>NZ_JADBEG010000001.1:2500-5065000 GCF_014873755.1 Amycolatopsis lexingtonensis
GGCCGGAGTGGGTGAGAGCCCCGTACGCGAAAACCAGTTTCACCGATCTTGGTGGTGTTCCCGAGTAGCAGCGAGCTCGTGGAATTTGCTGTGAATCTGCCGGGACCACCCGGTAAGCCTAAATACTTCCTGAAGACCGATAGCGGACGAGTACCGTGAGGGAAAGATGAAAAGTACCCCGGGAGGGGAGTGAAAGAGTACCTGAAACCGTGTGCCTACAAGCCGTCAGAGCCTTTTGGGGTGATGGCGTGCCTTTTGAAGAATGAGCCTGCGAGTTAGTGCTGCGTGGCGAGGTTAACCCGTGTGGGGTAGCCGTAGCGAAAGCGAGTCTGAATAGGGCGATCCAGTCGCGTGGTCTAGACCCGAAGCGGAGTGATCTACCCATGGCCAGGGTGAAGCGACGGTAAGACGTCGTGGAGGCCCGAACCCACTTAGGTTGAAAACTGAGGGGATGAGCTGTGGGTAGGGGTGAAAGGCCAATCAAACTCCGTGATAGCTGGTTCTCCCCGAAATGCATTTAGGTGCAGCGTCGTATGTTTCTCCACGGGGGTAGAGCTACTGGATGGTCTAGGGGCCTTACCGGGTTACCGAAATCAACCAAACTCCGAATACCGTGGTGTTAGAGTACGGCAGTGAGACGGCGGGGGATAAGCTTCGTCGTCGAGAGGGAAACAGCCCAGAACACCAGCTAAGGCCCCTAAGTGTGTGCTCAGTGGGAAAGGATGTGGGATTGCCCAGACAACCAGGAGGTTGGCTTAGAAGCAGCCACCCTTGAAAGAGTGCGTAATAGCTCACTGGTCAAGTGGTCCTGCGCCGACAATGTAGCGGGGCTTAAGCACACCGCCGAAGCTGTGTCATTGACACAATAGATCCGCTTTCTCCCTTGAGGAGATTGTGTAGTCGTGTTGATGGGTAGGGGAGCGTCCTGCATCCAGGGAAGCGGCGGCGGAAGCCAGTCGTGGAGGGTGTGGGAGTGAGAATGCAGGCATGAGTAGCGAATGCAGAGTGAGAAACTCTGCCGCCGGATGACCAAGGGTTCCTGGGCCAGGCTAATCCGCCCAGGGTAAGTCGGGACCTAAGGCGAGGCCGACAGGCGTAGTCGATGGACAACGGGTTGATATTCCCGTACCCGAGCATGTGCGCCCATGACGAGGCGTTTGATACTAACCACCCAAAGCCACGGACTGAAGTCTTCGGATGGAGGTTTGTGTGTGGAGCGTGGGACCTGATTTCGTAGTAGTCAAGCGATGGGGTGACGCAGGAAGGTAGCTCCGCCAGGCGATGGTTGTCCTGGTGTAAGCGTGTAGGCCGGAACATAGGCAAATCCGTGTTCCATATAGGCTGAGACGTGATGCGTAGCCGTTTGAGGCGAAGTAGAGTGATCCTATGCTGCCGAGAAAAGCCTCTAGTGAGTGCATGCACGGCCCGTACCCCAAACCAACACAGGTGGTCAGGTAGAGAATACCAAGGCGATCGGGTGAACTGTGGTTAAGGAACTCGGCAAAATGCCCCCGTAACTTCGGGAGAAGGGGGGCCAAACATCCTGAAGCTTCTTGCAGGCTAGGGGTGGGTGGCCGCAGAGACCAGCGGAAAGCGACTGTTTACTAAAAACACAGGTCCATGCGAAGTCGCAAGACGATGTATATGGACTGACGCCTGCCCGGTGCTGGAACGTTAAGAGGACCGGTTAGCCTTTCGGGGCGAAGCTGAGAATTTAAGCGCCAGTAAACGGCGGTGGTAACTATAACCATCCTAAGGTAGCGAAATTCCTTGTCGGGTAAGTTCCGACCTGCACGAATGGCGTAACGACTTTCCGGCTGTCTCAACCACAGGCCCGGCGAAATTGCACTACGAGTAAAGATGCTCGTTACGCGCGGCAGGACGGAAAGACCCCGGGACCTTTACTATAGTTTGGTATTGGTTTTCGGTTCGGCTTGTGTAGGATAGGTGGGAGACTGTGAAGCGGTGACGCTAGTTACTGTGGAGTCGTTGTTGAAATACCACTCTGGTCGAATTGGGAATCTGAACCTCGGGCCATGATCTGGTTCAGGGACAGTGCCTGATGGGTAGTTTAACTGGGGCGGTTGCCTCCTAAAGAGTAACGGAGGCGCCCAAAGGTTCCCTCAGCCTGGTTGGCAATCAGGTGTTGAGTGCAAGTGCACAAGGGAGCTTGACTGTGAGACAGACATGTCGAGCAGGGACGAAAGTCGGGACTAGTGATCCGGCACCTCCTGGTGGAAGGGGTGTCGCTCAACGGATAAAAGGTACCCCGGGGATAACAGGCTGATCTTGCCCAAGAGTCCATATCGACGGCATGGTTTGGCACCTCGATGTCGGCTCGTCGCATCC
Organism: Amycolatopsis lexingtonensis; assembly: GCF_014873755.1. NCBI lineage: Bacteria > Bacillati > Actinomycetota > Actinomycetes > Pseudonocardiales > Pseudonocardiaceae > Amycolatopsis > Amycolatopsis lexingtonensis. The sequence continues at coordinate 4,850 of NZ_JADBEG010000001.1, forward strand.
TGGGGCCGGAGTAGGTCCCAAGGGTTGGGCTGTTCGCCCATTAAAGCGGCACGCGAGCTGGGTTTAGAACGTCGTGAGACAGTTCGGTCCCTATCCGCCGCGCGCGTAGGATACTTGAGGAAGGCTGTCCCTAGTACGAGAGGACCGGGACGGACGAACCTCTGGTGTGCCAGTTGTTCTGCCAAGGGCATGGCTGGTTGGCCACGTTCGGAAGGGATAACCGCTGAAGGCATCTAAGCGGGAAGCCTGTTCCAAGATGAGGTATCCCACCCCTTTGTGGGTTAAGGCCCCCAAGAGACCATTGGGTTGATAGGCCAGATATGGAAGCACAGTAATGTGTTGTTGAGTTGACTGGTACTAATAGGCCGAGGACTTGTCTACGAAGATGTTGCGCATCCACTCTACGGTTCTGAAACACCACGCTAGGTGCGTGTGTTGTTTTAGAGATGTTTCGGTGGTTTTAGCGTCAGGGAAACGCCCGGTCCCATTCCGAACCCGGAAGCTAAGCTTGACAGCGCCGATGGTACTGCAACCGAAGGGTTGTGGGAGAGTAGGACACCGCCGAACTTACCTTCCGTACGGCCCGTTAGGATAGCCAGTTGGCTGCCCTAGCGGGCCGTACGCGTATGTCCAGAACAAGATTTTTTCCATGGCAGGAGGCCAGGTGTCCGAGTTCGGTCGACGAGACTCAGCGGATGATGGGTCCGGCCGATCGGCACGCCGGGACGAAGGCTCCCGGGACCGGTCGGACGCACCCCGAGGGGACCGGCGCGGTGCGCGCCAGGACCGCGGCGGCCGCGACGGCGGACACCAGGGTCGGCCTCGCCGTGACGACCGCGGAGTCCGCGGTGGCGGCAAGCCCTTCCGCGGCGGCGACGGTCCCCGTGACCGCGACCAGCGCGGAAGCGGCGCAGGTCAGAGCCGCGAAGGCGCCCGTAACTTCAGCGACCGCGACGACCGTCGCGGCAGCTCCGGCAGCCGGCCGAGCGGTGGCGGCTACGGCGGCAACCGCGACTCCGGTGGGCGTGACGACCGCCGGGGCGGTGGCTACAACCGGGACTCCGGCCGACCCAGCGGCGGTGGCTACGGCAACCGCAACGCCAGTGACCGGGACGACCGTCGCGGCGGTGGGTACGGCAACCGTGACTCGGGCAGCCGCGACGATCGCCGTGGTGGCGGGTCCGGCAGCCGCGATTCCGGTGGCCGCAGTGGCGGGTATGGCAGCCGTGATTCCGGTGGCCGTGACGACCGTCGCGGTGGCGGCTACAACCGCGCTTCCGGTGGCAGTGATGATCGCCGTGGTGGCTACAACCGCAACTCCGGTGGCAGCGATGACCGCCGCGGTGGCGGCTACAACCGTGATTCCGGTGGCCGCGATGACCGCCGTAGTGGTGGGTACGGCTCCCGTGATTCCGGTGGCAGTGATGATCGCCGTAGTGGCGGCTACAACCGTGACTCTGGTAGCCGGTCGGGCGGTGGCTACGGCTCCCGCGACTCCGGCCGGCCGAGCTACGGTGACCGTGACTCCGGTGGCCGTGGTGGGTACAACCGCGACTCCGGTCGGCCCAGCAGCGGCGGCTACAACCGCAACACCGGCGACCGCGACGACCGCCGAGGTGGCTACAACCGCGACTCCGACCGGCCGAGCTACGGCAACCGGGACTCCGACAGCCGCGACGAGCGGCGGGGCGCTGGCTCCGGCAGCCGTGACTCGGGCGGGCGTGGCGGAAGCTACGGGAACCGGGACTCCGGTCGCCCGACCAGCAGCGGCAGCCGGTATTCGGATGGGCCCGCTCGCTCCGGCGGCGACCGTTCCGAGAACCGCTCCGACAACCGCAGCTCAGAAAGCCGCAGCTCCGACAACCGTGCCGCGCGGCCGCAGGGCAAGGCGTCCTACGGCGATCGCAAGCCGCGGTCCGGTGGGGACTTCAAGCGCCGGGACGACCGGGATGACCGGCCCGTGCGGGGTCCGCGGCCCAAGTTCGGTGCCGCGCTCGATGACGAAGCTCTGGCCAAGGAACTCCTCGAGGCGCCCGAGCTGCCCGAAGACATCGAGTTCTCCGACCTCGACGAGGAAGCCCGCCGCGAGCTGAGGACGTTGCCGAAGGGGCTGGCCGAGACCGTCGGGAAGCACCTCGTCGCCGCCGGGGGGCTGATCGACAGCGATCCCGAGGCCGCGCTCGAACACGCCAAGTACGCCAAGGCGAAGGCCTCGCGCGTGCCGATCGTGCGCGAGGCGCTCGGGCTCGTCGCCTACCACGCCGGCAACTGGTCCGAAGCCCTCTCCGAGCTGCGGGCCGTCCGGCGGATGACGCGGACGGATGACCACATCGCCATCATCGCCGACGCCGAGCGGGCGCTCGGCCGGCCGGAGCGGGCGCTGGACCTGGCGAAGGAGGCCGACACGGCGAAGCTGCCGAAGGCCATTCAGGTCGAGCTCGCGATCGTCGCCGCCGGGGCGCGGCGGGATCTCGGGCAGCTCGACGCCGCCGTCGTCTCGCTGCAGGGCGACGACCTCAAGGCCGAGAAGCGCGATCCGTGGAGCGCGCGCCTCTTCTACGCCTACGCCGACAACCTCGCGGCGGCCGGGCGCGAAGAGGAAGCCGTGCGGTGGTTCCTCAACTCGGCCGAGGCCGACGAAGAAGACGAGACCGACGCCGCCGAGCGCGCCGCCGAGCTGGCGAACGGGCCGAAGGACCAGGCCGCCGAGGAAGAGGACACCGAAGACACCGATGAGTGACGCCCTGCTCGCGGCCTACGACGCCGTCCTGTTCGACCTCGACGGCACCGTCTACCACGGCACCCGGGTGATCCCGGGCGCCCCGGAGACGATCCAGGCGGCCCGCGAGCACGGCACCCCCGTCCGGTTCGTCACGAACAACGCCTCCAAGGCGCCCGACGAGGTCGTCGCGCACCTCACCGGCCTCGGCATGCCCGCCGACGTCGGTGAGGTGCACACCAGCGCTCAGGCCGGCGTCGTCCTGCTCAAGGACCGGCTCGAGCCCGGCGCCGAGGTGCTCGTCGTCGGCACCGAGTCGCTCGCCGCCGAGGTCACCGGGGCAGGGTTGAAGCCGGTGCGGGAGAACGGTGACGACGTCCGGGCGGTCGTCCAGGGGCACTCGCCCGACAACACCTGGGCCGCGCTCGCCGAGGCCTGCCTGGCCATCCGCGCGGGCGCGCTCTGGGTCGCCTGCAACGTCGACGCGACCCTGCCCAGCGAACGCGGCCTGCTGCCCGGCAACGGCTCGATGGTCGCCGCGCTGCGGACCGCCACCGATGTCGAACCGCTGGTCGCCGGGAAGCCGCAGCCGCTGTTGTTCGAGACCGCGGCGCGGTCGGCGGGTGCCGAAAAGCCGCTCGTCGTAGGCGACCGGCTCGACACCGACATCGCCGGCGCGGTCGCGGCGGGCATCGACTCGCTCGTCGTGCTCTCCGGGGTCGCGACGCCGGAGCAGCTGATCAAGGCCGTCCCGGCCGAGCGCGGGACGTACCTGGCCAAGGACCTCACCGCGCTCACCGAGTCGCCCGAAGACCTGAAGATCGGGCCGCGGCCCGGGTGGTCCGTGACCACCCGGAACGGTGTCCTGGAAGCGACCGGCGACGGCGACGGCCTGGACCTGCTCCGCGCGCTGTGCCACGTGGCCTGGGAGACCGGCGTCACCGAACTCGGCGAGGACACGCAGGCCCGGCTGCACTGACTGCTACCGTTTGTGACGTGCAGGATCATCCGTACCCCGTGCCGGGCCCCCCGCCCGGTTCGTTCTCGCAGCAGACCGACCCGCGGGCCGGCATCGACGAAGCCGTCGCCGGCTTGGACGACCTCGACGCGTTGCCGCTCGCGGAGCATGTCGAGCGTTTCGACGCCGTGCACACCGAGCTGACGGTCGCCCTCTCCAGCATCGACAAGGTCTGACCACGGTGCCCAAGCGGGCGCGCCTCGACGCGGAACTGGTTCGGCGCGGCCTCGCGCGGTCGCGCGAGCAGGCCTCGGCCCTGATCACCGGCGGCAAGGTCACCGTGCGCGGCATGGTGGCCAGCAAGCCCGCCACCGGCGTGGAGACCGACGCGCCCATCGTCGTCAAGGACGAGGACGACCCCGGCTGGGCTTCCCGCGGCGCGCACAAGCTGCTCGGCGCGCTGGAGGCGTTCACCGACCTCAGCGTCGAGGGCAAGCGCTGCCTCGATGCCGGCGCGTCCACCGGCGGCTTCACCGACGTCCTGCTCCGCAACGGCGCCGCGACCGTGATCGCCGCCGACGTCGGCCGCGGCCTGCTCGACTGGCGGATCCGCACTGACGAACGTGTAGTGGTCATGGACCGCACCAATGTTCGCAACCTCTCTCCCGACGACCTCGGTGGCCAGGTCGACGTCGTCGTCGGGGACCTCTCGTTCATCTCCCTGAAGCTCGTGCTGCCCGCGCTCGCCGCCTGCGCGCGCGAAGGCGCCGACCTGGTGCCGATGGTCAAGCCGCAGTTCGAAGTGGGCAAGGACCGGCTCGGCAGCGGCGGCGTCGTCCGCGACCCCGAACTGCGCGCCGAATCCGTGCTCACCGTCATCGACGAAGCCGCGAAGCTCGGGCTCGCGCTGCGCGGGGTGACCGCGAGCCCGCTGCCGGGGCCGTCCGGGAACGTCGAGTACTTCGTGTGGCTGAAGAAAGAACACGTGGCCGAGTCCACTGTGGACGCGGTAGACAGGTCTGAGGCCGAGCGGCTCGTCCGAACCGCCGTCGAGGAAGGGCCCGCATGACCACCGAACGTGAAGTGCTCCTCATGGTCCACCCCGATCGCGAGGCGACGGGCGAGGCCGCGCGCGAGGTTTCGGCGCGCTTCGCCAAGGCCGGCATCCGGATCCGGGTGATCGAGCACGACGTCTGCGCGCTGATCAATCCCGACGAGCACGGCGTCGGCGCGACGTGCACCGTCGTCGACCCGGACGACAACCCGGCCGAGGGCGTCGAGCTGGTCTTCGTCCTCGGCGGTGACGGCACGCTGCTGCGCGCGGCCGAGCTGGCCCGCCCCGCCGGCGTGCCGGTGCTGGGCGTGAACCTCGGGCGCGTCGGCTTCCTCGCCGAGGCCGACTCCGACGCGCTGGCCGACACTGTGCAGCGCGTCGTCGACGGCGACTACCAGGTCGAAGAGCGGATGACCATCGACGTCACGGTCACCCACGGCGGCGAAGAGGTCGCCCGCACCTGGGCGCTCAACGAAGCCAGCGTCGAGAAGAGCACCCGCGAGCGCGTCCTGGACGCGCTGATCGAGGTCGACGGCCGCCCGGTGTCGGCGTTCGGCTGCGACGGTGTGCTCTGCGCCACACCGACCGGTTCGACGGCGTACGCGTTTTCGGCGGGCGGCCCGATCATCTGGCCGGACGTCCAGGCGCTGCTGGTCGTGCCGAGCAACGCGCACGCCATGTTCGCGCGGCCGCTGGTCGTCTCGCGGGACTCGGTGATCACCGTCGGGATCGACCCGGACGGCTCGTCGGCGGTCTTGACCTGCGACGGGACCCGGCACGTCGACCTGCCGCCCGGCGTGCGGGTGCGCGTCACGTGCGGCACGACGCCGGTGCGGCTGGTCCGGCTGTGGGACGGGCCGTTCACGGATCGGCTGGTCCAGAAGTTCTCGCTGCCGGTGAAGAGCTGGCGAGAGCGGCACGCGCGCCCCTGCGACTGACCGCCGCTTAACGATTCATTCGAACATATCGGCGACTCGCCGGGGTCCCGGGCGCGCAGAGTGTCGGTGGTGGCCGCTACGGTAGGCGGCGTGCTGGCCGAGATGCGCATCCAGGGCCTCGGAGTCATCGAGGACGCCCTGCTGGAACTGCACGCGGGCTTCACCGTCGTGACCGGTGAGACGGGTGCCGGGAAGACCATGGTCGTCACCGGGCTGCACCTGCTGTCCGGGGGCCGGGCCGAGGTGTCCAAGGTCCGGACGGGGATGCTCAAGGCGTTCGTCGAAGGGCGGTTCACCTACGCCGGCGTCGAAGGCGCCGAGCGGATCGTCACCGATTCGGGTGCCGACGTGGACGAAGACGGCAGCGTGATCGCGCTGCGGGCGGTCGCTGTCGACGGGCGGTCGCGCGCCCACCTCGGCGGGCGGTCCGTGCCGGTCGGCGTGCTCGCGGAGCTGTCCGAACAGCTGATCGCGGTGCACGGGCAGAACGACCAGCTCCGGCTGCTGCGCCCGGCCGAGCAGCGCGCGGTGATCGACCGGTTCGCCGGGGACGCCGTGGCGAAGCCGCTGGCCGCCTACCAGGAGGTCCGGGCGGAGTGGCTGGCGGTGATCGCGGAGCTGACCGAGCGCTCGACGCGGTCGCGGGAGATGGCCCAGCAGGCCGACCTGCTCAAGCACGGGCTCACCGAGATCGACGCCGTCGCGCCCGAGCCGGGCGAGGACGTCGGGCTCACCGAGCAGATCAAGCGGCTCGCGGCGGTCGACGAGCTGCGCGCGACCGCGACCGAAGCGCACGTCGCCGTTTCCGGCTCCCCGGACGGTGATCCGGACGCCCCGGGCGCGGCCGGCCTGGTCTCCGAGGCGCTGCGGCGGTTGTCGACGTCCGAGGACGCTGTGCTGCGTGAGCTGGCGCCGCGGCTGGAAGAGGCGTCGGTGCTGCTCGCCGACGTCGGGGCCGAGCTGGGCAGCTACGTCGAGACGCTGGACGCCGACCCGGCGCTGCTGGAGAAGGTCCTGGCCCGCCAGGCCGACCTCAAGCGGCTGACCCGCAAGTACGCGGCGGACGTCGACGGCGTGCTCGCCTGGGCCGACGACGCCCGGCGCCGCCTGGAGTCGATGGACACCTCGGAGGAGGCGCTCGCCGGGCTGGCGCTGCGCCGCGACCAGCTCGGGATCCAGCTGGCCGCGCACGCCGCCGAAGTGTCGGCGGCGCGGGAAAAGGCCGCCGCCGAACTGGCGGCCGAGATCACCCGTGAACTGTCCGGCCTGGCGATGGGCCAGGCGGCGATCGAGGTGACGGTCGAGCAGCGTCCCGCTGAGCACGGCGACACGCACGCGCTGACCATCGACGGCCGCGCGGTGCACGCGGGCGCGGACGGCGTCGACGACGTCGAGCTGCTGCTGCGGGCCCACGACGGCGCCCCGCCGCTGCCGGTGCACAAGGCGGCGTCGGGCGGTGAGCTGTCGCGGGTGATGCTGGCGATCGAGGTCGTCCTGGCCCACGCCGACACGGTGCAGACGCTGGTGTTCGACGAGGTCGACGCGGGCGTCGGCGGCCGCGCGGCGGTCGAGATCGGCCGCCGGCTGGCGCGGCTGGCGCGCACCCACCAGGTCCTGGTGGTCACGCACCTGCCGCAGGTGGCCGCGTTCGCCGACCAGCACCTGGTGGTGGACAAGGGGCACAGCGGCGGCGTGACGCGCAGCGGCGTGAAGAACCTGAAGCAGGCCGAGCGGGTCAGCGAACTGGCCCGGATGCTCGCCGGGATGGACAACGAGACCGGGCGGGCGCACGCGGAGGAACTGCTGGCCACGGCGGAGAAGGACAAGGCCGAGTTCACGCCGAAGCGGAAGCGGGCGGCGAAGAAGAAGTAGCGGTCAGCCCGGCGGTCTTGAATGAGTCATTCAGGACCGCCGGTGACCTGAATGACTCATTCAAGACACCGCGGGCGGTCAGTCGAGGCCCGTGGTGATGCCGCGGAACACCTCCGCCCGCACGACCAGCGTGGACCGGCGGTTCGCCGGGTCCGGCTCGCGGCGGGCGTAACCCGAGGACTCGAGGTCGTCCAAGATCCGGGTCAACCCGCTCGCGCTGTGCACGAGCGCTCCGCCGGTAGTTCGGCGTCGAGCATGCGCGGCAGCAACGGACTGTTCGCAGGCGAAGAAAGGACCCAGGATGCGCGCGGTGGTACTCCGAGAACCCGGTCCCGTCGAGAACCTCGAGCTCAAGGAGCTTCCGCTGCCGGAGGTGAAACCCGGCTGGGTCCGGATCGCCGTGAAGGCGTTCGGGCTCAACCGGTCCGAGCTGCACACCCGCCTCGGGCTGGCCGAAGGCGTCACGTTCCCGCGCGTGCCCGGGATCGAGGCCGTCGGGATCGTCGACGCCGGCGACGGCTTCGCACCCGGGCAGCAGGTCGCCACGATGATGGGCGGGATGGGCCGGACGTTCGACGGCGGCTACGCCGAGTACACCCTGGTCCCGCGCGAGCAGGTCATCCCGTTCCGCTCCGACCTGCCGTGGGAGGTCCTCGGCCAGGTCCCCGAGACGCTCCAGACCGCGTACGGCTCGCTCACCACCGGGCTCGACCTCGGGCGTGGCCAGACCCTGCTGATCCGCGGCGGCACCTCGGCCCTCGGCTTCGCGACCGCCACCTTGGCGAAAGACCTCGGCGCCACCGTCTTCGCCACCACCCGGCAGGCCGACCGCCTCGACGCCCTGCGCGACCACGGCGTCGACCACCCGCTGCTGGACGACGGGAACGTCGCGGAACAGGTCCGGGAGATCGTCCCGGACGGCGTCGACGCGGCGCTCGAACTTGTCGGGACGCCGACTCTGCCGGACACCCTGAACGCCACCCGCGTGCACGGGACCGTCTGCTTCACCGGCATGCTTTCCAACCAGTGGACGGTCAAGAATTTTTATCCGATCGGCTACCTTCCCGCCGGGGTGCGGCTGACCGCTTATGGTGGTGAGGCGGACGACCTGCCCGCCTCCGTCCTCCAGCGGTACCTCGACCGGATCGCGGCCGGCGAAGCCAGTCTCGGCCCGGCGAAGGTCTACCCGATGGCGGAGATCCGGCAGGCGCACGACGACCTGGAGCACAACCGGACGGCGGGCAAGCTCGTCGTGCTGACCGGCCGATCGGAGGGAGCCGCCCCGTGATCCTGCCGCCGCCCGCCGACGTCGAAGCCCAGCTCGCCGCCTCGCGGCGGGACGGCGACCTCGACCGCTACCTCGGGCTCCTCGCCGGCGAGGAGCTGTTCGTGCCGATCCGGCGGGTGGACGCCCGCAGCATCCTCGACGAGCGGGCGGAGACCTTCCCGAACGTCTACTTCGAGACCGGCGGCGACGAGTTCCTCCAGGTCTTCACCCGCGGCGCGCTGCCCGACTTCGGCCCGGACGTCGTGGCCATGAGCGGCGCGCTGGACTGGGCGGTCGACGGCGTCGGGCGGCACGAGCGGGTCGTGTTCAACCGCGGCACCCGCGGCGAGTGGCGGCTGGCGGGCGCGACGCTGCAGCCGTGGCTCGACGCGCACCTCGACGACGTCACGCCGCTGGAGGAGCAGGTCGAGCGGCTGATCACGGCGCCGTACGGGCACCTCGAGGGGCCGATCGCGCACGGGCTCGCCTGCGGCGCGCACCTGGCGGTACTGGAAGCGACGCCGTGGAACGTCCTCGACGCGCGCTTCCACGACTACGTCGCCGAGGTCCGGAGCCTGCGGGACTGGTGGAGCGTGCCCGATCCGCCGGAGTGGCGCACGACCATGACCCGGCTGATCGGCGACGGCTACGCGCTGACGCCCGGCAACCTGGTGCTCATGCTGCGCCTGCGGTTCGCCGCCGAGTACGGGCTGCCGGGCGGCGAGTTCGACCCGCTGACCTGGGCCGGGCTGGTTGACCGGTGGTGTGCGGAGAACGACGCCGCCGACCAGGCCGACGAGCTGCGCCACACCGTCCGCCGGGTGTCCCGGTACGAGCAGCGGTTCCGCGCCGACGGCCTGGTCGACGCGGACGGGTTCGTCACGACGGCGCTGTCCTGGGACGTCGGCCGGGCGATCGCGATCGCCCGCGCCGGGCTGGCGGCCGGCTACTGCGACGCGCTCACCGCCGAGCTGATGGTGCTCGAAGCCGGCTCGCTGGCGCGCCGCTACCACCAGTCATGGGCCGACCTGTCGGCCGGGTACGTCATGGGCCGGGTGCTGCACGCGGACGGGGACGACTTCGGCGAGTGGTACCCGGCGGCCGTGCGGGTCCACCACCAGCTCCTTCAGGACCCGGCGAGCCCCTGGCTGAACCTCGACTTCGGGTCGCTGTCGGAGGAGTCCGAGGCCTGACCCGCGCGGGGGATGGCGACGGGGCTCACCACAACGAGTCACAGCGGCTACGGCGTGGCGTACCTCGTCCCACGAGCAAATTTGTCACCATCGGCCACATGAAGCTCACCGGCTTGCTCACGCGGAACCAAGAACCCCTCCCGGGGATCACCGGGGTCGCCCGGGTCGACCGCCGCACCCGGGAGCTCCTGCGCCGGATCAGTCCCGGCGACATCGTCGTGCTCGACCAGCTGGACCTCGACCGCGCGACGGCCGACGCCCTGGTCGAGGCCGAGGTCGCCGGCGTGGTCAACGCGTCGCCCTCGATTTCCGGCCGGTTCCCGAACATGGGCCCGGAAATCCTCGTCGCCGCCGGCATCCCGCTCGTCGACTCGGTCGGCGGCGAGCTGCTGCGCTCGATCAAGGACGGCACGAAGCTGCGCTTGCTCGACGGCGTCGTGTACATCGGCGAGCGGCAGGTCGCCTCCGGCATCGAGCAGACCACCGAGAGCGTCGCCGACCAGATGATCGAGGCCAAGGCCGGGATGTCGACGCAGCTCGAAGCGTTCTCGGCCAACACCATCGAGTTCCTGCGCCGCGAGCGCACGCTGATCCTCGACGGCGTCGGCGTGCCGGAGCTGAAGGCGCAGATCCGCGACCGGCACGTGCTGGTCGTCGCGGGCGGCAACGGGCACGCCGAAGACCTCAAGAAGCTCAAGAAGTACGTCGCCGAGCACCGCCCGGTGCTGGTCGGGGTCGACGCCGGCGCGGACACCCTGCGCGTGCAGGGCTATCAGCCGGACATCATCGTCGGCGACCCCACCGGCATCGGCACGGCCACGCTGCGCGGCGGCGCCGAGGTCGTGGTGCCCGCCCAGCCCGACGGGCACGCCCCCGGCGTCGAGCGGATCCAGGACCTCGGCATCGGCGCGGTGACGTTCCCCGCGTCCGGCAACGCCGAAGACCTCGCGCTGCTGCTGGCCGACGCGCACGGCGCGAGCCTGGTCGTCACCGTCGGGTTCCAGGCGACCCTGCGCGAATTCCTCGACCACGGCCGGTCCGGTTCGAACCCGTCGACGTTCCTGACCCGGCTGAAGCTCGGCACGAAGCTCGTCGACGGGAAAGCGGTGGCGACGCTGCACCGCAGCCGGGTCTCGATCGGCGCGGTCGTCCTGCTCGTGCTCGCCGCGGTCGTGGTGGTCGCCGCGGCTCTGCTGGTGTCCGACGTCGGTTCGGTCTACCTGGACTGGCTCCGCGACACCTGGAATTCGCTCTTCGCCTGGGTCAAGGGATTGTTCACGTGATTTCGCTGCGCTACCACGTCGTTTCCATCGCCGCCTGCTTCCTCGCGCTGGCCGTCGGCGTCGTGCTCGGCTCGACCGCGCTGAACGGCACGCTGCTGTCGGGGCTCGCGGGGGAGAAGAAGGACCTCGGCAGCCAGGTCTCCGACCTCGAGGCGCAGCGCAACGCGCTCAACGCCCGGCTCGCCGACGCCGACGCGTTCGCCGGCTCGATGGGCCCGAAGGTCGTCGCCGGCGCGCTCGACAAGCGCTCGGTGGTGCTGGTGACCACCGAGGACGCGCGCCCGGCCGACCGGGACGCGCTCAAGCAGCTGATCGGCCAGTCCGGCGCGTCGGTGACCGGCGAGGTCCAGCTGACGGCGGCGTTCGCCGACCCCGACAAGGCCGACCAGCTCCGCGACGTCGTCACGCGGCTGCAGCCGGCCGGGTCGAAGTTCCCGACCGCGGGCGACTCCGGCACGCTCGCCGGCGCGCTGCTCGGCTCGGTGCTGCTGCTGGACAAGACCACCGCGAAGCCGCAGTCCTCGGGTGAGGAGCTCGCGGCCGCGATCGGCGGCCTCACCGACGGCGGCTTCGTCAAGGCAGGCGGGGACGTGAAGCCGGCACAGCTGGCGATCGTGCTGACCGGCGCCCAGTCGACCGGCGACGGCGCGGGCGACCGCGCGGCGACGGTCGCCCGCTTCGCCACGCAGCTCGACCGCTCCGGCGCCGGCACGGTGCTCGCCGGCGACGCCGGTTCGGCCGACGGCACCGGCGCGCTCGGCGTCGTCCGCGCGGACACCTCGGCGACGTCGATCCTGTCCACTGTGGACAACGTCGATTCCTCGGCCGGGCGGGTGAGCACCGTGCTGGCGCTGAAGGAACAGCTCGACGGCGGGGCCGGCCGCTACGGCATCGCGGGCAACGCGACCGCCCCGGCCCCCGGCGTCGGCACCCCCAACGGCAACTGAGCGGTCAGCTGACGAGCTCGTAGTCGTGCGAGGCGTTCTCGGCGGCGAGGCTGCCCAGATCCCCCTCGCCGCCCGGGTTGTAGGTGAAGTTCGACCCGCCGTAGTAGCTGTTGTAGTACAGGCAGAACTCGCCCTTTTCGCAGATGCCGTTGCGGGCCGTGGCCGCGTTCGCCGCGGGCGCGGCGGTGGCGAGCAGGGCGACGGCACCCGCGGCGGCGAGCGATGCCCGGACCAGGCGCTTTCCGGTGGTTCCCAAGGTGATCACCCGAACGGCCGAATCACTTCAGCGGCGGGTCCAGAGGGAAGCAGGAAACGCGCACCGGCCACGTGTCCCCGCCCGCGGGCAAGGGCATCTGCTTGAGCGCCGCCGCCGCGTCGGTGTCGTGTGCTTCCTCGGCCGCGGCGTGGAAGATGTCCGCCGCAATCGACTGGTCGAACACGCCGATCTGCTGGTGCGGCCAGGCTTCCGCGCCGTGCAGCGCGCCCGGGATCAGCTGGTCGACGACCTTCCGCAGCGTGACGCCGTTCGGGGCCTGGTACTTCCAGACGTCGACGCCGAGGTTCTTCCCGACCTCCGCCAGCCGGCCCCACGCGGTGAGGTTGAAGTTGACGTAGTGCCACGACATCGTGCGCGAGAGTTCGAGCGGCTGGCTGCCGTCGGCGGCGAACTGCACCGGGAACCGCTTCTGCTCCGCGTCGAGGACGATCTTCCGCGCCGCTTCGCGATGACCCAGGTACGCCGAGATCGTCGCGTTCTGCATGTCGAGGAACGTGCCGTGGTTGTTGGTGGCGGCCAGTTCCAGCTTCGCCTGCGGGCTGGTCTGCATCCAGGTGAGGTACTGGCCCAGCCACGCCTTGATGCCTGAGCGGTCCTTGCCCGTCCAGCCCGGCGCGCCGCCGTCGAGCAGCGCGAACGCGTCCATCAGCTGGCTGAACGACTGGGTCGAGTCGATGATCCCGGTGCCGCTGACGGTGGTGCGGCACGGCACGATCTGCGAGTACGTCATGTTCGGGTTCATCCGCGTCGCCGGGTCGAGGAACCACGTCCGGATGTCCAGCGCCGCGCGCTTCGCGTACTTCGCGTCGCCGGTGTAGTACCAGGCCAGCGAGAGGTAGTACATCGCGTCCCAGGCCCACATCCGGTACGTGTGGTCGGTGATCGCGTCCGCCTCCGGGTTGCGCTGGCCGTCCTTGTTGACGTACGGGCAGCCCTGCGGGTTCTCCGGCGTCTTCGGCTGGCTCGCCCACCAGTACGGCGCCTGGCTCAGGTAGTCGTGCTTGTCGCCGCTCGGGGGCGCGGACGGCTTGTCCAGGACCGACCACGGGCCGGCCGTCAGCGCGGTGTCCGCCTTGGCCAGCACGGCTTTCAGCGCGTCCCGCTGGGCCGTGGTCGCATGGCCGCTGCGGATCGCGTGCCGGATGTTCGCGAGCTTGGCGCCGTCGGTGACGACCGTGTGCGGTGCCGCCGCCGCCACCGCCGTCCCGCTCACCGGGACCAGGAGCATGCTCGCCGACACCACCAGCGCGCCCAGGACTTTTCGCACGTCGACCGCCCTTCGGGGACGTCAAAATCCCCACGTCGTCACCGGGCGGCGGTACGGCTGCAGGGATTCTGACCGGGCGGAGCGGCGGGTGTCAATCGGGCCAGGTGCGGCGCTTGTCCAGCGGCCGCGCGTACGAACCCGCGCGGCTCGTCTTGAGTCCCAAAGCCACGAGCGACTCCGCGAGCCGGACCGCCGCCGCGACGCCGTCGATGACCGGGATGTCCAGCATCGTCGCGATCTTCCGGTCCAGCCCGGTCATCCCGGCGCAGCCGAGCACGAGCACCTCCGCGCCGGCGTCCCGCGCGCGGCGGCCCGCGGTCAGCAACGCCGATTCCGTGCGGCGCTCGTCCGTCAGCTCCAGCACGCCGAGCCCGGCACCGGTGACCGTGACGCAGTTCTGCGCGACGCCGGCCGCGTGCAGGCTGTCCTCGATCAGCCCGCACGTCCGGTCCAAAGTGGTCACCACACCGTAGCGGCGGCCGAGCAGGCAGGCCAGGTGCGCGGCGGCTTCGGTGATGTCGACGACCGGGACGTCGAGCAGCTCGCGCGCGCCCTCGCGGCCGTGCTCGCCGAACCCGGCGAGCACGACGGCGTCGAACGGTTCTTCCAAGCCCCGCAACAGGTCCAGCACGGCCGCGGCGGACAGGAAGCTGTCGAGCCACCCCTCGGCCGACTCCGGGCCCCAGCGCGGCGTCCTGGCGAGGATCTCGGTGCCGGGACTCGCGGCCGCGCGGGCCCCGGCACCGATCTCCTTCGTCATCGCCTCGGTGGTGTTGCAGTTGGTGACGACGATCCTCATCGGTGCTTCCTCGAAACCGCGAAGTACAGCAGTGCCGACGATCCCGTGCCGATGAACCACGAGTAGGGCGCGGCCGGGGCGAAGAACGGCACCAGCGCGATCACCGCGGCCAGTGCGGCGGTCGGGAAGAACGTGACCAGGGCGCGCGGGTTCACCCGCGGGTAGATCCCGCCGTCGACGAAGAGCTGTGCGACGTCGACCTTGCCCCGCCGGATCAGGTAGTAGTCGACGATCATGATCCCGAACAGCGGGCCGAGGAACGCGCCGAGCCCGCCGAGGAAGTAGTTGACCACCGCCGGCGACGAGTAGAGTTTCCACGGCAGCACGCAGAGCGCGGCCACCGCGCTGATCAGCCCGCCGACGGTGAACGAGATCCGCTTCGGCCAGATGTTGGCCAGGTCGTAGGCGGGGGAGACGAAGTTCGCGACGATGTTGACGCCCATGGTGGCGACGGCGAACGTCAGCGCGCCGACGATCAGCACCGGCGTGTTGTGCACTTTGGACAGCAGCTCGGCCGGGTCGGTGATGGCCTCGCCGAACACCTGCATGCTGCCCGCGGTGACGATCACCGACAGCAGCGCGAACGCCGTCGAGTTGATCGGCAGGCCCCAGAAGTTGCCGCGCTTCACCGTCTTCTGGTCCGGGGCGTTGCGGGAGAAGTCGCAGAAGTTCAGCATCAGCGTGCCGTAGGTGGCCAGGATCAGCCCGGCCGCGCCGAACCATTGCCGGATCTGCTCGCCCGTCGAGAGCTGTTTCGGGCTGCTGGTCAGGGAAATGTGCCAGTTTCCGGCGGCGAGGATCCAGACGGCGAGCGCGATCATCACGACCCAGATGGCCGGCCCGCACCAGTCCTGGAACTTGCGCACCGACTCCATGCCGCGGGTCAGGATCAGCGCCTGGACCGCCCACAGCGCGACGAAGCAGATCCAGCCGAGCGCGTGCAGGCCGAGGAAACCGTGCTCGGTCAGCGGTTTCAGGCCCGGGTCGATGGCGAGCACGAGCAGCGTGATGGCCACGCTCGCGAGGTAGGTCTGGATGCCGTACCAGAAGATCGCGATGATCGCGCGGATCAGCGCGGGCAGGTTGGCGCCGAACGTGCCGAAGCTGATCCGCGCCACCACCGGGAACGGCACGCCGGTGCGCTGGCCGATCCGGCCCATCAGGTTCATGCCGAAGTAGATGATCACGAAGCCGAACAGCAGGGCGGTGAACACCTGCCACGCCGACAGGCCGAGCACGAACAGCCCGGCGGCGAAGGTGTAGTTGCCGAGGTTGTGCACGTCGGACATCCACAGTGCGAAGATGTCGTAGACCTTCCACCGGCGTTCCTTCGCCGGCGCGAGGTCTTCGTTCCAGAGCCGGGGATCCGGCGGCGGGCTGGTCTCTTGCTGGGATTCGGTGAGCGGGGCGGCGGTCAAAGCGGGCCTCCGATCGACGTGCAGCGACGGCGATTTGGGATACCAAAATTTGGCATCCCAAATATCACCCCGATGTCCGCCGCCGTCAACCCTCCGGCCCGTAAACTCTTGTTACGGGCGTGTTGAGGAGAGGGGACCGGTGACGACGGCGAGTGAGCGGCAACCTCTCGCGGCCACCCGCCAGCGGGTGCGCGACGAGCTGCGCGAACGGATCCTGACCGGCCGGCTCCGCCCGGGTGACCGGCTGGTCGAGCGCGAGCTGGCCGAGGACTTCGGCGTGTCCCGCGTCCCGGTCCGCGAGGCCATCCGCGCGCTCGAAGCCGAGGGGTTCCTCGTCGAGCAGTCGGCGCGCCGGATCGTCGTCCGGCAGCTGGCGCGAGTCGACGTCGAGGAGCTGTTCGACGTCCGGGAAGCCCTCGAAGGGCTCGCGGCGGGGCGTGCCGCCGAACGGGCGGGCGCGGCGGAGCTGAAGCGGCTCGAGCGGGTGCTCGCCGACGCCGCCCGCGCGACCGCCCGCGGCGACGCGGCCCGGATCACCGTGCTCAACTCGCGCTTCCACGACGAGATCGTCGCCATCGCCGGCAACACGCTGCTCACCACGATGCTGCAGCCCCTGCAGGGCAGGCTCCGCTGGCTCACGAGCCAGAACGAGCACTGGGCCGAACTGCTCGACGAGCACCGCCGGCTTTACGATGCCATCGCGTCCGGCGACGCGGACCGGGCGCACGCCGAAGCCGTCGAGCACGTGCGCGTGAACCGCGAGGTGACGCTGAAGTCCCTCTTCGGCGCGGCCGAAGCGGGGGAGCGCCCGGCGGGCTGACCGCTACTGGGAGTAGAGCGGAGGCGAAGTCCGGTTTGGCGGGGATTGCCGCCGCGCGCCCGGATTTTCCACCATTGGGAGCAACCGAGACACGACTTTGGTCTGTGTCACACGGCTGAACGGCTGCTTATTGTCTTCGCTCACCGGTCCCGCTGACCGGGTCCCCACCTCCCGGAGGTTCACTGTGCGTAGAGCGACAGTATTCGCCGCAGCCTTCACCCTGGCCCTGACCGCCGCCGGCGTCGCCGAGGCGGCACCCGCGCAGCACGGCCACGTCCAGCGCGTCTGTTCGGCCGCACCGGCCGGGTACGCGTCCTGCAACGCCTGGATCGACACCGACCACGTCGCCGCCGCGGCCGCGACACCGTCCGGGCTCGGCCCGGCCGACCTGCTCTCCGCGTACAACCTCGGCTCGCTCGCGGGCAGCGCGGGCGCCGGCCGGACGATCGCGATCGTCGACGCCAACGACGACCCGACCGCCTTCGCCGACGTCAACGTCTACCGCGCCCAGTACGGCATCCCCGCCCTGGCGTCCTGCACGCCGTCGTCGGTCGACGCGAGCACCACGCCGTGCTTCGCCAAGTCCGACCAGAACGGCGGGACGTCGTACCCGCGCAAGGACGGCGGCTGGGCGCAGGAGATCTCCCTCGACGTCGACATGGCCTCGGCGATCTGCCCGAAGTGCAACATCCTGCTCGTCGAGGCGAGCTCGGCCAGCATGGCCAACCTCGGGACGGCGGTGAACACCGCGGTCCGGCTCGGCGCCGAGGTGGTCAGCAACTCCTACGGCGGCGGCGAGTACTCCGGCGAGACGACCGACGAGGGCAAGTACTTCAACCACCCCGGCGTCGCGATCACGGTCAGCTCCGGTGACTCGGGTTACGGCGTCGAGTTCCCGGCGGCGTCGCGCTACGTCACCGCGGTCGGCGGCACCAGCCTGAAGAAGGCGTCGACCACCCGCGGCTGGAGCGAGACCGCGTGGAGCGGCGCGGGCAGCGGCTGCTCGGCCTACGTCGCCAAGCCGTCGTGGCAGACCGACAGCGGCTGCGCCCGGCGCACCGTCGCCGACGTCAGCGCCGTCGCCGACCCGGCCACCGGTGTGGCGGTCTACGACAGCACGTCCTACCAGGGCCGCAGCGGCTGGATGGTGTTCGGCGGCACGAGCGTCGCGGCTCCGGTCGTCGGCAGCGTGTACGCCCTCGGCGGCGTGAGCGGGGTCAGCGGCGCGAACACCGCGTACTCGCACACCTCCTCGCTCTACGACGTGAGCGGCGGCAGCAACGGCTCGTGCGGTGGCACCTACCTCTGCACGGCCGTCGCCGGGTTCGACGGCCCGACCGGGCTCGGCACCCCGAACGGGGCCGGCGCGTTCTGATCGTTCTCCTCGAAGGGCCATCACGTGGGTGTCGTCACGCCCGCGTGGTGGCCCTTCACGCTGAGCACTAACATGGTCACAGGAACGACGCATCCCGAGCGGGAGTGGCATATCCGACAGCCCGGCAGGGGCCGCCCAACAGGCGCCGCCCAGTGCCTTCATGGGAAATTCACAGAATGGGTGGCAAGTCTGACAACGTGAACCACGCCGACGACGGTGCCGGAACGGCGGCACGATGACGACTGCCCAGGCCACTCTCGAAGCTCCCGCCCGGCTCACGAGACCGGGCGGTAGAGCGCCTTACCTCCACCAGATCGACCTGTTCCGGCTCATCACGTTCGCCTGCGTGATCCTCATCCACGTGGTGGGCGCGACGAACTTCGCGCAGGACGTCGGTGCGAACGCCGTCGAGACGCCGCTGCACTTCACGCGTGAGGCGTTCTTCGCGCTGACCGGGTTCGTGCTCGTCTTCCAGAACCGCGGCCGCGAGATCACGCCGTCCGACTTCTGGCGCCGCCGACTGCCGCTGGTCGCCACCCCGTACCTGGCGTGGACGATGTTCTTCTGGGCGTTCTCGCTGGTGACCGGCACGCAGCAGCCGGACTCGCTCGAGGCGTCGATGCGCCTGCTGCTCAAGGACCTCGTCACCGGCGGCGCCTGGTACCACCTGTACTTCCTGCTCGTGACGATGCAGGTGTACCTGCTGTTCCCGTGGATCATGAAGCTGCTGCGGGCGACCGAGGGCAAGCACAAGTGGCTGCTGCTCGGCAGCGGCGTGCTGCAGGTCGGCGTGACGCTGTTCATGACCTACCAGCCGTTCGGCGTCAGCTACGAGACGATCACCCACCTGTACGCCACCGTGCTGCCGTACCAGTTCTACACACTGTTCGGCGCCGTGGTGGCCATGCACTTCGAGACCGTGCACGCCTGGGTCGGCCGGCACCGGCTGCTACTCGGCGGCCTGCTCGTGGCGGTGCTGGCCGGCACCGAGTGGTGCTACCTGCACACCGTCCACAGTGGAACGTTCCCGCAGGTGGCCAGCGACCCGTTCCAGCCGTACCTGATCCCGTGGTGCGTCACCGTCATCGCCGCGATCTACGCGTTCACCACCCGGTGGTCGGGCCGCCGCCGCGAGGGCAGCCGGGGCGCCCGCCTGGTGTCCTGGGCGGCGAACCGGTCGTTCAGCATCTTCCTGGTCCACCCGCTCGCGCTGGCCCTGCTCGGCCCGGCGATCCCGCACGTGGCCGAACGCTTCGGCGCGCCATGGCTGAGCCTGATCATCTACCTGGCGACGATCGCGCTGACGATCGTGATCGTCGAGGTGCTGCGGCGGCTGCCGGGCAGCCGCGCGCTCACCGGCCGTCCCCGGCTGAAGGTCGCGGCCTGAGTTGGCCCGACCGGGTGGTCAGGGGCACAAAAGACAGTTCGGGCATGTCACAGCGAGCGGATCCGCGGGCTTGGGATATGCTGGCGGCCCGTGGGACTTCAGTCACGGGCAACCAAGTACGTCTTTGTCACCGGAGGCGTCGCCTCCTCTCTGGGTAAGGGACTAACGGCTTCCAGCCTCGGTCAGCTCCTTACCGCACGCGGGCTTCGCGTCACGATGCAGAAGCTCGACCCCTATCTCAACGTCGACCCCGGGACGATGAACCCGTTCCAGCACGGTGAGGTGTTCGTCACCGACGACGGCGCCGAGACCGACCTCGACATCGGGCACTACGAGCGGTTCCTCGACCGCGATCTCGACGGCAAGGCCAACGTCACGACCGGCCAGGTCTACTCCGAGGTGATCGCCAAGGAACGCCGCGGGGAGTACCTCGGCGACACGGTGCAGGTCATCCCGCACATCACCGACGAGATCAAGGCCCGGATCACCGCGGCCGCGGTGCCCGACGAGACCGGCCAGGCGCCGGACGTCGTCATCACCGAGGTCGGCGGCACGGTCGGCGACATCGAGTCCCTGCCGTTCCTGGAGGCCTGCCGCCAGGTCCGCCACGACGTCGGCCGCGACCACTGCTTCTTCCTGCACGTCTCGCTGGTGCCGTACCTGGCGCCGTCGGGCGAGCTCAAGACGAAGCCGACCCAGCACTCGGTCGCCGCGCTGCGCAACATCGGCATCCAGCCCGACGCGCTGGTCTGCCGGGCCGACCGCGAGATCCCCGAGGACCTCAAGCGCAAGATCGGCCTGATGTGCGACGTCGACACCGAGGCCGTCATCGCCTGCCCGGACGCGCGGTCGATCTACGACATCCCGAAGGTGCTGCACGGCGAGGCGCTCGACGCCTACGTCGTCCGCCGCCTCGGGCTGCCGTTCCGCGACGTCGACTGGACGGTGTGGGGCGACCTGCTCGACCGGGTGCACAACCCGAACGAGGTCGTGCGGATCGCGGTCGTCGGCAAGTACATCGATCTGCCGGACGCCTACCTGTCGGTCACCGAGGCCCTGCGCGCGGGCGGGTTCGCCCACCGCGCCAAGGTCGAGATCGTCTGGGTCGCCTCCGACGACGCGCAGACCGCGTCCGGCGCGGCCTCCGTGCTGTCCGATGTGGACGGTGTGCTGATCCCGGGCGGGTTCGGCATCCGCGGCATCGAGGGCAAGGTCGGCGCGATCGAGTACGCCCGCACCCGCGGCGTGCCGCTGCTCGGCCTGTGCCTGGGCCTGCAGTGCATGGTCATCGAGGCGGCCCGGAACCTGGCCGGCATCGAGGACGCGGGCTCGTCGGAGTTCGACGAAAACACCAAGCACCCGGTGATCTCGACCATGGCCGACCAGCGCGACGTCGTCGCGGGCGAGCGGGACATGGGCGGCACCATGCGCCTGGGCGCGTACCCGGCGAAGCTCAAGCCGGGCTCGCAGGCCGCGAAGGCGTACGGCACCACCGAGGTCTCCGAGCGGCACCGGCACCGCTACGAGGTCAACAACGCCTACCGCAAGCAGCTCTCGGACGCGGGGCTCGTGTTCTCGGGCACCTCGCCGGACGACCACCTGGTCGAGTTCGTCGAGCTGCCCGCCGACAAGCACCCGTTCTTCGTCGGCACGCAGGCGCACCCCGAGCTCAAGAGCCGCCCGACCCGGCCGCACCCGCTGTTCAGCGCGTTCGTCAAGGCCGTGGTGGACCGCAAGGTCGCCGAGCGGCTCCCGGTCGAGCTGCCCGAGGCCCCGGTGGCGGCCCGGTGACCGCGCCCGGCGAGCACGAGTTCAGCGTCGCGGCCAGCCGGGACGTCCACATCGGACGGGTCGTCGGCCTCCGGATCGACGAGGTCGTCATGCCCGGCGGCGACACCGCGACCCGCGAGGTGATCGAGCACCTCGGCGCGGTGGCGATCGTCGCGCTGGACGAAGATCAGCAGGTCACGCTCATCCACCAGTACCGGCACCCGATCGGGCACCGGCTGTGGGAGCTGCCGGCGGGGCTGATCGACCACGTCGGCGAGGACCCGGTGGACACCGCTCGCCGGGAACTGGTCGAGGAGGTCGGGCTGGCCGCGTCGGACTGGGTGACGCTGGTCGACGTCGCGGCGTCGCCCGGGTTCACCGACGAGGTCGTGCGGGTGTTCCTGGCCCGCGGGCTGTCCGATGTGGAGCGTGACGTGCTCGGCGAGGAGGAGGCGGACCTGGTGATCCGCAAGTTCCCGCTGGCCGAGGCGGTGCGGATGGCACTGGCGGGCGAGCTGGTCAACGGCGCCACGGTGTCCGGCGTCCTGGCCGCGCACGCGGTGCTGTCGAGCGCGGCCCCGGCCCGCCCGGCAGATGCGCCGTGGGAGGACCGCCCAACGGCGTTCGCCAAGCGCAAGGAGTCCTGAGGAAGTCCGTGAATGCCACATTGAGGGACCTAGTGTCCGTGAATGTGGCATTCACGGACATCAGGGGCGCAGCGGGCGGCCTTCGGCGTCCAGGCCGCCGTTGGCGAGCAGCATGATGCCGTCGATGATCGGCCAGATCGCGCCGAAGCCGAAGGTGATCATGCAGACGAACAGCTGCAGCACGCCCAGCCCGATCTGGCCGGTGTAGAACCGGCCGACGCCGAACGGCAGGACGATCTGCAGCACCCCGGCCACCGTCTTCGAGCGGTAGGAGTAGGGCACCGGCTGCTGGGCGTACGGCATCGGCATGGGGACGGGCGGCGGCGCGTAGACCGGCATGGGCGACGGCGGCAGGCCGAAGAACCCCGGGTGGGGCGGCGGCAGGTCGCGGAACAGCGGCCGCAGCTCGCCCAGCGTGGCCGCCGCGTAGGCGTCGGTCACCCGGGTCTCGTACTCGTCCGGCGTGATGCGGCCCATGCCGAAGTGGTCGGCGAGCAGCCTCGCCGCTTCCTCCCGCTCGGCGGTGCCGATGCGGAGCGCGTCCGACTCCATGGAATCCAAGGTAACCGCGTGAAGCTGAGAACGGGGTTTCTGCCGGGTCACGAGCCCCGGGCGGCCTAAGGTGTCCCCCGTGGCAGGCGCGGGAAGCACGGCCGACGTGATCGCCGCGTACCTCGACCACCTGGTCGTCGAACGCGGGACCGCGCGCAACACCCTGGACAGCTACGCCCGTGACCTGCGCCGGTACGCCGCGCACCTGGACGGCGCGGGCATCGCCAAGATCGCCGACGTCACGGCCGCGCACGTCACCGGCTTCGGGGCCGCCCTGCGGGAGGGCGACGGCGAGCACCAGCCGCTGGCCGCGTCGTCGGCCGCGCGGGCGCTGGTCGCCGTGCGGGGCCTGCACAAGTTCGCCCACGCGGAGGGCTTCACCGAGCACAACCCGGCCCGCGAGGTCCGCCCGCCGACGCCGGCGAAGCGGCTGCCCAAGGCCCTGCCGGTCGACGACGTGCTCCGGCTGCTGGAGACCCCGCCACCGGACGGCGAACGCCCGCTGCGCGACCGGGCGCTGTTGGAGCTGCTCTACTCCACCGGGGCCCGGATCTCCGAGGCGGTCGGCCTCGACCTCGACGACGTCGACGACGCCGAGCGCACGGTGCTGCTCGACGGCAAGGGCGGCAAGCAGCGGCTGGTCCCGATCGGGCGGCCCGCGCTCGCCGCGCTGCACGCCTACACCGTCCGCGCCCGGCCGGCGCTGGCCGCGCACGGCCGGGGTACCGCGGCGCTGTTCCTCAACGCCCGCGGCAGCCGCCTCTCGCGGCAGAGCGCGTGGCAGGTGCTCAAGGACACCGCCGGCCGCGCGGGGATCGTGGCCGCCGTCTCGCCGCACACGCTCCGCCACTCCTTCGCCACGCACCTGCTCGAGGGCGGCGCCGACGTCCGCGTCGTCCAGGAACTGCTCGGCCACGCGTCGGTGACGACGACACAGGTGTACACGCTGGTCACGGTCAACACCCTGCGCGAGGTGTACGCGACGGCGCACCCGCGGGCGTTGGGCTAGACGGCCCTATAAACCGCAAAGGGCCTTCCCAGCCTGCACCGACGGTCGAGTGACATTGCCCCGTCGAGTCCGGCGCGTTGCTTTGCCGGGGCTCCGACTCCGCGCATAGGCTGCGGCGGACGCTGACGAACAAGGAGCTTTCGCGCCATGTCGACACCGAACCAGCCGGCCCCTTCGGCCGAGTCCGCCGGGTCGGCGGCGGCGAACCTCAGCCAGGCCACCATCGCCACGCCCGCGGTCCACGAAGGCGACGAACCGCAGGAGCGCAACGGCAAGAAGGTCAAGCTCGAGGGCATCGGGCCGACCGGCCGCCCGATCCGCGAGCACCCCGATCCGGCGCCGCTGGACAAGCACGGCCCGGCCAAGATCATGGCGATGTGCAACCAGAAGGGCGGCGTCGGCAAGACGACGTCGACCATCAACCTGGGTGCCGCCCTCGCCGAGTACGGCCGCAAGGTGCTGCTCGTCGACTTCGACCCGCAGGGCGCGCTCGCCGTCGGCCTCGGCATCCAGCCGCACGAACTGGACCACACGGTCTACAACGCCATCATGGAGCGCTCGGTCAGCGCCACCGACGTGCTCATGAAAACCCGCGTGGACGGCGTTGACCTGCTGCCGAGCAACATCGACCTGTCCGCGGCGGAGGTCCAGCTCGTCGCTGAGGTAGGGCGCGAGCACACGTTGTTACGGGTCCTTCGTCCGGTCATGAACGACTACGACTATGTTCTTGTGGACTGCCAGCCCTCGCTCGGCCTGCTCACGGTGAACGCGCTGACCGCCGCGGACGGCGTGATCATCCCGCTGGAGTGCGAGTTCTTCAGTCTGCGAGGCGTCGCCCTCCTGATCGACACCATCGAGAAGGTCCAGGAACGCCTCAACCCCAAACTGGACATAGTCGGGATTCTCGCCACCATGTACGACCCGAGAACCCTGCATTCGAAGGAGGTCATGGCTCGCGTGGTGGAGGCATTCGGCGAGACCGTGTTCGACACGGTCATCAACCGCACCGTGCGGTTCCCCGAGACGACGGTCGCGGGTGAGCCGATCACGACCTGGGCGCCCAAGTCGGCCGGCGCGGCGGCGTACCGCCAGCTGGCCCGTGAGGTGATCGCTCGGTGAGCAGGCGCGCTTCCCTGCCCGGAGCGTCGGAACTCTTCAGGATCACCTCCAGTCCCGCCCTCGACCTCCCGCCCCAGGCGCCACCCGCGCCCGCGGAGCCGGCCGAGAAGGCCAAGCCCGCGGGCACCGGCCGGACGGAACAGCTGGCCCGGAGCGCGGCCCCGCACGGGTCCGGCCGGACCAAGCACGACGCGAAGATCACCGTGTACGTCTCCGGGGACGAGCTCGTGGCCATGGAGCAGGCCCGGCTGACGCTGCGCGCCAAGCACGAGCTGGTCGTCGACCGCGGCCGGCTGGTCCGCGAGGCGGTCGCGGTGCTGCTGGCCGACTTCGACGCGAACGGCGAGGAGTCGGTGCTGGTGCAGCGGCTGCGGGTGGTCGGCTCAGACGGCGGCGAAACCGAGGGCTGATGGACGAGCCGGCACCGGCTCCGGAGGAACAGGTCCCCGAAGAGCACCAGACGGTGCACGGCGGGATGATCCCCGAAGGCGTCAACACCGAAGAACTGAGCACGTCGAAGTTCAAGGTGCGGCTGGCCAACTTCGAAGGGCCGTTCGACCTGCTGCTGCAGCTCATCTCGCAGCACCAGCTCGACGTCACCGAGGTGGCGCTGCACCGGGTCACCGACGACTTCATCGCGTACACGCGCGCGCTGGGCACCGAGTGGAACCTCGACGAGACGACGGAGTTCCTGGTCATCGCGGCCACGCTCCTGGACTTGAAAGCGGCGCGCCTGCTGCCCGCGGCCGAGGTCGAGAGCGAAGACGACCTGGCGTTGCTGGAAGCCCGCGACCTGCTCTTCGCCCGGGTGCTGCAGTATCGCGCGTACAAGCAGGTGGCGGCGCTGTTCGGCGAGCTGGAACAGGGCGCGCTGCGGCGGTACCCGCGGTCGGTGGCGCTGGAGGACCGGTTCGTCGGGCTGCTGCCCGAGGTGATGCTGGGCGTCACGCCGCAGAAGTTCGCGGAGATCGCGGTGGCGGTGTTCCGGCCGAAGCCGCCGCCGACGGTGTCGATCGCGCACATCCACATGGGCCGCATCTCGGTGCGCGAGCACGCGGCGATCCTGCGGGTGATGCTGGCCGAGCGCGGCCAGGCGACGTTCGGCGAGCTGGTCGACGACTGCGAGCACACGGTGGAGGTCGTCGCGCGCTTCCTGGCGCTGCTGGAGCTCTACCGCGAGGCGACGGTCCAGTTCGAGCAGAGCGAGGCACTGGCGGAACTGCACGTCCGCTGGACGGGCGGCTCGAAGGAAGAAGCCTCCGCGGCGGCCGAGCTGGACCGCGCCGCCGGAGACGAAGAGGAGTACGGGTGAGCCCCGAGAACGACGAAGCACCGGTCACGCCGACGGGCGAACCGGCCGAAGCCGCGGCGGAGCTGGCACTGGAGGAGGCGCTGTCCGGCGAGCCCGTGGACGAGGACGGCACGCCGGTGGAGCCCGTGGCCGAGCCGTCACTTTCACGTGAAAGTGACGCGCCCGAGGCTGGAGAAGGGGCCGCCGAGGAGACTCAGGCCGAGCCGGAGGCGGAGCTTTCACGTGAAAGTGACGCGCCCGAGGACGAGCCCGCCCCCGACGATCCCGAGTCCGACCTGGTCGCCAGCGGGGACATCAGCTTGCTGCCCGACGTCACCTCCGACGAAGCCCTCGAAGCCGCCCTCGAGTCGCTGCTGCTCGTCGTCGACTCGCCGGCCAGTGAGGAGCTGCTCGCCGAAACCCTCGAGCAGCCGAAGGCGCGGATCGTCGTCGCGCTGCGGACCATGGGGCAGAAGTTCACCGACCGGACCTCCGGGATCGACCTGCGGCGCGTCGGTGAAGGGTGGCGGTTCTACACTAGGGACGTCTACGCCCCGTTCGTGGAGAAGCTCCTGCTGGACGGCCAGCGGTCGAAGCTGACCAGGGCCGCGCTGGAGAGCCTCGCCGTGATCGCGTACCGGCAGCCGGTGACCCGGGCCAGGGTCGCCGCGGTGCGCGGTGTGAACGTGGACGGCGTGATCCGGACGCTGCTCGCGCGCGGCCTCATCGAAGAGATGGGGACCGACCCCGACACGACCGGCACGCTGTACGTGACGACCGAGCTGTTCCTGGAGCGACTGGGGCTGTCGTCACTGAACGACCTGCCCGCGATCGCTCCGTTGCTACCCGAAGTGGACACCATCGATGACATCCAGTGAGCACCCCGACGGCATCCGCCTGCAGAAGGTGCTGTCGCAGGCCGGGGTCGCCTCCCGGCGCGCGGCGGAAGACCTCATCGTCGCCGGCCGGGTCGAGGTGGACGGCGAGGTCGTCACCGAGCTGGGCCGCCGGGTGCACCCGGACGAGGCGGTCATCCACGTCGACGGCACCCGGGTGAACCTGCGCGACGACCTGATCTACCTCGCCCTGAACAAGCCCAAGGGCGTGCACTCGACGATGTCGGACGACCGCGGCCGCCCGTGCGTCGGCGACTACCTCGCCGGCCGCTACGAGGAGACGCCCGGGGTCGTGCACGTCGGCCGGCTCGACGAGAACACCGAGGGCCTGCTGCTGCTGACCAACGACGGCGACCTCGGGCACCGGCTGATGCACCCGTCCTACCGGGTGCTCAAGACCTACCTCGCCGAGGTCGACGGCCTCGTGCCGCGCGGGCTCGGCAAGGAGCTGCGCAACGGCTGGGAGCTGCCGGACGGCATCATCAAGGTCGACCAGTTCCGGGTGAAGGACATGCACTCCGGCAAGTCGCTCGTCGAGCTGGTGATCCACGAGGGCAAGAAGCACATCGTGCGCCGCCTGCTCAAGGACACCGGCCACCCGGTGCTCAAGCTGGTCCGGACCGCGGTCGGCGACGTCCAGCTCGGCAACCAGCGCGTCGGCTCGATCCGGCGGCTGACGAAGGGCGAGGTCGGCGCGCTCTACCGCAACGTCGAGCTCTGAAACCGGGCGGTGACGAAGCCGTCGAGCGTCTCGTCGCCCGGGCGGTCGTACTTCGCGGCCAGCTCGGCGTGGGACACGACGGTGGGGGACCAGCCGTGGCCGCGTAGCCACTCCGGCGCCTTGCCGCCGAGACCGCCCTGCCACAGCCGGGTGACGCGCTCGGCGCCCGGGGTGGCCTTGGCGCGGGCCAGCAGGCCGTCCCGCGTTTCGGCCGACCGGTGTTCGAACGATACGTGGCTCCCCGGCGCCGACAGCTCGGTCACGGTCGAAAGCAGCTTTTCGGCATCGTCGCGTGACAGGTAGACCAGCAGGCCCTCGGCGAGCCACGCGGCCGGGACGCTCGGATCGAACCCGGCCGCCCGCAGCGCGGCCGCCCAGTCGCCGCGCAGGTCGGCCGGGACCACCACCCGCTCGCACGACGGCACGGCGTCCTGGCGGGAGAGAACCTCGTCCTTGAACGCGAGGACTTCGGGCAGGTCGAGCTCGAACAGCCGCACACCCGGCGCCCAGCCGAGCCGGAACGCGCGCGCGTCGAGGCCCGCGGCGAGTACCACGACCTGCGCGCACCCGGCGGCCAGCAGGTAATCGTCGTAGAACCGGGTGCGGATCGCCACCTGCCGGGCGAAGAGCGCGCCGAGGCCACCCTGCGGGGTCTCGCCCGGCGAGATGGGCAGCAGGGCGCGCCCCGCAGCGTGGAAGGCGGCCGCGTACGGGTCGTCGAACAGGCGGTCCGGGCGGCGGCTTTCGTACGCGCGCAGCGCGGCGACGCCGACGGCGGTGACGCTCACGGCGGGCAGGGACTCCGTCACGATCTCCAACGTACCTCCGACTTTCCGCCGTGGTGCGCGCGTTCCCCGGCTCGCTAGCGTGACGGGCATGCGACTCGGAGTGGTGTGCGGAATCCTCGCGGTGCTCCTGTCCGGCGCGGTGGCCCCGGCGGCCGCGGCTCCCGCGGGGAGCGAACCGGTCTACGACTACGCGTCGGCGATCCGGGAGACCGTCTGGGTCGACATCGGCCGCGACGGCGACGGCGACGGCCGCTCCGACCGCGTCGCCGCCGACATCGTGCGTCCGTCCGGCGCGACCTCGGGCGTGCCGGTGATCATGGACGCCAGCCCGTACTACTCGTGCTGCGGGCGCGGCAACGAGAGCGAGCTCAAGACCTACGACAGCGCCGGCAAGCCGGTGAAGTTCCCGTTGTTCTACGACAACTACTTCGTGCCGCGCGGCTACGCGGTGGTGCTCGTCGACCTGGCCGGGACGAACCGCTCGGCGGGTTGCGCGGACGTCGGCGGCGCTTCGGACGTCGGCTCGGCGCGCAAGGTCGTCGACTGGCTCAACGGCCGCGCCACCGGCTACAGCGCGAAGACCGGCGGCAGCGCGGTGACGGCGGCCTGGAGCACCGGGAACGTCGGGATGATCGGGAAGTCCTACGACGGGACGATCGCCAACGGCGTCGCGGCGACCGGCGTCGCCGGGCTCAAGACCATCGTGCCGATCTCGGCGATCAGCTCCTGGTACGACTACTACCGCTCCGACGGCGCCACCTTCGGGTTCAACCCGGCGGGTCTCGCCCAGACCGTCGAAGCCCGCAACTCCGGGCAGAACTGCTCGGCCCAGAACCAGGTCCTCACCCAGGGCGCGACGGCGAACGGCGACTACGGACCCCTGTGGGCCGACCGGGACTACGTCAAGAACGCGGGCAACGTGCGCGCCAGCGTGCTGCTTTCCCACGGCGTCAACGACCTGAACGTCAAGACCATCCACTTCGGACAGTGGTGGGCCGGGCTGAACGTCGAGAAGAAGATCTGGCTGTCGCAGACCGGGCACGTCGACCCCTTCGACTACCGGCGCGCGGACTGGGTCGACCTGCTGCACCGGTGGTTCGACCACTACCTGCTCGGCATCGACAACGGCGTCCAGAACGGCCCGCAGGCGAGCGTCGAGCGGCAGCCCGACCAGTGGGTGGACCAGAGCGCGTACCCGGCGGCGAACGCGGTCGCGACCACGTTGCGGCCGGGGGCGTCCGGAACGCTGGGCACGTCGCCCTCGTCCGGCACCGCGTCCTTCACCGACAACCCGAACCTGGGCGAGGACACCTGGGTGACGAACCCGGGCAGCGCCGCGCTCACCTACTCGACCGGGACGCTGACGTCGGACGTCCAGGTGTCCGGGACCACGACGCTCACCGTGACGGCGACGCCGAGCACGTCGTCGGCGCGGCTTTCGGCGCTGCTGGTCGACCTCGGCCCGGCGACGATCCGCAACTTCGCCGGCAGCGGCGAGGGGATCAAGACCGGCACGACCGAGAACTGCTGGGGATCGTCCACGACCGGGGACGACGCCTGCTACCGGATCGCGTCGGCGGACGTGAAGAAGGTGAACTACACGATCCTCAGCCGGGGCTGGGCGGACCTCGCGAACTACGCTTCCCTTTCCCAGGAACAGGTTTTGACCCCGGGTACGGCGTACCCGATGACGTTCCGGCTGGCTTCGACGGACCACGTCGTGCCGCGCGGGCACGCGCTGGCGCTGATCGTCGGCGGCACGGACGGCAGCTTCATCCGCGGCCCCGCTCAGCCGGGCCGGGTGACGCTGGACCTGGCGCGCACGTCGGCGTCGATCCCGCTGACGGGCCTCCCGGCGGCGGCGACCACGCACCCGGCCCCGGCCGGCGGCGAGCACGTGCCGTCGGCGGGCCCGGCGGACCTGCGGTAGGCGGGAAAACCGCACGACAGCCCGGCTCCGCCGTGGCTACGGTCGGCGCATGCGCGCACTCACGTGGCGGCCGCTGACCGGCGCGGACGCCAGGGCGTCGGCCGACCTGCTCAACGCCATCGAGACCGTGGACCGGATCGGGGAGCACTACACCGAGGAGGACACGCTCCAGGAACTGATCGACCCGTACGCGGACCTGGAGCGGGCGAGCCTCGCGGTGTTCGACGGCGAGGTCATGGTCGGCTACATGAAGGTCCGCCACAAGGCGTCCGCCGAGGAAGTCCACCGGGTCTTCCTGGACGGCGGGGTGCACCCGGCCTACCGCCGTCGCGGCATCGGGACGGCGCTGGTGGAAGCGGGGGTGGCGGCGGCGAAGGTCGTGCACGCCCGGCACCACCCGGCGCTGCGGCTCGTGGTCGACGTCCACAAGGCCGAGCACATCGCCGGGGTGCCCGAACTCGTGCGCTCGCAGGGGTTCGCGCCGGCCCGGTACTTCCAGCGCATGGAGCACCCCCTCGGCGCGGCGGGCGAAGTCGTGTTGCCGGCCGGGGTGCGGATCGAAGGGTGGTCGCCGTCGGCCGACGAGGACTTCCGGGCGGTGCGGAACGCGGCCTACCGCGACTTCTGGGGCGCCGCGCCGATGCCGGCGGACCAGTGGCGGAACAAGATCGTCAACCAGACCTTCCAGCCGGAAGTCAGTTTCCTGGCGCGGGACGGCGGGACCGCGGTCGGCGTGCTGGTGACGATGTCGTGGGCGGCCGACACAGCGGCCACCGGCGTCCGCGACGCGCACTTCATGGTCGTGGGGACGCTGCGGGAGCACCGGCGGCGAGGGGTGGCCGGCGCGCTGCTGGGGCACGCGCTGCGGGCCGCCGCCGGGCTCGGGTACGACCAGGCCAGCCTGAACGTCGACTCTGCGGACCCGGCCGGGGCGTCCGGCGTGTTCGCGAAGGCGGGCTTCACGCCGAAGCAGCGGTACGTGCGCTGGGCCCTGGAGGTCTAGCTTGAGTTTTAACCTGTTTGGCGGGGTCGTGGGTTGCTGGACTTGGTTTTCTTGCCGTGTTTGGGTTTTTGCTTGTTCGTGCCGGTGACGGTGTGGACGTCGTGGCGTGTGGCGGGCTGCTGGTTGGGCAGTCCCGCGGGTCGTCCGGGGCCGGGCCGGGAAGGTTTCGGGACACGGGCGGGACAGGCCAGTTGTGGACGCAGGTTGCGAAACCCCCGTCGGATCCGTGCCGGGCTGAGTCGCTGGGCGGGGCGGGGTTTCTCCCAGGGGCGGCGCAGATCCTCGGTGAGGTCGCGGGCGAGGCGGAGCTGGGTGTAGGCGATCAGAAGAAGCCAGGTCCAGCGGTCGGCGGCGTCGGCTGAGCGCAGTTTCGGGGTGGTCCAGCCGAGGGTTTGCTTGAGCATGCGGAAGGTGTGCTCGATGTCGAACCGGCGCAGGAAAGCCTGCCAGGCCAGATCGACCTCGGCGACCTCGAGGCCGGTGCGGGAATGCCAGAGCCACACGGGTTTCGGGATCGCGCCGGAAGGCAGCCGCTGGACCTGCAGAAGGATGACGGTGCCGTCGAGGATGGGCAGGTCTCCGGTGTGGCCGGTCCAGGCGGTGCGGGAGGTGAGCTTGGGGTGCAGCCGGTCCCAGGCCCGGATCAGTGCTGGGCCGTAGAGCCGGGTCGTGGTCTCGATGGTGATATCCGGCTCGCCCCAGGTGGCCGGGTCGCCGAAGGCGAACTCGGCGCCGTGGCGGGCGGGGCGGCCGGGGCTGGGGCCGGGCCGCAACGGCGGCGCGGGACGGCGCAGCACCCGGTCCGACCGCATCCGCACCAGCACGACGACCGGGAGATCGGCCAGCACGTGCGCGAGCCGGGGTCCGTCGTAGCCGGCGTCGGCCACGAGCAGGATTTCCGGATCCCCTGGTGACCAGTGTCCGGCGGTGATCAGCCGGTCCACGACGTCGCGGATCTGGCGGGCGGTCACGCTCGCGGTGTCGTCTCCGGGCGCGAGTCGGACCGCGTCCAGCGGCGCGGTCCACGAGTGCCGCCCGCTCTCCAGAGCGGCGACGATCGAGTAGGGCCAGCCCGGCACCATGATGTGCTGGTCCTTGCCCCGGCCATAGGTGTGACACAGGATCCGTTGCGGGCTCGTGTGTGCTTCCGGGCGCAGCCAGCAGGTGACGTCCACCGCCAGCACCAGCCGCCCGTCCGCGGCACGAGGCAGCGACACCGTGGTCAGGGCGGTGCGTAACCGGTGGAAGTCGACCCGGCCCTGGGCCAGCGCGGCATAACCGCTGCCATGCCCGCGGCGATGCTCACCGGTCAGTGACAACTCCGCGACCGAGCGGACCGGGCCGTCCACGCACAACACCGCGTCGGTCAGCTCGAACAACGCGTCCGCCCGCCGGGGCAGACAACGGTAGAACTCCTGCCGCAACGCCGACAGCTCCCCGGCCGCATCGACGTCCCCAGCATGGTGCACACTGATCAACTGAAGCCTTTGGTTCGATCTTCCATCTGTCGCAAGAGGAATGATCGACCAAGGGCTTCACTCATGATCAACCAGGGTCTCACCCAGCCACGCAAACGTTAAAACTCAAGCTAGGGCCTGTATCGAAGTCGGTCAGAGCCATTCGTCGATAGCTGCGATGTGGATGGTGGCTTCGTAGCGGACGGCGAGTTTGTCGTATCGGGTGGCCACGGCGCGGTGGCGTTTGAGGCGGTTGATGCCGCACTCCACGGCGTGACGCTGCTTGTAGGTTTCGGGGTCGAAGGCCGGTGGCCGGCCGCCCTTCGACCCCTTGGCCTTGCGGTGCGCGTCTTGATCAGCTTTGCTCGGAATTGTCGCCTTGATCCCACGTTTGCGCAGGTGAGCCCGATTGGCCTTGGAGGTGTAGGCCTTGTCCGCCAGCACCCGGTCCGGCCGTGTGCGTGGGCGCCCGCCACCGGTCAGCCGGGGCACCCGGATACCACGCAGGACGGGAATGAACTGCGGGCTGTCACCACGCTGCCCGGCGGTCAGCACGATCGACAACGGCTTCTGCCCCTGCTCACAGCCCAGATGCAGCTTCGTGGTCCACCCACCGCGGGACCGGCCCAACGCATGATCGTCCGGCTCGGCGGTCACCCCGCCCGGCGACTCAGCTTGCAGATCCCCCTTTTACGCGCACCTGCGGCATGCTGATGCGCCCGAGTGATCGTGGAGTCCACGCTCACGTCCCAGACGATCCGCCCCGCCGCCTCGGCCAACGCCTGCAATGCGGTCAATATCCGCCTCCAGGTGCCATCACGCTGCCACCGCCGAAACAGCCCATACGCCGCAGCCCACGAGCCATACCCAGCGGGGATGTCCCGCCACGGCGCACCGGCACGCACCCGCCACCGGATCGCGTCGATCAGCTGCCGCTTGGTCCACATCGACGGTCGCCCGGGCCGCTTCGGCTCGGGCAGCAACGGCTCCAGCGCTGCCCACTGAGCGTCGGTCAGGTCGAACCGCCCCGCCACCGCTAGGGTGTCCACGAGGTCTCCGGTGTTCAGGTTCTTCTTGGTCGACGAACCATCTACCGGAGACCTCACCCATTCCCGGCCACCGACACGCTCAACGGCGCCGACTCCAGCTCAACCTGCCCGAAACGACTTCGATACAGGCCCTAGGTCGCGGCCCGCGTCCCTT
Source organism: Amycolatopsis lexingtonensis (assembly GCF_014873755.1). Taxonomy (NCBI): domain Bacteria; kingdom Bacillati; phylum Actinomycetota; class Actinomycetes; order Pseudonocardiales; family Pseudonocardiaceae; genus Amycolatopsis; species Amycolatopsis lexingtonensis. The sequence continues at coordinate 38,810 of NZ_JADBEG010000001.1, forward strand.
GGTGGTGGAAGATCCGCCACTGCCCGTCGTCCTCGCGACGCCACAGCGAAGTGCGGTGAGAGCGCCGCCCGGCGCGCTCGGAGGTGTACTTCACCATGACGACGCCGTCCGCGACGAGCTGGCCGCGCATGTCCCGGACCTCGATCGGCTCGCCGTCCGCGGCCGATTCCGCCACGACGCGGAGGGCCGCGGCGTAGTCGAGTTCGCGGCCGGACGTGCCGAACTCGTGGAAGTCCGGCGCGAGCAACCGCGCGAACCGAGGGGCGTCGGCCCGGCAGTCGCCGCGCAAGGACTCGCGTTCGGCGGCGATCGCCGCCGCGATCTGGGCTTTTTCGTTCACGGCGTCGATCGTGGCAGGGCGGCTTCAGTTCGCCTCGGCCGGAGCCGTCTTCGCGGCCGATTTGCGTTGCAGCGCACGGGCGATCGGCTCGACGACCCGCGCGGCCGTCGGGCCGAGGATCGCCATCAGCAGGACGTACGCCGTGGCCAGCGCGGCCAGCTCGCCGTCGACCGCGCCCGCGGTCACCGCCAGGCCCGCGATGACGATCGAGAACTCGCCGCGCGCCACCAGCGCCGCTCCCGCGCGAGCGCGGCCCATCTTCCCGATGCCCTGCCGGCGCGCCGCCCACCAGCCGGTGCCGACCTTGGTGGCCGTCGTCACCACCGCCAGCACCACCGCCCAGCCGAGGACCGGCGGGATCGACGCCGGGTTCGTGTTGAGGCCGAAGACCACGAAGAACACCGCGGCGAACAGGTCGCGCAGCGGCTCCAGCAGGTGCGTCGCGTTCTCGGCCGTCGACCCCGAGATCGCGATGCCGAGCAGGAACGCGCCGACCGCGGCCGACACCTGCATCGCCGACGCGAGCCCCGCCACCAGCAGCGCCGCGCCGAGGACCTTGAGCAGGAAGACCTCGCGGTCGGGGCTGTCGACGGCGGCCGAGACGTACCGGCCGAACTTCAGCGCGATCACCAGCACCACGGTGATCACCAGCAGCGAGATCCCGACGGCCTCCATGCCGCCGAGCAGCGACACCCCGCCCAGCACCGCCGTGAGGATCGGCAGGTAGAGCGCCATCACCAGGTCCTCGAACACGAGGATCGACAGCACGACCGGCGTTTCGCGGTTGCCGAGCCGGCCCAGGTCGCCGAGCACCTTGGCGACGATGCCGGACGACGAGATGTAGGTGACGCCCGCCATCACCATCGCGCCGACCGGGCCCCAGCCCAGCAGCAGCGCGACCGCCGCGCCCGGGGCGGCGTTGAGGACGATGTCGAGCAGGCCCGCGGTCCAGGAGCGGCGCAGGCCGGTGAACAGCTCGGCCGCGGAGTACTCCAGGCCCAGCAGCAGAAGCAGCAGCACGACGCCGATTTCGCTGGCCAGGTGGGTGAAGCCGCCGATGTCGGTCAGCGGGATCAGCCCGCCGGAGCCGAAGCAGAGGCCGCCGAGCAGGTAGAGCGGGATGGGGGAGAGGCCGATCTTCCCGGCCAGGCGCCCGAGCGCGCCCAGCACGAAGAAGACCGCCCCCAGTTCGATCAGGGACAGCGCGGTGTGGTCCATCGGCCGCTCAGCCGTACTTGAGGATCTTGGCGGCGGCTTCGAGGCCCTCGCTCGTGCCGACCGCGACCAGCAGATCGCCCCCGGTGAGGGCGAAGTCCGGCGCGGGCGAGGGGTGCACCTGGCCGGCCCGCGCCACCGCGACCACCGAGACCCCGGTGCGCGTGCGCATCGCCGTGTCGCCGAGCGTCCGGCCGTCGAACGGGCCGGACGGTTTGATCGGCAGCTGCTTGGTGCTGATCCCCGGCAGGTCCTGGTGCTCCTCGGTGAGCTGCGCGACCAGCTGCGGCGCGCCGAGGAGGTTGGCCAGCGTGCCCGCCTCGTCCGCGGTCAGCGGGATCGAGGCGGCACAGGCGTCGGGATCGTCCGATTTGGACACGATCAGCTCGGTGTGGCCGTCCCGCTGGCTGACGACGCCGATGCGCCGACCGGTACGGGTGGCGAAGTCCTTGCGGACCCCGATGCCGGGCAGGGGAGTTACTTCGACGTTCACCCGACCACCGTAACCCACGTGTCCGATTCGCGGAGTTCAGCCGAGCAGCAGGAGCAGGGCCGCGACGACCATCACGGCGGCGGTCAGGCCGTGGACCCCGAAGGCGATGGCCTTCTTCCCGCGGTGGCGCAGGACGATCAGCATGTCGAAGAGGGGCCAGGCGGCCGCGGTGAGGAAGACCCAGCCCAGCGCGTGCGGGTCGCCGTAGATCACCAGGGCCAGCGGGACGAGACCGGCGCCGATGTCGCGGCCGCCCTTGACGTTCAAGAAAGTCTCGGCGTTTTCGGGGACCTCGGTGAAGCCGAAGCCCGCGGCGATCTTCGCCGGCGCGAAGAGGTAGTTGAGGCCCACGTAGATGATCCCGAGCGAGACGATCGCGACGAGGACGTAGCCGGTGACGAGCATGGTGTTCCCTCCAGTTTTCTAGCATCGCTAGGATTGCTAGCAACGCTAATCTAGCGGCGCTAGTTTGTCTAGCGGTGCTAGCCTGTGACCCATGACCCAGCGACAGCGGCGTGTGCGCGACCGGACCGAGCGCGGGCGGCGGATCGTCGCCGCGGCCAGGGAACTGGCCGAGGCGGAGGGCTGGGACGCGGTCACCACCCGGCGGCTCGCGGCGCTGATCGAGTACAGCCAGCCGGTGCTCTACAGCCACTTCCCCGGCGGCAAGGACGCGATCATGGCGGCGGCCGCGCTGGAGGGCTTCGCCGAGCTGGCCACCGCACTGGCCGGAGCGCGCGACGGCGGTCTCGCCGGGATCGCGGGCGCGTACATCGAGTTCGCCGACGCGAAACCGGCGCTCTACGACGCGATGTTCACGCTCGCGTCCGAGCTGCGGTTCGCCCAGGACGACACCCCCGAGGTGATGAAAGCGAACTTCGCGGAACTCCTCGCGGTCATCGAGCCGGTGGCGGGGGAGCAGAACGCCGGCCCGCTGACCGAGGTGTTCTGGAGCACGTTGCACGGCCTGGTGACGCTGGACCGTGGCCACCGGCTGTCCCCGGCGCACCGCGACGAGCGCCTGGCACTGGTGGTCGCCCGCTTCGGGGCGCGGGGCGACTGATCTCCTCCGCACCCCGCCCGGCAGAATGGGCACCGAAGCCGATCGAGTGCGAGAACGCGAGGAGAGTGCTGGTGACGGGAGCCCTACGTGGTGTGGTCGCTCTGGACGGCCCGTCGGGGACCGGGAAGACCACCGTCGCCCGCAAGCTCGCCGACCGGCTCGGGGCCGGCTACCTCGACACCGGCGCGATGTACCGGATGGTCACCCTCGCCGTGCTGCGCGCCGGCGTGGACCCGGCCGACCCGGCCGCCGTCGCCGAAGTCGCCGACCAGGCGGACTTCAGCATCGGGACCAGTCCCGAGCGCCCCGAGATCCGGCTCGGAGGCGAAGACGTCGCCGCCGACATCCGGGGCCCCGAGGTCACCAAGGCCGTCTCGCCCGTCTCCGCCGTGCCGCACGTGCGCGAGCTGCTGGTCGGCCGGCAGCGGCAGATCATCGACGACGTCGTCGGGCACCGCGGCGGGATCGTCGTCGAGGGCCGGGACATCGGCACCGTGGTCGTGCCGGACTCGCCGCTCAAGGTCTTCCTGACCGCCTCGGCCGACGTCCGCGCCTCGCGCCGGAGCACCCAGGACACCGCCGCCGGGCGGACGTCGTCGGTCGCCGACGCGCTGGCCAGCGTCGAGCGCCGCGACCACCTCGACTCGACCCGCGCCGCCTCGCCGCTGCGCGCGGCCGACGACGCCGTGCACGTCGACACCTCGGAACTGTCGATCGACCAGGTGATCGTCGCGCTGAGCGAACTGGCCAGCCGTCGTGGGCTGCTGGCGGGGTGCAACGCCGAGGTGGCTCGATGAGCGCTGACGGACTCCCCGAGGGATCCGTCGGCGCACTCCACGACGCCGGGCGGGTCTTCGCCCGGTACCATCTGCGGTCGGCCTTCCGGATCCGGGTGCACGGCCGCGAGCGCATGCCCGCCACCGGGCCGGTGGTCGTGATCGCGAACCACAGCTCGATGATCGAACCGCAGCTGATCTTCGGAATGCTGCCGCGGCGTTCGGCGTTCCTGGTCAAGGCCGAGCTGTTCAAGGGACTGGCCGGGAAGTTCCTGCTGGCGATCGGGCAGATCCCGCTCAAGCGCGGCGAGATCGACCGCAAACCGCTGATGACCGCGGTCGGCGTGCTCAAGGACGGCGGCGTCGTCGGGATCTTCCCCGAGGGCACCCGCGGTGCCGGGGACGTCGGCGCGGCCGAACGCGGCGCGGCCTGGCTGGTCCGGGCCTCCGGCGCGACCGTGCTCCCGGTCGCGACGCGGGGCACGCGCAAGCCGGCAGACGGCAAGCGGCGCTGGCGCCCGCGCGTGGACATCCTCGTGGGGGAGCCGTTCACGCCGAAGGTCGGACCCGGGAAGACCGGGCTCGACCAGGGCACCGAAGAGCTCCGCGGCGAGCTCGCGGCGCTCGTGAAGACTTTGGACGATTGGCGCAGCGAAAACGGATTCGCTACGCCATAAGGGAAATTGGGTAGTGATGGAAGAGCTGGACAGCGTCGGCGAAGTCGACGGCACCTGGTCGGAAGAGACCGAGTTCGCCGCGCTCGACGCGCAGATCGAGGCGGCCGAGCTGGCCGAGGAGGCCGCGCTCGCGCAGCCGGTGCTTGCCGTCGTCGGCCGCCCGAACGTGGGCAAGTCGACGCTGGTCAACCGCATCCTCGGCCGCCGTGAAGCCGTCGTGCAGGACGTGCCGGGTGTCACCCGTGACCGCGTCGCCTACGACGCCTACTGGGGTGGCCGCCGGTTCACCCTGGTCGACACGGGCGGCTGGGAGCCGGACGCGACCGGGCTGCAGGCCTCCGTCGCCGCGCAGGCCGAGCTGGCCATGCAGACCGCGGACGCGGTGCTGCTGGTGATCGACGCCTCGGTCGGCGCCACGGCCACCGACGAAGCCGTCTCCAAGGTGCTGCGCCGCTCGAAGAAGCCGGTGCTGCTGGCCGCGAACAAGGTCGACGACGACCGCCTGCTCGCGGACACCGCGTCGCTGTGGTCGCTCGGCCTCGGCGAGCCGCACCCGGTCAGCGCGCTGCACGGCCGCAGCTCCGGCGACCTGCTCGACGCGATCCTCAAGGCCCTGCCCGAGTCGCCGCGCGAAGGCGGCGCCGTGACGTCGGGGCCGCGGCGCGTCGCGCTGGTCGGCAAGCCGAACGTCGGCAAGTCGAGCCTGCTCAACAAGCTTTCGGGCGAGGAGCGCTCGGTCGTCGACTCGGTCGCCGGCACCACCGTCGACCCGGTCGACTCGCTGGTCGAGCTGGACGGCGAGACCTGGCGGTTCGTCGACACGGCGGGCCTGCGCAAGCGCGTCAACTTCGCCGCCGGCGCCGAGTACTACGCCTCGCTGCGCACCAAGACCGCGATCGACGCGGCCGAGGTCGCGATCGTGCTGCTCGACGCGGCCGAGCCGCTGTCGGAGCAGGACCTGCGGGTGCTGACCATGGTCGTCGAGGCCGGGCGCGCCTGCGTGCTGGCGTTCAACAAGTGGGACCTGGTCGACGAGGACCGCCGGCACGCGATGGTCCGCGAGCTGGACCGCGGCCTGGTCCGGGTGCCGTGGGCGGAGAAGGTCAACATCTCCGCGCTGACCGGCCGTTCGGTGCGCAAGCTGGCGCCGGCGCTGCGGACCGCGCTGAAGTCGTGGGACCAGCGGGTGCCGACCGGCCAGCTCAACGCGTGGCTGTCCGACCTGATCGCGGCCACCCCGCCGCCGGTCCGCTCGGGCAAGCAGCCGAAGGTGCTCTTCGCGACGCAGGCCGGCATCCGGCCGCCGACGCTGGTGCTGTTCACCACCGGCTTCCTCGAGGCGGGCTACCGCCGGTTCATCGAGCGCAAGTTCCGCGAGCAGTTCGGCTTCACCGGCAGCCCCGTTCGGGTGAACGTCCGCGTCCGGGAGAAGAAGGCGAAGCCGAAGGTCGGCGGGAAGGCCGCCCGAACCCGGTGATTTCCCCACGTGGCGGGCCCGCGTGAGGTCCGACACTCCCCTGTGACCCTGTGGACACCTTTTCGTCATCCGCGGGTATGGTGAAAGGTCGTTGCGGGCGCCTCAACCAGGAGAGCGAGCCCGGTTGAGGCTCCCGGAAGGTGAGTGGTGGGCTTGCGCGCCCATGGTTTGTCCTTGCACGTCTTCGGCACGGCCGAGGTGAGCGGTCGATGACCGTCACGATCGAACCCACCGGTTCCGCCGCGGTCACCGCGGCGCCGGCCCCGGTCGCCGACCGCGCCCTGTTCTGGTCGGGGCTCGGCGCGAGCGAGCGCACGCTGCTCGACATCGTCGCGGCGACCGCCGAGCTCCACCCCAACGCCGCCGCGATCGACGACGGCAGCACCACCCTGACCTACCGGCGCCTGCTCGAGGAGATCGACGCCTACGGCCGCCGCCTGCGCGGCTACGGCGTCGGCCTGGGCGACCGCGTCGGCATCCGCATCTCCTCCGGCACCGCCGAGCTGTACATCGCGATCCTCGCCACCCTGTCCGTCGGCGCCGCCTACGTGCCGGTCGACGCGGACGACCCGGACGAGCGCGCCGAACTGGTCTTCGAAGAGGCCCAGGTGGCCGCGGTCGCGACCGACGGCAAGATCAACGTCCACTCCACGCCGGGCGGCCGCGACGGCGTCCCCGGCCCGGCCTACGACGCCTGGATCATCTTCACCTCCGGGTCCACCGGCAAGCCCAAGGGCGTCGCGGTCACCCACGCGAGTGCCGCCGCCTTCGTCGACGCCGAGGCCGAGCTGTTCCTCGCCGACGAGCCGATCGGCCCCGGCGACCGCGTCCTGGCCGGGCTGAGCGTCGCCTTCGACGCCTCCTGCGAAGAGATGTGGCTGGCCTGGCGCCACGGCGCCTGCCTGGTCCCGGCGCCCCGCGCGCTGGTCCGCACCGGCGTCGACCTGGGGCCCTGGCTGGTCGCGCAGGGCATCACCGTCGTCTCGACCGTGCCGACGCTGGCCGCGCTGTGGCCCGCCGACGCGCTCGAAGACGTCCGCCTGCTCATCTTCGGCGGCGAAGCCTGCCCGCCGGAGCTGGCCGAGCGCGTCGCCGTCGAAGGCCGCGAAGTCTGGAACACCTACGGCCCGACCGAGGCCACCGTCGTCGCCTGCGCCGCGCAGCTGACCGGCGAGGGCCCGGTGCGGATCGGCCTGCCGCTGTCCGGCTGGCAGCTCGCCGTCGTCAACGACGAGGGGCAGCCGGTCGCCATGGGCGAGACCGGCGAGCTGGTCATCGGCGGCGTCGGGCTGGCCCGCTACCTCGACGCGGAGAAGGACGCCGAAAAGTTCGCGCCGCTGCCGTCGCTGGGCTGGCAGCGCGCCTACCGCTCCGGCGACATGGTCCGCGCCGAAGAGGAAGGTCTGCTGTTCCTCGGCCGCCTCGACGAGCAGGTCAAGCTCGGCGGCCGCCGCATCGAGCTGGGCGAGGTCGACGCCGCGCTGCAGGCCCTGCCGGGCGTGCAGGGTGCGGCCGCCGCGATCCGCCGCACCAAGGCGGGCAACCAGGTCCTCGTCGGCTACGTCGTCCCGGCCGCCGGTGTCCCGTTCGATCAGGACGAGTCCGCGACCCGGCTGCGCGAGCAGCTGCCCGCCGCGCTGGTGCCGCTGCTCGCCGTCGTCGACGACCTGCCGACCCGCACTTCCGGCAAGGTCGACCGCAACGCTCTCCCATGGCCACTGTCCACAGTGGAGGCTTCCGGGCTGACCCCGACCGAGACGTGGCTCGCCGAAGGCTGGGCCGAGATCCTCGGCGTCTCGGTCGACAGCCCGAAGGCGGACTTCTTCACCCACGGCGGCGGCAGCCTGACGGCCGCGCAGGTCGTGGCGCGCATCCGCACCCGGCACCCGCAGGTGTCGGTCGCCGACGTCTACGCCTACCCGAAGCTCGGCGCGCTGGCCGCGATGCTGGACGCGCTGAGCGGCCAGGCCACCGAACGTCGCGAGATCGCGCCGACCCCGCGCCGTGCCGGCGTGCTCCAGACGCTGCTGACGGTCCCGCTGATGGGCCTGGTCGGCCTGCGCTGGGCGACGCTCGCCGCCGCGCTGTCGAACGTCCTGTCGCTGCTCGGGTTCGCCTGGGCGCCGACGCTGAGCTGGGCGTGGCTCGGCCTGGCGTGGGTGGTGCTGTTCAGCCCCGCGGGCCGGATCGCGATCGCCGCCGGCGGTGCGCGAGTGCTGCTTTCCGGTGTCCGCCCCGGAACGTACCCGCGCGGCGGGAGTGTCCACTTGCGACTGTGGACGGCCGAGAAGCTCGCCGAGTTCTCCGGTGCGGACAGCGTCGCCGGCGCGTCCTGGATGACGACGTACGCGAAGGCGCTCGGCGCGCGGATCGGCAAGGACGTCGACCTGCACTCGCCGCCGCCGGTCACCGGCTTCCTCAAGCTGGGCCGCGGCGCCGCGATCGAGCCCGAGGTCGACCTGACCGGCCACTGGGTCGACGGCGACGTCGTGCACATCGGCAAGGTCCGCGTCGGCGCGGAAGCCCGCATCGGCGCGCGCAGCACACTGTTCCCGGGGGTCCGGATCGGCAAGGGCGCGGAGATCGCGGCCGGCTCGACCGTCCGCGGCGCCGTCCCGGCCGGGCAGCGCTGGGCCGGCTCGCCCGCCGCCCGCGTGGCCAAGGACGAGCGTGACGCGCTGAAGTGGCCGTCGAGCCGCCCGCCGCGGTCGCACTTCTGGGCCACCGTCTACGGTGCGACCTCCCTGGCGCTCGGCTTCCTGCCCGGCGTGGCCGCCCTGGCCGGCGTCGCCGTACTCGGCTACGCGATCGCCGGTGCGCCGACGCTGCTCGACGCGTTCACCCGCGCGCTGATCTTCGTGCCGGCCGCGACGGCCGCGTACTTCCTGGCCTACATGCTGCTCGTGCTCGTCGGCGTCCGGTCGCTGAGCATCGGCATGGTCGAGGGCTACCACCCGGTGCACGGCCGCGTCGCGTGGCAGGTCTGGGCCACCGAACGCCTGATGAGCATGGCCCGCGAAGGCCTGTTCCCGTTGTACGCCAGCCTGTTCACGCCGGTGTGGCTGCGGCTGCTCGGCGCCAAGGTGGGCCGCAACGTCGAGGCGTCGACCGTCCTCGCGCTGCCGAAGATGACCAAGGTCGACAGCGGCGCGTTCCTGGCCGACGACACCATGGTCGCCACCTACGAGCTGGGCCACGGCTGGCTGCACGTCGCCCCGGCCCGGATCGGCAAGCAGGCGTTCCTCGGCAACTCGGGGATGACCGCGCCCGGCCGTTCGGTGCCGAAGCGCGGCCTGGTCGGCGTCCTGTCCTCGACGCCCCTGAAGGCGAAGAAGGGCTCGTCGTACCTCGGCATGCCGCCGCTGCCGGTGCGCCGCGCGATCGGCGACGCCGACACCAGCCGCACCTACACCCCGGCGCTGCACCTCAAGGCGGCGCGGTCGCTGGTCGAGCTGTGCCGGATCATCCCGGTCATGTGCGGGGTCGCGCTGACCGTCACGGTCGCCTTCGGGCTGCTGTGGGCGGCCTCCGCATACGGCTTCGGCGTCGCGCTGCTGCTGGCCGGGCCCGCGCTGCTGGCCGCCGGGGTCGTCGCGGCGCTGACCGCCACCGTGATGAAGTGGCTGCTGGTCGGCAAGTTCCGCGAGATCGACCACCCGCTGTGGAGCTCCTTCGTCTGGCGCAACGAGCTGGCCGACACCTTCGTCGAGGCCCTGGCGGTGCCGTGGCTGATCGGCTCGGTCGGCGGCACCCCGCTGCTGACCGCGTGGCTGCGCACGATGGGCGTCAAGATCGGCCGCGGCGTCTGGCTCGAGACGTACTGGCTGCCCGAGGCCGACCTCGTCGAGCTGGGCGACGGCGCGACCATCAACCGCGGCTGCGTCGTGCAGACGCACCTGTTCCACGACCGGATCATGAGCATGTCGCGGGTCGCGCTCGGCGAAGGCGCGACGCTCGGCCCACACGGCATCGTGCTGCCGGGCGCGGGCATCGGCGCGCGCACCACGGTCGGCCCGGGCTCGCTGGTGACCCGCGGCGACGAGGTGCCCGCCGACACGCGCTGGCTCGGCAACCCGATCTCCGCGTGGACGGGTAAGTAGAAGGTCACGAAGTACCCACCTGGCTCGCCGGACTCACCCGTCCGTGCGAGCCTGGTTTGGTACGTCGGCACGAGGAAAGGTTCGGCACGGGTGATTGCGAAGGCTCCTGCTCCGGCACCCGGCGCGGACACCTCCGGTGATCCCTACCTCCCCGCCCACGGCAACGGCGGTTACCGGGTCCGGCACTACGACCTCACGCTCGACTACAAGGTCGCGCCGAACCGGCTGTCGGCCTCGGCCGTGATCACCGCCGAGGCGACGCAGGCGCTTTCCCGTGCCAGCTTCGACTTCGGCGAGTTCCGGATCAACCGCGTGCTGGTCGACGGGAAGCCCGCGAAGTACGTGAAGCGCGGCGCGAAGCTGCACGTGAAGCCGGCGAAGTCGATCGCGGTGGGTGCCGCGTTCACCGTCGAGGTCCACTACGTCGGCAACCCGCGCCCGGTGGGCAGCCGCTGGGGTGACGTCGGCTGGGACGAGCTGACCGACGGCGCGCTGGTGGCGAGCCAGCCGGTCGGCGCGCCGTCCTGGTTCCCGTGCAACGACCATCCCTCGGACAAGGCGTCGTACCGGGTGAGCTTGACGACGGCGTCGCCGTACCTGGTCGCGGTCACCGGCACGCTCGTCGAGCGGTCCACCTCGGCCAGCACGACGAAGTGGGTGTTCGACCGGCCCGAGCCGACCGCGACGTACCTGATGAGCGTGCAGATCGGCCGCTACGACGACGTCGAGCTGACCGGCCGCGGCTGGTTCCCGCACACGGGCGTGGGCCTGCGCCGGCTGAGCCTCGGCATCGGGCGCGCCAGCGGGCAGGTGGAGTCGATCTTCGAGACCGTGCCGCAGCGGGCCGCCGTGCCGCCGCGGCTGCGCCGGGCGTTCGACCGCGACTTCGGCAGGCAGGGCCGGATGATGGAGTTCCTGCAGCGGCTGTTCGGCCCGTACCCGTTCGCCGAGTACGTCATCGTCGTCACCGACGACGACCTCGACGACCCGATCGAAGCCCAGGGCATGTCGATCTTCGGCGCCAACCACGTCGACGGCCGCCGCACGTACGAGCGGCTCGTCGTGCACGAGTTGTCGCACCAGTGGTTCGGCAACAGCCTGACGGTGGCGGACTGGCGCCACATCTGGCTGAACGAGGGCTTCGCGACCTACGCCGAGTGGCTGTGGTCGGAGGAGTCCGGCGGGCCGTCCGCGCAGGCGCTGGCCCGGGACTGGCACGCGCGCATGAAGCTCAAGCCGGCCGACGTCCGCATCGCCGACCCGGGCGTGGCGCGGATGTTCGACGAGCGCGTGTACAAGCGCGGCGGCCTGACCCTGCACGCGCTGCGCGGGGAGATCGGCGATCCGGCGTTCTTCGCACTGCTGAAGGCGTGGGCGGTCGAGCACCGGCACGGGCTGGTCACGACGGGCCAGTTCGTGACGACGGCGGAGGCGTACGCGGGCCGGTCGCTGACCGCGTTCTTCACCCGCTGGCTGGATTCGACCGCGCTCCCGCCGCTTTAGGTCTCGCAGCCGAAGACCGAGCGGCAGACCGCGCAGCGGGCCCGCACCGAACGTCCGGCGGGCAGCCGGGTGCCGTGACCGCAGGCGGGGCAGGCGAACGCGACCTTGCCGCCGGCGAAGTGGTAGTCCGCGGCCGATCGGCTCAGCTCGCGGTCCCGCCGGTATCGCGCGCGGGCCGCGCGGCCCGCGCCCGACAGCGGGGGACGGGCGTAGTCCGCCAGTGCGCGGGTGTGGCCGAGCCGGTACGCCTCCGCCGCGGCGCCGGAGAACGGCCGGACCTCCTCGCCGAACGCCAATGCGCGCTTCGCCAGCACGTAGCCCATCTCCGGCGGGGACAGGTAGCCGACCCGGGACGTCGTCCGGCGGCGCGTGTAGCGGCCCTGCGTGACGTCGACGCGGTACGCCGCCGGCATCGGGTGGCCGAGACCGAGGTAGAGGGCCGCCGTGTCGGTCAGGATCTCGTGGCGGGCGAGGTCGGCGTGGCGGAGCCCGTGGCGGTGCAGGAAGACGTGCGTCACCTCGTGCGCGAGCACGGCCGGGATGTCGCGCGGGTCGTCCTGGTAGTGCGCGCCGAGGGTCACGAAGTACTCCGGGCCCGGGCCCAGCTCGACCTCGCCGACGTGCCCGCCGAGCGCGCTGAAGCCGACGATCACCCGGGCGTCGCCGATGCCGACGTGGCGGGCCATCGCCGCGGCGATCCGCTGGGCGCCGGTGAGCGGGTCGTGCTCCGGGGAAAGGGGCGGCCGGGCACGCGCCCCAATGTGGCATTGGGTGCGTCAGACGCACCGAACGCCACATTGGGTGCGCTGGACGCACCGAACGCCACATTGGGGCGCTCACTGGCACCGGGTTCCGGCGACAGTATTCATCGGATGTCTCTGCCGCTTTCCGGGTGAACAACTCTGGCCTTTTGGGGCACCCTCTGCAAGTATGGCCGCACGCCGCCGCTTGAACGCACCGAAACGTAGTATGAATTCGGAGGATGCTTCATGGACTCGATGTCCCGGCGGACGGTGCTCCGTGCTGCCTCGGTCGCGGCCGGGGCCGCTGCCTTCGGGGGTCTGTGGGCCCGGGCGGCGCCACCCGCGCTGGCCGCGGCGAACCCGCACCGCGACGTCGCCGCGGACGCGCGGATGATCTGGAAGCGGCTGCCGAAGAACTGGCGGGAAGGCCCGTTCCTGGCCAACGGCTACCTCGGCGCGCAGGTCTACGCCGGCCAGGCGCCGCAGGTGCTCAAGGTGATGCTGAGCCACACCCAGGTGCAGGACCAGCGGATCCAGTGGGAGGCCGGCATCGGCCTGTCCCGGCTGCCGATCGGCTACCTCACGCTCACCTTCGCCGGCGCGATCACCGCCGTCGACTGGACGCTCGACCTCTACAACGCCGAGCTGGGCGGCACCATCACCACGACGCAGGGCTCGGTCGCCTTCTCCGCGGTGGTGCACAACGACCTCGGCGTGCTGCTCGTCTCGACGACCCCGAGCGCGGGCGAATCCGGTGCGGCCTGGGCGTTCCAGCCGCTGGAGTCCGCCACGACGCGGACGGTCCGCAAGCCGCCCGAGTACGTCGCGAACCCCGCGCCCGAGCTCGCGGACGGGTACTGCGCGCAGCCGATGCTCGCCGGGGGCGGGTACACGACGGCGTGGCGGGAACGCGCGATCGGGGCCCGCCGGCTCCTCGCCGCGACCGTCGCCTACAGCTTCCCGGGCACCACGCACACCGCCGACGCCGTCGCGTCGGTCCGGAAAGCGCTTGCCCTGAATCCGGACTTCCTCCTCGCGCGCCACCGCCACTGGTGGAACGACTACCACCGGCGCAGCTTCGTTTCGGTGCCGGACAAGCAGGTGCAGCGGTTCTACTGGATCCAGCTGTACAAGATCGCGTCCGCCACGCGCGCGGACGGGCCCGTGGTCTCGGAGTGGGGCCCGTGGTTCCCCGAGGTCGGCAACAGCTGGACCGCGGTCTGGTGGAACCTCAACGTCCAGGTCACCTACCCGATCGTCAACAGCAGCAACCACCCCGAACTCGACGCCGTCACCGAGACCTTCCGGCGCGACCGCGCGAACCTCGAGGCGTCCGTGCCGCCCGCGTACCGCGACGGCGACACCTACGCGCTTTCGCACCCGGGCGACTGGCGCCTGCGCCCCGGCGGCACACGCTCGGTCGGCGTACCCGGGACGACGTCCAAGACCGACCAGACCGGGAACCTGTTGTGGGGCCTGCACAACGTCTGGCTGGCCTACCGCCACCACCTGGACCGGCGCGTGCTCCGCGACGTCCTGTACCCGACGCTGGCGAAGGCGCTGAACTTCTACCGCCACTTCCTGGTCACCGGTCCCGACGGCGCCCTGCACCTGCCGCTGACCCGGTCGCCGGAGTACGCCGACGCTCCGGACTGCACCTACGACCTGTCGCTGATCCGGTGGGCGGCCCGCACCCTCGTCGACACGGCCCGGATCCTGCGCCTCGACGAGCCGCGCGTGCCGATCTGGCAGGAGATCAGCGCGAAACTGGTGCCCTACCACGAAGATCCCGTCAACGGCGTGCTCATCGGCGACGGCGTCCCGCTGGCCGCGTCGCACCGGCACTTCTCGCACCTGCTGTGGTTGTACCCGCTGCGGGAAAAGGTCTGGGACAACCCCGCCGACCGGGACATCATGACCCGCACCTTCGACCACTGGGCCGCCGACCAGTCCGCCTGGCACGGCTACAGCTACGCGGCCGCGTCCTCGATGAAGTCCGTGATGGACTCGCCGGAAGAAGCGTTGCGGTACCTGAAGTTCTTCCTCGACCGCAACATCGTCGCGGACACCGAGCTGACCGCGAACACGATGTACCGCGAGGGCTCGAACTTCGCCATCGAAAGCCCGATCACGGCCGCGCAGTCCGTGGTGGACATGGTGCTGCAGGGGTCCGGGGGCGTGCTCAAGATCTTCCCGTCGGTGTCGGCGACCTGGCGGGACGCCTCGATTTCGGGGCTGCGCGCGGAGGGCGCGTTCCTCGTGGACGCTTCCCGGCGCGCGGGCATCACGGAGTTCGTCCGCGTGCAAAGCGAAGCCGGGGAACCCCTGGTCCTGCAGCACGGCATCACCGGGGACGTCGACGTCCGCGACGAGCACGGCAGGCACCTGCCGTGGCGCGCCACCGGCCCGGGCCGGATCTCGATCGGGCTGCGGCGCGGCGGCACCGCCGTCGTCACCCCGCGGGGCGGGCGGCCGGACTGCGCGCCGCGAGACGTTCCCGCCCTCGGCTCGGCGCCCGCGTGGGGCCTGCCTGACTGACACCTGCTTCGACGAGGAGGCCGGAATGGACATCACCCGCAGGACTGTGCTCGGCGGCGCGCTCGCCGGGCTGGCCGCCGCCGGGATCACGCCCGCGTACGCGGACACCCCCGGCAGCGACGACTTCGGCTGGGCCGGGTTCCTGGGCACCGCGGACCTGTACTGGCGGCGGCTGCCGAAGACCTGGTACGAGGGCCCGTTCCTGGGCAACGGGTTCCTCGGCTCGGGCATTTACGCCGAGCCGGGGCAGAACGCGATCCGCTTCAACGTCCAGCACAGCCAGGTGCAGGACCACCGGCCGGAGTTCGGCTCGCTCTTCGGCCTGGCCCGGCTGCCCATCGGGTACTTCACGCTGGAGCCGGTCGGCGCGATCACCGCGATCGACTGGCGGCTGGACCTCTGGAACGCCGAGCTGACCGGCAGGATCACGACCGCGGCGGGCAGCCTGAGCCTGCGCGCGATCGTCCACACCGGACAGTCGCTGCTCGCGGTCGAAGTCCGGCCCAGCGAAGGCGAACGGGCGTTCAAGTGGGTGTTCCACCCGGCGGTGGCGGTCAGCCCGCGCGCCGATCCGGTGTGGAACAAGCCGCCGCCGGCCGGCTACACCGCGAACCCGCCGGTGAACGTGAGCACCAACGGCGATGCCCAGCTCGCCGTCCAGCCGCTGCTGGCCGGCGGCGAGCACGTGACGGCCTGGCGGGAGGTGCCGCGCGGGGCCGCGCGCACGCTGTACACGTCGGTCGCGTGGTCGCACCCGGAGAAGACGTCGGTGGCGCGGGCGCTCGGCACGGTCCGCCGGGCGGGCGCGTTCCCCGAGCTGACCCGCGACCACCGGCGCTGGTGGCACGACTTCTACCGCGGCAGCTTCCTGTCCATTCCGGACACCCGGCTGCAGAGCTTCTACTGGATCCAGCTGTACAAGGTCGCGTCGGCGGCCCGGCGCGAGGCACCGGTGATGGCGACGTCCGGGCCGTGGCTGGAGAACACGCCGTGGCCGGCCACGTGGTGGAACCTCAACGTCCAGCTCGAGTACTGGCTGATCCACGGCTCCAACCACCTGGAACTCGACGCCGTCAGCCACACACTGGACAAGTACCGGGCGAACCTGACGAGCCAGGTGGCCGAGCCGTACCAGGCCGACTCCGCCGGCATCCCGCGCACGACCGACATGACCCTGCTCAACGGCGTCTCGAACGCCACCAGCGGGTTCCCCGTCGGCATCCCGGGGAAGGACACGCCGACGCCGGAGGTCGGCAACCTGACCTGGGCGCTGCACAACGTGTGGCTGTCCTACCGGCACACGATGGACCGCGAGCTGCTCGCCGGCACGCTGTTCCCGTTGCTGCGCAAGGCGATCAACTACTACCTGCACTTCCTCGCCCCGGGCCCGGACGGGAAGCTGCACCTGCCGCCGACGTTCTCGCCCGAGTACGGCGTCAACGCGCCGGACTGCAACTACGACCTCTCGCTCATCCGGTGGGGCTGCAAGACCCTCCTGCAGATCGCGCCCGGCGACCCGCTCGCGACGAAGTGGCGGGACGTCCTCGCGAACCTCGTGGCCTACCCGGCCGACGCGAACGGCTACATGATCGGCGCCGGGGTGCCGTTCGCGAAGTCGCACCGGCACTACTCGCACCTGCTGCAGATCTACCCGCTCTACGACGTCACCTGGGAGCAGCCGGAGCACCGGCAGATCATCGAGACGTCGCTGAACCACTGGGTGGGCTTCGAAGGCGCCCTGCAGGGCTACACGTTCACCGGGGCCGCGTCGATCTCGGCGCAGATGCTGCGCGGCGACCAGGCCGCGTTCTACCTCGGCGAGCTGCAACGCCGCTACATCCAGCCGAACACCATGTACAAGGAGTCCGGGCCGGTCATCGAAACGCCGCTCTCGGCGGCGAAGTCCCTGCAGGACATGCTGGTGCAGAGCTGGGGCGGCGTGCTCCGGCTGTTCCCCGCGGTGCCGTCGGCGTGGGGCGACATCGCGCTGCGGGACTTCCGCACCGAGGGCGCGTTCCTGCTCAGCGCGTCGCGGGCCGGCGGCAAGACGCGCTGGCTGAAGGTGCACAGCGAGGCCGGGGCGCCGTGCGTGCTGCGGCCGGGCATCGACGGCGAGCTCGCCGTGACGGACGCGCGCGGCCGGGCCCGCCGGTGGCGGCGGCTGGCCACGGGGGACGTCCAAGTCGAACTCGGGCGCGGCGAGGACGCCTTCGTTTACCGGAAGGGGGACAAGCCGGACTTCGGCGTCCGGCCGGTCACCCCCGGCGGGCCGAGTTCGCCCTGGGGCCTGCCGTGATCGCGCGTTCTCGCCCGGAAGGCGGCCCGTAGCGGCAGAATGGTGCTCTCGACGAGGGGAGCAGCGGGCATGAGCGAGCCGGGGGAGCGGTCCCAGCCGCACGGGCAGTGGCAGCCGCCGGTGCCGCCGAAGCAGTCGTCGGCGACGGCGATCGCGCTGGTCACGGGGTCCGTTGTGGTCGTCGTCGTGATGGTGCTGGCGTTCCTGGCCTGGGGCTACCCCGGCTTCCTGCGCAAGCCGGACGCCCAGGCCGGCGGTGGTTTCTTCACCGCACCGGCGTCGACGACGGCGTCGTCAACGCCGCCGGTCGCGGTCACTTCGCCGGTCTCGATCCCGGGCGGCCGGGCCGCGATGCCGAAGCGGACGAAACCGCTCGCCGACCCGGTGACCTGCGCGTTCACCCCTGACCCGGGCGCACCGGCCCCGAAGAAGGTCGCGCTCCCGCCGGACGGCCCGGCGCCGTCCTCCGGGACCGCCGACGTGCGGCTCGCCACGAGCGCGGGTGCCATCGGGCTGACGCTGGACCGCGCGCTGGCGCCGTGCACGGTGGTCAACTTCCTGAGCCTGGCGAAACAGGGCTTCTACGACGGCACGTCGTGCCACCGGCTCTCGGTGACGTCCGGGCTGCAGATGCTCCAGTGCGGCGACCCGGTCGGCGACGGGACCGGCGGCCCCGGCTACACGATCCGCGACGAGGTGTTCCCCGAGCTGACCTACGGCCGCGGCGTCCTGGCCATGGCGAAGACGACCCAGCCGGACACTGGCGGCTCCCAGTTCTTCCTGGTCTTCGGCGAGACGCGGATCCCGCCGGAGTACACGGTGTTCGGCAGCATCGACGACGCCGGCCTCGCCGTCCTGGACCGGGTCGCCCGCGGCGGCATCGACCCCGCGAAGCCGGGCATCGGCGACGGCAGCGGGCCCCCGAAGACCCCGGTGACGTTCACCGGGGTCACCACCACGCCGTGATCAGGGCCGGTCGAGGACCGTCCGCACCGCGCTGAGCAGGGTTTTCGCGGCGTCGGGCGACGCGGCCGCGTGGCGCCAGGCGACGTAACCGTCCGGGCGGACCAGCAGGCAGCCGTCCTCGTCGATACCGCTCAGCCGGGACCAGTCGCCGTAGGCGTCGCGGGCGCCGGGGTCGCCGATCCGGACGGCGCGCAGGTCGAAGCCCAGCTCGGCGCCCACCTTGGCCGCCGCGTCGCGCCATGGCGTGCCGGTCAGGCCGGTCAGCACCGTACACCGGCCGCCGCCGACGAGGTCCAAAGTGGACACCCGGCGGCCGTGGGAGCCCACCAGCCACGCGTGCGGCAGCTTCGCGCCCGGCTCGGTGCTCGGCCGGTGGAACAGCTCGGGGTCCCGCTCCGGTTCCGCCGCGACGCCGTCGGGCAGCACCGCGCCGGAGACGTACCGCTGGTCCAGCTCGACGCCGTGCGCGTTGAACTCGTAGTGCTTCAGCTCGATCGCTTTTTCCAGCTCACGACGTTTGCGCGCGCCTTCGGCCGTGGCCGCCAGGCAGGTCTCGAGCCCGGCCATGATGCCGTCGGCGTCGGTGTCGCCGGTGATGCCCAGCGCGGCGAAGATCGGCCCGAACTGCTCGCGGCTGAGATTGGCCCGGTCGACGATCTGCTTGCCCACTGGCGCCCGTTCGGCGCTGTAGCTGTCCAGCAGTCCTTCGCCGGCCTCGCCGCGCAGGACCATCGCGAGCTTCCAGGCCAGGTTGTAGGAGTCCTGGATCGACGTGTTCGAGCCGAGCCCGTTGGACGGCGGGTGCCGGTGCACGGCGTCCCCGGCGCAGAACACCCGGCCGGACCGGTACTCGGTGGCGTAGTTGTGGTTGACCGTCCACAGCGACGTCGAGGTGATCTCGACCTCGAGCTCCGGGTCGCCGACCAGGTCGCGCACCAGCCGCGTCGCCTCCTCGACGTCGACCTCCGGCGGGGCCTGCTCGATGTCGTAGCCCCAGGTCAGCAGCCATTCGCGCCACGGCCGGACCATCCGGACCAGACCCATCCCGATCCCGCCGAGGTGCGCGCCCGGCCGCATCACCCAGTACAGGACGCTCGGCCGGTGGGCCACGTACGGCGCGAGGTCGGCGGTGAACGTGATGTTCATGCTGCCCGCCTTGCCGGTCTGCCCGGCGATCGGCAGGCCGGCCTGCTCGGCGACGCGGCTGCGGGCGCCGTCCGCGCCGATCAGGTACTTGGCGCGCAACGTGAACTCGTCACCGCGGACGCGGTCGCGGAACCGGGCCGTGACACCGTCGCCGTCCTGGGTGAAGTCGAGGAACTCGGTGTCCAGCCGCAGTTTCGCGCCGCGCGCGGCGGCCTCGCTCACCAGGATCGGTTCGAGGTAGGTCTGCGGCAGGTCGATCATGTGGCACGGGCTGGCCGCGGCGTACTCCGCCGCCGACCGGTCGCCGGTGCCCCAGCTGGCGATCCGGCCGATCTCCGGCCCGGTCAGCGAGGTGCAGAGCACGGTGTCGCCCATCAGCTCCGGCGGGGTGCCGGCGGCGAGGGCCTTGTCCTCGACGCCGAGGTCGCGCAGCACCTCCATGGTGCGCTGGTTGGTGATGTGCGCGCGGGGCGTGTTCGCCGTCCAGCCGTACTTGGTGGCCAGCACCGTGGGTACGCCGTAGGTGGCGAGCAGCAGGGCCGCCGAGCCGCCGGCCGGGCCGCTGCCGACCACGATGACGTCGGTGTCGTAGCTCATTCGGTGCTCCCCTGGATCCGGAAGGTGAAGTCGAGCCGCTGCCGGGAGAAGTCGACGATCAGGCCGTCCTTGACGCCGAACACGGTGTCGGAGTCGAGGTAGTCGCCGCCCGCGACGAACAGCTGCGTGATCAGCGTGCGGTAGCCGGGCTTGGCGATCATGAAGTGCACGTGCGGCGCGCGGTAGGGGTGCCGCCCGACGGCGTTCAGCATCTCGCCGACCGGGCCGTCGGCCGGGATCGGGTACGCGCTCGGCACGATGGTCCGGAAGTTCAGCCTGCCATCGGCGTCGGTCCGGAACCGGGCGCGCAGCACCGGACCCTCCACTTCGGGCAGCTGGACGTCGTAGAAGCCGTCCTCATTGGACTGCCAGACGTCGACGATCGCTTCGGGCACGGGCCGGTCTTCGGTGTCGGTGACCCGGATGTCGGTCCACAGTGGAGTGCCGGGGAGGCCGTCCGCGATGTCGGCGCCCTGCGGCGTCTCCGGCGGGCCCTCGACGTAGAACGGTCCCAGCACGGCCGACGGCGTCGTGTCCGGCGTGCGCGAGTTGGTCAGGACGTCGACGACGCTGGAGACGCCGAGGGTGTCCGACAGCAGGATGAACTCCTGCCGGGTGTCGGTCGTGATGTGCCCGGCGCGGGTCAGGAAGCCGATCGCGTACTCCCACTCGTCCTGGGTGAGATCGGTGCGGATGGCGTAGCCGTGCAGGGTCTCGACGAGGTCGGTGAGGAGGGTGCGGACGCGGTCCGGCGCGCCGGCGAAGCTGGCGACGACCTGTTTCGTGAGCGCCTTGAGGCTCGGGCGCGCGGCCGGGCGGGTGCCGTGCAGGGCCTGGCGGAGGAGGTCGGCTTCGGGCTCGTCCTCGATGTCCGCTTCGGTGAGCCCGAGTTCGGCCAGCGAGTGCGGGATGGGGAGGCTCGCGGTGAGTTCGAAGACGTCGTCCGCGTCGTCGAGACCCTGGTGCGCCATGACGTACGGGAGGAGGACGGCGTGGGTTTCGGCGTGCGGCAGGCCGAACTTGCCGCCGAGGCGGTGGCAGAGCCGGTGGTGCAGTCCCATCTCGACGGCGTCGAGGCAGCTGCCCGCCAGCCAGGCGCCGCGGAGGGCGTCGGTCCGGGCGTCCACATCGGACGGATCGGCGGCGATGCGCGGCAGGGCGCTCGTGAGCAGCCTGGTCGCCTCCGCGGCGAGCAGGTCGGTCATCGGGTTGGCGTCGGGGGCGTAGCGGGCTTCGACGGCGTGGGCGAGCGCGTTGAGGCCGCTGGCCGCGGAGACGCTCACCGGCAGGTCGAGGGTCAGGCCGACGTCGTAGAGGACGGCTTCGGGCCGGACCTTCGGGGTCTTCTGCGTGGTCTTGCGGCCGTCGGTGGTCTGGCCGAGCACGGAGGTCAGCTCGGAGCCCGCGTACGTCGTGGGGACGATCAGCTGCGGCAGGTCGGTGTGGAGGGCGATCGCCTTGGCCAGCCCGGTGGCCGAGCCGCCGCCGATCGCGACGACGCCGTCGACGTCGTGCTCGGCGACGAGCTTGAGCGCGCGCTCGGTGACGTCGACGGGGGTGTGCATGGCGGGCTCTTCGAAGCGCGCGGCGAGCCGGGAGCCGAGCGCTTCGGCGGCGCGGTCGCCGTGCCGCGGCCGCCCGATCAGCAGGACGCGGGTGAGCCCGAGCCGGCCGGCTTCGGCGCCGAGGGTGTCGAGCGAGCCGAAGACCACCCGGACGGGGTTCGCGGCGTAGCTGAACGAGGTCATGCGGGGAGTATCGGACGTCCTGGGGGACGTGGTCCTGCACGTTCGTGCTGCCGGGCGGCACGAAACGCGCGTGTGTCAGCCCGCCCGGCGCAGGGCGGCTGGGGTCGTGCCGAGCTGGGCACGCAGGACCCGCGTCAGGTGTTCCTGGTGCGAGAACCCGCAGCGGACGGCGATCTCCGCGATCGGGGCGTCGCCGGTACGCAGCAGCAACCCCGCCTGTTCCACGCGCAGCCGCAGCAGGAAGCGGTGCGGGGGCAGGCCGGTGCGGGCCTTGAAGCGGCGGGAGAACTGGCTGACGCTCAACCCCGCGAGCGCCGCCAGCTCGGCCAGCGGGACCGGCTCGGCCAGCCGGTCCGCCATGAAGTCCCGGACCGTCGCGAACTGCCGGTCCGAGAGCCCGCGGCCGACGGCTTCCGGCACGGTCCCGGCACCGTGGCGGCGGACGAGCTGGGCCGCGACGAGCGCCCCCAGCTGGTCGGCGTAGGTGCGGGCGCTGGGTTCCCAGTCGCGAACGACGCCGTCGAGGCTCAGCACGAGCTGTTCGAGCAGGGGATCGGTGCTGCCCAGCTCCTCGGCGAGCCGGACCGGCGCGTTCTCCCCGGCGGCTTCCTGCACGGCGTCGTCGGCGAGGTAGACGTGCACGGTGTCGAGCTCGCCGCCCAGCTCGACGGACAGCTCCGCGTGCGAGGGCTGCAGGAAGAGCCCGCCGACGGGCATCCGCTTGCTCTGCTCGCGCGCGGTCCCGACGCCGCGGCGTACGGTCACCGGGCCGTCGAGGTGCAGGATCAGCTGGTGGCTGCGCGCGGCCCCGAACTCGGCGCGGTAGGGGCGTTCGCGCTGCCGGGAGACGTAGACGCGGTCCCAGCCGAGGCCCGCGCTGGTCCGGTCCGGGCGCACCCAGGGCAGGGCGAGGATGCCGTTGGTGTCGGCCAGCCCGAGTTCGCCCACGCCCGTCTCCTCGTCGTCGAGGCTGCTCGCGATGGTACGCCCGCCCTACTGCCAACGTCTTGAATGAGTCATTCAGGACCTCCGAAGACCTGAATGACTCATTCAAGACGTTCGGCGAGCCGATCACCGGCGGCCAACGCACCGCGGCTCACCCCGGCGCGGCCCGCCCCTGTCGCCAGTAGCCCAGGAACGCGATGTCCCCCTTCGCCCAGCCCCGCTCCCGCACCAGGTGACGGCGCGCCCCGGTGGCCAGCGCCGCCTCCCCGGCCACCCACGCATAAGCCGGTCCGGGCGGAAGGTCCGCAGCCACGAGCGCCGACAGAGCCAGCTCGCCCGGCCGGTCCTCCGCCCGCGCCCGGGGCAGCCACCGCACACGCACCCCCGCAGGCACCTCGACCTCCCGGACATCGGCCGCCGAAGGCACCTCCAGGAACACCTCCGCCACCAGCCCGGCAGGCGCGTGGTCGAGGATCGCCAGGATCGCGGGCACCGCGCTCTCGTCCCCGGCCAGCAGCTGCCACGGAACCCCGGGCGGCGGCAGGTAACTGACACCGAGGTCGAACACCCCGGCCGGATCGCCCGGGCGCGCCCGCCGGGCCCAGGAAGCCGCCGGGGCGTCGCCGTCGTGCAACGCGAACTCGATGTCGATCTCGCCGGGACGGGCTCGGCGGATCGTGTAGTTGCGGACCCAGGGGCGGCGGCTCTTCGGCAGCATCAGCACCTCGGCCATCCAGCCCTCGTTGTCCGGCGTCGGCATCCGCAGCCGGTCCTGGCCCGCGCGCGGGAAGAACAGCCGCACGGCCTGGTCGTGGCCCGCCGGTTCGAGGTCGGCGAGGTCCGGGCCGCCGAGGGTGATCGTGCGGAACGACGGGCTCGGCGCCGTGTTCGCGCGGACTTCGAGGGTGAGCATCCGCCGCGTCTTCGGGCGGCGCACCTTGGGGATCATCAGACGTCCAGCACGAGCCGGGGCGAGCGCGCCCGTGACACGCAGGCGTACATCCGGCCCTCGGGTGCGCCGATGTCGTCGCGGTGCTCGGGTTCGCCGTCCAGCACGGAAAGCTCGCAGCTGCCGCAAACCCCTTCGCGGCAGCCCGACGGCACCGGACGGCCGGCGTGGTTCAGCGCGTCGAGCAGGGATTCGTCGGCGGGGACGCGGATCGTGCCGCCGGACCGCGCGCACTCCACTTCGAACGGCGTATCGGGCCCGAACTCCCGCCGCGTGGGCTGGAAGCGTTCGGTGTGCACGCGCGGGAACAGCGCTTCGGCCGCGTCCACCATGGACGCCGGGCCGCAGCAGTAGACCTCCGCCGCCGGGAACTCCGCCGCCAGTGCCGCGAGGTCCGGGCGGCCGTGGCCGAACAGCCGCACGCGGTCGCCGAACTCGGCGCGGAGGTCCGCCGCGAACGGCATCGTGCTGGGCGAACGACCGGCGTACACCAGCGTCGCCGCGGGCCCGGCGGCGCGCAGCATCGGCAGGATCGGCGTGATCCCGATGCCGCCCGCCAGGAACAGGTATTCCGGCGCCGGCACGAGCGGGAAGTGGTTGCGCGGCGCGGAAACTTCGAGCGTCCGGCCCGGTTGCAGGAACAGGTGGACGTACTCCGAGCCACCGCGGCTGAGCGGGTCGTGCCGGACCGCGATCCGGTACGCCGAGAGGTCGGCCGGGTCCCCGCACAGGGAATACTGCCGGGTCAGCCAGTTCGGCAGCGCGAGGTCGATGTGCGCGCCCGGTTCCCACGCTTCGAGCGGCCCTTCGTCGCCGCGCAGGACGAGGGAAACGACGTCGTCGGCGACGCGCTCGACGCGGTCGAGGATCGTTTTCTGCATGGTCAGTACAGCTTCCGGTAGCCCTCTTCGAGCAGCTGCTCGAGGAGTTCGGGATCGGCACCCATCGCCTCGGCGGCGACCTCGCCCGCCGACGGCAGCTCCGCCGCCAGCGCCTGGCTCGCCGGATCCCACAGCCGCGAGCGGATCAGCGCGCGGCCGCAGTGGAAGTACACCTGCTCGACCTCGATGATGATGGCGAGCATCGGCTCCTTCGCTTCAGTGCGCATGCGGGCCAGGACGTCGGGCTCGTCGGTGACGTACGCGCGGCCGTTGACACGCAGGGTTTCCCGCGTGCCGGGGACGAAGAACAGCAGGCCGACGCCGTCGTTCTCGGCGATGTTGCGGAAGGAGTCCGCGATCTTGTTGCCGGTGCGGTCGGGCATGGCGAGGGTGCGTTCGTCGAGGACCTTCACGAACCCGGGGTAGTCGCCCCGGGGCGAGCAGTCGGCGCGGCCCGCGGCGTCGGCGGTGGCCAGCGTCAGGAACGGCGAATGGGCGATGAAGCGGCGGGCGTGCCGGTCGATGCGGTCGCCGATCTTGGCTTCGATCATCGCTTCGGGCTCGCCCAGCCGGGCGCGCACCTCGGCCATGGTGACTCGGCTCAGCGTGTTTTTGCTGGTCATGGCACAATTATGAGCAAATACTCAGATCCTGCGCTACTCGCTTTCGAGCAGCGCGCGAGGAGGGGCCGTGAGTTCGGCCGAGCGCCGCATCCAGCCACGTAAACAGCCGCGTCAGGTCCGCGCCGAGCTGACCCGGGAGCGGATCCTGACCGCGGCTGCTCACGTTTTCGGCGAGTTCGGCTACGCCGCGGGCACCACGAACCGCATCGCCGAGCACGCCGGCATCTCCATCGGCTCGCTGTACCAGTACTTCCCGAACAAGGACGCGATCCTGGCCGAGCTGCTGGTCCGCCACCTCGATAAAGGCACCGCCGCCACGGAACGGATCCAGCACGGGGAACTGCCCGCCTCGATCGAGGAGATCTTCCGCGTGTTCGTCCGCGGCGCGATCGAAACCCACCTCGGCGACCCGCAGCTGCTGCGCCTGCTCATCGAACAGGCGCCGCGGTCGAAGGAGCTGCTCGACAAGGTCGAGCGGCTGAAGCAGTCCCTGGTCTCCTACGTCCAGGAGCTGTTCGACCACCACCCCGAGGTCCGGGTCGCCGACACCGAGACGGCGGCCCGGCTCTGCGTCACCACGACCGAGCTCGTCGTCCACCAGCTCGTGGCCGACCGCGAGCCGGTGGACGCCGGGAAGCTGGAGAACGAGATGGTCGCGATGCTGACCCGGTACGTCACGGGGTGAACTGGTAGGCGCCCGCGTCGATCCGCGTGCCGATCGCGTTTCCGTCGACGTCGACGTCCGCGTACTTCGTCGTGCCGAGGCCGATCGCCGGGCTCGTCGGCTGCAGGATCAGGTTAGTGGCCGAGGTGAACTTCGGGTCGGCGACCTTGTCCGTGGTGCCCGGTGTGAACTGCCGCTGGCCGCCGTAGAAGACGTTGTGGTCGGTGGCGGTCCAGCCGGTGTCGGCGTACCCGACCTTCATGGCGGCCTGGACGACGTTCTGGGTGAGCTTCAGGGTCTGGTTCGTGCAGCCGCCGTAGCAGACGAAACCCTCGGATTCGGCGTTGCTCAGCCGGACCGAGTTGTTGCGGAAGACGGTGCCGGTCACCGGGCCGTTCTGGTCGTCGGCGCCGCGCGTCACGATGCCGCCGCGGGTCTTGGCGCCGAAGACGGCGTTGTATTCGTAGACGTTGTCGCGGGACACGCCGTCCGGGTCGCCGGCGTCGGTGCCGAGCTCGGTGAAGGACTCGTTGTCCTCGGAGATGTTGTGGTGGATGACGTTGCCGGAGCCGTAGAAGATCTCGACCGCGGCGCCGTCGAGGCCGCCGAAGTCGTCGCTCACCGCGATCGAGCCGCTGATCCGGTTCCAGCCGATGTCGGATCCGTTGCCCTGCACCAGGATCGCGAACGCGCCCGAGTCGTCGCTGCCGCCCGGCGTCACGACGGTCATGTGGTTGTTGTCGACGAGGTCGTTCTGCGTGACTTCGGTGCCGTCGGCGCTGGGGGCGATGTAGACGCCCGCGCCGGCGCCGGTGATGTAGTTCGAGAGCACCTTGTCGTGGTCCCCGCCGACTTCGACGCCCGCCCAGGAGCAGCGCCCGGCGTCCGCCGCGACGCCGACCTGCAGGTCCTGCACCGTGAGGTAGCTCCCCGGCAGGTCGACGCAGGCTTCTTCGTTCCCCTGGACGATCGGGCGCGCGCCGGTGCCGTAGGCGCCGATGGTCACCGGCGCGGCCGCGCTGCCGGAGCCGCGGACGGCGAGCCCGCCGCTCCAGGTCCGGCCGCGGCGCAGCAGCACGGTGTCCCCGGGGGCCAGGGTGGTCGCGGCGACCTTGGCGAGGGACTTCCACGGCGCCGACTGCGACGTCCCGGCCGCGGTGTCACTGCCGGCGGCCTGGTCGACGTAGTAGGTCTTCGGCGCGGCGGCCGCGTCGGTGGCGGTGAAGGCGGTGGCCGCGAGTGCGGCGAACACGCCCAGCGAAAGCAGCTTCTTCGACATGGCGCGCGACGCTAGGGCGGGCTTGTACACGCGGCGTACAAGCCCGGGCCCGGATCAGGCCACCGCGCGCGTCACCAGCTCGGCGATTCTCTGCTCCACCGCCGGGGTCACCGCGGTGAGCGCGAAGCCCGCCGCCCACATCTCGCCGTCGTCGAGGTTCGCCTGGTCGCTGAAGCCGAGCGTCGCGTAGCGGGCTTTGAACTTCTCCGCGCTCTGGAAGAAGCAGACGATCTTGCCGTCGCGCGCGTAGGACGGCATGCCGTACCACAGCTTCGGCTCGAGCACCGGCGCGTTCGCCGTGACGACGGCGTGGACGCGCTCGGCCAGGATCCGGTCCGCCGGCGCCATTTCCGCGATCTTCGCGAGCACGTCCCGTTCCGCCTGCGCCGCTTTGTCCGCCTGCGACGCGCGGCGCGCCGCGGTCTTGAGCTCTTTGGCGTGCTCCTTCATCGCGGCGCGCTCTTCGGCCGTGAACGTGGTCATGGCGGTACTCCTTCGCGTTATCGGCACGGATCGTGCCGTTGGGCGCCATCATGGACGCGGCCGCGCCGGGCTGTCAATGGCACGGCGCGTGCCGTTATGCTCCGGGGCATGGCCGAACCGCGACGCCGGGGCGCCGCCCGGACCGCCGAACTCCTCGACGTGACCCTCGAACTCGCCGCCGAGGCCGGCTACGCGGGCTTGAGCATCGAGGCGGTCGCCCGCCGGGCCGGGGTCGGGAAGCACACCATCTACCGGCGCTGGCCGTCCATGGCGGCGCTGCTGCTGGACGCGCTCGCCCGGGTCTGGACCACCGACCTGGACTACCACGACACCGGCGACGTCCGGGCCGACCTGCGCGAGCAGTTCCTGCGTTCGGCACCCGCGCTGGCCGCACCGCCGATCGGACCGGTGTACCGCGCGGTGATCGCCGAGGCACAGGCCGACGAAACGCTGCGGGCCACGCTGCACGAGCGGTTCTTGCGCACGGTCGAGGAAAGCACGCTGGCCCGGATCACCCGGGCGCAGGAAGCGGGGGAGCTCGTCGACGGCGTCGACCTGGCGTTCCCCGCGGAAGTCCTCTGCGGCACGCTCTACTACCGCTACCTGCTCTCCACCCGCGTCGCCGACGAGCAGACCGTCGACGCCCTGCTGGACATGTTCATGGCCGCGTACGCGCGTTAGCCAGCCGCTCGGCGGCCTGCGCGCGGACCGCCTCGCCGCACGCTCCTCCGCGGTGAACCGCCGGCCGCGGAAGTCCTGGTACGCCGCCAGGAAAGCCGCGGAGCTCGCGACCGGAGCCAGTG
The DNA here is from genome assembly GCF_014873755.1 of Amycolatopsis lexingtonensis. NCBI lineage: Bacteria > Bacillati > Actinomycetota > Actinomycetes > Pseudonocardiales > Pseudonocardiaceae > Amycolatopsis > Amycolatopsis lexingtonensis. The sequence continues at coordinate 67,115 of NZ_JADBEG010000001.1, forward strand.
TCGTCGGCGAGTCGCTGGAGAACGTTCCGGAGGCCGCGCCCACGAGTGCCGCTTCCGGCTGCCACGCCAGGCTGTCCCAGTCGTGCACGGACCGGACCTCCTCGTCCCAGCGGAGGTTCTGGGCTTCGAAGTCGGCGTGGCCCAGCACGCACGGCAGGTCCGTGGCCAGCAACCGGGCGCGGGTCCGCGCCGCAGTTTCGACGACGTAGCCGGGCACCGCGCGCTGGGCCCGCTCGTCCAGGAAGCCGATCGGCGGCCACAAGCCCGGGCCGTCGTGGTCCCACCGCGCCCAGCGCGGGTTCGGCAGCGGCGGCGGGACGCGGACCTCGGCCAGCTCGGTCATCAGCCACGCGAACACCGCCGCGTAGCGCACCGCGATGTCCGGCGAGTCGCCGCGGAGCACCTCACCGCCGGGCCGGTACTCCTCGGCGTGCACGGCCAGCCCGTCCGCGAAGGTCACCGCGGTGAGCGGCCGGGGACACGGGAACCCTTGCGCGGCCAGGTGTTCCTGCGCGGCCACGCAGGACGCGGCCCGGCCGTCGTCCGCACGGGCCTTCACCACGACTTCCCGGCCGTCGGCCAGCCGGAGCCCGACGACGTCCGACAAGGACCGGCGCTCGAACAGCACCTCGGCCGGGGTGCTTCCCAGGCGCTCCGCGCACCACGACCCGATCACCGGTCCCTCGCCAGCAGCGCCGCCTGGGTGCGGCTCGTGACGCCCAGCTTGGCCAGCACGTTGCCGACGTGCACCTTCACCGTCCGCTCGGCGAGCCGCAGCCGGGCCGCGATGTCCCGATTGGACAGTCCTTCGCCGAGCAGCGCCAGCACGTCCCGCTCGCGCGGGGTCAGCGCACCGCCCGCGCTCAGCGCCGACGCCACCGCCGGGCTCAGCGCGGCCACGCCGTGGTGGGCGGCCCGGACGGCGGCCGCCAGCTCGTCGCCGGAGGAGTCCTTGAGCACGAACCCGGCCGCGCCCGCGTTGAGCGCTTCCCGGATTTCGCGGGGCCGCCCGACCGTGGTCAGCATCAGCACCCGCGGTGCCGTGGCCGGGAGCCGGCGCAGGACTTCGAGGCCGTCCATGCCGGGCAGGTACAGATCGAGCAGCACGACGTCGGCCTCGACGGCGGAGGCGAGCAGCTCCGGGCCGCTCCCGTACTGCGCGACGACGTCGAGATCCGGTTGCGCGCCGAGGATCAGCGCGATGCCCTCGCGCACGAGCGCGTGGTCGTCGACGACCTGGACCCGGATCATCCCGTTCACTCTACTGTCGGCCGCATGCGTCAGTCTTTCGTCACGACGGCGGCGGTCGCCGCGGTGTTCTTCGCCAGCGGGGCGTGGACGCCGCAGCAGGGGTGGCTCGCGGCCGGGCTCAGCGCGGTGCAGCTCGTCCCGCTGCTGTGGTCGCGCCGCGCGCCCGCGGCCGTGCTTGTGCTCGTCACCCTCGCCACGGCCGGGCACCTGCTGCTCGACCACCCGCGCAACACGATGTACGTGCCGGTGCTGCTCGCGCTCCACAGCACGCCCCAGCGGTGGCTCGCGGCGTCCGCGGCGCTCGCCGTCGGGGCCGCGGTGTTCCCGGCGAAGGGGCCGGTCGACGGCACGGTCCTCGCGGTGACGATCTGCGCCGTGGCGTGGCTGCTCGGCGCCGAACGCCGTCGTGCGCTGGCCGAGCGGGCCGAGCGTGCGGCCCGGCGGCTGCACGACACCCTCGCCCAGACCACGGCCGTCATGCTGGTGCAGGCGGAGACCCTGCGCGCGGTCGGCGACCTCACCGACGCCGACCGCGAGCGCCTCGACACCCTCCTGGCCGCCGGGCGCGGCGCGCTCACGCTGGTCCGCCGCACGCTCGACGACCTGCGCGACGACGCCGAACGAGCGCCCGACTTCGCCGAGGTGCTGGCCACGCTGCGCACCGCGGGGCTGGTCCTCGACCGCGACCCGGTACTGCCCGCGCTGCCGCGCCCGGTGCGTGAGCTGGCCGAGCGGTTCGTCGCGGAGGTCGCGGTGAACGCGTTGCGGCACAACGGTCCCGGCGTCCGGCTGCGGCTGGACGTCGAAGCGGGCGACCCGGTGAAGATCACCGCGCGCAACGCGCTCAAGGGAACACCGCGCCCGGGCGGCGGGTACGGGCTGGCCGGCCTCGCGCAACAGGCCGGCGGCGCGTTGTCCTTCGGCCCGCGCGACGGCGAGTGGGTCGTCAGCGTCGAGCTGCCAGCAACTCCGTCACGGTCACGAACCGGTAGCCGCGCTGCTTGAGCCGGTCGAGGATCGGCCCGATCGCCTGCCGGGTCTGCCCGCGCGCGGCGTACATGGCGTGCAGCAGCACGATCGACCCGGGCCGGACCTGGTCGACGGTCGTCCGCTCGACGGTCGCGGCGTCCGGCGTCCCGTCGGAATCCGGTTCGACGTCCCAGGTGACGGTCGTCCGGTCGTGCTCGGCGAGGTAGTGGGGGAGGGCGAAGAGCTTCTTGCCGTTCGGCGGCCGGAAGAGGATTTCGCCCGTGTAGCCGGTGGTGCGGATGAGGGCGTCGGTGGCTTCGACCTCGTCGGCGACCCAGGCCGGTGTCACGCCGATCATGCGTTCGTGGCTGAAGCTGTGGTTGCCGATCTCGTGACCGGCCGCGGCGATGGCGTGCGCGAGTTCCGGGTGGGCGGCGATGTCGCGGCCGATGAGGAAGAAGGTGGCCGGGACCTCGCGCTCGCGAAGCGTGTCGAGGATCGCCTGGGTACCGGCGGGATCGGGCCCGTCGTCGAAGGTGAGCGCGACGATCTTCTCGGTGGTTTCGACGCGGTTCACGAGAGTGCCGAAGAACTGGAAGGTCCGCGACTTCGACACCTCGAACAGCGTGACCGCGGCGGCGACGACGAGCACCAGCGCGCTCGCGACGACGACGGCCCACTTCCGCGCGCGGCGGGATCTCAAGATCATGAGTGCCACCCTGGCCCCGGCACCGGCCCCGGGGAAGCCGCCAAGGTACTAGTACCAAAGTCAGGTCAGCCCGGCCGATCCGGCTGCCCGCACGTCATGAACGGGTCGTTCACCTCGCCAGACGACATGAACGACCCGTTCATGTCGTCGGGTGCCGGGGCTCCGGCAAAGTCAGGCCGGAGGAGGCTGGCGATTCGCCCCAATGTGGCGTTCGGTGCGTTGAACGCACCGAACGCCACATTGGGTGCATCCGGGACCAGCACACCAGACCCAGCAGCCACATCGGTCACCGGCCGTACGTCATGAACGGGTCGTTCATGTCGTCGAGTGCCAGGGTCCCGGCAAAGTCGGATCAGCACGGCCGATCCGGCTGCCCGCATGTCATGAGCGGGTCGTTCACCTCACCAGACGACATGAACGAGTCGTTCACGACATCACGGCCGGGGTCCCGGCAAAGTCACGCGGCTGGGCCGCTCTGCCGTCGGTGACCAGCTCGCGCGACGTCTTGAATGACTCATTCAGGTCTTCGGAGGTCCTGAATGAGTCATTCAAGACGCTGGTGCAACGCTGCGGGCTGCAACGACGCGACTTTGCCGGAGCCCTGTCGTCGAGTGCGGTGAAAGGGTCGTTCATGATCTCGAGCCCGAGATCACGGGGGACCGCCCGCCCGAAGCCGGCCGGTCCGGCGACTTTGCCGGGACCCTGTCGCCAGACGACATGAACGGGTCGTTCATGACATCCCCGCGACGCCGGGCCGACCGCGGCCGCTCTGCCGCCGTGACCCGCACGCTGGAACGTCAGAGCGGGTTGAAGACGCCCAGGGGAGCGGTGCAGAACGGGCCGCCGACGTACTCCGCCGCCGCACCCGTCGGGGCGGGGCGGGAGGCGAGCTGGTCCGCGTACACCTCGGCGTCGTCCAGCGACTTGTAGCCCAGCGCCTCCGCCTCGGCCAGCGAGTAGATCCGGCGCGTGTTGTCCGAGACGCCCCAGATCAGCCGGTACCCGGGCGACGGCGCCGCCAGGCAGGCCTCGAACAGCCGGGCCCCGTCATCCGGGGACAGCCACGTCGTCAGGCCGCGCGGGCCCAGCGGCAACGGCGTCTCGAAGCACGAGCCGATCCGGATCACGATGACGTCCATGCCGAAGCGCGAGTGGTACAGGCTGCCCAGCGCTTCGATCGCCGCCTTGGAGACGCCGTAGTACGTGTCCGGGCGCGGGGACGAGTCCGCCGGGAGGTCCTCGTCGTTGCGGCGGAAGCCGACCGCGTGGTTGCTCGACGCCAGGATGACGCGGCTGATCCCGGCGGACCGCGCCGCCTCCAGCACCGTGTGCGTGCCGTTGATGTTGACGTCGAGCGTCGCTTCCCACGAGTTCTCGCGGCTGTGCCCGCCCAGGTGGATAAGCGCGTCGACGCCTTCGCACGCCGAAGCCATCGCCGCCGCGTCGGTCACCGAGGCCGTCACGATCTCCTCGGAGGCGTCCGACGCCGTCTGCGGGGCGACGTCGAGCAGGCGCAGCACCCGGCCTTCGCGCTTCAAGCGGGGGCGCATCAGGGTGCCGACGACACCCGCCGACCCGGTGATGAGCACACGCTGGTCCGTCATGGGGTTCCTCTCGGTAAGGGCGGCGGTCAGCGAATTCCGGCCCGGCGCAGCTGCTGCCCGAGCTCGGCGGTGGTTTCGGCGAGCAGCTCGCCGACGCGCCGCGCGTCGGCGTCGGTCACCTGGGAGATCGGCATCGAGCAGCTGATCGCGTCCGTGCCCGGGATCCGGTACGGGATCACCGCGGCGACGCAGCGGACGCCCAGCGTGCCCTCCTCGACCTCGGCGGCGTACCCGCGCTCGCGCGTCGCGGCGCACTCGGCGTGCAGGCCTTCGAGCGTGGTGATGGTGTTCGGGGTCAGCGCGGCCAGCGACGCCGGCATCAGCGCCTCGATCTCGTCGTGCGTCAGCTCGGCCAGCAGCGCCTTGCCCAGCGCGGTCGCGTGCGTGGGCAGCGTGCGCCCGACGCGGGAGACGAGGTGCGTGGAGCGCTGCGATTCGCGCGTCTCCAGGTAGACGACCTCGGTGCCGTTGCGGCGCGCGAAGTGTGCGGTGAAGCCGGTCTTCTCGCGGATGCGCTCCAGGGCTTCGGTGGCGAACGGGACGACGGCGTCGCGGTCGAGGTACGCCGTGCCGCAGATCAGCGCGCGGACGCCGAGGCGGTAGCGCGCGGTGTTGGTGTCCGCTTCCAGCCAGCCCGCTTCCAGCAGCGTCCGCAGCAGCCCGTGCAGCGACGAGCGCGGAAAGCCCGTGCGCGCGTGCAGGTCGGACAGCGACAGCCAGACGTCGTTCGCCGCGAACGTCTCGATGAGGTCGACGGCCCGGCGCGCGGACTTCACCCCCGACGATTCGGCGGGAGCACCCTCGGCCGTGTCCACCTTCTGCGGCATTTGTGCTCCTCCGTCCGGCCGTTGACTTGTGACTCCGGCCATATTAGCGTCCCGAACAACGTTCTTATGGATGAACATAATCACTATAACAGACTCCGTTCATGGATGTGAACATCTCCTTCGAGACCGCATCGACGTGGACGCGGAAAGGAGCCTGCGGTGCACGCACTCGACTGGACGATGGTCTGCGCGTACTTCGCGCTGATGATCGTGATCGGCTGGTGGTCGCACAAACGGGTCAGTGACGTGAAGGACTTCTTCACGGCCGGCGGCAAGATGCCGTGGTGGCTGGCCGGCATCTCGCACCACATGTCCGGCTACAGCGCCGTGCTCTTCGTCGCGTACGCGGGCGTCGCGTACACCAGCGGCGTCACCGTGTACTTCTGGGGCTTCGCCAGCATCGGCATCGGCGTGGGCATCGGCAGCTGGCTGTTCGCCGCGCGCTGGAACCGGTTGCGCTCGAAGCTCGGCGTCGCCTCGCCGCTGGAGTACCTGGCCAAGCGGTACAACGTGCCGACGCAGCAGGCCCTCGCCTGGAGCGGCAGCCTGCTGAAGATCTTCGACATCGCCGCCAAGTGGTTCGCCGTCGCGACCCTGCTGCACGTCTTCGCCGGGCTGGACTACAACCTCGGCATCCTCATCACCGGCGCGGTCACCCTGGTCTACTGCACCATCGGCGGCCTGTGGGCCGACGCGCTCACCGACTTCGGCCAGTTCGTCATCCAGGCCATCGCGGCGATCGTGATGATCGTCGTCGTCCTCGGCAAGCTGGGCGGGATCTCCGCGCTCTGGACGATGTGGGACAAGCTGCCCGAGAACCACGTCAACCCCGTCACGGCCAAGTACACCACCATCTTCCTGCTCGTCTACGTGCTGGTGAAGACGCTGGAGTACAACGGAGGCATGTGGAACCTGGCGCAGCGGTACATGGCCGCGCCGAACACCCACGAGGCCAAGCGCGGCGCGCGGCTTTCGTCGGCGCTGTACCTTTTGTGGCCGCTGGTGCTGATGTTCCCGATGTTCGCGGCGCCGCTGCTGATCCCGGGCATCAAGGACCCGACGCAGTCCTACGCCATCATGACGACGACGTTCCTGCCGCCGGGCCTGGTCGGCCTGGTGCTGGCCGGCATCTTCTCGCACACCATGGCGATGGTTTCCTCCGACGCCAACGCGATCTCCGCGGTGATCACCCGCGACATGATCCCGGCGATGTTCCGCCGCACCCGGCAGTGGACCGACGTCCAGGGCCTGAAGGCGGCCCGGATCACCACGGTCATCTTCGTCGCGCTGACCATGCTCGTGGCCACGCAGGCGCAGAACCTCGGCGGCGTGCTGCAGATCGTCGTCAACTGGGTCGCCGCGCTGATGGGCCCGATCTCGATCCCGCTGCTGCTGGGCATGCTGCCGTGGTTCCGCAAGTGCGGCCCGCGCGCGGCGCTGGTCTCCTGGGCGGGCGGCCTGATCGACTACGCCCTCTGCTACTACGTCTTCAACGCGAACCAGACCGTGCTGATCGCCACGCCGATCCTGGTCTCGCTGGCCCTGTACGTCGGTCTCGGCCTGCTCGCGCCCGAGCGCAGCGCGGCCGCCGATGAGATCGTCGACACCGTGAACGCCGACGACGACGTCGACCGCACGAAGGCGGGCACGGCCGTGCCCGCCTGACCGACGCCGGTCCACCCCCGGCCGCACCCGACAAACGGAGAGCAGAAAACAGATGGCACAGACCGAGATCGCGCTGGACGGCCTGCTGGCCTTCCCCCTCACCCCGTTCACCGAGGACCTCGAGGTCAACCTCGACGCGCTCGCGGAGAACGTGGAGAGCCACATCGCGGCGGGCGCCGGCGCCCTGTTCGTCGCGTGCGGCACGGGTGAATTCAGCTCCCTGTCGCCGGCCGAGCACGCCGCTGTGCTCGCGAAGACCCGTGAGGTCGCCGCGGGCCGGGTGCCGGTCTGGGTGGGTGCGGGCGGGGGTGCCGCCTCGGCGCGGGCGGGCGTCGCCCTCGCCGAGGCCGGGGGTGCCGACGGTGTCCTGCTGCTGCCGCCGTACCTGGTCACCGGGCCGCCGGCGGGCCTGGTCGACTTCGTCCGGTACGCCGTCGGCGACTCGTCGGTGCCGGTGATCGTCTACCACCGCGGCACCGGCGTGTACACCGCGCAGACGGCGGCGGCGCTGCTCGACATCCCCTCGATCGTGGGCCTGAAGGACGGCTACGGCGACGTCGAGGTGATGACCCGGATCGTCACCACCATCCGCGCGCTGGACACCGAGCGGGCCCGGAAGTTCTTGTTCTTCAACGGGTTGCCGACCGCGGAGGTCTCGGCCAAGGCGTACGCCTCGATCGGCGTCGCCCGGTACTCCTCGGCGGTGCACTGCTTCGCGCCGGAGATCGCGCACCGCTTCCACCGCGCGCTCGGCGAGGGCGACACCCGCGTGATGGACGCGCTGCTGACCGGCTTCTACCTGCCGCTGGTGGCGCTGCGGGACGAGACGCCCGGGTTCGCCGTGTCCATGGTCAAGGCCGCCGCCCGGCTGCGCGGCGACAAGGTCGGCCCGGTCCGGCCGCCGCTGGTCGAGCCGACGCCCGAGCAGGTCCGCCGGCTCGAGAAGATCGTGGAGGACGGCTTCGTCACGCTGAAGGCGCTGGGCTGATGAAGATCCTCGATGTGGTGCTGACGCCGGTCGCGTTCGCCGACCCGCCGCTGCTCAACGTCATGGGCGTGCACGAGCCGTTCGCGCTGCGCAGCGTCGTGCAGGTCAAGTGCGAGGACGGGATCGTCGGGCTCGGCGAGTCCTACGGCGACTCCGCGTTCCTCGGCGAGGTGCGCAAAGTGCTGCCGCAGCTGCGCGGCCACGACGTCTTCGACCTGCCCGGCCTGCAGCGGCTGGTCGCGCAGGCGTTGTCGGGCACGGTGCTGACCGACGCGCACGGGCTGATCGGCGGGTTCTCCATCCGCAAAACCGTGGCCAGCGTGTATTCGCTGTTCGAGGTCGCCTGCATGGACGCGCAGGGCCAGTACCTCGGCCGGTCGATCACCGACCTGCTGGGTGGCAAAGCGCGTGACGCCGTCGAGTTCTCGGCGTACCTGTTCTACAAGTACGGCAAGCACGTCGACGGCCGCGAGGACTCGTGGGGCGAGATCACCACGCCGGAAACCCTGGTGGGCTCGGCGAAGCGGATGATCGACGAGTACGGCTTCCGGTCGATCAAGCTCAAGGGCGGGGTCTACGAGCCGGCGCAGGAGGTCGAGGGCATCCGCGCGCTGGCCGAGGCGTTCCCCGGGCACCCGCTGCGAATCGACCCGAACGGCGCGTGGACGGTGGAGACCGGCATCCGGGTGGCCTCGGAACTCGACGGCGTCCTGGAGTACCTCGAAGACCCGACGCCGGGCATCGAGGGCATGGCGCGGGTGGCCGCGGAAGCGTCGATGCCGTTGGCCACCAACATGTGCGTGGTCAACTTCGGCGACATCGAGCCGGGCTTCCGGGCGCGCGCGATCGGCGTCCTGTTGTCGGACCACCACTTCTGGGGTGGTCTGCGGGCGACGCAGTCGCTGTCGACGACGTGCGAGAGCTTCGGCGTCGGCCTGTCGATGCACTCCAACAGCCACCTCGGGATCAGCCTGGCGGCGATGGTCCAGGTCGCCGCGGCGACCCCGCACCTGACCTACGCCTGCGACACGCACTGGCCGTGGAAGGTCGAGGACGTCATCGAGCCGGGCGTGCTGGAGTTCCGCGAGGGCGCCGTGGCGGTGCCGACGACCCCGGGACTCGGTGTGCGGCTGGACGAGGACGCGCTGGCGCGGCTGCACGAGAACTACGTCCGATGTGGACTGACCAAGCGGGACGACGTGACCTACATGCGCAAGTACGTCGCCGGGTTCGAGCCCAACACGGCGAGGTGGTGACCCGGTGAAGGTGACGGGATACGCCTACCCCTGGGACGTCCTGGAGCCCGGGTTCGCTTCGCGCGTCCAGGATCTGGGCGTCGACGAGGTGGCGGTGGCGCTGTCGTACCACAGCGCCCGCGCGGCGACGCCGTGGTCGGCTTCGCGGACGGCTGTGGTGGCGCGGCACGCGGCTTTCTACCGCCCGGTTTCGGACGGGTGGGGCGCACTGCGTCCGTCCACTCCGGACTGGGTGACTTCGGCGGACTCCGGGGGCGACGCCGTCCGGCTGCTCAACGAGGCCGGGATCCCGGCGGCTGCCTGGATCGTGCTGACCCACAACTCCCAGCTCGGCTACGAGCACCCGGACGTCGTGGTCCGCAACTGCTTCGGCGAGCCGTACCCGTGGGCGCTGTGCCCGTCGCAGCCCGCGGTGCGCGAGTACGCGGCGACGCTGACCGCGGAAGCCGTCGCCGGGCTGGAACTGTCTTCGGTGATCCTCGAAGCCTGCGGCCCGCTCGGCGCGGTGCACCAGCACCAGCACGAGAAGACCGACGGCGTCTGGGCGCCCGCGGTGGCCCGGCTGCTGTCGATCTGCTGTTGCGACGCCTGTGCGTCGTCATGGGACCTCGACGCCGACGCCGTCCGGGCGCAGCTCGTCGAGGAGGTCCGGCGCTTGATCGCGACCGGTGACCTCGGCGTCACGGCCGACGGTCTGCCGCCATCGCTGACCTCGATGCTCCTGCGGGTTCGGCAGGAAGCCACCGACGCCCTGCGGGCCGCGGTTTTGGCGACGCTGCCGGCGGGGATCCGGATCGTGTTGCACGGTGCCCTCGACCCGTGGGTCACCGGCGCGCTGCCCGGGCTGACGCCGTCCGCTGCGGACGACGTCGACGCGGTCGTATTGTTCGGCTGGGCGCCCGCCACGGGTGCCGAAGCCGTCGCCGCGGCTCGCGAGGCGTTGCCCGAGCGGGTCGCGATCGGCAGCTACATCACCGCGGTCGCCGCCGCCCCGGTGCCGGACATCGCCGCGTACGCCGGCGAGCTGGCCAAGGTGGGCGCCGCGGAGCTGCACCTGTACCACCTCGGACTGGCCGGTCCGGGTCGCTGGGGCGACCTGGACCAGGCCACCGCTGCCGCCCATGAGAACTGAGGAGCTGTTCCACCCATGAGCCAGGCCACCGACGCCGCCACGCTCGAGAAGATCCTGGCGGGGGCCGCCGCGGCCGCCCGTCCCGCCGCCGAGGCGACCCCGGCCGAGCGCGCCCGCTGGCTGGTCGCGGCTGCCGACGCCCTCGACGCCGCCGACGACCTCGTCCCGCTCGCCCACGACGAGACCCACCTGCCCGCCACCCCGCGGCTGGCCGGCGAGCTGAAGCGCACGACGTTCCAGCTGCGCCTGTTCGGCGAGGTGCTCACCGACGGCGAGTTCCTCGGCGCGACCGTCGACCACGCCGACCCGGACTGGCCGATGGGCCCGCGCCCGGACATCCGCCGCGTGAAGACGGCGATCGGCCCGGTGCTGGTGTTCGCGGCCAGCAACTTCCCGTTCGCCTTCAGCGTCGCGGGCGGCGACACGGCGTCCGCGCTCGCCGCGGGCTGCCCGGTGATCCTCAAGGCGCACCCCGGGCACCCGGAGCTGTCCGCGCTGACCGGCCGGATCGTGCGCGAAGCCCTGATCGGCGCCGGCGCGCCCGAAGGAATCTTCGACGTCATCTTCGGCCAGGAGGAAGGCGTCACGGCGCTGAAGGACCCGCGCATTTCCGCGGCGTCGTTCACCGGGTCCATCCCGGGCGGCCGGGCGTTGTTCGACATCGCGAACGCGCGGCCGCGGCCGATCCCGTTCTACGGCGAGCTGGGCAGCGTCAACCCGGTCGTCGTCACCGAGGCCGCGATCGCCGCGCGCGGGGAAGCCGTCGCGAAGGGGTACGCCGGGTCGTTCACCCTCGGCGCCGGGCAGTTCTGCACCAAGCCCGGACTGCTGTTCCTGCCGGAGGACCACGGCCTGACGTCGACTTTGCATGCGGCGCTGGACGGTGCCGCGGCCCAGCCGATGCTCAACGACCGCATCGCCGCCGGGTACGAGGCGAAGCTCGCCGCCCTGCGCGAGGTGCCGGGCGTCGACGTCGTGTCTTCGTCGGCTTCTTCGTCACCCGCGTTCACCCCGACGTTGCTGGCCACGACCGGCAAGCAGTTCCTCGAGGGCGGCCCCGCGGTGCACGAGGAGTGCTTCGGGCCGGCGTCGCTGATCGTCACCTACGCCGACCAGGCCGAGCTGCTGAGCCTGCTCGACGTCGTCGAACCGGGGCTCACCGCCACGATCCACGGCGAAGAGTCCGATGTGGACTGGTTGCGGCCGGTGCTGCCGGCGCTGGCCCGCATCGCCGGCCGGCTGCTGTGGAACGACTGGCCCACCGGCGTGACGGTGAGCTGGGCCCAGCAGCACGGCGGCCCGTACCCGGCCACGACCGCCCCGACCACGACATCCGTCGGCACGGCGGCGATCGAGCGCTTCCTGCGCCCGATCGCGTGGCAGGGTTTCCCGGACGCGCTGCTGCCCGAACCCCTGCAGGAGGCCAACCCCTGGCAGCTGCCCCGCCGCACCGACGGCTCCCGCTGACCCGCACTTTCACGTGAAAGTGCCGACCTGGCCCGTAGCTTTCACGTGAAAGCTACGGGTTGCTGCTCCACCACGCCGCCGCACAACTGAATCCCCGTTCCCCGTAAGCCGGAGATGTCTTCCTGGGAGGCATTGTCATGCCCTTGAACCGGAGAAACGCGCTGCGCGGCGGCGCGCTGGCGGCCGCTTCGACCGTTTTCCTGACCCGTCCCGCCTTCGCCGCGGCGGCCACCACTGCGCCCGCCACGAGTGGAGTCCCGGCGTCGACCGCGCCGATCGTCGCCGCCTACCGGCAGCTGCAGACCGGCATCAACCGGCCGTCGCCGGAACGTGCGGAGGCGCTGGCCAACCTCGGCCGCGTCGCGAAGGCGTACAACGCGAGCCTGTCGGTCGCCGGCGGTGGCGCTCCACTGTGGACGGACCTGCCGCTCGGCCCGGGCAGCGACTACACGACGTCGATGTACGCCCGGCTGCGCGCGATCGCCGTCGACTGGGGCACCCCGGGCGGTGCGCTGGCCGGCGACCCGGCGGTACTGGACCGGATCAAGGCCGCGCTCGAGCTGATCTACGCCAGCCAGTACAACGAAAACGTCGGTGAAATCGGCAACTGGTACACCTACGAGATCGGCATCCCGTACTACCTGCTGCACACACTGTCGGTGGTCGCCGACCAGCTGACGGCGGAGCAGCTGGCCCGCTACCTCGCGCCCGTGAAGCGGTTCGTCGGGAACCCGAACCGGCGCGCCAACAACGCGTCGGTCATCGAGACCGGCGCCAACCGCGCGGACAAGGCGCTGATCTCCATCGTGTCCGGCGCGATGCTCGGCGACACGGCGTGGATCAAAACCGGCATCGACGCGCTCACCGACGTCGCGGGCGGGGGCGCGGCGAGCGTCGTGGCGAAGCTGGACCGCGCGGCCGGTGACGGTTTCCACGTCGACGGCTCGTTCATCCAGCACGACACGATCCCGTACCCCGGCCACTACGGCATCGTGCTGCTCACCGCGCTCGCCGGCGCCATCCACGTCACGCAAGGCACCGAGTACGCGCTCCCGCAGCCGTTGAAGGACAAGATCTACGCGCTGGTCGCGGACAGCTTCGCGCCGTTCGTCTACGCGGGCGCGCTGATGGAGCCGGTGCGCGGGCGGATGCTGTCGCGGCAGGGGGAGACCGGTCACGACATCGGCCACCAGCTCACCGTCGCGACCCTGGTGCTGGCGCGGACGGCGTCCGGCAAGACGAAGACGGACCTGAACGCGCTGGCCGCGAAGTGGATCAAGGAAGGCGCGTACGCCCCGTTCCTGAAGATCCCCGACCCCGAGCGGTTCGCGCCCGGGCCGGACCTCGTGGCGACGCCGGGCATCGAGTTCGCGCAGGACATGCTGGCCTCGGGCGCGCGCCCGGCGCGGGTCGTCGCCACGCACCGGATCTTCGGCCAGCAGGACCGCATGGTGCACGTCACCGACGGCTGGTCGGCCTCCCTCGGCGTCAGCTCGACGCGGATCTCCCGCTACGAAGCCATCAACGGCCAGAACCTCAAGGGCTACCACGTCGGCGACGGCGTGCTCTACACGTTCCTCCCGAACGCCAAGGGGCACTACACCGACGCCTACTGGCCGACGGTCGACCCGCTGTTGCTGCCGGGCACGACCGAGAACGACGGCCCGGTCGACCCGAAGTTCGGCGGCGTGCCGGTCGGGCCGAACCCGCACACCGGCGGAGTCCGCTGGGACGCGCGCACCGGCGCCTACGCGTTCGACTTCACGTCCTGGGACGGCTCGCTGGTCGCGAAGAAGTCGTGGTTCTTCACCCCGGCCGGGATCCTGTGCCTCGGCGCCGGGATCACGAGTACGAGCGAACACGCCGTGCGCACGACGATTGAGAACCGCAACCTCGGCGAAGGCGGGCACGGGATCCTGCTGGCGGACGGCCGGCGCGTGGCCACCGACCTCGGCCAGGCGGCCGCACTGCGCGAACCGCGCTGGCTGCACCTGGAAGACGTCGGCGGGTACGTGGTCCTGGACGGCGCTTCGGTGACGGCGTTGCGCGAGGACCGGACCGGCGCGTGGCGCGACATCGACACCGGTGCCAACACCAAGGGCACCGCGACCCCCAACACGCGCCGGTACCAGAAGCTGGTGCTGGAGCACGGCGTGAAGCCGGCGGGCGCGACGTACGCGTACGCGGTGCTGCCGGGCGCGTCGGCGATCGGCACGCTGGCGGCGTCGTGGGCGTGGCGCGTGCGGGCGAACACCGCGACGGTGCAGGCCGTCCGGACCGGCGAGGTGCTGCTGGCGAACTTCTTCGCGGCCGGTTCGGCCGACGGCGTCAGCGTGTCCGGGCCCGCGTCGGTGGCGGCCGGGCGGGGGCAGCTGGCGGTGGCGGACCCGACGCAGACGCAGGACAGCGTCACGGTGACGGTGCACGGCAAGGCCGTGACGGTGCCGCTCCAGGGCACGTTCGGCGCGACGCGGGTCGTGCGGTTGTAGGGGCCCGGTTACGCTGCGAACCATGACCGGTGCCGAACACGTCGACGTCCTGATCGTGGGGGCCGGCCTGTCCGGCATCGGCGCGGCGTGCCGGCTCCAGGAGCGGCTGCCGGGCAAGACGTACGCGGTGCTCGAGGCGCGCGACACCATCGGCGGCACCTGGGACCTCTTCCGCTATCCGGGAATCCGGTCCGATTCGGACATGTTCACCCTCGGCTACCCGTTCCGGCCGTGGAAGGACCCGAAGGCGATCGCGGACGGGCCGTCGATCCTCGCCTACATCCGCGAAACAGCCGACGCGTTCGGAGTGAGTTCACGGATCCGGTTCGGGCACCGGGTGGTGCGGGCGTCCTGGTCGTCTTCGACGGCGAGGTGGACGGTCTCGACGGCGCACGGCGCCACGTTCACGTGCCGGTTCCTGTACCTGTGCAGTGGTTACTACTCCTACGACTCCGGGCACGTCGTCGACTTCCCGGGACGTGACGAGTTCGCGGGCGAGATCGTCCACCCGCAGCACTGGCCCGCGGCGCTGGACTACACGGGCAAGCAGGTCGTGGTGATCGGCAGCGGCGCGACGGCGGTGACACTCGTCCCGGCGCTCGCTGCCCGCGCTTCGCGGGTGACGATGCTGCAGCGGTCGCCGTCCTACATCGTGGCGCGCCCGGGCCGGGACGCGCTCGCCGACCGGATCCGCGCGCTGCTGCCGGAGAAGCTCGCGCACCGGGTGGTCCGCGGCAAGAACGTGGTCATGGGGACGCTGTTCTTCCAGCTGATGCGCCGCCTCCCGGACCGGGCGTCGCTGGCGCTGCGCAAGCGCGTGGCGGCGCAGCTGCCGGCGTCGATCCCGGTGGACCCGCACTTCGTCCCGTCGTACGACCCGTGGGACCAGCGGCTGTGCCTGGTCCCGGACGCGGACCTGTTCAAGGCGCTGCGGTCGGGCAAGGCGGACATCGTGACCGACGGGATCGCGCGGTTCACCGCGTCCGGGGTCGAGCTGACGTCGGGGCGCTCGTTGCCGGCGGACGTCATCGTGACGGCGACCGGCCTGCGCTTGGTGGCCTTCGGCGGGATCGCGCTGGACGTCGACGGCCGGGCGATCGATCCGGGGGAGCAGCGGGCGTACAAGGGGATGATGTTCGGCGGCGTCCCGAACCTGGCGTGGTGCGTGGGCTACACGAACAACTCGTGGACGCTGCGGGCGGATTTGACGTCCCAGTACGTGTGCCGGCTGCTCGCGCACCTGGACCGCCGGGGGTACGCGTACTGCGTGCCGGACGCGGCTTCGGCTTCTTCGGCGGGCCGGCCACGCCCGATCGTGGACCTGCAGTCCGGGTACATCAAACGGGCCGCCTCCGGCCTGCCGAAGCAGGGTGGGAGGCGGCCCTGGATGATGCGCCAGAACTACCTGCTGGATCTGGCTGACATGCGCTTGAACCGGCTCGACGACGGCGTGCTGCGGTTCGGCTCACGCACGACGGCGAGCGCGGCTCAGCCCTGACGCGCCTTCGAGCGCGGGTTGTCCTTGTTGATCACGAACACCCGGCTGCCGCGGCGGATGACCTGGGCGCCCTGCTGGCGGGCCAGCGAGCGGAGCGAGCTGCGGACCTTCATGGTGACCGTCCTTCCCGTGGGAACCGTCCCACACCCGGCTCAACACCGCCCGCGTCGGTTTGATTCCGCGACTCAGCTGGTCTCGCGCGCCACCCACCCCTGCAGGTCGTCGCCGCGGATGGCGGCGGCCATCAGCTCCGGGAACTGGTCCGGGGTGCACGCGAACGCCGGGACGCCCAGCTCGGCCAGCGCCGCCGCGTTCTCGTGGTCGTACGACGGCGCACCCGAGTCGGACAGCGCGAGCAGCGTCACCACCTGGACCCCCGCGTTCACCAGCTCGCCGACGCGGTGCAGCAGCTCGTCCTCGTCGCCGCCCTCGTAGAGGTCGCTGATCAGCACCAGCAGCGTGCGCTCCGGGCGCTCGACCAGGCCCTCGCAGTACGCGATCGCCCGGTTGATGTCGGTGCCGCCGCCCAGCTGGGTGCCGAACAGGACGTCGACCGGGTCGGCCAGGTGCTCGGTCAGGTCCGCCACCTCGGTGTCGAACGCGACGAACGACGTCCGCAGCGCCCGCATCGAGGCCAGCACCGCGCCGAACAGCCCGGAGTACACCACCGACTCCGCCATCGAGCCCGACTGGTCGACGGCCAGGATCACGTCCCGCTGCACCGCCTGCTGCCGCCGTCCGAAGCCGATCAGGCGCTCCGGCACGATCGTGCGCAGCTCGGGGGAGTAGTGCTTGAGGTTCGCGTGGATCGTGCGCGCCCAGTCGACGTCGCCCGGGCGGGGCCGGTGGGTGCGCGAGGCCTTGTCCAGCGCGCCCTTGATCGCCGCGCGGGTGCGCTCGGCGAGCCGCTCCTCCAGCTCCTGGACCACCTTGCGGACGACCTCGCGTGCGGTCTCCTTCGTCTCCTCGGGCAGCACGCCGTTCAGCGACAGCAGCGTGCCGACCAGGTGCACGTCCGGTTCGACCGCCGACAGCAGCTCCTTCTCCAGCAACATTCGGGTCAGCCCGAGCCGGTCCACGGCGTCGCGCTGCATCACCTGCACCACCGTGCTCGGGAAGTAGCGGCGGATGTCGCCCAGCCAGCGCGCGACCCGGGGTGCCGACGCGCCCAGGTTCGCCCCGCGCGGCCCGCCCGCGGCCTCCTCGTCCGGCTTGTCGTAGAGGGCGGCCAGCACCTGGTCGACCCCACTGTCCTCATCGGACAGCTGCGTGTCGGCCAGCCCCGAGCCGGGCCCGGCGCCCTCGCCGCCCAGCACCAGCCGCCAGCGCCGCAGCCGGTCATCGGTCTCCGCGCTCACGCGCCCACCCCCAGCAGTGCGGCGAGGACGGGCAGCACGCGCTCCGCCCGGTCCTCGTCCAGTTCGTCGGCCACCGGCGCGAGCCGGGCGGGACCGGTCAGGCCGGCCGCCCGGTGCCCGATCGCCCGTTTCTCGGGCCCGCTGAACGCGCCGAACGTCCGGCGCAGCAACGGAAGCACCTCGGTGAAGACCTCCGGCGGGATCGCCGCGAGCCACGCGTCGATCACCCGCAGCAGGCCTTCGTCGTGCACCAGCAGCAGCGCGCCGCCGTCGAAGAAGCCTTCGACGTACGCCGCCCCCGCCGACGGCGTGATGCCCGGCGTCAGCGCCCGGCCCAGCCGCAGCTCGATGTCGAGCGCGTCGAGGAGGCCGCTGTCGTGCAGGATCCGGGTGAGCCGCCCGGCCAGCAACGGCGGCAGCGACGGCCGTTCCGCGAGCCGGGCCAGCGCCGCCAGCCAGCGGTCCTTGGCGTCGTCGCCCAGCAGCGAGGTCGCGTCGTGCACGCCGTCGACCAGCGCGGCCAGCCGGGCTGCCGCGTCGTCGTCGATGCCGTGCGCCGCCGGGGGCAGGCCCGCGCAGATCCGGTCGAGCATGCGGTCGGCGACCGCGCGCAGCGCCGCGGTGTCCGTACCGCGCACGTTCCCGTAGCGGGTCGCCCTGGCCAGCGCGGGCAGCGCCGACATCAGCCGCGCGACGTCCGCGTCGGCCGCCGCCCGGGCGTCGAGCGCCGCGAGCGCCTCGGGCAACGCGTCCGGCAGGTCGGCGAGCAGGCAGTTCTCGACGGCCGCGGTGACCTCGTCCAGCGGTGGCGTGCCCTCGACGGTGCCGCGGACCGCCGCCGTGGCCGCCGAAGGCACGGTGGTGCCGTACACCGCCGCCGCGACCAGGTCGACCTCGAACGACGGTTCCCAGGCCAGCGCCCACGTCTCCCGGAACGTGCCCTTGTTCCGCCGTGCCGATGCTTCCCGGCTGCCCCACTCGATGCCGAGGATCCGCAGCCGGTGCAGCAGCTTCGACCGCTCGAGCCCGCCGGGCGTGCGCAGGTCGAGGTCGAGCTCCTTGACGATCGGATCCTTCTTGAGCCGCAAGCGTTTCGCCGTCGCGGTCAGGTCCGCGGCCAGCGGCGGCTGCGGCACCCGCTCGGGGACCTCGCCGAGCCGTTCGCCGACCACCAGCCGCCGGGTGACCAGCTCGACCTGCACCTCGTCCCCACCGCACAGCACCGACCGGGTGGCTTCGGTGACCTCGGCGAGCCCGGCCGACGACCGCCCGCGCAGCGCCGCGAGCGCCTCGGCCAGCCGGACGGCTTCGATGACGTGCGCGGTCGAGACCGGCAGGTCTTCTTCCCGCAGCACCCCGGCGACGCCGGTCAGCCAGCGGGTGGTGACGTCCTCGGCCGTCGTGAACAGGTGGTGGTACCAGCCCGGCGACCGCACGCCGGCGCCGTACCCGCTCGCGGTGGCCAGGCGCCCGTGCGTCCACGGCACCCAGGTGCACGCGACCTTCCGCTTCGGCAGTCCTTTGAGGACGGCCTGGTCGTGCGACGCCGGCGGCAGCGGGTCGGCCAGCGCGGGCACGTGCCACGCGCCGCAGACGACGGCGATGTTGTCGTAGCCGTCCTTGCGCGTGCGGCGCAGCACTGAGCGCATGTACGCCTCGCGCCGTGCTTCGTTGCCCTGCGGGGGTGCCTCGTCCTCCCGCACCGCGGTCATCGCCTCGGCGATCACGTCGAACGGGTTTTCGGTGTCGCGCCGGGACTCGACGACGTCGTCCCACCAGCGTTCCGGGTCGTCGTAGCCCCCGGCCGAAGCCAGCAGCGCCAGCGGGTCGACCGGCGGGCCGGCGTGCTCGTCCGGCCCCGCGGCGAACGTGTGCGCCGCCGGGAGGTCGCAGAACCGCACCGGGATCCCGGCTTCGCGAGCGTAGGCGAGCGCTTGCCATTCCGGGCTGAAGACGGCGAACGGCCAGAAGGCGGCGCGCGAGACGTCGTCGGTCGCGTACGCCAGCAGCGCGACCGGCGGGGCCATCGCCGGGTCTTCGGTCAGCTCGACCAGGACGTCGGCTTCGGGCGGCCCCTCGATCAGCACGATGTCGGGCTCGAGTTCGGCGAGCCGCGCCGCCACGGCCCGGGCGGACCCCGGGCCGTGGTGGCGGATGCCGAGCAGGTGGGTCGCCGTCACGAAATCTCCTGGCCGGCCCGGTAGAAGTCGGCCCAGCCGTCGCGCTCGCGGACCACCGTCTCCAGGTATTCGATCCAGATCGCGCGGTCGGCCACCGGGTCCTTGACCACCGCGCCGTGGATGCCGGCCGCGACGTCGTGCGGCCGGAGCACGCCGTCGCCGAAGTGCGCCGCCAGCGCGAGGCCGCCGGTGAGCACGCTGATCGCCTCCGCAGTCGAGAGCGTGCCGGACGGCGACTTAACCGCCGTGCGGCCGTCTTCGGTGCGGCCCGAGCGCAGCTCGCGGAACACCGTCACGACCCGGCGGATCTCGGCCAATTCGGCGGCTTCGACGGGCAGCTGCAGCGACTTGCCCAGCTCCGCGACCCGCCTGCTGACGATCTCGACCTCGGCGTCGGCGCTGTCCGGCAGCGGCAGCACGACCGTGTTGAACCGCCGCCGCAGCGCGCTCGACAGCTCGTTGACGCCCTTGTCGCGGTTGTTGGCCGTCGCGATCAGGTTGAAGCCGGGCCGCGCCTGCACCTCGGTGCCCAGCTCCGGGATCGGCAGCGTTTTCTCGGACAGGATCGTGATCAGCGAGTCCTGGACGTCGGCCGGGATGCGGGTCAGCTCCTCGAGCCGGGCCAGCTTCCCGTCCCGCATCGCGTGCAGCAGCGGGCTTTCGACGAGCGCGGCCGGGCTCGGGCCCTCGGCGATCAGCCGGGCGTAGTTCCAGCCGTAGCGGATCGACTCCTCGGACGTGCCCGCCGTGCCCTGCACCAGCAGCGTGGAGTCGCCGCTGATCGCGGCGGACAGGTGCTCGGACACCCACGTCTTCGCCGTGCCCGGCACGCCGAGCAGAAGCAGCGCGCGGTCGGTGGCGAGCGTGGCGACGGCGACCTCGATCAGCCGCCGCGGGCCGACGTACTTCGGCGTGATGACGGTGCCGTCCGGCAGGGTGCCGCCGAGCAGGTACTCGACGACGGCCCACGGCGACAGGTTCCAGCTGGGCGGCTTCACCCGGTCGTCGGCGGCGGCCAGCGCGGCCAGCTCGGCGGCGTGGTCCTGCTCGGCGTGCGGCCGGAGGACGGTGGCGGGGGCGGTCATGCGAGCTCCTCGTACATTTCGCGGCGGAAGTTCAGCGTCTCGGTGAGATTTCGGCGCCACGGCCCGGCGTCCATGGTCAGGCGGGTGGTGGCCAGCGGGTGGCGCAGGCACTGCGGCGGGACCGCCCGCGCGATCACGACGGCGGCGTGCGAAACCAGGCGGTGGTCGTCCTGGCGGGCGATCCAGTCGAGCAGGGCGGTGCCGAGCTCCTTGGTCCACGGCCGGGGCAGCTCGTGCACCAGCCGCGCGAACGACTCGACGGGCAGCCGGCTGATCAGGTGCCCGACCGTGGCGGCCTGACCCGCCGGGCTCAGCACGCCCAGCAGCGGCGGGGTGGCGCGCCCGCCGGGGTCGGCGCCGATCAGCGCCTTCGCCCAGGTCTCGTCGCCTTGCCGGACGGCCGCGGTGGCCCAGGATTCGCGCAGCACGGTGGCCGGGCACCCCTCGACGCTCATCCGCACCACCTCGGCCGGTGGCCCGAACTCGGCCCAGAAGGCCAGGGGAGCGGCCGCGACGAGGGTGCGCAGCCGGACGGTGCCCTCACCGCGTTCGCCTTGCGGCAGCGCGATTTCGAGCGCCCGGTTCCGGCGGCGGACCAGCGGGCGCAGCCGTTCGGCCATGCTTTCGCCGTACCGGGTGCCGGGCAGCCGCCCGAGCAGCTCGGCGGCGCGTTCCCGGACCGCGGCCGCCCGGTCGCTCAGCGCGGCTTCGAGGAAGGCTTCGTCCTCGGGCCGCACGTGCGCGGCGAGCACGCCGAGGAAGTCCGAGCGGACGTCGGCGGGCTCGCTCTTCCACGAACCGGTGAGGGCGGCACGGGCTTCTTCGGGGTCTTCGGTCAGCTTGGCGGCCAGCCAGCGGCGGCGCTGGGCGAGGCTGCCGTACTGCCAGACGTCTTGTGTGCCGGCGGTTTCCGCCGGAGCGGCCAGGAAGGACCAGTCCGGGTTCCGCTGCCCGAGCCAGGCCCCGACCGGCCCGGCGACCGCGACGAGCGGCCCCCGCAGCGCGGCTTTCGTCCGGGCGGCTTCGGCGAGCAGCGGGAGGGTTTCGGGCGGGACGCGGTAGTTCGTGCCGGCGACGATGCCGAGCCATTCGAGCAGCAGGTCGGGGTGACTGGCGGCGAGCAGCCGGGCCAGCCGTTCCCGGGCGAGCGGCGGCACGAAGGGCCGTTCGTCTTCGGCGGCGACCGGGAGCGGCCGCACGTCGTGGAGCGGCTGCCGCCCGGCGCGCCGGAAGGTGGTGAGGACGGCCGCGGCCGCGAGGAGTTGTTCCGCCGGGTCGGTGCGGGCTTCGGCGAGTGGCCGCACGGCGGGGGGCTGGCTCGACAGGTCGAGGGTGCGGCGGCGGGTGCCGAGGAGGGCGGTGCCGACGAGGTCTTCCCAAGCTTTCACGGTTTCACCGCCTTCCGGTGTGGGTGGGTTCGGGCCGGGGAAAGGTTCACAGCCGCACCGCCCGGTTTTCGTGCCAGCACGTCAACGGGCGCAAGCCCGCCTGGCTCCACTCGCCTGCCACCGTCAGGGGGTTGCCCGCCGACATCGCCAGCAGTGGCCACGGGAACGCGGACGGGACCAGGGGCAGCGCGGTTCCGTCCTTTTCGGACAGACACCAGCCACCCGCGTGTTCGGCGGGGGTCACCGAGGACAGCAGGACCGGCCAGCGCTCCAGCCAGGGGTCGGCGGCCATCGCCTCCGCGTACGCCGCCAGTGCGGCCGGGATCGAACCGCCCTCGGCGGCCGGGGCCGCGAGTGGGATGCCGCGCTCCACCACCATCGCGCGCAGCGGTGCCGCGCCCGGGTAGAACGCCAGTTCCGCCGTGAGCAGGTGACCCGGTGGCAGCGACGCGTCCAGCGGGCGGCCCGGCGGGGCGAACGACAACACCAGCGCGTCCCGGCCCGTGCCGCGGCCGCGCAGCCACGTGCGGCGGGTGAGCAGCCGGTCGTTCTCCTCGTCGGCCGCGCCGGTGATCAGCCATTCGTCCGACACGCGCTCGCCGGTCTCCAGGACGCGGGCCGTCTCCACCGAGAAGCCGAGCCGGGTGCGGACCGTCTCCGCCAACGGTGGCGGCAGCGAATCCAGCCGGCCGGCCGCGTCCGCCAGCAAGTACAACAGCGACAGCTCGGAGAGCAGTGCCTCCGGCCAGTCGCGGCGCCCGACGGTGCCGGCCGCCCGGCGCAGGCCGCCCGCGAGGCCGGACGCCTGTGCGTCGACCATCCGGGCCGCGACCGTGCGCAGCTCGTCGCCGCCGTTGCGGTCGAAGCCCGCGAAACCGGCGCCGATCCGGTCGGTCAGCCAGACCTTCAGCTCGGCCACGCCGCCTTCGACGCGCGCGGCACGTTCCCCCGCGCGGCGAGCGGCGGCCTCTTCGTCCTTCGGCCCGGCCGCTTCCGCGCGTTTCTCCGCCCGCCGGGCGCGATCGGCTCGCTCGGCCAGCCACGTGTGCACCCACTCCGGCGCGGGCCCGGTGTCGATCTTCCCGGCCGCCCACAGCATCAGCAGCCCCAGCGCGTGCTTGCACGGGAACTTCCGGCTGGGACAGGAACACCGGAACGCGGGCTCGGCGAGCTCGACGCACGTCTGGTACGGCTTCTTGCCACTGCCCTGGCAGAAGCCCCACACGGCGTCTTCGGACGCGCCCGCGCCCGACCACTTCGCCGGCGCCGCGAGCGCCCGGCCCGCCTTCTCCGACGCGGGATCCGGCGCCAGCCCGGCCACGCGTTCCGCGGTCCACGGCACCGCCGTCACCACCTGTCCCCCCACTGTTCTCCCTCGCTTTCCGGTACTCGCTGAAGCATGCCAGCACCCACCGACAATTTCCGGAAGCCGAGTATTCTAGTGCTAGGATAAGAGTGTGCTGACGGACGCGGAACTGACGGTGCTCGGCCTGGTGGTCGAGCGGCCGAGGCACGGCTACGAACTGGACGAAGTCGTCTCCGAACGCGGCATGCGCGAGTGGACGGCGCTCGGGTTCAGCTCGATCTACTACGTGCTCGGCAAACTCCGCGACCGCGGCCTGGTCGCCGAAGTCGAGCAGGACCGCGCGCACGCCAAGGCGAAGAAGACGTACACGGCCACGGACGCGGGGCGGCAGGCGTGCGCGGCCGCCGCGGAAGCCGCCATCGCCGAACTGCGGCCGGTGCACCCGCCGGTGCTCGTCGGGCTGGCGAACAGCCCGGCCGTGGCGCCCGGCCGGGTCGCCGCGGCGCTGGCCCGGCGGGCCGAAGCGGTCGGGGAGCGGCTGGCCGAAGTGCGGCGCGCGGCCGCGGCCCAGCCGGACGCGCCGCCGTTCGTCCGGGCGAT
Source organism: Amycolatopsis lexingtonensis (assembly GCF_014873755.1). NCBI lineage: Bacteria > Bacillati > Actinomycetota > Actinomycetes > Pseudonocardiales > Pseudonocardiaceae > Amycolatopsis > Amycolatopsis lexingtonensis. The sequence goes on from NZ_JADBEG010000001.1 coordinate 90,887, forward strand.
CTTCGACTACTCGATCGCGCAGCTCGAAGCGGAAGCCACCTGGCTGGAGGGGATGTCCTGATGTCGTACGACCTCAAGAAAGAGCTGAAGCAGCTCTACGCGCCCAAGAACACCGACTGGGCCCTGCTCGACGTGCCCGAACAGCAGTTCCTCGCGCTCGACGGCCGCGGCAACCCGAACACGGCGGAGGCCTACAAAAAGGCCGTCGAAGCGCTCTACGCTTTCGCCTACACGATCAAGATGACGGCGAAGAGCGCCGGCGAAGACTTCGTCGTCGGCCCGCTGGAAGGGCTGTGGTGGGCGGACGACTACGCCGCCTTCACCGTGCGGGCCAAGGACTCCTGGCAGTGGACGATGCTCATCGCGCTGCCGCCGTGGATCGGTGAGGACGCCGTCGAGGAAGCCCGGGAAACCGTGCGGCGCAAGAAGAAGATCGACGCGCCGGTCCGCCTCGAAAAGCTGCACGAGGGCCGGTGCGCGCAGGCGCTGCACATCGGCTCGTACGACGACGAAGGCCCGCTGCTGGCCCGCCTGCACGGGGAATTCCTGGAGCGGCAAGGACTCGAGCCCGCCGGGCTGCACCACGAGGTCTACCTCGGCGATCCGCGCCGGGTGGCGCCCGCGAAGCTCAAGACCGTGCTGCGTCAGCCGGTGGGCTGACCGGCCGGTCCCCAAGCGCCCCAATGTGGCGTTCGGTGCGTCCAACGCACCGAACGCCACATTGGGTGCGTCTGACGCACCCAACGCCACATTGGGGTGTTCGGTGGGGCCTGGGGAGCCACGGCATCAGTACTCGGAGGTCGCCGGCCAGGTGTCGTCGTGCAGGAGGCGCTTGAGGATCTTGCCCGTCGCGTTGCGGGGGAGGTCCGGTACGAAGTAGACGTCCCGCGGCACGGCGAACCGGGCCAGCCGCTGGTGGATGTACGCGCGGATGTCCTCGGCGTGCAGCGAAGCGCCGCGCCGGGGCACGACGTACGCGGCCAGGCGCTGACCCCACTCCGCGTCCGCCACCCCGACCACCGCCGCGTCGTGGACGCCGGGCAGCGCGACCAGTGCCTCCTCGACCGGGCGCGGGAAGACGTTCTCACCACCGGAAACGATCATCTCGTCGGCCCGGCCGGTGACGAACAGGCGGCCCGCCGCGTCGAGGTAGCCGACGTCGCCGGTGGCCATCAGGTCCGCCGCGCGCGCCGGATCCGTGCCGTTCGTGTAGCCGTCGAAGAGCATGTCGTTGCCGACGAAGATCTGGCCCTCGCCGCCGGGCGGCACCGGCTTGCGGTCCTCGTCGAGGATGGCCAGGCGGGTGCCGAGCAGGCAGCGCCCGGCCGTCGTCGGGGCCGCGCGCAGGTCGGCGGGGTCGGCGATGCTCGCCCAGGACACCTCGGTCGAGCCGTAGAAGTTGTAGAGGACGTCCCCGAAGGTGTCCATGAACGACGTGACGAACGCGCCCGACATCGCCGAGCCGCTGCTCGCCACGATCCGCAGCGACGACAGGTCGTAGCGCGCGCGGACCCGTTCGGGCAGGTCCATGATCCGCTGCAGCATGATCGGCACGACGAACAGCGCGTCGCACTTCTGCTCGGCGATCGTCCGCAGCGTCTCTTCGGCGTCGAACTTGCGGGTCAGCGCCAGCGACGCCCGCAGCGCCATGCCGAGCTGCATCGCGGCGAGACCCCAGCTGTGGAACAGCGGCGCCGCCACGAGGATCCGGTCCGAGGCGCGCAGCGGGATGCGGTCGAGGATCGCCGCGGCGGAGCCCAGGCCCTTCGGCGTGGGACGGCGGGCGCCCTTCGGCGTCCCGGTGGTGCCGGAGGTGAGCACGACCAGCCGGCCCGGCCGCTCGACCGGCTTCGGCGGGTCGGCGGGCGCGGCGTGGATCAGCTCGTCGACGGTCGGGTAGCCGGCGTCGGCGTCCGGCCAAGTGCTGATCCGGGCGAAGTCGCCGGGGACGTTCGCGATGGTCTGCGCGAATTCGTCGTCGGCCAGCACGGCGGACGGCTTGTGCTCGGCGAGCACGTCCTTGACCGAAGCCGCGGACAGGCCGGTGTTCAGCAGGACGACGTCGGCGCCGAGCTTGCTGGCCGCTACGAACGACTCGACCATCGCGGAGTGGTTGCGGCACATCAGCGCGATCCGGTCGCGTTCGGCGACGCCGAGCTCGCTCAGCGCGTTGGCGAGCCGGTTGCTGCGCTCCTGGACCTGGCGGAAGGTGCGGAGGTTGCGCTCGTCGTGCAGAGCGGGCTCGTCGGGGACGCGGCCGGCCGCGGCCTGGTAGCCGCCCGCGACGGTGGCGCCCCACTGCGCGAGGGATTGGAGCTGGCGGGCCAGCTTGTCCGGCCGGGCGGGGCTGAGCACGCCGGCGCGCAGCAGCACGCTCGTGGTGCGCAGCTTGGTCGCCTTGTTGCCGTCGCGGTCGGCGTCGGGGTCGTACTGCCCGGCCAGGTGCAGGTCGAGCCGCCGGGCCAGCGCGCGGACGTCCTTCTTGATCGACGAGACCAGATCCAGGTACGCCGGCGGCAGCATCATCCGGACGAACAGCTCGGTCTTGCCGCCCGCCAGGGGTCTCAGCTCCAGGGAGACCCACGTGCCGTCGTCCGGGACGCCGCACCACACCACGTGCTCGCCCGGCCGGTACACGACGGCCTGCACCTGAGCCTCCAGCATCGGTCCCCGCTCGGGGACGATCCGGATCACGCCTTTCGGCCCCCGGCCGCGCGAGGCCGGTTCCTGGACCTCGCACCAGCTGATCTCCGGCACGAACCGCGCGTACCACTCCGGCGATCCGACGATCTGCCACACCACGTCCGGCGTGTGCCCGACCACCGCACTCGCCTCGACCACATCGTCACGCATCGTCTGCCCTCACCGCAGTGTCACCGAACACACGTTCAGGTCACGGAGGCGTCACAGTAACAGCAAACGGGTGATCACGGATACTCCGAACGGCCAGATACCGGTGAGTAACGGACACTCGTAGTAGGTCTTCCTAATGTCCATAGTGGACCGATTAACGGCGTTCACCGAGCATAGCGGGCAAACGGCGTTCAAGGGCGGGGTTCCGGCGCCGGCAACGGCGTGAGCAGGCCCGATACGGGCCGTGTCGGCGGCCTGCCGGAGTTATCGGGCATAACGGGCAACCAGCTCGGCGCCCAGGCGCGCCAGCTCCGCCCGCACCGGCTCCGGGCCCTCGACGTCGACGAGCGCGCCCCAGCCCGCCAGCTCCTGCGCGATCATGATCGGCGCGGGTGCCGCGACCCGCACCCGCACGCGGTCGTCCGGCAGCTCGGCCACCAGCTCGCAGTGCCGTCCGAACCGGTCCCGCATGACGCCGAGGTGGCGCCGGGCCAGCACCACGTCCGCGGTGAGCAGCGAACGGCGTGTCTCGACCTCCTCGACGACCTCCTGCCAGACCTTCGCCAGCTCCAGGTCCGTCGGCCGGTCCGCGGCCTCCTCGGTGGGGGTGGCCGCGGCGATCCGGTCGACGCGGAACGTCCGGCGGCCCTTGTCCGTGCCCGCGACCAGGTACCAGACGTCGTCCTTGTCGACCAGGCCCCACGGGTCGACCACGCGGTCGCGGCCGGTGTAGGTGAAGCGGACGCGGCGGCGGGCGATGACCGCGTCCCGCAGCAGCTCGACCATCGGCGGCCGCTCCTTCGGGCGCTCGCCCCAGCCCGCCTGGTCGACGACGACCGCGTCCGCCGCCGCCTCGGCGTCCGCCCGGAACGTGCCCGGCAGCGCGCCCATGAGCTTCCGCAGCGCCGACTTGACCTCCGGCGCGGTGGCCGCGGCCGGGCCGGCCAGGAGGAACAGGGCCTGCGCTTCGCGGGCGCTCAAGCCGGAGAGGTCGGTGCGCGCGCCGCCGACGAGCTGCCAGCCGCCACCGCGGCCGGGCTGCGGGTAGACGGGCACGCCGGCGGCTGACAGGGCTTCGAGGTCGCGGCGGGCGGTGGCGACGGAGATCTCCAGCTCGGCGGCCAGTTCGCCCGCGGTGACGCGGCCGCGGGTTTGCATCAGCAGGAGGGTGGCCACGAGGCGGTCGGCACGCACGGGGGAAGTGTCGCAGGAAAAGTGCTCACTCCGTGCGCACTTTCACTCCGCATGATGGCGCCACACCGCTTGAGAGGAGCAGTCATGCTGCGAGGAATGGCCACCGTTTCGTACTTCGCCGACGACCACGAGGCCGCGAAGGAGTGGTACGCGGAGTTCCTCGGCATCGAGCCGTACTTCCAGCGGCCCGGGTACGCCGAGTTCCGCGTCGGCGACCACCAGCACGAACTCGGGCTGATCGACCGGAAGTACGTCCCGGAGAGCCGGGGCGGGGCGAGCGGCGAGATCGTCTACTGGCACGTCGACGACCTCGAGGCGGCCGTCGCGCGCCTCCACGAGCTGGGCGCGAAGGAGCACGAGCCGATCACCGAGCGCGGGCCCGGCTTCGTGACGGCGTCGGTCGTCGACCCGTTCGGCAACGTCCTCGGCGTGATGAGCAACGCGCACTACCTGGCGATGCTGGCGCGCTGACAGGTGTGCGGCGGCACCATGGGATCTTCCCGGCTTGTAGCCGCCGCGCACATGGCCCGCGACGCGGGTCACGCTTACCGTTCCCGTCCATGACCAGCGATCTGGACGGACGCACCGCCCTCGTGACCGGCGGGGCCGGGGGCATCGGCCTCGCCTGCGTCCGCGCTCTCGCGGCGGCCGGGGCCAAGGTGCACGTCGTCGACGTGGACGCCGAACGCGCCGAAGCCGCCGCCACCGAAGCCGGGGGCTGGGCGCACGCCGCCGACCTGACCGACCCCGCCGCCATCGGCGCGCTGCCCGCCGAGGTCGACATCCTCGTCAACAACGCCGGCATCCAGCACGTCGCGCCGATCGAGGATTTCCCGCCGGACGTCTTCGCGCGCATCCAGGCGCTGATGGTCACCGCGCCCTTCCTGCTGATCCGCCACGTCCTCCCGGCGATGTACGCGCACGGCCGGGGCCGGATCGTCAACATGTCGAGCGTCCACGGGCTGCGCGCCTCCCCGTACAAGGCCGCCTACGTCGCCGCCAAGCACGGGCTCGAAGGGCTCTCCAAGGTCGCCGCCCTCGAAGGGGCCGCGCACGGGGTCACCAGCAACTGCGTGAACCCCGGGTACGTCCGGACCCCGCTGGTCGACGGCCAGATCGACGCACAGGCCGCGGAGCACGACATCCCGCGCGAGGACGTCGTCGCCGAGGTCCTCCTCCGGCGCGCCGCGATCAAGAAGCTCATCGAACCCGACGACGTCGCTTCCCTGGTGGTGTGGCTGTGCTCCCCGCGCGCCGGCCACATCACCGGGGCGTCCATCCCGCTCGACGGCGGCTGGACCGCCGCCTAGATCCCGCCCGACCACAAGGAAGTGGAGCCCGCAGTGAGCCAACCCCACCGATCGGCGATCGCCAAGATCGTCGGCGCGAGCCTGATCGGCACCACCATCGAGTGGTACGACTTCTTCCTCTACACCTCGGCCGCCGCGCTGGTGTTCAACAAGCTGTTCTTCCCGACCGCGGACCCGCTCACCGGCACGCTGCTGGCGTTCCTGACCTACGCGGTCGGGTTCCTCGCCCGCCCGATCGGCGGCCTGGTCTTCGGGCACTTCGGCGACCGGCTCGGGCGGAAGAAGCTGCTCATCGTCAGCCTGACGCTGATGGGTGGCTCGACCGCGCTCATGGGCGTGCTGCCGACGTACGCCTCGGCGGGCGTCGCGGCTCCCTTGCTGCTGACGCTGCTCCGTCTCGTCCAAGGCTTCGCGCTCGGCGGGGAATGGGGTGGCGCGGTCCTGATCGTCTCCGAGCACGGTGACGACCGCCGCCGCGGGTTCTGGGCGAGCTGGCCGCAGTGCGGCGCGCCGGGCGGCAACCTGCTGGCCACCGCCGTCCTGGCGATCCTGTCCGCGACGCAGTCCGACGCGACGTTCCTGTCCTGGGGCTGGCGGGTGCCGTTCCTGCTCTCGGCGGTGCTGCTGCTGATCGGGCTGTGGATCCGGCTGGCCGTCTCCGAGTCGCCGGTGTTCCTCGCCGCCCAGCAGCGGGCCGAGGAGCGCGACGAGAAGCACGTCCCCGTCGTCGAAGTCTTCCGCAACAACTGGCGCGAGGTGCTGATCACCATCGGCGCCCGGATGGCCGAAAACGTGTCGTACTACGTGATCACCGCGTTCATCCTGGTGTACGTCACGACCGGGCTGCACCTGCCGAAGGGCATGGGCCTGACCGCGGTCCTGATCGGCTCGGCCGTGCACTTCGTGACCATCCCGGTCTGGGGCGCGCTGTCCGACCGCGTCGGGCGCCGCCCGGTCTACCTGTTCGGCGCGATCGGGATGGCCGTGTGGGCCTTCGCGTTCTTCGCGCTGCTGGACACGAAGTCGTCGGCGGTGATCGTCCTGGCCACCACCGTCGGGCTGGTGCTGCACGGCGCGATGTACGGCCCGCAGGCGGCCTTCTTCGCCGAGCAGTTCCCGACCCGTGTCCGCTACACCGGGCTGTCGGTCGGCGGCCAGCTCTCCTCGATCGCGGCCGGGGCCGTCGCGCCGCTGATCGCCGTGGCGCTGTTCTCGGCCTGGCGCAGCACCGTGCCGGTGTCGCTGTACGTCGCGGGGATGTGCCTGCTCACCGTGATCGCGCTGCTGGCGGCCCGCGAGACCCGCGGCCAGTCGCTGCACGACGGCAGTGTCGAGGCGGAACAGGCGACCGTTTCGCCCTAGCATGACCGCCGTGACCGCACCTTCCGACGCGTTGCGCCGGCTGCTCGACCTGCTCGCCTCCGGGGCGAGCACCGAGCAGCTGGCGCACGTCGTCGTGGCGGCCCGCGCCGAAGGCACCCTCGGCGCGGGCGACCTGGCCGCGCTGGCCAGCGCGGGCGAGCTGGCCCTGCGGATCCGGGAGACGCTCGCCGAGCACCGGCGGCGCGAGGCCCAGCTGACCGCGTTGTTCGAGACCGCGAGCGAGCTCGCCGCACTGTCCGATCCGGACACCGTGCTGCGCTCGATCGTCCGCCGCGCGCGGGCCCTGCTCGGCGTCGACGTCTCCTACCTTTCGCTGAACCGCGAATCCGAGAACAAGACTTACGTCCGGGTCAGCGACGGCTCGGTGTCGGCGGAGTTCCAGCAGATCGTGCTCGGCATGGGGGAGGGCCTCGGCGGGCTGGTCGCGCAAACCGCGCGGCCGTACGCGACTTCGGACTACTTCAACGACGAGCGGTTCAAGCACACCCGCCACATCGACTCCGGCGTCAAGGACGAAGGCCTGACCGCGATCCTCGGCGTCCCGCTCGCGATCGGCCCCAAGGTGCTCGGCGTGCTGTTCGCCTCCGACCGCGCCACGCGGGAGTTCACCGCGGACGAAGTGGCCCTGCTGTCATCGCTGGCCGACCACGCGGCCATCGCGCTGGACAGCGCGAACCTCCTCGACCAGACGCGCCGCGCGGTCGCCGAGCTCAACGAGGCCAACGCGACGATCCGCGCGCAGAACGAGGCGATGGAACGCGCCGAGGACGCCCACGACCGGCTCACCGACCTGGTGCTGCGCGGCGGCGACCTGCCCGACGTCGCCGACGCCGTCGCCGGCGTGCTGCACGGCGACCTCACGGTGTACGACGCCGACGGCACGCTGCTGGCCAGTTCGGCGGCCCCGGCCGCGCTCGACCCGGCCGCGCTCGCCGCGGCCCGCACCGCCGGGCGCGCGGTGTCCACGAAGGACTGCTGGGTCTGCGCGGTGCAGGCCGGTCCCGAGCTGCTCGGCAGCCTGGTGCTGACCGGCCGCGCCGGGCTCACCGGCCCCGACCGGCGGCTGTTCGAACGCGCCGGCGTCGTGACGGCGCTGCTGCTGATGCTCCGCCGGTCGGTGGTGCGGGCCGAGGACGAGGTCCGCGGCGAGCTGCTCACCGACCTCCTGACCGCGCCGGACCGCAACCCCCGCGCGCTGCTGGCCCGCGGCCGCCGGCTGGGCATCGACCTGTCGGCGCCGCACGCGGTCCTGGTCGCGCACGCCGACGGCGGCTCGCGGCGGCGGGTGGCGAGCGCGGCCGCCCGGCACGCGACCTTGGTCGGCGTGCACGCGGAGGAGGTCGTGCTGCTCGGCGCGGGCGATCCGGACGAACTGGCCCGGCGCGTGGCCGCCGACCTCGGCGCGGCGACCGGCCGCCCGGTCACGGTGGGCGCGGCCGGCCCGGCGAGCGGCCCGTCGGCCATCGCGGACGCCCACGCCGAAGCCGCCCGCTGCGTCCGCGCCCTGCTCGCGCTCGGCCGCACCGGCGAAGGCGCGGCGATGGCCGGGCTCGGGTTCCTCGGCCAGCTGCTCGGCGACCGAGCGGACCTCGACGCGTTCGTCCGCCAGACCCTCGGGCCGGTCCTCGACTACGACGGGCGCCGCGGCACCGAGCTGGTCGCGACGCTGCGGGCGTACTTCGCGAACGGGGCGCAGCTCGCGCGCACGAAGGACGTCCTGCACGTCCACGTGAACACCGTCGTGCAGCGGCTGGAGCGGGTGGCCTCGCTGCTGGGCGAGGACTGGCAGACGCCGGACCGCGCGCTGGAGATCCAGCTGGCCCTGCGCCTGCACCGCCTCGGCTCGCGGTGATTTCTTCCAGCGTGCCGCGGACCAGTGCCATTGCGCCGGGCGGCCCTAGCGGGACGCGCCGCCACCGGGCACGGTGGAAGCCGACGGATGCCGAAACGATGGGGGTTCTCGTGAAGGAATTCGAAAGCGCGCTCGCGGCGGCGTTCGACGTCGTCCCGGCGGAAGCGACCGGACTGGCGATCGACCGGCTCGACGGCAGCCGGTCCACCGGGTCCCAGGCGCGGCTGTGCTACACCTGGGTGGCGGACCCGGTTCGTCCGTCGGTCAGCCCTTGTAGGTGACCGAACCCACCCCGCCGGTCGTCGGGTTCAAGCGGCACCTCAGTACCGCGGTGGTGCCCGGCGACGCGGTGTACGTGCTTTCCGAAGAAGGCGCGACAGCCCTGCGCGGGCCGCACCTGGAGTCCCTGGTCCCGTTGCTCGACGGCACCAGGGACTTCGCGGCCCTGCGCCGGGAACTGCCCGCCGGCGTCCCCGCCGACGAGGCCTCCGGGGTGCTGACGCGGCTCGCCGAAGCCGGGCTGATCGGTCTGCGGCCCGCGGTCTCCGACGCCGAATCGGCTTACTGGGACGCCGTGGACGGCGAAGCCGCGCACGGCCGGATCGCGCTGCGCGGCGCGGATCCCGCGACGGTGGACGTCCTGCGCGCGGCCGGGCTCACGGTGGCCGAAGACGCCGACCTCTCCCTCGTGCTGTGCGACGACTACCTGGCCGAGCATCTGTCCGATGTGGACGCCGAGCACCGGGCGTCCGGGCGGCCGTGGCTGCTGGCCAAGACCGTCGGGGCGCGGGTGTGGCTCGGCCCGTTCTTCACTCCCGGCGAGGGCCCGTGCTGGCACTGCCTGGCCGCCCGGCTCTGGGGCAACCGGCCCGCCGAAGCCCACGTGCGGGACGCGCTCGGCCTGCCCGGTCCGGTGCCGCGCCCGCGGGTTTCCCTCGCCCCGCTGACCGCGGTCGCGCTCAACCTGGTCGCGCTCGAAGCGGTGAAGTGGCTGGCCGGGCAGCGGTACCCGGACCAACGGGCGCTGTGGACGTTCGACAGCCGCGACCTGACCGGCGAACGGCACGCGGTGCGCGCCCGTCCGCAGTGCGTGTCCTGCGGAGACCCCGGCCTGGTGCGCGAACGGACGCGCCGGCCCGTGGTGTTCGAGTCCCGGCCGAAGTCCCGCACCGACGGCGGCGGGCACCGCGTGCTGCCGCCGGAACAGGTGCTCGACACCTACCGGCACCTGGTCAGCCCGCTGACCGGCGTCGTCACGGAACTGCGCCGCGACACGCGTGGCCCGGCCCTGTTCGCGTCCTACCGCTCCGGGCCGAACACCGCGCTGGGAAGGCGTGGGGCGGAGCGGCTGCGCACGGCGTTGCGCAGCGAGAACGGCGGTAAGGGCGTCACCCCGATCCAGGCCGAAGTCGGTGCGCTGTGCGAGGCCCTCGAGCGGCACAGCGGGCACTACGACGGCGACGAAGAACGGGTGCGCGCCAGTTTCCGTTCGCTGGGCGACAAAGCGGTGCACCCCGATACGTGCCAGCTGTTCCACGAACGGCAGTTCGCCGACCGGGCGCGCGGCAACGCGGCGCACGGGCCGTTCCAGTTCGTCGCCGAGCCGTTCGACGAGGACGCCGAGCTCGACTGGACGCCGGTGTGGTCGCTGACCCGCGGCGAGCACCGGCTGTTCCCCACCGCGCTGCTGTACTTCGGCGCGCCCGGGCCGCCGTCCGTGCTCGCCGACTCCAACGGCAACGCCGCGGGCGGCACCCTGGAAGACGCCACGCTGCAAGGGATGCTCGAAGTCGTGGAGCGCGACGCCGTCGCACTGTGGTGGTACAACCGCACCCGGCAGCCGGCGGTCGACCTGGACGCGGCAGCGGACCCCTGGGTCGCGGAGCTGCGCGAGGCGTACGCCGGGCTGGGCCGCGAGCTCTGGGTCCTCGACGTCACCTCCGACCTCGGGATACCCGTGTACACCGCGATCTCCCGCCACATCGGCGGGCCCCGCGAGGCGATCATGCTGGGCTTCGGCGCGCACCTCGACCCGGCGGTCGCCCTGCGGCGCGCGCTGACCGAGCTGAACCAGATGGTGCCCGCGATCCTCGACGGCTGGGACGGCGGCGACGACCCGGACGCGGTGCGGTGGCTGCGGGACGCGACCGTGGCCACCGAGCCGTACCTGCTGCCCGGCCCGGAGTGCGCCGCACCCGCGGCCGACGTCTCCTCGCCCGACCTGCTGGCGGACCTGAACCTGGTGCGGGGCAGGCTGGAGGACGCCGGGCTCGAGGTGTTCGTGCTCGACCAGACGCGTCCCGACATCGGCCTGCCCGTGGTCAAGGTGATCGTGCCCGGCCTGCGCGGGTTCTGGGGCCGGTTCGCGCCCGGCCGGCTCTACGACGTGCCCGTGCGGCTCGGCCGGCTGACCGAGCCGCACGGCTACGACGACCTCAACCCGATGCGGATCTTCCTCTAGCACTGCCCGTCGGCGATGACCCAGTAGCCCGGTGACGTCTCCTTCAGCGCGTGCGTAGTGAAGGTGTTCCACAGCCCCATGGCCTGGTTCGAGCCGTTCGCGTACGTCTGGCCGCCGCTCTGGTGCGCGCGCCCGGCCTGCGTGTGGGCGTAGTTGCTGGCGTTCACGCACGTCCCCGACGGCGCGGTGCTCGTCGTGGTGGTGGTCGGCGGCGCGGCCGTCGTCGTGGACCCGGATCCCTTGTCCAGCCCCCAGAACACGCCGGTGTAGTAGCTGGAGCAGATCCCGGCGAGGAAGTACGCGCCGGTGCTGCCGCACTGCGTCGTGCCGGTGCCCGGGTCGACGGCGGTGCCGTGGCCCATGCCCGCGATGGAGTACAGCTGGACCTTGTCCCCGTAGTTCGTCAGCGTCGTGCCGCCGGGCAGGGACTGGGTGCTCGTGGGCGTCTGGGAAACGCCGTGCACCGCCGTCCACTGGTCACGCAGCTCGGTGCCGTTGACCGGGTAGACGGTGTAGTCGCCGGTGCCCTGCCAGATCGCGACGCGCGGCCACGGCCCGCCGTAGCCGGGGTACTGCGCGGTGGCCTTCGCCGCCCACTGGGCCGGGCTCAGGTGCTGGTCGTTCTGCTGGCAGTTCGTCGCTTCGGTGACGCTCGTGGCGCACTGGGCCGGCAAGCCCGCGTTGATGCCGCCGCCGGCGAAGACGTCCGGGTAGGCCGCGAGCAGGTCCGCGGTCATCCCGCCGCCCGCCGACAGCCCGGTCACGAAGACGCGCGAGGTGTCCGAGCCGTGGTCGGCGACCGCCTTGTCCACCATGGACTTCACGGACGCGGCCTCGCCGTTGCCGCGGGTGTCGTCGGCGGTGGAGAACCAGTTGAAGCACTTCAGCGAGTTGTTCGCGGTCGACTGCTGCGGGAACACCACTTCGAACCGCCACCGGTCGGCCAGCGCGGGCCAGCCCGAGTGGGCGTAGTAGTCCGCCGCGCTCTGCGTGCAGCCGTGCAGGGCGACGACGACCGGGCGGCCGGTTTCGAGCCCGGCGGGCGTGTAGGTGTACATCGCCAGCGCACCGGGATTGGCGCCGAAGTTCGTCACCTGGACCAGGGACGCGGCGGGTGGATCGGCAGCGGAGGCCAGTCCGGTCGTGGTGAGGGCGGCGGCCGCGATCGCGGCCAGTCCGGCGAAGGCGAGCTTGCGCATGGTGAAGTCCTTCTCGTCGTTGAGAGGGTTTCCGACGACGCTAAGCCGGTCCGGGAGGTTCGGACCATGTGGCCGTCCACCACATCGCCCCGCGGATTCATGGTGACCGGCGGGGTGGCTCTCCGGCGGGGCACGCGCTTGAGTTCTGTCCCATCGACGAGACCGGAGGTGGGCCGTGCGGGGTTGGCTGAGCTTGGTGGTGGCGGGTGCGCTCGTGGCGGCGCTGCCCGCCCCGGCGTCGGCTTCGGCCGGGCGCTGCCGGGTCGACGTGCCGGGCGCGGAGAAGTCCGTGGCCGAGTGCCTCGACGACCTGACGACGACGGGCACGCTCGAGTCGGGCCACACCGTCGTGGCCGACTGGGCCGGGCTGACGTCGGCGGGGCTGCCGGTGCCGGGCCGCGTCCCCGGCGTCCAGGTCGACGGGTACTTCCCGGACTCCTCGACGTCGAACGCGAACCACGGCTGGAACCACGACTCCCAGTTCGTGCTGCGGCTGCCCGACCGCTGGAACGGCGGCCTCGTCGTCGCCGGCGCGCCCGGCGTGCGCCGCCAGTACGCGAACGACCGCGCGATCGGCGACCAGGCGCTGGCCGAGGGCTACGCCTTCGCCGCGACCGACAAGGGCAACACGGGCGCGGCGTTCTACACCGACGGCGGCCGGCCGGGCGACGCGCTGGCGGAGTGGAACACGCGCGTCACGCAGCTGACGGTGGCCGCGAAGGGCGCGCTGACGCGCCACTACGGGCGCCCGCCGGCGCGGACCCTCGCCGCCGGCCTGTCCAACGGCGGGTACCTGGTGCGGTGGCAGCTGGAGAACCGGCCGTGGCTCTACGACGGGGGCGTCGACTGGGAGGGAACGCTGTGGCGTGCCGATGGACCGAACTTGTTCACGTTCCTGCCGCCGGCGCTCCGGGCGTACCCGGCGTACGCGGCGGGTTCCGCCTCGGCCCACCAGTCCATTTTGGACGCGGGGTTCGCACCGGGGTCGGAATTCCTGTGGGACTACCACTACCGCGTCTACTGGGACCTGACCCAGCGGATCTACCGCGAGGAGGTCGACCCGTCGTTCGACGGCGCGCTGGAAGCCGGAACCCCGTTCTGCACCTCGGGAACGCCGTCGTGTGACGCGGACTACGCGTACTCTTCCCGGCCCGCGTCCGTGGCCCGGGCGGTGGAGCGGATCTCGCTGACGGGCCGGATCGGCAAGCCGCTGCTGACGCTGCACGGCACGCTGGACACGCTGCTGCCGATCACCCGCGACTCCGACGTCTACGACCGGATGATCACCGACGCGGGCCGCGGCGCGCTGCACCGCTACTACCGCGTCGAGGGCGGCAACCACGTCGACGGCCTGGTGGACCAATACCCGGACCGCCTGCGGCCGCTGGGCCCGTGCTTCCGGACGGCGTTCGACGCGCTGGCGGGCTGGCTGCGCGGGGTGCGCCCGCCGGCGTCGGCGACGATCGCCCGCCCCGCCGGAGCGACCCCGGCGGAGCTGGCGACCTCGTGCGACCTGGTCAATCGCCCTTGATCAGGTGGTCGGCCAGCACCGGGCTGAACGTTCCCGCCGGGATGCCCGTGCCGTACCCGCAGCTGCCGTCGGAGTCGCCCGGGACCTTGATCCACAGCTGCATCTCCGGGCCGCCGCCGAGCTGGGACGTCGCGCCCAGCTTGCGCTTCGGCGGGTTGCACCACTCGGAGTCCGTGCCGTGGCCGTTGCCGTTGCGGCTGGAGTCGACCACGAACGGCGCCGCGTAGCCGAGGGCCGAGCCGACCGCCTTGCCGTAGGTGGTCGACTCGGCCGTGGTGTAGAAGTTGGACACGTTGAGCACGAAGCCGTGGATGGACTGGACGCCCACCTCCTTCAGCCGCGAGGCCATCGTCGCCGCCGGGATCCAGGTGGCGTTGCCGCCGTCCATATAGGCCCAGGTGTTGGGCGCCTTCTGGGCGAACTGCGTCGCGGCGAACTTCAGCAGGTCGACGCGGTCCGTGCGGGCGGTGCCGGTCAGGCAGTCGAGCTGGGCGAGCGCGTCCGGCTCGAGGACGACGATCGCCGGCTTGCCGCCGATGCCGTCGGCGAACGCCGAGATCCAGTCGCGGTAGGCCTGCGGGCTGCCCGCGCCGCCGGTCGACTCGCCGCCGCAGTCGCGGCCGGGGATGTTGTAGGCGACCAGGACCGGCAGCTTGTCGGCGACGTCGGCGGCGTAGGTGTACTTGTCGACCGCGGTGCGGATGTCGCCGCTCCAGTTGCCGAACCAGCGGGCGCCGGGCTTGGTCGCGATCGACGTCTTGATCGGGCCCGCGAGGCTGTCGGCCGGGTGGTCGCGGACCCACACCGCCGGGTTGGAGTCCGGGTCGACGTAGAAGCCGTTGGTCTTCTCGAGGGGGTTGCCGTCCGCGGCGAGGGCCGGGGACGCGGGTGCGAGGCCGGTGAGCGCGAGCGTGGCGGCCACGAGCCAGGTCGAAATGCGCATTCCGCGAGTTTGCCGCGCGGGTGTACACGAGCTGTACAAAACAAAACTGAACCGGCTGTCCCGCGCGTCCGTACTACTGGGTGAGGGGCTGTTTCCGGCTACCCCGAAACCGGCCCTGACCTGCGGTTCCACTGCCGGATGGGTGACCGTCGTCCGGCCGCTTGCGGCAGTGTCGCCGCCTCGTTCATGATGGGGCTCCGGGGTCCGCGAAATCCGTTCACATCGAATAGCCAGGTGCCGGCCATGCTTCGGAATAACCGTCCGTCCGGAAGTGAACGCCATGCTGTTACCCGTCGCCGGGGCCGCCTGATGGCCGCCGACCTGCCCAGCCTCGCCATCGTGGCCGGCCTGCTGCTCCCGGCCCTGGCCGCCGCGGCCTGGGCGATCACCCTCGAGCGGCGCCCGCGCCGCGTCCCCGCCGAGCCGGACGACGAGCCGGACTGGACGGTGGCCGGCATCCAGGCCCGCCTGCGCTTCGAGCAGTCGGCGCGGCGGCTGGCGGAGGCGGGCACGATCGCGCTGCCGACCCTGCCGATCCCGCGGCAGACGGGCCGCGAGTCGTCGCTGGACGGCCTGCCCTGGCGGGTGCCCCGGACCCTGCCGCCCCCGCGCCCGGCCGGCCGCGTGCTCGCGCCGCAGTTCGCGTTCGCGGCCCCGGACAACGACCTCATGCGCCGCATCCTGGACGGCCTCCGCAAGCTGGACTGACCGCTACGACCCGAGCGCGGCCGGCGATTCCGCCTCCGGGATCAGCAGCCGGGGCGCGCCGGTGCCGTCGGCCGGCACCGACCAGACGTCGGCGTGGCCCGGCCCGCGCGCCACGCCGTAGCCGATCGTGTGGTCGTCGAGCCAGGCCGGCTGGTCGTCCACGCTGCGGGTCTCCGCCAGCGGCGTCACCTTCGAGGCCGCCAGGTCCAGCACCGACAGCCGCCAGCCGCGGGCCGGGTCGCCGTCCACCGCGGCCTTGAACGCCACCCGCGTGCCGTCCGGGGACAGCGACGGGCATTCGACGTTTTCCCGGATCGTGCGGATCGTGTGCGCGGCGAAGTCGCCCGCGACGAGGTACCGGTGACCCGCGGACGACATCGTCGCGTAGAAGTGGCGGTCGTCGGCGGTGAACGTGACGCCCCAGAAGTTGAGGTCGGCCGCCTGGTACGGCTTGCCGTCGAGGGTCACCGCGTAGTCCTCGAGCGTGCCGGCCAGGTCGCCGGTCGCGGTGTCCAGGATGCCGGCGCGGGTGGAGAACATGCCGCCGTTGTAGGAATCCCCGGTCACGAACACCGTCCACGCGAGCATCCGCCCGTCCGCCGACACGCGCGCCCGGTTTGGCAGCCCGACGAGCGGGATCTCGCGCTTGGACGTCAGTTGCGCGTCCAGCACCGCCAGCTGGTAGGTGGTCAGGTCGCCGTCCGGGCGCAGGCAGAGCCCGGTGCCGCCGGCGGCGTACACCCGGCTGCAGGACAGCGGCGAGACCGTCCGTGGGCCGCCCGGATCGGTGGTGGACACCGTCGCGATGTGCCCGCGGTCGGCGTCGGCCGTGCTGCGGAACAGCAGCCGCGGGCCGGGGGAGAGGCTGATCGCGCCGGTCGCGGTGACGTCGTGGCCGCGCGCGCTCGCGAACCCGACGTACGCGACCGCCGCACCGGCCAGCACGAGCACGCCGGCGACGGCGATCAGGATCCGGACCTTCATGCGGCAGCCTTCCGAGGGGAGAGGACGGCGAACGTCACGCCGATCGCGACGACCGCCGCGCCCGCGGCGACGCCGATCGCGAGCTCGGCGCCCCAGAACTGCCAGGCCAGTCCGAAGAGGACGGACGAGGTGAAGTACGCGAGCGCCTGGACGGTCTGCACGAGCGAAATCCCCGTGGTGCGCAACGACTCCGGCAGCAGCGGACCGGCCAGTGCCATCAGCACGCCGTCCGTCGCCGCGTAGAAGGTGCCGTACAACGCCAGCGCCAGCGCGAACAACGGCCACCCTGACACCGGCCCGGCCAGCAGCAGGTAGACGACGGCCAGCGCGCCGTACCCGCCGAGCACCACGGGCAGCCGCCCGATCCGGTCGGCCAGCGCGCCCAGCGGCGCGGCGAGCAGGAGGTAGCTGAGGTTGGTGCCCACCGCCAGCAGCGGGAACCAGCCGGTGGCGATGTCTTCCTTGTGCTGCAGCAGCAGGTAGACGAACCCGTCGCCGACCGTGGCCAGCCCGAGCACGCACGCCGCCACCAGCAGCCGTCGCACGCCGCTGCCGCGCAACAGGGCCGCCGCCGCGCGCGGGGAGACCGTCTTCGGATCACTGCGCGGGGTCCGGTGGTCGCGGACGAACAGCACCAGCAGCAGCACGCCGATCGCGGCGACGCAGAAGCTGACGACGAACACGGCGTCGAAGGCGTCGGGCTCGGCGGCGCCGACCGCGGCGAGCACGGCGAGCGCGACCAGCGGGCCGGCGAACGCGCCGACGCTGTCCATCGCGCGGTGCACGCCGAACGCCCGGCCGAGCAGCGGTTCGGGCGCGGACAACGTGATCAGCGCGTCGCGCGGCGCCGTCCGCAGGCCTTTGCCGGTGCGGTCGAGCGTGATGACCGCGCCGATCGCGGCGGCCGACGCCCCGGCGGCGAGCAGGCCGAGCTTCGCGACCGCGGACAGCGCGTACCCCGCGCCGGCCACGACCTTGCGCCGCCGGACCCGGTCGGCGACGTACCCGCCGACGATCCGCAGCAACGCCGTCGCGCCGGTGTAGAGGCCGTCGACCAGCCCGTACGCGGCGGGGCTGAGGTGCAGGCCGAGCACCAGGTAGACCGGCAGGATCGCGGTGACCATCTCCGAGGAGACGTCGGTGACCAGGCTGACCGCGCCGAGCGCGAAGACGTTCGCGCCGACCGCCGAGAGCTTGCCCTTCGCGGCGTGCTCTCGGCGGCCGATGGTGGAGAGGTACACGCGGGTTACTGCCAGACGTCGAGGATCGGCGACTTGCTCGCGGCGCCGCCGATGCCCGGCAGGCCGTAGGACGCCTCGATCGTGCGCAGCACGGTGTAGTGGTTGATCGATTCGCTGTAGCTGCCGACCTTGACGTTCGCACCGGTGAACGTGGTGAAGATCTGGTTCACCGACGTGCCGCTGTCCTCGTCGAAGGTGGTGATCAGCAGGCTGTTGTGGGTCTTGGCCCACTGCGCGTAGGCGTCGAGGTGGTTCTTCAGCCAGGTGTCGCCGGTGCTGATGCTGCAGTCGTGCATGTCGTTGCACATATCGGGCGTGACGAACGAAACGGTCGGGAGCTGGGTGAAGTCCGACGGGAAGCTCGAGAACCGGACATTGCTGGCGGCCGGGACGTTCGAGAAGTCGACCCAGCTGTTGTGCTTCCGGCGGTAGGTGCCGCTGGAGCAGCCGGTGTAGCCGTCGGACGGCATGGCTTCGGAGTAGCCGGTGAACGTCTTGCCCGCGCCGATCAGCTGCTGGCCGAGGTTGGCCTTCGCGCCGAGGTTCGCGGGGCAGCTGTCGTCGGTGACGCCCTGCGTCGCGCCCGAAAAGAGGGCGACGTAGTTGGGCTGGCTCGGGTGGGTGATCGCGAAGGAGTTCGTGAACTTCGCGCTCTGCGAGGCGAGGGTGTTGAAGTAGGGCGCGCTGGAACTGCCGTTGATCGAGGAGTACTTCTTGTTCTCGAACATCACCAGGACGATGTGGTCGAACGCCGGGACGGCCGCCGCGGCCGGCTGCACGGCGGGCTCCCCCTCCCGGGTGACGACCGCGGCCGTGACCGCGCCCGCCGTGACGAGCGCGGCGGCGGTGAACACGGCGGCGATCCGCTTGCGGATCATGGGGTCCTCCAGCGTGTGGTGGGTGCGGGCGCCTCATGATGCTCACGCCGGAGGACGGGTGCGTGCCGTGTCGTGGTCCGGTTGGTGAACACCAGGAAACCTTCGGCGGACAACGGAAAGAGTGGGTTAATGGCTTTCCGGTGTCAACCTCCTTTGGTAGGTGTCCACAATGGCCGGTCAGGGAGTTGACAGGTCGCTCCCAGCTCGTTCAAAGGAACGGCGCCGAAACTCGGTCACATGGACCACACGACGGCAAGCAGGACCGCTCACCGGGAACGGGGTCGCCGCAAGGCCGCCCTGGCCACGGCCGTGGCCGCCCTGCTGGGCGCGGCCGCCGCCGGCGCGATCGGCTTCGGCCTGTCGTCGGCGAACGCGGACACAGTGCAGAACACGACGACTTCGGGTGACCAGGAACAGCTGCAGGCCCCGGACAGCGGCCTCGGCGCCGGTTCCGGCTCCGCGCACACGGGCTCGGGTGCCTCGTGACGACCGCGGCGACGGCGTTCCGCGCCCTGGGCACGACGGCGGAGGTGGTGGTCACGGACCCGGCCCGGCTGAGCGTCGCGGCCGAGCTGCTGCACGAGGAGCTGGCCGCGATCGATCGGGCGTGCAGCCGGTTCCGGGCGGATTCGGAGATCTCGCGGCTGCACGAGCAGGCGGGGAAGCAGGTCCGGGTGGGGCCGTTGCTGGCGGAGGCACTGAGAGTCGCGCTGCGGGCGGCTCGGGTGAGTGAGGGGCTGGTCGACCCCACGGTCGGGTCGGCCGTGCGGGAGTTGGGGTACGACCGCGACTTCGCCGAGGTGGCGGCTCGTGAGTCCCGCTCGGCGCCGGGTCGGGACGATTTCGCCGCGCCGACACCCGCGCCCGGCTGGCACCGTGTCCTCTTCGATCCCGGGCAGCGCTTCGTCGTCCTGCCCCGTGGCATCCGCCTGGACCTCGGCGCCACCGCGAAAGCCCTCGCCGCCGACCGGGCCGCGCGGCGGATCCACTCCGTCGTCGGGTGCGGCACCCTCGTCAACCTCGGCGGGGACCTGCGGGCCGCCGGGCGCGGGCCGGTCGGCGGTTGGCAAGTCGCGCTGGCCGACGACCACGCCGGTGCCGTCGCCTCACCCGATGCCACCGTCGCGCTCCACCGAGACTTCGCCTTGGCCACCTCCGGGATCACCCGGCGGCGCTGGCGCCACGGCGGCCGGACGGTGCACCACATCGTCGACCCGCGGACCGGCGACGTGCCGGAATCCCGCTGGCGCACCGTGTCCGTCGCGGCAAAGTCCACTGTGGACGCCAACACCGCGGCGACCGCGGCGATCGTGCTCGGGACCACCGCACCGGACTGGCTGGCGCGGCGACGGCTCCCCGCGCGGCTCGTCGGGGTCGGCGGCGACGTCGTCACCACCGCGGGGTGGCCGTCGTGAGCGCCGCCGTCTGGTACTTCAGCCGC
Organism: Amycolatopsis lexingtonensis; assembly: GCF_014873755.1. Taxonomy (NCBI): domain Bacteria; kingdom Bacillati; phylum Actinomycetota; class Actinomycetes; order Pseudonocardiales; family Pseudonocardiaceae; genus Amycolatopsis; species Amycolatopsis lexingtonensis. Next base: position 110,865 of record NZ_JADBEG010000001.1, read on the forward strand.
GCGACCGGGCTCGTCTCGCTCGTGCTGTTCACCGGCGTCGTCGTGCTCGGCGCGCTCGGCGCCGGCCGGTTCGCGACGCCCGGGTGGCCGCGGTTCACGATCGCCGCGGTGCACCGGAACCTCGCGCTGACCAGTCTCGCCTTCCTCGCCGCGCACATCGCGACGGCGGTGCTCGACGGCTACGTCCCGCTGGGCTGGCTCGACATCGTGCTCCCGTTCGGCGCGGGCTACCGGCCGTTCTGGGTGGGCCTCGGCGCCGTCGCGATCGACCTGCTGCTCGCGATCGTCGTGACCAGCCTGGTGCGGACCCGCTTGCCCGCGCGGGTGTGGCGCGCCGTGCACTGGCTGGCCTACCTCTGCTGGCCGGTCGCGCTGGTGCACGGCATCGGCCTGGCCGAGGACGACGCCGCGCGCGGCTGGATCGTCGCGCTCGACGTGCTGTGCGCGGTGGCCGTGCTCGGCGCCGTCGCCTACCGCGCCGGCGTGCAGCACGCCGATACCGAAACCCGCAAGCTCTCGCCGCTGGGAGGCACCCGATGAGCGTCCTGCCCCCGCACCGGCTCGACCTGGCCGGGCACCGGCGCCGCAACGGCGTCGTGCCCTGGGTTGCCTACCACGGCGACGACGGCCGCGACCGGCTGGTGGAAGCCGTCGAGGCGGCCGGCCTGCGCGGCCGGGGCGGCGGTGGCTTCCCGACGGCGGTGAAGCTGCGCGCGGCCCGGTCGCGGCGCTCGATCGTCGTCGCGAACGGCTGCGAAGGCGACCCGCTCAGCCGGAAGGACGCGGCGCTGCTGACGCTGGCCCCGCACCTCGTGCTGGACGGCCTGCAGCTCGCCGCGCACGCCATCGGCGCCGGCGAAACCGTGCTGTGCGTGCACGCGGGGAGTCCGGTGCTGCCGAGCGTCGCCGCGGCGCTGGCCGAGCGCGACGACCGCGTGCCGGTGCGGATCGCGGAGGTCCCGCGCCGGTACGTCGCCAGCGAGGAGAGCGCGCTCGTCCACTACCTGACGGCCGGCGACGCGCGGCCGCTGGGCAAGGAGCCGCGGCCCGCCGAACGGGGGGTGCGCGGCCGTCCGACGCTGGTGGACAACGTCGAGACCCTGGCGCAGCTCGCTTCGGTGGTGCTGCTCGGCCCGAGCCACTACCGCGCTGCCCGCACGGACCTGGTCACGGTGACCGGCGCGGTCCGCAACCCGGGCGTCTTCGAGCTGCCGTCGGGGCCGTCCCTGACGGCGGTGCTGGCCGCGGCCGGCGGCGAAACCGAGCCGGTGCAGGCGGTGCTCGTCGGCGGCTACGGCGGGACCTGGACGACCGACCTGCGGCTCGGGCTGTCAGGGATCCCGGCGGTGTACGCGCTGCCCGCGAGCGCGTGCGGGCTCGAGTACACGGCGAAGGTGCTGGCGTTCCTCGCGGCCGAGTCGGCCCGGCAGTGCGGCCCGTGCATGTTCGGCCTGCCCGCGATCGCGGCGGACTTCGCGGAGCTGGTGCGGGGCGGCCCGTCGGTGCCCCGGCTGGCCCACCGCCTCCCGCTGCTCACCGGCCGCGGCGCGTGCGCCCACCCGGACGGCGCGGCCCGCCTGGCGTCGAGCGCGTTGCGCACGTTCGGCGCGGACGTGGCCACCCACCAGGCCGGCGGCCGGTGCCGGGTGCTGGAGGGAGTGGCGTGAACCTCTCGGTGGACCCGATCGGCTGCCGCGGGCACGGCTTGTGCGCGGACCTGCTGCCGGAGCTCGTCCGGCTCGACGAATGGGGTTACCCGGTGCTGAAGCCGGGACCGGTGCCCCCGGAACTGACGGCGGACGCCCGCCGCGCGGCGAACGCCTGCCCCGCATTGGCTTTGCGGCTGAGGAAGGCGTAATCCGCTCGTCCGACGACGACGTACTGGCTAACCTCCGGACCATGGACCTCTACGACCGGATCCGCGGCGCCCGGCTCGTCGGTGTGCTCACCGGCGCCGGGATCTCGACCGCGTCGGGCATCCCCGACTACCGCGGGCCCGACGGCGTCTGGACTCGCTCGCCGAGTGCCGTCGACGCCTTCACGCTGACGAACTTCATGGCCGACGCCGCGGTGCGCGCGGAATTCTGGCGCACCTACACCGGCCACGCCGCCTGGCGGGCCGAGCCGAACGCGGCGCACCGCGCGCTGGCGGACCTCGACCGCTCGGGCACCGCCGTGCGCGTGCTCACCCAGAACGTCGACGGCCTGCACCAGCGGGCCGGGCTCGCCGCGCGCAAGGTCCTCGAACTCCACGGCAGCATGCACACCACGCGCTGCACCCGCTGCCCGGAGCGGCTGCCGACCCCCGAAGTGCTGGCCCGCGGCGAGGCCGACCCGCGCTGTTCCCGCTGTGGCGGGATCCTGCAGCCGGACATAGTCCTTTTCGGACAGATGCTGGACGGCGACCTGCTCGACCGCGCACGCGCCGTCGCGGCGGCGAGCGAGGTCTTCCTGGCCGTGGGCAGCTCGCTCCAGGTGGAGCCCGCCGCGTCGCTGTGCGCGGTGGCCGAGCAAGCCGGGGCGACGCTGGTGATCGTCAACCGCGACCCGACGCCGTACGACGAGACCGCCGACTTCGTGCTGCGCGGGGACATCGAGGTCGTCGTGCCGGAGTTGTGCGCCGCCCTGGTGCCCTGAGCACCCGCGCTCAGTCGAACGGGCCACCGGTCCGGGCGATGACGTGCTTGCGGACCCCGCCGCCCTCGAACGGCAGCCGTACCGAGGGTGGCGGGGCCGACGCCCGCCACTCGGCGAGGACCTCCTCCGACTCCCAGTACTCGAAGATGTTCACCCGCCCCGGCTCGACCGGGTCCGGTGAGATCGAGACGTCGAGGCAGCCGGGGTGCCGGCGCGCCTCCTCGACGATGCGCTGGTGGCCGCGGACGAAGCGGTCGCGGTCGGCCGGGGCGACGTGCACCGGTCCGGCGATGATCACGGTCATGCGGGCTCCTTTCCCGGAGTGCCGGTCGTCCGGCCGATGAACGGCGCCCCGGGAAACCGACACCCTCAGGCGGACGTGAGCGGCGCCGTCGTCAGCAGGTGACCCGCCGCCACGCTCGCCCCGTCCGCGCGGACCTCGCCCGCGAACACCCGCGCGCGCGTGGCCACCGAAGGACGCAACGCGACCTCCAGCGCCGAAGTCAGCGCCGCGGCGGTCGGCACGCCCGGCTCCGTCGCGGCGCCGATGCCCAGGGATCGGACGCGGCCGGCGAAGTAGTGCTGGTCGTACATCTGCGGCACCACCACCTGGGGCGCGCCCGCGCGGGCCGCCGTCGTCGTCGTGCCCGCGCCGCCGTGGTGGACGACCGCCGCCACGCGGCGGAAGAGGGCCTGCTGGTTGACCTCGCCGACACTGAAGCAGTCCGGGTGCGTGGCGGCCGTGGCGAGGTCCGCCCAGCCGCGGGCGATGACCGCGCGGCGGCCGTGCGCGCGGGCCGAGGCCAGCATCGCCTCGGCGAGCTCGCCCGGGGCGCGCATGCTGCCGAAGCCGAAGTACACCGGCGGCTCGCCCGCGTCGAGGAACTCCGCCAGCCCGGGCGGCAGCGGCCGCTCGTCCGGCCACAGCCACGCACCCGTCTGGACGACGTGGGCGTCGCCCGGTTCGGGCCACGGGGCCAGCGCCGCGTCGGCCGCCAGCCAGGGGCGGCCGGAGAACACGTGCTCCGGCAGGTCCGTGACGGGTGGCTGGCCGGCCGCCGCGCGGTGTTCGTTGACCCGCACGCCGAAGAATGTGTTCCAGCGGTCCGCGTCTTCGGCCCAACGGGCGCGGTTTTCCGCTTTTCCGGGCGACCGCCACGGCATCGGGGGCGGCGCGTGCAAATCCGATGGCAGGGTGATCGGGCAGAAACTCGCGTACACGTAGGCGGCGCCGCGCCGCTCGGCGATCGAGCGGGTGGCGAACTGCAGGGCACCGGCGGCGACGAGGACGTCGCAGCCCTCGGCCGCCACTGCGATCGTCTCGAACTGGGTCGTCACGGTGTCCTCGGCCGCCTTGCGGATCTGGTCCGGCGTAGGCGGAACCCGGTGCGCCGACGCGGTTCCGCGCAGGTGCGGGCCGATCGGCACGACGTCGAACCCGAGCTCGTCGAGCCAGTCCCGGAAGTCCGGCGGCACGCACAGCCGGACGTCCTGCCCGAGCGCTCTCAGTTCCGAGGCCAGCGCCACCACCGGCTGAACTTCGCCCCGCGAGCCGATCGTGGACAGCAGCACGCGCATGGAGAATTCCCCTCACTGGAAAATGGTGAGCCCGGATTGTGGACCCGCTCCCGGGCCTTGCCGCAAGCCCCGGGGTGCGCTATACAGTGAAATGGGGAGAGGGACGCGCGTGTCCTCTTCGAGTTCCGATCGTGCTGCTTCCGGTGTGCTCTCCCGGCCCGCTCAGCCTGCGCCCGCCCGGGCTCCTGACGTAACCTTTGATGACCGAACCCGGACCCGGTGAGGAAAAACCCGGTCGGCAGGAGGTCAGGATGACACTTCGCAGCGTGCTCCTCGGAGACGAGGTCATCTTGTCCGTCGACGGGGTCTTCGACGGCGGGTTGGCCCCCACCTACCACCAGGCGATCGAAGACGCCTTCGCCGCGGACGTCCGCCGGGTGGTGGTGGACCTCGTGCAGGCGACGGCGGTCGACGGCGGCGGCATCGCGGTCCTGGCCGCGACGGCGGCGGGCTGCGCCGCCCGCGAGACCCAGCTGATCATCGCGATGCCGCAGGGCGTCGAAGCCGTCATCACCGATCCGGCGCAGGTCAGGCTGCTCTTGCGCAGCTTCGAGCCCTGGCAGGACGCCGGTTAGCGGACCCGGACGGTGAGCCGGAAGCGGCGCAGTTCGCTGTCCGGCGCCCACGGCCGCGCGTGCCGGGCCACCAGCGTCGTCTCACCCGGCCCGTCCGCGTGCAGGACGAACCGGTGTTCGCCGGTGCCGCTGGCCCGGTCCGCCACCGGGTGGAGGGTCTCTTCGACCACTCGCAGCGGCGGTTCCGGGCCGTCGAGCACCCACTGGTAGCCGGTGCCCGCGTTCTCGGGCAGGCGCAGCTCCAGCCGCTCGCCGGGCGCGACGTCCGCCGCCGCGCCGTCGGCTTCGAGCGTGATCACCCGCACGGGTTCACCAGAGGTAGATCTCGTGGATCAGGCCGTCGGCGGCCTCCGGGTAGGTGACCGAGCCGGCGAGTTTCGCCGACGTGGCGAGCATCAACAGCGCTTCGTGCACGCTGTCGCTGTTCGTCGCGATGCGCCGCCAGCCGACGGCGTCGACGAAGGCGTACCCGTTGCGGTCGGCGTTGTTCGTCCAGAGGGCGAGCACCTTCTTGTTCGACTGCCAGGCCGCGGCGGTGGTGACCGCGGCGGCGGCCTGCGGGGCACCCGGCGGGCTCAGGACGGGTTCGGCGGCCGGCTCGGCGACGACAGCGGCCGTCGCCGCGTGCAGCTGGTCGGGGGTGAGGGGCTGGGGCGCGTTGTCCGGGCTGGCGGCCGGAGCCACTGCCGTCGGCGCGCTGGACGGGCTGGTCGATGCGGCCATCGCGGGCTCCTAGAAGACGTAGGTCTCGATGATCGTGCCGTTGTTGTTGAACGCGTTGACCGGACGGCCACCCTGCTTCGCGGCGATCAGCTCGATCAGCATCGCCTTGTTGATCACTTCGTCGTCGGCGGCCAGGTGCAGCCAGCCCATGTTCTGCAGGTACGCCCAGGTGTTGCGGTCCTGGTCGTTGCTCCACAGGCCGAGCACCGACGTCGAGCCGGTCCACGAGCGCAGGTTCACCGAGCCGACCTGCTCGACCTGCCAGGTCTCGATGCCGCATTCGCCGTAGGCGATCCGGAAGAAGCCGCCGTCGCCCCAGTTGGTGCTCCAGCTGTTCTTCGCGATCCAGCAGCCCTGGCTGTCGTCGTAGCCGACGAGCGACACGCAGTGGCCGCCGGCGAGCGCGCCGGTCACGTGCCGGTAGACGCCGGTCTTGTAGGAGAAGAAGTCCTGGTACACCAGGAAGCACGCGATGAGCGAGCCGCGCGCGGCCAGCTGTTCCTTCATCGCCGCGGGGTTGCCGGTCAGCGCCGTGTACGACGGCGTGGTCGCGAGCCGGTTCGGCCAGTCGGCGTTCAGCTTGGCGCCGGCGCGGTTGCGCGGGCTGTACGGGAAGTAGTCCTCGTAGGTGATGCCGACGTCGTGGCAGAACTTCAGCGCGCGCTCGGGCATCCAGCCGGTGTCGCAGGTCGCGCCGTCGTTCGCGCCGTGGGTGTAGAACAGGTGCGCTTCGGAGAGGTCCAGCTGCAGGCCGGGCTGGCCGCGGGTGAACGCGGCGACCGTCTCGATCGTGGCGGCGGTGCCGAAGGAAACGCAGGAACCGCAGTCGCCCTGGTCCTTGACCGGGGTGACGTAGTTGCCGCCGCCCGCGTTGCGGCTGTCGAACTGCGCGGCGGCGCCGGCCCCGGAAACGGCGGTGGCGCGGGCGGCTTCACCCTGGGCGAGGGATTTCGCCGTCGATTCCAGTTCCTGCCGTTCGGATTCCGGCGGGAGGGGAACACCCAGCCGGTGGCGGCGCTGGTCTTCTTCGAGGATGGTCATGGAGTTCTCGCCGGTGACCCAGGGATGGCCCTGCGCGGCGAGTTCGGTGCGGACCCGGTCGAGATCGACCGGTGACGCGGGGGTTCCGGGATCGGCCATGATGACTCCCCAATCTTCGACGCCTCACGCGGCGGTGGCCGTGCCCGACCGGTTCTACTCCCGCCGCGGCGGTGTCCACCAGGGAGGTCATCCTTTTGCCGAGGAGCAGTTTTGTGGCGACCGGAAAATGGGGACCGGTCAAGAAATCTCGACCGGATCGTCGTTTTTCGAAACCCATTCCCGGGTGATCAGTTCTTCGGCGAAGATGGTGTCGATCTTCCGGCTCGCGGTCCGCAGTTTCGCGACGCCCGCGCCGAGCGGCACGAGGGCGGCCAGCGCCGCCGGCGGCCAGACGACCCCGGCGATGATCAGGGCCGACGCCGCGAAAACCGCCCGGAGGGTGACCCGGTGCCACGCGGGACGGGGCTTGGCGTGCCGTCCTCGCGAGGGGTGGGGAACGGGCCGCGCGAGGGCAGCGTGGACACTCATCCAGACCTCCGGAATTCCGTGGAACCGGCCGGGCGGGGGATTCCCGGCGGTGGTGCCCGCTCGTTCGGCACACGGTGTGTGTCGAGGTGGGAGGCCTTCCGGTTACCGGTCGTTATTGCTTCGAGTCCGAATTCGGGAAATGTGGCTCACCGTTGTTTCGGACGCTTTTCGGCACCAGGGCCGTTCGGCCCGGATCCGCCCGCCGGACGTCCCGCTCAGGCGTTGTCGTGCCCGCCGGGCCCCTTGCCCTTGCCCCGGGTTTCGCCCTTCCCGGTCTTGCCCGGCTTGGTGGGCGGCGGGGCCGCGGGGGTGGGGGTCTCCTGGGTGACGGCGGCGGGTTCGAGCGACGGCGGGGTGACCGGCGGCGGCTGCGGGTCGGGGGTGCCGCGGTCGGCGAGCGGCGCGGAGGTGACGGACGGCGAGGTGGTCGCCGGCGTGGGTGGCTGGGCGGGGGTGGTGGTCCCGGTGTCCGGTTCGGTGACCAGGGTGGCGGCGAGCACGGCCACGGCGGCCACGGCGAGCGCCCCGCCGACGGCCATCCGGCGCCGGGCGGGCCGCGGGTCGGCCGGGGGCGCGGCGAGCGCGGCGGTCTCGGGGGGTGCGGAGTGCTCCGCCGAGGTGACGTCGAGTTGCTCGGGGGAGGCCGTGACCGCACCGGCCGGAAGGCGCTCGACCGCCTCGAGCCTGCGTCGCCACAACGGGCGGCGGACCAGGGCGGTCACCGGCGCCGGGGCGTGCAGCAGCCGCCGCACCTCCTCCGCCGTCGGGCGATCGCCCGGCTCCCGGCGGGTCATCCGGCGCAGCGCGTGCGCCAGCGAGCTGGGCACCTCCGCCGGGATGCGCGGCGGCCGGCTGAGCCGGGCCATCGCCGCTTCGACCATCGTGCCCGCGTACTCGCGCTCGCCAGTCAGGCACTCCAGGAGGATCAGCCCCAGCGCGTACACGTCCGCCGGCGGGCCCGCCGGCTCACCGCTGACCTGCTCCGGGGCCAGGTACGCCGCGGTGCCCGGAACGACGCCCGTGCCCGTGATGTGCGTCGTGTCCAGTGCGTGCGCGATGCCGAAGTCGCCGATCAGCGGGCCGTCCGCGGACAGGAAAACATTCGCCGGCTTCAGGTCGCGGTGGACGACGCGGCGGGCGTGGACGTGGGCCAGGGCCTCGGCGAGGCCGTCGGCCAGCGCCGTCACCTCCGCCGCCGGCATCGGCCCGCCGAGGAGGCGCTCCGCCAGGTTTTCGCCCTCCACCAGCTGCATCACCAGGTAGGTGCGGCCCTTCTCGCTCCCGCTGTCGAGCAGCGCGACCACGCCGGGGTGGCTGATGCCGGCCTGGATGGTCGTCTCGCGCAGCCGCCGCCGCTGGTCAACCGGCAGCGCGTCCCGGTCGTAGATCTTGACGGCGACCTCGCGGTCCAGCCGCAGGTCGTAGGCCCGGTAGACGCGGGCCGTGCCGCCGCTGCCGATCAGCCTGCCGACCTCGTAGCGCCCGGCCAGCAGGCCCGGCGGCCGTTCGTCGTCCGGCGCCCGGCGCGGGGTGGTGGTGAAATCGCCCAGCACGTAGCGGGCGCACGTGACGTCGTCCGAGTCGCCCGCCGTCGGGCGCCCCGTCATCCCGGCTTCGTCGGCCACGGGCGGCAAGTACCCCGATCCCGTGAACGGCAAACGTCGGAAGATCACGAAATCCCCGGACGTTCCGGCGCGGATCGCGGTGGGGGCCGAAACGGGGGACAATCGGGGGCGAGAGGCGCAGCCGACCTAGGAAGGCTCTGATGGCCGACTACTACGGGAACCAGCCCCAGGACGTCCGCCCGGGGATCGACGCGCGCCGGCTGTGGGCGGGTGGCGTCGCGACGGCGGTGGTCGCGGCCCTGCTCGCGGTGGTCGGGCTGCTGATCGCGCGCGGCATCTTCGAGGTCGAAGTGCTCGCCCCAAAAGGCGAGGGCGTCTGGGGCAACGCGAGCACCACGACGTACGCGCTGGTCGCCGCCGCGGTGGCCCTGCTCGCCACCGGGCTGATGCACCTGCTGAGCGTGGCGACACCGGCGCCGTCCCAGTTCTTCGGCTGGATCATGGTGCTCGTCACGCTGATCGCCGTGGTGCTGCCGCTGACCCTCACGGTCGCCCCGAGCGCGAAGATCGCGACGGCCGTGATCAACCTGGTGCTCGGCCTGGCCATCGCCGCGGTGGTGAACAGCATGGCGGCCAGCGCCCGGACCCTGCACCGGCGCCGCAGGCAGCAGAGCGCGGCCCCGCCGCCGACCCGGCAGCAGTGGACGCAGCAGGAGCCGCCGACCCAGTACTACGACCGCTGATGGACGTCCGGGAGACGAACCGCCGCGTGATCCGGCAGTTCCGCGCGGGCGGCGAGGTGGAGGGCATGCACCGCGAGCGCCTGGTGCTGCTGACCACGACGGGCCGCCGCACGGGCGAGCCCCGCACGGTCCCGATGATGGTCCACCACGACGGCGCCCGGCTGCTGGTGGTGGCTTCGAACATCGGCGCGCCGAAGCACCCGGACTGGTACCTGAACCTCGCCGACGACCCGCGGGTGAAGGTCGAGGCCGACGGCCACGAGTTCGAGGGCGAGGCGCTGCCGCTGCTGGGCGCGGACTACGTGCGGGCGTGGACGGAGCTGGAGCGGCACTACCCGTTCCTGGCCGAGCACCGGGAAAAGGCCCGGCAGGCCGGCCGGGTCATCCCGATCGTGGAACTGTCCGAAGAGGACTGAAGCAGTCCTCTTCGGACGGTCCTACTTGCTCGCCACCCGCCGGTAGCGGGCCGTGGCCAGCGGGGCGAAGACCGCGATGATCGCCACGCAGCACAGGATCGAATACAACGCCGCGTGCTCGGCCGGCCAGCCCGTCGGCGCCGGGCCGAACCGGTTGCCGAACAGGTCCCTGGTCGCGTTGATCACCGCCGTGAACGGGTTCCAGTCCGCGATCGCCTTGAGGAACGCCGGGAGGGTCTGGGTCGGGACGAACGCCGAGGAGATGAAGCTCAGCGGGAACATCCAGATCAGCCCGGCGCTCTGCGCGACCTCGACGCTGCGCGCCGCCAGGCCGATCAGCGCGCCGACCCACGACAGCGCCCAGGCGAACATCAGCATCACCAGGTAGCCGAGCAGCGCGTCCCAGAAGCTGCCGCGGATGCGCCAGCCGACGATCAGGCCGCACAGCGACATCACCACGAGCGCCACGACGCTGACCACGAGGTCCGACGTCGTGCGGCCGAGGATCACCGCGATCCGGGACATCGGCAGCGAGCGGAACCGGTCGATGATGCCCTTCTGCAGGTCGTTGGCGAAGCCGATGACGGTGAACGCCGAGTTGAACGCCACCGTCTGGGCGAAGATCCCCGCGATGAGGAACTCGCGGTACGCCGCGCCACCCGACTCGCCGCCGATCGCGTTGCCGAAGACGTAGGCGAACAGCAGCACGAACATGATCGGCTGCAAGGTCGCGGCCATCAGCCAGTCCGGGTTGCGGCGGACGTTCACCAGGTTGCGCCAGGTGATGACGCCGCCGTCCGAGATGCCCTTCGCGAGCGCGTTCACTTCGCGGCCTCCTCGGCGCCGTGACCGGTCAGGGACAGGAAGACGTCGTCCAGCGTCGGCCGGTGCAGGCCGACGTCCTGGACGGCGATGCCCTGGGCGTCGAGCCGCCGCAGGGCCTCGATGAGGGCCTTGGGGCCGGTGTCGACGAGGATCTCCGCGCGCCGCGTGTGGTCGTCGCCCGAGGGGTCGCCGGTGCCCACTTCGCGCAGCACCTCCAGCGTGGCGGGCAGGTCCGCGGGGGAGGCGATGACGAGTTCCAGGCGTTCGCCGCCGGTCTGCGCCTTGAGCTCGTCGGCCGTGCCGCGGGCGATCACCTTGCCGTGGTCGATCACCACGATCGAGTCGGCGAGCTGGTCGGCTTCTTCGAGGTACTGGGTGGTCAGCAGCACGGTCGTGCCGTCGGCGACCAGCTCCTTGATGACGCCCCAGGTGTCGAGGCGCCCGCCCGGGTCGAGGCCGGTGGTCGGCTCGTCGAGGACGACGACGGTCGGCTCGGCGACCAGCGCGCCGGCGAGGTCGAGCCGCCGCCGCATGCCGCCGGAATAGCCCTTGGCCGGCCGGTCGGCGGCCTCTTCGAGGGCGAACCGCGCGAGCAGCTCCCGGGCGCGGGAGCGGGCCGCCGCCTTGCGCCTGCCGTAGAGCCGCCCGACCATGTACAGGTTTTCGTAGCCGGTCAGGTTCTCGTCGACGGCCGCGTACTGCCCGGACAGCCCGATCCGGCGGCGCACCTGGTCCGGCTCGGCCAGGACGTCGTACCCGGCCACGTGCGCTTCGCCGGAGTCCGGGCGCAGCAACGTCGTCAGGATGCGGACGGTGGTGGTCTTCCCGGCGCCGTTCGGGCCGAGCAGGCCGAGCACGCGCCCGGCCGGGATGTCGAGGTCGACGCCGTCGAGCGCGCGCGTCGAACCGTAGGTCTTCACGAGCCCGCGTACCTGGACGGCGACGTCCGGTTCCGGCTGTGGCATGTCGGCTCCCCTTCCGGTGACACCGACAAGCTAGGCCACACTGTCCGCTTTGTCCTCCGGGTTTCTCCCGGAGAAGAGTCAGTTCGCCGAAAGCGTTACCGCGAATTCCGGCGGCGTCCGCAGGGACTGGAACACCACGCAATAGCGCTCGGTCAGCTTCTTGAGCGTGGCGAGCTGTTCTTCGGAAGCGTCCGTGTCGAGGTCGAACGACAGCCGGATCGCGCGGAAGCCCACCGGGGCGTCCTTCGCGACGGCCAGCGTGCCGCGGAAGTCGAGGTCGCCCTCGGCGCGGACGCGGCCACCGCGGACCTCGAGGCCCAGCGACGTCGCCACCGCCCGCAGCGTCACCCCGGCGCACGCGACGAGCGCCTCGAGCAGCATGTCCCCCGAACAGGCGAGGGTGCCGTCGCCGCCGGTCGCCGGGTGCAGCCCGGCTTCGACGACCGCGCGGCCGGTTTCGACCTTGCAGGAGATGCCGAGACCGTCCAGTTCGGCGTCGGCGTGCAGTGTCACGACCGCGCTTTCCGGGTTTTCGCGGTACTTGTCCTTGAGCGGGGCCTGGGTCGCGCGCAGTTCCTCGGTGTCCATGGGCCGATTCTGCTCCGGAAAACGCGGAAGCGGGGAGACCGGTCGCCCGATCTCCCCGCTTCGGCGGTTCAGTGTTTCAGTGTCAGCTCAGGGTCACGGCCACGTCGTCGATGACGAACGAGGTCTGCAGCGAGCTGTCTTCGGTGCCGGTGAACTTCAGCGCGAGGGTGCTGCCGGCGGCCGACGAGACGTCGATCGTCTTGAGCGCGTACCCGGACGCCTTGTTCAGGTTGGAGTAGCTGCCCAGCGTCGTGCTGCCGTTGGCGACGGTCAGCTTGTCGTAGGCGGTCGTGGTGGTGGTCTCCGCGGTGTCGATGTGCAGGTAGAACGTCAGGCTGGCGTGGCAGCCCGCCGGGATGCTCACCGACTGCGCGATCGACTCCGTGGTGGTGGAGCCGTAGCCGTCGAGCCAGGACGAGTAGGTGCCGCCGTGCGCGGCCTCACCCTGCGAGCCCCACTGGCCGATGGAGCCGGTGGTGCCGGTCCAGCTGCCGCTGCCCGATTCGAAGCCGCCGTTGACGATCTTCTGGCCGGAGCAGCCGCCGGTGGTGCCGACGGTCCAGGTGAACGACGCCGTGCCGGTCTTGCTCGCCGCGTCCGTCGCCGTCACCGTGACGTTCGAGGTGCCCGCGGTGGTCGCGGTGCCCGAGATCGTGCCGGTGGAGGAGTTGATCGACAGGCCGGCCGGGAGGCCGGTGGCCGACCAGGTGTACGGCGCGGTGCCACCGCTGGCCGACAGCGGCAGGTTCACCGAACCGCCGGTCGTGGTGGACTGGTTGCCCGGGTTGGACACGGTGACCGTGCCGGTCGCCGAGCAGGTCGGGTCGGCCGACTGGGCCGGCACGCTGATCGCGTCCCACGCCGCCTTGACGGTGTTGAACTCGGTGCAGCTGCCCGGGAAGAGGTTCTTCGCCGCGGTCAGCGTCCAGGTGCGGTACTTCAGGTACGAGCTGCTGGTGGTCTTGAGCAGCATCGCGTTGTAGAAGATCTTCATCGCGTTCTGGACGCCGATGCCGGTGATCGAGGTGTTGTTGCACGTGGTGCTGGTCGGCTGGCCGTTGGTCGGGTTGGTGCCTTCGGCCAGCAGGTAGAACCAGTGGTTGCCGGGGCCGGCGGACGCGTGCACCTCACCGTTGGGGACGGAGCTGTCGTAGCAGTTCTTGTCGCCCAGCGCCGAGGGGTTGTACATGTTGCGGATCGGGCCGGAGCCGACCAGGTTGACCGTCTCGCCGACGAGGAAGTCCGGCACGTCGCCGCCCGAGGGCTCGTTGGCGAACCACTCGGTCGAGGCGCCGAAGACGTCCGCGACGAACTCCTGGGTGCCCGCACCCGAGATACCGCCCGGGGTGTGGTCGTCGATGCCGTGGCCGTGCTCGTGCGCCACGACGTCGATCGAGCTGATCCACTGGCCGTTGGTGTTCTTGCCGATCTGGACCTGGCTGCCGTCGTAGTAGGCGTTCTGGTCGTTCAGGCCGACGCGGACCGGCCAGCCGCCGCCGTTGCCGTCGAAGCTGTTGCGGCCCAGCCACTGCGAGAGCATCTTGTTCTCGGTCTGGAGGGCGAAGAGCGCGTCGACGCAGCCGGTCTCGCGGCTGGTGGCGTTGCCGTTGCCCCACGCGTCGTCGGGGCCGCTGAACGTGGTGTTGTTGGCCGCGTCCTGGCAGGACTCGGTGGGGTGGTTCGGGTCCTTCATCGAGTACGTGCTGCCGGACACCGACGTGTCGAGGTGCACCGGGTTCGGGCGGTTGTACGCGCTGGTGCCGTCACCGTTCATGACGTGTTCTTGGGTCTTGAGCACCTTGCCGGTGGCGGCGTCGACGATGACGTCGAGCCGGCTCGGGCCTTCGGCGTCGCGGCCGACGACGGTGCTCTTCCACGCGAGGGTGGGCGTGCCGAGCGCGAAGACGACCTGCTGCGCCGGGCTCACGCTGTCCACCGCGGACAGCTGCTGCCGCGCGGTCGCCTCGGCCGCGGCCTTCGACACCTTGGCGGTGGTGGAGGCGAGGTTGATGGTCTGGTCCTGCGCGACGGAGGTGCCCAGCACCTGGCCCGTCGAGTCGGTCGCCACGACGAAGTCGCCGCCGACGACCGGCAGGCCCTTGTAGCTGCGCTCGTACGGGACGTACTTGAGCCCGTTGGTCGAGGAAATCGCTTTCTGGGCGAGGAAAACGTCGTCCGCGCTGGCGTGCAGCGCGGCCGGCTTGCTCGCGACCAGGCCGGCCGCCGCGTTGACGGCCAGGGTCTGGGCGTCGGCGGTGGCGTTCGGGGTGGCGGGCTGGGCCTGGGCGGCGGTGGTCGTGCACATCGCGGCTATCAGCGCGCCGCTCGCGGCCAAGACGATGGGACGTCTCAGGTGCATCGAAGGATCTCCTCCGGGCAGGGCGAACCGGCCCGGTACAGGCCGGGCCGAGAACGGGGGACGGGAAAAACGGTGCTGCTTGGCGGAAATCAGGATCCGGTGAAGAAGGCTCGCGAACAAGCGACTAACGTACGGTCTTATCTACGAGAGGCAATACTTCCCAAAAGGGACATTTGCCACCATTGGGATCTCTGGTCTTGACCGTCCACTCAGGACTGAAGGCGGATCACCGCCGTTCGGGTGATCTTTCCCGCGCCCGGGACGGCGAAAGGCCCCTCCGCCGGATCGGCGAAGGGGCCTTCGGCACCGCGGACCGTCAGGCGGTCTTCTCGCGCTTCGGGAGCTTCCAACCCGGGCGCACGAAGTGGCAGGTGTACCCGTTCGGAATGCGCTGCAGGTAGTCCTGGTGCTCCGGCTCGGCCTCCCAGAAGTCGCCGGCCGGGCTGACTTCGGTGACGACCTTGCCCGGCCACAGCCCCGACGCGTCGACGTCGGCGATGGTGTCCTCGGCGACGCGCCGCTGCTCGTCGTTCTCGAAGAAGATCGCCGAGCGGTAGCTCAGGCCGATGTCGTTGCCCTGGCGGTTCTTCGTCGTCGGGTCGTGCACCTGGAAGAAGAACTCGAGCAGGTCGCGGAACGTCGTCTGCGAGGGGTCGTAGACCACCTCGATGGCCTCGGCGTGCGTGCCGTGGTTGCGGTAGGTGGCGTTGGGGACGTCGCCACCGCTGTAACCGACCCGGGTCGAAACCACCCCGGGCTGACGGCGGAACAGCTCCTGCATGCCCCAGAAGCAGCCGCCGGCCAGGACGGCCCTTTCGGTTGACGTGGTCACGGCGTCACTCCTTCTCTTCGTGCGGTGCTTCCGGCTGGTACAACTTCCGCCGGTCACCGATGATTCCACGCCGGCATTACGGAAGCCTGACGTCCCCGGAGCGGTGATATCGACTGGTTGATATCGATGATATTTTCTGACGCTCCACAATGGACACTAGACCGGACGGCGGCGGCGGATTCGGCCGTCCGCCAGGGAAAGTCCAAGTGTGTACCGTTCGCCCGCTTCAGCGCGCCGCGACCGCGCCGCGGGTGGGACGATGAGCCGGGGCCGGCCTCCGACACGGCCCTGAGGAGGCGCGCGATGCGCGACCAAAACGGGATCGCCCCCGAACGGACCAGCGGTGTGCTGGTCGTCGAGGTGCGTGGCCAGCTCGACATCGACACGGTGCTGCAGTGGACGACCGTGATCGAAGCCACCATCTGCGAGCTGCCGGGGCCGCACCTGCTGGTGCTCGACCTCGGTGAGCTGGAATTCCTTTCCGTCCGCGGGATCCGCGGCCTGCTGCGGGCGTTCGAGCTGTGCTGGGAGCGCGGGATTTCGGGCTGCCTGATCGCCACCCCGGGCGGCGCGGTCGAGCGGGTGATCCGGCTTACCGGGCTGGCCGGACGGGTGCCGCTGTTCCCGCACCGCGTGGCGGCGATCGCCGCGTACCAGCCGACGGAGATGCGGTGGCTGCCCGGCTGAGGAGGGCGTGACTTCGTGGCGCCGGGCGGGTTTCCGCCCGGCGTCGGCGGCGCTTTGCCCGGTGGCGACGCGAGAGCACGCGCCACCCGCGTCAAGCGGGTTCGCGCACCAGTTCGGCCGCCGCCTCCGCGAACCCGCGTACCCGGGCCGTCGCCGTGGCGGCCGGCCAGATCAAGGCCCACTCGAGGCGCGGTGCGTCGGCCACCGGCACGTAAGCCAGGTCGGGCCGCGGGTAGTACCGCCGGATGTGGGCCCCGACCGGCAGCACTCCCGCACCCGCACCGGCCAGGGTGAGCAGCTCCTGCAGGCCTGCGCGCGCGTGGGTCACGGCATCCGGGGCGTGCTCGTCGAGCCACGGGTCCGGCAGCGCGCACCGCAGCACCGGCACGCGCGCCAGGTCCGCGACCGGCACCGAGTCCCGCCGGGCGAACGGGTGACCCGCCGCGACCGCCAGGAAACGCGTCTCCCGCACCAGCACCGGGCCGGTGACCAGGTCCGGCGCCGCCAGCGGGAGCCCGGCCAGCACGACGTCCACCTCGCCCTCGCGCAGCCAGGGCAGCACCTCGGCCGGCCGTACTTCGCGGAACTCGACGCGGCAGCCGGGCTCGCGCTGCCGGAAGCGCTCGGCCACACCGGCCAGGAGCTGCCCGCCGGCGGCGTCGCCGAACGCGACCCGCAGGGTGCCGGTGACCCCGCGGCCGGTCTCGATCGCCCGGTCCAGCGCCGCGCCGACCGCCGCGAAGGGCGGGGTGAGGTCGGCGACGAGCTGCCGGCCCACCGGCGTCAGTGCCACGCGGCGGCTGGTCCGGGTGAACAGCGGCACGCCGATCCGCCGTTCGAGCTTGCGGATCGTCTGGCTGACCTGCGCGGTCGAGACGTGCAGCCGCTCCGCCGTGCGGCCGAAGTGCAGCTCCCCGGCCAGCGTCAGGAACGTCTCGAGCTCGCGCCACTCCGGCATGCCCGCCCCCGATCGTGAAGTTTCGCTTCACGATCGTGGCACACAAGCGCGTTGATCGGTTCCGCGGGGCGGGCCAGCCTCGAGGGCATGACCACGGAAAACGACCGGCACGAGATCGTCGACGCGCTCTACCGCTTCGGCCTCGGCCAAGACCTCAAGGACCGCGCGTTGTTCGCGTCCTCGTTCGCCGCCGACGCGGAGCTGGACTTCCGGCCCGCGGCCGCCAAGTGGGGCGCGCGGCCGCCGCTGATGACCGGCCGGGACGCGATCGTCGACACGATCCTGGCGCTGTTCGAGGGGCGCGTCGACACGACCCACCAGGTGACCAACCCGCGTGTCACCGTCGACGGCGACACCGCGCGCCTCACGGCCCTGGTCGAGGCCCAGCACCTGCTGAGCGCCGACCACTCGACGCACGCGCTGCTCAAGAACCGCTACGACACCGACCTGGTCCGCGACGGCGACCGCTGGGTGCTGCGCCGGGTGGTGATCGAGAACGCCTGGTACACCGGCGACCCGGTGGCCATCTTCGGCTGAGCGCTACTCGCCGCGCATCGATCGGCGGATCTCGGCCAGCCGGTCCTTGGCCGCCTGGTCGCGGTCGGCGATCTGCTTGTCGAGGGCGTCCGCCGTGTGCTCGGTGCCGAGCCCGGCGACCTCGGTGGCACCGACGGACGTCGTGTACCGGTTCTCGATCTTGTCGCGCACGAAGTCGAAGCTGGGCACGCCGCCCTCGCTGTAGTCCGGCTCCGGCAGGGGCGGCGAGGGCACCGCGATCGCCGCGGTGGGGGTCTCGTCGACGATCTCGCCGTCCAGGACGTTCGGGTCGCCGTCGGGTGTGGTCATCTGCCGACTCTAGCGCCGGAGTGGGCACTCCCGCCGGTAGCGCAGTGGGTAATTCGGCCGTTGGGCGGCGCCGCGCGGTGCGCGATCGTCGACCCGCACAGCCGGTGTCCGGAGGGAGCAGACCATGAGTGCCGGGGCCTACCGCGCCGAAACCACGGAAATGGGGACGGTCGCCAAGGCGGTCGAGGAAGTCGGGTCGAGCTTCCATTCGGTGACCCGTGACCTGGAGGGCCTGGTGCTCGACGCGTTGTCGTTCGCCGGGATCGGGAGCGCGGTGGCCGCCGCGAACTCGGCGCTGCACTCGTCGCTGGGCAGCGCGCTGCAGAAGTTCCTGAGCCTGATCACGAACGTCAACCAGAACGTCCAGACGGCCGCGAACCGCTACAACGCGGCCGACTCCGACGTCGCGCAGGCCTACGGCGGCGGCCAGGCCCAGGCCGGCGGCGGGGGAGCGGCGGCCGCGGCGGCGCCGCAGCAGCTGGACCCGCGCGTGGTCGATTCGATCATGCGCTCGGAAGGCGCGACGGGCGAGCAGGGCGGCGTGCCCGAGGCGTACGGCTTCCGGCAGAACATGCACAACGGCTACGACCGGATCATCGCGGCGCGCGAGCAGTACGGCATCGGCAGTGCCGAGGAACGCGCGGTCGTCTCGGACCTGATGACGGCGAACGCGCGCACGGCCGGCGCGCTCAACTTCACCGACCCGGGCACCCAGGCCGCGATCATGTCCGGCGCGCACATGCGCGGCGCCGGCGGCGTGCGGGCGATCCTCAACCACATGGGCGGCGACGACATCGTGCGCAGCTCGCGGACGCTGAGCGACGCGACGATCCAGCACGTGCAGGGCCTGACGCCGGAGCAGTTCCAGCAGGAGTTCCGCGACGCCCGCGTCGAATACGACCGCCAGATCTACGGCGACACCACCACCCGCCAGGGCGGGCACACGCAAAACTGGTGGGACCGCTACGGAAACGGATTGACCCAGCGGTACGACCGCGAACAACAGGAATTCCTCCGGCTTTCGCAGCCGGCGAACTGATCGGTTCGAAGATCGGAAAACGGGGAACCCTACCTCCTGTAGCCGAACGACAACGGGAGGCACGCGATGAACCGGAGGATGATCGCACTACTGGGCGGGGTCGCCGCGATGGCGGGGACCGTGGCGTTCGCGGGAACGGCCGAAGCGGCGTCGACGCCGTGCGACGCCGACGCGAAGGCCTGCGTCCAGCGCAGTTCGAATACGGCGTGGTTGACCGACGGCGCCGGGAACGTCACCTACGGCGGCGTCCCGATCACCGTGGGGCTGGCGAAGTACCCGACCCCGCTGGGGAAGTTCCACGTGCAGTACAAGGACATCGACCACTACAGCAAGCAGTACAACGGGCCGATGCCGTACTCGGTGTTCTTCACCACCACCGGGGTCGCTTTCCACCAGGGCAGCCTGAAGGTGAAGTCCCACGGGTGCGTGCACCTTTCGCACGCGGCCGCGGTGACGTTCTACAACACCTTGCACCCGGGTGACGTCGTCCAGGTCGTGCCCTGATCCGTCGCTTGTGGACGGTTGAGGAGCGCACCCAGGACAGCACCGAACACCAGGTGATCGGCCAGCTGCGGCGCGCGGGGAAGCGCCCGCACGGCGGGGTAGGCCCGAGCGGCGACGCCTAGATCGAGCACGGCGATCGCCAGCCCGGCCACCGCACCGCGGGTGACGCCGCGGCAGCCGGCCGAGGCGAGCACGCCGGTCCACCCGGCGGCGACGAGAACGTGCGCGACCAGCCCGGCGGCGACGCCGGGCCGGTCGCGCCGGCCCGGGATGAGGGTGCCCGCGACGCGCGTGGCGGCGAGGAGGTCGCCGCCGGTGAGCAGCGCGTGCGCGGTCGACGGTATACCGCTGACCACGGCGGCGACGGCTCCGGCACGCACGACCCGGCGGATTGCTGCCTTGAACTCGTTCATGTCATCGGCCCGGCGTCAGCCGGCAGCGAGGTACGCCGCCACCCGGATCCGCAGCCCGCGGACGTGGGGGAGCGCGATGGCGAACGCCCGCGCCGGCCGGTATCCCGGCCACGGGTCGCCGTGCGTGCACGGACCCAGGAAGTACACGAAGCCGTCTTCGTCGTCGTAGCGGCCGGGCGACCAACGCTGGACCGCGCCCGGCACCCTGGCCTCCCAGTACGCGGGGTGCTTCAGCACGCGGCCGAGTTGCCGGGCGAAGCGGGGCAACTCGGCTTCCGCCAGGCCGAGGCCGCGGCCGCTCCAGACCCGAGGGGTGCGTTCCGGCGTGCGCGCGGGGCAGCCGAAGGTGACCTCGCCGCCCGCGTAGTGGCGGGTCCAGCGAGCACTTTCCGTTGCCAATGCGTCGAATTCGGGGCCGCCGGTGATCTCCAGCGTCATGGGAAAACGATAGGCGATCAAGCGCTCGAGAGTACCGCCGCGCGGGTGTCGATCACTGGTCCAATAGTGTATACAGTATGCAGTAGTCACGTCGGACCCGGAGGCCGCCATGTACTCAGTCACCGACCCCGCGACGGGTGAGCGGGTCGAGGAGATCCTGAACGCGACCGACGAGGAGGTCCGCGCCGCCATCGGCCGGGTGCACCGCGGGTACGCGGGCTGGCGGGCCCGGCACGTCGCCGAGCGGGCCGCGATCGTGCGCCGCGCCGGCGAGCTGTTCGCCGAACGCGCCGACGAGCTCGCCGCGATCATGACCCTCGAAATGGGGAAGCGGATCAACGAAGGCCGCGGCGAAGTCGGCGTCGTCGTCGACATCTTCCGCTACTACGGGGAGCGCGGCCCGGAACTGCTGGCCGACGAGCCGCTGCCGATCCGCGGCGGCGAGGCGGTGCTGACGAAGGAGCCGATCGGGCCGCTGCTCGGCGTCATGCCGTGGAACTTCCCGTGCTACCAGGTCGCCCGGTTCGTCGCGCCGAACCTGGTGCTGGGCAACACGATCCTGCTCAAGCACGCGTCGATCTGCCCGCGTTCGGCGGTGGCGATCGAGCGCGTGCTGCGCGACGCCGGCGTGCCCGAAGACGCGTACGTGAACGTCTTCGCGTCCAGCCGGCAGGTCCCGTGGATCCTCGCCGACCCGCGCATCCAGGGCGTCTCGCTGACCGGCAGCGAGCAGGCGGGCATCTCCGTCGCGGCCGAAGCCGGGCGGAACCTCAAGAAGAGCGTCCTCGAGCTCGGCGGCTCCGACCCGTTGATCGTGCTGGACACCGATGACCTGGACGAGACGGTCAAGATCACCGCGACGGCCCGGATGCGCAACTGCGGCCAGTCGTGCAACGCGCCGAAGCGCATCATCGTGCTGGGCGAGCTCTACGACGAGTTCACCGACCGCTTCGCCAAGCGCGTCGCGGCGTACTACGTCCCGGGCGACCCGGCGGACCCGGCGACCACGCTGCCGCCCCTGGCTTCCCCATCCGCCGCGGACGAGGTAGCCGCCCAGATCGACCGCGCGATCCGCGACGGCGCGACCTTGCGTGCGGGCGGCCACCGCATCCCCGGCCCGGGCGCCTACCTGGAGGCGACGGTCCTCACCGACGTGACCCCGGAAATGGCGGCGTACCACGAGGAAATCTTCGGCCCGGTGGCGTTGCTGTTCCGCGCGGAGACGGAGGAGGAGGCGATCGCACTGGCCAACGACACCCCGTTCGGCCTCGGCGCAAGCGTCTTCAGCACGAACCGCGAACGCGCGGCCCGTGTGGCGCGGAGAATCGAGGCGGGGATGGTGTACATCAACAAGTCCGGCGGGTCGGAGGCGGATCTTCCCTTCGGTGGCATCAAGCGGTCGGGGATCGGCCGGGAGCTGGGGCCGCTGGGGATCGAGGAGTTTATGAACAAGAAGCCCATCCGCCTCTGACCTGCTGCTTTGTTGCGTTCGGCCTCGTCAGGCTGTCTCGGAATCCTGGGCCGTCTGCTGCGGTCGGCGGGGCTTGAACACCCGGTTCGTGGCCGCCTGAGCCCGCTTGTGGCTCGATGGGACGAGGTGGGTGTAGATCCGGAGCGTGTATCCGGGGTCGTGGTGACCGAGGTACTCGGCGACTTCCTTGATCGACACGCCGTTGGCGAGCATCGTGGAGGCGAAGAAGTGCCTCATGGCGTGCATCCCGTCCCGGCGTTCGACGTAGTCGAGCCCCGCACTCGCGAAGGCCGGCCGCCAGACGTGGTACGCGAAGTTGGAGCCCTTGATCACGTTCCCGATCGGCTGCCCCGCGTAGACGCTGCGCTTGGTCGTCCGGGCGATCAGAACGCGCACGGTTTCGGGCCGGCCACCTGGTTCGAGCCAGGGGAGCGTCAGCGTGACCGGCTCGAAGGTGGCCATGTAGTCGTCGATGTCATCGAGCACGCCTTGCCCGAGCGGCACCACACGCGTCTTGCCGCCCTTGGGCGGAGAGAACACCGGCTGAGTGCCGATCCACCGGATCTGGCGCTGAACGTTGACGATCATCTCGTCCCGGTCGACGTCGTCCGGGCTGAATCCGAAGATCTCC
Source organism: Amycolatopsis lexingtonensis (assembly GCF_014873755.1). NCBI lineage: Bacteria > Bacillati > Actinomycetota > Actinomycetes > Pseudonocardiales > Pseudonocardiaceae > Amycolatopsis > Amycolatopsis lexingtonensis. Next base: position 133,227 of record NZ_JADBEG010000001.1, read on the forward strand.
ATCTGTCGTAGGCCGAGCCCGGCCCCGAGCGGCACCGTGACGGTGTACTCGACGGGCAAGGCAAGCCGGACGGCGCGGACCCGGCTGTCCGGCCACGGGATGACCTTCCGCTGGACGGGCTTGGGCCGCTTGACGCTCTTCGCCCGGCACGGGTTCGCCCGGATCTTCTTGTCGTCGTAGGCCGCCTGGAGGATGGCGGACACGGTGTCGAACAGAACCGCGGATGAGCTGCTCGACAACCTGATGCTCTACTGGCTGCCCGGCACCGGTGCCTCATCCGCCCGGCTGTACTGGGAAAGCCTCCGGCAGGTCAACGAATGGATCTCCGGGTCGGCCGGCGCGCCGGTGACCGTACCCACCGGCTGTTCGGTCTTCCCCAAGGAGCTGCAGCGCCCGTCTCGGCGGTGGGCGGAGCGCCGGTTCCCGAACATCCGGTACTGGAACGAGCCCGGCAAGGGCGGCCACTTCGCGGCGTTCGAGCAGCCGGCGTTGTTCGTCGACGAGGTCCGGTCATTCTTCCGGCTGGTCCGCTGATGGTCACCCCTACTCGGTAAGCGGCTGGCTGAAGATCAACAAGTGCCCATCGGGTGTCCGTACGTTGAAGTCGCGCATCCCGTAGGGCCGGTCAGCCAGTGGCTCGACGATGTCGGCGCCGCGGGCGCGCAGCTCGTCGTGGCAGGAATCGACGTCGTCGACGACAACCGTCACCCTGGCCGGGCCGACGCTGCTTTCGGCGTACAGGTGGAACTCGGCGGTGTCGCGGATCACGGCCGCGTAGCTAGGCGGGGTCTCCCAGGTGAATATGGTGTCGAATCCGAGCGCGTCCGTGAAGTACGACCGCGCTGCCTGCACATCTCGGCACGGCAGCACGGGAATCGCCACCCGCATGACCATTCCGTCACCTTACCTGACTTTGGCTCAAGATCGCTGATCTTGGGTAGGGTGCTGGCTGTTGAGCTGCGGTTTCGTCGTGTGAACGGCGAAAATCTGCGCACTATCGTGCACTCCTCGCGTCGCGGGTCGCGGGACTCGAGCACATCGGCTCGGCGCATGACGATGCGGCGTTGGAGGCGCTCAAGGCGGTGGCGAGGCAGCGTCTGGCTGTTGGGCAGCCCGAGCTCGACTTTGGCCCGGACTTCGCGGCGTTGCAGGCCGGCAGTGGTGCTGGCACGGATCGTCGAGCCGACCAGCAAGCTGGACAGTCTGCGAGTGGTCGAGGAGGCAGGTTTCGACCCGCCGGCGTACGCGACCCTCAAGCGGCGTCTGCCCGCGTTCGCGAAAGAGTCCTGGCGGCAGAAGTCGGCCGCGGCGTGCGCCCGCACCGCTGATCCGGGGCCGGCGTCACTGGTTCTCCACGATGTGTCCACCTTGTACTTCGAGACCGATGCCGGGGACGGGTTCCGTGAGCCCGGGTTCTCCAAAGAACGCCGCCTGGAGCCGCAGATCACGATCGGGCTGCTCACCGACGCAAGCGGGTTTCCGTTGCTGGTCAACGCGTTCGAGGGCAACCGGGGCGAGACCACTACGATGCTGCCGACCAATCCGTGCGTTCATGGATGCCCACCAGCCGGCTGATGTCACGGTCGTGGCCGACGCCGGCATGATCTCTGCGGCCAACCAGCAGGCCATCGAGGCCGCGGGGTTGTCGTTCATGCTCGGCGCGCGGATACCCGACGTGCCGTACGTGGTCCAGGCGTGGCGCCACGAGCACCCGGATGAGCAGATCCCCGACGGGCACATCTTCACCCAGCCCTGGCCTGCCGGCCCCAAGGACCAGCGCCGCGACCAGATCATCCACTACCAGTACCGGGCGGACCGGGCTCGGCGCACCCTGCACGGCATCGACGAACAGGTCGCCAAGGCCGAGCAGACCGTCGCCGGCAAGACCGCGGTCAAACGCAACCGGTTCATCCAGCTCACCGGCGCCACCAAGAGTGTCAACCGGACCCTGGAAGCCAAGGCACGCGCCCTTGCCGGCCTCAAAGGCTACGTCACCAACCTCCCGGACGTCACCGCCGAGTTCGTGATCGACGCCTACCACCGACTGTTCCACATCGAGAAGTCGTTCCGAATGTCCAAACACGACCTACGTGCGCGGCCGATCTACCACCACAAGCGCGAGTCGATCGACGCGCACCTGACGGTCGTGTTCGCCGCCCTGGCCGTCAGCAGGTGGATCGAGCAGACCACCGGCTGGTCGATCAAGAAGTTCGTGCGCACCACCCGCCGCTACCGCACCATCAACATCCAGGCCGGCGAGCACACCCTCACCGCCGTCGACCCGCTACCCGACGACCTCCGCGATGCGGGGACGAGGAAGACGGGGGAGGGCTGCCACCAGGCCAGACAGACACAGCGGCGGCAGAAAGCCAGGCCGTCCACAGGCCGTCAGACGTCCAGACAGGCCCGGACGCGACCGGACCCAACAGACACAAAAGAGCAGGTCAGAGGCGGTGTGCCCAAGAACGTCCCCAGGCCCGTCGACCGCCTGGATAGTTCATGAACAAGAAGCCCATCCGCCTCTGACCCTCAGCTCGGCTGAAAGAACTCGAGCAGCCGCCGGCTGGCGTCGGGTGACATCAGCAGCTCCTGCATCTTCGCCGACATCCGCGCGGCCGCCCCCGTCCGCTCGTACATCTCCCGCTCGTACTCCCCGATCGCCGAAGGGAAGTCCGGCTGCGAAGCCAGCGCGAGACCCAACACAGCGCCGTCCAGCATCGCCATGTTCGCCCCCTCACCCACCGGCGGCATCAGGTGCGCCGCATCTCCGATCAGCGTCACGTCCGGCTTCGAAGGCCACGTGAGGCCGGGCGGAAGGGTCGTGATCGCGCGGGGAACAACCGTGTCGTCGCAAGCCTCGATCAGCGCCGTGATGCCGGGATCCCACCCGGGCAAGAGGTCGATCAACCGCGCGCGAGCCGCCGCCGGGTCGTCGAACGGGATGTCGCTCGTGGTGAACCAGTCCTCGCCGGTGTTGTAGAAGCTGATGCCGATGCGGACGCGGCCGTCGCCGTTGCGCTGGGCGGCGAGGGAGATTCCCTTGCCGAACACCCAGTAGTTGCCGCGGCCGACCATCGCCGCGAGGTCCGGGTGCGTCCGGTCGATGTCGGGGATGCCGAGCTCGACGACGTTCTGGCCGATGTGCACCGGGCGGGCGTCGGTGAGCAGGGCCCGCACCCGTGACTGCGCGCCGTCCGCGCCGACCAGCAGGTCGTACTCCGCGCTGCTCCCGTCGGTGAAGTGCACGACGCCGTCGCTCGCCGACGCGTACGCGTGGCCCCAGCGGACGACGCCGTCGGGGAGGGAGTCCAGGAACAGGTCGCGCAGGTCGGCGCGGTCGACCTCGGGGCGCAGCATCGGCGCGTCGTCGGGCGTGTCCTCCTGGAGCAGCAGGGTGCCGTCCGGTTCGAGGAGGCGCATGTCCTGGCCTTCGCCGCGGGCGATCTCGAAGAAGCGGTCGAGCAGGCCGGCTTCGCGCAGCGCTCGCTGGCCGGAATGGATGTCCAGCATGCCGCCCTGGCCGCGGGCCTCGCGCGACGGCTCCCGCTCGTACACGACGGCCTCGATGCCCTTGACGTGCAGCACGCGGGCCAGGGCCAAGCCGCCCAAGCCGGCTCCGACGATGGCGATGGTCATGGCTTCCTCCGATTCACCGTATCGATCGATACACTGTATCGCAGAGGGCGTTGTATTGTCCGCGGCATGGTGGTGTGGGAGCGGCCGGAGCCGCCGGAACGGCCGGTGCCGGCCCCGCTGAGCAGGGAATTGATCGTCCAGGCCGCGGTGCGGCTGGCGGACGCGGACGGCCTGGCGGCGGTGTCGCTGCGCAAGGTCGCCGCGGCGCTGGACGTCGGGCCGATGCGGCTGTACGGCTACATCGCCACCAAGGAGGAGCTGCTCGACCTGATGGCCGACGCGGTGCACGCCGGGATCCGGCCTACCGGGGACGGCTGGCGCGAGGTGCTGTGCTCGCTCGCCGAAACCACCCGGCAGGCCGTCCGGCGGCACGAATGGTTCGCCGACCTGATCGGCGGGCGGCCGTCGCTCGGGCCGAACGCGCTGGCCAGGGGAGAGGCGGTGATCGCCGCGATGGACGGCGTCGACGTGGACGACGTCATGCCGATCGTCTCCGCGGTCGACGCCTACGTGATCGGCGCGGTGCGGCGCGAGACCGCCGAACGCCGGGCCGAGCGCACCTCCGGGCTGGACACCGAGCAGTGGCAGCGGGCCTACGGGCCGTACCTGCAGCGGACCTTCGCCACCGGCCGGTTCCCCGCGCTGGCCACGGTCATCCGCGACGCCGCCCACCTGGACGCCGACGAGACCTTCCGGATGGGCCTCGGCTTCCTCCTCGACGGCATCGAGGCGCGCCTGGCGCGGGCTAAGGGATGATCCCCCGCGAGGCCAGGGCATCGGCCAGGCGCTCGCGCAGTTCCTGAGCCGTGGCCTGGACGTCGATCTCGGCCGGGGGTGACAGGACCTTCGACATCACCGTCGAGAGGTTCTGGTACGCCGGCGTCAGCGGGCGGACCGCCGCGTCCGTCAGTGCCGCCTGGATGTCGTCCTTCATCGGGTACTGCTGGGCCATCGTCGGGTTTTCCTTGGCGTCGGCCGGTTTCGCCGCGTCGAGGGGACTGGTGTCGCGGTAGATCGACGCGATGCTCGGCGGGATACCGTCGACCAGTGCCTGGTACTTCTGGCTCGCCGTGTTCCGCAGGCACAGCGCCGCCTCGAACGCCTCAGGCTTGTGCCGGGAGTACGTGCTGACCGCGAGGTTGAAGCCGCCGATGGTCACCCGGCTCGGCTGCCCCGGGGTCACCGAGGGGTAGCGCGTCCACTTGAAGTGCGCCAGCTCCTGCGGCTTTTCCTTGGCGTAGGAGGCGTAGACGAACGGCCAGTTCAGCTCGGTCGCCGCGTGGCCGCGCTGGAAGGCCTGGCGGACGTCGTCCTCCTTCTGGTTCGTCAGCGACGGGTCGGTGACCCCCGCCGTGGTGAGCCGCTTGAGGAGTTCCAGCGCGCGCACCGCGCCGTCGTCCATCACGACCGAACGGCCGTCGTCGGACAGGATGTGCCCGCCCGCCGAGGCGACCAGCGTGTTGTAGAAGACGACCAGGCCCTCGTACTGCGCGCCGGTGAACACCACCTGGTACGGCTTTCCGGCCGCTTTCAGTTGCTGCGCCTGCGTAATCAGCTCGTCGAAACTCTTCGGCGGCGACGGCGTGATCCGGTCGTCGTACCAGAGCAGCTGGGCGTTGGTGTTCTTCGTGGCGCCGTAGAGCTTTCCGTTCCACTTGGCCGTGGCCAGCGGGCCGGGCAGCACGTCCCGGGTGGCCGCGGCCGCGTTCGCGCCGGTCCATTCCTCGGCCCAGCCCGCTTCGGCGAATTCCGGCACCCACGTGACGTCGAGGCCGAGCACGTCCAGCGAAGCGTCGCCCGCGGCGAGCCGGCGGACCATCTGCTCGCGCTGGCCGTCCGCGCCGCGCGGCAGTTTGTTGTAGACGATCTTGTACTTGCCGCCGGCCGCCGCGGTGCAGCGGTCGACCACCGTCTGCAGGTGGTCCTCCGGCGAGATGTACAGGTTGATCGTCAGGCCCGCGGCCGAGGAGCACGCGGCGAGCGCGGTGCCGGCCAGCACGGCCGCGCCCGCGAGGGGGAGGAGCTGGCGCATGTCGGCCTCCTAGCCGGGCAGCGACGCGCGATTGCAAGCGCTTGCATCGATGATTAGCCTTGATCAAGGCAGGTGTCAATGCCGGCAACACGGATGGTTGCAAGCGCTTGCAACGGAGGGGCGGTGCCGATGCCGGAGAAGCTCGACGACGTCGCCCGGCTCGCCGGGGTCTCGGCGGCCACCGTGTCTCGGGCGCTGCGCGGGGTTCCGGGCGTCGCCGAACGCACGCGGATCCGGGTGCGGGCGGCCGCCGCGCAGCTGGGCTACGCGATCTCGCCCGCCGCGTCGAGCCTGGCGACCGGCCGCACCGGGACGGTCGGCGTGCTCGTCCCCTACGTCGACCGCTGGTACTTCTCGCGCCTCATCTCCGGCGTCGAGCGGGTGCTGCGCGAGGCCGGGATCAGCCTGCTGCTCTACAACCTCGGCGACGACGCGGGCCGCGCGCGGTTCTTCGCCGACCTGCCGCTGCGCCGCCGGGTCGACGCGGTGCTCGTGCTTTCCCTGCCCCTTTCGGCGGCCGAACGCGAGCTGCTGCTGGGGCTCGGCGCCCCGCTCGTCACGGTCGGCACCGAGGAGCCCGGCGCGGACTCGGTCGGCATCGACGACCACGCCGCGGCGGTGAGCGCGATGCGGCACCTGGTCCAGCTCGGGCACCACGAGATCGCGTTCATCGGCGAGGACGACCCGGTCCCGCTCGGGTTCACGACGCCGGTGCGGCGGCTCGCGGCCTATCGCGAGGTCTACCGCGCGGTGTGCCGGGAGGACGGCCGCGAGCCGGACCCCGCGTTCGAGACCGGCGGCGGCTTCACCGTCGCGGGCGGCGAGCGGGCGATGGGTGTGTTGCTGGGCCTGCCCCGCCGGCCGACCGCGGTGTTCGCCGCGTCCGACGAGATGGCGTTCGGGGCGCTGCGGACGCTGCACCGCGCCGGGTTGCGGGTGCCGTCGGACGTCTCGGTGGTCGGTTTCGACGACCACGACCTCGCCGACCTGCTCGAGCTGAGCACCGTGGCGCAGCCGGTGGCGGAGCTCGGGGAGCGGGCCGGCCGCATCCTGCTCGCCAGATTGTCCGGCGGAAAAATCGCGACATCGCCCGCGATTGTCGCGACGCACCTGGTCCTTCGGGGTAGTACTGCGCCGCCGCCAGGCCGTTGATCAGCGGTTTTTCCGGCACTACTCTGTTCGGTCGATTGCGGGAGAGTGGATCACCCGGTCAAATAATCGCCGACAAGGATTAATCGCCGTGAGGAGCTGGCTGTGCACTGGGGGTCCGTGCTCGAAGAAGGCGGAGCGGGGATGGTCCGTCCGTACTTCCGCACCCATGGCCGCACCCGCCCGACCCGCGACCTGCCGGTGGAGACGCTCGTCTCGATCACGCAGCGGGGGCGGGCGGTGGTACGGGGGAGCACGCAGGAGGAGACGGAGATCTGCGCGCTGCTGCGGACTTCGCAGTCGGTCGCGGAGGTCGCCGCGCGGCGCCGGATCCCGCTGGGGGTGGCGCGGGTCCTGCTCTCGGACCTGGCGGACCGGGGGATCGTCGCCGTGCACACCGCCCGGAAGGGGTCGGGGAACCGGCCGAGCCTCGAACTGATGGAGCGCATCCTCCACGGCCTGAGCCGGTTGTAAGCGCTCTCAGGCGGTCGTGAACTCCCGCACCAGGCGGGCGAACTCCTCGGGCCGGTCGAGCGGGAGCAACGTGTAGCTGTCCTCGACCAGTGCCAGCTTTCCCTTGGGCAGCAAGGCGGTCAGCCGTTCGCCGTGCTCCGGCGGCATCACGCGGTCCTCGCGGGCCCACACCACCAGCACCGGCCGGTCGAATGCCGGCAGCCGCTCGGCCACGTCCACCAGGATCCCCGGTGCCGCGGCGAACTCCCGCAGGACGCGAACCGTGTCGCGGCGGATGCCGGCGTCGGCGAGCAGTGGCCGGATCCAGCGTGCGGCAACGGCGTCACCGCGTTTGGTGAGCCGGCCGAACGCGATCGGCAGCCGGCGCACCGCACGCAGCCGCAGCTGCTGCATGAACACCCCGAACAACCCCGGCGACAGCTTTCCGGCCAGGAACAACGTCTTTCCGGTCAGTCCCGGCGGGAAGTTGTCGAACGCGTCGCACGACGCCAGCACCACCCGGCTGACGCGCGGAACCCCGTCGGCCATCAGCAGTTGCACCAGCGCGCCGCCGGTGTCGACGCCGACCAGGGTCACCTCGCGCAGGTCGAGGCCATCGAGGAAGTCCGCCAGCAGCCCGGCGATCCCGGGCAGCGACAGGTCCGCGCCGGAACGCATCGGCTTCCGGTGCGCGCCCAGCGGCAACGTCGGGACCACGCACCGGTGACCGGGCAGCGAAGCGACCGGGCCGTCCCACAGCGAGCCGTCCATCAGCAGGCCGTGGACGAACACCACGACCGGGCCCGGCCCGCCCGTGTCGGTGTACTCGACGGTGCCCGCCGCCAGCTCGATCCGCATGCCAAAAGTGAACCACGCGGTTCACAACGTGTCGAGGGGTGCCGCTTCTTCCCGTTCGACCGCGCGCAGCAGCGCCTCGAACCCCGCGGCCGCGCCCGCGCCGTCCGAGCTGGTCAGCAGGTCGACGAGGAACCCGCGCAGGGTCGCGAGGATCATCGACGCGACCTCGTGCTTGCGCCGCTCGGGCCAGCCCGCCGGGCAGAACGAGATCAGTGTCGGGAGGTACTGCTGGGACGCGCCGTGCCCGAGCGCCGCGTACCGGCCCGGGTCGTACATCGCCAGGCCCATCGCCTGATCGAGCACGCGCCGCAACTGCGTCTCCTCGTCGCGCAGGCTCACCCAGGCGGCCCGGACGCGGTCGCTCAGCGTCGCCGGTTCCGCCGCGATCGCCGCCAGCGCGTTGCCGATCCTTCGCTCGCGCAAGGCGAAAACCGCCTGCCGGAGCAGGTCCTCGGCGCTTTCGAAGTGGTAGAGCAGCACCTTGTGGGTCGTGCCGGCCGCCCGTGCGGCGCGCCGCAGCGAGAAGTCCACCAGCCCGTTCTCGGCGACGTCGTCGGTGATCTTCGCCAGCAGCTCCCGGCGGCGCGCCTCGCCGCGGGGCGACCCCGCCGATCGCCGGTAGCCGGCCCGTTCCCCGGTAGCGTTCTCCACGGAGGACAGCTTGGCACGGGGAGGGGACGTCGATGCGGGTGCTGGTGACCGGGGGCAACGCGGGGATCGGGTATTTCGCCGCGGAGCAGCTGGCCTCGGCCGGCGCGGAAGTCGTGCTCGGCAGCCGTGACGCGGCGAAGGCCGCGGCCGCGATCACGTCGATCCGCTCGCGCGTCGCCGGGGCGCGTGTCACGCACCTCCGGCTGGACCTCGCCGACCTGGCCCAGGTCGCCACCGCCGACCCCGGCGAGCTGGACGCCGTCGTCGCCAACGCGGGGGTCATGCTCGACCACCCGCCCCGCCGCGAGACCGCCGCCGGCCACGAGCTGATGTTCGGCACCAACCACCTCGGCCACTTCGCGCTGATCGCCCGGCTGATGCCTGTGCTGGCGCCGGACGCACGCATAGTCACCACCGGCAGCTTCGCCGCGAAGTCCGCGAAGCTCGACTTCGCCGACCTCCAGAGCGAACGTGGCTACGTCCCGAAGCGCGCCTACGAACGGTCCAAGCTGGCCCAGATGCTCTTCGCCCTCGAACTCGACCGGCGGCTGCGGGCGGCGGGCTCGAAGCGGCTCAGCGTGCTCGCCCACCCCGGTGGCGCGCTCGACTCGCTGACGCCGTCGCGGCCGCCGGTGCACACGCGCACCGCGGGCCAGTGGCTGCGCGGCCGGCCGGCGGGAGTGCTGCTGCAGGGCAAGGACGCCGGTGCGCGGCCCGCCGTCCGCGCGGTGCTCGGCCCGGACGTCGCCGGTGGGCAGCTGTGGGGCCCGCGGGTGTTCGGCCTCCGTGGCCGGCCGAAGCTCGAAGAGCGCTGGGCGAACCTGACCGACGACGCGGCCGCCGGGCGGCTCTGGGCGGAAAGTGTCACGCTGACCGGACTGGACCCGCTGGCCTGAGTGCACAGCTCTGAGGCTCAGGCTGTGCACATCGCACGGTGACGCCGTCGGGACCGCTGCTTACGGTGCGGGGAACCGTTCCCCTTCCGCCAGTTGCCAATCCGACCGGAAGTAGGCCGACCGTCGAGCGGCACGTAACCGTTGCTGCGAAAGTCATCGGCCGTGGCTGTAGTCGGATTGGCAACCAACAACACAGTAGGAGGTCGGCGTGGCCTCAACAGTCGGTGTCGATGACTATGCCCTCACCAGAGTGCCGGACCACGCCCGGTACTCGTGGTGGTCGGTCGCCGTCCAGCGGTTCGGCCAGGTGTCCGCCCTGTCCCAGTTCCTGCTCGGAGCCACCGTCGGCTTCGGGATGAGCTTCTGGAACGCGGTGCTGGCCTTCACGCTCGGCTCGGTCATCCTGGAGCTCATCACCATCCTCGTCGGCGTCATCGGCGTCCGCGAGGGCCTCTCGACGTCCATGATCGCCCGCTGGACCGGCTTCGGCCGCGGCGGCTCGGCGCTCATCGGGCTCGCCATCGGAATCAGCCTCATCGGCTGGTTCGGTATCCAGTCGGCAGTATCCGCGCAGGGGCTCGTCGCGCTCATCGGCGGCCTGCCGGAGTGGGGCTGGGCGCTGCTGTTCGGCCTGCTCGTCACCGCGATCGTCGTGCGCGGCTTCCATTCCATGGCCTGGACGGCCTACCTCACCGTGCCGGCGTTCCTGATCCTCGTCGGCTGGTCGATCATCTCCGAACTGACCCGCCACGACCTCGGCTCGCTCGTGTCCTCGGCCCCGCCCGGCCCGGCGCTGAGCCTGCTGCAGGGCACCACGCTGGTCGCCGGCGGCTTCATCGTCGGCGCCGTCATCACCCCGGACATGACCCGCTTCAACCGGTCCACTTCGGACGTCGTCAAGCAGACGCTCGTCGGCATCACCCTCGGCGAGTACGTCATCGGCCTGTCCGGCGTCCTGCTCGCCCACGCCGTCGGCAGCGCCGGCATCACCACCATCGTGACGTCGTCGGTCGGCTGGATCGGCCTGCTCATCGTCATCGCCGGCACGATGAAGATCAACGACTGGAACCTGTACTCGTCGGGACTCGGCGTCGTGAACTTCATCGGCACGGTGTCCGGGCGCAAGGCCCACCGCGGCTTGGTGACCGCCGTGCTCGGCGTCGCGGGCAGCCTGCTCGCCGCGGCCGGGATCCTGGCGAAGTTCACCGACTTCCTCACCGTGCTGGGCGTCGCGTTCCCGCCGATCGCCGGGATCATGGTCGCCGAGTACTTCGTCGTGAAGAAGTGGCGCGGAGACCTGGAAGCCGCGCGGGCGCGGGGAACCGTGCCCGAGGACGCGCCGGTGTGGGTGCCCGCCACCCTCGTCGTCTGGATCGCCGCCGCGCTGTTCGGCGAGTTCGTCGACTGGGGCCTGCCGAGCATCAACTCGCTCGTCGTGGCCTTCGTCCTCTACGTCGTCGCCGGGAAGCTCGGGCTCGTGCGGGGGATCGGCAGCAGCCGGACCGCCGACGCCGAACCCGCTCCCGCCGTCTAGTCCACAAAGGAGAAAGATTCGTGCGCATCGGCATCGACGTCGGCGGCACCAACACCGACGCTGTCCTGCTCGACGGCCGTCAGGTGCTCGCCTCGGTCAAGACCAGCACGACCGCGGACGTCACTTCGGGCATCGTCGCCGCGATCGACGGCCTGCAGCGGCAACGCGCGTTCGACCCGGCGGCGGTGCGGGCGGTGATGATCGGCACCACGCACTTCATCAACGCCCTCGTCGAGGCCCACCGGCTCGCGCCGACCGCGGCCGTGCGGCTGAGCCTGCCGGCCGGGGCGTCGCTGCCGCCGATGGTCGACTGGCCGCAGCGGCTCGTCGACGCGGTGTCTGGGCGCAGCTACCTGGTCCACGGTGGACACGAGTTCGACGGGCGGCACATCGCGGAGCTCGACGAGAGCGAGCTGCGCAAGGCCGCCGACGACATGGGGGAGGCCGGGGTGCGCAGCGTCGCCATCACCTCGGTCTTCTCCCCGGTCAACGCCGAGTTCGAGGCCCGCGCGGCCGAGATCATCGCCGCGCAGCTGCCGGACGTCGCGATCTCGCTGTCCCACGAGATCGGCCGGATCGGGTTGCTGGAGCGGGAAAACGCGACGGTGATCAACGCGGCGCTGCGCGAGCTGGCCGCGCACATCGTCGACGGGCTGGCCGCGTCGGTCACCGGCGCGGGCATCACCGCGCCGCTCTACCTGAGCCAGAACGACGGCACGCTGATGGACGTCGACTTCGCCCGCCGCTACCCGGTGGCGACGTTCGCGTCCGGGCCGACGAACTCGATGCGCGGCGCGGCCGTGCTGTCCGGTTTGGACACCTGTGCGGTGGTCGACGTCGGTGGCACCACTTCGGACGTCGGCGTGCTGCGGCAAGGCTTTCCGCGTGAGGCGACCACCGACGTCAGCGTCGCGGGCATCCGGACCAACTTCCGGATGCCGGACGTGCTGTCGATCGGCATCGGTGGCGGCAGCCGGGTGCGCGGGAACGTCACCGTGGGCCCGGACTCGGTCGGCTACGAACTGACGTCGAAGGCACTGGTCTTCGGCGGGGACACGCTCACCGCGACCGACATCGCGGTCGCCGCGGGTCGCGCGGAGATCGGTGATCCGTCGCTGGTGTCGCATTTGGACCGTTCACTGGTGCGGGCCGCGCTGGACAGGATCGCCGCGGACGTGTCCGATGTGGTCGAACGGATGCGGACGTCGGCCGAGCCGCTGCCGGTGGTGGCGGTCGGCGGTGGCTCGGTGCTGCTGCCGGACGAGCTGGCCGGCTGCGGCGAGGTGCACCGGCCGGAGAACTACGCGGTGGCCAACGCGATCGGCGCGGCCATCGCGCAGATCGGCGGCGAAGTCGACCGCGTCTACGTGATCGAGCCCGGCCGGCGGGAAGCCGTGGTCGACGAGGCGAAGCAGGAGGCAGTCGACCGCGCGGTCGCCGCCGGTGCGTCGCCGGCGTCGGTCGGCATCGTCGACTTCGACGAGGTGCCCATCCCGTACCTGCCCGGCAACGCCACGCGCATCCGCGTCAAGGCCGTCGGCGACCTGCAGCTGGGGGCGTGATGCGCGAGATCACCGAACACGACCTCGACGACATCGCCCGCGGTGCCGCCATCCTCGGCACCGGCGGCGGTGGCGACCCGTACATCGGCAGGCTGCTGGCGCTGTCGGCGGTCCGCTCGCACGGTCCGGTGCCGCTGGTCCCGCTGGCCGAGGTGGGGGACGACGCCGTCGTGCTGCCGGTGGCGATGATGGGCGCGCCCACGGTGATGGTGGAGAAGCTGCCCTCGGCCGAGCAGGTGGGCCTGGCCGCGCGCACGCTCGCCGGCTACCTCGGCAAGGAGCTGACGCACATCGCGTGCGCCGAAGCCGGTGGAGTCAACTCGCTCATCCCGGTCGTCGCGGCCGCGCAGCTCGGCCTGCCGCTGGTCGACGCCGACGGCATGGGCCGCGCGTTCCCCGAGCTGCAGATGGTACTTCCCACACTGTATGGAATCCGCGCGACTCCGATGTCGATTGCCGACGAAAAGGGCAACCGCGGAGTATTGGATACCATCGACAACCGGTGGGCGGAGCGCCTGGCGCGGTCGGCGACGATCGACATGGGCTGCTCGGCGATGATCAGCAACTACGCGATGTCCGGCGGGCAGGCGCGGGAGTCCCTGGTGCCGGGCACGCTGAGCCTGTGCGCGGAGCTGGGCGCGCTGGTCCGCGCCGCGCGCGCTTCGCACGAGGATCCCGTCGCCCGGGTCGTCGAGCGGCTCGGCGGGCGGCGGCTGTTCACCGGCAAGGTCGTCGACGTCGCCCGCCGGACGGTCACCGGTTTCGCCCGCGGCGAGGCGAAACTGTCCGGAATGGACGGCGACAGTGGTGCGGAACTGGTGCTGCGCTTCCAGAACGAGCACCTGGTGGCCGAGCGCGACGGCGTCGTCCAAGCGTCGGTGCCCGACCTGATCTGCACGCTGGAGCGTGAATCCGGCGAGGCCGTGACGACCGAAGGGCTGCGGTACGGCCAGCGCGTCACCGTGATCGCCGCGCCCGCCGACCCGCGCTGGCACACGCCGGAGGGCATCGCGCTCGCCGGGCCGCGGTACTTCGGCTACGACATCGACCCGATCGGGGTGGCCGGGTGAGCTGGATCCTGACCGAGGACGACCTGCCCGACCTCGCCCGCGGCGCCGCCGTGCTCGGCACCGGCGGTGGCGGCGACCCGTACGTCGGGCGGCTGCTCGTGCGCGAGGCCATCCGGGAGCACGGGCCGATCACCGTCCTCGACCCGTCCGAAGTGGACGACGACGCCCTGGTGATTCCGACCGCGCAGATGGGCGCGCCGACGGTGGTGCACGAGAAGCTGCCCAACGGCGCCGAGCCCGTGCTGGCCTTGCGGACGCTGGAAAAGCACCTCGGGAAGCGCGCGGACGCGACCATGCCGATCGAGTGCGGGGGCATCAACTCGATGATCCCGCTGATCGTCGGCGCCCGGCTCGGGCTGCCGGTGGTCGACGCCGACGGCATGGGCCGGGCGTTCCCGGAGCTGCAGATGGAAACGTTCGGTGTATACGGTATCCCGGGCTCGCCGATGGCGATCGGCGGCGAACGCGGCGAGACGACCGTGATCGACACCGGCGCGGACAACAAGCGGATGGAATGGCTGGCCCGCGGGATCACCATCCGGCTCGGCGGGGTCGCGCACATCGCCGAGTACGCGATGAGCGGCGCCGACGTGAAGCGGACCGCCGTGCCGCAAACGCTTTCGCTGGCGCTGACCGTGGGTCGGACGATCCGGGAAGCGCGTGAGCGCAACGAGGACCCGGTCGAGCGGTTGGCGTCGGCGTTGCGCTCGACGCCATACCAGCACCTGCGGGTGCTGTTCCGCGGCAAGGTGTCCGATGTGGAGCGCCGCACCGAGGCGGGCTTCGCGCGCGGCCGGGCGGCGGCGGTGTCGTTCGACGGTGCGAGCAAGCTGGAGATCCTGTTCCAGAACGAGAACCTGCTGGCCACTGTGGACGGAACCGTGCGGTGCGTGGTGCCGGACCTGATCTGCGTCCTCGAGTCGGCCACGGCCGAGCCGATCACCACCGAAACGCTGCGCTACGGCCAGCGCGTCACCGTGGTCGGCATCTCGACCCCGCCGCTGATGCGGACGCCGGAAGCGCTGGCCACCTTCGGCCCGGGTGCGTTCGGGCTGCCACACGAGTTCGTCCCCGTGGAGGAGATCTGATGAGCTTGGCCGGGAAGCACGTCGTGATCATCGGCGGCGGCTCGGGCATCGGGCGGGAGGTGGCCCGGCGGTCCGCCGCGGCCGGGGCTTCGGTCCACCTCGGCGGGCGGACCGCGGAGAAGCTGTCGGCGGCGGCCGAGGACATCGGCGGGACCTGGCAGGTCGTCGACAACACCGATCAGGACTCGCTGGCCGCGTTCTTCGGTGCGCTCGACCGCGTCGACCACCTCTTCACGCCCGGCGCGTCCTACACCGTCGGGCCGCTGCGGGAGCTGAGCGATTCCGACGCGGCCAGCCCGTTCGTGATGAAGTTCTGGGGCCAGTACCACGCCGTCAAGCACGCGGTCCCGAAGCTGGCGCCCGATGCGTCGATCGTGCTGATGTCCGGCGCGGCGAGCGTCCGGCCGCCCGGCGCCGCGCCCGCGTACGTCGCCTGCAACGCCGCCGTCGAAGGGCTCGGGCGGGGGCTCGCGGTCGAGCTGGCGCCGGTCCGGGTGAACGTCGTCGCGCCGGGGACCATCGACGGCGACCTGTGGGCCGGGCGGCCCGCGGACGTCCGGGAGGCGAGCTTCGACCAGTACTCGCGTGACACGCTGCTGCACCGCGTGGGGAAGGAGTCCGAAGTGGCCGACGCGGTGCTGTACCTGTTCGGCAGCACGTACACCACCGGGTCGACGCTCTACCCCGACGGTGGGTACGCGCTGCGCTGAGCTCGTCTACTGTGGTCAGTCATGCGCATCGCCGCCGGTGACGTGGCCGCCCTCGAACGCGGGGTGGCCCTGCTCGGGTCCGGGGGTGGCGGGGACACCGTCACCGCCGCCGTGCTGCTGCGCCGGCTGGTCGAGGGCGGTCGCTCGCTCGGTGTTTCACCGGTGGCCGAGCTGTCCCCGTCAGCCCGGGTGGTGCCGGTCGGCGTCGTCGGCGCGACGGCGGCGTTCACCGAGAAGCTGCCCGGCGGCGACGAGTTCGCGGCCGCGGTGGCTGCCGTCGAACGCTGGACCGGCGAGCGCGCCGACGCGCTGATGTCCATCGAGATCGGCGGCCTCAACGGGCTGCTGCCGCTGGTGGTGGCCGAGCAGCTCGGGCTCGCCTACGCCGACGCCGACCTCTCCGGCCGCGGCCTGCCCCGGCTCGACCAGTTCTCCGTCGCCGCTACCGGCCGCGGGATCGCGCCGGCCGCGCTGGCCGAACCCGGCGGTCAGGTGGTGGTGCTGGCGGCCGGGTCCGACGCCGTCATCGAGCGGGGGACCCGCGCGTTCCTGGCCGGCTCCGGCGGCTGGGCGGCGTTCGCCCTCGCGCCCATCCCGGCCGGGGAACTGGCCGGGTGCGCCGTATTGGGCACGACGAGCGGCGCGCTGGCACTCGGCCGCCGCGTGCTGGCCGCGGGGGAGAGCCCGGCGCGCGAGGCGCTCGAAGCGGCGTTGGACGGCTCGGTGCTGGCCCGCGGCCGGGTCCTCGAAGTCGCGCGGCACGTCGGGCCGGGGCAGCACGGCAGCCCGGGTTTCGGCCGCGGCAGCGTCACACTGGCCGACCACCGCGACGGCGCGCTGCTGCGGCTGGAAATGGAGAACGAATACCTGCTGGCGCTGCGAGACGGCGCACCGGTGGCGTCCACCCCGGACGTGCTGTCGGTGCTCGACCACCGCACCGGCGTGCCGGTGTCGTGCGACGCGATCCGCGCCGGCGTGGAGGTCGACGTGGTGCGCCTGGCGGCGGCGCCGTTCTGGACCGACCCGCGCTGGCTGCCGGTGGTGCGCCCGCGCGCGTACGGCATCGACTGCGACCCGGTGGGCCTCCCGTGACCGGCCACCCCCGAGCGCCCCAATGTGGCCTTCGGTGCGTCAGACGCACCGAAGGCCACCTTGGGTGCGTCAGACGCAACCAAGGCCACCTTGGGGCGCTTGAGAACGGAGGGCTCCCGTGAGCTTGCGGCGGGTGCTCGCGTTGCCGGGCTGGGCGGAGCACGTCCGGGTGGTCGCCGGCGCGGCCGGGCTCGACCGTCCACTCGCGACGGTTCAGGCCACTTTGGACGCTTCGCGCGTGCCGGCGGCGGGGGAGCTGACCGTCGTCGTCCGGCCGGTCGCCGGGACGGACTGGCGGATCGACGCCCTCCTGCGCCGCTGTGCCGACGCCGGGGCGGCCGCCGTGCTGCTGCCCGGCGCCGCTCCGCTCACCGCGTCGCGCCTGCTCGCCGATCGCCTGGCCGTGCCGCTGCTGGGCACGGAAGCCTCGCCGCTGGACCTGCTCGTCGAAGCCCGGCTGCTGCTCGCGGCACCCGAACTGGACCGCGCCGGCCTGCTGCTGGCCACCCACCGCGCGCTCGGCGACCGGCTGCGGCCGCCCGAAGAGGTCGTCGCGGTGCTGCGGCGGCTGCTACGGTCCCCGGTCGCGGTGCTGGACGACCGCGGGGCGCCGCTGGCCGGCGAAGTCACCGGGCGCGTCCGGCTCGACGAGCCGGTTCCGCAGCGCACCGAGCTCGACGACGGCGTGCTGGTGGCCCACCCCGTGCTGCTGCAGCGGCCGGCGCTGTGGCTGGCGGCCGAGCTGCGGGGGACCGAAGCCGCCCGCGCCGACGTCGTCCCGCCCGCGCTCGCGGTGGCCGCCGGCGTGCTCCAGCGCTGGCTGCTGGCCAACCGGCTGGAGCTGGAGCGGGACGCGCGGTCGCGCACGGCGTTGCTCGGCGACCTGCTGCGCCTGGACACCGAGCCCGGCGCGGACCTGCGCCGCCGGGTCGCGGACGCCGGGTGGCGGCTCGGCGGCTGGCACGTCGGGCTGCACATCGGCGTCCCCGCGGCGGTCGACACGGTGGCCCGCACCCAGGACGTGGTGCGGGCGCTGCGGGCGGAGGACGTCGAGGCGGTGGTCGTCGAGCACGACGACGGCTGGACCGGCTGGGTCACCTTCGACCACGAGCCGACCGCGGCCCGGGTGCGGTCGCTGGCGACCCGGCTGCAGGCCGCGCACCGGACGCTCCGCCTGGGCGCGCACATGGGCGTCGGCCGTCCGCACGCGCGCCCGGAAGGCCTCGCGGCGACGCTCGCGGAAGCCCGCGACGCGGCCCGGCTCGCCGCGACCCGGCCGGAAACCGGGCACTTCCTGCACGTCGACCAGCTCGGCATGGCCCAGCTGCTGCTCGAGTGGACCCGCACGGACACGTTCGAGCCGGCCGCGCGGGCGCTTATCGCCCCGCTGCTGGACGCCCCGGGCGACCTGGTCCGCACCCTGGCGGCCTACCTGGACGCGGAGTCGTCGCTCGCCGAGACGGCCACGGTGCTGGGCGTGCACCGCAACACCGTGGCCGCGCGGGTGGCGCGGATTTCGCAGCTGCTCGGCGTGGACCTGTCCCGCCCGGACGAGAGGCTGGCCCTGCACCTCGCGTCCCGGGCGGTGACGCTCGACTAGTCATCGTCCCCGCCGCCGGTGACGTTGCCGATGCTGGCCGGCACGCCCTTGATCATGTCGACGACGGTCTTGCCCGCCAGGCCCGACTTGCCGAACCACGGGTCGGTCATGACCTTGATGGCCGACTCGAACTTTTCGGCGCCTTCCTTGCCGAAGAGCTTCCCCAGCTCGTGCACGGAGAAGTTGCTGATCTTGTCGAACTTTTGCATGATCTCGGGCGTCACACCGTCCACTTGGGACAGCTTGTTCTTGATGACGTCGGTCATCTGATCGGTGAACGGCTTGTGCGGCTTGGGATCCGGGGTCGGAGTCGGGTCCGGTGTGGACGACGAGGGCGCGGGTTCCGGCTTGGGCTCGGGAGTGGTGTCGGGCTTCGGCTCGGGCTTGGGTTCCGGTGTGGCCGAGGACGGCGCGGGTTCCGGCTTCGGCTCGGGGGTGGTGTCCGGCTTGGGTTCGGGCTTGGGGTCCGGGGTGGCCGACGATGACGAGGGCGCGGGTTCCGGTTTCGGTTCGGGCTTGGGCTCGGGAGTGGTGTCGGGCTTCGGCTCGGGCTTGGGTTCCGGTGTGGCCGACGACGGCGCGGGTTCGGGCTTCGGGTCCGGTTTCGGTTCCGGTGTGGTGTCCGGCTTGGGCTCGGGCTTGGGTTCCGGCGTGGCCGAGGACGGTGTGGTCTCGGGCTTCGGCTCGGGCTTGGGTTCCGGTGTGGTGTCCGGCTTGGGCTCGGGCTTGGGCTCCGGCGTGGCCGACGACGGCGCGGGTTCCGGCTTCGGCTCAGGTTTGGGGTCCGGCTTGGGCTCGGGTTTGGGCTCCGGTTTCGGCTCCGGCGTCGCCGAAGACGGCTTGGGCTCGGGCTTCGGGTCCGGCTTCGGCGCCGGGGTGGGGTCCGGCTTCGGGGTGGGCGTCGGGGTGAGGCTGCTCGACGGGGGCTTGACGGCCGCCAGGTCGTCGCCCGCCTTGCCCATCTTCGTCAACGCCTGCAGCAGGTCGCCGAGCTTCTTGGCGAGCTGGGCCAGCTTCGCGCCGATCTTGCCGAGCGCCGTGGCCACCGTGCCGATGGTCGTGCCGATGAAGATGGCGATCGACGCGCCGAACGTCACCGGGGCCAGTGCCGCCGCGATCAGGGCGCCCTTGATGATCGTCGCGAGGAGCATCGCGATCAGGTCGCGGAGGATGCCGCGGAAGGCGCCGACGATGCCGCCCGCGATCTTCATGTTCTTGCCGGCCTGGTCGAGGTACCAGCCGAGGGAACCGAGCTGCTCGGTGACCGCGTCCATGTCCTTCTTGAACTGGTCCGCGGCGTTGCCGCTCCACTCCTTCAGCAGCGTGTCGAGCGCCTGCTGGTGCTGCGCCGACCACTCCTCGAGCTTCTTCTTCTCCGCGGTAAGCGCTTCACTGGCCGCCGCGATGCCGATCGGGTCGCCCATCAGGATGTCCAGCGGCCAGCGCAGGATCGTGATGTGCTCGATGAGCCAGCCGATCCCGGCCGTGAGCAGGCTGCCGATCGGGTCGAGCACGAGGCCGATCGTCTCCAGCGCCATGCCCGCCGAGCCGATGCCGATCGCGACCTTGTCGTTTTCCTTGACGGCCTTGTCGAGGCCGATCGCCGCTTCGAAGAAGCCCGCGCCGGCCGACGCGTTGTCGCTGTTGAACAGTTCGGAGCCGTGGAGGCTGACGTCCTTGCCCTGGTAGTCGTCGCCCACTAGTCGAACCTCACGATCGAGTTCACGGCGTCCTCTTCACCCGACTGGTAGCGCTTCGCGGCCTCGGTGACCTTGTCGGCGAACTCGCCGATGGTCTTCGAGTAGGCGTCGAACTGGTGCCGTGCCTTGTCCGTCCAGGTGCTCGCGCCCGCGGCCATCAGCTGGCACGCCGGGTTGATGCCGAACATGCCGGGGTCGCAGACCATGCCGCCGACGAGGTCCGACGTGCTCTTCAGGTTGCTCTGCAGCTCGTCCAGGTGCTTGCCGAAGTTGGCCAGGGGCTCCGAAGAGACCTTGAAGCCGCCGCCGCTCACCAGGGGTTCGATTCGTCGTCGAGGTGGTCGTCGGCCGGGGGACGGCGACGCGGGGCGGACGGCGGTGCGGGCGGGGCGGCCGGGCGCGGCGGCGCGGGCGGCGGGGTCCGCTCGGGCTCGGCCGCGTTCTCGGGCGCCGCGAAGTCGCCGTCCGGCGGCGGGTCGGGCGGCAGGAAGGACCGGACCATGTCGGTCGACTCGCCGTCGCCGTTGATGGTGGCGAAGGAGTCGGCGACGGCGCGGGCGGTCTGGCGCTGGGCGTCGCGCACCGCGCCCATGATCGCCTTCGTCAGCCGCGCCGGGCCCAGTTCGCACGCGCGGTGCCCGAGCTCGAGGTTCGTCAGGGCGCCGTTCGGGGCGAGCGTCACGGTGACCGCGCCGTCCCGGGTGCGGACCGTGGCCCCGGCCGCGGAAATCGCTTCGTTCAGCGCCGCGGCCTTCGACTGCATTTCCCGGACCTGCCGCTCGAGCAGCAGCTGGAAGTCTTCACCTGGCCCCAAGTTCGGTTGCACGAATTCGACTCCTCGAGGAAGGGGTGCGGGCCGGCGCCCTTGATCCGGCCAGGCTAGCGCACACCGGACGTTCATCCGGTGCTAGCCGGGGATATGCCTGGATGACTCCCCGAAGTTGCCCGCGAATGCCCCCGATCGGGTTGACCCGGACCGCGCTCCGGGTTGCACGATCGAGTCATGACCGAACTGGACGACTACCGGCCGCTGGGCCGTTCCGGGCTGCGCGTCTCGCCGCTGGCGCTGGGCACGCTGACCTTCGGCACCGGCCCGCTCTGCGCCGATGACGACACCGCCCGCAAGGTCTTCCGCGCCTACACCGAGCGCGGTGGCAACTTCGTCGACACCGCCGACAACTACAGCGCCGGCCGCAGCGAGGAACTGGTCGGCGAGTTCCTCCGCGACGTCGTTCGCGACGACGTCGTGCTCGCGACCAAGTACTCCGGCCCCGACTTCCGCGACGGACGGCCGCACTCCGACCCGCGCCGCCGCAGCAACGGCCGCAAGAACATGGTCGCCTCGCTGGAAGCGTCGCTGCGCCGGCTCGGCGTCGACCACGTCGACCTGTACTGGCTGCACATCTGGGACGGCTGCACCCCGGCCGAAGAGGTCGTGGCGGCGTTCGACGACCTCGTGCGCGCCGGCAAGATCCGCGCGGCCGGCCTCAGCGACGTCCCGGCGTGGTACGCGACGAAGGCCGCGATGCTCGGCGGGCCGCCGGTGACGGCGCTGCAGCTGGAGTACTCCCTGATCGAGCGCGCGATCGAGGCCGAGTTCGTGCCGCTGGCGCGGGAGTTCGGCATCGCCGTCCAGCCGTGGGGCGCGATCGGCGGCGGCTTCCTCACCGGCAAGTACACCCGCGACGGCGACGGCACCGGCCGGCTCGCCGTCCCGGGCGACGCCGGTTTCCGCGCCCTGCCCGAGACCCGCTGGGCGGTGCTGGACGCGGTCCGCGCGCTCGCGGCCGAGGTCGGCGCGACCCCGGCCCAGGTGGCGCTGCACTGGGTGACGCGCCGCCCGTCGATGCCCGCCCCGCTGATCGGCGCGCGGTCACCCGAGCAGCTGGCCGAAACCCTGGGCGCGCTGACGCTCGAGGTGACCGACGCCCAGCTCGACCGGCTGACCGAGGTGAGCGCGCCGGAACTGCCGTTCCCGCACGGCATCCTGGCCCGGCTCAACGCCGGCCTGCCGGGTTGAGATCGCGCGTCGCATGCCCGGCCGGCGGCGAACTTAGGCGCGTTGCGCTAGCCGCGGCCGTGGTGGCCGTCGTCGGCGACTGTTTCGGCGTGCGGCTCGCCGTCGCGGCAGGACACGAGCACCACGTTCTCGGTCCCGTCGTTCTTGAACTTCACCGACGCGGTGGCGGCCGGGCCGCGGGCGACGTCGTCGGCGCGGAAGCCGGGCGCCGGGCTCCACGACAGCAGCTCGACCCGGTTCTCGGTGCACTTCGCGACGAGGCTGCCGCCGGGGACGGTCAGGCCACGCGGTTCCGGTGCGCCCGGCGAGGTCGTCGTGGCCGGCGGGACCGGTGCGGAGGTGCTCGCGGGCAGCGTTTGCAGGGCGCGGGCCACGTCGTCGGCCGAGAGCGGCTGGTTCTGGGGGCCGAGGATGCCCGCGCCGACGACGTCGAGGGCCACCGTGCCGACGCCCGCGGTCGCGGCGGCGGCCAGCAGCCAGCCCGCCGCTATCAGCACCCCACGCCGCTTCATCCGTCCACTGTGCCATCCGGGCGGGTTAAAGCGCGGCTAAGCCGCCCTTAGCGTTCGCCTGGAGCCCGGCGAAGCGGCTTCGCGTGTGTAGCCTCCCGAAGATGGCGACCGTGCTGCTCGTCGAGGACGACCCGACCATCCGCACGGCCGTGCTGCGCGCGCTGACCGAACGCGGGCACGCCGTGACGTCCGCGCCGACCGCGATGGCCGGGCTCCAGGCCGCCGTCACCGACCGGCCCGACGTCGTGCTGCTCGACCTGGGCCTGCCCGACCTCGACGGCCGCGAGGTGCTGCGGATGGTCCGGGCGGTCAGCGCCGTGCCGATCATCGTGGTCACCGCCCGCGGCGCCGAGGAGGAGATCGTCCGGCTGCTCGACGCGGGCGCCGACGACTACGTGGTCAAGCCCTTCGGCGGTGCCCAGCTCGACGCCCGGATCCGCGCCGTGCTGCGGCGCAGCGAGCCGGAGGAGCCGACGGCGCCGGTGGTGGTCGGCGGCTTGAGCGTGGACGCGCGGACCCGGCAGGCGTTCCTCGAGGGCGAACCGCTCGACCTCACCCCGCGCGAATTCGACCTCCTGCACTACCTCGCGAGCCGGGCGGGGACCGTGGTGAGCAAGCGCGAACTGCTCACCGACGTCTGGAAGCTGCCCTACGCCGGCGCCGACAAGACCGTCGACGTCCACCTTTCGTGGCTGCGGCGCAAGCTCGGCGAGACCGCGCAGGAACCGCGGTACCTGCACACCGTGCGGCGGGTCGGCGTCCGGCTGGCCGAGCCGGGGGCCGGCGCGTGAGGAAGCGGCTCGCCGTTCTCGTCGCCGCCGCGATGAGCCTGGTGCTGGTGGCGTTCCTGGTGCCGCTGGCGATCCTGCTGAAGTCGGTCACCGCGGACCGCGCGGTCACGGCCGCCACGGCGAAGGCCCAGTCGCTCACGTCGCTGGTGGCGACGGCGAGCACCGCGGCGCTGAGGCCGGCGGTCGACCAGCTCAACACGGCCGCGGGCCACCCGGTGACCGTGTTCCTGCCCGACGGCACGGTGCTCGGCGCGCCCGGCCCGCGCACGCCCGGGGTCACGCTGGCCGCGGCCCAGGGCAGCAGCCTGACCGTCGAAGGTGACGACGGCCGGGAGATCCTGGTCGCCGTCCAGGGACTGCCGCGGGGGACCGCGGTCGTGCGGGCCTTTGTGGACCGGGCGGAGCTGACCCGCGGACTGGGCGCGGCCTGGCTGGTCCTGGCCGGGCTGGGGGTGCTGCTGCTGGCGCTCGGGGTGTTCGTCGCCGACCGGCTGGCGCGTTCGATCGTGCGCCCGGTCCACGAGCTCGCGGCGGTTTCGCGCCGGCTCGCCGACGGCGACCTCGACGCCCGCGCGCGGCCCGGCGGCCCGGGGGAGGTGCGGTCGGTCGCGGCCGCGTTGAACCTCCTGGCCGCCCGGATCCGCGACCTGGTCCGGCAGGAACGCGAAGCGGTGGCCGATATCTCGCACCGCCTGCGGACGCCGTTGACCGTGCTGCGGCTGGACGCCGAGACGCTGCGCGACCCCGAGGAAGCGGACCGGATCACCGGCCACGCCGAAAGCCTGGAGCGCCAGGTGACCGCGCTCATCGACCAGGCGCGGGCGCGGGACGCGGCGCCGGGGGCGTGCGACGCGGCGCTGGTCGTCCGCGAACGGGCGGACTTCTGGGCGGTGCTGGCCCAGGACCAGGAGCGCGCGGTGACGGTGGCGGTCGACCCGGGGCCACTGCCGGTGGCGGTCGGGGAGCCCGAGCTGGCGGCGTGCCTGGACGCGTTGCTGGGCAACGTTTTCGCGCACACCCCCGAGGGAACGGCCTATGCGATCCGGCTGTCGGCGACGCCCGCGGGCGCCCGCCTGGAGGTCTCGGACGAGGGCCCGGGCTTCGACGAGGTCCCGCGCGGCGAGAGCGGCGCCGGCTCGACCGGGCTCGGGCTCGACATCGCCCGCCAGACGGCGCGCGCGTCCGGCGGCACGTTCAGCGTGACCCGCGCGCGGCCGCACGGCGCCCGGATCGCGCTGGAGCTCGGTGCGGCGTTAGGGATGCCTTAAGGTGCGGGCAGCGCGCCGCTAGCGTCCGGTGCGTGAAGCTCTTTTCGTTGACAGGAAACGAAAGGAACGCACATGCGCAAGATCCTGGTGATCGCCGCGGCCGGTGCCGCGCTCGCGGTGGGCGGCACGACGGCGGCCTTGGCCCAGTCCGGTGCCGACGACGGGCGTCCCACGACCACCAGCCCGTCAGCGGTGGCGTCGATGACCTCGACTTCCGCGACCACCACAGAATCCCGGCCCGCACCGAGCACGTACCCGACCCGCGCGCACGACTTGGGCGACGACCACGGCGGGCGGACCGCTGAGCCCGGCGACGATCGCGGCCGGGGCGCGGAAGCGGGTGACGACCACGGTGGTCACGGCGACGACCACGGGCGCCACGGCCGCGACCACTGACCCGAATACGCGCGCCCGGCCGGTCCACAGTGGACCGGCCGGGCGCGCGTCCGCGAAACCCTCAGCCGACCGGCACTCCGCGGATGGCGACCGGGCCGCGGGTCGGATCGAGCTCCGCCGCCTGCTCCACCCCGGCCGGCGTGAGCACGTCGAACGCCTTCGGGGCCGTGGCCGGGTCCGCCGCGCACACCGGGGCCGTGCCGCCCGCCGGGCAGAGACCGAACGTGTACTGCCCGGCCGTCGGCGTGAACGGGCGCGCCTGGTCGGGGGAGTTGCCGTCCTGGCCGGTGAGCACGACCGCGAACGTCCACCCGGCCGACGGCGTCCCGAACGCGGACTTCGCCACGCTGACCGTGATGTACCGCGTCGCCTGCGAAGCCTGCACGGACGGCGAAGCGAGCGAAGCGCCCGAAGCGTCGACGAGCGCCGGTTCGGCGAAGCCCTGGACCTCGAGGCGCCGGCTCCACGCGTCCTGCGGCGCGATCGTGTACGCCCGGCTCGGGAACGGCGGCGCGGTCGACGTCGCCGTCGCGGCCGGGTCGTGCGCGTAGATCGTCAGCAGCTGCGCGCCCAGTGGTGAGCCGAACGTCGGCGACAGGTCGCGGAGCTGGGCGCGGAACACCAGGTTCGCTCCCGAGTCGATGACCTGGAAGCGCTGCAGGTCGAACGCGCCGGCGTGGAAGTCGCCCGCCGTCGGGTAGGTGTACGTGCCCGGGCCGTTGTCGTCGCCGTCCGGGTCGGCGGTGTCGAGCAGGACCGTGCCGGTGACGAAGTCGGAGCTGATCGTCTTCTGCGCGTACCCGGTGCCCGCGCCGGTCGCGGCCGCCGTGACGACGTTCGCGCCGAGCGGGGTCGGCACGGTCGCGCCGAACGTCCCGGCCGCCGACGCCCGGACCGACACCACCGAAGTCGTCCCGGCGTCGGTGGCCGACACCGCGAGGTCGACCCGGCTGCCCGCCGGTGCGGTCCCGGTGACCTCGGCGGTCGCGGTCGACACGGACGCGGGCGCGTCGAGCGTCACCGGCAGCGCCGCGGGCGGCGCGTGCGTGACGTACCGGGCGCGGACGTCGGCGGGCTGCTCGGGCAGCCGCCCGTCGTCGAGCGCCCTGGCCAGCCGCACCGACTGCGACTGCGCCCAGCTCAGCGGCGCCACCGAACCGACCGACTGGCCCGGGGTGAAGCCGATCGACGCCGTCCGCGGGTCCGTGCCGTACGGCGACGCGGGCAGCGCCGGGTTCTCCCAGATCTGCTCGGGGATCAGCCCGGTGCCCCCGGTCTGCGCCCGCATCGCGCGCAGCAGCGCCGCCGCGCCCGCCCGGTCGCCGGTCTGCACGGCGTGCTCGCCGCGCTCCCCGGCCAGCACCGGCCACAGGTGCCCGGACCCGGTGTTCGTCGAGGGCCACGGCGCCCCGGTCGGGCCGCAGTTCGTCGGATCCGGTTCGTAGCAGTCGCCGTAGCCGTCTTCGCTGCCCGCCGCCGACGTGCCGTAGCGGTACCAGCCCGGCCCGGCGGGGGTGTCCTTCTTGATCACGCGGTCCACGACGGCGAGCGACGCGGCGATGTCCGGGTCGTTCGCGGGCAGCACGCCGAGGCGCGGCAGCTCGAGGAACCCGGCGTCGACGACCGCGCGCTGGTCGGCGTCCACCGAGCCGTTGCCGAGGTTGTAGATCCACTCGGAGTTTGGGTCGCCGTTCTTGGTCAGCCGCAGGAAGTACCGGCCGCCGTACGGGCCGTTCGACGTCACGGTCCAGCCCTTGATGCTGCGCTGGAAGTGGTCGGCGGTGGCCCGGTAGACGTTCGCGCGCGCCGGGTCACCGTTGCGGTCGGCGATGACGCCCGCGGCGACGAGCCCGGCGATCTCGGCGGCGATGGTCGAGGGGGAGTACCCGCCCTGTTCTTCCCAGCGCTCCGAACCGAACGCCGGCCCGTGCGCGACGACGAAGTCCGCGGCCGCGCGGATGTGATCGGTGTGCAGCGTCCGGTCGCGGTCCAGTCCGGCCTGTAGCGCCATCAGGATCGGGTACGCGCTCTCGTCGAGCTGGTCGCCACCGGAGTCGGGCGCCTTCTTGCCGTTGAGCAGGGAGTTGCGCGGGAACCGGCCGTCCGGCTGCTGCTGGCGGGTGAACAGCCAGCGCACGCTCGCCCGCGCCGTTTCGCGGTCGCCGGCCGCGAGCAGGCCGGAGAAGCTCTCGTAGAGGTCGCGGGCGAAGATCTCGCGGTAGGACCCGAAGTACACCGGCTTGCCGCCGGGCGCGTCGCCCGCGGAGACCGCTTGCCCCCACGGGCTGCCGAGCGACGCGACCACCGCGCCGGGGAACGTCTTGTCCTCACTGGCTTTCAGCACGTTGACCGACTGCAAGTACGCGTCGGAATCCCGGCCGCGCACCGGGATCAGCCCGTTGTCGTAGTCGCGCCACTCGCGCGCGTACTGGCGGTAGCTCTGGTCGAACGGCGTGCGCAGGCTCGCCCCGGCCGTGGCGACGGCGGTCCGCGCGTCCGCGCCGAACCCGAGCACCAGCACGGCGGGCCGGTACGGCTGAAGGTCCAGCTGCGCGGTCTGCACGACGTTCCCGTTCACCGCTGACGGCGTCGTATCGGTGAGCCGGTGGTCGCGGTCCAGCTGCGCCAGCCCGTCGCCGGTGGTGCCGGCGAACCCGCTGGACGTCGCCAGGAACCGGCGGTCGGCGCGCAGCGCGGCGGCCAGCGGCGTGCCGTAGTCGCGGGCCGGGGCGCTGGAGACGGTGTTCGCGTCCGCGCTGACCAGCGCGCTCGTCGCCGCGTCGACGGTGGCGGTGTCCCCGCCGCCGTTGGCCGGGCCGCCCCCGCCGTTGCCGTTGATGCTCGCGTCGTACCGGACGTAGACCTTGAGGTCGTTGCCGGAACCCCGCAGCGGTTCGAGGCGGGTGCGGATCAGGACGCCGGTGCGGGCCGGGTCGGCCAGGTACTCGGTGACCAGCCGGTACCGGCCGCTGCGCGGGGTCGACGTCACCTCGCAGGCCATCCCGCCCGCGGTGGTGCGGACCGTGTAGGTCATGTCGCGCGCCTGCAGATCGGTGAAGCTGCGCCCGTCGGTGACGGCGAACTGCAGCGACTCGACGTTCGTGTTGTCGATCACCGGGGCGTAGACATCGGACAGCACGCCGCCCGCCACCGTGAACCACGCCTTGCTCGCCGTGTTCCGCGCGGTGCCGAGGCAGTCCTTGCGGGCCAGGCCGAAGTGCGAAACCGCACCCGGCCCCGGCGCGGGGGCCGCGGCGGCCACCGGGGCGGACAGCAGGGGCGCGGCCAGCGCCGCGCACAGCACCACGGACCACGTCGACCGAGTCATCCGCCCATCCGATCACGGCGGGCGCACCACGCACCAGGGCCGAACGCAGCAGCGAAAACCGTTACCCGTGATTGAGATACCGAACCGGTGGGTAGCAAACCCACAGTCCCCCGGGGAGGTGAACGTGGAAGAGCTGGGATCGGACGGCTGGCGGTACCGCGGCACTATTTCGCCACGGACGTTGCCGAGCCTGCGCCGGCACCTGGTCTCGTGGTTGCGGCGGCGGGCCGGCGAGGAGGTCGGCAGGCAGGCCGACGACGTCGTGCTGGCGTGCTGGGAAGCGATGGCCAACGTGCTCGACCACGCCTACGGCGGCCGGCCGGGACTGATCGACGTCCGCGCCAGAGTCGACGAGGAGGTGCTCGTCATCACCGTCGCCGACCAGGGCCGCTGGGAGTCGATCACCGAGCGTGACGATGGCGGCCGGGGCTTGCGCCTGATCCAGGCGCTCGTCGACGGGCTCGACCTCCGCTCCACCGACGACGGCACCGTGATCACGCTGACCTGGCCGTTCCCGGTGCGCCGCACCGCCTGAGCGGCTCAGCCGGCGGACAGCTCTTCGACGAACCGGGCCGCGACGTCCCGCAGCTTCACGTTGGTGTGCTGGGATTCCGTGACCAGCCGCTTCATCGCGTCGTCGGCGCCGATCCGGTGCACGGCCATCAGGATGCCCTTGGCCTGCTCGATCACCGCCCGCGTGCGCATCGCCGCTTCCAGCTCGATCGCCTGTCTTCGGGCTTGGCGGTACCGCCGGGTGGTGCGCAGCCCGAACGAAACGATCGTGGTGTAGAGCTGCAGCAACCGCGAGTCGGTCTCGGCGAACCCGTGATCGCCGTAGCCGAAGAGGTTGAGCGCGCCGGAGAGGTTCTCGTCCACCCGCAGCGGCGCGGCGAGGTAGCTGCCGACGCCGAGCGCGCGGGCGTGCGTGGTGAACGACGGCCACACGACGTCCGCGGCGACCAGCGGCAGCCGCACGATCTCCCCGGTCGCCGCGGCCCGCAGGCACGGGCCTTCGCCAGCGGCGTACTGGAACCGGTCGATCTCGACGGCGCGGTCGTCGGTGGACGCCACGGTCGCCGGCTCGCCGTCCCTGATCGCGGTGATGCTGGCCATGTCGGCACCGGGCACGGCGCGGACGGCTTCCGCGCAGACGGCGTCGAGTATTTCGGCTTCGGCGGGTTCGGACTCCAGCGCGCCGGTGAGCCCGGCCATGGCGGCGGTCAGTTCGTCGAGGTGCTCCGGCGGGAGCGGTTCACCGGTCACGCGATCATCTCCCGTCCCGGACGGCGGTGGGTCGAGCGCACCGCTGCTGCTTCAACGGAACGGCGAAACCTTACCCGCGGGCGGTGCGCCTTCCGCAACACCCGGCGCGCGGCGATGCCGTGAACGGGTCTTTCCTGACGTGGGAGGCCAGGGCCGCGGCAAAGTCGCGCGGCCAGGTCACTCCGCCGCCGGCGACCCGCTCGCCCACGTCTTGAATGACTCATTCAGGTCTTCGGAGGTCCTGAATGAGTCATTCAAGACGCCGGCGCACCGCTGCGGGCCGCACCGACGCGACTTTGCCGGGCCCCTGACGTGGGAGGCGGTGAACGGGTCGTTCACGGCGTGGGACCGCGGAGACCGGCCCGCGGGGAGAAGTGCGGTGAAGCGGTGGTTCCGGCCCGGCGCTCGCTGCTGAACGTCGTGGGTTGGCGCCGGGAACCACCTCACGCCGGCCGGCGTGACAACCCACCCCGCGACCGTCGCTTCGAGTCACGTACCCCGTGCGGAGCGGGTCAACCCTTCAGCGGACAGTCACCTTCGCGACCTGGCCGAGACCGGACACCCGCAGCACGCGTTCGAGCAGCCGCGGGGCGATCAGGCGCAGGTCGTGCGCCTCGGTCCGGTCGAACAGCACCGCGATGCCCGCGCTGTCGAGGTAGGTCACCCCGGTGAGGTCCACGGTGATCGCGGTCCCCTCCGCCAGCTCGCGGTCCAGGGCCGCGCCGAACTCGGCGGCGTTGCTCATGTCGATTTCGCCGGTGACGCTCAACGTCCGGTCGCCGTCGTCGCCCCGACCGGCGACCAGGGTGAGAGCCGTCGTCACGAACCGATTCTCCATTCCAGCGTGACGGTGGTGCCTTCGGAATCGTGCCGGACGGTGACCGCGTCGGCCAGTGCTTCCATCATCGGCATGCCGCGGCCGCGCAGCACCTGGTTGTCCGGTGGTGGCTGCTTCCAGCGGCCGTCGTCGGTGACCACGACGACCAGGTGGGAGCCGGTGAAGCGGGCGGTGAGGTGCGCGATGCCGCCCGTCGCGCCGGGGTAGGCGTGCTCGGCGGCGTTGGCGCACGCCTCGCCCGCCGCGACGAGGACGTCCTGGGCGAGTTCGGTCTCCAGCTCCGTGGTGGCGAGCCACGCGCGCAGCCAGGTGCGGGTCGAGGCGAGGCTGTCCGGGTGCGCCTCGAAGTCGAGCGTCAGCGGGGGCACCGACCGGCGGTAGAGCAGCAGGGCGACGTCGTCTTCGTAGCCGTCGTCGGGCCGGAGCCGGCCCATCAGGGTGGCCGCGAGGTCGGTCAAGTCGGCCTCTCGCACGTCGTGGGCCACTTCGGTGGCCCGGGTGATGCCGTCGTCGAGGGATTCGCGGCGGCGTTCGACGAGCCCGTCGGTGTAGAGCATCAGCAGCGAGCCGACCGGGACGACCGCGGTCGCTTCCGGCCGCTCCGCCTCGACGCGCACGGCGAGCGGCACGCTGCCACCCGCGTCGAGGAACTCCGACGAGCCGTCGCCGTGCACGAGGGTCGCGGGCGGGTGCCCGGCGCTGCTGTAGGTCAGCGCGCCGGTGGCCGGGTCGAGGACCCCGCAGAAAACGGTGGTGCACAAGGCACCCGGCAGCCGGTCGGCGAAGCGGTCGAGGGTGTTCAGGGTGTGCGCCGGGCCGTTGGCCTCCAGCAGCAGCGCCCGGCAGGCGCTGCGCAACTGCCCCATCACCGCGGCCGCCGTGAGTCCCCGGCCGACGCAGTCGCCGACGACGATGCCGATCCGGTCGCCGCCCAGCGCGATGACGTCGTACCAGTCGCCGCCGACCTCCAGGGGCGGGGTCGCCGGCTCGTAGCGCACCGCGAAGCCGTCGGGGAGCCGGGCCGGGCCGAGGATCGAGCGCTGCAGCGCGATCGCGACCTCCCGCTGCCGGTCGTCGCGGTGCGCGCGGCGCAGGGCGTGCGCGAGCGTCCCGGCCAGCAGCGCCAGCAGCGTCCGGTCTTCGGTGCCGAGGATGCGGCCCCGCGCGGGCTCGACCCAGAGCGTCAGCCGGCCGCCGGGGTGGTCGACGGAGGTGCCGGCCCCGCCGTCCACCGCCGTCGTGTGCAGCGCCGGGAGCGAGCGGAGCCGGTCGAGCGTCTCGCGCAGCGGCGCGGCGAGACCGGTCCAGCCGTGGTCGCGGGGGTCGGTCGAGGTGAGCTCCGGGACGCCGTCCCGCGGCCAGGTCACCGTGAGGACTCGCTCGGCCGACCACAGCTCGCGCACCAGCTCGAGCGCGACGCGGAGCACCTCCGGCACCCCGCTGACCCCGGTGAGGCGCTGGTTCATCGCGGCGAGCGCGTTCTCGCGCTGCACGGCGTAGCGCTCGGCCGTGACGTCCCGGACCGTGCCGACGAGCCGGCGTCGGCCCTCGTCGTCGTGCAGCGCGTTGTAGGCGATCGCGGCCCACACCCGGTGCCCGTCGCTGTGCCGCAGCGGCGCGACGAAGCTGCCCGCCGGCGAGTCCCGGACCCCGGCGAAGGCTTCGGCGACCTGGCGGTGGGCTTCGGGATCGGCGTCGGGGTCCGGCCACCACGGGAACGGCTCGCGGTAGGGCAGTCCCTCCGGGCCGGCGCCCAGCACTTCGGTGAACGCCGCGTTGATCTCGACGATCCGCCCCTCGGCGTCGCTGACGAAGAAACCCTCCTGCAGGGACTCGATCAGCGCCGCGCGCCACCGGGCGTGCTGCGACCGCAGCCGCGCCAGCTGGATGGTCGTGCGGACGCGGGCGAGCAGCTCCCGCGCCGAGAACGGCTTCACGAGGTAGTCGTCGGCCCCGGCGGCCAGCCCGTCGACGGCGGCCTCCTGCCCGGCCCTCGCCGAGAGCAGCAGCACCGGCACGGCGGCGGTGCGCGGATCGCCCCGCAGCTCGGCGAGCAGGCCGAGGCCGTCCAGCCGGGGCATCATCACGTCGCTGATGATCAGCTCGGGCGGCTCGGCGGACGCGGCTTCGAACGCCTCGACGCCGTCCCGCACGGACGTGACCGCGTAGTCGTCCCGCAGCAGCCGCACGAGGTAGTCGCGCATGTCGGCGTTGTCGTCGGCGATCAGCACGCGGGCGCCGGTCGCCGCGGCCGGCGCGGGCGTCGCGCTCCGGTCCGCGTCGGGCAGCCACCGCAGCGCTTCCTGCACGTACGGTTCCGCGGTCTCGGTGGCGATACCGGCCACCATCTGTTCCGCGGCGAGCTGGTCGGCAGGCAGGTGCCGGGTGCCCAGCGGCAGCCGGATCCGGAACGTCGTCCCGGCGCCGGGCTCGCTCTCGACGTCGATGGTGCCGCCGTGCATGCCGATCAGCTCGCGCACCAGCGCCAAGCCGATCCCGCTGCCCTCGTTCGAGCGGGCCCGCGCCGACGGGATCCGGTGGAACCGCTCGAACAGGCGCGGCAGCTCGGCGGCGTCGATGCCGGTCCCGGTGTCGGACACGGCGACCACGGCGTGCTCGCCGTCGAGGGCGGCCGTCATGCGGATCGCGCCCTCGAAGGTGAACTTGACCGCGTTGGACAGCAGGTTGAAGACGACCTTCTCCCACATCCCGCGGTCGACGTGCACCGGCTCGCCGATCGGGCGGCAGTCCACTTCGAACGCGAGCCCCGCCCGTTCGGCCGCGGCGCGGAAGAGGCTCGCCAGCTCCGCGGTGAACGCCGCCAGGTCCACCGGCTCGAACCGGGCCTGCATCCGGCCGGCCTCGATCCGGGAGAAGTCGAGCAGGTTGTTCACCAGCCGGCCCAGCCGCAGCGCGTTGCGGTGGATGACGGCCACCTCTTCGCGGATCCGCTCGTCGGCTTCGTCCAGCGCGTCCCGCAGTTCGGCGGCCGGGCTCAGGATCAGCGTGAGCGGGGTGCGGAACTCGTGGCTGATGTTGGCGAAGAACGTCGTCTTCGCCGCGTCCAGCGCGGTCAGCTCCTCGGCCCGCTGCTGCTGCAGCCGGTAGGCGATCGCGCCGTTGATCAGGGCCGCCGTCTGCTGGGCGACCAGGCCCAGGAACGTCCGGTAGGACTCGTCGAGCGCGCGCCCGGCGCTCGCCGCGAGCACGATCACCCCGATCGCGGCGTTCCCGTGGTCGCCCAGCAGCGGCAGCACCACGGCCTCGGTCGGCGGCGTGGACCAGCCGCCGGACGGCAGCTCGCCGACTGCCGCGTCCGACACCGTCCGCGGCACCCCGTCGGCGAGCACTTCCTCGAGCGGCCAGTCGGCCGGACGGCCCGTTCCCCCACCGCCGTCGGTGACCGCGATCCGCTCGAGCTCGCCGTCTTCGCCGCGGACGTGAACGGCGGCGTACGGGACGTCGGCGCCGGCCCGCCCCAGCACGGTGGCGACCAGCGCGCAGGCCTCACCGACGGTGCGGACGCCCCCGGCCTGGGCGCCCAGCTCGCGCAGCGTCGCCATCCGGCGCTCGCCGATCACGCGCTCGGTCGTCTCGGTGACCGCGGTGAAGACCCCGCGGACCGCGCCCTCGTCGTCGTGCACCGGGCTGTAGGAGTACGTCCAGTACGTCTCTTCCCAGTAGCCGTGCCGGTTCATCGGCAGCAGCAGGTCTTCGGACCAGGTCGCCTCGCCGGTGGTCATCACGCTGTCGAGCATCGGGCCGATGATGTGCCAGATCTCGTCCCAGACCCGCGCGCCGGGCTTGTCGAGCGCGGGGTGCTTGGTGCCGAGCAGCGGCAGGTAGGCGTCGTTGTAGAGGAACCGCAGCTCCGGTCCCCACCAGACGATCATGGGGAAGCGCGAGGTGAGGCAGATGCGGACCGCCGTCGTCAGGCTCGCCGGCCAGCCCGCCGGGTCGCCCAGCGGGGAGGAGGCCCAGCCGAAGTCCCGCATCCGGGCGGCCATCCGGCTGGTCCCGGGAAACACGGCGCGGTGGCCGGATTCTTCACCGACGCTCATCACTCTCCCGGTTCACGCGGCCCTGGACGAGCCTACTCGACCGGGGTATGCCCAGCTGGGTACGAGTTGACGCGTCCGGGTGGGCCGGTCGCGGGTGAGGTGGGTCGCAGCGTGGCCGACGGGGCTTCGGCCGGCCGGTGCCCCCTCAGCCCCCGTCGAGCAACCAGGTCATCGTGACCGTCGTGCCGTCCTCCCGGTGCACCTTCGCGCTCTGGTCGGCGAGCGAGTCGATCAGCAGCAGGCCACGGCCCCGCAGCCCGTTCGTCGCCGCCGGTGGCCGCCAGGTGCCGTAGTCCGTGACCGTCACCGTCAGCCGCCCGGCCAGTGCTTCGGCCCAGACGTCGATCGGGCCCAGCTCGCGGTCGCGGTAGGCGTGTTCGGCCGAGTTGGCCATCGCCTCGTACCCGGCCAGCACGATGTCCTCCTGCCGTTCCTCGCTCAGGCCGAGCGCGCGCAGCCACTCGGTCAGCGCCTCGCGCAGGTCCGGCAGGCGGCCGGCGATCGCGGGGGTTCGCCGGTGGAACGACGCCGCGGGGGCGGGGGCTCCCGGGGGGAGGGGGTCCGTCACGGGGTGTCCTCTCCGCGGTGGCGCACGTGGACGACCGCGATGTCGTCGTCGTGCCGTCCGCGCGTCAGTTCCTGGACGAGCTTGTCCCACGCCGTTTGGAGGTCGGCCGCGGCCAGCAGGGCGGGGATACCCGCCAGCAGCCATTCGATGCCGAGCGTGAGGTCGCGGGTGCGGCTCTCGACGAGGCCGTCGGTGTAGAGCACCAGATCCGCGCCGGGCGGGAACCCGGTGGAGCGCTGGGGGAAGGCCGACCCGACGCCGAGCGGCTGCGCCAGTGCCTCGCCGATCTGCTCGGGCGGCTCGCCCGGGCGGATCAGGATCGCGGGCAGGTGGCCGGCGTTCGCGTAGGTCAGCGTGCCGTCGGCCGGCCGGTGGACCGCGTAGAAACAAGTCACGAAGCTCTCGCCGAACAGCCCGGCGGTGAGGTCGGAGACGTGGCGCAGGACCTCCGACGGCGGCAGCTCGAGCCGGGCGTAGCAGCGGATCGCGGTCCGGACCTGGCCCATCACCGTCGCGGCCGTGATGCCGTGGCCGACGACGTCGCCGATGACGAACGCCGTCCCGCCGGAGGGCAGCCGGATCACGTCGAACCAGTCGCCGCCCACCTTGGTGCCGGTGACCGCCGGCAGGTAGCGGGTGAACACGTCGAGTCCCGGCGTGGGCGGGGCGACCGGCAGCATGCTGCGGGACAGCTCGGTGGCCAGCGTGCGCTCGCGTTCGTAGAGGCGGGCGTTGTCGAGCGCGATGGCCGCGTACGCGGCGATGCCTTCGGCGAGGTACTCGTGCCGGGCGGTGAACCGGTCCGGTTCGGGGTGGCCGAAGAAGAACCCGCCCAGCACCTCGCCGGTGGTCGGGCTGAGCGCCGGAACCGCCAGGTAGCTGCACACGGGCAGGTGCCCCGCCGGCATCCCGTGGTACGGCGCGTTCTTCCCGAACCGCGCGTCCTTCGTGATGTCGGGGCTGCGCACGGTGCCGGCGCCGTCGAACGTCGGCGCGAAGACTTCGGTGTTGCGCGGCATCGGGAAGCGCGTGAACTTCTCCCGCGGCACGCCCGAAATCGTGTACAGCGTGTAGGACTCGCCGAACTCGTCGACCAGGTTGTAGAAGAACGCGCCGAAGCCGGCTCCGGTCGCCTTCGTGGCGGCGTCGGTCGCGTCCTGCACGATGCGGTCGATGTCGAGCTGGGCGGTGAGCTCGCGGCCGGTGGAGTGCAGCGCGTCGAGCACCACGGCTTCACCCCGCAGCCGCCGGACGGTGGCGGCCAGGTCCGCGGTGGCGGCTTCGACGGCGGCGGCGACGAGCGCGGGCAGGTCCCCGACGCGCTCGGTGGTATAGACCACTGTGCCGTGGTCGCCGTCGGCGACGGCGATCGCCCGCGTGATCTCTTCGCCGGGCAGCAGATCCGCCAGCACCGCGCGGTCGGTCACGGCCACCGCGGCCCGGCCGCCCAGCACCGCGCGCGCTTCGGCGGGGCAGAGCGGCCGGATCCCGGTGGCGGCCGGGGAGCCGCCGACGAACGCGCGGCGCACGGCTTCCAGCACGGCTTCGGACCGCGCACCGGACGGCATCAGCGCGCCAGTGCTTCGGACAGTGAGGGGTAGATGACGAGTTCGTCGGTCAGCCGGGTCAGTTCGAGCGGGCGCAAGGTGATGCGGCCGCTGGCGACCACCCGCAGCGGGGCGGCCGCGGTCTGCCCGCGGTGCGCGCGGACGAGCTCGGCCATGCCCGCCGACGCCAGGAAGGTGACGCCGGTGAGGTCGATGACGAGCAGCGCGGGGCGCGACCGGGTCGCACGTTCGGCCAATTGGCGGAGTTTCGGTGCCAGCGCGAGGTCGAGCGCGCCTTCGACGCGCAGCACCGCGGTGCCTTCGCGGTCCTCCAGCACCACCGATCCCGCCGGACCGATCGTGTCGCCGAGTGCGTCCCCGGTCACGTCTCTTTCGGCCATGGCGCCCATCTTGCCTGTTCGCGGGCTTGCCCGAAAGCCGACCGGGCACTGGCGCGGCGGAGTGGCGCGCGGACGGGCATGATTGACACCGGTTGAGCAGACAGCCTTCGTGATCACGCACGCCCGCCGGACACCCCGGTGGCGTTGCCGAAGGCAGGAGTACGTCCCATGACGGAGCACACCCATACCGGAACCGCGTCGGCCGCCGTGTCGTTCGGGGAATTCGGCATCGCCCGGACGGACCAGGATGGTGCCGTCGTCCTCGAGGTCTCCGGGGACGTGGACACGACCACGGCGCCCGCGCTCGTGACGGCCGCGGACGAGGTGCTGGCGGCGGGACCGCCGGTGTTCGTGGTCGACCTGACCCGCGTCGAATTCCTCGCTTCCCCGGGCTTGACGGCCTTGCTGATGATCCACCGCAACGCCGCCGCGGGTACTTCGGTGCGGATCGTCGCGTCCGGCCGGGCCACCCTGCGCCCGATCCAGCTGACCGGACTCGAGGACAGCCTCTCGCTGTTCCCGACCCGGGAAGCGGCACTGGCCGGGTCCTGACCCGCGTCGTCCCGGTCGCGCTTCAGCCGGCCGGGACGGCCACGCGCTGGATGGCCAGCAGGGCGACGTCGTCCTGGGCCGCCTGGCCGCCGATCAGCACGGCCATGACCTGCGCGCAGAGCCGCTCGGGCTCCCCGGCCCGCACGGTGTCCGCCAGCACCCGCATGCCGGTGTCCACCGGCCGGTCCCGGCGTTCCACCAACCCGTCGGTGTAGAACGCCAGCACGCTGCCCGGCGGCAGGCCGATCACGGCTGTCCGCCGTTCGGGCTCGCCGATCGTCAGCCCGATCGGGGGGTCTGGCGGCACGTCCACCAGCCGGCCCGGTTCACCCGGTACGGCCAGCACCGGGGGCAGGTGCCCGGCCAGCGACAGCGTCACGGCTTCGCGGCCGGGGCCGATGATCCCGTAGGCCACCGTGGCCATCGCCCCGTGCTCGAAGTGGTTGGCCTTGCGGTCGAGCTTGGCGAGCACCTCGGCCGGGCTCTCGCAGTCGAGGGCGTAGGCGCGCAGGGCGCTGCGCAGCCGTCCCATGATCACGGCCGCGTCGAGGCCGTGGCCCGAGACGTCACCCATCACGACGCCGATCCGGTCGCCCGGGAGGGTGAACAGGTCGTACCAGTCGCCGCCGAGGCCGGTTTCCGCGCCGGGGACGTACCGGGCGCCGAAGGCGAGGCCCGGCACCTCGGGCAGGGTGCTCGGCAGCAGGCTGCGCTGCAGCGCCATGGTCGCGCTGCGGTTCTCTTCCCGGGCTTCCACCTGGATCGCCGTCGCGAGGCGGTCGGCGAGCAGCTGCATCATGGCCACTTCGGGCTCGCCGAACTGCCGTTGCCCGACCGATCCGACGTGCAGCACCCCGACGAGCTCGCTGCCGGCGAGCATGGGCACGCCGAGCATCGACTGCAGTCCCCGTTCCCACAGCAGGGAGTTCACGACGGTGGTTTCGTCGATGTGGTCGAGGAGCACCGGGACCCGCTCGAGCGCGACCCGGCCGGCGAACCCCTGCCCCACCGGCACACGCACACCCTGGTGGACCTCCTCTTCGATGCCGGCCGCCGCGAACGCCACGAGCTGACGGCCGCTGGGCTGGTAGCGCAGCACGGTCGCCGTGTCGACGGCCAGGACCTCGCGCAAGCGCTGCAACGTCTCGGTGATCACCTCGGCCAGCGCGAGGTGGGCGGCCGGAGCGCCGATGATCGTCTCCAGCTGCTGCAGCCGATCGTGGGCGTCGAGACTTCGCGACATGGAAGGACCCTATCCGTCACCCCTTCGCGGGCCTAACCATCCCGGGTTTCGGCGGCGGGTTTCCCGGGGTAGTCATCCGGTCGTGAGCGTCGACTTGGAGTGGGTGGCCGTGCTGCGGCACGGGCAGAGCACCGGGAACGTGGCCCGGGAAGAAGCGGAGTCGGCCGGGGCGGACGTGATCGACATCGCCGAGCGCGACGCCGACGTCCCGCTGACGGAACTGGGCCGGGAACAGGCCGGGGCCGCGGGGGAGTTCTTCGCCGAGCGCCCACCGGATCTCGTGGTCACGTCCACTTACCGCCGCGCGTGGGACACCGCCCGGCTGGCCACGCCCCACGGGATCCCGATCGTGCCCGACGAACGGCTGCGCGACCGCGAACTGGGCGTCCTGGATCTGCTGACTTCCCACGGCGTCCGCGAGCGGTGGCCCGACGAACTGCGGCGCAAGCGGCGGCTGGGCAAGTTCTACTACCGCCCGCCGGGCGGTGAGTCCTGGGCCGACGTCGTGCTGCGGCTGCGTTCCCTGCTGAACGAGCTGAGCGCGGAGCACGCCGGAAAGCGCGTTCTGCTGGCGGCGCACGAGATGACCGTCTTCGGGCTGCGCTACCTCCTCGAAGGCCTGCCGGAGCCCGACCTGCTCCGCGCCGCCGACGCGACCGAAGTCCCCAACGGCTCGGTGACGTCCTGGGAGCGCGACCGCG
The DNA here is from genome assembly GCF_014873755.1 of Amycolatopsis lexingtonensis. Classification (NCBI taxonomy): domain Bacteria; kingdom Bacillati; phylum Actinomycetota; class Actinomycetes; order Pseudonocardiales; family Pseudonocardiaceae; genus Amycolatopsis; species Amycolatopsis lexingtonensis. Next base: position 172,747 of record NZ_JADBEG010000001.1, read on the forward strand.
ACGGCGGGTTCACCATGGTGCTCGCCCAGGAGGTCGGCCACCTGCACGCCACCGACACCCCGCCGACGGCGGACGACGATGCCGCGCGACAGCTTTCCTGAGCCGGTGCCGATCAGCCCGGCCCTGGTGCGGGACCGGCGGATCGGCACCGGCGACCGCGGCACGGTGCTCGTCGTCGGCGGTGCACGGACCGTGCCGGGCGCGCCCGGGTTGTCCGGCACCGCCGCCCTGCGCGCCGGGGCGGGCACGCTCCAGCTGGCGGTCGCCGAACGCCACGCGAGCGCGCTCGGCGTCGCGGTGCCCGAGGCTTCGGTGATCGGGCTGCCCGAAACCGCTTCGGGCGCGATCGCCGCCGACGCGGCCGAGCAGCTGGCCGACGTCCTCCCGGGCGCCGGGTCCGTCGTGGTCGGACCCGGCCTGACCGGCGCCGAGGAGACCGAACAGCTGCTGCGGCGGCTGGTTCCCGCCATCGCCCCGGACGCGCGGGTGGTGCTCGACGCGTTCGCGCTCGGCGCGCTGAGCCGGGCGCCGGAGCTGGCCGAGCCGCTGGCGGACCGGCTTCTCCTCACGCCGAACCGGGTCGAAGCGGCCTTCCTGGACGGCTGCGAGGAAAAGGACGTCGACGACCTGGAGACGGCGGTGCGGATCGCCCGCCGCTACCGCGGGGTGGTGCTGCTCATGGGTGTGGTCGCCGCTCCCGACGGCCGCACCTGGCGGGACGGCAGCGGCCACGTCGGGCTCGCGACGTCCGGCAGCGGGGACGTGCTGGCCGGGCTGACCGGCGGGTTCCTCGCCCGGGGCGCCGGCCTCGACCAGGCCGCCTGCTGGGCGACGCACGTCCACGCCGTGGCCGGCCAGCGGCTGATCCCGGCCACCGGCAGCACCGGCCTGCTGGCGCGGGAGCTCGTCGCGGAGATCCCGCGGGTCATCGCCGAGCTGGAGCGCTGATCACCGCTGCGCGGTCGGCCGCACGACGATCTCGTTGACGTCGACGCCGTCCGGCTGCCCGATCGCGTAGGAGATCGCGCCGGCGATGGTGTCCGGCGCCATCGTCACCGCGCGGTAGGTGCGCATCGCCTCCCGCGCGCCCGGTTCGGTGATGGTGTCGGCCAGTTCGGACCCGACGACGCCGGGGGAGACCGTCGTGACGCGGATGCCGGGATCGGCTTCGAGGCGCAGGCCTTCGGTGATCGCCCGTGCCGCGTACTTGGTGCCGCAGTAGACCGCGGCCGTCGGCACCACTTCGTGCGCGCCGGTGGAGGCGATTGTCACGAAGTGCCCGCCGCCTTGGCGCCGGAAGTGCGGCAGGGCCGCCGCGATCCCGTGCAGCAGGCCCCGGATGTTCACGTCGATCATCCGGTCCCACTCCTCGACGTGCAGGGAGTCCAACCGCGACAACGGCATCACGCCCGCGTTGGCGACGAAGACGTCGAGCCGTCCGTGCGCTTCGACGGCGGCGTCGGCGAACGCGGCGACCTCGGCGCGGTCGGTGACGTCCAGGCGGTGCACGTCGGCGGTGCCGCCGGCGTCGTGGATCTCCTTCGCCAGCGCGGTCAAGCGGTCTTCGCGCCGGGCGCCGAGTACGACGTGGTGGCCTTCGCGGGCCAGGCGCAGCGCGGTGGCGTGCCCGATGCCGCTGCTGGCTCCGGTGATGAGCACGGTCTTCATGCGGTTTCCTCTCCGGGGAAGTCGGCGCCGAGGGTGGTCTCGCGCCAGGTGTCGAAAGTGGACTTGAGGGTTTCGAGCCGGGCCGTCGCGATGGTGTAGGCGGCTTCGCCGAGCAGGAGCCGCAGCGGGGGTTCGGCGGCGCCGACGGCGGTGAGGATCGCTTCGGCCGCGCGGACCGGGTCGCCCGGCTGGTGGCCGTACGTCGCCGTGGTCGCCGCCCGGCGCGCCCCGGCCGTCTCGGCGTAGTCGTCGATGCGGATCGCCGACTGCCGCATCGACGGGCCGGACCAGTTGGTGCGGAACGCCGCGGGCTCCACGATGGTCACCTTGATGCCCAGTGGCGCCACTTCCGCGGCCAGCGACTCCGACAACCCCTCCACGGCGAACTTCGTCGCGTGGTAGTAACCGGTGGCGCCGAAGGCGGCCAGGCCGCCGAGCGACGACACGGTCACGACGTGCCCGCTGCGGCGGGCCCGCATGCCGGGCAGCACCGCGCGGGTGACGTCGGCGAGGCCGAACACGTTGGTGTCGAACAGCTTCCGGATCTCCTCGTCTTCGCCTTCTTCGACCGCGGCGAGGTAGCCGTAGCCGGCGTTGTTCACGAGGACGTCGATCCGGCCGAACGTCGCTTCGGCCCGCTCGACGGCGGCGGTGACCTGGGCGTGGTCGGTGACGTCGAGCGGCAGGGCCAGCGCGCGGTCGCCGTGGGCCGCGACGAGGTCGGCGACGCTCGCCGGGTCGCGGGCGGTGACGACGGCCGGTCGGCCGCGGTTGAGCACGGCTTCGGCCAGGGCGCGGCCGAGGCCGCTGGAGCAGCCGGTGATGAACCAGACCGGGTTTTCGGGCACGACGAAGTACTCCGTCCATTGTGGATTTCGGAAAGGGTGTTTCAGGAAGCGGCGAGGCTGCCCAGGAGGGCGAGTGCCGCTTCCGACGGGCTGCCCGGCTCGGCCTGGTAGACGACCAGCTGCTGGCCGGGCGCGCTGTTGACGGTCAGCGCCTCGTAGCTCAGCACGAGCTCGCCGACCAGCCGGTGGTGGAACCGCTTGGTTTCGCGCGTCTTCTGCCGGATGTCGTGGCGGGCCCACAACCGGCGGAAGTCCGCGCTCTTGACCGACAGCTCGCCGACCGTTTCGATCAGCCGCGGGTCGTCCGGGTCGATCCCGGCCGCCACCCGCAGGCCGCCGACCGTGTTGACGGCGACGCGCTCCCAGTCCGGGTAGAACTCGCGTGCGTCCGGGTCGAGGAACACCAGCCGGACCAGGTCGCCGCTGTGCGTGTGCCCGGCGAACAGCGCCTGGCCCAGCGCGTTGTGCGCGAGCACCTCCAGGCAGCGGCCGAGCACCAGCGCGGGCGTGTCCGGCCAGCCGTCCAGCAGGCGCAGCAGGTTCGGGCTGACCTGCTCCCGCCGCTGCGGGCGCCGGCGTTTCGGCGCCGGCTGAGCCAGCCGGTGCAGGTGGGCGGTGGCGTCCTCGTCGAGGGCCAGCCCGTGCGCGAGCGCGTCGAGGACCTGCGCCGACGGGTTGCGCTCCCGGCCCTGTTCGAGCCGGATGTAGTAGTCGGTGCTGACCCCGGCGAGCACCGCGACCTCTTCGCGGCGCAGCCCCGCGACCCGGCGCGGCCCGCCCGCGGGCAGGCCGAGCTGCTCGGGGCCCACCTGTTCGCGGCGGGCCCGGAGGAATTCTCCGAGCGGGTTCTCACCGGGCATGATCCGAGGCTAACGCCGATCGGCGGGACCTGGGTGGCCGCGCCGCACCCACCCTCGGGTGAGCGGGACGGGCTTCCCCTCCGCCTCGGGCCGCAGCAGCGTGGCGGTGGCTTCGCGCCCGTCGACGTCGAGGGTCATCACGGCGTTGCCGAAGTGCGGTCCCGACACGCAGCTCCAGGTCAGCGGCGCGGGCGGAACACCGATGCGGCGGGCCAGCCCATCGCTCAGCCGGGTCAGCCCGCGTGCCCAGCCGGCGCGGAACAGCCGGTTCATGTACCAGGGCACGGTGTTGTGCACCGGCGAGCAGGTCAGCTGGTGCACCGGCGCCCCCGGCAGGTCGGCCCGCGCGACGTACGCGTGGTGGACGTCGCCCGAGAGCACGTTCACCGACGCGACGCCCCGGTCCGCGACGCCGGTGATGAGCGTCGCCAGCCGGTCGAACGAGTCGCGGAACGCCGGCCAGTGCTCCAGGTCGGCGAGCTGCCGGAACCACTCGCTGACCCGGCCGACCACCCCCGGCCGGGCGCAGAGCCGCTCGTTGACCGACTGCGCGGCCGACAGCGCGGTCGGCAGCAGCCACGGCAGCGACGTGCCGATCAGCAGGTGCTCGAAGTCGCCGGAGGCCTGCTCCTCGATCCAGCGGAACTCGTCCTCACCGACCATCGAGCGGGTGCCCCCGGCGAGGATCCGCCCGGCCCGCGAGTCGATGACCAGCAGCCGGACCGGGCCGAAGTCGCGCCGGTAGGACCACCGCGTGCCCTTGGCGCCGTCGGCTTCGGCGTCGGCGCGGTCGGCGAACTCGCGCAGCAGCCCGGCGTTGTCCTCGCCCGAATCGATCACCTGCTGGTAGACGTCGTCCTCGGCGAGCTCGTCCGGGCCGAGGTTGCCCAGGTGCTGGTAGACCCAGTAGGAGACCAGCGCCCCGCGGATCCGCTCCGGCCACCACGACGTCGCGGCCATCTCCTCGCGCCAGGCCTGCGAGGTGTTCCAGTCGTCGCGGACGTCGTGGTCGTCGAAGATCATCGACGTCGGCACGGTCGAGAGCAGCCAGCGCACCGCCGGGTCGCACCAGGCTTCGGAGTACAGGTGGCAGTACTCCTCGAAGTCGGCGACCTCGTTCCCCGGCGGCTTGCCGGTGTCGCGCCGCTTCGCGAGCCATTCCCGCGTCGCGTCGGTGGTTTCGTCGGCGTAGACCTGATCGCCCAGCAGGAGCAGCGATTCCGGCCATTCGGCCTCGTCGAGCCCGGCCATCCGGTGGGCGTACGCGGCGAGCGCGTCCGGGCCCAATGCGTCCTGCTCCCGCGGCTTGCGGCAGGAGCCGAAGACCAAGCGGAACCGCGGATCGCCGGGTCTCAGCGTCCGGATCCGGCTGGGTGGCAGCGTGCTGTCGGGTTCGGGCCAGACGAGTTCGCCGTCGAGCCGCACTTCGTACGGTGTGCTCCGCCCCGGTTCCAGGCCGGTCAGCACGACGAGGGCGTAGTGGTGCCCGGCGACCTCGAACGTCCGCGCGGCCGCCTCGGCGACCCCGACTTCGCACGGGCCGTCCGTCTCCACCCAGATCGTCGCGGAGTCGGCGTTCACGTGCCGCAGCAGCGGTCCCAGGAGCAGCTCGGTCATGCCGGAATCCTCGCAGCAGTCCCGCTCTCCGGCAGTTCGAAAGACCGCGAAACATTCCGATAATCGTTGACCGGTCCCGGACGGCGAACGAACGATCGTCACAGCTGCGCCCCGTCCCCCGGAAAGGATTCGTCGAGTGCGAAGACTCTTCACCGCCCTCCTCGCCGCCGCGCTGTCGATCGCCGCCGCCATCGTGCTGGTGATCTCGGCGCAGCCCGCGTCGGCGGCCACCTTGACGCGCGTCACCGATTTCGGCAGCAATCCCAGCAACCTCAACATGTACACCTACGTCCCGGACCGGCTGGCGGCCAAGCCGGCGCTGCTGGTCGCGGTCCACTACTGCACCGGCTCGGCGTCCGCGGTGTTCAACGGCTACGCCCGCGACTACGTCACCGCGGCCGACCAGTACGGGTACGTCATCGTCTTCCCGGAAGCCACCCGCAGCGGCCAGTGCTTCGACGTCTCGTCGCCGCAGGCGCTGACCCGGGGCGGTGGCAGCGACCCGGTCGGCATCCTGTCGATGGTGAACTGGGCCAAGCAGCGCTACAACGTCGACCCCGCCCGGGTCTTCGTCACCGGGTTCTCCTCGGGCGCGATGATGACGAACGTGCTCGCCGCGGAGTACCCGGACGTGTTCGCGGCCGGCTCGGCGTTCATGGGCGTGCCCGCCGGCTGCTTCGCCACCACCGACGGGTCGAGCTGGAACAGCCAGTGCGCGAACGGCCAGCTCAGCAAGACCGCGCAGCAGTGGGGCGATCAGGCCCGGCAGATGAGCGGCGGGCGCAGCGGCCCGTTCCCGCGGATGCAGCTGTGGCACGGCACCGCCGACGACACCTTGCGCTACCCGAACTTCGGCGAGGAGATCAAGCAGTGGACGAACCTGCAGGGCGTGAGCCAGACGCCGTCGTCGAGTGACGCCCCGCAGTCCGGCTGGACGCGCACGCGCTACGGCGGCACCGGCGTCCAGGCGCCGGTCGAGGGCATCAGCGTGCAGGGCGCCGGGCATTCGCTGCCGCAGAACGGGATGGTGGCGTACGCGATCGCGTTCCTCGGCCTGAACAGCGGCGGTACCTCGACGACGACGACCACCTCTCCGCCGCCGGCGGGCAGCACGCTCGGCAGCGCGGCGAGCGGGACCGGCCGGTACTTCGGCACCGCGGTCTCGGCGGGCAAGCTCTCGGACAGCGTCTACACCGGAATCCTGAGCCGCGAGTTCTCCATGATCACGCCGGAGAACGAGATGAAGATCGACGCGACCGAGCCCGCGCAGGGCCAGTTCTCGTACGGCAACGCCGACCGGATCGTCAGCCAGGCGACGAGCCAGGGCGCCCGGATGCGCGGGCACACGCTGGCGTGGTACAGCCAGCAGCCGGGCTGGATGCAGGGCATGGAGGGATCCGCGCTGCGCTCGGCGATCCTGAACCACATCACCCAGGTCGCGACCCACTACCGCGGCAAGATCTACGCCTGGGACGTCGTCAACGAGGCCTTCGCGGACGGCGGTTCGGGTGCCCGGCGCGATTCGAACCTGCAGCGCACCGGGGACGACTGGATCGAGGCGGCGTTCCGCGCCGCGCGGGCGGCCGACCCGGGCGCGAAGCTCTGCTACAACGACTACAACACCGACGACTGGACCCAGGCGAAGACCCAGGCCGTGTACCGGATGGTGCAGGACTTCAAGTCCCGCGGCGTCCCGATCGACTGCGTCGGCTTCCAGTCGCACTTCAACCCGAACAGCCCGGTGCCGTCGAACTACCGGACGACGCTGCAGAACTTCGCCGACCTCGGCGTCGAGGTGCAGATAACCGAGCTGGACATCGAAGGGTCGGGCACCACGCAGGCGGACAACTACCGCACGGTCACGAACGCCTGCCTCGCGGTGACGCGGTGCGCCGGGATGACCGTGTGGGGCATCCGGGACACCGACTCGTGGCGGGCGTCCGGCACGCCGCTGCTGTTCGACGGCAACGGCCAGAAGAAGGCCGCCTACACCGCGGTGCTCGACGCGCTGAACGGCGGCACCACCCCGCCGCCGACCACCACGCCGACCACGCCCACCACCACGCCGCCGCCGACGACCACGACCCCGCCGCCGGGCGGGTGCACCGGGACGTACCTCAAGACGGCGGAGTGGAACGTCGGCTTCAACGGCCAGGTGACGGTGACCGGCTCGAACAACTGGGTCCTCACGATCACCTTCCAGGCGCCCCAGAAGGTCATCGGCAGCTGGAACTACACGGGCACCTGGGACAGCACCGGGTACGTGCTGACCGCCCGGCCCAACGGCAGCGGCAACGTCATCGGGTTCACCGTGCAGCACGGCGGGAACCTGACGGCGCCGACCGTGACCTGCGCCGTCGGCTAGAACAACCGGCCGACCTCGGCCGCGGGCGGTTCTTCCAGGCTCAGGAGGAACCGCTTGCGGTCGAGGCCGCCGGCGTACCCGGTCAGGCCGCCGCTCGTGCCGACCACGCGGTGGCAGGGCACGACGACGCTGATCGGGTTCCAGCCGTTGGCGTTCCCGACCGCCTGCGCGGCGCCGGGATCGCCCAGCTCGGCGGCCAATTGCCCGTACGTGCGGGTCTCGCCGTACGGGATCTTGGTGAGCAGGGCCCAGACCTGCTTCTCGAACGCGGAGCCGCGCGGCGCGAGCTCGAGGTCGAACTCGCGCCGCGTGCCCGCGAAGTATTCGCCGAGCTGCCGCCCGGCGTGCTCGAAGCCGTGGTCGTCCCGGGGACCGAGGTCGGTGATCCGGGGCGTGCGCAGGTGGCCGTCGAAGTACAGGCCGATCAGCGCGGCGCCGTCGCCGACCAGGGTCAGCGGTCCGATCGGTGACGCGAGGACGGCGTGCTTCATGGCGCCCAGCCTACTGTCAGCCCTGGCTGGTCCGGACCGACAGGGAGTCGACGCTCATCTCGGCGCCCGGCGTGATGTCGGCGGACGGGCTCGTGCAGCCGCAGACCTTGTTCGGGTACGAGCCGCCGATGGCGACGTCGAAGATGACGAAGAACCCGTGGTCGACGGCGGCCTTCCAGGTCTCGGCGGACACCTGGTTCTGCTTCACCGCGAACGTCTGCGTGCCGTCGAGGGCGAAGCGCAGCTCTTCGGCGTTCGCGTCCCGGCGGTCCACGACGACGGAGTAGGTGTGGTAGCCGTCCTGGCAGCCGGGGCAGTCCTGCAGGTCGCTGGTGATGCCGTCGGGGTCGTGGCACTCGCCCTGCCATTGTCCACAGTGGAATGTCGTGGAGTGCTTGCTCAGCGCGTTGACGTCCTCCATGATGTCGAGCTCGCCGATGCTCGGCCAGTTCGTCGCGCCGACCGGGCGGGCGTCCGCGCCCATCGCCCAGAACGCGGGCCAGTAGCCGAGCCCGCTGGCGGGGGAGGGCTGCTTCAGCGTCGCGCTGATCTCGAGCTGACCGCCTTCGGGGGCGGCGAAGTCGGTGCGCTGGGTCTCGATGCGGCCGGAGGTCCAGTTGCCGGCGGCGTCGCGCAGCGGCTTGATCGCCAGGTGACCCTGTCCGTCGTGGTAGACGTTCTCGGTCGAGTCGGTCGCGGTCTCGATTTCGCCGGTGCCCCAGTTCGCCGCGCCGCCCGGGTAACCGGTTCCCTTGTCGTAGAGCCAGTCCTGGGTGTTCAGCCCGGTGCCGGCGGCGCCGTCGAAGTCGTCTTGGAAGACGGTGGTCCAGGTCTCCTCGGCGTGCGCCGGAGCGGCCGAGGCGAGGAATGACAACGTTGCCAGCACGGCGGTGAGCCGCTTGACGGTGCGCATGGGATCTCGCTTCCTGAGGGGAACGGGGCCGTCCACGACCTGCGAGGCCGTCCACTGTCGCCGCCGGTCCGCGACCGCGTCAAGGGGTGTGCCCGGAAGTACCCGGCACCCGGTACCCGCGGGCACACCCGCGCGAGTCGCGTTTGGAATTCGCGGCGGCCGGGCACCGCGCGGGCCCGGTGACACGGTGGTCTGGACCTTCTTTCGAAGGGTTGCCAGGTAACGAAACCGGGGTCATAGTTTGTTTACGTCCACAACGAATCCTGCGCACCGCCCTCGGATGTCCTTTATGGACTCCGCCGTCTCCTCAACGTGGAGGACACCATGATCTCCCGGCGCTCGTTCCTCGGTCTTTCGGCGGCCACGCTCGCCACGGCCACGGTGCTGCCCCTCGCGCGGTCAGCCTACGCCGCGACGCCCGACACGTTCAGCCTCAAGCTCGTCAACAACTCGGGTTCCGGCACCGCGTACGCCTACGTCACGGGCACGACCCCGGACGGCAAGCTGGTGCTGCTGCGCGCCGACGGCACGCCGTACTACCCGGCGTCGCCGAGCGCGCCGACGACCCCGCTGCCCGAAGACTGCGCGATCCCGATCGGCTCGGGCGCGCAGGTGACGGTGCCCAAGATGGGCGGCGCGCGCATCTACGTCGTCACGGACGCGAAGCTGGACTTCTTCCTCGACCCGGGCCCGAACCTGGTCCACCCGAGCTTCCTGAACTCCGGCGACGCCAACTACGGCAAGAACTGGTCGTTCAGCGAGTTCACGTTCAACGACACGCAGCTGTTCGCGAACATCAGCTACGTCGACTTCGTGGGCATCCCGATGGGACTGTCCTTGACCACGACCGGCTCCGGAACCTCGACGGTCCAAGGCTTGCCGGCGGGTTCGGTGGACCAGATCGCTTCCGCGCTGACCGCACTGGGCGGCGAGTGGCCGGGCCTGGTCCAGACCGGCGGCGGCGGAAACCTGCGCGTGCTGTCGCCGCACCACCACGCCTCCCAGTTCGGCGGTTACCTCGACGCCTACATCGACCAGGTGTGGGCGAAGTACGAGGGCACGGACCTCGTCGTGGACTCCCAGAACCCGGCCGTCGGCAAGTTCACCGGCCGCGTCTCGGGCGGCCAGCTGGTCTTCGGCACCGAGTCCTTCGCCAAACCGGCGACGGCGGACGTGTGGAGCTGCGACAGCGGCCCGTTCGCCCTGGCCGCTGGCGCGAGCGACGCGCGCAAGGCCATCGTCCCCCGCCTGGCGGCCGCCCTGAACCGCACGACGTTGCTGGCCAACCCCAACCAGCCGACCGACGAGGACCCGGCGAAGTTCTACGCAGGAGACACGACGAACCACTACGCGCGGATCGTCCACTCGAAACTCCCGGACAACCGCGGCTACGCGTTCCCGTACGACGACGTGAGCCCGGGCCCGGACTTCAGCGGAGCGGTCTTCGCGGGCGACCCGGACGTGCTGACGATCACAGTGGGTGCCACGCATGGCTGAGGCAGTGCGAAAACTGTCGGTCGTGGCGGCTAGCCTCACTGCATGAACACGGACGACGCGACGGTCCCGGCGCACCAGCTGACCAAGGGCCAGTGGTTCTGGCACGAGCCGGCGCCGGGACTGCCCGCGTGGCAACTGCAGGTGACGTCGGCGGAGCTGGTGGAGGATTCCGTCGAGATCTTCACGACGGATGATGAGCGCGAGCTGGTGTTGTACCCGAGGAACCGCCTGGTCCGGCTCGCTAGGGCGGCTTGAGGGAGGTTTTAGGGGGAGGGGGCTCCTGGGGGAGGGAAGCCTGGCCGCGCCCGTAGGGTCGGTTGGCCGGGTTTCGCGCCGAACCGCGCTGGTGAAGCGGTCGGTGCAGGGGGAGCTGTGCTTGCCCGCTGCTGGCCGTGCGCCAATGGCAGCGCCAACTCACTTGCCGCGAGCGGCGGAGTTCTTCACTGAGCTGGGGATGTGCCGGAGCCTGGGTGCCGACTCGCCCAGTCGGGTGCGCGCGCCGCTGTAATCGCGAGGTTTCAGCCAAGTCTCGCTGAGTGAGCCGGGCCTCGGCGCCACTTAATGCGCTCCCAGCCCTCCGGATACAAGCTCGCCGGCCCGCCTCGGTGTCGGGGTCTTCCCCCACCTCGGCGAGCCGGCGATGAGCCCTGCTCAGCTTGCGTCGCGCAGCGAGACCGGGCGCCACGTCATCCGGACCGTCGTTCCCGTGTCTCCCGTGTCGATGTCGGACTGGTCCGTCACCTTGTCGATCAGCACCAGCCCGCGGCCGCCGGAGGTGCGCAGGCCCGCGGTGCGGGGGCGGGTCGCCGGGATTCCGCAGCCCGTGTCGGTCACTGTCACCGTCACCGTGTCGCCGGTGCGGGTGGCCTGGAGGCGGGCCCAGCCGTGGCCGCCCGGGTAGGCGTGGGCCGCGACGTTCGCCAGTGCTTCGTACGTGGCCAGGATGATGTCGTGCGTGCTCTCCGCATCGAGCGGGAGCTCGCCGAGCCAGCGGGTCAGCTTGCGGCGCAAGTCGGCCATCTCGTTCGGCAAGGCCGGCGCCAGCTCTTCGAACGGCGGGACGACCACGGCTTCGGCGCCACCGCGCGCAGGGGCCGTGGTCCCGGTTTGGTCGGCGTCGGCGCTCTCGCCGGTATCGACGCCGGTGTGCGGGGTATGTCGATACACGATCCACTCCCATCGTCAGCCGCTTTCCCCCATGTCGGCGGGCTTCTCTTCAGAGCTACCCACCGCGACGGGGTCTTACCCGTTGTGCTTCGTGAAATGTCTCGCTACAGTGAAGTCGCACCTCGCGGATGCCGGCCCCCAGGCCGCCCGGAGGAAGCTCCCGGATCCAGGCCGCTCGGCCTCTTTCCTCATTCCCGGCCCGCGCCGTTCCGCGCGTCGGGCCTGCACCTCATCAGGAGACAACCATGCCTTTTCACGGAATCCTTGACCTGTCCGGAAAAACCCCGCTCGTCCGCCGCGGCTACCGCCATGCGCCCGACGATGTCGCGATCCCGCTTTCCTTGGTGAGCAAGCACAAGCTGCGCGCCGGCGACGAAATCACCGGTACCGCCGAAGAAATCATCAGCGTCGACGGCGTCAGCCCGGACGAGCCGCGTCCGCACTTCGCCGATCTCGTGCCGCTGCACCCGGAAGAGCGGCTGCTGCTCGAAACCACGCCGTCGCGGCTGCTGCCGCGCGTGATCGACCTCGTCACCCCGCTCGGCAAGGGGCAGCGCGCGCTCGTTGTTTCGCCGCCGAAAGCCGGGAAAACCACTGTGCTGCAAGAGATCGGGCACGGCATCGCGACCAACCACCCGGACTGCCGGCTGCTCGTGCTGCTCGCCGACGAACGCCCGGAGGAGGTCACCGAGCTGAGCCGGACCGTGCGCGGCGAAGTGATCGCCTCCACCTTCGACCGGCCGCCCGCCGAGCACGTCGCGGTGGCGGAACTCACCGTCGAGCGGGCGAAACGCCTGGTGGAGCGCGGCGAAGACGTCGTGCTGCTGCTCGACTCCCTCACCCGGCTCGGCCGCGCGTACAACCTTTCGGCCCGGCCCTCCGGTCGCACCCTTTCCGGCGGCGTCGACGCGGCCGCGCTGCAGCCGATGAAGCGCCTCCTCGGCGCCGCCCGCAACGTCGAAGGTGGCGGCTCCCTCACAGTCGTCGCGACCGCCCTGGTGGAAACCGGTTCGCTGGCCGACACGGTGTTCTTCGAGGAGCTTAAGAGCACCGGCAACGCCGAACTCAGGCTCGACCGCAAGGCCGCCGAGCGCCGGGTTTTCCCGGCGGTCTACATCCCCGCGTCCGGCACCCGGCGCGAAGAACTCCTAGTCACCCCGGGCGAACTCGCCGCGATGCGCGAAGTGCGCCGGGCGCTGTCCGGCCCGCACGGGATCGAGCAGCTGCTGGAGCAGCTCCGCAAGACGGGCTCCAACGCCGAGTTCCTGCTCCGCGTGATGGGCGCGGCCGCGCCCAAAGCGGCCTGACCGCTCAGCTTTCGCGCCGCTCCCGCAGTTCGCCGATCACTTTCTGCCCGACGCCACGGGCTTCCTCCGCGCTGTCCGCCGGTTCACCTTCCCCTGACTCGTAGAGATCATCGTCCGCCCGGCCGGGGTCTTCGGTTTCCGGTCGCGCGATTTCGGGTTGCTGCTCGTTCGGCTGGGACATCGGTGAACCCCCGCTCATCGAGGTGGCTGATAGGGAGTGGCGGGCGGGTAGGACGGCCGTTCGGGCCCGCGGTTCAGGGTGGCGACGAGAAAACCGAACCCGACGACGCTCACGACGAGCGCCGCGGCCCCCGGCGCCGCAACCCACCACCCGACGCCGGTGGCGGCCACGAGCCACGCCGCGACGAGGGTGCGCTTGGCGGTGAGGGGATACGGCTTCGGCAGCTCTCGTACGGCTGCCACGCCGAGCACCAGCAGCCCGGCCAGAGCGACGATCAGCACGATGGCGTACACGGGGATGTCCTCCTTCGGGGTGGTCGGGCATCTGCATGGAGAAATACCCGCGAAGGGGCACGGCACGCCGTGTCGTCCGGCACACGAAGCCCGAGCCGGGAGCTCAGCTGCCCCGGCCCGTGGCCTGCTGCAACGCGTCGATCCGGGCCGAAGCCTCCGCCTTCGTCAGGTTCTCCGGCACTTCTTCGCCCGCTTCCTGGGCCAGCGTCTGCAGGTACGACTTCTGCGGCCCGGTCATCGGCTCGTCGCCCGTCGTCCAGTCGCTCGGGTCCTTCTCCGGGTTGGGTTCGACCTGATCCGTCATGACTCCTCCGATTCGAACACTTGTTCGTCTTGGTTCGACTGTAGCGCGGGGGTCCGACAATCGCCGCTCACAGGGCGGCCGGCGGGGTGCTCGGGGCGCCCGCTTCGTGACCCGGCCTGCCATGGGTCCGGCGGTCGTCCTTCATCTGCTGTTCGTGCAGGTGGCGGCGGCCTCCGGTCAACGACTCCAGCAGCGAACGCTCGAGGTCGCGGCAGGCCGTGTAGTACCCGTCGTCGTACTCCTCGACGATCTGGAAAGTCCACCGATCGGGTAACACGTTGAGCCCGATGAGCTCCTCGGAGATCCGCCGCGCCCAGTCCTCGTGGCCGGCCTTCTCGAGCTGCTTCACGGCGTCGCCGAGGGCCAAGTCCGCGCTGCCCGTCAGCTGGTGGAACGAATAGAGGTGCCCGCGGGCGCGCTCGATCGTCTCGAGGGCCTCGGTGACCTTGCCGACGGCTTCGACGGTGGCGGCGTCAGGGTTCTCGACCATGACGCGAAAGTGCCCCGTTCCGGGATTTCTACACTTCCCGGAACGGGGCACCCCGCCGCAAACTCAGGCCGTCGGCCGCGTGGCTCCCGCGTACTGGCTCATCAGCGGCGAGATCTTGACGACGTCGCCGCTCGTCGGCGCGTGGACCATCTTGCCGTCGCCGATGTACATCCCGATGTGGGACACCGGCGAGTAGTACGCGACCAGGTCGCCCGGCTGCAGCTGGCTGCGCGACACCGGGGTGCCGAAGCCCGCCTGGGCCGAAGACGTCCGGGGCAGGCTGATCCCGGCCTGCTTGTACGCCCACTGCATCAGGCCCGAGCAGTCGAACGTGCTCGGCCCGGTGGCGCCCCAGACGTACGCGCTGCCGAGCTTGCTCAGCGCCGCGTTGACCGCGGCCTGCGCCGCCGCGGTGGGGGCCTTGACGTTGGGCGCGGAACCGCCGGTGTCCTTCTGGGCGGCCTTGTCGGCGCTGCTCAGGCTCCGGCTCTGCGCCTCGATCTGGTCGATCTGCGCCTGCAGGTTCTTCTTCTTGCCCTCGATGTCCGCCGCCAGCTTGGCGGCGGCGTCACGGGCGTCCTGCGCGCGCTTCGCGGCGTCGGTCGCCGCCTTCTCGGCCGCGGTGGCCTTTTCCGCCGCGCCGCTGAGGTTGTCCATCGCGGCGTTCTTGTCGGTCGCGATGACCTCGAGCGCGGCCGAGCGGTCCAGGAAGTCCTGGGTGGACGTGCCGGCCAGCAGCGCCGACAGCTTGTTCAGCTGGGCACCGCTGGTGAACGACGCGCCGGCGAACTTGTCCACCTGCGTCTGGTACTTCTGCTTGGCCTCGATCGCCTGGGCGCCGGCGTCCTTCGCGGCCGTGACGTCGGCGTTGGCCTTGTCGAGCTGGCCCTGCTTGGCGGTCAGGTCGTCCTGGGCCTTGAGCAGGTCCTCGTTGAGCTTCTCGGCCTGTGCCGCGAGTTCGCGGTACTTGGCCAGCGCGTCCGAACCCGCGGGCGGGGCCTGGAGGACGGGGATCGGGGCGGCGGTGGCCGGGGGCTGGGCCATGGTGACGACAGTGATCACCGAGGCCGCGGCGAGGGCACCTGACACCACGCGCTTTACGGGATGCGTACGCATTCTCGCGCGGGTCTCCTTTGCTGTTCGGCCGCCGTCGGGTCCGGACGGGCGAGTCGGGGGCCTCGCCCGGGCGCGCTCTGCCGCAACAGGGAGAGCGCGCGGTGGGTGTCCGGTACCCGGCAGGGGGTATCGGCGGCGATCTCGCGTCGCCGTCCATCGACGACCGGGGGCCGCGAGATCTCGAACAGGTTACGAAAGGAACACGGCAGCGTCCAGAGGGGCCCCCTCAAAACTCTCCGTGACGACGTGAAACACGGCTGGACCAGTGGGTCTGGAACACCGTGTGGCGGGGATTACACGTCGTGACCGCGATTTCTTACCCTACCCCCCCAAGGGTATGAGCCCGATTTGTACGTCCCTTGTACCGGCGAGGGTGATCCTCCTGGCCGAAGAGATTCCGACCAGTGGAGGACAGGGATGTTCACGAAGGCCGCCGTGTTGACGGCGCTCACCGCCGCGGCGTTCGCCGTGGCCGCACCGGCTCAGGCCGAGACCGCGGTCACGACGGCGCTACCCACGGCGAACATGGAGGCCGTGCTCAAGGCGGCCCAGATCGACCCGCGCCGGGCCGACGACACCCAGACGCCGGGCGCGCACGACAGCGTCCTGCTCGTCGAGCAGGCGCTGCAGGCGAAGGGGCTCCTGGCGAGCACCTACGTCGACGGCTACTTCGGCACCACCACGATCACGGCGTACTCGCAGTACCAGAAGTCATTGGGCTACACCGGGATCGACGCCTCCGGCCTGCCGGGCAAGACGTCGCTGGAGACGCTGGGCGAAGGCCGGTACACGGTCACCAACCCGGTTTCGGCGGGCAGCCACGTCACCTACCACGGCGTCACGCTCAACACCCGCACCAAGGCGATGCTCGTGGCCGCCGAAGGCCTCTTCGGTTCGTCGGTCAGCCTGACACAGGGCTCGTACAACCCGGGTGGCGTCGACGCTTCGGCCGGGACGCACGACGGCGGCGGCGCGATGGACATCTCGGTGTCCAACCTGTCGTCCACGAGCCGGACGAACCTGCTGAAGGCGCTGCGCAAGGTCGGGTTCGCGGCCTGGCTGCGCACCCCGGACCAGGGCTTCGCCTACCACATCCACGCCATGGCGATCTCCGACCCGGACCTGTCGTCGGGTGCCCAGCACCAGACCGGCGACTACTACCTGGGCATGAACGGCCTCGCCGGCCGCGGCGCCGACGACGGCCCGGCGGTCACCAAGGTCACGTGGGAGGAATACCAGCGCGGCTGACGCCGGGCGCCCGGTCGTGGTGGCACGGCCGGGCGCACTGGTGGTTTGATCGGAAGGACCGACACAGGGGGTTTCCGATGGCAGGCAAGGCGTTCCGGTTCGGCGTGGTCGCGGCGGCTCAGGAAGGCGGCGCGAAGTGGCGCGAGACCGCCCTGCGTGCCGAAGCGCTCGGCTATTCGACGCTGCTCTCGCCCGACAACCTGAACCTGCCGACCCCGACCGCGGCGCTCGCGGCCGCCGCGGCGGTGACGACCGACCTGCGTGTCGGGTCCTTCGTGCTGGCCAGCCCGCTGCGCACCGCGCGGGCGGCGGCTTGGGAAGCGCACAGCCTGACTGCCATCACCGAAGGCCGGTTCGAACTCGGCCTCGGCACCGGGCTCCCGTCGATGCGGCAGCAGGCGGAGGAACTGGGCCTGCCCTACGGCTCGGGCCAGGAGCGGCTCGACTCGATCTCCGAGACCGTCGACCACGTGCGGCGGCTCGACGGCGACGCGCACACGCCGGTGATGATCGCCGCGGGCGGGCCGAAAGCGCGGGTGCTCGCCGCGAAGAAGGCCGACATCGTCACGCTCGCCGGCGGTCCGCTGACCACCCGCGAAGAAATGGCCGGCCAGATCACGGAAATCCGCGCGGCGGCCGGTGAGCGCGACCTCGAGATCGCGATGAACATCTGGGTGGTCGGCGAAGAAGTGCCGCCGTGGATCCGCGGGTTCATCGGGGTCGACGCCGAAACGCTGATCGCGCACGACTCGCTCGCCATGCTCCGCGGCAGCGCCGACGCGATGGTCGAAGAGCTCGAACGGCGCCGCGAAGAACTCGGCGTCTCCTACTTCAGCGTCAACGGGGCGTTCACCGAGCAGTTCGCGCCGCTGGTTGCGCGGCTGGCGGGGAAGTGAGCGTCGCGGGGTCGGTGTTGGCCCCGCAGAGCAGGACGGCGACCCGCTCGCCCGGCGCCGGCCGGTAGGCCCCGGTGCGCAGGGCGGCGAACGCCGTCGCCCCGCCGGGTTCGACGGCGAGCCGGTAGCGGTCCCACAGCGCCGCGCGGGCGTCGAGGATCGCGGCGTCGTCGACCAGCACCGAGCCCACGTCCGAGCGGGTGGCGACCGCGAACGCGATGTCGCCCAGCCGCGAAGCGCCGAGGGAGTCGGCGGCGACGCCGGACACCTCGACCGCGACCGGTTCGCCCGCGGCCAGCGCCGCGTTCAGCGTCGGGGCCGTCCGCGGTTCGACGCCGACCACCCGCGCCCGGCCCTCGACCGCGGCGGCGATGCCCGCCAGCAGCCCGCCGCCGCCGACCGCGACCAGGATCGTGTCCAGCCCGTCGACGTCTTCCAGCAGTTCCAGGCCGATCGTCCCCTGCCCGGCGCAGATCTCCGGCTGGTCGTAGGCGTGGCAGAAGAGCCCGCCGGAGTCCGCCGCGTGCTTCACGGCGGCGTCGTAAGCGTCGGCGTACTTGTCGCCGACCAGCTCGACGGCCGCGCCCAGCTCACGCAGCTTCGCGACCTTCACCGCGGGCGCGTTCCTGGGGACGTAGACCCGGGCGGCCACCCCGAATTCGCGGGCGGCGTGGGCGACGGCGAGCCCGGCGTTGCCGCCCGAGGCGGCCACCACCCCGGCCGCCGAGAGCTCGCCCGCCGCGATGATCCGGTTGAAGGCGCCCCGCGCCTTGAACGACCCGGTGTGCTGCAGCTGCTCCAGCTTGAACCACACGCCGTCGTCGGCGAGGACCGGCGTCCGGCGGACCCGGCCCCGGATCCGCGTGGCCGCCACTTCGACATCCGCAGTGCTGATCATGGGTCCAGCATGCGCGCCGGCCCGCCGTAAGCACCAGCGACGTCTCCTATGCTGGCATCAGCGGAGCTGATGGCTGGAGGTCGCGGTGCTCGACGCCCATCGCCTGGCCGTGCTGGCCGAGGTCGCGCGGGCCGGCTCGATCGCCAGAGCGGCCCAGCGGCTCTCCTTCACGCCGTCGGCCGTCTCGCAGCAGCTGGCCAAGCTCGAGCGCGACGTCGGGGCCCGCCTGCTGCACCGGCACGCCCGCGGCGTCACCCTGACGCCGGTCGGGGAGGCGCTGCTCGGGCACGCGGAGACGATCGTCGGCGAGCTGCGCACCGCCGAGCGGACCGTCCGCGCCCTGCTCGACGAGCAGCCCGCGCAGCTCGCCGTGGGCACGTTCGCGAGCGCGGGCAGCACGCTCGTGCCCGCCGCGCTCGCGGACTTCCGCCGCGACCACCCGGCGGTGGCGCTGCGGCTGCTGGACCTGGAGCCGCCCGACGGGTACGGCCTGGTCAGCTCGCGCGACCTCGACCTGCTGATCACCCACCGCTATCCCGGGGCGCCGCTGCCCGATCCCCGCGGGCTCACGCGGACGCTGCTGCGTTCCGAGCGGTTCCGCCTGATCCTCCCGGCCGGCCACCCGAAGGCGAAGGCCAGCCGGCTCACCCTGCGCGCGCTGGCCGGCGAGGACTGGATTTCCGGCAGCCCCGGCGTGCCCAACCGCGTCTGCCTGGACCAGCTGGCCGACGCCGCCGGGGTCGTGCTGCGGGTGGCCTACGAAACCCGGGACTACCAGGTCGTCCTGGCACTGGTGGAGGCCGGGCTCGGGATCGCGTTCGTGCCGGAGGGCGTGCTCGGCAGGCTGGGCCCGGCGCGGATCGAGGTGCGCGACGCCGCCGACGCGCGGCCGACCCGCGAGATCTTCCTGGTGCACCACCGGCGTCCCGGCCCGCTGGTGACCGAGATGGTGGCGCTGCTCGGCCGTTAGGGGGCGGCGCGCGGTTCCGGATGCCCCCAATGTGGCGTTGGGTGCGTTGGACGCACCGAACGCCACATTGGGGGCGTACCCGCTGGTCACCCTCGCCTGACTTTGCCGGGCCCTAACGCCGGATGCCAGGGCCCCGGCAAAGTCGGGTCAGCACGGCGGATCCGGCGGTCTTGCACGTCATGAAAGGGTCGTTCACCTCGCCTCACGTCAGGGTCCCGGCAAAGTCCCGTCGGTGCACTCCGCAGCGTTGCCCCAGCGTCTTGAATGAGTCATTCAGGTCTTCAGAAGACCTGAATGACTCATTCAAGACGTGGATCGAGCGGGTCACGGCGGCAGGGTGGCCGCGGGCGGCTCGGCGTCGCGGGATGTCATGAACGGGTCGTTCATGTCGTCTGGCGAGGTGAACGACCCGTTCATGACATCCCCACGACGCCCGGCAGACCGCTCGACCGCGACTTTGCCGGGCCCCTGCGCCGGATGCGATGAACGGGGTCGTTCATGACGTCCGGACCGGGATCACGGCGAAACTCTCGGTCGTTAGGGGCGGCCGGTGGGCTCGAAGCGCGCCGATGCCGCCCGCAGCGCGTCCAGACAAGCCCGCACCGCGCCGCGGTCCTCCTCGCCCGCGCGGCAGATCGCGAAGATCGTCCGGTTCAGCGCCGGGCGCGTGGTCAGGATGCGGACACCGTCGGGAAGCCGGTCGCGGGCGAGGCGGGGCACCAGCGCCGCGCCGATGTTGCCCGCCACCAGGGCCAGCTGCGTCGGGTAGCTGCCGACCGTGCAGCTGATCCGGGGCTCCAGGTGCTGGGCGCGCAGCACCTGCGTCAGCCACTCGTGGCAGCCGGACCCGGCGCTCCAGGCGATCCACGGCACGTCGTCCAGCTCGGCCAGGTCGACGGCCTTGCGGTGGGCCAGCCGGTGCCCGGCGGGCAGCGCGAGGTCGGCGACGTCGGCGAACAGCGGGATGGCGGTCGCCGACGGCGGGATCTCCGTCGGGCGGTCCGCCCAGCTCTCCACCACGGCGACGTCGAGGTCGCCGGACACCACGCGCGGGATCGTCTGCTCGGCCTCGCCTTCGTGCAGCGTCACCACCAGCCCCGGGTGCTGGGTGGAGAGCGTGGTCAGCGCGGGCGGCAGCAACGCGTGCACGGTCGTCGGGATCGCGCCGATCCGCAGCGGCCCGAAGACGTCCTCGCGCAGCAGCTCCAGGTCCGCCTTCGCCTCGGCGACCTGCGCGAGGATCCGTTCGGCGTGCCCGGCCAGCACCTGGCCCGCCTTCGTCAGCCGCACACCGCGGCCGTGGGGTTCCAGCAGGGTCTGGCCCGCCTCCCGTTCCAGCTTCGCCAGCTGCTGCGACACCCCCGACGGCGTGACGTGCAACGTCGCGGCCGCCGCGGCGACCGAGCCCTGAAGTGCGACAGCGTGCAGCGCGCGCATCCGCTCGAGTCCGAACACGGTAGTGATGCTACCGAATTCCGCGAAGGAACATTCGCTTGTCCTTGACAGTCGTGACCCGCACGCTGGAGGGGTGACCACGACCGCGTCCCGCCCCACGACCACCGCACCGGCGTTCACCAGCCGGTTCGACCCGCGGCTGCTGGCCGCGCTCGGCAGCTTCTGCATCTCGCTGTCGTCGGTCTTCATCAAGGTCTCGCACACCAGCGGCAGCACGAGCGCGTTCTGGCGCTGCCTGCTGGCCCTGCCCGTGCTGGTGCTGCTCGCCGCCCGCGAACGGCGGAAGGCGGGCACGGTGAACCGCCGCGTGCTCCTGCCGCTGCTGGCCGGCACCGGGCTCGGCCTCGACTTCGTGCTGTGGGGCGAGGCCATCCCGCGGGTCGGCGCCGGCATCGCCACCGTGCTGCTGGCCGTCCAGGTGATCATCGTGCCGCTGCTGGCGCTCGTCTTCCTGCGTGAACGGCCGTCGAAGCGCTTCCTCGTCGTGGCGCCGGTCCTGCTGGCCGGCGTGGTGCTGGCCGGTGGCTTCGCCGGTTCCGGCTCGTTCGGCCCGGACCCGGTGACCGGCGCGGTCTTCGCGTTGCTGGCCGGCGCGGGCTACGCGGTCTACCTGTTCCTGATCCGGCTCAGCGGCGCCAAGGGCACCCAAGCGAACTCACTCGCGCTGGCGACGGTTTCGGCGGGCCTGGTGGCCTTCGTGGCCGGCGTCCCGACCGGCACGCTCGACCTGACCCCGCCCCCGGCGGCGTTCGGCTGGCTGGTCGCGCTCGCCGTCGTCGGCCAGCTGATCGGGTGGATCCTGATCTCCGCCGCGCTGCCCCGGATGTCGGCCACCACCGGCGCGACGCTGATGCTGCTGCAGCCGGTCGGCGCGGTGCTGCTGGGCATCGTCCTGCTGGGTGAGGCGCCGAGCGTGCTGCAGCTGATCGGCTGCGCGGGCGTGGTCGCGGCGGTGTGCATCGCCGGTAGCGGACGATCTGCGCGCGAACGGCGTCCCGGCTAACGTCGCGGGCATGCGGATACTGGTGGCCGGTGCGTCCGGTTTCGTGGGCGGCAAGCTCTGCCCGGCGCTGGAAGCGGCCGGGCACGAGGTGCTCGCGATGACCCGCCACCCCGCGAAGTACCAAGGGGCCGGGAAAGCCGTGCGCGGCGACGTCGCCGACGTCGGTTCCCTGCGGGACGCGCTCAAGGACGTCGAAGCCGCCTACTACCTGGTGCATTCACTCGACAGCGCGGACTTCAAGCGCCGCGACGCCGACGCCGCCCGCGCCTTCGCCCGTGCCGCGGGCGACGCGGGGGTCCGCCGGATCGTCTACCTCGGCGGGCTCGGGGACGACGACGACACGCTCTCGGAACACCTGGCCAGCCGCCGCGAGGTCGAACGGCTGCTGGGGGAGACCGGCGTGCCGGTCACCGTGCTGCGCGCCGGGATCGTGATCGGCCACGGCGGGACGTCGTGGGAGCTGACCCGCCAGCTGGTCGAGCACCTGCCGGCGATGGTCACCCCGCGCTGGGTGAGCACGCGCACCCAGCCGATCGCGATCGCCGACGTCGTGCGCTACCTGGCCGGCGTCCTCGAGCACCCGGAGGCCGAAGGGAAGACCTTCGAAATCGGCGGCCCGGAAGTGCTGGCCTACCGGGACATGCTGCAGCGCGTCGCGGCGATCGAAGGCAGGCCGCTGCTGATCCTGCCGGTGCCGCTACTGTCTCCGCGCCTGTCGTCGTACTGGCTGTCGCTGGTCACCGACATCGACGTGCCGACCGGGCGGGCGCTGATCGACTCGATGACCAACGAGGTCGTCGTCCGCGACGACGCGATCCGCCGGATCGTCGAGTTCGAGCCGCTGGGCTACGACGAGGCCGTGCTGCAAGCGCTGGGCGAACGCGCGAAGAGCAGGCGGACCGCGTGAGACGGGGGTTCCTGGCCGCCGTCACGGCCGCCGGGTCCGGGCTGCTCGGCGCGTCACTGGCCAGCCGCCCCGGTTCGCGCCGGTTCCACACGCTGACGGCGTCGGTCGCGGCGACCTGGTTCGCCGGGGCGGGCCGGGTGCCGCGCGGCCGCCCGGACGTCGTCCAGCCGCTGGTGGTGGGTGCCGGCGCGTTCGGCGTCTTCTACGGCTGCGCGCTGGTGGCCCGGCACATCCCGCCGCTGCGCCGCGCGATCACCGGCGTGCTCGACCACGCCCACCGCGGTTCGACGCCGTCGGTGGCGGTGACGGCGCTGGTCACCGGCGTGGCCGAGGAAGCCTTCTTCCGCGGTGCGCTCTACGACGCGTTCGGGGCGCGTGGCGCCACCGCGGCGTACGTCCTGTCGACCACGGCGACGCGGAACCCCGCGCTGGTGCTGGCCTCCGCCGTGATGGGGGCGCTTTTCGCCGCGCAGCGCCACCGCGCGGGTGGCGTGCAGGCCCCGATGCTGACCCACGTGGCCTGGTCGGCGCTGATGCTCGCGGCGATGCCGCGGCTGTTCCCGCCGGAGGACTAGACCACCGTTGTCCGGAACCGGACAGAATCCTTCGCCGATCGGCCCCGGTGTTCTTATCCTGAAAAGAACTCCGGTGCGTGGAGAGGGATGTCGATGCGGACATTGCTCGTGCTGCTGCTCGTGTTCGGTTCCCTGTCCCCGATACCCGCGACCGCGGCGATGACGGCCGCCGCCGTGTGCGTCACCTCGTGCGACACCCTCGACCCGTCCCGGGCCGCGCGGGAGAGTTTTCCCTTGCCGGACAAGGTGCTCAACGGGCGCGTGCTGCGGCTGCACGCGTCCGACCCGGACGGCATGGCCTGGGCGAGCATCGACAACGGCGTCGCCGGCGACGCCGTCTGGCTCGACCGCTCGTGGGACGGTGGCGCCACCTGGGAAGGCTTGCTGGGCAAGGCGAGCATCCCCGGTTCGTGGACCGGCACCCGCACCCTGATGTACAACCTCACCGATCCGGCGCACCACCGCCGCGGCCTGGTCCGCGCGTGCGGCGACGCGCAAGGCGTCGGCTGCACGGCCTGGATCTACCCGGACGTCTGCGACAGCGCGTGCGACCGGAGCGCCCCGGCGTCCGGGGACAGCCAGCCGGTCGCGCCGGCGACGCTCTTCGGCCGCACGATCCGGCTCCACTTCGACGGCCGCGGGATGGCGTGGGCCGGGATCGAAGCTGGCGGCGCGGGGGACGAGATCTGGCTCGACCGCTCCTGGGACGCCGGCGCGAGCTGGCCGGACGGCTCGTCGCTGGGCCGCACGAGCACCCCCGCGGGCGCGGCCGGCACGCACACCACGGCGTTCGCTACCCGCGATCCCCGCGGCCGGCTCTACGGCGGCGCGGTGCGGGCGTGCGGCCGGGAAGCCACGCACGCACAGGGCAGCTGCACGGCCTGGGCGCGCCCGGCGACGACCCGCGCGGCCGGCGCGCTCGACGCGCTGATGTGGTCCTACGAGCCCTACACCGCGTGGTGGCCGTCGAGCTGGTGGAACTCCGCGGTCGCGGTGACGGCGGTGGCCGACGCGGGCGGGTTCGACACCGCGCTGGCCCGCACCTTCGACGTCAACCGGGTCGCTTTCCCTGCCGGGGCAAGGAGTTCGGACCCGATCGACGGGCACTTCGTCAGCCGGGCGATCGACGACAGCGCGTGGTGGGGCCTGGCCTGGATCGCCGCCTACGACCGCACCCACGACCCGCGGTACCTCACCGAGGCGACGACGATCGCGGACTACGTCCACGGGTTCTGGGACACCGGCACCTGCGGCGGCGGGGTGTGGTGGGACCGCGAGCGGACGTACAAGAACGCCGTCACCGCGGGGTTGTACCTGCGGCTGACCGCGTCCCTGCACCTGCGGATCGCCGGGGACACGGTGTGGGGCCAGCGGGCGAGGACGGCGGGGGACTGGTACCTCGGCAGCGGGCTGGTCAACGCGTCCGGCCTGGTGAACGACGGCTTGACGGCGTCGTGCGCGAACAACGGCCAGACGGTCTGGACGTACAACCAGGGCCTCGGGATCGGCGGGCTGCTGGAGCTGTGGCGCGGCACCGGCGTCCAGTCCTATTTGGACGCGGCGAAGCGGCTCGCGGACGCGGCGATGACGCGGCTGACGTCCGGCGGCGTGCTCGTCGAGTCCTGCGAGACGGGTTCCTGCGACGACAACCAGAAGCAGTTCAAGGGCGTCTTCATGCGCTACTTCGGCGACCTCGCCGCGGCGACGGGCTCGGCGGCCTACCGGGCGTTCGCGCGGAAGCAGGCCGACGCGCTGTGGGCGGGCGACCGGGACCCGCTGAACCGGATCGGGCTGCGCTGGACCGGGGCCACGCCGAACGCGGCCGACTGGCGCACGCAGGCGGCCGGGCTGGAAGCGGTGCTGGCGGCCGGGTAGCCCGGCACGCCAGAATGAGCGGCGTGCGGAACCTCCTGCTCGCGGCCGTCGCCGTGCTCGCCACCGGGTGCTCGCCCGAGGTCGCCGGGCACGCCGCGCCCACCGGCTTCGTCGTCAAGGACGGGACGGTGCTGCGGTTCCGGCCGGTGCTGGCCGAGGCGCCACCGGGACCGGCGGCCGGTCCGGCCGCCGGGCGGCAGAGCACCGATCCCGCCGCCCAGCAGGCCGCCGTGCAGGGGTTCGACTGCGCCCAGGGCAAGCCGGATCCGCTGGACGGCCGGGACGATCCGGCGCTGCCGCTGGTCAGCTGCGACCGCGTGCAGGGCACCAAGTACCTCCTCGGCCCCGGCTTCCTCAGCGGTGCGGACGTGAGCCGGGTGGACGCCGCGCTCGACCCGGCGACGGGCAGCTCGGTCATCAACCTCAGCTTCACCGCCAAGGGCGCGCAGACCTGGGCCGACTGGACCGCCCAGAACGTCGGCAAGCAGGTCGCGATGGTGCTCAAGAGCCGCGTCCTGACCGCGCCGACCGTCCAGTCGGCCATCGCCGGCGGGGAAACGCAGATCAGCGGGAAGTTCACCCTGCCGGAGGCCCGGCAGCTGGCGAAGGACATCGCCGGCGGCTGAGCCTCAGCAGGTCGCGATGTTTTCGGTGCAGGCCTGCGTCTCGGACTTGTTCGTCGCCTGGTGGAGCAGTTCGTAGAGCTGCTCGCGCTGGTCGTCGCTCAGCGCGTGGAACACCTCGTCCTCGACCGCGGCGAGCGCGAACTCGGCACGGACGAGCAGCTTCGCGCCGACGTCGGTGAGCTCGACGACGTGCCGGCGCCGGTCGACGGGGGAGCGGCGCCGCTCGATCAGGTTCTCGGCTTCGAGGTCGTTGAGCAGCCCGACGACGTTCGTGCTGTCCATTTCCAGGATCTTCGCCAGGTCCTGCTGCGAGCTGCCGCCCAGGTCGCGCAGGACGGTCAGGGCGATCAGGTGACGCGGCCGCAGGCCGAGGGGCTTGAGCACGGAATCGCTGCGGGTCTGCAGCCGCCGAGTCAGCTGGCCGAGCAGCGCCCCGCAGCGGTGGGGCGGCTGGTTCACGACCGGCAGCGACGTCATGCGCCCAGTATATGGCCGGTTCAACGGTCGGTGTGCTATTAATGGTTTGTCTTACACCAACGATCTATGGGCGGCTAACGACATGGCGCATCTCCTCCACATCGACTCGAGCATCCAGGGCGAGCGCTCGGTGAGCCGCCGGCTCAGCGCGCGGGCCGCGGCGGCGTGGCGCGCGGCGCACCCGGACGGCACCGTCACCTACCGCGACCTGGGCGCGCACCCGTTGCCCCACATCGATTCCGCGAGCGGCATGGCCGGCATGGTGCCGCCGGAGCAGCGCACGCCCGAGCAGGCGGCCGCGTGGGCGCGGACCACCGAGCTGGTCGGCGAGATCAAGGCGGCCGACACGGTCCTGCTGGGCCTGCCGCTGTACAACTTCGGCGCGCCGAGCAGCGTCAAGGCCTGGGTCGACCACCTGATCGCCCCGGGACTCTCGGTCGACCACGAAACGCAGACCGGCCTCCTCGGCGGCCGCGAGTTCATCGTGCTGGCGTCCCGGGGCGGCGGGTACGGCGAGGGCACGCCCCGCGAAGGCTGGGACCACGCCGAGCGGTGGCTCCCGCACGGCGTCTCGCTGACCGGCCTGGAGCCGCGCTTCATCACCGCGGAGCTGACGCTGGCCCACGTCAACCCGGCGATGGCGGAGCTCATCCCGCTGGCCGACGCGAGCCTGGCGACGGCGGAGCGCGCGATCGACGAGCTCTGGCTCCCGGCCCGCGTCTGACCGCCCCCGCTCACCTGGGGACCCGGCGGCGGCGACGCCGGAGGCGGGCGGTACCGTGCCGCCGCGGGCGGGTTGGCATGTTGCGGCACCCGCGGAGGCCGCACCTGGGTGAGGAAGGTCAGGTTTGAGCGCGCACACCTCCCAGATGGACGACATCCGGCTCGTCGCGCAGCCCAGCGCGCTGCCGGTCACCGAGCTGTTCGTCCGCCTGATTCTCACCGACTGGTCCCTCCGGCCCATGCTGGAGCAGACCACCGCGGCCGCCAGACGGCTGGTCGAGGCCGTGATCGAAGCCGGCAACCCGAAGGCGCCGCCCTTCGTGACGCTGCGGCTGCGGCTGAGCGCCGAGGTGCTGCTCGTCGAGGTCGACGACGACGTCCCCGGCCTGCCGGAACCGAAGGCGGGCCCGGGCGAACGCGTCGGCGTCGAACACGGTGTCGGCGGCGCCCGCACGACCTGGTGCGAGCTGGCCCTCCCCGGCGGGATGAACGCGCGGCAGGTGCGCCTGCCGCGGCGGCAGGACCGCCGGACCCTGGTCGACGAGCCCGTCTCCGGCGACCCGGTGGCCGCGGACCCGCAGGTCCTCGAGCGCCTGCTGACCCGGCTGAGCGGCTGGTCCGCCGACAGCTGACCGGCATCGCCTGAACACTTCGGGCCGCCCATCCGTGCATCAAGGCAGGGGAGGGCGTGAACCGGAGGAGGCTGCCGCCGTGCGCATCGTGATCGCGGAGGACGACGCCCTGCTGCGGGAGGGGCTCGTGCTGCTCCTGCGCAGCGAGGGTTTCGAGGTGGTCGAGGCCGTCGACCACCCGGGCGACCTGGTGGCGTCGGTCGTGGCGGCGGCGCCGGACCTCGCCGTCGTCGACGTCCGCCTGCCGCCGACGTTCACCGACGAAGGGCTTCGCGCCGCCCTCGAAGCGCGCCGCCGCGTACCGGGGCTCGCGATCCTCGCGTTGTCCGCCTTCGTCGAGGACGGCTACGCGGGCGACCTCCTGGCCGCCGGCGGTGGCGGGGCCGGGTACCTGCTCAAGGAGCGCGTCGGCCGGCCCGACGAGTTCCTCGACGCACTCCGGCGCGTCGCGGCCGGCGGCACCGTGCTGGACCGGGACGTCGTAGCGGTCCAGCTGGCCCGGCACCGTCCCGGCGATCCGGTGGCCGCGCTGACCGACCGCGAACGCGAGGTCGTCGCGCTGCTGGCCGAAGGACACTCGGTGCCCACGATCGGGCGCCTGCTGGGCATCGGCACCACCGCCGCTCGGCAGCACGCCGGGGACGTCAGCGCGAAGCTGCGCGTCCCCGGTCAGGCCACCGCGATGCTCAGCTATTTACGAGCGTGAGCAGTTCCGCCTGCTTCTCCCGGTACCGGGCCACGTTGGCCAGCTTGACGTCTTCGTAGCCCCGCACCAGATCGGGCAGCTCCGCCAGCGCGAGCACCCGGGAACGGTCCACATCGGACGCGCGGAACGCGGTCAGGATCGTGGCGCGGTAGTCCTCGACCAGCTCGCGCTCCACCCGCCGCACCTGGGCGCGGCCGAACGGGTCGAGCCGGGTGCCGCGCAGCTTGCGCAGCGCGTGCAGCAGCCGGAACGCCGGGCGGAACCACGGGCCCAGGCTGATCTTGCGCTTCATGCCGAGCGCGCGCAGCACCGGCGGGTGCAGCCGGTAGGCGTACTTGGTGCCGTCGCCGAACTGCTCGGCCAGGCCGTCGGTGAACGCCGGGTCGAGCGACAGCCGGGCGACCTCGTACTCGTCCTTGTACGCCATCAGCTTGTACAGGTGCTTCGCGACGGCCTCGGTGATCTCCGTCGGCCCGTCCTCCAGCACCCGCACCCGCTCGACGAACTCGGCGTACGCGCGGGCGTACCGCTCGTCCTGGTAGGCGACCAGGTCCGGGATCCGGACGTCCAGCAGCCGCGCCAGCTCCGAGCCGGGCTCGGCGTGCACCAGCTTGCGCGCGGACGGCTGCGCGACCGGGCGCGCCGGCGCCGGGGCCGTCGTGAGCGCCTCGGGCTCGGCCACGAGCTGACGGCCGCGGCGGAACGCCTGCAGGTTCGCCTTCACCGCGGTGCCGTTCAGCTCGATCGCGCGCTCGATCACCGCCGCGGGCAGCGGGATCGCGCCGGTCTGGTAGGCGGCGCCCAGCTGGAGCACGTTGGCGAACTGGTCGTCGTCGAAGAGCTCCTCGGCGAGGCCGCGGGCGTCGAGCGAAACCGTCCGCGCGGCCGCGGCTTCCAGCGGCGCGAGGACACTGCCGGGGGAGGGGAAGGAGACCGTCGTGTCGACGACCATCCGCCCGGTCGGGACCTCGGTGGTCGACACGACCGCGGTGGTCCGCTCGGCGTCGGCCACGGCGAGGTTCACCGCGTCCGCGCCGACGAGCGCGTCGCACGCCAGGTAGAGGTCGCACTCGCCGGCGGCGAGCTTCGGGGCCTGCTCGACCGGTTCCGCCGTCACCTTGAGGTCGGAGACGACGGCGCCGCCCTTCTGCGCGAGCCCGGTCTGGTCGAGCGTGCGGACGTGCCGCCCGTCGATTACCGCGGCCGTCGCGAGGATCTGCGTCACGGTGACCACGCCGGTGCCGCCGATGCCGGTGATCCGCACGGTGAAGTCCGTTGTGGACACCGGGGGCGCGGGCACGGCGTCGGCGGCCAGCTCGGTCAGCTTGCGCCGCTGCTTCTTCCCGGTCGGCACGACGGTGACGAACGACGGGCAGTCCCCGGCCAGGCAGGAGTAGTCGACGTTGCACGAGGACTGGTGGATCGTGGTCTTGCGGCCGAACTCCGTCGCCACCGGCTGCACGGACAGGCAGTTCGACTTCGTCCCGCAGTCGCCGCAGCCTTCGCAGACGCGCTCGTTGATGACCACGCGGGTCGTCGGGGTCGTCTGCTTGCCACGGCGGCGCTTCCGGCGCTTCTCGGCCGCGCACTCCTGCTCGTGGATCAGCACGGTGACGCCCTTGACGGCGGCGAGTTCTTCTTGCGTAGTCAGGAGTTCCGCGCGGTCGCGCACCTCGACACCGGCGGGGAGCTTGCGGCGCCGCAGCTTCGCCGGCGCGTCGCTGGTGATCACGACCCGCTTCGCGCCCTCGACGAGCAGCAGCTCGGCGACCTTCTCGACGGGCAGCCCGCCGACCGCGTCCTGGCCGCCGGTCATCGCCACGGCGGAGTTGTAGAGCAGCTTGTAGGTGATGTTGACGCCGGCCGCGACCGCCGCGCGCACCGCGAGGCTGCCGGAGTGGGTGAAGGTGCCGTCGCCGATGTTCTGCACGAAGTGCTCGGCCTCGACGAACGGCGCCATGCCGATCCACTGCGTGCCCTCGCCGCCCATCTGCGTCACGCCGAGGACGGTGCCGACCTGGTCGGGCTCCATGAACAGCGCCATGGTGTGGCAGCCGATGCCGCCGCCGACGAGCGTGCCCTCCGGGACCTTCGTCGACGAGTTGTGCGGGCAGCCCGAGCAGAAGTACGGCGTCCGCGCGAGCAGCGGCACCGAGATGCGCTCGCGACGGCGGCGGGTTTTGAAGGCGTCGACCGAAGGAATGCCCCCGGGCAGCCGCCGGGCCAGCCCGGCGGCGATGCCGTCCGGGTCCAGCTCGCCGAGCTCGGTGAACAGGGTCCGGCCGTCGCGGTCCTTCTTGCCGGTGACCGCGGGGGCGCCGGGAACGCCGTAGAGGACCTCCTTGAGGGCGGTCTCGACGAACGAGCGCTTCTCCTCGACGACGACGATTTCCTCGAGCCCGTCGGCGAATTCGCGGACGATCGCGGGTTCGAGCGGGTGGATCGCGCCGAGCTTGAGCACGCGGATGCCGTACTTCGCCAGTGCGTCCGCGTCGAGGCCGAGCGCGCGCAGCGCCTGCTGGAGGTCCAGGTAGGACTTGCCGGCGGAGACGATGCCGATCCGGTCGGCGGAGCCGCGCGCGGTGATGCGGTTGACGCCGCTCGCGCGCAGGTACTCGGTGACCAGCGGCAGCCGGACGGTGAAGAGGCTGCGCTCCAGCTCGGCGAGGCTGGTGCCGAGCAGCCGGGACGTCGGCGTGTGCCGGTAGGCCCGCTCGATCTCCGGAGCCGTCCACTGCGGACTGACGGTGGCCGTGCCGGACGCGTCGGCGACGTTCGCGACGACCTTCAGCGACGTCCACACGCCGGCCGCGCGGGACAGCTCCACCGCGTGCATGCCGAGGTCGAGGACGTCCTGGGAGTCGATGGGGTAGAAGATCGGGATCGCCAGGTCGGCGAGGGCGAGCTCGGACGCGCAGGGGACGGTCGAGGACTTCGCGTTCGGGTCGTCGCCGACGAGTGCCACGGCGCCGCCGCGCGGGTCGGTCCCGGCCAGGTTGGCGTGGCGGAGGGCGTCGGAGGCCCGGTCCAGGCCGGGGGCCTTGCCGTACCAGAAGCCGGTGACGCCACGCTGCCCACCGGCGCCGGCGACGAGCTGGCTGCCCATCACCGAGGTCGCGGCCAGCTCCTCGTTGAGCCCGGGCCGGTGCACGACGTCGTGCTTCTCCAGCAGCGTCGAGCGGCGGCCGAGCTCGAGGTCGTACCCGGCCAGCGGGGAGCCCTCGTACCCCGAGACGAAGACGGCGGGGTCGCCGCCCTGGGCGCGGTCGTGCCGGACGCGGTCGAACAGCAGCCGGACCAGGGCCTGCACCCCGGTCAGGTGCACGGTTCCCGCCTCCCGCAGATAGCGGTCCTCAAGCGTGAACGTCTCCACGGCGCGGCTCCTCTCGATGTGCTTCCGGGCACAGTGCGACGCCGGCCACAGCGACGCAACAGGCGTTGGCGTTTCGCGACTCTATACGCAAACTTCGAGGCCTCCACGCGCCGGCTGGCTCGGATTTTTGCGCGGAGTTACGCTCCTGCGCATGCCCGAAGAGCTGCTCGACGCGACCGACCACGAGATCCTCGGCCTGCTGCGCGAAGACGCCCGCCGCACGCTGTCCGACATCGCCGGCCGCGTCACCCTCTCCACGGCCGCGGTCAAGCGCCGCATCGACCGGCTGCGCGAGACCGGCGTTATCACGGGCTTCACGGTCCAGGTCGACCACGCGAAGCTGGGCTGGGGCATCGAGGCGTTCACCGAACTGCGCTTCGTCGGCAACACGAAGGTCGCGGAGATCCTGCGCACGACGACCCGCATGCCCGAGGCCCAGGCGGTGTTCACGATCGCGGGCGACCCGGACGCGCTGGTGTGGCTGCGGGTGCGCGACATGGCCCACCTGCAGAAAACGATCGACGAGATCCGGCGGCACCACCAGGTGACCGGGACGAAGACGCTGATCGCGCTGGAATCGTGGTCGCGGGGGAACTGACGTGCTCGTGACACTGGCGCGGCGGCCGGACCTCGCCGAGGCCGTCTACGCCATCCCGTACCCGCCGGGCTCGCCGTCGTTCATGGCGGGCAGCCTCGCGAGCCTGCTGGTGCGCGGCCGGCGGGTGGCGCGCCGCTGGCCGCACCTCGTCGTGGCGCTGCTGGACGGCGACCGGCCGATCGCGCGCGGCGTCATGGTGCCGTTCCGCGGCCGCGGCCCGCTGCCCGCCCGCGGCTGGGACGAGGTCGCGGTGTGGGCCGCGGAGGACGCGCTCGACGACGTCGTGCCGGACACCGCGTGCGCGCTGGAGATCGCCGTCCACCCGGAGCACCAGGGCCGCGGCCACGCCGGCACGGTGCTCGTCGCGATGCGTGAAGCCGTCGCGGCGGCCGGACTGGGGTCGCTGGTGATCCCGGTCCGGCCGCCGGACAAGGCGGCGGTGCCGTCCAAGCCGATGCGCGAGTACGCGGCCGAGACCCGTGCGGACGGCCTGCCCGCCGACCGCTGGCTGCGCACCCACGTCCGGGCCGGCGGCCGTATCGAGGGCGTCGCGCCCTGTTCGGCGACGGTCCAGGCGCCGCTCGAGGACTGGCGGCGCTGGACCGGGCTGCCGTTCGACCGAGACGGCGTCGTGCCGGTCTCGGGCGCGCTCGCCCCGGTGTTCGTCTCAGTGGCCCAGGACATCGCGGTCTACGTCGAGCCGAACGTCTGGGTGTCGCACCCGGTCGGTTAGCCCCGCAGCAGCACGCCGGACGTGCGCTCCCGCTCGAAGAAGAACTCCGGCCACTCCAGCCCGTCCGGCGGCGCCTGGATCGCGGCCGCCCGCCGCCGCAGTTCGTTCAGGTAGCCCGTGTCCAGGATCGCCCGCGCCGACAGCGGTTCACGCAGCAAGGTGTCCGCCGGTCCTTCGTACAGATACGCGTCCACGCCCGGATATCCCCGGGTGCCCGGCGGGTAGTCCCGGTTCACCGGGAAGTACGTCGTCTCGAGCCCGCCCAGCCAGGAACCCCGCAGCGGCACCAGCGCGGGCCACGATCCCAGCCGCTGTTCGAGCCGGGCGTTGTCCGCGGTGAACCCGCGGTGATCCGCGACGACGTACGCCGCGCCGGGGTGCGCGCGCTCCAGCCGGGCGACCGCGCCGCTGCCGCCGTCGTGCGTCAGGTGCCCGAGGCCGAACAGCATCAGGGCCTTCCGGTTCTTCTGCAGCACCTGCGTTTCCACCACCGAAGCGATCGTCGCGTCGCGGTCGAGGAACGGCTCCAGGTCCGCGGGAGCCTGGACGCGGCTCCAGTCCACCGGCGGGTCGCACGCCAGCACGCGGATCTTCCGCGCGGCGGGCAGCGTCGTGTTGACCTGCCGCACCAGCGCGAAAAGCTGCTCGTAGAACGTCGAGAACCCACAGCTCGGCTGGGTCGTGTCGCGCCAGACCCGGCTCACGTCGGGGATGTCGCCGCCCGCGATGTAGTCGTCCAGCAACGGCTGCAGCCGCGAGTTGCCGCATTCCACGGCGATGTCGTTCACGCGGCCGGGGAAGCGCGGGTCGCGGACGAGGTCGAACAGAAACGTCCCGACGTCCGGGCTGGACTTCGCGACGATCGCGTGGTCGTCGAACGCGGCGAGGAAGGCGCCCGCGGCGTCGGCGGGCGGCCGGGACTGGCCCGCGTCCGCCGGCGCGGCGAACAGGGTGACGGCCGCCAGGACGGCCAGGAAGAGTCGCATCAAGGCTCCATGACTAGTTCCCCCACTGTCCTACGACTGTAGGACAACTCGGCCAGCATTCAGTCAGGGCCGGGCCGTTGTCAAGGCCGGGTCAGTGCCGGAACGCCTCCGCGAGCCACCACGAACCGCCGTCGTCGGCGATCTTCGCGTCGATCACCAGCGGCGCGGTCCGCGGTCCGGCCAGCCAGTCACGCACCGCGGACAGGTCCCCGGCCGACCGGACCGTGACCCCCGTGCAGCCGAAGCCGCGACCGATGGCGGCGAGGTCGGAGTCGGGGAAGCGGACCGTCGTCATGTCGGCGTCGCCGAAGTGGTGGATCTCCGCGCCGTAGGCCGCGTCGTGGTAGACGACGACCACCAGCGGCAGCCCCAGCCGGACCGCCGTGTCCAGTTCGGACAGTGCCATGTGGAACCCGCCGTCACCGGTGCCCAAAACCGGCAGCCGGTCCGGGCGGGCGAGCGCCGCGCCGATCGCGGTGCCCAGGCCCAGCCCGATGCTCTGGAACGCCTGTGTGAAGCAGAATCCCTGCTCGTCGGGCACCGAGAGGTAGGCGCTCGGGTAGCCCATGAAGTTGCCCGAGTCGATCGAGACGATCCGCTCCGCCGGCAGCAGCTCGTCGAGGAGCTTGCTCAGCGTCCGGGGGTCGATGCGCCCGTCGCCGGACAGGTCCTCGTGCTCGACGTCGTTCCAGCGCCCGGCCGCGATCCGAGCGGCGACCTCTTCGGTGCGATAGCCCTGGCGCTCCTTCGCCGCGGCCAGCACCTCCACCGCGGTGGCCGCGACGTCACCGACGACGCCGAGGTCGACCGGCCGGTGCGCGCCGAGGGCCGCCTGCTCGACGTCGACCTGGACGAGCTTCGCGTGCGGGCTGAGCAGCTTGCCGTGCCGGGTCGTCCACATGTTCAGCGCGCAGCCCCAGCCGACGACGAGGTCGGCGCCCAGGATCAGCTCGGCGGTGGTCGGCGACGCGAACCCGCCCGAGATGCCCAGCGCGAACTCGTCACCGTGGAAGAGCCCGTGCGCGACGGCGGACGTCGCCAGCAGCGCGCCGCACCGCGAAGCCAGTTCCCGCAACGGTTCCCGGCTGCCGCGGGCGCCGCGGCCGGCGATGAAGACCGGCCGTTCGGCGGCCGCGAGGAGGTCCGCGAACGCGGCCACCGAAGCGGCGTCCGGCCGCACCGCCGCGGGCCCCGGGATTTCCGGCAACGACGGCGAAGGAGGCGCGGGCTCGGCCTGGACGTCGAGCGGGAGGTTCAGCACGACCGTCCGGCGCTGCTGCCGCGCGGTCCGGAACGCCCGCACGGTGTCGGCGACCGCGCTCGCGGCCGAGTGCACGCGCTCCGGCACCGCGCCGACCGCCGCGGCCAGGCCGTCCTGATCCACGCGGAAGTTCGACAGCACCGACGCCCCCGCGGAGTCGGCGGTCAGCACGAGCATCGGCGTCCGGCTCTTGGCGGCTTCGGTGATCCCGGTGACGGCGTTGGTCAGCCCGCAGCCCTGGTGCAGCGACAGCACCGAGACCTTCCCGCTCATCCGCGCGTAGGCGTCGGCCATGCTCGCCGCACCACCCTCGTGGCGGGCGGCGACGAACCGGACGCCGCCCGCGCGCAGCGCGTTGGTCACCTCGAAGTTGCCGCTGCCCACCACGCCGAACGCGGTGCCGGCGCCGAGTTCCGCGAGGGTCCGGCCGACGAGTTCGGCGACGTTCACCGCTCCACCAGCGCCAGCACGCGGGCCGGGCTCCCGGAGCCGCCGACGATCGGCAGCGGCGAGACCACCAGCAGCGTCCCGGTCGGCGGCAGCGTGGCCAGGTTCTGCAGCTGCGTCAGGCCGTGCTTCCCCGCGCCCAGCAGGAGTTCGTGGCACGGGAACATCGGCTCGAGCCCGGGCGCCTGTCCCGCGTCGGTCCCGACGGTCTCGACGCCGAGCCCGGTGATCGGCGTTTCCTCGGCGAGCCACCGCGCGCACTCGGGCGAGACGCCGGGGGAGTGCGACCCGGCCTCGTCGGCGTTGAGGAAGCGGTCCTGGTCGTCGCTGCGGGTGTCCCAGCCGGTGCGGTAGAGCAGCCAGCCGCCGTCGGGCAGCGGCCCGTGCTCGGCCGTCCACGCGCGGACGTCGTCGATCGAGAGCAGGAAGTCCGGGTCCTGCGCCGCCTGAGCCGAGAAGTCGAGGACGACCGCGGGCGCGACCAGCGTTTTCAGCGGGACCTGGGAGACGTCGTGACCGTCCTTTCCGGACACCCAGTGCACCGGGACGTCGAGGTGCGTGCCGGTGTGCTCGCCGGTGTGGATGTCGTTCCAGTACCAGCGCGGCCCGCGCTCGTCGTAGCGGCTGATCTCTTCGAGGCGGAAGGGGATGGTGTTGGCGAACGGCTCCGGCAACTGCAGGATCGGCGTGCTCGAGCTCAGGGGCGCGGTGAGGTCGACGATTTCGACCGCCCCCGAGGTGATCGCCTTGCTCAGCCCGTCCAACAACGACATGCCTGCCTCCCGGTGCCGGTGTGCCTCTCGATCGAGACCCTATGCCCGCGCGGGCCGCCTTGACAGCGCCGCGCTTCCCGGTGTTGTCTTACTGCCGTAGGACAGTAGGAGGTCCGGTGATCGAGTTCGTCCTGGACGGCCGTTCCCGGGTCGCCACGTACATGCAGCTCGTCGTGCAGGTGAAGCAGGCACTGCGGGTCGGCCTGCTGCGCCCCGGCGACCAGCTGCCGAAGGTCCGCGACGTGGCGCAGGAGCTGGCGATCAACCCGAACACGGTGCTCAAGGCCTACCGCGAGCTGGTCCTGGAGGGCCTCGCCGACGGACGGCCGGGGGTGGGCACGTTCGTCACGGGCGACCTGGCCGGGCCGTCCCTGGGGGCGCAGGCGCACCTGCGGGACGAGCTGGTCGCTTGGCTGGAGCGCGCCGAAGCGGCGGGGATGACGCCGGACGACATCGCGGCGCTGATCGAGACGACGATGCGCGGGACAGCGCTGCCGCGCGGGTAGCAAGCGCCCCAATGTGGCGTTGGTTGCGTCCAGCGCACCCAATGTGGCGTTCGGTGCGTCAGACGCACCGAACGCCACATTGGGGCGCATAGCTGGCCGTCGACGACACTGGGACGCGCGACACTAGGGGAGCCGGATGGAACTTGCGATCGAGACCCGCGCACTGGGCAAGCGGTACCGGCGCACCTGGGCCCTCCGGGACTGCGACCTGACCGTCCCCGCCGGGCGGATCGTCGCCCTCGTCGGGCCGAACGGCGCGGGTAAGACCACCCTCCTCCACCTGGCCGCCGGGCTGCTGCGGCCGGATTCGGGCGACGTCCGCGTGTTCGGCCACCCACCCGCCGCCGCGCTGCCCGACATCGGGTTCGTCGCCCAGGACACCCCGCTCTACCGGGACTTCACCGCCGCCGAGCTGATCACCATGGGCGGCAAGCTGAACCGCCGCTGGGACGCCGCCGCGGCGTGGGAACGGCTCGCCAGTGTGCCGCCGGACCGGCCCGCGGGCAAGCTCTCGGGCGGGCAGCGCGCGCAGGTCGCGCTGGCGCTCGCGCTGGCCAAGCGGCCACGGCTGCTCCTGCTCGACGAGCCCATCGCGAGCCTGGATCCGCTGGCCCGCCGCGAGTTCCTCCGGACGCTCATGGGCGCGGTGGCCGAGGACGGGACCACCGTGCTGCTCTCGTCGCACCTGCTGACCGACCTCGAACGCACCTGCGATCACCTGATCGTGCTGCAGGACGCCCGCGTCCGGCTGGCCGGGCCGGTCGACGAACTGCTCGACGCGCACCGCACGGTCGTCGGCCCGCGGGCCGGCAGCGACGAGATCGCGGGCGTCGCGCAGATCATCCGCGCCCACCACTCCGCCCGCCAGGCGACGCTGCTGGTGCGCCGCGCGGGGCCGATCGATCCACTGTGGACAGAGCACGAAGTGGGCCTGGAAGACCTGGTGCTCGGGCACCTCGGCGCGGCGGAGGTGCCCGCGTGTTCTGGCTGACCTGGCGCCGCCACCGCAGGCCCGCGCTGTTCACGCTCGCCGTGCTCGGCCTGCTCGCCGCGGTCGTGGTGCCGACGGGACTGGCGATGCGCGCGAAGTTCGACGGCTACGGCCTCGGGTCGTGCCGCGCGGCGCTCGGCACCGCGTCGATGATCACGCAGACCGAAGCGGTGGCGCAGTGCGAGAGCCTGAGTCACCAGTTCCAGCGGGAGTTCGGGAACCTGCAGTTCGTCGCCGTCCTGTTCGTGGTCCTGCCGGCGCTGATCGGCGTGTTCTTCGGCGCACCATTGGTGGCCCGCGAGGTCGAGCAGGGCACGCACCGCCTGGTGTGGACCCAGGGCGTGAGCCGGCTGCGGTGGGCGCTCACGACGTTCGGCCTGACCGGCGCGATCACGGCGGTATTGGCGGCCGGGTACGCGCTGGGCGTGTCGTGGTGGTTCGAGCCGCTGGTCACCGCGAGCACCGGACGGCTCGCGTTCCTCGCGTTCGACGTCCAGGGGATCGTGCCGGTCGCGTACACGCTCTTCGCGCTCGCGCTCGGGATCTTCGCGGGGACGTACTGGCGGCGCGTGGTGCCGGCGATGGCGCTCGCGCTGGCCGGGTACGCGGTGGTCCGCGTCGCGGTCGAGGTCCTCGCGCGGCCGCGCTACCTGCCGGCGCAGGTGCGGACGTTCTCGCCGGCAGGCACGCAGACGCCGAACCCGGCGTCGGGCGACTGGATCCTGGCCCAGAGCGTCCGCGACGAGGTGGGGCGGGTCGTGCTCCCGAAGGCCCAGCTCGGCCCGTGCCCGGCCGGGCAGTGCGCCGCACCGGACACGGCCAACTGGCTGGAATTCCAGCCGGGGGACCGGTTCTGGGCGTTCCAGGGCATCGAAGCCGGCATCTTCGCGGTGCTGACGGCGGCGCTGGTCTACTTCGCGATCCGCCGCGTCCGCACCATCGCCTGATCCGCCGGCACCGACGAACGGCGGATTTACAACGTTGTATCAACGGGGTAAGAACTACTTTTACAACGTTGTAACGACGAGCGGAGGCCGTCCCGTGTCGCTGAGCCGCAGGCAGTTCGTCACCGGAGCCGTCGCCGCCACCCTGCTGACCGGCGCGAACGCGCCGAACGCCGTCGCCGGGGCGCTGCGCTGCCGGAAGGTCGCCCCGGCGAAGGGTGGTCTGTACACGCCGAACGCCGCACCCCTGCGGCCCGCCGCCTTCCTCAAGCTCCCGCCCGGCGCCGTCACCGCCCGCGGCTGGCTCGCCGGGCAGCTGCGGCTCCAGCTCGACGGCCTCTGCGGGCACTATGCCGAGACGTCGCACTTCCTCGACTTCGCGACCAGCGGCTGGGTCCACCCGGAGCGCGGCGGCTGGGAGGAAGTGCCCTACTGGCTGCGCGGTTACGTCGACCTCGCCGCGGTCACCGGGGACGCCACCGCGAAAGCCACCGCCGCCCGGTGGATCGGCGCCATCCTCGCCACCCAGCAGCCCGACGGCTTCTTCGGCCCGGCCGCCCTGCGCACCGCGCTGAACAACGGCCCGGACTTCTGGCCGTACCTGCCGCTGCTGCAGGCGCTGCGGTCCTGGCAGGAGTACACCGGCGACGCGCGGATCGTCCCGTTCCTGACCCGCTTCTTCCGCTACATGAACGCCCAGGGCAAGAGCGCGTTCGACTCCAGCTGGGTGTCCGTGCGCTGGGGCGACGGCCTCGACAGCGTGTTTTGGCTGTTCAACCGCACCGGCGACACCTTCCTGCTCGACCTCGCCGACAAGATCCACGGCTACGGCGCGAGCTGGGTGAACCACCTCCCGAGCCTGCACAACGTCAACATCGCCCAGGGCTTCCGCGAACCGGCCCAGTACGCGCTGCGGTCCGGCGACGCGAGCCTGACCCAGGCCACCTACGCGGACTACGACACGGTGATGGCCACCTACGGCCAGTTCCCCGGCGGTGGCTTCGCCGGCGACGAGAACGCCCGGCCCGGCTTCGGCGACCCGCGGCAGGGCTTCGAAACCTGCGGGATCGTCGAGTTCATGGCCAGCCACCAGCTGCTCACCCGGCTGACCGGCGACCCGGTGTGGGCCGACCGCTGCGAGGACCTGGCCTTCAACTCGCTGCCCGCCGCGCTCGACCCGGACGGGCGCGCGGTGCACTACATCACCAGCGCGAACAGCGTCGACCTCGACAACGTGCCCAAGAGCGAAGGCCAGTTCCAGAACGGCTTCGCGATGCAGGCCTACCTGCCGGGGGTCGACCAGTACCGCTGCTGCCCGCACAACTACGGCATGGGCTGGCCGTACTTCACCGAAGAACTCTGGCTCGCCACCCCGGACAACGGGCTCGCCGCGGCGATGTACTCCGCCAGCAGCGTTACGGCGAAGGTCGGCGACGGCACCGCCGTGACCATCACCGAAGACACCACCTACCCGTTCTCCGAGCAGGTCACCTTCACGGTCCGGACGCCGAAGCGGCTGGCGTTCCCGCTCTACTTCCGGATCCCGGCCTGGTGTGCGGCACCGCGGCTCACCGTCGCGGGCGCGCCGGTCGCCGCGGCGGCCGGGCCGGCGTTCGTCAAGGTCGACCGGACCTGGGCGAACGGCGACGTCGTCACGCTGACGCTCCCGCAGCGCACGACCCTGCGGACCTGGCAGGCGAACCACGGGTCGGTGTCGGTCGACCACGGGCCGCTGACGTACTCGCTGAAGATCGGCGAAAGCTACGAGCGGCTCGGCGGGACCACCCAGTTCCCGGAGTACGCGGTGCACGCGACGACGCCGTGGAACTACGGTCTGGCCCCGGACGCGGCGCTGACCTTCGCCGCGGCCGGCGGCGCGCTCCCGGCCAACCCGTTCACGCCGGACGCGGCGCCGGTCAAGATCACCGCGTCCGCGCGGAAGATCGCCGAGTGGACCGCGGACGACCAGGACGTCGTCACGCCGCTGCAGGCGTCACCGGCCCGCAGCGAGGCCCCGGTGGAGACGGTCACGCTGATCCCGATGGGCGCGGCACGGCTGCGGATCACGGCGTTCCCGACCGCTTCGCCGGACGGCCACCCGTGGCTGCCCGGCGGCGGGGGAGCGGGCTTCCGGATCGTCAACCGCAACTCCGGCAAGGTGCTCGGCGTCGATCAGATGTCCACAGCGGACAGTGCGCGGGTCGTCCAGTTCGCCGACAACGGCACCGACGACCACGTCTGGCACCTGGTCGCGAACGGCGACGGCTGGTACCGGATCCGCAACCACCACTCGGGCAAGGTGCTCGGCGTGGACCAGATGTCCACAGCGGACAGTGCGATCGTCGTGCAGTTCACCGACAACGGCACGCTCGACCACCTGTGGCAGCCGATCGACAACGGCGACGGCTGGTGGCGGCTGAAGAACCGCAACTCGGGCAAGGTGCTCGGCGTCGATCAGCTGTCCACGGCGGACAGCGCGCAGGTGGTGCAGTTCGCCGACACGGGGACCGCGGACCACCTCTGGCGGCTGGTACCGGACGGACAGGTGCGGATCGAGAACCGCAACTCCGCCAAGGTGCTCGGGGTCGACCGGATGTCCACGGCGGACAGCGCGCGGGTGGTGCAGTTCGCCGACAACGGCACGGCGGACCACCTGTGGACGTTCGAACCCACGGCGGCCGGCTGGTTCCTGATCCGCAACGTCAACTCGGGCAAGGTGCTGGGTGTGGATCAGATGTCCACAGCGGACAGTGCGATCGTCGTGCAGTTCACCGACAACGGCACGCCCGACCACGAGTGGCGCCTGCGCGACGACGGCAGCGGCTGGTTCCGGATCGTCAACCGCAACTCCGGCAAGGTGCTCGGCGTCGACGTGATGTCGACGGCGGACAGCGCGCAGGTGGTGCAGTTCGGCGACACCGGGACCGCCGACCACCTGTGGCGGCTGCGTTAGCGCTTGACGCCGACGATCCCCGCCACGCACTTCGCCGAACCCGACAGCGGGGTGAGGCGGGGCCCGTCCGGCCACCACTCGTCGCACACGGCCAGGCCCGGCTCCGACGTGGCGTTGGGCTGGACCAGCTCCAGGCCGGGCAGCATCGCTTC
This sequence comes from Amycolatopsis lexingtonensis, assembly GCF_014873755.1. Classification (NCBI taxonomy): domain Bacteria; kingdom Bacillati; phylum Actinomycetota; class Actinomycetes; order Pseudonocardiales; family Pseudonocardiaceae; genus Amycolatopsis; species Amycolatopsis lexingtonensis. The sequence goes on from NZ_JADBEG010000001.1 coordinate 214,572, forward strand.
GATCTCGGCGCGGGTGCGGAACCGGCCGGCGCCGAGCGGGCCCTGGACGAGGATCTGCTCGATGCGCTTGGCGATCTCGGTCAGCTCCGGCACCTCGGGGTCGAAGAAGTGCGAGAGGACCACGTAGGAGCCCGGGGCGAGCGCGTCGATGTACTCGCGCATGACGTCGACGGCGCCGTCGCCCTCGAAGTGGTGCATCGTGCCGACGTGCAGCAGCGCGACCGGCTCGGAGAAGTCGATGTGCCGCCGCACGTCCTCGTTTTCGAGCACGGCTTCCGGCTTGAAGATGTCCGCTTCGACCATGTGCGTGAAGTCGTTCTCGACGAGCAGCGCGCGGCCGTGCGCGAGGACCACCGGGTCGTTGTCGACGTAGACGACCGTGTGGTCCTTGTCGATGCGCTGGACGATCTGGTGGGTGTTCTCCGCCGTCGGCAGGCCGGACCCGCAGTCGAGGTACTGCCGGATGCCGGTCTGCGCGGCCAGCATCCGCAGCGCGCGGTTGTGGAAACCGCGGTTGCCGCGGGCGATGTCGACGGCTTCCGGGACCGCGGTGCGGATCTTCTCCATCACCACGCGGTCGACCTCGTAGTAGTTGTTGCCGCCGAGGAACCCGTCGTAGATCCGCGCGATGCTCGGCCGGTCGGGGTCGACTCCCACCGGCTTCTGGCTCGGGGACAGGGTCTCGGACATGGCGACCTCGCAGGACTTCGGCGGGTGGCGGTGCGCCACCCAGCGTAGTAGGTCGCGTCCAGGGGGTGAAGACGAGGTCAGCCGCTCGGGCGGAGCCGCTGGTCCGGGATGTCGTCGCGGGCGCGCTCGGTGCGTTCCCGGCGCAGCCGCGCGAGGTGCTGCTCGATCCGGCGGTCGAGGTCGCGCGCGGCCTCGGACAGTTCCGTCAGGTCGCGACGGGACCACGGGTGGCCGATCGCCCCCGTGTCCACTTCGTCCCCTGCCCTGTCCACTTCCGGTACCTCCCGCGTCGGTTCGTTCCGCCCGCTCACCGGCGTTACTGCCCCAAGTGAGGCAGGTCAAAACACGGGCCGCAGTGACGTCGGGCACGCCGTGCCGCCGTCCGGTGGACCGCGGGCCGATTTTCTGGTGCCAATTCTGACCAGGTGGTAGAAATTGGGCAGAGCCCACCGTGACTTCAGGAGCTGGGGATGAGCGACCTTTCCGTGCAGCTTTATTCGGTCCGCGACGCCTTCGCGGCCGATCCCGCCGACACCCTGCGGCGGCTCGCCGCGATCGGCTTCACGCAGGTGGAGCCGTACGGAGTCGTCGAAAACGCCGAAGCCCTGCGAGCCGGGCTACCCGCCAACGGCCTGACCGCGCCGACCGCGCACGCGCGCCTGCTGGGCGCCGACCAGGCCGCCGTCTTCGCCGCGGCCGCCGAGCTGGGCATCGGCCTGGTCATCGACCCGCTGGTCAAGCCCGAGCAGTGGCAGGACCCGGCCGACATCGCGGCGACGGCGGACGCGCTCAACGCCGCGGCCAAGCTCGCGGCCGAGCACGGCGTGCGCGTGGGCTACCACAACCACTGGTGGGAGCTGGAATCCCGGATCGGCGGCCGCAGCGCGTTCGAGGTCTTCGCCGACCAGCTCGACCCGGCCGTCGCGCTGGAGGTCGACACCTACTGGGCCACCGCCGGCGGCGAGGACGCCCCCGCCCTGCTGCGGCGGCTCGGCGACCGGGTCCGCGCGATCCACGTCAAGGACGGCGGCCTCGCCACCGACGCCACCGGCCAGGTCCCGGCCGGGCAGGGCCGGATACCGATCGCCGACGTGCTGGCCGCGGCGCCGGACGCGCTGCGCGTGATCGAGTTCGACGCCTACGACGGCGACCTGTTCGAAGCCGTCGCCGCCAGCCACGCCTTCCTGACCGGCGCTGGCCGGTGACCGGCGGCCCAGTCGGCGTCGGGTTCGTCGGCGCCGGCGTCATCAGCGGTACCTACCTCGAAAACCTCACCGGTTTCCCGGACGTCCGCGTGCTGCGGATCGCCGACCTCGACACCGGGCGCGCGGCCGCCCGCGCGGCCGAGTACGGCGTGCCGCGGTCGGGCACGGTGGCCGAGCTGCTCGCCGACCCGGACGTCGAGCTGGTGGTCAACCTGACCGTGCCGGTCGCGCACGTCGAGGTCGGGCTCGCCGCCCTCGAAGCGGGCAAGCACGTCTGGGCGGAGAAGCCCCTCGCCCTGGACCGCGAGACCGGCCGCAAGCTCCTCGATCGGGCACGGGAGAAGAACCTGCGCGTCGCCAGCGCGCCCGACACCGTCCTCGGCGCCGCGCTGCAGACCGCGCGCCGGGCCGTCGACGCGGGCCGGATCGGCCGTCCCCTGACCGCGCTGGCGCTGTTCCAGGTGCCGGGCCCGGAACTGTGGCACCCGGCGCCGGAGTTCTACTACCAGCCGGGTGGCGGGCCGCTGCTCGACATGGGCCCGTACTACCTGACGGCGCTGGTTCACCTGCTGGGCCCGGTCCGGCGCGTCACCGGGGCCGGCGGGCGGGCGCGCGACACCCGGGTCGTCGGGTCCGGGCCGCGGGCGGGGACGGAGTTCCCGGTGCTGGTGCCGACCACGGTCACCGCGCTCGTCGAGTTCGAGCGCGGGTCCGCCCAGCTGGTGCTGAGCTTCGACTCGGCGCTCAAGCGGGCCGGGGTGGTCGAGCTGACCGGCACGCTCGGCACGGCCGTGCTGCCCGACCCCAACCGCTTCGACGAGCCGACCCGGCTGCACCTGCTCGGGCACGAGGAACCGGAAGAGCTGGCGGCGGCCGGGCACCCGGCGTCCCGCGGCACCGGCGCGCTGGAGCTGGCGCGGGCGATCCGGGCCGGGGTGCCCGAACGCGCGTCCGGCGAGCTGGCCTACCACGTGCTCGACACGATGCTGGCCATCGACGAGTCCATGACCCGCGGGCAGAGCGTGGAAGTCGGAAGCAGCGTCGAGGTCCCGCCGCTGCTGCCGCCGGGCTGGGACCCGTACGCGAAGACCCTCTAGAACGGGACGGTGAGCAGGTTCCGCAGGTAGAAGCGCAGCGAGCCGACCAGGTCGACGTCGCCGGGCACGGTCAGCCACTGCACCTGGAGGCCGTCCATCAGCGCGATGAACGTCAGCGCGGCCAGTCCGGGGTCGACGCCCGCCCGCAGCTGGCCGCGGGCCGCCAGCACCTCGAACGACTCTTGCACGCCTTCGCGGGCGGCCCGGTAGTGGCGCTGGAAGTAGCCGTGCGCGGGGTGGTCCGGCGCGACCGCTTCGGCGGCCAGCCGCGAGTAGAGGTCGACGATCCCGGGGTGGCGGACGTTGTGCTCGGCGAGGGCGACGAAGTGGCGCAGGACTTCCAGCCCGGGCGGGACCTGCAGCTGCTCGCGCTCGGAGTCGTCGGCGTCCCGGCGTTCGAGCACGGCGGCGAGCAGGGCTTCCTTGGTGGGGAAGTGGTAGAGGAGGCCGGCGTGGGAAATGCCGACGCGCTTGGCGATCTCGCGCAGCGAGGAGCCGTGGTAGCCGAGTTCGCCGTACGCCGCGGCGGCCGCCGTGATGATGTCCTCGCGGCGGATCCGGCCCTTCAGGTAGCCCCCGGTCACGGGGTCGCGGTGGTCTCGGCGGCGTGCACGGCACCATCATGCCGCAGCGGTGTTTCGCACAACCGGCGTGCGCGTCCGAACAAATCGATGGTGCGAACGAATGGGACTTGCGAGCATCGCGAGGTGAAGAGCGCGGAACGGCACCGGGTGATCGTGGAGCGGCTGCGCGACGCCGACCAAGTGGGCGTCGCCGAGCTGGCCGCGGCCACCGGCGCGTCGGAGATGACCGTGCGCCGCGACCTGGACAACCTGGCTTCGCATGGGGTGCTGCGCCGGGTGCACGGTGGCGCGGTCCCGGCGTCCCCGTCCGGCGTCGAGCCCCCGTTCGCGGCCCGGGCCACGGCCGCCGTCGCGGCGAAGCGGGCCATCGCGGCCGCGGCCGCGGAGCTGATCCGCGACGGCGAGACGATCGTCCTCGACAGCGGCACGACAGCGCTGGAAGTCGCGCGCCTGCTGCGTGACCGGCCGGTGACGGTGCTGCCGCTGTCCCTGCACGCGGCCCGCGAGCTGGCCGACGCACCCGGCGTCCGCCTGCTGCTGCCCGGCGGCGAACCGCGGCCGGGGGAGCAGGCCCTGGTCGGCCCGCTGACGCTGGCTTCGCTGCGCGCGTTGCGGTTCGACGTGGCGGTGCTGAGCCCCTGCGCGTTCGGCATCGAGGACGGGCTGACGGCGTTCGACCTCGCCGACGCGGAGGTCAAGCGGCAGGCACTGGCGGTGTCGGCGCGGGCGATCGTGCTCGCCGACGGCGCCAAGTGGGGCCGCGCCGCGCTCGCCCACGTCTGCCCCGCCGAGCGCCCGGACGTCGTGATCACCGACCCGGGCGCCCCCGAAGACCAGCGCGCGGCGCTGACCGAACGCGGCGTGCTGGTGCACGTCGCCGTCCCCACGACCACGGAGGGCCGATGACGACCGCCCCGCCCCGCCCACGCGCCGCCCGGTTCGCGACGTTCATGTTCTTCGGCCTCAACGGGTTCGGGATGGGCATGTGGGTGGTGCACATCCCGAACGTCGAGCGCGCGACCGGCATCTCGCACACCACCCTGGGCGCGCTGCTGCTCGTGCTCGGCGGCGCCGCCTTCGCCGGCATGCAGGTGTCCGGCCCGCTCGTCGACCGGCTCGGCCACCGGCGGCTCGTGCCCGCCGCGGGGGTGTTCCTCGGCCTCGCGCTCTGCACGCCCGGGTTCGCGGGCTCCTGGTGGACGCTCGGGCTCGCCCTCGCGCTGTTCGGCTTCGGCAACGGCGCCATCGACGTCGGCATGAACGCGCACGCGGTCGTCGTCGAGCGCGCCTACCCGCGGCCGATCATGGCGGCGTTCCACGCGATGTGGTCGATCGGCGGCGCGATCGCCGCGGTCATCGGCGCCGCGACGCTCGGCGCGGGCGTGCCCACCGGCGTCACGCTCACCGCCACCGGCGTGCTGTGCGTCGTGCTTTCCGTGGTGTCCGCGCGGTTCCTGATGGAGCCGTCCGACGCGCCGGCCGCCGTCGCGGAATCCGAAGCGGAGCCGGTCGCGCGCCGCCGGCCCCCGGGTCGCGTGGTCTGGCTGCTCGGCCTGCTGGCGCTCGCGCTGATGCTGTCCGAGGGCGTCGCGAACGACTGGGCCGCACTGCACATGGAAAAGGTGCTCGGCACCTCGGCGTCCACGGCGGCGTTCGCGTACGGCGCCTTCGCGGTGGCCATGACGACCGGCCGGTTCCTCACCGACCGCGTCGCGGCCTGGGCGGGACCGGCGGCGATCGTCCGCTACGGCGCCACGCTCGCCGCGGTCGGCCTGACGATCGCCGCTGCGGCCCCGTGGGTTCCGGTGTCCCTGGTCGGCTGGGCGCTGTTCGGCCTCGGTCTGTCGGGCGGCGTCCCGCAGCTGTTCACGGCGGCGGGCAACCTGGACACCCGTGCGTCGGGCGCGCTGATGGCCCGGGTGGTCGGCCTCGGCTACGTCGGCCTGCTGGCCGGCCCGGCGGTGATCGGCGGCCTGACCCACTGGCTGCCGCTGAACGTGACGTTCGCGCTGCCGGTGATCCTCTGCGTGCTGGCGGCGCTGTTCGCCGGGGTGCTCAGCCCGGAACCGGAGCCCGCGGAGCAGCCCGTCGGCTAGTGGTGGTGGGCGACGGCGTCGTGCGCCCGCTCGGCCCCCGCGCTCGGCTCGGTGTGGATCACCACCGCGGCCAGCCGCGGGATCGTGTGCACCAGCCGGTGTTCCACCCGGTGCGCCAGCGCGTGGGCGGCTTCGACGGTCAGGTCCGCCGCCACCGTCACCGCCAGCTCGGCCCGCAGCTGGTGCCCGATCCACCGCATCCGCAGGTCCCGGGTACCGAGCACGCCCTCGACGTCGCGGGCGGTGCGCTCGGCCAGCTCGACCGACGCGGGGTCGACCGCGTCCAGGAGCCGCCGGAACACCTCCTTCGCCGCGTCGCGCAGGACGAACAGGATCGCGACGGTGATGCCGAGCCCGACGATCGGGTCCGCGATCGGGAACCCGAGCGCCACCCCGGCCGCGCCCGCGACGACCGCGAGCGACGTGAAGCCGTCCGTGCGCGCGTGCAACCCGTCGGCGACCAGCGCGGCCGACCCGATCTCGCGGCCGACCTTGATCCGGTAGCGCGCCACGATCTCGTTGCCCGCGAACCCGATCACCCCGGCCGCGGCGACCACCCAGGGGTGCCCGACCGGCTCGGGCTGGAGCAGCCGCACGACGGATTCGTACCCGGCGATCGCCGCCGAAGCCGCGACGACCAGCACGACGACCACTCCGGCGAGGTCCTCGGCCCGCCCGAGGCCGTAGGTGTAGCGCCGGGTCGCGGCCCGGCGCCCGAGCAGGAACGCGATGCCGAGCGGCACGGCGGTCAGCGCGTCGGCGAAGTTGTGGATGGTGTCGCCCAGCAGCGCCACCGACCCGGTGACCAGCACGAGCCCGAGCTGCGCGACGGCGGTGACGAACAGCGCGGCGAAGGACCACACGAGCGTCCGCACCCCGCGCCGGCTCGTCTCGAGGGCGTGGTCGACGCGATCGCTGCTGTCGTGGCTGTGCGGGCGCCACCGCGAGTGGCGGTGGCCGTGGCCATGTCCGGTCATGGTGGCAGTCTATCTGCGCAGGCACGCAGATACGCAAGTAGTAGGGTTACCGCCATGCACGCGTCGCTGCCGGAGTTCGACATGCCCACCGAAGAGCAGGTCCACCTGGCCGCGGAGTCGTTCCGCCTGCTCGCCGACCCGACCCGCATCAAGGTCCTGTGGGCGCTGCTGCAGGGCGAGTCCTCGGTGGCCTGCCTGGCCGAACTGGCGGGCGCGGCCCCGACGGCGGTGAGCCAGCACCTGGCGAAGCTGAGGCTGGCGGGCCTGGTGAAGGGCCGCCGCGAGGGCACGTTCGTCTACTACTCGGCGGCGGACAACCACGTCCGCGGGCTTCTCGCGCAGGCGCTGCACCACGCGGACCACGTGGACCGAGACATCACGACCGGCGACCACGCCCACCACCCGGCCTAGCCGATCGGCTCCTGCAGCTCCGTCACCCAGCCCGCGGGGTCCTCCGGGCAGTCCAGGTACAGCTCCCGCTGCGCCCCCGCCGAAGCGAAACCGTGCTCGGCGGTCCACCGGACCACCGCCTGCCAGCTCGGCAGCACGCCGTCGATCGCGCCGCGGTGCACGAGCGTCGCCGCGCGCGTGGCCGGCAGGTCCGCCACCGTCAAGCCGTTGAGGTCGCCTGTGCCGATCGACGCCGGAATGGCCGCGTGCACCACGACCTCGTCCTCCGCGCGCTGCTCGTAGTAGCACGTCAACCGACCGGCCGGGGTCACGTCCGCGGTGGCCAGCCGGCGGCCGAGTTCCGCGCACAGCGGGCGGACCACCGGGCCGATCGACTCCGGCGCGAACCCCGCCGCGGTCCCGGTCAGCTCGACCACCCGCATCGCCGGCAGCTGCTTGACCACGACGTCGGGCGCGTCGATCGTCCGCAACCGCGCTTCGACCCGCGCGAGCCGCGCCGCCCCTTCCGCCAGCGAGGCTTCCAGCTCCGCCCGGCGCAGCTTGAGCATGCCGCGGACCTGGTCGGCCGTGACCTCGTCGGCCAGCAGCGTCGCCACCTGCTCGAGCGTGAAGCCGAGGTCCTTCAGCGCGACGATCCGGTTCAGCCGCGCCAGCTGGCCGGCGGTGTAGCTGCGGTACCCGGTCGCGGGGTCGACGCGGGCCGGGCGCAGCAGCCCGAGCGCGTCGTAGTGGCGCAGCATCCGCACCGAAACCCGGCCGTGGCGGGCGAAGTCGCCGATCGAGAACACCACCCGATCATTCCCCAGGCGGGGTGAAGCCGCCGACGACCGCCGCGGCGAGGTCCGCGAACGTGATCGCGGTGTCGTCCTCGTGCGCGGGGCCGACGACCTGCAGGCCCACCGGCAGCTCGCCGCCGGCCGGCGCGCTCACCGCCGGCAGCCCGGGCAGCGACGCCTGCGCGATCCAGAACGGCTGGTCGGCGTAGCGGTCGCCGAGGTCCCGGAACGCCGTCGTGAAAACCGCCGGGCAGAGGAAGACGTCGACGTCCCGGAAGTACCGGTCCCACGCCGCCGTGAACGCCAGCCGCCGCCGCTCCTGCTCGCCGGCGCCGTCGAGGCCGCCGTTCGCGAAGAACAGCTCGACCTGGAAGCCGAACGCTTCGGCCTGGCCGACGGGATCCACGCTCTCCGGCCAGCCTTCGCGGATCTCGACGCCCGCGCGGGCGAGCGCGTCGACGGCGTCCGACAGGGCCTTGCCGACGTCGGCGGTCACCGGGCAGGCCGGGTCGTCGAGGACCACGCCGGCGCGGAAGTCCGCGAGCCGGGTCCGGCGGGACGGTTCGAGCTTTCGGGACGCCGTCACGCCCAGCGCGAGCCGGAGGTCCGCGGCCGACCTTGCGAGCGGCCCGACGGCGGATGGGAACTCCCGAGTCGGCGCCGGCGCGCCCGGTGGCTGGAACCCTTGCAGGGAAACGGTTCCCGGGGTCGGCTTGAGGCCGTAGACGCCGCAGTACGCCGCCGGGATCCGGATCGAGCCCGCCAGGTCCGAGCCGTAGTCCAAAAAGGACAATCCGGCGGCGAGGGCGGCCGCGGCGCCGCCACTGGAACCGCCGGGCGTCCGGGTGCGGTCCCTCGGGTTGAGCGTCCGCCCGTAGAGCGGGTTGGCGGTCTGCCCGAAGTCGGCGAGCAGGTGGTGCGCGTTCGTCTTCCCGACGACGATCGCGCCCGCGGCCCGCAGCCGTTCGACGACCACGGCGTCCCGGTCCGCGCGGTGCCCGGCGAACGCGGGCTCGCCCCACGTCGTCGGCAGCCCGGCCACGTCGAAGGCCTCCTTGACGGTGATCGGCACGCCGTGCAGCGGCCCGGTGGCGGCACCCCGATCGGCCGCCGCGGCCGCTTCCAGCGCGGCTTCGCGATCGGTGACGACGACGGCGTTGAGGTCGTCGGCGTCGATCCGCGCGAGCAGCCCCTCGGTGAGTTCGCGGGACGAAAGCGCGCCGCGGCGGATGCCGGCGGCCACCTCGGTGGCGGTGCGGAAGAACGTCATGCCTCCGGAGTACGACCTGACACGGTGTCAGGGTCAACCACTGTATGAGTATCAGATCATATGATACTCGTATGAAATCGTGTACGGTCGGAGCATGACAACAGCGCAGAGCTACCGCCGGATGGTCAACGCCGGCAACAAGATCGTGGTCGGGCTGCAGCGGCTCGGCGTCGCCTTCGGCCCGATGCAGCTGCTCACCGTGCCCGGGCGGCGCACCGGCGTCCCGCGCACGTTCCCCATCGCGGTGCTCCCCATCGACGGGCACCGCTACATCGTCCAGGCGTACCCGAAGGCGGCCTGGGTGGCGAACGTCCGGGCCGCGGCGGCGGTCACGCTCACCCGGGGCCGCCGGACGTCCACCGTGCGGCTGGCCGAGCTGCCCGTCGAGGAGCGGCGGCCGATCCTGCGGAAACTGGTCGAAACGAGCCCGCCGAGCGTGGGCAAGCGGTTCGTGACGACCGGGCTCGCCGACGCGTCGACGCCGGAAGGGGTCGCGGCGGCGGCGGACCGCATCGCCGTCTTCCGCGTAGAGGCGGCCTAACCGCGTTCCAGGACGCGCAGTAGCCGTTCGGCGGCCTCACGGGCGGCCGCGCCCGGGCGGATCGTGCGCTCGCCGTCCGGCTGCGGCGCCGGTGCCCCGGCGAGCAGTTCCACCAGTGCGACGGCGAGTTCGCGCACCTTGACGTTCGACTCCTGGCTCGCCCGGCGCAGGGTGGTCCAGGCTTCTTCGGGTTCGCAGCGCCGCAGGGCGATGACGATCCCCTTGGCCTCCTCCAGCGCGGCGCGCGACTGGAGGAGGTCCAGCATCTGGTTCATCCGGTCCGGGTGGGCGGCTTCGGTGACGACGAAGGCCACGGCGGCGAGCCGCTGGTGGCGCCGCAGGACGTCCAGCGTCTGCTCGGTGGCCGGGCGGTCGAGCGCCACGGACAGCACCAAGGTGCCTTCGGCGTCCCAGGCCACGGGCAGCGCCGCTACCCCGCGCACGCGCGGCCAGTCCGCGGCCGAGCCGGGGTGGTGCTCGAGCAGCCCGCTCAGCGTGAGCGACGGCCAGCGCTCGTCGGCGCAGACGTCGGCGGTCACGACCGGCCGGCCGGTGCGCCCGGCGGTCGCGACCGGGCCGCCGAACCCGTTCAGCTGCGCGGGCACGAAGACGGCCGCCAGCCCGTGGGTGGCGGCCACCCGCGGGAGTTCGTGGTCGTGGTGCACCGACACCGCGGCGCCGAGCGTGCCGGGCACGTCGGCGGCGATCCGTTCCAGCAGCTCTTCGAGCAGAGCGGTCGCCCGGACCTGCTCGCCCGTCGTCGTTCGGGGACGCAACGCTACCCTCCGTGAAGGGGTCGAACCTTGCCTTCCTCTGTTCTAGCATGTCGTCTTAATGACGACAAGAAGAGCGTCGTCGAAAGGATGACGAGATGGACGCGCCCGATCCCGCAGACGCGGTACGCCGGATCCACGACGTGGTCGCGGCCGCCCGCGCCGGCACCGCGAGCCAGGACCGGCTGCTGGAGGCGTTGACGGGGCTGCGCCTGCTGCGGGAGGAACTGGCCGGCTGGGAACCGGAGCTGATCACGGCGGCCAGGGGAGCGGGCGCGAGCTGGGTGGCGCTGGCGCCGGCACTGGGCGTCGCGAGCCGACAAGCCGCGGAACGGCGCTACCTGCGGCTGCAGCCGTCGGACACGGGTGAGCGGACGGGCGAGGCCCGGGTCGGCGCGGAACGCGACCGCCGCGCGGGCGACCGCGCGGTGGCCGACTGGGCCCGCCGCAACTCGGCCGACCTGCGCCGCCTGGCGGGCCAGGTCAGCGCCCTCGGCGGCCTGGGCCCGGCGGCTCAGGAAAGCGCGGACCGCGTCGGCGCCGCCCTCGGCGACGACGACCCGGCGACGCTGCTCCCGCCCCTGGCCGCGGCCCAGGCTCACTTGGCCGACGAGCACGCCGGGCTGGCGGAGCGGGTGGGGGAGATCACGGAGCACACCGACCGGCTACGCCGCGACGCCGCTGGCAACCGCCGGTCCCGCGGAGGTCTTGAATGAGTCATTCAGGACCTCCGAAGACCTGAATGACTCATTCAAGACGTCGGCGAAGCCGCTGCCGAGCGAGCCGCCGCACCTCCCCGGGGCCGAGGCGCACGCCCGTCCGGCGCTTCGCCGGGTTTGTCCGACCACCCGCCCGGCGAACGACGGCTGGCTCGGCGGTGTCTGAGACCGCGCCCGAGCGGGTACCAGCGACGCATGGACGACACTCCCGACCGCACGGAAACCCGCGCCGAGCTGCTGCCCGAAGAACAGGCCGTCGAGAGCGAGGACCCCGAGGGCCAGGCCCGCGAGGTCCTGCGCGACTCCGACCGCCGGACCGAGCACCCCGAACCCACCATGCGCCGCCGCCCGGAAGAAACGGCTTAGACCGGGACCGGCTCCGCGGCTCGTGACTCCCCGCGCAGCGCCAGCACCGCACCCAAGCCGAGCGCGGCCACCACGGCGAAGAAGTAGAACCCCCACGGGTACGCCACGCCCGCGGTGACCAGCGCACCGGTCACGAACGGGCCTAGGATCGACCCGAGCCGCCCGATCGCCGACGTCAGGCCCAGCGCCGTGCCGCGCAGCCGCGCCGGGAACACCTGGGCGACGTACCCGTAGATCAGCACCTGCGCGGAGAACACGAACACGCCGGTCAGCAGCACGACCGTGTTCAGCAGGAACGCGTTCGCGATGCGCAGGCTCAGCGCCGCCAGCAGCACCGCGCCGGCGCCGAACCAGATGCGGGCGATCGGGCGGATGCCGAAGCGGTCGGCGATCGTGCCCGCCAGCACCAGCCCGAGCACCGCGCCGATGTTCAGCACCAGCAGCAGCGTGATCGACGTCGAGATCGGGTAGCCCGCGGTCCGCATCAGCTGCGGCAGCCACGTGTTGAGCCCGTAGACCAGCAGCAGTCCCATGAACGAGCCCGTCCACACCGCGATGCTGACCCGCCGGAAGCGCGCGCCCAGCAGGTCGCGCAGCCCGACGCGCTCGGCCGCGGGGTCCTCCCGCGAAGCCAGGTAGGCCGCGGATTCCGGCAGCTTCACCCACATCAGCGGCACCACCAGCAGGCCGACGGCCCCGCCGCCGTAGAACAGCCAGTGCCAGTCGCCGGCCACCACCAGCGCGAGGACCGACGTCAGCACCGCGCCGACGTGGTAGCCGGTCATCGTGAACGTGCTCGCGCTGGCACGCCGCCGGGCGGGCAGGTTCTCCGACATCACCGTGAGCGCCACCGGCATGCACGCGCCGAGGCCGAGACCGGCGATGAACCGGAAGATCCCGAACATCGCCACGTTCGGGGCCAGCGGCGTCAGCAGCGTGAACAACGAGAACAGCAGCACCGAGCCGATGAGCATGCCGCGGCGGCCGAAGCGGTCGGTGAGCGGGCCGAGGCAGGCCGCGCCGACGGCCACGCCGATCAGCGACACCGTCGCGACCAGCGTCGCACCGGCCGCGGTGAAGCCGAGGTAGCCGCTCTTGAGCAGCGTCGGGATGGTGGCGCCGAGCGCGACCAGGTCGTAGCCCTCGAGCAGGACGGTCAGCCAGCAGAGGACCGCCGTCCACACGGGACGGACGGGAGACGTCGTCATTGCCGTTCTCCTTAGAAGGGGTAACCCGCGATGTCCGCGCGGACGGTCAGCCACTGGGTTTCGGTAAAGGCCTCGATGTTGGCCTTCGCGCCGCCGAAGCGGGAGCCATTGCCGGAGTCGCCGACGCCGCCGAACGGGGCGGTGGGCTCGTCGCCGACGGTTTGCTCGTTGATGTGCACCTTGCCCGAGCGGACTTCCTCGGCCAGCTTCATCGCGGTGCCGACGTCGCCGAGGATGCCGACCGACAGGCCGTACTCGGAATCGTTGACCAGCCGCGCCGCCTCGTCGAGGTCGCGGTAGGCGCGCACCGGCGCGACCGGGCCGAAGATCTCTTCGCGCCACGCCGGGGTGTCGTCGTCGAGTCCGAAGAGGACGGTCGGCGGGTAGTACGGCGCGTCCGGCTTGCCGCCGGCCAGGACGCGGGCGCCCGCCGCGACACTCCGGTCGACGACGTCGGCGACGTGCGCGAGCTGCCGGTCGTCGATGATCGGGCCGAGCGCCACCTCGCCGGTGGCCGGGTTCCCGACCGGCAGCCGCCGCGCCTTCTCCGCCAGCGCTTCGACGTATTCGTCCACTTGGGACTCGTGGACCAGGTGCCGTCCGGTGGTCATGCAGATCTGGCCCTGGTGCAGGAACGAGCCGAACGCGCCGGCGGAGGCGGCCTTGGCGACGTCGGCGCCCGGCAGCACGACGAGCGCGTTGTTCCCGCCCAGCTCCAGGTGCACGCGCTTGAGCGAGCGGGCGGCGGCCTCGCCGACCTTCCGCCCGGCCGCGGTGGACCCGGTGAACGACACGACCGACACCTCGGGCGCGTCGACCACCGCGGCGCCGACGGCGGCGTCCCCGGGCAGCAGGTGCAGCAAGCCTTCCGGGAGGCCGGCCGCCTCGAAGACGCGCACGATGCTGACCCCGCCGGACACCGCGGTCCGCAGGTCCGGCTTGAGCAGCACGGCGTTGCCGAGCGCCAACGCGGGCGCGACCGAGCGGATCGCCAGGATCAGCGGGAAGTTGAACGGCGAGATCACCGAGACGACACCGCACGGCTGGCGCCGCGCCAGCGACCAGCGGGGCTCGCCGGTGCTCAGCACCTCGCCGAGCGGATGCGTGGGCAGGGCCGCGGCCTCGAAGCAGATCCCGGCCGCCATCTCCGTTTCGATCCCGGCTTTGGGGCGCGTTGAACCGGCCTCGCGGACGATCCAGTCCTGCACCTCGGCGGCGTGCGCCTCCCACAGCTCGCCGGCCCGGCGCAGCACCGCGGCGCGCTCGGCAGGCTTGCGCCGCGCCCAGTCGCGTTGCGCCTTCGCCGCAGCCGCCGCCGCTTCGGCGACGTCCTCCGGTGTCGCGATGCCCACGCCGCCCAGGGTTTCCCCGGTGGCCGGTTCGACGACCGCGTGGGTCCCGCCGCTGCCGCGCACGAACTCGTTGTCCAGCAAGGTCATGATCACTCCGGTGTGGTCGGTTCGGTGTCGACCTGGATCAGCCGCGGGCCGTCCGGGGTCGACTTGAGCTGGTCGAGCAGGTCGCCGGCATCGGTGACGGTGGTGGCCGGGACGCCGTAGCCGGCGGCGATGGCGGTGAAGTCCAGCCCCGGGATCTCCGTGCCCGGCACGTCCGGCGTGCCGAGCAGCTCGCCGAACCACCGCAGGGCGCCGTAGACGCCGTTGCGCAGGATCACGAACGTGACCGGGACGCGGTAGTGCGCGGCGCTCCACAACGCCGTGATGCCGTAGTTCGCCGAGCCGTCGCCGATGACGCCGACGACCGGGCGGTCCGGGCTGCCCATGGCGACGCCGACCGCGGCGGGCAGGCCGAACCCGAGCCCGCCGGCGGCCGGGAAGAAGTACGAACCCTCGCGGCGCAGGTCCATTTGCCGCCACCACGCCGAGTTCGTCGACGTCGATTCGACGACGTACCGGGTGTCGTCGGTCTGGGTCTCGCGCAGCGCGGCGAAAACCTGTTCCGGGTGCAGCGCTTTCGCGCCGGTCTTGGGCTCCGGGTTCGCGGCGAACTCGCCGGCCGGGGGCCGGGCGGGCAGCTTCGCGAGCAGCGCCTCGATGACCGGGGCCGGGTCGGCCACGAGCGCTTCGCCCATCGGGGCGCGGGCCGCGGCGCCGAAGTCGTCGGTCACCTGGATCAGGCGCGTGCCCTCCGGCAGGTACTCGCCGGGGACGTGCTGGTGGTAGCGGAACACCGGCGCGCCGAGCACCAGCACGAGGTCGTGCCCGGTGAACGCGGCCGAGATCGGCGCGATGCCGGCGGGCAGCACGCCGCGGAACAGCGGGTGCCGGTTCGGGAAGGGCAGCCGGTGCGGCGACGGTGCCACCCAGGTCGGCAGGCCGAGGTGCTCGGCCAATGCGACGGCGCGGTCGAACAGGCCGGTCGCGTCGACGTCGCCGCCCAGCACCAGCGCGGGGTTCTGCGCCCCGGCCAGTGCCGCGGCGAGCTCATCGAGCTGGGCCGGGCTGGGCGCGAGTCCCCTTTGGACGTTCCGGTTCAGCGTCGCGGCGGCGTTGGCGGGCAGTTCGGCGGCCCAGTCGTCGTAGGGGACCGACAGGTAGGTCGGGCGCCGGTGCAGCTCGGCCTCGAACACCGCCTGCGCGAGCGACCGCGGGACGTCTTCCGCGCAGCTCGGCTCGCCGGCCCAGCCGACCAGCGGCCGCATCAGCTGCGTGGCGTCGACGTTGGCGAGCATCGCCTCGAGCCCGATGGCCGACCGCACCTGCTGGCCGGCGGTCAGCACCAGGGGCGAGCGCGAGTAGACGGCGTTGGTCAGCGCGCCCATCGCGTTGCCCGACCCGGCGGCGGCGTGCAGGTTGACCAGCACCGGGCGGCCGGTCGCCTGGGCGTAGCCGTCGGCCATCCCGACGACGGCGCCTTCGTGCAGGCCGAGCACGTACCGGAAGTGCGACGGCAGCTCGGCCAGGAACGGCAGCTCGTTGGAGCCGGGGTTGCCGAAGATCGTGGTCAGGCCACGGCGGTCCAGGAACTCGTGGGCGAGCCGGCGGGCGGTGGGCATGGCGCGGGTCCTCCTCGGGCGGGTTGGACCAGACCCTAGGGAGGCCACCGGGTTGTGCTCCAATAAATGTTGCCGTGGTCGTTCATAGATGGGATCGATGATGCGGGACTTCGACCTGAACCTGGTCCGGACGTTCGTGCTGCTCTATGAGACCCGCAGCGTGACCGCCACGGCCGAGTCCCTGCACGTCACGCAGCCGACGATCAGCTACAGCCTGCAGAAGCTGCGGCGCCGGTTCTCCGACGAGCTGTTCCGCCGCAGCGGCAGCGGCCTGGTGCCCACGACGACCGCCCGGGCGCTGTACGAGCCGCTGCACAGCGCGCTGTCCGGGATCGAAACGGCGGTCAGCGGCGCCTGGTCGTTCGACCCGGCTTCGGCGCGGGCCGCGTTCACGCTCTGCCTGTCGGACCTGGGGGAGATCTCGCTGCTGCCGCGGCTGATGGCCGCGCTGCCGTCGCGCGCTCCCGGCGTGACGCTGACGGTCCGTCCCCTCGACGTCGACCGCGCCGCGGACCAGCTCGGCCGCGGCGAGATCGACGCGTTCATCGCGTCCCCGCTGATCAGCTCGCAGCGCGTGGCCCGGATCCCGCTGTTCTCCGAGGGCTACCTGGGGATGGTCGCGTTCGACCACCCGCGTCTGCAGTCGCGGGTCGACTTCGCGTCGCTCGCCGCCGAGCGCCACGTGACGGTGTTCGGCCCGACCGGCCACGACGGCCCCCGCCGGGCCCTGGAGGCGCACGGCCTGCTCGACCGGGTGGTGCTGGAGGTGACCCGGTTCGCCGCCTTGCCGTACCTCGTCCAGGACGGCGAGCTGGTGGCGATGGTCCCGCGCCTGGTGGCGGAGATGTTCGCGGCCGAGCACCGGGTCCGCCTGTTCGACCTGCCGATGGACGTCGAGCCGGCGCAGGTTTCGGTGTACACGCGGCACACGCACGCGCGCAGCCCGGCCCAGCACTGGCTTGTGACATTCATGCGCGAAGTGCTCAGCTGATTTAACACGCATTTTTCTTGGCGCCCATTTCCCGCCGAAAGATCTGGGCCGAACGTGTACTGCTTGGTGCGGAACCGATCCAGCGCTGCCTAGGGTCGATCACGGTCCTGGAACCGAACTAGGGAGGAATCCGGTGAAGCTCGTCCGGCTGGTCAAGAAAGCGCTTCCCAAGAAGAGCCTGAAGTCGTACGCCTGGTACGGCTGGATCTGATCACCCGGCCGGTCCCGGTCACCGGGACCGGCCCCTTCCCGAGGAGTCCCGGAACGTGGTCATCGCCCGCGCGTCCCGCACGGTCGTCTTCGCCCCTCGTCTCGAGCAACTGCTCGCCACGCACATCGGTGACGGCGTTTTCCGGCTCGAACCGGACACCATCGGGATCGCGGACCCGGAAACGATGGACGGCGTGCTCCGGGCTCGTCCGGCCAACGCCGAGGAACGGCCCACCTTCAAACCGGTGCTGGGCCGCGGCGTCACCCGCACCGAGTCCGCCTCGCTGATGCAGGCGCTGGGCGCCGACGTCCGTGCGGCGTTGAAGCGTCCCGCCGACCGGCCCGATCTCACCGGCACCTGGCCGGACGTCCCGCACGACTACCTGCGCCGGTTCGTCTTCGGACCCGAACTGCGCCGCTTCCGCGTGCTCGTGGACCGCCGCCTGGAGCTGACGCCGAAGCTGACGTGGTCGGCGGTCACCGCGGGCGCCGCGCTGGTCCGCCCGCCGGCGCCCGGCACCCCGCTTTCCACGCTCGCGCGCCAGGTCGTGGCCGCCGAGAGCCTGGCCGAGCGGCGCTTCCGGATGTACCTCTACCGCCGGGTCGCCGGGCCGATCTGCTTCACGGTGGCGGCCCTGGTCACCAGCGCGGTGTGGCTCGGCGCGCCGTTCGACGACGACGTCCCGAACGAGTACGTCATCCACGAGGCGCTGCGGCTGCTCCCGCCGTCGTGGAACATCCTGCGCGTCCGCTCGCCGGAGTTCGCCGCCGTCGACCCGCGGATCGGGGCCGGGGACGACGTCCTGCTGCTGCCGCTGCTGAGCCACCGGTCCCCGGAGCTCTGGGAGGCTCCGGCCGAGTTCCGGCCCCGGCGCTGGGCCGGGCTCGACCCGGACACCCACCCGGGGTACCTGCCGTTCGGGCACGCGAACGAACGCTGCTGGGGCCGGCACCTGGTGCTGCCGCTGGCGAGCAGGCTGCTCGACGTCGTCCGCGCCGAAGGCCTGGTCCCGGACCCGCGCCGGACCCGGGCCCGCGTCGAGCTCGACGGCCTGCTGGAGCCGTCGGGCGTGCGGGTCGTCAGGCCGGGGAGCAGCGGGCGCCGTTGAGGGCGAACGCGGCGGGCGCCGGGTTGCCCTGGCCGGAGGCGCCGTTGAAGCCGAAGCCGACGGTCGCGCCCGGGGCGAGGGTGGCGTTGTAGGACGCGGCGGTGATGGTGACCCGGTCACCGTTCTGGGCGAAGTCGCCGTCCCAGCTGTGGGTGACGTGCTGGCCGGCGGTGAACGTCCAGGTCAGCGTCCACGGCGAGCGCGTTTCGCCGCTCTTGTTGGTGACGGTGACGTTCGCGGTGAAGCCGTCGTTCCACTGGTCCGTGACGGAGTAGCGCACGGTGCACAGCACGGGCGTGGCGGTCGGGGTCGGAGTCGTGGACGGCGGCGCCGTGGTGGCGGACGCGGTCTGCCGCAGCACGGTGGGGATCGGCGTCGGAGCCGGCTTCGGCACCGGTGTCGTTGAGCGCGGGGTGGTCGTCGCGGGAGCGAGCGAGTCCGCCACCGTCGCCGTCTGCCGTCCCGGTGCGCTTTCGGACGTCACCGCGATGAGCACCAGGCTGCCGACCACCACGGCGGCGCCGCCGAGCGCGGAGATCCACCGGATCCGCCGCCCGGCCCGCTGCTGGTGCGCCGCGGCCTCGCGCGCCCGCTGCTCGAGGCGCTCGCGGTAGCCGTCACCGGTGTCTTCCTCGCGCGCGGCCGAGGTTCCGGGCGCCTCGCCGAGTGATCGCGGGGTCGCCCCGGTTTCCCGGAGCAGCTCGGCGACGGAGATCTCCTCGTCGCGTCGACGGCCGGTGCGCGCCATACCCGGAACCTCCCGTTCTGCGGCCCGACCGGCGAATCCTAGGAAGCCGGAGCGGCCTTGTAAACCACGTGCACGCCGCGTGCACGAGACGGTGACACGGCGGGAGTTCCCTGGGGTCGTGGCCGGATCAGCCGGCCGGGATCCCAGGAGGTTTCCGATGTCCGAGAAGAAGATCATCGCTGTCGTCGGCGCGACCGGGCAGCAGGGTGGCGGGCTGGCCCGCGCCATCCTCGACGACCCGGAGCAGCGGTTCGCGCTGCGTGCCCTCACCCGCAACCCGGACTCCGACGCCGCCCGCGCGCTCGCCGCGCGCGGAGCCGAGGTCGTCGCCGCCGACCTCGACGACGAAGCGAGCCTGACCAAGGCGTTCGAAGGCGCGTACGGCGCCTACCTCGTCACCGCGTTCTGGGAGTACAACTCCGTGGAGCGCGAACAGCGGCAGGCCCGCGCGATGGCCGGCGCCGCGAAGGCGGCCGGGCTGCGGCACGTGATCTGGTCGACCCTGCCCGACACCCGCCTCCACCTGCGCGACGAGGACCGCACGCCGACGCTGCACGGGCGCTACAAGGTGCCGCACTTCGACGGCAAGGCCGAGGCCGAGGCGTTCTTCGTCGAAGCGGGCGTGCCCACGACGTTCCTCTCGACGACGTTCTACTTCGAGGCCTTCGTGGACTTCTTCCGCCCGGTCCGCGACCCCGACGGCGTCCTTGCGCTGCACCTGCCGATGGCTAGCGGGCGGCTGCCGGGCATCGCGGCCGAGGACATCGGGCGCACCGCGTTCGGCGTCTTCGCCCGCGGGCCGGAACTCGCGGGGGAGACGATCAGCATCTCCGGCGAGAACCTGACCGGCGAGGAGTACGCGGCGGCGTTCGCGAAGCAGCTCGGCACCGACGTCGCCTACCGGCCGATGGCCGTCGAAGACCTGCGCGCTTCGGGCGCGCCCGGCGCCGACGACCTCGCGAACATGTTCTTCTACTACGCCGAGCACGAAAACGTGTTCGCCGGCGCGCGCGACCCGGAGGCGGTGCGGCGGCTGAACCCGCGGCTGCAGGACTTCGCCGGCTGGCTCGCCGACCACCGCGACGCTTTCGGAGAGCTGTGATGGAGTTCGGGATCTTCGGGGTCGGGGACATCGCCCCCGACCCCCGGACCGGCCGGGCGCCCACCGAGCACGAGCGGATCAAGCGGATGGTCGAGCTGGCCGTCCGCGCCGAGGAGGCCGGCCTCGACGTCTACGCGACGGGGGAGCACCACAACCCGCCGTTCGTGCCGTCGTCGCCGACCACGCTGCTCGGCTTCATCGCGGCGCGCACCAGCCGGATCACGCTGTCGACGTCGACGACGCTGATCACCACGAACGACCCGGTCAAGATCGCCGAGGACTACGCGATGCTGCAGCACCTCGCCGACGGGCGCCTCGACCTGATGCTCGGCCGCGGCAACACCGGCCCGGTCTACCCGTGGTTCGGCAAGGACATCCGCGACGGCATCGCACTGGCCGTGGAGAACTACGCGCTGCTGCGGCGGCTCTGGCGGGAGGAGGTCGTGGACTGGTCCGGGCGGTTCCGGACGCCGTTGCAGGGCTTCACGTCGACGCCCCGGCCGCTCGACGGACGGCCGCCGTTCGTCTGGCACGGGTCGATCCGCAGCCCCCAGATCGCCGAGCAGGCGGCGTACTACGGCGACGGTTTCTTCCACAACAACATCTTTTGGCCGGTCGACCACACCCGCCGCATGGTCGAGTTCTATCGGGAGCGCTTCGAGCACCACGGCCACGGCTCAGCTGACCAGGCGATCGTCGGCCTCGGCGGCCAGGTGTTCATGCGCCGCCGCTCCCAGGACGCGATCGAGGAGTTCCGCCCGTACTTCGACCACTCGCCGATCTACGGCCACGGCCCGTCGCTCGAGGAGACGATGGTCCAGACACCCTTGGCCGTGGGCAGCCCGCAGCAGGTCATCGACCGGACCATGCGGTTCCGCGAGGACTTCGGCGACTACCGGCGGCAGCTGTTCAACATCGACGGCATGGGCCTGCCCCACGAGGTGGCGCTGGAGCAGATCGACCTGCTGGGCGCGGAGGTGGTCCCGGCCCTGCGGTCGCCGTCGCGGGCCGCGTGACGGGAATACCGGTCCGTCGCCAGGGGTTCACCCGGCGTGATGCGGTACGAGCTGCTGGGCCCGGTCCGAGCGTGGCGCGACGACGTCGAGGTGGAGCTGGGCCCGCCCCAGCAGCGAGCGGCGCTGGCGGTGCTGCTCCTGCAAGGCGGCACCCCGCTGTCCCCGTCCCAGCTGGTCTCGGCCCTCTGGAGCGGCGCCGAGCCAAGGGCCGCGATCGGCATGGTCCGCTCGTACGTCTCCCGCCTGCGCCACGCGGGAGTCCCGATCGTGTCGTCGGCGGGCGGCTACGCGCTGACCGCCCCGGCCCTGGACCTGACGGAGTTCCAGCGCCTGCTCGCCGCGGCCCGCGCCGGCGCCCCCGCGGCTCCGACCTTGCGCCAGGCCCTCGCACTCTGGCACGGAACCCCGCTGTCCGGCCTGAACGGCGACTACGCGGAGGCGGAGCGCGTACGCCTGGCGGAGCTCCGCCTGACGGCCCGCGAAGACCTGGCGGCGGCCGACATCGCCGAGGGCAGGCACGCGGAGGCGGCGGTGGACCTGGCCGACCTGATCGCCGAGCAGCCGTTGCGCGAGCGTCCCCGCGAGCTGCAGATGCTGGCGCTGTACCGCTCGGGCCGTCAGGCGGAGGCGCTGGCGGTGTTCACCCGCACGCAGCAGCTCCTGGAGTCCGAACTGGGCTTGTATCCGGGGCCGGAGCTGAAGGAGATGCAGCGCCGGATCCTGGCGGCGGACCCGTCGCTGGCTTTGGTATCGACGGGCCCTTCCCAGCTACCCCCGCCACTCCCGGAGTTCACCGGCCGCACCGGCGAGCTGGCGACGCTGGTCGCGAGCCTGAAGCCGTCGTCGTCCTCGGTCCCGGTCCTCGGCATCGAAGGCCTGGCGGCGATCGGCAAGACAACACTGGCGGTCCACGCGGCGCACGAGGTAGCCGAGTCCTTCCCGGACGGCCGCCTGTTCGTGGACCTGTCGGCGTCCGAGGACCCGCTGGCGGAGCTGCTGCGCGGCATCGGAGTCTTCTCGCTGCCACCGTCCCCCAGCGAACGCGCGGCTCTATGGCGAGCCCGGACGACCGGCCTGAAGGTGCTGGTCGTCCTGGACGACGCCCGCACGGAGGAGGAGATCCGCCCCCTCACCCCAGGCCCAGCCGGCCCGGCCCTGATCATCACGGCCCGCCGACGCCTGTACGGCCTGCCCCACACCCACTGGACCAAACTGGGCGGCTTGACCCCGGCCGATTCCCTGGCGCTGCTCGAGCGCCTGATCGGCCACGAGCGCGTCGCCCACGACCTCCCGGCGTCACAAACGCTGGCCGCCCGAACGGCGGGCTTCCCCCAGGTGATCCAGGCGGTGGCAGCGAGACTGGCCGCCCGCCCGGCGTGGACGATGGCGGAGGCCCTGACCCGCCTGGGCCGCCCGGCCCCAGGAGCCCCGGTGACGCCCCCGGAGTGCTGGGCGATCGAGAAGCCGTACGAGTCGGCCCTGTCCCAACTGACCCCGGCCCAATCCCGGGCGTTCAGCTTGCTGGCGTCTCCGACCCCGCTCTCGGTCGCCACGGCTGCCTCGGTCTTGGAACTGCCTTTGGCTGACGCCGCGGTATTGCTGGAGTCCCTGGTGGACGCCCACTTGCTGGAGCCGTTCGGCACGGACCGCTACCGGTACGAGGAACCCCTGCTGACGTTCGCCCTGGCCCGATGGGCTGAATCGATGCAGGCGGCTGAAACTTGCCGATCTTGCCAGAGGGGGTGAGGTGGTGGATGTGCACCCCCCTGAACGAGGGGGCGGGGTGGCCGTATACTCTTTCTTCAGCAGGTCCGAGTGGCGGAATGGCAGACGCGCTAGCTTGAGGTGCTAGTGCCCTTAACGGGCGTGGGGGTTCAAGTCCCCCCTCGGACACAAAAATACGGGATATCTCCCGCACCGCAGAGTAACAGGCCCGCCACGGCGGGTCTTTCTGGCGTTCAGCCCCAGCCGGTCTCGGCTACGCTGATCTTGACCGTGCCCTCCCCGCACGACCGCTGCCGGGGAGGTGTGTCATGACCGGCCTCGTGCAGCCGCTCGCCCTCCCAGCCCGCACCCGAGCAGCTGAGCCGAGCCCGGGACCGGCCAGAGCGCTCATCCCACTGCCGGTCCCCGCGCTGCCGGATCTGGCAGCCACGGGGCAGCGGCGGTTCTCCACCGCGCTGCTGGACACCTCCGGCCGGATCCAGGACCGAAGCATCGTGACCGCCCTGGACTGGAAACCGGGGGACCGGCTGCTGATCACCCAGATCCGCTCGTCCGCGGTGATCTGCCGGCGCGGCGACGGGATCTTCCGGATGACCACCAAACCCTATGTCGTGCTGCCCGCCCCGGTCCGCCACGGCTGCGGCGTGCTCGCCGGCAGCCGGGTCCTGCTTGTGGCCGACCTGGCCCAGGACGTCCTGGTCGTGCACCCCGAACACGTGGTCCACGCGATGCTGCGCGACTTCCACGCCTCCCTCGCCGCTGGGGAGGCGGACCGATGACCGAGACCACGACTACGAACCCCGCTGACCTCGAGGCCGCGCGGCTGCTGCTTGAGCGCCTGGGTGTCAACCCCGCCGACCTGCTCACCGAACCGGCCGAGGACAGCGACCACGAGCCCGTCCCGACGATCAACGAATGGATCCCCGTCGTCGCCGGCCTCGTCTCGGCCAGCACCGCCGCCTCCTACGGCTCCTACTGGAACAAGGCCGAAGCCGCGTGGGACGGGCGCCGGATGGACACCATCACCGCCAGCGAGATCAAGACCCAGGCCGAGATCGTGCGCCGCACCGCCCGGGTCCGCCGCAACTCCCGCGGCGGCCGCAACGCCGCCGAGAACTTCATTGCCGCCATCCGCTGCCTCTACAAGCACCTGGTCAACGACAAACGCATGGATGACCGTGACAACCCGGCCACGCGCGTCACCAAACCACGGCGCAACCCCTCCACCCGCCGCGGCCTGGCCGCCGCCCGGCTGGCCGAGCTCTCCGACGTCGTCGCCAGCACCGGCAACGACCCGGAGCTCGACGCCCTGATCTGCCGGTTGCACGTCGAGACAGCCTGCCGCCGCGGCGGCGCACTGAGCCTGCGGCCGCGAGACCTCGACCAGCAGCAGTGCCTCATCCTCCTGCGCGAGAAAGGGGAGACCGAACGCTGGCAGCCTGTCTCACCCACCCTGATGCGGCACCTGGTCGCCCACAGCGACGAACGCGGCGACGGCGACCGCAACGGGCAGCTGCTGCGCTATGCCAGTGGCAAGCCGATCACCGGCCGCCGCTACGACTACATCTTCAATCGCGTCCAGAACGCACTCGACTGGGCCAGGGCCATGGGCGTGTCCGTGCACTGGCTTCGCCACACCACCCTGAAGTGGGTCGAACGCCGCTTCGGCATCGGTGTCGCCCGCGCCTACGCCGGTCACGCCGAAAGTGGTAGTGACTCGAGCACCACGACCTACATCAAGGCCGACATCACCGAAGTCGCTGCCGCCCTGTCGGCCCTGACCGGCGAGCCACACCCACTCGCACTCGATACCGCAACTTGAGCAGAACTGCGGGGTGTTCACGCCGTCGTCCTGACGTGAACACCCCGCAGCTTGGGGGCCTCGGAGGTCAGGGGAGTGAGCTCGGTTCCGGCTGCAGCGTGGCGTGGTAGGCAACCACCATGTCGTAGAGCCGCCGCTGCGAGTAAATGACCAGGAGTTGATGCTCGACCAGTGCAGCGAGGAGCACCTGTTCCCCCGCGCGTACTCGGCACTGAGACCGGATCCGCGCAGGCAAAACCAAGTTCAACTTCGTCGGCACACGCCGCTCGGCGCCAGGATCCGCACTCACCACGATCAAACCAGAGCGCACGTCGTAGCGAACTGGCGTGCCTGCAGGCCATCCCAACTGAAAGACTGCAGGTTTCGACGCCACGGCGCCCGAGGCATCCACCCGCGTCAAGGCGAACCCTACGGTCGAGGAGTCCATCAACGGCTCAAGTCGAGGAACGGGGAGCGGTCTGACCTGTGAACCCGGTCGCCGCAGCGGGGGTATCGCAAGTGTCTCGACGATTCGCTCGGCGGGCTTGACTACGTCACAGGTCGTTGTGAGGGCGATCTCCGAGAGTGGTAATGCGCTTTTAGAAGGCGCAGGAAGGCCGGTGGCTTCCGATGATGTTGACATGAACCCTCCACGCACTTACGGGGGAGGGGCTTTGGTGTGTTTCGGACCTGCACCTTGTCCAATTGTGCAGGATGAATAGATGACCGGCAACATAGGCCGTCTCGGCTCGGAGCAGACTGGAGGTGTCGAGTGTTCGAGCTGTGGAGTGCCCTAGATTGCAGGCGCTCACCGAAGCTGCCGTGCTCCTCGCCGTCGCGCTGCCCTGCCTCACGCAGAGCTGCTTAAGTGACCTTGTGTAGAGGCCTCACCACGCGGCCAGGTATACGTGGCTTGGAGCCGTGCCAGCTGTGTGCGGAAGCCTGATGAGGTGAATGCCGGACTCGGTAGTTCCGATGTGACGAGCGAGCAGGTTGAGGAGTGTCGCCGCTGTCGCGGCCAGGTCCGTGGCCGATCCGTGAAATGTGGGCACCGAGCATCCTCGCGTCGGAACCAATTCTTCGCCCGGAGCCGGGTCGCGCCAGAAGACCTCGTATTCCTGAAGATCATTCCGCTTTGCGACTTGCGCGCCGGCCGCGGTGTCGAGGTCGGTGAAGGTACGCGGTGAGCCAGGGGCGCGAACGATCATCAGCCCTCGTGTCGCGGAGGCGTTGTCGGTGGCGACCTGACAAATGAGCGGCTGACTCGTGTCCGTGACGCACCGGATCAGACTGTCGAGGAACGTCGCCACCGTGTTGGATACCGTCGCGTCGATGAGCACGTCGCAATCGGGGTGGGTGTGATCCATGCCGTAAGGGACGAGGCTGCTGTGCGGGGTCACGATGAGCTCGTCCGAGATGAGGCGAAGGCGGTCGGCGAGCTTTTGGGCTTTGTTGCCGCCAACGTCGTTCTCAACGTAGTTCTGGCGGACCAGTAGTCCGCCGGTGATGTCTCCGTTGTCGCGCAGGGTGATTCTCTTTGCGCCGGCGCGTGCGACGAACTCGGCGATCCAGCTGCCCAGGCCGCCGCAGCCCCAGATCTCGACGCTCAGATCCTGGAACGCGGCCATGGGGCGCGTGGAGTCCCTGCGGGTGACTACTTCCGGCCGTTCGTCGGAGATCATGCACCACTCCATTCGGTCGTCGCTGGGTATGCGGCTGATCAGGTCGGTGACGAGTGGTCCGTGCTTCCTGACTTCGCTTCTGAACTGATCGGCCAGGTGGGTTGGCACGCGACCTCCAATGAGGTGGTACCGACCGCCGTCGTCTCGCCGCTCGGGAGCGGCGATGATCAGGTACTGCGGAGTGCCCGGCTTGTTCCTGGCGGCGGTGTGGGCCAGCGCGGTGGCGACGGTGTCGGCATAAACGTGTGCGGTGCAGGCAATCGCATCGAGGACTTCCGACACGGTATGTCCGGCTCCGTACACGAGGTGGTTGTCCAACACAACGACCAGCGCCAGGTGATCGGCGCCGTGGAGGAGCTTCCAACCCGCTAGGTCCAGTCTGTCCTGCGTCCGCGCGGATAGGCCCGCGTGAAGCATCCTGCGGCCGATCGGATTGAAGCTCTGGCGCGCCACAATCATAGGAGTACCGGGCGTATGGTGCAGCACGCCACCGACCGGGTGGTACATGGCATCGTTGGCGTCGAACGCACCACCGGCGGCGTTGACGAACCAGTCCCACAGCCGATTGAGAAAGCCGCGTACCCCGATGTCCGGATGCCACTCACGGGTGGGGTCGAGGTAGACGCACAACCGTCGGCCCTCGAGCACGTGTGCGTGGCCAACGAACCGATCATGATCGACCCATACGTCTGGAGGAATGATGGGAAATCCCGGGCCGAACCTCATGATCAGCTCTTCGTGGTCGCGCGAGACCGGCATACCACCCGGCCGGGTCGTCAACTCGTTGACGGCCAAGCGGATGCGGACCCCCAGTGCGCCGTCCCCGGCGGGCGGATAGGTCTCTGCGATCTTGAGTAGGGACCGGTGCTCAGCCGCGACCTGGCGCAACTCTCGGAGGGCATCCTGCTGGCCCCGGGTGTAGGTAGTCCGATCTCCTTTCCGGCGACTCATGGCGCGGTCAGCCGGCGCGGCCCGAGCGTGTGCGTACGGCAGGAACCTCGCCGAACCGGCCGGTCGACTTGCCTGATGCGGCAGTCGTCACTGCCAGTCCGGCGGATGCGGTGCGCGCTGCCGCAATGACGTTCGGATTCTTGTTCTCGAGTCCCATGCGCTGCGCGGACTTCAGCAACAGTCCTTCATCGAAGGCGCCGCCGAGGCTGCCGATAACGCTGGCTGTGTCGCGTCGGGTTGATCGCGTGGCTTCGGTAAGAGTTTGGCGCAGGCTGCCCAGCCACGAGTGGAACTTCTCCCGTCGCTCGTTGGGCTCGTTCCACTTGTCGGCAAAGTTCTCGAGCCTGTGCGCTGGGTTAGGAACCCACCACTTGCCGTCGCGATTCTCGATGTGCGCCGGCATGTCATTCACCGCGTTGATGGCCGCCGTGAAGAGATCCTCTTCTCCTTGGTAGGCCCACGCGGCCAACGTGGTGATCAGAACCGAGGGCGGGCGGTCACCGATGTCCTTGGCGAAGTAGCGGTAGCAGTGCCACTTGAACACCTGCACCATCCGCTGCAGCGTGGACCTTTCCGTCCACATCGGTACCATCGCGACACCTGCGGCGCGGGCCTTGACCTGCAGTTTCCGGTGCAGCTCCTCCGAGCGTCCCTGGAACCAGTCGGAGTAGCCTTTGGGGTTGCTGTACTGCCAGAAGTGGCTGTTCGTGTCAGTGAGCCTGATACTGGTCGGCGGCCGCTCGTCGTCCGGAATTGCCGGGAGCACGTCTAGGTGAAAGCCCAGGTCGGGGTAGGTCAACGTCCATGCGCGGCGGCCTGCAACGCACAATGCCGGGCCGTCCCCATTGCCTTCTTCCGTCTTAAAGCCGTCGTAGGCTTGGAGCAGTTCCCCGACCTCGGTCTTCAGCTCATCTTTCGTGGTGTCGTCCTTCGAGACGTCCTTGTGACACACCAGGTCGATGTCGTACTCGGTGTTCGACGTGGGCGGCTTGATAACGGTCCCGATCCGGAAGGAACCTTGCGGATACACGGACCACTCCGCGCCGCCGCTGAGCACCAGGAAGTTGCCGACGTCCTCGTACCGCTCGACCGCAACGGAATGGAGTTTCGGCGGGATGTCGAGGATGTCAGCGGCGCCGGTGAAGAGTAGGGAGATCGTCTCCTCGACGGGAGGCGGCATGGCGATTGCTCCGTTCGGACAAAGGGATGAAGTGGGGACGCTCAGGACCCCGAAAGGTTCAGCTGGGACCGCGGCCGTCAGCTGATCGGGTGGTGATCGTGTACTGATATGTGCCGTCTCCGAGCCGGTCGAAGATCCGCAGCGGGGGATGAGCCGCATGCATCAGGTGTCTGCCGATGGACACCGCCGCCGTCGCGGGTACGGCCGGGAAGATCGAAATCTCGGACGCGCCAGGATGATCAGCCTCGATTGTGGACAACAGGTGGCGCCAGCACTGGGAAAAGTCGTCCAGGCATCGTTGGGTCTTGATTAGCTCCACGACGGGAAGCTCGACCGGCCGGAGCTCGTACACTGTGTACGCCTCGTCGATTTCCGCCGGGAGACGGTCGAAGTCGATCGACCCCGACACCGAGAACACGACGGCGACCTTCGCCATGACGGTGCCAGTGCATTTGGCCGTGTAGGTGAACTCCACCGGGTCCGCCGTGTCGTCCCAGCCCCAGGACTCCACACCGTCGCGGCGCTTCGGGTACAGCTCGGTCTTCACAGTCTCGTCGAGCATCGTGCCCAGGACCACTAGGATCGGGATCCGCGCGACGGCGAACACGGACACGCTGTCCACGGCCTCGCGGTGAACGTGGTTGCGCAGGGAAGCGAGCTGATGCTCCAGCTGCGCACGCGCCATGATCCAGAACTCGGGCGCGCTCTCCACCTCGCCAGGTAGTCGGCGGAGGTCGACCTCGAACTCGTCCGCGCCATTGAGCAGCGTCCAGTCTGGAAACTTATCCCTGGCCAGGAGCGCCTTGTTGATGCTCTGCCTGCTGACTTCGACGGCTTTGCCGTGCAAGGTGCTGACGACACGCAGCACCGTCGTCCGGTTGCTCTCACGGAGCCCGGTCAGGCTCTTGATTTGACGCTCGTGCGTGCGCTTGAGCCTGCGCAAGGTCTCGGTGTCGTAGATGTCCCACAGGCTCAGAGTGTCGACGACGTGGTGCTGGTCATAGCAGAGCAACATCAGGTTTTCGGGGGTGTTCCGCTGGTTCGGAGGTAGGTCGGCGTCACCGCGTGGAGAACCCGACGCGGTCGACCAGCCGACAATATGCGCTAGCTGGCCGACGGACACGTCCTGTCCGGTCCACTCCTCGGCCAGCAGGTAGCGGTTGCAGATTGTGCACCGACCGCCCGCGGCCGTCCACACATAGCGAGCAATGGCCTCGCTCACGGTGCGGGTCTCGCCGTGGGGGCCTACAACGCGCGTCGACGAGGAGCGCTTCCGGGGCCGGGCGGTCATCATGTCGGCCTCCAAGCGCTACTTGCCTTTACTGTCGGCACAAGTCTGCACGACACCACCGACAATTTCGGACGCGACCGGCCGGCTGCCCGATGGAACGAGGTCGGTATAGGTAACTGTGTAGGGCGGATGGCGTTGCGGGCGTGCGGCGATACGATGGCGGAGGTGTCGCTGACAGCCGAGTGAACAGCGGCCCGGCCTCGGCGAGGATCAGCACGTAGACGGTGATGACAGGCGCGATCCCCGCCCTCGCGGTACCGGCGGAGGCCGTGGAATCGTCCCTGGATCAGGGCGTGCCCGCGCGGAGGTGCCCACGCAGGGCGGCTACAGCCAGTACACGATGAACTGCGACATCGCGGTCGTCGACACCAGTGCGAACGGTCTCTGTGCCCAGGTGAAGGTCCTCGCCAACATCCGGACCCACCATCCCTCGTGTCCGGTTACCCTGCGATAGCTGGAAATAGTTGGTCAACTGTGTGTCCCCAGGCAGGATTCGAACCTGCAACACCGACCTGAGGAGGGTGGTCGGCGGCAGCGACTATGGCCTCTACCTGCAACTATGTCCTCATGAGTGTCGCTGCGCGCACCTGTAGCCCCGCTAGTTGACCCTGTTTCGCGTCACGTCTGACGTCACAGAAAAATCGGTCGAGGGCCCGTGCGTGTCGTGCTCGTCGCGCACGCGACGGGCACGAGTAAACGGCTACTTACTGGGACTTGGGGGTGTCGTCGTTCCCAACGTGTATCGGTTGCGGCTCGCCCAGGTTGCTGAGGTCGGCGGCGAGGTTGTTGGCGGAGAGGAGGGTGGGCCGGCCCGGTGAGTGCCACACACAGAAGCCGTCCGGCGATCACTCGCCGGACGGCCCGGGTTCAGGTGGGTCTCGGCCGGGTCTGTGCCACGATCGAGGCCAACGGCAGCAGGGCGAACTCGGGGACTCTGGCCCAGCCCGGATCAGTCCGCGTCAGCCAGTCGTCGGCGACGAGTACGCGGCAGCCGAGGTCGAGCAGGGCCTGCGTCTCCTGCTGTGCGTCGATACGGTATGGGCAATCTCGAGCGGCGTGCGCCGGAGCGTCCGTCAGCACAAGGACCGATTGCGGGCCGATGTCGGTGACGAGCTCCCGACAACGCCGCATCGCGTCTTCGAGAGCTTCTTCGATGTCCCAGCCGTTCCCCAGCGGCAGGTCCTCCGCAGCGTTGAGAGCATCGGCGAGGGCGGGAAACGGTCCGAGCGAACAGAGGAGGAAGGGTTCGTTACCGGCGTGGTCGGCGTAGGCGATGACACGAAATTCGTCGTAGGCAGCGTCGAGCACGCCGTCGAGCAGTGATTCCTGCGCCCGAAGGAGCCGGCCTGCCATGCTCTTCGTCCGATCCACGACAAGGACGAGGCCGGGGGGCGGTGCGTGCATGGTGCGGCCCGGCGGGGTGATCACTTCCCGGATGGTGTTCGAGAAAGCCTCGGGAACGTTGCCCGGCCGGAACTGCTCGGCGAGGCGGACTCGCGCCCACGCGTTGCCGTATTCGGAGTCGGGATCACTTTCCTGGCGGTAGTCGCAGTGGTTGACGACCCAGGTCACCTCCGGTCGCAGGCCCGTCGCATAGCGGTCGGCGACGCCCAGGGCGGTCGAAGAGCGGGTCTCACCAGGGTGGCTGCCGTGCGGCATCTTGATGCGGTCCTTGGCCTCGACGACGACCAGTTCCCGGCGGTGCGGCCGCGGGGTCGACACGGTGACGTCCGGTGTCAGCTCGCCGTCCGCAGTGCGGCACCGGGGCTCGTGCCACACGTCCAAGGTCAGGCGCGGCTCCCTTCGGTGCTTTAGGCGGCAGGCCGGTTCGTCCGCGGCTCCTTGCGACAGCACCCACACCCCGTCTGGTCCGGGAGCACCGACCAGGTGCGGCACCCAGCCACCTTGTTCGCAAACGTCGATGGTGGTGCAGAGCACCCATACCTCGTAGAGCAGGTCCCTCTGGCGCCAAAGCGGGAGATTGAGGAATTCTTCGAAGGACTCCAGGAATTCAGTTACGTCAGCGGTTCCGGTCGGGCGGAAGACCTCCGAAGCCAGCCAGTCGGCTGCTTCGCGGGCCGCGTCGGCCAGCGTGGCAAGCCAGGCGGTGAGAGCAGCCGGATCGGCGAACTCAGGCTCGAGCTGTTGACGAGAGCGGGGTCTCGACCGGCCGCGGTGCCATTGCGCGACGAAGCCGGCCAGGGCACCCACCGCCGTCCCATGACGATTTGTTGCCTCCAGGGCAACCGGCTGCAAGTCATAATCGAGGCCCAGGTCGAGGCGGCTTTCGACGTCCGTGACCGAGGCCGGCTCCGCTTCGGTGGTGATCACCCGCGAGGTCCGGTAGCGCTCGACCTCCAATTCGACCCGTCGGGCAACGTCGTCCGGCCGATCGGTGAGGAACAGTTCGTTGGTAAGGTTGGGGGTGTCCGTCGGCAGGAGATCGATGTGGGCAAGGTGGATTCGGACGACCCACCGGGCGACCGAGACCAGCCGTTCCCCGGCCGCGGTGGCGGCTGCCAGGGCATCGGCAGCGCTTTCCCAGCCCGCTGGGGCGAGGGCAGGTTCAAGGTGGGCGTCGTCACCGGCCATGCGAGAGGCGACCTCGGGCCGGATCCAGGCAAGTGCTAGCAGACCATCCAGGAGCCGGATTCCGCTACTCGAACTGATCGGCCAGCTTCCGTAGAAGGCACCGTTGTCGACCACGGTGAACGATCGCAGCGCATCGTGGTCGATGCGGCCGATTTCGAAAGTCGTGAGGCGTTGCTCAAGTTTTCGTATCCGCTCGATGAACTCCGGGCTGATGACCAGTTGTTGCTCGTCCACGTCGGCTCGCTGGAGCCGGAAGGTTTCATTCGTCCCGCTGGTCGTCGCGGAATAGCGAGTCAGGTAACGGTAGATCTCGTCGATCATGGCGACGAAGCGGCCACCGCAGCGCATGACTTCGTTGAGCAGAGCGCCCGCTGTAGGTGCGGCGTCGGCCAACTGTTCCGCGGCCGCCTTCCGGAGAAAAGCGGCCCGGTTGGGCGTTTGCCGTGGGACCCTGCGGTCCAGGGCGGCGAACGTCATCCCGAACGCCGAGAACAGGTCGTCAATAACGTCCCGTTCGTTCTTGCCGGTGCCTAATTCCAGAGCCTCGACGACTAAAATGGCCAATTCTTCGCGAATCTGTTCGTCGCTCATGGAGCGATGATAGCCTTGTTTTTGTCCTCGGTACCGGTGAGTGCAGCTGGAGGGCCGCATGGTGGCGGATGAAGGGGCGTACGTCGCGCGCCGCGGACTCGACGTCCCAGCGGAGGCGGCGTGGCAGGTGCTGAGCACCCGAGTTGGAATGCGACGCTGGCTCGCTGATCCGTCCCATCCAGGCATGGAAGTCGGTGCGCCTTTTCCCCGCAAAGGGAGTGTGTCGGGGCGAATCGAGGGTGTCGGGCCGGGTGCCGTCTTCCAGGTATGTTTCCCCGGAGGTGAACGGGCCTCTCTGGCAATCCGAGCCGACCGCAAAGGCAGCGAACTCGTCGTGACCGCTCAGGGTGGCGACGGCGCCGCGGCCGAGGGGTGGTCCGCCGTCCTGACCGGAGCCGAATACCTGATCGACGAGGTGCGCAAGCGTCGCCGTGCGAGACAGGCCGTTGTGGTCGTCCACGGGATCGGGAGCCAGCGACCGATGGCGACCCTCAGGCGGTTCACGGACGCGCTAGTCAGCCCCGGTGAGATGTGGAGCAAACCGGACCGGGTTTCCCGGTCGTACGAACTGCGGCGACATCAGTTGCGGCGCACGCACCATCGACCTCGCACGGACATCTTCGAGCTCTACTGGGCGGACAAGGTTCCCGGGACGAAGCTTAGGCACATTACCGCGTGGCTCCGTTCGTTGATGCTGCGCCGGCCGGCCGACATCAGCCGTCGGCTGCGCCCGGTTTTCTACCTCTCCTACGGTGTGCTCCTCACGTTGGTGATCGCCGCTGTGCTGCTGGTCATCGCTGTGGGTGTCGACGGGGTGAGCCGGCTTTTTTCCGATGTGGCGGGTCTCGCGAAGATCGGCTGGGTCGGCCTTCTGTTGTCGGTCGGCGGCGCCGCGGTGAACGCGGTGATCATCTCGACTCTCGGTGACGCGGCCCGGTATTTCGACGACGCACCTGACAACATCGCCGTCCGTCAGTCCATCCGCGACAGTGGGATGTCGTTGCTGCGCAGGCTGCACACGGAAGGGAGGTACGATCGGATCGTCATCGTGGGACATTCCTTGGGCAGTGTGATCGGCTATGACCTGATCTGCCGGTACTGGCTGGAGGTGCACCGGTCCCACGGTCGGCCGCTGGTTGTCCGGCAAGCTGCTCGGAAGGAGTTCACCGGTTGGCTCGGCAAACCGATCGCCACGCAGGGCGAGTCGGACGGCTACCGGAAGGCGCAACGTGATCTCTGGTGCGAGTACCGCCGGTTGGGTCAACCTTGGCTCATCACGGATCTAGTCACCGTGGGCAGTCCGTTGACCTATGCGGATACGTTGATGGCCCGGTCGCCGTATGAGCTACGTACTCGAATCGCCCAGTTCGAACTGCCGGTGTGCCCGCCTCGGTGCGCTGGCGACGAGCTCACCATGGACGAGAAGTACCTCGTGGACGGGCACGTGCGGTCGATCAAGGTGCTGACATCCGGAGCGCCATTCGCGGTGGTGCGCTGGACGAACCTGTACTTTCCGGCGCGATGGCTGGTCTTCGGGGATCCGATCGGTGGTCCGCTGGCGTCGGTTCTGGGCTGCGGGATCAAGGACGTCTCGGTGACGACGTCACCCTGGGTCCGCCGCCGGACACCGTTGGCGCACACGGCCTATTGGCGCCGACCGGCAGGCGACGAGAAGGCCGGGGCCACGCGAGCACTGCTCGAAGCGATCGGTCTGGATTCGGGCCGATGGCTCGATGAGCACGTGAACCGGATGCCGTGGGAGTACTCAGTCGCAGAGGAGACCGGTCCGTGATGTCAGGCGTAGTGACAGTCGTGATCCGGAGAGCGGCAATCAGGCCGGGGCGTCTAGAGCAATTAGCGTGCAGGGCCGCGAACTCCGTGAGCCAGTGCGTGACCAGCAGTGCCGGCCGACCTTTCGCCGTCTCCACGACGTCGGCCACCAACGCCGACGAAGGGAACGGGCATCGCGCCGTGCTGCGGTGCAAGAGGTGGCTGCGTACCTTGCTGACGAGGACGCGGATGACTAGAACTTCACCGACGCCGCCGTCCGTGGGACGTGGTGATGGCAGCGTGGAGCCTGGCCGCGCTGGCGGCATCAGCTGTCACGGCCCTGGGGGAGGCAACGGGTCGTACGCCATTCGAGGCGTTGCGCTCGATCGATGGCGGTAACGTCGACGAGGATTCACGCCGACTACAGCGATCACGAGCATGCCGACTGATCGCGCCGTTGTCCCTCAACTGCGACAGTGAGCATCCGTACGTCGCTTCGGCCATCCGCTTCTCGGCGTGAGCGGACGTTCGCCGCGCTGCTTGCCTGGCTGGCCGTGGGGCCTGGAGGGGACGGCTTGGTGCCGCGTAATGACTCTTATGCGCTACTGCTGAAAGCGGTCCAGGTCAGACCGGACTGGTAGTGGGTACCATTGTGGTATTGAGGAGTCGGTGCTGGCGTAGTGCGGTCATCGTAGGCGCCCTCGACCCGGGCAGTTTCGAACTTGGGACACCTACTTTAGGAGAGTGGGTGACGGTGCCGACTAAGGCCTCTACCAGCAACTATAGCCTCAGGGTTGTGTCGCATGACGCCACAATTCACACGGCTGAACACGGTTTCGGGTCACGAAATGGGTCACGCGAGGGACGCCCTAAGTGTGTTGTAGAGCACAGAGTGCGAGGGCGTGTCGGTGTCAGTACGTGATCGGTTTGGGCGCCGGGACCGTGGAGCTTCTCCCGGTCTGGTCCTGGGCCCCGGTGATGCGCGACGCGATGGTCGGATAAGGGCCGGTAGGCCGTTCCCCAGCCGATGCATCGGCCATGCTCAGCCACGGGAGGAGGTCTTGGTCGCCCTCGTGCTTGCCGACACCGTGCTTGTACGGCCGGTGCGTCGGCTCCGGGACGGAGACCTCGCGGTCGAGGCGGGCGATGAGGAATGCGCGCTTGCGGATCTGGGGTACGCCGTACTGCTCGGCGGAGGTCTTGCCGGTCGCGACGTGATAGCCCTCGCGCCGGAAGATCTCAGCTCTGCGGCGGCTGGAAGTTGCGGGTGACGGTTGAAGGTCGGCCGGGGTCTGCCCGTCGCCGGCGCTTGAGACCGCGGCGGTCGCGCGAGCCGGCGGCTCAGATCCAGCCGCGGTCGCGCGCCAGCTTGGCCGCCAGGTGCCGGTTGCTGGTTCCGGTCTTGGCGATGGCCCTGGACAGGTAGTTGCGCACCGTGCCGGGCGACAGCGCCATCGACGAAGCCATCTCGGCCACGCTCGCAAAGCGCAGCGTTGCGGTGAGCACGTGCGCCTCCCGAGGGGTGAGCGGACTGCGCTCGTGAACCAGCGCGAGCACGGACAAATCGTGGTCGAGGGCAGGTTCCCCGCGCATGACGGAAACGATGGCGTCACGCAGTTGTTCGACCGTGACCGACTTTTGCAGGAACCCGGCCGCTCCGGCGTCGAGCGCCCGGCGCAGTTGCGCCGCATCACCCTGCGCGGTGAGCACTATCGCCTTGACGTCCGGATGGGTCCGCGTGACGTGCCGGATCACCTCGATCCCGTCGGCGAAGGCCGGGGTGGGCGACAGCACCCGGTCCACGAGCAGCACGTCCGGGCGCAGCCTGGCGGTCTCGGTCACCGCTTCGGCGCAGGTGGCCACCGACCCGACGATGTGGAGTTCGGGCTGCAGGCCGAGAAGCATGGTGAACGCATCCCGGACGAGCGCGTCGTCTTCCGCCAAGAGGATCCGGACGCTCATGCCGGCAGCCGCACAGTCAGTGTGGTGCCCGAACGGCGAGAGCCGAAGTCGAGGGAGCCACCCGCGGACTCGACCCTGCGGCGCAACCCCGTCAGTCCCGCGCCTTCGGAAGGGACGGAGCCGCCGGTACCGTTATCCTCGATGCGCACCTCATGGTGGCTCGCTGTGTTCGCGAACCGTATCTGGCAGAGGTGCGCACCGACGGAGTGCTTCACCACGTTGGTGAGCCCCTCACGGACCACCCACCGCAGCACCTCGACGCCGGCTGGCGGCTGGCCGAGCAGCACCATCTCGATCCCCCTGGCGTGCAGCAGCCCCGCTCCCGCACGCAGTTCGTCGTGGATGTCGGCGCGCTGGTCGCCGTTGATCACCTCACGAACTCCGCGCAGGGCGTCGCGTGCGTCGGCGGACGCAGCAGCCAGTGCCGAGCGCACGTCCCCGTCCGCCTCGGCCGGCAGCCGGGCGGCAGCGACGTCGCAGTTCAGCGCGATGCGCACCAGGTCGTGGCTGAGGCTATCGTGCAGTTCGGCGGCCAACCGCAGCCGCTCTGCGTCGCCGGCGAGCCGTCGTACGTCGTCCTGGGCCGTATGCAGGTCGACGTAGACGCGGAGCACGCCGATCACTCCGGTCAGGACGACCGCGAACCCGGCGAGCATCAGCGCGAATTCACCCGTCCTGGGCAGGTCGTGCCCCTGCACCCGGGCAGCGACGAACACGCCGGCGAACACGGCGGCGGCGGCCGCCGGCCTGGCCGGACCACGCAACGAGAGCAGCAGTCCGGACAGCAGGAAGAACGGAGCGGTGTACAGCCACCTGTCGGTCAGCACCGGGGTCAGCGCGATCGATCCGATCACCACGCCGCCGAGGGCCACCGGGGCCGCGGCCCGCTGTGGCGGCGGGATGGAGACCCAGCAGACGCTCGCGGTGCACGCCGCGACCACCAGCGCCAGCGGCACTCCGACCAGAGTCCGCGGAGACGACCAGCCCAAGGAGGTGATCGCCCCGATCACCGGGTCCGCCACGGTCGCGGTGGACAGCACGGCGGCCAGCCTTGCGGCGGCCAGCCACCGCAACGGCCGGTCTCCGTTCCCCGCGCTCCCCACACCGGAAACGATACGCAGCGCAGGAGGAGGTAGTACAGGTCAGCAAGGTGACAAGGCGTGGTCACCTGCGTAGATGGGGTCTCGTTCAGGGCACCGGCACCCCCGCGACCGACGGGAGGACCTGTTCGCAGAACCGGACCACGCTGCCGCGTGCGGTGACCGGGTCCACCGCGCCGAAGTCCACCTGCCACAGGAAGCCGTCGACGTCGAGCACCTCGGCGATCGCGTGTACCCGGTCCACCACCTCCGCGGGGTCGCCGACAACGGCGCTGCCGGTAGTCCGGAACCGCTCCGGGGTCATCGCCCGGATGGCGCGTTCCATCCCGGTGTACCCCCGGTAGTCGGTGGAAACGGTCGTGCCCCACGCCGCCGCCGATGCTGCCCACACGGCGAGGTAGTGGCGCAACAGCGGATCCGCGACTTCGCGGGCACGAGCCGTCGTATCAGCCACGAAGAGCGGAAGGCTGGCCAGCACCCGAGGCCGGTGGTCGTGCCCGGCGGCCAGGTGGCTCTCCCGGTAGACCGCGATGTGGTCGGCCATCTCCTCGAGCGGAGTCAGCGCCGGGGTGACCAGCAGGCCGAAGCCCCGTTCGCCGGCCCAGGCGAAGCTCGACCGCGACCGGACCGCCGCTATCCACACCGGTGGGTGCGGTCGCTGTACCGGCCGTGGCAGGGTCGTGGCGTCGCGGAAGGCGAAGTGCGGGGTGGCGGCGCTGACCCCCTCTCGGGTCCACAGCTCGCACACGGCGGTGACGGTGTCGACGAAGCGGTTGCGGCTGCCGTCCATGGGCACGCCGAAGGTCTCGAACTCGTAGGGCAGGTAGGCGCGGGCGAAACCGACGTCGAGCCGGCCGCCGCTCATCGCGTCGACCATCGCCGTCTCCGAGGCCAGCTGGACTGGGTGGTGGAAGACGGGCAGCAGGCAGCCGGTCAGCAGCCGGATCCGGTCCGTGCGGGCGGCGACCGCCGAAAGGAAGGCCAGCGGGCTCGGGCAGTACCCACCGTAGTGACGCAGGTAGTGCTCGGTGATCTTGACGTGGCTCAGCCCGGCCTGGTCGCCCAGGGCGCTGAGCTCCAGGAGCATCCGGAAGTAGTCCGGGGCGGGCAGGTCCGTTTCCCGAGCGTCCGGCAGGTACGACAGCCCGTGTTGCATGGCACACCTCCGCGAGCGGTCAGAGGACCGCGAAGAAGAAAAACACGACATGAGCGACCACCAGCGGCGCGACCGCCGGGACCGCCCAGAACACCAATCCGTGCACGATCCCCATGACGACGCCCCCGACGACCGGGAACAGTGCTGCCTGCCAGGAGGACATGAAGAAGGCCTGCATCACCACGAACAGGGCGATGGAGGTGCTCAGGGCGACGGCGGGCCCGGCGTCGCGCAGCCAGGTCAGCGCAATCGCCCGGAACACCGTCTCCTCGGAGGC
Organism: Amycolatopsis lexingtonensis; assembly: GCF_014873755.1. Taxonomy (NCBI): domain Bacteria; kingdom Bacillati; phylum Actinomycetota; class Actinomycetes; order Pseudonocardiales; family Pseudonocardiaceae; genus Amycolatopsis; species Amycolatopsis lexingtonensis. The sequence goes on from NZ_JADBEG010000001.1 coordinate 253,555, forward strand.
CACCTGGGTGCCGGTGAGCAGGACGGCCACCGGCAACGGCAGCACCTTGAGCGTGACCAGGTGGTGGCGGATCCACCCGCCACGGGAACGGCCGAGCCATGAGCGCAGCCCGGTGCCCTGCTCGTCCTCGGTGCTCCCGAGGTGTGCTCCGGTCCGCGCCGGGAGCCTGGCGGCTAGGGACACTTCGATGACCGCCCGGCAGAGCAGCGACCCGAGCGCCAGCTCTCCGACGCCCAACAGGGCGCCGAGAGCCAGCAGGTCCGGCCGATCGGCTCCGGAGAGGACGACACCCGGGCCGACCCCGGTCACCAGGACCAGTAGCACGACCAGCAGCACATGGCTGAGGCCGGCGGCGGCCAACTCCAGCACGGCGGTCCGCTGCGCGACGTCCAGTTTCCCGGCCTTCGCCCGTGTCCGCTTGGCCAGGGTGCCCGCTGCCTTGAACAGCGCGGTCTTGCCCAGCCAGTAGTAGCCGATGACCACCGCGACGAGCACGAGGACCCGGACCGCCACCGGAGTCACGCCGCCCACCTCCCCTGGCCGGCGGGGGTCACCCGCGGTGTGGCGCGGTGGTAGCGCCAGACGGAGACGTTGAACAGGACGTGGGCAACGACGGCGGGGAGCACCGTCCCGGTCGCCAGGACCGCGATCGTCGTCAGTGCGGCCAAAGGCAGCTTCGCCAGCACCTGTCCCCACCCGAAGAACACGTGAGACACCGCGAACGCCAGCTGTGCTCCCAGAACGCACAGCACCACGAGGAACGTCCCCGTGGCTTGCCGGCCGAGCGCCACCAGCACCCCGCGGAACATCAGCTCTTCTACGACCGCGACAGCCACCAGCAGCCACAGCTGCACCCGCAGGTCCGACGCGGTGGGGGCGAAGTCGTTGCGAGCCTCGATGAGGCCGGTGCGACGAGTGCGGGCGGCGGCCGAACCGGCCGCGATCCCGGCCGGGCGAGCCTTGGCCGAGCGCAGCTCCAGCGACCGCCGTTCCCGGACCGTGTGTTCGGACCGCACGCCCCACCAGGCCGTGATCCGCCGATCCACCGGCACGATCAGCAGACCCAGCCCGGGGCCGAGCACCGCCCCGAGCGCCAACCGCCACCAGGACAGGCCGGCCGGCGCGAGGATCGACGGTCCGGTCAGGGCCAACCCGCCGAGCACCACCACCGACCCGGCCGTGCAGTGCAGTCCCAGCATCGGGAACCGGCGCAGAGCCGGCCAGCGGGTGTGCACGTGTGCGGCCAGGGTGACGCCCGCACTCCCGAGCACCACGACCGTCGCCAGCAGGAGAACGCGGGTGTCGGCCGGGATCGGCAGGCCGTCAGGGGAAGGGATGCGGGTCATGGCGGGCGAAGCCCCTGTAGGCGGCGAACCGCGGGTGCGCCGCGGCCGGGGCGCTCGGCAGCGGCAGGGTGAGCAGGTCCGGACTCCAGAACCGGCTCACCACGAACCCGAGGCAGGCGATGTCCGTCGTGGTGAGGTCCGCGGCGAACAGGCGCTTGCCGGTCGCGTGGAACGCACTTACCAGAGCCCGGGCTTGTTCGCCGGGGGACGCCTCGGCGTCCGGCGGCAAGTCGCCGGGAGCGGCTTCGTCGGAGTCGCCGTACCGGGCTTCGACGGCCTCCGAGCCGCGCGGGGTGGCGGCCAGGACGACATTGCTTTCGAGATCGAAGATCCCGTCCTCGGCCGCCGCCCGGCCGTCCACGCCATCCCGCACCGCCGCCCAGGTGGCGAGCGCGCGCACTCCCGCCGCCTCCAGGAAAGCCTTGTACATGGCCGGCTCCAGCGCTCCGTCCACACCGAGGCCGACGACGACGGCCGGTAGCCGTCGCTCGGGTTCGCGGAGCAGGCAGGCGATGGTGAACCCGGGCAGGTCCGGGCTGGGCAGCAGGTGGAATTCCGGCTGACCGCCCAGCGGGTGGCAATGCCTGCCGACCAGCCGCCACAGCGCCGCCGTGCGGGTGTCGCGACGCAGCCGCACCGAACGGGTGCGGCCGTACCAGTGGCCGATCGCCGCGTCGATCTGCGCCATCTCCTGTAGTGAGCCCAGCGCCGCCCGGTCGGGGTCGGTGTGGGCGGCGGTTCCAGTGGTGACCGCCGGCTGCAGCCACCGCTCGCCTTCGACGTCACGCACGACGTAGCCGACAGTGGTGAGCTGGGCGGGCACCCACGTGTCCGCCCCGGTGCGCAGATCCACCATCCGCGACCAGCCGAGCGGCGAACTCCGGTCGGCGGGGGAGAAGGGGAACGCACCCGACGCGAACTGCTCCGCGGTGTAGAGGCGGTGGGTTTCGACCGGGAAGTGCGGTTCGCCGCCGAGGTCGGCTGCGGTGCAGAAGCGCACCGGGTGGCGGCCGCTCACCGGCGCGACGAATCCGGCGTAGCGCTCGCAGACTTCGCCCAAGGTGCGGATGTACGACTCGAAGGGCCGGACTCCGTACCCGCCGATGTGGTAGCTGCCCAGTTGGGGTTTGGGCTGGTCACGCAGGACGTGCACGCCGGTCAGGTCGCCACCGGAGACGATCATCCGCGGCGCCAGCGGAGCACGGGCCAGGAATCCGAGCTGGGGCATCAGCCCGCACAGGGGGGAGTGCATCCGGGCGCGCAGCCGGGCGGTCTGCGCGTCGGGCGGCTCGACCAGCCGCAGCCCGGACTCGGTGCGCGTCTCAGGCATCGACCCACCGCCGCACGTCGAAGTACAGCTCCGTGCCGTCGCGCTCCGGCACGGCGCCGCAGGACGGGCAGCCGGGCAGGCGCAGCACTTCGGAGTAGGCCACCTCCATCGAGGGCAGGTAGATCCCGAGCACCTTGCCGACGGTGCTGGTCGATCCGGTGACTGCGAAGTTCACCGCCTCCAGTGCGGTGTGGCTCGCCACCAGCGAGGTCAGCACACCGAGGCCTTCGGCCGCGGTCCCGGTGACCTCCTGCGCCTTGGCCAGTGCCTGCTTGTACCGCTGGTAGCTGGCCGCTTCGCGCAGGTTCATCACCACGCGGGTCTCGAAGCAGGTGAAGCAGGCCGAACTGTCCGGGACGAAGGTTGGGCCGACCAGGAGTAGCGGACCGTCCACCGCGGACTGCAGCCACGGCGTGCCCAGCGCCAGTGCGAGCCGGTTGAGCACCGCGAGCCGCAGGGGGTGCACCGCTTCGGTGGCGTGGACCACCATGGAACCGCGCCAGTCCTCGAACCGCTCGACCAGCCGCTCGAAGGCAAGCCCGTCCTCCAGAACCTCCAGTGAGACCCGGTCGAGCAGCTCCAGCTGTTCGGTGTGCGCGCCCGGCCCGGTGATGGACAGCTGTTCGTGCCCGCCCAGCAGGGTGGTGACCTGACCGGCCACGGATGTGTCACCGAGCACCCGCACCTCGCGGAAGGCGGGAGCCTCGACCGTCGTTCCCACCGTGCGTTCCAGGTAGGCGTCGAGCGCGGTCGAGGGGCGGCGTTCGAGCACGGAGAGCTGGTCGAGGTGGTCGATGAGCGCCTCCAGCTCGGTGCGCGTGACTCCGGCTTCCTTGGCCAGCTCCGCGCGCTCGCGGGTGCCGTCGAGACCACGGACCAGCGTGGCCAGTCGGCCCCCGCCGCTGTGGTCGACCAAGGTGAAGGACTGCGGGTTCCACACCCCGGAGCGCAGCTCCACGGTGTTGGCGTCGTGCGGGATCACTGAAAACGTCGGCTTGATCCGGACGGTGCGACTATTGCGACGGCCGAACACGGCTTTCCTCCTTGCTCTGGTTCAGCCCATGAGGGCCGCGGCGGTGGCGGACAGCTGGGCCCGGCCCTGTTTGGGTGCGTTGAGGTACTGCAGATCGATGAAGGCGTCCGCGATCTCGGTGCTGGGGAGCCGGATCCCGCGCTCGTCACGGACGACGGTGGTGACGGACTCGAAGAACTCCAGCAGCGAGCGGCACGCCGGTTCGGCCATGATCTCGTCGAAGTCCCGGCCGGTGCGTGCCTGCCACCGGGCCCGTTCGGCGCCCTCGAAAGTGGTCAGCGACTGGTAGAGCAAGCGCGGGGCGATCGCCGCGGAGGACAGCTCGTAGTCCTCTTCGAACGACAGTGGATCCCGGTTGTAGTCCAGCAGTCTGCCCCGTGCGTGTGACAGGTAGCGGCCGCCGACCACGGACGTGGCTCCGGATCCGAAGCCGGCCCAGTCCGAGCGCAGCTGGAAGTAGGTCAGGTCGGAGAAGCACTGCCGGGAGCCGAAGTGGCTCATGGCGTATTCCGGGAACCCGGCGCCGACCAGCAGTTCGGCTCCGGCGGCGTAGCCGCGGCGCTGCTCGTCCCGATCGATGGTGCGCCCGCCGCGCCCGAGCTGGCGGCGCATCACGGTGCCGTGCGCGGGCCGATACGGGTAGAGCGCGACGTGGGTGATCGGCAGGTCCAGCGCGGCCCGCACCGACTCGGCCACCTCGTGCGCGGACTGCCCGGGGAAGCCGCAGATCAGGTCGATGCTGATGTCGTCGAACCCGGCCTCCGCCGCCCAGCGGACCGCAGTGCGGGCCTGGCCGGCGTCGTGGCTGCGGCCCAGGGTGCGTAGGCGCGCCGGGTCGAACGACTGCACCCCGCTGGAGAGGCGGGTGAAGCCGGCATCGCGGAAGGCCGCCAGCTTGGCCGGGCTCAGAGAGTCCGGACTGCACTCGATGGTGGATTCCTGGAGATCGCGGAACGTGAAGACCTCGCGCAGCGCCGCCCCGAGCCGGGCGATCTCGTCGGTGGTGAGGATGCTCGCGGTGCCACCGCCCCAGTACTGGATCGAAGGGGTGTAGCCCTGTTCGCCCAGCGCGCCACCGCGCTCGGCGATCTCCCAGCACAACGCGTCGAGGTGGCGGATGCGCGGCTGGTCGGTCTCGCGCAGCAGCAGCTCCGAGGTGGGCACCTCGGTCACCCAGTCGCAGAAGTGGCACTTCGACCGGCAGAACGGGATGTGCAGGTAGACCAGCAGGTCCGCGTGGGCGCTCATTCCGGCCGCCCTACTATCACCGAGTGGACGGCGGCGCGCATCGTGCCGTCCACGCCGAGGGCCGTGTGCAGCGGGTCGTCGAGGAAGCTGGCGCAGTCGCTCGACCCCAGCCCCAATGCGGTGACGGCGAGGTGCATGTTCTGGGCGATCGCGCCGGCTTCGTGCAGGGCGAACCGCAACCCGCGCGGCCCGTACTTGCGCATGCTGCGCCACGGGGTGGCCACCATGACCACCAGCGCGGCGGCGGTGTCGAGGCCGATGGCGGTGCCCGGGTGGTCGAACGCCTCCAGCACTCGGTCCATTTGCCCTCGGTCACCCTCGCGGACGAGCAGGTCGCGCACCGGCTGGTAGCGGTAGAGGCCGGCGGGCAGCCCGGTCACGTCGAGCGCGGCGACGTGCAGGGCGATCGGGTACAGCCCGCCGCCGCTGGGGGCGGTGCGGAACCGGAAGGTTTCATGCCCGCCACGCAGCAGCTCGACGTCCGCCTCGGCGGTGACCCCGTCGGCGATGCGCAGCAGGGTGCCCAGCTCGGCCAGCGACACGGGGTCGCCGCTGAACCCGCGGACGCTGCGCCGCCGCAGTGCGGCTTCGTCGAGCTGCATCGTGACCGGTAGCCGCTCGGGCAGATCCACGGTGCGGCCCGGCGGTACCGGGTCGTCGTCGAGCTGGGCCAGCACGGTGACCATCATGTCGCCGAAGTAGTCCGAAGTGGACAGTTGACCGTCCCGGTCGTGCGCCCGCAACCTGCTTGCCAGCAGGAACTCCTCGGCGATGCGTTGGGCGGTCGCGTTCTGGTCGACGCCGAGGTTGTCGAAGCGCAGCTGGTGGGTGCGCACGCCCACGGCGCGCAGGTCCGGCGTGACCGGCCGGTAGGCGTTGAGGCCCAGGCTCACCTGGGCGAAGCCGGTTTCGTGTTCGGTCATGGTCATCTCTCGAACAGCTGTGTCGTGGCGGGGATCCGGCGGCCGAGCGCGATCTGCTGGTCCCTGAGCTGATCGGCTGTCACCGGCCGGGCGTATTCGCCGAGCGCGAAGGTCGCGTGCGCCCACCGGTTGAACTCCACCACCCCGAGCCGGTTGCCCTCCGGGTCGTTCAGGCTGGCCCCGCGGCCCATGCTGTCTCCCGCTTCGCCCCGGTAGAACGGGCTGTCGCGGAACTGGTCGCGGAACTCCTCGCGGATCCGGTGGGGCAGCGGAAGGTCGTAGGGACCGGCCACGACGGTGCCCCCGGCGGCCTTCCAGTCCTCGAGCGCCCGGTCGAGGTCCTCGACGTGGAACATGACGGTGACGCCCTCGCCCGGAAAATGCCTTTTGTTCACCGTGAGCAGGATTCCATCGCTCGAAACCGGTGCGTGGAATGACACCTCATAGGACAGCGAACGAGCCATCGTGAGTCCGAGGAATTGTTCGTAGAATTTGATGCCCGTGTCGACGTCGTCGACCGGGACGTTTATGATCACAGGTTTGGGAATCATGGATTTCACCCCTTGGGAGCGCCGGCGCCTGGTCTGCTCGCGCGGGCGTGCTCGGATAGAATCGGCGCCGCGGCCGCTGTCCGGGCGGGTGCTCTCCGCCCGGACAGCGACCGCGTCACCTCAGACCGGTCAGGCGACCGGTCGCACCACCGCGCCGCAGGACGACGACGTGCAGCCTGCGCAGCAGGAGGATGCACCCGGCACCACGACGCCGAACGCGCTCGCGTCGGCCGAGGCCACCAGGCCCGGCTGGAGTGCGGAGCTTCTGTGCTCCACGACCGCCACGCTCTCGATCTTCATGGTTGATCAGCCTTCCTTTCCGGTATGTCGAAATTGCGAAATTGATCGCGTGCAAGAGCGGATATCAGGTTGCGGGTTGGAATTTTTCTGACCCCCATGTCATGCTTTTGACTGCATGGCGCCGAAGTTCGCCCGTGAACGCCCTAGAAGCATCTTCGCGTCCGAAGTCGGGGTCAATACTCCACGCAGCTGAAGATTTGTCCGAGGTCACGGCCCCAATGGTGACAAGTGTCATCGTATCTTGGTGACACGCCCGCACTATCGGATGGAATCCGCTGTTCCTAGGCTGGACGTCGTCATCGGAGAACCCACTGGGGCGAAGGTGGAGCAGCTGATGTCCTACTCCGGCGCGGCCCTGCGCGTACGCGACATCCACGTGACCTACGATCGCGGCCGTGTCACCGCGCTGCGGGGCGTGAACCTGGACGTGCGGCACGGCGAACGGGTCGCCCTGCTCGGCCCCAACGGGGCGGGCAAGTCGACGCTCACCCACGTGATGCTGGGCCTGCTGGCTCCCACCGCGGGTGAGGTGCAGGTGCTCGGAAAGCGGCCGCGCGCAGCCGTCGACGCCGGGGAGATCGGTGCGATGCTGCAGGAAACCGGGCTGATGCGCGAAATCCGGGTCGGTGAACTGGTCAAGCTCGTCACCGGCCTCTACGGCGGGCAGCGCAAGCCCGCCGACGTGCTCGCCGAGGTCGGGCTCGAGGACCTGCCCAAGCGCTCGGTGTCCGCGCTGTCCGGGGGGCAGCGCCAGCGCCTTAAGCTGGCCTTGGCGCTGGCGGGCGACCCGAAGTTTCTGTTCCTCGACGAGCCGACCGTCGCACTCGACGTCGAGGCCCGCCGCCGCTTCTGGTCGGTGTTGGCCACGCGCGCCGGGATCGGCATCACAGTCCTGTTCACCACGCACTACCTTGAAGAGGCCGAACAGAACGCCGACCGGGTCGTGGTCCTGCGCGAGGGACTGGTTGTCGCCGACGGCACCGTCAACGCCGTCCGGTCCACAATGGCCGGTCAGCGGATCACGTTCCACGCGAACCCGGTTCCCGACCAGGAAGTGCTGGAGGGCCTGCCCGGCGTCCGGACCGCGGAGGTGCACGACGACAAGGTCGTGCTCAACTCCACGAACAGTGATGCCACCCTTCCCGCGCTCTACCAGGCCATCGCCGACGTCCGTGATCTCTCGGTCACCGCCGCCTCGCTGGAGGATGCGCTGGTCGAGCTGTTCCAGAAGGAGTCCTGACGTGCTGCGCTACGCCCGAACAGATGCGCTGTGCTTGGTCCGCAGCGTTTATTTCCTGGTGTTTTCGGTGGTGTTTTCGGCGGCGTTCTACCTGATGTTCACCGTGGTCGTCCGCGACGCCCTTTCCAGCAGTCCCGGTTTCGCGCGCGACTACATGCTCGCCATGTCGGTCTCCGGTGCTTTCTTCGGCGCGCTCAACGGCGCCGGCATCCGGCTGGGCATGGAACGCGGCGACGGGTGGAGCAGGCAGGTGCTGCTCACCCCGCTCACCAGCCGGTCCTACCTGGCCGCCAAGGCGATCACCGCGTGGCTGCTCACGCTGCCCGCAATGGCTTGCGTGTTCCTCATCGGCGCCATGGTCAACGACGTCTCGCTGGCACCCGTTCGCTGGCTGGCCGCCGCCGGCACGCTCTGGCTGGCCAGCTTGGTCTTCGTCGCCGCCGGGCTCGTCGTCGGCCTGCTGGCGGCCGGCGAGAAGGCACAGTTCCTGGCGCTCGCCGTGTTCTTCCCCTTGGCGATGCTCGGTGGCCTCTGGTTCCCGATCGACTCGTTCCCCGGCGTGCTGAAGGCCATCGCCGACTACCTGCCCACCCGGGCGATCTACCAGCTGGTCGAGCTGGCCTCCGGGGCCGTCTCCGGCTCGCCGGCCACCCCCCTCCTGGTCCTGGCCCTCTGGCTGGCGGCGCTCTCGGCACTGGCGTTGTCCCGCTCCCGCCCGGCGACGCTGCTGGCCGTTGGCTGACCCGTCGTGCGGTGGTCGGCGGCCTGACCTGGTCAGGCGAGGCTAGCCCTGAGGGACGATGACCGAGAACCAGGCACCCAGGGCGTACCAGATCCGCACCTTCGGCTGCCAGATGAACGTGCACGACTCCGAGCGCCTCGCCGGGCAGCTTGAGGACGCCGGGTACGTCCCGGTGAGCGCCGGGTGCAAGCCCGACCTCATCGTGTTCAACACCTGCGCCGTGCGGGAGAACGCCGACAAGAAGCTGTACGGCACCCTCGGGCACCTGCGTCCCGACAAGGTCGCCAACCCCGGCCTGCAGATCGCCGTCGGGGGTGTCTCGCGCAGAAGGACCGCGGGGAGATCGTCAAGCGGGCGTCGCGGGTAGATCGTCTTCGGGACGCACAGCATCGGGTCGCTGCCGACGCTGCTCGAACGCGCTCGGCACAACGCCGAGGCCGAGGTCGAAAACCTCGAGTCGCTCGAGACCTTCCCCTCGACGCTGCCCGCGAAGCGTGAGTCGTCCCACGCGAGCTTGGGTGTCCGTTTCGGTCGGGTGCAACAACACCTGCACCTTCTGCATCGTGCCCGCGCTGCGCGGCAAGGAACGCGACCGCCGGCACGGCGAGATCCTCGCCGAGGTCGAGGCCCTCGTCGCCGAGGGCGTGCTCGAAGTCACGCTGCTCGGCCAGAACGTGAACTCCTACGGCATTAAGCCCGCCCGATTGTCAGTGACTTCTGCGGAGGATTTCGTCGTGACCTGTCGGGCGAGCGAGACGTGTCGATGTCGCCGCGGTCGTCGGGCCAGTTGACGAGTTGATGTTTCTGGCGGATGCTGGAGCTAGTGGTGTCGATGCCGGGCGGTCACCTGGACCGCCGTCACCAGCCTCTCCCTTGCCATGAAGCACCGGAGGTTTGTGATGTCCGAATCTACTGCGAGCGCGCCGCGTTTCTTGACTGTTGGCCAGGCGGCAACGCTGCTGGGCGTTTCTGCCATGACCATCTACCGCGCTATAGATGAAGGGGCTTTCCCGGCGATTCGAACGCGAGGGCGCATCTCGATACCCGCGAAGGCAATCGACGCGATGGAAGAAGTCGCAGTCTCGGAAATGAGGGCGGTCGACGCCAGTGAGTTCACACTGCCGGTGATGAGCGGCGTCGATGCTGCCGGCAAGTGAAGGCTCTTCTTTGGGGCGCTGGCAGCCGATCTTAGTGGCCGCAGTTCTCAGGTTGCGGTTAAGCGCGAATTGGTTCCTGTCGCGCTGATGCTGGGTTCGCAGCCTGAGGGTGTCGGCCTGGCCGTGGGTGGGGGTGTACAGAGTGGGGGAAGTTAATTCCCTGTCACGAGCGACAGCTGCGCCTTCGCCCATAACGAACGCGTCACAATCCATTTCTCCTCCGGCGTAGTGGTGTACCCGTTTAAGGATGCCCAATTTGAGTGCGGCGTCTCGTGCTCGGCGAACGGTCTTAGGATCGAGACCGGCGCGCTCGGCCCAGTGGCGAATCGAGATGGAACCCCGTGTCGCGAGGACTGCGTACGCGAACGCATCGAGAACCGCACGCAAGCTACTGATCCGGACGCCGGCGATCGTGTTGGTCCGCACTATCGTGCTGCTTCCGTACGACAACTGCTTGTCCAATGCTGAATGAAGCACGGCGCGGACGTGTCGTAGCTGACGAGGTGACGGGTCGTTTTGGTGGTCACCGGCCTGACCTGGTTCAAGGCGTCGTCGTCGCGGCCTGCTTTCGGTCGCCTCGCGAAGTGCGGGTAACCAGCGGCTGCGGCGCCAGACGTCTCTTCCGACGTGGGCGGCCTGCGTTGGGGATGCTTGGCGGAAAAGGTCCCAGGCCTGCTGCTCGGTGAGGCGGCCTTCGGCGGCGGCAATCGTGGTGGCGGGCGCCCAGAACCAGCGCCGCCAGGCTTGCCGCCCGATCTCGCGGGCCTTGGTGCCGGCGAGGTTGGCGAATGCCCAAGCGTGCGCCGTAGCGTGGCCGGCGCGGGCGAGCGCGAGGGCGTGGCCGTACTCGCGTTCGGACCTGCTGCCACCGGATGCGCCCCGTCGACGCGCTGGTCTTGGAGCCCGCGGGGCCCTGGCCGGGACGAGATCCGGCACGTCGCTGGTCGTCAACGTGCAGCTCAGTATCGGGCTGGGCAACGCGTGTCGATGTGGTGAGGAGGTGAGCCGGAGGGTTGAGCGGACGGTGGCGGAGACGTTCTGCCAGGTGGCAACCGCGTGGACGACGCGCTGCAGTTCCTCGCGGAGGCACGGCGGCGCCTTAATCACGAGGTGGGTGTGGCCCGGGCGACCGGAGGAGCGCCGGAGCCAGGGCAGCCCATGGCGGTCGACCCAGAGGAGCAGCTGTTCGGCGACGACCTCGCCCGCGTCGGCACCAGCGCCGGTGTCTTCGGGGTCGATGTCGATGGCAATGAGGGGCTGGCGGAGCGTGCCGACGATGGCTCGCGCGGCGCCGTCGGTGTTGAGGATGGCGGCTGCGGCGTCGAGGCGGTGGGTGATCGTGTGCGCGCGGTTGTCGGCGTCGATGACGATGAACGGCGCTCGGAAGAGTGCCTGGTCGAGGCGCGACGGTAGGTAGGTGTCGGGCATGGGAGTCCTCGGGAGTTCGGCCTGGACGGGGCCAGGCGCTGGCGCTGGTTAGCGCGGGACGTCGGCCGGAGTGCGCCAGGGCCAGCGCAGGGGCGGGGCGAGGACGGCGAGGCCTGGTGCCGCGGTGTCGATGCGGAGGATGGCGGCGGTCCAGGTCATCCCGATGCCGATGCCGAGGAGGGCGACGTGGTCGCCGGGGGCGACGGCGCTGCGGGTCAGGAGGTGGGTGAGGCCGATGATCTGGTCGTTGGGTCCGATGTGGCCCCATTGGTCGCCAGCGTGGCAGAGGGTGCGGTCGGCGGTGATGCCGAGCGGTTGCAGGCACTGGGTGTCGAGCAGGTGTCGACCGTAGTGCGGCAGCAGAATCCAACGCAGCTGGTCGAGGTCGAGCTGGGCGTCGCGGAGCGCTTCGTCGACGACGGCGCGGACGCCCTCGTGGTTGCGGCGGATGACGGAGGCCGCGCCGACGAGGGCGGTGTATTGGCGTTTGCGTTCGCGGATGCGTTCGATGCCGAGCTCGGTGGTGCCGGCGGGGGCGAAGTGGTGGTTGCCGCGGTGGAGTTGTTCGAGGGTGGGGTCGGTGTAGGAGCTGGTGGCGAGTACGCGGGCGAGGCCGGGCTGGCGGCCGAGGATGATGGCGGAGCCGCCGTCGCCGTAGGCGATGCCGTGGTCGGCGGTGAGGTGGTCGAAGGCGGGTGGGCCGAAGGTTTCGCCGCCGGTGAGCAGGACGGTGGCGAAGTCGGGGCTGCCGGCGAGGACGCGGGCGGAGATGTCGATGCCGCCGACGAGGCTGTTGCTCATGGCGTTGAGCTCGCTGGCGATCCCGCGGCAGGCGGGCAGGCCGAGGCGGCTGCGGACGTAGGCGGCGCGGGACCAGAAGTCGATGCCGCGGCTGCCGCGCCAGATTGCTGTGTGGAAGTGCAGGTCGGGCACCGGGAGCGGGCCGGTGGTGGTCATGGCCATGGAGGCGAGGGCGTTGCAGCCGGCGCGGACGGCGAGGTCCATGCCGGTGCTGTCGCGGGCGATCGAGACGGCGCGTTGGCTGGTCGCTCCGTGCGGTGTCTGGCTGGACTCGAGGTCGTCGACGGCGACGATTTCGCCGAGCGCAGCGCCGACGCCGCGCAGATGCAGGTTTCGCCAGCGCATCGTCAGCACCGGCCCAGCTGGTTCGAGTGTGCCGGGATGTCGGCGTGGTCGGCGACGATGGCCTCGACCGAGCAGTAGTAGGCCCGCAGGTGCTGGCGGGTGATGCCGGCGCAGGCGGCGATTTCGTCGAGCGTGAGCGGCCCGCCGGGTGGCGGGTCGGCGAGTAGGTCGCGGGCGGTGTCGGTGATCCAGGTTCGCATGACGTCTTCCTGATCGAGCCGGTCGTGTGGCACGCCAGGTGACGGGAGGCGCCGAACGGGTCTGGTCGGCGGGTGGCGTGATGCTGGATGGAGGGCGAGTGCAGGGTCAGGTGCGGCGGGCGCGGCCGCTGCGCCGGGTGAGCAGGGCCTCGTGGTGGGCGCGGCGCAGGTCGGGGATCTGGTCGCGGACCGCGTGGTCGAGTTCTGGTATCCGGTGGACGTCGGTGTCGAAGCCTGGGTCGGTGCGGAACACGAGGGCGAGGACGGAGGCGTTGTTGCTGAGGTTGACCACCGCGTACGGCAGGGTGGCGGGGATGTAGACGATGTCGCCGGCCTGCGGGTGGAAGGGTTGCATGGCGTTGCCGGAGAGGACGGCGACGTGGCCGCTGATGATCGCGATCGCGCTCTCGGTGGCATCGTGACGTTGCGGGGCGAGGGTGGTGGCGCTCGGTAGATGCATCCGGCCACCGGAGAGCGCGCGGGTGGGCACGGTTCCGGTGCGCAGGATCGGGGTGAGGGTTTCGGCTTCGCCGGCCAGATTCCCGGCCGTGGACGGTATCGGTGTCGTCGTGGCGTCCATCTCGACAGTCCTTCCAGGCGGCTTTAGCGGGCGGGGGTGTCGGTGGTGTGGTGGGCGAGTTCGCAGGCGAGTTCCGCGTTGGCGACGGCGTCGGGGACGAGCCGGCGGCCGTGCCCGCACGCGGCGGCCACTGCGAGGACGGGCCGGTCCAGTTCGGTCTCGACCAGCCGGAGCGCGGTGCGGGAGTTTTTGGGGTGGGTTTCGTCGACAAGGCCGGCGATGACGTCGATGTCGCGGCGCAGGTGCTGCAGCGCCCGGTAGAACCGCGGATCCGTCGACGGGGCCTGGGTGCCAGTGCACATCGGGATGTGCGCGGCGGGCATCGGGATCCGCAGCCGGTGTAGCTGTTTGTGCAGCGCGTTGAGGAACTGCACCGCGGGCACGAGGTCGGTCAGCGCGAACAGGGGTTGGTGGCCGAGGTCGCCGTGGCAGAGGTGGATCCGCCACGTCGCCTCGCGCGGGCCGTCGGCGAAGACCCGGGCGACCTGCTTGGCCAGCGCGCGCACGGCGGCCGGCCACAGGGGCCGCGGGGTGCGGTCCAGCGTGGCGAGCACGGCGGGGGTCTCGAGTTGGAAGACGACCTGGCTGCCGTGCTGGCGGTGGATGGTGTGGACGTCGTCGAGCACGGCCTGGCGGAACACCGGCAGGTGCGTGACCGCGGCGCCGGGGCTGCCGAAGGTGAACAGTGCCAGGTCGTAGGGGTTCGGGATCGACACCTGATGCGGCGGGAGATCGCGGTCGTCGTGGAGCTGGGCGCGGGCGGCCATGACGGCGTCGGTGTGGACGGCGCGGCCGAGGGACAGGTCGTCGGATTCGAGCCAGCGGCCGTGCTTGAGGCGGTAGGTCGGCATGTCGTCGTAGTCGGCGGAGGCGCCGGTGCGGACGGGTTCGAGGGCGTCGACGGCGGCGAGGCCGTCGAGCCAGTCGATGATCCACCGCGGGTCCGGGTCGCATGGCAGCCCGCTCAACGTCGTGTCGGGGGTGTGGTCGAGGAACCACTGCATCGTCGCGCGGTGGTCGCCGGTCAGGACGGCGGGCAGCGATCCGACGAAGTGCACGGCCCGCACGTCCTCGCGTGTGGCCGAGTCGAGCTGGTCGGTGCTGGGGTGGCTGAAAACGAGCGTGGACATGGAGCTCTCCCCTGTTCGGCGAGTGGGTGTGTGGTGGTGCGGGCGTGGGGAGGGCGCCCGGCGGGGACATGGGAGTGGGAGGTGCGCGGGCCCGCGATCGAGGGTTGAGATGGGGCGCGGGCCCGCGCGGTCTGGTGGTGATCAGCCGGTGACGGCGACGTGGCCGGGCTTGGGCTGCGGCTTGGGCGCGGTCCGGTCACCCGGGTTGTCGCCCTGCTGGTGCCGATCACCCGGCTGGCCAGGCTTGCCCGGCCGGGACGTCCCGGGTGCGCCGGGCTTGTGCGTCGGGGCCGGGCGGGTGCCGGTGGGCGGGTTGCCGGTCGGCGGCGGCGGGGTTCCGGCGCCGCAGCTGACCGTCGCCACCGTCACCGTGATCGCCGTGCCGGGGGTCGGCTTGGCCGAGGTCGGTCCGCCCGATCCGCCCGTGCGGGTGGGGGCGGTGCTGGTGGTGACGGTAATGACCCCGGCGGTGCCGTGCCCGCCGCCGGTGACCTTGAGGTTGCCGCTGCCCGCCTTGGGGGCGCTGGTGGTGATCGAGCCGTTGCGGCAGGTCGCGGTGAACGGCCCGACCGTGGTCCCGCCGACCCGCACCGACGCGACGTGGGCCTCGGCGAACCCGGCGCCGGCTTGCAGACTGATGCCGCTGGCCACGACCGCGCCGCTCGGGGTGGACACCGAGCCGCCAGCGGTCTTGATCGCGCCGCTGCTGGACACGCTCGGCCGGGCGGTGAGGTGTTCGCCGCCGGAGACGGAGATCCCGCTCGCCATCGACGTCGCCGCCGCGGCAGCGGCGAGAGCGGGTGGCGCGGCGGTCGCCGGGGTGCAGCTGGAGACGAGGGTGGTGAAGGTGCCGATGAGCAGCGCGCCGGCTCCGGCAGCGATGAGGGCAGTACGAGCGGTATTCATGACTGATCTCTCCACAAAGTGTTGGCGCGATGGGATTAGCGGATGGCGACCGGAGTCCCGATGGGCACCGGGTCGATGGGATTGGTTAAGGTGGCGAGGGCGTCGGCGGGGACGCGGATGCATCCGTCGCTGGACGGGCGGCCGAACACGTCGGTGGTGGGCCAGCCGTGGATGCCGGTGGTGCCGGGCCCGCCGCCGTAGGTCGAAAAGGTCGCCGAGTGGATTCCGAGCGGGAAGATCACCGGGCTGAACTTCTGCTTTGCATCCGTCATCGAGGCCAGGACGAACGTCCGCCCCGCCGGGGTCGGTGCCGCCGCGGTGCCGACGCCCACGCTCCAGGTGCCGATCTGCTGGTGGTCGCGGTAGAGCGTGAGCTGGAAGGCGGCCCGGTCGATCACGATGCGGTCGGTTGTCGACTTGATGGTGAGCGTGCTGTCCTGAGTGGACAGCCAGCCGGTGGAGCCGTTGGGTCGTGACGGCAGCAGCACCTGCACCCAGCCGGGCTCGTCGGCGATGACCGGCACCCAGGTGTCGGATCCCAGTTGCGTAGTCGGCAGGACGGCGATGGCCGCTCCGCCGGGCTGGTCATACACCGGCACCGGCACGGTCGGATTCACGAGCTGCCCGTCCGGGACCTCATCGGCGGTCACGTCTTGCGGAGCGGCCGGGATGGTGCTGAAGGTGCTGGCCTCCGGCAGCCCCGCGAGATTCGGGATCGCCCTGGCGGCCACGACCGGGGCGTGCAGTTCGACGCCCAGCTCGACCGGGTCGGCGCCGCGAGCGCCGTCGAGCGCGGGCTGCGATGGTGCGAGCAGCGCGCCCGCGGTGGCGACCAGCGCGATCCCGGCGAGCCAGAGCGCGAGCACCCGCCACCGGTTCGGCGCCGGCTGTGGCATCTCGGACATGAAACGGTCCTTCCTCAAGGTCGATGGAGGCCGCGGCGATCCCGCCCGCGCTCGAGCGGGACCGCCACGAAAAGAGCTGGGGCTACTGGGAAAGCGCGTCGATGAACCCGCCGGCGGGTGTGCCGAGGCCGGTGACGTTGTCCCAGCCGGGGCCGCTGCGCAGGTGCTGCGGGCGGGCGTCGAAGTCGATCAGGTAGCTGCCCTGCCCGCCGGGGACGGCGACGCCGCCGAAGGCGTGCATCATCGGCGTCCACACCCCGGCCTTCTGGGGCATGACGTCGGCGATCGCGCTCGACCCGCGGAGGCTGTAGAGGACGGGGGTGAGCAGCCCGGCCCGCGCGGTGCCGGAGCGGGCCTGCTGGGCGTCGACGACGAGCCCGGCGATCAGCGGTGAGGCCAGTGAGGTACCGCCGTAGGAGCCGATCCCGAACTGGCCCTTGACGGTCTGCCCGACGAGCATCCCGGTGTAGGAGTCGGCCAGCGCCGCGATGTCCGGCACCGCCCGCTTCCCACCTGCGCCGGGGACGGCGCCGGCCTGCCAGTCCGGCGCGTCGTAGAGGGCGGAGCTGCCACCGCCTGAGCCGGATGCGAACGGACCATCCGCATCCTTCTGCGGCGCCCAGCTGTTGCCGGACTGGGTGTTGCCGCTGTTCTCCCATCCGGTCAGCACCTTCGGCTGGTTGTTCTGGTCCAGGCCGACGCTGGTCCCGCCGACCGCGACGACCCAGGGGCTGGAGGAGGGGAAGCTGGTGGTGGGGTGGCCGACGGGGCCGGAGTTGTTGCCGGCGTCGCCGGTGGACACGGTGATGGTCTGGCCCTGGATCGATGCCTGCAGCGCCATGCTGTTGAACTGGTCTCGCGCCGCCTGGGGCAGGGAGCGTTCGCCGTCGGCGTTGCCGTAGCTGTTGCTGATCACGTCCACGGCGTTGTCGGTGACGGCCTGGTTGAACGCGTCGTAGATACCGGTCCCTTTGCAGGTTTTCCCGGCGTAGTAGCGGATCTTCGCGCTCGGGGCGATGGTGTGGGAGGCCTGCACGTCGAGGGTTTGCTCGGCGTTCCAGCCCTCGGCGCCGCATTCCTGCGCGTCGGTGAATCCGCCCTGCGGTAGCACGGCACTGTACTGCCCGGCCGCCAGCGGCGGGACGCCGAGTTGGGCGGCGGCGTTGTTGGTGTCGGCGACGATGGTGTCGGAGTTGTAGGCGCCGACGACACCGATCGTCGTACCGGCACCGGTTTTTCCGTTGTCCAGCTTGTACATGGCGCGGACCTGCGTGCCGGTGTAACCGCACAGCGAGTTGGACTGGAAGCCGGCCGGGTATTTCTGCGGGACGTCGGTGTTGTTCTGCTCGCCCCACCAGCGCGCACAATGCTGCTCCGCTGCCGCGGCTGCCGTAGCGGTGGGGCGGGTGTGCTGGGGCTTGAGCAGGGCGGCGCTGTCGTCCAGGCCGAGCACCGCGGTGATCGAGGAGCGCAGGGAGGCCGGCACGGTGACTGGCGATGCCGGGGCCGTGAGAGTGCGGATCGCGCCGTCGACGCGGGTCCGGAACGCGGCGATCCTCGTCCCGAACGCGGCTTCCAGCGCGGTGGTCGGGGCTTCGGCGTCGACGAAGTGCCGGTTGGCGCTGACCCCGGTCACACGCAGCCCCTGCGTGCCCAGCCACTGCGACACCTGGTCGACGGCATCCTGCGTCGGGGCGAATCGGTCCAGGAACGCCTGTGAGGACAGGAACTTGCCATGCTCGGCGCTGCCCGGTGTCGCCAGCTGTGCGGCGAGGCGTTCGGCGCCGGGCTGGTCGCGCAGCGCCAGGGCGACCTGGATGTGCCGGACGGTGTTTCCGTTGCTGCGGGCGACTTCGGTGTGTGGGGTCGCCCAGGACGGGGTGCTCCCGGCGATCGGCGCACGGCCGCCGGTGTCGCTCGCGGGGGTGTCGGGTGCCGCGACGGCGGTGGCCGCGGTGGAGGCGAGTAGGGCCGCGGACGCGGCGAGGGCATGCCAAAGACGGCTGTGCATCGAGGTTTCTCCTTGTATTAAAAGGGAAACGCCATCCAGCGGTCTGCCCGTCGAGTGACGGGGTGCTGGGGCGTGCCTCGTGCCGCAGCCAGGAATACGCGAGGTGGGCTGAGCGGAGACTTCGGATGATGTGGACCGGCCGTGCGGGCCTGGTCATCGTGACGGTCGCGGTGCGACCGGAGAGGGATCTACTTCGGAGGTTGTCGTCGGATCGACACGCCACGGCGGTCCGCGGGCCATAACGTGGAATGATGATGATCTGAGCACGTGTCAGTCCTAACGTGTCAGCCGACCGTGCCTGCACCACGCCTCGCCCGGCGTGAACACGATCCGCCTTGCTGAAACGAACAATAACCAGTTCTCGGCAAAAGTCAACGTGTGTGTCTGTCGATCGGACGTCTTTGTACGCCTAACTGGACTTCTCTCGACTCATGTTGCAGAACGTGTGTAATTAGGTGCTTCTGGTGATCTTCGCTGTGTAGCTGTTTTCGGCCGATCGACCGAAACACACATAGCTACTGAGCGTAGTCGGAGTGCTGCGACCTGGTTGTTGACGATTAACCCGATTGAGTGTTCCCTCGGTTAACGCTTGAGGGGCGCGGTGCTGCCCGTGGTACGAAACATGACACGGAGCGCGGCATGCCTAGGGTGAACGCGTTTCTCGCCGGCGAGGGGCTGGTGCGGGCGCTGATCGGTGCCCGTGACGAGCAGGGACGGTACGAGGAGGAGCAATGCTGGAGGCGCAAGTCGCGGCGGCAAGCATCACGATCACCACCGGCGTGACGCGCTTGCATCATGGCGCGTAGACCATCACCGAGTACCGGTTTGCCGGGCGCGGCCTATCCCACGACACTCATCGGCCAGTCACGCAAGGTGATCGAGGTTGAGGGCTATCTCGACGAAGGCATCCCTGTCGTGACGATGACGGGCAGTGGCGGAGTCGGAAAAACGCGCATGGCCGGAGAAGTCTTCTGGCGGCGACGCGATAGCTACGACGCGGCGGCCTTCGTTCGCCTCGCCGAAATGAGCGACGAGGCAGAAGGCGAACCCGCGATCGAGCGAATCTGCAACTTGCTACTCGCAGACTTACGCGTCGCGAATCACCAGCCTGACGCTCAACCCTTGGACGTCCTGATCGGGTTCCTGCGTGACCGACGCGTCTTGCTCGTGCTGGACAACTGCGAACAACTACTCGGTCCTGTCCAAGAACTCGTGGACCTGCTGATCAACCAGGCGCCACAGCTGCAGATCCTCGCGACCAGCCGCGCCTGGCTGCAAATTCACGGCGCGCGGATCGTGCACATCAATCCACTTCGCGTCCCGGAGGAGAACGCCGACCGCGCCGAAGCCGAGGACTGCGACGCGGTCCGGTTGCTGCAAGACCGCGCCGCCCTGGCTGGGCGGCCGCTGACCGCGGACGACGACTGGTCGGTCATCGTCGGGCTCGTGCGCTGGTCCGACGGGATTCCGCTGATCCTCGAACTCGTCGCGGCCCAGCTGAGCACCGGACGGTCTCCCCGCGTGGTGTTCCAACGGCTGGAGGGTGGGTTGTCCCTGCGGTATGCCCCGGGCACCCGCGGAGTCCAGACGCATCATCTGGCCCTGGACGTGGCGATCGGCGAGTCCTGGAAGCTGTGCTCGGAGGTGCAGCGGCGGGTGTGGGCCCGGTTGACGGTGTTCACCGGTGGCTTCACCCTCGAGGCGGCCGAGCAGGTCTGCGCCGACGCCGCCGTCGATCGTGCCGAGATCCTCCCGACCCTGGACTACCTGGTCCAGCACTCGATCATCGAAGGCGCGTCCGCGGAGGGTCGGTACCGGCAGCACAACTATCTGCGAGAGTACGGCCGGCGGTGCTTGCGGCATTTCGGCGACCAGGACGCGATCGAGGAACGCCTCTGCGCGTGGGTCGCCCAGCTGGCGCGGGACGCGGCTGACGGCTGGTTCGGCCCGGACGAAATGTGCTGGCTGACCGGGGTCAACGCCGAGTCCGGCAACATCGCCACGGCGGTGACGTGGTGCGCCGAACGCGGGCAGGTGGAGCGCGGGCTGACGATCATGGTCGACCTGCTGCGCACCGGCGCGCCGTACTTCTTCGCCACCGAGATTCCCGTCTGCCGCCAGATCGAAAAGCTCCTGCGGGCGAGGCCCGCGAAGCCGTCACCGGTGCGAGTCTCTGCGCTGGCGATGGTCGGCTGGATCTGGATCGCACTCGGCGCTCGCGACCGCGGCAAAGCCCACCGCGACGAATGCCTCGATCTTGCCCGGCAGCTCGGCATGGAGAACGCGCCAGCGGTGCAATTCGTCGACGGCACCTACGACGCGCTGGCCCTGGGACGGCGCAGCGGCTACGCGAAGCTGGACGCGGCCCGGGAAGGATTCCGCGCGGCCGGAGCGCACGGCTCGGAATACATGGCGGGGCTGTTCCACGCCCTCACCGCCGGCTTGCTCGGCCCTGGCGAGGAAGCCGACCGGATGTCGCAGTGGTGCCTCGATGAGGCCCACGCCAGCGGCGCGGAATGGGCGATCACTTGGGCGGAATGGACCCGCGGACTGCCCGAAGGATCCCGGCCGCAGGCCAGCGCCCGCAACGCACTGCGCGCGCAGGTGAAACTCGGCGACCTGTGGGGACCCGCGTGGGGCGTGGAAGAAGAAGCCCGCAAGCGGGTACTGGCCGGTGACTACCTCGGCGCGGCGTACCTGTATGGCGGGTCGGACAGCCTGCAGTCCCGCCACGGCGTCCGGTTCAACGGCCTACCCGGGTTACGCCATCACCGCGACATCGCGATCGACGCGATCATCCACGGCACCGCAGGAGAGGCAGGCATCGGCGAAGAGGCATTCGAGGCGGCACGAGCTGCCGGCGGCCGGTGGCGCGACGACCGCATCGTGGCCTTCGCCCTCGGCGACACCGACCCCGCCTCGCCGCCGCTGACCGAGCGGCAGTGGCAGATCACCCGCCTGGTCAGCGACGGGAAGTCGAATATCGAGATCGGCGCGGTCCTGCACAATTCGGCGCGCACGGTCGAAGGCGACCTGACGAAGATCTACCGGCAACTGAACCTGCGCGGCCGTACCGAGCTCGCCGAGTGGTATCAGGCGTACGTGGCGGCTAGCGACGGCTCCACTGCACCGGAAGCGCTTCCACACCGCGAATGACCCCGAAGGTACGCCGCACGGCGGCGTGTGGCTGAAGCTGGACATCGGGGAGCGCGCGCAGCAGCTCCTCCAGCATGACCCGCAGCTCGACCCGAGCCAAGTGGCGGCCGAGACAGCGGTGCTCACCGGCACCCCACCCCAGGTGCGGCGTCCGACCGCGCGCGCGGTCGAGCCGGAACGCGTCCCCCTGGTCGAAGTGGCGTTCGTCGCGGTTGGCGCTACCCCAGGCCAGCAGCAGCCGATCCCCAGGTGAGAGCGGCATCCCGCCCAAGTGAGTGTCGGCGGTGACGGTGCGGCCGGTGGCCGCGACGGCCGGCTCGTAGCGGACCAGCTCCTCGACGAACGCCTCCAGCAGCCCGAAGTCGGCCACGATGCGCTCGCGCAGCGCGGGATCCTCCAGGAGCTGCAAGATTGCAGTGGCGCAGGCGTCAGCGGTGGTCAGGTGCCCGGCCGCGACCATCAGCATGGTCATCTTGACCAGCTCGTCCTCGCCGGCGGCGTGTCCATCGGCCTCGGTCATGACCATGCGCGAGAGCAGGTCATCGCCGGAGTAGGCACGGCGTTCGCGGATCTGCCCGAGCAGGAAGTCGGCGTACACCCGGCCGATCTGCTGGGCCTCGGTCAAGGTGCCGGTGCCGTAGAGCGCGCGGACGTGCTCCGAGAGCCACGCCCGCTCCATCTCGGCCAGCCCGAGGACGCGCCCGATGACCAGGGGCGGCACCTGCTGGGTGAAGGCGGCGACCACGTCCGCCGCCCCGTGCGGGATCAGTTCCTGCAGCGTCTCACGGCAGATCGCCCGCACGTACTGCTCCTGAGCCGCAGCGGCCGCCGGGGTGAAGAAGTTCGCCAGCGCGCGCCGCCACCGGTGATGGTGCTCCTCGTCGGTCTCGAACATCGGTGCCACCGCCTCCCGCATCTCGGTGACCACCGCCGCCGCGCCCAGCCCGTCGACGTAGGCGCTGAACCGTGCCGGGGCCTGTGCGGCCTCGCGGATCTCGTCGTACCCGGTAACCAATACGAACCCACCCAGCTCACCGCTGCGCGCGACCGGACACCGCCGCCGGATCGCGCCCAGCGTCTCGTACGCCGTCGCGGCTGTCACGGGATCGAGATGGTTGAACCCCCGTGCTAACGCCGTCGGATCGGTGACAGTCCCGCGCGTCGGCGCGTCCCCCGAATTCAGCACCATGACTTCCTGACTAGTCGTTCGCAGACCGCGAAATCAACCCTCCACCAGGAAGGAATACGGCCCGTGCGGGAAATGTGCGGACCCGCAACGACCGCAAACACCCCCGCATGACCCCCGCAATCGAAGACTGCGGGATCCGGCGGGCGCATCCGGGCGTCTGAGGTCTATCGCGTCCGTCAGGATGGCGGCAACGCGCTGACCTGCTGTGATGAAGATCCATCGCGGCAAGGGCTGACCAGGGGGCCGGTGGGGACCGGCTGGATCGACAACATCCAGGGGAGAAAAGTTGAATTACACAAGAAACGAGGACGAGGAGTTCCGCCGGCGCTGCGAGAGCCTCATCGCCACGCTGCCGATTCGGTACCCGTTCGAGCTACGCGCCTTCCTGAAGGCCGTCGGGAAACAACGAGAAATGACCGTGGTCCTGGGGCGGATGCTGACCGGGCGCAGCGGGACCAGCGGCCTGCTGGTGCGCATGCGGACAGAGTGCCTGCTCGGGGTCGCGGCTGCTGCCGTCCCGACGCACGTCTACCACATCGTCTTCCACGAGGTCGGGCACTGGGTGCTGGAGCACCCGGGCGACTACGTGTGCAGCCGCCGCACGGGCACCGGCAGCCAGCGGGAGCTCGAAGCCGAGCAGTTCGCCCACCAGCTGCAGGCGCACGTGCGGGCCGGGACCGCACGTCACCGCGACCGCCAGCTCCCGCCAGGCCGGACGGCCCTGCGCGCCGCCTTCGGGGCCCGTCGCCACCTGTGTGCCGATGGCTGACGCGGTCACCGTCCTCTGGTACGGCGCCGCCGCTGCGGGCGTAGCGGAATCGGCTCGGAAGATGTTGGTCAACCGCGGTGTCGGCTACACCCTCAGCCGCCATCTGTTGACGGCCGGCACCTCGTGCATGGCGCTGTCGATGGCGGCCGGTGACCCGATGACCTTGGACTGGGCGGACGCCCTGACTGGGCTGCACAATGTCGCGATCGTCGTTCACCACGTGCTCGGGATGCTGGCGATGGTCTTCGTCGCCGCGTTCCTGCATACGCTCGGGCGGCTGCGCCTTCCCATACCCGGCGTGGTCTCGATCTTCGTGGTCTGCGCCGCGGCGATGGTCACCTTGTACGTGCTGGCCGGCGCGCACACGTCCTTCTTCGCCTCGCCCCGCAACCCGGCGCTGCCTTCCCAGCTCTACAGCGCGATCTACCTGGGCTACATGGTCGGCTGGCTGGCGCTGCTGCTGCTCGGGCTGACCGTGGTGGCCGCGGGCGAGGTGGCCGGGGTCCGCGGCGGCGTTGCCTTGGCCCAGCTGGGTATCGCGGTGTCGCTCGTTGGATTGTGCTGGCGCTTCGGTGGCGCTATCCGGTTGCTGGCTACCCCGGACCATCTGCCCCGGGGCAGCCACTTCGGGGTATTCACTGACGCCGCTGGGCTGCTGCTGTTCATTCTGGGCTCGCTCTTCGCCGCGGCGACCCGCTCGGTGTTCGACCGGCGCGACCGGCGCCGCACAGCACGCCAGGACGCCGCGATCGAACGCCTGTGGCGACGGACGCGGATTCTGCTGGCCAGCCGCCGCCGGCCCCCGTTGACTCAGCCCCAGAAGCTGGTCGAAATCGAAGACGCGCTGCTCGTCGTGGACCAGCTGATCGACTCTGCGACGCGCCGCGCGATACGGCGCGACCTTCAGGACCTCGCACCTGTCTGCGGCATGGACATCGAACCGATGGCCACCGCTGTCGAGATCGAGGTCGCGATCGCCACCCTCGTCGCGCACTTGTCGCACCCGTCGAGGAGGCACCTCCGCGAGGGCAGCACCGACGATGCCGAGGATGCGGAGGTGTGGTGGCCGGAAACCGAGCGGCTGCACGTCGACGACGGCGCGCGACTGGTCTGGTTGGCTGCTGCCGGTGACTCGTTGAGCGACTGCTGGGTGCAACGGCTGGCGACGAAGGTGAGACCGAGTCAGTCCGCCGCCCGCAGCCGGGCGTGATGGCGGGGTGCAGGGCCACCGGACCGTCAGCCAGGCCGACCATGGCGGGCGGTACGAGCGATCCGCTCCAGCACCTTCAGCAACTGCTGCTTGTCCGCCTCCTGGGCGCCGTCGAGGTAACTGGTGATGCTCCGGGCGTTGACACCGATCCCGCCGAACTCGGTCATCAGCTCATGGGCCCTGCGGTCGGTCTCGTCGTAGGGCAGCGCAAACTCAGCAGCCGCAACGTTGGCGTAGAGCAGCTTGTGATGGATTCGCCAGAACTCGGCCAAGGCATCGTTAATCTGCGGGCGTGCGTTCTCCCGGATTCCACCCTTGAAGTTGTGGAGGGCTTGCTTGGTCAAGGTCAACCCGCTGCGGGCCTGCACCCATCGTGCGACCAACGGGACCCGGGCAACGAAGCTACGGAATCCGGGCGTCTCGTCGGCGGCCAGGCGGGCGATCTCGTCGGTCTCGACAATGGGCTCACCGTCGAGCACGTAGTAGGTCGACTCATGGTCGAACAGGTACGTCAACCGCTCGGCGAAGGTGTCCAGAGTCAGCAGGTCGAGGGTGAGTTGCTGCTGGGCGGCGTAGGAGCGGTGCGGGATCGGCGAGTCCAGGTACTCGGGCGAGGTCGATTCCCAGCTGTCGAAGACCGGCTCATCCTCATACCGTCGTCCCACACCGCACCCCACCCATTTTCGTGACCATCTGGGTCAGACTTCGCCGCGATGGACCGTGTTTGACACATCGCAAGTTCCGTCTACCATCGAATGCAAAGAGCCACACTCGTTGCGAGTATCTTCGGTTTACTGAGGGAAAGCAACCCACGCCACCCCGTACAGGGGGTTGGAGCACGGTCCCGCTGTGACCGCCGCACCCTTCACCGGCGCACCACCGCTGAGGGGAGGCCCGTCATGATCACATCCGAGAACCTACCCGTGGACGTTCGCTCCGGTGTGGACGCGCCGGAGACCGAGCCGCGGGCCACGCCCGCGGAGGACGCGGTCGAGGTGCTCGACTGGTCGCCATTCGGCCGGATCGTGCCGATCCTGGCCGCGTCGCCCGGGGCCGGAGCCACGAGCACCGCTGTCGCGATCGCCGATGCGCTCCAGCTGGCGGGCCGCTCGGTCCTGCTCGTCGACGCGGGCGATCCGGTCCGCTCGGGACTCGGACGTGCTGCGCGGGCCGACGGGCCGCGCAGGGACGGGCCCGGTTCCGCGGCCGGCGTCCGGTTCTCCCGGCGGGCGCGGGCGATCCTGGCGCGACTCGATGTCGCGGAGACCGCCGGAGAGCCGGTGTTGTTCCCGCCGCCGCCGTACTGGCATCCCGGCGGCGGCCGGGGTGTGGACGTGACTGTGGTCGACGTCGGCCACGACCCGTGGCGGCTGGCCTCCGATCCGACGCTCGGGCCAAGGCAGTGGCTGCGGGTCGGCAGCCCGTCACCGATTCCGGCATTGGTGGTGCGGCCCACCGTGCCCGGACTCGCGCACGCCGAACAAGTCCTGGCCCGCTTGGCGCCGTGGGTGCGCGCGGGCGCAGTCACCCCGCCCACGCAACTGCTCGTCGTCGGGGCTCGCCGCTGGCCGAAGGGAGTTGCGGGTACCGCGGGGCGCCGCACCAGCGTTCTGCTACCTGACGCGGTGTTCTTTCCCCACAATCGCGAGATCGCCACCCATGGCATCACCGAGGACGTGACACCCTCTTCGCTGCGGACGCCTGCCGACCGCCTCCTCCGTTACTGGCGGGTGCTGCCGCCGCGGACACGCCGCCTAAGCCCTCGATGGCCATCTCCTGCCGGCGGGCGTGATGGCCGTATCGCCGAGCGCGACACCGGCTGAGACCAGCCCGCCGCGCAACTAAAGAACTTCAACGCCCTCCCACTTGACCCGCCTGACGTGACGTCGGGCGGTGCGATGTGGAGGGCGCGATGTCCGCGCACATTGTCATCGACTGGCTCGTCCAGATCCCCAATCCGACACCGGTGCCGCCCCCGGTCGGCGGCGACAAGATCCTGGGGCTGCTCAACAACGTCAAGTGGGGCGCGGCCGTCGCGCTGATCCTGGGGTTCTTCGTCGGGCTGATCGTCTGGGTCGGCGGCCGCTGGGTCGATCACCACCGTGCCGGGAAAGTCGGCGTCGTCATGATGCTCTGCGCCGTCGCCGGCGCGATCCTCTACGGCATCGGCTGGTCGCTGATCAACTCGTTCGCGGGCGGCTGAGCCATGTTCACCACCACCGAATCGTCGCGCGCCCGCAGGCGAACGCGCCGCCTGATCATCGTCGTCCTGCTCGTCGCCGCGGTCGCCGTGGTGCTGGTTGCCCGGCGGGCAACGGCACCACCGTCGTCCCCGCCGGCAAGAACTTCGCCCGGCGCCGCGCCGTCGCCGACACCCACGGCGCCGGTCGACGAGGCGACGGCGCTAGCCACCCGCCCCATGCTGACCCTGCCGCCCGAAGCGGCCCTCCCGCACGAACTGACCGCCGCCACGGCCGGGCCGCCGATCACCGTCGCGCGACCGGCGCCGATCGCGAACCGCCTGATCTCCGACGGCTTCCCGGCGACTGCGGAAGGCGCGTTGGGCTGGCTGACCGACTTCAACGAGACGGCGCTGCGCGGCGGTGACCCGGCCACCTACCTGCGGGCCTACGGCGAGTCCGCGCTCCCGCACGCCCCGTCCCCGCAAGGCAACGGCCTGCTCGCGCTGCTCACGTCCTTCCGTGACGAAGCCGGCATTCGCGCTGGTGAACTCGAGCCTGGCCTGACCGTGACCTACGAGGTCACGCAGGGACTGATCAAGGGCACCGCCGACGAGGGCCGGTTCGCGGTCGTCTGCACGCTCGGGCAGCTGAGCTTCGACTACCAGGGTCAGAGCACGAGCATGGGCATCGGCGACTGCCAGGCCTTGCGCTGGACCGGGTCCGCCTGGCGCATCGCTCCCGGCGCCCGCGCGGCCTACGCCGCCTGCGCGTGGCCGGGCAGCACCGAATCGGTCGCAGCCGGCTACCGTCCCCTGACCCGGGAAGGTGCCCGGTGAGCCCGCTGGATCTGCTCGACACGCTGGGCGGCCTCGCCGGCAAGGCGGTCAGTGCGACCGCTGCGGGAATCTTCGAGCCGCTCATGAAGGCCACCTGGGCCTCGGCCTTGTTCATCCTGCGTACCGCCTTCGAGCTCGTCGACCAGTTCTCCCTCTTCACCGTGTCCACCACGGACGGACCGGTGTCGATCCTGTGGCCGATGACGCTGTGGATCTCCGGTGCCATCGCGCTGGGCATGTTCTTCTGGCAGATCATCACCACCGTCCTGCATGGCGGCCGCGGCTTCGTCCGCCTCATCACCGGGCCGATCCAGTACGGGATCGCCCTCGCGGTGACCGTCGGCGTGGTCGCGGCGTTCCTCGCCGCCGCCGACGGCCTGACCGAAGCGGTCCTGTCCACGGGGCTGCAGGTAGGGAACTTTCGTGACGCGCTGACCATGACCGGGTTCACCGACGCGCTGTCCGATGAGGTCAAGAACATCGTGCTCGGCTTGGCCGGAGCTTTCGGGGTGATCCCCGCCGGGCTGGGGTTTGCGGTCGAGGCGGTGTTCCGCGAGGCCACGATCTACGTCGTTGTCGCCACGGTCCCGATCGCCGCGGCCGGCCTGGTGGCCGAGGTGACCGCACGGTGGTACTGGAAACTCGTCCGCTGGGGCCTGGTCGCCATCGTGATGAAGCCCGCGCTGGCGTTCGTGCTCGTGCTGGCCGTCGCGATCGTCGGCGGCGCACAAGGGCTGTCCGGGCTGCTGGCCGGCATCGGGGTGCTGTTCCTCGCGCTGTGTGTCCCGTTGGTGCTGTTCAAGCTGTTCGCCTTCGTCGACCCCGACTCCGACCCGCAAGGCGCGTTCCGGGACAAGCTATCCGATGCGGGTCTGGACTCGTATGGCGCCAACAGCGTCGCCGGGCGCATCGCCGGGGCGTTTGCGAACAAGGCCCGCACCGAGCGCGCTGACGACAGCGGCGACGGCGGAGGCGAGGACGGTGGCGATGGCCAGGAGCAGGCTAACGTCGACCGCTTCGACCAGGCTGCGGCCGAGGACGACACGACCGCCGGGCCGATCGACGCGACCGGTGACGAGCACACCTCCGGCGACGCGGCGGGGGCCGGCACCGCTTCCGGTTCCGGTGGGGCGGAAGTCGGCGTGTCCAGCGGCGGTGACGGAGACTCAGGAACTGATCCGGCAGAGCCGTCTGTCCCCGAGACTGGCGGTCCTGGCGCGGCGAGCGTGACGGGGGCCGTCGACGACGGCGATGGCGATATCGGCCAGTCACCACCTCCGGACCCGCCCGGCGATACCGGACCGCCGACCCCGCCGACCCCGAAGCCCGACAATGGGCCGCGACCGGACGACGGCGGGGCCGCGGCCGGCGAAGCCGAGGAAGCGGCGGTGCTGCTGTGAGCGCGGCCGCCCGGATCTACAAAGGACTCTCGCGAAAGGAGCGCGCGGGCTGGATCATCGGCTTGACGCCCGTGCAGGCGTTCGTCTGCGTCGGACTCGCCGTCCCGGTGATCCTCGCGCTGGCCGCTGGACGTTTCGGCCAGGCGCTGGTCCTGGGCGGGCTGTGCGGCACGGCCGCAGCGCTGGTGGTCGTGCCCGTGCGCGGGCGTCCGGCGCTGCGCTGGCTTGGGCATCTGCTGCTCTACCGCACGGGTATTGCGCTGGGGTGGTCGCGGTGGCAGTCGCGGGCGGTCGCCGGGCAGGTCGAGGACCTGGATGAGCCGGATCTGCCCGGGGTGCTGGCTCGGCTGCGGTTCCCGGACGGTCCGCCGCTGCGGGATGTGGGCCGGGTGTGCCTGATCCACGACACCGGCGACGGCCGGTGGGGCACCACCGCCCGGCTCACCCACGCTGGGGTCGGGTTGCTGTCGGACGCCCAGTGCGAGCGGCTGGCCAACCGGCTCGGGAACCTGCTGCTGTCGATCGGGCATCGCGAGGTCATCGACCGGATGAGCCTGCTGGTGCGGACCGTCCCCGACGACGGCGCTGACTACCAGGCATGGCGCGCCGCCCACGACGTCCCAGGTGCTCCCGCGCTCGCGCGGCAGGCGAGTGAGGAGCTGGATCGGCTGGTCGGGGCAGTGTCGGTGCGGCACGAGGTGTTCGTGACCCTGTCCGGCACGGAAGGCGCCCTCCGTCGCCCGGCTGCCGCGGCTGGTGGCGGGGTCGCTGGCCGGGCCGCGGTGCTCTACCGCGTCCTGGACGGGCTCGAGGACAAACTCAAATCCCTCGGCGCCACAGGGGTGAAGTGGCTCTCGGGTCCGGAGCTGGCGGTCGCGGTCCGCACCGGGTTCAACCCGGCCAGCGCCGCCGGCCTCGCCGCGCGCCGCCATCGCGCGGGCACCGAGGCGGGAGTTCGGTGGGCGACCGCGGGCCCGGTGCATGCACCAGCACCCTCGGCGCGGGCGTACTACCACGACGGCTTCGCCACCGTGTCCTACTCGGTGCTGATGCCCGAGGCCGGGACGATATTCGGGTCACTGGGCGGGCTGCTGGCGGTCAAGACGGCCGGGGAGCGCCGTAGCCTGGCCATCCACTACGAAACGCTGTCCCAGCATCGGTCCCGCAAGGCTGTGCGCCGGTTGCGGTTCCGCACCGGCGCCATGCGGGACTGGAAGTCCTCCAAAGGCTTCAACTCCGGCGCCGCCGAAGCCCGCGAAGCCGGCGGCGCGCGGGCGCAGGAGCACGCGGTCGCGGCCGGGCACGGCATCGTCCGCTTCGCCGTCGCCGCGGCCGTCACGATCCCCGACACGTGGAACGTCGAGGACCACGCGGCCAAGCTGGAGAACGACATCGCCGGCCGCTTCCAGCTGCTGCGGATGGAGCTGGCCCAGGACGCCGGGTTTGTTGCTGCTGTCCTGCCGGTCGGTGTGGGACTGCCTCGGCTTCGGGGTGGGTCATCGTGAGCCACCGCACCGACGAGCGGACCGCTGCGGAACTGCTTGCGAGTTTCGGGCCTGCGCTCAGCACGCGACCGACGGGCCGTCGACGTCCGGACGGCCGTTGCGCGCGCGTGAACCGGCGAGTTGCGCCGCGGCGGGGGTTCGCCCGGCCCGGGTGCGGCTGGTCGCCGGTGGCGGCGCCGCTGCAGGTCTATCAGGCCGGCACGCACGTGCTCGGCGGGTTGTTTCCGTTGCTGGCGGCGAGTCCGCTGCCGGCGGTTGGAGCGCGTATGGGCTACGACGTCCACTCCGGCGGCGCGTTCTACCTGCATCCGGTCGAGTTCGTTCTGCGCTCGATCTGCACCAACCCGAACGTGGTCTTGTTCGGCGAGCCCGGCCGCGGAAAGTCCTCCACGGTGGTGGCGTTCCTGCTGCGGATGATGCTCACCGGCGTCCGCACCCTGATCTCCGGCGACGTCAAAGGCGAATACACCCCGCTGCTGCACGCCCTCGGGGTCACGCCGATCATGCTCGGCCGCGGCAGCAGCGCCCGCCTCAACGCCCTCGACCTCGGCCCCCTGGCCGCCTGCTGGGACGCCTGGTCGACCGAGCGGCAGCGCGACGAGCTCGACGGCGTGCTGGGCCGGTGGGTGCAGCTGCTGGTCGCGCTCGCCGAAGCCCAGGGCTACCGGCCCACCGTCACCGACGAAGCCGCGCTCTCGGCGGTGCTGCGGCAGCTCCTCGGTGTCAGCGACGGCTACACCCACCTCAAGCCCATCACGATCCCCGATGTCCACCGGATGCTGTCGGACCCGGATGACCAGCTGTGGCAGGAACTGCGCTTCGCCGGCCGCCGCCAGTTCCTCGACCACCTCCGGTCAATCACCGACGCACTGGCCAACCTGATCAGCGGCCCACTGGCCGGTCTGTTCGACGCCCCCACGAACTTCACCGTCGACTGGAACGCCCCCATCCAAAGCCTCGACCTCTCGCAGCTACGCACCCGCGGCGACCAAGCCGTCGCCGTCGCACTGACCTGCCTGGGCTCGTGGTCGTCGCTGGCCACGGATCTGCAGGAGGACGGGGAGCTGCGGATCGTCGTCCGGGACGAGATCTGGCGGCAACTGCGCCTCGGCCTGCGCGCGGTACAGGCGGTGGACAGCGAACTGCGGCTCTCGCGCGCGGAACGCAAGATCCAGGTGTTGGTCAGCCACAAGCCCGGTGACTTCCTCTCCGTCGGTGCCACCGGCTCACAAGAGGTCGCCATCGCCCGCGACCTGCTGGCCCTGTGCTCGATTCGTGTCCTGCTTGGACAGTCGACTCGCGTGGCGAGTGAACTGGCTGATGTTCTTGCACTGTCGGATAAGGAACACGAAGCCACCACGGGCTGGGCCAACGACCGGCAAGGCCGCGCGCTCTGGAAGATCGAAAACCGGACCGGGCTCAAAGTCCAGACGGTGCTCAGCCGGATCGAGCGGCAGGTCTTCGACACCAATTCCCAGTTGGTCCGGCGGCCGAATCCGCCGGCGCACAGCGATCTCGTGGAGATGTCGTCGTGAGGCCACACGGGATGGTTGCTGCAGTTGCCGGTGCGCTGGTCGGCCTGGTGATGCTGCCGATTCTCGCCCTGGCCCTGATTGTTGTGCCCGCGGTGACCGCGACGGTCGTGCAACTGAGCGGCTGCGAACAGGGCGGTCCCGGCGGCGGCTCGGTCGTGGTCGACCGTCAGCAGCTGGGTGCCGGCGAGATGGACGTCGCGCGCACCATCGTCGACGTCGTGCAGCAGCGCCGGCTGCTGCGGCGGGCCGCGGTCCTCGCGATCGCGACGGGGATGGTGGAGTCGGGGTTGCGCAACCTTGACTACGGTGACCGCGACTCGCTCGGGGTGTTCCAGCAACGCCCGAGCCAGGGCTGGGGCACCCGCGAGCAGATCCTCAACCCCGTCTACGCCACCGGCCGGTTCCTCGACGCCCTGATCGCCCTGCCCGGCTGGGACACCATGGCCCCGGGCCGAGCCGAGCAGGCGGTGCAGCACAGCGGCTTCCCGGACCGCTACGCCCCGCGCGAACCGGCCGCGGCAGCGATCGTGGATCGCTTCTGGACCGGGCCCGACAACCCCGCCCCGCCGGCGCCACCTGGCGGCGCTGACGTCGTCCAGGCGAAGACCCTGTGCCCGGACCAGGGCGGATCGGATGTCCCTCGCGACCCGGGCCAGGTCGATCCGACGAAGCTGCCGCCAGGGTTCACCTTGCCGGACGATGTCCGCCAGCGCGCTGCGGTCGGGTTCGCCCTGGGCCAGCTCGGCAAGCCCTACGTGTGGGGCGCGAAAGGCCCGGACGCCTACGACTGCTCCGGGCTGATGCTCGCCTCCTGGGCCGCGGCCGGTGTCGGGATTCCCGCCGGGACGGTCAGCCAGGTCCACGCCGGGCACGCCGTCTCCTCGCTGGATCAGGTGCAGCCCGGGGATCTGCTGTTCATCCCTGGCTCGCTGGGCACCGCGCAGGTACCGCGGCATGTCGGGATGTACGCCGGACACGGGCTGATCGTCAACGCCTACGACACCGGCACCGGCGTCATCCTCGAACCGCTATCGGCCTGGACTTCGAAGATCGTCGCGATCCGCCGGATCGCCGACCCGAGTTCGCCCTCCCCGCCACCGGGAGGGAGCCCACTCCGATGAACGTCGCTGTGTTGCTGCTCTCCCGCTGCCCGGGAGGAGCGGCCGATGCCGCGCACACGCACCGACACCCTCAATCTCGACCGCGACGTCGCCCTGATGGGCCTCGCGGTCGCCGCCTTGACGATCCTCTGCGCGCTCGGCGCGATCGTCGTCATCGCCGCTGTCCTGGTCACCGGCTTCCACGCCGGCACCTGGAGGTGGCCGCCAGTCACCACGTGGCCTGGCTTCGCGCTGACGGCCGCCTTCCACGCCGCTGATCCGGGGCCGGCGTTGCCGGTCCCGTGGTCGGCCGCAGTCAGCGACCACCAGTTGGCGTTCTACATCTGGTTCACCACGGTCACTGTGCTCACCGCCGGCTTCACCGTCGGTACGGCGATCCCGGTCTGGAGACGGGTCGCACCGACGGATGCCGGACACGCCACCCGCCGGGAGCTGGCGAGGAACCTGTCGGTCGCCGCTGCGCGCGCGACGGCGGTGTGGACTCGGGGAGACCTCAGCGACGAGCAACGCCGGACCGCGCCGGTCGAGGAGATCGCGGTGCCGCTGCACCGCGGGCCCCTGCGCCAGCAACTGGTCACATCGCTGGAAACCCCGACCGGCACGATCGCCCCGACCCGCTCGGGCAAGTCGAGGACCGACCTGGTGCACAAGGTTCTCGCCGCCCCGGGTGCGTTGGTCGCTTCCACGACGAAGAACGATCTCGCCGAGTGGTGTCTGCTGGCCCGCACCCGCCGCCCTGCTGCCGGGCCGGTGCTGGTGATCGACGCCACCGGAACGCTGTCCTGGCCCGCACACGCGCGCTGGTCCCCGGTCACCGGCTGCGCCGACCCCGCCGTCGCGCTGCGGCGGGCGGAGACGCTGATCGAAGCGTCCTCGCTTGGGCTGGAGAACGTCGGCGGCAACGACAAGGTCTTCCGCGGCCGCGCCACGATCGTCATGCAGGCGTACCTGCTCGC
The DNA here is from genome assembly GCF_014873755.1 of Amycolatopsis lexingtonensis. Taxonomy (NCBI): domain Bacteria; kingdom Bacillati; phylum Actinomycetota; class Actinomycetes; order Pseudonocardiales; family Pseudonocardiaceae; genus Amycolatopsis; species Amycolatopsis lexingtonensis. The sequence goes on from NZ_JADBEG010000001.1 coordinate 287,591, forward strand.
CGCAGCCATGTACTACCGGACCGTCGATCACCTCGTGCGGTGGTCGATTGCGAAACCCGCAGACCGGGAGCCGGTCGAGCTGCTGGAGCAGCAGTATCCGCAGCTGGCGCAGAACCTGGAATCGGAGATCGGGATGGTCGCCGAGACCTCCGACGCGGTCTGGATGAGCGTGAGGCGTGCGATCGAGCCGTTCATGAACCCCGCGGTCCGCTACTTCGCCACCCCCAGCCCTAGCGAGGAACTCGACATCGACGAGTTCCTGCGCCGCCGCGGCAGCCTGTTCATCATCGCCGGGGAACACCAGGCGCCGCAGGCCCGGCCGGTGTTGACCGCGCTGGTTGAGCAGATCCTCACCACCGCTCAGGACACCGCTCTGCGCTGCGATCGCCGTCGGCTGGAACCACCGGCGACGGCGATCCTGGATGAGTTGTTCGCGGGGACGCCGGTGCCGCGGTTGCCGGCGATCATCGCCGACTCCGCCGGTCGTGGCGTGCTGATCCACTGGTCCGCGCAGTCACGCTCGCAGCTGGATGAGCTCTATGGCGAGCCGGGCCGGCTGCAGCTGATCGACAACACGCTCACCTTGACCGCTTTTCCGGGGTTGAAGGACGATAAGACGCTGGAGTGGCTGTCCACGCTGTCCGGACAGCATCGCCGCCGGACCCATCAGCACCACAGCGACGGACTGTTCAGCGTGGGCCGCGGCGCCAGCGGCGAGGAGACCGTCCCGACGTTGCGCGCCGGCGACATCCGCACGCTCGACCGCGGCCGGGTGCTGATCCTGCACGGCAACCTCCGCCCCATCCTCGGCCGCACCGTCGACGTCGAACACCGCCCGGACTGGCCCCAGCTGCAAGCCGACGTCGCCGCGATCCGCTCCGGGAACGCCGCCATCGCTCCTGACGGCCTCCCGCTGGTGCTGCCGGGTGTGGGGGATCTGCGATGAGCGACGACGACATCGCCGAACGCCCCGACGACGAGAATCGGCAGCAGCCGCGGTCGCTGGATGACCTCGACGAGGTCGTCGCCGGGTTGGAGACGCTGGCACAGGCCCTGGGCCGGCAGATCGAACAGCTGACGAAGAAACTCGCGGAGCTGACCGATGAGCCGGAGAGCGATCCGCGACTCGCACGGTGGCTGACGTTCCGGCCGCCGGACGCGGCCGAGGACAAGCAGCACCGCGAGGAAACACCGCTGTTCACGATCGCGCACTTCGTGCAGTACTACAACGAGACCTACGTCGGCAATCCCGGCACCCGCGCGGTCGCCATCCCCGATTGCTGGCTTGACCATCCCGGACTGGTGGCCGAGATCGCCACCCTCGCCTACACCTGGCGAGAAGCCCACCTGGGCAAGAAGGCCACCGCCCGCGATGCGCAGTACTGGCACGACCATTGGCGCCCCGGCTTCGCTGAGCGCATGGCTACCGAATGGGTCCATCAACGCTGCCGCTCCGACGGCCACAAGACCGCCGGCGCACCGGCTCGCCCCGATCGCTTCACCCTCGAACATCGCGAACGGGAGGCACGGGCAGCGGCAGAGGTCGGCGTCGACGACCCGCTGACCGTGCCCGGCCGGCCATGATCGCTTACGCGCCTCCGGTTGCGGACGCGCGAATCGAGCCCCCGGTTCGTACGTGTGTCGGTGGTTGCGCTGTACATCGCGTGCGTCGTCAGCGCGAACTGGCTGATTTCGGCAAGTCCAGTGGGCCCCGGTTCGGCACTCTGATTGGCCCCACTTCGTTCGCGTACTTCTGCTGGTAGAGCTGTGCGCCGGGGATGGCGACATGGTGGGCGAGACCGTGGGATGAACCGACAGCCGTCGTGGGGACCGTTCGTGCTGCGCTGACACCCCAGGATGGTCGGGCCATCAGGCGCAGCGCGGGGGTCTCGGGCTGTCGGCTACTGATCCTCGGCGTCGAGCTGGCGCAGTGCGGTGCTGAGGAATGCGTCCCGCCGTTGTCCGAGGAGGTCAGCGTCAAGGTCTGTTCTGCCCTGGTCGTGGAGAGCCGGAACGCAGAACGCCATGTCGGCCAGGGTGCCTAACGCCGCGACGACGTCCCAGTAGGCGACCCGCTCGGCTCGTCGGCCGGCTGCGCGCTGCCAGCCCTCCAGGACCTGCTCGGCGGCGGGTAGCCCGAACATCAGCGCAGCGTCGAAGCGTGCACCGCTGAGGTCGATTCCGGGCGATCCGGCGCCGGCGCAGTCCCAGTCGACCAGGCCGGTGCAGCGGTCACCGGACCAGAGAGTGTTGCCGAACCACAGGTCGCCATGCACGAAGACTGTCGGGCCGCCGGGCGCGGGCAGCTGTTCGAGGCGTTCTTCCGCAGCCGTCAGCAGCGCGGTGGTGCCCTTTTCGCGGCGTTGGGTCGCGAAGTCGACGTCCGCGATCGAGCGGGTCCGCAGCGGCAGCGCAGCCCGGGGCGCCAACGGAACCGCCTGCAGTGCGGCGGCTGTGGCTCCGAGGTCCTGGAGCCGCTGAGTGGAGGCGACTGTCGGGATCCGGCTGTGTCCGGGCAGGACGGTGGTCAGCACTGCTAGGGCGCCTGTTGCGGAACCGTCGAGATCGGTGGCGATCAGCCTGGCCGCGGGCAGCTGGTGGCTGCCGGCGACCTGCAGTGCCGCGACCTCGGTGGCGAACCGCTCGCGATGGTCGGGATCAGCGGGGTCCCCGAGTCGCAGCACGGCCGCCTCGACCCGACCAGCCGGTTCGAACGTCAACAGCCAAGGATTGGCTCCCTGGCGTAGGCCGGTGACTGCGGTCGCTTGTGCGCCGCCTCCCACCGCGTCGCTCACCCAGCGCCGGACCTGCTCGGGCAGTTCGTGCACCGTGATCACACCCCCGTGTCGCACCTGATACCGAGCGACCACGATGACACGGGCACCGCCGACGATCTCGTATGCCGGGCCGTGGGCATGGCATACGGCTCGTCGAAGATCAGTTCGACGGTATCAGCTGGCGCGGTTGGTGCGTCGGCGCTTGGTGGTGCGCAGCCGGAAGGACTCGGTACTCGTTCCGGCGGCGGCTCCTGCCCCTACCGGTTCCGGTGCGTCGTCTGCGACCATTTCCGCACCGACGTCTCCTACCTGCCCGATCTCAAGGCATACCTGCACGACCTGCTCCAAGATCGCGAGCGAGTGCTCGCCGCGGTCGACCTGGAGCAGTGGGCCAAGACCGAGGCCATGCCTTCCCATGCCGAGATCCGTCGGTTGCAGGACCTCATCCACCGTGTCGAGCAGCACCTCGGCGAGCTTGCCCCCGAGCAGCGAGCCGAGATCGACAACGCCACCGCCGTGGTTCGGCGAGCCCGGCAAGTCGTCAACCTCGGCGTCCCCCGTGTCCGGCCCAGCAACCCCGACCTCCGATTGGAGAGGCCATGACCGCCTCCGCCCTCGGCACAGCCCGACAAACCCACAGTGCCCGCTGCCGCCAGCGAGTCATCAAGGCGCTCAACGAGGCCGTCACGGCTGGCGAGGAGATCAGCATCTCGGCTATCGCCCGCCGAGCTGGTGTCAACCGCAGCTTCCTTTACAACCACCAGGATCTGCACGCCACTGTCCTTGCCAAAGCCGCCGAACCACCCGCCACCACCGCCGGTGGCCCAGGGGTCAGCAGGACTTCCCTCATCGCCGACCTGGGCAACGCCCACGACCGCATCGCTCGGCTCACCACCGAAAACCAGCACCTGCGGAACCGGCTGTCGGAAGCCCTCGGCGAGCAGGTCTGGAAAGAGACCGGCCTCGGCGGTCCCACCGACATCCAGCAACTCCAACGTCGGATCACTGAACTCGAACAGCACGCTGTCGAACTACGCCGCCAACTGTCCGACCGCGACGACGAACTCGGCGCCGCCCGCGCCGCCAACCGCAATCTGATGATTCGTCTCAACAGGAGCACTGCGGACACGGGAGGCAATCCGTGACACAAGAATCCCACCCGAGCGGAGGTCTGGATGCGAGCGCCTCAGCACACACATTCGAAGGTGAGCTCGCTGTTCACCGGAGTCGCGGTCCACAGGGCACGGCCGAGTGGCTGTCGTTGCACCTGGGCATGCACCTCAGCCAACGCCGCAGCTCGCAGCGGGCCGATTGGGTCGAACCTAAACCCTGTGTCAGCATCTCCCCGTTCGAGCTCAAGGGCGATCAGTGCAGGCTCGTCGTCAACGGCAATTGCCAACTCGACTTGCCAGAGTTCCGGCTGCCAGTCCGGACTCCTCCGGTCGTCGACGTCGGCCACGGCAAGTTGCCTGGTCAGCGCTACGTGGAGACGATTGTCGCCCCAGGATCGTCGACCCCATTGAACGATGAAACCATCACCGTCTTCGTCGGCCGGCGCGACCCCGACGATCTCCGTTTGCGCGAAGTCGACGAACGCGCGCCACGCAGCCTCGACATCGGTTGCCGCTGTCGGCTCGACACCGTGCTTCCGCAGGATCTGCTCAAACGCCTCAGACGCAGTTCGCCATGCAATCGGCATAGCGAACAGTACCAACGGCACCTCAGATACAGCCGGGATCACCCGCACCTTCAACCAACAGCTCACTCTGAGCCGCAACACCACGTTCACTTGCTCATGAGGCACGCACCGCCAACGCACCCCTCCAATGACTTGAACCACACATGTTGGTCAACTACCGTCTCACGTCGACGGCCTCTGAACTGGCACGACGCAACGGGTGATCTTCGCCGATCGAGCGGGACCCCCAGGGAACCGGTCTTGCAAGGTCAGTCCATCGCGGACTATCACCGCTGCGCCGACCTCTCCGGGCGCCGAGGCGTCGACTTCGCCGCAGCTGCGCTGGTGGGAGTGGGCAGCATCTGCAGGCGCCAACACCGCCGGAGTCGAGTCGATCCTTCGTTCGCTGGCGCAGCGTGACTATCGGTTGCGCGCCTTCGGCGCAAAAACGCTGGGCTTGGCACGCTATGCCGGCGTCATCGCCAGCAGTGACTCGCTCGCGTGGTCTTTCGCCGCGCGATGGCAGCCACCGCTGTCGGAATGCCACGGTCACCCTCGATGCAACAGCTGTGTAAAGTTCGCGCTCCGCTGGCGAAGCAAGGTTCTGGAAACGGCCGGCGCTCCCGACAAATTCGTTGGCGGAGGCTTCAGTTAATGTTGCTGAGTTATAGTGGCTAGGCCCGGCGTATCCCGTTCGCGGCTGGAGCTACTGGAGGTCCCCGATATGGCGCAGAAAGTTCTCGTGGAAATGGTCGACGACCTCGACGGTGAGGTGGCCAACCAGACGGTCCCGTTCAGCCTCGACGGCGTGAGCTACGAGATCGACCTGTCCGACGCCAACGCGGCCGCGCTACGCGACGAACTCGCCCGCTACATCGCAGCGGGGCGACGCATCGGCGGCCGCAAGGTGCGGCTTGCCGCTGGGGAGTCCACCCGCGTGAAGAAGCCTGGCACTGCGGCCGAGGATCGCGAGCGGTCACGCCAGATCCGTGCGTGGGCCAACGCCAACGGCTACACAGTCTCCGAGCGCGGCCGTCTGTCGGCCGAGATCATCGAGGCATTCGACGCCAACGACGGCCAGCCCATCGCCGTCGAGGAGCCCGCACCGGTAGCGCGGAAGCGGGCTCCGCGCAAGAAGGTCGCGGCCGCGAAGAAGTAACTGTCGGCCAGCCGACGACGCTGAACTTGAACCCGGAGAAGAATTCCGGGAGAACGACGTCCGGCGAAGACGGCCACGTGCTCGATTCGTGGCTGCCTTCGCCGGACCGTCTGTCGGTGGCTCAGTAGCTCAGTCCGTGGTGAGAGCTTTCGCCGTAGCTGTGGTCGTGGCCGTCGACCAGTTCGTCTTCCAGTTCGGTGCGCCGTGTGGCAGCGGCGGCGTCTGCTTCGCCTTCCTCGTCCTCTTCCTTTTCGGCGGCGAGTTCGGCGTAGAACCGTGCGGCATAGGCGTCGGCGGCGTCGCGCCGCGATTCGCGGGTCAGCATCACGTCTGATGCGGCGTCTTCGTGGTCGGGTGTGGTCATGAGGTGCCTCCACTGCTGGGTGATGTCCCGCCATGCGTCGGCGCGAAGGTCGTTGCCGGCGGGTTGGTTGCCGAGCGGGGAGGTAGCATCCGCGGTCGTGATGCCGTAAGTCTCACGGTACGCCGCGGCGAGCCCAACGACCTGATCCCACTGCTGCGCGAGCGCAGCATCGTCGGGGCGGGCACCGAAGCGTGCGAGCCACGGCGGTTGTTCACGCACGACTTGATCCCGCAGCTGGTCGGTTCGCGCGGTGATCTCTGCGTTCATGGTCGCCAGCCGCTCCAGCGACCCGCGGTAGTTCGCCGTGTGCGCGAGATCAGGTCGGGCCTGCCACGGTAGGGCGGAGTGGTGCCCGGTGCCTGCGTCGTGCTGGCGCACGAGCGCGCTGACGAGCGCAATACCGGTCTTGCGGGGGGCGGTGTGTTCGGCGCCGGTCGTTGTCGCGGCGGTCTGGCGGGCGGCGTCGGTGAGTGCGGTGTCGGGGTCGAGTCCCCGGGTGGCGCCGCCGGCGGCGTGGCGCCACACGACGCCCCACTGCTCCTCGGTGACTACCGCGTCCGGCAGGTGCGCGGCGACGATCTGCTGCCAGCGGCCGATCTGCTCGTGGGTTGCCGGGGCGATCCGGGCGGGCGCATCGTGTGTCCGGACATGGTCGTTGATCCGCTTGGCCAACACCGCGGCCGGGTCCTCGGCCCAGCTGAATCCCCGGTCGTCGACCAGGTCACGAACGAGCCGGTCGGCTTGCCACCCGCGGTCCTGGGCGTTGGCGAGCGCGTTCAGCGCGGCCGGTTCGGCACCGGCGTTGACGGCGTCGGGGACGTAGCGGGCGAGGACGTCGAGGTAGCGGTCCTCATCACCATCACGAGCCAGCAGCTCGTAGCGGCGAAGCAGCACGTTCAGGGGCTCGAGGACGACGCGTTCCTCGACCTGCTCGAACTCGGCGAACACCTCGTCCAGCTCGGTCGTTTGAGCCGCGGTGCGAGGCTGCGTGGGTGCGGATGGCGCTGGCACATGCGATTGGCCGAAGGATTCCCAGCGTTCTGTGAGGGTGCGCCAGGCGTGTGCCCTCGCCCCGCGGCTGTCGGGCTTGGCGCCCAGCGGAGCCTCGCCGTCGATGCGGAACGTCTCGCGGTACGCGGCGGCCAGGCCGACCAGGTCGTCCCAGGCCTCGGCGGCGATCGGGTTGTCCGGTCGCGGCCCGAGCCCCGAGACCCATTCCGGCTGCTCGCGGATCACTGCGGAGCGCAGGTGCTCGACGCGGTCGGCGATCGCGCGGTTCATCTCGTGCAGGTACTGGGCGTGTCCGGGATGGTGGCGAACGTGGGCGAAGTCGGGGCGAGACAGCCATGGAACAGCGCGCACATGGGCCTCTCCGCGCTCGCCCCGGCGGTCCAGTTCGGCAGCGAGTGCGGCGTCGGCGTAGCGGTCATCCGGCATTGGATCCGGCACTGCCGGGCGTGCGGCCAGCTGGTGTGCGACGACGGTCAGGGCGGCGTCGATGTTGAATCCGACGGCCAGCGCACCGGCGGCGCGGTGCCAGATCGTGTCCCATGCCGGGTCTTCGACGGCCACGTGCGGGGCGATCGCGTCGACGATGCCGCGCCAGCGAGTGATATCCGCGGGTAGCGGCGGTGCAGTTGGTGAGGGTGGCTTGCGGTGTTCAAGGTGCTTTCTGATCCGGTCTTGCAGTGCGGCGCCCGGGTTGTCGGCGTCGTCGAGGGACTGGCGCCAGCGCATCACGGCAGAGACGAGCGGGTCGGGTTCCCAGCCGAGGTCGTGGGCGTTACGCAGCGTCTGGATCAGCGCCGGCTCACTGTCGAGATCCAACGTGGACGGAGCCCGGTGGGCGAGGATGGCGCGGTAGCGGTCCTCGTCGCGGTAGGTGGCGGTGTAGTTGTAGCGCAGCACCAGCGTCCCCATCGACACCGCCTCGTCCTGCGCCTCCCGCATCGTCTCGGTCGCCGAAACCTCGGCGCCGGAATGGTTCAGCACCCCGGTCAGCACCGACCGCGGGGACACCGGTTCGGGGGTTTCGCGGTGCTGGTCGATGACGTGGTGGTGGGTGACGACGTACAGGTAGTTGCCGAGCATGGCGCGGGTGATGCCGGGGTAGAACTGCTCCCGGGTCATCGTCGGTGGAACCAGCAGGTGGGCGTTGCCAGTGCTGGTCATGCCCTGCACCCTGTTGATGGTGGCGGCGTAGGCGAGTTCGACGTGCGCCTGGACGTACCCGGCCGGCAACGTGATCGCGGCCTTGTGCACCCGGTGCTGAACCGTGATCTTGCCGCTGGCGTGGACCGCGGTGACGGTCCAGACGTCACCGTTCTTGACAAAGTCCTTCCCCCCGAACAGCGACAACAGCCGCTGGTTGTGGCGGGTGACGACCCAGTCCCCGACGCTCGCGGTGGTGGCGTCGTGTAGCTCCACCTCACAGCCACGGTCGACGGCGCCCTGATTCAGGCGCCGTTCGCGGGCGTCGATGTTCAGCGCGACGGTGTCTTCGTTGGTCGGCACGATCAGCAGCGACTGCACGCCGGCGTCGAGATCGGCCTGCCAGTTGGCGCGGGCGGCGTCGCGCATCCTTTCCAGCGACCCGTCACTGACCCGGCCCGACTCGAAGTAGTACTTGAGCCCCTTGGGGTTCCAGGCCCGGATCTGCAACGACGCCGCGGCTTGTTCCTTCCGGTCGTCGCCGCGGAACCGCACGATCTCCCGGAACCGCACCGCGCCGACGTCGTGGGCGATCAGCCGGATCGCGCCCCCGGCTTCAACCGCGGCCAGCTGCGCGTCGTCCCCGATCAGCCGCACGTCCGCGCCGTTCTTGAGCGCGTATTTCACGGCTTTGTGCAGGGTGTGGGTGCCGGCCATCGCAGCTTCGTCGACGATCACCAGGTCCCCGGCTTCCATCGGGAACGCGCGGTGGGCGAACCCGATCCTCAGTGCGGTGGTCAGCTGGTGCAGCGTGTGCGGCTTCGCTCCGATCGATGCACCGAGCTCTTGCGCCGCGCGGGCTGACGGGCCGAAGGCGTAGACGCGGTGGCCGGTGCGCCGCCACGCGGTGGCCAGGACCTTCATCGCCGAGGTCTTCCCAGCGCCTGCCGGGGCCAAGGCGAGCTGCAGGCGCCGTCCGGAGCGGGCGAACTGGCGCACCATCTCCGTCTGGCCAGCATTGAGCTTCTGGCCGGCGAGGGCCTTCTCGACGGTGTCGACGCGGAGTCGGTGCCCGCCGCCGCGGTGGGCCCAGGCGACCAGGTCGCCTTCGGCGGCGAGGGTGGCGGTGGTGGTGTAGCGGGTGGAGCGGTGTTCGACGAACACTGACTCGCCGTCGCGGCGCCGCAGGGAGGCGGGTTCGTTGACGACGGTCGGGCCGACGACGGCGAGGGTGTCGGGCTGGGCGAGGATGGTGTCGACGACGTCGTCGACGAGTTGTTCGCGCTTGTCGACCGGCACCGTGAGGTGCGCGGTCTGGCGGTGGGCTTCGGCGGCGAGGTTCCACCACGAGAAGTGGCTGTAGTTGTCCGACACGACATCCCGTGTCGCCTGGGCGATTTTGGCGATGTCGAATGCGTCCGGCTCCGCGCGTCCGCTGAGGAATACGCGGTCGGCGAGCGTGTCCAGAACTTTCGCGGGCACGATGCTCAGCGCGTGCTCGCGCCACGCCTTGAGATGTTCCGGCAGCGTCTTGGGTGGCTGTTTGCCGGGCCGGTTGTCGTACTGGGCCGCGCGGTCGATGGCGAAGATGTCCTTCGGTGTCGGCTCCTTCCCGTGCTTGGCGGTGAACTCGACGATGCGCTTGGCCCGGGCGGCTTCGAACTGGCGGTGGCGCTGGGAGAACAGCTTCACCAGCTCGACCGGGACGGCCTCGAGCTGCCAGACCGGGCGCTTCATGTCGACGCCTTCGGCGCCGCGCTGCACCCAGTTGGCTCCTTGTTCGCGGAACAGGTCGCGTAGGCGGTTGTCGAAGTACTCCGACGAGGTGACCGTCGCGGCGAACATGGTGCGCAGGTCGAGAGCAGTCCATTCCCCGTCGTCGCTGCGTTGCACCTTCGAGGAGATCAGCACGTGGAAGTGCAGGTGTGGGTCGCCGGCGCGGGAGTCCCAGTGCTCGAACATCGCCGCGGTGATCCCGTTGACGTCGACCTGGGCCTCGCCTATGTTCCCGCGGCGGGTGTAGGCGATGTTGCGTTCCATGTAGGTCACGGTGTCCAGGGCTGCTTGGCGGGCCATGCCGACGATGCGCTTCCGTCCGTCCGGTGACGCCGCCGCCCATGCGATGGAGAGGGTCTTGTCGTAGCTGAACACGGCCTCGACTCCGGAGACCGCGGACTTGAGGTTTCGTTTCTGCTCGGACAACCATCCGTTCAGCTCTTTGTCGTCGGCGGGACTGTCGCCGTCGTGGGCTGTGCGGTAGGCCTGCAACTGCACGCCGCGGCGGATCTCGGCGCGTGTGGCCGCGGAGATCGGCGCACCGATCGGCCGCCCCTGCAGCCGGTTGTGGTCCTTGTACGCCTGCGATACCTGCGAGCGCAGGTGATCCAGCGCGGAGTACTGCGGGAATCGCCGGCCCAGCCGGGTCGCGTTCAGCGCTTCCTCTGCGGTGGCGCCGCCGGTGATCATCTCGGCTTCGATGGCGTCGGCGTTCGGATGTCGGCCTTCGCCGAAGAGGGCGTTCATCTGGGCAGGGGTGACTGCGCCGGAGAGTCCTAAGTGCTCTGCTCCGGCGCCGAACCATTGGCCTGCCGGGTAACCACGGGAGAGGTAGTAGTCACTTAACAGCTCGCCGGGTGCGAGCTCACGGCTGCGATCGGCGCACGCCACCGTGTTCGTGAGGTACTCATGACCACCAGGGCTCAGCTTCCGCAAGCCCATCATGTCCACACCAGACTACGCCGAAAAGGCGAAGGCGCCCACCTGGTTCAGAACGTCTGCAAGACGTGCTGTGTGCGGGGTAGGGGGCAGGTTGGGTGAGGTGGCGGCGGTGGCGTGGTCGGCGGGGTGAGTGGGCGGCGGGGTGGTGTGGGGCTGGGGTGTGGTGGTGGGCGGGGTGCGGTAGGCGGGTGGTGTTGGTGGTGCGTGAGGGGTGGTGACCGATTTTTGGGTCGAGCGCGGGCGCCTGCACTAAGGCGCCCCGGGCGCCGTCTGCCGGCGCCCGCGCGGTCCATAGGTTGTGCCGACACAGCAAAGCGGCCGCCGATCGTAAGATCGGCGGCCGCGCCGTGTGTGGACGGTCGCTAGCTCGGGCTCGATCGCGAGAGGTGGTCCAGCTCGCGGCGGATGGCAGCGGCAGACACGACCTCGACCACGTCGCCCTTCGCGGTCGTGAGGGGCCGGACGTCGCGCGCGAGTAGCGCGCGCAGGAATGCGGCGACGGCGGCGGGCTCGTCGGTCGGGATCATGTCGGCGGCGGCTAGCTCGCGGTCGAGGTCGGCAAGGAAGTCGTGAAAGGTGCGCACGGTGGCGGCTCCTAGTCTTGGCGTGGACGGGGGCACCCGGTCCGGGTGCCCCCCCCGCTGGTGGTCAGGCGACGGCGGCGAGTTCGCGCGACGGCGCGAACGTGCACAGCGGCGGCATGTCCCGGTCCCGGCACATCTCGCACCGGTCATCGGTGCTGTGGGCGCGCTGTTCACTGGGGGTGCGTTCGAGGTTGCACGCCACGCACAACCCGCCGGGCGTGACCGGGAGCAACGCAAGCGCGTAATAGTCCTCGTCGGTCATCGGCTTGCCGCTCAGCTCGCCGAGGATCTCGCTGGTGTCGTCGATGTCGCCGTGCCGCCGCCGCTCGCCTTCGTAGGCGTCGACGGTGCTTTCGTTCTTGCGGACCAGACCGGCGGACGGGATCGCCTGCTCCACCTCGCGCCACTGCTCGTCGTAGTCGGGCTCCGCCGCGCTGTCGACGTAGCGGCGCGCGGCGCGCTGCTCGATCGGCTCGTGTCGGGCGGCAATCCGGTGGGCGGGCACGGTCGTGGTGTGCTCGCCTTCGGCCGGGCGCTCGGCGGCTTCGGCTTCCTTGCGGCAAGCGTCGGAGCAGTACCGCAGTTCGGGGAGTCCGGCGAGGTTGCCGTCACAGTTGCCGCACCGGCGGATGTCGCCGGACTCGGCTTCGGCGGCCTGCTGCCGGGCAGCGGTGCGGGCGCGCGCGTGGGCGGCGCGGGCCTTGCTCGCGTACACGCACGTCATCACCAGGGTGCGCATGTCCTCGGCGAGGATGGGCCACAGCTGGTGTGCGGTGTGGATGGCTTCGACGATGGCGGGGTGGGTAGCGCTGGGGTTCTTGAGCAGCGTGGCGCACGTGGTGAACGCGTGCTGCTGGGTGCCGCCGGTGGCGGCGTTGAGCCACCGCAACCCGTTGAGCGCGTCGGCGATCCGCTTGGGCTGCTCGCGCAGCATTGCCGTGACGTCGTTGACCTCGGTCACGGCGACGGCGCGGCGGGTCTGGCTGGACCAGACGCACTGGTGGAACAGTTCGCGCTCGGTCTCGCCGTAGCTGTCCCACTCGGCGTGAGCCGTGCGCACGGCGGCGAGAACGTCCCCACTGAGCGCAGCGTCGGTGTTGAGCAGTGTGGCGCACGCGGCGAGGATCGCGGGCGGGTTCTCGCCGCTGTCGGTGAACACCTTCCGCAACTCTTTCAGCGCGGACCGGACGCGCGGCGGTCGCGCCTGCAACGCCTCTGCGGCGCGGGTGAGGCTCGGACGGTGCTTGGGGTGAATGGTCGAAACCATGATATCCAACTTTCGTGTATTTGATTTGCGGAGGTGTTCGGGTTTGCCGTCCCGATCACCTTGCGATTTCGATATTACCCGGTTCCTGTGGTCTATTCCACTCGAAATAGCGTTTCTGGCCGAGTATTTAAGCGAGTTCTAGCGATGGACTGAGTCGTCTAATCTTATTTGCTTGCTGGATGCCTGTATGTCGTGCACGCGGCTTGCTGGCGGTGTCTGTGCACCTACTGAGGCTGCTGCTTGGTGTAGTAGAAGCCGCTGCGTGCTGAGTGGGTGGTGGGTGGCCCCGAAGTGACCAGGGCAGGCCCCCGGCCTGCCCTTAATGCCTGACCTAGGGAGTAGGGGCCCCAAATACAAGGGTGGGGCCTCAAGCTATTTTTGGCCACGCTTTTCGGTCAAAAATAGCTTGGGGTGCCCTTGTATTTGGGGGGACGACCGATACAATTTCGGGGCCACCCACCACCCGCGGACGCAACGAGAACACGGAAAGGTTCCCACTGCCGGTGTGCTGTCGGCGCGGACACCTGACCGGCTGTGACGGCGCGTCCTGCGGGTGCGCAGTGTGGCCCGTGGCCTGCGGGTATGCTCCTCGTAGCGCTCTGTGGGCTCGTGTATGCCCTGCGGTGGAGCGTCAGCGGGCCGCCGCGAGTTTTGCCGCTCGCCACTTCGGTGGCGTGGCCCTTCGGGGCTGCTGCGGCGGTACCGCGCCCTCCTCTTCGCCGGCCGGTCGTCGTCGTCAACGCGGCACACGCGGCCGGTCGGTTCGTCGGCGGCGTGAGCGCTGCGTCGCCGATGCGGCGCGGTGGCGGCGCGGCCGCAGGTAGCCTGGTGAGCAGTACCGCTGCCCTCCCCGCGCGGGAGGTGAGTCATGGTTGAACGTCAAACAAGAGGCTCGAGGCGGAGGCGTCGCTCGTCGGCGACGTTGGAGCGGCTGGAGGCGGCGCGGCGCCGCCGCGCCGAGCAGCTGGAGCGCGAACGCCAGAACGAGGCGCGAGTGGATGCGGCGCTGGGGCCGTTCGCGGAAGCAGTGACGGCGATCGAGGCGGTGGAGCGCCGGCGCGAGGACCGGATCGCCGCGCTGGGGGCTCAGCTGGATCGGAAGGTAGCGGAGCTGGACCAGCAGCGCGCGGTGAAGGTCGCGGAGTTCGAGCGGTCGGCTGAGCAGGTCCGTGCTGATGCTGAGATGGAGATCGGCGAGTGGCGTGCGGTGATGGCGACGTCGGTGGCGGAGATCCGCGCGGCGGATGTCGGGGCGGCGGAGACGGCGGCACTGCTGGGAATCTCGACGAAGGCGGTCACTGCGTTGTCGCGTAGTGCGGCAGCAGCGTCGAACGCCGGCGGCCAGAAGAGTGACGCGGACCCCACGCGCGCCGCAGCAGTGGACGCGGCAACCTCGGGTGACGAGCAGGCTGTTGAGGCCCCCGTGGACGAGCAGGCCGAGCCGCCCAAACGAGATTCAGAGGCAGACGTTCCGGCAGATTGATTCGGGCTGGTCCGGCCGGGCACGAGAAGAGGGGCGGTGGCACCGTCAGGTGCCAGCGCCCCTCGTGTGGTGTCGGCTGGTCAACGCGTCACGGTCGGCAGGTCGGCCTGCTGTTGGGCGACGCGCCGGGCCTGGCGGGCGAGGACGAGGCGCTTGCGTCGCTGGTAGTAGACGATCACCGCGGCGACGCCGCTGCAGAACGCGATTCCGAAGGCCCATTGGCTGGCGGTGCTGCCCTGTTCGGCACCGGGGAAGTGCCCGATGAACAGGAAGCCAGGCAGGGTGAGGGCGCCGACGATGGCGCCGAGGCGGTAGCGGTGGGCGAGTTTCGGCTTGATGCGGTTGCGGCTGAGGTAGGCGACGCCGCACCCGAGGAGCGCACCGAACAGCACGGCGCCGGGAAGAGCGAGCAGACCGGCGGGGTCGGTGAAGGGCGTGACGAGGAGTCCGATGTAGCCGAAGGGCTCGATGCCGAGGTAGAAGCCGGTGCCTCCGGCGAGGACGAGCCCGGGGATCGTGACGCCGTAACGATTGCTCATTCTCCGAGCGTAAAGCGATCCCAGGCCCCGACAGGGTGATTTCCGACCCCGGGTATGCAGCCGCCGCTCGCGCGCGACACGGCGCCGTGTCGTCGTCCCGGGTTTGGTGGGCGACGTCGTGTTGTGGGTGACGGGCATGGCGACCTCCGGGGCGCGGTTTTGTGGCATGGGAAAGGCTGGGGCGAGCCGTCAGGCTTGCCCCAGCCTCCCGGGGTGGTGCCCGGCCGGAGGGGAAGGTCCGGCCGGACACCGGGTTCATCAGAACGGCGGCACGTCGCTGAACCCGCCGCCCGCGGTCGCGCCGACCAGCTGTCGCCCGGCGTCCGCGCTCCACGGGTCACCGGCCGGGGGTGCGCCGGTGGGCGTGCTGGTCGCCAGGTCCGGGTTGACCTTGCCCGACCCGTTCTTCGCGTTCTTGGTGACCTCGGCGGTGGCGTAGCGCAGCGACGGGCCGATCTCGTCGACGGTCAGCTCGACGACGGTGCGCTTCTCGCCTTCCTTCGTCTGGAAGGAGCGCTGCTTGAGGCGGCCCTGGACGACGACGCGGGCGCCGCGGGTCAAGGACTCGGCGACGTTCTCGGCGGCCTGCTGCCAGATGGTGCAGCGCATGAACAGCGCCTCGCCGTCTTCCCACTCGCCGGTGGCGCGGTTGAAGGTGCGCGGGGTGGAGGCGACGGTGAAGTTCGCGACGGGTGTGCCGGCCTCGGTGAAGCGCAGCTCGGGGTCGGCGGTGAGGTTGCCGCAGAGGGTGATGGTGGTGTCGCCGGCCATGGTGGCCTCCTTGGGCTTGTTGGGGTGTGGAACGCGGCGCAGCCTGAGCACGCGGCGGCCGGGGGTCGCCGTGAGGCGACGTCCCCGGCCCTGGCTCATCCGCCCGGCGTGAACCAGCCGACAGCTCGGCCGGCGACGGGGTTGGGCAGGTGGAGGGGCTGGTTCGCCCGGGCGGATCGGGTCGGGCTTCGGGGACGCACTGCCCCCGGCCGGGGTGTGCTTACCTTCGGGCGATCCACGACCCGGCGAGCCTGGCGAGGCCACCGTCGGTGATCCCCACCCGCCGTCGTGCCACAGCCCGCGGCGACCCCCGAGCACGTGCGGCAGGAGTTCGGTCTTCGGGCTGCTGCCGCAACCGGCGCACTACGGGAGCGGCGCGATCGGAGTGGCGGGGTGGGCGTCATGTCTGGTCGATCGCGGGCTCGCTGAGCAGGGTGCGGCGAGCGTCGGCGCTGCCGTTGTGGATCACCTCGTGGACTTCCGACGGCGGGACTGCGAGGTTGAGCAGGTGTGTGAGCAGCCTCATCAGGGGCTGCCGGGGGTCGGCGTGCTCGAGCGCGATCCGCGCCCCGGTCCCGTCACCCCGGAGGTAGGCGTGCACCGCGACGACGGTGGCCAGCTTCCCCGCGAGGGGAACGCAGCTGTGACGCCACAGGTGCAGGACCAGGTTCTCGGCGGCCAGGCGTGCCGCGTCGTCGGGAACGGCGAGCAAGGCGTCGCGGAACGGCAGCGTGGCGAAGGTCGCGGCGAGATCGACGATGTCGGCGTCGTCGGCGGGCAGCTCGCCGCGGATAGCGGCGCGGATCGCGGTGTCCGCGCGGGTGAGCCGGGCAGCCGCGGTAGTGGGGTGCTGTTCGTCGAGGGCCACGTTGGTGGTGGCGGCGGCGATGCGGGAGCCAAGACGTGCGCGGAGGGGTTCGGGTGCGGGGGTGAACCGGGCCGCGACGTCGTCCCGGCTGGCGGCGATGGTGTTCCCGGCGGCGACGGCGGCCGCCGCGGCCGCCGCGGCGGCTGTGGTCGCGGGGTCAGGCAGGACGCCGGTGCGGTCTGCGTCGAGGTAGGAGCGCCAGCGGGCGCCTTCGGCGATCGCCGGTACGTGCACGACGTCGACGTCGGTGAAGCCGTGTTCGGCCAGCTGCTCGATCACGCTGTCGACGTCGGTGCGCTCCGGAAGCGACCCGTCGTCGGCGTTGTCCTCGTCGACGGTGCGGACGACGATGCCGATGACGCAGGAAACGGTCAGGTTGCCGCATTGCCGGTTGAAGTGCCGCGCGCAGTCGTCGGCGTGTCCGGTGAGGCGGGTGAGGTCGATCCGGGCGAGCGGGCCGGTGGTGACCGACCCATCGTCGTTGGCGAGTGCGGTGATCAGCACCAGGGAGTCGTCGGGGAAGAAGCCGAGCAGCGCCGGGAGGCTGGCGACGACGGTCGTGGTGCTGGCGATCGTGAGGGACATGAACGTCCTTTCTGAAAAGAAGGGAGCGAGGGCTGCAAGCGGGGACCGGGGCGTGGATCAGCGGCCGAGTTCGGCGCGCAGCGTCTGTGCGGCGGTGTGGGCGATCCAGGGCGGCGACGGTCGCCGCACGTCCCGGCCGGAGGCCGGGATGAATCCGTTGACCGCGACGCTCCAGAACTCCGGCCAGGGTGCGGCGTCGGTGCGTTCGCTGCGGTAGATCACGCGCACGTCCTGGCCGTCGCCGCAGCGGGCGTGCGCGGTGATCCGGATCGCGACCCGCATCCGGTTGCGGCGCTGCACGGGCTCGTCGTAGATCAGCGAGACCGGTGTCGCGGGTAACGCGCGGCAGAGCTCGACGAGGACGCCGCGCGCGAGGTTCCAGGCGCCGTAGTCGTCGAGGCTGCCGCGGTGGGGGGATGTTGCAGGTGACCGACTCGGGCAGCACGTAGGAGCGGCTCCAGTTCTACGGGGTGAACCACAACTGAGGCTCAGGCATGGTCGGTCACCGCCGTGTTCGCCTCGGCGAGTGCGCGGTTGAGGCACGTGCCGGTGAGGCGGCGCCGCTGTTCCTGCAGCTGTTCGGGCCAGGTGTGGGCGTCGGGTTCGAGGACGTTCCAGGCGGCGGTGAGGGCGGCGTCGGTGCAGAGCCCGTCGGGACCGAGGTAGGGGTAGACGGCTTCGACGACCCGGCAGGCTTCCACGACACCGGAGGGGAAGCAGGTGTTCCAGACCGCGGTGATGAGCGCGGTCTTGTGCCGCCGGGTGCGAGCGAGGCCGTCGAGCCAGGTCCGGGGTTCCGGCGGGAGCCGGCGGCCGCCGAGTTCTGTTTCGATCAGTCGGCAGGCCTGCTCGAATGCCGAGTCGCGGTTGTCCGACGGTGCGGTGTGGACGGTCGATGTGGTCACTGGGTGCCTCCGGGTCGGGTGCGGGTGAACCCGTCCTTCCCGAGCACGCCCGCGGTCCTCGGGCGCCTACTTACGCACGCGACGTGGCGGGAGAAGCCGGCGCCCGAGGGCTCGGGTGTGCTGTGCTGTCGGTGGTCGTCCGCACAGACCGGAGTGCCTGGCCGCAGCAACGATCAGGGGCCCGCCGACCGGCCGCCGTCGCCGAGATCCACCTGGTGTTCCAGCGCCTGGTCAGCCCGGCGCACGAAGGCGAGCAGTTCGGCCGGAGTGCCCTCGACGGTGACCACCGTGTCGTTGTCGTGATCGGTCAGGACGAGGGCGAAGTCGCCGTCGGCGAGCACTTCGAGGCCGGCCTCCTCACCTGGGCGCGCCAGCGTGACGTCGCATTCCGCCGGGATCCCGGCATAGTCGTTACTCATCGTGGGTCTCCTCGGAGTCGCTGTTGTGGGCCGGTGCTGCGGACGGATCCGCGAGTGCCCGGTGCTGGGCGCGGATGTCCCGCAGCGCCTGCGGATCGGGTGTGGGACAGGCGTTGGCGACCACGTAACGGATCACGGTGTCGACCTGCAGCGGATCGTCGGTCGCCAGAAGGGCCAGCGCGGCGTGCGTGGTGTCGTCGAGGTATCCGGCGGCAGCGTCGTGCACCTGCCACACCCACGTTTGGAAGGTGTACCGGCCGTCGGCGTCGGGCCGGATGCGTTCGACGGCGGGGCCGCTCGCCGGATCGCGGTCGTCGTCGAGTGCGTCATCGTCGATGACGATCAGGTCGTCGCCGTCCCAGCGGAAGCGCAGATGGTCGGAGGTGGCTTCGACGGTGATGGCGACCCATTCGGCGACGACACGGCGAAACCGCGGTGTCACTGCGTAGTAGCGGCGGCCGGTTTCGTCGGTGGCCGCCAACTGCGGCTCGCAAAATTGTGCCGGGAAGTAGGGCTGGTCGTCGCCGCACACCAGTCCTTCATCGATGCGAAGAACGTCGGTGGGGAGGCCGTGCGGCGGGACGTCGTCGGGCATCGGGTTCACCTGCCTATGTCTCAAGTAGACGTAACGGAGCTCGTTTCGCGGGTGTCAGGTGCAGTCCAGGCCGCATCGGCGGCACAGCAGCGCGACACCGTCGGACGCCGTGCGGTCGTCAGGGTCAGGCTGTGGGGTGCCGGTGGCGTCGAACCAGAGCCCGGCGGAGGTCCGCTCGTCGCAGTCCTCCGGGCGCCCGATCGGCCAGGGCCGGTTCGGCACCTCGATCACGGTGCGGCCCGGGTGGACGTACTCGCGGGCCATCTCGTCGCGTCCGTGCCAGCGGACCGGTTCGCCGCGGCGGCGCAGGACACCGAGTGCGCGATCTGCTGTGGCGTCCGCGGCCCGGTGAGAAAGGGCGGACTCGGCAGTGCGGCCAAGGGCATCGGGCAGCAAAGCTGGAAACATCAGATTTCCTTTCAGCGGGCGCAGAATGCGCGGTGGACGGCGCGGACGAGCGCGAACCGAGAACGGCACCACCGGCAGAAGACCGTGGTGGGGTAGCGCAGTTCCGGCGGTGCCGGAGCCGGACCGGGCAGGCGCGCCGGGATGGATGTGCTGTCGCAGCGGGGATCCCATGGGGTGTGGTGGGTGCCGCGTTCGCCGCTGGCCCAGCGCGCGGTGATTGACCAGGTCGGTGCGGTCAGGTCGCCGTCGCGGAAGCGGATCTCGATGGATTCGACGAGGTACCAGCGATGCCAGTACCCGCACCAGTAGGTGTCGCCGACCCGGCGCGGGCCGATCGCGTCGAAGACCTCGCGCATCCGCTCGCGGTGACGCTGTAGGCGGGCGTGCGCGGCGTCGAGCGTGCGCAGGTCCTCCGGCGGCGGTGACCACAGGCAGTCACACGGCTGCGGGTACCACACTGCGGAATCGTTGGAATCCCACGGCTGGTC
Organism: Amycolatopsis lexingtonensis; assembly: GCF_014873755.1. Taxonomy (NCBI): domain Bacteria; kingdom Bacillati; phylum Actinomycetota; class Actinomycetes; order Pseudonocardiales; family Pseudonocardiaceae; genus Amycolatopsis; species Amycolatopsis lexingtonensis. The sequence continues at coordinate 307,350 of NZ_JADBEG010000001.1, forward strand.
AGTGTCGTCGCTGACCGGGTACTCGCCGTTGCCGCCGCACTCGCGGCAGCCGGCGAGGGCCCATAGCCTGCGCAGGTGGGTTGTGCGGTATCCCTCGGGAACGTGGATTGTCGGCTCCGTCATGCGCGCCTCCGTGAACGCTCGGTCCCCGGCGGGCGAGGCCGCGGGGGAGTGAACGGGGCCTCGCGAGCACGGCGTGGCCCGGGCCGACGACCGCCTGACGGTGGATCGGCACCTCGGCGAGGCCCGGGCCGCGCTGTGCTTTTCTGGTGACCGGGCGCGCCGCGCGGCGTTCCCGGCCCCAGTCGAGCGCCGGCTACTTCTCCTGTATGGCGGCCAGGATCGGGACGAAGTGGGCGCAGACCACCGGTTGGCGTTGCCCGGCCGCGGCGATCACGATGTCGATGGCGTCGCGCAGGCAGGTGCGCACGGCGTGGTGACTGGGGCGGCGCGTCGGGTGGTGATGGACCACGACCGGGTCGAGGGGCCGTAGGCGTTCGCGGTGTCGGCCGGCCCGGTCGAGTTCTTCGACGCTGGAGAGGGTGGCGACGAACCCGATGTCGGGCTGGAAGGCGATGTGCAGCCTCGCCCAGGGCAGCCAGCCGTCGACGGAGGGACGGCCGAGGTTCCAGTGCACGGTCGCGGTGTGGCCGTCCCGGTGAACAACAGGGTGGGGGTCCGGGTCGATCGCCGAGACGATGACCGGGTCAGCCGGCGCGGCTGGTTCGGCGTCCTGCGGGCGAACGTCGGTTTTGTGGATGGTGAAGCCCGAACCGGGGCGCTCGCCGATGATGGCCAGGTACATGCCCTGGTCTTGCACGACCGTGCCCGGCTGGTGCTTTCCGTCCCAGGCGAAGTCGACGCGGTCGCCTTCGGCGTAGCGGTGCTGAAGCGACGGCAGCCAGCCCGCAGGGATCAGGTGGGTGGGGATGAGGGCCTTTTCCAGGTCGGTGCTGTCGGGTTTCCGTTGCCAGAGCCAGGTGAGGGTCGGTGTGGTGTCCGGGGTGGACGGTGCGGTGGCGGGCATGGCGGGGTTCCTTCGGTCAGCGGCTACCGGGCTGCGGGTGGAGTGCGAGGCGATCGGTGAGTACGCGGGGGTGTTCTCGGCCGGCGGCGATGCCGTCGCGGATGGTGGTGGCCAGCTCGGCGGCGTCGAAGTCGGCGACGCCGAGGTGCCGCCGGGCGGCGTTGGTGAGGTGGTGGGTGATCGCGGCTGCGGTGATCCAGCCGTTGCCCAGGAGTTCGCCGAGTGCTGCTGCGGCGGCGTAGACGGTGATGTGGCGGTGGCCTTCGGTGGCGGTGGTGACGTTGCGGCACTCGGCGGTGAGGGCGGCCTGGACGTAGGCGGTGACCCGGCGGCTGGTCGCGGGCAGCGGTGACGGCGGATGCGTATCGGGCAGCGGTGCCGGTGGTGGGGTGAGGGCGGTGACGAGCCAGCCGGGCAGGACCGCGACCGGAAGGTCCCAGGCGATGGCGTAGGGCACCAGGCCGCCGTGGACGACGGCGAGGGATCCCGGGGCGGCGACGAGCGCGCCGGGGCCGCGGGTGTCGACGTGCCAGCCGAGCCCGCGCCCGCGGGCGCCGACAGTGCTGCGCAGCCGCGACCCGGGCGGCCGGGCGAAAAACCTGTGCTCACCGCCGCGCGGGGTCGCGACGGTGAACGTGTCCACCGGGTCGGGTTCGCCGGCCTGCTGGGCGAGCAGGGCGAGGACGTCGCGGCCGTGGGCGATGCCGCGGCGAGCCCAGTGCATGGGGATCGGTCCGTGGGCGGCGTCGAGATCGAGCACGAGCAGACCTGCTGGTCCGCAGGCGATGCCGACGTTGTGGATCGGGTGGCGGAGCCACCACCGGCGGATGCGGTCGGGATCGCAGGTGGCTCGCTGCTGCCAGTCGGCAATGGCGGGCCGCTTGCTACGCGGGGCGAGCGGGAACACCGGCCACCCGCGCCCGGCGGCGCCCAACGCGGCCGCCAGCAGTTTGTTGGTGGCGGGGATGAGCGCCGGCGTCGGCGGAGTCGTGGTGGTCATGGCATCAGCTCAACCGGGGCCGGGATGGGGTCGATGACCATGGCGGCGGCGTTGTCGGTGCCGCCGAAGTACCGCGCGGCGAGCGTCAGCCGGTTCGCGCACGCGGCCGGATCGCTGAACGTGCGGCACGCGCGGACGAGGGAGGCGTGCGGGACGGGTTTGTGGACGCCGTCGCTGGTCAGCAGCAACCGACGGCGCGGCCCGGTCGTGGTGACGCGGCCGAGGGAGTACTGGTCGGCGGTGGCCACGGAGCTGGTGACGACGTTGTCCCGCCGGGCGGCCAGCTCCTCGAGGTGCTGCGGCCGGTCCTGGTAGCGGTCGGCGAGGTTGGTGCGCAACTCCTGTCCTTGGGTGTGGTCGATGGTGAGCTGAGTGAGGACGTCGGTGTCGGGGTCGTATTCATAGGCGCGGCAGTCTCCGACCCACGCGATGTCCCAGCCGGCGCCGCGCTCGGGCGGGAGCGGGGCGGCGACGACCATGACGGTGTCGCCGGGGTGGACGGCCGCGAGGGTGCCGGTGGCGGCGAGCAGCCCGACGACGGCACCGCTGCCGGCGGCGGCGTAGGCGGCGGTGGCCGCTGCGCTTGCGGCGGCGTGGGCGGCGAGCAGGTGGTCGCCGATGCCGTCGGCCAGGGCCCAGCCCTGGCGGGCTCCGGCGAGGGAGACGTGGGTGCCGGTGGCGTCGGCCTGGTGGGCGCGGCCGCCGATGCGCAGCGCCGTCCCGGGCAGGAAGGTGGGGTGGTCGGCGGCGAAGCGGCGGTGGTGGCGGGCCAGGGCGCGGGCGTCTCGGTGGGATTCGGCGATCTCGGCCCAGCCACATCGGCAGGTGGCGTGCGTCCAGCACGGGCCGGGCGGCAGCGGGGCGTGGGGCCAGACGGGGTGGTGCCCGGCGGCGTAGGTGCTGGTGCGGTGGATGTGGTCGAAGACCGGCGGAAGGTGCGGATGCATCGAAGGAACTCCGTTCACGCGCGGGGGCTCGCGGCGAGCCCGGCGGGAAGCGAGGACAACGGGACGGGGCGGGAAGCTGGGGCGGGCCCGGCGGCGGCAGCGCGCGGGCCCGCCCCCGGCGAGGAACCGGATGCGGCGAGGCGAGGGGGCCGGGCTAGACCGCGGCGCCGATCAGCTCCGCCTCGGCCTCGGTGCCCTGCTCGACCGGCTCCTGAACGGTCCCGGCGGAGTCGTCGTCATCGGTGGGACCGGTCGCGATGTCGCTCTGGCCGTCCGTGACCGCGGGGTCGACGTCGCCGACCACGGCGGTGAGGTCGTCGGCGGGGTCCTCGACGTCGGCGTGCTCGGAGCCGTCGCCGTCCGGGGCCCCGGCACCGTCGGCCTCGTCACCCCCGGCGGTCGTGCCGCCGTCGCTCGTGGGGTCGGTGGCGAGGTCGCCGAGCTGCGCGGCGATGACCTCCTGCTCGGTGTCCGGGTTGATCACCTTCCGCTCCACGTCGGAGGCGGGGTAGCCCCAGCTGATGATCGCGGCCATGTACGCCTGCGCGGAGCCCCACGGGCTGCGCCAGGTGTTGCGGGAGAGGTCCGCCTCGATCGCGCAGAGGGTGAGGAACAGGTCGTAGAGGGTGGCTTTCCCCGCTGTGGGGGCCTTGGCGACCTTGTCGGTCAGGTCGGCGAGCGTGGCCCCGTCCTGCAGACCGAACAGCGTCCTGGCCAGCGGGTGGTTGCGTTCGAACGCGCGCCGCAGCGCGTAGCCGCCGTGGGCTTTCTGCAGCGCGAGGAACAGTTGCGCGCCCTTGGGTGCGGTGCTGCGCTGCACCAGCGCGGCCAGCCATTGCCGGCGCGGTCCTGCGGAGGCGTCCCAGTTCTTGTTGTTCTGGATCACCCACTTGCGAATGATCCGCGCCTTCTGGCGCTCGAGTTCGGCGGCGGCGTGGGCGGCACGGGCTGACGCGACCCCGTCGGCCTGCTCGGCTGCCTCCTCGTCGTCGGACGATTCGTGGTCGTCGGATGTGCCGGTGCCGGTGGGCACGAGGGTGAAGTCCGCGCGGCCGGCCGGGGCGTGGCTGAGGGCGTGGCCGTGGGCGAGGAAGTCGGCGCAGCCGTAGACGGCCACCGGGATCTGGTTGCCCTGCTCGTCGTAGTGGTCGGTCTCGATCCAGGCGCCGTGCCCCGGGCAGGACGCGTGGTCTTCGGCGGTCAGCTCGGTGTGGGGCTCGTGTTCGGGGGTGGGGCGCAGCCGGTCCAGCGAGCGGGCGTCCCCGGTGTTGTCGGGCAGGCTCTGGTCGAAGATCGTGACGCCCGCGGTGGTCAGTTCCTCGGTGAGGTCCTCGGTCAGGGCCGCGAGCCGCTGCTTGTCCGCGCGTTCGGTGCGCTTGCGCGCGGCGAGCTGGGCGAAGTTGTTCGGCGCCGTACGCGCGGTGAGGATGAGCTCGTTCGCCGTGTCGGTGTCGCCGGCCTCGTCGAACTCGGCGATCACCGCGGCCTGCAGCAGGTCGAGGTCGTAGCGTTCGGTGGCTTCGAGCGCCAGCTCGCTCTGCCCGGCCTGCAGGACCTTCTCGACGTAGGCTTTGCCCTGCTTGCCCAGCGCGAGCTTGCGGGCGATTCCGGCGGGCTTGAGGTTGAACGCGGCGAGCTGCTGGAAACCGCGGGCCTTGTCGGCCAGGGTGAGCCCGCGGCGGACGTCGTTCTCGATCAACTGGCGGACGATCCGCTCGATGGTGGCCTTGCGTTCGTCGGCCGGCGGCGGGGTCTTCATCCAGATCGGCAGCTTGATGCCCGCTGCACGGCAGTTGTTGCGGCGGCGCTGGCCTTCGGTGATCATGATGATGCCGGTGTCGTAGTCGCGGTAGCCGTTGACCGCCATCACGATGCCGTGGGCCCTGACGTTCGCCGTCGTTTCCTCGTCGGCCTCGGCGTTGTCGGTGCGCACGTTCTCTGCGTTGAGCACCTCGTCCGGGTCGACCCAGACGATGGTGTCGATCTCGGCGTCCCACTGCGCGTGCAGCGCCGCGCGGTCGGTGTCGGACAGCTCGTCGAGCGGCGTCTCCTCGACGTCGGTCGAGGACGTGTCGTTGTCGGCGGTGGGGACACCGTCCAAGTCGGACGGGTGGAGGTCGGTGTCCGGTGTGGCCGTCAGCTTGTTGGTGTCGCGCTGGGTGGGCAGATCCATCGTGCTGGTCACGAACGGGCTCCTTCACACGGCCGGCCGGTCACCGGAGATGAATCCGGTGACCGGCCGCGAACCCCGCACCGCCTTCTTCTCCATCACCGCGTCGCGGTGGAGAAGAAGCGGAGTGCGGGTGTCCCGGTCGGGACGCACTCGCCCGAGCGGGGCCGCCCGCGTCGGCGGCAAGCCCGCCCCGTCCTGCTCATCCGCGCCAATGTCGTGATCGGGCGGGCTTCCGCCGATGCCAGGCTCCGCTAGAGTGCGTCGGCCCGACCGAACACCCACACCCGCCTTCTCACCGCAGTAAGACTCTTGTGATTGAGCGCTTAAGTTAGCCAGTGGAGAACGGTTGTTGGCCAGTCGGGTGGTCAAGCTGCCCCGGTGCTTCCTGCCATCCAACGCTCTGTCATGCCGATGAGCGGACCACATCTGACGCAACTCTATGGCATCTTTTCGGCTATTGGCCGACTGAAGAATATGACCAGGTTCCTGCTGCGTTTAACTCTTTGCGCTGTTTAGACCAGACGTGCGAGCCACCCACGGGTCGCTTCCTGGGAGTACCGGTCTCCGATACGTTGATAAAGGGTCAACGCCCGACCGAACAACTCCCGTGCGCGATCGTTGTCCGACTCGCGAAACTCCAGCTCGCCGAGGCTGTGCAGGCAGTTGGCCTCACCCAACACGGAGCCGACACGCTGGTAGAGCGGTAGCGCCTCACCGAACAGCTCCCGTGCGCGATCGTTGTCCGACTCGTGAAACTCCAGCTCGCCGAGGCTGTGCAGGCAGTTGGCCTCACCCAGCACATCTCCGACACGCCGGAAGAGCGGTAGCGCCTCACCGAACAGCTCCCGTGCGCGATCGTTGTCCGACTCGCGAAACTCCAGGCTGCCGAGGTTGCGCAGGCAGTTGGCCTCACCCAGCACGGAGCCGACACGCTGGTAGAGCGGTAGCGCCTCACCGAACAGCTCCCGTGCACGGTCGTTGTCCGACTCGTGAAACTCCAGGCTGCCGAGGTTGCGCAGGCAGTTGGCCTCACCCAGCACGTCGCCGACACGCCGGTAGAGCGGTAGCGCCTCACCGAACAGCTCCCGTGCGCGATCGTTCTTCCCCCGTGTGGTGTACAGCGTCCCAAGGGCTGAGGCGGTGTCGGCTCGGGTGCGTGGCTCGAGGTCGGAGCCAAGAGCCTCCCGGGCGAGCTGGTCATCGCCGAGACCGGTGAATCGTTGAAATACCAGCAGCCCTCGCACCAACGATGCAAGGTCAGGATCGTGGGGCAGCCTGGCTTGGACCACCTCCACGAGGTTGGTGAACTCAGGCACCACCGTATCCACTGTCCGAGCACCGGCCGGGCCGCCAACCCCGCCGGCCAGCTCGGCAAGGGCCTGCACACGCGCGACGAGCTGAGCCAGCGCTGCCGGCTCCGGCGGGTGGTGCACGGCTATGTGGCGGCGGATCGGGGCCAGGCAACGCTGCCGCGGAGGATCACTGTGCAGCAGTGCCCGGCTGCCCAGTTCGACCACGCCCGCAGCGAGTTCGTCGGGCAGGTAAAGGCCCGGCCGGTCTCGTGGCCAGCCGTCGGGCAGCAGCGCCGCCAGCGACAGCGCGGTGCGGGCGTCCGGGCCGAGCCGGTCCCAGGACAGTTCGATCGACACCGGCAAGCTGGAAGTCCGGTCCGGATGGCTGGCGTGGGCGATCAGGTCCGTGCGTTTGGTCCGCCAAGCCGACATCAGCGTGCCCAAGCCGACTTCGGTGCGAGCCAGGGTGGCCAGCAGCGTGATCGCCAGCGGCACCCCGTCCAGCTCCGCCACCAGCAGCTCGACCATCGAATCGCCGCGATGCCGGTCGCCGGCGACCGCGGCGAACACCTCGAGTGCGGCGGCGGAGGAAAGCGGCCCCAGCACGATCTCGGCCATGCCGGTCAGACCGACCGGGGCGCCCCCACCGCGGTAGCCGACGCCCAACACCGCGGCGTCGGCGCGCACCTGCACGACCAGCTCGGCCGCGCCCGCAGGGTCGGCGTCCGAAAGTGTCTCGAAATTGTCCAGTACCAGCACACAGGGCGTCTCACGCAGGAACGACAACACCCGATTCCGCAGGTGCTCACCCGGAACGACGCCGAGCGCAAGAGCCATCTTGTCCACCACGGCACTGGCCGACTCGGCGCCGTCGCAAGACACCACGAACCGGCGTGCCCCGTAGGAGGTGATGATCGCCGGGTCAGTGATCGCGCGGCCGAGCACCGTGGACTTCCCGATTCCGGGCCCGCCGGCGATCACCACCGACCGGCCCGCGGTCCACGCGGCCACCACGTCCGCCACCTGGGTGTCACGGCCGACGCACAGCTCGACCGTCGGTGGTGGCAGAGGCTCAGCAGGCGAAGCCAGCGCAGGTAACCACACATTTGCGCCCGGTCCGGCGACGATTCCGCCAGGCCTGGCCACCAGATTGTGGTCCCCGACGACGTTGCCGTCGCCGGCTGTGACCGCGCCGCCGATGCTCCCGGCTTGCAGCACCAGCTCGGTGTTCGCCAAGTCGGTAATGGAGTTCGTCACCGGCGCGGCTCCTGCCGCGGGCGGAGGCTCCGCGTGCCCGGCTCGCAGCAGGCCATAGGCCGACAACCCCAGCCCCAGCACACCGCACACGGCCCCGACCACGCTGCCGATCTTGTCCGCGGTCTCCAACCCGACCCACACGGCGCCACCACCGGCCGCAGCCGTCGCAGCGCCCGCAGCAACCCAGGGAACCCAGCGACGGTGAGACACACCGACATCATCGTCCATCACTTCCCCGACGTAACGCCCCTACACCCCGAAAGCCAAGAAACCACCAGCATCCACCCCAACGCACTCTCATACCGCCGAGCGTGGGCTCCAGTCAGTCCCAGTAGTTGAAGAGCACCTCACCCACATCGGCCGGAGCCCAGTACTTTAGGTCGGCCGGGTCATACCCCGGCCACGTCCGCGCGTCGAACGGTCCGGCCAGATCGGCGGGCGTCAGTACCCGGAGCGCCGAGAACTCCGCCAGCACGGCGACCAGTTCAGGAGCGTCGACGAACGTCAGCGGCCCCGCGTCGACCGCCGTCTCATCGATAGCCCGTGGCTCGGCAACCGCCACGACCGGCTCGATCCGGTCCCTGGTGCACACAATCGACAGGCGGTAGCCGCCGTACTCGAGGACGCCCTGGTGGAAGTTCGGCGTAACACCGTCGGCAATCCGGAACTCGACGACCCGGCCGCCGGTGCGCCGGGCCGCTTCGTGGCACGCCCGGCGGAACTCGCGGAGGTAGATCATCGCGCGACCGTACCGGCTCAACGAAAGTGCACATGACGAATTTTCGGGCCGCCGGCCCCGTGCCGAGCGTGGAACCGCGTAGCCAGCGACGCACGCACATGCCGATGATCGGACGGCGCCGCGTCGCGGGGGATCGGTGCTGCTCGCCGCTACGGGACGACCGGCTTGTGGTTGCCAGGTCACGACCGCCGGAAAAGTGGGGCGTGCCACCTCGGACGGTTCATTGTCCGGTGATCGCGAAACTGCCGTCGAGCTTGGCCACCAGGTTCACCGCCAAGCCGGGGGCGAGGTCGTGTGCCCATCGGGTGGCCGCGTCCAGGAAGCCAAGGAGGTCCGGGCGACGCACCCACGCCGGAGACTCTCCCCGCGGCGCGCGACGGAGCTCGATCAACACTTCCGGAGCATGCCCGATCACAAGCCCGGTTCACCAGCAAGACAGGTCCAGTACGGTCGGTTCGAGCGGACCCTGATCACACCTGTTGATCACCAAAAGCGCCGAGAACGACGACCATCCGCGGTCAGCTGGCACCACCAAAGCCAACTGACCGAGCCGCGATCGCTCACGCCGCTGCATAATGGCGCAATGCTGACGACGTTTCGGCCACGATGGGTGTTGGCCTGGTTCTCCGCTGTCGTGAGCGGGGTCGCCGGAGGCGTCGTGGCGTTCGCGGCCCGCTTCGCGATGGGGTTGGTGTGGTCCGACGATCGGGTAGCCGGTCCCGTGGGTGCCATGGTGGTGGCGGCGGGCCTAATCGTGCTGCTCGTCTTGGTGCGGGTTCGCCGGCGACGGCTCAGCGTCACCGAGAGCGGCCTTGTCGCGCATCGAGATGGATACCGAGTCAGCGTGCGCTGGGACGATTTCGAGCAGGTCGTCACTAAACGGATGGGACCGTTCACGATCGACGTGCTGACCTTCCGCGCCGGTCACGTCGAACCGTCGTCGCGGCACCCGGTTCCGCGGAAGGTGTTCGCGGTTGGCGCGGACCGCATGATTCAGATCGGTGCTTACGACGTGCGTTGGCGTGACGGCCTGGTCGGACAGATGACGGCGCGGGTGACCGATCGGTAGTCGCCTGACGCAGGGCTGCCGAAGGCAGAGTGCCGGCCGCGCAATGAGGACGGCTACAAGCCCGACGGTTTCGCGCCGGCGGTCTTGACGAGCGGTACTCCGCACCGGTAGCTCCCCGGGCCGGCAGGCCAACACGAGACAAGGCGGCGTCTCCCCTCGCCCCTCCTGCACCGCTCTGCCCGGCGGCACCGACGCTGTTTACCGGCCAAGGGCGCCAACAGCCGCGGCCGGGGCGTCATCACCGGTTCCAGCGGGGCGGACCAGCGGGCGAGCACGATCAGTAGCGCCAGTTCGAAGACTGCCATCACTCGCTCCACCAGCCCGGTCGCCACGGCCGGCAGGTGCTCGCTGAGCAGGACGTTGGCGTCTACTCCGAACTGATCACCTGGCCACCACGCAGAAGGCAACCCGGACAACAAGATCAACCTCTTCGATAACGCCGGATTCGTGGCGCCGGTGGCATGGTCGGCCTGTGCGGCGCGCCGTGTCGATGCGTCAGCTCTCACACGAGAGCACCGTCTTCGGGGCGATTGCAGTCGACATAAGTACCAGGACCCACCGCTGATTCTGACCGGTGCCAACGGACTGACACCTTGCGCGGCCACCCGATCGCCGCGCCGAGGCACAACAAAGACCGCGCCAGCCGCGCGTCGTACGCAAGAACTGGCCGATGCGAACCGAGAATGCTCCTCGGCGCCAGCGAGCCCGCAGGCCTCACTTCGCCGGCTTGACCGCGACGCCGACGTGGGCTCAACGCCTGTTGCCGCACCCATCACGTCCGAGAAAGAGCACTCGATGACCAGCCCTGACAGCACTCCCCGACTCGCCCACACGGACCCCGGAACCTCGACAGGGACGAGGTCGGCCAGTACCCACTCCACGATGTGGCGCCGGGCCAGTCTCGGGCTGGTCACAGTCGTGATACTGGCCGCGACCGCGGGCTGCAACCTCGGCCACGCAGCCACCACCGCACCCACGAACTCCGCGAACCCCTCGACCGTGCCCGGGTCCGGATTGCCGGCCGGGGACGAGTCCGCGTCGATGCCCGCGCCGGGCGCCTGCAAGCTGGGCAGCCGGGACGGCCAGCCACTACCCGACCCGAACTGCACCCCCGGCGCGGTAAACCCCACAGTCAACCAAGCCAACATCGACGACACCATCTGCAAGTCCGGCTGGACCAAAACCGTGCGGCCCCCGACGTCGAGGACGAACCCGATGAAGGCCGCCTCCGCCCGTTCCTACAACGTCCCGCCCGGCGAGAAAGGCGAATACGATCACCTGGTCAGCCTCGAACTCGGCGGCGCCCCCGATGACCCACGCAACCTCTGGGTCGAACCCGGAACCATCCCCAACCCCAAGGACGCCGTGGAGAACAAGCTCAACCAGGCCGTCTGCTCCGGCCTGATCTCGCTGGTGACCGCACAGAAGGCGATCGCCGCGGACTGGGTGACCGCCTTCGACGACACCGGCCTGCGCGTAGCCGGCGGCAAAGTATGCCTGCGCGACAACCCAGCCAAATGCGTCACCAGCCGACACGGCGACCAGGACGGCAACTAAGACAACAGCGACACCAACCCACAACCCCCGGTCCGGTCAGGGCAATCGAACGTCCGAAATTGCCGATGAGAAGCCGTTCACCGATTCACGTGCACAGAACCTTCTTGGGTGCACCGAACCACTCGCGTGGCTGCGATCGAGACGACCATGCGACGATGACGGCCGTGAACCCGCAGCAGTTCCGCGCCGTCATCGCCGCCGGTCCGCGCAACCACGCGGTCATCGCTGTGCCATTCGCCCCGGACAAGACGTGGGGCGCCAAGGCCGACCATCCCGTGGGCGGCACGATCGAGGGTAGGCGGGTCCGCGGGAGACTGTCGCCGATCGGCGGCGGATGGCAGTTGACCATCACGCCGATGTGGCTGCGCGACACAGGCGTCACGATCGGCACCGAGGTGACCGTCGAGCTGGCCCCGGAAGGTCCCCAGCGGGAGGACCTCGCCGACGACATCGCCGACGCACTGTCCGGCAACCCCGCCGCCGCTGCCTTCTTCGACACGCTGGCGCAGTTCTACCGCAAGGCCTACCTCAGCTGGATCGATGCGACCACCCGCCGTGATTTCGGCAAGTCGAACTGGCCCCGGTTCGGCACTCTGATTTGGCCCCACCGCGGGCGACACGTTCAGACGCGTTCGCTGCCCGCTGCGACCGTCTAATGTGCGGTATCTCCCGAGGCAGGGGGCAACAGTTCGCGCCAGCGGCGCTCCAGCTCCTGCCGCGCTGGGGCGGCGATCTCGTCGTCGCCCGACAGATGCCAGTAGTTGGCTCGACGTTCGGACAGCTCGGCTAGCCGGAACCGGGTGAAGAACTCCTCGCCCTCCCCGGTGAGGAAAACCGTGGATGCCTCCGGACCGGCTGGATCGGAGGGCTGCTCGGAGACCAATCCGAGCCTCAGTGCGGCGTCGAGGTGTTCAGAGAGTCCGAGCAAGCTCCCGAAGTGCGCTGTGATGTCCCCATCGGGGCGTGCGGCGCCCTTGATGATCGCCAGGACGTGGGTCGGGCTCAACACGTCGTCACTCTCCGGGGTCCATCGCAGCAGCCGCAGAGCGGGCCGCTGAGGTTAGAAGCGGGGGGCAGGCGGTTGGTGCGGGGCCGAGCGATGACTCGAGGCTGGTGAAGACGCGGCCGTCGGCGAGCTGGAACTCGATGTAGTCAGGTTCGTGGAAGGCGGTCACCGTGGCTGGACTGCCTTCGGGCAGATTGAGCTCAGGTTCGTCGTCGAGGAACACGACCTGGTCGCCAACGTTCATGCGCTCATGATGCCAGGCTGGCGGGCTGTGCTGGGCGGGAGTCAGCTCGCTCGTGGGGTGCGGCGGCGTTTGGTGGTGCGCAGCCGGAACGACTCGGTGCCGGTCTCGATGATCGAGGCGTCGAACGTCAAGCGATCGACTCAGCTAGTGCCCGAACCGACAGGCCTTCCACCCGGGCATCCCGCCGGATCAGCGCGAACAACTCCACCCTGGACACCATCCCGGCTCCCACGCGGACGGCCCCTCACCGGCACTGTCCACCCAGGACCCTCAACTCGACCCACCGACTCGCACGTCACGAGCAGGAATTCGCCCGATCGGTGGGGCCCGCCGCTGTGCAACGTGAAGGGGTTGCACCCCGCGGGTGGAGTTCGTCGCAACACAGGTCAGCACGCAGACCGGCACCCACATATCTGGGCGCGCGCCTACCAAGATGCCCGGTCGTCATCAGTTCTCCCGCACTCGATGCGTGCGGACGTCGAGCCGACGGGCACGGCTACCAGCGGCGCCACTCGACCGCGCGGCCGGCCCACGTCTGCGGGTCCTGGGCGAGGCCGACCACTACGTCGTGGTCGTTCATGCCGATCGCCGCGCTGTAGTCGGCTCCCGGAATCGCGCCCAGGTCGGACACCCGCCCGGCCGGATCCCAGAACGCGGCGTGCTCTGCGCGGCCGGCGGTTTCGGCCTGGCCGATAATCGCGCCATGATCGTTGATGGCACGGGCCAGGCTCCGGCTTCCGCCGGGCAAGGTCCCCAGGTCCGTGGGATGGTCGTGGCGATCCCAACGGATCACGTGCGTCACTGTGCTGGGCACCTCGAACGCCGCAGTAGCGACGATCACCCCGGCTGCGTTCATTCCGGCGGGAACCGTGGATTTTGTGCCGAACGGCTGCCCGAGATCGGTCAGCTGCCCTGACCGGTTCCAGTAGACGGTGTTGTGGCAGTCGCATGAGGCTTGGTCGGGGCGGTCAGCGATGCCCAGGATCTTGCCCGATCGCGAGATCGTCTCAGCCCAGTTCAGCCGGCCACCGAGATCGGGTAACACGGTGATGCGGCCGTGCCGATCCCAGGTCACTGCGCGGCTCTGCCCGGGTTCGAGATCGGCGCCACCGGTCACCAGTCCAGTGTCGTCGATGTCCGAGGCTGAGCTGGAGACCGATCCTGGCAGCGAATCCAGTTCGGTGATCCGGCCCGGGCGTTCCCAGCGAACAGCACGGCTCTTGCCATCGAGATCAGCACTGGCACCGACATGGGTTCCGGCCCGGTTGGCCGCTCCGACGAAGCTGAACCTGCCGCCGAGGGAGGGCAGGACGACGACGCGTTCTCGGTCCCACAGAACAGCACGTGTGACCCCGTCGGTGTCGACCGCTTGCCCCACCACCGTCCCGTTCTCGTCGATCCCCGCCACCGTGGTCGTGGTATCCGATACCGTCGGCAGTTCGACAATCCCACCTCCGGGCGGCCACTTGACCGGCAGTGCCTCCGGCCCGCCGCCCGGCCGGTTACCGAAGTAAACATTGCCAAAAGCGGTGCCGTCGTCGGCGACCACCAGCGCGGCGCTGCTCGTGGTGCCGGGCAACTCCGGTAACTCGAGCAGCCGCCACGCCGGGATCGCCCCGGCATCGGCGCTGCCGCTGCTCAGCCCGCTGACGGCCGCAGCTGCAACGACAGCAACAGCCACCCGGACACGGACCCTCCATGCGCACGTACGTTGTCGTACGGACACGATCCCTCCCTACGTCTGGGCACCTTTCTCCAAGCTGACAGAAAATTCAGGCTCAGGAATAGGGAACAAAGTCCCTTTCCGGCAAGGGCGTCGCTGCCGCCTCGAACCTTGGACACAGCCGTACGCCAGTCTCGGGCACCGCGATACGCTTGGCCGGAATCGCAACTGCGCAGTTGCGTCTGGATCCCTTCCTTGATCGCGTTGACCTTGTCAGCTAGTCAGAAGTGCGGTCATTTTGAACAGCACCAAGAGTCGTGTTTTGCGACCCGGGCGCATCATGCAGCTGCCGATCGTCGACCTTGACTCGATCCCGGTGTTCGAGCCCTCGGTCGCGGCGAACATCGTTGTGATCTCCACCCGTGGACCGGCTCTGCGACGAGGCCAGCACGATCCCGGACCGCCGTAGCTGCGCCCGATCCCCGGGCCGACCTCGCGATATTGCCCAGTCGCTGCGCTTCAACGGGCTCCAACGGCCGCGCAAACACCCAGGCGCAGGTGCCATGACTCACCTGCAGCGGCAAGCCTCGCGGTCACCAGCCCAAATGTCCACGCGACACGATTACAACGTCAACCTTCCTTGCCAAGGCGCTAGGTTCGCGTGCAGGTCAAGTCAGGGCTTGACTTGGACGTCCTGGAGGCGCTGGCGAACCTCGGCGCCCCGGTAGGGATAGCCGGTCTCGTCATAGACAGCGGCCGCTTCCTGCCATGAAACGATCGCCTCTGCGGTGTGGCCAAGGTCGTACAGGCAGGCGGCGAGGATGACCAGCGGTTCCGCGACGGTCTCATCGCGGTGAAGCGGTATGCTTCGACCGATGGCAATTGCATCCCGGCACAACGCAACGGCCTGCTCCAGGTCTCCTAGTTCTTGCCGGATGCGCGCCAATTGTGTTAATGCCCACGCCTCGCCATCGAAGTCGTCGGCTTGGCGACGCAAGCGAAGATTCCGTTCGGCGTACTTGAGCGCGAGGCGAAGATGACCAAGGCCGAGGTGGGCTGTACTGAGCGCGCCGTTCACCAAGGCTTCCATGCGGGTAGTCCCGACCTCCCTGGTGAGAGGCAACGTCCGATTGAGCCACCGCAAGGCTTCGGCAAACTTTCCCTGCTGGACCAGCAGATTACTGTGTCCGTGCAGAGCTTTGGCAAGCAATCCGCGGTCGTCCAGTTGCTCGGCCAGTGTGACCGCTCGATCGAAGTCGATCCGGCTCTTCTCCCACCGCCCTGAATACGTCTCCGCTTCTCCGCGGATGAGGAGTAGAACCGCTTCTTGAACACGGTTACCGACTCGTTGTGCAGCGGCGATCCCGGCGGTGTAGCAGTCTATTTTTCTATCCCCAGCGCCTGAAGCGAGGAAGCGGCAGGCGTGGGCCAGGGGGACGGTGTGGTGATCGAGCTGGCGATCGGCGGCGTGCTGCAATGCGGCCAAGATGTTGGTGCGTTCGCTGGTGAGCCAGGCCCAGGCCTCATCGTGGCTTGAGAAGCTGTGCGGGTGGCTGGGTTCGGCCACAACCGCCGGCATCTGTGTTCGCAGGTGGAAAAAGTACTGGTCGGCGGTGCAGACGGTGTGGGTGTACCAAGCCAGAAGGGATTCAAGCGCCTGATGCCGGTCGCCGGAAGTGTCGTGGTGGTGGGCTTGGCTGGCGGCGTAGGCACGCAGTAGGTCGTGGAATCGGTACCGTCCACCCGCGGCGGGTTCGATCAGGTGAGCACTCACGAGAGCGGCCAGTAGCGGGCGAGTCTCGGCGGGAGACCGTTTGGCTACCGCCGCAGCTGCAGGGAGGGTCAGGTCAGGGCCGGGATGGAGTCCAAGGCGCCGGAACAACCGTGCTTGTTCGGCAGGGAGTTGTTCGTAGGACCAGTCGAACACGGCGCGGACCGCGGCGCGCTCGTCGCCGGTTTCGCTCAGGATTTCGAGGCGGGTGTGGTCGTCCGCCAGTTCGGCGACCACGTCGGCGACGCTCAGGTGAGGATGGGCGGCGGCGCGGGTAGCAGCGATCCGCAGCGCCAGCGGCAGCCGTGCGCAGAGCCTGATCAGCTCCCTGACGGCGTCGGGTTCGGCGGCGGCTCGCTGGTCGCCGAGTATGCCTGTGACCAGGGTGAGTGCCTCGGGCAGGTCAAGCAGGTCGAGGGTAAGTCGGTGGGCGGCGTCGGTGATGACCAGCCCGGTGAGGCTGTCGCGGCTGGTCACTACGACCATGCAGCCGGGAGAGCCAGGCAGCAGCGGCCGGATCTGCTCTGGGCTGCGGGCGTTGTCCAGCACCATCAACACCCGCTTGCCCGCCAGCAGTGACCGCAGCAACGCCGATTGGTCCTCCAGCTCACTGGGGATGGCGCGGGCTGCAATCCCGAGCGCGCGCAGGAATCCACTGAGTGCGTCGCTTGGGGTGACGGGAGCTCCGGGGCCGTAGCCGCGCAGGTTGACGTGCAGCGTCCCATCCTGGAATCGGTCCTGGATCCGGTGGGCCCAATGCAAGGCGAGGGTTGTCTTGCCGATCCCGCCGGCTCCATCGACGGCGGTGATCACGACCGCCTGGGCATCCAGCCTGTCGCGCTCGAGGCGGCTTTCCGAGTCGTTCCAGTCGAGGGCGGTTGGGATCAAGGCGTCGAGGGCGGTCAGGTGCACGGCCCGGCCCGTGAAGTCCCGTACTGCCGCCGGCAGCTGTCGCGGCACGACCCTTCCCGGGCTGGGGAAGGGATGATCGACAACTGGCCTGACACCGCGCACCGGTGGGTCAGGTGGGTAGGGATGGTCCGGCAGGGTGAGCCAGCCCGTGGTGTCGACTTCTTTCACTGCGATGGGGACGGGGCGCCAGGTGGCGGGCGCGGCGGCCGGCGTGTGGCGGATGACGTCGTCGAACAGCACGTCCGAGGCGATCACCGCTAGAACGCCCGGCGACCTGGCCAGTGCTGTCTTCAGCGCCGGGGCGTCGCACAGCCGGAATGTCCGGATCAGTGAGGCGGAGGAGACACCGTGGATGTCGTAGCCGACCTCTCCGGCGTGCAGGGCCAGCCGCAGCCGGATCCGCTGTGCCTCGGGGTGGGTGTCGTTGTGCACTCGCAGACGCATCACCAGCGTCGGCAACGCCATCTCAAGGAATGCCGTTTTGTCCGCCTCGGCTGGCGCAAGCGCGACGACGGCGTCTCCTCGCATTTCGCGATAGCAATCATCCCATTGAAGTCCTGCCGCGACGAAAGCCGCTCGCATGACCGCATCGAGCCCGATGCGTACTGCCTGTAGATGCGGACCCGTCCGCCGCTGGTCCCCGAACCCCTCGATGTCGGCCACCACGATCAAGTGATGCCGCGAACCCAACCCCAGTTCCGCTGCCATCACCCACACTCCATCCCCGTTTACGCACCGTATGACCACCATCCCAGTTACGGAACACGTGGGATAGGGCTAAGTGGGGCAGCGGTGGCAAGCCGCAAATAGACGTCCTGCAATGCCGACTGGCGGATGGCAGCATGAAATGGCGTCCGGAGTAGGTCGAGGTGTCCGATCAGGTCTTCTCTTCAACCCGCCGCACGTCGGTGACTGGGCCCGAGAGACGGGCCACCGCGTACGAGAACCCTGTCGGATCCAGCTCTCCGTACCGCACGACGGGCAGCGCAGCCGGTACTCGCCGCTCCCGCTGGTGGGATGCGGAAACCATTCCACTTCCAGGAAGCGCTGTGCTCGCCGCCGGTCCGCGCAGGCGCCGGGTCAGCTCGGCCGCCGGCTTGTCGAGGGCCTCGGCGTGCTCGACTGTGTGCAGGGCCCGGTGAGGTGCGGGGGAGTTCATGCCTGGCGGCTACCCCGTCCGCTGCGGGTCAACCCGCGTCCCAGGTCGCTCTCGCGTGGCTCACGAACTCGGCTCGGCCGCCCGCCGTGATCCGCGTGCGGTAGCAGTCCAGTACCGCCTCGAACCCGGTCGCGTGCAAGACGTCGCGCATCGTGGGCCGATCACCCGTCACCACCCGCAGGCGCGCGGCCGCTGCGCGGTGGTGGGCCGCCCGCACTTCGCGGGCGGCCCACCACCGGGAGGAACGACAGCTGCGACAGGTCCAGCACCAGCACGTTGGGTTCGCTCGCCAGTTCCTCGCCGCGCCGGCCTGACCGAGCTTCGGCGCGGTGCCCAGCGTCCAGTTCACCGGAGAGGACGAGGACGACGACGCCGGGCTCGGCCCGCGTCCGCGTGACCTGGAGCCGCTCCGGCTGGAAGGAGCCGGTCCTGGGGCAGGCACCGTCCTCGGACGAGGATACGACGTACCGGAGCGGCCACCCCGGTGCCGGAACGGCACACCGGTTCAGGCTCGCATCAGGATGAAGTCGCCGTGGCCGCCGTAGCCGAGGACATCCTCGGCGTACTGCGTGCCGTCGAACGTGGGCAGCC
Organism: Amycolatopsis lexingtonensis; assembly: GCF_014873755.1. Taxonomy (NCBI): domain Bacteria; kingdom Bacillati; phylum Actinomycetota; class Actinomycetes; order Pseudonocardiales; family Pseudonocardiaceae; genus Amycolatopsis; species Amycolatopsis lexingtonensis. Next base: position 325,757 of record NZ_JADBEG010000001.1, read on the forward strand.
ACCACCGGTTGCCGATTCGCACGAGCATCGGGTGCGGGATGTTCGTGCCGTACGGCGCGTTCAGTGTGCCCAGCTTGCGCAACTGCAGGTCGTAGACGGGGTATTCGCGGGCGTCGCCGTCGCTGGCGAACAAGTACCACCGGCCGCCTACCCGCTGCAGGATCGTGCCTTCGGTCTGGTCGACTGATGTGTCGGCGCCCAGCAGCGTCAGGTCGTGGTCGTAGTCGGCGCCGCGCGGCGCGGCCGCGAGCGCGGGGTGGAACACAAACGATGGCTGCTGTGCGGGGCTTTCGACGAACGCGATGTGCCACCGCCCGTTGATCCGGGTCAGCGCGGGGTCCCATGAACTGACCGTGGTCGGCAGCGGGAGCTGCCGTGTCGGCAGGACGTGCACGCCGGAGAGCACGTTCTCGCGGGTGACGGTGTGCCGGACGTGGACGCCGGTGAAGGAGAAGTCGCCCCAGGAACTCATCAGCAGGATGAACCGGTCGTCGTCGACGACGATCTGCCCGGCGTGGTCGCCGAGCACGACGCCGTCGCGGGCGAAAAACAGCGTCGCGACCTGTTCCAGCTTCGTCGGGTCCGCCAGGTCGAGCGTCCACACTGCCCAGTGCGCCTGCTGGAAGAAGCCGAGCCCGGCGTTGGTCATGGTCAGGTAGAGCTTGCCGTCGCGGAGGTAGGGGCGGCCGTCGGCGTACTGCACGACGTGCGGGTCGCGCACGCCGGCCTGGCCGAAGTAGCCGGCCCGCACCCGGCCCAACTGCGCCGGGCCGCGGCTGCCGTAGGCGTAGCCAAGCTTGCCCAGCACCGCCGGGTCGCGCAGGTCGATCCGCGCGCGGACCTGGTCTCGTTCGGTGAGCAGCGGCCGCCAGCCGGTGCCGGTGTCGGCCAGCACCGTCACGGCGTTTTCGTTGATGACAACAGCGAAGCCGAACGCTCGCGGCAGGGCCGCCGCCGCGGTCTTGACGACGGCGGTGCCGTTCACGGTGGTGATTTCGATGCCGGCCTGCCCGGCCGCGGGGTCGTAGGTGCCGAGCACCGAGACGCCGTTCCCGGCCAGCCCGGCGACCACGGGCGCGCCCGCGTCGAGCACGTCGACGGTCACCGTCCCGTAGGGCGCTTTCGGCCGGACACCGGTCTTGATGAGGGCGCCGGGCCGGGCCGCGGTGTCGACCTGGACGAACTTCGGGGCGATCAGGGCGAAAGGTCGGAACTGTTCCGTGACGGAGAACTTCAGGGAGAGCGGGTCGGTGCCGGCGGCTTCGGCGGTCCCGCCGAGCAGGCTCGTGGTCACCCCCGTCACCCCCAGTGCGGTGAGGGCACGCAGCACGTCGCGTCGATCGAAGTCGGTCACCTGTGACCTCCGAGTGGGGACGGGTCGGGTACCCCAGTTTGCGACGTGGCATGCCACGTTGCAACCGGTGCTGGAACTCGGCTCGGGCCTGCTGGGCGCGCCGTTCCGGCAAAAGAAGGCACCGGTGAGCGGACGGACGGCCGAAGTGGCGTGCCCCCGGCCGTCCGGCCTGGCGACCGGGTCGATGTGCGCCGGTGCCGCGATAGCGTCGGGCTGGCGGGAGGGCACGGCGTGGAGTCGGTGACAGCGCGGAGCGGGGCTACGGGCGGCGCTAGCGTGGGCTTCCGGATGGGCTCGACCGGTTCGCGCCGGATGCGGTTGACCTGGCGCTCGCGCGGCGGGCTGCGCGGGCGGCATCGACGCCGGCCTGCCAGCGGCTCCACCGGCGCCCGGCCTGGCGGGCTTTGAAGTGCGCGATGTTGTTCGCAGGGATGCCGACCGGTGCCGGGCCCAGGACCGCGAGCAGGTCGGACTCTTCCTGGGAGTGCCAGCCCGCGGCGGCAATGGGCTGCTCGTCAGGGATGACGTCCGCGACCCGGTCCACGGCCGGGTCCAATGTGGATTCCTGGGTGCCGCCGTAAGAATAGATCCACCAGAAGTTCCGCGGCGGATTCGGCTCGACCAGCTCCCGGAACGCCGCGACTTCTTTGGTGTAGGCATAGAACCGGGTTCGCTGCCGGGCGCGCATGACATCCAGCCACGCGGACAGGTAGGCACGGGAGTAGAAGTCGCCGCTGTCGTGGATCCGCACCCACGCGTCGATAAAACGCTTGTGCGACAACTCGTCCAGCATCGCGTGTTTCCAACCGGGCAGGTCGTCCAGAGTCCAGCGCAGGTTTTCCTGGTGCCGGGCCTTCACCTGAGGGAAGAGGTAGGTGCCGTTGTACTGGTAACCCCGGGAATTGGAGGTTGCGGAGTTGGTCGGGAGCAGGGCAGATGCCGGGTGCCGGCACCTGCCCTGGACCATCGCTCGGACTACTCGGGCAGCGGGAGGTGGCCGACCACCTTCTGACCGACGAATGCTGACTTCCGCAGCGCCTGGTAGGCGTACTCGCGCATCGATTGCTCGTAGGCAGCGATCGCGTCGAGCAGCGTCGCGTCGCCGTCGGCCGCGGCCAACAGGTGGTTGCCGAGGACGTGGGCGTCACGCAGTGCTGTGTTGGCGCCGATGCCCAGTGCCGGGCTCATCGCGTGGATGGCGTCACCCATGACGGTCACGGTCGACGATTCCCATGGGGCGATCGGCACGCAGCTGCGGACGGCGAGGGCTTGCACTGTGGCGGTGTCCCAGAGCCGGGCGATTTCCACCAGGGCGGGGTGCCAAGTGCTCAGCCGTTGCAGCACGTAGGCTTTTAGCTTGTCCGGTCCGGCGCTGAACAGATCGGCGTCGGGGAGCATGTGTTCCGCCGTCGAGTTGAAGATGCTCAGCGCGTAGTTCTCGCGTGCTTCCTGCTGGAACTCGGGGTCCTGCTGGGTGACCAGAGGTGAGCGCGGGTTGGTGCGTTCCAGGGGGCCCAGGGTGAGGCCGGTGTAGTCGCTGTCGTAGGCCATGGAGAACGCGTTGTACAGCTGAGCCGGGAGCTTCGCCTTGGTCTCTTCGGTGAGGGGGATCTTGGCGGCGATCGATCGGGCACCGAGATCGGCGACCCGGACCTGCGGCAGCCGTTGGGCTCGCACGGCGGAATTGATGCCGTCCGCGGCGATGAGCACGTCGGCCTCGGCCGTGCCGCCGTCCTCCAGCAGCACGGTGACCGTCGAGCCCGGGTTGCTCCGGTAGCCGGTGACCTTCGCGCCGAAGTGCACGACCTCTTCGAGGCCGAGGAAAAGGATTCGGCGCAGGGTGGAGCGGCACACCGCGAGGTGTTCCGGGATCTCGGTGGGTACTCCGGTACCTGTGGACGCGGCCTTGTCGCGGGGTGGGCGCAGGTTGAGTTGTTCGTCGAAGAGCAGCATGTCATCGTCGGGCATGCCGCAGGTCGCCAGGAACAACTCCCACAACCGCGGTTCCAGGGCGGCGTGCAAGGCAGAGGTACCGGTCGAATTGATGTGCACGCGGTACCCGGCCTCGCGTGCCGAGAGGCCGTTGTCGCGCTCGTAGACGGCGACCTGAATGCCGTGACGGTGCAGATAGTGGGCCAAAGTCAAGCCGGCCAACCCGGCGCCGGCGATGACGATACGTGCTTTGGACACAGTGCTCCCAGTGCATAGTCGCGTACTCGGAACACACCGGGCCCTACCAACAAGCAGGGAGGTTGCGCGGCCAGGGAACTTGCCACCGGGCAGCGACCCGGACTACCAACCGGGTTGCAGTTTCGTGTGCGTCTCCATTCTAGCTACTGATCCGCACGGTGCGCAGTGTGAGGATCCACTCTGACCGTACTTGTTGACAAGCGCGCTGACTTCTGGTCGGCGCAGCCTCCGAGCATTGATGCCGACAATCAACGCGGGTGACGGAGTCGCTGATTATCGAACTAGCATCTGCAATTTGTCGCCATATCTGGTTGCCGGACGGGAACCGCGAAGTTCCGCGGAGACCGTAAATCGAGCGGTGTAACTCCCGATCATGGAAGTGCACCTGATGACCGAAATGATGTCCGGCGTGGAGAACGCTGAGGACTCGAAGCCCGAGACCGGCCTGGACGAGCAGCTCGTGGCGCAGCTGGTGAGCGGCGCCAGGGCCGGAGGGCTGGCGCTGATCGGCGACGGCGGGTGCTGGCGAAGCTGACCAAGCGGCTGCTGGAGTCGGCGCTCGAGGGCGAGATCACCGACCACCTCGGCTATGACAAGCACGACCCGGCCGGCTGCGGGACCGGCAACTCGCGCAGGCGGCACCCGCTCCAAGACCGTGCTCACCGACGTCGGTCCGGTCCGGATCGACGTGCCGCGGGACCGGGATGCCAGCTTCGAGCCGAAGATCGTGGCCAAGCGGCAGAAACGCCTGGGCGGCGTGGACGAGGTGGTGATCTCCCGGGCCGCGAAGGGCCTGACGACCGGGGAGATCTCGGCGCATCCGGCCGAGGTCTATGGCGCCGAAGTATCCCGACAAACTCTCTTCGTGGCCGTTGCTGCCGCTTTGCCACGGGAACAACGCCCCCGCGCCGCCGACCTCGCGAGCCAGCCGCCGGGCCTGGGGCAGCCTGCGGTAGCGGTACAGCAGCAGCGCGCGGGTCAGTTCGGGGACGCGCGGGTTCGGCAGGGGAAGACGTGCAGCTCGTCCCAGAAGACGTGCCCGCGGTAGCCCTCGCCGTGCAGGCCGCGGGCGGGCACTCCGGCGTCGAGGTCGGCGGTGTGCTGGGACAGGGTCTGCGCGAGGTGGAACAGGTGCACGTTGACCGCGCGGCGCGCATTGTGTTCTTGTCCGTCACGGGAGTCGAGGCCGGCCGACAGGTGCAGTCGCTGCCACACGTGCCGCCAGGCCTGCCTCCACGTCGACTGACTGATCACCCGCACGTGCTTCAGTTGCCCGGAGACGCTTCCGGCGGAGGTTGCCCTCATTGACTGAACACCCTCACTGGACGCGTCTCAGCTGGTCGTTGTCAGGACTTCCCGTTCTTCTGTCGTCTGGCTCGACGGGCGATCGTCGCCGGGTCCTCGATCCTGGTTGTGTCGTCCCATGGCGAAATGGTCGGCATCGTCAGCAATGCGTCCGTAGCTCGTTGTGCGGCGAGCGCCTTGATCAGCTCTGCGGTCGCCGCGTCCGGCCGGCCGGCTCCTCACGCTCGCGCCGCCCGAGTCAACCGCAGGCGACTTCAAGCAGTGAGCTTCCGGACAACCGGGGGAAGCTCAATGCCCAGCGGATCTGAGCTGTCGGTGAGGTTGACGTCTGGGTGCGGGCGACGGCGGGGCCGCGAGACTCGATCAGGTTCAGCTACGCCCGCCTGAAGAACTTCTCGACCAGCGCGGCTGATCGCTTCTGCAGCTGAGTTCCTGCCGAGGCGCACATCCGCCGCTGCAGTTGATCCGATGTTGATCAAGTCGGGTTCGCGCGGCTGTGAACGACGGTGCTGTATAACGACCTGCACGGCCAGGCTCTTGGACGCTATCAGTGCTGACCTGGAGAAAGCATCGCGTCGAACGCGTGTTCTATTCTCTGTTAGGTTGTGTTCGTCCGATGGCCAGGAAAACAGGGAGACGCGGTGGCTTGGTTGGTGCGCGAGTGAGCCAGCGGCCGCGAGTGGAGAGTGGGCGACAGCGACCTCGCCTGGGAGATCGGCGGCTACGACACTGCTCGGTTCGAACTTCATGTCCTGGATGAGGGAGTCCTCCGAATACCGGACGGGAAGCCGAACCTGGCGTCGAACGAGATACCGTCACCGGATCCTGTGGGAGTCCGCTCGCGGCTTGATCGCTGATTTCAGCACGCTGTTTCCTCAGGACGTCGTGGGTGCGGCACCTGCGCTGCCGCACCCACGACGCAATGTCAACTCGTGCTCTCCGGCTCGCTGTTCATAGCCGGAGCGGACTTGCTGCTCAGCAGCGCAAATCCGCTGATCGTCATCAAGCCGTCGAGCACGAGCGGCCCGATCGCCGCAGCGATCGGATCGTAGTGCCAGGCGGTCGTCCTTGACGACGTGCCTGGTCGAGGTGGACGCGGATCTGTTCGACGGCATCTGCCTGCGGTGTGATCGTCATCGGCGCCTCGCCGCCGGGGCGGTGAGCAGGCTGGTGATGGCGTCGGTTGGCGGACTGTGCAGCGATGCTTCGCCCCAGCCGAGCTTGAGCGCGTTGAGCGCGCCTTTGACCGCGTATTGGGTGAGGCCGGTGGTATGGGCGAGCGCGCGCTGGGTCGGGCGTCGCCGTCCGTCCTGGTGGGCTTGCTCCAGCTCGTGGCGGACCAATCGGATGGCGGCGAGGTGCTCGTAGCTCACCGGGTCGCCGTGCGCCTGGATCTTGGCGGCGGGTGTCGAGCGAGATGGGACGTCAGCCGGCCCGCCGGCATCGCCAAGCGTGAAGAACGGCAGATCGTCCGGCTCTCGAAGACGCAGGATTAGCTTGCTGTCGTCGGTGGGGGGTAGCCGGGGAGTGCCAGCGGGTGTGCTTCGCACACCAGGACCGCCAGCGCCGTCGCCACTTCCGCCAGCGTCGCTTCGACGTATGTGAGGGTGTCCCCCGCTCGGCTGCCTCCCGGGGCGTGTCCGGCAAAAGCCGCAGCGACGGCGTAGCCGAAGTTGCGTTCGACCCAGTTCAAGGTGGTGTAGCGGATCCAGTGCGCGCTGACGCCCCGCTGGGCGACCCAGTTCAAGTGCTTGCCCAACCGCTGCCAGAGCCACTGGTAGTAGTTGTTGGTGAGGGGGCGTCCGTCGAGGCGCCGCAGAACCTGGTCGTGCGGCGCGCCGTGTGGGTTGCGCCGGTGCGAGTGGTCGAGCAGTTCGTACATCAGCGTCCGGGACACCGGCTGCTCGCGCACGGTGCCCTTTTCCCTGATCCAGATCGTGCAGTCCGCTACGTTGAGGTCGATGTTGCGGAGGTTCACCACGCCGCTGCGCCGGCAGGCGGTCTCGGTGTGGTGGCGCAGGACAAGGGTGTCGAGTACGGGGTCCCCTCCGGTCGTCCCGGCGACCTCGGTGATCTCGGCCAACTGCATCGGGGCTAGCGCACGTCGCCGGCTACGCAGCTGCGTGGGTCGTCGCAATCCGGCTGCGGGGTTGCTGTCCGCGGCGACGTACTTGTCCCTGACCGCCAGACGGTAGAACCGCTTCACCGCGTCGGTGAAGTTCGATCGCGCGCCGGTGCCGCCCCGGGATCCGCTGCGTGCGGCCGCACGCTCTTGGACCTTGAGGGAAAGCTCTTCGAGGTCTGACGCGGTCGGTTCGGTAATCCGTCGGTCGCCCCATTCTCGCTCGAGGATGCGCCAGTAGCTGATCCACAAGCCGCGGCTGCTCGGCGGCGTGGCCGCGGCGACCTCGGGCACGTACTCCGTGAACGTGGGAACGAACTTCGGCTCGGACGCCTTGTGCTCGACGAGGTCCTCAAGCGACACGCCCAGCGAGCTGAGCACCAGCTGGGCCGCGACGATCGGGTCCGCCAAGGTCGCGTCCTTGGGGTCGGCGGTCATCGATCGGCCTCCGCGTCCGCCTTGTGCATGGCGAGCAGGGCTTCTTCGAGCCCTGCCTTGGTGTAGATGACCAAGACGTCGAGTTCGCGGTTGGCCGCGAGGAGGACCCGGTCGCGTGCGTGGATGCCGCACCGCCTGCGGAGGCTCGCAGGGATGCGGATCCGCCCGTTCCGAATCAGAGCTTCGTGTGCGCGGTCGTCACGGCGGAAGATGATCACGCGGATCCCGTCGGCGGCGATGGCGACGGAATCTCCGGCTTCCCAGCCGAGGGTCGTTTGCACGGAACGGTCCGAGATCCGGCCCGAGGGATCCACCTTGCTGAAGGCGTACGTCCAGCTCGAGGTCTTCGGTTGTGTGAGAAGGCTGGCCAGAGGTGGTCGCTGCGTGAACCCGGGGAACAGGTGGGTGATCCGAGGGGCCCCGACGGTCGTCGGAGAGGTGGGAGCGACGGGTCGGTCAGGCACGCCGCCCCCACGCTGACCAGGTGCGGACTTACCGTCACGAACTGATGCCGGAGAGGGAGCTTTCAGGGCTGTCGGCAGGGGATAGGTCCCGCAAAACTGCAGGAAAGCGGTCGCTTCGTGGGTGGCCAGGCGTCGGCGTCTGGACTTGGCCTCTCGGGCGGCCTGAATGGCCGGCTGCCGAGCGTGGTCATGCGTCGCAGGTCTTCGAGCTGGTGATCGAATCGAGCCTCGTGAAGCTCGTGGCCGACAGTTAAACCTTTTTGGCGCTCCGGGCGTGTACGGCGGGACGAGGAAGGTTCGAGGTGGTGGAAGGACCGGCGAGGCCGGTGACCCGCGACTCACGGATTGGTTGATCATGAGACGAAATTTGCCTGCTCTGATATTGGTTGCATTACTATCCTGCACGCTGTCCGTTGCGTTGGGGACCAATGCGAGTGCTGCACCGTCGTACGAACAAAAATCGCCCTACGCCGACTTCGGCGGCTATCGGTGCGGAGACAGCTACATCACGCTGGACCGGCGGGAGATAATCGGCTACGACACGGTGTGGGGTGTCGTGTATCTCCGGTACAGTACTCGATGTGCCACTATCTTCGCCTATGTCAACTTTGGCGGACCGCTCAATTCCACTGAATACGGAAATGCGCACGTCCGAGGATGGAACGGCGAGAACTACACGTGCGACACGCCGGGTGGCAACGGGCGAGTGGTGACCGGGCAGACTAGCTGCTACACCCCCATGACGACTGATTTCAATGGATGGGCGGAGGGTTATTACTATTCGAAGAACAGTTCGGGTGGCTGGGTCATGAAGGGCTTCGGGACGACGAAACCGCCTGCCTGAGTAAAGCTGTATCAGCAGGTGGGGCGCGTCGAGGGGGCGGAACCTTTCGGTCCCGACCCCCTCCCGGGTCCTTCCTGAAACCATGCACTCCTCGCCGGCAGGGAGGGTCACTACGCCGGCATTCGCGCCGTCTTTCGGTTATGCCGACGCCGCCTGCTGCAAGCCTTGTTCAGTCGCACGACAACCGTTCACCCCGGTTCACGACCGGCGGGCTGACCGGAGCGGGCAGCGGTGGTGCGTGCAGGTGTATGCCGTCGTGCACGTCCCCGGCCTGCACCACCGTGCCGGTGGGACCGGACACGGTGTTGTGCACGCGGGGACCGGCTGCGCCGGTTCGGCGTTCCACCGCGCCGTCACGACGACAGCAGGCGACTGCGGAGTTCACCCGACCGGACCGATCGGCTCGAGGCGGTCAGGCTCCCGGCCGGTTGCCCGTCGGGATCGTGATCGGGGTGGACGTCGGGGAGCTGACCTTGTTCAGGAACAGCATCGCGATCGCGCGGATGAACTGGTCGAACAGGTAGAACCCGGCGGGCGCGATCGGCAGGAGGCCTTCCCGGAACGCGATGTAGGCCGGCCACCCGGTGCGGACCAGGGTGGCCGCCGCGTAGTCGCGGGGGAGGCCGAGCCAATCGCCGACCGCGTCGCTCAAGACGTAGCGGACGAATTCGTTCAGGAAGCCGCGGGTGACGCCCAGGTCGATCTGCGCGGTCAGGCCGAGCAGGTCCTCCGCCAGTTCCTTGCCCTCCGTCGTCGGGGACAGCAGCGGGGTGAGCACCCGCGTCGACTGCGCGTCGGCCTCGGCCCAGGTCTTGGGGATGAACTCGTCCCGGACGCCGAGCAGGTGGATCGCGACCTGCCACTGGTGCAGGAAGGCCTCTTCGTCCGCCGCCGACATCGGGACGCGCCATTCGAGCAGCTTCCGGTGCACGTAGGTGCCGAGGCTGTGGAAGGTCACCAGGATGTCGCCGTTGCTGATCGGGATCTGCTCGTCGGCGACCGCCCGCCAGTGCGACGACTGCGGCAGCAGGTGGCGGACCGCGGCGTGCACCAGGCGCGTCTTGTTGGCCGTGACCACGAACTGGCCGGTCGGCTCGAACGCGTTCAGGTCGCTCAGGTCGTAGCCGAAGGTGAACGTCTTCGCGGCGCGGTCCTGCATGTTCGCCCCGCCCGCGGACCAGTAGACCGACTTGGCCTCGCGCGGGATGACCGTGCTCATGATGCCGCTGCCCAGGCCGTAGAGCATGAACAGGTAGGTGTCCTTGCGCCGGTTGAAGTCGGCGGCGCGGCGCAGCTTGGCGGGGTCGGCCCAGGACGGGAGCCCGTTGACCCGCTGGAGGTAGCCGGCGAGGTCGGTGGGCAGGCCGGTGGGCAGCGCGTCGCTGTTGTTCACCCACGACTTCAGGGCGGTGTTGACTGCGGGGACCTGGCCGGTGTCGAGGATGCCAGCCATCAGGCGGTCCACCTCGTCGTCCCACGTCCACCACGGGTCCGTGCCCGCGGCGGCGGCGCCGGTCGACGCCCAGGCCGGGACGGCGCTCGCCGCGCTCACCAACCCCAGTGCGACACCGAGCGAAAGGACGTTCCTCCGGCTGAGATTGCTCATTTACTTACCTAGCTTCCTCGGTAGGCAGTACCTGCGTAGAGCTTCGACGAACGAGCTGAGACGGGGGCGTGCAAGACGAGATTCTCCATTAACATAGCGACGCGGGTCGGCGGTCGGCAAGAGCCGTGCCGACCTGAATCGGTCCGTCGCCGGGCACGCGGTCCGGTTCGTGGTTGACTGGCACGCATGGCCCCGCTCCCGCGCACCCCCGCCCGGTGGCCGCGGTGACCGCCGGGCCGGCCGCGGCGGCCCGGCCGCGCAACCGCAAGCAGCTCATCGTCGAGGCGGCCGGCGCGGTGTTCAGCGAGCGCGGCTACCACTCGGCGTCCATGGAGGAGATCGCGGCGGCCGTCGGCATCACCGCCGCGGCCCTGTACCGCCACTTCCCGAACAAGTACGCGCTGTTCGCCGAGTGCGCGAACGTCATGGTGGACCGGCTCGTCGCGGCGCTCGACGAAGTGCCGGAAGACGGGGCCTTGGCGGACGTCCTGGCCGCCGCCACCCGCGTCACCGTCGCCCACCGCGCGGCCGGCGGGGTGTACCGGTGGGAGGCCCGCTACCTCGACCGCGACGACCGCCGCGTGCTCAAGGGGAAGTTCGCGCACGTCGTCGGCCGGGTGGCGGCGGCGGTCCGGCGCGAGCACCCGCGGCCCGACGAGCAGCTGCGGGCGGTGGCGGCGCTGGGCGCGATCGGCTCCATCACGATGCACCACAACACCTTCGCCCGGCGGCGCGTCGAAGACCTCTTGCTGGCCGCCGCGCTGCGCATCGCCGCGACCGACACCCGGCGGGCGCTCGCGGGCGGCCCGCTCGTCGAACTGCCCGCCGTACCCCAGCCCCGCACGCGGCGTTCGGAGATCCTCGCCGCCGCCATCCCGCTGTTCGAACGGGCCGGGTTCGCCGCCGTCACCAACGGCATGATCGCCGAAGCCGTGGGCCTGGTGCCCTCCGGGCTCTACCGGTACTTCCCCGGCAAGGCCGACATCCTGGCGGCGGCGTGCCTGCAGGCGGCCGGCCTGCTGGCCCAGGCGGTCGAACACAACCTGCGCGGGGTGACCGGCGCCCACGACGCCCTGAGCGTGCTGACCGCGACCTACGTGGCGTACAGCTTCGAGCACCACGCCCTCACCAGCGTGGCCGACGCCGAGATCGTCGGTCTGCCGGACGGTTTGCGCCGTCCCTTGGTGGCCGCGCAGCGCGAGCACATCGCCGTCTGGGAGCAGCACCTGCGCCAGGCCCGCCCCGACCTCGACGCGCGCCAGGCACGGGTGCTGGTGCACGCCGGGTTCGGCGTGGTGGTCGAGGCCGGGCGCCGCCTGCGGTGGGCGGACAGCCCCGAGCACCGGGCCGCCGTGGCCGCGTTGTTCATGAGCGCGCTGGGGCTGTGAGAGTCACCGGCTAAACCTCCTGAGCCCGCCGGGCGTGGTGCCGGTGTCGGCCGAACTTCCGGGGGGAACCATGCTCAAGCGAACTCTCACATCGGTGGCGCTGCTCGCCGCCGCCTGCCTGCCGGGCCTGCCGCCCGCGGCCGCCGCGGGCTGCACCTGGGCGATGACGCCGCTGGCGCTGCCGGCGCCGTACACCAGCAGCGACGTCTTCGCGGCGGCGGAGGGCGGGTGGTTCCTCGGGCAAGCGCGCAGCGCCACCGCGACGCCGACCGTGCGGTGGCACGGCGGTCAGCTGGAGAACATCGACTCGTCGTCCCGCTTGGTCGAAGCGCGCGACATCAACTCCGCCGGCGACGTCGTGGGGGACGGGGGGACCGGTGACTGGTGGGCGGCGAAACCCGTCGTGTACCGCGGTGGCCAGTACGTGAACCTGCCCATGCCGCAAGGGTTCCGGTCCGCCAAGGCCACGCACATCAACAACGCGGGGGACGTCGTCGGCGTCGCCTACGGCGATTTCGGCGGCGACGTCCACCCGGTGCTCTGGGCCGCCGCGCGGCCGGGCACGGCCGAGGTCCTGAACCCGGATCCGCAGCACCTCTACGACACCTACCCGGTCGACGTCGACGAGCAGGGCCGCGTCCTGCTCTACACCGACGTCGGCGAGCGCTCGGGCGAGGTGTTCATCCGCGCCGCCGACGGGGGCTACCGGCAGCTCCCGCCGTTGTACCCCGGCGGTTCCGTCCTGCTGGAGGCTTTCCACGGCGGCCGCATCGCCGCTTCGGTCGTCACGCCCGAGCTGACCATGGTCGCCGTCGAAGCCGACCTGGACGGCCACGTGGTGCACACGACCACCGAAGCCGCCGACACCCTGTTCGTCGACGCCGGCACGACGATGGCCGGCGTGGCACACACCTTCGACCCCGGGCACTACGAACTCCGCGTCTGGGAGAACGGCGAACCCGCCGCCGACCTGGCCGGCGACGCCGATTTCAACGCGGCACCGCGGCCGGCGGGCCTCACCGACGACGGGGCGCTGGCGGCGACCATCACCTGGCCGGACACCGGCCTGCCGCGGGCAGTGACGTACCACCGCGGCTGCTGACGGCCAGCACGGCGGCGAGACCTTCCCGCAGGTCTTCGACGAAGTACTCGGGCACCTCCAGCGACGGGAAATGCCCGCCTTTCGCGGGCGCGTTCCACCGGACGATGCGCCGGTACCGCTCCTGGGCCCACGGGCGCGGGTACTTCTCGATGTCGCGCGGGTAGGTGGTGATCGCCGCCGGGACGTCGACCCGCAGCTCGGGGTCCAGGGAGTTGTGGCTTTCGTAGTAGATGCGGGCCGCCGACGCGCCGGTCCGCGTCAGCCAGTACAGGGTGACGTCGTCGAGGATCCGGTCCCGGGAAATCGTTTCGAACGGGCTGTCTTCGGTGTCGGACCATTCGGCGAACTTGTCGAGGATCCAGGCGAGCAGCCCGACCGGGGAGTCGACGAGCGAGTAGCCGATGGTCTGCGGCCGGGTCGCCTGCTGCTTGGCGTACGCCGCGCGGTGGCGCCAGAAGTGGCGGGTTTCCTCGGCCCACTCGCGCTCGGTCGCCGTCAGCCCGTCCGTGGACAGCCCGGGCGGGCCCTCCGCGAAAGTCGTGTGGATGCCGAGGACGTGCTCCGGGAACCGGCCGCCGAGGACCGTGGTGATGTTGCCGCCCCAGTCGCCGCCGTGGGCGGTGAACTCGCGGTAGCCGAGCCGTCCCATCAGCTCCACCCAGGCGGCCGCGATCTTTTCGGTGCCCCAGCCGGTGGTGGCCGGCTTGTCGCTGTAGCCGAAGCCCGGCAGTGACGGGGCCACGACGTGGAACGCCGGCTTGCTCGCGTCTTCCGGGGCCGCCAGCTCGTCCACGACGTCGGCGAACTCGGCGACGCTGCCCGGCCAGCCGTGCGTCAGGAGCAGGGGAGTGGCGTCCGCGCGCGCGGAGCGGCGGTGCAGGAAGTGGATGCCCAGCCCGTCGATGGTCGTGCGGAACTGGCCGATGTGGTTGAGCCGGTCCTCGAACGACCGCCAGTCGTACCCGGTGCGCCAGTACTCGACGACGTCGGCGAGGTCGGCGAGCGGAACGCCCTGCCCCCAGCGCTCCTCGACCGTCTCGGCTTCCGGGAGCCGGGCGGCGGCGAGCCGCGCGCGCAGCTCGTCGAGGTCGGCGTCGGGCGCGTGGGCTTCGAACGCGTGCACGGACATGGGAACCTCCTGCCATTGAAGAACCGGCTTAGACGGTTCTAACATGGCGGCACCCGAGCGGGCAACCGGCTAAGGTGGTTCCATGCCTGCCGGATTCCCCGACTTCCGCCTCGGTAGCGTGCTCGCGACCAGCTTCACGGCGACGTTGACCGAGCGCCGCGGCGACGCTTTGGAGCGCATCCCCGTGCCGCAGCGGCTCGTCGACTGGCTGGCCGTGAGCGGCCTCGACGTCGGCTCGTGCACCGACGCCCAGCTCGAGCTCGCCCGGGAGCTGCGGGAGTCGATCCACGCCGCCGCGACCGCGGCCGCGACGGGGGAGGCGCTCCCCGCCGCGGCGGTCCGGGTCATCAACGACCGCAGTGCCCAGGGCCGGGCCGCCGCCGTCCTGACGCCCGAAGGCGAGCGGCGGTGGCGGCTCGGCCCGGATTCCGGCTTGGAAGACGCCCTCGGCGTGATCGCGGCCGACGCGATCGACATCCTCTCCGGCGAACGCGACGGGAAGCTGGCCCTGTGCGCGTCGCCGACCTGCCAAGCCGCCTTCTTCGACACCAGCCGGAGCCGCACTCGCCGCTGGTGCGACATGGGCACCTGCGGGAACCGGGAGAAGAAAGCCCGCTTCCAGCGCAAGAACGCCGGGGTGGTCAGTCCTTGAGCCGGCTGCCCCGCCGCCAGATCGCCCGGATGTCGAGCGTGGCGCCGACGTCCGTCGTGGGGTCGCCGTCGACGAGCAGCAGGTCGGCGCGGAGCCCTTCGGCGATGCGGCCGCGGTCGCCGAGGCCGAAGCGGCGGGCCGTCGTCGCCGTCGCGGCGCGCAGTGCCTGGGCCGGGGTCAGGCCGGCGGCCACGAGGTACCGCAGCTCCTGGTGCAGGCTGGCGCCGTGGGCCAGGCCGCCGAAAAACGTCTCCGCCATGGAGGCGTCGGTGCCGGCCAGGACGTCCACGCCCGCCGCGGCCAGTGCCCCGACGGTCGCCAGCACGTCCTCGAGCTTGCCCTGCGGGTAGCGGTCGTAGCTGGACCGCAGGGTTTCCTCCCACTTGCCGTCGAGGCGGCGGGCGACGCGCGGGTCGTCGGCGAGGTCGCTGCCGGTGATGCCCATCATCGACGCGTTCAGGCACACGCACGGCACGACGAACATGTCCGCGCCGGCGATCAGGTCCACGATCTCCGCGGTGTGCGGCCGGTCCATGAACACGTGGACGACCCCGTCGACGCCGGCCTCGGCGGCCATCCGGGTGGCGTCGAGGGTCAGTGTGTGGGCCACGGTGAGGGCGCCGTGCTTCTTGGCCTCGGCGACCCCGGCGTTCAGCGTGGCCTGGTCGAGCATCGGCAGCCCGGGGTGCCCCTCGACGCTGCCGTCGTCGATCATGAACTTGATGTAGTCGGAGCCGCGGGCGAGCAGTCGCGGGACGAACGCGGCCGCCTCTTCCGGCGTGGTGGAGAACGGCATCAGCGGCATCACCGGCGGCAGGTCGCCGGCCGGCCGGAAGCCTTCGGGCATCAGCTCGCTGGGGTGCCCGCCGGGCGGGGTGATGGCGAACCCGGACGACCGGATGTCGGCCACCGTGTCGTCCTCGGTGATGTGCGCCCGGTTTTCGCGGGTGTTCAGGCCCTGCATCTCCAGCTCGGTGGTGACGCCGAACCGCAGGGCCAGCGCCTGGGAGCCGGGCGCGGAGTGGACGTGCGCGTCGATCAGCCCGGGCAGCAGGGTCGCGCCCCGGCCGTCGACGACCTCGGCGCCGTCGGGCACGTCGCCGCCGACCTGGCGGATCTTCCGGCCGTCGAGGACGACGGTCCGCACTCCCAGCGGCTTCTCGCCGTCGAAGACCTGGGCGCCGGTGATGGCGGTGGTGGCCATGGTGGCCTCGCTTCCTCGTTTCGCAGTTACATACCCAATGCTATGCAATTAGCAGCTGGCATGCAAATGCGGGAGGTACTACGATCCCGGGGGTGAGCACCGCGCGTTCCGCCGAGGACCTGCTGCTGGACCGGATCGGCCCGGCGCTGTCCCGGCTGCGCCGCCGCACCCCGGCCACGGGCCGGGACCTCTCCCGCAACCTCGTGCTGAACGTGGTCGCCGACGCCCCCGGCGAGATGACCGTCGGCGGGCTCGCCGCCGAGATGGGCGTCGCGCAGCCGGTGGCCAGCCGGACGGTCGCGGCCTGCATCGCCGACGGCCTGGTGCGGCGCGCGGCGTCCCAGGCCGATGGCCGCCGGACCGTGCTGGAGCTGACCGAACAAGGCGAAGCGGAGCGAGCGCGGTTCGCCGCGGAGCAGCGTGAGGCGTTTGAAGCCATCACGGCGGACTGGGCGCCGGAGGACCGCGTCCGGTTCGCGCGGCTGCTCGTGCGGTACACCGACGACGCCGGCGCCTGGTCCCGCGACCGCTGACGTCGTGTCCACAGTGGACATCGATCGCCCCCGCGGGGCCGCGCTGCCCGGCCGGAACCGGGCGGCTCCTAGAGTCGTGGTGGTGAGAACTCTCTTCGTCGCGCTCGGCCTGGCCGCGGCCGTCGGCACCGCGTGCTCGCCTCCCGCGGTCACGGCCGGCGCGTCCGCACCTGCGGCCGCCGTGCGCTTGCCGCCGGCGCACGCGGGCTTCGACTACCAGCTCGGCGGCGCCTACGCCCCGCCGGCCGGGGTCGAGGTCGTCAGCCGGGACCACACCGCCGCGCCCGCCGCCGGGCTCTACGACATCTGCTACGTCAACGCCTTCCAGGCCCAGCCGGGTGCCGAGGGGGAGTGGGGCGACCTGGTGCTCCGGGACGCGAACGGCGAGCCGGTGATCGACGAGGACTGGCACGAGGCACTGCTCGACCTTCGGACGCCGGACAAGCGCCAGCGGGTCGCCGCGAAGGTCAACGCGTGGGTCGACGACTGCGCGGCCAAGGGGTTCCAGGCGGTCGAACCCGACAACTACGACAGCTACACGCGCTCGCACGGCCTCCTCTTCGACAGTGACGCCCAGGCTTTCGTGCGCCTGCTGTCCGCGCACGCGCACGAGAAGGGTCTGGCGATCGGGCAGAAGAACACGTCCGAACTCGCCGGGCGGCGCCAGGAAAACGGGCTCGACTTCGCCGTCGCCGAAGAATGCGGTGAGCAGGAGAACTGCGACGAATACACGGCGGCCTTCGGCGACCACGTCGTCGTGATCGAGTACACCGACGAAGGCCTGGCGACCGCCTGCGCCCGCTGGGGCGGCTCGCTCAGCATCGTCCGCCGCGACCGCGACGTCGTGCCCGAAGGGGCGCCCGGGTACGTCCGGCGGACGTGCTGAGGTCGAAATGATCGAAGCCTTTGATCGATCGGAAACCCTTGTGCGATAGTGCTTTCCGCCGCCAGCGCCGCCGCCGGAAGGGACACCCCGATGCCGAACTCGCCGCGACCGAGCCGACGCCTGGTGCTGGGGGGAGCCGGCGCCGCCGTCGTCACCTCCGCGTTGGCGCCGGTCGCCAGGGCCGCCGACGCGCTCACCCGGCCGGACCTCGCGGTCACCGGGCGGAGCACCGACCTCGGCACCGGCTGGCGGTTCGCCCTCGCCAACCCCGACGGCCGCACCACGGACTCCGGCGGCCGGTTCGCCCACGCCCCGGAGCCCGGCTTCGACGACTCGGCGTGGCAGGCCGTCGACGTCCCGCACGACTGGAGCATCGAGCTCCCGCCGACTCCGCAGGGCGGCACGAACAGCGCGTCCGGCTTCTTCCGCGGCGGCCTCGGCTGGTACCGCAAGACGTTCACCCTGCCGCCTTCGCTCGCCGGGAAGCGCGTCTCCGTCGAATTCGACGGCGTCTATTCGGACGCGCACGTGTACCTGAACGGCGAGCTGCTCGGCAACCACCCGTACGCCTACACCGGGTTCGCCTTCGACCTCACCGGCCGGGCGCACGCCGATGGGCGGACGCCGAACCTCCTTGCCGTGCGGGCGGTGAACCCGCTGCCCAGCAGCCGCTGGTACTCCGGCAGCGGTATCTTCCGCCGCGTCCGCTTGGTCGTCACCGAGCCGGTGCACGTGGCCCGGCACGGCACGTTCGTCACCACGCCCGGCATCGCGGCGGGTGACGGGACCGTGCGGGTGGCCACGAACGTCGCGAACGACTCCGCCGCCACGGTGGTGGCCGAGGTGCGCACGACGGTCACCGACCCGGCGGGCCGGGTCGCGGCCACCGGTTCGGCGACCGTGGCCGTCCCCGCCGGCCGGACGGCGACGGCGGTGACCACGCCGAAGGTCGCCGCGCCGCGGCTGTGGTCGACCGGACAGCCCCGGCTGTACCGGGTGCGCACCGACGTCGTCGTGGCCGGGCGCGTGGCCGACACGACGAGCACGGACTTCGGGTTCCGCCACTTCGAGTTCCACCCGGACAACGGGTTCTCGCTCAACGGCGAGCCGATGAAGCTGCGCGGGGTCAACCTGCACGCGACGCAGGGCGCGCTCGGCGCGGTGGTCGACGCCGCCGCGCTGGAGCACCAGATGCGGCTGATGCTCTCGATGGGCGCCAACGCCCTGCGGACCGCCCACAACCCGCCCGACCCACAGCTGGTGGCGGTCTGCGACCGGCTCGGGATCCTCCTGATGGTCGAGGCGTTCGACTGCTGGCGGACCGGGAAGGTCGAGTACGACTACCACCGCGACTTCGACGCGTGGAGCGGGCGCGACATCGCGGAAATGGTGCACGCGGCCAAGAACTCGCCGTCGGTCGTGCTGTGGTCGATCGGCAACGAGGTGCCGGACGCGTCGATGGCGGGCGGCCCGGCCATCGCGGCGGACCTGATCGCCGCGGTCCGGGCGATCGACCCGACCCGGCCGGTGGTCATGGGGTCCGACCGCTACCGGAGCGTCCCCGCGCCGGGTTCGCCGCAGGACCTGATCCTGCGGCAGCTCGACGGCCTCGGCGTCAACTACAACACCGCCCAGTCGATCGACGGGCTGCACGCGAAGTACCCGGACAAGTTCTTCTTCGAGTCGGAGTCGTCGTCGGCGACCTCGACGCGCGGGGTGTATCAGGAACCGGACCTGCTCAACACGGGGGAGAACCACACGCCGGGCAAGCGGGCGACGTCGTCCTACGACAACAACCTGGCCTCGTGGACCTTCAGCGGCGAGTACTCGCTGAAGAAGGACCGGGACCGGAAGTTCTGCCAGGGCCAGTTCCTCTGGGCCGGGCAGGACTACCTCGGCGAGCCGACGCCGTACGACGTCTTCCCGGTCAAGACGTCGTTCTTCGGCGCGATCGACAGCGCCGGCCTGCCGAAGGACGCCTTCCACCTCTTCCGCAGCCAGTGGACGGCCGCGCCGATGGTGCACCTGAGTCCGGTGGACTGGACCGACCACCGGCCGGGCGAACCGGTCGTGGTGTGGGTCTACTCCACTGTGGACACCGTCGAGCTGGTGCTCAACGGACGTTCGCTGGGGAGCAGGAGTTTCGACCGGAAGACCACCGTGGACGGACGGCCGTACCTGGAGACGACCGAACCCTCCGGCGACGACAAGAACGACCCCTCCGGCAGCTACACCAGCCCGAACGGCAGCTCCGGCAAGCTGCACCTGACGTGGACGGTGCCGTTCGAACCCGGCACCCTGACCGCGATCGCGCGGGACGGCGGCCGCGAGGTGGCCCGCGACCGGGTCGTCACGGCCGGGCCCGCGCACGCGATCACGCTGACCGCGCCGGAGCGGGGCGAAGGCGGGGCGATGACGTTCGTGACGGCGTCCGTTGTGGACGCACGGGGCGTGGTCGTGCCCGTCGGCGAACCGGTGCTGCGGTTCGCCGTCAGCGGCCCGGGTCGGGTGGCCGGGGTGGACAACGGCCGGCAGGAACTGGCGCAGAGCTACCAGCAGCCGGCGATCCCGGCGTTCAAGGGCCAGGCGGTCGCGGTGATCGCGGCGACCGGCGGCCGCGGCCCGATCACGGTGACGGCGACCGCGCCCGGACTGGCGCCCGGCCGGATCACCTTGCCGGGCACGAACCTCGGGCAGCGCAACGGGCCCGGGGCGCGGGCGGTGGAGCTGCCCACGCCGGTGGTGGCGCCGGCCGCGGACGCGAGTTACTCCGGTGCGCCGGACACATTGCCGGCGGCGATGCTGGACGGCGACCCGGCGACCGGCTGGTCGAACTTCTACCTGAAGCCGGCGACCGCCACGCTGGCCGCGGTGAGCCGGCCGCGGCCGCGGGACTGGGTGTCGCTGGCCTGGCCCGCGGCGCGGCGGATCGGCGTGGTCACCGCCCGGTTCGTCGTCGACGCTGAGCACGCGTTGCCGTCGGCGGCCGAGGTCACCGTCCGCACCGCGCGGGGGTGGGAGCCGGTGCGGAACCTCCGGATCACCTGGGGGAGCGGCTCGGACGACCCGACGACGCTCGAGTTCGATCCCGTGGTGACCGCGGAGGTGCGGGTGACGTTGTCCGCGAAGGGATTCCTGCGGATCAGCGCACTGGCCGCGAGCTGACGATCAGCGGCTGCAGGGCGCCAGCGCGTCCAGGCCCTGCGGTTTCTCGGCGTTGCGGCCGATCGCCGTGGCGATGCGGTTGATCGTCGCGACGCGCTTGTCCTCGAGCGGGCCGAGGATCGCGTTCTGGACGAAGTTCGCGCCGCCTTCCCCGGCACTCGTGACGAGGCGGTTGTTCGCCTCGGCGATCTGCGTGTTCAGCAGGTCCAGGTTCCGCTGGACTTCGGCCTGGGCCTGCGCGGGGATCGCCGGGAGCCGGCTTTCCACGTCGGGGCAGGTGATCTGCCCGGCGGCCGCGGTGTTCTGCGCGGGCGCGGGTGCCGGGGCCGGTGCCTGCGACGACGCCGCCCCGGAGCCGGACTGGCCGCCCAGCGAGCACGCCGCGAGACCGCCGAGGTTCTGCGGTTTCTCGCCCTGGCGGCCGATCGCGATGGCGATCCGGTTGATCGTCGACGTGCGCTTGTCCTGCAGTGGCCCGAGAATCGCGTTCTGAACGAAGTTCGGGCCGCCCTGGCCTTGGGTCGTGACGAGCCGATTGTTGGCTTCCGCGATCTGGGTGTCCAGCAGTTGCAGGTTGCGCTGGACTTCGGCTTGCGCCTGGGCCGGGATCGCGGGGAGCCGGCTCGCCACGTCGGGGCAGCTGATCTGCCCGCCCGAGGCCGCGTTGGCGGCGCCGGGGTCGCCGACGGTCGTCGCGATCACCAGTGCTCCCGCCGCGATGGCGAGGCCGAGGGCCGCCGTCGCGATCTTCGTCCGCCGCGAGAGGCGGTGCCGTCCACCGGTAGCAGGCATGAATCACTCCAAGTTAGCGTGAACAGAGAGGGTCCACACGGGCAGCGCGCGGTTGTTCCGAATGGCGCGGCCGACTGGGCCGCGAAGGTCATCGTGGCGGCTCCAGCAGGGATTTGTCCAGTGTGAAAAGGAAAACGGGGAGATGCTGAACCATTTCGAACCGGGGTACGTGTGAATCGGTGAAAGGCGGCTTGTGCGATTCGGAGCGAAAGCCGGGTCTTGACGTGGCCGCCGTCGCCTCCTAGCGTCGGCATACCGACCGGTCGGTGTCCAAAGGAGGTCACTGGATGAGCTGGTACGACGCGAAGCCCTGGCTCGCGAGCTACGACGAACGGGTGCGGGACGCGGGACCGGCCGAGCCGACGACGCTGCCCGAGTCGTTCCGCCGCGCCGCGGACCACGTCCCCGACCGGGCGGCCATCGCGTACTTCGACGCGCGGCTGAGCTACCGGGACCTCGACCGGCTTTCCGACGGCGTCGCGCGCTACCTGACCCGCAACGGCTTCGCGCGCGGCGACCGGCTCGCCCTGGTGCTGCAGAACATCCCGCAGTTCGTCATCGCGCTGCTCGGCGCGTGGAAGGCCGGCGGGATCGTCGTCCCGGTCAACCCGATGTACCGCGAGCGCGAGCTCACCCACGTGCTCACCGACGCCGGCGTCAAGGCGATCGTCTGCTCGCAGCGCGGCTGGAACGCCTACATCGCGAAGACCGTCGAAGGCAGCTCCGTCGAAATCTCGCTCACCACCAGCGAACTCGAGTTCCAGACCCGCGACGACGAGCGCGTGCTGGCCAAGGTCGAGAAGGAAGAGACGCCGGGCGCTGTCGAACTCCTCGAAGCCGCGAACACGCCGGGGGAGAAGCCGCCGGAGCCCGCGTTCGCGCTCGACGACACCGCCCTGATCAGCTACACCTCCGGCACCAGCGGCACGCCGAAGGGCGCCACCAACACCCACGGCAACCTCGGCACCAATGCCGCCGGGCTCGGCTCCTTCTCCGGCCTGCCCGCCGGTTCGACGCTGTTCGGGCTCGCCCCGCTGTTCCACATCACCGGCATGGTCTGCGAACTCGGCTCCGCGATCGACATCGAGGGCACCCTCGCGCTGGCCTACCGCTTCGAGCCCGGCGTCGTGCTCGACGCCTTCCTGGAACACCGGCCGTCGTACACGGTCGGGCCGTCCACGGCCTACATGGCGCTGATGGCCCACCCGTCCTTCAGCCGCGAGCACTTCGAGTCGTTCGCGCTGCTGTACTCCGGCGGCGCCGCGCTGCCGCCCGCCGTCGTCGAGGCGTTCCGCGAGAAGACCGGGCACTACATCCACAACGGCTACGGCCTCACCGAGACCAGCGCGGGCTGCGTCGTCGTCCCGGGAACCCTCGAAGCGCCGATCGACCCGGAGTCGGGCACCATCTCGATCGGCCTGCCGGTGCCGGACACGATCGTCCGGATCCTCGGCGAGAACGGCGAAGAGCTGCCGTTCGGGCAGCCCGGGGAGATCGCCGTCGAGGGCCCGATGGTCGTCCCGGGCTACTGGAACCGGCCGGACGCCACCGCCGAGGCCCTGCCCGGCGGGCGCCTGCTCACCGGCGACATCGGGTTCATGGACGAGCGCGGCTGGGTCTACGTCGTCGACCGCAAGAAGGACATGATCAACGCGTCCGGCTTCAAGGTCTGGCCGCGCGAGGTCGAAGACGTCCTCTACACGCACCCGGCCGTCCGCGAAGCCGCCGTCGGGATCGCCGACGAGTACCGCGGCGAGACCGTCAAGGCCTACGTCAGCCCCGCGCCGGGAGCCGACGCCGATCCGGCGGAACTCGTGGCGTGGTGCAAGGAACGGCTCGCGGCCTACAAGTACCCGCGCACCGTCGTGGTGCTCGACGAACTGCCGAAGACCACCAGCGGCAAGATCCTCCGCCGCGAACTGCGGGCGAGGGGCTGATGGTCGAGACCGTCCGCGGCGCGATCGCGCCGGAAGCGCTGGGCCGCGTGCTGATGCACGAACACCTCTTCGTGCTCAGCCCCGAATTCGCCGAGAACTACCCGGAGCACGAAGGGTTCCGCGAGGACGAGCACGTCCCCGAGGCGATCCGGCGGCTCAAGGAGCTGAAGGAAGCCGGGATCGACACGATCGTCGACCCGACGGTGATCGGGCTCGGCCGGTACATCCCGCGCGTGCAGCGGGTCGCCGCCGAGGCCGAGGTCAACATCGTCGTCGCGACCGGGCTCTACACCTACAACGACGTGCCGCACTACCTGCACTTCCGCGGACCCGGCACGCTGCTGCAGGGTGAGGACCCGCTCGTCGGGATGTTCGTCGGGGACATCCGGGACGGGATCGCCGGCACCGGCGTCAAGGCCGGGCTCCTCAAGTGCGCCACCGACGAACCCGGCGTCACGCCCGGCGTCGAACGCGTGCTGCGCGCGGTGGCGAAGGCGCACGCCGAGACCGGCACGCCGATCATGACGCACACGCACGCCGGCACGCGGCGCGGGCTGGAGCAGCAGAACATCTTCGAGGAAGAGGGCGTCGACCTGACCCGGGTGCTCGTCGGGCACTCCGGGGACTCGACGGACCTCGGGTACCTCACCGAGCTCGCCGACCGCGGGTCGCTGCTCGGGATGGACCGGTTCGGCCTCGACCTGCTGCTGCCGTTCGAGGAGCGGGTGGCCACCGTCGCGGCGATGTGCGAACGCGGGTACGCGGGCAGCATGGTGCTCTCGCACGACGCGTCCTGCTACATCGACTGGCTGCCCGCCGAGCAGCTGCCCGTGCTGACGCCGAACTGGCACTACCTGCACATCACCCGGGACGTGCTGCCCGCGCTGCGGGAGCGCGGGGTGTCCGAAACGGACATCACGACGATGCTCGTGGACAATCCCCGGCGGTTCCTGGCCGGGGAGTCCTGAGCCGTTATCCTGTGCGTTCGACTGCGGAGAGGGGGTACTTGCCGTGACCCGAGCAAGCACCCGGAAACCGGGCGAGGCGACCGGTGACGACCAGGCCGCCGTGCCCCGGCGGCTGCTGGAGCACGCCACGAAGCTGTTCGCCAAGAAGGGCTTCGACCGCACGTCGGTCCAGGAGATCGTCGAGGCCGCGGGCGTCACCAAGGGCGCGATGTACCACTACTTCGACTCCAAGGACGACCTGCTCTACGAGATCTACGCCCGCGTCCTGCGCGAGCAGACCCGGCAGCTGGAGAGCGTCGCCGACTCCGGCGCGCCGCTGCGGGAACGGCTCGCCGCCGCCGCGTCCGACGTCGTCGTGTCCAGCATCGACAACCTCGACGACAACACGATCTTCCTGCAGTCCATGCACCAGCTGTCCCCGGACAAGCGCAAGGCGGTGCGCGCCGAGCGCCGCAAGTACCACGAGCGCTTCCGCGCGCTGGTCGAAGAGGGCCAGGCGACGGGGGAGTTCCGCACGGACAAGCCGGCCGACGTCGTCGTCGACTTCTTCTTCGGCTCGGTGCACCACCTGGGTTCGTGGTACCGGCGCGGCGGCTCGCTGACCGCCCGCCAGATCGGCGACCACTACTCGGACCTGCTGCTGGACGCGCTGCGCCCGCCTGGTTGATTGGTGCGGTGACCGATTTCCCGCCGCTGCCCGTGCTCGACCAGCTGACGTCGGCCGAGCGCGAGCTGATCGAGCACGCCCGTCGCGGGCGCGTCGCGACGCCGGACGCGCCCCTGCGCGCCGAAGTGCTGCGGGAGCTGCTGCTCGGCCGCCGCGGTCCGCTGGACCCGCTGGGCGTCCGCGTCGAAGGCGCCCGGATCGCCGGGACGCTGAACCTCGACCACGTCGAGGCCGAGGTCGGCCTCGCGCTGACCGGCTGCGTGGTCGTCAACCCGGTCAGCGTGCGGCGCGCCCGGCTCCCGTGGTTCGACCTGTCCGGCAGCCGGATCGCCGGGTTCGACGGCGACGGCGTCCGGGTCGAGCACGACCTCCGCCTCACCGGCGTGCGCGCGACCGGCTCCGGCGAGTACGGCGCGATCTGCCTGCGCGACGCCCGGATCGGCGGCCGCGTGCACCTCGGCGACGCGGAGGTCACCGGCGAGGACGGGCCCGCGGTGTACCTCGACGGGCTGGCGAGCGCCGGCCTGCGGTGCGCGGGCCTGCACGCGGCCGGCGACGGCGAGCTGGGCACGGTCCGGCTGCTCAACGCGCAGGTCACCGGCGAGGTCACCTTCGACGACGCCGTGCTCACCAACACCGGCGGTCCCGCGCTGCACGCCGACGGCCTCGTCGCGGCCGGCGACGTCTGGCTGACCTCGGCGAAGGTCACCGGCGCCGGCGAAGACGGGGCACTCCGCCTGATCGCCGCCCGGATCGGCGGCGAAGCCGATCTCACCGACGCCGTGCTGACCAACGAAACCGGCCCCGCGCTCGAGGCCGACCGCCTGCACGCCGGCGACCTGCGGCTCGACGGCGCCACCGCGCTCGCCGCCGCCGAAGACGCGGCGATCAGCCTGCTCGGGGCGCGGATCGAGGGCCAGTTCAACGCCGGCGCCGCGGTGGTCGTCAACCGCCGCGGCCGGGGACTGAGCGCCGACGGCATGCAGGTCCTCGACAGCTTCCACGCCGACGGCTTGAAGGCACGGGCGTCGGGGGAGTACGGCGCGCTGTGCCTGCTCGGCGCGCAGGTGGCCGGCAACCTCTACCTCGACGGCGCCGAGCTGGCCAACGACACCGGGGCGGCGCTGAGCGGCGACCGGCTCGGCGTCGGCGGCAACTTCCGCGCCAACGAGCTGATCGCGGACGGCTCCGGCGAACCGGGCACGATCCGCCTGCTCGGCGCCCGGATCGGCGGCCGGGTGGACCTCGAGGGCGCGCGGCTCACCAACGACGCGAGCCCGGCGCTGTACGCCGACGGCGTGCACGTCGGCGGCAACCTCGCCCTGTCGGGCGCGAAGATCACCGGCGCGGGCGAGGAGGGCGCGATCCGGCTGCACGGCGCCGAGATCACCGGCCAGTTGCTCGCCGACGGCGTCGAACTGGCCAACGAGTCCGGCCCGGCGTTCGTCGCGGACGCCTCGCGAGTGGGCAACTACCTCGACTTCACCGGACTGAAGGCGACTTGCACGGCTCCTTGGGCCGCGGTGAGCCTGTCCGGCGTGCGGATCGACGGCCAGGTCAGCTTCGACGACGCCGTGCTCACGAACGACGCGGGGCCGGCACTGCACACCGACCGCTGTCACGTGGCGGAAAGCCTGTCGCTGAGGGGAATCCGGGCCACCGGCGGCGGCGAGGAGGCCACCCTCCGGCTGCTCGGCGCGCACGTCACCGGCCAGCTGAACCTCCTCGGCGCCACGATCGCCCACACCGCCGGAGGAACCCTCCTGAACCTGGAGGACGCCGTGGTCGAAGGCGCGATCTTCCTCGCCGCGGACGTCGTGTGCCCGGAACCCGCGCGCGGCCCGCACCCGGGCACGATCGAACTCGACGGCTTCCGCTTCGGCGCGCTCGGCGCGGCCACCTGGCCGGAGTGGCTGCACCTGGTCCGGTCGCACACCGCCGTCTACCGGCCCGGCCCGTACCAGCGGCTGGCCGCGGTCGAACGGGCCTCGGGGCACGACGGCAACGCCCGGCACGTCCTCATCGCCCAGCAGCGCGACCTCCAGCGCCGGGCCCCCGAGGGCATCGGCGGCTGGCCCGCCCGCCGGTTCCACTGGCTGTGGGGAGCCCTCGCGGGCTACGGCTACCGCGCCCGCCGCACGGCGGCGGCGTTGCTGCTCGCGGTGATCGCCGCAGGTGGTCTCGGACTGTGGGCCGGACAGGTGGGCGAGGGTGGTCATCACGCCGCCGAACGCGTCGCGGACTTCACGGCGGCGACTGGCACGCGGTGCACGACTGTGGAGCTGATCGGCGTCGGGCTGGATCGGGGGCTGCCGCTGTCGCCCGGGGTGCGTGGGCGGTGCGATCTCAACACCGGCCTCGACGCGGGGCAGGTGTTCACCGTGGCGATCTGGGCGGTGCAGGCGGCGATCTGGGCTCTGGCGACGCTCGCGTTGGTGGGTTACACCGGGCTGGTGCGCAAGACCGGATAACACTGTGGGGTCTCGCCGGCGTTCGACCTCCTGGACGCCTGAGCCCGCGCCAAGTCCGTGAATGCCACATCGAGGGACCAAGTGTCCGTGAATGTGGCATTCACGGACTTCACGCCACCACTGTCGGCGTCGGCCGTCCTGGGCAGGTGCGTAGGGGCGGTCAGGGCTGTCCGAAGCCCGCCAGGCCGGTCTCGGCGAGCCGGGCCGCGCGGCGGACCTCCTCCGTCACCGCGTCGATCGCTTCCGACAGCGAGCGCCCGGGGCGCAAGTGGGTTCGCAGGGCGCGGAACTGAACCCGCCACAGGCCCACCAGGGTGGCCGCGGCGAGCTGCGGTTCAGGGTCGTCAGGACGCTGCCCGGTCCGCGTCGCGAGCACCTCGGCCGCGACGTCGGCGAACCTGTCGGCGGCGTCGCTGCGGTACGCGCGCAGCGAAGGGGTGCTCCGGATCAGGTCGCCGAACTGCCGGTACCGCGCCAGCGCGCGGTCGGTGTCGGCGTCCGCCGCGAGGTTCTCGACGAGGCCGTCCAGCTCCTGGTCGAGCACCGCCAGCATCGCGGTGACCGGGGGGAGCGCCGGGTCCGCGAGGTGCGCGCGCACCGCGTCGGCCGTCGCCTCGAGCCGGTCCAGGAGCAGGGCTTCCTTGCTCGGGAAGTAGTTGAAGACGGTCTTCTCGGACACCCCGCACGCCGCGCCGACGTCGGCCACCCGGACGGCGTCGAAGCCGCGTTCGACGAACATCCGCGTGGCGGTGTCGGACAGCTGTCGGCGCATCGCCTGCTTCTTGCGTTCGCGCAGCCCGGCTTCGGTAGTCGTCACGCGGCCAGCTTACTTCAGCCACCTGAAAAGTTCTGCTACTGTAAATTTACAGTCACTGAACCAGGAGGCCATCGTGTCCGAGATCCGCATCGTCCGCGACTACCCGCACTCGCCCCTGAAGGTCTGGCGGGCGCTGACCGACCCCGACCTGATCCCGCGCTGGACCTCGACCGGGAAGGGGGCTCGCGCCGTCGGGTTCCGGCCGGTGGCCGGCACCCGGTTCCAGTTCGTCGCCAAGCCGATGCCCGGCTGGCGGGGGATCGTCGACTGCGAGGTGCTGGAGGTCCGCGAGCGGGAACTGCTCCGCTACACCTGGGTCGGCGCGGAAGGGGAGACGCCCAGCGAGGTCCGCTACCTGCTGGAGCCCACCGACGCGGGGACCCGCTTCACCTACCACCACACCGGGTTCACCGGCGTCGGCGGCTTCGCCATGGCCAGGGTGCTCGGCGCGGTCCGGCGCCGGATGCTCACCACCGGGCTGCCCGCCCTGCTCGCCGAACTCGACGAAAACGGCGTCAGTACCGGCCGAGGTGGTCCAGCAGCAGGGCGATGACCTCGTCGGGGGCCTCCATCGCCATCCACTGGCTGGCGCCCTCGAGGATCTGGAACCGGTACTCGGCGTCGATGTGGTGCACGGTCAGCTCGGCGGCGCTCTGGCCGAGGTAGGGGTCCTCGCGGCCCCAGAGGTAGAGCGTCGGCACCGTGATCCGGCCCGCCGGGATGTCGAAATCGTCATCGGTGGCGCCGCGGTACCAATTCAGTGTCGCGGTCAGCGCGCCCGGTTCGGAAAGGCGCGCGACGGAACGTTCGACGATTTCGACCGGAATCCGCCCGCTGTAAACAGCGCGTAATTGCGCGGCTTCGTCGCGTAAGAGGTATTTCTCGGCTTTGCCGACGCCACGCCGGAAGAACCGGATGTAGCCGAGGTCGTGGAACTGCCCGTCGTCCGTCGCGGCCGCGCGCCGCAGCGCCGCCGGGTGCGGGGTGGAGAGCACGGTCAGCGACCGCAGCCGCTCCGGGTGCGCGGTCGCGAGCGCCCAGGCGATCATGCCGCCCCAGTCGCGGGCGACCAGGTGGAACCGGTCCGCGCCCTGGCTGCCGGCGAACGCGAGCGCGTCGCCGACCAGCTGGTCGAGCGTGTAGTGCTCGACGCCGTCCGGCCGCGCGCCCGCCGCGTACCCGCGCTGGTCGACGGCCACCGCGCGGTAACCGGCCTCGCCGAGGGCGTGCAGCTGCTCGGTCCAGGCGTCGGCGAACTCGGGCCAGCCGTGCAGGAACAGCACGAACTCACCGCTCTCCGGCCCGGCCGCGAGCGCGCTGTGCCGACGCCCGCCGACGGCGATCGTCAATTCTTCCAGCGCGCCGGGTGCACCGGCATCCGTCGGCGCGACGGCGAATTCCATGGCGCCAAGGTTAGATCGGGACCGCCGCGAGAGCTACGGGGAGAAGGGCACTTTTGCCACCCTTTTGCCTCCGGCGTGGCCTGGCTCACAGAATTTTCGCTCGACTGAGCGAAAATTCCGTGACCGGGTGGTGACTCAGTTCTTCCAGACCACCGGGGACTTGTCGTAGCCGTCGCCCTTGTCGAACGTCGCCGCGGCCACCGCGGAGCCTTCGCGGGCGCCCTGCAGCGTGCAGGTCTCGAACTTCGCGCCCGCCGTCGTGAAGTCCTTGCCCGCGGTGGCGGACTTGCAGCCGTCGGTGCTGCCGGTGATGATCACGCCGGTCGAGCGGCCGTCGGCGCCGAGGGCGCGCAGGCTCACCGAGGCGTAGGACAGGTCGGCGCCGTCGACGTTCTCGACCGTCGCGCGCAGGTAGTACGGCGTGATGCCCTTGGCCTTGTCGCCGTACTTCGCCAGGTCGGCGTTCTCGCCCTTGTCGATCGCCGTCACGGTGATCGCGATGGTGCCGGACTTGGTCGTGCCGTACTTGAACGGGACCACCGCGCGTTCGCCGAGCTTGAGTTCCGTGCCCGGCTCGGTGACGTCGCCCGCCGGGGCGGCCGCGGCCGTCGACGACGCAGGGGAGTCCGACGCGGGGGCCGCCGGGGGCGCGGACGGCGCGGCGGGCGTGGCCTGGCCGGACTCGCCACCGCAGGCGGAAAGCAGGAAAGCGGCGCCGATCGCGGCGAGCAGGGCGGTGGTGCGGACGTGCTTCATGGATCTCCTCGTACAGCCCGCCGGACGGGTTCCGGCGGGGCGGAGCCGGAGCGCCGCGGCCGCCCCCAGGACAGTCGCGGCAACCCGGCGGGGCGCCCTCGCGGCTCCGTCAGCGGGACGCTAACCCGCGCGCCGCACCGGCGGTGTGGGCTGTTCGCACCACACGCGGGTCACAGATCGTCGACGCCGATCAGGCCGTCCTGGATGGCGCGCGCGACGAGCGCGGCCTTGGTCGGCGCCTCACGGCCGATGCGCGCGTACTTGACCCGGATCCGCTCCAGGTGGGAGTTGACCGTGCTGGCCGAGATCCCGAGCCGGAGCGCGACGAACTCCTTCGACTCGGACTGGAACCACTCGACGAGCACCTCGGCTTCACGCGCCGAAAGCGCGGGACGCGTCTCCGACCGGTCCCCGGCGAGCGCCCCGGCCAGCGACGGCGGCGTGTAGGGCCGGTCCTGCGCCGCGGCCCGCGTCGCCTCCACCAGGTGGTCGGCGCCTTCGGCCTTCGTCAGGTAGCAGAGCGCGCCGAGTTCGAGGCACTGCAGGGCGACGTCGTCGTCCGCGCGCATCGAGTAGACGACGACCCGGCGCCCGGCCTCGGCGAGCCGCCGCAGGTCCCCGAACGCCGGCGCGGGGCCGCCCAGGTGCAGGTCGAAGATGACCACGTCCGCGGTCGCGCCCGCGCCCAGCCAGGCGGCCTTGACGTCCTCGCCTTCCGCGACGACGTCGATCGGCGGGTCGCCGGCGGCCAGCCAGTACGCCACGCCGGCGCGCACCGCCGGGTGGTCGTCGACCACGACGGCCGTCACTCGGGTCGCCACCGCGCCTCCATCCAGGTCTGTCCGTCCCGTGAGTGGGACGCGACGGGGACCGCCGCCGATCCGCCGATTTCGGTGGTGCCGTCCGCGACGACCGCGACGCGGACGAGTTCGGGCGTGCGCAGGACGCTCACCCGGGCGCGCGTGCGGGCGGCGGCCAGCGCGGTGAGCACGGGCCCGGTCAGCTCGCGGCGCACCGGAGCCGGGACGTCCACCGGATCACCGCTGACGGC
This sequence comes from Amycolatopsis lexingtonensis, assembly GCF_014873755.1. Taxonomy (NCBI): domain Bacteria; kingdom Bacillati; phylum Actinomycetota; class Actinomycetes; order Pseudonocardiales; family Pseudonocardiaceae; genus Amycolatopsis; species Amycolatopsis lexingtonensis. Next base: position 357,001 of record NZ_JADBEG010000001.1, read on the forward strand.
GAGCGCCACCGCCACCCCGCGCCGCTCGGCGACGTCGAGGCAGGCGCTGACCTCGTGCACGAGCGGATCGGGCACGTCGTCGTTCTCCGCGAAGAGCCGCCGCAGCTGCGCGGCGGCCAGCCCGCACCGAGCGCGCGCCTCGGCCGTGCGGGGATCGACGGTCCCATCGGCGAGCCCGGCCAGCAGCGGCAGGGTGGCCCCGAGCTGCTCGGCGAACCCGGTCCGCAGCGCCTCCCCGGCCTGCGCGGCGACGGCGGCCCGGGTGGCGAGCCGCTCCCGCTCGGCCCCCGCGGCGGCGGCTTCCCCCGCCCGCCGGTCGAGCAGCTCGATCAGCCCGGCGACGGCGAGCTGGAAGACGGTCACGCCGAACACCACGATGGCGGCATCCCCGAGTTCGGTCCGCGCGACGGGCCCGGCGACCAGGAATTGCCCGACGCTGGCGGCGGCGTGCACGGCGAGCGCGGTGAGGAGTGCGGGCACGCGGTCGGCGAGCAGGACCAGGAGGTGCCAGCCGACGAGCCCGAAGGACCAGTGGGGTTCGCGGAAGAAGGAGTCGGGCGGGAGAGCGGCGGTCGCCACGGAGGAAGCGGCGAGCACGACCAGGGTCCCGACGGCGGCGACGACGAGGGGGAGCGGCTTGCGGCGGAGCACCCACCAGGCGCAGGTGGCGGTGACGGCGGCGAGGACGGCGAAGGCGAGGTCGGCGGCGAGGGGTGGGCGGTAGGCGGCCTGGTGGTGGAGGAGGGGAGCGAGACCGAGCGCGGGCTGGATGACGGCGGTGACGCCGAGCAGCAGGATCCGGATGGCCGCGGCAAGCCGAACGGCGGGTTCGGTGGCGGCGCTTACGGCCGACTCACGCATTCGACTGCTCCAAAGCCACAGCGGCCTCGCGGCACCACCGCAACGTCACCGTCGTCCCCGCCCCAGGCCGGGACGCCACTTCCGCCGTCCCTCCGGCCGCCCGCATCCGCTCCACCACCGAGCCCCGCACCCCGCGGCGGGACAACGGCACGTCCCCCGGCTCGAAGCCGACCCCGCCGTCCGCCACCGTCACCTCGACCCCGCCGGGCACCGGAGCCAACCGCACCATGACTGACTTAGCGCCCGAGTGGCGCTCGGCGTTGCGCAGCGCCTCCTCCGCCGCCCGCACCAGCGCGAGGGCCGCCGCGGCCGGGATCTGCGGGACCGGCTCCCACACCGTCTCGACCGGCAAGGCACGCCCCGCCGACACCATGCGCAGCCCCGCTTCGAGGTCGACCGGGCCCTCCCCGCCGGTGAGGATCGCGAGGTCGTGGGCCGCGTAGCCGGCGACCGCCGCCGGGTCGGTCGTGGCGCCCGAGGCGACCGCCAGGAACGTCGCCGACGCCGTGTCGTGCAGGAGCGCCAGGTACTCGCGCTCGCGGCGGCGGCGGTCCCGGCTGAGGGCCGCCGCCTGCTCGACCGCCGCCTGTTCGGCGCGCGCGGTGTCGGTCCGGGCGGCCGCGCGGCCCAGGAACACGTACGCGAGGCGCGCGAGCACCGTCTCCACCACCACCCGCGCCACCACCGGCAGCCACGGGCCGAGGCCGGCGACGGCTCCGGTGGCGAGCAGCGCCACCAGCGCGGGCACGGTGAGCCGCGGCGGGTGTTCCCACTGCCACGTGATCGCGGTGATCGTCAGGACGTTGACCGCCCACAGGCTCGCTTCGCCGGGCACCGAGGTGATCCACGGCTGAGCCGCGCACACCGCCCCGGCGCGCAGCACGGACAGCGCGAACGACGTGCGCCGCCCGGCGAAGACGTCAGCGATGCCCGCGCCGAACGTCAGGGCGAGCAGGGCGAACGCGAGGGGGAGCGCGCCGCCGGGGGTGGCGACGACGCCGAAGACGCCGATGATGCCGGTCGCGACCGCGCGGGCCGGGCCGGCGAACTGGGCGACCGAAGCGCGGAGCTGGGATTCCACCGAGCCGGCCGGGCTGGTGGTCATCGCGCTCCCGGGAACGGCGGAAATCGGTCAGCCCGTTTCTACCACGCCGTGAAGGCCACCTCGCGGAACGCAAGGTGGCCTTCACGATCGGGGGTCAGGCGGGCAGGTTCACCAGGTCCGCCAGGCGGGCGCGGTGCTTGCCGGGCGTGCCCAGCGCCAGCTCGTCCGCCTTGGCGCGCTTGAGGTACAGGTGCGCCGGGTGCTCCCACGTCATCCCGATGCCGCCGTGCAGCTGGATCGCCTCTTCGACGGCGCGCACCGCGATCGGCGCGTTGCGGGCCTGCGCGACCGCGACCGAGATCGGCACGTCGGTGGCCGTGGCCAGGGCGTCCGCCGCGTTGCGGGCCGCCGCGCGGGCGAGGACCAGGTCCGTGTACAGGTTGGCCAGGCGGTGCTTCAGCGACTGGAACCCGCCGACCGGGCGGCCGAACTGGTAGCGGCCCTTCAGGTACGCCACCGTTTCGGTCAGGGCCCACTCCGCGACGCCCGTCTGCTCCGACGCGAGGATGCCCGCCCCGAACAGCAAGGCCTGCTCCAAAGCCGCGGCCGCTTCCGGGCCCGACGCGACCAGCGTGGCCGGTGCGTCCGAAAGCGACACATCCGCCACGCGCCGGGTCAGGTCGAACGAGACCAGCTCCGACACCGTCGCGTCCGCCGCGGAGACCACGTACAGCGCGGGGCCGTCCGGTCCCGCGGCCGGAACGACCAGCAGGTCCGCCACCGACGCGTCGGCGACCGTCCCGATCCGCCCGCTCAGCGTGCCCTCGGGTGACGCGGTCACCGACGACGGGAAACCCGCGCCCGGCGCCGTCGTCAGCGGCACGGCCAGCGCGCCGATCGCCTGCCCCGCCGCGAGCTTCCCGACGAAGTCGCGGGCACCGGCGGCCACCAGCGCCGTCGTCGCCAGCACGACGCTGCCCAGGAACGGCACCGGTGCCACGCTGCGGCCCAGCTCCTCGGCCACCACGGCGACCTCCCGGGCCGACGCGCCGTGCCCGCCCAGGTCCTCGGGCACCGCGAGCCCGGCCACGCCGACCTCGTCGGCCAGCGTGTGCCACAGCTTCAGGTCGTAACCCTCGGCCGTTTCGACGCGGGCCAGCAGCGCCTCGGCGGAAGCCTTGTCCTTCAACAGGTCCCGGACCGAAGCCCGCAGGTCTTCCTCGACGTCCGAATACAGCAGGTCAGTCATCGGGGGAGGTCCTTCCAGGCGACGTCCTTGTCGACACGCGGCTCCGAGGGCAGCCCCAGCACGCGCTCGGCGATGATGTTGCGCAGGACCTCCGAGGTGCCGCCCTCGATGGAGTTGCCCTTCGCGCGCAGGTAGCGGTAGCCGGCTTCGCGGCCGGTGAAGTCGACGATCGCCGGGCGCCGGAACGACCAGTCGTCGTAGGCCAGGCCCTCCTCGCCGAGCAGCTCGACCTCCAGGCCGGTGAGCGCCTGGTTCAGCTCGGAGAACGCGACCTTCATGGCCGAGCCTTCCGGCCCGGGCGCGCCCGCCGTCAGCTGCTGGCGCAGCCGGGTGCCGGCCAGCCGCAGCGTTTCCGCCTCGACCCAGCGCTGCACCAGCCGGTCACGCAGCTCGGGCGTGCGCAGCTCGGGCCGCTCGCGCCAGGTCTTCGCGACGATCCCGATCAGCCCGCCTTCGCGCGGCTGGACGTGCCCGCCGATCGCGACGCGCTCGTTCATCAGCGTCGTCTGCGCGACCTTCCAGCCTTCGCCGACCGCGCCGAGGCGCTGGCTGTCCGGGATCCGGACCTCGGTCAGGAAGACCTCGTTGAACTCGGCCTCGCCGGTGATCTGGCGCAGCGGCCGGACTTCGACGCCGGGCGCGGTCATGTCGCACAGGAAGTACGTCATGCCCTGGTGCTTCGGGACGTCCGGGTCGGTGCGGGTGACCAGGATCGCCCACTGCGACTCGTGCGCGCCCGACGTCCACACCTTCTGGCCGGTGACGATCCAGTCGTCGCCGTCGCGGACGGCCCGCGTGCCCAGCGCGGCGAGGTCGGAGCCGGCGCCCGGCTCGGAGAACAGCTGGCACCACACCTCCTCGCCGGTCCACAGTGGACGCAGGTAGCGCTCGCGCTGCTCCGGCGTGCCGAAGGCGAGGATGGTCGGTGCGGCCATGCCGAGGCCGATGCCGATCCGGCGCGGGTTGTTGTCCGGGGCGCCCGCGTCCGCGAACACACCGTCCACAACGGACTGCAGCGCGCGCGGCGCGTTCTGCCCGCCGAGGCCGGCGGGGAAGTGGATCCAGGCGAGGCCGGCGTCGAACCGGGCGCGCAGGAAGTCCATCCGGTCCGTCGTCTTGGGGTCGTGCGCGGCCAGGAACTCGGTCGCCTGGCGGGTCAGGTCTTCGGCGGTGACAGTCACTTCGCGCCCTCCGAGAGGTACTTCTTCAGCTCACGCCGGGCGAGTGAGCGCTTGTGGACCTCGTCCGGCCCGTCGGCCAGCCGCAGCGTGCGGTTCCCGGCCCACATCGCGGCCAGCGGGAAGTCCTGGCTGACGCCACCGGCGCCGTGCACCTGAACGGCCTTGTCGAGGATCCACTCGACGGTGATCGGCGTGGAGATCTTGATCGCCTGGATCTCGGTGTGCGCGCCCTGGTTGCCGACGGTGTCCATCAGCCACGCGGTCTTGAGCACCAGCAGCCGCTGCTGCTCGATCTTCACGCGGGATTCGGCGATCCAGTCCTGCACGACGCCCTGCTGCGCGATCGGCTTGCCGAACGCCTCGCGCGAAATCGCGCGGCGGCACATGAGTTCCAGCGCGCGCTCGGCCATCCCGATGGCGCGCATGCAGTGGTGGATGCGGCCCGGCCCGAGGCGCGCCTGGGCGATCGCGAAGCCGTCGCCCTCACCGGCGATGAGGTTCTCGACCGGCACACGGACGTCTTCGAACAGGACTTCGGCGTGGCCGCCGTGGTCGCTGTCGTCGTAGCCGAAGACGTGCATGCCGCGCTTGACCGTCAGGCCCGGCGTGTCGCGGGGGACCAGGATCATGCTCTGCTGCTTGTGCGGCGCGGCGTCCGGGTCGGTCTTGCCCATCACGATGAAGATCTGGCACGCGGGGTTCATCGCCCCGGAGATGTACCACTTGCGGCCGTTGATGACGTACTCGTCGCCGTCGCGCCGGATCGCGGTCTCGATGTTGCGGGCGTCGGAGGAGGCGACGTCCGGCTCGGTCATCGCGAACGCGGAGCGGATCTCCCCGGCCAGCAACGGTTCCAGCCACTGCTTCTGCTGCTGTTCGTTGCCGAACATGGCCAGCACTTCCATGTTCCCGGTGTCCGGGGCGGCGCAGTTGAGCGCGGTCGGCGCCAGCCGGATGCTGCGGCCGGTGATCTCCGCCAGCGGCGCGTACTGCAGGTTCGTCAAGCCCGCGCCGTGGTCGCCGGGGAGGAAGAAGTTCCACAGGCCGCGCTTGCGGGCCTCGGCCTTCAGCTCGTCCATGACCGGCGGGATGGCCCACGGGTCGTCGCGTTCGGCGAGCTGCCGCTCGAACACGGGCTCGGCGGGGTAGATGTGCGAGTCCATGAACTCGAGGAGCTTCCCGCGCAGCTCCTCGGTCTTCTCGTCGAACGCGAAGTCCATTTACTTCTCCTCTTTGAGAATCTCGTTGCCGTGCGAGATGAGCAGCGGGACACCGGCCCCGACGCCTTCGAAGCCCGCGCCGACCGTCTTGCCCTGCGTGTAGCGGTAGTGGATGCCTTCCAGGATCACGGCCAGCTTGAAGAACGCGAAGCTGACGTACCAGTTCAGCTGCGAGACGTCCCGCCCCGAACGTTCGGCGTAGCGCCGCACGACCTCGTCGGTGGTCGGGTAGCCCGGCGCGGAGCTGGCGTTGGAGACGAACTGCAGCGACACCTTGTCGCGCTCGGCGTAGGCCACCAGCAGCGCGAGGTCGGTCAGCGGATCGCCGAGCGTCGACATCTCCCAGTCGAGCACCGCGGAGATCTCGTCGTCGGAGTCGACCAGGACGTTGTCGAGGCGGTAGTCGCCGTGGATGATCGACGGCTTCCCGGACACCGGCACCGCCGCGGCGAGCCGGTCGTGCAGCTCCTCGATGCCGTCGAGGTCGCGGCTGCGCGAGGCGTCGAGCTGCTTCTTCCACCGCCGCAGCTGCCGCTCGAGGAAGCCTTCCGGCCGGCCGAAGTCGCCGAGCCCGACCGTGGCCGGGTCGACGGCGTGCAGGTCGACGAGCGTGTCGACCAGCGCGTCGGCGATGGCCCGGGTGCGCTCTTCCCCGAGTTCCGCGAGTTCTTCGGCGGTCCGGTAGGGGGTGCCCTCGACGAAGCTCATGACGTAGAACTGCGCGCCGATGACGTCCGCGTCCTCGCACAGCAGGATCGCCTCGGGCACCGGCACGGCGGTGTCGCGCAGGCCGGAGATCACCCGGAACTCGCGGGTCATGTCGTGCGCGGTGGGCAGCACGTGCCCGAGCGGCGGGCGGCGCACCACCCAGCGCGACCGGCCGTCGCCGACCACGTAGGTGAGGTTCGACCGGCCGCCTTCCACGACGTCCGCGGTCAGCTCCCCGGCGACCAGGCCGGGCCGGTGCGCGTCCAGGTGGGCGCGCAGGCGGCCCAGGTCAAGGCCCGGCGGGTCGGTCGGGTTCATCCAGCCTCCTCAAGCTCCGTGGGGGCGAGCATACCGACTAGTCGGTATGACGTACAGAGAGGTTAGGGTGCGGAGCTTTCACGTGAAAGCTCCGCACCCGGGACGTCACGCGAGGAACCGCGTCACCCATTCGGCGACGCAAGCGGGCTTCGCTTCGCCGTCGATCTCGACCGTCCACTTCGACACCGCCTGCTTGCCGCCCGGGATGTCGGTGACCTCCACCAGCTCGGCCCCGGCGCGCACCTTCGAGCCGACCTTCACCGGCTGCGGGAAGCGGACCTTGTTGAGGCCGTAGTTGATGCCCATCTTGATGCCGTTGACCTTGTAGATCTTCGGGCCGAACGCGGAGAGCAGCGACAGCGTCAGGAAGCCGTGGGCGATGGTCCCGCCGAACGGGCCCGCGGTCGCCATCGGCTCGTCGACGTGGATCCACTGGTGGTCGTCGGTGGCGTCGGCGAACTGGTTCACCCGCTCCTGGGTGACCGTCAGCCACTCGCTGTACCCGAGGTGCTCGCCGACCGCGGCGGCGAAGGCGTCGAGGTTGTCGAATTCGCGCACGATGCTCAGTCCTTCGGTCCGCCGGCGACGTAGATGACCTGGCCGGACACGAACCCGGCACCCTCACTGACCAGGAACGACGCCAGGTTGGCGATGTCGTCTGGCGTACCGACGCGCTGCACCGGGATCTGCGACGCGGCCGCGGCCTTGAAGTCCTCGAAGCTCATGCCGAGCCGTTCGGCGGTCGCCGCGGTCATGTCGGTGGCGATGAAGCCCGGCGCGATCGCGTTCGCGGTGACGTTGAACTTGCCCAGCTCGATGGCGAGGGTCTTGGTGAAGCCCTGCATGCCGGCCTTGGCGGCGGAGTAGTTGACCTGGCCGCGGTTGCCCAGCGCCGACGTGCTCGACAGGTTGACGATCCGGCCGTACTTCTCCTGAGTCATGTACTTCTGCACCGCGCGGGTCATCAGGAAGGAGCCCTTGAGGTGCACGCCGAGCACGGAATCCCACTCCTGCTCGGTCATCTTGAAGATCAGGTTGTCGCGGGTGATCCCGGCGTTGTTGACCAGCACGACGGGCGGGCCGAGCTCGTCGGCGACCCGGCCGACGGCCGCCTCGACCTGCTCGGCGTCACTGACGTCCAGCGCGACACCGACGGCCTTGCCACCCTTCGCGACGATCGCCTCTGCGCCCTGCTTGACGCCGGCCTCGTCCAGGTCCAGCAGTCCGACGGCGAAACCGTCCTCGGCCAGCCGCGCGGCCACGGCGGCACCGATACCGCGGCCGGCACCGGTGACCACGGCGACACGGGAAGGGGAATCGGTCACGGGGGACCTCCTCGTCGTTGAAGAAGCGGGCTCGTGCCCGCGAGCCTACTAAGCGGTTGCTTTTTTGACGATACGCGGGAGGGGACCCCGGTGGGGTGTGGGCACGCGCAGATCATAGCCACGGGTTTGGGCGGACCCGGGCACCTGACACGGTGAACCGTCGCCGTCCGGGTGACCGCCGCGCCATCGGTGCTCCTCGACGGCTGGGTAGCCTCAACGGGGGGTGATCATTGTGGGCTTGATCGATCTGGCTGATCCGGACTTTCGTGTTTGCCGGATCTCCTTTGATCTGCTGCTGACGATCCAAAGGGAAGCGGAGGAGCGGGGCTGGGCCACCAGGTGGACTTCGGTGGGTGCCCTGCGCAGCCAAGTCAAGGACGGTGACCTGCTGCTCAGGTCGCTGATGCGTGAGCATGACGGAGAAGGCGCTGTTCGCGCCTACCGCTGCCAGGTTCTGTTTTCGGCGGTGGAAGACGGGAAGGGCGGCGGGGTCGTCACGGTCGACCTGGATCCGGAGCGGTTTGGATCTCTGGCGCGGCTCGATCGCGATTCGGACGTCCGCCAAGCTTTCGCGCGGGTGTTTTCCCTTGCCATGGACGGGATCGCACTGGTTCCGAAGCTTTAGTCCAGCCGCTCGAGTTGCTCCCGGACGGCGGCCGCTTCCGCATGGCCGAGCCGGTCGAGGATGGCCAGCGCGTGGCGCAGTGCCGAGCGCTCGGCGTCGCCGTCGCCGGTGACGTGGTGGACGGTGGCGATGTGGCGCAGGGTGGTCGCCTGCGTGTAGTGGTTCCGGTGCTGTTCCCGGATGTGCAGGGCCTCCAGGTAGCAGGCCAACGCTCGACGGGGGTCGCCGGCGCCCAGGTAGGCACTGCCCAGGCAACCCAGCGTGTGGGCCTGGCCGTCGGGGTCGGCGTCGAGGCGGCGGAACAGAGCGAGGGCTTGCCGGCTGTAGGGCAGAGCCTGGGCGTGGTGCCCGGCTCCGAGCAGGCACCAGCCGATGTTGTTCAGTGCCTTGGCCTCCCAGACCCCGGCGCCGCTCGCGCGGGCGAGCGCGAAGGCGTGCCTGGTGTGCTCGAGGGCGCGGGCGGTGTCGCCGGTGCAGACGTCGAGGTAGCCGAGCGCGTAGTTCGTGTGTGCCTGACCGGCGATGTCGTCTTGGAAGAGTTCGAGCGCGCGATCGAGGTGGCCGCGGGCTTCGGCGAACTCGTCGCGGCGGATGAGCGCGCGGGCCAGCAGGCGGTGGGCGTAGGCCCGCTCGGTGGGGCCGGCGACTTGGCGCACCGCTTCGAGTGCGGCGCGCTGGGTGCTGACGAAGTCGCGCCAGTGGCCGTGCCGGTCGAGGTGGGTGACGAGGCAGCGGGCCAGCCGCCAGGTGTGCGAGCTGGACCAGGCCGTGTCTTCGATCAGGGTGACCAGGACGGCGTGGTCGGCGGCGAACCACGCGGCGGCCTGGTCGGCGTCGGCGATCGCCTCGGGGCGGGTGCCGGGCTGCGGGGCTTCGAGCGCGACGGGCTCCCAGGGCGAACCCAGGTGCGCGTCGGCGGCGGCGCCGGTGTGCAGGTAGTGGTCGAGCATCCGGAGGATCGCCGCGTCCTGCTCCGGTGGCGGGTCCTCGTGCGCGCGGCGCCGCGCGTAGAGGCGGGTCAGGTCGTGAAAGCCGTATCGGTCGCCGGGGCGGGTCTCCAGCAGGTGGACGCGGGTCAATTCGTCGAGCAGGCGGTCGGCGTCCCGTGCCGCGATCGAGGTCGCGGCGGCCGCGCTGAAGTCGGGGCCGGGATGCAGGCTCAGCAGCCGGAACAGCGTCGCGGCGGCCGGGCTGAGCGCGTCGTAGGACCAGGAGAACACGGTACTGATGTTCACGCCCGGCTCGCCGGAATCCATGGTGTCGAGCCGGGCGTCGCGCAGCCGCTGGGCCAGCATGCGAAACGCCAGGTCGGGCCGGTCGGCGAGGCGGGCGCCCAGGATCGTCAGCGCGAGCGGCATCCGCGCGCACTGCTCGACGAGCTCTCCGGTGGCGCCGGGTTCGGCGGCCACCCGGCCGTCCCCGACGAGCGCGCCCAGCAACGCGGCGCATTCGCCGGTGTCCAGGCCGTCCATCCGGATGGCGCGTGCACCGGCTTGGGCGACGAGGCCGGTCAGCCGCTGCCTGCTGGTGACGATGACGTAGCAGGCGCCGTTGCCCGGCAGCAGGTGCTGGACCTGGTCGCTGTCGCGGGCGTTGTCCAGGACGATCAGCATCCGGCGGCCGGCCAGCATGCTGCGGTACAACGCGGCTTGGGCGTCGAGGTCGAGTGAAGGCGTGTCGTGCGGTGCGCCGAGTGCGTGCAGGAAGCCCCACAGCGCCTCGCCGGGTTGCATGGCCGCGGCGGGGGAGAAGCCGCGCAGGTTGACGTAGAGCTGGCCGTCGGGAAATCGATTCGTGTGCTGCCAGGCCCAGTGGATCGCCAGCGCCGACTTGCCGATCCCGGCCATGCCCTCGATCGTCGAGATCGCGACCGGATCCGGGCTCGCCGCGGCCTGTTCGACGTGCGCGGTCAAGGCGGCCAGTTGCCCGCGGCGGCCGACGAAGTGCCGCACGGTGCCGGGCAGCTGCCGGGGCACGCAGCGGGGCGGCTCGGCATGCAGGTGGACGTCACCGTGCACTTCGGCGGTTTGCAGGACGTGGCCGGCGGTCGTACCTGTGACGATGTAGCGCGGCTCGTCTCGGCTCACAGCCGGCAACGGTAGCGGACGACCGGGTCGGAAGCCGCGATCGCCTGCTGTGTACGCTGGCGCAATTGAAAACAGCGCACCAAGATCCAATTCCGGTCGACTCGAAGATCCGCCACTAGTATTCACTTGGTGAACGAACTTGACTTCAGAGCAGGATCGCGAACAATCGGATGAACGGCGGACGAGCAACCGGATCGATGGCGAAGTGCACGGTGCCGCGTTCCAGGCGCGTGATATCGAGGGGGACGTTTACCTCGCCGGTCACGATCTGTCTGTCGAGCTGCACGAACACTACGGTGCTGGCTTCACCGGTGCGAGACGAGCATGCGCGGATACCGCGGCGGACGTGTGCCCCTACCCGACGGGGATGGCGCCGTTCCGGGCCGAGCAGCACGACTGGTTTTTCGGCCGGGACTGCCTGACGGCGGAGCTCGTCGACCGCCTGGATCGACGGTTGCAAGGTGCCGGCGGTCTGCTCATGGTCGTGGCTCCCTCGGGCGCGGGGAAGTCCTCGCTGTTGCAGGCCGGCTTGGTTTCCCGGCTCGAAGCCGGCGCGCTAACCGGTTCCCGGAACTGGCCCCGCTGGTTTCTCACACCTTCTTCCCGGCCGATGACGGCGTTGGCCGCGGAAATCGCCGATTTCCTGGACGTCACCCACGAAGAGGCCTCGAGGATTGCCCGGGAACCAGACCACTGCCGGCACCGGATACACCAGGTTGTCCAGCGACGAGCCGCCGCCGGTGACCCGGAAAGCGCCCGGCTGGTACTCATTGTCGATCAGCTCGAAGAACTGTTCACGATGTGCCGGGATCAAACCGAACGGGAGCTGTTCGTCGACCTGATCTCCCGCCTGGCCCAGCGCGGCCCCGGCGCACAGCCCGCGGCCGCGCTGGTGGTCTGCGGCCTGCGGGCGGATTTCTACGCCCGGTGCGCCGACTACCCGCAGTTGTGCCGGGCTCTGCAGGACGACCAGATATTCGTGGGACCCCTGTCGCGAGACGGGCTGCGCGACGCGATCGTCAACCCGTTGGCGCGCGCCAAGCTGCGCATCGAGCCCGGACTGGTCGACCTGCTGCTGCGCGACCTCGGTGCGACTTCGGCCACCGACGCCGGTGCGGGGTACGAAGCGGGCCGGCTGCCGCTGTTGGCTCACGCACTTCGGGCGACCTGGCGCGAACGACACGGCCGGACCCTGACCGTCGAGGGCTATCGCGCCACCGGCGGGATCGAGCACGCCGTCGCGACGAGCGCCGATCGCGTCTTCACCGCCTTGGGCGTCGACGAGCGGCGCATCGCCCGCACGGTGTTCCTGCGCCTGATCAAGATCGGCGACGGCATGGAGGACACCCGCCTGCGTGTGCCGCGTACCGAAATTCACGCGCACGTCGGTGATTCGCAGCCGGTCGCCACGGTAGTGGACGCGTTCACCCGAGCCCGTCTCCTGACGCAGACCGAGCACACCGTCGAGATCACGCACGAAGCACTCCTCCGTGCGTGGCCTCTGCTGCACGGCTGGGTCGACGCCGACCGGGCCGGCAATCTCCGGCGCCAGGAACTGGAGGAAGCCGCCACGCGGTGGGAAAGCGACGGCCGTGACGCGGAAGTCCTCCTGGCCGGCAACCGGCTCGACGGCTTGCTCGAGTGGCGACGCGACTACACCGACGACGTCAGTCCGCTCGCGCACGAGTTCCTCGAGGCATCGAGCCGGTACCAGCGGCGCAGGGAAAGGAAGCGCCGCGGCCTCCTCGCGTTGCTGGCCGCCGTCGCGCTGTTCGCATCGGGCGCAGTGGGCTTTGCCTACCAGCAAAAAGACCAAGCGGCAGCACTGCGCGAGGCCGCGACCTTCGGCCACGTCGTGGCGCAAGCCGACCGCATCCGCGGCGCCGACGCGTCACTGGCCGCGCAACTGGATCTCGCCGCCTACCGCATGCAGCCCGGCAACCACGCTCTCGCCACGAACCTGCTCGCCACGGAGAACCTTGCGCTGTCCACGCCGCTCACCGGCCACACCGGTGCTGTCCACGCCACGGCGTTCAGCCCGACCCGCCCGGTGGTGGCCAGTGGCAGCAGCGACGGGACCGTGCGGCTGTGGGACATCAGCGACCTGACCCGGCCCGTGCCGATCGGGCCACCGCTGCTCGGGCACACCAAGGCCGTCAACTCCGTGGCGTTCAGCCCGGACGGTCACACGCTGGCCAGCGCGGGCAGCGACGGAAGCGTCCGGCTGTGGAAGGTCGGGGATCCGGCGCACCCGGTCGCCGTTCCGCACAACGGCTCGGACCACCCGGGGATCATCTATTCGGTGGCGTTCAGCCCCGGCGGCGACACCTTGGCCTCCGCCAACGACGACGGCACCGTCCGGCTTTGGGACATCACCGGCGACACCCGCCTGATCCCGGTCAATCCGGTCCTGCCCGGCCCCGTCGGAATCGCCTATTCGGTGACCTTCAGCCCGGACGGTCACACCCTGGCCACCGCCAACAGCGACGGGACCCTCCGGCTCTGGAAGTTCACCCGATCAAGCGGTCCCGTGCGGCTGGGCAAGCCGATCCCCGCGCACACCGATTTCGCGCAGGCCGTCACCTTCAGTCCCGACGGCCATCTGCTCGTCAGTGCCGGCCGCGACCGCACAGTCCGGTTGTGGGATGTCACCGATCCCGTCCACCCCACCCCCGTCGGCGGCGCTTTGACCGGCCACACCGGCGCCGTGTACTCGGTGACGACCAGTCCGGACGGCCGGCTGCTGGCCAGCGCTTCCGGCGACGGCACCGTCCGGCTCTGGAACATCACCAACCCCGCCCACCCCGTTGCACTGGGCCGGCCGCTGAGCGGCCACACCGGAGCGGTCGGATCGGTGGTTTTCAGCCCCGACAACCGCACCTTGGCCACAGCGGGAGACGACCACACCGTCCGGCTCTGGACCCTGCCCGACACCACCTTGGTCGGGCACACCGAGCCGGTCACCGCCGTGGTCGTCAGCCCGACCGGCCACTTCGCGGCCAGCGCCGGCGGCGACGGGACGGTCCGGCTGTGGGATCTCGCCAACCCGGTGCGTCCCGGGCACCTCGGTGACCCCTGGGACGTGTCGGCCAAGCCGGTGAACGCGCTGGCTTTCCGGCCCGACGGTCAGGTGCTCGCGACCGCCGGCGGCGACGGAAAGGTCCGGTTGTGGGATCTCACCGACCCGGTGCACCCCGTCCGGCTCGGGCGCCCGCTCACGGTGTCCGTCAAGCAAGTCGATTCGGTCGACTTCAGTCCGGACGGCACGATGCTGGCCACCACCGGCGGCAACGACACCGTGCGCCTCTGGAACGTTGCCACCCCGGGACGTCCCGTCCCTCTCGGGCGCCCGTTCGCGGGCCACGCGGCGACGTTCAGTCCCGACGGTCGCGTCCTCGCCAGCGCGGGTACCGACCAGACAGTTCAGCTCTGGGACATCGCGAACCCCGCTCAGCCCGTACTCGACGGTGCACCGCTGATCGGGCACACCAACGAGATCCTCGCCGTCACCTTCAGCCCCGACGGTCGTACCCTCGCGACCAGCGGAGCCGACCAGACCGTGCGTCTGTGGAACGTCGCCGACCCCCGACGTGCGACGGAGTGGGGTCCGCCCCTCGTCGGCCACACCGATTCGGTGCGCTCTCTCACGTTCAGCCTCGACAGCCGCACGCTGGCCAGCGCCAGCAGCGACCAGACCATCCAGCTGTGGGACCTCACCGATCCCGCCCACGCCACCACCGACCAGGCCCTCACCGGACCGGCACTCGAGAACACCAGTGTCGAGTTCGGCCGCGGCAACATCCTCCTCAGCGGCAGCGCGGACGAAACGCTGAGGGTTTGGACCCTCGACGTCGGGCAAGCCATCGCGCGGCTGTGCGCTGCCACCCGCAACGTACTGACCCCACAACGGTGGCGTCAGTACGTTTCCGCCGAAACCCCGTACGAGGAACCCTGTCCGCACAAGCTCGATCCATGACCCGCTTTCAGGACCAGGCGATCTCGCCGGTGCGGGAGACGAAGCGCCCGGAACTGGCGCCGGGTTTCTCGGTGGCCAGGGCGACGATGGCGTCCGTGCCCTCGGTGACGGTCTGCGGGCCGCTGTGGCCGTTGAGGTCCGTTGCCGTGTAGCCGGGGTCCGCGGCGTTGACGCGGATGTCGGGAAACGCCTTCGCGTACTGCGTGGTCAGCATTGTCAGCGCCGCCTTCGAAGCGGTGTAGAGCGGTGCGACGACCTTGGACTCGGGGCGCGACGGGTCGTGGGTGAGGGCGAGGGAGCCCATTCCGCTGCTGACGTTGATGATCACCGGGTCCGCCGAGCGGCGCAGCAGCGGGAGGAACGCGGTGGTCGTGCGGACCACGCCGGCGAGGTTGACGTCGAAGACAGCCAGGGCGTCGGCGCCGGTCAGTGCGGAGGGGTCGCCGGCTGGGCCGTGGATGCCGGCGTTGTTGATCAGCACGTCGATCGTGCCCTCGTGCTCGGCGACGTCGGCGGCCGCGGCGGCGACGGATGCCTCGTCGGTCACGTCGATGGGCACGAACCGCGCGCCGACCGCGGCGGCGGCTTTCGCGCCAGCCTCCGGGTCGCGGGCGCCGACCAGCACGGTGTGGCCGGCTTCGACGAGACGGCGGGCGGTCTCGCGGCCGAGACCCTTGTTCGCTCCGGTGATGAAGGTGATCGTCATGCCTTCGATCTTCGGCCCGCCGGGGCGCGGGCGGCCAGGGATGCCTCGACGGTAGGACCAGCGGTACCACCCTCGATCCGTGCCCGGCGGCCGTGGCCGGGGGAAGATGGGCGCATGAGCACGACGTCCGGGGCCGGGCTGGGCGCGATGATCCGCACCTGGCGGGATCGGCTGCCGCCCTCGGCCGCGGCGTTGCCGGTGGGCCGCAACCGCCGCACGGCGGGGCTGCGCCGGGAGGAGCTCGCCGACCTCGCGGGCTTGTCGGTCGACTACGTCGTCCGCCTGGAGCAGGGCCGGGCCATCACGCCTTCCGTGCAGGTGGTCGCCTCCCTCGCGCGGGCGTTGCAGCTTTCGGGCCCCGAACGGGATCACCTGTACCGGCTCGCCGGGCTCACCCCGCCCGCCGACGGCACGATCTCCGACCACATCCCGCCCGGGGTCCACCGCGTGCTTTCCCGGCTCGGCGACGTCGCGGTCGCGGTGTTCGCGGCCGATTGGCAGCTGGTCTGGTGGAACCGCAGCTGGGCCGCGCTGCTGGGCGACCCTTCGGCCGCGGAGCCGCGCCTGCGCAACTTCGCCCGCGACCGGTTCCCGCTGGGCTCGGGTCCCGCTCGCCTGGCCCAGTGGCCCGTGACCGAGCTCGACGCCGAGACCACGGACCTCGCCGTCGTCGCCGACCTGCGCCGCGCCACCGGACGTTTTCCGCGGGACGCCCGTCTCGCCGGGCTGATCCGGGAGCTGACCGCGGGCAACCGGCGGTTCGCGCGGCTGTGGGCCACCGGTGCCGTCGGCGGCCACCGTGAGGACGAGAAGACGATCCACCACCCTTCGGTGGGACCGGTCGAGGTGAACTGCGACGTGCTGGGGGACGGCGACACCGAGCTGAAGATCGTGATCATGACCGCCGTCCCCGGCAGCACCGCCGAGACCAAGCTGCAGCTGGCCGCGGCCGGTGGTCAGCCGGCGCGCTCGCCGAGCAGCGCGATGAGCGCGTCGGCGGCGGGGGCCGACGAGGCCGGGTTCTGACCGGTGATCAGCAGTCCGTCCCGCACGACGTAGGGCTGCCAGTCGTCGGACTTGGCGTAGTGGCCGCCCAGCTTGGTGAGCTCGTCCTCGACGAGGAACGGGACGACGTCGGTGAGCTGCACCGCGGCCTCCTCGGCGTTGGAGAAGCCGGTGACGTTCTTGCCCTGGACCAACGGCGTGCCGTCTCCGTTCGTGGTGTGGCGCAACACACCGGGCGCGTGGCACACCAGCGTGACCGGCTTGCCCGCACGCAGGGTGCTTTCGATCAACCGGGCGGAGTCCTTGTCTTCGGCGAGGTCCCACAGCGGGCCGTGCCCGCCGGGGTAGAAGACGGCGTCGAAGCCGTCGGCGGCGACGGAATCCAGGCGCACGGTGTTCGCCAGCGCCGCGGTCGCGTCGGGGTCGGCCTCGAAGCGGCGCGTGTCGTCGGTCTGGGAGTCCGGCTGGTTGCTCACCGGGTCGAGCGGCGGCTGACCGCCCGCCGGCGAGGCGAGCACGATCTCCCAGCCCGCGTCCTTGAAGCGGTAGTAGGGCGCGGCCAGTTCTTCGAGCCAGAAGCCGGTCTTGCGCCCGGTGCCACCGAGTTCGTCGTGCGACGTGAGAACCACGAGTACCTTCATTTTTCCTCCATCTAGTAGACCAGTCGTCTCCACCTGGGCAAAAGCCTCTGCCGGAGACGTCGTGCGTTTTATTGACCCAGGAGCCGGCGGGTCGCCGCCATCGTCGTGTCCAGCGAGGCCCGGCTGCGGTGGATCTTGGCCAGGACACTGGCGCCCAGCCACATGTTGTAGAGAACCTCCGCGGTCGCGTGGGGTTCCCCGTCGACGGTGAGCGAACCGTCCTGCCGGCCCTGCTCGATCGTTCGCTCGAGCCGATCGACGATCGCGGTCGTGCCTTCCTTGAGCGCGAGGCGCATGGCTTCGGACAGGTCGGCCACCTCGGCGCCCAGCTTCACCGCGAGACACCGGCCATGGCATTCGTCGAGGCTCTGCGTCTCGTACCACTGCTGCCAGTAGTCCATCAGCCGCGCGGCGGCCGACCGGTCACTCCGCCCCAAGATGCGGTCCATGTCGGCGAGGTACTCCTGGAAGTAGCTCTTCATCATGGCCTCGCCGAAGGCGTCCTTCGAGGCGAAGTAGTGGTAGAAGGAGCCCTTCGGCACGCCCGCTTCGGCGAGCACCTCGTTGATGCCGACCGCGGCGTACCCCTTGTGGGCCATGATCCGCTGGGCGGAATCGAGAATGGCCCGGCGGGTGTCCGTGGCTCCTGGTGCGGTGGGCATGGTGGCCACGATAGCACCGGATTAGACCGGTCGTCTAGCGGCGTCGCCTCGGAGAAAACCCGGGCGGCTCGGTCAGCGGGTCGGCGGTGGGCCGAGGATCTCGATGCCGTTCAACGCGGCCGCGTGGCCGAGCGCGGCGGGGTCGATCGGCCCGGGATCGGGCAGCCGCCGCTCGCGTGCGGGCTCGCCGGCGGCCGCGGCGAACTTCTCGAAGCCGCCCGGCGTGGTGATCTGCAGGGTGTGCAGCGGTTCGTCGGGGCCGACCAGGAAGGTGTGCGCGGAGCCGACCGGGAACAGCACGAAGTCGCCGGGGCCGGCGTGGAACACCTCGTCGTCGCAGTGGAAGCGGCCGGTGCCGGAGATGATGTGGAACATCTCGTCCTCGTGCAGGTGGCGGTGCAGCGGCGGCGCGAAGCCCGGGGGATTGAGGAACTCGACCACCGTGAGGTTGCCGCGCGTCTCGGCGCCGGTGACCTTGACCGTCATCAGGTTGCCCAGGAACCAGAACGCCTCTCCCTCGTCGGGTCTGCGGACGTAAGGCCGGGTCTCGGTTCCGGTCATGGCACTCGCCCCATTTCGATAGACACTGTCTAGTGACTAGTGTTGTAGTCTCCTCAATTGATGGGAGATGTCAAGGGGGGCAAGACCACCCGGCGGTACAGCTCGGCGGTCCGCGAGGAGAGCGCCCGCCGCACCCGGCGGGCGATCACGGCCGCGGCGGCGGAGCTGTTCGTCGCCCGCGGCTACGACGCCACCTCGCTGGCGGACATCGCGTCGGCCGCGGGGGTCGCCCGGCCCACCGTGTTCGCCGCGTTCGGCTCGAAGGCCGCCCTGCTGAAGTGGCTGGTGGACCAGGCGCTCGCGGGCGACGACGAACCGGTGGCGGTCGCCGACCGGCCGTGGTTCCAGCCGGTGTGGCAGGCGAAAACCCAGCGCGCGGTCCTCGACGCCTACGCCGAGGTGTGCACGCTCATCGGCGAGCGCGCCTGGCCGCTGTTCGAGGTGGTCCGCCGCGCCGCCGACCCGGCTTCGGACGTCGCGGACCTGTGGGCGACGCTGGTCGCCAACCGCCGCGCGGGCGCGGCCATGGTCATCGACCGGCTATTGGAATTCGGCCCGCTGGACGATTCGCGCGACCGGTCCGTGGACGCGCTGTGGGTGCTCAACGACCCCGCCCACTACGGTTCGCTGGTCAGCCGGTGCGGCTGGACGGCCCCGGAATTCCGCGCCTGGCTGTCCGGTCAGATGGCCGCCGCGATCCTTTAGCCGGCCTTCGGCAAAAGCGGACTATGCTCCGTTTGATGAACGAGCCCACGACGATGCGCGCGGACGCGACCCGCAACCGCGACCAGGTGCTCGAGGTGGCGACCCGGCTGTTCATGGCAGCCGAAGGCGAGCCGTCGATGCGGGCGATCGCCCGCGAGGCCGGAGTCGGCATCGCCACGCTCTACCGCCACTTCCCAACCCGCGAATCCCTGGTCGACGCGGTCTACCGCGACCAGGTCAGCCGGCTGACGACCGGCGCCCACGACCTGCTCGCCCAGCTACCCCCAGCCGCGGCGATGCGACGCTGGATGAACTTGTTCGGCGACTGGATCGCGGCCAAGAACGGCATGCTCGACACGCTCCTGGCCATGATCGAGTCAGGCGAGATCGCCCACGCCGAAACCCGAACCGAGCTCCTGACAGCCATCACAACAATCCTCGACGCCGGCGCCGAAGCAGGCGACATCCGCACCGACATCACGCCGGAAGACATCGCGGCCGCCCTGATCGGCATCTTCACGGTGGCCCCCCACCCCAACCACAAAGCCCAGGCAACCCGCCTGCTGAACCTCCTGATGGACGGCCTCCGCCCCACGCAGGCTGAGTGACAGGAACTCACCAGAGCCTGCCCGTCCGGCGAGGACACACCCCGAAAGAGCAACCGGAAACTCACGACGTCGGCGGAGCCCCCGCATCAAGCCGATACCCGACACCACGAACCGTCCGAATGAGCTGAGGCCGCCCCAGCTTCGTGCGCGCAGTGGCAATGTGCACGTCAAGCGAACGCGAAGCGGCCGCGTCGCCAATGCCCCAGACCTCGGCAAGGATCTCCCCGCGCGAAAGCGTCTGCCCCGGCTTACGGGCCAGCAGCGCCAAAATGGCGAATTCCTTGCGAGACAAAGCGACCACGTTCCCAGCGACCCGAGCTTCGTGCCGGTCGAGGTCAACCTCGACATCGCCGAACCGCAGAACGTGAGCCCCTCCAGCGGCCGGTGGCGGGGCCCCCCGACGGCCCACCGCGAGGACCCGAGCCCGCAGTTCTTCCGCAGCGAACGGCTTGACCAGGTAATCGTCCGCACCGCCGGTCACCGCCGCGACGCGGTCATCGAGGGTGTTCTGCACGAGGAGAAGCACAGCGGTCCCAATCCGCCGCTGCCGCAGCGTCCCAGCCTCGACGGGGGTCAAATAGTCGTGGTCGAGAACCACAATCCGGGCAGCCCCGAGCGACTCGCAGACGTCTTCGCCCGAATCCGCCCGCCGGACCGTGAGTCCGGACCGGCTGAGCGTCCCGGTGATCGCGACGGCGAGGTCGTCGTCGGCCGTCGCGACGAGCACGTCGACCGGAGGCTCGGCCGGCGTCGGGCGTTCGGCGGGGGTTTCCCCGGAGACCGCGTACCGGGTGCGCAGGAAGGCGAGGCCGGCCGCGACAGCGGCGTACTCCGGCGCGTCCGGCGGAGTTCCGGCCAGCGCGTCCCGGGCGAAGGACACGGCCTGGTCGAGATCGCGCCGGTCCCCGCCGCGGTCGTACCGCAAGCGATGTGCGGCCGAAAGGTTCGCCAGCACCTGCGCGCGTTGGGGCCGGTCGCCGGGCATGCGGTCCACGGCCTGGTTGAGGACGTCGATCGCCTCGTCGGCGCCGGCGGCGTCGTCCCGGTACCCCGCCCAGGTCAGCTGGAGAGCGCCGAGGTTGGCCAGCGCCTCGGCGTTGGGGGCCTCGGCGGGGGCCGCGTCGATCGCCTCCCGCAGCACCATCAGGGCTTCCTCGAGATCGGCCTCGGCGCCCGAACGCTCGTACGTGGCGGTCAAGGCGGACGCGAGCCCGGAGAGGAGCTGCGGCCGTTGCGGCGAATCCGGTGGTGATCCGGCGAGCGCGCGGCGCAGGGTTGCGGCCGCTTCGGCGAGCGTGGCCGGGTCGTCGTGCCGTCGCGACCACATGAGCAGCGCGCCGCCGAGCTCGGAGAGCAGGGCTGTCCGGCTGGGCCCGTCGGTGACGACCGAGGCGCCCGCGCGTAGCGCCTCGACCGCGTCTTCGAGGTTCGCGAGCTTGCCGCCGTAGGCGTACTCCAGGCGCAGCGCGATCCCGAGGCTCGCCAGCACGACGGGCTCGACCTGCGCGGCGCCGCCGAGGCGTTCGGCCAGTTCGAGGCAGCTGCGCGCGCCTCGCTCGGCCAGCCGCAGCGCCTCGCCGGTGTTCCCGGCTTCGGCCGCACGCAGGGCCGCGTCGACCCAGGCGGCCGCGTCGATCGGCTCAGTCACCGGTGTCCTCCGTGGCGGGGAAGAAGGATTCGAGCACCTGCCGGGCGAGGTTCGGGTCGTAGATCCACAGCACCTCCGAGCGCGGGCCGACCGAGCGGTCCAGTTTCATCAGGGGCCGCGGCACCGGCTCGTCGCCGATGCCGTCCGCCTCGGGCAGGGGGTCGCTCAGGTCGCGGACCGCCACCCAGAGCTTCTTGAACCGGACCGGGTCGCCGCCGAGGTGCCCGACGATCCGGGACACCACCTCCCACGACGGGCAGCTCGCGCCGTTCAGCAGGTTCCCGATCGTGGTGTGGGACGCGCCGGTCGCTTTCGCGATGGTCCGCAGGCTCGGATCGCCGGAGCTCCGGCGCAGCACCCGCAGCTCGGTGCACAGCCGCTCGAGCGGCCCGGCCGACGGGTCCGGCACCCGCTGTCCTCCCCCGTCGTCCGGCAAATACTGGCACGCACTGTACCGGGTTCGTCAGGACGTGTCCCTCGTGTGGCAAGACCTCTTCCCGGGGACCGGCGCCCCGGGCCATGGTCGGGGTGGATCACCGGACGAGGGGAGAACGCCCATGCCGTACAACGTCCTTTACGTCGGGCTGGCCGCGGCCGCGGTGCCCGCGGTTTCGGCGCTGACGTGGCTCATCGGCCTGGCGATGACCCTTCGCGGCAGCGAACCGCGGGAGCGGCCGGCCTTGTTGCGCGCGTACGCCGGCGCCGAGCGGCGCAGGGGGCGGCGGTGACGGGTCAGCCGGCGCAGGGACCGAAGTACAGGCACTCGACCGCCGCGCGGGGGTCGAGGGACTCCGCCCGGGGTTCCAGTTCGTCGAGCAGGCTCGCGATGCGGTCGAGGTCGGCCTCGCCGCCGGGGGTGAAGGGGACGAAGCGCTCGGCCGTGCCGTGGACCGGGCAGCCGTTGGTGTGGAGGTTTCCCGCCGCTACCACGGCGAAGACCTCGGTGCCGTTGTCGTCGAAGGTGAAGTAGCTCTGGAGGCGGACCGGGGTCGTCGTCGCGACCTCGTTGATGTGCTGCCCGCCGAAGCTGGCGGGGTAGTGCCAGCCGGCCGTGGGGTCGTCGGCGAAGCGGTCGTGGCCCGGGTCGCGCCCGCCCGCCAGGTGCCAGCCGCGCGCGAGGAGGAACTCGTGCACGGCGAGCTGGCGGGCGAACAGCGGGTCGGTCGTCATCGTGGGTCCCTCCCGAACGCGGCGATGTACCCGCCCAGTGTCGTCCCCGCCGGCCCGCCACGGACGGGTGACCACCCCCGCTACACGATGCCCGCGCCGATCAACTGCTCCCAGATGACGCTCTGGTCGACGACCTCGACGCCGAGTTTCTCCGCCTTGGTCAGCTTGCTCGCCCCGACGTCGGCGCCGGTGATGAGGAAGTCCGTGCTCGCCGAAACCGACGAAGCCGTTGTGGCGCCCGCCTTTTCGCAGTGACGCTGGAACGTCGGGCGGGGCACCTTCTCGCCCGACCGCGGGTCGCTGATCGCGCCCGTCACCACGACCGTCTTGCCCGCCAAGGGCGCGCCGGCCGCGACGACCGGGGGCAGGTCCTCTTCGCGGACGTCCAGGGAGACACCCGCTTTCCGCAGCCGTTCGAGTTCGGGACGCAGCCGGGTGAGGTGCTCGATCAGCGACGCCGCCACCTTCGGGCCGATGTCCTCGACCGCCACGAGCCCTTCCTCGCCCGCGTCGGCGACGTCTTCCAGCGAACCGAAACCCGCGCGGCACAGGCGGGCCGCGGTGCCTTCGGACGCCATCGGGATCGCCAGCCCGATCAGCGCGCGGCGGAGGCCGACCGCGCGGCTCGCGTCGATCGACTCGATCATCCGCGTGGCCGAGACCTCGCCGACGCGGTCGAACTCCAGCAGCCTTTCCTTGGTCAGCCCGTAGAAGTCCGACGGGTGCTCCAGGATTCCCGCCTCCGCCAGGCGTTCGATCCAGACCCCGCCGATGGCGTCGATGTCCGCCGCCGCGCGCGACGCCCAGTGGATCAGCCGGCGGACGGTCTGCGCGGGGCAGGAAACGTTGGTGCAGAACAGTTCGCGGCTGTTGCCCTGCTCGGTCAGCGGCTGCCCGCACGACGGGCAGGCATCCGGCGGGATGATCTCCCGCTCGGCGCCCGTGCGCTTCGACGCGTCGAGCACGCCGGCGACGAACGGGATGACGTCCCCGGCGCGGCGCACCAGCACGGTGTCGCCGATCTTGATACCGCGGGCGCGGATCACCTCCTGGTTCGCCAGTGTCGCGCGGGTGACCGTGGTGCCGCCCACGAACACCGGCTCCAGCCAGGCCACCGGCGCGATCTTGCCGGTCTTGCCGACGTCCCAGACCACATCGGCCAGCACGGTGGTCTTCTCCTCGGCGGCGAACTTGAACGCCAGCGCGCCGCGCGGCGAGCTCGACCGGGTGCCCGCCGCGGCGTACGCGTCACGATCCGCCAGCCGCAGCACGGCGCCGTCGAGGTCGTAGTCCAGCTCGTTGCGCTGCTGCTCGATGGTGGTGATCGCGGCCTGCGCGGCTTCCGCGTCGGCGCAGTGGCGCATGTCGGCCGCGGTGAACCCGAGCGCCACCAGCGCCCGCTCGAGGTCGGTGGCCGCGCTGTCGGGATCGGTGTGCAGGTCGAAGGCGAAGAACCGCAGCCGCCGCTCGGCGACCGTCGCGGGATCCTTGGCGCGCAGCGTGCCCGCGGCCGCGTTGCGCGGGTTGATCAGCGGCTTGTCCGGGTGCGCGGTGTTGTACGCGGCGAACGTCGACCGCAGCATGACGGCCTCGCCGCGGACCTCGACCCGGCCCGGCGCGGCCACCCGGTCGGGGATCCCGTCGGTCAGCGCCCGCACCAGCCTCGTGACGTCGTCACCCGTCGTGCCGTCGCCGCGGGTGACCGCGCGCGCCAGCCTGCCGTTCTCGTAGACGACGGCCAGCGAAAGCCCGTCCAGCTTCGGCATGACCACGACCGGCTGGCCGGGGAAGCGGTCGAAGAACGCGGCGACCTGCTCGGGCTTGGTCGCCTTCTCCAGCGACAGCATCGGGCGCGAGTGCCGGATCGGCGCGTGCAGCACCGCGGGCGCGCCGACCTGCTCCAGGGGGTTCGGGTCGGGCGCGAGCTCCGGGTTCGCCTCGATCAGGCTCCGCAGCTCGTCCTCGATCGCGTCGTACTCCGCGTCCGCCACCGACGGCGAACCGCGGTAGTAGGCGTCGCGCAGCGCCACGACGCGGTCGGCGAGTTCCTGGATGCGTTCCTGAGCGTTCACGGGGAGGACGTTACCGGGCACCACCGACAAAACCGGGACCGTGCTGGAGGAGCTCCAGGCTTACGATGACGATCATGCGATTCGCCATCAAGACTTCGCCGCAGAACACCGAATGGGCGGACATGCTCGCCGTGTGGCAGGCCGCCGACGAGATCGAGCTGTTCGAATCCGGCTGGACCTTCGACCACTTCTACCCGATCTTCTCCGACTCGACCGGGCCGTGCCTGGAAGGCTGGGTGACGCTCACCGCGCTCGCGCAGGCCACGAAGCGGTTGCGGGTGGGCACCCTGGTCAGCGGCATCCACTACCGCCACCCCGCGCTGCTGGCGAACATGGCCGCGACGCTCGACATCGTCTCCGGCGGCCGGCTCGAGATCGGCATCGGCGCGGGCTGGAACGAAGAGGAGTCCGGCGCCTACGGCATGCAGCTCGGCACGGTCAAGGAGCGCAGCGACCGGTTCGAGGAGGCGTGCGAGGTCCTCGTCGGGCTGCTGACGCAGGAGACCACGACGTTCCGGGGTGAGCACTACCAGCTCAAGGACGCCCGCTGCGAGCCGAAGGCCGTGCAGACGCCGCACCCGCCGATCTGCATCGGCGGCAGCGGCGAGAAGCGCACCCTGCGCACGACCGCGAAGTACGCCCAGCACTGGAACTTCGTCGGCGGCACGCCCGAAGAATTCGCCCGAAAGCGTGACGTCCTGCACGCCCACTGCGCGGACATCGGGCGCGACCCCGGCGAGATCATGCTGTCCTCGCACGTCCGGCTCGGCCCCGACGGCGACTACGCGAAGGTCGCCGCCGAGGCGGAGGCGCTCGGCGAGGTCGGGCTGGACCTGGCGATCGTGTACCTGCCGCCGCCGCACACCCCGGCGGTGCTCGAGCCGCTGGCGAAGGCGCTCGAGCCGCTGCGCTAAGCCGGGGTGCGCAGCGCCGCGACGGCCGCGGCGATGCCCCGCTCGTCGTAGCTGCCGGTCGGCAGGGTCGCGCTGTGGGCGTGGCGGACGATGCCGTCGGCGTCGACGAGGACGCTGCCCGACCGCTGCAGCGCGCCGAAGACCGCCTTGCCCAGGCCCACCGCTTCGTGGGGCGTGCCGTGGCGGCCGGTGACGACCGGGAACGGGACGTCGTGCTTCGCCCGCCACGCGGCCGCCGTCTCGCGGTCTTCGGGGACGGCGATGAGGACGCGGACGCCGTCGGCCGCGAGCGTCTCCGCGTTCGCGGCGAGGTCGCGGACGTGCCGTCGGCAGACCGGGCAGGTCGTCGACCGCATGAAGTAGAGCAGGACCGCGTGGCCGCCGAGGTCGACGGCGCGCCCCGCGGTGTCTTCGAGGTCCAGGGGCGGGACAGGGGTTCCGGGTTCGAGCACGTGCTGTCCTTTCGAGGTCACAGCCGGGCCCGGACGGCGGTCCGGGCCCGGTGCAGGTGGGACTTCATCGCCGCCGTGCTGAGGCCGAGCGCGTCCGCGACCGTCCGGCCGGGCCGGCCCAGGACGTCGCGCAGCACGAGCACCCGGCGCTGCACGTCCGGCAGCGCCTGGATCGCCCGTGCGACGCGCTCGGCTTCGAGCCGCTTGAGCGCTTCGTCCTCGGCCGATTCCGTGAGCCCGGGATCGGGTTCGGCATCGGTGTCGAGGAGCCGCCGGGCGCGGCGCAGGCACTCGTTCCGGACGATCCGGAACATCCAGGAGGCGAGCGCCGCCGTCGCGCGCAGGGAGCCGATCTTGCGGTAGAGGACGATCAACGCCTCCTGGGCCGCGTCCTCGGCGTCCTGCGGCGACGCGCAGAGGTGGTCGGCGAAGCGCCGCACATGCGGGTGCGCCCCGTGCACCACCGCGGTGAGCGACTCGAGGTCACCCCCTTGCGCAGCCTCCACGAGCTGCTCGCTGACCCACCCCATCCGGCACTCCCTCCCGGTACGACGACACCCATAAGAGGGCGCGTCCCGCCGAAAGGATTCACCCCGCCCAGTGGTGGATCGCGAACCGGCCGCCGTCGCGGCGGACCTCGGCCGCGCCCGGGCCCGCGAAGTGCGCCGGGACGACGAGTTCCCGGTGGTCCGCCGCCCGTTCGAGGATGGCGCGCCGGGTGACGGCGGCTTGCCGCGGGTCTTCGCAGAAGCAGCTGCTGTGCTCCGGTTCGAGGATCTGCACCGGGCTGTGCAGCAGGTCGCCGACGAACACCGCGCGGTCCGTGCCGGACGCGACGCGCAGCACCGACGACCCTGGCGTGTGGCCGGGCGCGGCCTCCAGGGTCAGGTTGCGGTCGATGCGGTGGCTGCCTTCCCACAGCACCGCGCGGCCGAGCACGGGCGCGACGCTGTCGGCGTAGACGAGCAGGCTGCCCTCGCGGCGCACCTGGTCGTGCTCGGTCTTCGGCGCGGGACGGCGGTGGGCGTTGCGCGGGTCGAAGTACACCTGGTCGGGGCGGGGGATCAGGTAGGTCGCCCGCGGGAACGCCGGCACCCAGTCGCCGTCGCGCAGCTCGGTGTTCCAGCCGACGTGGTCGTAGTGGATGTGCGTGTTGACGACGACGTCCACGTCCCCGGGCCGGACGCCGGCTTCGGCGAGGCGGTCGAGGAACGGCGTCGCCAGGTGGTCGAACAGCGGGATCTGCGGGCGGTCCCGGCCGTTGCCGACGCCGGTGTCGACCAGGATCACGCGGCCTTCGCTGCGGAGCACCCAGGTCTGGACCGCGCCGCGGTAGCCGCCGGTTTCCGGGTTCCAGTGGTCGGGCGCGAGCCAGCCGGCGTTGTCCGTCCAGAGTTCGGGCGGGCTGGGGACGATGGTCCGCGCCGGCGCGATCTCGCCCGCCCACTCGACGACCTTCACGACTTCGACTTCACCGATGTGCATACCACGACGTTAGGTCGTCGCTGTGAGCGTTCCAATGCGTGAAAAGCTCGATTCGATACGAGATCGGCTCTACGCTGAGCCGGTGGACCTCCTCAGCGACGCGATCGCCGCCGTGCGGATCGGGCAGCCGACGTCGAACCGGCTCAGTGCCGGGGCGGCGTGGTGCTACCGCTTCGCGCCCTATGACGGCGCCGGGTTCCACGTGCTGCTGCGCGGCAGCGGCTGGCTCGTCCCGGACGACGGCCCGCCGGTGCCGCTCGGGGCCGGCGACGCGGTGCTGGTCCCGCACGGGAGCCCGCACACGCTGTCGGCCACCCCGGACGCGACCGGCGCGGTGCCGTTCGAGACGGCGGTCGGCGAGCCGGGCGGCCGGACGGAGTTCCTGTGCGGCAAGTACCGGCTGGCGCGCGGGCGGCGCCACCCCGTGCTCGCGAGCCTGCCGGAGGTCGTCCACCTGCCCGCCGAGCCCGGCCGCCACCCCGAGCTGCGCGCGGCGATCGACCTGCTCGGCGCCGAGCTCACCGCGCGGCGCCCGGGCTCGGCCGCGGTCCTGACCGGGCTGCTGGACCTGCTGCTCGTCTACCTCGTCCGCGCCTGGCTGGCCGGTCGGCCGGAGGAGGGCTGGCCGCAGGCGCTGCGCGACCCCGAGATCGCGGCCGCGCTGGAGGCCCTGCACGCGGAACCGGCGGCGCCGTGGCGGATCGAGGACCTGGCCGCCCGCGTCGGGCTGTCCCGCGCGACGCTGGCCCGCCGGTTCACGGCGCTGACCGGGCAGCCACCGATGGCGTACCTGACGTGGTGGCGCCTGACGACGGCGGCCCGCCTGCTGCAGGACACGGAGCTGCCGCTGCCGTCGATCGCGGCGAAGGTCGGGTACGGCTCGCCGTTCGCGTTCTCGCACGCGTTCAAGCGGCAGTTCGGGATCGCGCCGGGCGGGTTCCGGTCGCGTTAGCGGGGACGCAGGCCGCGCAGCGCGGTGTCGACCACTCGGTCGGTGTACTCCGGCGTCAGCGGGCCGGTGCGCTGGAGCCAGCGGGTGAGCACCGGGCCCCACACCAGGTCGACGGCCACGTCGAGGTCGAGGTCCGCGGCCAGTTCCCCCGCCTCCTGGGCGCTGCGGAGCCGGGCCTTCTTCAGGTCGCGCATCGGGCCGTCCAGGCGCTTCGCGTAGTCCGCCGCCAGTGCCGGGTCGTGGACGATTTCGGTGTGCAAGGCGCGCATCGGCTGGTCGTAGCGCGGATCGTCGAGCTCGGTGATCGTGGCGCGCAGGACCAGTTTCAGGTCGGCGGCCAGGTCGCCGGTGTCCGGCAAGGCCGCGTCCTCGCCTTCGCCCGCGAGCGTCAGGAAGGCGTCGAACAGTAACGCGCCCTTCGACGGCCACCAGCGGTAGATCGTCTGCTTGCCGACTCCGGCGGCCTGGGCGATGCCTTCGATGCTGAGCTTCGCGTACCCCAGCTTCCCGGCGAGGTCCAGCGCGGCGGTGAGGATGGCGCGCCGCGCGGTTTCGCTGCGGCGGCTGGGGTCGGGGGCCACGCGCTCAACCTAGCACTCCGGCAAGACGAGACGGACCGTCTTGCCGATGTGCGCGAGTCGTGGCACTCTCGGTGAGTCGAGACGGGACGGTCCGTCTCGTGAGAGGAGATCCGATGGAAACCGCACGCGTCTGGTTCGTCACCGGGGCCGGCCGGGGGCTCGGCCGCGCTTTCACCGAAGCCGCGCTCGCCGCCGGTGACCGGGTGATCGGCGTGGCGCGCGACGTCTCGCCGCTGGCGGAAACCGCTGCCGCGCATCCGGACCGGCTGCTCGCGTTCCCGCTCGACGTCACCGATCGAGCGGCGGTCTTCGCCGCTGTCGACCGCGCCGCCGCGCACTTCGGGCGGCTCGACGTCGTTGTCAACAACGCCGGAGCGCTCTACGCCGGGATGATCGAGGAGTTCACCGAGGAGCAGGCCCGCGCGCAGCTGGACGTCAACTTCTTCGGTGCGCTCTGGGTGAGCCAGGCCGTCGTGCCGCACCTGCGGGCCCAGGGGAGCGGGCACATCCTGCAGATCTCGAGCATCGCCGCGCTCGGCGGCTTCGCCGGCACCGGGCTCTACAGCGCGAGCAAGTTCGCGCTGGAAGGGATGAGCGAGGCGCTGGCGGCGGAGGTCGCCGGGTTCGGGGTCAAGGTGACCATCGTCCAGCCCGGCGGTTACTGGACGGACCTCTACACCAGCAGCAGGGCGACCACGCCGGAACCGCGGTACGACGGGCTGAGGGAGGAACTCGCGAAGCAGTGGGCCGAAGGTTCGGTCGACAGCGAGCCGCGGCTGGCCGCCGAAGCGGTGTCGAAGCTGGTCGGGAGCGACGATCCGCCGCTGCGGCTGCTGCTCGGCAGCATGGTCTACGACCTCGCGTTCGACATCTCGCGGCGGCGCATGGACACCTGGGCGGGCTGGGAGGAGGTGAGCCGGGCGGCGGAGAAAGCGGTCCCGATGCCGGGCTGAAGCCCGGACCATGATCGGATGGCGGCATGCGGGTTCTCTCGGAAGAGCAGCTGGGTGCGGTGCTGGCGGGGGTGCCCGCGCCGGTGCCGCGGGCGGTGGTCAGCGGGAACTTCGCGACGCCCGCGCGGGCGCTGGGCGTCGTCGACGCGGCGCTCGCGGAGTACCGGCTGTTCGCGCTGAACGCGCAGGACGGCCTGCCGGACCGGCCGGGCGTGGTGCTCGAAACCCCGTTCGTCGGGCCGGGGATGCGCGGGCGCGCCGGGCTGCGGTACTTCCCGTCGCGGCTGTCGCTGGTGCCGCAGCTGCTCAAGCAGGCGCTGCCGCCCGACGTCGTGCTGGTGCACACGTCGGTGCCGGTCGACGGCGTGGTGTCGCTGGGCACCGAGGTCAACATCCTGCCCGCGGCGATCGAAGCCGCCCGGGCCCGTGGTGGCCTGGTGATCGCGCAGCTCAACCCGAACATGCCGTTCACGCACGGCGACGGCGTGCTGCCGCTCGACGAAATCGACTACGCGCTCGAGGCCGAAGAGCCGCTCCGGTCGCCGGTGCCTCGCCCTCAAGGCAGCACGGCCCGGGAGATCGGCGAGCGGGTGGCCGGCCTGGTCGCCGACGGCGCGACGCTGCAGCTGGGCATCGGCGGGATCCCGGACGCCACGCTGGCCGCGCTGACCGGCCGCCGCGGGCTGGCCGTGTGGTCGGAGATGTTCAGCGACGGCGTGCTCGCCCTCGACCGCGCCGGTGCCCTCGATCCGGCCGAGCCGGTGACGGCGTCGTTCGTGTTCGGCGGCACGGAGCTGTACAAGTGGATCGACCGCAACCCGCGGGTCCGGTTGCTGCGCACGGAAAAGACGAACGACCCCGCGGTGATCGCCCGCCAGCGCCGGCTGGTGTCGGTCAACAGCGCGCTGGAGATCGACCTGTACGCGCAGGCCAACGCGAGCCGGGTGCGCGGAGCGATCTATTCGGGCTTCGGCGGGCAGACCGATTTCGTGGTCGGTGCCCTGCATTCCCCGGGCGGCCGGGCGATCATCGCGCTGCCGTCGTGGCACCCCAGGGCGGACGTCTCGACCGTGGTGCCGCGGCTGGCCGGGCCGGTGACTTCGTTCCAGCACAGCTTTTTCGTGAGCGAGCACGGCGTCGCGGCGGTCTGGGGGCACGACGCCGGGGAACAGGCCCGGCAGATCGTGGCGCGGGTCGCGCACCCGGACGCGCGCGCGGAGCTGCGTGAGCGCGGGCGGGAACTGGGTTTCGCGCTGTAGCAGGGCCTTCGGGCTCCGTCGCGGAGGGTGGCCGGGCCTCGGCCGCACCCGGCCGGACGTCGGGGGCGGCCGGCCCGGGCCGGGGGCACCGGTGATCGGCCGCCGTCCCGGCCGGACCGCGTCGCGGCATTTCACGCGGCCGCGCGGGAATGGTGAACCTCGATTCCCCGATTCCGGTGATCAATGACCGGGGATTTCCGACGGTTACTCGATTCCGTTACGAACCCGGTCTCGTTTCACTCGATCGTGTAGTAGTGCTGCGAGCGTTGTCGTGCTTATTGGCGCGCAGTAGTGGGGAAGGTAGGGTCGCTCGGCGGAACGAACCCGAATGGCTGATGAACCAGAAAGAAATGACTTTTGGATTTCGAAGCATTGGCCACCCAACTGCGCGAACTCCGGGAAAACGTCGCCGGGGTGACCGGCACGGTGCTCGCCGCGGTCGACGGGATACCGATCATCGCCGACGCGGACGACCACCTCGATCCGGCGAAGATCTCCGCGCTCGCCGCCGCCGACCTGGGTATCGCGCGCCAGGCGGCCGAAATGACCGGGAAGGGCACGCTCAGCCAGACCGTCGTGTTCGGCAGCGAGGGCTACATGGCGGTCTACGCCGTGGGGCGGCTGGCGTTGATGGTCGTGCTGGGGGACAAGGGTCTCAACGTCGGGCGCCTGCTGTTCGAGGCCCGGCCCGTCATCGAGCGCATCGGCACCATCCTGGCCGCGTAGCGGAGAAGCCGCACAATGGAAGGAAGAAGCATGATGATGAACATCGACACCGCCCTCAAGGAAGCCATGTCCATCGCCGGCGCCGTCGGCGTCGCGCTGGTCGACTACGAAAGCGGGATGTCGCTCGGCAC
Source organism: Amycolatopsis lexingtonensis (assembly GCF_014873755.1). Classification (NCBI taxonomy): domain Bacteria; kingdom Bacillati; phylum Actinomycetota; class Actinomycetes; order Pseudonocardiales; family Pseudonocardiaceae; genus Amycolatopsis; species Amycolatopsis lexingtonensis. Next base: position 388,827 of record NZ_JADBEG010000001.1, read on the forward strand.
CAGCGGCGGCGGCGAGTGGCTCGACCTCGACGTCGCCGCCGCCGGCAACACCGAGGTCGTCCGGTCGAAACTGCGGGTCATGTCCTCGCTGGCGCTCAACGACACCATCGAGGACATGCTGATCACGTTGCACCGCCAGTACCACCTGATCCGGCTGATGAACTCCTCGCGGAATTCGCTGTTCCTCTACCTGGTGCTGGACCGGGAGCGGGCGAACCTGGCGCTGGCCCGGCACTACCTCAAACGGATCGAAGCCGACCTGCAGGTGTAGCCCGCGCACGCACGGGGAGGAGGCGGCGATGACCGGAGGCGGCTCTCGCGCCGCACTCGTCATCGGCTCGGCGTTCATGCACGACCTCGGTTCCCTGTTCCCGGTGACGATGAGCCTCGCCGGCGACGACCTGGCGTTCACCTTCGTGTCGTCCTGCCCCTCACCCGACGCCGTCGGGGAGTGGATCGGGCTGCGCTCGGGTGCCGTCGTGGCCGGCCGGGTCCTGCACTTCTTCGTCGACGCGAACGGGCGGCGGATCCGCGTCGAGCTGGCCGGAACCGCGGTCCGGGCCCTGATCGTGCTGGCGGACGAGGTGACCGCGGCGACGGTGCACGCGCCGTGGCTCGGCCGCTGGCAGGACCAGATGCCCTGCCTGGTGCAGGTCGCGATCGACGAGCTCGCCCGCCGGCTTTCGCGCTGCCGGCACCGGGCGGGCGGCGCCGACCCGCTGATCGACCTGCAGCTCGCCTACCGGCCCGACCAGGACTACCAGGCCCGGCTCGCCGGCGCGCACGAACGGGTGCGCGGCTTCATCGCGCCGGTCCGCCCGGTGCTGGCGATGCGCTGGCGCACGGCGACTTCGGCGCAGCGCAAGGCGTTCCTGGAGGAGCTCCCGGACGCGGTCCCCAACCGCAACTGGCTGCGCCGCCGCCGCACGGTGCGGTTGATGGGGCTGGAGGTGGAGGTGGCGTACTGAGCGGGCGGCGGGGTCAGGACGCCGGGAGCCCGGCGGCCGCGCGCACGGGGGCTTCGAAGATGTCCGCCATCCGGGCGTAGCCGACGTCGTTCGGGTGGAACCAGTCACCGGCGAGGCTGCCGCGCACCGGACCCAGCGCCGGGCCGCGCAGTTCGGCGAGGTGGACCTGCCCGCGGGCCGCGGCCGTCTCGACGAGGGCGTTGATCGCGCGGGCCTGGGTGTTGCCCCGGGGCAGGGTGGCGACCACCGAACACCCCGCCGGCAGCCGGGCGAGCAGTTCGGCGAACCGGGCCGGGGTGCCGCGGCGGCGGGCCGGGGTCAGCATGTCGTTCGCGCCCACCAGCAACGTCACCAGGGCCGGTGCCGACGGGAGCGCGAGCAGCCGGGGCAGCTGGCCGTCGAGGACGTCGGCGATCCGGGCGCCGGACGCGGACAGGTTGACCACCGCGAACGGCTCGCCGAGGCGGTCGTTCAGGCGGGGCACCCAGCCGCCGGTGACCGTCTCGGCGCCGATGCCCTGTGTCATCGAGTCGCCGAGCGCGGCCCACAGCGGCCGGCCGGAACCGACGGCCGTGCGCCCCGCCTCCGCCCAGGCCCGCGCGTACGGTTCTTTCTGCGCGCGGACCCGGCGGACACCGGGCAGCACGGCGGCGGCTACGTCGAGCAACACGGGACGTCCCTCCTCATCGCGGTCACCGGGATTCGGAGCCGGCCGCGCGTTGGATGGGACTCAGACGGGTCTGGCGGGCACGTCGGGTTCTCCGCCGCGGCGCTGGTACCCGGTCGGGCGACCCGGCAAACGGATTCGGCCGGAGCGCCGCGGGGTACTGACACCGTGACCCGAGACGGCGGAGGCAGTGGTGAACGACAAGCTGGAAAACAAGGCCGAAGAGCTCAAGGGCAAGGCGAAGGAAGCCCTCGGCAACGCCACCGACAACGAGCAGTGGCAGGCCGAGGGCCGGGCCGAGCAGGGCAAGGCCAACCTCAAGCAGGCCGGTGAGAAGGTCAAGGACGCGGTCAAGGGCGCCCTCGACTGACCACCGGGTCCGGCCACGGCCGTCGTGGCCGGACCCGCGGACCGGGCTACCGGGTGAACGTGAACCAGTTGATGTTGACGAAGTCCGACGCGCTGCCGGAGAACGTCAGGTACAGGTCGTGCACCCCGGTGGCGGCGGCGACGATGTTGGCCGGCACCGTCTGCCAGTTCTGCCAGCCGCCGTTGTTCGCGAAGTCGATCTCGGCGAGGACCGGGCCCGTGACGCTGTCCAGCCGGGCCTTGATCGCGCCGCTGACCCCCGCCGCCGCGCCGGAGGCGAGGCGGGCGACGAACTGGTTCGGCGAGCTCGAGCCGAAGTCGACGCGGGCGTACTTCAGCCAGTCGCCGTTCGCGATCCAGCCGACGTCGACCCCGCCTTCGCTGCACGACTCGTTCTGCGTGCCGCTCTGGGCGTTGTAGGCCTCCGCCTGGATGGTCGAGTACGCGCTCGTGCCGCCGCTGCCGGGCGGGGTCGTGCCGCCGCCCGCGCCCGGGCCGAGGGAGACCGTCCACGACGTCGGTGCCGGGTCCTGCAGGTGGCCGTCGACGGGCTGGGCGCCGGTCGGGCCCACGTCGTCGTACGGGAAGGCGTAGCCGATCGACGCGTACTGGTGCACCAGGCGGGCGTAGTGGTTGGTGGTGGCGTCCTTGTAGTAGTCGGCCGGCGCGACACCGTCGGGCTGGTTGTTGCCGCCGGACACCAGCAGGCTGCTGCGGTTCAGCGCCGCGGCGAGGCGGGCGGCGACCGCGCCGCGCGCGTCCGCGCCGGAGTTGTAGAGCGGCCCGCTCGCGCAGCCGAAGATGTCGACGGCACTCGGCTTGGTGAACGGCACGCCGTTGGTGTTCAGGCCGGCGAACACGATCGCGTCGCCGCTGACCGTGCCGGTGTAGGAGCCGATCCCGCCCTGTCCGTTGATGGTCAGCGGCGTCGAGCGGTAGTGGTCCCAGACGGCGTTGAGGTAGTTGGTCCAGTAACCGCCGAAGTCGACGGGGGAGTGGCCCGGCGCGAGCACCCGCACCACCTTGCCGGAACTGTCGGTGACGACCAGCCGGTCCCACGGCGCGCCGTCCGCGTTGTGCTGGGCGCGCAGCCCGTCCGCGATGCTCCCGAGTGCGCCGTTCGGCAGCGGGCTGACCGACTGCGAGCCCGCCGCGCCGGTGGTGGCCATCGACACCGGCAGCGCGACCATGTCGACGTAGCTGATGTTCGCGTAGAGGTTCGCGCTGTTGTAGGTGAACTCGCAGAACGTCCAGTTCGTCTGCCAGTTCGGGTCCGAGCTGGTGAAGCCGGGCTGGACGAGGCCGGGGCCCGGGTTGACGAAGAACTGGATCTTCTTGTCGACCGAGAACCAGACCCGGCCGCCGATGAGGTAGTCGGTCAGCGTCACCGTGAGTTGCGAACCCGAGCCGCCGAGCGGGATCGAGTAGTCCGGGATCGGCGTCACCGGCGACGACGGGTTTGACAGCGCCTGGAACCGGCCGTCGGCGGTGACGAAGCCGGGGCGGCCCGAGGTGTCCGCGCCGCTGATGTAGGCGTAGACGGTGCCGCTGCCCGAATTGTTCTTCAGCGTCAACGGCAAGGCCGCGGCGGCTCGGGCGCGGGGCGCGGTGGCAGCGGACCACAGCGGCGTGCTCGCCGCGGCGACCAGGCCCGCGGTGACGAAGGTACGCCTCGACAGCATGGCACCTCCTCGGGAAGGGCGGGGTTCGCGGGGCAGGGCGCCGCGCGTCCGCCGGACAGAGTGACCGGACCGTAGGTACGGGGTTCGGGGCCGGTCAATATCCGGTGGGGGCGGTTGGGTACTGACGGCCCTCGACGCTGCCCTTTCGCCGCCCGGACCAGTGATCCCGGTGGTCCGGTCTTTGTCCACTGTGGACGCTGACCGACCGCCTTCGTGCCCGGACGCCGTGACCACAGTGGACACTCCACCGGCAGGCTGAGCGGCTCCCGGGCCGGCAGGAGCGAAATCCTTCGCGTGCTCGTGCGCCCCCGGCGTGCTTGACTGGGGGGTGACGGGCCGGCCGCCCGGCCCGGGACAGGAGGAGGGCGTCATGTCCTCGGACCGGCACGGGCCGTCCGCTGTCCGGCGGCAGGCGGCGAAGGAGATCCTCGCGGTCGAACGCTCGGAGCCGCGGCCGGGCTGGCTGGTCGTCACCGCGGTCGGGGAGATCGACGCGGTGTCCGTGCGGTTGCTGCAGCGCGCGACGTGGCAGGAGGCGGCCACGGTCACGGTGGTGGACCTGTCCGGGGTGACCCTGCTCGGTGCGGCCGGGTTGCGGGCGCTGGCCCAGGCCGACCGGCGGGCGCGGGCGGATGGCGGCCGGTTGTGGCTGGTCGTGCCGCCGCACCCGGTTTCGGTCGCCTTGTCGATGTTCTGGCCCGGTGCGCGCGTCCGCGGGTTCGCGACGCTGGCGGAGGCACTGCGGGCGGACCCCGGATGAGCACGGGGCCGGACGACCGGGCGGTGTTCGTGATCGAGCCGGACGGCGTGCCGCCGCTCAGCGCGCTCCGGTGGTGGACCGCGCGGGTGCTGCCGCTGCTGGGCGCGGACCACCTGTGGGCGGTGCACATGGTCGTGACCGAGCTCGCCACGAACGCCCACGAACACGGCACCGGCCGGGTCACGGTCACCGCTTCGGCCGAGCAGGTCCCGTGCTCGGCGTTGCTGGAGGTGCACGACGACGGCGGCGAGCGCCCGGTGGCCGCCGAGCCCGGGCCCGGCACCGCGCACGGCCGGGGATTGGTCCTGGTGCGCGGCCTTTCGCGGGCGTGGGGCGTGCGCGGCACCGGGGTCGGGAAGACGGTGTGGGCGCGGATCGACTGCGGGAGCGGGACGATCGGGCCGTGCCCGGTGCGGCCGGAGCCGATCGCGATGGATCCGGAGCCCTGCTGACCCGCGGGGCCGGTCAGCTGGGTGCGTCGGTGCGGCGTTCGGTGGTCAGGACCGCCCAGACCGCCTTCCCGCCGGACCACCGCGGGCTGCTTCCCCACCGCTGCGCCGAATGCGCGACGAGGTGCAGGCCCAGCCCGGCGGAACCCGGGCGGGGCCGCGGGGACAGCACGGCCGGGTGCGGGTCGTCGTCGAGCACCGCGATGGTCAGCCGTCCGTGGCGCAGGTCCAGCCGGAGCGTGGCGGCGGACGTCGTGTGCTGGATCGCGTTCGTCGCGAGCTCGCCGGCGACGAGGATGCCGTCGTAGACGAAGTGCGTGACGTCCCACTCCGCGCACGCCCGGCGCACGGCGGCCCGCGCGACCGCCGGGGCTTCGCCGCCGCGGGGCAGGACCAGCTCCGCCTGGCGCCGGGCCGGTTTGCCCAGCGCGCGTTCCGCGCTGCGGACGTCCTCGCCGAGCGCGGCTTCGCGGTGGATCCCGTGCTCCCGCAACGCTCGCGCGTGATCTGCGGTGCCGGTGGCCAGCGCGAGCGGAATCCCCGGCCAGATCCGGATCCGCCGGGCGACGTGCGCGAACACCCCGACCGGCGCCACCTCGCTGAAGTCGAGTTCGCCGACGCCGGCGATCACCGCGTCCGGGCCGTCGGCCGCGATTTCCAGCAGGCCGTCGCGCAACCGCCGGTAGCTGCCGAGGTGCAGGCCGCCCGTGACGGTGACCAGGGTGTAGTGCGGCCGGGGAGCGACCTCGAGGTCGAGCGTCCCGTGCATCGTCTCTCCTCCGCCGAGAACCCGGTACCACAACGCTAGGACCGGACCGGCGCCCGCGGAAGGCCCCACAGGTGGGTGAGGTTCGGGCACGCGGGTGGACCCCGAACCTACTCGCTGGTAGGTTACCGCCGTCGAGTGATCCACTTCATGATTCAAAGGGGAGTCATGATCCGCAAGCACGCCCGTTTCCCGGCCCTCGCCGCCGCGCTCGCGCTGGTCTTCACCGCCGCGCCGGCGACCGCGGCCGACGCCCGGTCGTCCGATTCCTTCTACTCCTACGACGGCAGCGCACCGCTGTCGTCGTACGCGCCGGGGACAGTGCTCAAGACCCGGACACTGGCCTACCACGTCGTCGGCCTCGCCACGCCGGTGCAGGCCGTGCAGCTGCTCTACCGCACCACCGACGCGCAGGGCCGGCCGTCGGCCAACGTCACCTCGGTGGTCCGCAGCATCACCGGCGACCGCACGAAAGCCGTTTCGTACCAGTCGGCCTACGACTCGCTCGACCCCGCCGACTCGCCGTCGCGCGCGATCGCCGGCGACGTCACGCTCGGCGGGCTCCTGCCCAACGGCGAGTCGCTGCTGCTGCTCCCGTCGCTCCTGCTGGGCTACAACGTCGTCGTGCCCGACACCGAAGGGCAGACCGCCGACTTCGCCGCGGGGCCGGAGTACGGCACCACCACCCTCGACTCGATCCGCGCCGCGACGAGCTCGGCCGCCACCGGGATGGACGACCACACGAAGTTCGGCCTCCTCGGCTACTCGGGCGGGGCCATCGCGACCGGCTGGGCGGCGGCGCTCGCGCCGAGCTATGCCCCTGACGTCAACAAGAACCTCGTCGGCTTCACCGAAGGCGGGGTGCTCGTCGACCCCGCGCACAACCTCAAGTACGTCGGCGGCAGCCCGGTGTGGTCCGGGGTCATCCCGATGGCGCTGATCGGGGTCGCGCGCGGGTTCGGCATCGACCTGCGGCCGTACGCGAGCGAGTACGGGCTCAAGGTGCTCGACGAGCTGGAGCACGCGTCGATCATCACCGCGCTGGGCCGGTACCCGGGCCTGACGTGGCAGAAGCTGGTGAAGCCGGAGTACGCCGACCCGAATTCGGTGCCGCCGTTCGTCGCCGCGGTGAACCAGGTCAACATCGGTTCGGCGCCGACGCCGTCGGTCCCCGGTTTCATCGCACAGGGCAACGCCGGGTTCCTCGAAGGGACCACGAGCAACGTGCCGGGCATCGGCACCGGGGACGGCGTGATGGTCGCCGGTGACGTGCGGGCGCTGGCCCGCCAGTACTGCGCGACGGGCAACGACTCCATCAAGTACGTGCAATACGACGCGCTCAGCCACGTCGGCGGCGCGGCGGCGTGGGCGCCCGCGGCGATCGGCTGGCTCGCCGACCGGTTCGCCGGCAAGGCCGCGCCGTCGAGCTGCGGGCACATTCCGGCGGGGAACTCGCTCGCGCCGGAAGAGCCGGCCTGACCCGCTCGCCGTACCCGGCCGGACGACCGGTCCGGCCGGGTACGGCGCCGCGGTCAGTCCCGGTCGAGCCCGCCCGGGCCGAACACCTCGTAGCGGATGCGGTCCGCGGGCATTCCCCGCCGCAGCAGGCCCGCGCGGATGCCGTGCATGAACGGCAGGGGGCCGCACAGGTAGGCGGTGGCGTCCGCGGGCAGCGGCAGCGCGTCGACGTCCATGCGGCCCGGCCGTGAATTCCCGTCGTGGCCGGATTCGTACCAGTACAGCTCTTCGGCGCCGGCCAGCCCGGTCGCGATCTGGGCGCATTCGCGGCGCAGCGCGTGGTGGGCGGGGGAGCGGTCGGCGTGGGCGAGGACGACCCGCCGGGTCGGCTGGGTCCTGGCCAGGTGGTCGAGCAGCGCGGCCATCGGGGTGATCCCGATGCCGGCGCTGACGAGCAGCACCGGTCCGTCGCCCTCCTCCAGCGTCGTCTCGCCCGCGGGCGGCCCGAGCCGCAGGACGTCGTCCTCGGTCACCTCGTCGTGCAGGTAGCCGGACACCGCGCCGCCGTCGGCCCGGCGGACCGTGATCCGCAGCGAACCGCGCCCGGGGCCCTGGGACAGCGAGTACTGGCGGGGCTGGCGGTGCCCGCCGGGAAGGTCGACCAAGACCGAGACGTACTGGCCGGGAGCGAACTCCGGCACGGGCCCGCCGTCGTCGGGCACCAGGGTGAACGAGACCGCGTCGACGGCCTCGTCGAGGCGCTTGGCCACCCGCCAGCGCCGCCAGACGTCGGCGGGGTCGAGGTCCCCGCGCTCGTAGAGCCGGGCTTCGGCGGCGATCAGCCGGCAGGCGAGCAGCCAGTAGACCTCCTGCCAGGCGCCCGCGACCTCGGCCGTGACCGCGTCCCCGAGCACCGTGCCGACGGCGGTGAGCAGGTGGTGCCCCACCAGCGGGTACTGCTCGGCCCGGATACCCAGCGAAACGTGCTTGTGGGCGATCCGCTCGGCGATCCGGTCGAACGGCGCCGCGTCCTCGCCGAGCAGGTGGCCGGCGAACTCGACGACGGCGGAGGCCAGCGCGAGCTTCTGCCTGCCGTCGGCCTGGTTGCCCTGGTTGAACAGGTCGAGCAGGTCCGGGTGCGCGGCGAACATCGAGGAGTAGAACTCGCCGGTGATCGCCACGGCGTTGGCGCGCACGACGGGCAGGGTGGCGCGAACCACCGCGGCGGATGCGGGGGACAGCAAGGAGATCTCCTTCGGGGCAGCGGGAGTGCTGTCCCCGATCGTGCCCGGCCGTCCCGAGCCGCCCTAGGGATCTTCGGGCCCGGGAGTGAGGACCTTGGTCATCGGCGGGATTCGGCCGATCGGCTCAGTCCGCCGCGATCGCGCGGCGCCCGGCGTCGAAGCTCCGCAACGCCGACCCGACCGCCGCGGCGACGGTCGCCTCGAAGATCTCGTCTTCGCGGTAGCCGGCGGCCTTCAGCGCTTCGACGTCGGCGTCGGTCACCCGGTAGGACGCCTCCCGGACGGTCGTGACGTAGGAGTGCAGCGGCTCCGGGACGTCGTCGCCGAGCCGGGCGGCCGCGGCGGCGAGGTCCGTGCGGGGGCCGTCGGCGAGCAGGAACCCCGGGAAGCGGTAGCCGAACCGGTGCAGCGACCGCGTTCCCGTCTCGAGCTGGCCCTCCCGCAGGACGAAGCCGAACGCGTTGGCGAGCCGGTTGACGACGTTCCACACGAGGTTCACCCGCAGGGCCTCTTCGACGGCGTGCGGCGGCAGCCCGGCGACGGCGGCCGCGTCGACGTGCTCCGGGTCGCGGCTGACGCGCTCCAGGAAGGCGCGGACGGCCCGCAGCTCCGGCCGGGCCGACGCCGGGTCGTCCGGGTCGAGCTCCCCGGTGCCCGCGATCCGGACCAGCTCGGCGTGCGTGACCACGCAGAACGGGCACTCGTGCACCTGAGCGGTGGCCATGGCGAGGTATTCGCGTTCGGCCGCGGTCCAGTACGACGGGCCGCGCATCGCCGGCGCGGTGAGCTCCAGCAGCGCGCGGGCGAACACGCCCGGCCGGTAGAGCAGCAGCTTGACGATGTCGGGGGTGGCCACGCCCGACCGTTTCGCGGTGAGGCCCATGAACAGCTTCGCGCGGCGGCGGTGGCCGTGGTCGAGAATGGACAGTCTCATGTGGACTCCGTGGGGTCGGTGGCGCGCAGCCGGCCGGCGAGGTAGCGCCGGTCGGCGGGCGTGGTGGCCAGGTCGTGGGCGCGCCGGTACGCGGCCGCCGCGTCGGCGGTGCGGCCGAGACGGCGCAGGAGGTCCGCGCGGGCGGCGTGCAGCAGGTGGTAGTGGCCGAGGCCCTCGATCCGGTCGACGAGCGCGAGCCCCTCGGCCGGGGTGGTGGCCATGGCGACGGCGACGGCGTGGTTCAGCGCGACCACCGGGGACGGGGCGAGCGCCAGCAGCTGTTCGTACAGGCCCGCGATGCCCGCCCAGTCCGTCCGGTCCGCCGACGGCGCCTGCGCGTGCAGCACGGCGATGGCGGCCTGCAGCTGGTACGGCCCGGGTGCGCCGAGGCGCAGCGCCCGGTCGAGCAGCACGACGGCTTCGGCGATCCCGGCGCGGTCCCACCGCGTCCGGTCCTGGTCTTCGAGCAGGACGACGTCGCCGTGCTCGTCGTAGCGCGCGGACGCCCGCGAGTCCTGCAGGAGCAGCAGCGCGGCCAGGCCGAGCGCCTCCGGTTCGTCCGGCATCAGGGCCGCGACGAGCTTGGCCAGCCGGACCGCCTCCCGCTGCAGCTCCCGGTACTCCGGCCGGCCGCCGCCCGCGGTGTAGCCGTGGGTGAAGATCAGGTAGACGACCGCGAGGACGCCGTTGAGCCGTTCGGGCAGGAGGTGGTCGGCGGGGACGGCGAGGCTGATCCCGGCGTCGCGGATCTTGCGCTTGGCCCGGACCAGCCGCTGGGCCAGCGCCGCTTCGCCGACCAGGAAGGTCCGGGCGAGCTGCCCCGCGGTCAGCCCGGCCACGGCGTGCAGCGTCAGCGCGATCCGCGCTTCTTCGGACAGCGCCGGGTGGCAGCAGGTGAAGATCAGGCTGAGCCGCTCGTCGCCGACGGCGAGCAGGCTGCTCTCCCCGGTGTCCATCGACGTCACCTCCGGCCCCGGGCCGAGTTCGGCGAGCTTCTCCCGGCCCCGGCGGGCCCGCCGGAGCCGGTCGATCGCGCTGTTGCGGGCCGCCGTCAGCAGCCAGGCGACCGGGTCGTCCGGTCCGCGCCCGTCCCACTTGCGCAGGGCGAGCGCGCACGCGTCCTGCAGCGCGTCCTCGGCGAGTTCGAAGTCGCCCAGGACGCGGACCAGCGCCGCGAGCATCCGGGACCGGTGCTCGCGGTAGGTCGCCCGGAGGAGGGAAGCCGGGGTCATCCGCGGTGGTCGAGCCCCGGCACGCCGGCGATCGGGCGGACCTCGATCGAGCCGTCCGCGGCCATCGGGCACAGCGCGGCCAGCTCCAGGGCCTCGTCGAGGTCGCGGCAGTCGAGGACGTAGGTGCCGCCGAGGTGCTCGTGGGTCTCGGGGTACGGGCCGTCGGTGATCAGCGTCCTGCCCTCGCGGACGGCGACGGTGGTCGCGGTGTGCTCGCGCTGCAGCGGGTGCCCCGCGACGAACACCCCGCGCCGGCGGCACTCGTCGGCGAAGGCGTTCACCCGGGCGAGCGCCTCCGGGAAGCGCGGGTCGCCGGGCTCCGGGCGGTCGCAGTCGTAGATCAGCAGCATGTACTGCACGGGGTCCTCCAGCCGGTCGCGGTGCTCTCGTCATAGAGGATGACGAACGGCCTCGCCGCAACTCGACGGGCGCGCCCGGCGGATCCCGTCGGCCCGGCCGCCCGGAGGTGCCGAAATCGTCGTCGCCCGATCGGAAAATGCGTCTGTGCGGAATTGCCCGAAAGGGCAATCACCAATTTTTCCGCGCCGGAACTAATGCGCGGTCGTGTGCGGGAGGAGGTCGCGGAGCGTATCGGAAGGCTCGAGTCCCAGTTCCTCGAGCAGCGTGCAACGGCACTGCTCGTACTGGTGCTGCGCCGCCGCCCGGTTGCCCGCCGCGAGGTGCGCGTCGATGAGCACGCGGTGGGCGCTCTCCCGCAACGGCTCCGCGCGCACCGCCGCCAGCCCGGCCGCCACCGCTTCGCCGTGGCGGCCGGCCGTGGTGAGGCGCTTGGCCATGGCTTCCAAGGCGTAGAGCCGCAACTGGTGGTACTGCTCCTGCTCGATCAGCACCCACTCGTTGTCCGACCACTCGGGCAGCAGGTCGGCCGACAGCTCGTCGCGGGTCTGGCGGGTCAGGATGTCGTCGCACAGGCACGTCTTGTCGAGCAGGCAGTGCGCGCGGGCGACGGCGTCGTGGATGTCGACGGTGATGTTGCCCGCCAGCGCCATTTCCTGCGTGGACGCGTCGATGACGCGGTGCCCGGTGCGGGACGCGCGCCACAGCGACGAGCGCAGGTTCGCGTTGGCGCGGGGCGTCGTCGCCTCCGGCCACAGCGTTCTCGCCACGTACGTCCTCGTCCGCGGACGGTCCTGCAGCGCGAGGAAGGCGAGCAGCCGCTGCGCGCTGTAGGACAGCACGACGGGGTCGTCGCCCACCAGCAGCGTGAACCCCTTCAGCAGCCGCAGTGTCACGATCTGTGTTGCTTCAATGCGCATCGGCTCCCCAACCTACGCCCGCACCGATCGGATCGACCCCACCGTGGGGCAATTCGCGACCCGACTGTAAAACGTTACGGGGAATTATCGTCGATGCGGCGTCAACGGGGCGTCACGAAAACGTCATCGGGCCTGCTCCGAGCTCGTCCAGCCAGCTCTGCACGGCCGCGTGCACCGCCGCCCGGGACGTCACCGCCACGGGTTTGGCCTCGTCGGTGCCGACCGTGGAGAGGATGCGGACCCGCAGGGCGCCGGGTTCGCCGCCTTCCAGCCACGCACGCAGGACCATGCTGCCGGACCGTTCCTCGGGGACCTCCACCGACGCAGGATGCGCGCAGCCCTGTCACCACGGCGTCGCCGCCGCGTGTGCGGGCACGTCAACGCCCGGACCGGGAACGCCGTCGTGACGCTCGCGCGACGCGCGGGTCGCGGCCCCGCCACGCCACCCCTGCGATGCTGCCGCGGCAGAACAGGGGAGGACTGGCATGGGCGATTTCGGCGTTGTCGCCGACGTGTCGACGATCATCGTCGACCGGCTCACCGCGGCGTTGCGCGGACTCGATCCGAACGACCCGCCGACGGCGATGCTGAGCGACCTCGAGGACCGGCCGAGCCGGGCCACGCTCACGGTCTTCCTGTACGAGATCGCCGAAGACCCCACCTCGCGCAACCGGCCGCCGGTGCGGTCGCTGCCGCCGGCCGCGCCGACCAGCCGCAAACCGCCGATGGCGCTGCTGCTGCGGTACCTGATCACGCCGTGGGGCGGCAGCCAGGCCACGCAGCACCAGATGATCGGCCGCGCGCTCCAGGTCTTCTACGACGACGCGATCTGGACCGGCGAGGAGCTGACCGGCAGCCTGGCCGGCACCACGGAGGCGCTGCAGTTCACGCTGACGCCGCTGACGCTCGATCAGAAGTCGTGGATCTGGTACGCGATCCAGAAGCCCTACCGGCTGTCCCTCAACTACGAGGTCCGGGTCGTCAACCTCGACTCGCTCGACGTTTCCGAGCTGCGGCTGGTCCGCAGCCGCACGATCAACGGGACACCGGTGCCATGACCCGCTTCTACCCCCTCGAAAGCTCCGTCCTGCACAGCCCGGCGTGGTTCGTGCCGTTCGACGAGTTCACCCAGCGCGCGCGGGCCGCCGACGTGAGCACCGAACTGGAGCGCTTCGACCCGGCCGACAACGTCTGGGTGCTCCAGGACACCCCGGCGATCCGCACCCCGAGCGCGGTGATCGCCTACCCGGAGCTCGGCCGGCGCCGGGGCCCGGGCGCGCAGCCGGAGCTGTTCCGCGTCCGGTTCAGCGCCATCGGGCTCGCGCCGCTGTACCCGGCGGACGGCGAGGCCTTCGACGCGAGCCTGGCCGGCGTCGAGTTCACCGCCTACCCGTACGACGACACCACCCCGCCCGCCACGGCCGGCGACCCGCGTGTGGTCCGGCTGCTGCCGGGCGTCGCGTACCCGTACGGGGCCGGCGTCCGCACGGTGTACGGCGTCGTCCGCGCAGCCGGGGTACCGGTGGCCAGCGCGCTGGTCGAGGCGCGGGGGATCACGAGCCGGGACGGCGCCCCGTGGCAGGAGCGGACGCTGACCAGTGCGGCCGGCGCGTTCCGGCTCGCGCTGCGGTGGGAAGGCGAGCCCGTCACCGGGCTGCCGGAGCAGGTCTTCCACCTGACGGCCACCGAACGGCCGGGACGGACCGGCGCGCTGGACGTCCGGCTGCCCTCCGGCCGCAACACCAGGCACGTCATCGAGATCGTCGAGCAGTAGAGAAGGAGCTGAACCATGCCCGAGTACCTGAGCCCCGGCGTCTACGTCGAGGAGGTCGACGCGGGGCCGCGGCCGATCGCGGGGGTGAGCACCAGCACGGCGGGCATGGTCGGGGTCACCCAGCGCGGCCCGACCGACGGGAAGCCCAAGCTGGTGACGAACTTCCTGGAGTTCCAGACGACCTTCGGCGGGTTCCTGCCCGAGCCGGACCCGTCGCTCCGGGACGCCTGGGCCGAAAACCCGACCGAGGGCGGCCGCTGGTGGCTGTTCCCGCTGGCGGTCAAGGGGTTCTTCGACAACGGCGGCCAGCGCCTCTACGTCAAGCGGGTCGCCAGCGCCACCGCGCAGGCCGCGTCCGGCACGTTCGGCACCGGCCTGGTCAGCGCGATCACCCGGGACGCCGCGGCCGGGTCGAAGGTGCTGGAGCTGGCCCACCTGGTCGGGTTCACCGGAACCGACGAGGTCAAGGTCTTCCGCGGCAGCGACGACGTCGAGATCGGCCCGGTGACGATCACCGGGTACGACGCCGGCAAGGGGCGGGTCACGCTCGGCACCGGGCTGGCGGCGGAGGTCAAGGCGGCCCGCGGCGACTACGTGCTGAAGGCTCCCCGGGCGACCACGCCGAGCCTGCGGTTCGCCGCCTCGAGCCCCGGTTCCTGGGGGAAGGCCGTCCAGGTGCGGATCTCGCCGTCGGTGAGCGCGTCGCTGCCGGTGCTGCCCGAGCCGAACGAGGGACCGCTGTTCATCACCGCGCTCGCCGCCGACGCGGACCGCGACACCGGGTCGATCCAGGTGAACGCGGTGCCCGGGCTCGACCCCGACGACCTGCCCGACGACGTCTGGATCCTGATCAACAACCGGCGTTTCAAGGTCACCGTGGCGCAGCCGGAAGCGGGCAAGGTGACGCTCACCTTCCCCGACGGCACCACGCACGCGGCGTGGAAGAACGGCCTCACCGTGCGCCGGGTGCGCCGGGCCAACGCCGCCGCCGGCCCGAAGCTGCGGATCAGCGGCTCGAGCCGGCTGTACGAGGGCGCGGTGACCCAGCTCGACACCGGCGACCAGCTGAGCACCCTGAACGTCGTGGCGATCGAGCCGGACGACGTCGTCACGTTCGGCGCCGACACCCCCGAGCTGGTCTTCGAGACCGCCCGGCTGCTGCTGGTCGAGTCCACAGTGGACACCCGGTTCTCGGACCCCGGCGGCGGCTCGGTGACCGAGACGTTCCGCAACCTCCGCCTGACCGGCACGGAGCCCGGCACCGTGACGGGCACGCTGGCGACCCAGTCGCGGCTGGTGCGGGCGACCGCGCTGGACCTGAGCACCGATCCCGCCGAGTTCCCCACGCCCGCCACCGGTTCGTGGCTCAGCCTCGCCGACGACGGCGACGACGCGTTCGGCGGCCTCGACGTCGGGGACTTCGTCGGCACGGACGGCGGGAGCGGCAAGCGCACCGGCATCGTGGCGCTGGAGGACATCGACGAGATCGCGATCTGCGCGGTGCCCGGCATGTGGGCGGGTACGGTCGAATCGGCGCTGGTGACCCACTGCGAACAGCTCAAGGACCGGTTCGCCGTCCTCGATCCGCGCGACGGCCTCGACATCGAGGGCATCCAGGAGTTCCGGGAACCGTTCGACACCAAGTACGCCGCGCTGTACTACCCGTGGCTCGTCGTCAACGACCCCTCGACCAACCAGTTCGTCGAGGTGCCGCCGTCGGGGCACATCATCGGGATCTACGCCCGCACCGACGTCGAGCGGGGGGTGCACAAGGCGCCGGCCAACGCCGTCGTCCGCGGCATCCGGCTGACCGACGGCATCGCCCAGGACGTCACCAAGCGGCACCAGGACCTGCTGAACCCCCGTGGCATCAACGCGCTGCGGTTCTTCCCCGGCCTCGGCCAGCGGGTGTGGGGCGCGCGCACGCTGTCCTCGGACACCTCCTGGAAGTACGTCAACGTGCGCCGGCTCTTCCTGTTCCTCGAGGAGTCGATCGACGAGGGCACGCAGTGGGTCGTGTTCGAACCGAACGACGAATCCCTGTGGGCGCTGGTGCGGCAGACGGTCGCGAACTTCCTCACCACCGTCTGGCGCAGCGGGGCGCTCGCCGGCACCACCGCGGACGAGGCGTTCTTCGTCCACTGCGACCGCTCCACGATGACCGACGACGACATCGCCAACGGCCGGCTCATCTGCGTGATCGGGGTGGCGCCCGTGTTCCCGGCGGAGTTCGTGATCTTCCGGATCCAGCAGAAGACCCGCGAGCCCCAGCTCGTCTGACCACTGAAAGGCAACGGACATGCCACCTGTGACGCGCGACGATCCGTACGCCGCGTATAACTTCCTGGTCATCGTGACCAACGTCAGCGACGACGGCGTCGCGGTGAGCGGGTCGTTCACCGAAGCCAGCGGGCTCGACGTGGAGCTGCCGGTGATCGAGTACCGCACCGGCAGCGAGGACATCACGGTCCGCAAGCTCGTGGGCCTCAAGAAGTTCCCGAGCGCGCTGACGTTCAAGCGCGGGGTCACCGGCCACGTCGGGTTCTGGAACTGGGTGAAGGAGGCGCTCGACGGCCGGGTGCGGCGCACGTCCGGCTCGATCGTGATGCTCGACGAGAACCGCCAGGAAGTCATGCGCTGGAACTTCAACCGGGGCTGGCCGACGAAGTACACCGGGCCGTCGTTCAACGCGACCAAGAACGAGATCGCCATGGAGACGCTCGTGCTGGCCGTCGAGGAATTCGTGATCGACGCGTGAGCGGGCAGAGATGACCAGCGCGGCGCTTCCCGGCGTTTCCCTGACCTTCGAGCGAGCGGCCTCCGACGACGAGCCGCTGCGCACGGACGTGGCCGTGTTCCTCGGCCGCACCCGGCGCGGCCCGGTCGGCGTGCCCGTGCGCGTCGAGAGCTGGAACGACGTCGTGGGCGCGTTCGGCCCGCCCGACGGCACGTCGGCGACGCCGTACGCGCTGCGCGGGTTCTTCGAAAACCAGGGCCGGACGGCGTGGGTGCTGCGGGTGTCCGGGCCCGCCGCACCCGCCAGCGCGCCGTGGACGGACGACTTCCTCGTGGTGGCCGCGAGTCCCGGCGCGTGGGCGAACGGCGGCCGGGTCGCCGTGCGGTACCGGGCGAGCAGCGTCGCGGGCCCGCCGACGGTGACCGTGCGGGTGCTCGTGCCCGGCGAGCCGCCGGAAACCTTCGCGGGCATGGCGCCCGGCGAAGTCGGCGACCGGCTCGCCGCGTCGCGGCTGATCCGGGTGGTGGCACTGCACCCGGACCGGCCGGGGAGCCCGATCCCGCCGGGCGCGCCGATCTCGCTGGCGTGGGACCTCACGCTCACCGGCGGCACGGACAGCCCGCCGGGGCGCAACGACTACTCCGACGCGGTGGCGGCGCAGGCCGACCTGCCGGAGCCGGCGCTGGTGGCCCTCCCGGACCTCGGCGCCGACCTCACCGGCGCCGACCACACGAACCTGGTGCTGGAACTGCTCGGGGTCGTGGCACCGCTGCTGGACCGGCTGGTGCTGCTGGACGTGCCGCCGGAACTGTCCACGGTGGACGAAGTGGCCGGCTGGGCCGGCACGCTGGCCGGGTTCGGCGACGACGTGCTGCTCGCCGCGGCGGCGGTGTACCACCCGCCGCTGCGGGCGCCCGCGCTCGTGGGCACCGGGCTGCGGACCGTGCCGGCGTCCGGGCACGTGGCCGGGCTGGTGGCCCGGCTCGACGCCGAGCGGGGCGCCGCCCACACCCCGGCCAACGCCACGCTGCTGGACGCGGTCGACCTCGAGGTGGAATACCCGGAAGCGCAGCAGGTCCGGTTGTTCGACGCGGGCATCGACCTGGTGCGGTGCCTGCGGGGCCGCGGGCTCGTGGTGTGGGGCGGGCGGACGCTGTCGCAAGACCCGCGCCGGGTGTACGTCGCCCACCGCCGGCTGCTGCACCTGCTGGTGCGGGCCATCCGGCGGGCCGCCGCGCCGCTGGTGTTCGAGGTGAACTCGGCGGAGCTGCGGCTGTCGCTGGTCCGCGCGATCACGTCGGTGCTGCTGGAGGCGTTCCGCACCGGCGCGCTCGCCGGCTCCCGGCCGGACGAGGCCTTCCGCGTCGTGTGCGACGAAACCAACAACCCGCCCGAGCAGGACCCCGGGCAGGTCGTGTGCGAGGTCGAAGTCGCGCCGGCCGTGCCGATGGAGTTCATCGCGCTGCGGCTCGTGCTGGGCCAGGACCGCGGTCTGGAGGTGATCGAGCAGTGACGACACCGGTGGAGCAGCTGCTCGCGCTCAACGAGCCGCTGCCCAAGTTCCGCTTCCTCGTCACGCTGTCGGCGGCGGACGTCTACCTGCCGCCGGCGCAGGCCCTGCTGCTGCAGGTGGTGGCGTCCGGGGCCTTCCAGGAGGTCACCGGGCTGGGCGCGCAGCTGGAGGTGGTCAACTACCCCGAAGGCGGGCGCAACGACGCGGTGCACAAGCTGCCGCTGCGCCACTCGTGGAACCCGATCACGCTCAAGCGCGGTGTGGTCCGCGACCGCCTGCTGTGGTCCTGGTACGAAACCGGCCTGCACGACTCGCTGGGGGCCCGCCGCGACGGCGCCCTGATCATGCTCGACGAGGCGGGGCTGCCCGCGAAGTCGTGGCTCTTCCACGGCGGCCTGGCCGCCAAGTGGACCGGCCCGGACCTGCACGCCGAGCAGAACGCGGTCGCGATCGAGTCCTTGGAAATCGCCCACGAGGGCCTGACGGCCGTCCTCTAGGAGAAGAAACCGTGCCCAGGAACGTGACTTTCCACAACGTCGAGGTGCACTTCGCGGTGGACGGCGACGACTCCGCCGTGTTCACCAAGCTGTTCACCAAGCACATCCAGGCGTGGGCACGGCGGTACGAAGAAGAGTGCGCCCGGGCCGAACGCAGCGGGAACGACCGCAGGATCGGGGATTCGGGGGGCCGCCGGTGATCACCACACCGTTCTCGTCGGTGAGCCAGGGTGCCGACGCGCACCTGGAGATCGAGCGGCCGCCGAACCGGACGCCGCAGGTGATCCCGCTGCGGTTCAACCCGACCGAGTACAAGCTGAGCAAGAGCAACACGTTCGCCGAGATCACCATCCCCGGGCTGGAGACGCCGCCGATCCAGTTCATCCGCGGCGGCACCGAAACGCTGACGCTGCAGGCGCTGGTCGACACCTCCGACACGCTCAACGACGTCCGGACGTCCTATGTGGACGCCGTGCGCGACCTGATGCGGATCGACGGCACCGAGCACGCGCCGCCGATCGTCCGGTTCCACTGGAACGGGCCGGTGTTCAAGGGCGTGCTGGAGAAGCTGGACGTGAACTACGTGCTGTTCGCCAAGAACGGCGTCCCGCTGCGGGCCCAGCTGGACATCACGCTCAAGGAGTACCGCCTGGCGAAGGACCAGGCCGTGGACCCGCCGCGGTCCTCGCCCACGGTGGAGAAGAGCTACGTCGTGCGCCGCGGCGACACCTGGGACCGCATCTCCGCCGCTGTGTACCGGCGGCCGGACGCGTGGCGGGAACTGGCGCGCGCCAACGGCATCTCCGATCCACGCGACCTGCGGCCGGGGCTGGTGCTGACCGTGCCCCGGCTGCCGTGAGAGGGGGCCGCCGATGACCGCGCCCGCGGGCACCCAGCCCGAACTCGCCGATCCGGACGGCTACGCCCCGGAGTTCGAAGTGGTCGTCGAGGGACTGACACTGGACCCGGAGACGAAGAACGACATCCTCGACGTCAAGGTGCACCGCGACCTCGACGAGATGTCGGGCTTCGACCTCGAGCTGAACAACTGGGACGACGTCACGCTGAAGTTCAAGTACAGCGATTCGAAAGACCTGCGGATCGGCGCCCACGTCTCCGTCCGGCTCGGCTACGCGGGCCGGCTGCTGACCGTCGCCACCGGGAAGATCAGCACGCTCGCGCCGAAGTTCCCGGATTCCGCGTCGCCGACCATCTCCATCACCTGCGTGGACGGGCTGCTCGACCTCAAGGACCGCAAGCCCACCAAGGAAGAGGACAAGAACTTCGTCAACAAGACCGACTGGGAGATCGCCGAGCAGATCGCACGGCGCAACCACCTGGCGTTCGAGACGACGCACGAGGGCCCGCGGCACGACCTCGTGGTGCAGAAGAACCAGTCCGACGCGCAGTTCCTGATGGAGCGGGCGAAGCGGATCGACTTCGACTGCTACCTCCTGCCGGACTCGCGCACGGGCGTGCAGACGCTGTACTTCATCAAGCCCACCGACGGGCGCGACTCGCGGCCGATCCGGTTGTTCCGCCTGGCCTACGCGCCCGGGCTGGCCACCGGGCCGAGCGGGCAGCCGCCCGGCCTGGTGCCCAACCTCCTCGACTTCACCCCGACGATGACCGTGTCCGACCAGGTCAGCAAGCTCACCGTGCACGGCTGGGACCCGGTCAAGGCGGAGCCGATCGAGTACGTCGCGACCAAGGACGACCTGCCGGGCGGGCAGAACTCCGCCGACGGGCAGAGCGGGCCCGAGGCGGCGGCGAGCGCGGCCGGCGACCGGCAGGAGGTGGTCGTCGACGCGCCGGTGCTCAACCAGGAGGAAGCCAAGGAGCTGGCCATCTCGCTGCTGCGGGAGCGGGCCTACGAGTTCATCACCGCGACCGGCAGGCTGGCCGGGCTGCCGGAGCTGCGTCCGGGGGACAACCTGGAGATCTTCGGCCTCGGCAACCGGTTCTCCGGCACCTACTTCGTCAAGCGCGTGGAGCACGCCCTCAACACGAGCGGCTTCTTCACCACCTTCACCGCCCGGCGGATCTTCCAGGGGGACAAGCAATGACCGTGCCACGGGCCATGGCGACCGACCAGCGCTTCTACGGCGTCGCGCCGGCGGAGGTCGTGGAGAACGACGGGGACGACGAGGGCCGCGTCCGGGTCAAGTACTACTGGCTGGACGGCGGTGCGTCGATCAGTCCCTGGATCCGGGTCAGCCAGCTGTACGCGGGCGCCGGCTACGGCTCGGTGTTCGTGCCCGAGGTCGGCGACGAGGTGCTGGTCGCGTTCTTCCAGGGCGACATGCGCCAGCCGTACGTGCTGGGCGGGCTCTACAACGGCAAGAAGAAGCCTCCCGTCGCGCACAAGGACGGGGTCGACCAGAAGATCATCCGGACCAAGGCCGGGCACCGGATCCTGTTCGACGACAAGGAAAAGGAGATCACCATCAGCACCGCGTCGGGGGCGAAGGTGGTGCTCAAGGACAGCGGCGAGATCACCCTCGAAGCCAAGAGCGTGACGGTGCAGGCGGCCGAAATCGACCTCGGCGGCGGCTCGTCCGAGCCCGTCGTGCTCGGCAACGCGCTGATGCAGGCCTTCGTGCAGCACACCCATCCGGTGGCGGGCGCGGCCACCGGGCCCGCGACGCCGCTGCCGCCGACCGTGCTCGCGAAGAAGGTGAAGGCGACGTGACCGAACCTTTCCTCGGCACCGGCTGGCGGTTCCCGATCCTGCCCGACGAGGCCGGCCGGCTGTCCTACGCCGTCGGCGAGACGAGCATCGAGCACTGCCTGCGCGCGCTGCTGCTCACCGCCACGGGCGAGCGCGTGATGCGCCCGGACCTCGGCACCACCGTGCAGGAGTCGGTGTTCGCGCCGGGCAGCGTGCAGAACCTGCGGAGCCTCGAACGGTCGATCGCCGACGCGGTCAAGAAGTTCGAGCCGCGGGTGGAGCTGGCGAGCGTCCTCGCCGAGGCCGACCCGGCCGACGAGTCCCGCGTGACGATCTCCGTCGAGTACCGGATCCGGCGCACCAACACCAAGGCCAACCTGGTGTTCCCGTTCTACCTCGGCCTGACGGGGACGACGCCATGACGCTGCCCGTGCCGAAGCTGGACGACCTCACCTGGGCCGACATGATGGCGGCCATCACCCGCCGCATCCCGGCGGAGTCGGACGGCACGTGGACGCTGCACGCGCCCGTCGACCCCGGTGTCACGCTGCTGGAACTGTTCGCCTACGTGCTGGAGCAGCGGCTCTACTGGCTGGACCAGGCCCCCGACGAGCTCGTCGTCGCGATCCTGAAGCTGCTGGGGCTCGAGCCGCCGCGCGCGGCGCGGGCGGCGGCCACGGTCCTCGCGCTCACCGGTGCGGAAACGCCGATGGTGGTGCCCGCGGGCACCGTCCTGGCCCGTGACCCGGCCGCGGCCATCCGCTTCACCCTCGACGACGAGGTGACCGTCTTCCCGGTGGCAGGCGAGGCGACGGTGTTCACCGACCGCGACCGCACCGCCGATCTGCTGGCCGGGCACGGGGTTCCGCTGCTGGCGAGCGACGGGTCCGCCGCCTCGGCCCGGTTCACCCTGCCGCTCGCCGGGGCGCACCCCGCGACCGGCTGGCTGTCGCTGCTGGTCGAGCTCGACTCGCCGCTGCCGCCGTCGTGGGCGCCGCCCCCGCTCCCCGTCGTCCGCCCGCCGGCCGAGCTGACGTGGTCGTGGTTCCGCCCCAGCGGCGACGCTTCGGGCGAGTTCGAGGAGGTCGAGGACGGCACCGGCGGGCTGCGGCGCTCCGGCGTGGTGCGGCTGCGGCCGCCGGCCGAATGGTCCACAGTGGACCGCGGGCTGGTGGTGGCCACCCCGGCCGCGACCTACTCGTCGCCGCCACGGCTGCGGCGGCTGGCGGTCAACGCGTCGGGCGCCCGGCACGCCGAGCACCGCACGGTGACCGGGCTCGAAGACCAGACCCGTGCGTGGCTGAAGCTGCCGGGCCAGCGGCTCGAGCTGCCGGACGCGGCCGGCCGGCTGCTCACCGCGGTCCTGCACCTGGCCGGCGAGCGGTGGGACCCGGCGGCCGACTTCGCGTTCGGCTCCGGCCGGGACCGGATCTTCCTGCTCGACCGGCACGACGGCGCGCTGGTGTTCGGCGACGGCCTCACCGGGCGGATCCCGCGTCCCGGCGGGGAAGTCCGCGTCGACTACACGATCGGCGGCGGCCGCGACGGCAACGGCGGCCTGACGGACAACTGGCTGCCGGTCGACCTCGCGCTGCCGGTGCGGGCGGCGAACCCGGTCCAGGCCGCCGGCGGGGCGGACCCGGAAACGGTGGCGCAGGCCCGCGACCGGGCCTCGGGCGCGCTCGGCGAAGTGACCAGGGCGGTCACCGCGGAGGACTACGTCACGCTGGCCGTCACGACGCCCGGCGTGGCGGTCGGCCGCGCCCACGCCGCAGTCGGCGAGCACCCCGGCTTCCCGTGCGCGCGGGTCCCCGGCGCGGTGACCGTCCACATCGTCCCGGCGGTGCCGCGCGACGGCGACGACGCCGTGCCCGCTCCGGAACCGGACCCCGGCATGCTGTGCGCGGTCGCGGACCGGCTCGCCGAAGCGCGGTTGCTCACGGCCGAAGTGTTCGTGCGGCCCGCGGTGTACCGGGACGTCCGGCTGCGGGTGGACCTCTCCGGCGCGCCGGCCGACCGGGTCCGGGTGTCCACTGTGGCCGGTACGGCGCTGCGCCGGTTCCTCGACCCCTTGGCGGGCGGCGACGACGGGACGGGCTGGCCGTTCGGCGAGCCCCTGCGCCCTTCGGCGCTGCTGCGGGCCGCGCAGGAAGCGCTCGGCGACCTGGCGGCGGTCACCGCCGTCGCGATCGGCGTCGACGGCGCGGAACCGGCGGAGACGTGCGACGACGTACCACTGCGGCCCGGCGAGCTCCCGGCCGTGCGCGAGGTCCGCACGCGCGTGGTGCCCGCGGTGGAGCCGGGGGAGGGATTGCTGTGACGTTCCGCGCGAGGGTCGCGAGCGAGCAGGACGTCTTGAATGACTCATTCAGGACCTCCCAAGACCTGAATGAGTCATTCAAGACATCGGCGGTGCGCCGGTCTCGCCGGAGTCCGTTGTCGGGCTCGGCGCATGTGGCCTCGGGAGCGCGAACCGGGGGTGGGGTGCGATGACCGACGTCTGGTGGGCGCGCGATTCGGACGAAGAAGCGCGCATCGTCCCCGGCCCCGGGCCGTCCGGGGTGCAGCCGGAGCTCGTCGACGCGACGCGGGAAGCGGTGCGGGGCGCCGTGCGCGACCGCATCCCCGGCTACACCCCGGATTGGACCAGCTTCGACCGGCAGGACGCCGGGGTCGCGCTCGTGCGGCTCTTCGGCACCCAGGCCGAACCCGTGCTCCTGCGGGTCAACCGGCTGCCGGAGAAGATCCTCGCCGAGCACCTGAACACCGCGGGCGTGCGCCGCCGTCCCGCGACCGCGGCGGCCGCGCTGCTCGAGTTCACCGTGAAGCCGCCGGACGGCGCTTCGGTGCTCGTCCCCGCCGGGTTCCAGGCGGCCGCCACCGGGACCGGCGGCGACGTCGTCTACGAGACCGACCAGGACCTCTACGCCACCCCCGCCACCCTGAGCGTGCTCGCGGTGCAGCGGGGCGGGGCGCTGGAGCCGGTGCCGCTCGGCCCGAACGGGCCGGGTCGGCCGTTCGCGCCGTTCGGCACCGAACCCCAACCGGGCAACGCGCTGTGGCTGGGCCTCGACGGCACCGCGAGCCCGTTCCCCTCGCTGTCGCTGGGGTTCGTGATCGCGGCCGCGCCGCCGGTGCCCGCGGCCGCCGGCGGGCTCACCCCGCTGCCGCTGGCACCGCAGCCGCTGCTGCGCTGGGACGTGCTGGACGGCGGCCGGTTCCGGCCCGCCGAAGTCGTCCGCGACGGGACGCAGGGACTGCGCGCCAGCGGCGTGGTGGAGCTGCGGCTGCCCCGCACCTGGGCACCCGGGCAACCGCCGGCCGCGCGCCCGAGCCCGCCGCTGCGCTGGCTGCGGCTGCAGGTCGCGCAGGGCATGTTCACGGTCGCGCCGCCGCTCGTGTCGGGACTGCGGCTGAACACCGTCGCCGCCACCGCCGCCCGCACGATCTTCGACGAGCCCCTGGAGCCCATCCAGGACCCGGCGAACCCGTCCGAACGGCGCCGGCTGCGGCTGAGCCAGGTCCCGATCCTGGCCGGCACCGTGGTGATCGAGGTCGACGACGATCCCGGCATGGACCTCTTCGGCACCACCGACGAAGGTGTGTCGCAGTGGCAGGAGGTGCCGAGCCTCGCCGCCTACGGCCCCGACGACCACGTGTTCACCGTCGACTACGACACCGGCGTGGTCACCTTCGGCGACGGCGTCAACGGCGCGCCGGTGCCGCCGGGCTTCCGCAACGTCCGCGCGGTGCGCTACCGCGTCGGCGGCGGCGCGGCGGGCGCGGTGGGCGCCGGTGCCGTCAACGGCGTCGTCACCGCGCGGCCGTTCGTGACCGGCGTGACCAACCCGTTCCCCGCCACCGGCGGCGCCGACGCCGAGCCCGACGCGGACGTCATGCGGCGCGGGGTGGGGGAGCTGCGGTCCCGCGGCCGGGCCGTCGCCCCCGCCGACTACGGCCTGCTGGCGCTGCGCGCGCCGGGCGCTTCGATCGCCCGCGCGAACGGGGTGCCGGGCCTGCACCCGGACTTCGCCGGCACGCCCATCCCCGGTGTCGTCGGTGTCCTCGTGGTGCCGCCGTTCGAAGCGGGCGGCACCGAGCCGCCGGTACCGACCGCCGCGACCCTGCGCGCGGTGGCCGACTTCCTCTCGCGCGAGGTCGCGCCCGCCGGCATCACGGTGGTCACCGGACCGGTCGCGTACCGGCGGATCGGCGTCGAAGCCCGGGTCGTGCTCGACACCGGCCAGGACCGGGCCGCCGTCCTCGCCCGCGCGGCGGACGCCGTGACCACCTACCTGGACCCGGTGCGGGGCGGGGAAAACGGTGGCGGCTGGCCGTTCGGCGGCGCGGTGCGGCACACCGCGCTCGTGCGCCGGCTGCTGGCGGTGGACGGCGTCCTCGCGGTGTCCGGGCTTTCGCTCACCGCCGACGGGCTGCGGCTGCCGCCGTGCACCGACCACCCGATCCCGCCGGACGACCTGGTGTGGCCGGAACGCCCGCTGCTGATCCCGGTGGAGGAGACCGCATGACGTGCACACCCACGGCCGTGACGTTCCGGCTCCTCGACGACGTCGTCGGGTGGGACCAGGACGCCGTGGCGAACCTGACCGGGTTCGGGGACGAGACCGGCGTCCGGCTCGCCCACCCCGGCGCGGCCCCGGACGGCCCGACGCGGACGCAGCTGCTGCCCTGGTTCCCCGATCCGCGGCTCGCCCCCGGCTGCGCGCCGTGCGGCTGGTACTTGCTCTCGGGCAAGCGGTTGCTGCGCCGGGACACCTGCACCGGCGGCTGGCGGCCCGTCTGGGCCCCCTACCGCGACCCCCGGCTGCTGCACGCGCCGACGGCCGTGGCCGCGCGCGGGCACCGGATCGCCGTGGTCGACTCCGGCCGGGTCTTCGTGTGGCGCAACGAAGGCGACCACCTGGTCGCGGTGATCGGGCTCCGGCACGCGAAGGTCGTCGCGCTCGCGCAGGACGAGCAGGTGCTCGTCGCCCGCGAGGGCAGCAGCCGGTTGTGGCGCTACGGCGCCGACGGGCGGCTGTGCGAGGTCATCCGCACGCACGTCCGGGGCGAGATCATCGGCATCCGCACCGGGCCCGGCCGCACGATCTGGCTGCTCACCGAGGAAGCCGGCCGGTTCCGGATCTACCGCGACCACTGCGAGTCCACAATGGACAAGCTGGCTGCCGAGGTCCCGCCCAGCGGTCTCGTCCGCGCCGACGACGACGGCTTCTGCCTGCGCGAGCGGGGCCCCGACGGCGAGGTGACCTCCTGCTACGACTGGGAAGGGCAGCCGCGGGAGGAGCCGGCGCCCGAGGCCGGGCAGTTCGTCACCGAGGGCGAGTTCACCACCTTCCGGATCGACAGCGGGATCTCGCGCTGCCGGTGGCACCGGGTGCGGGTCGACGCGGACGTGCCGGCGGGTACCGCGGTGTCGGTGTCGATCGTGGTGTCCGAGAACGAGGAATTCGCCGACAGCGACTGGCAGACCGCGCCCGCGGGCGTCACCGACTTCCTCGTCGACCAGCCGCCCGGCCGCTACCTCACGGCCCGCGTGCGGCTGTCCGGCGACTCGTCGGCGACGCCGGTCCTGCACCGGATCCGGCTCGACTTCCCGCGGTCCACCAGCGCGGACCTGCTGCCCGCCGCGTTCCGGCAGGACCCGGCGGCCGACGACTTCACCGAGCGGTTCCTGTCCCTGTTCGACGCGACCACGGCCGAGATCGACCGGGTCGTCGAGCGCTACCCGGCGCTGCTCGACCCGGCCGGCGTGCCGGATGGCGCGCTGCCGTGGCTGGCCGGGCTGCTCGGCCTGTCGTTCGAAGCGGGCTGGGACGCGGAAACGCGCCGGAAGCTGATCACCGCCGCACCCGGGCTGTACCGGCGGCGCGGCACGCCCGGCGCGCTGAAGGACGCGATCGGGATCGTCTTCGGCGCCGAGCCGGTCATCGACGAACTGGCCGGCGACCGCCACTGGGCGCAGGTCCGCGCGACCGCGGCGCCGCCGACCGCCCGCGGGCTCGGTTCGGTGCGGCTGTTCGGCCGGTCGTCGTCGCGGCTGCGGCTGGACACTTCAACGCTGGGCGCGACGCCACTGCGGGCGTTCGGCGACCCGGACACCGACCCCCTCACCGAGCACGCCCACCGGTTCCGGGTCCTGCTGCCCGCCGGCGCGGCCGACGAGGAGGCGGTGCGGCGCCTGGTGGTCCGGCAGGCGCCCGCGCACACGAAGGGGGCGGTGCGCGTCGGCGGAACGGGGTTCGTGGTCGGCACGCGGTCGGCGGTCGGGGTCGACACCGCGTTCGTCCCGCTGCCGCCGCCGGTGGTGGGCGGTGCGCGCCTGAACCACGACGGAGTACTGCGGCCCGGACCACGGGGCGCCCGCCACGGGGTGAGCGTCGGCGTGGTGTCCGCGGTCGGGGTCCACACGCGAGTGTCTTGAGAGGACAGGGAAGAGATGACCGAGGCAACGACGACAGAGGAACAGCCCTTCCGCCGGTTGCGGTACTTCCACGGCCAGCTGCTCACCGCCCGCGACTTCCAGCGGGAGCAGGAGTACTTCCGCGAGAAGCTGAAGCTGCGGATGCGCTGCCTGCTCGGCTACGGCGTGGTGTGCGGGCTGTTCGTGGAACCCGCGCCGCCGTCGGACGACAAGGAGAAGCACGAGCACCAGGCCAGGGTGCACATCACCAGCGGGCTCGGCGTCGACTGCGACGGGAACGAAGTGCTCGTGCCCGGCAGCTGCGCGATCGACCTGTGGGACGCGCTGCACGAGGACGAGCGCACCGGGACGACGGTGTGGGTCGGCGTCGAGTACACCGAACGCGCGGTCGAACCGACCCGGACGGTGTTCAACTCCGCCTGCGCGGACACCTCGGACTGCGACTTCGGCTACACCGAGGAGAGCTACTGCGTCCGCGTCACCACCAAGACGCCGCCGAAGGACGAGCGCTGCGAGACCTGCTGCACCCGGTGCGAGCACAAGGTCCTGTGGCTGGCCAGGATCGACGACGTCGACTTCGCGAAGCCGGTCCGCGAGGAGCAGATCCACCTGGACGTCCGCCGGTTCTTCGGCCGCCGCGTGCCGACGGTGATCACCGGCGTCAACTGGAAGCACGGCCACACGTACACGGTCGACGAGGCCAGGGAACTGCTCGGCACCCAGAAGAACTCGGGCGGCCTGGTCGTCGAGTTCTCCGACGGCGTCCGCGTCGACAGCCTGCGCCGCGGTGTGGTGGAGGTCCAGGTGATCGAAGGCGGCGCCGGCCGCAACGCCGACACCTGGTACATGGGCGGCACGTTCGAGGAGCCCACGCCCAAGGACGGCGAGTTCACCGACCACTTCCGCTACCGGCAGACGACCCGGGAGACCCTGCAGGACGGCGACCGGGTGCTGATCACCGTCCGCGCCGCGTTCATCCTCGACCGCTGCTGCCGTCCCGTCGACGGCACCAACGTCGGCGGCCGGGTGCCCTTCATCGGCCACGCGAAGGCCGACGACGACGTCGAAACCGAGACCGGTCACGGCCACGACCCCCACCCCCACCCCGAGCCCGACCCGACCGGCTGCCTGGTGCCGCCCACCGGCATCGGGCCGTGGACGTCCGGCACCGGCGCGGGCGGCGACGTCTTCGAGAGCTGGTTCTTCATCACCGAGGAGCGTTCATGAGCAAGACCGATTGCGGGTGCGGGTGCGGCGGGGCGCCGGCCTTCCCCGCCGCGTTCGTCCGGCCGCGGTTCTTCGCGGGTCAGCTGCTCACCGAGGACGACCTCACGCTGCTGACCGACTACGTGGCCGGGAAGGACCGGCTGCACAACCGGATGCTGTCCGGCCCGGGCGTCGTGTGCGGGCTCGAGGTGTCCTGCGACTCGTGCGCGGGCGGGACGGTGCTCGTGCACCCCGGGCACGCACTGGACTGCTGCGGCAACGACATCGTGCTGTCCTGCAAGGAGAAGGTCGACGTGCAGGCGCTCGTGCGCGAGCTGCGGGTGTCCTCGCCGGGCATCGAGTGCGGCGACCCGTGCGACGACGACCAGCGGCACTTCGGGCTC
This sequence comes from Amycolatopsis lexingtonensis, assembly GCF_014873755.1. NCBI lineage: Bacteria > Bacillati > Actinomycetota > Actinomycetes > Pseudonocardiales > Pseudonocardiaceae > Amycolatopsis > Amycolatopsis lexingtonensis. The sequence continues at coordinate 417,877 of NZ_JADBEG010000001.1, forward strand.
TTCGTGCGGTACGAGGAGAGCATGGTCGGCCCGGTCGCGCCGTTCGCCACCGAGGAGCCGTGCCCGGCGCCGGGGTGCGTGCCCTCCCGCGTCGAGGAGGGCTTCCGGTTCGTCGTCAAGTGCGACACCACCGACGACCACCGGTACAACCCGGCCACCAAGCTGCTGGCGCAGATCGGGGACAAGGACGCCTACGAGCACGTCCGCCTGCTGAGCCTGCGGCTCGAGCACTACCTGGACCCGATGGCGGTTGCCGGCGGCTCGTCGACGCGCGTGTTCCGGTTCGACGACGCGGACTACGTCCGGTACACCGACAACCTCGGCTTCCTGCGGGACGGCGGTCAGGATCCGCCGCAGCCGGCGGTGGCGCGGCAGCAGACGGAGTACGTGCGGGCGCTGGCCAGTGCGATCGCCCGGTTCGACACCTACGACGCGGCCGGGCAGCAGGAGCTGCGGGCCAAGTACGAGACCCTCGGGCAGATCGACGATGCCCGGAAGGTGCTGGGCGCGGCCTGCGACCGGCTGGCCGGGACCAAGCCCGAAGAGGTCTGGCCCGACCCCGCGCACCGCGAGGTCGCGCTGGCCGTCGTGGCGGAGGCGAAGCACCGGGTGGCCACGCCCGATCCCGACGCGCCCATCGAGCTGCGCCTGCTGGCGCAGGGCACGCCGCTGGACAACGTGCTGGAGGCCGAATTCCGGGCCGACCTCGTCCGGATCCGGGAGTGGCTGCTCGGCCGGCTGGACCGGGTGGCCGGCGTCGCGGACTGCAAGCTGCACGACGACGTGCGCAAGGTCGCCATCCCGCAGCCGCTGCCGATCCCGGAACCGGACCAGATGCAGCGGCTGACCGTCGCCGACCTGGGCCTGCTCACCGACGCGGCCGGGAAGCTGACGACGTACGTGCGCCGGTTCGTCACCGACGCGGCCTGCTCGACGCTGAACCCGCCGTGCACCGACTGCGCGGACAACGACGTGCTGCTTGCGCACCTGGAGCTGGACGGCTGCGACGTGGTGCGCGTCTGCTCGGCGACCCGGGAGCAGGTGCTGCCGGGCGGCTCGGCCTACGGCGAGTGGCTGCCGAAGCTGTACCAGCTACGCCACTTCGCCGAACAGGTGTGCTGCCGGCCGACCCCGGTGTACCGGCCGCCGACCGTGCCGGAAACCGGGCCGGTCCCGCGGCCGTACGTGCCGGGGCTGCTCGAGGAATGGCGGCCGCGGGGGCCGCTGGAGCGGATGTGGGAGCTCCTGGTGACCCCGGCGCCGGGGGAGACCGTGCCGAAGCCCGTGCGCGAGCAGGTGTACACCGTGCCGGCCGAGGTGACCGACAGCCTGCAGGAGATGAACGCGCTGCGCGGGCAGGTGAGCGACCTGGTCGCGACCGTGGATGCGCTGCGGGGACAGCTGGACGCCGCGCGGCAGCAGGTCTCGCAGGTGCGGGACGAGCTGCCGGAACGGCTGTCCGACCGGCTTTCGGAGCTGGAGAACGCCCCGGAGGCGGAGGCCGCCGACGCCGAAGCGGAGGAAGACGAGGAGCAGGCCGCGAAGCCGAAGCAGCCGCCGCGCCGTGGCCGGTCGTCGACGACCCGCGGCGGTGGTACCGCCCGCAAGCCGCGGTCGGGTGAGACGTCGTGACCGGTCCACTGCGCCCGGAGTTCCACGAGGGGCAGGTGCTCGCCGCCGCGGACCTCGCGGCGACCGTCGCCTACGCCCGCTCGACGGCCGTCCGGCACGCGCGCCTCTCGCACGACTGGGGTATCGCCGACGGGCTCGGCATGACGACCGAGAACCGGACCGACCCGGTGTCGGGCGACCGGTTCGTCGAAGTGACGGTGCAGGCCGGGCTCGCCATCGACGGGACCGGCCGGGAGATCGTGGTGCCGGCGCCGGTCGTGCTCTCGGAGGCGGACTTCGAGGCGGTCAACGGCGCCGGCGGGAAGACGACCGAGCCGTACCCGGTGTTCCTCACCGCCGCCGACCGGGCCCAGCCCTCGACCGGCCCGGCGTCGTGCGCCGGCGCCGGCGGGCCGACCCGGGTGGAGGAGTCCTACCAGATCGTCTTCCGGCGGCTCGGCGACGAGCGGCTGGTGGCCGACCAGCAGCCGCCTGCGGTGGCCGCCGCCCCGGCCGCCCCGCCCGCGCAGTGGCTGGTGCTGCTGGGCTTCGTCCAGTGGAGCACCGGGCACTTCACGGCCGTGGTCCCGGTGGCGCGCGGGGTCGGGCCGCGGTACGTCGGGGTGCGCGCGGACACCGTGTCGGCCCGGTCGGGTTCGCTGGCGCTGCGCACCCAGCCCGCGGTCCAGGAGGGCAAGCCCGCGCTGGTGCTGTCCGGTGCGGCCGAGCCGACGCTGGTCTACGGGCTGTACAAGGGAACCGGCGAGGTCGACCCGCTGCTGACGGTGACGTCCAACGGCAACCTGACCATCGCGGGGAGCTTCTCCGGCCAGATCTCGGCGGGCAGCGTGCTGGCGACGTCCGGCAGCGCGACCGACGGCATGGTGCTGCCGCTGCCGTCCGGGGTCACGCCGGCGGAGATCGCCGACGGCCGCGTGTCGCTGCACGTCTACGTGACCCCGAAGATCCCGCCGTCCGACTCGGGGCTGACCGTGCCCGCCGAGGCCACAGTGGACGGTGACCGGCGGGTCCGGTGCCGCCTGCGGTCCTACGACCCGGGCGTGGGTCCCACGGTCACCGAGACCCCGGGCTCGGTCGACTTCCTGGTACTGGCAACGGTCGCGGCGACGAGCGGGGGTGGCTGAAGGTGAGCGTGTTCGCGGTGTACGAGTCGAGCACCGGCAACGTGGTCGGTGCGGTCAAGGCGATCGGCACGCCGCTGCCGGCCGCGGACGCCCTGGTCGGCGCCGCGCTGCCGGTGCGGTTGTCGCTGAAGTCGGGTGAGGTGGTGACCCTTTCGCTGGCGGGGCGCGAACTCGCCGTGCACGAGGCCGACGACCAGCCGGCGGTGTTCGTCGAACCGCTCGCCTACGGCGTCACGCGCGTGACCGGCCAGCCGGTGAAGCCGGCGCTGGCGAAACTGGCGGAGCTGCCCGCGCCGGCGTTCGACGGCGCGGGGCTGCTGGTCACCGTCCCGGAGAAGACGTCCGAGCCGCTCGCGGTGTTCGCGCTGGTCTCCGAGGGCGGGGACACGTTGCCGCTGCGCGGGACCATCAAGGAGGGCGCGGACCGCGTTTCGCTCCCGGTCACCGTGAGCGCGGGCGCGCACGCCGTGCTGGTGCTGGTGGCGGGCCGGGCGGGCCGGCTGGAGGAGGTCGGCAAGTGAGCGCACCCACCGGCGGCGGGATCACCGTGCACCACTGCGTGGTGCGGGTGGTCCGGCGCGGCGGGTGGAGCTGGGGTCCCGATCCCCGCGGCCTCGTCCGGCGGGTCCTCGACGCGCTGCCGGAGCTGCTCGCCGAGCGGTTCGGCGACCTCGTCGAGGGCGACGGCCCGGACCTGGAGATCACCGAGCCGGTGCGGCTGTCCGTCCGGCTGTCCGGGTCCGGGACGGGCGGAACCGGCGCGCTGCCTTCGGGTTTCGTCCTCGAAGCCGTGACGCCCGATGGTGGGACGCTGCCGGAACTGGTCCCGCTGCCCGTCCCGGTTCCCGCGGGTGCGTCCCCGGATCCGTCCACTGTGGACACCGGTGCCGAGCTGCCGTCCTTCGCCCCGGTCGCGGCCTCGGCCTCGGCCGGACTGACGGTGGCGGCGTTGTTCGAAGAGCTGGCCGCGCGGGACGAACTCGCCGCGTTGCTCGCCCTGCTCCCCGAGGAGACCGTGCGGTGGTACCTGGCGGCGCTGCTTTCCGAGTCCGCCGGCGCACTCCCGGGCGAACCCGGCTCGTCCGCCGTCGCGGGCCTTCCCGGACCGGCCGGCGAACTGGCCGCGGAGCTGGCCCGGCGGCTGTCCCTCCCGTCCCCGCCCGAAACCCGCGCGGAGCTCGCCGAGCTGCTGGGTTCGCCGGGGGAAGGGGCCACACCGGACGGCGAGACCGTGTCCGGCGGTGTGCTGACCACGCCGAGGCCGGCCGGGGAGACGAGGGTCGGCTCCGTGCTCCCGTTCCTGCTGGCCGGCCCGCTGGCCAGGACCGGGTACCTGGACGCGATCGGCCCGGCACTGGCCGAAGACGCCCCGCTGTTCGCCGCGGCACTGGCCTACAAGATGCTCGGCGCGCCGCAGCGGGGCTGGCGGCGGGCACCCGGGGACGACGTTTCGGCGGCGACGTTCGCCGGCCTGGAGTCGGTGCCGGACCTGACCGCGTTCGCCGCGGACGCCGGCCCGGCGCTGCCGGTCCTGGACGGCGTGCTGGCGCTTTCGCTGTGCCGCGGCCACGATCCGGCCGATCCGCTGCTGATCGCGGGCGTGGACGACGGCCTGCTGCTGGTCGACGCGCAAGGCCTCTTCCCGGTCGCCTGGGCGGCCACCGCGGCCGGGCTGGTGCCGCACTGGGTGACGTGCGGCCGGCCGCCGGTGCTGGTCCGCGACGGCCCGCTCCCGCCGTCGGCCCTGCGCGACCTGGCGGCGGCCGGCGTCCGGTTCCTCACCGACGCGCGCCCGCTGCGCGACGACCCGCTGACCCGGCTGCGCTGGCGCACTCCACTGTGGACGACCGGCGGCGTCGAACCCCGGCTCGCCGCGGGGTTCCCCGCCGAGCGGCTGGACGAACTGGTCCGGGTGCTGTTCGTCGAGCACCGGGCCGTGCCGCTGGCGGGCGACCGCGCCCTGGAGCACAGCGTCTCGCTGGCGGCGTCGCTCGCGCTGGGCATGATCGCGTGGCAGCTGTGGGAAGGGGATTCACCGGTGCGGGCCCTGACGACGTTCGCCGACCTGGAAGCCACGGTCCGGTTCACCCGGGACGCGGTGCGCGTGAAGATCCCCTTGGGGCGCCGCCACACGGACCTGTGGCGCGGCGGCGCCCTCACCGACGTACCCGACGTGGTCTGGCTGGGCGGCCGGACCCTGACCTTCTCCGGTGGCTGACGTGAACGGGCCCGCGGTCGAGCACCTCCGGGTGCGCCTGGCCGAACTGCACCACGCGCTGCGGGGCGCCGTCGCCCGCCAAGCCGCGGCCGCGGCGCTGCTGACGCGCCCGGACCTGACCCCGTTCTGCGTGACCGACGAGCAGGTGGACGCGCTGCTCGACCGCGTGGACGCCTTCGCCGAGGGGATGACCGAGCCGCCGTCCCCGGCCCGGCCGGCCCCGGAGTCCGAGCAGCACCTCCGGCGGCTGGCCGCGGCGCGCGGTGTCACGCTCCCGCTGGACGCCCTCGCGACCCGCTACGGCCTGTCCCGGGACGAGCAGGACGCGCTGCTGCTGGTGGCCGCGCCGGAGCTGGATCCCGGCTACGAGCGCGTCTACGCCTACATCGTCGACAACCTCAACCGGCGGGCGCCGTGCGTGGAACTGCTGGTCACGGTGATCGCGGAAACCCCGGCGGACCGGCTGGCCCTGCGCCGCGCGCTCGGCTCCGCGGGCCGGCTGCGCCGCTACGGCCTGGTGCGGGCGGCCGGCGAGGCGCCGACCGAGCTGGCCCGCGAGCTGGCCCTCGGCGGCGGCGTGTTCGAGTACCTGATGGGCTGGGGCGGCGACGTCGGGATCCTCGGTAACGACCCCGGCGAGGTGACCCGGCCGGAGCGCTGGGTGGCGTCGCCGTACCTGGAGTCGGAGCGGCTCACCACGCTCGGGCGCGCGCTGGCCACCGGCGACGTCGACGTGGTCGGCCTGTGGGGCTGTCCCGCCGACAGCCAGCTCGACGTCGCCCAGGCCCTCGCGGCCGCGGCCGGCCGTCCCCTGCGCCGGGTGACCGCGGACGCGGCGGAAGACCTGCGGACCGCGGCGGCCCTGAACGCGATCCTGTGGCTCCCGACGGACGGGCGCGAGGCACAGGCCGACGAGCCGTGGGTGAGCTCGGGCGTGCCGCTGTGCCTGACCGGCGCGACGCCGTGGCGCCCGCCCCGGCTGCTGGCCGCGCGCACCTACGCGGAACTGACGATCCCGGCCCCCGGCTTCCCGGAGCGGCGCGCGATGTGGTCGTCGGCGTTCCCGGTGCTGGGCGAGGACGTCCTGGCGGACCTGGCCGCCCGCTACCGCATGAGCGGCGGCGAACTCCGCGCGGTGGCCGCGGTCGCCGACACCGGCGCGCGCCTGTCCGGCACCGGCCACCCGATCACCGACCACGTCGAGCCCGCGATCGCCACGGTGACCCGGGGGCGCTCCAGCGGCGCGGTGCAGTCGATCATCCCGCGCCGGGGGTTGCCGGACCTGGTCTTGCCGGACGCACAGCTGGCCCAGATCGAGGAGATCGCGTCGGCGTTCCGCGCGTGGCCCCGCATCGCGGAGACGTGGGGCTTCGCCCGCAAGACGACGACCGGCGGCGTCAAGGCGATGTTCACCGGCGAACCGGGCACGGGCAAGACGATGTCGGCGGAGGTCGTCACCGGGATCCTGGGCCTGGAGCTGCTGAAGGTGGACCTGGCGCAGGTGGTCTCGAAGTGGGTGGGGGAGACCGAGAAGAACATGGAGGAGGTCTTCCGCCAGGCGGAGGACAGCCACGCGGTCCTGCTGTTCGACGAGGCCGACGCCCTGTTCGGCAAGCGCGGCGAGGTCAAGCAGGGCACCGACCGGTACGCCAACCTGGAGGTCGGCTACCTGTTGCAGCGCCTGGAAGCGAGCAACGGCCTCATTATTTTGACGAGCAACCTCAAGGAGAACATCGACCCGGCCTTCACCCGGCGGTTCCACTTCGTGGTCCACTTCCCCCGCCCGGGCGTGGCGGAGCGCCGCCGCCTGTGGCACCTGGCGTTCCCGCCGGAGGCCCCGCTGGCACCGGACGTCGACGTCGATGTGTTGTGCCGCCTGGACATGACGGGCGCGGGCATCACGGCGGCGGCCCGCACGGCGGCACTGGCGGCCGCCGACGCGGGGAGCGGCGCCATCGGAATGCGCCACGTGGTGCGGGGCGTCTCCCGCCAGTTCCAGCGCGAGGCGCGGTTGTTCCGCCCGGCGGAGCTGGGCCGGTATGCTGAACTCTTGACGGACAACGGGAGTGCGCATGCCTGAACTGATGCCCCCGGAGACGAAACCCGCCGTCCCGGTGACGGCCCACGAGCTTCGGACGGCCGCCGCTTCGGACCGCGGGAAGCAGAAGCTCGTCCTGGTGCCCGCGGTGATCGGCAACGCACAGGCCGCGAAGACGGCGATGGACGGCAGCTCGAAGACGGTGCCGTCCCACCTGGCCTCGACGATGGCGGCGGGCCAGGATCGAGTGGGGAACGCGGCGATGGCCGGTGCGGCGATGAGGGTGGTGCCGATGGCGCTCCCGAAGAAGGAAGCCTGCCCCGGCTGCTGACCCGCGCCTGCCTACACCCCGGCATCCGTGTCCACCGCGGCCGCGCGCAAAGCGGCGGTCACGCGGGTCACGGCGTCCGGCAGCGTCCGCGGCAGGTGCGCGAGCAGCACGCGCCGCTGCTCCCCGGGCCCGCCCCGCACCGGCAGCACGCGCACCCCCGCCGGCGCCACCCGGCCGATCCCGCCCGGCACCGTCGTGATGCCGCACCCGGCGGCCACCAGGTGCAGCTTGGCCAGCCAGTCGCGGGCGGTGTGCGCGATTTCGGGCCGCTCGTCCAGGCCCGGCCACACGCCCATCACCCGGTCGTCGCCCGAGCCCGCGATCCAGCGGCGGCCGCGCAGGTCGGCCACGTCGAGGTAGTCGCGGCGCGCGAGCGGGTCGTCGGCGGGCACGGCGACGCGCAGGCTGCGTTCGGCCAGCGTGTGCACGGTCAGCGCCGGGGTTTCGGTGTCGGGCGGGCGGAACGGCGGCGCCGAGGCCAGCAGGGCGACGTCCAGCGTGCCGGCGCGCAGCGCGCGGACCAGCGCCGGCGTGCCGCCTTCCCGGCTGAGCACGGTGATCGCCGGGTCGGTGCGCCGCAGCGCCGCCAGTGCCCGGGGGAGCAGGTCGGCGCCGGCGGTCGGGAACCAGCCCAGCCGGACCGTGGCCCGTTCGGCGGGCAGCCCGGCGAGTTCGCGCGCGGTGGCGTCGAGCTGGTCGACGACGCCGGTGACGCGGCGCAGCACGATCTGCCCGGCCGCGGTGAGCCGCACCCCGTCGTGGCGGCGTTCCAGCAGCGGCGCGCCGGCCGCGCGTTCCAGCGCCGCGATCTGCCGCGAGACCGCGGACTGGGTGTAGCCCAGTGCGGCGGCCGCGGCCGTGAGCGTCCCCCGCTCGGCGACCTCGCGGAACACCCGCAGCGCGGTCAGGGAAGCGTCGGTGAAGGCCATGACGTCCAGGCATACCAGAGGTGCGCAGCTTCTGCTTTTCGCATGCCTCGGCTCCGCCGATTGGGGTCTTTGGTCCTCACCGCTCGTGACGCGCGGCCATCGCGGGCAGGCCCGGCCCGCGGTGACGCTGGAGGCGTCCGCAGCCCAGGAACCGGAGCCCGACGATGAGCCGACCACTGCCGAGCGTGTTCGACCAGGCCCTCGCCTCGGCCGTGCGCGCGCCCTCGCCGCACAACACCCAGCCGTGGCGGTTCGCCGTCGGGCACGAGGTGGTCGAGGTGTGGCTCGACCGTGAGCGGGTCCTCGCCGTCGCGGACCCGGCCGGGCGGGAGGCCCGGCTCGCCTGCGGGGCCGCGGCGTTCAACCTGCAGATCTGCTTGCGGGCCAACGGCTTGGCCACGGTCGTGCGGATGCTGCCGGACCCCGCCGAGCCCGGCCTGGTCGCGACGATCCGGCTCGACGGGAACCAGAAGTCGACGGCGGTCGAGCGCAGGCTCGCCGAGGCCGTCTTCCGGCGGCACACCAACCGCCGTCCGCTGCTGGACAAGGCGGTGCCGCCCGCGCTGCGCTCGGCGCTCGAAGCGGCTGCCCAGGACGAAGGCGGGCAGCTCGTGTACCTCGACGCGGCGGGCCACTACACCCCGGTGGCGACCCTGGTCCGCCAAGCCGAAGCGCTCCAGGCGGACGACCCGGAGTTCCGCCGCGAGGCGGCCTTCTGGACCCAGCGCGACGCCACGAGCCCCGACGGAGTTCCGAAAAGCGCGGCCGGGCCGCCGGCGCGCGGCCACGGTGTCGTGTCGCTGCGTGCCTCGCACGAGAACCGCGATCTGCCCGAGCGCGAGTACGAGCAAGAACCGCTGCTCGGCCTCCTGCTGACTCGCGACCAGGGCCCGCACGCGGAGGTCCGGGCCGGGATGGCGATGCAGCGGGTGCTGCTCACCGCGACCGCCGAGGGCCTGGCGACGTCGTTCCTCTCCCAGCCGTTCGAGACCCCGCGCACCCGGGAGGCGCTCGCCGGCCTGTTCGCCGGGCACGGCCAGCCGCACACCCTCCTGCGCATCGGCTACGGCTACCCGGCCCGCCTGACGGCCCGCCGCCCGATCGAGGACGTGCTGACCCACCACGGCGACGTCCCGGCCGGGTAGCCGCGGTCAGAACCAGTGCAGGCAGTGCGGCGCGCGCTCGGCCCGGAAGAGGGCGTCCGCGACGGCGGCCGCCCCGGGGTGGTGCGCCTCGACGTGGCCGGCACGCACCAGCGTGCTCGGTGTCGTGCCGCCGAGGTAGATCGAGCCCAGGTCGCTCACGTCCAGGGACAGGTCGGGCTCGCGGTCCGACGGCACGCACTCCGCCTTGCCGTCGCGGACGGTCAGCAGGTAGCGGCCCCGCTCGGCGAGGAACGGGTCGGTGACGTCGAGGACCAGCTCGCCGTCGGCGGACCAGCCGCGGGCGGTCAGCGCGCGGGGCACGTCCAACAGCCGGACCCAGAGCCAGTCCGTGTCGTTGCCGACCTGGCCGGCGCGGAAGTCGCCGAGCTGCCAGCGCAGCGGGTGCCCGGGCGGGACGTGCTTGAACACGACGTCGGTCACCAGGTCGTGCTCGAGCGCGAACCGGGCCAGCGCGGTGAAGACGGCGTCGTCGGCGGTGATGGTTTCGTCGACGGTCAAGGTGCGCGGCTCGCCGATCGCGTAGCTGGCGTAGCCGTCCGCGACCCCGTCGGCGTCGCGGTGGACGGCGACGTACCGCGGCGCCGGCGAGATCGGGGGCTGCCCCGCGCCCGAGCTCCACCAGCGCCGCGGCCGCGACAGCGCGCCGGGCTGCGCGCGGCGGTAGCGGTCGTAGACCTCTGCCATGGTCCCGACGCAGTCGGCCCGCGGCCGCACCTCGACCGAGCCGGGCGCCGCGGCGGCGGTGCGGGCCCGGGGGAGGGCCAGCCCGGCCTGGTGGCGCGGCACGGTCAGCTGCTGCGTGTAGGTCGCCGGCCCGTAGCCGAACCGGCGGTAGATGACGGCTTCGGACGCCAGCAGCACGCCGAGGAACTCCCCGCGGGCGCGCAGGTCGGCGAGCTGGCGCCGCATCATCGCGCTGAGCACGCCCCGCCGCCGGTGCGAGGGCAGCACCCCGACCGCGGTCACCCCGGCGGCCGGCGCGAGGATTTCCCCGGGCAGGGTGAGCTCGAAGGAGTACGCGCCGGCCGTGCCGACGGGCTGCCCGTCCGGCGTGACGGCCAGCAGGTTCCGGTCCATTTCGAGCGCCGACCACCAGACGCCGCCGTCCTGGCCGGGGGGTTGCGGGAAGCGTCCCAGCGCGATGTGGAACGTGGTGACGAAGGCGTCGAGGTCCTGGTCGGTGGTCGGGCGGATCTCCATCGGGACAGTCCATCGGCGGGCCGGGAGCGGGGCAAGCGAATTACGGCTCGGCCTTCTCGCGTGTCTTCAGGAGGCTGGCCCCCACCGCGGTCGCGAGGATCGCGGCCACCACGCCCAGCGACAGCGCCGTCGGGATCTTCCAGACGTCCAGCAGCAGCATCTTCACGCCCACCCAGACCAGCACGAGGGACAGCCCGATCTTGAGGTAGACGAACCGGTGCATGACGTCGGCCAGCAGGAAGTACATCGCCCGCAGGCCGAGGACCGCGAAGGCGTTCGACGTGAAGACGAGGAACGGCTCCTGCGTGACGGCGAAGATGGCCGGGATCGAGTCGACCGCGAAGACGACGTCGACGACCTCGATCAGCACCAGGACCGCGAGCAGCGGCGTCGCCACCCAGCGGCCGCCTTCGCGGACGAGGAACCGGGCGCCGTGGTGGCGGTCGGTCGACGGGACGACCCGGCGGAACGCGCGCAGCACGATGTTGCGCTCGTAGTCGACCTCCTGCTCGCGGTGCAGCGCCATGCGGAACCCGGTGAGGACCAGGAAAGCCCCGAAGACGTACAGGATCCACGCGAAGCTCGCGATCAGCGCCGACCCCGCCGCGATGAACACCGCGCGGAACACGAGCGCGCCGATGACGCCGTAGAACAGGATGCGGTGCTGGTGCTCCCGCGGGACGGCGAAGTACCCGAAGATGATCGCGAACACGAAGACGTTGTCGACCGCCAGCGACTTTTCGATGACGTAGCCGGCGAAGTACTGGCCCGCGAACTCCGCGCCCCAGACCCACCAGACGACCGCGCCGAAAGCCAGCCCCAGCGTCACCCACACCCCGGACCAGGCCAGCGCTTCGCGGACGCCGACCACGTGCGCGCGGCGGTGGGCGGCCAGGTCGACGGCGAGCATCGCCAGGATGACGCCGAGCACGGCGAGCCAGGCCCAGAACGGAACGGTCATGCGCACACTCCTCCGGTTCGATGCCGAACCAGAGGTCTCCCCGGTCACACGTGGTGTGACGCCGGCACCGGACTGCGCTCGGGCAGCCGGATTGACGATGCCGGACCGGGCGGGTACTCCCCTCCGCTGAGTCCAGAATGACGAACTGCACTTCGTCTGTCAAGTTCGGACGTCTACTGTGGCCGGTATGGCTTCGTGGACGTTCCTGAGCAACCACGCGCACGTTCTGCTGTGCGTGGCCGCGGATCCCGACCGGACCCTGCACGACATCGCTGCCCGGGTGGGCATCACGGAGCGCGGGGTGCAGCTCATCCTCCGCGACCTGATCGAGGAGGGCTACCTCGAGCGCGAGCGGGTCGGCCGGCGCAACCACTACAAGATCCACCCGGAAGGCCGGCTGCGCCACCCGCTGGAAGCCCACCACCGGGTGGCCGACCTGGTCGCGGCGCTCGGGCTGGACGAGCGAGCGGCACCGCCTGGCCGCTGAACCTGGCTCAGCCCCCTGGTGGGCCGGTCGTTTCACCGACTACGAGCGGCACCACCACCGGCTCCGGCCCCTCGGCCACCGGCATCCCATCGAGCAGGCACACCGCCAGCTCGACCGCCCGCACGCCCAGCTCACGCGCCGGAACGACCACCGCCGTGGGGTGGAGCCGCTGGTGGTCCGCCACGGTGGCCGAGCACACCGCCACGACCGACACGTCCCCCGGCACCCGCAGCCCACGCCGCCCCAACTCGGCCAGTACCGACGGGAGCACGGCTTCGTCGTGGACCACCAGCGCCGTCGGCCCGCCCCGGGTGAGCAGCTCGTCCAGACATCGCGGGACATCCTCCGGAGCACACGGCAAAGAAAGCGCTTCCAGACGCCGGTGAGCGACGGCTTCGCGGAAGCCCGCCAGGTACCGGAGCCGGTTCGGGTCAGACGGCATCAAGTGAGCGATCGAGCGGTGGCCGAGGTCCGCGAGGTGGGTGGCGCAGGCCTGCCCGGCCGGTGCGAAATCCAGCGGGACGGCCGACGGTCCGCGGTGCCGGCCGACCAGCACCGCCGGGCGGCCCGAGGCGAGCAGGACCGGTACGCGCGGGTCGTCGTCGCCGGCGTCCAGCACGATCACCGCGTCGGCCAGTGCCGCCGACGTCACCCGGTGCAGGCCCGCCGTGCCCGTGTCGTCGGTGACCAGGAGCAGGTCGGTGCCGAGTTCGCGGGCGGTGCAGGCGGCCGCGGTGAAGAACTCCATCGCCACGCCCAGGTGCCGGTCCGGCGGGACCGAAACCGCGAGCACGCCGGCCCGGGTCGCGGCCGGGGCGGTGCCGCGACGGCGGTAGCCGAGCGTGCGGATGGTCTCCTCCACCCGCCGCCGCGTCGCCGCGGAGATGGTCCGCTTGCCGGTGATCACGTACGACACCGTGCTCGCCGAAACCCCGGCCGCGTTCGCCACGTCGGTGATCGTCACCGCGCCGCGGGGGTTCGTCATGGTCGGGGACCTTCACTTGAGTTAGCGCTAACATCGAGCGGGGACGCCGACCATAATCGCGGGTGGAGCCGCTGGTCAAGCAACGTTCGCCGGACGGTCCCGCCGGCTGCGGGTTCAACCGGCGGGACCTGGCCGCGGCGCCGCCGGCCCGGATGTCCTTTATGGACCATTGACCTCAAGCAAGGTCGAGCTTCTACGCTCGTCGCATGACCGAGACGACGATCCTGCGGCGGCCGCCGAAATCCCTGCTGGCGACGCTGCTGGCGGTCAGCACGATGACGATCATGGCCAGTGCCACGATCACCCCGGCCCTGCCGGGCATGGAGCGGTACTTCGCCGCCGAGCCGCACGCCGCGCTGCTGGTGCGCCTGGTGCTGACCCTGCCGGGACTGGCGATCATGGTGGCCGCGCCGCTGCTGGCCCGGCTCAGCGACCGGATCGGCCGGGTGCGGGTGCTGGTCGCGTGCCTGCTGCTCTACATCGCGGGCGGCGGCTCCGGCCTGGTCCTGGACTCCCTGCCCGCGCTGCTCGCCGGCCGCGCCCTCCTCGGCGTCGGGATCGCCGGCGTCATGACCACCGCGACCGCCTTGCTCGCCGAGCACCACCCCGCCAGCGACCACGGCCGGGTGCTGGGCTTGCAAGGTGCCGCGATGGGCTTCGGCGGGGTCGTCGCGCTGCTGCTGGGCGGCCTGCTGGCCGCGGTGAGCTGGCGCGGCCCGTTCGCCGTCTACCTGCTCGCGGTCCCGGTGCTGGTGCTGGTGCTCCGGTTCGTCCCCGAAGCGGCCGAACAGCCGGCGGCGCCCGAAGACGCCCCGGCCGCGTCGCCGTGGACACCGCGGCTGCTCGGGCTGTACGCGGTCATGTTCCTCGGCGTGATCGTCTTCTACACCGTGCCGACGCAGGCGCCGTTCTGGCTCGACCGGGTCGGCGGCGCGGGCCCGGCCGTCGCCGGCGCGCTCATCGCCGCGGTCAACCTCGTGATGACCGTGGTCGGCCTCAACTTCCGGCGGCTGCGGGCCCGCTGGGACTTCCCGGTGCTCGCGGCCGCGATGTTCGCGGCGTTCGCGGCCGGGCTGGCCGTCCTCGGCTCGGCGGGCGGGCTGGGCACGGCCGCGGCCGGGATGGTGGTGGTCGGACTGGGGATCGGCCTGCTGAACCCGGTGGTCAACGGCTGGGTGGTCGCCTCGGTCGCCCCCGGCACCCGGACCAAGGCCCTCGGCCTGCTCACGTCGGCGCTGTTCCTCGGCCAGTTCGCCTCCCCGCTGCTCGCACAACCGGTGATCGACGCGGCCGGGCTCGGGTGGACGTTCGGCTACGCCGGGATCCTCGCCGCCGTGGTCGCGGGCGTCATGGCCGGGGCGCGGCTGCTGCGGCGCGCCGGCGCTGGGGCACGACGACGTACTTGGGGTCCCTGGTCGACTCGACCCCGGCCTCGAACGTCCCGAACCGCTGCAGCGCGCTCCCGGCGAACAGCGCCGCGCCGGCGGCCGCGGACACCGCGCGGCTGCGGTGCCCGATGAGCGTGCCCAGCAGGCCCGCCGCGGTCAGCCGCTCGGACCACTTCCGCAGCCGGTGCGCCTTGCCCGTCGTGTACGCCTCCGCTGTCAGGCCGAGCCGCTTCTCCAGCAGCTTCGACGCCGCCAGCTCGGTCACCGCGCCCATCGCGGCCAGCGCGCGGGCCGGGCCCGCCTCCTCGACCGGGACCAGCACCATCGCGAAGCCGCCGGAGCTCGCCGCCGCCGAGCCGGCGAAGACGAACGGCAGCCGCGGGTGGGCTTCGTGCCAGGCCGGGACCGCCGTCTGCGACAGCAGCACCGCCGTGTAGGTCGCGACGGCCGGGGCGACAGCGGCCGACGCGAGCCCGGCCGGGCGGGCCACCGCGCGCGCGAGCTTGCCCGGCCACCACCCGGCGGGCAGCACCTCGGCGACGGCCGCGACGCCCATCCCGGGCCCGAACGCGCTGAGGAGCCAGGTGCCCACGCTCATCGGCGACGTCGGTTTCGCGACGCGCAGCATGTGGTGGAACCGTTCCGGCCGGCCGAGGTCGGCGACCAGCAGGTAGACGCTGGCCAGCAGCGCCGCCACCGACCCGGTGCGGCCCACCCGGCGCAGCCGCGGCCGCCCGGTCAGGTCGGCGCCCGCGGCCAGCAGCGACGTGCCCGCCGCGAGCCCGCCGGTGAACAGGTACGCCGGCACCTTCCACTCCCACACCGGCGGCTTGAGCACCGGCCGCCCGTAATACGACCGGAACTCGGCCTCCGGCACCATCAGCTCTTCGCGGGAGCGGCGGGACTTGCGGTCGGTCATCGGCGGCGTCCTCCGAACGCGGCGACGGCGGCGGCGAGCAACGCCGACGCCGCCACCCCGGCGTACTTCCACATCGCGGGCAGTTCCCGGGTCGGCACCACCGGGTCCGGTGGCAGGCCGTAGACCTCGGGTTCGTCCAGCAGCAGGAAGAACGCGCCGGCGCCGCCGACCCCGTCGGCCGGGTCGTGCCCGTAGAGCCGGGCTTCGGGGACACCGCGCTCGTGCAGCTGCTCGACGCGGCGGGCGGCCCGCTCGCGCAGCTCGTCGAGCTCGCCGAACTGGATGGAGTCGGTCGGGCACGCCTTGGCGCAGGCGGGTTCGAGGCCGTCGTGCAGCCGGTCGTAGCAGAGCGTGCACTTCTGCGCGCGCCCGTCGTCCGGCCGCCGGTCGATGACGCCGTACGGGCAGCCGGAAACGCAGTAGCCGCAGCCGTTGCAGATGTCCTGCTGCACCACGACCGTGCCGAACTCGGTGCGGAACAGCGCGCCGGTCGGGCAGACGTCGAGGCAGCCGGCGTGGGTGCAGTGCTTGCACACGTCGGACGACATCAGCCAGCGGAAGTCGGTCCGGCCGTCGGCCCCGGTCTTCGCGCCCGGCAGGTCGAACGACGGCATGCCGAGGTCCTCGGTGGCGTGCGGCGGGGGAGCGGTGGGCGGGCGCGGCTGCTCGACGAAAGCCACGTGCCGCCAGGAGTTCGCGCCGAGCGCGCCGGTGTTGTCGAACGACATCCCGAGCAGGTCGAGCCCGTCTTCGGGGACGGCGTTCCACTCCTTGCAGGCCACTTCGCAGGCCTTGCAGCCGATGCACACCGACGTGTCGGTGAAGAACCCGACGCGCGGCGGGTGCCCGGCGTGCCCGGCTTCCCCGGCGACGTCGGGCAGCCGGTCCTCGACGCTCATGTGCCGTCCTCCTCGTGGCCGGGTTCGACGTGCCGGGTTTCGTGCGCCGTCGACACCCGCGTACCCGTTTCCGGCGTGATGCCCGCACGCTCCCGGTACTCGGCCAGGTACGCGGTCAGCGCGGCCCCGCGCGGCCGCTTGCCGGGCCGGACGTCGCAGGTGGCGACCTTGCTCTCCTGGATGAACACGTTCGGGTCCAGCACGACGCCGAACAGGTCGTTCACGACGTCGCCGGGCACCAGCCCGGAACCGCCCCAGTGGTAGGGCATCCACACCTGGTGCACGACCCGGTCCTGCACGCGCAGCGGCCGCATGCGGTCGGTCACGAAGACGCGCGCTTCGACGGCCGCCCGCGACGTGACGACGTGCGCCCAGCCCAGGTGCGCCAGCCCGCGCAGCTCCGCGAGTTCGGGGGAGACTTCGACGAACAGGTCCGGCTGCAGCTCCGACAGGTACGGCAGGGTCCGGCTCATCCCGCCCGCGGTGTGGTGCTCGGTCAGCCGGGCGGCGGTGAAGACGAACGGGAACACCTCGCCGTGCGCCTCGGGCGGCGACGGGTTCGACGGGTTGTCCCGGCGGCCGTAGACCTTCCGCGCCGGGTTGCCCTGCTGGCCGTAGAAGGGGTTGCGGAACGGCGACTCGTGCGGCTCGTAGTGCGTCGGCAGCGGGCCGTCGGCCAGCCCGGACGGCGCGAACAGCCACGCCTTCCCGTCGGCCTGCATGATGAACGGGTCGTCGCCGCGCAGCGCGGCCGGGCCCACGGCGTCCGGCGGCGGGATGTGGTCCGGCGGCTTGGTTTTCTCGAAGTCGGGCACGTCGTGGCCGGTCCACTCGCCGGCGTCGGCGTCCCACCAGATCAGCGCTTTGCGTTGGCTCCAGGGCCGCCCTTGCGGATCGGCCGACGCGCGGTTGTAGAGCACCCGCCGGTTCATCGGCCAGACCCAGCCCCACTCGAGGGCGGTGTGGTCCTGCTCGAACCGGGGCTTGCGGCGGGCGGCCTGGTTGACGCCGTCGGCGTAGACGCCGCAGTAGATCCAGCACCCGCTGGAGGTGCTGCCGTCGGCCTTGAGCTCGAGGTACCCGTTGAGCTCCTTGCCGGTGGTGAGGTCCTGGCCGTTGATCCGCCGCAGCACGTCCTCGGCCGACGGCTCGTCGCCGTGCACCTCGTAGTCCCAGGCGAGGTCCAGCAGCGGCCGGTCGCGCTCGTCGGCGGACCCGGCCAGCCGCTCCCGCAGCTTGCGGCCGAGGTGGTAGAAGAACCACAGGTCCGAACGCTGGTCCCCGGCCGGTTCGACGGCTTTTTCCCGCCACTGCAGCATGCGCTGGGTCTGGGTGAACGTCCCTTCCTTCTCGACGTGCGAGGCGGCGGGGAAGAAGAACACCTCGGTGCGGCAGCCCTCAGGCGTGATCTCGCCGGTCTCGATCTCCGGCGCGTCCTTCCAGAAGGTGGCGCTTTCGATCATCGTCAGGTCGCGCACGACCAGCCAGTCGAGGTTGGCCATGCCGAGCCGCTGCAGCCGGCCGTGCGCCGACCCGACGGCCGGGTTCTGCCCGAGCAGGAAGTAGCCGGACACCTTGCCGTCGACCATGTCCATGACCGTGCGGTAGGTACCGTGGTCGCCGTTGATCCGCGGCAGGTAGTCGTAGCAGAAGTCGTTGTCCGCCGTGGCTTTCCCGCCCCAGTACTCCTTGAGCAGCGACACGGTGTAGGCGTCGGCGTTGCGCCAGAAGCCCTTCTGCTTGTCGCCGGCGACTTTCTCGAGGTAGTCGCCGAGCGTGCGCTGCTCGGGGGTGGGCATCGGCAGGTAGCCGGGCAGCAGGTTGAACAGCGTCGGGATGTCGGTCGAGCCCTGGATGCTGGCGTGCCCGCGCAGCGCGAACACCCCGCCGCCGGGCCGGCCGATGTTGCCCAGCAGCAACTGGACGATCGAGCCCGCGCGGATGTACTGCGCGCCGACGCTGTGGTGGGTCCAGCCGACGCTGTAGACGAGCGCGGCGGTCCGGTCGCGGCCAGAGTTGCCCGTCCAGGCGTCGCAGACCCGCCGGAAGAGCTCCTTCGGCGTCCCGCAGGTCGCCTCGACCATTTCCGGGGTGTAGCGGGCGAAGTGGCGTTTGAGGATCTGGAACACGCAGCGCGGGTGCTGCAGCGTCGGGTCGGCGGCGATCTCCTCGCTGCCGCCTTCGACCACCGGGCCGCCGGAGCCGTGCTGGTCCGGCGCCGACGTCTCCTTGCCGTGCCCGGTGTCCTGCGGCCGGACGTCCTCGTAATGCCAGGTCGCCGGGTCGTAGGCGGCTTTGGCTTCGTCGTAGCCGCTGAAGAGGCCGTCGAGGTCCTCGGTGTCCCGGTAGTCCTCGTGCACCAGGAAGGACGCGTTGGTGTAGGCGACGACGTACTCGCGGAAGTCCAGGTCGTTGCTCAGGATGTGGTTGATCACCCCGCCGAGGAACGCGATGTCCGTCCCGGCGCGCAGCGGCACGTGGGCGTCCGCGAGCGCGCTCGTGCGGGTGAAGCGCGGGTCGATGTGCAGCACCTGCGCGCCGCGCGCCTTCGCCTCCATCACCCACTGGAACCCGACCGGGTGCGCCTCGGCCATGTTCGAGCCCATGATGATGACGCAGTCGGCGTTCTGCAGGTCCTGCTGGTAATCCGTCGCGCCACCGCGACCGAAGGAAGTCCCCAGACCGGGAACGGTGGCGGAGTGTCAAATACGCGCCTGGTTTTCGATCTGGATCGCGCCGAGCGCGGTGAAGAGCTTCTTGATCAGGTAGTTCTCTTCGTTGTCCAGGGTGGCGCCGCCGAGGCTGGCGATCCCCATGGTCCGGCGCAGCGGGGCGCCGTGCTCGTCGGTGTCCTGCCAGCCCTTGCGCCGGGCGTCGAGCACCCGGTCGGCGACCATGTCGAGCGCGGTCTCGAGGTCGAGATCGGTCCACTCGGTGGCGTAGGGCGCGCGGTAGCGGACCTTCTGCTCCCGCTGCGGCCCGGTCACCAGCTGCTTGCTGGCCGACCCCTTCGGGCAGAGCCGCCCGCGTGAGATGGGGCTGTCCGGATCGCCTTCGATCTGGACGACCTTCTCGTCCTTGACGAACACCTGCTGCCCGCACCCGACAGCGCAGTAGGGGCAAACGGACTTCGCCACGCGGTCGGCGCTCGCGGTCCGCGGCGCGAGGGCTTCCGACCGCGCGGACTCCGCGGCCTTGCCCCGGCCGAGCGGATCGGTGCCGGTCAGCTGGCGGTACACGGGCCAGGATTCGAGCCACCGCCGTGGTCCCATGTCACCTCCCGCTCGCGTCCGCTGCCGGGCTACCCCGGGCCAGCCGAGCGTAAACCGGCTCGGCGGGACCGGCGACCGGACGACGTCCGGTCAGGTCGAAAACGGCGAAGATGCGCCCTCTGCCCGGGTTCGTCCCCGCCGGGCGGCCAGCGGCTGGGCGACGTCCTCCAGGGACTTCCCCTCCGCGTCCACGGCGAGGAACCGCGCGATCACGCCGCCCACCACCATGACCGCCGCGCCGAGCAGGTAGCCGATGAAGAGGCGGACCGGGTGCTCGCCGGTGCCGATGAGGGCGCCGTAGATGACCGGGCCCAGCGCGCCGAAGCACTGGGCGATCGCGAAGAACACCGCGATCGCCTTCGCCCGGACTTCGAGGGGGAAGATCTCGCTCACCGTCAGGTAGCCCGCGCTGGCCCCCGCCGAGGCGAAGAAGAAGATCACGCACCAGGCGATCGTCTGCGTGATCGCGTTGAGCGCGCCGGCGTAGAACAGCACCGCGGTGCCGGCCAGCAGCACGCCCGAAAGGACGTACGTGCCCGAGATCATCCGGCGTCGGCCGAGAGTGTCGAACAGGTGCCCGATGGTGAACGGCCCGACCAGGTTGCCCACCGCGAACGCGATCAGGTAGATCGGCGTGGCCGCCGAGGACACGCCGTAGAACTTGCCGAGCACCAGCGTGTAGGTGAAGAAGATCGCGTTGTAGAGAAACGACTGGCTGATCATCAGCGACGCGCCGAGGACCGCGCGGGACGGGTACTCGCGGAACAGCACCCTGGCCAGTGCGACGTAGCCGATCTGCTCGGCGGGCGTCACCTCGATCGCCTTCTTCTCGTCGACCGGCGGCAGGTCCCGGCCCGCGTGTTCGACCTCGCGTTCGATCTGCGCGATCGACTCCTCGGCGGCCTCGGCCTTGCCGTGCATGATCTGCCAGCGCGGGCTTTCCGGCAGGTGGCGGCGCACCAGCAGGATCACCAGCCCGAGCACCGGGCCGATCAGGAAGCCGAGCCGCCAGCCGAGCGACAGGTCCACCTGGTTGAGCAGGATGTACGTGCCGACGGTCCCGAGCACGGCCCCGGCCCAGTACGTGCCGTTGACGGCGATGTCGACCCGGCCGCGCCGTTGCCGAGGGTCAGCGCGGTCAGGCCGCTGCCGACCAGGTAGACGGCGAGGGTGAGCATGAACAGGTTCCGGCGGCCCAGCTTGTCGGAGAGACTGCCGAAGAACAGCGCCCCGACCACCTCGCCGGCCAGGTAGATCGTCGCGAGCAGCCCGACCGCCGTCGACGACATGTGCAGCGTCTCGGGTCTGGTCAGGGTGTCGGCGACCGCACTGGCCACGGTGATCTCGAGGCCGTCGAGGATCCACGCCACCCCGAGTGCGACGACCATCCGGGTGTGGAACCGCGACCAGGGCAGCCGGTCGATGCGTGCCGGGATCAGCGTCCGCACGCCGGACGACGCCGGTGTTGCCGCCATGACGACCTCCTCGAGCGCCGGTGCCCGGCGGGGCTTCCTCGGGCCGTCACTCGCGAAACACGCGTCTCAGAGGCCGTACGTCTTCCCGATCACGTCCCGCTGGATCTCGCTCGTCCCGCCGTAGACGGTGGACACCACGGTCGCCCGGACCAGCCGTTCCATCCCGTACTCCGTGCTGTACCCGTACCCGCCGAGCATCTGCATGCCGTCGAGCGCCATCGCCTTCGCGAACTCCGTCGCCTTCAGCTTCGCCATCGACGCCTCCCGCGGGAGCGGTTCCCCGCCCGAGGCGTCGATCTTGCGGGCGACGTCGTGGACCAGCAGGCGGGTGCACTCCAGTTCCGTCGCGTGGTCGGCGAGGCGGTGCCGCAACGCCTGGAACGAGCCCACCGGCCGGCCGAACTGACGGCGTTCGCGCACGTACGACACGGTGTCTTCGAACGCGCGGCGCGCGGTGCCGAGCATCAGCGCCGCGAGGATCATCCGCTCGAGGTTCAGTCCCGCCATCAGCTGGCGCCAGCCCTGCCCGACCTCGCCGACCACGGCGTCGCCGGGCAGCGCGCAGCCGGTGAAGTACAGGTCGTTGACCTCGCGGCCGCCCATCGTGTCGATGCCGTGGATCGCCAGCCCGTCGACGCCGGCCGGGACCGAGAACATCGTCAGGCCGTCGTGCTTGCCGCCGTCGGCCGAAGTGCGGGCGACCAGCAGGATGTGGCGGGCCAGGTGGGCGTTGGAGCACCACGTCTTCTGGCCGTCGACGACCCAGCCGCCGTCCTGCCGCACCGCCTTGCACGCCAGCGCGCCGACGTCGGAGCCCGCGCCGGGCTCGGACATCGAGACGGCGAGCACCTCGCCGCGCAGGAAGTCGCCCAGCACCTCGCGCTTGCGCTCCTCGCTCGCGAACTTCGCGTAGGACGCGGCCGTGATCACGGAGGTGGCGAACCCGCCGATCGGCGCCTGCCGGTAGGCGATGGTTTCCAGGAACAGCACCAGGTCCAGCATCCCCTGGCCGGCGCCGCCGTACTCCTGCGGGACGTTGATGCCGAGCCAGCCCAGCCCGGCCATCTTGCGGTACAGCGCGTCGTCGTGCGGGGTGTCGCGGGCGCCCACCTCGCGCCGGCAGAAGTCGTCGACGGCGGAGACGAAGTCGCGCTGTTCGGTGGTGAGGTCCACGAAGGCTCCCGGCGCTCGGAGATACAAGATTACGTGCTCTGTATCTTTATCTCTCGAACGGCCGGAACTCAAGCTTCGAGCATCGGCACCAGGTAGCGCCGGGCCAGCGCGGCGAGCTGCTCGTCGTCGTCGAGGTCGACGACGTGGCTGGGAATGGCCAGGAACGAGGCGGACAGGCGGACCATCAGCTCGGCCACGACCTCGACGTCCAGCCCGGCGGCCACGGTGCCGGCGCGCTGCTCGCGCCGCAGCTGGCCGGCCACGAACTCCCGCACGGTGGCCAGCGTCCGGCCGTCGTCGGTGATCATGGACGACGCCAGCAGGCCCGGTTCGGCGGCGATCAGGCCGCCGATGAGCGGGTTGCCGCGGATGGCGCGCAGTGAGCTCACGAAGCCGAGCACGACCCGGTCGGCGACCGTTTCGGCCTGCTTGATCTCGCCGAGGAAGCGGTCGAAGTAGCGGCGGTACTCCCGGCGCACGACGTGCTCGACCAGCGTGTCCTTCGTGGCGAACCGCCGGTAGACGGTGATCCGGGACAGCCCGGCGCGCTTGGCGACGTCCTCCATCGTGGAGCGCTGGATGCCCAGCCGGCAGAACTGCTCGAGGGCGGCGTCGAGCACGCGCACCCGGATCGGGTCGGTGTCGTCGACCTGCGCCAGCGCGTCGGCGTAGGCGCGCTCCAGCAGCGATTCCGCGCCGGACGCGGAGGTGAACGGCGATGCCGCGGGTTCCACAGCCACCTCCTGATCCTGCCACCCGGGGTCTTGTCAGTGCGGTCGCGTCATGCTCTGATACAAGGAGGCAAGTCGCGTATCAGAGTATCAATTCGTGATCTCGGCTCCGGAGGAGTAGCGATGGCCAAGGACGAAGTCAGCAGGCGGCTCGCGTTGAAACGCGGGGGGACGCTGGGCATCCTGGGCGCGGTGACGGTGGCGTCGCCGTCGTTGTGGTCTTGGCCGGCGGAGGCGTCGGTCGCCGGCACCGGGGCGGGCGCGGATCCCCGCTGGGTGTGGGACGCCGAAGCCGATCCGCTGCTCGCCGCCGTCATCGACCGCGGCGACGTGCCCCGCGTCAACGAACTGTTGCGGACGTGGAAGAAGAACGGCCAGCCGCTGCCCGACGGGCTGCCCGCGGACGTGCGCGACTTCGTCGAGCGGGCCCGGCAGCTCCCGTCCTGGGCCGACTGGGGCAAGCTCGAGACGTCGTTCCGGTTCACCGAGAAGCGCGGCCTCTACCTCGGGCTGCTGTACGGCCTGGCGAGCGGGATGGTCAGCACGGTGATCCCGCACGAAGCCCGCGCGGTGTACCACTCCAAGGGCGGCGCGGACATGAAGGACCGCGTCTCCAAGACCGCCAAGCTCGGCTACGACGTCATGACGCGCAACGCCTTCGCCGCCGACGGCGAGATGATCGTGACGTGCGTCAAGACGCGCCTGGTGCACGCCGCCGTGCGCCACCTGCTGCCGCAGTCCCCGCAGTGGCAGCAGGGTTCCGACCAGGCGATCCCGATCAGCCAGCGCGACATGATGGTCACGTGGCACAGCCTGCCCACCACCGTCATGAAGAAGCTGACGGCGTGGGAGGTGCCGATCCCGCGCGCGGAGTCCGAGGGGTTCCTGCACTCCTGGCAGCTCACCGCACACCTGCTCGGGATCCTCGACGAGTACATCCCGGCGTCGTGGGCCGAGGCCAACGCCCAGGCCGACCAGGTGCTGACGCCGGTGCTCGCGCCGACCGACGAGGGGATCGAGCTGGCCGATATCCTGCTCAACCTCGGCTCGTCGGTCGACGGCGGCGTCCTCAGCACGCACGTCCTCGGCGCGATGACCCGGTTCATGCTCGGCGACCAGGTCGCCGGCTGGCTGCGCATCCCGCGCGAACCGGTCTGGGACCCGTTGCTGCGCACGGCCTGGGGGCCGTTCATCGCCGTCCGCGAAGGGTTGCTGCCGTTCCCGCTCGCCCCGGCGGCCTACTGGACCTTCGACGAGTTCCTCCGCCAGGCGGCGCTGCTGTTCCTGTCGGAGGGGCGGCCGATCAGCATCGAAATTCCGACGGGCAACCGGCCGTCGTGACGGTCAGCGCTTGAGCTTCGCGTACACGATGACGTTGTCGAGGTAGTTGCGGTTCGCCGCGTCGTACCGGCCGCCGCAGGTGATCAGGCGCAGTTCCGGGTCCGGCGTGTTGCCGTAGACGGCTTCGGTCGGGAACTCCTTCTTGGCGATCTGCTCGACCTTCGTCACCGCGAACGTCAGCCGTCCGCCGTCTTCCCGGTCGACGTGCACCTCTTCGCCCGGCTTGAGTTCGTGCAGCCGCCAGAAGATGCCCTTCCGGTGGCCGCCGTCGATGTGCCCGAGGATGACCGCCGGCCCGGCTTCGCCCGGCGTGGGGCCGTATTCGTACCAGCCGGCCTGCAGCGGCTGGTCGACCGGCGGCACCTCGACGGTCCGGTCGGGGTTGAGCCCGAGCGACACCAGCGACGACTTCGCCTCGATGGCCGGGACGTCGAGCGCGGTCGGCAGCGACCGGGCGACCGTGGTGGCGGGTGCCGGGCTCGGGGGAGTGGCGGGGGTCGCCTGGGCCCCGCATCCCGCCAGCAGCAGGGAAAGGAGGCCGGTCAGCAGTGCGCGGCGGGGCATCGGCTCAGCCCTCCGCGGCGAGGCTGCCGTCACCGGTCTGCGGGGCACCGGCGGGCACGACGACGGTCTGACCCGGCGCCGGCCGTGACGGCGCCTGCTCCTTGGACGGGCCGCAGGTGACCGACGCGAGCTTGATGTCGCCGCTGCCGAGCTTCTTGGCGTCGCCGTCGAGGAGCTTGACGTGCAGCGCGGTCACTTCGAGGCTGCCGTCGTAGCGCTGGACCTGCTCGTTGACGATCACTTCGGCCACCCCGGGGATCCCGAGCCGCTGGTTCGGCCCGGTGGCGGCGGGCAGCGTCCCGAGCCGGCCGAGGTTGACCCCGGCGAGGTCACTGCTGCCGGTGACGTGCCCGTCGGCGGACGCGCACCGCGCGCTGATCACCCGGATCGACGGCACCCGCCCGGCGACCGGCGCCAGCAGCGGCAGGGTCGCCTCGGCGACGCTCGCCTTGGCGGCCACGGTGCCGTCGCCGTCCACCACGGAGCTGCTGATCGCTTTCGCGGTGACGAGGCCCTCGAGCGGCACGTCGGCGACGCTCGCCGAAGCGGGCCCGGTGCTGCTCGACGCGGCGAGCGGCCCGGTCTCGACGGTGATCCCCTTGCCGCCGGCGAGCACGCCGGGCAGCACGGAAACCGTGGCGGAGGCCCCGAAAGCGGATCCGGTGACGGTGCCGGCAGTCGAGACACCGGCGGATCCCGCGAGGAGGGCGGCCGTCACCCCGGCCAGGCTCCCGGCTCGGAGCAGGGTGGTGCGCATGAAGAAGTCCTTTCACCGCAAAGGAAAACGTGGGGAAGCGGCGCCGGTCAGAGTTCGGCCCGCGAGGGAAGCCCGGCCACGCTATCAAAATCGCTACGCGGGGCAAGGATTTCGTCGAGTCGCCGTTGTCGTGGCACTGCGCGAAAAGTGATCATCCTCGGGGCGGCCACCTTGTCGTGGTTCTCGGGTCGGGGGATTCGGCGCGAATCGAGGACGGGCAGTAGTGCGCGTTGCGACATTCGAGGCCGTCCGCCCCCGGATTCGACACGGACGAGTGATTACCTGGACGAGTGCCGACGAGCACGGACGGTGATGTGACCACCACGGCCCTGGGTGATCGCGCCGAGCGCGTCCTAAGGTCGGTGGATGGAGCTGCGGCAGGTCGAGCACTTCCTCGCGGTGGTGCGGTACGGGAGTTTCACTGCCGCGGCGCAAGAGGTGCACGTGGTGCAGTCGGCGCTGAGCGCGTCGGTCCGGAAGCTCGAGCGGGAGCTGGGCGCCCCGCTGTTCGACCGCACCACCCGCCGCGTCACGCTGACCGAAGCGGGCCGGGCGCTGCTCCCGGCGGCCCACCGCGTCGTCGCGGACGTCGCCGCCGCCCGCGGCGAGGTGGCGGCGGTGACCGGCCTGACGCGCGGGCGGGTGTCGATCGGCACGATCCAGACGCTGACGGTCGTGGACCTGCCGGGCAAGCTCGGCGAGTTCCGGCTCCGCTACCCGGGCGTCCGCATCCACGTGCGTGAGAGCACGGTCTTCGACCTGACGGCGGGCATCGCCGACGGCGAGCTGGACCTGAGCTTCCTGGCCGCGCCGGAGCCGCTGGCGGCCGACCTGTTCAGCTTCGCGAGCTGGAGCCAGGACCTGGTCCTGCTGTGCCGCCCGGGCCACCCGCTCGCGGGCCGCGACCGGATCCGGCTGCCCGAACTGGCCGACGAGCCGTTCGTCGACTTCAGCGGCAGCGGCATCGAGGTGATGGTCGCCCGCCGGTTCGCGGACGCGGGCGTCCGCCGCGACCGCGTCTGCGAGGCGACCCACATGCCCCTGCTCGTCGACCTGGTGGCGGCGGGCCTCGGCGTTTCCATCGTCCCGCGCCCGGTGGCCGAGAAGTCGGGACTCCCGTACGCCGCGATCGCGGAGCCGGGCTTCAGCCGCGCAATCCACCTGGCCGGCCGCGGCCCCCAGCCGGCGAACCCGGCCGCCCGGGCCCTGCTGGCGCACCTGCTGGAGCGGCCGTCAGCGCTCGCGGACGGGCACGAAGAGCAACCCGAACCCGGCGAGGACGAGGGCCATCGCGACGGTGGTCAGCCCGGTTAGGGCGGTCACCGCGCCGAGTACGAGGGCCCGGAGCGCGAAGCGTCTCAGCAGGCGGGTCAGGTCGGTGGCTTCGGAACGCTGCACGGTCCGAGTGTTCGCCGGGTGGGCGTGCTGGTCCAGCGCACAGGATCGCTGGGACCCAGCTGCGGAATCGATGGGTGGTTGCCTTGACGTTCACGGCAAGGTCTACTTTCGCGGACGTGAAGTTCGGGATCAGTTACAGCACACCCTTTTTCGGCGCCGACCCGGAAACGCTCCTGGGGTTCGCCCGGGACGCGGAGGAGTTCGGCTTCGAGTCGTTCTACCTGCCGGAGCACGTCGCGCTGTACCCCGGCGCGAAGATCGGGACGATGGAGCTGCCACCGTCGCTGCCGTTCGCGGATCCGCTGGAGTGCTTGAGCTTCGTGGCCGCCGGGACGCGGCGGATCCTGCTGGGCACCGGCGTCCTGCTGCTGCCGTACCACCACCCGGTGACCCTGGCCAAGCGCCTCGCGACGATCGACGTCCTGTCCGCCGGCCGCATGCGCTTGCTGACGGTGGGCGTGGGCGCGCTCCCGGGCGAGGCGAAGGCGGTCGGCGTCGATTTCACCAGCCGCGGGCGGCGGGCGGACGAGGCGATCGACGTCCTGCGCGCACTGTGGGCTGGTGACGAGTCAGGGGTCGACTTCTCCGGGGAGTTCTACCGCTTCGAGAGCGCCTGCGTGTACCCGAAACCGTTGGCGGACCTGCCAATCCATGTGGGCGGTTCGAGCACGGCCGCGGCGCGGCGGGCCGGGTTGCGTGGGGATGGGTACTTTCCCGGTGGGATGGTGACGGCGGAGGAGCGTCGGCGGCAGTTTGCCTTGGCCCGGACGACGGCGGTCGCGGCGGGGCGTGATCCGGATCTTCTGGAGTACACGCGGTGGGGTTCTCTCGACATGTCGCCTTTGGATGTCGAAGTCCTTGCGGCGGAGGGGGTTACGCGGGTTGTCATCAGCCCGGGCGAGGCTGATCCCGAGCGGCGGCGGGCTGCGCTGGGTGCGTTCGCCGCGCGTCACGATGTCTCCGTGCGTTGATCATCGACCACCTGATCGGTAACTGTTCAGGCCGTTTCGATTGTTGTTGGTAGCCAGGGGTTTCCGGTGATGGCGTCGCGTAGTGCGGTGATGACGTGGCCGTTCTTGCGGGCGGTGGAGATGTAGCTGCGGACGCGTAGCCAGGCGTGGGCGCCGTGTGGGGTGCGCCAGCCACCGGAGATCTTCAGTTGTGCCTTGATCATGCGCAGGTCGCGTTCGGCTTGGTTGTTGGTGAAGGGGACGGTGAGGTCGCGGGCGAAGAGCAGCACTTGGTGCTGGTAGTCGCGCAGGCGCACCAGCAGGTTCCGGGTCTTGCTTTGCTTGCGCCCCCGATCCGGTGGGTGCAGCAGCAGGCCGACGTTGATCGTGCGGACGAACCTCGAGAGCAACGGATCGACGACGTGGGCGGGGATCGCAGCCAAGCCGGCCTCGCGCGCGGTGTGGGCGGCGGTGTTGAGCTGTTCGAGGGTGGTGATGGCGATCTTGGGCCAGGAGTGCTCGGGGTGGGCTTCGCCGGCTGCGACGAGTACGCGGAGATGGTGGGCGTTGCAGCGGGCGTGTTTGCGCCCGAAGTCTTGGTAGGACATCAGGCCGTCGTAAACCGCGACACCACGGAACCGGGTGAGGATCCCGAACTCGTCCATTGCCTCACCTCCGCGCTGGGGATGGGGCAAGTAGGCGGTGAGCTGGGGTGTGCAGGCGACGTGCAGCCACCAGTTCTTGCCTTCGACTCGGATGCCGGTCTCGTCGAAGTGTGCCACCGACGCTGCTCGCAACGCGTCCTCGACCTGCTGGGCGAATCCGTCGAGCTGGGTGGCGACCGGGGTGAGGACGCCGGCGACCCAGCCGGTCGACACCGGCAGCCCGAGCAGGTCTTCCACCAGTTGTGCTGTTCTGGCGACAGGGATGTGCTGGTAGGTCAGCAGATAGACCGCCAACGCGGTCACGTTCGGTCCGTAGCAGGCGGGCGCGGTCGCCTCGGCCGGCGCCGGCGCGGCATCCGCGGCACCGCAGCCGGTGCAGACGGTGCTCGGTCACCGCCGGGCGCACCTCGGGCAGGTCCACCACCTGCCGGCGTGTCACCCCGACCTCGTCGCGCCGGCGCAGCCCGGTGCCGCATCCCGAACACGACGACGGCACATGATCCACGATCTGGTCGGGGTCGGTGACCAGCGACAGGCTCGACCCCGGCGCGCCCGGCTGCTTGCCCTGCTTGCGGTTGGTCTTGTCCCGCAACGACTCCGGGGCGGGTTTGCTGAACCGGTCCGATGACGGCGGCATCGACGAGTTCCCCGAATTCATTCCGAGGAGGCGTTTCAGCTGGGCGACCTCGTCCCGCAACGCGGTGATCTCCTCCCGCGCACGAGCGAGCTCTACCGCCTGCGTTGCGACCAGCGCGGCCAGCTCGTCATACGACGGACGAACACCTTTCCCCCACAACAAGATCATTCCACAAGCCAGATCGCAGCCCGAAACGACCTGAACAGTTACCCTGATCGTGTGATGAACGTCTGTTCGTACACCGGTAATCTTGGTGTGTGGACAGAGAAGCGGTGTGGCAAGCAGACGCGGAGGCCTTGGCCGACCGCATCGTTTCGCTGCTCACCGTCATGCGCTCCGCCGAAGCCGAGATCGGTGCGCTGCTCGTGGAGATCGAATCCCGCGGCGTGCAGGAACTGTTCGGCTATCGCTCTGCCGCCCGACTCTTAGAGCATCTCGCCGACCTCCCCCGCACCGCCGCCGACAAGATGGTCAAACGAGCCCACGCCCTGCACCCCAGCCACTCTCTCAACGCCACCCCCGCCGTCGCCCCCGCCACCGGTATCGCCGCCCTTGCTGGTCGGTTGAGCACCCCGATGATCGACACCATCATCGATGCGGTCACCCGGATCCCCGCCTCCCATCGCGACACCGCCGAGGCAGATCTGCTGGCCTTCGCCGCCGACGCGGGCCACAAACAGGTCGCCGCCCTCGGCGCCCGGATCTTGGCGCACCTCGACCCCGACGGCACCGCCCCCGACGACACCGAACCCACCACACCGGTGCGGGAACTGTCGCTGCGTCGCAAACGCACCGGCACCTGGGAACTCTCTGGCCGCTTCGACGACGAGACCGGCACCCGCGCCAGCGTCCTCCTCGACTCCCTCGCCGAACGCCGCGGTGCCGATGATTTCCGGTCCCCGCAGGAACGCTATGGCGACGCCTTCTCCGACGCCCTCGACCTGGCCCTCAACTCCCCAGAGCTGCCGACCCAGGCCGGGGAACGCACCCACGTGATGGTCGCGGTCTCCCTCACCGACCTGCGCTCCGGACTCGGCACGGCGACCCTGGGTGACACCGGCCTGATCTCGGCCGCCGAGGCCCGCGTCCACGCCTGCGACTGCACCCTGATCCCCGCGGTCCTGGGCACCGCCAGCGAACCATTGAACCTCGGCCGGGCCCGCCGCCTGATCTCACCCGGGTTGCGCCGGGCGTTGTTCCTGCGCGACCGTGGCTGCGCGTTCCCGGGCTGTCACCGCCCACCCCGCCACTGCCAGGGGCACCACATCCACCACTGGTCCGAGGGCGGCCTGACCGACCTGGCGAACCTGGTCCTGCTCTGCGGCCACCATCATCGGTTGCTGCACCGGTCGGGCTGGGAGGTCCGCATCGCCACCGACGGCCACCCCGAATTCCTCCCGCCCCGGTTCTTGGACAAACGCCGAAAACCCAGGCGCAACAACATCCATCAGCTTCTGCCATTCGCAGCCTGAAGATGGGAAAGGCCCGCAGCCACCGGCGACGGGCCTATCCCCACGTGGTTGAACTGCCTATCAGGTAGCTATCCCGGTGGCAGCATCACCGCTACGGAATCACAACGAACTTGCCAGCGCCCTCATCATCCTCCATAGCGCGGTGCGCCGCGACAATGTCGTCCAACGCGAACACCCGGTCCAAATGAGACGGACACACCCCGCCCTCCACCGCATCGACGATTCGCTGCAGCACGGACGCATTCCCCTTGAGCGTGTCGCTATGAAAGGCAGTGAGCTTCGTACCGGACGGAATCATCGCGATCGGCTCCAGCTCCGGAATCACCCACCCGCTCAACGACCCCGCCACACACACGGTGCCCCCACGACGCACCAGGCTCAACGACTCCAGAGCCGTCCTCGCACCAACCAGGTCGAGAACGTAATCCGGTCCCGAAGGCCAGATCGAGCGCACCCCGCCCGCCAACGACGAGCCATCATCGATCAAGGCGTAATCCGCAGTCAGCGCCGCCGCTTTGCTTTCCCGGCGGGTAGTGGCGGCGGTCTCGACACCGTACGCGGCCGCGAGCGACGCAGCCGCCATGCCCACCGATGACGTACCGCCCCGGATCAGCAGCCGCGAGCCGGGCTCCATGCCGAGAGTGTCCAAGGCGCCCTGGGCGGTCATGAACGTCTCGGGCAGCGCGGCCAGCACCGGCCACGGCAACGTCGTCTTGACCGGCATCAGCAAAGCGTTCGGCACCAGCGCGTATTCCGCGTAGCCGCCGTCGAACCGCCGACCCAGCTCGCCCATCACCGCGGCGACGGTGGTGCCCTCGGCGAGGGCGGGGTCGGTCGATTCGGCCAGGACGCCCACGCATTCGATCCCCAGCACGCGCGGGAAGGTCACCGTCGGGGAGTGGCCCTGGCGGGTCCGCAGCTCCGAACGGTTCAGGCCCGCGCCCCGGACGTGGACCAGGCTCCAGCCGGGCCGGACCGCGGGGACCGGGACCTCGCGGACCTCCAGGACTTCCGGGCCGCCGGGGCGGACGCAGACCGCTGCTCTCATCTTCATGTCCGCCACTCTCGGCCCGCGACGCCCTGGCCGACCACCGGTAGAATGCCAAGTCATGCCCATCGGACGCCAAGCTTCGCGGATCTGGCCCTCCGGCGGGGCGCACCTGTGGGCTCCGGGGGCGAGCAGCCAGGCGCACGCCCACGACCGCGGGCACCTGGTGTACGCGGCTCGCGGGGTGCTGTCGGTGCACTCCGGGCGGGGGACGTCGGTGGTGCCCGCCAACCGGGTCGCCTGGATCCCCGCCGGGTTCCGCCACCACCACCGGGCGCACGGCCACACCGACATGCGGATCGTCTTCCTGCCGGCGTCCCTGGCCCGGCTCGTTCCCGTGCACCCCGCGGTCTTCGCCGCGTCCGGGCTCGCCCGTGAGGTCCTGCTCGCGCTGACCGGCACCCGCGAGTACGACCGCGCGGCCAGTTCCCGCCTGCGCCGGGTGCTCGTCGAGGAACTCCGGGAAGCGCCGGAGCAGCCGCTGCAGCTGCCGGAACCCCGTGACGACCGGCTGCGGGCCGTCGCGCGGGTGCTGTACGACGACCCCGCCGACACCACTCCGCTCGCCGAGCTGGGCCGCCGCAGCGGGGCGAGCGCCCGCACGCTGAGCCGGCTGTTCCGCGACGAACTCGGCATGACGTTCTACGAGTGGCGCACCCAGCTGCGCGTCCACCACGCGCTCGTCCTGCTCGCGGAGGGCCACGACACGACCCGGGTGGCCCACGCCTGCGGCTGGGCGAACCCGAGCGGCTTCATCACGGCGTTCACGGCGATCGTCGGGACGACCCCGGGCCGCCACCGGCAGCTCACCAGACCAGTTTGATGCCCATGGACATCGCGGTGAAACAAAGGATCCACAGGACGATCGGTCCGGCGGCGCCGTGGAACTCGACGAGTGTGCCCAGCCGCATCTTGATCCGGTCGAAGCGCGCTTCGAAGGCGGCGATGATCAGGAACGAGGCCAGGGCCGCCGACGGGAGGCCGACGATGGCGGGGAAGTGGCCGGCCACCAGGTCCCGGACCCAGGGTTCCCGCCGCCAGGACGCTTCGGCCACGGGGAAGGTGAACACTGAGATCTGGACGAGGGCCGCCAGGCCGCCGATCCAGACGACGGCGCGTCGGACGCGGTGGGAGTGCTCGGGCTGCTCGGTCACGCCAACAGAGGCGCGAACCGGGCACCCGGTGTAACGGATTCCCGCCACGGTTCACCTGGACGGCGCAACGAAGCACCGGCCGGCTCAGTCTGCCGTCCGACCGTCCACAAGCGACACCAGGCCCACCGGGAGGCGCTTCCGGTCCGCGACGAAACCGACGATCGCGTCGCGCAGGGCGCGCACCGCGCGGGTCGGGTCCACCTCACGGCGGACCGCGAGCTGGACCACCCGCGTCATCCCCGCTTCCGGGGCGAACCGCGTCATCCGGAACCGGTCGCCCGCCACCGTGCTCGGGACCACCGCCGCGCCCAGGCCCGCGCGGACCAGCTCCAGGACCGCGTCCATTTCGCCGCCCTCGATCGCGAACGACGGCTCGAAACCCGCGGCGCGGCAGGCGTTCACCGTCGCTTCGCGGACGTCGTAGCCGCGGCGGAACATCACCAGCGGGACGTCGGCCAGGTCGCGGATGCCGAGGCGGGTACTCGCGAGCGGGGCGTCGACCGGGGAGACGACCACCAGTTCCTCCAGCAGCAACGGCGTCGCCGCCAGGTGCGGGTCCGCCGGGGCGCTCGCCAGCAGGGCCAGGTCCAGCGCGCCTTCGGACAGGCGCTGCCGCAGGTCGCCCGAGCCGCTTTCGTGCAGCTCCAGCTGGATGCCCGGGTAGCGGCGGCGGAACGCGGCCAGCATCGCGGGCAGCAGGCCCGTGCACAGGCTGGGCGGCGCGCCCAGCCGGACGCGGCCGCGGTCGAGCTCGTCCAGTTCCCGGATGGCCCGCTGGGCGGTTTCGGTCTCGGCGAGGATGCGCCGCGCGATCGGGAGCAGGGTTTCGCCCGCTTCGGTGAGGGTGACGTTGCCGCGGATCCGGTGGAACAGCGGCGCGCCCAGGTCGTGTTCGAGCGCGCGGATCTGCTGCGACAGCGAGGGCTGGGCGACGCGCACCTGTTCGGCGGCGCGGGTGAAGTGCCGGTGTTCGGCGACGGCCACGAAGTAGGCGAGCTGCTGGAACTGCACCCCGCCATGATAGCCGCTGGCTATGAAGAGCAGAGTTTTCATGTCTTTGACCTCTCAAGAAGGCCCACCTAACGTCGAGCGGGTGGTGAACGACCTCGCAACCCGGCGGCCCGTCCGGGACTTCTGGGCCTCGACGATCGGCAAGAAGATCGTCATGGCGGTCAGCGGCGCGCTGCTGCTCGCGTTCGTGGTGGCGCACATGGTCGGCAACCTCAAGACGTTCCTCGGGGCCGGCGACCTCAACCACTACGCCCACTGGCTGCGCACGCTCGGCGAGCCGGTGCTGCGCTACGAGTGGTTCCTCTGGATCCAGCGGGTGGTCCTGCTCGCCGCGCTGGTCCTGCACGTCACCGCGGCGGTGCAGCTGGCCCGGCGCGACCTGCGCGCGCGGCCGGTGCGCTACGTCCACCGGCGGCCGGTGCGCGCCACCTTCGCGGTGCGCACCATGCGCTGGGGTGGTGCCACGCTGGCGCTGTTCATCATCTGGCACATCCTCGACTTCACCGTCGGCGCGGTGAACCGGGACTTCGTGCCCGGCGACCCGTACCACAACCTCGTCGCGGACTTCCAGGTCTGGTGGGTCAACCTGATCTACCTCGCCGCGCTCGCGATGCTGGGCCTGCACATCCACCACGGCTTCGCCAGCGCCGCGCGGACGCTGGGCGTCACCAGCGCCCGGCGGGAACGCGCGATCAAACTCCTCGGCAGCACGACCGCGGTCGTGGTCGCGGGCGGTTACGCCCTCGTCCCGGTCGCGATCATGACCGGACTGGTGCGCTGATGACCGACTACCTGACCGGCGACCCGATCGCCGACACCAAGGCACCCGCCGTCCCGCTCGAAAAGCGCTGGGACCAAAGGAAGTTCGCGGCCAAGCTGGTGAACCCGGCCAACCGGCGCAAGCACCGCGTGATCGTGGTCGGCACCGGGCTGGCCGGGGGTTCGGCGGGCGCGACGCTGGCCGAGCAGGGCTACCACGTCGTGCAGTTCTGCTTCCAGGACTCGCCGCGGCGCGCGCACTCGGTCGCGGCGCAGGGCGGGATCAACGCCGCGAAGAACTACCGCAACGACGGCGACTCCGTCCACCGGCTGTTCCACGACACGGTGAAGGGCGGCGACTTCCGGTCGCGGGAGTCCAATGTGTACCGGCTCGCGCAGGTGTCGGCGCAGATCATCGACCAGGCCGTGGCCCAGGGCGTGCCGTTCGCCCGCGAGTACGGCGGCCTGCTCGACACCCGCTCGTTCGGCGGGGTGCAGGTGCAGCGCACGTTCTACGCGCGCGGCCAGACCGGCCAGCAGCTGCTGATCGGCGCTTACCAGGCGCTGTCGCGGCAGATCGACGCCGGGAACGTCGAGCTGCACCCGCGGACCGAGATGCTCGACCTGGTCGTCGTCGACGGCCGGGCCCGCGGGATCGTCGCGCGGGACCTCGTCACCGGGGAGATCGAGACGCACCTCGCGGACGCCGTCGTCCTGGCGACCGGCGGCTACGGCAACGTCTTCTACCTGTCCACCAACGCGAAGGGCTCCAACGCCACCGCGATCTGGCGTGCGCACAAGCGCGGGGCGTACTTCGCGAACCCGTGCTTCACCCAGATCCACCCGACGTGCATCCCGCGTTCGGGCGAGCACCAGTCGAAGCTGACGCTGATGAGCGAGTCGCTGCGCAACGACGGCCGGATCTGGGTCCCGAAGGAAAAGGGCGACACCCGGCCACCGGCGGAGATCCCGGAAGACGAGCGCGACTACTACCTCGAACGCCAGTACCCGAGCTTCGGCAACCTCGTGCCGCGGGACATCGCTTCGCGGGCGGCGAAGAACGTCTGCGACGCCGGGTTCGGCGTCGGGCCCGGCGGCCTCGGCGTCTACCTGGACTTCGCCGACGCGATCGCGCGCCTCGGCCGCCCGGCGATCGAAGCCCGCTACGGCAACCTCTTCGACATGTACCAGCGCATCACGGCGGAAGACCCGTACACCGTGCCGATGCGGATCTACCCGGCCATCCACTACACGATGGGCGGGCTCTGGGTGGACTACGACCTGCAGAGCACGATCCCCGGGCTGTTCGTGATCGGGGAGGCGAACTTCTCCGACCA
The DNA here is from genome assembly GCF_014873755.1 of Amycolatopsis lexingtonensis. Taxonomy (NCBI): domain Bacteria; kingdom Bacillati; phylum Actinomycetota; class Actinomycetes; order Pseudonocardiales; family Pseudonocardiaceae; genus Amycolatopsis; species Amycolatopsis lexingtonensis. The sequence goes on from NZ_JADBEG010000001.1 coordinate 453,898, forward strand.
CGGCGCGAACCGGCTCGGCGCGTCGGCGCTGATGCAGGGCCTCGCCGACGGCTACTTCGTGCTGCCCGCCACGCTGAACGACTACCTCGGCTCGACCCGGCTCGACGAGGTCCGGCCCGAGGCCGCCGCGCCGGTGGAAACCGAAGTGCGCGAACGGATCGAGCGGCTGCTGGCGGTCAAGGGCACGCGGTCGGTCGACTCGTTCCACCGCGAGCTCGGCGTGCTGATGTGGGACCACTGCGGGATGTCCCGCACCCGCGAAGGCCTGCGCAAGGCCCTGGAACGGGTGCCGGAGCTGCGTGCCGAGTTCTGGCGCGACGTCCGCATCCCCGGCAGTGGCGCGGAACTCAACCAGGAGCTGGAAAAGGCGAACCGGGTGGCGGACTTCCTCGAGCTGGCCGAACTCCTGCTCGTCGACGCGCTCGCCCGCGAAGAGTCCTGTGGCGGGCACTTCCGCGAAGAACACCAGACCCCGGACGGCGAAGCCCGGCGCGACGACGAGAACTTCGCGTACGTCGCCGCGTGGGAGTACGGCGAGAAACCCGTGCTGCACCGCGAAGAACTGACCTTCGAGCACGTCCACCCGACCCAGCGGAGCTACACGTGAAACTCACCGTCCGCATCTGGCGCCAGGCCGGCCCGGCGACCGAGGGCAGGCTGGTCTCCTACCCGGTCGACGGGATCAGCCCGGACATGTCCTTCCTCGAAATGCTGGACGTGCTGAACCAGGAACTGATCGCCGCCGGCGAGGAACCCGTCGCGTTCGACCACGACTGCCGCGAAGGCATCTGCGGCTCCTGCGGCGTCGTGATCAACGGGCAGGCCCACGGGCCCGAGCGCACGACGTCGTGCCAGCTGCACATGCGCTCGTTCGCCGACGGCGACGTGATCGACGTCGAACCGTGGCGCGCCAAGGGTTTCCCGGTGATCAAGGACCTGGTCGTCGACCGGTCGGCGCTCGACCGGATCGTCCAGGCCGGCGGTTACGTCAGCGCCCCCACCGGCAGCGCCCCGGACGCCCACGCGACGCCCGTGCCCAAACCGGACGCCGACCTCGCGTTCGACAACGCGACCTGCATCGGCTGCGGCGCCTGCGTGGCGGCCTGCCCCAACGGCTCGGCCACCCTGTTCACCGCGGCCAAGGTGACGCACCTTTCGCTGCTGCCGCAGGGGCAGCCCGAACGCGCGCAACGGGTCCTGGACATGGTCGACGCGATGGACGCGGAGGGCTTCGGCGGCTGCACGAACACGGGGGAGTGCGTGGCGTCGTGCCCGAAGGGGATCCCGTTCGCGAGCATCTCGGCCCTCAACCGCGAGTTCCGGAAGGCGAGCCGAGCCGGGCGCCGATGACCGCGGCGGCAGCTGCCATGCCCGCGGCGTTCGGGTGGTACGGGTACGCCGGCGACGCCGGGACCGCGCCCTCCAGCCAGCGCTGGGCCGGTGCGGTGCACAGGCCGTGCGAGGCGCTCGGCCCCCGGATGTCCACATAGGACGCGCCGTGCCGCCGGGACTGGTCGGCGAGCATCGTCATCAGGCGGTCGAACGTCGCCTGGATGAAGCCGGCGTCGGCGGCGGTGAACGGGTCGGCCGGGTAGCAGCCGCCCGGGCGCCAGTACGTCAGGTAGCCGGTGACGACCACGCGCGCGGCGGGGGAGCGGCGGTGGATCTCCTCGAGCGCGGCGGCGATCTTCGGTGCAGTGGCGGCGATCCGCGCGGGGAACACCGTGCCGTACTGCTCTTCGCACGACGGCGTGACCGGCTCGTCCGGGCTCGCGCACGTCACGAACGCCGACCCGAGCGCGATGTCGTTGGCGCCGATCGCCAGCGTCACCAGGCCGGTGTCGCGCCGCAGCGCGGCGAACTGCGGCGCGACCACCCCCGCCTGCCGCCCGGTGAGATCGGCGGTGGTCGCGCCGGAACAGGTGACGTCGGTGAGCGCCGCGCCGAGCCGTGCCGCGAGCAGGTGCGGCCAGTCGTGGTCGGAGCGCAGGCACGGCGCGTCGATCTGCACCGGGATCCCCGGCCCGGCGGCCGAAGAGTCGCCGAGCGCCACGTACCGCAGCGGCCCGGCGGCCGCGGCCGGGGCGGCGAGCACCCCGGCCAGCAGCGCCACCACGAGCGCGATCCTCATTGGACCGGAAGTTCCGCGCTCGGCGCCGGGGCCTGGTCTTTGCGCGCGTCGCGCCGGATCGCGGCCGCCAGCACCGGGACCAGCGCGACCGCGACGACGGCCGCCGCGGCGAAGACGTAGTAGGGGACGACCAGGCTGTGGGTGCTGCTTTCCACCAAGCCGTAGACGTACGGGCCGATGAAGCCGCCGGTGATCCCGAGCATGTTGATGAACGCCAGCCCCGCCGCGGCCACCAGGCCGGACAGGCGCGCCATCGCGACCGACCAGAACAGCGGGAGCGTGCCGAAGGCGAAGAAGTTCGAGATGAACAGCAGGCTGACGCTCCACACGGGATTGCGCGAGACGAGGAAACCCAGCAGCACCAGGAGAACCGCGCTCGCGCACACGCCGATGAGCGCGACCTCGTGGCCGTGGCGGCGTTTGAACCACGGGAAGAACAGCACGCCGGCCAGCGCCGAGATGCCGCCGCTGCCCGCCACCAGCCCGATCAGGAACGGGCTGTTCAGGCCCAGTGATTGGATGTACGCGGGGAAGTTGAAGCCGATGCCGCCGCCGATCGACTGGTTGATCAGGTAGATGGCGCCGAGCAGCAGCACGGTCGGGCGGCCGAACGCGAGCCGCAGGCTCCCGCGGAGCCGGGTCGGCGACGCCGACGTCTGGCCCACGGCGCGTTCGGTCAGCACCGCGGCTTCGTCTGCGGTGAGCCACTTCGCGTCGGCGGGGCGGCTGGGCAGCGCGAACCAGACGACCGCGCCGATGAGGATGGTGACCAGGCCCTCCACCAGGAACATCCACTGCCAGCCGCGCAGCCCGGCGACGCCGTGCAGCTCCATCAGCGCGCCGCCGACGGGCGAGCCGATGATGACGGCGATGCACGGCGCGGTGTAGATGAACCCGACGACCGTCACCCGGTGCTTCTGCGAGAACCACTGCGTGACCAGGTACATCATCGCCGGGAACAGGCCCGCCTCCGCGGCGCCGAGCAGCAGGCGCAGGAGGTAGAAGGACAGGTCGTCCGCCACGAACATCATCGCGGCCGACACCGCGCCCCAGCTGACGGCGATGCGCGTGATCCACGCGCGGGCGCCGACGCGGTAGAGGACCAGGTTGCTCGGCACTTCGAGCAGCGCGTAGCTCACGAAGAACAGGCCGGCGCCGAGCCCGTACGCGGCCGCGCTGATCCCGACGTCGGCCGCGAGCGCCGTCTTGGCGAGCGCGACGTTCGTCCGATCCACGTAGGACATGAAGTAGGCGATGCCGAGCACCGGGAGAAGCCGGGTGACGGCCTTCTTGGTGGCGAGTTCGTGCAGGAGGTCTCGTGCGTTCGTCATCGGACGCCCTTCAGGTGCGGTACCGCGTCTGACCTGCAATACTACGGAGTATCACGGTAGAGTTGGCGCGTGTCGCCGTCAAGAGCCGCCCGGCGGCCGTGAGACGATGACGCGGTCGCAGGCGAGGAGGACGAACAGTGAGCGCGAGCCCGGACCTCGAGCCCGGCGCGCGGCGGAGGATCCTCGACGCCGCGGCCGAGGCGTTCATGGCGCACGGGTTCGCCAACGCCACGATCGACGACATCGCACGTGAGGTGGGCGCGACCAAGGGCTTGGTGTACTACCACTTCCGGTCGAAGTTCGACATCTTCCTGGCGGTGTACGAGGAGGCCATGGGCCGGGTCCGCGACCGCGTCGAACACCTCGCCCAGGGCGCCGGCACGGGCCGCGATCGGCTCGTTGCGATGGCGGTGGCGCACGCGGTGAACCTGATGGAGGACCTGGCTTACCACCACGTCGTGCACCAGGCCGTGCGCGGGCAGGTCGCGACCGCGCTCAAGCCGCGGCAGCGGGACACGCTCCAGGAGCTGAACGGGCTGCGCGGTGATTACGAGCGGTTGTTCCGCGGGGTGGTGGCCGATGGGATCGCGGACGGTTCGCTGCGGGAGGTCGATGCCGCGCTCGCCACTCGGACGTTGCTCAGCAATTTGAACGCGATCGATACGTGGTACCACCGGATTCCCGGGCAGGATCCGGCTGAGCTCCGGGAGCTGGCCGGGCGGATCGTGGACCTGCTGATCGGCGGCCTCGCGGGTTCCTGAGCAGGCGCGGTTCCCGCACGCCCGGCCCAGGCCCGCCTTTCCGGCGCGGCCGCGGCGAAGCCGGACGGCGGCCAGGGGACCGGCGCCTTTGGACTTCCCTGAGTGCGGGGCGCGGGATGTCGTGAACGACTCGTTCATCTCGCCCGGCGTCAGGGCCCCGGCAAAGTCGGATCAGCAGGGCCGATCAGGCTGCCCGCACGTCATGAACGGGTCGTTCACCTCACCAGACGACCTGAACGAGTCGTTCACGACATCACGGCCGGGGTCCCGGCAAAGTCACGCGGCCGGGCCGCTCGGCCGTCGGTGACCCGCTCGCCCCACGTCTTGAATGACTCATTCAGGTCTTCGGAGGTCCTGAATGAGTCATTCAAGACGCTGGTGCAACGCTGCGGGCTGCACCGACGCGACTTTGCCGGAGCCCTGTCGCCCGGCGTCATGAACGGGTCGTTCATGATCCTTCTTGGCACCGCGCGCCGGGGCGGCGGGGCCGGTGCGACTTCCGGTGTCGGGATGTCATGAAGGGGTCGTTCATGGCGTCTGGCGAGATGAACGACCCCTTCATGGCGTGCGTGCGGCCGGATCGGCTGTCCCGGCCGACTTTGCCGGGTGCCGGAGACGAACCTTCGCCGCTCGAGCGCCATTGACTGAGCCGGTCCGCCTGGCTACCGTGTGTCTGCGCACCGGTCTGGGAGCGCTCTCAGGAGTACGCGGCGGTACTCGTGACGACGGGCCGGTCGATCGAGCACGCCCGGAGCACCCGAACCCCCGAAAGTGTCCGACCATGAAAATTTCCGCACTTCGCGCCGCGCTCGCGGCGACTGTCTCGGTGGCCGCGGTGGGCGCCACGCTGCTCACCGCGAGTCCCGCCGGCGCGGCGACCACGCTCGGCGCGTCCGCTGCGCAGAGCGGGCGCTACTTCGGCGCCGCCGTTGCCGCTTCGCGACTCTCCGACGGCACCTACGTGTCCATTTTGGACCGTGAATTCAACATGGTGACGCCGGAAAACGAGATGAAGATGGACGCCACGGAGCCGTCCCAAGGTCAGTTCAACTACACCAACGCCGACCGGATCGTCAACCACGCGCTCGGCGCGGGCATGCGCATGCGGGGGCACACCCTCGCCTGGTACCAGCAGCAACCCGGCTGGATGCAGGGCATGGAAGGCAGTGCGCTGCGGCAGGCGCTGATCAACCACATCACGCAGGTCGCCGGCCACTACAGCGGCAAGATCTACGCCTGGGACGTGGTGAACGAGGCCTTCGCCGACGGCGGGTCCGGCGGCCGCCGCGACTCCAACCTGCAGCGGACCGGCAACGACTGGATCGAGGTCGCCTTCCGGACCGCCCGTGCCGCCGATCCCGTCGCCAAACTCTGTTACAACGACTACAACATCGAGGACTGGTCGGCCGCCAAGACACAGGGCGTCTACCGGATGGTGCAGGACTTCAAGTCCCGCGGCGTCCCGATCGACTGCGTCGGCTTCCAGTCCCACTTCGGCAGCGGCGGCCCGCCGAGCAGCTTCCAGACGACGCTGACCAACTTCGCCGCGCTCGGCGTGGACGTGCAGCTGACCGAGCTGGACATCGCGCAGGCGTCGTCGAGCGCGTACGCCGCCACCACGCGCGCGTGCGTGAACGTGCCGCGGTGCGCCGGGATCACCACGTGGGGCATCCGCGACACCGATTCCTGGCGCTCGGGCGAAAACCCGCTGCTGTTCGACGGGAACGGGAACAAGAAGGCCGCGTACAACGGCGTCCTGGACGCGCTCAACGCGGCACCGGGCACGCCGACCACCACCCCGACGACCCCGACGACGCCCACCACCCCGACGACGCCGACCACCCCGACGACCACGCCGCCGCCGGGGACGTGTTCGGCGTCGGTGTCGATGAACGCGTGGAACGGCGGTTTCGTGGCGACGGTCCGGGTGACCGCCGGGTCCGCGGACCTCAACGCCTGGACGGTGACGCTCACCCTGCCGTCCGGGGCCGCGGTGACCAATTCCTGGAACGTCCAGCGCAGCGGTGACCGGTGGTCGAACGTGAGCTACAACGGCCACGTCGCGGCCGGTCAGTACACGGAGTTCGGCTTCCAGGCCACCGGGTCCGGAACGCCGGCGGTGGCCGGCTGCGGCTGAGCCGGCCGGGTCGGGTCTGCCGCCCGGGAGGGGTCGGCAGACCCGATCCACTAGTTCACCGAGGCCGAGAAGGAGTTGACGGCGAGGCCGACCCCGCCGCTCCACGGCTCGAACCCGGCCTGGATGCTGGTCAGGTACCAGGAGCGGTCGACGCGGGTGCGGTTGTCGACGTCGTTGACGAAGTCCAGCACGTTGAACGACCAGCCCGAAATCGTGGACTGGGCCACGTAGGAAACCACGTCGTTGCCGCCGTTGTTGCCCTGCCAGACGTCCCAGCCCCGCCCGCCGATGCTGGTGGTGCCGACCTTCCCGCCGACCGGCTGCACGTTCCCGGTGTGGTTGAACCAGATCATCAGCTCCATCTGGTTGACCCCGTTGGTCTTCGCGGTCGGGTCCATCCAGATGTCGTAGGAGGCGTCGAAGACCGACCCGCCGACGTAGGTGTACGAGATCGACGACGGCGCGCTGCCGATCCGGCTGAGCTGACGGGGCAGGTTCGTGCCGGGGGAGCAGTTGCCGTAGTGGCACCCGGCGTAGACGGCCGGGTAGGACAGCGGGGCGCCGCCGCTGGTCGACCCTTGCTGGGTCTGGATGCGGAACCCGCTGCTCGTGACGTTGATGCACTGTGTCGCGCTGCTGCCCCAGCGGTTGTTCATGACGACGTACCGGCCGCCGATCGTCGTCGAGCCGTACTGGTCGCAGATCAGCGTGTCCGCGTGCGCGGCCGGGGCGCCGGCGAGCGGTGCGATCAGCCCGGCGGCGGTCAGCAGGACCGCGGAAAGGGCGTGCTTGAGTTTCATCGTGCCGTCTCCACTTCGTCGTGGGTAGCGCCCTGGGAGCGCTCTCAGCATGAATCGAATCCGATGAAACCACAGCGGAACCGCGAGGCAAAGGGGGTGACCGTGATCAATTTTCGAAATGCGGCTGTCGCGGTCGGTCGCCGGGTGATTGCCAAGGGTGTGCCGCGGTGGTTACAGTCCCTCGACTGGGAGCGCTCCCAAACTCGACGACGAGGAGAGGGCGAATGCGGGCGAGGAAGATCACGGCCGTCCTGGCCGCCGCGGTGCTGGGGCTGACGGCGGGCGCCGTGCCCGCGTCCGCCGTGGACTACGAGCGGCTGCTCAACGGCACCTTCGACAGCGGCAGCGCCGATCCCTGGTGGGCCGGTTCGGGCACGACCGCCCGGGTCACCGACGGGGAGTTCTGCACCGCCGTCCCCGGGGGCACGGCCAACGGCTACGACGCGCTGTCCGGCCAGAACGGCGTGCCCTTCGAAGCCGGGCAGCCCTACACCCTGACGTTCGACGCGCACGCGACGACCAGCCAGCAGATCTCCGCCGTCGCCGGGGAAGCCGTTTCGCCGTACCGGCAGATCTCGCGCACCGATCTGACGGTCACGCCCGCGAAGCAGCACTTCACCGTCACCTTCACGTCCACTTTGGACTTCCCGGCGGCCGGGAACGGCCAGCTGGCGTTCTGGTTCGGCGGCCAGGCCGCGGCCAACACCGTCTGCCTGGACAACATTTCGCTCGTCGGCGGCGTGGTCCCGCCCGGCGGCCTCCCGCCGACCAGCGGCATCCGGGTGAACCAGGAGAGCTACGTGCCCGGCCTGCCCAAGCGGGCCACCGTGATCAGCGACGCGACCACGCCGCTGACGTGGACGCTGAAGAACTCGGCCGGCACCGCCGTCGCCACCGGCCAGACCCGCCCGCGCGGCGCGGACGCCGCCTCCGGCGAAAAGGTGCACGAGATCGACTTCTCCGCCTACGACACCCAGGGCACCGGCTACACCCTGACCGTGGGCTCGGAAACCAGCTTCCCGTTCGCCATCGCCGCGGACGGGCTCAAGCAGCTGCGCTACGACTCGCTGGCGTTCTTCTACCACCAGCGCAGCGGGATCGCGATCGACGCCCAGTACGCCGGTGCCGCCTACGCGCGGCCCGCGGGCCACGTCAACGTGGCGCCGAACCAGGGTGACGACCGCGTTCCCTGCCGCGCGGACCTGAACTGCGGCTACACCCTCGACGTCCGCGGCGGCTGGTACGACGCGGGCGACCACGGCAAGTACGTCGTCAACGGCGGGATCGCCGCGTGGCAGCTGCTCGACGAGTACGAGCGGGCGCTGCGCGTGGGCGACGCGAGCGCGCTGGGCGACGGCAAGCTCGCCATCCCCGAGCGTGCCAACGGCGTGCCCGACATCCTGGACGAAGCCCGCTGGGAAGTCGACTTCCTGCTGAAGATGCAGGTGCCCGACGGCGCGCCGGACGCGGGCATGGTGCACCACAAGATCCACGACGCGGAGTGGACCGCCCTGCCGACGCGGCCGGACCAGGACAGCCAGCCGCGCCGGCTCTCCGCGCCGAGCACGGCCGCCACGCTCAACATGGCCGCCGTCGCCGCGCAGGCGTCCCGCTTGTGGCGGACGATCGACCCGGCGTACTCGACGAAGCTGCTCGCCGCGGCCGAAAAGGCTTACGCGGCGGCGAAAGCGAACCCGAACAAGCTCGCCGACCCGAACGACGGCACCGGCGGCGGGACCTACAGCGACGGCACGGTGACCGACGAGTTCTACTGGGCGGCCGCGGAGCTGTTCGCCACCACGGGGAAGAGCGGCTACCGCAGCGACGTCACCGGGTCCGCGCTCTACCGCGGCGTCAGCTTCTCCACCCACGGCTTCGACTGGGCTTCGACGGGTGCGCTCGGCGACATCACCCTGGCCCTGGTGCCCACCGACCTGCCCGCGGTGGACGTCTCGGCGATCAAGACGGCGATCACCACGACCGCCGACAGCCACCTGGCGCAGCTCGGGACCATGGGCTACCCGGCGCCGTACCGGACCGCCGACGGCACGTACGAGTGGGGATCCAACGGCCTGGTCGCGAACAACGGCGTCGTGCTCGCCCTGGCGTACGACTTCACCAAGCAGGACAAGTACCGCGACGGCGCGTTCGCGGCCATGGACTACCTGCTGGGCCGCAACCCCGCGAACTACTCGTACGTCTCCGGCCACGGTGACCAGCCGGTGCAGAACGTGCACCACCGGTTCTGGGCGCACGAGCTGGACGCGTCGCTGCCGACCGCCCCGCCCGGCGCGCTGTCCGGCGGGCCGAACAGCGGCCTGCAGGACCCGACCGCCGCCCGCCTGCTCGCCGGCTGCGCGCCCCAGCGCTGCTTCGTCGACGACATCCAGGCGTACTCGGTCAACGAGGTCGCGATCAACTGGAACTCCGCGTTGGCGTGGCTGACGAACTGGACGGCGGAGAAGTCGCCGTCCGGCGCGGACACCACCGCCCCGACCGCGCCGGGCACGCCCGCCGTGTCCGCGGTCTCGGCCACCGGCGCGACGCTGACCTGGCCGGCGGCGGCCGACCCGGAAAGCGGCGTCAAGGGCTACGACGTCGTCCGTGTGAGCGGCTCGGCCCGCACGGTGCTCGCCACCGTCACCGGGACGACCGCGACGCTGACCGGGCTGTCGGCGTCCACCGCCTACAACGTGGTCGTCGTGGCGCGCAACGGAACCGGCCTGACTTCGCCGGATTCGCCGGCGGCGACGTTCACGACGCTCGCGGCGGGCGGCTGCGCGGTCGGCTACTCGGCGAACACCTGGAACGGCGGCTTCACGGCGACGGTGAACCTGACCAACACCGGCACCACGGCGTGGCCGTCGTGGAAGCTGAAGTTCTCCTTCCCCGGCAGCCAGAAGGTGACGCAGGGCTGGTCGGCGACCTGGGCGCAGTCGGGCGCGGAAGTGACCGCCACGTCCTTGTCGTGGAACGGCTCGGTGGCGCCGGGCCGCTCGGTGGCGATCGGGTTCAACGGGAGCTACACCGGGAGCAACGCGAACCCGGCGGCGTTCACGGTGAACGGGACGGCCTGCGGCTGAGCGACGGACGTCACGTGCCCCGGCCGGAACACCGGCCGGGGCCGTGCGTTGTAAGGGGTGTCTCAGTCTCCCGCTTCCGCTCGCAGGTCGACCCCCCTCAGACCTCCGCTGAGCGGGAGCGGGTCTGCTCCGCTTTCGCGTGCGGGTCGTCCGCGGGCAGCCACCCGTTCCCGGTGTCCAGCCCCAGCGAACCGACGTCCCGCGTCAACGCCGCGATCACGCCGCGGACCGCCGCGCCGCTCTCGTCCCGGCGGGACACCAGCGACCACGTCCAGAACGGCGCCGGGTCGACCACCGGCCGCCGCGCGAGGTCCGGCGGGACCGGGGCCGTCTGGCCCTTGGGGGAGTTCAGCACCGGGCGGCCCAGCTTGCGGACGTGGTCGAAGAACGCCGGACCGGTGATGCCGCCGTCGTGGGTGCGGACCACCTTCGCCCCCGTGGCGGCCGCGAACTCCTCGGCGAAGACGTTCCAGGACGCCCAGCTCGCCGTGTCCGCGTCCACCAGCACGACCGTGTCCGCCGCGCGGACCGGCGCGGTGCCGGTGCCGATCGCGTGCAGGCGGTCCGCGCCGATCAGGTGCCCCTCGAGGTCGTGCTCGGCCAGGTCGGCCGCGCGCGCCCAGCTGATCGCCAGGTCGATGCTGCCGTCGGCGACCCGGCGCAGCTGGGCGTGCGAAGGCAGCACCCACGTGTCGACGTGCAACTGCGCCACCCCCGCCACCCGGTCGAGCAGGTCGGCGGGGCGCCAGTTGACGTACCCCAGCCGCACCGGCTCGGTCGCGGCGAAACCCGCCGCCGAGCGGCGCAGGTCGTCCGCCTGCTCCAGCAGCGCGCGGATCCGGGGCAGCAGCGCTTCGCCGCACGCGGTGAGCGACACCGACCGCCGGTCGCGGTCGAAGAGGCGGACCCCGAGGTCGCGCTCCAGCGCCTTGATCTGCTGGGACAGCGAAGGACCCGCGATGTGCAGCCGCTCCGCGGCCCGGCCGAAGTTCAGTTCCGTGGCGACGGCCACGAAGTACCGAAGCTGGCGTAGCTCCATTCCGGCAGCTTAGTGCGATGGGAGCGCGGGCCTCCCAGCTGAGAGCGAACCGGTCGTGGCGGGTCTCCGTGAGACGGGCACATCATCGGCTCAGGACGAAAACCCAAGGAGGTCCACAGTCATGAGCACCCGGAAAGTCGCGGTCGTCACCGGCGCTTCGCAGGGCATCGGCGCGGCGCTGGTCGAGTCGTACCGCAAGCTCGGTTACGCCGTCGTCGCCAACTCGCGGTCCATCACCCCGTCGGGGGACGCCGAAATCCTCGCCGTCCCCGGCGACATCGCCGACCCCGCCGTCGGCGCCCGCGTCATCGAGCGGGCGCTGGCCACGTTCGGCCGGGTCGACACCCTGGTCAACAACGCCGGCCTGTTCGTCGCGAAGCCGTTCACCGACTACACCGGCGCCGACTTCGACGCGGTCACCGGCGTCAACCTGCGCGGCTTCTTCGACGTCACGCAGCACGCCATCGCCGCCATGCTCGAGAACGGCGGCGGGCACATCGTCAACGTCACCACCAGCCTGACCGACCACGCCGACAGCTCGGTGCCCTCGGCGCTGGCGTCGCTGACGAAGGGCGGCCTCAACGCCGTCACGAAGGCGCTGGCGATCGAGTACGCGAAGCGCGGCATCCGCGTGAACGCCGTGTCGCCGGGCGTCATCCGCACGCCGATGCACCCCGCCGAAACCCACGAGTTCCTGGCGGCGCTGCACCCGGTCGGGCGGATGGGCGACATCGCCGACGTCGTCGACGCGGTCGCCTACCTCGAGGGCGCGCCGTTCGTCACCGGCGAGATCCTGCACGTCGACGGCGGCCAGAGCGCGGGCCACTGATGACCACCACCGAAACGGACGTCCTCACCGGCGTCCTGGACGCGTGGAAGTCCGCGGTCGACGCGCACGAGCCGGACCGGGTCGCGGCGGTCTTCACCGAAGACGCCGTTTTCCAGGGTCTGCACCCGTACAGCGTCGGGCGCGCGGGCGTCGCCGAGTACTACGCCTCGCAACCGCTCGGGCTGACCGCGGACTACCGGGTCCTGGAGACCCGGCGGCTCGCCGAGGACGTGGTGCTCGGCTATGCGAGCGTCGACTTCGGCTTCACCGACCGGCCGGTGCTGCCGGTCAGCCTCGGCGTCGTGCTCCGCCGGGTCGGCGGCGCCTGGCTCATCGCGTACTACCAGGTGTCCCGGCGCTGACGTTTGCGCGCCCGGGCGCCGGGTACACCGAGCGCGGCGGTGTCCCGTCCGGGTTCGAGCTCAGCTCGTGATCTCCGCGGATCCGGGCGGCCGGACGGGCGCCGCTGCCATGACCGGGTGCCAGCGCGTGGCGTCGAAGATCAGCGTGATCGCCTCGATCTTCCCGTCCCGCAGCCGGAAGTGCTCGGCCGTGCGCTGGACGCCCACCGGGGTCGCGGTGTGCACGTCGTAGACGAGCGTGGCCTCCGAGTCGCCGTAGAGCTCGCTGATCAGCTCCACCCCGGTCACCACCGCCACGAACGCCGCGAGCCCGTCGAGGTGGCCGCGCACGTCGTGGGAGCTCATCAGCGGGCTCTCGAACGAAAAGGTGTCGGCGAGCCGGGCGGCCGCGGCGGTCACGTCGCCGTCGAAGCGTGCCCGGTGGTAGGCCTGCACGGCCTCGCGGGTCGGGTCGGTCATCGGTCCTCCAGGTAGCGGGCGAGGTGCTGCTGGTTCTCGGCGAGACGCAGGCACAGGTGCCGCAGCACCGTCGTCTCCTCGGGGGTGAAGCCGCGGAACACGGCGGCCATCGCCGCCTGGGACGGGCGCCGGAAGTCTTCGAGCCACGTCCGGCCGTCCGGGGTGATCCGGACCAGCACCGACCGGCGGTCGCGGGGGTCGGGGCCCCGCGCGGCGAGCCCCGCGCGCTCCAGGGTGTCGACGAGGCCGGTGACGTTGCGCGAGCTGACCCCGGCGGCCGCGGCCAGGTCCTTGACGTTGGTGCCGGCTTCGCGGCCGGCGAGCCGGATGAGGATGTCGAGCGCGCCGGGGCTGAGGCCGCGGCTGTCGGTGCCCCGGGAGCGCAGCTGGTCCAGGGCGCGCGCGGCCGTGCGGACGGCGGCGGCCGCTTCCAGCGCGGCGGTGTCGCCGTCGACGGCGAACCCGGCCAACGCCGCGCGGACCCCGGGGGAGTACAGGTGGTCGTCGCCGTCCCGGTCGAACGCCGGGTCAGGTACGTCATTCATAGTGAAGCACTACATTAGTACGTACTTCCGTATCTGGGAAGAGCAGCTCGTTAACCAGGCTTTCAACCGGAGTTAGCCTCTGTCGTGGCACAGGTTCTCGATCAGCGACCCATACTGACCCGGCTCTCCACCACGACACCCCCGGAGTCCCCATGACGGACGTCAATCGTCGGCGTTTCCTGCAGCTGGCCGGCGGCACGGCTGCCCTTTCCGCACTTTCCACCAGCATCGCCCGCGCGGCGGAAATCCCGGCGTACCGGCACAGCGGGACGGTGCGGGACATCGAGCACATCGTGGTCCTGATGCAGGAGAACCGGTCGTTCGACCACTACTTCGGCACGCTGCGCGGCGTGCGCGGCTACGGCGACCCGCGGCCGGCGACCCTGGCGAACGGCAAGTCGGTCTGGGCGCAGTCGGACGGCAAGCGCGACATCCTGCCCTTCCGCCCCGAAGCCGACAACCTCGGCCTGCAGTTCATCCAGGACCTCCCGCACGGCTGGAACGACACGCACGCGGCGTGGAACGGCGGCAAGTACGACAAGTGGGTGCCCGCCAAGGGGTCGACCACCATGGCGTACCTGACGCGCGAGGACATCCCGTTCCACTACGCGCTGGCCGACACGTTCACGATCTGCGACGCCTACCACTGCTCGTTCATGGGCTCGACCGACCCGAACCGCTACTACATGTGGACGGGCTACACGGGCAACGACGGGCAGGGCGGCGGCCCGGTGCTCGGCAACGACGAAAAGGGCTACTCCTGGACGACGTACCCCGAACGGCTCGAGAAGGCCGGGGTCTCGTGGAAGATCTACCAGGACATCGGCGACGGCCTCGACGCCGCCGGCAGCTGGGGCTGGATCGAAGACGCCTACCGCGGCAACTACGGCGACAACTCGTTGCTCTACTTCAACTCCTACCGCAACGCCAAGCCCGGCGACGCGCTGTACGAGAAGGCCCGCACCGGCACGAACGCCAAGGCGGGCGAGGGCTACTTCGACCGGCTGCGCGCCGACGTCAAGGCCGGGACGCTGCCGCAGGTTTCGTGGATCACCGCGCCGGAAGCGTTCTGCGAGCACCCGAACTGGCCGGTGAACTACGGCGCCTGGTACATCGCGCAGGTGCTCGACGCGCTCACGGCGAACCCGGAGGTGTGGAGCAAGACCGCGCTGTTCATCACCTACGACGAGAACGACGGCTTCTTCGACCACGTCGTCCCGCCGTACGCGACCGCCGGCCAGTCCACTGTGGACACCACGGGCGAGATCTTCGCCGGCTCGTCGGCGAACCCCGCCGGCCCCTACGGGCTGGGCCAGCGCGTGCCGATGCTCGTGGTGTCGCCGTGGAGCAAGGGCGGCTACGTGTGCTCGGAGACGTTCGACCACACGTCGATCATCCGGTTCATCGAACGGCGCTTCGGCGTGCACGAGCCCAACATCTCGGCCTGGCGGCGCTCGGTCTGCGGCGACCTGACGTCGGCGTTCGACTTCTCCCGCACCGACACCCGGGTGCCCGCCCTGCCGGACACCGCCGGCTACGAGCCGCCGGACCGCGAGCGGCACCCGGACTACGTCCCCGCCGTCCCGGCGAAGAACGTGCTGCCCAAGCAGGAACGCGGCTCACGCCCGGCCCGGGCGCTCCCGTACGACCTGGCGGCCGACGCCCGCCTGACCACCGGCGGCCTGGCGGTGACGTTCGCCAGCCACGGCCGCGCGGGCGCGGCGTTCTACGTCGTCTCGCCGTCGGGGGAGCCGCGGACGTACACCGCGGGCGCGGGCCAATCGCTCACCGCGACGCTGCCCGCGTCGGGCACGTACGACTACACCGCCTACGGCCCCGCCGGTTTCGTCCGCCGCTTCCGCGGCTCCGCGCCGGGCCCGGAGGTCGCGGTCCGCTGCGGCGACGGTGACCTGACCCTGGTCCTGACCAACCCGGGCACCGCACCGGTGCGGCTGACGGTGCAGGACGCTTACGGCCGCCACTCGGTGACGCGCACGGTGCGGCCGGGCGCGAAGGTCGTCGAGACGATCGGAATCCGGCGGAGCGGCAACTGGTACGACGTTTCGGTGACCTCGGACCGCGACCCGCAGTTCCTGCGCCGCCTGGCGGGCCACGTCGAGACGGGCCGGCCGAGCACGAGCGACCCGGCGATCCTGACGGACTGAGCCGTCATGAGGGGCACCCTCCATGAACCGCTCCCCGGAAGTTGGACTGGGAATCCAGTTCCGACTTTCCGGGGAGCGGTTTGGTGTATCCAGGAAGTTCGTTGTCTGAGCAGCAGCGGGAGTCCGCTGTTGCGTTGTTCGAGGCCGGGTATGGCGCGAAGGTGGTCGCGACCCGGTTGGGCGTGTCGCCGATGGCGGTGCGACGCTTGCGTGATCGTTGGAGGTTGCGGAGCGCGGGAGCGCTGATGAGGGAGCCGGGTAAGCGGTCGTTCACCTTCGAGTTCAAGCGTGAGGTCGTGCGCCGGTTCGTCGATGGTGAGGCGTCGGCGATGGAGCTGGCGCGTGAGCATGATCTGTCGTCGCCGAAGCTGGTGGAAAACTGGGTCAGGGTGTACCGGCGTGAGGGCGAGGACGCGTTGCGGCCCAAGCCGAAAGGCCGGCCGGGCAAGCCGGTTGACCCAGCCGGGCTCAGCGAGCTGGATCGCCTGCGGCAGGAGAACCTGGAGTTGTCGGCGAAGGTGGCGTTGCTGGAAAAATTGCGGGCCTTGAAGGAGCAGGGGCGAGGGTGAAAACCCAGGTCATCGCCACCCTCAAGGCCGAGTATCCGCTGGCGGTGCTGCTGGCGGCCGCCGGGCTGGCACGCTCGACGTTCTTCTACCACCAGGCCCGGCTGACCCGGCCCGACCCGCAGGTCGAGCTGAAGGCGGCGGTCACCGAGCAGTTCGAGGCCGCCCGCGGCCGCTACGGGCATCGGCGTGTGCACGCGATGCTGCGCCGCGGGGGCTGGCGGGTAGCCAAGAAGACGGTGTTGAAGCTGATGAACATGCTGGGCCTGTTCTGCCAGGTCCGGCGGCCGCGCCGCTATCGGTCCTGGCTCGGGCAGATCGGCACGGTCGCGGCCAACGTGCTGGATCGCCAGTTCACCGCGGCGGCTCCGGACACGAAATGGGTCACCGACGTGACCGAGTTCCGTATCGGCGACCGCAAGGTCTACCTGTCCCCGGTGATCGACTTGTTCGACCGATCCGTGATCGCCTACAGCCATGGCCCGTCCCCGAGTTTGGAACTGACGAACTCGTCGCTGCGCGCGGCGATCGCGACCCTCGACGGCGCCGCCAGGCCGTTGGTGCACTCCGACCAGGGGTTCCAGTACCAGCACGTCTCCTGGCGGAGGTTGATCGAGGACGCGGGCCTGGCCCAGTCGATGTCCCGGCGAGCGAACTGCCTGGACAACTCCATGGCCGAGAACTTCTTCGGTCATTTGAAGGAAGAACTGTTCCACCACAACAGCTTCGACACCGTCGAGGAGTTCACCGCCGAGCTGGACGAGTACATCGACTGGTACAACACGATCCGCATCTCGACCACGCTTGAAGGCCTGAGCCCGGCCGAATACCGAGCCCAGGCCCTCAAGCCCTAGCTTTACCTAGCCAGTCCAACTTCCAGGGGTCAGTTCACCAGGAGGGTGCCCCTCATGGCTTGCCGTCAGCGGGTGGCGAGCACCCGGCGCACCTCGTCCGCGCCCAGCGCCACGGGCGAGCGCAGCGAGCCGACCTCGCCGATCTCGATCTCGACCACGTCGCCCGGCCGCAGCCCTTGGTCGAGTCCCGGTACGACGGACGTGCCCGTCGAGAGCACCGCGCCGTCGGGGAAGTCGTTGTCGCGCCACAGGTATTCGACGAGTTCGGCCGGCCCGCGGTTGAGCTGGGTGGTGTTGGCTTCACCGGCGAACACCTCGTGGCCGTCGCGCAGGATACGCATGCGGAGGTCGAGGGACAGCGCGTCCGGTACCTCCCACGCCGGCCGCACCCGGGCCGAGACCGCGCACGAACCGGTGTAGATCTTGGCCTGCGGGAGGTACAGCGGGTTCTCGCCTTCGATGCTGCGGGAGCTGACGTCGTCGACCACCACGTACCCGGCGATCTCGCCGCTGGCGGTCAGCAGCAGGCCCAGTTCCGGTTCCGGCACATTGTTGGCGGAATCGGCGCGGACGGCGATCGGTTCGTCGTCGGTGACCACGCGCCACGCGGGCGACTTGAAGAACAGTTCCGGCCGCTCCGCTCGGTACACCCGTGCGTAGACGTCCTCATCGGCGCTCTCCTCGCGGCGGGCCTCCTCGGACCGCAGGTAGGTCACCCCGGCGGCCCACACCTCCATCCGGCCGTCCAGCGGCGGCAACAACTGCGCCCCGGCCGCGGGCACGGGCTCCCCGGCGGTCTCGGCCAGCTCGCGGATCTCCGCCACGGAATGGCGCAGCAGCTCGCTCATCGACGCCACCGCGAGCGGTCGCAGCCGCTCATCGGCGAGCAGGCCGACTCGGGGGGTGCCGGTTCCGTCGGCGAAGCGCACCAGATGGCTCACGCGAACCTCCTCGTTCACCGCCGAACCTACGGAGTGCGGAGCGCGACGGTCAACGGGTGCCGATCGGCGCACCCGGGAACGGCGGCGGTGGGGTGGTTTCTGTCCCGTGGACAACCTGGGGAAAGGGAAACTCCGCTGCTATTATGCCTTGAAACGTTTCAGTGCACCGCAGGAACATCCCGGCAAGGCTGACGACGACGTCGACTCGCGAATGGAGTGTTCATGTCCGCACGAGTGGTGCTCGCTGTGCTGACCGCGGTGCTTTCGCTGGTGGCCACGGCATCGCCCGCTCGCGCCGCGGAGCGGGACCCGGCCGTCCAGGTCGTCGATCTGCGGGCCGGCAACGTGGTCAACCCCCTCGCCGCGAGCAGTACGCCGACGTTGAGCTGGAAACTGCGCTCCGGACGGCCCGGTGAGCGGCAGACGGCGTACCGGATCCTCGTCGCCACCAGCCCGCGCCTGCTCGCGCAGAACCGCGCCGACGTCTGGGACAGCGGCAAGGTCGCGAGCTCGCAGTCGGTCGCCGTGCCGTACCTCGGGCCCGCGACCGGTGCGGGGAGGCGGAACTACTGGACCGTCGAAGTGTGGGACGCGCGCGGAGCGGGCCCGGTCAAGGCCGAGCCCGCGTGGTGGGAGACGGGGCCGGTGCAGCCGGCCGACTGGGCGGGCGCGAAGTGGATCACGCCGGACGCCGGAAACGCTTACGCCTGGCAGGACTTCGCCCTGGACGTCGACTTCACGATCGAGGCCGCGGCCGCGAGCGTGGTCTTCCGGGCCGCCGGCGCCGACGATTTCCTGCTGTGGCAGGTGAACGCCGCCGAGACGCCGGGCAAGGTGCTGCTGCGGCCGCACGTGAAGAGCCACGGGTCGTTCGCGCTGCTCGGGGAGACCGACGTGAGCGCGGTGCTCACCCCGCAGACCGTGCACGCGCCGCACCACCTGCGGGTCGAAGCGCGGGGGAGCACCGTCGTCACCGCGATCGACGGTACCCAGGTGGACTCCCGGACGGTCGACGCGGTGCGCACCGGCACCATCGGGTTCCGGACCTCGGTCAGCCAGGGCACGCCCGAAGCCGCCGCCTACGACAACCTGGCCGTGCACGGCCTCGACGGCACACTGCTGTTCTCCGACGACTTCTCGGCGGCGCCGGACGCCCGTTTCCCCGGGGCCGCGGTCACCGACGGGAGGCTGGAACCTCAAGGCGATCCGCTCCTGCTCGCCCAATCGCCGGACGCGCCGTTGCTGCGCCACGAGTTCGTCCTGGACAAGCCGGTCGCGAGCGCCCGTGCCTACGTCTACGGCCTCGGGTTCTCCGAACTCCACCTCAACGGCGGCAAGGTCGGCGATCAGGTGCTGGCGCCGGGGAGCACCCCGTACGACAAGCGGAACCTCTACGACTCCTTCGACGTGACCGGTCAGGTCCACATCGGACCCAACGCGGTGGGGTTGTGGCTGGGGAACGGGTACGGGCCGCGGTTCAGCCGGTACGGGTTCCGCTGGACCGGCCCGAAGCAGGGCATCGTGGCGCTGGTCGTCACCTTCGCGGACGGTTCCCGCCGGACGGTCACGACCGACGAGTCCTGGAAGTGGTCGGACGGCCCGGTGACGGCCAACGACCTCTACGCCGGCGAAAGCTACGACGCCCGGCTCGAACAGGACGGCTGGGACCGGCCGGGCTTCGACGACTCCGGCTGGCACCCGGCCGGCGTAGCGAGCGCACCGAGCGCGTCGCTGGCCGGCTCGACCGCGCCGCCGATCCGCGTGGTCCGCACCCTCCGGCCGGTGGCGGTGCGGCAGCCGCGTCCCGGTGTATACGTCTACGACTTCGGCGAGAACTTCGCCGGGTGGTCGCGATTGCGCGTCGCCGGGCCGGCCGGGACGGCCGTGCGGATGCGCACCGCGGAAGAGCTGTCCGCCGACGGCATGCTCGACACCACGACCAACCGCGACGCCGCGGCCACCGACTCCTACACCCTGGGGCCGGCGCGCGGGGTCCAGGTCTACGAGCCGCGGTTCACCTACCACGGCTTCCGCTACCTCGAGCTGACCGGCTACCCGGGGACGCCGGACCTGGGCAGCGTCGCCGGGCGGGTGGTGCACGCCGACGTCGCCGCCACCGGGCACGTCGAAACGTCGGACCCGCTGCTGAACACGATCTGGGCGAACAACCGGCGCGCGGTGCTGAACAACTCGATGAGCCTGCCCACCGACAACCCGGTGCGCGACGAACGGACACCGCCGGGCATGGACGTGCAGGCCTACCACGACGCGGCCGTCCTCGACTTCGGCATGGACACCTTCTACGGCAAGTACCTGCTCGACCTGCCGCCCGGCACGGCGTTGCCCAGCGACGACGGCAACGCCCGGCTGCCGGACATGGGCGGCGGCTCGGTCGACCTGGCCTGGTCGCTCTACGAGCAGTACGGCGACCTGACGCGGCTGGCGGCGGCCTACCCGGCGATGAAGACCTTTGTGGACACCAACGCCGCCGCTCACCCGGACTTGATGTGGCCCGAAGACCGCGGGTTCGGCGACTGGTGCCCGCCCGACCGGAGCCCGAACGCCAACGGGGGACAGGGGAATCCGGCCGCGGGCGCGTGCTTCAGCGAACGTTCGCTGGTCAACACCGCGCTGTCCTACCGGCAAGCCGAAGACGTCGCGAAAGCCGCACGAGCACTGGGAAAGACCGCCGACGCGGCGCATTTCGCGGAGCTGGCGAGCGCGATCGCCGCCGCGTTCAACGCGCACTTCCTCGTCGGCGCGACCTACGGCGACGGGCGGCAGACGACCAGCGTGCTCCCGCTCGCGTTCGGGATCGTGCCGCCGGACAAGGTGGCCGCGGTCGGCGCGAAGCTCGTCGACACGATCCTGAACCAGGACGGCGGGCACCTCGACACCGGCATCTTCGGCACCCGCTACCTGCCCGAAGCCCTGGCCAGGGCCGGTCGGATCGACGTCGCCCTGACCGTCCTGCGCGCGCGGACCTACCCCGGCTTCGGGTACGAGATCGGCCGCGGCGCGACGACGCCGTGGGAGCAGTGGACCTACGAGTCCGGCATGGAAACCCACGACCACGCGATGTTCGCCGGGATCAACGCCGCCTTTTACACGCAGTTCGCCGGGATCACGCCCGCGGCGCCCGGGTACGCGTCGATCGCCATCGCGCCGCAGGTGCCCGCCGGGCTCGGGCACGTCTCGGCGTCGATCGACACGGTCCGCGGACCGGTCGCCTCGGCGTGGACGCAGACCGGCTGCCGCTTCGCCCTCACCGTCACCATCCCCGCAAACACGACCGCCACCGTCACCCTGCCCACCGGCAACCGAATCCCGGTCGGCTCCGGGACGTCCCAGTTCACCGTCCGCCACTGCGCCTGACCCCGGAGGACCTCGTGAAACGGATCCTGCTCGCCGCACTGCTGGCCACCGGGCTCCTCGCCCCGGCCGGGACGGCGGCCGCCGCCGTCACCTACCCCGGCCTCGCCGCGGCTTTCGACAACGCCAGTACCAGCCCGGCCGCCGCGCCCACGGCCGCGGACTTCGACGGCAGCGGGCACAGTCTCGTCGCCGAAGACCGCACCGCCGCGGGCTGGGACCGCGACCGGGTCATCACCGTCGACGGCGCGCAGCTCCGGCTCCCCGCCGCCGCACCGGGGACGCCCGACAACGTCGTCGCCGACGGCCAGCGCATCGGCGGCCGGTTCACCGGTGCCGCGCTGGCGTTCCTCGTGACGAGCACGGGCGCCGGCACCGAAGGCACCGGGACGCTCGAGTACGCCGACGGGCACGTCCAGAACTACCGGCTGGACGTGCCCGACTGGATCGTCGGGCCGGGCAGCAGGCTGACCGTGGCGTTCCCGCGGTGGAACACCCCGGACGGCCCGAGCGCGGTGCCCGCCAAGCTCTACACCGTCGCGATCCCGCTCGACCCCCGCGTCCCGGTCACCGCCGTCACCCTGCCGAAGCCGGATTCAAGCGGGCGCCTGCACGTCTTCTCGGTCGGTACCCGGCCCGAGGCCGGCCCCTGGACGGCGACCTGGGCCACGGCGACCGACGACGGGCTCGCTCCCTGGCCGTGGACCGAACGCACGCTGCGCATGGTGACCCACACCAGCCGCGGCGGCTCGCAGGTCCGGATCCGGCTGGACAACGCCTACGACCCCGGGCCGCTCGTCGTCGGCCACGCCACCATCGCGGTCCGCGGCGTCGGCGCGGTCCCGGTCCGCGCCCCGGTGACGCTGACCTTCGGCGGGCGGCAAGAGGTCGCGCTCCCCGCGGGCGGTCAGGCCGTCGGCGACCCGCTGCCGTTCTCCGTGCCCGAGGGCGCGGACCTGCTGATCAGCCTGTACCTGAAGGGCACCGTGACCAATGCGCCCATGCACAGCGTCGCGCTGCAGGAGATGTACACCACCGCCGACGGCACCGGCGACCACACGGCCGACGGGGTCACCTTCCCGACGTCGGGCACGTTCGGCTTCTGGACGATCCTGGCCGGGGTCGACGTGACCGGGCCGGGCGGCACCGTCGTCGCGTTCGGCGACTCGATCACCGACGGCTGGTCGTCCACCCCGAACACCGACAGCCGGTGGCCGGACTTCCTCGCCCGGCGCCTGCCCGGCCGTGCCGTCGTGAACCAGGGCATCTCCGGCAACCGGATCCTGCAGGACGCCTTCAGCGGTTACCCGGACGGCCGCACCGCCGGAGTGAACGCACTGGCCCGGCTGAACCGCGACCTGATCAGCCAGCCGGGCGTGCGCACGGCGATCGTCCTCGAAGGCATCAACGACATCAACAGCGGCACCGGCGCCGAAGACGTCATCGCCGGGCTGAAACGGATCGCCGCCGAACTGCACGCGGCCCGCATCCGGGTACTCGCCGGCACGCTCACCCCCATCAAGGGGTGTTCCTGCAGCAGCGGCGCGCACCTGGCGGCGCGCACCCGGGTCAACGCCTTCATCCGGGACAACGGCGGGGTGTTCGACGGCTACGTCGACTTCGACGCCGCCGTCCGCGACCCCGCCGACCCGGAGACGATGCGCGCCGTCTACGACTCCGGCGATCACCTGCACCCGGGTGACGCCGGCTACGCCGCGATGGCCGCGGCCGTCCCGCTTTCCCAGCTCTGACCGGAACTTCCGACGCCGAAGGACGAGGTGGTGCCCGATGTCGCACGAACACCCCGGCGCGCTCAGCCGCCGCACTTTCCTGAGCGGCGGGGCCGCGCTCCTGAGTACGCTCGCCCTACCCGCCACGCTTTCCTCGCTCGCGTGCCCCGCCGCGGCCGCCACGCGGGAGTGGGCCCCGCCGCCCAACGGGTTCCCCGAGTGGAACGCCAACATCGGGATCTTCGACGTCGGCAGCGAGCCGCCGCACGCCACGCTCATGCCCTACGGCGACCTCGGCCAGGCGCTGGACGGTGACCGCACCCGCTCGCCGTACCGGCAGAGCCTGGACGGCGACTGGAAGTTCCGGCACGCCGACCGGCCCGATCTGCGGGATCCGGAGTTCTACCGCGACAACGCCGACGACAGCTCCTGGGCCACCATCCCGGTTCCGTCGAACTGGCAGCTGCACGGTTACGACTTCCCGATCTACGTCAACATCACCTACCCGTGGTGGGGTGCCAACGGGCAGAACGAGAACGCCCAGCCGCCGTTCGCCCCGACGAAGTTCAACCCGGTCGGCCAGTACCGGCGGACATTCCAGGTCCCGGCCGCGTGGTCGGGCCGGCGCACGTTCCTGCACTTCGCCGGCGTGAAGTCGGCGTTCTACGTGTGGGTCAACGGCACGCTGCTGGGCTACCGGGAGGATTCGCGCACGCCGGGGGAGTTCGACATCACCGACCACCTCCGGCCGGGCGTCAACCAGCTCGCCGTGGAGGTCTACCGCTTCCCGGACGGCGACTGGCTGGAAGACCAGGACATGATCCGGCTGTCCGGCATCTTCCGGTCCGTCCACCTGTTCTCCACGCCGGTCGTGCACCTGCGCGACTTCCGGCTCGACCCGCGGCTGCGCGACGGCTACACGAACGCCGACCTCGCCGTGACCGCGAGCGTCCGCAACTACGGCGGTGCGGACACCGGCACCTACACGGTGGAAACCCAGCTGTACGACGCGAACCGGCGACCGGTGTGGCCGCAGCCGTTGCGCCAGGCCGTCGCGCTCGGCTCGGCCCCTGCCGGGCAGGACGTCACCGTGCAAGCGGCGCAGGCCGTCCGCGGCCCGAAACTCTGGTCGGCGGAACAGCCGAACCTCTACACCGCCGTCCTCGTGCTGCGCGATCCGTCCGGCAAGCCGATCGAAACGCTCTCCGCACGCGTCGGCTTCCGCGAGTTCGCGCTCACCGGCGGGCTGATGCGGATCAACGGGCAGCCGGTCAGCCTGCGCGGCACCAACCGGCACGAAGCGCACCCGGCCCGGGGTGGCGCGCTCACCCGCGCCGACCTCGTCGAGGACATCCGCCTGATCAAGCGCCTCAACATCAACGCCGTCCGCACGTCCCACTACCCCAACGATCCCGCCTGGTACGAGCTGGCCGACGAGTACGGCCTGTACCTCGTGGACGAAGCCAACCTGGAGACGCACGGCGTCCGCGACCGGTTCCCGGGCTCGAATCCGGAGTGGACGGGCGCGGTGCTGGCCCGGGCCGAGGCGATGGTGCACCGCGACAAGAACCACCCGAGCGTCGTCATCTGGTCGCTCGGCAACGAGGCGGGCTCGGGCAGCAACTTCACCGCGATGCACGACTGGATCCGTTCGTACGACACGACGCGGGTGATCCAGTACGAGGGCGACGACCGGCCGGGCGTCAGCGACATCCGGTCGCAGATGTACCCGACCCCGGCCGCGCTCGAACAGCGCGCGCTCGACCCGGCCGACACCCGGCCCTACGTCATGATCGAATACGCGCACTCGATGGGGAACTCGACCGGGAACTTCAAGGAGTTCTGGGACGTCATCCGCGCGCACCCGGTGCTGCAGGGCGGGTTCATCTGGGACTTCGTCGACCAGGGGCTGTCCTGGCCCACCCCGAAGCGCAAGCTGCTCACGGAGACCGGCCCCGCCGCCCTCACCGCGGAACTCGCGCCCGCCGCGACGTTCGACGCCGGCCACGGCTTGGCCGGGGCGGCGGTCTTCCCGCCCGCGCGGAGCCTCGACCTGACCGGTTCGCTGACGCTCGAAGCCTGGGTCACCGCTGCCGCGGTGGGCGGCCACCAGCCGATCATCGCCAAGGGCGATCACCAGTTCGCGGTGAAGCAGAGCGAAAGCAACCTCGAGTTCTTCGTGTACTCCGGGACGTGGATCGCGGCCGCCGCGCCGCTGCCCGCGGACTGGGTGGGGCGGGAGCACCACGTCGCCGGCGTGCTCGACCACGACGCGAAGACGTTGACGCTCTACCTCGACGGCAACGCCGTGGCGCACACGGACACCGACCGCGTCCCGGACAGCACCACCGCCCAGCTCGCCCTCGGTACCGACTACGAGAATCCGGAGCGGGTGTTCAGCGGGCACATCCGGATCGCGCGGGTCTACGCCCGGGCGCTCGGCGCCGCGGAACTCGCCGCCGATCGGACACCGCACGACCCGGCGGTCCGGTTCTGGTTCGACGCCGCCACCGCGGGCTACGCCGAAAAGCAGCCCCCCTCGCGGACTTACCTTTCCTATGGCGGCGACTGGGGCGACAACCCCAACGACGGCAACTTCTGCGCCAACGGCATCGTCACCGCCGACCGGCGGATCAGCGGGAAAGCCGTCGAGGTCAAGCACGTCTACCAGACGATCGTCGTCTCGGGAGGCGCCGGCCGGTTCACGATCACCAACGAAAACCTGTTCACCAACGTCAATGCGTACGAGGGCGCTTGGGAACTGGTGAACGACGGCCAGGTCGTGCAGCGGGGGCGGCTCTCCGGCGCACAGCTCGACGTACCGCCGCGGTCGAGCCGGACGATCACCCTGCCGTTGCGCCGGCCCGACCGTCCGGCCGGGGAGTACTTCGTCCGCTTTTCCTTCACCACCAGGACACCCACGGCGTGGGCCGACCGCGGGTTCGAGGTGGCGAAGCAGCAGCTTCCGGTCGACTTCGGCAGTCCCGCCGTCGCGCCGGTCCCGCTCGCGCAGGTACCCGCGGCG
The DNA here is from genome assembly GCF_014873755.1 of Amycolatopsis lexingtonensis. Classification (NCBI taxonomy): domain Bacteria; kingdom Bacillati; phylum Actinomycetota; class Actinomycetes; order Pseudonocardiales; family Pseudonocardiaceae; genus Amycolatopsis; species Amycolatopsis lexingtonensis. The sequence continues at coordinate 480,028 of NZ_JADBEG010000001.1, forward strand.
GCCGTGCGCGAGACCGGCCGGAGCGTCGAAATCACCGGTGCCGGGTTCCGCGTGTCGATCGCCAAGGACGCCGGCCTGATCACGGCGTACGAGGCCCACGGCGTCCGGCTCGTGACGTCCGGGCCGGTGCCGAACTTCTGGCGCGCGCCGACCGACAACGACATCGGCAACGGCCAGCCGAGCCGCACCGCGACCTGGCGCTACGCGGGTGCCGACCGGCAGGTCACGGACGTCTCGGTGCAGGCGGGCCGGGCGGTGGTCGTGACGGTGCGCGGCACCCTGCCGACCGCGGTCGCGTCCACCTACACCACGACGTACACGGTGTTCGGCCACGGCGAGATCCTCGTGGGCCACGACGTGCACCCCGGCTCGTCTTCGCTGCCGTACCTGCCCGAAGTCGGCACCATCCTGTTCGTGCCCGGCGCTTTCGACCGGCTGGACTACTACGGCCGGGGCCCCGAAGAGAACCACTGGGACCGCAACACCGGCTCCGACGTCGGGCTGTACTCCTCGACGGTGGCGGGGCAGTGGACCGGCTACATCCGCCCGCAGGAGAACGGCAACAAGACCGACGTGCGCTGGGTCGCGCTGACCGACAAGCGCGGCGCCGGCCTCCTGGTCACCGGGGAGCCGCTGCTGGAGGTCAACGCGTCGCATTTCACCCCGGAGGACCTGTCGAGCGGCGCCCTGCACGACTACCAGCTGACGCCGCGGGAGGACATCGTGCTCCGCGTGAACCACCGCCAGATGGGTGTCGGCGGCGACGACAGCTGGGGTGCGCAGACGCACGACGAGTACAAGCTGTTCGCCGACCGGGACTACCACTACGCGTACCGCTTGCGTCCGCTCGCGCGACGGGATCAGGCGATGGAGCTGTTCCGGCGGCCGACAGCTTCGTCGTGAGGGGCTAGATGGCCAGGAGGACGCGGCCGAACGGGCTGCCCTCGGCGAGGTGGCGTTGCGCCTGCGCGGCCTCCTCCAGCGGGAACACGCGGTCGACCAGCGGCGTGATCTCCTTGCGGGCGACCAGTTCGAGCAGGCGCGTGTTCGCCGCGTTGATCTGCTCCGGGCTGAACAGGGCGAACCGGAAGCCGTGGATGTGGGCGTTCTTCCAGATGAGGTCGGTGACGTCGATTTCGGTGCGGGTGCTCGCCGTGTAGCCGATGCTGACCAGGGTGCCGTCCACGGCCAGCGCGCCCAGCGCCGCACCGGTCACGGGACCGCCGACCCCGTCGAGGACGACGTCGACGCCGCGGCCGCTGGTCAGCCGGTGCACCCCGTCGCGCAGGGACTCGGTGGACAGGTCGATCACCTCGAACCCGAGCGCGCGGCCGCGCTCGGCCTTCGCGGTGGTGGTGGCGGTGGTGATCGCCGCGCCGGCGCCGAGCACCCGGGCGATCTCGACGCCGCCTTGCCCGACGCCGCCGCCGACGCCGGGCGCGAGCACGGACTGCCCGGGCCGGAACCCGGCGAGCTCGGTGAGCGCCAGGTACGCCGTGAGGTGCCCGGTGGCGGCGGTGAGCGCGGCCGCGGCGGTGTCGTCGACGTCGTCCGGGATGGGCAGGACGTGCCGCGGGTCGACGGCGATGTATTCGGCCCAGGTGCCGTCGGCGCCCACGCCGTACCGGCCGCCGCTGAGCACGACGCGGGTCCCGGCCGGCAGCGCGGTGGCGCCGGGTTCGGTGAGGACGCCGACGCCGAACCCGCCGGGCCGGATCGGCAGCGGCCGGACGGCGGCCGCGGGGAGCTTGCCGCGGCGGACGGTGTCGTCCAGCGGGTTCACGCCCGCCAGGGTGAGCCGGACGAGGGCCTGTCCGTCGGCTGGGACCGGGGTGGGGACGTCGACGCTGCTGAGAACGTCGTAGTCACCGAACTCGTTGTACTGGATCGCGCGCATGGGGGGAGTCCTATCGAAAGAGATGTTTCTGTTTCAGTTCTGTTCGGAACGCTGCCGGGCGCGGTAGGCCCGCAGGTTGGCCGGGTTGCCGCAGACGCGCACGTCGTGCCAGGTGCCGCTGTTGTTGCGCGAGCGGTCGAAGAACGCGGCTTCGCACCGGGGGTTGCGGCAGGCCTTGAGCCGGCGCCACGTGTCGGCGGCCTGGGCCTCCGCGATCGCGATCAAGGCGAGCGACGAAAGGGCCCGCCAGCCGGTGCCGCGGGGCTCCGGCCGGACCCGGCCGTCCGGGCCGAGGCGGAGCACCACTCCGGCTTGGTGTTCCGGTCCGGTCGCCTGGGTGACATGGGCGTGGAGGTCGACGCGGAGGTCGCGAAGCGGGTCGAGATCCGCCTCGTCGAGCGCGACCGCGGGCACGTCCTGACCGGTCTCTTCGGTCCATGCCGCCAGGGCCCCGGTAGCCCAGTCCTGCGCCGATGCGACGTCGGCGAGCAGGTCGGGCTGACGGGGACGGCCGGCGGACCGGGTGTTGAGCAGGTCCTGCACGAACCCCAGGCCGCCCGGGGCGGGCGAGAGGCCGTAGCGGGTGGTCGCGAGCCAGGTCATGAAATAAGCATGACGCGTTAGGCTGTTTCGTGCGGCACTCTGTGAGCGAGGTCACGACGGTCGCGTCTTCGAGCGGGCGCGGTTCCTGCTGAGCTTCGTGCTCATCGGCGCGGTGCTCAAGGGCCCGGCAAAGTTGGGGCAGCTCGCTCCGCAGCGGCGTCGCCAACGTCTTGAATGACTCATTCAGGTCTTCGGATGTCCTGAATGACTCATTCAAGACATCGCAGGTCCGCGCGGCGCCGCTCGCCACGGCCAGGGCCGGTGGGCTCGGGCCGGGGCGGCGCGTCGTTCCACTTCGGACGGCCGGAGAGCCGGCGTCCTCCCGCGCCGCGCGGGGGTTCCCCGACCGGGTAATGCCTGGTCCCGCGAATTGCGGGCCCCGGTTCCCGGTGGGAGCGTCGGGGGACCGACTGTTTTCCCACCACGGAACCAGGAGCTCGCATGACCACCACCGAAATGCCCGCCGTGCACGAATGCACCGTCAGCGGTTGTTCCTACAACCACGACGGGTGCCACGCGTTCGCCATCACCGTCGGCGGTGACAACGGGTCCGCCGACTGCGGCACGTTCGTCCCGCTGAACACGAAGGGTGGCCTGGACCGCGTCGTCGCGCAGGTCGGCGCGTGCTCCCGCGCGGACTGCCGGCACAACTCGGCCCTGGAGTGCACCGCGCCCAGCGTCCGCGTCGGGGCCGGCGAGGGTGGGCACACGGCGAACTGCCTGACCTACGAGCGGTAGCGGATCCCGCCGGAGGGAGCGCTCAGGGGGAGTCCCCTCCGGTGGGGACGAATTCCAGCGCCGTCCGGCCGTCCGACACCGGGGTCGCGGCGCGCAGCGTGAGACCGCTTTCGGCGGCCAGTGCGGTGAGGTCCGCGACCGTCCGTTCGCGACCGCCGAAGCACATCAGCATGAACAGGTCGATCGCCGTGTCCACGCCCTGGTCGCGCACCGGCTCGACGGCCACCACGGTGGCGTCCGGGGTGGCCGCCCGGCGGCAGACCGCCAGGATGCGGCGGGCCCCGTCGTCGTCCCAGTCGTGCAGGATGTCCGACAGCAGGTAGGCGTCCGCGCCGGTGGGCAGCGGGTCGAAGAAGCTGCCGGACACCGCGCCGGCGCGGTCCGAGAGCCCGGCGGCCGCGAACCGGGCCGCCGCGGCGGTGGCCGACGGCGCCAGGTCCAGCACCTCGCCGCGGACGCCGGGGTGGGCCCGCAGGATCGCTTCGAGCAGCGTGCCCTCCCCGCCGCCGACGTCGAGGATCCGGGGGAAGCGGCCCCAGTCGAAGCGCTCGGCGATCTGCGGGGCCTGCACCTGGAAGCGCCAGCGCATCTGGGCGTCGAACGAGCGCCGCAGGGCCGGCTCGGCGTCGATGTCCGCCCAGAAGTCCCGGCCGTAGCGCTGGACGTACGCGGGCTCGCCGGTGGTGATCGTCCCCAGCAGGTCCGCGAACGCGAGTTCGGCGCGCCCGCCCGCGCAGCCGATGTCGAGCAGCGGCTTCACGCCTTCCGGCGCGTCTTCCCGCAGCTGGGCGCCGAGTTCGGTGGGCCGGTACCGCCCCGACGTCACTTCGAAGACGCCGACCGCCACCAAGTGGTCGAGCAGGCACTCCAGGGCCGGCGCGGAGGCGCCGGTTTCGGTGGCGAGCTGCTCCGCGGTCGCGCCCGTGTCGCCCGCGTGCTCGGCCAGGCTGAGCGTCGCGGCCACCCGGATCGCCATGGGGGTGGCCAGGCCGGCCATCGCGAGGATGTTCACCGGCTCGAGGTTAGCGCGTGGCATCATGACGTGGCCCGATCGGCGAACCGAACGGAGGGCGGTGCGAATGGACGCTTTACCGAACGGCGGCGACCCGTCGATCCGGGACATGCTCGCGGTGAATCTGCGGGCGGCCCGTGCCTCGCGCGAGCTGTCGCTGTCCGAGCTGTCCCGGCGCTCGGGCATCGGCAAGGCGACGCTCTCGCAGCTCGAAGCCGGCACCGGCAACCCGACCATCGAAACGGTATTCAGCCTGTCTCGCGCCCTTGAGGTGGCGATCTCCGACCTGCTCGACCACCGGCCGCGCGGCGGGCTGACCGTCGTGCGCGGAGCCGACGTCGAGGTGCTGCGCGGCGAGGGCGTCGACCTGCGGCCGCTACGCCGGATCGAGGCCGACAGCAGCGTCTTCGAGGTCTACGACCAGGTCGTGCGGGGCGACGCGCCGCAACGCTCGCAGGGCCACGTCGGCGTCGAGCACACCGTCGTCCAGACCGGCGAGCTGCGGGTCGAGGTGGCCGGCCGCGTCGTCGACCTCGGGCCGGGCGACTACGTGGCGTTCGACGCCCGCGAGCCGCACAGCTACACCGCGCTGGCGGCCCCGGTGCACTCGGTGCTGCTCCTGCAATACCGCGCGGACGAGCGGCTCGACGGCCGCCCGCACCCCGTGCTGCGGGATTGACACTCCTCCGACCGCGGATTTACGCTCCGATCGTTCGCTATACCGAACGCTGGAGGGTCGATGAACCGAACGCGGGTGGTGGTGATCGGCGCCGGGATCGTCGGCGCGGCCTGTGCCAGGGAACTCCGGCTGGCCGGCTTCGACGTCCTCGTCGTCGACCGCGGCCGGCCCGCGGGCGGCACCACCTCCCACGGCGAAGGCAACCTCCTCGTCTCGGACAAGGGACCGGGTGCGGAGCTCGTGCTCGCCCAGCTGTCGAACCGGTTGTGGCCGCGGCTCGTCGAAGAACTCGCCGGTGAAGACCCCGGTGCGGCGGCCGCGGTGGAGTTCGACCCCAAGGGCGGCATCGTCGTCGCGACCACCGAGGCCGGCGCCCGCGCGCTCACCGCGTTCGCCGAGGCGCAGGCCGCCGCCGGGGTGCGCACCGAGCGGCTGTCGCCGGCCGACGTCGCGGCGGCCGAACCGGCGCTCACCCGCGAGGTGACCGCCGCCGTCCGCTACCCGGAAGACGCCCAGGTGCAGCCGGCCGGCGCCGCGCTGGCCCTGCTGGGCTCGGCGCTCGCCCACGGCGCCCGGCTGCGAGCGGACACCGAGGTCACCGGCGCCCGCGTCGAAGGCGGCCGGCTGACCGGGGTCCGGGTGCCCGGCGAAGTCCTCGACGCGGACGTCGTCGTGAACGCGGCGGGCCCGTGGGCCGGCGAGGTGTCGGCGCGGCTCGGCGCCCCGATCGCCGTCCGGCCGCGCCGCGGGGAAGTGCTGGTGACCACCCCGATGCCCGGCGTGGTGCGGCACAAGGTCTACGACGCCGACTACGTCGGGGCGGTCGGCACCGGCAGCGGCGACCTGCAGACCTCCGCGGTGGTCGAGTCGACGCGCGGCGGCACCGTGCTGATCGGCTCGTCGCGCCGCCGCGTGGGCTTCGACGACGCGATCCGGCCGGAAGTGCTCGGCGGCATCGCGGCCAAGGCCGTCCGGCTGTTCCCCGCGCTCGCCGACGCGGCGGTGATGCGGGCCTACGGCGGCTTCCGGCCCTACGTGGACGATCACCTCCCGGTGCTGGGCGCGGACCCCCGGCTGGGAAACCTCTGGCACGCGACGGGACACGAAGGCGCGGGCATCGGCCTCAGCGTCGGCACCGCGCGGCTGCTGCGCGAGCTGCTCACCGGGGAGACACCGTCGATGCCGGTCGAAGAATTCACTGTGGACCGTCCGGCGGTGGTCGCGTGACCATCGAAATCACCGTCGACGGCGAACCGGTGGCCGGGCTCGACGGCCAGACCGTGGCCGGCGTGCTGCTGGCGGCCGGGCGGAAGTCGTGGCGCACCACGCGGTCCGGCGCGCCGCGCGGCGTGTTCTGCGGGATCGGTGCCTGCTTCGACTGCCTGCTGACCGTGAACGGCGTGCCCGACGTTCGCGCCTGCCGCCGCCGCGCCGCCGACGGCGACGAAATCCTGACCCAGTCCCGGGAGGACGCATGACGCGGGTGGTCGTCGTCGGTGCCGGGCCCGCCGGGCTCGCGGCCGCCGAACACGCCGTGCGCGCCGGGGCCGACGTCACGCTCCTGGACCAGTCCGACGCACCGGGCGGGCAGTACCACCGGAAGCCGCCGGGGGCGCCACACGGCTTCGAAGCGCTGCTGAGCCGGTGCTCGTGGTGGCCGGAAAGCACGGTGTGGGCGGTCGATGGCAAACGTTTGCACGTCCTGCGCGGCCCGGCCGACGGGGCCGGGCGGCAGCGGCACGTCCTCGAGCCCGACGCGCTGGTCCTCGCCACCGGCGCGCACGACCGCACGCTGCCGTTCCCCGGCTGGCAGCTGCCCGGCGTCTTCACCGCGGGTGCCGCGCAGGCACTGGCCAAGGGCGACCGGGTCGCTGTCGGCAACCGGGTGCTCGTGGCCGGGGCCGGGCCGTTCCTGCTGCCGGTCGCCGAGTCGCTCCTGGCCGTCGGAGCCGACGTTCTCGCCGTCCTGGAAGCGAACCCGGCGTCGACCGTCCGGAAAGGATGGTCGTGGCGGGACGCGCGCAAGGCGGGGGAACTCGCGCGGTACGCGGTCGCGCTGGCCCGCCACCGGGTGCCGTACCACCTGGGCCGGACGGTCGTCGAAGCGCGCGGGGACGACCGCGTGCGGGAGGTGGTGACCGCCCGCCTCCGCGCGGACTGGTCGGTCGTGCCCGGCACGGAACGGACCTACGAGGTCGACGCCGTCTGCATCGGGCACGGGTTCGCGCCGCAGCCGGAACTGGCCGTCGCGGCCGGGTGCGCGCTCGACGGCGGCTTCGTCCGCGTCGGCGCGGACCAGGGCACGAGCGTCCCCGGGGTGTTCGCCGCGGGGGAGCTGACCGGCATCGGCGGCGCGGACGCCGCGGCGGCCGAAGGCGCGGTCGCCGGGTGCACCGCGGCCGGGGGCGTACCCGACCGCGCGCTGCTGCGCGAGCGGGACCGCACGCGGGCGTTCGCCGCCCGGCTGGCCGCCGCCCACCCGATCGGCGCGGCGTGGCCGGGCTGGCTGCGCGAGGACACGATCGTCTGCCGGTGCGAGGAAACGACCGCCGGCGAACTGACGCGCGCGGCCCGCGACCCGGCCGCACCCGGCCCGCACGCGCTCAAGCTCGGCACCCGTGCCGGCCTCGGCCCCTGCCAGGGCCGGATGTGCGGCGCCGCCGTCAGCGCGCTGTGCGGCACCGCCGAGCGCCACCACCGTCCGATCGCCCAGCCGATCCGCCTGGGCGAGCTCGCCGACGTTAAGGAGAACGACGTATGAGCACCCGCGATCTGGGGGGCGTGGTCGTCGCCGCCGCCCTGCCGTACCGGGAGGACGACCGCGCCCCCGCCGGGCTGGCCGTCGACTACGACGCCTACGCCGAGCACTGCCGGTGGCTGGTCGACAGCGGCTGCCGCGGGGTCGGCCCGAACGGGTCGCTCGGCGAGTACTCCTCCCTCACCGACGAAGAACGGCGCCGCGTCGCGCGTACCGCGATCGAGGCCGTCGGCGAGGACGGGATCGTCGTCGTCGGCGTGCACGGCCCCGGCGCGCACCAGGCCCGGCACTGGGCCGAGGTGGCGGCCGAGGACGGCGCGGACGGGGTGCTGTGCCTGCCGCCGACGCTCTACCGCGCCAACCGCGGCGAGGTGCTCGCCCACTTCGAAGCCGTCGCCTCGGTTGGGCTGCCGGTGATGGTCTACAACAACCCCTTCGACACGAAGGTCGACCTCACGCCGGACCTGCTGGCCGAGATCGCGCGGATCGACAACGTCGTGGCGGTCAAGGAGTTCTCCGGCGACGTCCGGCGCGTGCTGGAAATCCGCGAGCGCGCGCCGGAACTGGCGGTGATCGGCGGCGCCGACGACGTCGTCCTGGAGAGCCTGCTGATGGGCGCCACCGGCTGGTTCGCCGGGTTCCCCAACGTCTTCCCGGCCGAGTCGGTCCGCCTGTTCGAACTCGCCACCGCGGGCAAGCTCGACGAAGCGCGGGCGCTGTACGAGCCGCTGGTGGCCGCGTTCCGCTGGGACTCGCGCACCGAGTTCGTGCAGGCCATCAAGCTCGGGATGGACCTGGTCGGGCGCCGCGGCGGACCGTGCCGACCACCGCGGGGGCCGCTCTCGGACGTCCACCGCGAGCAGGTCCGCGCCGACATGGGCCGCGCGCTGGCCGCGCTGGGGGTGGCGTAGATGCGGTCTTCGCGCGCGATCACGGCGGTCGACTCGCACACCGAAGGCATGCCGACGCGGGTGGTGACCGGTGGTGTCGCCCCGATCCCCGGCGCCACGATGGCCGAGCGGCGGCGGTACTTCATGGCCGAGCTGGACCACATCCGGCAGTTCCTGATGCACGAGCCGCGCGGCCACTCCGCGATGAGCGGCGCGATCCTGCAGCCGCCCTGCCGCGCCGACGCCGACTGGGGCGTGGTGTACATCGAGGTGTCGGGCTGCCTGCCGATGTGCGGCCACGGCACGATCGGCGTCGCGACGGTGCTGGTGGAGACCGGCATGGTCGAGGTGACCGAGCCGGTGACCGTGGTCCGCCTGGACACCCCGGCCGGGCTGGTGCACGCCGAGGTCTCCGTCCGCGACGGGCGCGCCGAACGGGTCAAGCTGCGCAACGTCCCGTCGTTCCTCGCCGAGCGCGACGCCGTGGTGTCCGTGCCGGGCTTCGGCGATGTCCGCTACGACCTCGCCTACGGCGGGAACTTCTACGCCATCCTCGAGCTGTCCCAAGTGGACATCCCGTTCGACCGGGCGGAGAAGGACCGGATCCTGGGTGCAGGCCTGGACATCATGGCCGCGATCAACGAGCAGCGGCCCCCGAAGCACCCCGAGGACCCGCTGATCGGCGGCTGCAAGCACGTCCAGTTCCTCGCACCGGGCTCGGACGCGCGGGCGTCGCGCAACGCGATGGCCATCCACCCGGGCTGGTTCGACCGCTCGCCGTGCGGCACCGGCACGTCCGCCCGGATGGCGCAGCTGCACGCGCGCGGCGAGCTCCCGCTGCACACGCCGTTCGAGAACAGCTCGTTCATCGGCACGACGTTCACCGGCGAGCTGGTGGGGGAGACCGAGGTGGGCGGGGTGCCGGCGGTGATCCCGGAGTTCTCGGGCCGGGCGTGGATCACCGGCACGGCCACCTACCTGCTGGACCCGTCGGACCCGTTCCCGGCGGGTTTCGTGCTCTGAGTCCCAGGTCGATTCGACATCGGCGCACTGAATTACGAAGATAGTGTCGAAACAGCCACAGCGCCGCAAAGAAGCCCCAAGTTCGCATTTTCAAGGATGCCCGCACCGCCGAACCGGTCGAGGGTTGACGGTATATGCCGGACGCATGAAGGGCTTCTCATGACAACGAACAGCTCGACCCACTCCGGTGAGCGGGCGGGCAGGCGGGAGTGGGTCGGCCTGGCCGTCCTCACCCTCCCGACCCTGCTGCTGGCGCTGGACATGAGCGTATTGCTGCTGGCGATTCCGCACGTGACCGCGGATTTGCATCCCAGCAGTTCACAAATGCTGTGGATCATCGACATCTACGGCTTCACCATCGCCGGCCTCCTCGTCACCATGGGGAATCTCGGCGACCGCATCGGGCACCGGAAGCTGCTGATGATCGGTGCGACGCTGTTCAGCGCCGCCTCGGCGGTGGCCGCGTTCTCGACCAGCGCGACGATGCTGATCCTCGCGCGGGCGGCGCTGGGGATCGCCGGGTCCACTTTGGTCCCCACCGAAATGGCGTTGATCAGCAACATGTTCCGTGATGCGAAGCAGCGCGGCACCGCGCTCAGCATCTGGACGAGCTGCTTCATGGTCGGCCTGGCGATCGGCCCGCTCGTCGGCGGCGTGATGCTGTCGGCGTTCTGGTGGGGCTCGGTGTTCCTGCTCGGCCTGCCGGTGATGGTGCTGCTGCTGATCGCCGCGCCGCTGCTGCTGCCGGAATCCGAACGCGGCCAGTCGGGCGGCAGGCTGGACCTGATCAGCGCCGCGCTGTCGCTGGCCGCGGTCCTGCCGGTCATCTACGGCCTCAAGGAACTGGCCCGCGGCGAGTCGGTGCTCGTGCCGACCGTGGTCCTGGTGATCGGGCTGCTCTTCGGCACGGCGTTCGTCCGCCGTCAGCGCCGGCTCGCCGACCCGCTGCTGGACATCCGGCTGCTCGGCCGGCCCGCCTTCAGCGGCGCGCTCGGCATCCTGCTGCTCGGCGGGTCCACGATCAGCGGCATCCTGCTGCTGTTCAACCAGTACCTGCAGCTGGTGCTCGGCCTGACGCCGCTGAACTCCGGCCTGTGGCTGATCCCGTACACCGTCGCGATGATGGTCGGGTACATGGTGGCGCCGCCGCTGGCGCAGCGGTTCCGCCCGGCGTTCGTCATCGCCGTGGGGATGGCGATCTCCGCCGCCGGTTTCCTGCTGCTCACCCAGGTTCCGGTGACGAACGGGCTGCCGGTCACGGTGATCGGCACGGTCCTCGCGACCGGCGGGCTCTCCCCGATGGTGGTGCTCGGCATCAACCTGGTGATCGGCTCGGCCCCGCCGGAGAAGGCGGGCGCGGCCGGCGCGATCTCGCAGACCAGCAACGAACTCGGCATCGCGCTCGGGATCGCGCTGTTCGGCAGCATCGCCACGGCCGCCTACCGCGGGCAGATCGAGGTGCCGGCCGGGGTGCCGTCGGACGTCGCCACCGCGGCCAACGGCGGGATCGCCGAGGGCACGGCCGCCGCGCAGAGCCTGTCCGGCCAGGCCGGCAGCACGCTGCTCACGTCGGTTCGCGAGGCGTTCACGAGCGGGTTCGCCGTCGCGGCGCTGGTCTGCGCGATCCTCATCGCGCTGCTCGCGACGCTCGCGCTGGTCCTGTTCCGCAACGTCGGCATGGACGGCCAAGCGGCCGCGCCGGCTGACGCCGACATCACGCCGGAACCGGTGGAGGCCGACGAGGCCGCCTGACCCGCGATCGCCGGGGGCGCTTCCGCCCCCGGCGATCCCGGCTTTCTAGAGGTCGACGGTGGCGAAGGTGTTCATGCCGTAGTTCTTCGCGTAGCCGTTCTCCACCCCGACCAGGATCTCGGTGATCTCGAAGTACCGGTCCCAGAACGGGGTTTCGCGCAGGGCCTCGATCACGAGCTGGTAGGACTGGTGGTCGGCGGCCTCCCACACCCAGACGTCGGTGACGCGCGCGGAGTAGAACTCGGTGTCGAAGAACCGCGACCGCACCCCCTTCGCTTTCTCCTTGACGACCGGCAGGATCTCGGTCTCGAACGCGTGCACCCGCTGCTCCACCGACAGACCCAGCCACTCGGGCGTCGTCTTCACGAGCATGAACGCGGTGACTTCGGCTTCGAAGGACATGACTTCCCCTTTCAGGCGTACGCGCCGGCTTCGATGTCCGCGATCAGGCCCGGTCCGGACGGCGTCCAGCCGAGCAGCTCGCGCGTGCGGGTGCTCGACGCCGTCATGTCGAGCGCGAAGAACCGGCCGACGAACCCGAAGTGGTCGGCGACGTTCTCGGGCGCCAGCGAGACCACCGGGACGTCGAGCGCGTGCCCGACCGCCTCGGCGATTTCGCGCGCTGTCACGGCTTCTTCCGCGACCGCGTGGAGCTTGGTCCCGGCCGGGGCGCTTTCGAGGCCGAGCCGGACGAGCCGGGCCGCGTCCGGGCGGGCGACCGCCGACCACGCCGTGGTGCCGTCGCCGGGGTAGGCCGACACGCCGTGCTTGCGCGCGGCAGCCGTGATCGCGGCGAGGAACCCGTGGTCGCCGGGGCCGTGCACCGACGGGGCGAAGCGGACGCTCAGCACCCGGACGCCCTTCTCCGCGTACTCGAGGGCGAGGTTCTCGGCCCCGCCGCGGTGCGAGCCCGGCCCGACCTCGGGGGAGACGTCGGCCTCCGTCGCGGGCCGTCCCTTCACCAGGCCGGAGAGCCCGGCGGCGAGGGCGAACGGCTGGTCGGTGCCCACGAGTGCTTCGGCGAGCGTCTCGACCGCGGCCCGCTCGGCGCGGTTGCTCTCCGCCGGGTTGCCCCAGTCGTGCTTGTTGGCGAGGTGGACGACGGCCTGGGCGTCGAGGGCGCCGTCGCGGAGCCCGGCGAGGTCGTCGAGGTCGCCGCGCCGGACCCGCGCCCCCTTCTTGCCGAGCGCGAGCGCGGCGGCGTCCGAGCGGGCGAGGCCGGTGACCTCGTGCCCGGCGCCGAGGAGCTCGTCGACGACGGCCGAGCCGATCCAGCCGGTCGCGCCGGTGACGAACACGTGCATTCTGCTGCTCCTTCTTCGGAATCTCTGTCGAGATCGAAGTTAGGAGCCGCCGGGGTGCTCGTGCCACGCAACTTCGGCAAGCACTACTTGCGTCAGGCGCAACTTGCGGTGGTGCCGGTGCCGGTTCCGGTGCCCTGGTAGCCGAACTCCGTCGACTGGCCCGGCGCGAGAGCGCCGTTGAATGTGGCGTTCGTGAACCGGACCGTGCCGGTGTCGCCGCTGCGCCCGGCGTTCCACGCGGACGTGATCGCGGCGCCGGCGGGCAGGTTCGCGGTGACCGTCCAGCCGGTGATCGGGGTGGCGCCCGCGGTGACGCGGACCGTCGTGACGAACCCGCCGGTCCACTGGTTGACCGACACCGCGGCGGTGCAGGTGCCACCCGCCGGAGTCGTCGGGGTGGTCGGGGTCGTGGGCGTGGTCGGCGTGGTGGTGCCCGGGCCGTCGGCGAGCGTGGGCGTCGTCCAGTCGCGCCAGTCGGCGAGGTTCCCGGACTTCAGGCCCGAGACCCGGAACGTCCCTGCCGCGCTGCCGGTCTTGAGCAGGAACTTCTGGATGTTCTGCTGCAGCGGGGTGCGCCACTCGGGCCGGGACGCGCAGTGCGTGCCGTCCTGGACGTCGGACCAGTAGCTGATGTTGCCGCCGGCGCCGAGTGCTTTGTAGACCTCCGCGCCGGCGAGCGCCGCGACGCTGCCGGAGCGCGCGCCCAGCCAGTCGATGTGCGGGTTCTCCATGATGAACAGCCCGCGCGGCGCGACCATCGCGACCAGTTCGTGCGTGTCGACCGGCAGCGCGGCCGGATTGCCGGTGTAGGCGCTGAAGGCGTCGCCGAACCACGGCTGTTCCCCATAGGCGTTGCTCAGCGGCTGCGCCCCGCTTTCGCCGGGAATCCCGCGCAGGATCGGGACGCCCGCGGTCCCGGACTCGATCGGCATGGTCAGCGCGACGCGCTGGTCGAGGACGCCGGCCGCGAACGCGCCCTTCCCGTACCGCGAACACCCGGTGACGCCCAGCGCGTCGGGCTTGAGGACCTGGCCGCCGGACTGCTCGACGACGTCGATGATCCGGCTCACGCCCCACGCCCAGGCGGCCAGCAGCCCTGTGCTGCTCGAGGAGCCGTAGATGCTGTAGAAGGCGCCTTGCTTGTTGGTGCGCGGGGTGCCTTCCTTGCCGACGGCGAGGGGGTCGTAGGTGATGACCGCGGCCCCGGCGGCCTTGATGGTGGCGGTGTCCGCGCCGAACCCGCCGACCACGACGACGGCGGGGAACGGCCCGGATCCGCCGGGCAATTCGACCCCGGCGGAAAAGGTGGCGCTGCGCCCGTTTTCGCTGACGTTCACGGTGATCCCGGTGGCGGAAACCGTCCCGGTGACACTCGATGGCTTGGCGGGTTTTTCGCCGTAGATCGACCGTTCCGCGAGCTTCTTGATCTCCGCGCGGCGGCACCGCCACTCGGACTTCGCGGTGATGCGCGTGCCGTCGATATTCTTGAACGGATCGGGAAGTTTCGCCGACGAGGGGAACGAGCCCGGCAGCGAGACCGGGCAGTCGGCGCCGTCGTCTTCGACCGCCGCGGCGGTCCCGGAAGCGAAGGTGACCATCCCGCCGACGGCGAGCACCGTCGCCGCCAGCAGGACGAGGGCAGGACGGATCCGCGAACCTCGCACCGGGGTTCTCCCTTCCGGGGGAAACGAATGGGAAAACGGTAGAACCGGTTCGTTTCCGACGTCAAGGATTTCGAAACTTTTCGGAATGGTGCGGATTTCGAAAGTTTCAGCGCCCGACTTCCACGTCGTCGAGCACGCCGAGCGCGTCGGGGACGAGCACGGCGGCGGAGTGGTAGGCGGAGACGAGGTAGGAGGTCACGGCACGGTCGCCGGTCCCCATCAGCCGCACGTTCAACCCGGGCTGGTGCTGGTCGGGGAGTTCCTTGGGCCGCAACCCGATCACGCCGGCGTCGTCTTCCCCGGTGCGCATCGCGAGGATCGACGTGGTTCCGGTGTCGGTGACGGGAATCTTGTCGCAGGGCAGGATCGGCACCCCGCGCCAGGCGTTCACCCGTTTCCCGTCCAGCACGGCGGTGTCCGGGTAGACCCGGTGGGCGGTGCAGGCCCGGCCGAACGCGGCGATCGCCCGCGGATGGGCGAGGAAGAACTTGGTTTTCCGCCGCCGGCACAGCAGATCGTCCATGTCCAACGGTGTCGGTGGGCCGCTGCGGGTGGTGAGTCGGTGTTTGAGTCCGGCGTTGTGCAGGAGCCCGAAGTCGGTGTTGTTGATCAGGTCGTGTTCCTGGCGTTCCCGCAACGCTTCCACCGTCAGCCGAAGTTGTTGCTCGAGCTGGTTGTGCGGCTGGTTGTAGAGGTCGGTGACCCGGTTGTGGACATGCAGCACGGTCTGCGCGACCGCTAGCTCGTACTCCCTGGGTGCGGGGTCGTAGTCGACGTAGGTCCCGGCCAGCAGCGGTTCCCCGTCGTGCCCGGCGGTCAGGTCGATGCTGGCTTCGCCTTTGGTGTTCTGCGGCTTCCGCGGCCGGGTAGCTGCTTCGGCGACGTGGGTGCGCAACGATTCCAGCCGCCCGTTGAGCCGCGCATACACCGCTGCGGGCAACACCAGTGCGATGACGCGGGTGGCGGCGCGGGCGGTGAAGTCCCAGGTGGCGTCGTCACGGGTGAGGAGGTCGGCGCCGAGGTGGTCGCCGTCGGTGGCGGTGGACAGGACGGCCTCGTCGCCGTAGGGGCCGGTGCGGTGACGGGTGACTTTCCCGTGCGCGATCAGCACCACCATGTCCAGCGGGCTGCCCTCGGTGAACAGGGTCGCGCCGGGGTCGTATTCGCGTTGCTCGAACGCCTCCGCCAGCGCCCCCAACGCGGCCTCGTCGCTGAAGTGGCGCAGGAGGGCGAGTTCGGTGAGTTCGGCGGGCACGACGTGGACGCGGGTGCCGGTGGTGTAGAAGGAGAGTTTCCCGTCACCGAGGGTGTAGGTCAGGCGCCGGTTGACACGGTAACTCCCCGCGGGAACCTCGACCCACGGCAGCTGCGAGAGCAGCCAGCGGGGGGTGATGCTCCGCATCTGCGGGCGGGTTTTGGTGGTGGTGGCCAGGGTCCGCGCCGCGGCAACCCCGAGGGACAGCTGCACCGACGGTTCGTCGGTGAGGGTCACGGTCAGCTCTCCCGGCCGAGTTCGACGCTTTCCAGCACCGCCAGCGCGTCCGGGACCAGCACCGCGGCGGAGTAGTAGGCCGAGACCAGGTAGGAGATGATGGCCTGCTCGCTGATGCCCATGAACCGCACGTTCAGCCCCGGCTGGTACTCATCCGGCAACCCGGTCTGGTGCAGCCCGACCACACCCTGGGCCTGCTCCCCGGTGCGCATCAGCATGATCGAGCTGGTACGGGTGTCCGAGACCGGGATCTTGTTGCAGGGCAGGATCGGGACCCCGCGCCAGGCGGGGACCTGGTGCCCGCCCAGGTCGACGGAGGCGGGGTAGATGCCGGCTTTGGTGCATTCGCGGCCGAACGCGGCGATGGTGGCGGGGTGGGCGAGGAAGAACCCGGGGTCTTTCCAGACCAGGGTGAGCAGTTCGTCGAGGTCGTCGGGGGTGGGTGGGCCGGTGCGGGTGGGGATGCGCTGGGCGAAGTCGGCGTTGTGCAGCAGCCCGAAGTCGGTGTTGTTGACCAGCTCGTGCTCTTGGCGTTCGCGGAGGGCTTCGACGGTGAGGCGGAGTTGTTGTTCGATCTGGTTCATCGGCTGGTTGTAGAGGTCCGCGACGCGGGAGTGCACGCGCAGGACGGTTTGGGCGACGGAGAGTTCGTATTCGCGGGGTTGGGTGTCGTAGTCGACGAAGGTGCCGGGCAGGTGGGGTTCGCCGTCGTGGCCGGAGGCGAGGGAGATTTCGGCTTCGCCGTGGTCGTTGCTGGCCGCCGACCCCCGTGCCCGGTAGGCCTGCAGGTGGGCTTGCAGGGTTTCGGCGCGGGTGAGGACGTCGTCGAAGGCGGCGCGGGGGAGGGTGAGGACGGTGCAGGCGGTGACGGCTTTGGCGGTGAATTCCCAGATGCCGTCGGTGTGGGTGAGGGTGGTTTCGCCGAAGTGGTCGCCGTCGGCGAGGGTGCCCAGGACGGTGTGGTCGCCGTAGGCGCCGGTGCCGGTTTTGGTGATTTTGCCGTGGGCGATGAGGAAGACCTGGTCGGCGGGGGAGCCGAATTCGACGAGGGCGTCGCCGGGGTCGTAGTGCTGCTGGGTGAACCGGCCGGCGAGTTCGGTGAGGACGTCTTCGTTGTCGTAGCCGCGTAGGGGGGGCGAGTTCGCCGAGTTCGGGTGGGATGACGCGGACTTGGGCGCCGGTGGTGGTGAAGGTGACGCGGCCGTCGCCGACGGAGTAGGAGAGGCGGCGGTTGACGCGGTAGGAGCCGGCGGCGACGTCGACCCAGGGGAGGGCTTTGAGCAGCCAGCGGGTGGAGATGCCTTGCATCTGGGGGACGGACTTGGTTGTCGTCGCCAGTGTGCGGGCGGCGGCCCGGCCCAGGCTCAGGGGTGCCTGCTCGGATTCCACCGGGTCGGTGACAGTCACAACGAAAAACCACCCAATCGGTTCGAGGTTGTCAGGATTGGTTCAGGATTGGTAACGGGGATTCGTGGCGTGCCAGGTGAAGCCGCCACCCATCCAGGAACGGACCCCCACGAGGAAGCGCTGCAGCTCCGGGGACGGCACGGCCAGCAGCTCGCGGTGGCCGTCCTCGAACTCGTGGACGATCTGGTTGTGCAGGGCGACGGTGGCCTCGACCGCCTCCTCGACCGGGCAGCCCCGGTCCGCGGCGATCTGCAGGACCATGTTGCAGACCGGTTTCTCGTCGGCGGCGTCCTTGGCCACCGAATGGAGGTCGTTGACCAGCACCGACGCCGTCCCGGCGCGCATCATCGCCTCGC
Source organism: Amycolatopsis lexingtonensis (assembly GCF_014873755.1). Classification (NCBI taxonomy): domain Bacteria; kingdom Bacillati; phylum Actinomycetota; class Actinomycetes; order Pseudonocardiales; family Pseudonocardiaceae; genus Amycolatopsis; species Amycolatopsis lexingtonensis. The sequence goes on from NZ_JADBEG010000001.1 coordinate 497,603, forward strand.
GCACGCGCGGGTCGTAGTAGAACGGCGCCGCCAGCTCGTAGCCGCCGACGGCGTCGACGAGGGTCATCGACGTGTAGAAGCTGTCGTGCTGGCGCGCCGCCAGGTACTCCCACGCCGGTGGGTAGCGCCCGGTGTGGCGCCACGCCGCGTAGGCGTCCCAGCTGACGAACATCGCGAACGTCGAGTAGCAGACCCGCTGCACCAGCACCGGCGAACCGTGCCGGCCCAGGTGGTCGATCGCCGAGTTCAGCCCGACGAGGATCGGGTCCGCGCGCAGCGCTTCCTCCAGCGGCGCCGTGAATTCCCCGGCCGGCGCGACCGGGTCCATCGCCGCCATCACGAGCGCCAGCCGCGGGGGCAGTTCGGTGGGCGACGCACCCAGTTCGCTGTCGTCGGCGTAGTAGTCGTCCGCCGCCCACCAGACCGCGTTCAGCTGCGCCGCGACGAGCAGCCGGTCCGGGTCGTCGCAGTCGCTGTGCGCGAGCATCACCAGCCTGCCGAACCCCGCGCCGGCGATCTGCTCCAGGCCTTTGCCGGTGAACCCGCAGTCGTCGGCCCACGCGACCAGCCGCCGGTCGACCTCCGCCGCGAGCGCGTCGTCGACGCGGCCCACCACTGGGCAGTACAGCGGGGACGCGCTGCCGTCACCCCACGGCAGGTACGCGTACGCCGGGTCCTGCCCGGGCGCCGGCGCGAACTGCGTCGCGATCCGCGCCGCCGACGTCCCGAGGCCGAACGGTCCGGTCAGCAGCCCGCCGGCGTCGCCGGTAGTCCACTGTGGACACACGGTCATGGTGGTCTCCTTGGGCACCGGCCCGGCTCAGACGCGGTCGGCGGCGATGAGCAGGTAGTGGAAGCTGCCTTCGCGGTAGGCCGTCAGGAACGGGTCCTCGATCCCGGTCGCGACCGACGACTGCGCCCGCAGCTCCCAGTAGGGGATCGTCGCCGCGGTCAGGTCGACGACGTTGATCGGCACGAATCCGTTGGCGGACAACGCCTTGAAGTAGTCGCCGCGGGCGTGGATGTTGCAGATGTAGTGCTGGTCGATCTGGCTCACCGCCCGCGACCGGCCGCCGGTGACGTCGTTGTAGCACCCGGTGATGGTCACGTACCGCCCGCCGGGCTTGAGCTGCCGCGCGTGTTCGGCGAAGAGGTCGTGCAGGTCCACGTACATCGTGCTCTCGTTGTTCCAGATGCCTTGGAACGCCCCGGTTTCGAAGCCGGTGTCGAGCATGTTGCGCAGGTGGTAGCGCACCGAGCCGTCGATCCCGCGGTCTCGCACGTGCTGGTTGGCGAACCCGACCTGTTGCTCGGAGATGGAGATCCCGTCGACCTGGCAGCCGAAGCGCAGGTGGGCCATGACGCTCGTGCCGCCGCGGCCGCAGCCGGCGTCCAGCAGCCGGTCCGACGGCGCGATCGGGCCCAGGTGGTCGAGCAGGACTTCGGCCTGCGCGGTCTCGAGCCGGTGCATCTCCGCGATGATGGCTTCGTCGCGCGTCGCCTCGGGCGTTTCGAGGACGGCCGGGTCGTAGTCGCCGAGCCCGTAGTGGTGGTGGTACAGACCGTCGACGTCGCCCAGCCGGAGGTTCACCGGGTCCTTTTCCGCGTTCCAGTAGTCGGCGACCGACTGCTGGTAAGCGGTGCGGGCCACGGGCTGGTCGATAGCGGTCATCGAGTAACTCCTCGGTCGATTCCTTGGGGGACAAGGAATCGTCCCCTCGGGATCGACGCTAGTGCCGGGAGTTTCGCGGGGACAAGGAGCTTCACTCGCGCCGCGCGGGCGTTGCCCGTCTGGCCCAGCGGCGCCCCTGCGCGGGGTGGCACGGTCTCCGGAACCGGCATTCGATCGGGACCCCGCGCTCCCCGTCAGAGGGACGGCACGTGACCGTGGGTGTCAGACGACTTCGAGGTTGGCCATCATCCCCATGTCTTCGTGTTCGGCGTTGTGGCAGTGGAAGAGGTACCGCCCGCGGTAGCCGTCGAACCGGGTGACGATCTCGGCCGCTTCACCCGGCCGGAGCGCGATCGTGTCCTTGAGGCCGCCGTCGTGCGGCAGCGGCGGCCGCCCGCCGCGGGAGAGTACCCGGAACGCGGCGAGGTGCAGGTGCACCGGGTGGTGGACGTCCGCGACCAGCCGCCACACCTCGACGTCGCCGAGCCGGACCGTGACGTCGGTGCGGGCCGGGTCGAACGCCCGCCCGCCGATCACCCAGCCGTGCCCGCCGGGTTGCTGCCCGGCGCTGAAGGAAAACTCGCGCACGCGCACCGGCGGGCCCCACGACGGCAGGTCCGCCGACAGCACCGGCGGGACCCGGCTGTCGTCGGCCACGCGGCGCGCGATCCGGAACGCCATCACTTCGGCGGTCCGCCCGGCGCCCAGCTTGTTGAGCAGCCGGACGCGGCCGCCCACCGGCACGCCCGCGAAGTCGACGACCACGTCGTAGCGCTCGGCGGGCGCGATGGGCAGCGAAAAGTGGGTGACCGGCGCGGCGAGCAGGCCCTGGTCCGCGCCGACCTGCACGAGCGGCAGCCGGCGTCCGTCGTCGGTGACGGCTTCGAGTTCGTAGTGCCGGGCGTTCGACGCGTTGAGCAGGCGCAGCCGGTACCGGGCCGTGTCGGCTTCGTGCACCGGCCACGGCGCGCCGTTGACCAGGATGACGTCGCCGAGCACGCCGCCCAGGAAGCTTTCCCGGACGCCCGGCCGGTTCCGCAGCGTCGCGTCGACCGACGGGTAGTCGAGCGTGCCGTCCGCGGCGAACGCGCGGTCGGTGAGCACCAGCGGCAGCTCGCGGGGTCCCGAGGGCAGGCCGAGTGCTTCTTCGGCGTCGTCGCGGACGATGTGGAGCCCGGCCAGGCCGCGCCAGAGCGCCGGCGCGGTGAAGTCCATCCGGTGGTCGTGGTACCAGAGCAGCGCCGGGCGCTGGTCGAGCGGGAACGTGTAGTCGCGCGTCCCTTGGCTGCGCACCGCCCGCGGGTCGGGCATGGCGTGGTGGTCCACCCACCCCGGCGGCAGCACGAGGTCGGTCGGGTAGCCGTCGGACGCCGCCGGGGTGCGCCCGCCGTGCAGGTGCACCACGGTCGGCACCGGCAGCTCGTTGCGGTGGGTCACGGTCACCGGCCGGCCGCGGCGCGATTCGATCGTCGGGCCGGGGAACGTGCCGTCGTAGGTCCACATCGGCGTCCGGATCCCGGGCAGGACCTCGAGTTCCGCGACGCGCTGGGTGATCTCGTAGCGGCCCGGCGCGACCGGCTTCAGGACGGCGGGCACGGGCAGCGGCACGGTGTACGGCGGCGGCAGCGGGACGGCGCTGCGGAGTTCGGCGCCGGTGACCGGCGGGCGCCGGGCCAGGCCGGCCGCGGTGGCGAGGCCGGTCGCGGCCAGCAGGCCGAACGCCCCGAGGACCTGGCGCCGGGTCGGCTCACGCATCGGCGGCCGCCCGCGTCAGGGGCCGGCGCCACACGGCGGCGACCAGCACGACGAGCGCCGCGACGGTCAGCACGCCGAGCGGGAGGTGCAGCCACAGCGCGCCGTCCAGCCCGGCGAAGTACTGGACCGTCTCGGCGCCCGCCACCGCCGTCGTGGCGAAGAACGGCCACGCCCGCCGCAGCCGGGCCCACACCACGAGCGCGACGACGACCTGCAGGTAGGCGAGCGACGTCACGACGTCCGCGCCGGTCGCGTGCAGGCGCAGGGCGTCGTAGTCGCCGCTGAGGTACACCCCGGCGAACACCGGCTGGCCGGCGATCGCGACGACGTGCCCGGCCGCGACGGCGCGCAGCACCCAGCCGGCGGGCCGCGTTTTCCTTGTGCTGTCCACGGAATCGACGCTATGTCTGCTGGGCTATCGTGTCTAAGATCAATATCGCTATGCCGTTATGACGTGGGAGGCATGACGTGGACCTGGGCACGCTGCGGCAGTTCCTCGTGGTCGCCCGGCTGGAGCACCTCAGCCGCGCCGCCGAAGAGCTGCGGATCGCCCAGCCCTCGCTGAGCCGCACGATCGCGCGCCTGGAAGCCGAGCTCGGCACGCCGCTGTTCGACCGGGCCGGCCGGCTCCGGCTGAACGACGCCGGGAAGCTCTTCCGCGGTTACGTCGAGCGCTCGCTGGGGGAGCTCGACGCGGGCCGCCGCGCGGTCGCGGAGACGACGGGCGAGGGCTACGGAACCGTGCGGCTGGCGTCGGAGTCGTTCCTCACCCTGACCGGCTCGCTCGCGGCGTTCAAGCGGGCCCACCCGGCGGTCGAGGTCGTGCTGCACCAGCTGCCGGCCGACGACATGGCCCGGGCCTTGCGGGCCAAGGAGATCGACCTTTGCGTTGCGTCGCAACCGATCCTGGCCGACGGGCTGGCCGGGGTCGAGCTGCTCGACGAGCCGGTGTGGGTGGCCACGCCCGTCGGGCACCGCCTGGCCGGGCGCGCCTCGGTTCGCGTCGAAGACCTCGCGGACGAGCAGTTCATCACCGCGCGCCGCGGGCACTGGCACCGCCGCCTGCTCGACCGGCTCTTCGCCGCGCGCGACCTGACGCCGAAGATCGTCTTCGAAGGCGACGAACCCGGCGCCATCCAGGAACTCATCAGCGCCGGACTGGGCATCGGCCTCAACCCGGCGATGGCCCGGCGCGTCGCCGCGCAGGTGCCGGTCGCGTGGATCCCGGTGGACAGCCCCGACTGCCGCCGCACGATCACCCTGTGCTGGGCCGCGGGCAGCCGCCTCCCGGCCGCGGCCCGGCTGATGCGGACTGCCCTGACCGAATGGGAGTGGAACGCCTAAGGCAGCGGCGCGCGCTCGGTGGCCAGCCCGGCGAGGAGGTCGCCGTGCTCGGCGACGCGGTCGAGGACGTCGTCGGCGGTGAACGTCAGGTGGCTGACGTGCCGGCACGCGCGGACTTCGTCCCACGTCACCGGGGTGGAGACCGTCGGGTGGTCGCGGCCGCGCAGTGAATACGGCGCCACCGTCGTCTTCGCCGGGTTGTTCTGGCTCCAGTCGATGAACACGCGCCCCGCCCGCTGCGCCTTCGCCATCACCGCGGTCACCGTCTCCGGCGTCTCCTTCGCGAGCCGCTGGGCGAGCCGTTTCGCGTAGGCGGACGGCGCCGCCGGGTCGCCGGTCGCGATGCCGCAGTAGAGCTGCATCCCCTTGGAGCCGGACGTTTTCGCGTACGGCGTGAGCCCGTCGGCGACCAGGACGTCGTGCAGCCGCTCGGCCACCCGGCAACAGTCCACGATGGACGTTCCCGGGCCGGGGTCGAGGTCGAACACCAGCCGGTCGGGCACCCCTCGCGCGCCGCCGTCCACTGTCCACTGCGGAACGTGGAGTTCGAGCGCGGCGATGTTGGCCGCCCACACCAGGCCCGGGAGGTCGTCCAGCAGCGGGTAGTCGATGGTGTCGCCGCTGCCGCGTGAGCCGGTGCTCGGCAGCCGGGCCGTGCGCAGCCAGGACGGGGCGCCGTTCGGGACGTTCTTCCCGAACCACTTCTCACCGTCGACGCCGTCCGGGTAGCGGATGAACGTCACCGGGCGGCCGGCCAGGTGTGGCAGCAGCACCGGCGCGACGCGCGAGTAGTAGTTGATCACCTCGCCCTTGGTGAAGCCGTCCGCGGGGTAGAGCACCTTGTCCAAATTGGACAGCGTGAGCCGCCGGTCGCCGGCCTGGACGGTGATCCGCTTGCCCGGTGGCTCGGGCGGCGGCGGGGCCGGGTTTTCCTGGGGGACCGCGCGCGGGGCGATGACGTCGGCCGGGTCCTTGTCGGCGCGCAGGCCGCGCCAGGCGGTGTGGCGGACGCGGCCGGCGCGGGTGAACTGCCGGTACACGACCTCGCCGACCAGGCGCGGCTCCACCCAGCGGGCGCGGACGGTGTCCTCGCGCGGCGGCGCCGTCACGAACGGGTGCGTGCGGCGCTCCAGGGGTTCGAGCTGCGCCTTCAGGTCGGCGCGGGCGGCCTGGCTGAAGCCGGTGCCGACGTCGCCGATGTAAACGAGGGCGCCGGTCTCGGGGTCATGCGCGCCGAGCAGCAGCCCGCCGAGGGTGCCGGTGAAGCTGCGCTGGCCGGGCCGCCAGCCGCAGACGATGACCTCCTGGGTCCGGATCAGCGGGTGCTTGAGCCAGGAGTCCGGCCGCTGCCCGGGCACGTAGGCGGAGCTGCGCAGCTTCGCGACGACCCCCTCGTACCCGGCCGACGCGGCGTGGGCAAGGAAGTCGGCCGGCGTGCGGCGGTCGGCGGCGAGCTCGGCGAAGGTGACCGCGCGAACCACCGAGACGCGGTACGGGTCGGGCATCGGCAGGCTCGCCAGCAGGGCGCGACGTTCGTCGTACGGCGTGGCGAGCAGGTCGCGGTCGCCGAGCCGGAGCAGGTCGAAGGCCAGGAACCGGACCGGCACGTCGGAGAACTCACGGCCCTTCGGCCCGCTCTGGTGCCGGACCCATCGGCCGCGGCGTTCCTGCATCAGCTCGAAGTCGATCCGGCCGTCCTCGCCATAGACGACGATCTCGCCGTCCAGGTAGGCGGCTTGGCCGTCGAGCGCCGGAGCGAGGACGCCGTCGAGCTCGGCGAACTCGGCGGTGAAGTCGATGTTGTTGCGGCTGGTGAGGATGGTGGTGCCGTCCGGGGCGATCCGCATGGCCGCGCGGTAGCCGTCCAGTTTGTACTCGTAGGCCCACTCGGGGCCGCTGCGCAGCCGTCCGCCGTCGGCCTTGGCGAGCATCGGCTCGACCCAGGCCGGGGCGCGGGTCTCCTCGTCTGCCGCCATGCCGGACCTCCGTCACCTTCCGAAGCCAAGGTAACCCGTTCGGCCTAGTTTTGCCGGGTTTGCGCAGGTGACCGGAACGCGGGTGCCCATCGCGCGGGGTCGGCACCCCCGGCCCAGCACGCGGCGAGGAGGTCGTAGCCGAGGTGGACGAGCGCGGCGTGGGCCGGCCAGTGCTCCCGCGTCCAGCGGACGTCGTTGTGCGCGGAGTCGACCGCGGCGCGGGTGGCGCCTTCGAGCTCGAACTGCAGGTCCCGCCGCGCCGCCCGGTCCGGCGTCGCCAGCACCGTGCGGGCGGCGGCGCGGATGCGGGCTTCGGTCCAGCGGAACGTCGCGCGGTGCGCGTGCGGGGCGAGGAGGTACTGCGCGAGGACGGCGAGCGCGACGCCCAGCACGGTCTCGACGAGCCGGTCGCGCAGCACCGGCCCGACCGGCCCGCTCGCCGCGGCGCCGCCGGCGAGCAGCGCGACCGGCGTGATGAAGACGACGGCGACCGCGTAGTTGCGCGGCACGAACAGCTCGATGCAGAACTGCAGCACCGCGATCGTCGCGACCAGCGCGAGCCCGGCGGGCGACAGCGCGGACACCGCGGCGAACACCCCGAGCCCGACGGCGGTCCCGGCGAACCGCTGCAGGCCCCGGACGTTGCCGCGGACCCGGTCGGTGCCCTGCTGCAGGACGACGAGCGCGCTGAGGATCGCCCAGTGCGGGCGGGCGAGGCCGAGGCCCGCGCTCAGGCTCCCGGCGGCGGCGCAGGTGACGCCGACGCGGACCGCCGTCACCATGGCGTGCGAGCGGAGGGTCGCCGAGCGGCGCAGCCGGTAGCCCACCCCGGGCCGGGGGAGCGGGAGGGTGGTTTCGTCCCGGTCGCCCGCGGCGTCGGCGAACCGCCGGTGGGCGGCGATCAGCGTGGTCGCGAGTTCGGAGCCGGCGTCGAGCCCGGCGTCGTGGACGGCGTTCCAGGCCGCGGAAATGCTCGAGCCGGCGGCGTGCCGCGCTTCCGCGGTGGGCCGGTCGCCCGCGGCTTCGACGGCGGCGACGGCCCGCCGGACGGCGGCGCGTTCCGGCTTGGTTTTGTCGGCGAGGATCCCGGCCATCGAAACGGCCGCCGAGGTTAGGCCGCCCAGCGCAGTGCAGGCGATGATGGCCACGGGATCGGCGCCGGCCTCCGTGGCGACGGTCGCGCCGCCGCAGACGAGCGCGAAGAACAGCGCGCCGGGCGGACCGAGCCGAAGCGCGTCGACGGCGTAGACGGCCAGGACGGCGACGAAGGTGACCACGACGATGACGGCCGCTTCACCGCCGGCCTTTCCGGCTATCGCGCCCAGCGCCGCGGCGAGCACGAGGGCGACCGCGGCGGTGAGGACGACCCGCGCGCGTACGCGGTAGGGGCGGCCTTCGCCGTAGAGGACGGCGAAGGCGCCGAAGGTGACGAAAAGCGCGATGTCCGCGTGTCCGGTGAGGACGGTGGCCCCACCGGGGAGAGCCACCGCGGCGGCTGCCCGGAGCCCGGCACTCCAGCGCCGTCCCGCGGCGGGGAGGGCGAACAGCAGCGACCGGGGGCGGGCGATCCGGGGGAGCGGGTCCGGCTGTTCGGGTGGCACGGCCCCATTCCAGCACGGCATCCCGGCGGCGGTGGGGTGGGAAGGAACACGCGCGCCGCCTGAGCTGAACGTCCCCTTCAGCTCAGGCGGGGAAGAACTCCTCCACCGCCCGGCGCAGCGTGGCCCGCACCGTTTCCGCGTCGTCCAGCTCCCCGCCGTGCAAAGCGCCGTCCCGAAGCAACACCAAGACGCGGGCCGCGTGGCTCGGTTCCGGGTGACCCAACGCCGCCGCCTCGCCGCGCAAGACCTCGAAGAACCACTGCCGGTGGTCGTCGATCACCCGGCGGACCTGGGACTCCGGGTCCGGGTACTCCGCGGCCGCGTTGAGGAACTGGCAGCCCCGGAAGTCCTCGCCGCACGTCGCGTCGCCCACCACCGACAGGGCCGCCGCCAGTGCCTCGCGTGGGGGTTTGCCCGCGCGGGCCGCGTCGACCGCCGCGCGGATCTGGTGGCTCGTCGCCGTCAGGTAGGCCGCGACCAGGTCGTCCTTCGTCGGGTAGTGCCGGTAGAACGTCGCCCGCGTCACCGACGCCTCCGAGACCAGGCGTTCCACGCCCACCGCGTGGATGCCCTCCGCGTAGAACAGCCGGGACGCGGTCGCGAGCAACCGGTCCTTCGGGTGCACCGAGGCAGTCGTCATCCCGCCAGCATAGAGAAAGACTGGTCGTTCTGCCAGATCGGCTTCGTCACATTGCGCCGCGTCGCGAACCAGGGCAAAGTTCGTAGGGCAGAAAGACTGATCGTTCTCTCTCAAGGAGCCCGCCATGAGCAAGCCCACCATCGTCCTGGTCCACGGCGCGTTCGCCGACTCGTCCAGCTGGACCGGAGTCGTGTCGAAGCTGCAGGAGAACGGCTATCCGGTCGTCGCGGTGGCGAACCCGCTGCGCGGCCTGGAGTCCGACGCCGCCTACGTCGCGGACGTCGTCAACGGCGTCGAAGGCCCCGTCGTCCTGGCCGGCCACTCCTACGGCGGCGCCCTGATCACCCGCGCCGCCACCGAGACGCCGAACGTCCGCGCCCTGGTCTACATCGCCGCGTTCCAGCCGGACGCGGGGGAGAGCGTCTTCGAGCTGTCCGGCCGCTACCCGGGTGCCAAGCTCGGCCCGGAGACCACCAACGTCCTGGTGCACGACGGCAACCCCGAGCTGTCGATCAAGCCGGAAGACTTCGCCGAGGTCTTCGCCGGCGACGTCCCCGCCGAGACCGCCGCCGTCCTCGCGGTCACCCAGCGGGCCGTCGCGCAGCAGGCGCTCGCCGCGCCGTTCGAGGGCACCCCGGCCTGGTCGAAGCTGCCTTCGTGGACGCTGATCGCCAACCAGGACAACGCCATCCCGGCCGCCGCCCAGGAGTTCATGGCCGAGCGCGCGAAGTCGACCGTCCGGCGGATCGACGCTTCGCACGCCGTCGCGGTGTCCCAGCCCGGCGTCGTCGCCGAGGTGATCCTGGCGGCCGCCGCCGAGTGACGCTCAGGTGATCGGCGGGAGTCCGGCGCGCGCCGTCCGGTACTCCCGCACGATCCGGGCCACGATCTCGGCGGCGGGCAGCACCGCGTCGACCAGCCCGGCCGACTGGCCCGCCTCGAGCTTCCCCTCGGCGACGTCGCCGTGCAGCGCCGCATCGAGCAGCGTGGCAGCCTGGAAAGTCTTGCGCCGCAGCGCTTCTTCGGCGCCGGACTCCTCCAGGGCCCGCATCCGCGCGGTGAAGTCGTTGTCCAGGGCGCGGATCACGCCCAGGCCGTGACCCACCGTGCGGGTGCCGTCCACCCCGGCCGTGACCACCGCCTCCTTGTACGCGGGGTGCACCGAGGCCTCCGCGCTGGCCAGGAACCGCGTGCCGAACTGGGCCGCGCCCGCGCCGAGGGCGAGCACCGCGGCCAGCCCGGCGCCGTCCGCGATCCCGCCGGAAGCGACCACCGGCAGGTCGACCGCCCGGGCCACCGCCCGCACCAGCACGGACGTCGTGACCATCGCGGGCGGTGGGTGGCCGCCAGCCTCGGCACCGACCACGACCAGGCCGTCGACCCCCGCGTCGGCCGCCTTCAGTGCGTGCGAAACCCCGGCCACGACGTGCAGACAGCGCGTCCCGATCGCGTGGAACCGCTCCAGGTACCGCCGCGGCCCGCCCTGGGACGCGATCAGCACCGGCGGCCGGTGCCGCAGCACCAGCTCGATCACCTCGTCCACGCCCGCGCGGTACAGCGGCAGGTTGACCGCCCACGGCCGGGACGTGCCCGCGGCCACCTCGGTCAGCACCCGGTCCAGGTCGGGCAGCCGCATCGGGCCTGCCGCGACCACGCCGAGCCCGCCCGCGTTCGACACCGCCAGCGGCAGCGCCGAACTCGACGACGCCCACGACATCCCCGCCTGCACGATCGGCAGGTCGACGCCCAGCAGCCGGGTCACCGGCGTCGCGATGCGCGTCACGCTCGCTCCAGCAGGGAACGCGCGTGCGCGGCGAGCCGGTTCTTCTGCACCTTCGAGCTCGCGGTCATCCCGATCCCCTCGAAGCCCTCGACGATCCGCAGGTGCCTTGGCACCTTGAACCCCGCCAGCCGCGCGCGGGCCCAGCCGAGCAGCTCCTCCTCGGAGACGCCGGGACCGGTCAGCACGACGAACGCGAACGGCACCTCGACCAGCCGCGCGTCCGGCACGCCGACGACGGCCGCCTGCCGCACCATCGGGTGCCGGTGCAGGGTGTCCTCGATGTCGGCCGGGGCCACGTTCTCGCCACCGACGCGGATGATGTCCTTGGTGCGGCCGGTGAAGTGGAACCGCCCGGTCTCGTCGAGCAGCCCGACGTCCCCGGTGGCGAGCCAGCCGTCGGCGTCGATCGTCTCGGCCGTCTTCACCGGGTCGTCGAGGTAGCCGAGCATCACGTTCCAGCCGCGCACCAGCACCGCGCCGGGCTCGCCGGGCGCGCAGTCCCGGTCGCCGTCGAAGGCGCGGATCCGCACCTCGACGCCGGGTTCGACGGCCATCGCGCCGGACGCGCGGAGCTCTTCCGGCTCCCACCAGGCCGACTGCGCGACATTCGGCGAAGCTTCCGAAAGCCCATACCCCGCAACGCATTCGCGTGCGCCCAGCTCGTCGATGACCCGCCGGATCACCGTCGGCGACGCCGCCACCCAGGCACCGCGCAGGCACAGCCGGCGCTGTGCCAGGGAAGGGTGGTTGAGCAGGAGCAGCGCGATGGTGTCGTTGCCGGAGAAGTGCGTGCAGCGCTCGGTTTCCAGCAGCCGCAACGCTTCTTCGGGCTCGAACTTCGGCATCGTCACCAGCGTCGTGGCGTGCTGGATCGACGCCAGCACCGACAGCGTGCTGCCGGCGACGTGGAAGAACGGCCGCGCGGAGTGGAACCGGTCGCCGGGGCGCAGGCCCATCCGCGCGCCGGAGAAGAACGCGTCCGCGCACATGCCGCGGTGGGTGAGCAGGACGCCCTTGGGTCGCGACGTCGTCCCGGACGTGTACTGCACCAGCAGGACGTCGTCGGGCGTACCGGCGGCCGGCGGCACCTCCGAACCGGCGGCCAGGAAGTCCGCCCACGAAGCAGCGAACGACGGCACGTCGTCGCCGAGCACGACCACCGACTCCAGCGCGGGCAGGGACTCGACGCCGATCTCCCGCAGCATCGCGGCGAAGTCGACGTTGAGCACCCGGGACGCCACGAACAGCGTCCGGACCCGGGCGTGCTCGAGGGTGTAGCGGACTTCGCCGGCGGTGAACCGGGTGTTGACCGGCACGGCGACCGCGCCCGCCGCCCCGATCGCCAGGAACAGCGCCACCCAGTCCGGCCCGTTGCCGAGGCAGAGGCCGACGCGGTCGCCCCGGCCGATCCCGGCGGCGGCGAGCCCGGCGCGGATCCGCGAGACCCGGCCGGCCAGCTCGCCGTAGGTGATCCGCTCGGAGTCGGTGACGACGGCTTCGACGTCCGGCGCGAGCAGGGCCGCGCGCGCGAGGACCTCGTGCGTGGTGAGCGGGCAGGCGGTGCGCAGGTCGGTCATCGCGGTTCTCCGTTCCCGGCGGTGAAGCGGGCGACGCCGTCACGCCAGCCGCCGTCGGCGAGGCACTGTTCGATCGCGGCCAGTTCGATCCGGATCCCGCGGTCCAGGTCGGTTTCCGAGCCGAGGTCGACCGCGCGCTTGGTGAGCGAAATGGCCAGCGGCGGCGCCTTCGCGATGCTCGCGGCGGTTTCGTCGCCGGCCGCGGCGAGGGCGTCCGCCGGGACGACGCGGGTGACGACGCCCAGGTCGGCGGCCTCTTCGGCGCCGAGCGCGCGGTTGGTGAACAGCAGCTCCTTGGCCCGGCGCTTGCCGATGGCGCGCTGCAGGCGCTGGGTCGCGCCGACGGTACCCCAGTGCGGCTCGGGGAAGCGGAAGACCGTCCCCGAAGCGGCCAGCGCGAAGTCCGCGGCGAGGGTGATCTCGCCGCCGGAGCCGACGACCGCGCCCTGGACCAGCGCGACGACCGGCACCCGGCACTGCTCGATGGCGGCGTACGCGGCGAAGGAGGCGACCCGGCGGCGGCGCACCCACGCGGCGTCCTTGCCGGTGCGCTCCTTGAGGTCGGCGCCCGCGCAGAACACCGGCCCGCGCCCGCTCAGCAGCACCACCCGGACGTCGTCGTCCAGCGACTCGAAGGCCTCCCGCAACTCGTGGCACATCGGCAGGTCCACGGCGTTGCGAGCCTCGGGCCGGGTCAGCTCGACGCGGGCGATCCCGTCGGTCACGCTCACCTGTACGCGCTCCGTCACCGGATCACCCCCGCGGCCCGCAGGCCCTCGATGTCGGCCGGGCCGAGCCCCAGCCCGGCCAGGACGTCGTCGGTGTCGGCGCCGAGCCGGGGCGGGGTGCCCACCGGCAACGGCGCGCCGCCGGTCTCGCGCAGGGGCGTCCGCAGCGCCGGGAACGTCCCCTCCGCCGGGTGGGTGAACTCGCCGACGACGCCTCGGGCGACGGCGTGCGGATCCGCGAGCGCTTCCCGCACCGAGCGGACCGCGCCCGCCGGGACGTCGGCCGCGCGCAGCTCCTTCACGAGCGCGTCCCGGTCGTGCCGGGCGATCGCGCCGCGCAGCGCCTTCATGACGCGGGAGCGCTGCTCGACGCGGCCGGAATTGGCGCGCAGCGCGGGATCCGCGGCCAGGTCGCCGAGCCCGAGGACCGTGCACAGTGGACCCCAGTGCTGGTCGCTGCCGCTGATGTGCAGCCATTCCCCGTCCCCGGCCTGGAACGCCGCCGACGGCACGCGGCCCGGGTGCTCGGTGCCGGTTCGCACCGGGTCCTCGCCGAGCGCGAACAGGCGGGCCGCGTTGAGCGCGTGCAGGCTCAACTGGACGTCCATCATGGACACGTCCAGGTGGCGCCCCAGCCCGGTCGCCGCGCGCCCGGCCAGTCCGGAAAGGACGGCGATGACCACCCAGAGCCCGGAAGTCAGGTCCGCCACCGGGATCCCGGTCTTCGACGGCGGCCCGTCCGGCTCGCCGGTCATCGCCATCACGCCGGACAGCGCCTGGAAGACGGTGTCGTAGCCCTTGCGGTCGCGGTCCGGGCCGGTCTGCCCGAACCCGGTCGCGGACACGTAGACCAGGTCCGGCCGCGCCAGGTCCGCGTACCCGAGGCCCATCCGGTCCATCGCGCCGGGCAGGAAGTTCTCGACGACGACGTCGGCCTGCCCGGCCAGCTTTCGTGCGACGGCCTGGCCGCGCGGGTCCTTGAGGTCGAGCGTCACGGACTTCTTGCCCCGGTTGAAGGCGAAGAAGTACGCGCTCTCGCCGTGCGGCAGGCGCGGTTCGAAGCCGCGGGTCTCGTCGCCGGAGCCCGGGCGCTCGACCTTGACGACGGTCGCGCCCAGCTCGGCGAGGATCTGCGTCGCCAGGGGAGCGGCGAGGACGCGGGAGAAGTCGAGGACGGTGATCCCGGACAGCGGGCCGGTCATGCGCGGAACCCCCGCATCAGCGCGTTGACGTCCTGCCCGGCGCGCATGGCGGCGTCGGCCGGCAGGTCCGCGACGCGGTAGAAGAGGTCCTTCGCGGCCGCGATCGCCCGCGGTTCGACCTTCGCCCAGTGCTCGGCGACCGCCAGCGCGGCAGGCAGGATTTCGTCCGGCGCGACGACCTGGTTGACCAGGCCGTGCTCGAAGGCCTCGGTTGCGGTGAGCAGGCGCCCGGTGCTGACCAGTTCGAACGCGAGCTTGCGGCCGAGGTGGTGGACGAGCCCGGTCATCACCAGCGCCGGGACGATCGAATGCTTGAGCTCGGGGTAACCGAACTTGAGGTCGGTGCCGGCCACGACCATGTCCGCGCCGATCGCCAGGCCCGCGCCGCCGCCGACGGCCGCACCGCGCACGGCGGCGACCACCGGGATCCGCAGCTGCCGCGCCTGCACCTGCAGCTTGGCGGTGAGCGCGGCGCGTTCCAGGACGGCGTCGGCGTGCTCGGGCGTCAGCTCCGAGAACTCGCCGAGGTCGGCGCCCGCGCAGAAGCCGCGGCCGGCACCGGTGAGGACGAGCGCGCGGATGTCCCGGTCGGCGTTAGCCGCGGTGAAGGCTTCGCTGAGCGAGCGCGTGAGGGCCGTGTCGAGGGCGTTGAGCTTCTCGGGCCGGTTCAGCGTCAGGACGCGGACGGCGCCGTGGTCCTCGGCGATGACGGTCACGGGTTCTCCTGGTTCGGGGTGGGGGTGAAGCCCGCGCGGGCCACCATGCTGTGCAGCGGGCGGCCGAGGGCTGCTTCGCAGGCGGCGGACGCCTTCGCGAGCTGGTCGAGGTCGATGCCGGTCTCGACGCCCATCGCGTCGAAGAGGCTGACCAGGTCCTCGGTGCAGACGTTGCCGGTCAGCCCGGCGCCGTAGGAGATCGCCGACGGGTGGCCGCCGACGCCGCCCATCGCGGTGTCGAAGTTCCGGCAGCCGGCGTCGAGGGCCGCGACGGCGTTGGCGATGCCGGTGCCGCGGGTGTTGTGGAAGTGCGCGACCACCGGCACGCTCGGGGCCAAGTGCTTGAAGAGCGCGCGGACCGACGGCGGGGTGGCGACGCCGGTCGTGTCGCCCAGGGTGACGAGGTCGGCGCCGAGGTCGGCGAACCGGGCGACGTCGTCGGCGACGCGGCCGGGGTCGACCGCGCCCTCGAACGGGCAGCCGAAGGCCACCGAGACCACGCCGACCAGCTTGAACCGGCCGCCGGCCAGCTCGACCATTTCGGTGACGCGCTCCCACTGCCCGGCTCTCGACGTGCGCAGGTTGCGCTCGGTGTGGCTTTCGCTGGCCGAGACCAGCAGGCTCAGCTCGTCGGCGCCGTGCCCGGCGTCGAGGTCGGCCAGCGCTCGCCGCACCGCGCGCGGGTTGGGGCAGGTCGCCTTGAACCCGACGCCGGGGCGGCGCCGGATGGCCGCGAGGACGTCGGAGGCGTCGGAAAAGCCGGGCACCCGCCCGGGGTGGCTGTAGCTGGTCGCCTCGATGCGCCGGAACCCCGCGTCCGCGAAGGAATCGAGCAGCGCGACCTTCGTCGCGGTCGGCACGAACTCCGGCTCGTGCTGCAGCCCGTCGCGGGCGAAGCACTCGCAGAGCGTGACGGCGTCGGACATCGGGCCACCTTTCGTTCGGTGGCTCCAGATCTACGCGGCCGTGTTGATAAAGTCAACAGGGCGCGTCGCCGGGGTGGGCGCGCTCACGCTCCTCGACGGCCAGCGCCAGGTCGGCCAGCTTGTCGAGCGCGCAGCTCAGCGTCGCCGCCTCTTCGGGGGTCAGCGCGGCGAGGAACTCGGCGTCGCGCTCGTTGGCCGCGGCGATCAGGCCGCGGTAGACGCGGGTGCCCTCGGTGGTCAGGGCCAGCTGCGAGGTGCGGCCCGAGCCGGCCGTCCGGTCCACCA
The DNA here is from genome assembly GCF_014873755.1 of Amycolatopsis lexingtonensis. NCBI lineage: Bacteria > Bacillati > Actinomycetota > Actinomycetes > Pseudonocardiales > Pseudonocardiaceae > Amycolatopsis > Amycolatopsis lexingtonensis. Next base: position 513,808 of record NZ_JADBEG010000001.1, read on the forward strand.
GGCCGCGCTCGGTCAGGCGGCTGACCACTCGGCTCATCTGCGCTTTGTCGAGCCCGGCGCGGCGGGCCAGCCGGTTGAGGGTGAGGGTGGGGTCGGCGGCGATGAGCGAAATCGCCCGCCATTCGCCGAGACTGACGTCGAACTCCCGCCGGTAGCGCAGCGCGGCGCTGCGCGACATCGCCGACGACGTGCGGGAGAGCCGGTAGGAGAGCAGTCCCGAAATGGGCACGAGGTCTCGGCCGTCCACGCGTTCCGCCATGCCGGTCATCGTAGCCGTTGCCGATCAAGTGTTGACAAACTCAACACTGGATGCCGACACTGCTGCCGCACGCCCCGCCTGACGAAGGAGTCGAGTAGCGATGGCCGAACAGCCCGCCGTCACCGGACGGCCACCCGCGGTGGGTGACGCCGAACGCGCGTCGACCTACCGGACCATCGCCCTGCGGGTCATGCCGCTGCTCGTGGTCTGCTACGTGGTCAGCTTCATCGACCGGACGAACATCGGCATCGCGCAGCAGGGCCTCAAGCGCGACCTCGGCTTCGGCTCGGCCGTCTACGGCCTCGGCGTCACGCTGTTCTTCGTCGGGTTCATCCTCTTCGAGGTTCCCAGCAACGCGCTGCTGGCCAGAATCGGCGCACGCAAGACGCTGGTCCGGATCATGGCCACCTGGGGCGTGGTCACGATCGCGACCCTGTTCGTCCAGGACGAGCTGACGTTCTACATCGCGCGGTTCCTGCTCGGCGTGGCCGAAGCGGGCTTCTTCCCGGGCGCGCTCTACCTGCTGTCGCGGTGGTTCCCGTCCGCGCGCCGGACGCGGATGACCGCGGTGTTCTTCATCGGCGTCCCGGTTTCCGGGGTGCTCGGCTCGCTGGTGTCGGGCTGGATCATGCACGCGCTCGGCGGCGTCGCCGGGCTGGCCGACTGGCAGTGGCTGTTCCTCATCGAGGGGATCCCGCCGATCCTGCTCGCCGTCGCGGTCGCGTTCTTCCTCGCCGACGGGCCGGAGCAGGCGAAGTGGCTGACGCCGGCGCAGAAGGCGCTCGTGGAGACCGACCTGGCGGCCGAACGGACCGCGAAAGGCGATTCGCCGTCCCACCGCGGCGGCATGCTCTCGGCGTTGCGCGACCCGAAGGTCTGGATCCTCGGGCTGTGCGCCTGCGGGGCCTACACGCTGGCGAACGCCGTCTCGTACTGGACACCGCGGATCATCGCCGAAGCCGGTGTCGGCGACGTGCTGAACCTCGGCTTCTTCTCGGCGATCCCGCCGCTGCTCGGCATCGCCGTGATGCTCCTGGTCGGCCGCCACTCCGACCGCACCCTGGAGCGCCGCTGGCACGCGGCGGTGAGCTGGCTGGTGGCCGCGGCGGCGATGCTGGCGCTCGCGTTCTCCGGCGGCAGCGTCCTGGTGGTGGTCATCCTGCTCGCGGTGATGGCGGCGGCCCACTACTCGGGGTTGACGGTGTTCTACTCGATCCCGTCGATCTACCTGACCGACCGCGCGGCGGCGACGGGCATCGCGGTGGTGACGTCGATGGGTTCCTTCGCGGCGGCCGCTTCGCCGTCCCTGCTGGGTTTCATCCAGTCGGCGACCGGGAGCCTGTCGCTGGGCTTGGTGATCAGCGCGGGGATCGTGCTGGTCGCGGTCGGGGTACTGGTGGTCGGGGTGAAGGCCGCGGACCTCAAGGAGCAGCACCGGTAGCGGCTCCCGGCCCGGCCCCCGAGCGCCCCAAGGTGGCCTTCGGTGCGTCAGACGCACCGAAGGCCACCTTGGGTGCGCCGGACGCAACCAAGGCCGCCTTGGGGCGCGTGGGCCGGACGCGGTGACTCAGCGGCGAAGCGGGGTCTCTTCGTCCAGACGCGACAGCTTCGCCGGGTTCCGCACCGCGTACAGCCCCGTCACGAGGCCGTCGTCCACGCGGAGCGCGAGCACCGTGTCGACCTCGCCGTCCCGGCGCAGGATCAGGGCCGGGTGGCCGTTGACCTGCGCCGCGGTGAGGGTTCCGGTCGCGAAGTTGCCGATCCCCGCCGTGAGCAGGCGGGCCACCGCGGCCGACCCGGTCACCGGGGCCGGCAGGGCCTGGACGACGCCGCCGCCGTCGCCGAGGAACACCACGTCCGGGGCCAGGATCTGCAGCAGCTGCCGGAGGTCGCCGGTTTCGACCGCGTGCCGGAACGCTTCGAGCGCGTCGCGGGACGTCGTGGGGGAGACCCGGCCGCGCGGCCGGCGGGCGGCGACGTGCGAGCGGGCGCGGTGCGCGATCTGGCGGACCGCGGGCGGGGTCTTGCCGACGGCTTCGGCGATCTCCTCGTAGCCGAGACCGAACACCTCGCGCAGCACGAACACCGCGCGCTCGGCCGGCGTCAGCGTCTCCAGGACCAGCAGCATCGCCATCGAGACGCTGTCGGCGAGCTCGACGTCTTCGGCGACGTCGGGCGCGGTCAGCAGCGGCTCCGGCAGCCACGGGCCGACGTAGGACTCCTTGCGGCGGGCGTACGCCCGCAGCCGCATCAGGGCCTGGCGGGTGGTGACGCGCACCAGGTAGGCGCGCTGGTCACGCACTTCGGCCAGGTCCACGCCCGCCCAGCGCAGCCACGTCTCCTGCAGCACGTCTTCGGCGTCGGCCGCCGAACCCAGCAACTGGTAGGCGACGGTGAACAGCAGGTTTTCGGTGGGCGAGGAACGCCTCGGTGGCGGCGTCGGCCATCGGGCTCCTCCTTTCGTCCGCTTTCCCACCAGATGCTCGGCGCGGCCGCGCTGTGACCGTGACGGTCGTCACTGTCACGGGGCGGGGGTGGTCCGGCATCTCCTGGTCGTCCGGTTCCGACGGAAGGACGAGATCATGGAACCCCGTTTCACCCTGACCGGCAACGAGATCGGTGCCAAGTTCGCCAAGCGGTTCGGCACCGCGAGCCTCGCGATCATCCAGTCGCCGCTGCCGAAGATCACCCAGGAGCTGGTGTCGCTGCGCGTCAGCCAGATCAACGGCTGCGGCTGGTGCGTCGACATCCACACGAAGGAGCTGGCCGCCGCCGGCGAGCCGGCGGTCCGGATCAACCTGGTCGCCGCGTGGCGCGAAGCCACCGTGTTCACCGAGGCCGAGCGGGCGGCGCTGGCACTGGCCGAGGAGGGCACCCGGATCGCCGACGCGCACCCCGGCGTCTCCGACGACACCTGGGACCGGGTGCGCGAGCACTACGACGACGACCGGACGGCCGCGCTGATCGCCCTGGTCGCGCAGATGAACTCGGCCAACCGGCTCGCCGTGGTCGTGCACCAGAAGGGCGGCTCGTACGAGCCCGGTATGTTCGGCTGACGGGTTCGTGCTTCGCTGAGGGGATGGCGAAGACGCAGCGGTGGCGGCGGTACTGGGACCGGAAGTCGGCGACGTACGACGCGGAGATGGACGTCTGGGACCGCCGCCTCTTCGGCGACTCGCGGGAGTGGGCCTGCGGCCGGGCCGAAGGTGACGTGCTGGAGGTCGCCGTCGGCACCGGCCTCAACCTCCCGAGCTACCCGGCCGGGGTGCGGCTCACCGGCCTCGACCTCAGCGAGGGCATGCTCGACGTGGCCCGTGCCCGCGAGCCGGCCCGCCCGGTGACGCTGCGCCAGGGCGACGCCCAGGCGCTGCCGTTCGAAGACGCGTCCTTCGACACGGTGGTCTGCACGTTCGGCCTCTGCGCGATCCCCGACCCCGCGGCGGCGGTGGCCGAGATGGCGCGGGTCCTGCGCCCGGGCGGCCGGCTGATCCTGGCCGACCACGTGGTGTCCACGTCGTGGGCGGTGCGGGTGGTGCAGCGGCTGCTGGAGCTGGCGAGCGTGCCCCTGGCGGGCGAGCACTTCCGGCGGCGGCCGCTGAAGCACGTGGAAGCGGTGGGGCTGGTGGTGCAGGAGCGGGAGCGGTTCAAGCTGGGACTGGTGGAGCGGCTGGTGGCCCGCAAGGTCAGCTGAGCGTCTTGCGCGCCCGGTACGACGCCTGGCGGCAGGCGTTGGAGCAGTAGTGGCGGGGACGGCCGAGGTCGGACGTCGCCGATCGGGCCGGGGTGACCGGGCAGGGGCACATCGAGCAGAGAATCGATCCCTCGGCCAGCTCGAAGTAGCCGTGGCGCGGGCATCGACCGAGTTCCGGGGCATCGGTCCCGCCCATGATCCCGGCTCGCACCCGGTCCGGAACGACGGCTTGATCCGAGTCGAGGTAGTCGCGAAGGACGCCCGAGCGCGACGGATGGCGCAGTTTCCGGATGGCTGCTGCTTCGAGGCGGAGCACCTCGGCCACGTGCACGGAAAGGGCCGCCGCTGTCTCGGCACGCGAGCGCGGGATGTTGTCGCGCAGCCCGTATCGCAGAACGACGACCTCGGCTTGAGCTGCCGACAATGTGGCCAAGGTGGACTTGAGCTGCTCCAGGGCGAGGATCGCGGCGAGGCGGTGGCTCCCATCGACCACGGTCGCCCGTCGGCGCGTCATGGCTGGGCCTCCTCTTCGTCGTTTTCAGTATCGCCTCCGGGCCGGAGCTCATGGCGGCTGTTCAGCCTGCCGAACACTCGGGTCGCCTCGGTGAAGATCGTCGGCACGTCTTCGGGCCGCGCCTGGCACAGGGCCACGATCGACACCACACCGAAGATCGCGATGAGCAGCAGCATCGGTGACAGGTAGATGAGCAGCGTCAGCATGGCGACCTCCGGGCACGACGAAATCGCCGGGCGACCCGGCGGAAAGTGGGCAGAAAAAAAGCCCCGGCCGATTCGGCGGGGCTCGTGGGCACATCAATGCCCGAACTGCGACCAGGTTAGCACAACGAAAACGCTGCCGTCAGGTGTGCCGTGCGGGTTTTGCCCTGGTCAGAAATCCGAGCGGGTAGGACGTGGTGTATTACCGACTTTCGTAACGCGCCGCCGAGTCAGCCGAGCAGCACGCTCTCCTCGAGTCCGTCCAGCAGCGCCGCGGCATCGTCGTACACCGCGACCGCACCGGCCTCCGTCAGCTCCGCCGCGCTCACCCCACCCGACCGCACTGAAACCGTGCGCACACCAGCCTTCGTAGCCGCATGGACGTCCCAGACCGCGTCGCCGACGAACACCGTCTCCTCCGGCGCCGTCCCGGCTCGCTCGAGCGCCGCGAACACCGGCTCCGGATCCGGCTTGGTCGCGTCGACGTCGTCGCCCGAAACGATCGCCGAGACCACGTCGTCGACGTCGAGGACCTTGCGCAGCACCTCCAGCTCGTCCGGCCCGGCCGACGTCGCCAGCACCACCCGCACGCCCCGCCCAGCCAGGGTGCGGATCAGCTCGGGGGCGCGGTCGAACGGGCGCAGCAGCTCGGCCGTCTCCAGGTAGAACCGGCTGTGCAGCTCCTTCGCCCGGTCGCCCACGCGGTCGGCGTCCTCCTCGCCCAGCACCGTGCTCAGCAGCTTGCCGGCGCCCTTGCCGATCGCCCGGTGCACGCGCCACGAGTCGACCGCGCGGCCGAGTTCGGCGAACGCGCGGTGCCACGCGTGGACGTGCAGGTAGTTGGAGTCGACGAGCGTGCCGTCGACGTCGAACAGGACCGCGGTGGCGATGGCAGGCTCCTCACGTCGGATGCCCGGCGGTTACCCGCGGACGCGCGGAACCACACCTGCTGAAGATCGCCGGGTTTGACGGGTTCCCCAGCGGCTATCCGAACGGCTGAACCCCAGGAAGGTGGTCGCCATGCTTGCCCGGCACCCCACGGTGTGGCTCGTCCCCCGGGAGGGGGCGATCGCGAGCGCCTCCGTCGGCGGGGTACTCGACCACACGACCTACCCGCGGCTGCGGGACCGGCTGTTCGAGTTCGCGGCGGACGCCGAAGGCGCGGTCGTCGTCGACGTCGGCCGACTTGAAATCCGCGACCGGGAGCTGGCTCGCGTGTTCACCCTCGCCGCTCTTCGGGCCGCCGACTGGCCCGCGGTCCCCTTCGCGGTGGTGACCGACCGGCCGGAACAGCGGAAGGCGCTGGCCGCGCGCGGGGGCGTCGCCGTGTACCGCGACTTCGCCACCGCGGAAGCCGCTGTGAAGCGGCCGGCGCGGCGACGGGCCGAGCAGGTGCTCGACCGGACGACGCGCGCCTCGGCCCGGGCTCGCGGATTCGTCGAGGGCGTGTGCGCGGAGTGGCTGCTGCCCGGGCTGGCCGAGAACGCCGCCCTGATCGCCACGGAATTCGTGGAGAACACGCTCCGGCACACCGATTCCGCGCCCCGGCTGCGGGTGGAGCTGCGGCGCGACGGGCTGGGGATCGCGGTCGCCGACGACAACGCGTGGCCCGCCGTACTGCACGAAAAGCTCGACGTCCTCGAGGCGGGGCTCGGGCTGCGGATGGTGGCGAAGGTCGCGAGGTCGTGGGGGAGCAGCCGGGTGTGGTCCGGCGGCAAGGTCGTGTGGGCCGTGCTGGCCCGGCCCTGAAATCGTCTACTGTGGACTACCGGCGCCGGTAGTCCCGTTCCGCCTCGATCTCGCCCTGCGGGGTGTGGACCACGTGGCAGACACGGCGTTTCTTCGCGAGCTGCCGCCCGGCCAGCACGGCGTCGACGCGGCGGGGGGACGTGTTGGACGCCCGGGTGCCCCCTTCGAGCCGGTTCTTCCACAGCCCGTCCTCGAAATAGGTGTGCACGTCACCCTCCGCCACGATGCCTCCCACCGAGTACTCGAACGCGTCGAGTGCCCGGCGGAAGTGCGGGCAAACCTGCTCAAGCCAGGCCGAGCACGCGGATCGCGTTCTCCTTGAGGATCAGCGGCCGGACCTCGTCCTTGAGGTCGAGCGCGGCGAAGTCGGCGAGCCAGCGGTCCGGGGTGATGACCGGGAAGTCCGAGCCGAACAGGACCTTCCGCTTCAGCAGCGAGTTCGCCGCGCGCACCAGCTGGGGCGGGAAGTACTTCGGGGACCAGCCCGACAGGTCGATGTACACGTTCGCCTTGTGCGTGGCGACCGAGATCGCCTCGTCCTGCCACGGCACCGACGGGTGGGCCAGGATGATCGTCAGGCCCGGGAAGTCGGCCGCGACGTCGTCGAGCAGCATCGGGTTCGAGTAGCGCAGCTTGATGCCGTGCCCGCCGGGCAGCCCGGCGCCGATCCCGGTCTGGCCGGTGTGGACCAGCGCCGGCACGCCCAGCTCCTGGATCGCCTCGTACAGCGGGTAGAACCGCACGTCGTTCGGTTCGAACGCCTGCAGGCTCGGGTGGAACTTGAACCCGCGCACCCCGTGCTCGCCGGCCAGCCGCCGCACGCGGGTGACCGCGGCCTTGCCTGCGTGCGGGTCGACCGAGCCGAACGGGATGAGGACGTCGGCGTGCTCGGCGGCCGCGTCGGCGATCTCCTCGCTCGACAGCGCCGGGTGCCCGGTGGCGGACGGCGCTTCGACGGTGAAGACGACGGCGGCCATGTTCCGCGCCCGGTAGTGCTCGGCGATCGTGGCCACCGTCGGGGTGCGGTCCTGGCCGGCGTGGAAGTACTTCGCCGACGCGTCCAGGAGCTCCTGGTCGAGGGCGAAACAGCCGTGGCCGTCTTGCTCGACGTGGGTGTGCACGTCGATGGCGGTCAGTGCGGAAAGTTCCACAAAAACTCCAGTCAGGGCAGGTCGGGCTGGGCGGCCTTGGCGGCCAGCAGGCGGTGCAGGACGGCGTCGCGCGCGGCGACGAGGGACTGCTGATCGGTGCCGGCCAGCTCGGCGTCGACGCCCGCGACGAGCGTCTCGGCGAGCTCCGGCGTGAGGTGGACGCGGCCGAGGTCGCGCCACCACGCTTCGGTCGGCGGGCCGAGGTGGGCCAGGACGTGCGCCAGCCCGCCCGCGCCGCCGGAGAGGTGCTGGTTGACGAACGGCCCGAGCACGGCCCAGCGCAGGCCGGGGCCGTTGGCGATCGCGGCGTCGATGTCGGCGACGGTCGCGACGCCGCGCTCCACCAGCGAGTACGCCTCCTGCCACAGCGCGGCCTGCAGCCGGTTGGCGACGTGGCCGGGCACCTCGCGCGCCAGCCGGATCGGCCGCTTCCCGATCGAGGTGTAGAACGCCACGGCCCGGTCGACGACCTCGGGCGCGGTGTCGCGGCCGGGCACGACCTCGACGAGCGGGATCAGGTGCGGCGGGTTGAACGGGTGCCCGACGACCACGCGTTCCGGGTGGTGCGGGCAGCCGCGCGCGATGACGCTCGGGACCAGCCCGGACGAGCTGCTGGCCAGGATCACGTCCGGGCGCGCGGCTTCGTCGAGGACGGCGAACAGGGCGTGCTTCACGTCTTCGCGCTCGGGACCGTTCTCCTGCACGAAGTCCGCGGCGGCCGCCGCTTCGCCGGCGTCGGGGACGAACCGCAGCCGGTCGGTCGGCACGTCGTCGAGCGCACTTCGCAACCGCTCCTCGGCGCCGGGCGCGGGATCGGTGGCGACGACGTCCAGGCCGCCTTCGAGAAAAAGCCTCGCCCAGCTCTCGCCGATCACGCCCGTTCCGACGACGGCGACCGTGCTCATGCGGACGCCCCGAAGTGGTCCAGCGCGGTGGGATCGGCCAGGACGTCCGCGCCGACGACGTCGTCGGCCCGGGCGCCGAGCAGGAGTTTCTTCACGGGCAGCTCCAGTTTCTTCCCGGTGCGGTTGCGGGGGATCGCCGGGACGGCGGTGATCGTGTCCGGCACGTGCCGCGGCGACAGCGCGCTCTTCAGCGCCGTCGCGATCTTCGCGCGCAGTGCCGCGTCCAAGGTCCCTTCGCGCAGGACGACGAACAACCGGAGGTCGCCGTTGCCGCCCGCGGGGTCTTCGAGGTGCACGACGAGGGAGTCCTCGACCTCGGGCAGTTCCTCGACCACGGCGTAGAACTCGGCGGTGCCCAGCCGGACGCCGCCGCGGTTCAAGGTGGCGTCCGAGCGGCCCGCGATGACGCAGCTGCCCTCGGGGGAGAACCGGATCCAGTCGCCGTGCCGCCACACACCGGGGTAGGCGTCGAAGTACGTCTCCCGGTAGCGCTCGCCGGTGTCGTCGCCCCAGAACCCGACCGGCATGGACGGCATCGGCGCGGTGATGACCAGCTCGCCCAGCTCGCCGACCACCGGCTTCCCGGCGTCGTCGAACGCCTTCGCGTCGACGCCCAGGCACGGCCCGGAGATTTCGCCGGCGACGACGGGCTGCAGCGGGCCGCCCTGGACGATCCCGCTGCAGACGTCGGTGCCGCCGCTGCCGACGTTGAGCAGCACGTCCGGCCCGAAGACGTCCCGCACCCAGTGGTAGCCCTCGGCCGGCAGCGGGCTGCCCGCCGCGCCGAGCTGCCGCAGCGCCGTCAGGTCGAACGAAGCGGCCGGGTCGAGACCCGCTTTGCGGCACGCCATCAGGAAACCCGGGCTCGCACCCATCAGCGTCGCGCGGGTCTCGGCGGCCAGGCGCCATTGCCACGTGAGATCCGGGTGCAGTGGGTTGCCGTCGACGAGCACGATCGACGCGCCGGTGAGCAGCCCGGAGACCAGGGCGTTCCACATCATCCACGCGGTGGTGGAGAACCACAGGATCCGGTCGCCCGGGCGCAGGTCCCAGCTGAGGCCGTGGTTCTTGAGGTGTTCCAGCAGCAGGCCGCCGTGGCCGTGCACGATCGCCTTCGGCTTCCCGGTGGTGCCGGAGGAGAACAGCACGCACAGCGGGTGCGCGAAGCCGACCGGCTCGAACCCGGGCGCGCTTTCGGTCAGCAGTTCGCTCCAGGCCGTCGTGCCGGGGAGGTCGTGCTCGCCGTAGGGGACGTGGACGACGTGCTCGACGGTGGGCAGGCCGGCGCGGATCGCGGCGACCTCGGCGCGGCGGTCGATGTCCTTGGCGCCGTAGCGGTACCCGGACACGGTGAGCAGCACGCGCGGCTCGACCTGGCCGAACCGGTCGATCACCGACCGGGCACCGAACTCCGGTGCGCAGGACGCCCAGACCGCGCCGAGGCTCGCGACCGCGAGGTAGGCGACGACGGTCTCCGGGATGTTCGGCAGGTACGCGACCACCCGGTCGCCGCGCCCGACCCCGAGCCGGCGCAGGCCCGCGCGGACCCGGGCGACCTGGTCGCGCAGCTCGCCCCACGTCAGTTCGGTGCGGTCGCGCGTCTGGGAATAGGCGACGACGGCGACCTCGTCCGCGAGACCGCCGAGCGCGTGCTCGGCGTAGTTGAGGGTCGCGCCGGGGAACCACGCGGTGCCGGGCATCCGCCGGTCCGGGACGACCGCGGTCGCGGGGGAGTGGAAGCGGACGCCGAAGAAGTCCTTGATCGACGTCCAGAAGCCGTCGAGGTCGGTGACGGACCACCGGTGCAGCGCGGCGTAGTCGTCGAACGAGTGGCCGCGGTCGGCGAGCCAGGTCAGGTAGCGGCCGATTTCGGTGGTTTCGCGGACGTCGGGCGCGACCGGGCGCAGGATCATCGGCCGACCTTCCCGGCGCGCTTCTCCAGGAACGCCTGCATCCGCTCCTTCGCTTCGGCGCTGCCGCTCGCGATCGCCGCCATCAGCGCTTCCATCAGGTACCCCTCGGCCGGGTTGGCCTCGGCGATGCGCGGAAGTGCCTGCAGGACGGCGAAGTTCGTGATCGGCGAGTTCGCGGCGATCTTGCGGGCCAGGTCCATGGCGTGCTCGAAGCCGTTTTCGGCGCGGTAGTGCGAAAGCCCGGCGGCGTGGCCTTCGTCGGCGTCGAGGACGCGGCCGGTGAGCATCATGTCGGTCATCCGGTGCACGCCGATCAGCCGCGGCACCCGCACCGACGCGCCCCCGCCGACGAACAGGCCGCGCTGGCCCTCCGGCAGCGCGTAGAACGCCGAGTCCTCGGCGACGCGGATGTGCGCGGCAGCGGCGAGTTCCAGGCCGCCGCCGACGACCGCGCCCTTGAGCACCGCGACGACCGGGACGCGCCCGCGTTCGAGCCGCTCGAAGGCGCGGTGCCACATCATCGAGTGCGTCAGGCCCTCGAACGCGTCGCGCTCGGTGAGCTCGGCCAGGTCGAGCCCGGCGGAGAAGTGGTCGCCCACGGCGTCGAGCACGACGGCCTTGACCCCGGCCGGCGGCGCGCCGAAGAACGCTTCGAGCCCGAGCACGGTGGCGTCGTCGAGGGCGTTGCGCTTCTCCGGGCGGGAAAGCCGCAGCACGGCGACTTCGCCGTGCAGTTCCAGGCGCAGGGACGGGGGCAGCAGGGCGGTGGTCATGCGGGTCCGTTCGGGAAGGTGGTGGCGGCTCGCGCGCGGAGTTCGACGCGGCGGATCTTGCCGGTGGCGTTGCGGGGCAGTGCTTCGGTGAACTCGACGTGCTTGGGGATCTTGTAGCGGGCCAGGTGCTGCTCGAGGTGGGCGCGGAAGGCCGCTTCGTCGAGCCCGGAGCCGGGACGCGCGACGACGAAGGCGGCGCCGACCTCGCCCCAGCGCGCGTCGGGCACGCCCACCACCGCGCACGCGTCGACGGCGTCGAGCTGGGTGGCGACCGCTTCGACCTCGGCGGGGTAGACGTTCTCGCCGCCGGAGATGATCACGTCCTTGACGCGGTCGACGACGTGGGCCCAGCCGTCGTCGTCGACGCGGACGACGTCGCCGGTGCGGAACCAGTCGTCGTCGACGAAGCTCGCTTTCGATTCCTCGGGCCGGTTCCAGTAGCCGGAGAAGACGTGCGGGCCGCGTACGAGCAGCTCGGCGGGTGTCGCGCCGAGCTGCTCCGGGCTCAGGTCCGCGCCGAGCGCCGCGACGTCGGTGAAGAAGTGCGGGACGCCGGCCGCGACCGGGTGGGCCGGGGTGCCTTCGTGGGTGGCCATCGAGACGCCCGGCGCGGCTTCGGTCATGCCGTAGCCCTGCAGCAGCTGCACGCCGCGGTCGAGCCACGCGCGGGCGACGCGCTCGGCCACCGGCGAGCCGCCGTAGAGGACGCAGGTGAGCGAGCTCAGGTCGGTGCGGTCCCAGTTTTCGTGGCGGCACATCATGTCGAGCATCGTGGGGACGGCGGAGAAGCTCGTGATCCCGGCCGCGCCGATCCGGCCGAGGATCGCGCCCGCGTCGAACTTCGCGACCGGTTCCACGCTGCCGCCCTTGAACAGCGTCGGCAGCGTGATCTGGCCCAGGCCGACGCAGTGGAACAGCGGCGCGATGCACAACGCCCGGTCGGTGCCCAGGACGTCGAGGTGGGCCAGCTGGTTGACGGTGTTCCAGGTCAGGTTGCCGTGGGTGAGGACCGCCGCCTTCGGGCGCCCGGTGGTGCCGGAGGTGTAGAGCAGCAGGCACGGGTCTTCCAGCCGCACTTCGGTGGCCGGTGGCGGATCACCGGCGGCGAGCGCGGCTTCGTAGTCCAGCCCGCCCGCCGGGCACGACGCCGGGTCCGTCGCCAGGACGTGCCGCACCGGCAGGGGGCCCGCCGCCGCGAGCAGCGCGTCGGTGTCGGGGCTGTGCACCAGGACCGAAGCGCCGCTGTCCTCGAGCATGTACCGGATTTCGGCGCCGGAGAGCCGGTAGTTGAGCGGGACGAAGAGCGCGCCGCAGCGGGCGGTGGCGAAGAGCGTTTCGAAGACGGTGACGGCGTTGACGCCGAGGTAGGCCACGCGGTCGCCGGGGCGCACCCCGAGCCGGGACAGCGCACCGGCCAGCCGCTCGACGCGCTCGGCGAGCGCGGCGTACGTCAGCGTGCGGTCTTGCCCGCCGCCGTCGACGAGCGCGGTGCGGTCCGGCGAGATCCGGGCGCGCCGCGCGGGCCAGCTGCCCAGGCCGAAATCGGCCGGGCCGGGGGATCGGGTCACGGCTTTCGTCTCCTTGTCACCGGTGACAGGGTTCCTGCTACGGACGGTGGCGATGGGTGGTGCGCGGTGAGGATGTCTCGGCATTGGATATAAGGAAACCTGATATACATCTAGGATGCGTAGAGGGCGCTCCGGTGTCAAGAGTGTGGTGCTGCGACTGGAACTTCACCCGGATGGGTGGTTTAAGCTGCGAAGACGTCCTTCGCATGCGGGGGTGCCCGGTTCGGCCGTTGGCGGGGTTGCGCCGTTTGGATCAAGGGCTACGCTGCGAAGTGCGGTTCAGCAAGCTTCAGCCGCCCCCCCCGACTTGTCAGCGTTCGAGCGGGCCGGTGAGACCCGTTCGTCACGTCATCTGCGAATGAGGCGTGGAAAATGTTAGTCGTCCAGCCCCCCGCGACGGCGATCCCCGTGGTGCCGTCGGCGCGCCAGCCGCGCAGCCCGTTCGACATCCAGGTGGTCCGCCCGTACTTCGGCGCGGTCATGGTGAAGATCCGCGGCGCCCTCGACGAAGACAGCGCCGCGCAGCTCCGCTCGGCGCTGAGCACCTGGGCGCACCGCCGGTTCCCGGTCCTGGTGCTCGATTTGTCCGAGGTCGACCTCCTCGACTCGGCCGGCCTCGCCGCCCTCGGCGGCATCCAGGCCAGGACGGTCCGGGAGAACGCGACCCTGCGCATCGTCACCGGCGACAACCGGATCGTCCGGCGCGCCCTGTCGGGCAGCGGCCTCGACCACGCCCTGAACGTCAGCCGCCTGCCGTCGGGCTGGGAGCGGGCCACGGAGATCCCCGGCCAGAGCTGAAACCGGCTCCGTTCCGGACTGAACCGGTTGCCCGCCCGGCAAATGCCGTGAAGGTGCCCTTTACGGCAGCCGCTCAGGCGCGCAGCCGGGCTACGGTGTTCCGCGACGTCTTGAATGAGTCATTCAGGACCTCCGAAGACCTGAATGACTCATTCAAGACGTCGGTGCCCGCGGGCCGGCCGGGCGTTCGCCGTGTATCTCGATCCGGGTTCACGGGCGTCCCCGCGCCTCCCGGCCCCGCTGCCGCAGGAACGCCAGCGGGTCGTCGCCCATGCGGTCCAGGGCCCGGCGCCGGAGCGTCGACGCGATCGTGGCCGCCCCGACGCCCCACACCGCGATCACCAGGACCACCGCCGGTGCCGGGAGGAGCCGGTCCAGGAAGGCCAGGCACGTCGTGGCCGCCAGCGCCGTGATCCGGGCCAGGCCGTGGTACCAGCGGTGCGAACCGGCCGCGAAGACCCGGGTGCCGAGCAGGTAGATCGTCAGGCCCGCCGTGGTGAACCAGGCGGCCGCGTGCGGCGGGGACTCGTGCAGCGACAGGTTCACCCCCGCCGCGATGAGGACCAGTGCGAACGCCGGGGGCAGGTGGCCGCCCGCGTACAGCGAATACGCGAGCGCCGGGTTGCCGCCGGAGAGGTCGAGCATCCGCTCGTAGATGCGCGCCGCCGACGTGAAGTACAGCCACCACAGCGCGCCGGTCAGCACCAGGCCGCCGATCAGGGCCAGCCAGTAGGCGACGTCGTCGGCGGGACGTTCCAGCGCCGCCGTGCCGACCGTGATCACCAGTTCGCCGAGCAGCAGGATCATGAACAGGCCGAAGCGTTCGGCGAGGTGGGCCGAATCGACCGCGAGGCTGGGGTCGTGCGGGCCCGCGACCAGTGCGCGCCACCGGCTCGCGCGCGACGGCCGTTCGCCGCGGCGACGGCGGGGCCGGTCGCCGAGCAGCAGGAAGCCCGCTTCCTGGAGCAGGGCGAACACCCAGAATGCCCACGTGTAGGGCGCGAACGCCGAGGCCGCGAACAACACCGCCGAAGCCGTGTACCCCCAGCTGATCCGGCGCTGGTCGAGCCCTTCGCGGGCCGGCCACCGGTGCGCGGCCGCCAGGATCACGCGGACGCCGGCCATGGCCAGCGCGAAGATCGCCGGGTGCCCGTCGAAGACGTGGTGCGCCTGGGTGGCGGCGATCGCGCACGGGATGGTGCCGGCGAGCACGAACAGCCGGTCCGTGGCGCGGCTGTCGTCACCGCGGCGGTTGTAGAGCACCGCGAAGCCGATCCACGTCCACCACAGCGTCGCGAACAGGCCGAGCGCGGCGGCGGCCCGCGACCAGTGGGGCTCGGCCACGATGCCGTGCGCCACCTGGCCCACCGCGAACACGAAGACCAGGTCGAGGTAGAGCTCGACCCACCCGACCCGCTTGCCGTGTCCCGGCGCGGCGCCGGCCTTGTCGTCAAGATCGGTCACGGCGGCGATTCTGCCGGGTCCGGTGCCGGGCGGCCCACCCGGTGCGGGTGAGAATGAATAACAAACCATTCGAACAATGGCCGACTTCGCCACCAACCGGCAATGCGTGTCGCGCGTGGGTAAATCTGCCGACATCGGTTCGCGTTGCTCAGTAACGGCTGGAGCTGCGTGAACACCGTTTGTACGGTGTACAAGCAGCGACCGGTGAAACACCAAGCGTTAGCCGCGAAATAATTCGACACCGACCCTCGCGAAACGCCGTGCGCGGGGTTGACAGGGGAGCGGGGCGTGATGTTCCCTGCGAGTCGGCTCGATCATCGTCACACTTCGCCCCGCCGGGAGAGAGGCATTTCCACCGGTGGCCCGGGACGTCGGTGACCAGCCCCTGGGGTCTTCTCCTGTCCGAGTTCGACGTCGGCCGCGCGCGGCTGGGAATCGAGCGGTTCCGCCATGCACGAAAGCACACCCACGCCCCGCCGGATGGCGGACGCCGCGTGGTGGCCGGCGCACTGGAGCGTGCGCACCAAGATCAGTGTCGTGCTGCTGCTGCCGGTCCTGGTCGCGGTGGCGCTGGCGGAGGTCCGGATCCAGGGCGAGCTCGACCGCGCCACGCAGCTGAGCGCGGCCCGCGACCGGCTGCCGGTGCTGCGCGACACGATCGGCCTGACGGAATCGCTGGGCCAGGAGATGGTCGCCGCGGTGGCCGTCCCGGCCGGGACGCCGAGCGCGCTCACCGCCGCCGTGGACGCGAAGGTCGCAGCGATCCAGCGCGACACCGGCTTCGCGCCGCTGCCCGGCGACAGCGGCCGCGCGCTGAACACCGCGCTGGGCAAGCTCGCCGGCATCCGCGCGGCCGGCGCCGCGAACGGCGACACCCGCACGAAAGCCGCCGGCTACAACGACATCATCGCCAGCCTCGGCGACCTCGTGCCCGAGATCGTCCCGGCCGACGTCGCCGGCACCGCGGAGGTCGCCCAGCTGCTGGTGCACCTGCGCGGCGAGCTGGCGACCGAGGAGACGTACGTGCGGGCGGCGCTGAACAGCCCCGCCGACGCCTCGCTCCGCCCGGCCGCCGTCCAGACCGCCGCCGAGCAGGAGGTGCTCGCCGAACAGGCCGAACACCGGCTGTCGGGTGCGCTGCTGGCGCGGTTCAAGACCGCGACGGAGGACGCCGAAGACCGGCTCGACCCGACCGAGGCGTCCCTTTCGCCGATCGCCGCGGAGACGACGGGCGTGACGGCCGTGCTCAACGACGTCACGGCGAAGCTGGCTTCGGACGTCTCGGCGGCCGCCGACGAAGCCCGGTCGGACTCGCTGCGCGAAACGGCGTTGGTGCTCGCCGCGCTGCTGGGCGCGCTCGCCATCGCCCTGCTGGTGGTGCGCTCGCTGGTGACGCCGGTGCGCCGGCTGCGGGCGGCGGCGCTGCACGCGGCGAAGGAGGCGCTCCCGGAAACCGTCCGGCAGGTCCGCGAAGGCACGGAAGTCGACTGGCGCGCGGTGCCCGCGGTCGGCGTCCGGACGAACGAGGAGATCGGCCAGCTGGCCCGGGCGTTCGACGACATGCACCGCGAGGCGGTGCGGCTGGCGGTCGAGCAGGCCGACCTCCGCAAGCAGGTCAGCGAGATGTTCATGACGCTCTCGCGGCGGAGCCAGTCGCTGGTGGAGCAGCAGCTGACGATCATCGAGGACCTCGAGTCGGGCGAGCAGGACCCGCGCCGGCTGGACGAGCTGTTCCGCATCGACCACATCGCCACCCGGCTGCGCCGCAACGGCGAGAACCTGCACGTCCTGGCCGGCGGCCGCCCGGTCCGCCACGGCCGCGAGCCGGTGCCCACGCGCGACCTGCTGCGCGCGGCGACGTCGGAGGTCAAGGACTACCGCCGCGTCGCGCTGGGCAACGCCCCGCGCGGCTCGGTCCAGCCGGAGGCGGCCGCGGACGTGGTCCACATCCTGGCCGAGCTGCTGGAGAACGCGACGCGGTTTTCCCCGCCGGAGCACAAGGTCGCGCTGACCGCGGACCGCGGCGCCGACGGCGGCCTCCTCATCGAAGTGGTCGACCAGGGCCTGGGCATGACCCCGGACGAACTGACGACGGCCAACGCCCGCCTCGCCGCGGCGGCGACAGTCGGCCCGGAAACGACCCGCCGCATGGGCCTGTTCGTGGTCGGCAGGCTCGCTGCGCTCCACGACGTGACGGTCCGCCTCCGCGCGACGGCCCCGGGCGTCCGCCACGCGGGCGTGACGGCGAGCGTCCACGTGCCCGGATCGCTGGTGATCGCGGACCTCGCCCGCCCGATCGGCGGCAGCCGCGCGGCCGCCCGCCAGAACGGCCACGCCCGCCCGGTGGCGGTGGTGCCGGCGCAGGCGTCGACGCCGATCTTCGAGCAGGTGGTGACGAGCTGGTTCACCGAGCCGGTGGCGAAACCGGTGACCCGTAGGACGCCCCGCACCGGGCCGGCGGCGGCGACCGGCTGGCCCACCGAGGCCGACGCGGTCACGGACCGCCCGGGCGACCGGCTCGCGGACGCTGCCGCGCCGAACGGGAGCGGCGCGTGGCCGGCGGTTCCGGTGGAGGGCGGCGAAGCGCGCGCGGATCGGTCCGGTGAGTGGCCCGCGGTGCCGGCTGCGGAGACCGGGGCGCGAGCCGAACGGTCCGGTACGGGGGAGTGGCCCGTGGTTCCGGCCGCGGAAACCGCGGCGCGTGCGGATCGGCTCGGCTCGGGTGAGCCGGCCGGTAGCACCGGCCGCGCGGATCGCTCCGGAACCGGCGAGCAGCCCGCTGCGGAGAACGCAGCGCAGGCGGACCGCTCCGGCTTGCCCAAGCGACCCGTCGAGACCACCGGCCGGGCGGATCGCTCCAGCTCCGGCGAGCGGCCCGCAGCCCAACCCCCAGCCTTGCCGGACTGGTCAGGTCCCGCCGACCAAGCGCGGCAGGCCGCGGAAAGCGCTCTCCAGCCCGCCGCTGTCCAAAACCTCAGTGCGGCCGGGCTGCCCACGCGGCGGCCCGGCGCGCAGCTCGCTCCCGGGGCCGCCCTGCCCCGGGTGCGGGAGGCGGACGGGGCGGCCTTCCGGGACGCCACCGCCGTCCGCAACAGCTTGTCCCGGCACTACCAGGGCATGCGCGCGGCCCGGCGGCAGACCGCCGCCCGTGCGGAAGAATCCGGAATGGACGGAGTGGAACCCCGATGACCGAACTCCCCGACGTGCACCAGCGGCGCGCTCCCGGCGCCGAACCGTCGGCCCGGCCCCTGGGGGCGTTTCCCGGCCCCGCGCCGGCACCCGAACGGACCGCCGCGCTGAACTGGCTGGTCCACGGCTTCGTGCAGGACGTGTCCGGGGTCGCGCACGCGGTGCTCGTGTCGGCCGACGGGTTGCTCGTCGCGGCCGACGAATCCCTGCCACGGGAACGCGCCGACCAGCTCGCGGCCATCGCCGCCGGGTTGTCGAGCCTGTCGCTCGGGACCGCGGAGCTGTTCACCGCCGGGCGGGTCGTGCAGTCGGTCATCGAGATGGAGCAGGGGTTCCTGCTGCTGATGAGCGTCGGTGACGGCTCGAACCTCGTGGTCCTCGCGTCCACCGGCTGCGACATCGGGCTGGTCGGCTACGAGATGACGATGCTGGTCGAGCGGGTCGGGCGACAGGTCGACGTGCCCGCGCGCGAGATGCCGGTGGGCCAGGACCGGCGGTGACCGGCTACGCAGGCGAAGGGGAGCCGCGCCGGAGCCCGGCGCTGGCCCGCCCCTACGCCTGGACCGAAGGCCGGACGGCGCCGTCGGTCGAGTTCGCCGTCGAAGCGCTCGTCGAGACCACGGCGGCGGGCCGCGCGTCGGCCGGCTACCAGTCGACCAGCGCGCTCGACCAGGTCACCGAGCTGTGCCTGCGGCCGCGGTCGCTGATGGAGGTCGCCGCGCTGCTGCGGCTGCCGCTGGGGGTGGTCCGGGTGCTCGTCGCGGACCTGGTGGAGGACGGCATGGTGATCGTCCGCGACACCCTCGGCGAACACGCCGGCTGGGACGAGCGCCACGACCTGATGGAACGCGTGCTGCACGGTCTGCGCGACCTGTAGAGAGGACCGACCATGGAACACTTCGCGCTCGGGCACTGGCTGCTCGTGCTCGCCTACCTGACCTCGGTGGTCGGCTGCGCGCTCGGCCTCGCCTGCGCGGTGCAGGCCCGCCACGCGGCGAGCAGCCGGCACCGCCTGCGGTGGCTCGTGCTGGCGGCGGTCTCGATCGGCGGCGTCGGCATCTGGCTCATGCACTTCGTCGCCATGCTCGGCTTCAGCACGCCGGGGATGCCGGTGCGCTACGACGTCTTCCGCACGGTGCTCTCGGCGCTGCTGTCGATCGGCGCGGTGTTCGCCGGGCTCGTGGTCGTCGGCGGCCGCGCCAAGTTCGGCTGGTGGCGGCTCGCGCTCGGCGGCGTGATCACCGGCCTCGCGGTCAACCTCATGCACTACACGGGGATGTCGGCCCTGCGCGTGAAGGGCGACTTCGGTTACGACGGCCTGCTGGTCGCGCTGTCGGTGGTGATCGCGGTGGTCGCGGCGACGGCCGCGCTGTGGTTCGCGGTCTTCCTCGACCGGCTGGTCCTGCGGCTGCTCGCCGGTTTCGTGATGGGCGCCGCGGTCACCGGCATGCACTACACGGGCATGGCCGCGGTCCGGATGACCATGGACATGTCCGCCCCGGACCCGGCGGGCGTCGAGGTGTTCTCCTTCCTGTTCCCGGTGTTCGTGTTCGCCGCGATCGCGATGGCGGTCCCGCTCTGCGCGGTCCTGATGGCCCCGGCGGTCGAGCCGGACGGCCCGCGGGAGACGCCGGAACGTCTCCCGCGGGCGGTCACCCTAGAGCACGCACAGCAGTGAACAGGCCTTGGCCGACGACCAGTTCGTGTACGACGGCGGGGTACCCGGCGGGACGTTCACCGGCACGTAGGTCACCTTCGCCTGGTTGGTGATCGGGAACAGGCTCAGCAGCGCGTACGTCGAGCAGTACACCTGCTGCGTCTGCCCGGCACCCAAGGCGAACGGGCCCGTCTGGCACGACGGCTCCACGCTGTCCACCACGTGCGCCGAGGTGATCCCGACCGGACCCTCGTTCGTCACCGTGATCCGCCAGTACGCGGTCGCGAACAACAAGCCGAGCAGGCCGACGCCGGTCTGCTTCGCCCACGGCCCGGGCCCACCCGGTCCGCACTTGGCCGCCGTGGCCGAGGTGCAGATCTCCTTCTCCACCTTGACCTTCGGCGTGCACGACGCGCCCGGCGCGACCGGCAGCGTCACCGTGTTCGACGTGAACGAGCCCGTCGAATCGGTGCCGGTGGCCGTGTTCGCCACCGATGACACCGCGCAGTCCGCCGCGATCGTCGTGCGGAAGCACAGCTGCGGCGCGTCGCCCGCGTAGTCGACCACCAGCGAGCCGCTGAAGCCCGCCGCGGTGTGCAGCACCAGCGTCGTGGTCACCGTGATCGACGGGTGTGCCGCCACGGAAACGCCGGTGAGGTCCACGGAACCGTCCGGGGCGAAGCCCGGCGTCGGCACGACGGCGTTGTCCTGATCGGTGACCGTCACCCGGGACGCGGCGAAGTCGACGTTCGCCGGGTCGACGCCGGTCAGCCGCGCCGCCGTGTAGCCCTGGACGTGACTGCCGCCGTCGCAGTAGAAGTCGCCCGGTTTCAGCGTCACCTGCCCGCCGGAGCGGACGCATGGCGTGGCGCCGGTGGCGGGGTCCATGGAGAACAGCACGCCCGCGTCGCCGAGCCCGATGAGACAGCCCGACGGCGCGTCGTAGGAGTAGCCGTAGTCCCGCGTGACCCCGCCGTTCGCCGACGGGTGCGTGATCAGGGCCGGCAGCCCCGCGCACGCCGCCCCCGTCGTCCAGTCGTGGCAGATCGCCGCACCCGCGATGCCGCCGTTCCAGACCGGGAGGTAGCTGCGCACGTGGCCGTTCGGATCGGTGACGACCTCCGGTGGGAAGGCGTAGACGCCGGCGGGCAGCGCGGCCGGACCCGGCGGCGCCGCGAGCGCGGAACCGTCGAGGGCGTAGCACGTCGTGACCTCGGTACCGCCGGTCGTCGTCGCGCACGCGCCCACCGGGGCGCCGCTCGCGCCGAACGCCGTGTAGGAGTTGTAGTTGTAGTTGCCCGCCGGTCCGGTGGGCCGCGAGGAAGCCCAGCCGGCGCAGGCCGTGGCCGTCGCCGGGTCGAAGCAGCCCAGCGACGGCTGCTGCGCGGTGCCCGGGCTCGAGGTCGACGCGAACACCTTGCCCGCCACCAGGGTCAGCGCGCCGTAGACGTACGGCTGGTTCGCGGCCGGCACGATCGGCGCGTACGGCTGGCCGCCGCAGGCGCTCTGCGTGGCGATGGTCCAGCAGACCACCGCGCCGGAGCTGATCAGGCCGTAGACGTTGCCGCCGGTCTCGACGAGCCCGGTGATGCTGGTGACCGGCGGCGACCCGCCGGCGTTCGCCAGCGCCGAATAACCGCAGTTGGCCGCGGCGGCCAGGTCGAGGCAGCCGACGCCCACCGAGGTCGCCGTCACGGCGGGGTAGTAGACCTTCGCGGGCGCGGCGGGGTCGCGCACGTACTGCTCGACCATGGTGCTGGCGATGTCGCCGGCGCCGAGGGTGCCCAGCGGGCCGGGCGCGGTGTTGAGCACCTTCGGCCACGGGCCGCCCGGGCACCGCTGCCCGGTGGCGAGGTCGGTGCACACGACCTTCGGGGACGTGGCGCCCAGGTGGTGATAGATGTTCCACCCCTGCAGCACGCCGTTCTGCGTGCGGTGGAGGATCGGCGAGAAGCCGTCGCCGCCGGTCGCCGTGGTGACCGCCTGCACGGGCGGGGTCAGGGCGCCGGACAGCCGGGTCGCGTCGGGCCCGCCATCCGGGTTCGTGGCGCGGACGGCGGTGACGCCGGAAGCCGGTTCGGTGCCGGTGAACGTGCTGCCGTCGGTGGACCATTGCGGGGGCCAGCCGGGCGGGGCGTGCAGGGAACCGGGCTGGAACGCCTGGCCCGCCCCGACGGCGTCGGTGATGGTCGCGGCGCCGGCCGTCGTGGCCTGGTCGTCGTAGCCGATGACCCAGTTCGCGGTCGCGCCGTGGTCGGCGGGCGATCCGGTGCCCTGCACGGACTTCGTCAGCGCGGAAACCGCGACGGGCGCGGGATCGGCGGCCACGGGCGGCGGTGCGGCGGTCGCCGCCACGAGCACCAGCGGCAGGAACGTTCCCAGCATGCGTCTTCGCATGGACTGTCCTCGATTCTTTCGGTTCCGGGAATCGTTTTCCCGGCCGAAGAAAAAGCCTATGCGGCACCTCTGGTGCGTTGAAGCGCTCTCACCCGGGCGCCGAAAAGGCGATGCCAACAGCGCAGTTCGTGACCTTCGCGCAATCGCGTGCACCCGCTGTGACAAGGGCGTTTACGACACGTGCTCACCCGGATGTCGGCACCGGATCACTCGTTCGGGTAACGAGGGGACGCTAATAAGCGCGGTTTCCGGCCGCCGGTGATGATTTATTTTCCGGATACGGGGTCAGCCGGACTCGGCGTCGAAGCGGAGTTTCGACGTGATGCGGTACCGGTCGCCCCGGTAGACCGAGCGGGTCAGCTCGACCACGCGGCCGGTCGTGTCGCGGGTCAGCCGTTCGATGTGCAGGATCGGCGCGTACACCGCGATTTCCAGCAGCTCGGCCTGGTCCGGGTTGGTCACCGCCGGCTCGATCGTCTGCACCGCGTCCTGCACCGCGATGCCGAAGCGCTCCCGCAGCAGCCGGTAGAAGTTGCCGGTCTCGAGCTCGGCCGGCCGCAGGCCCGGGACCAGCGACGCGGGCAGCGCCAGGCTTTCGATCGCGATCGGCTCGTCGTCGACGTACCGGACCCGGGTGACGCGCAGGACCGCCGTGCCCGGCTCGCACTCCAGCTCGCCGGCCAGCGAGCGGGCCGCCGGTGCGGTGGTGAAGGCGACGACCCGGCTGGTCCAGTGCCCTTCCGCGGGCGGGACGGCGAGCCCGGTGGCCAGTTCCTGGGTGACCTTCTGCGGGCTGGTGAACGTGCCCCGGCCGCGCTGGCGCACCAGGAGCCCGGTGCGGGTCAGCTCGTCGATCGCCGCCCGGACGGTCGGGCGGGAGACGCCCAGTTCCGCGGCCAGGTCCCGCTCGGAGGCCAGGCCGGTGCCGGGGCCGGCGTTCTCGATCACCTTCAGCAGGTGCCGCCGGACGCGGTCGCGCTTCACGGTGGGCGGCCGGTCCGCCGGCTCGCCACCTTCGTTCCGGGGGCCCCGGGTGGCGGAGCCCCCGGCCTGGGGCGAGGCCCCGGACGGCTCAGCGGTCAAGGCACCGTCTTTTCGGGTACGGGGACCGCGCCGGCGAACCGGACGCGCTCCTTCGGCAGGGCACCCAGCGCGCGCAGCCGGGTGAGGTGCCCGGCCAGGCGCTGGTGGAAATCAGCATAACCGCGGCCCGGTGGCGACCACGCCCGTTCGGCCAGCGCGCACAGCCGCGGGAACGCCAGGTGCCGCACGTGGTCGGGGGTCGGGGCGTGCTCGGTCCACAGCTGGGCCTGCGTCCCGAGGACACCCGGGCCGGTGCCGTCGCTGACCGGGAGCCCGCCGGCCAGCGGGTCGAAGCGGTAGACGTCTTCCAGCGTCGTCACGGGTTCGCGGGGCGGCTCGCCCGGTTCTTCGGTCTGCCGGTAGTCGAAGTACGTCGAGGTGTGCGGGGCCATCACGACCTGGTGGCCGCGGGCCACGGCCAGCGCGCCGTGCGCGGCGTCGCGCCACGCGGTGACGACCAGCTCCGCGGGCAGCCCGCCCGCGGCGTGGCCGGTTTCGTCCCAGCACACCGCCTGCCTGCCGAGCGCGGCGACCACGCGGTGCAGCTCGCCGAGGAACCACGGGTGGAGTTCGGCGGTGGTGCGCAGCCCGAGCGCGGCGGCTTTCGCCCGTGCGACCGGGTTTTCGGCCCACTGCGTCGTCGGGCATTCGTCGCCGCCGATGTGCAGGTGCGGGGCCGGGAAGACGCCGGCGACCTGGGTGAGGACGTCCCGGCAGAAGGCGAACGCGCCGTCGTGGACGCCGAGGATGTCGGGGCTGATGCCCCACTCCGTCCACACCGGAAGCCGCGTGTCCGGCCGGTTGCCCAGCTCGGGGTAGGCGGCCAGCGCCGCGCGGACGTGACCCGGCAGGTCGATCTCCGGCACGATCCGCATGCCGCGTCGTGCCGCGAACTCGACCAGTTCCCGCAGCTCCCGCTGGGTGTAGAAACCGCCGTGGGGGACGCCGTCGAAGACACCGCTGCCCGCGGCCCCGACCATCGATTCGCTGCGCCAGGCCCCGACCTCGGTCAGCCGCGGCCACCCGTCGATCTCGATCCGCCAGCCCTGGTCGTCGGTGAGGTGCAGGTGCAGGACGTTGTACTTGTGCAGCGCCAGGAGATCGACGAACTCGCGCAGGAAGCCGAGCGGCAGGAAGTGCCGGGCGACGTCGAGCAGCACCCCGCGCCACGGCAGCCGGGGCGCGTCCCGGATCGTCAGGCACTCGAGCCGGGGCAGGAGCTGACGCACCGTCTGGACCCCGGCGAGCAGGCCCGCTTCCGTGGCCGCGGTGAGCACGGCTTCTTCCGGCGTGACGTCGAGCGTGTATTCCTCAGGCCCGAAACCCGGGGCCAGCGCGAGCCGGACGGCAGGTCCACTGTGGACGAGCGGGAGGTCCGCGTACCCGGCGAGCAGCCGGGCCGGTCCGTCGGTACCGGGCCCTGCGTGGACGCCGGCGGGCGTGAAGGAACCGGCGCGGCGGGTCAGCCGCGCGGGGTGGGGGATGACCATCAGCCCTTCACCGCGCCCGCGGTCATGCCCTCGACCAGGTGGCGCTGCACCAGTGCGAAGAAGACGACGACGGGCAGCGCGAACAGCGTCGAAGCCGCGATGAGGCCGCCGTAGTCGGTGCCCGTGCTGGTGCTGAACGAGACCAGCCAGACCGGCAGCGTGTAGCCCGAGCTGTCCTTCATGAGCACGTAGGCGAACAGGAAGTCGTTCCAGGCGGTGATGAAGGCGAACACGCTGGTCGCGATGAGCCCGGGCAGCACGAGCGGCAGCAGGACCGAGCGCATGACGCGCCCGCGCGTCGCGCCGTCGACCATCGCCGCTTCCTCCAGCTCGACCGGGATGCCGTGCAGGAACCCGCGCAGCGTCCAGATCGTGAACGGCAGCACGAGCGCCACGTAGGTGAGCACCAGGCCGAAGAGCGTGTCGAGCAGGTGCGCGCTCTTGAGGCTCAGGAACAACGGGATGACCAGCGCGGGCACCGGCACCATCTGCAGCACCAGGACCCCGATCAGGAAGCTGCGCCGCCCGAAGAACCGGAACCGCGTCAACGCCGTCGCGGCAAGGAAGGCGACCACTATGGACAGTGCGACGACCGCGACGACGACCACGACGCTGTTGAGCAGGTCCTGGAGGAACCCCGGCTTCGCGAGGGCGCCCGCGAAGTTGTCGAAGGTGACGTCGAAGGGCAGGAATTCCGGCGTGGGGCTGAGGATCTTGCCGGCCGGCTTGAACGCCGTGAGCACCATCCAGTACACCGGGAAGATCCACACCAGACAGAACAGCGTCGCGGCCGCGTTCCTGCCTGTCCGGCGGATCACAGCTCCTCCCCGGACCGGACGAGCCGGCGCACGTACACCGCGGTCAGCCCGACGAGCAGCGCGACCGAGACGACGGCGATCGCCGCGCCCTGGCCGAAGTCGTTGCGGCTGAAGGCACGGGTGAACGTCCAGATGCCGAGCGTCGTGGTGCCGCCGTCCGGGCCGCCCTGGGTGAGGATCCAGATCTGGTTGAAGACGGTGAAGTCCCAGATGATCGAAAGAATCGTCACCAGGCCGAAGATCGGCTGCAGGAACGGGAAAGTGATGGTGCGGTGCGCCCGCCACGGCCCGGCGCCGTCGAGCGCGGCCGCTTCGTAGTAGGACTGCGGGATCTGCGAAAGACCGGCGTAGAGCGTGAGCGCGACGAACGGCACCGACTGCCAGACGACCAGCAGCCACACCAAGGTGAACGCCGACGCGGGTGACGTCGTCCAGTCGTGCTGAGTGAGATCGCCGAAGCCGACCTGGGTGAGCAACCAGTTCACCACGCCGTAGCCGGGCTGGAACAGCCACTGCCAGACCAAAGTGGACGCCACGTTCGGCAGCGCCCAGGCGGCGATCAGGCACATCGTCACCATCGTGCGCATCCCGCGGCCCAACCGGCGCAGCAGCAGTGCGACCGCGAAGCCGATGACGAGCGTGCCGAGCACCAGCGCGGCGCAGAATCCGACGCTGCGGGCGAGCACCGGAAGCAGCTGGCCGTCCCCGAGCACCTCGGCGTAGTTGTCCCAGCCCGCGAAGCCCGTCGTGCCGGTGAACAGCGACCGGAGGCCGTACTCCTGCAGCGAGATGACGACCAGCCGCAGCAGCGGGTAGCCGAGCACCAGCCCGAGCAGCGCGGCCGCGGGCAGGAGCAGGCCGTACGGCAGCAGCGACCGGCGCCGCCGGGGCACCGCCGGTCTTTCCGGCGCGTGCGGCCGCGCCTTCACGAGCAACACGGGGACTCCTTGTCGGAAGCGGGAAAGGGGCGGGGCGGCCCGGCGGGGACGGCGGTCGGCCGGGCCACCCCGCCGGTCAATGGGCGTTGAGCGCTTCGGTGAGGTGGGCGTCGAAGTCCTTGGCCGCCTGGGCGATCGGCTTGCGCCCGGTCGCGATGTCGGCGAAGAACGTGTTGATCGACTTGTCGCTCTCGATGGTCGCCCAGCCGGGTGCGGCCGGCGTCGCGACGCTGGTCTTGGCCGCGGTGGCGAAGGCGGCGTTGAGCGGCGGCAGCGACGGGGTGATCCGGTCGATCAGCTCGGTCGAGATCGGGGTCCAGCCGTCGATGCCGACGATCGCGTCCCGCTGCACGGCCGGGTCCGTCGCCGCCTTGACGTAGGCGAGCGCGAGGTCCTGGTTGCGGCTCTTGGCCGCGATCGCCAGGTCGGACCCGCCGAGGAAGACCGGCTGCGTCTTGCCGGGCGTGGCGCTGGGGAAGGGGAACGTGCCCAGCCGGTCCTTGAGCTCCGGCTTGTTCTTGACCACGGTGTTGACGCTCGTGTCGAGGATGGCCGCCGCGCCGCCGGCGGAGAAGATCGCGGCCTGGTCGGGTGCCTTGGTGTCGACGTTGCGGGACGCGGCGGAGGAGTAGGCGTTCTGGAAGTCCTTCCAGGCCTGCAACCCCTTCTGCGCCTCGGGGCTTTCGAGGGCGCCGGTCCACTTGCCGTCTTTCTGCACGGCGATCTGGCCACCGGCGTCCCAGACGAACTGCAGCGCGCCGAACCAGTACCGGCCGGGGAAGTGGAAGACCGAGTAGTCCGGCGCCGGGTGCTTGGCCTTGATCTTGTCGAGCGCGGCGGTGAGTTCGGCGTAGGTCGTGGGCGGGGCGGTGACCCCGGCGTCCGCCCAGACCTGCTTGTCGTAGATCACCGACCGGTTGCCCGCGAACAGCGGCGCCGCGTAGACATGGTCGTCCACAGTGGCCGGTCCGATGAGCCCGGGCAGCCAGGTCTGGCCCGCGGCGAGCTCGGCGCGGTGCTGGGTGAGGTCGGTCAGCGCGCCGTTGGCGGCGAACAGCGGGACGTCCGTGTTGCCGATCTCGATGACGTCCGGCGTGGTGTCCTGGGCCAGCGCGGTGCTGATCTTGGTGTTGATGTTGTCCCATTCCTGGACCTGGACGGTGACCTTGGCGCCGGTGGCCTTCTCGAACGCGGCGGTGATCGCCGCGGTGGCCTTGTCGCTCAGGTCGCCGTTCATCAGCCAGACGGTCAGGGTGTTCCCGCCGGCGGCGGGAGCGGGGGTGTCGGTGCCGCAGGCACTGGCGGTCAGGGCGGTGACGGCCAGTGCGGCGGCGAGGATGCGTCTGCGCATGGAAATTCCCGGAGGCGTGAGTGGGCGGGGGTCAGCAGTGGCCGAGGTCGGCCCACTGGGCGGTGAGGCCCGGCTCGGAGCCCTGGGTCCACCAGTTCGCCTGCCAGAGGTGGGCGCTGTGCTTCACGCGCTGGCCGCCGAGGTACACCGTGCCCCAGTCCCACTCCGGCGCCGTCGAGCAGTCGGCGGGCTGCGACGGCGTGGTCGGGGTGGTGGGCGTCGTCGGGGTGGTCGGCTGGGTGGTCGTGGTGGCCGGCGGGCTGGTCGGCGTCGTGCAGCCGGTCACGGTGTCCACATGGGACGTTCCGGCGGTGCGGTACTGCCCGGCCTTCGCGACGGCGTCGGCGGGGGAGACGACCTGGTTGCCCGCGTAGTAGGTCCAGTCCACCTGCTCGGTGTAGACGCTGGTCCCGCTCGTGTGGCCCGCGGTGTCGATGAACCACATGTTGTAGTTGATCGACATCGGCGTGCGCGGGTAGACCGGGTCGCCCTGGGCGTCGGTGGTGTGGTCGGCGGTCAGGACGCCGTCGATGTAGTACTTGACGTGCCCGCCGGAGACCTGCGTGACGACGTCGTGCCAGCCGGCCATGCTGCGGTTCTGCGCGGTGGACGTGCGCAGGCCGTCCCACGTCGGGCTGTTCCAGTAGGTGTACCAGCTGGTCTGGTAGTTCGCCTGCGAGCCGCCCCAGCCGCCGTTGGGGAGGTACTCGGAGAAGTCCAGCTCGCTGTAGAGCGGGTCGCGGTCGTACCGCAGCGGCGAGATCGTGAAGTAGGTTTCGTTGACGTGGTCGCCGTCGGTCCCGCTGTCCGGCGCGTCGGTGAAGCGGACGCGGCTGGCATACGTGCCTTCGAAGAACCGCAACTGGTTCTGGTACATCTCGGCGTGCGTGGTGCCGTTGGCCGAGCCGTCGGTGCTCGCGGCCAGCTGGGCGACGCGTTCGCCGTTGACCGTCGGGAAACTGACGTTGCTGGTCAGCCAGCGCGCCCCGGGCACGCCGGGGCTGCCGACGTCGTTGCGGGTGGTCCAGCCGGCCCCGCCGAAGGCGGAGTCGGTGGGCGAGGCGTAGTGGAAGTCGTCGAAGAGCACGCCGCAATCGGCGGCCGCGGCGGTCGCGGGGCTGGCGTCGGCCCCGCCGGAGAGGATCAGGGCCGTGGCGGCCACGGTGGCGAGGCTCGTCAGGGCAGCGGTGGTGGTCCGGGTGGTACGGGACATGGGTCTCCTCCTGGGATGCCGTCCGCGGGGAGGCCGATTGGTCTAGACGAATCGGGTGGCCAGTACCCTCCTCCTGACCATTGGTCATGTCAAGAAGGCAGCAGAACTTACCTTTGGTAATTTCCGTCCGCGGTCCTGGATGGGCGGCGCGGGCTCGGGTGAGGTCGTCAGTGTCGCGCGTCCGAGGTTCGTCGACGGCCGGCGGCGCGTGCGAACGTCTTGAATGAGTCATTCAGGTCTTCGGAGGTCCTGAATGACTCATTCAGGACCTTGGGTTCGGGTGCCGAGCCGGGCCGGGGCAGGGCCGGCGTTCTGCCACCCGGGCCCCCATCGGGTCGCTAGTGGGCGGCCTCGAACAGCTCCACCAGGTTCCCGGCGGGGTCGGTCAGCAGGATCTGCCGCCCGCCCGGCCCGGCGACGACGTCGCCGAGGAACGGCACCCCGGCGTCGGTCAGCCGCCGGATCTCCGCGTCCAGGTCCGGGACCACCAGGTGGATGCGGTTCCGTCCCGCGGCCGCCGAATCCTCCGGGGTCGCCCGCGCGCCCGAGCTGGCGGGCCCGGAAAGCAGCAGCCGCAGCGGGCCGCGGACGACGTCGGCGAACGCCGGTCCGGCGCTCATCCGCACCGTGAAGCCGAGGTGGGTGGTGTAGAAGTCGATCGCCGCCGGGACGTCGTCGACGATGTACCGGACACTGGCGAGCTGATCGGTCACGACTGGACCTCCTTGTCTTGTGCCGCACCGAGTTCGGGCAGCAGGTGCCGGACGCGCGTGTCGAGTTCGGCCGCGGTGCGCCGGAACGCGCCGGGGTCGGCCGCCGCGGCCGGGTCCGGGATGCTCCAGTGGCGGCGGTGCGGGAAGGCGGGGCAGACCTCGCGGACCTTGTCGCACACCGTGATCACGTGGTCGAACCGGTCGCCGGCGACCGCGTCCAGGTGCCGCGGCCGCTGCCCGGCGACGTCGATGCCGAACTCCTCGGCCAGCACCCGGACGGCTTCCGGGTGCAGCGCGGCTTTGGGGTGGCTGCCCGCGCTCGTCGCGGCCACCCGGCCGCCGGTCCGCTGCCGCAGCAGGGCCGCGGCGATGGGGGAGCGGGCGCTGTTGCCGGTGCACACGAACAGCACGGTGATCCCCGGCCGGGCGGGTGCGGGCTCGCGGAGCAGCCCCGGGTGCAGGGCCGCGCCGGTCGCCGTCAGCGCGGCGGAGCACCGGTCGAGGTCGAGGTGGTAGTAGCTGTCGCGGCCGTCGGAACTGCTGCGCGTCACCACGACGAGGCCGCCGTCGCGCAGCAGCCGCAGGTGGTAGGAGACCAGGTTCTGCGGCTGGCCGACGTGCTCCGCCAGCTCCCGGACCCGCAGGTCGCCGCCGGCGAGCGCGGTCAGCAGCGACCACCGCAGCGGGTGTGCGGCGAGGCGGACGAACGCGGGCGGCTCCGGTGCCATCTCCGGAGAATACATCAAATGAGTTTGATGGAACAGTGCGTCATGCTGGGGGCGACCCGAGCGAGAGGACCGGTGATGGACGGGCTGACCGAGGAGGAGGCCGCGATCGTCGCGGTCGTGCGCGACTTCGTGGACCGCGACGTCCGGCCGTCGGCGCGGGAACTGGACCACACCGACACCTACCCCGAAGCGCTCATCGAGCAGATGAAGCGGCTCGGCGTCTTCGGGCTCGCCGTCCCCGAACCGTGGGGTGCGGTGCGGGTGTCCGCGCAGTGCTACGCCGTGATCACCGAGGAACTGGCGCGCGGCTGGATGAGCCTGGCCGGCGCGATGGGCGGGCACACCGTGGTCGCGAAGCTCATCGCCGAGCACGGCACGCGCGAGCAGCAGGACCGCTACCTGCCGCGGATGGCGACCGGCGAGGTCCGCGCGACGATGGCGCTGACCGAGCCCGGCGGCGGCTCCGACCTGCAGGCGCTGCGCACCACCGCCCGCCGCGACGGGGATTTCTACGTCGTCGACGGCGCCAAGACGTGGATCACCAACGCCCGCCGCTCGCAGCTGGTCGCGCTGCTGTGCAAGACCGATCCGCGCGCCGAACCCGCGCACGCGGGGATCAGCATCCTGCTCGTCGAGCACGGGCCGGGCTTCGAGGTCTCCCGCGATCTGCCGAAGCTGGGCTACAAGGGCGTAGAAAGCTGTGAGCTGTCCTTTGTGGACTTCCGGACGCCGGTGACGTCCTTGCTGGGCGGGGTCGAGGGCAAGGGCTTCGCGCAGATGATGCGGGGCCTGGAGATCGGCCGGATCCAGGTCGCCTCGCGCGCGCTCGGTGTCGGGCGGGCCGCGCTCGAGGATTCCCTGCGCTACGCCCAGGAACGCGAGGCGTTCGGGAAGCCGATCTGGCAGCACCAATCGGTCGGCAACCACCTGGCCGACATGGCCACCAAGCTGGCGGCGGCGCGCCAGCTCGTCCACCACGCCGCCCGCCGCTACGACTCCGGCGAGCGCGCCGACCTCGAAGCCGGCATGGCGAAGCTGTTCGCTTCGGAGACCGCGATGGAGGTCGCGCTGGCCGCGGTGCGCATCCACGGCGGCTACGGCTATTCCACGGAGTTCGACGTCGAACGCTACTTCCGGGACGCGCCGCTGATGATCGTCGGCGAGGGCACCAACGAAATCCAGCGCACGGTCATCGCCCGGCAGCTGGTCAAGCGCCATCCGATCGGGGGCGATCGCGCGTGAGCACCGGTGCCACGGCCGCGGCGAAGCGCGTCGCCACTGCCGTGACCGCGGCACGGAGTTCGTCCCCGCCTTCGACGCGGAAGCCGAAGGGTATGGTGGCCAGCCATTCCTGCGCGTACATCTCCGGGTTGCCGGTACTGCCGACCAGCACGCACCCGTCGCCGGCCGGATGCAGCCGTCCCATCGGCGGCCGGATCCAGGGCGCCACCTCGGCCATCGGGGCGTCGAACACGACGCGGGTGGGGAAGTCCCAGCCCGTACCCAGGTTTTCCTCCAGCACCGCGACCGGGTCGAGGCCGGCGGGCGGCTCGAACTCGTGCGCGGTCTGCCCGACCGCCCGGACCCGGTCGACCCGGTAGGTGCGCACCGCGCCGGCGCGGTGGGAATGGCACAGCAGGTACCAGCGCCCGTGGCGGGTCACGACCGCCCAGGGGTCCACTTCGGCCTCCCACTGGGAGCCGCCCTCGCTGCGGTAGGTGATCAGCACTCGCCGTTTGGCCGCGACGGCGGCGACGAGCGCGCTGGTGGTGCCGGGGTCGGGGCGAGCCGAGTGCCGGTCGGGGGCGGCCGAGGCGTGCTCGCGCAGCGCGGCCGCCTGCCGTCCGACGTTCTCGGGGAGTGCCTCGATGACCTTGCCGAGCGCGGCGCCGACGGGGTCGTCCCCGCCGGTGGCGGCGGGCTGGCCGTCGAACACCGCCATGACCAGCCCCAGCGCCTCGGCCTGGGTGAACACGATCGGCGGCAGCCGCGTGCCCCGCCGCAGCCGGTATCCGCCGTGCGGGCCGCGGGCCGAGTCGACCTGAATGCCGGCCTCCCGGAGGATCCCGACGTAGCGGCGGGCGGCCCGTTCCGTGACGCCCAGCCGTTCGGCGAGCTGATCGGCGGTCGTGCCGGGGCGCGTCCGGAGGATCTCCAGGGCGCGCAGGGCCCTTGCGGTCGGGCTGACCTCACTCGGCACCCGGGCAGGCTAGGCGATCATGCGCCGAACCGGAAGCGGATTGTCCGGAATTGGCTCTAGCGTGACACCTCGACGTACCGCACGAGAGGAAAACCTGATCATGGACATCCTGCTCATCGCCGGCCTGTGGCTCGACGGATCCGTCTGGGACGACGTCGCGGCCGAGCTCCGGTCGCTCGGTCACCGACCGGTGCCGGTGACCCTGCCCGGCCAGGGCGACGGATCGACCACCGCCACGCTCGACGACCAGATGGCCGCCGTGGTCGCGGCGGTGGACGCGGCCCCCGGCAAGCCCGTGGTGGTCGGGCATTCGGCGGCGGCCACCCTGGCGTGGCTGGCCGCCGACGCGCGTCCGGGCGAGATCGCCAAAGTCGTGTTCGTCGGTGGCTTCCCCGCCGCCGACGGGAAGCCCTACGCCGACTTCTTCGAGCTTCGGGACGGCGCCATGCCCTTCCCCGGCTGGGAGCCGTTCGAGGGCCCGGATTCGGTCGACTTCGACGAGGCGGCCAAGCGTGCCTTCTCGGCCGCCGCGATCCCCGTGCCCGCCGGGGTGGCCACGGGCGTGGTGCGGCTGACCGACGAGCGGCGCTTCGAGGTACCGGCCGTCGTCGTGTGCCCCGAGTTCTCTGTGGCCGAGGCGAAAGAGTGGATCGCCGCCGGTGACGTGCCCGAACTCGCGCGGGTCAAGCACCTCGGTTTCGTCGACATCGACTCCGGGCACTGGCCCATGCACACCCGGCCGGCCGAACTCGCCCGGATCCTTGCCGCGACGGCCTGACGGATGTACCCGGCCCAGCCGCTGGCCGCCGCGAGATCGCCCAGGCCGGGGGCGGTCTCGTCGAGGCCGTCCCCGAGGTGACCACCGGCCGCCAGGCGCCAGGCCGGTTCTTGTTCAGCGCGACCTTCGGGTGATCGATCCGGCCTGACGAAGGCTCGTCACGGGCGGTTCGGGACGCTCAGCATACGGTCACAACCTCGTCGCAGATATTGTCAACAATTTCATCGACGATTAGGGTGCGACCATCAAGCATGCGAAGCGACGAGGACTGACCTTGATCATCGACTGCCACGGCCACTACACCACCGCACCACCCGCGCTCGCGGCGTGGCGCGACCAGCAGATCGCCGCGCTCGGCGGCTCCGCTGCCGCGCCCGCGCGGGCCGATCTGCGGATCAGCGACGACGAGCTGCGCGAGACGATCGAGCCGAACCAGCTGAAGCTGATGGACGAACGCGGGATCGACCTGACGATCTTCTCGCCCCGCGCGTCCTTCATGGCCCACCACGTCGGCGGCTTCGAGACCTCGTCGGAGTGGGCAGCCATCTGCAACGAGCTCTGCTACCGCGTCAGCACGCTCTACCCGGACCGGTTCGCGCCCGCGGCGATGCTCCCGCAGTCCCCGGGCGTCGACCCGGCCACCTGCCTGCCGGAGCTGACCCGCTGCGTCGAGGAGTACGGCGCCGTCGCGCTGAACCTCAACCCCGACCCCAGCGGCGGGCACTGGACGGCCCCGCCGCTGACCGACCGGTCGTGGTACCCGGTCTACGAAAAGATGGTGGAGTACGACATCCCGGCGATGGTGCACGTCTCCACCAGCGTCAACCCGGCCTTCCACACCACCGGCGCGCACTACCTCAACGCCGACACGACCGCGTTCATGCAGCTCGTGCAGGGTGACCTGTTCACCGACTTCCCGACGCTGCGGCTGATCATCCCGCACGGCGGCGGCGCGGTGCCCTACCACTGGGGCCGGTTCCGCGGCCTCGCGATGGCGCTGGGCAAGCCGGAGCTCGAGGAACACTTGCTGGGCAACGTCTTCTTCGACACCTGCGTCTACCACCAGCCGGGCTCGGACCTGCTCTTCGACGTCATCCCGGCGCGCAACATCCTGTTCGCGTCCGAGATGATCGGCGCGGTCCGCAGCGTCGACCCGCGCACCGGCCACCACTTCGACGACACCCGCCGGTACGCCGAAGCCGCGAAACTGTCCGAAGCGGACTGGGCGGCGATCCGGGAGCACAACGCCCGCGCCGTCTACCCGCGCCTGGACGCGCTGCTGAAGGGACAGGGCCGGTGACCGCGCCCAAAACGCCGGGCTGGCTGGACTGGTACGCCGGTCCGTCCACACCGGACTTCACGCTGCCGCCCGGCGCGGTCGACGCCCACTGCCACGTCTTCGGGCCGCAGGCGGAGTTCCCGTTCGCGCCCGAGCGCAAGTACACCCCGTGCGACGCGAGCAAGGACCAGCTCTTCGCGCTGCGCGATCACCTCGGGGTCGCCCGGAACGTCATCGTGCAGGCCACCTGCCACGGCGCCGACAACTCCGCGATGCTCGACGCCGTCCGGGCGGCCGGCGGACGGGCCCGCGGCGTCGCGACCGTGCGGCCGGACATCGGGGACGCGGAACTGCGCGAGCTCGACGCGGCCGGTGTCCGCGGAGTGCGGTTCAACTTCGTCAAGCGGCTGGTCGACGCCGCACCGACGGAAGACCTTGCCGCGATCGCCAAGAAGATCGCCCCGCTCGGCTGGCACGTCGTGCTCTACTTCGAAGCCGCCGACCTGCCCGAGCTGGAAGGGTTCTTCGGCACGCTGCCGGTGCCGCTGGTGATCGACCACATGGGACGGCCGGACGTCACGAAACCGGTGCAGGGAAAGGAATTCGGCCGGTTCCTCGACTTCGCCGAACGCAACGACGTCTGGGTGAAGGTGAGCTGCCCCGAGCGGCTCACGGTCACCGGGCCGCCGGCGCTCGACGGCGAACGGCACGCCTACACCGACGTCGTGCCGTTCGCCCGCCGCGTCGTCGCGGAATTCCCCGACCGGGTGCTGTGGGGGACCGACTGGCCGCACCCGAACCTCAAGAGCCACATGCCCGACGACGGGCTCCTCGTCGACCACGTGCCGCTGATCGCGGAAACCGCGGAGGCACAGCGGAAGCTGCTGGTCGACAACCCGATGCGCCTCTACTGGCCCGGCGAAACCGCCTGAAACCCCCTGAAGGGCATGCAATGCAGCACGCCAACGCGCTCAACCGGCTGAACCGCCTGCCGATCTCGCGCTTCCACAAGATGACCATCCTGGCCGTCTCGTTCGCCTACTTCTTCGAGTTCGCCGACATCAACAGCTTCGCCACCACCGCGCCCAAGCTGATCAAGCTGTGGGGCGTGACGGTGAACCAGGTCGCCTACGTGACCTCGCTGTCGTTCGTCGGGATGTTCTTCGGCTCGATCATCGCGAGCACGATCGCCGACCGCTGGGGCCGGAAGAACGCTCTCATGTGGACGACCGTCTGGTTCGGCGTCTTCTCGTTCGCGGCGGTGTTCTCGTGGGACATCGTGTCGCTGGGCGTGTTCCGCGTCCTCACGTCGGCCGGTCTCTCGGCGATGACGGTCGTCGCGGTCATCTACGTCAACGAGCTCTACCCGGCGGCCAACCGCGGCAAGTACCAGGCGTACGCGATCGTGATCGGCATCTGCGGCACACCGGTGACCAACCTGATCGCGAGCGTCGTGGTCCCGCTCGGCAACTGGGAGTGGCGGCTGGTGTACCTCTGGGGCGCGCTCGGCGTCCTGCTGGTGCTGTTCACCCGGCAGCTGAAGGAATCGCCGCGCTGGTACGAAAGCCGGGGCGAGCACGCGAAGGCCGACGCG
Source organism: Amycolatopsis lexingtonensis (assembly GCF_014873755.1). Lineage (NCBI taxonomy): Bacteria > Bacillati > Actinomycetota > Actinomycetes > Pseudonocardiales > Pseudonocardiaceae > Amycolatopsis > Amycolatopsis lexingtonensis. Next base: position 550,224 of record NZ_JADBEG010000001.1, read on the forward strand.
GTGCTGCGCGAGATCGAGGCCCGGGTCGCGGCGGAGAAGGGCCCGCTGCCGGAGCCGGCCCCGCCGATCGACGAAGCCCCGGTGGCCAAGGCGCCGCTGCGGCTGCTGCTGCGCAAGAAGTACCTGCTGCCGACGCTGCTGCTCACGGTCCTGTGGGTGACGCAGACGATCGGGTTCTTCGGCTACTCGAGCTGGGCGCCGACGCTGCTGGCCAAGGAGGGCTTCAGCGTCGAGAAGTCGGTCTTCTACGTGGCGCTGACGACGGTCGGCGCACCGCTCGGGTCTTACCTGGCAGCCCTGGTCACCGACCGCTTCGAACGCAAGTGGTGCCTGGTCGCGTTCGGCACGGTCATCGCGCTGTGCGGCCTGTTCTACGGGCTGACGTTCAACCCGGTCCTGATCGTGGTGTTCGGCTTCCTGGTCAACATGTTCGAGCGCGGTTACACGGCCCTCGGGTACGCGTATTCGCCGGAGCTGTTCGACACCCGCGGCCGCTCACTGGGCACGGGCGTGTCGTACGGCCTCGGCCGCCTGTCGAACGCGGCGGGGCCGCTGATCGTGGCCTCGCTGTACAACGGCAGCGGTTATCAGAGCGTGTTCCTGTTCATCGCGGGAACCTGGCTGGTCGGCGCGGTGGTGCTGGCGGTGTTCGGACCCCGGACCCGCCAAGCCCGCCTCAAGCCGCCCGCCACCGCACCCGCCGGGGTCTGACGGCCTACCGGACCGCCGCGGAAACCGCGCACAACGCGGCCCACCCCACGGCGAACGCGGCGACCTTCTTCCGCGCGGTCCGGTCCGGCAGGGTGGCGCCGAAGACGAGGGCGTCGGCGGCGTCGGAGGCCACCCGTGCGGCGAGGGCGACCTGCAGGGGCCGCCCCGCCGGGGCGAACACCATGGCCAGGCCGATCGCCGCGTCACGGGCGCCGATTCCGCCGACCAGCGTGCGGACGCCGGGGCTGACCTCGCCGGACGCCGTCGTCAGGCCGCACGGCTTGGCGAGCACTCGGGGCGCGGCGATGATCGTCGCGCTGTAGGCGGCCGTCAACGCTCCCAGGACACGGGTCATCGCGGGCATTGGGGTTCCTTTCGCCGGGTCAGCTCGGGCTACCCGGTCGAGCGCCGGGCAAACGGCCGGCGCGACCGCCGCCCTCTGCGAAGACCAATGTGGACAGTCCACTGGCGACCGGGGACGCCGTCGAAGCTATGAATCGGCGAGGTGCCGGAGCTGGTCCCGCGCGGCCGCGGCGACATCGGCCCGGACGCCCAGGTCCTCGAGCATCTCGGCGGCGACCGCCATTTCGGCGGTGCGGCGGACGGCGTGCCGGTAGGAGCCGCTGACCAGCCGGTCGACCGTGGCCGTCCCGGCGGCGGTCAGCTCGCCGACGATGACCTCGCGCAGCCAGTCTTCGCAGCCGGCGGCGCGGGCGGCGGCGAGGGCTTCGACCACGGCGGCGGACATGCCCTTGAAGAACACGCTGCGGAGCAGCTTGCGCTCGGCGGCGAGCCCGGCTTCCCCGCGCATGACCTCGACGGCGGCACCGAGGCCGTTCAGGGTGGCGGCGACGGCTTCGGCGGCCTTTCCGCTGGTCAGCATGGGTACGCGCAGGCCGCGGCCGGGGACGGGCGCCATGATCGCGACGTCGGCGAACGGCACGTTGTGCTCGGCGGCGAGGTCCGCCAGCCGCCGCTTCGTGCCCGGCGCGGCGGTGTTCAGGTCGGCCCAGGCCGCGCCCGGGCGCAGGCCGGAGAGCCCGGCGCGAAGGGCGTCGACCGCCGCCGACGCGCTGTTCACGCTCAGCACCAGATCGGCGCCGTCGGCCGCTTCGGCTTCGGATTTGGTGACGACGACGCCCGCCGCCGCGGCGGCGACGGCCGGGTCGTACGCGCGCACCACCGCTCCGGCCGTGGCCAGGTCACGGGCCAGTTCGCTGCCCGCTTCCCCCAATCCGAGTACCGCGATGGTTCCGGTCATAGCAGAATCCTCCTCGCCAGCTACGATCGAGTGCACGATGTGCTCGACAAAATTGTCAACAAAATCGGAGTCGAGGGTATGACCGAGAGTGCTGCGGACCGGCAGCCGGGGGAGCGTTCGGTGGTGGCGGCCATCCGGGACGCCATCGTCCGCGGTGAGTTCGTGCCCAACCAGCGCCTGGTCGAGGCCGACCTGTCCGCCCAGTTCGCGGCGAGCCGCGCCACCGTGCGGGCCGCGCTGATCGAGCTGACCAACGAAGGGCTCGTCGAACGCGTGCAGAACCGCGGCGCCCGCGTGCGCGCGGTCTCGCTCGAAGAGGCCGTCGAGATCTCCGAGGTCCGGATGATGCTCGAATCCCTGTGTGCGGCCAAGGCGGCCGAGCGTGTTTCCGACGCCGAGGTCGGCGAGCTGCGCGAACTCGGCGAGCTGATGCAGCAGGCCGTCGCGAGCGGGGACGTCGTCGGGTACTCCGGTCTCAACCAGCGGCTGCACCGGCGGGTCCGCGAGATCGGCGGGCAGCAGACGGCCGCGCAGGTGCTCGAACGGCTGCGCGGGCAGAGTGTCCGGCACCAGTTCCGGCTGGCGATGCGGCCCGGCCGCCCGCAGGTCTCGCTGCCGGAGCACCTCGCGATCATCGACGCCATCTGCGCGCACCACCCCGAACGGGCCGCCGAAGCCGCGCGTGTGCACCTCGGCAGCGTGATCGAAGCGCTCAAGGCGGCCGACGCCGAGGTCTCCCCGCTGCATCACTGAGCAAACCGTCGCCAAGATTGTTGACAATCTTGGCGACCGAACCGTACGGTGACGGGTATGAAGCCCGTCATCGTCACCGACCCGCCGCGCGCCGACCTCGAGCAGGTGACGCGCCTGGCCGACTACGGCGTCGCCACCGTGCACGAGGCCCTCGGCCGCACCGGGCTGCTCGGGCCCGGTCTTCGGCCCATCCAGGACGGCGCGCGCGTCGGCGGCACGGCCGTCACCGCGCTCTGCTGGCCCGGGGACAACCTGATGATCCACGCGGCCGTCGAGCAGTGCCGCGCGGGCGACATCCTCGTCGTCACCACGACTTCGCCGTGCGGCGACGGGCTCTTCGGCGAACTCTTCGCGACCGCATTGCGCCACCGCGGGGTGCGCGGCCTGGTCACCACCACCGGCGTCCGCGACGTCACCGATCTGCGCGCGCTCGGCTTCCCGGTGTGGTCGGCCGCGATCAGCGCGCAGGGCACCGTCAAGGCGACCGCCGGCGCGGTGAACGTGCCCGTCGCCATCGGAGGACAGCTGATCCGCCCCGGCGACGCGATCCTGGCCGACGACGACGGCGTCATGCGCGTCCGCCGCCAAGACGTCCAAAAAGGACTGGACGCCGCGAAGGCGCGCCTGGAAAAGGAAGCCGCCGCCCGGGAGGCGTTCGCCACCGGCCAGCTCGGGCTGGACCGCTACGGGCTGCGCGAAAAGCTCGAAGCGCTCGGCGTCCGGTACCTGACCGCCGAGGAGTACGAAAAGGAGCAGGCATGACCGGCGTGCGCTGCATGCTCATGCGCGGCGGAACGTCGAAGGGCGCCTACTTCCTCGCCGAGGACCTGCCCGCCGACCCCGCGGCCCGCGACGACCTGCTGCTGCGGATCATGGGCACCCCCGACCCGCGCCAGATCGACGGCCTCGGCGGCGCCCAGCCGGTGACGAGCAAGGTCGCGATCGTCTCGGCCGCCGACGACCCCGGGCACGACATCGACTACCTGTTCCTGCAGCTCGGCGTCGAAGAGGCGACCGTCTCCGACCGCCAGACCTGCGGCAACCTGCTCGCCGGCGTCGGGCAGTTCGCCGTCGAACGCGGGCTCGTGCCCGCCGGATCCGACCGCACCACCGTGCGCGTGCGGCTGGTCAACACCGGCACCATCGCCGTCTCGACGTTCGCCACTCCCGGCGGCGAAGTCGACTACCGCGGCGACACGGCCATCTCCGGGGTCCCCGGCACCGCCGCCCCGGTCGAGCTGGACTTCACCGAGACCGAAGGATCCGTCTGCGGCAGCCTGCTGCCGACCGGCCACGTCCGCGACGACATCGGCGGCATCCCGGTGTCCTGTGTGGACAACGGGATGCCGGTCGTCGTCGCGCGCGCCGAAGACCTCGGCATCACCGGGTACGAGCCGGTCGAGGAGCTCGCCGGCCCCGAGCTCGCCGGCCGGATCGACGCCCTGCGCGTCGAAGCCGGGAAGCTGATGGGCCTCGGCGACGTGCGCGGCAGCTCGGTCCCGAAGACCACGCTGGTCGCCGCGCCCCGCGACGGCGGCGCCATCTGCACCCGGACGTTCATCCCGGTCAAGCCGCACCCGTCGATCGGCGTGCTCGGCGGCGTCAGCGTCGTCACGGCGCTGCTGCTCGACGGCGCCGTCGGCCACGAACTGCTCGAGACCGGCGGCGGGCCCGTGCAAATCGAGCACCCGAGCGGCAAGCTCGCCGTGGCGATCGAGTTCGAAGGGTCCCGCGTCCGCCGGTCGACGGTCATCCGGACGGCGCGGAAGTTGTTCGACGGCACCGTTTTCCCCCGTTCCTGAGGAGCCAGGCATGCCGGATCCCTCGCCGCGCCACGAGATCGCGCACCTCGGCCACGTCGAACTGCGCACGCCGGAGCCGGAGAAGAGCCTCGACTTCTTCGTCCGCGTCCTCGGTCTCACCGAGAACGGCGCCGACGGCGACTCGGTCTACCTGCGCACCTGGGACGACTACGAGCACCACAGCCTGAAGCTCACCGCGGCGAAGACGTCCGGGGTCGGGCGGACGGCGCTGCGCGCGTCGAGCGAAGATGCCCTCAAGCGCCGGGTAGTGGCGCTGGAAGAGCGCGGCCTCGGCGTCGGCTGGGTCGACGGCGACACCGGGATCGGCCCCACGTACCTGTTCCGCGACCCGGACGGCCACGAACTCGAGCTGTACTGGGAAACCGAGCGCTACGCCCCGCCCGAGCACCTGCGGCCCGCGCTGAAGAACCAGGCGCAGGCCTACCCCGGTCGCGGGGTCGGCGTCCGCCGCCTCGACCACGTCAACTACCTGGCGAAGGACGCGGAAGCCAACGGGCGGTTCGTCTGCGACGCGCTCGGCGGCCGCGTCACCGAACAGATCCGGCTCGACAGCGGCGTCATTTCCGGGCAGTGGACGCACTTCGCGCAGAAGTCCTACGACCTCGTCTACACCAACGACTGGACGGGCTCGCGCGGGCGCCTGCACCACATCGCCTTCGCGACCGACACGCGTGAAGACATCCTGCGCGCGGCCGACATCGCGCTCGACAACGGCGTCCACATCGAGACCGGGCCGCACAAGCACGCGATCCAGCAGACGTTCTTCCTCTACGTCTACGAACCGGGCGGCAACCGCGTCGAGCTGTGCAACCCCACCGGGCGGCTGATCTTCGCGCCGGACTGGGAGCCGGTCACCTGGACCGAGGCCGAGCGGGCCAAGGGACAAGCGTGGGGACTGAAGACGATCGAGTCCTTCCACACGCACGGCACCCCACCGGTGACGTAGTGGTGCGCGATCGCTCCAGGCACTACGCTGAGCGCTTCAGGCGGCGCTCTCCGTGACAGCCTGGGGGGTGGGGGATGGCCGGGACATTGTCGGCCTTCACGGTGCGAGGGTTCCGGGTGGTGTGGCTCGCCGGCCTGCTCTCGGTGGCCGGGGACCAGCTGGCGCGCGTCGCGTTGTCCATCCTCGTCTACCAGCGCACGGGTTCCGCGGCGCTGAGCGCGGCCACGTACGCGCTGTCGATGCTGCCCGCGCTCGTTTCGGGAGCGCTGCTGTCCTGGCTGGCCGACCGGTTGCCGCGGCGGCGCGTCATGGTGGTGTGCGACGTCGTCCGGGCGGCGCTGGTGGCGGTGATGGCCGTGCCCGCCACGCCGCTGCCGCTGATGGCCGCTCTGCTGGTGCTGGTCCAGCTCGCCGAAGCGCCGTTCTCCGCGGCGCAGGGCGCGGTGCTGCCGGAGCTGCTCGGCACCCGGTACGAAGCGGGCCAAGCGGTGCAGCAGGTCACCACGCAGCTGTGCCTGGTGCTGGGGTTCGCGGCGGCCGCGTTCGTGGTGACCGGCGTCGGGGCGCACACCGCATTGGCGATCGACGCCGCTACCTTCGCCGTCTCCGCGCTGCTGATCCGCGCGGGGCTGGGCAGCCACCCGCCGCCGGGCGGCCGGTCCCGCCACGGGACGTCGTGGTGGCGGCAGGTCGCCGGGGGCGCGGTCGCCGTCAGCCGCGACCGGACGCTTGCGACGCTGGTGTGGCTGGGCTGGCTGGCGTTGTTCACGGTCGTCCCCGAAGGGCTAGCGGTGCCGTTCGCCAGGGAGATCGGCGCGAGCGGCGGCTGGATCGGCGTGCTGCTCGCCGCGGAACCGGCGGGTGCGGTGGCCGGCGCCATGCTGCTGCGGCTGGTCGCGCGCCGGGTGCGGGTGCGCGCGCTGGGCGTGCTCGCGGTCGGGACGTCGGCGCCGCTCGTGGCCTACTGGGCGCAGCCCGCGCTGGGTACGGCGCTGGCGCTGCTGTTCGTGTCCGGCGTCTGCTCGGCGTACCAGGTCACGGCGGGGGCGACGTTCGTCCAGCTGTCCCCGCCGCCGCTGCGGGGCCGGGCCCTCGGCTTCGCGCGGACGGGGATGATCGCCGGGCAGGGCCTCGGGATCGTGCTCGGCGGGGTGCTCGCGCAGCTGGCCGGCGCGGCGACGGCGATCGCCGTCGCGGGCACCGCGGGAGCGCTGGTCGCGCTCGCCGCGGCCGCCGCGTGGTCGCGCCGGCGGCCGGACGCGGTCTCGGCCGCGCTGCCCGCCGAAGCGTGACGCGGGTTCACCAGCCTTTGTCGGTCATCGTGTGCTCCTGTTCTCGGTGGCCAGGGGAACGGGGGTGGGGTGTGCGGGGTCACCAGCCTTTGTCGTGCATGGCGTGCTCCTGTTGTCGGTGGCCGGGGGACGTGGGTACGGAGGTGGGGGTTCACCAGCCCTTGTCGCGCATTGCGTGCTCCTTGTCGGTGGTGGCAGGCAGGGGGAGTGGTGGCGGGGTTCACCAGCCTTTGTCGTGCATGGCGTGCTCCTGTTCTCGCTGGTCAGGGGAACGGGGGTGGAATGTACGGGGTTACCAGCCTTTGTCGGTCATGGTGCGCTCCTCTTCTCGATGTCCGCGGGAACGGGGGTGGTCGTGCCGGTTCACCAGCCCTTGTCGCTCATCGGCTCGCCTTTCCGTGCGGTTCGTCCGGTCCTGGATACTCGGAATCGTCCCAGCCGCCCGGTCGGGTCGCGCCGTGGGGAAACGGCTGACACCGGACCGCAACGCGACTACCCTGGGCGAGCAGGTGTTCACCGGCGCGGAGCAGGGCGGGGAGGCGCTGCGATGAGCGGAGACACGAGCGGTCCGGGGGATTGGGCACCACCGCGGTGGAAGCTGTGGTCGTTGCCCGGGCGGGTGCTGTTCTTCGTACTGGCGGTCGATCTGGCGGCGCTGGCCGTCCTCGTGGTGGCGGCGCGGGCGACGCCGGAACCCCAGCAGTGGGCGACGGCGGGCTGGCTCGCCGCGGCCGCGTTGCCGCACCTGCACGCCTCGCACCTGATCGAGCAACGGCGTCGTGACCGCTCCGGCTCGCCGTACGTCGACCTCTGCAGCGTCTGGATCTTCGCCGGGGTGCTCGCCCTGCCGCTGGTGCTGGAGCTGGCCCTGGTCGCGGTGATCTACGGCCACCGCTGGCTGCTGGTCAACCGGTTCGACCCGGTCCGCCCGCCGCACCGCACGGTGTTCACCGCGGCCACGCTCGCACTGGCGGCGGCCGCCGCGGCCGCCGTGCTCCGGGCGACCGGCGCGCACGAGCACCTCCTGCACCTCGGCGACGGTGCCCGGCCCGGCTGGGCGGACCTCGCTGCCGTGGTCACCGCCGGCGCCGTGCAGTGGACCGTCAACACCGCGCTCGTCGGCGCGGTCATCGCCTGGACGGTCACCGTCGAGCACCCCCGCCGGCTGCTGGGCAGCGCCTCGGACAACCTCCTGGAAGTCAGCCAGCTGGCCCTCGGCGTGTTCGTCGCGCTCGCCCTGCTGTGGTGGCCGCCCGCGGCGCTGCTGATGATCATCCCGACGTTCGCGCTGCACCAGTGCGTCCAGCTCGACCAGCTCAAGATCGCCGCGCGCACCGACCAGCGCACCGGCCTGCTCAACGCGATCGCGTGGCACCAGCAGGCCGAGCGGGCGCTCCAGCGCGCCCGCACCACCGGCGGCCGGACCGGGGTGCTGATGATCGACCTCGACTGGTTCAAGCGCATCAACGACACCCACGGGCACCCGGTCGGCGACGACGTCCTCGCCGAGGTGGCCACCGTGCTCGCGAAGACCGTCCGGCGCGGGGACACTGTCGGGCGCTACGGCGGGGAAGAGTTCGCCGTCCTGCTGCCCGACGTCGACGAAGCCGAGATCCGCGCGGTCGCCGAGCGGATCCGCGTCCGGATCCGGGCGCTGCGCATCACCACGCCCACCGGGGAACCCGTCGCGCTGTCGGCGACCATCGGCGCGGCCCTGCACCCGGCCGTGGCCGAAGCGGGCCTGGAAGGGGTCATCCGCGCCGCCGACGAAGCCCTGTACGCGGGCAAGAAAGCGGGCCGCGACCGGGTGGCGCTCGCGGTGTAGTCAGCTGGTGCCGCGCACGACCAGCCGGTGCGGCGCGACGATCGACCGGGGTTCCGCGGCCGGCTGGGTCAGCCGGTCCAGCGCGAGTTCCGCGATGCGGTCCTTGTCCGGGGACACCGTCGTCAGGGCCGGGACGCTGTAGCGGCCGTCTTCGATGTCGTCGAAGCCCGCCAGCGCCAGCTCGTCCGGCACGGCGACCCCGCGGTCGGCGGCGGCCCGCAGCGCGCCCAGGGCCAGCTCGTCGGTGAAGCAGAAGACGGCGTCCGGCGGTTCGGGCAAGTCCAGGAGGGTCAGCATCGCCGCGTGGCCGTCGGCGCGGTGGAGGCGGCGCACCGCGACCTCCAGCTCCGGCGCGGCCGGCAGCCCCGCGTCGGTCAGCGCCTGGCGGTAGCCGGTGAGGCGCTGGCGGGCCGTCGCGTTCAGCGAGCGCGGCTGGATGCCCAGCGCCGCGACGCGGCGGCGGCCCGAGGCCAGCAGGTGGCCGGTGGCTTCGCGCGCCGCGGCGACGTTGTCGATCGCGACGTGGTCGACGCCCGCCGTGCCGTCGTGCTCGCCGAGCAGCACCAGCGGGACCGGGTCGGTGCGCGCGGCCAGCTCCGCGGGCGCCACCGCCCACGGGCTGAACAGGACGCCGTCGACCAGCTGGCTGCGCTGGCCGTGCAGCAGCTGCTTCTCGCGCTCGGCGTCGCCGTCGGTCTGGTCGATGAGCACCGTCAGGCCGCGGGCCTCGGCGACGCGCACCGTCCGCGCGGCGAGCTCGGCGAAGTACGGCGAGTCGATCTCGGGGATCACCAGCGCGATCAGCCCGGTCCGGCCCTGCCGCAGCGTCCGGGCGGCGAGGTTGGGCCGGTAGCCGAGCGCGTCGATGCTGGCCTGCACCCGCTCGCGCGTCGCCGGGGCCACGTAGCGGAACCCGTTGACCACGTTGGACACCGTCCGGACGGACACGCCCGCGTGCTCGGCCACGTCGCGCAGTTTCGGGTTCACCCGCGCAGCGTACCTCTTGCAACGTGGCATGCCACGTTGCAAACTGAGGTGCCACGCCGTCGTGCCCGAGGAGGCCAGGATGACCGCGCCCGCTTTGCCCGTCACCGAGCTCACGACCCTGACCGAACGCCTGCACCGGGACGGCATCATCGGCCTGCCGGGGGCGTTCTCCCGCGACTGGGTCCGCCGCCTCGGCGAAGACATCGACACGGCGTTCGCCGAGGCACGCGCCCGGCCGGACGGCGCCGTCGGCCGCGGCCCGAACCGCTACTACGTCGAGATCCACCCGGAGCAGCTGCGCGGGTTCGCCGAGCTGGCCGGCCACCCGTGGATCACGGCCGTCGCCGAAGCGGTGCTGGGGCCGGACTACCGGATCGTCGAGGTCGGCTTCGACGTCCCGCTGGCCGGCGCGGTCGACCAGCCGTGGCACCGGGACTTCCCGATGCCGGAAGAAACCGCGCGGCACCGCAGGCTGACGTCGCTGGCGGTCAACGTGACCGCGGTCGACACCGAGCCGGACATGGGCCCGTTCGAAATCGCGCCCGGCACGCACTGGGACGACGGCGCAGCCTTCGACCACGGCATGTTCCCGCCGCGGACGGCGTACCCGCGCTACCGGGAGCTCGCGGCGCGCAAGTTCCCGCGGATGGGGGACATCTCGATCCGCTCGGCGCTGACGATCCACCGCGGCACGGCCAACCAGTCGGCCAAGTCCCGGCCGGTTCTCGTGCTCGGCCTCGACGCGCCGGGCGCGGGCAACGACGCCCGCCACGACACCGCCGTGACCCGCGAATTCCGGGCGTCCCTGCCGGAATCCGTGCGCGCGCACCTGCACTGCCCGGTCGTCGACGTCCTGAAGCCGATCACCCAGAAGCACACGATCGAAGGACTGGTGATGGGTGACGCGGGCTAGCGCGATGTTTGCCGGGCTCGCCCGCGGGCATCACCTGGCCATGGCTGATGCGGGAATCACCGAAATGACGGGCCGGGCCGGCGTCGTCGCGGGGTTGCGACGCGTGCTGCTGGCGTTCGGCGTGGGCGGTGCGCTGGCGTGCCTCGCCTGGATGGCGTTGTGGCTGGCCATGCACCTTTGAGGGGTTTTCCGGCGCCGGCCGGGCGAGCCGGCCGGCGCCGAGGGTTCACTGGCAGGCTTCGCAGTCCGGGTCGTCGATCCGGCAGGCGGCGCCGTCGGTGAGCTCGAAGTCGAAGTCGTCCAGCGCGGGCACGGCCGGCGCGGTGACTTCTTCCGGGGTGGTGGTGGACATGGCGCTCCCTCGGGGTCGAACGGTTCTCTTCGGGTGTAGCGCCGAAGATCGCCGAGCATTCCGTGACCCGCGCCACAGTCGACATATCGGCAGTTGTCGCGCCCGATCCGGAGTGGCGGGGTCATCGCCCGCGTCTGCGGCTGACGACCGCCGCGATCGCGACCGCCGCCCCGGCCGCGGCGAACACCCCGGTGGCGACCGGGCTCAGGAACTTCGACAAGCTCGGCGCGCTGCTCGGCCCCAAGAGCCAGGCCCCGATCAATGCGGCGTACCCCGCGGCGAGCCCGAAAGCCCACCAGCGCAAGGAATTCCGCGCACGCAGGGCGCCGACCAGGACGACGGCGATCGGGATCGCGGTCAGGAAAGCGAACTGCCCGAGCACCATGACCGGCACGGCCCAAGCCGCGACGACGACGGCGGTCGAGGTGCGGCGGGCGGGAGCTGCAGTGGTGGTGGTCATCGTCTTCTCCTTGTGGCTCAACGGTTGCAGGGGGTTTCGGCGGTCTTCTTGAGGTCGGCCAGCCAGGCGTCGAGCCCGGGGGCCAGGTACTTCAGCGCGGTGGCCGGGTCGGCTTCGATCTGCTCACCCGTCCAGCTCTCCTCGGTGCGGACTAGGACGCCGCCGCGGACCGGGGTGAACGTCCAGACGTGCACGCCCCGGTCGATGCGCAGGCCGTCGCCGATGGCCGGGCCGCTCCAGCGGACGCAGCGGCCGGGCTGGACCTGGTGGACGGTCGAGGTGATGACCAGGGTGGTCGCCGGTGTCGCGGGGGTGGCCGGGACCGGGGTCGTCCAGCGGAACCGCGACCCGGGCCGCAGCGGGCCGGGGTCGAGCCGTTTCGCGCTGCTGACGGCGCTCTGCCACGAAGGCCAGCCCGCGACGTCGGTCTGCCGCTGCCAGACCGCGCCCGGTGGCGCCTTGATCACCGTTTCGGTCCGGTAGTGCAGCCGGGCGGCGGGATCGATCCCTTCGCCGCGGCACGTGACCGAATCGAGGGCCTGCGCCGACGCGGCCGGAGCGGCGACGCCCAGTAGTCCGGCGGCCAGGGGGAGGGCGAGCAACGCGGTGCGCAAGAGGGTCATGGGGTTCTCCCGAGAGTTAGTGACTGTTGTGATGGTTAGAAGTTATAACTACCGCGTAGTGAGTGTCAATAGGAAAAGTGATAGCCTCTAACCGTGACGGAGAGCCCGCGGGAGCGCTACCGCGCCCAAGTGCGTGAAGAGATCAAGCGGCACGCCTGGGAGCAGATCGCCGCGGCCGGCGTGCCCGCGCTGTCGCTCAACGCCATCGCCAAGCAGGTGGGCATGAGCGGCCCGGCGCTGTACCGGTACTTCGCGAGCCGGGACGAGCTGCTCACCGCGCTCATCCGCGACGCCTACCGCAGCATCGCCGACGCCGTCCGGGGTGTCCGAGGTCAGGGCTTTGCCATGCTGGCGAAGGTCATCCAGGACTGGGCGCGCGCCGACCCGCAGCGGTACTTCCTCGTCTACGGCACGCCCGTCCCCGGCTACCACGCGCCCGCCGACACCACCGCGCTCTCGCACGAGGTGATGGCGGTGCTGATCGAAGCCTGCGCGGAACTGCACGAGCCGGAGGTTCCCTCGCCGTTCGAAGAGCACCTCGAAACCCACCGCGAGTGGGCGGGCGACAGCGGCGTTTCGGCCGGGGCGCTGCACCGCGCGCTGGCCTTCTGGACCCGGCTGCACGGCGTGCTCTCGCTCGAGCTTGCCGGTCACTTCGCGGGCATGAAGTTCGATCCCGACCTGCTGATCGCCGAAGAGCTGACCGCGCTCTCGCTGGACTGACCCCCGCGCATTTCCGGACAGATCGGGCGGCGGTTGCGCGCGCCCTGGCGACTAGTCGTCAAATTTCCAGATCATGTCAAGTTCTTGCATGTTGTCTCCTCGTTGTTGCATGCTCGTGAGGCTCGCGCTCCCTCCCCTGCCGCTCTCGACGAAGAGATGACGCCATGACACGCATGCGCTTGCCCCGGCTCCTGGCCGGATTCCTCGCCGTGGGGCTGTCCGTCACCGGGCTCTCCCTCGCCTCCGCCGCCGACAGCCCGCCACCGAGAGCCGAAGCCGCGGCTGCCGCCGTCGCCGACGTGCCGCTGACCCGCACGGTGTCGGCGAGCAGCGCGCTGCCCGGTTACCCGGTCGCCAACGCCGTCGACGGGAACCAGGCCAGCTACTGGGAGTCCGCGAACAACGCGTTCCCGCAGTGGCTCCAGGCCGACCTCGGCTCGGCGAAGCCGCTCTCGCGGATCGTGCTGAAACTGCCCGTCACCTGGGAGTCCCGCACTCAGACCCTCGCCGTGCGCGGCAGCACCGACGGCACCGCGTTCACCGACCTCGTCGCCTCGAGCGGGTACGCGTTCGCGCCGAGCGTCAACACCGTCACCATCCCGGTGACCGCGACGACCCGGTACGTGCGCCTGCAGATCACCGCCAACACGCAGTGGCCCGCCGCGCAGCTCTCGGAGTTCGAGCTGTACGGCCCGGACTCCGGCGACACCCAGGCGCCCACCGCGCCGGCGAACCTCGCCCTGACCGAACCCGGCGCCGGCCAGATCCGGCTGACGTGGTCGGCCTCGACCGACGACGTCGGCGTCACCGGCTACACCGTCTACCGCGACGGCACCCCGGTCACCACCGTCACCGGCACCACGTTCACCGAGACGCGGCCCGCGGGCACGCGCGTCGAGTACTTCGTGCGGGCCACGGACGCCGCGGGGCACGAGTCCGCCGACAGCGACCACGTCGTGCGCCAGGGCACCCAGGCCGGGCAGAACCTCGCCGCGGGCAAGCCGATCGAGGCGTCTTCGAGCGTTTTCTCGTTCGTCGCCGCCAACGCCAACGACAACAACACTGGCACGTACTGGGAATCCGCGGCGGGCTACCCGAACTCGCTGACCGTGAAGCTCGGCGCCGGCGCCGACCTCGACGCCGTCGTCGTGCGGCTCAACCCGGACGCGGTCTGGGGCGCGCGGACGCAGAACTTCGAGGTGCTCGGCCGCGACCAGGGCGCCACGGCGTTCACCACGCTCAAGGCCCGCGCCGACTACCGCTTCGACCCGGCCGCCGGCCAGAACACGGTGACCATCCCGGTCACCGGGCGGGCCGCCGACGTGCGGCTGCAGTTCTACGCCAACTCCGGCGCCCCGGGTGCGCAGGTCGCGGAGTTCCAGGTGCTCGGCACGCCGGCGCCGAACCCCGACCTGGTCGTCACCGGCACCACCTGGACGCCGGCGAACCCGGACGAGACCAGCCAGGTCACCGTCTCGGCGACGGTGAAGAACGCGGGCACCGCGCCCGCGCCCGCCACGACCGTCAACGTCGCGCTGGGCGGCACGGTCGTCGGCAACGCCGCCGTCGGCGCGCTCGCCGCGGGGGCGTCCACCACGGTGACCGTGACCGCGGGCACCCGGCCGCAGGGCAGCTACAGCGTCACCGCGACCGTCGACCCGGCCAACACGGTCGTCGAGCAGAACGACACCAACAACACCTTCACCGCGTCCTCACCACTCGTCGTCGCGCAGGCACCGGGGCCGGACCTCGAGGTCACCGGCATCACGTCGAACCCGCCGAACCCGGCGGCCGGCGCGGCGGTGTCGTTCACCGTGGCCGTGCACAACCGCGGCACCAGCGGCGCGGGCGCCTCGGTGACCCGGTTGACCGCGGGGGCCACCGCACTGAGCGGCACCACGCCGGCGATCGCGGCCGGGTCCACAGTGGACGTCGCCATCACGGGCACGTGGACCGCGACCAGCGGCGGCGCGACCCTCACCGCGACCGCGGACGCGACGAACGCGGTCGCGGAGACCAACGAAGCCAACAACGGGCTGTCCCGCACGATCGTGGTCGGCCGCGGCGCGGCCCTGCCGTACACCGAATACGAGGCGGAAGCGGCGCAGTACCAAGGCGAACTGCTGGCGGCCGACCCGCTGCGCACGTTCGGGCACACCGACTTCGCGACCGAATCCTCCGGCCGCCGGTCGGTGCGGCTGGCGAACCAGGGCCAGTACGTCGAGGTCACGTCGGTGAACCAGGCGAACTCGATCGTCGTCCGCAACTCCGTGCCCGACGCGCCCGACGGCGGTGGCCAGGACTTCACGCTCAGCCTGTACGTCAACGGCACCTTCGCGCAGAAGCTGACGCTGTCGTCCAAGCACAGCTGGCTCTACGGCACCACCGACGACCCCGAAGGCCTGACGAACACGCCGCAGGCCGACGCGCGCCGGTTGTTCGACGAGTCGCACGCGCTGCTGGGCCAGTCGTACCCGGCGGGCACGAAGTTCAAGCTGCAGCGGGACAACGGCGACAGCGCGGCCTATTACGTCATCGACCTGGTCGACCTGGAGCAGGTCGCGCCGGCGCTGCCGAAGCCCGCCGAGTGCACCTCCATCACCGAGTACGGCGCGGTGCCGAACGACGGCGTCGACGACGCCCCGGCGATCCAGCGCGCGGTCACCGACGACCAGAACGGCGTCATCCCGTGCGTCTGGATCCCGGAGGGCCAGTGGCGGCAGGAGGCGAAGATCCTGACCGACGACCCGACCGTGCCCAACGGCGGCGGGCAGTACAACCAGGTCGGCATTTCGAACGTCACCATCCGCGGCGCCGGCATGTGGCGCTCGCAGCTGTACTCGCTGATCCAGCCGCAGGACGCGGGCACCATCAACCACCCGCACGAAGGCAACTTCGGGTTCGACATCGACAAGAACACGCAGATCTCCGACATCGCCATCTTCGGCTCCGGCCGGATCCGCGGCGGTGACGGCAACGCCGAGGGCGGGGTCGGCCTCAACGGCCGCTTCGGCACCGGCACGAAGATCTCGAACGTCTGGATCGAGCACGCCAACGTCGGCGTGTGGGTCGGCCGCGACTACAGCAACAAGCCGGAGCTGTGGGGCCCCGCCGACGGCCTCCAGTTCAGCGGCATGCGGATCCGCGACACCTACGCCGACGGCATCAACTTCACCAACGGCACGCGGAATTCACGGGTGTTCGACTCGTCGTTCCGCACCACCGGCGACGACTCGCTCGCCGTGTGGGCCAACCAGTACGTGAAGGACCCGTCGGTGGACATCGCGCACGACAACGCCTTCACCAACAACACCATCCAGCTCCCGTGGCGCGCGAACGGCCTCGCGATCTACGGCGGCTACGGCAACAAGATCGAGAACAACCTGGTGTCCGACACGATGAACTACCCGGGGATCATGCTGGCGACCGACCACGACCCGCTGCCGTTCTCCGGGCAGACGCTGATCGCGAACAACGCCCTGTACCGCTGCGGCGGCGTGTTCTGGGGCGAGCAGCAGAAGTTCGGCGCGATCACGTTCTTCGCGCAGGGCAAGGACATCACGGGGGTGACGTTGCGGGACACGGAGATCCACGACTCCACCTACGACGGCATCCAGTTCAAGACCGGCGGCGGGACCATGAGCGTGGCGGTCACGAACGTCAAGATCGACAAGTCGAACAACGGCGCCGGCGTCCTCGCGATGAGCGGCGCCCGCGGCAGCGCGACCCTGTCGAACGTGACGATCACGAACTCGTCGGCGGGCGACGTCGTCGTCGAGCCGGGTTCGCAGTTCGTCATCACCGGGGCCCCGTGAACCCGGGCGGCGGCGTCCGTGTCCCGGGCGCCGCCGCCCGGCTCCAGCCGAGCAGGTTTGTGTCACCCCGTCCGCTCGCGGATCCAGTCCGCCACGACGTCCACCCGCGCGATCGTCTCGGCTCCCGGCTGCGGGCACGGCGGCCCGGTGTTGACGATGGCCACCAGCGTCGCCGTGCGGTCGTCGCCGGAAACGAAGAACGGGCCGCCCGAATCCTCCGGGCACGGGCCGTTTTCGACGGTTCGCGTGCCGACCGGCAAGGCTTCCAGCGTCGACTGGCCGATGCCCGAAACCGTGAAGCGACCGCGTTTGAGGTGGTCGGACGGGCCGAGCACGGTCGCCGAGTGCGAACCCCAGCCGGCGAACTGCAGCTGCTGGCCCACCACGGGCCGCTTGCGGTTCAGCTCGACCGGCGTGATGTCGTTGATCGCGAGGTCGAGCTTCGCCAGCGCCAGGTCGTTCACCGGGGACTGCTCGACGTCGACGACCTTCGCCGTGTGCCCGCCGGGGTCGGTGTCCTTCAGGCGGCCGACGGTCACCGTCATCGTGTACCGCGGCGGGCCGCCGACGCGGGCGTCGGCGAGGTCGTGGAAGCAGTGCCCGGCGGTGACCACCCACTGCGGCGCGACCAGCGAACCGCTGCAGGCGCCGTCGCGTACGCCGCCGCCCGGGACGGGGATGTCGTCCGAGGTCAGTTTCGCGTTGAAGGGCAGGATCGGGTTCGGCGCGGGCCGCGTGGTGGTGGACACGGGAGCCGGCGCTGGGGCCGCGGGGTCGGGCAGGCCGTGCCCGCCGGCCGCGGCGGCCAGGACGGATCCCGCCACCGTCATCCCCGCGGTGGTGTGCGCGAACGCGAGCCCGGCTCCGGCCAGCACCGCGACGGCTGTCGCCCGCGGCCGGAAGAGCCGTCGTCGTTGCGAAGAAGTCCTCACACCCCTGATACACGGGCGGGAGGCCGGAATGGTTGCGCGTTTCGCGCGCGAACCGCGTCGCCGCCGGTCAGGCGGGGCCGGCAAAGTCGGGTCGGTGCGGTCCGCAGCGATGCGCCGGCGTCTTGAATGACTCATTCAGGACCTCCGAAGACCTGAATGAGTCATTCAAGACGTGGGGCGAGCAGGTCACCGACGGCGAAGTGGCTTGGCCGCGTGACTTTGCCGGAGCCCTGCCGGTCAGGCGGGTGGGGCCGCGATCGCCGGCCACAGCACCGAGACGACGGCGGCGGGGATGCCGTCCTTGTCGTCGCCCCGGTGGAAGGCGGCGAAGTAGCTGCCGAAGCACAGCGTCGCGATGGTGTGCTTGTCGATGCCGTCCCGGACCGCGCCGCTCGCCTGGAGCTGGGTCAGCACGTTCTCGACCAGGGTGACCCGCGGTTCGACGGCGTGCTCGCGCAGGATCTCGAGCAGCTCCGGGGTGCGGATCGCCTCGCCGGCGAAGTTGCCCATCAGCACCATGGCGTCCGGGTTGAAGTACGCCGGGTCCAGCCGCCGGACGGCTTCGGTGAAGGCCTCCCGCGGCGCCAGCCTGCTCAAGTCCACGGTGTAGGAATCGCGCTGTTCGCGGAAGCCGTAGTCCAGCGCGTCCACGACCAGGTCGAACTTGGTGCGCCACCGGCGGTACAGCGTCGGGCGGCTGACCTTCGCGTCCGCCGCGATGTCGCCGATGGTCATCAGCGAGTAGCCGTCGCGGACCAGCCGCGCCCGGGTGGCCCGGATGATCGCTTCGTCGAGCGCCGCGTCGCGGGGACGGCCGCCGGGACGCGACGCGGCTTCTTCGTCGGTCGCGTCCCGGGAAGCCATTCCCGCAGCTTAACGTCAGGGCCGCAGGCCCACCCGGTCGACGAACGTCTTCACGGTCACCGCGCTGTCCTGGGTGCCCAGGAAGCGGTGGGTGGTGGCGTCGAAGACGAGCACCACCGGCTTCGCCTTCGGTGACGAGCCGGCCGGGACCGGCCAGGTGATCCCGACGCCCGGGCGGCCGGCGCCGTCGGTGACGTGGTCCAGCGCCGTCAGGCCGGGCACCCGCGCCGCCGCCTCGAACAGCGCCGCGTAGGACGCGGGCAGGAGGACCTGCTCGTAGGCGAGGTTGATCACGTCCTTGCCCACGGCGTTGACGTCGCCCTTGGTGCCGCTGTGGTGCTCGGTGAGGTAGGCGAGCATCGCGTCCGCGGTCGTCGGCAGGTCCGTCCGGTAGGCGGGGGAGGGACGGCAGTCTTCGAGCGTTCCTTCCTTGCTGGGGTCGTTCGTACCGTAGAGCGGCGCCTTGCCGTCGCGGCAGCCGGCGATCTTCGTGTCGCCGATCAGGCCGTCGCGGGTGCCGTCGACGGAAAACCACACCTCGCGGACGTGGTGATCGGGGTATTCCGTCTTCACGTACAGGAACTGGTCCGGCCGCGGGGTGGTGTGCGGTTCCTGCAGCGACACGGTCGCGGCCTCGGTGAGCACCCGCACCGGATCGGCGTGCGCGACGCCGACGCCGACTCCGGCGCCGGTTTCGCCGACGGGCGCGAGCGCCACCACGGCGGTGATCCCCGCGGCCAGGGCGGTGGCGGCACCGGCGGTCCAGAACCAGCGCCTGGCGCGCCGCGGCCGTCCGCCGCGGGCCGCGGCCAGCAGCCGTTCCCGGGCGGGGGCGAGGTCTTCCGCCGTCGCGAAGCCGACGGCGTCCGCGCGTTCGCGGATCAGGTCCAGGTCATCCATGGTCGGCGGTCTCCTTCACGAGGTCGAGGGCGCCGAGCTCGGCGCGGGCGCGGTTGCGGGCGCGGCTGAGCCGCGATTTCACGGTGCCGACGGGGATGGCGAGCGCGTCGGCGACTTCCTGGTAGCCGAGCCCTTCGGCGGCGACGAGCAGCAGGACGTCCCGTTCGCGCGGCCGCAGCGCGGCCAGTGCCCGGTCGAGGCGCGCGCCGAGGGCACCGGCGCTGACGCGGTCAGCGACCTGGTCGTCGTGCCCGGCTTCGACCGGCGGCGGCCCGATGGCCAGCCGGAGCTTCAGTTCGCGCACCTCCGCCCGCCGCTGCCGCGAAACGAGGTTCGTGGCGATGCCGTAGAGCCACGGCCGGGCGTCCGGGCGGGCCGGGTCGAACTTCGCCCGCTTGTCGAACGCGATCAGGAAGGTGTCGGCGAGGACGTCGTCCGCGGCCACCGGGCCGAGGCGCCGGACCAGGTAGCGGTGGATGTGCCGCGCGTGGCGGTCGAAGATCACCGCGAACAGGCTCGGTTCCCGCCGCGACCGCGTGATCACGCTTGCGTCGTCGTCTTCCGTGTCTTCCCGGGTCATTGCCCGCCTTTCGCTGCTGCCGATGTCCTCAGCTGTTCACGGAAGGGGCACCGCGGGTTCCGGGATCGGCGTGCTCCGGCGGCGAAAGTGACACAGGTCACTCAGGGGCAGTCTTCGGTGGCGAGCATGCGGCGGTTCGCCTCGCCGAGGCCGTCGGCCAGCGCGCTCAGCTGGTCCGGCGTGAGGACGTCGAGCAGCAGCTCCCGCACAAGGGCGACGTGCCCGGGCGCGGCTCGCTCCAGCCGGGCCGCGCCCTCGTCGGTCAGCACGGCGTAGACGGCGCGGACGTCGCTCTCACACGCGCGGCGCCGGACGAGCCCGGCCTGCTCCAGCTGGCCGATCTGGTAGGTCAGGCCGCTCTTGGAGTTGGACACCGCGCACGCCAGCTCGGCCATCCGCAGCTCGTGGCCCGGGGCCGCGCCGAGCCGCGCGAGGATCTCGTACTGGAGGTGGGACAGGCCGGCGTCGCGCTTGAGCTGCTGGTCCATCCGCTGGTGGAGCAGGGTGAAGCTGGTGCGGAACGCGTTCCAGGCGCGCTTTTCCTGCGCGTTCAGCGGACCACCCATGAGGGCAACGGTACCCGCTGTTCAAATTCGAACCCGGGATCTAGGGTCGGGTCGTGACGTTCGATCCCGGAACCGCGGCCCGGGTGCGGCTCTGCAGCCGCCGGGACAACGGCTGGTCCGCGGTGCTGGTGCGGCTGCTCGACAACGCCCCGGAAGCCGAGCTCGACCTGCCGCCCGCCGACGAGCAGACGATCGTGGTGGTCGGCGCGGGCACCGCGTCGATCGAGTCACGCCACGGCGCCCGGTGGCGCCGGGCGGACTACGGCCCGGGCTCGATCGGCCTGACCGCGCCCGGCCACCCGTCCCGCCTCCGCTGGCGCGGTCCCGGGCGCACGCTGACCACGCACGTCCACCTGCCCGCCGCGCTGGTCGACCGGACCGCGCTCGAGCTGTGGGGCCGCGACGCCGGCCGCCTCGGCCGCCCGGACACCCTCGCCGTCGAAGACCCGGTGCTGGCGTCTGTCGCAGGCGCTCTGGGTTCGGCGGCGCTCGCGGGCGCCGACGAGCTGTACGCGGAATCGGCGGCGTCGTTCCTCGCGGTCCACCTCCTGACCCGCCACGCGGCGGCACCCCCGCCCCGCGTCCCCGGCCGCGACGAGCTGCGCACCCGCCGGGCCGTCCAGTTCATCCGCGACAACCACCACCGCCCCCTCACCCTGGCCGACATGGCGGCGGCGGCCGACCTGAGCCCGTTCCACTTCCTGCGCGTGTTCAAGACGGCGACCGGGCAGACGCCGTACCGCTACCTGACCCGGGTCCGGGTGGAGCAGGCTTGCCGGCACCTGGAGCGCGGGGACCTGTCGGTGACGGAGATCGCGGAGGCGTGCGGGTTCGCGACGCCGTCGCGGTTCGCGTCGGCGTTCCGGGCGCAGATCGGGCAGCCGCCGTCGGCGTACCGGACCGCGGTGCGGAGTTAGCGGCCGGGCGCAATAAACGGCCGTCCCGGCAGCAATCACCGGAAGGCGCCTCTCGCCTTCCCGGCGTTAGCGTCGCCGGGTGTCCACTCCAGAAATCGAAGCGACCGTCAACGGCGAGGCCGTGCGGTTGCGGCTCGACCCGCGTGAGTCGCTGCTCGACGTGCTGCGGGAGCGGCTCGGGCTGACCGGTACCAAGAAGGGCTGCGACCAGGGCCACTGCGGGGCCTGCACGGTCCACCTCGACGGGCGGCGCGTCGTGTCCTGCCTGACGCCCGCCGTGCAGGTCGACGGGCAGGCCGTGACCACCATCGAGGGGGTCGCCGGGCCGGACGGCGGGTTGCACCCGTTGCAGCAGGCCTTCGTCGACCACGACGCGCTCCAGTGCGGCTACTGCACGCCCGGGCAGATCATGTCCGGGCTGGCCTGCATCGCCGAGGGGCACGCCGCCGACGACGAGCAGGTGCGGGAGTACCTGAGCGGGAACCTGTGCCGGTGCGGGGCCTACGCCGGGATCGTCGCCGCCGTGCGGCAGACCGCCGGGGAGGGCTGATGCGGCCCTTCGCCTACGTCGCGCCGGACAGCGTCGGCTCCGCCGTCGAGGCGCTGCGCGACGCCGTGCCGGGTACCCGGATCCTGGCCGGCGGCACCACCCTCTACGACCTGATGAAGCTCGGCATCGAGACGCCGCCCGCCGTCGTCGACGTGCACCGGGTGCCCGAGCTGAACACCGTCGAAGCCCGCGCGGGCGAACTCGTCTTCGGGGCCGGGGCGCGGATGGCCGACGTCGCCGACCACCCCGCCGTGCGCAACGGGTACCCGGCGCTGTCGGAATCGCTGTGGCGCGCGGCTTCCCAGCAGCTGCGGAACATGGCCACCGTCGGCGGCAACCTGTTGCAGCGCACACGGTGCGGCTACTTCCGCGACGGCCCCGAATTCCCCTGCAACAAGCGCGCGCCCGGCAGTGGCTGCGCCGCGCGCGAAGGGCGCGACCGCACCCACGCGCTGCTCGGCACCAGCGACGCCTGCATCGCGACCTACCCCGGCGACTGGGCGATCGCGCTGCTCGCCTTCGACGCCGTCGTCGACGTCGCCGGCCCGCGCGGCGAACGCACGATCCCGCTGGCGGAACTGCACGTCGAACCGGGCGACGACCCGGCTCGCGAACACGTCCTCGACGCCGATGAGCTGATCCTGCGCATCCGCGTCCCGGTGACGCCCGCCGGCCGCGGGTCGGTCTACCTCAAGATCCGCGACCGCGAGTCCTACGCGTTCGCCCTCGCCTCGGCTGCCGTCGCGCTGACCGTGGCCGACGGCGTCGTCGGCGACTGCCGGATCGCGCTCGGCGGCGTCGCCACCCGGCCCTGGCGGGCGGCCGGGGCCGAACGCGCCCTGCGCGGCCTGCCACTGACCGCCGAGAACGCCCGGCACGCCGGGGAAGTCGCGTTCGCCGGCGCGCGTCCCGGCACCCACAACGGATTCCGGATCGAATTGGGCATCCGCACGGTCGCCGACGCCGTGCTGATGGCCGGGGAGCGGGCGATCCGATGACCGACACGCGGCGCGTCGACGCCCACGAAAAAGTCACCGGCAAGGCCGCCTACGGCACCGACCGCGTGCCGGACGGTCTCGCCCACGCGGCCCTCGCCACCGCCCGTGTCGGCCGCGGCCGGGTGTCCGATGTGGACACTCACGCCGCCGAAGCCGTGCCCGGCGTGCTCCTCGTCGTGACCCGGTTCGACGCCGAAGAGCTGCGCGGTCCGGGGTTCATCATGGGCGGCGGGTTCTCCTTCCAGAGCCTGCAGCCGCTGCTGGACGACCGGATCGCCTACCGCGGCCAGCCGATCGCCCTGGTCGTGGCCGAAACCCCGGTCGCCGCCACCGAAGCGGCCGAGCTCGTCACCGCGGCGTACGAGCCCGAGCCGGTCGCCGTGCACCTCGACGCCGCGGGCGCGACCACCCTGGTGCAGGAAGAGGCGATCCCGCTGCCGTTCCTCGCCGACATCAAGGTCGGTGACGCCGACGCGGCCGTCGACGCCAGCCCGGTGCGGATCGACCGCACCTACGAGCACGCGGCGCAGCACGCGGTGCCGATGGAGCTGAACGGCGCCGTCGTCGAATGGCGCGACGGCACGCTCGTCGTGCACGAAGGCACCCAGAACGCGGCCGCGGTCCGGCACGGGCTCGCTCAGCAGCTCGGCCTCGACGCGGAGCACATCGAGGTGCGTTCGCCGTACGTCGGCGGCGGGTTCGGCCAGAAGAACTCGCTCCAGCCGCACCTCGCGCCGCTCGCGCTGGTGAGCCGCCGCCTCGGCCGTCCGGTCAAGCTCGTGCTGACGCGCGCGCAGACGTTCCACAACGGCAGCTTCCGCCCGGCCACCCGTCACCGCGTCCGCCTCGGCGCCGACGCGGCCGGCAAGATCCTCGCCGCCGTGCACGAGGTCGACCAGCAGACGTCGCGCCACGACCTGTTCCCGGCCATGCACACCGAAGTCACCTCGCGGCTCTACGGCTTCGAGGCGTTCCGCGGCCGGCACCGGCTCGTGCAGACCGACGTGCAGACCCCCGGCTACATGCGGGCGCCGTTCGAAAGCTCGGCGATGTTCGCGTTCGAGTCGGCGGTCGACGAACTCGCGTACGCCACCGGCCAGGACCCGGTCGCGCTCAGGCTGGCCAACGACACGATGACCGACTCGGTGAGCGGACGGCCGTTCTCCACCCGGTTCCTCGCCGAATGCCTCCGCCGGGGGGCCGAGCGGTTCGGCTGGGCGGGCCGCGACCCGGCGCCCGGCTCGATGCGCGCGGACGACGGTTCGCTGGTCGGCTGGGGCGTCGCCGCGGGCAACTACCCGGGCAACGTCGCCCCCGCCGTCGCCCACCTGACCGCGGGCGCGGACGGCCGGGTGACCGTGGCCGTCGACGGCCACGAAATGGGGCAGGGCATCCGGTCGGCGATCGCGCTGCTCGTCGCGAACGACCTCGGCATCGCCGTGCGCGACATCGAAGTCCGGGTCGGCGACACCCGCGTCGCGCCGCAGCACCTCACGGCGGGGTCGTGGGGCACGGCGACCGCGCTGCCCGCCGTGCACGCCGGGCTGCGGGAGCTGCGCAAGCACCTGAACGCGGCCGACACCGGTGCCGTGGACGTCGCCGCGGCCGTCGGGCGCGCCGGGCACCCGGTCGAGGTCGAGGTGGCCACGGTCGGCGCCGGGCAGGGGCCCGAAGTCGTCGAGCAGTCGAAGGCCGGGCACCTGGCCATCGCCGGCCCGGTCTACCCGGAGTTCGCCACGTTCAGCTGGGTCGCCCACTTCGTCGAGGTCCGCGTGGAGCCGACGACGTGCCGGATCCGCGTGCCGCGCGTGGTCAGCGTCGTCGACTGCGGCCGGGTCGCCAGCCCCGTGACCGCCGCGAGCCAGGTGCGCGGCGGCGTGATCTGGGGCATCGGCGGGGCGCTGCGCGAGGAAAGCCTGGCCGACCCGGGGCGCGGCGGCTTCCTCAACGCCACGCTCGAGGAATACCCGGTGATGGTCAACGCCGATGTCCACCGCATCGACGTGGACTTCGTGGACCGGCCCGACTTCCGGTTCAACCCGGTCGGGGTGAAGGGGCTCGGCGAGGTCTCGATGGTCGGGGTCGCGGCCGCCGTGGCCAACGCCGTCCACCACGCCACCGGACGGCGCCACCACCGGCTGCCGATCCGGCTCGAAGATGTCCTCTGACCAGCTGCTGGACGATCGCCCGGCGGTCAGCGCACCGGACGCGCTGACCCCGGCCGCGCTCGCCGGAGCGCGCCGCGCGCAACCCCGGCGCGGGTTGCTCGGGCTGGCCTTCGTGCTGCCGGTGACGGCGCTGCTCGCGGCGGGCGCGGGTGGCCCGGCGCGGACCTTGGCGCTGCTCGGGCCGGTCGTGACGTTCGCGCTGCCGATCGTCGCGGTGATCGCGTTCTGGTGGGAAGACTGGCCGGGCAGCCTGCTGCGCGGCGGCTGGACGGGCGTGTCCGACACCGCGCTGGTGGCGGCCGGGGGTGCGGGCCTGGCGCTGCTCGCCCGTGCGGTGACCGGGTCGGCGGCCGTGCCGCTGGCAGCCGGCATCTTCACCCTGGTCCTGCAGCTGACGCTGGTCGGCGAGGGCCGGCCGCTGCGAGGCCGGGGCCGGTGGTGGCCCGGCGTGGCGGCGCTGGCGTCGTGCTGGGTCGCCGGCCTGGTGCTCTACCTGGGCCTGGTCCGGACCGGCCTGGTGCCGGGCGAGGACTACGGCGCCTGGTTCGCGGTGCTGGGCGCGTGGCAGATGGTCTTCTACGTGGCGCTGCGCGGCTGGCCGTTCGCCCGGATCCGGCGGCGGGCGGCCCGGCTGGCGACGGCGCACGGCGTGGTCGTCGCCGCCACCTGGGGCACCTGGGCGCGGGTGCCCCCGCCGGTCGCGGGCGCGGTGATCGCGTCCGTGCTCGTGGTGGCGATGCTGTTCGAAGCCTGGCCCGGGATCCGGCTCACCCCGCTGCCGGGCCGCACCCTCGTCCTGGTGCTGGTGGCGCTGCTGGCCGCGGCGTTGTCCTGGGCGTTGCCGCGGGTGGCACGGTGGGCCGCGGTGCCGCCGGACCTCGTCGATGGCTGGGTCACGCACACGACGTTGAACGCGCTGAGCCTGGCGGTGATCCTGCACGTCGCGGTCTGGCGCCGCTGGCCGGTGTCAGCGCCGTGACGCGGCGGCCGCCAGCTGCTCGGTGATCTGCTCGAGCAGCTCGGTCGCGGCCTGGTCCAGCGCGGCCAGGTCGGCCAGGGTCGTCTCTCCGGACGTCACGGGCACAGTTCCTCCTCCACGGCGGCGTGCCGGGCGACGACGGCTTCGGCGAACGCGGTGTGCACGCGGACGTACTCGTCCCGGCCGACCGCGGTGTCGGCCCATTCGTGCCAGCGGATGTGCGCTTCGGCGACGCCGATCTTCGCGGCCGCCGCGACCGTGGCGGGCGACGTGCCGGCGAGGATCGCGTGGTGCATCAGGGACGGCGAGGACCGCCGGGCGAGTTCGGCCAGCGCGGCGAGGCGGGCCAGCTCGGCGAGCGTGTCGGACGTGACCGGACGGGGGCGCGGCCGGGGGACCGGGCGGGAGTTCTCGAGTCCGTCGGTCAGGACGCTGGTCATCAAACGACTCCTGGTCGGAGGCAACCTGAACGGCGGACGTTTACCCCGCCTCGCCTGGGATAAACGCCCCGCCGGGTGACCTCATCCCACCGGTATGGGTGACCTCGGTCTCAGGTCGCGCGCACCGCCCCGCAGTGCCACGGGATCCGCTGCGGCCGCACGCTCTCCAGCGTCGGTCTCACCGGCTCGATCGTGCCGTCGCGGCGGAAGGTGAGCTTGTCGATCGTCGTCTCGCGGTGGGTGCCGTCGCCGCCCGGGATGCCGAAGCGGTGGTAGGCCAGGTACCAGTCGTCGGTGCCCGGGACGCGCAGCATCGAGCTGTGGCCGGTGCCGAGGACCCCCAGGTGGGCGTCCTTGCTCAGGAGCAGGCCGCGGTTGGTGAACGGCCCGGCCGGGCCCGGCGCCGTCGCGTAGCCGACGCGGTAGTCCTCGCTGCGCGTGTCGTCGATCGACCAGCTCAGGTAGTACGTGCCGTTCCGCTCCGCCATGAAGAGGCCTTCGCGGAAGCCGTCCAGTCCGGTCAGGCGGGTGATCTTCGCCGGGTCGTAGGACACCATGTCGTCGTTCAGCGGGACGACGTAGGCGTTGCCGTTGCCCCAGTAGAGGTACGGCTGCCCGGTGTGGTCGACGAACACCGCCGGGTCGATCGCCTGGCCGCCGTCGGGGTTGCCCGCGATCAGGGGCTTGCCGGAGTCGACGAACGGGCCGGTCGGCGAGTCGCTCACCGCCACGCCGATCTTGGCCTCGGCGCAGAAGTAGAAGTAGTACTTGCCGTGGCGCTCGGCGATCGTGGGTGCCCAGGCGTTCTTGTCCGCCCAGCTCACGTCCGGGCCGAGGTCCAGGATGACGCCGTCGTCGGTCCAGTGCACCAGGTCCTTCGACGACCACGCCGAGAACTTCGTCCCGCTCCAGCCGTCGAAGCCGTCCGAGGTCGGGTAGAGGTAGTACGTGTCGCCGAACGCGACGATGTTCGGGTCGGCGGTGAAGCCCGGCAGCACCGGGCTGTGCACCTCGTGCGCCTCGACCGTCCACACGCGACGATCGCCGCCCGCGCCGGTGACCGTGAACCGCTGGGGCGTGCTGAGGTTCACGGCCTTCCCGTTGCCCGGCTTGATGGTCGCGCCCGGCGCCAAGCCGAACACCGGGGCCAGCTTGCGCAGGTCGGTGCCCGGCTTGACGGGCAGCACGACCGTGCCGGCGCCGGAGTCGATGACCGCCGGCGTCTTGAGCGAGGCGAGCTCCACCGACCGGATGGCGGTGCTGTTCGAAGGCAGCGCGGAGACTTCCAGCCCGGACAGTGCCCGGTTGTACAGCCGCACGTCCTTCATCTTGCCGGTCAAGGTCTTGTCGCTCGCGTACACCGACCGGCCGAGGTAGTTCGCGGCCGTGACACCGCCGCCGAGGTCCGACGGCCTGATGGTGGCGTTCGCGTTGCGGGCGACCTCGACGCCGTCGAGGTAGAGCACGGCCACGCCGTCGCCGACCGTCAGCGTCACGTTCTTCCAGACCCCGCGCGGCAGCCCGCCGGAGGAAGCCACTTGCTGCTCGGTGGTCCAGTTCCCGGTGGCGATGGCGCCGCGCAGGCCGCCGCTCGCGGTGCCACCGGTGGTGAACAGGTAGCCGTTGCCGGTCCCGTCCCTGGCCGTGTTGCCCAGCCCCCACAGGAAGTACGGCGTCTGCTGGGCCGGATCGACCAGGACGTCGGCCGAGACGGTGGCCGCGGCGGCGCCGGTCAGCAGGTTGTTCGGCAGCTGGACGTGCCCGTTCTTGCCGCCGAACGCGAGCGCGCCGTCGCTCCAGCCGACGTCACCGGCGAGGGCGCCGTCGTAGCCGTGCCCGGTGGTGTCGGCCGCGACCGTGCCCGACTTCGCGTCGAGCGGCCAGTGCGCGACGAGCCCGTTCGCGTCGGACTGCACCGGCGCCGGGGGAGCGCTCAGCCGGTTCATTTCCGCCTGCGTCACGGGAAGCACGGTGCCGTGCCGCGGGGACGCCGGCAGGTGCGCGCCCGCCGACATCGTCCACTGGCCGGAGGCGAGGTCGGTGGTCTCGAACGGGACGTAGCCGCGGCCGCCGAACTCGTCGATGAACAGGTACCACTTGTTCTCGGTGTTGGACTTGAAGCCGGTGGGCCCTTCGCCCGCGGAGAGCCCGGGACTGGTGGCGGTCGCCTTGCCGATGCAGTCGGCGACGAAGCCGTAGTGCGGGTCGAGCAGGTCGGTGGACTTCTCTTCGGTGATGAACTTGCTGCACGGTGTCGAGGACGTGTTGTTGCGCTCGTCCTTGGTGAAGCGGTAGTAGGTGTCCTGGTCCTTGATGACCGTCGAGTCGATCACCGAGTAACCCGGATCGATCCACACCTGCGGCGCGCTGAAGG
Source organism: Amycolatopsis lexingtonensis (assembly GCF_014873755.1). Taxonomy (NCBI): domain Bacteria; kingdom Bacillati; phylum Actinomycetota; class Actinomycetes; order Pseudonocardiales; family Pseudonocardiaceae; genus Amycolatopsis; species Amycolatopsis lexingtonensis. The sequence goes on from NZ_JADBEG010000001.1 coordinate 578,976, forward strand.
TGACGAAGTCGCGGGTGGTCGCGTACATCATGCGGTTGTAGCTGTCGCCGGTGTGGTCCGGGTCGTTCTCGGCGTAGAGCTTGGACGCCCAGTAGACGACGTACGTGCCGCGTTTGGCGTCCCAGAAGGCTTCCGGCGCCCAGGTGTTCCCGGCGGTGGGCGGGGAGACCTGCACGCTGCGCTGGCGCGACCAGTGCGCGAGATCGGTCGATTCCCACACCATGATCGACCGGCTCCCGCTCCGCTGCGCGGCGTCCCAGCCGCGGCCGGCGTAGATCCGCAGGTCGGTGGCGAGGAGGTAGAACTTGTCGCCGTCGGGGGAGCGCAGGATGAACGGGTCGCGCACGCCCAGCTCGCCGAGGCTCGACTTGAGGATCGGCTGGCCGTTGTTGAGCTCATCGAAGTTGAGCGGGTCGTTGCCGCGGCTGAGCGCGGAGTAGATCTGCTCGCCGTTGGACGTGCCTTCGCCGGTGAAGTAGAAGAAGCTGTACCCGGCCAGCGGTTCCTGGACCGGCTTGGGCACGACGGTGGCGGCGAACCGCCGCGTGGCGCTTTCCCGGCCCGCGGTCACTTTCGCGGTCAGGACGACGCTCTGCGCCTTGCTCCCGGCGGGTGGCCGGGTGACTTCCCCGGTCGGGGTGATGACGGCGGGCGCGCTCGACGTCCAGGTGACGCTCGTGCCGTCCGCGCCGGTAGCCGGCAGGGTGAGGTTGCCGCGCACGTCGTCGATCCCGGGCACGGAAAGGCTTTCGGCGGCGGCTTTCAGCGCGGGCGATGGCGCGGCGTTCGCGCCGGGAACGGGGACGAGTGCGGCCACGACGGCCAGCACGACGCCGAAACGGCGCGGGGATAACAACCTCATCGTTGTGTCCTTGGGGGCGCGTCGGGCGGGGATGTTAACGTTAACATCGGACGGGGCACGCTGACTTTAAGGCGGTGGTGCGCGGGGGTCAAGAGCGGGGCCAGTGTCAGTCCGTCGGTCGCTTCGCCGGATCCGGCATGTGGCGGCCGGGATGTCCTCGCTCTCGGCGGGGAGGCACGCGAGCGTGTTCGGTTGCTTGAGACAGTCATTCAATCGATGTCGCCCAGAAGAGTCTGAATGTGCGCCGCTGTCACCTGCCGTATTCCATAGATGACGACAGGGCCACGTCGGTGTGGCTGACGTGGCCCTGTCGTGGTCGAATGACCGAAACTAGTTTCCGGTGTTGCCGCCGCCGCTGCTGGTGCCTTTGCCGTCCATCGAAATAAATCCTTTCCGGGTCATCGGATCTGCGGAATTCAAGAAGTAGGCCAAAGGAAAGAAACGCCGTAGTTTTCGCGAGGATGGCAACGATCGGTAAACGTGTGCTCGACGTTCCCGTCGACGATCGACAGCCAGCGCGGATCACCCTGGCGAGGCGGGGTGAGCCGCTGCCGTTCGGTTTGCTCCGCGTACCACCAGCACGCGGTGGGCAGTTCAGCCTCGTCGAATCTTATTCGAATGGTCAGGCCGGAAACCGGAACGTGGCCGTGGACAAGTTGTCCCGGCGCGATGCCGTGATGGTCGACCTCGACGTTGACCCAGCGTCTTTCCTCCGTGATGTGATCATCGATTGCCTCGGAGGCAAAAAGGTGCGATTCGCCCCGCAGCAATGGCCGGGGGAACCTCAACTTCGTGATGAGTGTTTCCCCGGAGCGAGAGAGTACAGGGTCGTCGAGACGACAGTTCCAGAGGGGGCGCACGGGGATGTTCGACGGATCTTCGACCGACCAGCCCGCTCCGGTCAAGGCGCGAGCGAGGTAGCCGTCCACGCCGTCTTCGCGCGCGGTGATCAGCCGTTCGGTGATGCGTCGAAAAGCCGTCTTGTGCCGCATGAACACGGTAGTCACGAAGAGGATCACGAACACCGGCTGAGCGCCGTTGGTCGGGAGGCGGTAGCCCGACATCGGGTCTTCGGCCAGGGCGCTGGGAGAGGACATTTCTCCGGCGTCGAGGTCGGTCTCCCGGGATCGGGCGATGGTCAAGTAGGTCTCCCAGCTCGCAGGGTCACCGACGAGCCGGTCGAGTTGTTCTCGCATCCTCGGCGCGAGCCTGTGAGTGAGGCCGTTCCGCCAAGCGCGGTGCATCGGGGTTGTCGTGGTTGGTGGCGGATCACCGAAAACGCCCGGCAGGGCCATAAGCTGGCTGAACCTGCCTTCCAGCGTGGATTTCCACGGCTCGGTGATCTCAGCTCGACGTTCCAGGCGTAAAGCCGCTTTGAGCGCGTTCCGGCGTCGTGAGTCCCGGTTCGAGCCGATGCGGTCGACTTCGTAGGTGAGCAAGCCCCAAACGGCGAGCGCGCGTGTCTCAGGTGTGCCGCCGGGCAGGGTGGCACTGGGACCGACCAACGGTTCGAGTTGCACCGCTGATTCGCTGCTGGGCTCTTCGAGTGCGTATTGCAGGTGGGTCAGCGGCCTGGCGTTCCTCCGTAGGGCCAGCCAGCGCAGCGCTGCTTCGATCTTGGTCGCCAGGTTGCCTGTGGCTTCGTGCCCCGGGCCCGACGGATCGGTCACGGTTCCTCCGGTGTGAAGCCGCTCGACTTCCGCGGCCGGGGCCGACGAGGTGAAGACAGCCCAGGCGACGGTCGGCGAGCGGCGACCAGGCTCCGGCAGCGAAAAAAGGTTGACGACCACGAAAGACGCCCAGCGGCCAGACGGTTCCGTGTCCTGCGGTCCCTAGCGTGAAGTTCGCACAGTACCCGATGAGTCGACCGAACGTCAGCGTCTGTTACGCCCGGGTCCGGGACCTTGCGACGTCGGTGAGCCGAGAGGAGTTGCTGAGGTGAGTCCACATATCAAACCCCCGAAGACGAACGGGTCCCACCGGCCGAGACGCGTCGAGGTCAAGGCGGCTGTCGACGTGGTCAAAGCCGTCATGCTCGGGACAGGGGCGCTCTACTTGACCACTGGCTCCGTGATCGTGACGGCAATCGGCGCGATCATCGCGGCGGGTTTGGGTGCGTTGCACATGATGGTTCGCTGACCGAGCGAAGGCGCGTACCGAAATCTGTGGTCGTCACCGTTCATCGGGTGAGGCGTGGGGACGCCGTCGGGCTTCCGTCACGTGGAAGGGTTTCCGCTCGCCGTGTCGACTCGGCCGGGGACCAGCGCAGGCCCGGCGGCCGACCCGCCGGGACAGCACGGAAATGACCCCTTGTCGATCTCAGCACGGAGCAAGCCGTACGGCGGGGTCTCAGTTCCCGGCGCCGGCCAAGCCGTCCAGGAACACCCGGACCAGCCGCTCCGCCGGTTGCGTCCGGTCCCTCGGGGCCGGCCCGGCGGCCAGCGCCGCCTCGTGCATTTCGAACAGCAGGGCCAGGTCCGCCGGTTGCAGGTCGGCGCGTACGCCGCCTTCGCGCTGGGCCCGCTCGAAAGCCGGGCGCAGCAAGGCGATCAGCGCGTGCGTGTACTGGCGCTGGCTGCGTTCCGGCAGCTCACGGAAGACCCGGACGAGGGGTCGCCGCCGGGCCTGCATCGCCAGCACGCGCCACAGCAGCTCGCGGAACGGTTCGTCGCGCACCATCCCCTTGAGCGCGGCGAGGTGGTGTGCCGCGACGGCGAACGCCAGTGCCGTGCGGTCGGGGAAGTGCCGGTAGACCGTCGCGCGGCCGAGGCCGGCGCGGCGGGCCACTTCGTCCAGGGCGAAGTCGGCGTCTTCGCTGAACACCTCGTCGGCGGCACGCAGGATCGCCTCGCGGTTGCGGCGCGCGTCGACGCGCCGGGGTACGGCCGAAGACGGTCGCCCTGCGCGCATGGGCCATCACGTTACTCGCGAGTAGTGAGACCGGCAATCCGTTCCATCTCTCGGTTCGGGTTCCTACCGTCACCCCAGGTCACGATCACCGCCGGAGGAGCCCGTATGCCCGTCCTGAACCGCCGTACCGTCCTGAAGGGCGCCGCCGCCGTCGCCGGGGCCGCCGCGCTCGGCGCCGCCCGGGTCACCCGCGAGGAGCACCGGGTCGTCGTCATCGGGTCCGGGTTCGGCGGCGGGGTCACGGCGCTGCGGCTGGCCCAGGCGGGCGTGCCGGTGCTGGTGCTCGAACGCGGCCGGCGCTGGCCGACCGGGCCGGACGCCGAGACGTTCCCGCACCCGACCTCGTCGCCGGACAAGCGGATCTTCTGGCTCGGCTCGGCACCTTCGCTGCCGGGACTGCCGTCGCTGCCGCCGTTCGAGCGCTACACCGGGCTGCTGGAGCAGGTCAGCGGCCAGGGCATGAGCATGATGTGCGCCGCGGGCGTCGGTGGCGGTTCGCTCGTCTACCAGGGCATGACGCTGCAGCCTACGACCGAGCTGTTCCACGCCTGCTTCCCCGAGCAGCTCGACTACGCGCGGATGGCCGCCGAGCACTACCCCCGCGTCGCCGCGATGCTGGGCGTCGAGACCGCGCCGGACGCCTTGATCGAGAGCAAGACGTACAAAGCGGCGAGGGTCTTCGCCCGCAACGCGCGCGACGCCGGGTACGCCGTCGAGAAGATCCCGATGCCGATCGACTGGGACTTCGCGCTGCGCGAGCTCGACGGCGAAGTGAAACCGTCCTACACCAACGGGGACTGCGCGCTCGGGGTGAACAACGGCGGCAAGCACTCGGTCGACGTCACCTACCTCGCGGCCGCCGAAGCCACCGGCCGCTGCACCGTGGCGCCCCTCCACAACGTCACCGACGTCGCGCTCGCCCCGGACGGCCGCTGGGAAATCCGCGTCGACCGCATCGACACCGCCGGGAACGTGCTCGAAAAGAAGGTCCTGACCGCGAAAGCGCTCGTCATGGCGGCCGGCACGGCGAACACGACGCGGCTGCTGATGCGCGCGGGCGCGAAGGGCGACATCCCCGACCTGCCCGACGCGCTGGGCGCGGGCTGGGGCAGCAACGGCGACCGCATCTACACCTGGACGAACCTCGCCGACGACTTCGGCGCGCCGCAGGGCGGCCCGGTCGTCTACGGGAGCAAGGAGTGGGACGACCCCGCGACGGCCAACACCGTGATCCAGGCGTCCCTGCCGCCGCTGCCGGACCTGCGCACGACGATGCTCGTCGGCTACGGCATCAGCGCGGGGCGCGGCCGGTTCGTCTACGACGCCGCGAAGGACGACGCCGTCCTGCACTGGCCGTCGAACGCCGACGCGAAGCTGAGCGCGCGCATCCACGAGCGGATCTCCCGCATCGCCGGGCCGCTCGGCGTGCTGCTCGACACGACCGCCGTCGTCCCCAGCACCTGGCACCCGCTCGGCGGCGCCGCGATGGGCTCGGTCTGCGACCTCGAAGGCCGCGTGCTCGGCCACCGCGGCCTGTACGTCCTCGACGGCGCCCTGATGCCGGGGACGACCGCCGCCTGCAACCCCTCGATGACCATCGCCGCCGTCGCCGAGCGCGCCCTGGACCACCTGATCGCCGAAGACGTCGACCGCGTCTTCTGACCCCATCCGAACTCGACGAGGAGTTCCCATGCGTCGCTTGTGGACGGTCCTGCTGGCCGTCGTCCTGCTGGTCACCACGGCCGGGCCGGTGGGCGCGGCCGCCGATCCGCCGCGCGGCCCGGACGGCGACGCGTTCTACACGCCGCCGAGCCCGTTGCCGGCGGGCGCCGACGGCGACGTCGTGTGGTGGCGGCCGCTGCCGGACCAGTCCGGGGCGAAGGGCTACCTGGTGCTGTACCGGTCGAAGTCCGCGACGGACACCCCGATCGCGGTGTCCGGCCGGGTCCTCGTGCCGACGGCGCCCTGGACCGGCGCCGGGCCGCGGCCGATCGTCTCGGTGGCCAGCGGCACGCGGGGCATCGGCGACCGCTGCGCGCCGTCGAAGTTCCAGCCGGACTACGAAAAGCCGTTGTTCGTCGACGCGATGCTGAGCCGCGGCTGGGCCGTGGCGATCACCGATTACGAAGGTCTCGGCACGCCCGGTCGGCACACCTACGTCGTCGGCCGCTCGGAAGGCCACACGGTGATCGACGCGGCCCGCGCCGCCACCCGGCTGCCGGCCGCGGGCCTCGCGTCGGGCGGGCCGGTCGCGTTCTCCGGCTACTCCCAAGGCGGCGGGGGCGCGGCCTGGGCGGGCGAGCTGGCGCCGTCGTACGCACCCGAGTTGACCGTCGCGGGCATCACCGCCGGCGGCACGCCCGCGGACCTGGACGCGGTGGCGAAGAACCTCGACGGCGGCATCGGGTTCGGCTTCCTGCTGCTCTCGGCGCTCGGCCTGGACGCGGCGTACCCCGAGCTGGACCTGCCCGCCTACCTCAACGACCGCGGCCGCACGCTGTACGCGACGCAGCAAGACGCCTGCGTCGACGCGGTGTTCGGCTACGCCTTCGGGCACATCGCCGACTACACGACCGCGAACCCGCTCACCACGGCGAAGTGGCAGGCCCGGCTGGCCGAGAACGAGCTCGGCGCCCGGCCGCCGAAGGCCCCGGTCTTCCTGTTCCACGGCAGCGCGGACGAGATCATCCCGTTGGCGCAGGCGCAAACCCTGCGCCGCCAGTACTGCGCGGCGGGCGTGCCGGTCACGTGGGGCACCTACCTCGGCGAGCACGTGACGACGCTGGCGTTCTCGGCCGGCGACGTCGTGAGCTACCTGGCCGACCGGTTCGCGGGCAAGCCGGCGCGGTCCAACTGCTGAGCGATTTCCTCGGCGGGGTAAGGGGTTTTCCGGCTCGTGCCGTGCAGGGAAACGTAGAACTCGTTGACGACGGCGGCGATCGGGGCGTAGCGCTGAAGGAGTCCTGCCGAGGGCAGCTCCGGCAGCGCGCGTCCCGCGGCGCACTCGCGCACGAACGCGTGGCGGGAGCGGTAGTCCGGCCCGTCGACGAGCGGGCGGACGATCGAGTTGACCAGGTGGGTCAGCACGTAGGCGCGATCGTGCGTGGCGTGCCGCTCGAGGAACTCCGCCTCGGCGGCGGAGAGCGTGAAGTCCGGCAGCGCGGCGAGGCCGAAGTCGGTGAGGTAGAGCCGCTCGCCGTCGGTGAGGATGTTCGCGAAGTGCGCGTCGAAGTGCTGGACACCCCGGCCGGCGAGGAATTCGGTGATGGCCCGCAGGTCCCGGTGGGCGAGGTCGATCCCGCCGGGGTTCCGCTCGAGCCACCGGGTCAGGTTTTCCGGGATGTGTTCGAGGAACAGCACGAGGTCCGCGGTGGCGCCGTCGAGGGCTTCGAGCCGCCGCCGCACGCCCGGGTCGTCGTGCCAGAACGCGACATCGTGCGCCAGGTCGGTGCGGGGGCGCGGCAAGCCGGGCAGGACCTGCCAGTGGTGCAGCAGCGGGAAGTTCTCGCACTCGCCGGTGCGGACCCAGTCGCTCGCCGCTTGGTGCGCGGCCAGCTCCCGCCACGCCCCGCCGCCCGCGGACCCGACGCCGTAGTGCGACCAGGGTGGCAGGCCGTAGAGGTCGGCGGTCGAGCCTTCGTGCCGCCGTTCCACGTCGGTGAGCGCGACCCGCTTCACGAAGACGGGTTCGCCTTCGACCCGCAGGAGCCAGGTCGACCCGCCGATCCCGGTGCCCAGCGGGCGCGCGGCGGCCAGGACGTCGCCGGGGGCGGCCGCGAGGGCGGCGGCGATCTTCTCGTGCCGGGCGAGCCGGGTCATCGGTTCCGGACCAGGGGCAGGAAGACTTCGTCGACGATCTCGGTGAGCACGGCGTCGTCCACTGTGGTCAGTCCGCGGGTGAGGTATTCGTTGCGCAGCAGGACGAGCGCGACGGTGGCGACTCGCGGGTGCCGCGCTTCCGGTGGTGCTTCGCCGCGGGCCACGGCCTGGTCGAGGACCGTCAGCCAGGTGCTCGTGGCGCCTTCGGTGGCCTGGTCGTTGAGCTGCGCGAGGAGTTCCGGCTCGTCGCCGACCCCGGCGAGCAGGCCGCGCAGGATCCGGGCGGCGGGGGAGGACTGGCCGCAGTTGATCGCGCGCAGCAGCGTCAGGGCGTCTTCGCGCAGGTCGCCGGTGCCGGGCGGGCTCAGCCGGTCGCCGGCCAGGTGCCGGTAGGCGGCGACGCCGAGCGCGGCGCGGTTCGGCCAGCGGCGGTAGATCGCGTTCTTGTTGGTGCCCGCCCGCTGCGCCACGCGTTCCATGGTCAGCCCGGCATAGCCCGCCTCGGCGAGCTCGTCCGCCGCGGCGCGCAGGATCGCGTCCTCGAGCTCCGTCCCCCGGCGCCGGGTCTTCACATCGGCCATGGGTACCGACCGTACCGTAGTTGTAGGGTACGGTACGTACCGTACCCAATTTGGAGGGATCCCCGACATGCGAGCCAAGGGCATCGGCTACGACACCGGCTTCGAACGCGGCGGCCGGTTCAACCGCCCCTTCGACCCGGACCTGGTCCGCCGCGAGCTGGCGATCATCCGCGACGACCTGCACTGCACGGCCGTCCGGCTGATCGGCACCGACCTCGACCGGATCGACTTCGCCGCCCGCGAGGCGGCCGCGCTGGGGCTGGAGGTGTGGTTTTCGCCGTTTCCCTGGGACCGCCACCCGGAAGAGATCCTCGCCCTGCTGGCGGACGGCGCCGCCCGGGCCGAACGGCTGCGCGCCGGCGGCGCCGAGGTGGTGTTCGTGACCGGCGCCGAGCTGAGCCTGTTCAACCACGGCTTCGTCCCCGGCGACGGCATCGAGGAACGCGTGGCGAACCTGCTCGCCTCCCGCGAGCTGGTGGCCGGGCTCCCGGCCGAGGTGAACGAGTTCCTCGCCCGCGCGGTGGAGACCGTCCGGGCTCGTTTCGGCGGCCGGATCACGTACGCGTCGGTGCCGTTGGAGCGCGTGGACTGGACGCCGTTCGACATCGTGTCCGTGGACGCCCACCGCTCGAAGGAGGTGGCCCACGTGTACCGCGACGGCATCCGCACGCTGGTGGCCCCGGGCAAACCGGTGGCGATCACGGAGTTCGGCGTGACCCCGTACCGCGGCGCGGCTGATTTGGGTGCCCGCTGCGGCGAGATCGTCGAGTACGAGGGGGAGGTGCCGGTCCGGTTGAAGGGGGTGTACGTGCGTGATGAGGAGGAACAGGCGGGGTACTTGCGCGAGCTGCTGGAGGTGTTCACGGCGGAAGGCGTCGACGCGGCGTTCGCCTGCACGTTCGTGTGTTACGGGCTGGTGCACCGCGAGGACCCGGCCGAGGACCTGGACATGGCGAGCTGGGGCGTGGTGAAGGTGCTGGAGGAGGGGAACGGCGAGACGTACCCGGACGTGCCTTGGGAACCGAAGGCGGCGTTCAGGGCGCTGGCCGAGTGCTACGCCGGGCCCTGAGCGCCCCAATGTGGCCTTCGGTGCGTCAGACGCACCGAAGGCCACATTGGGTGCGTCAGACGCAACCAAGGCCACATTGGGGCGCTCACGGAGCCCAGGGCGCCGCGACGTTCCAGCTGCTGTCCGCCGTCACCGTCTGCGGGCGGTCCGACCCCGTCCCGGCGCCCGAAGCGATGTACACCGCCGCGTCGTAGTGGCGCAGGAACGCGCCCGGGATGTTCAACGACTCGAACGTCACCCCCGTCCCGCCCACGCCCGGGCGGGTGCAGAACGTCGCGTCGGCGTGCATCAGTGCCGAACCGTCGTTCGGGGAATTGCGGACGCGGCCGTTCTGGTGGCGCAGGAACTGGCCCGGGTAGTTCACCGACTCGAACGAGTAGCACGACGACTCGCCCAGCCCGCGCCGCACCGTGTACGTCGCGTCCTGCTTCAGCAGTGTGCTGCTGCCGCTGTTCACCACCTCCGTGTAGGCGAGGCCGCCCGAGTGGCGCAGGTAGCGGTCGGTGTAGCCCCATGTCGTGACCTGCAGCGACTGGCGCGCGTTCACCGTCAGCGGGACCGAACTGCGCCACAGCGCCGGGGCCGAGACGTCCCAAGTCGCGTCCGCGGCGAAGCTCGTCGCCGTGTCCCACGGGTTCGGGCCGCCGCTGAGAGCCAGGTACACGGTTGCGTTGTAGTGCCGCAAGAACCGGCCGGGGAAGTTGGCTGATTCGAACGACGTCCCGCCGGCGGCCAGGCCCGGGCGGGCGCACCAGGTGGCGTCCGCGGCGAACGAGCCGCCCGTGTCGCTGTCGATGCGGACGCGGCCGTCGGCGTGGCGCAGGAACTTCCCGGGGAAGTTCACCGACTCGAACGAGTAGCAGCGCGGGTTCGCCAGCCCGGCGACCGTGCGGAACGACGCGTCCTGGCGGGGCCCGTCCGCGCTGCCCGTGGTCAGGACGTCCGTGCGGGCGAACGAATCCGCGTGCCGCAGGTACCGGTCGGTGTACCCGGGCGTGGTCACCCGGAACGACCGCAGGTGCCCGAGCGTCAGCGGTACCGCCGCGTTCAGGTTCTTCGATGCGGTGATCAGGTCGGTGAACGCCGCGCGTACGCGGGCCGTGTCGACCTTCTGCACCCGCCGGTCGTACGTCAGCAGCCCGTTGTACTCGCCTTCCACGTCGGTGATTTCGGTGTAGATCGACGCGGAAAGGCCCTTCGTGGCCATCAGCTGCTTCGTGTCCCGGATCATCCCGGTGAAGCGGTCGTTCAGCTGCGCCGCGCTCGCCATCTGCTCGTAGGCGAAGAACCCGCCGGTGGGGCTGTACTCGTGACCGGGGTTGCGCAGGCCGAGGCCGCCGAACTCGCCGAGCACCGACACCCTCGTCGTGGACGGCCGGGGCGCGTCCGGGCCGGTGTAGACGTGCCAGTCGATGATGTCGCCGGTGCCCGGGTCACCCTTCGAGGCGCAGCAGTTGAACCCGCTGTGCGCGTTGACCAGCCGGGTCGGGTCGTAGTTCTTCAGGCTGGTCGTGACGCGCTTGGTCTCGTCGAGGTTCCACTCGCCCCAGCCCTCGTTGAACGGGACGTACGTGATGACGGCGGGGGAGAAGCGGTGCTCGTCGACGATCTCGCGCGCTTCGGTTTCGAACTCGGCGATCTGCGCGGCCGTGCGGGTGCTGTCGGCGTTCGGGGTCGACGGGATGTCCTGCCACACCAGCAATCCCAGCCGGTCGGCCCAGTAGTACCAGCGCGCCGGCTCGACCTTGATGTGCTTGCGCACCATGTTGAAGCCGAGGTCCTTGTGTTTCTGCAGGTCCGACGCCAGTGCCGCGTCGGTCGGCGCGGTGTACAGGCCGTCCGGCCAGAAGCCCTGGTCGAGGGTGCCGGCCTGGAACACGAACTCGCCGTTGAGCGTCGGCCGCAGCACGCCGTTCACGTTCTTCGTGCCGACCTCGCGCATGCCGAAGTAGCTGACGACCTGGTCGACCGTCGCGCCCGAGGCGTTGCGCAGCGACACGCGCAGGTCGTAGAGGAACGGGTCGTCGGGCGACCACCGCCGCGCGTTCGGCACCGGCACCGAGAACTCCGTGAAGCCGCCGGTCGCGCTGCCGACGACGGCGCCGCCGGTCATCGACTCGGCGAGCACGGAGTACCCGCTGACGTCGCCGCGGCCGAACACCCGCACGCGGGCGGTGTTGTTCGCCAGGTTCGGGTAGATGTCGACCGAGAAGATCGACGTCGGCGCCGTCGGCTCCAGCCAGACGGTCTGCCAGATCCCCGAAGTGGGCGTGTAGAAGATGCTCGACTGCGCGTTGGCCTGCTTGCCGACCGGCTGCTTCTCGCCGCGGCCGTCGGTCGGGTCGTACACGCGCACGACGATTTCGTTGGAGCCGTCGTTGAGCCGCGCGGTGATGTCGGCTTCGAACCGGTCGTAGCCGCCCTTGTGCGAAGCGACCTGGACGCCGTTGACCCACACGGTCGCTTCGTAGTCGACGGCGCCGAAGTGCAGCTGCACGTTCCGGCCGGCCCAGGCCGACGGCACGGTGAACGTGCGGCGGTAGAACATCAGGTCCCGGTTGTCGTTGCGCATGATGCCCGACAGCGCCGACTCGACGGGGTAGGGCACCAGGATGCGCTCGGGCAGCGTCTGCCCGAGCGGGGGCGCGGCGTAGCGGTCGACGCTGCCGCCCGAGCCGGTGGCGGGGTTGAGGAACTCCCATTCGCCGTTGAGGGACTGCCAATCGGGCCGCGTCAGCTGCGGACGCGGGTATTCGGGCAGCGGGTTGGTGGTATCCACCTGGGACGTCCACGGCGTGGACAGCGGCGGGGGTTTGGGGCTGACGGCGGCGTTCGCGGCGGGTGTCACCACGATGAGCGGGGACAGCAGCGCGAGGACCAGGGCGACGAAGCGGCGCATCGAACTCCTCCGGGGACGCGCACGGAACCGCGCACCGGCCTGGCGGGGACGGCGGAGCACTCCGGGCTGGGGCGGGCACGCCGAGCCCGGAGCACTACCGCGGGCTCGTCAAACCGAACGTAACACGGAACACGGGCAAACGGAATAACTCAGAAATCATCAGACAATCAACACCAGACCACTTGGACAACCGGTTCACGCGCGAGACGCGCCCGCGGTTGACTCTCACCCTCGGTATGCGTCCGATCGCAGCAGGCAACTACGCTGGGCGGAGCAATCGCGCCGCGAGGAGGAGGTCCGGGGTGGTTCCCGCCCGTCGCTGGCTGGTCGTCGCGGCCGTCTGCGCCGTCATCCTGGCCGCGGTCTACTTCTTCGCCGTCTGGACGGTGCCCGGCCAGGAGCTGGAGAACGCCGCGCTGCGCGGAGCCGACGAAGCCGCCGCGCGTGATCAGGCCGTCGCCGACGCGAGCCTGAGCCGGATCACCGTGGTCTCGCTGGGCGCCGCCGTCGGCGTGGTCGCGCTGGTCGGCCTGCTGCGCCGCCGCTGGGATCTCGCGGTGGCGGCCGTCGGGGTGATCGTCGCCGGGCAGCTGGTGACGCAGGTGCTCAAGCGGTTCGTGCTGCCCCGGCCGGGGCTCGTCGAGGTGACCGGGCACTACGCCGGGAACAGCCTGCCGAGCGGGCACACGACGATCGCCATGACCGTGCTGTTCGCCGCCCTGCTCGTGGTGCCCTACCGCTGGCGCGGGGTGACGCTCTTCTTCCTGCTTTCCTGGGCGGTCGGCATCGGCGCGTACACGGTGACGGCGAAGTGGCACCGCCTTTCCGACACCCTCGCCGCGGACGCGATCGCCCTCGGGCTCGCCTGCCTGGCGTCGTGGTGGCTCGCGCGGCGCGGGGCGGTGCGCCGCCACGACGGGCCGCGCCGGATCCCGCGGGTGCTCGTCGTGACCGTCGCCGTCCTCGGGGCCGTGGTGTTCCTGGGGCTCGGCACCGTCCTCATCGGAGCGTCGCTGGGGAGGGGCGGGTACGCGGAAACGGTGCGGGACAACGCCTGGGTCGTCTACCTGGCCGCGAACTCGTTCGCCTCCTTCGGCTCTGTCGCCGCGGCGCTGGTGTTCCTGACGACCTGGCGACGGCTGGAGGTCGCGTGAACCCCGCCCTGCTCCCGTTCGCCGCGGCCGTCTTCTGCTTCGCCGTCTTCCTGGTCAGCTTCCTGCTCGACCGGCGCAAGCTGCGCAACGGCTTCTACCTGTTCTTCGCGCTCGCGTTCTCCGGTCTGACCCTCCTCGCCCTGCTGGCGTCGATTTCGCCGGAGGCCGCGGCTTTCGTCGCGCTCGGGGTCTTCGCGCTGATCCCGCTCACCATCGCCGTGCTCGCGGTGTTCCTGATCGGCAACGGCGTCACGATGCTGCGCCGCGAGGGCCGCCGCCCGGCCAACCTGCTGTCCCTGGCCGCCGGCGTCGGCATCGTGGCGCTCGTCGTCTTCGGCGTCGTGGTCGGGCAGCTCCGCTGGGCGCCGCTGGAAGCGGTGCGCGACAGCGTCGACGGCATCGTCGCGTACCTGTCGTTCCTCTTCGTCTGCTTCCTGCTGTACTCGCTGGTCTACGGGCGGATCCGCACCCGCCGCCCGCTGGACTTCGTGGTGGTGCTCGGCTCCGGCCTGCTCGGCGGCCGGACCGTGCCACCGCTGCTCGCCGCCCGCCTCGACCGCGGGCGCCGGGTGCTGGACGCCGAGTGCCGCAAGGGCCGGGAGCCGCTGCTGGTCACCTCCGGCGGGCAGGGGCCGGGCGAAGACGTGCCGGAGTCGCACGCGATGGCGGACTACCTCGCCGGCCGCGGCGTGCCGCGCGAGCGGATCGTGCTCGAAGACCGGTCGCGCACCACGCGGGAGAACCTGACGTTCAGCGCGGGCCTCATGCGGGAGCGGCGGCCGGACTACCGGTGCGTCGTCGTCACCAACAACTTCCACGTCCTGCGCGCGGCGCTGCTCGCCCGCAAGACCAAGGTGAACGGCCAGGCCGTCGGCGCGCCGACGGCGTGGTACTTCTGGCCGAGCGCGATGCTGCGCGAGTTCGCCGCGATCATCGTCGACCACAAGGTCCTCAACGGCGTCGTCTGCGCGATGATCGTCCTGGCCAGCGTGCTGAAAGCCGTGTAGCCGCTATGATCCGGCCAGTGTCGTCGGGGGATGGGGAGCACGTTGTCTTACCAGTACTACCTGTATGTCAGTGACAGCAAGGTCGACATGCTGCTCGCGCAGATGGCTCCCGGCTTCACGCGCAAGCGCACCACCGAGGTGAGCGTGAACCTGAAGCTCTTCGGGGGCAAGCAGTCCTCGGAGGCGCCGGCGGGCGGCGAGCGCACCGCGAAGCTGCAGCGGGTGGTCCGCTACCTGGAAGACCACGGCGACCTCGGCACGGTCGACGAGCCCGGCCAGTTCTTCTGGGGACTGCTGCCGATGAGCTGGGGACCGTTCCCCGCGGAGCCGACGCTCGCGTACTTCGGCGGGAGCACCGGGCAGACCGTCGTCGGGCTCGGCGGCTCCGGGCACCACATCCTCGGCGGCGGTCCCGCGCCCGCCGGCGTGCCCCGGTCGGTGCTGCCGTCGATGCTGGCCGGGCTGCGCAGCGATCCGGAGATCGGCGCCCTGACCGAAGCGATCAAGCACGAAGAGGACGGGGCGCACAAGGGCGCGCTGGCCGCGGTGCAGCGCGCCAACGAGGCCATACCCGGCCCGGATCAGAACCTCGAATTCGTCGCCAAGCGGCTGCTGAGCGGGCCCAGTCCCACCGACGCCGGCGTGAACGTCGTGCTCGGCACGCCGCTGTACGTGGCGCAGGTGGACTAGATGTGGTCCCCGGGGGACGTCGTGCTCGGGGTCTACGAGGTCCGTGACGTCGTCACGACCGGCGGCATGGGCCTGGTGTACCGGGTGTGGCACCGCCAGTGGGGGATGGAACTGGCGGTCAAGACCCCGCGCCCGGAGCTGGTCGCGTCCCCGGCCGACGTCGAGCGGTTCGAAGCCGAGGCGGAGACCTGGGTCGGGCTCGGCGCGCACCCGCACGTGGTGAGCTGCGCCTACGTCCGCCGCGTCGACGGCACGCCCCGGGTGTTCGCCGAATGGGCCGGCGGCGGCAGCCTCGCCGACGCCGTCCGGGATCGCGCGCTCTACGCGGGCGGCCACCGCCCGGCCGTGCGCCGGATCCTCGACCTGGCGATCCAGACCGCCTGGGGCCTCGGGCACGCGCACGCGCGCGGGGTGGTCCACCAGGACGTCAAGCCCGCCAACGTCATGCTCGACACCGGTGGCGCGGCGAAGGTCACGGACTTCGGCCTGGCCAACGTCGCCGGCGGCGAAGGCATGACCTTGGAGTACTGCTCGCCCGAACAGGCGCGGGGCGAGCACCTCGGCCCGGCGACCGACGTCTGGTCGTGGGCGGTGAGCGTGGTCGAGATGTTCGCGGGCGGGCCGCCGGCGATGTTCGGGCACGCGGCGGCGGGCGTCTTCGCGCAATTCATCGAGGCCGGTCCCGCCGACCCGGTCCTCCCGCCGGTGCCGCGCGGCGTCGCGGACCTGCTGCGGCGGTGCTTCGCCGAGGATCCCGCGGCCCGTCCCGCCGGCTTCGGCGAACTCGCCGACGAGCTGGCGGAGCTCTACCGCGCCACGGTCTTCGAGCCGTACCCGCGGCAGCGGCCGGACGAAGCTCCGCTGCTCGCCGACGCGCTGTCCAACCGCGCGCTGTCCCTGCTGGACCTCGGGCACGCCGAGCAGGCGGACGAGCTGTGGGACGAGGCGTTGCGGGCCGACCCGCACCACCCGCACGCGACCTACAACCGCGGCCTGCGCCGGTGGCGGGCCGGCGCGCAGACGGACCGGCAGCTGCTCGCCGAGCTGGAAGCGGTGCGGCTGAGCCACGACGGCGACCGGACCGCCGATCACCTGCTCGCCGCCGTCCACATCGAGCGCGGGGACAAGGAATCGGCGCTGCGCCTGCTGGCAGACCTGCCCGACGGCCCGGACACCGCCGCCCGCGCCCTGCCGGACCGGAAGGTCACCGAACGGCCCGGCCCGGTCTTCGTCAATCTCTCGGCCCCGCTCGCGCTGAGCGCCGACGGCCAGGTGGCCGCCGTGACGTTCCGGCAGCGGGAAGCCGAAGTCTGGGGGCTGCCGGAGGGCCGGGTGCGGTACAGCCTGGCGGGCCACGAGAACCGGCTCCGGTCGATGTCCCTGAGCGCCGACGGCCGGGTGCTGGCCTCCGCGGACGACGGCGGGCAGGTGCGGGTCTGGGACACGACGACGGGGGAGTGCACCCGGGTCGTGGACGTTCCGGGCGGGGTGGAAGCGGTCGCGATCAGCCCCGACGGGACCGTGGTGGCCGTGGTCTCCGGCGACGGATCGGTGCGGGTGCTGGGCGAGACCGTGGAGCTGCTCCGCGCCGGATCACCGGATTCCGAGTACGGCCGGGGCTGGGCGATCGCGGTCACCGAAGACAACGAGCGCGTGGTCGCGTTCGACGGCTTCGACTGGTCGCTGCGGGTGCTGACCCGCGCCGGCGAGGAGCTGTGGCGGGTCGGCGGCCTTCGGCACAACTGCGCGCTCAGCCCCACCGCCCGGTACGCGCTGTCGGCCACGCACGACGACAACGTGGTGCTGGTGGACCTGACGACCGCCGAGGTCACGGTCATCGGCAGCGCCCTGTTGTGGAACAAGGGTTTCAGCTGGCTGGCGGTCAGCGACGACGGCCGCACCGCGGTGAACACCTTCGACCTCCTGCTCCAGCACTGGCGGCTGGACGAGGGCCGGTGCACGTTCACCACGACCGTCCACGCCCGCGACCCGATGACCGTCGCCGCGGACGCCGACGGGCGCACGGTGCTGACCCTGCTCGGCAGCCGCACCCCGCAGACCGTCCACACCACGGCCGTCGTCCACCTGCCCGAGCCGGGGCCCGCCGCGCCGTGGAGCTACGCCCGCCCGCAGCCGACCGACCGGATGGCCGGGGACGCGCTGATCGCCGCGGAAAACCTCGGCCTGGCCGCGGAGTACCTCGACACCGGCCGGCTCGCCGACGCCCGGCGGCAGCTGGACATCCTGCGCGCGATGCCGGCCTACCGGCGGCACCCGGAGCTGCGGATCCTGTGGCGGCGGGTGGGTGCGGTCAGCGAGCGGATCGCCCTCGCCGGGGTGTGGCCGTCCCGCCGGTTCGACGACGTCCTGCACGGCCACACGGCGCTCACCCGGAACGTGCACTACGCCTTCGCCGACTTCTTCAACCGGGCCGCGTTCCGGATCGTCGACCTCCGCACCGGGGACGTGGTCGCCGCGCCGGACGGCCACGAGCTGGATTTCTCGGACGTGACCGCCTGCGCGGACGACCGTCACGTGCTCGCGGTGGACTCGGACGGCGCAGAAGTGCTGTGGGACCTCAGGACTGCCCGCCGCGCCGGCGTCGTCGTGCGGGACGACGCCGGAAACCCGGTGCTGAAGGACGAGAACCCCGCGTTCGAGTTCGTGCGGCGGGAGCTCAGCATCCTGCGCAACCGGCTGACGGGCCGTCCGCTGCACGGCTGGTCGGCGCGAGCGGACGAGCGGGTGGTGCTGTCGGGCTCGGTCGCCGTCCTGGTCAAGGACGACGGGGCAGCTCTGGTACTGGACGCCGACCAGGGCAAGCTCGTGCGCACGGCGCGCGTCTACGCCGGCGGGCCGTCGGTGGTCGCGAGCGCCGACGGCCGGGTCCTCGTCGCCACCAAGCCCGGCTTCGACAACATCGGCGAGGTCGTGCTGTCGGTCGCGGGGTCGGCCGAGGCCGTGGCGAAGGTGGCGGACGACCGGGTGGTGTCCCTGGCGCTGTCCGCGGACGGCGACCTCCTGCTGACGGCGTCGCCCCGGCTGCTGCGCCTGTGGCACCTGCCGAGCGGCGGCCTGGTCACCGAGATCGAGTGCGACCAGGACGTCATCGACGTCGAGCTGTCCGCCGACGGGTGCGCCGCGGTGGCCGTCCTGGCGTACCGCCACCTCCAGTGCTGGGAGCTGGACTGGGACTACCGATCACCCGTACCCTCGTAGCGCAAGACATCGGATGACCAGCCCGGATCGCGGGCCAGTCCGCCGGCCGATGTGCCCCCTGCCGATCTGTCGTCAGGAAGGACACACCGACGATGCCGAAATCCGTTCCGTGCGCCCTCGCCGTGGCCGCGCTCGCCGTGCTCGGCGTGGCCGCCCCCGCCGAGGCGGCTCCGCTCTGGCACCCGGACCCCGCCACCGACGGCCTGAAGGCCTTCGAGGGCATCGAGGCCGACCGCGGCCACCACCACCCCGATCGCAAGTACGTGGTCGTCGAGGGCGACCACTACCGCTTCAACATCTGGAAGGACGACCGCGACACCACCGGCGGCGGCGACCGGCAGCGCACCGAGTCGAAGGGCATGGTGCAGAACGGCACCGCGCTCAAGATGCACGACGGCGAGACCTGGACGCTCTCCTACGAGATGTTCATGCCGGCCACGCTGCACGGCACCAGCAAGTTCACGCACATCTTCCAGACGAAGACCCCGTCGACCAACGGCGGCCCGTGGGGGACGCTGGACCTGACCCGCAGTGGTGGCAAGGAAGTGCTCAGCGCCCGCGCGTACGCCGATCCGGGCTCGCCGAGCATCGCGGCCGCGGACCTTTCGCCGCTGCGGGGCAAGTGGATCACGATCGAATGGACGTTCACGCCGGGCTCGAAGGGCAGGGCGGCGTGCGTCATCCGCAACGGTACGGGTCCGGGCGCGCCGGTCGCCGCGCAAGGCAGCATGACCAGCGTGAAGATCCCCGACCAGGGCGACTACGTCCGCCCGAAGTGGGGGATCTACCGCTCGGTCGAGAGCGCGTCGTCCGACATCCTCGACACCTACCTGCTGTTCCGGAACTACACGGCGGCCCGCAAGTAGCCGTGGCGGGCGGCGGGCGTCCGGGGTGACACTGGCGGCATGAAGGTCGTCGACGGGCAGCGGAGCGCGTACCGCCCGCCGACGCCGTCGCCGACGCCCTTGCGACGGGGTCCGGTGCTGGTCACGGCCGCTTTCGCCGGTCTCGGCGGCGCGCTGATCCCGGCCGCCGCGGTGCCCGCGCTCTGGCGGATCTGGCAGCTCTACGCGATGTTGTTCGGCGCGGTCGCCGCGGTCGAGGTCGTCGCCGTCGTCGCGGTGCTCGGGTGGCCGACGCGCAAGACGGCCCGCTTCGGCGCGCTGACGGCGTTCGCGGCCCTCGCCCTGTGGGTGCCCAGCCGTCCGCTGGGGCTGCTGGTCCGGCTCGATCCCTGGCAGCCGGCGGACACGGTGGTGGGCTTCACCGACTACGTGGCCGCCGGCCTGCAGGTCATCGCGCTGTTCGGGTTCCTAGTGGTGGCTCGCCGCCGGGCCCACCCGCGGCCGTCCGCGCTGCGGCGGGTGTCGGCGTGGATCGTGCTGTCCCCGGTGCTGCTGCTGGTCATCGCGACCGGCGCGGCGGGCACGGTCGCGGCCGGCGACGGCATTCGCGGCACCGGTGCCTCGGCCTTGCTCGACGGCGGCACAGTCGAGTACTGCCGCCCGGGCGGCGTCCCGCTGGCGATGGACCTCCGTCGTCCGGCCGGCCCCGGCCCGGCCCCGGTCGTGCTGTTCCTGCACGGTGGTGGCCTGCTTTTCGGCAACCGCAAGCCGTCCGGGCCGGGCGCGCTGCTCGCCGGGACGCGGCCGGACGAGCTGACCGCCCGCGGGTTCGCGGTCGCGTCGATCGACTACCGCCTGGCGCCCGCCGCGCGCTGGCCGTCCCCGCTCGAAGACGCCCGCTGCGCGGTCCGGTTCCTCGAGACGAACGCGACCGCGCTGGCGATCGACCCGGCGCGGATCGCGGTCTGGGGCACCGGCGCGGGCGGCACGCTGGCCGCGCTCGTCGCCCTCACCCCGGGCACGCACATCCGCGCGGCGGCGGCACTTGCGGCCCCGGCCGCCTTCACGGACTTCCGCGGCATGGACACCTTGACGCGGGCGTCGGTGCTGCTGGCACTGGGCCGGGCCCCGGCGACTCTCCGGTCGGCGAGCCCGCTGACGTACCCGGCGGTGGGTGCACCCCCGTTCCTCGTGGCGGGCGGCTGGAAGTCGGCGGAGTTCGCCGATCACCTCCGGCAGGCGGGCGTCACGGTGACGACGTCACCGGACGTGGCCGCGTTCTTCGCCGCGGCGCTGCGCTGAGCGGGCACACTGGTCCCGTGCGCGCCGAGATCAAGTGCCTGCTGACGCCGGACATCGACCCGGAGTCGTACGTCCCCGAAGACCCGGAGTGCTTCATGTTCCTGGTCCAGCTGATCGCCGGACCGGCGGGGGAGCCGGGCGAAGAGTCGTTCTGCTTCGAAGTCTGCAGCGCCGGGTGGCTGCGGGCACGGGCGCGGCAGGAGGGGCCGATCACCGGGCGGCACCACGTCGTGGTCGACCGGTTCGACTGGCCAGCGCTGGTCGCGTACTTCGACGGGCTGGTGACCGGGTGCGGCGGCGCGGACTGGCACGAGGTCACCGCGAAGCTGAGCCGGTACGGGCTCTGGGAGTTCGAAGACTACCGAGCCTGAGCGGCGTCACTCCCACACGACGACGTTGCGCCGCGTCGGGACCGACGTCGGGTCCGCGCTGAACAGCTCCGGTGACCGCGCCCGGATCCGCTCCACGTCCTCGAACACCGCCCGCAGGTGCCGGCGCATCGCCGTGCGCGCCACCGCGATGTCGCCCGCGCGGACCGCGTCGAGGATCTCCACGTGCTGGGTCGCGAACTCCGCCGGGGACTGCGCGTCGTAGAGGCCGAGGCGGCGGGCGCGGTCGAGGTGGCCCTTGGCCGAGGCCACCGTCGTCCACGCGTTCGCGTGCCCGCTCAGCGTCAGCAGGCCCTGGTGGAACGCCTCGTCGAGGGCGAAGAACTCCTCGAGGCCGATGTCCGGGCGCCGTTGCCGCTCCAGGTTGGCCAGCAGGTCCTCGACGACGGCGTCGTCCAGCGTGGCGGGCAGGTCGTCCAGCGCCGCCAGCTCCACGGCTTCGCGCAGGAACTGCGCGTCCGCGACGCGCTGCGGGTCGACCCGCGAGACGAACGAGCCGATCTGCGGGAACACCTGGACCAGGCCCTCGTCCGACAGCAGGATCAGGCCTTCGCGGACCGGGGTCCGGCTGACGCCGAGGCTCGCGGCCAGCTCGTTCTCCGACAGCGCGGCGCCGGGTGGCAGCTCGAGCGTCAGCACTTTGCGCCGCAGCGTCTCGTACACCGCACGCCGGTTGGTCCCGCGCTTGTTCCGTTCGGTCACCCTTGACATCCTAGCCGACAGGAGCTTGTATACAAGCACTGATGAACAGGAGATGGCGTGAGCACGATCGAACGCGCGGAGGTGCTCGTCACCTCGCCGGGCCGCAACTACGTGACGCTGCGGATCACCACGTCCGACGGCGTGACCGGCCTGGGCGACGCGACCCTCAACGGCCGTGAGCTGGCCGTCGCGAGCTACCTGCGCGACCACCTCGTCCCGCTGCTGATCGGCCGCGACCCGGCGCGCATCGAAGACACCTGGCAGTACCTCTACCGCGGCGCGTACTGGCGCCGCGGGCCGGTGACGATGACCGCGATCGCCGCCGTCGACACCGCGCTGTGGGACATCAAGGGCAAGGTCGCCGGCCTGCCCGTCTACCAGCTGCTCGGCGGCCGCGCCCGTGACGGCGTGCTCGTCTACTCCCACGCCAGCGGCGAAGACGTCCCGGCCCTGCTCGACGACGTCGCCCGCTTCCGCGACCTCGGCTACCGCGCGATCCGCGCGCAGGCCGCCGTACCCGGCATCGCGGGCAGCTACGGCGTCCGCCACGGCAAGGTCTACGAGCCGGCCGCGACCGCGCTGCCCGACGAACAGCCCTGGAGCACCGAGGACTACCTCGACTTCGCGCCGACGTACCTGCGCGAGGTCCGCGAGCGGTTCGGCTTCGGCTTCCACCTGCTGCACGACGTCCACCACCGGCTCAGCCCGATCGAGGCCGCGCGGTTCGGCAAGGCCGTCGAGGACTGCCGGCTGTTCTGGATGGAAGACCCGACACCGGCGGAAAACCAGGAAGCCTTCCGGCTGATCCGGAGCCACACGACCACGCCGATCGCCGTCGGCGAGGCGCTCAGCTCCATCTGGGACGTCCAGCACCTCATCACCGAGCAGCTCATCGACTACGTGCGCACCACCGTCGTGCACGCCGGCGGCATCAGCCACCTGCGCCGCATCTTCGACCTCGCCGCGCTCTACCAGGTGCGCACCGGCTCGCACGGCGCCACCGACCTCTCGCCGGTGACGCTCGCCGCGGCGGTGCACGTCGACATCTCCGTGCCGAACTTCGGCATCCAGGAGTACATGGGCTACGCCGACGAGACCGCGGAGGTCTTCCACGGCGGGCCCACCTACGCCGGCGGGATACTGCTGCCGTCCGAGGAACCCGGCCTGGGCATCGAATACGACGACGAAGCCGCGGAGAAGTTCCCCTACGACCCCCGGTACCTCCCGGTGGCGCGCCGCCTCGACGGCTCCGTCCACGACTGGTGACGGCGATGAAGCGGCTCAACTCGTCCACAGTGGACATCCCGCGGGCGACACGGCCCAGGATCGTCCACTTCGGACTTGGTGCGTTCCACCGCGCCCACCAGGCCGTGTACACCGAGGCGCCGTGGGGGATCGCCGCGGTGGCCCCGCGCTCCACGGACGTCGTCACCGCGCTGCGCGAGCAGGATCTCCTCTACACGGTGACCGACACGACCACCCGCGTCATCGGCTCGATCGTCGAGGCATTGCACCTCGGCTCGGACGCCACGCGCGTCGGCGAGCTGCTCGCGTCCCCGGACGTCACGGTCGTGACGCTCACCATCACGGAGAAGGGGTACCGCAGCGGGCCCGTCATCGGCGCCCTCGCCGCCGGGCTCGCCGGCCGGTTCCGGCGCGGCGGCGCGCCGATCAACGTGATCTCGTGCGACAACATGACCGGCAACGGCCGCGTGCTGGAGCGCGCCGTCCGGGAGTCCGTGACCGGGCCCGGCCGCGACGAAATGCTGGCCTGGCTGGCGGAATCGGTCGCGTTCCCGTCCACTGTGGTCGACCGGATCGTCCCGGCCACGACCCCGGAACACCGCGCGCAGGCCGCCGAGGCGCTCGGCCTCGACGACGCCGTGCCGGTGTTCGCCGAGCCGTACCGCCAGTGGGTCCTCGAAGACGCGTTCGCCGCCGAGGTCCCGCCGTGGGACGGCGCCCGGTTCGTGCCCGACGTGACCCCGTTCGAGCAGCAGAAACTGCGGCTGCTCAACGGAACGCATTCGGCGCTGGCCTACCTCGGGTCCGCGGCCGGGTACGAGACGATCGCCGACGTCCTCGCCTCCGACTGGGGCGAGAAGTTCGTCCGCGGCTTCGGCGCCGAAGCCGCGGCGGTGCTGCCCGGCGAGCACGGGCCGTACGTCGACCAGCTCGTCGAACGGTTCCGGAACCCGGCGATCCGGCACCGGCTGAGCCAGATCGGCTCGGACGGTTCGCTGAAACTGCCCGAACGCTGGTTCGGGACCCTCCGCGACACCGGCAGCCAACCCTTGCTGGAACTCGCGCTGGCCGCCTGGGCGCGGGCCACGGAACCCGGCGCGAGCACCGGCATGACCGACCCCCGGTCCGGCGAGCTGGCCGCCTGCTGGAGCGCCACCGACGACGTCGAGGCCGTCCGGCGGCTGCTGCGGCTGATCGACGCGCCCGACCTCGACTCCCTTCCGAAAGCCGTCGCCACGCACCTGCCCGCGCTGCGCGCCGGGCGCGTCGAACTCTGACCCCACCGATCACGAGCAACGGAGCACAGTGATGACCGACACCCCACCGGCGGTGGCCGTGAAACAGAACCGCACCACCCGCGATCTCGTCCGGGCCGCGGTGTCCGGCTGGCTGGGCACGGCCATGGAGTTCATGGACTTCCAGCTCTACTCCCTCGCCGCGGCCATCGTCTTCAACAAGATCTTCTTCCCCGACGTCAGCCCCGCCATCGGGCTGATCGCCGCGATGGCCACCTACGGCGTCGGGTACGTGGCCCGCCTCGCCGGTGCTGTCTACTTCGGACGGATGGGCGATCGCCTTGGCCGCAAGAAGGTCCTCTTCATCACCATCTCGCTGATGGGCGTCTCGACGACGCTGATCGGCGCGCTGCCGACCTACCAGGCTGTCGGCATCCTGGCGCCGATCCTGCTCGTCGCGTTGCGCCTGATCCAGGGCTTCGGCGCGGGCGCGGAGATCGCGGGCGCCACCGTGATGCTCGCCGAGTACGCGCCGGTGCGCCGTCGCGGCCTGATCGCGTCGCTGGTTTCGCTGGGCACCAACTCCGGCACGCTCGCCGCGTCCGCGTTGTGGGCGTTGCTGATCGGCGTGCTGTCGGACCAGCAGCTCCTGTCGTGGGGCTGGCGGCTGCCGTTCCTGCTCAGCTTCGTGCTGATGGTCTTCGCGGTGTGGCTGCGCCGCAACCTCAAGGAGAGCCCGGTGTTCGAGGAACGCCCGGACGTCGTGGACGGCGTCGCGCTGTCCCGCACCGAGCTGGCGGACCAGGGCGTGCTGGAGGCGGGACTGCGCCAGCGCAAGGGCAAGGCGTTCTTCCTGGCGCTGGGGCTGCGGTTCGGGCAGGCGGGCAACTCCGGCGTCGTGCAGACGTTCCTCGTCGGCTTCGTCGCGACCACCCTCGCGGTCAGCAAGTCCGTGCCCACCACCGCGATCGTCTACGGCTCCCTGCTCGGGTTCCTGACCGTGCCGCTGGTCGGCATGCTCGGTGACCGCTTCGGGCGGCGTCCGGTCTACATCGCGCTGACGCTGCTGACCGCTGTGCTCGCGTTCCCGCTGATGTTCCTGATCACCAGCGGCACCACCCTCGCGCTCGAGGTCGGCATGATCATCGCGCTCAACGTCGGCGTGCTCGGCCTGTTCTCGCTGGAGAGCGTGGCCATGGCGGAACTGTTCGGCGCCCGCACGCGGTTCACGCAGCTCGCGCTGGCCAAGGAGATCGGCGGGATCCTCGCCACCGCGATCGGCCCGGTGGT
Organism: Amycolatopsis lexingtonensis; assembly: GCF_014873755.1. Classification (NCBI taxonomy): domain Bacteria; kingdom Bacillati; phylum Actinomycetota; class Actinomycetes; order Pseudonocardiales; family Pseudonocardiaceae; genus Amycolatopsis; species Amycolatopsis lexingtonensis. Next base: position 604,194 of record NZ_JADBEG010000001.1, read on the forward strand.
CGCCGCGACGCTCACCGCGGCGACCGGGCACTGGTGGCCCGTCGCGGCGATGCTCGTCGTGTACTCGCTGATCACGCTCGTGGCGACGCTCCTGTCGCCGGAGATGCGCGGCCGCGACCTGGTCCGGCTGGAGGACGCGGCGTGAAGGCGGTGGTCGTGCACGGCGCCGGCGACGTCCGCGTCGACGAGGTCCCGGCGCCGGTGCCGGGTGCGGGGGAGGTCCTGCTCGCCGTCGAGTGGGGCGGGATCTGCGGCTCCGACCTGGCGTACTGGCGCCACGGCGCGTCCGGCACCGCGGTGCTCAGGCACCCGCTGGTGCTGGGGCACGAGGTGGCCGGGCACGTCGACGGCCGGCCGGTCACGGTCCACCCCGCCCGGGTCGTGGGGGACGACCCGCTGCCCGAGCGGCTCGCCGGGCGCACCAACCTGCACCGGCAGGTGCGCTACTTCGGCTCGGCGGCCTTCGACCCGCACACCGACGGCGGATTCTGCGAGTACAAGGTGGTTCCCGCGGCGCAGATCCGGCCGCTGCCGGACGGCGTCGGCACGCGGGAAGGCGCGCTGGCCGAGCCGCTCGCGGTCGCGCTGCACGCCGTCGGCCGTGCCGGGGACGTGCGCGGCCGGGACGTGCTGGTCAACGGCGCCGGCCCGATCGGTGCGCTGGTCGTCGCGGCCGCGAAGCACCGGGGCGCCCGCACGGTCGTCGCGGCGGACATCTCCGCCGGCGCGCTGGCCATCGCGCGGGCGATGGGCGCGGACGACGTGCGTGACCTCGGTGGCGGCGACCGGCTCCCGGAGGACGTCGAGATCGTCTTCGAGGCCTCCGGCGCCCCGGCCGCGCTCGGCGGCGTCCTGCGGGCGACCGCGCGGGGCGGCACGCTCGTCCAGGTCGGCAACCTGCCGGGGCGGCCCGCCCCGGCCGAACTGGGCGACCTGGTCACCCGCGAGATCACCTGGACCGGCTCCTACCGGTTCGCCGGCGAACTCGACGACGCCCTGGCCGCGCTGGGCGACGGCCTCGACGTCGGCCCCCTGATCACCCGCACCTTCGCCGTCGACCGCGCCGAGGAGGCCCTCGAAGCGGCCGCCGGGGGCGTCGGCAAGGTCCTGCTGCGGATCGGAGAACCATGACCGGCTCGGTCGTCACGCTCGGCGAAACCATGGCGCTGCTGACCACGCCCCCGGCCGGCCGGATCACCGGCGGCACGGGGCTCACCGTCGGCATCGGCGGCGCGGAGTCCAACGTCGCCATCGCGCTGGCCCGGCTCGACGTGCCCTGCACGTGGATCAGCCGCGTCGGCGACGACGCGCTCGGCGCCCTCGTGGTGAAGGAGATCCGCGGCGAAGGCGTCGACGTCGTCGTGCGGCGCGACGACGCCGCGCCGACCGGGATGATGCTCAAAGAGCTGCGTGGCGGCCGCCCGTGGCGGGTGCGCTACTACCGCCGTGACAGCGCGGCGTCGAGGCTCTCTCCGGACGACGTCGACGAGCCGCTGATCGCCTCGGCCGCGGTGCTGCACCTGACCGGCATCACGCCCGCTCTCGGCCCCGGGCCGCTGGCGGCGGTCGAGCGGGCGATCGCCGTGGCCCGCGCGCACGGCACGCTGGTGTCCTTCGACGTCAACCACCGGCGGTCGCTGTGGCCCGACGAGGTGGCGGCCCCGGTGCTCGCGCGGCTGGCGGCGGCGGCCGACCTCCTGTTCGCGGGACCCGCCGAAGCGACGCTGGTCCTCGACGGCCGCTGGCCGTCTTCCGACGAGGCGACGGTCGCCGAGGGGGCCGCCTCGGCCGCCCGGCTGGCTTCGCTCGGGCCCACCACCGCCGTCGTCAAGCTGGGTGCGCTCGGCGCGGTGGCACGGGACGGCGGCGAGTCGATCCACGTGGGCGCGCGAGCGGTCGAGGTCGTCGACACGGTCGGCGCGGGGGACGCCTTCGTCGGCGGCTACCTGGCCGAACTGGCCGCCGGCCGGTCCGTCCGCGAGTGCCTGGCCACGGCGACCGCCCTCGGGACGGCCGTGTGCGCGGTGCCGGGCGACTGGGAGGGCATCCCGACCCGGGCCGAGCTGGCCGCCTCGGACCTCGCCGTCGTGCGGTAGCTTGGACGGCGTGGACGGACGGGCGATCTTCGGCGATCACTCGTACCGCTGTGATTTCTACGGTTGAGGTGTTCCCCGCTCCGGAACCCCTTTCTTCCCTCAACCGTAAGGAAAACCATGTCTTCATCCGTGCGCTGGGCGCTCGAGCACATGCCGCTGACCGCCACCGCCGTCGAGGAAGCCGCGCCCCTGCTCGCCGGGCGGCGCCTGGCGATGTGCCTGCACGTCGAGCCCAAGACGGCGGCGCTGGTCACGCTGCTCGCCCGTGCCGGGGTCGAGGTCACCCTGACGGGCTCGCCCGGCACCACCCACGACGACGTCGCCGCGGCGCTGCGGGACCTCGGGGTGGCGGTGCACACCCGCCGGGCCGACGACGAGGCCGACCACGCCCGCAACGTCGCCCGGGTGCTCGCGTGCGAGCCCGACCTCACCCTCGACAACGGCGCCGACCTGACGCTTTCGCTGCTGCGCTCCGGCGCGCCGTCCGGCTGGCTCGGCGGCACCGAGGAGACGACGACCGGCGGCGTCCGGCTGCGGGAGGAGCGCGTCGCGCACCCGATCGTCGTGATCAACGACTCGCGGCTGAAACTGCTGGTGGAGAACGAATTCGGCGTCGGGCAGAGCGTCGTGCAGGGATTCCTCAACGCCACCAACCTGATGGTGCCGGGGATGCGCGCGGCGGTGCTCGGCTACGGCCCGTGCGGCAAGGGCGTCGCGGACACGCTGTCCCGCCTCGGCGCGCGCGTCGCGGTGTGCGAACCGGATCCGATGCGGGCGCTGCAGGCCATTTTGGACGGTCACCGCGTCGGCTCTTCGACCGAAGTCCTGGCTGACGCACAGGCGGTCTTCACGGCGACGGGCGCTCCTGGCGTCGTCGGTGCCGAGGAACTGGCGGCCCTGCCCGATGGCGCGCTGATCGCGGGTGTCGGGCACTTCGCCTGGGAGATCGACGCGGCGGCCCTGCGGGCGGCGACGGTCCGCACGGTCGAGTACGGCGCGCCGGGCCGCCGCACCGGGCACGTGCTGGCCGACGGCCGCGAGGTCGTCGTCCTCGACCAGGGCCGGATGCTCAACCTGACGGCGGCCACCGGCAACTCGATCCAGGCCATGGATCTGGGCCTCACGCTGCAGGTCCGCAGCCTGGCGGCGGTGGCGGGCGGGCTCGCGCCGGGCGTCCAGCCGGTCCCGGCCCCGGTGGAGCACCGGATCGCGACGGACCTGGTGGCGCGGCTGAGCTAGCTTGACCTGGAGCGCGCTCCAGGACCTAACGTGGGGTCACTTCGACCGCACGTCAGGAGAACACCCCATGGAACTCGGTTTCCACCTGCCCATCTTCGACATCGACGGCGGGCCCGCCGCCATCGCCGGCGAGCTCGCCCGGGTGGGCGCCGCGGCGGAGGAGGCCGGTGCGACCTGGTTGTCCTTCATGGACCACTACTTCCAGATCGAACCCACCGGCCTCCCCGCCGAGTCGCACATGCTGGAGGGCTACACGACGCTCGGCTACCTCGCCGCGCACACGTCCCGCATCGAGCTCGGCCTGCTGGTCACGGGCGTGACCTACCGCCACCCGGGCCTGCTCGCGAAGATCGTCACGACCCTCGACGTCCTTTCCGGCGGCCGCGCGGCCCTCGGCATCGGCGCGGCCTGGTTCGAGCGCGAGCACCGGGGGATGGGCGTCCCGTTCCCGCCGGTCGCCGAGCGCTTCGAGCGCCTGGAGGAAACGCTGCGCATCTGCGGCCAGATGTGGGATCCGGCGGCCAACGGCCCGTTCGAGGGCAAGCACTACCAGCTGGCGGAGACCCTGTGTTCGCCGCAGCCGCTCCACCGCCCGAACATCCTGATCGGTGGCTCGGGCGAGCGCAAGACCCTCCGCCTGGTCGCCCAGTACGGCGACGCGTGCAACCTGTTCGGCTCGTCGCCGGAGGACGTGGCGCACAAGCTGGACGTGCTGCGCCGCCACTGCGACGACGTCGGCCGCGACTACGCCACGATCCGCAAGACGGTCCTGGCCAACAACCCGCGCCCGACCCCGGAGACCCGCGACGACTTCGTCCGTTCGATGGCGGACTACGCGAAGCTGGGCATCCAGACGGCGATCATCACCCCGACGACGGGCTCGCCGTCGGCGTGGATCGAGGACATGGCGCCGGCGGTGCCGCAGCTGGCTTCGCTGGGTTAGTCCATAAAGGACTCTCGGGTCGTTTTCCGATCGCCGTGAACCACTCGGCCGCTTCCGCCGTGTGACTGGGTGAGGTGGCGACCCGAGAGGAGGGGCTGATGCCCCACACGCGCAGTACCGGACGACACCGCAAACCGGCGACGATCGGGCTGGTCGCGCTGCTGGGAGTCGCGGGGGCGACCGCGACGGCGATCGCCCTGAGCAGCCCGGCGAGCAATGCGGCGACCGAGAACTGCAGTGGTCTGGGCACGGCGCTGCAGAACAACCTGACCTTCATCGCGGGCCAGCAAGCCGCCCCGGACGCCCAATCGGCGGCCCGCATCGCCAACCGCCAGGCGGTGGTCCAGCAGATCGAACAGCGGCGGGAGGCCGCTGGGTGTGAAGCGAAGGTAGCGGCCAACGCGGCTGCGGCCGAGTGCGCGGCGGTGGCCGGAGCGGCGGACCAGGCGGCGGCGGTCGAGCAGAAGGGCATGGCCGGGAACGGCAAGGCGGAGAAGAAGGGCAAGGCCGCCGAGAACGGCATGGCCGCCGACGGGAACGGCATGGCCGGGCAGCAGGGCATGGCCGACCAGAACGGCATGGCGGCCGAGCAGAACGGCGCGGCCGATCAGCAGGGCATGGCGGCCGACGAGAACGGTATGGCGGCCGAGCAGAACGGCATGGCCGATCAGCAGGGCAAGGCCAAGCAGAAAGGCAAGGCCGCGGCCAAGGCGGCCGAGAAGCAGAACGCCGCCGACCAGAACGCCGCGGCCGCCCAAGCCTGTGCGGTGGTCGAGAAGTGCGTAGCGCAGGCCGCCGGTGCCGACGGCATGGCCGACCAGCAAGGTATGGCGGGCCAGAACGGCATGGCCGAGCAGAACGGCATGGCGAACCAGCAGGGCATGGCCGACCAGAACGGCATGGCGAACCAGAACGGCATGGCCGACCAGCAGGGCATGGCGGGCCAGAACGGCATGGCCAAGCAGAACGGCGCGGCCGACCAGCAGGACGCGGCCGCCCAGAACGAGGTCTCCGCGCAGGACTGCGCGGCGATCCTCGACTGCGTCACCCAGGCCACCGCCGACCAGCAGGGCATGGCCGACCAGCAGGGCATGGCCGCCGAGCAGAAGGGCGCGGCCGAGCAGCAGGGCAAGGCAGCCGAGCAGCAGGGCATGGCCGACCAGCAGGGCATGGCCGCCGAGCAGAAGGGCGCGGCCGAGCAGCAGGGCAAGGCAGCCGAGCAGCAGGGCATGGCCGCCGACCAGAAGGGCAAGGCCCACCAGAAGGGCAAGGCCCAGGCGGCCGAGCAGAGCGCCGCGGCCGCCGAGAAGTGCGTCGCGGCCCAAGCGGCCAAGGCAACGGACACAGCCACGGCCACCGCGACCGCGGGCAAGTAGAAGACCCGGAGGGTGAGCACCGGCGGCGGGCCGGTGCTCACCCTCCGCCACCCGGAGACCCCGAAGTCCCCCGAACCGGTGACACGCGGGAACTCCGGCCCGTCGCCGATCGTTCTCAAACCAGAGCGCAGTACCCTGGCGCCCGCAAGCGACCGACGACAGCACGAGGCTTCAGTGACCACCGACCCGGCGGCCGAGGACGCTTCCCTGCGTGAGGCGGCCGACGAGCTCGCCGTCGCCGGGCAGCTCCCGCGGTTCCTCCTGATGTACAAGTTCGCCATCGAAGAGCTGATGACGAAGCTGCGCATCCTCAGCGAGGAGTTCGACTTCGTCCACCAGCACGACCCGATCGAGCACATCACCAGCCGGGTCAAGCGGCCCGAAGCGATCAAGGAAAAGGTGCACCGCCGCGGCCTCGGCAGCGACTGGGTGTCCGCCGCCGGCGCGCTCGACGACATCGCCGGGATCCGCGTCGTGTGCCCGTTCGTGTCCGACGTCTACGAAGTCGCCCGGATGCTCACCGCGCAGGACGACGTCGAGCTGCTGCGCACCAAGGACTACATCGCTCAACCGAAGGCGAACGGCTACCGCAGCCTGCACCTCATCGTCCGCATCCCGGTGTTCCTGTCGGACCGCGTCGAAAAGGTCAAGGTCGAGGTCCAGCTGCGCACCATCGCGATGGACTTCTGGGCGGCCGTCGAGCACAAGCTGTCGTACAAGTACCGCGACCGCGTCCCGCCGGACTTCGCGGGCGAGCTGTCGGCGGCGGCCAGGACGGCGGCCGACCTCGACGCGCGGATGGCCGCGTTGCACGAACGGATCCGCTAGGGCTCGCTGAGGGCGTCGAGCAGGATCCGCAGCCCGAATTCGAACTCCGCTTCGTGGTCGCACACCGCGAGGTACGGCGCCGCCGCGGAAACGGCGGGCAGGCCGGACGCCGAGAGGTCCGCGAGCCGCCCCGGGTCGCCGGTCCTGCTGAACGTCGGCGCGGCTTCGACCTCCCGCATCAGCGTGCCGATGAGGAACGCCAGGACCGCCCGCAGCCCGTGCACCGCCCGATCCGGTGGGAAACCCGCCGCGAGTAGCGGCCCGAGCACGGCCTCGACCGGCGCCAGCGCCGTCATCGACGCGAGCTGGCGGGTGAGCACGAGCGGCGCCGCCCGCGGGTGCCCGAGCATCGCGTCCCGGAAACCGTGCGCCAGCGCGGACATCGTCTCCCGCAGGTCTCCCGGCGGGGGTGCCGGGATCGCCGCGAGCAGCACCTCGGCGACCCCGTCGAGCAGCGCGTCCTTGCCGTCGACGTGGTTGTACAGGCTCATCGGGTCGACGCCGAGCCGCCGCGCGAGCTTGCGCATGCTGACCGCGTCCAGGCCCTCTTCGTCGACCAGGGCGAGTGCTTCCCGCAGGATCCGGTCCCGGGACAGGCCACCGGCCTCCTTGGGCGGCCGTCCGCGCCGGGTCGTCACGGCGTGAGCACCGCGGGCAGGGTTTCGTAGCCGCGCAGGATCCGCGTCGACCGGCGGCGGCCGCCGGGCAGCACACGCAGATCGGGGAACCGCTCGAAGATCGTGCGCAACCCGATCTCGCCCTCCATGCGCGCCAGCGACGCGCCCAGGCAGTGGTGGCGGCCGGCGCCGAACGCCACGTGGTCGCGCGCCCGTTCCCGGGTGACGTCGAAGACGGCCGGGTCGGCGAACACGCTCGGGTCGCGGTTCGCGCCGGCCAGCACGGTGGTCACCAGCGCGCCGCGCGGCAGCGGCACCCCGGCGATCTCGGTCGCGCGCGTCGCGAGGCGCCCGGTCAGCAGCACCGGCGGGTCGTACCGCAGCACCTCCTCGACGGCGTTGCCCCACAGCTCGGGACGTTCGCGCAGCACGGCGAGCTGCCCGGGATCGCCCGCGAGCAGCGCGATACCGCTGCCGAGCAGGTTGACCGTCGTCTCGAACCCGGCCGCCAGCACCAGGCCGGCGGTCGACTTCAGCTCCGTCTCGGTGAGGCCGACGCCGTCGTCGCGGGCCGCGACGAGCTTGCTGAACAGGTCCTTGCCAGGGTGCCGGCGCAGGTGGTCGAGGTGCTCGCCGAGCCAGGCGTCGAACTCGCCCAGCGCGGTCTCGACGTGGCGGAACGTCCGCCAGCCCAGGCCGAGGTCGAGGCTGGGCGCGGCCGCCGAACCCAGGGCCAGCACCTTGCCGAGGTCGGACGGCGGCACGCCGAGGATCTCGCTGATCACGGTCACCGGCAGCAGCCCGCAGTAGGACTCGACGAGGTCGAGCGGACGGTGCGGGTCGAGCCCGTCGAGCAGGCCGTCGGCGATCTCCTGCACGCGGCCGCGCAGCTGCTCGACGGCGCGCGCGGTGAACACGCCGGTGACGAGCTTGCGGTAGCGGGTGTGCTCGGGCGGGTTGACGGCGAGCAGCGACGGCGGCCGCACCGGGTGCAGGTGCTCGCCCGCGGACCATTCGACCAGCCGGCCGAGCGGGGAGCCGTCGGCGCCGATCACGCCGACGCGGAAGTCCTCGCTGGAGAGCACTTCCCGGACCGCGGCGTGCGTGGTGGTCATCCAGCCGAACCGGGTGCGCGCCAGCGGCCCGGCGGCGCGGATCTCCTCGAACAGCCCGGTCAGATCCCGCCCGTCGGCGGCGGCGACCACCATCCGCCCCTGCAGGTCGCCGCGCTTGGCCTCGCGGCGCAGCACGGTCCGGGGCAGCGCGTGCCCGAGGCTCCACCGGACGACGGGTTTGGCGTGGGCCAGAGCTCCTGCGAGCACGGCTTCCCCCTTCTTTCGGCGTGCCTACAGTGTAGGTTATCGTCGAATACCTACACCGTAGATACGGAGCCACGATGCAGCCGATCCCCGCCCCCGAAGTCCTCGCGGCCCGGCAGAAGCTGGTGCTCGACCACTTCCGCGACGAGGTCGCCCAGGACTGGGACGCGACCTTGTCGACGTTCCCCCACCCGCACTACGAGGTCATCGCGACGATGACGGTCCACGACGGCGACGGCGCCGTCCGCGGCTACTACCACGACACGCGCACGGCGTTCCCCGACCAGCACCACGAGCTGATCGCGCTGCGCCACAGCGCGGACGCGGTCATCGTGGAGTTCTGGCTGCTGGGCACGCACCTGGGTCCGCTGGGCCCGGTCCCGGCGACGGGTTCGCGCTTCCGGGTGCGGATGACGGCCTATTTCGTGTTCGACGCGGCGGAAAAGCTCGTCTGCGAGCGGATCTACTTCGACACGCTGTCGATGCTCAAGCAGCTGGTCGCCGGGGTGGACAAGAAGAAGCCGAAGAACTGGCCGCTGCTGGCACGGGTGGCGCGGGGATTCCTGAAGATGTCCGGCGGGGAGCCCGACCCGAGGCTCGTGAACACCGTGGAACCGCAGCTCTAAGCGGGTGGTCCGGACCTGACCGGCGCCAGCAGCACGCCCAGCGCGAGCAGCTCCGTCAGCGCCATCCCGCGTTCCACCAGTCCCAGCGGGATCAGCGTCCACCACCGCCCGTCCTCGGCCGCGGCCACCACCACCGCGCCCAGGATCACCGCGAACCACCCCAGCGAAAGGATCGCCAGCACACGCGCCAGCCAGCGGCGGCCGGGTGACGCCGGGAACGCCGTGCGCGCCGCGACCAGCACCGCCAGCGGCAACGCCACGAAGGCCACCACGCTCGCGATCCGGTGCAGCGTCCCGCCGAAGTCGGCGCGGGAGACCGTGGCCCAGTCCGGCTTCGGGAACGCCACGATGACCAGCAACCCGACCGTCCACAATGTACCCAGCAGTGCCGCCGGCACGGGCAGCCTGCGTTGCCTGCCCAGCACCGCCAGTCCCGCGGCCGAGCCCAGTGCCACCAGGATCACCGCGAGGTCGAACACCCACTTGTGGTCCGACAGGCCGTATTCGCTGATCGTGCGGCGGGTCGGGCTGATCGCGTCGGTCGGCGGGATGACCTGCAGCAACAGCACCAGGCCGGCGCCGATGGCCAACGCGGCCAGGCCGCTGAGCGAGACCGCGACCGACACCCGTCGCGCAGGGACCGTGACCATGGACCGACAGTAGCCGACCACCGGTTGAACTCCCGGTGAAAGGTCCTTCGGGGCAGCCGTACGGGCTGAAGGCTGTACGACTTACGGCGGTTACCGCAGCCGGTTTTCCTCCATTATGGTCACCCGCTACCGGTACGTCCGCCGTGCCGGGCCCTCGGTCAAGGAGGCTTTTCCTGTGGGGAATTCACCAAGACGGCTGGTGTTGCTGGCTTCGGCCGTCGCACTGGCCGGAACGTTCGTCGCGCTACCCACCGGTACCGCCGGTGCGGCGCAGAACATCCTGCGCGCCGACAGGTCCGTACCCCGCTCGTGCTTCGCGAAAGTGCTGCCCAAGGGCACCGCGGGCACCGATCGCCGCGAGCTCACGTCCACCGTGGACGGTCTCGTCCAGGCCCGGCTCAAGGCGACCCCGGGCACCGAAGGCGACTGGGACGTCGCCGTTTTCGACAAGGCGACCGGTGCCGTCGTCGCCGCTTCGACGGCGTTGCGCACCCACGAACTTGCCGAGAGCTTCGTGAAGAAGGGCCAAGAGCTCGTCGTCCAGGGCTGCCGCTACGGCGGCTCGGCCGGGCAGGCCCAGCTCGGCGTCGACTTCCTCGCGCTGACCCCGCAGGGCACGCCGACCGGGACCGCCGCGGCGCCGCAGCGCGCGGAGCTCGTCCGCGTCGAGACGCCGACCCGCGCCGACAAGAACAAGCTCACCGGCCTCGGCCTCGACGTCACCGAGAAGGGCGACGCGACCGGCGTCGAGGTCGTGCTGGCGAACGACGCCGACCGCAAGACGCTCGCCGGCAGCGGCTTCAAGTCCAAGGTGCTCGAGGCGGACTTGTCGGCCAAGTCGGTCCAGGACGCCAAGAGCGACCGCGAGTACGCCGCGAAGACCGCCGCTTCGGCGCTGCCGTCCGGGCGGACCAGCTACCGGCACCTCTACGAGTACAACTACGAGCTCAAGGAGCTCGCCCGCAAGAACCCGAGCCTGGTCTCGGCGTTCACCATGCCGGAATCGACGTGGGAAGGCCGCGACGTCGTCGGCGTCGAAATCGCCACCGACGTCAAGAACCTGACCGACGGCAAGCCGGTCAACTTCACCATGGGCGTGCACCACGCCCGGGAGTGGCCGGCCGGCGAGCACGTCATGGAATGGGCCTACGAGCTGGTCAACGGCTACTCGCACGACGCCGCCATCCGCGGGCTGGTGAGCAAGACGCGCAACATCGTCGTGCCGATCATCAACCCCGACGGCTTCGAGATCTCCCGCGAGGCCGAGCCGAAGGGTGACTTCACGCGGTTCGACTACGAGATGAAGCGCAAGAACTGCAACGTCAACGACTCGCCGGCGCAGTTCGCGACCGGCGTGTGCAAGGCGAACCCGGGCGGGCGCGTCCGCGGCACCGACCCGAACCGCAACTACGGCGGCTTCTGGGGTGGCAACGGCGCCGAGCTGAACTGGAGCGGCGACACCTTCCGCGGGTCCGCGCCGTTCAGCGAGCCCGAGGTGCGCAACGTGCGCTCGATCGTGTCCTCGCGCCAGGTGACGAACCTGCTGACGATGCACACCGTCGCCGCGCTGGTGCTGCGCCCGCCGGGCGTGGCCGACGTCCGCCCGCCGCTGGAGGAGCCGCAGTACAAGGCCCTCGGCGACAAGCTGGCCTCGCGCAACGGCTACACGAGCGAGCCGAGCTGGGCGCTCTACGACACGACCGGCACCACCGAGGACTGGTCGTACTGGGCCACCGCGGGCTGGGGCTTCACGATCGAGGTCGGCGGCAACGGCTTCCACGGCCCCTACGCCGACAGCGTCGTGGCCGAGTACGCGGGCCTCGCCCCGGCGGCCGGCGCCGGCAAGGGCGGCAACCGCCAGGCGTTCCTGGACATGCTTGGCAACGCGGCCGACCCGCAGCAGCACTCGACGCTGATCGGCTCGGCGCCGAAGAACTACCAGCTCAAGCTGCACAAGACGTTCCAGACGCCGACGTCGCCGGTGATCCAGCCCGACGGCTCCACCAAGCCGCCGATCTACATCACCGACGACCTGAACTCGAAGTTCACCGCCACCGGCGGGCGCTTCGCGTGGTCGGTCAACCCGTCGACGCGGCCGTACGTGGCCGGCCGGTACGGGCGCGACCCGCAGGGCCCGGCGCAGCAGGGCTTCGCGGTCACCAACCCGGCCGGGGTGCCGCCGATCAACCAGAACTACCCGGCCGACCCGGCGGGCGACTCGTTCACCTTCCACGTCGACGGCCTGCCGAAGGTCGACAACGGGAAGTTCAGCGTCAACATCAACTGGGCGAACAGCGCGACCGACTGGGACCTGTTCATCTACGACGCGGCCGGCAACCTGGTCAGCTCGTCGGCGAACGGCGGCACGACGTCCGAGCACGCCGTGCTGTTCGACCCGCCGGCCGGTGACTACAAGGCCGTGGTGGTCAACTACGACCAGGCCGACCCGAACGCCGTCGACGACTGGACCGGGGACGTGTCGTTCGCGTCGCCGACCCCGCCGACGTACGGGACGAAGGAGGCCTACCAGCTGACGTGCTCGTCGCCGAACGGCAAGCTCGTCGGCGTGGCGGACGTCTTCGTCGACCGCGGCCAGACGGTCGACGTCGGCGAGGTCTGCACCCGCTCCGCGCACGCGCAGAAGCAGCGCGCCTCGGGCGGCGTCCGGTAGTTCTCGCAGGGTTCGTGAAGGCCTCCTCGCTCGCACGGGGAGGCCTTCACGGCGTCAGGGCGAGGGCGGCGCCGAGGACGACGAGGATCGTGCCCACGACGCGGTTGAGGGCCGGTTTCGCGCGGGCGTACCAGCGCTGGGTGGCGGGGGAGGAGAACAGCAGCGCCACACCGAGGTGCCAGGCCGCCGAGGCGGCGACGATCAGCGCGACGGCGGCGGCCTTGACGGCGGTGGGTTCGGTGGGCGGCAGCGTCGCGGTGAGGACGCTGCCGAAGAACGCCGCGGCCTTCGGGTTGGTGAGGTTGCTGACGACGCCGCGGCGGAACGCGTTGCCGCGGGCTTCGGGCGGGGCCGTTTCCGGTGCGTTGGCGGTGAGCCAGAGGCGGAGGCCGAGCCAGGCCAGGTAGGCGCCGCAGACGACACGGAGCGCCGTGGCGAGCCAGGGGTGGTGGGCGAGGACGGTGCCCAGCCCGAAGACGGCGACGGCGGCCAGGACACCGCCCGCGGCGACGACCCCGAGCGCGACGGCGAGCGCGGCTTTGCGGGTCCCGGCGGCCGCGGTGTGGGCGATGAGGACGAAGTTGGGGCCGGGGGAGATCGCGGCGGGCAGGTAGGCGAGCAGGACGGTGCCCAGCGTGGCGGCCGGGCTCACGGTGCCGGTTCGCCCGGGCAGGTCTTGAATGAGTCGTTCAGGACCTCCGAAGACCTGAATGAGTCATTCAAGACGGTCACGCCGCGCGGCCGCCGCCGCCGACGACCTGGTCGCGGACCGTCCGCAGCGCCTCGTGGTCCACAGTGGACGGATCGGCCGCCAGCCACTCGCCGATCTCGTGGAGGAACTCCTCCGGGGTCATCGGCGCCGCCGCCCAGTCGCCGGGGTCGGCCGTGGTCAGGTCGCCGCTGCGGCTCGGGTACACGATCATCGCGCCGCGCAGGGCCACGCCCGGCAGCAGGTCGCGGTAGGCCGCGAGGCTCTCGGCGAGCCGGCTCCCGCCGCCGCGGAACGGCCGCCCGTTGCGCAGCAGGCGCCCGTCTTCGGCGGTCTCGTAGTGGCCCGGCAGCCAGAGCTTGGACTCGATGAGCACCAGCCGCTTGCCGCACAGCACCGCGTGGTCGACGTCCGCGAACACCGAGCCCGGCCAGGCGAGGCCGTGGAAGATGCGGGCGCCCGGGAGGCGGGTCAGGTAGGCCTCGAGCAGCTCGGCGGTGAGGCGCTCGGCCAGCTCGTCGCGCTCGGTGCCGGGCGCGCCGAAGACGGTGCGGCCGCCGAACTCCTCGGCGTAGGCCTCGCGGGCCCGTGCGGCGCGCAGGTAGCCGCGCGCCAGCCGCTGGACGAGCAGCGCCGTGCCCGCGGTCAGCAGCAGCCACACGATGAGCACCGGCGGCGAGAACCCGACCCCGGTGACCAGCGGCAGCAGCACGAGCACCATCCCGGCCATCGCGGCGACGACCGGCGTGTGCCCCGGCCCGCGGCGGCGGCCGTGCCGCATCCGGGTGTCCTCGCCGGCGAAGTGCCACCAGCTCAGGTCTTCGGCGTCGAGGTCGGGCAGGTCGGGGACGAACCCGGGCTCGTCGCCGAAGCGGCGCCGTGGCCGCGGGCGGACCGGGACGGGCACGACTTTCGCGCCGCCGGAGTCGTAGCGGGCGCGGCTGACGGGGTCGCTCAGGACGTCGTAGGCCTCGCGCAGCAGCCGGAACGTGCCGACCGTGCCGCCGCCGTCCGGGTGCATGGTCTTGGCCAGCCTGCGATAGGCCGTTTTGACGTCGGACGCCGTCGCGTCCCGGCGGACGCCGAGCACCTCGTAGTAGTCGACCTCGGGCACGCTGGCGGTCACCTCCGGATGGCTGCGCGAAGACTTTATGGGGTCGGCTTCCGGGGCCGGCCACCGGCTCCACGGCACGCCAGGGTGACGGTCCCGCGAACCTGCTCCGTGACTGTCCATTGAGGACTGGTTGTCGCCCGGAAGTGTTGTAACGGCCGAGAAAGGGCAGGTTCTGGTGACTTTTCGTGATCGGAGTTCACCTGAACAGACGCGAACACCTGTTCGAATAATCGGCTAGCATGGAGGCATGTCCTCGACACCCCACAGACGTGACGGGCCCACCGCCACCCCACCTCGGCAGCGGGCCCGTCACCCCCGTCAGCGCTCGCGTAGCAGGAATCGCTGGAGCTTCCCGCTGGCGTTGCGCGGCAGCGCGTCGATGAACCGCACCCGCCGCGGGTACTTGTACGGCGCCGCAACGGCTTTGGCGTGCTCCTGGAGGGCGTGCACGACGTCCGGGCCTGGGGCCGTGCCGGGCCGCAGCACGACGAAGGCCGTCACGACCGAGCCCCGGTCCGGGTCGGGCGTGCCGACGACCGCGCACTCTTCGACGTCCGGGTGCGTGAGCAGCACTTCTTCGACTTCGGGAGCCGCGATGTTGTAACCGGAGGAGACGATCATGTCGTCGCTGCGCGCCACGAACCGGAAGTAGCCATCGGGCTCGCGCACGTAGGTGTCGCCAGTGATGTTCCAGCCGTCGCGGACGTAGTCGGCCTGCCGCGGGTCTTCGAGGTAGCGGCACCCGGTCGGGCCCTGGACCGCGAGCCGGCCGGGGGTCCCGTCGGGCACGGGCGCGCCGTCGAGGTCGAGGACGGCGGCGCGGAACCCGGGCACGACCTTGCCGGTGCGGCCGGGGCGGACGTCGTCGTCGGCCGCGGAGATGAACACGTGCAGCAGTTCCGTGCTGCCGATGCCGTCGATCAGCGGCCGGCCGGTGACCTCGCGGTACCGCTCGGCGACGGCTTCGGGCAGCGCTTCGCCGGCGGAGACGGCGCGGCGGACGCCGGCCAGCAGCGGGCCGTCGCCGGAGCCGAGGATCGCGCGGTAGGCGGTCGGCGCGGTGAACAGCACGGTGACGGCGTGTTCGGCGACGGCCGCGGCGAGCTCCTTGGGCGTCGCGCGCTCCAGCAGGAGCACGGACGCGCCGGCGTGCAGCGGGAACACCAGCAGGCCGCCCAGGCCGAAGGTGAACGCCAGCGGCGGCGTCCCGCAGAACACGTCGTCCGCGGTGGGGCGCACGACGTGCCGGGAGAACGTGTCGGCGATGGCGAGCAGGTCGCGGTGGAAGTGCATGGTCGCCTTCGGTGTCCCGGTGGTGCCGGAGGTGAAGGCGAGCAGGGCGACGTCGTCGGCGGCGGTCGGCACGTCTTCGAAAGTCGCCGGGTGCCGGGCGCAGCGGCCGGCCAGTTCGGCTGTTTCGGTGCCGTAGGAGACCGTGGGCAGGCCGGGCGGCAGTTCGTCGAGCAGGCGCTCGTCGCAGAGGGCGACGCTCGGGCGGGCGCGATCGACGATCTTGTCCAGTTCGTGGCGGCGCAGCATCGGCATGGTCGTGACGGCGACGGCTCCGGCCTTGAGGACACCGAGCCAGCACGCGGCGAGCCACGGCGTGTTGGTTCCGCGCAGCAGCACCCGGTTCCCCGGCACGACGCCGAGTTCGGCGGTGAGCACGTGCGCGATCCGGTTGGCGCGCGCCAGCACCTCGCCGTATGACCACGTCTCGTGCGGTGAACGCAGGCAGGGCCAGTCCGCGCCGAGGCGGGCGGCGGTGTCGTCGAGCAGCGCGGTCGCGGCGTTGAGGCGGTCCGGGTAGCGCAGCTCCGGCAGGTCGAACACCAGCCGCGGCCACTGCTCGGCGGGTGGCAGCCGGTCGCGGCAGAACGAGTCGGTGTGAGCGCTGGGAGTAAACCTCATCGCAGCCCCTCGGGTCTCGACCTGCACCACGAGGAACGTAGCACTCGTTGCGACCGTCGAGAAGGCGCAATAGCGCATCGATGACGGCGGCAACGGATGATCGATGCCGGGGCGCAGTCGCGCTAAGGGCGCTGGGCGGCGGTGAGCTCGCCCTGCGTCACGAAAGCTGCTGTCACGGTCACCTCCGTCAGCACCTCGCGGATCCGCACCGGCTTCCCCGGCGCGGCCGGTTCCACCGAAAGCCGGGTGAGCACCCGGTGCACCGAAATCCGGTGCACGGCGAGGCCCCGGTCAGCGTGCCCGGCCCCGGCCGCGAAAGGCGGCGCCACCCGGGCCGCAGGTGATGTCGGCGCAGACGAGCATGGTCATCGCGAGTGCGGGCAGGCGCTTCATGGTGTTCGTCCCCTCGTGGTCGAGCCCGTGGTCATCCGCAGCGAGGCAGATGATCTTCAGGTGTAACGCACGGCGGTTGTCCGGCGCCGGGGCGAGGGGACCGGACATCAACGTCCGGACAACGGCGGCCGGCTCAGCCGGCGACCGTCGCGTCGGCCTGGTCGGCGCGGCGCAGGGCGTCGGCGACGAAGCCGTTCGCCTTCAGTTCCTCGACCAGGTCGCGCAGGAACCCGATGGTCTCGGGACGGCGGCCCGGCGTGGTCCCCGCCGCCTGTTGGATCTGCATGAACCGCTCCTCGACGACCCGAGTCCCGGGGTGTGCGGCCACGTAGGCCGTCATCGGCTGCCGGATCCCGGCGGCCACCTCCAGGCCCTGCTCTTCGAAGGCGACGACGCCGTCCTCGCCGCGGACGATCGTCGCGTGCGAGAGCGTCCGGGTCAGGTAGAGGTCGTACGCCGACCCCTGCTTGACCCCGACCCGCACGCCCGGCCGGTCGACGTCGGCGGGGGAGCGGACCGGCGAGCCGTCCGGAACGACGTACACGCCTTCGATGACGACGTAGGGCGCGGTGAAAGCCACCTCGGCCGCGCGCGCCGGTTCGATCGCCAGGAAGCAGAGGTCGGCCGCCCCTGAGGTCAGCGCCTCGAACGACTTCCGCGCGGCGTCGAAGCACAAGAGTTCCACCTCGACGCCCAGCCGTGCACCCACCTCGCGCGCGATATCGACGGTGACCCCGCCGGGCTCGGCCGCGGTCCCGTGCGCGAGCACCGGATTGCCGAGGTTGATGGCGGCACGCAGCACACCGGTGGGCGCGAGGTCGGCGGAAAGATCTCCCATGACCGGCGAGGGTAACCCCGCACCTCGGCACCCGTCGGCGAAGTGTTGTTCACGCCACCGGCCACCGCTCACCCCTTCGGCAGCCCGTCCGCCGTGCTCAGGTCGTACACCGTCTCCTGGTGGTACACCTCTCCCGGCCGCAGGACCGTGCTCGGGAAGTCCGGCCGGTTCGGCGAGTCCGGGAAGTGCTGGGCCTCCAGCGCGAACCCCGCCCCGCGCGAGGGCAGGTGGTTGCCCGAATAGAACTGCAGGCCCGGCTCCGTCGTTCGCACCGTGAGCAGGCGGCCGGACGCCGGGTCCCAAGCCCGCGCGGCAAATGGCGAATCGGCGTCCAGCACCCAGTTGTGGTCGTAACCATCGGCGAGAGCCAGCTGGGGGTCGGCCGCAGCGATGCGGGCGCCGATCGGGGACGGGCGGCGGAAGTCGAACGGCGTGTCCGCCACATCGACCGGGGAGCCGAGGGGGATCAAGGCGGCGTCGGTGGGGCAATACCGGCTCGCCGCGATCTCCAGCCGGTGGTCATAAACCTCCCCTGCGCCCGCCAGGTTCCAGTACGTGTGGTTGGTCAGGTTGACGACCGTCGGCGCGTCGGTCGTCGCGCGGTAGGTCATGTGCAGGCCGGACGAAGTCAAGCGGTACGTCACTTCGGCCGCGAGCCGGCCGGGGTAGCCCTGGTCGCCGTCCGGGCTGGTCAGAGTCAGGCGGAGGCCGTCCGGGAACGGGGTCGCGGACCACACCCGCGTGTCGAAGCCGGCCGGGCCGCCGTGGAGGCTGTTCTTGCCGTCGTTCTGCGGCACCCGGTGCCGGACACCGTCGAGGGTGAACGTGCCGCCGGCGATGCGGTTGGCGAAGCGGCCGATCGCCGCGCCCAGGAAAACCCTCGCCGCGTCCGGGTGGTTGTTCGCGACGTAGCCGTACAGGTCCGGGTAGCCGAGGACGACGTCGCGGTACTCGCCGTCGCGGTCCGGGGCCTCGATCGACTGGATCACCGCGCCGTAGTCGAGGATCCGGACGGTGAGGCCGCCGGGGCGGGTCAGGGTGTAGCGGTGGACGTCCGTTTCGCCGGCGCGGCCGAAGAACTCGGGAACGGGTGCGGTCATCGGGACGCCCTCCAGCACGCTGTTAACGCTAACACCGTGCTGGAACTCTAGGATCGCGCGCGGTATGTGGTCAAGAGCCCGAGGCGCGCGTCCCCAGCAACTGGTGGGCGCGCAACGCCATCTGGATCTCCAGGCGCCGCGCCGGATCCGCCAGTTGGTCGCCGAACAGTTCGGTCAGCTGACTCACCCGGTAGCGGACCGTCTGGGGGTGGATCCCCAGCGCCTGCGCGATCTCCGGGGTGCTCCCGTTGTGCTCCAGCCAGCACAGCAGTGTCTCGGCCAGCCGGGTCTGCTGCTTCGCCGTCAGGTCCGCGAACGGCGCGAGGACCTTGGCCGACAGCTCGTCCAGCAGAAACCGGTCGAGCAGCAGCCAGTGCGTCGCGAGGTGGTCGGCCGTGTGCGTCACCGGGTGGTCGCCGGTCAGGCCGCGGCGGGCCAGGTCGAGCGTGCGGCGGGCCCACCGCGCCGACGTCGCCGCGTCGGCCGGGCGGACGCGGGGGCCGACCGCCGCGCGCCGGCCGGGCAGGCGGCCTTCGAGGCCGAGCAGGTCGCGGTCCGGGTGCGGGGTCAGCACGCAGGGCTCGGCGCCGTCGAGATCGATCAGCACGTCGTCGGCGAACCGCGGTGACGGCGGCGGGTGCGGTCCGGTCCACGGCTCGAGCGCGATGACCACGACCTGCTCCGGCATCGGCCACCGCGCGGCTTCGGCCATCGTGGCGAGCGTCGACGGCGACGACGGCGGGGTGGCGAGCAGCAGTTCGAGCAACCTGCGGCGACGGCGTTCGAGCGTGCCCGCCGCCATCGCCTGCGCCAGCGTGTACCCCTCGACCGAATACGCCGAAATCTCGTCCACGTAAGCGAAAATCGCCTCCGCGCCGATGCAGAGCACCGCGGCCGGGAAGCGGTGCGCCTGCCCGAGTTCCGCGATGTACCGCCACGCCGCGCGCCCGCCCGCGCGGTAGGCGGCCTGCAGGGAGTTGACGCTGCCACCGTCGTGGTGGACGCGTTTGCCGACCTCCACGAACAAGCTCGCCCAATCGTCCTGTGTGGACGGAAGATCCTCGATGCTGTCGATGCAGCTGAGCACCGCCTGCTCGATCGCGAGCACGATCACCTTGCCGAACTCGCCTTCGAGGGGCTTGGCGTACTCGGGCACGGCCCGCTGAACCTCCTCGAGGATCCGCCGGGCGAGCGGGTCGGCGTGCGGCCGGAACCGCCGCGCGACCTCCGTCGGCAGTGAGCACCACAGCTGGCGGGCGCGGCCGGTGCCCCGGGGGAACGGGATCATCTGAGTGGTCGTCGTCATGCCACAACCCCTTTCCGGCACCGGTGCGCGGAGGTCATGTACTCACACGGAATTGAAGTTGGCAACCGCCGGTCCTGCCGCGCGACCGGGTTCTGTCACGTGGAGACCAATGGCGGCGGCCACTATTGTCACCTGTCCGACAAACGGCGGAACACTCACGGGCACAAGGGTTTCCGGTCCGCGATTTGTGCTCCGGGACGGTATCTTCGCGCCCTTCCTGGTTGTTAGCGTGATCAACCGAGGAGGCCGGATGACGACGCTCGTATCGTGGTGCTCCCGCCGCGCCGGTGCGGTCGTCGTGCTGTGGCTGCTGGCGTTGGGGGGCCTCGGTTCCGCCGCGCTGCACACCGGCGCGGCCTTCCGCGACACGATCGACCTGCCCGCCGCGGACAGCACCGCGGCGGCGAACCTGCTGCGCGGCAGCGGTGCCGGCGGTGCCGAGGAACGGGTCGTCGCCCGCACGCCGGACAGCCCGATCGACACCGGCACCGGCCGGGCCCGGCTCGACGACTTTGCCGCCCGGCTGGCGGCGCTCCCGCACGTCGTCGCGGTCACCCCCGGCGCGGTGTCGGCCGATCGGCGGACCGCCGTGCTCACCGTGCGGTTCGACGCGCCGGCCGCCGACCTGGGGCAGGGGACGGCCGACGCGCTGGCCGCCGTCGTCCGCGACGCCCGCGGGCTGACCGCCGGGGCGGCCGGCGAGCTCGCCGCGATGACGGCGGCCGCGCCGGATCTGGGCAACGCCGGGATCGGCCTGCTCGCCGCGGCGCTGGTGCTGCTGGTGACCTTCGGCTCGCTGACCTGCGTGCTGCTGCCGGTGCTCACCGCGGCGGTCTCGGTGGGCTGCGCGCTGGCCGCCGTCACGCTGCTCTCGCACGTCATGACCGTCCCGAAGATCAGCACCGAGATCGCCGCCCTGCTGGGGCTCGGCGTCGGCGTCGACTACGCGCTGTTCGTGCTGACCCGCTACCGGCAGGGCCGCGGGGACGGCGCGTCACCGGCGGCCGCGCTGGCCGCCGCCGCGGCGACGTCCGGTCGCAGCGTGGTCTTCGCCGGCGTCACCGTGTGCGTCTCGCTGGCCGGGCTGCTGACCGTCGGCATGCCGTTCCTCGACGGGATCGCCGTGGCCGCCGCGGTTTCGGTGCTGCTGACCGCGTTCGCCGCGCTGACGCTGCTGCCCGCGTTGCTGCGGCCCGCCGCCGCCCGGATGCGCGTCAAGCCGGCGGGGAACGGCGGCCGCTGGGCCCGGCTCGCGCGCTCGGTGACCGCGCGGCCCGGGCCGTACACGCTGGCGGCGGTGCTGGTCGTGGCCGTGCTCGCGCTGCCGATGACCGGGCTGCGGCTCGGCGTGCCGGACGCCGCGCAGGACCCGCCCGGCAGCATCACCCGGACCGGCGCCGAGCTGCTGGCCGACGGGTTCGGTCCCGGCGCCGGCGCCCCGCTGCTGGTGGTGGGCACCGGCGACGCCTCGCTGGGCACGCTGCGGGAGGCGGTGCTCGCCCGCGCCGACGCCGGCCCGCCGGCCGCGCTGCCGGGTGGTGGCTGGCTGCTCACCGTGGTCCCGCGGACCGCGCCCGGCGACCCGGCCACCACCGAGCTGCTGACCTGGACGCGGACCATGGCGGCGACGATCGGCGGCCCGGACGCGCACGTCGGCGGGCTCGTCGCGACCCAGGCCGACTTCTCGGCGGCGATCACCGCGCGGCTGCCGGTGTTCCTGGTCAGCGTCGTAGGCATCTCGGTCCTGCTGCTCGCCTGGGTGTTCCGCAGTGTGCTGATCCCGCTGACGGCGGCGGTGATGAACCTGCTGACGGCGGCCGCGACGACGGGCGCGGTGGTCCACACCTTCGGCGCCCCGATCGAGCCGTACCTGCCGGTGTTCCTGTTCGCCGGGCTGTTCGGGCTGTCGATGGACTACGAGGTCTTCCTCATCGCGCGCATCCAGGAAGCCTGGCGCCGCCACGGCGACACCCGGGCCGCGGTCGTCGACGGCGTCGCGGCGACCGGCCGGACCATCACCGCGGCCGCGCTGATCATGGCGCTGGTGTTCGTGTCGTTCGCCTTCGTCGACGCCCGGGTCGTGCGGGAAGCGGGCGTCGGGCTGACCGTCGCCGTGCTGCTGGACGCGATCGTCGTGCGGTGCGTGCTCGTGCCCGCGGTGATGGCCCGCCTCGGCGCCGCGAACTGGTGGTTCCCGCGCCGGCGCCGCGTCCGCACCCGTGAGCTGGCCGGGAGCGTGCGATGAGGCGGCCGACGCTCCTGCTGCTCGCGCTCGGCGCGTTCGTCACCACGCTCGACAACACCATCGTCGCCGCCGGGGCGCCGTCGATCGGCCGCGACCTCGCGCTCGACCTCGGTGCGCTGCAGTGGATCGCGCTCGGCTACATGCTCCCGTTCGCCGGATTGCTGCCGGCCGGGGGCGCGCTGGTGGACCGCTGGGGACCCCGCCGGACCTTGTCCGCCGCACTGCTCGCGTTCGGCTCCGGCGCGGCCGCCGGCGGGCTGGCCGGGTCGCTGTGGCTGCTGGTCGCCGCCCGCGTGCTGCAGGGCGTGGCGGCCGCGTTCCTGGTGCCCGGCCTGCTGAGCTTGCTGCGCACGAACCTCGACGCGCGGGGCCGGACGCTCGGCGCGGCGGTCTGGACCGCGTGCCTCGCGGCGGCGCTGGCGCTCGGCCCCGCGCTCGGCGGGATCCTGAGCGCTTCCCTGGGCTGGGCCTGGATCTTCTTCGTCAACCTCCCGTTCGTGGCGGCGATGTTCGTGCTGCTGCCGGCGACCACGGCACCCGGCCGCACCGACGGCGCGACCCGCGCACCGCCACTCGCGGCGATGGTCCTGGTGACGGCGAGCCTGGTGCTGCTCACCACCGCGCTGGCCGAACCCCGGTTCGCGCTCCCGCTGCTCGCCGCGGGGGCCGTGGTCGGCATGGTGTTCGCCGTCCGGGAGCGGCGGGCGCGGGACCGGCTGGTCCCGGCGGCGCTGACCGGCAACCGCGTGTTCACCGGCTCGCTCGGCCTGCAACTGCTGTGGGGACTGGGAATTTCCGGGATCTTCTTCTTCACGCCGTTGCTGCACCAGGAGTTCCTCGGGCTCGGTCCGGTCGGGGCCGGCCTGCCGCTGGTCCTGGTCGCGGTGGCGGTCATCGCCGCGACGCCGCTGGTGCCGCGGGCCGTCGCCCGCCACTGTCCACTTCGGACGGTAGCGGGCGGGCTCGCCGTGGTCGGGGCCGGGCTGCTGGCCCTCGCCGCGGTCAACCGGATCCCGGAGATCTGGCCGCGGGTGCCCGGGCTGGTCCTGATCGGCGCGGGGTCGGCCTTCACCGTGCCGATGACGTCGCACGCGCTGGACGTCGTGGCGGAGCGGCATTCCGGCACGGCGTCCGGATTGCTCACCGCCGCCCGGGAGCTGTCGAGCGCGCTCGGCGTCGCGCTGATCGGCGCGGTGCTGACGGCGGTGCGCGCGGTGCGGCTCGGCGCGGGTGCCGCGCCCCCGGTGGCGCTGGCCGGTGGCTACACCGCCGGCCTGCTCGCCGCGGCCGCGCTGACGTTCGCCGGCGCGCTGCTGGCCGTGCGCGTGGCGAAGACCCGTTCCGCCGATACCTCGTCGCCGCGTGACAAACGCGCGGTCCCGTAACCCGTTTCCCGGTGAGCATCCGGGAACCGCCGATTGACAACCGCACGGGCGCGGCTATTCACTGCGCCGGTAAACGCTCTCTGCGAGGGACCATGGAAACCATTTCCCAGCCGATTCCCGGTACGCCGGAAAAGCTCGACGACGGCGAATCGTTCGCGACCCTGCTGGCCCGGTGGGCGCGGGTGCTCGGCGGCGAAACCGCCGTCACGTACCTGGACCACCGCGCCGCCGCGGACGGTCGCGCGGTCACGCTCACCTGGCGGGCGCTCGACGAGCGGGTCGACGCGGTCGCGGCGCGGCTCGCGGACATCGCGGCGCCGGGGGAGCGGGCGGCGGTACTGGCCGGGCAGTCGGCCGACTACGTCGTGGCTTTCCTCGGCGCGCTGCGGGCCGGGCTGGTCGCCGTGCCGCTGTTCGCCCCGGGGCTCCCCGGCCACGAAGGCCGCCTGGCCGGGGCGCTCGCCGACTGCACCCCGCGGGTCGTGCTCACCACCGCGGCGGACTTCGACGCGGTGCGCCAGTTCCTGATCCGACCGAAAGCAGGCGGACGCGGGGCCGCAGCCGATCCGCGCGACGCAACAGTTTCCGCCGTGGCTGCCGTCGGATCGGGAACCAACGACACAGTCACCGCCGGGCCCGAGGTCGTCGCCGTGGACGCGGTGCCGGAGGCCGAAGCGCGCGAGTGGCCGCGGCCCGATCCGGACGCCGTCGCCTACCTGCAGTACACGTCGGGCTCGACGCGCTCGCCCGCGGGCGTGGTGCTGACCCACCGCAACGTGCTCGCCAACGCCCGGC
Source organism: Amycolatopsis lexingtonensis (assembly GCF_014873755.1). Lineage (NCBI taxonomy): Bacteria > Bacillati > Actinomycetota > Actinomycetes > Pseudonocardiales > Pseudonocardiaceae > Amycolatopsis > Amycolatopsis lexingtonensis. Next base: position 628,355 of record NZ_JADBEG010000001.1, read on the forward strand.
AGGCCTGCGCGGCCTACGGGGTCGAGAGCCGGACGACGTCGACGGTGAGCTGGCTGCCGCTGTTCCACGACATGGGCCTGATCCTGGGTATCGGCGCGCCGATGGTCGGCGGGATGGCGGCGGTGCTGATGGACCCGCTGGCGTTCCTCGAGCGGCCCGCGCGGTGGTTGCAAGCGCTTTCGGCGAGCCCGGGGGCGATCAGCGCGGCCCCCAACTTCGCCTACGCCTACAGCGCTTCCCGCGTGACCGAGGCCGAAAAGGACTTCCTGGAGCTGAGCCGGGTCGTGTCGCTGATCAACGGCAGCGAACCGGTGCTCCCGGCCACGATCGCGAAGTTCCAGGACGCCTTCGGCGGGTGCGGGCTGCGGCCTGAAGTCCACCGATCGTCCTACGGCCTGGCGGAGGCCACCGTGCTCGTTTCCGTGACCGGCAGCGGGAAGGAACCCCGGCAGGTCACGTTCGACCGGGACCGCCTCGCCGCCGGGTTCGCCGTGCCGGCCGCGTCCGGCACCACGCTCGTCTCGTGCGGCCGCCCGGCCGGCCAGCGGGTGCGGATCGCCGACCCGGTGACCGGAAATGCCGCCGAGCCGGGGGAAGTCGGCGAAATCCGGGTCAGCGGGCCGAACGTCGGCCGCGGCTACTGGGGACGGCCCGACGCGTCCGCGGCGATCTTCGGCCTGCCCCCGCTGGACCCGGACACCGGTGCGGGCTGGCTGGCGACCGGCGACCTCGGCGTGCTCTTCGACGGCGAGCTGTTCGTCACCGGCCGGCTCAAGGACCTGGTCGTCGTCGACGGCCGCAACCACTACCCGCAGGACATCGAGCAGACGGTGGAGGCACACCCGGCCGTGCGGCCCCACTCGGCGGCGGCCTTCGCGATCGACGTCCCCGACGGAGAGGCGGCGGTGGTCGTGCTGGAACGCGCGAAGGACGCCGAAGCCGACGTCGCCGACGCGGTCGCGGACCTGCGGGCCGCGGTGTCGGCCGGGCACGGGCTGCGCCTGCACGACGTCGTCTTCCTGGCGCCCGGCGAGGTGCCGCGGACGTCGAGCGGGAAGATCAGCCGGGCCCGCTGCCGGGCGTCCTATGCGGACGGTTCGCTGGCCGAGCGGCGGCTCGCGTGAACGCGGCCGGGATCCGCGCCTGGCTGCTGGAGCGGCTCGGCGACGTCGACGCCGACCGTCCCCTCCACGAGCTGGGACTGTCCTCACGGGACGCGACGGCGCTCGCGGCCGACCTGGGCCGGTTCGTCGGCCGCCCGCTGGCGCCGACGCTCGTCTGGCAGTACCCGACGATCGCCGCGCTCGCCACCCACCTGTCCACAGTGGAATCAGCACGGATCCCGGAGCCGGTGGGGGAGACCGGGGAACCGATCGCGATCATCGGCCTCGGCTGCCGCCTGCCAGGCGGGATCGAGTCCCCGGAGGCGTTCTGGCGCTTCCTCGATGCCGGTGGTGACGCGATCGGCGACGTCCCGGCGGGCCGCTGGGAAACGTTCGCGCCCGCCGAAGACCTTGCCGGCGTGCCGGCGCAGGGCGGCTTCCTCGACGACGTCGCCGGGTTCGACGCCGCGTTCTTCGGCATCACCCCGCGCGAAGCCGAGGCGATGGACCCGCAGCAGCGGATCCTCCTGGAAGTCGCGTGGGCGGCGCTGGAGCACGCCGGAATCCCGCCGCACCGCCTGCGCGGCAGCCGGACCGGCGTGTTCGTCGGGCTGTCGGCCACCGAGTACGGCTCGCTGACGATGACCGACGTCGCGGGCGTCGACGTCTGGTCCGGGACCGGGGCGGCGGCCAGCATCGCCGCGAACCGGCTGTCGTACCTGCTCGACCTGCGCGGGCCGAGCCTCACGCTGGACACCGCGTGCTCGTCGTCGCTGGTCGCGGTGCACCAGGCGGTGCAGAGCCTGCGCCGCGGCGAGAGCGAAATCGCGCTGGCAGCCGGGGTGAACGTGCTGCTGTCGCCGGGGATCACAGCGGGGTTCCACCGGGCGGGGGTGCTCGCCGCCGACGGCCGGTGCAAGCCGTTCGACGCCGCCGCGGACGGCATTGTGCGCGGCGAGGGCTGCGGCGTGGTCGTGCTGAAGCCGTTGCGCGCGGCCCGGCGGGACGGCGACCGCGTACTGGCGCTGGTGCGGGGCAGCGCGGTGAATTCGGACGGCCGCTCCAACGGGCTGACGGCGCCGAACCCGGAAGCGCAGGCCGCGCTGTTGCGGGACGCCTACGCGGGGATCGATCCGTCCTCAGTGGACTACGTCGAGGCGCACGGAACCGGCACGCCGCTGGGAGATCCGCTGGAGGCCGGGGCGCTTTCGGCGGTCCTCGGGCGTGACGCGGACCGGCCGTTGCTGCTCGGCTCGGTCAAGAGCAACCTCGGGCACCTCGAAGGGGCGGCCGGGATCGCCGGAGTGCTCAAGGTGGTGCTGGCGATGACGCACCGGCGGCTGCCCCCGAGCCTGCATTTCCGTGCGCCGAACCCGTACATCGACTTCGACGGGCTGCGCGTGGTCACGGAGGGGACCCCGTGGCCGCGGTACTCCGGGACGGCGCGGGCCGGGGTGTCGGCGTTCGGGTTCGGGGGCACCAATGCCCACGTCGTGCTCGAAGAGTGGCCCGCCGCGGCGTTTCCGCCCCGGGTGGCTGCGGCAGGGCCGCAGGTGTTCGCGCTCTCGGGACGGTCGGACGCGGTGTTGCGGGCGCGGGCCGGGGAGCTGGCGGATTGGCTCGACGGGAGTAACGTGCCGCTGGGTGCGGTCGCGGCGACCCTGGCGCATCGGCGGGAGCACCTCCCGGTGCGGGGCGCGGTCGTGGGCGAGCGCCGGGAAGAAGTCGTCGAGGCGCTGCGCGAGCTGGCGGCCGGACGGGGTGTCGCGGGCCAGGCCGAACCCGAGCCCAGCGTCGTCTTCGTCTTCTCGGGCTACGGGTCGCAGTGGCCGGGCATGGGCCGGCTCCTGGTGGAATCGGAGCCCGACTTCCGGGCCGAAATCGACGCGCTCGATCCCGTTTTCCGCGCCGTAGCGGGGTTTTCCCTGCGGGAAGCGCTCGACCGGGACCTGCCGGATCTCGCCGCGACCCAGCTCACCCTGTTCGGCGTGCAGCTCGCCCTCGCCGCGCTGTGGCGGGCGCACGGCGTCACCCCCGCGGCCGTCCTCGGGCACTCGATGGGTGAGGTCGCCGCGGCCGTCGTCGCCGGGGCGCTGGACGTGGCCGACGGCCTGCGGGTGATGGCCACCCGGGCGCGGCTGCTCGCCGAACTCGACGAGTCGGGAGCGGGGGCGATGGCCGTCGTCGAGCTCTCGCCCGCCGAACTCGCGGAGTTTCCGGAGGTCGCCATCGCGGTGTACGCGTCGGCCACCCAGTGCACCGTCAGCGGGCCCGCCGACCAGGTCGAAGCGCTGGTGGAGCACGCCGAACGCCTCGGACGACTCGCACGGAGACTGCCCGTCGGCGGGGCCGGGCACTCCGCCGCCGTCGACGCCGTGCTCGGTCGCCTCTGTGAAGACCTGGCCGGGCTCACCCCGGGCGAGGCCGGAATTCCGTGCTACAGCAGCGTTCTCGACGACCCGCGGGAGCGGCCCGCGTTCGACGTCGAGTACTGGGCCGCGAACCTGCGCCGTCCGGTGCGGTTCAGCCAGGCCCTCGCCGCGGCGGCCGCGGACGGGCACACCGCCTTCGTCGAGATCGCGCCGCACCCGGTCGCGCTCGCCGCGATCGAGCAGGCCGGCGTGCTCGGCCTGCCGTCGGGGAGCCGGCGGATCGACGAGCGGACGGCGTTCTTGACCAGCCTCGCCCGGCTGCACGTCCTGGGCGTGCCCGGCGTGCTCGACGCCCGGCCGCCGGCGGCGCCCGTCGAGCTGCCCGGGCCCGTCTGGCGGCACGAGCGGTTCTGGCTGCGGCGGCCCGTCCGCGCCGGCGGCGGGCACCCGCTGCTGGGTGTCCACATCGAACACCCGGACGGCGGCCACCTCTGGCGCGCCGACGTCGGCACCGCGGTGCTGCCGTGGCTGGCCGACCACACCGTGCGGGGCCTGCCGGTGTTCCCGGCCACCGGGTTCCTCGAGCTGGCCTTGGCCACCGGCGGGCACGTGCGCGACCTCGAACTGCGGGAAGTGCTCCCGCTGGCCGAGCACACCGAGGTGACGACCAGCCTGTCCGGCGGCGAGCTGAGCGTGCACGCCAAGTCCGCGGCCGGCGAGTGGGTCCGCCACGCCACGGCCCGCATCGGGACCGGCGGGACGCCGTCGCCGCCGCTCGGCGAGGTCGACGGGGAGCCCGTCGACGTCTACCGCGCGCTGGCGGAGCTGGGCCAGTCCTACGGGCCGGCGTTCCGCGGCCTGCGCCGGGTCGTGGCCGCGGACGGCCGCGCGTCGGCGTCGATCGCGCTGCCCGGAGCCGACCACCCGGCGTACGTGCTGCACCCCGCCCTCGCCGACGCCTGCCTGCACGCGCTGGCCGCGGCCGTTGGCGCGGCGGACGTCCTCTACCTGCCGCTTTCCGTGGGCGAGGTGGTCGTCGCGGGCGAGCCGCGCGAGGGCGTGCGGGTGGACGCGATGGTCGCCCCGTCCGGCGACGGACTGCTCGGGAGCGTCCAGCTGGTCGATGCCGAGGACGTCGTCCTGGTCGAATTCCGGGACGTCTACTGCCGCCCGTTGCGCGACGCGGCGCTGGGACGGCTCCTCCTCGAAGCGACCTGGCAGCCGGCGGAGCTTCCCGTGGCGCCGGAGCGCCCGCACCACTGGATCGAGCTGGACACGGACCGCCTCGGCGATCGCGCGGTGCTCGCGAAGCTGGTGCGGGACGGGGAAACGACCGCGGTCGTCGCGCGCCTCGGTTCGGCGGGCGACCCGGATCCGGCGTCCGCCGCGCGGCTGGTCGAGACGCTGACCGGGGTCGTCGCCGAACTGGCCGAGCTGCCGGCGCCGCCGCGGTTGTGGCTGGCCACGGCGGGGGCGCAGGCCGTCCGGCCAGGGGAGGCGGGTGAGCCGGGGCTGGCCGCGGTGCGTGGGCTGGTGCGGGTGCTCGCGTTCGAGCACCCGGAACTGCGGGCGTCCTTGGTGGACTTGGACGACTTCGCGCGACTGGGTGATGAGGTCCGCGCGGATGCTCCGGACGACGAGATCGCGTGGCGCGACGGCGTCCGGTACACCCGGTGGCTGACTCGTCCGGAACTCGGGGAGGCGGTCCGCGAACCGGTCCGGGACGGCGCCTACATCATCACGGGCGGCTTGGGCGGCCTCGGCTTGGTGACGGCGAAGTGGCTGGCCGAGCGCGGGGCGACGCGGGTGGTGCTCAGCAGCCGCCGCCCGATGGACGTCGGGGAGCTGGGTACCGAAGTCCGCGTGGTGCCCGGTGACATCGCCGAACCGGGGACCGCCGAAAAGCTGGTCGCGGCCGCCGTCGAAGGGGGCGTGCCGCTGCGTGGGGTGCTGCACGCCGCCGGTGTGCTCGCCGACGGGGCCGCGATCACCCTCGATGCCGGGGCGCTCGAGGCCGTCTGGCGGCCCAAGGCGCTGGGCGCTTGGCGGCTGCACCAGGCGACCGCCGGGCACGACCTGGACTGGTGGCTCGTCTACTCCTCCGCCGCCGCGCTCTTCGGGTCGCCGGGCCAGGCCGCCTACGCCACCGCCAACGCCTGGGCCGACGCCCTCGTCGCTTGGCGTCGGGCTCAAGGGCTCCCCGCCGCGACCATCAACTGGGGCGCGTGGGGCGAGGTCGGCGCCGCGGCCGGGTCGGCGAACCCGGTGCTGACGCCGCTCGGTACCGACGAAGCCCTGGCCGCGCTCGACGCCGTTCTGGCGTGCGACCGCCAGGAAACCGGAGTCGCCCGCATCGACGCCGGTACCGTCCTGGAACTGTTCCCGCGGCTCGCCGAACGCCCGTTCTTCAGCCTGTTCAGCCCGCCGAAACAGTCCACTTGGGACGGCATGAAAACCCTGCGGGCCGGGACGCCCGAGCGGGCCAGGGCCGCGATCGCCGACCACCTCGCCGGGCTCATCGCAGACCTGCTGGGCTTCGCCGAGGTCGATCGGGACGTGCCGCTCACCCGGCTCGGGCTCGATTCGCTGTCGGCCATGCGGGCCCGCGGTGCCGTGGAACGCGATTTCGGGCTGCCGCTGCCGATTCCGCTGCTCCTGCGCGGCGCCAGCCTCGGTGAACTCGCCGGGCACCTCGCCGAGCAGGCCGGGTTCGGGACCGCCGCGCCCGTCGAGCGGGTCGTCGCCGGGCCGCGGGATCCGGCCGAACGGTGGGTGGCGCGCCATTGGCGGACCGTCGTGGGCGGGGCCGAACCCGGCGTGCACGACGACTTCTTCGCCGCGGGCGGCGATCCGGAACGGCTGCGGGCGCTGTTCGCCGCCGAACTCGACGTGGTGCCCGACCGGCTGTTCGACACCCCGACCGTCGCCGCGATGGCCGATCTGCTGCGGCCCGAGCTGGAAGGGCACGGGGGCGGGCCGGTGCGGGTGCTGCGGGACGGCGTCGCCGATCCGGTGTTCCTGTTCCACCCGGCGGGCGGCCGGGCGAGCGTCTACCGCGAGCTGGTGCGGCTGCTGCCGGAAGGGCAGCCGGTGTACGGGTTCGAGCGGATCGACGACGAGGACACCGTCGAGGGCAAGGCCGCCTGCTACGCCGAGCTGGTCCGCGAGATCCAGCCGGACGGCCCCTACCGGCTCGGCGGCTGGTCGTTCGGCGGCTGCCTGGCCTACGAGACCGCGCGGCGGCTCGGCGGCGCCGAACTGGTGTTCCTGATCGACACCATCCTGCCGCTGCCCGCACCCGAAACCCCGGTGGAAGAGCTGCTGCTGGACCGCTTCGACCGGTTCGCCGACCACGTTTCGCGGACGTACGGGGTGCCGTTCTCGGTGCCGCGCGAGGAACTCACGCGCCTCGACGAGGACGCGCAGATCCGGTGGGTGATGGCGAAACTCGCCGAGCACGTGCCGGACCTCGGCGCCGGGGTGCTGCGGCACCAGTACGAGTCCTATGTGGACGCCCGGGTCGCCGAGCGGTACACCCCCGCGCGCTACGACGGGCGGGTGGTGCTGCTGCGGGCGCAGGACCCGCACCCGCTGACCACCGCGCTGGACCCGCGGTACCTGCGCACCGACGACACCCTCGGCTGGGACGCGTACTGCCCCGCGCTCGACGTCGTGCGGGTGCCCGGTGACCACGTGTCGATGATCGACCCGCCGCACGTGACGGAGCTGGCGGCCGCGCTCGCCGCGCGGCTCGGGACAGGGGTGCGGTGATGGACGAACTCATGCCGGGCACGGCGTTCCGGATCGCCGACCTCGCCGCGCGGCAGGACGAAGCCGTTCGGATCGCCGAGAAGCGGGCCGTCGACCGGCAGCACGCCAAGGGCAAGCTGACCGCGCGCGAACGAATCGGCCTGCTGCTGGACCCCGGATCCTTTGTGGAGCTGGACCAGTTCGCGCGGCACCGGTGCGCCGAGTTCGGGATGGACGCCAACCGGCCGTGGGGCGACGGCGTGGTGACCGGGCACGGCACCGTCGACGGGCGGCAGATCTGCGTGTTCTCCCAGGACTTCAGCGTCTTCGGCGGGAGCATGGGCGAAGTCTCGGGCGAGAAGGTCCTCAAGGTGATGGACCTCGCGATGTCGCTGGGCTGCCCGGTCGTCGGGATCAACGACTCCGGCGGCGCCCGGATCCAGGAAGGCGTCGTCTCGCTGGCGTACTACGCCGAGCTGGGCCGCCGCAACGCGCACGCCTCCGGCGTCATCCCGCAGATTTCGATGATCATGGGCCCGTGCGCGGGCGGCGCCGTCTACGCGCCCGCGATCACCGACTTCACCGTGATGGTCGACGGGACCTCGCACATGTTCGTCACCGGCCCGGACGTCGTGCACGCGGTCACCGGCGAGCGGGTGACCGCGCAGGAGCTCGGCGGCGCGGCCGTCCAGTCCGAAGTGGCCGGCAACGCCCACCACCGCGCGGTGTCCGAAGAGGACGCCGTCGAGTGGGTGCAGACCCTGCTCGGCTACCTGCCGCAGAACAACCTCGACCTCGCCCCGGAGTACGCCGACGACACCAGTCCCGTCGTCACGCCGGCCGACCTCGCGCTCGACCGGCTGGTGCCCGACTCGCCACACCGGACCTACGACATGGCCGAGCTGATCGCCGCGCTGGTCGACGACGGCGACTACACCGAGGTGCACAGTGCCTTCGCACCCAACATGATCTGCGCGTTCGGCCGGGTCCAGGGCCGGTCGGTCGGCGTCGTCGCCAACCAGCCGCGCCACCAGGCCGGCGTGCTCGACATCGACGCGTCCGAGAAGGCGGCCCGGTTCGTGCGCTTCTGCGACGCCTTCGGGATCCCGCTGCTCACCCTCGCCGACGTCCCCGGCTACCTGCCGGGCACCGGGCAGGAACGCGGCGGGATCATCCGCCGCGGCGCGAAGCTGATCTACGCCTACTCGGAGGCGACGGTGCCGAAGGTGACCGTGGTGGTGCGCAAGGCTTACGGCGGCGGCTACGCGGTGATGGGCTCGAAGCACCTCGGCGCTGACGCCGTGCTGGCGTGGCCCACCGCCGAAATCGCGGTGATGGGGGCCGAAGGCGCGGTGCAGGTGCTGCACCGGCGCGAGCTGGCCGCGTTGCCGCCGCAGCAACGGGAAGCCACCCGCCGCCGGCTCACCGAGGAGTACCGCGAGCGCCACGGCGGCCCGTACCTCGCCGCCGAACGCGGGTACGTCGACCAGGTCGTCACGCCGTCGCAGACCCGCCTGCACGTGGCGCGGGCGCTGCGGACCCTGCGGACCAAACGGCAGACCCTGCCGGCGAAGAAGCACGGCAACATCCCCCTGTGACGAGTCGAGGAGTCGCGATGAAGCGATGGGCTTTGCTGGCGTTGTCCGCCGTGCTCTTGGTGGCCGCCGGGGGCGTGACCCCGGCCGTGGCCGCCCCGGCGGTGGCCGACGACGGGGCGAAGGTCGTCGGGGAGACCTGGGTGGACGCCCGGACCGTCGACCTCAAGATCAGCTCGCCCGCGCTCGGCACCACCGGGATGGTCCGGCTGATCGTGCCGGCCGGGTGGGCCGCGCAGCCGAGCCGGACCTGGCCGGTGCTGTTCCTGCTGCACGGCTGCTGCGAACCCGTCGACTACAAGTCGTGGGACCAGTTCACCGACGTCAAGGCGTTCACCGCGAACAAGGACGCCCTCGTCGTGATGCCGACCGACGGGCCGGCCGGGATGTACACCAAGTGGTGGAACTTCGGCTTGGGCAGCACTCCCGACTGGGACACCTTCCACACCGCCGAAGTGCGCCAGATCGTCGAACGCGGCTACCGCGGCGGCACTCAGCGCGCGGTCGCCGGGCTGTCGATCGGCGGGTACGGCGCGCTCGCGTACGCGTTCAAGCACCCGGGGATGTTCGGCGCGGCCGCCTCCTACAGCGGCGTGCCGAACACCCTCTTTCCCGGCATCCCGGTCTGGATCATCGGCATCCTCGCCCGCGCCGGCATCTACAACTACCTCCAGCTGTGGGGCGATTCCTTCGGGATGCGGCCGCTCTGGTCGGCCGCCAACCCGTACGACCACGTCGACCAGCTGCGCGGCACGGCGCTCTACATCTCGTGCGGCAACGGCCAGACCGGGCCGCTCGACCCGCCCGGCCAGTCCGACGTCCTGGAGCCCTCGGCACTGCTGTCTTCGCAGAGCTTCACGGATCTGCTGCGGGCCAAGGGGATTCCCGCGACCGTCGACTACTACGGGCCGGGCACGCACAGCTGGCCGTACTGGCAGCGGGCCCTGCACAACTCCTGGCCGGTCCTGGCCGGCGCCCTCGGCCTGCCCGCCTGACCGAATTCCCCTCTACCGATGGAGGTTGTGGTGAAGTCCGTCCACGTGCGACAGCTGGTGTCGGCGCTGGTGAGCTGCTGCCTGGTGGCACTGGGGGTGGTGGCCGCGAGCCCGCCCGCCGGCGCGGCGCCGATCCTGCCCGGGCCGTTCGACGACTCGTTCTACACCCCGCCGTCGCCGCTGCCGGCCGGGAAACCCGGGGACGTGCTCCGCTGGCGCCCCACCGTCCCGCTGCTCAACGCGGCCAACGCCGACGCCTGGCAGGTGATGTACCTCTCGACCAACGCACAGGGCCGGCCGGACGCGGTGACCGGGACGATCCTGGTGCCCAAGGGGAAGGACCCGGCCACGGCGCCGATCGTCGGCTACGCGGTGGGCACGCAGGGCCCGGCGTTCAAGTGCACGGCGTCCAAGGCGATGGAGCGGGGGACGCTGTACGACCAGCCCGCCATCAACGACTCGCTCTCGAGCGGGTACGCGGTCGCGGTGACCGACTACGAGGGCTACTCCCCGGCGACCGTGCCCACCTACATCACCGGGCAGTCGATGGGGCCGGCCGTGATCGATTCGGTGCGGGCGGCGCAGAACCTCCCGTCCGCCGGGCTGGCCAAGGGCGCCAAGGTGATCTTCCAGGGCTACTCGCAGGGTGGCGGCGGAGCGATGTGGGCGGGGGAGAAGCAGCCCTCGTACGCGCCGGAGCTGAACCTCGTCGGTGTCGTCGCGGGCGGGATCCCGGCCGACCTCACCGAGGTCGCCAAGGGGCTCGACGGGTACATCGGGTTCGGGTTCCTCGCGTTCGCCGCGGTCGGGCTGGACGCGGCCTATCCGGACCTGAAACTGGATTCGTTCCTCAACGACACGGGCCGGCAGCAGTTGTCGGACGCCAAGAAGAACGCCTGCGTCGCGGAACTGCTGCTGAACTATTCGTTCAAGAAGATCAGTGACTACACGACGTCGAACCCGCTGGCCACTCCGCAGTGGCAGGCGCGGCTGGCGCAGAACAAGCTGGGTGCGAACCCGCCGCGGGTGCCGGTGTTCCAGTACCACGCGAGCACCGACGAGATCGTCAACACCCCGCAGGCGGAGACGCTGCACCGGACGTACTGCGCGGCGGGCGTCCGGGAGCAGTGGAAGACCTACATCTCCGACCACGCCACCGGGATCTTCGCCGGCAACGCCGACGCCCACCAGTGGATCGTCAACCGCTTCACGGGGGCGGCGGCGCCGTCGAACTGCTGAGGCGTCAGACCTTCGTAGCGGCGAAGGCTGCTGCGTCGGCGGCGTTGTTGCCGTAGCTCAGGTGGGCCAGGAAGTTGAAGCCGCCCGCCTGGCAGATCGGATCGCCGCCGGCGCAGTAGTCCTTGGTGCGGCTCTGATACGTGCCGGTGACCTGGCGGCCGAGCGCGCGGATCGGGTTGCCGAACAGCAGGATCGCCGCGATCCGGGGCGCGAGGTCGGCGGGGATGGTCGCGACGATCGGGCCGCCGACGACGGCGCCGTCGCTGCTGATGCCGATCGAGTTGTCGACGACGTTGGCGCCCTGGGAGTAGCCGATCAGCACGAACCGCTGCTGCGGGCAGGCCGCGGCCTGCGCTTTGACGTGGTCGACCAGATCGGTGTTTCCCTTCTGGACCGACGCGGGCTCGCCGAGGTCGGCCGGGTAGTCGACCCGGTAGCTGCTGAGCGAACGCGGGCGCAGCGTGTTCTGGACCGCTTGGTAGACGGGGTCGCCGACGATGAAGCCCAGCGTGCCGGGTTCGCCGGTGCCGCGGGCGACCGGGACGTCGATGTCGGTGCACGGCGCGGCGGCCGAGGCCGCGGGTGCAGCGGCGACGCCGAGACCGGTGACGGCGAGGCCGAGCGCGGCGGCGGCGGAAAACAGGCGTGTTTTCATGACTGATCAACACCTCTTCGCGGAAAACGGAGTCGGCAAGCGCTTTCCGGGTGTGCCGGAATCGCTTTCATCGGCAGCGTCGCAGTGGCCGCCGACCGCGGCAAGAGGCAATTCCGGAATTGTTCAGCGGGTGACAATCAGTCCGTTGTGGACGCTCAGGTGGCGCACTGGCGCGCTTCGCCGACGTGGTCGAGCAGCGCCGGGTCGAGGCCGCGCAGCGCGGCCATGACGAAGCCGGTGGCCAGTTCGCCCGCCGCGATCGGGTCGACGCCGGGGGAGTGCGAGACGTGCATCGCGGCGCGGCCGACGAGGCCCACCATCATCGCGGCGAGCAGTTCCGCGCCGGGGCCGGGCGTCCGGCCCCGGGCCAGCAGGTGCTCGCGGACCCGGGCGAGGACGTGCGTGGTGACGGTGTCGGCCAGCGCGCGGCGCTCGTTCGACATCTCGTCGACGGCGGAGTCGAACAGCAGCCGGAAGCTGTCCGGGTGGGCGCCGGCGTAGCTGAACATCGCCATCACCGAAAGCCGCACCCGGTCTTCCAGCGGCCGCCCGTTCGCGGTTTCGTAGGCGGCGAGCACCCAGTCCCGCAGCGCGGCGACTTCGCGGGTCACGGTGGCGCGGAAAAGGGCCGCTTTGTCCCCGAAGTGCGCGTACAGCGTCGGTTTGGTGGAGTCGGCGCGGTCGGCGATCAGCCCCATGGTGGCCTGGGCGTAACCGCGCTCGGCGAACACGGCGCGGGCGGCGTCGAGCAGTTCGCCGTCGGTGGGCCGGGCGGCCGGGCTGCGGCGGGTGCTGGATCGATCAGGGGGACTCGGCCGGCTCATAGCGGTGTACTGTACGGTCCCGCTGCTTTACCGTCCGGTAAAGCTCGTTCCGTTCGCCCGTCCCCGGTGGAGGAACCCTGGTGTCGCCCGAAAGTGCCCGGCAGCGTGTCCCGGCTCCCCGGGACGACGGTGAAGAAGTGCTCGGGAGAAGCGAACTGGCGGCGCTCATGCGCCCCGCCCTCCCGGCGCTGGTGGACTGGATCGTGCAGGAGGTGTGGCGGGCCGTCCCGGTCTTCGCCCGGCCGGGGGACGGGTCCTACGGCCGCGTCACCCGGCACGGCGTCGAGTGCGCGGTCGCGCTCTTCGTGGACCTCGTCGAAGACCCGATGGCGCCGCGCGACCGGCTGTACGAGACCTGCCACCGGCTCGGCGCGGGCGAGGCGCGCGAGGGTCGGACGCTCGACGACCTGCAGGCGGCGTACCGCGTCGGCACCCGCGCGGGCTGGCGCTGGATCATGCGGCTCGGCCGCCGCCACCGGCTGTCGTCTACGGCGATGGCGCGGCTGGCCGAGATGCTGTTCGGCTACGCGGACGAGCTGGCCCGGATGTCGGCGCAGGGCTACCGCGAAGCGCGCGCGGAGATCGAGGGCACGCGGGCGGGCCTGCGCCGCCGGCTGCTGCGGCTCCTCGTCGGCCCGGGCGCCGTCCCGGAGCCGGTTCTCGCCGAGCTCGCGGCCGCGGCCGGCTGGCCGGTCCCCGCTTCGGTGGCGGCGATCGCGGCGGAGACGGCGGTGGGCCCGCCGTGGGGGCCCGAGGTGCTCACCGACCTCGAACCGCCGCAGCCGTACCTGCTCCTGCCCGCGCCCGTCGGCGCCGACACGCTGGCCCGCCTCGGCACGCGCGTGGCGGTCGGCCCGCCGACGGACCTCGCGGGCGCGGCCGATTCCCTGCGCTGGGCCCGCACCGCCCTGCGCCTGGTGGCCGGCGGCGCGCTCCCGGATGTGCCGGTGACGTGGTGCGCGGAGCACCTGACGACGTTGTGGCTGCTGTCCGACGCGCCGCTGGTGGACCAGCTGGCGGACCGCGAACTGGCCCCGCTGGCGCAGTTCCCGGACCGCACTCGGCGGCGGCTGGGGGAGACGTTGCTGTCCTGGCTGGAGAACGGCGGCAACTCGGAGAAGATCGCCGTGGAGCTGTCGGTGCACCCGCAGACGGTGCGGTACCGCGTGCGCCAGCTGAAGCAGGCGTTCGGGGACCGGCTGGAGAACGCGGACGCCCGGTTCGCGATGCAGGCGGCGTTGCGCGCGTCGGGTTTGCGCGGAGGTCTTGAATGAGTCATTCAGGACCTCCGAAGACCTGAATGACTCATTCAAGACACCGGCGGGCCGGGGCACCTTGCCCCAAGTGAGAACGTGTTCTAGTTTTGTGACGTGAAGACCGATCTGGGCCTGGCCGGTTCCGTGGTGCTGGTCACCGGCGGTGTCCGCGGCGTCGGCCAGGGCATCTGCAACGTGTTCCTGGCCCACGGCGCCCGCGTGGTCACCTGCGCGCGCCGCGAAGCGCCCACCGACGCCGAATTCGTCCAGTGCGACGTCCGCGACGAAGCGCAGGTCGCCGCGCTCGTCGAGGGGATCGTCGAGCGGCACGGGCGGCTCGACGTCGTCGTGAACAACGCCGGCGGGGCGCCGTACGTCCCGGCGGCGGAGGGCTCGCCGCGGCTGCACGAGAAGGTCGTGCAGCTGAACCTGCTGGCGCCACTGCTGGTCTCGCAGCACGCGAACGCCGTGATGCAGCGCCAGGACGACGGCGGTGCGATCGTGATGATCTCCAGCGTCAGCGGGACACGTCCGTCGCCCGGGACCGCGGCCTACGGCGCCGCGAAAGCCGGGCTCGACAACCTGACCGCGAGCCTCGCCGTGGAGTGGGCGCCGAAGGTGCGGGTCAACGCCCTCGACGTCGGGATGGTGCGGACCGAGCAGTCCCACCTGCACTACGGCAGCGAAGCCGCGGTCGAAGCGGTCGGGAAGACCGTGCCGCTGGGCCGGCTGGCCGAGCCCGAGGAAGTCGGCGCGTGCGCCGCTTTCCTGGCTTCGCCGCTGGCTTCCTACGTCTCCGGCGCGACCTTGCGCGTGCACGGCGGCGGTGAGGTCCCGGCTTTCCTCGCCGCGGCCGACGTCAACCATCGGGAGGATTCGTGAGCGGGTTGTGCCAGGACCGGGTGGTCGTGGTGACCGGAGCCGGACGCGGGATCGGGCGTGCGCACGCCCTCGCGTTCGCGGCGGAGGGCGCGCTGGTCGTGGTCAACGACGTGGCCGGGGACGCGACCGCCGAGGTCGTCGCCGAGATCGGGGAACTCGGCGGGAAGGCGGTGGCGAACACCTCGGACGTCGCCGACTGGACCGGGGCCGCGGAACTGATCGGCACGGCGCTGGAGACCTTCGGGCGCCTCGACGTGCTGGTCAACAACGCGGGCTTCGTCCGGGACCGGATGCTGGCCAACCTGGACGAGGACGAGTGGGACGCGGTGATCCGCGTGCACCTGAAGGGGCATTTCGCGCCGTTGCGGCATGCGGCCGCGCACTGGCGGGCCGAGGCCAAAGCGGGCCGGATGCCGCGAGCGCGGGTGATCAACACCAGTTCGGGCGCCGGGTTGCTGGGCAGCGTGGGTCAGGGCAACTATTCGGCGGCGAAGGCGGGTATCGCCGGGTTGACCGTCGTGGCGGCGGCCGAGCTGGCGCGGTACGGGGTGACGGTGAACGCGATCGCCCCGGCCGCGCGGACGCGGATGACCGAAGGGGTGTTCGCCTCGATGGCGAGGCCCGAGAGCGGCTTCGACGCGATGGCGCCGGAAAACGTCTCGCCGCTGGTCGTGTGGCTGGGCAGCGAGGAATCCTCGCACGTCACCGGCCGGATGTTCGAGGTCGAGGGCGGCAAGGTGTCGCTCGCGCAGGGCTGGCGGCACGGCCCGGCCGTGGACAAGGGGGAGCGCTGGGACCCGGCCGAACTCGGCCCGGTCGTCGCCGACTTGCTCGAGCGCGCGCCCGAGCCCGAACCCGTCTACGGAGCGAGCTGATGGGCATCCTGACCAAGCGCGACGCGCACGTCGAGGTCGTCACGGTCGACTTCCCGCCGGTCAACGCGCTGCCGGTGCAAGGGTGGTTCGACCTGGCCGACGCGATCACCCGGGCCGGGCGCGACCCGGACGTCCACGTCGTCGTGCTGCGCGCCGAGGGGCGGGGCTTCAACGCGGGTGTGGACATCAAGGAGATCCAGCGCAGCGCGGGGTACGACGCCCTCGTCGGCGCGAACCGGGGCTGCTACGCGGCTTTCGGGGCGGTCTACGACTGCCAGGTGCCGGTGGTCGCGGCGGTGCACGGCTTCTGCCTCGGCGGCGGGATCGGGCTGGTCGGCAACGCGGACGTCGTCATCGCGTCCGACGACGCCACGTTCGGTGTCCCCGAAGTGGAACGTGGGGCGCTCGGCGCGGCGACGCACCTGGCCCGGCTGGTGCCGCAGCACCTGATGCGCACGCTGTACTTCACCGCCCGCACCATCACCGCGGCCGAGTTGCACGCCCACGGCTCGGTCTACCAGGTCGTGCCGCGCGCGGAGCTGGACGACGCGGCGCTGGCCGTCGCCGCCGACATCGCGAAGAAGGACCCGCGGGTCATCCGGGCCGCCAAGGAGGCGTTGAACGGGATCGACACCCAGCAGGTGCACCGCAGCTACCGGTTCGAGCAGGGCTTCACCTTCGAGCTCAACCTGCTCGGCGCGTCCGACGAGGCCCGCGAGGAGTTCTTGAATGGCCGATAAGCGCATGACCGCCGACGAAGTCGCGGCGGAACTGGAAGACGGCATGACGGTCGGCATCGGCGGCTGGGGTTCGCGGCGCAAGCCGATGGCCCTGGTCCGCGCCATCCTGCGCACGCCGGTGAAGGACCTCACCGTCGTCTCCTACGGCGGTCCCGACGTCGGCCTGCTGTGCGCGGCGGGCAAGGTCAAGCGGGTCGTGTTCGGGTTCGTCACGCTGGATTCGATCCCGTTCGACCCGTGGTTCGGCCGCGCCCGCGAAACCGGCGCGATCGCGGTGACCGAATACGACGAAGGCATGTTCGGCGCGGCGCTTTCCGCGGCGGCGCAACGGCTTCCGTTCCTGCCGCTGCGCGCCGGGCTCGGCTCGGAGGTGATGCGCGCCAACCCTGACCTGCGGACCGTGCGCTCGCCCTACGCCGACGCCGAGGAGCTCGTCGCCGTCCCGGCCCAGCACCTCGACGTCGCTTTGGTGCACCTCAACCGCGCCGACGCCCGTGGCAACGCCCAGTACCTCGGCCCGGACCCGTACTTCGACGACCTGTTCTGCCTCGCGGCGGCGAAGCGGTTCGTGTCCGTGGAAAAGGTCGTCGGGACGGCGGAGCTGACGGCGGGCGGGCCGGTGCAGTCGCTGCTGCTCAACCGCGGCGCGGTGGACGGTGTCGTCGAGGCACCGCGGGGCGCGCACTTCACCACCGCGGTCCCGGACTATGGCCGGGACGAACGGTTCCAGCGCCACTACGCCACCTGCGCCAAGGACCTCGACGCGTGGCCCGGGTTCGTGGACCGGTTCCTCTCCGGTGACGAACGGACCTATCTGTCCGAAGTGGACAAGTTCGAGGCGGAGGCGGCATGAACGCGACCCGGGCCGAGATCGCCGTCGTGGCGGTGGCCGAGCTGTTCCGCGGCGACGGCGAGATCGTCGCCAGCCCGATGGGCCTGATCCCGCAGCTGGGCGCGAAGCTCGCGCGGCTGACGTTCGAGCCGGACCTGCTGATGTCCGACGGGGAGGCGTACCTGGTCACCCCGGACGGCGTGGTCGAGGGTTGGCAGCCGTTCCGCAAGATGCTCGACACGATCGTCCCGCACGGGCGGCGGCACGTCGTGATGGGCGCGAACCAGGTCGACCGGTACGGCAACCAGAACATCTCCGCCATCGGCGACCACGCGCACCCGAAGAAGCAGCTGCTCGGCGTGCGCGGCGCGCCCGGCAACACGGTCAACCACCGCACCAGCTACTGGGTGCCGAAGCACTCCACCCGGGTGTTCGTGGATGCTGTGGACGTCGTGTCCGGGGTCGGCTACGACAACGCGGCCAAGGCGGGGCCGTCCGCCGAGAAGTACCACGACGTCCACCGCGTTGTCACCAACCTCGGCGTGTTCGACTTCGGCACGCCGGACCACTCGATGCGGGCGGTGTCGCTGCACCCGGGGGTCACCCGCGAGGAGGTCGCCGAGGCGACGACCTTCGAGATCGACTTCACGGACGCCGGAACCAGCCGCGAGCCGACCGCCGAAGAACTGCGCCTGATCCGCGAAGTGCTCGATCCGAAGAGCTTCCGCGACAAGGAAGTCCCGGCGTGAGGACCGCGCTGACCCGGCTGGCGGGCGTCGAGCACCCGATCGTCCAGACCGGCATGGGCTGGGTCGCCGGCCCCCGGCTGGTGTCGGCGACCGCCGAAGCGGGCGCCCTCGGCATCCTCGCCTCGGCCACGATGACCTACCTCGAGCTGGAAGCCGCGATCGCCGAGGTCAAGAAGCGCACCGGGAAGCCGTTCGGCGTCAACCTGCGGGCCGACGCCGCCGACGCGGGCGACCGGGTGGACCTGCTCATCCGCGAAGGCGTGAAGGTGGCGTCGTTCGCGCTCGCGCCGCGGAAGGAGATGATCGCGAAGCTGCGGGACCACGGGATCGTCGTGGTCCCGTCGGTCGGCGCCGCCCGGCACGCCGAGAAGGTCGCCGGCTGGGGCGCGGACGCCGTGATCGTCCAGGGCGGCGAAGGCGGCGGGCACACCGGCGGCGTCGCCACCACGCTCCTGCTGCCGTCCGTGCTGGACACCGTCGACATCCCGGTGATCGCGGCCGGCGGCTTCTTCGACGGCCGCGGGCTCGCCGCCGCGCTGGCCTACGGGGCCGCGGGCGTGGCGATGGGCACCCGGTTCCTGCTCAGCAAGGAGAGCACGGTCCCCGACGAGGTCAAGCGCGTCTACCTCGGCCAAGGGCTCACCGGGACGGTCGTCACCCGCCGGGTCGACGGCCTGCCGCACCGGGTGCTGCGCACCGACCTCGTCGACCGGCTCGAGCGTTCCGGGCGGCTGAAGGGACTCGCGCAGGCCGCGCGAAACGCGCTCCGCTTCCGGAATATCACCGGACTGTCCCCGGTTGCCATGGTCAAAGAAGGCTTCGCGATGAAGCACGGCAACGATCTCACCTGGAGTCAGCTGGTCATGGCGGCCAACACCCCCATGCTGCTGCGTGCGGGGCTGGTCGAAGGCCGGACCGACGCCGGAGTGCTAGCGTCGGGGCAGGTGGTGGGCATGATCCACGACCTGCCCACGGTGGGCGAGATCGTCGAGGGCACGGTGGCCGAGGCGGGTGAGATCCTGCGGCGCCTCGGCCGGGAAACGGGAGGATGACAGTGGCGCTCAAGGTCGGTTACAAGGCGTCGCCGGAGCAGTTCGGGGCGCGCGACCTGGTCGAGTACGCCGTGCGCGCCGAGGAGGTCGGCCTGGACTCGGTCTGGGTGGCGGATCACTTCCTGCCGTGGCGGCACGAAGGCGGGCACGCGCCGTGGGCGCTGGCGTTCATCCCGGCGGTGGCGGAGCGCACGCGCCGGGTGCAGATCGGCACGAGCGTGCTGACCCCGACGTTCCGGTACAACCCGGCGGTGATCGCGCAGGCGTTCGCGTCGATGTCGCTGCTGTCGGAGGGCCGGGTGACGCTGGGCGTCGGCACCGGCGAGGCGCTCAACGAGATCGCCGTCTCCGGGATGGAGTGGCCGGAGTTCAAGGAGCGGTTCGCGCGGCTGCGCGAGGCGATCACGCTGATGCGGCGGCTGTGGACCGAGGACAACGTCTCGCACGACGGCGAGTACTACAAGCTGGTCGACGCGCGGATCTACGACCGCCCGGACCAGCCGCTGCCGGTGTACATCGCCGCGGGCGGCCCGGTGGTGGCCAAGTACGCCGGCCGCGCGGGCGACGGCTTCATCTGCACCTCGGGCAAGGGCATGGACCTCTACACCGAGAAGCTGATGCCGGCCGTGGCCGAGGGCGCGGAAGCCGCCGGGCGCGAGGTCAAGGACATCGACCGGATGATCGAGGTCAAGATCTCCTACGACCGCGACCCGGAGAAGGCGCTGGAGAACACGCGCTTCTGGGCCCCGCTGTCGCTGACGGCGGAGCAGAAGCACACGATCTCGTCGGCTGATGAGATGGAGCGGCTGGCCAACGAGCTGCCGATCGAGCAGGTCGCCAAGCGCTGGATCGTGGCGTCCGACCCGGACGAGGCGGTGGCGCTGGTGAAGCCGTACGTCGACGCGGGGCTGAACCACCTGGTCGTGCACGGCCCTGGCCACGACCAGGAGCGCTTCCTGACCCAGTTCTCCGAAGACGTCCTGCCGAAGCTGCGCGAACTCGGCTGATCACAGCCGTTCGATGATGGTGACGTTGGCGGTGCCGCCGCCTTCGCACATCGTCTGCAGGCCGTAGCGGCCGCCGCGGCGTTCCAGTTCGTGCAGGAGCGTCGCCAGGAGCTTGGTGCCGGTGGCCCCGATCGGGTGGCCGAGGGCGATTCCGCCCCCGTTCACGTTGACCCGGTCGGGGTCCGCGCCGGTTTCGTCCAGCCAGGCCAGGACGACGCTGGCGAAGGCCTCGTTGACCTCGAACAGGTCGATGTCCTCGATGGCCAGCCCGGCCTTGAGCAGCGCGTGCGCGGTGGCCGGGATCGGGCCGGTCAGCATCCACACCGGGTCCGCGGCGCGCACCGACAGGTGGTGGATCCGCGCGCGAGGCGTCAGGCCGTGCTCCTTCACGAACGACGCGGACGCCAGCAGGGCCGCGCTCGCGCCGTCGGAAATCTGGCTGGCCACCGCCGCCGTCAGCCGGTAGCCCTCACCCAACGGCTTCAGGCCGCGCATCCGCTCCAGCGACGTGTCCCGGCGCGGCCCCTCGTCGTGCCGGAAACCGTCGACCGGCGCGATTTCCGCGTCGAACCGCCCGGCGTCGATCGCCGCCAGCGCCCGCTGGTGGCTGCGCAGCGCGTACTCCTCCATGGTCTCCCGGCTGATGTCCCAGTGCGAAGCGATCATGTCCGCGCTGCGGAACTGCGAGACCTCGACGCTGCCGTAGCGCTCCTGCCAGCCCTTCGAGCCGGAGAACGGGTCCTCGAAGCCGTATTCGCGCCCGGCCAGCATGGCCGCGCTGATCGGGATGCGGCTCATGTTCTGCACGCCCCCGGCCAGCACCAGGTCCTGCGTGCCCGACATGACGGCCTGGGCGGCGAAGTGGACGGCCTGCTGGCTCGACCCGCACTGCCGGTCGACGGTCACCCCGGGCACGTGGTCGCCGAACCCCGCCGCCAGCCACGCCGTGCGCGCGATGTTGCCCGACTGCGGCCCGAGGGTGTCGGTGCAGCCGAGGATGACGTCGTCGACGAGGTCCGGGTCGACGCCCGTGCGCGCGACGACCGCCTGGATGACGTGCGCGCCGAGGTCGGCGGAGTGCCACCCGGACAGGGCGCCGCCGCGCCGGCCGACCGGGGTGCGGACCGCGTCGAGGAGGAAGGCTTCGGGCACGGGCGCTCCTAGGGGTGCTGGCTGCTGACGGAGACGACTTCGCCGGTCAGGTAACTGGCGTAGTCGCTGGCGAGGAAGACCATGACGTTGGCGACTTCCCAGGGTTCGGCGGCGCGGCCGAAGGCTTCGCGTTTCGTGAGGTCTTCGAGGAGTTCGTCGCTGGTCACCTTGGCGAGGAAGGGGTGCATCGCGAGGCTGGGGGCGACGGCGTTGATCCGGACGCCGTGGTCGGCGGCGTCGAGCGCGGAGCAGCGGGTCAGCGCCATGACCCCGGCCTTCGCGGCGGCGTAGTGGGCCTGCCCGGCCTGGGCGCGCCAGCCGATCACCGAGGCGTTGTTGACGATCGCGCCGCCGCCGCCCTGGGCGACGAACTGCTTCAGCACCGCGCGGGTGCAGCGGAAGGTGCCGGTGAGGGTGATGTCGAGGACCTTCGACCACTCGTCGTCGGTCATCTCCAGCACGGACTTCGTGCCGCCGAGCCCGGCGTTGTTGATCAGCACGTCGACGCGCCCGTAGTGCGCCACGGCGCCGTCGACGAGCGCCTGGACCTGGTCCTCCTGCGTGACGTCGCAGGGGATCGCGTGCACCTCGCCCAGTTCCGCGGCCTTCTCCTTCAGGCGCCGCTCGTGCCAGTCGCTGATGACGACCCGCGCGCCTTCCTCCAGGCAGCGCTTGGCCGCGGCCGAGCCGATGCCGGTGCCGGCCGCGGCGGTGACCACGACGACCTTGCCCGCGAGCAAGTTGTGGCCGGGCGGGTAGTGGGGGATCACGGGCGGGCCTCCCGGGGCAGGCCGAGGACGCGCTCGGCGATGATGTTCCGTTCGATTTCGTCCGAGCCGCCGTAGATGGTGTCGGCGCGGGTGAACAGGTAGAGCCGCTGCCAGTCATCCAGCTCGGCGGTGGCCGAGGTGAGCGACCGCGCGCCACGGGCGCGCATGGCGAGTTCGCCCAGGCCCCGGTGCCACTGCGCCCAGAGCAGCTTGCCGACGGCGACTTCGGGACCGGCGGCCTGGCCCAGTGTCCGCAACGCGTGCGCCCGCAGGACGCGCAGGCCGATGCGGGCGCGGGTGAGGTCGGCGCGCAGCAGCGGGTCGTCGTAGGTGCCGGTCCGCTGGGCCTCCGCGGTGATGTCGTCGAGTTCGCGGCGGAAGCCGATCTGCTGGCCGAGCGTGGACACCCCGCGTTCGAAGCCCAGGGTGGCCATCGCGATCTTCCACCCCTCGCCGGGTTCGCCGACGACGAGACCGGCGGGCGTGCGGGCGTCGTCGAAGAAGACCTCGTTGAACTCCGACGTGCCGGTGAGCTGCTGGATCGGCCGCACGGTGACGCCGTCCTGGCGCAGCGGCACCAGCAGATAGGAGAGGCCGTGGTGGCGCTGGGAACCGGGCTCGGTGCGGGCCACGACGAAGCACCAGTCGGCCACGTGCGCCAGCGACGTCCAGATCTTCTGCCCGTTGAGCACCCATTCGCCGTCGCGCAGGACGGCCGACGTCGAGACGGCGGCGAGGTCGGAGCCGGCGCCGGGCTCGGAGTAGCCCTGGCACCACAGTTCCTCGACGGCGAGGATCTTCGGCAGGAACCGGGCCCGCTGCTCCGGCGTGCCGAACGCGATGAGCGTCGGGCCGAGGAGCTGCTCGCCGATGTGGTTGACCCGGGCGGGGGCGCCGGAGGCGGCGTACTCCTCGTGGAAGGCGACCTGCTCGGCCAGCGACAGCCCGCGGCCGCCGTGCTCGGCCGGCCACCCGACGCCGGTCCAGCCCGCGGCGGCGAGGTGGCGTTCCCAGGCCAGCCGCAGCTCGAACTCCTCGTGCTCGCGTCCCGGGCCGCCCAGGCCGCGCAGCCGGGCGAACTCGCCGGTCAGGTTGGCGGCCAGCCAGCCGGCGACTTCACGGCGGAATCCCGTCGGTTCCACACACGCCTCCTTGCCGCCGGGCCGGTCCGGCACCTAGGGTAATGAGAACACGTTCTAGTTTGCCGGTCCAGAGGAGGGTGTGGTGGGAAGAACCACGATCCCGGCCGTCGTCCGGGACGCCGCCGCCAAGTTCGGCTCCGCGGAGGCACTGGTCGACGGCGGGCTGCGGCTCGGCTACGACCAGCTTCTGGAACGTGTTCGAACGGTTGCCAGGGCCTTCCTCGCCCGCGGGATCCAACCCGGTGATCGCGTCGCCATCGCCCTGCCGAACACCCACCACTGGGTCCTCACGGCGCTGGGCGCGCTCTACGCGGGCGCGACGCTGATCCCGGTCAACACCCGGTTCACCGCCGCCGAGACCGTCGACCTGCTCGTCCGCGGCCGCGCGAAAGCGCTGGTCGTGGCGGCCGACTTCCTCGGCACCGACCGCCACGCCGCGATCCGCGCGACCGGCGCCGGGCTGCCCGAACTCGGCACCGTCGTCCGGGTACCGCTGGAGCAGGAGCACCGGCCGGTCGAAGGCACCCTGGGCTGGGACGAGTTCCTCGGCCTCGCCGAACGCGTCCCGCTCGCCGAGGCCGAGGCGCGGGCCGACGCCGTCGAGCCGGACGACGTCAGCGACATCCTGTTCACCTCCGGCACCAGCGGCCGCTCGAAAGGCGTGCTCTCGGCCCACCGCCAGGCGGTCGGCGTCGCGGCCGCGTGGGCGGAGTGCGGCCGGGTCACCGCCGACGACCGGTACCTGGTGATCAACCCGTTCTTCCACAGCTTCGGCTACAAGGCCGGGATCCTGGTCGGCCTGCTGACCGGCGCGACGCTCGTCCCGCAGGCCGTGTTCGACGTCCGCGCGGCCCTGGACCTGATCGAGCGGGAACGGATCTCCGTGCTCCCGGGCGCGCCGACGATCTTCCAGTCGCTGCTGCAAGAGCGGCGGGGTGATCTGCCGTCGCTGCGGCTCGCGGTCACCGGCGCGGCCACGGTCCCCGCGTCGCTGGTCCGGCGGATGCGGGCCGAGCTGGGGTTCGAGGTCGTCCTCACCGCCTACGGCCTCACCGAAGCCGTCGTGGTGACGATGTGCCGTCCCGGCGACGACGCCGAGCTGGTGTCCCGCACGTCCGGCCGCGCGACCGCCGGGTTCGAAGTCGCGATCCAGGGTTCGCCGGGCGAGATCGTGGTCCGCGGGCCGAACGTGATGCTCGGCTACCTCGACGACCCGGCGGCCACCGCGAAAGCCGTCGACGAGCAGGGCTGGCTGCACACCGGCGACGTCGGCGAACTCGACGAGGCCGGCAACCTGACGATCACCGGCCGGCTCAAGGACATGTACATCTGCGGCGGCTTCAACGTCTACCCGGCCGAGGTCGAGCACGCCCTCACCGAACTGGACGGCGTTCGCGACGTCGCCGTCGTCGGCGTCCCGGACGACCGGCTCGGCGAGGTCGGCAAGGCCTTCGTCGTCGGCACCGGGCTGACCGGGGAAGCGGTCATCGCGTTCTGCCGCGAGCGGCTCGCCAACTACAAGACCCCGCGGTCCGTCGAGTTCGTGGACGAGCTGCCCCGCAACGCTTCCGGCAAGGTGCTGAAGCGGCTGCTGACCGAGGAGAGCGCATGAGTGAACCGGTGGTCCGATCCGAGCGGCGCGGGCCGGTCGCGGTGGTCACGATGAACCGGCCGGACTACCGCAACGCCCAGAACTCCGCGATGACCTACGCGCTGGACGACGCCTTCGCGGCCGCGGTGAACGACCCCGAGGTCAAGGTGATCGTGCTGGCGGGCGAGGGCAAGCACTTCTCCGCCGGGCACGACATCGGCAGCCCCGGCCGGGACGCCGACCAGTCGTTCGACCGGCGCGCGGTCATGTGGTGGGACCACACCGACCGCGCGGGCGGCGACCAGCGGTTCGCCCGCGAGTCCGAGGTGTACCTCGGGATGTGCCGCCGGTGGCGGGAAATCCCGAAGCCGATGATCGCCAGCGTGCAGGGCGCGTGCATCGCGGGCGGGCTGATGCTGGCGTGGGTGTGCGACCTGATCGTCGCCGCCGACGACGCGTTCTTCGCCGATCCCGTGGTGCGGATGGGGATTCCCGGCGTCGAGTACTTCGCGCACCCGTGGGTGCTCGGACCCCGTGCGGCGAAAGAGGTGCTGTTCACCGGCGAGCGGTTCACGGTGCAGCAGGCCAAGGAATGGGGCATGGTCACCCGGATCGTGCCGCGCGCGGAGCTGGCAGAGCACACGTTGGCGCTGGCCGAAAAGATCAGCGCGATGCCGTCGTTCGGGCTGGCGCTGGCGAAGAAGGCGGTGAACCAGGCCGAGGACCTGATGGGCCTGCGGTCCGGGATGGATTCGGTGTTCGGGCTGCACCACTTCGCGCACGCCCACAACGCGGAGACCTCGGAGGACTCGCTCGGCGGCCAGTCGGCGCGGTCGATGCGCGACGCGAACAAGGGGAGCTGATGGACCTCGACATCGACGAGGCTTCGGCCGCCTTCCGCGACGAGGCCCGGGAGTGGCTCGCCGCGAACGTTCCCACGCTGCCCTCGATGGACACCGCCGAAGGGTTCGCGGCGCACCGGGAGTGGGAAGCGCGGCTGGCCGAAGCGCGGTGGTCGGTCGTGTCGTGGCCGGCCGAGTACCACGGCCGGGACGCCTCGATGCTGCAGTGGCTGCTGTTCGAGGAGGAGTACTACGCGGCCCGCGCGCCCGGCCGGGTGAGCCAGAACGGCATCTTCATGCTGGGCCCGACGTTGTTCGCCCACGGCACCCAGGAGCAGCGCGACCGGATCCTGCCGCCGATGGCCCGGGGCGAGCAGGTCTGGGCGCAGGCGTGGTCGGAACCCGAGGCGGGCAGCGACATCGCGGCACTGCGCAGCACGGCCAAGCGCACCGAAGGCGGCTGGCTGCTGTCGGGGCAGAAGACGTGGAGTTCGCGGGCGAGTTTCGCCGACCGCGCGTTCGGGTTGTTCCGCACCGACCCTTCGGCGCAGCGGCATCACGGGCTGACGTACTTCATGGCCGACCTGCGCGCCGACGGCGTCACCGTCCGGCCGATCCCGCAGCTCGACGGGGAACCGGGGTTCGCGGAGATCTTCTTCGACGACGTGTTCGTGCCCGACGCCGACGTGATCGGGGAGGTCGGGCAGGGGTGGCGGGTCGCGATGACGACGGCCAACAACGAGCGCGGCCTGTCGCTGCGCAGCCCCGGCCGGTTCCTCGCCGCCGCCGACCGCCTGATCGGCCTGTGGCGGTCGCAGGGCTCCGAGGAGTCCACAAAGGACCGGGTGGCCGACGCCTGGATCGGCGCCCGGGCCTACCAGCTCTACACGTTCGGGACGGTGAGCAGGCTCGCCGAGGGCGGCGAGCTGGGCCCGGAGTCCAGTGTGAACAAGCTGTTCTGGTCCCACCTCGACGTGGCCCTGCACGAGACCGCGCTCGACGTGCTCGGCCCGGCCGGGGAGACCGACCGGGACTGGGTGGACGGCTACCTGTTCTCCCTCGCCGGGCCGATCTACGGCGGCACGGACCAGATCCAGCGCAACACGATCGCCGAACGGCTGCTGAAACTCCCGAGGGAGGCCCGCCGATGAGGTTCCTGCTCTCGCCCGAGCACCGGCAGTTCGCCGCGACCCTGCACGAGCTGCTCGGCGGGGCGGACACCGCGGCCGCCGCCCGGGCCTGGGCGGCGGGGGAGCACGACCGCGGCCTGAAACTCTGGCGCGCGCTCGCCGACGTCGGGGTCTTCGCGCTGCTCGTGCCCGAGGAGCACGGCGGGCTCGGCGCCGGCCCGGTCGACCTGGTGGTCGCTTTCGAAGCGCTCGGCTACCACGCCGTTCCCGGCCCGCTCGCCGAGTCCGCGGCGGTCGCCCCGGCACTGCTGACCGGCGACCGGCTCGCCGCCCTCGCCGAGGGCGACCTCCTGGCCACCGTCGTCGCGCCGCCGGAAGTCCCCCTGGCACTGGACGCCGACGTCGCCGGTGTCGTGCTGGACCTGACCGGTGCCGAATGCGCCGCGGAGACCGACCTCGTCCGCTCGGTCGACCCGGCTCGGCGGCTCTTCCAGGTCCCCGGTACACCGGTAGCCGACTCGCCCGCGTTCGACTTCGGCGTCCTGGCGGTGGCCGCGCAGCTCCTCGGCGCGGGCCAATGGCTCCTGGACACCTCCGTCGCCTACGCCAAGCAGCGCAGCCAATACGGCCGGGCCATCGGCGAGTACCAGGCGATCAAGCACCTCCTCGCCGACGTCGCCACCCGGCTCGAACTGGCCCGGCCGCTGCTCTACGGCGCCGCGGTCGCCGAGGGGACGTTCGCCCGGGACGTCTCGGCGGCCAAGGTCATGGCCGGGGACGCCGCCTACCTGGCCGC
Source organism: Amycolatopsis lexingtonensis (assembly GCF_014873755.1). NCBI lineage: Bacteria > Bacillati > Actinomycetota > Actinomycetes > Pseudonocardiales > Pseudonocardiaceae > Amycolatopsis > Amycolatopsis lexingtonensis. The sequence continues at coordinate 655,704 of NZ_JADBEG010000001.1, forward strand.
GCGGACCGCCCTGCAGGTGCACGGCGCCATCGGCTACACCGCCGAACACGACCTCGGCCTGCGGCTCACGAAGGTCCGCGCGCTGGCCGGGGCGTGGGGCACCGGGTCGTTCCACCGCGCGCGGGTGCTGCGATGACCGACCCGATGGCGACCGAGGAAGCCCGCGCCCTGCGGGACGCCGTGCGAGCGCTGCTGACCCGGCGGTCGGGACCCGAGGCGGTGCGGGCCGCGATGGACTCGCCGCTGGGCCACGACGACAAGTTGTGGTCGACGCTGTGCGAGCAGATCGGCGTCGCCGCCCTCGCCATCCCGGAGCACTACGGCGGCGCGGGCGCGGGACTCGCCGAAGCGTGCGTGGTCCTGGAGGAACTCGGCCGGACGCTGACGCCCGCGCCGATGCTGGGCTCGGCGCTGCTCTGCGGCGAAGCCCTGCTCCGCGCCGGCAACGACGAAGCCTGCGAACGGCTGCTGCCAGGCATCGCCGCGGGCACCACCCTCGCGGCGCTCGCCTGGGCCGACGAGGACTGGGCACCGGGACTGACCGCGTCGGACGCCGGGCTCGACGGCCGCGCCCACTACGTCCTGGACGGCGACCTCGCCGACGTCCTCCTCGCCGTGGCCCGCACCGCGGACGGCACCGGCCTGTTCGAAGTCCCGCTCGACGGTGTCCGCCGCGAGCGCGTCACGACGCTCGACCCGACCCGCCGGCTGGCCGTGGTCGACTTCGCGTCGACCCCGGCCCGGCGCCTCGACACCGGCGGCTTCGCGCGGCAGCTGCGGCAGGTGCTCGACGTCGCGGTGACCGGCGTGGCCGCGGAACAGGTCGGCGCGGCGGCCCGGGCGCTGGAACTGACGGTGGACTACACGAAGCAACGCCGTCAGTTCGGCCGGCCGATCGGGTCGTTCCAGGCGCTGAAGCACCGGATGGCCGACGTCCACGTCCACGTCGAAGCGGCGCGGTCGGCGCTGTACGCGGCCATTGTGGACGGTGACGAAGAAGCCGTCGCGGGCGCGAAACTCGTGTGCGGCGAAGCCTTTTCGCACGCCGCCGCCGAGATGATCCAGCTCCACGGCGGCATCGCGATCACCTGGGAGCACGACGCCCACCTGTACTTCAAGCGCGCGCACGGGACCGCCCTGCTGTTCGGCGATCCCGCGCGCGCACTGCGCTCCTAGCTGAGGTGGTGCACTTCCTGCAGCCCGTACACCGGCGTCGGCAGGCCTTCGGCGCGGGCCTTGAGCTGCAGGGCGAGGTAGAGCGAGTAGTGGCGGGACTGGTGCAGGTTCCCGCCGTGGAACCACAGCCCCTCCTGCTGCGTGGGCTTCCACATGTTCCGCTGCTCGCCTTCCCACGGCCCTGGGTCCTTGGTGGTGTCCGAACCCAGACCCCACACCTTGCCGACCTTGTCGGCGACCTCCTGGCTGATCAGGTCCGCCGCCCAGCCGTTCATCGAGCCGTACCCGGTGGCGTAGACGACGAGGTCCGCTTCGAGCTCGGTGCCGTCGTCGAGCCGCACGGAGTTCTCCGTCAGCTCGGTGACCTGCCCGTGTGCCAGCTTGACGTCCCCGTTCGCCACCAGGTCCGCGGCGCCCACGTCGATGTAGTAGCCCGAGCCGCGGCGCAGGTACTTCATGAACAGCCCGGAGTCGTCGTCACCCCAGTCGTGGCGGAAGCCCGCGGCCTCGAGGCGGTCGTAGAACTCCTGGTCGCGTTCCTTGATCGCGGCGTACACCGGCTGCTGGAAGGTGTGCATGATCCGGTAGGGGAGCGAGGCGAACGTCAGGTCCGCCTTCTGCGTCGTCATCCCGGCGGCCAGCGCGCGCTCCGAGTAGAGGTCGCCGAGGGCGAGGTCCATCAGGGAGTCCGACTTCACGATGTGCGTGGAGCTGCGCTGGACCATGGTGACGTCGGCGCCGGCTTCCCACAGCGCGCCGCAGATGTCGAACGCCGAGTTGTTGGACCCGATGACGACGGCCTTCTTGCCGCGGTAGGCGTCCGGCCCGGGGTGTCGGGAGCTGTGGTGCTGCTCGCCCCGGAAGCGGTCCTGGCCGGGCAGCACGGGGATGTTCGGCTTGCCCGACATGCCGGTCGCGAGCACCAGCTGCTTCGGCTTGAGGACGACTTCTTCGCCGTCGCGGTCGAGGACGACCGTCCACTCCTTGGCTTCTTCGTCGTAGGAGGCGCGCTTGCAGGTCGTCGACGACCAGTAGTTGACCTCCATGACCTTCGTGTACATCTCGAGCCAGTCGGCGATCTTGTCCTTGGGCGCGAAGACCGGCCAGTTGCGCGGGAAGTCGAGGTAGGGCAGGTGGTCGTACCAGACCGGGTCGTGCAGGCAGAGCGACTTGTAGCGGCCGCGCCACTGGTCGCCGGGCCGGGCGTACCGGTCGACGACGACGTGCGGCACGCCGAGCTGGCGCAACCGGGCGCCCAGCGCGATCCCGCCCTGCCCGCCGCCGATGACGACGACGTACGGCTGCCGCGTGGTGCCCAGCTCCGCCGCTTCCGCCTGCCGCGCTTCGGACCAGGTGACGCGGTCGGGGTTGATGCCGTGCTCGGCGCCCTTCGGCCGGGCGGTGCCGAGCGGCTCCTCGTGCCCCTTCAGCTCGTGCAGGGTGGTGAGCAGCGTGAAGGCGCCTTCGTCGGTGAGCCGCAGGTGGCCGCGTCCGCGCCCGGCCGCGGTTTCGAAACCGATCCACGCCTCGACGACGCCGTCGCTTTCGGTCGGCTCCTCGGTGGCGTGGAAGCCGCTCGCGTCCGTGGTGTCCATCGTGGCGAGCAGGAGGTCCTTGACACCGTCGCGGTTTTCGACGGTCTTGAGGTTCCAGGTGAAGGCGACCAGGTCGCGCCAGAACGACGTCGTGGCGAAGAGGGCGGCGGCGCGGTCGGCGTCCCTGGCCGCGAGCGCGGCCTCGAAGTCGGCGAGCCAGCCGTCGACGCGCTGCCGGGCATCGAGGGCCGCGGCCGGTTCGAGGGTCTGGGTCATGAGCGGACCTCCCCGTCTCGGGCACCGTCGTCGTCGGCGGCGCGTTCAGGGCAGCCAACCCCGGCGGCCCGGGTCCGCGTAAGGGTTGCCCTAAGGTTGCACGGCGGCTTCGACGCCGGGCGCGATCCGGTACGGCCGGGCGAGCAGCAGGCCGCCGACGAGCTTGCGCAGCCGGGACAGCTCGGCGCGCACGGTCACCAGGTGCGTCCGGTCGCCGTAGACGGTTTCCGACAGCTGCGCGGCCGACACCCCGGCGGGCCCCGCGGCCACGATCAGCCGCAGCAGCTCGGCCTGGCGCCGGCCGAGCGGGTGCGTCCACCGCGTCGAGCCTTCGACGATCGCGCGCGGCGCCCCGAGTTCGAGGGTGAGCCGCAACGGTTCCCGCCGGCTCGGCCGCAGCAGCCAGCCCCCGGGCACCGGCTCGGGTTCGCACGCCCCGATCCCGCGCACGGCCACCGGAACGCCGGGACTGGGCGCGGCGACCCGGTCGATCCCCGAGACCCCGCTCTGCGCGGCGACCCAGCCGTGGTCGTCGACGACCAGCCCGGGCCCGCCGCGGAGCACGTGCCCGGACAGCTGCCGGAGCCCTTGCAGCCGGGTCTCGTGCCGCTGCCACAGCAGGGCTTCGACGAGCCGCACGGACGTCCCGACCAGCGCGACGGTCATCGGGTGCACGGCCTCGGCCGGCCCGCTGACGTCGACGATGCCGAGCAGCTCGCCACTGCGCGGGTCGTGCACGGGGTAGGCGGTGCACGCCCAGGTGTGGTGCGACCGCACGAAGTGCTCGGCGGCGAACATCTGCACGGGCGCGGCCTCGGCCAGCGCGGTCCCGATCGCGTTGCTGCCGATGGCGGGCTCCGACCAGGTGGCCCCTTCGGTGAAGCCGAGCGAGTCGGCGCGGTGCCGCACCCTTCGCGCGCCTTCGCGCCAGAGGACGACCCCGTCGGCGTCGGTGACGACCATGAGGTGGTGCGCGTCTTCGGCGACCGACGTCAGCGAGCCCCGCAGCTCGGGCAGCACTTCGTTCAGCCGGCAGCCGGTCCGCCGCCGTTCGACTTCGGCGGCCCCGACGGGATCGGGCGCGGGCGGCCGATCGGGATCGACCCCTTGCGCGGCGACGCGCCGCCACGAGCGTTCGACGAGCAGCCGCGGAGGGGTTTTGGGTGGCTTCCCGGCCAGGACGGCGTCGTGGATGCCCGCGAGCAGCCGGGCGTGCCCGGCCACGTCGATGCCGGGCCGGACCGCGCAGACGCCTTCGTCCACCGCCACCTCCTGGGCCGTGGCTTCACGGTAACCCGGCTGGTGGGGGGTGGGGCAACCTTGACGCAACCCCGGCTCCGGCGTCTTGAATGACTCATTCAGGTCTTGGGAGGTCCTGAATGACTCATTCAAGACCTTTGCGGTGGGCGAGCGGGTCAGCCGGTGAGGCGGACCGCCATGGAAGGGAGTTCGCGGTTCGCCTCGTCCAAGCCTCTCGCCACCGTGCGGCAAGCTCCGCACCCCGCGATGTGCTCCGCGATCGCCGTCGCTCGCCGCGGGGACAGCGCGCCGCGGACCCACGCGCCCATCCGGCGGCGGGGCTCGCGGCAGATCGGTTCCTCCGCGTCCGGCACCTGGACCTGCAGGTACGCCTGCCGCAAACCCTCGCGTGCCCGCATCGCCAGCGCCGCCACACTATTGGGTGAAAGTCCGAGCAGGGGTGCGACCTCCGTCGGGGTGTCGCCCTCGGCTTCGGTCCGCCAGAGCACCGTCCGCCACCGGCCCGGGAGCGTGCAGTAAGCCGTCCACACCAGCTTCTCGTTCGACCGGTGCAACGCCAGTTCGTCGGCCCCGCCGGCCGCGGCGTTCTCGGGAACCGTCTCGCACAGCTCGACGCGGCTGCCTTGCCTGCCCCAGCGGGAAACCAGGTTCCGCATGGTCACCACGAGGTACGGCCGCAGGTCGCCGTCCGGGCCGCCGCCGGCGCGGACCACCGCCAGGACGCGGGTGAACGCCTCGGCCACCAGGTCGTCGCGCTCGGCGGGCTGGTTCGCCCAGCGGCTCGCGATGCGGCGCAACGGGTCCGCGTGCCTGCGGAACAGGGCGCCGCCCGCGGCGAGGTCGCCGGCGCGGAGGGCGGCGAGCAGCTCCGCGTCCGGCGGGTCCTCATCTGCTGTCCTCATTGTTGCTCTCCGTGACTGCGCTGCACCCAAAGTAAGAGGTACGGCAGTGTACGCCATAGTCCGGCGCCGGTACACTCCGTGCCGATGACATCGACGGACCGGCCGCGGCCTCCCGACGGGCGGGCCGCCAGGTGGGCCGGGCAGCGGGAACGCCGTCGCGGCGAGTTCGTCGAGGCGGGCCTGCGCGCCATCGAGCGGTACGGGCCCGAGGTGTCCACCGAGCAGATCGCCGAGGAAGCCGGCGTGGCCCGCACGCGCCTCTACCGGCACTTCGCCGGCGCCGCCGACCTGCAGCACGCCATCGCGGGCCGGGTGGCGGAGCTGATCACCGCCGAATTCGCGCCGCTGTGGAGCCCCGCCGGCACGCCGATGGACCTCATCCGGACGGCGATCGGCGCGCACACCCGCTGGCTGGCCGAGCACGGCTCGCTCTACCGCTACCTGACCAGGCACGGCATGGACGGCGCCCCCGACGTCTTCGCCGACGGCAAGACCGCCATCGCCCGTCAGCTCACCGTCGTCTTCGAGCACTACCTCGGGCTCTTCGGCATGGACACCCGCGTCTGCGAGGCCGTCGCGTTCGGGCTGGTCGGCCTCGTGGAAACGAGCACCTCGCGCTGGCTGGAGCACCCCCGCGGGGTCGGCCGCGCCGAGCTGGCCGCCCTGCTGGCGCGCTGGGTCTGGGGAATCGTCGACGACACCCTGCGCGCGGGCGGCGTGGTGCTCGACCCGGACACGCCGCTCGACGCGGCCGACCTGACCCCGCGCTGACCGTCCACAGTGGAGTCCGGGTGCGCGGGCGCGGCCCCGCCCTTACGATCGCGGCAAGCACGCGGGAGCGGGGGAGCGGATGGGCATCGGGGCCGGCACGTGGCTCGTCACCATCGGCGTCGTCCTGGCCTTGCTGGCCGTCGACCTCGTGATCGCCGCGGTCCGGCCGCACCGGGTCGGGTTCGGCGAGGCCGTCGCCTGGTCGGTGGGCTACATCCTGGTCGCGGTGGCGTTCGGCGTCTGGGTGGTGCTGGCGCACGGCGGTGAGTTCGGCGCCGAGTACTTCGCCGGCTACATCGTCGAAAAGAGCCTGTCGGTCGACAACCTGTTCGTGTTCGTGATCATCATGACGACGTTCGCCGTCCCGGAGGAGCACCAGCACAAGGTGCTCACGTTCGGGATCGTGCTCGCACTGGTGATGCGCGGGCTCTTCATCGCGCTCGGCGCGGCCCTGCTCGCGGTGTTCTCCTTCATGTTCCTGCTGTTCGGCCTCCTGCTGATCTTCACCGGCGTCCAGCTGTTCCGGCACCGCGACGCCGACCCCGACATCGAGCACAACCTCGTCGTGCGCACCGCGCGGCGCCTGCTGCCGGTGTCGGAGACCTACGACGGCGGCCGGCTGACCACCAAGGTGGCCGGACGGCGGCTCGTCACCCCGCTGGTGGTGGTCCTGGTCGCGATCGGCGGCGTCGACCTGCTGTTCGCGCTGGACTCGATCCCGGCGGTGTTCGGCGTGACCGACGAGCCCTTCATCGTCTTCGCCGCGAACGCGTTCGCGCTGCTGGGCCTGCGCGCGCTGTACTTCCTCGTGAAGGGGCTGCTCGACCGGCTCGTCTACCTCTCGGCCGGCCTCGCGATCATCCTCGCGTTCATCGGGGTGAAGCTGATCCTGCACTGGGCGCACGTCGACATCGACGCGCGCGTGCCGGAGATCGCCACGCCGGTCAGCCTCGCGGTGATCATCGGCGTCCTCGCCGTCGTGACCGTCGCCAGCCTGGTCAAGACCCGACGCGACCCCGGGGCGAAGGCGCACCCGGGCTCGCTGCGCGGGTCGGGTGGCTCAGACGGCGAAGACCTGTGAGTCGTCGGCGAACGCCTTGAACTCCAGGGCGTTGCCGGCCGGGTCGAGCAGGAACATCGTCCACTGCTCGCCGGGCTGACCCTCGAACCGGAGGTAGGGCTCGATCACGAACGCCGTCCCGGCGGCGCGCAGCCGCTCGGCGAGCGCGTGGAACTCCTCGACCGCGAGGAGCAGGCCGAAGTGCGGCACCGGCACGTCGTGACCGTCGACCGGGTTGTGCGCCCGCTCGGGCCGGGACGGCGCCAGGTGCGTGACGAACTGGTGGCCGTGCAGGTTCCAGTCGACCCACCTCTCGGCGCTGCGGCCCTGCTCGAGGCCGAGGACCTCGCCGTAGAAATGGCGGGCGGCGGTGAGGTCGTCGACGGGTACGGCGAGGTGGAAGCGGGGGAGAGTCATGTCTGAATGTTAACATTACGACATGAGTGCTCAAGTGGCTCCCGCACGGCGGCGCGGGCTGGCCGACGAGGTGGCCGACCGCCTCCGCGACGCGATCTTCGACGGCGGGTACGCGCCGGGCAGCCAGCTGCGCGAGGTGGAGCTGGCCGAGGCACTGGGCGTCAGCCGGGGGCCGGTGCGGGAGGCGCTGCTCAAGCTCGAGCGCGAAGGGCTCGTCCGCGGCGAGTGGCACCGGGGCACCACGGTCACCGCGCTGTCCGATGTGGACGTCGAGGAGCTGGACAGCCTGCGGGCGGCGCTCGAACAGCTCGCGGTCGCGCTGGTGGTCGAGCGCGGCTCCGACCTGGCGGAGATCGACGCCGTCGTCGCGCGCATGGAACGGGCGGCCGACGAGCACGAGATGGTCCGCTGCGACCTGGCCTTCCACGACGCGGTCTACGCCGCCGCCGGCCACCGCCGCCTGCGCGAAGCGTGGGAGGCGATCCGCTCGCAGGTGCACCTGTTCCTGCTGACGCGGATCGGCGTCGAGTCCGAGGGCTACCTGGCGGGCATCCCCGCCGAGCACCGGCAGCTCGCCGACGCCCTGCGGGCCCGCGACCGCGAGGCCGCCCTCGAGCTCTTCGCCGTGCACCGCCGCCACGCGTTCGAGATCCTGCGCGGGAGTTGACGGCGGCGTCCTGCGGCGCGGATCGTGGAGCGATGGCGACACGCATGGGTGCGCGGTTCACCGGCGACCTGGCCGCACTGCGCTACGAACCGGTGGCGAAGCGCGTTCGGGCAGTCGCGAGTGGACGGACGTTCGCCGACTCGCGCCGGGCGGTGCTGGTCTGGGAACCGAAGCGGGTGGTGCCGTCGTACGCGATCCCGCTGCCGGACCTGCGGGCGACGCCGACCCCGGCAGGCGCCGAAGAAGCGGCGGAGCACCCGGTCCGGCTGGCCGAAGGCGGCCCGCCGGTCCTCGACCCGCGGACCGCGTTCGCCGTGCACACCTGCGCCGGCGAACCGCTGACCCTGGCCGCGGACGGCGTGACGCTGCCGGGCGCGGGTTTCCGGCCCGCCGACCCCGACCTCGCCGAGCACGTCGTCCTCGACTTCGCGGCCTTCGACGAGTGGCTCGAGGAGGCCGAGCCGATCGTCGGCCACCCGCGGGACCCGTTCTCGCGCATCGACGTCCGGCGCAGCGACAGCCGGGTCCGGATCGAGGTCGACGGCGTCGTGGTGGCCGACTCGGCCGCGCCCCGGCTGCTGTTCGAAACCGGCATCACCACCCGCTACTACCTGCCGCGCGAAGACGTCCGGATGGAGCTGCTCACGCCGTCGGACACCCGCACGACGTGTGCCTACAAAGGACACGCGAGCTACTGGTCGGTGGGCGCGCACCCCGATCTCGCGTGGACGTACGACGAACCGCTGTCCGACGCGCGGGACGTCGCCGGATACATCGCCTTCCTGACCGAACGCGTCGACGTCTTCGTGGACGGGGAGCGCCAGCCGCGGCCGGTCACGCCCTGGTCGTAGCACCGGGTTGCCCGGACGACCGCTACGCGCGGACGGGCAGGACCACCGCCGACCCGGGATGGACCTCTTGGTCGGCGGCGCGCAGGGTGACCGCGGTGGCGTGCGGCTCGCCGGTACCCGGATTCCTGGCGTAGCGCGGGAAAGCGCCGCTGGAGACCTGGACGCGGATGCGGTGCCCGCGCCGGAACCGGTGCGCGGTCGGCCACAGCGTGACCCGGACGGTGGCGAGTTCGTCCGCGTTCGTCAAGCTGGCGAGGCCGTCGCAGACATTCGTCGAGCGGCCCTCCGGGTCGACGTCGCAAAGCCGGACGAAGACGTCGGCGAACCGCAGGCTGGAGCGGAACCGGATCTCCGCGCTCACCTCGCCGACGATTTCCACGTCTTCGCCGAGCACGGCCGTGGTGTAGGTGAGGACGTCGGCGCGGGCTTCCAGCGCCGCGTTGTCGACCCGGCCCGCGTCGGGGGCCATGCGCACGCCACCGGCCGCCGGCGTCGGGTCCGCCGGGTCGTAGCGGTAGCGGTCCGGCGCGGACCCGACCGGCTCCCCGGTCGACAGCGTGCCACCGGGCTGGAGGTGGAAGCGTTGCGGCGCATAGCCTTCCGGCGGCCACGACGCGAAGTCGCGCCAGGCTTCCTCGCCCATGACGTACAGCCGGACCGGCGCCCGCTCCGGCGGTTCCTCGCCGCGGGCGTGCGCGAGCCCGAACTCGAGGGTTTCCCGCAGGGCGAGGCCCGCGCCGCTGAGCAGGTCGTCGCGGCCGGCGTGGGTCCACGGCCCGACGGTGAGCCGCGGCCGACGTCCCGCGTCCTGCAGGGTCCGGAAGTCGCGGAGCTGGCCCGGCAGGAAGATGTCGTACCAGCCGCCGACCGAGCTGACCGGCACGGTGACGCCGGCGACGCGGGACCGGTGGTCGGCCGCGGCCCAGTGCGGGTCGTGCTCCGGGCGGGTGAGGATGTCCTGGATGTAGTCGGAGCGGTGGCCGATGGCGACGACGTCGGCCTGCGCGAGCGGGAGCGTGGTCAGCGCCCGCTCGAGCTTCTTGGTCTGGGCGCGCTGCCGCAGCAGCGCGAAACGGCGCTCCTGGACCGCGACCTGGACGCCCCAGCCGAACGGCGTCTCCAGCGAAAAGCCGTCTTCGCGCAGGAATTCCAGCGTCAGCCCGGATTCGGTGACGTGCGGGATCATCGCCTTCACCTGCGGTGGCAGGCGATCGGCGACGGCCCACTGCACGTACCCCAGGTAGCTGGCGCCGGTGAGCACGAGGGCGTCGCCGAACCACGGCTGCGCGATCACCCAGTCCAGCGTCGCCAGGCCGTCTTCGCGTTCCTGGCGCAGCGGGTCGAAGACGCCGCCGGACCCGAAGCCGCCGCGGGTGCTCTGCACGAGCACCTGGAAGCCGCGTTCCGCCAGCGGCCGGGCCAGAAGCGAGCCGAACACGCCCCGCCGTCCGTACGGCGTGCGCAGCAACGCGGTCGGCAGCCCGGTGCCCGTGCGCGGTGCCCACCGGTCGGCGAGCAGCTCGGCGCCGTCGGGCATCGGGACGCGCAGGTCCCGCTGGACGACGACATCCCGGGTCGCCGGGGCGGGCAGCTTCAGCAGGCGTTCGACGAGCAGGCTGATCGGCTTCACCGGGACTCCTTCGTGAGCAGCTCTGTCACGACCGCGCGCACCCGCTCCAGGCGGTCGGTGAACCCGGCGGCGTCGAGCGGCTCCGGCCCCTCGACGACCCAGGTGTTGACGACGGCGGCGGCGCCGCCGGTCAGGAAGACGGCCAGGTCTTCGACGCCCTGCGCGTCGAGCCGGTCGCCGAGCACCCGGCCGATGTGCTGCCGGTTGAGCGGCAGGAACACGCTGGTCAGCGCTTTGTTGAGGGCGAACGCGGCGGGGCCGGTGAGCAGGGCCCGGTAGAACCGCCGGTGCGCGGCGAAGTGCCCGGCGAGGGCGAGCAGGGCCGCGCGTTCGTCGGCTTCGGGCGGGCCGTCCAGGAGTTCGCGCCGCACGAGGTCGAGCGCGGCTTCGAGGACGAGCGCGTCCCGGTCGCCGAACTGCTGGTAGAGCACCTGGCGGCTGACGTCGGCGGCGTCGGCGATGTCGGACACCGGCACGGCGGCCGTCCCCCGCTCGCTGACGAGGTCGACGGCGGCCCGCATCAGCGCGGTCCGCGACCGGCGCACCCGCCGGTCCTTGGCGGGCGCTTCCGTTGTCCAGTCGGCTGACATGTGTTCGATAATGAACAGGTGTCCAGAAAAAGGCAAGCGTGCGAGCATGCACCCATGTCTTCGATCATGCGGGCGTTCGTGCTCACCGGGCCGCGGGAGTACGGCGTGCAGGAGGTGCCCGCGCCGGTGGCGGTGCCGGGTGAGGTCGTCGTCGACGTCGAACGGGCCGGCGTGTGCGGCACCGACGTCGAGTTCTTCACCGGCGAGATGCCCTACCTGCACGACGGTCACGCGGCCTACCCGATGCGGCTCGGGCACGAGTGGGCGGGCACGGTCTCGGCGGTCGGGGACGGCGTCGACCCCGCGTGGCTCGGCCGCCGGGTCATGGGCGACACGATGCTCGGCGACCGGACGTGCCGCCGCTGCCGGAAAGGCCACCAGCACACGTGCGACCAGCGCGAGGAGGTCGGCATCCGCGGCGGCCGGCCCGGGGCGCTCGCGGAGAAGCTCGCCGTCCCGGCGTGGTCCCTGCACGCGTTGCCCGAGACGGTCGACGCCGTCCTCGGCGCCCTGGTCGAACCGGGCGGCAACGCCCTGCGCGCGGCGCGGGCTTCCGGCGCCGGGCCGGGGGACCGGGCGCTCGTGCTCGGGCCGGGGACGATCGGGCTGCTGACGGCGATGTTCCTGCGGGCCGCGGGTGCCGAGGTGCACCTGATGGGCGTGGCCGACCTGGACTTCGCCCGGAGCCTGGGGTTCGCCGGCGTCTGGACCCGCGACACGCTGCCGGACCTGCCCTTCGACGCGGTCGTCGACGCCACCGGTGCGGCCGGGGCGCCCGCGCTCGCCGTGGACCTCGTGGAGCCCGCCGGGCGGGTGGTCTGCATCGGGCTGTCGGGCGACCCCAGCCGGGTGGACACGCGTGCGCTGGTGTTCAAGGACGTGACGGCCGTCGGCGTGCTCTCGGCGTCCCCGGGCCTGGCCGAGGCGATCGAGGCGTACGCGAGCGGCGCGGTCGACCCGCGGCCGCTGGTGGGGGCGACCGTCGGCCTCGACGGGGTGGGTGCGGTGCTGGCGGGGGAGCGGCCCGGCGGCGCCGGCCCGAAGGTGCACATCGACCCGCGGCGCTAGTGTTGCGCCTCGCAAGTGGTTCGACGCACGGGACGGGCCCGGGTGCTGAAACGCCGGCCTGCCTCGGCCAGGCTCGGCAACTCCTGGCCGAAGGTCTTGAATGAGTCATTCAGGACCTCCGAAGACCTGAATGAGTCATTCAAGACGTTGGCACTCGCCGCTGCCCCGTCAACGAACCTCGGACCCGCGCCGCTAGCTCCTCGGCGACGCGAGGGTCGTGGGCCGGGAGCGGCCGCGCAGCACCACTTCCTCCTTCACCACCCACTGGGCCGCCTCGGTTTCCGTGGCGGACTCGACCGCCGTCCAGGAGGCGAGGAGGCGGGCGGGGGCGTTCTTCGCCAGCTCCGTCAGCCGGGCGGCTTCGTTGACCGGGTCGCCGATCACCGTGTACTCGAAGCGGCGCGGGTCGCCGACGTTGCCCGCGACCGCGTCGCCGGTCGCCACGCCGATGCCGGCCGGGCCGTCCGGGACCTCCGCGGCCAGGCGGCGGGCGATCGCGCGGCCGGCGGCCAGCGCGCACGTCGCGTGGTCGCCGAGCGGGGCGGGGGCGCCGAAGACCGCCAGCGCGGCGTCGCCGACGAACTTGTTGAGCAGGCCGTGGTGCCGGTCGACCTCGTCGACGACCACGGTGAAGAACCGGTTGAGCAGGTCGACGACCTCCTCCGGCGGGCGGCTCGCGGCCAGCGCCGTCGACCCGACGAGGTCGACGAACAGCACCGACACCGTCCGGACCGTGCCGCCCAGCTCGGTGGCCGTCCGCATGGCCGCGACCGCGACCTCGTGCCCGACGTGCCTGCCGAACAGGTCGCGCAGCCGCTCGCGCTCGGCCAGCCCGGCCGCCATCCCGTTGAACCCCGCCTGCAGCAGGCCGAGCTCGCTGCCGTCGTAGACCGGGATCTCCACGGCGAAGTCGCCCGCCCGGACGCGGCCCAGCGCGTTCTGGACGGAGGTGATCGGGTTGACCACCGCGCGGGCGGTGAACACCGTGACCAGCAGGCCGAAGCACAGCACGACCAGGCCGAGGGCGATCACCGACACCGCGAGCTTCGTGGTCGACACGTCGCCGCGGACCCACGCCAGCACCGCGGTGACCACCAGCCCGGCCACCGGCACCCCGGTGCCCAGGCACCAGAACAGCAGCATCCGCAGGTTGACGCCGCCGGTGACCGGGCGCGGCGGCGTCGTGCCCGCCAGCGCCAGCGCCGCGTACGGCCGCAGCGCGAATTCGCCGAACAGGTAGGCGATCGCGCAGACGACGACGGCGGCGAACGCCACGACCAGCAGCTCGGTCAGCACGACGGCCGGCTGCACGAGCGCCGCGAGGCCGCCGAAGACCAGCGTCGCGAGACCCCACAGCACGGCCTGGACCACGGTGAGCCGCAGCGGGACGCGCAGGCTCGCGGTGCGTTCGGCGTCGGTGGGCCGGCGTCCCTCGGCCGCCCAGCGCAGCGTCCGCAGCGCGCCGCCGGTGCCCCACAGCGTGCCGACGACGACCGCCGAAACGACGTACACGGGTACCGCGATCGCCGTCACCCGGACGAGGTCGCCGGACATCCCGGGCGCCGGCATGAGCAGCGCCGCCAGTCCGACCACGACCAGCGCGCCGATGACGTTGGTGGCGATCAACGCGGCCGTGAGCAGCCGCTGGACCCGCCGTCGCAGCGCGGGGACGTTCTGGTCGAGCGGGCCGAGCAGCCCCGAGCCGTACGGCAGCGGTTTCACTCGCCGAGTGTACGACTGTTCACTCAAATGGTCTCCAGTGGGCGCGCAAGTATGTGTTACGGTTGGTAACAGTGAACTTCGGTAACACCTGACGAGGAGGTCGGCCATGACGAGCATCGGCGAAGCGGGCGTGTCGGACCGGGAGACCGTGGCGCGGCGCCTGCTCGACTCGTCCGAGCAGCTCTCCTACGACCCCGTCACGGAGGTCGACTGGGAGACGCCGCTGGACACGGACTACCACGGCGCGAGCCCGGAGTGGAGCACGCTCTACGGGACCTCCTACTGGGCGGACATGACTCCCGAGCAGCAGCGCGAACTGACCCGCCAGGAGGCGGCGTCGGTGGCGAGCACCGGGATCTGGTTCGAGATGATCCTCCAGCAGATGGTGCTGCGCGACTTCTACGCCAAGGACCCGACCGACCCGGCCTTCCAGTGGGCGCTGACCGAAATCGCCGACGAGTGCCGCCACTCGATCATGTTCGCCCGCGGCGCCGCGAAGCTGCGCGCGCCCGCGTACCGGCCGCGCCGGTTCGTCGTCGAGCTGGGCCGCGTCTTCAAAGCCACCGCGACCGGGGAGGCGGCCTACGCGGCGATCCTCGTCGCTGAAGAGGTCCTCGACGTGATGCAGCGCGACTGGATGCGCGACGAGCGCGTGGTCCCGTTCGTGCGGACCATCAACAACATCCACGTCGTCGAGGAATCGCGGCACATGAAGTTCGCTCGCGAGGAGACCCGTGAGCGGCTGAAGGGCGCCGGATGGCTGCGTCGCCAGATCAACGGCTTCGTCGTCGCGGTCGCGTCGTACTTCATCGTCACGAGCATGGTGAACGCCAAGGTCTACGAGAACGCCGGGCTGGACGGCAAGCGGGCGCGGCGCGAGGCGAAGGCGAACGAGCACCACAAGTCGATGCTGCGCTCGAGCTGCTCCGGGCTGATGGAGTTCCTGCACTCCGCCGGGCTGCTGACCAAGCCGTCGCTGTGGTTCTACAAGCGCGCGAACCTGATCTGACATGGCCTTCGCGATCACGCAGACCTGCTGCGCCGACGCGTCCTGCGTGTCGGTCTGCCCGGTCAACTGCATCCACCCGACGCCGGACGAACCGGACTTCGGGACGACCGACATGCTCTACGTCGACCCGGACACCTGCATCGACTGCGGTGCCTGCGCCGACGCCTGCCCGGTCGACGCGATCTTCCCGGCCGGGGCCCTGACCGGCCCGCTCGCGGTCTACCCGGAGCTCAACGCGGAGTACTACGCGGAGCGGGACGTGCTGGCCGAGGCCACCGTCGCCCCGAACTTCCACCGGTGGGCGCCGCCGTCGTTCGCGCGGATCCTCCCGAGCGACTTCGCGCCGCTGGACGTCGCGGTCGTCGGCACCGGCCCGGCGGGCATGTACGCGGTCGAAGACCTGTTGCTGCACACCAACTCCCGGGTCACGCTGGTCGACCGGCTGGCGGAGGCGGGCGGCCTGATCCGCTACGGCGTCGCGCCCGACCACCCGTCGACGAAGAAGATCGGCGAGACGTTCGCGCGCTTCCACGACCACCCGCGGCTGCGCCTGCGGCTCGGCGTCGAGGCTGGCCCGGAACTGGCCACGCGGCACGACGCGGTGATCTACGCGGTCGGCGCCACCGAGGCCCGGCCCCTCGGGATCCCCGGCGAAGACCTGCCCGGCAGCCTCCCGGCCGCGTCCGTGGTCGGCTGGTACAACGGCCACCCGGACGTCGAGCCGGACGCCGTCGACCTCTCGGCCGAGCGGGTCGTCGTGGTGGGCACCGGCAACGTCGCCCTCGACGTCGCGCGGATCCTGACCGCCGACCCGGCGTCGCTGGCTGAGACGTCGCTCGCCCCCGCGGCCCTGGCCCGGCTGCGGTCGAGCAAGGTGCGCGAGGTCGTGGTGCTGGCCCGGCGCGGTCCCGAAGATGCCGCGTACACGCGGTCGGAACTGCTGGCACTGGTGGCCAGGGGCGGCCTCGTCGTGGACGACCACGACCCGCGGATCGCCGCGGCGATCGACGGTGACGTAGGGAAGGCCGGGTTGCTGCGCGGCCTGCCGCGCGAGGCGGTGGACTGGTCTTCGCCACCCCCGGACAGCCGCCGGATCGTGCTGCGGTTCCACTCCTCGCCGGTCGCGTTCACCGGCGACACCGAGGTCCGGAGCGTGCTCACTTCCGGCGACGTCGAAATCCCGGCGGGCCGGGTCGTGCGAGCCGCCGGCTTCCGCGGCGCGCCGGTGGCCGGGCTGCCGTTCGACCCGGAAACCGGGACGGTGCCGAACGTCGCGGGCCGGGTCGCGCCCGGGACGTACGTGGCGGGGTGGATCAAGCGCGGGCCGTCGGGCGGCATCGGCGCGAACAAGGCGTGCGCCCGCGAGACGGTCGGCGCCCTGCTGGAGGACGCGGTCGCCGGACGCCTGCGGGCGCGCGCACCCCGGCGCGGACTGGCCAGGGTGCTCGGCCGGTCAGCCGCCCGAGGGTGAATGGCTGGTGTGGGTGAACTCCACAGTGGACAGCATCGAAGCGTCCGCCGTGGTGCGTTTGCGGCCGAACGCGAGGACCTTCGCCGGCTCGACCGCGAACACCGCCGCGTCGTGGCCGGCCTGCCGGAAACCCTCGTCGGTCACTTCGTAGACCCAGCTGCCGTCCCATTTGGACCGCCAGGCTTCGGCGAGCCGGTCCAGCTTCGCGCGGTCGGTCACGCGGCGGGCGACGCCTTCGACCACGACGTCGAGCGCGTCGTCCCAGGAGTCGCGGCCGGTGGTCAGCACGACGTTCGGGTTCGCGGCCAGGTTGAGGTACTTCTGCTCGGTTTCGCCGGTCGCGAAGTGCAGGGTGCCGTCGAGCCACACCGCGACCAGCGGCGTGACATGCGGCCGGCCGTCGGCGCGCACCGTGGTGAGCCAGCTGATCTGCGCCGCTTCGAGCGCCCGCGTGGTTTCGGCCCAGTCCGTGGCCCGGGTGCCGGGGTCGCTGAACCGTTCGTCGAGCCGGGTTTCCATCGTCACTCCCATCGTCGCCGAGGCGTCCAGGATGCGCCCCCGCGGCCGGGATCGGCTACCCGGCCAGGCGGTGCAGGACGGCGGCGGCCAACGCCGTGCGCTCCAGCATCCCCTCGACGCTGATGTGCTCGTGCCGCGCGTGGGCGCCGTCGCCGACCGCGCCGAAGCCGTCCAGGACCGGGTGGCCCAGTGCGGCCACGAAGTTGCCGTCGCTCGCGCCGCCCACCGAGCACTCGCGCAGCGTGACGCCCAGCTCCGCCGCTTCCTCGCGAGCCAGCTCGTACACCTGCGCGATGGCGTCCGAGCGTTCCATGACCGGCCGGTTCCAGCCGCCTTCGACGGTGAGCGAGGCTCGCGGGGCGCGGGCCTTGAGCGCCGCCAGGCCCGCGTCGACGCGGGCCGCCTCGGCCGCGCTCGACACGCGGACGTCGATCTCGCCGGAAGCCGCGCCCGCGATCACGTTCGAGCGCGTGCCACCCTCGATGACGCCGACGTTGACCGTCGTTCCGGCGTCCGGATCGGACAGTCCGTGCAACGCCAGGATCGCCCGCGCCAGCTCGTCGATCGCGCTCGCGCCCTTCGCCGGGTCCAGGCCCGCGTGCGCCTCGACGCCCGTCGCGCGCACCCGGAAGAGGCCGACACCCTTGCGTGCGGTCTTCACCGCGCCGTCGGCGCTCGCCTCGAAGACCAGCGTGGCGCGGGTGCCCGTGGCGGCTTCCTCGATCACCGGCCGCGACGCCGGGCTGCCGATCTCCTCGTCGCCGTTGAGGACCAGCCGCACGGCCGGGCGCGGCAGCCCGGCGGCGTCGAGCGCGCGCAGCGCCCACACCGCGTGCACCAGGCCCGACTTCATGTCGAAGATCCCCGGGCCGGTCGCGCGGTCGCCGTCCACGGTGAACGGCCACTCGGCCAGGGTGCCCAGCGGCCACACCGTGTCGTAGTGGCAGAGCAGCAGCACCGGCTCGCCGGTGCCGGCGAAGTCGTAGACCTTGATGTCGCCGTACGGCCCGCCGTCGACGTCCCGGACGCTTTCGGGCGCGCCCAGCCGGGCTCGCAGCCAGCCGTCCACCCAGGACAGTCCGCGGTCCAATGCGGACTTGTCGTCGCTGGGCGTCTCGATCCCGACGTAGGCGGCGACGTCGGCGAGGAGATCGTCGCGGTGGGCGCGCACCCACTCGTGCAGTTCCCGGATCACAGCGCTCGCTCCAGTTCGGCCAGGTGGTCTTCGGACATCGCGACGGCGCCGGTCTCGACTTCCCGCAGCCGGCCCAGCACCGCGCGCAGCAACGGGACCGGCGCTTCCGCGAGCACCGGCGCGTAGTGGTGGTGGACCTCGACCGGCCGGTGCCGCACGGCGATGTCGCGCCAGATGCCGCTGCGGTCCTTCGGCTGGGTCCGCAGCCACGCGACCAGCCGGTCGGTCGCCGCCTCGCGCCCGGTCGCGCCCGGCAGGTACGCGGCCGGGTCGAACTGGTCGAACGCTTCCAGCGTGCGGTCGCCCGCCGCGGCGAACACTTCCGCCGTCAGCGCGTGCATGAGCGGCCGGTGCCGGTCGATCAGGTCGGCCATCGGCGCGTCGGCGAGCGCGGTCGTGGTGAGCATCGCGCCGAAGCCCAGCTTCGCCCACAGGTAGCCCTCGACGTTGGCGGTCGCCTTCGCCGGACCCCACGCCTGCAGGTCCGCGACGACCTCCTCGACCCGCGGCGTGATCCGGCCGTCGGGTTCGCCGACGACCAGGGCGCCGAGGCCGCCGTCCCGCACGACACCGGGTTCGACGACGTCGGCGAAGAGGTTCACGAACGCGCCGACCGTCCGCTCCGGACCGACGCGGGCGGCGATCAGCCGCTCGTTGAGCCCGTTCTGCAGCGACACCACGAAACCGTCGTCCGCCAGGCGCGGCGCCAGCCAGTCCAGGACGGTTTCGGTGGCCTGTGCCTTGACGGCGAGCAGGACCCGGTCGAGCACGGGCGGGGCGGTTTCCGGGGCGAACGCGGGCAGCTCGACGGCTTCGTCGCTGTCCGGCCGCCGCAAAGTCAGGCCGCGCGCGGTGATCGCGGCCACGTGCGCCGGGTCGGCGTCCACGATGGACACCGGGTGGCCCGCGCGCGCGAGGTGGAACGCGAGCGTCCCGCCGATCGCGCCGCCGCCGACCACCGTGTACGCGCGCCGGTCAGACATGCGCTTCCTTTCCTTGTTGCACCGGGGTTTCCCCGGTCCAGTGCAGCGGCAGGCCGGCCGCGCCCGCCGTGGACCCGCCGTCGACGCGCAGGACCGCGCCGGTGATCCAGGCCGCCTCGGGCCCGGCGAGCCAGAACACGGCGTCGGCGACCTCCCGCGGCTCGCCGCGGCGGCCGAGCGGGTTGACCGACACCGCGGCCGCGTAGGCCTCGGTGACCGGATTGGCTTCGCTGTCCACGGTGACGAAACCGGGGCTGACGGCGTTCACGCGGATGCCATGGGGTCCGAGTTCCACCGCGCACGCCTTGGTGAGCATCTCCAGCGCGGCCTTCGACGTCGCGTAGTGCGCGGCGCCGGGACGCGCCCGGGTCGCCGCGCCGGAGGAGATGTTGACGACCGCGCCCGAGGTTCCGGCGGCCACGTGGGACCGTCCGAACGCGATGGTCGTGAGCAGCGCGGCCCGGACGTTCACGTCCTGCACGCGATCCCACGTCGCCGCGGTCATTTCCAGCAGGGGAGTGGCGGGGTAGATCCCGGCGGCGTTGACGAGGACGTCGACCGGGCCCGCGCGCTCGACGAGTCCCTCGGCGAACTCCGCGTCCGCGAGGTCGCCGGGCAGCTCCACGACGTCGGCGGCGAGTTCAGCGGCCACTGTGGACAGTTCCGCCGCGCGGAGGTCGGCCAGGACGAGGCGGTCGCCCGCGGCGGCGAACCGGGCGGCGATCGCCGCGCCGATCCCGCCGCCGGCGCCGGTGACGAGCACGGTCCGCACTACAGCTCCTTCCCCTTGGTCTCCGGCATGGTCAGGTAGACCGCGACGCCGAGCAGGGCGGCCGCTGCCACGTAGACCCACACCAGGTGGCCGAGGTGGTTGGCGTTGAGCCAGGCCGATGCCGGTGGTGCGCACCTCGGCGGGGAACTGCTCGGCCATGATCACCGCGCAGTTCGCCGAGTAGCCGACGATCAGCACCAGGCCGATCAGCTCGATGACGAAGACGCTCCAGAAGCTGTTGCCCAGGAAGTGGAACGCGGGCCAGGCGAACACCACGAACCCGGCGGCGAACGCGGTCATCGTCGCCTTGCGCCCGATCCGGTCGGACAGCAGGCCGCCGAACGGCAGCAGCGCGATGAACACGACCATGGCCAGGGTGTTGGCGAGCAGCGCCGTCTTGAGCGGGATGCCGGTGCTCAGGTGGGCGTAGGCCGGCATGTAGGAAACCCACACGTAGTAGATCAGCGTGCCGGCGATGGTCACCCCGGCCACGCGCAGCGCCGCGCCCGGGTGGTCGCGCAGCATCGCGACGAGCGGGTTGCGCCGCGGCTTCGCGGCGATCTTCGTGAACGCCTCGGTTTCGTGCACCGACACGCGCAGCCACAGGCCGACCAGGCCGAGCAGGCCGGCGATGCCGAACGCGAGCCGCCAGCCCCAGCTGTGCAGGTCGCCCTCGGACAGCGTCGAGTTGAGGATCGTGCCCATCAGCGCGGCGATCAGCGAACCCAGGCCGACCGAGACCTGCTGCCACGAACCGGCGAACGCGCGGCGCCCGGGTGCCGCGGATTCGATGAGGAACGCCGAGGAGGACCCGAATTCGCCGCCCGCCGAGAAGCCCTGGACGAGCCGGGCGAGCAGCAGCACGATCGGCGCCAGCACGCCGATCTGCGCGTACGTCGGGCACAGCGCGATGACGATCGACGCCCCGGCCATCAGCGAGATGGTGAGCGTCAGGCCCTTCTTGCGGCCCTTCCGGTCGGCGTACGCGCCCAGGACCGCGCCGCCGATCGGCCGCATGACGAACCCGACGGCGAACACGGCCAACGTGGACAGCAGTGCGGTGGTTTCGTTGCCCCCGGCGAAGAACTGGCCGGCGAAGACCGGAGCGAAGGTCGCGTACACGGCCCAGTCGACCCACTCGACGGTGTTGCCGACGGCGCCGGCGACGATCGCCTTGCGCTGCTGGGCCGTCAGCCGGTGGCTTGCGACGGTGTCCACAGTGGTCATGGCTGCTCCTGCCGGACGTGGTCGGCGATCTGGGCGTGCGTGGCGTACCAGACGCCGTCGTGGCCGTCGACGTGGTCGAGCAGTTCGGCCAGGATCGCGAGCCGGGACCGGTGCCCGATGATGTGCGGGTGCATGGTGAGCTGGAAGATCCCGCCCTCGGCGTACGCGGCGTCGAACTCGTCGCGCCAGATCGAGAGCACGCCGCGCGGCGGGGTGTAGGGCCGCAGTGACGCGAAGCGGTCCATCATGAAGTAGGGCGCGTCGTCGCGGATCCACTCGACCGGCAGCTCCACGATCCCGGTGGGCTCGCCGTGTTCGAGCAGCTCGTAGCAGTCGTCGTCGGCCATCAGCGACGAGTCGTAGGTCAGGCCCAGCTCGCGGGTGATGGCGAGGGTGTGCGCGGAGAAGTCCCACGACGGCGTCCGGATGCCGGTCGGACGGGTGCCGGCGAGCCGTTCGAGCACGTCGGCGGCGCGGAAGGCGAGGTCGCGCTCTTCGGTTTCGGTGAGCGAGGTGTTGCGTTCGTGGATCCAGCCGTGCAGCGCCACTTCGTGCCCGGCGTCCACATAGGACTTGACTTCGCCGTCGTGCAGCAGCGCCGACACGGCGGGCACGAAGAACGACGCGGGTGCGTTGTGCCGCTGCAGGAGCTTCAGGATGCGCGGGACGCCGACCCGGGCTCCGTACTCGCCCTGCGCCAGCTTGCCGGGCAGGACTTCGCCGTCGCGCAGCGCGGGCGTCTCGTGGTCGGAGTCGAAGGACAGCGCCACCGCCACCTTCGCGCCGCCGGGCCACGCGGCCGGGCGCAGCGGACGCCCCGCGCGGACGTGCTCGACGTGCCCGCGCCAGGTCGCTTCGTCCCACTGCCAAGGGTTTTCGGTCATGCGTCCTCCAGCTTGGCGGCGGGCGTCGGGGCCCACGCGCGCTTGAGCGTCGAAACCTGCAGGGTCACGTCGGCCTCCCGGAGCCCGGGCAGCGCGCCGACGACGTCGGTGGTGTGCCGGTACAGCTCGCCGTAGTGCCGCAGCACGATCTGGCCGACGAGGTTGAACCGGCCGGTGGTGGCGCTCAGGTACTTCGTGCCGGGGTGGGCGGCGAGCTGCTGCCCGGCGCGGTCGAGCTCGCCGGGGACCACCGAGAGCCAGAGCATGAATTCGAGGGCGTAGCCGAACATCGACGGCTCGGCGAGCGTCCGGAACCGCAGGCACCCGCGGCGCACCAGCGAATCGACGCGGCGGGCCACAGTGGACTCACTGGTGCCGACCAGTTTGGACACTTCCTTGAACGCCACCCGGCCGTCTTCGCCCAGGGCGGCGCAGATCGCGAGGTCCAGTTCGTCGAGCTGCTCGGGCGGGCGCTCCCAGTGCTGCTCCTCGAACGGCCGCACCTCCCCGCCGCGCAGCTCGGCGACGGCCTCGCGGCTCAGCTCGCCGGAGTCCCAGTCGTGGTTGGAGGTGAACGTCCGCATCACGGCGAAGGTCTCGGCGCCACGGACGTTCCCGTCGCCGGGGAAGCCGTTTTCCTGCAGCCGCGCGATGTCGCGGTAGGACGGGAGGACGAACTCGGCGGAGCAGTCGGCACTGCCGGCGAGCACGGTCGCGTACCGCACCTCGGGCCGCGCGGCGAGCGCCTCGGCCACGCGAGCGGCCGTACCGGGACGGCACCGCAGCCGCGCGAGCACCGGCACGCCGAGACCGCACCGCAGCACGTCCACGACCCCGATCACCCGGAGCCGTCCGCTGTCGGTGAGCTGCGCGGCGCGCCGGAGGACGGTGGACTCGCTCGCTCCGACGTGCCGGGCGATGGCGCCCCACGACGCCCGCCCGTTGAGCTGCAGGGCGGCGACGATCCGCCGGTCCAGTTCAGGTGCCTTGCCTTCGATCTGCACGAGAGGCATCCTGAATGCAGGAAAACGTCAAGTCAAGAGGTGTGGATGCAAGAATGCGTCACCCTCGTCTTCGGCCGGTTCAAGCGCCCCAATGTGGCCTTGGTTGCGTCTTGCGCACCGAAGGCCGCCTTGGGTGCGTCTGACGCACCCAACGCCACATTGGGGCGCTTTGGGCGGGAGCGGGGGTCAGGCGAGGGTGGGAGTAGCTGCGGCGAAGGCGTCCGCCGCGGCGAGGTCGAAGTCGCCGTGGTCGCTGCCGAGGCCCTGGGCCACCAGTGCCGCCGCCGCGCTGCCCAGCACCGCCGCATCACGCAGGGAATGGCCGAGACCCAGGCCGCGCAGGAAGCCCGCCGAGAACGCGTCGCCGCAGCCGGTCGTGTCCACCACCGGCACGGCGAACGCGGGCACCGCGATGGTTTCCGCCGCCGTCACCACCAAAGCGCCGCGCGCGCCCCGCGTGACCGCCACGCAGCCGACGCCCGCGTCGAGCAGCGCGTGGGCACCGGCTTCGAGCGTGGCCGCGTTCGTCAAGCCCAGCAACTGTTCCTCGTTCGGCAGCAGGTAGTCCAAAGCGGACAACGCGGGCGCGAGCCAGGCCAGTACGCCGGGGTCGCCGGGGGCGAGCAGGTCGGCCGACGTCACCACGCCCGCCGCGCGCGCCGGGGCGAGGATCTTCGCCGCCTTCTCGCCGCCCATCAGCTCCGGCCCGCCCAGGTGCAGGTGGGTCGCGCGGGTGATGTCGGGCATGGGGGCGTCGGACGGCTCGTAGGTCAGGTTCGCGCCGGGGACGTGGAACGCGGGCCGGCTGCCGTCGGCGCGGATGGGCAGTACCGACGCCGAGGTCTGCACGCCGTCGCGGCGCAGGACCAGGGACGTGTCGACGCCGTGGCGGGCGAGCATCGCCAGCAGCAGGTCGCCGACCGGGTCGGTGCCGATCGCGCCGGCCGTGCGGACCGTCGCGCCCAGCTTGGCCAGCGTGACCGCCGTGCCCGCGGCGGTGCCCGCCGGGCCGAACCGGATCTGCTCCACCAGCGTCGCGCCCTGGCCGTCCGGGATGGCTTCGACCGGGCGGACCTGCACGTCGAACACGTGCGCGCCGAGCGTCACGACCGTCTGCGTCACCGCCCGTACCCCCGGCGCACGGCCGCGGCGACGACGGCTTCCTGCTGGGCGGAGTCCAGGACCCGCGGCGCGCCGAGCGTCGCGGCCCGCACGTACAGGCCGCACGCCCACTCGAGCAGCAGCGCGTTGTCGACCGCGGCTTCGAGGGTCGGGCCGTGGGCGACCGCGCCGTGGCTGGCCAGCAGCGCCGCGGACTTGCCGTCGAGCGCGGTGAGGGTTTCCGCGGCCAGCTCCGCCGACCCGAAGACGGCGAACGGCGCGACCCGGATCGCGCCGCCGAGGGCCAGCTGCTGGTAGTGGACGCAGGGCAGTTCGTCGAGCACCAGCGACACCGCCGTGGCCTGCGGGGAGTGGGTGTGCACCACCGCGCCCGCGCCGTAGCGCCGGTAGATCCCCAGGTGCAGCTCCAGTTCCGAGGTCGGCGCGCGCTCGCCGGCGACCACCTCGCCGTCCAGGTCGACGACCGTGACGTCGTCCGCGGTGGCCCGGCCCAGCACGACGCCGGTCGCGGTCACCGCCACGTGCTCGCCCACCCGGACGCTCACGTTGCCCGCGCTGCCGATGAGCAGGCCTTCGCCCGCGAGCCCGTGACAGGCCCTCGCCACCGATCGCCGCGCTTCGTCGAGCGTCGAACTCGCGTCTGCCATGCGCCGAGGCTAGGATAAATCCGAAACAAAGTCACGTTCAGGTTTGGGGAGCGGATGACCGAGGGCCGGCTGCGCCGGGTGCCGCGCCAGGCGCGCTCGCGGGAAAAGCTGGCCAGGGTGCTGGCGGCCGCCGACCGCCTGCTCGCCGCGGAAGGCGTCGAGGCGCTGACGACGACCCGCGTCGCCGCCGAGGCCGGGGTCCCGGTCGGGACGCTCTACCAGTACCTGCCGGACCGCGAGGCGATCACCGAGGCGCTGGCGGTGGGGTACCTCGCCCGGCTGGAAGAGCTCATGGACTCCTTCGCCGGGCGGGCGGAGCAGGAGGCCTGGGACGACCCGGTCGGCCTGCTAGTCGACGCGTTCGCCGGGCTCTACCGCGCCGAACCCGGGTTCCGCGCCCTGTGGCTGGGGCGCGGCCTCACCGACGGCGCCCGGGAAGCCGACCGCGCGCACAAGCGCGTGATGGCCACCGGGGTGCACCGCATCCTGGTCGCGCAGCACCTCCTGCGCGACGACTACGCGGCCGCGGTGGCCTGCCGCACGGCGTTCCTCGCCGCGGACGCCGTGCTCCAGGAAGCGTTCCGCGGCGACGGCGCACCCGAGTTGCTGGACCCGGTCAAGACGATGCTGCGGGCGTACCTCGGGCAGCTGCCCCGGCCGTAGCGACGAGGAACTCCTCGCCGCGGGCGATCCGCAGGCCGTCCGCGCGGCCCGCGAAGTACCGCTCGTTCAGCTCGTCGCCCGAAACGTGCACCGCGGCGCCGAACCCGGCTTCCCGGGCCAGCGCCAGCATTTCCGTGGGGGAGAAGGAGCTGACGAAGGGCGTGCCGGCCGCCTTCGCCTTGGCCGTGGTGGCGCGGTGCCGGGCGCGGTCGTCTTCGCCGAGGAGCTCGGGCGGCAGCATGAACGTCA
The DNA here is from genome assembly GCF_014873755.1 of Amycolatopsis lexingtonensis. Lineage (NCBI taxonomy): Bacteria > Bacillati > Actinomycetota > Actinomycetes > Pseudonocardiales > Pseudonocardiaceae > Amycolatopsis > Amycolatopsis lexingtonensis. The sequence continues at coordinate 681,374 of NZ_JADBEG010000001.1, forward strand.
TCGCCAGCGTGGAGCCCGGGGCGAACCCGGCGATCCGGCGCAGCGTCGCCGCGTTCGCCTCCTTCGTCAGGTACATGCTGACGCCGGTGGACGCGACGACCGCCGGCTCGTCCGCCGCGAAGCCCGCCTCCGTGAGCCGGTCCCACCACGACGCGGCCTCGAAGTCGACCGGCACCAGCCGCAGCCACTCGGGCACGCCGAGGCCGAGTTCCTTCAGGCGCAAGCGTTTCCAGGCCTGCGGGCCCGGCTGGTCGACCTCGAACACGCGCAGGCGCGACGCGAATTCCTTGCGGCGCAGGGCAAAGGTTTCGAGCCCCGCACCGAGGATGACGTACTGCCCGACGCCGCGGTCCGCCTGCTCCACGACCAGGTCCTCGACGAACCGGGCCCGCGCGACCATCCCGGCCCGGTAGCGGCCGGCGCCGGCCGGGTCCATGTCGTCGCGGTCCCGCCAGCCCGCGCCCGGATCGGCCAGGCGCAGGCCGAGTTCGTCGGCGAACACGTGCGGCGGCGGGTCGGCGGCGACGTGCAGGGCCCGCCACAACGCGGTCCGCACCGCGGTGCTGTCCGGCGCGGTCACGTCAGCCCGCCGCGGGCGCGGACAGCGTCCACGTCCGCCCGTCGGGGTCGCGGACGGTCATTTCGCGGGTCCCGTAGTGGGTTTCCTCGAACGGGGTGACCACTTCGACGATGTCGTCGGCCCGGAACGCGTCGGCGTCCGGCACCTTGAAGACGACCTGCTGCCGCGGTTCCTGGCTCTCGGGCACCTCGGCGATGAACAGGTACGGGCCGTCACCGTTGCGGAGCAGCCCCGAGTTGTGGTCGGTCGCGAAGTCGATTTCGTAGCCCAGTGCCTGGAAGAACTTGGCCGCCTTGCCCCAGTTGTGCGTCTCCAGGTAGACGGCGTCGATGCCTTCGGTCGTCATGTCAGTGCTCCTCTTCGGTCCGGAGGTAGGCGCGCAGCGCTTCGGCGACGAGCGCCGACAGCGACTGCTCCGTTTCGACGGCGCGGTGCTTGACCTGCCGGATCAGGCCGACCGGCAGGTACACGTTGAACTGCTTGACGTCTTCATCGCCCACGGGCTGACCCTAGCATGCTAGCAAGGTAGCAAGCTAGAGGTCTTGTAACGTCCGAGGGCCGAGGGCGCCGAGACCGCGAATTTCCTGGATCCGCAGCCCTATCTGCGCGAGCTGCCGGGACTTGCTCTCCCGGTCGGCGCACGCGCGTTCGCCGCGGACCCCGAGCACTACGACTTCTGCAGTGCGAAGTGCGTCAAGGATCTCCGGATGGGGCAGCTGGCCGTTCGCGAGGCGGGGTACGCGAAGCTGGCGAGCCGGTCGGGTTCGAGCGGGCGCGTGTGGCCGGCCTCGCCGAGGCTCGGCGACCTCCAGCTGGACGAGATACTGCCGAATGCCGGTGGCTGTTCGCACGAGATCAAGTTCACCGGCGGGACCATCGTGATCGAGTGTGCGGACCTGACCGCGGAGTGGCTCAGCGCGTAGGTGCCGCCCGGTTCCGCCGTTCGCCGCTTGACGGCTGATCGCCGCGCCGTTCAGAATGCAAGCCGGACAACGCTTGTTAGCGTTAACATTCTGACGACGAGGTCGGAGCGATGCCGTGAAGCTGCGCTGGTTGCTGTCCGTGGTCCTGGTGCTCGCCGGGGCCGTCGTCCCGGGAACGGCCGCCGCTTCGGTCACGGCCGAAGCGGCGGTGCCGCCGCCCGTCATGGGCTGGGCGTCGTGGAACACCTTCGCCGCGAAGATCGACTACAACGTCATCAAAGCGCAGGCCGACGCGCTGGTGTCCTCGGGGCTCAAGGACGCCGGCTACAGCTACGTCAACATCGACGAAGGCTGGTGGCAGGGCACCCGCGACAGCTCGGGCAACATCACCGTCGACACCGCCGAGTGGCCCGGCGGCATGGCGGCCATCGCGGATTACCTGCACGAGCTGGGGTTGAAGGCCGGGATCTACACCGACGCCGGGCGCGACGGGTGCGGCTACTACTACCCGACCGGCCGCCCCGCGGCGCCCGGCTCCGGCAGTGAGGGCCACTACCTGCAGGACATGCTGCAGTTCCAGCGCTGGGGCTTCGACTTCGTCAAGGTCGACTGGTGCGGCGGCGACGCCGAAGGCCTCGACCCGGCGAGCACGTACCGGGCCATCAGCGACGCCAATCGCGCCGCGACCGCGCAGACCGGGCGGACACTCGCGCTGTCGATCTGCGACTGGGGCAAGAAGAACCCGTGGAACTGGGGGCCCGGAATGGCCCCGATGTGGCGGACCAGCACGGACATCATCTACTACGGCCAGACCGCGACCCTGCCGCAGGCGCTCGCCAACTTCGACCAGGCGCAGCACCCCGTCTCGCAGCACACCGGGTACGTCAACGACCCCGACATGCTCACCGTCGGGATGCCCGGCCTGTCCGCCGCGCAGGGGCGCACCGAGTTCGGGATGTGGGCGGTGTCCGGGGCGCCGCTGCTGGCGGGCAACAACCTCGCGACGATGAGCGCGGAAACGGCGGGCATCCTCAAGAACCGCGAAGTCATCGCCGTCGACCAGGATTCCCGTGGCCTGCAAGGGGTCAAGGTCGCCGAGGACGCCGCCGGTCTCCAGGTCTACGGCAAAGTCCTGAGTGGGACCGGCAAGCGCGCGGTCCTGCTGCTCAACCGGACGTCGTCGGCGGCGACGATGACCGCGCGCTGGGCCGATCTCGGCCTGACCCCGGCCGCGGCCCAGGTCCGGAACCTGTGGGCCGGTGCCGACAAAGGCAGCTACAGCACCGGTTACAGCGTCAGCGTGCCGGCCAATGACTCCGTGCTGCTGACCGTCCAGGGCACCGACGCCGCGGCCACGCACGGCACGACGCTCACCGCGGCCGCGACCGGGCTGGCCGTCGCGACCTTCACCTACAGCGCGACCGCCACGCAGACCGCGACCCTCGCGGTGAACGGCCAGCAGCCGACCACCCTCGCCTTCCCGGCGACCGGGGGAGCGGCCCAGACCGTCTCGGCGGTGGTGTCGCTGGGCAAGGGCACGAACACCCTGAAGCTCACGGGCACGGTCACCGACGTCGCGGTCCTGCCCCTGCCCGGGAGCAACGGCGTCCAGGTGGCCGGCACGCAGTCGGGGCGGTGCCTCGACGTGAACGACAACAGCATCGCCAACGGCGTCCAGACCCAGCTGTGGGACTGCGCCGCGGGACCGAACCAGACGTGGGTCCCGGCGCGCGGCCAGCTCGTCGTCAACGGCACGAAGTGCTTGGACGCCTACGACAACGGCACCGCCAACGGGACGGCCGTGGTCATCTGGGACTGCACCGGCCAGCGCAACCAGCAATGGGCGCTCAACGCCAACGGCACCATCACCAACGCACTGTCCGGGCTGTGCCTCGACGCGAGCGGTGCCGCCACCGCGAACGGCACCAAGATCATCCTCTGGACGTGCGGCGGCGGGGCCAACCAGCAGTGGACCCGGCGGTGAGTACGCCGGACCCGACTACCGCCAGTTGAACGGACAGCGGCTCAGCGGAGGTACCGGGCGAAGAAGGCGCTCAACACCGCGCGCTGGGTGGCCAGGCTGCGGCCGGGGTCGATCGTGCCGACGTACGGCGCGATCGACCCCGGGTCGAGCCCGAGCCGGGGGAGGAACACCTGGTAGTCGGTGTAGCTGAAGTGCTCGCCGTCGGGCAGGTGGTGCTGGCGGACCGGTCCGTGCTGGTGGCTCAGGAACTCCTGCCAGGAACCGTCGGACGCGGCGCTGTGATTGCCCGCGCTCATCAGGAGGAACGGCCGGTCGAGTCCTTCGGTGGCCACCCGGCCGTAGTCGCGGGCCGACTGGGAATAGGCCATGCTGCCGTCGAGGTCGGCGCCCGCGTCGAGGCGCCGGTCGGACACCATCGTTTCGCCGGTGGTGAAGCCGCCGCCGGAGTGGCCGAACATGCCGGTCCGCGAGAGGTCGAGGGAAAGCCTCGGCAGCTCCCGGTGCTCGGCGTCGGGATTCCCGCCCCGGGCCAGGGTTTCCAGCGAATCGAGGACGAACCGGGTGTCGGCCACCCGGGTGGCGATGAGCCGCTTGCCCGCGTCCGGGCCGGACGGCAGCACCCGCCGTTCGACGCGGCCGCCGGGGAACTCCACGGCCGCCGGTTCGTGCGTGTGGTCGATCGCCACCGTCACGTAGCCCTCGCTCGTGAGCTGTTCGAGCAGCGCCGTCCCCACCGAGCGCGGGTACTTCGCGCTGGGCGAATAGAGCACGACCGGCCGCGGTCCGCCGGCCGCGGGAGCGCCGGTGCGGGCGTGCGTGGGGAAGGTGTAGTCGAGCCGGTCCGCCGGAATGCCCAGCAGGCGCGCGTCTTCTTCGGCAATCGGCCCGGCGGCACCGGGCGTGAGGTAGGGCGCCGGTGCGCCACCCGGTCGGGCGGGGTACCGCACGGTGACCATCAGCTCCCGGGTCGTGCCCGCGACCCACGGGTCCGGCCGGGCGTGGTCGACGAGGTGCAGCTCGGTGCTGCCGACGGCGTACGGGCCGGTGGGCGCGGGCAGCCGGAGCGGCGTAGCGGCCGTGGCGGCGGGGACAGCGGTCAGGAGAAGGGCGCCGGTGACCCCGGCGGCGAGTACTTTTCGCATCCTTTGACCGTATTGCCGGGCTCGGCGCCGGACATCGGGATGATCACCGAGAACGACCCCGTCAGGGACCCGTCCAGTGGGCGGTCGGCAACGCGGGTACGCGGTGGCCGCGGTGGCCGGTCATCTCCCGGCCGGCGACGAGCGCGTTGAGCACCGCTTCCTCGACCGCCTGCACGACCGCTTCGAAGAACGGGTCGATCCGGCCCCACGGCACGAACCGGAGGTGCTCGTACTCGGCTTCGGCGGTGCGGGGGAAAGCGCTCGTCAGCGCGCCGGGGTTCGCCGTGCTGAAGGCGAGGAACAGGTCGCCCGAGAAGTGCGATCCGGTCGTGCCGGTGCGGGCCAGCCCGAGCGGGACCCGCCGGGCGAGCGCCGTGCACTGCCCCGGCAGCAGGGGCGCGTCCGTCCCGACGACGACGATCACCGAGCCCGCGCCGGGCGGTGCCGGGGCCCAGTCCGCCATCGGGTCGTCCGCCGCCAGCAGCGGGCCCACGGCTTCCCCGGCGACGGTGAGCTCGCGGCGGCTGCCGAAGTTCGCTTGCACCAGCACGCCCACGGTGTACTCGTCGGAGCCGTACTCGACGAGCCGGGACGCCGTGCCAGTGCCGCCCTTGAAGCCATAGCAGGTCATCCCCGTGCCGCCGCCGACGGAACCCTCTTCCAGCGCGCCGCCGCGCGCCGCGTCGAGCGCCGCGCCCGCGTGTCCACTGTGGATCGTCGGGGCGTTGATGTCGTTGAGGTAGCCGTCCCAGGTCTCGGCGACCACCGGCAGGAGCCACTCGGCCGCGACGTCGGGCCGCTCGCGGACCACCCAGTCGATCACGCCCCGGTGGCACGGCCCGACGGCGTGGGTATTGGTGATCAGCACCGGCAAGGCCAGTGAACCGGTCTCGGCGAGCCAGGCGGTGCCGGTCATCTCGCCGTTGCCGTTCAAGGAGAACGTCCCGGCCGCGCACGGCACGGCGAAGTCCGCGCGGCCGCGGGGGAGGATCGCGGTGACGCCGGTGCGCACCGACTCGCCCTCGACCAGCGTCGTATAGCCGACTTCGACGCCCGGGACGTCGGTGAGCGCGTTGCGCGTGCCGGGCCGGCCGGGCAGCCTGATGCCGAGGTCGCGCGCCCGGGTCATGCCAGCTCCGCCAGGCCGCAGGCGGTGCGGGCGAAGGAAAGCAGCATCGCTTCGGCGGTGGCCCGGTCCACCGTGGGCACAGCCTGGGTGAGGTGCAGGCCGTAGCCGTCCTCGAGGGCGACGAGGTTCCGCGCGATCGCGACCGGCTCGGCGGTGAGCGAGAATTCGCCGGTCGCCGCCCCGGCTTCGAGGATGCCGGTGTAGATCCGCACCTGCCGCTCGAACAGCGCGACGTGCCGGGCGGCGTACGCGGGGTCGCGGCGGGCGATCGTGCCGAGTTCGTAGAGCAGCACGCACAGCTCGTCGGACGGCCCGGTGGGCAGGCCGCCGCGGATCGTGGCGAGCAGCCGGTCCCGCGGGGTTCCGCCGCGGGCGGCGTCCTCCCGCTGGGCGCAGAACCGCTCGACGGCTTCCTGCTGCACCTCCCGCAGCAGGTCGGTCAGGGTGGGGAAGTAGTAGAGCACCGAGCCCGAGGACAGGCCGGCGCCGTCGGCGATGTCCCGCAGCCGCAGGTTGAGGACCCCGCGCTCGACGACGGCGCGGCGCGCCACCGCGATCAGCTCGGCCCGCCGCTCGGGGGCCCTGCTCGGTCGTGCCATGCGCCCCATTGTTCGAACGAGCTTCGAAAAAAGCAAGTACTTGACTATCCGGCTTCGCAGGTTTTTGATGCGTGCTCACTCGGTTTTTCGAAGGAGCTTCAGAGAACTGGAGGCCCGCTCGTGACCACCCCCGCCCTGCGCCGCGGCCTGCGCACCCTCGGCACCCTGCTCATCACGCTCTCGGCGATCAGCCCCGCGTCCTCGGTGTTCATCATCGCGCCGGGCGTGCTCACCGGCGCCGGGACCGGCGCGTTCTTCAGCTTCGCGGCCGCGGCGGTGGTCGGCGTGTTCATGGCGTTCGTCTACGCCGAACTCGCGTCGGCGTTCCCGGTGGCCGGCGGCGAATACGCGATCGTGGCCCGCACGCTGGGCCGGCTGCCCGGGTTCGCCGTGCTGGGGCTGATGATCGTCACGCAGGTGCTGATCGTCGCGGTGATCGCGCTCGGCGTCGGGACCTACCTGGGCGTGCTGTTCCCCGGCCTGCCCGGGCCGGCGGTCGCGGCCGCGACGTGCCTGCTGGCGGCCGTCGTCGGGATCTTCGACATCAAGCTGAACGCGTGGGTGACCGGCGTCTTCCTGGCCATCGAGATCCTGGCGCTGGTCGTGGTCAGCGCACTCGGGCTGCTCCACCCGGCCCGCCCGCTCACCGACCTGCTCGCCCACCCGGTCGCGGCCGGCGGCGGCCCGGCGACGATCGGCGCCATCGCGATCGCGACGTCGGTGGCGATGTTCGCCTACAACGGCTACGGCTCGGCGGTGTACTTCGGCGAGGAGACCCAGGACGCGTCCCGCGGCATCGCCCGCGCGATCCTCCTGGCACTGGCGATCACCGTGGTCGCCGAGCTGGTCCCGGTCACGGCGGTCCTGCTGGGCGCGCCGGACCTGACCGCGCTGTTCGGCTCGGAGAACATGCTGTCGGCGTTCATCACCGCCCGCGGCGGCGGCACGCTCGACACGGCGCTCAGCCTGGCGGTCGCGCTCGCGATCGTGAACGCGGTGCTCGCGATCGTGCTGATCAGCTCCCGCCTGGTCTTCAGCAGCGGCCGCGACCGCGCCTGGCCGGGTGCGGTCAACTGCGCCCTCGCGGCGGTCCACCCCCGCTTCGGCACCCCGTGGGTGGCGACGGCCGGCACCGGGATCGTGGCCGCGGCGCTGTGTTTCGTGGACCCCCAGCTGCTGCTCGTCGTGACGAGCACGTCGATCGTGGTGGTGTACGCGGCTCTGTGCCTGGGCGCGATCATCGGCCGCCGCACCGGCTCGACAGCGCACGCGCAGTACCGCATGCCGTGGTTCCCGGTGGCCCCGGTGCTCGCGCTGGCGGTGCTGGTTTTCGTGGCGTACCAGAACATCCTGGACCCGGCGGTCGGCCGGCCGAGCCTGCTCGTGACGGCGGGGATCGTGGTGCTGGCGACGGGGTACTACGCGCTGGTGCTGCGCCGCCGTGGCGGGTGGGAGCTGGCCGATCCGGTGGCGGAAACTCCCCGTTCCCGGACAAATAGGTGACAAATCGCGGGTAACGGGATCCTGTAACAGGCCCAGTGCGTTGCACGACTAGCGGAGGCGATATCCGGGAAACGAAACGCACGACGCACCGAGGTTGCGCATGGACGAAGGTTCCCCGTCGAGAATGCTCGACCCCGACCTGTTCGACCGGGGCGACATCTTCTGCTTCGACACGCAACCGTACCTGGGAGAACTGTTCGAAACCGTCCGGGCGCGCAAGAAGCCGCTGACCGTCGTCGTCGGTGCCGGGGTGTCGATGAACTCCAGCCTGCCGTCCTGGCGGGAACTCATCGACCGGATGACGAACGAGATCGAGAACTCGAGCACGAAGATGATCGCGTTGCGCGACAGTTCCGATCTGATGCGGAAAGCCGAGATCGTCCTGCAGATCCTAAAAGACAGCGGTGACGATCTCGAAGACCACGAGTTCATCCGGCGGGCGCTCTATTCCGATTCGCACGTCACGCCGGGAGTGCTGGCGGAGTCGATCGCGCGGCTGGTCTGCGCGAACCGGAAGTACGCCCGCAAGCGGGCCCGGCTGCTGACGACGAACTTCGACGAGATCCTCGAAGCGGCGTTGAGCGCGTACTTCGCCGAAGACGAGGTGAAGTCGTTCTCGCTCGAACTGGGCGGCAGTTCCGCGTGGACGGACTGGGATCGATTCCTCCGCCGGATCGGCGTGATGCACTTGCACGGCCTGGTCCGCCAGCAGGGCGACCCCGGCGAGCCGATCGTCCTCACCGAGTCCCAGTTCCTGAAGTACGGTGCGCAGGTACGGGAAGTCATCTCGAACGCGCTCGAGGGTGCCTGCACGATCTTCATCGGGCTGGGCATGTCGGACCCGAACCTCGTCGGCCCGCTCTACGCGACCGCGGAGGCGAGGCCGCCGCGCTTCTCCCTGGTGGTGCCGCCCGGCGTCGACGGGGTCACCACGACCGAGGCCGCTCGCTACGCCATCAACTCGGCTCGCTACCTCGAGGACAAGCTGGGCCTCAGGCCGATCTTCCTGAAGTCCTACTCGCAGCTGAACCAGGTCATCTCGGATCTCGCGCTCGCCGTCGTGGAACCGCGGCGGTACCGGCTCGAGGTGAAGAGCGACGCCTCACTCGTCTACCGCCGGCGGCTCACCCGGGCGCTGGACGACTGCTACGCGGGGGTCGGCTGCGAGAAATCCGTCGAGATCCCCACCGGGCAAGCCGCCGAAGAACTCACGACCCGGTTGCACCGGGCGCTGGAAATCGAGGACGGCCCGCTTCCCGTCTTGCGGGAACTCGCGCTGCGGTACGACCATCCGCTCGGCGGCGCGGGCGAGAACTTCGGCCTGTTCCTGTGGCTGCGCAGCCGGGAGCTCGAAGACCGGCGGCACCGCTACATCCTCAACCTCGTGGGGACGTCGGTGTACGCGCACCGCGAAGACTGGTCGCTGCGCCACCACGTGAAAATCAGCCGGGAAACGGAGTTCGCGGCCGCGCAAGCGGTTTTCACCGGCATCGTGCAGGCGACGAACCTCACGCCGACCCCGATCGCCCAGATCTGGCGGGGGATTTTCGCGATGCCCATCCTCATGTCCGGGATCGGCAGCGACCGGATGATCGGGGCCGGCCCAGCCGACGTCCTGACGGTGGGTGCCATCACGCTCAACTCGACGTTCGTCATCACGACCAACGGCGAGCCGGTGCCGCCCGGGGATCTGTCGTTGATCAGCAAGCTGGACTCGGCGGACAAGAACCTGCTGCTCGAGAGCCTGGACAAGGCCGCGCAGTACGCGATCCACCCGAGCTGACGCGGGTCAGTCCTTTTTGGCGCGCTTGGCCTTGATGACCGGCACCCGGCCGGGCACGGACACGTAGACCGAGTTGCCGACTTTCCGCTTGGGGGATTGGCCGATGACCGGCTCGCCGCGTTCGGCGGGGGTTTCCCGCTCACGCGCCGCCGCGTCTGTGCTCATGGCGTCACCCCTTCGCATCGGACGACCTCTGCGCGGAGGATGCCACAGGGGTCTGGAGAAGTGGTCGAAAGACACTCTCCGCTACCAACATTACGCCGACCGGGGGTTGATGTCGCTGCTGTTCGTGTCGAAGCATTCATGCGATCACCTTCCGCATCCAGTCGTGGCAGATCGCGGTTAATATGTTACGGGCAGTAGTGTCGGTGGGCAATCAATCATTCCCGAAGTCGCCCGTGCCGGCCGAACCGTTACCGGTGGCGGAGGGCTGATTTTTCACCGGCCCCGGTCAGTCCCCGGGCTCGATGACCGCCGGCTCGGCGAACCCGCACGCCAGCGCCCGCAGCGCCGCGTCGAGGTACACCGTGAGATCCGCGTCCGCCCGGGCCGACCAGCGCTCGTACGCCGCGCGGCAGGTCGCCAGCACCGCGCGGCCCACCGCCAGCGGGTACAGCGCGTCCGGGGGCTGGCCGGTGCGGGCGCCGACGTACGCGCTGACCGCTCGCTCCCACGCGTCGTAGTGGCGGGTCGCGCTGGCCGCCAGTTCCGGGACCGAGCTGAGCAGGTGCATCCGCATCCGGAGCTCCGGGACGTCCGCGGCGCGGTAGTGGTTGGCGGCGATGACCGCCTCGCGGACCGCGTCCAGGACCGGCAGGCCGGCGTCGGCGGCGGCGAGGTGCTCGGTGATCGTGCCGACCTCCGCGTCGAACTCGTTCCACAGGACGTCGGACTTGGCGTCGTAGTAGCGGAAGAACGTGCGCCGGCTGACGCCCGCGGCCGCGGCGATCTCGTCGACCGTCGTCTCGTGGAAGCCGCGCTCGGTGAACAGGCGCAGCGCGATGACCTCCAGTTCGCGGGCGCTCGTGCCGGGTGGCCTGCCGCGGCGGGCCGCGGGGGTGCGTTGGGTCATCCGGGTGCCGTTCCCTTTCCGGGGGTTGTTTCCGACACTGCGTGACATTACTCTGCTCGATATTCGTCACTGCGTGTCGAAAATAAGTCCCCGTGCCGAAGGAGTCACGATGACCGAGAAGATCGCCGAAGAGCCCGTCGAGGAGACCCCGGTCGCCGAAGACCTGCTGGTCGAGGAGGTCTCGATCGACGGGATGTGCGGTGTCTACTGAACCGTTCGACCTGGACGCGGCCTGGCGGCTCGACAGCCGGGTCGCGATCCGGCCGGAACGGTTCGGGGCGCTGCTGTACCACTTCGGCACGCGTCGCCTGTCCTTCCTGAAGAGCCCGGCCCTGCTGGCCGTCGTCCGGTCCCTGGACGCGCAGCCGAGCGCCCGCGCCGCCTGCGCCGGTGCCGGGGTGGGGGCGCCCGAGCTGCCGCGCTACCGCGCCGCGCTGGCCGCACTGGCCGAGTCGCGGATGATCCAGCCGAGGAGTCTCTGATGTCCCTTGTGGACGAATTCCAGTACGGGCTCGACGCGCCCATCTGCCTCACCTGGGAACTGACCTACGCCTGCAACCTTTCCTGCGTGCACTGCCTTTCCTCCTCCGGACGGCGGGACCCGCGCGAACTGTCCACAGCGGAGTGCAAGGCGCTGATCGACGAGTTCGAGCGCATGCAGGTCTTCTACGTCAACATCGGCGGCGGCGAGCCGACGGTGCGCCCGGACTTCTGGGAGCTCGTCGACTACGCCACCGAGCACCACGTCGGCGTCAAGTTCTCCACCAACGGCGTCAAGATCACCCCGGAGGTGGCGCGCCGGCTGGCCGCGAGCGACTACGTCGACGTCCAGATCTCCCTGGACGGCGCCACCGCCGAGGTCAACGACCACGTCCGCGGCCCCGGCTCCTACGCCACCGCGATCCGCGCCATGCGGAACCTGGCGGACGCCGGTTTCGAGAACTTCAAGATCTCCGTGGTGATGACGCGCCACAACGTGAGCCAGCTCGACGCGTTCAAGGCGATCGCCGACCGCTACGGCGCCCAGCTGCGGATCACGCGGCTGCGCCCGTCCGGCCGCGGCGCCGACACCTGGGACGAGCTGCACCCGACCGCCGCCCAGCAGCGGGAACTCTACGACTGGCTGGTGGCGAAGGGCGAGAACGTCCTCACCGGCGACTCGTTCTTCCACCTGGCCGGCTACGGCGGGGGCGGGCTGCCGGGCCTGAACCTGTGCGGCGCCGGGCGGGTGGTGTGCCTGGTCGACCCGGTCGGCGACGTCTACGCGTGCCCGTTCGCCATCCACGACACCTTCCTGGCCGGCAACACCCGGTCCGAGGGCGGCTTCGCGCGCGTCTGGCGCGAGTCCGAGCTGTTCACTTCTCTGCGCAGCCCGCAAAGCGCGGGCGCGTGCACGTCGTGCTCGGCGTTCGACGCCTGCCGCGGCGGCTGCATGGCCGCCAAGTTCTTCACCGGGCTGCCGCTGGACGGCCCGGACCCGGAATGCGTCCGCGGCCACGGCGAACTCGCGCTGGCGGGCGTCACCAGCGTCCCGAAGCCGTCGCTGGACCACTCCCACCGGCGCCGCCCGGTCCCGGTCACCATCGGGATGCGCCGCCCCTGCGACGAAAACCCGCTGGCCTGATGGTGCGCCTCGCGGACCTGTCCTGGCCGGACGTCGCCGATCGCGCGGCCTCGGGAGCGATCCTGGCGGTCCCGGTCGGCGCGACCGAGCAGCACGGCCCGCACCTCCCGCTGACGACCGACACCGACATCGCCCTCGAGCTGTGCGACCGGCTGGCCGGGGCCCGCCCGCAAGTCGTGGTGGCCCCGGCGGTGCCGTACGGCTCGAGCGGCGAGCACGCGGGGTTCGCGGGGACGCTTTCGATCGGCCAGGAGGCGACGGAGTTCTTGCTGCTGGAACTGGGCCGCTCGGCGGCGGAGACGTTCGGGCGCGTGCTGTTCGTCTCCGCCCACGGCGGCAATACGGGCCCGGTGACCCGCGCGGCGGCCCGGCTGCGGGCGGAGTCGCGGGACGTTTCGGTGTTCTCGCCGAGCTGGCCGGGGGAGCCGCACGCGGGCCGGGCGGAAACGGCGCTGCAGCTGGCGATGCGGCCGGAAGGTGTCCGGATGGAGCGGGCGGTGGCGGGGGACCGGAGGCCGATCGGGGAACTGTTGCCGCTGTTGCGGGAGGGCGGGGTGCGCGCGGTCACGACGACCGGCGTGCTCGGCGACCCGAGATCGGCGACCGCCGCCGAGGGCGCGGAGTTGCTGGGCGAGCTGACGGCGGCGCTGGTGTCGCATGTGGACGGATGGGGACGGGGATGACACGGACAGCGCTCGTCACCGGTGCCGCGCGGGGGATCGGGGCCGCCACCGTCCTTCGCCTGGCGCAGCAAGGGTACGCCGTCCTCGCCGTCGACCTGGCCGCCGATGATCCCGCCCTGCCCTACCCCCTGGGCACCGAAGCCGAACTCGCCGCCGTTGTCGAAAAGGCGGGCGAGCAAACCGCCCCCTTCATCGCCGACGTCCGGGACCTCGCAGCAATGCAAGCCGCCGTCGCACAAGCCGAACAGCGCTGGGGCGGCCTCGACGTCGCCATCGCCGCGGCAGGGGTCGTCGCCGGGGGCGTGCCGCTCTGGGAGGTGCCGGAAGACCAAGAACGGGCGGTCCTGGAGGTCGACCTCCACGGCGTCGTCCACCTCGCCCGCGCCGCCATACCCGCGCTGCTGCGAAGGCCGCAACCCCGGTCAGGCCGGTTCCTCGCCGTCGCTTCGGCCGCCGCCACGCGGGGGTTGCCGATGCTCGCCGCCTACTGCGCCGCGAAAGCCGGGGTGGCCGGGCTCGTCCGGGCGCTCGGGGCCGAGCTGGGGGAGACCGGCGTGACCGCCAACGCCGTCAGCCCGGGCTCGACCGACACCCCCATCCTCGCCGAAAGCGCCCGGCTCTACGCCCTGCCCGACGCCGCCGCCTTCGCCGCGCAGCAGCCGGTCCACCGGCTGCTCGACCCCGATGAAGTCGCCGCCGTGCTGGCGTTCCTCGCCGGACCGGACAGCGGGGCCGTGACCGGCGCCGTCGTGCCCGTGGACGGAGGGCTGGCCCTGTGACGCCCCTGCCACCCGGGTTCCGCGTCGAACTCGACCGCGACACCAAGCAGCTGACCGCCGACCTCCTCTTCGGCGGCTCCCCGGCCCGCGTCCTGCGGCTGACCGCCGCCGGGCAGGCCGCGTTGCGGGACCTCGCCGACGCACCCGTCACGTCCGCGGCCACCGGCGCGCTCGCCCGGCACCTCACCGACGCCGGGCTCGCCCACCCCGTGCCGCCCGCACCGGACCGGCCCGCGGACCTCACCGTCGTCGTCCCGGTGCTCGGCCGGCCGGGGCCGCTGGCCCGCTGCCTCGCCGGGCTCGGCGACCGGCACCCGGTCCTCGTCGTCGACGACGGCTCCGCAGACCCCGCCGCCATCGCCGGGGTGGCCGCCGCGCACGGCGCGAAACTCGTGCGCCGGGACGTCAACGGCGGCCCCGGCGTGGCCCGAAACACCGCGCTGGAACACGTTTCCACCGGGCTGGTGGCCTTTGTGGACAGTGACTGCGTTCCCACGCCCGGCTGGGCGGACGCGCTGGCCGCCCACTTCGCCGACCCGCTCGTCGCCGCGGTCGCGCCCCGCGTGCGCGCGCTCGCCCCGGACACCGCCGCCGGCCGGTACACCCGGGCCGCCTCCAGCCTCGACCTCGGGGACCGGCCCGCGCGGGTCGCGCCCGGCACGCGGACGTCGTACGTGCCGACCGCCGCGCTCGTCGTCCGCCGGAGCGCACTCACCGAGGTCGGCGCCTTCGATCCCGCGCTGCGCGTCGGCGAGGACGTCGACCTGGTCTGGCGGCTGCACACGGCCGGGCACCGGATCCGGTACGCCCCGGACGTCACCGTCGCCCACCACGAACCGGAAAGCTGGCGCGCGCTGCTCGGCAGGCGCGCCCGCTACGGCACGTCCGCCGCGCCGCTGGCGAAGCGGCACCCGGGCGCGCTGGCGCCGCTGGCACTGCACCCGTGGCCCACCCTCACCGTCGGCGCGCTGCTGGCCGGCCGTCCGCTGCTCGCCGCGGGCGGGTTCGCCGGCGCGGTGGGCGGCATGGTCCGCACCCTGCGTGCCCACGACGTCCCGGCCGACGGCGTCGTGCGGGCGATGGCCACCGCCGTCCACCAGACGTGGCTCGGCTGCGGCCGCTACGGCACCCAGTTCGCCGCGCCGCTGCTCGCCGCCCTGCTGGTCCCGCGGGGGTGGCGCCGCCGCGCCGCCGTCGCGTCCCTGCTGCTCGGCCCGCCGCTGACCGCGTGGGCCAAGCACAGACCCGGACTCGATCCGGTCCGCTACACCGCGGCCGCGATCGCCGACGACGTCGCGTACGGCGGCGGCGTCTGGGCCGGCTGCCTGGCCCACCGCACCCTCGAGCCGGTCCGCCCGGCTCTCGTCCGCCGCCCCTTGCGCTTCACCACGAAGGGAACCCGATGAGCACCTGGTTCGAATCCATCGCCGAAGCCCAGCGCCGCGCCAAGAAACGGCTGCCCGCGTCGGTCTACTCCGCCCTGATCGCCGGTTCGGAGAAGGGCCTCACGCTGGCCGACAACCTCGGCGCGTTCGACGAGCTGCGGTTCGCGCCGCGCACGGCGGGCCACCACGCGCAGCGGGAGCTGGGCACGCACGTCCTCGGCCGCGACGTCGCCCTCCCGGTGCTGATCTCCCCGACCGGCGTGCAGGCCGTGCACCCCGACGGCGAAGTCGCGGTGGCCAGGGCGGCCGCCGCGCGCGGGACGTCGATCGGGCTGTCCTCCTTCGGCAGCAAGCCGATCGAGGACGTGGTCGCCGCGAACCCGAACACGTACTTCCAGGTCTACTGGACCGGTACGCGCGACGACATCCGCCGCCGTCTCGACCGCGCCCGCGCCGCCGGAGCCGTCGGCATCATCCTCACGCTCGACTGGTCGTTCTCGCACAGCCGCGACTGGGGCAGCCCGCACATCCCCGAGCGGCTGACCCCGCGCGAACTGCTGCGCTTCGCCCCGGAAGGGCTGACCCGCCCGCGCTGGCTCCTGGACTACGTCAAGACGCGGCGGCTGCCCGACTTGAGCGTGCCGAACATGGCGTCACCGGGCGAAGAAGCACCGACGTTCTTCGGCGCGTACGGCCAGTGGATGCAAACGCCGCCGCCGTCGTGGGAAGACGTGGCCTGGCTGCGCGCGCAGTGGGACGGGCCGTTCCTGCTCAAGGGCGTGATCCGGGTCGACGAGGCCCGCCGCGCGGTCGACGCCGGCGTCAGCGCGCTCTCGGTGTCCAACCACGGCGGCAACAACCTCGACGGCACTCCGGCCACGATCCGGGCCCTGCCCGCGATCGCGGACGCGGTCGGCTCGGAGGTCGAAGTCCTGCTGGACGGCGGCATCCGCCGCGGCAGCGACGTGGTGAAAGCACTGGCACTCGGGGCCAAGGCGGTCCTGATCGGCCGCGCGTACCTGTGGGGCCTGGCGGCCGGCGGGCAGGCCGGGGTGGAGAACGTCCTCGACGTGCTGCGCAACGGGATCGACTCGACGCTGCTGGCGCTGGGCAAGAAGAGCGTCCACGAACTCACCCGGGAGGACGTGCTGGCGCCGGACGGCTTCGCGGCCGAACTCGGCGCCGCGCACGAGCGTGGCCCGGGCTCGTGAGCCCGGGCCACGCTCGGCGGGATCAGTAGCCGTAAACGGTTTCGTAGACCCGCTCCTGCGCGTTCGTCGCGACCAGGCCGTTGGCCCACAGCTGGTTCACGCGGCTGCGCTCGGTCGAGTTCGGGAACGCGTTCGTGCAGGACGGGCCGGGGCCGCCACCCGACATCAGCTCCGAGCACGGGCCCGAGTAGTGGTCGGGCAGCCCGAGGGCGTGGCCGGTCTCGTGGGCCGCGATGCGGGTCGGGTTGTACTGGCGGGCCTGGGTGTAGTCGATGAAGATGGTGCCGCTGCCGTGCCCGTTGGTCGAGGCGTAGGACCCGCGGGGGTCGTTGCCCTCGGTGTAGCGCAGGCTCGCGCCGGAGTTGCGCTCGACCAGTCTGACGTTGGTGACGCTGTTGTTCCAGTTGGCGGCACCGGCGTTGATCACCGAGCGGAACGTCGGTGCGCTGGCGGTGCTGTAGTACACCGTGGTGACCGCGGCTTCCTGCTCGGTGGCGGCCGACGCGGTCCCCGCGGCGAGCGGGGTCAGGGTCAGGGCGAGTGCGGCTGCGCCGACCAGGGCGAACTTCCTCGACATCGGAGAACTCCTCGTGGGGACGGGGATTTGCCGGATTTGCGCGCGCTGTCGAGAATTTACCGGGAAGACACCTTGGTCCGGAGCCGACTAACGTAGGGGCCGGGAAGTGGTGATTTACCACCACCTTCGACGGGTTGACACCGCCGCGGTCAGCTCTCCCGGGTCAGGTCCAGCAACTGCTGCTCCAGCTGCCGTGCCGCGGCGACGTCGATGCCGACGCCCCACAGCGGCGCGGTGCTCGCCCCGTCGGCCGCGGCCACCACGAGGGTGACGACGGACGCGGGCAGCCCGTCGTCGTGGAGCTCGCGGTCCCAGCGCTCGGCGTCCGCGCGCGCCATCGCGCCGATCTCCGGGATCGAGATCAGCTGGGCGATCAGCGCGATGTTCTCCCGGACGGCGACCTCGTCCTGGGACGTGTCCAGCGACGCCCGGACGTAGGCGCGGGTGAGCCGCCCCGGCGCGGTGTCGGTGGGGTCGAGCGCCGCGTGCACCTCGGCGCGGAAGGTGTCGAGGATGTCCTGGGCGAGCGTGCGCACCAGCGCGTCCTTGGCCGGGAAGTGGTACAGCAGCCCGCCTTTCGACACGCCGGCTTCCCGCGCGATGTCGTCGAGCGACGCCGAGATCCCGCGCGTGCGGATGGCGGTCGCGGCCGCGTCGAGCAGCGCCCGGCGGGTTTCTCCCGGGCCGCGCCCGGCTTTGCGAGGCATGCTCAGTCCTTTCCGGACGGAATGGTACGCCAGGCGATCAGCGCGGCGACGGCGGTGACGGCGGCCGCCGCCAGCGACGTGACCTGCATGGCGCCGGTGAAGGCGTCCCGCGCCGCCTGCGCGAGGTCCGACGCCGGGTCGAGCGCGGCCGTGGCCGAAGCGAGGGACTCCCGGACCTCGCCGGGCGCGCCGGCGGGCAGGAAAGCGCGGTACACCACGGTGACCAGCGAGCCGAGGAGCGCGATGCCCAGTGCCGCACCGAGTTCGTAGGCCGTCTCGGAGATCGCCGACGCCGAGCCCGCCTTGTCCCGCGGGACGGCCGAGAGCACCGAGTCGACGGTGAGCGTCAGCGCCAGCCCGACGCCGAGGCCGACCGGCACCAGGGTCAGGCCCAGCCACCAGTACTGCGGCGCCTCTTCGGCGACGGCGACGAGCGCCAGCCCGAGCGCGGCGACGGCCAGGCCCGCGGCGACGGCCCGGCCCTGCCCGAGCCGCCGCACGACCACGCCGACCGCGGCCACGACGACGATCGAGGCCAGCGTCGCCGGCATCTCCGCGAGCCCCGCCCGCAGCGGCGAGAAACCACGCACCAGCTGCAGGTACTGCGAGAAGAAGAACAATAGTCCCATCAGCGCGAAGACCGCGATGAAGTTCGCGAGCACCGCGCCGCTGAACGCGCCGTTGCGGAACAGGTCGACGTCGATCAGCGGGCCGGCCGTCCGCCGCTGACGGCGGATGAACAGCACCCCGGCGGCGATACCGAGCGCGGCGGCCACGGCCACCCGCGCGTCGACGCCTTCGCTGACGGCGTGCTTGACCGCGTAGACGAGCGGGACGATCGCCACCATCGACAGCGCCGCCGAGAGCAGGTCGAACCGGCCCGGGTTCGGGTCGCGCGACTCGGGGAGCAGGACCGCGCCCGCGATCAGGAAGGCGATGACGACCGGCACGTTGATCAGGAACACCGAGCCCCACCAGTAGTGCTCCAGCAGGGTGCCGCCGAGGAGCGGGCCGAGCGCGATGCCGCCGCCGGACCCGGCCGACCAGATCGCGATGGCGCGGGTGCGCTCGCGCGGGTCGGCGAACAGGGTGCGGATGAGCGAGAGCGTCGACGGCATGATCGTCGCACCCGCGACGCCGAGCAGCAGCCGGGCGACGACGAGCACGCCGGCGGTCGGGGCGAAGGCGGCCAGGACGGAGGCGGCGCCGAACGCGGCCGTGCCGAGGAGCAGCACCTTCTTGCGGCCGAAGCGGTCGGCGAGGTTCCCCGCCGTGACGAGCAGACCGGCCAGCGCCAGGGAGTAGACGTCGCCGATCCACAGGATTTCGGTGGCGCTCGGCGCGAGTTCGCGGGTCAGCGACGGCACGGCGAGGTACAGCACGGTGCCGTCGATCGCGAGCAGGAGCACCGCGCCGACGAGCACGCCCAGCGCGGCCCACCGGCGACGGGGGCTGAGGGACGGGTGGAGCGGTGCCCGGGTCGTGGTCATACCCGTTACTATACCGTCTGGACGGTACAGTAACGGGTGACGTCAGCCACCGCTCAGGGCTTCGCCAGGAAGAAGTAGGCGTAGTTCTTGTCGAGGTCGTTGCGCGGCACCAGCTGGACGGCCGCGGGCGTCAGGCCGCACCGCGTGGCCAGCTCCCAGAAGTCCGCGATCGGGTAGGTCGTCATCTCCGCGAGCCCGGACCGGTAGCCGCGGCGGCGCGGCCGGGTCCACCAGCTGCCGGTGTCGTACTTGATCTGGATGAGGGCCAGGCCGCCGGGTGCCAGCAGCCGCGACGCGATGCGCAGCAGGCGTTCGCCGTACTCCGGCGTCGGGATCAGCTCGAAGACGTAGAAGCTGAGGAACACGTCGCAGGGCTCACCGATCTTCGCCAGTGCCGCTTCGGGCTCCTCGACGTCGATGGAGACCGGCGTGAACGGCGTGTCGCACACGGCGGCGACCTCGCGCCCGCACTCGGCCAGCGTGTCGGCGGAGATGTCGACGCCGAAGTACTCCAGGGCGCGCGGGGCGAAGCTGACCGCGTTGGCGCCCCCGCCGCAGCCCCAGTCGACGATCCGGTGCCACGGCCGCGTGAACCCGGCCATCCCGGCACCCCGCTCGAACAGCTCGAGGTGCTCGCGGCCGATGCGCGACCAGAGGTCGTTGTCCTGGAACACCGACGCGTCCCGCCAGTGCGAATTCGCCCGCCACCGGTCGCCGGCCGGGTCGCGCCAGTACGCCTGCGCGTCGGTCGAGATCCGGCCTTCGGACTGCCGGGCTCCCACGCCGGTCAGCGTCCGCTGGACCAGGTCTTCCGCCCGCCGGGCGATCCGTTTCGCGTGCCGGGTCGCGGTCGACGTGCTGGGCGCCAAGCTGAACATGTGTCACCATCCGCGGTAGGGGTTGTGCCACCGGGAATGTCGACGGAGCGACGGCGGTTGTTTGGGGGCGAAGGTCCTCGCCGGTCCCGTGCGGAAAAGGACCGGATCGGGCCGGACGGCCCTGGCGGGGCACCGGGAGGAGCGGGGATGACGGCCGAAGAGCTGATGATCGAGTTCGCGCTGACCCGGCTGGACCACCCGGACCTCGACCTGGAGGAGATCGCGGCGCTGGTCGTCCGCCGGGGCGGGCCGGAGCGCGAGCTGGAGTTCGCGTCCCGCAACCTGGCCGACCGCGGCGAGCTGCGCGGCACGGCCTTCCGGACGGCGGTGGAGCACGTGCTGCGGGTGGTGCTCACCCTGCGCGGCCCCTCGGACTAGCGCACCCGGTCCGGCGGTGTCTTGAATGAGTCATTCAGGACCTCCGAAGACCTGAATGAGTCATTCAAGACCGCTCGGGCGCCGGTGGCCGTCCGGTGCAGGCCGCGGCGGTCGAAGGTCAGTTGGCGGGCTGTGCCCAGTGCCGCGGCGTCCGTACCTCCTCAGGCGCCGGTGGCCGCCCGGTGCAGGCCGCGGCGGTCGAAGACCAGTTCGCGGGCCGTGCCCAGCGCCGTCGCGATCGCGCCCGCCAGGACCGCGTCCTCACCCAGCTGGCCCGCCACGATCTCCGGGACCACCGGGATCGTCGCCGCCAGCGCGCGGCGCATCGGCTCGGCCAGGAGGTCCGCGTTGCCGCCGATACCGCCGCCCAGCACGATCAGGCGCGGGTCCAGGACCGCCGTCACCGCCGAGACCACGTACGCCAGCTTCTCCGCTTCCTCCTCAACCACGGCGAGCGCCCGCGCGTCGCCCGCGCGGGCCAACCGGAACACGTCCTTCGCGGTGCGCGCCTTCGTCAGGCCCCGCGCCCGGGCCGCGTCGACGACGGCCTGGCCCGCGGCCGCCGTTTCGACCGGGCCGGGGCGGCGGGCGGCCGCTCCCGCCGGCAGCGGGCCGTAGGGCAGGTCCGCGATCTCGCCCGCCGCGCCGTGCGCGCCGCGGAACAGCTTGCCCTCGACCAGCAGGCCCATGCCGATGCCGGTGCCGATGGTCAGGCACACCAGCACGTCGACGCCGAGTGCCGCGCCGAGGGCGTGCTCGCCGACCGCGCACAGGTTCGCGTCGTTCTCCACCACCACGTCCGAGCCGGCGGCGGCCAGTGCCGCGACGAGTTCGTGCAGCAGCCCGCGCCGCTCCCAGCCCGGCAGGTTGGGCGCGCGGTGCACGGTGCCGGACGCCGGGTCGGGGACGCCGGGGGTGCCGACGACCGTCGACACGACTTCGTGCGGCCGCAGCCCGGCCGCGGCCACCGCGCGTTCGACTGATTCGCTCACCGTGCGCACCAGCGCGCTCGCCGAGCGGCACCGGTTGGGCTCGTCGAACCGGGTGACGATGCTGCCTTCGAGGTCGGCCACGGCGATCCGGATCGCGCGCCGCCCGATGTCGACGCCGACGACGTGCCCGGCGTCCGGCGCGGCCTGGTAGACGACGGCCGCGCGCCCCGGCCCGGACAGGCTGCGCCCAGTGGTCCGGACCAGTCCGTGCTGCTCGAGGTCGAGCAGCGCCTGTCCCACCGTGGGTTTCGAAAGTCCCGTGTCCGCCGCGATCTGCGGCCGCGTCGCCTCGCCGTGGCCGCGCAGCCGGTCCAGGACCAGGCGCTGGTTGAGCGCCCGCATGTTCGCCGGGGTTCCCACCTGCGGCCCGTTTTGCCCCACTCAGTCCTCCTGTGTTGCCGCAAGTTTATCCACGGAACTCTTCCGGCCCCGCTCGTTCTATGTTAAGAAACTTTACTAACTACTAGCCGGAGGCACGCCGTGAGTTCACCCACCCGTTCCGGGCCGCCGCAACCGGCCCTGGAACGCAAGATCGGCCCCCTGCAAGCCACCGCGATCAACATGACCCAGATGTGCGGCATCGGCCCGTTCGTCACGATCCCCGCCATGGTCGCCACCATGGGCGGACCGCAGGCGATGTTCGGCTGGATCATCGGGGCGATCGTCGCGCTGGCCGACGGGCTCATCTGGGCCGAACTCGGCGCCGCCATGCCCGGCGCCGGCGGCACCTACCTGTACCTGCGCGAAGCGTTCCAGTACCGCACCGGCCGGCTGATGCCGTTCCTGTTCGTGTGGAGCGCGGTGCTGTTCATCCCGCTGATCATGTCGACCGGCATCATCGGCCTCGTCCAGTACCTCGGCTACCTGATCCCCGGCGTCACCGGCGACGCGGGCACGACCCCGCTCGGCAAGATCATCGGCGTCGGCATCACGCTCGTCATCGTCGCCGCGCTGTTCCGCAAGATCGGCCAGATCGGCAAACTCACGACGGTGCTGTTCGTGGTCATGCTGGTCGCGGTGCTCACCACCGTCGTCGCCGCGTTCACGCACTTCAGCGGCGCGCAGGCGTTCGCCTTCACCCCGGGCGCGTTCAGCTCGGCCGGCGAGGGCACCTTCTGGGGCGGCCTCGGCGCCGGCCTGATCATCGCCATCTACGACTACCTCGGCTACAACACCACCGCCTACCTCGGCGGCGAGGTCCGCGCCCCGGGCCGGACGCTCCCGCGGTCGATCCTCTTCTCCATCGTCGGCATCATGAGCCTGTACTTCCTGCTGCAGGTGGGCGTCCTCGGCTCGGTGCCGCTCGAGGAGCTGAAGACCGCCACCTCGGTCGCCTCCACCGTGCTCGAACAGGCGTGGGGCACCGTGACGGCCAAGATCGTCACCGTCCTCATCGTCGTCGCGGCCATCGGCTCGGTGTTCGCCGGCCTGCTCGGCGGCTCGCGCGTGCCGTTCGAAGCCGCGCGCGACAAGGTGTTCCTGCCGATGTTCGGCAAGCTGCACCCGAAGCTGAACCTGCCGACCGCGGGCGTGCTCACCATGGGCGCCATCACGATCATCGGCTCGCTGTTCACGCTGACCGACGTCATCAACGCCGCCGTCGCCACCCTGGTCATCATCCAGTCCCTGGCGCAGGTCGCGGCCATCTGGACGCTGCGCCGCCGCCAGCCGGACCTCAAGCGGCCCTACCGGCAGTGGCTGTACCCGGTGCCGACGCTGCTCGCGCTGGTCGGCTGGGTCTACATCTACGTCTCCGCGACGCCGCTGTCCATCGGGCTGTCGCTGGGCTGGATCGCCCTTGGCGCGCTCGCGTACCTCGCCTACGCCAAGGCCGAGAACACGTGGCCGTTCGGCCCCAAGGAAATCAAGGAAGCGTTCGCCACCGAACCGGAAGGGGCTCAGGCATGACCCGGAAGCTCGCGGCCCTCGCCGCGCTGCTCCTCGTGCCCGGCGTGCTGAGCGTGGCCGCGCCGGCGTCCGCGCAGCCGGACTTCGCGAAGCCGCACGGGCAGACCACCATCGGCACGCGGGGCTGGCAGGTCCTCACGACCGCGAAGGTCAAGGACGGCGGCGAAAAGGTCTCCACCCCGGGGTACGCCACCCGCGGCTGGCTGCCGGTGAAGCCGGACGACGCCGGCGCGCCCGGCACCGAGATCGCCGCGCTCGTCCAGAACGGCCAGTGCCCGGACGTCTTCTTCTCCGACAACCTGCGCAAGTGCTTCGGGTACGTCGACAAGCTCGGCCCCGTCGTCACGAAGCCGTTCTCGGACCCGTGGTGGTACCGCACCGACTTCACCCCGGACATCCGGCCCGGCCAGCACGCGAAGCTGACCATCCCGGGCATCGTCGGCGAGGGCGACGTCTGGGTGAACGGGAAGCTGGTCGCCACCAAGGACGTCGTGAGCGGCGCGTTCGCCGGTCACACCTTCGACGTCTCGAAGCTGGTGAAGCCGGGCAAGAACACCCTGGCGATCAAGGTCTACCCGAACGACCCGCTGAAGATGTACACCCTCGACCAGGTCGACTGGGGCCAGATCCCGCCGGACAACAACACCGGCATCCAGTTCCCGCCGACACTGCAGGTGTCCGACGCGCTCACCGGCGACAACGCCCACGTGGTGCAGGACAACGCGCCCGACCTGTCCAGCTCTTCGCTGACGGTGAAGGTGGACGTCACCAACGACACGGCCGCGCCGCAGACCGGTGACGTCGCCGCGACGATCACCCCGCCGTCGGGCGAGCCGATCGTCGTCGGGCAGCGCGTGACGATCCCGGCGAACACCAAGCGGACGGTCGCGTTCGCGCCGGTGAAGATCGCGCACCCGCGGGTCTGGTGGCCGTACTCGATGGGTGACCAGCCGCTGTACACGCTGACCACCGCGGTCTCGCAGGACGGCGTGCTCTCGACGTCGTCGAAGAGCACCTTCGGCATCCGCACGGTGACTTCGCGGCTGGTCGGGAAGTCCGCGGCGCTGCCCGAGGGCGCACGGCAGTTCACGATCAACGGCAAGGACTTCGTGTTCCGCGGCGGCGGGTTCGCGCCGGACCTGTTCCTGCGCTACGACTCCGCCGACACCGCGCACCAGATCGCGCTGATCAAGAACCTGGGCCTGTCCGGCGTCCGGCTCGAAGGCCACGACATGCCGCAGGACTTCTACGACCAGGCCGACCGCGCCGGGCTGTTGGTCATCGGCGGGTTCCTCTGCTGCGACGCGTGGCAGCCCGAGGACGCCTCGAAGCTGACCGAGCGCGACTACCGGATCATGCACGACTCCGCGTACACCATCGCGCAAATGGAACGGAACCACCCGAGCGTCTTCAACTACGGCTGGAGCGACAACGAGCCGGTGCCGCGCCAGGAGTCCGAGACGCTGAAGGCGTTCAAGGAAGCCGACTTCCAGGTCCCGGTGATCGCTTCGGCGGAGTACAAGAGCACGCCGACGCTGGGCCAGTCCGGGGAGAAGGAGGGACCGTACGACTGGGTCCCGCCGTCCTACTGGTACGACAGCTCGCACTTCGACGCCGAGGATTCCTCCCGCACGAACGCCGGTGGCGCGTGGGGCTTCGCGAGCGAGCAGAGCGCCGGGCACACCGTGCCGACGCTCGACTCGATCAAGCGGTTCCTCTCGCCCGCCGAGCAGGCGAAGCTCTGGCAGGACCCGGCGTACAACCAGTACCACGCGAACTTCGAGCCGGGACACGGTGGTTACGCGTTCGGCACGTTGTACACGCTCGACCAGTCGATCCAGCGGCGGTACGGCAAGTGGAACTCGCTGGAGTCCTATGTGGACCTGGCGAACATCGCGAACTACGAAAACACCCGTTCGCAGTTCGAGGCGTTCCTGCACCACTCGAAGGACAAGGACAGCCCGTCGACCGGCGTCGTCTACTGGCAGCTGAACAAGGGCTGGCCGACGCTGCTGTGGTCGCTCTACAACGACGACGGCGACCAGGCGGGCGCGTTCTTCGGCGCCAAGAAGGCGAACAAGCCGCTGCACGCGCTCTACGGCTACGACAACGGGTCCGTGACGCTCGACAACCTCGGCGCGGCCACGCAGTCCGGGCTTTCGGTGCAAGCCCGCGTGCTCGACACCGCGGGCAAGGTCCTCGACGACCAGACCGCTTCCGGGATTTCGCTCGCCTCACAGGGAGTGCGCACCGGGGTGCTGAAGCCGAAGGTGCCCGCCGAGACGAAGGCGCCGGCGAAGGCGCAGGTCTACTTCGTCGAGCTGCAGGTCAAGCAGGGCGGGAAGGTCGTGGACCGGAACGTCTACTGGCTCTCGACGCAGAAGGACGTCGTCGACTGGGGCAAGACGCTGGGCAACCCGCAGGCGACGCTGTCGCAGTACGGCAACCTGCAGGCGCTGCAGAACCTGCCGAAGTCGCAGGTCGGCGCGGTGGCGTCGACGCGGCGGAGCGGCGGCGACCTCGTCACCACGGTGACGGTGACCAACACGGCGAAGACGCCGGGCGCGGCGTTCTTCCTGCGGGCCGACGTCCGCCGCGGGACGCCGGACGGCCGTGAGGCTGCGGGGGACAACCAGCTCGCGAACGCGACCTGGGACGACAACGACATCACGCTGTGGCCGGGCCAGTCGCAGACGCTGACGGTGACGTACCGGGCGTCCGACCTGCGGGGCGCGGCGCCGGTGATCAGCGTCGACGGGCTGAACACGGGCCGGATCGTGGTGCGGGGGAGCGGCGCGTGAGCGAGGACCGGATTCTCGGCATCGACTTCGGCGGCACGAAGGTGGCGCTGGGGCTCGCCGGCCGCGACGGCACCCTGCTGGCCACGCGCCGGCTGGACACCGACGCGCAGGCGGGGGCCGAGCAGGTGGTGGTGCGTGCGCTCGCCGCGGCCCGGTCGCTCCTGGCCGAGTCGGGGGCCGCGCCGGCCGCCATCGGCGTCGTCAGCCCGGGGATCGTGCTGCCGGACCGGATCCTGCTCGCGCCGAACGTGCCGGGCTGGGAGCAGCTGCGCCTGGCGGAGCTGGTGGCCGCGGAGTTCCCGGACGTGCCGATCTCGGTGGGCACGGACGCGAAGGCGGCGGCACTGGCGGAATGGCGCTGGGGCGCGCTGGCCGGCGCCGACCCGGCGGTGTTCCTGTCCCTGGGCACGGGCATCGCGGCAGCGGTGCTGGTCGGCGGCCGGGTGCTGACCGGCGCCAACGGAGCTGCGGGCGAGATCGGGTACAACCTGCTCTCGCCGCAGGACACCGAGGGCTTCGCGAGCGGAGCGGCGCCGCTCGAGGAAGCCGTCGGTGGACGTGGGCTGGGCGGCCGGGCAAGCGACTTGCTCGGCCGCCCGGTCACCGCCGGCGAACTGTTCGCACTGGCCAAGGAGAACGTCGAGGCCAAGGAACTGGTGACGGCGGCGCTCGACGAGCTGTCGATGCACGTGGCCAACCTGGCGATCTTCCTGGACCCCCAGCGCATCGCGGTCGGCGGAGGGTTGGTCCGCTCGGCGGACGTCCTGCTGCCGGCACTGGCGGACCGGCTGGCGCACGCGGTCCCGTTCCCGCCGGAGCTGGTATCGGCCCGGTTCGACCAGGACGCGTCGTTGCTGGGCGCGGTGGCACTGGCACTGGGCGAGTAGCCGTCCGGGTGACGCGCCGGTGCCCCGACCCGGCGCGCCACCCGGCATCACGTAACGGCGGCTCGCGTCTCCGCGACCTTCCCGGGCAGGAAAGCCCGAGGGGAACCATGGACGCGATCAACGACTTCATCGAGCAGTACCTCAAGGGGCCGGACGACCTGATCGAGATGGTGCTCGGCTGGTCGCTCTTCCCCGGCATCGTGCTGACCCTGTTCCTCTTGCACGGTTTCGTCACGTCGTGGCTGGACGTCGGCAAGAAGACGATCAAGGCGGCCCGTGCGGCGAAGGAGATCGGCGGCCGGATCACCGGCACACCGCGCGGACGGCTGGGCGCCGCGCTCGGGGTGACCGCGCTGGTGCTCGTCCTGGAAGCGGCGTGGGCGTTCGCCGCCGTCGTGATGGGCAACATCCTCTACTACGCCTACTACAAGGCTCCCGCCGAATTCCCGGACCCGCAGCACAACTTCCTCAGCCTGCCGCCGCACGGGCTCTTCTACCGGATCGACTGGCTGGGCTACAGCTTCTTCAGCTCGATCTACGTGCCGCTGCTGCTGGTCCTGCTCGCCCTCACGGTGGCGCGGCCGGCGTGGATCGGCAACCTCGGCGTGTGGGTCGCGAACCTGCCCATGATCGTGCTGGTGGTGACCACCGTGTTCGTGGTCTTCATCGAGCTGGTCCTCGACGTCTGGTTCGGCGGCGCGCCGATCGCGAAGTACCCCGAACTGGCGTGGCAGGGAAGTTTCCTCGGGGTCGCGGCCGTCTTCGCGCTCGCCTCGCTCGCCGCGTTCTCGGCGGCGGCCCGGCTGCGCGGCCACTGGGCGGTACTGCTCGCCCGCCCGGCCTAGGCTCCGGCCGCCGCCAGTTCCTCGGTCCGCCGGAACGCCGCCGGCGAAAGCTGGAACCACACCAGGACCGCGCTCAGCGCCTGCACCGCGGCCACCACCACCCAGACGCCCCGCAGACTCCAGTGCGCCGCGACCAGCCCGCCGGTCAGCGCGCCCAGCGGCGTCAGCCCCCAGGCCAGCGCCCGGTGGCTGGTCAGCACCCGGCCCAGCAGCGGGGCCGGAGTGAAGCGCTGGCGGCTGGACTGCGAACAGACGTTCCAGACCAGCACCGTCGAGGTCAGGAACACCAGCACCACGCCGATCAGCGGCGGCCACGGTGGCAGCACGGCCAGCAGCAGCGGGGCCACCGCGCCCAGGCTCTGCGCCAGCCGCATCGACCACGAGTAGCCGAGGCGGTCGACGATCCGCTGGACCACGAACGACGACACCACCCAGCCGACGGCGAGGCAGGCCAGCAGCAGGCCGTAGCCGACCGAGCCGACGTGCAGGATCTGCGTCGCGTACAGCACGAACATCGAGTTGCCGGCGCTGGCGGCGAACGACCCCAGCGCGACGTTCAGCGTGATCGACCGCAGCAGCGGCGTCCGCACCAGGTGGGTGAGCCCGGCCGAGAGGTCCCGCAGCGGGTGGGTGCGCGCGGCGACCACGGACGTCGACGGGATGCGCCGGGTCAGCAGCAGCGCCAGCAGCGCGAACGCGGCCGCCAGCCAGGCGGGCGCTCCGGTGGACACGGCGACGAGGAAGCCGGTCAGCGGCGGCACGACGAACTGCACCACGCCCCGGTCGATCACCGTCAGCCGCGCGTTGGCGTGGGCCAGGCGGTCCGGTTCGACGAGTTCGGGCACCAGCGCCCCGCTCGCGCCGTCCCCGAGCACCTGCGCCGAGGTGACGACGAAGGCGACGACCAGCAGCACGGGCAGGCTCAGCACCCCCGCCGACGCGACGGCCCCGAGCACGAGCGCGGCCCCGACCTGCACGGCGTAGGCCCAGGCGAGCACGGCGGTCCGCCGCACGCGGTCGATGAGCACCCCGGCGAACAGCGACAGCAGCAGCCACGGCGCCTGCCCGGCGACGTTGACCAGCGAGATCTCCCGCGGGTCGGTCGTGACGGACACGGCGAGCAGCGGCAGCGCGGCCAGCATCAGCCCTTCGGCGGACGAACCGGACACCGCTACGGCCTGCAACCGGGCCCATCTGCTCGCCATGATCACCACCCTGCCGAAGACGGGCCCGCGACCCAAGCGAATTACGGTTGACGCCGGCGCCCGAGGCGGTTCGCCAGCGGCGCCGACCCGATCCCGTGCAGCACCACGCTGCCCAGGACGCAGACCACGGTGATCGTCAGCACGATGTCCTCCTCACCCGTGGCGAGACCGTTGAGCGCGAGCAGCCCGAAGACGATCGACGTCGTCCCGCGGGGGCCGAGCGCGCCGATCAGGAACCGGTCGCGGCCCGACAGGTCCGTGCGGAGCAGAGACAGCACGACCGGGCCGATGCGCAGGACGGTGAGCGCGGCGAGGCAGAACACGACGACCTGCCAGCTCAGCCCGAACCGGACGACCAGCACGCTGATCGCGCCGACCACGAACCACATGCCCATGGTCAGCAGGCCGGTGACCTCCTCCAGCAGCTGCAGCTCCGCCGTGGGGTCGGTCAGGATGTCGCGGGCCCGCCCCGGGACCTTGCGGATGTAGGAGGCGGCGCTGCCGCGGAAGACGTACCGGAACGCGATGCCGCAGACGAACGACGCCACGAAGCCGTTGCCGTCGATGGCGACGGTCGCCGCGTAGGCCAGCAGCGGGGTCGTCAGCACCGCGACCCGGCGGCCGTGCGCGGACGTCCAGCCCGCATGGGCGGCCAGGAACAGCAGGAGCCCGATCAACGCGCCGGTGGCGGCGCCCATGACGACCGCCTTGATCGCGAACGGCAGCGCCGTGGCCAGCGCGTCCTCCGCGGTGTTCTGCTGGTTGTCCGTCCGCGCCAGGATCAGCGCGAACAGGAACACCGGCGAGACCAGCCCGTCGTTGTAGCCGCTTTCGATGTTGAGCACGCCGCGCACCGGGGCCGGCAGGTTGCGGTCGCGGACCACGCGCTCGGCCGCGGCGAAGTCGCTCGGGATCACGATGCACGCGATCAGCAGGAGCAGCGGCCACGACAGGTCCGGCAGAAGCACGGCCCCGAGCAGCACCGCCAGCGCGATGCTCAGCGGCATGGCGATGAGCAGGACGCGCGCGACGAGGCCGGGGGAGCGGCCCCACAGCCGTCCGCCGCGGACCTCGGTGGCGTCGACGAACAGCAGCATCGCGAGGATGAGCTCGGCGACGTGCTGGGCGATCTCGGTGTTGAACACCTCGAGGACCGTGTCCGGCGCCACGGTCAGCGCGGCCGCGGCCCCGCACACCACCATGAGCACCGGGGCGGCGATGTTCCACCGGTCCAGCCGCGCCGCGAGCAGCGAGCGGAGTAGGAAGGCGGCCGAAAGCACCAGGAGTGCGGGGATGAACATCGGGCTCCACGGCTCGGTCTCGGCTTCGGGTCGCCGCCGAGCCTACCGTCCGATGTGGAGGGAGACGTGGCTCACGGGACCACGAGGACCGGCCAGTGACCCGCCCGGATGAGCTTCGTCGCGACCGAACCCGCGAACCGGTGCCCGGCCTTCTGGGACGCGCCGACCACCACCGTGTCGGCGTGGCAGCGATCCGCCGTGTCCCGGAGCGTCGCGTACGGGTCGCCGAACGACGTCACGAACGTGACCGGCACCCCCAGCTCCTCGGCCGCTTCGCGCATCTGGCCGCGCAGCTCCGCCGAGAGGTGGGTGGCCGTGTCGTGGTCGATCAGCGTCGCGACGGCCGGCCGCAGCGGCAGCAGGGGAGCGTGGGCGGCGACGAAGGCGACGACCAGCCGGCTGCCTTGGCGCCGCGCCATGCCGAACGCGAACGCCGCCGCCCGCATGGCGGTGTCGGTGCCGTCCACCCCGGCCAGGATGGCCCGCGCCGCCGGGTCGCGGCGCGGGCCGAAGTGCTCCACAGTGGACTGGAACGCCCCCTCCATCGGGTCCGCCCCTACCGCGCGGCCGGTTCCGGCGCGGCGGGCTCGGCGGTCTTGTCCAGGTCGATCGTCGTGCGCAGGGTGATCGGCTTCAGCAGCAGCGCCGCGATGACGCCGACGACCGCGACGGCCGCCGAAATCAGGAAGATGTGCGCGGTCGCGTCGCCGTACACCGTGTGCACGACCGTCTGGACCTGCGGCGGCAGCGCCTTGAGGTTCAGCGCGCTGACCCCGCCCGTCGCCGCCTGGCCCGCCGGCACGTGCAGCGCGGCGGCCAGGTCGGCGGAGACGCGGTTGGCGAGGACGGCGCCGAGCACCGAGACGCCGATGGTGCCGCCGAGGGACCGGAAGAACGTCACCGACGCGCTCGCCGCGCCGAGGTCGCGCAGCGGGACGTCGTTCTGCACGGCCAGCACGAGGTTCTGCATGGTCATGCCCACGCCGACGCCGACCACGGCCATCGCGATCCCGATGAGCCACAGCGGCGTGGCGTGGTCGACCGTGCCCAGCCCGAGGAAGCCGAGGACCAGGACGATCGTGCCGGCCACGATGTACGGCTTGATCCGGCCGGTGCGGCTGATCAGCCTGCCGGAGACGGTCGAGGACACCAGCACGCCGGCCATCAGCGGCATGGTCAGCAGGCCGGCTTCGGTGGGCGTGTAGCCGCGGCCGATCTGGAAGTACTGGCCGAGGAACACCGCGCCGCCGAACATCGCCATGCCGACCGCGAGGCTCGCCAGGATCGCCAGCGCGGGCGTGCGCTGGACGACGATCTTCAGCGGCACGACGGGTTCGCGCACCTTCGTCTCCACCAGCACGGCGAGCGCCAGGAGCACGAGCCCGCCCGCGACCATGACGGCGGTCGGCCAGGAGAGCCAGTCGAACGAGTTGCCGACGAACGAGACCCAGATCAGCAGCACGCTCACGCCGGCCGCGATCAGCCCGGCGCCGAGGTAGTCGACCTTCACGTCGTCGCGGCGCACGGTCTCCAGCTTGAGCGTCCGCTGCAGCACGATGAAGGCGAGCACGGCGATCGGGACGCCGACGAAGAAGCACCAGCGCCAGCCCAGCCACGGCACGTCCACGATCAGGCCGCCCAGCAGCGGCCCGCCGACCGTGGCGACCGCCATCACGGCGCCGAGGTAGCCGTTGTACCGGCCGCGCTCGCGCGGCGGGATGATCGCCGCGATCACCACCTGGACCAGCGCCTGCAGGCCGCCGACGCCGATGCCCTGGAACGCGCGCGCGGCGATCAGCTGCCCGGTGTCCTGGCTGAAGCCGCTGATCATCGAGCCGGCCACGAAGATCACGATGGCGACCTGGACCAGCGTCTTCTTGTTGAACAGGTCGGCGAGCTTGCCCCAGATCGGGGTGGTGGCCGTCGCCGCGAGCAGCGTGGCCGTGACGACCCAGGTGTACTGCGTCTGGGTGCCGTTCAGCGAGCCGATGATCAGCGGCAGCGACGTCGAGACGACGGTCGAGCTGATCATGGCCACGAACAGGGCCAGCAGCAGGCCGGACAGCGATTCGAGCACTTCGCGGTGCCGCATCGTCCCGGACGGGTCGGTTGTTTCGGACTTCATGGCATCCCTTCACACGATCCGGGCAAGTATTGCTCATTGAGCAAACTTGCACAATGAGCAACTCATTCCCGTCGCTAGGCTGCCCGCATGGACATCCCCGGCTCGCTGCGCGACCGCAAGAAGGCGGCGACGCGGCAGTCGCTGCACGAGGCGGCGCTGCGCCTGGCGATGGAGCACGGGCTCGACGGCGTGACGGTCGAGGACATCGCGGACGCCGTGGGCGTGTCGCGCCGGACGTTCTCGAACTACTTCGCGAACAAGGAGGACGCGGTCCTGCACGCCGACCGCGAGCGCACGCGAGAGCTGGTTGCGCTGGTCGAGGCCCGGCCGGCCGGGGAGAAGCCGTGGCCGGCGCTGCGCGCGGCGAGCCGCGCCCTGAACCGCGCGGGGGCCGCGCCCGACCGCGAGTGGGTGGCGCAGCTGCGCCTGCTGCGGCGGCACCCGTCCCTGCTCGCCCGGCAGGCGGGGGACCAGATCGCCTTGGAACGGGATCTGGCGGCCGTGCTGGTGGCGCGGGGACCCGGTCTGGACGAGGGGACGGCCCGCCTGATGGCGGCGACGTTCCTCGCCGCGCTGCGGACGGGAGCCGTGCTGTGGCTGGAAAGCGCGGACGAACGCCCGTTGGCCGAACTGGTGGACGATCTCCTGGGCCGCGTCCAGTTCGGCTGAACCGGACCCGGCCTCCGGCGATCGGTCGGGGCACGAGCCCCGGAGGTTGACCTCGATGGCGGTGCCGGGATCGGCTTCGAGGGGGCGGCCGCCTTGTCCTCTCAGGCCTGTCCCGGCGTGGTGTACGGTCGGCGGAGCGGCATGCCGCTCCGCCGACCACGTGCAGGGCCGGCCCGCCGCGCTTCCACGGGTCGCCGCCATCGGCCTGGGGCTTGAGGACGTTGAGTCGAGGCAGAATGTCGCGTTCGCATTCGATTTCGAACAACCGCTCCCGGCGGAACGCTGCTTCCGTGTAGCCCTTTCCGCAGGGCTCGCTGAGGCTTCCGACCGAGAACCGGGTCGACACCGCCGTTCATGCCGAAGCCGACTGCAAGCCACAGCACCGAACCCGGCCCGATCGGCCAGTGCTTGAGCCGTGGCTCGTCGCGTGATCGGCCGACCGGAGGTAGAACTCCGGCGCCACGAACACTTCCAGCGTGTCGGCGTTGTCCAGTCGGTGCTTTCGGGCGTCTTCGGCACGGCGATGTCGGGCACCGGGTCGCACAGCTTCCCGAGCGGCAATCCCGCGAGCGGCTACACCGCCTGGTCGAGGAGGCGGGTGGCGGTCGGTACTTCGTGGGCGACGTAGCGGAAAACGGATGCACGGCACGGTTCGACCTTCCCCGCAGCGGGGAACGGCGGCCGACGCTGCCCCCTCCCGTAGCCAGGCTTTCGGCCGCGCAGGTCTTTTCGCCGGTCGCGGTCTCCGCTTTCGGGTTCCGATGATCTTTCGCCTGGGTGGTGCGCGGGGTCGCAGCCCGGCACGTCGGCACAGGCCACACCGACCAGCGGCTTCACAGGTACTCGGTGGCGATCGTCCTGGGGAGCGTGTCGGGGGAGCCCCGCACTTCGAGGTCGCGACCGGTCAATGGGGTCTGCCAAACCTTGACGGTCTCCGCCGCACTGTGTCGGCAAGGTGATCGAGCAGCGTGACGAAGTCCGATTCGATCGAGTCGCAGTCGGCTGCGGACGTGCCGATGAAAGTTCCGCCGATTTTGCCGTACGGCTCGAGTGACGACCAAAGGTGCGGAATGGTCCCACGACCGGTCCGCTGTTGGAAGCCCACTTTCGGTGCGCTGCGCAACGCGCCGAGAAGAGCAGTGCTGGAAACTCCGGCCCACCTGGACGAGTGCAGGCTGTCGGTTCCTTTGTAGAAGACTTGCTGCCCCAGTGGATCGACGAAGGTTCCTTCGGCTGTCCAGCTACCTCGGCGCACCGCACTGACCATCCGCCGAGGATGGGTGCTGCCGGTTTGGCGGAGGTTGATCTCGACTGCGTCGACTCGTGGAGTTCGCTTCCCGGGGTAGGCGACGAAGTCGACACCGACATGGCCGGTCACGCCGAGGCCTGCTAAGTGGTCGAACACCGCGCGCGCATGTTTCCCGACTCTGACGCGGTAAGCGGCGTCCGCCGGGAAACGGCAACCCATGAAGTCGCCGGCTGCACCGGTAATCTGGTCGTGGGTCGCCAAGAAGTCGACCAGTGCGCCGCCGCCTCGGTGGAGGTACCCGAGCGCGCTCGGGGATCGCGATCGACCGGTCGAATCGCCGGGTATAACCTGTTCCGCGACAGCGCCTGTCGTGACGACGTGGCGGAGAAAGTCATCGGTTGCCATCAATGGACTGCACGGCCTCAAGGCGTTCGCGATGCATGCCGCCGAAGCCGGTGAAGGCAACAGCGAGGTGTCGACGACCGCGTTTCCGTGGCCGCTGCCGAAGCCGGCATCCAGCTTGACCATCCAACGCCCCCGGCCGAAGCGGACGCCGAGGTCGTCCAAGGTCGATGCCAGGTCCTGCACAGTTCGATCGAGGTGGTATGACCCAGCTGGATGGGGCACGCCGGCGGCTCGGAAGACCTGGCGGCTACCGGACTTGGTCCCCCACTTCAGCAGGTGGGGATCGGTGTCCACCAGATCGACTCCAAGCCGCTCCGCGAGTTTGGCCATTTGCCGGCTGGATGCGTAACAGGAAAGGCCTTCCACGCGGTGACCCTGGCGCCGGGCCGAATCGAGGGTGGCTCGTAGTCGATCAATGACCGCTGGCTGGCCGAGCACCTTCGTGCTGAGATGCGATTCGGACCCGTCCTCCAACTCGACCAAAGCCTGCCTATCAGGGCGTTGATGCTGCTCTGGCAGAAGGCTGAACAGGTGTGTGACAACGTCCTGACCGATCGGCGGAGCTTGAAGCATGATGATCGCCAGATCATCCTCGGCACCGACGGTGAGACATTCCCACAATCCGCGGGATCCGGAGAGCCATCGGCCACGGCCGAAAGCCATTTCTTCGGGGGCGAACTCCTGGGAGGGGCAGGCCACGCGTACACGCAGGTCGTCGCACCCGGCCAACATCCTGTCGAAGCGTCTTAGCGTCGTAGCCCAATCGGCCCGTCTCATGCGTTCGCCCCCGGTGGTCAGTCGTCTCCGAGCGCCCAGTCCAGAGCCGCCTCCACGTGGAGCAGCGTCGTGTCGAAGACCGGCAACGGGGAGTTTTCCGTGTCCAGCAGCAATCCGATCTCGGTGCACCCGAGGATCACGGCTTCCGCGCCCCTCTTTGCGAGTGAGCTGACGATCTCTTGGTAGGCGACTCTGGAATGATCCAACACTTTCCCGAGGCACAACTCGTTGTAGATGACGTCGTGCACGATCCCGCGTTCACGTTCGTCGGGAACCACGACCGTCAAGCCGCGGTTGACTAGCCTGGAACGGTAGAACTCGTGTTCCATCGTGTACCGGGTGCCCAGGAGCCCGACGCAGCTGACGCCCGCCTTCTCGAGCGCTTGGGCCGTGCCGTCGGCGATGTGGAGAACGGGTATGGAGACCGCGTCACGAAGGTTGTCGAACACGCGATGCATCGTGTTGGTGCACAGCACGACGCAGTCCGCGCCGCCTCGTTCCAGGTCGCGGGCGTGGGCGGCCAGATGGGCTCCGGCCTTGACCCATTCACCCTGTTCTTGCATCTTTTCGATCTCGGCGAAGTCGACCGAAGCCATCAGGCACCGCGCGGAGTGGAGGCCGCCGAGTCTGCGTCGGATGCCGCGGTTGAGTTCCTGGTAGTAGATCACGGTTGATTCCCAACTCATTCCACCCAGTAATCCGATATTCTTCATCATCGATAGCCGCCTGTCATTTGAGTTGAATAGTCGTGGTCTGCTGAAGATCATCGAAAAAACATCTACTGAGCGTGGACAGTACGTCACTCAATCGAGTGGTGGGCAGCGCGAAATTCAAACGCGCGAACCTTGAATGACCTTCGCCGAAGAGGGTACCACGCTGAAGGATGACCTTCGCTTCCGCTTCAAAAGTGGCCAGTGGATCGACGGCGACGTCCGCTATCTCATTGAGATCGAGCCAGGCGAAGTATGTCGCGTCGGGTGGAACATGTCCCACGGTCGTGGGCCTGAAGGCGGATGTGACGAGTGCTCGGTTTTGTCGGAGTTGCCGTCGAAATCCGGTCAGCCACGGCTCGCATTCCGTCCATGCAGCAACAGTGGCCTCGATGCCGAGAATCCCGGCGCCGCTTCGCAGGTGCCACGGAATCTGCAAGTAGCGCCGATGCAGTGTCGAACTTCCGAAATGCCCGACCGCGCATCGCAAGCCGGGGATGTTGAAACTCTTCGCTGCCGAGGTGAACACGATCGTGCGCCCGGCGCTGTTGCCCACGGTGGCGATCGACCGATGCGGCATCTCGTAGGTGAGGTCGTGATGGATCTCGTCGGCGAAGATCACGGCGTCGTCGACGGCAGCGCGTTCGGCGATGGCTTCCAGCTGTCCGGTCGTGAAAATTCGCCCGGTCGGGTTATGTGGTTGACACAGGATGATGACAGCGACCCGTTCGGATGAGAGAGGTGGCGACGCCGGTGCGGGTTCTACCGGAACCAGCACGGGCTTCCTGCCCAGGCGTTCGATGGCTGCCACGATCGGGGGGTAAGAGGGAGTGTGAGTCAAAATGCGCTCTCCCGGCTTGCTGAACTCCAGGATCACGCAACACAGCGCTTGCATCACCTGAGCGCAGATCTCCACGCGTCCTGGATCGATTGGGACCCCGAACTTCACGTCCATCCGGTCGGCGAACGTTTCCGCAAGCAGGTGCGGGCCACCGCGGGGTGAGTCGAAATCCGGGTACCCGAGGTCCGACGCCGCGACCGCGTTAGCCAGTGCCTCGCGAATCGGCTCGGCGACCGCGAAGTCCGCCTCCGCGATGTCCAGCGGCACGAGCCCGGACCGAGTCCGGCTCCACTTGAGGCTTTTTCTGGTTCGGAGCTGATGCGCATCGAGCGGGACCAGTCCCATGTCGGTGCTCACAGCGGAACCGTCGTCTGCGACGCCGCACCCTGCTCGACTGTCTGGAGCTTCGTGACCACGCGCACCCTGGATCCGGCCGGGATGCTGGACGTGATGTGCGCGCCTGGATCGATTCGGCAGTCATCGCCAATGGTGACCGGCCCGAAGATGTAGACGTCCCCCGCGATGACCACACGGTTGCCGATTCTGGGGTGCCGCGGTCGCGAAGGGCTGGTGGGAACACCGATCTTGCGACCGCCGAGCACGACATTCTGCAGGAAGTAGCAGTCTTCCCCGACCCGGGCGTGTTCGCCGATCACTGTGCCCCATCCGTGGTCGATCACCATCCGGCGCCCGATCACGGCGGCCGGGTGAATCTCCACCCCGGTGCGGACCTTGGCTTCCTCTGATATCCGCCGGGCTGCGCCGGCGACCCGGCGGTCGACCGGAAAGTGCTGCTTGCCCGGTAGGGCCAACGAGTGGACCGAGTGGGCGACCCGGTACGCCAAAAGCGCGTGAAAGCTCAGATAGCTGCCGTACACGTAGTTTGGATCGGTGTGGCCCGCCGCGTCACGCATCGTCAGCGACTGGAGGTCTTCCATGACGGTTGGCACGACCCGCAAGACGGCCTCGCGCACGAGACGCGCCGGTATTCCCGCGTCGTCCAGAAGGGGAAGGACAGGACCAGTGAGGGCGACGGCGTCAGCTGAGACCCGCATGAGCAGGTGATCACCCATAGTCTTCTCCTCGGTCGAACAGGAAGGTGAGCAGGACGTGGTCGTGGACGTCGCGGTAGACCTCGTCGACCCGGACCAGCGCCGCGTAGTTGGCGAGACTGCTCGGACCGACGTCGAAACGGTGGTTACTCATCAGGCGCTGCTTGGCGATGGCCAGGTCGCGTTCCGAGACGGGAATGACTTCGTCGAGTTCGGCGACCGGGAAGAAGGGTGCTGCTTGGCCTACGGCGATCCCTTGGATCGAGTGCTCCCCGTAGCGACCGGCGCGCAGGTCGCAATGGGGTGGTTCGACGCCAACGGTGCGGACCGCACGGAATGTTCTCCTCAGCGCCGTGCTGACACCTCGCATCGTTGCGCCGGTTCCCAGGCCGCTGACCAGGACGACGGTGGCCTCTTCCGGCACGTCGGCCAGCTGCAGCTGATGCGCGACCTCGGGCCCGGTGAAGGATTCGTGGGTCGCGGGATTCGCCGGATTGCCGAACTGGTTCAGGTAGTGGTAGCGGTCGCGGTCGGTCGCGAGCAGTTCGGCGACAGCCTCGCCGTTGTCCTGAGCGCCGGGGAAGTCGGTGTCCCGGTCCAATACCGTGGCACCAAGGCGTCGCGCCAGGGATTTCTTGGCTGCCGAGTAGCCCGAGTCGGTCACCAGGGTCAACGCGTACCCGCGGACCGAGGCTTCCACGGCCAAGCCGACACCGAGGTTGCCGCCGGTGCGCTCGAGCAGAACCCGGCCGCCGGGGCCACCGACGAACCCGGCCGCCTCGGCGTCATCCACGAGGCAGCGGGCGACTCTGGCCTTGTGGCTGCGGCCGGGGTGCAGGAACTCGCACTTGAGAAAACGGCCTGGGCTGTCCGGTACCAGGGGGGTGGCGATGGTCGCCTGCTGATTCCCGTTGCGCGAGGTCCGCATCAGCCACCACCGCGCACCGAGTTGAGAATGGCCCTTGCCCGGACGGTGCGAGGATGCCCCTTGCCCAGCAGGCGAACAAAGCCCTCGAGTACGGATTGGCTTTCCCGCACGGCCTCGTCGACCAGCCCGAGTGCCCGCAGCACGACCGCAAGATTCGATCGGCTGGTCAATGTCGACGGGTGGTCGGGGCCGCGGAGACGGGTGAATCCGGTGACGACCGCCTCTTGCTCGACCTTGGCCTTGGTGAGGTGGTTGAGGGAGTAGAGGCTTACGGCCAGGTTCCCGCGGCTCGTCAGCGTTGACGGGTGATCGGAACCCAGTATCCGGCTGAATCCGTCCACGACCAACTCCTGCTCGATCCTGGCTTCGTCGATCCTGCCGAGTTCGAATAGCAGCGATGCGAGGTAGTTCCGGCTCGTCAGTGTCGACGGGTGGTCGCCGTCGAAGGTGCGGGTAAAGCCGGCCACGACCTGCCTGTGTTCTTCTTCGGCTTGCTCGTCCAAGCCGAGTGCGTGAAGCGCGACCGCGTGGTTCGACCGGCAGGTCAGCGTCGTCGGGTGGTCTTTGCCGAGCACCTTCGCGAAGCCTTCGACTGTTTCGCGATGAGCTTTTTCGGCTTCCTTGAAGTGACCCAGTGCGTTCTGGACGACCGCCAGGTTGGACAGAGCGGTCAGCGTCGTCGGGTTGTCGGGGCCGAGGACGCAACTGAAGCCTTCGAACACGGCGGTGTGTAGCTCTTCGGCTTCGGCGAGCCGGTCCGGGGCGTGCAGGACGAGAGTCGGGCTTCCTTTGCTGGTCAGGGCATCGGGGTGGTCCGGGCCGAAGATCCTGGTACTGGTGTCCAGTACGGTCCGGTGCTCGGCCTCGGCGTCCTCGACCCTGCCGAGGGCGACCAGCACCGCTGCGGTATTGGTCACCCCGCGACTTGCCTCTGCGGTGGCCATTCGCAATCGCCGTTCGTAGGCCCTCAACACCCAGCAGTGCTCGGACTCGGCCTCCTCGTAGAGCCCGAGGTCGTGCAGGACCATCGCGAGGTTGTTCCGGTTTGTCAACGTCGCGGGGTGGTCCGAGCCCAGGGTTCGTGCGCGGACCTCGTGCACGATCCGGTGCTGTGCCGCCGCATCGTCCAACCGGCCCAGATCGTGCAAGACGAGCGCCAGGTTGTTGCGGCTGGCAAGCGTGCCTGGATTGTCTGGGCCGAGCGCGTCCAACCGAGCCGCGAGAACCGCGCGGTGCTCTTGTTCGGCTTCGTTCAGTCTCCCCATTATCCGCAACATCGCGGCATAGTGGCCCCAGGCGGCGAGTGCGGACTCGCTGGAGCTTCCGTGTGTGCCGGCTCGAGTCCCGCGTGCCTTGTCGAAGGCGTCGAGGGCTATTTGGTAACGCGCATGCAGACGTGCGGTGATCCCGACCCGCATGATCTCGGCGGTGTCGGCGTTGTCCAGGCAGGCTCGCAGCACGGAGTCGGAGACAGGGCGGGTGGCCGCACGAGTGGTCTCGTCTACCAGGTAGTCGAATACCTCGACCATGTCGTCTCCCGGGGCGCCGTCGGGAATGAGCAACGCCGTGGTCTGCCCTTCGGCGACCGCCCAGAGCCAGGCCTCGTTGACCGGTTCGCCGGCGACGCGCTTGCCGCCGCGAACCGGCAAATACTCTTCGGCGAGCCGGGTGATGAGGGCTCGGGGCAATGGCCCTGTGAGGCCGGCGCGCCTGCAGTCCACGGCGGCCGCCACCAAGGCGGCGCCGCGCATGTTCTCGCCTCCGTCACGAGCGGCTTTCCACCGTTTCATCAGTTCGGGACCCGCAGCCAGGTATTCGCCGATGCCGAACGTCTCTGCGTGCTTGAGGGCGTCGGCGATCCGTTCGTCACGCTGGACCCTCGTCCGGGCCCGGTCCTGTTCGGCGTCGGAAAACATCCTCGGGAGATCGATGCGGTCGGCGAGCGCGAGGGTGTCCAAGATCTCGTGCGTCACCGTTCTCGAGCCGTGGTCGGTGCTGTCGTACTTGGTGAGTTCGGACGAGCGGATGGTTCCGACGATGAAGCGCCCGCACGTGGCGTCACCGGTCAGCCGGTAGACCGCGTTAGAGGTGAAGCCGTCGTCGCCGAGAAAGCGTTCCAGATTGTCCAGGAATAGCACCGCGTTACGCATGGTCTCCATTTTTGAGACCGCAGATTCCAGTGCTTTCTTGTCCTGGACAGCTACTAGGGTGTGATTGCGCAGTTCGGCAGATATGCTTTCGTATGCGGTCCGTGTCTTCCCGGCTGTCGAGTCTCCGGAAATCAACACGAACCCGGGCGTGGCGAGCAGTTCTCGTAGTTCCGAGTCGATGTCGCGTGGGACGTAGACCGGCTGGGCGTTGGCGGGATTTGTGCCGCCGCGAAGCTTTCGGGACGGGTGTACTCCGAGTACCGTCGGATCGGTCACCTGGCGGACGGTGGGGAGCTTGCGTCCGCTGATCCGCAGGCAGCCGTTGCGCATGGCCAGATCCTGGGTGTGCCCCCTCTTCAGCACTTCGAGGAGCGAGCTTCGCCAGTGATCGGCAAAGATTGCGAGGATTGCCGCTGCCGCCGACGAGACTGCCAAGATCACCGGCGTATCGACCTTGGCCACAGCGAGGGTGGCGGGAAGGGCGACGGCGACCGCGGCCCCCACGGCCAGGATTGCCGGACGTGCGTACTTGGCCATCAAGTCACCTTCGACTCGCATTTGGGATGTCGATCTCGCGTAACCGGCCGGGTGTCTCTGGCTAATTTGTAGGTGGACACTGAGTTCTGGACCGTCTACACTACCAAGATTTTTTATGTGGTCGAAGTGCGTGGTCGACGATGACCAGCTTTTGTCCATATTTTGTCGATCTGGTGCGAGATGCGCTTCGGCCATCTGCGGACCGCGCCGGTCTAGATGACTTCGCCGCGCCGCAAGTTTCCGGTGTTGCGTGGGCGGTCCGTCGGGGAACGTTTCGGTTGTGCGGGCGAAGTTCGTCGATTCAGCGGTAGTTCCTGGCCTGGTTCGGCGGGTACGCGACCTGTGAGGAGCTCGTATCGACTGCAGTTCCTCTCCATCGTTTTCGGCAAGGCGCTCACTTCGACCGGAGTCAGGAGAAGGAGTGTCCCGTGGGGGTAATCGATGTCATCGTGCCGAGCCATGGTCGGCGACCCGTGGACAACCTCGGAAAATGAGTGGTGCGTGCGCGGAGCTTGGGGCTAGCTTGCTGCCGTGGCTGAGATCTTCGGGAGCTGTGACGATCGGTTCAGTGTTGTCGCGCAGACGCTGGCGGCTTCGCTGGACGGCGACGACGTGGGTGCTTCGGTCGCTGTCGTCGTGGCCGGCGAACCCGTGGTCGACCTGTGGGGCGGCCACCTCGACGCGGCGCGCACCACGCCCTGGGAACGCGACACCATCACCAATGTCTGGTCCACCACCAAGACGATGACCGCGCTGTGCGCGCTCATCCTGGCCGACCGCGGCGAGCTGGACCTGGACGCGCCGGTCGCGGCGTACTGGCCCGAATTCGCCGCCGCGGGCAAGGAAACCGTGCTGGTGCGGCACTTGCTCGGGCACACCGCGGGCCTGCCGGACTTCGAGGGGCCGATCGCCGTCGAAGACCTCTACGACTGGCCGGCCGTGACGGCGAGGCTGGCCGCGCAGGCCCCGCGGTGGGCGCCGGGCAGCGCGGGCGGGTACCACTCCGTGACGTTCGGGTTCCTGATCGGCGAAGTGGTCCGCCGCGTCACCGGGCGCAGCCTCGGCACCTTCTTCGCCGAAGAGGTCGCCGGTCCGGTGGGCGCCGACTTCCACATCGGACTGAGCGCCGAGCACGACCACCGGGTCGCGCCGCTGCTCGCCGATCCGCTGGGCGACAAGCCGCCGGGTTTCCTCATCGGCGTCTCGGATTCCCACCCGCTCGCCTGGCGGCGCGCGGAACTGCCCGCGGTCAACGGTTACGGCAACGCGCGCTCGGTGGCCCTCCTGCAGTCGGCGCTGTCGTGCGGGGGAGTGGCCGGCGGCGTCCGGCTGCTGTCGGCGGCCGGCAGCGAGCGCGTGTTCGAGGAGCAGTTCCACGGCGTGGACCGCGTGCTCGGCACCTCGATGCGTTACGGCTTGGGCTACCGCCTCGAAGGCCGCACGTGCTCGTGGGGCGGCTGGGGCGGTTCGGTGGTGCTCTCCGACGCCGACCTCGGCATGACGGTGGCGTACGTGATGAACCAGGTCCTCTGGGAGGACGGGTACGCCCGCGGGCTCAGCGTCGTGATGGCCGCCTACGACGCCATCATGGCTTAAAGCGCGCGAACCGGAACGGTGATATCCTCGTGGTGTCCGGACCACTCGGTTCCTGAATTTTCGCTCCGACGATTCTTCTGCCCGGCGAGATCCACCGACCTCACCGACGGCCGTCGATTTCCGGCGCCTTCGCCCAGCTTTGCAGCGTGACACCAGAGGCCGCTCCACGCGAGCGTGCGCGTGGACCGATGTGAAGGGGAATGTCCATGAGCGACATCGTTCTGGCCCAGACGGCCAACATCAACCCCGGCCTGGCGGCCATCGGGTACGGACTCGGCGCGATCGGCCCGGGAATCGGCGTCGGCCTGATTTTCGCGGCCGTCATCAATG
Organism: Amycolatopsis lexingtonensis; assembly: GCF_014873755.1. NCBI lineage: Bacteria > Bacillati > Actinomycetota > Actinomycetes > Pseudonocardiales > Pseudonocardiaceae > Amycolatopsis > Amycolatopsis lexingtonensis. The sequence goes on from NZ_JADBEG010000001.1 coordinate 725,109, forward strand.
GTACCGCACGGCAGCCGGAAGCGCGCGGGAAACTGCAGACGATGGGTTACTCGACGTTCGTGCTTTCCGAAGTGCTCGCGTTGATCGGCGTCGTCATCTATTTCATCACGTACTCCAAGTGAGGGCGAGGGGCCGGCCGTTCACCGCCGCACGCGGGCGGCGTGCTCGGCCAGCCCGGTCGCCATGTCCTGCATGAAGCGCCGCAGGTACCGACGGAGGAACCAGCGCATGCCCCAGCGCGCGGAGTACGTGCCGTGCCACCGGATCCGCGTCCCGCCGCCGGAGAGTTCGTGCAGCTCGACCGCGGCGCGGTAGTCGGTCAGCTGCGGGTTTTCCGCGCCCTCGTAGGCGAAGCGGCGTTCGGGTTCCAGTGCGGTGATGCGCTCCTTGGTCACGACCTTCCCGGTGCGGAACGCGCGGACCGCGCCGACGCCTTCGGACTGCTCGCTTTCCAGCGCGTCGATCCGCGACCAAGCCGGCCAGGTCCGGGCATCGAGCAGCAGGGCCCATACGGCCGAGGGCGGCGCGGGGGACTCGGCCGTGACGTCATAGGAGGTCATGCGGCCACGGTAGGGCGGTGGCCGGTCCCGGCTCCAGGTCCGGGATTGCGGTGCACCGCTCAGGAATTGCGGTAGGCCGACGGGCGGATGCCGGTGTGCCGCAGGAAGGCGGCGGAGAGGGGACCGGGGCCGGCGAAGCCGCACCGCGCCGCGATCCGGTCGAGCGCGAGGTCCGTGCCGCGCAGCAGCCGCTTCGCCTCCTCGACCCGCAGCCGGGTGAGGAACCGGTGCGGCGTCTCGCCGGTCGCCGCCTTGAAGACCCGGACGAGGTGGTAGACGGACAGGTGCACCTCGGCGGCCACGTCGGCCAGGGTGACCGGTTCGGCGAGCCGTTCGCGCATGATCGCCACGGCGGCGCGCACCCGCGCGTCTTCCCGGGCGGGGGCGGGCTCGGCGCGCTTCCGCCCGTGCCGGGTGAGGAGGTGCGTGGTCAGGAAGGCGGCGGCGGACTCGGCGTAGAGCTCACCGGCCTCGCCGGGGAACCCGATCGTGCGAACGGCTTCCTCGAGCAGGGCATCCCCGGCGGCCAGGGACGCGGCCACGGCGTCGAAGTCCACGGTGCCGCCTAGCTGCGCCGCCACCGCATCGACGGTGTCGCGCGGGATGTGGATCTGGACGCTCCGCATCGACGCGTCCCCGCGGTAACGGCGCGACGCGGGCCGGTGCGGGATCCCCAGCTGGAGCCGCCCGGGCACCCAGGGCGCGCCGGCCGCCATCTCCGCCCGCCCGGACACCGGGAGCACCAGGTGCAGGTCGGCGGTGCCGGGCAGGTGCAGGTCCTCGGCGACGGGCACGTGCTCGAACCGCTGGACGAGCAGCGACCGCCAGCCCGAGTGTTCCCAGCTGCAGAACGTCCGCCGGACGTAGCGCTCCCACGCCACTCCGGCGTAGGGCTGGAGGTCGAACCGGGCGGAGTCGAACACCATGATCTCGAGGTTAGCGGCGCACCCGGGTCGACTCGCGGACGACCAGTTCCGGGGTGAACACCACCGCCTGGCGCTCCACCGTCGTGTCCGCCGTCTCCGCCAGCAGCAGTTCCGCCGCCGTGCGGCCGAGGCGGCGGGCCGGCTGGCGGACCGAGGTCAGCGGGACCGCCGCGGCGCCGGCGAACTCGATGTCGTCGTAGCCGACGATCGCCATCTCCTCGGGGACGCGGACGCCCGCGCCCACCATGGCCTGCAGCACGCCGAGGGCGAGCAGGTCGTTCGCGCAGAAGACCGCCGTGGGCCGGGGGCTCGTGCCGAGCAGGCGCGCGCCCGCGTCTCGGCCCGAGCTGACGTCCAGGCCGATCGCCTCCAGCACGGTCAGCTCCGCCGCCGAACCGGCGAGGGCCGTGCGGACGCCCTGCTCGCGGTCGCGGCACTGGGTGAGGATCGCCGGGCCGTTGACGAACGCGATCCGGTGGTGCCCGGTCTCCAGCAGGTGCCGGGCCGCGAGCGCGCCGCCCGCGATGTCGTCGACCGCCACCGAACTCGCCTCCGACGCCGGTGCCTTGCGGTCGACGAAGACGTACGGCGTGCCGCTGCGCCGGAACGCGCGCAGGGCTTCACCCGAGGTGGCGACCGGGCTCAGCAGCACCCCGCGAACCCGCTGTTCGGCGAACATCGCCAGGTACGACGCCTCGAGGTCGGAGCGCTGGCCGCTGTTGCAGGTGATGATGTTGAGGCCCTCGGCGTGCGCGGCCTGCTCGGCCCCGCGGGCGACGTCTACGAAGAACGGGTTCCCGAGGTCGAGCACGAGCAGCCCCATGATGCGGCTGCGCCCGGCCCGCAGCTGCCGCGCCGACTCGTCCCGGACGTAGCCGAGCTCTTCGATCACCGACAGCACCCGGTTGCGCGTGGCCGTGGCGACCACGTGCGGCCGGTTGACCACATTGGACACCGTGCCGATCGAGACGCCCGCGCGCTTGGCGACGTCCTTGATGCCGACCACCGCACCCCCTCGCTGAGAAGGCGTGAGCCTACCACGTTCTGAAACGTTTCAGGCGCCGATTCCCGCCGATAGTCGGATGATCGCGCGGCTAGGCTCCGAGCCGGGAGTGCCTGCCGCTGGGAGGAGTCCGGGTGCGGATCTTCACGATCGTCCTGTCACTGGTGCTGACGTGGGTGCTCTCCGGGGCCGTCGCCTCGGCCTCGCCCGTCGTGGAAGGGGACACCGACGATCCGGTGACCGCCGCGCCCGCGGTGACGCGGCCCGACACCGCGCACTGCAGTGTCACCCTCGCCGATGCCTTCCGCTCCAACGCCGCCGACGGCACGCCGCAGTTCTACGAGGGCACGCTCGCGCCGCCCAAGGCCTGTCCGGGGCCGTGGGCGAAGGTCGTCATGGATCAGACCGTCACCGTGAGCGGGCGGCAGTACGACCGGATCGGCGATCTGCGGATCGGGGGGACCGAGGTCTGGTGGGGGACGACCGAGGAGCCCAGTGGTGAGGGCAAGCGCGCGATCACCTACCACTTCGACAAGGACCTCACGCCCTACGCCGCGCTGCTGCGCACGCCGCAGCCGTTCCACGGCGGCATCGAGAACTACAACTCGCCGGTCTACACCGGGGTCTACGCCCAGACCGTGACGCTCACCTACTACCAGGCCGACCGGAAGCACCCCGCGCCCGGGACCGCCGATCACGTCGCCGGGTTCGGGCACGCCGACGCGACCCCCGCGGCGCCGACCGTGCACTTCAGCGCGAAAGACCTGCCGCGCAACATCACCCGCGCCTACCTCGAGGTCACCCTCGAAGGCCACGCCTGCGACGAGCAGTGGTTCGACGACGTCCCCGACGAGGTGTCGGCGAAGTACCCGGCCGCCGGGCTCTGCGGCAAGGGGCCCTACCGCGAAGCGAACTTCGCGATCGACGGGACCGCCGCCGGCAGCGCTTTCACCTTCCCGCACATCTACTCCGGCGGGATCGTGCCGCAGCTGTGGCGGCCGATCGTGGCGATCGACACCTTCAGCCTGCATGCCGAAACCTACGACGTGACACCGTTCGCGGGCCGGCTCGTGGACGGCGGGACGCATGACTTCTCCTTCTCCTTCCCGGACATCGGCGGCGAGTTCACCGTCGTCCCGACGCTACTGCTCTACACCGACAAAAACGCGGCGCGCACGTCCGGCGCCCTGGTCCAGGACGACGTCGCCGCCGCACCCGAGCGGAAAACGGCGGTGCGGGACATCGACGGCGGCGTGAACGTCACCGTCACCGCGAAGCGCCACGACGTGACCGCCGGCTACGTCGACACCTCCGCCGGCCGCGTGTACACCCGCGTCGAACGCACCCGCGACTACCGCAACAGCGACGACGTCACCGGCGGCGGCTTCACCCAGCACGTCGTGCAGGCCGACTCGGGGCAGCAGACCTCGGTGTCCACAGTGGACGGCCGGGTGCGGTCCGCCGCCCGGCACACGTGGTCCTACCCGCTGACCACCGACGCCACCGCGAACATCACCGACGACCAGAACCTGCGGATCTCCGGTTCGGCCGAGATGACGAAGGAGCTCGGCGACCTCACCGGTGACGGCCGGAGCTGGCGGCCGGTGCGCGCGTCGCGGGAATGGCTGAGCTCCTCAGGCGTGCTGGCCCGCACCAACGGCGTCAACACCGAGGCCGACGGACGCTCGCGGACGTCGTTCGCCGGCTCGGACGACCTCGGCCGCCCGTACTTCCACTACGCCGCCAGCGAGCACGGGCTGATCACGGTGAACCGGGAGGTCCCGCCGCGGAGGTGAGCCCGGTCTCGCCGTCGCTCACCCGATCGGGCTAGTGCGGTACTGTCGGGTACATGGGGAGTCTCCGTGCACGGGTCCTGGGCTGGGTCGGCCGCCGGTACCTCGCCCGGCAGTCGAAAAAGGGCTTCGACCTCGAAAAGATGTCGTCGATCCTGCCCGATTCGGCACTGCTGCCGCTGAAGCGCGACGGGCTCGACCCGGTCGCCGCGATGGCCGAGCGCCGCGCCGAGGCGCCGATCGGCAAGCTCGACCTGCCGTTCGGGATGAACGCCTGGCTGGTCACGGGTTACGACGAGGCTAAGGCCGTCCTCGGCAAGGCCACCGGGTTCTCCAGCGACTTCGGCAACCTCGTCGGCAACGCCGGGGTGACCGCGGACCAGAACCCCGGCGGCCTCGGCTTCGCGGACCCGCCGGTGCACACGCGGCTGCGCAAGCTGCTCACGCCCGAGTTCACGATGCGCCGGCTCGGCAGGCTGGCCCCGCGGATCGACGAGATCGTCGCCGAGCAGCTCGACGCGATGGCCAAGACCGAGGGCCCGGTCGACCTGTGGCAGGCGTTCGCGCTGCCGATCCCGTCGCTGACCATCTGCGAACTGCTCGGGGTGTCCTATGAGGACCGTGCGGAGTTCCAGCGGCTGAGCACCGCCCGCTTCGACCTCTTCGGCGGCGCGGGCGCGTCGCTCGGTGCGATGTCGGAGTCGCTGACCTACCTGCTCGACATCGTCAAGAAGCAGCGCGAGGAGCCCGGCGACGGCCTGCTCGGCATGCTGATCAAGGAACACGGCGACGAGATCGACGACCGCGAACTGGCCGGCCTCGCCGACGGCGTCCTCACCGGCGGCCTCGAGACGACGGCGAGCATGCTGGCGCTCGGCGCGCTGGTGCTGCTGCGCGACGAGAAGGCCCTCGAAGCCGTCCGCGGGGACGACGAGTCCGTGCACCGCTTCGTCGAGGAACTGCTGCGCTACCTGACCGTGGTGCAGATGGCGTTCCCACGCTTCGCCAAGCAGGACATGGACATCGCCGGCGTCCACATCGCGCAAGGCGACATCGTGCTGGTGTCGCTGTCGGCCGCGGACCGCGACCCGAAGCTGGGCGCGGGCATGGACGAGTTCGACGCCACCCGCGAGCCGACGTCCCACCTGGCGTTCAGCTACGGCATCCACCGGTGCATCGGCGCGGAGCTGGCCCGCATGGAGCTGCGCACGGCGTACCCGGCCCTGATCAAGCGGTTCCCGAACCTGCGGCTCGCCGTTCCGGAGCAAGACCTTTCGTTCCGCAAGGTGTCCATTGTGTACGGACTGGACGAGCTGCCGGTCCTGGTCGACTGAGCCTCAGTGCGGGATGGCCCGCCGCGGCCGTCGCCCGACGCGGTCGCGGTGCGCTTCGATGACCATGGCGACCTCGGTGGCGGTGTCCGTGCCGGCGAGCTCCGGCAGGTAGCCGACCTCGGCGGCCAGGATCGCCAGGTCCGCCGCGAAGTAGACGCCCATCAGCGGGTTCACGAACAGCTCGCTGCCCGCGGTGCGGGTGGTGGAGTGCACGTCCCCGAACTCGCCCCGCAGCGCGGCGGCGATCTGCCCCTGGACGATGCTCGGCCGGTCCGGGGTCGCGCGGTTCGCGTCCGCGACGGCGTCCAGGTAAGCAGCCGCTTCCGGGGAGGCCGACGGGATCGACAGCGCGCCCAGGTACCCGCCGGCCCGGTCGAGGGCGGCGAGGTTCTCCAGCACGTGGGCGTGGCAGACGCCGTGGAAGGCGTCGATGCCGAAGCCGAGGCTGACGACGACGCGGTCGATGCCTTCGAGCGCGGCCACCGCGGCGAGGCTCGCCATGTCCTCTTCGGGCGTGCCGAGCCCCGACTCGTCCCCGCGCAGCAGGATGTCCGTGCCGCCGTCGACGAGCACCACCGCGTCCGCGCCGAGCCGGCCGGCCAGGTCCTCGTACGCCGCTCGCAGCGGCCGGGCGCCGACCCGGGGGAAGGCGTGGACGACGCCGGGCCAGCCCTGGGTTTCGAGCCAGCGGGCGAGCGTCCGCTCGGGGAAGTACGCGTCGTCGCCCGCGCTGCCGGGGTGCACCCGCGCGACGTCCGGGGCGATCCAGTCGTCGAGATCGAGGCGGTTCAGGTCGCTGAACGCCAGGTTCGCGAAGTGCACTTCCTTGCCCTGCGCGCGCAGGGCGACGGCCAGCGGGATCCCGGCGTAGACGTCGAACCCGCCACCGGCGCCCGCGACGAGCACGCGGCGCGCGGACTTCAGGCGGGTGAACAGCGGTGGTTCGGCGAGGGTGTGCACCACGCCATGCTACGGGGATTCCGCCACCGGGCGGGCCCGATCGTCCACTGTGGACTCAGCGCACCCCGCGCGGACGGAACTGGATGCTGATCCGCGGCCCGACCGCCCGGCTCGTCTTCGGGATCGCGTGTTCCCACGTGCGCTGGCACGAGCCGCCCATGACGATCAGGTCGCCGTGGCCGAGGGCGTAGCGGTGGGACTCGCCGCCCCCGCGGGGGCGCAGGGCCAGCTGGCGGGCCGTGCCGACCGAGAGGATCGCGACCATCGTGTCTTCCGTGCTGCCGCGGTCGCCGTGCCAGGCGACGCTGTCGCGGCCGTCGCGGTAGTAGCACAGGCCCGCCGTGCGGAACGGCTCGCCGAGCTCGCCCGCGTAGTGCTCGCTCAGCGCGGCGCGCGCCTCGGCCAGCACGGGGTGGGGGAGCGGAGCCGCTTCGCGGTAGAAGCACAGCAGGCGCGGGACGTCGACGAGCCGGTCGTACATCCGGCGCCGCTCGGCCTGCCACGGGACGCCGGTGACGAGGTCGGTGAACACCTCGCCGGCGCCCTCGAGCCAGCCGGGCTGCACGTCGATCCACGCGCCCGCCCCGAGTTCGGTCCGGCGCGGGGCCAGCTCGTGCAGCGTGACGGGGCCGGATTCGCCGAACAGCGATGCCTGCAGTGCCGGGGTCGTCATGGGTTCGACCGTACACCACGTTCGAACAGATGTTCTACGTGAAACATCGGCCGGACCCGCGACAAGGGTTCCGGCAAAGTCGCGCCGGGTGGGTCCGCGGTGTCTTGAATGAGTCATTCAGGACCTCCGAAGACCTGAATGACTCATTCAAGACGTCAGCGAAGCTGTCGCCGAGCGAGCCTCGGGAGCCGGGGCAAGGCGGGCTGAAGGGGACTTTCCTGCGATGGGATGAGAGCAACGTCCCCTTCAGCCCGCGACCGCACCCGCGACCGGTCAGCGGACGAACTCGTAGACCAGCTTCTGGATCCCGTTGCCGTAGGACGCGCTGTCGATCAGCTTCAGGCTCTGCTTGTCCTTGTCGGTCTCGCTGAACAGCCGCTTCCCGGCGCCGAGCAGCACCGGGAACACCAGGAGGTGGAGCCGGTCGATCAGGCCCGCGTCGGCCAGCGACCGGTTCAGGGTGGCGCTGCCGTTGACGATGATCGGGCCGCCCTCGGTCTCCTTGAGCGCGGCGACGTCGTCCAGTGACCGCAGGATCGTCGTCTCGCCCCAGTTGTCCACCAGGTCCGTCTCTTTGAGTGTGGTCGACACGACGTACTTCGGCATCGCGTTGTAGCCGGCGAACTCGACGGTCATGCCCGGCCAGACCGGCGCGAAGGCCTGGTAGCTGACGCGGCCCAGCAGGAGCGCGGTGGCCTCTTCCTGCTCGGTGCCCTTGATCTCGTACGCGGCCGGCTCGAACTCCACGTCCTTGAAGGTCCAGCCCGCGTTGCGGTAGCCGGGCTCGCCGCCGGGGGCTTCGACGACGCCGTCGAGCGAGACGAACGAGGTGGAGATCAGGGTGCGCATGTTTGCTCCTCGGAGGATCGGTGGTGCCTTCACGAGTCTGTCGAACGAGCACGGCCGGATTCGACACGGCCCGGAAAACTCTTGTCCGTGACGGCTCGGGCTCGTACAGTCACCATCACCGCCGCCTCGAGTGATCCAGGAGGTCGACGGTGCGCAGAATGCACGGTGCGGGTGTGGTCGTGGCGGTCGCGGCAGGGCTCGCGATCCTCGCCCCCGCGGCGAACGCCCAGGTCGGGACGGGTCCGTGGACCCCGGAGTCGCCGAGCTATTCGGAGCAGGAGCGGGGGTGCGGCCAGCTTTCCGGGCTCACCTTCCAGCTCACCTGCTCGACTTCGAGCGGTGATCAGCGCGCGGAACGCCGCTACGCCACCTACACCGGCGGCACTCACCAGTTCGAGGGCTCGTTCAAGATCACCAGCATGACCGGCTCCCGGATCAGTCTCAAGCAGACGTTCCGGGACGGCTCGAACGCCGGGCCGTACTTCATGCTGGCCGTCGAGAAGGGCGGCCGGCTGTACGCGGTGGAGGGCGGGGCGACGCTGGGCAGCGGCGCGACCGTCGGCACGTCGGTGCGGGTCAACACGATCAACCAGGTCGGCAGCTCGCACAAGGTGTACCTCAACGGCTCGCTGAAGCAGACGATCTCCAGCGCGAGCGGCAGCTACTACGACAAGTTCGGCAGCTACCGCACGTCCAGTGGCGCGGGGCCGATCACCGTGCAGTGGAGCGGCGTGAAGTTCTGGCGCAAGTGACGCACCGGCGGCGCTCCCGGATCAGGCCGGGGGCGCCGCCCACGCGTCGGGGTCGTCCCAGGCGGACAGCCGCAGGCCACTGGTGAACCGCCGGGGCGTCCCGGTGACCGGGTCGTCGAAGGCGAGCACCTTCGCCAGCAGCTGCAACGGTTTCGTGAAGTCACCGAGCGGTTTTTCGCGCAGCTGCGGGTAGAAGTCGTCGCCGAGGATGGGGACGCCGAGCCCGCTGAGGTGGACGCGCAGCTGGTGCGTCCGGCCGGTCGACGGCTTCAGCCGGTAGCGCCCCAGCCCGTCGCGGTGCTCGAGCAGTTCGACGTGCGTCTCGGCGTTCGGCTCGCCCGGCTCTTCGCGTGCCGCGAGCACGCCGCGCTCCTTGACGATCCGGCTCCGGACGGTCCGCGGCAGCTCCAGGCCCGGGTCGTAGGGCGCGATCGCCTCGTACTCCTTGTGCACCCGGCGGTCGCGGAACAGCGTCTGGTACTTCCCGCGCAGCTCCGGCGTGATCACGAACATCACCACGCCGGCGGTGACCCGGTCGAGCCGGTGCGCGGGGGACAGGTGCGGCAGGCCGAGGTCGCGTCGCAGCCGCACGAGCGCCGTCTCGAGGATGTGCTGCCCGCGCGGGATGGTCGCCAGGAAGTGCGGCTTGTCGACGACCAGCAGGTGCTCGTCGCGGTGCACGACGCGGATTTCGAACGGGACCGGCACCTCGTCGGGCAGGTCGCGGTGGAACCAGATGAACGAGCCGGGCTCGAACGGCGTGTCGACGCCGAGCGGGCCGTCGACGCCGTGGATGCGCTCCTCGCGCAGCATTTCCTCGATGCGGGCCGGTGCCACGCGGGGCAGCCGGTCGACGAGGTGCGCCAGAAGGGTCGGCCACTCGCCGTCGGCGGGGAGCTTGAGCCGGGCGGGGTCCAGCCCGTGGCGCGGCGGGATCGGCGGCCTGAGCTTGCGTCTCATCGTCCTCTGACTCTACTTAACCCTCCGAAGGGGTCCGGTAGCGCGCGAGGTAGCGGGCGGTCGCTTCGGCGTTCTTCGCCTCGGCGGCTTCGGCGCGGATGCGGCGGCCGGTGTTGTGCGGGAACCCCTGCCTGCCGAGCCGGTGCTCGACGCTCTCCTCCATGTACGCGCAGGAGTAGAAGTACGCGACGAGCCCGGCCATGAGGACCAGGGAGAGCCGCAGCCAGATCGAGCCGGGCAGCAGCAGCCACACCGCGCACAGCGGCAGGATGCCGACCGACCGCTGCAGCACGTACCGCGCGCGCCAGTGCTTGGACGTCGCATCGTGCAGGGCCCAGTCGTTGAGCCGCTCGGGGAGCCGCACGCCGACGGCGTAACCGAACCAGCGGAGCACACTCGGTCGTTCCATGAGTTGGATAGTACACTAATGCTTAGTGCACTAATCATTAGCGCGATCGACGACACAGTAGGATCGGCGGCATGATCGACCTGGGTGAGGACCCCCTGAAGCTGGACCGGCAGGTGTGCTTCGCGCTGTCGGTGGCTTCGCGCAGCGTGATCGCGATCTACCGGCCGCTGCTCGAGCCGTACGGCCTGACCCATCCGCAGTACCTGGTGATGCTCGCGCTGTGGGAGCGCTCGCCGCGCTCGGTGAAGGACCTCGGCGCGTCGCTGCGCCACGAGCCCGCGACGCTTTCGCCGCTGCTGAAGCGGCTGGAGGCGCTGGGGTACGTGACGCGCGCCCGCAGCCGGGAGGACGAGCGGCAGCTGACCGTCGAGCTGACGGCGAAGGGCCGCGCGCTGCGGGCGGAAGCGGAGAAGATCCCGTACAAGGTCGTCGAGACCCTCGGGATGGAGCTGCCCGAGCTGGAGGCGCTGCACGCCGCGCTGAGCCGGGTCATCGCCGCGACCGCCTGAGGAATTCCCGGCCGCCCGGCGCGTTGCCCCTGGAAGAGCCTTCCGGGAGGAACCGTGCTGAAGATCAGGCTGGGCGTCGCGCCGGCGGCGGGAACGGGACCCGGCGAGTTCGCCGGGCTGGCGCGGCGGCTGGAGGCGGCCGGCGTCGACTCGCTGTGGTTGTCCGAACTCGTCTACTCGCCCGAAGTCGATCCCATGATCGGGATGACGCACGCGCTCGCGACGACGGAGAAGCTCAAGGTCGGCACCGGCGTGGCGATCCTGCCGGGCCGGCACCCGGTGCTCGTCGCGAAGCAGCTGCTCACCCTGGCCGGCCTCGCGCCCAAGCGGGTGCTCCCGGTGTTCGGGCTGCGCCCGGCCCGCACCGCCGAGCACGATCTCTTCCCGGTGCCCGCCGGGCGGCGCGCCGCGGTGTTCGACGAGTCGCTGACCCTGCTGCGGCGGCTGCTCGAAGAGGACGACGTCTCCTTCGACGGCGAGTTCTTCCGCGTCGACGGGGCCCGCCTCGGGCCGCGCCCGGCCAAGCGGCTGGACGTCTGGCTCGGGGGAGCGGCGCCGGCCGCGCTGCGCCGCGCCGGGCGGCTCGCCGACGGGTGGCTCGGCAGCTTCCACACACCGGCCCAGGCGCGCGACGCCCGCATCGCGATCCAGGAGGCCGCGGCGGACGCCGGGCGCGAGATCGAAGCCGACCACTTCGGGCTCAGCCTGCCCGTGGCCGACAAGGGAGTGCCGGACGAGCTGCTGGCCGCGGCGGCGAAGCGGCAGCCGGGCGTGCCGGTCGAGGACCTGGTGGCGACCAGCTGGCCCGAGGCGCGCCGGCTGGTCGAGCAGCACATCGAGGCCGGTCTGACGAAGTTCGTCATCCGGCCCGGGCACGGCGACTTCGAGGAGTTCCTGGCGAACTTCCAGGCGGAACTGATGCCACTGCAGAACTGACTGTACCTACTGGTATGTACACTCAGGTCCGTGGACACGAGGGAACGCCTCATCGAGAGCACCCGCACGTTGTTGTGGGAGCGCGGGTACGTCGGGACCAGCCCGAAGACCATCCAGCGGCTCGCCGGCGCCGGCCAGGGCAGCATGTACCACCACTTCTCCGGCAAGGAGGAGCTGGCGCGCGCGGCGATCGACCGCACCGCCGAGGAGCTGCGGGCCGCCGCCGAAGCGCAGCTGTCCGGGCCCGGCACCGCGCTCGAGCGCATCACGGCCTACCTCCGCCGTGAGCGCGACGTCCTGCGGGGCTGCCCGGTCGGGCGGCTGACGCAGGACCCGGACGTCATGGCCGCGCCGGTGCTCCGCGAGCCGGTCGAAGAGACGTTCTCCTGGCTGCGCACGCGCCTCGCCGAAGTCGTCGCGGAGGACGGCGGCGGGCTCGACCCGGCGGCGACTGCGGCCGCCATCGTCGCGACGCTGCAGGGCGGCTACGTCCTCGCCAGGGCCGCGGACCGCACCGAGCCGTTCGAGCAGGCGATCGAGGGCATCCTCGCGCTGCTGAAGACCCGCTGAAGGGGAAGCCGTGCCGACCGAACCGCTGAGCCGGGTGATCGTCCTCGACCAGGAACTCCCGGCCCCGCTGGCGACCTCGAGGGTCGAAATCCGGCGGATCACCATCGCCCCCGGGTACGCCGCCGGGCTGCACGTCCACAACGGACCCGTCTTCGGCAGCATCGAAACGGGCTCGGCCGTCTACCAGATCGAGGGCGGCCCGGAGACCGTGCTCGAGCCGGGAGACGTCTTCTACGAGCCCGAAGGCGTCCGGATCGCCCGGTTCGACGCGCGGGACGAGGGCGTGACGTTCCTCGGCTACTTCCTGCTCGGCGACGGGATGACCGCCGAACTCGTCTTCCCCGACGCCTAGAACTCCAGCTGCTCGGTCTTGCGTGGCATCAGCAGCAGCGCCAGCACCGAGAGCGCCGCCACCGCCAGCAGGCCGACGAACACGTAGTGCGTCGCGTCGTTCAGCGCGCCCCGGACGAACGTCGCCACCGGGGAATCGGAGTGGCCGCCCAGCACCAGGCTCGTCGCGTCCACCGACGGCGGCAGCTTGCCCGCCACCTCCGCCGGCGGGTTCGCGAACCGCGAAGCCAGCGTCGCGTTCGCGATCGCGCCGAACACCGCCGCGCCGACCGCGCTGCCCAGTGACCGGCTGAACAGGTTCGTCGCGGTGACCACGCCGCGGCGGTCCCAGCCCACCACCGACTGGATCGCCACCAGGGTCGGGCTCGCCGCCAGGCCGAGGCCGATGCCGAGGACGAACGCCGCGAGCGCGGCCGACCAGATCGACGACGTCGCGCCCAGCGTGGCCACCAGCACGCCGCCCCCGATGATGAACACGCTGCCGATCAGCGCCGTGTCGCGGAAGCCGATGCGCAGGTAGATCTTGCCCGCCAGGGACGCCGAAATCGGCCAGCCGACCGTCAGCGCCGCGACCGCGAACCCGGCCACCAGCGCGCCCGCACCGAGCACGCCCTGCGCGTACGTCGGCAGGTACGACGTCAGGCCCATCAGGACCGCGCCGACCACGACCGCGACCAGGTTGCCGCCCACCAGGATCCGCCGGGTGAACACCCACAGCGGCAGCACCGGCTCGGCCGCGCGCTTCTCCACCAGCACGAACGCCACCAGCATCGCCGCGCCCACGACGAAGATCGCCACGCTGGGCAGCGAGCCCCACGCCCACGCGACGCCGCCTTCGAGCAGGCCCAGGATCACCAGCGAGCAGCCGACGGTGAGCAGCGCGGCGCCGGTGTAGTCGACCTTGTGCGGCTTGCGCTCCACGCGCTCGGCGAAGTTGCGGAACAGCATCAGCGCGGCGATCGCGCCGAGCGGCAGGTTGACGAAGAAGATCCACCGCCAGTCCAGGTACTCGGCGAACACGCCGCCGAGGGTCGGGCCGACCACCGACGCGACGCCCCAGACACTGGCGACGTAGCCCTGCACCCGGGCGCGTTCCTCCACCGTGTAGAGGTCGCCGATGATCGTCATCGACATCGGCTGGATCGCGCCGGCCCCGATGCCCTGCACCGCGCGGGCGGCGATCAGCACCGGCATGCTCCACGCGGCCCCGCACAGCACCGAGCCGATGAGGAACGCCGCGATCCCGAAGAACATCACCGGGCGGCGGCCGAGGACGTCGGCGAACTTGCCGTAGAGCGGCACGGTGACGGCCTGGGTGAGCAGGTAGATCGAGAACAGCCACGGGAACTGCGAAAACCCGCCGAGGTCGCGCACCACCGAGGGGACCGCGGTCGCGATGATCGTGCTGTCCAGCGCGACCAGCGCGGTGCTGAGCATGACGGCGACCAGCACCGGGCCGCGTTCCGAACGGAAGCCGACCCCCTTGACGCTGGTGGCGGCGGGTGTCGTCATCGGCGGGCTGCTCCTCGGGGCGGTCATGTCCGGGGTCAACTACTTTGCAGTCCTAAGCATTCCACCGCGAGGCACCGCATCCCAGCGAATTTCCGTCTCCGCGTCGATCGCGCAAGATGGGAGGGGTGAACGACTGGATCCGGCCGATCGGGCGGGGCTGGGTGGTCCGCGACGCGGTCCCCGGTCCCGACGTCGACGAGTTCGCCGAGCCCGACCGGGTGGCCGACGCGCTGGCCGCGCCGGGGGCCGGCGACACGCTGCTGGCCGTGCAGCACCCCGCGCGCACGCCCGCGGCGCTGGCGCGAGGCCTCGACCTGGCCGCCGCCGTCCCGGTCGCCCGCGCGGTGCTCGAACGGCTCCGCAAGCGGTCCTACCGGCCGGTGCGCGAGGTCGTCGCGCCGTACCGGATCGAAGGGCCGGACGGCGTCGCGCTGGGCCTGCTCTGCCTGGTCGACCCGGCCGCGGTGACCGACGACGGCACCGCGCGGGTCCGGCACACCGAGGACGTCTACCCCGACGTCGTGGCCGAGCGGGCCGCCGTGCTCGCCGGGCTCGGCTGCGCGACCAGTGCGGCGCTGCTCGTCCCGGCCACCGGCGGGGACCTTTTGACCGACGAGGTCGCCCGCGCGTGCGGCGCGCTCGGCCTGCCCGATCTGTCCACTTCGGACGCGGCCGGGCGGCGGCACGACCTGTGGGTGGTGCCCGCCGGACCGCTGCAGCACCGCCTGCTGGCCGCGGCCGGCGCCGCGGAACTCCTGGTCGCCGACGGCAACCACCGCGTGGCCGCGGCCGCGGCGGCCGGGCACGGCAGCCTGCTCGCCCTGGTCACCGCGGGCCCGGAGCTGCGGATCGGCGCGATCCACCGGGTGCTCACCGGCACCGGCCTCGGCCCGGAGGACCTGGTCTCCCGCTGGTCGGCGGCGGGCCTGGACGTGCGCTACGACGAGCACGCGGCGCCGGTCACCGGCGAGGCGGTGGTGCGCGCGGGCACGGCGGTGCTGCGGGTCGTGCTCCCGAAGCCCGAGGTGCCAGGACCGGTCATCGACCACGAGATCGTCGAGCGCGTCCTCTTCGCGGAGGCGCTGGGCATCGACCCCGACGGGCCGTGCTCGCACCCGCTCCCCGACGGCCGCCCGGTGCCGCCGGACGCCGACGCGGTGGTCCTGCTGGCCCCGGTGAGCCGCGCGGACGTCCTCGCCGTGCACGCGGCGGGGCGGCGGATGCCGCGGAAGGCCACGTACTTCACGCCGAAGCCGCGCAGTGGACTGGTGCTGGCGGAGCTCTAGAAGCTGGGCGAAGTGGTCTCCGGTAGCGGGGTCACCCGCGTTCGGGCCGAGCGCCCCAATGTGGCCTTCGGTGCGTCTGACGCACCCAAGGCGGCCTTCGGTGCGCAAGACGCAACCAAGGCCACCTTGGGGCGCGTTCGCCGGCGGCATACGAAGCCGCGTTGAGGACGTCGTAGCGCCAGCGCATCGGGTAGCCGAACTCGTGGACCCACGGCCCGAGCGGCTCACCCGTCGACCGCCGCCGGAACAACCCGCGTTCCAGGAGGTACTCCTCGCCACCGCGGCGGGCTTCGTGTGTTTCCGGCGTGCCGCCAGTCGCGTTCTCGTACGCCAGCAACCCTTTGAGGGAGTTGAGTGTCGAGTGGACGGACGAACGCGTCGAGCCTTCGACCCACTCGCAGTTCCAGCCGCCGTCCGGCAGCCGGTGGGTGGTGAACCACGCGGCGATGCCGGCGACGTCCGCGCCGAGCCACAGCCCGTTGGCCAGGGTCCAGGCGTTGATGCAGCAGTCGACTTCGCCGTCCCAGTAGGGCAGGTCGTCGTACTCCCACCGGCAGTTCGCGGCCAGCAGCCCGGCCGTGCCGCCCAGGACGGCGGCGTCGAGGCCCCATTCGCGCAGGGCGTTCAGTGACCACGTCGTCGCCGTCCAGGGCTGGGGCTCGTCGCCACGGAAGCCGGCCGGGAAGAACGCGCCGCCCGCCCAGCGGCCGTCGGGGTCCTGCGCCGCCAGCAGCCGCGCGCCGAACCCCTCCGACGCGACCCGGGCGCGCGTCGCTTCCCAGACCTCCGGTGGGGCGCCCGCGAGGTCCCGCTCGACTTGCCAGCGCAGGGCCGGGTCCGAGTCGAGCAGCCACGCGAGCACGTCCACTAGGCCCCCGTGACGCCGTCGATCGCTTCCCGGATGAAGTCCGCGTGGCCGTTGTGCCGGGCGTATTCGTGGATCATGTGCAGCATCACCAGCCGCAGCGACACGTCCTCGCCCCAGCGCGCCTGGTGGCCGGTGACGTCGAGGGACTCGGCCGCCTCTTCGATCTTGCGGGAGTGCTCCACTTCTTCCTGCCACGCGGCGAAGGCTTCCGCGCGCGTGGAGGAACTCGCGTCGTAGGCGGCCTGGAAGTCGCCTTCGGCCGACCACCGCAGCGGGATGTCTTCGGCGTTGATCACCCGCCGGAACCAGGTGCGCTCCACTTCGGCCATGTGCCGGACGAGCCCGAGCAGCGACAGCGTCGACGGCGGGCTGGCGGCGCGGCGGAGGTCCTCGTCGGACAGTCCGTCGCACTTCATCGCGAGGGTGGCGCGGTGGAAGTCGAGGAACGTGCGCAGCATTTCGCGCTCGCCCCCGGTCAAGGGTGGTTCTGGGCGTTCGGTCGTCACGAGTCAGTGTGTATCACGCCCAAAAATGTCGTACCCGTGTTTTAAGCTCGCGCGGTGGACTTGCCCGTGATGCCGCCGGTGCGGCCGATGCTCGCGAAAGCCGTGCACGAGGTGCCTCGTGACCCGGGGCTGCTCTACGAGCCCAAGTGGGACGGCTTCCGCTGCGTCGTGTTCCGCGACGGCGACGAGATCGAGCTGGGTTCGCGCAACGACCGCCCGCTGACCCGCTACTTCCCGGAGCTGGTCGAGCTGCTGGCCGCCGCGCTGCCGCCCCGCTGCGTCGTGGACGGCGAGATCGTGCTGGTCACGCCCGCGGGGCTCGACTTCGAGGCGCTGCAGCTGCGGCTGCACCCGGCGGCCTCGCGCGTGCGCAAGCTGGCCGAGGAGACGCCGGCCAGCTTCATCGCGTTCGACCTGCTCGCCCTCGGCGACACCGACCTCACCGAGGCGCCCTTCCGGGAGCGGCGCGAACAGCTGGAAAGCATCCTCCGCGCCGACGCCGAAGGCCTCCAGCGCGTCCACCTGACCCCGCTCAGCGACGACCCGGCGCAGGCCGAGGACTGGTTCACCCGGTTCGAGGGCGCGGGCTTCGACGGTGTCATGGCGAAGCCCGCGGACCTGCCGTACGAGCAGGACAAGCGGGTGATGCTGAAGGTCAAGCACGAGCGCACGGCCGACTGCGTCGTGACCGGCTTCCGCTGGCACAAGGACGGCGCGGGCATCGGTTCGCTGCTGCTCGGGCTGTTCGACGGCGAGGGCGTGCTGCACCACGTCGGCGTGGCCAGCAGCTTCACCAAGGCGCGGCGGGCCGAGCTGGTCGACGAGCTGGCGCCGCTGCGCGAGAACGCGCTCGAGAACCACCCGTGGCGGTCGTGGGCGGAGTACCAGCCCGAGCCCGGCAGGCAACCGGGCGCGATGAGCCGCTGGGCACCGCAGAAGGACCTCTCCTGGGAGCCGCTGCGGCCCGAGTGGGTGGCGGAGGTCCGCTACGAGCACCTGCAGGGCGGCCGGTTCCGCCACGGCGGGCGGCTGGTCCGGTTCCGGCCCGACCGCACCCCGGAGTCCTGCACGTACGCCCAGCTCGACGAGGCGCCGCCCGCCGAGCTCGCCAAGCTGTTCGGGGAGGCGCGATGAGCGAGGCCGTGCTGCTCGACGTCGACGGCGTCGAGGTCAAGATCAGCAGCCCGGACAAGGTGTACTTCCCGGAGCGCGGCGAGACGAAGCTCGACCTCGTCGAGTACTACCGCGCGATCTCGGGACCGCTGCTGTCCCGGCTCGGCGGGCGCCCGCTGCTGCTGGAGCGCTACCCCGACGGCGCGGGCGGCAAGAACTGGTTCCAGAAGCGCGTGCCGAAGGGCGCGCCGCCGTGGCTGAGCACCACCGTCGTCTCGACGCCGAACGGCACGACGAGCGACGCGCTGGTGGCGAAGGATCTCGCGCACATCCTGTGGGCGGTGAACCTCGGCTGCCTCGGCTTCCACGTGTGGCCCTACCGCGCGGACACGCCCGAGGTCACCGACGAGCTGCGCGTCGACCTCGACCCGTCACCCGGGATCGGCTTCGACGAGCTGCGCGAGGCCGCGGTGCTGACCCGGGAGTTCCTGGCCGAGCACGGCATCGAAGGCCACCTGAAGACGTCCGGTTCGCGGGGCCTGCACCTGTACGTGCTGCTCGAACCGCGCTGGGACAGCTTCCAGGTCCGGGCCGCGGCGGTCGCGCTGGCGCGGGCGCTCGAACGCCGTCACTCGGCGAAGATCACCGCGCAGTGGTGGAAGGAGGAACGCGGCTCGCGCGTGTTCGTCGACTTCAACCAGAACGCCCCGCACAAGACCGTGTTCGGCACCTGGTGCGTGCGGCCGCGGGTGGGCGGCCAGGTGTCCACGCCGATCGGCTGGGACGAACTGGACACGGTGGAGCCGGACACACTCACCCTGAGCACGGTTCCCGCGCGAGTGGCCGAACGCGGCGACCCGTGGGCCGGCGCGGGGGAGCGGCCGCAGTCGATCGAGCCGCTGCTGGCGATGTCCGAAGCGGACCTGGCGAACGGCCTGATGGACGCGCCGTGGCCGCCGGTCTACCCGAAGATGCCCAACGAGCCGCCGCGGGTGGCGCCGAGCCGCGCGAAGAAGGCGTGAAGTGGCCACCGTCGCGGAGTGCCCGGCCGACGACGGGTTGCTGCTCGCCCTGATGACGGCGATGACGGCCGAACTGATCGTGGTCTACGACCTGCCCCCGGACGCCCAGCCCCGCCCACTGGCCCCGGCCAGCCGCTACCTCCTGGCCCGCGACGGCCCCCGCGCGATCGGCTGCTGCGCGGTCGAACCGGTCGAGCCGGGCCTGTCCGAGCTGAAGCGCCTGTTCGTCGCCCCGGACGCCCGCGGCACCGACGTCTCGGGAGCCCTGGTCGCCGAGTCCGAACGCCTCGCCCGCCACCAGGGCGCGGTCCGCCTCCGCCTGGAAACGGGCATCCGCCAGCGGGCGGCGATGCGCCTGTACGAGCGTGCGGGGTACCGGCGGGTGCCGAACTTCCCGCCGCACGAAAGCGATCCCGAGTCGGTCTGCTACGAGAAGGCGCTCGCTTAGACCTCGAGGTCCAGCGACAACTGCGCACGGTCCTCGCCGTCCGCGGACGCGCCCGACAGCGTGGCGACGCACCCCGGGCAGGGCGTGAGCTCCGCCGTCGTCAAGTCGACCGGTTTCCAGCTGCGGGATTCGCGCTCGCCGCAGGCGGAGCGGCGGTAGCGGAGGTCGCCGGAGCGGGTCATCAGGTGGGCCAGGGGGACGTCTTCGGGCAGCACGCCGACCCGGTACCAGCGGGGTGTGCTCACCGCGGTGGTCGTCATGGGCGACAGTCTCCGCCGCGGTGGGCGGGGCGGGAGCGCATTTGCCGGTCGTCGGCGTGTCAGGCCTGGTCGGGGAGGTAGCGGAGGATGTGCAGCAGGCCGCGCTCGTCGACCACCGACGGATCCGGGGCCACGCACCCGCGCAGCTCGGCCAGGACGGCGTCGGTGTCGAGGCCGGCGCCGATCAGCACCAGCTCGGTGCGGTGCGGCTCCCGCGCGGGCCACGGCGAACGCGCCAGCTGCACGAAGCCGCCGACCGTGTGCAGGTGGAAGCGGGCGTCGATGCCGAAGTCGGCCTGGCCCTTCATGCGGTAGAGCCCGGCCGGGCGGCGCTCCAGGAAGTCCACGAACGCGCGGGGCGCCAGTGGCGTCTCGGCCGTGAACGTGACCGTCTGGTAGCTCGCGTGCAGGTGCTCGGCGTGGTCGTGCTCCTCGCGCAGGTCGTCGAACGACAGCTGGCCGACGCGCTCACCGCGGGGTTCGGGGTCGAAGAACAGCCTCGGGTCGACGCGGCCGTGCTCGGTGACCAGCAGCGGACGGCCGGGTGCCAGCTCTTCGACGACCGCCGTCAGCTTCGCGAGCGTTTCGGCGGACACCCGGTCGGCCTTGTTCAGCACCACGAGGTCGGCCAGCCGCAGGTGGTCGGCCAGTTCGGGGTGGCGCTCGCGGGCCGCTTCGAACTCGGCCGCGTCCACGACCTCGGCGAGCCCGCCGTAGCGGATGTCCGGGTTCTCGCTGGCGATCATCAGCCGGATGAGGTCGCGGGGCTCGGCGATGCCGCTGGCCTCGACCACGATGACGTCGATGCCCGCTTCGGCCGAGGAGAGCCGGCCGAGCATCGCGTCCAGGCCGCTCGCGTCGACCGCGCAGCACAGGCAGCCGTTGCCGAGCGAAACCATCGTGTCGACCTGGCCGGCGACCGCGAGCGCGTCGACGTTCACCTGGCCGAAGTCGTTGACCACGACGCCGACCCGGGCGCCTTCGCGGTTGGCGAGCAGGTGGTTGAGCAGCGTCGTCTTGCCCGCGCCGAGGAACCCGGCGACGAGGACCACGGGAATCGGGCTCACGCACCCGACTCTAACGGCGCGCGCGGGCGCGCTGATACATGGGGGACCGCGGCCGCGAAAGGCCGTCCGCCGAAATCCCACGAAAAGGTGAAAGGCCGTTTCCGGGAAAGGATCACGGTGCTCGCGCAGTCCACTGTGATCGATTGACTGGAAATGCGCAGCGCCATGTCCGAATGACGCTTGGTAGCAGTGATTCTCCCGGAGTTTTCCCTGGTTGAAGCCTTATTCAAGCATTGTCGGTGTGGAATTCACGATCGGGGGAGTGCGGCACGCGAATCGTGGGGTACTCTCCTCCGCCTGGCCGGAGGTGCCGGGGGCGGCAGTACCTCCAGGCCCGCTCGTCGTCGGCGACCATCGGAGGAACGGTGAACCTTTTCGTCGGGATGCAGAGCACGATTCCGGAGAGTGGGGAAGCACGGTGACCGTTACACCTGAGCGGGTGACGGCACCGCTGCCGCTTTACCCTCAGCGCGTCTCGGGGGAACAGAGCGTCAATTCCGCGGAAGCGGAAGAATTCCTGGACCGGATGTTCGCGGAGGGCGCCGCCGAAGAAGGCGACCGGTTCGAGAACCGGCTCGCCGAAGTCCGGGCGGAAATCGCCGAAACGGGAACCTACCGCCACACCGCGGCCGAGCTGGCGTACGGCGCGCGCACCGCGTGGCGCAACTCGGCCCGCTGCATCGGCAGGCTGTACTGGCGCAGTCTCCGGATCCGCGACCGGCGGCGGGTCACCGACCCCGCGGCGATCGCCGGCGAATGCGTCGCCCACCTGCGCCAGGCCACCCGCGGCGGGCGCATCCGGCCGACGGTCACCGTCTTCGCGCCCGACACGCCGGGCACGCCGGGGCCGCGCATCCACAACGAGCAGCTGATCCGCTACGCCGGCTACCGCCTCGACGACGGCTCGGTCCTCGGCGACCCCCGGTACACCGGGTTCACCGAACGGGTGCGAAGACTCGGCTGGCGCCCGCCGGAGCGCAGAGGCTCCTTCGACGTCCTCCCGCTGCTGGTCGAGGCGCGCCCCGGGGAGCCGCGGCTGTTCACGCTGCCCGCGGACGCCGTGCTGGAGGTCCCGCTCACCCACCCCGACCACCGCTGGTTCGCCGGTCTCGGCCTGCGCTGGCACGCCGTGCCCGCGATCAGCGACATGCCGCTGGAGATCGGCGGGGTCACCTACCCCGCGGCGCCGTTCAACGGCTGGTACCTCGGCACCGAGATCGGCGCCCGGAACCTGGCCGACGAGCAGCGCTACGACCTGCTGCCGGTCGTCGCCGAGCTGATGGGCCTGCCGACGTCGTGCGAGCGCACGCTGTGGCGCGACCGGGCGCTGGTCGAGCTGACCCTGGCGGTCCAGCACTCGTTCGACGCCGCCAGCGTGACCATCGCCGACCACCACACCGAGTCGCGCCGGTTCCTGGCCCACCTCGAACGCGAGGAGCGGGCGGGCCGCCGGTGCCCGGCCGACTGGAGCTGGATCGTGCCGCCGGTGTCCGGTGGCCAGACCGCCGTGTTCCACCGCTACTACGACGAGCCCGACCCGGCGCTGCGCCCGGCGTTCTTGCCGCCCGCGGCCACCGGAGGGTGAACGGGCGGGGCCACGGAACCACGAAGAGCAACGTAAAAGCGCCCGTATGGCGGATCGTGCCCGTCCCGCGGCGCGGCTCGGTCCGCCAAGGCCGACAATGGGGGAATGTCCCTGGTCCTCGTCGCCTACGCCGGGCGCCACGGCGGAACCCGGCAGATCGCCGAGGTGATCGCCGCCGAGCTCGGCGGGACCGGCCTGACCGTCGACGTGCGCGACGCCGCCGACGTCGCCGGGGTCGAGGACTACGCCGCGGTCGTCGTCGGCAGCGCCCTGTACTACCACCGGTGGCGCCCGGAGGCGGTCCGGCTGCTGGAGCGCAACGCCCGGGCGCTGGCCGAGCGCCCGGTCTGGCTGTTCCACAGCGGACCGTGCGGCCCGGGCGCCGCCGGACGGCAGGTCAGCCTGCCGCCGAACGTGGCGCTGCTGGCCGCGCGCATCGACGCCGAACGCACCGCGACCTTCGGCGGGCGCCTCGACCCGGCGACCGTGCGCGGCCTGGTCCCGCGCCTGTTCGCGGCCGGGCGGCGGGCCGGCGACTTCCGCGACTGGGACCGGATCAAGGCCTGGGCCCGGGACGTCGGGCGCCGGGTCCGCACCCGCGTCTCGCTCTGACCCTTGCCCGCCCCCGGCGGTGAGTGCTAAACCCTGCCTGCGGTCTTCCGGTGAACAACCGACGGGACGGGGCAAACGTGACGGAACGCAAAGCGGAAGCGGAATCGGCTCCGGCGAAGAAAGCGCTTACATCCGATCAGCGCAACGCCTTCCTCGCGGCGCTGCTCGGCTGGAGCATGGACTCGTTCGACTACTTCCTCGTCGTCTTCGTCCTGGCGGACATCGCCAAGGACAAGTCGTTCGGCGCGACGGCGACGCAGCTGGCGTTCATCACCACGGCCACGCTGGTGATGCGCCCGGTCGGCGCGCTGCTGTTCGGCCTGTGGGCCGACCGGGTGGGCCGGCGGATCCCGCTGATGGCCGACGTCCTGCTGTACTCGGTGGCCGGCCTGCTCTGCGCGTTCGCCCCGAACTTCACCGTGCTGCTCGTCCTGCGGTTCGTCTACGGCATCGGCATGGGCGGCGAGTGGGGCCTCGGCGCGGCACTGGCGATGGAGAAGATCCCGGTGGCCCGCCGCGGGTTCTTCTCGGGCCTGCTGCAGGTCGGCTACTCGATCGGCTACCTGCTCGCCGCGCTCGCGTACCTGCTGTTCCACTCGCTGCTCGACCTCGAATGGCGCTGGATCTTCGTGCTCAGCATCTTCCCGGCGCTGATCAGCCTGCTGATCCGGGCACGGGTCCGCGAGTCGGAGGTCTGGGAGGTCGCCCGCGAGAAGCTGCGGGTGACGCGGACGTCGGTCAAGGACATCCTGCTGAACCCGAAGGTCATCCGCCGCTTCGGCTACCTGATCCTGCTGATGACGGCGTTCAACTGGATGAGCCACGGCACCCAGGACGTCTACCCGAGCTTCCTGAAGGCCCACGAAAACGGCGGTGCCGGGCTCAGCGCGTCGACGAGCACGTGGATCGCCGTGCTGTACAACGTCGGCGCCATCATCGGCGGCCTGACCTTCGGCACCCTGTCCGAACGCCTGGGCCGCCGCCGCACGATCGTCACGGCGGCGGTGCTCGGCCTGCCGGTGATCCCGATCTTCGCGTTCGACCACGGCGCGGGGATGCTCGCGCTCGGCTCGTTCCTGGTGCAGATCATGGTGCAGGGCGCGTGGGGCGTGATCCCGGCGCACCTGACCGAAATGTCGCCGGACGCCATCCGCGGCTTCTACCCGGGCGTCACCTACCAGCTGGGCAATCTGCTGGCCGCGTTGAACCTGCCGATCCAGCAGGCCATCGCGGAGGCGCACGGGTACACCTCGGCCCTCGTGTGGACGGTGGTCCCGGGCCTGATCGCGGTCGCGGTGCTGACGGCGATCGGCAAGGAGGCCAAGGGGATCAAGTTCGGTGAGTCGGCGGTGGCCACGGCACCGGCGGCTAAGTAGCGTCGGCCGCCCGCAGCCGGGCCAGGATCCCGAGCCATTCGACGGCGTCTGCCGCGGTGAGGTGCAGCGGCAGCGGCGGGCTCAGCCGGAGGGTCTCGATCGCCCGCCGCACCACCGCGGGACAGCCGGCCAGGGCGAACGGGACGCCGGTGCGCAGGGCGCGGCCGGCCACCTCGTGCAGGAGCGCCACCCCGCGCGCGGAGCAGTGGCGCACCCCGGTCAGGTCCAGGACGAGTCCCCGCGGGGCCAGCCCGATCTCTTCGGCGAGCCGGTCGCGCAGCCGGTCTCCGCAGGCCAGGTCGATGTCCCCGGTAACGGCGACGACGGTGGTTTCGGAGGTCGCGGTGAGCACCAGCGACGCGGCGGGCGGCGCTTGCGGCCGGCTCTCGTAGTGGCGGTCCAGCAGCGCGTCGATGTCGAGCTTGGCGGGGTAGGGAACGGAATCGACCCCGCGCGCCCACTCCCGCAGCGCCGCGACCAGAGCGCGGTGCTGTTCGTCGTCGGGGCGGACCATACTCGTTACATCGCTTTCCGGGGCTCCGGTGCAACACCCGGCTCAGTGGGTACGGTCGAGGGGACCCGGCCAGGTGAACCGCTCCCCGGAAGTTGGACTGGGAATCCAGTTCCGACTTTCCGGGGAGCGGTTTGGTGTATCCAGGAAGTTCGTTGTCTGAGCAGCAGCGGGAGTCCGCTGTTGCGTTGTTCGAGGCCGGGTATGGCGCGAAGGTGGTCGCGACCCGGTTGGGCGTGTCGCCGATGGCGGTGCGACGCTTGCGTGATCGTTGGAGGTTGCGGAGCGCGGGAGCGCTGATGAGGGAGCCGGGTAAGCGGTCGTTCACCTTCGAGTTCAAGCGTGAGGTCGTGCGCCGGTTCGTCGATGGTGAGGCGTCGGCGATGGAGCTGGCGCGTGAGCATGATCTGTCGTCGCCGAAGCTGGTGGAAAACTGGGTCAGGGTGTACCGGCGTGAGGGCGAGGACGCGTTGCGGCCCAAGCCGAAAGGCCGGCCGGGCAAGCCGGTTGACCCAGCCGGGCTCAGCGAGCTGGATCGCCTGCGGCAGGAGAACCTGGAGTTGTCGGCGAAGGTGGCGTTGCTGGAAAAATTGCGGGCCTTGAAGGAGCAGGGGCGAGGGTGAAAACCCAGGTCATCGCCACCCTCAAGGCCGAGTATCCGCTGGCGGTGCTGCTGGCGGCCGCCGGGCTGGCACGCTCGACGTTCTTCTACCACCAGGCCCGGCTGACCCGGCCCGACCCGCAGGTCGAGCTGAAGGCGGCGGTCACCGAGCAGTTCGAGGCCGCCCGCGGCCGCTACGGGCATCGGCGTGTGCACGCGATGCTGCGCCGCGGGGGCTGGCGGGTAGCCAAGAAAACGGTGTTGAAGCTGATGAACATGCTGGGCCTGTTCTGCCAGGTCCGGCGGCCGCGCCGCTATCGGTCCTGGCTCGGGCAGATCGGCACGGTCGCGGCCAACGTGCTGGATCGCCAGTTCACCGCGGCGGCTCCGGACACGAAATGGGTCACCGACGTGACCGAGTTCCGTATCGGCGACCGCAAGGTCTACCTGTCCCCGGTGATCGACTTGTTCGACCGATCCGTGATCGCCTACAGCCATGGCCCGTCCCCGAGTTTGGAACTGACGAACTCGTCGCTGCGCGCGGCGATCGCGACCCTCGACGGCGCCGCCAGGCCGTTGGTGCACTCCGACCAGGGGTTCCAGTACCAGCACGTCTCCTGGCGGAGGTTGATCGAGGACGCGGGCCTGGCCCAGTCGATGTCCCGGCGAGCGAACTGCCTGGACAACTCCATGGCCGAGAACTTCTTCGGTCATTTGAAGGAAGAACTGTTCCACCACAACAGCTTCGACACCGTCGAGGAGTTCACCGCCGAGCTGGACGAGTACATCGACTGGTACAACACGATCCGCATCTCGACCACGCTTGAAGGCCTGAGCCCGGCCGAATACCGAGCCCAGGCCCTCAAGCCCTAGCTTTACCTAGCCAGTCCAACTTCCAGGGGTCAGTTCACCAGGTGGCGGGTCCCCTCGTTCCGCGTCAGCCGCAGTGTTCGAACTCGCTGTTGTAGGCCTGGCCGTCGGCCGCGCCGCCCCACTTCACGCACTTGTCCGCCGCCGCGGCGGAGACCGGGCCGGCGAAGTAGGAGAACGCGCCCGAGTCGGTGAGCCGCGTCGAGCCTTGGACCTCCAGGTAGGCCGAGGTCTGCGTGGCCGTCCCGGCGCTGGCGCTCTTCATCGCGCTGACGCAGTTCTTTCCGGTGGCGGAGTTGTACGACAGGTAAGCCGTGCCCGCCGTGCCGAGCGGCGCCGAATCGATGACGCCGTAACCGAGTCCGCAGGCCGGGGCGCCCAGCGCGGCGTCGGACACCGTGGCGAAGCGGATCGTGTCGTTGGCGTGGAACTCCGGACCGGCTTCGAACAGCACGCCGACCGACGCCTGGGACAGCTGCACCATGTCGGAGTACGCCGCGTCCTGGCCCCACACGAGCAGGCTGCCCGCGGTGCCGGTCCAGTTCGCGCCCTCGTCGAACGACGAGTGCACCCGCAGCTCCTTGCGACGGTCGCAAGTGGACGGTGCGGCGAACACCACCCGGTTGTACTTGCCGCCGGTGTCGGAGGCGCTCATCCGCGCCGTCGAGCCCTGGACGGTCGGCGCGACGAGATCGGTGGCGAAGGCGAACTTGGAACTGAAGCTCGCGCCGCCGTCCGAGCTGATCGCGAAGGCGCGGTTGCGCGTGCCGCCCTCCAGGCACTTGTCGTCGTCGTTGGCCTGGTTGCGCGCGGCGGCGTAGACCCGGCCGTCGAGCAGCTCGGTGACGCTGATTTCCTGCGGGTTGATGGCGGTGGTCGGCGAGTCGGTCGCGCCGCGGTGCCACGTGCCGCCCTGGTCGTCGCTGTAGACCAGCGCGCCGGTGTTCTTGCCGCTGATCGTCCAGCTGACCCCGGCGACGAGCCGCCCGGCGTGCGCGCCGCGGGTGAGCACGATCCCGTGCGACGGCCCGGTGGCGAGCCAGCCCGGGGCGCTCGCGAACCCGAGCTCCGTGGTCAGCACGCGCGGCGCGCCCCACGTCTTGCCGTTGTCCTCGCTGATCGACACGCGCGGGACGCGGCCGCACGAAGGGTTGGTGTAGCACTGCATGGTGGACAGCAGCACGATCCGGTTGCTGCCCGGGATGACGATCGGCGCCGGGTTGCCCTTGGTGTCGCCGTTGGCCTTGATGACCGTCTGCAGCGCGCTCCACGTCTTGCCGCCGTCGGTGGAGCGCTTCATGACGAGGTCGATTTCGCCGAGGTCGTTGCAGAAGCTGGCGCCGCCGTTGCGGCCCTCGGCGAAGGCGAGCAGGTCGCCGTTGTTCGCCTTGACGACGGTCGGGATGCGGTAGCAGTCGTGGCCTTCGGTGTTCTTGTTGAACACCAAGGTGCTGCTGACGTCGGCCTGCGCGGTGGCGGTGCCGATGGCCGCGGGGACGGCCACGGCGGCGCACCCCAGCAGCCCGGCCAGGAGGCCTCTGGCGATCCGGGTGAGGTTCACGGTTCTCCCTACGGGTTCGTTCTACGTCCTACGTCTCGGCGGTAGCGTCGGCGCGGTCCGTACAAGACCCGTACAACCCGGCGTATAACGAACTATTCATGGCCGGGAGGGAAAATCCTGGTGAACGCGGATCAGGTCGCCGGGAGCCGCAGGGCCGCGGCTTCCGGACCGGTCAAATGGGCTTCGAGGGTTTTGCACGCCGCCGTGACCAAGCGGTTGCGGTCGCCGGCGCGGGTGGCCATCACCACCTGGCACGGGTCGACGCCGACGAGCGGCACCGTCGTCACGTCGGGGCGGAGGCGGCTGAACCGCACGCCCGCCGGGACGATCGAGACCAGCTGGCCCGCCGCGATCAGCGGCCCGTCCGGGGCGCGGGCGTTGGGGCTGGTGGCGGACTTGGAGGCTGGTTACTACCTCGAGTAGGTTGCTGGCGATCCAACGGCGATATATCGTGTGAATGTCGGCGATACGACTACACGAGGAGATCGCATGGAGATGTCTGCGGGAGCGGGACGGATCTTCGCCGGGTTCGGCGGGGGGCACTTCGGACACGGGCCGGGTCACGGTCACGGGATGCACGGTGAGCCGGGTCTGCACGGCTTGTTCGGCCGCGAACCGGGCGGGCTGGGCCACGAGCCGGGGCTCCACGGGCTGCCCGGCCACGGGCCCGGGGTGCACGGCGGACCCGGCTTGCACGGCCACGAGCCGGGCGGTCACGGCGGACCGGGGCACGGACCGGGTCCGCACGGGATGCCGGGACACGGGCCGGGTCCGCACGGAGTGCCGGGGCACGAGGACTGGGACGGTGGGCCGGAACTGGCGCGCGGGGGTCCGCCGGGCGGGTTCCCGCCCCAGCCGCCGCAGCCGCCGGGCTTTCCCGGGTTCCCAGGTGGCCCCGGCTCGTTCGGCGGCCCGGGTGGCTGGGGCGGTGGCGGCCCGTGGCAGCGGGTCCGGGAGTTCCGCGGCGGGCGGCCCCCGGCGCGTCCGGTGCGTCCGGCCGTGCTGGCGCTGCTCGCCGAGGAGCCGATGCACGGCTACCAGCTGATGCAGGAGATCCGCCGCCGCACGAACGAGCGGTGGCGGCCCAGCCCCGGCTCGGTGTACCCGATCCTGCAGCAGCTGGAGGACGAAGGCCTGGTCCACACGGTCGAGACGGCAGGCCGCCGCGTCGCCGAGCTGACCGACGCGGGCCGCGAGCACGTCGCCGGGCGGGAGGTGGAGTTCGCCGAGCTGTGGGCCGAGCCCGAGGAGGAGCCCAACGCCGATCGCTTCGCGACGCTCTGGCACGCCTTGGGCGAGCTGTCGGGCGCGGCCGCCCAGGTGGGGCACAGCGGCACCGAGGCCCAGGTGGCCGAGGTGAAGAAGATCCTCGCCGACGCCCGGCGCCGGGTGTACGCGGTACTGGCCGACGCGGGCCTCGAGGACGAGGAAGCCTGACGTCACCCGCACGGCCGGATTGTCCACATCGGACACTTCGGCCGTGCGGGTAAGCTCACCTCCCATGGAGGAAAAGGACTTCGCCGCCCACCTGACGGCGACCATGACCGGCAGCGCGCTCACCATGCTGATCGGCGTCGGCCACCGCACCGGGCTCTTCGCGGCCGCCGCGCGTGGGCCCGCCACCAGTGCCGGGCTGGCCGAGCGGGCCGGGCTCCAAGAGCGTTACGTCCGCGAGTGGCTCGGGGCCATGGTCACCGGCGGCATCTTCACTCACGAAGCCGGCGAGTACACCTTCCCGCCCGAGCACGCGAAGTTCCTCCTCGGCGAAACGGCATCGAACCTGATGCCGTCCCTGCTCACCCTCAGCGCGTTCACCGGCATCCTTCCCGACCTGGAACGCGCGTTCGCCGAGGGCGGCGGCGTCCCGCGCGAGGCGTATGGGCCCTACCTCGAGACCCTCGGCGCGAAAACCGGCGACAGCTGGAAGCACATCTACCGCGAACACCTCGTCGACGGCTTCTTCGGCGCGGTCCCCGGCCTCAACGAGCGGCTCACCGCCGGGGCACGGGTGCTCGACCTCGGCTGCGGCACCGGCAACGCCATCGCCGTTGCCGCGCGGGCGTTTCCCGCGTCGCGGTTCACCGGGATCGACATCAACCCCGGGGTCGTCGAGCAGGCCTGGGAGCTCACCGCGGACCTGCCGAACGCCGAGTTCGCCGTCGGGGACGCCGCCGAGCTCACCGCCGATCCGCCGTACGACGTGATCACCGCCTTCGACGCCGTGCACGACCAGGACCGGCCGGACGTCGTGCTGCGGCGGATCCGCGGCGCATTGGCGCCGGACGGCCTCTTCTTCATGGTGGACACGAACTTCTCCAGCGACGTCGCCAAGAACGTCGGCAACCCGCTCGCCGCGCTGTGCTACTCGATCAGCCTGATGTACTGCACGACGACGTCGCTGGCCGAAGGCGGCGCCGCGCTGGGCGCCATGTGGGGCACCGAAAAAGCCCGCGAAATGCTCGCGGACGCGGGGTTCCGGCACGTCGAAGTGCTCGGGTCCCCGCGTCCGCAGAACTGCGTTTACGCCTGCCGGCCTTGAACTACTGCTGGTACGGCGCCGCCGCGGCCTTCGCGGCCGTGATCAGCGCGCCCTTGTTCTTCGGCCAGAACGTGCTGTCGACGCAGGTGTACTTCGGCAGGAAGCCACCGCAGGTGCCGCTCGAGCTGCCGACCTCGAACGTCACGCTGGCGACGCCGAGTTCGCCGTAGGTGAAGTCGTCGGTGGTGCCGGTCGTGTCGTAGCCGACGGTTTCCTCGTTGGTGCCGACGAGGTAGCCGTTGGACGCCGCGTACTTCGCGCCGAGCTTGCGGTACTGCGCGTCGTTCGGCGAGGTGTCCTGGGTGAAGCCCCACGGGATGATGATGTCGTTGCCGTAGCTGTGCAGCGTGATCATCGTGCCCTTGGCGGTGGCCGGCGCGGGGTCGTTGTTCCCGGTGCCGCGCTGGTCCGGGAAGATCGCGCGGGCCAGCTTCTCCAGCGCCTGCGTCTCCGGCTCGGAACCCGCGCTCACGCCCTGGTAGGTCTCCGAGCAGGCGGAGTTGGAGTCGCCGCCCCACTTGAACGTGGAGTTGCGGTTGAGGTCGATGCCGATGTTCGTGCCCGTGCAGCTTCCCCGCGAGTTGTCGGCGTTCTTGCGCTGCAGCTTGGGCGAGTTGCCGCCGGAGGCGACGATGTCGACGCCGTCGGGGTTGGCGATCGGCACCACCCACACCTCGGTGGTGTCCAAAATGGACTTCGCGGTGGCGTCGGTGGCGTAGCCGTCGGCGAGGTAGTCGATCCAGCGCCAGGCGAGCTCGCCGGTGGACAGCTCGCGCGCGTGGATCTGGGCCATCAGGAAGAACTTCGGCTTCGGCGACGTCGTCGACAGCGTGCAGTCGCCGGCCTGCTTCTTCGTCAGGCAGAGCGCCTGGACGTCGTGACCGCCCTGGCCCTTGGTCTTCTTCCACGACTGGCCGATCGTGTACTTCGTGGCCAGGTCCGGGTGCGCGGAAGCGACCTGCGCGAGGTGGTTCTCGTGCGCGGTGACCGTCCGGTACCCGCCGTAGTAGGTGTCGGCCGCCAGCTTGTTCGTCTCGGCGGGGAGTTCCTTGTAGACGGTGTCGAAGAACGACGGCCGGTAGCCCCGCGCCCGCAGTTGGTTCGCGACGCCCTGGCCACCGACGACGTACACGGCACCCGCGTCGCCTTCTTCGACGTCGAAGCCGGCTTCGGTCAGCGCCTGCGCCTGGGCGGCCGTGGCCGACACGCGCCAGAAGACCGGCGTGTCCGCCGGCTGCGCGGTGGCGGTGCCCCCGAGCAGGGTGGTGAGCAGGACGCCGGTCGCCGCGAGGGCGAGCCGGGACAGGGACCTTGACGCCATCTGGGGATCTCCTCACGCCGCACGGATGGAGGTCCGGCGGGAACCCTTGGTCACCGCACCGGCACGCACAGTGTGTCGGTGCGGGCAAACCCGGCACACCCCCGAAAGTCGCGAAACCGGGCGCGCTCAGGCCAGCCCGGCGTGCGTCTCGTTCAGCAGGGCGATGATCAGCCGCGGGGTGCCCGGCGCCACCACGACGGCGTCCTCGCCGGCCGGGTACGTCAGCACGCGGCCGCGGTCGAGGTCGAGCAAGGTGGCCGGGTTCGAGCGGATCCGGACCCCGCGGTGGCGCCGCGCGGTGTAGAGCTGGTGGACCGCTTCGCGCGGTTCGTGCAGCGGTTCGGCGTCCGCAGGCTGCACCCGGTCCGGGACGTCGGCGCCGTCGAGCTCGGGCAGGCCGTCGAGGAGGCTGGTCGCGAGCCGGATGGGGCGCACGGGTTCGACGAGCACCGCCACGTCGTCGGCGACCAGCCGGATCGCGTCCTCGCCGCGCGCCGCGACCAGGACCGCGCCGTGCCCGCCGTCGCGGCGCGTCGTCCAGGAGTAGAACTCGTGGTCGGCGTGCGCGAGGGTGCGCAGGGACGTGCGCCAGAGCCCGTTGAGGCGGTCGTTGCGCGCGAGCCCGAGGCGGGTGAGCGTGCTCATCGTGCGCTGCTCCAGCTCGGCCGCGGCGTCTTCGCGGACCCAGTGGTGGTGGCCGGTGCCGAGTGCCGCGGGTGGTTCGCCGAGGTCCAGCAGGCGCCAGGCGGTGAGGAACGCCGGCCGGGGCAGGACGACGGGTTCGTCGAAGACGGGCATGCGGTTCTCCCCGGTCAGGCACCGATGGTGGGGTCGACGGTGGTCTGCCCGGTGGCCGGGTCGACCCAGCCGTACCGCTCTTCGTCGGTGAAGAGGGAGCCGTCGTCGAGGACGTACTTGCGTTCGTGCACCCCGTCGCCGTCGCGGCGCGAACGTCGGCTGGAGCCGCTGGTGGCGGGGGACGCGCCCGGTGCTCCGCCGCGGGCGTTGCCGGGGGCCGGCGGGATGCCGCGGGGGTTGCCGGGGCCTGCGGGAGTGGCGTGGAAGGTGCCGGTGAGGCCTGGTGGGACGGTGCCCGTCGCCGATCCGGCGGGTGGGGGAGCCGGTGCCGTCGTGCCGGGCGACCAGCCCGGGGGCTCGGCGGGGACGAAGCCGGTCGTGCTCGTCGCGCCGGGTCCGGCCGGATCGGTGCCGAACGGTGGCCCCGATGCCAGGGCGGGCGCCGCCGCTGGAGGGGCGGGCGGACCGGTGGGTGCCGGGGAACCCTCGGGCCCGGCAGCGGTCGTCGCGGGGTAGCCGGAGTGCGGCTGGGCCCAGCCGTCGGCGCCGTAGCCGCCGGCGGCGGCCGGAATGCCGACGGGGCGATCGGTGGCCGGAATGCCGGTGCGGTCACCGTCGGCGGGCGGAAGGCTGGAGCGGCCACCGTCGGCGGCGGGGTCGCCGTCGTCGTACCTCAAGGCGCGGGCCTGGCCGTCCAGCTGGGCGGCATAGGCGTGATAGTGCTCCAGATACCGCGCCGCGTTCGCGTTGTACGCGGTGATCGCCTTCTCGGTGTCGGTGTCCCACGGCGTGACGTGGTCCCACAGGCTCTTCTCCGGACGCGGCCCCAGATCCGCCAGCTCGGCGTGGAGCCGCCGGTAGTGGTGGTCCGCTTCGGTGATGTTCAAGCCGTTGCGGACGTACCTCGCTTCGGTCGTGTCGAGCGCGCCCCCGAACGCGCGGGTGGTCGCGCCGGCGGCGTCGGCCGCCTCCCCGCGCCACGCCGAGCCGAGGCGGTTGAGGACCGAATGCAGCAGGTCGGCCACTTCGCGGTGTGCCATCGCCACGCGCTGGGCCGCCTCGGCCGCGTCGGCCCAGCCGGTGCCGGGGCCG
Organism: Amycolatopsis lexingtonensis; assembly: GCF_014873755.1. Lineage (NCBI taxonomy): Bacteria > Bacillati > Actinomycetota > Actinomycetes > Pseudonocardiales > Pseudonocardiaceae > Amycolatopsis > Amycolatopsis lexingtonensis. The sequence continues at coordinate 758,642 of NZ_JADBEG010000001.1, forward strand.
CGGTGCACCAGGTCCACGAGGTCCTCCAGCGAAACGACCCGCGCCTCGACGTCCTGGTGCGCCAAGCCCGCGGACCACCGCTCGGCGGCTTCGGTCGTGTGCACGGACGCCGGCCCGGCGCGGTCGGCCGCGGCCCGTACCCGGGGGTTCGACCAGGGGAACAGCATCAGCCGGCCAGGTCGCCGGCCGCGGTGGCGTCCTGCTCGCGCAGCCGCCCGGCCGACGCGCCGACCTTCGCGACCAGCTCGTGCAGGAACGCGATGCGGCGCCGCAGGTGGTCGCGGTCGGCGGCGAACAGCATGCCGAGGCGCGCGGTGTAGGCCTCGCTGGCCGGATCGCCGGCCGGGGAGCGCGAGGCGAGCAGCAGGTCGGTGTCCGCCGACGCCTCGGTCAAGCGGTCGTTCGCGGTCTCGAGCCGCTCGAGGAGCACCCGCAACTCGTCAGGGTCCAGCGCGAAGTCGGTGTGCGTCAACGGGTCCCCTCTCCGGCTCGCGGTGAAAGCCGCAAGTGGACAGTCGCGGGGCCCGCCCGGCCCGTTACGGCCGGAGAACGCGAAAACCGGGGCCGGTGACCGGCCCCGGTTTCGGCGGGAAGAGCTACTTCTTCAGTCCGTGCTCGATGGCCTCGATGATCCGCGGCCGCAGCTCGGCCGCCGAGATGATCGCGTCCACCGAGCCGACCTCGACCGCGCGCTGGATGCTGTGGACGCGGTCGAACTCCGCGGCCACTTCGCTGACCTTCTCCGCGCGCACTGACGACTGGAGCTCGGCCAGCTGGGCGTTGAGCGCCGCGCGGGCCGCGCCGCCGGCCGCCCCGACCTGGGCCTGCAGCTCGGTCACCCGCGGGTCGTTCGCCGTGCGGTTGTTCACTTCGCCGGCGAACACCACCGCGGCCGCCGGGGCGCCGCCGAGCACCGACGCGAACGAACCCTCGAGGGCCAGCACCGTCATGTTCGGGTTGAGCGTCTTGGAGAACACCACGAACGCGCCGCCGTGGTACCGCGAAATCACGGTGAACACGATCGGGCCCTCGAAGTTGACGATCGCCCGGCCGATTTCCGCGCCGTACTCCAGCTGCAGCTTGCGCAGGGACTCCGGCGAGCCGTCGAAGCCCGACAGGTTCGCCAGCACCACCAGCGGCCGGTTGCCCGACGCCGCGTTGATCGCGCGGGCCGTCTTCTTCGACGAGCGCGGGAACAGCGTGCCCGCGGTGTAGGTGTCCGGGCCGTCGGTGGGCGGGAAGCCGCGGCGCGGCACCGACCGCGACTCGATGCCGATCAGGCAGACCGGGCGGCCGCCGATGTGCACGTCCTGCACCGCCGAGGTGTCCGCGTCCGCCATGCCCGCCCAGCGCTCCAGCACCGGGTGGTCCTGGTCGGACAGCGCGCGCATCACCGTGCGGATGTCGAACGGCTTCTTGCGGTCCGGGTTGTGCTCGGCCGAGAAGATCTCGCCGACGGTCGTGAAGTCGCTGCCGACGACGGCGTGCGGGAACGACGAAACGTCGCGGCCGACCGGGTCGCTGGTGGCCACCTTCCGCGGCCCGGACTCGCCCGGCGCGATGTAGGTGTGCTCGTAGTGCGCCATCAGGACTTCGCGCGCGGCAGGCAGGTTCGGCGCCCAGTACTGCGCCTGGCCGTTCGGGCCCATCACGCGGTCGTAGCCGCCGATGCCGAAGTTGTCCTCGGCCGACACGCCGCCGGAGAAGTCCAGCGCCTGCTTGCCGGTGAGCACCATCGCCGAGTCCGGCGTCATCACCAGGATGCCCTTGGTGTGCATGAGCATCGTCGCTTCGGCGTTCCAGTACGGCTGGGCGCCGACGTTGATGCCGTTGACCACGATGTTGATCTCGCCGCCGTCCTGGGTGAACGTGACGATCCGCTTGAGCGCCGCGGCGACCCAGTCCATGTTCTCGGTGCCCGAGGACATCGAGATCCGCGCACCGGACGACAGCGCGAGCCACTCCAGCGGGACGCGCATCCGCTCGGCCAGGTCGAGCGCCGCGATGACGCGCGAGCACTCCGGCTCCGACAGCGCGCCCAGCGACTTCGTCGGGTCGCCGAGGAGCACGACCCGCGTGACGCCTTCGGGGTGCCGCTCGGTCGGGGTCGAGACGACGCCCGCCACGAGCGCGGCGGTGTTCTTGCCCTTCGGCCGGTCCACCGGGACCAGCGCGCCGCCCTCGTCGAGGTCGTGCTCGGTGAACGTGCCGCCGGGACCGGCGAGCAGGTCGGTCAGCTCGTACGGGTACACCGTCCCGCGCCGCGCCGCCCGCAGCACCTTCAGGCGGTACTCGTCCAGCGGCTTCACCGGCTCGGTCGACGGGTGGTCGACGTGCAGCCGCGCGCCGTGGCCGGGGTCGAAGGTGATCCGGACGGCGAGCTCGGTCAGCCTGCCCGCGTCCGTGCGCCGCCGCGCCAGGAACTGGACCTCCTCCAGCCCGGCGCCCACCGACGTCGGCAGGATGCGCTGGACCAGCGTGTTCAGCTCGTCGGTGGTGAGCTCGGTCGGCGGCCAGACGTACATCATGATCCGGTTGGTGTCGAACCGCTTGTTCTGCGGCCGCTGCGCCTGGATGTTCCGGATCGCGTCGAGGCAGGCGGTGACCGCGTCCTCGAGCGCGGGCAGCGCGACCAGGCGGCCGTCGGCCTCGCGCAGCGGCGTCAGGTCGCGGACCTGGCCCATCGCGATCAGCCGCTCGTCGGCCGGGTTGGTCTTCGCCACGGCCTTGAAGAGGTAGATCTCCTCGTCCGCCGACGGCAGCCGCGTGAGGTCGAACTCGCGCAGGCGCTGCAGCTGCAGGCGCTGCGCGATCTGCGGGTGCAGGCCGCGGATCAGCCGGTCTTCGGCGAACGTCTCGCCGTCGCGCTCGAACGTGAAGTGGTGGTGCATCACCGCGCCGCCGGTGCCGGCCACGGTGACGACGACCCGCCGCACGCTCGCGGGCACCGGGTGCTCGGCCAGCAGCGCGCCGAGCCGCGCGGCGGCCGCGTCGACGTCCGGCTGGTCCTCCCAGCGCAGGTACAGGTCGGCGACCGCGCCTTCGGTGGCCACCTCGCCGAGCGCGCCGAGGGCTTCGGGCAGCGCGGAGATGTCGACGGCGGTGGTGACCAGCGGCAGCACGCCGTCGGCGGTGTCCAGCCGGGCGGTCAGCCACCGGGAGCCGCCGGCGTCGCGCACCTCGACCCCGGACAGCCGCCGGTTGCCGTAGTAGCGGCGGGTCAGCACTTCCAGCAGCGGCGCGTGGTCGCGGCCCGGGCGCCCGATCCGCTGGCCGACCAGCCGGACGAGGGGCTGGGAGCCGGTGATCATCGCCTGGATCCGGTCGGCGCGGTCCGGTGCGTCCGGGTGCTGGTCGAGGTACCGCAGCTCGGTGCGGACGGCGGCGTACACCTCGGCGCGGTGCCGGCGCAGCAGCGGCTGGGCGAACCAGCGGAACACGACACCGCGGGCGAGGTCGGACACCGCGGGGAAACGCACCTGCGTGGCCTCGACGAGGTGCTCCAGGGTCAGCCCGGCGCGCTCGCTCAGCGACTCCACCGGCGGCGCGCCGGTCAGCCACTGCCGCAGCAGCTCCGAAACGACGGCGACGTCGGCCGCCATCCGCTGCTGCGCCAGGAAGATCCGGAAGACCGCGGCCTCCAGCTCCGGCGTGCGGTCGAGGTCCGCGACGCCGTAGTGCGCGAGCACCTGGCGCAGCCGGGCCTGGAAGCCTTCGGTGACGCCGGCGCGTTCGACGTCGAGGCTCTGCAGGTAGCTGTGGAAGAACTCGCGCGAGCTGTGCACGGCGCCGTTCGACTCGGCGTCGAGCTCGCCGCCGGGGGTGTTGCGGCTCAGCTCGGACAGGTCGGCGAAGACGGTGAGCAGGTCCAGCTCGCCTTCGACCGGGCGGTTGCCCAGTTCGGTGCGCGCTTCCAGGTAGGCCGCGACGAGCCGCTTGCGCTCGGCCGGGTCGACGTCGAAGCCGAGCAGCAGGCTCTTGAGGTCCTGCAGGCCGCGTTCGACGCGCTTGGCCGCGGACACGCCGTCCGGCACGGTCGGGAGCTCGATCTCGACGGTCTCGGTCTCTTCGGCCGCCTCGTCCTCGGCGCCGTCGGACAGCGGCTCCAGGCGCATCAGGGGCGCGCCGGTTTCGACCTGGCTGCCGACGGACACCGGGCATTCGCGGACCCGGGCGCGGAACGGCGCGCGCAGCACCGTCTCCATTTTCATGCTCTCCAGCACGAGGATCGGCGCGTTCGCCTCGACCTCGTCGCCGACCGCCAGCGGGGTCGCGACGACCAGCGCGGGCGCCGGGGAGCGGACGACGCCGCCCTCGTCGCGGCTGATGCGGTGGGTGATGCCGTCGACCTCGACCAGGTGGATCGGGCCGTGGGTGGCCGAAACCAGGCGGAACCGCCGCCCGTTGACCAGGATCTGGCCGCTGTGTGCGTCGAAGCGGTCGATCTCGACCTCGGCGTGGTGCACGTCCGACGTGCCCGCCGAGACACCGACGCGGAAGCGCTTCCGCCCGGCGCGCGCGACGCTGACGCGGTAGCCGACGCCGCGGAGCTTGAGGTCGAGCGGGCGGCTGCTTTCGTGCTGCACCTGCGGGCGGCCGCCGTGCGCGGTCGAGAGCAGCCGCTGGACGGAGACCTCTTCCTCGTCCTGGTAGGCCTCGATGGCGGCCGCGGCGAGCGCGATCGCGGAGTGCCGGTGGGTGACCAGGCGGCCTTCGGCGCGGACACGGTCGATCCAGCCGGTGTCGGCGCTGGCGTCGATCACCTCGGGCTGGTCGAGCAGGTCGAGCACGAAGCTCTTGTTGGTGGCGCCGCCTTCGATGATGACGGTCGTCTCGGCCATGGCGCGGCGCAGGCGGCCGAGCGCCTCGTCGCGGTCGCGGCCGTAGGCGATGATCTTGGCGATCATCGAGTCGAAGTCGGCCGGGATGGTGTCGCCTTCGCTGACGCCGGTGTCGACGCGGATGCCGGGGCCGGCGGGCAGGGCGAGCCGCGCGATGCGGCCGGGGGAGGGCGCGAAGTCGCGGTCGGGGTCTTCGGCGTTGAGCCGGGCTTCGATCGCGTGGCCGAGCTCGGCGGGCTGGGTGCCTTCGAGCTTGCCGCCGCCCGCGACGTGCAGCTGCAGCTTGACCAGGTCGGTGCCGGTGGTGATCTCGGTGATCGGGTGCTCGACCTGCAGGCGGGTGTTGACCTCGAGGAAGGCGAACAGCTTCTCGCCCGGGTGGTACAGGAACTCGACGGTGCACGCGCCGCGGTAGCCGACCGCGACCGCGAGCCGCTCCGCCGACGTCTTCAATTCGGCGGTCTGCTCCGGCGCGAGGACGGGGGAGGCGGACTCTTCGATGATCTTCTGGTTGCGGCGCTGCACCGAGCAGTCACGGACGCCGAGCGCCCACGCCGTCTCGCCGTCGGAGATCACCTGGACCTCGACGTGCCGGGCGCCGGTGACCAGGCGCTCCAGGAACACGACGCCGGAGCCGAACGCGCGCAGGGCTTCCTGGCTGGTGCGCTCGTAGGCGTCGGCGAGGTCTTCGCCGGAGGCCACCATGCGGATGCCGCGCCCGCCGCCGCCGGCGGTGGCCTTGAGCATCAGGGGGTAGCCGATCCGGTCGCCGGCCTCCAGCGCGGCTTCGAGCGTCGCGACCTCGCCGCGGCTCCACGGCGCGACCGGCACGCCGACCTCTTCGGCGATCAGCTTCGCGCCGATCTTGTCCCCGAGCTTGCGCATCGCGTCGGCACTGGGCCCGACGAAGGTGACACCGACCTTTTCGCACAGTTCGGCGAACGCCGGGTCCTCGGCGACGAAGCCCCAGCCGACCCACGCGGCGTCGGCCTTCGTCTCGACGAGCGCCTGCTCGAGCTTGGCCAGGTCGAGGTAGGGACGCGCCGACGCCGGACCGAGGTCGTAGGCCAGATCGGCCTCACGGACGAAGGTGGCAGTGCGGTCCGCGTCGGTGTAGAGGGCGACCGTCTCGATCCGCGTCCCGGTTTCCGCCGACAGATCCCGGACGGCGTGGATGAGCCGCATCGCGGCCTCTCCGCGGTTGACGATGGCGACACGACTGAACACCGGCTGAGCCTCCCAAGTACCCACGCACAGAAGGCGACGCACCTGTCCTGGAGCGTCGCCTGCACCTGTCTACACCCTGCTGGATTACCGCGGGGTAGACCAATGTCCGCCATGGCGCATGCCGAGGCGGCTGCGTTGTGGGAACCCCACAAAAAGCGACCCGCGCCACACTGCCGGGACCGCATTTCTCGCGAGGGCTGCCACAAAGCACGGTGCGCAGCCTACGGCGGGCGGGACCCGGAAAACATCCAGATCCGCGAAAGTAGGGGCCCCGGTCAGGAGGCCAGCAGCGCGGCCGGATCCAGGACCTGCCCCAGCTCGCGGCGTTCGGCCTCCGACAACGGCACGGCGGCGACCTCGGACCGCCCGTCCGGCCCCGGCGCGGTGGTGATGGCCAGCACCGGGCGCCCGTCGATCTCGCGGAGGGTCACGCGGCCACCGCACGAGAGGTCCACCGTGACGCCCGGCTGTTCGCGATGCCGGCCCAGCCAGCGGCCGACGAAGTCGAAGGTCATCGCGGTCTCCCCTCGGTGCGCGCTCTCCCCGTGGAAACAGGTGTCGGTTGTTAATGCCCCGGATACACGCGGTTCACACCTCCGCCTCGCGGCGGCCTCCGGCGGGCACGCGCCGCCGCCGGTGATTCGTCCACAGTGGACAGCGCGGTGGGAGGTGCGCGCGGTGGCCCGGTGCGGCCAGGATGGCGGGATGAAACTCGGGCAGCTGGCCGCGTCGGCACGGGACCTGTTCTCCGCGAAGCTCGTCTACGGCGAGCCCGTCGAGCGGGACGGGGCCGTCGTCATCCCGGCCGCGGCGGTGTTCGGCGGCGGGGGCGGGGGCGGTGGCGACACCGGGGCGCTGCCGGTGCGCGAAGGCGCCGGGTTCGGGGTGTTCGCCCGGCCCTCGGGCGCGTTCGTCATCCGGGGCGGCAGCGTGACCTGGGTGCCCGCGGTCGACGTCGCGCGGCTGGGGCTGGCCGCCGCCGTCACCGTCGTCGCGCTCGCGAAGATCCTCGCCAAGCGCGCCAGGTCCTGACCTGACGCGAGTGTCCCTCGCCGAAAGTTCACCGCCGGTTCTTGTCCGCGTTCGCGTTCGCGGCCTAGCGTCGGGTCGTCTTTCGATGCGGAGGTACGCATGAGTTCTGGGGACCTGAGCCGCCGGGCGCTGCTGCGCGCGGGCGGTGTGGCGGCGGCCGGGGCCGCGATGGGGATGCTGCCCGGCGTCGCGTTCGCCGACCAGCCGGGCGGTACCGGCAGCCAGACCCGGACCGTCACCGGCACGCTGAAGCCGGACGTCCCGGACTGGTACTACCTGCCCGTCGACGTCCCGCGCGGGGTGCGGCAGATCGACGTCGTCTACTCCTACGACAAGCCGCAGGTGCCCGCCGGCACCCGCGGGAACGCCTGCGACATCGGCATGTTCGGGCCCGAAGGCCACGAACTGGGCAACGCCCGCGGCTTCCGCGGCTGGTCCGGCGGCTTCCGCGACCGGTTCTCGATCAGCGCGTCCGAGGCCACGCCCGGCTACCTCGCCGGCCCGATCAGGCCCGGCCGCTGGCACGTCATCCTCGGCCCGTACACCGTCGCGCCGCAGGGCCTGAACTACAAAGTGGACATCACGCTCACCTTCGGCCCGGACGCCGCGCCGTTCAAGCCGGACCCGGCGCCGGAGACCGCGCCCGCCCGGGAGCGCGGCCGCGCCTGGTACCGCGGCGACGGCCACCTGCACACCGTCCACTCCGACGGCCGCCGCACGCCCGAGCAGCTGGTCGCCGACGCGCGCGCCGCCGGCCTCGACTTCATCGTCTCGACCGACCACAACACGTCCAGCTCGCAGCTCGTCTGGGGCCGGTACGCCACCGACGACCTGCTGATCCTCAACGGCGAAGAGGTGACTACGCGGTCCGGGCACTGGCCCGCCATCGGCCTGCCCGCCGGCACGTGGATCGACTGGCGCTACCGCGCGGCCGACCCGCAGGACTTCCGCCGGTTCACCGACCAGGTGCACCGCGCGGGCGGCCTGGTCACCGCCGCGCACCCGTTCGCCAACTGCTTCGGCTGCACCTACGAGTTCGCGTACGAGATCGCCGACCTGGTCGAGGTCTGGAACGGCCCGTGGACCCAGGACGACGAAGCCAGCGTCATCCACTGGGACGGCCTCCTGCGCGGCGGCCGGTTCATCCCGGCCATCGGTGACTCCGACGCGCACAACCCGGACCAGCGGGTCGCGCTGCCGCACACGGTGGTGCTCGCCGACCGGCTGCGCCGGAAGGAACTCCTGGCCGGGCTGAAGGCCGGGCGCTCGTGGCTGGCCGAGTCGGCGGCGGTCCAGCTGGACTTCACGGCCTCCGGCGGCGGCCGCACGGCCGGGATCGGCGACCGGCTGCCGCTCGGCACCGGGGAGCCGGTGACGGTGCGCGCGGTCGTCGGCGGCGTCCCGGGCACGACCGTGACGTTCCTCGACCAGCTCGGCCCGGAGCACACCGAGACCGTCGGCGACGCCGGCGCGGCCACGGTCACCTGGACGACCTACCCGCGCTACTCGCGGTGGGTGCGCGTCGAGGTCCGCCGCCCGTCCGGGGGCCCGAACACCACGCAGCCGAACGCCATGGTCGCGTTGTCGAACCCGATCTTCCTCGGCGCCTGAACCTCCACCCGCCGCGCCGCGTCCTGGTTTTGGCAGACTGGTGCGAACGGGTGAAGGCGAGGCAGGGTGCGCGGGTGTGGCCTGAAGGTGGCGATCTTCCTGGGGGCGGTCGTGGTGTTGACCGCGGGGATCGTCGTGGTGGTGGTGCTGACGCGCAGCCCGGTGCGGACGCCGGGCTGCACGGTGGCGCAGCCGGGGCAGGACGGCTACACGTTCACGCCGGAGCAGATGAACAACGCGGCGACGATCTCGGCCGTCGGGACGAAGCTGGGCCTGCCCGCGCACGCGGCGACGGTCGCGCTGGCCACCGCGTTGCAGGAGTCGAAGCTGCGCAACCTCGAGGGCGGTGACCGCGACTCGGTCGGGCTCTTCCAGCAGCGGCCCAGCCAGGGCTGGGGCACGGTCGCGCAGCTGCGTGACCCCGTCTACGCGGCGACGGCGTTCTACGAGAAGCTCGAGAAGCTGCCCGGCTGGGAGACGCTGCCGATCACCGAGGCCGCCCAGGAGATCCAGCGCTCGGGGGTGCCGGACGCCTACGCCCAGTGGGAGTCGCAGGCCCGCGCCATGGCTGCGGCGTTCAACGGCCAGTTCCCGGCCACGCTGACCTGCCGCAACCTGACCCTCGCGGCCCCGGCCGACCTGGCGGCGGCCGCCACGGCGGAGCTGGGCACGGCGGCGCTGAGCGGCGCCCACCCGGCCGCGCAGGGCTGGACGTACGCGAGCTGGCTGGTCGGCCGGGCGGAGGCGCTGGGCGTGGACAAGGTGAGCTTCGCCGGGCAGACGTGGACGGCGGAGTCCGGCGCCTGGGCCCAGGACTCCGCCGCCGGTCAGGACCTGTCGCTGCACCAGGCCCCGGCACCCCAGCCCAGCGAGTAACACCGCGCTTTCACGTGAAAGTGACCCGGAGTGCGTACTCCGGGTCACTTTCACGTGAAAGTGGCGCCGGGACCAGCCGGCTCACGGGACGAGGATCGCGCGGCCGCGGATGCGCCCGGCGTCGAGGTCGTCGAGGGCTGTCTGGAACTCCTCCAGCCGGTAGCGGGCCGTGTGCAGCTTCACGCGGCCCTGCGCCGCCAGCACCATCAGCTCGCACAGGTCGTTGTACGACCCGACCAGGTTGCCGATCAGGTTGATCTCCGTCGAGATCACGTCGATCGTCGGGACGTCGATGTTCTCGCCGTAGCCGACGACGTGGTAGTCACCGGCCCGCCGCAGCATCGCGATCCCGTCGCGGGTCGCGCCGCCCTCGCCGACGAAGTCGATCACGGCTTCCGCGCCGTGGCCGCCGGTCAGGTCGAGGACCTGCGAAACCTGCGAGCCGTCGCCGATGACGCCGTGGTCGGCACCGATCGAGACCGCCAGCTTGACCGCGTCCGGGTTGCGGTCGACGACGATCAGCTCCGCGGCCGAGATCGCCTTGAGCACCTGGATGCCGATGTGGCCGAGCCCGCCCGCGCCGATGACGACGCACTTGTCGCCCGGGCGCAGCCGCCGCGCCGCTTTCGCCGCCGCGTGGTACGCCGTCAGCCCCGCGTCCGCCAGCGCCGCCACGTCGGCCGGTTCCAGAGAGTCGTCGATCTTGACGACGCTGCGCGCGGACGTCTTGAGGTACTCCGCGTACCCGCCCGCGGTGTCGATGCCGGGGAACTGCGACTGTGCACAGTGGACGTCGTCGCCGAAGCGGCACGCCCGGCACAGCCCGCACGTGATCAGCGGGTGCACGATCACCTTGTCGCCCTCGGCGACGTTCGTGACCGCGCTGCCGACCGCATGCACCCAGCCCGCGTTCTCGTGCCCGATCGTGTAAGGCAGCGTGACGCCCGACTTCTCCTTCCACTGCCCCTCGAGGATGTGCAGATCGGTGCGGCAGACACCGGCGCCGCCGATCCGCACGATCACGTCGTACGGCCCGCTGACCGACGGCTCGGGGACGTCGGCCAGTTCCAACGGCGCGTCGTACCCGACGACCTGGACGGCTTTCACGCTGGTACCTCCACAGTGGATTCGGGGTAGCGGGTGCGGAGCAGGCCGCGGCAGAAGTGGGAGTTGCCCTCGATCGAAATCCGGACCGACCGGGCGAACCGCAGCCGCAGCGGGATTTCCTCGCGGGGGAACGGGGTTCCGTCGTGGTCGACCAGCACCGGCGACGCCGGGTCGGACGGCAGCCCGAGCGCCTCGCGACGCCGGAGCAAGGCCTGTGTGGACACCGCGTCCGGCAGGTCCGCGAGGGTGACGCCGTGCAGGTCGACGTCCTCGTTCGCCCGCAGCAGCACGCTCAGCGCGCGTTCCATCGCCGCCTGGTGGGCCTTGCGGCGGAACGTCGCCCGCAGCTCCTCCAAGTCCTGATCGGCTTCGTGACCGAACGTGCCGCGGTAGCCCGCGTCGGCGGCGAGACCGGCGTTGATGAGGTCCGAGTCGTGGTGGTCGTCCAGCTCCACCACCACTTCGGTCGTCCACGGCAGCGCCGTCAGTGCGTCCTTCGCGTCCGACGCCATGAGGTAGGCGAAGTTCGGCGCGCAGAACGACGTCGGCAGTCGCAAGTGGACGGTCACCCGGCCGCCGTCGACGTCGAGGGACTTGACGAAGCCGAGATCGGTGATCGGCTCGTCCAGCTCCGGGTCGAGTACCGCGTCCAGCGCGGCGTAGGCGTCCATGTCAGGCCACCGAGACGGCCTGCGGCTCGACCGGGGCCAGCTGCAGTTCCGAGGGCACCGGGATGTCATACATCGCCGCCGCGTTGAGGCCGAGGATTTTCTTCTTCTGGTCGACCGTCAACGGCGCGTACTCCGGCATGTCCTCCGGGATCTGGAAGTCGACGAACCGCTCGATCAGCCAGCGAGGCGTCCAGAGCGCGTAGTCGCTGGAGAACTGGATGCGGTCCTCGTCCAGCCAGTACAGCAGCTCGCCGATGATCTGCGCGAAGTACCGCGGCCGCGTGTGGATGAACGGGATGGCGACCGCGAGTCCCGCGTGGACGTTCGGCTCCTGCGTGGCGATCCAGCAGAAGTCCTCCAGCCGGGGCAGGCCGCAGTGCTCGACGACGAAGTTGAGGTCGGTGAAGTCGGTCGCCGCGTGGTCGACGTCGGCGACGTCGAAGGCGTCGCGGTCGAGCGGCCGGATCGTCGGTCCCTTGTGGACGTGGATGTTCTTGATCCCGAGTTCCTGGCAGGCTTCGAAGTACTTGTACGTCCACTTGCCGTCGAGCTTGTAGCCGCGCGAATCGCCCTGCCACTCGGCGGTGTAGAGCTTCACGCCTTTGAGGTCGAAGCGCTCGGCGTCGCGGCGCAGCTGGTCGATCCCGGCCTGCTCGAAGCGCGGGTCGAAGAAGTGGTTGTAGGTGAGCTTGCCTTCGTGCTTCTGCGTGAGTGCGAAAGCTTCTTCGGTCTGCCCGAAGCCGTTTTCGTAGAACGCGCCGAGGTACGCGGGCTGGAAGATCGCGTGGTCGACGTAGCCGTTCTCGAACAGGTCGCGCATCAGCCGCTCGCCGCCCTGGTAGAGGTAGTCCTCGTAGGGCCAGACCTCGGACTCGGGGCTGAGGTTGCGGTGGTAGTCGTAGAAGCAGTCGATGAACTGCTTGCCGTGGATGTTGCGCTGGTTCTCCGGGCGTGCGTCCCACAGGGCCACGTGGGCGTCCACGATGAAGTAGGTCTCGCCGTCTTTGCTGTACATGCCCGGGACGCTAGGGACGTCGGGGCTGGTCAGGGACCCGTCGGCTGTCTCGATATGAGACAGCTCGGGCCGCCGTCACCCGGGCGGCGGACGTAGGCTGGACGGAGTCCCACGCAGCGGCGCGTTCCGGGAGGTCGAGTGGAGAACCCGCAGGTGTCCGTCACGCGGTCGTTCGACGCCGCCCGGCTGCGGGCGTCCTGGCAGCGCAGCGAGCGCTACGGCGTCCCCGAAGACGAGGTCGTGCCGGTGTTCTCCGGCGCGGTCGACACCGGCTCGCTGCTCTACGAATGCGGCACCGAGGTGCTGCGCGGGCTGCAGGCGACGCTGGCCAACGAGCCGATCAGCCTGATGATCACCGACAGCGAAGGCCTGGTGCTGAGCCGCCTGTGCACGGACGCCGGCATCAACCGCTCGCTCGACAAGGTCCACCTGGCGCCCGGGTTCTACTTCGCGGAGAGCAACGCGGGCACCAACGGGCTGGGCCTGGCGCTGGCCGACCGGGCGCCGTCGCTGGTGCGGGCCGCCGAGCACTACTGCACCGACCTGCGCGGCTACACCTGCGCGGCGGTGCCGGTGCTCGACCCGCTGACCGGCGGGCTGGCCGGCAGCGTCAACCTGACCACCTGGTCGGAGCAGTCCTCGGAGCTGCTGCTCGCGCTGGCCCAGGCCGCGGCCGGGAACACCGCCGCGCTGATGCTGGCCCGCGCGTCCGGCCGCACCGCCCGCCCGACTCCGCGGGGCGAGGTCTTCCGCGTCTACGCCGACCGGGTCGACCCCGGCGACCTGCCGCGGCTCTCGGCCGCCTGGACGACGGCGGTCGCCGAAGCGCGGACCGCGCTGGGTGGTGGCCGGGTCGTCGCGGTCGTCGGCGAGCCGGGCGCGGGCAAGACGGCGCTGGCGTCGCTGGCGCGGCGGGAGCTGCGGCCCCGCGAGCGCGTCCTCAACGCGCGCCCGCCGGCCCCCGACGACGTCGACACCTGGCTGACGCTGTGGACGCCCGAGCTGGCCAAGGAGGGCACCTGCGTGATCGTCTCGGGCGTGGACGCGCTGCCCGCGTGGGCGGCCGAGGAACTGGCGCGGATCTTCGCCGAAGTCCGTCACGACGAGCTGCCGCCGTTCGTCCTCACCGCCGAGGACGCCGCTTCGGTGCCGGCCGCGCTGAGCCCGCTGGTCGACCGGGTCGTCGAGGTCCCGGCGCTGCGGTTCCGCCCGGACGACGTCCTCCCGCTGGCCCGTCACTTCGCCCGGCGCGACCGCGGCCGCGACGTCACTTTCACGCCCGCGGCGGCTCGTGCGCTGACGGCGTACGACTGGCCCGAGAACGCGAAGCAGCTTCGCCGCGTTGTGCGCGAAGCCGCTTCACGGTCACAGGTGGTAGACACGCCGCAGCTGCCCGCCGAGGTGTTCACCGGGGTCGGGCACCGGCTGAGCCGGCTGCAGGCCCTCGAACGCGACGAGATCGTCCGCTGCCTGGCCGAGCCGGGGGCGACGGTCGTGCGGGCCGCGGCGAAGCTCGGCATGGGCCGGGCGACGCTCTACCGGAAGCTGGCGCAGTACGGGCTCAACGCGCGGCGACTGAAATCCTGACCGGCCGCGAGGCCTGGGCCCAGTGGACCGCCGGGCCCATCGCGCAGCCCGCGGCGAGGAAGACCGCGCCCAGCAGCAGCCAGCCCGGCAGACCCCAGCCGATCACCACGGTGGACAGCAGCACCGGCCCGAGCGCGCGGGCCACCGAGACCCCGGTGCCGAAGAAGCCCTGGTACTGGCCCTGCTGATCGGCCGGCGCGAGCGCGAAGCCGATCTCCCACGAGCCCGCCGACTGCAGCATCTCCCCGGCCACCTGCACCAGCGCGCCCACGACCAGCACCGCGAACGCGATCCACGGCGAAGTCCCCGACGCCGAAACCGCGAAGGCCACGCACGAGGCGAGCAGCAGCACCCCGGACCGGCGGACCATCCGCGCCGCCGAGCCGATGCTCGCCAGCCGTCCGGCCACCCGGACCTGCAGCAGCACCACCACGACCGTGTTGAGCACGAACAGCGCGGACACCGTCCAGCCCGGCGCGGCCGTGCGTTCGACGATCCACAGGGGAATCGCGACGCTCAGCAAGGGCATGCGCAGCAACAGGATCGCGTTGAGCAGCGTCACCAGCGCGTACGGCCGGTCGCGCAGCACGGCCAGCTTCGGCTCGCCGGTGCGCGGCGCCGACACCGGCACGGCGGGGAGCGCGAGCAGGAGCACCGCGGTGACCGCGAAGCTCGCGGCGTCGAGCACGAACACCGTCAGGTACGCCGACGCCGTGTCGGCCGACAGCGCGAGCCCGCCCAGCCCGGCGCCGACGGCGAGCCCGGCGTTGCCCGCGGACTGCAGCCGCGCCCGGATGCGCGTCCGGCGTTCCGGGTCGGCGAGCGCGGCCAGCAGAGCCTGGCGGGCGGCGGCCAGGCCGGTCTGGCAGCTGCCGTAGAGGCAGGCGGCGAGCGCGAACAGCACCGGCGAGCGGACCAGCAGGAACGTCAGGATCGACGCGCCGGTGGCCAGGGCCAGCAGCACGGCCGAGCCCCGCGCGCCGTGGCGGTCGGCGAGGTGACCCAGTGGCACCCCGGCGACCGAGCCGACCGCCCAGCCGAGGGTGAGGCCGAGCCCGACCTGCGCCGGGGTCAGCCCGGCGATCCGGGTGAAGAACAGCACCGAGCACGTCAGGAACGCGCCGTCGCCGAGCGAGCCCACCAGCTGGGCGGCGGCGAGCAGGCGGTCCGGAGTCTTCGTCATGAGGATGACGTTAGAGCGGAACTTGGCCCGATCCCAGATCCAATTATGGCTCCGTGGATTGGGCCAATGCTAGGGTCGCGCGATGGACTTCCACGTCAGCCTGGCCGGGCGTGGCGACCTGAGCGTCCGGATCTACCGCCAGCTGCGCGACGCCGTCCTCGACGGCAGGCTGCGGGCGGGGGAGCGGCTCCCGCCGACCCGCGAACTGGCGCGGCGGCTGGCGGTGTCGCGGAACACCGTCGCGGTGGCCTACGACCGCCTCACCGCCGACGGCTTCCTCACCGGCCGCGTCGGCGCGGGCACCTACGTCTCGGCTTCGCTGCCCGCCCCGCGGCCGCGTTCGGCACCTTCGGCGGCGGGCCCGCGGCCGAAGCCGGTGTGGCGATCCTTGCCGCCACCGGTCGCCGCTCCCACGCAGACACCCGCGTTCGACTTCCGCGTCGGCATCCCCGACGCCGCGCTGTTCCCCTTGGAGACCTGGCGGCGCTTCCTCGCCCGCGAACTCCGCGAGAGCGTCACCCACTACGCGGGCCCGGAAGGTCACCCGGCCCTGCGCGCGGCGATCGCCCGGCACGCCGGCGTTTCCCGTTCGGTGCGCGCGGGCGCGGACGACGTCCTCGTCACCCAGGGCGCGCAGCAGGCGCTGGACCTCCTGTGCCGCGTGCTGCTTTCCCCGGGCGACCGCGTCGCCGTCGAAGAGCCCGGTTACCGGCTGGCGAAACTGCTGTTCGCTTCGCACGGCGCCGAAGTCGTCGGCGTCCCGGTGGACGGCGAAGGCCTCGATGTCTCGGCGCTGCCGCCGCGCACGAAGCTGGTGTACGTGACGCCGTCGCACCAGTTCCCGCTCGGCACCCCGATGTCCCTGCCCCGGCGCACGGCGCTGCTGGCGTGGGCTGCGCGAGCGGACGCGCTCGTGGTCGAGGACGACTACGACAGCGAGTTCCGGTTCTCGGACCGGCCGCTGGAGCCGTTGCAGAGCCTGGACCGCGACGGGCGGGTGGCGTACGTGGGGTCGTTCTCGAAGACACTGCTCCCGATGCTGCGCTTGGGTTTCCTGGTCGCGCCGGCGTCGCTGCGGGAGGCGTTGTGCCATGCCCGGCAGCTGTCCGACTGGCACGGCGACCTGTCGGCGCAGGCGGCGCTGGCGCGGTTCATCGACGACGGTCTGTTCGCGCGGCACCTCCGCCGGGCGACGAAGGTGTACGCGGAACGGCATGAGCGTTTGGTGTCCACTTTGGACCGGGTGTTCGCCGGTCGGCTGCGGGTGGTTCCTTCGGCGGCGGGGTTGCACTTGTGCGCGTTGGCGGACGCCGACCTGGAGCCGATCGCCGCCCGGGCGGCGGCCGCGGGGGTGGCGGTGCAGACGCTTTCCGATCTGTGCGGCGGTTTTCCGTTACCCGGATTGGTGCTGGGTTACGGCTCGATCCCGGTGGAGAGGATCGACGATGGACTCGCGGCGCTGGACGCCGCCTGGGGTTCCACGTAATGGTCCGTGCGCCGCCGCGCCGTGATCAGCAGCCCGCCCAAGCAAGTTGCCGCCGCCGTCGCGACCACCACCAGCCAGCCGCGCCGGAAGTCCGTCAGATCGGGCGTCCCGGCGAAGACGGCCACCAGCACCGCCGTCCCCAATACCGTGCCGATCTGCCGCATCGTCGTCACCATCGACGATCCCGCGCCCCACCTCGCGGGCGGCAGGACCGTGCCCACCACTCCCGACAGGCTCGGCAGGATCAACCCCACCCCAACACCCGTCAACAACTGCCCCGGCAGCATCGACGCCGCGTAGTCCGGGGTCGCGCCCATCCGCAGCACCCAGATCAGCGCCCCCGCGCCGAACGACACGCCGCCGAGGGCGACCACCGGGCCCGGGCCGAAGCGGTGGACGAACCGGCCGCCGAGGATGGACACCGGGACCACCATCAGCGGGCCCGGGGCCAGCGACAGCCCCGCGATCAGGATCGAGTCGTGCCAGATCGACGTCAGGAACAGCACGTTGCCGAACAGCATCGCCGCGAAGCCGGCCGCGAACACGCCCGTCGTCGCGCACGCCAGCCACAGCGTCGGGACGCGCAGGGCCGGCAGGTCCAGCACCGGGACCGCGTGGCGCGCCGAGCGCAGCGGGACCCACGCCAGCGCCAGCGCCGCCACCGCGAACGCCGCCAGGACGCCCGCCGAGCCCCAGCCGTCGTCCGGGGCGGTGACCAGCGCGTAGGCCAGCGCGCCCACGCCGACGAGGAGCCCGGCCGCGCCGAGCAGGTCCGGGACGCCGGTCGACGTGTCCCGCGACTCGCGCAGCACCCGCGGGCCGGCCAGCAGCGTCGCCGCGCAGATCGGCAGGTTCACCAGGAACACCCAGCGCCAGGACGCCTCGACGAGCAGGCCGCCGACCGGCGGGCCGAGGGCCGCGGCCGCCGCGCCCACCGACGCCCAGACGCCCACCGCCAGCGGACGCCGGTGCGGCGGGAACGCCGTCAGCAGCAGGGCCAGCGACGTCGGCATCACGAGCGCCGCGCCGATCGCCTGCACCGCGCGGAAGAGGACGAGGACCGGGATCGACGGCGCCGCCGCGCAGGCGGCCGAGGCCAGCGTGAACACCGCGACGCCGGCGAGGAACAGCCGCTTGCGGCCGTAGCGGTCGGCCAGCCGCCCGGCCGGGGCCAGGCACGCGGCGAACAGCACCGTGTAGCCGTTGAGCACCCACGACAGCGTCGCCAGGTCGTCGCCGGGGAACGCGGCCCGGATGCCGGGGAAGGCGATGGTGACGATGAACGTGTCGAGGCTGGCCAGGAACGCCGCCGTCGAGACGACGAGCAGCACGAGGCCGGGCTTCGGCGCGGTGTCGGTCATGTCCCTCCTAGGTCCGAAAAAACAACCTAGCCGGATGACATGAGTTTCAACAAGAGACTGACCTGTTCGGAGCGACCCAGCTCACGCGGCGGCCCGCTCCTCCGCCCGCGCCTTGAGCGCCGCGAGGGTGTACTCGATCGACTCGACGTTGTAGCCGGGCCGGTCGGCGCGGCCGGTGACCCGCGGGCCCATGAACTTCCGCACGATCCAGCTGCCGATCCGGTACCAGTTCTCGGTCACCACGCAGCCGCCCGGATCCGGCGTCAGCACGTACTCCCAGTGCGAAACCCGCGAGCCGAACGGCGTCCGCACGTCGAAGGCGAACCGGCGCTCCGGCTCGAACGCGACCACCCGCACCCGCGTCCACCACTGCAGGGCGCCGTTCTCGTTGCGGCCGCGAAAGCGCGCGCCGAGGGCCGGGCCGGTGCCGTCGAGCCAGCGGCCGCCGACGTTCTCCGGGCTCAGCTCGCCCATCCGCGGCAGGTCGGTGACCCACGACCACACCGTGCCCGCGTCGGTAGGGACGGTGACGCTGCGCGAAATCGTCGGTTCCACCCTCTGACGGTGACAGCGTTGCGGGCGCCCGGGCAAGGCGTCCCGGCGTTGTCCGCAGCCCAGGAGAGCCCGCGTTGAAAAAACTCCCCGCGCCGGACCGGTTGCGGGTCCGACATTCTGGGTACCTGGCGCGCGGAGGAATATTGACACGGAGGGTGCGGTGGTCAGCGTGATCCCGATCGAGGTCGTGGGGATGGCCGTTCCGGTGCCGGGGGAGGCGCCCCTGATGTTGCTCCGCGAACCCGACGGCGCCCGCCGCTGGCTCGCCATCATGATCGGCTACGGCGAGGCCGAAGCCCTGGTGCGGGCGCGGGAACAGATCGCGCAGCCGCGCCCGGGCACGATCGAGCTGCTCGGCGACGTGCTCGCGGCGTTCGGCCAGGGCGTCGCCGCGGTCGAGCTGACCGAGGTGCGCGACGGCATCTTCTACGCCGACCTCGTGCTCGCCTCCGGCACCCGCGTGTCGGCCCGCCCCAGTGACGCGGTCGCGCTCGGCCTGCGCCAGGGCGCGCCGATCCGCGTCGCCGAAGAGGTGCTCGACGTCGCGTCCGTGCAGCTGGAGGTCGAGCAGGAGACCGAAGGGCCGGCCGCCGACGTGCTGGACACCGAGGCCGAGGTCGCCCGGTTCCGCGCCGAGCTCGACGGCCTGCGGCCCGAGGACTTCGACGACCTGTGAGCGCTCCGCTCCCTCCCGCCGGTACATTTCGCGGCGGGAGGGACGCCGATGCCGGACTTCGCCGCGGCCGTCGAGCCGCACCGCCGTGAGCTGCTGGCGCACTGCTACCGCATGCTCGGTTCGGTCCATGAGGCGGAGGACCTGGTGCAGGAAACCCTGGTCCGCGCCTGGAAAGCGTGGCCGGGCTACGACCCGGCGCGGGCTTCGGTGCGCACCTGGCTCCACCGCATCGCGACCAACGCCTGTCTCACCGCGCTCGAAGGGCGAGCGCGGCGCCCGCTGCCGTCCGGGCTCGGTCACCCCCGCGACGACCCGGCCGCGCCGCTGACGCCGTCGTTCGAAATCCCGTGGCTGCAGCCCTTTCCGGACGCGTCGGCGGACGACCCCGGCCGGGGCACGCTCCGGCTGGCGTTGCTGGCGGCGATGCAGACGCTCCCGCCGAAGCAGCGCGCGGTGCTGATCCTGCGGGACGTCCTGGAATTCAGCGCCGCGGAGGTGGCCGGGTTCCTCGACACCACCCCCGCGGCGGTCAACAGCGCGCTGCAACGGGCTCGCGCCGGCCTCGGCGGGGTGTCGGTGGAGGAGGTCGCCGAACCGGCCGACGCGGCGGTGGCCGCGGTCCTGGACCGGTACGTGCGGGCGTTCGAACGCGCCGACGTCGCCGGGCTGGTCGGGCTGCTGGCCGACGACGTCGTCATGGAGATGCCGCCGGTGCCGCTGTGGTTCCGCGGCCGCGACGACTACGGCCGGTTCCTCGAGCGGCTGTTCGCGATGCGCGGCCCGGACTGGCGGATGACGCGCACGTCGGCCAACGGCCAGCCCGCGCTGGTCGCCTACTGCCGCGACGACGCCGGGATCTACCGGCTGCACACCCTGCAGGTGTTCACCGTGACGAAAGCGGGCGTGGCGCACAACGTCGTGTTCGCCGATCCCGCCGTGCTGGCGGCGTTCGACCTTCCCGCGACTCAGCCGGCGGCGCGGGCCTCCGACGGGCGGCCGTAGGCGCCGCCGTCGTTGCTGCGCTGCAGCAGGCCTTCGTCGATCAGGTAGCGGCGCAGGGTCGCGTGGTCGTCGTGGACCATCACGAGCTTCTCCCGTACCTCCTGCTCGGTGTACAGGCGGCCGGGCTCGAACCGCTCGGCGAGGGTGGCCAGGAGCAGCTGCCGCCGCTTGCCCGAATGCGGGATCGTGACGAGCCTGCCGTGCCGGAACAGCCCGTCGAGCGGGTCGGCGGGGCCCTTCACGAGCGCTTCGCGGAAGACGCCGGGCACCGGGCGGTAGCGGTCGCCGTCCGCCGTCACCAGGCCCGCGTCGGTCAGCCGTCTGACGAGCTTGGCCGGGACCTCGCCCGCCGGCAGCCCTTCGGGCGCGGCGCAGATGCGGGCGAACAGCAGCAGCCGTTCGGGATCCGAGAGAGCGGAGACCAGTGCTTCCGGTGCGGCCATGGCCCGGAAGGTACCGGAAAACGCGGGCGCCGTCGTCGGCGAAAACTCGACAGGGTTACCTGATCAGTTTACCCTGTCGATATGGCTCCGAAAACGGTTCCCGCACCGGCGGTGGCGGCCGCGCAGACCTTGCGCGTGCTCGTCGGACGGCTGCGGCGGAAGATGATGGACGCGACGGAGGTCGGGGACCTGACGTCCGCGCAGGCCTCGGCGCTCGCCCGGCTCGCGAAGCTGGAGCCGGCGACGGCGAGCGTGCTGGCCGGCGCGGAGCGAGTCCGCCCGCAGTCGATGGCCGCGACGGTGGCCGCGCTGGAGAAGCTCGGCCTGGTCCGCCGTGAGGACGACCCCGAAGACGGTCGCCGCCAGCTCATCTTCTTCACCCCCGAAGGCCGCGCGTACGGCCGGGGAGCCCGCGCGTCGCGGGAGGAATGGCTGGCGCGGGCTCTCGCGGAGCGGCTCACGGAGGACGAACTGGCCGTCGTCACCGAGGCGCTCGCCCTGCTCGGCCGCATCGCCGAACCGTGACGACGCGCGAACGGGCGAAGGCCGGGTTCGACCGGAAACTGCTGGCCCCGCTCATTTCGGGTGCGGTGCTGAACCCGGTCAACTCCACGATCATCGCGGTCGCGCTGGTGCCGATCGGCGTGGCGTTCGGCCAGCCGGCGTCGGCGACCGCGTGGCTGATCTCGGCGCTGTACCTGGCCACGGCGGTCGGGCAGCCGGTCGTCGGGCGGCTGATCGACCGCTACGGCCCGCGGCGGCTGTTCCTCCCGGCGACGGCGCTGGTCGGGGCCGCCGGCGTGCTCGGAACCCTCGCGCCCAACCTCGGGGTGCTGATCGCCGCGCGGGTCGTCCTCGGCTTCGGCACCTGCGCGGGCTACCCGGCGGCGATGCGGCTCATCCGCGACGAAAGCGAGCGCACCGGCCGCGACAGTCCCGCGTCCGTGCTCACCGTGCTGGCGGTCTCGACCCAGACGATCTCGGTGCTCGGCCCGGCGCTGGGCGGGCTGCTGATCGACGTCGGCGGCTGGCGCGCGACCTTCGCCGTCAACATCCCGATCGCGCTGGCCGCTTTCGTCCTCGGCGCCCGCCGCTTCCCGAAGGCGCCGAAGCGCGCGTCGGCGGGCCGGTTCGACCTCGACTTCCCCGGCATGGCGCTGTTCGCCGGCACGCTCGTGGCACTGCTGCTGTTCCTGATGCACCCGGCCGCGGGGGAGTGGTACCTGCCCGTGCTCGCCGCCGCCGGTGCCGCGGGGTTCACCGTGCGCGAGCTGACCTGCGCGCACCCGTTCATCGACCTGCGGCTGCTCGGCCGCAACGGCCCGCTGCTGCGCACCTACGGCCGCGCGCTGCTCGCCTACGTCGTGGCGTACAGCTTCCTCTACGGCTACACGCAATGGCTCGAGCACGCCCGCGGCCTGTCGGCGGCCCAGACCGGGCTCGCGACGCTGCCGCTGTTCGCGACCGCGATCGTCGTGTCGCTCGTCAGCGGCCGCCGGGAAGCCGTGCGCGGCAAGCTGATCGTCGCCGGGCTCGGGCAACTCGCGGGCTGCGCGCTCCTCCTGGCGCTCGACGATTCGGCCGGGGTGTGGCTGCTCGTGGTGCTCGCGCTCGTGTCGGGGGTGCCGCAGGGGCTGAACAGCCTCGCGCTGCAGAACTCCGTGTACCGCCAGGCGAATCCCGCCGACATCGCCGCGTCCGCCGGGCTGCTGCGCACCTTCGGCTACCTCGGCGCGATCGTCTCTTCCGCGCTGCAAGGCGCTTTCTTCGGCCCCGCCGCCGAAACCGCCGGCCTGCACGGCTTCGCGCTGCTGCTCATCGGCATCGGCGTCGTGTTCCTGCTGCTGACCGTTTTCGACCGTGCCCTGACCAGAAACACCACCCGACCCGAGGACGAAGATGACCACGCTTGACCCGAACCGCACCACCCTGCTCGTGATGGACTACCAAGAGGGGATCCTCGGGCAGCTGCCCGATACGGGCCCGCTGCTCGACCGCGTCATCGCCGCCATCGACGACGTCCGCACGCGGGGCGGGCACGTCGGCTGGGTGCGCGTCGCGTTCGAAGACGCCGAATTCGACG
Organism: Amycolatopsis lexingtonensis; assembly: GCF_014873755.1. NCBI lineage: Bacteria > Bacillati > Actinomycetota > Actinomycetes > Pseudonocardiales > Pseudonocardiaceae > Amycolatopsis > Amycolatopsis lexingtonensis. The sequence continues at coordinate 781,398 of NZ_JADBEG010000001.1, forward strand.
CCATTCCCGAGACGAGCGTGTTCGCGGCCGTCGCCACCCCCGACCGCCGGGCCGCGATGCACGCGGACGCGCCCGGCACGCAGCTCCACGCCCGGCTCGCGCCGAAGGACGAAGACGTCCGGGTGCGCAAGATCCGCGTCGGCGCCTTCACCACCACCGACCTCGACCGGCAGCTGCGCGACCGCGGGATCACGACGCTCGTCCTCGCCGGGATCAGCACCAGCGGCGTCGTGCTGAGCACGGTCCGCGAAGCGATGGACCGCGACTACCGCGTCGTCGTCCTGCGCGACGCCTGCGCCGACCGCGAGGAGGCGACGCACGAGTTCCTCACCGGCACGCTGTTCCCGCGTACCTGCGTGGTCGTGGACGTGGCCGGGCTCGAGGAGCTCTGGGCCGCGCGGTAGGTTCCGCGGCGTGCCCCGTCCGACCGCGCCGGTGACCGTGCCCGAGGACGTCCTGCGCGTCTCGATCGTGGAGCGGCTCTTCGCCCGCGCGGACGACCCGCGGCCGCTCTACACCCACCAGGACCACACCCACGCCGCCGAGCACACGCTGACCTGGGCCGAGTTCGCCGCCCGGGTCCGCGTGGTGGCGGGGGAGCTGAGGCGGGCCGCCCAGCCGGGCGAGCGGGTCGCGATCCTCGCGGGCCAGGAGCTCGCCTACCCGCTCGCGTTCTTCGGCGCGCTGGCCGCCGGCCTCGTCGCGGTCCCGCTGATGGTGCCGTCGAACGCCACGCAGGCGGAGCGGCTCGCCGGGGTCCTGGCCGACTCCGGCGCGCGCGTGTGGCTGACGTCGTCGGCTGTGGCGGCGCGGCTGCCCGCGCACGACCACGTCGTCGTGGTGGACGAGCTGACCGGGCCGGGCGCCGATCCGGTGTTCGCCGACCCGGAGACACCCGCGTACCTGCAGTACACGTCGGGGTCGACACGTGAACCGGCCGGCGCGGTGATCCCGCACCGGGCGATCGTCGCCGCCTGCTGGCAGGGCAGCCAGGCTTACGCCGTCGACGAAGGCACGACCTGCGCGGGCTGGATCCCGTTCTTCCACGACATGGGCCTGATCCAGCTGCTGTGCCTGCCGGTGTTCGCCGGTGGCCGCGCGGTGTTCATGTCCCCGGCGGAGTTCGTTCACCGCCCGCGAAGGTGGCTGCGGCAGCTCGCCGACTACCCCGCCGTGTTCACCGCGGCCCCGAACTTCGCCTACGACCTCGCGGCGGACGCGGGCCCCGAGGACGGCCTGGACCTCTCGGACGTGCGGGTCGCCCTCAACGGCGCCGAACCCGTCCGCCCGGCCACGGTGGAGCGCTTCCTCGCGGTCTTCGGCCCGCACGGGTTCCGGCGCGAGGCGTACCGGCCGTCCTACGGACTCGCCGAAGCCACCGTGTACGTCGCGAGTGCCGGGCCGGAAGGGCCGCGCGGTGCCGTCTTCGACCGCGAGACCCTCGCGCAGGGGCAGGCCGTCGAAACCGTCGACGGGCAGGAACTCGTGTCCGTCGGGCGGCCGGTCGGGCAGCGGGTGCGGATCGTCCACGACGGACACGAGCAGCCCGAAGGCGCCGTCGGCGAGATCTGGATCCACGGCCCGAACGTCGCGACCGGGTACTGGGGGCGCGGCGACGCCTCCGCGTTCGGCGCCAGCCTCGACGGGCTCGGCGGCTGGCTGCGCACCGGCGACCTCGGCGTCGTGCACCGCGGCGACCTCTACGTCACCGGGCGGCTCAAGGACCTCATCGTCATCGACGGCCGCAACTTCCACCCGCAGGACATCGAGGCCGCGGCCGGGGAGGCCCACCCGGCGGTCCGGCGTGACCGCGTCGCCGCGTTCGGCGTGACCGACGACGACGGGGAGGGCGCGGTGGTGGTCGCCGAATGGGCCCGCGGCGCCGAGGCCGACGTCAAGGAAGTGACCCGGGCCGTGCTGCGCGCGGTGTCCGCCGAGCACGGCCTCACCCTCCGCACGGTACATCTGGTCCCTTCCGGTGGACTTCCGCGCACCTCCAGCGGGAAGGTCGCCCGGTCGGCCGCGAAGGCACGTTATGGTGGCGACCGTGGGTGATCACCGCGCCGAGGTCACGAAGGTCGTCAGCGAGACCTTCCGGCTCGACCCGGCCCTCGTCGAGCCCGACGCCCCCTTGGAGGAGCTGGGCATCGACTCGAAAGGCCGGATCAAGCTGCTGGCGGCGCTGGAGGTCTACTACGGCGTGACGATCGAGCTGGACCAGCTCGACCGGTTCACCGACGTGGGATCGGTGGCCGCCGTGCTCGCGGAAGCCCTGGGAACTGGCGGAGCTACAGGAGAGGCGCTGAAATGAGCGGCGGGGGGTACACCGCGACGACCGAGGCGTTGTCGACGGCCTCGAAGACGATCGGTGACCTGGCGGAAAACCTGCTGGACGACAACCCGGACCTGCAGAATTCGCAGGTGACCGCGGAGAAGTTCGGCCGGGCGCACGGCACCCACGCGACGAAGTACACCGCGGGCGCGCAAGCGCTGTGGGCCGCGGTCTCCGGCTACAGCAGCACGCTGGGGTCGTTCGGCACCAACCTCGGCACCGCCGGGTCGAGCTACGGCGCCAACGAAGACAACCAGGCCGGAGCGATCAACAACGCCGGGAGCGGTCTCTGATGGCGGACGAGAAGAAGAAGTGGTCCGACGTCAAGGCGCTGCTGGACGACCCGAGCGTCCCCGCGCCGCAGAAGAGCGCGCTGATCAGCAGCTGGCTGCGGGAAAACCCGCCACCGCCGCCGTTCCTGGCCGACCAGGAACCGGACGACATCAAGCAGAAGCGGCAGGAAGCCGAGAAGTACGCGAACGCGTACAACGCCAACCCGCTGTTCGCCGGGCAGTCGGTCGACGAAGCCTTAGACAAGGCCAAGCAGAGCGGCGACCAGAACTCCTACAACGAAGACCAGGAAAAGAAGGCCGTCGACGAGGGCAAGTCGAAGCTCGACGGCACCCAGCCGCCCGCGACCGGTGACGACGGGAGCACCAGCGGGACGAAGACGTCCGACGAGATCTTCGACGCCGCCGCGCCCGCGCTGAAGCTGTTCGAGACGTTCGGCTCGCTGCTGGCGAAGATCCCGGACGACTGCCGCGGCAACACCCGCGCGCTCGACCTCGACAAGGACATCCGCGCGCCGTTCGACGAGCAGCGCGGCATCAGCTTCGCGGACTTCATGGCCGACGCCGCGCACTTCAAGCGCGGTTCGGAGACGGTCGACCGGACCGTGCAGGACACCGGCTCGCAGCTGGGCACCCTGTACCAGACCTGGAGCGGCGCGGGCGCCGACGCGGCGTCCGACACCTACAACGACAAGATCCAGCCCAAGGCCGCCAAGCTGTCCCAGACGCTCGGCAACGCCAGTGAGGCCACGAAGAACACCGCCACCACGGTGTTCCAGCTGTGCAAGGGCAAGGCCGACGCCGTCATCGGGATGTACACCGACCTGGTCGGCAAGGCCGACTACACGATGGCGCAGAAGGTCGTCGCGGTCGCCAGCGGCGAGCACGGCAACGAGCAGGACCTGGCCCAGATCGCGGGCTGGATGGACCTCAACTTCGGCACCAACCTGGTCAAGACCCTCAACGACCAGGGCTGCTGCGACGGCGACGAGATCAAGAAGCACGGCCAGGACCTGGCCAAGCAGTGGATCCAGAACCAGTTCAACCCCGACATGTGGGACCGGCTGTACAAGGGCTTCGAGAAGACCTGCAAGGACACGAAGGACCTCGTCGACCAGGCCTACGACGCTCTCGACAAGGTCATGGGCGGGATCAAGAACGAGTTCGAGGGCGTCTCGATGCCCGGTGGTTCGGGCAGCGGCGGATCCGGGGGCTCCGGCACGGCCGGCGGCTCGGGCGGCGGCCAGGGTGGCTCGGGCGGCGGGTCCGGCTCTGGTGGGTCCGGCGGCGGGTTCGGGTCCGGCTCGGGCGGCGGGTCTGGTTCGGGTAGCGGCTCGGGCGGTTCGGGTGACGGGTTCGGATCCGGCTCGGGCGGTTCGGGCGGTGGCTCCGGTTCGGGGTCCGGTGGTTCGGGAAGCGGCGGGGGCGGTGGCCCGGTGCCGTCGATCCCCGACACCGGCTCGGGGTCCGGCACGCCGGGCGCGGGGGTCGGCGGTGGCTCCGGCACCGACCTGCCCAGCGGCGCGGACGGCGGTTCCGGCAGCGGCTCGGGCGGAGGTTCGGGCAGCGGCTCCGGGGCGGGCGGCGGTGGCTCGATCCCGCCGATCCCCGAGGGGTCCGCCGGTGGCGGTTCCGGTTCGGGTGGCGGTTCCGGTTCGGGCGGCGGCGGTGACGACGGCGCGGCCCAGGCGGAGGCGGCCAAGCAGCAGGCGGCCCAGGCGGCGGAGGAAGCCAAGCAGAAGGCCGCGGACGCGCTGAAGGAGTTCAGCGGTCCCGGCATCCAGACCGATTCCGGCGCCGGCGCGGGCAGCCTCGGTGGCGGCTCGGGTTCGGGTGGCGGTTCGGGCTCGGGCGCGGGTTCCGACGACACCTCGCCGTCGTCGACGCCACCCCCGTCCGCGAGCGGCCAAGACGCCGCGGCCGCGGCCGCCGAAGCGGCCAAGCAGAAGGCCGCGGACGCGTTGAAGGAGTTCAGCGGTCCCGGCATCCAGACCGACGACGGCGCCGGTGGCCTCGGCGGCGGTTCCGGTTCGGGCGGCGGCGACTCGGGCTCGGGCTCGGGTGACGACGGCAAGGCCGCGGCCGAGCAGGCGGCGGAAGACGCCAAGAACAAGGCGGCCGACGCGCTCAAGGGCCTCGACGGCGACCCGATCAAGACCGAGCCGGGCGGCACCGGCCTCGACACCGACGGCGACGGCAAGCCCGACAGTCTCCTCGGCGACGGCAAGGACACCGACGGCGACGGCAAGCCGGACGCCAAGGGCGACGACGACCCCGACGTTCTCAAGGTCAAGCAGGGCGACAAGACCTTCGAGATGACCGAGCCGGACCACGACGGCAAGATGGACATCAAGGTCGGCGACGGGCCCGGCGACCCGAAGGACTTCAAGCTCGACTGGTCGGGCGACGGCAAGTCCGCCGACGGTCCACAAGGGACGGACGACGACTGCTACCGCCCGGGCCCGGACGGCAAGATCCACATCCAGGACGGCGACCTGAAGATCACCGCCGAGCGGCCCGATGGCGCGGACGGCCCGACGGTCGTCACCGTCGACGACGGCACCGGGAAGCCGACGACCTACACCCTCGGCGAGGACGGCAAGCCCTCGGACGCGCTCGGCGACACACCGTCGAAGAAGCTCGACGACGACCTGCCCACCCACCGCGGCACCCTCGACGACCTCAAGCCCCACGGCGGCGACGACCTCAAGCCCCACGGCGGCGACGGCGCCGGTGCACACGGGGGCGGGGGCGGCGGTGCGCACGGTGGCGGGATCGGCGGCGGTGCCCACGTAACCGGCGCGGGCTTCGAGGCGGGCGGCGCGGGACTCGGCGACTCGCCGGTGTCCGGCGGCGCGCACACCGGCGCCGGGGCCGCGCAGCCGCAGCCCGCGGGGGCGTTCGCACCCGCGGCCGCCGGGGCGAGCGGGGCCGCCGGTTCGTCGATGGCCGGGATGCCGGGCATGGGCGCGATGGGCGGCCACGGCGCCGGCGGCGGGGACACCGAACGCAAGTCGCCCGCCTACCGGATCGAAGGCGCGGTCTTCGACAACCTCGGCGAGCCCGGGCGCCGGATCATCGGCTCGCTCAACGACGACGAAGACCCGCCGTCCGCCCGCCGGACCTGGTGAGGAGAGGCATGAGCGACATCGACGGGATGAAGGCGGAGCTGGACGGCCTCGTCCGCGAGCAGGCCGATCGACGTGCCTTGCGCGAACAGCAGGGCGAGGAGATCAAGGCCCGCTCGCAGGAGTACATGACCAAGCAGGTCCAGGCGGCCGAGCGGTACGTGCAGCACATCCGCGAGGTCGCGCAGCGCAAGACGAAGTCCGGCTGGAGCACCGACCGCTCGCACGCCGAGCCGGCCTCCGCCTTCGACGCGGAGGAGTATCCCGGCCCCGGCGGGTTCGCGCCGTCGGCCCCGGTCCCGCGGCCGGTCCGGGACGAGCCTCGGCACGCCCGCCGTCCCCGGGCCGCCGTCGAGGAGGAAGAGGACTTCAACAACCCCTGGTGACCGGCGTCCAGACGTCGACGGCGATCTCGCCGAACCGTTCGGTGTAGGTCCCGCGCAGCAGCTGCCGGAGTTCCGCTTCGAACTCCGGCAGCCGGTCGCCGAACAGGTGGGGTGCCGCGCTGGACAACGAGAAGACGCTGTCGACGACCTCGTCCGCGGTGCGGGTGACCGCTTGCCCGGGGACCTCGAATCGCCTCGGCCCGGTGAACCCCGCGGCGCGGTAGATGTCCGCTTCACCGCCGGCGGTGCCACCGGGCAGGGCGCCCCGGCCGGCCCGCCGCACCGGGCCGAGGTACTTTCGCACCAGCTCGGTGATCGCCGCCCGCGGGACGGTTCCTTCGGCGCCTTCGTGCGTCGTCGCGTGGACGTGGGCGAGGACGCCGCCCGGCGCCAGCATCCCGCGCGCCGCCGCGGCCACCCGCGGCCGGTCCAGCCAGTGGAACGACTGCGCGAACGTCACCAGCCGGAACTCCCCGAGCCCGGCCGGCAGCGCTTCGGCCCGCCGGTGCACCCACCGGCAGCTCCCGGAGCCGAGCCGGGCGGCCTCGCGGAGCATGTCCGCGTCCGCGTCGAGCCCGACCGCTTCGGCGAAGTACGGCGCCAGCACCAGCGTCAGCGAGCCCGGTCCGCAGCCGACGTCGAGCAGCCGCCCGGTGCCGTCCAGCCCCAGCTCGGCGGCGAACGCCGCGCCGAGCGCCGCCGGGTACGGGAGCCGGCCGCGGACGTAGTGCGCGGCGCTGCCGGCGTACAGCGTCTCGTCCCACTCCCAGGTCACGCGCCGAGCGTAGGCCGGCCGGTCCCGGATACTCGGTGTCATGGACGCGAATTGGTGGCGGGACGCCGTGGTTTACGAAGTCTACGTACGCAGCTTCGCCGACTCGAACGGCGACGGCACCGGCGATCTCGCCGGGCTGCGCTCCCGGCTGGGGTACCTGGCCGAACTCGGGATCGACGCCGTGTGGACCACGCCGTGGTACCGCTCGCCGATGGTCGACGGCGGGTACGACGTCGAAGACCACCGCGAAGCCGACCCGTTGTTCGGCAGCGACTACGACGTGCCGGAACTGGTCGCCGAAGCGCACCGGCTCGGGCTGCGGGTGCTGATCGACGTCGTGCCGAACCACACCTCCGACCGCCACCGCTGGTTCCGGGCCGCGCTGGCCGCCGGTCCCGGCGCCCCCGAACGCGCGCGCTACCACTTCCGGCCGGGCCGCGGCCCCGGCGGCGAGCTGCCGCCGACCGACTGGCGCAGCGTCTTCGGCGGGCCCGCCTGGACCCGCGTGGCCGACGGCGAGTGGTACCTGCACCTGTTCGCGCCGGAGCAGCCCGACCTGAACTGGGACCACCCCGAGGTCCGCGCCGAATTCGAAGACCTGCTGCGGTTCTGGTTCGCCCGCGGGGTCGACGGCGTCCGCATCGACGTCGCCCACGGCCTGCTCAAGGACCCGGCGTTCCCCGACCTCGGCGCCGACGAGGAGGAGATCGCGCAGCCGCCGGACCGCAGCCGGCACCCGCACTGGGACCTCGACGGCGTGCACGACATCTACCGCGCGTGGCGGAAGGTCGCCGGCGAGTTCGGCCCGGACCGGGTGTTCGTCGCCGAGGCGTGGGTCGACCGGCCGGACCGCCTCGCCCGGTACGTCCGCCCCGACGAGCTGCACACCGCGTTCAACTTCGACTTCCTGCGCTGCGACTGGGACGCCGCCGCGCTGCGCGAGGTGATCGACCGGACGCTCGAAGCCCTCGGCGCGGTCGGCGCGCCCGCGACCTGGGTGCTGTCCAACCACGACGTCGTCCGGCACGTGACGCGCTTCGGCGACCTGCGCCGGGCCCGGGCCGCGGCGCTGCTCATGCTCGCCCTGCCCGGCGGCGCCTACCTGTACCAGGGTGAGGAGCTGGGGCTGGAGGAGGTCGAGGACCTGCCCGAGGAGGTGCTCGCCGACCCGACGTGGGAACGTTCCGGCCACACCCGCCGCGGCCGCGACGGCTGCCGCGTGCCGCTGCCGTGGTCGGGCTCGGCGCCGCCGTTCGGCTTCACCGGCGGCGACGCGCCGACGTGGCTGCCGCAGCCCGCCCACTGGGGGAAGCTGACCGCCGAGGCGCAGGCGGCGGACCCGGATTCGATGCTCCGCCTGTACCGCGCGGCTCTCGCCCAGCGCCGGGAACACCCCGCGCTGGGCGACGGGACGCTGACGTGGCTGCCCGCCCCGGACGGCGTGCTGTCCTTCACGCGCGAGCCGGGGTTCGGGTGCGTGGTGAACCTGTCCGCCGAGCCGTACGCGCTGCCGGACGGCGCGCGGGTGCTGCTCGCGAGCGGTCCGCTCGACGACGGCCGCGTGCCGCCGGACGGCGCGGTGTGGCTCGCCGGGAGTTGACCGGGCACCACCCGGAAGAGTGGGCTGGAGCGGTGTGAACGCGGGCGCGGCGGGGTAACCGGTCGCGTCCGCCGTACCCCGACCGAGCCGGAGGTCCTCCGATGCCCGTGCGCACCGTCGCCCCGCCCGCCACCGACGTCGTCGGCCTGGCGCTGGAAGTCCTTGCGGCCCAAGGGTTGAACCGGACGGCCGCGCACGCGGCCCTGGTGTCGATGGCGCGGGAGCGGGGCCTGCCGCTGACGCGCTGCGCGGCGCTCGTCGTGGCCGCGGTCGACGGGCAGGTGGGCTGATGGCCGTCGCCGGAGGGTTTTCGAAGGCCGGGAACGGCGAGACGGCTTCGGTCGGCGGGGGAGTGCTGCTCGCCGTCGGGCTGGTCGTCGCGTTCTTCGGCTGGTGGTCGTGGTGGACGGTGGCAGGGCTCGCGCTGGCCGCCGCCGGTGCGGTGTGGCTCACGGTCGCGGGCCGGCGCGAGTAACCCGCCGGTTACGGGGAAAGCCTGCCGCAACCGAATGAGGGAGGCTTTCCGTGCCGGACCACGAAGAAGACGTCATCGAGCTGCTGCAGCGCCAGCACCGGGAGATCCGCGAGCTGTTCGCCGGGCTCGAAACAGCCGAAGGCGACTTGCGCCAGGACCTGTTCCACGACCTCGTGCGGTTGCTCGCGGTGCACGAAACCGCCGAGGAACTGGTGGTGCACCCCGAAATCCGCGACCTCGAGCCGGCGGCGGTGCCGGTCGTCGAGGCGCGGCTCGGGGAGGAGCACCGGGCCAAGGAGCTGCTGACGACGCTGCAGAAGATGGGGCCCGAGGCCGACGGCTTCGACACGCTGCTCGTGCAGCTGCGCGACGACGTGCTCGCGCACGCCGAGCACGAGGAGCGGGAGGAGTTCCCGCTGCTGCGCGCCCACCGGCCGCCGGAACGGCTGCGCGCGATGGCGGCGACGGCCAAGGTGGCCGAAGCGGTGGCGCCGACGCGGCCGCACCCCGGCGTCGAGAGCGCCAAGGCAAACCTGCTGCTCGGCCCGCCGGCGGCGATCGCGGACCGGGTGCGCGACCTCATCCGCGGCGCGCTGGGCTGACACCGGGAGCGACTGGGTACCCCGTCTCCATGGCAGCCGCCCCGGGCCGCAAACTGCGGCGTTACCAGGAGATGCGCGACTTCGGGCGCACCGCGGAGCCGTCCGGCGGGGCTGCGGCCGCGCCGGACGGGCACCGGTTCGTCGTGCAGCGCCACCGCGCGCGCCGGCTGCACTACGACTTCCGGCTCGAGCTCGGCGGCGTCCTGGTCAGCTGGGCGGTGCCGAAGGGGCCGACCCTGGACCCGAAGGCCCGCCGGCTGGCCGTGCACGTCGAAGACCACCCGGTCGAGTACGCCGACTTCGAAGGCGTGATCCCGCACGGCGAATACGGCGGCGGGGACGTCATCGTCTGGGACCGCGGCGAGTGGCGGCCGGTCGACGCCGACCCGGCGAAGGCGATCGAGGACGGCACCCTGCACTTCGACCTGGACGGCGAGAAGCTGGCCGGCCGGTTCGTCCTGGTCCGCACGAACCGCGGGGAGAAGGACCAGTGGTTCCTGCTGCACAAGCAGGATGAACACGCCCAAGCCGGCTGGGACGCCGAAGACCACCCGCGGTCGGTGAAGAGCGGCCGCACCAACGACGAGGTGGCGGCCGCGCCCGACGCGTTGTGGCACGGCGACCGGCCGGCCGGCGAGGCGGAGGAGGCGGTGGGCTTCCCGGCCGCGACCGACGCCGAACTGGCCGCCCTCGACGCGCTCGGCGCGAAGGGCAAGTGGTCGGTCGCGGGCCGGGAGCTCGCCCTGACGAACCTGGACAAGGTCCTCTTCCCGGCGGCGGAGGGCGAGCCGGTGACGAAGCGGGACCTCATCCGCTACTACGCCACCGTCGGGCCGGTGATGCTGCCGTACCTGGCGGGCCGCCCGCTCAACACCCAGCGCTTCCCGCAGGGCGTGACCGAACCCGGCTTCTGGCAGAAGGAAGTCCCGCGGCACGCGCCCGAATGGCTGACGACCTGGCACAACGAGCGCGCCGAGCCGGGGGAGAGCCGGCGGTACGTCGTGGCGGACAGCGTCGCGACCCTGGCGTGGCTGGCGAACTACGGTGCCCTGGAGCTGCACGCCTGGACGTCCCGCGCGGCGGACGTCGACCACCCGACGTGGGTGCTGTTCGACATCGACCCCGGCCCGGAGACGACGTTCGCCGAGGTCGTGGAGCTGGCGCGGCTGCACCGCACCGCGCTCGAGCACTTCGGCCTGACCGGGCGGCCGAAGGTGACCGGGCAGCGCGGGATCCAGGTGTGGGTGCCGATCGCGGCGCACTGCACGTACGAGCAGACCCGCGCGTGGGCCGAAACCGTGTCGAAGACGATCGGGCGGGTGCTCCCGGACCTGCTCAGCTGGGCGTGGACGAAGGACAAGCGCCGCGGGCGGGCGCGGCTCGACTACACGCAGAACGTGCTGAACAAGACGCTGGTCGCGCCCTACAGCGTGCGGCCGCGGCCCGGCGCGCCGGTTTCGGTGCCGCTGGAGTGGGACGAGCTGGACGACCCGGAGCTGGCCCCGGACCGGTGGACGGTCCGGGACGTCCCGGACCGGCTGGCCGAGCGCGGTGACCCCTTCGCGGCGCTGCTGGGTCTCGAACAGCGCTTGCCCGGTCTGTAGCCGCGCGTCTTGAATGAGTCATTCAGGACCTCCGGTGACCTGAATGACTCATTCAAGACCTTTGCCGGCCGCGCGGGTCAGGCGTGGACCGTCTCCAGCCGCCGGGGTTGCAGCCGCTCGAGGTCGGGGCGGGACAGGCGGGGGCGCCCGCCCGCGTGCTCGGTCGTCGCCGCGGCCGCCGCGACGGCCAGGCTCGCCGCCGTCTCCAGCGGGTGGCGGCGGGTGAGCGCGGCGGTCAGGGCCGCAACCAGCGCGTCCCCGGCGCCGGCCGGGTCGACGACGTCGGTCTCGACGTGCGGCACGAACCAGGTGCCCTCCGGCCCGGCGAAGAGGTTTCCTTCCGCGCCCACTTCCAGCACGACCAGCGACGGCCCGCGCCGCCGGAGCTCGGCGGCGGCCCGGGCGGCCGCGGCGACGTCGGGCACCGGCTGCCCGGTGAGCAATTCGGCGTCCGGGCCGTCCGCGCACACGACGTCGGCGAGGGCGAGCAGGTCCGGGGTGAGTTCGTCGTCCCGCGGTGCGCCGTCCAGCACCACGCGGGTGCCCGCGGTGTGCGCCAGCCGCGCCGCCAGTAACGCGACGGCGGCGGGCTGCCGCAGCTGCACGATGAGGGACCCGGCGGCCGAGATCGGCGCCGACGCCGCGAAGACGTCGGTCTCGGTGAGCAGCGTCGCGTCCGGCTCGTCCCCGAGCCGCGCGGTCTCGGCGCTCGCGCGGCGGACGACGTGCGACGTGCCGATCCGGCCGGCTCTGGCCTGGGCGAGCAGCGAATCGCCCGCGCGGTCGCGGCCGACGACGCCGACCAGCGCCACCGACGTCCCGAGCTGGCTCAGGGCGAGGGCCTGGTTGGCGCCCTTCCCCCCGAGCAGATCCTGGCGGTCGCGGGCGATCTGCCCGACGACCACGACCTCGCTGAACATCACCGGTACCGCCGGTCGGTCATGGTGCCCTCCTCGGGTCCACCGCCGGGATACCCGCCCGCGAGGGGCCGGAAAACCGCTCGTTCGGGTTGTGCGGCGCCCCGGTGCGTCCGGCCGATGGATGTGGACGAGGACGTCTTGCGGTAAATCAAGAAGCGGAACACGGGTGGAGGTGTCGGTGACCGAAACGCTGGCGAACGCGGCCGACCGGTGGAAGCCGCTGACCGAGCTGCTGCAGGCGCTGCTCGAACGGATCGCCGTCGAGGTGCCGGGGTGCCTCGGCGCGGCGCTGACCGTCAGCCAGGGCGACCGCCCGCCGCGGGTGCTGGCCGCCGCGGGCGTCGCCGAGCACCTCGTGCCCGCGCACCTGGCGCACGGCGGCCCGGTCGCCGTCGCGGCCGCCACCGGCGAGCCGGTCACGACGGACGACCTCTTCGGCGACCCACGCTGGCCGGAGCTGACCCGGGACGCCGTGTTCGCGGACGTCCGCTACGACGCGGTCCGCGGCGCGGTCGCGCTCCCGGGGTACTGGGACGACAGCGGGATGTTCGTGCTGTCGGCGTCGCTCGACCGGCCGCCCGGCCCCGGTCCGCTCGCGATCCTGCGGCGGTACGAGAAGCTCACCGAGCTGACCCTGGTGGTGGCCGAGACCGCCACCGCGGGGGATCCCGACCAGATGCTGGAACTGCTGGCTTCCCGCGCCGCCATCGAGCAGGCGAAGGGCGCGATCATGGCCGTCCGGCGGTGCCCGCCCGACGAGGCCTGGCAGACGCTGCGCCGGGCGAGCCAGGAGTTCAACGTCAAGGTCCGCGAGCTGGCCGTCGCCCTGGTGGAGCACGTCGGCGGCGTGGCCGTGTCGCAGCCCGAAGGCACGCCCGAGATCCGCCCCGGCGAGCCGGCCCACCGCGCGGCCGAACGGCTCTGGTCGGCGTTCACCGCGAAATAGAGCGTTTCCCGGCCGGCGGTTTGGGTACCAAGACCCCGTCGTTGATCACCCGTCGCGTCGCCGGCCCGCCCGGCGCGGAAGGCCTGCCGAACCCGTGTCCCCCACTCCACCGGTCCCGACCCGGTCCGCGCCCCTCACGGCGCGCCGGACGGCGTACCGCCCCGGTCTCCTCGTGCTGACCTTCGCCGGCGAGATCGACGCGCTGACCCTGCCGATCCTCGAGCGCGAACTGCGCTCGGCCCCACCGGGGACGACGGTGGCGGATCTGACCCACGTGGCGTTCGTCGGCTTGGCCGGCGCCCGCGCCCTGGCCGCGGCCGCGGCGCGCGCCGACGCCGAAGGCCGCCGGTTCTGCGTGGTCGCGAACAGCCGCACGCTCGCCCGGCTGTTCCGGGTCACGGGGCTGGCGGCGGGGGTCCCGATGTTCGCGTCGTTGTCCGACGCGCTGCGCGAGCTGCTGGCCACGGGCGTCCACGGCGCGGCCGGCTGACCACGGCTGCCTGGGGCGCCGCAGGCTTCAGCGGGGCACCCAGCGGGCCACCAGCACACCCGCGTCGTGCCGCAGCTCGTCGCCGTGGCTCAAGACCGCCCGGGTCAGGCGGCGGGCGATCTCCGGCGGCAGCTCGCCGGGGTCAGCACCGAGCTGCGCCGCGATCCGCGCGCGGCCGAACGGCTCCCCGGCCGCATCCCGCGTATCGCCGACCCCCCGCGAGCACAACGCCACCAGATCACCAGGCTCAAGGCGAGCTTCCACCACCGGCCCACCACCGCCCCCGAACCCCGCCGCCGCGGACCCCACCGCAGGCAGAACCTCACCGCCCCGGACGAGCAGCGGCGCGGGATGCCCGGCGGCCAGCCACCGCAGTACTCCCGTCCGCACGTCCAGCTCGGCAAGCACCCCCGTCACAGCAGGCCCCGCCCCGACCTCGGCGCCGACCGCCGCGAACTGCCCGGCGAGAGCGGCTCCGTCGTGACGCGCGGCGCGGTAAGCGGCGAGCGCAGTCACCACGGCCGTATACGCACCCCCAGCGCGCGGGCTCGCGTCGAACAGCGCGAGCTGCGCCCGGTTCTCCGAAAGTGCGTAGTCGAACACGGTGCCGCAAAGGTCATACGCCGGCTGGACGCTCGCGCCGACCACGACACTCTCCGTAGCCCCGGTGAGCGGCGGCAGGCTCTGCCACAGCAGCTCGGCGGGGGAACTGCGCTGCCGCCGCCGTCGTCGCGCGTCGAGGCCGTCGCCGTACTGGGTCGTCACGGTGACGAGGTGGCCGAGCAGCGTGGCCAGCCAGCGGCACTGCTCCTGCAGCACCACGTCGTCCGGGTCGGCGCCGTCCGCCGGGACGATTTTCAGCACGCCGAGGCGTTCCACGCCGTCGAGCAGGATCGTCCACAGCACCGGCGCGGGTCCGTCGCGCGCCACGGTGGTGCCGGCGTGGCGGAACACCTCGCCGGCCAGCGTGGTCTCGATGTCGAACTCGGCGGCGCCCGGGCGCAGCGGCACGAGCGTCCGCTGGTCGTAGTCGGCCAGGTAGACGTCGATCGCCAGGTCGAGGGCGCGGCCCGCCTCGGCGACGACGGCGGGGAGCCGCTCGGGCGGGGCCCGGTGCGCGCCTTCGAGCAGGTCGACCAGCGCCCGCAGCGGGCCGTGCAACGGCTTGCCGTCGCGGGCGGGGTGGCTGTAGGGCGCGCGGGCCGGGCCGGTCAGCTCGTCGAGCCGCTCGTTGACGGCGTGGGCGAGCATGTCGCGGTCCACCCTCGGCAGCGTGGTCAGGCCGTTCAGGTAGGCGTCCAGCTCCAGCAGGCTGAGGCTGCCGCCGAGCGCGAAGTACCGCACCCACAGCTGTTCCAGCGTCAGCTCGCTCCGGGGGAAGCAAGCCGCGAGCCGGCGCCGCTGCTCCTCTTCGGGCAGGAAGCGCATGCGTGGTCACCCCTCCCGGGAGGCCGGAGCGACGAGCTCCGCGGCGGTCTCGGCCGGGGTGCGGCCGCGGGCGCGCGCCAGCGCCAGCAGGCGGCCGAAGGCGGTGTCCTCGTCGAGACCGTCGCGGCCCATCAGGAAGCCCTTCGCCATGGTGATCCGGTCGCGGTCGCGGAGGGTGTCCTTGAACCGGTCGCTGTACCGGGCGGCCCGCGCGTAGGCCCGTGCGTTCGCGACCAGCACGGCGGCGCGCTCGGCGAAGGTCACCAGCGCCCGTTCGTCGACCGGCCCGAACGCGCCGGGCGTCGTCGCGTAGACCTTGATGGCGCCGTGGCAGCCGTCTTCCGTGCTCATCGGGGCCGAGAGCACCGAGCGCAGCCCGGAGCCGGCCGCCGCGGCGCACCACCGCGGCCAGCGCCGTTCGGTGGTGACGTCGCCGATCCGGATCGGCGCGCACTCGCGCAGCGCGGCGAGGCACGGCCCTTCGCCCAGGTCGTACTGCAGGGTGTCCGCGGCGCTCACGAGCGGTGCCGACGCACTGGTCGTGGTGAGGCCGCCGGCGCCGTCGACGAGCGTCACCCCGGCCCCCGCGGCGGCGCGGATCGTCGACCCCGCCAGCGAAACGATCAGCTCCAGCACCGAATCCACCGTCTCGCGCGAAAGCAGCAGCCCCGACATCCGCGCGGCGACCACGGCGAGCTCGCCGTCCAGCGGCAGCTCGCCGGAAGAGGCCTCACCCAGCGACATGCCGCCGGGTTACCAATCCGCGGGCGTCGGCAAACGTGCCGGGACATGGTCCGGGGTGAAACGGGTACCCGGTTTTTCCGCGCCCGACCGGGAGGAGCCGAAATGGAGCCCGCCGCGACGCCTTCGCCGCTGTTCGACGAGGTCACCGGTGCACTGGAAGCCCTGACCGCCGTCCTGCAGGAGGAGGACGACTTCAGGATCCTGCTGCGGCACGTGTGCCTGCAGGTGCGCCACGCCGTCCCCGGGGTGGACGAGGCGTCGATCACGCTGGTGACCGGGGAACGGCCGCACACCGCGACGGCGACCAGCGACGTCGTGAGCGAGCTCGACGCCGATCAGTACCGCCTCGGCGACGGCCCGTGCCTCGAGGCGGTCCGCAGCGGCAAGATCGTGCGCACGGCGGTGTCCGACGCGGTCGAGCGCTGGCCGGCCTTCGCCCGCGGGGCCGAGGAGGCGGGGTTCTCCAGCTTCCTCGCCGCGCCGCTGGTGGCGGACGAGCAGTTCTCCGGCGCGGTCAACTGCTTCGGGCGGCAGGGCGACGGCTTCGCGGAGATCGAAGCGCAGCGGCTCGAGCTCTACACGGCGGCGGTCGAGGCGATCCTGCGCGTGTACCACCGGTACCTGCTGGCGCGGGACACGGCGGAGAACCTCCGCACCGCGCTGACCTCCCGCGCGGTGATCGACCAGGCCAAGGGCATGCTGATGGCGATCCGCCAGATCGACGCCGACGACGCGTTCGCCTTGCTGGTGGACCAGTCGCAGCGCGAGAACACGAAACTGCGCGAAGTCGCGGAGCGCTTCGTGGCTCGCGTGGTGTCCGGCGGCGTCACGCCCTGACCGGTACCTTGGTGGCGTGGCGGGCAGCCGGATCACGGTGCGGGTGGGCGAACGGCAGCTGACGCTCTCCAACCTCGAGAAGGTCCTCTACCCGCGCCACGGGTTCACCAAGGGCGAGGTGCTCGACTACTACACGCGGATCGCGCCCCTGCTGCTGCCGCACATCCGCGACCGGGCGATGACGTTCGTGCGCTTCCCCGACGGCGTCGACGGCGGCTCCTTCTTCGAGAAGGACGTCTCGCGGCACGCCCCCGAGTGGGTCCGCACCGCGCGCCTGACCGTCGGCGGCCGGGGCGGCGATCCCGAGGTCGTCGCCTACCCGCTGATCAACGACCTGCCCGAGCTCGTGTGGGCGGCCAACCTCGCCGCGCTCGAACTGCACGTCCACCAGTGGACCGTCGGCCCCGGCGACGAGCGGAGCACGCCGGACCGGCTGGTGTTCGACCTCGATCCCGGTCCCGGTGCGACGGTCGTCGACTGCTCCCGGGTCGCCGAGCGCCTCCACGACGTCCTCACCGGACACGGGTTCACGCCGGTGGCGAAAACGAGCGGCGCCAAGGGCATGCAGGTCTACGCCGGTGTCGAGACCGACGACCCCGGTGCGCCGTCGCGGTACGCGAAAGCGCTGGCGGAGCGGCTCGCGGCCGAGACGCCGGACCTCGTCGTGGCTCGTATGACGAAAAATCTGCGTCCCGGCAAGGTTTTCATCGACTGGAGCCAGAACAACCCGTTCAAGACCACGGTGGCGCCGTACTCGCTGCGCGGGCGCGACGAGCCGACGGTGTCCACCCCGGTCACCTGGGACGAGGTGCGCGCCTGCCGGCACGTTTCGCACCTCCGGTTCACCGCCGAAGAGGTCTTGACGCGGGTCGGCGAGACCGGAGATCTTTTCGCGGATCTGGGCCGCACCCGGGTTCCCATTCCTGCGTTCGGCTGAATTTCGGAAACCGCAATTCCGGGGCCGGTGCGGCGGCGTTCCCGCCGTTCGGAGGCCATTGATTGCGGAAGCGTGATCCCGACCAGGCGCTCTTGATCGTCCTCTGTGGACTCGTGCACGTGCAGACGGGCGTGTCGCTGCACGGCGGCACCGCCCGTGCGGATCGTGTTGTGCGGCATAGTGGACGAAGTGGGTACGGTCTACGCGTAAACCGTCAGCATGAGCCGCCGGAGAGCCGGTCATGAAGATCCAGAAACCGCCGCGGCTTTCGCGAGCCTTCGGCCGCAGTTCGCCGGGGGCGTTGTGCGAGCCGTTCTCGGTCACCACGACGTTCGCCGGTGACCGGTGCACGGTCGTCTCCGTAGCGGGAGACATCGATATGGCGACGGTGACAATTTTTGTCGAATGCGCGGAGACCGCGCTGGCGGCGGGCGGGGCGCTCGTCGTCGACCTCGGCGAAGTGGCGTTCTGCTCCGGGGCCGGGCTCCGCGCGCTGCACCGGGTGCAGTGGTTCGCCGACGAGGCGGCCGTCCCGGTCGCGTGGGTGGTGCGCACCCCGCAGCTGTGGCGGTTGCTGCGGGGTACCGGCATCGCCGGCTTCGCGTGCTACCGGGACCGGGCCGACGCGCTGGCCGCGCTCGGCTGAGCCCAGTTCCACCGGCCGCGCAGGGTGCGCGGCCGGTTTTCGGCGCAAGAGAAGGGAAACGGGTGTCCGGCCTGATCGACACCGATCTCGAGTTCTGGTTCCAGCGCGGCCTGCGCGCGTATCTGGGCGAGGTGGCCAGGGCACTCGGCTTCGGCCTCGAGTCCTGCACCGTGGACGTGGACGTCCCGGTGTCGGCCTACCTCGCGGTGGACTGGCGGCTGCGCCGGTACCCCGAACGCGACGTCGCCCTGCTCTGGGACGAGGTGCACGGCTGGGCGGTCGCGGTCGAGGCCGCGTGCGGGGAGGAGATGATCGTGCTGGCCTACCTCGGCGGCGCGGACATCCTGCCGCCGCCGCGCGTGATCGTGGGGTTCCTGACCGCGCTGCGGACCGGCGTGCTGGAACCGGACGGGCCGGGGTCGCCGGTGCTGCGCCGCGCCGGCAGTCACCAGGAGCTCCTGCCGCTGCTGCCGGCCCGGTGACCGCGCCCGCTGCCGGGCCGCCACACTTGACGGTGGCGGGGGAGGTGGCGATGGGGACGGTCCCGGACGCGGTGGCGCCGATGCTGGCCGTCGACGGGCCGCTGCCGGACGACGACCGCCACGGCTACGAGTGGAAGTGGGACGGCTTCCGCGGCTGCGCCCGGATCGCGGCCACCGGCGAAGCCCGGATCACCAGCCGCAGCGGCAGCGACCACACCCACCGCTACCCGGAGCTGCGGGACGTCTTCGGCCCGGCGCTCGGCGGGCACGCGGCGGTGCTGGACGGCGAGGTGGTCGCGCTGAACGCGGCCGGCCGCCCGGAGTTCGAGCTGATGCAGCGCCGCGCGATGCACGAGCCGACGGCGAAGCTGCGGGCCGAGGTCCCGGTCGTCTACTTCGCCTTCGACGTGCTGCGCGTCGGGGGCGAGTCGCTGCTGGACCGGCCGTACGAGCAGCGGCGGCGGCTCCTCGCGGAGCTGGTCCGCCCCGCGGACGGCAGGCTGGTGGTGCCGCCCTGGTACACCCGCGCCGACATCGCCCCGGACCAGCTCCTGGCGACGGCGGCCGAGCACGGCATCGAGGGCGTCGTCGCGAAGCGCCTGGACGCGCCGTACCTGCCGGGCACGCGCTCGCCGACGTGGACGAAGCACGCGCTGACGCGGACGCGCGAAGTGGTGGTCGGCGGCTGGCGCCCGGGTGCCGGCCGCCGCGCGGGCACGCTCGGCGCGCTCCTGCTCGGCGCGCACGACGGCGACGGTGGCCTGCGCTACCTCGGCGACGTCGGCACGGGCTTCACCGACGACGCGCTGGACCACCTCCGCACCGTGCTGGCGCCGCTGGCCCGCGCGGCGAGCCCGTTCGCCGTCGAGGTGCCCCGCGACCGCGCCCGCGGTGCGCAGTGGGTCGAGCCGGCACTGGTCGGCGAGGTCGTCTACCGGCGGCTGACGCCGGACCTGCGCCTGCGCCACACTTCCTGGCGCGGCTTGCGTCCCGACCGGACACCGGACGAGGTGCGGATCCCCTGACGGCCCGGAATCGCCGGGGCCCGCGGTGTCTTGAATGAGTCATTCAGGACCTCCGAAGACCTGAATGAGTCATTCAGGACGTCGACGAAGCCGCCCGGCGCGACTTTGCCGGGGCCCCTGGCGTCCGGCGAGGTGAACGACTCGTTCATGACATTGCAAGCTGTCGATGTGATCGCCGTCACGGCCGGTCACATCAGCTCGGCCCGCGGAGTCGTGGGGGTGAAAGGCGCCGGAACCCCGGCGCCCGCGACCTCCCGAGGAGTTCCGATGTCGACTGCCTACCTGATCGTCACCCTGGCCGCCGCGGCGTTCGTGGGGTTCTCGGCCGTTTCGGTGTTCACCCGCGCGAAGTGGGTCGTCGAACCGATCACCGAATACGGCGTGCCGGAGGCGTGGTGGCCGTGGCTCGGCGCGGCCAAGGCGGCCGGCGCGGCGGGCCTCGTCGTCGGGCTGTTCGTGCCGCTGATCGGCGTCGCGGCGGCGATCGGCCTGGTGCTGTACTTCGCCGGTGCGGTCGTCACCGTGCTGCATGCCCGGTCGTACGCGCACGTGGCCTTCCCGCTGATCTACGTGGCGCCCGTCGTCGCGTCGCTGGCGCTGCTCGCCTGATCGGCGAGCCAGGTGAGTGCGGCGGCGGCGTGGTCCAGCACGGAGAGGTGCCCGTCGCCGGGGGTGAGCCGGAGCTCGGCGCGGGCGCACCGCGCGGCGAGCCACCGGCTGTGCGCGGCGGGGACCATCCGGTCGTCCTCGCCGTGCACCAGCAGCACCGGCGCGGTGATGGCGGCCGGATCGGCGCCCCACGGCGCGACGTAGGCGAGGTCGTCGTCGATCAGCCCGACGGCCCCCAGCGCGGGCTGGACGACGCTGTCGAGCCAGGACCACGACCCCTTCAACGCGGCGAAGTCGGCGTCGGTGAAGACGGCGGGATTGAACTCCGCGGCGGCTTCGTACGCCTCCTTGGCGGCGCGGCCTTCCGTGGCGGCACGCAGGGCACCCGGGTCGGCCATGCCCGCGAACCAGTCGTTCCCGTAAAACGGCGCCACCACGGCAAGACTGGCGGCCGCGAAGACGCGATCGGGTAGCAGCGCCGCGCACGCGAGCGCGTGCGAGCTGCCCCCGGAGTGGCCCAGGACGGCGAAGCGCTCGACCCCGAGCGCGTCGGCGACGGCGGCCGCGTACTCGCCGGCGTCCCCGACCGTCCGCCCCGGCACCGGCGTCGAGCCGCCGTAACCGGGCCGGTCGTAGGAGATCCAGCGGATCCCGAGTTCCTCGCCGAGCGGAAGCAGCGGCCCGGGCGGCGCCCCGAGATTGGGCGTGCCGTGGTGCCAAAGGACGGTCAGGCGCCCCGGACCTCCGCTGTCGTAAGCGTGCAAGGTCCGCCCGCCAGGCAGCGGCACGTCGTGTTCGGCGAAAGCGGTCACCGGGCGAGCCGCTCGGCCAGCCACTTCAGCGAAAGCGGGTAGCGGTAGTCGATCGCCGCGTGGCCGGCGTCGAACAGCTCGAAGTGCACCCGCTCGTCCGGCAGGCCCGCCTCGGCGATCGCCGCCCGGAAGGCCTCCGCGCCGAGGTCGAGGTAGTACTCGTCGCTCGTGCCCGCGTCGATCCACACCGCGCGCAGCGCGCGGATCGACGCCGCGTGGTCCGGCACCATCCGGACCGGGTCCCAGGCCAGCCAGCGCTCCCAGACCTCCGGCCGCACCGCGCCGGTCACCGGGTCGCACGGCAGCTCCGGCGTCCCGTCCTCCCGCGGCGAGAAGCACGCCGAGACGCCGAGCAGCTGCAGCAGCGTCGCGTCCTCCGGCTTGGTGAACGCCGGGCGCGCGCGGAAGTCCGCCCACCACTTGAGGATGTCCTGGTCGTAGCCGCGCAGGGCGCGGGCCGCCTTGCCGAAGTCCTGGAGGTAGCTCAGCTCGTACAGCGAGTCGCCCGCGTGCGTCGCCAGCGCGCCGAACAGGTCGGGGCGCAGCATCGGCGTGATCATCGCGCCGAACCCGCCCGAGGACTTGCCGGCGATCGCCCGGGACTCCGGCACCGGCAGGGTGCGGTAGCGCGCGTCCACCCACGGCACGATCTCGTCGCACAGGTACGAGTGGTAGCGGCCGGTGCCCGGCGAGTCGACGAACTGGGAGCCGCCGTACGCGGTCCACGCGTCGACGTACACGACCACGCAGCCCGGGGTGCCGCCGGCGAAGACCGCGTCGGCGGTCTCCAGGAAGGTCTGCCGGAACGGCGTGCGGTTGGCCCACATCGCGATGTGCCCGGTGTAGCCCTGGATGACGTACACCGCCGGGTAACGCTGGTCGCCGTCGTCGTAGCCCGGCGGGACGTACACCCACAGCGGCCGTTCGTGCGGGTCGCCGAGCGGGTTGCCGCGCAGCAGTTCGGAGTCCACGGTGTGCCGGTCGAGCCGGCCGGCGAGGTCGCCTTCCCAGGGCAGCATGGCGCCAGTCAACCAGAAGTACCCGGTTGCAGGGGCTAAGCGATACCTCTTTTCCGCGCGTAGCGTTGAGCCGTTCCGCCCCGACCTCCGTGTTACGGGCACGGTGGTGGGTCAGGGGAATGCGGGGAAGATCATGAAACATCCGGGGCCGTTGTACACGTTGCTCGCCGGCGTCGCGCTCGCCGGCGGGATCGGGATCGTCAACCTGGCGACCGGGACCGGCGCCGCGCCGGTCGCCGGGGCCGCGAGCGCGGCGGGTGCCGCGAGCAGCACCGCGGCGGCACCGCCGCCGGCCGCGACGACGACGTCGGAAGCGCCGAAGCCCGCGGCGCCCGCGCGGGCGGACTACGCCGGACGGGTGACCGGCGGCGGCGCGTCGGTCGCGGTGTCGGTGCGCGACGGCCACGCCATCGCCTACCTGTGCGACGGCAAGAAGGTCGAAGCGTGGCTGCAAGGCGTGACGACCGGCGGGAAACTGGACCTGAAAGGCGCCAAGAACGCCGCGCTGACCGGCATTTTCGACGCCACGGCGGTCACCGGCACGGTGACCGCGTCCGGCAAGACGTGGCAGTTCACCGCGCCGGTGGCGAAGAAGCCCGCCGGGCTTTACCGGGCGACGCCGAAGGTGCGCGGCCGGCAGGCGAAGGCAGGCTGGATCGTGCTGCCCGACGGCAGCCAGGTCGGCATCCTCGCCACGGACGACGACGCCACGGCCGCCCCGCCGTTCGACCCGGCCAAGGGCACCGCGACCGTCGACGGCGCCGCCGTGCCCGCCGAGGCGATCAGCGGCCTGGCCGGGACCGGTGACTTCTGATGACCACGGCCGGGCACCGCACCGCGGTCGCGCTCCTGGTCCCGCTGCTCGCCGGCGCCGTCGTTTCGGTGGTGCTCGGCGTGTACGGCAGCCTGCACACGCCGACCGGCGTCGCGGTGAACGTCGCCGGGTTCTCCAGCCCGCAGTCGGTGAAGGCGTGGCTGGCCACGGTGGTCGTCGTGCTGGCCATCGTCCAGCTGCTTTCGGCGCTTTCGCTGTACGGCAAGCTCGGGACGACACCGGCGTGGATGGGCGCCGTGCACCGCTGGTCCGGCCGGGTGGCCTTCCTCGTGTCGATCCCGGTGGCGCTGCACTGCCTCTACGCGCTCGGGTTCCAGTCGTTCGACACGCGCGTCCTGCTGCACTCCCTGCTGGGCTGCTTCTTCTACGGCGCGTTCGTCGCGAAGATGTTGTTGCTGCGCAGGGACGGCGCGCCCGGCTGGGCGCTGCCGCTGCTCGGCGGCCTGGTCTTCACCGGGCTGGTCGGGCTGTGGCTGAGCGCGTCGCTGTGGTTCTTCACCCAGTCCGGCTTGACCTTCTAGGCGGAGGACGAAAAGTGCGCGACGACGACACGGACCCGGTGCTGGCGCGCCGGACGGCGCTGACGGTCCTGGGTGCGGGCCTGGTGGCCGGCTGCAGCACCTACGGCGGCACCGCGGCCCCGGCGCCGTCCGCCCCACCGGCCCCGGCGGCCGGCGGCACCGAACTCGGGGCGGCCGCCGACATCCCGGTCGGCGGGGGCAAGGTGTTCGCGGACAAGCAGGTGGTGGTGACCCAGCCGGTGGCGGGGACCTTCGCGGCCTTCTCCGCCGTCTGCACCCACCAGGGCTGCACCGTGGACGCGGTCGCGGACGGCACGATCAACTGCCCGTGCCACGGCAGCAAGTTCAAGGTCGCCGACGGCTCGGTCGCGAACGGCCCGGCGGCCCAGCCACTGCCGAAGAAGGCGGTCACGGTCACCGGCGGCAAGATCACTCTCGCTTAGGTGTAGGCCTTGGCGACAGTCCGGCCGTCGACCGTCCACATCGGACTCGACGTGTCCACGTCGCCGTGCAGTGTGGTACGGCCGTCGGTGCAGGCGTACCCGTCGCCCGCGACGGCGAGGCACTGGAGGCCGTCCGCCAGCGTGAGCAGGAACGGATCGGCCGGCCCGCCGGGTTGCGGTGGCGAGGGCAGGCCGCCGGTGTAGGTCAGCAGCACAGCCCCGGCCGTCGACGTCAGGCAGACGACCCGCGGCTCCGGCCCGGCGAAGCACGGGTCGTAGGTGGTGCCGCCGCTCGTGCACCGGTAGGCGTCGTGGCGGCCGGACACCGCGGACACCGCCCCGCACCGGCCGGTGGCGTGAGCCGTTGCGGCCCCGGTCTTCGGCCGGTACTCGATGGTCTGCGTGAACCGCTGCGCGCGGCTGGTGGTGATGGGGACGTCGAAGGCGGGCCCTGTCCCGCCCGTCACGGCCCCGATTCCGGCGGCGAGGAACCAGCGCACGGTGTCACCGCCGTCCGGGTGACACAGCTTGAGCGCCGCCCAGACGTCGGCGGCCACCTCGGTGACGGGCCGGTCCGCGGTATAGCGGGCGGCCGCGACGGCGGCGGCGCAGGTCAGCACGTCCGGTGCTGGGCTGGGCCCGTCCGCTGAGCCGAACAGCGTGGCGACGCGGTGGGCCGCGGCGGCGAGCGCCGCACCGAGGGCGGCGCCGGGGTCCGGCTGGCCGTGGAGTGTTGCGGGCAGCCGGGTGAACGGGACTTCGTAGGTCACCGAGGTCCCGGGCCACAGCAGGTCTCGCTGCTGCGGCGGCCCGGTCCGCGCGGCCGATTCCGGCCAGCCCGGCGGCACGGCGATCCGGTACGGCACGCGGGCGTGCGAGGTCAGGGTGATGCCCGCGCGTCCGGCATCGGCAGTCACGCAAACCCACACCGGAGCTTGTAGCTGCCCAGGCTCGGCGGCTGCGCTGCCGGGGCCGGTCGCGTGGCTGGGGTCGGTGCTCGCGCCGCCGGAGCTGGTCGTGTGCCTGGTGTCGGTGGTCGCGTTGCCGGTGGCCGCGGCGTGCTCCGGCTCGGCGGCTGCGCTGCCGGAGCTGGCGACCTCCCCCGGATCGACCGTCACCCCACCGGAACTCGCCGCCCTCCCGGCGCAATCCGGCCGCCCCGCCGGAACCGGCTCCACATCGCGGCCGAGGGCGGCGAGGTCGAGCAGCCCGCCCCAGAACCGCCCCGGCCGCGGCAGGTCCGCGACGATGCTCCGCGTAGCGGTGTCGTAAGCGGCAGGCAGCAACCGGGTCCCGTCCGCGGTCACGACGACCGCCGCGAACCCCGGCGGCGGCGCAGGCGCCGCAATCCGCAGCCGCGGCACGCCGCCGGTGAACCCGATGTCCGCGCCGCCGCCGGTCCGGCGTGTCATAGGCGTCGCCACAGCCGGTTCCGGCGCCGGGTGCACGACCGCGGGCACGCCGGTGACCTCGACCCCCGCGACCGTCCCACCCGGACGCGCCGGAAACCCTTGCTGCACCAGGGTTCCCGCTCCGCCCAGCAGCATCGCGACCACGGCCGCGGTGAGGGCGAGCCGGGCCGGGCGGTCGTTCGTGGCCATTCGCGCCTCCCGGGGGTCCCCTGTTCTTCGCGAGTCACCGGACCCGCCGTGGTCGTTAGCCGCCGTGGCCCAACCGTGACCGCCGGGTGGCGAAAGCGGTCGCCGCGGGCGGCGGGCTCTGGCACCATCGGGCGGGTGAGCCCGGTCGAGATCGCCTGCGACGAGTCGGGCTCGGAGGGCGAAAACCTGCTCGGCGGCGAAACCGACGTCTTCGCCCACGCCGGGGTGCGGCTGACTCCGGAAGCCGCGGCCGCCTGCGTGCGCGAGATCCGGGTGCGCATCGGCTCCCTGGCCGAGGAGTACAAGGCCAACCACCTGCTGCGCGCCAAGCACCGCCCGGTCCTCGAGTGGCTGCTCGACCCCGGCGGCCCGCTCGCGGGCCGCGGCCACGTGCACCTGACCGACAAGAC
Source organism: Amycolatopsis lexingtonensis (assembly GCF_014873755.1). NCBI lineage: Bacteria > Bacillati > Actinomycetota > Actinomycetes > Pseudonocardiales > Pseudonocardiaceae > Amycolatopsis > Amycolatopsis lexingtonensis. The sequence continues at coordinate 807,295 of NZ_JADBEG010000001.1, forward strand.
GCTCTTCGCCGTGCGCGCCGCGGTCGAGCTGCTGGCCGGACCGGACGCGGGAGAACTCGCCCGCACCCTTTACCGCGCGGGTCCCGCGGCGTTCGGCGCCGCTCGCTGGGAGTACTTCCTGACGGCGTTCACCAGCGTGCTGCGGCTGAACCCCCGGCGCGGCCTGACGACGTCGCCGGAGCGGTTCTTCGCGCTGGTCGACGACCTCGCCGCGACCCCGGGCGAAGCCGGCGAAATCGTCGCCCGCTTCCGCGGCGGCCGCGACCGCGTGGCCGCCTACCGCGCCCGGCTGGCGAGCGAGCCGGGCCTGGTGCCGGTGCTGGACCCGCTGGTGCCCGCGGTGATCCACACGGTCCGCCACTGGAGCGCGGACGGCACGCCGGTCGCCCTGGTCCACGACGAGCAGCTCGCGCTCACCCCCGAGCGCGTGCTGCAGCTCAAGGCCACCCTCGGCCACCGCCTGGCGGGCGTCCGGTTCGTCGACTCCCGCGCCGACGCCCGGGTCCAGATCGCCGACTTCCTCGCCGGCGTCGCCCGCCGCATCGCCTCCGACGAGCTGAACGGCCGCGGCGACGCCCGCCTGACCGGGCTGCTGAAGTCCTTTGTGGACTCAGAATCCGTCTGGGACGGGCTCGGCAGCCGAGCGATCAGCGGAGATTGCTGACTATAGTCAGGGAATGGACCGGGAGCTGATCGACGGCGTCCGGCGGTTCAACCGCACGGTCACCCAGCGCATCGGCGCGCTCGACGACGCCTTCCTCGCCCGCGACCGGCCGCTCGGCCAGGCGCGGGTCCTGTGGGAAATCGGCGCGTCCGGGCTGGACGTGCGCGAGCTGCGGGAACGGCTCGATCTCGACTCCGGCTACCTGAGCCGGCTGCTGCGCGGACTCGAACAGGACGGCCTGGTGCGCGTCGAACCGAGCGGCGCCGACGGGCGGGTGCGGACCGCTCGGCTCACCGAGGCCGGGGTGGCCGAACGCGCCACCCTCGACCGGCTGTCCGACGACGCCGCCGCGTCGATCCTCGGGCCGCTGTCCGGCGGGCAGCGCGCCCGGCTCGTCGCCGCGATGGCCGAGGTCGAGCGGCTGCTGACGGCGTCGGCGGTCGACGTCGCGGTGTCCCCGCCGGCGCGGCCCGCGGCGCGGTTCTGCCTGCGCGCCTACTTCGCCGAGCTGACCCGGCGGATCGACGGCGGCTTCGACCCGGAGCTCAGCCTCCCCGCCGCGGACGCCGAGATGACGCCGCCGGCCGGGGTGCTGCTGGTCGCCACCCTGCACGCCGAGCCGGTCGGGTGCGGCGCGCTGAAGTTCCACGGCGACGCGCCCGCCGAGGTCAAGCGGATGTGGGTGGCGCCGTCGGCGCGCGGTCTCGGGCTGGGGCGGCGGCTGCTCGCCGAGCTGGAGGCGCACGCCGCCGCCCGTGGCGTCCGGACGCTGCGGCTGGAGACCAACCGGGTGCTCGCCGAGGCGATCGGGCTGTACCGCGCGGCCGGCTACCGGGAGGTCGCGCCGTTCAACGACGAGCGCTACGCCGATCACTGGTTCGAGAAGCACCTCGCCGGCCCCCGTACCCTGGATTAGTGCGGACCCGCCCCACCCTCTCCTGGACGTCGGCCGACGCGCCGCTGCCGCGGACGGCCGGCCTCGACGAGCTCACCGGCGTCGTCGCGCGCGGCCGCGTCGCCGTGCTGAGCGGCGCCGGGCTGTCCACCGAGTCCGGGATCCCCGACTACCGCGGCGAGACCGGCAGCCTGCGCCGGCACACGCCGATGACCTACGACGAGTTCGTCACCAGCGCCGAAGGGCGGCAGCGGTACTGGGCGCGCAGCCACCTCGGCTGGCGCACGATCGCCCGCGCCGACCCCAACGACGGCCACCGCGCGGTGACCGCGTTGCGCGAAGGCGGGTACGTCGACGGCGTCATCACCCAGAACGTCGACGGCCTGCACCAGGCGGCGGGCACGGCGGACGCGATCGAGCTGCACGGCAGCCTCGACCGCGTGATCTGCCTCGGCTGCCGCCGCACGAGCCCGCGCGCGGAGCTGGACCGCCGTCTCCGCGCGGCGAACGCCGACTTCGACGGCGCGGCCACCCGCATCAACCCCGACGGCGACGTCGAACTGCCCGACGACGTCGTGCGCCGCTTCACGACCGTGCCGTGTGCGGACTGCGTGTCCGGTGTGCTCAAGCCGGACGTGGTGTTCTTCGGCGAGAACGTCCCGCGCCCGCGCGTCGAGGAGTGCTACCGCCTGGTCGACGACGCCGAGGCGCTGCTGGTGCTCGGCTCGTCCCTGACGGTGATGTCCGGCCTCCGCTTCGTCCGCCACGCGGCAAAGGCGGGCAAGCCCGTGGTGATCGTCAACCAGGGTGAAACGCGCGGCGACCGCTACGCCTCCGTGCGGGTCGACCGCCCGCTCGGCGGGGCGCTCACCGAGCTGGCCGCCCGGCTGGGCTGCGGGGATCGCGGCCGAACCGCCTGAGCACCCGGTCCTGGCGCGCTTCGCCGGACTCTCCCGGCAGCGGCGCGGCGAAGACCCGCGGGTTCAGCTCGAGCCCCGCGAAGATGGCGTCGTGGTCGTCGTCGAGCCACGCGACGAGACCGGGGTCGAGGGTTTCGTCGCGGCCGAGGGCACGGGCGAGGTCCCAGGTGTGCACGGTGCTGTCGGCCGTGCGGACCGCCAGGGCCCGCCGCCCGGTCAGCTCGCCCAGCGGGTAGTCGACGACCCGGTCCAGCGCGCCGGGCGCGGCGAACGCTTCCGCGCACACCCGCACGGAATCGGTGAACGCCGTGACGGGGTCGTCCCCGAGCGCGTCGGTGTCGCGGGCGGCCAGGAACTGGGCGCGGGTGGCGCCGCCGAGGAGCCCGACGTAGTTGAGGTTGCCGCGGGTCATGTGGTTCACCAGCGCGCGCACGTCCCACTCCGAGCACGGCGTCGGCGCGCCCCACGCACCGGCCGGGACCGCGCGGAGGTGGTGCTCGAAACCCTTGCCGGCGAGCAGGAACCGATCCATGAGCATGGGCGCCAGTCTGGCCCGGGCACCGCGGGCGGCGCTCGCGGGTTTCGGACGAGGTGGACGAGCCCGGTCCGGGTGGGTGGGGGAACCCGCCCGGACCGGGCTCTGGCGACGGACCTCCACAGCCGGTCGTCGCCTGCAAGACGCGGCGGCCGCCCAGCGCGTTACAGTGCCGTTCGCACTGATCCGACCACAGCCACGGCCGAACAGCTTTCGTGGCGACGGATACGTGCCGCTCGGGGGCGGCCTGCTTTTGGCCGGATCAGCGCGGGGCCTGCAACCCGTTCCACGACCAATGCGGCATGGCCAGCTCCGCGGGCACCTCGTCGGCCGGGCCGGGGTAGGTGAGCACCTCGGCCACCGCCCATTCCATGTACGCCCGCAGCGCGGCGCGGAATTCGGGATCGGCGGGCAGGCCGGCGTCGTCCGCGGCCTGGACGAAGCAGCTCACGAACCGGCGGCCGAGGTCGCTCATGTCGCCGTTGCCGGCGTGCATCCGCAGCATCGCGGAGTGGTCGCTGCACTCCTGCGAGAACCGCGGCGGGCCGCCCAGCACCTCGGCCCAGTAGTGAGCCAGCCGTTGGACGTGCTGCGGGTGCTGACCCGGGTGCGAGAACGGGTGGTTCAGCTCCGGGTCGGCCAGGCAGCGTTCGTGGTGGGCGGCGGCCAGCGCGAGGAACGCGGGGTCACCGCCGGCGAATTCGTAGAGCGTGGGGCGCACCCGCCGAGCCTGGCACGCGGCGCCCCCGGAAGCTAGCGCGCGCCGGCGGCCGCGCGTTCCGCGGCGGGGGAGAAGCCGCCGTAGGCCTCGACCGCCCGCTCGACGTCCTCGGTGACGAGGTCGTGGTTGAGCGCGCCCGCGGCGGCCGCGCCCTGGGCCGCGGCGATGATCACGGTCGCCCGCGCGTCGACGACGTTCCCGGCCGCCCACACCCCCGGCACGCTGGTCTTCCCGCTGGGGTCGACCGCGCCTTCGGTGTAGCCGAGCCCGCGCAGGAGTTCGTCGTGCGGGACGGTCACGGTGCGGAGGAACAGCGCCGTCCGCGGCACGAACCGGTCGCCCAGCTCGATCCCGGTCAGCCGCCCGCCTTCCCGCCGCACCGCGGTGACGACGCCGTCGACCACGCGGATGCCGCGCGCGTCGAGCCGTTCGCGGTCCGCTTCGGACGGTGGTGCGGTGTGGGCGAAGTAGACGACGTCGGGGGACCACTGGCGCACCAGCAGCGCGTGCTCGACGCTCATCGGTTCGGTGCCGAGCACGCCGAGTGGCTGGTCGCGCACCTCGTAGCCGTGGCAGTAGGGGCAGGTCACCGCGTCGGTGCCCCAGCTTTCCCGCAGCCCGGGCAGGTCCGGCAGGTCGTCGTGGACGCCGGTGGCGACCAGGACGCGCCGGGCGGTCAGCTCCCGCCCGCTCGCCAGCCGCGCGGTGAAGCCGCGCTCGAGCCGCGTGACGCTGTCTTCGAGGAAGTCGACGCCGTAGCCGGCGAGCTCCGCGCGGCCGATTTCGAGCAGCTCGGACGGCGGCAGGCCGTCGCGCGAAAGGAAGCCGTGCATGTGCTCGGCCGGGGCGTTGCGCGGGGCCCGGGCGTCGACGACGGCGACCCGCCGCCGCGCGCGGCCCAGCATCAGGGCGGCGTTCAGGCCGGCGGCCCCGCCGCCCACCACCAGGACGTCATAGCTGTTTTCGGTCATGCCGCCACGATGAACCCGGACTCGCGAAACCGACAACTAATGTTGCCGTTTCCGGGACAAGCGGGTTTCCTGGAGGCATGACGGACGCGATCACCCAGGCCCTCTCCGAGGTCGGCCCCCGGCTCAAGCGGGTCCGCACCCAGCGGCGGGTCACGCTGGCCGACCTCTCGACGGCGACCGGCATTTCGAAGAGCACGCTGTCCCGGCTGGAGTCCGGCCAGCGGAAGCCGAGCCTGGAGCTGCTGCTGCCGATCGCGCAGGCGCACCAGGTCCCGCTCGACGAGCTGGTGGGTGCCCCGGAGGTCGGCGACCCCCGCGTCCGGCTCACCGCCCGCCGCATCCCGCGCCACAACGGCGCGGCGATGACCGTCCTGCCGCTGACCCGCCAGCCCGGCGCGCCCCAGGCGTTCAAGATGATCCTGGAACCGGAGACGGGCGAGCCCGATCCCCAGGTCCACGAGGGCTACGAGTGGCTGTACGTCCTATCGGGACGGTTGCGGCTGGTCCTGGCCGACCGCGACATGATCCTGGGGCCCGGCGAGGCGGCGGAGTTCGACACGCGCTTGCCGCACTGGTTCGGCGCGGTCGAGCGGCCGGCGGAGATCCTCAGCCTGTTCGGCAAGCAGGGGGAGCGGCTCCACCTGCGGGCTAAGTCCCGTTAGCCCAGCTCGCGCTGCATCAGCAGGGTGTCGAGCCAGCGGTCCTGCTTGAACCCGACGCGCCGCAGCAAGCCCGCGTCGGTGAAGCCGGCCGCGAGGTGGAGGTTCCGCGAGGCCGGGCTGCCGGAGTCGACGATCACCGCGATCGCCTGCCGCGCGCCCGCTTCGCCGCACCGCTTCAGCAGTTCGCCGAGCAGCCGGCGCCCGTGGCCGCGGCCGGTGGTGGTCGGCGCGAGGTAGATCGTCGTCTCCACGGTGTGCCGGTACGCCGGTTTCGGCCGCCACGGCGCCGCGAGCGCGTAGCCGAGGACTTCGCCTTCGTCGGCGAGGACGAGGAAGGGCCACGCGCTTTCGCGGATCTTCGCGCGCCACTGGTCCGCGGTCGGCGGCGTGGTCTCGAACGTGACGACGGAATCAGTCGCGTACGGCGCGAAGACGGCGGCGATGCCCTCGGCGTCGGCCGCCGTTGCTTCCTCTATAGTGGACATGATGGCTATCATAGAGGAATGATTGATCCGGTCCTCCTCGGCCGCCGCCTGCACGAACTCCGCGCCGACCGCGGGTTGCCGCTGAGTGCGCTGGCCGGGACGGCGGGGGTCAGCGTCAGCATGCTGTCGGCCATCGAACGCGGCGAGAAGACGCCGACGGTCGTGGTGCTGTCCCGGATCGCCGACGGGCTCGGCTTGTCGCTGTCCCGCCTGCTGGCCGACCTCGAAACCGACCGCGTGCTCGTCCGCCGCGCCGCCGAGCAGGAGCACATCGCCGAACCGGGCGGCTGGCACCGCACGGTGCTCACCCCGGTCGTCCCCGGCGTCAACTTCGAATGGATCCGCACGACGTTGCCGCCGCACTGCGACGCGGGCGCGTTCCCCGCCTACGCCCCGGGTTCCCACGAGTTCGTCGCCGTCGAATCGGGGGTGCTGCACCTGGGCGTCGGCGAGGCGGAGTACGTCCTGAACGCGGGCGATTCGCTCTACTTTCCCGCCGACGCCCCGCATTCGTACGCGAACCGCGACGCGGATCCGTGCGATTACCACGTCGCGGCGCTGATCATGCGGCCACGCGGAAACCGGTGAATTCCCCGTTTCGCCGGTTTCGCGCGCGCCGCGCTGTTACCGTCCGGTGGTGCGGATTTGGTGCTGCGGAGTCGTCCTGGGTGCGGTTGTGCTGCTCGCCGCCTGCGCCGGCGGCGGATCGGGCACCGGGCGGCTGATCCCGCCGACGCCGACCACCGATTTCCCCGTCACGACGGAACTCCCGGTGACGACCACGGCGCCGACGCCGACAACGACACAGACGAGGGCGCACACGGCGACAGCCACCACTAAGCACACGACCACCCCGCGCCGCACCACCACCAAGCGGCGCACGCGCTGAGTCAGCGGCCGCGCAAGCGGGGCCGGGTCAGGCCGATCGCGGCCAGGACGATCAACGCGACCGCCGCCACCGCCGCGATCACCGACAGGACGGGCGCGCGGGTTTCCGCCCTCGTCAGCGTCAAGACACTGGACAGGAGCAGGACCGCCCCCACGCCCAGGTTCAGCCAGCACAACGGGGTGGTGCTCGGGATGAAGTGCCAACGCCGTTCGGCCATCGAACCTCCTTGATCGATCCGTACTCCGGATTTGCCCCGATCGGGTGAGGCTCAAACCGGCGGGAATCCGCCGTGACCCCGAGCTATCGCGAGCCTGCCGGCTTGCGCGGACCGCCGTCGATCCACTGGGCGCATGAACGTGACCCGCCGGCCCGCCGTGGTGTCCGAAGTGGACTTATCGTGACGTTCCTCGTCGTGCTGGCCCACTTCGGCACCTGCACCTACCTCACGCCGCTGCTGCGCGACGTCGTCCGGCCGTGATGACCTGAGGCGGGGCGGCCGCCGTCCTCGCCGCGCTCGTGGTTCCCCGCCGGGTGTTCCGCTCGCCGGAACGCCAGGCTGTCCCGGCCGCCGAGTCCGGTGCGACCGTCGGACCATGGCTCCCGTGATGGCGGCGATCGTCGGCCCCGGCAACATCGGCACCGATTTGCTGGCGAAGCTGCGACGCAGTGAAGTGATCGAAGTCGGTTACGTGGTCGGCGTGGTCGAGTCCGACGGTCTCGAACGCGCCCGCGCGCAGGGGATCGCGGCGTCCGCGGAAGGCGTCGACTGGCTGCTGCGCCAGGACCCGTTGCCCGACTTGGTGTTCGAGGCGACGTCGGCGAAGGCGCACGCGGCGAACGCCCCGCGCTACGAGGCGGCGGGCATCCAGGCGATCGACCTCACCCCGGCGCACCTCGGCCCGATGGTGTGCCCGCCGGTCAACCTCGGCGCCCACCTCGACGCCCCGAACGTCTCGATGATCACGTGTGGCGGCCAGGCCACCATCCCGATGGTGCACGCCGTCTCCCGGGTGGCGACGGTTCCGTACGCGGAGATCGTCGCCTCGGTGGCTTCGCGCGGCGCGGGTCCCGGCACCCGCGCGAACATCGACGAGTTCACGCGCACGACGTCGCAGGCGGTGGCCGAGATCGGCGGGGCGGGGCGCGGCAAGGCGATCATCATCCTCAACCCGGTCGAGCCGCCGATGATCATGCGGGACACGGTGTTCTGCGCGATCGGCCTCGACGCCGACCGCGACGCGATCACCGCGTCCATCCACGAAATGGTGGCCGAGGTGCAGCAGTACGTCCCCGGCTACACCCTGCGCGCCGATCCGCAGTTCGACGACGCGCGCGAGGACTGGGACGGCCACGCGCGCGTCGGCATCTTCCTCGAGGTCCGCGGGAACGGCGACTACCTCCCGGAGTACGCCGGGAACCTGGACATCATGACCGCCGCGGCCGCGCGCGTCGGCGAGCTGATGGCGCGCGCGAAGCAGGAGGTGCCCGCATGACCCGGCCGGAATTGCGCCACGACGTCCGGATCGTCGACACGACGTTGCGCGACGGCAGTCACGCGATGGCCCACCGCTTCACCGAGCAGCAGGTGCGTGACACCGTGCGCGCGCTGGACCGCGCGGGCGTCGAGGTGATCGAGGTGACCCACGGCGACGGCCTCGGCGGCTCGTCGTTCACCTACGGCTTTTCCGCCGTCGACGAACTGAAGTTGATCGCCGCGGCGCGCGAAGAGGCGAAGCAGGCGAAGATCGCCGTCCTGCTCGTGCCGGGCATCGGGACGGCGGAAGACCTGCAGCGCGCGTTCGACGCGGGCGCGGAGATGGTGCGGGTGGCGACGCACTGCACTGAGGCCGACGTCTCGCCGCAGCACTTCGGCCTGGCGCGCGAACTCGGCATGGAAACGGCCGGGTTCCTGATGATGGCGCACCGGACGCCGCCGGAAGATCTGGCGAAGCAGGCCCGGATCATGGTGGACGCGGGCTGCCAGGCGGCGTACGTGACGGACTCGGCAGGTGCGCTGCTGATGCACGAAGCGCGGGCGCGGTTCGAGGCACTGGTCGCGGAGGTCGGCGATACGGCGTGGGTCGGCTACCACGGGCACCAGAACCTCTCGCTCGGCGTCGCGAACTCGGTCCTGGCCTACGAAGCGGGCGTCCGCTACATCGACGGCTCGCTGTGCGCCCTCGGCGCGGGCGCGGGCAATTCGCCGACGGAGGTCCTCGCGGCGGTGTTCGACCGCATGGGGATCGGCACGGGCCTCGACGTCGGCGGTCTCCTCGACGCGGCCGAGGAGGTCGTCCGCCCGTACCTGCAGCGCTGGCCGAAGATGGACCGCAACGCGATCGTCCAGGGCTGGGCGGGGGTCTATTCGAGCTTCCTGCTGCACGCCGAGCGCGCGGCGGAGCGCTACGGCGTCCCGGCCCAGGCGATCCTGCGCCGCTGCGGCGAACTCGCCCTCGTCGGCGGCCAGGAGGACATGATCATCGACGTCGCGGTGCAATTGGCCGCGGAAGGGTAGCAACCGGACCCGGGCTTCGCCCGTGGTGCAGGGGTGACGACCGAAGCTCCCGACGAGACGTTCTTGCCCGAGTCGGTGCGCCGCCGGCGATCCTGGGCGTGTTCGCGTTCCTGATCGACTTCGCGTTGCACCTCACGGCGACCATCGTGGTCGCCGTGCGGCTCGGCCTGTCCTTCTGGCCCGGCCTGACCGGCCGGCCGCCGACGCGGGGGCGGCTGGCGGGGATGTGGCCGTTGACGGCGATGATGGCGCTGCCGGGCTAACGCGCGAAGCGGTCCAAGGCCGCCAGTTTCCAGGCGCGCTTGGTGTCGCTCGCGCGGTGCCCGGACCGGTCGTCGACGAGCAGTTCGGCGCCCGGCCAGGCCCGCGCGAGCTCCCACGCGGTCGTCACCGGGCAGCTGAGGTCGAGCCGGCCGTGGATCAGTACCCCGGGGATCCCGGCGAGCTTTCCCGCGTCGCGGATCACTGCGCCTTCCTCGAGCCAGCCGGCGTTCGCGTAGTAGTGCGTGGTGAGCCGGACGAACGCGAGCGCGGCGGCGTCGAGCGGTCCACTGTGGACTTCGGCGCCCGGCTCGAGGGACAGCACCGTTTCCTCCCAGTCGATCCACGCGAGGGCGGCGCGCTCCCGTTCGCCGGGGTCGGCCATCAGCCGCGCGTAACCGCGTACGACGTCGTCGTCCCCGACGCCGTCGCGGAAGCGCTGCCACGCCTCGGGGAAGAACCGGCCGGCGCCGCGGTAGAGCCAGTCGATCTCCGAGCGCCGCGTGGTGCTGATCGCGCTGAGGACGATCTCCGACACCCGGTGCGGGAAGCGTTCGGCGTACACCAGCGCGAGCGTCGTGCCCCACGAACCGCCGGTCAGCAGCCAGCGTTCGACACCCAGGTGCTCCCTCAGCCGTTCGAGGTCGGCGACGAGGTGCTCGGTGGTGTTGTGCCGCAGGCTCGTGGCCGGGTCGCTCGCGTGCGGCAGGCTCCGGCCGCACCCGCGCTGGTCGACCAGCACGACGCGGTAGCGGGCCGGGTCGAACGTCCGCCGCATCCCCGGCGTGCAGCCCTGGCCGGGCCCGCCGTGCAGCACCAGCGCTGGCTTGCCGGCCGGGTTCCCGCAGGTCTCCCAGTAGACGCGCTGCCCGTCGCCGACGTCGAGCAGTCCGTGGTCGTAGGGCTCGATTGGCGGGTACACCGCCCCATTGTCGCGGGCGCGCCGGAGGTGCCCCGGCGCGCCCCCGGCGTCAGGCCGGCTCGCCGAACCACTTCCGCAGCGCGGCGTCAAGCCCGGCGATCCCGCCGTCCTCGGCCGCCCAGGCGATGAACCCGTCCGGCCGGAGCAGCACCCCGGTGAGGACCGGCTCGCTGTCGCACTTCGCGGTCAGCACGGTGACGCGGTCGCCCCAGCCGGCCGCCGCCTGCCGCAGACCGGCGTCCTCGGCGAGGTCGAGCAGGAGGGCCTTGCCGTCCTGGAGGTGCTCGCCCAGCCGGGTTCCATCGGCGAAGGCGAAGTCCGGCGCGGCGCGGCCGGTGAGGTCGTGCTCGCCGTCGAGCGGGTACCGGTGCAGCACCCCGGAGAGCTTCTTGGCCAGGTAGGTCGCGCCGTCGTCGGTGCGCAGCAGATCGCCGACGACCTGGCGCAGCGCCTTCGTCCGGACGTCGCTGCGCATCAGCGCGACCTGCGCCCGCGTCCATTCGAGCACCCACTCGCCGATCGGGTGCCGTTCTGTCGTGTAGGTGTCGAGCAGGCCCTCGGGCGCCCAGCCGTGGACGGTCGCGGCGAGCTTCCAGCCGAGGTTGACCGCATCGCCGATGCCCAGGTTCAGCCCCTGCCCGCCGAAGGGGGAGTGGACGTGCGCGGCGTCGCCGGCCAGCAGGACGCGGCCGAGGCGGTAGGTGCTCGCCTGGCGCGCGTTGTCGGTGAAGCGCGTCGCGCTGTGCACCTTGAGCACCCGGACGTCGGCGCCGGACACCCGCCGGAAGCTGTCCTCGAGCTCCTGCGCGGTGACCGGGGCTTCGCGGTCCGCGGGCGGCCCGTCGAACTCGACGGTGAGCATCCGCCCGGGCGTCGGCCCGTGGACGTAGAGCCCGCCGGTGCCGTGCTGCCAGCCCCCGGGCAGCTTGTCGACCCCGCTGAGCTCGGCCATCGCCTGCCGCCCGGTGACGGCGGGGTCGGTCCCGGGGAACTCGAACCCGGCCAGCTTCCGGACCGGGCTGCGACCCCCGTCGCAGCCGACGAGCCAGCTCGCCCGGACGGTTTCGCCGTCGTTCAGCCGCACGTTGACGCCGTCGTCGCCGGCCTCGAACCCGGTCAGCTCGACGCCGCGCCGGATCTCGACCCCCAGTTCGAGAGCGCGCGCGGCGAGAATCGCCTCGACGGCCTGCTGCTGGATGACGACAACGCGCGACGCGGGCCCGACGTCCCGGAAGTCGGGATCTTCGAAGTCGACCCCGTTCGAGGCGACCATGATGCCCGCGAAGTGCCCCACGGGCATGGCCGGTTTCGGTCCGCCCCCACCCCGCGACTTGAGGAACTCCTCGATCCGCGCGGCGTTCTGCCGCACGTTCTCGTCCATGGCGGGCAGCAGCCCCCGCCGGTAGAAGGCTTCGGCCGTCGTCAGGTTCACCGACCCGGCCTTGATCGTCAGATCCGGCTCGGGCAGCCGTTCGACGACGAGCACGTCCACGCCCGCCAGCCGCAGTTCACAGGCCAGCATCAAGCCGACCGGTCCGCCCCCGGAGATCACCACATCCCTGTTCATGGCTCCGATGATGCCCCGAAACTTTTACCGAGTCAAACTTTATGCTGGGTCTATACTCTCGGCTCATGGCGGATCACGGACTGCGCGAGCGCAAGAAGCAGGCAACACGCCAGCTGATCTCGAACGTGGCCACCGGCCTCTTCATCCAGCGCGGCTTCGACCAGGTGACGGTGGCGGAGATCGCCGAAGCGGCGGGCGTGTCGAAGATGACGGTGTTCAACTACTTCCCCCGCAAGGAGGACCTGTTCCTCGACCGCCACGCGGAGCGCCTGGCGGAGTTGACGGCGGTGCTCACCTCCCGCCCGGCGGGGGTGTCGCCGTGCGCGGCTCTGCGCTCGCACCAGCACGCACTGCTGGCTTCGGGGCATCCCCTGTCCGGCGCCATCGCCGGCGGCCCGGGCTTCTGGTGGGTGCTGACCTCGAGCCCGGCGCTGATGGCGCGGTGGTACGAGCAGGAGCGGGAGATCGCTTCGGCGTTCACGGAGGTGTTCGTCGCGGAGACGGGCGACGCTTTCCGCTCCCGGATGGTGGCGGGATTGCTGACGACGGCGATCGCGACGATCTTTTCGCACGCGATGGAGCGGATCATCGCGGGGGAGGACGCGGACGTGGTGCGGCGGGAGCAGGTGGCGTTCATCGACGAGGCGTTCGACCTGGTGGAGAAAGGCGTCGGTGATTTCCCGGGCTAGTACCGGCACACTGTCCTGACGCGCGGAGCGAGCGTCGCGCCGGCGTACGGGAGGTTCCGTGTCCGTCGACAACACCGTCACCGGGACGGTCGGTGCGGTGGTGCAGGCGAACACGATCCGGGGCGGCGTGCACTGGCACGTCGACGCGCCGATCGAACTCCCGAAACCGCGGCAGCTTCCCGCCTCGACACGCGATTTCGTCGGGCGCGCGGCCCAGCTGGACGAGCTGAACAATGTGCTCGTCGAAGACGATCGGCCGGGAACCGTCATCGTCTCCGCGATCGACGGTGCGGCCGGCATCGGCAAAACCACCTTGGCCCTCACCTGGGCACACCAGGCGGCCGACCGCTTTCCGGACGGCCAGTTGTACGTCAACCTGCGCGGTTTCGAGCCCACCGCGGCGCCGATGCCGCCGGAAGAGGCGCTCCGGGGTTTCCTCACCGCGTTTCGCATTCCCGCGGACACCATTCCCGCGGATCTGCAGGCGTTGTCGGCGCTCTACCGCAGCCTGCTGGCCGGGCGGCGGCTCTTGGTCGTGCTGGACAACGCCCGGGACAGCGAACAGGTGAGACCCTTGTTGCCGGGCAGTGACTCGTGCGCGGTCATCGTCACCAGCCGCAACCGGCTCACCGAACTGGTGGTGCGGGACAGCGCGCGGCTCGTCACCCTCGACATGCTCTCCCCGGACGATGCACGCGAGCTCCTCGCGCGGCAGCTCGGCGACGGGCGGGTGGCCGCCGAACCGGAGGCGGTCACCTCCCTGGTCCGGTCCTGCGCCGGATTGCCGCTGGCGCTGACCATCGCCGCCGCGCGCGGCGCCGCGGACCCGCGGTTCCCGCTGACCGTCCTCGCCGACGAACTGCAGGACGAGCAGAGCAGGCTCGACAGCCTGGAGACCGGAGACCCGCGAACCGATCTCGAATCGGTGTTCTCGTGGTCGTACCGGTCCCTGCCGCCGCCGGCGGCCGGGTTGTTCCGCTGCCTGGGTGTCCATGCGGGAGCCGACCTCGGTCTCGAAGCGATCCGGACCCTGACGGACGTGTCGGCCGTGCAGGCGAGGGCGCTGGTTTCGAAGCTGGTGCGGGCGAACCTCGCGGAGCAATACCTGCCGGGCCGGTACCGGATGCACGACCTGCTGCGCCTCTACGCCAGGCGTCTGGCTGTCCCGGATGATTCCGCTGCCTTGGCACGGATGTACGCGTGGTATCGCGACCGCGTGGTCGCCGCGGTTTCGTGGCTCCACCCGGGGTTGGCGGGCGATCGCTGTTTCCCCACCTGCAGCGAAGCCGTCTCCTGGCTCGAAACGGAGTGCGGCAACCTGGTTGCGATCATCCTGGACGAGCGACATTCCGAATTCGCGGTCGAACTGGCTTGTCTGCTCGTCCCTTTCTTTCACGAGCGTCGCAACTTCGACGACTGGTCCCGGACCTTGGTCGCGGCTTTACGCAAGGCCGAAGTTGACCGGAAGGGCATGGTCGGCGTCCATGTGAGCTTCCTGGAAGCTGTGTCGCACACGCATATCAACCTCGGGGACGAGCGACTTGGGGCAGTGTCGGCCGACGACGTGGAGGCCCTCGTGTGGGTCGCGAGGACACACCTCGCGTCAGCGCGCGGTAGTCAGGCGAAGGAAGCCGCGACAACGGCTTTGATCCGGGGACGGGAGAGGGACGATCTGCGCGCTGAAGGCTGGGCCCTGACGGTACTCGCCGACGTATGCACCTATCAGCTGCTGTTCGACGAGACGGCCGATGCCCTCGAACAGGCGTTGGCGATCTGGCGGCGGCTCTCGGATCGCTGGTTCGAAGCTGAGGCGCTGATGCGGAGGGCCAAGGCTGACCGCAAGTGCAGCCAGATCACCCACGCACTCGAATGTCTCGATCGTGCGTATTCGATCTATGATTCCTTCGGCGACTTGGCTGGTAAGGCACAGGCCACCTGCCTTCGTGGCAGCATCGTGGGTCAGTTCGGCGATGCGAGGCAGGCTTACGAATGTCAGGTGCGTGCGCACCGCTTCGCGGTCGACGCGAAAGATCTCCGTTTGGAAGTTCAGGTTCTCGAAGAACTGTGCCTTGCGGCGCGGCGTGGTGGGAAGATCGCGGCGTTCCAGGAACACCACGACCGGTGGGCGGCGGTCGCCGACGCGCTCGGAGACCCCGAAGGTCCGGTGATCGCGTCGACGGAACTCGGTGAGGTGTACTCCAGGCTCGGCGACCACGCGCGCGCGATTTCCTTGCTGTGCGAACAACGTCAGCGAGCCTGCGGTCTTCGCGTCGAAGTCGAAGGACGGACGGTCGGCGCTCTCGGGCGCGCCTACGGTCGACAGGGTCGCTTTGCCGAGGCACTTCGCTGCTTTTCGGAAATTGAAGAGCTGTTCGCGGAACACAGTGAACTCCTCGAGGTCGCACTGCAGGGGCCCATGGACGTCTACTGGCAAGCCGGCCGCCTCGTCGACGCCATCGTTTGCGCAAGGCGTCGTATTGTGCTGAGCCAGGGCAGGAGTGATCCCGGGCGCGAATGCTGGGCCTGGGACGACTTGGGTCTCACTCTTGCTGATTGCGGACGATATCAGGAGGCGATCGCGGTGCACACCCGTGCGCTGGATCTCAGGTCGGCGATGGGCGTGGATTCCTATCGACGAGGCTGGGGATTCGTCCACATCGCATGGGTACACTTCGACGCGGGACGATTCGATGATGCTCTGTTGAACTTCGGCGAAGCACTCTCGGTCCGCCAAAATACGGGAAACCGATTCGGCGTCCACCAGATATTAGGGATGATCGCCGAGGTTCACATCGCGCGGCTCGAATTCGACGCCGCACGGCCTCTTGTCGAACAGGTCATGCGATTACCATCGGTGGTGACCGAGCCTGCAGTAGAGGCTTTGCGGGGATTGCTTCGAAGCTATTCCGCCAGCTACGGGTTCGAGGAGTTCGAGGCTTGCTATCGGCGTGTCCTGCCGGTGGCGCGGTTCCTCGGAGACTCGTATGTGGAATTTGTGATCCGACGACTCGCCGCCAAGGCCAGGCTCAGGGCGGGGCGAAGTGCGGAAGCCCTCGAATTGCTCCGTTGCGGTCTCGACCTCGCTGAGGCAGTGACGGACTTCGCCGCCGCGGCGGAGCTTCGCGCCGAGCTCGTCGTCGCATTGACCGGCCTTCGGCGATTCGCCGAAGCCGAATCTGAGGTGGTGCAGGCGATCCGAGCGGCGCAACTGGTGGAGAGTGAAGCCGATCATGCGAGGTTCCTGAGCCTTTGCGGGCAGATCTACCGGAAACAGGGCCGATACGACGAGGCGCGAAAAGCCTTCGTCGCCGGCGTGGCCATCTGTGACCGCAACGGCCATCCGGCGAAGGCGGAACTCTTGGCCGGGCTGGCCGAGACTTGTCTCGACGCCGGCGATCCGGGAGGTGCGGTCGATGCACAGCGTTCGTGCCTCGAGCTGGACCGTGCGGCGGGTGATGACCGCAGGGTCGCCGTCACCCTTGCCAAGCTGGCCGAAGCTCACGGTGCGGCTGTCGAACGCCGGGCAGCCGGACAATGCCTGGACGAGAGCGTCACCTTGGCGCGTCAGCTGGAGGACCCGCGTGCCGCGGCTACCGCGTTCGGTGTGTGCGCGCGGGCCGCGCAAACCTTGGGGATGTTCGACCAAGCCGAGCGGCACCTTGTCGAGCAGGGGCAACGCAGCAGTGCTGTCTTCGATCTGGCGACCGAGGCGAAGTCGTTCGCGGACCGCGCCGAACACCATCGCCGGGCCGGTCGGCACGCGGCGGCGCGTGAGCTTCATCAGCGGAGCCTGGCGTTGCGGCAGGAGCTCGGAGATCCACTCGGCATCGCCGATCAGCTTCGGAACCTGGGCCTGGTCTCCGTCGAACTCGGCCTGCTCGACGAAGCGGCCGGCTTCCTGACCGAGAGCTACGCCATGGCCAGGGACCTCGGTGATACCGCACGCCTCGCGGACGCCTGTCGGGAATTCGTGGCCTTGCACACTCGCCGAGGCGACGCTCGGCAAGGCGGCCAACTGCTCGCTCGATGTCGATCGCTGTACCAGCGGCTGGGTGACCGGGTGGAACTGGGAAGGCTGCCGGCTCGCGTCGGTGAATCGTGATCACGCCTGCCGATTCAGCGTAGCGATTCCTTCGCGCCCCGGGCCACTGCGTCCGCGACGGTTGCCAGGGCAGGGGAGTCCAGCTTCCACTGCTGCCAGTGCAGCGGTACGTCCTGTGGCCGGTCCGGGGCCAGGTCGACCAACGCGTCGCCGCGGGGGGTGGCCTGGAGTTCCGGCACCATGCCCCAGCCCAAGCCCGCGGCTACGGCGTCGACGAAGGACTCCGAGGCCGGGATGTGGTGGCGGACCAGCGTGAAGCTGCGGCGGCGGGTCAGGCTGCGGAGGAAGCGGTCCTGGAGGTCGTCCTTGCGGTCGAACACGATCACCGGGGCGTTGGGGAGGGCGGCGGGCAGGGGAGCGTCCGACAGCCAGCGCTCGATGAACGCCGGTGACGCCATCGCCCGGTAGCGCATGCGGCCCAGGCGGGTCGACGTGCAGCCCTGGATCGGCTGCGGTGAGGCCGTTACCGCGGCCATCACCAGGCCTTCGCGGAGGAGGGCCGCGGTGTGGTCCTGGTCCTCGCGCTGGAGGTCGAAGCAGATGCCGTCGGGGACTTGGGCGAGGGCCGGGAGGAACCAGGTGGCCAGGGAGTCGGCGTTCACCGCGATCGAGAGGGTGCGGACGGACGTGCCGAGACCCAGTTCGGTGAGGGCGTCGTGCTCCAGCTGGGCCAGGGAGCGGGCGAAGCGGATCAGGACCTGGCCGGACGACGTCAGCTGGATCGGCTTCGTGCGCAGCAGCAGGACCCGGCCGGTGTGTTGCTCCAGAGACTTGATGCGCTGGCTGACCGCCGACGGCGTCACGTGCAGGACCGCCGCCGCGGCGTCGAAGCTTTGCTCGTCCACTACGGCCAGCAGCGTGCGGACCTGGTCGAGCGGGAGGTCTGACATCACGAGCACTAATGTTACGTAAGAATCTTTAGCTGGAGTAATCCAGGAGGACGGTCGTACCGTCAGGGTGTGTTCACACTTCTCCTCGCCGGGTTCGGGACCGGGCTCTCCCTCATCGTCGCCATCGGGTCGCAGAACGCCTTTCTCCTGCAGCAAGGCCTGCGCGGCGGTGCCGTGGCGCCGCTCGTCGTCATTTGCGCCGTCTCCGATCTGGTGCTGATCGGGCTCGGGGTGAGCGGGATCGGGGCCGTGCTCGAGCGGTGGCCCACCGCCATCGGGGTCATTGCCGTCGGGGGTGGGGTGTTCCTGCTCGGCTACGGCTTTCTCGCGGCGCGGCGGGCGTTCCGGCCGTCGGTGATGACGGTGGGGGACGACACGACGCCGCTGCGGAAAGCCGTGCTGGCGTGTGTGGCCTTCACCTGGCTCAATCCGCACGTCTACCTCGACACCGTCCTGCTGCTCGGCTCGGTCGCGGTCGCGCACGGCGATGGGCGGTGGCTGTTCGGGGTGGGCGCGGGGATCGCCAGTGCCGTCTGGTTCAGCGCGCTCGGGTTCGGCGCCAAACGGCTGGCCGGGGTGTTCGCCAAGCCCGTCGCGTGGCGCGTGCTCGACGTCGTGATCGCCGTGACCATGACCGGGCTCGGCGTGAGCATGGTGCTCAGCCGCGTCTAGTTACCAGAGTTGGCCGCGTTCGGACGCCGGCGGACGTTCGAGGTCCAGGAGGAACTCCTTTCGCTTCAAGCCGCCCGCGTACCCCGTCAGCTTGCCGTTCTTGCCGACCACCCGGTGGCACGCGACGAGGATGCTCAGCGGGTTGCGGCCCACCGCCGCGCCGACCTCGTGGGGCAGGCCGCCGACGGCCTGGGCCAGGTCGCCGTACGTCGCCGTGTGGCCGTACGGGATCCGGGCGATCTCGGCCCAGACCGCGCGGTCGAAGGCGGGGCCCTCCGCCCGGGTGGGGACGTCGAAGGTCGTGCGCTGGCCGGCGAAGTACTCCTTCAGCTGGCGGGCGGCTTCGGGGAACGCCGTGTCGTCGCGTGGGCCGAACGTCGTGCGGTCCGGGCGGGTCCAGTGGTTCGGGAAGTACAGGCCCGTCACGACCTCGCCGGTGCCGACGAGGGTCAGGGGGCCGATCGGGGAATCGACTTCGAGGTGCTTCATCAGGTCTCCCAGGTTGTGCCGTCCGGCCGGGTGCCGCGCAGGCCGGGCAGTGCGAAGTCCGCCAGTGCGGCGGTGGTAACTGTCCGGTGTGGACTCCAGGACGTCGAGAGCCGCAGCCGCCGCGCCATGCCGGCCCAGCCCGCCGGGGTCGCGCTGACGACCCAGATGTCCGGGTCCGGGGCGGCGAAGCGACGGGCTTGGCGCAGCCACGACGCCGCCGTTTCCGGCCAGGTCACCGTCGCCAGCACCAGGCCGCCCCACGCCGCGGCGATCCGCTCGCCGTCGGCGCGGGAGACGGGGTCGGCCGCGGTGCCGAGCACGATGTGGCGGGCGGGGCCGATCAAGCGCACGAGCGCCGCCAGTTCGCGGGGTGTCATGCCGCGTCGTGGAAGACCAGGCCGAGGGTGTGACGGCGGCCCGAGCGGACCGCCAAGACGCCGTGGCGGACCGTGGCCGCCGACCAGCCGCGGGCCGAGCGGACCGGACGGTCGCGGGTGGTGAACACCAGGCCGTGGCCCTGCGGGATGAGTGTCGCCGTGCCGCGGGACTGGGCTCGCGGGCGCTGCTCCACCAGGAGGAACTCCCCGCCGGTGTGGTCGGTGCCCGGCTCGTTCAGGTTGATCACCACCTGCAGCGGGAACACCTTGTCGCCGTACAGGTCCCGGTGCAGCGCGTTCCAGCCGCCCGTCTCGTAGCGCAGCAGGATCGGCGTCGGACGCCGCTGCCCAGCCGCGTGGCAGACCGCCAGCCACTCGTCCAATGTGGACGGCCACTCGGCTTCCCGGCCCAGCCGTGCGGACCAGTCCCGGGCGATCGGGAGCAGCCGCGGATAGAGCGCCTGCCGCAGCCGCTGGACCGGCTCCGGGAACGGCGCGGCGAAGTAGTGGTAGTCGCCGTTGTCCCCGAAGCGGTGACGGCGCAGGTTCACCGTCGCCCGGAAATGTGCCGGTTCGTCCCAGAGCGACACCAGTTCCGCGCACTCCGCCGGCGTGAGCAGCTGAGGCAGCAGCGCGCAGCCGTAGTCGTCGACCTCCGCCGCCACCGCGGCCCAGTCGGCTGAGGCGACGCGTTTCTCGAAAGTGCTCATACCTGGTAGACGCTGCGGCGGGGTGAAACGTGAGATCGGAAGTTCAAGCCGCTTCCATCGTGAGCAGCAGCCGCTTCGCTTCCTCGCCGCCGGCGTACTGGCCGTACGAGCCGTCCGAGCGGACCACCCGGTGGCACGGCACCACCACCGGCAGCGGGTTCAGCGCGCACGCCGTGCCGACCGCGCGGACCGCCTTCGGGCTGCCCGCGGCCGCGGCGACCTCGGCGTAGCTTTCCGTGTGGCCGTACGAGATCTCCGGCAGGTGCTCCAGCACGGACAGGCGGAACCCGCGAGCCAGCCGGAAGTCGAGCGCGACGTCGAAGGTGTGCCGCCCGCCGGTGAAGTATTCGTCGAGCTGGCGGACGACCGGGTCGAGGCGGGCCGGGGCGCGGAGGATGCGGGGACTGATGATCGAGGCCAGCTCGGCCAGCACCGCGTCGTGGTCCTGGCGGTCGAACGCCACCTTGACCAGGCCCTGCTTCGTCGCGGCCAGCAGCAGCGAGCCGACCGGGGTGTCGAGGGTGCGGTAGGCGACGTCCAGCAGGCCTTCGCGGTCGGCGGCGGCGGCGAGCTTCTCGTGCATCGGGTTCGGGTCGAGCTCGTAGAGCTCCGGAGCAGTGAAGAAGATGTCCGTCATGAGTGCGCTCCTTCCAAGGGGTACGTGGCGCGCAGCGCCTTGACGCCGTCGGCGGCGGCCCGGCGCGCGGCGTCCGTCGTACCGCCGGTGATCTCCGCGATCTCGCGGTACGGCAGCCCGGCCAGGTAGTGGTAGGCGACGGCGAGGCGTTGCTTGTCCGGCAATCTCGCCAGCGCGTCCCACAGGTCGCCGCCGAACGTCTCCGCGCGGCCCGGCCGGTCCGGGATGTCGCCGACCGGGAGCGGGCGGCGGGCTTGCGCGCGGGTGACGTCGACGGCCTTGCGGTGCGCGATCGTGACGAGCCACGCCTGGACGTTCGCGTCCGTCGGCAGCTCCGGGTACGCCTTGAGCGCCGACAGGAAGGTCTCCGACCAGGCGTCTTCGGCGTCGGCGGGGCCGAGCACGGCCCGGCAGACGCGGAGCACCATCGGCCCGTGCTCGGCCACGATCTGCTCGAACGGTTTCACGATCACACCTTGAAGACGTCCGGGGGCGCCGGAACGTGAGGTCACACCTTCGGGGTACCGCTGACGACGGTCGCGCCCAGCTCGTCGGCGGAGTGCACGGCCGGCGTCAGCCCGGCCGCCGTGAAGACGTCAGCCAGCACGGCTGCCTGCCGTTCGCTCGATTCCACCACCACCGTGCCGCCCGGCGCCAGCCACGCCGGGGCGCCGACAGCGACCCGGCGGGCGAGGTCGAGGCCGTCCGAGCCCCCGTCGAGAGCGACGCGCGGTTCGTGCAGGCGCGCTTCGGGCGGCATGGTCGCGACGGCGTCCGAAGGCACGTAGGGCACGTTCGCCAGCAGGACGTCGACCCGGCCGCGCAGCGACGGCGGCAGGGCGTCGTAGAGATCACCCTGGTGGACGTGCGCGCCGGGCAGGTTCTCCCGGGCACAGGCGACGGCGGCGGGCTCGACGTCCGCCGCGTGCAGCTCACGCGGCCGCCGCGCCGCCGTGAACGCGGCGCCGAGCGCCCCGGAGCCGCAGCACAGGTCGAGCACCACCGGGTCCGGCGGCGCGAGCGAGACGGCGACGTCGACCAGGAACTCCGTGCGGTGCCGCGGCACGAACACCCCGGGCCGCACGCGGACGCGCAGGCCGTGGAACTCCGCCCAGCCGAGCAGGTGTTCCAGCGGCAGCCCGGCGACCCGGCGCGCCACGAGCGACTCGAGCTCGGCGGCCGTCGTGGCGGCGTCGACGAGCAGCGCGGCCTCGTCCTCGGCGAACACACAGCCGGCGGCGCGCAAGCGGGAGATGACGGAAGAAGTGTCCACCGGGGACGGACCCTACCGGACCTCCACCGCGTCCCCGGCGTTCAGGCCGTCGAAGAAGGCCGCCGCGTCGGTGGGGGTGAGGTGGACGCAGCCGTGCGAAGGCGCGTCGAGCGGTCCTGCGTGGAAGGCGATCCCGCCGGCCGCGAAGAACACCGAGTAGGGCATGTCGGTGCCGTAGTCGCCGCTGCGGTGCTCGCGGTCCTTCCACACGACGTGGAACGACCCGGACGGGGTCGCCTGATCGGGCGGGCCGAACCCGGCCGGGACCGGGCCGCGCACCACGTGGCCGTCCCGCAGCAGCCAGGCCAGCCGCTGTGCGAGGCTCACGCACGCCCCGGTCGTGACGGCGCAAGGCGGCGAAGGCGGCGGCGTCGGAGTGGGGGTGGGCGTCCGCACCAGCGGCGCCGGCTCCGCGATCGGGCTCGGCGTCGTCTCGCGGGGCGCCGAACACGCCGCCGTGACCAGCGTCAACCCCAGCAGGGTCAGCACCCCGGTGCCGCGCATCCGCCATCCCCTCGTCGAAGGTCCTCCCGGGAGCAGTACGGGTGAACGGCCCCGAAGGTTGCGCCGGGCGTGCACGCGGGTTGTCCCAGCGTGCAGCGCGGCTACCGCGGCGGGTACCCGGGCGGTCAAGGTCGAACCATGACCAAGCTGAGCGCCGAGCAGATCGCCCGGCACGCCTACGCGGCCGGGTTCCGGGGCCAGGGCCTCACCACCGCGGTGGCGGTCGCGCTGGCCGAGTCCGGCGGGCGGACCACCGCGCACAACGCCACGCCGCCGGACAACTCCTACGGCCTGTGGCAGATCAACATGCTGGGCGCGCTGGGCCCGGAGCGGCGCCACCAGTACCACCTGAAGTCGAACGACCAGCTGTTCGACCCGGCCACCAACGCCCGTGTCGCGAACAGCATCTCGAGCGACGGTCGCGACTTCACGCCCTGGTCGACGTACACGAACGGCGCCTACAAGGACCACCTCGCGGCCGCGCGCAAGGCCGCGCAGGACGTCACCGCGCACCACGGCAAGCCGCACGCGCAGAGCGGCGGCGGGGCGCTGAAAGTGGACGACGAGGTGCTGCACGGCTACGTCCGGCGGACCCGGCACGTCGCCGACGCGCTGGACGGCGCGACCGGGCAGCTGCGCGACGTCCGGGACATCGCGGAGGACAGCTTCGGCCGGATCGGCAAGGAGTCCGGGTTCGCCGGCGCGCTGGCCGGCTTCGGGCTGGCGTTGCAGCGGCAGGTCAAGGGCGTCGGCACGCACGCCGACGGGCTGGCCACGGCCGCGCAGCACGCCGCCAAGACCTACCGCGACCACGAGACGGCCACCGCGGCCGCGCTGAACGACCACGCCCGACGGAGCTGACATGGACACCGCCGCACTCGCGCGGTCCTTCGCGAAGGACCTGATCGCGCACCGGAACAAGCTCGCCGGCAAGGCCGAGGACGCCGTCCGCGCCGAATACGCCCTGCACCAGGTGGCCACCGCGCTGGACGACCAGCACGACGCGTACCACAAGGAGAGCACCGCGGTCCTCGGCCACTGGCACGGCCACGGCGCCGACGGGTTCCGCCACACCAGCGCGAAACTGACGAAGGAACTGAAGATCACGGGCGCGGCCGGCGCCGCGGCGGAGAAGATCGTCGCGCACGTGGCGTCCACAGTGGACAGTGGGCACACTGCCGTGCAGCGGCTGGTCGACGAATACACCGTCAAGGCGAAGCAGGTCCTGGACGCGGGCGTCGCCACCGGGACGCAGGCCGCGCTGATGCGGGCCGTCGGGCACGTCGCGGACCTGGCGCCGCACTACACGCGGCAGTCCGCGTCGACGCTGCGGCACGTCCACGCCGAACTCGAGGCCGCGGCGAAGAAGCTGAACGAGCTGCGGAAGGACCTCACCCACGACGGCGTGGGGGACAAGACGACGCACGCGAGCCATATTTCCGGGCGGGGCAAGGAAATCGTGCACGCCGCGCGTAAGGAGCTCGGCACGCGCGAGAACCCGCCGGGCAGTAACCGCAACCCGTACGGGCCGACCGCCGCGTGGTGCTCGTCGTTCGCCACCGCGATGTGGCGCAAGGCCGGCGTGAAGATCCCGGTGCTGCCGTTCAGCGGCGACGTCTACCACTGGGGACAGGCCAACGGGCACGCGTACGGCAAGCACTCGCTGCACGAGGCGCGGCCGGGCGACGTGCTGATCTTCGGCACCGGGCCGCAGAACACGTCGACGAGCACGCACATCGGCATCGTCGAGAAGGTCGAGGGGAACAAGGTCACGATGATCGAGGGCAACTCCGGGGACGCCGTCCGCCGGAACACGCACACGCTCTCGGCGTCGACGTTCTACGGAGGGGTTCACCCGTGATCACCGGAAAAGCCGCCGACCGCACGGTCGCCGTGGAGGTCGCGCCCGGCGGGGCGCTGCAGGAGCTGACCCTGGAAGCCGCGGCGCTGCGGCTGGAACCGGACGAGCTGGCGCGCCGCATCCTGCTGCTGACGGCGGCGTCGTCCGCGCGAGCGACGGCTTCGTTGTGGCACAGCGTGGACGGGCTCGGGTTGCCCGCCGCGGACGAGGCCGCGGAAGCGACGACGCCGGAGAGCTGGCGGGCGCAATGAGCGGGGAACGGACGACGGTGGAGCTGATCGAGGACGCCTTCGCGGAGCCGGGCCCGGGGTACGGCGCACGGCTGGCGGCGATCCGGGCCGAGGCGGCGGGGGACGGGGTGTCGCTGGCGGTGGACCTGCACGGGGCGCTGGTGGAGCTGCGGTTCGAGCGGTGGGCGTTGAACCGGGCGCCGGGGGAGCTGGCGGGGTTGATCCGGCGGCTGGCCGGTGAAGCGGGGGTGGAGGCTTTGCTGAAGGGGCGGGAGTTGCTGGGGGAGCTGCTGCCGGAGGACATGCCGCCTGGGGTGGTCGGGCCGCGGATCGGGGTGCGGCCGGTGGAGGAGCCGGGGTTCGTGGCGGGACCGGTTATCCGGCCGCGACCGGATCCCGAGGAGGACTTCACGCCGGTCACCTGGGCGACGACCTGACTCCCCGAGTCTTGAATGACTCATTCAGGGCTCCGGAAGACCTGAATGAGTCATTCAAGACGGCCGGTCGCGGCGAGGGGTCAGGCGGCCGCGTCGAGCATGCGGGTCAGGCGGTCGGTGAGCCAGCTGACGTCCGCCGGGGTCACCATCACCCACGGCTCGCCGCCCGCGTCCTCCGGGGTCACCGCGTAGCGGCCCGCCGCCGTGTCGAACCAGGCCAGCACCGGCGTCCGGCCCGCCGGACCGGTCACGCCCAGCTGACCCGCCGCGTAGCGCTCCGACGTCGCCAGCGTCGCGAGCGGACGGACCGCGCGCCCGGTGATCCCCGCCGTGCCGAGAGCCCGTTCGAACGCGTCGTACCCGGCACGCGCGTACGCGTCCATCGCTTCCCCGTACACCGCCCGGGGGAGACGTAGCTGGTCGCCCGGTCCCGGTGGCTGCTCACCCAGCATCCGCACCACCGCGGGCACCACGCCGGCCGGGCGCACCGGCTCGAGCACCAGGTCACGCTCGTCCAGGACCGCGAGTACGCCCGCCGCGTCGCGGACCGCCGCCAGCAGCCGCCACGGTGCCTCCCCGAGCACCAGCGCGTCGACGCTCAGCGACGGCGAACCCAGCACCGTGAACAGGTCCGCCAGCTCCGGGGCGACGTCGTCGCCGTCGGTGAGACCGGCTTCGGCGAGGCCCGCGAAGACGCGGACGCCCAGCTCGTCGCGCTCGGCGTGGGTGCGGCCGTGCGCGGCCACGTCGAACGGGTGCGGTGGCGGCCCGCCCGGGCCCAGGTCCTCCCAGAGGAGATCGAATTCGAGATGCGACAGGACTACCCCCGCCGTCGTCGTGGTGCGGCGCGCCACGGTCCCCCTTCCCGTCGTGGGCGGCCGGCGTCGGGCACGATGGTGCCGATGGCCGAGCCGTACCCGGTGGACGTACCCGCGAGCGGGTTCCTCGTCGTCCGCGCTTCGGGCGCGGCGGCGGCGCGGGCGGCGATCCTGGGCGGTGCCGCCGGTGCCCCCGAAGACATCCAGCTGGTGCTGCGCTGCCCGGTGCCGCGGGCGGTCGCCGAGTCCGGCGCGAAGCTGACGTTCGCCGACGCGACCCTGCACCTGCTGCCTTCGGAACGCGGGGTCGTCATGCTGACGGTCGCGGCGGCGAAGCTGTCGATCTCGTTCGCCGAGCTGCGGCCGCTGATGTTCCGGCCGGTCGAGGTCGACGCGCCGCTGCGGGCGCTGTTCGCGAGCGCGGTGGCGCACGTGCTGGCGGCCGGGCCGCGGCTCGACCCGCACGGGCTGGCCCACCACCTGCTGGGCCTGGCCGAACTGGTGCTGCGCAGCGCGCTGCGCGTCGAGCTCGACCGCGTCGACGCGCTCGCCGCCCGGCGGCGCGAGGCGCTGGAGTACATGCGCTCGCACCTGGCCGACCCGTCGCTGACCGCGGACAAGATCGCCGAAGCGCTGTACATCTCCCGGCGCCGGCTGTACCAGCTGTTCGACGACGGCCAAGGCGTCTCCGAACGGCTCAAGAGCCTGCGGATCGACCGTGCGAAGGCCGTGCTCGCCGACCCGGCGAAGGCGGGCCGCGGGATCGCGGAAGTCGCGCGGGACTGCGGGTTCACCAGCGCCCCGCACTTCTCGCGGACGTTCCGCCGGGCGACCGGGCAGACCCCGCGCGAATACCGGGAGCGGGCCCTGCGGGGGTGAGGTCGACGCCGGCCACGAGCGTCCCGGCCAGCCCGGCGACCTCCAGCCAGCCCCGGCCGCCGGGGGAGTGCAGGGTGAACACCGCCGCGCGCGGGCGGTCCGGGTCGAGCACGAGGGCCTGCAGCTGCGCGCCGGACAGGCCGATCCGCTCGACGATCACCACCGGGTAGCCGCGGGCGGTCCGCGCGCTGCTCACCTCGCGCAGGCCCGGGGTCGTGTCGGCGACGAAGTGCCGCAGGTCCGCGGCTTCTTCGAGCGGGACGTCCACCGGGACGACGCCGGCGATCAGCAGCGCCGGGTCCGCGTCGCGGTGCTCGACCAGCGCCAGCAGGCCAGCCCGCTGCTCGTGGGCGATTTCCGCGGACTGCACGGCGGCCGCTTCGAGGCCGAGGTCGCGGGCGGCGTCGGGGCCGCGCAGGCGCGCCATGAGCGCGTGCAGCTCGGCCGTGGTGCGCTCGACCGAGTCCAGGTTCACCGGGGTGATGCCCGGTACGGCGGGCAGTTTCACCGGCCACCCAGCGCGGCGGCGAACGCGGACACCGCACCCGGCGGCGGCGTCACGGGGGTGCCGGGCGTGCGCGCGACGGTCACGCCCAGCTCGCGCCCGGCGGCCGAGAACGACTCCAGCTGTGTGGCCAGGCCGCGGAAATCCGGCGCGGCCGGCAGGGGAGCGCCGTCCCCGAGGGCCCGCAGCTGTCCGGCGACCCGGGCGGCGGCCGTGGCGTGGGCGCGTTCGAGGTCGCGGGCTTCGGCGAGCACGCGGTCGAGGTCCTGCTGCCGGTGCGAGAGCCGGGCACGGGCCGCCGTGAGGTTTCCGGCGCCTGAGGGCGAGAACTGCGCTTCGGTTTCGGCGCGCTCGACGTCGTCTTCGGCGTCGACCACGGCCCGGCGCGCGGTACCGGCCCGGGCGTCGAGTTCTTCGGCGCGGCGGTGGTGGGCGAGCAGGGTCCCGGCCCAGTCGTCCAGCACCGCGGCGGCCGCGTCCATGGCGTCCGGCGTGGTGGTGAGCCCGGTCGCGGCCCGGCCCGCGCGCTCGGCCTGTGCCCGCGCCGAAGGCCCGGCCCACTCGGGGGTTTCGCCGGGCGGCCGGATTTCCCGCAGCCGGGTGGCCGTTTCGGTGCACCGGCGGGCCGCTTCGGCGACGGCGTCGGGGTTGCCCGGCACCGGGTCGAACCCGAGGCCGCGGAAGTCGGTCATCGGCCCAGCTCCTCGGCCGCGTCCGCGTCGGTGGTGCGGTAGGCCTTCGCCGCGGCACGGACAGCCTCCGCCGAAGCGGCGAAATCCTCGTGCACGCCCCGGATCCGGCCCGCCCACTCGGCGGCGAGCCCGGCGAGCGCGCCGGACACCGCGGGCGGTCCGATGTCGCTGACGTCGAGGTCCGGCACGGCGGCCGCGTACTCCGCGGCCGTGTCGGACAGCTGCCGCGCGAGCGCGTCGAGGGCGGCCGGGTCGGCGTGGAAGCCGGTCATTCGCCGAACACCGGCGGGTAGGCGGGCGGGAGGTCGTCGAGCAGGTCGTACCCGGCCGCGTACTTGTCGCGGTGCTCGGTGTCTTCCTCGCGCCGCGCGCCCTGGCCCGGCGGGTACATGCCGTACCCGCCCGCGGTGCCGCGGCCGCCCGCCGAGCCGGGGCCGAATCCGGAGGTCCCGGCGCCGCCGAGGCGGCCGGCCCCGGCTTGCCCGCCTTCGCCGAGCGCCCCGGCGCCGATCAGGCCGGTGAAGCCCGGTCCGGCGGCGCCGGTCGAGCCCGGTCCGGCGGCCCCGGTCGTCGAGGAACCGCCCGGCCCGAGCACGCCGTCCAGCGCGCCCGGCAGGCCGGCCCCGGTGAGCGCCGCGGGCAGGGCGGACGCCGTCGACGTCGCGTCACCCGGCGAGGAGCCGGGCACCCGCGGGTCGGCGGGCGGGTCGTCGAATCCGGGGCCGTGGTCCGGGTCCCGCGGGGTCACCGGGACGCGCTGGACGACGTCACCCGTCGCGCTGACCTGCGGTGCCGTGTCGAACGTCGGCAGGCGGTGCCGGACGTCGTGGCTCGCGCTCTCGTACTGTTCCATCACGCGGACGGCTTCGGCCTTGGCGTCGTCGGCCTGTTTCTTGGTCGGGAGCTTGTCGTCGAGCAGGTCGTTCAGCAGGTACCGGCCTTCGGGCCCGTCGAGCCGCTTGACCGCGTAGCCCTGCTGGAACCAGTGTTCGGCCCAGTAGTGCACGGGCTCCGGCATCTTCGCCCGCGCTTCGCCGATCGCCGAGGTGTAGGCGTCGAGGCCGTCGCCGATCTCGCGGGCGTTCGAACTCGCCGTGCTCGCCCAGCCGGTCAGCTTGCCGATCGAGTCCGCGGCCTGGACCGCGGACGGGCCGCGCCACGACAGCAGCAGGTTCTGCACCAGCTTGTGGACCTCGGCCGTCTCCGCGTCGAGGCCCTTGGCCAGCTCGGCCCACCGGTGCGCCTGCTCGCCGAGCTTCGGCGGGTCCGCCGACTGGATCATGTCCCACAGCTCGCGGTGGTCGTAGCTGTCCCAGTGGATCCGGCCGAACGACGCTTCGCGGGCGTTGACTTCCTTCTCCCGGCGGACGCGGCGAGCCTTCCGCTTCTCGCGCGCGGTCGGCTGGTGGTGCGTGGAGTGGAACTCAGGCATCGCGCTCACCCGCCCGGAGGATCTCGGCGGCTTCGTCGTCGTTGCGGCGGTGGATCGTGGCGACGCCGTCGAGCGCCTCCCGCAGCGACGCCAGCTCGTCGAGGTAGGACCGCAGCGTGGCCTGCACGCCGCCGGGGTCGGAGCCGCCCCGCAGCCCGAACGAGCGGCGCATCCAGTGCGCCACCGGGCCGTGGCCGTCGGTCAGCGGGGTGCTCAGCTCGGCGGCCGCGGCCAGGTGCGCGGACAGCGCGCGGGAGCGCTCGTCGATCGCCGCCTTCGCCTGTTCCACCTGGTCGTAGTCCAGCGTGATGAGGCCGGCGTCCGCGACCAGCGCGGCCGACCCGCCGCCTTCGGGCTTCGCCACGTCCGCCGCGGTCTCCCGCGGCTCGTCCGCCGTGAGCCGGTCCTCTTTGCGCAGCTGCTTCCGCGCGTCGGCTTCGTCCCGCACCGTCGCCATGGACGTCCTTCCCTCGCCACCCAGGCGTCCATCCTGGCCAATGCGCGCCGCGAAGAGAAGTGGGCCCGCCGCGGCTGCACGGGTGGACACGAAGACTGCACAGGCGGATAGGGCAGGATGTCCGGATGATCCCGCGTCGCGTGTCCGGAGCCGTTCTCGCCGCCTTCGCCGGGCTCGTCGTGCTCACCGGGCCGGCCGCCGCCCAGACCGGGCCCGAGACCAGCCCGGCGGCCCCGACGTCCGCGCCGCCCGCCGGCCTCGCCGCCGTCGGCATCCCGACCTGGGTGTGGGCGCTGGTCTCGATCGTCGGCCTGCTCGCGGTGATCGTCGTCGGCATCCGCCAGCTCCGGGGCCGTCCGAAGGACTAGTCCCGCGGCACCGTCACGACCCAGCGTTCGGGACGGCGGCGCAGGTACCCCCACCAGTACAGCGCCGACACGACCAGCACGCCCGCGGTGATGCCGAGGTCGAGCGCGCTCTGCTCGACCAGGACGTAGGCCAGCGCCCCGGCCGCGAGCACCGGCACCACCGGCCAGGCCGGCATCCGCCAGACGTGCGGTTTCCGGTGCGCCGCCCGGCGAGCGCCCAGTGCGGCGGCCGCGACGCTGAGGTAGAGCGCGACGACGGCGACCCCGGTGACGCCGCTGAGCGTGTCCACCGGCACGAAGCAGAGAACTGCCTCGGACAGCCCGACCACGAGGGTCGCGACCCACGGCGCGCCGAACCGCTCGCTGACCACGCTCATCGCGCGGTTCACCGGCGTCGGCCACGCCTGGTCGCGCGCGGAGGCGTAGAGCACGCGCGAGTTCTGGATGACCATGACGATCACCGCGTTGACGATCGCCGCCGCGATGCAGAGGCTGACCGCGGCACCGACGGCCGGGCTGCTCCAGCCGGTGACCAGCGCGGTGAGGTCGACCCCGGCGAGCGCGGCGGCGTCCGGCACGGCGAGGGTGATCGCCACGACCGGCACCAGGATGACGACGGCGCTGATGCCGAGCGTCCAGAACACCGTCCTGGCCACCGTCCGGCGCGGCTCGCGCATCTCCTCGGCGAGGTACACGGCGGTGCTGAAGCCCTGCACCACGAACAGCGCGACGGCCAGCCCGGTGACGACGGCGATCAGCCCGATCCCGCTGGTGCCGAGGCTCGGTTTCACCAGCACGGCCGGGCTCTGCGTGGTGTGCGTGAAGCCGAGCAGGGACACGGCGAAGATCGCGACGATTTCGATGACGAGGAAGACGCCGGTGATCCACGCGTTGGACCGCAGGTTCAGCAGGCCCATCACGGTCGACGCGAGCATCACGAGCGCGCCCGCGACCGACGGGCTGACGTCGACTGCGGCGGCGAGGTAGTCGGCCACGCCGATCGCGATGATCGGCGGCACGACGAGGATCACGATGAACGACAGCATGAAGGTCAGCCAGCCGGCGAACCGGTTCGCCACGGTCGTCACCATCGCGTACTCGCCGCCGGCGCTCGGCACCAGCGTGCCGAGTTCGGAGTAGCAGAAGGCGATCCCGACGCAGAGCAGCACTGCGAGGGCGATGGCGAGCGCGGTGCCGGTGCCGAGGTCGGCGAACAGCGGCGGCACGAGGACGAACAGCGACGAAGCCGGGGTCACGCAGCTGAGCGTCAGCAGCGTGCCGCCGCCGACGCCGATGGAGCGGGTGAGCGTCTTCTTCGCCTTGACGGCGGCGACGGCGTCGGGCGGGGCGGGAGTGCGGGGCATCGGCGTTCCCTCCGGCCGGGGGCAAGGTGCGACGGATGGAACAGCACCGATTCGGTGTTGTCAACGCCACTTTGACGACTAAATCCGTTGTCCTGGCAGCTATGAGGCTTCGTATTCGGTGACGGGACGTGACGGCGTGGCGCGGTTGCCCGGCGTCGCCCGCGTCGGGGATGATCCGGGCGTGAGCAGCCAGGACACCCCCAGCCGGCCCGCGCCGCCGGTGCTCGACGACATCTCCCGGCAGATCATCGCGCAGCTGCAGGAGGACGGGCGGCGGGCGTACGCGACGATCGGCAAGGCGGTCGGCCTGTCGGAAGCGGCGGTCCGGCAACGGGTCCAGCGGCTGTCGGACTCGGGCGTCATCCAGATCGTCGCCGTCTCGGATCCCTTGCAGGTCGGGCTGTTCCGGCAGGCGATGATCGCGATCACCGTGGACGGCCCGCTGGAGCCGGTCGGCGACGCACTGGCCGAAATGGACGAAATCGCGTACGTGATCCTCTGCGCCGGGCGCTACGACCTGCTGTGCGAAGCCGTCTGCGCGGACGACGAGGCGCTGCTGCAGCTGATCTCGACGCGGATCCGCGCGCTGCCCGGCGTCCGGCACGCGGAGGCGATGGTCTACCTCAAGCTGCGGAAGCAGACCTACCAGTGGGGCACTCGCGGAGCGTGACGACTGAATCCGAAGGTCTGTCCCTTGTGGAACTTCTGGATTAGTTGTTCGAGTTCGGCTGGACGACTGAATCGCTTGCATTGACGCTTCGGGGCGTGCGATAACCGAGGCATGACCACAACCGCCGACCGTGCCACCGTCGACGCTTCGAGCCTCGCCCAGGCCGCCCGCAGCAACCTCTGGCTGCACTTCACCCGCCACTCCACCTACGACGAGACCGACGTCCCGGTGATCGTGCGCGGCGAAGGCCCGTACATCTGGGACGCCCGGGGCAAGCGCTACCTCGACGGGCTGGCCGGCCTGTTCGCGGTCCAGGTCGGCCACGGCCGCGAGGAGCTCGCCGAAGCCGCCGCGCGGCAGACGAAGCAGCTCGCGTACTTCCCGCTGTGGGGCCACGCCCACCCGGCGGCGATCGAGCTGGCCACCCGGCTGGCCGCGGCGTCCCCCGGCGACCTGAACCGCGTGTTCTTCACGGTGAGCGGCGGCGAATCGGTCGAAACGGCGTGGAAACTGGCGAAGCAGTACTTCAAGCTCGTCGGGAAACCGGGCAAGCACAAGGTGATCAGCCGCGCGCTGGCCTACCACGGGACGTCGCAGGGCGCGCTGTCGATCACCGGCATCCCCGGCGCGAAGGCGGACTTCGAGCCGCTGGTGCCGAGCACCCTGCGCGTGCCCAACACGAACTTCTACCGCGCGCCCGAGCACGCCGACGACTACGAGGCCTACGGTCGCTGGGCGGCGGACCAGATCGAGCAGGCGATCGAGTTCGAAGGCGCGGACACCGTCGCGGCGGTGTTCCTCGAGCCCGTGCAGAACACGGGTGGGTGTTTCGTGCCGCCGCCGGGGTACTTCGCGCGGGTGCGGGAGATCTGCGACAAGTACGACGTGCTGCTGGTGTCCGACGAGGTGATCTGCGCGTTCGGCCGGGTCGGGTACGACTTCGCGGCGAAGCGCTACGGGTACCAGCCGGACATCATCACGACCGCGAAGGGCCTGACGTCCGGGTACGCACCGCTGGGCGCGGTGCTGGCCTCGGAGCGGCTGATGGAACCGTTCACCCGCGGCGAGACGACTTTCATGCACGGCTCGACGTACGGCGGGCACCCGGTGTCCTGCGCGGTGGCGCTGGCGAACCTCGATTTGATCGAGCGTGAGGGGTTGTACGAGCACGTGCTGACGCGCGAGTCGGCGTTTCGGTCCACTTTGGACAAGTTGACTGATTTGCCGATCGTGGGGGATGTTCGGGGGGCCGGGTTCTTTTACGGGATCGAGCTGGTGAAGGACAAGGCGACGAAGGAGACGTTCAGCGCGGCTGAGTCGGAGCGGGTGCTGCGCGGGTTCCTTTCGGAGGCGTTGTTCGAGGCCGGGTTGTACTGCCGGGCTGATGATCGGGCTGAGCCGGTGGTGCAGTTGTCGCCGCCGTTGATTTGTGATCAGGCGCAGTTCGATGAGATGGAGCAGATCCTGCGGGACACGCTGAGCCGGGCTTGGCAGTTGCTGTAGGCGTGGTTCCGGTCCTCCCGGGCAGCGGCGGTGGCCCGATCGGGCGGGGAAGCCGCGCTTTCCGCCCGGCGCCGCGGTTCCTGAGTACCGTGGATCGCAGGGGGCCGGGGGAGTGGCCGGTGACCGGGTCGCCCGTGTTGGTGCGGCCGGCCGCGCTCCCGGGAGGAGACCCCGATGACCGCCACCACGGACGCCCCGCGCTTGCCGTTCGAACGGCCGAACGTCCTGGAGATCGCGCCGCTGTTCTCGGTGTTGCGGCGAGAGGGGCCGGTGGTGGGGGTGACCACTCCGGCGGGGGATCCGGCCTGGCTGGTCACCGGGTTCGAAGAGGTGCGCGCGGTGTTCACCGATCCGCGGTTCGGGCGGTCGCACCCGGCGCCGGAAACCGCGTCGACGTTGTCGGACGCCGCCATTCTCAGCCGGCCGCAAGGGGACCACGAGACCGAGCACGTCGAGCACGCGCGGATGCGGAAGCTGCTCGTGCCCGCCTTCTCCGCCAACCGGATCCGGCGGCTCGCCGGGCACGTCCAGGAGCTGGCCGACGGCTGCTTCGACGCGATGGAACGGGCCCGCGCCGATGGCGGGCCGGTCGATCTGCACGAGCACCTGTCGTTCCCGCTGCCGGTGCTGGTGATCTGCGAACTGCTCGGCGTCCCGTACGAAGACCGCGAGACGTTCCGGGTGCTGTCCGACCGGATGGGCCGGATGGACATCGGCACCGGGGCGGAAGCCGCGCTGGACGAGTTCGCCGGTTACATGGGGCGGCTCGCCGAGGCCAAGCGGCGCGAACCCGGTGAGGACGTCGTTTCGGACCTGGTGCGCGCGCAGGCCGACGATCCCGCGTTCGGCGACGACGACCTCGCCCGGCTCGCCGCCGGCCTGCTGTTCGCCGGGCACGAGACGACGTCGAACCGGATCGACCTCGGCGCGCTCTACCTGCTCACCGACCTCGCCCGCCGCGACGCGCTGGCCGCCGATCCCGAGGGGCGCGTGCACGGCGTCGTCGAAGAGATCCTGCGGCTGTCCGCGCCGAGCGGGCTCGGGGTCCTGCGGTACGCGCACGACGACGTCGAGCTCGGCGGTGTGCGGATCGCCCGCGGCGACGCCGTCGTCCTGGCGATCGCGGCGGCCAACCGGGACGAGAAGGTGTTCCCGGACCCCGGCGCGTTCGACCCCGGCCGCAAGCCGAACTCGCACGTCGCGTTCGCCTACGGCGGCTGGTTCTGCATCGGCGCGAGCCTCGCCCGCACCGAACTGCGCGTCGTGTTCGGCTCGCTGTTCCGCCGGTTCCCCGGCCTGCGGCTGGCCGTCGACGTCGATGAACTCCGGATCCGGACGAACCGTGTCACCGGGGGAGTGGACCGCGTGCCGGTCCTCTGGTAGACAACGGCTGCCGTGGCAGGAGGAAACGCGTGACGCTGTGGGACAAGCTCGGGATGGACGACAAGCTCGTCAAGGTGCTGAAGGAAATCCCGGTGGGACCGGACGCGGGGGACTTCGGCCCCGCCTACGTCACGATCCACCAGCTCGCCGTCGAGCTGGACCAGCGCTTTCCCGAGGTGCGCCAGCAGCTGGACGTCCCGCTCGGCGGCGGCGCGACCCGGCACGCGGGGCTGGTCGAGCTGCTCGGCAAGGAACTGGTCGACAAGATCAAGCGCTACGGCGACGTCTACCCGATCGAAGCCGCCCAGCTGTCGGCGGTCCGCTTCCGCGAGCTGCGGCTGCGCGGCCCGGGCGGCCGCGACCTCGTCGGCGCGGCGAAGACCGACCTGCCGCTGATCCGCCTGCGCCCGCGGGACTGAGCCGTGCTCGCGCCACCGGTCCGGGTCCTGGTGGCCGAGCGTGACGAGACGGTCCGCGCCCGCCTGGCCGCCCTGCTCGCCGAGGCGGACGGCGTCGAGGTGATCGCCGCGGTCGGTGACGCGACGGCGGCCCGGACGACCCTCCGCCGCCGGCTGCCGGACGTGGTGCTGCTCGACCTGCGCCTCGGCCCGCTCGGGCCGGTCGCCCGCCGCCCGGCGGTGCTGGTGCTGGCGACGTTCGATTCCGACACGGCGATCCTGCGGGCGCTGCGGGACGGTGCGGCGGGGTTCGTGCTGCGGTCGGCACGGCGGAACGAGCTGCTGAAGGTGGTCCGCCTGGCCGCGGACGGCCACGTCGTCCTGTCCCCGGACGCCTCCCGCCGCTGGGTTTCGGCGGCGACCCGGCTGTCGGGCCCGCGAGACGAACGGCTGGCCCAGGTCGATCGGCTGTCGTCGCGGGAGCGCGAGGTGCTGATCGGGGTCGGGTCGGCGCTGACCAACGCGGAGATCGCGGCGAAGCTGGGGCTGCCGGAACCGGTGGTGCGGGAGTGCGTGACCCGGGTGGTGCGGAAGCTCGGGTGCGCGCACCGCACGCAGGCCGGGCTGGTGGCCTACGAACGGGGATTGTGCCGGCCGGGCTGACTCGCCTGACTCGGGCCCGGCGAACGGCGGCGCGGGTAGCGCCCCAATGTGGCGTTGGGTGCGTCAGACGCACCCAACGCCACATTGGGGTGTTGGGGACCGGGGTGGCGCGGAACGCGAGGGTGGGTTAGAAGCCGTCTAGGCCGATCGGGGTTCCGACGCCTGTCGGGGCGTCATAGCCCGGGCCCGCGACACACAGGTAGTCGCCGCCGCACTTCTTCCCCGCGCCCGCCGGGTCGTTGTGGCCCGTCGTGATGTCCGTGAACCGGGACGCGTTCGCGTACAAGCCCGACGGCGCCGGAACGTGCCCCGACCGGCCGATCAGCCCCGCGATGAACGGCGCCGACGCGCTGGTGCCGTTCACCGGGAGCCAGCCGCCCGCGTCCGCGTAGTGGATCGCGATCTCGTCCGCCGCGGCGGCGACGTCGGCCACCGTTCGCTTGCCGCAGTGGGTGTCCTTCTGCCACGACGGCTTCGCGATGTACGCCGAGCAGCCGCTGCCGCCGTACTGCCAAGCCGATTCCGTCCAGCCGCGGGCCGTCGACGGGTCGCGGGCCAGTGACGTCCCGCCGACCGCGATCGTCGTCGCCAGGACCGCCGGGTAGCTCGCCGCCGTGAAGCCCGCGTCACCCGAGGACGCCACCACCGCCACGCCCGGGTGCTGGTAGTGGCTCGCGAACGCCAGCGGCGCACCGCCTTCACGGGCGCCGTAGCTGTTCGACACCACCGAAGCGCCCAGGCGGACCGCCGTGTCCTCCGTCTCCGCCAAGTCGGCGAAGCCCGGCGAGTTCCCTTCGACGACCACCAGCCGGCACGACGGGCACGCCGCCGACACCATCGAGACGTCCAAAGTGGACTCCAACGCCCAGCCGAAGGACGCCTCGGGCAGCGGTGCGGAAAGCCCCTGCTGGTTGACCTTGCGGAAGCAGCCGTTGGCCGTCGTGCACGGCGGGAGGCCGTACTGCGCCCGGTACGCCGCGAGGTCGGCATCCAGGTTCGGGGCGTCGTAGGCGATCGAGATACCGACGACCGTTTCCGGGCCCGGAGTGGCCGGGAGACCGTACGCTGACGCCAGGTCGTCGGCACCCCAGCCGGCCGGCCCGTCGGCCAGGGCGCGGACCGCACCCGGGGTGTACGTGGTGAGGCAGCGCGCCACCCCGGGCTGCTCGGGACAAGCCGCGCGCGGTGCCGGAGCGGCGGTCGCGGCCGGAGCGAACGCGACGACCAGGACGGCGCTCAGCACGCCGATCAGTGATCTGTACACAGTGGACTCCCCTGTCAGACGGCGTAGACGTGGTAGGCGGCGGTGATCGTCTCGGCCACGGTCGCCCCGGCGGCGTCGGACGCCGTCACGCGCAGCGAGACGTCTGTGCCGCGGAAGGCCTCCGTGACCGCGGCGAAGTCCGCGTGGAAGACCCCGCCGCCGCGGGCGGTGACCGGCGCATCGAGCCAGGTCGTGCCGTCGAGCGAGTACTGCACGGTCGCCGCCGTGACCGGCGAAGCCGTGCTCTGCTGCAGGTGCCCCACGCTCAGGTCGAGGCTCTGCGGCCCGGACACCGTGGAGCCGTCGGGCCGCAGCCCGCCGACGGCGTACCCGAGGGTCAGCATCGGCTCGACCGCGCACGACCGGTCGACGCCACCCCGCAGCCGCAGGCAGACCAGCGCCGCCGGGAGCTGCGCGCCCTCGACGTGCTGGGACTTCCACGTCCACTCGGTGTGGGTCGCGGTGCTCTGGTGGTACATCGGCCCGGTGCGCCCGGCGTCGACCGTCAGCCCGAGGGTCGACGGCCCGGCCGCCACCGGCTGCTCCAGGGTGAGCTCGGTGTTCCCGACCGGGCTGCCCTCGGCGATCGTGGTGCCGTCCTGCGTCAGCGCGTAGTGCCCGGTGATGGTGTCCCTAGCCTCGCCGTAAAAGCCCAGACCGGTGTGCCCCGGCTGGTTGTCGCTGAACGGCGTGATCGACAGCCGCAGCAGGTCTCCGGCCCTCGTCGCGGCCGGCGCCACCGGCGCGCTGCCGTCGTCCAGCGGCAGCAGTGCGACCTCGCCCGCCGGGTGCAGCGGGAACTTGTTCCATTCCTCGGTGACCGCCGACCCGCCCCGGTAGGCGTGGAACGGCTCGTACTGGCCGCCGGCCCAGCCGGGGAACGGCCCGGGCAGCACGTACTTCGAGAACCCGCCGAACCAGCGCAGGTCCGGCGCCGCCGAGACGTACTCGACCTGCTTGCGCGGCAGCTGGATCGGGTGCGAGACGCGGCCGCTGACGTCCTCGAACGAGAACATCCCGCTGCGCTGCCGCAACCCCAGCGACGAGTACTCGCTGAAGTAGGTCGACTCGACCGCGGCGACGTCCTTCGCCGTGATCACGTACCGCTGCTGCGGAATCGTGCCGGTGCTGGCCTTCTGCAGCACGTATTCGTACGGCGTGCCCGGTCCCGGCGGGGACACCAGCCTGCTGTACGGGTACGTCTGCAGCGCGCCCGTCTTCACCGGGACGGCCGTCGGCGACACCGCGATCGGCACCCCGGGCCCGGCGTCGAAGTCGACGAGCAGGGCCGGCCCTGTCTTGGCCGCGCGGCGGAACAGGAACCCGGTGTCGTCGAGCAGTGCCGGCCGCGGCGTCACCCACGTCAGCTTGCTCGACGCGCGGGAAGCGTCGACGCGGACGGTCTTGTCCGCTTTGACCGCGAACTCGGGCTGCGCGCTGAACCGCACCTCCGTCGGGTTGCCGTCGGCGTCGGCCGTCCAGAACAGGCCGAGCGCGCTGTAGTTGCCGTCCGGGGCGCTGAACTTCGCCGTGCCGCCCGAGAAGTAGTTGACGCTCTCGTTCGGGTCGAGCAGGTTCCCGTCGTCGGTGTTGTAGAGGAACGCGACGCCGGTGTCGGCCGGCCGGCCGGCGATGTCGGTGGCGTCGACCGAGACCGTGCGCATCACCGAGCGCGGCTGGACGGCCGGGCGGGCCCCGGGGAGGGCGAAGCTCGCGCCGCCGGCAAAGAGTCCTTGCCCGCCGAAGTGCCCGCGCGCGTTGTCCTCTTTGAACTGCTTCGCCAGCGCGGGCCCGAACGTCGCCGGGTCGGCGGGCAGCGGCGCGCCGGCCAGCAGCGCGCCGACGTCGAACAGGCTCAGGTCCAGCCCGCGCCCGAGGTAGGGGAGCGCGGTGCCGGGGACCTCGTAGTCGCGGTCGCCGAGCCGCAGGTGCACGAGCGTCCGCGCCATGCCCTTCCCGGCGGCCGGCCGGACGTCGAACAGGGACCGGCCGTCGGCGGTGGTCCGGACGCTGACGCGCTCGCCGGTGATCAAGGTGGCGGACGTCGAGGGTGCCGCGGCGCCGGCCGGTGGGGGAGCGAGTCCCACGAGCCCGGCGAGCGCGACCCCCAGGACGGACAAAGTTCTTCGCACTGGCACCTCCGTGTGGTGGTTGATCACCACTACCGACGAGCCAGTGGTCCGGGTCGTTGAGACCGGTTCTCGATCTTGGCGTGAATTACCTCGATCGGCTCAACGACGCACAGTCAGGACCGGACCGCCGGCACCGGCCGTGCGACGCCGAAACCGCCGTACGGGCCCGCTTTCGCGCGCTTGCGGACCTCGTCGAAGTGCCGGTGCACCGCTTCGGCGGCGGCGTCGGCGTCGCGCAGCACGAGCGCGTCGACGATCGCCTGGTGCCGTTTCGCGGTGGCGGTCGGGGACGCGGCCGGTCCGCCGAGCTCGCTTTCGGCGATCCGGTAGACGTCCCAGAACAACCCGGTGAGCTCGCGGGCGAGGTCGAACCCGGCCTCGGCGCAGATCAGGTCGTGGAACTCGCGGTCGGCCTCGGCGGCGTCCGGGCCCTTGCGCTTCATCCGCGTGACGCACGCCTGCAGTTCGTCGACCAGCTCGGGCCGGTGGTCGGTGGCGACGCGGCGGGTCAGCTCGGTCTCGAGCATCTCCCGCACCTCCAGGAGGTCGCGCAGCCGCCCGACGTCGGTGGCGCCGCGCGCGCGGGTGCGGAACAGCAGCCACGTCTGCAGTGACTCCGATCCGGCCGATCCGACGAACGTGCCGTAGCCGTGGCGGATCTCGACGATGCCGAGCGCCTGCAGGGCCTTGATCGCCTCGCGGATCGAGTTGCGGCTGACGCCGATGTCCTCCATCAGGCTCAGCTCGGTGGGCATGGGCGCCCCCGGCGGGAGCTCCCGCTCGACGATCAGGTCGATGATGCGCTTGGTGATCTCTTCGCTGCGCTGCGGACGGGCCACTGCTGTCCTCCCCGGATGCGTCGTGAGAGGACATCCTACGTCATACGTCCAGGCCTCTTGACCGGCACGCGAACCCATCCTAGGCTCACGCCGGTCATAGGACGTCCCACGTCCTACCGTTCGAGGCCCGCAGGAGACAGCGATGTCCCAGAGCCCGTCGCTCAGCCGCCGCCAGTTGCTGCGCTACAGCACCTTCGCCGGGGCGGCCTTGGCGTTCCCCACCGTGCTCGCCGCGTGCGGCGGCCCGGCGTCCACCAACAAGACCGGTGCTTCGGCGGGCTCGCTGACCGCCGTCATCGGCTACGGCAACAACCAGACGTGGGACCCGCTGCAGACCGCGTCCGCGTTCTCGATGGCCGCGATCCTGCACTGCTACGAGTCGCTTGTGGAGGGTGACCCGGTCACCCGCGCGCCGTTCCCGGGGCTGGCCAAGGCACTGCCCGGCGCCACCGGCACCAGCCTGAAGTTCGACCTGAGAGACGGCGCCCAGTGGCACGACGGGCAGCCGGTCACCGCCGACGACGTCGTCTTCACCTACGCGCGGGCGCTCGACGAGAAGGAGAACGTGCTGATCCACAGCTTCTTCTCCACCTGGCTGAAGGAAGTCCGCAAGACCGGCGACCGCTCGGTCGAGTTCGTGCTGAAGTTCCCGTTCCCGTACGCCCTGCAGCGGATCCAGTGCTGCAAGATCATGCCGAAGCACGTCTTCGAGGGGAAGTGGGACGACGCCAAGGGCGGCAAGGTCGTCGGCTCCGGCCCGTACCGGGTCGTCGAGCAGGCCCCGCTCAGCCACACCAGTTTCGAGAAGTTCGCCGCCTACAACGGTCCCCGGCCGGCCGCGTACGACAAGATGCTGTGGAAGTCTATTGTGGACGCGGCCCCGCGCGTCGCCGCGATCTCGGGCGCGAAGCCGGACGCGCAGATCGCCGAGAACATCCCGGCCGCCAACGCCGACCAGCTCCGCAAGGCCGGCCGCACGGTCGAGTTCGCCGACGGCGGCAACAACCTCTTCCTGCTCTTCAACACCGCGCACGCGCCGTTCGACAAGAACCTCGTCCGGCAGGCGCTGCACTACGCGATAGACAAGAAGAAGATGGTCGAGATCGGGCTGAAGGGCGCCGGGACGCCGGCGACGTCGTTCATCAACCCGAAGCTCCCGTCTTCGCAACCGGCGGCGCACGACTTCGCGTACAACCCCGAGAAGGCGAAAGAGCTGCTGCGGCAGGCGGGCGTCAGCGACCTCGCGGTGACGCTGTCCACGACGAACACTTCGCTGGTCGCCGACTGCGTCAAGGTGATCAAGGAGGGCTGGGACGCGATCGGCGTCCGGACCACTTTGGACTCCCAGGACACCAAGGCGCTGTTCTCCAAGCTCGACGCGGGCACCGACTTCCAGGTCGTCGCGACGACCAACAACCCGCTGCAGTTCGGCAACGACCCCGACCTGCTGATCCGCTACTACTACGACGCCAAGTCGATCCTCACGGCCAAGTACGCCCGCTTCACCGGTCCCGACGCGCAATCCCTGCAAGCGCTGCAGGACCAGGCCGCGGCGGAACCCGACGAAGGCAAGCGGACCGCGCTCACCAAGCAGCTCCTCGACCGGATCTCCGAGCAGGCCGTGCTCTACCCGGTCGTGTTCACCCAGCTCGGCACGGCGTGGGACCCGAAGGCGATCAGCGGCGTGCGCGCCCAGGGCTACCCGGGCATCTACCTCAACCAGGCCAAGCCGGTCTAGGAGGGGACACCCGTGGCCGTCGTCGTGCGGATGCTGCTGAGCCGCATCCTCGCCCTCATCCCGCTGCTGCTCGGCGTGATCCTGTTCGTCTTCGTCGTGATGCGGTTCGCGCCGGTCGACCCGGCGCTGGCCGCGTTCGACGGCGCGAACGCCACCGCCGAGCAGCTCCAGCAGTTCCGGCTCGAGAACGGGCTGCTGGACCCGCTGCCGCTGCAGTACGTCCACTTCGTCTGGCACCTGGTGCAAGGCGACTTCGGCACCAGCGTGATCACCAAGCAGCCGGTCGGCGAGACCATCGCCACCGCGCTGCCGCTGACCGTCCAGCTCACCCTGCTCGGCCTGGTCATCGCGCTGGTGACGGCGCTCGTGCTCGGCGTGACGTCGGCGCTGTTCCGCGACCGCTGGCCGGACAAGGTGATCCGCGTGGTCACCCTGGCCGGGGTCGCCGCGCCGGCGTTCTGGGTGGCGCTGCTGCTGGTGCAGTGGCTCGCCGTCGGCCAGGGCCTGTTCCCGACCAGCGGCTACGTCAGCCCGGCCGACTCCTTCGGCGGCTGGCTGAATTCGCTGGCGCTGCCCGCGATCTCCCTCGCGCTGCCGGTGGCCGCCCAGCTGACCCGGGTGATCCGGACGTCCATGGTCGAGGAACTGGACAAGGACTACGTCCGCACCGCGCGCGGCGGCGGCCTGCCGCCGGTGGTGGTTATCGGGCGCAACGTGCTGCGCAACGCGCTCGTCACCCCGCTCACCGTGCTCGGCCTGCGGGTCGGCTACCTGCTGGGCGGCGCCGTCGTCATCGAGACGATGTTCGCGCTGCCGGGGATGGGGCAGAACATGATCCAGGCCGTCACCGACGGCGACACCGCCAAGGTGCAGGGCTTCGTGATCACGATCGCGATCGGGTTCGTCCTGGTCAACCTGATCGTCGACGTCCTGTACCTGATCGCGAACCCGCGCCTGCGGAGCCACGCGTGAAGCGGCTGCGCGGGGGCTGGCCCGCACTCGCGATCCTCGGCGTCCTCCTGCTGGTCGCCGTGCTCGGCACGCTCGTCGCCACGCACAGCCCGGACGCGCTGAGCACCGACACCGGCGGCCCGAGCGGCGCGCACTGGTTCGGCACCGACACCTCCGGCCGCGACATCTTCTCCCGGCTGGTCGCCGGCACGCGCTGGTCGCTCGCCATCGGCCTGGGGGCGGTGGCGCTCGCGCTCGTGTCGGGGGCGGTGATCGGGGCGTTCGCGGCGACCTCGCACCGCCGGGTGGACGCGGTGATCATGCGCGTCCTGGACGTCATCATGGCGTTCCCGGGCATCGCGCTGGCGGCCGTCCTGGTCGCGGTGTTCGGCCACGGGATACTCGTGCTGATCCTGGCCATCGGGTTCCTCAACATGCCACCGGTCGCCCGCGTGATCCGGGCGAACGTGCTGGCCCAGTACGGCGAGGACTACGTCGCGGCCGAACGCGTCATCGGGGCGAAGCGGTTCTTCGTGCTGACCCGGCACGTGGCGATCAACTGCGCCGCGCCGGTGCTCGTCTACTGCACGGTCACGGTGGCCGACGCGATCGTGTTCGAGGCGTCGCTGTCGTTCATCGGCGCCGGCATCCAGCCGCCGGACCCGTCGTGGGGCTCGGTGCTCGCCGACGGCAAGGACCTGGTGCTGACCGGCGGCTGGTGGGCGACGCTGTTCCCCGGCCTGCTGATCCTGATCACCGTGCTGGCGCTCAACATCCTGTCCGAGCGCATCTCGGACGCCTGGGCCGCGCCCTCGGCCCGCGCGGTCAAGGCGGCCGAAGTCGCGAAGGCCGTCGAAGCCCGCGACGACGCCGATACCGCGCCCGTGCTGCCGATCGCCGGCCTGCGCGAAGCGGGGGAGCGGCTCGCCCGCACCGCCCGGTCCCTCGACCACCGCGAAACGGTCCTGGAAGTCGACCGGCTCCGGATCGCCTTCCCCGGCCGCCACGAAGGTGTCGACGTCGTCGACGGCGTCTCGTTCAGCGTCCGCGCCGGCGAGGTCCTCGGCCTGATCGGCGAATCCGGCTGCGGCAAGACGCTCACGGCGTTGTCGATCCTCGGCCTCCAGCCGGCGGCGGCGCGGGTGTCCGGCCAGATCCGCTTCGCGCAGCGCGACCTGCTCGCCGTGCGGGCGGGCGAACGACGGCGGTACCTCGGCCACGACATCGCGATGATCTACCAGGACGCGCTCAGCTCGCTCAACCCGGCGATGACCATCCGCGCCCAGCTCAAGCAGTTCACCCGCCGCGGCGGCACGCGCACCCCGGCCGAGCTGCTGGAACTGGTCAACCTGGACCCGGAACGGACCCTGCGGGCGTACCCGCACGAGCTGTCCGGCGGCCAGCGCCAGCGGGTGCTGATCGCGATGGCGCTTTCGCGCGACCCGAAGCTGATCGTCGCCGACGAACCGACCACCGCGCTCGACGTCACCGTGCAGGCGCAGATCATGGCGCTGCTGCTGCGGCTGCAGGAGGAACTCGGCTTCGCGCTCATCCTCGTTTCGCACGACCTGGCGCTGGTGTCCGAGATCGCCGACCGCGTCGTCGTCATGTACGGCGGGCAGGTCGCCGAGCTGGGCGCCACCGCCGAGGTCGTCGGCTCGCCCCGGCACCACTACACGCGCGGCCTGCTCAGCGCGGTGCTGTCGCTGGAGGAGAACGAAGCCCGGCTCACGCAGATCAAGGGCGTCGTCCCGGCCCCGGCGGAGTTCCCGGCCGGCTGCCGGTTCGCCGACCGCTGCCCGGCCGCGCGGGCCAAGTGCCACGAAGAGCCGCCGGTCCGCTTCGGGGAGCCGGTGGCCCACCTCGTCGCCTGCCACTTCCCGGCGGTCGACACCGCGCGCGAGAAGGAGGCGACGGCGTGAACCTCCTGGAGGTCGACGGCGTCCACGT
Source organism: Amycolatopsis lexingtonensis (assembly GCF_014873755.1). Classification (NCBI taxonomy): domain Bacteria; kingdom Bacillati; phylum Actinomycetota; class Actinomycetes; order Pseudonocardiales; family Pseudonocardiaceae; genus Amycolatopsis; species Amycolatopsis lexingtonensis. Next base: position 852,179 of record NZ_JADBEG010000001.1, read on the forward strand.
CGTCCACAAGATCCGCGGCCGCGGCCTGTTCGGCCACCAGCACGTCTACGCCCTGACCGACGCCCACCTCGTGGTGAACCCGGGCGAGACGGTCGGCGTCGTCGGCGAGTCCGGTTGCGGGAAGTCGACGCTGGCCAAGGTGATCGTCGGGCTCCAGCGGCCGACCGCCGGGACCGTCCGGTTCCGCGGGAAGCCGTTGGAGTCCGGGCGCGAGGTCGGCATGGTGTTCCAGGACCCGGCCACCGCGCTGAACCGGCGGCTCGCCGTCGCCAAGATCATCCGCGACCCCCTCGACGTCCACCGCGTCGGCACGCCGGCCGAGCGCGACGCGCGCGTCCGCGAGCTGATGGGGCTGGTCGGCCTGCCGTCCAGCGTCGCCGACGCCGTGCCGGGGCAGCTGTCCGGCGGCCAGCGGCAGCGCGTCGCCATCGCGCGTGCCCTGGCGCTGCGGCCGGCGCTGCTGGTGGCCGACGAACCGACGTCCGCGCTCGACGTCTCGGTCCGCGCCCAGATCCTCAACCTGCTGCTCGACCTGCGCGAACAGCTGGACCTGGCGATGGTGTTCGTCTCCCACGACATCCAGACCGTGGCGAAGATGAGCGACCGGATCGTCACGATGTACCTCGGCCGGATCGTCGAGGAAGCGCCGGTCGGGGCCGAGGCCCGCCACCCCTACACGCGGGCGCTGTTCTCCGCGACGCCCAGCCTGCTGCACCCGGTCGAGCCGATCGTGCTCACCGGCCCGGTGCCGTCGGCGACCCGCCCGCCCAGCGGGTGCCCGTTCCGCACCCGCTGCCCGAAGGCCACCGACGAGTGCGCAGCCGAGCTGCCGCCGCTCGCCGCGGCCGACGGTGGCCACACCTACCGCTGCATCCATCCCGAGACCCCTACCGGAGTGAGCGCCTGATGCCGAAGTTCGCCGGAATCGTCCCGCCGCTGTGCACGCCGTTCACCGACGACTTCAGCGTGGACACCGAGTCGCTGCGGCGCCACGTCGAGGTCCAGCTCGACGCCGGCGTCCACGGCGTCTTCGTCCTCGGCTCCTCCAGCGAGGTCGCCTTCCTGCCCGACGCGCAGCGCCGCGTCGTCGTCGAGACGACGGTCGACCAGGTCGCCGGCCGCGTCCCGGTGCTCGCCGGCTGTATCGACATGACGACGTTGCGGGTCGCCGAGCACATCCGCGCCGCCGAAGCCGCCGGGGCCGACGCCGTCGTGGTCACCGCGCCCTACTACACGCGCACGCACGTCGCCGAGATCGACCGGCACTTCCGCTTGCTGCACGAACGCACGGCGCTGCCGATCGTCGCCTACGACATCCCGGTCGCGGTGCACACGAAGCTCGACGGCGGCCTGGTGCTCGACCTCGCCGCCGACGGCGTCATCGCCGGGCTCAAGGACTCCAGCGGCGACGAAGCCGCGTTCCGGGCCGTGCTGCTCGGCAAGCGCGACCGCGGTCTCGACGACTTCGCCGTGTTCACCGGGTCCGAGCTGGTGGTGGACGCGGCGCTGGCGATGGGCGCGGACGGCGCCGTCCCCGGGCTCGGCAACGTCGACCCGGTCGGGTACGTGCTGATCCACGACCACTTCAAGTCCGGCAATCTCGCCGCGGCCCGCCGCGAGCAGGAACGCCTGATGAAGCTGTTCTCGATCACGTCGGTGGCGCCGCCGAGCCGGATGGGCCGCGGCTCGGCCGGGCTCGGCGCGTTCAAGGCCGCGATGAAGCTGCGCGGGTTCATCGACAACGCCGTCATGGCGCCGCCGCAGCTGCCCTTGAACGACGAAGAGCTGTTGCGGATCAAGGAGAAGCTCGTCGAAGCGGGCTTGCTCTGATGATCCGCTACGGTGCCGACTACAACCCGGAGCACTGGCCCGCCGACGTCCGCCGCGAGGACCTGGAGCTGATGGCCGAAGCGGGCGTCACGATGGTGACCGCGGGGATCTACTCGTGGGCCGCCGTCGAGCCGCGGCCGGGGGAGTACGACTTCGGCTGGTTCGACGACGTGCTGGCCGGGCTGGCCGGCGCCGGGATCGGGGGGTGCCTGGCGACGATGACCGCGTCCCCGCCGCCGTGGCTGTCCCGGCTGCACCCGGAGATCCTGCCGGTGCGCGCCGACGGCGTCCGGCTGTCGCCCGGCGCGCGGCAGCAGTTCTGCCCGTCCAGCCCGGTGTACCGCTCGCACGCTTCGCGGCTCGTGACCGAGCTGGCCACCCGGTACGCGGGCCACCCCGCGCTGGCGATGTGGCACGTGGGCAACGAGTTCGGCTGCCACATCCGGGCGTGCTACTGCGACGAGTCCGCCACGGACTTCCGGCGCTGGCTGGAGGAGCGCTACGGCACGATAGAGGCGCTCAACGACGCGTGGACGACGACGTTCTGGTCCCAGCGCTACTCTTCGTGGGACGAGATCCTGCCGCCGCGCGTGGCCCCGACGTTCCCGAACCCCGCGCAGCAGCTGGACTTCCACCGGTTCTCCTCCGACGCGCTGCTCGAGTGCTTCCGGACCGAGCAGCGCGTGCTGCGGCGGGTCACCCCGGACGTCCCGATCACGACCAACTTCGTCGGCCTGGTGCAGAAAGCCCTGGACTGGCACACGTGGACCCCGCACGAGGACGTCGTCAGTCTCGACTCGTACCCGGACCCCTACGACCCGCGCGCCCACGTCGAAGCCGCGTTCGCCTACGACCTGGTCCGGTCCACGAAGGACCAGCCGTGGCTGCTGCTGGAACAGGCGCCGAGCGCGGTGAACTGGCGGTCCCGCAACAGTCCCAAGCCGCCGGGCGCGATGCGGCTCGGCAGCTGGCAGGCGATCGCGCAGGGCGCCGACGCCGTCCTGTTCTTCCAGTGGCGGCAGACCAGCGGTGGCGCGGAGAAGTTCCACTCGGCGATGGTTCCCCACGGCGGCCGGGACACCCGGACGTTCCGCGAGACTTCCGCGCTGGGAAGGGAACTGGCCCGCGTGCCGGAGCTGGCCGGGACGCGCGTGCGGGCGGACGTCGCGCTGCTGCACGACTGGCCGAGCTGGTGGGGCCTGGAACTCGACTCGCACCCGGCGTCGCTGGAGCAGCTGGAGACACACCTCGCGCACTACGCGCCGTTGTTCGACGCCAACATCACCTGCGACGTCGTCCATCCGTCGCGTGATCTTTCGCGGTACAAGCTGGTCGTCGTACCGAACCTGTACCTGCTGGAGCGGCCGGTCGCGGACAACCTCCGCGCGTACGTCGCCCGCGGCGGGCACCTGCTGGTGTCGTACTTTTCCGGAATCGTGGACGGCTGCGACCGCGCGTACCTCGGCGGGCACCCGGCGCCGCTGCGGGACGTCCTCGGCCTGCGGGTCGACGAGTTCTGGCCCCTGGACGGAACGGTCGCGCTCGAATTCTCCGACGGGACAACGGATTCCGGCACGATCTGGTCGGAGTGGATCGAACTCGAAGGCGCCGCGGCGGTCGCCACCTTCGCCGCCGGTGACCTCGCCGGGCGGCCCGCGATCACGCGGCACGCCTTCGGGAACGGCGTCGCGTGGTACGCCGGCACCCGGCCCGAGCTGGGCCCGGTGCTGAGCCGCGTGTGCGCGGAAGCCGGGGTGACACCGGTGATCACGGCTCCGGCGGGCGTCCAAGCGGTCGTCCGGCACGGCGAGGAAAGCGCTTACCTGTTCCTGCTCAACCACGGCACCGAGCCGGTCACCGTCGACCTGCCGCACGCCGCGCCGGACCTGCTCACCGACCCGTCGCGGCCGGTGCGCGAGGTCCGGCTCGCCCCGCGAGGTGTCGCCGTCCTGAAGGGATGACAATGAGAACACTGGGGAGCTGGGCCGCTTTGCTGGCCCTGGCGGGCTCGCTGCTCGCGGTGAGCCCGGCGCAGGCCGAGCCGATGTTCGAGCAGCAGGTGCTGTTCAAGGCGGCGCAGGACCCGGGGTACAGCTGCTTCCGGATCCCGGCGATCGTGCGGTCCGCGCACGGCACGCTGCTCGCGTTCGCCGAGGGCCGCATCGACAACTGCGGCGACACCGGCGACATCGACCTCGTGCTCAAGCGGTCCACCGACGGCGGCAAGACGTGGTCGCCGCTGCAGGTGGTCAACCGCGGCGGCGGGGACACCCACGGCAACCCGGTGCCCATTGTGGACAGCCGCACCGGCCGGATCGTGCTGATCACGACGTACAACAAGGGACGTGACGACGACAAGGGCTGCGATGTGCCCTGCCCGCGCACCCCGCATTCCCAGTACAGCGACGACGACGGCCTGACCTGGTCGACGCCCGTCGACATCAGCGCGCAGGCGAAGCTGCCGGACTGGGACTCGTGGTACGCGTCCGGTCCGGTGCACGGGATCCAGCTGACGCGTGGCCGCCACGCGGGCCGGCTCGTGTTCGGCGTCAACGCGGAAACCAGCGACGGCACGCATTCGATCGAGAACCACGCGGGGCTCGTCTACAGCGACGACGGCGGGCGCAGCTGGCACGTCGGCGCGGTGAACAGCTACCCCCACCCGGTCGGCGGTACGTACACCCAGAAGCCGTCCGAGGTCACCGTCGCCGAGCTGGCCGACGGGTCGATCTACGCCGGCGGCCGCGAGCAGGGCGGCACCGATATCGGCAACCGCGACTACGCCATCAGCCGCGACGGTGGTGAGACGTTCTCCAGGTCCTTCACCACCATCCCCGACCTGGTGACGCCGATGGTGCAGGGCGCGGTGCTGCGGGTCGGCAACCGCCTGCTGTTCTCGTCGCCGTCGGACACCGACCGGCGGCGGTGGATGATGCTCCGGTCGTCGTACGACGGCGGCCGGACGTGGGAGAACGCCGAGCAGGGCACGCGGATCACCACGGACTGGTCGGGCTACTCGGACCTGGTGCAGATCGCCGGTGCGCGGATCGGGCTCCTGTACGAAGGCGGCGCGGTCGACGCCCGGGACGAGATCCGCTTCGCGCGGTTCGACGAGTCGTACCTGGGGTGGCACAACTCGGCGGGACCGTCCACACCGGACGTTTCCGGCCACGCCGACGCGCGGGTGCTCGGCGGTGCTTCCCTTGCTGCGGGGCGCTTCGGTGGCGCCGTTTCCCTGGACGGCGTCGACGACTACGTCCGTGTTCCCTACGACCCGGCGCAACCCCCGGGCGACGGCGACCTGACGTGGACGGGCTGGTTCCGCTACGGCGCCTCGAAGGGCAACCAGGTGCTGTTCTGGCTCGGCGGGATGGGCGGCACCGCCCCGCAGCTGTGGCTGCGCGGCGAACCGGCGAACCACCGGCTGCTCGCGATGATGACCACGGCCGCCGGAAGCGCATCGATCACGACCGCGCAGGCGTACGACGACCAGGCGTGGCACCACATCGCGCTGGAGCGCACCGGCGGGAAGCTGCTGCTGTGGGTCGACGGTGTGCAGGTCGCTTCCGGTGCCGCCGTGACGGGTTCGGTGAGCCAGACGGTGTCGTTCCAGCTGCAGCTCGGCCAGCGGCTGGACAACCAGTTCCGCTGGAACGGCTCGTTCGACGAGGTCGGGTTCTACCGCCGGGCGTTGACGGCCGCCGAGCTGGACGCGATCCGGCTTGGGAACGCACCCGTTCCGGCGGGCCAGGTACTGCGGCTGCCGTTCGACCGGCTCCGCGGCTGAAGCCGCTGGTCAGAGCGTCCGGCAGGTGACGGCCGGGCGGCCGGCGTCGCTGCTCTGGGCCAGGGCGATGAAGCCGAACGTCGTCGTCGCGTTGGCGTTGAGTTTGGCGTTCCACGCCGCGTTGTCGACCGTGACGGTGGAGCCGTCCACGGTGTAGTCGCCGTTCCACAAGCCGGTGATGTGGTGGCCGTCCGGGAGGGACCAGCGGACGCTCCAGCCGGAGAGGTCCTCGCGGTGGTCGTTGCGGACGGTCACCTGCACCTGGTAGCCGCCCGGCCAGGAGTTCGTCACCTCGTAGCTGGCCGCGCAGCCGAGGTCGGCGGCGGTGGTCGGGGTGGGCGGCGGCGGTGAGGTGACCGGCGCGGCGACCACCGGTGCCGAGTCGGGCACCAGGGCCGTCCCGATCAGCACCCCCGCCGCCAGCAGGACGGCGCCGGCCGCGACGGCCAGCACCAGTCGGCGCCGAGGCCGGCGGACGCGCAGCAGCCGCGTGCCCGTGCGCGGCCGGGGGCGCGGGGGCGGTAGCGGGCGGCCGTCGGTGACCGCCTCGAACAGCTGCTGGACCTCCGCCATCGACGGCCGCGCGGCCGGGTCGCGCTGGAGCATACGGGTGAGGACCTCGGCGAGCGGGCCGTCGTGCCGGGGCGGCGTGACGTCTTCGCGGGCGACGCGCAGGAGGAGGGCGATCGCGTTGTCGTCGGTGCCGAACGGGGGCGTGCCTTCCAGCGCGCGGTAGAGCGTCGAGCCGAGGGAGAAGACGTCGGCGGGGAAGCCTGCCTCGCGGCCGTTGGCGACCTCGGGGGAGAGATAAGCGGGGGTGCCCGCGATGAACCCGCCGCCGGTCACGGTGCCTTCGCCGGTCGCCCGGGAGATGCCGAAGTCGGCGATCTTGGCGACGCCGTCCTCGCCGATGAGGACGTTCCCGGGCGTGACGTCCCGGTGCACGATGCCCTCGGCGTGCGCCGCGGCGAGCGCCGACGCGGTCTGCCTGCCGATGCGCGCGACGTCTTCGGCGGGCAGGCACTCGCGGTCGAGCAGGATCTCGGCCAGGCTCCGCGACGGCAGGTACTCCATGACCAGGTACGGCTCGCCGTCCTGCTCGACGACGTCGTGCACGGTGATGGCGTGCGGGTGCCGCAGGCGGGCGGTGAGCCGTGCTTCGCGCAGCGCGCGCTCGGCCGCCTGCTCCCCGGCGGCCTCCCCGATGGCGGCGTCGTAGTCCAGCTGCTTGACCGCGACGACCCGGTCGAGCCGCTCGTCACGAGCCCGCCAGACGACGCCCATGGCGCCTTGGCCGATCCTCATCGTCAGCCGGTAGCGCCCGGCGATCAGCTCTCCTGCGTCGGTCACGACGACCTCCCGGCCTTCCCCGGAACACACGGATGCGGGGAACGATCGGTTCGAGCTTATCGAGGTGCGGGAGGTGCCGCCGAGGAGCGGGCCCGGTTGCCGGATGCGGGCTGCCGCGGCCTTCCGGCCGATGCGCCGGTCGCGGCCAGTCGGCTGTGGCGCCGATGAACGGGCCTGGTTGCGGCGGGCGGGCGGCCCGGCATCGGCTGCCCGACCCGCTCGCCGGGATGCGGGCCCCGACGTGCGCACCCCGGCGCCGACCAGCGACTCCCGCGGCCCACCCACCGCCGAAGCAGCGGGCAGGCCGCGGTCTCACGCGCCCGGCCGGTGCAGCTGGTCCCAAGCCGGCACGTACGGCGTGAACCTCAGCTTCATCCCGGCCTCCGCCGGCAGTTTGTCCGCCTTCCGCGCGTTGCAGCTGCGGGCCGCGCCGCCGCACGCCGCGACCGTGTTCAGCCACGACGTGCGCTCGCCGCCGCGGCTCAGCGGGACCACGTGGTCGATCGTCGTGGCGCGGGCGCCGCAGTACGCGCAGCGGTGGCCGTCGCGGGTGAGGACGCCGCGGCGGGACCAGCGCGGCGGCTGCGTATATCGCCACTTCATCACCACGTACCGCAGCAACCGCACGATCTTCGGGCGCGGGAACAAGCCGTACGCGAGACCGTCTTCGGCCTCGTGGATCTCCGCGACGTGCCGCACCAGCATGCGGATCGCGTGCGGCACCGAAACCGTCTGGAGCGGTTCGTAACCGGCGTTCAGGACGAGCACCTTCACAACACACCTCTTTCCTCTCGGCGAAAATCGTCGCCGAGGGGAAAGAGCCGCGTCAATCGTGTTTCACCGCAGGGGATGCGCGCGGAAGAACCGCCAGATGACCGGCGTCGCGTCGATCACCGTCGGCGTGGCCGAGTCGTTGTTCGGCTGCGTGCTCGGCCAGACGTGCCCGGCGCCTTCGACGCGGTAGTGCTCGAGCGCGCAGCCGAGCCACTTCTGCGCCACGACCCCGGGCACCGGCGTCCACGACACCGGCTCCGGGCGGCAACCGTCCCTTGTGGACCAAGCCGCCAGCCAGTCCGGGATGGCAGGCAGGCCCTTGGCCGGGTTGCCGGCGTACGGGATCGTGGTGTCGGCGGTGCCGTGGAAGTCCAGCACCGGCACCGGGCGGCTCGGGTCGCACGCGCCGCCCTGCGGGTAGAACGCGCCCGACACCGGGGCGAACGCCGCGATCCGGCCCGCCAGGCGGCACGCCAGCACCCCGACGAACCCGCCGCCGTTGGACTTGCCCGCCGCGTAGATGCGCCCGGCGTCGACGCACAGCGTGCGCTGCAGCGAGTTCAGCAGGTCGCTGGTGAACAGGACGTCGTCGGCGGCGGCCGAGTAGGGCGCCCCGGTCCAAGCCGACTCGCCGTCCGTGCCGATCAGGCCCTGGGGGTACACCGAGATCGCGTCCAGCGCCGAGAAACCGGACAGCTCCTCCTGGTACTGGGACGTCCGCTTGTGCCCGTGGAACGACAGCACGAGCGGGTACGGCCGGTGGGCGTCGTAGCGGGCGGGCAGGTGGACGGTGTACTCGCGGTCCAGGCCGCCCGAGACGACGTGCCGGGTCGTCGTCGCCCCGGGCGGGATGCCGGGGGTGCGCCCGCAGCCGGTGGTGCGGACCGGGTGGTCGGCGACGCCCGCCGCGGCGGTGGGGGCGGCGAAGGCGGTGGTCAGGGCACAGGCCGCGGCGAACGCGGCGGCCCACCGGGGAAGGCGTCCGGGCACTCGATCCTCCTTGATCGGCAGCGGGGCGTGGCCAGCATCACACCAGGTCGCGGGCCCTCCTACATTGCGTTCATAAAGTGCGCGGCCGGGCTCGGTAGGATCGACCCACCCTTCGGCCGAGAAAACCGGAAAGGACCGGAAGTGACCACCCCGATCGAGACGCTCGAGTTCCAGTCGGAAGCGCGTCAGCTGCTCCAGCTGATGATCCATTCGATCTACTCGAACAAGGACACGTTCCTGCGCGAGCTCGTCTCCAACGCCTCCGACGCGCTCGACAAGCTGCGCCTGGAGTCGTACCGCGACAAGGACCTCGAAGCGGACACGTCCGACCTGCACATCGAGCTCGAGACGGATCCGGCGGCCCGGACGCTGACGGTGCGCGACAACGGCATCGGCATGACCCGCGAGGAGGTCGTCGCCCTGATCGGCACGATCGCCAAGTCGGGCACCGCCGACTTCCTGACCAAGCTGAAGGAGGCGAAGGACGCCGCGGCGTCGCAGGACCTGATCGGCCAGTTCGGCGTCGGCTTCTACGCCAGCTTCATGGTCGCGGACAAGGTCACGCTGGTGACGCGCAAGGCGGGCACCGGCGAGGGCGTCCGCTGGGAGTCGACCGGCGAGGGCACCTACACGATCCAGGAGGTCGAGGACGCGCCGCAGGGCACCGCGGTCACGCTGCACCTCAAGCCCGAGGACGCCGAGGACCACCTGTACGACTACACGTCCCCGGCGAAGATCCGGGAGATCGTGAAGAAGTACTCGGACTTCATCACCTGGCCCATCCGGATGACCGGCGAGGGCGAGGACGCCGCGCCGGAGACCGTCAACTCGATGAAGGCGCTGTGGGCGCGCTCGGCCAGCGAGGTCACCGAGGACGAGTACCACGAGTTCTACAAGCACGTCAGCCACGACTGGCAGGACCCCCTGGAGACCATCCGGCTGCAGGCCGAGGGGACGTTCGAGTACCAGGCGCTGCTGTTCCTGCCGTCGCACGCGCCGATGGACCTGTTCCTGCGCGAGCGCAAGCGCGGCGTCCAGCTGTACGTGAAGCGCGTCTTCATCATGGACGACTGCGAGTCGCTCGTCCCCGAGTACCTGCGGTTCGTCAAGGGTGTCGTCGACGCCCAGGACCTCTCGCTCAACGTGTCGCGCGAGATCCTGCAGCAGGACCGGCAGATCCAGCTGATCCGCCGCCGCCTGGTGAAGAAGGTGCTCTCGACGGTCAAGACGATGATGACCGCCGACGCCGAGAAGTACGCGACGTTCTGGCGCGAGTTCGGCCGTGCGGTCAAGGAGGGTCTGCTCGACGACTTCGAGAACCGCGAAGCCATCCTCGAGATCTCGTCGTTCGCCTCGACGCACGACGCCGAGAAGCCGACCTCGCTGCGCGAGTACGTCGAGCGGATGAAGGACGGCCAGGAGCACATCTACTTCATGACCGGCGAGTCGCGCTCGGCCATCGAGAACTCGCCGCACATGGAGGCCTTCCGGGCGAAGGGCTTCGAGGTGCTGGTCCTGACCGACCCGATCGACGAGATGTGGGTCGACGCGGTCCCGGGCTTCGACGGCAAGCAGTTCCAGTCGATCGCCAAGGGCCAGGTCGACCTGGAGTCGGACGAGGACAAGAAGGCCACCGAGGTCGCCCGCGAGCAGCAGAACAAGGACTTCGAGGGCCTGCTGTCGTGGATGGGCACGGCGCTGGGCGAGAACGTCAAGGAGGTGCGGCTCTCGTCGCGGCTGACGACGTCGCCGGCCTGCATCGTCGGGGACACCCACGACCTGACGCCGACGCTCGAGAAGATGTACCGCGCGATGGGGCAGGAGCTGCCGCCGATCAAGCGGATCCTGGAGCTGAACCCGGAGCACGGCCTGGTCACCGGCCTCCGGGAAGCGCACGCGGCGCGGCCGGAGGACGAGGGGCTGGCCGAGACGGCCGAGCTGCTCTACGGCATGGCGCTGCTCGCCGAGGGCGGCGAGCTGGCCGACCCGTCGCGGTTCATCAAGCTGCTGGCGGGCCGGCTGGAGAAGACCCTCTGACACCGGGGCCCGGGCGGGCCGCACCCGCCCGGGCCGTCAGGGTGCCGCATTGCCGGATCGGCGCGGCCGACGTCTTGAATGAGTCATTCAGGTCCTCGGAGGTCCTGAATGACTCATTCAAGACACCGCAGGCGGTCACGGTGCCGCGTTCATCAGGTCCAGCGCGCTCTGCTGCCGGGCGGCGTCGGCCTGGTCGAACGGGCCCGCCCACAGCAGCCCGTACGCCTCGGCGCTGTTGCGGTCGTTCGCGTACGCCGAGTTCGCCTGGCGCTGCAGATAACCCGTGTACGGCCGATCCGCAAGGGCCGCGTTCAGCACCGCCAGGTCGCGGACGTACACCCCCTTGAACGTCGGGCCGTCCGCGCCGCCGCCACCCGCCGTCTCGCCCGGGTCGCGGAGGATGCCGCCCGGGTTGAGGGAGCCGTTCGTCGTCGACGCGTTCGCCATCGTGCGGGCTTTCGTCAGCAGCGCGGCGTCGCCGGTCGCGCGGTACAGCTCGGTCAACGCCGCCAGCGGCACGCCCTGGTTGTAACTCCAGACCGCCTGGCCGTTGTTCGCGCAGGCCGACGTCAGGCCGTCGTTGACCAGGTTCGAGCCGTTGATCATCCCGGAGCCCGCGAACCACGACCACCCCGCGCGGGCGCGCGCCAGGTACACCGTGTCGCCCGGGATCCGGTTGTGCAGGGCCGCGTTCAGCTGGACGTACAGCGAGTTCGGGATCGCGTTCTTGTAGCCGCGGCTCGTGCTCCACCAGACCCCGCCGCCGCAGACGCCGTCCCAGTAGGCGTACATGTGGTCCGCGTCGGCGCGGGCGGTGTTGAGGTACTTGCCGTCGCCGGTCAGGTCGTAGGCGTCGACCCACGCGAGGCCCCACCACCCGGTGTCGTCCAGGTAGTCGTTGCGGAACTGGCCGCCCTGTGCCGCGAGGTTCTTCGTGTACGTCGTGTCGATCGCGTACCGGTAGCTGCCCATGCCGCTGATCCGGACGTTGTCGATGATCGCGGTCAGGGCGTTGGCCGAGTTCCACCAGCCGGTGGTGTCGAACAGGCCGGTGCCGAGGTTGTACCGCTCCATCAGCGCGGTGGCGGCCGCGGTGCGGCGGTCCCACGCGTTCCACGTCGGGCGCGCCCAGCCGGTGCAGGCGATGCTCCCCGAACCGGCGGGCTGCCCGCAGGCGCGCAGCAGGCCGACGCCCTTGTTCGCCCAGTCGTCGGCGTTGTACATCAGGGTCCGCCAGCCGGTCGCGCCCGCCGGTGTCGCGGTGTCACCGAGCTTGCTGCCGCTCGCCCACGTCCGGCCGGCGTCGAACGAGCGGTCCAGCCAGACGTGGTCGCCGGCCGCACCGCCGGTGATCGCCGCCCAGCCCATGTCGTCGGCGTCGTCGAGGTGCAGCGAGAGCCGGCGTCCGCCGATGCTCGCCGAAGCGCCTTCGCGATCGCCGGGGGAGAGGGCGGGATCCCGGGCGTCGCAGTACTTGTCGCAGATCGTGGCCAGGGGAGCGACCGGCGACGGGGTCGGTGCCGGGGTGGCGGCCAGGACGAGGGTGAGCAGGGGAGCCAGGATGTGCATCGGTCACCTTCCGCGCTGAAGGGCGATGCTTTCCTTTGTAACAGGGAAAACCGGTTGGTCCAGTCCTTTGCGGGACAGGTTCCGGACAGGAATTCACGCCCGCCGGGAGCCGAGCAGGAGCAGGCACAGCACCGCGATCCCGGTGACGAGCCCGGCCACCAGCAGCATGGGGTCCAAGGTCGGCGACGCGGCCGCGGTCGCCTGCTGGACGGCGGGCTGCTCCGGTGCGGGGGCGGCGGCGGTCGTGGTGACGGACGGCGAGGTGGTTCCCACCGAGGCCGCCGCCGCGCCGGACGTCGGGGTGGTCGCGGTGGTCCGGGCCGGCGCGGGCTTCGTCGCCACCGGCGTGCTCGCCGGCTTCGGCGGGGCCGTCGTGGCCGCGGGCAGGACCGTAACCGACGCCCGCATGTCCGGGTGCACCGAGCAGTAGTAGGCGTAGGTGCCCGGCTGCCGGAACGTGTAGCTCCAGCTTTGGCCCGCCGACAGCCGCGGGCTCCGGAACGCCACCGGCGCGCTCGTCGTGACGACGTCGTGCGGTGCGTCGTCGTGCTGCGTCCAGGTGACCGTGTCACCGACCCGGACGGTCAGCGAGGCGGGGGAGTAGGCGTAGCCCTGCATCATCACCTGCTGCGTCGCCGCGACCGCGGTGGCCGGGGCGGTCAAGAACAGCAGCAGGCCGGCGAGGACCAGCGCGGCGGTCCGCCTCATCGGACGAACTCGATCGCGATCTCGACGCGCAGCCGGCGGCGGGCGAGCAGCCGCGTGATCCGGCGCGCCCGGCGCGGCATGCGCTGGGACGGGAGCACGTGCCCGGCGGCCCAGACGACGACGCCGTCTTCGTCGCGGTGCCGGACGTCGCCGCGCAGGCTGACCTCGCGGCCGGCGACGTGGCCCTCGACCACGAAGGGGTCCTCCGCGACTTCGTCGGCGGAGAAGGTGAGTTCGCCGCCGCGGAACACCCGGCCCAGTAACGGGATCCCGGTCCGCACCGAGCCGTCGAAGGTGACCGTGAGCGCCGAACCGGGGGTCCAGTGTCCCGCGGTCGCGGTGAGCCGGCCGCGGACGAGCGGCGGACGCGGGGAGATCTCGATGACGCACCGGTCGCGGCGCAGGGTGTAGCCCGTCCCGGGCGGGGCGGGCAGGACGGCAGTGTCGGTCATGGGGGAGTTCCTCCGGGAAGGGGGGGGCGGGTGGCCCGGCGCGAACCGGGCCACCCGCCGCGGTCAGCAGCTCGCCTGGTTCAGCAGCGGCGTGAGCACGGATTCGAGCCACACCGTGTGCGTCTTGACGTACTGGTCGAGGTTCAGCAGGTCGGTCACCTGCTGGCCCAGCGACGTCTCCAGGTGCGCGCTCTTGATGTGCGCGACGATCGGCGCGAGCGTGTCGGTGAGTACCTTCCCGCCCGATCCGTCGAACGCCGGGGCGAGCACGGTTTCCAGCCACACCGTGTGCGTCTTGATGTACTGGTCCAGGCTCAGGATGTCCTGCACCTGCTGCCCGGGAGAGGTCTCCAGGTGCGCGCTCTTGACGTGGTCGAGGATCGGCTGCAGGACCGCCTTCGGCACGCAGGAGCCGCCGGCCGGGGTGGACGGCATCGGCATCGAGTGGCTCGGCGCCGAGGTCGGGGCGGACGTCGGGGCCGAGGTCGGCGGGGCACTGGTCGGTGCCGAGCCGGTCACGGTGACGGTCGCCTTCATGTCCGGGTGGATCGCGCAGTAGTAGGAGTAGGTCCCGGCTTGGGTGAAGGTGTGGCTGAAGGTCTGCCCCGTCTGCAGCGTCGGGGACGTGAACTTCTCCGGGCCGTCGGTGACCACGATGTTGTGCGGGGCGGTGTCGTGGTTGGTCCACGTCACCGTGTCGCCGACGGCGATGGTCAGGCTCGCCGGGGAGAACTTGTACCCCATCGCTTCGACGGATTTCGCCGAGCCCGTGGCGGCGGCCGGCGCGGCCTGTTCCTGGGCGAGGCCCTGGTACAGCGGCACGGCGAGCGGGCTCTGCTTCGCCAGCGCCGCGAGGTCGACGTCCGCGGCTTGCGCCGGGGCCGCCTGCTCACTCGAGCCGCCGCGGAGCGTGGCGATGCTGAACAACGCGACCGCCAGGGCGAGGATCGCCACGGCGACCGGCCAGTGCCGTCGGCGCCGCACCTCCTCCGGTTGCCCGGGGGAGACGTGGGGGTTGTCCATTGAGGACTCCTTTCGCAGGGTGTGCGATCAGCGGCCGGGGCTGGCCGTGACGAGGAAGCTCGCCGCGAGGAGAACCACGATGACGAGCGTGGTTTCGGCGGCGACGGAGTGGACGAACGGGCGGACGGTGCCGGCGTCCCCGCGCAGGACGACGGCGAAATCGAGGCGGCGGCCGACCCAGCTGCGGCTGGCTTGCGCGGCGAGGAGCACGACCGCGAGCACGCCGAGCTTGATCAGGAGGGTCTGTCCGTAGGCGGTGCCGAACACCCGGCCGATGCCGCCGAGGGTCTGCCACGCGAGCACCACGCCCGCGGCGACCACCACGGCGACCGAGACCATCGCCAGTTTCGAATAGCGCGGGATCACCGTGGCGAGCTCTTCGGGATCGCGGCGGGCGAGGACGCCGAACAGCAGCACGGCCAAGCCGCCGATCCACGCGGAAGCGCCCGCGAGGTGGGCGAAATCCGCGATCTGCGACAGCCACGGCCGGGTGCTCTCGGCCGCGTGGCCGGTGAGACCGGTGGTGCGAAGCAGTCCGAGCACGATCGCGCCGGCCGCGGCGCGCCAGGGCAACGCCGTCGCCGCGTCGCGGCCGCGCTGCAGCAGCCAGGCCAGCACGACCCCGCCGAGCAGCCACAGCAGGGCCCTGGCGAACCAGATCCGCCCGAACTGGCTGCCGAGGGCCTCACCGAGCAGGTCCAGCGCCAGGAAGTCCGCGGCTGGGCGTTGCGCCGCCCACGCGGCTTGCAGGCCGAGCCCGGCGAGGGTGCCCAGCAGGCCGAGGAGCCAGCCCGTCACCAGCACCGACCGGGCGCCGCGGTGCCCGGCGCCGGCCGGCCAGAGCACGGCGAGGAACAGCAGCCCGCCGGCGAACAGCGTCAGGCCGGCGTAGTCGGTGGTGCGGGCGAGCACGTACCACGCCTTGACGGGATCCACGCTCACCGTCCACTCGGGACGGTCGAGGCCGGGATCCCGACCGCGGCGGCGGGCACCATGGCGGGTTCGAGAGCGCCGTCGGGCGTCCGGCAGTACCCCAGGACGAGCGCGCCGACGCCGTCCGGGCCGGTGACGCCGAGGCCGGTGGTGACGGCGCCCAGCACCGGCAGGCCGCCGACGGTGTCCAGGACCTGTTGCGCCGCACCGGGTTGGCACGCGGGGACGCCGGTGCCCGGTGGCGGTTCCGTTCGCGGTGGCGGGGTCGTCCCCGGTGGCGGTGCCGGGGTGCCGGGGTCGAGGGGCGGTGTCACCACGACGTCGCCGGGCGGGGTGGGCATCGGCATCGCCGGCTGATCGCCCGCCGGGACCACCGGGTCCGCGGGGAGCGGGGAAACCGGGACGTCCGATGGCGGCAAGGCCGAGGGTAATGGTGTGGCGCCCGGGGTTTCGACCGTGGCCTGGTGTCCGCCGTCCGCGATCGGCGGTGGGGTGGCCGCGTCGGCGGCGCCGCCGGGGTGCAGTCCGATGCCGGACGCGTAGCCGACGACGACCACGACCGCGCCGGCCAGGCTCGCGGCGATGACGTGGTCGCGGCGCACTGCGAGACCTCGCACGTTCGGTCCTCCCAAGAGCAGGAATCCGTTCGCCCGGAATGGAATGCGCCGGAATGCCGGAGCGGCCGGGGAACACGGGAATGTGGAGAGCAGAAAACCAGCAGCCCGGTTTCGAGGAGTGTTCTTCACGTGAAGCGCAGGTTAAGTTGGCCGGCCATTCGGCGGCCCGGCTCGGTGAGATGCTGCGCCGAACGCTCCGGAAACTGGACCAAACGGGTGACCGGGGTGGCTAACCCGTGGAGCAACCGTCCGTTTCGCCCAGTTCGCGGGAGCGGGTCCGCCGAGGCGGTGAGAATTGCTTAACGCAGTCGTTTCACGGTTCACCGTTGTGCGGCCGGACGAGATCACTACCGTTCCGTGACGCCCGCCTGTTCCGCGAATCCCGAGAACGCGAGGAAATCATGTCTTTCCGGTGGTCTTTTCCCGTCCGCGTCGCCGCCGCGCTGGCCGCCGCCGGCAGCGCCGTCCTGCTGTGCGCGCCCGCCGCGGCCGCGCACAGCGTGCTGATCTCCAGTTCGCCGGCGAAGGACGCGGCGGTCACCGCGTCGCCGGCCGAAGTGGTGCTCGAGTTCAACGAGCCGGTGGAGAACCGGTTCACCGAGCTCGCCGTGCTCGGGCCCGACGGCGCGTCGCACTGGGAGGGCGGCCCGGTGTCCGTTGTGGACGGTCGGGTTTCCGCGCCGCTGCGCCCGCTCGGCCCGGCCGGGGGCTACACGATCCGCTACCGCGTCACCTCCGGGGACGGCCACCCGGTGTCCGGCGCGATCCCGTTCCGGCTGACGGTGGCGGGGCCGGCGACGGCGGCGGCGGCCGCCACCATGGCGGCGAGCCCGGCCGTCGACACTTCCGTGCCCTGGTGGCCCTGGGTCACCGGCGGCGCCGTCCTGCTCGGCACCGGGTTCGCCGTGGCCCGGCGCGTGGCGCGCGCGAACACCTGAGCCACGGCGGTGTGTGCGCTCGCCGGCCGGCGGGTATCCACCCGCCATGACTCATCTCGACGACACCCGGGCCGCGCAGCTCGACGAGTTCGTGCTCGCGCGGCTGGAGGAAGACGAGGAACGCGTCCGGGCCGGCGAGCTGCCCCTGCTCGACGAGGCCGAGCGGCGGGGCAGGCTGCGGATCATGTACGCCGACGACGGCGACGGCCTGCTGCTCGCCGGCGGCCCGGTCGAAGCGATGGAGGACCGGCACCCCGTGCCGTTCGCCGAGAAGGCCGAATTCCTGCGCCGCGAGATCCGCGACGCCCACGACGACACGTCGGTGAAGCTGATCGCGTCGGTGTACGAAGCGCACCCCGATTGGCAGGACGACTGGCGCCCCTGAGCGTTTCGCCCGCCGTCACAACGGGAATGCGTCAGGCATGTCCGGAACCGTGCTCGACGAAGTGACGGCGATCCGCGAGTCGGCCGCACCGCTGCGCAGCCCGCAGGACCTCGACCCGCTGGTCCGGCGGATCGGCCACGCGCGGATCGTGCTGCTGGGCGAAGCGACCCACGGCACCGCCGAGTTCTACCGGTGGCGCGCCGAGCTCACCCGGCGGCTGCTCGCCGAACGGGACTTCTCGTTCGTCGCCGTCGAAGGGGACTGGCCGGAGTGTCATCGGGTGCACTGCTGCGCCGTCGGGGCGCCGGGCGCGCCCAACGACCCCGGGCAGGTGCTCTGGGGCTTCCGGCGGTGGCCGACCTGGTTGTGGGCCAACGAAGAAGTGGCCGAGTTCGCGGCCTGGCTGCGGTCCTTCAACGCCACCGGCGACGGGCCGCCGTGCGGGTTCCACGGCCTCGACGTCTACAGCCTCGGGGAATCGCTGCGCGGTGTCCTCGGCTACGTCCGCGCCCACGCGCCCGGGCACGTCGAGGCGGCGCTGCGGGCGTTCCGCTGCTTCGAACCGTTCGGCGAAGATCCGCGCGGCTACGGGGTTTCCGCCGAACTGGTGCCGGAGAACTGCCGCGAGGAAGTCGTGCGGCTGCTGACCGAGCTGCGGTCCGCCGCGCCCGCCGACAGCGTGCCGGGGCTCGGCCCGGCCTTCGTCGCCGAGCAGAACGCCGAAGTCGTCGCGGGCGCGGAACGCTACTACCGGGAAATGGTCCGGGGTGGCGCGCGGTCCTGGAACACGCGGGACACGCACATGAGCGACACCCTCGACCGGCTGCTGCGCGCCTACGGCCCGCACTCGAAAGCCGTGGTGTGGGCGCACAACTCGCACGTCGGCGACGCGCGCGCGACCGACATGGCCGCGGCCGGGATGCTCAACCTCGGCCAGCTGGTCCGGGAACGGCACGCGGCCGACGGCGTGGTCACGGTCGGCTTCGGCACCTTCCGCGGTTCGGTGCTCGCGGCCGACCACTGGGGCGGGGCGGTGCGCCGGATGCCGGTCGAGCCGGCGCGCCCGGGCAGTCTCGAAGGCCTCCTGCACGACGCCGTGCCGGGGGAGGAGAGCCTGCACGTCTTCGCCGAAGACACCGCGTGGGCGGAGGAGCTGCGCGAGCACCGGGCGATCGGCGTCGTCCACCGCGGCGGCGGGTACGTCCCGACCGTGCCCTCGGCCCGCTACGACGCGTTCGTGCACTGCGACGAGACGACCGCGAGCACGCCGTTGCACCAGTGGGAGCCGGAAGCGGGTGAAGAGGCGCAGACTTACCCGAGCGGGGTCTGACGCGGAGGGAGCGCCCATGGCCGGCCGGGTGTTCGCCGACCGCGACGACGGCGGGCGGCGGCTGGCGGGCGAGCTGCGCCGCCGGAACTGGGTGGACCCGCTGGTGCTGGGGCTCGCCCGCGGCGGCGTCCCGGTGGCCGCGGTGGTCGCCCGCCTCCTCGGGGCGGAGCTGGACGTCGTGGTGGCGCGCAAGATCGGCGCGCCGGGGCGGCGCGAATACGGGGTCGGCGCGGTGACCCCGGACGGCCCCGCGCACTACGACGAAGCCATCCTGCGCGCGCTGAACCTGACCACCGCCCGGCTGGCGCGGGCGGAGGACCGGGAGCGGGCGGAAGCGCGACGGCGGCTCGAGCGTTACCGCGCTGGCCGGCCCGCGGTTCGCCTGGCCGGGCGCGACGTCGTCCTCGTCGATGACGGGCTGGCCACCGGCGTCACCGCAACGGCGGCACTGCGCGAACTCCGCGCGGAGCACCCCCGGACGGTGGTGTTCGCGGCCCCGGTGGCCGCCCCCGGCGCGGCCTCGCGGCTGCTGGAGGAAGCCGACGACGTCGTCTGCGTCGCCGAACCGCCGAGCTTTCGCGCGGTCGGCCAGTGGTACGCGGATTTCCATCAGATCGGGGACGAAGACGTGCTGGACCTGCTCGAACGGTGACGCGCTGCTCCGCCCGGGGCAGGCCGGATTGACCGACTGGGTGACGGGGTATCACCCGGCAGGGGCTCCGACGGGATGGGCAGGACGCGATGATCGAACGGGACGGACTCGGTGCGGCGGCGCGCGGGCTCCGGCAGTACCTGCTGGCCGTCGCGGCCAAGCTGGACGTGCCCGCCTGGTTCTGCGAGGTGACCGTGCCCGCGAGTGGCTACCTGGCCCTCGACCGGCGCCTCGACCGCTTCCCGGACCACGAAGCCGCATTGCTGTGGGACGAGCGCGACGGCTGGTCGGCGGCGGTCGAGTCGGCGACGGGCGACGAAGTCATCGCGCTCGCCTACCTGGGCGTGGACGTCCTGCCGTCCCCGGACGAGGTCGTGGCGTTCGTGAACGACCTGTACGGCGAGGGCTACCCGGGCCGGCCCGACCCACCGGACTTCCGCACCCCGGGCGCCCCGGACGGCTTCGACGACCGGCTGGCCGCCTACGCCGCCGACCCCGTCGGCCAAGCCTGAGTCAGCGCGGCGGGAGCACGCA
Source organism: Amycolatopsis lexingtonensis (assembly GCF_014873755.1). Taxonomy (NCBI): domain Bacteria; kingdom Bacillati; phylum Actinomycetota; class Actinomycetes; order Pseudonocardiales; family Pseudonocardiaceae; genus Amycolatopsis; species Amycolatopsis lexingtonensis. The sequence continues at coordinate 872,088 of NZ_JADBEG010000001.1, forward strand.
GAACTCGTTGCCCTCCGGGTCCGCCAGCACGATCCACGGGTCGTCGGGCGGGTCGTCGAGAACCTTCGCGCCCAGCATCACCAGGCGTTCCACCTCCGCCCGCTGGTCGAGCCCCTCCGGCGCCAGGTCGAGGTGCAGCCGGTTCTTGCCGGATTTCCCCTCCGGTACCGGCTGGAAGAGCAGCGCGGGGCCGTCGGCGAAGTCCAGCTGCCGGTAGTTCAGGCCGTGCGAGTCGGTCCACGTGCGGGTTTCGCCGTGGCCGATGGCCTTCGCCCAGAACTCGGCGAGCAGGTCGGGCTGATCGCAGTCGACCGCGACGGCCAGGATGCGGGCGGCCGTCACGACACGATCCGGTTGATCGTCGCGGCGACCAGTTCGGGTTCGGCGACCGTCACGGTCAGGCCCGGGTGCAGGAGGACGCCCCACGGTTCGATGCCGGGCACGGGGTCGTGGAAGCGGAGGCACACGCCGCCGCGGGTGGTGGTGCCGAACGTCAGGCCGCGGTCGGCCAGTGACAGCCGGACGCCGAGCGCGCGCACGGGGCTGAACGGGCCGGTCGCTTCGGCGCCGGCGATGTTGTCCAGCGGGGTCTCGACCAGCCAGGGCCCGAACCGGACGCGCAGGCCGCCGGTGTCCAGCTCCAAGCCGCTGCGCGGGCCCAGCAGGCGGCGCAGCCAGGGGAACGGGACGGCGAAGTCCGCGTGGAGCCGGTGGTGCACGACGACGGCGGGCGCCGCCGTGCCGCCGGTTGTCATGCGCCGCCGCCGATCGGCGGGACGTCGGTGTCGTCGTCGGGGGCGTTTTCGGGGTCGCGCCACTCCTCGGCGCGGGCCGGGCCGTTGCCCTGCAGCGTCCCGCGCAGCTCCGCCTTCAGTTCGTCGTCCTCGCGCGGCGAATGCTGGTCGCTTTCGCGGTGCATGGGAACCTCCTTCACGCGGTGTGCTTCCGGTTGGCGGCGCGCGCGGCGAAGATGCCGAGCGCCAGCGCGGCGAGCGCGGTGAGCCCGTGCAGCACGTTGCCCGCCCAGTTCAGGTTGATCGGGTCTTCGGGGGTGCTGAACGCGGTGGCCAGCACGCCGTACGCGGTCATGCCGGCGAAGCCCACGAACAGGACCCAGCAGTAGATGAGCGACCCGGCACGCCGGGTCGCGGCGAGCAGCCCGAGCACGCCGACCACCGTGTGGACCAGGCTGAGCAGCGGCGTCACGCTGAAGATCCAGACGGTCCGGCTCGGGTCGTGCCCGACCGCGGCCGTTTCCGGGGTGAAGAACCCGGCGACGCCGAGCACCAGGTAGAGCAGCCCGATCACGGCCACGACCGGGCGGAGCCACGGCGCTCCCGCCCGGGAGCGGATTTCGGCGGACGACATGGGGCTCTCCTTCCCTCCACGCTCGGATACCCGGCCGGAGGTGCGGGAAACGGCGGAGTGGAACGGGCCGGACGGCGGGCTGAGGAAGCCGCCGTCCGGCCCGCGGCCGGGACCCGCGCCGGTCCCTGCAGCCAGGACGCGGGCCCCTGGTCTAGGGGGAACGCCAGTCGTGCTCGCGGTAGGCGGCGCCGTGCCGGTCGGCCCCCGCCACGACGGCACGCCGCGGCGAAGCGGGTTCGGCGGGCAAGCTGGCCGGAGTGGGCACGGACGTCTCCTTTCGGCGTGTCCCCCGGCGGCTACCACCTCGTCCGGCGGCTAAACGCGCGGTCGGCGGACCGACCCCGACCGGTCGTCCGGTGCCGTCCTGAGTTTGTGCGCGCGGCCCGCGGGGGTAATCGCGCGGTTCCCCCGAGTGGCAGGAGAACGCGTGCACGAGCCGGACCAGGACCGGTGCCCCACCACTTCAGCCGTGGCCTCCGGCCGGCGGCTCCGGTTCAAGCGGCAGCTCACCGTCGCGCTCGGGAACAGCGGGCCCTCGCCCGACGACGACCGGCGCGACCGGGGTCCGCTCGGCTGGCTCGCCCGCGCCCTCCGCGTCCCCGGTCGTGAGCGGCGGGTCCTCGTCCAGAGCGCCAAGGCCACCCTCGCCGCGACCGGCGCCTGGCTGCTCGCCACCCTCGTTCTCCGTCTGCCGCAACCGTTCCTGGCTCCCTACGCCGCCGTCTTCCTCGTCGAGTCGACCGTCTACCGGTCACTGCGCGGCTGGGTGCAGCAGGTCGGCGCGGTGGCCTGTGGGGTGCTGCTCGCCGCCGTCGCCGGGCAGCTCATCCCGTGGCAGGCCGTCGCGCTCGCCGCCGTCGTGTTCGCCGGGCTGCTCGCCGGCAGCTGGCAGCGGTTCGGCGAGTCCGGGGTGTGGGTCGGGGTCACCGGCATGCTGGTGGTCTCGTACGGCACGGCCACCGAGCCGGTGCTGCTCGGCGACCGCCTCCTCGAAACCGCGCTGGGCGCCGCGATCGGGGTCGCGGTCAACACCCTGATCTTCCCGCCGCTCCACGGCGAACGCCTCGCCACCGCCGCCGCGCGGCTCGCGACGGCGCTGGCGGATCTCCTGGAATCGACGTCCGACCTGATCCGCCACGACGAACCCGAAGGCGTCGATTCCCTGCTCTCCCAAGCGAACGACGCGCGAAGCCAGGTCTTGGCCGCCGAAGACGCGGCCGGGCTGACGCGGGAAGGCCGGCGGCTCAACCTGCGCCGGGGCCGCCCGGCCGCCGGTGCCGGGCACGACCGTCCCTTGCGGACGCTCATCGCCCTGTGGCCGCCGCTGGCGCAGCTCATCGCCGCCGTGCGGACGACGTCGGCGCGCCAGGAGCACCCGTTCGCCTACCCGTGGCCGGACGCGCGGGACGCCCTCGCGGACCTCGTGCACCGCCTCGCCGGAGCCGTCGAGTCGGTCGCGGCGACCGGGGAGCCGGTCGACCTCGACGATTGCCGGGCGCTGCTGCACCGGCTCGAGCGGCGCCTGGTCTCCGCCGAGGACGACGGCGTGCCGGCCTGGCTGGGGCTCGGCGCGCTGATCCTCCCCGCGCGCCTGCTGGTGGAAAGGCTGGAAAACCGCTGACCGGGTCAGTGCACCGCGACGGCGCCGGTCTCCGTGCGGTGGCGGCGGCACTCGGTGCACACCATCGTCTGGCCCAGCAAGGCTCCGTCGCCCGACACCAGCCGGGCCACGTGCAGAGTGGGCAGGCCGCACTCCTCGCACGGGATGGGCTTGCTGTCGCGGCTGATCAGGACTCGGTTCGGCATGGGGCTCCCTGACTCGATCGAAGTCCGCGCCGGTTACCCCGTGATCGCGCCCACACTCCTCCGGCGCAGTGAACTCACCCGAATGGAGTAGGGGGCTCGGTGGTGGGCCGCGGGACCAGCTCCTGGTAGGCCCGCAGCGTTTCGGCGGCGACGCGGTCCCACGAGTAGCGGGCCACCACGCGGTCGCGCCCGGCGGTGCCGTAGGCGTGGCACAGAGCCGGGTCTTCGAGCAGCCGCCGAAGCCGGGACGCCAGCTCCCTCGGCTCGCGCGGGCGGACGAGCAGCCCGGTGACGCCGTCGACGACGGTGTCGGTCAGCCCGCCGACCGCGGCCGCGACCACCGGGACACCACACGCCATCGCCTCCAGCGGCACGATCCCGAACGGCTCGTACCACGGGGTGCAGACGACGATGTCGGCCGAGCGCAGCAGGACCGGCAAGTCCTCTCGGGACACCCGGCCGGGCCAGCGCACGCGGTCGCCGACGCCGAGCCGGGCGGCGAGTGCCCGCAGCCGCCGCGCTTCCGGGTCCTCGGCGAGCCGGCGCCGTTCAGGACCGCCGGCGATAACGAGCTCGGTGCCGGGCAGCCCGGCGAGCGCGGCGATCGCGATGTCGAACCCCTTGCGCGGGACCAGCCGGCCCACGGTGACCAGCCGGCGCGGGGTCCGGCGGCGGGCGAGCGGGCCGTCCACGGTGAACCGCCCGAGGTCGACGCCGCCGGGGACGAGCGAGATCCGCGACCGCGGCACGCCGAGCCGGGACAGCTCGAAGACCTCGTCCGAGCAGGTGGCGAGCACGCGCCCGGCCCGCCGCCCGATGATCCGTTCCAGCCGGATCCGGTCGGCCGGACCGGTGTCCCCGCCGCCGCGATAGCGCTGCTCGACCACGCCCAGCGCGTGGAAGGTCTGCACCACCGGGGTCCCGGTCGCGCTCGCCGCCAAGGCGGTCGCGACGCCCGACGTCCAGAAGTGCGCGTGCGCCAGATCCGGCCGCTCGGCCGTCCACCGGTCGCGCAGGAACCCGCCGAAATCGCCCGTTCCGGAGAGTGCGCGCTCCTGGCGCGCCGGTCCGGCGGGTACGTGCACCACCCGGAACCCCTGGGGTGCCCGGACCTCGGGCGGTTCGTCGCGGCGCTGCCGGCGCGTGTAGACGGTGACGTCGTGACCGGACCGCGCGAGCGCGGCCGAGAGCTCGCCGACGTGCACGTTCCGGCCACCGGCACCGGGTTCTCCCGGTGCCGTCAGGGGATTGGCGTGCTCGGCCACCATCGCGATCTTCACCGCCCGGCTCCCGTCCGCGAGCCGGGCGCGGGCCGGAGCAGTAGTCTCGGGCCCCGGGATCCGGGATCATTCATGTTTTCTTGGGTTCCCGGACACCGCCGGTTAAACCTCCGGCCACCGCGGGCCCCGCGACGGCCGGGCGTCGACGAAGGGATCTCCATCCATGCGGTTCACCCCACGGGGCACCCGGTTCTTCGACCTGCTGACCGATGCCGCGAGAAACCTGGTGACCGCGAGTGCGCTGCTGCAGGAGCTGGTGGCGGCCCGTCCCGAAGACCGCGAAGCGCTCGCCAAGCGCCTGCACGAGGTCGAGCACCAGGGCGACGAGCTGACGCACACGATCATGGTGGAGCTGAACAGCTCGTTCGTGACGCCGTTCGACCGCGAGGACATCCAGGCGCTCGCCGGCAAGCTCGACGACGTGCTCGACTTCATGGACACCGCGGCCGACCTGGCCGTGCTGTACCGGCTCGAGGCGTTCCCGCCGGGCACGGACGTGCTGGTCCGCGTGCTGTGCCGGTGCGCGGAGCTGACCGCGTCGTCGATGCCGGGCCTGGCGAAGGTCGGCGACCTCGAGCCGTACTGGATCGAGGTCAACGAGCTGGAGAACGAGGCCGACCGCCTCTACCGGCGGATCCTGGCGCACCTGTTCGAGCCGGGCGGGGACGCCCTCGAGGTGCTGAAGACCAAGGAAGTCGTCGAGCAGTTCGAGCTGGCCGCCGACGCCTTCGAGCACGTGGCCGACGTGGTGCAGACCATCGCGGTCAAGGAGTCCTAGTGACGGGGACGGCCGCCCTGGTCACGGTGATCGTGCTGACGCTCGTCTTCGACTACACGAACGGCTTCCACGACGCGGCGAACGCGATCGCCAGCGCCGTGTCGACCCGGGCCTTGACGCTGCGCGCCGCGCTGGTACTGGCGGCGGTGATGAACCTGGCCGGCGCGCTGCTGTCCACCGGGATCGCGGCGACGGTGGCCAAGGGCATCATCGACGTCCCGCCGGGGCCGGACGCGCTCACCGTGGTCTTCGCCGCGCTGCTCGGCGCGATCACCTGGAACCTGATCACGTGGTACTTCGGCCTCCCGTCGTCGTCCTCGCACTCGCTGATCGGCGGCATGGTCGGCGCGGCACTGGCGGCGGCGAGCACGGTGCACTGGTCGGGGATCGCGGAGAAGGTGCTGATCCCGATGGTGGCTTCGCCGCTGCTCGGGCTGGTCCTGGGCTACGCGGCGATGCTCGCGGCGCTGTGGCTGCTGCGCCGGGCGAACCCGCACCGCAGCGGCCGGGTGTTCCGCCGCTTCCAGATCGTCTCGGCCTCGGCGCTCGCCCTCGGCCACGGCCTGCAGGACGCCCAGAAGGGCATGGGCGTGATCGTGCTGGCGCTGGTGGCGGCGGGGCAGCAGTCGACGTTCGCGGTCCCGATCTGGGTGACCCTGCTGTGCGCGGCCGCGTTGTCGCTGGGCACCTATTCGGGTGGCCTGCGGATCATGCGCACCCTCGGCCGCCGCGTCTTCCCGCTGGACCCGCCGCACGGCTTCGTGGCGGAGTCGGTGGCGTCGTCGGTGCTGTACGTGACGGCGTTCGCGGTGAAGGCCCCGATCTCGACGACGCACGTGATCACGGCGGCGATCATGGGGGTCGGCGCGACCCGGCGGCTCTCGGCGGTGCGGTGGGGGATCGCGAGGGACATCGTCCTGGGCTGGGTCCTGACCTTCCCGGCGGCGGCCGCCGTGGCGGCGGCGGTGTACCTGGTGGCGGACCTGCTCACCTGAGGGCTCGCGGCGTGTCATGAACGACTCGTTCATCGCGTCGGGTGTCAGTGGCCCCGGAAAGTCGGGTCGGCGCGGTCCGCAGCGCTGCGCCAGCGTCTTGAATGACTCATTCAGGACCTCCGAAGACCTGAATGAGTCATTCAAGACGTCGGGCGAGCGGGTCACCGACGGCAGAGCGGCCTGGCAGCGTGACTTTGCCGAGACCCCGGCCGTGATGTCGTGAACGACTCGTTCATGTCGTCTGGTGAGGTGAACGACTCTTTCATGACGTCCGCCGCCGACCTGCTCACCTGACGCTGCGTTTGGCGTCTCCGGGAGCGTCGCGAATGACTCATTCGCGACCTCTGGCGTCCCCAATGGGTCATTCGCGACCTCCGCCGCTGCCGCGCCGCGCCCTCCGTCCCACCGCTCACCTGACGCCGCGTTTGTCTCTCCCACCTCCGGGAAACCGGGGCCGAGACCCGCACGCGGAAAGGGAGAGCCATGAAGGCAGTGACCTGGCACGGCAAACGCGACGTCCGCGTCGAAGAGGTGCCCGATCCCAAGATCGAGGAGGGAACCGACGCCGTCATCCGCGTCACCTCCACCGGGATCTGCGGCTCCGACCTGCACCTGTACGAGGTGCTGGGCGCGTTCATGACCGAAGGCGACATCCTCGGCCACGAACCCATGGGCGTCGTCGAAGAGGTCGGGCCCGAGGTGAAGCACATCAAGCCGGGGGACCGCGTCGTCGTCCCGTTCAACATCTCCTGCGGCCACTGCTGGATGTGCGACCGCGGGCTGCAGTCGCAGTGCGAAACCACCCAGGTCACGGCGCAGGGCAAGGGCGCCGCGCTGCTCGGGTACACCAAGCTCTACGGCCAGGTCCCCGGCGGCCAGGCCGAGTACCTGCGCGTCCCGCAGGCCCACTACGGCCCGATCAAGGTGCCCGACGGCCCGTCGGACGAGCGGTTCGTCTACCTCTCCGACGTCGTCCCGACCGCCTGGCAGGCCGTCGAGTACGCGAACGTGCCGCAGGACGGGACTGTCGTCGTCTTCGGGCTCGGGCCGATCGGGCAGATGAGCGCCCGGATCGCCCGGCATCGCGGGGCGGGCCAGGTGATCGGCGTCGACCTCGTGCCCGAGCGGCTCGCGCGGGCTCGCGAACACGGTGCCACCGCGCTGGACACCCGGGACCACAAGGACATCGGCGACACCATCCGCCAGCTGACCAACGGCCGCGGGGCCGACTCCGTGATCGACGCCGTCGGCATGGAGGCGCACGGGGCCCCGGTCGGGCGGCTCGCGCACAACCTGGTCAACCTGCTCCCGCAGGCCATCGGCGCCAAGGTCACCGAGAAGGCGGGCATCGACCGGCTGAGCGTGCTGTACGCCGCCATCGACAGCGTCCGCCGCGGCGGCACGATTTCGCTGTCCGGTGTCTACGGCGGGATGGTCGACCCGATGCCGATGATGGAGCTGTTCGACAAGCAGGTCCAGCTGCGGATGGGGCAGGCCAACGTCCGGCACTGGATCGACGACATCATGCCGGTGCTCACCGGCGACGGCGATCCGCTCGGCGTCGAGGGCTTCGCCACCCACAAGCTGCCCCTTCAGGATGCACCGCGCGCGTACGAGATCTTCCAGAAGAAGCTCGACGGCGCCCAGAAGATCCTGCTGCAGCCGTAACCCTCGGGAGGGAACTGACTCTTGCGAGCCGTCACCTCGCTGCCGTACGAAATCACCGTCGAGGACCACGTCCGGATCCCCGCGTCCGACGGGACCGTGCTGTCCGCCCGCATCTGGCGGCCGGTCTCGTCGGACGCCGAGCCGGTGCCGGCGATCCTCGAGTACATCCCCTACCGCAAGCGGGATCTCACCGCGCCGCGCGACTCGATCCACCACCCCTACCTCGCCGGGCACGGGTACGCCTGCGTGCGCGTGGACATCCGCGGCACCGGCGAGTCCGAGGGCGTCCTGGCCGACGAGTACCTCGAGCGCGAGCAGCTCGACGCCGAGGACGTCCTGGGGTGGATCGCCGCCCGGCCGTGGTGCACCGGCGACACGGGCATGATGGGGATCTCCTGGGGCGCGTTCGCCGCGCTGCAGGTCGCGGCGCGCAAGCCGCCGAGCTTGCGCGCCATCGTGATTTCCTCGTTCACCGACGACCGGTTCGCCGACGACATGCACTACATGGGCGGCTGCCTGCTCTCGGACAACGTCGCCGAGTCCGGCACGATGTTCGCCTACGCCACGCTGCCGCCCGACCCGGCGGTCGTCGGCGAGCGGTGGCGCGAGATGTGGCGGGAACGGCTGGAGGACTGCAGCCTGTGGATCGAGAACTGGCTCGGCCACCAGCGTCGTGACGACTACTGGCGGCACGCCTCGGTCTCGCAGAACTACACCGATGTCCAGGTCCCGGTGCTGGCTTCCAGCGGCTGGGCCGACGGCTACTCCAACGCCGTCATCCGGCTGCTGGCGCACCTCGACGTGCCGCGGCGCGGGCTGATCGGGCCGTGGTCGCACAAGTACCCGCACCTCGGCGAGCCCGGCCCGGCGATCGGCTACCTCCAGGAAGTCGTGAAGTGGTGGGACCACTGGCTCCGCGGCGAGGAGAACGACGCCATGGACGGCCCGATGCTGCGGACGTGGATGCAGGAGAGCGTCCCGCCGTCGACGTCCTACGAGGACCGGCCCGGCCGCTGGGTCGGCGAAGCCACCTGGCCGTCCCCGCACGTGCGGCCGCAGAAACTGCCGCTCGCGCCGCACCGGCTCGCGCGGCCGGGGGAGACCGTCGACGACGAGGCGCTGACGGTGTCCTCGCCGCTGTCGGTCGGGCAGTTCTCCGGGAAGTGGGCGTCCTACAGCGCCCCACCCGATCTGCCCTACGACCAGCGCGAAGAGGACGGCGGCTCGCTCGTCTTCGACACGGACGTGCTCACCGAGCGGTGCGAGATCCTCGGGTCGCCGGTCGTGCGGCTGGAGGTCTCCGCAGACCAGCCGGTCGCGATGGTCGCGGCGCGGCTGTCCGACGTCGCCCCGGACGGGCGCGCCACCCGCGTCACCTACGGGCTGCTCAACCTGACCCACCGCGACGGCCACGACGAGCCGGCGCCGATGGAGCCGGGGCAGCGGTGCGCGGTCGAGATCGAGCTGAACGCCGTCGCGCAGGCTTTCCCGCCCGGGCACCGGATCCGGCTGTCACTGTCCACTTCGTACTGGCCGCTGGCGTGGCCGCCGCCGACGCCGGTGCTGCTGTCCGTCCACACCGGACACAGCGCGCTCGAGCTGCCGGTCCGGCCGGTCGCCGAGCCGGACGAGCTGCCCGCCCGGCCGTTCGGGGAGCCCGAGGGCGCGCCGCCGATGGCGGTGACCGCGCTGACGCCGGGGGAGCAGCGCTGGACCGTCTCCCGTGACCTCGTCGACTACCAGTCGGCGCTGGACATCGTGAAGGACGCCGGCACCGTGCGCTTCGACGACCTCGACCTCGAGGTCACCCGGGACGTCCGCGAGCGCTACACCTGGGTTGCCGACGACTTCTGCTCGCCGGTGGCGGAGACGGCGTGGGACGTCACCTTCGCCCGCGGCGAGTGGCTGGCGCGCAGCGAGACGCGCACCCGCGTGTCCTGCACGGACACCGAATTCGTCATCGACGCCCAGCTGGACGGCTACGAAGGGGCCCGCCGGATCGTCTCGCGCAACTGGCACCGGCGGATCCCGCGCGACCTGGTCTGAGTTTCACCGCGGCGGCACGGGGTAAGCGTCCGGTGTGCGCATAGTGATCACCGGAGCCACCGGGAACGTCGGAACGGCCCTGCTGGCCGCGCTCGAGCCCGGCCACGACGTGGTCGGGCTCGCGCGGCGGCTGCCGGACACGACGGCCGAGCCGTACCGCTCGGCCGGCTGGTGCGCGCTCGACGTCGGCGATCCGGGCGCGGACCGGGAGCTGACCGCGCTGTTCGAGGGCGCCGACGCCGTCGTGCACCTAGCCTGGGCGATCTCGCCGCTGCGCGGGGACCCGCCGATGTGGCGCACCAACGACCACGGCACCCGGCACGTGCTCGCCGCGGCGGCCGCCGCCGGGGTGCCGCACCTGGTCGTCGCGTCCTCCGTGGCCGCCTACGGGCCGGCGCCGCGCTGGGAAAAGGTGCGCGAATACCACCCGTGCACGGGGATCGGGCACAGCGCCTACAGCCGCGGCAAGGCCGCGCTGGAGTCCCTGCTGGACCGGTTCGAGGCGCGGCACCCGGACGTCGGCGTCGCCCGGCTCCGGCCGTGCGCGATCCTGCAGCGGCGCGCGGCGGGCGAGTTCGCCCGCTGGCTGCTCGACCCGGCGGTGCCCGCCCGGCTCGCCGGCGGACGCCGGCTGCCGGTGCCGCTGTGGCACGACCTGCGCGCCCAGGCGGTGCACACCTCCGACGTCGCCGAAGCGATCCGGCTGATCCTCGCCAAGAGCTACGCCGGCCCGGTCAACCTGGCCGCGCCCGAGGTCCTCGACGCCGACGCGCTCGCCGCCGTCCTGGGTGGCACCCGCCTCCCGGTGCCGAAGCCGCTCGCGCGGGCGGCGGTCCGCGCGGCGTGGGCGAGCGGTGTGCTCCCGGTGCACCCCGGGTGGCTGGAGCTCGCCGATCGCGCGGCGCTCGTGGACACCACGGTGGCGGAGACCGTCCTGGGCTGGCAACCTCGGTATGACGCCGCGTCCGCGATCGCCGAACTGGTCGCCGGGCTGCGCTTGGGTGCGGGGGCGGCCGCCCCGCCCCTGGCGCCGCCGCGCGGTTCCGGGGTACTGGCCCGGCTCCGCTCGCTCACCCGGGTCGGGCCGAGTCACCAGTCGCAAGCCTGAACAGCAGGAGGGCCAGTGAGCACGGAAGCCTTCGACGCGGTGGTGATCGGCGCCGGGCACAACGGGCTGGTGGCGGCGAACGTCCTGGCCGACGCGGGCTGGTCGGTCCTCGTGCTGGAGGCGACCGAGCAGCCGGGCGGTTCGGTCCGGACGGCCGAGGTCACCGAACCGGGCTTCCGCAACGACCTCTTCAGCGCGTTCTACCCGCTCTCGGCGGTGTCACCGGTCATCAAGAGCCTGCGGCTGGCCGAGCACGGCCTGCGCTGGCGGCATGCCCCCGACGTCCTGGCGCACGTGCTCCCCGACGACCGGTGCGCGGTGCTGTCCCGCGACCTCGACCGCACGGCGGCGTCGGCCGACGAGTTCGCCCCGGGCGACGGCGACGCGTGGCGGGCGCTGTTCGCGCAGTGGCGGGAAATCCGCGAACCGCTGCTGAACGCGTTGTTCACGCCGTTCCCGCCCGTCCGCCCGGCGCTGAAGCTGCTGCGCCGCACCGGGACCGGGGACGCGCTGCGCCTGGCGCGCATGCTGACGCTGCCGGCGCGCCGGTTCGGCGACGAGCTGTTCGCCGGCGAGGGCGCGAAGCTGCTCGTGGCGGGGAACGCCGCGCACAGCGACCTTTCCGTCGACAACGCCGGCAGCGCCGTGTTCGGCTGGCTGCTCGCGATGATCGGGCAGGACGAGGGTTACCCGGTGCCCGAAGGCGGTGCGGGCGAACTGATCGCGGCGCTGGTCCGGCGGCTGGAGTCCCGCGGCGGGCAAATCCACTGTGGACGGCCGGTGCGTGAGGTCCTCGTCGGCGGCGGGCGCGCGCTCGGCGTGCGTGACGCGGCCGGTGACCCGGTCCGGGCGCGCAAGGCCGTGCTCGCCGACGTGCCGGCGCCGGTGCTGTACCGCGAACTCGTCGGCGAGGACTGGCTGCCGCCGCGGCTGGTCGAGGACCTCGGGAAGTTCGAATGGGACAGCGGGACGGTCAAAGTGGACTGGGCGCTGTCCGGCCCCATCCCGTGGACGGCCGAAGCCGCCCGGGGCGCGGGGACCGTCCACCTCGGCACCGACCTCGACGGGCTCGCGGCGTTCGGCGGCGAGCTCGCCAGGGGCCGGACCCCGCGCCGCCCGTTCCTGCTGCTGGGCCAGATGACCACGACCGACCCGACGCGTTCGCCCGCGGGGACCGAAGCGGCGTGGGCGTACACGCACGTGCCGCGCGGGACGATGGAGAACCGCTCGGCGCTGGAGCGGCGGGCGAAGCGGATCGAGGAGACGATCGAGGCCAACGCGCCGGGGTTCACCGGGCTGATCAAGGCGCGGTACCTGCAGGGGCCGACCGAGCTGGCGGGGCACAACCCGGGCCTGGTGGGCGGCGCGATCAACGCCGGGACCACGGCGATCCACCAGCAGCTGTTCTTCCGCCCGGTGCCGGGCACGGGCCGCGCGGACACCCCGGTGGACCGGCTGTTCCTGGCGGGCGCGTCGGCCCACCCCGGTGGCGCGGTCCACGGCGGCCCAGGCGCCAACGCGGCCCGCGCGGCACTGGCCCGCGCCGGCCGCCTCGGCGGCGGCTACGCGGCGGTGATCCGGGCCGCCCACCGCGCGATCTACAGCTGACTCGCGCCGCCGCCCGGGTTCGCCGGAAGGCCGTGAATGCCACATCGAGGGACCTAAAGGCCGTGGATGTGGCATTCACGGCCGTCACGGGCTGGGGTGGCCGTCGCGCGCGCGAGCGTGCTTGCCGGTGGCGAGGTCGGCGAGGCGGGCGAGGGATTCGGTGTTGCGCGGCTTGACGATGAGCGACTGCACGGCGGCCGGCAGCACCTTGCCGATGCCGCTGACGATGTGCTCGGTCATCCGGACCAGCGTGGCGCCTTCGCCGTGCGGGACGAGCGTCAGCCCGACCGCCGCCGCGCCGAGGGGCCAGCCGCGGGCCTCCAGGGACAGCGACAGGCCCGGCTCCACCGCCCGGACCACGGTGACGTCCTGGATGTGCACCGGCCACGGGCCCACGCTGTGGTGGATCCGGGAGCCGATCGCGGGCCAGTCGTGGTCGACGTCGCGGATGTGCGAGCTGCCGACCACCCACCCGGCGTAGAGCCAGCCGTCGGCGAGGACGTCGAACACGGCGTCGGGCGGTACGTCGATCACGCGGCTGACCTCGGTCACGGGGTTCCTCCTGGTCGTCGGGACGCAGGAGGAATACCCAGTGCCGGACGGGGTATGCCGTCGCCGACGAAGCGGAGGTGGCGGTGGTGGCCAAGCGACGGAAAGAGCCCGAAGGTCCGGGAGAGCTGTCCAAGCGCTCGTGGGGCGCGGTGCTGAAACGCACGTTCAAGCAGTTCGGCCGCGACAACCTGACCGACTGGGCCGCCGCGCTGACCTACTACGGCGTGCTGTCGTTGTTCCCCGGCGTCATCGTGCTCACGTCGCTGCTCGGCCTGCTCGGCCCGGACAAGATCCAGACCGTGATCGACAACGTCAACCAGGTCGTCCCGGGACAGGGCAAGGACATCCTCGTCGGCGCGATCAAGGAACTGACGGGCTCACGCGGCCTGGCCGGCCCGCTGGCGATCATCGGCCTGCTCGGCGCGCTGTGGTCGGCGTCCGGGTACATCGGCGCGTTCATGCGGGCGTCGAACGCGATCTACGGCATGCCGGAGGGCCGGCCGGTGTGGAAGGTGGTGCCGATCCGGGTGCTGCTCACCGTCGGGATCGTCGTGCTGCTGGCGTTGTGCGCGCTGGGCGTGGTGGCGACGGGGACGGTCGCGCGCCGCCTGGGCGACCTGATCGGCCTCGGCTCGACCGGGGTGCTGGTGTGGGAGATCGCGAAGTGGCCGGTGATCGCGGTGCTGGTCAGCCTGGCGTTCGCGCTGCTGTACTGGGTGGGCCCGAACGTGCGGCAGCCGGGCTTCAAGTGGCTGACCCCGGGCGGCCTGCTGGCAGTGCTGCTGTGGGTGGCGGCGTCGGCCGGGTTCGCGCTGTACGTCGCGAATTTCGGTTCGTACAACAAGACTTACGGTTCGCTGGCGGGCGTGATCGTGTTCCTTGTATGGTTGTGGATCTCGAACCTGGCCGTGTTGCTGGGTGCCGAGCTGGACGCCGAGCTCGCGCGGGGCCGCAGCATCGAAGCGGGGCGCGAGGAGGACCAGGAGGAGCCCTTCCTGCCGCCGCGGGACACCAAGGCGATGGACGAAGACGAGGCCGCGGACGTGGCGCGCGAGACGAGACGGAGCTGACCGGATGGCCGCCCGCATCACCGGACTGGTGCTCGACTGCCGAGACCCCGACCGGCTGGCGGAGTTCTGGTGCGCGGTGCTGGGGTACGAGGTGATCGGCCACGAGCCCGACGGGCTCGAGCTGGGCCTGCCGGGCGTCCCGCTGGGGGAGGGGCCGCCGACGCTGGTGCTGGCCCGGACGGAGGACCCGCGCCGCGGGAAGCTGCCGTTGCACGTGGACGTGAACCCGGTGGGTGGTGACCAGGAGGCGGAGCTGCGGCGGTTGCTGGAGCTGGGGGCGCGGCCCGCGGATGTGGGTCAGGACGGGACCGAGTCCTGGGTGGTGCTGCAGGACCCGGAGGGGAACGAGTTCTGCCTGCTGCGGAAAGAGCTGGGCACGGACTGAGCGGGGTGCCGCGGCTCGCTCGGCTGCGGGTTCGCCGACGTCTTGAATGAGTCATTCAGGTCTTCGGAGGTCCTGAATGACTCATTCAAGACACCGCAGGCCCGACCCGCCGGTGACCTTCAGCCGTCCTCTGCCGCGCAGCGGCGCCACTGCACGTGGTCGCCTTCGCGGTCCGCGTGCCACACCGCGGTGCCCGAGTCCGACTCCCACGTCGGCAACAGCCGTCCGGTCACCACGTGACCGCGCGCCACCCGGCCGAACAACTCCACGCCGTCCGCCCGGCGGGCCGCCGGGATCCACGCCGGAAATCGGGCACGGGGGAGTTTTCGTTCGATCCACTCGCGGGCCGAGCCCTCGCTGCCGTGCTCGGACTCGACGATGCTCGACACCGGCCCGTCGCCGCCTACGGCGAGGCCGATCGACGCGCGCCAGCGCACGGGGGACGGGTCGGAAGTCATCGTCCCCAGGGTCCCGGACGGCCGGGTCCGCGGGCCAGTACACGTTCGGATGGATTGGCGTTCACTCACCGTGCCTCCTGCCGCTCGACCGGACCTCCGCACTCAGATCAACTTCCCCGTAAGAGTGACTTCCAATCCTCATGACGCCTTCAACAGCCGAGCGCACGCCTTCTCCAGCACCGCGCGGGCGTCGTCGCCCTCCAGCCGGGCCGCCCGCTTGAGCGCGGGCGCGATCGTGCGCTCGGCGCGGTAGGCCTCGACCAGGCGGGGGTCCACATAGGACGAGCGGCAGACCGCGGGGGTGTTGCCGAGCGCCCGGGACACCTCTCGCATCACCCCGGCTTCCGCGCGCTTGCGGGCGGTCTCGGACGTCGGCGAACGCGGCCGCCGCCAGGACCGTCGCCGTCCAGGTGCGCAGGTCCTTCGCCGTGCAGTCCTCGCCGGCCAGCTCCTTGAACCGCTCGTTGATGTCGGCGGCGTGCACCTCGTGCCAAGTGCCGCCCTCGCGGTAGCAGAGCAGCCGGTCATTCCCGGACCGGCTGCGCAGGAGGGATTTCACCACCGAAGCCAGCGCCGCGTCGCGGATCGCCACCTCGCGGTCGAGGCCGCCCTTGGCGACGTAGCGGAACCGGCATTCGTCGCCGCGGACCGAGGCGTGCTCCCGCTGCAGCGTCGCGACGCCGTGGGTGCCGTTCTCCTCCGCGTACTCCTCGCCGCCGGTGCGGAAGATGCCCCGATCGAGCATGCGCAGCGCCGCCGCCAGGACGCGTTTCCTGGTCAGGCCGCGGCCGGCCAGGTCGGCCGCCACCGACTCGCGCCACCCGGGCAGGCGCCGGGCCATCGCCAGGACGCGGTCGTGCTTCTCCTCGTCGCGGTCGCGCCGCCACTGCTCGTGGTAGAGGTACTGGCGCCGCCCGGCGTCGTCGGTGCCGACCGCCTGGACGTGCCCGTTCGGGTGCGGGCAGATCCACACGTTCCGCCAGGCCGGCGGGATGACCAGGTCCTTGATCCGCGCGAGCAGCTCGTCGTCGGCGACCGGGGAGCCGTCGGGGTGGACGTAGGAGAAACCCCGGCCGCGGCGGATCCGCCGGATGCCGGGGCCGCGCAGGTCACTGCGCCGGAGCCGGGTGCGTCCCATCGCCGCGAAATACCCGCCGGACGGGCCGCGAAACCATGATCGCGGCGGGAAAGCACCGGACCCCGGGGTCAGTCGCGGCGCAGGGGCCGGACGGCGGGGCCTTGGACGACCTCGCCGTCGACGCCGAAGCGTGAGCCGTGGCACGGGCAGTCCCACGTCTTTTCCGCGTCGTTGAACGAAACCAGGCAGCCGAGGTGGGTGCAGTGCGCGCCGACGGTGTGCAGCTGCCCGGCTTCGTCGCGGTGGGCGGCGACCAGCTCGCCGCCCACCCGGAGGACGGCGGCCTCGCCGGGCCGCAGGTCGTCGAGCTTCTCCGCCCGCCACAGCGCCGCCACATGGTCGCCGACCAGGTACTTCGCCACGGTGAGGTTGTCCTGGGCCAGGCTGGGCACCGAACGGGCGTCGAACCGGTTGGGGTCGAACAGGTCCGCGGCCGGGTGCGGCTCGCCGAGGACCCGCGCGGCCAGGACGTGCCCGGCCGCGGTGCCGCCGGTCATGCCCCACTGGCCGAACCCGGTGGCCACCCACAGGTTCTTCGTCCCCGGCAGGTAGCGGCCGACGTACGGCAGCAGGTCCACAGTGGACAGGTCGTGCGCGGACCAGCGGTGGGTCACCCGGTGCAGGCGGGCGTGCTCGTCCGCCCAGGCCGCCAGGCGCTGGTAACGGCGCTCGACGTTGACGTGCGCGCCGACGCGGTAGTGCTCCCCGCCCGCGATCACCATCGGCGTGCCCTGCTCGGTGTACCCGCGCACGGAGTGGTGCGTGTCGGCGTCGAGGAACATGCCCGACGGCGGGTCGTTCCCCGCGGCCGGGCCCGCGACGACGAGGTCGCGCACCGGTTCGAGCCGGGCGAAGTACAGGCCGCGGTCGAGCACCGGGTAGTGGGTGGCGACGACGACTTCGCCCGCCACGACGTCGCCGCGCGAGGTGCGGACGGTCTGCCCGTGCACGCCCGTCGCGCGGGCGTTCTCGACGACGGTGCCGCCCGCCCGCTCGACCTCGGCGGCCAGCCCGAGCAGCCACCGCCGCGGGTGGAAGTGCGCCTGCCCGGTGGTGCGGACGGCGCCGAGCGCGGGCACGTCGAGCGCGACGTCCTCGGTGAACGACGCCGGCAGGCCCGCCGCGGCGGCCGCGTCGGCCTCCCGCTTCAGCGCGTCCACGGTCTTCGCGCGCGTGGTGTAGACGTAGCTGTCGGCGCGGGTGAACCCGCACTCGATCTCCAGCTCGGCCGCCGTGGCGGCGATCCACTCGGTGGCCGCCGCCTGGGTCGCGGCGTAGGCCTTCGCGGCGCCCGCGCCGTGCCGGGACGTCAGGTCCGCGTACTTCGCGCCGTGCTGCGCGCTGACCTTCGCCGTGGTGTGCCCGGAGACCCCGGCGGCGACCCGGTCGGCTTCCAGCACGACGACCGACCGGCCGCCGCGGGCGAGCAGCACCGCCGTCGTGAGCCCGGCGATGCCCGCCCCGAGCACCGCGACGTCGGCGGATTCGGGCACCGGGACGCCGGTGCGGTCGGGGGCGGGCGCGGTCTCCACCCACAGCGAAACCGGTTCGGGCAGCGCGGTCATGCGTGCGGGGTGCCCGCTCCCGCGCCCGTCAAACCGGCCATCCGGCCCCGTTTCGGCGAATCCGCCCCGGGTAGCTCTTTCCCATGGGTATCAACATCTTCGTGATCGGTTTGGACGAGGAGAACCAGCGGGTGCTGGAGCGCCTGCCGTGGGCCGGGAGCTACGAGTTCCACGGCCTGCTGACCCCCGAAGACCTGCAGCACGGGGACATCGACTTCGAAGCGCTGCTCAAGACGGCGCAGCACGAGCTGGACGCGTTCGACGGCGACGTCGGCGCGATCGTCAGTTACTGGGACTTCCCCGGCGCGTGCCTCGTGCCGATCCTGTGCGCCCGGTACGGCCTGCCGAGCGTGCCGCTGGAGGCGGTGCTCAAGTGCGAGCACAAGTACTGGAGCCGCCTGGAGCAGCGGAAGGTGATCGACGAGCTGCCGCACTTCGGCATCGTCGACCTCGACGGCGAGCGGCCCTCGCCGCCGGAGGGCGTCGGCTTTCCGATGTGGCTGAAGCCGGTCAAGTCGTTCTCTTCGGAACTCGCCTTCAAGGCCGGGAACGAAGCCGAATTCGCCGACGCGGTCGCGGAGATCCGGGACGGCGTCGGCCGGGTGGGCGAGCCGTTCGGCTACGTGCTGGACCAGGTGAAGCTGCCGCCGGAAATCGCCGAAGTCGGCGGGGCGGCGTGCCTGGCCGAGGAGGCGCTGCACGGCGTCCAGGCGGCCGTCGAGGGGTACGTCTACCGCGGCGAAGTCACCGTCTACGGCGCGCTCGACTCGATCAACTACCCGGACAGCTCGTCGTTCCTGCGCCACCAGTACCCGTCCCAGCTGGGTGAGGAGCCGGTGCAGCGGATGCGGGACGTCGCCGAGCGCGTGATGAGACAGATCGGCTTCGACAACGGCACGTTCAGCATCGAGTTCTTCTGCGACCCGGAGTCGGGCCAGGTGTGCCTGCTGGAGATCAACCCGCGGCACTCCCAGTCGCACGCCGAGCTGTTCGAGTTCGTCGACGGGGTCGCCAACCACGAGATCATGGTGCGCCTCGGCCTCGGTCAGGACCCCGCGCGCCGCCCCAGCAAGGGCAAGTACCAGATCGCCGGCAAGTGGTACCTGCGCCGGTTCTCCGACGGCGTCGTGACGCGCGTGCCGACCCCGGAAGAGATCGCCGCGGTGCAGGAGCGCATCGACGGGACGCAGATCGAGATCGTGCCCGAGGTGGGGCAGCGGCTTTCGGACCTGCCGGAACAGGACAGCTACAGCTTCGAGCTGGCGCAGCTGTTCGTCGCGGCGCACACCGAGCACGAGATGGCGGAGAAGTACCAGGCCTGCGTGGACGCGCTGCCGTTCGAGTTCGAGTAAGACCTGGTCTCGAAACTCGGCGTGTCGCCAGGTGAACCAACGCCCGCCGGTGGGCCCGGCCGACGGACCGCGCGGTCTGTCAGGGAGACTGGGGGCCAGTGCCCGCCCTCTCGACCTGGAGCCGTTGATGCCGCAAGGGACCGTCCGTTGGTTCGACGCCGAACGTGGTTTCGGCTTCCTCGCGCCCGAGGACGGCTCGCCGGACGTGTTCGTGCACGCCTCCGAGATCGTCGGGGACGGCGGCGCGAAAATGCTCCGCGAGGGTCAGGCCGTCGTGTTCGAGGTCGGCGAGAACGACCGAGGGCCCCAGGCGCTGCGCGTTCGTGTCACCGCCGATGCGGCCACCGGCAGCGCCGTGGGCCTGCTCGGCACCGTCAACTGGTACGAGCCGGGCAAGGGGTACGGCTTCGCGTCGCCGGACGGCGGCGGCGCCGACATCTTCGTGCACAGCTCCGCCATCGTGACCGGCGGCGTGCTCACCGAGGGGCAGCGGGTGGCCTTCCTGATCGTCGAAGGCGAGCGCGGCCCGCAGGCCGGGCACGTGATCCCGCTGGGAGCAGGGGCCGGCTCACCCGCTGCGGCCGGTATCGCGGACGGTGCCGACGGCACGGTGGCCTGGTACGACGAGGACAAGGGCTTCGGCTTCATCAACCCCGACTCCGGCGCCGGGGACGTCTTCGTTCACGCCCGGGCCCTGGCCGAGGGGCTGACGTGGCTCGCGGAGGGCGACCGCGTCGCCTACGAGGTGGCTAGTGGAGACAAGGGCCCGCAGGCCCGCGACGTGCACCTGGTCCGGGGCGCCGAGCCCCAGACGGCGCCGCAGCGGTCGGCACCTGCCGCGGCCGCGGGGCCGGCGGCGCGGGGCGTGCCCGTACGAGGCGGCGAGGGCGTCGTCGCGCGCTACGACGGCGACCGCGGCTTCGGCTTCATCACCCCGGACGCAGGCGGCGACGATCTCTTCGCCCACGCGTCCGTGATCATGGGGTCGGAGCCGCTGCAGAAGGGTGACCGGGTCCGGTACGCGGTGCGTCAGAGCGACCGGGGCCCGCAGGCCGACCGCATCGAACGCCTCTGACGAGGCGGCCCCAGCGATGGCTGATCACTTCCCGACGAGAGTGCTCGTTCATCCCCGTCGATGGTGCCGTCAGCAACGCGGCTGCAGCCTCCTCCAGGAGATCGATCTCCCTCGTGGTGACGGGGGCCCCGGCCGAGGCGGGACTTGCCCTCAATCCCGCGCCGGGCGATACGGACCGTGATTCCGCGGCGGGTCAGGTAGCGGCGGTAGTCGTAGCCCTTGTCGGCGTGCAGCTTGTCCGGTCGGCTCGGGTAGGTCTCCCCGGCGGCAGCCGGTGTCGAGCACGAACAAGATCCCCTGTGGCGCGGCACAGTCATCGATCCGGGGCCGCCCGCCCGGACCGCGCGGCGCTGGTCGGGACGGGGTCAGGGGTTCGATCAGTTCCCAGAGCCGGTCTTCGACCCGCCGCTGCTGCGTCGTCTTCGCCACGACTGCCCACGATCGACGACCAGGACCCGCAGGTTACGCAGTGACACACCCTTGAGTTTTGAGACGAGGTCTAAGACCGAAGCGAAGGGGGCTTTCCTCGTGGCTGCGAGGAAAGCCCCCCTTTCGCCGTGCGTGGGGTCAGCCCGACTGGGGGTCGGTGTCGTCGTGCTGGTCGCCGCCGGACGTGCCCTGCTCGCCGCGCAGGGTCTCGCGCTGGGCTTCGGGGGTGTCGCCGTGCGGGTCGTCGTCGGCGGCGGGCTCGGCGGGGTGCTGCGTGCGGTCCTCGGACGTCATCGTGGGCCTCCTGGCTTCGCGATCCTTTTCGGACCGGATACCCCCGCGCGCCCGCCCCAACCACCTGCGGCGGATCGGTTTGCGGCAATCTTCGCCGGGTAGCCGGGGGCGACGCGGTTGTCCGCCGGCGATCGCGCCGGGCCCGCGGTGAGGTGAAGGAGTCCGAGATGACCACGTCGGCGGAACCCGTCCGCCCGGGCCCCTTGGCCGCCCGGACCGTCATCCCCGCGCCGCGGTTGCTGCGCTTGCCCGGGGTCTACCGCCCGCAGGAGGACACCGCGCTGCTCGCGGCCGCGATCGCCGACCTGGCCATCCGGCCCGGCGCGCGGGCACTGGACCTGTGCACCGGTACCGGCGCACAGGCGATCACGCTGGCCCGCCGCGGCGCGCGAACCGTGCTGGCCGTGGACCTTTCGCGCCGGGCGCTGGCGTCGGCGCGGTTCAATGCGCTGGTCCGCCAGGCCGCCGTGCGCCCCTGCCGGGGAGACCTGGCGACGGCCGTGCGTCAGGGCCCGTACGACGTCGTGGTCGCGAACCCGCCGTACGTCCCGGCACCGGCCCCGGCGGTCCGCGCCACCCGCGGCTGGGACGCGGGCCCGGACGGCCGCGCGGTCCTGGACCCGCTGTGCGCGGCGGCGGGCACGCTCCTGCGTCCCGGCGGGACACTGCTGATCGTCCAATCCGGATTGTCCGATGTGGACAAGTCGTGGACATCGCTGGCCGCGCAAGGGTTGTGGGTCTCGGTGGCCCGGCGCGCCCGGATCCCGTTCGGTCCGGTCCTTTCCGGACGGACGGCGTTCCTGGAGGCGGCCGGGCTGATCGCGCCGGGCCAGCGGACGGAGGAACTGGTGGTGCTGCGTGCCGACCGCTGACCGCCCGCGCCGGGTGACGGTGGTCCCCGGCGGCCCGGTGCTCGTGGAGGGCCCGGTGGAGCTGCGCACGCCGGAGGGGGAGGTCGTGCGGTCCGACCGGTTCGTGGTCGCGGTGTGCGCGTGCCGGCGGAGCAAGCGGTTCCCGTTCTGCGACACCAGCCACCGCAAGCGGGTGCGCAAAGGTCTTGAATGAGTCATTCAGGACCTCCGGAGACCTGAATGACTCATTCAAGACGAGGGGCGAGCTGGTCAGGGCAGGGGGAACCGCAGCGAGGATTCGCCGGCCCGCCAGCGGTCCAGGAGCCGCGCGCCGAACCGGCCTTCGAGGAACTCCGTCGCCTGGATGCCGAACACGATGTCGGCCGCCAACTCGGGTTCCTGGTCGAGCAGGTCGCCGAGCACCTCGTGCCGCATCACCTGTTCGTGTACCGCGTCGGCCTCGATGTGCTCGGTGTAGAAGAACCGGCACGCCTCCGGGGCGCCGAGGCGCTTCAGAGCCTGGTCCATCCGCAGCGCGGACGGCCCGGTCGTGATCTCCGCCGCCGCGAAGTGACCGCACAGCGCGCCGCGCAACGACCGGTGCAGGCCGAAGAGGGACATCATGTTGACCACGGCCAGCATCTCGGCGGGGGCGTGGTCGATGAGCTCCAGGTAGCCGTCCGGCAGGCCGGCCGCGCGCAGGAGGTCCGTGTACAGCCGCGCGTGCGCCCGCTCCGCGCGGCCGCCGCCGAACTCGTCGAACTCCACCGCCACCAGTGCCGCCTTGGCGCGGCCGCGCAGGCGCGGGATCACCCATGCGTGCGGGTCGGCTTCCTTGTGGTGGTAGACCGAGCGGTGCGTGAAGTACTCCCGCACGTGCCCCCAGTCGCCGTGGTCGCGGAGGAAGTGCGAGACGCCTTCCGCGTCGACCGGCTCGACCAGCAGTGCGTCCAGTTCGGCGGTGACGTCGTCGCCGCCCGGCACGTTTTCGCGCAGTGCCGCGAGGAAGCGTGCTTCCAGCGCGCCGCGCAGGCGCAGCAGTTCCGGGTCCCACTCCCAGTCGGGCGACACCCCGGGCAGGCCCTGGTAGTGCAGTTCGTAGCACAGGTGCAGGGCCAGCTGGACGTCGTCGCCGAGCGGGTCGGCGGCCACCAGCCCGTCGAAGCCGAGGTCCGCGCGGGGCTGTTCGCGCAGCAGGGTGCCCAGCACGGACTCCGAAAGCGGGCCGCGCGCGGCGGGCAGGGTGGCCGCCGCGAGGGTCGAGGTCGTCATGGCTCCCGGCTACCCCGTGCGGCGGGTTCCATGCGCCGCCGGCACGCTCAGCGCGCTGAGCCACCCGACCGCGGCCTCCGGGCCACCGCGGCCGGCGACCGCGCGCTGCTGGACCGACCCGTTGCCGTCGGCACGCAGGACCGCGATCAGTGCGCGGACTTCGGTCAGGTCGCCGCTCGCCTCGAGGGGTTCCCGGACGTGCGCCAGCAGCTGCTCGACCAGCGTCCACGCGGGCCGGCGCGTCTGCCCGGCGACGTCGACGAGCTGCCCGGTGAGGCCGTGGCGCGCCGCGGCCCACACCGCCGCCGCGGCCACCTGCGGGGACACCGGTTCCGCCGCGCGCCCGCGGTCGAGGTCGGCCAGCGCCCGCCGCACCAGTGCCCGGCTCAGCAGCGCCTGCAGCAGGGCGTGGTCGACGGTCAGCGCGGTGTCGGCCACCCGGAACTCCACCGTCGGGAACCGGCCGGACGGGCGGGCCAGCCAGAACGTCTGGTCCGGGTCGACGAGCGCGCCGCACTCGACCAGCGTCTCGACAGCCCGGCGGTACTCCGCGTGGTCGCGCAGGTGCGGCGCGACGCCGGCACCGGGGAAGCGGGACTGCTGGACCATCCGCCAGCTGTGGTAGCCCGTGTCGCGCCCGTGGTCGAACGGCGAATTCGCCGACAGCGCGAGCAGGGTGGGCAGCCACCGCCCGACGTGGTTGACGACCGCGACCGCGGTGTCGGGATCGGGCACCCCGACGTGGACGTGGCAGCCGCAGGCTTCGTAGTCGGCGACCACCGCGCCGTAGGCGGCGTCGATTTCGGCGTACCGGCCCTCGCCCGCGGGTGCGGGCGCGGCCGGGCCGGGCCCGATCGGGGTGCCGGTGGCCAGGAGCGCGCAGTCTTCGGCCGCGGCGGCGCCGGCCAGCACGCGCCGGGCCGCCGTCAGCTGGTACCGGAGCTCGTCCGCGGTCGTGCAGACGCCGCTGGCGGCTTCGAGCTGGGTGAGCCGCAGCTCGCGGTGCACCCGGACGCCGTCGGGGAGCGGGCCGTGGTGGCGGTACCGGGCCAGCACCTGCTCGGCGCACGCGGACGCGTGCCCGGTGCGCGGGTTGACGAGGAGGAACTCCTCTTCGACGCCCATCGTGGGCGGGCCGTCGGCCATGGCGGGCTCCTTCCGGGCGGTGCTTCCCGCGGATACCCGCTCCGGCCGGGGAAACGCGCTCGTACCGGGGGTTGTTTGGCCACGAACGCGCACCGGGTAACTCAAGGCCATGACGACCCATGAGCGGCAACGCGCCCCTGCAGCCGATCCGCCGGCCCACGGGCTGCCCGCACCCCGGGTTGCCGCCGACGGGCTGAGCGACCGCACCCGGTGGCAGACCCCCGACGCCGTCGTCGTGGAGGTCACGGGCGAGATCGACGTCTGCACCGTGGCCCGGCTGGAAGCGACCCTCGACGACCACCTCCGGGCCGGTCCCGGCGTGCTGCGCCTCGACCTGGGCGAAGTGCGTTTCCTCGGCGCCGCCGGTCTCGGCGTGCTGATGCGGGCCCGCGAGCGGGCCGCCGCGCTCGGCATCCACCTCGTGCTCGACGCGGGCCGCTCGCACGCAGCCGCCCGCGCCCTCGAACTCCTCGACCGCTTGCGGGCTTAACCGCCTCCGGTCAGCAGGTCCACCACGTCTTCGCCGCGTTCCCGGTCCGCGAAGCGCCGCCGCTGCCGGTCGGCGCCGCCGCCCTCGGCGGTCAGCCGCGCGAGGCCGTCCCGCGCGAAGTCGAGGTCACCGGCGGTGTCCAGCGCGGTGGCCGTCCGCGCGAGCAGGTCGTCGAGCACCGCCTTCGCCGGAACCAGGTCCCCGGTGTCCGGGTGCGGGCAGCAGCCGGTGACGCCTTCGCGGGACGCCCGCCAGAGCTGCGCGCGCAGCACCTCGTTCGGCAACGGCGGCGGGGGAGCGTCGTCGTCCTGCGCGGTGGCGACCAAGGCACGGGCCAGCACCGCCAGGAGCACCGCGTCGTCGGGGGTCGCGGCGACGTCGGCGATGCGGAATTCGAGCGTCGGCTGCTTTTCCGAGAGCCGGACGTCCCAGTAGATCATCCCGCGGTCGAGGATCGAGCCCGCCCGCAGCCACGCGTCGACGATGCTCTCGTACTCGTCGAGCGAGGCGAACCGCGGCGGCGGTCCCGCCGAGGGCCACCGGCTCCACTGCTGGTAGCGCCAGCTGCAGTACCCGGTGTCGTAGCCGTCGGAAATCGCCGAGTTGGCGGTGACGGTGAGCAGCGCCGGCAGCCACGGCCGGACCCGGTTCAGCACCTGGACGCCGGTTTCCGGGTCGGGGATGGCGACGTGCACGTGGCAGCCGCACGTGAGCGAAGTCCGTGCGGTGGCACCGAAGTGCTCGGCCATCCGCTCGTAACGCGGGTTCGGCGTGATGCCCGGCGGGTCCACTTCGGACAGTGGCGGCGCGCCGGCGGGCAGCAGCCGGTAGCCGCGCCGCCGGGCGGCCGCGGACAGGTCGTCGCGCAGGCCGCGCAGCTGGCGCAGGGCCTCGGCGTGGGTCCGGCAGATGCCGGTGGCGGCCTCGGCCTGCGCGCGCGTCAGCTCGTGCTGCAGGTCGCCCTGCTCGTCGGCGGCCGCTTCGGCGGCGTCGACGACGTCGTCGCCTGCCGGGGAAAGGTGACCGCGGCGGTCGACGACGAAGAACTCCTCTTCGACGCCGAAAGTCAGCACGTCGCCGGACGGTTCGTTCACCGGTGTTCTCCTGGGGGTCGAGAGGTTCGGCGAGTACCCACGGCGCGGATCGGGCAAACGGCGTTTTCACCGCGGTACGGAGGGTATCCGGCCGGTCATGAACCCGAGCGCCACCACTTCGCCGTCGCTGCTGGCGGCCGACGCCGGTGCCACCGTGCGCCGGCTGTCCCGCCGCGTGGGCGACGGCGAACTCGTTCCCCCGGCCGAGCTCTACCGCGTGCTCGGCGCCCTGCGGCTGCTGGCCGACGACCTCACCCAGCTGCTGCCCGCCCTCCAGGGACGGCTCGAGGACGGGCTGCTGTCCGGCCAGGTGGTCCGGCACGGCGACGGGGACGCCGAGGCGGCGTGGGATTCGGTCGGCGAGGTCGGCCGGGCACTGGCGCACGCCGGGACCGTCGCCCTGCTGATGACCAAGGAACTGGAGAACTCCCAGGTCGCACTGCGTGACCTGGCCACACCGTGAGGACACCGATGTCGACCGACGCGATCGTGCTGCTCAAGAACGACCACAAGACCGTGGAGAAGCTGTTCAAGGAATTCGAAAAGGCGGGGGAGGACGCGCACCGGGAGAAGCGCCGCATCGCGGACTCGATCATCGAGGAGCTCACCGTCCACGCCTACATCGAGGAAGAGATCTTCTACCCGGCCGCGCGGGAAGCCGTGCCGGAGACCAAGGACCACGTCCTGGAAAGCGTGGAGGAGCACCACGTCGTGGTGTGGATGCTGTCGGAGCTGGTCGGCATGGACCCGGCGGACGAGACCTTCGACGCGAAGGTCACCGTGCTCACCGAGAATGTCCGTCACCACGTGGAAGAGGAAGAGGACGAGTGGTTCCCCGAGGTCCGCTCGGCGATGGGCCGCAAGCGGCTGCAGGAACTCGGGCAGCGGATGATCGACGCGCGCTCCAGCGCCCCGAAGAACCCCTTGGAACTCAAGAGCGCCAAGGCCTAGCGCTTGGCCACGACCCGGACCGACTCCAGCGCGGAGTCGGCCGGGTCGGGCAGTTCCATGCCCGCGCCGAGCCCGCTGCGGAGGTAGTCGAGGATCGGCTGGGTGAGCACCTCGCCGGGCAGCACACCGGGAGCACCGGGCGGGTACGGCGTGATCATCTCCGCCGCGATCCGGCCGGGTGCTTCGGCCACGGACACCTGCTCGGCCGGGCCGAAGAACGCGTCGCGCGGCAGCATCGCCGTCTCCAGCTCCATTTCGGCCGGCGACGGGATGTCCACCTTCGGCGGCGTCTCGAACGACGGCGCGGCCTCCAGCAGGGCGCCCAAGGCGTCGACGAGCGTGCTCGCCGTTTCTTCGTCGTCCGCATGGTTGAACTGGGCCACGATCCGGCGGTGGTCGGACAGGCCGACGGTGACGCGCCGGTGCTCGCGCAGCCAGTCGGCGGCCTGGTAGCCGCTGATGCCCAGCGGGTCGAGGTCGAGCACGACCTTCAGCGGGTCGGCCGAGTCGGCGAGGTCCGGCCCGAGGAACTCGTCGTAAAGCACGGTGAGGCCCTGCTCGCCCAGTCGGCTCCGCACCGACGTCACCAGCCGGAGCGCCCCGTCGAGCAGTTCCTTGCCCTGCTCGGCCATTTGCCGCCGCCAGCCGTCGAGACCGGCGTACACCAGCGAACTCGGGCTCGTCGTGCCGAGGAGGTCTTCCCGCGCCTTGAGCACGTCGGGGTCCACGCGGCCGCCCTGGAGGTGGAACACCGAGCTCTGCTCGACCGCGGCGCCCATCTTGTGCACGCTCGTGACGCACACGTCGGCCCCCGCGTACATCCCCCACGGCGGGAGGCCGTCGTGGAAGGGCAGGTGCGCGCCCCACGCCTCGTCGACGATCAGCGGGATTCCCCGTTCGTGGCACCATTCGGCGACCGCGCGGATGTCCCCGCAGGTGCCGTAGTCGGTCGGGGTCACCATCAGCGCGCCCTTGACGTCGGGGTCGCGCTCGTAGGCCTCGGCGAACTCCCGCACACCCGGCGGGTGCGTCAGTCCTTGTTCGGTGTCCCAGTGCGGCCGCACCCACACCGGCTGGACCCCGCTGACGATCAGCCCGGAGATCACCGACTTGTGGACGTGCCTTGGCACGAGCAGTTTCTCGTGCGGGCCGGCGACCGCGAGCATCGCGCTCTTGACCGAAAGCGAGCTGCCGCACGTCGAAAAGAAGGTGTGCTCGGCGCCGACCGCGTCGGCCATCAGCTCCTGCGCCCGCCAGGACGCCGTGGCGCGTCAGCCGGTCGTCGAGCCCGTTGAGCGCGATGACGTCGGATTTGAAGACGTCGGCGCCGACTACGTCGAGCACCCGCGGGTCGATGCCGCGGCCCTGCTTGTGGCCGGGCGCGTTGAACGGGACGTATCCGGCGCGGTGGTAGTCGCACAGCGCTTCCAGCACCGGTGCCTGGCTGTGGTCCATCGTCGGCGGGTAACCAGCGGCACACCGGGTGAAACCCGCCGCTGGTGTGGCCGGGCGTGGTAGGGGTATCCCGGTGGGCATGGAGTGGGACGACGAGCGGCACGAACGGGCGGACGAGCGAATCCAGCGGCTGAGCGAGCGGCTCTGGGCGGTCGCCACCGAGTTGCACGAGCACCCGGAACTGTCCTATGAGGAGCATCGGGCGGCCGGACGCCTGACCCGGGAACTGGCCGAAGACGGCTTCGAGGTGGAGACGGGGACCGCCGGGCTGCCGACGGCGTTCACCGCGCGCGCCGGCGCCGGACGGCCGTGCGTCGCGCTGCTGCTCGAATACGACGCGCTGCCCGGGCTGGGGCACGCCTGCGGGCACAACCTCATCGCCGCGGCCGGGCTCGGTGCCGCGCTGGCGGCTCGCGAAGTCCTGGCGGACGGCCCGGGCTCGCTGCTCGTGGTGGGCTGTCCCGCGGAGGAACGCGGTGGCGGCAAGGTCGCGCTCGCCGAAGCCGGTGTCTTCGACGACGCCGACGCGGCGCTGATGGTCCACCCCGGCGTCCACTCGTGGTCGTGGGCCCCGCTGACCGCGCAGGTGGAGGTGAAGGTGACCTTCCACGGCCGCGCCGCGCACCCGACCGGGGACCCGGAGGCGGGCATCGACGCCCTCGCCGCGCTGATCCAGCTGTTCGGCGCGCTGTCCGCGCGGCGCCAGCGGTTGCCGGCGGGCTCGCACATCCAGGGCATCATCACCCACGGCGGCGAAGCGACGAACATCGTCCCGGACCGCGCCGAGGGCCGCTTCGGGCTCCGTGCGCTGACGACCGGTGCGCTGGACAGCCTGGTCGAGGACGTGACCGCGGCCGCGCAGGGCACGGCGCTGGCGACGGGCGCGAAGGTGGATGTCGAACGCGTCGGCCGCGGCTACGCGCACTTCCGCGACAACCCCGTGCTGTCCGAGCGGTTCACCGAGCACCTGGCCGCTTGCGGCATCGCCGCGACCCCGCCGGACCCGGGGGTGTACCTGGGCTCGTCCGACGTCGGCGACGTGAGCATCCGCGTCCCGGCGATCCACCCGTTCGTCGCGATCACGGCGGAGGAGTACTCCGACCACACCCTGGAGTTCGCGGCCGCGGCGGCGAGCCCGCGTGGCCGCTCGGTGATGCTGGCTTCGGCGGCGGCACTGGCCCGCACGGCGATCGACCTGCGCACCCACCCGGCACTGGTCAGCCGGGCGTGGGACTGCTTCCACGAGCTGGCGCGGTCCGGGCACTGACCGGACGGCGCAGCAGCCGCTCCACGTGGTTCATCGCTTCGCGGCCTTCCGGGATGGCCTGCATCAGCCAGTTGTGGAACATCCCGGGGTATTCGCGGTAGTCCAGGTCCGTCCCGGCCTCGCGCGCCCGGTCCCGGAACCGGCGGCAGTCCGGGAGCAGGACGTCCCGCGTCCCGATGAACAGCGTGATCGGCGCGAGGCCGCTCAGGTCGGCGTGGATCGGGCTGACCCGCGGATCGTGCGGCGTGGAGCCTTCCGCGTACATCCGGCCCGCCTCCCGCAGCCCGGCGATGCCGAGCATGGGGTCGGTCTCGTCGAGCAGTTCCGAAACCGGGTCCGCCAGCAGGACGTCCAGCCACGGCGAGTACAGCACCAGCCGTTCGGGCTGCGGCCGCCCGGCCGCGCGCAGGTCCTGCGCGATCGCCAGCGCGAGCGCGCCGCCCGCGGAGTCGCCGGAGACCACGACGCGCCCGGCGTCGATCCCGTCGTAGGCCGCCTGCACCATCGGGATCGTCGCCGTGTGGTCGTGGTGCGGGACCAGCGGGTACACCGGCAGCGTCACCGCGCAGCCGAGCCGGGACACCAGGTCGGCGGCGTACTGCCAGTGGTGCTTCTCGACCTGCTCGACGAACCCGCCGCCGTGCAGGTGCAGGACGTGCAGGTCGCTCGACGCGCCGCCGCGCGGCCGGAAGGTGAAGCACGGGAAGCCGTTCACCTCGCGCCGCTCGACAGCACACTGCCGCCGGATCTTCCGCGGCGGCCGGGCCATCGACGGCTTCTGGTGCCGGGGAAGCCGGTGGTGCAGCGCCGAAGCGTTGTCGTAGAACCGTTTCTGGCCCGACGCCCGCAGCAGCGCCATCCGTACCTTCGCCTGCACGCTGACCACACCACACTCCTTTCGTCGGCACGCGGTTACCCGGGTGCGGACGGGGCTTAACCAGGTCTTAACGCATACCCATATAGGCATATGATAGCTCGCGTGGCCCGAGCAGCGACGACAACCGACACCTTCAACGCGGTCGCCGAACCCCGGCGGCGGCAGATCCTCGACGTCCTCCGCGACGGGGAACGATCGGTCGGCGACCTCGTGGACCTGCTGGGCCTGGCGCAGCCGCAAGTGTCGAAGCACCTGCGGGTGCTGCGGGAGGTGGGCGCGGTGGACGTGCGCGGCGACGGCCGCCAGCGGCTCTACCGGCTCAACGGGCCCGCGCTCAAGCCGATCCACGACTGGGTCCGGCAGTACGAGCGGACGTGGGCCGGGCGGTTCGACCGGATGGACGACGTCCTCGAAGAACTGAAGAAACAGGAGCACTGACGTGCAGATCACCACCCCGGCCGAGGACCAGATCCTCATCACGCGCGAATTCGACGCGCCCAAGCACCTCGTCTACCGCGTCTGGACGACGCCCGAGCTGGTGCGCCGCTGGTGGAGCGGCCACCACGGGAC
Organism: Amycolatopsis lexingtonensis; assembly: GCF_014873755.1. Lineage (NCBI taxonomy): Bacteria > Bacillati > Actinomycetota > Actinomycetes > Pseudonocardiales > Pseudonocardiaceae > Amycolatopsis > Amycolatopsis lexingtonensis. Next base: position 903,036 of record NZ_JADBEG010000001.1, read on the forward strand.
CACCACCGAAGTCGAGCTGGACCTGCGCCCCGGCGGCCGCTGGCGGTACGTGCTGAAGACCGGCGACGGCACCGAAGTCGGCTTCCACGGTGAGTACCGCGAAGTCGTGCCCGACGAGCGGCTCGTCTACACCGAGGTGTTCGAAATGCCGGGCGTGCCCCTCGATTCGGTGGACGGCCCGCTCAACACCGTCACCTTCACCGCGCTCGACGGCGATCGCACCCTGCTGCAGCTGCGGACCGAAACCGGCAGCAAGGAGCTGCGCGACACGATCCTGCGGTCGGGCATGGAGGTCGGCGCCCAGGGGCAAATGGTGATCATCCAGGAGCTGGCCGACTCCCTGCGCTAGCGGCCCGCAGGAACCGCTCGCCGGTCTTCGCCAGTTCCGCGGCCAGCTCCGGCGCGTCGAGCACCTCGAAGTCCACTTCGAGTAGCCCGAGGTAAAGGCCGAGCGTCGCTGCGTTGTCAGAGCCGACCTCGGCGACGCAGCGGTCCGGGCCCTCCGGCGTGACGTCGACCGCGATCGGCAGCCGGGCGCGGACGTGGGCCACCGGCGCGTGCAGCCGGACCCGGGCGTGGAACCGCCAGGTCGCCGCGCCCGCGCTGCGCTGGACGAACTGCGCCACATCGCCTTCAGGCGGCTCGCGCGGGGCGAAACGCGGGCCGTTAGGCACTTTCGGCGTCAGGCGGTCGACGCGGAACGTGCGCCAGTCGTCCCGCGCGGGGTCCCAGGCGACGAGGTACCAGCGCCGTCCCCAGCTGACCAGCCGGTGCGGCTCGACCTCCCGGCGGCTCGCCTCGCCGTGATGGCCGGTGTAGTCGAAGCGCAGCCGCTCGCTCGCCCGGATGGCGGCCGAGATCGCGGTCAGCACCCCGGCGGCCACGGCCGGGCCGGCGCCGGGCACCGACACCGTCGCGGCCTCCAGGGCCTGCACCCGGTGCCGCAGCCGCGAGGGCAGGACCTGCTCCAGTTTGGCGAGCGCGCGCACCGACGTCTCGGCGATGCCGGACACGCCGGTCGCGGTGCGGAGGCCGACCGCGACGGCGACCGCCTCGTCGTCGTCCAGCAGCAGCGGCGGCAGCTGCGCACCGGCACCGAGCCGGTAACCACCCTGGACGCCGGGAGCGGCTTCGACCGGGTAGCCCAGCTCGCGCAGCTTGCCGACGTCGGTGCGGACCGTGCGCGCGCTGACGCCGAGCCGCTCGGCCAGGTCGGCGCCGGTCCAGTCGCGCCGGGTCTCGAGCAGGGAGAGGAGCCGGAGCAGGCGGGCGGAGGTCTGCAGCATTTTCCGAGCTTCGCACGAATCGCGGAAGGAAGTCTTCCGCAATGGTTCATAGCGTGCTTCCCATGACGAACGAAATCCACCCCTTCCGCATCGACGTCCCGCAGGCCGAGCTGGACGACCTGCACCGCCGCCTGGCCACCGCCCGGTTCGCCGACCTCGTGCCCGGGGACGAGCCGGACTGGTCCCGCGGCATGCCCACGGAGGCTGTCCGGGAGCTGGCCGGGTACTGGCGCGACGGCTTCGACTGGCGGGCGCGGGAAGCGGCGCTCAACGCGCTCCCGCAGTTCACCACCGAGATCGACGGGCAGGTCATCCACTTCCTGCACGTCCGCTCGCGGCGGGCCGACGCGGTGCCGCTGCTGCTGACCCACGGCTACCCCAGCTCGATCGCCGAGTTCCTCGACGTCATCGGCCCGCTCGCCGAGGACGGCCCGGACGCGTTCGACGTCGTCGTCCCGTCGCTGCCCGGGTTCGGGTTCTCGACACCGCTGAGCGGGCCCGGCTGGGAGCTCGCCCGGACGACGGACGCGTTCGCGGAGCTGATGACCCGGCTCGGCTACGACCGCTTCGCCGCGCAGGGCGGCGACATCGGCGCCGGCGTCACCGGGCGGCTCGCCGCGGTGTACCCGGAGCGCGTCATCGGCACGCACGTCAACAGCGACCGCGGGACGATCGCGCTGGCGGGGGAGCAGCTTCCGTTGCCGGAGAACCTTTCTCCGGCCGAACAGTCCGAATTGGACGCCGCCCGCGAGGCGTGGAAAGCCGGGCGCGGTTACTTGGACATCCAGTCCCACAAGCCCGAGACGATCGCGGCCGCGCTCACCGACTCCCCGGTCGGCCAGCTGGCCTGGATCGCGGAGAAGTTCCAGGCGTGGACCGGCGACGGCGTCGACCGCGACCGGCTGCTGACGAACGTCAGCCTCTACTGGTTCACCCGCAGCGGCGCGTCCGCGGCGCGGTTCCTTTACGAGGCAGCGCATTCCGCGCACGGCTGGCTGGCGCCCTCGGACGTCCCGGCGGGGTGGGCGGTGTTCGACTCGTCGCCGGTGGTGCGGCGGATCATGGACCCGGAGGAGAAGATCGCGCACTGGTCGGAGTTCGCGTCGGGCGGGCACTTCGCCGCGCTGGAGGAACCGGAACTGCTCGTGGCCGACATCCGCGCGTTCTTCCGCGGGCTGCGCTCGTGAACGTCCGGGTGCCGATGTCCGCAGCCGACGACCTTGCGCGTGCGGGCGAGGTCGGCGTCGCCGAGGTCGTCCATTCCGGACGGGTACCCGGCATGATCGCGGGTACTCGCCCGGTCAGGAGGTGCTCCGATGGGCAAGGACTTCAAGAAAGGCGACCGCGTCCGCTGGGACGCGGGCAACCAGAGTTCGGTCGGGACGGTCGAGGAGAAGATCACCGAGGACACGCACGCCGGCAAGCGGGCGGTGAAGGCGTCGCCGGACGAGCCGCAGTACCTCGTGAAGAGCGAGAAGTCCGGGAAGACCGCCGTGCACCACCCGGACAAGCTGCACAAGGCCTAAAGCGCGGCCTTGACCTTCGCCGCGACCTCGGTCAGCTCCTCGCGGGACCGCACCCGCCAGTCGGCGGTCATGACGAAGCCGTCGCCGGCGTGGCGGGGGATCACGTGCAGGTGGACGTGGGGGATCTCCTGACCGGCGGCCTTGCCGTCGGCGAGGTAGAGGTTGATGCCCTCGCACGGCAGGTCGGTGCGGCGCAGGGCCGCGGCCAGCGTCTGCGCGACGGCGAACATCCGGCCGCCCGTCTCGGCCGGCAGCGAGGCCAGGTCCGCGTGGTGCGCGCGGGGAAGGACGAGCAGGTGCCCGGTGGTGACCGGGCGCAGGTCGACGACGGCGGCGAAGTCGTCGTCCTCGTGCACGAACGCCGCCGGGGCGCGGCCGGTGGCGATGGCGCAGAAGATGCATTCGCCGCCGTCGGTGGTCGCCGGCATGCGCTTGAGTTCAGCCATGCGGGTGACCCTAGCCGGGTGATCATCGGGCTGTCAGGTGCTTCTCGGCCCATTCGGCGAACGACGTCAGCGGGATGCCGAGGGCACGGGCGAACTCGGGCCGGGCGGGGTGGCCGACCGTGCCTGCCTCACATCCACCCACGACTTTGCCGGGACACTGACGTCTGGTGAGGTGAACGACTCGTTCATGACCTTGCGGGCCGCCGGCGACCGCTGTGATGTCGCGAATGGGTCATTGGCGACCTCCGAGGTCTCGAATGAGTCATTCGCGACTTTGGGGGAGCCCTTGTCACCGGACCAGGAACCCCGTCTTGACTTGCCGGAGCCCTGCCACTAGATGCCGTGAGGGGACCCCTCATCGCATGTGCGAGGCGGCCGGTGACCCGCTCGCTGGCGCAATGCTGCGGACTGCACCGACGCGACTTTGCCGGAGGCCCGGTTGGCCAAATGCTCTGAAGGGCCCCTTCCCGGCACTAGATGCTGTGAAGGGCCCCTTCACGGCACTAGCGAGACAGCCCCGGGGGTCAGCCCGCATCGCCCAGCCAATGGTGCAGCGCCCACCACGACCGCACCGCGTCGAGGACCCGGCCGCCGCTGTTTTCCGCCAAGGCCAGCGGGGTCAGCTCCGCGAGCCGGTCCAGCCGGTACCGGACCGTGTTCGGGTGCAGGTGCAATGCCTCCGCCGTCGTCCGCAGGCGCTGCCCGTGATCCAGGTAGGCCAGCGCCGTCGCCGCCAGCTCGCGGTGGAACGGGTTCGCCGGGTCCAGCGCGCCGAGCGACGACGTCGTGAGCAGGTCGGCGAGCACCGGCTGAGCGGCCAGCGCGAGACTGCCCGCCAGCGCCGTGAGGTCGTGGCAGCCGGGGCCCGCCAGGCGGGCCGCCGCCGTGCACAGGCGATGGACTTCCCGAAGTCCGGACAGCGGAACCGCGGGCGCGACGACGAGCACCGCGCCGTCGGGCGGTTCGACCGAGGGGGCACGGGCCGCCAAGCCGGTGAGCCTGCCCTCGACCAGGCCGTAGACCCCGCCGAACTCCAGCAGTGCCTGTTCGAGGGTGCGGGCCCGCGCCGGATCGCTGACGTCGGAAACCACGCAGTGGTACCGGCTTTCGGGCCGCAGTCCCGCCTGCCGGAGCTCCTCCGGCGTCGGCGGCGGCCCGGTGAGGAGCAGGGTGCGCAGCAGCTGGGTCCGCGCGTCGCGGACCGTGCGCGACAGCTGGAGCTCGGCCGCGTGGTAACCCTTGACGATGTGGCGTTCCAGCGCGCCGGTGTAGCGCTCGGCGTCCAGGACCGTCTCGAGGATGACGTCGTCGGGCAGCCCGGCCGCCCGGCAGCGTTCGACGGCGACGCGCGCGGCGAGCGTCCGGCCCGCCTGGACGCCGCGCAGCAGGTCGGTGAGCGGGACACCCTGCTCCGCGCGGTCGGCGCCCAGCTTCTCCGCCGTCGTGTAGTCGGCCGTGCCGGGGTTCGTCGTCGCCCGCAGCGCCGCGGAGAGCAGGAACTGGACGTGGCGGCGGTTCTCCGCTTCCGGCAGCCGCGCGACTTCCGGGGACTGGCTGCGGGCCGCGCGCACCAGCTCGTCCAGCACGGTCTCGTCTGCGGCCATCGCGTCGAGCACCTGCCGGAGCAGCGGCAACGCCGGCACGGCACCTCCCGGGCCCGTTGTGGCACGGCCACAACGCCGCCCGCGCGACGTTGGCCGAGCGGCCCTACCGGAATGGCTCCGGGGGCCGGTTATCGTGGCGATACCGGACAGTAACCGCTCTACCGCACGAAAGCCATCGAAGTCCTCGCCGCACCTCTTCAGCGTCGAAAGGTGTTCCCAGTGCGCACTTCCCCGACCCGACGGCGGTCGTACCTCTCGCGCGCGGCGTACGCGTTTTCCGCCGCCGCCCTGCTGGTGACCGGCGCCGCGGTACCCGCGACCGGTGCCCCCGCGGCCCTGCGGGAGGTGATGTTCGTCGGCAACAACTGGGACGGGACGGCGGACGTCATCCAGTCGCGGGGCTCGTTCGCCCGCATCGGGCGCGTGAACATCATCCCGGACAAGGACGACCGGCTGCGGGAGATCTACCTCAACCCGGTCAAGCTGGCGTTCTTCCTCGGCATCCGCAACGGCCCCGGCGAGGGCCACGACCAGTTCGTCGACGACATGTACACCACCCCGGACGGTGCTTCGGTGGTGGCGTCGCGGCCCAGCTTCGCCGACGTCGTGTCGATCAACCTCGGCACCGGGCGGATCAACTGGCGCTTCCCGGTGTCGGGCTTCCGCTCCGACCACATGGCCGTCTCGCCGGACGGGCGCCGCGTCGCCGTGTCCGCCTCGACGTCGAACACCGTGCACGTGCTGGACATCGTGACCGGGCAGCAGGTCGGCTCCTTCGCCACCGGCGACAAGCCGCACGAGAACGTGTTCACCGGCGGCGGCCGGTACCTCTGGAACATGTCGATCGGCGAGGTCAACACCGACCTCGACGACCCGGGCTGGGACTTCACCAAGGGGGACCGGCGGATCACCGTCGTCGACGCCACGACGTTCGCCCAGGTCAAGGTGATCGACATGCGGCAGCGCCTCGACGCCTTCGGGCGGCGCGACCTGTCCGACGCGGTGCGGCCGGTGGCGTTCACCCCGGACGAGTCGAAGCTGTACTTCCAGGTCTCGTTCTTCAACGGCTTCCTGGAGTACGACGTCGCGACCGACAAGATCACGCGCGTCAAGGAACTGCCGAAGAACCCGGCCACCAGCGACGACCGCACCACCTTCGTCAACGACTCGCGCCACCACGGCCTGTCGATGAGCCCGGCGGGCGACAAGCTCTGCGTCGCGGGCACGATGGACGACTACGCCACGGTCGTCGACCGCGCGACCCTGCAGCAGGCCGCGCTGGTGCCGGCGGTGAAGCCGTACTGGGCCACGGTCAGCGGCGACGGCACCGCGTGCGTCATCTCCGAGGCCGGCGCCGACCAGGTCACCGCGATCGACTTCGCCACGGGCCAGAAGCGCGTTTCGGTCCCGGTGGGCGACCACCCGCAACGGGTCCGGATCGGGCACGTGCCCGAGGGCTGGACCGGCCCGAGCGCCTGACCGCGGACGGCGTGGTTCGTCCGCCCGGACGGACCACGCCGTCCCGCTTCGTCGTCGCGCACCAACGGCGCCCGCCGGAATCCTCCTAACGTCACCGGGATCGGCGACGACGAGGAGGCAACGGGTGCGGACACTCTTGCGGGGCGGCCGGGTCGTCGACCCGGGAACCGGGTTCGACGGCACCGCCGACGTGCTCATCGAGAACGGCCAGGTCGCGGCCGTGGGCGCGGACCTGGACGCGCCGGACGCCACCGTGGTCGACGTGACCGGGCTCGTCGTCGGGCCCGGGTTCGTCGATCTGCACAGCCACGTGCACTCCGTCGCCGGGCAGCGGCTGCAGGCCATGGACGGCGTCACCACCGCCCTCGACCTCGAAGCCGGGCTGATGCCGGTCGAACGGGCGTACGCCGAGGCCGCCGCGGCCGGGCGGCCGCTGCACTACGGCTTCTCCGCCTCCTGGGGCGCGGCCCGCGCGCAGGTGCTCGCCGGCATCGAGCCCGACGCGAACATCGACAGTGGCCTGGCGATCCTCGGGAACCCGCGGTGGCAGCGAAGCTCGTCCAAAACGGAACTGGCCGCCTGGCTGTCCCTTTTGGACGGTGAACTGGCGAAGGGCGCGCTGGGCATCGGCGTCCTCATGGGGTACGCGCCGGCCACCGACCCCGGCGAGTTCCTCGCCGTCGCGCACCTCGCCGCGAAGGCCGGCGTGCCGACCTACACCCACGTCCGCGAGCTGGTCGAGGTCGACCCCGCGATCCCGGTCGACGGCTCGGTCGAAATCGCCGTCGCGGCCGGGGAAACCGGCGCCGCCATGCACCACTGCCACGTCAACAGCACCTCCGGCCACCACGTCGACCGCGTCCTCGCCACCCTGGACAACGCCCGCCGCGAGGGCTCGCGCGTCACCGTCGAGGCCTACCCGTACGGCGCCGGCAGCACCGCCGTCGGCGCCGCGTTCATCGAGCCGGACCGCCTGCGGCTGAAGGGACTCCGCCCGTCGAGCGTGGTGATCCTCGAGACGGGGGAGCGGGTCCGCGACGAAGCCCGCCTGCTCGAAATCAGGAAAGCGGACCCGGGCGCGCCGTGCCTGCTGGAGTTCCTCGACGAGGACGACCCCCGCGACCGCGGCCTGCTGCACCAGGCCCTCGCCTTCCCCGACGCGATCGTCGCCAGCGACGCCATGCCGGTGTACTGGAGGGACGGCCGCACCGAGAGCACCGAATGGCCGCTGCCGCCGGGCGGCACGACGCACCCGCGCACCGCCGGCACCTTCGCGAAGACCCTGCGGCTGATGGTCCGCGAAACCGGCACCTGGAGCTGGCTCGAAGCCTTCCGCCGCTGCTCCTACCTGCCTTCGCGGCTCCTCGACGACGTCGCGCCCGGCGCGAGCGGCAAGGGCCACCTCGCCCCGGGCGCGGACGCGGACATCGTCGTGCTCGACCCGGACCGGGTCACCGACACCGCGACCTACACCGACCCCACCCGGCCGTCACAAGGTGTCCGGCACCTCTTCGTGGCCGGTGTGCCGGTGATCGGTGCGGGAAAGCTCGACCCGGAAGCGCTTCCCGGGCAGCCGCTGCGGGGTGAGCCGAAGTGATCGACGACATCGAGGCGCTCGTCCGCTGCGAATCCCCGTCGGAGGACCACGAAGCCGTCGCGCGCAGCGCCGAGGTCGTCGCCGCGATCGGACGGCGGCTCCTCGGGATCGAGCCGGAACGGATCGTCACCGACGGCTGCACGCACCTGCGGTGGCGGTTCGGCGAGCCGCGGGTCCTGCTGCTCGGCCACCACGACACCGTGTGGCCGCTGGGTTCCCTGCGCACCCACCCGTTCGAGGTCCGCGACGGCGTCCTGCGCGGTCCCGGCTGCTTCGACATGAAGGCCGGCGTCGTGATGGCCCTGCACGCCGCCGCGGCGCTGCCCGACCGCGACGGCCTGTCGATCCTGATCACCGGCGACGAGGAGATCGGCTCGCCGCTGTCCCGGCCGCTGATCGAGGACGAGGCCAAGACCTGCGACGCGGTGCTCGTGCTCGAAGCCTCGGCCGACGGCGGGGCGCTGAAGACCCGCCGCAAAGGCGTTTCCCGGTACTGGGTCGAGGTCGAAGGCCGCGCCGCGCACGCCGGGCTCGAACCGGAGAAGGGCGTCAACGCCGGGATCGAGGTCGCCCACCAGATCCTCGCCGTGGCCGCGCTCGCGGACGCGGAAAAAGGCACCACCGTCGTCCCGACCGCGCTCAGCGCCGGGACGACGACCAACACCGTGCCCGCCGCGGCGAGCGTCGCGGTCGACGCGCGCGTGTGGGACACCGACGAGCAGGACCGCGTGGACCGGGCCATCCGCAGCCTGGCCCCGGTCGTCGACGGCTCCTGGATCCGGATCGGCGGCGGCATCAACCGGGCACCGCTGGACGCGAAGGCGTCGGCCGGGCTGTTCGTGCTCGCGAACGAACTCGCCGGCGAGCTCGGGCTCGGGCCGCTCGCCGAGTCGGCCGTCGGCGGGGCGTCCGACGGCAATTTCACCGCGGGGCTGGGCATTCCGACGCTCGACGGCCTCGGCGCGGTCGGCGGCGGTGCCCACGCCGACGACGAACACGTCCTCGTCGCGGAGCTGCCCCGCCGCACCCGGTTGCTCGTGGCGCTCGCCGAAACCCTGCTGGCGCGGGGAAGTTCGTCCGCGCCGACGAACGCGCGGGGCGAATCCGGTGCGGCACAACGGTGACCGGCGGGCCGGGTCCGGAGAGGATCGTCAGCGTGACTGAAGTCGTGACGAACACAGCCCCGCCGCTGCGGGACGAGGCGGCCGCCGCCGCGGCCACCGCCGCCACGACCTCGGGGGTCGCCGTCCGGACCCTGGCCGAGGTCGCCGACCTGGCCGCCGTGACCCGGCTCTTCGAGTCGATCTGGCGCCCCGAACCGGGAAACCCGCCGGTGACCGCCGAACTGCTGCGCGCCATGGTCTCGGCGGGCAACTACGTGGCCGGCGCCTTCGACGGGCCCGAACTGCTCGGTGCCTGTTTCGGGTTCTTCGGCGGACCGGCGAAGGGAGGGTTGCACAGCCACATCGCCGGCGTCGCCACGCGCGGGCACGGCCGCGGCATCGGCTTCGCGCTCAAGCTGCACCAGCGCGCGTGGGCGCTGCGCCAGGACGTCGAAGAGATCTCCTGGACGTTCGACCCGCTGGTGCGCCGCAACGCCCACTTCAACCTGACCAAGCTCGCCGCCCGCCCGGCCCACTACCTGCCCGACTTCTACGGCCCGATGCACGACGGCATCAACGGCGCCGGCGACACCGACCGGCTGCTGGCCGTGTGGAACCTGACGAGCCCGCCGGTGCGGGCGGCCGCGGGCGGTGCCCCGGCCCGGGCGGACGCCGCTGCGCTGCGCAAGCAGGGCGCCGCGGTCGCGCTGGCCGCGGACGCCGGTGGGGCGCCGGTCACTGGCCCCGCAGACGCGGCCACAGTGCTCGTCGCCGTGCCACCGGACATCGAGGCGCTCCGGCGGACCGACCCGGAGCTGGGCCGGGCGTGGCGGGTCGCGCTGCGGGACGTCCTGGGCGGGTTGATGGCCGGCGGGGCGTCGGTCACCGGATTCGATCGTGCCGGCTGGTACGTGGTCGCGAAGGAGCGCACGTCGTGAAACTCACCGGGGTGGAACTGCTCCGCGTCCGGATGCCGCTGGTGGCACCGTTCCGGACGTCGTTCGGCACGCAGGCCGAGCGCGAACTGCTGCTCCTGCGGGCGGTGACGTCGGAAGGCGAGGGCTGGGGCGAGTGCGGCGCGATGGTCGACCCGCTCTACTCCTCGGAGTACGTCGACGGTGTCGAGCACGTGCTGCGCACCTTCCTCGTGCCCGCGCTGCTCGCCGCCGGGGACCTGACCGCGAACAAGGTCGCGCCGCTGCTGGCGAAGTTCAAGGGTCACCGGATGGCCAAGGCCGCACTGGAAATGGCGGTCCTGGACGCCGAGCTGCGCGCCCACGGCGTGTCCTTCGGGACCGCGCTGGGGTCCACAACGGACTCTGTGCCGTGCGGGGTGTCGGTCGGCATCATGGACACCGTCCCGAAGCTGCTCGATGTCGTCGCCGGCTACCTCGACGACGGGTACGTCCGGATCAAGCTGAAGATCGAGCCCGGCTGGGACGTCGAGCCGGTCCGCGCGGTCCGCGAACGCTTCGGGGACATCCTGCTCCAGGTCGACGCGAACACCGCGTACACGCTCTCGGACGTGCCCCAGCTGCAACGGCTCGACCCGTTCGAGCTGCTGCTCATCGAGCAGCCGCTGGAGGAGGAAGACGTCCTCGGGCACGCCGAGCTGGCGAAGCACATCCGGACGCCGATCTGCCTCGACGAGTCCGTCGTCTCCGCGCGCTCGGCCGCCGACGCGATCAGGCTCGGCGCCTGCCGGATTGTCAACATCAAGCCGAGCCGGGTCGGCGGCTACCTCGAAGCGCGGCGGGTGCACGACGTCTGCGCCGCGCACGGCGTGCCGGTCTGGTGCGGCGGGATGATCGAGACCGGGCTCGGCCGGGCCGCCAACGTCGCACTGGCGTCGCTGCCCGGCTTCACGCTGCCGGGCGACACCTCGGCGTCGGACCGGTTCTACCGCACCGACATCACCGAGCCGTTCGTCCTGGAAGCCGGCCGGCTGCCGGTGCCGTCCGGTCCCGGTCTCGGCGTCGCGCCGATCCCGGAGCGGCTGGCCGAGGTGACGACCGCGAAGGCGTGGCTCGCGTCATGACCGCACCGGGCCGCACTTTCACGTGAAAGTGCGGCCCCCTGGTGGTCACTTTCACGTGAAAGTGCCGCCGGTCGCCGGATAGTCCACAACGGACGGAGGGTCCCATGGAGTCAGCCGAACAGGTGCTCAGCCGCTGGGCGGCGGGGGCCGGCGCGCGGGCCCGCTCGTACGCGGCCGGTGCGGTCGTCACGACGTCGCGGGTCAGGGTCCTGGTCGCGGTGCGGTACGCGGCGCTGCGCGCCGGCGTGGGCCACCGGCTGCGGGCGGTTCGTCGCCCGCGATGAAAGTTTCCCCGGGTCTCGTCGGTTTCGACGAATCGGCGGCCCCGGCACCCGTCCTAGCATCCCCGCATCGCCGGGTTCCCCCACCGTCGCCACGAGAGGCAACCATGTCGAAGCTCACCGAACTTTCCGCCTGGCTGGACCGCCGCCTCCCCGCGCTGCTGGCCGAACACAAGGTGCCGGGCGCCGCCGTCGCCGTGTACGCCGGTGGCGAGATCATCGACCACGCGGCCGGGGTGCTCAACAAGGGCACCGGGGTCGAGGCCGACACCGATTCGCTGTTCCAGATCGGCTCCATCACCAAGATCTGGACGACCACGCTGGCGCTGCAGCTGGCCGACGAGGGCCTGCTCGACCTCGACCAGCCGGTCCGGAAGTACCTGCCCGAGTTCAAGATCGCCGACGAAGAGGCCGCCGCGCGGATCACGGTCCGGCAGCTGATGTGCCACACGTCCGGCTTCGAGGGCGACATCTTCACCGACACCGGCCGCGGCGACGACTGCGTCGAGAAGTACGTCGCCACCCTGGGCGACGTCCCGCAGCTGTTCGCGCCCGGCGAGATGTTCTCCTACAACAACGCCGCCTTCTGCGTGCTCGGCCGGGTCGTGGAAGTGCTGCGCGGCAAGTCCTACAACGAGTGCCTGGCCGAGCACCTGTTCGTCCCCTTGGGACTGACGCACGCCGCGGCGAGCCCGTACGAGGCCATCCGGTTCCGGGCCGCGCTCGGGCACGTCACGCCCGGGCCCGGCGCCGACCCGGAACCCGCCGGCGTCTGGGCGCTGGCCGCGTCCAACGCCCCGGCCGGCGCGATGCTCGCCATGCGCCCGCGCGACCTGGTGACGTTCGCCGGCATGCACCTGCGCGACGGCGAAGGCCCGGACGGCACCCGCGTGCTCAGCGCGGAAAGCGCCCGCGCCATGCGGGAGCGCGTGGTCGAGCTGCCCGACCTCGGCCTGATGGGCGACGCGTGGGGCCTCGGCTGGTCGCTGTCGGAGGGCGGCGCGGTCGTCGGCCACGACGGCGGCACGATCGGCCAGTCCGCTTTCCTGCGCCTCGCGCCCGGGCACGACGTCGCCGTCGCGCTGCTGACCAACGGCGGCAACCCGATCGCCGTCTACCACGAAGTCGTCGGCCACCTGCTGAAGGAACTGACCGGCATCGAGCTCACCGCACCGCCGGTGCCGAAGCCGGACGCCCCGCGGATCGACGCCACGCGGTACGTCGGCGAGTACTCGTCGTCCGTCGCGGACATCACGGTCAGCCAGGACGACGACGGCCGCGTCTGGGTCGAGCGGGTCCCGAAGGGGATCTTCGCGGAGCTGGCCAAGCCGGAGAAGACCGAGCTGGTCGCGATGAACGGCGACACGCTGATCCTGGCCGAGCCGATGCAGGGCATGTACCTGCCGCACGCGTTCGTCGGCGACGACGGCACCGGGCGCGCGCTGTACCTGCACACCGGCCGCGCCGACCGGCGGGTGAGCGCGTGAGCAAGGTCGAACAACGGATCGCGGACGCCTTCCTGGCAGCCGGCGCGCGGGGTTTCGTGCACGCGCGGGAGATCGGTGGTGCCGGTGAGGTGGCCGTCGGCGCGGACGACCCGGTGGTGCTGGCGTCGGTGTTCAAGATCCCGGTCGCCGTCGCCTACGCCCGCGAGGTCGTGGCCGGCCGGCTCGACGAAACCGAACGCGTCCGCGTCGGGAAGCGTTACCGCATCGGCGGGATCGGCACCGCGGGCTGCGCCGACGACGTGGAAATGAGCTGGCGCGACCTCGCGCTGTTCATGCTGACCATGAGCGACAACGCGGCGACCGACGTCATTTACCACCGCGTCGGCCAGGCCGCTGTCGACCGCGTCCTCGCCGACCTCGGCCTGGGCCGCACCCGGCTGATCGGCTGCTGCGAGGACCTGTTCGCCTCGGTGCTCGCCGACCTGGGCGCCGGCGAAGACGCCGACCTCGACGCCGTGTTCGCCGGGGCGACCCCCGAGCAGACCTGGAAGCTCGCGGTGCTCGACCCGGAGCGGACGACGGCGTCCACGCCCCGCGAGATCACCACCTTGCTCGAAGCGATCTGGACCGACCGCGCCGCCGAACCGGCCGCGTGCGAGCGGGTGCGCACGATCATGGCGCAGCAGATCTGGCCGCACCGGATCTCCTCCGGGTTCGGCTCCGACGTGCGGATCGCGGCCAAGACCGGCACCCTGCCCGCGGTCCGCAACGAAGCCGGCGTCCTGTCCTTCCCGGACGGCCGCCGCTTCGCCGTCGCGGTCTTCACCCGCGCGGACTCCCTGGCCGAGCGGCAACCCGCCGTCGACGCCGCCATCGGCAAGGCCGCCCGCCTCGCCGTGGACCACCTCCGGAAGGACACACCATGACCAGGACTCGGACGGCGGGGGTCGTGCTCGGGGTGCTCGCGCTCACCGCGACCGCCTGCGGGGGATCGGGCAGCGCCGGCAGCGGGGACGGGACCCCGGTCGACGGCAAGACGTTCAGCCTCGGCGTCGGCTCCGACCCCGGCAGCCTCGACCCGCACATGACCGTGCTGTCGGTGGCTCTCCAGGTCGACCGGTTCCTCTACGACACGCTGCTGAACCTCGACGACGCCGGCAAGCCGGTCGCCGGGCTGGCCGCGAAGTGGGAGGCGTCGACGACGACCGCGTCCTTCACTCTCCGCCAGAGCCTGACGTGCGCGGACGGCAGCCCGCTGACCGCCGCCGACGTCGCGGCCAACATCAACTTCATCGGCGACCCCGCGAACAAGTCGCCGATTGCCGGGCTGTACATCGCGCCGGGCACCAAGGCCACCGCGGACGCGGCCGGCACGATCAGCGTCACCAGCGGCAAGCCCGACGCGTTCCTGGCCCGCAACATCGGCGGGGTGCCGATCGCCTGCGCCAAGGGGCTCGCGGACCGGAAGCTGCTCGCCAAGGGCGAGGCCGGCACCGGGATGTTCACCGTCGCCGAGTCCGTGCCCAACGATCACTACACGTTCACCCGCCGCAAGGACTACGCGTGGGGCCCGGGCGACTGGAAGGCGGAGCCGGGCCTGCCGGACAAGGTCGTCGTGCGGGTCATCCCGAACACCACGACCGCCACCAACCTGCTGCTGTCCGGCGAGCTGAACGCGGCCCAGATCAACGGGCCGGACCGGCAGCGGCTGGAGGGGCGCAAGCTCTTCCACGCCGATTTCACGGCCCCGATGGGCGAGGTGTTCTACAACCAGGCGGCCGGGCGGCCCGGGCAGGACGAAGCCGTCCGCCGGGCGCTGACCCAGGCGCTCGACCTGCCCCAGCTCGGCAAGGTGCTGACCAGCGGCGCCGGCCGGCCGTCGCAGGGCATGATCACGAACGAGCCGGAGGTGTGCCCCGGCGACACCGTCACCGGCAACCTCCCGGCCCACGACCCGGCCGCGGCGGCGTCGGCGCTGGACGCGGCGGGCTGGAAGAAGGGCGCGGACGGCGTGCGCGCGAAGGACGGAAAGAAGCTTTCCCTCACCGTCCTCTACGGCACCCAGCTCGGCCCGACGATGGCGCCGACCGCGGAGCTGGTCCAGCAGACGTGGAAGTCGCTCGGCGCCGACGTGACGCTCAAGGCGGTCGACAGCCCGGGACTCAGCCAGGTCCTGTTCGGCACCGGCGAGTGGGAGGTCTCCCTCGGCCCGGTCGGGTTCTCGCTGCCGAGCCAGCTGGTGCCGTTCGTCTCCGGCCCGGCCGCGCCCGACGGGACGAACTTCGCCCACATCGCCAACCCCGGGTACGAGCAGGGCGCCCAGCAGGCGGCCACCAAGCCCGGCGACGCGAGCTGCGCGGACTGGAACGCGGCGGAGACCGCGCTGATCAAGCGGGTCGACGCGGTGCCCTACTTCGACTCCGTCGTGCCGACCTACGCCAGTGGGGCGAAGTTCGCCCTCAGCCAGGGCAGCCTGACGCCGTCGTCGATCCGGATGCTGGCGAAGTGACCACGGCGGCGGCACCACCCCGGCTGCGCGGCGGCCCGTGGCCGGCGTTCGCCGCGCGGCGGCTGGCCCGCTTCGCCGTCTCGCTGTGGGCACTGCTCACCGCGGCGTTCCTGATGATCCACCTGGTCCCCGGCGACCCGGTGCGCGCGTCGCTCGGGATGACCGCGCCCGCCGCGCTGGTGGCGGCGAAACGGGCCGAGCTGGGCCTGGACGACCCGCTGTGGGTGCAGTACGGGCACTACGTGCGCAACCTGCTGTCCGGGGACTTCGGGACGTCGATGGCGAGCGGGCAGCCGGTGGCGCAGGTGATCGGCGACCGGCTGCCGTCGACGCTGCAACTGGCCGTGCTGGCCTTCGCGGTCGTGGTCGCCGTCGCGGTCCCGGTGGGCGTCGGCTTCGCGGTGCTCACGCGCGGCGGCCGCCGCCGGGGCGCGGAGCTGGGCTTCACGTCGGTGAGCGTGCTCGTCGCCGCCATCCCCGAATTCCTGATCGGGGTCGGGCTGGTGGCGTTGCTCGCCGTCGGCCTCGGCTGGTTCCCCGTCGCGGGCGCCGACGACGTCAGCGGGTACGTGCTGCCGGTGGCGGCACTGGCGATCGGGCCGGCGGCGGTGCTGGCCCGGATCGTCCGGGTCGAGCTGCTTTCCGTGCTGGGCGCCGACTTCGTCCGCACCGCGCGGGCGAAGCGGCTGCCCGCGCGGCTGGTCTACGTCCGGCACGCGCTGCCGAACGCCCTGACCGCGACGCTCACCCTGGGCGGGCTGATGCTGACTTCGATGGTGGCGGGGACGGTCCTGGTGGAGAACGTGTTCGCCTGGCCCGGCCTCGGCTCGACGATCGTGCAGTCGATCGTGACGAAGGACTACCCGCTGGTGCAGGGGATCGTGCTGGTCTACGGCGTCGGCGTGCTGCTGGTCAACCTGCTGGTCGACGTCGTGCTCGGGCTGCTCGACCCCCGCTCGGCGATCCGGGAGGCCTGATGACCGTGCGACGACGTGGTTCGGTGTGGCTGGCGGCCGTGCGCACCCCGGTGGGCGCGTGCTCGGCGGTGCTGCTGGCGGTGGTGGTCGTGCTGGCGGTGGTGGCCCCGCTCGTGTGGGGTGACGGCGCCGCGGCGATCGACACCGACGCGATCGGCCAGGGACCGTCGGGCGCGCACCCGTTCGGCACCGACTCCCTCGGCCGCGACCTCCTGCTCCGCACCCTGGTGGCGACCCGGCTCTCGATCGGGCTCGCGGTCCTCGCGACGGTGATCGGCGTCGGCACCGGCGTCGTGCTCGGGACGCTGCCGTCGGTGCTGCCCCGGTGGGCGGGGCGGCTGCTCGTCGCGGCCGTCGACATCGCGGTGGCGTTCCCCGGGCTGCTGCTGGCCCTGTTCTTCGCGGTGATCTTCGGCGTCGGCACGCAGGGCGCGGTGCTGGCGATCGCGTTCGCGATGGCGCCGGGGTTCGCCCGGCTGGTGCAGACGCTGTCGGCGTCGGTGAGCGGGCGCGACTTCATCGCCGCGGCCCGGATCGCCGGTGTCGGCCGGATCCGGCTGCTGGCCCGGCACGTGCTGCCCAACATCGGGGAGCCCCTCGTCGTCAACGCGACCATCGGGGCCGGCTCGTCGCTGCTCGCCTTCGCCGGGCTGTCCTTCCTCGGGATCGGCGTGCAGGCGCCGGACTACGACTGGGGCCGGCTGCTGCGCGAAGGCCTGGACGGCATCTACGTCAGCCCGGTGGCCGCGCTCGCGCCCGCCGGGGCGGTGGTGCTCGCCGGGCTGGCGTTCAACCTGGTGGGGGAGACAGTCGCCGCGGTGGTCGGGGTCCGGACGTGCGCGACCCGGCGCGCGGCGGGCCCGCTCCCGGTGCCCCGGCCCGCGCCCGCCGGCGAACCCGCGCCCGACGCGGTGCTCGTCGTCGAAAACCTCCAGGTGGCGTTCCCGGGACCGGACGGCTGGACCGTGCCGGTGCGCGGGGTCAGCTTCACCGTCCGCGCGGGCGAAGCGATCGGCGTCGTCGGCGAGTCCGGGTCGGGCAAGAGCCTGACCGCGCTGGCCGTGTCCCGCCTGATCGAAGCACCCGGCGTGGTCACCGCCGACCGGCTCGAGTTCGCCGGGAAGCCCTTGGCGTCGGCGACGGACCGCGAGCTCGGCACGTCGCTGGCCATGGTGTTCCAGGACCCGATGACGTCGTTCAACCCGGCCCGCCGGGTCGGCGGGCAGCTGGCCGAGGTGTCCGAGCGGCACCACGGCCTGTCGCGGCGCCAGGCGTTCGCCCGCGCGGTCGAGAAGCTGGCCGCGGTGCGCGTCCCGGCCGCGGCGCGGCGGGCGCGGCAGTACCCGCACGAGTTCTCCGGAGGCATGCGGCAGCGCGCGATGATCGGCATGGGCCTGATGGGCGAGCCGAAGCTCGTCATCGCCGACGAGCCGACCACCGCTCTCGACGTCACCGTGCAGCGGCAGGTGCTGCGCCTGCTCGCCCGCACGCGCGAAACCGAGGGCGCGGCGATCCTGCTCATCAGCCACGACATCGCCGTCGTTTCCCAGACGTGCGAACGGATGCTGGTGATGTACGCCGGGCGCGTCGTGGAGGACCTGCCCTCCGGCGGCGAAGCGCGGCACCCGTACACGCGGGCGCTGCTGGCCACCACGGTGGACCTCGACACCGACCGCGACGAGCCGTTGGAAGTGATCCCCGGCCGCCCGCCCGCGCCGGACCAGGTGCCGGCCGGCTGCGCGTTCGCCGACCGGTGCCCGCTGGCGTCGGAGCGCTGCCGGACCGAGGACCCCGTGCTCGAACCGGCCGGCGCCGGGCACCGGGTGGCCTGCTGGCACCCGCCCGCCGGTGTCCTTTCCGGACAGTCCCATGAGGAGGGTGCCGCATGAGTGCCTTGGAGTTCGACGGCGTGAGTGTCCGCTACGGCAAGCTGACCGCGGTCGACGGCGTCACCCTGACCGTCCCTTCCGGACAGGTCGTCGGCCTGGTCGGCGAGTCCGGCTCGGGCAAGTCGACCCTGGCCAGGGCGGCGGCCGGGCTCGCGCCCGTCAGCGCGGGCCGGGTCCGGCTCGGCGGCACCGACGTGCGGAAGCTGCCCCGGCGGCGCCCGCTGCAGATGGTGTTCCAGGACCCGTATTCGTCGCTGGACCCGCGGATGGCGATCGGCGAGTCGATCGCCGAGGCGATGCCGCGCGGCCCCGGACGGCAGGCCGAAGTCGCCCGGCTGCTCGAACTGGTGCACCTGGACCCCGATCGGGCGGGGACGCTGCCCGGTCAGCTGTCCGGCGGGCAGCGGCAGCGCGTCGCGCTCGCCCGGGCGCTGGCCGGGCAGCCGGAAGTCCTGATCGCCGACGAGATCACCTCCGCGCTCGACGTCTCGGTGCAGGGCGCGGTGCTCAACCTCGTCCGGGACGTGCAGCGGCGGCTTTCGCTGTCGATGCTGTTCATCTCCCACAACCTCGCCGTGGTGCGGTACGTCAGCGACATCGTCGCCGTGATGTACCTCGGCCGGATCGTCGAAGCCGGGCCCGCCGAGCAGGTGCTCACCGACCCGCGGCACCCGTACACCAAGGAACTGCTGGCCGCGGCGCCGTCCACGCACCGCAACCTGCTCGACGGCGACGACCTCCTCGCCGACACCGAACCCGCCGACCCGCACCACCCGCCGTCCGGCTGCCGCTACCACCCGCGGTGCCCGGTCGGGCCGCTCGTGCACGCCGACCGCACCGTCTGCGTCCGCACCGACCCGGCCACCGACCACCGCCCGCACCGGGCAGCCTGCCACTTCGCCGCGTGAACCCGTTTCCCACAAGGAGATCCGCATGACCCGACGTCTGGGCACCGACGACCTGTACGCCCTCGAATTCCCCGAGCACCCGGCGATTTCGCCCGACGGGGCCCGGATCGCCTACGTCGTGAGCGCCGCCGACCGCGACGCGGACGAAGTCACCCGCTCGCTGTGGCAGGTCGCCACCGGCGGCGGCCCGGCCCGGCGGCTCACCCGCGGCAAGGCCGACGTCGCACCGGTGTTCTCCCCGGACGGCACGCGGATCGCGTTCCTGCGCGCCCAGGACGGCCCGGCGCAGCTGTGGCTGCTGCCCGCCGACGGCGGCGAACCCGAGCAGGTCACCACGCTCCCGCTCGGCGCGGGCACGCCGGTGTGGCGGCCCGACGGCGCCGAGATCGCCTTCAGCGCCCCGATCGACCTCCACGCCGAGGAGGGCGAGGACGCAGCCGCGCAAGGCCGGCGCGCGCACGCCCCGGTGGTCGCCGACCGGCTCGACTTCAAGGCCGACGGCGCCGGGTTCCTGCGCACCCTGCGCAAGCACGTCCACGTCCTCGACGTCGCCACCGGCGAGGTTCGCCGAATGACGTCGGGCGACTGGCACGCGGGCGACCCCGCCTGGTCGCCGGACGGCGCGCGGCTGGCCTTCCCGGCGGCCCGCGACGCCGACGGCGACCTGACCTTCCGGTCGGGTGCGTACGTCCTCGACGCCGCCGATCGCTCGGCCGAACCCCGGCTCGTGGGCTCGGCCGAAGGCGAGTGCGGGACGGTCACGTGGACCACCGACGGCGGCGCGCTGCTCGCCGTCGGCCGCCAGGACACGGCCACGGGCCACGCCGGGCTGCTGCGCGTGCCGCTCGACGGCGGCGAGACCGTCGACCTGGCCGCGCCGCTCGACCGCAACGTGATGCCGGGCGGCCCGGGCTACCCGGGCGCGTTGCCGCAGCCGGTGGGCTCCGAAGTCCTGTTCTGCGTCCGCGACCGCGGCTACACGCACCTCTACGCCGTCGACGTCACCGGCGGCGAGCCGCGGCTGGTACTGGGCGGGAACGGGAACTCCGTGGCGGGCTTGAGCGTCGCCGGGGACACCGCGGCGGTCGTGCTGACCACGGCGACGTCGTACGGCGAGATCGCGACGGTCGGCGTCGGCGGGGGAGCGGTGACCGTCCGCACTTCGCACGGCGACGACGAGCTCGAGCTGTTCACCCACGAGGAGCGCGAGTTCACCATCTCCGACGGGACGGTCGTGCACGGCTGGCTGCTGCGCGACCCGGCCCGCACCGGCCCGCTGCCGCTGCTGCTCGACATCCACGGCGGCCCGCACAACGCGTGGAGCGGCACCGCGGACGCCGTGCACGTCTACCACCAGCAGCTGGCCGCCCGCGGCTGGGCGGTGCTGCTGCTGAACCCGCGCGGCAGCGACGGCTACGGCGAAGCGTTCTTCACCGGCGCGGTCGGCGCGTGGGGCGTGGCCGACGCCAAGGACTTCCTCGAGCCGCTGGACGACCTGGTCGCCGAGGGCGTGGCGGACCGGCGCCGGCTCGCCGTGTCCGGCTACAGCTACGGCGGCTTCATGACCTGCTACCTGACCAGCCGTGACGACCGGTTCGCCGCGGCCGTCGCGGGCGGCGCGGTCAGCGACCTGGTGAGCATGGGGGGCACCTCCGACAGCGGGCACTACCTCGGCGTCGCCGAACTCGGCGCGCTCGCCACCGAGAACCGGGCGCACTACGCGGCGCTTTCCCCGCTGGCGCAGGTGGAAAAGGTCCGCACGCCGACGCTGGTCCTGCACGGCGCGCAGGACGACCGGTGCCCGCCCGGGCAGGCCGAGCAGTGGTTCACCGCGCTGCGCGAGCAGGGCGTGCCGACCCGGCTGGTGTTCTACCCCGGCTCGTCCCACCTGTTCATCCTCGACGGGCGGCCGTCGCACCGCGTGGACTTCAACCGCCGGATCGTGGACTGGGTCGAGCAGCACGCGGGCGAGCCGGGCCGGCCGGCGCGCGTCCCGCTCGACGCCGCGCACTGGCGGCGGCGCCTGGCCGAGCTCGCGCGCAAGCACCGCGTCCCCGGGGCGGCGCTGGGCATCGCGCGCGGCGACGACGAGGTCGTCGCGAGCTTCGGTGTGCTCAACAAGGCCACCGGGGTCGAGGTCACCGACGACTCGGTGTTCCAGATCGGCTCGATCAGCAAGGTGTGGACGGCCACCGTGGCCATGCAGCTGGTCGACGAGGGCCTGCTGAGCCTGGACGCCCCGATCGCCGACGTGCTGCCGGAGCTGCGGCTGGCCGACCCCGACGTCACGAAGAAGGTGACGCTGCGGCACCTGCTGACGCACACCAGCGGCATCGACGGCGACGTCTTCACCGACACCGGCCGCGGCGACGACTGCGTCGAGAAGTACGTCGAGGTGCTGGACCAGGCCGCGCAGACCCACCCGCTCGGCGCGACGCTGTCGTACTGCAACTCGGGGTTCATCCTCATCGGCCGCGTGATCGAGAAGCTCACCGGCAAGACGTGGGACGCGGCCCTGCGCGAGCGGCTGTTCACCCCGCTCGGCCTGACCCGCACGGGCACCCTGCCCGAGGAAGCGCTGCTGTTCCGCGCGGCGATGGGCCACGTGGCCAGCGGCGACGAGGACCCGCAGCCCGCGCCGGCGTGGGGCCTCCCGCGCTCGGCGGGCCCGGCCGGCCTGATCACGGCGTCGGCGTCGGACGTCCTGGCCTTCGCCCGGATGCACCTGGCCGGCGGCGTCGGCCCGGACGGCACGCGGGTGCTGTCGGCGGAGTCGGCCGCGGCGATGACCGAGGAACAGGTCGAGATGCCGGACAAGCACACCCTCGGCGACTCGTGGGGCCTCGGCTGGATCCGCTTCGGCTGGGACGGCCACCGCCTGATCGGCCACGACGGCAACACGATCGGCCAGTCGGCGTTCCTGCGGGTGCTGCCGGCGCACGGGCTGGCGGTCACGCTGCTCACCAACGGCGGCAGCGCCCACGACCTGTACGAGGAGCTCTACGCGGAGATCTTCGCGGAACTGGCCGGTGTCGCGATGCCGCGTCCCTTCGAGCCGCCCGCGGCGCCGCCGGAACTGGACGTCTCGGAGTACCTGGGCGTGTACGAGCGGGAGTCGATGCGCATCGAAATCCTGACCAGGGAAGGGCAGCTGCGCATCCGCCAGACGGTGACGGGCTCGCTCGCGGAGCTGGTGCCGGACCCGACGACGGAGGACGACCTGGTGGCGGTCGGCCCCGGCCACTTCGCGCACAGCCCGGCGGGCATGCGGGGGTGGGTCTCGGTGACGTTCTACACGCTGCCGACGGGGGAGCAGTACCTGCACACAGGCGTGCGGGCGACCCCGAAGGCCGCGGGATGAGCCCCGTCACGTCGGGGCGGCCGAGGGAACACCGCGTGGCGTAGGGCGTTGTAAGGGGTGTCGGTACGGCGGAGTCCCCGGGCCTCACCCCTTGCCTTCACGGAATACCAGTCCGGCTGGAGCCGTGTTGAGCCTTTCGCCGCGAGGCGACCCCCGTACCGGCCTCGAACTCCCGCTTCCGCTCGCAGGTTCCCCCCAGCCTTCGCCGAGCGGAAGCGGGACTTTCTTTTTCCCGGCTTCGAGCGCCCCAATGTGGCGTTGGTTGCGTCTGACGCACCGAACGCCACATTGAGGTTTTCTCAGTAGCGTCCGTGGTGTTCGTGGTGGGTGAGGACGAGGGCTGCTTGGACGATGGTGCCGATGCGGTGTGGGCAGAGGCTGATGCGGTGTAGGGCTGACCAGCGGGTTTTGAGGATGGCCATGGCGCGTTCGCCGAGGGCGCGGGCTCGGGATTGCAGCTGGTTGTAGACCCGTTGGCGGAGGTGGAGGGGTGGTTGGCCGGCGGCTTTCTTGACCGGGGTGTAGATGCCGATGCCGGCGGAGTGGTAGGCCTTGTCGGCCAGGGTGGGCAGGCCGTGGGCTGCGGCGGCGGTTAACGCGCCGATGATGTCGAGGTCGCGGGCGGCGGAGAGGTCGTTGCGGGAGCCGGGCAGCACCGGGGAGACCCACAGCGGGAATCCGTCGGCGCTGGCCAGGAACTGGATGTTTCCGCCGAAGGCTCGGTGTTTGCCCGAGTACCACAGGTGCACGGTCCGGCCGCGGTTCTTGCCTTTGGTTTTGGTCGTGGTCGCCGCGACCCGGTCGCAGGAGATGAGGCTGCCGTCGAGGATCACGTGGGTGTCACCCCGGGCGCGGCGGTCGGCCAGGACTTGGTGCAGGTCCGGGGCTTGGGCGGCGAGGGCGGTGATGGCTTCGTGCAGGTAGCGGTAGGCGGTGGCGGTGCTGATGTGGTGGTCGGTGGCCAGCCGGTGCACGGGGGTGGCGTCGCGGAACCAGCGCAGCGCCAGGACCGCGTGCCGGTAGGGGGTCAGGGCGCGCCGGCCGCGGCGGGTGCCGCGCCGCAGCCGCTCGGTCTGCAGGACACGGGCAACGAACCAGACCAGCTCGCGCGCCACGTCGAGGGTGGCGCCATAATTGATCACGTGGGGCCTCTGGAACCTCGGACTTGATCTTCGCAAATCCAGTCCTACCAGGGGCCCCACGCCTATTCGCGGAACCACACCGCTACTGAGAAAACCTCATTGGGTGCGTCCAACGCACCGAACGCCACATTGGGCTTGTTTCATCCTGATTGTGGCTGGTCAGGGAGCTGGGTTCCGGCTGGTTGCCTGTGATGGCAGGAAGTGGATGCCGGACCAGCGTGGCGGCCCTGGTGACAAGTGAAGCCCTCGGCAAGATCGAGATGTGAGTCAACAACCCGCCGAGGGCTTCGACCCCATTTCCTACCAGGTCGTTCTGCCGCTGTCGCAGCCGACCCTGCAGATGCTGGCCGAGCTGATCCGCGCCCATCGCCGTCAGCTGCGGTCCCGCTGGCGCAAAGCCGACCCCGCCGCCCAGGCACTGGTCGTACTCGCCGTACTGCGCGACGACCCGCGCCTGGCCCACCTCGGAGCCGGCATGGGCGTCTCCGCCTCCACGGTGCGCCGCTGGGTACTGGAAGCCATCACCCTGCTCGCCGCCCGCGCCACCCGCCTGAACCGGGTCCTGCGCCGCCAAGCAGCCCGGGGTGCGCAGGTGGTGCTGGTGGACGGCACCCTGATCCGGACCCGCCGCCGCACCGGAAAAGCCAACCGAGCCAATTACAGCGGCAAGCACAAACACCACGGCCTGGTCGTGCTCGCCCTGACCGACGAGACCGGCCGGCTGTTGTGGATCTCGGCGGCGCTGCCAGGCCGCACCGCCGACATCACCGCCGCCCGCCGGCTACGCCTGCGGGAACGGCTGCACGAGTACAGCCTGACCCCGGCCGGGGACAAGGGCTTCCACGGCTGGCACAAAGACGTCCGCACCACCGGTGACTGCACCGAGTGTGGTGGCCGGTGTGAGCAGGTCGTGCTCACCCCCTACAAAGCCGAAGCCCGACGCCCGTTGACCAAGGCACAGAAGCAGGCCAACGCAGCCTTCGCCGCGATGCGCTGCGCGGTTGAGGGAGGCTTCGCCGCGCTCAAGGCCTGGCGGGTGCTGGACAAGCTCCGTCTCGACCCCCGTCATGCGACGACGTTGCTGCGGGCTCTGCTCGTGCTGACTCAGCACGAGCAGAGCGTCCGCGATGCTGCCCGGTCCGGTCCGGCTTGAGCGTTATCAGACCCGGTCAACCCGCCCTGACCAGCACATACCACGATGAAACAACCCCATTGGGGCGCTTGGGGCTTGTCATCAGTGGTGCGCGGCGGCCGCCGGCGCCGTCCCCGGCTTCTTGGCGCGGATCAGCCAGGTGCCCGCGAAGGCGGCCAGCCCGATGCAGCCCGCCACCACGAACGCCGCGTGCAGGCCCGCAGCGTCCGGGCTGCCCGCCGTCTTGTCGTCGCTGCCGATCGTGGCCACGCTGACGAACACCGCGGTGCCGAGCGCGCCGGCGACCTGCTGGAGCGTCGAGAGGATCGCGCTGCCGTGGGAATACAGGTGCTCGGGCAGCACGCCGAGCGACTCGGTGAACAGCGGCGTCATCATCAGGCCGAGCCCGGCCATCAGCAGCACGTGGATCCCGATCACCGCGATCAGCGGCGAGTTCGGGCCCAGGATCGTGAACAACCACAGTGAGACGGCCATCGCGCCGGCGCCGGGGATGACCAGCGGGCGCGCGCCGACCTTGTCGAACAGCGCGCCGACCGGACGGCCCAGCAGACCGAGCACCAGCCCGCCGGGCAGCACGGCCAGTCCGCTGACGAACGTGCTCGTGTGCAGCACCGTCTGCAGGTAGAGCGGCAGCATGATCGCCGCCGCGCCGATCAGGCAGACGAACAGCAGCGCGGTGAGCACCAGCGAGACGACGAAGCTGCGGTGCGTGAACGGCCGCAGGTCCAGCAGCGCGCGGTCACGGCGTTGCAGCCGCAGCTGGCGCCAGGTGAACACCGCCAGCGAGACGACGCCGACGACGATCGGCACCCAGGCCGGCACCAGCGGCTCGACCCCGGCCTGTTCGCCGCCGGCGGACAGCCCGTACAGCACGCCGCCGAAACCGATCGCGGACAGCAGCACCGACGGCACGTCCAGCGGCACCCGGCGGCGTTCGCTGTCCAGCTTCAGCTGCAGCGCCCCGGCCACCAGCGCGGCGATCGACAGCGGCAGCACGATCCAGAACATCCAGCGCCAGCCCAGCGACGACAGCACGGCACCGCCGATGGTCGGCCCGATCGCGGGCGCGACCGCGATGACGATCGTGATGGTGCCCATGGTCGCGCCGCGCCGCTCAGGCGGCACGAGCCGCATCACCGACGTCATCAGCAGCGGCAGCATCACCGCCGTGCCGCACGCCTGCACCACGCGCCCGGTCATCAGCATCCCGAAGCCGGGCGCGAGCGCGCACAGCAGCGTGCCGAGGCTGAACGCCGAGAGCGAGAAGAGGAAGACCTGCCGCGGCGAGAAGCGCTCCAGCAGGAACCCGGTCGTGGGGATGACGACGGCCATGGTCAGCAGGAACCCGCTGGTCAGCCACTGCACCGTCGTCGTCGGCACCCGGAGGTCGACGGTCAGGTCGCGCAGCGCGACGCTGAGGATCGTCTCGTTGAGGATCATCACGAACGCGGACAGGACGAGGACCCCGATGAGGAGCCCCGCTCGCACCGGAGCGCGGTTCAGGTCGGCGGGCGGACGGGAATCGGTGTCGGTCATCGGGGCGGGAGCTCTCCTGGGTCGGCCGGCCCGGCGAAACCGCGGGCTGTCTTGTGCAGTCTGCCCGTTTCCGGCCCCCGGTGTCACGGCGATTTCCGCAGTGCAGCGGGTCACACCGCACGATGGAGGAGACCCCCGTGACGGGCCTTGAGAGCGTCCGATATGCTTCCGTCAGTACCAAGTTCCGCAGCGCGCGATTAGCTCAGCGGGAGAGCGCTTCCCTGACACGGAAGAGGTCACTGGTTCAATCCCAGTATCGCGCACCACGAAACCACCCCCGGATTTCGTGGAAGTTGGTACCACGGGCGATTAGCTCAGGGGGAGAGCGCTTCGTTCACACCGAAGAGGTCACTGGTTCGATCCCAGTATCGCCCACTCGACAGCCCCGTTCGCTTCCGGCGAGCGGGGCCTTTTCGTTGGTCCACTTCGGACGGTCACAACAGCCTGCGCTGCAGCACGTCCGCGAGGACCGTGTCCACCACCTTCGTGAGTTCGCGCTCGTCGAGCAGGACGCCCCGGCGGCTCGCGAACAGCAAGTGGCCGCCGCCGATCAAGGACAGGGCCAGGGAATCGACGTCCGCGTCCGCGGCGATGCGGCCTTGCTCGCGCTCGGCCTTCAGGTAGTCCGCGAGCATGGCGCGTGCTTCCACCAGAATGGGCAGGCCGTCACCCGGTCGGCGTAACCGGGCGCGGAGTTCGTCGCGGAAGAACAGCAGGCTGACGAGCGCCACGGTCACCGGGTCGAACAGTTCCGTCAGGGTCGCGGCGACGTTTTCCGTGACCCTTCGTGTTCCCGCGGTGGCCTCCAGGAGCGCGGCCTGGTCCTGGAGCCGGGCGATGCGCTCGCGGACCAGCTCCGCCAGGAAGTCGTCGAAGTCGGCGAAGTACCGGTGCAGCACGCCCTTGGCGACGTCCGCTTCGGTGGTGACCGCGCGGCTGGTCAGCGCGTTCGCGCCGTCGCGCAGCAGCACGCGTTCGGCGGCGGTGAACAGCTGCTGGCGCACGTCGCGCAGGTGGACCCCGGTCGGCATGACCCCATTCTCCGGTACGCCGGAGGCGAACGCGCATTGTCCGAGTGGGCGTTTGCCCATTAGAGTGGGCGCATGCCCACTCAACCGCATGAAGCACGCCGAATGGCCGAATCGTTCGGGACGGACGCCGAACGCTACGACCGCGCGCGCCCGCCGTACCCGGAAGAACTCGTGGCCGCGGTGCGCGCCGCGAGCCCCGGGCCGGACTTTCTCGACGTCGGCTGCGGAACCGGGATCGAGGCGCGGCAGCTGGCCGCCGCCGGGTGCCGGGTGCTCGGCGTCGACCCCGACGCGCGGATGGCCGCGTTCGCGCGGTCGCGGGGGACCGACGTCGAAGTCGCGACTTTCGAGGAGTGGGACCCGGCCGGGCGCACGTTCGACGCGGTCGTCGCGGGGCAGGCCTGGCACTGGGTCGACCCGGCCACCGGTCCGGCGAAGGCGGCGCGGGTGCTGCGGCCCGGCGGGCTGCTCGCCGTGTTCGCCCACGTCTTCCAGCCGCCCGCCGCGGTCGAGGCCGCGCTCAAAGCCGCCATGCCCGGCTCGCCGTTCGCCGCGGAATCGAGGAGCGCCGCCGAGCTGTACGAGGTGATGTTCACCGGGTTCGCCGACGGGATCCGGGCGTCGGGTGCCTTCGGCGCGCCGGAACTCCGGCGGTTCACCTGGGAAAAGCGGTACACGCGCGAGGAATGGCTGGACTTCCTGCCGACGACGGGCGGCCTGACGCGGCTGGAGCCGGACGCGCTGGCGGAGGTGCTGGCCGCCGTCGGCGCGGCGATCGACGAACCCTTCGTGCTGCCGTACACGACGCTGGCGGTGTTCGCGATGAAGTCTTGACAAAAAAAGTTGTCGGTGAGAACTTGGGACGGTCACGACCTTTCGCCGACCCACGGAGTCCCCATGTCCTTCCAGGCCTACCTCGACAACGCCGAGAAGCAGACCGGCATCACCCCGCGCGCCTTCCTCGACCTGGCGGCGGGTAAGAACCTCACGAAGCACGCCGAGATCGTCACGTGGCTGAAGACGGACCACGGCCTGGGTCACGGCCACGCGACGGCGATCGCCCGCCTCGTGACGAAGGGGCCGGAGTTCGTGGCCGCGCACCACACCGACGGCGTGCTCCACCTCGACGGCCTGGCCGCCCGGACGTGATCCGGGCGGCCGGGCGGGTCATCCGATCGGGCCGAGGTACGTGCCACCCGAGACGTCGAGGGTGCGGCCGGTGACCCAGCGGCCGTCCGGCCCGGCGAGGAACCCGACCACGTCGGCGACGTCTTCGGGCTCGCCGATCCGGCCGAGCGCGGTCATCGCGGTGAGCCCGGCCGCCGCTTCCGGGATCGCCAGCAGCTGCTCGGTCAGGTCGGTCCGGATCGGCCCGGGCGCGACCGTGTTGACCGTGATCCCGCGGTGCCCCAGCTCGTTCGCGAGCGTCGGGGCGAGCGCCTCGACGGCGGCTTTGCTGACGGTGTAGGCGATCTGGCTCGGCACCGCGATCCGCGAAGCCATCGAACCGACGGTGACGATCCGCCCGCCGTCGTTGAGCAGCGGGAGCAGCCGCCGGACCAGCAGGATCGGCGTCTTGACGTTGACCGCGAGCAGCTGGTCGAGCTCGGCCTCGGTCAGCTCGCCGATCGTGCTGTGCGAGCCGATGCCCGCGTTGTTCACGAGGACGTCGAGGCCGTCGACCGCCTCGCCGACCGCCTCGGCCAGCCGCTCGACGGCGCCGTCCTCGCCGAACCGGGCGAACACGGGGAAGGCGTGGCCACCCGCGTCCTCGATCAGCCCGACAGTCTCCTTCGCCGCGGCTTCGTTGCCGCCGTGGTGCACCGCGACGCGAGCGCCGTCCGCGGCGAGCCGGCGGGCGATCGCGCGGCCGATCCCGCGTGAAGCTCCGGTCACCAAAGCGTTCTTCGTCATGTCCGGCTCCTCCGGTCGGTCCGGGCCGTCCGTGGCCCGGTGCTGACCCGAGGTTTCCGCCCGCCGCTGACCGGACGCGCACCGTGCGCGAACGGCCCGGCGGGCGGCCGGTCAGCGGCCGGCCGCGGCGGCCGGTTCGGGACTCGCCGCCGCCGGCGTCGCGGGGACGCGCCGGGGCAGGAACGCGGCGACCGCCAGTGCGATCAGCGCCGCGGCCGAGCCCATCGCCAGCACCAGCCGGAACCCGTTCTGCGACGGCAGGCTCACCGGTCCGAAGGAGATGGTCAGCCGCGCGAGGACCAGCCCCGCCGTCGCGCTCGACACCGACGTGCCGATCGAGCGCATCAGCGTGTTGAGGCTGTTCGCCGCCGCGGTCTCCGAAACCGGGACCGCGCCCATCACCAGCGCCGGCATGGCGCCGTACGCCAGCCCGATGCCCGCGCCGATGACGCTCGACACCACCACGAGCTGCCAGGTCGCGCTCATCAGCCCGATGCCCAGCGCGTACCCGGCCGCGACGACGACCGCGCCGAGCATCAGCGTCGTCTTCGGGCCGCGCGTGCGCGAAATGCGGGCCGACACCGGGGCCAGCGCCATCATCACCAGCCCCGACGGCGCCATCACCAGGCCCACCACCAGCATCGACTTGCCGAGGCCGTAGCCGGTCGCCGCCGGCAGCTGCAGGAGCTGGGGCAGGACCAGGGACATCGCGAACATCGCGAAGCCGAACACCGCCGACGCGATGTTCGTCAGCAGCACCTGGCGCCGCGCGGTCGTGCGCAGGTCCACCAGCGGCTGCGCCGTCCGCAGTTCCCAGCGGCCCCACAGCAGCAGGACGACGACCGCGACCGCGAACAGGCCCAGCGTCGCCGGGCTGCCCCAGCCCCAGTCGGCGCCCTTGGAAATCGCCAGCAGCAAGCACACCAGCGCGATCGACAGCCCGGCCGCGCCCGGCACGTCGAAGCGGCCGCCGGTGCGGACGGGCGACTCCGGCACGAGCGCGACGACCAGGCCGACCACCACGAGCCCGAGCCCGGTCGCGGTCCAGAACAGCACGTGCCAGTCGGCGTTTTCCGCCAGCAGCGCCGCGGCGGGCAAACCGAGCGCGCCGCCGACGCCGAGGGACGCGCTCATCAGCGCCGTCGCCGACCCGAGCCGCTCGGCGGGCAGTTCGTCGCGCATGATGCTGATCCCGAGCGGGATGACGCCGGCCGCGAGGCCCTGCAGCGCCCGGCCGGCGACCATCGGCGCCAGGCTGTCGGACAGCGCGCCGATCGTCGAACCCGCGACCAGCGCGCCGAGGCTGAGCAGCAGCATCCGCCGCTTGCCGTACATGTCGCCGAGCCGCCCGACCGTCGGCGTCGCCACCGCGCCCGCGAGCAGGGTGGCGGTGATCGCCCAGGTGGCGTCGGCCGCGGACGCGTGCAGCAGCCCGGGCAGGGCCGGGATCAGCGGGATGACCAGCGTCTGCATCAGCGAGACGACGATGCCCGCGAAGGCGAGGACCCCCACGACGAGGTTCGCGCGCGACGGCGTCTCGCCGCCGGGGGTGGCTGGGTCGGGCACGGGTCCTCCGTCGGGATGTCCGAATTAAATCAGTCGCTTGACTTAGCGTAGCAGTCTTCGGTTGACTGATCACGAACTGGAGGAACGATGACGAGCACCGCCGAAATCCCCGGGTTCCCGATGGCGCGCGCCGCCGGGTGCCCGTTCGACCCGCCGCCCGCGGCCCGAGAACTTCAGGCGGAGGCGCCGCTGGCGCGCGTCCGGCTGTGGGACGGCAGCACCCCGTGGCTGGTGACGCGCTACGCCGACCAGCGCGCGCTGCTGGCCGACCCGCGCGTCAGCGCCGACGTGACGCGTCCCGGCTACCCGAGCCCGGCGCCGCTGCCGAAGGGCGGCACCGGCATCAGCTTCATCCTGATGGACAACCCCGAGCACGCGCGGCTGCGCAAGATGGTGACCGCGCCGTTCACGATCCGCCGCGTCGCCGCCATGCGCCCGGCGGTGCAGAAGATCGTCGACGACCTGATCGACGAACTGCTGGCCGGCCCGAAGCCGGTCGACCTCGTCGAGGCGTTCGCGCTGCCGGTGCCGTCACTGGTGATCTGCGAGCTGCTCGGCGTGCCCTACGCCGACCACGACTTCTTCCAGGAGAACAGCAAGGTCATCATCCGGCGGGACGCGAAGCCGGAAGAACGCGCGGCCGGGCACCAGGCGCTCGTCGGCTACCTCGACCGGCTGCTGGGGCAGAAGCTCGAAAACCCCGCCGGCGACTTGCTTTCCGGGCTCGCGGCGCGCGTGCGCGCCGGGGAGCTGACGCGGGTCGAAGCGGCGCAGATGGGCGTGCTCCTGCTCATCGCCGGCCACGAGACGACGGCGAACATGATCGCGCTCGGCACGCTGGCCCTGCTGGAGCACCCGGACCAGCTGGCGCTGCTGCGCGAGTCCGACGACCCGGCGCTGGTGGCGTCAGCGGTCGAAGAACTGTTGCGGTACCTGAACATCACGCACAACGGCCGCCGCCGCGTCGCGCTCGAGGACATCGAGATCGCGGGGGAGACCGTCCGCGCGGGCGAAGGCCTGATCATGGCCAACGACATCGCCAACCGCGACCCGTCGGTGTTCCCCGACGGCGACCGCCTCGACCTGACCCGCGACGCGCACCGGCACGTCGCGTTCGGCTTCGGCGTCCACCAGTGCCTCGGCCAGCCGCTGGCCCGGCTCGAGCTCCAGGTCGTCTACAGCACGCTGTACCGGCGGATCCCCACGCTCGCGCTGGCGACCGGGGTCGAGCGGATCCCGTTCAAGCACGACGGATCCGTGTACGGCGTGTACGAACTGCCGATCACCTGGTGAAGCGGGTCAGACGCTCCGCAGCACCGACACGACCACGCCGAGGATCGCCGCCCGGTCGCCGTCGATGACGTCGTAGGCGGGGTTGCGGGGCTCGAGGTACACGTGACCGTTTCGGCGGCGGTAGACCTTGACCGTCGCCTCCTCGTCGATCATCGCCGCGACGATCTGGCCCGAGTGGGCTTCGTTCTGCTGCTTGACCACGACGATGTCGCCGTCGCAGATGGCGGCGTCGATCATCGAGTCACCGCGGACGCGGAGCCCGAAGACGGTGCCCCGCCCGGTGAGGTCGCGCGGCAGCTTGAGGACGTCGTCGACGTGCTCGACGGCCGAGATCGGCGTGCCGGCGGCGATGTCGCCGACGACGGGCACCGGGACCGAGTCGCGGTCTTCCCGCGCTTCGCCGCCCTGCAGGAACGCGCGGACGTCCATCGGGCGCGACACGCCTGAGCCGCGGCGCAGGAAACCCTTGTCCTCCAGGCTCGCCAGGTGCTTCGACACCGACGACGTCGACTGCAGGCCGACCGCTTCGCCGATCTCGCGGGTGCTGGGGGAGTAGCCGTACCGGACCACCCAGTCCCGGATCGCCACGAGGATCTTCTGCTGCCGTTCCGGCAGGGCCGCGGCGTCGAGGTGCTCGAAAGTGTCGTCGTAGGTGGTCACGGGCGTGATCCTAGAGGCTCGCGTGCCCCCGGCGCCGACCGGTCCGCCCCGGCGGGTCCCGCTGACCGGAACAACGGGTGACGGTTGGCGTCTTACCAACATGAACCAGCACTTTGCCATCTGTTGACCTAGCGGCCGTGGCGACGTATGGTCTAGACCACAATTTTCCTTCGCTCGCACCTCATTCCCGTCGCGGCGGACCCCTTCGGGCGGCCCGGACCGCGGCTTCGCCGTGCCCGGCGGGAGGCGAGCCTGTCCCCGAAGGAGCTGGTATGAACCGCAAACTGGTCGCGGCCGCGACGGGCGCCCTCCTGGCACCGGTCCTGGTCGTGGTGAGCCCCGGCGGCGTCGCGAGCGCGCACGGCTACGTGAACTCCCCGGCCAGCCGGCAGGCGCAGTGCGCCCAGGGCACGGTCCCGTGCGGTGACATCAAGTACGAGCCCCAGAGCGTGGAAGGCCCGAAGGGGCTGCGGTCTTGCGACGGCGGCAACGCGCAGTTCGCCGAGCTCAACGACGACAGCAAGGGCTGGCACGCCGCCCCGGTCGGCACGACGGCGACCTTCACGTGGACGTTCACCGCCCGCCACCGCACGGCGAACTACGAGTACTACGTCGGCGGCCAGAAGGTCGCGGACATCAGCGGCAACAACGAGCAGCCCCCGGAAACCGTTTCACACCAGGTGAACCTGTCCGGCCACACCGGACGCCAGACGGTGCTGGCGGTGTGGAACATCGCGGACACGGCGAACGCGTTCTACGCGTGCATCGACCTGCAGGTCGGCTGAGCCGCCGCCCGCCCGGGAGCGCGCGGCTCCCGGGTGGGCGGTTTTTCCGCGGCGACCACCGGCTCGTCAGGCCTTCGTCGCGGGGGCGTTCCGGTAGGTCAGGATTCCGTCCACGCCGCGCAGGAAGGTCTCGCAGATCGGGGCCGGGTCGGTCAGGCAGCCCGCGGCCATGGCGCCGTCGCGGAGGAGGACGAAGTGCCGGGCCGCCGGGCCGGGTGCGGATTCGCCGGTCGCCGCCAGTAGTTCGGTGACGGTTTCCAGGAACCACTGCCGGTGGGCCAGGACGGCTTGGTGCACCGGGTGGGCCGGGTCGGGATACTCGGCGGCGGCGTTGAGGAACGCGCAGCCGCGGAAGCCGGGGGAGCGGATGCCGTCGGCGATCGACTCCGCGACCGCGCGGACGACGTCGGCCGGTGTGCCGCCGGTGGTGCGAGCGGCCGCCACCTGGGCGCGGATGGCCTGGTCGGCCTCGGTCAGGTAGGCGACCAGTAGTTCGTCCTTGCTGGGGAAGTGCCGGTACAACGTGGCGCGGGTGACGCCGGCGTCGGCGATGACCCGGTCGATGCCGACCGAGTGGAGGCCCTCGGTGTAGAACAGCCGGCTCGCCGAGGAGAGCAGCCGGGCTCGGGCTTCGGACACGTGAACTCCTGCCTCGCGGTGCTGCGCCCAGACTAGCAGATAGAACGGTCGGTCTTGACGGCATGGCGAACCGCTGCCATAGTCGCCATCGCAAGATAGAACGATCTGTCTACCTGACTCCGGGAGCACCCATGACCACCCGCACCGTTCCGGCCGCCGGCCTCGCGCGGTCCCTGCGGCGGCTCTACTTCGCCCGCTTCGCGTTCGCCATCGTCTGGGCCGGCCTGCTGTTCACCACGGCGTCCAGCCTCGGCCCGGTCAGCGTCGCGCTGCTGGTGCTGTACCCCCTGTTCGACGTCGCCGCCGCCGTGGTCGACGCCCGGTCCTCCGGCACGGGCCGGCCGGTACTGGCGCTGTACGTGAACGTCGCGATCAGCCTGCTCGCCGGCGCCGGGCTGGCTTTCGCCGCCGCGTCCGGCATCCCTGACGTGCTGCGGGTGTGGGGGAGCTGGGCGATCGTGGCCGGTGCCGTCCAGCTCGCGGTCGGCGTCACCCGGCGCGGCCTGGGCGGGCAGTGGCCGATGATCCTCAGCGGCGGGATCTCCGTGCTGGCCGGCACTTCGTTCATCCTGCAGGCCGCGAAGGACGGCGCGTCGCTGACGACCCTGGCCGGCTACGCGACCCTGGGCGGCGTCTTCTTCCTCGTCTCCGCGCTGCGGCTGGGGCGTGCGTCGAAGAACGCGGACTGAGGCGGACGGCCGCCGGGCCGCCGCGCACCGCGGTTCGCGGCAGGCTACTTTGCTCGGGTGAGTCTCCTCGAAGACGTCGCCGAGCGCGATGGCTGGCGCTGCTGGGTGTGCGACGAACCGGTCGACCCGGACATGTCCGTGAACGACCCGCGCGGGCCCAGCGTCGACAGCCGGACCGCCGATCGGAAGGCGAAGGTTCCCGAGCGGCTCGCGCACCGCGGGTGCAACACGCGCAAGGGCGCGGTCAAGGTGGTCATCGCCTGGCCGGACCGGCTGCACGTGGCCGAACCCGCGCCGCTGATCACCGTGGCCGGGCGGCTGGAGCGCAAGGGCGGGCGCGAGATGGTCGCCCGGTGCCCGACCGAGCAGGACGCCCGGGAGGCCGCGGACTGGCTGGTGGACCGGTTCTCCCGCCTGCTGCCGGGACTGCCGGTGACCGCCGACGTCCAGCCGGGCGGCGGCCAGTTCCTCGTCGTGCTGGCGGCCGGGCGGCGCTGACCGCGAGGGTCAGGCGGCGTACCCGGCTGGCGGGTACGCCACCGCGCGCTTGGCGGTGGTCAGCCGGACGATGCCGAGGACCGCGTTGACGACGAGGGCGATGAGCAGGAACGGCACCGCCGCCATCTGGACGATCCGGAACCCCGTCGCTTCGGAGAGCAGCTGGCCGATGAGCGGTCCGAGCACCAGGGCGAGCACGGCGAGCCCGGCGGTCACCCCGGCGAGGGCACCTCGCCGTTCGCGGAGCTTCAGGACCAGCGCGACCGTCGTGCCGGCGGCCGCGCCCGTGCCGAGGCCCGACAGGGCGCGGCCCACCATCAGCAGGCCACCGGCGTCGGCGAAGGCGGCCAGCAGTACACCGAGGATGAGGAAGCAGGTCGCGGGCACGGCCACCGCGATGGGGAAGCGGGCGCCGAGCAGGAGCCCGGGGACCGCGCCGAGCGCCGCCCCGGCCAGGTAGGCGACCAAGCCGATCAGCAGCAGGCTTCCGCTGGACAGGCCGAGAGCGATCTGGAGCTCCGACAGGCCGTCGAACCGGTAGATCACGGTCAGCATGAACAGCCCGATCAGCGCGGTGAACCCGGGTCCGGGCACCTGCCACCAGACCGGGGCGGCGGCCGGGCGGGTGACATTCGGCGATGGCGGCGTCACGTACATGCGGTGACCGTATAACTTCGGGAGCACGCGTGTACGACGGATGTCGGAAGTCGGCCACGGCCGCTTTTCGGTACCGTGAATCCCGCTGGTACCAGGGGGTGGTCGACGTCGGAGCAGCCCGCGCGGGCACGCCGGCCGGCGCCGCCGATCGGGCCGGCGACCTCGTCGCGCTGACCCGGCTGGCCACCGGGCCCGGCGCGGTCGGCGCGATGCTCGACTGGCTCGCGGCGCGCACTGGCGGCACCGTGGCCTTGCTCGACGCCGACGGCGGAACCCTTGCCGTGCCGGCGAAGCGGCCCGCCCCCGAGCCGGCGATCCTGGCCGCGGCCGCCGCCGGCGTGCGCCGCGGTGGGACGCCGTCGGTGGTGCTCGGCGACGGGCCGGGCACGATCGACGTCGTCCGGCTCGACGCCGGCGACGAAGCCGCGCGGATGCCGTACCTGGTCGTCGCGAACCGGCCGGAGCGCCGGCCCGGCGACCTGCTCGCCGACGCCGCCCGCCTCCTCGGCCTGTGCTGGCGGCTGGCGGAAGCCGAACAGGCGCGGCACCGGGTCAGCTCGGCGATGACGCTCAGCCGCGAGGCCGTGCTGCACCTGCTCATGATCGGCAGCTTGGCCGCCGCCCGGCGGATCGCCGCGACACTGGGGCCCCGGCTGCCGGACGTGGCCCGCGTGTTCGTCGTGGAGTGCCCGCCCGGCCGGCGCCGCCAGGTCAGCGAGCAGATCGAACGCTTCGCGCGGGGAGGGGCGTGGATAGTGCCCTGTCCCGTCCGCCCGCACCACCTGATCGCGCTCGTCCCGCCCGCGCGGGAACACCGCCTGGAGCTGCTGATCGCCGAGCGCGTCCCGGAAGCGCGGATCGGCACGAGCCAGGAAGTGCCGCTGCGCGAGACCGCGCTCGGCTACGAACAGGCGTTCCACGCGCTGGCCGTGGCCCGCGGCGTGCCCGGCCGGTACGCCCGGTTCGACCGGCACACCGACCTGACACCGTTCCTCGGCGGCCGCGGACCGGCGTGGGCGGCCGGGTTCCTGACGCCGTGCCTGACCCACGTCCCGGCCCGGCGGGCCGACCCCGGCGCCGAGGAACTGCTGGCGACGTTGAACTCCTGGCTCACCTTCGACAGCGGCGCCGTGCGCCACCTCAAGATCCACCGCAACACGCTGTCCGCGCGGCTGCGCGTCCTCGACGACCTGCTCGGCCTGGACCTGACCCGGCTCGCCGACCGGTCGGCCGCGTGGCTCGCCCTGCGCCTGCACACCGCCCACCGGACGGTCTCCGCGCCGCCAAACGGCACGCTCGACGACCTGCTGGCGACGCCGGCCATCGTCGTCTGGGCGCGGTCCCAGCTGCTTCCGCTCGACCGGGCCGGCGCCGAGACTCTCCGGGAGTGGCTGCGCGCCGACGCCCGGCTGCCCGCCACCGCGTCGGCCCTGGGCATCTCCGCGCCGGCCACGCGCAAGCGGCTGGCCGGGATCGAACGGGCGCTCGGCCGTTCACTGCTGCACGCACCCAGCGCCAAGCACGAGCTGTGGCTCGCGATGCGGGCACTCGGCGGGCTCTGAGCCACGGTCACCGGTCACCGCGAAACCGGTGCGGCCGTTCACTGTGCAGTCCGAACCTCGCGGTTCCGGGCGGCGGGCGGCTACGTTCGGCACACTGGCCGGATGGTGTGAGGGGGAACGGAAATGTGCGCGTCGATCGGAACCGCTGTCCTACAGTGGAGTCATGGCCGATCTTGACCTGACGAACTTCAAGGCACTCAGCTTCGACTGCTACGGCACGCTGATCGACTGGGAGGCGGGGATCGCCGCCGTCCTGTCGCCGTGGGCGAAGGAGCGGGGCCTCGGCCTTTCCGAGGAGGAACTGCTGGTCGCCTACGCGGCCAATGAGGCCGCGGTCGAGCGGGAAGCGCCGGCGACGCGGTATCCCGAGGTGCTCGCGGAGGCGTTCCGCCGGACCGGCGCCGGTCTCGGGTCCGAAGTGAGTGACGACTGGGCCCGGCGTCTCGGCGAGTCCGTGCCGGCGTGGCCCGCGTTCCCGGACTCGGCCGACGCGCTCGCCCGGCTGGCCGAGCGCTACCAGCTGATCATTCTGTCCAATGTGGACCGTGCCGGGTTCGCGGGGAGCAACGAGCGGCTGCGCGGAACCTTCGCCGCGATCATCACGGCCGAGGACGTCGGCGCCTACAAGCCCGCCGCGAACCACTTCCGTGCGCTGGACGAGACGTTGCCGTCGCTGGGCGTGGCGCGTGAAGAACTGCTGCACGTGGCGCAAAGCCTGTTCCACGACCACGTTCCCGCGAAGCGCGAGGGCCTGTCGTCGGTGTGGATCAACCGCCGCCACGACCGCCCGGGCTGGGGCGCGACGCCCGAGCCGGGCGCCGAGTGGTCCTACCAGGCCGAGTACCCGTCCATGGCTGCCTTCGCCGACGCCGTCGACAGCGCGTTCGCCGGAGCCTGACGGCGGCTCGAGCCACACCCCGCGGAGGGTAGGAAACACGGGGTCTGGTTCGCCGGTTCCGACCCCGGCACGTTGGGGGTGTCAGCGTCCCGTCACCACCCCCGAGGACCACCATGAACGCGCTTCCCGAAGAGATCACGCTGGGGGACGTCACCGTCACCCGCGTCACGGAGTTCACCGGCCCGGTCGGCATGACCCCGGCCGAGTTCTTCCCCGCCAGTCCGCGCTCGTCCTGGGAGGAGAACCGCGACTGGCTGGCGCCGGACTTCTGGGACCCCGAGACCGGCGAGGTCCGGACGGCGGTCCAGACCTGGCTGCTGCGCAGCGAAGGCCGCACGATCCTCGTCGACACCGGCGCCGGCAACCACAAGGAGCGGCCCTACGCCGCGCTGTGGGGACACCTCGACACGCCGTTCCTCGACACGCTCGCGGCGGCCGGGGTGCGCCCCGGGGACGTCGACCTCGTGGTCAACACCCACCTGCACACCGACCACGTGGGCTGGAACACCCGGCTCGACGGGCGTGCCTGGGTGCCGACCTTCCCCAACGCCCGGTACCTGCTGCCCCGGCGGGACTTCGACTTCTGGAACCCCGTCAACGAGCACAAGTCCGTGTTCGGCCGGGGGAACCAGAACGTCTTCGAGGACAGCGTCGCGCCCGTGCGCGAGGCCGGGCTCGTCGACCTGTGGGACGGTTCGTACCGCATCGACGGCAACCTGCGGCTCGAGCTCGCGCCCGGCCACACGCCGGGATCGTCGGTGCTGCACCTGGAATCCGGCGGCGACCGGGCGCTGTTCGCCGGCGATCTCGTGCACACGCCGCAGCAGATCGTGACGCCCGAGGTCAACTCGTGCTTCTGCGAGGACGAAGCCGAGGCCCGCGCCACCCGGCACCGGCTGCTCGGTGCGGCGGCCGAGACCGGCGCGCTGGTGTTCCCGGCCCACCTGCCCGGGCCCGGCGGGGTGCAGATCCGGCGTGACGGTTCCCGGTTCGCGATCGCGGAGTGGGCCGGCTTCGCGCGGGTCGCGTGAGCTCCCGGCAGCCGGTCGCGCACCTGCCGTCCGGTGCGGTGCGCGGCACCCGCGACCGGTTCGGCGAGCGCTACCGGGCCATCCCGTACGCGGCCGCGCCCCTCGGCCGGGGCCGCTTCGCCGCACCCGCGGCGCACCCGGGCTGGACCGGCGTCCGGGACGGCACGCGGCCTTCGCCCACCGCACCGCAGCCGTCGCGGGACTTCGGCCGGCTCGACCTGAGCCCGTACTTCGGTCCCGGCTGGGTGCGCGGGGACGAGTACCTGACCGTGGACGTCCGCACCCCGGCCGCCGACGGCGGGCAGCGGCCGGTCATGGTGTTCGTGCACGGCGGCGGATTCGTCACCGGCTCCACCGCGGCCGCGCTCTACGACGGCCGGGCCTTCGCGCGGGACGGCGTCGTCCTGGTGACCGTCAACTACCGCCTCGGGATCCCCGGGTTCCTGGTCCTGGACGGCGCTCCGGACAACCGCGGGCTGCTGGACGTCCTCGCCGCGCTGCGCTGGGTCCGCGACGCCATCGGGGCGTTCGGCGGCGATCCCGGCAACGTCACGGTGTTCGGGCAGTCCGCGGGGGCGACGCTCACCGCGGGCCTGCTGGCCACGCCGGAAGCGAAGGGCCTGTTCCGGCGGGCGATCGTGCAGAGCGGCAGCGGCACCGGCGCGTTCACCCCGGAGCAGGCGCGGCGCGTCACCGCGGCGGCGGCCGCCGCGCTCGGGACCGAGCCGACGGCCGAGGCCTTCGCGGCCATCCCGGACGACCGCTTGGTGGCGGTCACGCCCGCACTGTCCGGTGTGGACTTGCGGACGGCGACCGCCACCGATCCGCTCGTCGGGCTCAGCCCGTTCAGCCTGGTGCTCCCGGTACAGCCGGCGGACGCGCAGGGCGACGACGTCGAGCTGCTCATCGGCACCACGACCGAGGAGGGACACCTTTACCTGGTGCCGCAAGGGAAGTTCGACGGCTCCACCGACGCCGACGTGCTCGCCGTCGCGGCGGCGAGCCGGGACGACCCCGAGGCCGCGGTCGCCGAGCTTCGCGCGGCCCGGCCGGACGCGAGCCCGGGCGAGCTGCGATCGGCGTTGCTCGGCGACGCCCTGTTCGGCGCCGGCACGGCCCGGCTGATCGCGGCACACGCTCCCGGGCCGACGTACGTGTACTCGTTCGCGCACCGCTCGACGGCGCTGGACGGCCGGCTCGGCGCGGCCCACACCGTCGAGCTGCCGTTCGTCTTCGACGTCGCCGATGAGCCGTGGCTGCACGGGGACACCGGGCTGCTGGGCCCCGGCCCGGCGCCCGCGGGCCTGGCGGCTCGGGTGCACCGCGCGTGGGTCGGTTTCGCTCGGACCGGGGACCCGGGCTGGGCACCCCACACCCCGGAGCGGCCCGTGGTGGAGGTGTTTCGCTGAGCGCTCGTGCAGCCAGCGGGAGAGCGCGAACAGGGTGCGCTCCACGCTGGACGCCATCTCGTCCCGGAGCCCGGCCACGTCGCGGGCGGTCGAGCCGAGCACGGGATCCAGGCGCAGCAGCTGCCACTCCTGGGTCACGATCGAGCCGGGACTAGCCGAGACCGCCGATGACGAGCGCGAACTCGGCGGGCGCGTCGGCGGGAGGACCTGCGAGCGCGTGTCCCATTCGCGTTCGCCGCCTTCGTCGTGGCGCACGCGGGGCGCCGTCGCGCCCCACAGCTCGATCTTGCCGACGTCGTTGATCAGGTTGTAGACGACCTGCGGCGGAGCGACCACCCAGGCTCGCCGGGCGAACGAGAAGAAGGCCGGGGCGGCACCATCGGACGAGCTGCCCGCCGGGGGCGGCGGTTTCCTACCCCCGGCAGGGGCAGGCTCGGCCGCCGCGGTCCCGGCATACTCGGTGTCATGGTCGATCAGGGGCAGCTGGCCGAGTACCTGCAGGCGTGCCGGGCGCGGCTGCACCCGGACGACGTCGGGCTGCGCACCTACGGCGAACGGCGGCGGGTGCCCGGCCTGCGCCGCGAAGAGGTCGCGAGCCTCGCCGGGGTGAGCGCGTCGTACTACGTGCGGCTCGAGCAGGGCCAGTCGGTGAACGCCTCCGATGAGGTGATCGACGGCATCGCCCGCGCGCTGCGGCTCGACGCGGACGAGCACGAGCACCTGCGCGTCCTGGCCCGGCCGCCCCGTCGCCGCGTCGCGAAGCGGCCGCCTGCCGAGCGGGTCGGTGCGGCGACCACCCAGTTGCTGGCCGGGCTGGGTGACGTGCCGGCGATCGTGCTGGGGCGCCGGACCGACGTGCTGGCGTGGAACCGGGCCGGGCACGCGTTCTTCGCCGGCCACCTCGACTTCGCCGCACCCGGCCGCCCCGCCGACCGCCCTAACATGGCGCGGCTGGTCTTCCTCGACGCGCACACCCGCGATCTCTATCCACAGTGGACAGAGAAGGCCCGCGCGGTGGTCGGCAACCTGCGCCTGACCGCGGGGAAGCACCCGGACGACCGGCTGCTGAGCACCCTGATCGGCGAGCTCGTCACGGGCAGCGCCGGGTTCGCCGCGATGTGGGCCGACCACCGGGTGCTCGCCTGCGCCGCGACAGAGTACGCCATGCGCCACCCGCTCGTCGGCGACCTGACCGTGCACCAGCAGACCCTCACGCTCGCGCACGCGCCCGAGCAGACGCTTGTGGTCGTCACCGCCGAGCCCGGCTCGTCGTCCCAGGCGGCGCTGACCCTGCTCACCGCGGCGACCGCCGAACGGCGGTGAGTCAGCCGGGCTCGCCGTAGTCGGCCGGGCGGGTGCGGAGCTTGGCCGCGATGCGGGCGAGGGCCTGCCGGTCGGTTTTCGTGAGCGGGTCGAGCACCAGCTCGCGGACCGAGCGGACGTGGACCGGCGCGGCGGTGACGACGACTTCGTGGCCGGCGTCGGTGAGCGCGGCCAGCGTGTAGCGGCCGTCGGCCGGGTCGGGGGAGCGGGTGACCCAGCCGCGGTTCTCCAGGCGCTTGACCACATTGGACAGCCGGGAGAGCGAGCCGTTCGTCAGGTAGGCGAGCTCGCTCATCCGGATCCGGCGGTCCGGGGCCTCGGAGATCTGGCTGAGCGTCATGTACTCGAACAGCGTGACGCCCGCGGTGTGCTGCAACGGCGCCTCGAGCCGGCCGGGCATCAGCAGCGCCAGGGAGATCAAGCCGGTCCAGGCTTCCTTCTCCTCGGCGTCGAGCCACCGCGGCTCGTCCGCGGCGCCGCCGGTACCCGGGCTGGTGATCGAGGCCATCGCGTCACTGTACCGCCTCGCCTTGACTTCACTCTTGAAGTCAAGGCAGACTGAAATCACTTCAAGATTGAACTCAAGGAGTGAGTAGGATGCCGGTTTCGCTGATCAACCCGGACGGCCACGTCGTGGTCCCCGACTACCACCACGTCGCCGTGGCCACCGGGGGGACGCAGGTCCACCTCGCCGGTCAGGTCGCGTGGGACGAGAACGGCGCGCTGGTCGCGCCCGGCGACCTCACGGGCCAGGTCGTCCAGGTCTACCGCAATGTCGCCAAATCGCTGGCCGCGGCGGGGGCCACGTTCGCCGACGTCGTCCGCGTGACCTGGTACGCCGCCGGCTGGCGGCGCGAGCGGTACGACGACTTCCGCGCGGGCGTCGAGCAGGCGATGAAGGAACTGGACATCACGGCGACGCCCCCGGCGGCGCTGATCGGCGTCGAGATCCTGTTCGACCCGGAGATTCTGGTCGAAGCCGAGGTCGTGGCCGTCGTGGACCGGTGACCTTCGGGTCGTCGGGGGCGTCGTGCCGGCAGGAGTCGGAGGACGCGGTCGCGATGATCGTGTCCAGCTTCTGCCGCGCGTCCACCAGTTCTCGGGCCAGGCGGTCGATCCGGTCGCGTTCGGTGATCAGCAGCTCGATCACCTCCGGGTTCGCCCGCCCGGCGCGGACGGCGGGCATGATCCCCTGGATCGTCGTGCTCGACAGGCCGGCCGCGTAGAACTGCTGGATCAGCCAGACCTGGCCGACGCCGGCCTCCGGGTAGGAGCGGTGCCCGCCGGCCGTGCGCTCCGGCACGAGCATCCCTTTTTCCTCGTAGTAGCGCAGCGAGCGCACGCTGACGCCCGTCTTTTCGGCCAGCTCCCCGATGCGCACGCGGTCCTCCTGACGTGATCTGCCGCACAAGACGTTGAACCTCACGTCCATGTCAGATTCTAGCCTGGTCGTCAAGCCGACCGAGGAGGACCTGAACCATGGAAAACCGCGCTGTACGAACACTTTCCCGGCCGATCACGCTGGGCGGGGTCACCCTGCCCAACCGCGTCGCGATGGCCCCGATGACCCGCGGGTACGCCCCCGGCGGGGTGCCGGGGGCCGACGTGGCCGCCTACTACGCCAGGCGGGCCGCCGGCGGGACCGGGCTGGTGATCACCGAAGGCAGCTACGTCGACCACCCGTCCGCCGGCCAGCACGACCTGGTCCCGCACCTGTACGGCGCCGAAGCGCTCGCCGGCTGGGCCCGCGTCACCGCGGCCGTGCACGACGCGGGCGGGCGGATCTTCGCGCAGCTGCAGCACGTCGGAATGGCCCGGCTGGCCGGCGACCCGCCGCACCCCGGCGCCCCCGCCATCGGCCCGTCCGGGCGCCCGCTCGAGGGCACCGTCCCGGGGCGGACCATGACGACGGCCGACATCGACGACGTGGTCGGGGCGTTCGGCGAAGCGGCCAAGGCCGCCGAGGACGCGGGGTTCGACGGTGTCGAACTGCACGGCGCCCACGGCTACCTGATCGACCAGTTCCTTTGGGCGGGCACCAACCACCGCACCGACGGCTACGGCGGCAGCGTGCGGGCCCGGACCCGGTTCGCCGCCGAAGCCGTCGCCGCCGTCCGGGCACGCGTGACGCCCGGGTTCCCCGTCGTCATCCGGCTGTCGCAGTGGAAGGCGTCCGACTACGACGCCCACATCGTGGCGACCCCCGAGGACTTCGGGGTCGTCCTGGGCGCGCTGGCCGACGCCGGCGCGGACGCCTTCCACATCTCCACCCGCCGCTTCTGGCTGCCCGCGTTCGACGGCGCCGACCTCACGCTGGCGGGCTGGGCGAAGAAGCTCTCCGGCAAGCCGGTCATCGCGGTGGGGTCGGTCGGGCTCGACACCGAGTTCACCGCCGCACTGGCCGGTGGCGGCGCGGGCCGCACCGGGAT
Source organism: Amycolatopsis lexingtonensis (assembly GCF_014873755.1). Taxonomy (NCBI): domain Bacteria; kingdom Bacillati; phylum Actinomycetota; class Actinomycetes; order Pseudonocardiales; family Pseudonocardiaceae; genus Amycolatopsis; species Amycolatopsis lexingtonensis. The sequence continues at coordinate 947,703 of NZ_JADBEG010000001.1, forward strand.
CGACGGGCTCCTGGACCGGCTGGAGGCCGACGAGTTCGACGTCGTCGCCGTCGGCCGGTCCCTGCTCGCCGACCCGGAGTGGACGGCGAAGATCCTCGACGGCCGCGACGACGAGGTGGTGCCGTTCACCCCGGAGGCACTGGGCGTCCTGCACTGAGCGGGGCAATCGGCGGTACGGGTTCCCCTGGCCGACGGACATACGCGGCCGGGGGATGGTCCCTACAGTGGGTGTTGCCGATCGTGACGCAGTGACGAAACCAGAGACGTGGTTCTCCACCATGATCGAGGCACACCGGACCGAAGGCAAAGCGGCGGGCGCCGTTTTCGAGGCGTGGGAACGGTTCGTGCGGGGCGAGGACCAGGTCCCGGGCGTCCGGCCCCTCGTGGCGATCTCCTGGCACCGCTGCCGGGAGCGGTACCGGGTCGACCCCCACCTGACGGAGGCCCCGGTGGCCGCCGCGGGGCGCGACCACGCTCCGGAACACGACGCCGTCTTCGCCGAACTGGGGTTCCGCGCCGCCTCGGTGGCGCACGAAATGGGGAGCCTGCACGGGGTCGTCAGCGTCACCGACGCCGCCGGGCGGATCCTGGGGGAGTGGGGCGACCCGGCCACGCTCGCCCGGGCCACCGACTTCAACCTGGTGCCGTGGTTCTGCTGGTCGGAGTGCGCGGCGGGGACGAACGGCATGGGGACCGCGCTCGAGGCGCACGGGCCGGTGCTGATCAGCGGGGCGGAGCACTGGTGCCAGGCGTTCCACAGCTGGGTCAGCGCGGGCATCGCGGTGCGGGACGTGGTGACCGGCGAGCCGATCGGCGGCCTGAACCTCTCCTGCTGGCGCAGCCGGCTGCCGCCGTCCGCGGGCGGGTGGCTGGCGAACGCGGTCGCCAAGACCCAGCGCGCGCTGCGAAGGCGGGCCCGCGACAGCGGAGCCGAGCTGGTCGCCGCCTTCACCCAGGCGGGCGCGCGCTCCGGCGCCCCGCTCGCCGCCGTGGACACCGCAGGCAAGGCGGTGATCGCGGACGACAAGGCGAGCGTGCTGCTGGGCGTCCCGGCGTCCACCCCGGCGATCGACGCGAGCCTGCGGTGGAACCCCGGGCTGCCGGAACTGATCGGCGCCGCCCGGCACGCCACCGGGCAAGCGGCGCGCAACCCCGACTGGGTCGGCTCGACGCAGATCTACACCCACCTGGCCGACGAGCCGACGGCGATCAGCATCCGGCCCGTCTTCTCGTCCGCGCACCTGATCGGGCACCTGATCTCGTTCGGGGTGGCCGAAGGCGCGCCGCTGCCGCCGGCGGAAGGACCCCTGGCACCACCGCGCCGGCTGGTCGGGGTGCGGGACAACCGGATGGTGCTGCTGCGGCTGCCGGACGTCTCGCTCGCGGAGTCGGAGGGCAACGACGTGTGGCTGTCCACCGCGCAGGGCCGCCTGCGCGCCGCGTCGCCCAGCCTGGACAAGCTCGACGCCGAGCTGGCCGGGGCCGGCTTCCTGCGCGTGCACCGCCGGTACGTGGTCAACCTCAGCCGCGTCCGGGAGGTCGAGCGCGGGGTCAAGGGCGAGCTGCTGCTCGTCATGGATGGCGGCCCGGACGAGCTGGTGCCGGTCTCGCGGCGCAACGCCCCGGCGGTGCGCCGCGCGCTGAACATCTGAGCCGCGGAGGGGTTTCGTGCGTGGCAGCAACCGCGAACGGTGGCCGGACCGGCTCGACTTGAGCGTGCTCCGGCGCGCACCGGCCGACCCCCTGGGCCCGGGCTTCGACTACGCCGCGGAGTTCGGGACCCTCGACTTCGACGCGCTGGCGCGGGACGTCGACGACGTCCTGACAACCTCGCAGGACTGGTGGCCCGCCGACTTCGGGCACTACGGGCCGCTCGTGCTCCGGATGGTCTGGCACTGGGCCGGCACGTACCGGATCGGCGACGGCCGGGGCGGCGCGGCCGCGGGCCTGCAGCGCTTCGCCCCGCAGAACAGCTGGCCGGACAACCGCAACCTCGACAAGGCGCGCCGGCTGCTCTGGCCGGTCAAGCGGAAGTACGGGCGCAAGATCTCGTGGGCCGACCTGGTGGTCTTCGCCGGCAACCGGGCGCTGGAGACGATGGGGTTCACGACCTTCGGTTACGCGGGCGGTCGTGAAGAGGTCTGGGCGCCCGGCGACGTCGACTGGGGGCCCGAGCGGGAGTGGCTGGGCGACGAGCGGCACCGCGGGGTCCGCGCGCTGGCGCACCCGCTGGCCGCTGACCAGATGGGCCTCATCTACGTCAACCCGGAGGGGCCGAACACCGTCCCGGACCCGCTCACCTCGGCCCGCGACATCCGCGAGACGTTCCGCCGCATGGGCATGAACGACGAGGAGACGGTCGCGCTGATCGCGGGCGGGCACACGTTCGGCAAGACCCACGGCCCCGCCGACCCGGACACCCACCTCGGCCCCGATCCCGAAGGCGCCGCCGTCGAAGAACAGGGACTGGGCTGGCGCAGCGGCTACGGCACCGGTTCCGGCGCGGACACCATCTCCAGCGGGCTGTCGGGTACCTGGACGCCCACCCCGACGCGCTGGGACAACGCTTTCTTCCAGACCCTGTTCGGCTACGAGTGGGACCTGGCGCTGAGCCCGGCCGGCCTGTGGCAGTGGGTTCCCGCGAACGGCGGGGGCGCCGGCACGGTGCCCGACGCCCACGACCCCGCGAAAACGCACGCCCCCACGATCCTGACGACGGACCTCGCGCTGCGGCTGGACCCGGGTTACGAGCCGATCGCCCGGTCGTTCCTGGCGCACCCGGACCGGCTGGCAAGCGCTTTCGCGAAGGCCTGGTTCAAGCTGACGCACCTCGACCTCGGGCCACGGCGGCGCTACCTCGGGCCGCTCGTCCCGGCGGAACCGCTGCTGTGGCAGGACCCGGTCCCGGCGGTGGACCACGAACTCGTTTCCGCGGCGGACGTCACTGTGCTCAAGAAAGCGGTGCTCGCGTCCGGGCTGTCGGTGGCGGACCTCGTCTCCACGGCATGGGCGTCGGCTTCGACGTTCCGCACCACCGACCTGCGGGGCGGTGCGAACGGCGCCCGCGTCCGCCTCGAACCGCAGCGCGGCTGGGAGGTGAACGAGCCCGACCGGCTCGCGCGGGTGCTGGAAACCCTGACGACGGTGCGGGAATCGGCGCGGAAGAAGAGCTCGCTCGCCGACCTGATCGTGCTCGGGGGCGCGGCCGCCGTCGAGCACGCGGCCGGGTATGCGGTGGAAGTCCCGTTCACCCCGGGGCGCACGGACGCGACGCAGGAGTGGACCGACCCGGAGTCTTTCGCCGTGCTCGAACCGGTCGCCGACGGATTCCGCAACTACGAAGGGAAACGCCTGCGTTCGACGCCGGAGCGGCAGCTGGTCGAGCGGGCGGACTTGCTGGCCCTGAGCCCGCCCGAGTTGACGGTGCTCGTGGGCGGCCTGCGCGTCCTGGGGGCCAACCACCGCGGCTCGCCGCTGGGTGTTTTCACGGCGCGGCCGGGGAAACTGACGAACGACTTCTTCGTGAACCTGCTCGATCCCGGGGTGCGCTGGCAGCCGGCCGGGGACGTCTTCGAGGGCCGTGACCGGGTCACCGGCGAGGTCTGGTGGACCGGCAGCCGGGTCGACCTCGTGTTCGGCTCGCACGCCGAACTCCGGGCGCTGGCCGAGGTCTACGCGAGCGCCGACGCGGAGGAGAAGTTCGTGCGCGACTTCGTGGCCGCGTGGGCCAAGGTCATGGACCTCGATCGCCAGTGGTGCCCGAACGGGGGTGAACGGTAGCCGCGGGCGGGTGAACGGCGCGAGCCCTTGCTGCCCGCCGTGCCCGGCGTAGCTTGATTCCCGGCCACGGAGATCGGGTGAGGAGGACGAAGGCCGATGACGAGCATCCAAGAGCGCGTCGACCTGCTCAACAAGATCGGGCTGGACGCGCAGAACAAGGCGGCGCTCGGCGCTGTGCTGGGCACCGGGAACATCGGGCAGGCCACCGAAGGGCCGGGCGGGCGCCTGCGGGCCACCATCCGCATCAACCCGGACGAGCTGACCTGGGATCCGTCCATTTTGGTCATGCCGCACGAAGGTGACCTGGAACTCGAACTCATCAACGACGACCGGAACACGCACTGCGCCCTGCTGCCGAGCAACGGCGACCGGAAGTTCATCTGGCTGGTGAACCACTCCAAGGGCCGCGCGACGCTCAACCTCGACGGGCCGGGCTACTACTGGTTCAGCTCGCCGACGGGCAACGACGAAGGCCGGGGGCTCACCGGCGCGATCGTCGTGCTGGGCGACGCGCCCCCGGAGGCCCGGCTGGACCGGCCCCAGCAGCCGCGGCCGTGAGGAGGAGGACATGACTGTCGACTACGTGGACGCCGGCGAGGCCATCGACCAGGGCAAGCTGAGCGGCAAGGTCGCGGGCGGCGAGGTCGCGCCGCCGGTGGTGGCCCGGCTCGGGTACGAGCGCATCCTCAACGCCCGCGAGGAGCCCCACAACTGGCTCACCTACTACGGTGCCTACGACGGGCAGCGGTACAGCCCGCTGGACCAGATCGACACCGAGACCGTCAAGCGGCTCGTCCCCGCGTGGATCTTCCAGGCCGGCACGACCGGGCTGATCGCGGGTGCGTCGACCTACTCCTTCGAAGCCGCCCCGATCGTCGTCGACGGGGTGATGTTCCTCTCCGGCTGGGACGGCTGGGTGTGGGCGCTCGACGCGAAGACGGGCGTGGAGATCTGGCGGTACAAGCACGCCGTGCCCTTCGACGTGTCGCTGTGCTGTGGGAACGTCAACCGCGGGGTGGCGGTGGCCGCGGGCAAGGTCTTCTTCGTCTCGGCGAACGCGCGGCTGATCGCGCTCGACGCCACCACCGGCAAGCGCGTCTGGGTCAAGACCTACGGTGACGTGCGCGCCGGCGAGAGCGCCACGGTGGCGCCGCTGATCGTGAAGAACCTGGTCATCGCCGGGAGCTCCGGCGGCGAATTCGGCGTGCGCGGTCACCTCGACGCGTTCGACCTCGAGACCGGCGACCACCAGTGGCGCTGCTACATGGTGCCGAAGCCCGGCGAACCCGGCTCGGAGACCTGGCCCGCCGAGGGCGAGGCCTGGGCGCGGGGCGGCGCGAACTGCTGGCTCACCGGCACGTTCGACCCGGAGACGAACCTGCTCTACGTGGGCACCGGCAACCCGGCGCCCGACTTCGACGGCGAAGTCCGGGAAGGCGACAACCTCCACACCGACAGCATCGTCGCCGTCGACGTCGACAGCGGCCGGATCCGCTGGCACCACCAGTGCACGCCGCACGACCTGTGGGACTACGACAGCATCGCCGAATGCATCCTGTTCGAGCGGGACGGGCGCAAGCTGCTCGGTCACTTCGACAAGAACGGCTACTTCTTCGTCCTCGACCGCACGGACGGCTCGCTGGTGCAGGTCACGCCGTTCGTGGACCGGATCACCTGGGGCGCGATCACGCGCGACGGCAAGGTCACGGCCAAGGTGTACCCGGAGAAGGAAGGCGTCCCGGTTCACTTCTACCCCGGCCCGGCCGGCGCCAAGGAGTGGACGCACGCGTCCTACAGCCCGAAGACGGGGCTCTTCTACGTCCCGGTGCAGGACACCGGGGCCACGGCGACCCGGCGGCGCCGGGAGTTCCGGGAGGGCATCCCGTATTGGGGCGCGGGAGTCGCGGTGGACATCGACGACATGGCCGGTTCGGTAAGTGCTTTCGACGCGACCGGCGAGGAGAAGTGGCGCTGGCGCAACGAGCTCCCGATGTGCGCGTCGACGCTCGCCACGGGCGGCGACCTGGTGTTCGCCGGCGAGCCGTCCGGCGAGTTCAACGCGCTGGACGCGCGCACCGGCGAGCTGCTGTGGCAGTTCCAGTGCGGCAGCGGCCACCACAGCAGCCCGACGACGTACTCGGTCGACGGACGGCAGCACATCGCCGTGCCGGTCGGCTGGGGCGGCTGGGCCGAGGGGTTCCTCCCCGGCATGCTCGGCGCGGGCCACGGCAGCGCGCTGATCGTGTTCGCCCTGCCGGAAACGTCGTAGGTCGGGCTTGCGGACCGGGTTTGCGGATCGGGCAGAGGAGGTGAATCCATGGAGCCTCAAGTCGTGGCGTGGGAGACGCCCGAGTTCGACGAGATCGCCGTCGCGCCCGAGGTGACGATGTACGTCGCCCGGCTGGACGACTAGGGCCGGTACCGAAGTGGTTCAGGGCCGTTCGGCGACCGTGGCCCCCCTCAAAGGTCTTGAATGACTCATTCAGGTCCTCGGAGGTCCTGAATGAGTCATTCAAGACGTCGGCGGACCACCCGCCGGCTGTCCACACCGACGCCGACGCCCCTGCCACTAGGGAGGTGGAGTGCCATGACGATCACCGCGGAAACGACGTTCGTCGAGACGTTGCGCGCACACTCGCGTCGCTACCACGACCAGCACCCGTTCCACGTCCGGATGAACGCGGGCCTGCTGAGTCCCGCGCAGCTGCGCGGCTGGGTGGCCAACCGCTTCCACTACCAGGAGAACATCCCGCGCAAGGACGCGGCGATCCTCGCGAACTGCCCGGACGTCGAGGTCCGCCGCCGCTGGATCCGCCGGATCACCGACCACGACGGCGCGCACGCGGGGGAGGGCGGGATCGAGGCGTGGCTGCGGCTCGGCGAGGCCGCCGGGCTGAGCCGTGAAGAGGTCCAAGACCACCGGCACCTGGTGCCCGGGGTGCGGTTCGCGGTCGGCGCCTACGTGACCTTCGCGCGGACCCGCCCGTGGGTGGAGGCGGTCGCGTCGTCGCTCACCGAGCTGTTCGCGCCCGACCTGATGGCGCAGCGGCTGGCCGCGTTCGAGCGCTGGTACCCGTGGATCGACCCCGCGGGACTGGCGTACTTCCGCGCCCGGCTCGAGCAGGCGCCGCGCGACTGCGAGCACGCGCTCGAGGTCGTCACCGAGCACTGCCGGTCCGCGGAATCCCAGGCGCGCGCCGTCGACGCGCTGTCGTTCAAGTGCGACGTCCTGTGGAGCCTGATGGACGCCATCGACCGAGCGTACCCGGAGTGACCGTGCCCGAAGTGTCCACAACGGACCGGCCGCGGCTGGCGCGGCACGTCCGGCTGAGCTTCGACCGGGCCCGGCAGCGGCCCATCCTCCTGCTGCCCGAAACGGTCGTGGTGCTCAACGGCAGCGGCGCGGACATCCTCGGGCTGTGCGACGGGCAGCGGACCGTCGCCGACGTCGTCGCCGAGCTCGGGACGCGGTACGGGACCGTGCCCGGCGACGAGGTGCGGCAGTTCCTCGCGCGGCTCGTCGCCCGGCGCTGCGTGGAGCTCGCCGATGGATAGCCCCTTCGGCCTGCTGGCCGAGCTCACCCACCGCTGCCCGCTGGCCTGCGCGTACTGCTCGAACCCCGTGCAGCTGACTGGCCGTTCCGGCGAGCTGACCACCGGCGAGTGGCGGCGGGTCCTGGCCGAGGCCCGCGACCTGGGAGTGCTGCAGTGCCACCTGTCCGGCGGCGAACCGCTGCTGCGGGGCGACCTCGTCGAAATCGTCGCGGCGGCCCGCGATCTGGGCCTGTACACCAACCTCGTGACCAGCGCGCTCGGGCTGTCGCGGCGCCGGGCGGACCAGCTGCGGGCGGCCGGGCTGGACCACGTGCAGGTCAGCGTCCAGGCCGACGAACCCGCACTGGCCGACCGGATCGCCGGGATCCGCTCCTTCGACCGCAAGCTCGAAGCCATGCGCGTGGTCAAGGAGCTGGGCTGGCCGCTGACGGTGAACGTGGTGCTGCACCGGCAGAACATCGAGCACGTCGCCGGGCTGCTCGCGCTCGCCGAGGAAGCCGGCGCCGACCGGGTGGAGCTGGCCAACACCCAGTACTACGGCTGGGCTTGGCGCAACCGCGACGCGCTGCTGCCGTCACGGGCCCAGCTCGACGCCGCCGAGGCCGTCGTCCGTGCGGCGCGCGAGCGGCTGCGCATGGAAGTGATCTACGTCGTGCCCGACTACTACAGCCGTTACCCGAAGCCGTGCATGGGCGGCTGGGCGTCCCGGCAGCTCACCGTGACGCCGGACGGCGACGTCCTGCCGTGCCCGGCCGCGCAGGCCCTGTCGCTGCCGCGCGCGAACGTGCGGGACGGCTCCCTGGCCCGGATCTGGGCGGAAGCACCGGTGATGACGGCGTTCCGGGGAACGGACTGGCTACCGGACCCCTGCCGCGGCTGCGGCCGGCGCGAGGTCGACTTCGGGGGGTGCCGCTGCCAGGCGTTCCAGCTCACCGGCGACGCCGCGCGCACCGACCCCGTCTGCCACCTCTCGCCCGACCACCACCTCGTCGAGCACGCGATCGAGACGGCGAACGCTAGTCCGTCCCGATGGGAGCCCCGCCGAAGAGCGCGAAGCTGAGGGCCCAGTAGGCGAGGTAGAGCGCGAGCAGCAGGAAACCGTGCCAGCGCTTCAACTGCCGGGTGGCGAGGAAGCCCGCCGCGAGCGTGGTCATCACGACGAGCACCGGGAGGTGCCAGGTGAGGACGTAGTCGTCGACCAGGATGCTGCCGCCCGCGAGCAGGATGATGCCGAGTTTCGCGGTGACCCCGAAGACGACGCTGCCGATGACGTTCCCGACCCCGAGTTCGGGCGCGCCCTTGCGGGTGGGTTCGACGGTCAGGAACACGTCTTCGAGGGTGAGCACGAGGGTGGCGATGGTGGCGCCGAACAGGCCGCCCTGGAGCCGGTAGTCCGCCAGGATCCCTTTCGTGCCGTAGCTGGTGGCGGCCGCGCCGGCGACGACCCCGGCCAGCGCGACGAGGGCGAGCCCGGCCGCGGCCCAGCCGGGCACCGGGCGGCTCTTGTCGAACGGCATCGGTACGGCGAACGGCGGCTCGCCGGCCGCCGGCGGGGTGCCGGGCCGCGCGCCGACTTCCAGTTTCTCGAGGATTTCCGCGTTCCGGAAGATCGGAGTCGTGCGGTTCAGCTCCCGGGTGGCCACGTAACCGAGGAAAGCGGCGAAAAGCACCACGAGCACTACGCCGTAAAGCGGCGTGAGCGGTTCCGAAAGGACGAACGGAATCAGCGCCAGCGGCGCGGCGGCGAACAGTACGAGGTACGGGCGCGGAATGTCCACTTTGGTCGGCGAAACGATCGCGGCGAGCGCGAGCACGATGCCGATCATCGAGATCGCCGTGCCGAAAACCGTGCCCAGCGCGACATCGCCGAGATCCTCGGCGTTCAGCACGACGCCGAGCGCGACGTCGTCGAATTCGATTCCGGTGAAGACGATCGCGAGCAGGAAAACGGAGACGCGCAACCCGGCCGCCGCGCCGACCAGGTAGACGATCAGCTTTTCCGCGCTGTAGATCAGCAAGGCCGCGCCGACGGCGAACAACACTATCGACATGACACCGGCTTCCTTTCGGGGAAGGCCCGGTATCCGATGATCGCAGGTCGCCGCCGATCCGGCTACGGTCTTTCCCGGCGGGTCAGTTGAGCTTGCGGGTGTCCGCGGGCAAACCCCCACCGGCGTAGACGTCTTCGGCCAGTTTCGCCAGCGCGGTCAGCGCGACGTTCTGGCTCCACGGACCGTAGGAAACGCGGGACACGCCGAGTTCCTGCGCCCGGGCCAACGAGATCGAGCCGGGGATGCCGATGAGGTTCACCTTGCGCTCGCCGAGTTCGCCGACCAGACGCGCCACCTGGTCCTCGTCCAGCTTGCCGGGCACGAAGAAGTTGGACGCGCCCGCGTCGAGGTAGGCGCGGCCGCGGGTGATCGCCTCGGCCATCGCGGTCTCCGGGTCGGTCTTGAGGAAGGCGTCGGTGCGGGCGTTGAGCACGAAGTCGATCCCGGCCGACTCCGCGGCCGCGACGGCGGCTTCGACCGCCTTCACGGCTTCGCCGAGCGGCTTCATCTGGTCCTCGAGGTTGGCGCCGACCGCGCCCACCTCGATGGCCCTGGCCACCGTGCCGCCCGGGTCGCCGTAGCCCGCTTCGAGGTCGGCCGTGACCGGCAGGTCGCCCGCGGTGCGCACGATCAGGGCGACCTCGGCGATCATCTCGTCGCGCGGGATCTTCTCGCCGTCCGGGTAGCCGCGCGAGGCGGCGATGCCGTGGCTGGGGGTCGCGAGGGCCCGGGTACCCGGCGTCTCGGCGACGACCTTGGCGGTGATCGCGTCCCAGACGTTGACGACGAGCAGCAGCTCGGGCGCGGCGTGCAGCTCCTGCAGGAGGGTGGCCTTCTCGGCGGTCGTGCTCATGCCGTCCAATCTAGAGCGGAGCGCGGTGGTTGGATGGACGCCATGCTGGACGAGGTGGCGGTGTTCGAGGGGGCCAGGGCGCGGCTGGAAGCCATCGCCTACCGCCTGCTGGGGTCGGGGCCGACGCCGAGGACGCGGTGCAGGACACCTTCCTGCGCTGGCAGACCGCGGACCGGGAGCACGTCGAGACGCCCGAGGCGTGGCTGACGAAGGTGCTCACCAACCTCTGCCTGAACCGGCTCACCTCGGCGCGGGCCCGCCGCGAAACCTACGTGGGCCAGTGGCTGCCCGAGCCGGTCTTCGCCGGGGACCGGATGCTCGGCCCGTCGGAGACCGCCGAGCAGCGCGAGTCGGTCTCGATCGCGATGCTCACGCTGATGGAGCGGCTCTCGGCGCAGGAACGTGCCGTGTACGTGCTGCGCGAGGCGTTCGGCTACACCCACGGCGAAATCGCCGGGATGCTCGACCTGTCCGAGGCGAACAGCCAGCAGGTCTACCGGCGGGCCAAGCAGCACCTGGCCACCGAGCGGCGCCGGCCGACGGTCGACGCGGCCGCGGCCCGGAAGATCGTCGAGGAGTTCCTCGCGGCGGCGCTCAGCGGCAAGACCGACTCGCTGGTGCGGCTGCTGACCGACGACGCGATCGCCGTCGGCGACGGTGGCGGCGTCGTCTTCTCGGTGCCCGAGCCGATCACCGGCGCCCTGCGGGTGGCGAGGTTCCTGCGCACGCTGTTCAAGCCGACCGACGCCAAGTGGGAAATGATCGGCGGCCGCCCCGAGCTGTTCGCCGTGGTCGCCAACGGCGTGCCCGCGCTGGTGCTGGTGGTCGGCGACCGGGTCGCCGGGGTCTTCGCGCTGGACGTGACCGCCGACGGCATCGCGGCCGTGCACGCCCAGGCGAACCCCGGCAAGCTCGCCCGCGCGACGCGCCAGTGGGCCGGCTCCGCACCGGGGGAGCCGCTCACCGGCGACTGGTGACTCAGGTCACACCGCACACCTGTCAGGTTTCGCGCCGCCATCCGGTTCAGGCAGCGAACACCCACCGGACAGGAGCGAAACCATGAAGCACCGCATCGTCGTACTCGGGGCCGGATACGCCGGAGCCGCCGCCGCGGGGCGCTTGGCCAAGCGGCTGCGCCCCGCCGACACCGAAATCACCCTCGTCAACGCCGATCCCGAATTCGTCGAGCGCGTCCGCATGCACCAGCTCGCGAGCGGCCAGGACCTCAGGCCCCGCCCGCTGGCCGACGTCTTCGCGGGGACTGGCGTGCGGGTGCGCGTCGCCGAGGTCACCGCCGTCGGCGCCGAGCGCAAGACCGTCAGCGTCGGCGGTTCCGAAGAGATCCCCTACGACACGCTCGTCTACGCCCTCGGCAGCACCGCGGCCGTCGGCGGCGTCCCGGGCGTCGCCGAGCACGCCTGCCACCTCGCCGGCAAGCAGTCCGCGCTGCGGCTGCGGGCGCGCCTGGCGGAGCTCGGCGCGGGCGCGAGCGTGCTCGTCGTCGGGGGCGGCCTCACCGGCATCGAAACCGTCACCGAGATCGCCGAAGCCCGGCCCGACCTCGAGGTCTCCTTCGCCGTCCGCGCCGGCCTCGGCGACTGGCTGAGCGAGAAGGCCCGGCGCCACCTGCGCGCGGCGATCGACCGGCTCGGCATCGTGGTGCACGAGCACACCGGCATCGCGACCGTCGGCCCGGACGGCGCGAGCACCGCGGACGGCCGGGAGATCCCGGCCCGGGTGACCGTCTGGACGGCCGGCTTCGCCGTCCACCCCATCGCCGCGGCCACGACACTGCGGGTCGCCGAGACGGGACAGATCGTCGTCGACGAGACCATGCGGTCGGTTTCGCACCCCGACGTCTACGCCGTCGGTGACGCCGCGCTCGCCCCGGGCGCGGACGGCACGCCGCTGCGGATGTCGTGCGCCTCGGGAGTTCCCGCGGGCTACCTGGCGGCCGACGCCATCGCCGCCCGCCTGACCGGGCGCGATATCCCGCCGAACAAGATCGGCTACTCCGCCCAGTGCGTCAGCCTCGGCCGCCGGGACGCGGTCGTGCAGTGGGTGACGCCGGACGACCGGCCCAAGCCGTCCGCGGTCACCGGCCGGACGGCCGCCCGGCTGAAGGAGCTGATCTGCCGGACGGCGGCGTGGAGCGTCCGCCACCCGACGTCGATGCTCCCGAGCCGCCGCCACGCGATCGCGGCCGCAAAGCCCGTCGCGAGCCCGGTCGGCTAGTGCAAAAGGGTCAATTTGGGCGCCGGAGTGCAACCGAAGTACCGGTTCGGGCGATACAGGACGGCTGGGAAGGGGACCCGACATGGCCTTGAGAAAACTTCACGCACTCCGGCACGTCCTGGTGGCGGCGGTACTTACCGGTGCCCTACTGCCCGTCGTGGCCACCGAGGCGGCAGCGGCGGCACTCCCGCCGGGTTTCGTGCTGCAGGACACCGACACCGGACTGGGGCAGTACCAACTGACCGACTTCGCTTACCTGCCCGGTGGTTCCGTCCTCACCACCGCCAAGGACGGCCGCGTGCGCTGGCTGCCCGCGGCCGGGACGGGACGGACCATCGCGACGCTGCCGACCCGCTCGGTCAGTGACCTCGGTCTGGCCGGTCTGGCGGTCGCGCCGGACTACGCCACCTCGCACACGATCTACCTGACACGCTCGGTCAACCAGAGCAGTGGCTTCGTCATGCGCCTTTCCCGCTTCACCGTCACCGTGGACACGGCGGGCGCGCCGACCGGGCTGACCGGCGAGCAGTCGCTGTTCGAGGTGCCGGGCATCTTCGACGTCCACGGCATCGACGAGGTCGCCGCCGCCGCGGACGGCACCCTGTGGTTGTCCATCGGCGACAACGGCGACTTCTCGAAGGTGGACCCGGGCGCGCTGCGGGCCCAGGACGTCAACCAGCCCTACGGCAAGATCTTCCACCTGGCCGCGGACGGCAAGGGGCTACCGGCCAATCCGTACTACGACGCGGCGAACCCGGGCTCGACCGCGAGCAAGGTGTTCGCGCGCGGGTTCCGCAACCCGTTCCGCTTCAGCATCGACCAGAACCTCGGCCTGCCGGTCGCCGGTGACGTCGGCTGGAACACGTGGGAAGAGGTCGACGTCGTGCAGCGCGGGGCGAACCAGGGCTGGCCGTGCTGGGAGGGCAGCCACCCGACGCCGGGTTACAGCGGTCTCGCGGAGTGCGCCGGGGTGGCGAACCAGCCGCCGGTGTTCGAGTACCAGCACGGCAGCGGTGCGATGCAGGGCAACAGCGTCAGCGGCGGGATCGTCTACAACGGATCCAGCTACCCGGCGGGTTACCGGGGCTCGTACTTCTTCGGCGACTACGTGACGCACAAGATCTGGACGATGAAGTACGACGACCAGGGCCGGCTCACGAAGGCGCCGGAGAACCCGCCGGTGTTCACCGACATCGGTGGTCCGGTCAAGTTCGCGGCGGCGCCGAACGGCGACATCGTCTACGCCGACATCCTCTCCGGGAAGCTGCGCCGGCTGAGCTATTCGGCCGGTAACACCGCGCCGGTCGCCAGCGCGTCGTCGACCACCGACCCCGCCACCCGGACGGTCTCGTTCGACGGTTCGGCGTCGGTGGACTACGACAACGACCCGCTGAAGTACGACTGGGACTTCGGCGACGGGACCACCGCCGTCGACGCCGGCGCGAAGGTGTCGCACGCCTACGCGGCGGGCACCGAGACGTTCACGGCGAGGCTCACCGTCCGGGATCCGCTGGGGGCGTCGGGGACGACCACCATCGCGGTCGCGCCCGGCAACCACACCCCGCAGGTCACCTTGACCACACCCGGGGACACCGCCACGTTCGCGGTGAACCAGCAGGTTTCCGTGAGCGCCACCGCGACCGACGTCGAGGACGGCGCCTTGCCGATCACGTGGACCTCCGCGGTGCGGCACTGCCCGAGCGAGGCGACGTGCCACTCCCACCCGAGCACCGGTGGTACCGGGGCGAGCTTCGCGGCGCTGTTCACCGACCACCCGGACTCGCGGATGGAGTTCACCGCGTCGGTGACCGACAGCGCCGGGGTGACCGCCTCGAAAACCTACGTGGCCTGGCCGCGTGAGCACCGGATCACCCTGCTCGGGACGCAACCCGCGGCGCTGAGCATCCCCGTCGAAGGCGGCGTCAGCACGGCGATGGTCGCCGAAGGTGCCACCTTCGACGTCGAAGCCGCGCCGCTGGGCACCGACGGGGTCTCGAAGTTCACCGGCTGGCAGGGCGGCCCGGCGGCCACCACCTGGGTCGTCACCGTCGGCACGACCGACATGACGCTGACGGCGAACTACGCCACGCCGATCGACCAGCGCTACAACGCCGACCCGGCGCTGCAGGCGAAGCTCGGGGCGCCGACCGCGGCCGAGGTCACCGACGGCGGAGTCCACTACCGGACCTACGCCAACGGGCGGCTGTACTGGAGCGCGGTGGGCGGCACCAGGTTCCTCACCGGCCCGGTGCTGGCCAAGTACCTCGCCTTCGGCGGGCACGCCAAGCTCGGCCCGCCGACGACCGACACGACGTCCACTCCGGACGGTGTCGCTCAGTACAACCACTTCGTCAACAACGGCAACGTGGGCTCGATCTACTACACGGCCGCGACGGGCGCGCACGCGCTCTACGGTGAGATCCGGAAGAAGTGGGCGGCGCTGGACTACGAGCGTGGTCTGGGCTATCCGACGACCGACGAGGCCGGCACGCCGGACGGGGTGGGCCGCTACAACCACTTCATCAAGGGTGGCAACGTCGGCTCGATCTACTACACGAACGCCACCGGCGCGCACGCCATCTTCGGCGAGATCCGCAAGAAGTGGGCGGCGCTGGACTACGAACGCGGCCTCGGCTACCCGACGACCGACGAAGGCGTGACGCCGGACGGGATCGGGCGCTACAACCACTTCAGCCTCGGCCACTCGATCTACTACACGGTGGCGACCGGCGCGCACGCGGTGAAGGGCGAGATCCGCAAGCGCTGGGCGGCGCTCGGGTGGGAGCGCTCGTACCTGCGCTACCCGACGACGGACGAGTACGTGGTGAACGGGGTGTACCGCAGCGACTTTCAGGGCGGCTACATCACGTTCACGCTCGCGGGCGGGGCCGTCGACCGGCCCTGGTGAAGCAGGCGTTGAAGGCCGGCCGTCTCCGGATCCTCCCGGAGACGGCCGGCCTTCGGCGTACCCGATGGCGGTTGGGAAGTGTTAGCGCTCACACTTTTCCCCGATCCGCCGTCCGGTCCGGTGGGGGTCGAGCCCGGACTTGCCCAGTTCCGCCCGATGTTCAGCCGAGATCGCCGTGACGCTCGGCTGAACATCGGGTGTTAGCGATAACAGAAACTTCTTGTCGGCACTGTCCGCGACGGTTATGGTGCTGTCTGTGCTCCGGTGGTGCTGACCCGGGGCACGACCCGGCGGCACGCCAAGTTCTGCTCGCAAGGAGGCGACGCATGAGCTCTCACGCGAACGTGGCTCCCGGGTAGCGGCCGTCCCGCACTTTTCCGGCCGCCGTTCTCCACCACGACGGCCAGTTCTGGCACGCCCTCGAAAGGAGACAGCAATGAGTTTTCAGGTTTTCCGGCAGCGCTGGCGGAAACTGCTCGCGGCCGGAGCCGCCGCTTTGCTCACCGGCGCGGCCCTGGCGGCCACGACCGGCACGGCCGCGGCCGCCGGCACCGGGCCGTGCGACATCTACGCGTCCGGCGGCACGCCCTGCGTCGCCGCGCACAGCACCACCCGCGCGTTGTTCGGCGCCTACGGCGGTTCGCTCTACCAGGTGCGCCGCTGGTCCGACGGCGCCACCGCCAACATCGGCGTGCTCAGCGCCGGCGGGTACGCGAACGCCGCGGCGCAGGACTCGTTCTGCTCGGGCACGTACTGCACGATCGTGCGGATCTACGACCAGACCGCGCGCCACAACGACCTGACCATCGCGCCCGGCGGCGGCGCCAACCCCACCGCCGACCAGGGCGCGAACGCCGCGGCCCTGCCGGTGACCGCGGGCGGCCACAAGGTCTACGGCGTCTACATCTCGGCCGGGAACGGCTATCGCAACAACAACACCAACGGCATCGCCACGGGCAGTGCGCCCGAGGGCATGTACATGGTCACCGAGGGCACGCACACCAACGACCGCTGCTGCTTCGACTACGGCAACGCCGAAACGAACAACAACGACACCGGCAACGGTGACATGGACGCCATCTACTTCGGCACCCTGTGCTGGTTCTCGCCGTGCAGCGGCACCGCCCCGAAGGTCATGTCCGACCTGGAGAACGGCCTGTTCGCCGGCGGCAACGGCTCGAACACCGCGAACACCGGGCGCGGCAGCGCTTTCGTCACCGCGGTGACCAAGAACAACGGCACCTCGACGTACGCGATCAAGGACGGCGACGCCCAGTCCGGCGGCCTCGCGACCCGGTGGAACGGATCCCTGCCCACGCAGGGCGGCTACCAGCCGATGACCAAGCAGGGCGCCATCATCCTCGGCATCGGCGGCGACAACAGCAACGGTTCGGTCGGCTCGTTCTTCGAGGGCGTGATGACCTCGGGCTACCCCTCCGACGCCACGGAAAACGCGGTGCAGGCGAACATCGTCTCGGTCGGCTACACCAAGAGCGTCCCGTTCCCGGTCAACGGCGCGACCTACCGCCTGACGAACCTGGCGGCGGGCAAGGTGCTCGACGCGGCCGACTGCGGCACCGCCAACGGCACCGCGGTCCGGCTGTGGGACAACCTGAACAACGCCTGCCAGCAGTGGCGCTTCACCAGCGTCGGTGCCAACAAGTGGACCATCACCAACGTCAACGCGGGCAAGGTGCTCGACGCGGTCAACTGCGGCTTGGCGCTCGGCACCGCCACGAACCTCTGGCAGTCGCTCGGCAACAAGTGCCAGCAATGGGCCGTGATCCCGGCCGGCAACGGGCGCTACGAACTGGTGGTGGAGAACAGCGGCATGGTCCTCGACGACCAGAACTGCGGCACCGCCAACGGCACCAAGACGCAGATGTGGATGTGGCTCAACAACACCTGCCAGCTCTGGTCCTTCTCGTCGTAGGCCTCAGGTGGCCGTTTCGAGGAGCTCCCGGATCCGGGAGCCGACGAGCTCGGGTTGCTCGGCCTGGATGAAGTGCGCCGAGTCGACCTCTTCGAAGCGGCCGTCGGGCAGGCTGTCCGCGTAGCGGCGCTGGTGCTCGCGGATGGCGGCGTTCTGGCGCTCCCGGCCCTTGGCCGCGCGGGTGGCGGACAGCACGATCGTCGGGCAGCCCGGGAGCCGGGGCGGCCGCGCCCGGAACTCCGGGATGGCGGCCGCCACCGCTCGCATCTCCTGCCGGGTCTGCGCAATCCCGGCCGGGGTGAAGTCCTCGGCGAGCATGGTCCGGTAGGTGTCGGCCGGGAACAGGCGCCGGACGTTGCCGCTGAGCAACCGCGCCAGCGGGCGGGCGCGGCTCAGCGGCTGCGTCACGGCGAGCATGCGGTCGACCTTCGCGGTGGTCCGGTCCCAGGTGTCGTACACCGGGGCGGTTTCCGGCAGGGGATCGACCAGCAGCAGCCCGCGCAGCCGGGAGCCGAGGCGCTCGGCCGCGCGGCGGGCGACCAGTCCGCCCATGCTGTGCGCGACGAGCACGAACTCGCCGGGGACGACCGTCTCGGTCAGCGCGACCAGATCGGCCGCCAGGTCGTCCACGCCGAGCTGCCGGGTCGTGCGGCCGCTGAGCGCGCGTCCGGCCCGGTCGTAGGTCACCGACCGGGCCGCGCCCGCCAGCGCCGGCAGTACCGGGTCCCAGCAGGTCCGGCCGCAGCCCGCGCCGGCCTCGAAAACCACCCAGTCCGGCCCCCGTCCGGATTCCTCGACGTAGACGGTCCGGCCGGACGTGGGCACCTGGCGTCCGTGGGCAGTTCGCATGGCTCCTCCACGACCTACGTTTTCACTTATGATAATGGTATCTCATGTGAAATAGTAGAGTCGTGGACACCGCCGACCTGCTCCTGCACCCCGTCCGCCTGCGCATCGTGCACGCGCTGTCCGGTGGGGGAGAGCTCACCACGTCGCAGGTGTGCGCCCGCCTGCCCGACGTCGCGAAAGTGACCGTGTACCGGCAGATCGCCCTGCTCGTCGAGGGCGGTTTCCTGGAGGTGGCGGGCGAGCACCGGGTGCGCGGCGCCGTGGAGCGCCGGTACCGGCTGCGCCAGGACCGGCCGGTGATCGGCGCCGGAGAGGCGGCCGCGATGGGACCTGACGAGCACCGCCGCGGGTTCGCGGTCGCCGCGGCCGTCCTGATCGCCGAGTTCAACGCCTACCTCGACCGCGACGGCGCCGACCCGGTCGCGGACGGGGTGTCCTACCGGCAGGGCGTGCTCTGGCTCAGCCCGGACGAACGGGCCGAGCTGGTCCGCCGGATGCTCGGGGTCCTGCGCGACTTCGCCGCCGAGGGCCCGGCGCCCGGCCGGGTGCCCTACCTGCTCAGCCCGATCCTCTTCCCGGCGGCTACCACGGACTCTTGAACGGCGGCGAAAACGCCTCCTCGTAAGGAGAAGTCCTTACGGGGAGGCGTTTCGGGTGGGCGGACTCAGGAGCAGGCGACGCCGTTCAGCGTCGGTGCCTGGAAGGGCGGCGTGCCGCCGCTGTAGCCGGCGTTGTAGCCGATCGTCGCGGTCGCACCCGTGGCGAGGCTGCCGTTCCACGAGGCGTTGTCGACCTTGACGACGTCGCCGGTGTCGGTCCAGGTGCCGTTCCAGCCCTGGCTGACGGTCACCCCGGGAGCGGTGAAGGTGAGCGTCCAGTGGTCGACCGGCGTGCCGCGGTTCTCGACGACGATTTCACCGGTGTACCCGCTCGTCCAGGCGCTGACCACCCGGTGCGTGACGTGGCAGGTGCCGGACGGCTGCGGGGTCGTGGTGGTCGGCGTGGTGGGGGTGGTGGGCGTCGTGCTCGTGCCGGGGGTCGTGGGCGTCGTCGTGACCGGTCCCGCCGCGACGGCGAGGTCGTAGGCGCGCTGGGGCACGAACTGGCCGGCGGTGGCGATGCAGCCGTCCGCTTCGCCCGGCGGCTTGACCCAGAGGAACGCGGCGATCTGGCCGTCACCGGTCTGGTCGGTGCTCGGCTTGCCGATCGCGCGGCCGCCCGGGTCGCACCACTCGCTGCCCTGCGGGCCGTTGCCGTTGCGGCTCGTGTCGATCACGCCCTTCAGCCGCGAGTCGCCGAGCTGGCCGAGAATCGCCTTGTCGTAGGACATCTCGTCGGCGGTCGCCCGGTAGTTGGACACGTTGGTGGAGATGCCGTCGGCGCTGTTCGAGATGTCGGCGGCCCGCAGCCGCGCGGCGGCGTCGCCCGCGGAAAGCCACGCGGAGTGCCCGATGTCGAAGTACACCTTGGCCTGGCCCGAGCCGGCCTTGAGCTTCTTGCCCGCGTAGGCGATCGACGCGGTGGTCTGGCTCTGCTGGTCGCCGCTCTGGCAGTTCGTCATGAGCGCGAGCACGTCGGGTTCGAGCACGATGGCCGCGGGCCGGCCCGCGAGGCCCGCCGCGACCTGGTCGATCCAGGCGCGGTACGCGTCGTGGGACGGCGCGCCGCCGCCACTCGCCCCGCCGCAGTCGCGGTTCGGGATGTCGTAGACGACCATGATCGGGATCTTCCCGGCGGCGGCCGCCGCGCCGACGTAGGAGTCCACCTCGCCGCGCACGGTCGAGGTGTTCGTGGTGGTGAACCACCGCGCCTGCGGTACCGCGGCGATGCGGTCGCGGATCACCGCGGCCCGCGAGTCGCCGGGGTTCGCCGCGACCCACTGGGCCGCATTGGTGTTCGGGTCGACGTAGAACGCCGATTCGGCGGCCTGCGCGTCACCCCACGTGACCGTGGTGAGGACGCCGGTCGCGACCAGCGCGGCGAGCGCGCCGGCTGCCACTGCCCTGCTTCGCATGCACTTCTCCTTCGGACGGCTGGGTGGCCTGAACCACCGGTGCACGGAATGGGAGCGCTCCCAGGCGACGTGCACTTTAGCTCGGGAAGTCGCCGTGGGGAAGAGTCGTTCGAATGGGCTCGCCGTACGCCGGGAACCGCCGCGGCTACGGCGGACGGCGTAGCCGCACGCCGCCGAACCGTCCAGTGCGGCCGCCGGTGCTTTACACAGCCGATCCGGCTCCTTACCCTTCCGCTCTGGAAGCGCTCCCATCAATGAGGAGGCGGAGTGCGCGGTTCACTGACGAACGCGATGTCCCGGGCGATCGTGGCCCTGCTCGTACTCGGCGCGGTGCTGGTGGCCCCGGCGGTGTCCGCGAGTCCCGCCGCCGCCGGGAAGTTCAACTACGGCGAAGCGCTGCAGAAAGCCGTCTGGTTCTACGACGCCCAGCGCTCGGGCGCGCTGCCCGCCGACAACCGCGTGTCCTGGCGGGGCCCGTCCGCGCTCGACGACGGCAAGGACGTCGGCGTGGACCTCACCGGCGGGTTCTACGACGCGGGTGACCACGTCAAGTTCGGGCTGCCGTTCGAGTTCAGCATGACCATGCTCGCCTGGGGTGCGCTGGAGAACCGCGCCGCCTACCAGGATTCCGGCCAGTGGCGGTACCTGCTGTCGAACCTGCGCTGGGGCGACGACTGGCTGATCAAGGCGCACCCGCAGCCCGACGTGCTCTATGGCCAGGTCGGCAAGGGCGACGACGACCACAAGTGGTGGGGCCCGGCCGAGACGATGGCCATGGCGCGGCCCGCCTACCGCGTCGACGACTCCTGCCCCGGCTCGGACCTCGCCGGCGAAGGCGCCGCGCAGATGGCCGCGAGCTCGCTGGTGTTCAAGGCCGACGACCCGACGTACGCGGCCACCCTGCTCACCCACGCCAAGCAGCTGTACTCGTTCGCCGACGACCACCGCGGCGCTTATTCGAACTGCATCACCGACGCGCAGAACTTCTACAAGTCCTGGAGCGGCTATCAGGACGAGCTGGTGTGGGGCGCGATCTGGCTCCACAAGGCCACCGGCGACTCGAGCTACCTGACCAAGGCCCGTACCGAATACGAGAAGCTGGCCACCGAACCGCAGACCACCACCCGCTCCTACCGCTGGACGCTCGCCTGGGACGACAAGTCCTACGGCGCCTACGTCCTGCTCGCCCAGCTCACCGGCGATTCCGAGTACGTCGCCGACGCCAACCGCTGGCTGGACTGGTGGACCACGGGTGTCAACGGCCAGCGCGTGCCCTACTCGCCCGGCGGCCAGGCCGTGCTCGACCAATGGGGTTCCCTGCGCTACGCGGCGAATACGGCATTCGTGGCGCTCACCTACTCGGACTGGTTGCGTGCCAACGATCCCACTCGAGCGGCGACGTACCATGCCTTCGGCGTCCGGCAGATCGACTACGCGCTCGGCGACAACCCGCGCGGCGCGAGCTTCGAGGTCGGGTTCGGGGTCAGCCCGCCGCGCAATCCGCACCACCGCACGGCGCACGGCTCCTGGGACGACAACATCACCGACCCGGCGCAGAGCCGGCACACCCTGTACGGCGCACTCGTCGGTGGCCCCACTTCGGCCAACGACGCGTACACCGACGACCGCAGCAACTACACGATGAACGAGGTCGCCCTCGACTACAACGCCGGCTTCACCAGCGCGCTGGCTCGCCTCTACGGCGAATACGGCGGTACGCCGTCGGCGAGCTTCCCGCCGAAGGAAACCCCGGACGGCCCGGAGATCCTGGCGCAGGGCGGGCTGAACCAGCCCGACGGCGGTACGTTCACCGAGATCAAGGCGTACGTGCTCAACAAGTCGGCGTGGCCGGCGCGCACGTTCACCGGTTCGCTGCGCTACTACTTCACCCTCGACGGCGCCACCACGCCCGCCCAGATCTCGGTCACCTCGGCGTACAACCAGTGCGACGCGCCGTCCGTGCACCAGTTCTCCGGCCAGGTGTACTACGTCGAGGTGCCGTGCTCCGGCGGCGTCGCCCCGGGCGGTCAGTCCCGCTACCGCAAGGAAGTGCAGTTCCGGATCTCCAGCACCGGCACCTGGGACCCCGCCAACGACTGGTCGCACACCGGCCTCGCCCCCAGCGGCACCGCACCGGCGGACGACCCGCGTTTGGTGCTCGCACAGGGTTCCGCGGTGCTGTGGGGGACCGAGCCGGGACAGTCCACAGCGGACACCACGCCGCCGTCCGCGCCGACGGGGGTCACCGCCACCGCCGGCAGCACCACCGTCGGGCTCAGCTGGACCGCCGCCACCGACGACGTCGGCGTGGCCGGCTACGACGTGCTGAACTCGGCCGGTGCCACGGTCGGCACCACCACGAGCACGAGCTACCAGGTCACCGGCCTGACTCCCGGCACGGCGTACACGTTCTCGGTGCGCGCCCGCGACGCCGCCGGCAACCGGTCCCCGGCCGGCGGCCCCGTGTCGGTCACCACCACGACCGGCGGCGGCGACCCCGGTACCGGCACGCTGGCCGTGCAGCAGCACGCCGGCGGCGGTGCGACGGACAACCAGATCCGCACCAGCCTGCAGGTCGTCAACCGCGGGAGCACAGCCGTCGCCCTGACCGGCGTCACCGCGCGCTACTGGTTCACCGGCGACGCCACCAACCCGGGCTACCAGATCTGGTGCGACTACGCGGTCGCCGGCTGCGCGAACGTCACCCTGCGCGTCGTGAAGCTCGGTTCACCGCGCCCGGGCGCCGACGCCTACGTCGAACTCGGCTTCACCGGCGGCTTCCTGGCCGCCGGCGCCGCCACCGGCGAGGTCCAGATCCGGGTCGCCAAGTCCGACTGGACCGCCTTCAACCAGGCCGACGACTACAGCTTCCGCACGGCGGCGTCGTTCACCGACCTCGCCACCACCACCGCCTACCAGTCGGGGACCCTCAGCTGGGGCGTCGAACCCTGATCTCCAGCCGCCCCGTTCAGTCTTCGAGCGTCCGATCGTCCCGGTGGGCACCGTAGAACCGCGCCTGCCGGGACATGATCTCGCGCATCGGTGTCCCCCTCGGAACGCCGTAGACCGTGCCCGGGAAGTCCAACGTGCGCTGCAGCTCCCACAGTTCCTCGTGCCGGTCCGGGGAGAACAGCTCGGCGGGATCCCCGGCGGCGATCCAGCCGATGGGGAGGACCGCGCCCGGTTCGAGCCGCGAATTTACGTGCAGCACGCTGTTGATCCGCAGCTCGGCACCGGCGCCGGCGACCGAGCCCGGGAACAGCGACGCGCCGGTCGCCACGAAGACCTCGTCCTCGACGGTGGCCCCGTTGACGTGCGTGTGCGGCCCGATCAGCACCGCGTCCCCGAGCACCACCGGATGCCGGGCCCGGCCGCGGACCAGCGCGTGTTCCATGACCACGACGTCCGAGCCGGTGCGTATGTCGCCGTCCTCCGCGCTGAGCACGGCGCTGTGCAGGACCCGGGCCCGCTCGCCGAGCACCACCCCGCCGCACAGCACCGCAGACGGCGCGACGTACGCCGATTCGGGTACCACGGGCCGCCGGCCCCGATGTTCGATCAACATGGCCCGACGCTACCCCGGGCCGGACGCCGTTCGGCCCAGCCGGGTCGCCCTCGAGTGGCCGTCGCCGGGCCGCCGGAACCACGACACGATGGGACCGTCGTTCTCGGGGGACTCGGGAGGCAGACCGTGAAGAAGATCGTCTTGATCCTGGTGATCGGGTTGGCCGGACTCGGGGTGAGCGCGCCCGCGGCCGCCGCGCCACGGCTGGACAGCGTGCGGGTGTGGAACGAGCTCGCGCTGGCCGCGGTCCGCGCCACCCGCGCCACCGACGCCGACGCGGCCCGGACGTACGCGATGCTCAACGTCGCCGTCTACGACGCGGTCAACGGGCTCACCGGCCCCGCCCGCGCCCCCGCGCTGATCCCGGGCCCCGGCCCGCGCGGCGCCGATCCCCAGGCCGCCGCCGTCGCCGCGGCACACGGCATCCTCGTCCGGCTGGACCCGGACCGGACCGCCGGCTACGACACACAGCTCCAGTCCGACCTGGCCGGCCTGCGTCCCGGCCGGCAGCGTGACGCGGGGGTGCGCTGGGGAAGTGAGGTCGCCGACCGGGTGGTGGCCGCCCGCGCCGACGACGGCTCGGTCCCGGTGCAGAGCCAGCCCGCCGGCTCCGGCCCCGGGGTGTTCCGGGCCGAGTGGTCCGGCGCGCAGTACCGCGACGTCCGCCCGTTCGCCGTCGCCGACCCCGCCGGGTACATCCCGGGTCCGCCGCCGGCCTTGGCCAGTCTCGACTACGCCGCCGCTTTCGCCGAAGTCGCGCTGCTCGGCGACGCCGGGATCCCCGCCCCCGACAAGCTCGCCACCTTCCAGTTCTGGTCCGTGCCCGCCGGTACCGACCAGCCGCCGGGCGAGTGGGTGAAGATCGCGCTGACCGTGTCCCACGGCCTGCCGTTGCCCAGCTCGGCACGCCTCATGGCGTTGCTGACGATGACGCTGGCCGACACCACGGTTCCCACCGTGGGCACCAAGTTCACCTACCGCCATTGGCGTCCCGCCACGGCGATCCACGAGGCGGACACCGACGGCAACCCGTCCACACAAGCGAACCCGAACTGGGCCCCACGGGCCGGCAGCGCCGGCGGGACACCGGAATACCCGTCCGGGCACAGTTCTTACAGCGGCGCGGCGGCTGCCGTGCTCGCCGGGTTCTTCTGCGCGGACGACATTCCCTTCACCCTCACCACGGACACGGCACCGGGCGGCCAGGCACGCACTTACCCCGGTTTCTCCGCGGCCGCTGCCGAAGCCGGGCGGTCGCGCGTATTCGGCGGGCAGCACTTCGAATTCAGCGACCAGGCGGGTCTGGCCATCGGCCACGGCGTCGCGGCCGAAGTGCTCGCCACCCGGCTGCTGAAGCGAAGCGGCCCGACACACCACGGAAGCTGTCCCTTGTAGACGGTTCGCGCTCGGAAACCGATGCGTCCTTTTCGCGACGTATGCGCGGGCTCACGCGGTGCACACTCACGTGTGCGATTCCGGTGACGAGAGCGTGATACCGGCGTCACCGGCACGTCCTCGGCGCCGGTTCGACTGGGCAAGCGATCGTCCGATTGCCACAGCCGATACGCCAGAAGGAGTGAACGTGCCCGTTCCGATTTCCGAAGCCCTCAGTCTCCAGGCGGAAGCCGCGCAAAGCAAGATCGCCGAGCTGCGACGGCCGGGCCGGTACCTGCTGAGCTCGGCGTTGGCGGGCGCCTACATCGGGATCGCCGTGGTGCTGCTGCTCGCCGTGACCGGGCCGCTCAACGCGGCGCAGTCGCCGTGGACGAAGCTCGTGCAGGGACTGGTGTTCGGCATCGCCTTGACGCTGGTGGTCTTCGCCGGCGGCGAGCTCTCGACCGGGAACATGATGACGATGGTGCAGGGCATGTTCGCCCGCCGCCGCGGCGTGGGTGCCGGGTTCGCCGTGATCGTCGGATCGTTCGTCGGCAACCTGGCGGGCTCGGTGGTGTTCGCCTGGCTGGTCCACGAAAGCGGGATCCTGCAGGCCGGAGCCACCCCCGGGCACGTCGCGCCCGCCGCCGCGCTGCTGGCGTCGACGGTCAAGGCCAAGGCCGCGGAGTCCGGCGCGATGCTGTTCTTCCGCGGCGTGCTGTGCAACTTCCTGGTCTGCCTCGCGGTCTGGATGGCCGCGCGGACGAAGTCGGACGGGGCCAAGCTGACGCTGATCTTCTGGTGCCTGCTCGCCTTCATCGGTTCCGGTTTCGAACACGTCGTGGCCAACATGACGGTGTTCTCGCTCGGGATGTTCGAGGACGTCCCAAGTGCGACGTTCGGGGCCTTCGCGATGAACCTGGTCCTGGTCGGTCTGGGCAACCTCGTCGGTGGCGGTGTGCTCCTCGGCGCGGGCTACGGCTTCCTCGGCCGCGGCACCCCCGCCCCGGCGGCCGAACCCCGCCCGGTCGGCGAGGCGCTCGAACCCGCGTCCGTATAAGCGGTTTCCTGCCCGCCTGAGGCCGGCCGGCGTCAGGCGGGCACGGTCAGTTTCGCGGCGCCGAAGGAAACGTCGAAGCGGTCGCACCAGATGCTCACGCTGGTGTAGGCGGCCAAGTCGGTGCCCGCGGGCAGCGGGTAGTTCTGGTTTCCCTTGTTGCCCTTGAGCTTGCCCGCGTCGAGGTGCTTGCCGTCGTCGAAGACGTCCCACCCGTCCTTGCCCGGTTTCACCGGCGCGTCGGTGAGCCAGACATGCACGTCGGGGCCGCTGCTGGTGGCGAGGTTTTCCAGGCGCAGCACGAGGGAACCGTCGGCCGCGCGCAGGACCCGGACGGTGCCGGTGGTCCGGTGCTCGTGGCTGATCAACGTGCCGGTCGCGACTTCGGCGGGCTCGGCCGGCGCCGAGGACTCCGCCACGGGCGCGGCAGCCTGCGACTTCGGCGGGGCGGGCGGAAGGCCTTCCTGCACCGTCTCGTCCACCCACAGCTGCCACGGCTGGAACCAGTACAGGGCCGCCACCAGCGCGACCAGGCCCACTGCCAGAACCGTGAGCACCCGGGACCGGGTGAGCAGGCGCCGCGTGCCGTTCATCGCATTCCTCCTCCGTCGTGCGCGCTGCTCATTCAACGGGACGAATCGCCCAGCCGGGCCACCGTGCGGGGTTACCGATCTCTTACGACGGCCTACGGCCAGGAGGCGTGTAGCGCCAGAACGACCGCACCGACACCGCTCCGGCCACGACGAGCACCCCGCACAGCAGCGCGGTTCCGGACCACGCCACCGCGAGCGGCAACGCCGAGGCCATGATCCCGGCGCGGAGGTCGCCGAGACGGGGACCGCCGGCGACGACGACCGTGTACACCCCCTGCAGGCGGCCGCGCATCCGGTCGGGGACGGCGGTCTGCAGGATCGTCTGCCGGTACACCGCGCTGACCAGATCGGCCGCGCCGGCGACGATCAGCAAAGCCACCGCCAGCCACAAGCTCGGGGCGAGCCCGGCCAGCGCGACCGCACCGGCCCAGACCGCCACCGCTGCCGTCAAAGCGACGCCTTGGCGGCGCACCCGCCCGATCCAGCCGCTGGACACCCCGGCCAGTACCGAGCCGATCGCGATCGACGAGTACAGCAACCCGACTCCGCCGTGCCACCGCGTCTCGGCGGCCTCGGGGAACAAGGCGGTCGGCATGGCCAGCACCATCGCGGCGATGTCGACGAGGAACGACATCAGCAGGACCCGGCGGCCGGCGAGGAAGCGCAAGCCGTCGAGGACCGACCGCAGCCCGGGGCGGCCGACGGGGTCCGCCGCGGGCAGGGCCGGGAGCCGGAAGGTGGCGTAGAGCGCGGCCGTGAACAACACCGCGTCGGCGCCGTAGGCGTAGCAAAACCCGTTCGGGAGAACGAGAAGCCCACCCGCGACGAGCGGGCCCAGTACCTGTCCGACCGTCGAAGCGGTGTAGTTCAGCGAGTTGGCCGCGGGCACCAGGCCGGGCGGGACGAGAGCCGGGACGATCGCGCCGCGGACGGCGGAGGACACGGCGAAGCCGCCGGACTGCACGGCGACGAGCGCGAGGATCAGCGGCACCGACCCGAGTCCGGCCACCGCTTGGGCGAGCAACGCGAGGGTGACTGTCCAGGTGAGCGCCGAGGAGGCCAGGTACAGGCGGCGCCGGTCCACGGCGTCGGCGACCGCGCCGCCGTAGAGCCCGAACACCAGGAGCGGGACGAGCCCGGCCAGCCCGGCGAGACCGACGTCGAACGACGAGTGCGAGAGGTCGTAGATCTGCACCGGCACGGCGACTTCGGTGACCATCGTCCCGACCACCGCGGCGCCTTGACCGGCGAAGGTCCGGCGGAACACGGGGTCCGCCAGCGGCCGCGTGTCCATCGCGACCCGGCGCAGGCGGTTCGTCGTCATGCGCTCACGTTCGCAGCCGCCGCCGGGTGGCACTTCCGGTAATCTGTCGACTTGTGTCGGAAAACCGCCACCGGCACGCGGCCGGGCAGGTCATCGAGCGGCACCGGCACGAGGAACACCAGCTGGTGCACGTCATCCGGGGCGTGCTCGCGGTCCGGACCGACCGCGGCGCGTGGGTGGCCTGCGCCGACCGCGCCGTCTGGATCCCGGCCAGCACCTGGCACGAGCACCGTGTCTACGGCGCTTCCGAGGTCCTCACCCTGATGTTCCCGCTCGACGACGCGCCGCTGGACGCCGCCGCGCCCGCGGTCGTCGCGGTCGGCGCGCTGCTGCGCGAACTGCTCCTCGCCAGTACCGATCCCGGTCTCGGCGCCGCCGAGGCTGCCCGGCTCCACGCCGTGCTCCGCGACCGGCTCCGCCGCGCCCACGACCGGCCGCTGACCCTGCCCGAGCCCCGCGACCCGCGGCTGGCCCACGCGTGCCGGCTCGTCACCGACGACCTCAGCCGGCCCCGCACGACGGCGTGGCTGGCCCGGCAGACGGGCACCAGCGAGCGCACGCTGTCCCGGCTGTTCCGCCTCGAGTTCGGGACCACGTACCCGCAGTGGCGCACCACGACCCGCGTGTTCCACGCGATGATCCAGCTGGCGGAGGGTGCCGGCGTCACCCAGACCGCGCACCGCTGCGGCTGGGCCACGCCGAGCGCGTTCGTCGAAGCGTTCACCCGCACCATGGGCCGGACCCCCGGCAGCTACCGGGCGCTGTCGACCTTGGCGTAGAAGTCGAGCACCGTCTCGGCGAACCGGCCGGGCGCCTCCATCGCCACGTAGTGGCCGATGCCGTCGAGGTGCGTGGCGGTCACGTTCGCGGTCACCTGGCGGAAGGTCGACGGCGTGAACTCGCCCGAGCGGCCGCCCACGGCGAGGACGTGCAGGGCCGGCGGCCAGGCTTTGGCGAGGTCCCGGATCTCGTCGCCCTCGGCGAGCATCGACCGGTAGAGCCCGGTCGCGCCGCGGAAGGCGTCCGGGCGGGCGTAGGTGCGGACGAGTTCGTCGACGTCGTCGCGGCTGAACGCCGCCGCGGTCGCGCTCAAGGACGGGATCGCGTACTCGGCGATGAACGGGCGTTCCCGGCCGGCCAGCAGCATTTCGGGAATGCCCGCCGCGGCGAGCACGCCGATGTGCCAGGCGCCGCCGCGCGTGACGTCGGCCAGCGCCTCCACCCCGAACCCCGGGAGGCCGGTCTCGACCGCCGTGTAGCTGCGAAGCAGGTCCGGGCGCGTCGCCGCGACGCGGAACGTGGTGGGGCCGCTGATGTCCTGGCCGGTGAGGTGCACCGGGCCGAGGTCGAGGCTTTCGATCAGCCCGATCAGATCGGCCGCCGCCGTGGTGCTGCTGTGGTCGGTGCCCGCGGTCGCGGAGTCGCCGAACCCGCGGAGGTCGGCCGCGATCACGCGGTGGTGCTCGCTGAGCAGGGGGAGCACGCGGTGGAAGACCCACCAGGTCTCCGGGAATCCGTGGACGAGCAGCACGGGGGAGCCGGCGCTGCCCGCGGTCACGTAGTGCAGCTCGGTGCCGTTGACCCGGACGTGGTGGTGCTCGGCGCCGGGGATGGTCGCGCCGGCGGGGGTGGGTGTCATCGACTGCCTCCGGAATGTTGGACAAGTTACTTGTCCAACGTAGCCGTTGGACAAGTAACTTGTCCATAGCGCGCGCGGCCGTATGATCCCGGCATGGAACGGTCTTCGGGAGCGGATCTGGCGCTCCTGCTGCTTCGCGGCTTCCGGGCGATGGTGGACGACGTGAGCGCGGAGCTGGAGAACCGTGGCCATCCCGGCGTCCGGCCGGCGGATGAGTTCGCGCTGCGGGCGATCAGCGAAGGCGTGGACACCGCCTCCGCCCTCGGCCGGCGGCTGTCGATCACCAAACAGGCGGCGGCGCAGCGGATCGCCATCCTCGAGCGGCTCGGCTACGTCGAGCGCGAGGACCACCCGGCCGACGCACGCCGCAAGCGGCTCCGGATCACGTCGCGAGGAGCCGAGATGATGGCGCTCGGCGGCCGGCTGCTCGACGAGATCCGCGACCGGTGGGCCGCCGAAATCGGCCACCGCCCGCTGTCGGAGCTGGAGGCGTACCTGACCAAGCTCACCGCGGGGGTGCCCGTCCCGTCCGACGACGTCGCCGACTGAGCGGCCCGGTCAGGGGACCAGCACGAGCTTGCCGCCCGGCTGCCGGGACCGGCTCAGCTTGGCCACTTCCCGGACCCGGTCGAGCGGGTAGGCGCCCGCGACCGGGACGGCCAGGACGCCTTCGCCGGCCAGCCGGGCGAACTCGCCCAGCCGGTCGTAGCGCATCGCGATGCGGGTGATCCGGGTCCCCAGCTCGCCCGCGGCGGCGAAGTCCGAGACGGTGACGACGCGGTCGGGGTCCCCGGTCAGCTCGACGAGCGCCGGCAGTGCGCCGCCGGACGGGCTGACCTGGTCGGGGCGGTCGATCCGGCCGCCGCTCGGGGCCGCGTCCAGCGCGCGGTCGACGTGCCCGCCGGCCAGTTCGGTAACGCGTCCGGCCATGCCGTCGCCGTAAGAGGTCACCCGGGCGCCGATCGCCTCCAGTGCCGCGGCCCGCCTCGGCCCGGCGGTGGCGGTCACCCGGAGACCCCGGTGCAGTGCGAAGCGCACCGCCGCCTCGCCCACGGTCGAGCCCGCGCCGTGGACGAACAGCAGCTCACCCGGCCGGACGCCGAGGTCGTCGAGCGCCTGCCACGCCGTCTCGGCCGCCATCGTCAGCGCGGCGGCCTGCTCGTCGGTGACGCCCTCGGGAATGCGGGCCCAGGTCGCCATCAGCGCGTACTCGGCGGCGCCCGCCGTCGGGCCGTCGAAGGTCGCCGGGCCGAATACGCGGTCGCCGATCGCCGCCCCGGTGACGCCTTCGCCGAGCGCGTCGACGACGCCCGCGACCTCGAGACCGAGCCCGCGCGGCAGCGGCGGCAACTGGTCGGCGAGGAGGCCGTCGACCACCGACCAGTCCGCCGGGTTCAGGCCGCACGCCCGCACCGCGATCCGGATCCGGCCGGGTCCCGGCTCCGGAACCGGGACGTCGCGGAGCACGACCATGTCCGGGGCACCGAACCGGTCGAACTGAAGAGCCTTCATGGAGATCTCCTGGGGTGATGACAGCATCTGTTGTCATCGACCCTAGCAGCGTGACGACAGGGTCTGCTGTCATATCCTGTCGGGATGCCGCGATGGGAGTCCGACGCACAGGGGCGGCTCGAGCGCGCGGCGCTCGAGCTGTTCGAGACCCAGGGGTTCGAGCGCACGTCGGTCGCGCAGATCGCGCGCGCGGCCGGCCTGGCCGAGCGCTCCTTCTATCGCTACTTCCCCGACAAGCGCGAAGTCCTCTTCGCCGGCAAGGAGCTGGAAGCCCACCTGATCGCGCAGGTCGAGGCGGTCGATCCGGACGTCACGCCGATCGAGGCGCTGCTGACCGCGCTGGGGACCGCCGACCAGGTGTTCCCGGCCCGTGAGTTCCTGAAGCGCCGCACCAGGGTGATCGCCGCCAGCCCGGCGCTGGCCGAGCGCGACCTGATCAAGCTCGCCGACGTCGCCCGTGCGCTGGGGAGCGCGCTCGAGCGGCGGGGTGTCGAGCGCGGCGAGGCCCGCCTCGTCATCGACGTGGCGATCGCGATTTCCCGGCGGGCCACGTCCCGCTGGCTGGCTGGCTCGGACGCGAGCCTCGCCGAGCTCGTCGCCCAGGCCGCCACCGAGCTGTGCGCGGTGGTCGCGCCACTGGCGCCCACGGTCCGTTGAACCCGCCTCAGCCAGAACGACGGCGGAGTTCCGGCTGGTTCAGCGCGGGCGGAACGTAGGCGACGTCGATCGGTCCGACGTCGGTTCCCGGCGGCACGATCTCGTCGACGCGGTCGAGCACGCTGTCGTCGACGAGCGTGCCGGCGCCCTCAAGCAGGTCGTCGAGCTGCTCGAGGGTCCGCGGCCCGATGATCGCCGAGGTGACCGCGGGGTGCGCGGTCACGAACGCCAGTGCGAGGTGGGGCAGCGACAGCCCGGCCTGGTCGGCGACCTCGGCCAGGGCTTCGACGGCGTCGAGCTTGCGTTCGTCGGTCATGTGCCGCCGCGCCCAGTGCAGCCGGCCGGCCGACGCCGTTTCCCCGTTGCCCTTGCGGAGGCGGCCGGCGAGCAGGCCCATCGCGAGCGGGCTCCACACCAGGACACCCAGCCCGTAGCGCTCGCAGACCGGCAGGATCTCGCGTTCGATCCCGCGGTTGAGCATCGAGTAGTGCGGCTGTTCGGACCGGAACCGGGCCAGCCCGCACCGCTGCGCCGCCCACTGGGCCTCGACGATGTCCGACGCGGGCAGGTTGGAGTGGCCGATCGCGCGTACCTTGCCCGCGCGCAGCAGGTCGGTCAGCGCGCCGAGGGTTTCCTCGATGTCGGTGCCGGGTTCGGGGTGGTGGGCCTGGTACAGGTCGATGTGGTCGACGCCCAGGCGGCGCAGCGACCCCTCGACAGCGGAGACGATCCACCGCCGTGAGCTGCCGCGCTGGTTGACGCCGGGGCCCATCGGGCCGTTGAACTTCGTGGCGAGGACGACGTCGTCGCGGCGGCCGCGCAAGGCCTTCCCGACGATCTTCTCGGACTCGCCGTCGCCGCCGTAGACGTCGGCGGTGTCGATGACATTGATGCCGCCGTCGAGGGCGCGGTGGACGATCCGCACGCAGTCGTCGGGATCGGGGTTGCCGTGCGGGCCGAACATCATGGTGCCCAGGGTGTAGGCGCTGACCTGGATACCGGTCCGGCCGAGCGGGCGGGTGCGCATGGGTTTCTCCTGCGTCGTGGCGGGGTGCGGCCGAGGCACGGCCGCACCCCGGCGGGGCGGATCAGGCCTGGGCGTACTCGGCCGCGACGTCGACGATCCAGGTGACGCCGAAGCGGTCGGCCAGCATCCCGAAGGCGGGCGCCCACTGGGCCGGGCCGAACTCCTCGATCACGGTCGCGCCCTTGGCGAGGCCCTGCCACACGGGAGTCACCTCGTCGACGCTTTCGCCGCGGACGGAAAGGAAGAACGGCTCCTCGGTGATCGTCGTGCCGTTCTCGCGGCGCGTGCGGGGTGCGGCCGGGGCGGCCGGCGCGTGCTGGCCGGGCACGTCGTAGGCCATGACGCGGAAGCCGTTGTCCGCGACGACCTGGCCGAACACGACGTGGGTGGCGCCGGGCAGCTCGGCGGGCATCCCGAAGTCGGCGTAGGTGACGACGGTGAGCTGCCCGCCGAACACCGACTGGTAGAACTCGAGGGCTTCGCGGGCTTCGCCGTGGAAGTTCAGGTGGGCGACAGCGTTCAGCGACATGGTGTTCCGGTCCTTCACGAGTGGTTCCCGCCGCCGGGGGTTCCCGGCGACGAGAGCCACTGTTCCGGGAGTAGCGGTCAGGGTTTGTCCCTTACTCGTGGCATTCTGAAAACATGCCGATCGCCTCCTCGACGACGACGTCCAGCCGGCTCCTGGCGCTGCTGTCCATGCTGCAGGCCCGCCGCGACTGGCCGGGCGGCCTGCTGGCCGAGCGGCTGGGTGTCAGCGAGCGGACCGTGCGCCGCGACGTCGACCGGCTGCGCGAGCTCGGTTACCCAGTCCAGGCGGTCAAAGGACCCGACGGCGGCTACCGGCTCGAAGCGGGCAGCCAGCTGCCGCCGCTGCTGTTCGACGAAGAGCAGGCGGTCGCGCTCGCCGTGGCACTGCGGATCGCCGTCGGGACGGGCGCGGGCATCGAGGAGGCCGCCGCGCGGGCCCTGACCACCGTCCGTCAGGTGCTGCCGGCGCGGCTCCGGCGGCGCGTCGACGCCCTCGAGGTCAGCGCGGCCGGGCGCGGCGCGGATCCCCAGGTCGACACCGAGCTCCTGCTCACGCTCAGCGCCGCGGTCCGCGCCCGGGAGGAGCTGAGGTTCGACTACCGCGCGCCGGGGCGTCCCGAGGACGCCGAGCCGCGCCGGGTGCAGCCGCACCACCTCGTGGTGCGGGCCGGGCGCTGGTACGTCGTCGGCTGGGACCCCGGCCGGGGAGACTGGCGGACCTACCGCGCCGACCGGATGACACCGCGCGTCCCGAACGGCCCGCGGTTCGCACCCCGTGAGATACCCGGCGGCGACGTGGCCGCCTTCCTGTCGGCCCGGTTCAAGGGCTCCGAGACCACGGACGCGTGGCCCTGCCGCGGCGAGGTGATCCTCGACCTGCCGGTGGCGGAGGTGGCCCCGTTCGCCGGCGACGGCGTCGTCGAGGAACTCGGCGCCGGGCGGACCAGGCTGACGGCCGGGGCCTGGTCGTGGGCCGCCCTCGCGGCGTCACTGGCCCGCTTCGACGCCGAGATCGAGGTGGTCGCTCCGGCGGAGCTGCGCACGGCGTTTGCCGAGCTGTCCCGTCGTGCCGCCCGGGCCGCGGGGGAGTCCCGGCCGCCTGAGCGCTGACGGTCGTCAGCCGTCAGCAAGGCGCTGGATGGTGGTGCTCAGCCAGGCCTCGAGAGCCGCACGATCGCCCAGCTGGGAACGCAAGACCCGCCGGCGCGTCGAGACGCCGAGGACGAAGGCGTCGATCGCGGCGGCCCGATCGCGGGCGTCCGCGTCGGCCAAACCGCTCTCGCGCAGGTACCGGTACAGCGGCTCCAGCGAGTTCTCGTCGAGGAAGGCGGCCAGCGCCTCCGCCGCCTCCGGGCGTTCGCCGGACGCCCGTTGCAGCACGAGCAGCGGGTCGTCCCCGTCGCCGCCGAACCAGCGCCGGACGATGCTCGCCGCGAGCCGCGGTCCCAGTTCGGCGCGGTCGCCGTCGAACGAATCCGAGACCGGGATCTCCACGCGGGTCGCGGCGAGGAAAAGGCCGTCCTTGCCGCCGAAGTACCGCGTGATCAGGTTGGGGGAGACGCCGGCCGCGTCGGCGACGCCTTTGACCGTGACCGGCGTGTACCCGTGGCGAGCGAACTGCCGCCGGGCGTGCTCCAGGATCCGCTGCCGGGTCGCCGCCGCATCGCGCGAAATCATGTGTACGAGCATACACATCATGTGTACGCTCATACACATGGACGCCGAATTGCGCGAAAGACTCCAGCGGACGCGCCGGATCACGACTCCCTGGAGCGACGACGGGACACGCGGCCTCACCGCGAGCCGCCTCGACGAACTGCTCGACCACTGGGCGAACGGGTACGACTGGGCCGGGCACGAGCGTCGCATCGGCGCGTACCCCTGGACGACGGTGCCGGCGGCGGGCACCACCCTGCGGGTCATCCACCAGCGGTCGGCGGACCCCGGCGCCCCGGTCGTCGTGCTGTTGCACGGCTGGCCGGACTCGGTGCTGCGGTTCGAGCGCGTCCTGCCGCTGCTCGCGGACCTGAACGTCGTGGTCCCGGCACTGCCCGGATTCCCGTTCGCCGCACCGGTTCCGATGACCGGGATGTCCGTCAACCGGATCGCCGGAATCGTCGCGGCGGCCCTCGCCGAACTCGGCTACCCGCGCTACACCGTGTCAGGCGGCGACGTCGGCGGCACGGTCGCGGAAATCCTCGCGGCCGAGCACCCGGACCGCGTCGCGGCCCTGCACCTGACGAACGTCGCCCCGCAGCACGCGTTCTCGGCCGACCCCGCGAAGCTCGCCCCCGACGCGGCGGCCTACCTGACCCGGGCGGCGCAGTGGTTCCGGACCGAAGGCGGCTACATCGCCGAGCAGTCGACCCGGCCGAACACGCTCGCCGTCGCCCTCGGCGACTCACCCGCCGGCCTCGCGGCGTGGCTCGCCGAGAAGCTGGAGTCCTGGTCGGACGGACCGGCCTTCACCACGGACGAACTGCTCACCTGGGTCACCGCCTACTGGGTCACCGGCACGATCGGCACGTCGTTCGCCAGCTACGCCGAACCCGCCGCGCTGCCGGGCCGGATCGACGTGCCGACCGTGCTGTCGGTGTTCTCCCGCGACACCAAACCGGAGCCCCGGAGCTACGCCGAGGAGTTCCTGAACGTCCGCGAGTACGTGGAACACCCGGCCGGCGGCCACTTCGCGGCCTGGGAGCAGCCCGAGGCCTACGCCCGCGATCTGCGTTCGGCGGTCGGACTGGCTCAGCTGTAGGTGACCTGGGTGGCGCCGGTGGTGGTGTTGTAGGTGATGCCGCCGTGCTGGAAGTCGTTGCGGCGGCCCACGGACACGCCGTACTCGTCGCTGGTGACGTAGCCGAGCGCGCTTCGCTCCCAGCCGAGGGAGGCCCACTTGTCCCGGATGGCGCCGTGGATCGACCACGCCCCCGTCGCCGCGGTCCAGTAGATCGACGCGGAGTTGGTGAAGTGGTTGTAGCGGCCCGCTCCGTCGGGCGTGCCCGATTCGTCGGTGGTGGGGTAGCCGAGGCCGCGTTCCCAGCCCAGTGCCGCCCACTTCTTGCGGATCTCGCCCTGGACGCTGTGGGCGCCGGTGTTGACCGTGTAGTAGATCGACGAGTTGGTCGTGAAGTGGTTGTAGCGGGCGACGCCGTCGGGCGTGCTCGACTCGTCGGTGGTGGGGTAGCCGAGGCCGCGTTCCCAGCCGAGGGCGGCCCACTTCTTGCGGATTTCGCCCTGGACGTTGTGCGCGCCGGTGCTCGGCGTCCAGTAGATCGACGCGGCCGTGCTGAAGTGGTTGTAGCGGGCGGTGCCGTCGGGGGTGGCGGTCTCGTCGGTGGTCGGGTAACCGAGGCCCTTCTCCGCGCCGAGCGCGCGCCACTTCTTCCGGATTTCGCCCTGGACGCTGTGCGCGCCGGTGCTCGGCGAGGTGTAGATCGAGCCGACGACGAAGTCGTGGTAGCGGCCGACACCGTCCGAAGTGGCGGTTTCGTCGCTCACCGGGAACCCGAGCGCGCCGGCGGGGCCGCCGAGCCGCTGGTAGGCGGTCAGGATGTCGCCGTGCACCGCCCACGCGCCGGTGTTGGGGGAGTAGTCGATGACGCCGCCGGTGTACTTCTGCTCCCAGCCGCCCGCGACCGGGGTCTCGCCGCCCACCGGCGTGCCCAGGTAGGACGCGGCACCGCCGAGTGCGGCGTAGTGCTCGGCGATCTTGTCCGGCCCGCTGCCCAGCGCGGCGGCCCGGACCTGGTCGGCCGTGCCGTTGAAGTAGTCCTGGTCGCCGGGGAAGACGCCGGAATCGGCGTACTGCCAGAAGGTGAACGCGCTCCAGCCGCCGGGGATGGTGCCGGCGTCGGTGCCGTTGTGGGCGATCCACAGTGGACTGTTGGCCGCGGTGCCGGTGTCGCCGCCGGTGCAGTTGGCCCACCAGCCGTTGGTCGTGTAGATCGCCGGCCAGCGGTTGGTGCGGTCGTGGATCGTGGTGGTGAAGTCGGTGATCCAGGCGGTCATCTGCGCCGGGGTCAGGCCGTAGCACCAGCCGGGCCAGTCGGCGGTGCCGTAGGGGTTGTACTCGATGTCCAGGACCGGGGGCAGGGTGTGCCCGTCGGCGACCCAGCCGCCGCCCTGGCCGAGGAAGTAGGTGGCCTGCGCGGCACCGGAGGAGGTGTCGGGCAGCGCGAAGTGGTAGGCGCCGCGCATCAGCCCGGCGTTGGCCGAGCCGGCGTAGTTGGCGGCGAACTGCGGGTCGACGTAGGTGGTGCCCTCGGTGGCCTTCATGTAGGCGAAGGTCGCCCCGTTCCCGGCGGCGGCGGTCCAGTCCACGGTGTTCTGCCAGTGGCTGACGTCCATGCCGGGCGCGTTCCCGGTCGCCGTGGCGGCAGTCGCGAGGGTGCTGCTGCGGGACGTGCTGTGTCCTTCGACGCGGTGCACCATCGAGCCCATGAAGTCGGAATCGGGGTGTGCCGGCGTCGTGCTCGCTTTGGCGGGGGCGGTGCTCAGCACCATTCCCGCCAGCAACGCGGGCACCACGACAAGGGCGCGCACCACCATGAAGTCCTCCCCGGTTTGATCCGCTGGGGGACTGTAACCGACGTTCAACCGGCCGAAAAGCCCCGAGTCTTCGGTGGGGGAAACGTCTCGTTGGGCAATTTCTCACTTGTTCGGCGCGAGGTTGCCGCGGAAATGTCGCAATGGTCTCGATCATCGGCCGGACCGACCCTCCAGGTGGCCCGGCTGATCGGCGAAGTAGCATTCGGAGCTCTCTCCTTCCCTTTTGGTAAAGGAATTCCCATGTCTTCCACCGGTACCGCGCCGACGCCGGTTTTCGACCCGGCTGTCGCCTATCCGGAGGCCGGTGTGCTGCGGTCTGCCGCGGAAACGGGGGATTGGGCGACCGTTTCGGGGTTTTTCGCCCGGTTCACCACTCCGGACGAGCACAGTTTCGGCGTCACCACCACGATGTCGGTGCCGGCGGCCGAGCCGATGCTGCGGGCCGTGGCCGCGCGCACCCCGCTCGGAGCTGGCCCGGGTGCTGCTCGCCGCCCAGTTCGTCCAGCAGGGGTGGAACGTCCGGGGCACCGGGCGGGCGGCCGGGGTCAGCCGCGAACAGTTCGCCGCGATGCACGAGCACCTGCGGCGGGCCGAGCAGCTGCTGATCGACGTGACCGCCCGCGAACCGGCGAACGCGGCGGCGTGGTGGTTGCGGCTCACCACCGCGCGCGGGCTCGGACTCGGCCGGAGCGAGGCCCGGCGCCGCTACGACCGGCTGACCGCCCACCACCCCGGTTTCCTGGCCGCGCAGCGCAACCTGCTCCAGCAGCTGAGCCCGAAGTGGGGCGGTTCCTGGGACGTGGCGCACGCGTTCGTCCGAGAATGCACGGCGGCGGCCCGCCCCGGCGACCCCCAGGGCGTTCTGGTCCCCGAGCTGTACCTGGAGCACTGGCTCGAGCTCGAACCCGAGGCGGGTGGCGACTACCTGCGGCAGCCCGGGATCCACGAAGAGATCACCGCCGCCGCCTCGGCTTCGGTGCTGCACCCCGCCTACCGGTCCCGGTTCGGCTGGGTCGCCGCGCACAGCACGTTCGCGATGGCGTTCAGCCTGATCGGCGATCTCCCGCGCGCCGCCGTGCACTTCCGCGTCCTCGGCGGGCGCGCGAGCGAGGCACCCTGGCACTACTTCCCCGACCGGGTCGCCGCGCACGCGCGGTACCGCGACCGCGCCCTCGCGAAAGGCTGAACCGTGCTGTCCACCTTCGAGGTCGACGGCGTCCCCGCCGTGACGGCCAAGAGATCCGGGCCGCCGGCCGCCGGCCTCGTCTTCCGCGTCGGGCGGGCCGACGAGACGCTCGCGACGGCCGGCATCACGCACCTGGTCGAGCACCTCGCGCTGCACCGGTTCGGCGTGGGCGAACACCACTTCAACGGCGCGACGGGCGCCGATCACACGTACTTCGAAATGACGGGCTCGGAAGCCGAGGTCGTCGCGTTCCTCACCGGCGTCTGCACCTCGCTCAACGACCTCCCGATGGACCGGCTGGAGACCGAGAAGTCGATCCTGCGCACCGAGGAGTCCCGGCGCGGCGGTGGCGGCCTGCTGTTCCGCCACCGCTACGGCGCACAGGGGTACGGGCTGGCCGACTTCCTCGAGCTCGGCCTCCCGCGCTTGGGCCCCGCGGAGGTCGCCCACTGGGCACGCACCTGGTTCACGCGTGAAAACGCCGTCCTGTGGGTGGCGGGTGAGCGGGTCCCGGCCGGGTTGCGGCTGCCGCTCCCGCCCGGCGCCCGGCGTCCGGTGCCCCCGCGGCCCGCCGCGCTGACCGGTCCCGCCGGCTTCTCCCACGGCGACGGCAGCGTCGCCTTCAGCACGGTGGTGCGCCGCGGAGCCGAAGCCCGGGTCTTCGCGAAGGTCCTCGAGCGGGAGCTGTTCCGCGCGCTGCGCCAGGAAGGCGGCTACTCGTACGAAGTGGGGACGTCGTACCAGGTCCGCGGCGACGGCTTCGCGGAGATCTTCGGGCTCGCCGACGCCTTGCCGGACAAGCAGGCCGCGGTGCTCGGCGGCGTCGTCGACGTCCTGGCCCAGTTCAAGGCCGGCCGGATCGACCCCCGCGACGTCGAAACAGCGCGCGCCCAGGCCGAATCCACGCTCCGCGATGCCGAGGCGGAGGCGCTGCGGTTGCCCGGGCACGCGGCCGCGCTGCTCGCCGGCAGGCCGCTGCCGTCGACCGAGGAGCGGATCGCCGAGCTGCGCGCGATCGACGTCGAGGCCGTCCACGCGGTCGCCGTCGAAGCGTGCGGCTCGATGCTGCTGCGCGCGCCGCACGGCCACGCCACGGACTGGGCCGGGTATCCGGTGGTGCCGCGCTTCTCCGCGGCGGCGGTGGCGGGGAACCGCTTCCCCGCCCACGGCCGGGCGGACAGCTACCTGATCGTCGGCGCCGAAGGGTGCAGCCTGCAGACCCCGGAAGGCGTGTCGACGGTTCGCTTCGCCGACTGCGCGGCCATGCTCGTCTGGCCCGACGGCGGCCGCCGCCTGATCGGCACCGACGCCCGGTCGGTCCAGGTCGACCCGACCCTGTTCGCCGGCGTGACCCCGGCGGTGACCGCGGCGATCGACGCGGCGGTCGGTCCACATCGGACGCTGCCGCAGGTGTCCCGCGCGCTCCCGGCGCCACCGCCCCGGCCGTCGGCGCCCCCGCGCGAACGCGCGGTGCGGATCCTCGTCGTCGTGGCGGCGGTGTTCGGTGTGATCGCGTTGCTGGCCACGGCGGGCATGGTGCTGGAACCGCCCGACGCCACGGGGTGGGCCGGGGCGGGATTCCTGTGGTTGCTCGCCGGGCTGTTCGCGTTCACGGCGCTGCGACGGCGACGGATGCGAGGGTGATCCCGGCGGGGAGCGACGGGCACCCACATCCGGTGATCCACGGCTGAGTCCCAGGTTGACCACGGCCGCGATCTTCACCCACGCGTCGGCCGGTGGGTACCGGGCGCTGCCGGCTCACCGGCCCGGGGACGCCGCGGCGTGGGGGAGCATGACGTCGGCGGCAGCCGCGGGGGTGACGCCGGGGTACAGCGCGCGGACGCCGAGCAGGCCGAGTGCGCCGCCGAGCACCTGGGCGGCGAGGTACAGCGGCACCGACGCGGGCGCGATCCCGGCGAAGGAGTCGCTGAACACGCGGCCGATGGTGATGGCGGGGTTGGCGAAGCTGGTGGAGCTGGTGAACCAGTACGCGGCCCCGATGTACGCGCCGACCGCCGCGGGGGCCCGCTCGGCGCGGCCGGAGCGGGCGAGGGAGAAGATCATCAGGATCAGGCCGGCGGTGGCGACGACTTCGGCGAGCCCGTGTGCCGCGGTGGCGCGGTGGGTGGTGCTGATCGAGACGGCGCTCGCGGAGAACATCAGGTTGGCCAGGACCGCGCCGCCGACGCAG
This sequence comes from Amycolatopsis lexingtonensis, assembly GCF_014873755.1. NCBI lineage: Bacteria > Bacillati > Actinomycetota > Actinomycetes > Pseudonocardiales > Pseudonocardiaceae > Amycolatopsis > Amycolatopsis lexingtonensis. Next base: position 989,085 of record NZ_JADBEG010000001.1, read on the forward strand.
CCGGCGATCTGCGTGGGCAGGTAGGCCAGCGCGTGCCGCCACGGCAGCCCGCCGAACACGGCGTCCACGAAGGACACGACGGGGTTGAAGTGCGCGCCGCTGACGGGGCCGAACATCAGGATGAGCGCGAACAGGCCGGCCGCGGTGGCGGCCGCGTTTTCGGTCAGCTGCAGGCCGGTGTCGCCGGGGGAGAGGCGCTGGGCGGCGATCCCGGAGCCGATCACCAGCGCGGCCAGCAGCAGGCTGCCGAGGAATTCGGCAATCAGCTTGCGGGGCAACGGCTGTTCCATGCGTGACTCCCTTGTGGACGGTCGGGCGGTCACGCGCGGGCGGGGACGCCGAGCTCGTCGAGCAGCCCGCGGACGCGGCGCTCGATCTCGTCGCGCACCGGGCGGACGTCCTCGACGCCCTTGCCCGCCGGATCGTCCAGCTCCCAGTTCAGGTAGCGCTTGCCTGGAAAGATCGGGCAGGCGTCGCCACAGCCCATCGTGATCACGACGTCGGCGGCGCGGACGATCTCGTCGGTCCACGGCTTGGGGAACTCGGTGGCGATGTCGATGCCGCGTTCGTGCATCGCCTCGATCGCCGCGGGGTTGATTTCGTGGCCGGGTTCGGACCCGCCGGACCAGGCCAGCGCTCGGTCGCCGGCGAGGTGCTGGAAGAAGCCCATCGCCATCTGGCTGCGGCCCGCGTTGTGAACGCACAGGAACAGCACGGTGGGCTTGCCGTCGTGGTGCCCCTCGATCCTCGCGAGGGCGTGCAGGCGCTGGCGGGCGAACCGCTCGGCCAGCAGTGGCAGGAAGTTCGGGATGGTGCTGTGGGCGGCGAACTGGTCGTAGCTGCCGTGCAGGAACTGCTCGATCGTCTCGGCACCGAAAGTGCCGTCGAACTCGGCCTGCAAGCGTGTCGCGGCAGTGCGCAGCGCGAGCCGCTGGTCGATGCTCAGATCGTGGTGGTGCGGGTGGTCGACGTCAGTCATCGTGGTCTCCGGGGAGGTGGACGGCGGGGGCGAGGCGGTCGATCCGGTCGGCGAGGTCGTCGTAGGCGCGGTCGAAGGCGGTGTCGGTGTCGGTGCCGGCCGGGTCGGGGACCGACCAGTGCAGGCGGTCGGCGGCCCGCGGGCCGAGTTCCTCGTGGGCGTTGTCGCACACCGCGACGACCAGGTCGTCGTCGTGCAGGACCTCGTCGATGCGCGAGGTGCGCGCCCGGGCCAGGGAAAGGCCGCGGGCACGGGCGATGCCCACGGCTCGGGGATGGACCCGCTCGGCCGGCTGGGTACCGGCCGAGGCGGCGGGCACCGTGCTGTGCCGGGCCCAGAGCGCGGCGGCCAGCTGGGAACGCGCCGAGTTGTGCGTGCACACGAACACGACCCGCGGCGCCGACAGCGTCCCCGCGGGCTGCAGGCCGGCGAGCGACGCAGGCCGCAGCCGCAGGTAGGTGCGCCGTCGGTCGCCTTCGGAGCGGGAGCGCTCGACCACCCCGGCCTGCTCCAGGAGGTTGAGGTGGTGCGCGAGCAGGTTGCCGGGCAGGTCGAGGTCCCGCCCGAGCTCGCTGGGCGAGGCGTCCCCGAGCACGAGGCGATCCACGATCGCCAGGCGCGCGGGCTCGCCGAGGGCGGCGTGCACCCGGGCGCGCGCCCGCAGCTCCGGATTCCACTCAGTGCTCATTGAGTCAATAATGATTGAGTGAAGTGCCGGATGTCAAGCTGTCCGATGTGGACAGGCGACCCGGGCCCATCATGACCCGCATGGTGAGGGATTCCGGTTCCGCGTCGGCTGCGTCCGGGCTGAGCAGCCGAGAGAGCATCTTGAACGCGGCTCGTGCCCTCGTCGGCGAAAAGGGCTACGACGGCATGGCGATCTCGGACCTGAGCGCGCAGTCCGGCCTTCCACCCAGTTCGATCTACTACCACTTCGGGAACAAGCTCGGGGTGCCGTCGGCGCTGCTCGAGCGCACCTTCGACGAGCTGCACGCGTTGTTCCCGAGCCCGTCGTCGTTCGACGACCTGGCGCCGCTCGAGCGCCTCGAGGCGTGGTTCTCGGCCGCCTGTGGTTCCCTCGACCGGCGGCCGGACTACCTCCGGCTCCTCGTCGCCATCAGCGTCGGCCCGCAGAAGGACGCCGAGGTGGTCCAGGCCACCGTGCGCCGCATCCGCGACTACGCGCACGCGTCCTGGGTGGCCGCGCTCACCCCGATCTTCGCGCCGGACGGCGAAAGCTTCGACGGTACGACCTACCGCTCGCAGGTCGGCCCGTTCGTCGCCCTGATCCGCGGGCTGGCGGAGCAGCGGGCCAAGCGGAAGCGCTGAAGCCGGGACTGTCGCCTATGTCCACTGTGGAACGGAGATCGGGCCCCCGGCCGGGGTGAGCTGCGACCGGATGATCTGCTCGACGATCCCGTCGAGCGTCGCCGGGATGTCCCGGTCGGCGCTGAGGTAACGGCGTACGGCGGCGTACGGCAGGTCGAGGACGATGAGCAGGATCTCCGCCGTCGCGCGGCCGGTCGCCGCCTTGAGGTCGGTCACCAGGCGGCGGATGTGGCGGTCCCAGTTTGCCTGGTCGGCCTCTCGCGCGCTGCGGCTTTCCTCGGGCCAGGCAGCGGGCTCGAAGGAGCCGAGGCCGGCCAGCAGCACCCGGGCGTCCGCCGGGTTGGCGCGGCACCAGGAAACTGTCCGGCGGCCGAGGGCGGCGGCCGCGGTCACCGGCTCCCCGTCGAAGAGCGGGTACAGCTCGGCGTGGAAGCCCTGCACCGCCCGGTTCCAGACGGCGGCCAGCAGGGCCGCGCGGTTGGGGAACCGGTGGTAGACGGAGCCGCTGGACACCGCGGCTTCCCGGATGACGCCGGCGATGGTGATGGCGTCGGCGCTGCCGGTCGCGAGCAGCCGCACTGCCGCGTCAAGGATCGCCGAGGTGTCGTGGACGGGTCGGGGCACGGGTTGACGATACCGAAAGCCCTCTCTAGAGTGCACTCTCTAGAGAGTATCGTCTAGACGGCTTCGGGAGATCCATGCAAAGCCTCGTCCTCTCCGGCCCCCGGAGCCTGGAATGGCAAGACCGGCCGGAGCCTCGCCTGTCCGCCGCCGGTGACGCGCTGGTCCGGCCCACCGCCTCCGCGGCCTGCGATCTCGACCGGCGGCTCGTGACGTCGCCTTCGCCCTTCGAGACGCCGTTCGCGCTCGGCCACGAGGCGGTCGGCGAAATCGTCGACCTCGCCGACGACGAGCCGGTGCTCCGGATCGGGCAGCGGGTGGTCATCCCGTGGCACATCAGCTGCGGCACGTGCGAAAACTGCCGGCGCGGCCTGCCGGGTGCCTGCAATTCGGTGCCACCGCTCGCGTCTTTCGGCACGAGCGCCGGCGGTTCGTGGGGCGGGTTGTTCGACGAGCTGGTGCGCGTGCCCTGGGCCCGGCACACCCTCACGCCGCTGCCGCCGTCCATCGACCCCTTCCTCGCCGCCTCGGCCAGTGACAACCTCACCGACGCCTTCCAGGCGGTCCGGCCGACGTTGGCCGCCCGGCCCGAGGCCGAGGTGCTCGTGGTCGGCGGAACGGCCAGCCTCGGGCTGCTGACCGTCTTGAGCGCCGTCGCGCTGGGCGCCGCGAAAGTCACCTACCTCGACGTGGACGAAGGGCGGTGCGCCAAGGCCGCCGCCGCGGGCGCGACCGTCGCCGCCGCCGACGCGTACCCCGACCGGCTCGACGGCCGGTTCGACCTGGTGGTGGACGCGTCGGCCGCGGCCGAGGGGTTCCGTTGTGCGCTGTTGTCGACCCGTCCCGGCGGCACGTGCGTCATCCGGTCCGTCTACTTCGGAGAGCCGCGGCTGCCGTACTTTTCGTTGTACGCCACGGGTGTCAACCTGGTGGTGGGACCGCCGCACGCGAGCCCGCACGTGCCCGCCGTGCTGGAACTCCTCGGCGACGGAACCCTGGACCCGGCGCCGGTCCTGGCCGGCCCGTTCGGCTATGCCGACGCCGTCGAGGTCCTGCTGGAGCCGCCGCCGGGCAAGCCGGTCTTCACTCGAACGTGCCGTGAAACGCCTCGATCCCGTTGCGCCACGTGGTGGTGAGATCGGCGCCGGGCGGGAACCGCTGGTTCAGTTCCAGGACGACCATGCCGTGCGCGAAGGCCCAGAAGGCCCGGGCTTGTTCGACGTCGCCGCCGGTCGCGTCGAGCAGCGGCTGCGCGGCGGCCGCTTCGACGCCGGGGGCGAGCAGGTCGCGGCGCAGGGGGCGTTCGGTCATCAGGCGGTGCAGGTGCGGGTGCCGGCGGGCGAAGTCGCGGTACGCGGCGGCGAGGGCGGCGAGCGGGTCGTCCGATCCCTCGACGGCTTGTGCGAACAGCTCGGCCTGTTCCTCGAACCCCAGGGAGATCAAGGCGGCTTCCAGGGCCTGCTTGTCGCGGAGGTGCTCGTAGATCGAGGACGCCCGGATCCCGACCCGGTCGGCGACGCGACGCATCGAGAGCGCCTCGGGACCTTCCTCTTCGAGCAGCTCGCGCGCGGCCCGCACGATCTCCCGGGCTCGCGGCGCGAGCCGGTCAAGCACGCGGGAGGCCATCGATCGCCCGCGTTCCCGGCAGTGCGCACATGATCGGGCAAACCCTTTCCGTGTGACCCTAACGGCGTTAGGATACCGGCCGAACACCGTTAGGGTCGCGGTGAAGAAACGTGAAGCGGGGACAGATGAGCGTCGAGGACAACCGGACACGTCAGGATCTCGCGGTTGCACCGGATTCCCTGAGCGCGTCGGTGCCACGGTTCCTGGTCGAGCTCATCGCCTGGGTCGCCGCGCCGTGGGCGCTGGCGGCGTACTCGATCTGGCTGGCCGTGCTGGCCGACGTGCTGCTGATCGGCCTGCCCACGGTTTTCGGGATGCCGGGGGCGAAGAAGCAGAAGAATCCCGTCTCGATCACGGCCCGGCCGGCGATCACCCTCGAACTGCTGCAGCCCGTCGCCGCCTGCGTGGCCGCTTTCGCGGCATGGCCGCCGGTCGTGGCTTCGCTGGTGGTCGCCGTGTCACTCGCGGCCTGCGTTCTTCAGTTCCGCCGCTGGCGCTGGATGCTCGCCCGGCGCCAGGACGGCCTCGGGTAGGAGCCCGGTCAGGCGCGGGTGTCGAGGACGACGCGGAACCGGGCCTCGCCGGACATCATCCGCTCGTAGGCTTTCGGCGCCTCGGACAGCGGCATGATCTCGTTGCGGCTGCGGATGCCGCGGTCGTGGGCCAGCCGGAGGCTGTCCTCGTTCTCGATGGCCGACCCGGTGAGGGTGCCGACCACGGAGTGGGTGCCGAAGATCAGGTCCGGCGTCCGGACTTCGACCGGGTCGGGTGCGGCCCCGACGACGAAGAGCTGCCCGCGGGTGGCGAGCCCGGCCACGAGCGGCGACATCGACGCGCCACTGGACGCCGTCGCGATGATCGCCGCCGCGCCGCCGAGGCGGGCCAGTGCCCGGCCGGGATCCTCCGTGGTGCTGTCGACGTATTCGTCGGCACCGAGTTCGGCGGCCAGCCCGGCCTTGCCGGTGCCGCGGGCGATCGCCGCGACGCGGTAGCCGAGCGTCTTGGCGTACTGGATCCCGAGGTGGCCGAGGCCGCCGATGCCCTGCACGGCAACGAGAGCGCCGGGCCGGGCGTCGGCGGTGAGCAGCGCGCGGTAGACGGTGAGTCCCGCGCACAGCAGCGGGGCGACCTCGAGGGGCTGCGCGCCGTCGGGGACGCGGACCAGCCCGCTGGCGCGGGCGTAGGCGACTTCGGCGTAGCCGCCGTCGGTGGTGGTGCCGGTCCAGGGCTGGTCGGCGCAGTTGACGAAGTCGCCGCGGCGGCAGTTTTCGCACTGGCCGCAGTGGCCGTTGAGGTAGCCGACACCGACGCGGTCGCCGGCGGTCCACGCGGTGACGCCGGGGCCGACCGCGTCGACCACGCCGACGATCTCGTGACCGGGCACGACGGGCACCGACGGATCCGCGCGCAGACCTTCGACGGCGAGGGCGTCGCTGTGGCAGACGCCGCAGGCCTCGACCCGCAGCCGCACTTCGCCGGGCAGCGGGTCGCGGACTTCGCGTTCCACCAAAGCGAATTTGCGCGTGCCGGTCACTTCGAACGCACGATAGGCGGACATCATTGGACTCCCAACGGGTTGCTCGGCGATCGGGATCGGCGGGACGAGGTCGATCAAGCGTCCTGGTGCTCGGCCATGTACCGGGCGTACCAGGTCGGCCATTCCGCGTCGTACTGACCGGTTTCCTTCTCGTGCTCGCCGTGCGCGGCCGCGGCGTCGCGCAGCGCCTGCTCGAGCTTCCCCACCGAGCCGTACGCCACCCCGTCGACCCGCCCGGGCAGCCGGTCCGTGACCTCCTGCAGGAGCCAGGTGTTGCCGTCGGGGTCGCTGAACGACGCGAACGAGGAGTAGGTGCCGCGGTCCGGGTGCGCGCCCGGGGCGAACGCGCCGGTGCTGTCGCGGTGGAACACCTCGCTCACGTCGGCACCGAGCCCTTCGAGCTCGGCGCGGGCCGCTTCGATGTCGTCGACGACGAGGTAGGTGCCGCGGACCGAGCCGGGGCTGGCGTCGGTGATGCCGTTGCCGAAGTGGACCGAGGTGGGTGACCCCGGCGGGGTCAGCTGCACGATCCGCGAAGCGCCGAAGACGATGTCGGCGTCCTCGCGCCAGCCGAGGGTCTTGTAGAAGTGCTTGGTCCGATCGACGTCGGTGACGGGCAAGACCACGACCTCGAGCTTCATGTCCATGATCGGGAACTCCTTCGCTGCGAGCCGGCGGGTTTCGCCGCTCGCCACCACGATCGCCCTTCGCGGTGTCCGTTCGCCCCCGTGAGACACCCTAGTCTTCCCCGGGCCCGCGCCCCGGGGATCGCGCTAGGGTCCGGGTCATGTCGGGTCCGGAGCTGATCGGCCGCGGCGACGAGCTCGCCGCCCTCGACGACGTGCTGGCCGCGGCGCGAGCGGGGCGAAGCCGGGTGCTGGTGCTGCGCGGCGAAGCCGGGATCGGCAAGACCGCGCTGCTGGGGCACGCCGCGGCGCGAGCGGCCGGCTTCCGGGTCGTGCGGACGGCCGGCGTCGAGTCCGAGCGCGAGCTGCCCTACGCCGGTCTGCACCAGCTGTGCGCTCCCTTCCTCGAGCGGCTCGAGCACCTGCCGGCCCCGCAGCGGACCGCGCTCGGCACGGCGTTCGGGGTGACCGCGGGGGAGCCGCCGGACCGGTTCCTGGTCGGGCTGGCGGTGCTGACCCTGCTCGCCGAGGTCGCCGAAGACCGGCCGCTGGCGTGCCTGGTCGACGACGCGCAGTGGCTCGACCGGGTGTCGGCGCAGACTCTGGCGTTCGTCGCCCGGCGGTTGCTCGCCGAACCGATCGCCCTGATCATCGCCGTGCGCGAACCCGCGGAGCAGCTCGACCTGGCCGGGTTGCCGGAGCTCGCCGTCCGCGGTCTCGGGGAGGCGGCGGCCGGGACCCTGCTGGATTCGGTGCTCAAGGGCCCGCTCGACGCCCGGGTCCGCGGCCGGATCGTCGCCGAGACGCACGGCAACCCGCTCGCGCTGGTCGAGCTGCCGCGGTTCTGGACGGCCGCCGAAGCGGCCGACGGGCTCCTCCGGCCGGACGGCGACGCGCTGGCCGATCGCCTCGAGCGGTGCTTCCTGCGGCAGCTGGCTCCGCTGCCGCCGGGCACCCGGAAGCTGCTGCTGACCGCGGCCGCGGAGCCGCTGGGGGACGCGACCCTGCTGTGGCGCGCGGCCGGGAAACTCGGCCTTGGCGCCGATCCGGCGGCGGCCGCCGAGACGACCGGGCTGATCGACTTCGGCCCGCGGATCCGGTTCCGGCACCCGCTGGTGCGCTCGGCGGTCTACCGGTTCGCGACCGCCCAGGAGCGGCAGGAAGTGCATCGGGCGCTGGCGGAGGTGACCGACGCGGGCGTCGACCCGGACCGCCGCGCCTGGCACCGCGCGCAGGCGACCGTCGCCCCGGACGAAGACGTCGCGGCCGAACTGGCGCGCGCCGCCGGCCGTGCCCAGGCGCGCGGCGGTCTCGCGGCCGCCGCGGCTCTGCTCGAACAGGCGGCCACGCTCACCCCCGATCCGGCCCGGCGCGCGTGGCGCGAACTTGCGGCGGCCCGGGCCAAACGCCGCGCGGGCGCGCTGGACGCGGCGCTGAGCCTGCTGGGCGCGGCCGAAGCCGGCCCACCGGATCCCGGGCGGGACGCCGAGATCGTCCGGCTGCGCGGGCAGATCGCGTTCGACCAGCGGCGGGGCGGCGACGCGGCCGAGCTGCTCTTGCGCGCGGCCGGACGCCTCGACGGCGACCAGGCCCGCGAGACCTACCTGGAGGCGCTCGGTGCCGCCGTGTGGGCGGGATCCGGCGTCGTCGAAGCCGCGAAGCGAGCGCGCGGGGCGCCCGCCGCGCAGGAGCCGCCGACCGCCGTCGACCTCGTCCTCGACGCGCTCGCCACGCGGCTGACCGACGGCTACGCGGCCGCCGCGCCGCTGCTGACCGAGGCGGTCGACGCCGTGCGAGCGCTGGACGCCGGCCGCGAAGACCCCGAGCGGGTGCTGTGGCTGCTGGGCAACCGGGCCGGCGGAACCGTGGCGACCGAGGTGCTGGACTACGCGGCCGGACGCGCGTTCGCCGAGCGGCAGGTCCGGCTGGCCCGCGACGCCGGCGCGCTCGTGCAGCTGCAGTTCGCCCTCAACTTCCTCGCCAACCACGAGCTGCTGGCCGGCGACCTGACCGCGGCACAGGCGCTGGTGGCGGAGGACCGCCTGCTCGCCGACGTCACCGGCGGCCGGCCGGTCGGCTACAGCGCGATCCTGCTCGCCGCCCTGCGCGGCCGGGACGCCGACGCCGCCGCGGTCATCACAGCCGCGGCGGCGGAGGCAGCCGCGCGCGGTCAGGGCCGGGTCGGGCGCTTCGCCGACTACGCGAACGCCGTCCTCGGCAACGGCCTCGGCCGGCACGACACCGCCCGCGACGCGGCCCGCCGGGTGTTCGAGCAGAACACCATCGGCCACCAGGCCCTGGCCACGGCCGAACTGGCCGAGGCGGCATCCCGGACCGGGGACGGCGACCTCGTCACCGCCGCGCTGGCCCGGATGTCCGACCGAGCCCGGGCGACCCCGACGACGTGGAACCGTGCACTGGCGGCCCGCCTGCGCGCGCTGGCCGGCGACACCCCGGAGGAGTGCTACGCCGAATCGATCGCCCTGCTCACCGGGACGCCGTTGCGAGTCGAGCTGGCTCGCGGCCACCTGCTGTTCGGCGAATGGCTCCGGCGCGAGGGCCGCCGTGCCGACGCCCGGGAACACCTGCGCACCGCGCACGCGATGACGTCCTCGATGGGCCTGGAAGCTTTCGCCGACCGTGCGCGCCGCGAGCTGCTGGCCACCGGTGAGACGGCGCGCAAACGCACCGCGGAGCCGGCCGAGGAACTGACCGCGCAGGAGTTCCAGATCGCGCGCCTCGCCCGCGAGGGACTGTCCAATCCGGAGATCGGTACGCGGCTCTTCCTCAGCCCGCGCACGGTGGAATGGCACCTGCGGAAGGTTTTCGGCAAGCTCGGGATCAGTTCACGGCGTCAGCTGCGCGAGACTCCCTTCGACGCGGTCGGCGCGCACTGACTGAGGGTGGCGCGGTTTCGGCCCTGGGGCTGTATCGAAGTCGGTGTCAGTGTGGACAGCCGGCGGGTGGTCCGCCGACGTCTTGAATGACTCATTCAGGACCTCCGAGGACCTGAATGAGTCATTCAAGACCTTTGACCTGGCGAACACAGCAGCAGCGCGGCGGGCGAGGCGTGGACGGTCTGCCGGAATCCGGGATCACGGTCGCCGAATGGCTCTGAACGATTTCGATACAGGCACTAGGCCGCCGGGAAGGTGACGAAGACCGGCGCGTGATCCGAACCCGACGCGCTGACGTGCGCGGACGGAAGATCGGTCACCGACGGAAGTTTGCCCGCATGGCTGACGTCGACAGTGGGCAGCGGCTTGACCAACGCGTGGCTGACGAGGATGTGGTCGATGAGTTCGCGACGGCCGTTGTTCACCCGGGAATAGCGGTGGTCGGCGGGAATCAGGGACGCGAGGTTCCAAAGCCGCAAGCGGTCGCCGGCGTCGGGACGGTCGAAGCCGGCGGTGCCGATCTCGGAGCCGGGCGGGCCGAGCAGGATCTGGGTGGTGGCCGCGGTGGCTTCGTCGTTGAGGTCGCCGAGCACGATGAGCCGTTGCCGCTCGCCGGATTGCAGCAGCGACGTGGCCAGGTCCCGGACCGCGGCGGCCTCGGCGGTGCGGCGGTAAAGGGCGTAGGCGCCGTAGCGGCCGCGTTCGCCTTCGTCGCGGGGCGCGAACCGGCCGCCGGGGTAGGTCAGCAGCTTGGACTTCAGGTGGCAGGTGATGAGGGTGAGCGTCGTACCGGGCGCGTCTTCCACGCGCACCACCAGCGCACCCCGGCCGAGTTGCTCGCTGCGGGCGGCGGGCGGGTCGGCGATCTGGACCGGCGCCAGCTTCGGCGGCAGGGACGCGCTGTCGGCGACGACCGTCAGCGGCAAGCGGGAGAGGAAACCGACCCGGATGCCGCGCGAGTCGGGGTGTCCCGAGCACGCGGTGTGCCACTGCCCGGGCAGCCGGCCGGCCAGGTCGTCCAGTGCCGCGGGGTCGCCGACCTCCTGGACGGCCAGCACGTCGGGGCTGATGGCCGTGATGGTGTCGCGGAGGGCGGCCAGCTTGGTGTCGTAGGCCTCCTCATCGGAAGGCCCAGCGGGGCGGAACAGGTTCTCCAGGTTCCACGTGCCGATGACCACCATGACGTCTCCCTCGCGTGCGTTATCCGAGTACTCGCGAGATCCCGGGGATCGGTTACAGCCGTCACCTGATTGCCCTAGCCGGGGTTTCCGCGACGCCGGCGAGGCCCCGGACGGGACGTTCCGCGCCCAGTCACGTCCTGGCCGGACGGGTCACGACCGGAGGACGAACTCGGCCACGTCGCGGCCGAGCTGCCGCCCGGCTTCGTGGTCGAGCCGGGTGTGGACGCCGGCCGCGATGCGGCTCAGCCCCGCTTCGTCCGCGGCGGCCTGGAACGACGTGAACCGCCGGGTCACACCCGGCAGCGCTTCGGACGTGACCGCCAGGGCCCAGCGCGGCCCGTACTCCTGGCGCAGGACCAGCGCACCCGCTTGCGAGATGACGCTGTGCGCGCCGGGGTACGCCGGGTCGGGCGGGGTGGTGGCGAGGCTCGACCAGTCCGGGACGCCGTCGGTGGCCGGGTTGCCGTCCTCTTCGGCCAGCCTGATCGCGGTGATCGGCCGCCAGATCCGGTAGTGGTACTTCGCGTCGTAGAAGGCGATCACGGCGTCGGCGAAGGTCAGGTTGAGGCGGGCGAACACCCGGGCCGCGACGAGCAGGCCGCTGCGCGAGCCGCCGACCACCGACTGCGCGATCTCGTTCCAGTGGTTCCAGATCGGCGCGGCCCAGAACCGCGCCTGCACGGTCTCGTCGGCGGTGCGGGTCGTGCTGGTGTCGCGTCCGGTCGCGGCCACCTCCCGCAGGGCGTCCGCGTACCGCGCGCCGCCGAGCGCCGGGTAGGGCCCGGGCCGGAACCGCTCCGCCCGGTCGAGCACGAACGGCGTCACGGCGGCCCAGTGGGTGAACGCGGCGGGGGCGAACGCGGGCGGCGTCGGCCGGTACTCCCCGGGTGCGGTGCCCGGCGGCAGGACCGGCGGGACCGCCGCCGAGCCGTCGTCCGCCCGCAGGCCCAGCAGCAGCCGGGCGACCAGCCGCCCGGCCCGGACGCCGGCGTCCCGCGCGGCCGCCCGCGGCACCTCCGCCAGCTGACTGGCCAGCAGGGCGGCGAGCTCGCCGGCCCGGGCGGGGTAGAGCGCGGCCAGCACGTCGTGCGCGGCCTGCGCCGCGGACGCTTCCGGCGCCGCCTGCCCCGGGACGTCGACGGTGAACAGGTAAGGCCGCCCGGTGCCCGTCGTCGCGACGACGGCGTCGTGGATCGCCGCGTGCAGCAAGGCGAAACTGCGAGTCGGGTGCACGGTCGCGGGCTGCAGGCCGGTCGTGCGCACGATGGTCAGCAGCTCCCGGTTCCAGGCGAGGACGACGTCCGCGCCGCCCGGTCGCGCGGGCGTCGCGGCGGCGACGGGTGCCGGCAGGCCGCTGGTGGCGAGCACGGCGGCGGCCGCCCCGCCGGTCACGAGCATCGTCCGGCGCGACATCGGTGTGGTCATTTCGCTCCCCAGGTCGTCGGAGGGTTCGCCTGCCGATACGGTCCCGGGTTACGGGCTGTAACCCGGGCGCGTATTCCTCAGGTGGCGGGAAGAGTCGGTGGGGAGAAGGCGGGCGGTGCCGGTGGCACAGCGGTTCCGGCGCAAGCGCGCCGAGCAGGACGAAGCGGGCGTGGCGCCGCGCCCGCGGCTGCACGCGGTCGGGGCGGACGTCTACCCGGACTGGGAGGCGGTCTACCGCGACAACGTCGACCGCGTGTACCGGCTGATGTTTTCGAAGGTGGGCAACCGGCCGGACGCCGAAGACCTCACCACGGAGGTCTTCCTGACCGCGTTGCGGCCGCTGCGCGTCTCGGCGAGCGTGGGCGAGGTCCGGGCCTACCTGCTGGCTACCGCGCGGACCGTGCTGGCCGGCCACTGGCGGCGCACGCTCGGCCGGGAGATCACCACGCTGGACGAGGAGCACGACGTCGCCGCCTTCGAAGCGGGCACTGTCGACCCGACGACGCTCGCCCGCGCCGAAGCGATCCTCGCGCTCCTGCCGGAGCGGTACGGGCGGATCCTGCGGCTGCGCTTCTTGCAGGCTTGCTCGCTGAAGGAAGCGGCGGAGCAGCTGGGCACCACCGTCGGCAACGCGAAGGTGCTGCAGCACCGGGCGTTGCGCCAGGCGGCCCAGCTGGCGGAAGGGATGGAGACGTGAGCACTCGAGGCGTCCGCCGGTTCGTGAAGGACCTCCTGCGGCGGCGACGGCCGCGCCCGTTCGCGGCCGGCCCGGACGAAGAAGCCGAGCTGCGGACCGCGGTGCTGCTGCGCGCCGCCCGGCCCGGCGGCGCCGCGGCGAGCGAGGAGTTCGTCGCCGGGCTGCACCGACGGCTCGCGCAGGAGCTCGGGGAACCGGCGCCGGCGCGTGGGGGCAACCGCCGCCGGTTCATCCAGGTGTCCTCGGCCGCCGCGGTGGCGGCCGCGGCGGGCGCCGGCGTCGAGTACCTCGTGACGTCGGCCGCGGAACCGGCCGCGACACCCCCGCCGGAGGAGACGACGCTGCGGCCGGAGAACGGCGAGTGGCGGGCCGTCGTCGCGGCGCACGACCTGCCCGAGGGTGGGGTGCGGCCGTTCGACTTCGGGGCGGTGGCCGGGTTCGTGCACCGGTCCGGCGGCCAGGTGAGTGCGGTCTCGGCCACCTGCACGCACCTGGGCTGCCGGCTGAACCTCGACGCGCCGGCGCGGCGGCTGAACTGCCCGTGCCACCGGACGTCGTTCGCCGTCGACGGCGTCGTCCTGACGCACCAGCTGCCGGTGACGCCGCCGCCGCTGCCGCACCTGGTGGTGCGCGAAGCCGGGGGAGTGGTCGAGGTGCTGGTGCCGTCCACCGGAGCGTAACCCCCGCGCGTATCCCTGGTATGAGGATTTCCGTTGGGGTGAAACACTTTCTGCTCGCCGGCGCGGCGGCGCTGGCGCTCACGGCCTGTACCGCGCCGGCGCCGCCCGCGGCGTCGCCGCCGTCGATGCCCGCCATGACGAGCATGGCCGCGCCGCCGTCGCCGCCGGTGGCCGCCACCTCGAACACGGTGGCCATCAAGGACTTCGCGTTCGCGCCCGCGGCGACGACGGTGAAGAAGGGCACCACGGTCACCTGGACCAACTCCGACCAGGACCCGCACACGGTCACCAGCACCGGCTCCGGTGGCCCGCTGCGGTCCCCGACCCTCCAAACCGGACAGTCCTATTCGTACACTTTCACGACACCGGGCACGTTCGAGTACCTGTGCACCATCCACCCGTTCATGACCGCGACCGTGACGGTGACGCCGTGACCGAAGAGCGTGACCCGGAGGGCATGACGAGGCGGCAGCTGCTGCGCCACACGGCGTGGTTCGGCGCCGCGGTGGTCCTCACAGTGACCGGCGGCGAGGTGATCAGCCGGATCGCCACACCCGGCGAGGCAGCGGTCGCCGACGACCCGAACGCGCTGCGGTTCGTCCAGATCAGCGACAGCCACCTCGGGTTCAAGGGCCCGGCCAACACCGCCGTCGAGTCGTCGTTTTCCCAGGCGCTCACCCAGATCAACGGGCTGGGCTACCGGCCGGACTTCGTGATGCACACCGGCGACTTGACCCACCTGTCGACGCCCGCGCAATTCGACCAGGTCAAGCAGATGATGGGCACGCTGAACACCGGGGACGTGTCCACGGTGCCCGGCGAGCACGACTCGGTCGACGACGCCGGGCAGAAGTACCGGCAGGCCTTCGGCGCCGGCACCGCGGGCGACGGCTGGTACAGCTTCGACGTCAAGGGGGTCCACTTCATCGCGCTGGTGAACACGCTGAGCCTGGAGAAGCTCGGTCACCTCGGGCCGGACCAGCTGGAGTTCGTCCGCAAGGACGTCGCGAAGCTCGGCTCGGACACGCCGATCGTGGTGTTCAGCCACATCCCGCTGTTCGCGATGTACCCGGCGTGGGGCTGGGGCACCGACGACGCCACCCAAGCGCTGTCCTACCTGCGGCGGTTCTCGTCGGTGACGTGCCTCAACGGGCACGTGCACCAGCTGTTCACGAAGACCGAAGGGAACATCACCTTCCACAGCGCGACGACGACGGCGTACCCGCTGCCGCAGCCGGGCACGCGCCCGGCCCCGACGCCGGTGACCCTGCCGGCCGGCAAGCTCGCCGACGCGCTGGGCATCCGCGAAGTGTCCTACCGGCCCGGGCAGCCGGGCCTGGCGGTGAAGGACGTGAAGCTGGCATGAACCTCCTCCTGCGGATCGCGACAGCGGTGTGCCTGGCGGGCACCGGCTTCCTCCACGCACAGCTGTACGTCGACGGGTACCGGGTGATCCCGGTGATCGGCCCGGCGTTCCTGGTACAGGCGTCGGCATCGATGGCGGTGGCGTTGCTGCTGCTGGCGGGCAGCCCCCTCCTGCTGCGGCTCACCGCGGCGGCCCTGGCGGCGGGCGCCTTGGCGGGCTTCGTGCTGTCGCGGACGACCGGGCTGTTCGGCTTTTCCGAGCGGGGCTTCCAGCCGGCGCCCCAGGCGTTGCTGAGCGTCCTGGCCGAGGTGGCCGTTGTGGTTCTCATCGCGATCGCGCTGCACCGCGACGGCTTCCGGTGGCGGGAGGTGGTCAGGCGGAGCCGGAGTACGGTCCGGTAGCCGGCGAACGGGTAGCGGGGAAGGATGATGGCGTGGAATCGGTCGATGCGGTTGAGGATCCGCGCGCACGCTTCGAGTCGCGGCTGAGCGGGCTCCGAGGCCGTCGGGTCTTGGCGGTCGACTACTGGGACGTCCACAACTTCGACTCGGAACCGGCACGATGGGACTACGGCGACTGGCACCACGCTGTCCTGGGCGTCGGGCTCGCCACCGACGTGGGGCCGGTTTCGCTGACCTGGACCAGTACCTTCTTCCCCTACGGCGTCGAAGTCTTCCACGACCGGATCGAAGACCACCTCGTCTTGGGAGAGGGCGGCCCGGAGCGGGTCGGTCCCGGCGCCGGGAGTACGTGGGACCGGTACCTCGGAACGCCGGTACTCGGCACCGCCGCCCGTTGGCAGCGGCTGGAACTGGGGCCGAGCCGGCGATCCGATGGCAGCGTCGTCGGACCTGCGCGCGCTGTGGACGTGCCCACGGCGGTGCGTCT
The DNA here is from genome assembly GCF_014873755.1 of Amycolatopsis lexingtonensis. Lineage (NCBI taxonomy): Bacteria > Bacillati > Actinomycetota > Actinomycetes > Pseudonocardiales > Pseudonocardiaceae > Amycolatopsis > Amycolatopsis lexingtonensis. Next base: position 1,004,937 of record NZ_JADBEG010000001.1, read on the forward strand.
CGACTTCGCCGCGGGACCGGTGTGGTTCGTCGCTGCCATCCCACGGCCACCGGAGTGGCGGCGCGCGTTCGTCGGCGGCGACGAGATCGTCATCGTCTTCTCACCCGGGAAGATGCGAGAAATCGGTTTTGACGCTGCGCTTTGAACAGGAGCCCTAACTTCGGCGGACTCAGATCTGGTAGAAGTCCGTGTAGTGGTTGGGCGAGAACCACACCACGCCGGTGGTCAGGTCGACGACGATCCGGTAGGCGTCGCGGGCTGCGCCGCACGTGCGTGGGTAGACGTCGAACTCGCGGAACGCGTGGCCGGCCGGGAGTTCGCCTTCGCGGTTCTGGTAGGTGCCGCCCGCGTAGTTGCACTGGCCGCCGGGCCAGTCGTACCAGCCGCGGGTGCCGGGGTAGCCCTTGCTCTGCCAGGTCGTGTTGGCCGAGCGGGCATCCGAGCAGCGCGACTGCGTGCAGGAGCTGTACACGGTCGCATCGGCGACCGCGGTGCTGACACCGAGCGTGGCAGCCACGGCGGTGACGGTCACGGCGAGCCGCCGCGCGGTCCGGGAAAGCAGGGAAGCGGGCACGGAACCTCCTCGTCTCGTTGGGGCTCCGGAATGGTGGCTGCCGCGCGTCGCCGGAAGGCGACCGGGAACGTGCCTGTCCGGTGAATTTCCGGCGACAGACGGCTCCACGTCAGGCACCGGTTCGGGCGTACCGCCACCGGGTGCCGGCGAGCAGGAGCAGCGCGGCGGCCTGGATGGCGGCGACCACGATGATCAAGGCTTCCACCGAATACCCGTAGAGGGCGCCGGTGAGGGCGCCGCCGCCGAGGGTGGCGATGCCCATGACGCCGGCGAAGACGCCGTAGGCGGTGGCGCGGCGCGGGCCGGGGACGAGGTCGGCGACGACCGCGCGCAGGGTGGATTCCTGGACGCCGGTCGCGGCGCCCCACACGAGTGCGCCCAGTACGACCGGCCAGACCGTGTCCGTGAACGCCAGCACCGGTACGGCCGCGGCCAGCAGCGGCAGGATCACCAGGGTGCGCGGACCGGTGCGGTCGTAGAGCCAGCCGGTCGCCAGTGCGGCGAGCGCGTCGGCGGCCATGGCCGCGGCGTAGAGCACCGGAACCACGGCGGGGGAGAGCAGGTGGCGCTCGACGAGGTGGAACGAGAGCACGCCGAAGGTGGCGAACCCGGCCATCGTGGTGGCGGTGAAGCACGCGTACACCCAGAACGTGCGTGGCAGGCGCGCGGGCTTTTCCGTTGTGTGCCGCGGTTGTGCCGGGGTGACGGCGGTTTCGTAGGCCGCCGGGTCGGGAACGCGTCCGCGCAGCCACGCCAGCAGTGCGAGCGCCGCCACGCCCGGCACGGCGAGCACGCCCAGTGCCGTGCCGTAGCCACCGTTCGCCGCGAGGACGCCCGCCACGGTCAGCGGGCCGACCAGGGCGCCGACCTGGTCCATGGCCTCGTGGACGGCGAAGCCGCGGCCGCGTCCGGTGACGGCGGTGGCGTGGGAGAGCAGCGTGTCTTTCGCGGGCGATCGCACGGCTTTGCCGACGCGTTCGGCGATGACCAGGGCGCAGGCCACCCAGAGGACGCCGGTCAGGCCGAGCAGGGGCACGCTGAGTGCGGTCAGCGCGTAGCCGCCGATCGTGAGGCCCCAGAAGCGGCGGGTGCGGTCGGCCAGCGGTCCGGAGACCAGCCGCAGGCCGAGCGCGGCGGCCTCGCCGGCGCCGGTGACGATCCCGACGACGGCGGCGGAGGCGCCCAGCCCGGCCAGCAGCGGGCCGGTGATCGAGCGCGCGCCCTCGTAGACGAAGTCCATCAGCAGGCTGACCGTGCCGAAGGCGACCACGAACCGCCACGCCGAAAGCCCGGGGTGGTGCATGGACACCTCGCTTCCGGTCACTCGCTCGACCAGGAACACCACCACGAGTGTGTCGCCTGGGCAACCCGCGACCGGATCAGGTCGCGGGCGACCGAAGGCCGGTCAAGCGGATCAGTGCCGCGAAGCCGTCGTCGGTGCCGGGCCAGTGGGCGCGGACGGCGTCGAGTCCGGCTCGGCGGACGACACCGCGGAGGACGGCGGTGACGATGATCGCGTCGTCGGCGTAGCCGAGGACCGGGATGAAGTCCGGGATCAGGTCGATCGGCAGCGCGAGATAGGTCAGCAACAACCCGAGCCGGATGCGGACGCCGCGGGGCAGGGACTTGTCGGCGGCGAGCCGGCGGATCAGGCGCAGGACGTCGGGCAGCAGCCGCAGGGCCTCCCGCAGCAGGCCGCCGCGTGGCCGGACGATCACGAGCGCGGTGACCAGGGCGAGCCACGCGAGCAGCAGCGCGGCGGCGACGCCGATGAGCAGGTCCCACCAGAACGAGCCGGTCATGGCCGCTCCGCGGCAGGCGGGAGACCATCGGCGTGGAGGGCGGCTTCTTCGAACGCGGCGAGTTCGGCGGCGGCCTCGTCGACGGCCTCGCGAGCGGCCGCGCTCCCGGGAGCGGCGAAGTAGTCGCGGGCGGCGATCTTGTCCAGCCAGCTGCGGAAGCGCTGGAGGTCGGCTTCGGATTCCTCGACCTCGGCGTAGGTGGCGTTGCCGCGGGCCTGCTCCTCGGCCAGCTCCCGGCGCAGTTCGGGAAGGCGTCCCAGAACTTCGGCGTATTCGGCATCACGGGCGGCGTTGAGCTCGGTGATCACGGCCTGTTCCTCGGCCGGGTCGGTGAAGGCCATCGACAGCACCCGCGCGACGCCGCCCTGGTGCCGGACCCGGTCGGTCAGGCGGCGGATCTCGCGGACGACGCCGGGCCTGGCGGGCAGCAGGCACACGGATTGCTGCAGGTAAAGCGCGCCCAGGGAACGGAGTTTGCGCCAGACCTGCACGCGCAGTGTCGCGGCCGCACCGGCGGTGGACACGCTGATCACCAGCCAGCCCGCGCTGTCGGCTTCGCTCGTCACATCGACATGTTACACCCGTAACATCCGCGGATCTGGCCTGATCTTTCGACTGACCGGCGAGCTCAAGCAGAAAGCCGAGGCTGCCGCGCCGGCGGCGTCCGCCGGTGCGATAGCTTTCCGAGCATCGTTCTGGGGAGGAATGAATGACCCACCGTCTTCGGGCTGCTGTCGTGCTGGTGACGATGCTCGGCCTCGCCGCTTGTCGGCCCGCCCCGGAGACTCAGCTGGGTGGCCTGCGGACGAACATCCTGATCGAGAAACCAGGCAGCGAGCCGGTGGCCCAGTACGAGGGCACGCCGGTGTACTACCCGTGCGCCGTGCTCACCAACGACGTCATCGCCGCCGCCGGGCTGAAGTACACCGACCACGCTCTCGCCGGCGGCACCCGCCTCAGCCCGGGCGCCGACCGTCCGGAGCTGGCAGGCACCACGTTCGAGCCGATCTCCTGCGGCGGCCACCTCCAACGAGCCGCCGGCCGCCGAGACGAACCGGAGATCACGCTCACGACGCTCAATGTCAAGCTCTCCAGCGCTTCCGCTTGGCGTCTGGCCACGTCGCCGCAAGCGGGGAAGGCCGGAACCGCCAACGGCGTCGAGTACCGCCGTCGCCCGGATGACGGCGACGACGAAGTCACGGTGGCCTTCACCGACGGCGGACACGGCGCGGTCAACGCCTTCACCCTCGAAGTGGACCACTTCTCGGCGATAGCGGACGGCGAAACCGTGCTGGCCAAGCTCATCGACGGTATCACCAGGAACGTCGCCGCGGGTCCCCGGCCGATGCCCGAGCACCGCTACCCGGAGCCCTACCAGCTGACCGCCGAGCCGTGCGACGCCATGCCACCCGAGGTCTTCACCGCGGTCACCGGGCTGCCGACCGATGGCCTGCAGAAGGACTTGTTCTCGGTGGACGAGAACTACGTGGTGAACGACAACGCGGTCCAGATCACCTGCCAACGCGTTTCCCTGCTCGACGGGACCGAACGGGATGCGGCGAGCCTGTCCGTCGAGCAGACGATCTACGCGGCGGGCCCGGCCGTCGCGGCCGGCGACGCCCAGCGCATGTGCGCCTACGACGCGACCACAAAGGACAGCAGCCCGCTGCCGGGGCCCGTCGGCGACGTGAGTTGCGGTGCAGTGGGGGACAGCGTGACCGGCGGGGCCACGGTTTACTTCCACGTCGGCCGCGCGCTGGTCCGGGTGAGCCTCACCTCGCACGAGATCACCGGATCGCCCGCGGTCGCCAAAGTGGCCGAGGGCGCCAAGCGGATTTACGCGCTCCTCAACCACTGAGCCGGCCGCCAGGGATTGCGGAATGTTCTCGGTCGGCTTGCGGAGCGGCCCGTCCCGAGCCGTTTCACCGGCGGTGCCGTGGGCGACCGGTGATGGTCACTGTCTCGATGTGGTGATGCTGTGCGACGTCGGGAGGGATCTCGCCGAGGGTGATCAGCCATTCGTCCGCCATGGACGCGATGGTCAGGTCGCCGGCGTCGAAGCTGAGGAGGACTCCACCGACGGATGGCTCCGTGGCGGACTCCCGGATCAGGACGGCATCGCGGAGGCGGGTGCCGACGAACCTCGTGAGGAGGCTCGGCGCTTGAGCGGGACGGACTATGCCTTCGCCGTACTCGCCCATGTCGTAGGAGCTGTCGGGTACTGATTCCGCGAGGTGGAGCAGGTCTCCCGTGCCGTGCAGCCTCAGAGCCGGGACGCGCCGAAAATGGAGCCAGAACCGCAGCAGTGCGCTCCACTGGCCTTGGTACCAGTGCGTTTCTTCGGTTACCGAGTCCAGTGTCAAGCCCAGTCGGGCTCGAAGCAGCGCCGTGGTCTTGGTGCCGTCGTCGGGAGCGAACATCGCCGCAGGATAAGGGGCCGACCTGGCGATAGCACTCGGATTCCCGCGGTTGTCGCGGCGATCGGATTCAGCCGTGGCGTGCCGCCGGCTCGGTGCGTGAACTCGGCTACTCCGTGAACATGGTCAGCGACCGAACCCGGTCGAAGCGTCGGGCGGCCAGATCTTCGTGGCGGATCAGGAAGCGGCCGACGTGTACCTGGTCCTCCAACTGGAACTGGGCCAGCGGTAGCCACTCGCTCATCAGCCGGATCGTCTCCTCCTCCACGAGCCGGTCGCGGTCCGGCACGTCGTGCGCGATCGAGTCTTCCGCCATGCCGTACTCGGCGTTCTCGCCGATGCCCAGCTCCATCGAATAGCCGCCGAGGTAGAGGTCGGCGCCCGTGGTCGCCTGCGGCCAGAGCTCCTCGAACAAGGTGCGGAGGTCTTCGAGGTGGGCGGTGTCGCCCACCTGCAGCTGGACGGCGTCCGACTCGAACTCGAGGTTCTCGGGTTCGTCGAACCAGCCCGGCATCTCCGGCTGGACCAGCGCGACGAGGTCGGACCGCAGCCGGAGGAAACCCGATTCGAACCAGTCGTCGTCGTGGGGCGGTGGCTGGTCCACCTGCGCGGTGGCGGTGCCGGCCGGAACGTGGACGACCCGCGCGAACTCGTGCTCGTCGTCCGAGTGCAGCGCGTGCTCGTGCGCCAAGAAGAACAGCAGCGACCCGTCCGCCGGGAGCTCGAGGCCGTCGGCCCGCGGCAGCTTCGCGCAGTCGAGCGAGGCGATGAACGGAAGCGGCAACCGGCCCAGGCCGCTGATGTCGGCGTACGGCCATTCGGTGCCGACCGGCAGGCGGGGCAGCCCGCCGTTCTGTCCGACGACGCCACCGTGCTGCTCGGCCGATCCGGCGCCGTACCGGTTGGGAGCGCACACCCAGATCGCCACCCGGAGAAAGCGGCCGATCCGGTCGGCCGCTTCGGCCGGGACGCCGCGCTCGATCGCCGTGCTCCGAAGCTGTTCGAGATGGTTCATGGCCGAGCACTCTCGCACATCCGCTGCCGAGGTGAGAACGCCGGAGCTGATCGGGCAAGATCGTCGCATGGTGTCCTCGCCGAATTGGCTCGACCGCTACCGGAGCGGGCAGCGGGAACAGGTGTGGCAGGAACTGCGCGGGCTCGGCAGCCGGGTCCGGGAACCCGACTGGGCCCACGAGGCACAGCTGGTCTGCGACGAGATGGCTCGACGCGCCCGTCACAACGTCGAACTCATCGTCGAGCGGCTGTCCGAGGACGGCTATCGCTTCCACGCCAACGACGACGAGCAGACTCCGGTGCCGGGCCATGTCCCGCCGACCCCGGCGGCCGCCGCGCACGCGGACTGGTTGCAGCAGCGGTTCGGTGCTGTTCCGATGACCTTGGTGTCCTGGTTGCGGATCGTCGGGGACGTCTGGCTCGTGGGCACGCACCCGAAGTGGCCCACGTCGGCGGCCGCTGATCCGCTGGTGATCGAGCTGGAGGGGTCGCGCTATCCCGGTGACGCGTCGATGCGCGAGTACGTCGAGGACGAGTGGGCCGAGTGGCTGGATCGCCGGACGGAGGATCCCGGCGCGGCCGGCCTGTTCGAGTTGCCCGTCGCGCCCGACCGGCTGCACAAGGACAACACCAGCGGCGGCGCGCCGTACGGCATCGTCCTGCCCGACGACTGCGCCGACGGGTTGTTCGCCTGGGAGGCTCGGATGCCGTTCGTCTCCTATTTGAACTGGGTCTTCGGCAACGGTGGATTCCCGTGGTCGTCGGGGGAGCAGGGCCAGTGGGAACTGAAGCTCCGCATCGTCGGGGACATGTTGCCGCTGTAGCGTCACGTGGTCGATCGAGCGAGGGGGATTTCGGCGTCGAGCACGATCGCGTCGGTGGTGTCGGTCGCGAGCAGCGTCAGACGTCCGGAATGCGCGGGGGGTGCCGGAGACCACTGCATGCGCTGCCGGTCCAGATGGTCTCCCGACTCGGCCGAGCCGCCGGTCCGGCGATACGCGGTGCCCGGCTCGTCGCGTAGTTCCCAGGTGAGGTCGGCCAATGGCGAGCCGACAACCACCCGGCCCGGGCGCTCGGTGGCCTGCCCGCGGCGTTGGCGTTTGATCCACTCCAGCTGCTCGCGCGAGGCCCGCACCCGCTCGTCGCGGTGCTCCGGGCCGGGGTTGGTGTAGAGGTCGACCACGAACCGGTCGCTCCACAGCTCCGCCGAAATCAGCGTCACCGGCCGTCCGCCGAGGTGGCCGAGCTGTCGCGGCCCCGCCAGCACACTCCGCAGCGTCGGCGGTTCGAGCGGCTCGCGGGCGACGACCGGCGCCGAACCCGCTCGCGCGGCCACGGCAGCGAAGGCACCCGTGGCCGTCGAGGACGACGACGAGGCAGACACCGTCCGGATTTCCGGCCTGATCCCGGCCTCCTCGAGGGCGTCGAGCGCGGCGCTTTCCTGCTCGTCGGTGAGCACCCCGGTATCACCGAGGGCCTCGACCTGCGCCGCGAGCCGACTTCCCAGCAGGCGCAACGGATCCACGGAAACCATGCCGACGGACCGCTCGCGCCGAGCGCGGCTGACCCCGGCTATCGCGGGTCGAAAGACCTGCGCCAACCACTGTTCCCCGGAAAGCGTCACGACTCCATTCTACTGCTGGAAGGCCGCGTGGATGTCGTGTTCGCGCGCGCCGCTGCTGACCACGAGGAGCGTGTCGCCGGGATGGAGCCGGTAGCCCGGTTCCGGGACCGCCGGTTGTCCTTTGTGGACGACGGCGGCGACGACGGTGGCCGGGGGCAGGGTCACGTCGGCCAGCCGGCGGCCGGCCGACGGCGAGGTTTCCTCGATCCGGGTCTCGATCAGTTCGACGCCCGCTGCGGCGAGGCGCATCAGGACGATGGTGTCGCGGACGCCGGCGGCTTCCTCGATCAGGGACACCAGCGGCGCGGCGGCGGGGAGCGCGACGTCGACGCCCCAGCGCTGGTCGAAGAGCCAGGCGTTGTCCGGGTCGTTGGTGCGGGCCAGCACCCGGCGGACGGCGAACTGCCGCTTGGCCAGCAGGGCGATGACGAGGTTGTCCTCGTCCTCGCCGGTGGCGGCGATCAGCAGGTCGGCGCGCAGGGCACCGGCGGCCTCGAGGACGGCGGGTTCGCAGCCGTCGCCGTGGACGAGGCGGTGTTCGCCGTCGAGGCGGTCGAGGCGGCTCTGGTCCTGGTCGACGACCGTGGTCCGGTGGCCGGCGGCGGCGAGCAGGTGGGCGGCCTGTTCGCCGAGCCGGCCGGCGCCGACGACGAGGATGTTCATGTCCCGAGCTCCTTGTCGAGGAAAGCGGACAGCCGCGGCAGTGCGGACGCCGCGACGGCGAAGCTGACCGTGTCCCCGGCCGTGGCGACGCTCGCGCCGGTGGGCAGGAACGACGCACCGTCGCGGGTGACCGCGATGACGCGGATCTCGCCGGCGACTTCGAATTCGCCGAAGGACCGGCCGGTGAACCACGCGGGCAGGGTTTCCCGGACGAGCAGGGTTTCGCCGTTGCCGAAGACGGCGTCCGGGTCCAGGTTGCGGTGGGAGAGCAGCCGGTGGATCCGGTTGGTGGTCCAGCGGACGCTCGCCACCGTGGGAATGCCCAGGTCGCGGTAGATGTCGGCCCGGCGCGGGTCGTAGATGCGGGCCACCACCTGCGGAACCCGGTAGTCCTCCTTGGCGATCCGGGCCCCGACGATGTTGGTGTTGTCCCCGGAGGTGACCGCGACGAAGGCGTCGGCGTCGTCGATCCCGGCCCGCCGCAGGACTTCCCGGTGGTAGCCGTTGCCGACCACGAAGCCGCCTCCGTAGCCAGCGGGCAGCAGCTCGCGGGTCGTGGAGTCGCGGTCGATCACGCACACGTCATGGCCGTCCACGGCCAGCTGCTGGGCCAGGGTCGAGCCGACCCGGCCGCAGCCCATGATGATCACCTTCACGTGCGGGCCTCCTTGCGGCGCAGCACGGCTTTGCGGATTTCGTCGGCGACGAGCACCAGCGAGCCGAGCGCGATGAGCAGCCCCCAGTCGGTGAGGGACAGCGGTGCGGTGTGGAACAGGTCCTGCAGCGGCGGCAGGTAGCTGATCGCCGCCATGATCGCCAGCGCGACGCCCTGGGCCGCCAGGTAGTGCGGGTTGGACCGGAAACCGATCCGGAAGATGCTGAGCCGGTCGCTGCGCACGGCGAAGCCGTTGAAGAACTGGCAGAGCACGATCCCCGCCTGGCTCATGGTGAGCGCTTCCCGGTACACGGGATTGTCGTAGGTGAACGCGGCGAACGGGATGCCCGCGCTGTGGATGCGCCAGAAGAACGCGCCGGTGACGACGACGGCTTGGACGCAGCCGAGGAACAGGAACCGCCGGACGAGCTCGGCGGAGAACAACGGCTGCTTCGGGCTTCGGGGCGGCCGCCGCATGATGCCGGGCTCGGGTGGCTCGGTGCCGAGGGCCAGCGCCGGGAGGACGTCGGAGCCGAGGTCGATCGCGAGGACCTGCACCGCGCTCAGCGGCACGAGCGGGAACCCGACGGCGGTCGCGACCAGGATCGGGACGAGCTCGCCGAGGTTGTGGCTGAACAGGTAGATCAGGAACTTGCGGATGTTCTGGTAGACCGAGCGGCCGAGCTCGACGGCGGCGGCGATGGAGGCGAAGGAGTCGTCCAGCAGCACCATCACCGCGGCTTCGCGGGCGACGTCGGTGCCGGACTCGCCCATCGCGACGCCGATGTCGGCCCGCTTCAGCGCGGGCGCGTCGTTGGCGCCGTCCCCGGTCACCGCGACGATCTCGCCGCGGTCCTTGAACGCCGCGACCACGCGCATCTTGTGTTCGGGCTTGACCCGGGCGAACACCACGTCGGGACATTCGCCGAGCAGCGTGCGCAGGTCCGCGTCGCCGGTCCGGTCCAGCTCGGCGCCGGTGACGGTGCGCGGGACGGTTCCCGGGCCGAGGATGCCGACCCGCCGGGCGATCGCTTCGGCGGTCAACGCGTAGTCGCCGGTCACCATGACCACGCGGATCCCGGCTTCGTGGCAGGCGGCGACCGCGGCGACGACCTCCGGCCGGGGCGGGTCGAGCATGCCGGCCAGGCCCAGCAGGGTCAGGCCGTTCTCGGCTTCGTCGTGCCCGGCCCCGGGACCGGAAACCTCCCGGACCGCGACCGCCAGCACCCGCAGCGCCGACCCCGCCATCTCGTCGTTGGCCGTGAGCACCCCGCGGCGGGCGGCCTCGTCCAGCGTCCGATCGCCGTGTTCGTCCCGGATCCGCGTGCAGCGCGCCAGCAGCTCCTGCGGCGCACCTTTCACGTAGGCCCAGGTGCGCCCGTCCCGGGTGTGGATGGTCGTCATGAGCTTGCGCACGGAGTCGAACGGCAGCTCGCCCGCGCGAGGGGCGGCCCGGCGCTCGGCGTCGAGGTCCAGGCCGGCCTTCGCCGCCGCGACCAGCAACGCGCCTTCGGTGGTGTCACCGAGCACGCGCCAGCCCTGCCGCCCGCTCGGCGGAACCAGCCGGGCGTCGCAGCAGAGGGCGGCCACGCGCAGCAGCTCACGGACCGGCCCGGGGTCCGCCACCTCGCCTTCGGGCGCGTAGCCCGCTCCGGTGACCTGGTGGGCGTGGCCCGCCGCCCACACCTGCTGCACGGTCATCTCGGCCGTGGTCAGCGTGCCGGTCTTGTCGGTGCAGACGACCGTGGTAGACCCGAGCGTCTCGACGGCCACCAGCTTCTTGATCAGCGCGTGCCGGCGGGCCATCCGCCGCACGCCGACCGCGAGCGCGACCGACAGCGTCGCCGGGAGCCCTTCGGGCACGAGCGCGACCATCACCCCGAGCGCGAACACGAAGGTGGCCACCAGTTCGCTGCCGGCCGACAGCCGCACCGCGAACAGCAGGACGCCGAGCGCGAACGCGGCGGTGGCCACCCGGCGCGCCATGATCGCGACCTGCCGCCGCAGCGGGCTGACGTCCGCGGCGGTCTGGCTGGTCAGCCGGAAGATCCGGCCGAACTCCGTACCCGGGCCGGTCGCCGTCACCACGGCCTTGCCCGCCCCGGCGGCGACGGTCGTGCCCATCCACACCAGGTTGCGGGCTTCGAGCCGGGGCACCTCGGCGGGCACGGCGTCGGCGGTGCGCCAGACCGGGGAGCTTTCCCCGGTCAGCGCCATGTTGTTGACCGTCAGCTCGTGGGCCTCGACCACGCGGCAGTCCGCGGACACGGCGTCCCCGGCGTCGAGCACGACCAGGTCGCCGGGCACCAGCTCGGCGGCCGTGACCTCGACGCGCTCGCCGTCGCGGATCACCCGCGCCCGGTGCGGCACCATGGCCTGCAGCGCCTCGGCGGTGCGCTCGGCCATGTACTCCTGCCCGAACCCGATCACCGCGTTGAGCACCACGACGGCGAGGATCGCGACGGCCAGCTCCAGGTTGCCCGGATCCGGCGGGTTCCCGAGGACGTAGGCGACGAACGTGATCCCCGCGGCGACGATCAGGACCACGGCGAACAGGTCGGTGAACTGCCCCGCGAACCGCCGGAGCAGTGACGCTTGCCGCGCGTGGACCAGCTCGTTGCGCCCGTGCGCGGCGAGCCGGCGGGTGGCTTCGGAGCCGGCCAGGCCGCGTGCCGAGGACCCGAGCGCGGCCAGCGTCTCGTCGGCCGGACTCGCTTGTGGTGCGCTGTCACGGGTCTCCGCGACAGCGTCGGCCACGTTGAGCAAGCCCCCCACCTCCTCGGTCACCGGGTACGGAACGCGCGGTGTCCAACGGTAAGGACGGCGGGGCAGGCCGCTCAGAGTCGAAGGTCATCGAGGAAACGACCGGAGGGCCCTTCGCACCGGCCGACCGCTCCAGCTTTATTTCCGGGTGATCCGGTAGCGCTCGGTCAGGTAGCCGAGCAGGACCAGCCCGAGGCTGGGCAGGGTGTACTTCAGCTGCGGCCAGTTGTCTTCGCGGGGCGGGTCGACACTGGCGGTTCCCGGGTAGAGCACGGCGGAGAGCTGGGTGAGCCCGTACAGGCTCGCGATGACCGCCGCGCTGTCCAGCGACTCACGCGACCGCCGCGGTTTCCACAGCTGGTACAGGGCGGCCAGGGACAACCCGGCGCCCATGCTCATGGTTTGGGCGTTGTGGAACTTGGCGTGGGGCGGCCACGTCGGATTGTGGATGTGCGTCTCGTTCCAGTCGGCGACGTACGAGCCGACCAGTGTCCCCGTCGCGGACAACGAGATGAGCACCTTGCCGAGCGGGAACTTCCTGCGGTTGAGCATTGTCATTTCCCTTTCTCCACAGTGAAAGTGGCGGCTCACGCTCGCGCTCGGTGCGCGACCTCCGCGGGATCCGGGGGAGTGGTCGGGTAGACGTCGGCGTCGAAGAAGCGGGCGAAAGGCAGAGTTGCCAGCGTCTCCGCGACTTGCGCCTCATCGGCGGCGACGACCTCGATGAACGTCGCCCGCCGGGCGGGGGAAACGTAATGGGCGCCGATCCGCCCTTCCGAGCGCAGCACCTCCAGCTGTTTCTGCTCGTCCTCCCGCAACGCGGCGAATTCCGCGAGGTCGGTGTCGTCGCGGAGGGTCGCGAACACCATGAACGTGGGCGTCGCGGCGGTGTCCTGGGGCAGTGCCATGGCCGGTCCTTTCGCGGGTGATGTCAGCTGATGACATCACCGTACCACGCTCATGTCATCAGCTGACATCACTGTGCGGGGCCGGGAGCGGACGCACTAAGCTCGCGGGATGGGACGATGGGAGCCGGGAGCCGGTGGCCGGCTGCGCGAGGCCGCACTGAACCTGTTCCTCGAACGCGGCTTCGACCAGACCATGGTGAACGACATCGCCGAACGGGCCGGCGTGACCGCCCGCACCTTCTTCCGCTACTTCGCCGACAAACGCGAGGTCCTCTTCGACGCGGCGGCCGAAGTGGAGGAGAAGTCGCTGGCCGCGCTGGAGGGGGCGCCCGCCACGGCGTCGGCGCTGGAGCTCGTCGCGGCCGCGCTCGGTGCGGTGGCCGACACGATCGGCCACGACCGCGAGCTCGCCCGGATCCGGCACACGGTGATCACGGCCAACGCCGATCTCCGCGAACGCGAATTGATCAAGCACGCCCAGATGACGGCCGCCCTCGCCGACGGCCTCCGACGGCGGGGCATCGGCGACGCCGAGGCCGACCTGGCCGCCGAAACGGGCTCCGCGGTGTACCGGGTCGCCTTCCGGCGCTGGGTCGACGCCGACGGCGACCTGGAGCTGCGCGACGCCATCGACGAGTCGTTCGCCCAGCTCCGAACCCTGACCGCGGCCGACTGATCACCCCTGCTCGCCGACGCACTCTCGAGTACGGCGGACTTCACCCGAGGTGGGTTGCCGCGATGTCGTGGAACGCGGGCTCTGATCCACCTCTGGGAATGCTCAGAAGCCGGAAGGGTGAGCGGAGAGCCAGCCGGTGTGACGGCGTTTCAGGTCGTCGCGTTCACCGGTCGTGGGCAGCAGGATGTCGGCGCCTCCGTCGTAGGGGTGATGGACGCGGTCGAAGGCAAGGCTGGTGATCATCACGCCGCCGGTTGCGTAGTCGGCGGCGGCGCGGAGCAAGTCGTCCACGAGGCCGGGCTGCCAGAACCGGCGACCGGCGTAAAGGTGGGTGTAGGTGATGAAGTCCGGGTCGGTTTCGTCCTCGCCGGTGAGCAGGGACGTCCAGTGCCGGGCGCCCGGATTCCAGAGTGCGTGTTGTGCCGACAGCGCTGGGAGTTCGGCCGTGTCCGACCAGTCGGCGGTGATGATCCGGACCTCTTGGCCGTGGAACAGTTCGTCCAGAATGGTGTTGTAGCGGTGGAGAACGATGTCGTACTCGGCTTCTGTGCCGGGATAGCGTTGCGATTCGGGCAGGCTGTGAAAACGCACCCATCGGTCGCGGTAGGCCAGCTTCAAGTCATCGGCGAACGGACGGCACTCGTTCCACTGCTGCTGCCACAGGGCTGACAGGCCGTCGTCCGGCACGTGATCACCTTTCCGTGGGCGGTCTCGTCGACTCCCCATTGGGTCGACTGAGCCCGCTGAACCTACGCGCGAAGTGACCCACCTGCAGCCTGTTATCCGCTCGCGGGGCTGTGCTGGAAGCGCTGCCGGCCGCGGGCGCGGCCATCGGCAGCCTCGACGAGACGACAGGTTCGTTCGCCCCCTGGGAAACTCATGGGGCAGTGGAGCCGGTCATGTCGGCGTGGCGGGACCTCGGCCGCGACCCGAACATCGGCGAACGTGGTCCGAAAAGGACTGGAACCCGGCCCGGTGCGCGTAAGCTGAGGGCATGACCGACTCGAGGTGGGGTTCCGGCGAAACGCCGGAGGAGCTGGCAAGCGCGTTGCGGGACAAGGCAAGGAGCGCCGCCACGCAGGCGTTGCGCACGGGCCTGGAAGACATCGAAGACCGGCACGGCCAGCACGTCGCCGACAAGGTCGCCGCCCTGGTCGACGTGGACGGTGTGTTCGCCGGCCTGGACGACCCGGTCACGGCTCGCCGGGGGCGGCCGCAGCCGGAGGACGACGAGCCGTATGAGTTCAAGCCGGTGGGCTCGCGGTAAGGGTCATTTCCGCCAGTCGTAGCTGAGCGTGGGCGGCTGGTCGGAACCCTTGGTGACGGTGAGGTGGTCATCGGGGTGCGCGGCGGCGTACCGGACCATCTCGTTGTACATGCGGTCGCGCATCTCGACGCTGCGCACCTCGATCGTGGAGCGCTGGCCCAGCTGTTCAGGGTTCACGTTCGGGTCGGTGCGGATGGCCAGGTTCCAGAAGTGCTTCTTGTCGGTGCCGTCGGCGCCCTGGCCGTCGTTGGTGAAGTAGACCTCGCCGCTTTCCTTGTTGTAGATCGTCTGCGTCACCTTGATCTGGTCGTCACCCTGGGCGGCGTTGAAGTGCCCGTTGTTGTTCGGTGAGTCGCTGGTGTAGATGCCGACTTCCCCGCCGAACGACTGGTTCTTCCCGTACTGGCCCTTCCACAGCTCCAGCCGGTAGGTCTTTCCGGTTTCGGGGTCGGTGAACTCCATGTTGTCGCCGTCGGTTCCGGTCTCGTCGAGTTTCATCCCGAGAAGGTGGCCGAGCTTGTCGTAGGAGTCTTTCCAGCCCAGGTAGCTCTGCACCGAATGCTCGCCGGTGGTGTAGAAGTCGCCTTCCTTGTTGTACCGGAAACCGAGGTAGTCGTAGATCTTCTGCGCCACCTCGGGGTTCTGCATGATCTTGTCCCAGTCCCCGTGACGCAGCGCGGTCCACAGGTCCGGGTATTTCTTCAGCAACGCGAGGAGGCCGGGTACCTCGCGGGCCAGAATCGCGCCGATTTCGACGCGGTTCCGCTTCTCGGAACCCGCGAGTTCCCACACCTGACCGGTCTTGAACCGCAGCTTCTGGCCCTCGATGAGCAGGATCGCGTCGTAGGTGGTGGTCACCCGTTCCAGGTCGGCGAGCAGGACGAGGGCCTGGGCCTTGACGGCCTTGTCCTGCGCCCACGCGACGGCGAGGTCGATCCGGCGGATCCCGAAGCCGTGCCAGCCGTGGTCGAGCTTCTTCTGGAGGTTCTGGGCGTCCGCGCGCTTGTTCCGGGCTTCCTGCTGGGCTTTCGCCAGCGCGTCGCGGATCGTCTCGAACGACTTGGCCGACTCCTCGAGGTCGTGGGCCTGGTCGTCGCGGTTCTTCTTGAACGCTTCCAGCGACGTGAGCGCCGCTTCGCCGGCCCCGCCGTGCCAAGCCTCGCCCAGCTGGACGCGCACGCTTTCCAGCAGGGTCTTGGTGTCGATGACGGTTTCCTTGGTGGCCCGGCAGGCCCGGGCGCGGTCGTCCAGTTCGGTGGTGCTGCCCTTCTCCACCTGGTCGGCGAGCGCGTAGATCTTGTCGAACACCGCCGTCACCGGTCGATCCTCCCGAAGCTGCTGTCGAGTGCCTTCAAAAAGGCGTCGCGGGCCCCGGAATCGGTGCTGTGATAGCTCTTCACGGCTATCCGGATGCTTTCGACCAGGTTGTCGACCTGCTGCTTCGCGGCGTCGAGGTCGTCCTTGCGCGTCGCCAGCCAGACGTCGTAGTCCCCGGCGAAGCCGGCCGCGCGCGCTGTGGCCCCGACATTCGGCGATCCGCCGATGGAGAGCGCCGGCGCCGTCCCCGCACTCAGCTTGGCCGCCGCGGCGTTGATGTCCGCGACGTCGACCTCGAAACCCACGGCAACTCCTCTCCGCCGTCCGAGTGACAGGTCTCGGCGGCAATGTAACAGTTTGCCGCAGGTCGGAGCCCAAGGTGCTGTTTTCAGTCCCCGGTCAGTGGCCAAAACCGGACACGGACCGTCAGCCGCAGTCGGTGCGGATCGTGGCCGCGCACTGGTCGAACAGCGCGCCTCGACGTCGATCCGGTCGTCGCAGGCGACCCACGTCTCCAGGGCCGCGTCCGCGCACGCGGGTCGCGGTCCGGTTCGCCGATCCCCATCCTCGCCTCGATGATCGGCAGCACCGCGTCCTGCAGGCGCAGCCGCTTCTCGATGAAGCG
The DNA here is from genome assembly GCF_014873755.1 of Amycolatopsis lexingtonensis. Taxonomy (NCBI): domain Bacteria; kingdom Bacillati; phylum Actinomycetota; class Actinomycetes; order Pseudonocardiales; family Pseudonocardiaceae; genus Amycolatopsis; species Amycolatopsis lexingtonensis. The sequence goes on from NZ_JADBEG010000001.1 coordinate 1,021,242, forward strand.
AGCTCGCAGGGACGCGGTACCGAGGATCACGCGCATCCGCTCCTGCCGGGCGGGCGCCAGAACGGCCAGGAAACCCGCGCGCAACGCGGTCCAGGCGGGCACATCGGCCGGCTGGCTCTCGACGATCTCCGTCAAGACGGCGGCGAACGTGTCTTCGCCGCCGCCGATGAGGTCTTCCTTGGTGCCGAAGTACCGGAACAGCGTCCGTTGCGAAACCCCGGCCTCGCGGGCGATCTGCGCGATCGTCGTCTGCTCGAAGCCCTGCTCGGTGAACAGCCGCAGCGCGGTGTCGCTGATCTCCTGCCCGATCATCAGCCGCGACCGTTCGCGCAGCGTGAGCGGCATCCACCGCGCCGGTGGTCTGTCCCTGGACTTTGCCCGCTTCCGTCTGGACGACGAGCGAGTGCACGCGGCGGTCACCGTCAACGCGACCGCGGCGCCCAGCCACTTGAGTCTTTTCCGCACCGATCCTCCCGAAACTGAGTGGGTGTCGGTGCAGCTTGAAGTGCCAGGGCTCACCAGGTGACGGCCGTGGTCCGATCACTGGACCGCAGTACGCCGGCCGTTGGTCAGGTGAGAGTTCGCAGCCACTCACGCAGCAGGGCGGCCTCGGCAGGGCTGAAGCCGGCGTCGACGACGGGGTCGGCGCTGCCGCCGTCGCCGAGTGCGGCCAGCAGCGCCAGGGACCGTTCGGCGATGGTCGTTCGGACGTCGGTAGCCGGTTCGGTGCTGATGATCGAGTCGATGACCGTGTCGCGCAGGGCGGTGAGCGGGCCCGGGTCGCGCTCGCCGTCGGGCTGCGCGAGCAGCAGCAGCACGGCGCCGGTGGTCGAAGCCTCGATGGCCCGGGCGGCCGACTCGACCGGAACGCGAAGCCGGCCCTGCTCCCGGGCGCGCTCGAGCAGCCGGCGCAGGATCTGGCCGTTCTCCTGGGCCGCGGCCGGGCGGCGGCCGGGGCGCAGGTTGCCGTACATCAGGGCGTAGAACTCGGGGTTGCGCAGTCCGAACTCGACGTGGATGTTCCAGCCGCGACGGATGTCGTCGATGGCGTTCTCGCTGGGTTCCAGCGCCCGCTTCTCGACCAAATAGCTTTCGAATCCGTAACTCGCCAGGGCGTCGAGCAGGCCGTCCTTGTCCCCGAACAAGCGGTACAACGCGGGTGTCTGCACCCCGGCGGCGGTCGCGACCGCCCGCGTCGAGATGCCTGCCGGACCGTGCTCGGTCAGCAGTCCGGCCGCCGCCCTCAGGATCGCCTGCTGCTGGTCGCTTCGTTCGGCCCCGGTCTCGGGCGTGGCAAGCTCGCTGCGCATATTTCGATGATAACAAGAACCGGGTGACGTTGACACTGACACTGATACGCGTTTAGCGTTGACGTTGTCACCGAAGCGCCTCGAGATCGGAACAAGTCATGTCCACCATCACTGTCGGCATCGCCTACACCTCCGGCTACGGACACACCCGCGAACTGGCCAACGCCGCCGCCCAGGGAGCCGGATCGGTACCCGGCACAGTCGCCGAGACGATCGACGTCGCCGCCATGACCGACGACGGCTGGCCCACCCTCGACCGCTGCGACGCGATCATCTTCGGCAGCCCGACCTACATGGGCAGCGCTTCCGGCGCCTTCCACGCCTTCGCCGAAGCGACCTCCGCCCGGTGGATGACTCGTGCCTGGCAAGACAAGATCGCGGCCGGGTTCACCAACTCCGGCTCGATGAGCGGCGACAAGCTGCACACCCTGCAGTACTTCTCGATGCTCGCCGCCCAGCACGGCATGCACTGGATCAGCCTCGGCCTGCTGCCCGGCTGGAACACCACCACCGCCAGCGAGCACGACCATAACCGGCTCGGGTTCTACCTCGGGGCCGGCGCCCAGACCTGGAACGACCAAGGCCCCGAGGCCGTCCACGACGCCGACCTCTCCACCGCCCGCTACCTCGGGCAGCGAGTGGCTACGCACACCCGCCGGTTCGTGGCCACCTCCGAGGTCGCCAGACTTTGATGAGTATGTCGTGTCGGATTCCCGGGGGCTTGTTCGTGGAAGATACGAACTCGGCACCGGGCCGGGGCGCAGGGGAAGGGCTTCACCATGGTGGGTCACCAGGCACGCGAGAACCGGCCGTTGCGGTTCGGAGTCGTCGCGCCGATCATGACGGACATGCCGACCTGGCGCGATCGGCTACGGGGTCTGGCCGACAGCGGCTACTCGACGATCTTGATGCCCGATGTGCCGCAGTGGCAGCCGGCACCGGGCCCGGCGCTCGCCGTGGCGGCGACCATCACCGGCCTGCGCGTCGGCACCTGGGTGTACGCGTCTCCGGTCCGCCCGGCGTGGATCACGGCGTGGGAGGCGCACTCGCTGTCCGTGCTCACCGACGGCCGGTTCGAGATGGGCATCGGCACCGGCCGGCCGGGGATCGCCGACCAGCTCCGTGAACTGGGGCTGCCGGCCACCCCGGTCGGCCGGCGGGCGAGCCAGGTGCGCGAGGTCGTCGCGGCCCTGCGCGACCTCGACGGCCCGGACCGGCGCACCCCGGTGGTCATGGCCGTGGGCGGTGCGAAGTCGCAAGCGCTCGCCGCGGAATTGGCCGACACGGTGACCTTCGTGATGCCGCAGATCGAGACGCGGGCCGAGACGAGGCAACGGGTGGAACGCTTCGACAACCGCCGCGGTGCGGAACTGGCGTTGCACGTGCCGGTGGTCGGCGAATCGGTCGCCGCGTTCATGGCCGGACCGGACACCGACCCCGCCGCAGTCCGAGCCGCGGACTCGCTGGCGTTCCTGCCCGATGATCCGGCTGCCGCCGCTGAAGAGATCCAGCGGCGGCGCGAGGAGTTCGGTTTCTCCTACTTCGTGTTCGGCGTCGACGTCGCCGGTGCCCTCGCGCCGGTCGTTGCCGAGCTCGCCGGACGGTAGCCGCGAACGGCATCACGTCACGAATTTGATCGATTCGTCGAGGAATTTCGCCTGGTACAGGTCCCCTTGCTGCCCGTTGGCGGTGAACAGGTCCGAGGTGCTCAGGTAGTTGATGTTGGTGAACACCCTGACGTTGTGGCCCGTGCGGTTTCGCGCCGACCTGGCGTTTTGCCAGACGCACAGGCCGCTGCCGGTTCCGCTTCCCCGGAACTCGTAGCACGTCGGCTGGGTCGGACCGAGATTGGGGATGTTGCCGACGGCGAAGTCGGACACCGCCCCGCCGGATACGCCCACCGGGTAGTAGAACAGGCAGAACTCTCCGTCGTCGCAGTGGCCGTCCCGTGCACCGGTCGCGTGGGCTGTACCGGCCAGGGGTATCGCCAGCCCGACCACGGCGCCGACGACGGCCATCCGCCTGGCCACGCGTCTGCTTGCCGCGGCAATGCCGGACTTCCTGATCAATGATCGCATCCTGCCTCCTCCTTCGGACCCGCGGCAGTCAAGCCGCGTGGTCGACCATCCACACCACGGCCGGCGTGCCGGGGCCGTTTAGCCGCGGACTCCGCGATCACTCGGATGGTCGAATCCGTTGGAAGACCAACACGCCCGTCACAGCTTCTTGAGCCGCCGCCGGTTGACCGTCAGCACCTCGTCCGACAGGTCCGGGGCGGCGTCGGCGATCGCGCGGGAGAGGAGCATCGCGCCGACCATCTGGCTGAACAGCGCCACCGCGCGCTCGCGGGCTTCGGCGGGGGTGAGTTCGGCGCCGGACTGGCGGGCGCGGTCGAGCAGCATGTCGGTGATGGCGGCGAAATAACCGTCGAGCCCGCGCCGGTACTCGGCCTGGGCGGCGGCGCCGTGGCGGCCGGCGTCGGAGACGAGGGCGGCCGAGGCGCAGCCGATCTCGGGGTGGTCGCGGTGCTCGGCGTCGAGGTACCCGTCGACCATGTCGTGCAGGGCCGCGCGCGCCGAGCGGGGGTGCGCTTCGCGGATCGCGTCGAGCGCCTCGAGCGAGTCGGTGAAGCCCTGGTGGAGGACTTCGAGAGCGAGGTCGTCCTTCGAGGCGAAGTGGTTGTAGAACCCGCCGTGCGTCATGCCGGCCGACTTCATCAGCTCCTCGATGCCGATGCCGTCGATGCCGCGCAGCCGAAAGCCCGCACCGGCCGCGTTGACGATCTTCTCGTGGTTGAGCCGCTTCTGCTCTTGCGTGATACGGGGCACGTCGACGACCTTCCAGGCGAGCTACCGCTTCCGATGATACTCATCATCAAACGGAGTGTCCACGGAGGAGCCTGGCTTGACAGTTAATGATGATGACCGCAATCATAAATTATGATGACGGACGTCATCGAAGACTGAGAGGACGGTCATGGACTTCGCAACCATCGGCGCCGGGACGGTCGCGCAGGCGATCGCCGGGCACCTCGTGGCGGCCGGTCACAAGGTGACACTCAGCAACAGCCGCGGCCCGGACACGCTCCAGGACGTCGTGACCCGGCTGGGGCCGCTCGCGAGCGCGGGCACACCTGCGGAAGCGGCCGCCGCCGACATGGTCTTTCTCACCGTGAGGTGGCCCCAAGTCGGTGACGCGCTGGCCGGGCTGCCCGAGTGGGACGGCCGCATCCTGGTCGACACCACCAACAACCTGGACTCGATGCGGCCGTCCGTCGCCGATCTCGGGGTGGAGACGGCGAGCGAGTTCGTCGCCGAGCGGGCGCCGGGCGCGCGCGTGGTCAAGGCCTTCAACACCCTCTTCGCGCAGTACATCGCCGCCGATCCCCGGCACGCGGACGGGCGGCAGCTGCTGTTCTACGCCGGTGACGACGAGGCCGCCAAGGCGGATTTCCGCGCCGTCGCCGACGCCCTCGGATTCGCGCCGGTCGACGCCGGAACGCTGCGCGAGGGTGGCCGCCTGATGCAGGTCGGCGGCCCGCTTTCGGCGCTGCACGCCCTGAAGCAGGACTGAGGCCGTGAAAGCGTTGGCCTACGAGAGGGCGCACGCGCTCGATGCGTTCGCCATCGAGCTGACCGAAGTCGCCGAACCCCGGCCACGGGACGGTGACCTGCTGGTCGAAGTCCGTGCGATCGGCATCAACCCCGGCGAAGCCGCGATCCGGCGGACGCGCGGCGCCGAGCCCGGCGGGCGGGTCGTCCTCGGCTGGGAATTCGCCGGGGTCGTCGCCGCGGCCGGGCCCGCGGCCACCGGATTCGCGGCCGGGGACCGGGTGCTCGGCACCGGTGACTTCACCCGCGACGGCAGCTGGGCCGAGCGCGTCGCGGTCGACCACCGGGTGGTGGCCAAGATCCCGGACGGGCTCGCGTTCACCGACGCCGCATCGCTGCCCATCGGTGTCCTCACGGCCTGGGAATCGCTGTTTCGCGACCAGGACGCGCTGCCGCCCGGTGTCGGCCGCGTGCTCGTCGTCGGCGGTGCCGGCGGCGTCGGGTCGATGGCCACGCAACTGCTCAAGGCCACGACACCGGCATTCGTGATCGGCACGGCCTCGCGGCCCGAGTCGCGGAAGTGGGTGACGGCGATGGGTGCCGACCTGGTCGTCGACCACCGCGGCGACCTGGCCGGGCAGCTCCGCGCGGTGGGGATCGACCACGTCGACCTGGTGTTGTCGACCTCGGGCACCAGCGGCCGGCTGGGGGCGATCGCCGAGGTGCTGCGCCCCTTCGGGCACCTGGCCGCCATCGACCTCACCGGGCCCTTCGATGCGGGGGCCTTGACGGGCAAATCGCTGTCACTGCACAGCGAGATGGTGTTCAGCAAGATCGTGGCCGGCGGCGACGTCGGCAGCCAGGGCCGGATCCTCGCCCGGGCGGCGGACGACGTCGCGGCGGGCCGGCTCCGCCCGATCGCCACCACCGTTCTCGAGGGCCTGACCGCCGAAAACATGAAGTCGGCGCACGCCCTCGCCGAAAGCGGCCGGACCATCGGAAAGACCGTGATCCGGGTAACCGGCTGAAGGAAACGAAAGGATTTTCCTGATATGACAACGGATCTGCTCGACGGCGAATACGTCCCCAGTGCCGACGCGACGACCCGCGGCCAGGTCGAGCTCTACGAGCGCACCGACGGCCGCGAAGGCGCGACGATGGGGGGTGGTCCGGTGGTCGTGGTGACCATGCGTGGCGCCCGTTCGGGCAAGCTGCGCAAGGTCGCCCTGATGCGCATCGAGCGTGACGGCGTCTACGCCATCGGCGCGGCGGCCGGCGGCCAGGCTCGCAATCCCGGCTGGTTCCACAACCTCGTGGCGCACCCGACGGTGCAGCTGCAGGACGGCCCGGACCGCCGGCTGATGACCGCGCGGGTGGCCGAGGGCGCGGAGCGGGAGAGCTGGCTGGCCTACGCCGAGGAGCTCTACCCGTTTTTCGCCGGCCTTCGCGCCCGGGCCGTCGAGACCGGCAACCGGGCGGTGCCGTTGTTCCTGCTCGAACCCGCCGAGAGCTGACCATTCGTTTATTTTCGCGGCAGTAGCCGGAAATGAAACTTTCATTTCCGGCTGGACGTCCGTCGGAAATCTATGCTAAAACGCAAAAACCGTTTAGCAGTACGCCGTCCAGCGCGCCCGAGGAGGACGACGATGCCCGACCTGACCCGGCGGCAGGCGATCCGGCTGGGCGCCGCATTGGTGCCCCTCGTGTGGACGGCGACCGCGCGGCCCGGCTCGGCCGCGCCCGCGGACGTCCGGGCGGTGAACGACCTGGCGCTGTGGTACGACGAACCGGCCGGCACCGAGTGGCTGCGCGCGCTGCCGATCGGCAACGGCAGGCTGGGCGCCATGGTGTTCGGCAACACGGACACCGAACGCCTGCAGCTCAACGAGGACACGATCTGGGCCGGCGGCCCCCACGACTACAGCAACACCCAGGGCGCGGGGGCGCTGGCGCAGATCCGGCAGCTGGTGTTCGCGAACCAGTGGACGCAGGCGCAGTCCCTGATCGACCAGAAGATGCTCGGCTCCCCGGCCGCCCAGCAGCCGTACCAGCCCGTCGGCACCCTCAGCCTCGCGCTGCCCGGCGGCAGCGCCTCTTCGTACCAGCGGTGGCTCGACCTGACCACCGCCACGACGGTCGTCACCTACATCGCGAACAACGTGCGGTACCGGCGCGAAGTGTTCGCCAGCGCCGTGGACCAGGTGATCGTCGTCCGGTTGACGGCCGAGACGCCGGGCTCGATCACGTTCTCCGCGTCGCTGGGCACCCCACAGCGGGCGACGACGTCCAGCCCGGACGGCACCACGATCGCGCTGGACGGGATTTCCGCGGACAGCCGGGGCATCGCGGGTTCGGTCCGGTTCCTCGCGCTCGTCAGTGCCACCGCCGAGGGCGGGAGCATCAGCAGCTCCGGCGGCACGCTGCGGGTGTCCGGCGCCAACGCCGTGACGCTGCTGATTTCGGTCGGCACCAGCTACGTCGACTACCGCACGGTGAACGGGGACTACCAGGGCATCGCGCGGTCGCGGCTGGCCACCGCCCAGGCGATTTCGTACGACTCCCTGCGCAGCCGGCACGTGGCCGACTACCAGAAGCTCTTCGGGCGCACGACCCTCGACCTCGGCCGCACCGCCGCGGCCGACCAGCCGACCGACGTCCGGATCGCCCAGCACAACAGTGTCAACGATCCGCAGTTCGCTGCCCTGCTCTTCCAGTTCGGCCGCTACCTGCTGATCTCCTCGTCCCGACCGGGCACCCAGCCGGCCAACCTCCAGGGGATCTGGAACGACCAGCTGAACCCGTCGTGGGAGTCGAAGTACACCCTCAACGCCAACCTGCCGATGAACTACTGGCCAGCCGACGTCACCAACCTCGCCGAGTGCTACGAACCGGTGTTCGCCATGATCGGCGACCTCGCGGTCACCGGCGCCCGCACCGCGCAGGTCGAGTACGGTGCCCGCGGCTGGGTCACCCACCACAACACCGACGGCTGGCGCGGATCCTCCATTGTGGACTTCGCGCAGGCCGGGATGTGGCAGACCGGCGGGGCCTGGCTCGCCACCATGATCTGGGACCACTACCGGTTCACCGGCGACGTCGAGTTCCTGCGCGCCCGCTACCCGCTGCTGAAGGGCGCCGCCCAGTTCTTCCTCGACACCCTGGTGACCGAACCGTCGCTGGGCTACCTGGTCACGAACCCGGCGAACTCCCCGGAGCTGAACCACCACACGAACGCGTCCGTGTGCGCGGGGCCGACGATGGACATGCAGATCCTCCGCGACCTGTTCGACGGCTGCGCGGGCGCGTGCCAGGTGCTCGGCGTCGACGCCGCGTTCGCCGACCAGGTCAAGGCGGCGAGGCAGCGGCTGGCGCCGATGAAGGTCGGCTCGCGCGGGAACATCCAGGAATGGCTCTACGACTGGGTGGAGACCGAGCAGACGCACCGGCACATCTCGCACCTGTACGGGCTGTACCCCAGCAACCAGATCAGCAAGCGCGGCACCCCGCAGCTGTTCACCGCGGCCCGCAAGACGCTCGAACTGCGCGGCGACGACGGCACCGGCTGGTCACTGGCCTGGAAGATCAACTACTGGGCCCGCATGGAAGAGGGCGCCAAGGCGCACGACCTGCTCCGGCTCCTCGTGCGCACGGACCGGCTGGCGCCCAACATGTTCGACCTGCACCCGCCGTTCCAGATCGACGGCAACTTCGGCGCGACGTCCGGCATCGCCGAACTGCTGCTGCACAGCCACAACGGCGAGCTGCACGTGCTGCCCGCGCTGCCGCCCGCCTGGCCGGCCGGCAGCGTCACGGGCCTGCGCGGCCGCGGCGGCTACACGGTCGGTGCGGCCTGGAGCAGCGGCTCGGCGACGCAGCTGACCATCACGCCGGACCGCGACGGCGACGTCAACGTCCGCAGCCGGCTGTTCACCGCGGCCTACGAACTGCTCGACACCACGAGCGGCGCTCAGGTACAGCCGGTGACCGTCGAGGCCGGCTTGGTCCGCTTCGCCGGCCAAGCGGGCCACACCTACCGCGCCACCGCGCTCGGCGGGCCGCCGCCGGTGGTGGAACCCGGGGTGAACTACCGGCTCGTCGCCCAGCACAGCGGCAAATCGGCCGACATCAGCGGCGGCTCCACCAGCGCCGGGGCGGCGTTGATCCAGTGGCCGGCCACCGGCGGGCCGAACCAGCAGTTCGACTTCCTCGCCTCGGACGGCGGCTTCCACCGCGTCCGGTCCCGCGGCAGCGGCTTGGTCCTCCAGGTGGCGTCCACCGCCACCGGCGCCGACATCACCCAGCAACCCGACACCGGCGCCACGACCCAGCAGTGGCGGGTGACCGACCAGGGCAGCGGCGTGGTGAGCCTGGTCAACCGCGCCAGCGGCCTCGCCATGGACGTGTGGAGCGCCTCCACCGCCGACGGCGCGCGCATCTCGCAGTGGACCGTGACCGGGGCGGCCAACCAGCGGTTCCTGCTCCAGCGGGTGTGACGGCCACGTCGCCTGACCAGCGATGTTAGTCGTGGGGCGACGTAGCCTGAACGCTTTGAGCGCGCGCTGGCAAAGACGGGGTGTCAGGGCGAAGCGAAACCCCGAGGAGCTTCATGTCGTCAGACGCGGAACTGATCGGCAGGTCGCTGCGCGGAGACACCGATGCCTTCGTGGAACTGATCAGCCGGCACGAGACCGCCCTCGGGAACTATCTGGCGCGCAGAGTGGGGCGGCAGGCCGCCGAGGACGTGCTCGGCGACGTGTGGGTGGCGGCTTACGAGTCGCGTGCGAACTACGACCGCTCGTATCCCGAAGCCAGGCCTTGGTTGTACGGCGTCGCGCTGAACCGGCTGCGCCGGCACTGGCGGTCCGAACCGGCCGAAGAGCCGGCGCCGGACCTGACCGGCGTGGCGAGTGACTGGGACCCGTGGCCGGCGGTGGACGCCCGCGTGGACACGCAGGCACTGCTGAGCCGGGCACTGGCTCGGCTCAAACCGGAAGAGCGGGAAGTGCTGGGCCTGGTCGCCTGGGAGGACCTGACGGTCGCCGAGGCCGGGCGGGTGCTCGACATCCCGGCCGGCACGGCCCGCCGCCTGCTGCACCAGGCGCGCAAGGCATTGCGTGAAGCCCCCGAAGTGGTCGCGCTGCTGCAAGTCCCGACGACGTGAAAGACAACCCATGGACGAAATGGATCTCATGAAGAAGCTGCGCGACGTGCCGTCCCCCGGTCCCGAGGCCTACGACCGTGCCCGCACGGCACTGCGGACGGCGATGGCGGAACCCGTAGCCACGGTCGTGCGACCGAAGCGCTGGTTCTCCTGGCCCAAGGTCGGCGTCGCCGCCGTGGGCGCGGCCGCCGTCGCGGCGGCCGTGATGGTGGGTACGTCGGGCGGCAGCGTCCCGGCCGGCCCGTCCGCTCCCTCCGGCGCGGCCCCGCAGGCGGTCGAGGCCCCGCTGGTGAAGCTGGCCTCCGCGGTCAAGGCGGCCGGCACGCAGCCAGGAGACGCCTCGCTGATCATCAACACGAAATTCGGGCCGGACAACAAGCCGGACCACTACTACACGCTCTACACCGACAAGGGGCAGCAGTTCACGGGCGACTCGGCGAAGACCCTGGTGGACGCGGTCGCCAAGGGCCACGCCGAGCCCGCCACGCCGTACGACGGGAAGGTGATGGCGGCGGCCCGGCTCGCCGCGAACGGCGACGTCGAGAAGGCCAGGATCGCGATGATCACCGCGTCCAACAACGCCCTCGGAGTCGGCCTGAGCCCCGCCGAGGCCGAAAAAGCCTGGGCGGCCGCCCAAGCAGAGACCGCGGAGGTGTTCCGCAAGATCGGCAAGCCGGTTCCCGCCCCCAAACCGCGTCCGACGGGCAAGGAGCTGGAAGACCTGATCGACAACCACCTGTGGAGCAACGCGGAACACGCGCTGTTCGCCAACGCCGCCGACGCGGAGGTCCGCGCGGGCGTGCTCAAGCTGTACGCGACCATCCCGGGCATGGTCGTCGGCAAGACGAACGTCGACGGCCAGGCCGCGCTGACCCTCACCCCGCCCCCCGCCATCCTGGGCGGCAGCACGGACGTCCTCATTGTCAACGCGGACAACGGCCTGCCGATCCGTGAGGAGATCACGTCGGCGGAGTCCAAACGCTATGTGGTGAACTACAAGTCTTCTCGCGTGACCCTCGCCGACGTGGCCGCGGGCAAGATCTGATCCTCGTACCGAACGGTCTCGTTGAGCGGAATGTGCCGACCATCGCCTGCGGCCGGCCCGCGCAGGATCCCGTTCGCCTTTTCGATCACCGCTCGCGAATCCAAGGCTTCGTGCGTCCGGTGAAGCCGATCATCCGGCGGGGCCGCCGTGGTTGCCGCCGCCGGGAGGGGCTGTGGTGTCGGCGGCGAGTTCGGACGGAGCGCGCCGGCGGCGGCTGAACGGGGTGTGGTGTTTCTCCTCGTGCAGGCGGGCGACCAGGTGCGGGTAGTGCAGTTCGAAGGCCGGTCGTTCGGAGCGGATCCGCGGCAGCTCGTGGAAGTTGTGCCGGGGTGGCGGGCAGGTGGTCGCCCATTCGAGGGAATTGCCGTAGCCCCAGGGGTCGTCGACGGTGACCTGCTCGCCGAACCGGTGGCTTTTCACGACGTTGTAGACGAACGGCAGCATGGACAGCCCGAGGACGAACGCGCCGATGGTCGAGATGGTGTTGAGCACGGTGAACCCGTCGCTCGTCAGGTAGTCGGCGTAGCGGCGGGGCATGCCCTCCGCGCCGAGCCAGTGCTGGACGAGAAAGGTGGTGTGGAAGCCGAGGAAGGTGGTCCAGAAATGCCACTTGCCGAGGCGTTCGTCGAGCATCCGGCCGGTCATCTTCGGGAACCAGAAGTAGATGCCGGCGAACGTCGCGAACACGATCGTGCCGAACAGGACGTAGTGGAAGTGCGCGACGACGAAGTAGGAGTCGGTGACGTGGAAGTCCAGCGGCGGGGAAGCCAGGATGACGCCGGTCAAGCCGCCGAACAGGAACGTCACCATGAAGCCGATCGACCACAGCATCGGCGTTTCGAAGGTGATCGCGCCCTTCCACATGGTGCCGATCCAGTTGAAGAACTTGATCCCGGTCGGCACCGAGATGAGGAACGTGAGGATGGCGAAGAACGGCAGCAGCACCGCGCCGGTGGCGTACATGTGGTGCGCCCACACGGCCATCGACAGCCCGGCGATGCCGAGCGTCGCGAACACCATGCCCTTGTACCCGAACAGCGGTTTGCGCGAGAACACCGGCACGATCTCGGTGACGATGCCGAAGAAGGGCAGGGCGACCACGTAGACCTCGGGGTGGCCGAAGAACCAGAACAGGTGCTGCCACAGGATCGCCCCGCCGAACTCGGGATCCAGGGCGTGGGCGCCGATCATGCGGTCGGCCAGCAGGGCGAACAGGCCGGCGGTGAGGATCGGGAAGATCGCCAGCACGAGGATGCTGGTGACGAGGATGTTCCAGGTGAAGATCGGCATCCGCCACATGGTCATGCCGGGACAGCGCAGGCACACCACGGTGGTGACCATGTTGACCGCGCCCAGGATGGTGCCGAGGCCGGACACGATCAGCCCGGCGATCCACAGGTTGGCGCCGATGCCGGGGGTGTGGATGGAGTTCGACAGCGGGATGTAGGCGAACCAGCCGAAGTCGGGGGCGCCGCCCGGGGTGAGGAACGCCGACATCACGATGAGCCCGCCGAACAGGAACAGCCAGTAGGAGAAGGCGTTCAGCCGCGGGAACGCCACGTCCGGCGAGCCGATCTGCAGCGGCAGGATCATGTTGGCGAACCCGAACACCGTCGGGGTCGCGTACAGCAGCAGCATGATCGCGCCGTGCATGGTGAACAGCTGGTTGTACTGCTCCGCGGACAGGAACTGCAGACCGGGACGGGCGAGCTCGCCCCGCATCAGCAGGGCCATGAGACCCGCGGCCAGGAAGAACGCGAACGCGGTCACCATGTACATGATCCCGATCAGCTTGGGATCGGTGGTGTGCGCCATGCGCACGAGCAGGGCGCCCTTACGGCCTGGCCGGGCTTCGCGGAGCCGTCCCGGCACCGGCGTGGGCTGGATCGGCTGTCGCGATGTGTCAACCACAGCGCATCACCTTCGATCGACGGTGTCGCTCGGTGCCCATCGAGGGTAATCGAACGCCCCGCGTCGCGTACAGGCTTGCTCGTGGTGGTCGTGCGGCCGGACCGGGCCGGGGCCTCGCCGCCGCGGGCCTTACTGCCTCACCGGACGGGATGATCGGCCCGCCGGCACCGGGCTTTGGCCTCTGCTCGCAGTCCTCCTCCCGACGCCACCATCGAAGAACCGGCACCACGCCGGTACCTCTCCTCCGTTGGGAGGCGTCATGACCTTCGCTCATCGCACCCGCGACCCCGGGCCGGCCCGGGAGGGCGGTTTTCCCGCCGGGTTGCCCGTACGCGCGCACAGCGGCCAGTTCAGCGGGCGGACCGGAGTCGTGGTGGACCGCACGCCCGACCTGCGGCCCGGCTCGGTCTGGGTCGAGTTCACGCCGGGGCACGCCCGGCTCGTGCCCGGCTACCGGCTCGACGCCGCGGAGCTGTCGGACAACTGAGCGCCCCGGAGCGCGGTCGGCGCCGACTTGGGGTCATTGGGCCCTGTCCCCGGGTTCCTTACGCCCTGCCTCGCCGCACCGGCGGCCCGCGAGTATCGAATCCGGCGATCGGGACCGGCCCGGTGGAGCGGACGACGGGAGTACGGCGTGACGGGCGCACAGACGGTCGGTCGGGCGGCGGGCCTCACGAGCGGTGAAGCGGAACTGCGGCTGCGTCGCGACGGGCCGAACAAGCTGCCCGCGCCGCACCGGCGGAACCCGGTCTTCGTGCTGGCGGCCCAGATGCTGCACTTCTTCGCCCTCATGCTGTGGGGCGCGGCCGGCTTGGCGCTGCTCGCGGGCATGCCCGCGCTGGCCATCGCGATCGCGGTCGTGGTGGTCCTCAACGGCGCGTTCTCCTTCGCCCAGGAGTACCGCGCCGACCGGGCCGCCGACCGGTTGCGGGACCTGCTGCCCGTGCGGGCGACCGTGCGACGCGACGGCAAGGCGGTCGTCGTCGACGCCGTCGAGCTCGTGGCCGGTGACCTGGTGCTGCTCGAGGCGGGCGACCGGGTGTGCGCGGACGCCACGCTCGTCGAGAGCGGGCGCCTGTCGGTCGACGAGTCGATGCTGACCGGCGAGAGCAAGCCGGTGCGCCCGGAGGAGGGCAAGCCCGTCTACGCGGGCACCTACGTGACCGAAGGCCACGGCGCCGCGGTCGTCACGGCGACCGGCGCCCGTACGCGGCTCGCCGGGATCTCGGAGATCACCGCCGGCGCGGTGCGGCCGCGCAGCCCGCTCGCCGCGCAGCTGCACCGCGTCGTGCGGGTCGTCGCGATGATCGCGATCGCCGTCGGGGTGGTGTTCTTCCTCGCCGCGCTCGGGCTCGGCCGGACGAGCACGGAGAGCCTGCTGTTCGCGATCGGTGTCACCGTGGCGCTGGTCCCGGAAGGACTGCTGCCCACGGTGACGCTGTCCCTGGCCCGCGCCGCGCAGAAGATGGCGGGCCGCAACGCGCTCGTCCGGCGGCTGGAGTCGGTGGAGACGCTCGGGGCGACGACGTTCATCTGCACCGACAAGACCGGAACGCTGACCCGCAACGAAATGTCGGTCGTGTCGGTGTGGACGCCCGCGGGCTCCGTCGACGTACGCGGTGAGGGGTACCAGCCGGCCGGTGAGCTGACCGGCTCCGCGGAGGCGGTCGCGGCCGCCGCCGCGCTCGCCGACAGCGCCGCGCGCTGCTCGCCGGACGCGCACGCCGTGCAGCGGGCCGGGAAGTGGTTGCCGGTCGGCGACCCGATGGAGGTCGCCCTGCACGTGCTCGCCGCCCGGGCGGCGGTCGGTGCGCCGCCCGAGCCGGTCACCCGGTACCCGTTCGACCCGCACCGCCGTCGTTCGTCGCTGGTCGACGCGGACGGCCTGCACGTCACCGGCGCGCCGGACACCGTCCTGCCGTTGTGCCCGGGGCAGGACGGCGAGGCCGCCGCGGCCGTGACGGCGATGAGCGCCCGCGGCCTCCGGGTGCTCGCCGTGGCCCGGCGCCGCGAGGTGCGCGGAACCGAGGCGGCGGAGCAGGACCTGGAGCTGCTCGGGCTGGTGGGGCTGCAGGACCCGCCGCGGCCCGACGTCGGCGCGGCCATCGCGTCGTGCCGGCAGGCCGGGATCAAGCTGGCCATGGTGACCGGCGACCACCCGGGCACGGCCGCCGCGATCGCCGCGGAGGTCGGCTTGCTCGGTGAGTCGGCCCTCGTCGTCGAAGGCAAGGACCTCCCCGCTTCGGACGACGAGCTGGCCGAACTGCTCGACACCGACGGCATCGTGGTGGCCCGCGTCGCCCCGGAGGAAAAGCTCCGGATCGCCAAGGCACTGCAGTCCCGCGGTCACGTCGTGGCCATGACCGGGGACGGGGTGAACGACGGACCGGCGTTGCGCACGGCCGACATCGGCGTGGCGATGGGGGCTTCGGGCAGTGACGTCGCCCGCGAGGCCGCCGACCTGGTGCTGCTGGACGACCACTTCGGCACGATCGTTTCGGCGATCGAGCTCGGGCGGTCCACGTTCGCCAACATCCGCCGGTTCCTCACCTACCACCTCACCGACAACGTCGCAGAACTCGCGCCGTTCGTCGTGTGGGCGCTTTCGGGCGGCCGGATCCCGCTGGCGATCACCGTGCTCCAGGTCCTCGCCCTCGACATCGGCACGGACCTGCTGCCCGCGCTCGCGCTGGGTGCCGAACCGCCCAACCGCCGCACGATGTCGGGACCGGCACACGGGGGCAATCTCATCGACGGGCGGGTCGTCCGCCGGGCGTTCGGCGTGCTGGGGCCGGCCGAAGCCGTCGCGGCGATGGTCGCTTTCCTGGCGGTCCTGTTCGCCGGTGGCTGGCAGTTCGGGACGGCGCCCACCGGGACGTTGCTCGCGATCGCGTCCGGCACCGCGTTCGCCGCGATCGTGCTGGGCCAGCTCGCCAACGCCTTCGCGTGCCGCAGCGAGTCCCGCTGGATCGGCCGGATCGGCTTGCGCGGCAACGCGTTGCTCGGCTACGCGGTGCTCTTCGAGGCGGCGATGCTGGCGGTGTTCCTGCTGGTGCCGCCGCTGCCCGCACTGCTCGGCGGCGCGCTGCCCGGGCCGGCGGGGTGGGGCTGGGCGCTGCTCGCGGTGCCGGTGGTGTTGCTGGCGGACACCGCCCACAAGGCGTGGCGGGCGCGTCACCGGTGACTGCCGGTGGGGATCCGCCGGGTACAAGGACTCTCGAAGACAGGGCTTTGCGTTCTCGCGGCTGCTTCCGGCACATGGCTACGGTTTCTCCGACCGCAGAATCGCGGGATCGACCGGACGTGTCCGAGGTGAGCAGCGATGACCAAAGTGATCTTTCGCCTGATGGGTGTCGCTGCTCTCCTGCTTCTCTGGCGCGGCGTCGTCACCTTCCCGACGTACGCCGTGGTCGCTTGGGCGGCCATGAGCGTGATGATCGGCATGGGTGTCTGGCAGTGGGCCGACGATTCCCGCGGGCGGGTGCGGATTTCGCCGGCGCGGGCGGGCGTGGGTGCCGCCGCGACCGCGTTCGTCGCCGGTGTCGTGGGTGCCGAGATCCTCGTGTGGTCCGGATTCCTCGTCGGTTCCGGGGTGCTGGCGGTCGTGGTGGCAGCCGGAGCGTGGGGCGTGCGGCGGGGATCTCGCGGCGGGCCGGCGGTCAGTGTCCGGACGACCGTGCCCGACGCGGCCATCGAGGAGCTCTGCCTGGTCTGGCGCCGCAGCGGCGAGGAACTGCGGCGGGTTCCGGACGACGATCCGGAGCGCGGGCAGCTGGCCGAGGTCCGGCAACTCCTGCTCGAGGAGATGGAACGACGCGACCCCGCGGGTTTCCGCCGGTGGGTCGACAACGGCGCGATGACGGGCACCGAGCCCTCGGCCTTCATCCACCCGGACCGCGGCTTCGCCGAACCCGGTTCCGCCGCGGCGGGCTGAGACCGCGGCGGGAGGTGACTTCCGGCCGCGGACCGTGGGCCGGCGTCAGATCAGTACCCGCTCGCGGTCGCGGGCGATCGAGACCGGGAAGCCGGGGTGAGTCGCGCGGAGGCGGTCCGCGAGTGCTTCGGCGCTCTCGGGTTCGCCGTGCACCAGGTGGATCGCCCCCGGCGGTTCGCCGGCGCCGGCCCACCGGACCAGCTCGTCGGCGTCGGCGTGGGCGCTGAAGGCGTCGATCTGGGCCACCTCGGCGCGGACCGGCACGTACCGGCCGTGGATCTTGATCTCCCGGGCCCCGTTGGCGAGGTTGCGAGCCCGGGTGCCCGCCGCGGCGTAGCCGACGATGAGCACGGTGTGGCGGTCGTCGGGCAGCAGGTGCTCGAGGTGGTGCAGGACCCGGCCGCCGGTGGCCATCCCGGACGCCGACAGGATGATCGAGGGCATCGCGGGATCGTTGACCCGCATGGATTCTTCGGTGGTGCGCAGCTCGACGAGGTGGCCGGGGTCGAGCGGGTCGCCGACGCCGAGGTCGGTGCGGATCTCCGGCCACCGCTGGTTCATCGCGGTGCGGTAGACGCGGAGGGCGGCGAGCGCCATCGGGCTGTCGACGAAGATCGGCAGCTCCGGGATCGCGTGGCGGTCGGTCAGCTTCTTGAGCGCGGCCAGGACGACTTCGGTGCGGTCGACGGCGAACGCCGGGATCAGGACGCTGCCGCCGCGGGCGGTGGTCCGGCGGATCACGTCGGCGAACGTCGCGAGCGCGGACGCGTCGTCGTGGGTCCGGGCGCCGTAGGTGGACTCGAGCACGAGGGCGTCGCAGGCGGGCCGCGGCTGGGGTGGCCGGAGGACGCCGTGGGCCGGCCGGCCGAGGTCGCCGCTGAAGACGATGCCGCGCCCGTCGGTGGTGCGCAGGTGGGCCCAGGCGGAGCCGAGGATGTGCCCGGCGCGGCCGAACTCCAGCCGGACGCCCGGTGCCACGGTGGTGACGTCCCCGAACCCGATCGGCTTCAGCAGCCGGATCGCCTTCGCGGCGTCGTTCTCGTCGTACAACGGCAACGCCGGGCGGTGTTTCGACCAGCCGTAGGCGTTCGCGTGCGCGGCTTCGGCGGTCATGAGGTGGGCGCTGTCGCGGAGCACGATCGGGACCAGCCCGGCCGAGCCGTGGGTGACGTACACCGGGCCGTGCCAGCCGGACCGGACCAGGACCGGCAGGTAGCCGCAGTGGTCGAGGTGGGCGTGGGTGATGACGACGGCGTCGACGTCGGTGAGTTCGCGGGGGATCGGGGCCCAGTTGCGGCGGCGCAGCTTCGCCAGGCCTTGGAACAGTCCGCAGTCGACGAGGACCCGGGAGCCGCCGGCTTCGACGAGGTACTTGCTGCCGGTGACGGTTCCGGCGCCGCCGAAGAAGGTGAGTGCGGGTTGCGGCATCGAGAACCTCCGGTGGGCTCAGTGGTCGTGCGCGGCGGCCAGGCTCGCGCGGCAGGCGCGGACCAGCCGGCGGGTGGCGGTGGTTTCGCCGCAGGACGGGCAGTGGACGGAGACGTCGCCGGCCAGCTGGTCGATCGCGACGCAGTCGTGGAGCCAGCGACGGTGGGTGCGGCAGGTGATGCGTTCCAGCGGGTTGAGGCTGTCCTCTTCCGCACGGTCTTCGGTGGTGAGGGTGATCGCCAGGCGCCGGTCGGTGATGGTCGCCGGGGCGAAGCCGCGGGGGGAGTGCTGGCTGTCCACTGTGTGCCTCACTTTCGTCTTGATCCAGGTTCCGCCGGGCCGGGGCCGGACGACGAGGGCCGGACCGCCCCGGTTTCGCGGGACCGGAGGCCCGAGCGGGTGAGGACTTTCTGCTGTCGGGAGGTGGTGCGCGGGGCGCCGCCCCGCGGCGCGGAGGTGACCCGGTTGAGGCCCTTCGGCCCTTTCCGGCGGAACGCCGGCGGCCGAACCTCGGCACACACCCGGGAGGAGCCATGCACCCGAACGCCCCCTTCGCCCACGCGGAGAACACCGCGCACAAGCGGCCGGCCGCCTGGCCGCCCACCGTCAGGGAGCGGCTCACGATCAAGGCGGCGGTCCGCTTCGCGGCGCGGCTGCCCGGACCGCGGGGCGGGTACCGCCAAGGCCGGTCCCCGAGTCCCGTGCCGGCCCGCTGTGCCGTCCCCGGCTTCGTCGCGCCGCTCACCGAGGTCCGTCGTGCGAGCTGAAGCCCGGCGTGAAGTCCTCCTGCTCGGTGCCGTCCTGCTGCTCGTCGCGGGCGGCGGGCTCGCGTGGTGGGCGGACGCGCCGGCCGCCGCGCGGCTCGTCTGGGCCGCCGCCGACGTGGTCACCCTGGTCCCGGCCGTGGTGTGGGTCGCGGCCGATCTGCGTGCCCGGCGCTGGGGTGCCGACCTGCTCGCGGTGCTGGCACTGGTTTCCACCCTCGCGGTGGGGGAGTTCCTCGCGGGCGCGATCGTCGCCGCGATGGTCGCCACCGGGCGCGTCCTCGAAGCCGGCGCGCAGCGGCGGGCGAGCCGCAACCTGACGGCGTTGCTCGACCGTGCGCCGCGCGTGGCGCACCTGCGGACCGCGACCGGGCACGAGACCGTGCCGGTCGACGCGGTGCGGCCCGGGCAGCTGATCGTCGTGCTGCCGGGTGAGGTCGTGCCGGTGGACGGCGTGCTGCCCGGCGGCGGCACCTTCGACGAGTCCGCGCTGACCGGCGAGCCCTTGCCGGTGTCCCGGCCCGCGGACGACACCGTCCACAGTGGTGTAGTCAACGCCGGGGCCGCCGTCGACGTGCGGGCGAGTGCGGCCGCGGCCGACAGCGCCTACGCCGGTGTCGTGCGGCTCGCCGAGGAAGCCGCGGCGCGCACCGCGGGGGTGGCCCGGATCGCCGACCGCGTGGCGGTCTGGTTCCTGCCCGCGTCGCTGCTGATCGCCGCGCTGGCGTGGCTGCTGACCGGCGAGGCGGAGCGCGCGGTGGCGGTGCTGGTGACCGCGACGCCGTGTCCGCTGTTGCTGGCCGTGCCGATCGCGGTGACCGGGGGCATGTCCCGGGCGTCGAAGGCCGGCGTGGTCGTCAAGGACGGTGCCGCGCTCGAAGCCCTCGGCCGCGCTTCGGTGCTGCTGATGGACAAGACCGGCACCGTGACGCGAGGCCGGCCCGAGATCACCGACATCGTCTGCGCGCCCGGGCACGACGTGGCCGAGGTGCTCGCCCACGCGGCCGGTGTCGAGCAGTACTCCCCGCACGTGCTGGCGGCGGCCGTCGTGCGCGCCGCCGCTTCGGCCGGAGTCGCGCCGGCACCCGCCGGGGACATCACCGAGGAGGTCGGTTCGGGCGTCCGTGGCCGGGTCGGCGCGCGGCGCGTGCGGGTCGGCCGCTCCCGCCGGACCGACCTGCCGTCGTGGGCGCGGGGCGCCGCGCGGCGGGGCCGGCTCGATCTCGCGTCCGTGCTGTGGGTGGAGTTCGACGGCGAGCCGGTCGCGGCGCTGCTCGCGAAGGACCCGATCCGGCCCGACGCCGCTCGCACGATGCGGCGGCTGCGTGCGGCCGGGATCGGCGAGGTCCGGCTGCTGACCGGCGATCGCGTCGACAACGCGCGTGAGGTCGCCGCGATGCTGGGCCTGGACGACGTCCACGCCGAGGTGACACCGGCGGAGAAGGTCGCCGAGGTCGACGCCGCACGCGCCCGGGGCGTGACCGTGATGACCGGCGACGGCGTCAACGACGCGCCCGCGCTGGCGGCGGCCGACGTCGGGG
This sequence comes from Amycolatopsis lexingtonensis, assembly GCF_014873755.1. Lineage (NCBI taxonomy): Bacteria > Bacillati > Actinomycetota > Actinomycetes > Pseudonocardiales > Pseudonocardiaceae > Amycolatopsis > Amycolatopsis lexingtonensis. The sequence goes on from NZ_JADBEG010000001.1 coordinate 1,041,887, forward strand.
TCGCGCTCGGCTCGCGCGGGGCGACGGCGGCCGCGCAAGCCGCCGACGCGGTCATCCTCGACGACCGGCTCGACCGGCTCGCGGACGCGGCCGAGATCGCCCGCCGCTCGCACCGGCTGGCGGTGCAAAGCGCGGTGGCCGGGACGCTGCTGTCGCTGGTGGCGATGCTCGCCGCGGCCGGGGGTTTCCTGGTGCCGATCGCGGGTGCCCTGGTCCAGGAGGCCATCGACGTCGTGGTGATCCTGAACGCACTCCGCGCGCTGGGCGACCGCAAGACCCACGGGCCGGCGCCGGCGGCGATGGTGCGGCGGTTCGAGTCGGAGCACGAACGGCTGCTGCCGGCCCGGGCCGCGGTCCGGCAGGCCGCCGACGCGCTGGCCGAGGGCGCGACCCCGACGGCGGACACGGCCGTGCGCACGGCGTGCTCTTTGCTCATCGAGCAGCTGCTGCCGCACGAGGAAGCCGAGGAAACCGAGCTGTACCCGGCACTCGCCGCCGCACTGGGCGGGCCCGAAGGCACGGTGACGATGAGCCGGGAGCACGCCGAGATCGGCCGCCTCGCCCGCCGGCTGCAGCGGCACCTCGCGGAGGCACCGGACGGGATCCAGCCCGACCAGGTCGACGACCTCCGCGCCACGCTCTACGGGCTGGACGCCGTGCTGACCCTGCACTTCGCGCAGGAGGAGGAAGCGTATTTCACGCTCCCGTCGACGTGAGGACCGCCCGGCGTGCACCCCAATGTGGCGTTGGTTGCGTCAGACGCACCGAACGCCACATTGGGTGCGCTGGACGCACCGAACGCCACATTGGGGCGCTCGTCCCTGGCGTCAACCAACTTTCGACGCGTGCGACTAGTGCGTCGGCCGGCGGGCTTCGGCGCCCAGCACCGCCAATTCGGCGGTGCGGGCGATGTCGCCGGGGCCGACGACGCCCACGAGGACGCCGTCCGAGACCACCAGGGCGAGGTCCTGACCGGGGCGGGCGCCGATCCGGCCGAGGACGGCCGTCACCGGCGTTTCGGGAGCCACCTGCAGGCACGCCGGAGGTCGCAGGCAGACGTCCTCGACCCGGGTCGACGGACGGGCGTCGTCGGGCACCCTGGCGAGCATCGCCAGGCTGACCACGCCGAGCGGACGGCCGTCGAACGCCACCACCGGGTAGGTGCGGAACCGCCCGGACGCGGCCTGGTCGATGAACGCCCGGACGGTGAACCAGCCGGGCGCGGTGACCGGGTTCGGCGTCATGATCTCACCGACGTGGACGCGTGCGAGGACGTCGCGCGCCGGTCCGGCCGTGAGTTCGGCTCGCGCGCTGACCCCCAGGAACCAGCCGATGCCGGCCAGCCACAGACCGGTGAGGTTGCCGAACCACATCAGCTGCACCAGGCCCGCGAAGGCCAGCACGAGGCCGAGGACGTGCCCGGACCGGGCCGCGGCGACCTGAGCCCGCCGTTTGTCGCCGGTGCGCTTCCAGACGATCGCCTGCAGGACGCGGCCGCCGTCCAGCGGCGCGCCCGGCAGCAGGTTGAACACCGCCAGCACGAGGTTCGTCCAGCCGAGCCAGTTCACCGTGACCCCGACGACGCCGGACGCCAGCAGGGAAGCACCCAGGAACCCGGCGCCGGCCAGGAGGCTCGTCACCGGGCCGGCGACCGCGACCGCGAACGCCGTGCGCGGGGTCGGGGGATCCTCGGACATCTCGGTGCTGCCCCCGAAAAGCCACAGCGTGACGCGGTCGACGGCGAGCCCGCGGCTCCGCGCGGCGATCGCGTGGCCGAGCTCGTGCGCCAGCAGCGACGCCAGGAACACCACGGACCCCGCGACGCCGGTCGCCCAGTAGACGGCCGGGGGCCGGCCGGGCACGGCTCCCGGCAGCAGCGACTGCGCCAGGAGCTCGGCCAGCAAGGCCATGGTCAGGAACACGGACCAGTGTGCGCCGACGCGGATACCGGCCGGGCGCCCGAGCGGGATGGTGGCACGCATGCTCCGACGGTCCTCCCGCGAAAGCGCGCGGGCGAGGGCCGCACCGCCCCGGGGCGAGGGACCAAAGACCCCTGTGCCGCCGACGTCCGGCCGCAGCCCGGCGGCAAGCCCGGTTCGTACCGTCGAGGTGTGGCGGAAGGGATCGCGGATCGGCGACCCCGTTGACAGGAGGAAAGTCATGGACGACAAGGAAAAGGCTGTCATCGAAGCCGAAGCCCGCCGCGACGTCGCCGAGCGCGGGCGGCACGGTCCGAAGGTGGGCCGCTACCTGCACGCGGTCGAGCACCACGCGGTCAAGGAGAACGAACAGGACGTCGTCCCGGTCGTCGCGGAAGACCTGCCGCAGCCGGCGGAGGGCCGTCAGCCCTGATCCGTCCTTTGTGGACGTGATCGCGCGGGGGACGTAAGTCCCCGCGACCGGTGACCGACGCCGGTGGTGACCGGGGTCTCGCCTTCCTAGGTTGGCGAGTGAGTCGGCCGACAGCACCTACGCGAAGGAGGAGCGGACACGATGACCGCCATCGACCCCAGGATCACCGTCGGCGTGGACGGGTCGGCGGGCAGTACCGCCGCCGTCGCGTGGGCGGCGAAGATCGCCTCGCTCCGGCACCTCGAACTCAGGATCGTGCACGGGCTCCAGCTCTCCGGCCTCTACTACGGCGGCGGTCTGCCCGGTGCCGGCGCCGAAGCGCTGTTCGACGCGTTGGTGGCCGACGGCGAGAAGATCGTCGCCGACGCCCGCGCGGTCGCCGCCTCGATCGACGAGAACCTCGTCGTCACCAGCGGCCTGCCGAACGAGCCGCCGGTGCCGATGCTGCTCGAGGAATCCCGGCACGCCCGGATGCTCGTCGTCGGCCGGACCGGCGCCGGCGGGTTCACCGGGATGCTGATCGGCGGCACGGCCGCCACGGTCGCCGCCCACGCGCACTGCCCCGTCGCGGTGGTCCGCGGTCGCGAAGGCGCCACGGTCGTCCCCGGCTCGGGGCCGGTCGTCGTCGGCGTCGACGGCAGCGCGAACAGCGAGCAGGCACTGGCCGTCGCGTTCGAAGAAGCCTCGCTGCGCGGCGCGCCGCTGGCCGCCCTGCACGCCTGGAACGACGTCACTTACGAGGACACCCGCGGCACCGCCCGGATCCTCACCCAGCCGGACACCCTTGTCGCGGACGCGGAACGGCTGCTCGGCCAGCGGCTCGCGGGCTGGCAGGAGAAGTACCCGGACGTGGAGGTCCGGCGAGTGCTCGTGCAGGGCCGGCCGCGGCACGCACTGCTCGACGCCGCCGCCGAGGCGCAGCTGGTCGTCGTCGGCAGCCGCGGCCGGGGCGGGTTCACCGGCATGCTGCTCGGCTCGACGAGCCAGGCACTGGTGCAGCACGCCGCGTGCCCGGTGCTCGTCGTCCGCCCGGAGCGGAAGGGATGACCGCGCAGCCCGGGCCGAACCCCGGTTACGCCCACCTCGACCGGACGCGGCACCGGACCCGGACGGGCTGAGGCGTGCCCGCCGCGGCCCTCTTGGTCGCGGCGATCGCGATCACCCTGGTCTTCGACTTCACCAACGGCTTCCACGACTCGGCGAACTCGGTGGCCGCGCTGGTCGCGACCCGCGCGGCCACTCCCGGCGCGGCCCTGCTGCTCGCGGCCGCCTGCCACGTCGCGGGCCCCCTGCTGGCCGGGACCACGGTCGCCGACACGGTCGGCGGCGTGGTCCGGCTGCCGGCCGCCGAGGTGCTGCCCGCGGTCGGCGCGGCCGTCACGGCGGGTATCGGGTGGAACCTGCTCACCTGGTGGCGCGGGCTGCCGTCCAGCTCGTCGCACGCGCTGGTCGGCGGCCTCGTCGGGGCGGCCGGGTTCTCCGGGGTGCGATGGGGCGGCGTCGACGGCTTGCACGTGTCCGGTGTGCTCGGCGTCCTGGCCGGGCTGGCGCTGTCGCCGATCCTCGGCGCGGGTCTCGGTGCGGCAGCCGACCTGCTCGTGCGGCGAACGCTGCGTCGCGCGCGCCGCCGGGTCGACGTCGTGGTCCGGCGCGCGGAGTGGCTGACGGCCGGGGCACTCGCGTTCAGCCACGGCGCGAACGACGCCCAGAAGTCCATGGGCGTCATCACGCTGCTGCTGGTGGCGACCGGGCACCTCGGCGCGTTCGCCGTACCGCTGTGGGTGAAGCTCGCCGCGGCGGCGGCCCTGACGTTCGGAACCGCTTTCGGGGGCTGGCGGGTCGTCCGGACCGTCGGCCGCGGCATCTACCGGATGCGCCCGGTCGACGGGCTGGCGAGCCAGGGCAGCTCGGCCGCGGTGATCCTCGCCGCCGCGGCGGCCGGGGCCCCGGTCAGCACGACCCACGTCGTCGCCGCGTCGGTGGTCGGCACCGGCGCGAGCCGCCGCGCCCACCACGTGCGGTGGTCCGTCGTGGGGGAAATCTGTTCCGCGTGGCTGGTCACCCTGCCGGCGTGCGCCGTGCTGGGGGCCGCCGCGCTCCCGTTGTGGAGGTGGTGGGCATGAGGCTGCCCAAGACGTGGTTCCTGCCGCACAACCCGGACGTGCTCGGGCTGCTGCGCGACCAGGCCGACACGGTCGGCGACGTGCTGACCGCGCTGGCGGGCTGGGCTCGCGGCCTGCCGACCGGCGGGGAGCTGCACACGCCGCTGCTGGTCCAGTCGGCCGAGCGCCGGGAGGTGCTCGTGGCGGTGCGGGACGCGTTCAGCACGCCGATCGAGGCCGAGGACGTGTTCGAACTGGCCGAGCGGCTCGGGGAGATCGCCGAGGCGGCGTACATGCTCGTCCGCGAATCCGACCTGTCCCGCACTCCGCCGGACGATCACCTGCGTGCCATGGTGCTCACCGTGGTCACCGCGTTCGACCTGCTGCACCAGGCACTCGACGTCCTGCCGCACGGTGAGGCAGCGGGCATCGCCGACCAGGCCCTGACCGCCGTGGACGCCGCGGAGCACGCGTACCGGCGGGCGATCGCGGGTCTGGAGACCGAGCCGGACCTCCGCCGGGAGATGCGGCTGCGGGAGCTGTACCGCCGGGCCGAGCACCTCGCGCTGGCTGTCCAGCGGCTGGGGAGACGCACCTGGTACGCCGTCTGCAAGATCTCCTGAGGGCCGACTGTGGCTCAACCGTCGTCTCGCAGGGTGATCGTCGCCAGCGAGAACTCGCGGACGGCCGCCTCGAGCTCGGCGGGGTCCGGGTCACGGTGGTCCGGCAGGGTCAGGCCGAAGCGGCGTTGCGCGTCCGTGCGGCCGAGCCGCACGATCGCCTCGCCCAGCCGGCCGGCCACTGTGGACGGTTCCTCCTCGAGCCGGGCGCGCATCTTCCGGGTGCGCCCCCGGTGGGTGACCGTCACCTCGGTGGCGTCCCGCAGGTTGGCCCGCCACCGGTGCTGGGTGACGACCAGCAGGGCGTCCCCGAGGTCGGCGAAACCGACCGGGATGTCGTACTGCCGCCCGGTGCGCCGGCCCGTGAGGTGCAGGACCAGCACGCTCGCGTCGAGCAGGCGGTGCAGGCTCGAGCCCGCGATGGCCCGTACCAGGGGGTTCACGGCGGTGATCAGGCGTTGGGGCGGGATCCGCCGGGTGATGGTGTCGCTCATCGTCGTTCTCCTCGGGTGTGTCAGTCGTGGTAGCGGCCGAGGTGGCTCAGGAGCGGTTCGTCGCGGTAGGTCCACGTGAAGGCGTACAGGTCCTCGATCACCCGGACGGTGACGACGCCCTCGAAAGCGTCGGTGGCGGCGGGGCCGCCGAGCAGCTGGGTCAGCACCGCCTCCGCCGAACTGCTCGGTGCCGTCGTCCGTCTCCTGCGGCCGGCGCGGCGAGCACGGCCCACATCCGCCGGTGGCTGCGGACCATGTCACTCGTCCTGGCTGATCGAGAGCTTCAGGTAGCGGCTGATGCCGAACCGGCGCCACGCCCGGGCGTACTTCGGCGCTATCTGGGCGAACGCGGCGTCGGTGTCGACGATCCGCGGGTCGGTGACCTGGTACGTGACACCCCGGGACCGGACGGTGGCCGTTCCCGCGGTGAGGACGTTGCGCAGCCAGTCGACTTCGGTGCCGTAGGGCAGGGGAACGATGAAGCCGCCGTCCGGGGTGCGGGCGGCGACGATCGGGGTGGTGTACCGGCGGCCCGAGCGGCGCCCGGTGTGCTCGATCGCCGAGGCGTACCAGTGCTTGCGTCCGGCCAGCCGCAGCATCACCGGGTTGAGGACGCGTTTGTTGAACCGCCTGACGGCGTCTTTCGCCGAGCGGGACCGGTTCGCCGTCCGTGCGTGCTCTTTGTCGGACACTTGTGCTCCCTTCTCGAATCATCACCGGACTCGCCTCAGGGCCGGGTCGTTGCGGCCCCGGCCGGCTCCCGTGCCAGCAGTTCGAGGACCTCGGTGTCGTCGAGCTGGTCGAAGTCGGTGTACCAGTCGCCGACAGAGCCCTTGCGCCGCAGCGGGACCGGGCAGAGGGTCTGGTCGACGCCGGTGGCGAGCGCCCCCAGGATCTCGAGGGGTGCGACCGGCACGGCGAGGATGATCCGGCCGGCTTCTCTGGCCCGCAGCACTCGGATCGCGGCCCGGGTGGTGGCGCCGGTCGTGATGGCGTCGTCGACCAGGACGACGGTCCGGCCGGCGACCGGCAGTGGCGGGGCGTCCGGGTGGTAGCGGGTGGTGCGCCGGGCGAGTTCGGCTTTCGCCGATCTGGCGACCCGGCCGAATTCGGCTGGGGTGACCTTGAGTGCCCGGATGGTGTTCGGGTTGCTGACGATGACGTCTGGCTCGCCGGCCGCGCCGATGACGAGGTGCGGGCGGCGTGGCGCGATGAGTTTGTGGACCAGCAGTGCGTCGAGCGGGGCGTGCAGGGCGTCGGCGACCTCGCGGGCGACGGCGACGCCGCCGCGGGGCAGGCCGAGGACGATCGGTTCGTGCCCGCGTAGGTAGTGCAGCCGCGCTGCCAGGGTTTGGCCGGCTTCCCGCCGGTCCCGGAACCGCATCGTCGCCTCCCGCCGTCGGCCGTTCCCCACCCTGCCCGGTCGGCGACCGGGCCGAGCAGGGCTGGAAGTCACGGCCTTCGACGGCACAAAGTCCTTCACGGCACGGCAGCGTTCTCGGAACGACGGGCACCAGTGTCGGCCGGGGTCGCGGGCGTGGACGAGCAGGCAGCCGGAAGTGCGTCGGTCGCTCCGGTGGTGCTAAACATGCAGACGGCCTGCCCGGTGGAGGAACGAGGCGTGATGGAGCAGAGCGTGGACTTCACCGCCGTGTTTCTGGCGGGCCCGTCCCCGATGGCCGTGTTGTCCCCGGACCTGGCTTTCCTCGCCGTGAACGACGCCTACCTGGAAGTCTCCGGTCGCGGTCGCGAGGAGCTGGTCGGGCAGGACGTGTTCACCGCCTTCCCCGACAACCCCGACGACCCCCGCGGGGCCCGGACCCTGCGCGCGTCGCTGGAGCGCGTCCTGGCGACGGGGCAGCGGCACGTCATGCCGCTGCAGCGCTACGACGTGGCCGTGGCCGGGCAGCCCGGGGTGGTCGAACAGCGGTTCTGGAGCACGGTGAACGGCCCCGTGCTCGACGAGGACGGTTCGGTCCGGTGGATCCTGCACCGCGTGGAAGAGGTGACCCACTTCCTGGAACGGCTGCCGTCGAACGATGCCGGGGCGGGCGAGCGGCAGGCGATGCAGGCGGAGGTCTTCGCCCGCAGTGAGGAACTGCACCAGGCCAACGAGCAGCTGGCCGCGGCCGCCGGCATCACCGCCGCGGTGCTGGCCGACGCGCCGACCGAAGACGTGCTGGAGCTGATCGCGAGCCGGGCGCGCTCCATCGCCGGGGTCGACCAGACGCTCGTCCTGGTGCCCGACGACAGCCGCGAACACCTCGTCGTCGCTGCCTCGGCGGGAGCGCAGGCCGACGCCTATCGCTCACTGCGGCTGCCGTTGGCCGGCGCCGCCGGACCGGAGCCGGAGCCACTGAGCGTGCGGGTCTTCCGGACCGGCCGCTCCGTGATCAGCGAGGACGCCTCGCCGGCCGCACGCGATGCGGGTCTCGGGCCCGAGGTGGCCGTCGGGGCCGCGCTGGGGGTGCCGCTCGGGCCACCGGACGCCGTGCGCGGGGTGCTGGCCGTGGTCAACGTTCCGGGCCATTCGATCACCCCGACCAGCGTCGTCCGGTCGCTGGAGCTGTTCGCCGCGCAGGCCGCGATCGTCCTGGAACTGGCGGAGCGGCGCCGGGACGCCGTGCTCCTGTCGGTGCTGGACGACCGGGAGCGCATCGCGGGCGAGCTCAACACCGCCGTCGTCGGCCGGCTCTCGACGATCGCCACCGGGCTGACCGCCGCGCTCAAGATCATTCAGCGCGAAGCCGCCGCGCGCCGGGTGGGCGACGCCGTGCGGGCGGTGGACGAGGTCATCCAGCAGCTGAACTCGGCGGTGTTCGCCATTCACGCCGATCCCGTGCGCGAGCGCGCGCTGCACCGGCGTATCCAGGATCTCCTCGACGCGGCCGCCGAAACCCTGGACGTCGCGATGACCTCACGGCTCGACAGCCGGCTCGACACCGCGCTGCGCGGGCCGGTGCGTGACCGGCTGATGGCGGTACTCGACACGGCGCTGGCGGGGGTGTCGCGCCGGTCCGGGGTCCGCCACGTGACGGTGACCGTCGATCTGCGGCCGGAACCCGGCCTGGGGTGTCTGTTCGCCCAGGTCGAAGACGACGGCACCTTCGCGTCGCCGGACAGCGACGCGGTGGACCCGGCCGATCTCACCACCGGGCTCGGTGATTCGCTCACCCTGGCCGCGCGTCCGGCGGGCGGCACGGTCGTCACCTGGCAGATCCTTCACGCCGGTGACACCCCGGTCCGTTCTTCCCGGGAGGGGCGAAGGCACAGCTGAACACAGCCGGCCGTCCGGATACCGCCGATGCCGGGTATCCGGGCGGCCGGCTGCCGAGGTTTCACAGGGTTGCCGAGCTCACCAGGGCCTATCGCCGCTGCCAAGCGATGCCGCGGAAGGTGGCCTGGCCGGGGTCGTAGCCGAGACCGAGGATGATCCCGCCGGTGCCGGTGATGTGCTGCGCCTCCCAGGCTCGAAGGCCGGCGGGGGACGGCAACGGGTGCGCGCGGGTGTCCCAGTAGGCGGGCCGCATGGTGCCTTCGGCGAAGGAATAGCCGACCACGGTCCCGCGATCGTCGATGTCGGAGCACGAGCTCGTGGTGTCGGGTGGCAGCGGGTTCAGCACGGTCGCCTGTCCGGCACGGTCCCACCGAACGCATTTCTGCTCTCCGTCGGCGGTCCAGGCCCACCCGACCACCAAGCCGTGGTCGTTGATCGTCGCGGTGTGCGGCGACCCGAGATCCGGCTCGGTGGAGAGGTTCGTCACCTGGCCCCAGCGGTCCCACACGACCATGCCGTCGAGGATGTCACCGCGGTTGTCGATGGCGGGTCCGGTGGCGGTGTTCGGGGCCGGCAGCTTGCTGATCCGCCCGGCTCGGTCCCACCGCACGGCGAACTGCACGCCGGTCTCGTCCGCGGCGATCCCGACGACCTCGTCCCGGTCGTTCATCGAATATGCCGTGGTGTCGCCGCCGGCGGCCAGTGCCGCCAGCTCGACCGGCCGCCCGGCCGGGTCCCACCGCACCGATCGCCAGCGGTAATCGGGCCGGATGAAGCTGCCCAAGACCGAACCGCGTGCGTTGATCGAGACGGTGTACCCGGAAGCCGCGTCGCCGGGTAGCGCGAGCGCCTGCACGTGGCCGGCGCGATCCCACCGCACGGGCCGGGCGGCGGAGGACTGGGAGACGTATCCCGCGATCTCACCCGACTCGTTGACGTCGACCGCGCCTCCGTCCGGGTAGCCGGCGAGCGTGGGGAGCGCGGTCACGCCGCCCGCGCGGTTCCACCGGACCGGTCTGGTGCCCGACTCGCCGACGATCACGCCGGCGTCGTTCGCCGCGTGGGCGTCGGTCCGCTCGCCGGCCGACAAGGGGCCCAGGTCGACAGCGGTGTAGGTGGGCGCCTGCGCGGCCTGAGCGACAGGTGGATCGGACACGGACACCAGACCGAGCGCGACGAACGCGCACAGCGGAAGCAGCCGGGCTGAGCGAGTAGCCATCTTTTCCCTCCTCGGATGAACCGATGGCGGCCGGAGTTCTCCGGCCGCCCGCGCCAACGCCGACGACGGGCAGGTTCACCCGGCGGGCCGGGCCGACGAGTTCACGTCGGCGGATGCCCGGCTCGCTGCACGACTCCCGGTCGGTCTTCGTCGGTCCGGTCCGTCCGCGAGCCGATCTTTCGGCGGGCTTCCGATGGTGTCGTCGGCGAAGCGCCGATTTAAGGGGCGGAGGACGCCGGATCAAAGGACTTTCGTCGCATCGAGGTCGAGGTGGTCGCCGCTCCAGAACCGGCCGGCGTCGCCGGGGCGCCGTTTCCGGAGTGGCAGGCGACCGCGCAGCCGGCGGGCGGCGAGCTGGGTGGTCGACGGGAACGGCGTGCCGTCGAGCCGGGCGGTGGTGCGCAGGACGGTGTCTTCCAGCTCCTCGGTGACGGGGTTTTCGAGCTGGCGCAGCCAAACCCGCTGGTGGTACTTCTCGGCCCACACCCGGACGGCCCCGCGCAGGTCGTGCAGCTGCGCGCCCCGCTGGTGGCGGCCGGACCAGACGTCCGGCAGCGAACGGCCCAGCTCCGCGTGCCACAGCAGCGGCGGGAGGTCTTCGATCACCACGGCCATGCCGGCGTGGTTGACCGGGCTGTTGGTGACGACCCGGATGGTCCGGTCGGCCGCGGACTTCCCGCGGAACAGCCACAGGTCTCCGGTGCGCGTCACGGCGGCGGCTTCGTCGAGATCGAGCTGGGTGCCCGGCAGGGCAGTAGCCTAGACCGGTGCGCTGGTGGAAGGCAGTGGGTCTGGCGGGCCTACACCCCGGACGAGGTTCGTGATCGGCTGCACGCCCGCCTCGCGAAATCACCGGCCGCGTCCGAGAGCGACCCAGACGACGACAGCTGAGCCGGTCCGGCGCGGGCTCACCGCGCTGATGATCGTGCGGGCCGCCGCGCACGCCCGTCAGCCACGTGTGCGTTTGCCGCGGTGCGGTGGCCGGGCTGCACAAGCGATACGGCGACGTCGTGGCCGTGGCAACCGTCGATCGACCACCCCGGCGCCGCGACTCCCGGTCGCGACGGGCGGCCTTCTCCTCAAGCTCGTGCGCCCAGGGCGCGGATGGCCGGCCAGCCGAGCAGCAGGATCACCAGCCCGACAACGGGTGCCGCGATGCTCCACCACGCGACGATGGCCAGCGGCGCCGTGCCGAGAACGAGCAGGGCTGTGGCGATGAGCCGGGATCGCCGCGCGACGACCAGGGCGGTGAGCACGAGCCCCGCGCCGGCCAGCCCCAGCGTCCGGTCGAGGCCGTACCCGCCGAGGCCGATCCAGACGTAGAACAGGGCCGACACGGCGGTCAGCGCGGTCGTCCACCAGGTCCACGATGTACGAGTCATGACGCCCTTCCTCGTCAGCGAAGCCGAACGTCTTCGGCGGGGCGGCGAGGGCTGGGCAGCGCGTCGCCGGTGGGATAGCCGATCCGGAACGCCATCACGGGGTGCCATCCGGACGGCAGCAAGGCGGCTGTCGCGTCGGTGAACCGCGGAGGCAGCCCGGCGGTGCTCTCCCGGTCCATGCGTTCGAGTACCTGGTTCAGTGGCTGCACGGCCAGTCCTTCGCCGGTGGCCCACAGGTGCATGCGCTGCCAGCTTCGGCCCACCTGGAGGCGCTGCACCCGGTCGCGGGCGTCGCGTGCCACCAGAATCCCGAACGCCGCGGCGGTGGCGACCTGGCTGTCGCGGGTCGCGCGAAGCCACCCGTCGGCGTTCTGCTGCCGGGAGGTGCCCAGCAGCTTGGCGGCGGCGCGGATCAGCGGCGGCCGGCCTGAAGCGTCGATCGTGACTCCGTCCTTTGTGGACTGGATTTTCTGCCGGCTGGTCCGGTACCAGGCGAAGTCGTCGGCCGCTTGGTGCGCGTCGGCGTTGATCGCCTCGGTCGCCCGCACCGTGAGATCGCCGAACGTGTGCCCGTCCGCCCCGGTGAGCCACGCGAGCCGGACGGTGTCCGGCGTGGTGTCGGGGTCGAGCAGGCCGGTGATCGCTTCCCGGGTTTCCGGGGACAGGGGCCGGCCGGTGTCGTAGGCGCCGCGGTCGGTGTGCCGCTTCCCGATCGCGGCGAACAGCGACGATTGCGAGCGGGCTGCGTGGATCAGGCCGATCCGGGCGATGAGCTCGGGGCGTGCGGGGTCGGGCAGCAGCGTGACGGCCGGGGCCAGTTCGTTGGGTGGGCCGGCGAGCACGAGGTTCTCGAGGGCGCAGCCCAGTGACACGTCCAGCTCGCGGTGCAGCGGGTCCATGGTGCCGATGCCGCGGGTCATGTCGGCGTAGAGGTCGATCCGGTCCGGCTCGACGCGGAACAGCCACGGTTGGGTGTTGTGGGCGTTCGCCGCCAGGACGGCGGCGCGCACCAGGTTGAGCACGCTTGCCTCCGGTGGGTTCCACTCGTTCCATGCCGCGTAGGCCGACCCGCGCGCGGTCGCGTAGACCCCGCTGTCCACCGCGCGCCAGGTCAGGCCGCCGGCTCCGGCCACGGCGAGGGTGCCGGCCCCGAGCCCGAGCAGTCCCAGGACCCGGCGCCGGTCGAGCGTCCGCCCGGGACTGTCGTCGTGCTCGCGATTCATGCCGCGACCTCCTCATCGATGTCGGCGTCGGCTCGGCCGGGTGCCTCGTGCAGGTCGCCGCTACCCGCCGGAGAGCAGGTAGCCGAGGACGTCCGTCGCGGAGTAGCCGGTTGCCCCCGGCGGTAGCAGGTGGGGCAGGAACTCGAGGTCTTGGCCGAGGGTGATCAGCGGCGTCTCCTGGTATCCGTCGCGGCGGTTTTGGCCGAGTCCGACGGTCGCGACCAGTCCGTTGCACAGGCAGCGGCGGCCGATCGTGTCCTCGGCCGCCCCATGTTTGGCGACGTAGTCGGCGACCGGCTCGGCGGGGCAGCGGTAGCCGATCCGGCCCTGCGGGGTGTGGTACGGCGTGCGCAGGTATCCGAGGTCGCACAGCCGGGGCCGGGCCGCGTAGGTCTGCTCGTCGGCGAGGGTTCCGGGAAGCCGGGCGAGCTTGAACGGAAACCCGGCCGGTGAGGCGTGCGGGTCGTTGTGCACCTCGAGGGTGCCGTCGGTGGCGCGGTCGAGCAGCTGCCGCTTGAGTTCCGGGGCGATGCCGGACTCGGCGGAGAGCGCGAACGCGGTGCCGACCTGGATGCCGGCCGCGCCGGCTGCCTGGGCGGCGGCCAGGCCGGCTGGGCTCGCGAACCCGCCGGCGAGCCAGAACGGCAGCCCTGTCGCCGCCACCTTGGCCACCTCGATGTCGTCGCGCGGGCCGTACACCGGCTCCCCGCTGCCGGACAGCTGCAGCCGGCCGCGGGGCGGCGCGCTGTGCCCGCCGGCGACCGGGGTCTCCAGCACGAATCCGTCCGGGCGGGTTCGCGGGTCGCGGCTGAGCCTGGTCGCCAGGACCGCCGAAGAGATGATGGCCAGCAGCTTCGGCCTGCGCAGCGGCCCGGCGGCGGGCAGCAGTGCGGAGGGGTCGAAGTGGAGGGTGTGCCGTTGGTCCGAACCGGCGACGGCGACGGGGAAGTCGACCGGCGCGGGCTCGGCGAGAGCGTCGAGCAGACCGGGGAGTTCGGTCGGGATGCCCGCGCCCACCAGTACGTAGTCCACTCCGGCGAGCATGGCGCCGTACGCGGCGGCCGGGGTGGCGAGCTGGATCTTCTCGAGGTAGTTGATCCCGACCGGTCCGGTGTGTCCTTCCTTGGCGAGGAACACTTCGGCGAAGTTGCCCACGACGGTCAACGCGGTGGCGGCCGGACGCGCGGGGAGGCCGAGCCGGGCCACCCCGCGGAACGGCCGGCCGGGCTCGATCCCGCCCGGGACGAAGTACCGGTGGAGGATCCGCTCGACGAGGCCGGGCTCGGGAAAGTGCGCGAGCGCGCGGCGGAGGTGACCGCCGGGGTCGCCGCGCTGGAGGGTACGGGCCAGCAGCGCGTCGAGCGCGACACCGGAGACGACGCCGAGCTGCCCCGCTTCGGCGACGGTCCTGGCCAGCCGCCAGCTCGACACCGCGACTCCCATGCCGCCCTGGACGATCGCCGGGTGGCCGGGCCCGGTCACGAGTGCGCCCGCCCCGGCCGGTGTCCCCGCGCCACGGCGAGCAGAGCGGCGCCCAGTCCGGTGAGCAGCGCTCCGAGCCCGACCACGAGTGTCGTGAGGCGCGCCGCCTGGTAGGCGCGCCGCCTGGTAGGCGCCCAGCAGGGAGGCACGCAGTGTTTCGCCGGCGAACGCGGTCTCGCGCAGCTTGACGAGGTTCTCGTCGGCGCCACCGGCGTCGTGCAGGGCCTGGGAAAGCTCGGCGTAGGTGCGTCCGCGGGTGGCGCGCCGGACGTTGGACTTGATCAGGTCGGAGTACGCTTTCGCGCGTGCTCCGCTGTCCACCGGCAGTTCCGCGAACTCGCCGAGCGGCTCCGGGAGCGCGTCACGTCCGGGAAAACTGATCCGCTGCTGCGCGAGTTCGGACTTCAGCTGTGTCCGGCCCTGCCGGCCGCGCAGCACCAAGATCGGTCCGGCGGCCAGCAGCGAGCCGCCGACCAGCCACAGCAGCACAGTGCTCATCGGATGTGCGTTCCGCAACGGGATCGGCCTCTTTCCAGACGTTGTCGATCAACCCGGGCAGGTGCACCTTTTCGGCCGCGGGCGCCCGCCGCGGAGGGGCATAAGTCCCCATTTCCGCGCGGAAGGTCCTCCCGAAGGCTCGAGCGGTTCCGCGACCTGGTCACCCGGCGGTGGACGCGTAGGTCGGGTCCGTTCGGTGGTCCCGCGCGGTGTCCCGCAGGCACCGCAAGAGCACGGCGCCGTACTTCATGTCCGTGTTCGCCCAGGCGGCCCAGGTGCGCATCCAGTGTTCGGGGCGGTGCGCGGTGAGCGGGAGCCAAGTCCAGCCGGGGAACCACTTCCGGGCCGAAGCGCTGCCGATGAGGACCGCGTCGACGTGGGAGCTCTTGGCGATCAGCTCGCTGTGTTCGGAGAACGCGCGGAACAGCCAGCCTACTTCGGTGCCGCTGGCGGCCGCGGCGGTGCGCAGGCTGATCTCCTCGCCCTTGGAGGAGTGCGCCATCACGCGCAGGCCGGCGAGGTCGGTGACGTCGATTTCGGTCCGGCCCGCCGGGAGGACGTCCGCGCGGAAAACGCAGCCGAGGCGTTGGCGGAACAGCGGTTCGGCGTGCAGTTCGGGTGGTTCGGTGTGCATCAGGCTCAGGTCGAGCAGGCCGTTGTTGAGCATGCGGCGCTGTTCCTCGCTGGTGGCCTCGACGATGGCGAACCGGATTTCCGGTGCCTCGGCGGCGACCGCCGCCAGGTACTCCTCGATCCAGCCGTGGGGGACCCCGGACGGCACCCCGAGGTGCACGAGGTGCCCACCGGCCGAAGCGGCCTGGAGGACCTCCGGGACGCGGTCGACGAGCTCGAAGATCGACGACAGGTGGGTTCGCAGGCCCTCCCCGGCGACGGTCAGTTCGGTGCCGCGAGGCGTGCGTCGCAGGAGCCGGTGCCCGAGGTCCTTCTCCAGCTGGGCGATCTGCCGGCTCAGCGTGGGCTGGGTGAGGTGCAGGGCCGCCGCGGCGCGGGAGATCGAGCCGAACTCGGCCACCGCGCGGAAGTAGTCGAGCTGACGCAACTCAAGCATGAGCCGATGGTATGCCCCAGAGGCATGGGGACGGCCAGTGATGGGCATTTGTCAAATACCGCGCGGGACATGACGATCTGAGCAGCGACGACGCTCTCAGGAGGACCGCATGACCGCCGAGCTGGCTTTCGAACGATTTCCCGGTGGGCCCGCGTCGTTCTCCTTCGTGCTCGTCCACGGCTGGGCGCGCTCGCGGGCGGACTGGGCTCCCGTCCTCGAGGGGCTGTGCGCCATCGCCCCGGTCGTCGCCGTCGACCTGCCAGGGCACGGCGCCTCCCCACCGGGTGGCGGGATGCGTCTTCCGCAGGTCGCGGCCGACGTCCACGCGGTGATCGAACGCCTGGGTCTCGCCCGTGTGGTGCTCGTCGGGCACTCCGCGGGCAGCGAGGTCGCCGCCTTCCTCGCCCGCCGGGAGCCGGAACTGGTCGCGGGACTCGTGGTCGTGGATCCGGCTTTCGGTCTTCCCGACGACGACCGCGCGCGGGTCGAGGCGATGGCCGGGCGGCTGCGCACCGAAGACCCCGTCACGGTCGCGGCCGAGCACTTCGCGAGGTCCGGGCCGAGTCCGCTCCCCGGCAGGCCGGTTTCGGCCACGCCGGAAGCGATCCGCGAACTGTTCACCGAGTTCGCCTTCGCGCCCGAGGCGTTGCACTTCCGGACGCAGACGGCTGCCTTCTTCGCCGGCTTCCCGGTACCGGTGCTCGCCTTCTACCGGAACGAGGACCGGGCCCGCCTGGCGCGGGAAGTCCTTCCCGCCGCGGACATCCGGGTGCTGCCGGGCGGCCACTGGACCCATCACGAACACCCCGCCGAGGTCGTGTCCGCGATCGCCGGCTGGACGCACTGACCCGAAAAGAAAGGGACACATGACCAAGCCACAGCGCGTCGCCATCGTCACCGGAGGCGCGGGGAAACTGGGCAGTGCCATCGCCGGCCGTCTCCTCGAAGACGGCGTCGCCGTGGTGGTGGCCGATGTCAACGCGGACGCGGCGGCGGCGGCCGTCGCCGGCTTCCGCGCCCGGTTCGCCGCACCGTCCCATCCCGTCGCGGTAGACCTCGGCTCGGTCGACGCGATCGAAGCGCTGGTGAGCGAGGTGGGCGACCGGTTCGGCCGCATCGACGTCGTCGTCAACAACGCCGCGGTGAACCGCCGCTCGACGCTGTCCGAGCTCACCGCGGACGCGTGGGACCTGATGAGCGACGTCAACCTGCGCGCGCCGGCGATCCTGGTCAGCCGCGTGCTCGGCTTCTTCAAGGCGCAGCAGGGCGGCACCGTCGTCAACATCGCTTCGCGGAACTGGGTTTCCGGCGGTCCGGTCGCCTACACCACGATGAAAGCCGGCATCGTCGGCATGACCCGGTCGTTCGCGACCGAGCTGGCCAGGTACAACGTCACGGCGAACGCCGTCGCGCCCAGCTTCATCGAATCCGACTTCACGACCTACGACCGTGACGAAGCGCAGATGAGCCGGCTGAAGGAGCAGTACCGGGCGATCACCCCGTTGCCGCGCATGGCCGAACCGCGCGATGTGGCGAACGCCGTCGCCTTCCTCGCGTCGCCGGCCGCGTCCTTCATCACGGGGGAGGTCCTGCACGTCTGCGGCGGAGCCCAGCTCGCTCCGCTGCCGCGGACCCCGCTCGCCGTCGAGCACGCGGCACCGCGATGAGGTTCAGCGTCGCGACGATCTCCTTGCCCACCCTGGATTTCGGCGAGGCGATCGCCGAAATCGCCGCGGCCGGGTTCGGCGGGGTCGAGTGGCGGGTCGAGCCACGCCCCGGCAGCATCCCGGACGGGAAACCCGCGCACCCGTTCCTGGTGGACCACCGGGCCACGCTGCCGCTCGACGTGCAGGCAGCCGCCGACGTCGCGCGGAAAACCCGCGCCGCCGGGCTGGAAGTCGTGGGACTGGCGCCGTACATCGAAGCCGGCGACGCCGAAACGCTGCGCCTGGCCTGCGAACTGGCCACCGCGGCGGGTGCGCCGCAGATCCGGCTCCAGGCGCCGAGGATTTCCCGCACCGGCAAGCCGTATTCGCGGCTGTACGAGGAGACGGTCACGTTCTTCGCGGACGTCGAGGCGGCCGCGCGGGAAGCCGGAATCCGGGCACTGCTGGAGATCCACCACAACACCATCTGCTCCAGCGCCGCACTGGCGCACCGGGTCGTCTCCCGGTTCGACCCGGTGCACGTCGGCGTCATCTACGACCTCGGCAATCTCGTCTTCGAAGGCTTCGAGGCCCACGAAGTCGCCCTCGACCTGCTCGGTGCTCACCTCGGGCACGTGCACCTGAAGAACGCCGCGCACTTCCGCTCGCCGGGTGGCGGGTGGCAGCCGGGGTGGACACCGCTGGAAGACGGCGAAGTCGACGTCCCGCACGTTCTCGGCCTGCTCGACCGGCACGGCTACCGCGGCTGGGTGTCCGTGGAGGACATGAGCCTCGACCGTTCACCTCGCGCGACCTTGCACCACAACGCGGCCCAGCTCCGCGAGTGGGGCCTGCTGCGCTGACCGATCCCGCCCCGGACAAGGAGGTCCCTCATGGGTATCACGCGTTCCCGCTACCGCTGGGTGATCCTGGCCATCTGCTGGCTGGCGTTCACCCTCATCTACATCAACCGCACCGCGTGGGCGGTCGTCGCCGTCGACGCCTCGCACTCGCTCGGGCTTTCCGTGGCGCAGCTCGGGATCTTCGCCACGGCGTTGTCCATCGGCTACGTCGTCAGCAACATCCCCGGCGGGATCGTCGCGGACCTGATCGGCGGCCGCATGGCGGCCGGGATTTCCCTGGTGGCAGCGGGAATCCTCACGGTCGCGTTCGGCACCGTGACGAACGTCGGGGTGGGGATCGCGCTCCAGATCGTCATCGGCCTGGTCAGCGGCGCGGACGTCGCGTCGTTCACCAAGCTGATCAGCCGGTGGTTCCCGCCCGCCGAGCGCGGCACCGCTTTCGGCCTGTACATCACCTCGACCGCGCTGGGCAGCGTGATCGCCAACGCGTCCATCCCGGCGCTGCTGGCGCAGCTGCACTGGAACGGCGTCTACTACGTCCTCGGCGTGCTGACGGTCGTCGTCGGCGTGGTGTGCTGGACGTTCCTGCGCAACGACCCGCCGTCCCCCGTCGAACCCGCGGTGGAGCCGCCGGCACCGGGGGAGCGGCTCGGGCTGCGGGCGATGGTCAGGAACCGGAACCTGCTCGCCCTCGCGGCGGCGGGCCTGGGGATGCAGTGGGCCACGCTGGGGTTCCTGGCCTGGGGCAACTCGCTGATGGTCAAGGCGCTCGGCCTGTCGGCCGCGAAGGCCGCGCTGGTGATGGTCGTCGTCAGCACCACGGCCATCGGGGTCAAACCGCTGGTCGGGTTCCTTTCCGACCGCCTGCGCGGCACCCGCAAGGCGCACCTGATGGTGCTCAGCGGGTACTTCGTGGTCATCCTGGTTGTGTTCGGGCTTGTCCGGGACTACTCGGTGATGCTCGTGCTCGCGCCCTTCCTCGGGCTCGGCGTCTACGGCTACACGGTGCTGACGAACTCGACGGTGCCGCAGTACGCGGATCCCCGGTTCGTCGGCGGCGCGTTCGGCTTCGCCAACACCGCGTGGCAGCTCGGCGGTGTCTTCGCGCCGATCGCCGTGGGCGCGGTGTTCGGCGCCACCGGCTCGCTGTTCCTCGCACTCGCGGCCCTGGCCGCCGGTCCGCTGCTGGGCGTGTTCCTGTTGCTGTTCATCCGCGCGGACGCCGAGACGCCGGTCGCCGGCAAGAGCCGGGAGCGCGTCCACACCAGGTGACTACCGCTTGACCGACCGGGCTTCGCGGCGGGCGAGGACGTCGTCGAGGCGGGTGCCGACTTCGGCGCAGTTGGCGCGGACGACGTCCAGGAACGCCGCGAGCACCGGGGAGTCGTCGGCCGCGCGGAAGGACAGCTGCAGGTCCGGGAGGCGGACGTGCGGGGCGATGTCGCAGAACCAGACGTCCTTGCGGGTGACCAGCCGCATCCGGGCGGGGCCGAGGCCGACGCCGACGTCGCACGCCGCCAGGCCGATGATCGTGTGGACGTCCCGGGACACCGTGGCGGCGTCCAGCGCGGCCGCCCCGGCGCCGAACAGGTCACGCAGGCGCGCGGCCACGGCGGGTTCCTGCGCGGGCGCCGACATGATCAGGCGCTCGGCCGCGAGCTGCTCGAGCCGGATCTCCGCGCGGCCGGCGAAGGGGTGGGCGGTGCCGACAACGGCGACCAGGTGGTCGGCGCCGATGGGGACGGTCACCAGGCCGTCCACGCGCGCGCCGCGCGGGGTGCCGCGGCCGACCGCGACGTCGAGTTCGCCCGCGACCAGTGCGGCCGTCCCGTCCGGGCTGTTCATCTCCCGCAGGTCGAGCCGGACGTCCGGCCGGGCCTTGCGGAACCGGCCCAGCACGCCGGGCAGCGGGTCGAGGAGGGCCGAGCCGATGAAGCCCATGCGCAGCTGCCCCGTCTCGCCGCGGGCCGCGCGGCCGGCTTCGACCGCGGCGGCCGCCATCTCGCCCAGCGCCCGCCGGGCCCGGGCCAGGAACGCGGTGCCGGCCGCGGTCGGGAACACCCCGCGGGGCGTGCGGTCGAACAGCCGCTCGCCGACCTCGCGTTCGACGGCCGCGATCTGGGTGGACAGCGGCGGCTGGGCGATGCCGAGGGACGCGGCCGCGCGGCCGAAGTGCTGGTGCTCGGCCAGCGCGAGGGCGTAGCGGAGGTGACGGGACTCCATACGTTCAGGATATCGCGTGAGGGTGATCCAGCTATGAAAGTGGATAGCGCGCTCGCCGCGCGGTGGGGTGGACGGCATGACTGAAACCACCGCTTGCGTGCTCGTTCACGGTGCCTGGCACTCCTCACTGCACTGGGCCGCCACCCAGCGGGCACTGGCCGCGCAAGGCATCACCGGCGTCGCCGTCGACCTCCCCGGGCACGGCGTGACCGCGCCGCTGCCGTCCGGGTACCTCCGGCCCGGACAGCCCGGGCTGGCGACCGAGCCCTCCGCGCTCGCCGGGCTGACCACCGAGGTGCTCGTCGACGCCCTGATCGCCGACCTCGCGGAGGTGCGCCGCCGGTTCGCCCGCGTGGTCCTCGTCGCGCACAGCGCGGGCGGCGGCCCGGCCTCGGCCGCGGTCGAGCGGCACCCCGGCCTGGTCGACCACGTCGTCTACCTGTCGGCGTTCGTGCCCGCCGGACGGCCGCGCTTCGGCGACTACGTGACGGACCCGGTCAACGACGGCGCCGCCCACGCACCCCGGACCGGCGACCCCGACGTCCTCGGCGCCTTCCGGATCAACCCGCTCTCGCCCGACCCCGCCGAGGTCGAGGCGATCCGGCGGGCGTTCCTGACCGACTGGCCCGCGGACCGGCCGGGCTGGCGCCTGACGTTGCACCCCGACGAACCGGTGGCGTCGCTCGCCGGGGCATATCCGGTGACAGCCGGGCGGTGGGGCCGGGTGCCGCGCAGCTACGTCCGGCTGACCGACGACCTGGCGCTGCCGCCGGCCACCCAGGACCTGATGATCGCCGAAGCGGACCGCCTGACCCCGGAGCACCCGTTCGCGGTGCGTTCCCTGCCCGGCGGGCACTCGCCGTTCCTGACCCGCCCCGCCGAGCTCGCCGAACTCCTCGGCCGGATCGCGAAGCAGGCATGAGGCCCGCCGCGCAAGCCGTGCTGCTGTCGGGGACGTTCGTCCAGCTGATGAGCGTCACCGTGATGCAGCTCGCCGTCCCGCGCATCCGCCACGACCTCGCCGCCGGCTCGGGCGCGGGTCAGCTCGCGCTGGTCGGCTACACGCTGACCTACGCCTGCGCGCTGATCACCGCGGCCCGGCTCGGCGACCGGTTCGGCTACCGGCGGGTGTTCGTCATCGGCACGGCCGTGTTCACGCTGGCGTCGCTGGCCGCGGCCGCCGCGCCGGACGTCGAAACCCTCGTGGTCGCCCGGCTGGTGCAGGGCGCGGGCAGCGGCCTGGTCGCGCCGCAGATCCTGTCGCTGATCCAGACCGCGGTGCCGGCGGACCGGCGGGCCGGGGTGCTGGGCCGCTACGGGGCGACGATGGCCGTGGCGTCGCTGGCCGGCCCGCTGTGCTGCGGCGTCCTGCTGCACTTCGACCCGTTCGGGCTGGGCTGGCGGCTGGCACTGGCCCTGCCCGTGCCGGTGGGGATCGTGTCGCTGGCCCTGGTCCGGATCCTGCCCGGCGGGCGCGGCCCGGTGGACGCGAGCCGGGTGGATCCGGCCGGGGCCGCGCTGTCGTTGACCGGGCTGATCCTGCTCGTGCTGCCGCTGACCCTCGGCCAGGACGCGGGCTGGCCGGCCTGGACGTGGGCGAGCCTGGCCCTCGGGCTGGTCCTGCTCGTCGCCTTCGCCGCGGCACAACGCCGAGTGCGCTACCCGTTGGTGCGGCCGGAAGCGCTGACCGCGTCGAGGACCCGGTGGGGCATCGGCGCGGTGTTCCTCTTCAACGCCGGGATCCCGTCGTTGAGCCTGCTGCTTTCCTTGCACCTGCAGGGCGCGCTGCACCGCGACCCGCTGGTGACGGCGTTGACCGTCGCGCCGTACGCGATCGGCGCCCTGCTGGGCAGCGCGGTCGCCGAAGCCGCGGCACGCCGGTTCGGCGCCGCGGCGCTCGCCGCCGCGTCCGCCGGCCTGGCCGCGGTGTCGCTGCTGCTCATCCCGGCGCTGGCCGGGCCGGCGCCGCTCCTGTGGGCGGTGCTCGGGGCCGGCGGCTTCGCGTTCGGCGTCTTCACGGCATCGGCGTTTTCCCTGGTCCTGAACCGGGTTCCGGTGCCCGTGGCCAGTTCGGTGTCGGGGTTGCTGCCCACCGCGCAGCAACTCGGCGGCACACTCGGCGTCGCACTGGCGGGGGTCGTCTACACCGCCGGGGCGCTGGACGCGGCAATGGGCTACGAGGCCGTCGTGTTCCTGCTCGCGGCCATGGCCACGGCCCGCTTGCGCAAGCCCGCCGCGGAAACCACCGGAGGTGTGTCGTGGACAAGCTCGCTCTCACGGCCGAAGAACTGCTGAGCACCACCCGCGCGGTGCGGCACCGGCTCGACTTCGACCGGCCCGTCGACCCGGCCGTCCTGCGCCGGTGCGTGGAACTGGCCCTGCAGGCGCCCACCGGACGCAACCGCCAGGGCTGGCACTTCGTCGTGGTCACCGATCCGGACCGCCGCGCCGAGCTGGCCCGGCTCTGGCGCCTCGGCCTCGGCCGGGGCGACACCCCGATGTCACTGGACGACCAGCGCCGCGCCTGGCGTGAAGGCGGCTCGATGGACAAGGTCTGGAGCGGACTGCGCCACTTGGCGGAGAACCTGCACCGCGCGCCGGCGTTGGTGGTGCCGTGCGTCGAGGGCCGCACCGACGGCCTCGGCGCGGATCGTCAAGCGGGCCGGTGGGGCTCGCTGCTGCCCGCGGTGTGGAGCTTCATGCTCGCCGCGCGCCTGCACGGCCTCGGCACGGTATGGACGACGGGGAACATGCCGGTCGAACGGGAAGTCGCGGCGTTGCTGGGCATTCCGCACGAGTCGGTGATGCAGGCCGCGGTGATCCCGGTCGCGCACACCGTCGGGACGGACTTCCGGCCGGCGGCCCGGGTCCCGGTCGACGAGGTCCTGCACTGGGACCGGTGGTGACGCCGGCTCAGTTCGTCGCGCGCGCGATGCCCAGCGCGGCGGTGCGCACCGCCGGGGCGAGCCGGTCCACGGCGGCGCGTGAGTGGGCCACGATGCCGAGCGCGGCCCGGACCCGGCCGTCCAGCCGCAGGACCGGGGCGGCGACGGACACCGCGCCCAGGGTCATTTCCTCGTAGGAGTAAGCGGCCCCGGTCCGCCGGACCTCCTTCAGCGCCGCGGCGAGCCGGCCCGGCTGGGTGATCGTGTTCGGGGTCATCCGCGGCAGGCCGGCGGCGGCCACGGTGGCGAGCAGGTCCCGGCCGGAGAAGGCCAGGATCGCCTTGCCGACCCCGGTGGCGTGCAACGGCAGCCGCCCGCCCACGTGCGTCAGGGTGGGGACCGCCCTGGTGCTGGAGATCTTCTCGATGCACAGCGCTTCCGTGCCGTCCAGGACGGTCAGCTGGATGTTCTCCTGGGTGGCCTGGAAGAGGTCGTGCATGTAGGGGAGCGCGGCTTCGCGCAGGTCGCGCTGCCGCGGGGCGAGCGCGCCGATCGTCCACAGCCGGATCCCGATCCGGTAGCGGCCGTCCTCGAGGCGCTCCAACCCGCCCCACGCCCGGAGTTCGCCGATCAGCCGGCGGGCGGTCGAGACGGACAGCCCGCTGCGCCGGGCCACTTCGGTGAGCGTGAGCGCCGGGTGGGCGACGTCGAAGGAGTCGAGGACGGAGAGCAGCCGCTGGGAAACGGTCTGCCCGGGGTTGTTCGTCCGTCCGGCCACGGTGCCAGCGTAACGAGGATTGCCACTGAGTGGCAACGATGACTGGCTTCCGATCAGCCGGGAACTGAGGATCGGTACCGCGGAAGACGAGGAACAAGGAGGTTCTCGCGGTGCTGACCGACAACGAAGTGCGACCATCCGGACGGGCTCGTCTCGCCACTGAGTGGACGCTCCGGTGAGCGGGTTCTGGGCCCGGCAGGGCATCGTCCCGAACCTCCGCTGGGGGTTCGCCGCGCTGACCCTGTTCATGGTCGGCGACGGCATCGAGTCCGGCTTCCTCTCGCCCTTCCTCGACGAGCGCGGGTTCGGCTCGGGGCAGGTCTCACTGCTGTGGGGCGTCTACGGGCTCGTCGTCGCGGTGGCGGCCTGGCTGGCGGGGGCGCTGGCGGAGACGTTCGGCCCCAAGCGCGTGATGCTCACCGGGTTCGCGGTCTGGGTGCTGTTCGAGGTGGCGTTCCTGCTCGCGCTGGCGCGCGGGGACTTCGGGCTCATGGTGGTCACCTTCGGCGTCCGCGGCCTCGGGTATCCGCTGTTCTCCTACGGCTTCCTGGTCTGGGTGGCGATGGAGACGCCGCAGGCGGTGCTGGGGAAGGCCGTCGGCTGGTACTGGTTCTTCGCCATGCTGGGCCTGGGCGTGCTCGGCTCCTACTACGCGGGTTTCGTGATCCCGCTGATCGGCGAGTTCGCCACCCTGGCGTCGTCGCTGGCCTTCATCGGCGTGGGCGGGCTCATGGTCGCGCTGCTGGTCAAGGCCCGCGGCCGGGCCGAGCGCGGCGGCGGTCTTCGCGCGGTCCTCGGTGCGGTGACCATCGTCTTCGAACGCCCGAAGGTCGGCATCGGCGGGATCGTCCGGGTGATCAACACCCTCGGCTTCTACGCGTTCGTGGTCTTCCTGACCACCTACATGGTCCGCGACGTCGGACTGTCCACAGCGGAATGGCAGACGGTGTGGGGCACGATGCTCCTCGTCAACGTCCTGGCCAACGTGGTGTTCGGCTACGTCGCCGACCGCATCGGCCGGGTGCGGACCGTGGCCTGGTGCGGCGGGCTGGCCTGCGCGGTCAGCGTGCCCGCGCTCTACCACGTGCCGCACCTCGTCGGCCCCAATTTCTGGGCGATCCTCGGGGTCGCCGTCGTTTACGGCGCCGCGCTCGCGGGGTTCGTCCCGCTGTCGGCGATCCTGCCTTCGCTGGCGCCCCAGCACGTCGGCGGCGCCGTCGCGATCCTCAACCTCGGCGCGGGCGTCAGCCAGTTCCTCGGACCGGCGGTGGCCGGCCTCGTCGGCCCGCTCGGCGTCGGCGGCACGGTCTGGGTCATCGCCGGCACCTACGTGCTCGGCATCGGCCTGACCTACTGCCTCCGGGACCGTACCCGGGTGGCCACCACGACCCACATTCCGGAAAGGACAGTCGCGTGAAACCCACGATCGTGCTCGTGCCGGGGATGTGGCACGGCGGCTGGGCCTGGGACCGCGTCGCGGCCCTCCTCGAAGCGGACGGCCACCCGTGTGTGCGAGTCACGTTCCCGGGCCGGGACCGGGCTCCGGGGGACGAGACCTTCACCGGGCACTGCGCCCACCTCACCCGGGTGCTCGCCGAAGTGCCGGGAGACGTCGTGCTCGTCGGCCACTCCTACGGCGGCGCGGTGCTGACCGAGGCCGGCGACGCCGCGGGCGTCCGGGCCATGGTGTTCGTCAGCGCGTTCTGCCTCGAACCGGGGGAGTCGGTCGCGTCGGTCAACGACGCCGAAGCCGGTTCCGAGGCCGGCGTCGACGACATCCGGGAGGTCGATGACCACCTGGTGATCGACCCGGAGACCGCGCGAGCCGCGTTCTACCACGACTGCGACCCCGCCGACGCGGCGCGCGCGGCCGGGCGGCTGACCCCCGAACACGTCAGCACGCGGACCGCCGTGGTGTCCCGGGCGGCCTGGCGGGCCGTCCCGTCGCACTTCGTCGTCTGCACGGCGGACCGGGCGTGCACCCCGGCCGTCCAGCGCAAGCTGGCGAACCGGACCGGCTCGTGGAGCGAGCTCGCGGCGAGCCACTCGCCGATGTTGTCCATGCCGGCCGCGCTGGCCGGCGCGATCACCGGCTTCGCGAAGGAGGTGACGGCATGAGCGCTCCCGTCGCGATCGTCACCGGCGGAGCCGGCGGCCTGGGCCAGGCCATCGCCTCGGCGCTGCTGGCCGACGGCTTCCGCGTCGCCCTGCTCGATCGGCGTGGCGCGCGGGAAGCCGCCGGACGGCTCGGCGAATCCGCCACCGGGGTGACCGCGGACGTCACCGACGAAGCCGCGGTCCGCGCCGCGCTCGACGAGGTCGAGGCGACCTGGGGCCGGATCGACGCGCTCGTCAACAACGCCGGGATCGAACCGCGGCACTCGCTCGAGGAGCTGGACCCGGCGACCTGGCGCGCCACTCTCGAGGTCAACCTGACCGGACCGGCGCTGCTGATCAAGCACTGCGTCCCCCGGTGGCGCCGCCAAGGTGGCGGCCGGGTGGTGTCCATCGGCTCGCGGGTATGGCTCGGCGGCGGTGCGACCGGCTCGTACTCCGCGTCGAAGGCCGGCCTCGTCGGCCTGACGCGGGAAGCGTGCCGGGAACTCGGCCCGCTCGGGGTCACGGTGAACGTGGTGGCACCGAGTTTCGTGCGGACCCCGTTGAACGCCGGGAAGGGCGACGCCGGGTTCGTCGAAGCCCATGCCCGTCGCGATCGTCGCCGCCGGCGCGTTCCTCGCGCCGTTCATCCCCTGACCAGCAAGGAGAAAGTGATGGAAGACCGTCTCGCGGTGCGAGAGCTCGTCGAGAACTGGGCCTTGTGGCGTGATTCCGGCGACTGGGAGCGCTTCGCCACCGTCTGGCACCCGGTCGACGGCTGGATGACGGCGACCTGGTTCCAGGGGCCGGCCGAGGAGTTCATCGCCGCCAGCAAGGCCGGGTTCGACCGCGGGGTCAGCATCCTGCACTTCCTCGGCGGGCACACCGCCGAGATCCGCGGCGACCGGGCGATCGCGCAGACGAAGATGACGATCGGGCAGCGGGCCACTGTGGACGGTGTCGAGGTCGACGTCGTCTGCACCGGCCGGTTCTACGACTTCTGCGCCCGACACGAGGGGGAGTGGAAGATCGTGCGACGGCAGCCGATCTACGAGAAGGACCGGCTCGACCCGGTCGACCCGGCCGCCCGGCTCGTGCTCGACCCCGGGCTGCTCGGCCGCTTCCCGGCCGGGTACCGCCACCTCGGCTACCTGCAGACCGAGGCCGGGTTCACGGTCAAGGACGGGCTGCCGGGCCTGACCGGACCGGCGGTCGAGCGGCTGTACGACGAGGGTGCCCGCTGGCTGGCCGGTTCGGTCACCGCCGGCGACCCGCACTGAAGGGCTACGACGTGTTCTTGACTTGCAGCGCAAACACCTTGCGCTTCGCCGACCTGCCCACCCGCGTCGCCTCGGCGGCCGCGGCGGGCTTCACCGGGATCGGCTTGCGCCTGACCGACTACCTCGGCGCCGGACTGTCCGATGAGGACATCCGTGACCTGCTCGACCGGCACGGCGTCCGCGTCCTCGAGCTCGAGCACACCTGGGACTGGGCCGCCGGGGAGGATCCGGTGGAGGAGGCGATGTGGCGGCTGGCCGGTCACGTCGGGTTCCGGCACCTCAACATTCCGATGTTCTTCCCGCACCCGGTGCGTGACCTGATCGAGCCCTTCGGCGCGTTCTGCGACCGCGCGGCCCGCCACGGCGTGCGGGTCGGGTTCGAGTTCCTGCCCTACAGCCACGTCCGGACCATCGGGGAGGCGGCACGGGTGGTGGCCGCCGCGGACCGCCCGAACGGCGGCGTCACGCTCGACCTGTGGCACTGGTTCCGCTCCGGCGCCCGGCCCGCCGACCTCGCCGAGGTGCCGGCGTCGGCGATCACGACGGTCCAGCTGAACGACGTGCGGCCCGAGCCCGGCCCGGATCTCACGGACGAAGCCCGGCACCGCCGCCTGCTCCCCGGCCGGGGTGCCGGGGACACCGCGGGTGTCCTGCGGGCGTTGCGTACGCACGTCGTCACCGCGCCGGTCTCCGTCGAGGTCTTCTCCGACGACCTCGACGCGCTCCCGGCCGCCGAAACGGCCCGGCTGGCGTTCGACGCCGGGGCCGCCGTCCTCGATTCCGCGGGGCTCGCCGCGCCGGCCTGGCGCACGAACCTGGAGGCGGCCCGATGACCGGCTTCGCCGAAAAGACCTCGGCCGAGGTCGTCGCCGCGAGTTTCGCAGGCACCCCCGATCCGCGGCTCAAGCGGATCGTCACCAGCCTGGTCGAGCACCTGCACGCGTTCGTCAAGGACATCGAACCGACCGAAGCGGAATGGCAGCGGGCCGTCGGCTTCCTCACCGCCACCGGGCGGATGTGCGACGAGACCCGGCAGGAGTTCGTCCTGCTGTCCGATGTGCTCGGGGTGTCGATGCTGGTCGACGCGATCAACCACCGCAAGCCCGCCGGCGCCACCGAAACCACCGTGCTCGGGCCGTTCCACCTGGTCGACTCCCCGCCGCGCGAGCTGGGTGCCGACATCTCGCTGGACCACAACGGCGAGCCGTGCGTGTTCGCCGGCCGGGTGTCCTCTTCGGACGGTACCCCGCTGCCCGGCGCGCTGGTCGACGTGTGGCAGGCCAACGGCGCCGGCTTCTACGACGTCCAGCAGCCCGGCGTGCAACCCGAACGCAACCTGCGCGGGCTCTTCACCACCGACGAGGACGGCCGCTTCTGGCTGCGGACCGTCGTGCCGCGGTACTACCCGATCCCGGACGACGGCCCGGTCGGCAAGCTGCTCGCCGCCACCGGGCGGCACCCCAACCGCCCCGCGCACATCCACGTCATCGCCGGCGCGGAAGGCCACGTCCCGGTCACCACCCACGTCTTCGTCGAAGGCAGCCCGTACCTCGACTCCGACACGGTGTTCGGCGTGAAGGAGACGCTCGTCCGGCCGGTCACGACCGTCGACGACCCCGGGCGGGCCGCGCGGTTCGGCGTCGGGAACCCCTTCCGGCTCCTCGAGTTCGACGTCGTCCTCGCCGAGGTGCCGCGATGACCCGCGAATTCGTCCACGAATCCCCGCCGGGGCGGGTGGTCTTCGGTGCCGGCGCCCGGCACCGGCTGCCGGGGGAGCTCGAGCGGGCCGGGCTGCGCCGCCCGCTCGTCGTGTGCGCTCCCGGCGCGGCCGGCCTCGCGGCCGAGCTGGCACCCCCGGGCGCCGGACTGCACCCCCACGCCGCGATGCACGTCCCCGCCGCGGTCGCCGCCGAAGCCGTCGCGGCCGCGGCCGGGACCGACGGCTGCGTGGCCGTCGGCGGGGGCTCCGCGCTCGGCCTGGCCAAGGCGGTCGCCAAGGAGACCGGGTTGCCGGTCGCCGCCGTGCCGACGACCTACTCGGGCTCGGAGATGACCCCGATCTGGGGCATCACCGGCGAGACCGGGAAAACCACCGGCCGCGACCCGAAGGTCCGGCCCGTCCTCGTCGTCTACGACCCCGAGCTGACCCTCTCGCTGCCGGCGGCGTTCTCGGTGACCAGCGGCGTGAACGCCCTCGCCCACGCCGCGGAGGCGCTCTACGCACCGGATTGTTCGCCGGTCACGGCGCTCGTCGCGCAGGAGGCGGCGCGCGTCACGGCCGCCGCGCTGCCGCGGGTGTCCGCGGACCCGCTCGACCTCGACGCACGCGCGGACCTGCTCCACGGCTCCTGGCTCGCCGGAACGGCACTGGGATCGACCACGATGTCCCTGCACCACCAGCTCTGCCACATCCTCGGCGGCACCTTCGACCTCCCGCACGCACCGGTCCACACCGCGGTGCTCCCGCACGTCCTCGCGGTCAACCTGCCCGCCGCTCCCGCGGCCCGGGCCGCGCTGGAGTCCGCCTGGGACACCCCCGACCCCGCCGGTCACGTGTTCCGCCTGGCGCACGGCCTCGGCGCCGAAATGTCGCTGAAGGCACTGGGCCTGCCGGAGAACGGGATCGACGCGGTCGTCGACCGGGCGCTGGCCGCGCCCTACGCCAATCCCGCGCCCGTCACCGAAACCGTTCTGCGGCACCTGCTCCACACCGCCTTCACCGGCGAAAGTCCAACGGAGGACTCATGAGCACCCTCGAGCTGCACGCCCTGATCGACCGCCACCGGGTCGGCCGCCTGCAACGGCGTGTCCTGCTGCTGTGCCTCGGCGTGGTGACGCTGGACGGCATCGACGTCGCGATGGTCAGCTACCTCGGCCCGTCGCTCATTTCCGACTGGCACCTCACCAAAGCCCAGCTGGGCCCGGTGGTCACCAGCGGGCTGCTCGGCCTCGCCCTCGGCTCGCTGGTCGCCGGGCCGCTCGCCGACCGCGTCGGCCGCCGCAAGGTCATCGTCGCCTCCCTCGTGTTCTTCGGGCTGATGAGCGCCGCGACCGCGCTGACCACGGACGTCACCGGGTTCTCGATCCTGCGCGTGCTCACCGGGTTCGGCCTCGGCGCCGCCCTGCCCAACGCGACCACACTCGTGTCCGAGTACGCCCCCGCGCGCCGCCGCGGCGCGATGATGTCGCTGGCCTACTGCGGGATGACCCTCGGCGGCGCCGTCGCCGGGTACCTCACCAACGCGCTCGTCCAGGTCGCGAGCTGGCACTGGGCGCTCGTCGCCGGCGGGGTGCTCCCGCTGGCCTACGCCGTGGTGATCGCCGCCGCGCTGCCCGAATCGCCGAAGTTCCTCGCCCGCCAGGACGGACGGCACGCCGAGCTGGCCGCGTTGATGAGCCGCGTCGTGCCCGGGACCTTCCCCGCCGGCACGCGCTTCGTGCTGGACGAACCGGCCGTCGCCGCCAAGGTGCGGGTCGCCGGGCTGCTGACGCGCCGGTTCCGGGCCGGGACCCTTACGATCTGGGCCGGCTTCGTGGCCGCGTTCTTCATCGTCTACCTGATGAACAGCTGGCTGCCGATCCTGATGACCGACGTCGGCTTCTCGCTGACCGCCGCCGCGACCATCGGGCTGCTGCTGCAGGCCGGCGGCACGGTCGGCAACCTGGGCATCGGCTGGCTGATGGACCGCTTCGGCCGGCACCGCACGGTCGCGGCCGCCATGGGCTGCGCCGCCGTCCTGCTGGTGCTCGTCGCCGTCGCGCCGCAGGACGTCCTGGTCCTCGGCATCCTGATCTTCGTGCTCGGCATGTTCACCAACACCGTCGGCACCGGATTCCCGATCCTCTCGGCGGACTTCTACCCGACGTCGATCCGCGCCACGGGGACGAGCTGGGCGACCGGCATCGCGCGCTTCGGGGCGATCGCCGGCGCGGCCGCCGGCACCGTGCTCGTCGCCGTCGGCCTGAGCTACCGGCAGGTCTTCCTCGCCCTGCTGCTGCCCGCCGCCTGCTGCGTCCTGGCCGTCGTGCTCAAGGCCCGCTCGGCGCGGGTGACCCGGCCCGAACCCGTCGCGGCCTGAACCCGGAAGGAACCACCATGCGGTTGAAGGACAAGATCGCGCTCGTCACCGGCGCGGCCGGGGGAATGGGACGCGCGACCGCCGAGACGTTCGCCCGCGAAGGCGCGACGGTCGTGGTCGCCGACCTCCTCGACGAGGACGGCGAGAAGACCGCCGCCGAGATCCGCGCCGCGGGCGGCGAAGCGCGCTACCGGCACCTGGACGTCACCGACGAAGCCGCGTGGACCGCGGTGATCGGCGAGGTCATCGCCCGGTTCGGCCGGCTCGACGTGCTGGTCAACAACGCCGGGATCAGCGGCTCGTTCGACCCCGACCCCGGCAGCACGGCCTTCTACGACCAGCTGATGCTGGTCAACGCGAAGGGCGTCTTCCTCGGCATCAAGCACGCCGCCGCGGCCATGGCGGGCACCGGCGGCGGCTCGATCGTCAACCTGTCGTCGATCTCGGCGTCCGTCGGCCAGTTCGGGATCCACCTCGGCTACGGCGCGTCCAAGGCCGCGGTCAAGGCGATGACCCGGACCGCGGCGGTGCAGTACGCGGAGCAGGGAATCCGGGTCAACGCCGTCGCGCCGGGCATGCTGCCGCCGATGCGCACGTCCCGCGGCTCCGCCGACCCGGCCTGGCGCGCGAAGCAGATCGCGGCGGTGCCGATGCGGCGGGAAGGGGAGGTGCGGGAGGTCGCCGACGCGATCCTCTTCCTCGCCAGTCCCGAGGCGTCCTACGTGACCGGCGTCGAGATCCTCGTCGACGGCGGATACACCGCGGTCTGACTCACCGGAACACCCGGAGGGCGCGCACCAGCTCGCGGGGCGCCTCCTCCGGGACGTAGTGCCCGCCCGGCACGGCGTGCCCGCTCACCGCCCCCGGATCGGCGTGGTGGTCCCGCCAGACGCCCACGAC
The DNA here is from genome assembly GCF_014873755.1 of Amycolatopsis lexingtonensis. Taxonomy (NCBI): domain Bacteria; kingdom Bacillati; phylum Actinomycetota; class Actinomycetes; order Pseudonocardiales; family Pseudonocardiaceae; genus Amycolatopsis; species Amycolatopsis lexingtonensis. Next base: position 1,074,356 of record NZ_JADBEG010000001.1, read on the forward strand.
GTCGCTGGCGGCGAGACCGCCCTCGGCGCCCCACAGGACGAGCAGCGGCGCCGCCAGCCGGCGCCCGGCGGCGTGGTCGGCCTCGTCGCGGGCGAGGTCGACGTCGAAGCCGGTGCGGTAGTCCTCGAAGGACGCCCGGAGGTGCCCGGGATCGCTGAACGCGGAGACGTAGTGCCGGAAGGTCTTCTCGTCGACGGCGCCGGATTTCCGGACCGCGGCGAAGAAGTGCGCGAGGTACGCTTCGACGTTGCCCGCCACCAGCTCGACGGCCAGCTCGGGCTGCCGGTGGAAGAACCAGTGCCACATCGCGGCCGCCGACGTCCGGTCGAAGGAGTTCATCACCACCCGCGTCGGCAGGATGTCCAGCAGCACCAGGGCGTCCACTTCGGACGGGTGGTCGAGCGCCCAGCGGTGGGCGACCCGCGCGCCGCGATCGTGCCCGACGACGACGGCCGACTCGTGGCCGAGGTGGTGGATCAGCGCGCTGATGTCACCGGCGGTGGACCGCTTGTCGTAGCCGGCGCCGGTGAGGCCGGAAGCGCCGTAGCCCCGCAGGTCCGGGACGACGACGGTGCGGTCCCGGCCCAGCGGTTCCACGACGTGCCGCCAGCATTCGCCGGTCTGCGGCCACCCGTGGAGCAGCACGGTCAGCCTCGGCCCGTCGCCGACCACGCGGTAGGCCAGCTCGACGTCCGCCAGCCGGACCGAGTCGAACGCGTCCCAGGTCATGTCGCTTCCTCGCTGTCGCGGTGATGGTGGTTTAACCGTGCCAGCTCCGGAAGCCGCCTCCCAGCCGCGAGTGCCATCCAGTGGCAGCGGGCCTCGACGATGCCCACCGCCTGGCGAGGTCGGGTAGGTGTCCGTCACCGCAAGCAAAATAGGTTACTCGGCCTTTCGGGCGATTGATGCGACTACCCGCGCAATTTCGTCGGTACGTCTCTTCGTGGTGTGCGGTATTTGCCATCCCGGTGCCGGGATCCATTTCCGGTAATGCACGAAAAACGCTACCGTGACCTGGAGGTCATCTGTTCCGGCATGATGGACCGGACAGCACCAGGAGGTACGGATGGGGCCATCCCGGATCGCCACTGCCGCCGCTCACTTCGGGCGCGATCTCTCGTTCGGCACCGCACGTGTCGGCGCGCTGATCGAGGAAGCTCGCCAAGCCGGCGCCGCGATTCTGGTCTTGCCGGACGGCACGCTCGGCGGCTCTTTCGCCGACTTCGGCCGGGCCGATCCCGAATACCCGGCGCCGGCGCTGGATCCGGCCGGGCCCGAGGTGCGGGCGGTGGCGGCGCTGGCCGCGGAACTGGTGGTGTGTTTCGGGTACACCGAGGCGGGTGAACAGGGGGAGCGGTATTCGGCGGCGGCTTGCGTGTCCGGTGACGGCGTGCTCGGCCGGCACCGCAAGGTGCACCTTTCCGCGGCCGAGGCACTGCGCCAGCGACCGGGGCGGGGATTCGCCGCGTTCGACACCCCCGCCGGCCGGATCGGCATGCTGCTCGATTACGAGAAGGCTTTTCCCGAGCCCGCCCGCGATCTCGCCGTCGACGGCGCCGAAATCGTCGCCTGCCTGTGCTCGTGGACGACCGGCAGCCGGGCGCAGACCCTCGCGCGCGACCGCCAGGCGCGGCTCTTCGACGTCTACGACTGCGTGCGGGCCGTCGAAAACCAGGTGGTTTTCGTCTCCGCCAACCAAGCCGGTGTCCTGAACGGCACCCGGTTCCTCGGATTGGCCAAGGTCGTCGGACCGGACGGGGTCACCCGGGCCCGGACCGGTTCCCGGGCGGCGCTCGTCGTCGCCGAGCTGAACGTCGAGGCGGAGATCGCGGCGGCGCGCAGCGTCCGCCACCACCTCGAAGAACGAACGGGGGCTACGCCGAGCGTCGCTTGACCCGGCTCAACGCCGCGTCGACCGCCAGGAACACCACCAGGCTCGCGCCCAGCACCGGCAGGACCCAGGCCAGCACCGCGATCCCCAGCAGGATGACCATCAGCGGGCCGCCGGCCAGCTGGCGCCACACCGGACGCGGCAACGACGTCCACCTTCCCTTGTACGGGTTGTGGATCCACCACATGCGGTAGCCGAGCGCGAGCAGGACGAGCGTCGCGACCGCCACCAGCGCGAGCAGGATCTGGTTAGCCAGCCCGAACAACGTGCCGGTGTGGAACTCCGTGGCGAGGGCGCTCAGCTTCGCCGGCAGCGAGTAGTCGCTCCACGCGATCCGCTCGGTCACCTCCGCCGTGTAGGGATCGATCGTGACCGCGCCGCGGTGGATCGGCAGTCCTTCCGCGATTTCCGTTGCCGTGTAAGGCACATCCGGCCGCGACGGGGCGACCACGGCCAGCTCGCCGCTCAGTCCCGCGGTCTCGGCGGCGGCCACGGCGCGGTCGATGCCGATCGGCTCGGCGCCCGGCCGGACCGGCACCGGGGCCGCGGCCAGTGCCGGGGCGCGCAGGTGGACCGGGTCGGTCGCCGCGTCCGCGCGGCCGCCCGCGAACTGGCTCATGGCCAGCCCGGTGACCGCCACCACCAGCAGTCCCGCCGTGAGCCACAGGCCGGCCGCGCCGTGGATCGCGCGCAGCCGGGCCCACCCCGTCTTGTCCCGGGTGGCGGGCAGGAGCACTTCACGCAGCGGGCGTTTGCGGCGAGTACGGGCCAGCCACAGGATCACGCCGCCCACGGCGACGAGGGGCACCCAGCTCGCGGCGAGCTCGGCGTAGAGCCGGCCCGGCTCGCCCAGCTGCAGGTTGCTGTGCAGCTGACGCAGCCACGTGTTCGCGGGCAGCCGGTTCTCGACCGTGCTCAGCTCGCCGTTGATCAGGCTGGTGTACGGGTCGACGAACACCGTGCGGTCCGCGGTCGAGCCGGGCACGGCCAGTACTACGCGGGTGGTGCGGTCGGCGGCGGGCGGGGTGAGGACGGACTTGAGCGTCGCCTCCGGGTGCGCCGTGAGCGCCGCCCGTACCTGCTCGGCGAGCGGGCGGCGCACCTCGCCGACGTGGTTCACGTGCAGGTCGGTCCGGTAAAGGCTGTCGTGGACCTGCGGGCTGAACACGTAGACGAGCCCGGTGAGGCACAGCACCGCGAGGAAGGGCGCGACGACGATGCCCGCGAGGAAGTGCAGCCGCCGGGAGACGAGCTGGAGAACGGTGCTCAGGCGCGGCCGCGGCGACGGCCGGGTGGCCCGGTGCGAGGGGACGGTGGGGGTCGTAGACAAGGCGGCTCCCGCGCGGCTGGAAGGGGCGTTCATCGCACGTCGATGGGCTGCTTGACCGTCTGCGTGCGGCCGTCCCCGGCCCGCAGCGTCAGCACCAGGTCCCGCCGGCCGGGGCCGGGCGTGCTCGCCTGCCCCGTCCAGTAGCCGGATCCGGCCCGGTCCAGCGGCACCGGCGTGGGGCCGAGCGCGGCGGTCACGGTGGTGCCGGTGGCCTGCGGGCCCAGCACCGACACGCGCACGTCGAGCCGGCCGGCGGCCGGGATGACGACGAGGTCCAGCGCGCCGGTGTCGTACGTGAGCCGTGTCGGCGCGACCTGCTCCCGGATCGCGGCCGGGGCCTGACCCACCGGCCCCTGCGCGTGCGCGCTCTGGCCGGAGTCGAGTGCGAGCAACGTCGCGGTGGCGATGGTGAGCACCACCATCGCCACCGCCACCGTGGTGATCCGGCGGCCGAGCTGCGCGGTGGCCGGACGGCGCGCGACGAACCAGGCGAAGTCGGCGAGGACCGCCGCCAAGGCGAGGGCTCCGGCGGGGAGCCAGCCGAGCCGGTGACCGGACCAGGCCTGGGCGGTTCCCGCGACGGCCAGCAGTGCCGCGGTGAGCAGCACCGCCGTTCCCCTGGTGATCCGGCCGCCGAGCCGTGCCTTCAGTGGACCGCGCGCGACGAGCCAGGCCACGACCGCCGCCAGCGCGAGCGCTCCGGCGGGAAGCCAGCCAAGCCCGTGCCCGGACCAAGCCTGGGCGCTCGCCGCGACAACGAGCACCGCCGCGCACCCCACCACCGAGCGCGCGAACCGGGACGCCGTGTGCCGGTCGCGGGCGACCGGGTACCGCAGCAGCACCAGGCCACCGGCCGGAATCGCCAGGGCGGCGAGGAGGCCGATGTCCGCCGCGAGCGCGAGCACCGGCGGCGTACCGGGCGGCCGCGGATCGGCGAAGGTCCACGTCGTGAGGACCGCCGACGCGCAGCCGAGGACCGCCGCGCCGCGCAGCCGCCGGTCGGCGGCCGTGGTCGCGGGCGGGCTCTTCAGCAGCAGCGCGAGGCCGAGCGTGGCGGGGACGAGCGTGGCCAGGCGGGCGAGCAGGGCGCCGCCGGCGCCGGACTCGAAGGCACCCGCCAGCAGCCGGGGGTCGAGCGCGTCGCGCACCGGCACCCACGCCGCGTACGGCCCGAACGACACCAGGGCGACGAGCGTTCCGCCGGCCAGCAGCCACCAAGTGGTCTTGACCAGCCGGCGGGTGGCTCGGGTCCGCGCGGCGGCGGGCCCGATCGCCGCGACGAAGAACGCGAGGCCGGTGAGCAGCACCATCGCCGCGACCGCGAGCGTCCGCGCCGTCAGGTGGACGGCCGTCACGACCGGGTCGCGGGTCGTCTCGATCTCGGGCACGCCGTCGGGCTGGATCGGGTAGGACACGTCGAACGTGAAGGAGCCGCTGACCGGCTCGAGCCGGATCGACGGCAGGGTCCACGCCACGGCGTAGGTCCCTTCGTGCCGCTCAGCTGGCATGGGCACGGAGATCGTGTCGTCGCGACCGTCCACGTGGGACGGTCGCGTGTGGACGACCTGGCTGCCGTCGGGGTCGAGGACGCGCACGGTGGCCAGCGCGGCCGGCACCGGGCGGTCGAAGGTCAGCACGACGGCGTCGGGGGACTTGACGACTTCCGTGCTGCCCGGGGACGTCGTGACGAGCACCGGGTCCCCGGTCACCGAGGGGGTCACGGCGAGCAGCGTGCCCCAGCAGGCGGCGACCAGCAGCAGGAGCGCGACGAACCGCCCCGCCCCCTCGCGCGGCCGCGGGACCGCGACGCGGGGACGTTCTTTGACCGCCGTCATTCGACGCCCACCTCCGCGCGCGGGGACTCGGGTTCCGGGGCGGGCACGCGCAACCGGCGGCGGTGGGCCCGGTACCCGACGACCGCGATCACGACGAGCGCGAGGCCGAACGCTCCCCACAGCACGGCGAAGGGCGGGCCGCCGGTGCTCTGCGGCACCTGGTCCACCGGGACGGCGGCGGAGTCGTCGGCGGCCGGAACCGGTTGCTGCGCACCGGCTTCGGCCGCGGGAGCGACGGGCCCGGCGCCGAAGGTGATCGCCGGTGCCGGCGAAGTCCGCTGGTTCCAGTGCGCGACCATTCCGTTGGCGAAGGTCTGCGTCGCGTCGAACAGCAGCGTCCCGTCGGCGGGCAGCGGCCCCATGGTGACGAGGAACTGCTCGAACTGCCTCGGCGCGACCGTGCCGCCTTCGACGACGAGGGTGTCCGCGACCTCGCGGACCAGCGTGCCGCCGGCTTCGACCGGCGGGTTCAGCGGCCGCGGGCGGACGGTGGCGGTCCAGCCCGGCGGCGCGTCGACCTTGACGTAGGCGACCGGCGGGGTGGGCGGGAAGACCAGCTCGAGCCGGGTCGACTTCGTGTCGGTCCGCTCGTTGGCCAGCCGGAAGGCGAAGGTGTGCGTGCCGCCGCCGTCGACGCGATCGGGCACGATGGACACTTGGGCCGCCGCGGGCGGGGCCAGTGCCAGGACGCCCAGCACGGCCGTGAGCAACGCGAACAGGGAACTGCGGTGCGCCATGGGGATCTCCTCTAACGGCGGGGTCCGGGGCCGGGTGGGAAACCCGGCCCCGGACCACTACCGTGATCGTCAGCAGGCGGATGTGGCGAGGGGGTTGAGCTGCTGGCAGGTCAACTGCGCCCGCCAGCTCCCCTTGTTCTGCTGGGCCCATCCGTTGTAGACCAGCGGAATGGGCAGCACGCCCTGGCCGCCGTAGCCGGCCTTCCCGGAGATCGAACCGTCCATCTTGGTCGTCGCCGTCGGGTCGAGCGTCAGCTGGCCCGCGACCTTCGCGTCATCGATGTTGCCGTCGCCGTTCGGGTCGACGTCGATGATCTGCATGACGTTGGAGAACTTGTTCGACACGTAGGCGTAGTAGCCGCCGCCCTTCTTGGCCCCGAAGTTGATGCCGTGGCAGCCCGCCGTGCACGGCAGGTCCTTGACGACCTTGTTCGTTCGCGGGTCGACCACGGTGACCGTCTGGGACAGCACGTTCGCCCCGAGCAACGCCTTGCCGTCCGGGCTCACCGGCAGCTGGATCATCAGCCCGCCGAACGGCGCGCCGCTCTTCGGGCCGTCCTGCGGGCTGTAGTTCGCCCACAGGTCGATCGTCTTGCTGTGCACCTTCTGCCCGTTGTCCGCGCAGGCGGCCTGCGCGAGCGAAACGCACGTGATCGATTCGCCGAGGAAGTCCGCCGTGTAGAACCTCGAAGAGTCCGGGGCCATGCTCGAGGCGATCGGGAACTGGCCCGTCTTCTCGGTCCGGACGGTGCCGGTCGGCATGTCGATCACCGACGCGTTGTTGGTCATCACGTTCGGGGTGACGACGGTCTTGCCGTCCGCGCTGGTCCAGTGCGCGTGCGGGTGCCGGATCTCACCGGTCGGGCTGACCGTGATCTTCCGGAGCACGTTCGTGCCGCCCGGCGCCAGTTCGACGACCTCGTTGCCGGCGTTGATGCCGACGACGAGCTTGTCGCTGCCCGTCTCGGTCATCACGTGCGCCGGGTTCTGGCCGACCTGGGTCTGCCGGACGAACTGACCGGTCTCCCGGTCGAACACGTCGAGCTTGTTGGAGAACCACTCCGTTTGGTAGAGGTACTTGTAGTCCTTGTCGGTCCACATGTTGTGCGGGTTGTTCATGTTGATCGACGGGGCGCCGATCTTGCGGTCGACCGTCCAGTTCGTCACGTTGACCTTGGTCGCCGAACCGACCGCCTTCTTGCCGGCCCACTCCTCGACCTCGGTGTCGATCCACACTTCGCCGACACCCGGCGTCGCGGGGAGCTGGTTGCCCTTCGACAGGGTCTTCGGGTAGGAGAACTTCTTGTCGAAGTAGGCGTCCAGGTTCGGGATCAGCACCGGGTTGCCCGCGGCGTCGTACTGCAGGATCGGTACCGGCGGCTGGATCGCGTCGAACTTGTTCTCCGCGTCCGGCTTGAACTGCTGCCAGTTGTTCGGGTTGGTGATGTTGAAGAACGTGTTCACCAGCCGGTTGACGATGTCGGAGTTGGTCGGGACGACCAGGTTCCGCGAGTTCACCATCGACGCCTTGCCGAAGTCGAGGCCGATGGTGAGCGGGTCGTCGACCACGACGGCGCCCAGCATGTACGGCGTCACCATGTCGGTGAACGCGTACAGCCCGGGCTCGGTCAGCTGGATCGAGCGCTGGCCGAAGAACGCGCCGCCGGGCATGTCGTAGGGGAAGCCTTCCGCCCCTTCGGGGGCGATCAGGCCCATCGGGTTGCGGGCACCGGTCGACTCCTTCGGGTCGACCACGAAGTTCACCGTCACGGGCGGGCCCTTGACGGCGAACTGGGCCAGGTCGTTGAGCGCGCCCTGCAGGTCGAGGCCGATCGGCAGGGAGCTCAGGTTGAGCGGCTGGTCGGCGCGCATCGTGGTCAGCTGCTGACCGAACTGCGCCAGCAGGTTCTCCGCCTTCGCCGCCGCCGGCGCGGCCTGCCGGTTGGTCGCCCCGATCGACTTCACCGCGGACAGGGTGCTGTCGAGGTTCAGTGCCTTCCCCAGCTCGCCGCCGAGCGAACCGAGCAGCGGGACCTGGCCGAGGAGGTTCTGCGTCAGGTTCCCGACCGCGCCGGCGAGGTCGGAGTTGAGCAGGCTGGACAGTTCACCCCCGGTCGTCAGGCCGCCCAGCGTGCCGAGGCGGGGCATCTCCGCCACGGCCAGCGACTGGTCACCGAACAGGTTCAGCCCGGAGTCGAACCACTTGCCGTTGTCGTCCTTCATGTGGAACGTGATCGGCACGGGACCGACCCCGATCGGCTGCTGCGCCGAGGCCGGGACCGCGGCCACCGCGGAGGCACCGAGGGTGGCGACCGCGAGGGTGACCGTGACCGCCGACTTGGCGCGACGCCGCCTCGTGCGGGCTCCTGGCGGAGCTTCTGGGGACATGAGTTTCCTTTCGATATTCGTTCGGCCCGGCGGGAAACGGGCCGTCCGGACGCAGGAAAGTGAATCACGAACTCGGCGGGGTATTCCCGGTTTTTCTGTTAACGCGACGTGAAATAATCAGCTCCGAAATGCGGAGCTCTGGTGAGTAATTGTGTCCATAAAAGCGAGGAAACTATTTGTGTTGAATAGTTCCCGGTTCAGCCGAGCAAGCCGAACACGGTGCACAGCAGCGGTCCGAGCAGTCCGCTCGAATCACATTCCGGGGCGGGCGGCGGCGCCGGTTCGGTGGGCGGGGGTTCCGACGGCTCCGGCGGCACCGGCGAAGTCTCGGGCGGTGGCGCCGAAGTGGGTGGCAGCGGCGGTTCCCCGGACGGCGGCGGGTATTCCCCGGTCGGCGCCGGCGGCCCGGGTGTCCCCGGTGTCGTCGTGACCACCGGGACGCCGCCGGTCCCGACCGGCCAGTCGGGGAGGGCCGGATCCGGCCCGGGCACCGACGGCGGTGACGTCGGAGCCGGGGCCGGGGCCGTCGTCGAGGGAGGCGGGCCGGGCGGCGTGACCGGGGGAGGGACCGGCGACGGTGGACGCGGGGCGGCGACCTCGCTCACCCACGGCCGCGGCTCGTCGCCGAGGTGGCCGGTCACCGTCCACAGTGCCCAGCCGCAGGAGGCGGCGGCCAGCAGGGCCGCCGCCAGGGTGCCGAGTTTCTTCGTCGTCACAAGCATTTCACAGGTCCAGTACCAGCTTCCGGCCGCAGGAGCGGGACACGCAGATCATCATGGTTTCGTTCGCGGCCTGCTCCTCGTCGGTGAGCAGCGAGTCGCGGTGGTCGGGAAGGCCGGCCAGCACCGGGGTTTCGCACGTGCCGCACGTGCCTTCGCGGCACGACGACAGCACCGGCACCCCGGCGTCTTCGGCCACCTCCAGGATCGACCGGTCGGCGGGGACCGGCAGGGTCAGGCCCGACCGGGCGAACTCGACGTCGAACCCGGCCGCGACCCCGGTGATCTCCTTGGGGGAGAACCGTTCCAGGTGCAGCTCGAGGTGCGGCAGGGCGGCGCACGCCGCCTCGGCGGCGGCCAGCAGCGGCTCGGGTCCGCAGCAGTAGACCGCGGTGCCGGCGGCCGCGGTGCCCAGCACCCCGGGGACGTCGGGCAGGCCGGCCCGGTCCCGCGGCCACAGCACCACCCGGTCGCCGTACTCCTCCCGCAGCTGCGCGGCGAAGGCCATCGACGAGTGCGACCGGCCGCCGTAGAGCAGCTGCCAGCCGGCCCCGGCCGCGTCGGCCGCCGCCACCATCGGCAGGAGCGGGGTGATGCCGATCCCGCCCGCGAGGAACAGGTATCGCTCGGCCGGCACGAACGGGAAGTTGTTGCGGGGCCCGCGGATCCGGACCCGGTCGCCCGGGAGCAGCGAGTCGTGCACGAAGGCCGATCCTCCGCGCCCGGCGGGCTCGCGCAGCACGGCGACTTCCAGCACCGAGCGGTCGGCGGGGTCGCCGCACAGGGAGTACTGGCGGACGATGTCCGGGCGCAGCAGCAGGTCCACGTGGGCGCCCGGCGCCCACGGCGGCAGCTGGTCACCCGCGGGGTGGCGGAACACCAGCCGGACGACGCCGTCGGCGATCGTTTCCTTGTGCGCCAGCAGCACTTCGAGGTCGAGGTCGGCCGAAGGAAGGGTGTTGACGGTCATGGCTCTCCCGGTTGTCCGCGTCGGTTCGCCCACCAAGTCAAACCAGCACCGGAAACAGCGGCGTAGCTGAGAAATGAATTCCGTGTATCGCCGTTTTCACGGCACGCGAAAGGAGTGGTGAAGTTTTCCATGACCTCACTTCGGCTCTGTTGTCAAATACTACTCATCGAAGGCGACGGCGCAAGAAGCACCTATTCCGGTTTCGAAATCTCAGCTGAGCGCGAAGCGCACTGACAGCCGGCCGTCCCTCGGCTCGGGCCAGGTCCGCAGCAGTTCGTCGTGTTCGACGGGCCATTCGCAGACGACGAGGTTGAGTCCCCGGCCGAACTGGCCGGTCAGCCGCGTCAGGAACTCCTCCGCCCGTCGCTCGTCGAACGGCCCCCGCTGCGCCAGGAAGAACACCATTCCCCGGCGCGACAGGGCGAGCAGCAGGTTGACGTCGCCGTAGTAGTCGCGGAATCCCGTCAGCAGGTTCTGCCGGCCCGCGACCGGGCCGCGCGGCGCACTGGCCGGCCGGCGCGGCAACGTCCAGGCCAGCCAGAGGGTTTCGGCGTCGGGGAGCCATTCGTTGCCGGACCGGGGTTCGCGCGGCCGTCCCGACAGCACCCGCCCGCGCCGCATCTCCAGCAACCGGTCCTCCTCCACCAGTCCCCAGCGGGTCAGGTACTGCGACACGGTCGGCGAGCTGATCAGGATGCCGAACTCGCGGCGGACCAGCTGGGAAATCGCCTGCCGCGTCCACAGCCGCTGCGGCAGCCCGCACAGCTCGGGCGGGCCCGCCACGATCGTCCGCACGACCCACGCCTGCTGCGCGGCCGACAGCGCGAACTGCTCACCGGGCCGCCGTCCCCGCCGCCGCGGCCGGAACGCCTCGTCGCCCTGGCGCTGGTAGGCGGCGACCCACGCGCCGACGGTCTTGCGCGAGACCCCGAACAAGCGGGCGACCTCCGCCCGCGTCACGCCCGCTTCGACGGCCGCGACCGCCCGCCGCCGGAGCGCTTCCAGTGCGTCCGCGGAGAGACTGCGCGCATCACGATCGGTCACGGTCAAGTCCCGGATGGTGGCAGCCGCGCTGGTCATGAGGACCTTCCTTTCGTGAACGGGATGTCACCACTCGTCCCTTCTGCGAAGGTCGCCGTAACCGTGGAGTAACGGAGCTTCGCGGCCGGCGGGATCAGCGGGAGCGGTGGTGGCCCCAGCGCCGCACCAGCTGGGCGCTCACCGCGGCCAGCAGCAGGATTCCGGTCAGTGCCGGCCAGGACAGTTCGTCGCCCTGCGGCGCGGCCAGTGCCTCGCCCGAGCCGGCCGCGCGCCGGGCGTCGAGCACCACGGGGGCCTCGCTGCCCGCCTGCGGCATCCCCGAGCCGCCGGGCACCGGGACGGTGTTCCCCGGCAGCTGCCCCGGGATCGGGGTGCCGAACACCGCGCCGCCGTCCGACGTCGACCCCGGCACGGCCGCGACCGTCCACTGCCGGCCCGCGACGGGCGTGCCACCGCCCGGCAAGCTACCGGCCGCGCCGGGTGGCGCGGGATTCGCCGGCGCGGTCGGTGCGGAGCCCGGGGGCGTGCCCGGGGCCTGGCCGCGCACGAGGATGCCGCACAGCGACGCGAGCGAACCGCGCACGGTCGACACCAGCGGCGCGAGGACCGGTGCGAGCACGGGGAGCTCGCCGAGGCGCGTGACGACCGCGTCGGCGATCCGCGTCCCCGGGATCTCCGCTTCGCCCGCCGGGACGGTTCCCACCGGGATCGGCGCGGTGCCGGCCCAGAGCGACCGGAAGGTTCCGGTCAGCAGGTTCAGCGGGTCCAGGCCGGCCAGCGCGGACACCAGCGGCTCGGTGACCGACGCGGGGGCCAGCGCCACCTGCTCGCCCGGCACGCCGGTCACCGTGGCCGAGCAGCCCACGACCGTGCCTTCGGCCGCGGTCGCGGGTGTCGCGCTCAGCAAAGCGAGCGCGGCCACGCCCGCGGTGAGAAATGGTGTCGTTTGCAAGTGCCGCCTCCTCGGGCGCCGGACTCTTGGCCCGGTCTCAGGTATTCGCGGTCTCGATGTGCCAGGCTGGGAAAACCCGGCGACGGCATCGTGACAGCTTCACCGCTTTCTTGACCAGCAGGGCGAAAACGAGCAGGAGGTTTCGTTGCGGCTGTGTTGCCGTCGCCGAACACAGGCCTCCTACCAGGACTTATGGACATTTCCACGGAATGCCGCCCGAGTCGGCGCGGCGGCCGCGGCGGGCAAATACCGGACACTCCGGTGGCGGGGCGGGTGAGGTGGTGATCAAGGCGGGTGTAACCCTTTCAATGCGAACACGGCACTTCTTTCCGGCGAAATCACCGGGCGTGATCGGGAAACCGGGTATTTGTTTACGGCGGGGTAACACGTGGTGGGCGCAGGAAAAACCGCCGATCCGGATTCCGGATCGGCGGTCGCGGGGAGGCGGGTTCAGCTGGGGAGGACCCGGTCCCGGCCGGGTACCTCGCCGTCGTCGAGCAGCGCCGCGTGGGCGGCGGGCCAGTCGTGCGGGACCAGCCGGACGTCGCGGCCGCACTGGATCCGCAGCCGGCGCCGGAACTCGGCGATGCCGGTGAAAGGCGTTGCCGAGACGAGGAAGTGCAACGTGCCGCGGCCGCTCACCGCGACCAAGGCGTGCAACGCGCCGGTGTCCGTTGGCGAGCGCGGGCGGGTCCAGGTCAGCAGCAGCGTGCCCGGCGGGCAGCCGGGGCGCTGGGAGAACATGCCGTCGCGGCCGGTCAGTTCCCAGCGGAGCAGGTACTTGTCGATCGTCGTCCCGGCCAGCGCGAGGTCGCATTCCCGCGCGATCAGCTCGGCGACGGCTTTGCGCGTCCACACCAGCCACGGCAGCCCGGCTTCGTCCGGGGGCCCGGCGGCCAGGACGTCGACCACCCGGCCCTGCTGGGCCGCGGACAGGACCAGTTGCTCCCCGGCCCGGCGGCCGCGGGGCCGGGGGCGCAGTGTCGATTCGCCCCCGGACTCGTAGGCTCGCACCCAGGAGCCGACCGCTTTCCTGGACACGCCGAACATGCTCGCGACCCTGGTCTGCGACAGCCCCGAGCCGACCGCGGCCACGGCTTGGCGCCGAAGCTGTTCCAACGCGTCCGTCGGCAGGCTCCGGGCGCCCGGGCCCCGCTGAACGTCCACCATCGCCACCTCATCCGAATTCGTCGGGCTGAAGCTTTTCCTCGAGCAAGGACCTCGGACCGTCTGCCGGCGGGCCGTCGTCTCCCTTCGTGGGTTCCGACCGGACCATCGCGGGTACAGCCGGATGGCGGAACGGAGATCGTGTCCGGCCAATGGTGCGGAACCACATGACGGATGGATGACACCGGCGTTGCCAGCTCTTTACCGAAAGTTCTTCCCGATCGGGAAGCGCGGTGATCTGCCCTGCGTCAGGGCCAAAAGCGGTGTGGCTGCCGGAAATACGTGCCACGCGTCCGCCGTGGGCCGGCGTGCCGCGACGCCCGTCTGCCCACTACAGCCTAACAATGCCGGCCCGCTTGTCACCCGATCGAGTGAGTCACGTATTTGCCTGGCTGTCCCCGCTCTTGACTTCGGGTCGGCGGGTTGGCGCGCGCGGACCTGCCGCGGGGAAGACTGTTGGCGTGCCGCGTGCGGGACGACTGGTGGACGCGCGTCCACTGGCGGGTCCGGCCCTTGCTCGCCGACCTGGCTCGTGAATACCCGGACGGACATTTCTCTCCGCCCGGAGGTGGCATGCTGTTGCTTCTTTCGGACGGCGTCGCTGTCGCGGGTGGCGCATTCCAGCACTACGACGGGGAAACGGCCGAACTCAAGCGGATCTGGACCGACCGCGCGCACCGGGGGCGCGGGTTTGCCCGCCGGGTCGTTGCCGAGCTGGAGGCGGAAGCCGCCGGGCGGGGCTACTCCCGGATCTTCCTGACCACCGGCCCCAACCAGCCCGAGGCGCGCGGGCTTTACCTGGCCGCCGGGTACACGCCGCACTTCGACGTCGATACAAGGCGTCATGCGCGGTCCGGGGTCGCGATGCCCACGCGCATCGAGGACGTCGAGGAGGGCGACGCGCACCCGGTGTGGGGCCGCTTGGGTGCCTACTGCGGCCTGCGCACCCGGGTCTTCGACGACGTGGTGCGGGCGGCGGCGACCCGGCAGGTCGTGCTGCTCGGCGCCGGCCTGGACACCCGGGCGTTGCGGCTCGACCTGCCCGCGGGGGAGCGGGTCTTCGAGATCGACCGCGCGGACGTGCTCGGCTTCAAGACCGCGGTCCTCGACTCGGTCGGTGCGCGGGCGCGAGTGCGCTGCGACCGGCTGGCCGTCGACCTCGCCGAGGACTGGGACGGCGCGCTCCTCACCGCCGGGTTTTCGGCGGAGCGGCCCACGACCTGGATCGCCGAGGGCGTGCTGCCGTACCCCGCGCGTCCGGTGGAGGAGCGGGTGCTGGCCCTGGTCGACCGGCTGTCCGCGCGCGGCAGTCGTCTCGGCTACGAGATCGTGCCCGGACAGGAGTCGGCCGAGTTCCGCGACCACGAGCTGTACGCGGGCACGGGCGAGGCCATCGGCTCCCACCTGCCGAGCCTGCTCGACGGCGATGCCCGTCCCGACTCGGCGGCCGCGCTCAGGGCGGCGGGCTGGGCCGTCACCGAACGCCCGGTCGCGGACTACACCGCGCGGTACGGGCGTGGCCCGGACCCGGCCGTCGACGACCCGATCCGAAGAGCGCGGTGGGGCTTCGGCCGGAAGACATAAGCTTCCTCAGCTCAGCGGGACGAGCGCTTCGATGCTCGGTTCGATCCGGGTGCCGGCGCTGTTGAGGACTCCGGCCAGCATCGCGTAGTGGCCGGCGAGCATCACCGTCTCGATCGCTCCGGCCGTTCCGTATCGGCCGGAGAGGTTCGCCCACTGTGCTTCGGAGAGCGAGTGGTCACGCACGACGGCGCCCAGGAGTTCGGCGTCCGGCCCCGGCCATTCGCGGAGATCGGCGGTGGTGATCCGGCGGAGTTCCTCGGTGGAGATCCCGCATTCGCGGCCGATTTTCGTGTGGTGGGCCCACTCGTAGGGACTGCGGCAGTGCCACGAGGTGCGGAGGATGACCAGTTCCCGTTCGCGGGCGGGGAGAATCCCGTCGGTGAGGAAGCTGAGGCCGAACGGCTGGTAGCGCACGGCGAGCGCCGGGTGGTGCAGGAGGAGGTCGTCCGTGATCCGCGTCGCGTGAGTTGTGCTCACAACGGGTCCTTCCTGTCGATCGTCGGTTTCCGGATGCCGTCGACCGGTGCGGTTGCGCGGTATGGCGGTATCGCCGCGCAGAGGGTGGCCAAGTCGCGCCCGGCGCGGTGCACCGTCGCATCGGGACGGACGACCGCGGCGTGGGCGAAGCCGCGGCGCAGCCAGCGGTGCAGGGAACTCCCCGGCCGGGCCACCACGAGCACGGCTCCGCGTTGTTCGATGTCCGCGCGCTGTGCGGGCGACGGTTCGGCGGTGCTGATGACGGCGAACCGGCCGGCTGTCACGTCGTCGAGGCGCCGGCCGCCGTCGACCGGTGCGTTGGGGCATTGCCGGCCGGCGAGGGAAGGCCCCAGGAGCGGGCGCACCACCAGGGCGGAGCGGTGCAGCGCCGGGGTTTCGGTTTGGAGCACGCGGTTGCGCAGGCCGGGTACGAGGTGCAGGCGGGGTGCGGCGACGCGGCGGAGGAGGTTGCCCAGTTCGCCGCCTTCGGTCATCGCGGTGCCCATCAGCTTGGCGAGCCGGATCATGGTGGTGGCGTGGGGTTTGCGTTCTGTCTCGTAGCTGCCCAGGACGGCTTCGGCGAGCGTCCCGTCGAGGACGCCGGCGAGTTTCCAGGCGAGGTTCATCGCGTCGCGCATTCCGGCGCCCATGCCCTGGCCGATGAACGGCGGGGTGAGGTGGGCGGCGTCGCCGAGGAGGAAGACCCGCCGGTCGCGCCAGCGGTCGGCGACCTGGGCGCGGAAGGTGTATTCGGCGACGCGGACGATCTCCAGCCGGTCGGCCGGTGTCTCCCCGGTCCACGGCTTGAGCAAGGGGAGCAGCGTGGCCGGTGCACGGTAGTCGTCGGCCGTTTCGCCGTCGGCCAGCTGGAATTCCCAGCGGTAGCGGTTCGCTCCGACGCGCATGTATGTGGCGGCGCGGGCCGGGTCGGAGACCTGGTGGACCCCTTCCCAGGCGCCGAGTTCGGCGTCGGTGCGGATGTCGACGACGAGCCAGCGCTGGGTGAACCCGAAGTCGCGCAGGACGGCACCGATCGAGGTTCGGGTCAGGCTGTTCGCGCCGTCGCAGCCGAGGACGTACTTCGCGAGCACGGATTCTCCTCGGCCGAACTCGGTGAACGCGACGCGCACCCCGCCGGCCTCCGGGGCGAGGGAGGTGACCTCGGCGCCGCCGCGCAGCGTGGCCGCGCTGTGCCGCTTGAGGCCCGAGCGCAGGAGCGCTTCCAGCTCGGGCTGGTCGAACATGCTGGCCTCGGGGTAGCCGTGCCTGCCGTGCGCCGCGTCACGCCGGAACTCCGCGAGCACGTGCATGTCCCGGTCCACGAGCCGCAACCCGTTGCAGCGCCAGGAAATCGCCGAAAACTCGGCGAAGAGGCCGAGCCGGCCGAGGATGCGGCAGACCTCGTCGTCGAGGTGGACGGCGCGGGGCTGGGGATAGATCGTTTCCCACCGGTCGAGGACCAGGCACTCGACGCCGTACTGGGCCAGCAGGGTGGCGGCGGTGAGGCCGGTCGGGCCCGCACCGATGATCACCACGGGGAAGTCGGTCACGAGGCATCTGCCAGGCGCCAGCCGATCGCGTAGCGACCGAGCACCGCTTTGATCGCGGAGTCGTCGCCGGTGGTCCGTACCACCGCGACCACGGCACCGTCGTCGATCTCGGCCTCGACGTCCAGCACCCCGGGGACGCCGGCCAGCGCTTCGGACAGCTCGCGGCGGGTGGCGTCGGCACGCAGGGCGGGCTTGTACGGCTTGCCGAGGTCGGTCAGCGGCAGGGCGTCGAGCACCGTGACGGTCTTCGGCGCGGCCGCGGACTCGGGGACCCGGTCGCGGGCCCAGTCGCCCAGTTCCCGCTCGGTGACCTCGGCGCCGGGAGCGAGCGTCACGTAGGCGACGGGGACTTCGCCGGAGTGGGCGTCGGGCCGGCCCACCGCGCCGGCGGCGGTGACCGCGGGGTGGGCGAGCAGGGCGTCCTCGACGAGCGCGGGGTCGATGTTGTGGCCACCGCGGATGATGAGGTCCTTGGCGCGGCCGGCGAGGTGGACGAACCCGTCGGGGTCGAGGCGGGCGAGGTCGCCGGTGTCGAGCCAGCCGTCGACGAGCTTGCCGAGGCCGTCGAGGACGTGGCCGTGCTCGTCCCGGCCGGTGACGTAGCCGGGGAACACGGTGGGGCCGCTGATCGCGAGCACGCCGGTGTGGCCGGGCGGGAGGTCTTCCCAGGTGCCGTCCTCGCGGACGCGCACGGTCTTCACCCGCTGGTAGGGCAACCGCTGACCGACCGAGCCGGGCCGGGGCGCGTCGGGGAAGCTGCGCGCGCTGGCACAGGTCGCTTCGGTCAGGCCGTAGCCTTCGACGAGCGTGATGCCGGTGCTGGCCTGGAAGCTTTCGCGGACCGCGGCCGGCAGCGGAGAGGCCCCGACCATGGCGAACCGCAGGCTGCTGATGTCGGCGTTGACCGGGCACTGCGCGAGCACCGCGTAAACGGTGGGGACGGCGCTCATCGTGGCGATCCGGTGGTGCTCGACGATCTTCCAGAACTCGCCGTAGAGCGGGACGTCGCGGTAGCCCAGCGGCCCGGCCCAGACCACGGCCTGTCCCTTGAACAGCGGCGTCAACAGGGTGACGACCAGCGCGTTGACGTGGAACAGCGGCAGCGCGGCGAAGACCGTGGCGGCGTCGTCGAGCAGCGAGTTGGCGGCCAGCATCCAGGCGTCGGCGATCTCGCCGGCGTGGGTGTGCGCGGCCAGCTTCGGTGCGCCGGTGGTGCCGCCGGTCGGGAAGAACGCGGCCAGGTCCGCCGGACCCGGCGGATCACCCAGGAACACCGAGGAGTCCTGCTCGGCCGCCAGTTCGCCGAGGTAGCCGGCGCGGACCCCGGGCAGGCTCGGCAGGTCCGGGGCCGGCTCGGCGGCGCCGGTGGGCCGCAGGACCAGCAGGGAGTCGACGTGCCCGTCCCGGGCGAGGGCTTGCGCGGTCTCCCAGACGGCCGGGGACAGCTCGGGACCGGCGGTGACGAGGACCCGCGCGCCGGACCGGCGCAGGAGCTGGGTGAGGTGCTGGTGTGAGAGGCCGCCGTTGAGGGGCGCCGCGATCCCGGCGAGCTGTGCGGCCAGGGTGGCGGGTACCAGCTCGGCGGTGTTGGGCGACATCAGCGCGACCGCGTCCTGCCGGCGGACGCCGAGTTCGTGCAGGAGGTTCGCGTAGCGGTGGACGTCGCCGAGCAGTTCGGCGAAGGTGCGCTGCCGGGATTCGCGCCAGCGCGCGGCTTCCGGCAGCACGGTGAGCGCGGTGCGGTCCGGCCAGGTGGCCGCGGCGCGGACCAGGAGGGCGTAGGTGGACGCGGGAAGGCCGCGTGCCGTCAGCGGCACGGCTTCGATCGCGGCGACGTCGGTGGGGGCGGAGTACTCCGGCCACAGCAGGTTCCCGGTCATCGGGCGTGCCTCACCACCGTGCGCTGGGTGCCCAGGTCGAGCGCGCCGTCGTCGGTGGCCACGCCGGCCTCGATGACGTCGCCGTCCTGGAGGTACCGGGGATTCCGTTCCTGGCCACGGAAGAACAGCTTCCACTTGAGCGCCGGTGGCAGCAGCGAGCCGATGATCTCCACCGGCTTCGGCGGGGCGGACAACGCCGTGCCGACGGGGGTGCCGGTCAGGACGAGGTCGCCCGGGTCGAGCCGTTGGAAACGGGCGAGAGCCCGGAGGGTTTCGGCGGGGCGGTGGATCATGTCGGCGACCGTCCGGTCTTGGCGGGTTTCGCCGTTGACGGTCAGTTTCAGCCGCAGGTCGGTGAACCGCTTGAGTTCGTCGGTGTCGAGCAGGACCAGCGCGGGCCCGGTGGGGGTGAACGTCGGGTAGGACTTGGCTTCGTAGAACTGGGTCTGGGGCAGCTGGATGTCGCGCGCCGAGATGTCGTTGGTCACCACCAGGCCCGCGACGTACCCGGCGATGTCGTCGCCGATCTCCGTGCCGACCGGGATTTCCGTCCCGATGACCAGGCCGATTTCGACTTCGTAGTCCAGGAGCCGCACGTGGGCGGGCCGCACCACGTCGTCGTGCGGGCCGCTGATCGAGCCGGACGACTTGCGGAAGAACGTCAGCGGCACGGTGTCCGGGTTCCCGCCGGTGTCCTCGACGTGCGAGGCGAAGTTGGTCATCTGGGCGACCACCCGGCACGGCGGGGTGACCGGCGAGACGAGTGCGAGGGTCTCCACGCCGACCGTGCGATCGCTCGACGCCGCCGCGTCGAGGGCTTTGCGGTCGGCCAGCAGTTGCGCGGTGGTCGTGGCGTCGGTGGCGACCTTGGCCGCCCCGGCCGGGGTGGCGACCCACCAGGCGTCGGCGGTGCGGAGGATGGAAATGCTCATGACACAGCTACTTTCAGCAGGCCGCGAAGGCGGTCGAAGTCGAATTCGTTTTCCTCGCGCAGCGCGCCGATGATGGCGCGCAGCTCGCCGAGCGCTTCCCGGCCGGGTTTGACGCCGAGGAAGTCCTTGGTGGCGGGCGGGCCCCACTGGGCCAGTCCCGACGCGGTCATCGGCGCCCAGCCGGGCTCGAGCGAGCAGTCGAACAGGTCGCCGTCGCTGAAGTGCTCGACGAGGAATCCGTCGGGGTCGCGCCAGTAGTCGAACAGCTGGCTGCCCTGGATGTGCCTGCCGATGCCCCACGACCGGCGGTAGCCCCGCTCGAGCAGGTACTCGCCGCCGGCGGCGAGCGAATCGAGGTCGGGCACCTGGTAGGCCGAGTGCACGTACCGGTTCGCCGGGCCGAGCACCATCGCGAGGGTGTGGTGGTCGGTCGGGGTGTCACCCCGGTCGCAGCGGATGAAGCTCATGACCGGGCCCCGCCCGCGCTGCCCGGGGTAGTAGAGGAAGTCGCTCACGATCAGGCCCAGGTGGGCCAGGTACCAGTCGAGCGTTTCGCGGTACTTGCGGGTCTGCAGCACGACGTGGCCGAGCCGCTGCACCTTGACCGGCTCCCGCCGCGGCCGCTGGGTGGCGTTCACCCGCGTGATGTCGTGCCCGAAGTTGAAGGTCAGTGGCTCCTGCCCCGGCAACGCCGGCAACTCGTGCGTGCCGGACACGACCCGCACCCGGGCGCCGCTCGGGTCGTGCAGGTCCACGGTGGTCCCGCCGAGGCTCTCGGGCAGGCGGGTGACCTGGTGCCCGGTCGCCTCCGCCAGGCGGAGCACGTCCGCCGGGTCGGCGGCCCGGAACGCCGGTCCGGTGAACCGCGAGCGCGGGCCGCGGCGGATCAGGACGCAGGGCGCGCCGGGTTCGGTGCCACGCAGCTGCAGCTCGTCCGCGGTGCGCAGCGACGTGGTGAAACCGAAGGCGTGGGCGAACACTTCGGCCTTGGCCAGGTCCGGCTTCTCGAACTCCAGCCACGCCAGGTCGTGCACCTTGACGACCGGATTGGGTGCCCGCCCCGGGTGTTCGCCCGGCAACGAGCCCTGCTCGCTGTGCAGGTCGGCGTGGGGATCGTGGTGGTCGATCATCGCCCCTCCCATCTGATTGACGATATCGTCACTTGAGAGCGAGTCGTCAGTCAAGTGATTCTGACGATTTCCTCATTTCTGAGGCGACCCGCTGAGGTTGCTCCGGAGGTGCGGGTGTGACCGAGCAGGTAACCGGCGACCGGCTGGACGATCCGGCGTCGGCGTTCGCGCAGGGCTTCCGGCTGAGCGGCCGGCTGCACCGGCTGCAGCCCGAGCTGAGCCGGGTGCTGCTGAACAATGGATTCGCCCTGGTCGCGTCCGAGCACGGACTGGCACCCCGGGCTCGCCGGGACATCGAGGCCGCTGCCGAAGCCGGCCGGTTCATCGTGCGCGACCCCGAACTGGCCATGGTCACGGTGGCTGGCGCGATGCTGTGTCTCGGCCGGCCGCTGTACGACCAGCCCGGCCGCGACGCCGAGGCCGCGACCCGAGGATCTCCTGCGCATGCTCGGCCTCTCCGCCGCCGAAGTGAGCGAACTCTGCCGTCGCCCCCTGCCTGACCTCGCCGCGACCGGCGCCCGCGACTTCGCCGCGTCGCTCACGTCCCGGTCGCTGGTCCGGCCAAAGCTTTGGCGCGCACTTCTGGCCGCCGCGCCCGGAATTCATGCGACATCGGCCGCGAACTCGCTTACGCCCAAGCGCATTCCGGTATCGCCGGGCTCAGGCTCGTCCTCGGCGCCGAGCCGTTCACCCCGGGTCGCTGAAGCTACCGGCCGGGGGCGACCAGGGCCGTGAAGAGTCGGGGGAGGACGTCGGTCAGGTACCGGCTGTCGGCCTTGTCGGGGAGTGCGTCGAGGATTGCGCGTTCGAGCATGGTCTCGTAGAGGGCCACGATCGTGACGACGGCGCTGTGCGGGTCGACGGTCAGGCGCATGCCGAGCCGGCCGAGCAGGTTCTGCAGGATTTCCGCGAGCGCGTCGTGGAAGCGGCGTTCGGCGGCCGCGGTCGGTTCGCGCAGTTCCGGCTGCCGCATGGCCTGGGCGCGGAATTCGGCGTTGAGCAGGTACCACGTCTCGTCGGCGGCGAGGGACTCCATGAACAGCAGGCCGGCTTGCCGCAGCACCTCGTCGACGGAACCGGGTGCGGCCTCGACTGCCTCTTCGACGGCGACGCGCAACCGCTCGGCGCGTTCCTGCATCTCCACCTCGTAGATCGCGAGGAACAGCTCTTCCTTGCTGGCGAAGTTGGAGTAGAAGGCACCGCGGGTGAAGCCGGCGCGGTCGCAGATCAGCTCGACCGGGGCGTCGCGGATGCCCAGCTCGGTGAACACCTCGTAGGCCGCCGCCATGACGCGCCGCCGCGTCTCCGCGCGCCGCCGGGTCATGCCCTTCGGGGTGCCGAGACCCGCGCTGGTGGTCGCCATGTCGCTCACCCTACTTTCCCCGTCTCACCCGGTGGAGTGACGGGATCCACTCCGCATCGGATGCATCCTGTATTACGATACACGACGTATCCAACGTGGTCAGGAGTCTTCGTGTCGTCGTTCCTCTACCGGCTGGGCCGCGCCGCCGCCCGGGCCCGGGTGCTCGTGCTGGCGCTGTGGGTGGTGGTGCTGGCGGCGGCCGGCGGGGCGGCGCTGCTGTTCAACCACGGCACCGACGACGCGTTCGCCATCCCCGGGTCGGAGTCGCAGGACGCGCTGGACCACCTCGGCCGGGTTTTCCCCGAGGTGAGCGGCACGTCGGCGCAGCTGGTCCTGGTGGTCCCGGACGGCGCGAAGGCCGACACCCCGGGCAACCGCGCCGCGGTGGCACAGGCGGTCACGCGGATCGGGAAACTCGATCAGGTCGCCACGGTCGTGAACCCGTTCGACAAGAACGTCAACGGCGCGGTGTCGAAGGACGATCGGGCCGCGTTGATCGCCGTGCCGTTGAAGGTGCAGCTCGCCGCCGTCGATCCGGCCACCCGGACCGGGCTCGCGACGATCGCCGACGACCTCGGAAAGCAGACCGGCGCGAAGGTGTACACCGGCGGCGACGCGTTCTCCAACCGGGTGCCCAAGCTCAGCCCGACCGAGGGTATCGGCCTGCTCATCGCGCTGCTGGTGCTGGTGCTGATGTTCCGGTCCCTGATCGCTGCGGTCATGCCGCTCGTCACCGCGATCCTCGGCGTCGGCGTCGCCATCGGGCTCATTTTCCTGGCCACGCTCGTCACGCCGATCTCCTCGACCGCGCCGATGCTGGCGGTGATGATCGGGCTCGCGGTCGGCATCGACTACGCCCTGTTCCTGCTCTCACGGCACCGCGATCAGCTGGCCGAGGGGCTCGACGTCGAGGAGTCGATCGCCCGGGCCACCGCCACCGCCGGGTCGGCGGTCATCTTCGCCGGTCTCACCGTCGTCATCGCCCTGCTCGGCCTGGCCGTGGCGGGGATCCCGTTCCTGACCACCATGGGCGTGGCCGCCGCGGTCGCCGTGGCACTGGCGGTCGCGATCGCCGTCACGCTGGTTCCCGCGCTGATGTCCTTCGCCGGCAAGCGGTTGCGGCCGCGCACCCCGAAACGGAAGCGGCGCCGCCGGAAGCCGCCGATCGCGCGCTGGTGGGTGCGCACCGCGACGAAGGCGCCGCTGGTCACCGTGCTGGTCGTGGTCGCCGGGCTCGCGGTCTGCGCGATCCCCGCCACGAGTCTGCGGCTGGCGTTGCCGGACAACGGAACCGAGGAACACGGCAGCCCGGCCCGTGACACCTACGAGGTCGTCAGCGAGCACTTCGGTCCCGGCTACAACGGCCCGCTGATCGTCACCGCGGACATCATCACCAGCACCGACCCGATCGGCCTGGTGAACAAGCTCGCCGACGAGATCCGCCGCGTCCCCGGGGTCGCCTCGGTTCCCCTGGCCACCCCGAATCCCAAGGGCGACACCGGCATCATCCAGGTCATCCCCACCACCGCCCCGGACTCCACGCAGACCGACGACCTCGTCTCCCGGCTGCGCGGCCTGGAACAGCACTTCCGTGACGGCTACGGGACGCAGACCGCGGTCACCGGCATCACCGCGGTCGGGATCGACGTCTCCGCCCAGCTCGGCAGCGCCCTGCTCCCGTTCGGGATCCTCGTCGTCGGGCTGTCGCTGATCCTGCTCGCGATGGTGTTCCGCTCGATTTGGGTGCCGATCAAGGCCACGGCGGGTTACCTGCTCTCGGTCGCCGCGGCCTTCGGCACGACCTCGTTCGTGTTCGTGCAAGGACACTTCGCGGACGCCCTGAACGTGACCCACACGGGCAGCGTGATCAGCTTCCTGCCGATCATCCTCATGGGTGTCCTTTTCGGACTCGCCATGGACTACGAAGTGTTCCTCGTGTCGCGGATCCGCGAGGACTACGTCCACCACGGCGATCCGCACCACGCGATCGAGTCCGGGTTCATCTCCGCCTCGCGCGTGGTGGTCGCGGCGGCGGTGATCATGTTCGCGGTGTTCGCCGCGTTCGTCCCCGAAGGCAGCGCCACCATCAAACCCATCGCCTTCAGCCTCGCCGTCGGCGTCTTCATCGACGCCTTCATCGTCCGCATGACCCTGGTGCCCGCGGTGCTGGCGCTGCTCGGCCGCCGCGCTTGGGGGTTGCCGCCGAAGCTCGACCGGGTACTGCCGGTGTTCGACGCCGAGGGCGACGCCCTCGTGCACGAGCTGCGGCTCGCCGACTGGCCCGGCACCGACGAGGCGATCAGCGCCCGCGACCTGCGCCTGGAGGACGACCGCGGCCGTCCGGTGTACCGCGACGTCGACCTGCGCGTTCCCCGCGGTGGGGTGCTGGTGCTGCACGGCACGGGGGCCTGCGGCAAGACCGCGCTGGCGTACACGCTCGCCGGCCGGGTCACCAAGTTCACCGGCGACCTCAAGGTGCTCGGCCGGGTGCTGCCCCAGCACACCCACGCCCTGCGCCGCGACGTCGCCGTCATTCCGTGCCGTGGCACGAACGACCCGGCACGGCAGATCGCCCGCGACGGCGACGCCGGGCTCGTCGTGGTCGACGACGTCGACCTCGTGCTGCGCGCGGACCTCCGCGACCACGTCCGCGGGCTCCTCGCCGAGCGGGGCACCACGACCTTCGTGCTGACCTGCCAGGACCCCGAGCGCATCGCGGACCTGCTGCCCGCGGCCGCCCACCTGCACGCCCTCACCGCCGTCCAGCCCGCCGAGGTCTTCTGATGCTCAAGCCCTTCGCCAATTCCGCCCGCGCCCTCGCCACGGGCCCGCTGACCTGGCGCACCTGGACCGGCCTGATCGCCGTCCCACTCATCATCATGGGCCTGCTCACCTGGGCGTTCTGGACACCGGACACCAACCACGGCACCGCCAAGGCCGCCGTGGTCAACAACGACGAACCCGTCCAGGTCAACGGCCAGACCATCCCGCTCGGCCGTCAGCTCGCGGGATACCTCACCCACACCGAAGATTCCGCCTACACCTGGGTCCTCACCGACGCCGACGACGCCTCCGCCGGCCTCGCCGACGGCAGCTACGCGGCCACGGTGACGATCCCGAAAGACTTCTCCGCCCGCGCCACCTCGGCCGCCACCGCCAAACCCCTGGCAGCCCGGCAGGCACAGCTGCGGGTGCAGACGTCCGACGCCGCCGGCGTCAGCGATCCCGGCCTGGCCGACCACATCGCCCAAGCCACGCAACGGACGTTGAACCAGCAGGTCGTGCAGACCTATTTGGACAACGTCTACATCGGATTCACGACGCTGCACCAGCAGGTCGGCAAGGCCGCGGACGGCGCGGCGCAGCTGGCCGACGGAACCCGTCAGCTGGACGACGCCGCCGGGCAGCTGCGCGCGGGCGCCGATCAGCTCGCCGCCGGAACCGCCCAGCTCGCCACCGGCTCCGGCAAGCTCGCTTCCGGGCTCACCCAGGCCGAGCGCGACACCGCCCAGCTGCCCGCTTTGACGCGGCAGCTGGCCGACGGCGCCGACCAGGTCGCCGACGGCAACGAACAGCTCGCCGGCGTCGTCGTGCCGCTGGCCAACCGGATCATCGCCGCCATCGACGCTCTCCCCTCGGCAAGCGGCGCCGCCCAGCAGTTCCGGCAGCTCGCCGACGAGTGCACCGGCACCCCGGCGTTCTGCGGCAAGCTCCGGGAAACCGCGGACCGGTTCACCACCGACGCGCAGAAGATCGACAACGCCAAGGCCGGTGTTCGTGCCAACGCCGTCAAGACCCGCGACTCGATCCAGGCCCTCGCCACCGGAGCCCGCAAAGTCGCCGACGGCAACGCCCAGCTCGCCACGAAATCCGGGGAGCTGGCCGCGGGTATCGCCTCCGCCGCCGGCGGTGCGCGTCAGCTCGACAACGGCGTGCAGCAGGCGAACTCCGGCGCGCGGAAGCTCGCCTCCGGAGCCGGACAGCTCAAGGACGGGACCAAGAAGGTCGACGACGGCGCCGGGGAACTCGCCACCCAGCTGAACCAGGGCCGCGACCAAGTGCCGTCCTACACCGACGCCGAACGCGCCCACCTCAAGACCGTCGCCGCCGACCCGAGCACCGCCACGACCGACGGCACCCCGATCGGCACCCTGGCCCTGACGCTGTTCGCCGCGCTCGCCCTCTGGGCGCTGGCCCTGGCCACCTACATCGTCACCCGCGCCGTGCCGGACGGCGTCCTGACCGCCCGCGAACCCACCTGGCGGATCATCCTCCGCGCCGCCATCCCCGGCGCGACCGCGGCCGCCCTCGCGGCGCTCGCCATCACCGCGATCGCCGTCCCCGTCCTGAAACTCGGCGTCGCCGGCACCATCGGCTTCCTGCTGATCGCGCTGCTCGCCGCGTCGGCGTTCGTCGCGCTCAACCAGGCCGCCACGGCGATCTTCGGCCGCGCCGGCCGGATCGCCTCCCTGGCCGTACTGGTCCTGGCGGGCGCGACCGGCGTCGTCTCGACGCTTCCCGGACCGCTGTACGCGCTCGCGGACTACCTCCCGACCCACGGCGCCGTCCTGGCCCTGCGCGCGGCGGCAACCGACGGCGCCGGCCTCACCACCGGCATCGCCCAGCTTGCCGCCTGGCTGGTGGTCGGCACCCTCGTCTCGATCCTGATCACCGACCGCCGCCGCTACCTGTCCGCCAAGAGCATCCGGCTCCGCCGCGCACACCCGCTCGCGACCGTCTGACCGGGAAAGGATCGCTCCGAAATCCACAACACCCGATCGGTAGCACGATTCCCGTGCCCGGCTCTGACCAACCGCTGTCGGCGAGTAGTCAGGGAGCCGTCGCGACCATGGCGCGCAGCTTCGGCACGGGCTTGCGTATCCCGTAAGCGACCACAGTGGACAGCCCGCCGTCCCCGTGCCAGGTGAGCAGGGCCGAGCCGGACGGCACGCTTCCTTCGACGCGAACCGGCGGCCCCGGCAACGGCAACGGACCGACGACCTTGATCGACAGGCCGAGAATCTCGGTCCAGAAGTAGTCGTCGCGCGGTGGACCGGCCGAATCGAGCCCCAGCACCGACGCGGCGGCGGCGTTGCCTTGCGCCACGGCGTTGGACCAGAACGGCCTGCGCGGCCGGTGAACCCCGACGTCCGGGCGCAGGCAGGTGACGTCGCCGGCGGCGAACACCCCCGGCGCCGCGGTCGCGCAGCACTCGTCGATGCCGACACCGAACGGACCGGCAAGACCGGTGCCGGCCAGCCATCCCGTGTTCGGTACTTCGCCGCAGCAGGTGACGACGAGGTCGGCGGTGAGAAGGGTTCCGTCGGACAGTCGCACCCCGTCGACCGGATCACCGGTCAAGGCCGCCCCACCCCGCGTCGTGCGGACGCGAACGCCGTGTTCGGCAGCTCGTGCCACGATCGCGTCGGACAGGAACGGCCCGAGGATCCGCCGCAACGGCGGGTCCGCGTCGACCACGGTGACCGGCACGCCGCGAGCTGCGCAGGCGCTGGCGACCTCCATGCCGAGGAAGCCGGCGCCGACGACGATCGCGGAGCGAGCGGTGTCCAGCCGGGTTCGCAGCCGTCGGGCGTCGGCCAAGGTGCGGAGCACCACCTCGCCCCGTTGCCCGGGAGCGGCGATCCGCCGGGCGTCCGCGCCGGTCGCGATGACCAGCGCGTCGTACTCGAGTACCCGGCCGTTCGCGGTGCGGACCAGCCTGCGGTCGATGTCGAGGCCGGCCGCCGGTGAGCGGAGTATTTCGACGTCCTGCCCGTCGAGGCGGTAGCCGAGGGTGCTGTCCGAGCTGTCGTCCTTGAGCACCGCCTTCGACAGCGGCGGGCGGGAGTAGGCACCCTGTGCTTCCGCGCCGACGAGGGTGATCCGGCCGGAATGGCCCAGGGCTCTCAGCTTCCGCGCGCTCGTGGTCCCGGCGACGGATTCGCCGACGATGACGACCGAGCGCGGCGGTGTCACCCGATCTCCCTCAAGGCGGCGACCGGGCAGGAGTTGATGGCCGCCCGTGCGGCGGCAACGTGTTCCGGCGGAACGGTGCCGCCCTCGAAGTGGTAGACGAGCTCGGCGTCGTCGTCGAGCTCGAAGACGGCTGGGCCCTGTTCGGCGCACAGGCCGTGGCCTTCACAACGGTCGTAGTCGACGGAAATCTTCATCGGTCGTTCCCTTCAGGCCGGGACGAGTTCGAGCGGCAGCCGCTCGAGGCGGTGGATGATGTTGTTCCGCGCCCACACGGGTTCGCCGGCGGGGACGATCTTCCCGACCCGGGCGACGAGTTCGCGCAGCATCGCCTGGGTCTCCAGCCGGGCGAGGCCCTGCCCGGCGCAGCCGTGCGTTCCGTGGCCGAAACCGAGCTGGCGCGCCGCCTCCCGGCGGATGTCGAAGGTGTCCGGGCTCTCCCATTCCAGCGCGTCGCGGTTGGCCGAGGCGTAGAGGACGAGCACGCGCGAACCCGCGGGCAGCTCGGTGCCGGCCACCTCGGTGTCGAGGACGACCTTGCGGCCGAACGCTCGCAGCGGGGACTCGAACCGGACGATCTCGTTGACCGCGTTGGGGATCAGGCCCGGCTCTTCCCTGAGGAGCTGCCACTGTCCCGGGTGCGTCGCGAACAGGTGCAAGGCGCTCGCGATCGCGCTTAGCGTGGTGTCCAAGGAGGGCGCCAGGTAGTCGATCATCAGGGCCGGGCATTCGGCGTGGCCGAGCTTGCCCTCGTCGGCGGCGCGCAGCAGATCGTCACCCATGCTTCCCGGCAGCACCGATCGCTGCCGGACGACGCCGCGGGCGAAGCGCATCATTCCCAGCCCGCCGGGCACGGCCTTCAGCGCCTGCCCGTTCAGCGGACCCAGGGCGTCGAAGGTCGCCGCACCCCAGCGGAGGAGGTTTTCCCGGCCCCGCCGTGGCCACCCGACGAGGTCCGGAACCACGGCCGAAGGCAGGGCCGCCGCAACATCGACGCCGTCGACGATCCGCCGCGCGACCGCGGCCTCGACCACCTGCGCGGCCTGCTCTTCGACGACGTCTTTCATCGCGCGCAGCGCCCGGGGGGTGAGCCGGTGGGCGACGAGGGCACGGCGGCGGGCGTGGTCTTCGCCGTCGCTGTTGAGCGTCGTGCCCCGCGAAAGCCGGTTCGTCACGGGGTTCAGCGCGACCCCGTCGCCGGAGATGAACGTCTCGTCGTCCAGCAGCACGGCTTTGCATTCCGCGTACCGGGGCAGGGCGTAGACCTTGTGCTTCGGCAGCCACACCACCGGGCCCAGCTCACGCAGGTTCGCGTAGTGCGGGTACGGGTCGAGGATCGCCTGCGGCGAGTAGATGTCCGGCTGGTACACGGGAACATCGGGACGCGGGGGCATCATTGCTCCTTTTCGGCGAGCTCCGGCCACACCAGGTCATGCGCTTCGAGCACCGGGTCTGCGGCCTGGCTAATGACGATATCGTCAGTCACGAGCAGGTCGTCAGTCAAGACCGTCTGCTGAAATCGTCAGGATTGACGCCCTCGGCTATCCTGTGGTCCGGCAGGCCGGGAGGACGAAGCATCCATGCCAGAGCAGGTTTCGAGCCGCTTGGAGCGGCGCAAGGCCCAAACCCGCGCGGCACTGGTCCGGGCGGCGCAGACCCTCATCGCGACGGGGCGGACGAACGTCCCGGTCCTGGAGATCACCCAGGCCGCCGACGTCGGGATGGGGTCGTTCTACAACCACTTCGAAACGAAGGAGCAGCTGTACCAAGCGGCGATCGAAGCCGCACTCGAAGCCCAGGGCGCGCTCCTCGACGAACTGACCACCGACCTGACCGACCCGGCGCAGATGTTCGCCCAGAGCTTCCGCCTCACCGGGCGCCTGCACCGCCGCCAGCCCGAACTCAGCAAGGTGCTCCTGCACTACGGGCTCGAACTGGCCACCGCCGACCACGGCCTGGCCCCCCGCGCCCGCCGCGACATCGAAGCCGCCGTCCGAGCCGGCCGCTTCACCGTCCGCGACACCGAACTGGCCATGCTGACGGTCGCCGGCACCGCACTCGCCCTCGGCCGCCTGCTCCACAGCCACCCCGACCGCGACGACGCCGAAACCACCGATCAGGTGACCGAGGACGTCCTGCGGATGCTCGGCCTCTCCGCCGCCGAAGCTCACGACATGTGCGCCAGGCCCCTACCCGACCTCGACACCGTCTTCAACCGGCCGAACCCCGTCGCCTGACGGTTGTGGCCGGAGACGCTTGAAGCAATGCGTAGCCGGTCGCCGAAGTGCCCCATCAGGGCACCTCCGACGGGCCGGGCGACCATGCCGACGGCGAGGTCGACAACGCGGCGAGCGTGTCCGCGGCGGGGAGGCGCTGGGGAAGAACGCCCGGCCGATCACGAGGGCGGCGGCCGTGCCGTGGATTCGGACGTCGTGGTCTCGGGTTTCGGTGAGCAGGGCCTCGCCCTGACCGAGCAGGGCCCGTACGTCGCGGACGCCCCTCGTCGGAGAGGTCCGCGACCGCCGGGCCGAACCCACCATCGCCGCCGACGTTCTCCGGCTCCGATGGCCCGCTCACCGCTCGCGGTTCACCACCCGCAGGATCAGCCACTGGTCGAACCACGCTCCGGCGGTCGTCACCACGAGCATCGCCAAGCCGATGACCAGGTGCCGGTAGCTGTGCAGCGGCGCGGCTTCGTCGGTCAGCTTCGCCAGCCCGAACTGCAGTCCCAAACGCAGGGCGAAGAGCACGGCGACGAGCACCAGCGCCTGCTTGGAGCGCCAGACCGCGCGCAGGTACCGGCGGCGCCGCGACAGCAGCGTGAACCACAACGTCAGGTGTACCGCGACGAGCACCAGCGGCAGCACGGCGACCCAGCTGTACCGGTCGCTGAACTGCAGGCTCAGGTCGTTGCTCGCCACCAGCAGCCCGACGAGCGCGAAGTACCAGCCCGGCAGGCCTTCGATCTTCCCCCCGTCCGGTCGGGTCGCGGCTTCCGGCATCGGCGTGGGGGCGATTCGATCGTCCATCCCCGAAGCCTGGCGCGGATCAGCGCGGCCGCGATCAGCCGCCGGGACGAGATCACGCCCGGCGTCTCCTACCCGGGTACGAGTTTCGCCGCGCCCGGGATCGGGCACGATCGGCAGATGACCTTCGCAGGCCGGCCGGGCATCCCGTGGACCGGCCGCCGCGGCCCGCTGGTGGCCGAGGCGGCCGTCCTCGGCGCGCTCGTGGTGTTCGACGCGGTGCTCGCCGCCCGCGCCGGTCCGGGCACCGGCGGGCTCACCACCGTCGCGATCGAGTTCGCGCCGGGCATCGGCCCGGTGGTGGCCGTGCTGGCCGTGCTGCGCCGCCGGTTCTCCGGCCACATCGCCGGCCTCGCCACCGCCGTCTCCGGGCTCTCGCTGCTGGGAACGGCGGTCTCCGCGGCGCTCGGCGCGGCGGGAGCGCGGCTGCCGCCTCAGCCCGGTGCGGCCGAAGTCCTCGCGCTGGCGCTGGTGGTCGGCGCGTGCTGCCACCGCCTCTCGCCGAAAGCGGCCGCCCTGCAGGCGGTTCTCGGCGGCTGCGCCGTGACGCTCGCGCCGATCCTGCGCTACGGTGCCGAAAACCCGGCCGGGCTCTACGCGACCGGGGCCGCGGTGGTCTGGGGCGGCGCGCTGGCCGGCGGGCTGGTCCTGCGCGACGCCGACGGCCGTCACCGCGCCGCGATCCTGGAGCTGCGCAACGCCGAGCGGCTTCAGCTGGCCCGCGAGCTGCACGATCTCGTCGCCCACCAGGTCACCGGCATCGTCGTGCGCGTCCAGGCCGCGCACCGGGTCGCCGAACGCACCGGCGGCGACACCGCGACCTTCGCCGAGCTGGAAACCGCCGGGACGACGGCGCTGTCCGCGATGCGGCGGCTGGTCGGCGCGCTGCGCACCGGCGACGAAGCCTTCTTCGTCCCGCCGGCCGACCTGGCCACCGCCGTCGACCGCGCGGTGCCCGACGACGAGCGCGTCCACCTCGACGTCAGCCCCGATCTCGCCGCGCTCCCGGTCGCGCCCGAGGTCGTCACCACCGCGCACCGGTTGCTCACCGAGTCCCTCACCAACGTCCGCCGCCACGCGCCCGAGGCCACCGAAGTGCGGGTGCTCGTCCGCCACGAGCCGCCCGGCGAGCTGCGCGTCGAGGTCGTCAACGACGGTGCCGGCCGACCCGCCCGCCGGGGTGGCTACGGACTGCTCGGGATGGCGGAGCGGGTGGCGGCGGTGGGCGGTACGGTGCACGCGGGACCGGCGGAGGGCCGGCGCTGGCGCGTCGCCGCGCGGCTGCCGCTCGACCCGGGCTGAGGCGAGGGGAGACCGGGGTGCCGACGCGAGTGCTGATCGCCGACGACCAGGCGATGGTCCGCGCGGGGTTCCGGCTCATCCTCGAGGGCGAGCCGGACATCGAGGTCGTCGGCGAGGCCGCCGACGGCGACCAGGCCGTGCGCCTGGCCCGGAAGCTGCGCCCGGACGTGACCCTGATGGACATCCGGATGCCCGGCGTGGACGGACTGCGGGCCACGGAACTGCTGGCCGGCCCCGACGTACCGGAGCCGCTGCACGTCGTGATGGTCACGACGTTCGGGCTGGACGAGAACGTGCACGCGGCGCTGCGGGCCGGCGCTTGCGGGTTCCTGCTCAAGGACGCGGGGCCCAACCTGCTCGTCGAAGCCGTGCACGCGGCCGCGCACGGCGAAGCGCTCGTCTCACCCGCGATCACGACGCGGCTGCTGGAGCACTTCGCGCGTCGCGACCCCGGGCGAGCAAACGCACCGGAAAACCCGCTCACCCCACGGGAACTCGACGTCGTGCGGGCTGTGGCGCGCGGCCGGACCAACGAAGAGATCTGCCGCTCACTCGTGGTGTCGATGCCCACGGTCAAGACCCACATCGGCGCGGCCAAGCGCAAGCTCGGGGCCCGCAACCGCACCGAAATCGCGATCTGGGCCTGGGAAAGCGGCCTGGTCCGCTGACCGCGGGACACGCACGACGAGCGTGCGCGCCACGATGTCGCCGAACCGCTGCCGCCGCCGGCTCACCAGCATCACCACGATCCCGGCCAGCCCCCAGGCGAACCCGTCGACGACCATCAGCAGCTCGCGGACGACGAAAGCCCCCAGCGACGGGTGGCCGCCCTCGACGGTGACGACCCGCAGGCGCAGCCAGCGCATCGCCGGCGTCTGCCCGCCGTGGCGGTACGGCCACCACGCGCTGACGAACCACAGGCCGGCGAAGTCCAGGGCCAGCATCGTGTAGAGCACGACCTTCAAGAACGTCAGCAGACCCGGGCCGTGCGGGTGGAACAGCCAGACCACCGCGATCGCGAGCAGCAGCAATGGCAGGAAGACGAGCACCTCGTCCAGCAGGAACTGCGCGAGGCGGCGCCCGACGACGCCCAGCCCCGGGCGGGAACCGGTCATGGAAGCCATGATCTCGGCCCGGGCGAGCGGGCGCACGCTGAGCGCCCTCATACCGGGGGCCGAGGCGGACGCGTCCGGATCGGCCCCCGGGCTGATCACCGGCGGGCGGCGCCGGGCCAGGCTCGGGCGCACCCACCCGCCGACGGAAGGAAACCCGGTGCGCCTCTCCCGGACAGGACTGGTGGCCGCGACGGCCGCCCTCTTCGCGGCGGCGGTGCCCGCTGCCGCCGCCGATCCGCTCGCGCCGTACACGACGCAGCAGCTGAGCTGGGGTGATTGCCCGTTCAAGCCGGCGGCCGGTGAGCCGGCCGCGCAGTGCGCGCGGGTCACGGTCCCGCGGGACTGGGCCGACCCGGCCGCCGGGCCGGAGCTCGAGGTCTCGATCAGCCGGGTCGCGGCCACCGGCGAGCGGCGCGGCGCGATCCTGCTGAACCCCGGCGGCCCGGGCGGTCAGGGGACGCCGCTCGCGGGTTCGCTGGCCGCGCTGGAGCCGTCGGTCGGCGCGCTCTACGACTTCATCGGGATGGATCCGCGCGGCACCGGGCACGCGGGCACCGACGACCACGGCTTCCTGTGCCAGGTGCCGGTCGGGCGGCTGCCGTCGGGGCCACTCGACGCCCGCGACCGGTCCGCGGTGAGCATCGCGGAGCACCAGCGGACGCCGCGGGCCGTCGCCGAAGCCTGCCAGAGCGACGCGCTCGCGCCGTTCGTCACGACCTGGCAGACCGCGCACGACATGGACCTGGTCCGTACCCTGCTCGGGGACGAGAAGCTCAACTACCTCGGCTATTCCTACGGCACCTGGCTCGGCGCCAAGTACGCCTCGTTGTTCCCCGGGCGCACCGGCAAGGTCGTGCTCGACTCCAGCGTCGACTTCGAAGGCAGGCTGCAGGCCGACTTCGAGGCGTTCCCCGTCATCGACCAGCGGCAGTTCGACGACGTCTACCTGCCGTGGCTGGCGCGCAACTTCCCCGCTCAGCTGGGCGGGACCGCCGCCGAGGTCAAGGCGAAGTGGGAGCGCGTCCGCGCCTACTACGGCACGCACGGCCTCGCCCCCGACACGTTCGACGGCGTCTTCGTCGGCAACGGCAGCCCGGTCCGCTGGCTCCTCGGCGCTTTGATCTTCCTGCTCGGCGCGCAGGCTCTCGATGGCGGCGCGGCTCCGGACCCGGCGGCCCTCGCCCCCGACCTCGACGCGGCGTCGCGGACGACCTTCGGCGTCCCGGCGGCGGAGCTGACGGCCGGCCGCGTCATCGCCGAGGCCCCGAAGCTGGCTCCCGACTACACCCAGGCCCCCGGCACCCGCTACGCCGTCGCGTGCGGCGACCAGCCCACCCGCTCCGCGGCCTGGTACCGGCGGCTCAGCGACCGGCAGGGCCCGCGCTACCCGCTGTTCGGCTGGGCCTACGGCCTCGGCGAAACGTGTGGCCACTGGTCCGATCTCCCGCGGCACGAACTGCCCGAGGTGCCCGCCGAAGTGGCCTCGAACATCCTCGTCGTGCAAGGCGAATTCGACCCGCAGACCGGCTACGAGCAGGCGGTGTCGGGGGCCCGCGCGGCCGGTGTCCCGCTGGTGTCGGTGGACGACTCGCCGTTCCACGGCCAGTACGCGCTGGCCGGCAACCCGTGCGTCGACGGCCTCGTGAACGTGTTCCTGGTCAAGAACTCCCGCCCGCGTGCCACGACCTGCCCGGGTGTGCCGCTGCCCGGCGAGGACCGGGTGTACCCGGTGGCCGGGCCGGTGCGCGGCGTGGCCGCCGGTGTCCAAACGCGACTCTCGGACGGCACGGCGAACGTGCGGGCGAAGGTCCAGGCCGAGATCAGCGCGCTGAACCGGCAGCGCTGAGCGGCTGGTGGAACCGGGTTCCCGCCTTCGGCGTCGCACGGACAGCGCGTCGTCGGAGGCGGGGCTTTACCGAACCCGAACACACCTCGGACCAGGCCTGAGCATCGCGGGCTTAGCGTCCGGGGGCATGTCACCTCGCGTCCGTCTTCTCCTGACTTCGGTACTGGCCGTGGCTCTGGCTTCGACCGCGGCGGCGTGCACCGCCGGCAGCCCGGCGCCGCAGCCCGCCGGCGCGGCGGGCGGCAAGCCGAACGTCGTCCTCGTGCTCACCGACGACCTGTCCATGAACCTGCTTCCGTACCTGCCGCACGTGCAGGACATGGCCAAGACCGGCACGTCCTTCGCGAACTACACGGTGACCGATTCGCTGTGCTGCCCGTCGCGGTCGTCGCTGTTCACCGGCATGCTGCCGCACGACACCGGCGTGTTCACCAACGGCGGCAAAGACGGCGGTTATGGCGTGTTCCACGGCCGCGGCGACGACAAGTCGACCTACTCGACGACGTTGCGGCAGGCCGGGTACCGCACCGCGATGATGGGCAAGTACCTCAACGGGTACGACCCCGAGAGCGACGGGGTGCCGCCGGGCTGGACCGAATGGGACGTCGCCGGCAACGCCTACGGCGAGTTCGACTACGACCTCAACGAGAACGGCACGATCAAGCACTACGGCAAGAAGCCCGAGGACTACCTCGTCGACGTCATGGCCGGCAAGGCCGCGCAGTTCGTCTCCGCCTCGGCGGCCGCGCACACGCCGTTCGCGATCGAGCTCGCCACGTTCGCCCCGCACGGCCCCTATACCCCGGCGCCCCGCGACGCCGATGCCTTCCCCGGCCTCACCGCGCCGCGCGGGCCCGCGTTCGACACCCTGCCGGCTTCGGCGCCGCCGTGGCTCGCGTCCCGGACTCCGTTGACGGACAAGGAAAAGATGACGATCGACAAGGACTTCCGCAAGCGCGCGCAAACCGTGCGGTCGGTGGACAAGATGATCGGCACCGTGCAGGAGGCACTGGACAAGGCCGGGGTCCGCGGGAACACCGACATCGTGTTCACCTCGGACAACGGTTACCACATGGGCGAATACCGCCTCACCCCCGGCAAGCAGACGGCGTTCGACACCGACGTGCACGTACCGCTGGTGGTCACCGGCCCGGGCGTCAAGGCCGGCGCGACGGTGAACCAGCCGGTGGAGAACATCGACCTGCGGCCGACGTTCGAAGCACTCGCCGGAGCCAAGACGCCGGCCGAGGTGGACGGCGAGAGCCTGGTGCCGTTGCTGAACGGCACGGCGCCACCGGTGTGGCGGACGGTCGGTCTGGTCGAGCACCACGGGCCGGACTTCGACCGGACGGACCCGGACAAGCCGAAGAAGAACAGCGGCAATCCCAGCACCTACGAAGCGATCCGCGGTACCACCCACACTTACATCGAATACGCCGACGGAACCAAGGAGTTCTACGACCGCGGCACGGATCCGCAGGAGCTGCGCAACACCGCGGCGCAGTTGCCGCCGGACGAGGCGAAGCAGTTGCACGACACGCTGCAGGCGATGATCACCTGCCACGGAGCGGTTGCTTGCCGCCACTGACCGCGCCGCGGCTCCGGCCGGAACCGGCGGTGTATCAGCTGTCAGACCGGCGGCGCCGCGGCGTGCCGAAGCCGAGGCGGAGAACGCTGGGCGAGTGCGCCGGTCATCGGGTGCTGTTGTCGCTGGGGGAGGGGTTCGGCGTGGTCACGCCGCCGTAGTTCAGCGCGCCGAAACCGACGACCAGGACGAGACAGGTGGCGGTGGCGACTCCGGACAACCATGTTCGACGTCGATGGTGTCGTGTCGGGGGTGCGGGTGACGTGGCTGGGAGCCGGTTGGCGGACAAGGTGCTTGCGATCACGGCGAGGATGAACAGAAGCGTGGCGCAGACGATGAACACGTCGGCCAGGTTGTAGCGAATCGGACCGAGCGCGATGAAGTCAACCGCTCCGCGCACGCTGCCCGGGGCGGTCAGGTAGTGCAACCCCAGGCGATCGAACAGATTGCTGATCCAGCCACCGACCATGAGGCCGGCGGGAACGAGAACGACCGCTGACGGCCGGCGGCGGATCAGGACGACCGCGGCGGCAGTCAGCACACCGAAGTCCATCAGGTCGAGCAGCGCGCCGGTGGCCGGGTCGGCGTACCAGTGACTGATCGTGTCGCCGACGAGGAAGTTGCCGCCGTAGTTGATTTTCGCCAGAGGTGCGTGCCGCCAGGCCCACCACTTGCCGAGTTGATCCACCACGGTGACCACCGCCAGCAGGGCAAGCACCGCCGGTCGGTGCGCCAACCCACCGATCCGTGTCACCTGGGTTGGGCGGACAGCGGTTGTCGTCGAGTCGTCGCTCATGATCGCGTCCCCTGACGGTAGCGTTCAGTGTGCTTGTTGTCGCCCAGGGTGACTGGTGATTATTGCAGGATCTTTACGATCAGTGACCGGCTGTGTGCCAACTGTCCACGAACTCGGCCCAGGAGCTGTCACCTCCCACCGGACCTGGCCGGCTGGACACTCCACCGGCGGCTTCGTGGTGAGCGAGCAGTTCAGAACGTCGTGTGGTGCTGGACGGGCTCGTCATGCGGCCGACGGACCAGCCGTAGGGTGAGCGTGTGCTCGAGCAGTCGAACCCGTGGCCGTCCGCCCCCTCCGGCGCCGTCGATTGGCTGCGGGACAGGTGCGGCGACGGCTTGACCGGATTCATGCCGCCCGCGATGCCGGACGCGGCCTGGGTGCTCAACGCCCTGTACGAACACGAGCGAGGGCCGGGCGAGACGTCGTACCACGAGTACCGCCAGGCGCGGATCGCCGAGGGACACGTCCGGCCCCACGTCTTCGGCGGCATCGACCTCGAAGCCGGGAGCGTGGCCACAGGAGGCGGGCTGGGTCGCGCCGAACACCCCGGCCCCGGCTGGCGGCGGCTGCGCTGGGCCGAACTCGCCCGGCGCACCGGTGACCCCGTCATCCCCGACGGCCTGCTTCCGTCGCACGGCTGCTTCCCCTCGGCCACGAAGGAAGGGAGCTGGCCGCTCGGCATCGTCCCGCCCACTGAAGGAAGCCTGGACCGCGAGACCTGGACGCGGCTGATCGACGTTCTCATCGAACACAGTCCCGCGGGCCCGGACACTCCCTGCCTGGCCTACTACAGCCCGCTGGTTCTCGGGGCCACCGATTTCGAGAACCTCGACGTGCGGGCGGGGAAGCTCGGCAACGCCGAGATCCTGTACGACGACCCCGAGATCGACTTCAGTCCGTCGAACCTCTGGGCCGAGGACCGCTCGTGGTGCCTGTGCACCGACTACGACCTGTGGGCCACCAAGGTCGCCGGCCCCTCGCGCCTGGTCGAAGCACTGCTGAGCGACGTCGAGATCGAGGCGGTCCGGCTGCCCTGGGCACCTTGAAGACGGATCGGCCGTGAGGCGACAGCTCGTACCACGCGTCCGCCGAGACGTTGCAGGGCGCTCCGCACCAGAACTCGTATTGGACTGCGTGCGCCGGGACTACCGGTGGGACCGGCAGGTCGACGAGCGGGCGGTCTATCTCGCCCGGCTGGTCCTCGACGTCGAGTTGTCCATCGACCCCATCGTCGAACAGCTCTGGCGCACCGGGCGAAACACCGGGTACGACGGCAACCGGTTCGGTCAGAGCGTCGACGTACTGGCTGCCCTTGCCCGGATACCCGTCACCGCGGCGGTGGACGCTTTGCGCGAGTATGTGGGTGAGGGTGAACGTTGGGTCGAGGTCCTGCAGGCCGTCGCCGGCACCTGGCCCGGCGAATGGTGGGACGACCTCGCTCCGATCGACGTTCCGTCGGCTTCCTGGCGGTGTCCGAGTCTGTCCTATCGCGACGCTCCGGTCGCCGGGTTGCTCAGCCTGCTCGCTGATCCGGATACGTCCTCCGAAACGCTCTCGGCCGTGCCGACCAGTTGGCCGTCCGCCCGGACGTGCGGAGGATCGGATTGGTCCACGCGCTCACGAAACCGAACACGGGGGACCCTGCCGAGTTCGCTGTGGCACCGAAGCCCCCACTCTTACGAACGGGCCGCCTACGTGAATGCGTTGCTGACGCTGGATCCTGACACCACACGGCAGCAGTTGCCTGATGCGCTCGCCGACTGCGAGGGCGATGTCCGGATGGCGGCCGCGCGACATGCGCCGCTCACCGGCGAGGTACGCCGACGGCTCGGCCGGCTGCGTGATTCTCCCATCGAGAACACGGACGTGCGTGCGGCCGCCGCCGAGCGCCTCGCCTCGGTGTAGGCGCGCACTGCACTGGTCGCGATCTCCCGCCACCGCACCCCGCGGACCGGTCGCAACGAGTACGGCCGGGCCCCATACGGCACGCTACCGACCCGCCGCGACCGGCTGGAGCAGCCGGTTCCGTGCGATGATCGCTTCCTGAGTGGGTGGCACCAGAAGGGCACCACCACCCTCGACCGTGCCCTGGGCGAATTCGACGTAAGGCCGTTGGCGGGCCTCGTATCGCCGGAACGCGGTCACGTGATCTCCCTCCGCACGATCGAGTTCCTCCGCGAGGAACTGAGCTCCGGTGATCGCCAGGGACGTGCCCCGGCCGGCGAGAGGGGATGCGCAGTGGGCCGCGTCGCCCACGAGCGCGACCCGGCCCCGGTGCCAGGTGGGCAGGTGAATCTGGCTGACCGAATCGAAGTAGATGTCGGGATCGGCGCGCACCGCGTCGAGGATCGTGGGGACCTTCCACGAACGGCATTCCGCGAACCGGTCGAACAGGATCTTCTTCTGCGCTTCGACGTCGCGGTAGTCGTAGTCGAGGGTATCCGACGCGAACATCAGCAGACCGATGGCTTTGTCCTTGAACCGGGCGATGCCGGCCATGTGCCCGGGATAGCTGTACATGGGATTGATCCGCTCGGCTTCGGCATCGGCCTGGCCAGGCATGTCGGTGATGGCGACGTAGAGACCGAGATGCCGGATCCAGTCCTGCTCCGGTCCGAACACGAGCCGCCGCACCGCCGAGTGCACACCGTCGGCGCCGAGGGCGAGATCGAAGCTCTCCGATCTGCCGGAGACGAAGCCGACATCCACGCGGTCGTCGTGCTCGGCGATCGAGTTCACCGACTCGCCCAGCCGCAGGTCCACGGTTTCGGGCAGCGCGTCGGCCAGGATCCGGGACAGGTCCTCGCGGGCGATCTCGATGTCGTCGGCCGAATCGCCGATATCGGCGGGCAGCCGGCCGATGGCCACGCCATTCTCGTCGACGAAATGCACCTGCTCGGTCATGCGGATCCGCGCGTCGCGGACCGCGGGCAGGATGCCCATCTTCTCGGTGACCGCGATCGCGTCGCCGCGGACGTCGATGGGCGAACCGTTGCCCCGGAGTCGATCGGCGCGCTCGACGATCGTGACGTGATGACCTCGCATCCCGAGGTCACGTCCGAGCGAGAGACCGGCGACGCCCGCGCCGGAGACGAGGATTTTCATGCGTTCTCCACAAGGTAGCCGGGAATTTTCAGCGCGTTGACCGCGACGGGTGGGCGAGCACGAAATCGCGGAGCAACCGAGCGGTTTCCCGGGCGAACTCCATCGTGATTCCGTGGCGAGCGTCCGGAATCACCGCCAGCCTCGCCCCGGGGATCGCGTCGGCGAGCTTCCGTCCGATTTCGGGACTGGCCGCGGGATCGTCCTCGCCGTAGACGAGCAGGGTGGGCGCCGTGATCTCGGGCAGGCGTCCGGTGAGGTCGAAGCCCGGGATCGCGGCCAGCCGCCGCGCATCCGCCTCCGGTGGGCGATGGACCAGGATCGACTTGAGCTCGGCCACCACTTCCTCGTCTGCTTGCCCGCGTTCGGACAGGGCGAAGGCGAGCATCCGCGCATCGCGCTGCGACGGAGACAGTTCGACGATCTCGGAGGCCACGGGTGCTTGCAGGGCCGAGGCGTCGGCGAAGGTGGCGCCGACCGTCAGTGATTGGACGGCGCCGGGTATCGACACCGCGACCTGCAGGGCGATGAAGCCGCCGAACGAGGATCCGAAGAGGTGCGCTCGCTCGTACCCGAGTCCCCTGATGAGCGCGGCGCAGTCCTCGGCCAGGTCGGGGATGCCGTAGGGATCGGGCGGGTTGACCGACGCTCCGGAATCGCGCTGGTCGTAGGCGATCGCCCGGATGCCGGCACCGAGCAGGGGCCGGAACGTGTCGTACTGGATGCGGGTGCTTTCGCCGCCGTGCAGCAGGATCACCGGCTCACCGGCACCGGACTCCGCGTAGGCGATCTCGATCTCGCCGGTCTTCACCGTGCCCAGTGAGGTGGTCACACTGGCGCCCTCCTTAAAGATACTGTTCGTCTCTTTAAGGTAGCCTCCGTCCGCCGCGCTGTCCACGGCGAGAGATGGGAAAATCGGAGGCGTGCCGGAGAACACGGAGACCTCGGAGACGACCGACGCCGGCGCGCGCCCAGCGCGACCGGGTGGCCGCAACGCTCGAGTGCGGTCGCAGATTCTCGCGGCGACGACGGAGCTCGTGGCCCGAAACGGCGTAGCCGGCCTGCGCTACGAGGAGATCGCCGAACTCGCCGGGGTCAACAAGAACAGCGTCTACCGCAACTGGCCGGACCGAGCCGAACTCGTCAGCGACGCGTTGCTGCAGTACGCGGAGGATTCCGCACCTCTCCACGACTCCGGCGACCTTCGCCGGGATCTGGTCGACTTCTTGGTGGTGTTGTCCGAGCGTGTGTCGAGCTCGATCGGCCGGGCTCTGTTGCAGGCCGGCATCGCGGCTGCCGGGAACACGGATCTGGACGAGGTGGTCCGGGCGGTCTTCGACCGACGGCTCGTCACCGTCCGCCGGCGATTCGACAGCGCCGTCGGAAAGGGGGAGATCCCCCCTGTCGACAGCTACTTCCTCACCGAACTGCTGTCCGGGCCGGTGTACCTCTACGCCATCCGGCGACGCCACCCCTTCACCCGCGAGGTGGCCGAGAAGATCGTCGATGTGGTCTTGGCCGGCCTCCACGCCGCCATGCCGTAGGGCTCAGATCAGCTGGAGCAAGATCCGCCGTCTCGTTCCCGGGGTTGCCGCTCGCCGAGTGCGCGGGGAACAGCGGTGTGCGTGGGGTCGGTCGATCGGGATCGTGCCTCGGGCGGGTGCGAAGGTGGTGGGCCGTGTGAAGAGCGCCGAGCAAACGTCGTTGCGGCTGGTGCACTGCCCGTGAAGACTGACCGCCATGCTCGTCCTGGAACCGGTGATCGACGCGGCCGACGCGACCGGGTTCACCTTCTGGCCGGTCGCAGCCCGTGTCGGGCGTTCCTTTGTCCACATGTCAGCGGGCATGTCCCCGCTCGAGGTCGGCACGGTGATGGCGGCCCTGCAGCCTCAGGGGTCCGATGCCTCTGCGGCACATCCTCGTGACGCTGTCGCCGTGCTTCAGGCCATCATCGAGACCGACTGCCTGATCGCCGCCGGCGGTCTGCTGGCCCGCGACTCGCAGACAGGGGTCGCTATCCCGCCGAGCTGCTGCTGCGGCCTGGAGGGCTGGCGCGAATGGACCACCGTCCCGCACGGTGGCCAGCCGTGGCTCGGCCACAGCCCCGCACCGTGGGTGGAGCACCTCGACAACGCCGTGCGCATCTGGCCCGACGGTGGCCTCGGCGAGGCCCCGCCCCCGATCGAGCGCGCGATCACGGCACCGTTGGATATCGTCACCGCTCAACTGCACAGCACGCACCAAGACCTCCTCGGCTTCTTGGACGCAGCCACCCAATGGGCGCATGAGTTTGCTCCCGGCATGGTCTGGGACCTCGTGGCCAAGCTCGACGACAGTTTCGCGATCACCGAACGGTGAACCCTCTCGAGGCAGTACTCCGTACTCTTTCGGCGGTGGTGACCCGGTGCCAACAGCCGGCGCCGTCCGATCAGCGGCATGACAGTGCGCTCCGCGCAGCGGCGGCAAACCCGGCACGTGCCATCCGAGCCTGCTCACGCGCCCGTTCCGTCCAAACAACTCGTTGAGAGCGGACGCGAACAGGCATCGTTGATCGCCCGTCGGACGGCCTGGTTCCACGCCTACACCGTCCAGAAGAACGTCTTCGCCCGCCCGGCGCGGACCAGAGCAGGGCACCACCGGCCGGGTCGACGGTCGGCGGCGCGAGCACGGTGACGCACCGCGCGTCGGTGAGCAGCGTGTCGTGGCAGCGGCGTCGCCACCACCGTCGGCCCGCGGCTTGCCCCGCCGCGGCCAAGGCGAATACCGGGACAACGGCCGGCCCCCAGCGCGCGGTCCACCCGATGACCTCGGCAACCACGTGGTGGAGGGCGGTCCAGGGACCGCCAAGTAGCCGCCGACCCACCCCCGGTGCTGGCGAAGCCGTCGAAAGGCGCCTGAGGTTCGCCGACATCGAGAGGCGGCTCGACACGCTCGCGTTGCCGGCGCGGTCCAGCCCAGCAGCGTCAAAATTGTCGGTGAGCCCCGGTAGTGTCCGCGATCGTGCCGACCACCCCAGCACCCACCGACAACGGCCGCGAGATCCCGGGGATCACCGAACTCGCGCGCACCGCCACCCGCCTGCACCCGAAGCCCGGCGAGCCCACCGCTCGCGACAGCCACATCGGAGGCCCACTGTGGTGGCCCGCCGCCGAGCCGTGGCCGCATTGCGACGGACGGATGCCCACCTCCAGCGGACGACCGCAGGAGGGCTGGACGCCCGAGCACCAGGTTGAAGAGCCGGTCGCGCTGGTCAGCGCGATCCAGCTCTTCCGCCGTGACTTCCCGGACCTGCCCTTCCCGGACGGCACCGATCTGCTGCAGGTGTTGCTCTGCCCCAACGAGCACAACGGTGCCGACTTCTACGGTCCCGGAGTCCACATGGTCTGGCGAGCGTCCGCGGAGGTGACCGAGCCGGCCGGGCCACCGCCACGGCCGGCGACCGTCGACGCCGAGTTCATCCCGCGTCCGTGCGTGTTGAACCCGTGCCAGGTCGTCGAATATCCGGATCTCGACGAAGTGCCGGACGAGATCAAATCGACTCTGTCGTTTGTGGACAAGGCCGGCTTCGTCGACGACGACTACGAGGGGTGGCCTCCGGTCATCCAGGCCAGCAAGGTCGGCGGCTGGGCTTTCTGGTGGCAAACCAGTCCGTGGAAACTGAACTGCGAGGACTGTGGCACGGGCCTTCGTCTCCTTTTGTCGCTGCACACCTATGAAAACGAAGACGAGCTGTGCTCCTGCGAGGTCGGCCGGCTGGATCCCGTCGGGTGGGAGTTCGGCAGGCAGGGCGCCTTGAACATCTTCGCCTGTCCGAGCGACTGCACGCATGCGTTCAAGCTGCACATCGACTGAGTTCCCGGTGATACCTCGGAGACGGTTCACAGCTCCACCCACTCGGAGCTCGTGTCGGAACCGTCGAGAAGTCGGGACCCTGCGCCACGGCACCGACGTCTGTCCGGACGTCGCGCGCA
Source organism: Amycolatopsis lexingtonensis (assembly GCF_014873755.1). NCBI lineage: Bacteria > Bacillati > Actinomycetota > Actinomycetes > Pseudonocardiales > Pseudonocardiaceae > Amycolatopsis > Amycolatopsis lexingtonensis. The sequence continues at coordinate 1,119,018 of NZ_JADBEG010000001.1, forward strand.
GTCTTGATCAACCAGCGCGGGCCGCGACGTCGTCGCGAGTGGAGGGTCGTCGGCTGAGCGGATCACCGGTCGCGCACGAGTTCACAGCAGCGACTTCGGCCCACGGCCGTCGTTGTGCGGCGGCCGTGGGCCGGAATCACGATCAACTGCGGAGATCGAGCGTGGAACCTCCGCGGCTTCGTGTGGATCTGGCCGGTGCTTCTACTTGTCAGGCTGGGGACGGATGGCGAGGTGAGCGCTTTGCGATCAGATGACGAAGTCTCCGACGAAGTGGGCCATCATGCCGGTCCTGTTGGCGTACACGCCCGTGAGTCCGTTGTCGTTGAGCGCGGAGATCACGCCGAGTGCGGCGGCGCCACTCGTGCCGAGATCCAGGAAGACCGGGCCGCCGCTGTCACCGAACTGGACGATCGACGTCGCTGACGTTACCCGCGTCTGATTGCACACCGTCACATCTGTGGGAATTCCGGTTTCCGGGTTGGGGCCTTCGACGATCGAGCACTGATCCGGGATCGATACGTGGCCTGAGCACTGGGTACCGGAGAATGATCCATCGAAGCAAACCGCGACGCCTTGGACCGCGACCGTCGTGGCGGCGGTGACCGGCGTGGCTTGCAGTCCACCGTTGGCGCTGCTCCACACGTAGGGGGCGTAGTTCCCGCCGTCGAGCAGCATGGAGTCGGATCCACCCTCGCTGAAGGCGTTCACGAAGGCAAAACCCATGTGGCCGGTTTCCCAAAGCGTGTTGTTCGGCTGGTCGTAGTAGCCCTGCGTCCAGTTGATGTTCGGCTGGCTGCAATGCCCCGCGGACGCCATGGCGTCGGCGCCGGTGCTCCACATTCCCCCGGCCGTGCACTCCTCCAGTTCCTCCTGCCCGGCTACGTTGAACTCCCGCCACATGCGGTCGCCGCCGATGTAGGGCTCGGAGTCGACCAAAGGTGGCCCTGCTGCCGCCGGTGCGAAGCTCTTTCGGGCGGAGGTGCCCGTTTTCGCGTTGTCCTGCGATGCGATTTTCACGACCTTGGGTAGGCCGCTGAGTTTGGTGATTTTGTCGGCGCTCTTGTCGCGAGATCGAGTGACCAGCTCGACTTTGTCCCCGAAGAGCGCCGATGCCTCTTGAGCTATGGCGGGCGTCACCTGGGTGAGACCGACCTCTACTTTGTCCGCTTTCGGATCGATGCCCCAGGTGGCCAGCGATGCCTTGACGTCGGATGTCCACGGCTGCGTGGTGGAGATCTGATCCATGACTCGTTTGAGTTCTTCGTGGCTGTACTTCACGCTGTCGACCTCGATAGCGACGTTTTGCCTCGCGCCCAGTGCTTCGCCGTCGACGTCGTCCGAGGATCGAAGTGCCGGTGTCCCTTTCAGGGCCTCGGGGTGTGCCATGGTCACGTGCAGCGTGTTCGTGGATTGGTCGTAGAAAGGATCCCCGTACGCCTGCGGTGATGCGTTGATCTCGGCTCGGAGTTCGCCGAATGGTGTGGATGAAGCTGCGGATGCCGTCGACGTGGTGAGGATTGCTGTTGTCGGACAGCTCGCTGCGACCAACAATAGTGCCAGCGTCGAATTGGGCATGAATCTTCTGTATCTCAATTCAACTCCTCGTTGCATTCAAGTGATGCCGGCAGGGGAACTGAGGTGATGGAACTTATTGTTCGGAATTCACGACCGTGCGACCGGCCAGTGGTTCGGCAAGGTCGATCATGTACTCGCCGTATCGCGCACTCGCGACGCGGTCGACGTCGCCCGTCGCGCGGAATCCGAGGATCGCCACGGTGACGCTGTCGCTTCCCTCGGTCACCTGTACGCCCGCGATGCTGCTGACTCGTTGCCTCGAGAGATCGACGACGAACGTCAGGCTCAGGTCGTCGTCGGTGCGTGCGACGAGGTTCCACTGCAGCGCAGTCAGCGCCTCCGTGCGGGTCACCGGCGTCAGGCGCTGTACGTGGCGAACGGCTGACGCCGGGACCACCCGGAGTTTTTGCTGTTGCGAGCTCATGTGCCCCCCTGGGCTGCAGTAGTCACCGCAGCGCCGACCACGCTATCCCCGTACCTGATCAACAGTCTTTCCGGCAAAGGAGTGAATCGACGGCTGCTACCTGCGAAAACCTTCCCATAGTGTCGCGAACTTCCGCATGGTGACCTTCCAGTCGGAGCAAGCCAACCGGCGCGAAATATCGATAACGGCCCAGATGCCCCCTTTTGGGAGAAGTGCCTACAGATCGTGTCCGGCTCGTGGCGCCGGCCAGGCTTCCACGAGTGAGTCGCCGCCGAGGCGGCCCGAGCCCGGCGAGCCGAGGCCGAACTGCACCGCCGAGGACTGACGGGTGCCATCAGGAACCGGCTCGGTCCAGGGCCTTCTTCTCGAACGCCTGCCAGTCGTCGACGTGTGTGGCGGCGGCGACCGGGTCCAGGGCGAGCCAGACGCGGGCCTGGGCGAGGTGGCGGATGGCGTCGGCTTCGGTGCCGCGGAGTGCGTCGATCACGGCGTCCGCGTGGTCGCCGAACGCGCGCAGGATCGCCGCGGCGTAGGCGAGGTAGCAGCGGAACTGGGTGTAGACCAGGTTGAGGTCGTCCCGCGCGTCGGCGGCCCAGTGCATCGGTCGGTACGTCAGCAGCGCCGCGCTCGCCGGAGCGAGCCGGCGGGCATTGAGGATGTGCCGGCGCAGCCGGATGGCGAGCCCGTCGAATCGGTCGGCCAGTCGTACCGCGAGCCCGTCGGTCACGGCGTCGAGATCGGCTTTGACCAGTTCTCGGCTGAGCGCGCCGCGTTGTTCGAGGTCGAGTTGGCCTTTGAGGGTGTCGTTGACCGATTCGATGAGCTGGCGGATGGACTTGAGCAGGGGTTCACCGGGGTGAGGCTGGCGGTTGCGGTAGGAGGGCCGATCAGCCGGACCCCGCGTTCGGTGAGGTAGTGGTCGAGTTCGCGGGAGACGTAGCCTTTGCCGGCGATGATCAGCAGGCCGGGTCGGTCGGCGAGCAGGTGGGGTTCGTGGTCGCAGATGGCCATGAGTACCTGCCGCTCGTCGACCTTCGGGTCGGCCAGGGCCCAGGCGATGGGGAGGCCGGCTCGGGTGCAGGCCAGGTGCAGCCGCAGTCCCCAGAACCAGTGGGAATGTGAGCGGCAGAAGCCGTATTTGGCCCAGCCGGCCGGCTCCGAGCGTTTCACGGTGAGCCGGGATCGGCCGCATTCGACCGGGGTGGAGTCGACGATCCAGGTGGTGTCGGTCCACAGGTCGGTGTCCGCGGCCAGCCAGCGCATGACCTGCTTGATCAGCGGCAGTGCGGCGCGCAGGCGGCGGTTGTAGCCGGATTGGCCGGGCAGGTAGCGGAACGCGCCGGGCATGCGGGTGGGCAGGAATCGCAGCCAGGGGGCTTCGGAGGTGAATCCCAGCAGTGCCTGGGCCACCGCCAGAGTCACCAGTTCGGCGTCGGTCAGCCTGGGCGGGCGGCCCATCCGGCGCCGGCCCGTGAGGTGGTCGTCGATCTTGACGTAGAGTGCGGTGAGAAGGGTGTTCAGGTCTGTCGTCACAAACGGATCTTGGGCACCCTTCGTCCGTCTCCGGTCACCACCCAGACTTACGCATCAATCGTCTAGGGCCTGGGAGAAACGCTGGGCGAGGCAGTCGCCTTCCTCGTTGAGATCGGGAGCGGGCGCCGGGCATCGCTCCCGGACTGTCCGACCACGCCGGCAGCTCAGCACGGTGCTGCACCTGGCGCCCTCGTAGAGCACGTGCAGGTCGATGTAGAGCAGGTCCGGCTCGTTTTCGGACCGGTGCACGACGTGCGCGTGCAGGTGCCCGATCAGGTCCTCGGCGGCGATCTTGCCGTGTGCGCCCGGAGTGAAGGGGTATCCGCCGTAACCGCCGGTCGGAAGTCGCTGCCGCACTGGCCGCATTGACCCGAGAACCTCATCCGCTTGCATCGAGCTGGGCCGCGCCCAGAAGACCGGGCCCCTGGCTCGGTACCGGCGCGTTCGCGCTCTTCGGCGGTAGATCAACGAGGGCCGTGGTTGACACGTAGGTGGTCCTCCGTTAGCTTTTTCTGCAACCGATCTCAGCAATCGATCTCAATGAGGGGTTCATGACCACTGGTCCTCCCGATCTGCGTGCCGGTGACAGTGCGCTGGTCGGGCGCCGCCAGGCTCCGCGGACCGGCGAGTTCGCCGACGGGATATTCGGCTCCGGTGGTGCGCAGGCATGAAAAAAGCCAAGACGATCATCCTCGGCGCGTCGCACTGGCATGTGCCCCTGTGCGCGGACCGGATCGCCGAGCAACACGACGTCGTGGGGGTCAGCGACCCCGACCCGTCGCGCACGGAGCACCTTGCGCGTCTTTGGGACGCGCCGCTCTACCAGTCCTGGCAGGAAGTGCTTGCGGCCCACGGGGACGCCGAACTGGCGTACGTCTTCGTCCCGCACGACGTCATGCGCGAGGTCTGCCTCGCTCTGGTCGCCCGGCGCATCCCGCTCGTCGTGGAGAAGCCGGCCGGGGTGTCGTTGCGGGAACTGGTCGACGTCCGCGCGGCCGCGGACGCCGCCGGAGTACCGGTCGCCGTGACTCTCGTGCAGCGGGGAGGCCCGACCGACCGCTGGCTGGCGAAGGCCGGCCGCTCGGAGTACGAGAGCGTGCAGTTCATCGCGGGCCCGCCCGACCGCTACCTCGTCAACGGCAGTCCGTGGATGGTCGACGTCGAGCGCGCCGGCGGCGGGTGCATGGTCAACCTCGCTCCGCACTTCGTGGATCTCTTCCTCCGCTCGGCCGGTGCGGAGGAAGTAGCGGTGACGGCGGCCTTGTCGTCGAGGCTGCACGGCCGTGGTGTCGAGGACTACGCCTCGATGACGCTGACCACGGCCGACGGACGGATCGCCACCATCGAGGTGGGATACGCGTTCCCCGGGGCGCCGCTCAAGCGGCACTGCTCCTTCATGCGGATCGGCGCCGCGGGGGCCGCGACCATCGGGTCCGACGGGAACGCGTCGTTCACCTCCGTCGACGGCGTCACGGAGACCGCGGTCATCGACGTGGACAGCGATCCGTTGTACGGATTGTTCGTCGACCAGGTGGCCGAGCAGCTGAGACGTGATTTCGTGGAACTCCCGCGGATCAGCGATCTCGAGGCCACGATGGCCGTCATCTGGGACGCGTACGCGCACGGCCGACAGGAGAGAACCGGTGTCCACACCCAGCATCGATGAGGTAGCGGCGGCAGCCGGGGTCCACCGGTCGACGGTCTCGCGGGCGTTCTCCCGCCCCGAGGCCGTCAAGCGGGAGACCCTGGAGCACGTCCGCCAGGTGGCGGCCGCCATGGGTTATCGGATGAGCCCGCTCGCCCAGGCGCTCCGGACCAAGGTCAGCACCCTCGTGCCGCTGGTCGTCCCCGACATCACCAACCCGTACTTCGCCGAGCTCGCGAAGGCCATGACGGCCGCCGCGGGGGAGCGTGGCTATCAGCTGGTGCTGTGCGTGACGGAGAACGACGCGGACGCCACGGCCCGGTACCTCGACGCCATGCAGGCGATGTACGCGCCGTTCGCGGTGATCGCCCCCTACGCCCGGGTCTTTCCCGCCGAGTTCGAGTCCCGGGGCTTCGGAAAGCGGCTGGTCGTCATCGACCGGGTCGAGTCCGGTGACCAGGCATCCACAGTGACCGTCGACAGCGCGGCCGGGATCGCGCTCGCGTTGGACCACTTGTTCGAGCTCGGGCACACCTCCATCGCCTACGTCTCGGGAATCGCGGGGACGCACACCGCCGCCGACCGACGCCAGGCCTACCGGACGCTGGCGGAGAAGCACGGGATGACGCCGATCGAGCTCGACAGCAACGGGATCGGCGTCGGCGCCGGCGAACGTGCCGCAGAAGAGCTCGTAAGCCTGCGTGAGCGGCCGACAGCCGTCATCGCGGGCAACGACCTGGTCGCCTTCGGACTCATCAGCGCACTCGGCTCGCGGGGGATGTCGGTCCCCGGCGACGTCTCGGTGGTGGGCTTCGACGGCCTGGCGTTCGGCGCCCGCAGCAACCCGCCGCTGACCTCGGTGCAGCAACCCATCGCCGAGATGGGCCGCATCGCCATCCGGCTCGCCGAGCAGGTGGCGAACGGCGGCTCGGTCGAGCACGTGGTGCTCCAGCCGCAGCTACTCGTCCGCTCCTCGACCAGGCCCGTGCGATGACCGGCCGGCTGCTGCCCGGGCTCTGTCACGTGGACCATGCCGCGTACACAGTCCCCGACCTGGACGAGGCGGTGCGCTTCTTCGTCGAGGTCCTCGGGGCGGAGGAACTCTACCGCTCCCGGCGCGGACCCGACCCGTCGTTCATGCCGGCGAACTTCGACGTCCCGCCGGACGCTGCCCTCGAACTCGCCATGCTGCGGCTCCCGCCGAACCTGAACGTCGAGCTGTTCGAGTGGCGGTCCGCGGACCGGCGGACCCAGCATCCCCGGCACAGCGACCGGGGCGGTCATCACCTGTGCTTCGTCGTCGACGACGTCGACGCGGCGATCGCCCACCTCGCCACGATCCCGGACGTCCGGATCCTCGGCGGCCGCAAGGAAGTCGGTCCCGACAGCCCCCTCGTGGCCGGCAACCGGTGGACGTACTTCGTCACCCCCTGGGGCCTGCTGATGGAGCTCGTCGACCGGTCCCGGGTGCAGAACCCCCCGAACCTCGTCGGCCCGGCGGACTGGAACCGCCCGCCACAAAGGAGCACTCCTCTCTCATGATCATCGCCGGACACACGCTGGGAACCCCGGGCCGTGACCTCGCCGAAGCGCTGCGCCTCTTCGCCGCGGCAGGTCTCGACGCCGCCGAAGTCATCTACCAGGACGACTACCCGGCGGCCATCAGCCCGTCGGACCCGCGGTCCGCGCGGCAGGCCGCCGCGATCGCCGACGCCGAAGGTGTCCCGATCGTCGCCCTCACCCCGTACACGACCGCCATCAACAGCCTCGACGCGGCGAGCCGGCAACAGGGGATCGACGAGTTCCGCGCCTGCATCGAGGCCGCGCACACCGTCGGTGCGACCCGCGTCCGGGTGTACGCCGGCGCCTGGCACCCGGGGGACACCGAGCACGCCCGGCACTGGGAGCAGCTGCGGAGCGCGCTGACCGTCCTCGCGCCCGAGGCCGCGGACGCGGGCGTCGTGCTCTGCGTCGAGAACCACTTCGGCACCATGACGCAGACCGCGGCCGATACCGCCCGTCTCGTCGGCGAGGTCGGCTCGCCCTCCGTCCGCGTCCTGTACGACCAGGCCAACCTGACCTTCACCCATGACGAGACCTGGCAGGAGGCCTTTGCCGTCCAGGGCGAGCTCGTCGGCCACGTGCACGTGAAGGACCTGGTCTTCAAGGACCCGGAGGCACCCTTCCGGGCCTCGGACACCGCCCGGGTCAAGGCCGAGGAACGCGCCGTCCGATCCCGGGTCGTCGGTACGGGCGTCGTGCCGTGGCCCGACATCCTCGAGGAACTCGTGCGCCGCGGCTACGACGACGTGCTCTCCCTCGAGTACGAGTACCGGTGGCATCCGCAGGACCTGCCCGACCCCGCGATCGGCTTCAAGGACTCCGCGCTCGCGCTCCGCAAGATGCTCGCCGCGGTGGTGCCCGCGTGACGAGTCCGGATGTGCTGCGCATCGGGGTGGCGGGCGCCGGCAACATCGCGAGCATCGCCCAGCTCCCGACCCTCGTCGCGCGCGACGACGTGGAGCTTCGGGGCCTGGTCACCCGCAAAGATGACCCGCAGCCCCTGATGCGGCGCTGGGGCTTCCGCCGTGCCTATCCTACGGTCGAGGCGTTGCTCGAGGCGGAGGAACTGGACGCGTTGTTCGTCCTCACGCCCCGGTCGGAGCACGTCCACGCGACGCGACTCGCGCTGGAGGCCGGCGTCGACGTCTTCTGCGAGAAGCCGCTGGCGACGAGCGCGTCCGACGCGCAGTCCCTCGCCGAGCTGGCCGCCGCACGAAAGCGGGTGCTGATGGTCGGGTTCAACCGTCGCTTCGCTCCGGTGTACGAGGCCGGTCGCGCGGCTTTCGGGGAGAGCGGCGCGAGCTTCTGCGTCGCCCAGAAGAACCGGGCAGGCTCCGAGTACCGCGCCACCTTCGAAAACGCGATCCACATGGTCGACCTGCTGCGCTGGTACTGCGGGGGCGAGCCCGTCGACGTCAGCGCGCACGCGGCCGGCGAGGACCGCTGGCAGGAGGACGGCGTGGCCGCGCTCGTCCGGTTCGACAACGGTCACACCGGCGTGCTCGTGGGGGCCCGCGACGCCGGCGGCTGGAGCGAGAAACTCGACGCCCACGGAGGCGCGGCGAGCGCGAACGTCACCGCGCCCGACCGGATCTCGATCACCCGGCCCGACGGGACGACCGTGCGCGAGATGTCGCCCGAGGCCTTCGGCTGGGCGACGGCGACGCAGACGTTCGGCTTCGCCGGAGCGGTTCACCACTTCCTCGACCGGGTCCGGGACCGCGGTGAGCCCTTGACGTCCGGGGCTGACGCGGTGAAGACCCAGCTGCTCCTCGATCGCATCCTCGCCGCCGCCGGGCTCCCCACCGAGGAGCAACCCGGACGAGCCTGGAGCAGCCACGCCAAGAAGTGAGGGATGTTTCGACGTGATCATCAACACGTTTTCGTATCTATGGTCGGCTACGGCGATCGATGCCATTGCGGAACTGGTCGACGATGGGTATTCGACGTTCGAAGTTCCGATCAGCTCTCCGCATTGTTGGCCGGATGAAATTTCCAGCTCGGAGCGCTCGGCCGTAAAGGCGAGGCTCAGTGATTACGGTGCGAGTATCCGATCGCTCAATGCCGGTGGATATGACATCAATCTGGCAAGTCCCGGTGCGAACATGCGTCGCAAGAGTATTGAGCACATCAAGTCGGTGATCGACTTGGCTGTTACTTGGGATGTCCCCGACGTCGTGATATCACCCGGTACGCGACGCCCCATGATTTCACCTTCACTCGAAAAAGCGCACGGATGGATGCACGAGAGCCTGGGTGGCCTGATTCCACTGGCCAAGCAGGCCGGCACGCGGCTACTTCTGGAAAATACTCCGTACTGCTTCGCTCCGACCGTCCGGGATCTGGCGGGTATCGTCAGTACGGTCGACGATGACGCGCTGAAGATCGTGTACGACGTCGCCAACGCTGCCTATATCGAGGAAGATCCCGTGACGGGCTTGCTCTCGTATCAGGATGATATTGCGCTCGTTCATATTTCTGACACGGGGTTGGAGACGTGGGGTCATGATCCGATCGGCACCGGGGTGGTGGATTTCGCAGGGTTGGGAGCTGCTGTCGAAGCAACTTGTGGAGTGAGCAATGTTGTTCTTGAGGTGATTCGCGAAGAAAACACCTTGTTCGAGTTCGGTCAAGCAATGCGCGACCTTGTCGATAAAGGCTGGAAATTGGGAAACTAGTGGAGTGGGTCCGGCTGGACTCTGGCTATCTCCTGGGGCAACTGTCGGACCATGGCGCTGTTGGGCAGGCCGTTCGTCAGCGCTGCGTGGCGGGTGACGAAGCGACGGTCCACGGCAGTGAACACCAGAGCTGACGCCACTGCCCTCGCGCGATCAGGTCGGATTTGCGACCGGCTCGCCACCGCAGTCCACGTAGATTCTTCGACGATGCCGACGGGGTTCCGACGTCCGGGAAGACGGTGGCCAACCCGAAGAAAACGCACATGACCAGCCCGCCGATGAACAGCCATCGACTGTGCCGGTACTCGATTGCGGACGTCCCAGGATCGGACGTTTCCGGCAGTGGGCACATTGAGCCTCAAGAGCTGGAGCTCGGCCGACCGGGAATATGGCTGAGAATAGACTTTGAGAAGCCGCCGTCGACGCAGATGTCCTGCCCGGTGACATAACCCGACAGCGGGCCTACCAGAAATTCGATCACGTTCGCGATATCCGCGGGTTCCCCGATCCTTGCCAGCGGAATGATGTCTTCCCGTTCTTTCTTGATCTGGGGGTCGGCGTACATTTTCTCGGTCATCGCGGTATGGGTCATGCCCGGCGACACCACGTTCACGCGGATACCGTCAGGTGCCCACTCCAAAGCGAGCGTCTGGGCCAGCATGGTCAAAGCGGCTTTGCTGGGGCTATAGGCACCTGACCCGGCATGGGGCAGCTGACCGGACATCGAGGAGGTGAAGCAGGCCGAACCGCGACTGCGCTTCAGGTGCGCGTAGCTTGCTTTGGCGAGAAGCCACGCGCCGCGGAGGTTGACGGAGAACATGTCGTCCCAGTCCTCGACGGACAAGTCGCAGATTGCGCCGGGACTGGCGATTCCGGCATTCGCCACCAGCGCGTCCAGGCCGCCGAACTCGGCTACCGCGGCTTCGACGAGCTGACCTGGCACGTCGGGATCACCGAGGTCGCCCACCAACGCGATCGCAGTACCGCCCAGCGACTGAATCGAACGGACTATCTGCTCTTGACCAGTTGTCAATTTATGGCCGCACACCGCGATCTGCGCCAGCTCGCCCCGCGCAAGAGCGGCCTCGGCGAGCCTGACGCATGTCGACGCGCCGATGCCGCTGCTTCCGCCACTGACCAAAGCTCGCATTGTGCACACTCCTCCAGCTGGGGATCAAAGTCACAGTCACCGCGCGGCTGCGCGCAGCTCTTCAGGTGTGGCGCCTTCGAACCCGAAGAACTCCAGGTACGCGGGAATCAGCTCGAACAGCATGTCGCTGCCGACCTGGATCGGGCAGCCCTTGTCCTTGGCTGCCCGCAACAACGGGGTGATGTCGGTCTTGAGCACCACATCTCCGACGTACGCACCGGGCGCGAGGCGGCCGACGTCGACCGGCAGCGGATCGCCGTCGTTCATCCCGAGGGGGGTGGCGTTCACGATCAGGTCGTAGCCGTCGGGATCCCGCGATCCCACCACGACCTTCAGGTCCGAGTAGTGCAGGCCGATGCGCTGGGAGAGCGCGTCGGAGGCGGCTGCGTCGGGATCGAACAAGCCGATCTCGGCCAGGCCGAGGCCGGCCAGCGACGCGGCGATCGAAGAACCGACCCCGCCGTTGCCGACGACGAGCGCGCGTTTCCCGGCCGGGTCGAAACCCTTGCGCAGCATGCCGCGGACGAAGCCGGCGCCGTCGAACTGGTCGGCGAGCAGCGACCCGTCCTCCCGCCGCAGCACGGCGTTCGTCGCTCCGGCGATCGCGGCGGCCGGGCTGATCTCGTCCACCAGTTCCATGGTGGCGACCTTGTGCGGCATGGTGATCAGCGCGCCGCGGACGTTGGTGAGGGCGAAGATCGATCGGAAGAAGCCCAGGTAGTCCTCGGCCTTGATCCCCATCGGGACGACAGCGGCGTCGATGCCGTTCCTCTCGAACCAGGGATTGCAGATCAGCGACGACTTGAACGTGTGCGTGGGGTAGCCCAGGTGCGCGACGAGGGTGGTCGTTCCGCTGATCATCGGGCCTCCTGCGCGTCGTTGGAGAGCTCTGACAGCCGTACGCCGGTCCACGCGCACCGCAGCCCGCCGTGCTCGGCCCAGTACTCGTCCCAATGGGCGAGCTTGATCTGGTCGCGTTTGAGGCCACGCTTGCGCAGCCGGTCCTGCAGCGTCTTCGGGGAGACGCGGACACGTACCACCTCCACGTCGATCGGCGGCCAGTCGAAGCGCTCCGCGGCCGCGGTGATGAAGGTGGGGTCGGACAGATAGGGGCTGAAGGGCGCGTCGACCACCACGGGGCAACCGAGGCGGAGGTTGGCCCCGGCGACGTCGAGCAGCGAGTCGTACTCAAGCGGCAGGATGTGGTCGCGGTAGAACGGGTTGGCCTCGCGATCGCCGGGGTCGTACCCGGCCGACACCAGGGCGGTCTCGACGAACCGCGCGCTCATCGCGTCCTTGTCGAGGTACGCGGCGCCGTGCTGCCGGGCGAGGCGCTGGGCGATCGTCGACTTGCCGGAGCCCGCCGTGCCGATGACGATGTGCAGGGTCGGCGCGTTCATCCGCGCGCGCCCCGCACCGCCATCAGGAAGTCGCGGGCGGCAGCGGTCACCCGGGTGAAGTCGCCGTCGGGCTGCCATGCCTTGGTGACGGCGCTGCCCACACCGACGCCCGCCACGCCTGCGGCGAACCACTCCTTGACGTTCTCTGCGGTGACCCCGCCGGCGGGCATGATCGGCAGGTGCGCCAGCGGTGCGAGCACGGCCTTGGCGTAGGGGATACCCGCGTTATCGGTCGGGAACATCTTGACGATGTCCGCACCCGCCTCGGCGGTCTCGAGGATCTCGGTCGGGGTGAAGGCCCCACTGATCGTCGGCACCTGGTAGCGGTTGGCGACGCGGATCATCTCTGCGTTGAGCTGCGGGCTGACCAAGAAGGCCGCACCGGCTCGGATGCACTCGTACGCGGCGTGGCCGTCGAGGACGGTTCCCGCTCCCACGGCGACACCGTCCGGTGCGTACCGGGTGGCCAGCCGTCGGATGAGCTCGACGGCCCCGGGGATGGAGAGCGTGATCTCGAGGGCGCGGAACCCGCCCTCGATCGCGGCGTGCGCGACGCGTTCCGCGCTGTCCGCGTCGGGCAGCCGGACGATGAGCACAGCACCCGACTCGTCGATCGTGCGCAATGTCGCAAGCTTGGTGAACACCGGTGTCCCGTCTGGTCGAGAGCGTGATTGACAAATACTCGCACGCTCCTTACGGTCTCTGCAACCGATCTCAGCAACCGATCTCATTGTGGAGCGCTCAATGACGACGAACTCCTCAGACGCCTCCGGGACGGCAAGCCCTTCCGAGCTCTCCGAGGTTCTGGAACGCCCTCGCCGCCCGGTCAACATGGTGGCGGGCACGATCGGCCACTTCGTCGAGTGGTACGACTGGTACGTCTACGGGCTGCTGGCCGCCGTGTTCGCTCCGCAGATCTTTCCGAGCCACTCCGCGTTCGCCTCGCTCATCGCGGCGCTGCTCACGTACGCGATCGGGTTCGTGGTCCGCCCCTTCAGCGGGATCATCGTCTCGCCGCTGGCCGATCGCTACGGCCGACGGGCTGTCCTCACCCTGTCCGTGTCCGGGATGGCGCTCGGCGCCTTGATCATCGCGCTCACCCCCGGGTACGGCACGATCGGCTACGCGGCGCCCATCCTCTTCGTGGTGGCCCGGATCCTGCAGGGCATCTCGGCCGGCAGCGAACAGCAGAGCGCCATCTCGTTCATGGTCGAGCACGCCCCGCCGAACAGGAGGGGCCTGTTCGGGTCCTTCTCGAACATGGCGAGCGGCCTGGCGACCCTCGCCGCGACCGGGGCCGCCGCGATCACCACCTCGGCCTTCTCCCCGGCCGAGCTTGCGGCCTGGGGCTGGCGCATCCCGTTCCTCGTGGGTGGCATCCTGGGTGTGGTCGGTCTCGTCCTGCGGGCCCGCGCCGACGAGACCTCCGAGTTCGAGGCCAGTTCCCTCGTCGACAAGAAGTCGGCACCCGCACGGCTGCTGGCTCTGCTCCGTGAGCATCCGAAGGCTCTGCTGCAGACGGCGGCGCTGTCCGCGCCGGCTGTGGCCTACTACACCTGGGCAACCTTCCTGCCCACCTATGCCCAGCTCACCAGCGGACGGGACAAGTCCTCCACCTTGGTCGGCAGCGTCATCGGGCTCACCCTGCTGGTCATCATCGTGCCGATCTGCGGCGCGCTGTCGGACCGGCTCGGCTGGCGCAAGATCTTCCCCATCGTGGGTGCGGTCGGCATGATCGTGCTCTTCTACCCGCTGCTGCTCCTTCTCGACCGGCCGGGCTTCTGGGTTTACGTCGTGGTGGCCGCATCGGGATGGATCGTCCTGGGCATTTGGCAGGCGGTGTACCCGACCATCCAGGCGGAGCTGTTCCCGGCGTCGGTCCGGGTGTCCGGCATCGGCTTCTCCCACCAGCTGGTGATCGCCGTCTTCGGCGGCACCGCCCCCCTGATCGCGGCCGCGTTCGTCGGCGCCGGGCACCCCAGGTTCGTCGCTCTCTACATGATCGTGGTCATCGTCGTCTGCCTCGCCGTCTACTTCACACTCCCGGAGACGGGCAGCAAGACGCTGCGAGCGACAGTCGCGCTGAAAGACCAGGAGGTCGTGGAAGGTGAGCTCGAGGAGGTCGCTGCGCGCACTCCGACGAAGCGTTCCCTGTCGTAGGCGCCGCCTGCCTCCGCGAGCAAGGCGCTTCGTCGACGAGGGTCGCTTCGCATCGAGGCCTGAGGTTGGTGACACTCCGGTGAGTGCTCGAACTCACGAGAGCCCCGGGCGCTGGGAAGCGTGTCCGGCCGTGGGGCGATCCGAAGCTCTGCAGTGGCTCGTGGTGGGCTGAGTCATTGCGGACGCGGATCGCGATGCGTTGCGCCGGACCACCGTGCGCCCGCCCACCGCGGTGACTGAGACTGCAGGCGGCAAGAGCCGGTGGAGTGCTGGGGAACCGGTCGCCGAGCAGTGCGTTCATCAGTTCCGGCAGCTCGGCCGGCAGCAGCTTGTCCGTGCACGCGGCCAGTGCGGTCGCCGGCCACCAGCGTCGTTCGATGAGGCCGGCGCGCTCGTTGGCGGTGTGGCGGAGGGGGACCTGCGGTGCGTCGTGGTCGGTGTGGGCGAGGTAGACGTGGTCGAGGCGATGGTGGTCGCGGCCGCGCCAGGCAGTGGCTGGCCTCGCTCCGGCGGGCCTGCTTGGACGAGATGGAGCGGCGCGATCCGGTGGGGTTCAGCCGTTGGCTCGCCTGCGGGGCCCGGGCCGGAAGTGATCCGAGCCGCTTCGTCGCGGTCGAACGGAGACTCGTCGAGCCTGGAGCGGACGACGCGAGCTGAATCCGGGCCGGAACGGGGCGGCGGGTGCCCGCTCCCGGCATCAGGTCCAGGTCGTTCCGGTGGCGGCCGGCTCCCGTGCCAGCAGTTCGAGGACCTCGGTGTCGTCGAGCTGGTCGAAGTCGGTGTACCAGTCGCCGACAGAGCCCTTGCGCCGCAGCGGGACCGGGCAGAGGGTCTGGTCGACGCCGGTGGCGAGCGCCCCCAGGATCTCGAGGGGTGCGACCGGCACGGCGAGGATGATCCGGCCGGCTTCTCTGGCCCGCAGCACTCGGATCGCGGCCCGGGTGGTGGCGCCGGTCGTGATGGCGTCGTCGACCAGGACGACGGTCCGGCCGGCGACCGGCAGTGGCGGGGCGTCCGGGTGGTAGCGGGTGGTGCGCCGGGCGAGTTCGGCTTTCGCCGATCTGGCGACCCGGCCGAATTCGGCTGGGGTGACCTTGAGTGCCCGGATGGTGTTCGGGTTGCTGACGATGACGCCGGGCTCGCCGGCCGCGCCGATGACGAGGTGCGGGCGGCGTGGCGCGATGAGTTTGTGGACCAGCAGTGCGTCGAGCGGGGCGTGCAGGGCGTCGGCGACCTCGCGGGCGACGGCGACGCCGCCGCGGGGCAGGCCGAGGACGATCGGTTCGTGCCCGCGTAGGTAGTGCAGCCGCGCTGCCAGGGTCTGGCCGGCTTCCCGCCGGTCCCGGAACCGCATCGTCGCCTCCCGCCGTCGGCCGTTCCCCACCCTGCCCGGCCGGCGACCGGGCCGAGCAGGGCTGGAAGTCACGGCCTTCGACGGCACAAAGTCCTTCACCTGACGGCGCGGTGGTGGTACTTCGGTGGCGCCTGGAGCGGCTCGAGGACGTGGGCCAGGCCTCGCCGTGGTGTTGCCGGCAACGGCGCGGCGTTGGCCGGCGCCCAGCCGACGCGCAGCAGCACTTGGGGGACACCGGCGTCGGTGACGAGATCATCGAGGACCTCCCGCGCTTCCGGAGTCACCAGCGGCTCGGTGAGCGCGCAGGAAGCCAGCCCGAGGGCGGTCGCTCTCAGCAGGACCGCGCTCGTCGCTTCGCCCGCACGCAGGCGCCAGAACGTGTCGTCGCCCGGGGTGCTCAGGACAAGCAGCACGGTCCCCTCGTTGTCCGGTGCGATGGCGGACGGTGCCGCCCGCCGGTGCAGCACCGCGGCGCCTGCCGGACTCCGGACGGGGGACGGACGCCCGGCATCGGGCGGGAACTCGCCGGCGATCGCCGCGGTGACCAGCCGGCTGGCGGAACGGTCCAGCACCCGCACCAGGACGCCTTCGCGAGCCGCTTCCCCGCTCAACGCGGCGAGGTACTCGCGCGGTACCGGCCAGCTCCCGTGCGGTCGCCGGTCCGAGCGGCGGTGGGGGATCGCGGCCGCCAGCACGACGTCCCGCTCGGACGGCTCGGCCCAGTGCGGGGTCACCACGGCGAGATGGCCGGGATCGGCGGCATCGGGTAACCGATCGACGGTCGTGGCCCAGCCGAGCGCACCGAACCCGACCCGCAGGTGGTGCAGGGCCGCGCCGCAGCCGAGCACCAGGTCCCGCCGGTCCCGTTCGCTCTCCGGCGGCCGGGGTTCCGGATCCGCGAAGAGGTGAAAGGTGCTGTACCCGATGCGCCACTGCCAAGGCTGCGCGTTGTGCGCCGACGGGGCGCGGACGGCCATGGCGACCGCGGTCCGCACGGTGGCGGCGTCCGGAATCCGGTGGTCCGGCATCAGTGGCCTCCCGCTCTCGGCCCCCTGCTGCTTCAGTCGACCGCGCTCGGCGGCGGAGCGGGAGGGGCTTGGGACCTTCGGTCCCGGGACTTCCGGACCCGGCTCAGGACGAGGACGCGTTCGCGGTGGGCGAACCTGCGCAGCAGGGCTGATCGCGAGATCCTGTGGGGCCCGCACGCGCACTGGCAAATGCTCGTCCCGGAGCCGGCCGAGCGCGGCGAGGTCGCTCTCCACCCCCTCACGACGCGCTGCCGGAATGTGGACTGCGGCCGTCGGGGCCTTCCTTTCCTTCGCCCGGGCCGGACTCGGCCAGTGCGGGTGCCGGGGTCCTCGGCCCACGGCCGAGACGGGTGGTGAACCAGTCGCGGGCGAGGTACGCGACCTGGTCGAGCGCACCGGGTTCTTCGAACAGGTGCGTGGCACCGGGGACGACGGCCAGGCACGTCTCCCCGGGCATAGCGGCGCGTGCGCGCCGGTTGAGGCGCAGGACGACGTCGTCGGCTCCCCCGACGATCAACAGGGTCGGGGCGCGCACCCGGTGCAGGGCCGCACCGGCGAGGTCGGGACGCCCGCCACGCGACACGATCGCGCGGACGTCGACGTCCGCTCCGGCCGCGGCGACCAGCGCGGCCGCGGCGCCGGTGCTCGCGCCGAAGTACCCGACGGGCAGTCCGGTGGTTCCCGGCTGGGTGCGCAGCCAGTTCGTCGCCTCGGCAAGCCGCCCGGCGAGCAACGGGATGTCGAAGACCTTCGTGCGGTCTGCTTCTTCGGCGGGCGCGAGCAGGTCGAACAGCAGCGTGCCCAGGCCGGCCCGGTTCAGCACCGCGGCGACGTGGCGGTTGCGCGGGCTGTGCCGGCTGCTTCCGCTGCCGTGGGCGAAGACGACGAGGCCGGTGGGGCCGCCGGGGAGGGTGAGGTGGCCGGGCAGGACGGCCCCGGCCGACCGCAGTGCGACCTCGTCGTCCCGCAGGAGCGGCGCCGGTGGTGGCCGCCGGTCCTCGGCGGCTCGCCGGAGGAGGTCGCCGACCTCTGCGTCGGAGGTCGGCCGGAAGTCCCGGTACCACTGGCCGACGGCGCGGAAGTCCGCCGGTGTCCGCAGGCAGACGACGTCGTCCGCGCTCGCGCGGAGGTCTGCGGCGGCGTCCCGCGTGGCCACCGGCACGGCGAGGACCACGCGCGCCGCGCCCTGTGCCTTGGCGACGCGGCACGCCGCGCGGGCCGTCGCCCCGGTGGCCACTCCGTCGTCCACGACGATCACGGTCCGGTCGGCCAGCGGGATCCGCTCGCGTCCGGACCGGAGCCGGGAGACCCGGCGTCGCAGTTCGGCTCCTTCGGTCTCGGTCACGGCCGCGATCTGGTCCGTGGTCAGTCCGGTGCGGCGGACCATGTTCTCGTCGATGACGCGGACCTCGTCTTCGCCGAGGGCGCCGAAGGCGAGCTCTGGCCGCCAGGGCAGCCCGAGCTTGCGCACCACGATGACGTCGAGCGGTGCGCGCAGGGCCCGCGCCACGGCGAACGCCACCGGCACGCCGCCCCGGGGCAGCCCGGTGACCACCGGGTTCTCGTCCCGGAACCGGGTCAGCCGCTCAGCGAGGCGATGGCCGGCGGCGGCGCGATCGGCGAACCGCATGAACACCTCCCGGAACGGGCAGACCGTCGAGGGTGCTCCGGAGCCCTCGCGGTGACCAGGGCACACCGTCCTCGGTCGAGAGGACTTTCGGTTCCCCGCGCGGTCCGGCCTGCCCGGGAACTGCGGACCAAAGGCCGTTCACCCGGTGACCGACGCCCGCGTCGATGCCGGTCCCGCACTCCTAGCGTGGGAGACGGAACCACAGGTGGAGGTGGGGTATGCCAGGACTGCTCGTCTCGGACTTGATGAACTGGCCGGTCATCTCAGCCGACCCGGTCACCCCGGCGGGGGAGCTGGCCACCCTGCTCCGGCGGTACCGCCTCGCCGCGGTTCCGGTGGCCGACACCCGAGCGCGTCCGGTCGGCGTGGTTGCCGCGTCCGACCTCCCCGTGCGGTCCCGGCGCCGCCGGGGCGGAAAACGCGGTCCTGTCGCCCGAGAACTCATGGCGCGGCCGGTCCCCACGGTCAACCCGGACGAACCCGTCGCAGGCGCGGCGCGCCGGCTCCTCGAAGGGCGACTGCCCCGCCTGTACGTCGTGGACGGGGCCGGGCGGCTGATCGGTGTTCTCGCCCGCTCGGACGTGCTGCGCGCAATCGTCCGCCCGGATGCCGAAATCAAGGCGATGGTGGAACGGGAGACCGGTGCGCAGCCGGCGCCGGTCGGCCTGGGCGCGGTGAGCGTGCGCGTCGACGACGGCGTGGTGACGCTCGAGGGCACGGCCGCCCGGGCCGTTGATGTCGAACGCGCAGGCCGGCTGGCCGAAGCCGTGCCGGGCGTCGTCGCCGTGCGGAACCGGGTGCGCCGCGCCGTGGCCCCGTGACGCGGCCACGGTCCAGAACACACGGATCCCGCCCGGGACCACCTTCTCCGGACGGGAGGACCATGACCGATCGCACGAAGACCCGGATGCGCTGGCAGACGACGCTGGTGGCCGGGCGCCCGGCGCACTACGGAGTGGGCGGGGAGGGACCGCCGGTGCTGTTCCTGCACGGCTGGGGCATCGCCGACCGCGCCTTCGGTAAGGCCCTCGAGACGCTCACCGCGGCCGGACTGCGGGTGTACGCACCGGCTCTGCCCGGTTTCGGAGGCACTGCGGAGCTGCCTCGTGCCGAGCACGACTTGGCCGGTTACGCCCGCTGGGTCGCGGCGTTCCTGGAGCGGCTGGAGCAGACCGAGCCGGTAACCCTGGTCGGGTACTCCTTCGGCGGCGGGGTCGCCATCCGCACCGCCCATGACACGCCGGAACTGGTGCAGCGGCTGATCCTGGTCAACTCGATCGGCGGGTCGGCCTGGACCGACGGCCGGGGCGTGCTGAAGGCGCTGGCCGAGCGGCCGCTGTGGGACTGGGGGCTGCACCTGCAGGCCGATCTCCTGCCGACCCGGCAGGCGAGCCGCGTGCTGCCGGTGGTGCTGCGCGACCTCGTTCCGAACCTCGCGCGCAACCCGGGGGCCATCCGGCGGGTCGCGCACCTGGCCCGCTCCGCCGACCTGACGCCGGAGCTGGCCGAGCTGAAGCGGCGCCGGCTGCCGGTGGTCGTGGTGTGGAGCAAGCAGGACAACGTGATTCCCGAGGTGACGCTGTTGTCGTTGCGCGCCGGACTGGGTGACCCGGAGACGGTGACGGTGCCTGGCGGGCACACCTGGCTGCTGGCCGAGCCCGAGCGGTTCGGCGAGGTCATCACCAACATCCTCGCGCTGACCGAGGAACCGCCGGACGTGGCCTGAGCGAGCGCCGCGGGAGGCCGTTGGTCCCGCGGATCGGGGTCTTCCGGCCGCGTCGGCGTGGCGCCCTCGGGTGTTGCCTGGAATCGGGGATGGAGTGCAGGAAAGGAGGGCTCGATGACATCATTGCTTCCGCGGACGATGTTCCCGGGGCTCACGGAGTGGTTCGACGAGGCGTGGCCGTTCGGCGAGCACAATCCGGTCCGGATCGAGGAGGCGGCCGAAGAGGGAAAGTACGTCCTGCGTGCCGAACTCCCCGGCTTCGACCCGGAGAAGGGCGTGCACGTCGCCACGGAGAACGGCTTGCTGACGATCTCGGCGCAGCGGGAGGCCCGCACTGAGGCGAAGGGACGCAGCGAATTCCGCTACGGGTCCTTCTCCCGGACGGTGCGGCTGCCCAAGGGTGCCGAGGCCGCGAAGATCGCCGCGACCTACCACAACGGGATCCTCGAGGTGACGGTCCCGGTGGCCAAGACCGAAGCGGCCGGGCAGGTCGAAATCCCGATCACCAAGGACTGACCGCCGGAACGCGGGCGGTGCGGCGGACGGCCGTGCCGCCCGCCTTCGTCGTGCCCGGACTCCGGGGTGCCGACCGGTCAGGGTGCCAGCTTCGCGTACACGATGATGTTGTCCCGGTAGCTGTGGACCGAGCGGTCGAAGCTGCCGCCACAGGTGATCAGCCGCAGCTGGGGATCCGGGGTGTCGCCGTAGACCGCGTCGGACGGAAACTCGTCCTTGTCGATCTGCTGCGTCCGCGCGACGACGAAGGTGAGGGTGGTTCCGTCCTTGCGCGTCACCAGGACCCGGTCGCCCGGAGCGACTTCCCGCAGGCGGTAGAAGATCCCCTTCTGCCGGTTGCCGTCGACGTGGCCGACGAGCACCGCCGGGCCGGCTTCGCCCGGAGTGGGGCCGAGGGAGTACCAGCCGGCCTGCATCGGCTTGCTCACCGGCGGTACCTCGAGGGTGCCGTCCGGGTTGAGGCCCAGCGCCACGAGGCTCGACTTCGCCCCGATCTTGGGCACCTCCACCGATGTGGGATCCGAGCGCGGCAGTTCCGCTGCGGCGGAGGACTGTTCGATACTGCTCGACGACGGCGCCGTGGGGGCGGCGGTTCCCGGCTCCCGGTTCCGGCCGGCGGTCAGCACCAGGGTCAGTGCGGCCAGCGCGGCGAGGACCACGGTCGCCAGGAGCAGTGCTCCGCGGCGACCGTGGAGCCGGGACGCACCGGTCATGCGTTCGGGCCGTCGGGCGCGGTCCCGCCGCCCCCGGTTTCCACGCCGCCCTTGGGGACCGGCGGGGTGGTGGGCTTTGCGGTGGTCTTCGGCGTGGAAGTCACCGTCTTGGTGGGCCCGGTGGAGGTGGGCCCGGTGGAGGTGGTCCCGGTCGTGGTGCCCGTGGTGGCGGTGGTGGGGGTCGACGTCGGCTGCTGCGCGATCCGGGCGACACCGGAGTGCGGCGCTTCGACGGCCGAAACCGGGCCGGCGGAAACCAGGAAACCGCCGAGCGCGAGACCGGCGGCGGTGACCACGACCAAATTCGATGAAGATTTCTTCATGAGCGAGTTCCTTCCGATTGCGTATTCCCGGCGGATCGAGGATCATTCCGCCTTGGACGGACGGGACTTCGACCGCTACCGCGGCGAATGTGCTCGGCAACCTCCCTCCTTCGCGAGCTTCCGGCCGATCGGCGTCCGCGGAAAGAGGAGAAAGTCCTCTCCCGGCTCCGGTGCCGGCCGGGCGGCGGAGACAGCTCCGGAAATCAGAGGATTTCCCGGGTTCCGTGCGCAATTCCGACGGTCGCGGGCTCGATTGCCGGGTTCGTGTCAGGAGGTGGAAGATGGAAGCCGACGAAGCCGGTCCCGCCTGGTCGCGTCCGTCCGGCGCGCAGCGAACCCTGCGCCTCACCGACGGACGACAGGTCTCGGTCGGCCTGCTCACCCCGGCCGATGCCCCCGAGCTGGGGTCGGCGATCGAGCACGCCGACCCGGAGACGTTGTACCGCCGCTTCTGCGGGTCACCGCCCCGCGTGACCCCGAAGCTGCTTCGGCGTCTGACCGAGCTGGACTACGAACGTCGCTATGCCCTCGTCGCCCGCGCTCCGGACGGGCGGGGGATCGCTGTCGCGCGCTACGAAGCCACGGGCGAACCGGGAGTGGCGGAGGTCGCCGTCGCCGTCGACCCCGCCTGGCGGCGTGCCGGCCTGGCCACCGCGCTCGTCCGGATGCTCGCCGAGGCCGCGGTGGCGCACGGCTTCACACGGTTCACCGCCACCTATCTCGCCGACAACATCCCGGTCGAGGAACTGCTGGACGAAGCCGGCGGCAAGCCGGTGATCGCGCACGGCATCGCGGAAGCCGTCGTCGCACTGGATCCGTGAGCGGCGCCGGGTTCTCCCCGCTGATCGTTGACTTTCGGCCCTCCAACCGCCTGTCCCGGGCTGTCACCATCGGGACCGGGCGTATTCGACCGCGCAGGGTGCACGGAGAACCGCGGAATCGCAGGGAGTCGAGCCATGGTGATCGGACTGGTGATCGGGATCGTGGTGCTGGTTCTGCTCGTCGGCCGGGTCGTGCACCGACGGCGTGCCCAGGACTCGGGGCCCGGCGTCCCACCCCTCGCCGACGCGCACGCCGTCGACCAGGAGCGGGCGCTGACCGCGCGGCTGCTCTCCGGGCAGCTGGCCCAGGACGGTTACCGCGACGCGATGGCCCGCCTGGCCGCGGGCGACAGAGACCGCGCCGGCGACGACGATGTGGCCCTGCTGCTCTGGCGGGCCCGGCTCGGGCCCGCCGGTGACGACGGCGCTCGAGATTTGCTCGACCGGCTCGGGGCGACGCTTCCCGGTGTGCTTCCCGGTGTCCTCTGCACCGCCGCGGTGCTGGCGTCGACCGGGGCCGGCACGGACGAGCTGATGCGGACGCTGCACCTGAGCCGGGTCCAGGCGAGGACGGTCATCGACGCGGTGACCGTTCCTTGACCCAGCGGCAGAAGTCGCCTGGCGTCAGGACTTCGTTCCGTGGAAGGGGAGAGCGGTATCCGGGCGGCGCGGACACGGCCGGATGATCACGACGGGTTCCCTTCGCCGGGCCGCGCGACCGCGGCGGCCCACCGGCGTTGCACCCCGTCCGCCCGTTCCGACTCTTCGAGGTCCAGTTCCACGCGCCGCAGCTCGTCTTCCAGCCGGGGAATCCAGTGGCGGCGCAGGGCCCGGGCCCGGATCCGGGTGGTGGCGATCTCCCGTTCGACGACGTTCAGCGCGGCGAGGTTCGCCGCGTGCCGTACCGCGGCGAGTACGGCTTCGCGGTGCGTGGTCCGCGCGTGCAGCAGCGCGGAACTGCCGAGGATTTCCGCCGGGCCTGGTTCGGGCAGTTCGCAGCGCACGTCGCCGGGGTAACGGACGCCCATCACGCTCGTCCAGGTCAGCGTGACGTCCGCGGACTCCCGGCCGGTCGCCTGGGCGAGCGCGTGGCGGCCACCGAGGAGCGAGGCCCGCAGCAGCCAGGTACGGGCTTCCTCCCACGCGGTGGCCCAGTCGTGTTCGCTGTCCCGGGCGAGCAGGCGGAGGCGGTCCTGCTCGCCGTGGAGGATGCGCAGTTTCCGTTCGAGCAGGCCGACGCCGCGGCCGGCGACGGCGAGGCGGTCGCGCAACCAGAGGCGGCCGGCGCGGCCGGGAGGGATCCGCAGCTTCGCCATCGTCAGCCTTTCCGATGCGCGGCCAGCAAAGCGGCCGGCAGCATGACCAGTTCGCGGCGGGGGAGGCGCAGCAGGACCCGCCAGGCTCGGTCGAGGGTGTCGCCGAGGTCCCGTTTCTCCTCGGCGCCCTGGTCGACGAGCTCGGTGCCGAAGGCTTCGTCGCAGTCGAGGTACCGGCGGTCGGTGTCGCTGAGGGCCCCGGCCCCGATCAGGTCGGCCAGTTCGCGGACCTGGCGTGCCCGCGCCAGCGCGGCCAGCAGCTGACCGGCCAGCGGCAGGTGGTCCGCGCGGGTGCGGCCGGGCCCGGCGCCGTTGCGCATCAGCCGCGACAGCGACGCCAGGACGTCCACGGGTGGGTAGATGCCCCGCGCCTGCATCTCCGGCGACAGCACGATCTGGCCTTCGGTGATGTACCCGGTGAGGTCAGGGACCGGGTGGGTGACGTCGCCGCCGGGCATGGTGAGCACCGGCAGCACGGTCACCGAGCCCGGTAGTCCCTTGATCCGGCCGCAGCGTTCGTACAGGGAGGCGAGATCGCTGTAGAGGTAACCGGGGTAGGCCCGGCGGGCCGGGATTTCCCCGCGGGCGGCGGAGACTTCGCGCAGCGCCTCGGCGTAGGCGGTCATGTCGGTCAGCACGACCAGGACGTGCCGCCCGCTGCCGAACGCGAGGTCCTCGGCGATCGTCAGGGCCAGCCGCGGGGTGAGGATCCGCTCGATCACCGGCTCGTCCGCGGTGTTGAGCAGTAGCACCAGCTCGCCGGCGGCGCTGCGCTCGTCGAGGGCGTCCCGGACGAACGCGGCATCGGCGTGGGTGAGGCCCATGCCGGCGAACACGACGCAGAACGGCTCGCCGGCCACGCTGGCCTGGGCGGCGATCTGGGCGGCCAACGCCAGGTGCGGCAACCCGGGCCACGAGAACACCGGCAGCTTCTGCCCCCGGACGAGGGTGGTGAGCGCGTCGATCGCGGACACCCCGGTGAGGACCGGCTCGGCGGGCGGCTCCCGGTGGACCGGGTTGAGCGGGTACCCCGTGACCGGCGCCGTTCGCGGCCCGGTCACCGGCGGGCCGCCGTCGGCCGGTTCGCCGCGGCCGTTGCCGACCCGGCCCAGCCAGCCTGGCCCGACCGGGATCTGCAGCGGCCGCCCGGTGAACGCGATCCGCGTGTTCGCCGCCGCCATGCCACCGGTGCCCTCGAGCACCTGGACGACGGCCCGGTCGCCGTCGGCCTCCAGCACTACTCCGTGCCGGGTGGTGCCGTCGCCGATCTTCAGCCGCACGAACTCGTCCCAGCCCACCCCTGCCACGCCCTCGACGACGACGAGCGGCCCGCGCAGCTCCCGCACCCCGGTGTAGTCGATCCAGTCCGACGCGGTCATTTCAGTCCCGTCAGCTCGGTGAACAACGCGTCTCGACGGCGCGCGGCAAGTGCGGTGTCCGCGGGGCCGGCTTCGTCGCGGACGCGGACCAGCGGGCCGAAGTCGAGCTCTTCGACGACCGTGGCCGGCACCCCGGCGGCCACGGTCTCCTGACACCGGTCGATCACCGCGAGCACGGCCTCGACCAGCGCGGCGGTCTTTTCCGCCGCGCAGTAGGCGTCGTTGGCGGAAAGCGCGCTCTGCTGCAGCACGGCCTCGCGCAGCAGCCGGCCGCCGAGCACCACCATCCGTTCGTGCCCGGGAAGCGCGCCGACGCCGATCAGCTCGGTCAGGGCGGACAGCCGGTCGGCCTCGGCGAGCAGGCTCACGATCCGCCCGCGGCGGACCACCCACTCCGGGTCGCCCGCCGCGGCGTACCACGCACCGATGGCCTCGGCGTCCCGGGAAAACGACGCGGACCACGACACCGCCGGGTAGTGGCGGGCGTAGGCGAGGTCGCGGTCGAGGGTCCACCGGCAGCGGACGAACCGCTCGGTGTGCGCGGTCACGGGCTCGGTGAAGTCGCCGCCGGGTGGTGAGACGGCGCCGACGATCGTGACGGAGCCGGGGTTCCCGCCCAGTGTGGTCACCGATCCCGCCCGTTCGTAGAAGGCGGCCAGCGCCGAGGCCAGGTTGGCCGGATAGCCCTCTTCGGCGGGCAGTTCGCCGGTGCGCGAGGAGAACTCGCGCAGCGCCTCGGCCCAGCGCGACGTCGAATCCGCGATGACCACGGTGTGGTAGCCCATGTCCCGGAAGAACTCCGCGACCGTGACCCCGGTGTGGATGCTGGCTTCGCGGGCCATCATCGGCATGTTCGAGGTGTTGGCGATGATCACCGTCCGGTCCGCGAGCCGCCCGCCGGTGCGCGGATCGGTCAGCGCGAACAGCTCGGCGACCACCTCGGCCATTTCGTTGCCCCGCTCACCGCAGCCGACGTACACGATGACGTCGGCGTCGGACCACTTCGCGAGCTGTTGCAGGAGAACGGTCTTTCCGGTGCCGAAGCCGCCGGGGACGGCGGCCGTGCTGCCCCGGGCGAGCGGGTAGAGCAGGTCGGTGACGCGCTGACCGGTGTGCAGCGGTTCGGTGAGCCGGCCGCGGGTGCGGTATGGCCGCGGCCGGCGGATCGGCCAGTCCTCGGTCAGGGGCACGGGCCGCCCGGCGACCGTTGCGACGACGGCGTCCGGCGGGTAAGTGCCCTCCGCGACGATCGAGCCGACCGGCCCCGGCAGCCCCGGGGGCACGAGCACCCGGTGGGGCAGGGGACCGGCGTCGAGGACCTCGCCCAGGACATCGCCCGCCGCGACCGGGTCGCCGGAGCGCACCGCCGGGCGGAACCGCCACCGGCGTCCGGCCTGACGTCGGTAGGCGCCGGGTGCCAGCCAGGTCGCCGCACTGGACAGCGGGCGGAGGAGACCGTCGAACACCCCGCCGAGCAAGCCCGGCCCGAGCTTGGCCGACAGCGGCTTGCCTTGGGGCGCCGCCGGTTGCCCGGGGCCGAGGCCCCCGGTGTACTCGTACGCCTGGACGGTCAGGACGGTGTCGCGGATCGCCACCACTTCGCCGGGCAGCTCGTCCTCGCCCAGGGTGACCAGGTCGTACATCGCGGCCGGCAGCCCGCTTTCCACCTCGACCAGCGGGCCTGCCACGCGGCGGATCCGTCCGGCGCCCATCACGTGGTCCAGAGGCGTTCGACGTCCGCGGCGACCCGCTCGAAGGCGCGGACGGCGACGGTGGCGAGGGTCAGGTCGAGGCGGCGGGTCGCGGTCTCGGCGACGATGCCGCCGGCCGGGTGCTCGGTGACGACCGCGTCGGGCCCGAGCAGTTCGCGAGCTCGCGTTGTCAGCCGTTCGAGCAGCTCGGGGTAATCCGGGGCGTCCCGGAGCCGGCGGACCGCCTCGACGGCCTCGTCCCGCAGGTGCTCGTAGGCCTGTCTGCGCACCTCGAGGTCGGCGGTCCGCAGGTCACGGCGGACGCGGGTCAGTTCGGCCGCGCGTTGCGAGGCTCCGTCGGCTCGTCCCTGTGCGCGGGCGTGGTCGAGGATGTCCCGGGCCCGCGCCTCGGCGTCCTCGGTGGTGCGGCGGGCATCGGCCTCGGCCGCGGCGAGCACCGTGTCCGCTTCGGTCTCGGCCCGCCGCAGCAGCTCGGCCCGGACCGGGGCGAGGGCCGTAGTCGTCCGGGTCAGCACGGCAGCACCACGGTCAAGGGCCGGTCCACCGGCAGCTCGCCGGCCAGGGCGCCGGCCGCGGCGACGGTGAGGATCACGACGGCGACGTCGCCGGGCAGCTCCTGCCAGGCCGTGCGCACCTCGCCGTCGGTCGAGGCCGGGAGCACGCCGACGCCGGCCAAGGCGAATCCGCTCACCTCGACCTCGTCCCCGATCGCCACGATCCGGCTCATCGTCACGCCCGCTGGATGAGGATGACGGCGACGATGAGCCCGTAGATCGCGATCCCCTCGGCCAGCCCGACGATGACCATCGCCCGGCCGAACAGCTCGGGCCGTTCCGACAGCGCGGCCAGCGCCGCGGCCCCGGTGTAGGCGACCGCGATGGCGGCGCCGATCGAGGAGCCCGCCACCGAGATGGCGGCGCCCAGCAGTGCCGCCCAGTTGCCCCCGGCGGTCGTGTCCGCCGCTTGGGCGGCAACGGTCGGCGCGGCGCCGGCGCCGCCGGCTCCGGTGGCGAGGACGAGCACGATGAGGGCGGCGACGAGCAGGACCGCGTTGGCCCCGAGGAACAGCCGAACCGCCGGGCGGCCGCGGTGGCGTAGCAGCAGCGTCGCGAGCACGAATCCGACGGCCAGTACCGGCAGGGCGAGGATCCAGGCCATCACGGCTCCTTTTCGGCTGACATGGGGACGTGCCAGGGACGGAAGGGCGTGCCTTCGACTTCGAAGACCCGGGAAAACAGCTCGTAGAACTCCAGTCGCAGGGCCTGAACGCCGGCGACCAGCGCCTCGAGGGTGAACGTGAGGGCGTTGCCGGCGAGGAACACCGCGCCGGCGCCGAGGACGCCTGCCCAGCCCTTGCCGGCCAGCGCGACCGTGCCCTGCCAGACCACCCAGCCGAGCGCGGCGTGCGTCATGCCGAACGCGGCGAGGCGGGCGAAGGACACGAGGTTCGAACCCAGGCGGACGAGCACGTCGAACAGGCCGACGCAGGTCTGGACCACGCCGGTGGCGCCCCCGCCGGAACCGGCGTACAGCCCGGCGGCGGCCAGGACGAAGCCCGCGCCCGCGACGGCGGCACCGGCCAGCGTGAGTAGTCCACTGTGGACGAAAAGGCCGCCGAACACGCCGCCGAGGCCGAGGAACACGGCGGCGCCGGCGATGCCGGACGGCGCGTAGAGCGCCAGCCGGGGCCCGCTCTCACGCCAGCGGTTGACGATGCCGAGAGCGTAGGCGACGGCGAGCAGAACCGCGCCGAGCGCCACGGCCACGACGAGCAGGCGAACCGGTTCCTCGAGGGGCGCGAGCCACAGCACCGGCAGCGCACCGGTGGGGCCGAACAGTTCCCCGTAGAGCGCGCCGAACGCGGTCGCGGCGAGCCCGGCAGTGGCGATGAACGGCCACACCGGGCGCAGCCGGGCCAGGACGCGAGGCCGGCCCAGCCGGGCCAGCACGGCCAGCAGGACGAGCAGCGCGCCGTGTCCGGCGTCGCCGAACATCATCCCGAACATCACGACGTAGGCGGCCCCGGCGACCGGGGTAGGGTCCACGTCCGCGTAGGGCACGGTGCCGTAGGTACGCACCAGGGGCGTGAAGGACCGGCGCAGCTCGGTGCCCCCGGCGAGCAGGGTGGGCGGCTGAGCACCCGGCGGCACCGGGATCGGGGCCACCGCGCAACCGGCCGGAGCCAGCCGCCGCGTGAGCGCGGGCAGCTCCGGAGCCGGGCACCACCCGGCGAGCGCGGCGACTTCGCCGCGGGCAACCGCACCGGCCGCGTAGGCCGCCAGCTGAGCCTCCCCGGCCAGCAGGTCGGCCCGCCCGGCCCGTTCGAGGGCGTCGAGATCCGGCGTCCGCGGGGCCAGCGCGGGCGTCGCGGCGGTCGCGTCCAGGCGCTGGAGCCGCCGGGCGGGGCCGTCGGCCCGGTCGTCGGCGGAAGTTTGGTCGAGCTGGACGGTTCCGGCGTCGGCGACGTGCACCAGGGCGTCGCGAAGCCGGTCCGCGGGTGCCACGACGGCGACGCGTTCCATGCGGACCGGCTGGACGGCCTCAGACCAGGGCATCGAGCACCGCCATCCCCAGCCCGCCCCGGGCCGCCAGTTCGAGCGCCGCCCGGCCGCGCCAGGCGTCCGCGGCGAGCACCGCGATCGTGCCCAGCACCGGGTCGACGCCGAACCCGGGCCGGCCCAGCAGGGCGAATCCGTCGCGTTCGACACGCGTCCACCATCGGGCCTCGGCCCGCCAGAGGTCGCCGGTTCCGGTCACCTCCGCGAGGCTCCACCGGGCCGCGGCCGGGAGCCGCTCGGCGAACCCGGTGAAGTCGGCGGCTTCGACCGCGGCGTGACCGAGCACGTCCGCCGCCCGCGCGGCGGCCTCGTCGGTCAGCCGTCGTCCGTGCAGGAACCGGGTGCGGGCGACCAGCACAGCGGCGCCGCCGCTCGCCCACGCTGCCGCTTCCGGCACCCCCGCGGCAACGCGGCGCGCCCAGGAGAGCTGGACACCGGTCGCGATCGCCGACGGTGCGTCGGCCCCCGGGTCTCCCCAGGCCGAACGCGCCAGGGCAGTGCGAAGCTCGGCAGGCGACGTGGTCGAGGCGAACCGGAGCCACCCGCTGGTCAGGCCGCCGAGCCGGTAGGGCTCCGGGCGCTCGAAACCGGCGAGCAGGCGGGCGTGCTGGGCGATGTTGTCGGCCTCGAACCAGCCGGCCAGCAACCGGACCGCCTCGGCACCCGCCCGCGGCTGCCACCCGGCCAGCACCCGCAGCTGCCACAGCAGCCCGTCCGCGATCCCGCGCTGGGCCTGGGCCAGGGTCTGGCCCGTCCGGACGTACCGGTGGTACGGGCTGTCCGCCACCGCGGGCAAGGCTTCGGCCAGCGAGGGCGCGACGGCCAGCTCACGCAGCGCGGCCGTCCCGAGCCGCCGGTTCAACAGGGCCCGGGCGCGGACGGTGCCGGCAACCCACTCGGCGGTCACCGCGCGCCGGTCCGATCCGGGTGGCCGAGCTGGTCGAGGATCGATCGTGCTTCACCGAGCACGTGCTCGACGAGCGCCGGCATCCGTTCGGCGATCAGGGCACGCACCCGATCGGCTTCGGCAGCCGCGGTCTCGGCCAGCGCGGTCGCTTCCGCCGTGCCTTCGCGGCGCACCCGCAGGGCGGCGTCGGCGCGGGCGGACGCCGCGTCGATCCGAGCCTGCGCCACGATCGCCTCGGCGCGCGCCAAGGCTTCCCGGCGGCGCCGCGACGCTTCTTTCGCGGCTTCGCGCCGGATCTCGGCGACCCTGGCCTGCGTGTCGTCGAGCGAAGCGAGCACCGGCTCGAGTTCGGCTGCCGCCTCGGTCCGGCGGTCGGCGGGCACACCGGGCCGGGCCGCCGCGCCGGGCGTGCCGGCGGGGCGGAAGCGGTCGAGGAGATCCCGTATCGCAGGCATGCTCCGGCTCTCTGGCAGGCGAGGTTCGCCCGTCCATCCTGGAAAGCCGGCGCTCGCGCAGGTAGAGCCCAAGGGCCCCCGCCGGTGGACCTTCTTCCCTGGCGGGTAGGTCGCCGCCGGGGTCAGGGTGCGGTATGACGGAAATCGAAGTCCGTGTCTACCAGGACGGCAGGCTGCTGCAGCGCCAGCTGTGCGAGTCCGAGGAGGACGCCGCCGCGACCGTCGACGAGTGGAGCGAGCTGGAGGGCGTGACGTGCGAGGTCGACGACCTGGCCGTGCGGCACCGCCAGGGCGACATCCTCGAACCCGAGCCGGCGGACCTGATCGAGGACGAACCGGGCGGCTTGCGGTGAGCTGGGCCGGCGGCCTGCACACCGACCTCTACGAGATCCGCATGGCCGCGAGCTACCTGCGCCGTGGCATGACGGGCCCGGCCACGTTCAGCCTGTTCGTCCGCCGGCTCCCGCCGGACCGGGGGTTCCTCGTGAGCGCCGGCCTCGACGAGTGTCTCGATTTCCTGGAACGCTTCCGGTTCACCGGACCGGACCTGGCCTACCTGCGTGACGTGACCGGGCTGCCGGCCGCCGATCTGGCGGCGCTGGGCCGCATCCGGTTCACCGGTGACGTCCACGCGGTCCCGGAAGGCCGGGTGGTCTTTCCGGGCGAGCCGCTGCTGGAGGTCACCGCGCCGCTGCCCGAGGCCCAGCTGGTCGAGACCGCGTTGCTGAACTTCACGACGTACGCGGGCGCCATCGCGGCCAAGGCGGTGCGCTGCCGGATCGCCGCGCCCGGCGCCGATCTCGTCGACTTCGCCGCGCGTCGCACGCACGGGCCGGACGCGGCGTTCGCGACGGCGCGCGCGACCGCCGTCGCCGGCTTCACGGGCACCAGCCATGTGGCTTCCGCGCGGCGGTTCGGGCTGCGCGCGGTGGGCACGATGGCCCACTCCTACATCGAGGCGTTTCCGTCCGAGTACGAGGCTTTCCGGGCTTTCGCCGAGGATTTCCCCGGGTCCGCGGTGTTCCTCGTCGACACCTACGACACCCTCGGCGGCGTCCGCACCGCGATCGCCGTGGCACGGGAACTGCGGCTGCCGGACTCGGCGGTCGGCGTCCGGCTGGACTCCGGTGACCTCGGCGGGCTGGCCGTCGCCGCGCGCGGGCTGCTGGACCGGGCCGGCCTCCCGCGGGCGCGGATCATGGCCAGCGGCGGGCTGGACGAGTTCGCCCTGGCCCGGCTGACCGGCGCGGGCGCGCCCATCGAGGCGTTCGGGATCGGCACGAAGGTCGGCGTCTCCGCCGACGCGCCGTTCCTGGACAGCGCGTACAAGCTGGTCGCCTACGACGGCCGGCCGGTGCTGAAGCTGTCCGCGGGCAAGGTTTCCTCGCCGGGGGCGAAGCAGGTTTTCCGCGGTGCGCCGGACGAGCCGGACGTGATCGCGTTGCGCGGGGAGCTTTGCCCGCCCGGACGCGAGCCGTTGCTCGTGCCGGTGATGCGCGCCGGACGGCGGCTCGTCGCCGATGACGTGCACGCGGCCCGCCGACGGCTGGCGGACGATCTGGATCGGTTGCCCGCCGCGGCCTTGCGGCTGACCGGTCCCGAGCCGCGGGCGGTCCACCGGTCTTCTGCTCTGCGCCGGCTGACGAATGACCTGGTCCACCGGACGGAAGCCGCGGCAGCTTCGGCGATGCAGGTGCGATGAGCCTCGATGGGCGCGCGGCGTTGTTCGCGATCACCCGTCGCTAGTCGTCCGCGGCTCGTGGTGCTGCAGAGCGGGCCACGCTCGACAGGGTGAAGGTGATGGACAGGCCGATCAGGAGGTTGAGGATCGCGGTGGTCAGCCGGGCGTCGAGACCAGTGGTGAGGCTGATCGGCACGACCACGCCGATCGCGGTGACCAGCACCATGATCCACCCGAAGAAGACCAGGGCGCGGGGTGTGGTGACCAGGAGCAGGTGCAGCAGGCCGGTCGCGGCCAGGGCGAGGGCGGCGGCGCCGAGGGTGTAGGTCAGGGTGTTCGCGCCGCCCCAGGTGCCTTCGCCCTTCGGCGCGAGGATCGGGACGTGCACGATCCCGCGCGCGGTCAGGATCCCCACCACGGTCACGAGGAGCGCCACGCAAGCGCTGGCCACACCACCGGCCCACAGCCGGCCGGCGTTGAACGTCCGGCGGTTCTCGACGTCGCGATTGTTCATCTGGCTTCCTTCCTGGTCGGGTTCCGGCGAGACGTGGCCGGAGCGATCGCAAAGCGGATTCCGGGGTTGCTGGACGTGCCTAATCTGCGTCGACGAGGGCGGTTTCCGGCGGGTACACCCAGGTGATGCCCAGCGAGCCGAGGCCGCGGTCGACGAGGTCCCGGCGGATCTGGTGGACCGTGCAGCCGCCGTAGACCAGGTGGGTCAGCCGCCTCGTGTCCGGGGCCGTGATCAGGGTGAGCACGCCGTCGCCGCAGGTGTGGTGCTCGACCTCTTCACCGGGAACGGCGTACTCCGCCTCGATCGCCGCTTCGTAGCCGCTGCGCCCGTTTTCGCCGAGCACCGCGTACAGTTCGTCCTCGATCGCCTTGACCTGCGGCGGATGATCGAGGTGATGGGTGATCAACGTGCTCCGTCGCCAGTTGCCGTCCCCGCGTGCCGTCACCGTCGTGCCCCGTTCCGTCGTCGAACTCCGGACCGCAACCTTCCTTCGCGAGGGCGCCGGCTGGACAGGGCCTTTCGTGGTGACCGCTGGAGGCCGAAGGCTCTTTCCCGCGCGCAAGCCTCCCGGCGCTGCGGGTCAGTCGTGGTAGAGGTTGATCGGTGTCACTTCGGTGGTCCCGCCGGGGCCGGTCGCCCGGATCCCGAAATGGGCCATGACCGGCTCGTCGGGATACGTCCACGTGAAGGTGTGCAGATCGACGGCCTTCGTGCCGGTGCCCAGGACCTTCGCGAGCGGCTCGGTTCCGGTGCCGGTCGGGGTCAGGATGAATTCGACGCGGTCGGCGCCGGACGCCTTGGCGGTGAAGGTGATCGTTCCGGGGCCGTCCGGCAGCATCAGCCAGCCGCCCTCGAGCGGCAGCGCCGGGTTCCAGGAGGCCAGCTCGACTTCGGGTGCCGCGGTCCGGCCGGGGAAGCCGACGCGAACGGATGTCGCGCGGAGAACGTCGCCGTTGGCGGCGGACAGTTCGGTGAAGACCACCCAGCCGCGGTTGC
Organism: Amycolatopsis lexingtonensis; assembly: GCF_014873755.1. Lineage (NCBI taxonomy): Bacteria > Bacillati > Actinomycetota > Actinomycetes > Pseudonocardiales > Pseudonocardiaceae > Amycolatopsis > Amycolatopsis lexingtonensis. Next base: position 1,152,775 of record NZ_JADBEG010000001.1, read on the forward strand.
CGGCCGGCGTGGTGAATGTGATGTTCCCGGCGAAGGGGCGGGCCTGGTCGCCGCCGCCGACGACGGAGCCACGACCCAGTTCGGTGAGCCCGCCGGCGCGATCTTCGACCACCCGGACGGTGACAACGCCTTCGAAGGCGTGCGCCTGGCCGCTGACGTGCAGGGGCGAGGAGATCACGGCCGAGGTGACCGGCGTGTCGACGCGGATGGTGCCGGTGGTGGTCCCGGTGACCGTCCAGGTCGTGCCGGTTCGCTGCAACGCCACCACGGTTGCGATCTCGGGGACCGGTTTTCCTTCGGGCGCCCGGGCGTGGAAAGTGGCTTCGGCGCGTCCGGGGCCGGTCAGGTGGAACGGTCCTTCGGCGGGGTCGCGCATGCCTGCGACGCGGACGAGGAACAGGCGTGCCGCGGCCATGGCCGGGCGGACTTCGGTTTGTTCATCGATGGGCGGGACGAGCTGGAGCCATTCGTAGAATGCCGTGACGTCGCCGTTGAAGGAGTAGACGGTGGTTTTCGCGGTGCCGAACTGCTTCAGCGTCGCGTCCAGTTCGGCGAGCAGCGCGGTGCTGCCGAAGCTGGAAGTCGCGTTCGGGAGCAGCGGCCGGAAGTCCCGGAAGTCGGCGTGCGCCACCCCGTTGGCCACCCGGACGGTTTTGAGCGTGCCGGCGGTCGCCGGGCCGAACTGGGAGAAGTAGCCGCGCTGTCGTTCGGCGGTCGTGGGGCCGCCGAGCAGCTGGGTGACCGCCGCGGTGGCGACGGCGTCCGTCTTGGGCACCGTGCGGGTCACGGCTTCGACGCGGGCGGGGTCATCGGGCTGCCCGCGGTGGAAGAAGACCTTGACGGTCGTGGTGGCAGGGGTCGTCGACGGGCCGGTGGGCGTGGCGCCCGGCGGTGCGGCAGGGGACCCCGGGCGGTCTTGGAGGACCGCGATCACGAGCGCGCCGACGACCACGAGCACTCCGGCGATCGCGGCGATCATCGTCCACATCCTGCGGCGGTTGCGAATCATGGCCGCCCTCCTGCCCGGCTTCGGATCGCGTGGATCCTTTTCCACGCACGATTCGATTCCAGACCGGCCGGGAGGTCTCCGCGAGGGGACAAGGCGGTCGGAACGTGGGCCGGAAGACCACTGGAGCCGGATCGCCGGCGGACGGCCCGCCGGGCACAAGGACTCTCGAAGGCGGGCCTTTGCGTTCTCGCGACAGCTTCCGGTGCGTGACTACGGTGCTTGCGACCGCAGAATCGCCGGGATCGACCGGACACCTCCGAGGTGAGCAGTGCGTACGCCGTGGTCGCGTTGGCGGCCATGAGCGTGCTGATCGGCTTGGGTGCCTGGCAGTGGGCCGAAGAGTCCCGCGGGCGGACGCGAATGCCGCCGCCGCGGGCGGGTGTGGGTTCCGCCGTAGCCGCGTTTTCGCCGGTGTCGCAGGTGCCGAAATCCCGCTGTGGTCCGGATTCGTCGCCGGCTCGGGGGTCCTGGCGGTCTTCGCGGTGGCGGGCCTGCGGGCGGGACGACGCGGATCGCGCGGCGAGCGGACGGTCAGTGTCCGGACGACCGTGCCCGACGCGGCCATCGGCGAGCGTTGCCTGGTTTGGCGCCGCAGCGGCGAGGAAGTCTGGCGGGTTCCGGGCGACGATCAGGAGCGCGGGTGGCTGGCTGAGGTGCGGCAGCTCCTGCCGGCGGAGATGGAACGCCGCGACCCGGCGGGTTTTCGCCGGTGGCTCGGCAACGGCGCGATGACGGGCACCGAGCCCCTGGCCTTCCTCCGCCCGGATCGCGGCTTCGCCGGACCCGGTTCCGCCGCGGCGGACCGAGAGGCCGCGGACCGGGCACCTGGCCCGGGGACACGTGGCTCCCGGCCTCGGCGGAGTTCCCGGGCGGGCCACGACCGGCGGCGATGAGGCGCGGAACAGCGGCGCGGACGGCTCAAGGGCGCCGCCGGCACCCGTCCGGCGGTGCTCGATGTCAGGACCGTTCGTCCGGCTGTCTTTCTTCCCGGGCTCGCTGGGTGTCCCGCCGGAGCCGGAAGCCGATGCCGCTGGCGGCGAGCAGGACGGCGCCGGCGGTCAGCACGATCACCGCGCCGCCGGCGGCCCCGCCGGTGAGATCCCAGACCGCCTCGGGAACGGCGAGCGTGATGCCGAGCACCCCGGCGATGAGTAGCGACCAGGTCCGCTGCCGGCGGTAGAGCACCAGGAACCCGGTGCCGAAGGCGAACGTGAGCACGTACGCGACCGGCGCTGTGCTGGTCTCGCCGAGCGGTTGCTGCGCGCCGAACAGGGCGATCGCCGCGCCCAGCCCGAGGCCGGTCAGACGGTGCGGGAGCACGTCGGCCAGGGCAGTCCCCGCGAGGAGCAGCCCGACCGCGGCCACGGCCAGGCCGCCGCGCAGGGGCGTGGTGCCGGCAGTCGCGTCCAGCCCGGCGAGGACCGTCGCGCCGAGCAGACCGGTGGCGGCGAGCAACCCGATCACGAAGGGGACCAGCAGGTAGCCCGCGACGGCGAGCACCGTCCCGAGGCCGCACGCCACGGCGACGCCCGCGCTCCCGGCGTCGTCGGGCAACGCGACCACGACCGTGGCCGCCGCCGAACCCGCCGCCAGTGCCAGCAGGGTCGCGGAGACCCGCAACCGCGGCGACGGCTTCCGGAGCCGGGCAGTGACCAAGCCCGTGAAGCCGTGCGCGGCAACCACGCCGGCCGCGAGCAGGACCGCGGTGGCGGCCGCGACGATCGCGGTCCGCGCCGGCTTCGACCAGTCCGTCCACGACGTGGCCATGAGCAGGGCGGTGCCGATCAGCAGCAGCCCGCCGCCCAGGTACCCGGCGACCTCCGCCCAGGGAATCCGCGGCCGCCTGGCCGCCGCGCCGCGGAGCGCACGTTCGACCTCGGCCGCCTGGCCCGGCGACAGCACCGCCTCCTCGACCAGCCGTTCCAGTGCCTCGCGAACCGGCGACTCCCGTGTCATGCCGGAAGTCTCCGGAACGGCCGACCTCGCCGACAGGGACCCCGGGCCGCACGTCGCGGGACTTTGGACCTCGCCTCGAGCGGGTTCGGCAGGCCGCCGGGCAAGCGGACGCGATCGACTCCTGTGCCATGCCCCCGTCCATGTCGCCCTGGTGGTCACGACCGTGACCGCCGTCGTGTCCCCGGAGCCGGCTCGCGGTTGCGCTCGCCGGCAGAACCGGTGGCGTGGTTCAGCACGAGCTGTGCTGGAGGAGATCGAGTGCGCGGGTCTGGTGCGCGCTCGATTGGTCGAGCTCGCGGCCCATGCGCTGCAGCGCGGGATAGTCCTGATCGTCGAAGCCCTTCATCCCGTCGTGCATGGCTTGGTCCATCAGCCCGGTCGAGCTGCGCATTTCGGCATCGGCGTCGTGGAGGCAGCCGGGAGCGGTGCGGCCGGCCAGTTGCTTCTCCAGCTCGGCATTGGCGCCGTGGACCTTCTTCAACGCCTCCCGGCACTCCTGCGTGTTCGAGGGTCCGCACTCGGCCGGGATGCCCGCCAACGCCGTGCCGACCGCGTTCAAAGCGGGCGCCATGGCGGCGATGTAGGCGTCGGCCTCGGTTCCGGGGATGCCGGTCCCCGGTGGTTCGGCGACCGTGGTCGAGATCGTGACGGAGGCAACCGGGGCGCCCGGCCGGTCGCCGCACCCGGCGATTCCCGCCGTGATCGCCGCGGCCACGAGGATCGCAGATGATTTCCGCACGGTGAAAGCCCCTTTCACATCGGCGCGTCGGTGCAGTCTCCCGCGCGTGTGGTGGGTGGTCCCAGGGTTCTCGGACCGCTACGCCGGGGACCAAAGACTCCCGGTGCCGGTCGGGGCCCTGCTCGCCGGCGCCCGGTGGAGCGGGACCGCGGTGCCGCCGGGCGCGACAGGGCACCGAGACCCGGCCGGTCGTGGCGGGCGTGGACGCTTCCGCGTCGGCTGCGGGGGCCGTGCGGTGGGCCGCACGGGAAGGCCGCGCGGCGCGATCGGCCGCTGGTGATGGTGCACGTGTGCGCGCTGGTCCCGATCACCGCGCCGGACGCGGAGGCCCTCGTGGACTGCCGGCCGGCGGTGGCGGAGGAAGGGCGGCAGTGGCTCGCTGCGGCGACGTCGAGGTGCCCGGCTCACGTGGCCTGGGCGGATTCACCGGCCTGGTCGCCGGGTCGGTCGCGGTGGCGGTCACTTCCCACGGCCACTGCCCGGTCGTGGTCGTGCGTGGCGTGGACGGATCGCCCAGCGACACTGCGGCGATCCCGTTCGCGTTCCAGGCCGCCGACGCCCGCGGCGTCCCGCTGGTGGCCGTGCGCACCTGGATGGACCAGGCCATCGCCATCGGGTGGGCAGCCGCGCCGGCGACGAACCGGACGGCGATCCGCGACGAGCAGCGGCGGCTGCTGGGAAAGTGGCTCGAGCCGTACCGGACGCGGTATCCCGGCGTGCTGGTCCAGCCGCAGATCGCCACGGACAGGCCCGCTCCCGCATTGCTGGAGCACGCTCGCACGGCCCAGCACGTCACCGCGATACGAGTTCTTCCGGGCGGCTTCCGCTGCGGGACCGCGGAGCGGGGCGCGGGTGGAAGCAGCGGTTCGCTCCGGCCGGGACGTTCGCCCACCGGGTCCACAGTGGACACGTAGCCGGCGCGAACACCGCGACGGTCACCGTGCCGGCCGCGGGGATCGAGCTGGTGCTCGGCGGGACGAACGCGTTGTCGCGGTCGCTGTTCGGCCGGACGGTCCCGCCGGGCCGGGAAGTCCGGCACTTCTCGGCCGGCGAACGGCTTCCCGGAGGTTCTCGCCGGCGTCCAGCGTGCCGGGGCCGGTCATGGCTCCTCCGGGGTCCTAGGTCCCGTCGCACGGGGTCTCCCGGCACTGCCCGCCCCCGAAGCAGGCGGCGAGAGTGAGCGGATCGAGGAGGGCGGCGAGTGCTGCCCGGACGGAGGTGTGTCGTGCGGTTGGGTGTGGCGGGTGCGCTGGTCGGTGGCGCTTACCGGCGCGGCGATGTCGAGGTGGACCCGGAAAGCGGTCTGGTGACCGCGGTCGGGGTGGCCGGTCCGGGCTCGGGGATCGCGGTGCCGGGCCTGGTCGATCTGCAGGTCAACGGTTTCGGCGGGGTCGATTTCCTGACCGCCGACGTCGACGGCTACGCCCGCGCGAGTGCGGCGCTGGCCGGCACGGGAGTGGTGGCTTACCAGCCCACGCTGATCACCAGCCGGCCCGAGCAGACGGTGGCCGCCATCGAGACCGCCGCCAAGGCCCAGGCGGCCGCGGAGGGGGCGCGGATCCTCGGCGTCCACCTGGAAGGCCCGTTCCTTTCGCCCGCCCGGCCCGGGACCCACCCGGTCGAGTTGCTGCGGGCGCCGGACACCGGACTGCTGGAGCGGCTGCTGGCCGCCGGTCCGGTCACCCAGGTGACCTTGGCGCCGGAGCTGCCCGGTGCGCTGGACGTGGTCGGCGCGTGCGTCCGCGCGGGTGTGCTGGTGGCGTGCGGGCACAGCGACGCGACGGCGGCCGAGGCTCATGCCGCGTTCGACCTCGGGGCGCGGTCGGTGACGCACCTGTTCGACGCGATGCGCCCGTTCACCCACCGCGACCCGGGGATCGCGGGTGCGGCGCTGACCCGTGACGATGTCTTCGTCGGGGTGATCGCCGATCCGAGCCATCTTTCGCCCGAAGCGGTCCGGCTGGCTTTCCAGGCCGCGCGGGGCCGGGTCGTGCTGGTCACCGACGCACTGGCCGCCGGCGGCTGCCTCGACGGCCACTACCGGCTCGGCGACGTGGAGTTCGACGTGTCCGGTGGCACGGCCCGCCGGGCCGACGGCACGTTGGTGGGCACCACGATCACGTTGCTGGACGCGGTCCGGGACGCCTGTGCGGCGGGGGTGTCGCTCGAAGCCGCGGTCAACGCGGCCACTCGGACGCCGGCCGAGCTGTTTCCACGCGGTGACATCGGGTTGCTGCGTCCGGGAAATCGCGCGGACGTCCTCGTGCTCGACGACTCGCTGGCCCTGCGCACGGTCTTGCGGAATGCGCGTGAGCTGTGAATGGCTAGGTCTTCAGCGGGAGGGTGATGGTGAACGTGCTGCCCTCGCCCGGCTTTGAGGTCGCGGTGACGGTGCCGCCGTGGGCGGTGACGAGTTCCCGGACCACGGCCAGGCCGATGCCGGTACCGGCGACCGACGTCCCGGAGCGGCCTCGCCACAACCGCTCGAACACATGCGGCAGTTCGTCGGCGGGGATCCCCGGTCCGGTGTCGGAGACTTCGACGGTCGCGGTGCCGCCGGCGGAGCGGGTCCGGACAGTGACGCTGTCACCGGGCCGGGCGTAGCGGGCAGCGTTGCCGAGCAGATTTCCGACGGCCTGGTGCAGCCGATCGGGATCGGCCCGCACCGGGATGTGCCCGGCGAGTTCGGTGCGGACCTCGAGGCCGGCCGCGCGCAGCCGGGCGCTGTGGGCCGTCACCACTTCGGTGATCACAGCGGTGAGGTCGAGGTCGGTGCGGCGGAGAGAGACGGCGGCGTCTTCGGCGGCGGTCAGGTCGGCGAGGTCCCGCACCACCCGGCCGAGGCGCAACGCCTGGTCGTGCAGGCTGGTCAGCCGCTCGACGTCCGGCGGTTCGAGGCCGTCACGCAGCTCCTCCAGCCCGGCCTGCAGGGTGGCCAGCGGGGTCCGCAGTTCGTGGGCGACGTCGGCGGTGAGGTTCCGCCGGGCGCGGTCGGCCCGGGTGACCTGGTCGGCCATGCGGTCGAAGGCCTCGGCCAGTTCGCCGAGTTCGCCGGGCGCCCGGACCCGGGCTCTGGCCGAGCGGTCGCCGGCGGCGATGTGCTTCGCCGTGGTGGTGAGCCGGAGCAGGGGAGCGGCGAGGCGCCGGCTGACGAACCAGCTCGCGGTCACCGCGAGCAGCAGCGCCACCGCGGCCGCGAGGCCGATCCAGCCCCACGCGACGTCCTTGGCCGCGGACGCGGTGGACGTGCCGAACGCGAGCTGGACCGACCCGACGGTCTCGCCGTCGACGACGACGGGTGCGTCCACCCGGCCACCGCCGAGTGAGCCGGCCATCGGGTTGCCCATGCCGGGCATGCCGTGGCCTCGTCCGGTGACGGGAGTTCCGCCGGTGTCGCGGACGACGAGCCGGGCTCCGGCACCGGTGGCGATCGCGGTGGCCGCGTCCAGGTCGGCGCCGGTCCAGCTGCCGGTCCTGGTGTAGGCCGCGCCCGCGGCGGCGGCCACCTGGACCGCGACCTGCTCCCGCTCGGCGCGTTCCGCGGCGGCCAGGCCCTGACCGGTGCCGAGCAGCGCGGCCCCGGTGAGCACCAGCACCGACGACAGCGCCACCAGCACGAACGCCGCCAGCAGCCGCCAGGCCAGCGGTCCCCAGTGCCGGTGGCGGTCAGTGGTCACGGCGCAGCCCCAGCCGGTAGCCGACGCCGAGCACGGTCTGCACCACGTCCGGACCCGCGGGGCCGAGCTTGTGGCGCAGGTTCTTCACATGGGAGTCGATGGTGCGTTCGTAGCCCTCGAACTCGTAGCCGCGGACCCGGTTGATCAGCTCGTAGCGGGAGTACACCCGCCCGGGCACGGCCGCCAGCGTGGCCAGCACGCCCCACTCGGTCGGGGTGAGTTCCAGCGGCTCGCCGTGCCAGCGGACTTCGTGCCGTGACTCGTCCAAGCACAGCAGGCCGTCACCGTAGGACGCCGTGGCCGGGTCGGGGGAGCCGGTCGTCCGGTTCAGCACGGCCTGGACCCGCAACACCACTTCGGTCGGGCTGAACGGCTTGGTCACGTAGTCGTCGGCGCCGAGCTCCAGCCCGTGGATCCGGTCGTCGACGGAGCCCCGGGCGGTCAGCACGACGACCGGTACCCCGCCGTCGCGGCGGGCCGCGCGCAGCACCTCCAGGCCGTCGATGTCCGGCAACCCCAGGTCCAGTACGACGATCCCGGCGGCGTGGGTGGTGAGCAGCGTGAGCGCCTGGGCGCCGGATCCGGTGGTCACCACGGCGAAACCGGCGCGTTCGAGGTACCGGCGCAGCAGTTCCCGGATCTCCTTCTCGTCCTCGACGACCAGCACGGTGGCACTCACCCCGGCAGGTCTACCCGGTACGGCGGCGGCGGATCGAGGGTCCAAGGTCCCCGGTGCCGGTCTCCACGTCATCTCCACACCGATCACACGGGATCTCGGCGCGCGGGGCCCACCGTGAAGGTGTCCGAGGAGATCCGGAGAAGGAGGAGCCATGAAGACCCGCACACTGATCACCACGATCGCCGCGGGCGGCATCCTGAGCGTGGGCGCGCTCGTCGCGATCCCCGCGTTCGCCAGTGGCCCGCCGGCCGGGACCGGTCCGGGGCGTGACGCCGGATCGGGCCTCATGGTCCAGGGCGGCATGGGCCGGGGCGGGATGAACCGGGACGGCGGATGCCTCGCCGGTGTCGCCGACCCGAGCGGCACGCTCAGCGAGGCGCAGCGCACGACTCTGGCGGCCAACGCGGAGGAGGAGAAGCTCGCGCACGACCTCTACACCGCGTTCGCCGGCCGCTACGACGCCGTCGTCTTCGACCGGATCGCCGGGGCGGAGACAGCTCACCTGAACGCCGTGCGGAGCCTGATGACCCGCTACGGGGTCACCGATCCCACCGCGGGCCAGGCGCCGGGCCACTTCACCACCCCGGCCGTGCAGGCCACCTACGACAAGCTGCTCGCCCAGGGCGCGAGCGGTCAGGCCGCGGCGCTCGAGGTGGGGCGCACGGTGGAGACGACGGACATCGCGGACCTGCGCAAGGCCCTGGACGGGCTCACCGCGCCCGACGTCCAGCGGATCTACCAGCACCTGCTGACGGCTTCGCAGCACCACCTGACCGCGTTCGACAACTGGCTCGCGCGATGAGCACGACGTGCTTCACCCTTGCGGTGGCACCGGAAGATCCACCACGGCCCGGACGGCCAGCCGGAACGGTTCGATCCAGGAGCGGGCGAGCCCGCGGGCCTGGGTCATGTCGCGCAGGGTGGCCGTCTCGGTGGGCAAGGTGACCGAGCGGAAGGTGCCCAGACCGGTCACCTCGAGCCGGTACACCGGGCGGGGACGCCCGGCGATCTCGAGCGCGCCGGGGAACACGTCGTCCGGCGGGAACGCGAGACCGGTGATCGTCCACGGGGTGAGCACGACCATCGTCGGGACGCCCGCGACGACGGCGGCGCCGAGGACGTCGACCGTGAGCCGGGGGTTGGCGACCGGGTCGCCGCGGAACTTCTCCCGGCCGATCCGGCCGAACGCGTCGCGCACCCGGCCGGCGAGACCGTCGAGGGAATCCACGGCCCGAGTGTGGACCCGCCGGCGCAACGGGGCAAGGTGACTTTGTGCCCTAGTCACCGCCGAGATCGTGACGCAGCATCGAGCGAGTCGCCCGGACGCCGATGCCGGCGGCCCGGCGGAGGTGACGATGACTCCCGTCCGTGGTGAAGACAGGCAGCTCGCGCGCGGCGGTGACGCCCGGCCCTTGCCGGTCCGCTTGGCCGAAGCGGGGATCGGGCGCCGCCGGTTCCTGACGTTCTGCGCCGCGATGGCGACGACGCTGGCGCTGCCGGAGCGGTTCGCGCCCCGGGTCGCCGAAGCGCTGTCCACAGTGGAACGTCCGGTGGTGGTGTGGCTCGAGTTCCAGGACTGCGCGGGCGACACCGAGGCGTTCCTGCGCTCGCGCAACCCTTCGACCGCGGATCTCCTGCTCGGGATGATCTCGCTGAACTACCACGAGACCCTGATGGCCGCGGCCGGCACGGCGGCGGAGAAGGCCCGGGACGACGCGGTCGCCAAGGGCGGGCACCTCGTCGTCGTCGAAGGTTCGGTGCCCACCGGTATCCCGGGCGCCTGCACGATCGGCGGACGGTCGGCCGAGGACCTGCTGCGCAGCGCCGTGCGCGGCGCCGCGGGCGTCATCAACGTCGGTACCTGCTCGGCCTTCGGCGGCATTCCGGCCGCCGGGCCGAACCCGACCGGCGCGGTGCGGGTGGAGGACATCGTCGGCGGTGTCCCGGTGATCAACCTTTCCGGCTGCCCGGTGAACGCCGACAACCTGACCGCCACGATCGTGCACCACCTCACCTTCGGGCAGTTCCCGGCCGCCGATGACCTGGGCCGGCCGCTGTTCGCCTACGGGGAACGCATCCACGACACCTGTCCCCGCCGCGGGCACTTCGACGCCGGGCAGTTCGCCGAGGAGTGGGGCGACGAAGGGCACCGGAAGGGCTGGTGCCTCTACAAGCTGGGCTGCAAGGGCCCGAGCACGTTCCACAACTGCCCGAGCGTGCGCTACAACGACGGGACGTCGTGGCCGATCGCCGCCGGCCACGGCTGCGTCGGCTGCTCGGAGCCGGACTTCTGGGACGCGATGACGCCGTTCTACGAGCGGCTGCCGGGCGTGCAGGCGGTCGGCGGGACTTTCACGGTCGACGAGATCGGCCTGGGGGTCGTCGGCGCCACCGCCGCCGGGTTCGCGCTGCACGGGGTGGGCAAGGTCGTCCAGCACAAGCTCCTCGCGATCCGGGAAGCGCGGCGGACCCCGGAACCCGATCCCGACGAGGAAAAGGACGGTTGACCATGGCCCGGCTGGTCATCGACCCGGTCACCCGGATCGAAGGACACCTGCGCGTCGAAGTCACGGTCGACGGGGGAGTGGTCCGCGACGCCTACTCGTCCTCGACGATGTGGCGCGGCATCGAGACCATCCTCGCCGGGCGTGACCCGCGCGACGCCTGGTTGTTCGCGCAGCGCATCTGCGGGGTCTGCACCACGGTGCACGCGCTGGCGTCGGTGCGCGCGGTCGAGGACGCGGTCGGGGCGGTGCCCCCGCTGAACGCGCGCCTGCTGCGCCAGCTCATCGCGGCGGCGCAGTTCCTGCACGACCACGTCGTGCACTTCTACCACCTGCACGCGCTGGACTGGATCGACCCCGTCGCGGCGCTGCGGGCCGATCCGGCCAAGACCGCGTCGGTGGCACAGTCCCTTTCGGACTACCCGCGGGCCACGACCGCGCTGTTCGCTTCGGTGCGCGACCGGCTCAAGGGCTTTCTGGCCAGTGGCAACATCGGGCCGTTCACCAACGGCTACTGGGGCCACCCGGCCTACCGGCTCCCACCGGAGGTCGACCTGCTGGCGTTCAGCCACTACCTCGACGCGCTCGAGTTCCAGCGCGACTACGTCCGCATCCACGCACTGCTCGGCGGCAAGAACCCGCACCCGCAGACCTACCTCGTCGGCGGCATGGCCTCGCCGGTCGACCCGGACAGCCAGGACGCGATCAACGACAACACGCTGCAGCAGCTCGCCCAGCTCGTGCAGCGCGGCGTCGACTTCGTCGAGCAGGTCTACCTGCCCGACCTCTACGCGATCGCGGCGGCCTACCCCGAGTGGACCACCTACGGGCGGGGGATCGGGTCGTACCTGGTGTTCGGCGACTACACCCTGTCGGCGCCGGGCAAGGGACAGCCGCCGCGGGGCGGCCTGTTCCCGGGCGGGGTGCTCGTGGACGGCAAGCCGGGTCCGTTCGAGCGCGACAAGGTCTCCGAATCCGCGTTCCACTCCTGGTACCGCTACGACGACGCGAAGGCGTCCCTGCCGCCCTGGCAGGGCACCACCACGCCGGACTACACCGGTCCGCAGCCGCCGTTCGACCAGCTCGACGTCGAAGGCAAGTACTCCTGGCTCAAGGCCCCGCGCTACGACGGGCGGGCCATGGAGGTCGGTCCCCTCGCGCGCATGCTCGTCGGCTACACGGCCGGGGACGCGCGCATCAAGCCGCTCGTCCAGGGTGCCCTGGACCGCCTGAAGCTGCCCGCGTCCGCGCTGATGTCCACCCTCGGCCGGGTACTGGCCCGCGGCCTCGAGACCCAGCTGATGGCCCGGTATTCGCTGGAGCTGGTGAACCGGCTGCGCGACAACATCGCCGGCGGCGACCTGACGATCGCCGACAACGCCAAGTGGGACCCGGCTTCCTGGCCCGGGGGCAAGTCCTTCGGCGTCGGCTTCCACGAGGCGCCCCGCGGCTCGCTCTCGCACTGGGTGGTCATCGAGGACGGGCGCATCCGCAACTACCAGGCCGTCGTGCCCAGCACCTGGAACGCGAGCCCGCGCGACGCCACCGGCAACCCAGGGCCCTACGAAGCGTCCCTCGTCGGGACGCCGGTCGCCGATCCGGCCCGGCCGCTGGAGATCCTGCGCACCTTGCACTCGTTCGACCCGTGCATGGCCTGCGCGGCGCACGTCTACGACGCCGACGGCGAGGCCGTGGCGAAGGTGCTCGTGCAATGACGGCCTCGGCGCGGGAGACCGTCCCGGAACCGGCGGTGGTTCGGGTCCGGGTCTGGGACCTGCCGGTGCGGCTCATCCACTGGCTGCTGGTGCTCGCGCTGGCCGTGCTGAGCGTGACCGGCTACCTCATCGGCAACCCGATCCTGGCCCTGCCCGCGAGTTCCGGATGGGTCGCCTGGGTGAAGATCGTCCACAAGCTCACCGCGTACGGCTTCATCGCCTTGATCGGCGCCCGGGTGGCGTGGATGTTCCTGTCCCGGAACAAGTGGTCGCGCTGGACGGAATGGATCCCGACCACCCGCGAGCGCGTCCGCCAGATCATCCCCTCGGTGCGCTTCTACACGTTCCTCGAACGCGACGCCCCGCCGGTGGTCGGGCACAACCCGCTCGCCGGGATGACGTACACGGTGCTGTACCTCATGTTCGGCGTGGAGATCGTGACCGGCGTCGTGCTGTGGGGCGTGGAGGGCAACGGCTGGGCCGCGTTCCTGACCGGCTGGCTCACGCGGCTGTTCGCGCTGTCGACCATCCGGTTCACCCACCACCTGATCATGTGGCTCACGTGGGGATTCATGGTCCACCACCTCTACAGCGGGCTCCTGGTCGACCGCGTCGAGGGCTCCGGCCTGATGACGTCGATCTTCTCCGGGTACAAGTTCCTGCCCGGTGACCGCGGATGACGGGCGTCGCCCCCGTGCTCGTGCTGGGCATCGGCAACGAACTGCTCGGCGACGACGGCGTGGGCGTGGTCGCGGCCCGGCGCCTGGCGGCGCTGGTTCCCCCTGCCGTGGAGGTGCTGGACGGCAGCACGCTGGGGCTCCTCCTGGCCCCGCTGCTGGCGGATCGGTCAGCGGTGCTCGTGCTCGACGCCGTGTCGGAGCGCCACGGTCCGCCGGGGACGATCGTGCTCCTGCGCGACACCGAGATCCGCCGTGGACACGGACTGCGCGCCACGGCCCACGACGTCGGGCTCGTGGACGCGCTGTCCGCCGTGGAGCTGAGCGGCCGGGCACCCGGGTGCATCGCGCTCGTGGGGCTGGTGGCCGAGCCACCCCGCTGCCGGTTCGGGCTCGGCCGGCGGGCGCGCGCCGAGCTGCCCGCCTTGGTCGAGACGGCGTGCGGTGTGCTCCGGGAGTGGCGGGTTCCCGTGCGGCCGCTACCGGTCTGATCGTCACGGCCGCTCCCGCGCCGGGGCATCAGGCTCCGTGTTGCCCGGCTTCGTCGCGTTCCCGGACGAACTCCTGGACCGCGGCGAACGCGCGGGGGCCGTAGACGGTGGCCGGACCGCCGTTCATCATGATCGCGACGCCGATGGCCTCCGCGCCCTCCTCGAGGGTCGCGCCCTTGCGGACCGCCCCACGGGCGTGGGCGGCGATGCAGCCGTCGCACTCCTTGCTCACGGAGATGGCCAGCGCGATGAGCTCCTTGGTCTTCGCGTCCAGCGCGCCGGCCGCCAGCGCGGCCTCGTGCAACTGCCCGAACCCCTGGTAGACCGCCGGAATCGCCTTGCGCAGCTCCCGCGCCGGTTCCCGCAGCTCGTCCTGGACGGTCTTGCCGTATCCCATGACTGATCCCTTCCCGCGCCGGACTCGGCCGCCAGTGTGCGCCGCTCCGGCGAGACGCAGGAGGAGCCGATCGTCCCGCCACGGCGGTACTTTCGGCCCCTCCCGCGGCTCAGGCGCCGGCACCGGTGAAAGCGATTTCCCAGGCGCTGTAACCGCCGGTCAGGTCGGAGACGTCGGTCCAGCCGTGGCGGCGCAGCAGGCTGGCCGCGATCGAGGAACGGAACCCACCGGCGCAGTACACGACCACCAGGGCGCCGGAGGGGATGTCGGCCAGCCGGTTCGGCAGCTCGGCGAGCGGGACGTGCAGGGACCCGTCGATGGTTCCGCCGGCGAGTTCGCCGAGATTGCGCACGTCCAGCACCACCGGCCGCACCCGACCCGCGAGCGCGGTGTGCAGTTCGGTCGCGGTGAGCCTGCTGGCCCGGTCGACCTGGCCGGGCACGCTCAGGAACACGGCTTCGGGTTCGGGCAGGTACCCGGCGACGGTGTCGAGCCCGATCCGGCCCAGCCGGGTGATGACCTCGGTCTCGTCGCCGGGTGGGGCGATGACCAGGATGTCCTCGCCGGGGCGCAGCACCATGCCGGCGCGTTCGGCGAAGCGGCCGTCGGCCGGGACGTTGAGCGAGCCGCGCAGGTGCGCGGCCGCGAACTCCTGCGGCTCGCGGGTGTCGAGCACGATGGCGCCGGCGTCCCGCCGGGCCAGGAATTCCTCGGCCGGCAGGGCTTTGCGGTGGGCGGGCACGTCGAGCAGGTCGCGGTGCTTGCGGTTGAGCACGGCGTCGTGGCCGAAGTATCCGGGGGCCGAGGGCTGGCCTTCGGTGACGATGGCGACGAACTCGTCCTCGCTCATCGGGGTGCACGCGTAGTTGGTCAGCCGCTGCAGGCCGATGGTGGACTGCCGTTCGGTGGACAGGTTCTTCCCGCAGGCCGAGCCCGCCCCGTGCGCGGGGAACACGCGGACTTCGTCGGGCAGGGCCATCAGCTTGTGCTGCACGCTGTGGTGCAGCTCCCGGGCCAGCTCGTCGGCCGAGGAGCCGAGCGAGGACAGCAGGTCCGGGCGGCCGACGTCGCCGATGAACAGCGCGTCGCCGGTCAGGACGCCGTAGGGGACTTCGTCGTGGGCGTGTTCGTAGACCAGCACGCTGATCGATTCCGGGGTGTGGCCGGGGGTTTCGAGGATTTCCAGGGTGACGTCGCCGAGGCTGATGGTGTCTCCGTCGCCGAGTCGTTTGATGGGGAATTCGACGCCGGTGGCGCGGCGGCCGTGCCCGATCCAGGCGCCGGTGCGGGCGGCGATCTCCAGGTGGCCGGCGATGAAGTCGGCGTGGAAGTGGGTGTTGATGACGCCTTCGATGGTGAAGCCGCGGGCGTCGGCGTCGTCGAGGTATTCGGTGACGTCCCGGCGCGGGTCGACGACGACGGCGCGGCCGGTTTTCTCGTCGGCGATCAGGTAGGAGGCCTGCGAGAGGCATTCGAGGTAGTACTGGGCGAAGTACACGGTGGGCTCCAAAGGGGGTTTCAGGCGAGGCCGGGCAGCATCGCGTGCCAGTAGAAGGCGGGCAGGCCGTAGCGTTTGAGCAGCCACATGTCGCGGCGCTCCTTGGTGGTGTCGAGGAAGGGGATCGTGGGCGCGGGTTCGAGGTCGTAGCCGAACTCGGCGAGCAGCATCTTGTCCCGGGCGGTGACCAGGGGGCAGGAGGTGTAGCCGTCGTAGCGGGCCGTCGGTTCCTGGCCGGCGAGTACGGCTTTCAGGTTTTCGACGACGACGGGGGCCTGTTTGCGGATGGCGGCGCCGGTCTTCGACGTCGGCAGGTCGGCGACGTCGCCGAGGGCGAACACCTCGGGGAACCGCTTGTGCCGCAGGGTGTACTGGTCGACGTCGACGTAGCCGAACGGGTTCTCCGGGTTGGCCACCGGGCTCGATCGGACGAAGTCGGGGGCGTGCTGCGGCGGGACTGCGTGCAGCAGGTCGAAGGATAGGGTCTCCTTGGTGCCGGTGGTGTGGTCGACGATCGCGGCGGTGCGCGCGGCGCTGTCGAGCTCCACGAGTTCGCTGGTCTTGCGGACTTCGATCCCGTATCGGGCCGCGACGCGTTCGAGCTGGGCGGCCCAGACCGGGACTTTGAACATGACCGGGTCCGGCAGCACCAGCACGATCCGGATGTCATCGAGCACACCCTGCCGTCGCCAGTAGTCGGCGGCGAGGTAGGCGATCTTCTGCGGGGCGCCGGCGCACTTGATCGGCCCGGCGGGCTGGGTGAACACCGCGGTCCCGGACCGCATCCCGCGGATCAGCTCCCACGTGCGCGGCGCGAGGTCCGCCCGGTAGTTGCTGCTCACCGGCGCCTCGGCCAGCGCTTCGGTGAGCCCGGGAACGCCGCCGAAGTCCAGCTGCAGGCCCGGCGCGAGCACCAGGGTCTCGTAGTGCAGTCGCTGTCCGCTCGCGGTGGTGACGACTTTGGCCGCCGGGTCGATCGCGGTCGCGGCCTCGGCGATGTGCTCGACGCCCTTCGGGATGACTTTCGCTTCCGGGCGGCCGGTGCGCCGGACGTCGACCTGGCCGCCGCCGACGAGCGTCCAGAGCGGTTGGTAGTAGTGCGTCACCGCGGGGTCGAGCACGGTGACGTCCTCGATGCCGGCCCGGTTCAGCCGGGCGGCGACGGTGACCCCGGCGGTGCCGCCGCCGATGATCAGAACACGGTGGGGGACGGGGGAGCTGGCCATTCGAGGCTTCCTTCGCTGGTCGTCGACCCGGGTACTTCTGGTACCCCTGGGGGTATCTGTTCTCCACAGTAACCAGCCGGTGTGCATCGCGCAAGTTCCCTGTGGCGCAAGGGTCTTTCGTCTCGCAAGACGGGGAAGGATTGCTCTGAACGGTCGTCTTGGCATACCCCCGGGGGTACTTGGTACGGTTGTTGGCGTGGCTCGATCGGAATTTGCCGGTCGCCACGGTCCCCGCTCGGAAAGGAACCCAGGTGAGTTCTCTCGATGTCGCTTCCGCGCGCCATCTCATCGCGAACAACCCCGACACACTCGTGGTCGACGTCCGCACCCCGGCCGAATTCGGCACCGCCCACATCCCCGAAGCGGTCAACCTGCCGCTCGACCAGGTCGACACCCACCTGAGCCGGATCGTCGACGACGCCGGCGGCCGGATGATCCTGGTCTGCCAAGGCGGCTCACGCGCCGAACGCTGTCAGCGCGTGCTCGCCGCCGCCGGGCTGGCCGGCACGACGGTGCTCGAGGGCGGGATGAACGCGTGGGCCGCGGCGGGTGCGCCCATCACCCGAGGTGTCCCGCGGTGGTCCTTGGAGCGCCAGGTGCGACTGGTGGCGGGCGGCATCGTCCTGCTGGCGGTCCTGGTCAGTCTGTGGTGGCTCCCGGCGCGCTTCCTGGCCGGGCTGATCGGCGCCGGACTGGCGCTGGCCGCGGTCACCGACACCTGCGTCCTGGGCATGCTGCTGGCGAAGCTGCCGTACAACCGACGCGGCGGAACTGACGTCGAGGGCTCCCTCGCCCGGTTGACGCGACGCGGTTGAGCGAGAGTGGCGCGCCGGGAACAATCCCGGCGCGCCGCCAGTTAACAGATACGCCGGGGGGTATGTGAGAACGAGGAGGGCCCCATGGCCACCGTGGAACTGACCAAGACCAACTTCACCGAAATCGTGGACGGCCCGGGCACGGTCCTGGTCGACTTCTGGGCCTCGTGGTGCGGACCGTGCCGGATGTTCGCCCCGGTCTTCGAACAGGCGGCGGCCCAGCACCGGGACATCACGTTCGGGAAGGTCGACACCGAGGCGCAGGTCGAGCTGGCGCGGGCGTTCGGCATCTCGTCGATCCCGACGCTGATGGCGGTGCGTGACGGCGTCGTCGTCTACTCGCAACCGGGTGCGCTGCCCGCGGCCGCGCTCGAGGAGCTGATCGGCAAGGTCCAGCAGCTCGACATGGCGCAGGTGCGTGCCGAAGCCCGGCCACGATCGTGAGCACGTACCCTGGGGGGTACCAGAGGAGGTCGGTGTGGAGCTGAACGAAGACGTGGTCGCGGACGTGCGCAAGCGGCTGCGGCGGGCACAGGGACAGGTCGGCGGCCTGATCCAGATGATGGAGGACGGCCGCGACTGCCGGGACGTCATCATCCAGCTCGCCGCCGTCTCCCGGGCGCTGGACCGGGCCGGGTTCCGGCTGATCGCCAGCGGGCTGGAGCAGTGCCTGTCCGACGACTCGGAGCAGGGTGCCGCCGACCGTGAGCAGCTGGAGAAGCTCTTCTTGACCCTGGCCTAAGGGGCTACGCAGCCGGGCGGGAGCGGGAACCAGCGCAGGGCTTCGAAGTCGGCGGACAGCCCGCTGGGCGCGTCGACGGCGAGGTCCGGCCGCGACCGGAGGATGCGCTCGGCCCGCCGCAGGTGCTCGGCCAGCGCGTCCTCGCCGAGCCTGCGTGCGGACTGCTCCGGAACGGCGTCGAACGCGCGCAGATCCGGGACCCGCGGGGTGAACTCGGCCGAACGGGCGTGGCGCCAGAGGCCGGTGCGCGGGTCGAAACGGTACTCGGGCAGCAGCCGGTGGCCGTGCTCGGCGAGCAGCGTGACGGCGTCGACCAGGTAGTCGCGGACGGTGTCGGAGATGAAGTAGTTGAAGTTGAGCCGGGCCCAGCCCGGCTTGATCCCGTCGCAGCCGCGGGCGCTCTCTTCGTCGTAGGCGACCGAGTGCTCGGGGTCGATGGCGAGCAGCCGGTGCCCGTACGGGCCGGCGCACGAACAACCGCCGCGGGCCTGGATGCCGAACAGGTCGTTGAGGACGGCGACCACGAAGTTGTGGTGCAGGAACAATTCGCCCGCTCGGATCCGGAACGACACGATCGACAGCCTGGCCGACCGGTGGTCACCGAGCACCTGGATGCCCGGGTGCGCGGACCAGCGGTGCACGGCGTGCTGCCACAGCCGCTCTTCACGGGCCTGGATGAGGTCCGTGCCGACCGCGTCCTTGAGCGCGAAGACGATGCCGGCGCGGATGGATTCCACGATCGCGGGAGTGCCGCCTTCCTCCCGGGCGACCGGGTCGTCGAGGTAGCGGTGCCCGCGCGGGCCGACGAAGGCGACGGTGCCGCCGCCCGGGGCGGTGGGCACCCGGCTGGTGATGAGGTCGCGCCGCGCCACCAGGACACCGGGGGACTGCGGGCCGCCGACGAACTTGTGCGGGGAGAGGAAGAGCGCGTCCTTGTGGTCGCCGCGGCCGGGCGAGCTTTCGGCCATCCGGATCGGCACATAGGGGCCTGCGGCGGCGTAGTCCCAGAAGGACAGTGCGCCGTGCCGGTGCAGCAGGGCCGCGACGCGGTCGGCGTCGGTGAGGATGCCGGTGACGTTGGAGGCCGCGGAGAAGCTGCCGATCCGCAGCGGCCGGTCCACGTACCGGCGTAGTTCCGTTTCGAGCCGGTCGAGGTCGACGTGGCCGTTCTCGTCCTCGTCGATGACGACGACGTCGGCGATCGATTCGCGCCACGGCAGCTCGTTGGAGTGGTGCTCGTACGGCCCGACGAACACGACCGGCCGCTCGCCGGCGGGAATGCGGTCGGCGAGGCGGTAGCGCTCGTCGAGACCGGCGGGGATGCGCAGCTCGAGGATGCCGATCAGCTTGTTCACCGCGGCTGTTGCGCCTGAGCCGGAGAAGATCACCAGGTCGTCTTCGGTGGCGCCGACTGAGGTGTGGATGATGGCGCGGGCCTGTTCGCGCAGCAGGCCGGTGTGCAGTCCGGTGCCGGAGCTTTCGGTGTGGGTGTTGGCGTAGCGGGGCAGGACGTGCTCGCGGATGAAGTCCTCGACGAAGTCCAAGGCGCGGCCGGAGGCGGTGTAGTCGGCGTAGGTGATGCGGTGCGGTCCGTAGGGGCCGTCGAGGACCTCGCCTTCGCCGATCAGGCCCCGGCTGATCCGCTCCAGCAGCGCGGACGCGGGTGCGGTGCCGGGGCGTGCGGTCTGGGTCACCTGGGACTCCTTGCCTCGTGGGCGTGGGTCGAGCCTGCGCGTTGACGGCAGGGGCCGACGCGGGCCATGGTCCCCGGGTGGCAGGACCAACGTCCTCACCGTGGCCGAGTCAGGCCAGCATGCGCAAGTACTCGGTGTCCCCGAGCAAGTGCAGCCGGCGACGGAGGACCGGGTTGTCGGTGGACTGGCTCGCGTGCGCGGCGATCGCCCTCATCTGCCCGCGGCGATCGACGGGCACGGTCCAGTCGATCTCACCGGCCTGCCGCCCGGTGAACTCGGTGCCGAACTCGGCGTTGAGCCGCGTGGCCACCTCGTCCGGTACGGCCCAGCCGAGAACCGGGATGCCGAGCGCGGCCGCGGCGTCGAGTGCGGCCTCGGTGGCGCGGATGTGGTCGGGGTGGCCGGTCACGCCCCCGAGGTCGAAGGTGACGAGGTGGGTCGGATGGACCCGGGCAGCGATGTCGGCGATGCTCGTGGCGAGGTCGGAGACGGCTACCGAGGCCAAGCCGGAGTCCGGGTGGCTGAGCAGTGTCGTGCTGGTGATCCCGAGAACGTCCGCTGCGGCGGTCAGCTCGGCGGCGCGGACGTCGGCTAGTTCGCCTGGCCTGCCGTGCAGCGTCGACGCTTCGCCGTGGGTGAAGCACAGCACCGAGACGTCCGCGCCGCCGCGGACGAACGAGTCCAGGACCGCTCCGAGCCCGAAGGATTCGTCGTCGGGATGGGCGACCACGGCAAGGACTTGCCCGAGTCGCGGAAATGGTGCGCCGCTGGTCATGTTTGCTCCGATCGGGTGGTGACCGGCGGACTGCCGGTCACCACCCGGGTGGTCAGCGGCGGCTGAACAGCCGCCACGGCTTCCGTTCGGGCTGCTCGGCGGAGCAGGAGCAGCGCTGGGCGGCGGGGACGTCGCCGAGTACCTGTTCGACGTGGTTGCCGCAGCCCTGGTAGGACGGCTTCCCGCACTTCGAACAGACGATCCGCTGGCACATCGGGTGTTCCTCCACGAGTCTCGGGGTTGGTTTCCAAGTTCAATATACCCCTGGGGGTATCTGTGGTGCTAGCGGATCAGTGGCGGGCCCCTCGTGTTCGCCGTCCCGATGGCGGTGATCGCGGTGTGGATGCTCGTCTCCGCCCCGACCGTGCTGCTGCGGCCCACCCAGCGAGCCCTTACGAGATCCTCGTGCAATCCGCCGCTGGCGCACCGGCGCAGCCTGGCCCAAGCGCTCGACCCGCGCGTGGTGATTGAAGTGCCCGAACGGGAAGAGCTTCGCCGTCTTTCGTCGCCGGCGGAGGTGACCGAAGGCCCTACTCGCCGCGGCGGCGCGGCCGAAGACTGGCCGGGTGACCAAGCGAATCGTGATCCTCGGCGGCGGGACCGGCGGCACGCTGTCGGCCAACCGGCTGCGCCGTGACCTGGGCGACGGCGCGGACATCACCGTCGTCGACCACGACGACGACCACATCTACCAGCCCGGGCTGCTGTTCGTGCCCTTCGGCCTCAGCGCCCCCGAAGACCTCGTGCGATCCCGCCCCCGGCAGCTGCGCGACGGCATCCACTACCGCCGCGCCGCCGTCGACCGGGTGGACGCCGAGAGCGACCAGGTCCACCTGCAGGACGGCACGGCCCTGCCCTACGACGTCCTGGTGATCGCCACCGGCGCACGCCTGATGCCCGAGGAGACCGAAGGGCTGACCGGCGCCGGCCGGCGCGATACCGTGCACTCCTTCTACGACTACGAAGGGGCCGTGGCCCTGGAGTCCGCGCTGGCCGGGTTCACCGCCGGACGGCTCGTGGTGAACGTGGTCGACCTGCCGATCAAGTGCCCGGTCGCCCCGCTCGAGTTCTGCTTCCTCGCCGACTGGTACTTCACCGAACGCGGTGTCCGCGACCAGGTCCAGCTGACTTATGTCACCCCCTTGGACGGCGCGTTCACCAAACCCGTCGCCTCCCGGACCCTGGCTGGGCTGCTGGCGGAGAAGAACATCGAGCTGGTCACCGAGTTCAACACCGGAGAGGTCGACGGCACCGGCAAACGCCTGATCTCCTACGACGGGCGGGAGGTCGCCTTCGACCTGGCGGTCGTGGTGCCCCTGCACGGCGGAGCGTCCTATGTGGAGCACACGCCGGGGCTGGGCGACGAGTTCGGGTTCGTCCCGGCCGACCCGCACACCCTGCAGTCGAAGGCCCGTCCGAACATCTTCGTCATCGGCGACGCCGCGGCGCTCCCGACGTCGAAAGCCGGTTCGGTCACCCACTTCGAGGGCGAGGTGCTCGCGCGCAATGTCGCCCGGTTCCTCGCCGGGGAAGAGCTGGACGCCGGTTTCGACGGGCACACGAACTGCTTCATCGAAAGCGGCTTCCACAAGGCGATGCTCATCGACTTCAACTACGACACCGAGCCGCTGACCGGGCACTTCCCGACAGTCGTGGGCCTGCCGCTGCTGAAGGAGTCGCGGCTCAACCACCTGGGCAAGCTGATGTTCTCCTGGCTGTACTGGCACACCCTCCTGCCCGGCCGCGACATCCCCGGCGTGTCCACGCCGATGCCGCGCGCGGGCAAGCACTTTCCCGTTCCCGCCGACCACTGAGAACCCTCCGAGGAGGACACCGACATGCCCACCGCGACCTACGCCGGCACCCCGGTGCCGGTGACCGAGGACGGCTTCTTCACCGACCCGGACCGCTGGACCGAAGAGATGGCGCCCGAGATCGCCCGCGAAGCCGGCATCGACGCGCTGACCGACCAGCACTGGCAGGTCATCAAGCACATGCGGCACGAGTACGCGGAAAAGGGCACCGGGCCGACCGTCCGCGCGCTGGGCCGTACCTCGGGGGTCACCATCAAGCAGCTGTACCAGCTGTTCCCCAAGGGCCCGGCCAAGATCGCGGCGAAGATCGCCGGCATCCCCAAGCCCCGCGGCTGCATCTGAGAAGGCGGCACACCATGAGCGACAAGATCGAAAAGATCTCCCTCATCATCTCCAAGGGCTCCCTGGAGGCCATCTACCCCGGGCTGATCATGGCCAACGGCGCCCGCGCCGAAGGCATCGAAGCCAACCTGTTCTTCACCTTCTTCGGCCTGGACGCCGTCCACAAAGCCCGCCACGAGCACATCAAGCTGGCCACCGTCGGCAACCCCGGGCTGCACCTGGCCACCTGGGCCGGCGGTTTCCCCGGTGTCGCGTCGGTGATGACCCAGTACATGGCGCACAAGATGGAGAAGCTGGACATCCCGCCGATCCCGGAGTTCATCGAGATGATCTCCGACACCGGTGCCGGGCTCTACGCCTGCAAGGCTTCGGTCGACCTGTTCGGTCTCGAGAAGGACGATCTGATCGAGCAGGTGCAGGGCATCATCACCGTTGGGGAATTCTACGAGCAGGCCGCGGGCGGTCAGATCATCTTCACCTGAGCGGGACGCCGCAGGAGATGGCGGCGTAGGCGAGCATGCTGATGCCCATCACCGGCCCGACTATCCGGCTCGTCGTGGTCCGTGTCCGGCAGGGGCGCCGGAGGAAGCCGAGCGCGCCCAGCTGCAGCGCACCGAGTACCGCGATCCAAGGCGCTGCCGGGCGCACTACGAAACGGCGCCCCGGAGCTGTGACGGCCGGTCGCCTGCCACTGGCCGAGTTCGGGCTGGACGCCGCGTGCGACGGGACCGCGGTCCTCCTCCCGTAGGCCCAGGCCCGGAGGATCTTTCTTCGCCGATCACCGCCGCGGGCGCCCTGCCGTCACCTGCAGGAACGCGGCGTGGACACGACCGGTCAAGCGGCCTACCCTCGAGGAGTTCCCGGCGGCTGGCCCGGAGGCCACCACGACTGAACACCCCAGACCGAGGACGGCCATGGCAACGTCCCGCGGCAACTTCCCCAGGCGGGGGTCAACAGATCCATCGACGGATCCGCGATGAGTCCCAGTTGCGGGTTTGCGGAGGTTCCTGCGACACCGCGAACCTTCAGGGGGCGTTGATCGCCGATTCCTCGGCCATCGATTCCGCCGACTTCGCCCTGGACGGCAAGCGATACGTGGTCGCCTGCTGCCCGGAACACATGAAATCGTTGATCGAAAATGCCCGGGTCGCCTGGGTTGTCGAAGAACTGTGGTTCGGCAGGTTGTGCCGGGCCAGTCGCTTGCCTGGGGTCAGAGACGCGGACGTCGGCAGAATCGGGGTCCACGCGCGGCTGAGCCCAGCCGACCTGCGCGCGGCTCTCACCTGGAATTCGGCGCAGAACGAGCCGAGGCTGACCCTGCCCGGTGGACAGGTCGTCCCGCTGGTGCCGCCCTCGGACGACCGGTGATCGCTCGTCTTGTCAGGTAATTGTCGTGGCCGCGCTCACGAGCATCAGCTGGCACCCGCGGGGGCCGAGCGGGTCTGGCGGGTGGCAGTCCGGACAGTGGGCGCCGGGAATCTGCACGGGCTCGGCAACGGAGCGGCGTTCATCGGGCACAGGCGGCGGATTGCTGTTTGTCCGGTGTCCAGTCCGTCCTTGCTTGCCGGTCAGCGTGTGGTCGGCTCGGCGACCTGCACGCCCACGACCCCGGGCCGCGCGCCGGCGATGACCGTCGCGATGTGGCGTTCCGCTTCGTCGGCGCCTTCGGCGGTCAGTGTGACGCACCCGTCGGACACGGTGACCTGCCACGGCCGGCGGCTCGCCGTCGACAGGTGGTGCCTGATGTCGTCGGCGATGAGGTGATCCTCACGTGCGATCGTCCGCAGCAGGTCACGCCGGCTGACGACGCCGGCCAGCTTCGTGCCGGCCACGATCGGGATCACCCTCAGGTGCTTGTCGAGCATCAAGCGGCTCAAGGCCGCTTCGTGTGCGTCGGGACCGGCCGTGACGACGTCGGT
Source organism: Amycolatopsis lexingtonensis (assembly GCF_014873755.1). Lineage (NCBI taxonomy): Bacteria > Bacillati > Actinomycetota > Actinomycetes > Pseudonocardiales > Pseudonocardiaceae > Amycolatopsis > Amycolatopsis lexingtonensis. The sequence continues at coordinate 1,177,444 of NZ_JADBEG010000001.1, forward strand.
CGTCATCACCTCGGCGACCGTGGCGGACGGCATCGACGCGGGTGGTGGCGGGGCGTCTTCGTGGATCAGAGTCCTCGGGTCGGGCAGGATCCGGCCGCGCAGAAGATCGGCCTCGGCCACCACGCCGACGAGGTCGCCGTCCTCGTCGACCACCGGCAGCGTCGTGAAACCGTGGGTCGTCAACAGCCGTACGACCTCCTTCACCGAGGTCTCCGGTGTGGCGGTCACGACTGATTTCGTCATCAGCTGGTCGGCCCGCATCATGGTCCTTCCGGGGTGTCGGTGAAGCCGGCTTCCCCAAGGGGCGCCGATGGTCTGGTGCCGATCCTCCCCGGATGGCGGGCCGGTCCCAAGGGAGCTTCGGGTACTCAAGCGAGGACCTTGGTCACGAAGGGGCGATCGGATCATCGGCCCCGGACGGTTACGGGCCTTGCTCGCCGGCGATGGCCACGGTGCTTCACCGCTGTCTTCGTCATGAGTCGTTTTTCCTTCCCCATAGGGACTTTGAGCCCTCGGAGGCGGCGTCGGGAGGGAGAATCGTTGAAGGTCGAGGGAGCGTCCGCAGCCTCCGATGCACTCCCGAAGCGGACTCCCTCGCGCAGAACGGTGGTGGTGGTACGGGCCGCGTTCCCCTCCCCCTGCCGCCCGGCCGCCACCACCGCGTCTGCGGTTGTCCGGCAACTGCTGCGGGCTTCTGCCCGGAACGGAGGTGCCGCACGCGAGCTGAGCCCGCCCTGCCGGCGGGCGTCGTTCGGATGGACTGGTTGTCGGCGAGGCCGCGGCGCAGCGAGCGGACCGAGTGCCGGGCTGCGCAGGTAGGTAGTCGAGCACCGCGTTGCCCGGTGCGCCGTCGTAGCCCGATTGCCGCGACGGCCGCGGTGATGTCGGCGACGTAGCCGACGAACAGCCCGGTCAACGCGAGTGCCGCGACGGTCAGGGCGAGGATGCTCGGGGACTTCGACGTGAGGAACTGCCAGACTTGCCGCAGCCACGGGGGAAGGTTCACCGTGCCACCGGTCCGACACACCGCGTTATGGATTGCCCGCGGGCGCCCCTGCCATCGCGGCGAGGGCCCACGCTCCCGGAAGGGCCTGACGCCCGAAGCGCGGCGGGCTCCACGTCGTCTCCACATCGGCCACACGGCGCCTGCGCGCACGGCGCGAATTCTGAAGGTGCCGGAGGAAGTCCGGCACGGAGAAGGAGGAGACATGAGGACCCGGACACTGATCACCGCCATCGCCGCGGGTGGGCTCGTGACCGTGGGTGCGGTCGTGGCGATCCCGGCGTTCGCCGCCGGCGGCCCCGATGGGGCCGGGAACGCTCCCGGTGCGGGCAACGGCCCGGGCGCCGGATCGAGCCTGATGGTTCAGGACCGGCAGCGGGACGGCACTTGCCTGACCGGCGTCGTCGACCCCAGCGGCGCACTGAGTGAAGCGCAGCGCGCGACGCTGGCGGCCAACGCGGAGGAAGAGAAACTCGCGCACGACCTCTACACGGCGTTCGCCGGCCGGTACGACGCCGTGGTGTTCGACCGGATCGCGGCAGCGGAGACAGCGCACCTCGACGCCGTGCGCACGCTGATGAGTCGCTATCAGGTCACCGACCCGACCGCGGGCCAGGCCCAGGGGCACTTCGCGACGCCGGCCGTGCAAGCGACCTACGACCGTCTGCTCGCGCAGGGCTCGGCCGACCAGAATGCCGCACTCGAGGCGGGGCGCGCGGTGGAGACGACCGACATCGCCGACCTGCGCAAGGCAGTCGACGGGCTCACCGCTCCCGACGTCACGCGGGTCTACGAGCACCTGCTGACCGCGTCGCAGCGTCACCTCGCCGCGTTCGACGCGTGGCTCGCGCGGTGATGACGGGGTGGGCGCCGGTGTCCCGGCGCCCACCCGCCCGAGGTTTCGGTGCGCCGCCGAGTCAGCCGGCGAGTGAGTCGAGAGCGGCGCGGATGCGTTTGCCGGCTTCGTCGGCGACCGGGCGGAGTTCCTCGCGTTCGGGCACGGTGATCATCACCTGCGGGTCGAGTGCCTGGACCAGGCTGCGGTCGTCGCCGTCGGCGCGGACGACGACGTTGCACGGCAACAGCAAGCCGATCATCCGGTCGGCCTCCAGCGCGCGGTGCGCCAGCGGTGGGTTGCAGGCGCCGAGGATGACGTAGGGCTCCATGTCGGCGCCGAGCTTCTCGCGCATCGTCGCCTGGACGTCGATCTCGGTCAGCACCCCGAAGCCCTGGTCCTTCAAGGCCGCGCGCACGGCGTCGACAGCCTTCTCGTAGGGCAGGTCGAGGGTGGTGCTCAGGTCGTATTTCATGGTGGTTTTGCTCCTCTTCGGGTTGATCGGGTCAGCCACCGTGCAGGGCTGCGGGGGCGAACACGGCGGCGGCCGCCACGCCTGTTGCGACGGTCAAGACCACGTAGGCGAAGGCTCGGCGCACGGTCCGGGCCGGTAGCCGGTTGCCGAGCCTGCCTGCGAGCAGGGAGGCCAGCAGAGCGATCCCGGCGAACACGAGAGCGATGCCGTAGTTCAGGTTCGGCACCGCCGCTGCGTGGGCGCCCAGCCCGCCCAGCGAGGTGAGCACGATGACCACCAGCGACGTCGCGACCGCTTCCGGCGCGGTGAGCCCCAGCAGCATCGTCAGGGCCGGGACGATGACGAATCCGCCGCCGACGCCGAACAAGCCGGTCAAGACCCCGACGACGGCGCCGACACCGAGGGCCTTGGGCAGGCAGCTGCGCCAGTTGACCTTGCCGCCGCCGGTGCGGCAGGCGCCGTCTCGTTCCGGGGTGCCGGTGAGCATGCGGATCGCGACCACCGCCATCAGGACGGCGAACGCGACCAGCAGCCAGCGGTCCGGCAGCAGCTTGCCCAGCGCGGTGCCGCCGAACGCGGCCGGGACGCTGGCCGCGGCGAAGACGAGCGCGACGGGCCAGCGGATCACCTTCGAGCGCCACCGGGCGACCAGTCCGCCGGCCGCGGACACGGCCACGACCAGCAGCGACGTCGGGATGGCCGCGCTGAGCGGCAGGCCGACGCCGTAGACCAGCGCGGGGATGGCGAGGATGGAGCCGCCCGCGCCGAGCAGGCCCAGTGCCGCGCCGATGATCAGGCCGAACACCGCTGCCAGCAGGAACGTCATGAGTTCAGCTCACGACCAGGGGGAGCCCGGCCCGCGCCGCCCGGTCGAACTCGTCGTCGACCGCGACGACCTGGTGTCCGGCCGCGGCGAGGACCGAGGCCGCGATCGAGGCCCGGTACCCGGCTTGGCAGTGCACCCACACCTCCCCGGCCGGTAGCTCGCCGAGGCGATCCAGCAGCTCGTGGATCGGGATGTGCACCGCACCGTCGATGTGGTGCTGCGTCCATTCCTGGTTGCGGCGGACGTCGAGGATCGTCACCTGCCGGTGGTGGCGGACCATGGCCAGCTCCCCGAAATCCGCCCGCGGGAACCAGCCGAGCGGGGCATCGCCCGTCCACGCGTCGGGGGTGCCGGTGGCCGCGGACTCGACGCGGTCGATGCCGATCCGGACCAGTTCGCGCTGTGCGTCGGCGACCTGCTCGGCGGTGTCGCCCAGCAGCGACAAGGGAGTGCCCCACGGGATGAGCCAGCCCAGGTAGGTGGCGAAGCTGCCGTCGGCGCCGAAGTTCAGGGTGCCTGCCACGTGGCCGGCGGCGAACGCGGTCCGCGAGCGCAGGTCGACCACCCATTCGCCCTTCTCGATGCGCGCGCGCAGCTCCACGGGGTCGGCCGTCTCCGGCGGGGTCAGGTCGGGGGCGTCCGGGCCGGCGCTGTTGGCCGGGCCCATGTGCGCGTAGTAGGCCGGGTAGGCGTCCAGCCCGGCCAGCAGCTCATCGACATAAGCCTGCTCATCCCGGGTCAGCACCGGGTTGACCTGCTTCTCCCGGCCGATCGTCGACCGGTCGGCCTCGGACTGGGTGGCCGAGCAGAAGCTGCCGAAGCCGTGCGTGGGATAGATCTCGGCGTCGTCGGGCAGCACGTCGGCCAGCCGGTGTGCCGACTCGTACTGGCGCTTGACCAGCTCCCCGGTGTGAGCCGGGCCGAGCAGGTCGGGCCGTCCGGTGGAGCCGTACAGCAGCGAACCGCCGGTGAACACCGCCGGGACGCGCCCTGGCGCTTCCAGGACGTACGAGAGGTGCGTGAAGGTGTGCCCCGGGGTCGCCAGTGCGCGCACGCGCATGTGCGCCCCGACCTCGATCACGTCCCCGTCGTCGATCGGGGTGCGCTCGAAGGACACCGGATCCGCGGCGTTGACGTGGTAGGCGGCACCGGTCACGCGGGCCAGTGCGAGACCGCCGGTCACGTAGTCGTTGTGGATGTGGGTCTCGAACACGTCCGTGATCCGCAAGCCCCGTACCTGGGCCAGGTCCAGCACCCGGTCGATGTCGCGCTGCGGGTCGACCACGAACGCGGTCTCGCCGTCCTCGACGAGGTAGCTGCGGTCACCGAGAGTCGGGGTGTCGATGGCGATGATCTCGATCATGAGTCCTCTCTCCTTATACCCCCAGGGGTATCTGGATCCAGAGTAGCGCACCCGCCGCCGCCGTGCCGGGTACCCCCGGGGGCATACGTCGACACGTGTTGACCTGGGTCACTCCGGCAGTGTCCTGCCGAGTGACCCGGGTGGTCAGAGGCCTTGGTCCCACGGGTAGGTCGCCAATGTCCTGAGTTGCGCTGCGCCCGAAAAGTGCGGCGATCTCACGCGCACCGGGCTTTTCCGTGTGCGACGACGACCGGGCATTGCCTGTGGATGGCGGTGGCCACCGCGATCGACCCGGCCACCGGCCCGGTGAATCCGCCCTGCCCGCGCGACAACGAGCACGATCAGCTCCGCCGAGGTCGACCGCCCGGTCAACTGCTCGGCTGCCCCAGCCGGTGGTGAGCTCGGTGCGCACCATCACGTCGGGTGCTGCGGCCTTGGCGGTGGCTGCGGCGTCCACGAGCCAGGGCGGCCCCGGGCGATCAGTGCGTCCTGGCAGGAGCGCTGCACCGCCCACGTCGACGAACGTGACCCGTCGACACCGGCCGGCTTCCGCGTTCACCGCGTCACGTTCTTCCTTCGGGCCGGACGGGGGTTCCGAGAACATCACCTGACGGGGAATCCCGAGCATCGGTGAGCTGTACCGGCAGGCGGGCACCGCTGTGCAGGGTGTGGGTTTCGTCGTTGACGGCGATCGTGATCGGCGCGGCGGCACCGGCGCGAGCGTGGATGTCGACGTGGTCGTGGGTGAGTTCGACGTGGAGCCAGTGGCCGCGGTAGCGCAGGTCGAAGTCGAGCCGGGTGAGGGCGTCGGGGAGGCGGGGGTGCAGGCGGAGGGTGTTGCCGCGGGTTTCCAGGCCGGTGTAGCAGCGTTGCAGGACGTCGGCGGTGGCGGCCATGGCGCCGAGGTGGATGCCTTCGCGGGTAGTGCCGCCTTGGGTGTCGGCGAGGTCTGCGTCGAGCGCTTCGCGCAGGAGCCGCCAGGAGGCTGGGCGGTCGCCGCGGGAGAGGATCCAGGCGTGGACGATGCGGCTGAGGGTGGAGCCGTGGGTGGTGCGGGCGAGGTAGTGGGCGATGGTGGCCGGGATGGTGGCGGGGTCGAAGCCGTGGCCGAGGCGGTGCAGGGTTTCGGTGAGTTCTTCGGCGCTGAGCAGGTAGAACAGCATGAGGACGTCGGCCTGTTTGGACACTTGGTAGCGGTTGGTGGTGTCGTTTTCCGCTTCCAGGATGAGGTCGAGGCGGCCGATGTTGCCGTAGCGGGCGCGATAGGCGGCCCAGTCCAGCTCGTCGAGGTCGCCGTAGCCGTCGAACTGGGCGAGCAGCCCGTTCGGCAGGAACGGCACGTGCAGCCGGCGGCTGAGCCGGTCCCAGTGCCGCAGTTCGGTGGCGGTGACGCCGAGGCGTTGCCACAGGTCCTCGGTGTGGTGCCCGCCCAGTACTTCGTGGGCGTCGATGACCCGGGCCAGGACCCAGGAGGTCAGCACCGCGACGTAGGCGTTGTCGTCCACGCCCGCGCCGGGCCGGCCGGGGTAGCCGTCGTGGAATTCGTCGGGTCCCATCAGGCCGCGCAGGTGGTAGCGGCCGGTCGCCGGGTCGTGTTCGGCGATCGCGGCCCAGAACCGCGCGATCTCGACCAGCAGCTCGGCTCCGTAGGCGGCCAGGAAGTCGATGTCGGCGGTGACCTGGTAGTACTGCCAGACGTTGTAGGCGACCGCCAGGTTGACGTGGTACTGCCGCCGGGAGCGGTCGGCCATCCACCGCTGTGAGCGCGGGTTGAAGAACCAGTCGGGGGTCTCTTCGCGGCCGTCGCTGCCGCTCTGCCACGGGAACAAGGCCCCCGCACCGCCGACCTCGCGAGCCAGCCGCCGGGCCTGGGGCAGCCTGCGGTACCGGTAGAGCAGCAGCGCGCGGGTCAGTTCCGGGACGCGCAGGTTCAGCAGGGGGAAGACGAACAGCTCGTCCCAGAAGACGTGCCCGCGGTAGCCCTCGCCGTGCAGACCCCGTGCGGGCACCCCGGCGTCGAGGTCGGCGGTGTGCTGGGACAGGGTCTGCGCGAGGTGGAACAGGTGCACGTTGACCGCGCGGCGCGCATTGAGTTCTTGTCCGTCACGGGAGTCGAGGCCGGCCGACAGGTGCAGTCGCTGCCACACGTGCCGCCAGGCCTGCTCGTGCGTCGCGCGCAACGCGGAGAATCCCGGGGCGTGGGCCAGTTCGTCTCGGGCGGCGTCCACTGGTTCGGAGATCGCGTGGTCGCGGGAGGTGTAGACGGCGACGGTCTTGTCCACGGTCACCGCCGCACCGGGCTCGCCCGGCACCGTCCACACGTGACCGACGCCTCCGGAGAGGCGGATCGCCTGGCGCTGCGCGTCCTCGTGACTCACCCGCGTGTGCGCCGCGAACGCGACCCGCACCCGTGACTGGCTGGTTTCGGTGACCAGCCAGCAGGTGCTGCCGTGGTGGCCGCCGACCGGCTCGGTGAGGTGGTCCTTGGCCAGCGCGGCGAACTCGGCCACGTTGCCGTTGCGGACCCGCCCGTCGAGCAGGCTGCGGACGTGCAGCGCGCCGGACCAGTTCTGCGGGGTGAGGGTGGTGCGCAGGCACGCCAGGTGCGGGCGGTCCATCGACACCAGCCGCTCCTGCCGGACGTGGATGCGCCGTTGCCTCGGATCTTCCGCCACCAGTTCGCGCAGGAGCAGCCCGTGCCGCAGGTCCAGCGTGACGTGGTGGTGCCGCACTTGCCACGTCTCCGTCGTGAACCAGGGACCGTCGTCCGCGCGGACCGTGAGCGGCAGCCAGTTCGGCAGGTTCACCAGGCTTTCGTCACACCGCAGCCGACCGTCCATACGGGATTCGAGCCGGTTGTAGACCCCGGCCGCGTAGGTGGCCGGGTAGTGAACGCCGTCGGCCGTGGCTTCCGGCGCGGCGCCCCGGGTGGCCAGGTAGCCGTTGCCGAGGGTCAGCAACGCTTCCCGGGTGCCTTCGGTGGCGGCGTCGAGGCCGGTGTAGGTGAGCAGCCAGTCGCTGTCGGGCTCGGCGCACAGCGTGCAGCCGTCCGGGCTCGTCATCCGCGTCCGCGTTCACGGCCGGACTGGGGGCACGACGGCCACGGGGCAGGGCGCGTGATGGAGGAGGGCTTGGCTGGTGGAGCCCAGCAGCAGGCCACGGAAGCCGCCGCGGCCGCGGGTGCCGACGACGACCAGTTGCGCGGTGCGTGCGTGCTCGAGCAAGGTGCGCGCCGGCCCGTCCATGGCCACGTCCGGGTGCACCGTCACGCCGGGGTAGCGAGCCCGGAGTGGGGCGAGCCGTTCGTCCAGCAGCTTCAGGTGTTCCTGGCGGATCGTCTTCCAGTTCGTCGCCAGGCTGGACTGCCAGCCGATGACGATGGCTTGGTCTGTCCAGGTGTGGACGGCTACCAGCGGGACCCCGCGGGCGTCGGCGGCCCGGAAGGCGAACGGAATGGCCGCCTCGCCGGCGGGGGAGCCGTCGACGCCGACCACGACCGGGCCGTCCTGCCTCGGTGGCGTTTGAGGATCGGCGCCGCGGACGACGACGAGGGGGCAGTGTCCGTGGGCGGCCACCTGCACGGCGACCGACCCGGCCAGCAGGCCGGTGAACCCGCCCAGGCCCCGCGAGCCGAGCACGACGAGTTCGACGGAGGCCGATCGGCCGATCAGGTGCTCGGCGGCCCAGCCGTTGACGAGCTCGGTGCTCACCTGCGCCCGTGGCGCGACCTTCTCGGCGGCGGTGCGGGCTTCGGCGAGCCACCGCTGTCCCTCCTCCGCCACCACGGACTTGTAGCCCACGAACGCTTCCGCGTACGGCGCGGCGATCGGGACCAGGGCGCACACGTGCTCGATCACCAGTGGCAGGTCACGTCGCACAGCCTCCTGTGCGGCCCACCGCACGGCCTCGGTGGCCGAGGCGGAGCCGTCCACGCCGACCACGATCGGCCGGGTCTCGGTCAGTTCCGTCATCACGTTTCTCCTCGGCCTGCTCGGACGATCGGCCGTCACCATGCTGGCTCCGGTCTGGCCCTGCCGGGAGAGACGAAAGACCCTGCGCGGGGTGCTCAGGTGCTCTATTTCGCGATGCGGTGGCGGGGTCGGATGGACGGCAGTGGCCCGACCCGCGGGAGGACATCGGTGATCGAGAAAGTCGGAAACTCGCCTGCGACGTCGATGGTGCGGTCCCTGCGGAGGTGGGCCGAGCCGGCGTTGGTGGTCGTGACTGTCGGAGCGTTGCTGGCCGGTGGTATCGGCTGGCTGGCCGGTGCCGGTGGGTTCGCGGACGTGTGCTGGGTGGCCGGGACGGTGGTGGCCGTGGTGCCCGCGCTGTGGTGGGTGATCGCGGCGCTGCGGCAGAAACGAGCCGGGGTGGACCTGATCGCCGTTCTCGCGCTGGTCGGCACCCTGGTGGTGCACGAGTACCTGGCCGGGGCGTTGATCGCGGTCATGCTGGCGACCGGCCGGGCCCTCGACGCGGCGGCCGAGCGACGCGCGTCGCACGACCTGCGGGCTCTGCTGGAACATGCGCCGCGGTCGGCGCGCCGTCGGCGCGGCGACGCCGTCGAGGTGGTGCCGTTGTCCGAGGTCGCCGTCGGTGATCTGCTGGTGGTCGGCCCCGGCGAGGTCGTCCCGGCCGACGGGCTGATCGAGAGCACCGCGGCGGTGCTGGACGAGTCGGTGCTCACCGGCGAACCGATGCAGGTCGAGCGCGCCGAGGGCGACCCGGTCCGCAGTGGCGTGGTGAACGCCGGGTCGGCGTTCGAGCTGCGCGCCACCGCGACCGCCGAGGACAGCACCTACGCAGGCATCGTGCGGCTCGCTCGCGAGGCCGGCGCCGAGAGCGCGCCGGTGGTGCGGCTGGCCGACCGGTACGCCGCCTGGTTCCTGCCGGTTTCCCTCGCCCTGGCCGGGCTGGCGTGGGTGTTCAGCGGGTCCCTGGTGCGCGCGGTGGCCGTGCTGGTGGTCGCTACGCCGTGTCCGTTGCTGCTGGCCGCGCCGGTCGCGATCGTCTCGGGGCTGTCGCGCTCGTCGCGGCTCGGGGTGATCATCCGCGGCGGTGGCGCGCTGGAAACCCTCGGCCGCGCTCGGACGCTGGTGATGGACAAGACCGGGACGCTGACCGCCGGACGACCGGTGGTCGTGGAAATCGCCGCGGCACCGGGCTGGGAAGCAGCCGAGGTGCTGCAGCTGGCCGCCTCGGCGGAGCAGCTGTCGCCGCACGTGCTGGCCGAGGCCATCACCGCCGAAGCCCGCGCCCGTGGCCTGTACCTGTCCCTGCCGGCCGACGTCGTCGAGGAACCCGGCCGCGGTGTCACCGCCACGGTCGACGGCCGCCGCGTCGAAGTCGGCAAACCGGCCCAGCCACCGGCAGAACAGCCGTGGGCGACGGCGGTGCGCGGCCGGGCCGGGCTGGACGGGGCCGCGCTCGCGTGGCTGACCGTCGACGGCGAGCTCACCGGTGCCGCGCTGCTGCGCGATCCGCTGCGCCGCGACGCTCCGCGCACCCTGCGGCGGCTGCGCGCGGCCGGGCTGCGCCGGCTGGTCATGCTCACCGGCGACCGCCGCGAGCCGGCCGAGGAGATCGGCACCGTGCTCGGCCTCGACGCCGTGTGCGCGGACCAGACGCCCGCGGACAAGGTCGCCGCCGTCCGCGGCGAACGCGAACGGGACGTCACGGTGATGGTCGGTGACGGGGTCAACGACGCACCCGCGCTCGCCGCCGCCGATGTCGGCGTGGCCATGGGCGCCCGCGGCTCCACCGCATCGTCGGAGGCCGCGGACATCGTGCTGACCACCGACCGGCTGGACCGGCTCGCCGACGCGATGGACATCGCCCGCCGCGCCCGCCGCATCGCCGTCCAGAGCGCCGCGACCGGCATGGTGCTCTCGCTCGCCGCCATGGCCATCGCGGCCGTGGGCTGGCTGCCGCCGGCGGCCGGGGCGCTGCTGCAGGAAGGCATCGACGTCGCGGTCATCCTCAACGCGCTGCGGGCGTTGCGGGGCACCCCCGCCGGCGGTGTGACGCTGGCGCCGGCCACCGAACAGCTGCTGCACCGCTTCGCCGCCGAACACGACGAGCTGCGCGGCAGCCTCCCGATGGTGCGCGACGCGGCGAACCTGCTTGCCGAGACCGGCGCGACCCCAGCCGCGTTGGCCGAACTCCAGCGCGTGCACACCTTCCTCGTCGAGCGGCTGCTGCCGCACGAGCGGGCCGAGGAGACCCAGCTCTACCCGGCGCTGGCCGCCCCGCTCGGAAGTGACGAAGCCACCGCCACGATGAGCCGCGCGCACGCCGAGATCGAACGGCTCACCCGCCGCCTGGCTCACCACCTCCGGCTCGCCGAAGCCGCCGGGCGGATCGACCCCGGGCAGGTCGACGACCTGTTGTCGGGCCTCTACGGCCTCTACACCGTGCTGAGCCTGCACTTCGTCCAAGAAGAAGAGAACTACTTCGCCCTGGCCTCGGACACCGAACCGGCAGGAGCACGATCATGACGTCGCACGATCAGCCGCAGCCGGTGTCGTTCGTGGTCGCCGGGGTGCGGTGCGCGGCAGACCTCTACTGGCCGCCGGGAGACGCGCGCCCGGTGCCGTGCGTGGTCATGGCCCACGGCGGAAGCGGGACCAAACGGCTGGGGCTGCCGGACTACGCGAACCGGTTCGCCGCCCGCGGGATGGCCGTGCTCGTGTTCGACTACCGGCACTTCGGGGACAGCGACGGCAGTCCGCGGCAGGTGATCGACGTCCGGGAGCAACGCGAGGACTACCGCGCCGCCGTGGCCCACGCCCGCACCCTGCCCGGGATCGATCCCGACCGGATCGCGCTGTGGGGCACCTCGCTCAGCGGCGGCCACGTGCTCGCCGTCGCCGCCGACGATCCGGCCATCGCCGCGGTGGTGGCGCAGGTGCCGGTCATCGACGGGTGGCGGCGCGGCCGCACCCTCGCCCAGCGGCTGCACCGTGACGTGGTCGAGCTGACGCTGCGGTTCACGGTGGCGGCCGGACGGGACCTCATCCGCTGGTGGCGTGGCGAACCCCCGTACCTCGTGCCGGTCGTCGACGAGCCCGGCCGGGTGGCGGTTTTCGTCGAATCCCGGGCCGGGGAGGTGTTTTCCGCGCTGGGCGGTGAGGCCACCGGCTGGCGCAACGCCATCGCGCCGCGGTTCGTCTTCGCCCTTCCCCGCTACCGCCGCGGCACCGCCGAGCGGCTGGCCATGCCGCTGCTGATGTGCCTGGCCGACCACGACCTCGAAGCCTCCAGCCGCTTCGCCGCCCGGATCGCCGCGAAGGCGCCTCTGGCCGAGGTGCGGCACTATCCGGCCGGGCACTTCGACGTCTACCTGCCACCGTGGTTCGACCGGCTGTGCGCCGACCAGGCCGAGTTCCTCCACGACCGGCTGGGCGCCGACGACCACACGGGCTCGGCCCCGCCTTCGGCCTCCCGGATGATGACCCTGCGGACCGGGACGGGCGAACCCCTGGTCTTCCTGCCCGGCCTGGAGTCACACGAGCACGCGCCACGGGGCCTGGGCCGGTGGTTCGAGACCCGGCAGTGCACACCGCTGGCCGAGGGCCGCGAGGTCTGGTGGGTCGCCCGCCGCGGCGACGGCACCTCACCCACCACGATCGCCGATCTGGCCCGCGAGCACGCCGAAGCCCTGCGCTGGTGGTTCGGGCGCCCGGTGGACGTGGTCGGCGTCTCCACCGGCGGCAGTATCGCGCTGCAGCTGGCCGCCGACCACCCCGACGTCGTGCGCCGCCTGGTCGTCGTCTCGGCCGCCCACCGCCTCGGCACGTTCGGACGCGACACCCAGCGCCGGGCCGTGAAGGCCCTGCGACAGCGTCGGCCACATCGCGCCGGCGCCGCGATGACCGCGATCATGGGTGCCACGCCCGCCGCCCGGCGGATCATGCGGGCCCTGGGCTGGCTGCTCGGCCCCGCCATCGCGCGCCCCACCGACCCGGGCCTGGCCGCCACCATCGACGCCGAAGACGACTTCGACCTCAAGGTCCGGCTCCCCGACATCGCGGCACCCACCCTGGTCGTCGGCGGCGACCAGGACGCCTGCTACGGGCGGGAACTGTTCGAGGAGACCGCGGCCGGCATTCCCGGCGCGGGGCTGATCCTCTACCCCGGTCGCGGCCACCTGAGCGTCTACAGAGGACAGATTGCCCGCGACATCCGTGCTTTCCTCGACACCGAAGCCGCCGCGGCACCGGCCGACACCAACGCCAGGACGACACTGCGGACAATTCCCGGACCGGAGGATGGGCTCGTGCAGGAGTACCCGATTCACGACCGCACCCAAGCCGAACAGCGCACCGCGGTCACCGAAGCCACGCTGACCGTGCCGGAGATCGGGCCCTGGCTGGGCAAGGCCTACACCGCCGTCGCCGAAACCCTGGGCCGGCAGGGCATCGCACCAGCCGGGCCACCGTTCGCCCGCTACGGTCGGCTCGACGGCGGACGCTTCCACGTCGAAGCGGGCTTCCCGGTCGACGCCGTGATCACGTCCGCCGAGGAGGTGCATCCCGCCGTACTGCCGGGTGGGACGGTCGCCGCGACGGTGCACATCGGACCCTACGACGCGATGGAACCCGCCTACGCCGCGCTCATCGCCTGGATCAAGGCACGGGGCGGCGAACCGGCGGGAGCCCCCTGGGAGACCTACCTCAGCGACCCGGCCGGACAACCCGATCCCGCGACCTGGCGCACCGACATCAGCCAGCCCTACCGCTCGGCAGGCACCGCGACGTGAGGCGGTGACGATGACGAAGGGTGAGGCGCCGAAGCAGGCGGCAACCGCGGTGCTCGTGATCGAGGACGACGACAGCATCGCCGATCCCCTCGGTGAAGGTCTGGCCTACGCCGGGTTCCGGGTCCGCCGCGCCCGGACCGGCCTGCGCGCGGCCGCAGACGAGCCTCAGCCGCGGCCGGCTCGGTGCCCGCGCGGACACCCGGGTCGGCGCACCGGACCTGCGGTCGCTCGCCACGACGGTCAACGCAATGGCCGGCCGGCTGCAGCAGCTGGTCGAGTCGCAACGGCTGTTCGTCGCCGACGCCTCCCACCAGCTGCGCACCCCGCGGCAACCGCGCTGTTCGATCCGGTCGTGCCGGCCGGCGATGGAAACCGGCATTACTTGCCGACGAGCGCCGGTGGGCGGCTTCCGCTGCGGGGCGGCGGAGTGTGGTGCCGGTGAAAGCAGTGGATGGCCCCGGCCACGGTGGCGGCGGACATGGCGAGCAGCTGGATCCGCTGCGGAAACCCCGGCCACCCGAGCTGGTAGCCCGCGACGCAGGCGATCCCGGCGACGGCCCAGATCGCGAACAGCACGCGGACCGGCCTCCGGTCGGCCTGGCTGCCGTACCTGCCGGCGAGACGTAAGGCCGCGAACGCGATGACGACCACCGCGAGCTGCGTCACGACGCTGGACCCGAGATGCAGCAGGTGCTGCCTCGACACCTGCCCGGCGAACTCGAGACGTTCGCACACCGGATCCACAGTGGACACGCAGTCCGGGACGAACAGCGCATCGAGCACCGTGCCCGCGCCGAACACGACGAGGCTCCAGCACAGCGCTACCGCAGGAGCCAGGCCGCCGAAACGTACGTGGCCCCGGCGACCAGGTCCGCGGTTCGGAACAGCTGCTGGTACGGCTGGAACACCGGATAGTGCTCACTGACGAAGCTGCGCACCGGGTCCAGGCCGGTCGGCAGAAAGAACTCCAGAAGCCACAGCGAGTACGCGCCACCGGCGGCCAGCAACAATCCGGCTGCTTTCCGTCGAGTCCGGCCGGACTCACGCAGCCGAACCCCTCCCTGCGCCACACCTCGCGCTCAGCTTGTGGCCGGACAGCGTTGCGGAACAGGGGAATACGGCATCGACCCGGTGCCAGAGGTCGCCTTCTTGAAGCCACAAGGCCTCTATCCCGTCCGTCTCCGGCCACTCATGCTTCGACCGATCCGGACGAACTCGCGGAGGAGCGATGGCCACGGTGGACGAGACCGGACACGACGCCGTTCGCCGGCGCGAGCAACGGGGCTGGGTCTGGTACGACTGGGCCAACTCGGTGTTCCCGACGTCGGTCACGACGGTGTTCGGGGCGCTGTACCTGACCGCGGTCGCCGCCGAAGCGGCGCGGCGCGACACCGCCCTCAACGGCCCGAACCCCTGTCCGGCCGACGCCGAAGGCAACCGCGACAAGCTGCACGACTGCGCGATCGGGCTGTTCGGGCTGCACTTCCCGGCCGGTTCCCTGTGGGGTTACCTGCTTTCGGCGGCGACGGTGATCCAGGTGCTGGTGCTGCCGGTCATGGGCGCGATCGCCGACCGCACCCGCGCCAAGCGGCGGATGCTGGCCGTGTTCGCGTTCGGCGGCGCGGCGGCGACCACGGCGATGGCGTTCGTCGCCGGGACGGACTGGCAGCTCGGCGTGGTGCTGTTCGTGCTCGGGAACATCGGGTACGGGACGTCGGTGGTGATCTACTACTCGTTCCTGCCGGAGATCGCCACGGCCGACGAGCGGGACGGCGTGTCCACCCGCGGCTGGGCCTTCGGCTACCTGGGCGGCGGGCTGGCGCTGGCGCTGCAGCTGGCGGTGTACGTCTTCCACGACTCGCTCGGGCTGAGCACCGCGAACTCCGCGCAGATCGCGTTCGCGACGTCCGGGCTCTGGTGGGCGTTGTTCACGCTCATCCCGTTGCGGGCCCTGCGCGGCCGCGCGGCGCCGCCCTCCCCGCGGGGAGGTGGCTGGGTGGTCACCGCCGGGTTCCGGGAGCTGGGCCGCACGTTGCGGGCGGCGAAGGCGTTTCCGCTGACGCTGGCGTTCTTGGGGACCTACCTGGTGTACACCGACGGGATCTCCACCGTGGCCAACGTTTCCGCGCAGTACGGCAGTGAGCAGCTGCGGTTCTCCGACACCGTCCTGATCACCACGATCCTCGTGGTCCAGTTCGTCGCCTTCGCCGGCGGGATGCTGCACGGGCTGGTCGCGAAGCGGCTGGGTGCGAAGAAGACGATCATGGTGAGCTTGGGCATCTGGGTGCTCGTGGTCGCATCGGCGTACTTCGTCCAAGCCGGCCAACTGGTGCAGTACCTTTTGCTGGCCGCGGGGATCGGGCTGGTGCTGGGCGGGACGAACGCGTTGTCGCGGTCGTTGTTCAGCCAGATGGTCCCGCCGGGCCGGGAGGCCCAGTACTTCTCGGTCTACGAGGTCGGTGAGCGGGCCACGTCGTGGCTGGGCCCGCTGCTGTTCGCCGGGATGGCCCAGGCCACCGGTTCCTACCGGTACGCGATCATCTCGCTGGTGGTGTTCTTCGTCGCGGGCCTGGTGCTGATGTCACTGGTGCCCGTGCGGCGCGCCATCCGGGCCGTGGGCAACGAAGAGCCCGCCGTGCTGTGAGTCACGCGGCCAGGTCGCGTCGCCGGAATCCCGCCACGGTCACGGCGGCGAGCACGGCAGTGGTGAGCACGGCGACCAGCACCGCGGCCAGGGAAACGCCGGTGCGGAGCGGATCATGGCCGATGTACTGGTAGAACGGCGAGATCTTCTGCGCGGGCCTCAGCCAGGACACGATGGGGCCCAAGCCGTTGAGCACGTACGCGACGACGGCCACGACGGCCGGGATCGCGCGGCTGGCGGTCCCGTGCCCGGTCAGGCCCCCGATGGCCGCGGCGAGCGCGCCGAAGACCAGTGCGAGCAGCGTCATGTGGAGCATCGCGGCCGCGACGTGACCGATGGGCAGCGTCAGACCGGCCAGGCGGCCTTCGAGCACGAGGGCCAGGCCGGTGACCAGGCCGAGCAGAACTGTGCCCACCACGAGCGCGGCGAGCTTCTCCAGCACGACCCGGGTCCGGCTGACCGGGTTGGCCATCAGGAGCTCGAGGGTGTGCCGGTCCTCCTCGCCCGCGACGCCCGCCGCACCCGTGGTGATCGCGTAGATCAGCAACAGCATCGGCCCCATGAACGACAGCAGCTCAACCTGCACGTACCCGGTGGGCGTGGACATGTCGGCGCCGGACGCGGCGAACAGCGCGCGCATGGCTTCGGGGATGTTCTGCAGGAACTGGCCCATGGACGGCTGGTCGCGGATGCTGGGCCACAGCGCCACGTACATCGCCACGAGCAGGACAAGGCTCACCGACCACGCGAGCAGGCCGCGTCGCTGGTCGTGCAGGGTCTTGAGCAGGATGTCACGCAGCATCGCCGGTCCCGGGTCCGTAGTAGGTCAGGAACGTCTCTTCCAGGTCGGCCTCGACGCACTCGAAGTCCAGGAGGCGGTGCTGAGCGATCCGCTTCACGAGCGCGTCGAGGGCGGCCTCGGGCGCCCCGCAGGTGAGGACCCCGCCGTCGACGGCGACGTCACGCACGCCGGGCACCGCGGCGAACACGGCCGCCGGGACGTCGTCGGCGAACCGGGCGCGGACGTGGTGCAGGGACTTCGCGCGCAGGTCGTCGACGCGGTCCACGGTGACCAGCCGGCCGGCCCGCAGCACCCCGATCCGGTCGGCGACCCGCTGCACCTCGGCGAGGACGTGTGAGGAGAACAGCACGCTGCCGCCGGTGGTCGTGTGTTCGCGCAGCAGGGCGTGGAACTCGTGCTGCACCAAGGGGTCCAGGCCACTGCTGGGCTCGTCGAGAATCAGGACGCGGGGCGCGGACATCAGGGCCAGCACCACGGCCAGCTTCTGCCGGTTGCCCTTCGACAGCGACCGGGCGGGCCGGTCCAGGTCGAGGTCGAGCCGGTCGGCCAGGACCTCTGCCCGTTTCCCGGTCGGGTCGCCGCGCAGGTGCCCGAAGTAGGTGACGTGCTGGCGGCCGGTCAACCGGTCGTACAGTCTCGTGTCACCCGGTACGTACCCGACGGCCCGGTGCACGGCCACGGCGTCCCGCCACGAGTCCGCCCCGGCCACTTCGGCGGTGCCGGCGGTCGGCCGGATCATGCCCATCAGCAGGCGCAGCGTCGTCGTCTTCCCGGCCCCGTTGGGGCCAAGGTAGCCGAACACCTCACCCGGTCCGATTTCGAAGCTCACGTCGCGCAGGGCTTCGGTCCGGCCGTAGACCTTGGTGAGGCCTTCGACCCGGATCACCGTTTCGCCGGCCATCGCTCCAGGATGTCCGCGCCGGCCGCTGGGCGCGTAGGGAATCGCGGCCCGCACGCGGCGGCGAAGGTCCTCGGTTCGGGTGACCTAGGCCCCTGGCTCCCATCGAGGCAGGCGTTCCGGAGCGAAGGTAAAGCATTGCTCATTGAGGGTCGCCTTCGCAGCGGACCGGATCACCGGCGTGGTCCACTGGAGCGATGGCGGAGATCGATGACGGCGAGCTGGATCCCCACGGTGCCGAGCCGCACGGTGACGTCGGTGGGAAGCTGAACTGGTTGCGGGCCGGGGTGCTCGGGGCGAATGACGGGATCGTGTCGGTGGCGGGGCTCGTCGTCGGCGTGGCCGGTGCGACGGCCGACCGCACCACGATCCTCACGGCCGGCATCGCCGGGCTGGTCGCCGGGGCGTTTTCCATGGCGGGTGGCGAATACGTTTCGGTGAGCACTCAGCGCGACACCGAACACGCTATGCTCCGGCTGGAAAAGCACGAGCTGAGGACCATGCCGGAGGCCGAGGAGCAGGAGCTGGCCGGCATCTACGAAGGTAAGGGCCTTTCTCCGGAGCTGGCCCGGCAGGTCGCCCGCGAACTGACCGAAAAGGACGCCTTCCAGGCGCACGCGGAGGCCGAGCTGGGCATCGATCCGGACAACCTGACCAGTCCGTGGCAGGCGGCGTGGGCATCGCTGGCGGCGTTTTCGGTCGGCGCGCTGCTGCCGTTGCTCGCCATCGTCTGGACCGGTGTCTCCCTCCGGGTGTGGGCCTGTGCCGCCGCGGCCGTCATCGGCTTGACGCTGACCGGGTGGATCAGTGCAAGGCTCGGCAACGCGAAGGAGGGCCGCGCGATCCTGCGCAACGCCGGCGTCGGTGCCCTCACCATGGTCGTGACGTACTTCGTCGGCGTCCTGTTCGGAGTCACCGTCGGCTGACGTCGGCGAGGGGCTTCGCCGTTCGGGAACCGTCCGAGGACTTCCCGTGCCTGACCAGGGTCAGCAGCGCGTGGGCCGCTCAGCTCACCCTGCCTGGCTGGGGACCGGCGAAGCAGGAGATTGAACGTGACCACCAACAACCTGCGGGTCAACCCGATCACGAATCGGCGCCGGTGACCCGGTCACCGGCCGACCTGGCTGCGGTGACGGGCGGCTGCGAGCCGAGCTTCGGCGCGTTACCGGCTTCCGGTCGGCTCCACAGGCGACTCAACGCGAAGCGGCCCGGGCCGACGAAGGCGACGAGCAGCAGAGCCCAGCAGAACAACGCCGCGGCCTCCCCGCCGTTCTGGATCGGCCACAACCCGTGTGGTGAATGCGCGGTGAAATACGCATAAGCCATCGAACCCGAACCCAGAACGGCGGCCGGACGAGTGGCTACCCCGATCAGGACCAGTCCACCGCACACCAGCTGGATCGCCGCGGCCCACCAGCCGGGCCACTGCGCGACCGGAGTCGCCGCGTTCGCACCGAACAAGCCGAACAGGCTTTTCAAGCCGTGGCAGGCGAACAAGAAACCGATTGCGATCCGGTACAACCCGACGACGTGTTCGCGAGCTGGGTCGAGACGCAGCATTTGCCCTCCTGCTGTCACGGTTCGCGGGCACGCTGAAGCGCCCGCACAAACGGGGGAGGAGAATCGGGGTTCCGATTCCTGGAATTCTTGACCCGGTGGTCATCAACGGGAAGCAGCTTGATCAGGTATACCGCTGACGCCGGAGGTCGGGGACCCGACGAAAGTCGCACTCGCGTGAAGTCTTACCGACCTCTTACCGGGTGCGTGACATCGCGTCGGCCGACCTGATGCACTCGTTGCGCCGACCGGCCGCGTCCGGTCGTTCGCAGCCGTGGCCGGTTCACGGGGCTCGGTGTCCTTGGTGGCCGATGACGGTTCCGGCGAACCGGTCTGTTGTTCGTTCGGCAGTGCGCACGGGGCGGTGGCGAACCCGGTGAGATCGAGCGGGTCACCGGGGATCGGCGGAGCCAGCCGTTGTGGTCCGGTAGTGCCTGCGGAGCTCGCAGATCCGGACGGTGTCCGCGTGGGGCGAGGGCGTTCAGGGCGATCTCGCGCGCCTGCGCGTCCTCGTCGTCGGCGCCGTCGGGCTCGACCTCGCGATCCGCCTTGTCCAGGCGGGCATTCAGAACGTCGCGTCAATGGACTTCGACACGGTCGAGAAGCTCAACCTCGACCGCCTGATCACGGCGACGCGGCAAGACGCCCGCCTGGTCCGAAGCAAGAAGGATTCGACCTCAGCCTGTGCGAACCGGCTGGGGAGCAGATCGCCCTCGACTACGACGTCATCTTCAGCTGCGTAGACCGGCCCTGGCCACGCGCGGTCCTCAACCAAATCGCCCATGCCGACCTCATCCCGGTCGTCGACGGCGGCCTGGCCATCGTGCCCTTCCCCGACCAGGGCATGCGCAACGCCACTTGGCGGACGCACGTCGCCACGCCCGGCAGGCCGTGCCTGCAGTGCATCGGGCAGATCGACGGCGCACAGGTCGCCGCGACCGCGAAGGGTTGTTCGACGACGACGCCTACATCAAGAACGCGGGCCTCGAGGTACCCGCCCGCGAGTCGCCGAGCGGGCCGGGAGGACCATTCGGTGGCGTGGCGTTCGCTCGACCCGGAGGATCGCGAGCCCGCGTCGTTCTGGACTTGCGTGGTGACGGCGCTCCGGACGGCGGTGCCCGGCGTGGGGTCGGGTGCGCTGGAGCGCATCCATGCCGACCGACGCATGCTGACCTCGCTCCCGAACGAGCCCTGATATCCGTGGCGGCCGTCGACCCTCCCGGCCGCACTGGCGAGACACCGGAGTGACCCACCCGGCGGCACGTGCGCCGCCGCCGGACTGGCAGAGGTCCTGGGAATCGGTGACTTCCGGCCATGGCGGTGGCCTTGATCGCGGGCTTGGCTGGGAACAGGTCGCCGGATGACGGCCGTTTCCCTGCACTCCGGGACTGGAAATGGCGCACCGAACGGGCACCGGGACACCCCGGCCGATCGTGGCCGTGGCGGCGGCTCGATGGGCGGCGGACGAGGCCTGCCACGGTGACCTTCCGCTCCGGTTGGTGCACGCGGTGTCCCAGCCGGCGATGGCCCATTGCGCCGCCGAGCTGCCGGCCGAGTTCTCGGCCGCCCTGGAATCGGACGGGCGCCGCCGGCGCGGCGAGGCGCGGAACGCGGTCGTGGACGGCCGGCCCGATCTCGCGGTGGAGCTCGACCTGGCGGCCGGCGCTCCGGTCGCGAGCCTGGTCGAAGTGTCCGGTGCCGCCCGGCTGGTCGTCGTCGGGTCTGTCGGGCTGGGCGGCCTTCCCGGAATTCTCGCCGGCTCCACCGCGATCGCCCTCGTCACCCAGGGACACTGCCCGGTGGCGGTGGTCCGAGGCGACCCGGGTGCCCCGGCCGGGCCGGTGGTCGTCGGGGTCGACGACTCGGTGCGCAGTGACTCGCGATCGCCACGGCCTTCGAGGCGGCGGCGTCACGGCACGCGGACCTCGTCGTGGTGCACGCGTGGCTGTGGTTCACCTCCGACAGCGCCTACGCCCACGCCCGGCGGTACATCCCGGCGTTGGAAGACCTCGAGCTCCGCGCGCGTGCGTCGCTGGCCGAGCGGCTCGACCGCGGCCGGGAGAAATATCCCGGCGTCGCGGTGCGGTGCCTGCCGGAGTACTCGGCGGACGCGCAGCTGCCGGTGGTCGGCAGTCAGGGGCAGCGGGGCTTCGCCGGGATGGTGCCGGGGCCGATCAGCCAGGCCCTGCTCTACCACGCGACCTGTCCGTTGCTCGTGGTACGGCCCGCGGCCGCGGACTCGTCGTGAACCGCCGGAGCACTTCGGCGGCCGGGATCCGCTTACGATGGGAGTTTTGTCATGAATGGCTGGGTCATCGCCGCGATCGTTGTGGTCGTGCTGCTTCTGCTGGGTTTGTCGATCAGGATCGTGAAGCAGTACGAGAAGGGGGTGTTGTTCCGGCTGGGCCGGGTCGTCGGGGTGCGTGAGCCGGGGTTGCGGTTGATCATCCCGGTCGTCGATGTGCTGCGGCGGGTGTCGCTGCGGATCGTGACGATGCCGATCCAGTCGCAGGGCATCATCACCCGCGACAACGTCAGCGTGGACGTTTCGGCGGTGGCGTACTTCCGGGTGGTGGACGCGACGAAGTCGGTGGTCGCGATCGAGAACGTGTATGCGGCGATCGACCAGATCGCGCAGACGACGTTGCGGAAGGTCGTCGGGCAGCACACCCTCGACGAGACACTGTCCGAAACGGACGCCATCAACTCCGACATCCGCCAGATCCTCGACGTCACCACGACCGAGTGGGGCGTGGAGGTCACGTTGGTGGAGCTGAAGGACATCCAGCTGCCGGAGTCGATGAAGCGCGCGATGGCCAAGCAGGCCGAGGCCGAGCGGGAGAAGCGAGCCAAGATCATCAACGCCGAAGGCGAGGCCCGGGCCGCGGCGGCGCTGGGTGATGCGTCGGACACGATGATGGCGCATCCGCTGGCGTTGCAGCTGCGGAACCTGCAGAGCCTGGTGGAGATCGGCGTGGACAAGAACACGACCGTCGTGTTCCCGGCGCCGTTGATGAGCACGATCGGCGAGCTCGGGACGTTCCTGGCGCGCGAGGCCGCGTCGGCCACCGCCGCGGTTCCGGTCCAGGCCAACGGCGCATCGGTCCCGACCTCGGCATGACGCACTCACGGGTCATCAGGAGAAGGAAGAGGATGGATATGGAAACCGTTTATGTGTCCCGCTACGAGCAGCGCGTGAAGCTCGTCGAGGACGTGGTGAAGGACAATTCGCCCTTGTCGGCCGAAGAAGCGCGCGCGCTGGCCATCCGGCTGCTGCGGACGCTCGAGGAGATTCCCGAAAAGGTCCGCTGAGGGGCTGTCATGGGAAACGAGACGCTCGTGAAGACGAGGTCGGAGCATCGGACGTCGCGGCTGTCGGTGAAGCCGGCCGGTTCTCCCGCCGGTTTCGTGGACGGCGCCTGGTGGCCGCGGACGCCCGACCTGGCCGCCGAGCTGCCGGACCTGCTCGCCGCCCTGGCCGGCCGGCTGGGCGACGCCGAGCGGGTCACCTACAACCTCACGGCCTGGGAACCGCCGGGACGCCGGCTGACCATCGGGGGCCGGTTGGTGCGCCTGGAAGGGTTCCGCTCGCAGCACCCGGCCACCCTGACGGTGATCGGGCCCGGCGGCCGGCGGCGGCTCACGCTGCTGACGGTGCCGCCCGGGACGGAAGCCGGGATCGCCGGGCAGGTGCTGAGGACGGCCTCGGAGCCGGGCAACGTCGAGACCCCCGAGGCACTGCTGGGTGCCGACGGCATGGCGTTCGCGCGGCAGCGGTGGGAAGCGGAAGGCGGCCGCCTGCGGGCACCGGCCTGAACCACGATCGGGAGGTCGAATCATGGACTCTGTCGCGTCTTCGACTCAGCGGGAGTCGGGCCCGAGGCAGGGAAGCGAATACGCTGAACTACCGGACATCATCAAGGAAGCCGGGCTGCTGAGACGCCGTCCGGTGCGCTACGCGGTGAAGGGCAGCCTGACGTTGCTGGCCTTCACCGGCGCCTGGGTGGCTTTCGCTCTGCTGGGTGACACCTGGTGGCAGTTGTTCACCGCGGCGTTCCTGGCCGTTGCGTGCACGCAGATCGCGTTCCTGGGGCATGATGCCGGGCACAAGCAGATCTTCCCCCGCCGCCGGGCGAACGCCGCACTGGCGTTCACCTCGCGGCAAAGCCGCGCGAAGCGGGGTTTCCCGGGCTGGATGGCGAAGTACCAGGCGTTCCGGTGGGTGGAGGCAACCCTGCTGGCGACGCACATCGTCGGCTACCTGACCGCGGTTTTCCTGGTCCTTTCGCCCGGTAAGGCGTTGGTGTTCATCGCGGTGCACCAGGGGCTGTGGGGTCTGTACATGGGGTGTTCCTTCGCCCCGAATCACAAGGGCATGCTGACGTTGACCGAGGGGCACCCTCTGGACTTCCTGCGCGAGCAGGTCCTCACCTCCCACAACGTGACCGGTGGCCGCTGGGTCGACTTCGCGTTCGGCGGGCTGAACTTCCAGATCGAGCACCATCTGTTCCCCGGCATGCCGCGGCCCACGCTGCGCCGCGCCCAGCCGCTCGTGCAGGCGTTCTGCGTCAGCCGGGGGATCAACTACAGCGAGGGCGGCCTGCTGGTGTCCTACGGCCAGATCCTGCGCTACCTACACGAGGTCGGCGCACCCCTGCGCGCCGACGACGCGCGGAAGAAAGGCCGTGCGGCAAGTCAGTGACACGAACGTGGTCCGAAGCGAGGCGTGGTCCCGCTGCGGAGGCCAGCGGCTCTCCGGCCGAGGTGACGACCGGAGGCCGCCTGGCCGGGCATGAGGTTTTCCGGGCGCGAGCCCGTTGACCATCGCACGTGTGGCGGAAGTCCTCCGCTGCGCAAGGAGGTTGTCATCATGATGATCCTGGTCGTCGTCCTGCTGGTGCTCTGGCTGATCACGGCCGTCATCGGCTTTGCGTTCAAGGGCTTGGTCTGGCTGGCCATCATCGGCATCGTGCTGTTCGTCGGCACTGCCGTCATCGGGTTCGTCCGCCGCAAGGCACTTCGTCGTTGACCGAGGGGAGAGAACGTGGCTTGGCGAGCACCTGAGGACGAGAGCTGGCGGCGGAGCACCCTGATCACCCATCATCGGGATCACCCGCCGCAGGTCAAGGCCCTCACCGACGAGCTGTACGCGACGCTGTCCGAGAACGGGCGCCGCGACTACGAAAACATGATTGCGGCGGAGTACGCCGGCCCCGGCGAGCGGGTCGAGCACCACCGGTGCGGTGACGGCGTGCTTACGATGATCGCCGAGCCCATCCGCGGCACCGGGGCGATGCGGCTGACACATCTGGTCTACGGCGGCTGCACCACCCACCAGATCCGGCAGGACCTGGTGGCTCGCGGCCTGGGATCGCTGGCCATCACGCGGGTGTACCCGCCGGAGGCCACTTTGCCCGAGGACGACGGCTAGGTCCCAGGGGGACCGAAGTCCCTTTGGGACGGCATTCACCGCTGGGTGAAGAGTGCGTGCGTCCAGGCCTGGTCGTCGAGGATCGTTCGTGCCAGGTCGGGCAGGTTCGGTTCGACGCGGCTGCCGGCCGCGTCGACGACAGTGGCGACGTCGCGCAGCTTGACGTTGGCGTGCTGGGAGATCTCGCGCAAGGCGGTGAACGCCTCGTCGGTGCTCCAACCGTGGATCAGCATGAACATGCCTTTGGCTTGTTCGATGACGGGCTGGGTGTCCAGCGCGTCCCTGAGCTGGTCGCGCTCAAGCGCGACGGCGTTCGAGTCGTTGTCAATCCCCATGCACCGAACCCAACCGCACTGTCGGCTGTTGCGCTGAGCGCAACCTGACGGGAGGGACTGGCAAGCTGCCATTGCCGGTCGTCACATTCTGCCGCTCGGCTTGACAGGGCGGGTCTCCGTCTCGCAATGTCCCAACAAGTGTTCGATGAATGTTCGGGTGCGCTCGTGTCTTCCCCGCGGGTGTCTCCGGTGCGTGTTCGTGGTGCTGGAGGTGCGTGGTGGCGGTGCCGGAGGCGGTGGCCGGGCTCGCGGGATCCCAGGTGTCCGTACGGCCGCCGAGCTGAAGCAGCCGAGCTCCGAGGCGCCGGCCGCCGCCGGATCGCTACCGGTCACGCCCGCACTCGCGGAGCTGCTACCGGGCGGCGGGCTGCGGCGTGGCACCACCCTGTCGGTCTCGGGCTCGACCGCCCTGGTTCTGGCGCTGCTCGCCGAGGCGACGCAGCAAGGCTCGGGGTCAGCGATCGCCGGGATGCCGGAGCTCGGGGTCACCGCGGCCGCCGAGCTCGGTATCGACCTGGACCGGTTCGCACTCGTGCCGAACCCTGGAGCCGGGGTTGTCGCGGTCGTGTCGGCGTTGATCGACGGGTTCGACCTGGTTGTCCTGGGCCTGGGCGCCGTGCGAGGAGTCCAGCCGCAGCTGGCCCGCAAGCTGGCCGGGCGGGTTCGCAACCGGGGTGCGGTGCTGATCACCGCCGGTGCGTCGCCGGGAGTCGACCTTGAGCTGCACGTCTCGCGACGCAAGTGGCGTGGCCTGACTGACGACAGGTTCGGCCACCTGGAGTACCGCGATGTCGTCGTCACCAGGCGCGGCCGCGGCGGCGCAGCTCGTCCGCAGACCGTCGCCCTCAAGCTGCCCGGCCCGGGCGGTGCGGCCGCCGCGGGCCGTCCGCTCGCCCGGCGCGGCCTGACTGAGGCCGCCGGATGAACCTTCCGCCTCGGCCGTGCACTACCGAGCAGCAGCGTCTCGCCTGATGATCGGCGATCAAGCCGGCGGCGCGGTCCGATCGGGCGCGCGCCGGGAGTTCGGCGAGCTGATTCCGCTTCGGCCATCGTCCGGCCAGCCGGCCACCTGCTTGCGCGGGCATTGGCTGAACCTCGATCTCTATGACAAGCTCGCGCCCTACAGCCATCGCTACCGGCTCCACGCCACCCTTTGCGAGGTCTTCCGCTCGGACGAGGCCTGCAACCCGTCCAAGCGGCGACTCGCCGAATGGGCTCACCTCGACGTCACGAGCCCGCGGGCGTTCGACCCGGCGTTCGGCGACGGACTCCTGCTCATCGTCCGCGCGCCACCGCCCGGGACGCTGGCCAGCCAGATCGACCTCCACCTCGACCGTGCGCAATTCGCGACCACGACGCTCAGCATCTGCGTCCCGTGCCGGGCCGCCACCCTCGACTACGTCCACGTCGCCGCGGGCTACCGGCTGCTCGGCTACGGCGGCACGCTCGTCGCGGCCGCCGTGGCCCGCGCTCCCGGTTACCGGTGGACCGCCCCGCTACCCGACGGACCGGTGGCCCAGTCGTTCCGGGCGCGCATCGCCATGCGCCGCGCCGAACCACCGTGCATCCACCGCGGTGACGGCGACGTCAGGCGGTAAGAGCCGGGGGAGTATCGGGGAACCGGCCATCAAGGAGCGACTGGACGAGCTCCGGCAGCTCGGCCGGGAGCAGCCTGTCCACGCACGCGGCCAGCGCGGTCGCCGGCCACCAGCGTCGTTCGATGAGGCCGGCGCGTTCGTTGGCGGTGTGCCGGAGGGCGACCTGCGGTGCGTCGTGGTCGGTGTGGGCGAGGTAGACGTGGTCGAGGCGGTGGTGGTCGCGGTCGCGGTAGGTGAAGCGGCTTTCGCGGGTCCAGAGCTTGCGGCCGATCTCGTCGATGACGAGCCCGGTTTCCTCGGCGATTTCGCGGCGGGCGGTGTCCTCGAGCTTCTCGCCGGGGTCCTGCCCGCCGCCGGGGAGTTCCCACCAGTGGTGGCCGGGGTCGTCGGGGTCGCGGGCGTGGATGAGCAGGACTTCGTCGTCGCGGTTGAGGAGCAGGACGCGGGCGCCGACCCGCAGGGCCGGTTCGCTGGCGGCGGTCATCCGGTGGGTCCTCGTGCTCGGCGGCTGGCGTGGCGGCCGGGCGCGAGTACCCCAGGTTCAGAAGAGCGTTGCCTCGTGGTCCGCGGCCGGGTCGGACGTTATCAGCGGCGTGGTCGCGGTCAGCGTCAGCTCGACGGCGAGTCCCGAATGGTCCGTCAGCGCCGGGTCGCCGTGGCGGGTGTCGTGGAGGTAGGAGCAGCTGGCCAGGTGCTCGATGAGCGGGGTGGCGGCGTGGGCGTGGTCGTAGCGGTAGCCGAGGTCGGCGCGACGGGCCCAGCTGTGCTCGACCGCGGTCGGGTGCAGCGCGCGGAAGGCGTCGGTGAGTCCGTGGCGCTGGGTCAGCTCGGTGTAGAAGGCGGTCTCGAACGGCGCGAACTGCCCCGGGTGGGGCGGTACGTGTCCGGGTTCGAGGACGTTGAGATCACCCAGAAGAAGGACGGGGACGTCGTCGGCGGTGGCGTCGTAGGCCTGGTGGAAGGCGTCGATCCAGGCGCGTTTGCGGGTGGTTTTCGCTTCGGTGGCGTCGCGGGAGGGGACGTAGGCGCCGAGGACGCGCACCGGTCCGCGGTCGGTGCGCACCACGATGCCGGCCAGTCGGGCCGGCAGGTAGGTCATTGCCGCGCCGATGGGGTCCACGGTGGACTCCAGCCGGGAGAGCAGCATGACGCCGCGTTCCTTGTCGGGGTGGTCGGGGTAGGTGACTGACCAGCCGGCGTCGCGGTAGGAGTCGGCGATGAGGTGGGTGCCGGGTCCGGAGCCGGTTTCGGTGAGCACGAAGACGTCCTCGGTGCGGCGGGCGAGCCAGTAGCGTTGGCGGCGGGCTCGTTCGAGGGCGGGGTTGCCGACGTTGAGCGTGAGGACGGTCAGGGGCATGCCGGGCTCTCCGTGAGGGTGCGGTGGATCAGGTCGACAATGGTGTCAGCTGTCATCTGGGGATCGGCGGCGCAGTCGATGACCTGGATGGGCCAGCCTTGGTCGTGCAGGAACGTGGTGGCGGCCAGGTAGCCGTAGGCTTCGCGGAAGCTGATCCCCGGAGGGCGTTCGAAACGGCTGTGTGTGCCGCGTGCGCGTAGCCGCCGTTCGACAACCGCCGGGGCTGCGCTGAGCGCGAACACGAGGTCGGGGCGGTAGACGCCGTGGTTGAGCGCCCAGACGACGTCGAGCGGGATCCCGTCCAATCGCTGCAGGACCAGCGACGATGCCACGTAGCGGTCGCAGAGCACGACCTTTCCGGCAGTCAGAGCCGGGAGGATTTCCGTGGCGAGCTGGTGATGCCGGTCGGCCGCGCAGAGACAGGCGAGAGCCATGTCGAGGTAGACGTCGGTGCCCTCCCGGGCAAGCTTGCCCAGGGAAGTACTGGATGGCTGGGTGGTCGCGTGGACGGGCACACCGTCGGCATCGAGCATGTCGGCGACGAGCTTGGTGATCGTGGTCTTGCCGACACCGCCGGGGCCTTCGAAGGTCACCAGCTTGCCGGGCAGGCGCGGTGCGGTCATGCGACGTCCAGCGGCAGCAGGCGGTGGTCCTCGGCGACGACAGGACACTGCTCAGTGTCGATGTCGCCGATGCGGCCGCCGCCGGCGACGACCGCGGCCGGGCAGCCTTTGCCGCACGCGGGTTCGAGGCTGCAGGCGGTGCAGGTCGGGTTCGCGCCGACGGTGAACCGGTCGTGGAAGCGGTAGTTGTCGAGGCGGGCGGCGAGGTCGCGGTCGGTGAAGATGTTGCCGACGATGAAATCGGTGTCGGGATGCTGCGAGATGGGGGTGCGGGCGGCGAAGACGAGGTAGGGGCAGACGGTGACCTCGCCCGGGGTGAAGACGTAGATGATCGTCCCCGCTTCGCAGCCGGCGAGTGGTTTGCGGTCGGTGTTGGGGAAGCGGATGTGGGCGATGTCGAGGTCGGGGCCGTCGAAGGGCGCGGTCAGTTCGAAGATCTCCTGCATGTGCATGGTCGTCTTGGCGAGTTTCCGCTGGGATTTCACGCCGCGGCCCATGCTGCCGAGCGGGTTGAGCAGGACGTAGCGGGCGCCGTTGGCGCGGGCGAACGCGCAGAGGCGGACGTACTCCTCGTTGGCGGCCAAGCTGTTCGGCGTGCACAGCAGCCCCTGCAGCAGACCGGCCGCGGCCAGCTTGCGGACGTTTGTCACGGTGACGTCGAAGGAGGCGCGGTCGCCGCGGAAGAGGCCGTGGGAGTCGGCTGCGAATCCGTCGAGGGAGACGTTGACGTGGACTCCGGCCTCGGCGAGCTGGCGGATCAGCGTGTCGTCCAGCTCGGTGGCGTTGGTGCAGATGCCGACGTCGATGCCGGCGTTGCGGAAGGCGTACACGATGCCGAGGAAGTCGGGGTGGATGGTCGGCTCGCCGCCGGTCAGCGTTACCCGCCGGACGCGGGCGTCGGCGAGGCGGGGGACGACCTTCTTCACGATCTCTGTGAGGGGCATGTCCTTGCCGTGCTTGGTGGCGGAGACGAAGCAGTGCGCGCAGCGCAGGTTGCACCGCTCGGTGATCTGGACGAGCGCCTTGCGGTACGGGGTGTCGACGGTGGTGCGGAAGTAGCAGCTCGATGCCTGCTCGGCGACGGCGATCGGACGGACGGTCATCGTTCGGTCCTCCAAGTCGGGCGAGCGGGCGGCGGTGAACCGAGTAGACCACCCAGTGCTCGCGTGGACAACAATTAAGCTTGAAATGCTCGAAAGAAAATTACAGAGCATTCTGACTACACTTGCTCGAACTAGAACTGGAACTATCCGAGTGGAAAACAAGTGAGGAGACGCTGGTGACGGACTCGGAGGTCGCCGAGTTGCTCGGCTTCCCGGCAGAGCTGCTCGACACCAGCCTCGATCAGCTGCGGACGCTGGCACTCGTCCGCGCGACCGGCAGCGCACAGCGCGCCGCCCGCGTGCTCCAGCGGTCGCAGTCCAGCGTGCAGAAGCAGCTCGACACGCTGAACGACGCGGCGATGCGGCTGATGGGCGAGGCGCTCGTCGCGAAGCAGGGCCGCGGGAAGGATTTCCTGTTCACTGGCTCCGGGGACGAAGTCGTCGCGCTCGCCGTGACTACGCTGCGGTCCTGGACTGAACGCGTTCACGGCGCTCGTCGGCGGGTCGGGTCCACCATCACGGTGGGCACCACCGAGTTCACGGTCGAGTTCCTCGGCGAGGTCTGGCCGCAGCTGCGTGACACCTTCGAACGCCGGGGCATCCAGCTCAAGATCGAGCACGTCCGGACCCGCGACCTCCGGGCCAAGCTGGATGCCGAGCAGGTCGATCTCGTGTGCGGCTCGTTCGCCGCTGAGCGCGGCCGCGGTCCGGACGTGCCCCACGACTTCCTCGAGTGGCACCGCGAACGCGTCGCGCTGCTGACCAACCTGAGCGCGCGCGAGCTCCCCGACCGGCCGGTCGCGCGCGGCGCCCTCGCAGAGCTGCCGCTGCTCACGCCGACCGCGGGACTTCTCGCTGACTTCCTCACCCGCTGGTACGGCCCGGAGTACCGGGGCAAGCTCCGCGTGGTCGCCGACATCGACGCGCTCAACTACGGCCTCAACCTGCTGAGCAGCCGGCTGATGTTCGGCTGCCTGCTCACGACCGAGCGGGTCGCCGACGCCGCCGTCGAGGGCCGGTTGCCCGGTGCGAACCTGCGCAAGATCGAGCTCGGTGCGGGCTACGACCCGGAGCTCGAAATCGTCACGGGGATCTTCGCCCGCGCCGGGGAACGGCAGCGGTACGCGACCGATCATCCGCTCAACTTGCTCTGGAACGCCTTCGCGGAAGCTGCTCCGGCCGGCCGCGGCGCTCAGCACGATTCACCCGGCGCGTAGGCAGCCGCCTTCTGGTGGAGCATCTTGAAGGTCGAGCGGTAGTGCGCAACCGTGGCCGGATCGGACAGGTAGATGGTCGCGTGCTCGTGCTTCAGGACAACGGTGAAGACCTTCTCGGCGGTCTCGTAGATCATGAAGGGTTCGATGGTCGATGCGCCGCGTGCCTCGGATGAAACGACGCGGGTCTCGATCCGTCTCCGGGTGCCCGGATCAGTGATCTCCTTGAGCTGGGCCTGCAAAACCTCAGGCGGAACGCTCTCCAAGGTCAATGCGGCCGCGCCCAGCACCAGGAAGTACCGGTGGTGGGGATTCCGATCCAGCTTTTGTGCCTGCCGGGTCAAGATTTCCTGGTCGACGTCGTCTGGCCGGGCGGCGCGCGCGCCCAGAACCGCGTGTGCGTAGTCGAACGTCTGCAGAGGCGCCGGGACGACCTTCGGCGCCCATGCGAACGTGCGAAGGGTGTAGCGGTCGTAGGCTTGCTGGAGGCTGGTTACGTCGGAGTCGAAGCTTTCGACGTACGTCGCGCGATCCGACTCCGCGTGAAGCCGGATCAGGAGCTGGCACTCGGTCGCCGCGATTTTGAGAAACCCGAAAATCCACCCCAGCCGCACCGCGGGAATCGGTCGTTCTCCCTTCTCCCAGCCGGAAAGAGTGGCCGGGCCGATGCCCATCTGCCGGGCCAGTTCGCGGAGGCTCAAGCCCCGATCGTTTCGGTGCTGTCGCAGCGCGCGGCCGAGGACGTAGAGACTGGGGTGGCTCAGGGATGCGTTGTCGATCATGCTGTCTGCCGGTCCGTGAGAACGAGATGGCTAGACGTCGTCACGATGCCCGCAGCGACGTCGGCGGCGTGGGACCTCAGGAGGTCCATCGGCTCTTCGAGCTGGTCGGCGACCTGATGCTGCTCGTCTGCTGGTGCGGTCCCGTCCTGCAATCGGCACGCGAGCGGGCCGATTCGCGCTTGGGTCGTGCGCAGCGCGTCGACGAGCTTGGACGTTTCGCGGGACATTCGGACTCCGGTCGATCGTGATGGTTCTGAAGTGGACAGACGGCGCAGCCCCGTGAGCACGCGGCAAAGGAACACGTACTCGGCGTCTTCCGCGAGCTTCAGGTCGGCTACGGAAGGCCATCGGACTTCGTTTGGTGCCATGGTGATTCACCCCGGGCGTAGCGCTCGCCTGTAGTTGGTGGCGGCGGTGTCGCGGTCGGCGACGCGACACCGCCGCCGGTCTGGGAAGTTATCCGCGCTCACTCACGTAGCTGATCGCGAGTTCCAGCGCGGCGTCATGGTCGGGCGAAGGCAAGGGAATACTGGTGACGTCGAGTTTTTCGGCGACGTGACGCGCCCAGCGATCCGCGAGACGGCGGAATCCTCCGTCGTTGTCGTCCTCGTGACCCGTGTCCGTCGCAAGCGTCGTTCGGAAGAGCAGGCTGTAGTTCGAACTGTGGTGCTGCACCAGGCCTTCGAGCTGTGCGATCTCAGCTTCGACAGGCTCTTCGCCACGGTGCTGTAGTGCGGCGCGGTAGTACGCCAGCGCGTCGGGGACGGCGCCGTTCGCCAAGATGACGTCGGCGTGCAGCCAGGCCTCCAGTTCATCGCTGATGCCCCTCGTGATGAACCACATCGTCGATGCCCAGGAATGGTTGTGGAGGATCGGTATCCCGAGCCGCTGCGCCCGCTCCACGAGAGCTGCGATCGTGGCGACTTGGAAGCCGTTCCGCCGGAGTTCCAGAGCCAAGCGGGAGACGAACGTGCTCTTGCCCGTCAGGTGCGGTCCCATGATCCCGATGGTCAGCGGTCGCTCGGCGACTCCGGGCATCATCGGATCCGTCCTTCCGCGTTCCTCAAATCAGGTAGTGCTTCGCCGGATACCGGCTTGGCGGTTGTGGTCACCGGTTCCCTCCTGCATCGTGACGTCGGAACGATCACCATGGGACCCTGACCAGCTATGATTCGGTAAGGAGGTAAACGGTGACCGCGTCGATTTACCCCCCGCCGAACGAACCGGAGACCGATGTGACCGACCAGCGAAGCGAAGTTCGGCCGGCCGCCGATCAACTCGCGGCGGAGATCAAGCGGTTCCGTGTCGAAGCGAAGCCGAGCCAGGCGGCCCTGGCGCGGATAATCGGCTACACGCGCAACTACGTGTCGATGGCGGAACGGGTGGGCCAGAACCTGCCGTCGCGCGAACTCATTGAGGCGCTGGAACGTGGGCTGAACACGGGTGGCGTCTTGCGCCGCCTGTGGGAAGAGGCGAAGCATGAGCAGGTCGCCCTGAGACGCCGGCATCGGCCACCGCGCGTCGGCCAGCTGCGGGACGACGCCGTCCGGGCCGGTATGCCGGCGCTGCGCCGCGCCCTGCTTGTCTGCGACGTACCGGACGACGGTCCCGTCCGACCGCCGCACGAATTGTGGACAGCCGTCGCTCAGGCGACGGAGCAACGTGTCCAAGCCCGCTATGCACAGCTGATCGCCGAGTTGCCTGGTCTCCTGCTGGAGCTGGGGCGAGCGCGTCAGCTGGCTGCCGATGAACGGGAGCGAGAGGACATCGCGGAGCTGCTGGTCCTCGCTTACCGAGCTGCGGACGGCTTGGCGTTCAAGTACGGCTACGTGGATCTGTCCGCTCAGATCATCACCGCGATGCGCCTGGTGACGACCGAGATCGACAGGCCCTTCCTGGACGCCGCCGTCGCATACGTGCGCACCGAGACGTTCTTCGCCAGCAAGGACTTGGAGGCCGCTGGTCGATCGCTGACACGAGCCATCGATCGGGTACCCGCCCTGAAGTCCACAGTGGAGGAATCAGTCGCTCTCGGGTCGTTGGCGATGCGGGCCGCCGTGGTTGCTGCGCGAGCGGGAAAGCCGGACGAGGCCGAAGACCACCTTGCAGGGGCGTATCGGGCTGCCGAGCACGTGCCGGAAGGTGTCTACCTCGGAACCGCCTTCGGACCGGCGTCCGTCCGCATCCACGAAGTCGCGGTCGCCCAAGAGCTGGGTGACAGCCCGACAGCCGTCCAGCGCGGCACTGGCTGGCACCCACCGCGGGAACTACCGGCCGAGCGCCGCTCCCACTTCTACATCGACCTCGCCCCGGCGCAACTCGAAGTCGGCCGACCCGAAGAGGCGTTCGCATCACTTCAGCTGGCCAAGCGCGTCGCGCCGCTGCACACGCGGGAGCACCCACGGGTAAAGACGGTGCTCAAATCCCTGCTCCGCAGTCAGCGGACGGTTCGCGACGAGCTGGCAACCTTCGCCGCGTGGGCGGACGTGAACTGATCACGTTCTCGCGATCAACCGGGGCAACTCAATCAGCGAGTCGATGACCCAGTCGGCGTTCGCCTGCACGGCCGGGTCGTCTGCCCACAGACGACCCCACGGCCCGCGCCGGATCAGGGCCGTCCACAATCCGGCGCCGTGCCCGGCGACCACGTCGTTGTCGCGGTGGTCACCGACGTACAGGAGCTCGTGGGGAGCGACACCGGCCAGCTCGACAACGCGTCGAAAGAAGGCTGGGTCCGGCTTGGCGACACCCCACTCCGCTGAGGTGGCGATGGCGTCGACGGGAAGATCGAGTCGGCGGAGCAGGTTCCCGGCTTTGGCGGTCTGGTTGCCGGCAAGACCGACCCAGAGCCCCTTCTCCCGCAGCTCGGCAAGTGCCGGTCGGACGTCGGGGTAGAGGTCGGATTCCTCGATCCGCTCGCCGTTCCCGGTTTCCTCCCGGCGTCGCCGTTCGGTGGCTACGTCGAAGTCAGGCTTGAAGTATCGGAACGTCTCGGCGTTGTCCCGCCCGGCCGCGGTGACCGCGCCGAGCACGGTCGAGAACGTGTGCCGGCCGACGCCGATCCAGTCCGCCCAGGCGTGCCACTCGCGCGTGTCGTCGAGCACGGTCTCGCCGATGTCGAGGACGACTGCCCTCACCGGCATGGCGTTTCCTTCCCATCGGCGGCGTTCCGCGTTCGAGTCTGTCACTCCGCCACCATGGAAGTTGCCTGCCCCCTGACCACTACCAGCTGGAGCCGGCCCAGGTTGGCGAGGTCGACGAGGGGATCGCCGGCCGTGACCAGCAGATCTGCGGAGAGGCCCGGCGTGAGCTGGCCGGTCCTGCCGCCGAGACCCAGCGCCTCGGCACTGGTCGTCGTAGCCATCTCGATGATGACCGCGCGGTCCAAGCCGAGGTGTTCGTAGAGCTGGAGGGCACCGGCGTAGTCGTCGAAGCCCGAGGTCCCGGCCCCGGCGTCGGTGCCCGGGATCATCCGGATGCCGTGGGCGGCCATCCACGCGAACCGGTCGACGACCTGATCGGCGCGCGCGGTCCCGAGGCGGTTCATGAAGCCGCGCCAGTCCGAGGGCCAGGCCACGCAGGCGAAGATGCCGCGTTCGGCGATCTTCGCCGCGACGTCGTCGCGAAGGTCGTAGCCGCCTCCGCCTTCGCGTAGCCAGGTGCAGTGCTCGATGGTGGCGACGCCGGCATCGGCGGCGGCCGCGATCGCGTCCGTACCGTGGGCGTGGGCCGCGACGGGTAAGCCGGACTGCTGGGCTTCGTCGACGATGGCGGCCAGCTCGGCGGCCGCGAACTGGCTGTGCCACATCTTCGGGGAGTTCGGGGTGATCTGGCCGCCGGAAGCCATGACCTTGATGACGTCCGCGCCGAGCGCGGCGTTCTGCCGCACTCGCGCTCGGAGTTCGGCTTCGCCGTCGGCGACGCCGCCGAGGAACCAGCCCGCGTCGACGAGCTGGGGGCTGAGCTGCAGGAGGCCGTCCCGGATCTCGATCACACGCCGCCAGTACCGGTGGCCGATCCGGTGGGTGAGCAGCGTGTCCAGCCAAGACCGGGTCGGTGCGTGGTCGAGGGCGTCGGCGAAGAACACCGCGTGCAGCTCCCGCCACAGCGGGCCGTCCAGCCCCGGGGTCGCTGACCCGCGAGGTCGGCTATTCCCGGCCCCAGACCCTGTCTAGGGCGTGGTTTGGGCGTCCTGGATGCGCTGGCGGATTTCGGTAGCGAGGTCGGGGTAACCGGTGTCGTCGTAGACGGTGGCGGCTTCTTGCCAGCAAGCGATCGCCTTTTCGGTGTGGCCGACGTCGTGGAGGCAGGTGGCGAGGACATCCAGCGGTTCCGCGATGGTTTTGTCGCGGTTGATGGGCGCGCTGCGGCCGATGTCGATGGCCTCTCGGCACAGCTGGATAGCTTGCTTGGGTGCCTGCAGTCCTCGCCAGGCACGTGCCAACTGAGTCAATGCGTACGCTTCACCGGTGTGGTCTCCAACCTGTTGTCGCAGGAGTAGGCCGCGCTCGCCGTGCTCGAGAGCGAGCCCATACTGGCCGAGGCCAGTATGGGCGGCGCTGAGGTTGCCTTCCACGA
Source organism: Amycolatopsis lexingtonensis (assembly GCF_014873755.1). Taxonomy (NCBI): domain Bacteria; kingdom Bacillati; phylum Actinomycetota; class Actinomycetes; order Pseudonocardiales; family Pseudonocardiaceae; genus Amycolatopsis; species Amycolatopsis lexingtonensis. The sequence goes on from NZ_JADBEG010000001.1 coordinate 1,213,629, forward strand.
CTGCCTCCATGCGTCCAGAGTCAATTCCCCTGCTCAGCGGCAACGCCTTGCCGAGCCACCGCAGCGACTTTTCGAACTCGCCCTGGCGCAGGAACATCAGCCCGCGGTCGTTGAGATTCCAGCCCCGGCGGGCGCCATCATCGAGGTGTTCGGCGAGAGCCGCTGAGCGGTCGATGTCCTCTCGAGCCTGGTCCCAAGCGCCGAGCGAAGACGCTATCTCTCCCCGAAGGGCCACAAGGCTTTCTTCTTGTGCGCGGTTGCCGGCCTTCTGGGCTGCGGTGACTCCCAGACTGCAAGCTTCGAGCTCTTCTTGCAGGCTGCCTGCGGAGCGGAGGAAGCGACAGGCGTAAGCGAGTGGGATGGTGTGGTGGTGGAGTTGGTGGTCGGCGGCATACTGCAACGCCGCCAGGATATTTGTGCGTTCGCAGGTGAGCCAGGCCCACGCCTGGTCGATGTCCGGGACGGGATGCTGGTGATCAGGTTCGGCCACGACCGCCGGCATCTGTCCGAACCAGGGGTGGACAAGCTGGTCTGCTGTATGGCTGGTGTGGGTGTACCAGGTGAGCAGGGATTCGATGGCGCGATGGCGGTCGTCGGCTGTGTCGTGGTGCGTGGCCTGGTCGGCGGCGTAGGCGCGGAGCAGGTCGTGGAACCGGTATCGGCCGTTCGCGGTGGGTTCGATCAGGTGTGCGGCGGCGAGCGCGGCTAGTTGGGGCCGGGTGTCGGCGGGGGATTGACGGGCGAGTGCGGCGGCGGCGGGCAGGGTGAGATCGGGCCCGGGGTGCAGGCCGAGGCGCCGGAATAGTCGTGCGTGTTCGGGTGGGAGTTGCTGGTAGGACCAGTCGAATACGGCGCGGATGGCGGCGCGTTCGTCGCCGGTGTCGCTGAGGATGTCGAGGCGGGTGTGGTCGTCGGCCAGGTCGGTGACCACGTCGGCGACGCTGTGGTGGGGGTGGGCGGCGGCGCGGGTGGCGGCGATCCGGAGCGCCAGCGGTAGCCGGGCGCACAGCCGGATGAGGTCGGCGACGGCGTCGGGTTCGGCGGCGGCCCGCTGGGCACCGAGGATGCCGGTGACGAGAGTGTGTGCTTCGGGTATGTCGAGCAGGTCGAGGGTGAGGCGGTGGGCGGCGTCGGTGACTACCAGTCCGTTGAGGCTGTCGCGGCTGGTTACCAGGACCATGCAGCCGGGTGTGCCGGGAAGGAGGGGCCGGATCTGCTCGGGGCTGCGGGCGTTGTCCAGGACCATCAGCATTCGTTTGCCTGCCAGCAGGGACCGCAGGAGCGCCGATTGCTCCTCGGTGTCGGCGGGAATGGCGCGGGCCGCGATACCGAGGGCGCGCAGGAATCCGCTTAGCGCCTCACTTGGTGTGGCCGGAGTACCGGGGCCGTAGCCGCGCAGATTCATGTGCAGCGTGCCGTCGGGGAACCGGTGCTGGTTGCGGTGGGCCCAGTGCAGCGCAAGGGTGGTCTTGCCGATCCCGCCGGCCCCGTCGACGGCGGTGATCACTACCGACCGAGTTTCCGGTTCATCGAGGTTGTGGTGGTCGGGGTCGGGTGGGGCCAGGGCGTCGAGTGCGGCCAGGTGTCCGGCGCGGCCGGCGAAGTCCCGCACTGCAGCGGGCAGTTGCCGCGGAACCACAACGCCCGAGCCCCGCCTGGAGCCGAAATGGAGTTGACCGGCGCCTCGGCCGCCTCTACCTGGCGGTATGGGGTTGGGTGAGTAGGGGTGGTCGGGGAGAGTGATCCAGCCGGTGGTGTCGGCTTCTTTCACCGTGACCGGGACGGGGCGCCAGGTGGCGGGTGCAGTGGCGGGGGTGTGGCGGATGACGTCGTCGAACAGGACGTCGGAGGCGATCACTGCCAGCACTCCCGGTGAGGCGGCCAGCGCCGCTTTCAGCGGCGGGGCGTCGCATAGTCGGAATGTTCGGATCAGTGCGGCGGAGGAGATGCCGTGGGTGTCGTAGCCGACTTCGCCGGCGTGCAGCGCGACCCGCAGTCTCAGCCGTTGCGGGTCGGGGTGGGTGTCGTTGTGCACCCGCAGCCGCGTGACCAGCGTTGGTAGCACACTTTCCACGAACGCCGTTTTGTCGGTATCTGCCGGTACAAGCGCGACGACGGCGTCTCCGCGCATCTCGCGGTAGCAGTTCTCCCATGTCACCTGGGCTGCGGCGAACGCTGCCTGCATGACCGTGTCGAGCCCATCGCGTACCGCCTGCAGGTGTGGCGCCGTCCGGCTTGGGTCCCCGAAGCTTTCGACATCCGCGACCACGATCAAATGATGCCGCGACCCCGACCCCCGCTCCGCCACCACCATCGCCCACCCTCCCTCATTCGGTCCCGTAAAGTGCGGGACCGGACCACGGTCGCAAGAATCCGGCAGGAAAGGTAGCCACTGCACTAGAGGCATCTGGTTTCGAAGCGGGGGCGTCGAGGATTCTGACCAGGGCGGTGGCCTGGACGACATGCTTGGCCGACAACCGCACCAGCCACCGGATCATCCGCCAGTCCCGCTACCGCGGTTGCTGTGCCCAAACCTGCTTGCCCAGCGCTCCGCCCTCTGCTGGAGGACCGGTGCTTGAAGGCCGCCCAGTTGAAGCAGTCGAACCCCGAGACGCCAGCCGCCCCTGGCTCGCTGCCTGTGACGCCTGCCCTTGCCGAGCGGCGGCCTGCGTCGTGGCGCCACCCTGTCGGTCTCGGGCTTGACCGCGCGTTACCGGTTGGTGTGTCCGGGCAGGACGGTGATCGTCCAGTGTTCGAGCCCGGTGGGGTTGGGGTCGTCGAGCGGCGGCGTAAATGAGGAGGGCGATACCAGCAGGCGACGTGTGATCACGACGTCGCGGGGACCGGATGCGGGGACGGTGAACTGGGTTTCGGGCTGTATGAAGTCAGGGGTCGCGAACTGCAGCTTGCTGTCGGTGAAGGCGAAAGTACCGCTGTTGGTGCGGAGGAGGGGATCGTCGATCGGTTTCGGCTCGTCGAAGGGCTCGGCAGGGAGTTCGATATTGACCGTGATGATGTGGGACTGGAACGCGCTGGCGAGTGCGATGCCGTTCGGTCCGAACGCGCAGATGTCGCCGGTGTCGAGCAGCCCGTCGACGAGGTCGCTCGGGATCTCGGTTCCGGTGGGGGTGACGTTGGCGAGGAAGAACAGGCCGGGATAGACGGCGACGGTGCGGTGGACCCGTTGGATCACGGTCATGGGTTGCACGGTAGCAGGGGTTGGTGCGCGAACCTGGGGTCCGCGCACCAACCCGGTTTACCTGATGGTGGAGTGCCGGATCAGGTTGCGCTTACGAAGTAGCCGTCGCTGTCGAGAATCCGGTAGTCCTTGTAGAAGGTGCCGACGTCGTTGCCGGCGCTGCGGTTCTGGGACAGGGCGATCGGTTTGGCGGAGTAGCCGACGGTGCCGCCGTTGTCGCTGTAGGCGGCGCCTTGGTAGGTGGAGCGGAACGGGTATTCGTCGCAGTCGAGGGTACCGCCTTGGGTGTAGCCGGTTCCCCAGAATTCGACGCAGGTGGCGACGGCTTTGGCGTGATTGCGGTTGTAGGTGGCGGTGTCGTAGGCGGGGTAGAGCCGGGTCAGCGGGGTGTCGGCCTCGACGGAGCCGGGGATGAGGGTGAAGGTGCCGGGTTTGGTGGTTTCCGGGTGGTACTGGGCCGCGGCGATGTGGTCGACGATGTCGGGGTACTTGCTGCGGACGGGGCCGAAGTTCATGACCGGGGTGCGGGCGGTGAACACGCATCCTTGGGCGGCGCCGGGGATGTAGGTGGCGGTGTCGCAGCGGAAGAAGTCGGTGCGGTCGATGACCGGGCGGGTGTTGGTGACCGGGTCGTAGAAGGTCTGGCCGACCTCGTAGAAGGCTTTGCCGTCGCGGGCGGTGGTGGTGCCGCTGGGGGTGATGGTCTGCCAGAAGCGGTGTTCGCCGGTGACCCATTCGCCCATGGTCTTGAGTGTCATGTCGGAGGTGGAGCAGCTGGTGCTGATCGCGCTGCACATGACCTGGATCCCGACCTGGGTGCCATACCACTCCGGCGGCGGGTTGCCTTCCACCTGGCCGTCATGGATGTACACGTCGGCGCGGATGCCTTGGGTGCCGTCGGTGGCTGCGGTGTAGGCGGTGGTGACCAGGAAGGTCAGCGAACCGTCCTCGGGTCGGCCGATGCCGAACCCGTAGGTGCGGCAGCTGGAGAACCGGTCCTTGTGCTGGAAGTTCGGCTCGCCGGTGTCGATCTCGAGGCACTCATCGGGGCTGACCGCGGCAGCCGCGCGTGGCTGCCCGGGTACGACGGTGGCAGAGCCGTCCTTGTTGAACAGCTGGGTGGTGAACGTGCGCTCCCGGGCGAGGCGCTGTGTCAGGGTGTCCATCGGCGCGCCGAACTGGTTCTTCGCCTGACCATCGCCGGCAGGCACCGGGGTGACGCGGTCTTTCTCCACGATGAAGAACGGCGGCGCTTGCGCTGCGACGGCGGCCGGCGCCACGACCGCGGACGCGGTCGTAATCAAGAAAAAGGACAGTAAAAAGCGCAACGATCTACTCACGGTATTCCCCTCGCGCGCACGGGAGCGCGCACCACTAGCCGCTCCAGCGGAGCGGCGGTTGGACTGCAGACAGCCACGTGAGGCGAGGACCGTGGGCCCCCCAACCCGCAATCAGACATTCACCCCAATGTGTGACAAGATCACCATGGCATGAACTGTGACGGCGTCAAAGCAGCTATCTGGGTAACTCTCGGGGCATCCATGACACTCAGCGGTGAACAGTTATGCGCCAATAGGGTGGAGTTGGAGGCTGGCCTCGGCCGTGCCGCACGTTTCAGCGGCGAGACAGGGCACGTGCGCGGATTGTCTGGGTGATCTGTTCCCGGAGCGAATCGTTCCGGACGCGATGTCGCGCAGCTGCCCGCCACCGCCGCGGTTCACCGGGGACGGCATCGCCGACGCGGGCGAGTCTGACGTGGCCGCGGCCGGTTCGCCGACCTTTGTCAGCCGTGGCGCCGGCGACCTGGAACACGCCGGTCAGGTGCGACGACCTTCGAACTTGCGAAACGTTACGGCTTTTCGGCCCGATCGCTCTTCGCGTCTCCGGCATCCTGGCTTCGGGGCAACTGGCGTAGGGCGAGCGCGGTCAGTACAAGCAGAACCGCGCCGAGCACGGTGAGCACGAGGGCCACCGTGTGCAACCCCTCGTCGGAGGCCCGTTCGCCGTAGGCGACTCCGATCAGGCTGGACGACAGGATCGCGCCGATGTAGGTGAACGTGCGCAGCAGTCCGGCGGCGACGCCGATCGTCTCCGCGGGGGCCTGGTGGTAGAGCGCCGCCTGGTTGCCGATGACGCCGAGGCCCGAGATCACCGCGAACGCCATCGTGACCGCGATCAGCAACCAGATCGGCGTCGTCGCGTGGAATGTGAGCAGACAGGCCGGTCCGACGACCGCGGCGATACCCGTGGCCAGCAGGCAGGTCCGGACCTTGCCGCCGCGCGAGAAGGGGATGGCCAGGAGTGCTGCGACCACGGACATCGGCACCATGACGTAGCCGGCTGTGGACGCGGTGAGGTGGCGTCCTTGCTCGAGCCACTGGGTGAACCCGTACAGGATGCAATAGCTCAGCAGGAACATGATCGCCACGCGGACGTAGGTAGCCGACAAAGCGCGGTTGCGCACCAGCATCCGGACGTCGATGAACGGGTGTGCGGCCCGGGTTTCCCACCAGAGCAGCACGGCGCCGAGGACCACCACCAGCCCCGCCAGCACCCAGCGCGGGTGGTGCAGGTCCTGGAGGAACACGATCAGGCTCGCGATGGCGGCGGCGAACAGCGCCATGCCGGGCAGGTCGAGGGCGCGGGCGAGGGGGACCGACGACTCGCGTTCGCGGGAGCGGCGGGGGAGCCAGCGCAGGGCCGTGGCCAAGGTCAGCAGCGCCAGGGGGACGTTGATCAGGAAGGTCACGCGCCAGCCGCCGAACGCGACCAGCAGGCCGCCCAGGGGGAGGCCGATCGTCGCGCTCGTCTGGCCCGCGATCGCGAGGGCGCCGATCGCGCCCTCGGCGCGGCCGCCGGGGTTCTCGGCCGCCCAGCGGCGGACCAGCATCATCGCCGTCGGGTAGCCCGCGGCCGTGCCGATGCCGAGGACTGCCCGGGCAATCAGCAAAAGCGTGAAGTTCTCCGCCAGCGCGCCGAGGAGCCCGCCCGCCGCGACCAGTACCAGGCCGGACAGGAACGTCTTCCGCGCCCCGAACCGTTCGGCGAGCTTGCCCATCGCCGGCTGACCGATCGCGCTGGCCAGGTAGAGCGCCGCGACCAGGCCGGCTGCCGACGCCGCGTTGACGCGGAACGCCTGACCGATGGCGACCAGCGCGGTGGCGAGCACGGAACTGTTGATCGGGTTGAGCGCCGAGCCGAGGACGAGGGGAGTCAGGTACCGCCACCCGGGAGCGATCCGGCCGGGCGTCCCGGCGACGGTCTTCACCGCTCCTCCGGCGCCGCGGGGCGCGAACGGACGGTGCGCGTTGCGGAGAGCCGGTCGAGGATTTCGATCAGCTTCGGCACGAGATCGCGTTCTTCGCCGGTCAGCTCCTGGTCCAGAGCGTCGGCGAGCCATGTGTTCCGCAAGGCGGACGCGGTCCGGACGGCTTCGCGTCCCTTCGCGGTCGGCTCGATCAGGCTCCGTCGGGCGTCGGCGGTGTCGGGACGGCGTTCGATCAGGCCCTCGCGCTCCAGCGCGGAGACGATCTGAGCCATCGACTGCGGGCGCATGTGCTCGGCCGCGGCCAGCTCACTCGTCGTAACGGCGGTGCCGCGGACGATGCGGTCCAAAGCGACGAGCTGGCTCCTGGTCCAGGGGACCGGAAGCCGGAGTCCTTCGACCCGGAGGCGCGCGCGAAAGCGCTGGACAGCCAGGTCCAGGCCTGCGGCGAGGGCCGCCGACGGGTCTGCCGTGTCTTCGTTCATGGGGCAAGAATACAGGCAAACTGAACAGGTAGACTGTCTATCTCGTCACGGTATACACCTGTAGACAAGTCACTCAGTGAAGTCTACAGTCGTATACATCAGCGGAGTCGCCGCTGATCGAAGAACGACATCGAGGCAAACAATGGATCTTCAACTGACAGGCAAGCGGGCGCTCGTGACCGGGTCGAGCTCGGGTCTCGGCGAAGCCATCGCCGGCCGCCTCGCCGCGGAGGGTGCCGAGGTCGTGGTGCACGGCCGCGACGTCGCTCGTGCCGAAAAGGTCGCCGCGGCGATCCGGGGTCAGGGCGGCCGGACCGCCGTGGCCATCGGCGACCTGGCCACGGACGAGGGTGCCGCCGCCGTCGCGGCCGCCGCGCTGGCCGACGGCCCGATCGACATCCTGGTCAACAACGCGGGTGCGTACGAGCACCTGTCCTGGACGGACGCCACTCCCGAGGATTGGCGGAACACCTACGAGGGCAACGTGATCTCCGGCGTCCGGATGATCCGGCACCTCGTCCCGCAGATGCGGGACCGGCGGTGGGGCCGGGTGATCACCATCGGCGGCGGGCTGGCGACCCAGCCGATGCAGTCGCACCCCCAGTACAACGCCACGCTGGCGGCCCGGCACAACCTCGCCGTGTCGCTCGCCCGCGAGCTCAAGGACACCGGCGTGACGTCCAATGTGGTCGCCCCCGGCGCCATCCTGGTGGAATCGGTGAAGGACCTTCTCACCGGCATCGCCCCGGCCCGCGGCTGGGGCGAGACGTGGGAGGAAATCGAGCGCGGCGCGGTGCGGGACATCATCCCGAACGACACCGGCCGGTTCGGCAAGCCGGAAGAGATCGCCGCGGCGGTCGCCTACCTCTGCAGCCCGCTGGCCGACTACGTCAGTGGCGCCAACCTCCGGGTGGACGGCGGCCTGATCCGCAACGTCACCTGACGCCGTGGCCTCAGCGCCGGGCGAATGCTGAGATCGCTTGCCGGGCGAAGCAGGTGGCGGCCAGCGCCGTGATGGCTCCGGCTTCCTCGTCGAGTTGCTCGTCCCGGCTCCTGTTTGCCGCGGCGAGGACGAGGCGCTTGGTCGCCGCCAAAGCGCCGGGCGCCATCCCGGCGAGGCGGCCTGCCAGCTCCCGTGCTTCGCCGAGGAGGGCGGAGTCGTCGATGACGGCCGTCGCGAGGCCCCAATCGCGGGCCTCGTCCGCGGTGAGCGTCCGGTTGGTGAGCGCCAGTTCGAGTGCGCGGCGCGGGCCGACGAGCCGGGGGAGCAGCGCGCTGGCACCGTTGTCCGGCGAGAGTCCGATCGCCGTGTAGGCGAGCCGGACCTTCGCCGAGCGGCCGAGCAGCACGAGGTCGGCGCCGAAGGCCAGGCCTACCCCGGCTCCGGCGACGGCGCCCTGCGCGGCGCAGACCACTGGGACCGTCAGGGCCGCCAGGTGGCGGTGCGCGGCGTGCACGACCTCGGCGACCTGGCTGACGTAGGACGCGAGATCGGCTTCGTGCGCGGCGAAGGCGCGGACGTCGCCGCCGACGCAGAAGTGTGGTCCCTCGGCGCGGACGAGAACGACTCGCGCGTCCGACCTGGTGAGCCGCTCTGTCGCCGCGGCGAGCTGCCGGCCGACGTCTAGGTCGATCGCGTTCGCGGCCAGGACCAGTTCGGCCACGTCGTCGCGCAGGTCGAGCCGCACTTCGCTGTCGGTCATCTCTTCTCCGGAGGTCGAGGACGTCTTATGCTCTAATCATAGTCCTAATTAGCCAACGAAGGGATGCGGTCCCGGTGTTCGAGGTGTATCTGCGTGGCCTGCCCTGCGCGTGGTGCGGGCATCCGGCGATCGCGTTCGTGCCCGCGGTGGGTACGAGGCACCAGTACCGGGTGTGCCGGCTCGGCGAATGTCCGGAAGGTGTACCCGCGGACCGGCTGCTGCCCCGCCGGGATCCCGGTCCGAGCGGTCCTGTCGGAGAGTCGACGGCCGCAGCTTGACGAGTAATGCTCCTATGATTAACCTACAAAGGCGATCGGACGAAGGAGTCCGTCGTCTGCCGGACCGCGATCGCCTGGTCCGGGGCAAGGGAGGACGCTGATGCTGCACCCAGACGTCAACGAGCGCTACAGCCGCGTCGGCCGCGACACGCCCGCCGGTGCGCTCTACCGGCGTTACTGGCTTCCGGTGGCCACCGAGACGGATCTCGACGCCAATCCGGTCAAGCGGGTCCGGTTGCTCGGGGAAGACCTGGTGCTGTTCCGCGCCGAGACGGGTGAGCTGGGCCTGGTGGCGGAGCGGTGCCCGCACCGCGGGGCGTCGCTCGGCTACGGGTTCCCGGACGGCGCCGGGCTGCGCTGCCCGTACCACGGTTGGAAGTTCTCCCCGCAGGGCGAGTGTCTGGAACAACCGAACCAGATGCCGCCGTCGGCTCAGTTGCAGGCGCGGGCGCGCACCACGAGCTACCCGGTCCGGGCGCTCGGCGGGCTGATCTTCGCCTACCTCGGGGAATCACCGGCGCCGGCGTTGCCGCGCCTGGACCTCTTCGCCCTCGAAGAGAGCCCGACGCGGTTCCGCGACATCGGCTACGCCGTGATCCCCTGCAACTGGCTGCAGATCATGGAGAACTCGTTCGACCCGACCCACGTCGAGTGGCTGCACGGACGGCTGTTCAACTACCACCTCGAGCGGGCGGGCGAAGAGCCGACCGTCCTCGGTGGACACCACATCAAGATCGGCTTCGACCTCGTCGACTACGGCATCATCAAACGCCGGCTGCGCGAGGGCCAGACCGAGGACGACGAGGACTGGAAGGTCGGCCACCCGGTCTACTTCCCGAACATCCTCAAGGTGGGCGGCTACGGCCTGAGTTCGTTCCAGATCCGCGTGCCGATGGACGACCACCACACGCTGCACTTCTGGTACTGCTACTACGACGTGCCCGACGAGTACGCGAACCTCGTCGAGGAGGTCCGCGCCCTGCCCGACACCTACGAGGTGAAGCTCCAGGACGCGGACGGCAACTTCCTGATGGACACCATCGACTCGCAGGACGCGATGGTGTGGGTGACCCAGGGCGCGCTGACCACCCGCGACGACGAGCACCTCAGCTCGTCGGACCAGGGCATCGCCCTCTACCGCAACCTGCTGCGCAGCCAGCTGCAGGCCAACGAGACCGGCGGCGCCGTGATGAACGTGCACGACGCGGCGACCGAAGGCGAGCTGATCCAGCTGCCGCAGGAGAAGAAGGAGCTCGGCATCGGCGGTGGCGGCGCCAACCCGATGGCTTCGTTCCTGCGGACGCAGGGCGTCCACAGCCCGCGGCTGAGCACGCTCACGCAGCGGATCGACGCCGTGGTGCGGAAGGCCGGCTGAGCGAGCCGTGGCAAGCCCAGTGGACTCCGCCGCCCCGAACTCCGCGCCCGACGGGGGCTGCCGCGACGGCCGCCACCGGACCGGGACCGGGATCTGCCCGGCCTGCGGCGAATGGCTGCCCACCGCCTGGTGCCGGGCCGCCGGGTGCGGCTGGCGGGAGGCGATCGGCGAGCCGACGATCGCGGCCGCCGTCCGCCACCACGCCGAGACCGGCCACCCCATCCGCGTGCTGATCGACTGACGCGCCGGGAACCGCCCCGCCGCGAATCTCCCACTCCGCGACCGGCCCACGACGAGGGCCCCGGTCGCGGCCACCGAAAGAGGAGCGCATCCCATGCCCCGAAAGATCGTCGACGTGCACGGCCACCTCGTCGCCCCCGCCGAGCTTTACGCCTACCGCGAGTTCCTGATCGGCAGCCGCGGGCACTACGGCCGCCGGCTGAAGGGGTTCTCCGAGTCGCGGGAGGGCCTCGGGCACGGCCGCACCGGCGTGATCCCGCCCGAGGAGCTCAAGCACTTCGCCGAGGAGCACATCGCCTGGCTGGACAAGGTCGGCACCGACGTCCAGCTGGTCTCCGCGCGGCCGTACAGCCTGATGCACTCGGAGAAGCCGGCGCGGATCGTGCACTGGTGGGCCCAGGCGGTGAACGACGCCATCGCGACCCAGGTGCAGTTCTACCCGCAGCGGCTGCAGGGCATCTGCAACCTGCCGCTGGTCTGGGGCGAGCCGGTCTCCGTCGTCTTCGAAGAGCTCGAGCGCTGCGTCAACGAGCTGGGCTTCGTCGGCGTGCTGGTCAACCCGGACCCGAGCGAGGGCCGCGCGCCGATGGAGGTCCCGGGCCTCGGCGACGAGTACTGGTACCCGCTGTACGAGAAGCTGGTGGAGTACCAGCTGCCGATGCTGGTGCACTCCTGCGGCTGCGTTTCCCTGCGCGAGAACCAGAGCCTGCACTTCATCTCCGAGGAGAGCACCGCGGTGATGTCGCTGGTGCAGTCGGATGTGTTCGACGTCTTCCCGGACCTCAAGGTCGTGGTGCCGCACGGCGGCGGCGCGATCCCGTACCAGGTGGGCCGGTTCCGTGGCACGTACTGGCAGGGCACCGAGCGCGGCGGGACGTTCGACGAGGCCATCCGGAAGCTCTACTACGACACCTGCCTCTACAGCGAGGAAGCGCTTGCTCTGCTGGTCAAGGTGATCGGCAGCGACCGCGTGGTGTTCGGCACCGAGCGGCCCGGCGACGGCTCGCACAAGAAGACGCCGACGGCCGGCTGGGCCGACGACATCGCCGGGGTCCTGCGCGGCATCCCCGCGCACTCGGAGCAGGACCTGGACCTGATGCTCGGCGACACCGCGCTGGACATCTACCCGCGCCTGCGCAAGAACCTGGAAGCGGCGGGCTGAAATGACTTCCGAACTGCTCGAACCGACGCAGACCGCGGCCGAACGGGACGCCATCGTCGGCCTGGTCCGCGAGTTCGTCCAGGAGCGGGTGGCGCCACGGGTCGCCGAGTACGACGCGGCCGAGGAACTGCCCGCCGACCTGCTCCACGAGATGGCGCAGCTGGGCTTCTTCGGCGGCGTCGTGCCGGTCGAATGGGGTGGCCTCGGCCTCGACCACGTCACGTTCACCCGGATCATCGAAGAGGTCTCGCGCGTCGACCACTGCCTGGGCGTGCTGATGAGCATGCCCTCGGCGCTCGTCGGTTCCGGCCTGCTGGAGTTCGGCACGACCGAGCAGAAGCAGCAGTGGCTGGTCCCACTGGCCGAAGGCAAGCTGTTCGGCGGCGCCGGGGTCACCGAGCCTCGCTCGGGCAGCGACGTCGCCGGCACGCAGACCCGCTACACCCGCGAAGGCGGCGGGTACGTGCTGAACGGCGCGAAGGCCTGGATCACCAACCTGGACCGGGCGTCGTTCTTCGTCACCTTCGCCACGCGGGACCCGGCGCTGGGCCGCCGCGGCCTGTCGGCGTTCATCGTGCCCGCGGACACCCCGGGCGTGCTCAAGAACCCGGTGCACAACAAGCTGGGCTTCCGGCCGCTCTGCAGTGGCGACCTCGTCTTCGACAACGTCCGCCTGGGGCCCGACGCGATGCTCGGGGCCGAGGGCGACGGATTCGCGGTCGCGATGAACGCCGTGGAGCGCGGCCGCCTTTCGGTCGCCTCGCGCGCGGTGGGCCTGGCGCAGTCCTGTTTGGACGCTTCGGTCCGCTACGCGCGGGACCGGGTCGTGTTCGGGCAGCCCATCACCGACTTCCAGATGGTGCAGCAGAAGATCGCGAACATGGCTGTCTCGGTGCAGGCCGCGCGCCTGCTCACCGAACGGTGCGCCGAGGCGATGCAGCGGGGCGAACGCGCCCGGGTCGAGGCCAGCATGGCCAAGATGTACGCCAGCGACGTCGCGCAGGCCGTGGCCACCGACGCGGTCCAGATCCACGGCGCCTACGGCGTGTCCGAGGAGTACCCCGTGGCCCGGGCCTACCGCGACGCGAAGGTGTTCCAGATCGTCGAAGGCGCGAACGACATCCACCGCGTGCTGATCGCCAAGGACGCCATCCGCGGGGAGTCACGCCGATGACCGCCGACGTCCGCGCCGCGGCTCGGCGGCTGGCGCCGGGTGGCCTCGGCGAGGCCTCGGCGCGAGACCTGCTCGCGCCCCTGGACCTGCCGTTCGTCCCGGCCACGGCGGTGGGTTCGGCCGCCGAGGCCGTGGCCGTCGCGCGGGACTTCGGCTTTCCGGTGGTGCTGAAAGCGCTCACCGACGAGGTGCTGCACAAGTCCGACGCGGGCTTCGTCGAACTCGGCCTCGCGACGGCGGACGCGGTGTCGGCGGCGCACGACCGGCTCGTCGAGCGGGTCGCGGCGCTCGGTGCGGCCGACGCCCGCGTCGTCGTGCAGCCGATGGCGCCGCCGGGTACGGACCTCATCCTCGGCTGGGTCCGGGACCCGACGTTCGGCCCGGTGGTCGTCGCCGGGCTCGGCGGGGTGACCGTCGAGCTGTTCCGCGACGTCGCCCGCCGCGTCGCCCCGGTGACCGCCGACGATGCCGAGGACATGCTGCGGTCATTGCGGTGCGCGCCGTTGCTGACCGGCTTCCGGGGCGCGGCGCCCGTCGACACCAAGCAGTTCCGCGAGCTGGCGGCGCGGGTTTCCGAGCTGGCCGTCGCCGTCCCGGAACTGTCCGAACTGGACCTCAACCCGGTGCGGGTGCTCGCCGACGGCACGTGTGTCGTGCTCGACGCCCGCGTGGTGGTCGAGCCGGTCGCCGCCGAAGAGCCGCGGGGGAGGGGCTACGACCTCACGGCCCTGGTGCGGCCGCGGAGCATCGCCGTCGTGGGCGCGTCCCGGGACGCCACCCGGCCCGGCGGCCGCATCCTGGCGTCCCTGCGCGAGCACGGGTTCGCGGGCGAGCTGCACCCGGTCAACCCGGCCGGTGGCGAAGTCGGCGGGCTGCCTGCCGTGACGTCGTTGAGCGAGCTGCCGGCGGTGCCGGACCTCTCCTGCGTAGCCCTGCCCGCCAAGGCCGCTGTCGAGTCGGTCCGCGACTGCGTCCGGCTCGGAGTGCCGGCGGTGATCGTGTTCGCTTCCGGGTTCGGTGAGGCGGGCGCGGAAGGGCAGGCGCTCGACGCGGAGCTGCGCGCTGCCGTGGAAGGTTCCGCCACGACCCTGTGCGGGCCAAACACGATCGGCGTCGTGAGCGCACACCACCGGATGGCTGCGACGTTCAGCCAGGCGATCACCGGCTTCGCGCTGCGCGAATCGGGCACCTGCCTGATCGCGCAGAGCGGCGCCGTCGCGGGCAGCCTGGTGTCGCGGGAACTGGCCGACGGCTACGGCATCGGCGACTGGGTGACGGTCGGCAATCAGTCCCAAGTGGACGTCGCCGACTACCTCGAGCACTTCGCGACACTCGACACGACCCGGTCGATCGCGGTGTTCCTCGAAGGCGTGCCCGGCGGTGACCGCTTCCGCCGCGCCCTGGCCGCCGCGCGGACCCGCGGCGTGCCGGTGGCGGTGTTCAAGACCGGCGTGACCGAAGCGGGCCGCCGCGCGGTGTCCTCGCATTCGGGCGCGCTCGCCGGCAGCGGCGCGGCCTACCGCGCGGTGCTGGCGCAGGAGGGCGCGGTGCAGGTCACCGAGCTGACCGGCCTGCTCGAAATCGCCTGGACGCTCGGCAACACCCCGCGCCCGGCCGGGCGCCGCGTCGCGGTCGTCACCACCTCGGGCGGAGCGGGCAGCGCCACCGCGGACCTGATCGACCAGCACGGACTCGCGTTGGCGGCGTTCGAGGAGCGGACCACGGCCGACCTGGCCACCGTGCTGCCCGCGTTCGCCCACGTCGACGACCCGCTCGACATCACGGCCGAAGGCACGTTCGCCGAGGGCACCGTGCGCCGCGTCGTCGAACTCGTGAGCGCGGACTCCGACGTCGACCTCGTCTGCGTGGTGCTCACCAGCATCGCGGGCGACGACGCCGTCCGGGTCGCGCGGCAGATCGCCGACGCGGCCGACGGCAGCGCGAAACCCGTGCTCGTGTCCTGGCTCGTCACCCGCTCGCTCGCCGCCGACGGCATGGCCCTGCTGGCCGAACGCGGCATCCGGGTCTTCACCGAGCCGGCCCGCATGGTCGCCGCGGCCGCCGCCCTCGTTTCCGCACCACACCCCAGGAGCACTCGTGTTTGACACCGACGCCGTCGAAGACCTGCGGGCCCTGGTCGCGCTGTCGTGCCGCATCCTCGCGGCCACGGGATGCGTCCGCGAGATCACCGGGCACGTCAGCGTCCGCGTGCCCGGCACCGACCGCATCCTCGTCCGGTGCCGCCCGCCGCAGGACCCGGGCGTGCGGTTCACCATCACCGACGACATCCACCTGGTCGGCCTGGACGCGACGAACGCCGACCTCCCGGACGGCTACGCGCTGCCGGGGGAGTGGCCGATCCACACCGAGCTGTACCGGCAGCGGCCGGACGTCGGCTCCGTGGTGCACGGGCACCCGGAGGCGTCGCTGAAGTGCGGCATCCTCGGGCTGCCGATGGAGCCGGTGATCGGCGCCTACGACCCGGGCGCGATGGAGCTGGCCGTGCGCGGCGTGCCGACGTACCCACGGGCCGTGCTCATCAGCGACCGCAAGCTCGGCGGCGAAGTGGCCGACACGATGGACACCGCCGACGCCTGCCTGCTGCGCGGGCACGGCGTGGTCGCGGTGGGCACAGACCTGCAGCAGGCGACCGTGCGGGCGATCAAGCTCGAAACGCTCGCCGAGCTGACGCTGAGCCTGCACTCGGTGCCGGGCGCCCGGCCGCAGAAACTGTCCGAAGAGGACATCGCGGAAGTCTCGGGCTTCGTGAACAGCCGCAACGCCGCGAAGACCTACGCGCACTGGACGTGGGACTACTACCGTCACACGCTCGGCGACGCCGCCGACGTGACCCGGCGCGGCTGACTCGTCAAAGGAGGAACACATGGCACAGGTAGTGGGCGGCGCCGCGGTGTCGCACAGTCCGCAGCTCTCCATGGAATCGGGCGGGTGGCGCGCGCACGGCGACCTCGAACTGCCCCGGCTCGGCGCGCTCGGCCTGACGCCGACCGAGCGGACCGAGGAGGAGCTCGAGGACGAGCTGGACCCGGCCCTGCTGGCCGAGCGGTACGAGGCCTGCCAGCGCGCTTTGGAAAAGACCCGGGACGAGCTGCTCGCGCAACGGCCCGATGTCCTCGTCGTGATCGGCGACGACCAGCGCGAGCTGTTCCTCGACGACATCATGCCGGCGGTGTCGATCTTCTGGGGCAAGTCCTTGGAGGACCGGCCGCCGGGCGCCGAAGCCTATCCGTCCACTATGGAAACGGCGTACAAGTACTACCACGCCGACGAAGTGGACGTGTACGAAACGCACGCCGGGCTGGGCCTGCACCTGGTCGAGCAGCTCGTCGAGGGCGGCTTCGACGTCGCGCAGTTCACCGAGCAGCCGAAGGACCGCTCGCTGGGCCACGCGTTCACCTTCGTCTACCGCCGCCTGCTGGAAGGCCTGCCCCGCATCCCGCTGGTGCCGATCTTCCTCAACACCTACTACCCGCCGAACCAGCCGACGCCGGGCCGCTGCGTCACGTTCGGCGAGGCGCTGCGCGAAGCGATCGACAGCTGGCCGTCGGACCTGCGGGTGGCGCTGATCGCCTCCGGTGGCCTGACGCACCCGATCATCGACGAGAAGCTGGACCGCGGCCTGCTCGAGGCCCTGGAAGCGCACGACCACGAGGCGCTGTCCCGGATCCCGGTCGACGGCCTGCGTGAAGGCAGTTCCGAGATCCGCAACTGGATCGCCGTCGGCGCGGCCCTGCACGACACCCCGGGCAAGGTCGTCGACTACATCCCGGCGTACCGCTCGAAGGCGGGCTCGGGCTGTGGCATGGGGTTCTTCACGTGGACCCGGGCATGACTCCGGTCCGGGACCGGCTGCTCGCCCTCGACTCGTGCGTGCTGTCGGACGCGCTCGACGCGCTCGGCCGGCCCGGCGCGGTCGCCGGCGTCCTGCCGGTCTGGGAAGGCGCCCGGGGGGCCGGCCGGGTCGTGACGATGCGGACCGTGCCCGCCGACGGCCGCGTCAGCCGCTCCCACCTCGGCACCGCGGCGATCGAACGGGCCGCCGAGGGCGAGGTGGTGGTCGTGCAGCAGGACACCGGCCGGCCCTTCCTGTCGGCGACCTGGGGCGGCCTGCTGGCCCGGGCGGCCTCCCTGAAGGGACTGGGCGGAGTCGTCGTCGACGGCGCGTGCCGGGACGTCGACGAGATCCGCGAACTCGGCCTGCCGGTGTCCGCGCGGGAAGCCATCCCCTTCACCGCGCGGGGCCGGATCGTCGAAGACTCGGTCGGCGTGCCGGTGCGGATCGGCGGGGTCGAGGTGCACGAGGGCGACTACGTGCTCGCCGACGGCAGCGGCGTGGTGTTCGTCCGCGCGGCCGAGGCCGAGGACGTGCTCGCGGCCGCGGAGCGGCTGGTGGCCCGCGAGCGGTTGATGGCCGAGGACCTGCGGGCGGGCCGGCTCCCGTCCGAAGTCCTCGGCACGGACTACGAGGAGATGCTCAATGGCTGACCAGACGGTCGACCGCGCGCGGGCGACCGGCACCGCCGGGCTGTCCGATGCGCTGGACAAGCTCGGCCTGCCGGGCGCCGTGCCCGGGATCGTGCCCTTCGACGCGCGGTTCTCGATCTGCGGGCGGGCGTTCACCGGCCAGTACGAGCCGGTGGACGCGCTCGGCGGGACCGTCGGCGACTACATCGACGACGTCGAGCCCGGCCAGATCGTGGTGCTGAGCAACGACGGCCGGCTCGACTGCACGGTGTGGGGCGACATCCTCACCGCCGTCGCGAACGCGCGCGGCATCGGCGGCACCGTGATCGAAGGGGTCTGCCGCGACGTCGCCGACAGCCTGGTCATCGGCTACCCCGTGTTCGCCCGCGGCCGCAGCATGCAGACCGGCAAGGACCGGGTGCGCCTCGCGCACACCGGCCGTCCGGTGCGGCTGGGCTCGGTGCTGGTGCACCCCGGCGACGTGATCCGCGGGGACGCCGACGGCGTCGTGGTCCTCGCCGCCGACCGGGCCGACGAGGTGCTCGACGTCGCGGAAGGCATCGAGCGCGCCGAAGACAGCATCCGGACGGCGGTCGCGGGTGGGCAGCGGCTCGACGAAGCACGGGCCGAGATGGGTTACCACTCCCTCCAGACGAAAGCCGGTGCGCGATGACCGCGCAGGCGACCCGGCTCGGCGAGTTCGGCACGGCGACCCTGCACGAGTCCGGCGCGACGCCGCTCCCGCCGCAGCTGCGGCCGCTCGACCCGGCGTGGCGGATCTGCGGGTACGCCTTCACGGTCCGGCTGACCCCCGGCAACAACATCTGGCTGCACCGCGCGCTCTACGCCGCCGCGCCGGGGGACGTCCTGGTCGCCTCGACCGGTGGCGCCTTCGAGTTCGGGTACTGGGGCGACATCCTGACCAGCGCGGCGATCGCCCGCCGGCTCGGCGGCCTGGTGCTCGACGGCTGCGTCCGCGACTCGGCCGAGCTGCTGCAGCTGGGTTTCCCGGTCTTCTCGCGCGGTTTGTGCGTCCGCGGCACCGGCAAGGACACCACCGGCGGCGACCTCGACGCCGACATCACCATCGGCTCGGTGGTCGTGCGGCCCGGCGACCTGGTCGTAGGGGACGCCGACGGCGTCGTCGTCTCACCGCGCGAGGACGCCGCCGTGGTCGGCGAGCGCGCGGCACGGCGGGAGGACAAGGAAGCCTCCGTGCGCCGGCGGATCGCCGCCGGCGAGTCCACCCTCGACATCTACGGGTTCTGATGGACACGCACGGGGTGGGCATCGCCGGCTGGGGTGCGGCCGGCCGGCTGATGGCCGCCGCGCTCGGGCACTCGGAGCGGTTCCGGCTCGCGGGCGTCGCGGACCTCGACCCCGCGGCCCGCGACCGCGCCGCCGCCGAGACCGGCTGCCGGGTGCACCCGGACGTCGCTTCGCTGGCCGCGTCCGGAGACGTCGACGTCGTGTACGTCGCCACCCCGACCGCCACGCACCTGGCCGCGGTCCAAGCCGTTGCCGCGCAGGGCAAGCACGTCATCTCGGAGAAGCCCTTGGCGACGACGCTGGCGGACGCGCGGCTCGCCGTCGACGCCGCCGACCGCGCGGGGGTCGTCCTGCTCGTCGGCGCGACCCACAGCTACAACGCGCCGATCCGCGTCCTGCGCCGGCTCGTCGAAGACGGGACGCTCGGGCCGCTGCTGTCGGTGTGCGCCAACTGCCACACCGACTGGCACCGCCGCCCGCGCTCCGCGGCGGACCTCGATGCGGCGCAGGGCAACGGGCTCGTGCTCCGCCAAGGCGCCCACCAGATCGACATCCTGCGCTACGTGTGCGGCGGGCTGACCGAATCCGTGACCGGCACGACGTTCGGTGGCGCGGACGGGACCGAACTCGGGTTCTCGGCCCAGCTCGCGTTCCCGGGCGGCGTCCACGCCAGCGCGTACTACGTGGGCACCGGCGGGTTCGACAGCCGCCTGCAGACGTGGGGTGTCGGCGAACTCGGCACCTTCGACGTCGCCGCAACGCCGGCGACGGCCCGGTTCTTCGCCTTGCCGGGTTCGGGGGTGGTGTCCCCGGTCTTCGGCACCCTGGCGGCGACCTTCACCGGCGGCGGCGCCTGGGTCACCCCCACCGGCGCGCTCGTGTTCGCGGGCGACGACGTCACCGAAGTCGGCGTCGAGGGCGAGGCGTCCGGCTGGCAGGCCCTGCTGGCCGAGCTGGCCGACGCGCTCGACGGCCGCCCGACCGTCCACACGGGACGCTGGGGGCTGGCGACGCTCGAAGTGGCGCTCGCCCTGCACGAGTCCGCCCGCACCGGCCGGCGCGTCGGCCTGCACCACCAGATCCCCACCCAGCCCGACCTTCAGGCGTAAGGAGAAGAAGATGATCATCGACGCGCACGCGCACGTCAACGCCCCGCCGGAGCTGTACGCCTACCAGGCGGCGCTCATGTCGTCGCGCGGTGCTCACGGACGGGGCAGCGCGGGCGTGACCGACGCCGCGCTCAAGGAGTGGGGCGAGCGCACGCTGGCCACCATGGACGGCGTCGGCACCGACCTGCAGCTGATCTCGCCGCGGCCGTTCCACTGCGGGCACTCCATGCGCCCGGCGAAGACCGTGCACTGGTGGACCAGCGCGGTCAACGACGTCATCGCCCGCCAGGCCGCGTTGTTCCCCGGCCGGCTCGCCGGCGTCGCCGGCCTGCCGCAGGCGTACGGCGAGAGCGCGGCGGACTGGGCCGGCGCCCTGGAGGAAGCCGTCACCCAGCTGGGGATGGTGGGCTGCGTGCTCAACCCCGACCCGTCCGAGGGCACCGGCCACGTGCCGCCGCTGGGCGACCCGTTCTGGTACCCGCTGTACGAAAAGCTCGTGGAGCTCGACGTGCCGGCGCTGATCCACTCGGGCAGCTGCCTCAACGACCGGGAGACCTACAGCGAGCACTTCGTCACCGAGGAAAGCATCGCGATCCTCACGCTGCTGAACTCTGAGGTGTTCCTGCGCTACCCGACGCTGAAGATCATCGTCGCGCACGGCGGCGGCTCGGTGCCGTACCAGATCGGGCGCTGGCGGGCGGCCCGCGCGCACCCGAAGCTGCGGCTGGGCCACGTGCTCAAGGACGAGTCGTTCGACGACAGCCTGCGGCGGCTGTGGTTCGACACGGTCCTGCACAACCCCGGTTCGCTCGAGCTGCTGATCAAGACGGTGGGAGCGGACCGGTGCCTGTTCGGTACCGAGCGGCCGGGCAGCGGCACCGCGCCGGACCCGGTGACCGGGCACGACTTCGACGACATCCGCCCGGTCGTCGAAGGCTTCGGTTTCCTCAGCGAGGCCGAGAAGGCCGCGATCCTCGCAGGCAACGCGCAGTCGCTGTTCCGGCTGAGCGAGGCGGTCCCTTCAGCGGGGTGACGTGAGGCGAAGGAGCCCTCCGGCGCGGCGGTTCGTCGCGCGCCGGAGGGCTCTGCGCGTTGTGGCACCTTCACCAGGTTGACGCGATAGGCTGATGCCGGTCAGCGTTCATAACTCACAGTAGTGTACTATCATTAACCTTGAGCCTGGGTCGTGGGTCGGCCGGCGGGGAGTGGGTGCCATCGTGGTTGACGAACCTGCAGACGGCGAAGGTGCACGTGTCGCCCGCCACCGTCCCGATGCCCGGCGGCCCCAGAAGGTTTCGCTGGCGATCGCCCAGCGGATCGTCGACGACATCACCGACGACAACCTCGGACCGGGCACCAAACTGGCGAGCGAACGCGACATGATGGCGCGGTTCGAGACCGGGCGCGGAACCCTGCGCGAGGCGCTGCGGTTCCTGGAGATGAACGGCGTCATCCGCGTCAAGGCGGGCCCGCACGGCGGCCCGATCGTCTCCGAGCCGGACGCCCACGATCTCGCCGGTGTGCTGGGGTTGTTCCTGCAGCTCAAGAGGATGCCGTTCAAGGCGCTGGTCGCGGCGCGCGAGGTGCTCGAACCGGAACTGGCGGCGCAGGCCGCCGAGGCCGCGGACGAGGCGCTGATCGCCGAGATCTCGGATTCGATCGACGGCATGCGGGAGTTCCTCGACGACGAACAGAATTTCCTGGCCGAGAACGACCGCTTCCACGCGGCGGTGGCCGCGGCCGCGGGCAACGAGCTGTTCGCGCTGCTGATTTCCTCGCTGCACCTGATCACGGACGGCATGCCGCTGGGGGTGAGCTACGCGCCACCCCGGCGAAAGGCGGTCCTGCAGGCGCACGAAGCCGTGTGCGACGCCATCAAGAACGGCGACGCGGAGGGTGCCCGCTGGGCCATGCGCCGGCACATGCGCGAGTTCCGCCGGTACATCGTCGAGAAGTTCCCGATGGTCTACGAACGCCCGGTGCGCTGGCGCGACGTCGCGCCCTGAGTCGTCTCCGCCGTCAGGGGACGATGTCGCGCCAGCGCAGGGGCCGGTCCAGCACCGCCGGGAAGTCGGACTCCACCCGGGTGCGGAACCGGCGCAGGTGCTTGCGCATCGCCCACCGCGCGCCCTCCGCGTCGCCCGCCTCGATGGCCTCGAGGATTTCCGCGTGGGACTTCACCACGTTCTCCCGGCGCGGCCGGGCGTAGTCGAGGCCCAGCGGCACGCCGTCGGTGATGGTGTGCAGGGACGAGATCACCAGGGCGAAGAGGTCGTTGCCCGAAGCGGCGGCCACGGCCGAATGGAACCGGTCGTTTTCGGCCAGGAAGTTCTGTTCGTCGTCGAGGAACGCGCTCATGCCGTCGATGGTGTCCTTGATGCGCGCGTGGTCTTCCGCGGTCGCGCGCTCGGCGGCGAGCCCGGCCAGCTCCGGTTCGAGGACCTCCCGTGCTGCGACGACCGACCCGAACGGCACGCCGCGCAGCTGCATGAACAGCCCGAGCACCCAGGCGAGGTCCTGCCCGTCCTGTTCGGCGACCACCGGGCCGCCGCGCGGGCCGGGCTTCAACGTGATCGCGCCGGTCATCTCCAGGAACCGCAGGGACTCCCGCAGCGTGCCCCGGCCCGCGCCAAACCGCTCGAGCATCTCCCGCTCGCCGGGCAGTTTCGCGCCCGGCCCGAGGTCGTCCCGCGTGATGTCGTCGACGATGTCCTGCGCGATCCCGAGCGCGGCCTTGTGTGAACGGCGGGGGTCAGGCCGGCGTCGTGGCCGGCGGGCCCCCTCGGCTGCGTGCGCTTCCCTGCTCGCCACCCCGCGAGCCTACCATTGCCCTGATCCCCGAACGGCCTGCTTGACGGACTGCGAGCAGGTATCTAGCCTCCTGTTGCTCCTATAATTAACCTAATGTGTTGGGGTGCATCCCAGGAGGTTCAGTGTCGAACGTCCCACTTCCCCTCGACCCGACGCTCCCGCGCACGGAGAACTACGAGGACGGCACCTCGGTGCTGCGCTCGACGTCGTTCAGCGTCGACGTCTACCACGAGAACGCGGTGCTGCTCGCCGGCACGCTGCTCGGCTCCGACGGCGATCGCCATCGGCACCTGAAGCGGCTCGAAGGAGGCCTGTTCAACCCGGCCCACCTGGCGCACTACGAGAAATCGGTGCTGGCCGAGGTGGTCGACGAGGAACTGGCGGCAATCGCGGCGGACCGGCCCGGCGACGGCGTTCCCCGCGGCGACCTCATCCCGCTGGTGCGCCGGATGGCCCTGCGGATCTCGGCGGAGGTGGTCGGGCTCGACGACATCGACGACGCGCGGCTGTCGCAGCTGACCACGCTCGTCGCCCGGCTCGGTGACGGCATCCTGATCCAGTGGGCGACCCGCGACCACGCCGAGGTCATGCGGGACGCGCTGGCCTGCAAGGACGAGTTCTGGGCGGACTTCGTGCGCCCAGCGTTGGAGAAGCGCCGTCGGCAGGCGACGGCGGGCAAGGACCTGATCTCGGTGATCCTCGCCGACACCACGATGACCTGGTCGGACGACGACATCCTGAAGGAAGCCCTGCTGTTCATGGCCGCCGCGGCCTTCACCACGGCGACGGCGGTGACGCACGCCGTCGCCGAGCTGACGAACTGGCTGCCGGACCACCCCGAAGCGCGCGAGAAGCTCTCGGACCCCGAGTTCCTGCGCGTCGCGGGCATGGAGTCGCTGCGCATGCACCCCGGGCGGCACGTGCTGTTCCGGGCGGCGGCCGAGCGCACGACCATGCCGGACGGGACCCCGGTGGAGCCGGGTCAGATCGTGCTCGTCGACAAGTTCCACGCGAACATGGACGAAGAGGCCTACGGCGGCGCGGTCGACGAGTTCGACCCCTACCGCACGATCGCCGAAGGCACCGCGCCGTACGGCTTGAGCTTCGGCGCCGGTCCCCACCAGTGCCTGGGCAAGCCGCTGGTGCTCGGCACCGCGGCCGGGCGCCGCGCCGAGCCGCGCGACGGGACGCTCGCCCTCCTGCTCGGGGCCCTGTTCCGGGCGGGTGTGGAGCGCGACCCGGACCACCCGCCGGTGCGCCCGGACAGCGTCCACGACCGCTACGAGTCCTTTCCCGTCCGGTTCACCGCGCTCTGAGGCCTCGGCGCGAAAAGGAGGTCCGATGCGTGCACGGGCGATGGTCCAGCTGGGGCCGGGAGTTTTGGAGGAGCAGGAGTTCGAGGTCCCCGTCATCGGGGACGGCGAGGCGCTGCTGAAGATCGAGGCCACCGGGATCTGCGGGAGCGACAAGACGCAGCTCGACGGCGGTCTGGCCAAGAGCGGGTGGTCCGCCTACCCGGTGATCCCCGGGCACGAGCCGGTCGGCCGGGTCGTCGAGATCGGTGCCGAAGCCCGGCGGCTCTGGGGGGTCGAGGAGGGGCAGCTCGTCGCGGTCGAATCCGTGGTGCCGTGCCAGGTGTGCGACCGCTGCACCGGCGGACTCGTGAAGTTCTGCCGCAACCGCTTCTCCTACGGCTTCACCCCGACGACGTTCGGCAGCGGGCTGTGGGGCGGCTTCGCCGAATACCTCGTGCTGCGGCCGAACACCCGGGTGCACCCGGTGCCCGAAGGCATCCCGGCCGAGGTGGCGACGCTGTTCAACCCGCTCGGCGCCGGGTTCGACTGGACAGTGCGCCGCGGCGGGACCCTCGCCGGCGACGCCGTGGTGGTCCTCGGCTGCGGGCAGCGCGGGCTGGCCTGCGCGGTCGCCGCGCGGGCCGCGGGTGCGGACCGCGTCGTCGTGACCGGCCTCGCCCGGGACCGGCACAAGCTCGAGATCGCGGCCAAGCTCGGCGTCGACGCCACCGTCGAGGTGGACAACCTCCCCGACGGCTGTCCCGACGTCGTCACCGCGGTGCGCGCGGCGCTCGGCGGGGACGCCGACCGGGTGGTGGACACGACGCCGCACGCGGTTTCCGCGATCGGCGACGCGATCGCGCTCGTTCGGCCCGGGGGAGTGGTGGTGGTCGCCGGGCTGAAGGGCGGCGCCGACCTGTCCGGAGTGGACGCCGACGCGATGGTGCTCAAGGCGATCGACATCCGGGGCGTGGTGAGCGTCGAGCCGTGGGGTTACCGCCAGGCGCTGCGGCTGCTCGGCTCGGGCCGGTTGCCGGTCGAGCTGCTGCACTCCCACACCGTGCCGCTGGCGGAGGTGCGCGAGGGCATCGAACTGCTCAGCCGGTCCGACGCCGTGCACGTGTCGGTGGTCCCCGAAACAGCGAGCTAGGGCGCACACGAAAGCGGCGGACGTGACTCCACGTCCGCCGCTTCGGCATGCCCTTTTGTTGCCGGGCAACACAAGTGCTGATCAAAAACTGTCCATTGTGAACAGCTCTTGTGTGTCACGACTGTTGCTCCTATGGTTATCAGGAATGTCATCCGGCCCAAAGGAGGGACCGTGCAACTCGGCTACGGAAGCGGGGGACGCAAGGGGCGGATGGCCGCCGTGCTGTCGCTCTCGCTCGGCATCGTGCTCGGCACCACGGCGTGCAGCGGGGGAGTCGGCGGGGACGCCGGCGGCGACTCGATCAAGGTGGGCGCCGTCTTCGCCCTCAGCGGCGTGTACGGCGCGATCGGCGGCGAAATGCTCGACGGCGTCCGGTTCGCCGTCGACGAAGTCAACGCCGCCGGCGGGGTCGGCGGCAAGAAGCTCGACCTCGAGGTCAAGGATTACCGGTCCGACCAGAGCCTGCTCCCCGGGCTCGCCAACGAGCTGCTGCAGGACGGCGTCGTGGCCGTGCTCGGGCCGGAGACCAGCACCTCCTCGGTCGTGCTGGACCCGACGATGGCCTCGGCCAAGGTCCCGATGGTCACCGCGGCCGGGCTCAACCCCAAGGGCGCCTACAGCTTCAGCGTCCAGCCGCTCAGCGGCTACTTCGACCTCGCGGCCGAATTCGCGAAGAGCCGTGGTGCCAAGGCGTTGTGCGACCTCGGCGTCAGCGGGGCCTCCTTCGAATCGCTGCAGAAGGTCCTGGAACCCGCCGCCGCGAAGGCCGGGCTGCCGATGGGCACGCGCATCCCGTTCGACGCCGCCGCGAGCTCGCTCACCCCGCAGGTGACGCAGCTGAAGAGCGACGGCTGCACGGCGGTCTTCGCGGGCGGCACCGGCCCGTCGGTGCTGGTGGTCGCCCGGGCGATGGTCGACCTCGGGATGACCGACGCGATCCTGATGTCCCAGCCCACCAACGCCACCGCCGCGACGCTGACCCAGCTCGGCGCGGCGGCGCCGTTCACCAGCTTCGGCCTCCCCAAGGTGATGGTGGCCGACCTGCTCCCGGCGGGCGATCCGGCCGAACCGGCGATCCGGCCGTTCGCGGACGCCTGGAAGAAGGCCGGGAAGCCGGCGCTGACGACGAACAACGCGATCGGTTACTCGAGCGTCCGGGTCGTCTCCCAGGCGATCAAGGACGGTGGCCCGACTTCCGAGGCGATCTACACGGACCTCAAGTCCGGCAAGGACTTTCCGACGCCGATGCTGACCTACAACTTCGGGTCGGCGCGCAACGGCACCCTGCCCGACCGCGGGGACGGCTGGTTCACCTTCGCGCGGTGGAAGCCCGACGCCAAGGCGTGGGAGCTCACCTTCACCGGCGCCGCCGCGGCCACCGGCCGCTGAGCGGGGAGAACACCGGTGCGGGAACTCCAATCATTGTTCAACGGAATCGGGCTGGGCGCGCTGTACGCCCTGGTCGGCCTCGCGGCCGCGTTCGTCCTGCGGGTCACGAAGATCATGAACTTCGCGGTGGGCGGGATCGTGGTGCTGGCCGGCCTGACGGCGGCATCACTCGCGGGAGTGCCCCCGCTGCCGCGGCTGGTGCTGCTCCTCGTGGCCGGTGCGCCGGTCGGCGCGCTCGTGCACCTCGTCTCGACGCGGTGGCTCGCGAGCCGTCCGGGGCACGGCCAGGAACACGACCTCGGCGGGGTGCTCGTGACGGTCGCGCTGGCGACCGCCCTGCAGGGGCTGGGCTACCTCCTGTTCGGTTCGGACCTGCGGTTCGCCACCCCGGTGGTGCCGGCGCGCACGCTGGCGCTCGGCGGCGGGATCACGGTCACGACCGGCACCCTGCTGCTCGTCGCGGCGGTCGTGCTCGGCGGGCTCGGCAGCTGGGTGGTGCTGGAACGCTCCCGGCTGGGCCGGGCGCTGCGGGCGGTGTCCGACGACCCGGTCACCGCCCGGCTGTCGGGCGTGCGCGTCCCGACGATGGCTTTCCTCGCCTACGCGCTGCTGGGCGTGCTGTGCTTCTTCGTCGGCGACATCTCCGCCGAGGTCGTCGGGGTCACCCCCGACAACGTCTTCCACATCATCGTCGGCGCCTTGTTCGGGCTGGTGATCGGCGGCGGCGAGCGCATCGCCGGGCCGATCGTCGGCGGCCTGGTCATCGGGATCGCCGAAGCGGTCGTGAACGCGCGAGGTGGGCAGTTCACCGCCACCGTAGTCCAATTAGGACTCGTGCTGGTGATCCTCCTGGTGAAACCCCGGGGCCTGTTCCCGGACCGGACGAGCAGGGTGGTCGGATGAACGAGCGGTTTCTGCGGCGGGCGATCCAGTCGATCGTCGTCGCGCTGTACCTCTACGGCCTCTTCGGTGGCAGCTACGCGTTCCAGGCGACGCTGACGACGGTGTCGTTCACCGCGGCACTGGCGGTGGCCTACTCCCTGGTGCTCGGCTACCTGGACGTCTTCAACTTCTCCCAGCACGCCGTGATCGGGATTTCGGCGTACGGCTTCGCGATCACAGCCGCGGCCACCGGGTCGGTGTGGTGGGCGGTGCTGGTCTCGGCGGCTTGCTCCGTCGCGCTGCTGGTCGCGGTGGCGGGCCTGAGCGTCCGGTTGACCGGGTTCCAGCTCGGCCTGGTCACCATCTCGGCGGGCGCGGTGTTCCTGACCGCGCTCACCACGTTCACCGACCTCACCGGCGGTTCGTCCGGGATCACGGACTTCCCGCGCTGGGTGGACTTCTCGGCCCGCGAGACGGGACCCGCGCTCGCGCTCGGCGTCGCCGTGCTGGTCGGCGTCGGGCTCGTCGTGCGGCTGTTCATGTCCGGGCGGGTCGGCCGCCTCGGCGTGGCGATCGGCGACGACGTGTTCCTGGCCCGGGTGGTCGGCACCAACGTCGTCGCCGTCCGGATCGGCGTCGCCGTGGTGAGCGGGCTGCTCACCGCCGTCGCCACGGTCTTGTGGGTGCAGGAGCAGAAGGTCGTGGTGCCGACGACCTACGGGCTGCCGCTGCTGATCCAGATCTTCCTCGTGCTGATGGTCGGCGGACGGCGCAGCATCTGGGGCCCGGTGGCGGCGAGCGTCGTCGTGGTCGGCGTGCCGGGCTGGATCGGCGGCCTGGACGGCAACGTCCTGACGATCGTGTTCGCGTTGCTGGTGATCCTCGTGGTCGTGCGCCGCCCGACGGGACTGTTCCCCGAGGCGCTGCGCGACCGCCGACGGCGGTGGCTCGTGCGCCGCTCACCCGCGGGTGACCTCGAGGACCGGCCCGAGATCGTCGCCCTCGCCGCGGACGGCGTCCGGAAGTCGTTCGGCTCGGTGGTGGCGCTCGACGGTGTCTCGATCGGTTTCGAGCCGGGTCGGATCACCGCGATCATCGGCTCCAACGGGTCCGGCAAGACGACGTTGCTGAACTGCCTCAACGGGATCTGGCCGCCGGAGGCCGGGCGGATCGGCCTGCGCTGGTCCGACGGCGCCGACCGGGAGGTCCGCTGGGGCCGGGTGCACCGGCTCGCCCGGCACGGTCTCGGCCGCAGCTTCCAGGTGCCGCGCCTGGCCGCGGGCCTGAGCGTGCGCGACAACGTCGGGCTGGCCTGTGACGGCTGGGGCCGGCGCGCCGACCCCGAGCGGCTGGAGGCGGTACTGGAACGGTGGGCGCTGACGGCGTGGCTCGACCGCCCGGTGGCGGTGCTGCCGCACGGCGTGCGCCGGTGGGTGGAGCTGGCGCGGCTGGAGCTCGGCGGCTGCCGCGTGCTGCTGCTCGACGAACCGGCCGCCGGGCTGACCGACGAAGAGGTCGAATTCCTGGTCGAGGCGCTGCGGCGCTGGCGGGCGGACGGGTGCGCCGTCGTGCTCGTCGAGCACGACCACGACCTGGTGGAGCGGATCGCCGACCGCACGGTGGTGATGGTGGGCGGCCGGATCGTCGGGGTCGGCGACCTCGCCGAGCTGCGCGCCCGCGGCGACCTGCACGACGTCATCGGATCCGGGACGAGGAGCTGACCGCGATGCTGCGACGAACGTTCACGAGTGCTCCGGTGCGCGCCCTCGTCCTCGAGGACGCGGACATCGGGTACGGGCAGATGGTCGTGCTGCGCGGGGTCGGCTTCACGGTCGGGGCCGGCGAGTGCGCCGGCGTGCTCGGGCCCAACGGCGCGGGCAAGACGACGCTGCTGAGCTGCCTGGCCGGGGTGCTGGGCCCGGGCCGGGGTTCGGTCATCGGATTGACCGGCGACGGCGAGCGCGTCGACCTGACGCGGGCGGGCCCCGAAGCCCGGCGGTTCGCGGGGATCTCGTTCGTTCCCGAGGGCCGCCGCATCTTCCCCCGGCTGACCGTGGCGGAGACGCTGCGGTTCGCCCACGAAGCCCTGCGCCGGCCGCGGGCGGCCGCCGACGAGGCGATCGAGGAGGTCTACACCCGGTTTCCCAGCCTCGCCGGGCGGCGGCACGTCGCCGCGGGCATGCTCAGCGGCGGCGAGCAGCAGATGCTGTCGCTGGCGCGGGCGATGGCGGGGGATCCCTCGGTGCTCCTGGTGGACGAGCCGTTCATGGGGCTGGCGCCCAAGGTGGTCGACGAGCTGATCGGCTACTTCCGCGAGCTGCGCGCCACCGGCGTGACGCTCGTCGTCGCCGACGAAAGCGCCACCACGATCGACCAGCTCGGCCCGGAACGCACCCTGGACGTGCGCGACCTGCCCACCGCGGTGGGTGGCTGATGCCGGGGGCCGGCGGCGGCCCGGTCGTCGTCACCGGGGCCGCGGGCGGGATCGGGCTGGAGTACGCCCGGGCGTTCGCGGCCCAGGGCCGTCCGGTGGCGGTGTTCGACCGCGCCGAGCGGGTCCTCGACCTCGCTTCCGAGGGGATGCTCGGCGTGGTCGCCGACGTCGCCGACGAGGACTCGGTCGACGCGGCGTTCACCCGCGTCGAGCGCGAGTTCGGCGCGCCCACGGTGCTGGTCAACAACGCGGCGCTGTTCGCGGATCTGCCCTTCACCGGGTGGCGGGACATCGACGTGGCGACGTGGGACCGGGTGCTGGCGGTGAACCTGCGCGGACCGTTCTTGTGCGCGCGCCGGGCCCTGCCGGGGATGACGGGCTTCGGCCGGATCGTCAACATCAGCTCGACGACGGCGCACGTCGGAGGTCACCAGCGGCTCCACTACGCCGCGTCGAAGGCGGGCGTCATCGGGTTCACCCGCGCGCTCGCCCGCGAGGTCGGGGCGGCGGGGGTGACGGTGAACGCGGTCGCCCCCGGCAGTACGCAGTCCGAAGGGGTGCTCGAGCGCTACCCGCGTGAGGTGCTCGACAGTGCGATCGCGGCGCGGGCGATTCCCCGTGCGGCGGTGCCCGCCGACCTCGTGGGCGCGGTCCTGTTCCTCGCCTCGGAGGCGGCGTCGTTCATCACCGGGCAGACGATTGTCGTGGACGGCGGCCATGTCTTCCTCTGAGACCGTCGAAGCCGCGATGGCCCGCTTGCTCGCGGGCCTGGGCTCCGGCCGCCGGCACGGACCGGGCCGCCGACCGGCGGTGGTCGTCGTCGACTTGCAGCGCCATTTCATCGACGCGGACCCGGGTGTCTCCGGCGCCGTGGTGGCCACGGCGGGGTTGCTCGACCACGCGCGCCGGGCGGCGGTCCCGGTGTACCTCGTGCGCATCGGCTTCGACGACCTCGCGGACGCCGACCCGGCCTGGGCGGCCCGGTTCGACCTGAGCCCGTTGCTGCGCGGGGCGCCGGGGACCGCGTTCGACCCCCGGATCGGGCCGCGCGAGGGAGACGTCGTGGTGGACAAGCGCCACGCTTCCGCTTTCGCCGGAACGGATCTGGGGACCCGACTGTCCGAAAAGGACATCGATACGGTGCTGCTCTGCGGGCTCACCACGAGCGGCTGCGTGCGCGCGACCGCGGTGGACGCGGCGTCGCTGGGACTGCGGGTGGAGATCGTGCTGCCGTGCGTGGCGGATCCGCGGCCGCTGTCGGGCCCGGTGGCGTTGGCGGACCTGGCGGACCGGTACGCGGATGTGATCAGCCTCGATGAAGCCGTGCGGCTGCTGGCCGCAGCGGCCTAAAGCGATAAGTGATGCGACAGCGAAACCCGAGGTCATCCCGGAGCCTGCCTGTCCGGCGAGGACGTTCTTCTGTTCTCCGCGGGAAAGCCGGGTCCGACCTCCCCCGCCCTCCGTTCGGATTTTCCGTCGGCGGTCAGGTTTGTCAAGGCGGGAAAGCGTGCCTTGACAAACCTGACCGCCGACTGGAGTGCGGCTGGGGAGGAGGGCGGGGGAGGTCTGGTGATGTTGTGCTCACCTTGCGCTGCCGGCCGCCTGTTCGCGTGGTGGCTTCGCTCGCCGTTACGCCTTTAGGGCCGTCTCCAGCCAGTCCAGCATTATTCCGGCTATCTCCGTGCTGTTGTTCTCCAGCATCGTCATGTGGCCGTTGCCCGTGATGCCTCGGTCGCCCAGCCAGCACTGCTCTGCTCTCGCGCCCGCCTTCTTCAGCCACTCCACCACCGCGCCGTCCAGCTCCCTGGGGTGGTCGATGTCTTCCGTGCCCGTCACCACCAGGATGTGCTTGCCCTCCAACGCGGACTCGTCCTCGATGTGGAGCTGGGCACCGCCGATGTTCGTGCGCTCGAACACTATTCGGCCGCTGATGCCCTGCAGGGAACGGAAATACGCGTCCAGCGTTTCCCTGGGGAAGCGCGTGCTCGAGCCCACCAGCTTCGCGCGGTGGAATGCCGGGGGAAACGTCAACGTCCCGTCGAGGTCCAGCGTCGTCTCGCCGGATGGCATCGCGACCACCTTGCGGCTGCCCTCGTCTCGTACCAGGTGGCCCAGCTCGGCCCCCAGGTTGCCGGGTGGTGCCGGTGCCACCCCGATCACCGCCGCGACCGCGTCCGGGTGCTGCTCGGCCAGTTTCCAGCCGAAAGCGCCGCCGATCGAGTGCGTCAGCACCACCGCCCGGCCGCCTACCTCTTCGATCACCGCCGCCAGGCCGTCCACAATGGTCTGGCCGGTCAGCTCGCCCGGTGGGACGTGGCCGCTGCGGCCGACGCCCGGCCAGTCAGCCAGGACCACCGTGTGGCCGCGGCCGAGGAAGTCGTCGGCCCAGCCCGGGTGGCCGTCCGGTGTTACGTGGTAGCACGCGCCCGAATGCACGCCGCCCGTCACCATCAGGACCGGTGGGTGGCCGTTCGGCTCCAGGGGCTCGAACACCTCGTAGTAGGTCGACGGGTCGTCGGTGAAGCCGCACCGGTGGCGGCACGGTGTCGTCATCGCGCACCCGCCGTGCGCGCTTCCTGTGCCCGCACCGCCGTCACGCCGCCGTCGACCAGGAGGTCGGTGCCGGTGATGAACCCGGCCTCGGGGCCCAGGAGGAAGGCCGCCGCGGCGGCGACGTCGGCGGGCGTGCCGACCCGC
This sequence comes from Amycolatopsis lexingtonensis, assembly GCF_014873755.1. Lineage (NCBI taxonomy): Bacteria > Bacillati > Actinomycetota > Actinomycetes > Pseudonocardiales > Pseudonocardiaceae > Amycolatopsis > Amycolatopsis lexingtonensis. The sequence continues at coordinate 1,246,031 of NZ_JADBEG010000001.1, forward strand.
CCGGCTGCCGACGTCGCCACTGCCTCGCGCATGCGGTCGCCGCCCGGCCCGCTGAACTCCTGGTGCCCCATGGGGGTGGCGACCACGCCCGGGCTGATCGAGTTGAGGCGGGCGCCCCGCTCGCCCCACCGCGGCGCGGCGGCCTGGACCCGCAGGTGGTTGCCCCGCTTGGCCAGCCAGTAGGCGGTGCGCGGTGATCGCGCCACTTCTCGGACGCACGGCAGGTCCAGCAGGTGTTCGACCGGGGTCACGGCCAGCTCCAGTTCCTGTTCGGGCGGCAGGGCGGACAGGCGGTGCCCGGCCATGCTCGCGATGACCACGCCGGCGCCGCCGGGGGCGATGACCTCGCCGAACTCCTCGATGGCGAACGCGGCTCCCACGAGGTCGACCCGCAGGATCCGGTCGGCGGGCGCCTGGGCGGGGGACACGCCGGCGGTGTGGGCGAGCCGGCTGACCGCGCCGAGATCCGCGGCGGTGGCGGCGAGCGCGGCCACCGATGCGCGATCGGCGACGTCCACGGTCTGCGCCACCACCTGGTGGCCTTCGCCGCGCAGCTCCGCGGCGGCCCGGCCGAGCCGTGCTTCGTCGTGGTCGCCGAGCACCAAAGTGGTCCCGGCGCCCAATCGCCGGGCGATCGCCAGGCCCATGCCGCCGACCCCGACCACCACCGTCACGCTCGAGTCCATGCTTCGTCTCCCGTCCCGCCGGGCCGCGCCACTGGACAGTGACCGTTCAAGAGGTTAATCATAGGAGCAATAAGCGGTCAACCGGTGTTCCCGTGGTGCGCCGGGGAAGAGGAGTGAAGATGCCCGCGTTCGGTCTTTTTCCGCCGATCCTGTACCCGATCAGCCTGCGGGACTGGGAAGCGGACGCTACGCCGGACGACCTCCTCGGCATCGCGCGGCGGGCCGACGAGCTCGGCTACGCCTTCATCGCGTGCGGGGATCACGGCGCCCTCGCCGTCGACGAACTGCGCATCTACGGGCGAGCCCGGTTCTACGACCCGATCGCCACCCTCGGATACCTCGCCGCGGCGACCCGGCGGATCGGCCTGGTCACCCTCGTCTACCAGGCGCACCTACGCAGCCCGCTGATTGCTGCGAAGGAGCTGGCGACGCTCGACCACCTCTCCGGGGGACGGCTCATCGCGGGTTTCGGCGTCGGCAGCCGTCGCCACGAAGCCGACGCCGCCGGGGTCGAGTTCGAGCGGCGTGGTGCCATCGTCGACGATCACATCCGGGCGATGGAAGCGTTGTGGGGCAACGAAGTGGCGAGCTATCACGGCGAGTTCGCCCGGTTCGACGACCTCATCTGCGAGCCGCGGCCGAAGCAGCTCCCGCGGCCGCGCATCTGGATCGGCGGGAACCGGCTGGTCGGCCTGCGCCGCGCTCTCCGGCTCGGTGACGGCTGGGCGCCGTTCGGCGCCGACCGGGACGCGATCGCGGACGTGCTCGGCCGGGTTCGGGGCACGCCCGAGTGGGAATCGCGGCCCGGGGACTTCCGGATCGTCGCGCCGCTGGCGCCGCTGGGCGGCCGGGCGCCGCGAGGAGAACCGGCGCCGCCGTTCGAGGCCCCGGGTGACGCCGCGGCCGAACGTACGGTCGCGCTTGTCGAGGACTGGCTCGAGCTCGGCGCGACGGACTTCATCATCGACCTGCCCGCGCCGTCCCTGGCGGCGTTCCACGAGGCGCTGGCGTGGTTCGCCGAAGTCGCGGCGCCGGCGGCGGGACTGTCGCCCATGGACGCTGGGTAAATCTAGGCCTATCATGCGCATGATAAGAGTGCTGAGCACTCCGGACTCCATTCAACGACGATCGGAGTACTGCGTGACCACCAGCCCGGTTTCCCTTCCCGAAGCGCCCGCGGTGGCGCCCCTGCGCAACGACAACGCGCTCAAGCTCGGCGTCTTCGCGATGAACTGCAAGGGTGGCACCACCCTCACCAAGGTCGAGTCCGGGCGGATCGTCCCGACGTGGCCGCAGCAGCTCGCCATCGCCAAGGCGGCCGACGCCGCCGGGTGGGAGTTCCTGCTCCCGCTCGCGCGGTGGCGCGGCATCGGGGGCGACACCGACCCGAACTCCGCGCAGTTCGAGGTCTTCTCCTGGGCGGCGGGCATCACCGCGGCCACCGAGCGGATCCAGGTGCTCGCCACGGCTCACGTGCCGCTGTTCGAGCCGCTCGTCGCGGCGAAGCAGGCCGCGACGATCGACCACATCGGTCACGGCCGGTTCGGGCTGAACGTCGTGTCCGGCTGGAACGCGCCGGAGATGGCGATGTTCGGCAAGGCCAACCCACCGCACGACGAGCGCTACCGCATCGCCGAAGAGTGGATCACGCTCATCGAGCGCCTGTGGACGGAGACCGAGCAGTTCGACTTCGAAGGCGAGTTCTACCAGGCGAAGAACGCGTACCTCGCGCCGCGGCCTCTCCAGCAGCCCCGCCCGGTGATCGTCCAGGCCGGATCGTCGCCGACGGGCATGGACTTCGCCGCGCGGCACGCGGACTTCGGCTTCCAGGTGCACCCCGACCTCGGCAAGCTGCGGGACATGAACACGAACCTGCGCAAACGCGCCGAGCAGCAGGGCCGGGAGATCGGCGTGCTGACCGTCGGCACCGTCGTGTGCGCCGACACCGAAGCGGAGGCCAAGCGGTACTTCGAGCACTACGTCGACGAGCTCGGCGACTTCGCCGCCGCGCAGAACCTGATCGACGAGCTGATCGGCGGCGACAACCGGTCGTGGCCGCGCGAGCAGTTCCGCGCGATGGCCCGCGGCATGATCGCCGGCTGGGGTGGCCTGCAGCTGGTCGGCACCCCGGAGCAGATCGTCGACAAGCTCGTCGAAGTGAAGCGGTCCGGCGCCGACGGCGTCGCGCTGAGCTGGGTCGACTACGAAAGCGGTATCGCGCAGTTCACCGAGCAGGTGCAGCCGCTGCTCGTCGAAGCCGGTCTCCGGCAGTCCTGAACGGAGGGACCGATGCCCGAGGAACCCGAGCTCCACGTCGACGCGCCCGTCGCCGCGTACCCGGTGTCGGTGACCGTCAACGGCAAACCCCGGTCCCTGCTGGTCGACGGGGCCACCCGGCTGCTGGGCGTGCTCCGCGACGAGCTCGGCCTCACCGGCGCGAAGGCCGGGTGCGCGGTGGGCGTGTGCGGTGCCTGCACCGTGCTCGTCGACGGCGCGCCGACCAGCAGCTGCCTGACGTTCGCCGCCCAGGTGGACGGCGCGGAGGTGCTCACCGTCGAAGGACTCGCGGCCCATCCCGGGCTGCGCGCCCTGCAGGAGGACTTCCTGGCGGAGGGCGGGTTCCAGTGCGGGTACTGCACCAGCGGCCAGCTGGTCACGGCCGCGTCGCTGATCCTGTCCGGCGAGCTCGCCGCGCTGTCCGATGCGGACGTCCGGGAGCGGATGCTGGGCAACCTCTGCCGGTGCGGCGCGTACTACGGCATCTTCCGCGCGATCGCGAAGGCGCGAGAATGAGCACCCGGTTCGTGGCGGCCCGTTCGCTGGAGGAGGCGTTCGAGGCGCTCGCCGGGGAAGACGCGCTGGCCGTCGCCGGCGGTGTCTCGGTGGGCCTGCTCGCCAACCTCGGCCTGATCTCGGCGGCGACGCTGGTCTCGGTGTCCCGGATCCCCGAACTGCGGGGCGTGCGGGCCGGGGACGACGGTCTCGTGGTCGGGGCCGCGACGGCACACGGCCGGCTGGCCGCGGATCCCGTGCTCCGCCGCGAACGGCCCGGACTCGCGGAGATGTTCGGCCACATCGGCAACGTCCGCGTCCGCGCGTGGGGCACGGTCGGCGGCAACCTCGCGCTGGCCGAGCCCGCGCAGGACCCGCCGGTGCTGCTGGCCGCCCTCGACGCCGAGGTCGAGCTCGCGGGCACCGGCGGCACCCGGCGCGTCCCCGTGGCCGAGCTCGGCGACGGTCCGATGTCGACGGTGCTCGGCCCGGGCGAACTCATCACCAAGGTCGTCGTGCCGCCGCCGGTGGCAGGCGAGCGGTGCGCCTACCGCAAGTTCCTCCCGAAGACGGCCGACGACTACGCGACGGTGAGCGCGGCGGTCCGGGTCCGCTTCGACGGCGCCCGGATCGCCGCCGCACGGGTGTTCTGCGGCGCGGTCGGGCCGGTCCCGGTCGCGTGCGAGACGGCGGCCGCCCGGCTGGTGGGCCGGACCCGGGACGAACTGCGGGACCTCGGCGACGTCGTCTCGGCGGTCCGGGACGCGGTGTCGCCGAGGGGCGATCACCGGGGCAGCGCCGACTACAAGCGGGAGATGGCCGGGGTGTTCGTCAAGCGCGCCCTGGCGGAAATCGGCACCGGAGGTGCGGCATGATCGGTTCGGCGAAGGTCGACGGCGGAGCCACGTACGTCGCCGATGTCCGGGCTCCGGGAGCCTTGCACGTGGCCTTCGTGCACTCCCCGTTCCCCCACGCCAGGGTGACCGGCATCGACACGGCCGACGCGCTCGCGATGCCGGGCGTGGCGGCGGTGCTGACCCACCGGGAGATCGGGGAGATCCTGCTCGGCCGGGCGCTGCGGGACTACCCCGTGCTCGCGGGGGACCGCGTGCTGTGCGCCGGGCAGCGGGTGGCCGCGGTGGCAGCGGTCGACCCGGCCACCGCCCAGGCCGCGGCGGCCGCCGTCGACGTCGGGTACGAGCCCCTGCCGGAGATCACCGGGCTCGACGAGGCCATGCGGGCGGACGAACCGCTGCACCCGCGGTACGCGGAGTACCCCGGAGCGGTCGCCGCCCGGCCGGGCCCGAACGCGCAGGGCATCTGGGCCACCGAAGAGGGCGAGGTCGACCCCGCCTTCGCGGCGGCCGGCCGCGTCTTCGACCACACCTTCACCGCCGCGCGCAACCACTCCGCGCCCCTGGAGCCGCACGCGTGCCTCGTGTCCGTCACGGCGAATCGCGTCGACATCTGGGCGACGCACAAGGAGCCGTTCACCCTCCGCCGCCTCTTCGCGGAGGTCGGGAACGTCCCGGTGGAGACCGTGCGCGTCCACCTGAACCCGGTCGGCGGCGACTTCGGCGCGAAGGGGTTCCCGTACGTCGAAATCGCGTGCTACCTGCTGGCCCGGCGCACGGGAAAACCGGTGCGCCACACCATGTCCTACGACGAAGAGCTGACCACGACGGCGACGCGCCACCCCGCGCGGGTGCGCCTGCGGACCGCGGTCACCGACGGCGTGGTGCGGGCCCTGCACGCGGAAACGCTCATCGACGGCGGCGCCTTCGGCGGCGTCAAGGCCGTCCCGATGGTCGTCATCCCCACCATCCACGCGCCCTACGGCTCGTATGCCGTCGAGAACCGGCGCGAAAGCTGCGTGAGCTACTACTCGAACAACCTCCCCGGCGGGCACGTCCGGGCGCCGGGTGAGTTCCAGGCGCTCTTCGCGTCGGAGTCCCAAGTGGACGTGATCGCGCACGAACTGGGGCTGGATCCGCTGGAGTTCCGCCACGCCAACGCGGTGAGCGCGCGAGTCCGGCGGATCGTCGCGGAACTGCGCGCGACCGTCGGGAAGTGGCGGGCCGAGCCGGGCGGGCGGCGGGGCATCGGCGTCGCGCTGACCTTCCGCGACACCGGTCCCGGGCTGAGCACCGTCCGCTGCGTCATCGAGCCCGGCGGCGTGCGGGTCGAACTGTCCGTGGTGGACCAGGGTTCCGGCAGCTACTCCCTCTTCGAGCGGCTGACCGCCGAAACGCTGGGCGTGCCCCGGGACTTCGTCCGCATCCAGGCCGTCGACGTCGGCGCGGACCCGGTGCTGCAGGACTCGGGCACCGGGGCGAGCCGGGTGACCGCCGTGGCCGGCACGGCCGTGGTGGAAAGCTGCCGAGCCGCGTCGGCCGAGCTCGGCGGCGCGCCCGGCGACGAAGGCGGGTACTGGCCGGCGCGACGGCTGGCCGAGCTCGGCGTCCCTTCCGTCGTCGCCGAGGGCACGGCGGCCGCCGGCTGGCCCGCGCCACCGGACGTCGACGTCCGCAGCCACGCCGGGATCGCCGTCGAGGTCGGCGTCGACGAGGAGACCGGGCGGATCGACGTGCGCCGGGCGCTGCTCGTCGCCGACACCGGGCGCGTGCTCAACGAGGTCGCGCACCGCGGCCAGCTCGAGGGCGGGTTCGTCTACGGGCTGAGCCAGACGCTGCTCGAAGAGCTGGTCGTCGAGGACGGCGCGGTCACCACGGCGACCCTCGGCGACTACCGGATCGCGTCCGCGGCCGACGTCCCGCCGCTGGAGATCCGGGTGCTCGACCCCGCCGCGGACGACGACGGTTCCGTGAAATCCGTGGGGGAACTGGTGAACATCGGGGTCGCGCCGGCCGTGGCCAACGCTGTGTTCGACGCCGTCGGCGTGCGGCTGCACGATCTTCCCCTCACCGCGGAACGCGTCCTCGCGGCGCTCCGGGCGGGCGAGTCGCGGTGAGCGGGCCGCTCGGCCCGGACCGGTTCCGCGCGGTGCTGGGCCACTTCCCGACGAGCGTCGTCGCGGTCACCGCGCTCGACCGGGCCGGCACGCCGGTCGGGATGACCGTGGGGTCGTTCTTCTCGGTGTCCCTCGACCCGCTGCTGGTCGGCTTCTGCCCGGCGCGCACCAGCACGACGTTCCCGAAGATCCGCAGCGCGCCCGCGTTCGCCGTGAACCTGCTTTCCCACGACCAGGCGTGGATCTGCCGGCGGCTGGCGGCCCGCGGCGCCGACAAGTTCCGCGGGATCGGCTGGCGGCCCGCGCCGTCCGGGGCGCCGGTGATCGAGGGGGCGCTCGCGTGGCTCGACTGCACCTTCGCCGACGTCCACGAGGCCGGTGACCACTACGTCGTGCTCGGCGCGGTGGCCGCGCTCGAAGCGGACGGCGACGGCGTGCCCTTGGTGTTCCTCATGGGAGCGCTCGAACCCGTCCACCGCGCTTTGGGGGACTGAAGGAACCGGCTGGGGTGGACGCCACCCCAGCCGGTTCCGCGGTCACCGGGCCGGGAGTTCACCCGCCACCGGGGCCGGGACGGCAGCCGGGGCCGCGGTGTCGGCGAGCGACTTTCCGACCGACTCACGGCCGAGCAGCACCGCCGGTGCCGCGATGACGCACAGCCCGGCGATGACCACGACCACCCAGGCCAGCCCGCCGCCGGTGGTCATGAGCGTCGCGCTCACCACCGGCGTCAGCCCGCCGACGATCGCGGCGAGCTGGTAGGAGAGCGAGACGCCCGTCGAGCGCAGCTTCGTCGGGAACAGCTCGCTCAGCAGCGACGCGATGGTGCCCTGCGCGGCGGGGGTGATGAAGCTGAACAGCACGATGAACGCGACGAACAGCAGCGCCGTCGAGTGGCTGCGCATCGCCAGCAGGAACGGGTAGGTGGCGACCGCGACGCCCAGCACCGAGGCGACGTAGACCGGCCGGCGGCCGAGCCGGTCGGAAACCGCGCCGTACCACGGGATCGTGAACGTCGACAGGATCCAGCTGGCGCTGAGCGCGAGGAGCACGGTCGTGCGGGAATGCCCGGCCGCGACGGCGAAACTGACCGCGAAGCTGCCGAAGAAGGCCGCGGACATCGTCGGCGGGATGCTCGCGAGGACCCCGCGGACCAGCGGGCCGAGGTGGCTCGCCAGGCCGAGCTTCTGCCCGCGCGTCCGCTTGGCTTCGACGAACAGCGGGCTTTCGCTGATCCGCAGCCGCAGGTAGATCCCGAGCGCGATGAGGAGGAAACTCAGCAGGAACGGGATCCGCCACGCCCAGCCGAACAGGACGGGCTCCGGCAGGCCGGCGACGACCGCCATCACCAGCGTGGCGATGACCGCCCCGAGCGAGAGACCGCCCTGCCCGATGCCGGTGTACAGCCCCCGGCGGCGCGGCTCGACGTGCTCGGCGATCATCAGCACGCCGCCGCCCCATTCGCCGCCGTGCGCGAGCCCTTGCACCATGCGCAGGAGCACGAGGAGCACGGGCGCGAGCGGCCCGATCTCCGCTTGCGTCGGCAGTAGCCCGATGACGCCGGTGCCGCCGCCGGCCAGGCACACCGTGGTGACCAGCACCCACCGCCGTCCGAAGCGGTCGCCCAGGTAGCCGAAGACGAATCCGCCGAGCGGCCGGACCAGGTACCCCGTGGCGAAGGTCGCGAACGACGCGATGGTGGCCACCGCGGGACTGAGCTGGGCGAAGAACAGCGGGCCGAAGATCAAAGCCGCAGCGGAGCTGTAGAGGACGAAGTCGTAGGTCTCGATGGCGGTGCCGAGGCAGCTCGAGGCGACGACGCGGCGGATCTCCCGCCGGCTGACGGTGCTCATCGGGTACGCCCGATGGCAGGACGGGAAACCGCTGGTCTGGCGGAGGTACACCGGGCACGTGCGAGCATCGTTGCTCCTTTGTGGAAGGTGAGAGGACCGAGAGCCGGCCGGATTGCTCCTACTATTAGCCTCGATGTCTCGTTGGTCAAGCGTCACTTCCGGTCGGCTTGACACCGGGGTAGTTGCTCCTATCATTAACCTGATAGAGACGCGTTCAAGGAGGAATGATGGCTGGACAGGGCTCGCTCGAGGGCCGGGTGGCGATCGTGACCGGCGCCGGCCGGGGGATCGGCCGGGGCGAGGCCCTCGCGCTCGCGGCGGCCGGCGCCAGGGTCGTGGTCAACGACCTCGGCGTGGACCCGGACGGAGCGGGCGCGGCCGCCGGGCCGGCCGACGAGGTGGTGGAAACCATCCGGGCGAACGGCGGTGAAGCCGTGGCCAGCTACGAGTCGGTCGCCGACTGGGCCGGCGCGGCCCGCGTCGTGGCCACGGCGGTCGAGGCGTTCGGCCAGCTCGACGTGCTGGTCAACAACGCGGCCGTGGTGCGTCAGCACAAGATCGAGGACGCCACCGAGGCGGACTTCGACGTCATGGTCGACGTCAACCTCAAAGGCACCTTCGCGATGTGCCGCCACGCGATCCCGGTGCTCCGGCGCCAGGGTGGCGGGCGGATCATCAACACCACCTCGAACCAGTGGGCCGCGCCGCTGGGCAACGCGGAGTACGCGTTGTCCAAGGGCGGGGTGACCAGCCTGACCTACGCGCTGGCCTGGGAGCTGCAGAAGGACGGCATCACGGTGAACGCCGTCGCCCCGTTCGCGCTGACGCGGATGACCGCCGACCAGGCGCAGCGGGACGCGGCGCGGATCGCCGAAGGAGTGATGAGCGAGCGCCGCGCCCGGGCCAAGGAACCGCGGGCCGACGCGGCGCTGGTCGCCCCGATCGTCGTCTACCTCGCGAGCGACCGGGCCGCGGACGTCACCGGCCGGGTGTTCCGGGCCGGTGGCGGCAAGATCGGGATGTACAGCCACCCCGTCGAGACGCGCACGATCTTCCGGGACGAGCACGCCGGGCCGTGGCCGCAGGAGGAGCTCGCCGAGCTGCTGCCGCGCACCGTCCTGGCCACGGACACCAAGGCACCGCACATCGTCTGAGCCACCGTCCCCTCGGACACACGCGCGGGACCCTTGCCGAACCGGGGTCCCGCGCGTGCACCATCACAACGGCCGGTCGACGGCGGTCGCCTCGTCGATCGCGGGCCGCGCGTGGCTCAGCCGGGTTGCCATCGCGATCGTGCGCATCTCGTCGCACAGCTCGGCGCGCCGCTTCAGGTAGGTGTCCTGGAACGCCGGTGCCCGCGTGCACGCCCGCAGCTCCTCGGCCGTGTCGAACCACAGCTCGGTGACCGCGTCGAAGTTGTAGCCCGGCGGCCGGTCGACCACCGCGTTCACCACGCCGCGCCGTGTCCCCGCCGCCACCTCGCCGTGAGCTTCGGTCAACGCAGCCAAGAACTCCTCGTTCGTCGACGCGCGATCGCGCTTGAGGAAGAAGGCGAGGCAGTACGGCCGCATGCCGCCGGGGCTCGCGACGTGCTCGTGCGTCGTCAGCGTGAAGTGGCGGGCGTAGGTGGAGAAGGTCGCGAGCTCGTCCGGCTGCAGCAGCTCCATCATCTCGTCGTGCTGCCACATCGTCGTCGCGACCTCGGGGCCCGTCAGGGTGAGGAAGTTGACGCCGTCGTAGTCGAGGGCGGCGCGCGCGAACACCGTGCGGTCGAACAGGTTCAGGCAGTGCGCGGTCTGCACGATGCCGGGCCGGATCAGCGGCATGCTGCCGGCGAGCAGCGAATGCTGGCGCCAGCGGACCACGAACTCGGCGGCCGACAGTGCGGGGTTGCGTCGGGCCAGGTACACCAGCTTGGTCGTCGGCTCCGGTGTCGTCATGAACTCCTCCTCGAGCGTGCGCGGGCACTCTTGTGATCTCCCGCCGGGCTTTCTATGCTAATTATAGGAGCAACCACGACGACGTGAAGGTGGCGCCATGAGCACAGGGCAGGACCGCGGGACCCGAGCCGGGCAGGTGTGGTCGTGAGCGCGGCCGAGGCGGAGGTCGAGGTCCGCGTGCTCGCGGCCCGCTGGGAGGCCGACGGGGTGATCTCCCTGCGGCTCGCCCGGGCCGACGGCGGGCAGCTGCCGCCGTGGGACCCCGGTGCGCACGTCGAGGTCGTCCTCCCGTCCGGCCGGATCCGCCACTACTCGCTGTGCGGGGACCGCGAAGACCGGTACACCTACACCATCGCCGTGCTGCGCGAGGCCGACGGCCGCGGTGGCTCGGCGGAGATCCACGACACCGCGCTCGTCGGCAAGCAGCTGGTGATCCGCGGGCCCCGCAACCACTTCACCCTGCGCCCGGCCGGGTCGTACGTGCTCGTCGCCGGCGGGATCGGCGTCACGCCGATCCTGAGCATGGCGCGCGAACTGACGGCCCGCCGCGCCGGCTGGCGGCTGCACTACGGCGGGCGCTCGCTGGAGTCGATGGTGTTCCTGCCCGAGCTGGACGAGCTGGCGTGCGAGGCGGACGCGCCCGTCGACGTCCGGCCGCAGAACGAGTCCGGGCTGTTGCCGCTGGAGGAGATCGTCCGGGAGGCCCCCGGCGGCGCCGCGATCTACGGCTGCGGTCCCGCGGCGATGCTGGACGCGTTGCGGGCGGTGGCGAGCCGCCTGCGACCCGAACTCGAAGTCCACTTCGAACTCTTCACGGCCGGGACCGCCGAGCCGGGGGAGGACGGCGCGCCGGACAGCCACGCGCGGCCGTTCACCGTGGTGCTGGCGCAGACGGGCGAGACCGTCGAGGTGGCCGACGGCACGACGATCCTCGAAGCGGTGCGCGACCTGGTGCCCGAGGTCCCGTACTCGTGCGAAGAGGGATTCTGCGGCACGTGCTGCACGAAGGTGCTCGGCGGCACGCCGGTGCACCGGGACACCGTGCTCGGCGACGACGAGCGCGCGGCCGGGGACACGATGATGATCTGCGTCGGGAGCTGCTCCTCCGCGGAGCTGGTCCTCGACCTGTGACGACCGGTGTGGGTTCGATGGGAGTGAACATGGTGGGTCTCGATCGCGCGGCGTTCCGCGCGCGGGTGTCGAGTGGCGAGCCGCTCATGGTGCAGTGGTGCCCCGATGCGCTCACCGCCCGGCTGTGCGAGCGGCTGGGATATGACGGCGGGTACCTCGGCGGTGGCGGCCTCGGCTACGCGATGGCGATTTCCGAGGCGCTGCTCAGCGTGTCGGACCTCGCGGCGGCGAGCTGGCAGATCCGGCGGCGGTCCGGGCTGCCGCTGATCGTCGACGGCGGGGTGGGCTTCGGCGACGCGATCCACGTGGCGCGCACGGTGTGGGAGCTGGAGGCGGCCGGGGTGCACGCCATCGAGCTCGAGGACCAGGTCGCGCCGAAGCGCGCCAGCCACCACCGGCACGTCGAGCACCTGGTCCCGCTCGAGGAGATGGTGAGCAAGATCCGGTTCGCGGCCGAGGCGCGGCGCGACCCCGACCTGCTGCTGATCGCGCGTACGGGCGCGGTGCAGAACGAGGACTTCGAGCGCGCCATCGAACGCCTCACCGCCTACCACGAGGCCGGCGCCGACGTCGTGATGCTGCTGCCCGCGGACGACGAGCAGCTGGCGGCGGCGCCGGCCCGCCTCTCCGCGCCCGTCGCCACGCTCACGTCGTTCGACCTCCACACCGCCGAGGAGTGGCGGAGCCTGGGGTACGCGATCCTGATCGACGCGGTGACCGGCCAGGCGGCGGCGTTCGCCGCGCTGCGCGAGGCGTACGAGCTGCAGCGCGCGGGAAAACCCAGCGGCCGCCCGGCCGCGGAGTCGTTCGCAATCTACGAAAGCTTCCAGGAGCTGGCCGGGTTCGAGCAGCTGTACGACATCGAGCGCGCCACCACCGAACCCGGCACCTGATGCGCGTCAGCCGAGCAGCACGCGGAAGAGCTTCTCGAGGGTGTCCCGCAGCGTCGCGTCATCGGCTTCGTTGAGCGCGGTGCTGCCGATCACCTTGCGCATCAACCAGAACCCGTTGATCAGCGCCAGGGCCATCGCCGCCCGCTCGGTGCCGCGGGTGCCGGGGACGACGTCGACCACGTGCTGCTCGACGTGCTTCTCGATGCCGGCCCGCAGGATCTCCGCGGCCCGGGGGTTGGGGGCCGACCGCAGGACGAGCAGGAACGGGTCGAGGTCGCCGGCGTCGGGCGCGGTGCGGCGCACGAGCGTCGCCGCCGCGTCGCGGGCCAGCGTCGCCGGGTCGGCGCCCAGGACGGTCCGCTCGGTCAGCGACACCTCGACCACCTCCGTGAACAGTCCTTCTTTGGAGCCGAAGTAGCGGTTCACGAGCATCGCGGTGACGCCGGCCGCCTGGGCGATCTCGCGGACGCCGACGCCGTCGTACCCCGCGCGGGTGAAGGCTTCGATGCCCGCGCGCAGGATGGCTTCTCGCGTGGCAGCGGCGTCGCGCCGGCGTGGCTCAGTCATGTATACGAGTGTAGACTGGAGTTAAGTCTACAGTCGTATACATCGGGAGAACGAAATCATGGATCTGCAACTGACCGGCCGGCGCGCGCTCGTCACGGGCTCGAGCTCGGGGCTGGGTGAAGCGATCGCGCTCCTGCTCGCGCAGGAAGGCGCGGACGTCGTGGTGCACGGGCGCGACGAGGTCCGCACCCGGGCGGTCGCGGAGAAGATCGGCGCCAAGGAGGTCGCGATCGGCGACCTCGTCACCGAGGAAGGTGCCGACGCGGTGGCGGCCGCGGCCGGCGAGGTCGACGTGCTGGTCAACAATGCCGGGGCGTACGACCACCTCGGCTGGGAGGACTCGACGCCCGAGGTCTGGCTGCGCACCTACGACGTCAACGTGGTGTCCGGCGTGCGCATGATCCGCCGGTTCGTGCCGGGCATGCGCGCCCGCGGCTGGGGCCGGGTCATCCAGATCGGCGGCGGCCTGGGCGGTCAGCCGATGGCGATGCAGCCCCACTACAACGCGACGCTGGCCGCGCGCCACAACCTCGCGGTGTCGCTGGCCCGCGAACTGAAGGGCACCGGCGTGACGTCGAACGTCGTCTCGCCGGGGGCGATCCTCGTCGACTCGGTCCAGCGCCTGCTGACGGAGATGGCGCCCGAGCGGGGCTGGGGCGCGGAGTGGGCCGAGATCGAGCGCAACGCGGCCGAGGACTTCGTGCCCAACGACGTCGGCCGATTCGGTCGCCCCGAAGAGATCGCGGGTGCGGTCGCCTACCTGGCCAGCCCGTACGCCGACTACATCAGCGGGGCGACGCTGCGCGTGGACGGCGGGACGATCCGTTCGGTGCAGTGACGTCTGGACATCGTGCCTATCAAGGATAATGATAGGAGCATGATGGACGAACTGTTCTCCGTCCGAGACAAGGTCGTGGTGGTCACCGGCGGCGGCCGTGGTCTGGGCGAGATGATCGCCCGCGGATTCGCCGAGCGGCAGGCGAAGGTCTACATCGTCGGCCGCTCGGCGGAAACCCTGACGGCCACCGCGGAACGGCTGGGCGGAACCTGTGTCCCGGTGCCCGCCGACTTGTCGACGCCGGGCGGCCGGGACGCGGTGGCCGAAGCCCTGTCCGCCGAACCGGCGCTGCACGTCCTGGTGAACAACGCGGGCGCGAACGTCCGCGGCAAAGTGGACACCTACCCGGAGTCCGCGTTCGACGAGCTGTTCGCGATCAACGTCAAACCGGTGTTCGGCTTGGTGCAACGACTTCTCCCCAAGCTGAGGCAGGCGGCATCCCCGGCGGACCCGGCGCGGATCGTCAACATCGGCTCGGTGGTGGGGTTGAAGCCCTCGGGCCGCGGGTTCGCGTACTCGACGACAAAGGCGGCGGTGCACACGCTCACGCGGCACCTCGCGCTGGCGCTCGGGCCCGAATCGATCACCGTCAACGCGATCGCGCCGGGGCCGTTCGAGACGGACCTGACGGCGGGGCGGATGGCCGAGATGGTCGGCAGGCTGTCGCTCAAGCGTCCCGGCGTCGACCTCGATCTCATCGGCGCCGCGGTCTTCCTCGCTTCCCGCGCCGGGGCCTATGTGCACGGCAGCGTGCTGCCGGTGGACGGGGGACTCGCGATCACGTGAGACCACGCTCCCGGTGCGGATCCGCCGCTCTCGCGCCTACTGAAGCACTAGATTGCCGATCTCGTCCGGTTTGACGATGTTCGGAGAGTCGGTCGCTGGCAGAACGCTGTTAGAGGTGTTACAAGCGGCCAACAAGAGTACGGCCGCGGAGACGGGAACGGCCAAGACGGACGGACGAATGATCACGAATTCTTCCGGCTCTGTTCAACTGGAGTGCTGGTCGTGCTCGGCGAGCGATTCCTTCGCGGGCGGCGCGGAGCCGGTGTAGCAGTGGGACAGGTCCTCCGCCGCGAACATGGCGATCAGTTTGTGCGCGGGAGACGTGATGCTGTCTTCGACGGGGGCGTGGTGTTCGTCCGTGGATGTCATGGGCAGCTTTGGCCATGCACACCAGGGTGCAGTTTTCGCTGTACCGGTTCGCCTGCCGCCAAAGCGCTCGGTATGCAGCGGTCTTCGCGTCGAGGGGCGGTGCCTGCAGAGCCACGGCTTCCGGGGCGACGAACCACCTGGCGCGCCACGGGGAGAGCCAGCTGGACTGGGTCCGGACACTCGTGCGACCTCGGTCGCCACCTTGGGCTACCTGGTACGGGCATGCGCCCCGGTGCGGAAGCCGCCGGGCTGCCACCGCTCGGCCGTCGTGCCGCGGGCCGGAAGTTCGCCGGCCTGCTCAACGGTTCCGGTCGGAAGAACCACCACTGCACGCGTGGCTGACCGACCTGATCCGGGAACTCGAGCTGCAAGCTATCGCCGCAGGCAGCTCCGCCGTCCGAGACCGGCAAGCTCTGGGAAAGTTCAGAGAGGCGGCCAGCGCGTATGGCCTTGAAGTGCGGGACATCGCCGCCGGCGCGTTGCGGGCCGGCAAGGTTACGTTGACCACCTATCACTCCGCGACGGGCAGGGAGTGGGATGCCGTGATCCTGCCGGGTCTGGTCGAAGGCATCATGCCCGGTCGTCGGTGGTCAGGGCGGTTGCGCGTGCACCCCGAGCCGAACCCGGACCGACTGGCGCAGGACCGGCGTTCGTTCTACGTCGGGCTCACCCGGGCCAAGCGGGCGCTTGTGCTGGTCTACGGTTCGTTCTGGGAGACGGATTGGGGTTCGAAGAACGAGTACGGGGTTTCCCGGTTCGCTCGAGACGTTCTTCGGCACCTGGGTGTGTAATGAGGACGAATCCGCGGCGATCGGCGATGATCCGGCCGTCCACGCCGACAAAGTTGCGCCAGCTGGTGTGGGCTAAAGCTGCAGGTCGGTGGTGAACTTCAATGTGGGGTTATAGATCAACTCGGTCCTCCCAGTGTGACCAAGGGCCCACCGGCCCGTAGGGGACCAAGCGCCCGCTGGAGATTATGGGCTCCTCAAGCCATCCTGCCGTGTGCTGGCTCGGGGCGGGCCACCATCACCTACGTCGATGGATCGGCGTTCCCGGCCAACTTTGGCGCCGTGGAGATCGCCGTTTCAAAAGGTCATGACGAAAAGGTCGTAGGTCTCGAACCCGTACCGGGCTACCGCGGTCGCCCACCTCCGGTACGTGCCGATCTCGCCGTGAACCGTTCTCCCTTGGACGCGTTCTGCTTTGATCAGCTTGGACAGACGGCGTGGAAGTCCGTCGTCGGTCAGCGCGTCGGTGATGTCTTGGCCGCTCGCATCGGCGAGCTTGACCAGCAGTTCGCGGGCGCCTTGCGGATCGCTGACGAGGGCCGCCAGCAGCAATGCGGCGGCCTGGTATTCCTCTCTGACCAGGAAGTACTCCAAGTGCTCGGGCGGGACGGACAGCCTTACCAGGCGGTAGAGGTTGGCGAGCTTCTTCGTTGCGCGCGGGGTCGGGAGCAGCCAGACAAGGTTGGCGAGGAAGTCCTGCTCGAACTGTTGGATCCGCATGCCTTCCGGTGCGAGGTCGACCTCATCAGGTGAGCGGCTCGTTATGAGGCGCTCGGCCGCCATCGGGGTCGGGACGGCGTGCTCGACTTCCGCTCGACTCGGTGCCGCGGTGACGGTGTTCGCTCGCGTGGGGGCGACCTCATTGGTGAGTTCGTCAGGCGACGCGATCTGATCGGGCTCGTGGGCAACGGGCAGCATCGATCTCAGGAAGTCGGCGGCCTTGGTACCCATCGGGCGGAGGGCGAACGGAATGTGGAAGATCTTGTCCAGGTAGTCCAGTGGTGTGACCGCATCGCGCAGCAGGCCGCGGTGGTGCCGACCCAGTGCCTTCAAAAGCCATCGTGGGTCGACTGCCACGACGACCATGAACAGGTCCATGGTGAGGAGGAGATTCACGGCCTGGAGAACGTCGGCGACGCGTTGAGGTGTGCAGCGGTCGAGGTCGTCGACGTAGAGGACGATGCGCTGAAGCGGTGGTTTCCCTTGTCCACCGTCGTCGGACCAGGCGGTGCGCGCGGTCGCGAGGTCCTCGCTCAGCCGTCGTAGGTCGTGGTGGATGCGTCCGGTGAGACCGCGGAAGCTTTCGTATCGCTCGGCGGTGCTGATCTCGGCGAGCAGGCGGTGGAGCCGATGCGCCGGCTCGACGCGGGCGAGTTCATCGTCGGCCTTCCTGATGTCGGCGTCCAGCTCGTCCTTGCGTCGCAGCAGTTGTTTGCGAAGATTCTCGGTGGATTCGCGCAGGGTGCGCCACGCGGCGGCTACAGGTGCGAGCGCGCCGACCGTGATGCCGATCCACGTCAGCTGAGCTTGCCCGAACGAAGTGGCCACCACGATGCCGGCGATTCCGGCCAGCGTGAGGAGAAGGTAGGGCCAGCCTCGGCGGCTGAACAGCTCTCGTCCTCCGCTGATCACTGCGGCTTTCGCCACCTTGACGCTGCGCAGGGGTGCCCGAGCGGCGGCGAACCAGCCGCGGTCGGTCTCGATGCGATCGATCGCTTCGAGGTCGGCGGTTAGCCGGTCTCGATCCGTTTTCCGCGTGGATAGTGTCGTCTTCAACTGCGCGACCTGCTCGGCGGTAGCGTCGTCAGTGGTGATCTTGCTCGCGGCGAGCTCGCGGAACATGTGCTCGACGAGTCCGACCCACAGGTGATCGTCGCTGTAGTGCCACGCGTTGAACGTCACCTGCTTGATGTTCGATACGAACGTGCTGTCCGGCGACTCGCTGGAGCGCCGTGCTGCTTCCGCGAGCCATTCCCGTAGCTGCAACATGAAGGTCGACTTCCCGGAGCCCCAGTCGCCGAGTACCGCGATCGACAACGGCGGACGTACCGTCGTCGCCGCCAGCATCGCGCCGATCAGCCTGACGTCGCCTCCGATGTCGAGTCGGTCTTCGCTGCTTTCGAGATCGCTCTGAACGTCGGCGAGCACCTCCCTGCCCATTGGCGGGCTCGCCGCATCAGCGGACAGCTGCGTGCGGGACCCGAGGGCCCATCTGCGCACTGTCCCGTCCGCGGATCCGGAGAACAGTACGGTGCCGTCGTCGTCCAGGAACGCCAGCGAAGTAATCGTGCCTTCGTGGCTGCCGAAGGGCTCGCCGACCGGGTCGCCGGTTTCGCTGTCCCATTCGCGGATGAGCTGATCGGTCGCGCCGCTGATGATGCTGCGCCCGTCCGGTGTGAACCGCACAACGGTCACCGACCCGTCGTGGCGTTGGTTCGGCGATGTCGTCGGTTGTCCGGTGCCAGCATCCCAGACCCGGATACGGCCGTCGCTTCCTCCGCTGACGATGCGATTACCGGCTCGATCGACCGACACCGTCAACGCGGCGTGCTGGTGCGCGCTGATCGCTTCGCCGATGCGCTCACCGGTCTTGGTGTCCCATCGAAGCAGACGGCCGTCTTTGCTGCCCGCCGCGATGATCTGGGCTCCGTCCGGGGTGACGCAGACGGCGTTCACCTCGCCGCGGTGCCCGGTGAGCGGCTCGCCGACCGGTTGCCCGGTATCTCGGTTCCAGCGGCGTACAGTGCCGTCCGCTCCAGCGGTGATGATCCACTGGCTGTCCGGTGTGAACGTCACCGCGCGCACTCCGCCGGCGTGTCCGGTCAGCGGTTCGCCGGAGTACTGGCCGGTCTTCGGGTCCCATCGGACGATCGGGCCGTCTTCGCCGACGCGGACGAGCTGGTTACCGTCGGGAGACAGCGCGATGGCGTTCACCCAGCCGTCCGGTGCTCGAAAACGCCCAAGCGATTTCCCCGTCCTGCTGTGCCAGCGGCGGATGGATCCGTCGATACTCGCGCTGATCAGCTCGTTCCGCACGGAGTCGACAGCGAGCGCGTTGACTGCAACGGCAGGCCCGCGGAACGCTTCGGTGTGCACCGCCGTGCGACTGAACGTCCATCGGGCGATAGTGCCGTCGTTGCTGCAGCTGAACACGCGGGTGCCATCCGAGCTGGACTGGATGGCGCGAACCCAGTCCGTATGGCCGCGGTGTGGACTGCCCACAGCGGTACCGCTGGTCAGGTCCCAGCGTCGCACGGTCCCGTCATCGCCACCGCTGACGACGTAGTTCCCGTCCGATGTGACGACGACCGTGAACACGGCGCCTTCGTGGGCGCGAATGGGTTCGCCGACAGCGAGCCCGCTTCGCAGATCCCACTGCCGGATCGTGCCGTCACCACCTCCGCTGACGAGTTGGGTGCCGTCCGGCGTCAAGGCCAAGGAATGTACCCAGCCGGTGTGGCCGATGAGCGGATCTTTGAAGGTTCCCTCCGGGGAAGCCCGCTGAATGGAGCTGTCCGTGCCCGCCCAGACGACTTGATCGGTCGCCAGCGAGACGCACATGGCCCGCACCGAGCCTGGATACGGGAACGTGTTGAGCAATCGGCCATCGGTCAAGTCCCACTGCCTCAGCTTGCCGTCATCTCCACCTGCGAAGACCTGGGTGCCGTCAGCGCTGATTGAGATCGTCCAGATCATTCTGGTGCTCGTGCTGAACGATCGGATGAGCCGGCGGGTCGCGACATCCCAGATGCGAACGACGCCGTCGCCGCCACCGGTGACGATCTGCTGGCCGTCGGGCGTGACAGCCACGGCGAGCACCCAGCGCGTGTCGGCATTGATCGGACCGCCGATGGCACGGTGCTTGATGGGATCCCAACGCCGGAGAGTGCGGTCGCCGCCCCCGGTCGCGAGCCAGCTGCCGTTCGGAGCCGCTGCCATCGCGAACAAGGGCCACAAGTGCCGAGCGAAGGGTTCGTTGTCCGCCATGTGGAGGAAGTCGCAATCTTTGGGCAGAACGTAACGGCTGCATGCGCCCGATGAACGCGATTCAGCGGCGACGCGACTCTGCACCAGTGTTCGGCGCGGCGCGCGGTCACAGCTTGTCTCCAAGCTGGCGAACAGCCGGAGTTAGGGGCATGTCTCATCGAGTACGAGCTAGCTTTTGGAGGTTCCGCTGATGACTTGTCGTCTGATAGCAAAGTCGAGATCAGGTCTTCTTGAGCGCCTCCTAGGCCAAGCGTGTGCTATTTGCGTCGCTTGGATGTTGGCCTTGACTTCGAAGCCGGGCGAACTTTTCCATCGATGCCCAATTTGCTTGCCTTGTGCGAGGCTTTGTACGCCTCGACGATCGAGGTTGGAATCCGTCCTCGGTCGGCTACTTCGTGCCCGTTGTCCCGAGCCCAAGCGCGCATCTCGTGGGTGGCGGTGTACTCGCCGGATACCTCCGTATCGGTCTTGTCGCTGTCGGTCGACTGGCCAACGGCAAGCTTGACGCGGCGACCGCCGGTGCGGCGAGCGGTTGTCAATTATGGCTCCATTGCCGTGCGCAGCGCGCTGACGTTTGCGTTGGAGAGGTCGATCTCGTAGGTCACACCGTCGAGTCCGAACGGGACGGTCTGGTCGGCGCGGCTGCCGTCCGTGTCGTCGGATATCTCGATAGAGATTCGTTTGGCCATTGCGGTCATCCTTTCTGGAGTCGTTGGTCGACCTGCTGGATCTGTCGAATAGTAGCGTCGTGCGATCGTGCGCGATCGGCGGGCATGGCTGTTGACGAGGTTCTTTGTGTTTCTTTCGAGGAGCCGTTGACTGCTCGTGTCCGTGTCGGCATGGATGGTTGTGTGCGGCGACGAACACTTCCCTCGAATTCGAATCGTATGAGTGTTGAAAGAGGAGAAACGTGATGGGAATTGAGATGGGTCTGCAGCACGTCGACGGCGTTGCTGCAGCGATCCGCGAACTCGCCGAGGCGGTCCGGTCGGCCGCACCGGAGCCTCCGGCTGACCCGGACGCGTTGCTGACCGCAGAGCAGGTGGGGGAGCTGCTGCAGCTGTCGCCGAGGACCTTGAAGGACCAGGCCGCCGCTGGGGCGGTGCCGCACCACCGGTTCGGCAAGCACTACCGGTTCACCCGCGCCGACGTCACCGAGATTGTACAGCTGAGCGCGGCGCCGGTGAAGCCGCAACGGCGGCGGGTTCCGCTGGCGGAGCTGGCTCAGGACTTCCGCGCCGCGTGATGCGGGGCGGAGCAACAAGAGAAGGAGCAGAGGATGGCCTACGGCCAGGAACAGCCGGGGACCGGCGAGTGGCGGGCCCGGTACAAGCGTCCCGACGGGACGTGGGGGAGCAAGTCGGGATTCCCGACGGAGAAGGCGGCCGAGGACTGGGGGCTGGAACAGGAGGCGCTGATCCGGCGGAACCTGTGGCTGGATCCGCGTGATGGTGAGACCCGCTTCGACGACTTCGCCAAGGAGTGGCTCTCAGCGGTGGAGCCGCGGCTGGAGTTGAACACGATCGCGAAGTACCGGTCGTTCTTGGACAAGCAGCTGCTGCCGCAGTGGGGCGCGTGGCCGTTGATCGCGATCTTCAACGGGTACGTCGAGATCGAGCGCTGGCTGTCGGACCTGCACGAGGACTATGCCGAGTCCTCGGTGTTGTCGTACTTCGCCTTGTTCTCCACGATCCTCAACGGTGCGGTGCGGGCGCGGATGATCCCGGCCAACCCGTGCAACGGCGTCCGGGTGTCCAACGGCGAGTACGACACCGAGCGGCTGGTGGCGACGCCGGCGCAGGCGTTGCGGGCGGCGATGCGGCTCTACGAGATGGGGCTGGGCAGGTCGGGGTTCGTGCTGTGCTTGATGGATGTCTATACCGGCGCCCGATGGGGTGAACTTGTCGGTCAGCAGCGGCATGAGTACGACTCCGAGCGCCGGGGGATCGAGATCCGGACGCCGCTGAAGGAGGTCGGCGGGAAGGTCTACAAAGGAGGCCGGAAGAGTGGTGATCATCACTCGGATGCCAAAAGTCGTCCGGCGACTCGGCGAGGGAACGCCCGGCCGAAGAAGGGGCGCACGAAAACCCCTGCGGGCACTCGATTCGTGGCACTACCGCCGGGGATCGCGGTGCTCTACGAGGAACTGATGGACAGCCACCGGGAGCCGTTCGTGCTGTGCACGCCGGAAGGGCATCCCTGGCGGCGATCGAACATCCGGTTCTGGCGGCCGGCGTGGGACGGGGTTGATCTGGACGAGTCCGGTGCTGGGGAGCGGCGTTCGCCGATCCTGCCGATGTTCACTTTCCATGAAGGGCGGCACACGCATGCGACGTGGCTGACGGAGGACGGGATCCCGGAGGTCGCCCGGCGCGCGCGGCTGGGGCAGAAGATGAAGGGCATCGCGCGGGTCTACGACCATGTGACCCCGGCGATGGTGAACGAGATCCTGGACGCCCTGGAGGAACGCTGGCAGCGATCGCTGGCGTCGCTGTACCCGGGCGAGCGCGCGAAGCTGGTGTCCTGGTTCCCGCACCTGCGGTCCCGCCGGGGTCTGGAACCCGGCTCAGGGCCTATCGCCATCTGACGACTGAAGCCCCGCCCCTCCGGGGAGGGACAGGGCTCCTGACCTGCGAAAACATGTGGTGCGCGATACTGGGATTGAACCAGTGACCTCTTCCGTGTCAGGGAAGCGCTCTCCCGCTGAGCTAATCGCGCGAGGTGGAGACGGGATTCGAACCCGTGTACACGGCTTTGCAGGCCGTTGCCTCGCCTCTCGGCCACTCCACCGTGACAGGCTCGAGAGCCTACCGAGCGGATGACGGGATTCGAACCCGCGACCCTCACCTTGGCAAGGTGATGCGCTACCAGCTGCGCTACATCCGCACTCCGCAGCTCCGGGAAGGTGTTTCCCCGTCGCCGTGGTGTGTGAAAACCATAGCGGACCCCGAAAACGGCGGCGACACCGGGGTGTCACTCCGCCGTTGCAAGCCCGTCATCAGGCCAGATCGTGGGGGATGAGGTGGGTGAGCGCGTCGTCGACGTCGACCCACAGGTGCTCGTTGCCCGGGAGGACGACGTCGTAGGTGCGGTCGAGGAAGTCGGCCAGCTCCTGGGCCGACGCCTCGAACATGGCGTGGCCGGACGGCGAGTTCAGCTCGATCAGCACGGACTCGGGGTCCTCGACCGACGGGCGGATGCGAACGTCCCCGTCACCCGCGTCGGCCAGGAGGCCGTCCGCGAGGAGGTCGCGTGCGTACACCCACTCGACCCAGCCGGCGCGGCCGGTGCGGAAGGCGGCGACGACCGCGTACGGGTCGCGTGTGTCGTAGCGCAGCTCCACCTTGACCGGAACCGCGGGAGTCCGCGGCGCCAGCAGGTCGAAGACCGCCGTCGAGCGGAGCGTCACGTGATCGTTGCGCATCGTCCTACCCTTCGTCTCCCTTCCCGGCCCGGCCCGGCCGAGGGCGTCACCAAGTGGGACGCATCGGGAGGCCTGTTCCGTCGCGGGTGCGCCGCAGATCACCCGTCCGGGCTCATGAGCCGCCGTCTGCCGTCCGTGACCACCCCACGGCGCGCGTGTGACCGCGCGCCCCGCGGGGGCCCACGCCTCCATACTGCGCGGTTTAGTCGCCGGGCGATAGCACCGTCGCACGGATGTCGAACGTGGCGTCGGGCGGCCCCCGGGCCGGACAACCCCGGCTAGCTCGGGGTTGTTCGTTCCGTACTCGCCGGTAAGCGGAGTGTGGTCGGCGAGGACCACCCGTTTGCAGGCGCCCGGAAGTCGTACGCTAAAGTTTCTGCAACACCGCGAGCGGGCGATTAGCTCAGCGGGAGAGCGCTTCGTTCACACCGAAGAGGTCACTGGTTCGATCCCAGTATCGCCCACCGAAGCTCGACGCCGAAGGCCCCGGACACACCCGTCCGGGGCCTTCGGCGTTTTCGCGCGCCCCCAGGTCGGCTCGGCTTTCCGTAGCGGGTGATCGAACCGGAGTGAACGATCCGTTCGAGCCGGTCGTATCTGTCCGGTAGAGCGGTTCGCGCCCCCGTCGGGAGGGGGTGTTGGAACTGCCTCCGCACTTTGCCGCCACGGCGGATTTCTGTCGAACGGGACCCCGTGGGAGGGCTCATGTGATCCTCGGCACGCGCAACAGGGCACGTGCGACAAAAACCGGGACGTGTGACGGTCCGTTGGCGAACGTAACCGTCCGCTCACGCGCCGTCCGCGCGGCCGCGTCCCGGTGGCCGCCTGGTCCACTGTGGACCGCGATGCGCCGACAGTGTCCACAGTGGAGCTCCGGGGCCGGTTCGGCCGTTCGGCGGCACCTGGTCCACCCGGGTGCGGGCATCGCCCATTTTGACTACGGAATGTAATTTTCTCGGGGATACGCCCTATTACCCATCGTCATCATCTTGTTATCTTGCGGCCATTTCTTGGCGGGGAAGACGCGCAGCATGTGGCTGGAAATCCTTGTAACGATGCTGAGAGAGTCGCCGATACCTTGCCGTGTGAAGCCTCTCCGGGCACTGCGCGACCATCGACTTCGGGATGACTCTCCGAAATCACCGGCGGTGACGCAGCGTGCCTGTGAGATCAACCGAATCCTGTTCACGGGAGGTCAGATGGAAGAGTCGGTGCGGCCTTCGTACACGGTGAGCCAGCCACCGCCGCACATCGACCTCCAGGCCATCCCGCGTCCCGCCAAGAGGGAGGAGCACCCGGCGGAGCCGGCCGCGACGCCGTCCCCCAAGGCGTTGCCCGCGGCCTGGGAAGCGAGATACAGAGCCTGGGTCATCGGCAGCGACGTGTTCATCACGCTGCTGGTGATCGCGATCAGCGCGTTCGTCATCGATCGCGTTGCCCCGCACGACATGCACGCCTTCGGCACCATGCTGGCGATCTTCGTCTCGCTGCCGGTCAGCCGGGCCTGGAGCCCGCGCGTGCTCGGCGAAGGCGCGGAGGAGTACCGGACGCTGGGCCGGGGCTTCATCACCGCCGCCGTCCTGGTCGCGCTGGGCGGCCTGCTGTTCGGCGCGCTCGAGGTCCAGGTCTGGGTGTTCGTCGTCGTGCCGGCCATCGCGCTCGTCGCGTTCCCGCAGCGGTACCTGCTGCGCCAGGTGCTGCACCGCAAGCGCGCCAAGGGGCTCTGCCTGCTGCCGGTGATGGCCGCGGGCAGCCCGGAGACGGTCGCCGACCTGATCGCCCGCACCCGCTCGGAAGTGCACGTCGGCTGGCGCGTCGAGGCCGCCTGCACCTTCAGCGGCCACGGCGAGGAGCGCGACAGCGGGGAGATCGACGGCGTCCCGGTCGTGGGTCGGCTCGAGGAGCTGTCCCGCCACGTGCGCCGCGGCGGCTACCGGGTCGTGGCGATCACCGCGGACCAGTACTGGACGCCGAAGCGCCTGCAGCGGCTGGCCTGGGACATGGAGGGGACCGGCGCCGAGATGGTCGTGGCGCCGGTGCTGATGGAGGTCGCCGGCCCGCGGCTCAACGTCACCGGCGTGCTCGGGATGCCCCTGCTGCGCGTCACGGCGCCGATGTTCACCGGCGGGCGCCGGGTGGTGAAGGAGATCGTCGACCGCTTCGGGTCGGCCCTGCTGCTCACCATGCTCTCGCCGCTGCTGCTGGTGATCGCGCTCGCGATCAAGCTGAACGACCGCGGCCCGGTGATCTACCGCCAGCGCCGCGTCGGCCGCGACGGCGCCGTCTTCACCATGCTCAAGTTCCGCACGATGGTCACCAACGCCGACGAGATCAAGCAGACCCTGGCCGCGGACAACGAGGGCGCGGGGCCGCTGTTCAAGATGAAGCGCGACCCGCGGATCACCCGCGTGGGTGGTTTCCTGCGCCGGTACTCGCTCGACGAGGTGCCCCAGCTGTTCAACGTCGTGTCCGGGAAGATGTCGCTCGTCGGCCCGCGCCCGCCGCTGCCGGAGGAGACGGCGCAGTACGCGCCCGACGCCCGCCGCCGGCTGCTGGTGAAGCCGGGGCTCACCGGGCTGTGGCAGGTGAGCGGCCGCAGCGACCTGACGTGGGCCGAGAGCATCCGGCTCGACCTGCGCTACGTCGAGGACTGGTCGCTGGCGCTGGACCTGGTGATCCTCTGGAAGACCTTCCGCGCGGTGATGGGCGGCCAGGGCGCCTACTGAGCCGACCTGCCGCGCGCTTCGCACCACGGCCGCCGACCCCGCTGGAGGGGGTCGGCGGCCGTGTCCGTTCCGGGTACTCGATCGGGTGACCGTCCGCTCGCTCTCGGCTGTGATCCACGCAACTGGTTGAACGCGAAATAGTTCAACGCTCAACTCGGTTGCACCGGGTACCCGACCAACGGAAGGAACCCAGCCCCATGACCACCTTTGCCGAGCAGACCGACGGCCTCCAGGTTCCCGCGGACGTCCAGAACCTCCTCTTCCGCGAGGCCCGCACGGCCAACAGTTTCAGCTCCGAGCCGGTGACCGAGGAGCAGGTCCGCGCGATCTACGACCTCGTCAAGTGGGCCCCGACGTCGATGAACACCCAGCCGCTGCGGGCGCTGGTGCTCCGGACCGCCGAGGCGAAGGCCCGCCTGCTGCCGCACATGGCCCCGGGCAACCGGGACAAGACCGAAGCCGCGCCGCTGACCGTCGTGCTCGCCGCGGACGTCGACTTCCACGAGAACATCCCGCAGGTCTTCCCGCACGCCCCGCAGGTGAAGGACAACTTCTCCGACGAGCAGGGCCGCGTAGAGTTCTCGAAGCTGAACTCGCTGCTGCAGGTCGGCTACTTCATCATCGGCGTCCGCGCCGCCGGGCTGGCCGCCGGCCCGATGACGGGCTTCGACGCCCAGGGCGTCGACGACGAGTTCTTCGCCGACAAGAAGTGGCGCTCGCTGGTCGTGGTGAACGTCGGCAAGCCGGGCGAGAACCCGTGGTTCGACCGCCTGCCCCGCCTCGACTTCGACCAGGTCGTCGAGACCCTCTGACGCCGTTCGGGCGGGCCGCCTCCGGAACCGGGGGCGGCCCGTTCCGCGTTCCCGGACGCGCGTGAGGCGCGCGCGGGCCGCCGACTAGCATCGACGGGGTCGTCTTTGTCACTCCAGCTTGAGGAGCCGATCGTGTCCCAGTCGCCCCCCGTTTCCCCCGTGGCCGCCTCCCGTGTGGTGGTACCGGCGGGCACTACGGCGGGCGCGGCGGTCCGCGAAGCCGGCCTGCCGACCAAGGGCGAGGACACGATCGTCGTCGTGCGCGACGCCGACGGGAAGCTGCGCGACCTCGCGTGGGCGCCCGAGGCCGACGCCGAGGTCGAGCCGGTCGCCGCGAACACCGAGGACGGGCGCAGCGTCATCCGCCATTCGGCGGCCCACGTGCTCGCCCAAGCCGTCCAGCAGCAATTCCCGGATGCCAAGCTCGGCATCGGCCCGCCGGTGAAAGACGGCTTCTACTACGACTTCGCCGTCGACACTCCGTTCACCCCCGAGGACCTGCAGGCGCTCGAAAAGCGCATGAAGCAGATCGTGAAGGGCGCCCAGCAGTTCTCCCGGCGCGTTTTCGACTCCGTCGACGAGGCCAAGAAGGAACTGGCGGACGAGCCGTTCAAGCTCGAACTGGTCGACCTCAAGTCCGAAGTGGACACCTCCGAGGTGATGGAGGTGGGCGAGGGTGAGCTCACCATCTACGACAATCTCGACCCGCGCACCAAGGAACGTGTCTGGAGTGACCTCTGCCGCGGTCCGCACGTGCCGACCACGAAGTTCATCCCGGCGTTCAAGCTGACCCGCGTCGCCGCCGCGTACTGGCGGGGGAGCGAGAAGAACCCGCAGCTGCAGCGGATCTACGGCACCGCGTGGGAATCCATCGAGGCGCAGGACGCCCACCTCGAGCGCATCGCCGAGGCCGAGCGCCGCGACCACCGCAAGCTCGGCGCCGAGCTCGACCTGTTCTCCTTCCCCGAGGAGATCGGCTCCGGCCTGCCGGTGTTCCACCCGAAGGGCGGCATCATCCGCCGCGAGCTGGAGAACTACTCGCGCCGCCGCCACGAGGAGGCCGGCTACGAGTTCGTGAACACCCCGCACATCAGCAAGGGCGAGCTGTTCCACACCTCCGGCCACCTGCCTTACTACGCGGACACGATGTTCCCGCCGGTGCAGTTCGACGAGGAGAACTACTACCTCAAGGCCATGAACTGCCCGATGCACAACCTGATCTTCCGCTCGCGCGGGCGGTCCTACCGCGAACTGCCGCTGCGGCTGTTCGAGTTCGGCACCGTCTACCGCTACGAGAAGTCGGGCGTGGTGCACGGCCTCACCCGCGTGCGCGGGCTGACGATGGACGACTCGCACATCTACTGCACCAAGGAGCAGATGCCGGGCGAGCTGCGGTCGCTGCTCAAGTTCGTCCTCGACCTGCTCGCCGACTACGGCCTCTCCGACTTCTACCTCGAGCTGTCCACCCGCGGTGACTCCGACAAGTTCATCGGCGAGGACTGGGAGTGGGAGGAGGCCACCGAGACGCTGCGGCAGGCCGCCGTCGACTCCGGCCTCGAGCTGGTCCCGGACCCGGGCGGCGCGGCCTTCTACGGCCCCAAGATCTCGGTCCAGGCCAAGGACGCCATCGGCCGCACCTGGCAGATGTCGACCATCCAGCTGGACTTCAACCAGAACAAGCGGTTCGAGCTCGAGTACACCGCGCCCGACGGCTCGCGCCAGACGCCGGTGATGATCCACCGCGCGCTGTTCGGCTCGATCGAGCGCTTCTTCGGCGTGCTGACCGAGCACTACGCGGGCGCGTTCCCGGCGTGGCTCGCGCCGGTGCAGGTGGTCGGCATCCCGATCACCGCCGACCAGGTCGAGCACCTGCAGGGCATCGAGAAGGCGTTGCGCGCCAAGGGGATCCGCGCCGAGGTCGACGCGAGCGACGACCGGATGCAGAAGAAGATCCGCACGCACACCACGCAGAAGGTGCCCTTCATGCTGCTGGCCGGCGCGAAGGACGTCGAGGCGGGCGCGGTGTCGTTCCGCTTCCGCGACGGCGGCCAGATCAACGGCGTGCCGGTGGCGAAGGCGGTCGAGGCGATCGCCGAATGGGTCGAGCGCCGCGAGAACGCGTCGCCGTCGGCCGAGGCGCTGGAGACGGTCGTTCGGTGAGTGAGGGTCCCGAGCTCGTCGAGCAGCAGGGCGTCGGGGTCCAGGACGCGTTCCAGCGCCTCTGGACCCCGCACCGGATGGCCTACATCAAGGGCCAGGACAAGCCGGACGGCGACGAGGACACCGGCTGCCCGTTCTGCCGCATCCCTTCCCTGGACGACAAAACGGGCCTGATCGTCGCGCGCGGCGAGACGGTGTTCGCGGTGCTGAACCTGTACCCGTACAACCCGGGGCACCTGATGGTGGTGCCCTACCGGCACGTCGCGGACTACACCGAGCTGACGGTCGAAGAGACCCGCGAGGTCGCGGAGTTCACGCAGCACGCGATGAAGGTGATCCGCGCGGTGTCGGGCGCGCACGGGTTCAACATCGGCCTGAACCAGGGTGTGATCGCGGGCGCGGGCATCGCGGCGCACCTGCACCAGCACCTGGTGCCGCGGTGGGGCGGCGACGCGAACTTCATGCCGGTGATCGGGCAGACGAAGGTGCTCCCGCAATTGCTGGGCGAAACACGGGACCTGCTCGCCGACGCCTGGTGAGCACCAATTCGGCGCAACCGGAAAACCCTTATTGAGTGTTCAACCGAGGGTATGATGGGGGTATGTCCGAAACCCGATGGCTCAGCGACGACGAGCAGCGCGTCTGGCGTGAGTTCAACGCGGCCACCCGCATGCTCAGCGCGCACCTCGAAGGCCAGCTGCAGCACGACTCGGGCATGCCGCACACCTACTACGAAGTTCTCGTCTCCCTCTCCGAAGCGCCGGGCCACCGGTTGCGGATGAGCGAGCTCGCCGACGCGCGGCAGGCGTCGCGCAGCCGGCTCTCGCACGCCGTCGCGCGGCTGGAGGCCAACGGCTGGGTGCGCCGGGAGGCCTGCCCGACCGACAAGCGCGGGGCCTGGGCCGTCCTCACCAAGGAGGGCTTCGCCGCGCTCGAGGCGGCCGCGCCCGGGCACGTCGAGGCCGTCCGCGAGAGCCTCTTCGACCCGCTGACGCCGGAGCAGGTCACCGCCCTCGGGGAGATCAGCGCCGCGATCCGGCAGCGCCTCTCGCCGAAGTGCGCCGCCGCGCAGGCCGCCGAAGAGGCGCGCGAGCACGAGGGCGAGCTCTCGAAATCGGGCTGAGCCGGGGCGGCGCGTCGGGTTCGCCGAGGCGGGTGGATAGGCTGCATTCGCCCACCCGACCCTCGTAGCCAGGTGCCTCTGACGAACCGATGCTCAATATCTTCGCGCGTGCCTCCGTTTCCCGCGTCACCGATCCGATCGGCCAGGCGCTGGTCCGCGCCGGGCTGACCCCGAACGCGATGACCGTGCTCGGCACCGCCGGCGCCGTCGTCTGCGCCCTGGCCTTCTTCCCGAACGGCTACCTGCTCTGGGGCACCTTCACGGTGTGGGGCTTCGCCATGCTCGACCTGCTCGACGGCGCCATGGCCCGTGCCCGCGGCTACGGCACCCCGTTCGGCGCGGTGCTCGACGCGACCTGCGACCGGCTGGTCGACGGCGCGCTGTTCGCCGCCATCGCCTGGTGGTGCTTCGTCGTCGACGACAACCACCCGGCCGCCGCCGCGGCGCTGCTGTGCCTGGTGCTCGCCCAGGTCATCTCCTACGTCAAGGCCCGCGCCGACGCCTCCGGCCTGCCGGTGGACGGCGGGCTCGTCGAACGCGCCGAACGGCTGATCATCGCGCTGGTCGGCACCGGCCTGCACGGCTTCGGCATCCCGTACACCGTGGACGTGACGCTCTGGCTGCTGGCCGCCGGCTCCGTCATCACCCTGGCGCAGCGCTTCGCGGCCGTGGCGAAGGCGGCCCGTGAGGCGGCCACCGGGGAGCAGCCGGCATGACCAAGCTGACCGAGCGGCTGAGCGCTTTCGGCTACGCGGCGGGCTGGCGGCTGGCCGGCTGGCTGCCCGCCGGGTTCGGCGGCACGGTCTTCTCGCTCGGCGCCGACCTCGCCGTTCGCCGCGACGGCGGGGGCGTGCGGCAGCTGCGCGCCAACCTCGCCCGCGTCGTCCCGCAGGCCGACCCGGTCGAGCTCGACGAGCTGACCCGGCGCGCGATGCGCTCCTACGCCCGGTACTGGCACGAGACGTTCCGGCTGCCGTCGATGGACCAGAAGGAGGTCAGCGACAAGGTCGCGGCCTCCATCACCGGCGTCGAGAACCTCGACGCGGCGCTCGCCGAGGGCAACGGCGCGGTGATGGCGCTGCCGCACAGCGGCAACTGGGACATCGCCGGCGTGTGGCTGGCCGACTACCTCGGCGGGTTCACCACCGTCGCCGAACGCCTCAAGCCCGAGTCGCTCTACCGCCGGTTCGTCGAGTACCGCGAGTCGCTCGGCTTCGAGATCGTGCCGCTGACCGGGGACAGCTCGGCGATGCGCGTGCTGCTGAAGCGGCTGCGCGAGAACAAGGCCGTGTGCCTGGTCGGCGACCGCGACCTGACCACCAGCGGCATCCCGGTCAAGTTCTTCGGCGAGCAGGCGCGATTCCCGGGCGGGCCGGCGCGGCTGGCCGCCACGACCGGCGCGGCGCTGATCCCGGCCGGCTGCTGGTTCACCGAGGACGGCTGGCAGATCCGGCTGCACCCGCGCATCCGCGTCACCGCGCGCGCCGAGGTCCCGGCCGCCACGCAGGCGCTGGCCGACATCTTCGCCGGCGACATCGCCGCGCACCCGGCCGACTGGCACATGCTGCAGAAGTTCTGGCCCGCCGACCTCGAGGCCGGCGAACGGGTCAGCCTCGAAGAAGCGAGCTGAGGCGTGGCCGCGCGCCCGATGCGGGTCGGGATCGTCTGCCCCTACTCGTTCGACGTGCCCGGCGGGGTCCAGGGCCACGTGATCGACCTGACGAAGGCGCTGCTCGTCCGCGGGCACCAGGTCTCCGTGCTCGCCCCCGCCGACGACGACGCCGACCTGCCGGAGTTCGTGCACCCGGCGGGCAAGGCGCTCGGCATCCCGTACAACGGCTCGGTCGCGCGGCTGCAGTTCGGCCCGGTGTCCTACGCCCGGGTGCGGCGCTGGATCCGCGACGGCGACTTCGACGTCCTGCACCTGCACGAACCCGCCGCGCCGAGCCTGTCCCTGCTGGCACTGCTGATCGCCGACGGCCCGATCGTGGCGACGTTCCACACCGCGACCACCCGCTCGCGGACGCTGTCGGCCTTCCAGCCGGTGCTGCGGCCGCTGCTGGAGAAGATCACCGCGCGGATCGCGGTGTCCGCGCTGGCCCGCCGGGTCCAGGTCGAGCACGCGGGCGGCGACGCCGTGGAGATCCCCAACGGCGTCGACGTCGAGTTCTTCTCCTCGGCGACGCCGCTGCCGGGCTACCCGCGGGCCGGCGGCACGGTCGGGTTCGTGGGCCGCTTCGGCGAGCCGCGCAAGGGCATGGGCGTGCTGCTGGAGGCGCTGCGCCGGATCCTGCCGGAGTTCGAAGACCTGCGGCTGGTCGTCGTCGGCCGCGGTGACGAGGACCAGCTGCGCCGCGACGCCGGACCTGAGCTGGCGCCGCACCTGGAG
This sequence comes from Amycolatopsis lexingtonensis, assembly GCF_014873755.1. Lineage (NCBI taxonomy): Bacteria > Bacillati > Actinomycetota > Actinomycetes > Pseudonocardiales > Pseudonocardiaceae > Amycolatopsis > Amycolatopsis lexingtonensis. Next base: position 1,278,246 of record NZ_JADBEG010000001.1, read on the forward strand.
CTGCTCGGGCAGGCCGACGACGTCGTCAAGGCGCAGGCGCTGCGCAGCGTCGACGTCTACTGCGCGCCCAACACCGGCGGCGAGAGCTTCGGGATGATCCTGACCGAGGCGATGGCGGCGGGCACGGCGGTGCTCGCCAGCGACCTCGACTCGTTCCGGCGGGTACTCGACGACGGCCACGCCGGGCTGCTCGTCGCGACCGGTGACCCCGAGGCGCTCGCGGACGGGCTGCGCGAGATGCTCGGCGACCCGGCGCGCCGGGCGTCCCTGGCCGCCGCGGCGGGGGAGCACGTGACGGTGTTCGACTGGTCGGTGGTGGCCACCCAGGTGCTGCGGGTCTACGAGACGGCGATCGCCGCCGACCCGCGGCGGGTCGCGGCGCCGGAGCGGGAGCCTGCTCGGTGAGCGTGCTCGGCTGGCTGCTTCCCCTGCTGGCGCTGGTCGTCGTGCTGGGCGGGCTCTTCCTGGTGGCGACGGCGAACCGGCTCGACCGGCTGCACGTCCGGATGGACGCCGGCTGGGCCGCCCTCGACGCGGCGCTGGCCCGCCGGGCGGTGGTCGCCCGCGCGGTCGCGGTGGTGCTGGGCGACACCGAGCTGCGGACGTCGGCCGAACGCGCCGAAGCGGCGCCGCGCGCGGACCGCGAGGCCGAAGAAGGCGACCTGACGCTGCAGCTGAGCCGCGTCGACCGGACGGGCCTGCCCGCCGAGCTGGCCGAAGAGCTGAACGACGCCGAGCACCGGGTGGTGATCGCCCGCCGCGTCCACAACGACGCCGTCCGCGACACGCTGCGCCTGCGGCGGCGGCGGAAGGTGCGGTACTTCCGGCTGGCGGGCACCGCGCCGCTGCCGGAGTACTTCGAGTTCGCCGAACCGGAGGTCTGACGTGTGGTGGGTGGTCGTCGAAGAACAGCGCGGCGGCGGGGACGCCCGCGCCTGGAACGTCACCAAGACGAAGCCGGCGGGCGGCGACCGCGAACACGCCGACGAGGTGGCGCGACGGCTCGCGTTCGAGCACCAGCCGGTGCACCCGTCGGCGGTCAAGGAGCGCAAGGTGCTGCGGGTCGGTGACGGCTACCTGGTGATCGCGACCGGGCGCACCCAGACGTTCCACTTCCGCGTGACGCTCGGCGAGACCGTGACGGCCCCCGAATGAGCTGGTGGGTGGTCGTCGAGGAGCAGCGCGGCATGGGGGACAGCCGGACCTGGTCGCTGTCGGAGACGTTTCCGCACGCCGACCGGGAGAGCGCCGAGGCCGACGCGCTGCGCCTCGCGCGGGAGTACCAGCCCGCCTACCCGTGGTCGCCGAAGTCGCGGAAGGTCCTGCGCGGGCCCGGCGGGTACCTCGTCATCGTCGAGGGCCGGACTTCGACGTTCCACTTCCGGCTGAGCGTGCTCGAAGAGATCTGAAACCACCGCGGGCGCGGCCGCGTCGGAGCGGCATGGCGTCGACGTGGTGGGTGGTCATCGAAGAGCAGGGCGGCATGGGCGACGGCCGGGGGTGGGGCGTCGCCGACGCGGCGGGGTACGCCGACCGCGACACGGCGTTCGGCGAGGCGTACCTGCTGGCCAAGCAGCACCGGCCGCCGCGGCCGTCGTCGCCTCAGAAGCGGGTGGTGCTGCGCGTGACCGACGGGTACCTGGTGCTGGTGAAGGGCAAGACGGACGTGTGGCAGTTCCGCGTGACGGTGGGCGAACAGGGCGGTGGCTGACACACTGGCGCCATGAGCGAGACCTGCGACGTCGCCCACGGCAAGGCGGAAGCGGACCCCGGTGTGCGGACCCTGGTGGCGGTGTTCGCGTCGCCGGTTTCGCGGTACCTGCTGAAGTTCGCCCGCGACCTCGGTTACCACGTGGCGCTGTTCGAGCCGGACGCCGCCCGCGCCACCGACGTGCCCGACGGCATCGAGGCGGCCACGACGCTGCCGCCGCTCGACGTGTCGGCGGACGTCGTCGTCACCGACCACCACCGGCCCGAGCTCGGCGAGGTGCTGAAGGCGGCGCTCGGCGGGAACCCGCGCTGGATCGGGGTGCTCGGCAACCCGCGGCACCCCGGTCCGCACGCGGCCGCGTTGCAGGGGCTGGGCGTGCCCGAGTCCGACATCGCCCGCGTGCACCGGCCGGTCGGGCTGAACATCGGCTCGCGCACGCCGCCGGAGATCGCCATCGCGACGCTCGCCGGCCTGCTGGCCGACCGCAACGGCCGCCCGGGCGGCTTCGACTTCTGACCTAGTGGACCGCCATCCCTTCCGGCATCGGCTCGAAGCGGGCGTGGCGGCGGGTGAACGTCGCCGTGCCCGACGTCATCGAGCGCAGGTCGATCAGGTACCGCACCAGTTCCGTGGCCGGGACCTCCGCGCGGATCACCGTCCGGCCGCCGTCGCCGGCCTCGGTGCCCAGCACCCGGCCGCGCCGGGACGACAGGTCGCCCAGCACCGTGCCGAGGTGCTCGTCCGGGAGCCGGATCGCCACCTCCTCCAGCGGCTCGAGCATCGTGATGTGCCCGTTCGCCGCCGCCTCCCGCAGGGCCAGCGCGCCGGCCGTCTGGAACGCCGCGTCCGAGGAGTCGACGCTGTGCGCCTTGCCGTCGACCAGCGTCACCTTGACGTCGACCACCGGGTGCCCGTCGGCCAGCCCGCGCTGCAGCTGGGCGCGCACGCCCTTCTCCACGCTCGGGATGAACTGGTGGGGCACCGAACCGCCGACGACCTTGTCGACGAACTGGAACCCGCCGCCGCGCGGGAGCGGCTCGACCTCGATGTCGCACACGGCGAACTGGCCGTGCCCGCCGGACTGCTTGACGTGCCGCCCGTGTCCCTTGGCCGGCTTGCTGAACGTCGAGCGCAGGCTGATCTTCACCGGTTCGGTGTCGACGTCGGCGCCGCCCGCCCGCAGCCGCGAGAGCACGACGTCGGCGTGGGCCTCGCCCATGCACCACAGCACCAGCTGGGCGGTCTCGGCGTTGCGGTCCAGCCGCAGCGTCGGGTCGCCGGCGACCAGGCGGGAGAGGTTGCGGGCGAGGGTGTCCTCGTCGCTGCGGGTCTTCGCGACCACCGCCACCGGCAGCAGCGGCTCCGGCATCGCCCACGGCTCCATCAGCAGCGGGTCGTCGGGCGAGGAGACGGTGTCGCCGGTTTCCGCCGAGCCGACCTTGGTCAGTGCGCACAGGTCGCCCGCGACGCAGTAGGGCACTTCCCGCAGGTTCGCGCCGAGCGGGGAGTAGAGGTGCGCGACGCGCTCGTCGGCGTCGTGGTCCTCGTGGCCGCGTTCGGCGAGGCCGTGCCCGGACACGTGCACCGGGCGCTCGGGGCGCAGCGTCCCGGAGAACACCCGGACCAGTGACACCCGGCCGACGTAGGAGTCGACCGCCGTCCGGACGACCTCCGCGGCGAGGGGGCCCGCGGGGTCGGCGGTGAGGGCGGCGTGTGTCCCGCCGTCCGGCGTGGTGACGTCGGGCGGCCGGTGCTCCAGCGGCGAGGGGAACGCGCGGACGATGCCGTCGAGCACCTCCATCAGGCCGACCCCGCTGGTGGAGCACACCGGGATGACCGGGTGGAACGACCCGCGCGCGACGGCGGTTTCGAGGTCGGAGATCAGGGTGTCCTCGGCGATCTCCTCCCCGGCGAGGTACCGGTCCATCAGGGACTCGTCCTCGCTCTCGGCGATGATCCCTTCGATCAGCTCGTTGCGGGCCTCGGCCATCCGCTCGAGCTCCGCCGGGTCCGGCTCGCCGACCCGGGGCGGGGGCCCGCCGGAGTAGTCGAAGTACCGCTGGGTGATCAGCCCGACGAGGCCGTTGCCCGCGGGCAGGTACAGCGGCAGCACGCCGTCGCCGAACGCGGCCCGGCAGGCGGCGATCTCGGCCATCGCGTCGGCCCGGTGGTGGTCGAGCCGGGAGACGACGACCGCGCGCGGCATCCCGACCGCGGCGCACTCCTCCCACACGGCGACCGTCGCCGCGTCGACACCCTCGGCGGCGCAGACGACGAACAGCGCCGCGTCGGCGGCGCGCAGCCCGGCCCGCAGCTCCCCGACGAAGTCGGCGTACCCCGGCGTGTCGATCAGGTTGATCTTGTGACCCTGGTGCAGCACCGGCGCGACGGAGAGGCCGACCGAGCGCTGCTGGCGGACCGCCGCGGGGTCGTGGTCGCACACCGTGGTCCCGTCGACGACCGAGCCCGCGCGCGACACCGTGCCGGAGGCGGCGAGGAGGGCCTCGGTGAGGGTGGTCTTCCCCGAACCGGACGGGCCGACGAGCACGACGTTGCGCACCTTCGCGGGGTCGTCCACAGCGACGGCGGCCCCGGTGTCGGCGTTCTTGGCTTGTTTGTCTGCCATGACGACTCCTCGGCGAACGGCTGGTGTACGGGATGTGTCCTCGATCACACACCCGCTACCCTGGTCACGGCAAGGCAGGGCTCCCGGGACCAGCCGAATGCCCGGGGGACACGGGGCAGGGGGAGTGACGTGGACAGGCGGGCGTTCTTGCGGGTTTCCGGAGCGGTGCCGGTGGCGGGCCTGGCGGGGTGGCCGCCGCCGGACGACTGGGGGCGGCTGCGCAAGCGGCTCACGGGGCCGTTGTTCCGGCCGGGCGACCCGGGCTACCCGGAGGCCAAGCAGGGCTTCTTCACGATGTACGACGCCCGGATGCCCGCCGCGGTGGTGGGCGCCGCCCGCGTCGAAGACGTCCAGGTGGCCCTCGGGTTCGCGGCCCGGCACGGCCTGCCGGTCGCCGCCCGCAGCGGCGGGCACAGCTATCCCGGGTATTCCACAGTGGACGGCGGGATCGTCGTGGACCTGAGCCGCTTTTCGGGCGTCGAAGTGCGCCCGGACGGCCGCGCGGTGATCGGCGCCGGTGCCCGGCTGGGGCCGATCGCCACGACGCTCGCCGCGGCCGGGCGGGTGCTCCCGGCGGGTAGCTGCGACACGGTCGGCATCGCCGGGCTCGCCCTCGGCGGCGGCGTCGGCCTGCTGGACCGCAAGTACGGGCTGACGTGCGACCACCTGGAGGCCGCGCGGATCGTCACCGCCGACGGCCGGGCGCGCACGGTGTCCCGCTCGGTGGAGCCGGACCTGTTCTGGGCGCTGCGCGGCGGGGGCGGCGGGAACTTCGGGATCGTCACCGGGTTCACGTTCCGGACCGTGCCGATCGCGGACGTCACCACCTTCACGCTGAAATTCCCGTCCGGTACCCAGGCCGCGTTGTTCGCCGCCTGGCAGGAGTGGCTGCCCGCGCAGCCGGACGAGTTGTGGTGCGGGGTCAACATCGACGCGGTCACCGCCAATGCCAGCGGCACGTTCCTCGGCGCCGAAGCCCGGCTGAAGGAATTGCTCGACGACCTGGTCCGCCGCGTCGGCACGCCACCCGTCGACCGGGGCGCGCGGGTGCTGGACCACCTGAGCGCGATGCGGGCGTTCGACGAGCCGGAGTCCCGGCCCGGGGCGGTCGCGGCGCGTGCGGCGTACGTCGGGACGTCGCGGATGTTGCTGCGGCCCGCCCCCGACCCGGCCGCGGTCGTCGAGCTGCTGGTCCGCGATCCGGCCGTGGGCACGCTCATCGACTCCGCGGGTGGCGCGATCGCCCGCGTCGGCGCCCGCGAGACGGCGTTCCCGCACCGCTGCGCGCTCGCCAGCTTCCAGTTCCTGCACGGCGCGGCTCCCGACAACGGCGGCGAAGCGCAGGCACGGCGCGCGCTCGCGGCGGTGCGCGACGGGCTCGGCCCGGAGTTCGGCACCACCGGGTACGTCAACTACCTCGATCCGGAAATGCCGGACTGGGCCGAGGCGTACTACGGGGTGAACCTGCCGCGGCTGCGCGCGATCGCCCGGAAGTATGACCCGCGAGGAATTTTCGCCTTCCCGCAAGGACTTTCCGAGCCCCGCTCGACTGTCCACATCGGAACGTCCTAAACTGCGCGGAATTTCTGCAGAGAGGCAGCGCGTGCTCGATCTGGCATTCTCCACAGAGGACCTGGCGCACACCCGGTTCGCGTTCTCCCCGGCGTGGGAGATCGTCGCGAGCGTCCGCGTCCTCAACCAGCCGGGCGCGCACGCGCTGCACCTGCCGTGGGTCAAGCGCGCCACCGCGGCGCTCGAGCGGGCCGGCCTGGACATCGGGCTGCTGCGCGACCTCGTCCCGCTGCGGCACCTGCCCGGCTTCCTGGCCGGGACGCCGGCGACGCCCCTGCCCGAGCTGGCCGACGAGCTCGCCGACCTGCGCGACGTCCCCGCCCGCCTCGTCCGGCGCGAGCTGGACGCGATGGCCGGGCCGCGGTCGACGGCGCTGAACCGCTTCTACCGCGATCCCGAGGCCGGTCTCGAGCGGCTCGCGACGGTGATGGAGCGGTACTGGGACCTCGTGCTGGCGCCGGACTGGCCGCGGATCCGGGCGCTGCTCGAAGCCGACGTGCTGCACCGGTCGCGGCTGCTCGCCCAGGGCGGGGCCGCCGAGCTGTTCAACGACCTCACCCCGCTGGTCCGCTGGGAGGGCGGCACGCTCACGGTGGCGCACCGGCACCTGCACGCCGCCGTGCCGCTCGACGGGCGCGGTCTCGTGCTCGTGCCGTCGGCGTTCGTCTGGCCGCGGGTGTTCTCCAAGACCGACCCGCGCTGGCAGCCGGTGCTGCGCTACCCGCCGCGCGGGATCGCGACGCTGTGGGAGACCGGCACGGCCACCGCGCCCGGCGCGCTGGCCGGGGTCGTGGGCCGCGGCCGCGCGATGCTGCTGACCGAGCTGGCCGCGCCGGCGTCCACCGCGGAGCTGGCCTGCCGGACCGGGCTGAGTGCCGGGGCGGTGTCGCAGCACCTCGGCGCGCTCAAGGCCGCGGGCCTGGTCAGCGGCCACCGTGCCGGACGTCACGTGCTCTACGCACGCACCCGAGCCGCGGAAGTCCTGGTCGGCGGCGTGCCGGAAGTGGACTGCTGAGATAGCCGCGCACTGGCCTGCTTGAAGGGTCCACCGCCGACCTACGCTCGGAGTAGTCACCTCCCGTTCTTCTTGTGGAAAGGCCTTGTCGTGTCCGAGCAGCAGACCACCCCCAGTGGCACCGTCCAGTCCGTCACCGGCACCGCCAAGGTGAAGCGCGGCATGGCCGAGATGCTCAAGGGCGGCGTGATCATGGACGTGGTCACCGCCGACCAGGCCAAGATCGCCGAAGACGCCGGCGCGGTCGCGGTGATGGCGCTCGAGCGCGTGCCCGCCGACATCCGCGCCCAGGGCGGCGTCGCCCGGATGAGCGACCCGGACCTGATCGACGGCATCATCGAGGCCGTCTCGATCCCGGTCATGGCGAAGGCCCGCATCGGCCACTTCGTCGAGGCGCAGGTCCTGCAGTCCCTCGGCGTCGACTACATCGACGAGTCCGAGGTCCTCACCCCGGCCGACTACGCCAACCACATCGACAAGTGGGCCTTCACGGTCCCCTTCGTCTGCGGCGCGACCAACCTCGGCGAGGCCCTGCGCCGGATCACCGAGGGCGCGGCCATGATCCGCTCCAAGGGCGAGGCAGGCACCGGCGACGTCTCCAACGCCACCACGCACATGCGCCAGATCCGCGGCGAAATCCGGAAGCTGACCTCGCTGCCGGAGGACGAGCTGTTCGTCGCGGCGAAGGAGCTGCAGGCGCCGTACGAGCTGGTGCGCGAGGTGGCGGCCAACGGCAAGCTGCCGGTCGTGCTGTTCACCGCGGGCGGCATCGCGACCCCGGCCGACGCGGCGATGATGATGCAGCTCGGCGCCGAGGGCGTGTTCGTCGGTTCGGGCATCTTCAAGTCCGGCAACCCGGCCCAGCGCGCCGAGGCGATCGTCAAGGCCACGACGTTCTACGACGACCCGGACGTGCTGGCGAAGGTTTCGCGCGGTCTGGGCGAGGCGATGGTGGGGATCAACGTCGAGGAACTGCCGGAGCCGCACCGCCTCGCCGAGCGCGGCTGGTAACGCCACCTCATCGGCGCCGGGGTTCGCGGTCGTAGTAGACGGTCATGGTGAGGTCGTCTTCGCCGCCGGTGACCGCCGAGGCGAAGGTGATGTCGTGGACCTGCACGTCGCCGAGATCCTCGACCGCGTCGGCGACGCGTCGCAGCAGCGCGGCGACGTCGCCCTGCCCCGGTCCCGCCGGGTTGCTCCGGGAGAAGTGGTAGCCACGCCATTGATCACGCGGGTCGGTCATGGCGTCATCTTGCTCGTGGCTCAGACGTACTCGGAGATCTCCACGCCGTAAGTGCCCGGCTCGAGGGCTTCGAAGATGTGCGGCACGTCCCCCGGATAAGAGATGTAGTCCCCGGGCAGGAGCTCCTCCGGCTCGTCCAGGACGCCGACGCGCGCCCGGCCCGCGCAGAGCACGATGTGCTCGACCACTCCGGTCATGTGCGGGTCGGAGCGCCGCGGTGTGCCCGGCTCGCCGCGGACGACGTAGATGTCGCGGCGGGCGCCGGTGGGGCAGGCCGAGAGCAGGGTGCACGCGTAGTCGGCGTGTTCGGCGAACACCGTCGGGCCCTTGCCCGCGCGGACCACGCGCACCTTCGGCCGCTCCGGCTCGACCAGCCGCGAGAACGGTACGTCGAGGGCCACGCCGAGGGCCCACAGCGTCTCGACGCTCGGGTTGCCGGTGCCGGACTCGAGCTGCGACAGCGTCGACTTCGCCAGGCCGGCGCGCTTCGCGACCTCGGTCAGGGACAGTCCGGCGCGGGTGCGCTCGCGGCGCAGCGACGCGGCGATGATGTCGAGGGGTGCGCCCGTGGGTGCTGGTGCCATTCCGTTCGCTCCATCGGTCTTTCTGTTCGTCTTGACGAACACCGGCCCGGGTGTTCACTATAGAACACATGCGTTCGATATGGCGAACACTCGATCGGGGCGTCGCCCGGGACATCGGCCTGGTCTGCGTCGCCGATTGTCTCGTGGGGGTGTCCTACGGTGCCATCGCGGTGAGTTCGGGCTTCCCGCTGTGGCTGCCGATGCTGATGTCGCTGCTGGTGTTCGCCGGCGCGTCCCAGTTCATGTTCATCGGGATCGTGGCGGCCGGCGGCAACCCGTTCGCCGCGGTGCTGGCCGGGCTGCTGGCCAACGCGCGGCACCTGCCGTTCGGCTTCGCGATCGGGGACGTCCTGGGCAAGCGGTGGCCCGGCCGGCTCGCGGGCAGCCACCTGATGATCGACGAATCCGTCGCGTTCGCGCTGGCCCAGCGCGAGGCGCACCAGCGCCGGGCGGCGTACTGGGCCTGCGGGATCGGCCTGTTCGCCTGCTGGAACCTCGGCGTGGTCGCGGGCGCGTTCGCGGGCACGGCGATCAGCGACACCGACGTCTTCGGCCTGGACGCGGCCTTCCCGGCGGTGCTCCTGGCGCTGGTCCTCCCGGCCCTGCGGGATCGCGCGGCGCGGCTGCCGGTGCTGGTCGGAGTGGTGGTGGCGCTGGCCGCGACGCCGTTCCTGCCCGCGGGGCTGCCGGTGCTGCTGGCGCTGGCCGGGGTGCTGGTGGGCGTCGCGGCCAAGGAGCCGGAACTGCAGGAGGCGCGCTGATGGACGGCGTGGAGCTGCTGGCCGGCACGGCGGTGCTGGCGCTGGGGACGTTCGCCTTCCGGTTCGCCGGGCCGGTGCTGCGCAGCCGGGTGAAGCTGTCGCCGAAGGCCCAGCGGCTGATGGCGCTGGCGGCGGTGGTCCTGCTGGCGGCGCTCGTCGCGGTCAGCGCGCTGACGGAGGGGCACGGGTTCGCGGGCTTCGCGCGGCCGGCCGGGGTGCTGGTGGCGGGGGTGCTGGCGTGGCGGAAGGCGCCGTTCGCGCTGGTGGTCGTCGCGGCCGCGGCGACGGCGGCGCTGCTTCGCCTGGCCGGAGTCCCCTGACGGCTCACGCTGTTGTCCGGTCGCCAGCGCCCCAATGTGGCGTTCGGTGCGTCAGACGCACCGAACGCCACATTGGGTGCGTTGGACGCAACCAACGCCACATTGGGGCGCTTGGGGTCGGGACCGGGCTGACCTGCCGGGACGGTGGCGGGGGAGTGCGTCTAGGCTGGTGGGAAGGTCTTTCGGGAGGTCGGGTGTCGTCGGAACCGGTCATCGGTGTGCTCGCCATGCAGGGTGCCGTGCGCGAGCACGTCGCCATGCTGGCCGAAGCGGGAGCGCGGGCCGTGCCCGTGCGCCGCGCGACCGAGCTGTCCGAAGTGGACGGTCTGGTGCTGCCCGGTGGCGAGTCGACCACGATGTCGCGGCTGCTCGAGACGTTCGAGCTGCTCGAACCGCTGCGCGCGCGGATCGCCGACGGCATGCCCGCCTTCGGCTCGTGCGCCGGGATGATCCTGCTGGCGCGGCAGACCCTCGACGGGCGGCCCGACCAGCAGCAGCTCGGCGGGCTCGACGTCGTCGTCCGGCGCAACGCCTTCGGCAGGCAGGTCGACTCCTTCGAGGCGGACCTCGACTTCGCCGAGGTGGACGGCGGGCCGGTGCGCGCGGTGTTCATCCGGGCGCCCTGGGTCGAGAAGGCGGGGGACGGCGTCGAGGTGCTCGCCACGGTCAGCGGCGTGCCCGGCGTCGGCGACGACACCGCTAGGATCGTCGCGGTCCGGCAGGGGGCGGTGCTGGCGACCGCGTTCCACCCGGAGCTGACGCCCGACGTGCGGGTGCACCGGCTGTTCGTCGACCTCGTGCGGAAGGCAGCCTGAGACGCGGTGCCCGGCCGGGGTACGGAACAGATGGAGGAGAGATGAGCGGCCACTCCAAGTGGGCCACCACGAAGCACAAGAAGGCCAACCTCGACGCGAAGCGCGGCAAGCTCTTCGCGCGGTTGATCAAGAACATCGAAGTGGCCGCCCGCACGGGCACCGGTGGTGGCGACCCGGACGGCAACCCCACGCTCTACGACGCCATCCAGAAGGCGAAGAAGAACTCGGTCCCGCAGGACAACATCGAGCGCGCCCGCAAGCGCGGCGCCGGTGAAGAGGCGGGCGGCGCCGACTGGCAGAACATCACGTACGAGGGCTACGGCCCCAACGGCGTGGCGGTGCTGATCGAGTGCCTCACCGACAACAAGAACCGCGCCGCGATGGAGGTCCGCACCGCGCTCACGCGCAACAACGGCTCCCTCGCCGACCCGGGCTCGGTCGCCTACATGTTCACCCGCAAGGGTGTCGTGATCATGCCGAAGGGCGACGCGACCGAGGACGACGTCCTGATGGCGGTCCTCGACGCGGGCGCCGAGGAGGTCAACGACCTCGACGAGAGCTTCGAGATCGTCTCCGAGGGCGGCGACCTGGTCCCGGTGCGCAAGGCGCTGCAGGAGGCCGGCTTCGAGTACGAGTCGGCGGAACTGACGTTCCTCCCGTCGGTCAGCGTCCCGCTGGACGCCGAGGGCGCGAAGAAGGTCTTCAAGCTGATCGACGCGCTCGAGGACTGCGACGACGTCCAGAACGTCTACGCGAACTTCGACGTGTCGGACGAGGTGCTCGCCGAAGTCGGCTGAGTTTTCTGAGATTGGTGCTGGAGGTCGTCGCGGGCCGGAGATGGGCTTCCGCGGCGGCCTTCGGCGGTTTCCAGGGTGGTCTGCCGGATCGGCGCGTGGAGGCGAACGTCTACGCACGGCGTTGCATTCCACGTGTCGGACGAGGTGCTCGCCGAAGTCGGCTGAGTTTTCCCCGTCACCGCAACGCTTTCGTGCCCGGGCCGGAAACTTTCCGGCCCGGGCACTGGGCTCCCGGGAGCTTGTCAGGCAGAATGTGCGCCGTGACCTCGACGACCCCCGCCGCCTCCGCCGATCTCGCCGCCGAACTGACACCCGACGAACAGCGTCTCGTCGAGTGGATCGAGGAGCAGGCCAAGGAACGCGGGAACGCCGTCGTCACGGTCGCCCCGGACGACGAGGGTGCCGGCTACTGCTTCACCGCCTGCGCGTGGGCGCTGCACCACGTGCCCGAGGCCGTCGTCGTCGGGCTGCCGGACCAGATGGGTGCGGTCCTGCTCGACGCCTACGTCGACCGCGCGGCCAACGGCGAGATCTTCGAGGTCGGCAAGCGCTACGACGACTTCTTCGACGGCGTCCCGGTCGTCCTCGAGCGGGTCAACAAGGGGCACTACCCCGAGTACTTCGGCACCGCCTTCCTCATCTACCCGGACGGCGACTTCCCGGCGCTGCAGCTGATCGTCGCGACGCCGGAGGGCAAGTTCCCCTGGCATCCGGACGCGCCCGAGGGCTTCGCGCAGTGGCAGCTGGTGCTGACCGAGAGCGGCGACCCCGAGAGCTGGACCCCGGGCGTCGACGGCCCCTAGAACTTCCGCAGGTCGGCGGCCGCTTCCGGGTACCGCAGCGCCAAGTCCGCGCCGTCCGCGAACTCCACGCAGTCGTCGGTGTACGGCGGCACGACGACGGTCCCCAGCAGGCTCCACGCACCCCGCGTGACGGTCGCCTGCCACGTCCCGGCGGGCACGACCACCTGGGGCCGTTCCCCGGCGGCGACGTCGGTCCCCAGCACCGGCCGCTCGACCGAGCCGTCCTCGTGCAGCAGCAACATCGCGGCCGGCGCGCCCGCGTGGTGGGCGTACACCTCGACGCGGTCCAGCCGGTGCGGCGCGGAGAACTCGGGCGCGACGAGCAGGTAGTAGATCGCGGACCCGGTGTCCGAGCGCCAGCTCTGCGCCCACCTACCCCCTTCGACGGGCAGCGGCTGAAGACCCAGGTGGGTGACGAAATCCGACGGCTCCGGCATGTCACCCATCCTGCCGCAGAAGCGCCCAGTAGCCTGCAATCTCGAACTGGTGTTCGCGGCGGGAAGGAAGAACGGGTGCGGGTGCTCGGGGTCGACCCCGGTCTGACCAGGTGCGGCCTGGGGGTGGTCGACGGCGGCAAGGGCCGGGCCGTCCGCTGCGTCGCCGTCGACGTGGTGCGGACGCCGGCCGATGCCGATCTGGCCCACCGCCTGCTCGGCATCTCCGACGAGGTCGAGCGCTGGATGGACAAGTACAAGCCGGCCGCCGTCGCGGTCGAGCGGGTCTTCGCCCAGCACAACGTCCGGACCGCGATGGGCACCGCGCAGGCGGGCGGTGTGGTCGCCCTGGCCGCCGCGCGCCGGGGCCTGCCGGTCGTCTTCCACACGCCGAGCGAGGTGAAGGCCGCGGTCAGCGGGTCCGGCCGGGCGGACAAGGCGCAGGTCACGGCCATGGTGATGCGGCTGCTCAACCTCGAGGTCGCGCCCAAGCCCGCCGACGCCGCGGACGCCCTCGCCCTGGCCATCTGCCACCTCTGGCGCGAGCCGATGCGGGCCCGGCTCGCCGAAGCCGAAGCCCGCGCCGCCGAAATGGCCCGCACGCACAAAGCCCGCCTCGCCGCCGCGGCGAAGCAGGCGAAGAACCCAGGAGCAGCACGATGATCTCGTCGGTACGCGGAGAAGTCCTGTCGGTCGGGCTCGACCACGTCGTGGTCGAGGTCGGCGGGATCGGCTTCGCCGTGCAGGCCACCCCGGCGACCCTCGCCACCCTGCGCCGCGGCGAAGAGGCCCGGCTCCACACGGCGCTGGTCGTGCGCGAAGACTCGCTGACGCTGTTCGGGTTCGCCGACGCCGAGGCGCGCGAGCTGTTCGGGCTGCTGCAGACGGTGTCCGGGATCGGGCCGCGGCTCGCACTGGCCACCCTCGCCGTGCTCGACCCCGGCAAGCTGCGCGCCGCGCTCGTCGAAGGCAACATCACCGTGCTCACGTCGGTGCCGGGCATCGGCCGCAAGGGCGCCGAACGGCTCACCCTCGAACTGCGGGACAAGGTCACCGCGCTCGGCGGCGCCGACGGCGCGCCCGCGGTCACCGCGCCCGGTGCCCTGCGCGCGGAGGTCGTCGAAGCGCTGGCCGGGCTCGGTTTCCCGGCCAAGCAGGCCGAGCAGGCGGTCGACAAGGTGCTCGCCGACGGCGACGGGCACACGACGGCCAGTGTGCTGCGCGCCGCGCTCGCCACCCTCGGCCGCAAGCGGTAGGCCGCGGCCGTGGAGTATGAAGCGGTGGACGAGGACGAAGCCCTCTCGGCGTGGGCTCAGACCGGCGAGGAGAACGTCGAAGGCACGCTGCGGCCCCGCAAGCTCGACGAGTTCGTCGGCCAGCCGCGCGTGCGCGAGCAACTGGAACTGGTGCTGGAGAGCGCGCGCCGCCGCGGTGTGCCGCCCGACCACGTCCTGCTGTCCGGCCCGCCCGGGCTGGGCAAGACGTCGATGGCGATGATCGTCGCGGCCGAGCTCGGCGCGGCCATCCGGATCACCTCCGGCCCGGCCCTGGAACGCGCCGGCGACCTCGCCGCGATGCTGTCCAACCTCGCGCCCGGCGACGTCCTGTTCATCGACGAGATCCACCGGATCGCCCGCCCCGCCGAGGAGATGCTCTACCTCGCGATGGAGGACTTCCGGGTCGACGTCGTGGTCGGCAAGGGACCGGGCGCGACGAGCATCCCGCTCGAGATCGCGCCGTTCACCCTGGTCGGGGCGACCACGCGGTCGGGCTCGCTGACCGGGCCGCTGCGCGACCGGTTCGGCTTCACCGGCCAGATGGAGTTCTACACCGACACCGAGCTGGAGCTGGTCGTCCGCCGCGCGGCGACGATCCTCGACATCCCGATCGACCGCGACGGCTGCCAGGAGATCGCCGGCCGCTCGCGGGGCACGCCCCGCATCGCGAACCGGCTGCTGCGGCGCGTCCGCGACTACGCCGAGGTCCGCGCCGACGGCAAGGTGACCCTCGAGGTCGCCCGCGCCGCGCTGGCCGTCTACGACGTCGACGAGCTCGGCCTCGACCGGCTCGACCGCGCCGTCCTCACCGCGCTGACCAGGTCGTTCGGCGGCGGGCCGGTGGGCATTTCGACGCTGGCGGTCGCCGTGGGGGAGGAGGCGACGACCGTGGAAGAGGTGTGTGAGCCCTACCTCGTGCGCGCCGGTATGCTCGCCCGCACCCCGCGCGGCCGGGTCGCTACCGCGGCCGCGTGGGAACACCTCGGCATGGTGCCGCCCGCCGACCTCCCGGGGCGCCCCGACCAGGGCGGGCCGTCGCAGTTCGAGCAGGACTGAACTGCCGGC
The DNA here is from genome assembly GCF_014873755.1 of Amycolatopsis lexingtonensis. Lineage (NCBI taxonomy): Bacteria > Bacillati > Actinomycetota > Actinomycetes > Pseudonocardiales > Pseudonocardiaceae > Amycolatopsis > Amycolatopsis lexingtonensis. The sequence continues at coordinate 1,293,269 of NZ_JADBEG010000001.1, forward strand.
AGCGGCGGGTGGGTGCTGGCGTCCGCGCTGGTACCTGGCACACTTGACAGGAGCACATACCCAAAAACCGGACATTTCGGCTGGGCCCGGTGTCCGTCGAACGGAGAATCATGCAACAGCTATTGCTGCCCCTGCTGCTCGTGCTCGTCCTCGCCGTGCCGCTGGTCATGAGCACGCGCAAGCAGAAGAAGCAGCAGGCCGCGCAGCAGGATCTGCAGAACAGCCTGGCGCCCGGTGACCGCGTGATGACCACCTCGGGTCTCTACGGCACCGTGGCCGACACGAGCGGCGACACCACGATCGACATCGAGATCGCCCCCGGCGTCGTCACCACCTGGCTGCGGCTCGCGGTCCGCGAGAAGGTCGAGCCCGTCGTCGAGACCGACGAGGACTCCGCCGACGAGGTCGAAGCCCCCGCCGAGGAGTCGATCATCGAGTCCGACGCCGGCGTGAAGACCGAAGAGCCGCAGACCACCGCGCAGGTGGCGCCGCCGCTGGAGCACGGCAAGAAGTAACCCCGCGCTCTCTCCCGGGCACGCGGCGAAAGCCCCGACGAAAGTCGGTGTGGCCTGCAACGCCGGGCTCACGCAGCACCGAGTAGTGTCTCGGTGCTGCGTGCGTGTCCGCCGTCATACCCGTGCCCGGGAGTGAATCGCACACAGTCCCTCCCGGTAACCCTCCGGGCGGGCACCGCAACGTTGGGGTCCACCCCGTCCGAGGAGACCGAAGCACTGTGGCAGCTTCAGCCGGGCATCTCCGCCCGGGACGCTATCTCGCCCTGTTCGCCCTGATCGTGATCGTGCTGTACGCGCTGGTGTTCCTCACCGGCAACCACAAGCCGACCCCGAAGCTGGGCATCGACCTGCAGGGCGGCACCCGGGTCACGCTCACCGCCCGCACCCCCGACGGCGGCCAGCCGACCCGCGAGTCCTTGAACCAGGCGCGTCAGATCATCGAACGGCGCGTCAACGGGATCGGCGTCAGCGGCACCGAGGTCCTCCTCGACGGCAACAACGTCGTCATCACGGTCCCCGGCGAGCAGGGCGACCAGGCGAAGAACCTGGGCAAGACCGCGAAGCTGGGCTTCCGGAAGGTCGTCGCGAACGCGACCCAGCCGGTCGTGCCGCCGCAGACGACGACCCCGCCGCCGGCCACCGGCACGCCGACGTCGGGCGCCCCGACCTCGGGCGCGCCGAGCAGCTCCAAGCCGCCCGCCTCGTCGAGCGCCCCGCCGTCGAGCCCGGCCGCCGGTGGTGGCGGTGCCGCCGCCGCGCCCGCGCAGCAGCAGAGCACCACCCCGACCGCCCCGAGCAGCAGCGCCACGCCGCCGCCGTCGTCGAGCCCGGCGCCGGAGCCTTCGGACGGCTCGGTCGACGCCGAGACCGCGAAGGAGATCCAGGCCGCGAAGGCAGTGCGCCAGGACCCGAAGCTGATCGGTGCCGACGGCCAGGCGAACCAGGAGCTCGTCGCGAAGGCGATGGCGTCGCTGACCTGCGCGCCGAACGCCAAGGACCCCCTCGAGGGCAACGACGACCCGAAGCTGCCGCTGGTCGCCTGCGGTGACCACGACACGTACAAGTACCTGCTGGAGCCGGAGTTCCTGCCGGGCACCGAGATCGCCGACTCGACCTCGGGCTACGACCAGCAGCGCGGCCAGTGGGTGGTGAACCTCAGCTTCAAGGCCGACGGCACCAAGACCTGGGCCGACTTCACCTCGAAGAACACCGGCCAGCAGGCCGCGTTCGTCCTCGACACGCAGGTCGTGTCCGCGCCGAACATCCAGGTGGCCATCCTCGACGGCAACACCCAGATCACCGGCAAGTTCACGCAGTCCGAGGCGAAGGACCTCTCGGACATCCTCAAGTACGGCTCGCTGCCGCTGTCGTTCGCCTCTTCGGACGCGACCACGGTGTCGGCGACGCTCGGCCTCGCGTCGCTGCAGGCCGGTCTCATCGCCGGCGGCATCGGCCTGCTGGTCGTGTTCGTCTACTGCCTGTTCTACTACCGGCTGCTCGGCGTGCTCACCATCCTGTCGCTGGCCCTGTCCGGCGCGCTGGTGTTCGCGGTGCTGGTGCTGCTCGGCCGCTGGATCGGCTACACGCTGGACCTCGCGGGCATCGCCGGCCTGATCATCGCCATCGGTATCACGGCGGACTCGTTCGTCATCTACTTCGAACGGCTCAAGGACGAAATCCGGGAGGGCCGGACGTTCCGGTCCGCGGTGCCGCGCGGCTGGGTCCGCGCCCGGCGCACCATCCTGGCCTCGGACGCGGTGAGCTTCCTGGCCGCGGCCATCCTGTACGTCATCGCGGTCGGCGACGTCCAGGGCTTCGCGTTCACCCTCGGCATGTCCACGGTGCTCGACCTGGTCGTCGTGTACCTGGTGACGCACCCGCTGGTGGCCATGGTGTCCACGTCCAAGAACGCGTTCCTGTCCAATCCGAGGCACCTGGGTCTCGGCGCCGTGCAGCAACTGGGTTCGCAGCGGAAGAAGTCGGCTTCGGTCGGTCGCGCGAACGTGAAGGAGGCCTGACGTGGGGGTCGAAGAACTGGGCACGGACGCCGACGGCGACGCCAAGGTGGCGCCGAAGCCCGGCAAGAAGGAAAGCGTCTTCCACCGGCTGTACGTCGGCACCGGCGCGTTCGACGTCGTCGGCAAGCGCAAGCGCTGGTACATGTTCTTCGCCGCGCTGGTGCTGGTCTGCCTCGCGTCGATGGTGTTCCGCGGCTTCAACCTCGGCATCGAGTTCGAGGGCGGCACGCAGATCCAGATGCCGGCCAACGGCATCCACGGCGTGATCACCGAGGAGCAGGCGAAGGAGTCGTTCCAGAAGGCGCTCGGCCGCCCGGCCTCGGAGGCGCAGAAGGTCGGCACCGGCAACGCCGCGACCATCCAGATCCGCACCGACACGCTGAACGCGGCCGACGTCGCCAAGCTCAAGCAGGGTCTGTTCACCGACCTCGGGCCGAAGGCGGGCAACGGCCAGCCCAGCGCGCAGACGATCAGCGACAGCGCGGTGAGCGCGTCCTGGGGCGGTGAGATCTCGCAGAAGGCGCTGCTCGCGCTCGGGGTGTTCCTCGTCGCGGTCGTCATCTTCCTGGCGATCTACTTCGACGCGCGGATGGCCGTGGCGGCGCTCGTCTCGCTGCTGCACGACATCCTGGTCACCGCCGGCGTCTACTCGCTGGTCGGCTTCGAGGTCACCCCGGCGACCGTGATCGGCCTGCTGACGATCCTCGGGTTCTCGCTCTACGACACGGTGGTGGTGTTCGACAAGGTCCGCGAGAACACGCGCGGCCTGCTCGGGCTGACCCGCCGCACGTACGGCGAGGCCGCCAACCTGGCGCTGAACCAGACCCTGATGCGGTCGTTCAACACGGCGTTCATCGCCCTGCTGCCGATCCTGGGCCTGCTGATCGTCGGGTACGTGCTGCTCGGCTCGGGCACGCTGCAGGACCTGGCGCTGGTGCAGCTGACCGGTACGCTCGTCGGCGTCCTGTCGTCGGTCGCGCTGGCCACGCCGCTGCTGGTCGACTTCAAGATGCGCGACCCGAAGTACGCGCAGCAGGCCGAGCGCGTCCGCCAGCGCCGCGTCAGCCAGGAGCGGAAGGCGGCGGGCGACGAGGACTTCGACGCCACGGACGACGACGCCCTGGCGAAGGAGCTACGCAAGGAGAAGGCGTACGCGGCCGCGGCCAGCGTCCCCGCCCGGATCCAGAAGCAGCGCCCGTCCGGCAAGCCCGCAGGCAAGCGGAAGCGCTGACGTGGAGCTGGAGAAGGCCCTCGGCCTCATCGCCGAGGTGCCGGACTTTCCCGAGCCCGGCGTCCTGTTCCGCGACCTGAGCCCGCTCTTCGCGGACGCGGGCGCGTTCAAGGCGGTCACCGACGCGCTGGCCGAGACGCTGGCGCCCGGTGTCGAGGCGCTCGCGGGTGTCGAAGCCCGCGGGTTCCTCCTCGCCGCGGCCGTCGGGTACGCCCGCGGCCTGGGCGTGGTGCTGATCCGCAAGCCGGGCAAGCTCCCGCAGGTGGCGGGCCGGGTGGACTACGCACTGGAGTACGGCACAGCCACGGTCGAGCTGCCGTCCGGCGTGGTCAAGCCCGGCCAGCGGATCGCGGTCCTGGACGACGTCCTGGCCACGGGCGGCACGGTGGCGGCGACCGGCAAGCTCCTGGAGGACGCCGGCGCGGTCGTCGACAGCGTGTCGGTGGTCCTGGAGCTGGGCGCGTTGGGCGGCCGCGAGGTCCTCGGCGACCGGAAGATCCACGCCCTCCGCACCTGCTGACAGGTCTGTCGCGGCTGCCAGCACTCCCGGCACCCCACCCAGACCGCCCGGCACCACCGTCCGTAGTCACAATCAGGCTTCGGGGTGGTGGGCTCACCCGCTCAGTAAAATCGCTGGTCGGGCCGGGTTCGCCGGCGGAATCGCCGGGTGCAGTGCTGTCTTGAATGAGTCATTCAGGTCTCCAGAGGTCCTGAATGACTCATTCAAGACCTCTGCCGGGCCGCTGGTGCTCGGGTCGAGGCGGCTGCCGCTCCGGGTCGCGAGGCGAACCCGCTGGTCGGAGCCTCGGCATCCCCCTGAACGGGCGCACCCGAGAGGGCTACGAGGCGCAACGGCTACCCTGGTGGTCCGAAGGCCGCACGAGCAGCAGGAGGTGCGGGTGAGCCAGGAGCTCGACGCCGCGGTGCCCCCGAAACAGGGCGCCCAGCAGAACGGGCAGGCGGCGGCACAGCCCGCGCCGCCGAAGCCGAACGGCGCGGCGCCGAACCCGTCCGCAACCCGGCGCGTCCGGGCGCGCCTCGCCCGGCGGATCACCGCGCAGCGCGCCGCCCCGGTCAAGCAGGTCCTCGAACCCCTCGCCGTCATCCACCGCGAGCTGCACCCCAACGCCGACCTCGGGCTGCTCCAGCGCGCCTACGACGTCGCCGAGGAGCTGCACCGGAACCAGCGGCGCAAGTCCGGCGACCCCTACATCACCCACCCGCTCGCCGTCGCCACCATCCTCGCCGAGCTGGGCATGGACACCACGACCCTGGTCGCGGCGCTGCTGCACGACACGGTCGAGGACACCGGCTACGCCGTCGAGAGCCTGAAGGCCGACTTCGGCGAGAAGGTCGCCGAGCTCGTCGACGGCGTCACGAAGCTGGACAAGGTCAAGCTCGGGACGTCCGCCGAGGCCGAGACCATCCGCAAGATGGTCATCGCGATGGCGAAGGACCCGCGGGTGCTGGTCATCAAGCTGGCCGACCGGCTGCACAACATGCGCACCATGCGCTTCCTGCCGCCGGAGAAGCAGGCCCGCAAGGCCCGCGAAACGCTCGAAGTGCTCGCCCCGCTGGCCCACCGCCTCGGCATGGCCACGGTCAAGTGGGAGCTGGAAGACCTCGCGTTCGCGATCCTGCAGCCCAAGAAGTACGACGAGATCGTGCGCCTGGTCGCCGACCGCGCGCCCTCCCGTGACATCTACCTGCGGTCGGTCATCACCGACCTGACCAGCAACCTCGTCTCGTCGCGGATCACCGCGAAGGTGGAGGGGCGGCCGAAGCACTACTACTCGATCCACCAGAAGATGATCGTCCGCGGCCGCGACCTGGACGACATCCACGACCTGGTCGGCGTCCGGATCCTGGTCGAGGACGTCCGGGACTGCTACGCGGCGATGGGTGTCGTGCACGCGCTGTGGCAGCCGGTGCCCGGCCGGTTCAAGGACTACATCGCGCAGCCGCGCTTCGGCGTCTACCAGTCGCTGCACACGACGGTGATCGGCCCGGACGGCAAGCCCCTCGAGGTGCAGATCCGCACCTACGAAATGCACCGCACCGCCGAGTACGGCATCGCCGCGCACTGGCGCTACAAGGAAACCAAGGGCACGCACAACGGCAACGCCATGGACGTCGACGAGATGGCGTGGATGCGCCAGCTCCTCGACTGGCAGCGCGAAGCGGCGGACCCGGGCGACTTCCTCGAGTCCCTGCGCTACGAGCTGGCCTCGCGCGAGATCTTCGTGTTCACGCCGAAGGGTGACGTGATCACGCTGCCGGTGGAGTCCACGCCGGTCGACTTCGCCTACGCCGTGCACACCGAGGTCGGGCACCGCTGCATCGGCGCCCGCGTCAACGGCCGTCTGGTCGCGCTCGAGCGGAAGCTGGAAAACGGCGAAGTCGTCGAGATCTTCACCTCCAAGGCGGAGAACGCGGGGCCGTCGCGGGACTGGCTGCAGTTCGCCGGCTCGCCGAAGGCGCGCGCGAAGATCCGGCAGTGGTTCGCCAAGGAACGCCGCGACGAGGCGATCGAGGGCGGCAAGGAAGCCATCACCAAGGAGATCCGCAAGGTCGGCCTGCCGATCCAGCGGCTGGTCTCCGCGGAGTCGATGGGCGCGGTCGCCACCGAGCTGCGCCACGCCGACATCTCGTCGCTGTACGCGGCGGTCGGGGAGGGCCACACCAGCGCGAAGCACGTCGTTCAGCGGCTGGTCGCGCTGATCGGCGGGGTCGACGCGGCGGAGGAGGAGCTCGCCGAGCGGGCCACGCCGTCGACGGTGACCCGCCGCCGCGGCTCCAACGACGTCGGCGTCGTGGTCAAGGGCGCCAGCGACGTCTGGGCGAAGCTCGCGCGCTGCTGCACCCCGGTGCCGGGCGACGAGATCCTCGGGTTCGTGACCCGCGGCGGTGGCGTCTCGGTGCACCGCACGGACTGCACGAACGCCGGTGACCTGCAGTCCCAGCCCGAGCGGCTGGTCGAGGTCGAGTGGGCGCCCTCGGCGTCGTCGGTGTTCCTGGTGGCCATCCAGGTCGAGGCGCTCGACCGGCACCGGCTCCTGTCCGACGTGACCAAGGTGCTGGCCGACGAGAAGGTCAACATCCTGTCGGCCTCGGTGACCACGTCCCGCGACCGGGTCGCGGTGAGCCGCTTCTCGTTCGAGATGGGCGACCCGAAGCACCTCGGCCACGTCCTCAAGGTGGTCCGCGGCGTGGAAGGCGTCTACGACGTCTACCGCGTGACGTCGGCTTCCTAGGGCACCCACGACCCGTCGACGGCGATCCCGGCGGCCGCGGCGATCCGGTCGCGCGAGTCCCGCAGCCGGGCGCGCAGGGCCGGCAGGTCGACGCCGAGCAGCCGGCCGTCGCGCTTGACGGCTTTCCCGGCGACGAAGACGCTGTCGACGAGCCCGGGGTGCCCGGCGGAGACGATCGTGCCCGCCGGGTCGCCGACGGGGAAGACGGATAGGTCCTCGGCGTCGAGCAGGACCAGGTCGGCGTCCTTGCCGACGGTCAGGCTGCCGGTCCGGGAGCCACGCCCGCAGGCACGGGCGCCGTCCACGGTGGCGAACGCGAGGATGTCCCGCGGCGGGATGCCGCGCTCCACCGCGAACACCGTGCGCATGGCGCCGAACAGGTCGCCGCCGGCGGACGGGCAGTCGTCGACCGACAGCGACGGCCGCAGCCCGGCGGCCAGCGCCCGGCCGGCGATGAGTGGCTCGAAGCCCATCTTCAGCTCGACGTCGGGGCTGATCGACACCGAAGCACCCGCGTCGGCGAGCATCGCCAGCTGGTCGTCGGAGAGGCCGTTGCCGTGCACGATGGTCGTGCGGTCGTCGAGCAGCCCGCGCTCCGCCAGTCCCGCGATCGGCCGGTCGCCGTGCCGCCAGCCGCCGGTGCCGTGGACGTGCGTGCTCACCGGGAGCCCGAGTTCCCGCGCCAGCGCGACATCCGCCGCGGTTTCGTCCAGTGTGGACATCACCGGGCCGCGCAGGCCCAGCGCCATGTCGTCGCCCGGCAGCAGTTCCCGCACGCGCCGGATCTCCGGACCGATGTCCGGCCCGTCGGCGCCGTAGCAGAAGATCGAGTGGCCGGGCGCCTCGCGCAGCGCGTCGATCGCGGCGTCGGCGTTCTCGGGGCCGGTGGCGCAGTGGAACCAGTCGAGCATGGTTGTGACGCCGGAGCTGAGGGCTTCGAGGCGGCCGAGGAGGTTGCCCAGGTAGACGTCTTCCGGCCGGTAGTGCGGCTTGAGCGTGCCGTGCACGGCGGTGCGGTACTGGCCGAACGTCCAGCCGGCGCCGAGCCCGCGGAACGCCGTTTGCCAGGTGTGGCGGTGAGTGTCCACGAAACCCGGCAGGACGATCTTGCCGGCGGCGTCGACGATCTCGGCGTCGTCGACGCCGATCGCGGGGGCGACGGCGGCGATCCGACCGTCCTCGATGAGCACGTCCCCGCGGGGGAGCGTGCCCACGGCGGGATCCATGCTGAGCACGAGGCCGCCTTGAACCAGAGTCTTCATCGGTGTCCTTCCCCAAGAGTTGACGTGTCAACTCTAGCGTAGACTGGCGGCATGGCGGAGCTGAGCACCGAGGACTGGGCGTTCTGGGACACCTGGATGCGCGCTCAGCGCCTGCTCGTCCGCGAACTCGACCGGGGGCTGCAACGCGACTGCGGCATCTCGAAGGCCGAGTTCAGCGTGCTGATGACGCTGACCGCGCCGATGCGCGTCGGCGAGCTCGCCGACGCGCTCGACTGGGAGAAGAGCCGCGTTTCGCACCTGCTCACGCGCATGGAGAACCGCGGCCTGGTGGCGCGGGCCGAGGACGGCGCGACCGGCCGCCGCACCGGCGTCGAGCTGACCGCCGAAGGCCGCCGGACAGCGGAGCGGGCCACCCGGGCCCACGGCGGCAACGTCCGCCGGCTCGTCCTCGACCGGCTCACGCCCGGGCAGGCGGCGGCCATCCGGGAGTGGAGCGAGCAGCTGGTCGAGCGCGCCGAGCCCGGCTAGAAGAAGGCGGCGATCAGCGCTCCCAGTGGCGGGAGCGCCTGGGCGAGCGCGCCGCCCCGGCCGGCGCCGCGCGGGCGGCTGAGGGCGAGCAGGTCGGACACGCCGAGCGCGATCCCGGCCAGGAACATGAAAGCGCAGCAGTAGAGCACCAGGGCGCGGCCCGCGCCGGCGTTCCCGGTGTGCAGCAGGACCAGCCCGGTCACCGGGCCCGCGGCGAGGAACAGGTTGTAGAAGCCGACGTTGAACGACCAGAGCCGGGTGGCGGGCAGGTTCGCGGCCGGGATCTTGAAGATGCCCTCGTGCACGCCCCGGCGTTCGAAAAGCAGCACTTCCCAGGTGAACGCCAGCAGGTGCACCAGCACGGCGACCGCCGCGAAGATCTGCGCCACGGCGTTCACGACGCCGGCTCGATCCCGTGCCGCGCGGCGATCTCGGGCGCCTGCTCCGGCGTGGCCCGGTCGACGTCGCGGAAGAAGCGGCCCATGCCGCCGGTCAGGCTGACCGCCAGGAACTGCGCGGAGGGCGTGTGCACGGTGAAGGTGTTGGTCGCGCCCGCCGGCACGCTGATCGACGCGCCGGGGCCGAGGTCGTGCAGTTCGCCGTCGACGTAGACGGTGATCCGCCCGTGCAGCACGTAGAAGGCCTTCGCCCAGGGTTCGGCGTGCGGCGGGACCGTCGGCCCGCGGGGCGCGTCGACTTCGAACACCTCGAAGGCGTCTCCGGTGTGCTCCGCGCCGACCTTGACGGTGATCCGCGCGTCGCCGGTGTCGAGTTCCGGGCCGGCGCCCGGGGAGCTGAAATGCGTCATGCCGCGACGCTAGGAACCGGGGGAGCGGCCGGGTATCCCCGGATTCCGGGATATCGCGCGGGCGGGCGGTGCGCGCATACTGCGTCCATGTGGGAGGGCCGGGCGCAGGGCGTGCGGCGGGAAGTCGCCGCACTCGCGACGGCGGGCCTCGGCGTCGCCGAGCTGCACGCCGCCGCCATCGAGCTGGTCGACCGCGTGGTCCCCGCGGAGCTCGCGTGCTGGGCTTCGCTGGACCCGGACACCGCGGTGATCAGCTCGATGACCAGCGGCCGGGCGCGCATCCCCGGCGAGTACGAGCCGCTGCTGGCGACCTACGAGTACGACGGCCGCCAGCCCCACACCTTCGCCGAGCTGGCCCGGCGGCCGGTGCCGGTGCCGGTGGCGCGGCTGTCGGACCTGCCGCGCCGCGACGCCGAGCGCAGTGGGCGGCTCGCCGAGGTGTGGCGGCCGCTGGGGCTGGGCCACGAGCTGCGCGCGGTGTTCCAGGTCGACGGCACGTGCTGGGCGGCGGCGGGCCTGGTGCGGTGCGGCGAGTTCAGCGACCGCGAGGTCGAGTTCCTGACGTCGGTCGCTCCGGCGCTGGCCGCGGCCACGCGGGTGGCGGCGCGCACGCGTGGCACGGGGGAGCCGGCGGAACCGGCGATCGTGGTGGCCGGCCCGGACGGCCGGCAGCGCGCCGCCACCGCGGCGGCCGCGCGGTGGCGGTCCGAAGTGGACGAAATCGCGCCCGGCCGGTTCGCGGTGCTCGTGCGCGCGGTCGTGGCCGGGGCCCGGGCCGCGGCTTCGGGGACGTTCCGCGCGCGGGTCCGCGACGTTCGCGGCGGCTGGATCCTGTTGCAGGCCGGCCGGTTGGTGGCCGGGGACGACGACGGCGAGACGGTGGTGACCGTCAGCCGCGCGTCGGGCGCCGAGCTGCTGGGCGTCCTGTTCGCGGCCTACGGCCTGACCGCCCGCGAGCGCGACGTGTGCCGCGAGGTGCTCGCCGGTTTGTCCACAGTGGACATCGCGGAGCGGCTGGCCATCTCGGCCCACACGGTGCAGGACCACCTGAAGTCGGTGTTCGGCAAGACCGGCGTCCGCAGCCGCGGGGAACTGACCGCGAAGCTGCTGTCCTGACGTGTCCGGGAATTGTCCGCCGACGATTCCCGGAACCGGAGACCACGGCGAAAATACCGTCCCCGGAATCGGAGGACGCATGCTACGGTCTGCAAATTGCAGGTGGGCCGGAAATGCGCGGGAGGGAGCAGCATGTCCGACGACACCACGCGGTACCTGTGCGCGGCGTCCTACCTCGACCCCGGTTACGGCACCCGGGCGATCAAGGAGTTCCTCGTCGAGCCCACCCGGCCGGTCCCGGCGTCGCCGGGGATCGACGCGGGGCGGGTGCTCACCGAGGCGGTGCGGGCCCGGGCGCGCCGGAAGAACTACGACGCGATCCTGGTGCTGCTGATGGCCGTCGTCGCCTCGCTTTCGTGGGACAACGTGCTGCTGTACGCCTGGATCGTGGTCTCGGTCCTGCTCGTGGCGGCGCGGGCGGGCAAGACCGCCTACGCGACGCAACGCACTTTCAACCCGAAGACGCTCGTCGTGATCGGCTTTTCCATCGTGGCCGTCTGGCTGCTGCTGACCTACTCGGACGTGCTCTTCGACGACCGCAGCCGGGACGCCGTGCGGTACGAGGACTACTACGACGAGTCCTCGGGCGGCGACACGGCCCGGCTCGTCGTCGGCATCGTGCTCGCCGTGGTGGTGCTCGTGGTGGTGACGATCGAGCGGTGGTCGCTGTGGAACCTGCTGACGAGCCGCTTCCGCCGCCTCGCCCCGCCGTCGCCCGACACCGGCCGCCTCACCGGGGCGTTCACCGAAGACTTCCGCGCGCAGCTCGCCCGGTACCGGCGGGAAGACGAATTCGCGGGCACCCCCGGCGCGCCCCTGGTGGTGTATCGCGGCTACAACCCCTTCGTGGGCGCTGGGTTCCGCCGCGCGGCCTGGTCCATGGCGATCCCGCTGGAGCGCGTCGAAGACGGCCCCGAGCTCACCACGGAAGCGTTGTACGACGGGATCCGCACGGCGATCGGGAACCTCCGCAACTCGAGCAAGCTGTCACCGGACCGCCGGCTGGCCGGGCTGACCGTGACGGAGGCGGTGTTCACCCCGGCCGCCGAGCTCCTCGACCACCTGGCGGAGCCGGAAGCCGCGGCCTACCTGCCGGACATCGAGCACCCGCCGCGCACGCGGCTGACCGAGGAGCACGTCGAGCAGCTCCGCACCGAGCCGAAGGAATGGGCGCGCTACTACCTCTGCTTCCAGGTCGAGACGTGGGACCGGGAGCTCGTGCTGACGACGTTCCTGCACGTCGCGGTGGACGACACGACGCTGTACGTCGAGTGGACGCCGTTCATGCTGCCGCCTCTCAAGGCGGAGTACCGGGCGGTGGACAAGATGCGGCCGGACTCGCTGCGCCCGTTCGGCCAGGGACTGCTGGCGTGGCTGGAGATGCCGGCCAGCCTGCCGGGCCGGATCGTGAACCTCGCGTCGTGGATCCGGCAGCCCGGCCGCGAGCCCGGCGTCCTCGACCCGGACCGTTACGGCACCTCGAGCACGCTGCGCGAGCTGGGATCGGTCAACCTGTTCACGGACTACTTCCAGCTCGTCGACATCGAACGCTACGAAAAGATCATCGAAAGCCGGCTCCTGCCGGCGATCGGCAAGCTCCTCGGCGACGCCGGGTTCTCGACGGCCAAGTTCGACGAGCAGGCGGCGGTCGTGATCAACAACGACATCACCATCGAGGGCGACAACCGCGCCCCGATCAACCAGACCGGGGTGCGCGGCCAGCGCGGCCGCCCGCCCGGCAAGCCCGGCGACGCGACGAGGACGGAGACCTGATGGGACACCGGATTTCGAACAAGGTCAGCATCGGCCGCGACAACTCGGGCGACATCACCCAGACGGGCATCGACGGCGGCGCGGTCTCGTCACTGCTGGACCTCGTCGAGCGCCTGACGGCCGAGGTGCGCGGCAAGGAGCTGGCGAAGCAGGAGGTGCTGGAGGACACGCTGACCGACCTGGCGGCCGACTTGCGCGCGGGCGACGCCGAGCCCGCCGTGGTGCGCAGCCGGTGGGAGAAGGTCAAGGGCCTGCTGGGCGGGGTCGTGCAGTTCTCGGAGTTGGTGGCGAAGATCTCGGACCAGGTGCAGAAGATCTTCACCTGAGTCCATTCCGGACGGCACGTGGCGGCTCTGCAAACGTCTTGAATGACTCATTCAGGTCTTCGGAGGTCCTGAATGACTCATTCAAGACGCTGGGGCGAGACTCACCCTTGCAGGAACTTGCGCAGCAGCGCCGTGACCTCCTCCGGCCGTTCCATCGACGGCAGGTGACCGGTGTCGGCGAGTTCGACGTACTCCGCCTCCGGCAACGACTCCGCCAGGTGCGCGGACAGCTCGACCAGGCCGGGCGCATCAGCCGTCCCGATCACCACCAGCGCCGGAGTCGTGATCTCGGCCAGCCGGTGCCGGGTGTCCGGGATCCGCTCCGTCCACTGTGGATCCGTCCAGTCCCGCCGGTAGACCTGCTCGCACATTTCCCGCACCAGCGTCACCATTCCGGCGGGCAGCACCGACACGTCCCGCGCCGGGCCGGCGACCGTGTAGCGGATGTTGGCGTCCGCCAGCGCCCGCACGTCCGCCGGGTCGAGGTCGCCTTCGCGGGCGCGGTAGCGGGTGAGCCGGTCGCCCGGCAGGGCCTCGGCCGTCAGGCGCGCGATGTCCGCCCGCATGTGCTCCGGCCACTCGTGCCCGGTGAGGCCGGAGCCGAGCAGGGCGATCCGGGTGATCCGCTCCGGCGCGGCGAGGGCGGCGTCCAGCGCGCACGCCCCGCCCATGGACGCGCCCACGAGCGCGGCCTGCTCGATCCCCCGGGCATCGAGCAGGGCCAGCAGATCTTCGTAGTGGGCGTGCTCGCCGGGCCCGCCGGCGGATTCGCCGAAGCTGCGGCGGTCGTAGCGGATCACCCGGTGCGTGGCGGCGAGCGCGGTGAACTGGGCGTCCCACATGCGGCGATCGCCGATCGCCGTGTGCAGCAGCACGACCGCGGGTCCCTCGCCCGCTTCGTCGTAGCCGAACGCCGTCCCGCCCACCTCGATCATCGCCATGGGCCCAAGCTAGCGGCACGACCACGTCACACACCGCAGGTTTCGCTCAGGGCGAGCGGTTATGGTGCGGTGCATGACCGACGGATTCCAGCTGACGCGCGACGGCGAAGTCGCGCGGCTGACCTTCGCCCGGCCGGAGAAGATGAACGCGATCACCTACGGCATGTGGTCGGCGATCCCGGACGTGGTGGCCGAGGTGGAGGCCGACCCGGCGCTGAAGGTGCTGCTGATCGCGGGCGCGGGCAAGCACTTCTCGGCGGGCGCCGACATCAGCGAGTTCGGCGAGCTGCGCACCACGGCGGAGGGCGCGGCGAGCTACGACAAGGCCGTCGAGAGTGCAGTGGCGGCGCTGACCTCGATGCGCAAGCCGTCGGTCGCGATGATCCAGGGCAACTGCATCGGCGGCGGCTGCCAGGTCTCGGTCGCCTGCGACTTCCGGTTCGCCGCGGAAGGTTCCCGGTTCGGCATCACCCCGGCGAAGCTCGGCATCGTCTACCACTTCGACTCGACGCGCCAGCTGGTGTCCCTGGTCGGCCCCGCGCACGCCAAGTACTTCCTGCTTTCGGGCGAGCTGATCACCGCGGCCCGCGCCCGCGAGATCGGCCTGCTCAACGACGTCTTCCCGGCGGACTCGCTGGAATCCTCGACGGCGGAGTTCATCGCGACGCTGTGCTCGCGGTCCCAGGCCTCGGTCCGCGGGATGAACCGGATCATCGAGAAGATCGTCGCCGGCCAGGAGACCTCGGACGCGGAGGTCGAGGAGATCCGCTCCGAGGCCCTGCACGGCGAGGACTACGCGGAGGGCGTCGCCGCGTTCCTCGAGCGCCGCCCGCCGCGCTTCACCTTCCGCTGAAGTCCCCGCACCCCAAGGGGAGTCAGGCGTCCAGGTACTCGCGGAAGTGCTCGGCGACCACGTCGGTCACGCCCGCCGGATCGAGCCTGCCGTCGATTTCGATGACCCGGATGCCGCGGGCCCGCGCCGAGCGGACCGCCTGCGCGGCCAGCATCCGGTCGCGCGTCAGCCGGCTGCGCTGCTCCGGGATCGTGGGCTCGTCCGGCCGGTGGCGCAGCTGGTGCTGGCGGAACAGCTCGGTCGGCACGAGCACCACCATCCGGCGCGGCGAATCCACCAGCGGGGCCACCAGTTCCGGGTACAGGCCCCGGCCTTCGGCGACGATCGGGCGCGGGGACTCCCACGCGCGCAACTCGTCCAGCGCCCGCTGGAACCGCTGCTCGAAGTCCGCCAGCTCCGCGGTCAGCTGTTCGCGGGCGGGGACGTCGTCGCCGGGCGCGTTCGCGGGGCGCGCGCGGTCGTCGTGGTGGTAGGTGGTCAGCCCGTGGCGGTCGGCCAGCAGGCGCGCGACCGTGGACTTCCCGGTCCACGGGGCGCCGCCGATCCACAGCGCCTTGCGCAGGGTCCCGAACGGATCCGAGGTCATCGTTCGACTATTGCGGCACCGGCGGGCCGAAGGCCAGCGTTCCGGCGCCGGTTGAGCCGTTCAGCGCAGGGCTGGTCACCGGCTGTCGTCGTCGACGACGAGCACGGTCGAGCCGTCGGCGAAATCGGGTGGCCCGCCCAGCTTGAAGTGGAACCGCGAGCCCGGGCGGACTGCGGCGATCACCTGCGTTTCGGCGGTGTCGAGGACGATGATCGCGTGCTCGGCGGTGACCGGTTCCGGCTGCGGCACTTCCGGCACGACCGGGATCGGCAGCGTGCCGCTGACCGAGCCGCTGCCGTCGTCCTCCGGTACGAACGGTTCGAGCGGTTCGACGGGTTCGGCCGGTTCGAACGGCGGTGGCGGGACGAGCTGCGGGCGCCGCCGCCACCAGAGCCCGGCGATCAGGCCGGTCAGCAGGCCACCGGAGCCGCTGACGGCCGACGCCAGCCCGGCGCTGATCCCGGACGGCGCTTCGGTCACCACAGTCGCGGGCACCGGCGGCGCGGCCGGCAGCGGGCCGAACCGCACGGCGGGGTCCTTGGCGTCCTCGGGCAGCTGGAGCACCTGGCCCGGCTCGATCCGCGTGGCGTCGGTGAACGGCGTCCCGTCGGGCCGCGGTCTGCCTTGGTTGAGCCGGAAGATCTCCGGGAACCGGTTCCCGTCGCCGAGCGCGCGTTCGGCGATCTTGAACAGCGTGATGTCGTCCGGGTTGTCGGCGTGCGGCACGATGTAGTACTTGACCGGCGGCGGGGGCGGCGCGGTCTGCGCGAGCGCCGGACCGCCGGCGAGCACGGCGAAGAGGACACCGGCGGCACCGGCTTGCCCGGCCCGCCCGAGGACGCGGCGCACCGCGGAAGCCCGGTTTTCGGCCATGGTCGGCACCTCTCCCCGGCGACCCCGGCGGGTTTCCGGTGTTGCCCCCTACACGGGGCCGGTGCCGGCGGGGTTCAGATCTCGTCCCAGGGAACGGTTTCGTAGGCCTTCGCGAGCAACGCCACCGCGCGGTCCGCGGGCGGCAGCACGAGGTCGTCCACGGAAGCGACCGCGCGCCCTGGCGTTTCGGAGTTCGTCACGAACACCGCGTCGAAATCGCGGAGATCGGCGGGCCGGACTTCGCGCGTTTCCTGCGGGACGCCGAGCCGCCGCAGGGCTTCCTTCTGCACCAGCATGGTGATGCCGGGCAGCACCGCGGCTTCCGGCCACACGACGGTGTCGCCGGCCAGGAAACCGGCGTTCCAGATCGACGCTTCGCTGATCCGCCCGGCGTGGTCGACGAACAGCGCGTCGTCGAACCCGGCCAGCGCGGCCTGGCGGGAGTGGTGGATCAGCCCGAACGTGCCCAGGTGCTTCACCTGCGGCAGATCGCGCTCGTAGCGGACCGTCCGCAGGCGCAGCGGCGCCGGGTCGGGCGGGCGCGGCGGGAGCGTTCGGACCAGGATCTCCGGTTGCATCGGCTCGTCGAGCGAGTGCGTGAGCACCACGACCCGCACCGACAGCGCGGGTTCGCCGGCGATCGCCTGCCGGACGTAGGAGCGCACCAGGTCGACGTCGAGATCGGTGCCGAACAGCAGCCGGGTGCTCGTCGCGAGCCGTTCGAGGTGCAGCGCGAGCCCGCGGACCCGCCCGTCCCGGACCTGCATCGCGGTGAAGTGGCCGTAGGAGACCATTCCCGCGAGTGCGGCGTCCGGGCCGAGCGGATCCCCGTTCAGCTCGTAGCGGGGCGGCACTACTGGACGGTGACGCCCGTGAACTTGACCTGCTTGGTCGGCGCCCCGGTGCCGTCCTGCGGGTTCGGGTTCGCGATGCCCGCCTTGGCGACCGCGTCGAGCACCTTCAGGCCCTCGTCGCTGATGCTGCCGAACACCGAGTAGTCCGCCGGCAGGCCCTCGGCGTTGCCGTAGACCATGAAGAACTGGCTGCCGCCGGAGTTCGGGGCGGACGTCTTCGCCATGGCGAGGATGCCGCGGCCGTACTTGATCTCCGGGAACGCCTCGTCCGGCATCGTGTAGCCGGGGCCGCCCTGGCCGTCGGTCGTCGGGTCACCGGTGGCCGACGGGTCACCGCACTGCAGCATCTGCAGGCCTTCGGTGCCGAGCCGGTGGCACATGGTGTCGTTGTAGAAGTTCTGCTTCGCGAGGCTGATGAAGCTCTGCACCGCGCAGGGCGCGAGCGACCGGTCGAGCGTCAGCGGGATGTCGCCCGCGGTGCTCTTGAGCGTCACGTTCACCGTGCCGGTCGACGGGACGTTCTTGCCGTCCGGGGTGTTCACCTTCTTCGGCGCCTTGCTGCCCGTCGTGTCGGCCTTGAAGTCGCACGTCGTCGGGTTCGGCAGCGCCTTGGCCCGCTTCGGCAGCGCGGTGCGCTGCGTCGGGATCTGGACTTCGGTCGGCGGCGGAGTGGCCGACGACGACGCCGCGGCGTCGGTGTTTTCGCCGCCGTTCGCGCTGACGATCCACACCACCACGCCCGCGACGACGAGGACCGCCACGCCGACGACGCCGGCGCCGATCCTCCGGCGTCGCTTCTGCTGCTCCAATCGGCGCTCGAGCTGCCTCTCGAGCTTGCGCTTCGCAGCTTCGCGGCGCTGCTGGTTGGTCGCCACCCCGTACCCTCCAGGTTTCCGCTCGTGTCACACGTCTGAGGTAGCGGCAGTGTATGGGCACAGCCTGTGAGGACCATGTACAGGGCCCGCTAGTCTCAACCCGATCGTGATCGGCGCCATCCGGCGCGGATGTCCGGGAGGCGTTCGGTGCTCGTCGTCGGGTTCGGCAGCGGCCCGCTGCAGGCCAACTGCTACCTGCTGGCGGAGGCCGCCGGCGGGCCGTGCGTGGTCGTGGATCCGGGGCAGGAGGTGGCCGCGCCGCTGGCCGCCGCGCTCGCCGAGCACCGGCTGGTCCCGGCGGCGCTGGTGGCCACCCACGGGCACCCCGACCACGTCGCTTCGGCCGCTGCGCTGTCGGCCGAGCACGGCGTCCCGCTGCACCTGCACCCGGCCGACGCCCCGCTCCACGACGGGGCCAGCGTCCCGCTCGGGACCGGGACCTTCGCCGGCCTGGACATCGACGTCCGCCCGGCGCCCGGGCACACCCCGGGTTCGGTGGTGCTCGTCCTGGAGACGGCCGAAGGTGGCCGGCTCGCGCTGACCGGCGACACGCTGTTCGCCGGGTCGGTGGGCCGCGGCGACGTGGCGGAAGCGGTGCGGGAGCTGGTGGCGAGCCTGCCGGACGACACGGTGGTGCTGCCGGGCCACGGCCCGGCGACGACGATCGGCCGGGAACGCGCGGGCAACCCGTTCCTCGCCGGGACGGGGGCGTGAGCATGGCCGACGAGACGACCGAGCGGATCGCGCTGTTCGAGGAGGACCCGCGCGGGCGCCGCCGCCGGGGGATCTCGGGCCTGATCGGCGTGGTCATCGTGGCCGCGGCGTTCGGCGGCATCGCCGGGCTGATCGGCGGCACGGTGACCGGGCTGGTCGTCGCGCTGGTCATCGCCCTGCCGCTGCTGTACGTGATGGCGGTCAGCATCCGCCGCCGCGTCTGGCTGGAGGGCTCGACGCTGCTCGTGCGCACCTGGGGCCTGCGCCGGGTCGACCTGGTCGCCGCGACCCGGCTCGACCTCGTCGTCGGCGACGTCCGGGGGAGCCGCACGGTCAGCCTGCTGGTCAACGCCGGGCAGCGCGGCAAGGTCGCGAAGGTCGACCTCGCGGTGTTCTCCGGGACCGGCGGGCGCGAGCTGGGCATCCTGCAGCTGCGGAAGCTGGCGAACGCGCTGATGAACAACACCGAGGCCAACGGCCTCGTCTTCGGCGAGCTGCTGGTCGCCGAGCTGAAGGCGGAGGCGCGCGGCTCCGGCGTGGCGGAGCGCCCGCTCTACCGGCTGGCGTCGGTGGCGCCGTCGGGGAAGTACGTGCAGCGCTTCACGATGGAAGCCGTCAGCCGGTTCGTGGCGACTCTCGGCTGACGTCGTCCTCTTCGCGGAGTTGCTCGAGCTGGTAGACGAGCTCCGGCACCTCCTGCGCGATGTACGCGGCCAGACGCTCGATGTGGTGCAGCGTGGCCCGGACGTCCTCCAGGGCGGCCGCGATGCGCGGGAGCGACTCCACGGCCTGGACGGTGCCCGTGACCACCCGCAGCGCGCCCCGCACGAGGCACCGCGGTCCGGCGAACAGGAACATGCGGCTTTCCTACCCCGTTCTCGCTGGTCCGGCGAGCCCGGGATGCGCCGCTGTTACGGGTGGGACGGAACGGTCTTCGTGGTGCTGCTGAGGTAGGTCGCGGGCTCGCGGGAGGCGATCAGGGCGGCCAGGACCGTCGTCACCGGGACGGCCGCGACGATGCCGACGCTGCCCGCGAGCGTGCGGATGATCTCCTGCGCGATTTCTTCGCTGCCCAGCAGCGAGCCCAGGCCGACCCCGGAGATCGACGAGTACAGCAGCACCGGCAGCGCGGCCCCGGCGTAGGCCATGACGAGCGTGTTGACCGCGGAGCCGACGTGGTCGCGGCCGATCCGCAGGCCGGAGCGGTACAGCTCCTGCCAGGGCAGGTCCGGGTTGGCGCGGCGCAGCTCCCAGACGGCGCTGGTCTGGGTGACGGTGACGTCGTCGAGGACGCCGAGCGCGCCGATCACGACCCCGGCGAGCAGCAGTCCGCGTGCGTCGATGCCGTGGCCGAGCGACCCGATGAGCGTCGACGTGCTGTCGTCGAGGCCGGTGAGCGACGCCGCGGCGGAGAAGATCGCGGAGAGGATGCCGATGAGCGCGAGGCTGACGAGCGTCCCGAGCACGGCGGCCGACGTTCTCGCCGACAGCCCGTGGGTCAGGTACAGCGCGATGAACATGATCGCGCCCGCCCCGGCGATCGCCACCACCAGCGGGTTCTCGCCGGCGAGGATGGCCGGGAGGATGAACAGCGCGATGACGACGAAGGACAGCCCGAGCGCCACCAGCGCGGCGAGCCCTTGCCAGCGGCCGAGCACGAGCACCGCGACCGCGAACAGCGCGGCCAGCACGAGCAGCGGCGTCCCGCGCTGGAAGTCGACCAGCTGGAAACTGGCGGGATCGCCGGCGTTCCCGCCGTTGTAGGCGAGCACGACGGCGTCCCCGGCGGCGAACCGCGGGGTGCTGGGCTCGATCGGGACGGTCAGCTTGAGCTGCTTCCCGGTCGCCGGCCCGTCGGTCATGGTCAGGTCGACGGTCAGGCAGGGTTTCGCGTTCGGGTCGGTCTGGTCGCCGACCTGCACCTGGCCCTGCGCGAGGCAGGGGCCGGTGTTGGTGGCGGTGATGTTCGCGTGCACGGGCGTGCCCTGGGGGACGACGCTGGTCGGGGAGGCCTTGCCCCACGGGTAGAGGACGACCATGCCGACGACGGTGGCCAGGGCCAGCGGGGCGAGGAGCCAGATCAGGAGCAGTTTGACCCGGCGGGAGGCGGGGGCGGCGGGGCCGTGACCGTGACCATGGCCGTGTCCGTGGCCGGTTTCGGCAGCGGGGGTGGTTTCCGCCGGAGTGCGCGGCTTGCTGCCACGCGGGACTCGCTGGGGTCCGGTGTCGCCTCGGCGAGCGGTGCGCTGGGGCCCGGTGTCGGCTCGGCGACTGGCGTGGGGAGCGGCGGTGTCGGCCGGGGCCCGGCCGGTGTCCCTGCGGCGGGTGGCCGTGGAATCGGCTTGGTCAGCGGCCGGGACCCGTTGCGGGCCGGTGTCGGCGCGGCGGCCGCTGCGAGGGGCCGCGGTCTCGGCCGGGATCCGGTGCGAACCGGTCTCGACGGGTGCGCGCCGCGGGCCGGTGTCCGTGCGGCGGCGAGCGCCCTCAGGCGTGCGGCGGGCCGGTTTCCCGGGCGTTCCCGGCGTTCCGGACGTCCCGGGCCCCGGCGAAGGGGACAGCTCGTCCGTCACCCGGCGAATCGGGCCGGTGTCGTCGTCGGCGAGGTCGGGGCGGTCCACCCGCACATCCTGACAGCGGGATCCCGGCGCCCGCGTCAGGGGCCGCCGTCGGACCGGTTCGTCCGGTTGCCTCAGCCGTACGCCTGGCGCAGGTGCACCCGCCGGTAGGCCGACGGCGGGGTGTCGAAGTGGTCGAGGAACGCCTGCCGCAGGGTTTCCGTCGAGCCGAAGCCGCAGCGGCGGGCGATCGTGGCCAGCGGGAGGTCGGTCCCGGACAGCAGCCGGGCCGCCTGCTCGGTGCGGATCGTCCGGACGTACCGGCCGGGCGTGGTGCCGAGGTGCGCGTCGAACAGCCGGGTCAGCTGGCGGGTGCTGATGCCCGCGCGGGCCGCGAGGGCCGGCGTCCCCAGGTCCTCGTCGAGGTGCTCGGCGATGTACGCGGTGAGGTCGCGGACCTCGCGGTGCTCCGGCGGGGGACCGGACAGGAACAGGCTCACCTGGGCCTGGTTCCCGGGCCGCTGCAGGTACGTGACCAGCGCGCGGGCCGCCTCACGGGCCAGCGACGGGCCGTGGTCGGCCTCCACCAGCGACAGCGTCAGGTCGAGCCCGCTCGTCACGCCCGCCGCCGTGTAGACGTTGCCGTGGCGGACGTACAGCGGCACCGGGTCCACCGTCACCGCCGGGTAGTCCCGGGCGAGCTTGGCCGCGTAGCGCCAGTGGGTGGTCGCGCGGCGGCCGTTGAGCAGGCCGGCCGCGGCGAGCACCTCGGCGCCCGTGCAGACCGACGCGACCCGGCGGCTGGTGCGGGCCAGCCGCCGGACGTGGGCGAGGACGCGCTCGTCGGCCGCCGCGGCCGGGCTGCCCCAGCCGCCCGCGACGACCAGCGTGTCGAGGTCGCCGGTCACCTGGTCGAGCCGCAGGTGCGGCTGCAGCACCAGCCCGGCGCCGGTGCGGATGCCGTGCCCGTCGACCGAGGCGAGCTGGAGCTCGTACGGCGGCCGCGCGCCGAGCCGGTTCGCCGCGTCGAACACATCGGCGGGGCACGCGATGTCCAGCAGCTCGGCGTCGGCGTACCCGACGATCACGACCCGTCTGGGTGACCCTGGCATGATCGAACGCTAGCAGCCGGACCGGGCGCTCGGACGCGGTTCGCAGGAATCCGGACATCGGCGGCGCGTCCGCCGTCCCGGCCCGCCATGGTCGGGGCCATGACCGATGAGCAGAAGACCCTCGCCTTCGTCGTTTACCCCGGGCTGACGCCGCTCGACCTCGTGGGCCCGCTGCAGGTGCTCAGCGCGCTCGCGCAAATGGACGCCGGCTACCGGACCGTCGTCGTCGGCGCGAGCACGGACCCCGTCGGCACGGACACGCCGCTGCGCGTCGCCCCGAGCCACACCTTCGAGGAGGTCCCGGCGCCGTACGCGGTGCTCGTCCCCGGCGGCACCGTGCCGACGCTGCGGGCGATGGCCGACGAGCGCCTCCTCGCCTGGCTGCGCACCGCGGCCGCGGGCGCGGAGCTGGTGACGTCGGTCTGCACCGGGTCGCTGATCCTCGGGGCGGCGGGCCTCCTCGAAGGCAAGCAGGCGACCACGCACTGGATGTTCCGCGACGTCCTCCCCGGGCTGGGTGCCACGCCGGTCGCGCGGCGATGGGTCGAGGACGGCTCCGTGATCACCGCCGCCGGGGTGTCCGCGGGCATCGACCTGGCGCTGCACCTGGTGGAACGGCTGGCCGGGCGGCAGGTCGCGACGAACATCCAGTTCGCCATCGAGTACGACCCCGAGCCGCCGCAGGGCGCGCTGGACTGGGCGAACCAGCCGTACGGCGACCTCAAGCCGTTGCGGGAACACACCCTGCGTCAAGGGCTGGCAGAGCACCCCGAACTGCTGGGGAAGCTGCTCGCGCACACCTGACCGACGTCGTCGGCCATCCGGGTGATCGGCGGACACGCCGCGCGCCCGGCGGTTAGATTCAGCTCGCTCGATCAGGTGATCTCGCGGGTGGGGTGTTGTAGCCGTGCGGTTCCAGGTGCTCGGCCCGATGACGGCCTCCGTCCCGCTGCCCTCGGCGGCCCAGCCGCGGCGGCTGCTCGCCGTCCTGCTCGCCCGCGCCGGCCAGTTCGTCGGCCGCGACACGCTGGTCGACGAGCTGTGGCCGGACGGCGCGCCGTCGAGCGCCGCGGCGATCGTGCAGGTCACCGTGTCGAAGCTGCGCAAGACGCTCTCACCCGGCCTCGGTGCGGCCGAGGCCGGGCAGCGGCTGCGGTCCGGGCCGCGGGGGTACGCGCTGACGGTCGAGCCGGGCGAGCTGGACGCGGACGAGTTCCTGACGTGGCTGTCGGCGGGCGCCGACGACCGCGCCCAGCGCCGTCGCGCGCTCGAACGGGCGCTGGCCTGCTGGCGGGGCGACGCGTTCGCCGACGTCGCCGGCGGGCCGCTGCTGGAGGCGCACAAGCTGTGGCTGGAGGACCGGCGCTCGGCGGCCCTGCTGCAGCTGGTCGAGCTGGAGCTGGCCGACGGCGACGGCGGGTCGGTGGTCGAGCGGCTCGGGCCGGTGGTCGCGGCCCGGCCGGCCGACGAGCGGTTCGCCGCCCGGCTCGCTGCCGCGCTCGGCACGGTCGGCCGCCGCGAATCGGCGCTGGAGGTGCTCCGCCGCACCCGGCGGGCGCTCTGGGAAGAGGCGGGGGTGTGGCCGGGCGCGGACCTCGTCGCGGTGTACCGCCGGATCGCCGGCACCGAGTGGACGACGCCGGGCCCGCCCGCCCAGCTCCCGCCCGCCGTACCCGACTTCACCGGCCGCGCGGCCGAACTCGCCGGCGTCACGCGTGCCTTGCGGGGACCGGCGCCGGTCGTGCTGCACGGCGCCGCCGGGGCCGGGAAGTCCGCGCTGGCCGTGCAGGCCGCGTGGCGCGTCCGCCGCCGTTTTCCCGACGGCCAGCTGACGGCGTCGCTGCGCGGTCCGGACGGGACGCCCGCCGAACCCGCGGCCGTGCTGGCGGGGTTCCTGCGCGCACTCGGGGCGACGCCCGCGGAACTTGCCGACCGCGCGGGCCTGCCCGGCCTCTGGCGCGGCTACACCGCCGACCGGCGGCTGCTGGTGCTGCTGGAAGACGCCGCGTCCGAAGCCCAGGTGCGTGCGCTGCTCCCGAGCGGCCCCGGCTGCGCGGCGCTGGTCACCACCCGCCGCGAGCTGCCCGGCCTCTGCGGCGCGCACCCGGTCCCGGTGGCCGAGCTGTCCACAGAGGACGCTTGGGCGCTGCTGGCCGCCGTCGCGGGAGAGGCACGGCTGCGCGCGGAACCCGAAGCGGCGCAACGGCTTCTCGGCCGGTGCGGCGGGCTCGCACTGGCCGTCCGGATCGCCGGGGTGCGCCTCGCGGCCCGGCCGAACCTGCGGGTCGCCGAACTGGCTGCCCGCCTGGCCGACGACCGGCGGCGCCTCGACGAGCTGACCGCGGGCGACCTGGGTGTCCGTGCCGCGGTGACGTCGGCACTGCGCGAGCGGCCCGCGGCCGACGTCGCGCTGCTGAGGCTGCTCGCCGAGTTTGATGGGGCAGTCCCGGACTGGTCGGCGGCGGCGCTGCTCGACCGCCCGACGGCGGAAGCCCGCGACCGGCTCGACGGGCTGGCCGCCGCGCACTTGCGGGACCCGGCGGGCACGGTCCCGCCGTTCGTGCGGCTGGTGCTGGCGGAGGGTGCGCCGGGGGAGGTGGATCCGGCCGCGCTGCGCCGTGCTTGCGAGGCCGCGCTGGTATTGGCGCGGCATGCGCTCGGCCGCCCAGCGGCTGAGCGGGGATCGGCGGATGCGGCGGGCAGCCCCACCCCAGCCAAGCCCGACCCGGCGGTGCTCCGCCGCATCGCCGAGGACCCCGTCGCCTGGGCCGCCGCCGAAACCGGGCACCTCGCGGCCGCCGTTCGGCTGGCCGGGGCGCATGGCTGGCACGAGCTGACCGAACAGCTCGCGGACGCCTGCACCGCGCTCGCCGGCACGCCGTGGCTCGGGCACGCGGCCCGTGCGGTCACCGTGGCCGGGCTGGCCGCGGCGCGGCGGCGCCGCGATCCTCGCGCGGAGGCCGAGAAGCTCTACAACCTCGGCGCCGTGCACTGGCAGCACGGGCACGCGCGGCAGGCGCGGAACTACTTCGCGATGGCCGAGCACCGCTTCCGGCTCCTGGACGATCCGCGGGGGACCGGTACGGCGCTGGCCGCGCTCGCCGACGTCCACCTCGACGGCGGTGACCCGTGCGCCGCCGAAGCCGAGCTGCGGGAAGCGCTCGAGTTGCTGCGGGCCTGCGGGGACCGGCGCGGGCAGGCGGCCGCGGCGGCGCAGCTGGGGTCGCTGGCCGAAGACGTCGGCGATGTGCGGCGGGCGGTCGAGAGCTTCGAAGTCAGCATGCTGCTCGCCCGCGAATGCGACGACGGCCGCTTGCACGACCAGGCCGCGAAGCGCTACGCCGACGTCCTGCGCCGCCACGGTGGGTGCGACCAGGCGGCGGACCTGCTCACCGGTGCGCTCGGCGGCGCCGTCCGCACGCGGGAGCGGCACTGGGAGGCGCACGTCCTGCGCAGCCTCGGCGACCTGCACACCGAAGCCGGGGAACTCGCCGACGGGCAGCGGTGCCTGACGCGGTCGCTGGCGCTGTTCGACCAGATCGGGCACCGGCACGCCGCCGCCTACACCCACCGCAGCCTGGCCGAAGCCCGCCGCCTCGCGGGGGATCCGGCGGGGGCGCGGCGGCACCTGCTGGCCGCCATGGGCGTGTTCCGGGAGCTGCGCGACCGCCGCGGTGCCGGGTACGCCCTGCTCAGCCTGGGCCGGACGCACGCGGCCGAGGACGCCGCACCCGAGGCGGCGCGGTGCCTGCGCGGCGCGGCCGGGCTGTTCCGCGAGCTCGGATTTCCGCTGTGGGAACTGCGCGCGCTGGGGGAACTGGCGAGCGTGACCGGTGAATCCCCGGCCCGTGACCGCCGTCGTGAACTCTTGACGAAGATCAGGACCTGACGGCCTCGTGCCCCGGTCCGCGGCGGCGGTGTTTGGCGAAGTTATGGCCGCCCCCATTTGGCTGCCGCCGTTCGGATCGTCGCACAAGAAGGAGCAAGGCATGCCGGGACATCGGATTCTGGCGCGGGCGGCACTGGGGCTGGTCGCCGCGGCGGCGACGGTGGTGTTCGCGACCATCGGCACCGCGTCGGCGAGCGTCGAGGTCACCAAGCTGACCCAGGCGCAGGCGGCGTCGCAGCTGTCCGCGGCCGGGGTGACGCACTCGTCCAGCGGCGGCTGCACGGACCGCTACAACTCGACGTGCACGTCGTACGAGCAGATCAACCAGAGCACGGTCAGCGGCGTCATCACGCTGAAGCGGGCGAGCGGCTGCGCGATCAACATCACCGGGGGCACCGAGACCGGGCACGCGTCCGGCACCTACAGCCACTGGAACGGCTACAAGGTCGACATCTCGCACAACAGCTGCATCGACTCCTACATCAAGAACAGCTTCGGCTACATCGGCCTGCGCGGCGACGGCTACCCGCAGTGGAAGGCCGGCTCCGGCAACCTCTACTGCGACGAGGGCAACCACTGGGACATCACGTACTACACCTGCGGCTGCTGACGTCCGGGGCCTGTCCGTCCCGAGGGCGGCGGACAGGCCCCGGTTACCGGCCGCGACGGCCGGGTACCCGCGCGGGTGGAGGTGAGGAGATGACTTCGCACAGCACCCCGGCTCCCCGCCCGCGCACGGCGCTGATCGGCGCCGCGGCGGGCTTCGTCCTGCTGGCCGGGCTCTACCTGGTCCTGGCCCCGTGGATCGCCGGTTTCGGCGGCGCGGGCGTGCTCGCGCTGAGCGACACCCTGGTCGGCCTGGTCCTGATCGCGCTGGCGATCGCCCGCACGGCCACCCGGCGGCTCGCCCTGATCGGCTGGGTCGTCCCGGTACTGGGCGCGTGGGCCGCCGTTTCGCCGTGGCTGCTTCGCCACGGCGGCGAAACCCCGCCGTCGACGGGTGCCCTGATCGGCAACGTCGTGGCGGGCGCCGTGGTCGTCGTCGCGGGCGTGGCGCTGGCCCGGCGGGTCAGTTCTTGATCAGCAGCCAGTCGCCCGAGCCGTCGCCGGGCCGGTACGGGCTGTCGGCCCGTTTCGCGATGACGCCGGGCAGGCCGTGCTGCCGGCTGGCCCCGGCGACGGCCTCGCCGCCACCGGCGTAGTAGCGCGGCACCTGCCAGTGCCGGTCCTCGATGGCCAGGCCGTCGAGGAGCTCCCGGCGTTTCGTGTACGGCAGGTCCAGGGTCGGCTTGCCGTCGAGGTGCAGGACGTCGGAGGCGAAGTAGAACACCGGGCAGTGGGTCTTGAGGCGCTTGGCGGCGGCGCCGTCGGCCTTGCGGCGCTCTTCGAGACCGTCCGCGTAGGGCTTGCCGTCCTTGATGACGACGACTTCGCCGTCCAGCAGCACTTCGGTCGAGCCGAGCTCTTCGCCGAGCTTGTGCAGCTCGGGGTACCGCCCGGTGACGTCGGCGCCGGTTTCGTCGTGCGCGGTGACCCGGCCGCCGCTGACCAGCAGCATCGTCCGCAGGCCGCCCCAGGCGAATTCGTAGGACCACGCGTCGTCGTCGGCGGGCAGATCGCCGGGCACCGCGGTCATCGGTTCGAGGAATTCGGGCGCGTCTTCGTGCCCGGGCTCGGCGGGATCGAGGCGCCGCAGGGTCCAGTCGCGGTCGTCCTCGTCGTGCCGGTTGAGGAACAGGTACTTGCCGCGGGCGCGGCCGCCGTGGAAGACGACCTCGACCTTGTGGTCGTTCCAGTGCAGGGTTTCGTACTTCCCGGTGTCCCACACCGTCATCCGGCCGCCGCCGTATTCGCCCGCCGGGATCTCGCCCTCGAAGGTGAGGTACTCCATGGGGTGGTCTTCGGTGTGCACGGCGAGCCGGGAGACGCCGGGGGAGAGCGGCAGGCCCTTGGGCACGGCCCAGGAGACGAGCACGCCGTCGCGCTCCAGGCGGAAGTCCCAGTGCAGGCGGGTGGCGTGGTGCTCCTGGATGACGAAGAGGTCGTCGTCCCCGGGCTCGGGCGGGCCGTCCGGCCAGGGTTCGGGGGTGCGGTCCTTGCCGCGTTTGCCGCGGTATTCCTCGAGTCTGTCGGCCATGGCCGCCCCGGTACCCCTTCCGCCGCAAGAGCTTCCAGGGTACCGGTCGGGTGCTCCGGCTCGGCCCGCTGGGCAGCGCGCCGGCGGTCGTTCGAGGCCGGCCGGTGTCTTGAATGAGTCATTCAGGTCGTGGGAGGTCCTGAATGACTCATTCAAGACCATCGCCGCGGCTCCCGGCCTCAGTCCGTCTCGGCCATCGCCTCCGCGAACTGGGCCGCGTACAGCCGGGCGTAAGCGCCACCGCTGCGCAGCAGCGTTTCGTGGTCGCCCTGCTCGACGATCTGCCCGTGCTCCATCACCAGGATCACGTCGGCGTCGCGGATGGTCGACAGCCGGTGCGCGATCACGAAACTCGTCCGGCCGCTGCGCAGCGAGTTCATCGCCCGCTGGATGAGCACCTCGGTCCGGGTGTCCACCGAACTCGTCGCCTCGTCGAGGATCAGGATCACCGGCTTGGCCAGGAACGCCCGCGCCACCGTGATCAGCTGCTTCTCGCCCGCGCTGACCGTGCCGCCTTCGTCGTCGAGCACCGTCTCGTAGCCGTCCGGGAGCGTGCGGACGAAACGGTCCACGTGCGTCGCCTTCGCGGCTTCGACGATCTCCTCGTGCGTCGGGTTGTCCGCGCCGTAGGCGATGTTCTCCGCGATCGTGCCGCCGAACAGCCACGCGTCCTGCAGCACCATGCCGGTCTGGTCGCGCAGCTCCTCACGGTTCATCTTCGCGATGTCGACGCCGTCGAGCGTGATCCGGCCGCCGTCCAGCTCGTAGAAGCGCATGAGCAGGTTGACCAGCGTCGTCTTGCCCGCGCCGGTCGGGCCGACGATCGCCACCGTCTGGCCGGGTTCCACGGTCAGCGACAGGTCGTCGATCAGCGGCTTGTCGGGCAGGTAGCGGAAGGACACGTCCTGGAACTCGACCCGGCCGCGCACCGGCGAGGGACGCTCCGGCGAAGCCGGTTCCGGGCCCTGCTCCTCGGCGTCGAGCAGCGCGAACACCCGCTCGGCCGACGCGACGCCGGACTGCAGCAGGTTCGCCATGCTCGCGATCTGAGTGACCGGCTGGCTGAACTGGCGCGAGTACTGGATGAACGCCTGCACCTCGCCGAGGGTCAGGCTGCCCGACGCCACGCGCAGCGCGCCGATCACCGCCACCAGCACGTAGCTCAGGTTGCCGATGAACATCATCGCCGGCTGGATCATGCCGGAGATGAACTGCGCCCGGAAGCTGGCCTGGTACAGGGTGTCGTTCTGCTTGTCGAAGATCGCCGCGGCCTCGTCGCGGCGGCCGAACACCTTGACCAGCGAGTGGCCGGTGTACATCTCCTCGACGTGCGCGTTGAGCTTGCCGGTCGTCGACCACTGCTTGATGAAGTTCGGCTGCGCCCGCTTGCCGATCTTCGCCGCCACCACGGCCGAGAGCGGCACCGTGAGCAGCGCGATCACCGCCAGCAGCGGCGAGATCAGGAACATCATGATCAGCACGCCGATCACCGTCAGCAGCGACGAGACGATCTGCGACAACGTCTGCTGCAACGACATCGCCAGGTTGTCGATGTCGTTGGTGACGCGGGAAAGCACCTCGCCGCGCGGCTGGCGGTCGAAGTACTTCAGCGGCAGCCGCGAGAACTTGGCCTCGACCTCTTCGCGCAGCCGGTACACCGCCTGCTGCACCAGCGTCGTCGTCAGCCGGGCCTGGATCAGTCCGAAGAACGACGAAATCACGAACAGCGCCAGCACGGTGAGCAGGATCTGCCCGACCTTGTCGAAGTCGATGCCGACGCCGGGCACGAGGTCGACGCGGCTGTAGATGTCGGCGAGCGTGCCGTCGCCGCGGGCGCGCAGCCCGGCGACGATCTGTTCCTTCGTGACGCCCGGCGGCACCTGCTTGCCGAGCACGCCGGCGAGGATCGCGTCGGTGGCCTGGCCGAGGATCTTCGGGCCGATCACGGTGAGCGTGACGCTGGCCGCGCCGAGCACGAGCACGCCGATGAGCGCGACCCGCTGCGGGCGCAGCAGCCGCAGCAGCCGCTTCAGCGAACCCTTGAAGTCGAGCGCTTTCTCCGGCGGCGCGCCGCCGGCCATCCAGCGGCCGGGCCCTACGGTCGCGGCACCGGTGTTCTTGTGCCGCTCGGCGGTCGGCCGTTCCCCGGCCTCGGTGACGGCGGCTTTGGGCGATTCCGTGGTGCTCACGCCGCCTCCTGTTCGGTGAGCTGGGACAGCACGATCTCCCGGTAGGTTTCGTTGCCGTCCATGAGTTCGTGGTGGGTGCCGGTGCCGACGACGCGGCCTTCGTCGAGGACGATGATCCGGTCGGCGCCGCGGATCGTGCTGACCCGCTGCGCCACGATGACCACCGTCGCCTCGGCCGTTTCCGCCACCAGCGCGCGGCGCAGGGCCGCGTCGGTCGCGTAGTCGAGCGCGGAGAACGAGTCGTCGAACAGGTAGATCTCCGGCTTGTGCACCAGCATCCGCGCGATCGCGAGCCGCTGGCGCTGACCGCCCGAGACGTTCGTGCCGCCCTGGGCGATCGGGGCGTCCAGGCCCTCCGGCATGGCTTCGACGAAGTCCTTGCCCTGCGCCACTTCCAGCGCGTGCCACAGCTCTTCGTCGGTCGCGTCCGGGTTGCCGTAGCGCAGGTTGCTCGCCACCGTGCCGGCGAACAGGTACGGCTTCTGCGGCACCAGCCCGACCGCGCGGGCGAGCACCGCCGGGTCCAGGTCGCGGACGTCGACGCCGTCCACCTTCACCGTGCCGCGGGTGGCGTCCATCAGGCGCGGGATCAGGTTGAGCAGCGTGGTCTTGCCGGTGCCCGTCGAGCCGATCACCGCGGTGGTCTCACCCGGCCGCCCGATCAGCGAAATGTCGCACAGCACCGGCTTTTCCGCGCCGGGATAGCGGAACTCGACACCTGACAGCTCCAGGTGCCCGTGCACCGCGCCGGGCCGGATCGGCGACACCGGCGGGCGGACGCTCGACTCGGTGTCGAGCACCTCGCTGATCCGCTCGGCGCTGACCTCCGCGCGCGGCACCATCATGAACATGAACGTGGCCATCATGACGGCCATCAGGATCTGCAGCAGGTAGGACAGGAACGCGGTCATCGCGCCGATCTGCATGCTGCCCGAGTCGATCCGCTGCCCGCCGAACCACAGCACGGCGACGCTGGAGGCGTTCATGACCAGCATGACGATCGGGAACATCAGCGCCATCAGGCGGCCGACCCGCAGCGACACGGTGAGCAGCTGGTCGTTGGCGACGTCGAAGCGCTCCCGCTCGTGCTTGTCGCGGACGAACGCCCGGATGACGCGGATGCCCATGATCTGCTCGCGCAGGATCTGGTTGATCCGGTCGATGCGCTCCTGCATCAGCCGGAACGCCGGGCGCATCTTCGTGATGATCGTGCCGACCGCGACCGCCAGCACCGGCACGATGACCAGCAGCAGTGACGACAGCGGCACGTCGAGGTTGAGCGCCAGGATGATGCCGCCGATGCACATGATCGGCGCGGACACCATCAGCGTGAGCGTCATCAGCACCAGCATCTGGATCTGCTGGACGTCGTTGGTGGTGCGGGTGATCAGCGACGGCGTGCCGAACTGGCCGACCTCGCGGGCCGAGAAGTCCTGCACCCGGTGGAAGACGCCGGCGCGGATGTCGCGGCCGATCGCCATCGCGGTGCGGGCGCCGAAGTACACCGCGCCGATCGAGCCGGCGATCTGCGCGAGCGTGATGACGAGCATCATCGCGCCGACGCGGATGATGTAGTCCATGTCGCCCTTGATGAGGCCGTTGTCGACGATGTCGGCGTTCAGCGTCGGCAGGTAGAGCATGGCGATCGTCTGCACGAGCTGGAGCAGGACGATCACCCACAGCGTGCTCCGGTACGGGCGCAGGTGGCTGCGCAGGAGCTTGACTAGCACAACGATTCCCCCAGTGCGGTGGTGGTCGGTTCGGGTTGCGGAGCGGCGGTGCCGGCGGTCAGGGTGGGCATCCCCGCGGAAAGCTCGTTGAGCAGCCGTTCCAGGATCGGCAGGAACGGCTCGCCTTCGGTCGTGAACCAGTTGGTGAAGGCCACCCGGACAGCGCTTTCCACGGATGCCGCCATCAGCCGGCACAACAGGTGGTCCACACCGCCCACCCGTTTCGCGATCGTTTCGGCCAGGACGCGCTCGACGGCCGCGTGGGCGTTGAGGAACTCCCCGCGCAGCATGAGCCGTCCCATCAGCTCCCGGATACGCGCAACATACGCGCGATCGGGTTCGCCTTCACGCGAATATTGCTCGAGCACCGCGTGCTTGACGGACTCCCAGAGCGGCTCGCCGTCCGGCCGCGCGAGCAGGGCTTCGCGCATCCCCTCGTGCCGGTCGACGACGACCGAGCAGACCGCCTGCTCCTTGCTGGAGAAGTAGTTGTTGAATGTGCGGGGTGACACGCCCACTTCGGTGGCGATGTCCTCGACCTTCACGTTCTCCAGCCCGCGGTCCAGCGTCAGCCGCAGTGCCGCCTGGGCGAGCGCCTTGCGTGCTTCGCGCTTCTTGCGCTCGCGCAGGGTCAGCTTGGGTGGTTCGTCCGGCGGCATGAACGGAGTGTAGCGAAAAACTTGCGTGCCCCGCAAAAAAGTGCGTGGCCCGCAACTTTGGGACGAATCGGGCACGACCGGGGATTTCGCGGTGCGCGGGCCGCGGAGCTGCGGTATCGGGCGCTGTGTGCGCTCCGTTGCCGGGTGCAAGATGCAAAAATGAGCCGAATGGCCTAGTCCGCTGCGCTCACCAGCAGCGACGGCGCCGAAATCCGGTCACGTCCAGCGATCGGGCGGAGACCGGTTGTGGACATCCGACGAACCTTTCTGCTTGCATGTCCGGCATCGCCGCCCTGGGGTCGGCGCGATGCAGTCGTTGCCGAA
This sequence comes from Amycolatopsis lexingtonensis, assembly GCF_014873755.1. Classification (NCBI taxonomy): domain Bacteria; kingdom Bacillati; phylum Actinomycetota; class Actinomycetes; order Pseudonocardiales; family Pseudonocardiaceae; genus Amycolatopsis; species Amycolatopsis lexingtonensis. The sequence continues at coordinate 1,326,352 of NZ_JADBEG010000001.1, forward strand.
CCTGAGCAAGGAAGAAGTGGGACCACATGGCGAGCCGGGCCCGGGAACTCCTGGATCGATCACGCGTCCTGCTGGACCGCTCGCGGGTCGCCGCCGCGCAGTACCTCACCGCGCCGCCGAAGCACCCCGGGTTCCAGCCCCCGGCGGGGCCGGCGATCGCGGAGCTGCCGCGCCCCGAAGTGACGCCGGCGCCGCCTCCCGCGGACGAAGGCGTCCTGGCCGAGATCTGCGCCAGCGTGGCGCTGCGTGACCTCAACCTGCTCGACCAGCTACTCGCCCGTCTCGAGGAGCTCGAAGCGGGGGAGGAGGACCACCACCGCCTCGCCGAGCTCTACCAGCTCGACCACCTCGCCACGCGGCTGCGGCGCAACGCCGAGAACCTGCGCGTGCTGGCCGGGCAGGACACCGCCGACGACGCCGCCCGCGCGACCTCGGTGCTCGACCTGGTGCGCGCCGCGATGTCCTCGATCGACCACTACGCCCGGATCACCATCGGCCGGGTGGTGAACCTCGGCGTCGTCGGCTTCGCCGCCGAAGACCTGGGCCGGGTGCTCGCGGAGCTGCTCGACAACGCCGCCAACCAGTCCTCGCCCAGCTCGCCGGTGCACGTCAGCGCGCACCTGACCGAGCAGGGCAGCGTGCTCGTCCGGATCGAGGACGAAGGCATCGGCATTCCCGCCGACCGCATCGACGGCCTCAACCGGCGGCTGGCCGCGGGCGGCGACCTCGACGACGCCTCGGCACGGCACATGGGTCTCGCCGTCGTCGCCCGCCTCGCCGCGCGGCACGACGTCAGCGTGCGCCTGGACCGGCGCAGCCCGCACGGCACGGTCGCCACCGTGCTGCTGCCGACCGGCGTCGTCACCGAGGTCGCCGAGAACGCGTGGTCGGGCACCCGGACCGTGACGGCCGAACCGGCCGGGACCGGCGCCGAAGCGGTGGCGGCAGGCGGCCTGCCGCGCCGCCGCCCGGGCGCCTTCCCGCACGCGGAGCCCGCGCCGGTGCCGCGCAAGCCCACGCCCCGGCCCCGGCCGGTCGAGCGGGCCACCGGCGGCACGACGGTCAACGGCCTGCCGCGCCGCGTGCCCGGCAGCATCCGCGGCGCCGCCCCGGAACCGCCACCGCCGGCCCCGGCCGCGGAACCGGCGGCGAACGGGCACGAGAAGCTGCTCGCCGACCTCGGCGCTTTCGCCGACGGCGAGCGGGCCGCGCAGGCCGAAAACCACGCCCAGCAGGACGAAACGCCCGGAGGAACCGCCTCGTGAGCGCCCCCCACCCGGCCCCGGCGAACTTCGCCTGGCTGCTCGACGACTTCGTCCGGAAGGTGCACGGGGTCAGCCACGCGCTGATCATGAGCGTCGACGGCTTCCCGCTCACCGCGTCGGACTCGGTCGGCGAAGCGGAGGCCGAGCAGCTCGCCGCGATCGCCAGCGGCCTGCTCTCGCTGGCCGGCAACAGCGCGGCGCTGTTCGGGAAGGGCGCCTGCGAGCAGATCATCATCCGGCTCACCCACGGCTACTTCCTCTTCATGGGCATCGGGTCCGGTGCCGGGCTCGCGGTGCTGACCACGGGCGACGCGGACATGAAGGTGGTCGCCTACGAGATGACCCAGTTCATCACCAACGCGGGCCACGCGCTCACCCCCGAGGTGCGTGCCGAACTGCGACAGGTGCTCACCGCGCGCCGGCCCCGGGTGTGATGGGGATGCCCGACGAGGATGTGAAACCCATGTCCGAAAAGGACACCGCCTTGCCGCGGCGCAGCCGGCGGATCCGGGCGTACGCGCTCACCGGCGGCCGGACCAGCACCCGCCACCAGCTGCTGGTCGAGACGCTGGTTTCGGTCCCGCGGTACGACCCGGCGCTGAGCGACACGCTCATGCCCGAGTCGCGCTCGCTCTACGAACGCGCCCGCGTGCGGTCCTCGATCGCCGAGCTGTCGGTCGGGCTGGACCTGCCGCTGGGCGTCGTGCGGGTGCTGATCGGGGACCTCGCCTCCCAGGGCGCGGTGTTCGTCCACCCCACCGCGCACGCCTACCACCACGACACCAACGTGCTCGAGAGGATCCTTGATGGGCTCAAGCGGCTCCCCGCCTGAGGGCGATCTGCTGACGATCTCCGCGAAGATCGTCGTCGCCGGGGGCTTCGGTGTCGGCAAGACCACGTTCGTCGGCGCGGTGTCGGAGGTGCCGCCGATGAGCAACGAAGCGTGGATGACCGAGGCCGGCGAAGGCGTCGACGAGATCCCGCCCGGCGGCAAGTCGACCACGACCGTGGCGATGGACTTCGGCCGGATCACGCTGCGCCCGGACCTGCTGCTGTACCTGTTCGGCACGCCGGGGCAGGCGCGGTTCTGGTTCCTCTGGGACGACCTCAGCCGGGGCGCGCTCGGCGCGGTCGTGCTGGTCGACACCAGCCGGATCGACGAGTCGTTCGCGGCGATCAACTACTTCGAGAACGACTCGGAGCTGCCGTTCGTGGTGGCGGTCAACCAGTTCGAGGGCAAGCCGGTGCACGACCTCGACGAGGTGCGCGACGCGCTGGCGCTCGACCCCGCCGTCCCGCTGGTCACCTGCGACGCCCGCGACCGCGCGTCGACGATCGCCACCCTGACCGAGCTGGTCAGCCACACGTTGTCGCTCGCCGTCCTGTCGGGGCCGCGTGAGCTGGCCGGCAGCGTCTCGCCGGCCTGAACCGAGGAGAGAAGAGCTTCATGCGCAGAGTCCTGATCGTGGGCGCCGGCCAGTCCGGGCTGCAGCTGGCCCTCGGGCTGCTGGCGAAGGACTACGACGTCACGGTGATGTCCGCGCGGACGCCGGAGGAGATCCGGAACGGCCGGGTGATGTCGACGCAGTGCATGTTCAACGACGCGCTGCAGCACGAGCGCGACCTCGGGCTGAACCAGTGGGAGGACGAGACCGTCCGGGTCGAGGGGCTCGGCGTGTCGGTGGCCGGCCCGGACGGCGGCCGCGCGCTCGACTGGTTCGCCGAGCTCGACCACTACGCGCAGTCGGTCGACCAGCGCGTGAAGATGGCGGGCTGGCTGGAGCTGTTCGAGGACCGCGGCGGCAAGCTCGTGATCCACGGCGTGATGACGTCCGAACTGGACGCGCTGTCCCGGCTGTACGACCTGGTGATCATCTCGGCCGGCAAGGGCGAGCTGGTCCAGCTGTTCGACCGGGTGCCCGAGCGGTCGCCGTACACGAAGCCGATGCGCGCGCTTTCCCTGGTCTACGCGCACGGCGTGCGGCCGCGGCCGGAGCACCCGGACAAGCAGGCCGTCCGGTTCAACATCGTGCCCGGCGTCGGCGAGCTGTTCATGATCCCGGCGTACACGCTGAGCGGGAACTGCGACATCCTCTTCTTCGAGGGGATCCCCGGCGGGCCGCTGGACTGCTTCGACGACCACCCGGCCCCGGCCGAGCACTTCACCCGGCTGCTCGACCTGATGCGGCAGTTCGTGCCGTGGGAGTACGAGCGCTGCCGCGACGCCGAGCTGACCGACGGGAAGGCCGCGCTGGCCGGCGGGTACACGCCGGTGGTGCGCAACCCGGTCGGCACCCTGCCCGGCGGGCCCCGGGTGCTGGGCATGGCCGACGTCGTCGTGGCGAACGACCCGATCACCGGGCAGGGCTCGAACAACGCGAGCCACTGCGCGGCGACCTACCTGACCGCGATCCTCGAGCACGGCGACCGGCCGTTCGACGCCGCGTGGATGGACGCCACGTTCGAGCGCTACTGGGAGTACGCCAAGCACATCACCGAATGGACCAACGCGCTGCTCCTGCCGCCGCCCCCGCACGTGCTCGAGATCCTCGGGGTGGCGGGCCAGAACCCGGCCGTGGCCCGGCGGTTCGCGAACGGGTTCACCGACCCGACCGACTTCCAGCACTGGTTCATGGACCCGGCGAAATGGGAGAAGTACCTGGCAGAGGTCTAGATCGGACTGTCGCCGGGGGACGATTCGGGCTACGGTGGCTACGTAGCGTGAAGGCGACCTCGGAGGTACGTGGCATGCGGGCGATGTGGAAGGGCTCGGTGTCGTTCGGGCTGGTCAGCATCCCGATCCAGCTGTACGCGGCCACCGAGAACAAGAACGTCTCGCTCCGCCAGGTGCACGAGGCCGACGGCGGCCGCATCCAGTACAAGCGGTTCTGCACGATCGACGGCGCCGAGGTCCCGTACCCGGAGATCGCCAAGGGCTACGAGCTGCCCGACGGCGAGATGGTCGTCATCACCGACGCCGAGATGGCCGAGCTGCCGCTGCCTTCGCAGCGCACGATCGACGTGCTCGAGTTCGTGCCGCTGGAGTCGATCGACCCGATCCAGTACGACCGGACGTACTACCTGGAGCCGCAGAAGAACGCGGTGAAGCCGTACGTCGTGCTGCGGGACGCGCTGCACAAGTCGAGCCAGGTGGCGATCGCGAAGGTCGCGGTGCGGCAGCGGGAGAGCATGGCGGTGTTGCGGGTGCACGCCGACGTGCTGGTGATGACGACGATGCTGTGGCCGGACGAGGTCCGCGAACCCGACTTCCCGTTCCTGCGCGACGACCCGCCGCAGATCCGCCCGCAGGAGCTGTCGATGGCCGGCTCGCTGATCGACTCGCTGGCCGAGCCGGTGTTCGAGCCGGAGAAGTACCACGACCACTACCGCGAGGCCCTCGAGGAGATGATCGAGGCCAAGGTCGCGGGGGAGGAGACGACCAAGCCCGCGGCGGTCACCGCCAAGGCCGACGTCGTCGACCTGATGGCGGCGCTGCAGGCCAGCGTCGACGCGGCGAAGAAGTCGCGCGCGTCCACTTCGGAGGCGTCCACTTCGGAAGCGTCCGATGAGGACGCGAAGCCGGCGAAGAAGAAGGCGGCGCCGCGGAAGCGGGCCCCGAAGTCCGCCTGACCCCGGACGGGTGGTCGCGCCGACACGCCGCCGTGGTCCCGCGGCCGCCCGCTTCCCGGTGGTACCAAGGAGTCATGGAATGCGCTTCTTGTGCCGCGCGGATCGACCACTGCCACGGCACGCTGGTGGTGCACCCGGAAGGCGGGTTCGCCGAGTGCACCGATCCGGCCTGTGTGGACGCCGACCGCGTGCGGCACGCGTTGATCGTCGACTGCCCGGCGCTCGGCGGCTGCGGGTGTGCCGCCGCGGCGCCGGAGAAATCGTTGCTGCGCCACGCTTCCTGAGCCTCCCGCCAGGATCCGCGAAGGCCTTCCCGCCGGGTGACGCGCACCGGCCGGGGAGGCCTTCGTGGCGTCAGGACGGTGTCAGCGCGGTAACACGATCGTGTATGCAGCCGTGTACACGGGCTTGGCGATGTGCTAACACTAACGGGGTCCTTCGGCTCTCCCTCCCCCTCGGAGCCGGAGGACCCTTTATTTTCGCCGCTGTCCGGTGTGGATATGTCAGCGAATGATGTACAGTTCAGCGCATGGTGACGTGTGAGACACGGGAAGCGGCGCTCGCCCGGATCGGGCGCGCGCTGTCGGATCCGACCCGCTGCCGGATCCTGACCGCGCTGCTGGACGGTCCCGCCTACCCCGGGCGGCTGGCGGCCGAACTCGGCCTGAGCCGGTCGAACGTCTCGAACCACCTGTCGTGCCTGCGCGGCTGCGGGCTCGTCGTGGCCGGCTACGAAGGGCGTCAGGTGCGGTACGAGATCGCCGACGCGCACCTGGCCCGCGCGCTGCGGGAACTCGTCCACGTCGTGCTCGCGGTCGAGCCGCGGGCCGAATGCGAGCCCGCGTGACGAGCCCCGGGTGCTCGGACGGGTGCTGCGCGCCGCTCGCGGTGGCGCCGGACCGCCGGGCGGTGCTGGTGCGCCGGGTCCGGCTGCTCGTGGCGGCGACCATCACTTACAACGTCGTAGAGGCGGTCGTCGCGCTGGCCGCGGGGAGCGCGGCTTCCTCGGGGGCGCTGATCGGTTTCGGGCTCGATTCCGTGATCGAAGTCGCCTCCGCCGTCGCGGTCGCCTGGCAGTTTTCCGGTGCGGACCCGGAAAGCCGCGAAAGGCGGGCGCTGAAAGCGATCGCCCTGTCGTTTTTCGCGCTCGCGGTTTACGTCACGATCGAGGCCGTCAGTACATTCTTCGGCGGTGCCGCGGCGGAAACCTCGCGGACCGGAATCGTGCTCGCGGCCGTTTCGCTCGCGGTGATGCCCGCCCTGTCCGCGGCGCAGCGCCGAGCCGGGCGGGAGCTGGGGTCGGCCAGCGCGGTCGCGGATTCGCGGCAGACTTTGCTCTGCACTTACCTTTCCGCGGTCCTGCTGGCGGGGTTGCTGCTCAACGCCCTGTTCGGCTGGTGGTGGGCCGACCCGGCGGTCGCGCTCGCGATCGCCGCGGTGGCGGTGAACGAAGGCCGAACGGCCTGGCGCGGCCAGCATTGCTGCTGACGCGCCAGGCCGCGGGCCGGTTGCGGAATCAGTACCAGTGCGCACGCCCACCGATCCGGCGGCCGGTGCCGCCCAAGATGGCCAGTGCCACGCCGGCCACCGCGAGAATGATGCCGATGGTGTAAAGCACCGGGATACCCACGATGAACCCGATGATCAAGAGAATTACACCGAGAACGATCACTTTGACACACACTCCTTCGCATGGGACCCGTCCGGCATGCCGGCCGGGCGGATGCGCTGTCACGGGGAGGATGGCCACTTTCCCGGTGCCGCAAACTGCGTCAAACGGAGCAATCTCGGATCAGTACCGGTAGTGATCGAGCTTGTACGGTCCTTCGACGTCGACCCCGATGTAGTCCGCCTGCTGCTTCGTGAGCTTGGTGAGTTTCACCCCGAGCGCGTCGAGGTGCAGGCGGGCCACCTTCTCGTCGAGGTGCTTCGGCAGCCGGTGGACGTCGGTGGCGTACTCGCCGGGCTTGGCGAACAGCTCGATCTGCGCGATCGCCTGGTTGGTGAACGAGTTCGACATCACGAACGACGGGTGGCCGGTCGCGTTGCCGAGGTTCATCAGGCGGCCTTCGGAGAGCACGATGATCGAGTGGCCGTCCGGGAACGCCCACTCGTGCACCTGCGGCTTGATCTCCTTCTTCACGATGCCCGGGAGCTTCGCCAGCCCGGCCATGTCGATCTCGTTGTCGAAGTGCCCGACGTTGGCGACGATCGCGTTGTGCTTCATGCGGCTCATCTGGTCCGCGGAGATGATGCCGAAGTTGCCGGTGGTGGTGATGAAGATGTCCCCGGTGGCGATGACGTCGTCGAGCTCGACGACGTCGAGCCCGTCCATCGACGCCTGGAGCGCGCAGATCGGGTCGATCTCGGTGACCGAGACCCGGGCGCCCTGGCCGCGCAGCGCCTCGACCGCGCCCTTGCCGACGTCGCCGTAGCCGCAGACGACGACGCGCTTGCCGCCGATCATCACGTCGGTGGCCCGGTTCAGGCCGTCCACAAGGGAGTGCCGGATGCCGTACTTGTTGTCGAACTTGGACTTCGTCACGGAGTCGTTGACGTTCATCGCCGGGAAGAGCAGCTCGCCGTCCTTGGCGAGCTTGTAGAGCCGCTTGACGCCGTTGGTCGTTTCCTCGGTGACGCCGCGGATCTCCTTGGCCATCCGGGTGAAGCGGTCGCCGTCGGCGGCCAAGCTCGCGCGGAGGGTCTCGAGGACGATCCGGTACTCCTCCGGGTCCTCTTCGGACGGTTGCGGGACGGCGCCCGCTGCTTCGAACTCGACGCCCTTGTGCACGAGCAGGGTGGCGTCGCCGCCGTCGTCGAGGATCATGTTCGGCGTTTTCCCGCCGGCGAAGGCGAAGAGCTGGTCGGTGCACCACCAGTACTCTTCGAGCGTCTCGCCCTTCCAGGCGAACACGGGGGTGCCCGACGGGGCGTCGACCGTGCCCTCGGGGCCGACGACGACCGCCGCGGCGGCCTCGTCCTGGGTGGAGAAGATGTTGCAGGAGACCCAGCGCACTTCGGCCCCGAGCGCGACGAGGGTCTCGATCAGCACGGCGGTCTGCACCGTCATGTGCAGCGACCCGGCGATGCGCGCGCCCTTGAGCGGCTGGGCGGCGGCGTACTCGCGGCGGATCGCCATCAGGCCGGGCATCTCGTGCTCGGCCAGCCGCAGCTGGGTGCGGCCGGCGTCGGCGAGGGAAAGGTCGGCGACGGCGAAGTCGAGACCGTTGCGGCGTGCGAGTTTGTCACTCATTCCTCGAGCTCTTTTCCTGACGGCTGGTTGCGGAGCGCGCGGGAGGACTCACCGAAGTGACAACGCAAAAAGGGCACCTCCCTCGCGGGAGGCGCCCTTGGATGCGTGTCGCGGGCCGAGCGTGGCGGAAAGAGTTCCGTCGCAGCGCCTCTCGGCCCGGGACCCAGGATGGCAAAGCCGCGGCGAAGCTGTCAAGCGAGCGAAAGGGCCATGAGAACGTCGTCGACGTCGGTGCCGTCGATGCGGAATTCCCCGCGCAGCACGCCTTCCACGACGAACCCGGACCGCTCGTAGACCCGGCGGGCGGCGGCGTTGTGACCCAGCACGCGCAGCGTCAGCTTGCGGGCCCCGCGCCGGCGCGCCTCCGCCGCGGCCGCGTCCACCAGCCGTCCCGCGATGCCGAGGCCCTGGCGGTCCGGGTCGACGGCGAGCCCGCCGAGCACCAGCACGTGCGCGTGGGCCGGGATGCCGAACCCCGCGGCGAGCCGGACGTACCCGGCGACGACGTCGTCGTGCTCGGCGACGAGGAAGTTCTCCGGCCGCGCGTCCTCGTCGAAGAACGGCGTGCCGGGCGGCGGCGGGGGAGCGGGGGACACCGTGGCGTCCCACGTGCGCTCGTCGATCTTGGCGAGCACGGCTTCGTCTTCGGCGCGGGCCGGCCGGACGGTGGTCGTCACGAAAGTTCCTTCCAGGCTTCTTCGACGATCCCGGCGAGCTCGCGGGGGTCGCGGTTGCCCTCGGCCGAGATGCTGCGCAGCGCGACGGTCAGGTCCGGGCCGCTGCGCTGGCAGTTGGTGACGAACGACCGGCCGGGGTCCGGCGTCGAGCCCACGGGCGCGGCGTCGTTGTGGACCAGGCACTGCACGGCGCCGACGCGCACCAGCTCGGTGCTCGGGGCGGCCAGGCCGAGTTCCTCGGCGTCCTCGTACGGCGCCACCAGTTCCGGCGACCCCGCGCGCACCGCGATCAGCTGGAAGCTGCGTTCCAGCCGGTCGTCCTGGTACTGCTGCACCACCGCGCCCGCGCCGCCGTAAGCCGCCGACGTCCGGGCGGCCGTTTCCCGGTCGGCTTTGTCGACCCGGGCGACCTGGACCTTGCTCTTCTCCACGTCGAACTTCGCGAGCGTGTCCTGGGCCCGGCCGAGCCCGCCCAGGCTCGACGGCGCGGTCAGCGCGTGCCCGCTCGGCCCGCCGAGCAGGCTCAGCACCACCCACGGCACGCCGACCAGCACCGCGCCGACGATGACCCCGATCAAGCCCGCGAAGACGGGGTGGGCGAACGGCGAGCGCGGCGGCGGTGCCGCGGCGGCGGGGAACTCTTCGGTCACCCGGGCATCGTGGCGGAACCGGGCAATCGGCGCGAAGGGAATTCCGCCGTAAGTGCCTCAAACGAGATGCGCGCGCCGCCAGATGCCTTCCGACCGGCCGCCGATCAGCCCCGCGTCGCGCAGGAACGGCACGATCTTCTCGGCCATCCAGCGGCGCGTCTCGTGGAAGTGCGGGTTCGCCAGCGCCGCGGCCCGGCCCTCGCGCGGGTCGATCCCGACGCTGCGGTAGATCCGCGGGTCGACCATGCTGTCGATGACGCCGAACGCGACCAGCGCGGTGCGCACCCGGTGCCGCTGCAGCGCCGCCTTCGACAGCTTCGGCGTCTCCCGCAGCACCTCTTCCTTGGCGAACCGGACGTGCCGGGCCTCCTCGACGACGTGGATGCGGTTGACCGAGCGGATCAGCGGCTGGATGCCGTCGTCGTCCATCATCGAGCGCTGCAGCCGGTCGGTGGTCTCCTCGGCGACCAGCACGCTGGCGAACATCGACGGCCCGGCCGCGGTCGCGCCGAACACCTTGGCGGCGCGGTGCACGACCTTCGGGACGCCGTAGCGCGGGACGCCGAGCCGCTCGGCGGTGCGGGCGAACATCACCGAGTGCCGCGTCTCGTCGCCGATCTCGGTCATCGCGTACTGCGCGTGCTCGCTGCGCGCGTCCAGGTCGAAGACGTACCGGGCGAGCAGCTGCATGAGGACGATCTCGAACCACAGGCCGACGCTCATGATGCTGGCGATCTCGTGCTTGGACAGCTCGATCCGCTGCTCCGGCGTCAGCTTCGCCCAGAGGTCCGTGCCGTAGAGGGAGACGCGCTCGAGCGGCATGTAGGCCTTGCCCTCGGCCAGCGGCGCGGCCCAGTCGATGTCGACGTACGGGTCGTAGGAGTTCTTCGCGGAGCTCTTGAGCAGGCGAGCCGCGGTGACATCCCGGTCCTGGGCCTCGACGCCCATGGCGGCCTCCGGAAAGTAGGGGGTACATGCTGTACTAGTTACTTCGGCGAGCGTACACCGGCTCGCCGGACTTGAGTAGGCTTCCCGGGTGACCAAGGTCGACGGACGGGCGGCGCGCTGGGCGGGCCAGCAGGAGCGGCGGCGCGCGGAATTCGTCGAAGCGGCCCTGGTGGCCATCGCCGAGCACGGCCCGGAGGTCTCGACCGAGCAGATCGCCGAGCGCGCCGGCGTGGCCCGCACGCGGCTGTACCGCCACTTCGCCGACGCGGCCGACCTCCAGCGCGCGATCGCCGAGCGCGCGGCCGAGCTGGTGACGGCCGAGCTCGCGCCGCTGTGGCACCCCTCGGGGTCACCGCACGAGATGATCGCGACGGTCATCTCGACGCACCTGCGCTGGCTGACCGAGCACGAATCCCTGCACCGCTACCTGACCCGCACGCAGCCGGCGCAGACCGACGTCCGCGGCACGATCGCCCGCCACCTCAGCGGGCTGTTCTCGGGGTACCTGACGGCGTTCGGCCTCGACCCGGCCCCGGCGGACACGATCGCGTTCGGCCTGGTCGGCTACGTCGAGTCGGCGACGACCCGGTGGCTCGACCACCCGGGCGCGCTCAGCCTGGCCCAGCTGACCGACCAGCTGACCGGCACGATCTGGGCGATGCTGGACCACACGCTGAAGGCGGGCGGGGTCGAGCTGGACCCGGACCAGCCGTTGCCGCTGCCCGAAGAGTTCTAGTCTTCGTCTTCACGCGCGAACTCGGCTCGGACTCCCAGCAGCCGTACCGCCCGGGTCAGTTCGAACATCCCCAGCACCTCGCGCGCGGCCCGGTCGATCTCCGCCGCGTCCGACGTCGGCGCCGGCAGGGTGATGCTGTGCGTGTGGGTCAGGAACGGCACGAACCGCACCTTGACCGCGATCCGCGCCGCCGGGCGGCCTTCGTCCAGGACGTCCTGCGTGACCCGCTTGGCCAGCGCCGAGACCTCCGCCGCCATCTCCGCCGGGTCCGTGAGGTCGCGCTGGAACGTCGTTTCGCGGCTGCGGGACCTGGCCACGTACGGGGTCGCGCTCACGTCGGCGTCGCTGATGCCGCCGCCGAGCAGCCGCAGCCACGGTCCGGTCTTCGGGCCGAACCGGGCGGCCAGCTCCGCCGCGTCCGCGCCCGCCAGGTCGAGCACCGTGCGGATGCCGAGCCCGGCCAGCTTCTTCGCGGTCTTGCCGCCGATGCCCCACAGCGCGTCGGTCGGGCGCTCGGCCATCACGGCCCACCAGTTCTCCTGCGTCAGCCGGTAGATCCCGCCCGGCTTGCCGAACCCGGTGGCGAGCTTGGCCCGCAGCTTGTTGTCGCCGATCCCGACCGCGCACGACAGCCCCGTCTCGCGGGCCACGGCGTCCTTCAGCTCGGCGGCCAGCGCTTCCGGGTCGCCGGTCTCCGCGCCGAGGAACGCCTCGTCCCAGCCGAGCACCTGCACGACGACCGGGAACTCCCGCAGCACCGCCATCACGCGCGCCGACACCTCGAGGTAGGCGTCCGGGTCGCTGGGCAGGAAGACGGCGTCCGGGCAGCGCTTCGCGGCGAGCCGCAGCGGCATGCCGGACTGGATGCCGAACTCGCGGGCCTCGTACGACGCGGTCGCGACCACCGCCCGTTCGGCGGGATCGCCGTTGCCCCCGACGACGACGGGCTTGCCCGCGAGCTCCGGGTGCCGGGCGATCTCGACCGCGGCGATGAACTGGTCGAGGTCGACGTGCAGGACCCACTTCACGGGGCCAGTCTCGCCTCAGATCCGGTGCCGCGCCACGTGGGTCCAGACGGTGCCGGTGAGCGCGAGGATCCCGCACAGCGTCACGCCCGGGTCGGGCAGGACCAGCCCCACGACCAGCAGGCTCACGGCGATGATGTCGAAGACGATCAGGACGGTGCTCCGGAGCGCGCGCGACTTCGGCCGCTTGCCCTCGCGCAGCGCGGTGGCCAGGTCGGGGTCGCTGAGCTCCAGACTGCGCTCGATCTTCTCGAGCTCGGTGCGATCGTGGTGACTGAGCATCGGGGTACTCCTTCGGCGCCGTACCCGCCGTATCGCCAGAGCGAATACCCAATCGTCCTCCGAACGAACCGCCGAACGCCTTCTGATTTCGTGCTTTTTGCTGCTCCGACCGGGTGATCCGCGCTCCGTGACCGCCCGCGAGCACGTTAAGTTGCCTCTCGAACGTGGCCGGTGACGGCCCCGGGTGACGGAGGGGGCCGTTGCGTCCTCTTCCGCGCGCCGGAACCTTCAAGCAGCTGGAGGACCTCGATGACCTTGCCCACCGAACCGATCGGCAGCATCCCGCGCCCGGCGTACCTCGTCGAAGGACTCGGGGAGTTCGCCGCCGGGCGGATCGACGCCGCCGCGCTCGCCGAGCTGGAGAGCCGCGCGCTGGCCGACACGATCCGCCGGTTCGAGGAGACCGGCTCACCGGTGCTGACCGACGGCGAGCAGGGCAAGCCGAGCTTCGCGACGTACCCGCTGGCCGGGTTGACCGCGCTGGCCCCGGACGGCGTCGTCATCCCGTTCGCCGACGGGCACACCCGGCAGCTGCCGCGGCTGACCGCGGGCCCGTTCCGCTACGCGACCCACGCGGACGAGTACCTGACCCGGGCGAAGGCGCTCACGGGCAAGCCGGTCAAGCAGGCGGTGATCGCGGCTTCGGCCGTCTCGCTGATCTACCCGGCCGACGGCATCGAGGGGTACTCGCAGGAGCAGTTCGTCGCCGACCTGGTGAACGAGGCCGAAGCGGACATCCGGCGCAGCCTCGACGCGGGCGCGGACAGCGTCCAGATCGACTTCACCGAGGGACGGCTCTCGCTGAAGCTGGACCCGTCCGGCGGCCTGCTGCGCCAGTTCGTCGACCTGAACAACGCGGTCCTCGACCGGTTCACCGCCGAGGAGCGCGCGAAGATCGGCGTCCACACCTGCCCGGGCGGCGACCAGGACTCGGTGCACAGCCTCGACGTCGACTACGCGGGCCTGCTGCCGGCGCTGTTCGACCTGAGGGCCGGGCGCTTCTACGTCCAGTTGGCCAGCGAGTCGGACCCGGATCGCGCGCTCGCGACGATCGCCGACAACCTGAAGGCGGACCAGCGGGTCTTCGTCGGCGTGACCGACCCGATCGACCCGCGGGTGGAGACCCCGGAGGAGGTCCGTGACCGCGTCCTGGCGGCGGCCCGGTACGTGCCGGCGGACCGGCTGGGGACGTGCGACGACTGCGGGTTCTCCCCGTTCGCCGACGACACGTCGACCTCGCGTGACATCGCGTTCGCGAAGATCAAGGCCCGGGTGGAAGGCACCCGGCTGGCGGCCGAGAAACTCGGCTGAGCCCCGGCGGCGTGCGCCCGGGGATGCCGCCCCGGGCTCACGCCGTTTCGGCTCAGGCCGTCTCGGCGGCGACCTTCAGGCCGAGCGCGACGAGCAGGCTCCCGAGCACGGCGTCGAGCCCGCGCCGGACGCGGCCGTCGCGGAAGACCTTCTTGAGTGCCCCGACGACCACGGCGAGGGTGACGAACCACAGGACCGTGCCGGCGGTGGCGATCGCGGCGAGTTCGAGGGTCTGCAGGGTGGAGCCGTCGGCCGGGAGGAACTGGGGGAGCAGGGCGAGGAAGTAGACGGCCACCTTGGGGTTGAGCAGGTTGGTGAACAGTCCCTGCCGGAAGGCCGCGGTGGCCTTGAGCGGCTCCGGGTTGTCGTCGCCGAGGTCCCGGTATTCGCCGCGGCGGACGGCCAGCCAGGCTTTGACGCCGAGCAAGACGAGGTAGGCGGCGCCGACCAGCTTCACGACGGTGAAGGCGATGGCGGACGCGGTGAGGACGGCGGCTACGCCGAGGGCGATCGCGACGACCCAGGCGAAGACGCCGAGGGCGATTCCGAGCCCGGCGGCGATCCCGGCGCGCCGGCCGCCGGTGAGGGCGGAGCGGGTGACGACGACGAAGTCCGGGCCGGGGGACATCGCGCCGAGGACGACGACGAGGAGGAAGGAGGCCGCGGTGGTGCCGGGGATCATGGGGTGAGCCTACGGCCGGGCCGCCACCGGTTTTCCCGCGTGCCGAACCTCTCAGGTTCGAATTTGAACTTCGTGTAGGGTCGATCTTGTGGGCGATTCCAGGGGTGACGACGTGACGGCCGAGGTGCGGACCCGGGTGCGGATCCCGCTCCGGCTGCACGGTGGTCTCGAGGTCGACGCCGAAGCCGTCACCTTCCGCGGGCTCGAAGACGGTGGTGAGCACCTCGCCCTGGTCCTCGGCACCCCCGGTGACGTCCCCCTCGTCCGCCCGCACTCCGAATGCCTCACCGGCGACGTCTTCGGGTCCGCCCGCTGCGACTGCGGCCCGCAGCTGGCCGAAGCCGTCCAGCGGATCTCCGAAACCGGGGGCTACCTGCTCTACCTGCGGCAGGAAGGGCGGGGGATCGGGCTCTACAACAAGCTCGACGCCTACGCCCTCCAAGACGGCGGACTCGACACCTACGCCGCCAACGCCGCGCTCGGGCTGCCCGAAGACGCGCGGGACTACGCCGTCGCCGCGCAGATGCTCAAGGCGCTCGGGGCCGGCGAGGTCGATCTGCTCTCCAACAACCCCGACAAGGCCGCTCAGCTGCGGGCCGCCGGGATTTCCGTGCGGGAGCAGGTGCCCACCGGGGTCTTCGCGACCGACAGCAACGTGCGGTACCTGCGGGCCAAGGCCGAGCAGACCGGGCACACGCTGAGCCTGCCCGGGATCGCCAGCTGATTCCACGCGATGTTCGGTTTCGGCCGATCGGCCGGGCAACCCGTCGATGCTGGGCAAGCGGCCCGGAGTGACCTAGTCGCTGTGGGAAATCCGGACACGATCCTCGACGACGCGCCATGGGCGGGACGGCGGATCCGCGGGTCGCCCGTTTCCTCATCACGGTCGCTGTCCACTCGATGGGTTTGCCGTGCGGGTCAGCGTCCTGGTCTGCTGCTGCGCCTGTGCGACTGATCGGCATCAGGTGCTGATGTTCGCCTGCGATCTCACTGTACTGGCTGCCTTTGGCTGCCGAAAAGCATCGAAATGATCTGAACAGTTACCTCGATCGTGTGATGAACAGATGATCGATCGTCGGTAATCTTGGTGTGTGGACAGAGAAACGGTGTGGCAAGCGGACGCGGAGGCCCTGGCCGACCGCCTCGTTTCGCTGCTCACCGTGGTGCGGTCCGCCGAAGCGGAAATCGGTGCGCTGCTGGTGGAAATCGAATCCCGTGGTGTGCTGGAACTGTTCGGCTACCGTTCCGCCGCCCGGTTGCTGGAGCATCTCGCCGACCTCCCGCGCGCCGCCGCCGACAAGGTCGTCAAGCGAGCCCAGGCTTTGCACCCCGCCCACTCTCTCGACGCCACCCCCGCCGTTGCCCCGGCCACCGGTATCGCTGCGCTGGCCGGCCGGTTGAGCACCCCGATGATCGACACCATCATCGATGCCGTCACCCGGATCCCCGCCTCTCATCGCGAGTCGGCCGAGGCGGACCTACTCGCTTTCGCCGCCGAGGGCGGCCACAAACAAGTCGCCGCCCTTGGCGCCCGGATCCTGGCCCACCTCGACCCCGACGGCACTGCCCCCGAGGACGCCGAGCCTGTCATCCCGGTACGGGAACTGTCCCTGCGCCGCAAACGCACTGGCACCTGGGAACTCACCGGCCGCTTCGACGATGAGACCGGCACCCGCGCCAGCGCGCTGCTTGACGCGCTGGCCGAGCGCCGCACCGCCGACGACGGCGGGGACTTCCGGTCCCCGCAGGAACGCTACGGCGACGCCTTCTCCGACGCAGTCGACCTGGCACTCAACTCCCCAGAGTTGCCCACCCAAGCCGGGGAACGCGTCCACGTGATGGTCGCGGTCTCCCTCACCGACCTGCGCTCCGGACTCGGCACGGCGACCCTGGGCGACACCGGTCTGATCTCGGCCGCCGAGGCCCGGATCCACGCCTGCGACTGCACCCTGATCCCCGCGGTCCTCGGCTCCGCCAGTGAACCCCTCGACTTGGGCCGAGGCCGCCGCCTGATCTCGCCGGGCCTGCGCCGCGCCTTGTTCCTGCGCGACCGTGGGTGTGCGTTCCCGGGATGCCACCGCCCGCCGCGGCATTGTCAGGGTCACCACATCCGTCACTGGTCCGAGGGTGGCTTGACCGACCTGGCCAACTTGGTGCTGTTGTGCGGCCACCATCATCGGTTGTTGCATCGGTCGGGTTGGCAGGTCCGCATCGCCACTGACGGCCACCCCGAGTTCCTACCGCCACGGTTCCTGGACAAGCGCCGAAAACCCAGGCGCAATAACCTGCATCAGCCGCTGCCATTTGCAGCCTGAACACGGGACAGGCCCGCAGCCACCGGCTCCAGGCCTGCCCCCAGATGCTGACCCGCTCCGCAGAGGCCAGCGCACCCGCCTGCGACTGGCGCGACTGATCGTCGAGCAGGGCTGGACCTGCACCGCAGCAGCGAGATGTTCATGTTCGCCGCAAAGTAGGATGACCGCCCGCACCGCAGCCCGACTCGCACCCCCGAGCAGCTGGTGCCGGATCACTCGGCTCTCCCGGATCGACCGGCGTACCGCTGCGCCGCTATGAAACGACCATCTCGGCTCGCGGCGGACACCGGTTCGTCGGCCGCGCCCAAGGCGACCGCAACCGCGCCGCGACACCCGGCAAGCCCCGCAACGCCCACGCAACTCCATGATCGGGATCGCGTTCGAGCTGGGCGGCCAACCTCCTCGGACGGCACACCTAGGTGTGATGTCCAGGGACGTTGTCCCGAGTTGAGGTGACCACTGGCGGCCTGTCGCACAGACAAGTGAAGGCCTCCGGTTGTGAAGTGGAGCTGTCTAGGAACCGCTTCACCCACCGGAGGCCTTCGTGTCCCACCCTAACGCCACCCTGACCCCACGCACCCGACTCCGACTCGCCCGCCTGATCGTCGAGCAGGGCTGGACCCACGCCGCCGCAGCGAAAATGTTCATGGTCGCGGCGAAGACGGCCGCGAAGTGGGCCGATCGTTACCGCGTCGAAGGTGTAGCCGGGATGGCTGATCGCAGCAGCCGTCCCCACCGCAGCCCGGCCCGCACTCCGAGGCCGGTGGTGCGGGCGATCGTGCGGTTGCGGTGGCGTCACCGGCTGGGCCCGGTCCAGATCGCCGGCCGGCTCGGCCTGCCTGCATCCACGTTGCACGCGGTACTGGTGCGTTGCCGGATCAACCGGCTCACCCACATCGACCGGGTCACCGGCGAACCTCTGCGCCGCTACGAACACGACCATCCCGGATCGCTGATCCATGTCGATGTCACCAAGTTCGGCAACATCCCCGACGGCGGCGGCTGGCGCTACGTCGGCCGGCGACAAGGCGAGATCAACAAGCGATCCACCGCGGGGCTGACCCGCGGCGCCGACTACAAGCCCCGCACCGGCACCGCGTTCGTCCACACCGTTATCGACGACCACTCCCGCGTCGCCTACGCCGAAATCCACGCCGACGAAACCGCCGCCACCGCCACCGCGGTGCTGCGCCGGGCCGTGGCCTGGTTCGCCGACCTGGGCGTCACCGTCGAACGCGTGCTGTCGGACAACGGGTCGGCCTACCGATCTCATGCCTGGCGCGACACCTGCACCGAGCTCGGTGTCACCCCGAAACGGACCCGGCCTTACCGGCCGCAGACCAACGGCAAGATCGAATCATCATCGACCCCACAGTGCAACCGGCGGCAAGCCACCCATCGCCCGGCTGGCCGACTTGCCCGGGATCGCCAGCTAGGTCAGGCGCTGGGCCGCCGCCGCGGCCGGGCCCGTTGTCAGCTTCTCCAGCAAGCCGATCAGCGTTGTGCGCTCCGACGGCGTCAGCGACGCCGCCCATGCCTGCTCGCGCGCGTTGTGTTCCTGGTACGCCTCGGCGACCGACGCGTGGCCCGACTCCGTCAGGTCGAGCTCGACCGCCCGGCGGTCGTGGGGGACCGTCGCGCGGGTCACCAGGCCGTCGCGCTCCAGGGTCTTGACCAGTGCCGATACCGCCGCGCGGCTCATGCCGGCCAGGCGGGCCACGTGGCGGGACTCCAGGGGGCCGGCCAGCCACAGCACGAACAGCACCCGGAAACCACCCCAGCTCCAGCCGCGGGGGCGGTGGACCGTCGACTCCCAGTCGTAGACCAGCGCGCCGGCGAGGCGGTGCAGGGTCAGGCCGAGGCGCATCGCCACCGGGTCGGTCGCGGGCAGCTCGGCCCGCGTCTTCCCGATCGCGTAGTCGACGAACGAAAGGTAGTCGAGGTCGGCCGGTCGGTCGGTCATGCGGCCAGGTTAGGCGACGAGGGGGTTCCGTGCGGCGGCGCGGCGGGCTAGCCTGAGCCGAGATAGTCAATCCTTTGACGATCAAGGAGCCCTAGCCGTGACGAAGAAAGCGTTCGCCTCTTCGGCCGACCTGGCGGAGAAGGCGCAGACCCTGGAAGTCCTGGACGACGGCGTCTACGCGCTGACGGCCGAGGGGGATCCCAACATCGGCGCCATCGAAGGCGAAGACTTCCTCGTCTGCTTCGAGGCGCTCGCCACGCCCGTCGCGGCCCGCGAGTGGCTCGCCAAACTGCGTGAGCACACCGACAAACCCGTGCGCTACCTCGTGCTGAGCCACTACCACGCGGTGCGCGTGCTCGGCGCGTCCGCGTTCGACGCCGAAGTGATCGTCGCGCACGAGAACACCCGCGCGCTGGTCGCCGAGCGCGGCAAGGAGGACTGGGCCAGTGAGTTCGGGCGGATGCCGCGGCTGGCCAAGGGCGCGGACTCGGTACCCGGCCTGACCTGGCCGACGCTGACCTTCTCCGACCGGCTCACCATCGACCTCGGCGGCGACCGCGGCGACCTCGTCCTCCAGTACTGCGGGCGCGGCCACACCGAAGGCGACATCGTCGCCTGGCTGCCCCGGCAGAAGATCCTCTACGCCGGCGACCTCGTGGAAGCGGAAGCCGCGCTGTACACCGGGGACGCGTTCCACCGCGACTGGGCTTCGTCCACTTTGGACCGCGTCGGCGCGTTCGGTGCCGAGACGCTGATCGGCGGGCGGGGTGGCGTGAGCCGCGGGAAAACCGCGGTCGAGGCCGCCGTCGCGCAGACCCGGCACTTCCTCACCACGATGATCCGCGAGGTCGGCGCGGTCCGCGACGCCGGCGGCACGCTCAAGGACGCCTTCGAACGCACCCACGCGGCCCTGAACGAGCAGTACGGGCACTGGCCGATCTTCGAGCACTGCCTGCCCTTCGACGTCTCCCGGCTGTGGGACGAGCTGGGCGGCATCGAACGGCCGGTGGTGTGGACCGCCGAACGCGACCGCGAAGTCTGGGACCAGCTCCAAGGCTAGGACGATGAGAGTTGCGGTCCTCGGCGGCGGCCCGGTCGGCCAGACGGCCGCGCTGCTGCTCGCGCGCTGGGGCGTGCCGGTCGTGCTCGTCGACGAGCACGAGGTGCGCGATCCCGTGGGGTCCAAGGCCATCTGCCAGCAACGGGACACTTTGGACGTCTGGGCCTCGCTCGGCGCGGGGTGCCTCGCCGAGGAAGGGCTCACCTGGACGACCGCCCGGACGTTCCACCGCGAGAGCGAGCTGTTCTCGCTGAAGCTGCCCGACGGCGGGTCGGCGCTCCCGCCGTTCGTCAACATCTCCCAAGCCCGCGTCGAAGAAGTCCTCGACGGACTGATCGCGCAGCAGCCGTTGATCGACGTCCGCCGCGGGCATCGCGTCACCGGCGTGACCCAGCCCGGCTGCGTCGAGATCCAGTGCGAGACGAAGGACGGGCCACGCCGGATCGAGGCCGACTACGCGATCGCCTGCGCGGGCTCGCGGGGCGACACCGTGCGGCGGGCCCTCGGGCAGCAGCTGGCCGGGTTCTCCTTCCGCGACCTGTTCCTGATCTGCGACATCCGCGCCGACCTGCCGGGCTGGGCGGCCGAGCGCCGCTTCCACTTCGACCCGCCGTGGAACCCGGGCCGCCAGGTGCTCATCCACCCGTGCCCCGGCTCGCAGTTCCGCATCGACTGGCAGGTCCCCGACGACTACGACCTCGCGGCCGAGGAGACCGGCGGCGCCCTCGACCGGCGGATCCGGGCGATCATCGGCGACCGGCCGTACGAGGTCGTCTGGCGCTCGGTCTACCGTTTCCACACGCGGCTCGTCGACCGGATGCGCGTCGGGCGCGTGCTGCTGGCCGGCGACTGCGCGCACCTGGTCGCGCCGTTCGGGGCGCGCGGGCTCAACTCGGGGGTCGCCGACGCGGAGAACGCGGCCTGGAAGCTCGCTTGGGTCCTGCGCGGCGACGCCGACGAGGAATTGCTGGAGAGCTACCACGCCGAGCGGCACGCGGCGGCGGTCGAGAACGCGGCGGTCACCACGGCCACGATGGACTTCCTGGTGCCGCAGGACGACGGGCAGCGCGCGCGCCGCCTGGACGTCCTCACCCGCGCGGCGACCGATCCGGCGGTGCACGAGCAGGTCGATTCGGGGCGGCTGGCCGAACCCTTCTGGTACGCCGATTCTCCGCTGACCACACCCGATCCGGCGCGGCCGTCCGGCGGGCGGCCACCACGTGGTGCGCTGCCGCGGCCGGGGCCGGGGGTGCTGCTGCCGGACGTCACCGTCGCGAGTGGACGGTTGCGTGACTTGGCCCGGCAAGGGTTCCTGATCTTGACGACCCCGGGCGTTCGGGCTGAGGGGTGGCGAAGTGCCGAGATCCCGGTGGGTGGGGCGCTGGGCGCGCGTCCGGGCGAAGCCTGGCTGGTCCGCCCGGACGCGTACGTCGCCGCCGTGTTACGGATAGGCGACCAGCGGGCTCACCTGGTGCCCGGTGTTCGCGGCGTCACCCGAGTCGTTGATGACGTGCGTGATCGTGCCGACGCCGCCGAGTGACACCGAAACGAGGTTGTGGAACCGGACCCCGCTGGTGTTCGGCACCTCGAAGGAGTGACTGGCCACAATGGACGGATTGGTGTTGAAGAAGCAGTAGCTGCCCAGGCCCCAGCCTTCGTGGCTGGTCACCGAGTCGGCCACCTTGTACGCCGCCCAGCCCTGCCGGCCGCCGCCGCTGGACCAGGACGCCTGGTCCGGCGGGTCGTACGGCATCTCGTTCTGGAAGAAATACGTCCGCCCGCCGTTGCCGTTCCAGAGCACCTCGTACTGCTGGTAGTGCTCGACGAACAGGCCGTACATCGTCACGTTCGCGCCGTTGACCACCAGGCCGTTGGCCGCTGTGTTGACGTTCCAGCCGACGCCGTAGGAGTGGTCGCCGCGCCACAGCCACATGTGGTCGCCGATCACGTTGTTCGAGTTGACCACCAGCGTCTGCGTGGCCTTGCCGACGGCCGCGCCGCCGATCCGGAAGAACACGTCGTGCAGCGACGTCGGGTCGGCCGCGTGGTTGGCGGTCGAGCCCGGCGGCCCGACCTGCACGAGCACCGGCGAGTTCACCGCGCCGGCGTCGACGAGCAGCCCGGCGATCTTCACGCCGTCCACATCGGACGTCGTGATGGCCGCGTTCCCGTTGGTGGGCATCAGCGTCGCCAGGCCGAGGCCGAGCACCACGGTGTCCGGACGCGTGACGTTCAGCGCCTGGTCGAGGTGGTAGACGCCCGGCGTCACGAGCAGGTTCTTGCCCGCGGCCAGCGCGGCGTTGAGCGTCGCGGCCGAGTCGGACGGGTGCGCGACGTAGAACTCGCTCAGCGAGATCGACTGCCCGGCCGGCGCGCCGTGACCCCAGCTCGTGCCGGACGAGTTCTGCCGCAGCGCCGGGACGAACACGTTGTAGCTGCCCGAGCCGTCGACGTAGAGGAACGGCTTCTCGCGGATCACCGGCGTCTGCCCGACGACCGTCTCCGGCGGGTTCGGGAACGACGCCGGCGGGGTGCCGGTCGAGCCGACGAACACCATGTTCCACACGCCGCCCTGCCAGCCGCCCAGCTCGCTGTTGCGGGTGAGGAACTGCTGCTGCGAACCGGACACGGCCACGCCGTCGATCTTGCTGTCGGCGATCAGGCCACCGCTGGCCCAGCCGTCGCCGCCGTTCCAGAGCTGGATCTGGCTGCCCCGCAGGTGCATCCGGCGGTAGGGCGCGGCCTGCGCGACCGCCCACCGTTCGACCTGCCCGGCGGGCAGCGTCACCGAGAGGTTCTCGGCGGAGCGCCAGAAGTTCTGCGTCGCGTTGCCCTTGTTGTCCGGGTTGTCGCCCTGCTGCAGCCAGTCCGCCTCGACGCGGACGTGGCCGTTGAGGGTGACGTCGTCAGGGGAGAGGCCGAGGCCCGCCACCTGCTCGTAGAAGCCGAGGTTGACGTCGGCGGTGTACGTGCCCGGCTTGAAGAGCACGGCGTAGCGCTCGGTGCCGAACTGGTTGGTGTGCTGCTGGTTCGCGATCTGCGTCAGCCGGTTCTGGATCGTCGCGGCCGGCGTCGAGGGGTCGAACACCGACACGTTCGGCCCGAGGTCCGGGTTGCGCGGATCGGTCGGCGGGATGGTGGTGCCGCCGCCGGTGCCGTGCACGGCGACTTCCCAGAGCGAATAGCCGTAGCCGGTCGCCCGCTGGGTGCCGTAGACGCGCAGGTAGCGCGCGGTGCCGGTGAGGGGCACGGTCTGCGTGCCGCCCGCGCCGGTGGTGGTCGCGTACGCGCTCGTCCAGCTGCTCGCGTCCGAGGACAGCTGGACGCTGAACGCCGTGGCGTAGGCGGCTTCCCAGGTGAGGACCACGTCGCAGAGCTGCTGCGCGGAACCCAGGTCGACCTGGAGCCACTGCGGGTCGCTGAACGCGCTGGACCAGCGCGTGCCGGCGTTGCCGTCGACCGCGGCGGACGCGGGCGTGCCGCCGTTCTCGGTCGAGGACGCGGTCGCGGTGCGGCCCTGCGCGAGGTTCGTGCTGCCGCACGCGGCGGCCTGCGCGGGCGCGGAGCCGACCACCGCCGCGGTGGTGATCGCGGTGACGAAGGTGGTGGCGATGACGAGGAGGCGGTGTACGGGGGAGAACGTCGTTGATCTCATCGGCCTGCCTGCTGATCGGGGGAGGGCGTGCGAAAGGGACCGGGCGAGCCCCACAGCTCGCGCCGGCGTCGGGTGGTGCGGCGGGTTCGCGCCCCGGCACCCGCCGGCGCCGTGAGCCGGAGGAGCGGTACCGGGTGGTGCGAGGAGCGCGAACCAGTCAGCCCGAAGGGTGCGTGTCGCGGCGGAGCAGTCCCGGGTGGCGGTCACGGAACCGGTTCCGTCGGTGAGGTCGCAGTTAACAGCGCGGGGTTCGGCGGAGTCAAGGTTCCGGCGCGGATTCTCCTCGCCCGGACCAGTCTCCGGTGTGGTCCGCGACCGTCCGGCGCAGGGAAGTTGACATTTTACGGCTCTTTATTTATATCCTGAACTAAGAGCGTGCCGACGAGCGGGACCCACACCCGCGCCGAGGACCACGTGAGCCGGTTCCGCGCCGGGGCAAGGCCGCCCCGGCGCCGGTTCGCCGTGGAGGTGCCCATGCAACGCCGCATGCCGAGAACACGGGTTCTCGCTGTCCTCGTCCTGACCGTGGCCGCCCTGCTCACCGCGCCGGCCGCGCACGCCGCACCCGTCCTGCTCTCGCAAGGCCGCCCGGTGACGGCGTCCTCGACCGAATCCGCCGCCTTCCCCGCGAGCGCGGCGGTCGACGGCGACCCCGGCACGCGCTGGTCCAGTGCCTTCGCCGATCCGCAGTCGCTGCAGGTCGACCTCGGGTCCACCCAGCAGCTGTCCCAGGTCGTGCTGAACTGGGAAGCCGCGTACGCCAAGGCCTTCACGCTCCAGGCGTCCGCCGACGGCGCCACCTGGACGTCCCTCTACTCGACGACCACCGGCGCCGGCGGGACGCAGACCCTGAACGTGACCGGCAGCGGCCGGTACGTCCGGCTCACCGGCACCCAGCGGGCCACGCAGTACGGCTACTCGCTGTGGGAGTTCCAGGTCTACGGCGGGGGCGGCACCACGCAGCCCGGTGACGTCCTGCTGTCGTACGGGAAGTCCGGCACGGCGTCGTCGTACCAGGACGACGGGGCCTGCCCCGGCTGCGTCCCGGCGAAGGCGTTCGACCGCGACCCGGCGACCCGCTGGGCGACGAGCGCGACGACCGGCTGGGTCGACCCCGGCTGGATCACCGTCGACCTCGGCGCCGTCGCGGCCGTGCACCAGGTGGTCCTGCAGTGGGACCCGGCCTACGCGGTCGCGTACCAGATCCAGGTGTCGGCCGACAACGCGAACTGGACGACGCTCTACTCGACCACGACCGGCAAGGGCTTCAAGGAAACGCTGACCGTCAACGGGTCCGGCCGGTACGTCCGGATGTACGGCACCGCCCGGTCCAACGGCTACGGCTACTCGCTGTGGGGCTTCGACGTCTACGGCACCGGCGGCAGCCCGACGACCCCACCGGCCGCGCCCCCGGCCCCGCACTTCCCCGGCACGCTGGTCTGGAGCGACGAGTTCAACGGCGCCGCGGGCGCGAACCCGGACGCGAGCAAGTGGACCGCCGAGACCGGCCCCGGCGTCAACAACGAGCTCGAGTACTACACGAACAACAACAACGCCAAGCAGGACGGCCGCGGCAACCTCGTGATCCAGGTCCGTCGCGAGGCCACGCCGGGCAGCGCGTGCCCGGTCGACCCGGTCAGCGGCAGCGGCACCTGCCAGTACACCTCGGGCCGGATCAACACCGCGGGCAAGTTCAGCTTCACCTACGGCCACGTCGAGGCGAACATCAAGGTGTCCGGCACGCAGGGGCTGTGGCCCGCGTTCTGGTTGCTGGGCGCCAACTTCTTCAGCGGCACGCCGTGGCCGAACTGCGGCGAGATCGACATCATGGAGCACGTCGGGAAGTCGCCGAACCTGGCCTACTCGACCATCCACGCCCCGGCCTACAACGGCGCGGGCGGGATCGGCGCGCCGTTCGACTTCGGCCAGGACGTCTCCGCCGGGTTCCACCGCTTCGGGCTCGACTGGGACGCGTCGCACATGACGTTCTACGTCGACGGGAACGCGTTCGAGACGATCAACCGGGATACGGTGGAGAGCACCCGCGGGCCGTGGGTGTACGACCACCCGTTCTTCCTGATCCTCAACAACGCCATCGGCGGGGACTTCCCCGGCCCGCCGGGGGCCGGCACCGTTCTCCCGCAGGACATGGTGATCGACTACGTGCGGGTGTACCAGTGAGGCTACGCTGACCGGGTCGATTCCCGGACCACCAGCGCGGTCGGGACGATGATCGGCTGTCCCGGTGGCGGCGCCCCGGCGAGCTGCGCGAGCAGCTGCCGGGCCGCCGTCTCGCCCATCGCCCGCAGCGGCTGGCGGATCGTCGTCAGCGGCGGCTGGGTGTGCGCGGCCAGGGGGATGTCGTCGAAGCCGACCACGGCGACGTCCCCCGGCACCGCGCGCCCGGACTTGCGCAGCCCGGCCAGCACGCCGGCCGCGGTGAGGTCGTTGTGCGCGAACACCGCGTCGAACTCCGGGCCCGACGCCAGCAGCTGGAGGATCGCGGCCTCGCCGCTCTCGCTCGTGAAGTCGCCTTCGATGATCAGCCGGGGATCGAGGGTCAGCCCGGCGTCGAGGACGGCTTCGTTGAACCCGTTGAGGCGGTCGGCGGTGCAGCCGAAGTCCCGCGGGCCGGTGACCGTGGCCAGCCGGGTGCGGCCGGTGGCCAGCAGGTGCCGGGCCGCCGCCGCGCCGCCGTGGCGGTTGTCCGTGCCCACCGAGGGGAACGCGGGACGGCGGCCGCGGTCGTCGATCACCACCACCGGCAGCCCGGAGTCGTGCAGCACGCGCAGGTGGCGCACCGCGTCCGGGGGTTCGATGAGCAGCAGGCCGTCGAACGCCTTCGCCGAGACCTGCCGGGAGAACTCGGCCAGGGATTCGGTGCCGCGGTTGGCGGTGGACAGCAGCAGGCCGTAGCCCTTCGACTCCACGACGTCGGCGACGCCCTGCAGCACTTCGCCCATCCACGGCCAGGTCAGGCCGGGCACCAGCATCCCGACCGTGCGGGTCACGCCGCGGGCCAGCCCGACCGCGCCGGCGCTGGGGATGTACCCGGTCGCGGCGATCACCTCGCGCACCCGGATCGCGGTCGCCGCGTCCACATCGGCTTTGTTGTTGAGAACCCTGGACACGGTCGTCTTGCTCACCCGCGCGCGGCGGGCGACCTCGGCGATCGTGACGCGCATCCGTCCTCCCGAGCGGGGGGTGGCAAGTCCTGTGGTGCCAAGGTACTCGCACCGGGCCCCGCCGCGACCGGTCCGAAATCGATCAAGTCCACCCGGACAACCGCGTGAGGCCCGCGTCGCCGCTCCGCCAGTCCGTGCGGACGGCGACGTACCGAGCCGGGCCGGTGAGCTTCACCGTCGACGTGCGGCCGCGGCCCGCGGCGCCCGCCGTCGTGTAGGTGACGCCGTCGGTGCTGGTTTCGACCGTGGCGGCCGGCACGCGCCCGGGCGTCCAGGCGAGCTCGACGGCGGAAACCAAGGCCACCGCCCCGAGATCGACGACCATTCGGCCGCCGGGCCCGGGCCGCCACGCGGTCGCCGGGTCGTCGTCGACGGCGGCGGCCGGGCTCGACATCCCGGGCGGCAGCGGTTCGGCGGGGAAGGCGCGTGCGCCGAGCGCGAGGTCGGCCAGCGGGTACGGCCGGACTTCGCCGAACACGACCGGCACCGTCCGGCGCGGCGGCAGCACCACCGTCCGGGCCCGGCCGCCGTCCGGGGTGACCGTGACGGTCGAGGGCAGCGGCCCCGGCGCGGTGAGGTCGACGCGGCTCGCGTCGCGCACGACCGCCTTCAGCCCGGCCGGGCCGCGCACGGTGAACCGCGGCGGTTCGATGCGGCCCTCGGCGGGGTCGAGGTCCAGCGTGAAGGTGGTGCCGGTCGCGGTGAGGACCTGTTCGCCGCGGTAGAGCCGGCGGGTGGTCCCGCCCTGGGCCAGGTTCGCCGTGCCCGCGGCGGCGGCGCCGGAAAGGTTGACCAGCACCAGGAAGCCGTCGGTGACGCTCGCCCGGACCGCGGGCGCGGTGGTCGCGACGCGGCCGGACGGCTTCGCGCCGGCCGGTGCCGGGTGCAGCTCCGCGAGCAGGGGAGCGGCGGGACCGTCCGAGAGGACGACGCGGTCGCCGGTGACGGTGATCGGGTTCGGGCTCTCGACGACGATCCCGGCCCGGCCGTCGATGTCCAGCCGGCCGCCGGTGCTGCGCAGCGCCGGGACCGGGTAGGTCGCCACCGCCGTCCAGGTCACGCCGTCGGGCGAGGTTTCGAGCCGGTACTTCCGCCCGGCGGCCGCTTCCCAGCTGAGCCGGGCGCGGTCGAAGGCCGCCGGCGCGCCGAGGTCGACGGCGAGCCAGCTGTCCACCCGCGGCCGGTCCGATGTGGACACCGCCCAGCGCGTCGCCGGGTCGCCGTCGTTGGCGTACTTCGCCTCCTTGCCCGCCGCCGCCGAAGACGCCGTCGCCGTCCCGGTCCGCGCGAGGTCGGGCCCGTCGCCGTCGTGGACCTCGAACGCCCAGAGCGAGTAGCCGTACTGCGGGTCCGGCGTGACGCCGAGCATCCGGACGTACCGCGCGGTGACCCGGGCGAAGGTGACGTCGTCGGTGCGGGCGCCGGACGGCGCGGCCTGCGCCTTGACCGTCACGGTGCCTTCGGCGGCGGTGTAGCCGCGGTCGCCGTCGAGGCCGGGCACGCCCGGCATGGCGAGGTTGTAGACGTTCAGGACGCCTTCGCCTTCGGCGACGCCGGTGCTGGCGTAGACCGCCGCACCGGTGGGCAGGGTGGCGAGCGCGGCGTACCCGGTGTCGAAGCGCAGCACGCCGACGGTGCCGTCGAAGCCGTGGCGGACCTTCTCGTAAGCGGTCGCGTGACGTTCGCGCACGGCGATGTTCGTCGCGGGCAGCAGTGCCGGGTTGGCGCCGCCGAGCACGAACAGCCAGTCGTCGTGGCGCGGCTGCCAGGCGAACTTGACGAACCCGGGCTTGGTCACCGTGCCCGCCCAGGCGGCGGGGGAGCGGTGGGCGAGCAGGCCCGGCCCGGCGCCGAAGTCCGCGACCCCGGCCGCGTGGGCGTCGAATTCGTCCTTGCCCACCGCGGTCACCGGGCCGCCGTGGCTCGCGCGCCACTCGTGCAGCAGGTAGCTGATGGCGACTTCGGCGCGGGCCTCCGGCTCGTACTTCGGCTCGCCGGAGAACTTCGTGATCCGGTCGGCGGGCGCGTAGGCCTGGTACGGCTCGAGCCGGCCGGCCAGCTGCGCCTCGGCGTAGGCGGCGTAGCGGTCGCCGAGGACCTGGGCGCGGAAGGCGAGCGGGATGACGTCGCGGCCGTAGAGGTGCTCGCGGTCGGCGACCATCGGCATCAGCGGCTCGCCGGCGTCGCTGGTCATCAGCAGCATGGTGCGCCAGAGCAGTTCGCCGTTCGGCTGCGCGGTGAGCACCTCGGGCAGCGGCGTCCCGGCGGCGAGGAAGTGCATCGCGTTGCGGCCGGACGTGCGCCAGAGTTCTTCCTGGTAGTGCGGGCCGAACGAGCCGTGGTTCTCGACGAGGAAGGTGTCGTAGAGGTTGGTCGCGGTGTTGGCGCTGACCGGGCGGCCGTCGACGAGCCGCGGGTTGGCGAGGTCGGCGGCGGGGAGCCCGGCTTCGTTGCGGCTCCAGGTGCCGAAGGCGTCCCGCCACGCTTGCGCGCGCGGGTCGGTCGGCGCCCAGGCGAGGGCGGGGGCGAGGGATTGGGCGTAGACGCCCATCTCCTCCAGTTTGGTGTCGCCGACGTAGCCGCCCTTGAGGCCGTTGGGCGTCCAGCTGCCGGAGGTGGGGTCGTCGTCTTCGCCGAGGGCGGTCGTGTAGGCGGCCTGTCCGGTGGTGATGCGTTCGACGTTCGCGCGGGTCGCCGCGTCCAGGTCTGTCCACAGTAGACGGGCGGCGAGCAGGAAGTACGACTGGAACGTGGTGTCGAAGAACAGCCGGCGGCCCCATTCGGTGCCGCCGGTGAGCAGGTTGGACGCGGCGAAGTGCCGGATCGTGGCGAGGGTGTGCGCCTTGAGCGTGTCCCGGTCGACGCCGGCGACCTCGGGGTCGTAGCCGTCCCGGGTGAGGAGGACGGCGTTGCCGAGCACGACGGCGAAGGTGAAGTCGCGGGCCGGGTAGACCCCGGCCTTCGTGTCGAACTGCTGCTCGGCCCAGCGGGTGTGCCGCAGCAGGACGCGCAGGTAGGTGGCGGCGACCGGGTCGGGCGGCCCCGCCGCGGCGCTCGCCCGGCCGGGCAGGTTCACCAGCAGTGCGGCGGCGCCGGCCGCGCCGAACAGGGCGAGCGCGTGCCGCCGGTCGAGCTCACCCATGCGCGGCCTCCCAAGCCGTTGACAACCTTGTCAGCGCGGATTCTGGGACGCCGCGCGTCGCGGGGGCAAGCCCGGGCGGGGATCTCGTCCGCTTTCGGACAAGACCTGGGTAATTCGTATAACGACCTATACCTCGGTCCGGGATCGAGATCGATCGCCGTCCGGGTGGGAGCAAGCTCACCGCGGGACGCCGCCTCCGGCGTGTTGGGATGACAACGTGATCAGTGACCCGGCCACCTTCCTCCTGCTCGTGCTCGCCGGCGTGGGCGCCGGCCTCACCGGGGCCACTGCCGGGCTCGCTTCGCTCGTCTCGTACCCGGCGCTCCTCGCCGCCGGGCTGCCGCCGGTCGTCGCGAACGTGACCAACACCGTCGCGATGCTCGGCACCACCGCCGGGGCGGCCGCCGGCGCCCGGCCCGAACTCGCCGGCCAGCGGGCCCGGATCGTCCCGCTCTGCGTCATCACCACCGTCGGCGGCGCGGCCGGCGGGCTCGTGCTCCTCTTCACCCCGTCCGACGCCTTCACCGCGATCGTCCCGTGGCTCATCGGCGGCGCCGCACTGGTCCTGATGGCGGGCCCGCGCCTGCGCCGCCTGGCCGAAGCCGCCGACCACCACGGCCTGAGCCCGGCCACCGGCGTCGCCGCGTTCTTCATCGGGATCTACGGCGGCTACTTCGGAGCCGCCGCCGGCGTCCTCATGCTGGCCCTGCTCGTCTCCGTGTGGAGCCAGCCGCTCGCCCGGACGAACGCGGCGAAGAACCTGGTCACCGGGTCGGCGAACTTCCTCGCCGCGATCGTCTTCGCCTGCACCGGCAAGGTCGTCTGGCTCGCCGCGCTCGCCGTCTGCCTCGGTTCGCTCGGCGGCTCGTGGCTGGGCTCCACGCTCGTGCGCCACCTGCCGCCGACGCCGCTGCGCATCGGGATCGGGCTGGCCGGGCTGGGGCTGGCCGTGGTGCTCGGCTGGCAGGCCTACGCCTGAAAGACTTCCGCTCGCAGGCTGACGGAGCCCCGCCGGACAAGGCATGATCGGCGGGGTAACGGCGAGCAGGAGACCAGATGAGCATTGTCGGGACCCGGGTCGTCCGCCAAGAGGATCAGAACCTGATCACCGCGGGCGGCACCTACGTGGACGATTTGCGGGAGGAAGCGCTTTCCGGAGCCGCGCACGCGGTGTTCGTGCGGAGCCCCATCGCGCACGCGCGGATCGGTGGCATCGATGTGAGCGAGGCGAAGGCGGCGCCGGGGGTGCTGGGCGTGTTCACCGCCGCCGACCTCGGGCTCGACCCGCACGCGGCCGGGCCGGTGGGAGAACCGTGGCTGGCCGACGGCGTCGTGCGCTACGTCGGCGAACCGGTCGCGCTCGTCCTCACCGAAGAGCGTTATCAGCTGGCCGACGCGGCCGAGCTGGTCGACATCGACTACGACCCGCTCGAAGCCGTGGCCGGCATCGGCGCCGCCCTCGCGGACGAGACGCTGCTGTACCCCGAAACGGGCAGCAACATCGTGCAGGTCAACGGCGCGGCCGAGTTCGACGACTCGATCTTCGCGGAGTGCGAGGTCGTCGTCTCGCAGACGATCGTGAACCAGCGCGTCGCGCCGGCGCCGCTCGAAGTGCGCGGTGCTTCGTGCGCGTGGGGCGCGGACGGCAGGCTGACGGTCTGGCTGTCGACCCAGAACGCCCAGATCGCCCGGACGCAGCTGGCCGCGAGCCTCGGCGCCGGCGAAGAGAACGTCCGGGTCGTCGCCCCCGACGTCGGCGGTGGTTTCGGCGCGAAGATCGGCGCCGACCCCGAAGTGACCGTGCTGGGCTGGGCCGCCAAGGAGATCGGGCGCCCGGTGCGCTGGGTCGAGTCGCGCAGCGAGAACCTCACCGCGATGACGCACGGCCGCGGGCAGCTCAACACCGTCACCATCGGCGGGAAGCGCGACGGCACCGTCCTCGCCTACCGCCTCGACGTCGTCCAGGACGCCGGCGCGTACCCGCGGACGCTGTTCCTGCCGACGCTGACCGAGCTGATGGCCGTCGGCGTCTACCGGTTCCCGAAGGTGGAGACGCGCAGCCGCGCGGTCGTCACGAACACCACGCCGATCGCGGCCTACCGCGGCGCGGGCCGCCCCGAGGCGACCGCCGCGGTCGAGCGGGGGATGGACGTCTTCGCCGCGGAGATCGGGATGGACCCGGCCGAGGTCCGCCGGGTCAACTTCATCCGGCCCGAGGAATTCCCGTACCAGACGCCGACCGGCGCCTCCTACGACACGGGCGAGTACGCGGCGGCGCTGGACAAGGTCCTCGACGCCGCCGGGTACGCCGAGCTGCGGGCCGAGCAGAAGCGCCGTCGCGAAGCCGGTGACCCGGTCGAGCTCGGCCTCGGGATCGCCGCCTACGTCGAGATCACCGGCGGCGACGGCGGTGGCGAGAGCGGCCGCGTCGACATCCACCCGGACGGCTCGGTCGTCGCGTGGACCGGCAGCTCGCCGCACGGCCAGGGGCTCGGCACGTCGCTGGCGATGCTGCTGTCCGACCAGCTCGGCGTTCCGCTGGGGAAGATCACCGTGCGCCACGGCGACACCGACGAGGTGCCCAAGGCGATCGGCACGTTCGGCTCCCGGTCGCTGCAGCTGGGCGGCTCGGCGATCCGGCAGGCGGCCGAGGAGGTGATCGCGCAGGCCCGTGAGCTGGCGGCCGACCTGCTGGAAGCGGCGCCGGACGACCTCGAGCTGGACGCCGAGCGCGGCGTGTGGCAGGTCCGCGGCGCGCCGTCGAGCACCGTGCTCAGCTGGGCGCAGGTGGCCGAAACGGCCGGCGAGGGCAAGCTGTCGGCCGACGTCTGGTTCGGCGGCGGCAAGCCGACGTTCCCCTTCGGCGCGCACCTCGCGGTGGTCGAGGTCGACACCGAGACCGGCAAGGTCGACCTGCGCCGGATCGTCGCGGTCGACGACGCCGGGCCGATCGTCAACCCGCTCACCTTCCGCGGCCAGCGCCACGGCGGGCTCGGGCAGGGCGCGGCGCAGGCGCTGATGGAGGTCGTCACCTACGACGAAGACGGCAACCCGACGACCGCGACGCTGGCGGACTACTCGTTCGTCACCGCCGCCGAGCTGCCCGACTTCGAGCTCGTCGACATGGCCACCCCGACCGACCGGAACCTGCTGGGCGTCAAGGGGATCGGCGAGGCGGCGACGATCGGTTCGACGCCGGCGGTGCACAACGCCGTGGTCGACGCGCTTTCGGCACGGGGTGTGCACCACCTGGACATGCCCACGACCCCGATCCGGGTCTGGGAAGCACTTGAAGAAGCGGGGAAGGGAAGCGCGCGGTGAAGGTCTCGATCGAGGTCAACGGGCGGGCGGTGGCCGAGGAGGTGCCGGACCGGACGCTGCTGGTGCACTTCCTGCGCGACACGGCCGGGTTCACCGGGACGAACATCGGCTGCGACACGACGTCGTGCGGCGCCTGCACGGTGCTGCTCGACGGCGAGTCGGTGAAGTCCTGCACGGTGCTGGCCGCACAGGCCGACGGCCACGCGGTCACCACCGTGGAAGGGCTGGCCGGGCCGGACGGGTCGCTGCACCCGGTGCAGCGGGCGTTCCGCGAGCAGCACGGCCTGCAGTGCGGGTTCTGCACGCCGGGGATGATCATGGCGTCGGTGTCGCTGCTGAACGACAACCCGAAGCCGACCCGCGACGAGGTCCGGGCCGGGCTCGAGGGCAACCTCTGCCGCTGCACGGGCTACCACAACATCGTCAGCGCCGTGATCGACGCTTCCGGCCAGGAGGTGGACCGGTGATCCCCGCCGAATTCCGCTACGAGCGCGTGTCCACAGTGGACGAAGCGCTGGCCCGGCTCGCCGAGCACGGCGACGAGGCCAAGGTGCTGGCGGGCGGGCACTCCCTGCTGCCGCTGATGAAGCTGCGGCTGGCCGCGCCGGAGTACGTGGTCGACATCGGCCCGGTCGACGAGCTCCGCTACGTCCGGCTCGACGGCGACGACGTCGTGATCGGCGCGCTGTCCCGCTACAGCGACCTCCAGCAGGACCCGGTGCTGCAGGAGCACGCGCCGCTGCTGGCACGCGTGTCCGGCGAGGTCGGCGACCGCCAGGTCCGCCACCGCGGCACGATCGGCGGCTCGCTGGTGCACGCCGACTCCGCGGCCGACCTGCCCGCGGCGGTGCTGGCGTCGGACGCGGTCCTGGTCGCGCGGGGCCCGGCGGGGGAGCGCCGCATCCCGGCGGCGGAGTTCTTCCTCGGCCCGTTCACGACGCCGCTGGAGCCCGACGAGCTGCTGACCGAGGTCCGGCTGCCCCGGCAGACCGGGCAGGGCTGGGGCTTCCAGAAGTTCACCCGGCGCGCGATCGACTGGGCGATGGTCGGCGTGGCCGTCGCCGGCGGCCGGGTGGGCCTGATCAACATGGGCGGCGTACCGCTGCGAGCCACCGCCACGGAGGAGGCGCTGGCCTCCGGCGCGTCGATCGCGGACGCGGCGGCGCTGGCCGCGGAGGGCACGAACCCGCCGGACGAGCCGCACGCGACGGCGGAGTACCGGCGCCACCTGGCCCGGGTGCTGACCCGCCGTGCGCTGACGGAGGCGTCGGCCCGGTCCTGACCGCCGAAGGCCCGGCCGGTCCACAGTGGACCGGCCGGGCCTTCGCACGTGATCAGGCGAGGTCGAAGCGGTCCAGCTCCATGACCTTCGTCCACGCCGCCACGAAGTCGCCGACGAACTTCTCGCGGGCGTCGTCGCTGGCGTAGACCTCGGCGAGAGCCCGCAGCTGCGAGTTCGAGCCGAAGACGAGGTCGACCGCGGTGGCGGTCCACTTCACCTCGTCGGTCGAGACGTCGCGGATCTCGTAGACGTTCTCCGCCGACTCCGACGCCTTCCACCGGGTGCCCGGCGCGAGCAGGTTGGCGAAGAAGTCGTTGGTCAGCACGCCCGGCTGGTCGGTGAGGACGCCGTGCGCCGCACCGCCGTGGTTCGCGCCGAGGGCGCGCAGGCCGCCGACCAGGACCGTCATCTCCGGCGCGGTCAGGTCGAGCATGTAGGCGCGGTCGACCAGCAGGACCTCCGGCTGGCGCTTCTCGCCGTCACGCAGGTAGTTGCGGAACCCGTCGGCACGCGGCTCGAGCACCTTGAACGAGTCGACGTCCGTCTGCTCCTGGGAGGCGTCGGTGCGGCCCGGGTGGAACGGCACGGTCGTCTCGACGCCGGCGTCGCGCGCCGCCTTCTCGACGGCGGCCGAGCCGGCCAGCACGATCAGGTCGGCCAGCGAGATCTGCGCGCCGCCGGCCTCGTTGAACTCGCGCTGGACGCCCTCGAGGATCTCCAGGACCTTGCCGAGCTGCTCCGGCTGGTTGACCTCCCAGTTCCGCTGCGGCTCGAGGCGGATCCGCGCGCCGTTGGCGCCACCGCGCTTGTCGGTGGAGCGGAAGCTCGCGGCCGACGCCCACGCGGTCGAAACCAGTTCGGCCACCGAAAGCCCGGAGTCGAGCACCTTCGCCTTGAGGGCGGTGATGTCGGCGTCGCCCACGAGCTCGCCCTCGACGGCCGGCACCGGGTCCTGCCACAGCTGCGGCTCGGCGACCCACGGGCCGAGGAAGCGGCTGATCGGGCCCATGTCGCGGTGCAGCAGCTTGTACCAGGCCTTGGCGAACGCCAGCGCGAATTCGTCCGGGTTCTCCAGGAACCGGCGCGAGATCGGGCCGTAGACCGGGTCGAAGCGCAGCGACAGGTCCGTCGTCAGCATGGTCGGCTTGTGCTTCTTGGTCGGGTCGAACGGGTCCGGGATGATCTCCGGAGCGTCCTTCGCGACGTACTGCTTGCCACCGCCGGGGCTCGTGGTGAGTTCCCACTCGTAGCCGAACAGGATCTCGAAGAAGCGGTTGCTCCACTCGGTCGGCTTGTCGGTCCAGGTCACCTCGAGACCGCTGGTGATCTGGTCCGGGCCCTTGCCGCTGCCGAGCGTGTTCAGCCAGCCGAGGCCCTGCGCCTCCAGCGGGGCGCCTTCCGGCTCCGGGCCGACGTGGTCGTCGGCCACGCCGGCGCCGTGGGTCTTGCCGAAGGTGTGGCCGCCGGCGATGAGGGCGACGGTCTCCTCGTCGTTCATCGCCATCCGGGCGAAGGTCTCGCGGATGAAGCTCGCCGCCGCCTTGAAGTCCGCGCTGCCGCGGGGACCCTCGGGGTTGACGTAGATGAGGCCCATCTCGGTCGCGCCGAGCTCCGGCACCATCTCGGAGTCGCTGGCGTAGCGCTCGTCACCCAGCCAGTCGTCCTCGGGGCCCCAGAAGATCTCCTCCGGCTCCCAGGTGTCGACGCGGCCGAAGCCGAAGCCGAAGGTCTTGAAGCCCATCGACTCCAGCGCGACGTTGCCGGCCAGCACCAGCAGGTCGGCCCACGAGATCTTCTGGCCGTACTTCTGCTTGACCGGCCACAGCAGGCGCCGCGCCTTGTCGAGGTTGGCGTTGTCCGGCCAGCTGTTCAGCGGGGCGAAGCGCTGCCCGCCGTCACCGGCGCCGCCGCGGCCGTCGTGGATGCGGTAGGTGCCCGCGGCGTGCCAGCTCATCCGGATCATCAGGCCGCCGTAGTGGCCGAAGTCGGCGGGCCACCAGTCCTGCGAGGTGGTGAGCACCTCGGTGATGTCGCGCTTGAGGGCCTCGACGTCGAGCTTCGCGAATTCCTTGGCGTAGGCGAACTTTTCGCCAAGCGGGTTGCTCTTCGCCGAGTGCGCGTGCAGCACCGTGAGGTCGAGCTGGTTGGGCCACCAGTCCTTGTTGGTGCGCGGACGGCCGCCCGTCTTCGGCTGCGGCGAGCCGATCGCCGGGTTCTCGCTCTCGCTGCCGTGCGAGGTCACGGAGTCGTGCGCGACCGGGCAACCGGCCGCCGCCTTCTGGTCCACGCCCTGCGCGCTGGACGGGGCGTTGTCCTGGGTGGAGCTCATTTACTTCCTTCCGAGAGCGGCGAATCATTTCGGGTGCGTTCGGCCGCGCAGTCGGGGCAGGTGCCCCAGTAGACGACCTCCGCTTGGTCGATCACGAAACCGTGGTCGTCCGAGGCGGTGAGGCAGGGGGTGTGGCCGACGGCGCAGTCGACGTCGGCGATGGCCCCGCAGGAGCGGCACACGACGTGGTGGTGGTTGTCACCCACGCGTGATTCGTAGCGGGCGTTCGCACCGGCGGGCTGGATGCGCCGCACCAGACCGGTGTCGGTGAGCGCACGCAGCACATCGTAGATCGTTTGGTGCGACACCGACGGGTGCTCGGCGCGCACCAGGTCGATCACCGTTTCGGTGTCGACGTGGGGGTTCTCGCGCAGCACCGCGAGCACGGCCAGCCGGGGCCGCGTCACACGGAGTGAGACGGCTCGCAACTGCGCTTCGTAGTCGGACATCACGGCTGACCCTAGGACCGTATCTGGAATGAGTCAAGTTATGACGGCGGTTCCACCCGGTGGTGTCGCGCGGCCCGGTACCCGCCTGGTTAGGCTCCGGGGCATGCCGGACACGCAGTACGAAGACCTCCTCCGCCACGTGCTCGAAACGGGGACCCGCAAAGGGGACCGTACTGGTACGGGCACGCGGTCGATCTTCGGGCACCAGCTGCGCTACCGCCTCTCGGCCGGCTTCCCGCTGATCACCACGAAGAAGGTCCACTTCCGCTCGATCGCGTACGAGTTGCTCTGGTTCCTGCGCGGCGACGCCAACGTCGGCTGGCTGCGCGAGCACGGCGTGACGATCTGGGACGAGTGGGCGGCCGACGACGGCGACCTCGGCCCGGTCTACGGCGTCCAGTGGCGCTCGTGGCCGACCCCGGACGGCGGCCACGTCGACCAGATCGCGGAGGTCCTGCGCACGCTGCGCGAGAACCCCGACTCGCGGCGGATCATCGTGTCCGCGTG
The DNA here is from genome assembly GCF_014873755.1 of Amycolatopsis lexingtonensis. Lineage (NCBI taxonomy): Bacteria > Bacillati > Actinomycetota > Actinomycetes > Pseudonocardiales > Pseudonocardiaceae > Amycolatopsis > Amycolatopsis lexingtonensis. Next base: position 1,364,019 of record NZ_JADBEG010000001.1, read on the forward strand.
GAATGTGGCCGACATCCCGCGGATGGCGCTCCCGCCGTGCCACGCCTTCTTCCAGTTCCACGTCGCCGACGGCAAGCTGTCCTGCCAGCTGTACCAGCGCAGCGCGGACCTGTTCCTCGGCGTCCCGTTCAACATCGCGAGCTACGCGCTGCTGACCCACATGATCGCGGCGCAGGTCGGCCTCGGCGTCGGCGACTTCATCTGGACCGGCGGCGACTGCCACATCTACGACAACCACGTCGACCAGGTCCGCACGCAGCTCGCCCGCGAGGCGCGGCCGTTCCCGACGCTGGCGCTGAAGCCGGCGGAGAGCCTGTTCGACTACACGTACGAGCACTTCGCGGTCGAGGGCTACGACCCGCACCCGGGCATCAAGGCCCCGGTGGCGGTGTGATCGGGCTGATCTGGGCCCAGTCGGCGAACGGCGTCATCGGGCGCGACGGGCAGCTGCCGTGGCACCTGCCGGAGGACCTGCGCCATTTCCGCTCGGTGACTGCGGGGGAAGCGGTGCTGATGGGGCGGCGCACGTGGGAGTCGCTGCCGCCGCGGTTCCGGCCATTGCCCGGGCGGCGCAACCTGGTGCTTTCGCGGACTCCGCAGGAGGGGGCCGAGACGTTCCCGTCGTTGGCTTCGGCGTTGTCGGCGGTGTCGGGTGACGTGTGGGTGATCGGCGGGGCGGCGGTTTACGCGGCGGCGCTGCCGGTGGCGGACCGGGTGGTGGTGACGGAGATCCGGGAGACCTTCGAGGGGGACACGCGCGCGCCCGAGGTGGGGCGGGCGGCGGAGTCCGTGGGGGAGTGGCTGGAGTCTTCGACCGGGCTGCACTACCGGTTCCTGACCTGGGGCTGAGCCCGGCCCGATCGGCTCGGCCGGACGTCTTGAATGAGTCATTCAGGACCTCCGGCGACCTGAATGACTCATTCAAGGCACTTGCCGACGCGGACCGTGGCGCTATACGGTTGCCTGACTAGAACACGTTACAGTTTACGTGTCCGGGCGGACCGAGGAGCGGAAATGGCGAAGCGGGCGCCACGCAGCGACGAAGCCGACTACGTCGTCGTCGGGTCGGGGAGCTCCGGTGCGGCGGTCGCCGGGCGGCTGGCGCAGTCCGGGGCCAGCGTGATCGTGCTCGAAGCGGGCAAGAGCGACAGCCAGCTGCTGGTCACCAAGCCCGGCATGGTCGCGCCGATGCACGCCGTGCCGCAGCTGAAGGGGCTCGTCGACTGGGGCTACTACTCCGTTCCGCAGAAACACGTTCTAGATCGCCGGATGCCGGTGCCGCGGGGCAAGGTCGTGGGGGGCTCCAGCTCCGTGAACGGCATGGTCTACGTCCGCGGGAACCGCGCCAACTTCGACTCCTGGGCCGCCGAGGGCAACGAGGGCTGGGACGCCGACCGCGTCAACGCCGCCTACAAGCGGATGGAGGACTTCGAGGACGGCGAGAACGCCTTCCGCGGCGCCGGTGGCCCCATCCGCATCACCCGCAACAAGATCCCGCAGGAAGGGACGCTGCAGTTCCTCGAGGCCACCGCCGACGCGATCGGCTGCGAGATCCTCGACGACTACAACGCCGAGTCCCAAGAAGGCGTCAGCCGGATGCAGCAGAACGCCGCCGACGGCCTGCGCTACAGCGCCTCGCGCGGTTACCTCCACCACGCGCCGCCGTCGCTCCAGCTGCAGTCGCGCGTGCTGGCGAAGAAGGTGCTCATCGAGAACGGCCGCGCCACCGGCGTCGAGGTGGTCGACGCCGGCGGCGGGCTGCGCACCGTGCGGGCGGGCAAGGAGGTCATCCTCGCCGCCGGGGTCGTCGGGTCCGCGCAGCTGCTCATGCTCTCCGGGGTCGGCCACGCCGAGCACCTGAAGGAACACGGCATCGACGTCGTCGCCGACCTGTCCGTCGGGGACAACCTGCACGACCACATGTTCCACGCCCTGACCTTCCAGGTGTCCTCCAGCAAGCTCCGCGGCACGGCGCCGTTCTTCGCCCGCGGCCTGGCCAAGGAGCTGCTGCGGCCCGGCTCCACCTTCCTGGCGAACTCGGTCTTCGAGGCGGTCGCGTTCCTCCGCACCTCCCAGGCCGAAGCCGTTCCCGACCTGCAGCTGCACCTGCTGCCCTGGGCGTACGTCTCGCCCAACCAGGACGCCCCGATCCGGCACGCCGTCGACAAGCGCGGCGCGCTGACCGTCCTCACCACGCTCATCTACCCGAAGAGCCGCGGCACGCTGCGGCTCGCCTCGGCCGACCCCACGGCCGCGCCGCTCATCGACTTCCAGTACCTCGCCGACCCGGCCGACCTCGAAGTGCTCGGCGAAGGTTCGGAGATGGTGCGCGAGATCATGGCCTCGAAGGCGTTCGGCGGCGCCGTCAAGGAGGAGATCCACCCCGGCGAAAACCTCAAGGGCCAGGCGCTGCGCGACGCGATCCTCAACCGCGCGACGTCGGTCTACCACGGCGTCGGCACCTGCCGGATGGGCGTCGACGAGCTCGCCGTCGTCGGACCCGACCTCAAGGTCCGCGGGGTCGACGCGCTGCGGGTCTGCGACGCCTCGATCATGCCGTCGATCACCGGCGGCAACACCAACGCGCCCTGCATCATGATCGGCGAGATGGGTGCCCAGCTCGTCCTCGGGAGCGAGTCATGACCCTCACCCCGGTCGGCCTCACCCGCCCGGCGTCGGTGACCGGCGCCTTCCTCGAGCAGCTCGTCGCCCGGGTCCCGGGTTCGGCCGGCGCGACCTGGAAGCTGACCGAGGTCTACACCGGCGACGTCCTCGTCGAGCTCCCGCAGTCCACCCCCGAGGACATCGAGCGGGCGTTCGCCGTCGCGCGCGAGGCACAGCGGAAGTGGGCCGCCACGCCGGTCAAGCAGCGGCTGGCCGTGTTCAAGCGGGCGCACACGCTGTTCGTCGACCACGCGCGGGCCGTCGCCGACCTCATCCAGGTCGAGAGCGGCAAGAACCGGCGGATGGCGATCGAGGAGACCTGCGACCCGCCGATGGTGATGAGCCACTACCTCAAGCGGGCGGCGAAGCTGCTGGCACCGGTGAAGCGCGGCGGCCCGGTGCCGCTGGTGACGTCCTCGACCGAGGTCCGGCGACCCAAGGGCGTCGTCGGCATCATCGCGCCGTGGAACTTCCCGTTCGCCACCGGCATTTCCGACGCCGTCCCGGCGCTGATGGCCGGCAACGCGGTCGTCCTGAAGCCCGACAACAAGACGGCGCTCTCCCCGCTCTACGGCGTGCGGCTGCTGGAGGAGGCCGGCCTGCCGAAGGGCCTGTTCCAGGTCGTCTGCGGCGAGGGCCCGGACGTCGGCCCGACGCTGATCGACCAGGCCGACTACGTCATGTTCACCGGCTCGACGGCCACCGGGAAGGTGATCGGCGAGCGGGCCGGCCGCAACCTCATCGGCTGCTGCCTCGAACTCGGCGGCAAGAACCCGATGATCGTCCTGGAGGACGCGAACATCAGCGAAGCCGTGCAGGGCGCGGTGTTCGGCGCGTTCGGCAACACCGGGCAGATCTGCATGCACGTCGAGCGGATCTACCTGCCGGAGTCCCGCTACAACGAGTTCAAGACGGCGTTCGTGGCGGCGGCTTCGGCCCTCGACGTCCGCGCCGCGTACGACTTCGGTCCCGAGATGGGCTCCCTTGTGTCGGTGGACCACATGCGCCGCGTCAAGTCCCATGTGGACGACGCGGTCGCCAAGGGCGCGACGGTGCTGTGCGGCGGCAAGCCCCGCCCCGACCTCGGCCCGGCGTTCTTCGAGCCGACGATCCTCGAGGGCGTCACGAAGGACATGCTCTGCGGCGTCACGGAAACCTTCGGTCCCGTGGTGGCGCTGCACTCCTACCGCACGGTCGACGAAGCGGTCGCGCTGGCCAACGACACGGACTACGGCCTGAACGCGTCGGTCTGGAGCACTGACGTTCCGGCGGCCCGCGCGCTGGCGGCCCGCATCGAGTCCGGCAACGTGAACGTCAACGACATCCTCGCGACGGCCTACGCGGCCAAGGGAACCCCGTCCGGCGGCGTCAAGAACTCCGGCGTCGGGGCCCGCCACGGCGACCAGGGCCTGCTCAAGTACACCGACGGGCAGAACCTGGCGGTGCTGAAGAAGCAGGTAATGGGCCCGCGGCCGGGGCAGCACTACGAAAAGTACGTCGAGAGCATGCTTTCCGGCCTGAAGACGCTGCGGAAGCTGCGCCTGCGCTAGCCGTCCACGAGCAGTCCGCGCAGCGGGCCCTGCAACCGCCCGGCCCGCCGCGACACACCCGGGAGCAGCACCAGCCGGTGCGTGCGCCGCTCACCCTTGCGTTCCCGCTCCGCCTGCTCCTCGGCCAGCGGCCGCCAGAGGTGGTCGACGACGTCCGCCGGGTCGGTGTGCTCCAGTTCCGCGACCGGGCGGCCGAGGTGCTCGGCCCACAGCCGCAGCCGCGTCGTGCGGGCCACCTCCGGGTCGTCGGTGGCGACGTTGACCTCGGTGTCGTTGAACAGCGAGTGCTCGTTGAGGTTCGCCGAGCCCACGGTCAGCCACTCGTCGTCGACGATGCCGAGCTTCGCGTGGACGTACACCGGCGCCGCCGATTCACCGTCGTGCGCGCTGATCGTCGTCGCGAGGAGCCGCCGGTTCCCGTCGTCCGCGTCGAGGAGCCGGCCCAGCTGGCCGCGGGTGGTGTCCGAGCCGTTGCTGGGCTTGCGGGGGAGCAGCAGGACCACGCGGAAGCGGTCGCCGGGCGGGTGCCGCAGCTTGTCGAGGAGCACCTCGGTGATCTCCGGCGACCACAGGAACTGGTTCTCCAGGTAGACGAGCCGCCGGGCCGAACGCAGGGCCCGCAGGTAGCCGTCGAGGATGGTGAATTCGCCCTTCGGCAGGAAGCCGTAGGTGCTGTTCGGCACGGTCCGCTGCAGCTGCACGCGGCTGCCGCCCACCGGTTCCGGCACCGCGGGCTCGGGCAGGTCTTCGCCCGCGACTTCGATCCAGCGCCGCCGGAAGTGGCCCGCGACGTCGGCGACCACCGGTCCTTCGAGCCGGGCCATCAGGTCGTGCCAGCCGATCGGCCGCGGCGGGTGGTCCGGGCTGTCGTGCCGGTCGCCCTCCAGCGCGGTGAAGTCGACGCCGCCGACGAAGGCCACCTCGTCGTCGACGACCACCAGCTTTTCGTGGTGGCAGTGCAGGGTCCGCTCGCGGGAGTCCAGCACGCAGCGCACGGCCGAGCCGTCGGTGAACTTGCGCTGCTCCGACCGCGCCAGCTTGCGCGAGGGCTGGAACGCGGGCACCGGGGGTCCGCCCCACAGCAGCACCCGCACGTCGACGCCGCGGCCGGCCGTCTCGGCGAGCAGTTCCCGCAGGGTCGGCGCGCCGGTCTCGCGCGTCAGCCGGAAGTCCGCGCTGGCGTGCCAGTTCGCGATGTGCACGTGCGACTTCGCCCGCCGGATCGCCGCTTCGACGGCGGGCAGCGACTCCTCGCCGTCGATCAGCACCCGCACGCGGTTGCCGTCGCGGACCGGGGCTCGCCCGCCGAGCCGGTCCCGGGTGCCGCCCGGGCCGAGCACGTCACCCCAGCCGAGCCCGCGCAGCCGCCGCCGGTGGTGGGCGCAGAGTGCGCTTTCGAGCCCGTCGCCGAGCCGCTCGTCCACCTTGTCCAGGAATGCGTGGAACGTCTTCACCCGTCCCATCGCACTACAGAACGGCGGAGTCCGCCGCGCAGTGACGCTCCGTCAAAGATCGAGCACGAGCCGCGGCGAGCGGGAGCGGGACACGCAGAGCATCATGACCTCGTTCTCGGCCCGCTCGGCCGCGGTCAGCACGGCGTCGCGGTGGTCCGGCGTCCCGCCGAGCAGGCCGGTTTCGCAGGTGCCGCACGTCCCTTCCCGGCACGACGACAGCACCGGGACACCGGCTTCCTCGACCACCTCCAGGATCGACCGGTCCGCGGGCACCGCCAGCACCCGCCCGGACCCGGCGAGCTCCACCTCGAACGCCGTGCGCGGGCCGTCGTCCGGTTCCGGGGTGAAGCGCTCGACGTGCAGGTTCTCGAAGCCGAGCGCTTCCACCGCCGCCAGCAGCGGTGCCGGGCCGCAGCAGTAGACCGCGGTGCCCGGCGCGGCCGGCAAGCCGGCCAGGTCGAGGAGGCCTTCCTCGTCCTGCGGCCGGATCGTCACGCGGTCGCCGTAGCGGGCCAGTTCGTCGGTGAAGGCCATCGACGAGCGCGTCCGGCCGCCGTAGACGAGCTGCCAGTCGGTGGCGCGGTCGAGCATCGGCAGGATCGGCGTGATGCCGATGCCGCCCGCGATGAACAAGTGCCGCTCGGCGGGCACCAGCGGGAAGTGGTTGCGGGGCGCGGAAACCCCGACCAGGTGCCCGGCGCGCAGCTCGTCGTGCACGTACGCCGAGCCGCCGCGCCCGGCGGCCTCGCGCAGCACCGCGACCTGGTACGCCGACGTGTCCCCGGGACGGCCGCACAGCGAGTACTGCCGCGGGCCGCCGGGCAGTTCGACGTCGACGTGCGCACCGGGTTCCCACGGCGGCAGCGGCTCGCCGTCCGGGTCGCGCAACGTCAGGCGGACGACGGCGTCGGCCACCTTTTCCTTGTGTTCCACCAGGAGTTTCATCAGTGTCCTTCGGGGTGGGCGAGCAGCCAGTCCCAGAGCGCGACCGGGTCCTCGAATTCGCGTTCGGCCCCGCAGTGGCAGACCGCGCGCAGCCGGTCGGTGCCGAGCACCCAGTGGATCCGGTTGACGCGCTCGCCGGTCAGCATCGGGCGGTTCACGGCGAAACCAGCCGCTGCAGCATCCGGCGCGCGGCCAGGCCGCCGGTGTCGATGTTGACCGAAAGTTCCTGGTAGCCCGCGGGTTCGGTGGCGATGACCCGCTCGAGGACGTCGAGTGCTTCGACGTCCTGCAGCACCACCGTGCGGTTGTTCTCGGCCAGGAACGCCGAAACGCCTTCGTCGTCGAGCGCGAAGTCCCGTGCCACGGCCCAGAAGTCGTGCGTCGAGTGCTCGGTCTCCGGCGTGATCGCGTAGACGACCTCGACGTGGAAGGCGTCCGGATCGCTGCCGTCCGGGCGCGGCACGGACCCGACCGGCGCGATGCGGCTGTGCAGCTTGTACAGGCACGGCGGGGTGTACTCGATGTCCTGCCAGCGCGCGATGCGCCCCTGCAGGCCGGTCGACTTGGCGTAGAAGGGCGGGCATTCCGCGTCGTCCATGTGCCGCGAGACGTAGACGACGCCGTTCTCCTCGTCGACTTCGGTCGTGATCGGCGTCGCGGCGACCTCCGGGGTGCCGATGTAGCCGCCGTGCAGGTAGGTCTCGTGCGACAGGTCCAGCAGGTTGTCGACCAGCAGCGAATACCGCGCCTTCAGCGGTTCCATCCCGGCGACCGTCGTGTAGCCGGGCGAATCGAGGTAGGGGGCCCGGGGAATCCGCGCGGCGTCGGCGTTCGCGGGGTCGCCGATGAACACCCAGACGAAGGAGTCCTGCTCCACGACGGGGTACCGCGCGAGCCGGGCGGTCCTCGGCACCCGGGTTTGCCCCGGCACCGCGACGCACTTGCCGTCCGCGCCGTAGGTGAAGCCGTGGTAGCCGCAGACGACCTGGTCGTCGACGAGCCGCGAAGGCTTCTGGGACAACGGGAACCGGCGGTGCACGCACCGGTCGGCCACGGCCGTCACGCTCCCGTCCCGGGTCCGCCAGAACAGGACCGGCTCGCCGCAAATGGTGCGGCTGAACAACTCCGCACCGATCTCGGCACCGTAGGCGGCGACGTACCACTGGTCACGGGGAATGGCGCTCATCGGAGTTCGTCCTCTCGTGGCGGGGACCCCAGCGTGGGCGGGCGGGCCCCTCGCCGCGAAGGGCGTTTCCATAAGACGGAAAGCTCAGCCGAGGGCGCGGGAGATCGCGCGGGCGCTCGTGCGGACCAGGGGGGCCAGCGCGTGCGGCGAGGCGCTGCCGTACCGCACGACGAGGGAGACCGCCGCGACCACCTGCCCGCGGGCGTCGTGGATCGGGGCGCCGACCGAGAGGCTGTCGAGGGTTACCTGGCGCTCGCTGATGGAGAACCCGTGGGTGCGGACGTCGGCGAGCAGGTGCCGCAGGCGGTCCGGGTCGGTGACGGTTTCCGGCGTGTAGCGCTCGATCCGGCCGGCGAGGACGTCTTCCTGCACGTCGGCGGGCGCGTGGGCGAGCAGGACGAGCCCGACGCCGGTCGCGGTCAGGGCGAACCGGCCGCCGACGCGGGTCAGCACCGGGACCGCCCCCGAGCCGGCGATGCGCTCGATGAACACGACCTCGGTGCCTTCGCGGACGGCGAGCTGGACGTTCTCCCGTGTGATCTGCGAAAGGTCCTCCAGGAACGGCAACGCGCGTTCCCGCAGGCCCAGGCCGCGCGGGGCGAGCGAGCCCAGCTCCCACAGCCGCAGCCCGACGCGGTAGACGCCCGCTTCGTCCCGCTCGAGCGCGCCCCACTCGCAGAACTCGCGCAGTAGCCGGTGCGCGGTGGCCGCGGGCAGCCCGGCCCGGCGCGCGACCTCGCTCAGCCGCAGCTCGGGGTGGTCCGGCGAGAACGCCTCGAGCACCTTGAGCGCGCGGCCGAGCACCGGCCCGGTGGCGCCCGGAACGCGACCTCGATGCGGCACGGCTACCTCCCCGGGATCAGCTGCGCGCGGAGCAGCTCGTCGAGGCGTCGCCACGCCGGGGACTCGGCGTTCACCGCGTTCTGGATCAGCGCCGGGACGGCCGACGGCGCGTCCAGGCCGGGCAGGGGACCGGAGCCGTAGCGCCGCCGGGTGGCCGCGACGATCCGTCCCGCCAAGACGGTGAGCGCCGGGTCCGCCGGGTCCAGGTCGTGGGCGCGGTCGTAGTCCAGGTAGAGCTGCCGCAGGCCGGGGTCGGTCAGGGCCTCCGCCTGATCGCGGAAGGACTCCGCGGCCAGCTCCGGGTGCGTCGCGTAGACCAGGATCCACAGGTCCGTCTCCATGGCGACCCAGCGTGCGGAAAAGCCCAGTCCGGGAAGGTGCTCGAGGTGCCGCGCGACCTCGGGTGGCAGCCCGTGCACCAGGCCGGACCCGAGCCGCCGGAGCCGCCGCTGCGTTTCCCGGAGGTCCTTGATGCGCGCGGTCAGCTCGCGATCGACGTCGTGCAGGGCTTCGCGGACCTCGTCGGGAGTCGCGTCGCCGAGTTCCTTGATGCGCGCCAGCGGGACACCGGCTTCGGCGAGCGTGCGGATCTTGAGCAGGTCGATCGCGTGGGCGGCGGTGTAGCGCCGGTAGCCGGACGCGTCCCGGTCGGGTTCCGGGAGCAGGCCCTTCGCGTGGTAGACGCGGACCGTCTTGATCGAAACGCCGGCGTACGCGGCCAGCCTGCCGATGGTGATCACCCCGCCATGATGCCGCGCTTGACCCTGCCCCAGGGGCGGGGTTGCAGACTCGATGCCATGACGAACGTGGATCCGGCCACCCTGCGCGCACTGGCCGATGAGGGCAACGAGCGCGCCCTGGACCGCCTTGCCGACCTGGCCGACGCTCGCGGCGACGTCGCCGCGTTGAGTGAGTTGCTGGATGAGGGCAGCATGCACGCCGGTCGGTTGCTGACGCGGCGGGCGGTCGCGGCCCGTGACCTGCTGGAGCTGCAGCGGGTGAGTGACGCCGGCTACGAGGAGGCGGGCACCGAGCTGGAGCGGCTGCTGGGCGAACCTGGCCGGTGAGTCCCCGCCCGCTGAGGTGTCTTGAATGAGTCATTCAGGACCTCCGCGGTCTTGAATGACTCATTCAAGACCGCGACCCGGGCCGGTGACGTGAACGACTCGTTCATGTCACCTGACGTCAGGGTCCCGGCAAAGTCGCGCGGCCAGCCACTCCGCCGCCGCTAACCCGCTCGCCCCACGTCCTGAATGACTCATTCAGGTCTTCGGACGTCCTGAATGAGTCATTCAAGACGCCGGCGCAACGCCGCGGACCGCACCGACCCGACTTTGCCGGGCCCCTGTCACCTGACGTCGTGAACGACCCTTTCATGGCATCGGGCCGGTGACGTGAACGAGTCATTCCCACCCCTCCTCGGGGCGTGTCGGGAAGCGGGGCGCGCCCGCCGTGTCAGACTTCGCGGCGATGGTCACTCCAGCCGATCTCGCCGACCTGCTCGAGTGCGAGCACCGCAGCCTCCTCCACCAGGCCTGGGCCGCGGGACTGCCGGGAGCACCCCGCCCCGCCGACCAGGACCTGCCGGGCGACCGCACCGAACCGGCCCCCGAAGAAGCCGAAGCCACCCGGGAAGCGATCCGCGCCGGGACACCGGTGATCCCCGGGGCCGTCCTGCGCGACGGGGACTTCACCGCCCGCGTCGGCTCGCTCGTCCGCACCCCCGAAGGCCGTTACGAGGTCCACGACACCCAGCCGGTCCGGCACGCGACGCCCGCCGCCGTGGTGCGGCTGACCGCCTGTGCCGACGCCCTCGGGGAGGCCGCCGGGCCGGACGTGCACCTCGGGCTGAGTGACGGGACCACCCGGACGCTGCGCGTCGACGACTTCCGTCCCCTGGTCGACCGGCTGCGCACCCGCCTGCGCGACCGCACCCCGCGGCTGCCCGTCCCGCTGTGGGCCGACGAACGGCCCGCCTGCGCCGGCTGCGGGTTCGCGCGGCACTGCGCGTCGGCCCGGGAGGCCGACCGCGACCTCTCGCTCGTCGCCGGGATGCGCAGCGACCAGCGGCGCAAGCTCACCGCCGCCGGGCTGGGGTCGATCGACGCCCTCGCCGCCGCCGGGCCGGGCGACCGGCCGCGGGACCTGTCGGTGACGGCGTTCGCCGCCCTGCGCGCGCAGGCTGCGCTTCAGGTCCGGCAGGACGCCACCGGCGAGATCAGCTACGAGATCGTCGGCCCCGAGGAGCTGGCCGCGCTGCCGGCGCCCGCGCCGGGGGACGTGTTCGTGGATCTGGCCGGCGACCCGCACGCCCTCGCCGGCGAAGGGCTGGAGTACCTCTTCGGCGCGGTCACCGAGGACGAAGACCGGCGGTTCACCGCGTTCTGGGCGCACAGCCGGGCCCAGGAGAAGCGCGCCTTCGAGGAGTTCGTCGACTTCGCCGCCGCGCGCGTCGCCGAGCACCCCGGCTCGCACGTCTACCACTACGCGCCCTACGAGGTCACCGCGATCAAGCGGCTCGCGGCCGTGCACGGCACCCGCGAGGAGACCGTCGACCACCTGCTGCGCAGCGGCGCGGTCGTGGACCTGCACGCGGTCGTGCGCAAGGCGCTGCGCGTGTCTCAGCGGTCGTACTCGATCCGCCACCTCGAGCCGCTCTACCAGCCCGGCGCCCGCACCAAGACCGCCGTGTCGGACGTCGACGAGTACGAGGAGTACCTGGCGTTCGACCGGTCCGGTGAGCCGGAGCGCGCGGAAGAGGTGCTGCGGCGGATCGCCGAGGACACCGAGGACGACTGCGTCTCGGCCCAGCGGCTGTTCGGTTTCCTGCACCGCGTCCGCGCCGACGCCGGGATCGACGTCCCGGTACCGGCCGAGGAATCCGCCGAGGACGCCCTGCTGCGCGCGGCCGAAGAGGACGTCGCCGCCGAGCGGCGCGCCGAACGGGCCGCGCAGCTGGCCGCGCTGGTCGACCCGCTGCTCGAGGGCCTGCCGGACGACCCCGCGGACTTCACCGCGGACGACCGGGCCCGTGCGCTGCTGGCGGCGTCCGTCGGCTACCACCGCCGCGAGACCAACCCGGCCTGGTGGGAGTACTTCCGCCAGCTGGCCGCCCCGCTCGGCGACCTCGAGGTGGACACCGCCTGCGCCGTCCCGGTGGCGCTGGAAGCGGGGGAGTGGGTGCCCCCGGCCGGGCGGGTGCGCACGGCGAAGCGGACGCTGCAGCTCGCCTGCGACCCGGACCGGCCGCACCCGTTCGCGCCCGGCGACGAGGTGCGGCTGCGCTACGGCGACACCGCCCGCGACGCCAAGGTCGTCGCCGCGTCGGCGGTCGAGCTGACCGTGGAGGAGAGCAGCCCGCCCGACGCCACCACGAACGACCGGCCGACGGCGGTCCTGCCGGGCAGCCCGGTCCGGCCTTCGCCCAAGGACGAAGCGGTCGCCGAGCTCGCCCGGCTGACCGTCGAGACGCTGCCGGAGCTGCCGCGGCACCCCGGGATCGACCTGCTCCGCCGGACGCCGCCGCGGCTGCGCTGGGGCGCGGCGCTGCCCGAGCCGGGCCCGGACCTGGTTGCCACGGTGATCGACGCGGTCGAAGAGCTGGACGGCTCGACGCTGGCCGTCCAGGGCCCGCCGGGCGCGGGCAAGACCTACCTCGCCGGCCGGCTGATCGCCCGGCTCGTGCGCGCGGGCCGGACCGTCGCGGTCACCTCCACCAGCCACAAGGCCGTGGAAAACGTGCTGAGCGCGGCGAAGAAGAGCGCCCCGGACCTGCCGTGCGCCAAGCGCGCGAAGCGGACGCCGGACCCGGCGGCGCCGTGGGACCAGCCGAAGAGCAACCCGGCGCTGGTCAAGTGGCGTGAAGAGCACGACACCGGCCACCTGGTGGGCGGGACGGCGTGGACGTTCGCCAACGCCGCGATCCGCGAAGAGCCCTTCGACTACATGATCATCGACGAGGCGGGCCAGTTCGCCCTCGCCGACGCGCTCGCGGTGTCCGTGTGCGCCAAGAACGTCCTGCTGCTGGGCGATCCGCAGCAGCTGCCGCAGGTCGTGCAGGGCACCCACCCGGCGGGCGCGGAGGCCTCGGCGCTGGGCCACCTGATCGGCGAGGCCGACATCATGCCGCCCGAGCTGGGCTACTTCCTCGACGAGACGCGGCGGATGCACCCGGCCGTGTGCGCGCCGGTGTCGGAGCTGTCCTACGCCGGGCGCCTCCACTCGCACCCGTCCGCGGCCGACCGCGGCATCGAAGGCGTCGAGCCGGGGCTGTACGTGGCCGAGGCCGACCACACCGGCAACACGACCCGGTCGGTCGAGGAAGCCGCCGTCGTCACCTCGATCGTCGCGCGGCTGCACGGCCGCGCGTGGACCGACCACGGCACGACCCGGCCGCTCACCGACGCCGACATCGTCGTGGTCGCGCCCTACAACCTGCAGGCGCGCACGGTGACCCGGGCGCTGGAGGAGGCCGGGTTCCCCGGGGTGCGGGTGGGCACGGTCGACCGGTTCCAGGGCCAGGAAGCACCCGTGGTGATCACGACGATGACGTCGTCCTCGGCGGTCGACCTGCCCCGCGGCCTCGACTTCCTGCTCTCGCGCAACCGCCTCAACGTCGCGCTCTCGCGGGCGCAGGCGCTGGCGATCCTGGTGTGCTCACCCCGGCTGGTCGAGGCCGACATCCGGACGGTGGAGCAGATGCGGCTGGTCGCGGGCATGATCGGCCTGCTCACCGCGGCGCGGCCCTGGCCGGCCGGGTAGCTCAGCTCGGCGGTTCGGCCTCGCCGGCGTCCTCGTCGACGTCCTGGCCGCCGGGCCGTTTCCGGTCGGTCTCGGGGATTTCGATGTCGAGGTCGACGTCCGGGGTGCCGGGCGGGCGGGGCACGTCGGGGCTGATGGGCTGGTGCTCGGCTTCGGTCATGCCGGGCGGTTACCCCGGCGGCCGCCGGTTCACGCCGGGTGCGGAAAGCGCCTTCCGGGGCTGGACCGCCGCGGCCGTTGCTGATATTCCTTCGCCCGTGCCCCTGGACGCGATCGACCTCCACAGCATCAACCCGTGGGAGGTGGCCTTCCTGCGCGAGGAGGTGGGCGCCTACTTCGCCCACGGCATCGACCTGGCCCCCGGCGCGACCGTCCTCGACGTCGGCGCCAACGTCGGGGTCTTCTCCGCCGCCGTGTTCGAGCGCCTCGGCGGCGACGCGCGGATCTACGCCTTCGAACCGCTCCCGCCGCTGTTCGAAACCCTGGACCGCAACGGCCGCGACTTCTTCGCGGAGCGGCTGACCGCGTTGCCGTACGGCCTCGCCGCCGCCGAGGACGAGCTCGACTTCAGCTACTTCCCGGCCGCGACCATCTTCTCGTCGTCGCTGCGGGACGAGAACAACATCGAGGTCGAGCGGCGCCGGGTGACCGCGAGCGTCGTCGAGATGATCCGCCGGGGCGGCCTCGGCGGCGGGCTCCGCCGGGTGCCCGCGCCCGTGCTGCGCGGCATCGTCGGGCGCAAGCTGCGGGTGATGCGGGAGCTCGAAACCCACCGCGTCCGGGTCCGGCCGCTCTCGGCGGTGCTCGACGAACACGGCATCGAGCGCGTGGACCTGCTCAAGGTGGACGTCGAAGGGGCCGAGCTCGACGTCCTGCGCGGTCTCGAAGACCGGCACTGGCCCCTGGTGCGGCAGGCGGTGGTCGAGGTCGAAGGCTGGCGCGAGCACCGCGAGACCGTCCGGGACGTCTTCACCGCGCGCGGGTTCACCGTCGAGGCGGTGCAGGACCCCGTCCAGGAGGCCGCCGACATCGGGATGGTGTTCGCGGTCAGCGGTACCCGAGCCAGTCGAGGTTGATCCGGGCGGTGTCGCCGGGCGCGTAGGACAGCGTGAGCACCGGGTCCGGGCCGGTGACCGGGATGTCGGCGAAGGTCGCCGTGCCCCAGTCGTCCCAGCTGTCGGAGACCTTCGGGAAGCTCAGCTGCCGCAGCGGGCGGCCGTCGGCGGACAGCGTCATGGTGCGGGCGTCACCGTTGGCGTTGGCGTACCGGACGGTGAGCGTGCCGGTCGCCGGCGCGGTGGTGGTGCGGTGGATGGTGAAGGCCGACGCCGCGCCCTCGGCCCAGAGCCCGTCGACGAAGGCGCGGCCGGAGTAGCCGGTGTGGTTCACGTTCGTCTTGACCCCGCCGGTGTTGTGCGCGTCTTCGGCTTCGAGGTGCTCCGGATCGAGGCAGCCGCCGACGGTCCCGGCGGTGTCGGCGCAGCGGTCCTGGGCGTCGGGGACGCCGTCGCCGTCGCGGTCGCCCGCGGGTGCGCCGGTCAGGGTGATCTCGACGGTGTGCGCGCCGCCGAGCGTCGCCGGGAGTTCGGCCGGGGCGGGGCGGCCGTCGAGGGTGACCGAGCGGATCACGGTGCCCGCGCCGCGCAGCGTGACGGTGAGGTCCGCGGCCCGGTACCGCAGGTGCCGCAGGGTGACGTCGCCCCAGCCGCTGGGCAGGGTCGGGGCGAAGGTCAGGCCGCCGGGGCCGAACCGCAGCCCGAACAGTCCACTGTGGACCATGTCGAGGAACGCGGTCGCCGACCACGTCTGGTCGGGCTCGGACCCCCAGTGGAACTTCACGGTGTCGCCGAGCCGCTGGTACCCGCCGTCGACGACCCCCGTGTTCCCGTTGTAGATCTCCCAGTAGCCGCTGTTGCCGCCGGCCAGCTTCGCCAGGCGCGTCGTTTCGGCGGCGAAGCCGTTCTGCTCGCCCTGCCCGGCCAGCGCTTTCGCCCACAGGCCCTGCACGAGCGGCCAGACGATCGCGTTGTGCCGGCCCGGCTGCGCGTCGGAGTAGCGCGCCCAGTTCGGGTAGGTGTCGGGCATGCCCCACGCCATTTCGCGGGCGTTGGCGACGATCGAGCGGGCCTGCGCGGGGTTCGCGACGCCGAAGAGCAGCGCGAACGCCAGCCCGGTGCCCTCCTGGTAGGCGCCGCGGGTGCCGTCGGCGAGCAGCTGGTAGTCGTACAGCCCGGTCTTCGGGTTCCAGAAGTTCCGGTTGATCGCTTTCTTCAGCGCGGTGGCCTTGGTGCGGTACGCGGCGGCTTCCGCGGCCGGCCGGCCCAGCTGCCCGGCCATGTTGGCGGCGTTGACGTAAGCCGCGTAGTAGACCTCGTTGGTGCTCAAGAACATCCCGCTCGCGACACCGGGCCAGGGCATGCTGCCGGTGCTGACCGATTCGGTGGCGTCGGCCGGGGGCGCGGGGTAGCCGGCGATGCCGTCGTTGAAGAACGACGCGCCGGTGAACAGCCCGTAGGTGCGGTTGAACCCGGCCGTGGTGGCGGCTTCCCGGATGGCCAGGGTGTTCTTCGTGGTGGTGTAGGCGTTTTCGAGGAACGCGCGGTCGCCGGTGACGAGGAAGTGGTGCCACGCGGCGGTCGCCCAGACGACCTGATCCCACTGCTGGTCGTCCTGCTGCACGCGCAGCGCGCCGCCGCCGTCCTTGTCGACCACGGCCCACAAGGTGTTGCGCGCCAAGGCGGGGTCGAGCAGGCTCGTCGCGTTCCAGCTGTTGACCGACGCGTCGCGCGTCCACGGCTGGTCGTAGCCGCCACCGGCGCGGACGAGGCCGGTGGCCGGGTCGAGCAGGCCGCTCTTGTCGTACTTCGGGTCGTAGCCGATCGTGTTGGTGCGCGCCAGGTTGTCCAGTGCCGCGTCGTAGGCGGCGCCGTACAGCGCCTGGCTGCCGGGGTTCGCGAACTCGAGCGACGGGAGCGCCGCGGGAGCCGCCACCGCGGCTCCGGTGAGCACCCCGCACGCCGTCGCCACCACCAAGGCCGCCGCGCCGAACCGCCGCCGGACGTCGTTTGCCATGCGCGTACCCCTTCGCACCGATCGCCGGAGCCAGTGCACCACGGAACGGCCGGATTTCCCGGGGAGCGGCGGGATCCTGTCCGTTTCTGTCCGGCGTCACGGTCGGATAAAGACCGTTGTGTCCGGTCGCACCGTGTGATCGGGTGTCGGGACCGCGGTCGCGCTGAGTGAGGAGGGCCGGTGGCGTTCTTCCTTTCGCGGCTGTTCGCGCGCTGGGTCCTGACCCCCGGCCGCGGCTGGCTGCTGCCGGCCGCGGTGGTGCTCGTCGTGTTCGCGACCAGCTGGCCGCTGATGGTGCTGGCCGAGCCGGCGGGCAGTGAGCTGGTCCGGCCCGGCACGTACTGGTGGTACTTCGTCGTCACCGCGACCACGGTCGGGTACGGCGACTTCTCACCCGAAACCGTCTTCGGCCACGTCGTGGGCGTTTACGTCATCGTGGGTGGGATCGCGACCCTGACGACGGTGTTCACCAAGCTCGCTTCGGTGCTGGAACAGGCGAAGGGACGGCGGATGCAGGGGACGGAGGCGGTGCGCGCGAGCGGGCACACGGTGCTGATCGGGTACACCGCCGGGCGGACCGAGCGGATCGTGGCCCAGCTGCTGGCCGACGGGGTGCCCGGGCTGGTGCTCTGCGCGGGGGAGGAGGTCGGGCTCCACCCGATGCCGGACCGGCCGGTGCAGTTCGTCCGCGGCGACCCGACGGCGGCCGACGTCCTGGCCAGGGCCGGCCTGGCGCGTGCGGCCGCGGTCCTGGTCGACGTGGCCGACGACAACGCCGCGCTGGCGGTTGCCGTCACGGTGGGCCACGCCACGCCGTCCTCGCACGTCGTCGTGACGCTGCGGGACCTCGACCGGGCCGAGCTGGTCCGGTACGTCGACCCGCGGATCCGCTGCGTGCAGTGGCACACGCCCCGGATGGTGACCGAGGAGCTGACGTCCCCGGGCATCACCGAGGTCTACGCCGAGCTGATGACGGCCGGGGGCGCCGACACGTTCTCGGTCACCCTGCCGGAGTCGCTCGGCCGGCTCCCCGCCGAACGCTGCCGCCTTGCGCTCGGCCGCTCGTACGGGGCGACGCTGCTGGCCGTGCGCACCGGCGCGGACCTGGAGGTCAACCCGGCCTGGGACGCCGAACTGCCGGCCGGTGCGGTGCTGTACTACGTCGGCCCGCGGCGGCTCACCGGCGCCGAGGTCGAGGCGGCCCTGCGGGGGGAGGTGGCCCCGCCGGGCGAGACGCTGCATACTGCAAGAATGCCGAGGAGGAAGCCGGGGGCCGCGAGGTGAGCTCGCGCGAGGGCCCGTCGCGCCGGAAATTCGGCCGGATCGACCCGTACTGCCTGATGGCCGTGCTGCCGGTGCTGCTGGTGGCCGGCATCCTCGGTGCCCTGGTCAACGTACTGCTGGGGCTGGGCTGCGCGGTCTTCGCGGGCCTGATCCTGCTGTTCGACTCGTGGGCCAACCGCCCCGGCCCGCTCCCGCCGGAACCCGAACCCGCGCCCCGCCCGGTCCGCCGGGCCCAGGCGAGGCCGCCGGCCCGCGAACCCGGCCGCCCGCCGGTCCGCCAGCAGGCCCGCGGACCGCGTCCGCCCACCGGCCGGGCCCCGGCTCCGGCCCGCGCCCCGGTCCGCCGCGCGGGACCCCCGCCCGCCGCCCGCTGAGCGCCGCCGGCGTTCGGCTGGCCAAACGTCTTGAATGAGTCATTCAGGACCTCCGAAGACCTGAATGAGTCATTCAAGACGTTTGTGGAACGCTGTCGGCCAGGATCTGTTCGCGCAGGATGTCCGCGTGCCCGCAGTGCTGGGCCAGCTCCCGGAGCACCTGCAGGTACACCCAGCGAAGCGTGCGCGGCCCGGTCCGGTGCCCGGTCACGACCACGTCCAGCGGCCGGTCCGCCACCACCTTCCGGGCCGTGGCACAGGCTTCCCGGTGGGCCGCGGTGACCGAGGCGACGGTGTCGTCGTCGGCGAGCCGGAACGACTCGTCCGGGTTCGGGACCAGGCCGAGCTCCGCGCGGGACGTGCCGCCGACGCACTCTTCGAACCACACGCGCTGCATCCACGTCACGTGCTTGAGCAGCCCGAGCAAGGTCGTCGCCGAGGGGACGAGCCGGCGGCGGGCCTGCTCCTCGGTGAGGCCGTCGAGGGCGGCCTGGATGGCGCCGCGGTGTTCCTCGATGAAGGCCTCGAGCTGGACGCGTTCGCCGTCGAGCGGCACTTCGAACGAACTCACCGGCATCTCCTCAGCCGCCGACGTGGATGCCGGGGCGGCGGTCGGCGTCCTTCTCGCTGCTGCGGATGATCTCCCGGACCACGGGCGCGGTGTCGCCGCGGCCGAGGAGCAGGTAGCGGAACAGGTGCCCGAGCGGGTTCCCTTCCGACCACTCGAAGTAGCAGTGGGGCCGGACGCCGGTGACGTCGCGCAGGGTCAGCAGGATCGCGGCGATCGCGTTGGGCGCCGCGGGGCTGTTCGTGCGGAGGATCCGGTAGCCGTCGACCTCGACGCCCCGCACCTGCAGCACGTTGCTGAACTCCGACGGGTCCACGACGTCGATCTCGAGGAACAGGACGTCGGCCGGCCCGGGCACCGGGTTCATCCCGCGCTGTTCGGCTTCCTTGGCGGCGTACTCGTCATGGTCGCCGTCCTGGCGCTTGTTGGCGATGATGTTCAGGGCACCGTCGTGGGCCAGCGAGTCGGCGACGAACCGGCGCGCCTCGTCGTCGAACTCGATGTGCTCGGCGCGCAGCTCCGTGGTCCGCGTGACCCGCGAAACCAGCGAGACGACGATGATCCCGAGGATGAACAGCGCCGAAATGGCGATCCCGTCCGGCTTCTCGATGACGTTCTCGACGAGCGCGTAGAGCAGGACGAGCGTCAGGACGACGAAGCCGGTGGCGGCGCCGCGCTGGCGGCGGCGGACGGCCGAGATGCTGACCGCGACCGCGCCCGAGACCATCATCGCGAGGATGCCGGTCGCGTAGGCGCCGGCCTGCGCGTTGACGTCGGCGCCGAACGCGATGGTGATGAGGATGCTGATCGCGGTGTAGACGAGCACGACCGGCCGGACGGCGCGGCCCCACTCCGGCGCCATGCCGTAGGTGGGCAGGTACCGCGGGACGATGTTGATCAGCCCGGCCATCGCCGACGCGCCGGCGAACCACAGGATGAGGACGCTGCTGATGTCGTAGACGGTTCCGAAGATCTCGCCCAGTTCGTGGTGGGCGAGGTAGGCCATGGCGCGGCCGTTGGCTTCGCCGCCTTCCTTGAAGGCGTCCGCCGGGATCAGCACGGTGGTGACGAAGCTGGTCGCGATGAGGAACACCGACATGATCAGCGCGGCGGCGGTGAGCAGCTTCCGCGTGTTGCGGATCCGCGACTCGAGCTTCTCTTCGGCGTTCTTCCCGTCCGCGGCGACCAGCGGCATCATGCTGACGCCGGTCTCGAACCCGGAGAGCCCGAGCACGAGCAGCGGGAAGGCGAGCACGGCCGGGCCGACGATGCCGCCGAACCCGCCGCCGCCGGCGGTCAGCGCGTCGGTCCAGCCGGAGAGGGCCGAGGGGTTGCCGAGCAGGTCGACGACACTGGCGACGGTGACCGCGGCGTTGAGCAGCAGGAACACCGCGACGAGCGGGATGGCGACCCCGACGGCCTCGCTGAAGCCGAGCAGGAACACCCCGCCGAGGATCAGCAGCAGCACGACGGTGATGAGGACGGCGTGGCCGTGCAGGAACCCGGGCAGGTAGGGGTTCTCCAGCAGGTGCACGGTCGCGTCGGCCGAGGACAGCGTGATCGTGATGATCCACGACGTGGCCACGAACCCGAGCAGGGTGAGCACGAAGAGCTTCCCGCGCCAGAACGGCAGCAGGTTCTCCAGCATCGCGACCGAGCCCTGCCCGTGCGGGCTTTCCCGGGCGACCCGGCGGTACATCGGCAGCATCCCGAGCAGGGTGAGCGCGACGATCAGCAGCGTGGCCAGCGGCGACAGCGCCCCGGCGGCGAGCGCGGCGATCCCGGGCAGGTAGGACAACGTCGAGAAGTAGTCGACGCCGGTCAGGCACATGACCTTCCACCAGGCCTGCGGTGTGCCGTGGTCCTCGCCGCCGGCCCGGCCCACGGGAGCGACCCGGTGCTCCAGCAGCCACCGGGCGACCCCGGAAGCCGGTGCGCGGGGTGGCACCGGGCTGTCGACCTTCGCCGGAATGGTCAATTCGGGTGAAACACCCATCTTCGCCTTCACGTCCCCTCAGCCCGCTGACTTCGGGGACAAGCATGCCCGACGCCTGGCGGCGCGGCGCACCGGAGGCACCGGACGGTCGTCCACTCCGGACGGGAGCCGGCCCGCCGCGGATGTCCCCTGTGGACGGTCAGAACTCGTCGGCCGCCGTCAGCTCGTGCTCGAAGGCGTCCGCGCGGGCGACGACCGCCTTGAGCGGGCGCTCGAACTCCTCCTGGATGCTGAGGTCCTCCAGGGGCACGGTGTGCTTGAGCAGGGCGACGCCGTCCACCACGGCCGCGCCGCCGACCGCCGAGCCACCGGCGAGCTCGAGGAACTTCCGCAGGTCGATCGCGTCGGCCCAGCCGACCGGCGAGGAGATCTCGATCCACGAGCCGCCGTCGAGCTCGGCGAGGTGGTGGACCGTCGCCTGCTGGGTCCGGTCGCTCGGGCCGTGCAGCCGGAACCGCAGCCAGCCGTCCGACTCCTCCAGGACTTCGTACCGCGTCCGCACAAAGTTGATCACGTCGATCCAGGTGGTCACGCGTCGAGCATGCCACGTCCGCCCGGAGTCCGGCACCGAGGACACTCCGGGCACCTGGTGACCGGGGCGGCGAGGTGCCAGACTCGGGGTATGCGCGGTCGTCGGGAAACGCGCGGCCGGCCGCCGCCCGCGACCGGGGACGTTCCGGCGGCCGCCTACCCGGTGCGGGTCCCGGTCGTCGCCCTCGTCACCTCCGCCGGCGGCCTGGACGCCCTGTCCCGGGTGCTCGGCCCGCTGCCGGCGGACCTCCCGGCAGCGGTGCTCGTCGCGCAGCACCTGGACCCGAGCCGGCCGAGCCGGCTGGCCGCCATCCTCGACGCGCGCACCGCGCTGCGGGTCGTCGAAGCGCGGGACGGAGACGAACTGACGCCCGGCACGGTGCTGGTCGCGCCGGCGGCCCGGCACCTGCTGGTCACCCCGGCGGCGCGGATCGGGCTGCTGGACGCCGGCGCGCTGCCGCCGGCCCGGCCGTCGGCGGATCTGCTGCTGGCGACGCTCGCCGTCACGTGCGGTCCCCGCGCGCTGGCGGTCGTCCTGACCGGCCGGGGCACCGACGCCCAGGCCGGGATCCGCGCGGTCGCCCGCTGCGGGGGCACCGTGTTCGCCCAGGACGAAGCCACGTCCGCGCAGTTCGGGATGCCGGGTGCCGCGATCCTCACCGGGGTCGTCGACACCGTGCTGCCGCTGCCGGAGATCGCCGGAGCCGTCCGCGCGCACGTCACGCACCCAGCGGGTTTAGGCCGGTCGACGGGGGCTACTCGCCGTAGCGGACTGACTCGACTACCGTGGATGCGCAGGTGAGGAGGTGGGCGTCGTGCCGCCCTTCCGGCGTGACCTGGTCGTCGTCGGTGCCTCGGCCGGTGGTGTCGAGGCCCTGCGCGCCGTCGTGTCCGGGCTGCCCGCCGACTTCCCGGGAGCGCTGCTGGTCACCATGCACGTGGCCGCGGGGACGCACAGCGCGCTGGCCCGGATCCTCGACCGCGCGGGCGCGCTGCCCGCCCGGCCCGCGAGCCACGGCGCGGCGATCGAGCCCGGCACCGTCTACGTCGCGCCGCCCGATCGGCACCTGCTCACCGAAAACGGCTCACTGGTCCTTTCGCCGGGCCCTACCGAGAACGGCCACCGGCCGGCGGTCAACGCCCTGTTCCGCTCGGCCGCGCTGACCGGCGGACCGCGCGTGGTCGGGGTCGTGCTTTCGGGGGTGCTGGACGACGGCGCGGCGGGCCTGCGCGCGATCGTGGACCAGGGCGGCGTCGCCGTGGTCCAGGACCCGTACGACGCGCTCTACAGCGGTATGCCGGAGAACGCGCTGTCCATGGTCGAGACCGCGTACACCGCCCGCGCCGACGAGCTCGGCACGATCCTCGACAAGCTGGTCCGGATGCCGGTGGACCCGGCCGGGGCCCGGTCGCCGTCGGACGTCCTGCTGCTGGAGGACCGCATCGCCCGGGCCGGCGTGCGTGCGGGCGCGCTCAAGCCCGCCGAACGGGACATCGCCGCGGGCTACAGCTGCCCCGACTGCGAGGGGCCGCTCACCGAGATCGATCCGGCCGGCCGGTACCGCTGCCGGATCGGGCACGCCTGGTCGGCCGAAGCCCTCCTCTCCGCCCAGGAGGACGAGCTGCGGTTCGCCCTGCAAAAAGCGTTGCGCGCGCTCGACGAGAAGGCGACCTTGGCCGGGAAGCTGGCCGCCCGGACGGGCGGCGGGCTGGCGGAGCGCCACGCCGCCGCTGCCCGCGACGCCGCCACCGCCGCGGAAACGCTGCGCCGGTTCCTGCTGCGCGCCGCCGCGGGCGGCGGGGAAGCATCGGGGGAGGCATGACCGTTTCCGCGGTGAACCTGGCGGTCGGCCGTCTCGAGGAGGCGACCGTGGTGACGGTCAGCGGCGAGCTGGACATCGTTTCGTACCCGGCGTTGCGCGACGGCCTGCTCAAGATCGCGACGGACGCGCCCGAGGGACTGGTGGCCGACATCAGGGCCCTGCGGATCCACGACACGTCGCTGGTGAGCGTCTTTCCCCTGATCGCCATGCGGATCGGGGACTGGCCGGGCATCCCGTTCACGCTGGTGGCCGCCGACCCCGGCCACCGGACGCTGCTGAGCCGCCACGTCGTCGACAGCTACGTCCCGGTCCGCGACGACCTGAGCGGGGCGGTGGCGGCGCTGGAGCACCCGGTGCGCCGGCGGAGCGAACGCACCTTCCCCCGCACCGACGGCATTTCGGCGCGGGTACGGGACTTCGTCACCGGCCGGCTGGCGCAGTGGGGAGTCCCCGAACTCGCCGAAGACGCCCGCTTCATCGCCACCGAACTGGTCGAGAACGTCCTGAAGCACACCACCTCGGAGCCACGGGTGCGCCTCGACCTGCGCCGGGGGGTGTGCACGGTGGCGGTGGCCGACCTGGACCCGCGGCCGGCCATGCTGCTCGAACGGCTTTCCCCGTTCGAACCGGGCATGGGACTGAAGCTCGTCGCGCAGATCGCCCGCACGTGGGGGTGCAGCCGGTCGTGGTCCGGCGGGAAGGTCGTCTGGGCCGTTCTCGTCCGGCGTCCTCTCACCACCGGTGACCGTTCCGCCGGGTAGCGTGTCGGATCGTGAGCGAGCCCAAAGACCCCAACGGCGAGTTCGAGTCCGTGCTGACCTACCTGAAGGAGTCGCGGGGCTTCGATTTCACGGGGTACAAGCGGAGCAGCCTGATGCGCCGGGTCCGCCGCCGGATGAGCCAGGTCGAGA
This sequence comes from Amycolatopsis lexingtonensis, assembly GCF_014873755.1. NCBI lineage: Bacteria > Bacillati > Actinomycetota > Actinomycetes > Pseudonocardiales > Pseudonocardiaceae > Amycolatopsis > Amycolatopsis lexingtonensis. Next base: position 1,387,981 of record NZ_JADBEG010000001.1, read on the forward strand.
TCGACAGCTACGCGGACTACATCGACCAGCTGCAGGTCAACGCCGACGAGTTCGTCGCGCTGTTCAACACCATCCTGATCAACGTGACCGGGTTCTTCCGCGACCCGGACGCGTGGGACTACCTCCGCGAGCACGTGCTGCCCGCGCTGCTCGCCGAGCGCAGTCCCGAGCTGCCGATCCGCGTGTGGAGCGCCGGCTGCGCGGGCGGGCAGGAGGCCTACAGCCTGGCGATGCTCTTCGCCGACGCGCTCGGGGTCGAAGCGTTCCGGCAGCGGGTGAAGATCTACGCCACCGACGTCGACGACGAGGCGCTGGCGCAGGCCCGGCACGCGGCCTACACCCCGGCCGAGGTCGACGGGCTCACCGAGGCCCAGCTGGAGCAGTACTTCGAGCTGCAGGGCAGCCGGTACTGCTTCCGCAAGGACCTGCGCCGGTCGGTCATCTTCGGGCGCAACGACCTGGTGCAGGACGCGCCGATCTCCCGGATCGACCTGCTGGTCTGCCGCAACACGCTGATGTACTTCAACGCCGAAACGCAGACGAAGGTCCTGGAGCGGTTCCACTTCGCGCTCGCGCCGCGCGGGGTGCTGTTCCTGGGCAAGGCGGAGATGCTGCTGTCGCACGCCCGGATCTTCGAGCCGCTGGACTTCAAGCGGCGGGTCTTCCGCAAGGCGGTCAATTCCCCGGTCAGCTTCACCCACTTCGTCTCGCACGGCCTCCCGCAGCGGCGGTCCGAGGAGATCTCCGGTCTCGACGAGCTGCGTGAGCACGCGTTCTCGGCGAGCCCGGTCGCCCAGATCGTCGTCACCGAGGAGGAGACGACGGCGCTGATCAACTCGCAGGCGCAGGCCGCGTTCGGACTGTCCGAACGCGACATCGGGCGGCCGCTGCGCGACCTCGACGTCTCCTACCGGCCGGTGGCGCTGCGCGCGTACGTCGAGCAGGCCCGCCTGGAACGCCGGTCGCTGCGGATCAAGGACGTCGAGTGGCGCCGGGCCGGCGAGACCGTGTGGTTCGAGGTGCACGTCAACCCGCTGGTGAACAAGGCCAAGACGCTGCTCGGCGTTTCGGTGGTGTTCCACGACGTGAGCTGGGCGCGCCAGCTGCTGATCGAGCTGGAGCACACGAACCGGCAGCTGGAGTCGGCGTACGAGGAACTGCAGTCGACGAACGAAGAGCTCGAGACCACCAACGAGGAACTCCAGTCCACAGTGGAGGAACTGGAGACGACGAACGAAGAGCTCCAGTCCACCAACGAGGAACTGGAGACGATGAACGAGGAGCTGCAGTCGACCAACGACGAACTGCAGACGATCAACGACGCACTCCGTGAGCGCAGCCTCGACCTCGACGAGGTGAACGAGTTCCTCGAGTCGGTGCTCACCTCGATCCGCGCCGGCATCGTCGTGCTCGACGCCGAGATGCGGATCAAGGCGTGGAACCGCGGCGCGGAAGACCTCTGGGGGGTGCGGCGGGAAGAGGTCGAAGGCACCCACCTGCTGAACCTGGACATCGGCCTGCCGGTGGCGGACGTGCGCCCGATCGTGCGGGAAGCGCTGGCCGACCCGGGGTTCCACCGCGAGCTCACCCTGCACGCCATCAACCGCCGCGGGCGGGCCGCGGTCGTCCGGCTGCTCTGCGGGGCCTTGCGCAGCTCGAGCGGCGAAAGCCACGGCGCCCTGCTGATGATGGAAGAAACGAAGCACGACCCGGCCGGGTGACCCCCCGACCGGGCCGGCGCCCTATTTCGTCAGCGCGGCGATCCGCCCGAGGACCTCGTCGCGGCCCAGCGCCTGGCTGATCGCGTGGAGGTCCGGGCTGCGCGTGGAGCCGGACAGCGCGATGCGGATGATCTGCGACGCCTCGCGGATCGAGCCGGGGAACGCCTCGGGGTTCTTCTTGAACTCCTTGGCGTTGCGGGCGAAGCCGTGCTTCGCCGCCACCGCGCGGATCTGGTCGAACCACTCGCCGCCGTCGTCGAGCTGCTGGTAGTCCGCCGTGAAGTCGCGGGCCACCGCCTGGACGACGGCGGGGTCGACACCGAGCGCGGCGATGCGCTCGTCGTCCGCACCCGTCACCGCCGCGTGCAGCTGCGGGAAGAAGAACCCGTAGACGGCGCGGAATTCGCTCCACTTCTTCAGGTCCTTGCGCGGGTTCTCGGCGCCGTCGCGTTCGACGGCGAGCGCCCGCAGCGCGAGCTCGGGTTCGGCGTCGAGGACCGCGAGGAGCTCCTTGTCGAACCGCTCGGCCCAGGTGCGGACCGCCTCGAGGATCGCCGGGCCGGACAGCGTCGCGATGTGGTCGGCCGAGATGTCGTCGAGCTTGACCAGGTCGACGAGCGGGCCGGCGACGCCGCACTCGGCGAGGTTGATCGGCTCCACGAGCGCCTGCTCCAGCGGCAGCTCGGCGAGCCGGCCGTTGGCCAGGCCGCGCAGGTAGTAGAGGACGGCCTCGGTGGGGTAGCCGGCTTCGATGTAGAAGTCGACCGACGCCTCCGGGTCCTTCCGCTTGGACAGCTTGCGCTTGCTGCCGCCCTCCTGCTTCATCAGCGGCGCGATGTGCGCGTAGGTGATCGGCTCGAAGCCCAGCGCGTCGAACAGCTGCTGGTGCACCGGCACCGACGAGATCCACTCGTCGCCGCGGATCACCAGGTTGACCCGCATCAGGTGGTCGTCGACCGCGTGCGCGAAGTGGTAGGTCGGCAGCCGCGGGCTCTGGTCGGAGCTCTTGAGGATGACGACGTCGTTGCGGTTGGCCTCGGCTTCGAGCGGACCGCGGATGGCGTCGGTGAACCGGGCCCGCGCGCCGGTGTCGTCCGGGGCGCGGAACCGCACGACGTACGGCGCGCCCGCGTCGAGCTTGGCCTGGACGTCGGCCGGGTCGGCGTCGCGCCAGATCGCCCAGCTGCCGTAGTACCCGGTGGGCAGCTTGGTGGCCTGCTGCCGCTGGGTGATCGCGGCGAGCTCGTCCTTGGTGGCGAAGTCGAGGTACGCCTTGCCCTCGCGGAGCAGCTCGCGCACGTAGCTGAGGTAGATGTGCTCGCGGGCGGACTGCTGGTAGGGCCCGTAGTCGCCGCCGCGGTCGACGTCTTCGTCGGCGGTGAGGTGGAAGTAGCGGAAGCCGCGCTCGAACTGCTCGGCGGCGCCTTCGACCTCGCGGGACTGGTCGGTGTCCTCGATCCGCACCAGGTAGCGGCCGCCCGAGCGACGGGCGACGTCCTGGTCGATGGTGGCGGTGTAGATGCCGCCGATGTGCACGAACCCGGTCGGCGACGGGCCGAAACGCGTGACCAGCGCGCCTTCGGGCAGCTGCCGGGCGGGGTAGCGCTCCTCCCAGTGCCCGGGCTCGGGCAGGTCGGCAGGGAAGAGGGCGTCGATGACCGCTCGGTCCAGCATGGGTTGTTCTCCCGCGTCGTGGTGCACTTGCCCGCCGTTCGGCGTCGGCGATGGTGGTCGTTTTCGCCGACGACGAGCCTAGCCGTCCGGCTCGACGCCCTGGCCGGGCGGTCTTGTTGTGCTAGCTTCCCGGGATGCGCGGTCGGTTTCCCTTCGCCAGGACGCTCTCGGCATTGGCTTCGCTGCTGGTGCTCCCGTTGATCGCCCCGGCCCCCGCCGGCGCCGCACCGCCGGGCCGCGAATGCGCGACCCCCTCGATCGACCGGTACCAGCAGTGGCTCGCGAGCGGCGAAGGCACGACGGTCCCCGCGACCGGCAGCCTGCTCGTCCCCGATCACCACCGGTACACGGCGAAGATCTCCTTCCGGAACGCCGAGTGGCACGTCGCCGTCGTCTGGCTGGGCAACCAGTTCGAAGCGCAGGCCGACCTTTCGCGGTCGGCGGGCTTCTGGCTGACCTACCGGGCGAGTGACGACCTGTACGTCCAGCTGCGCCCGGCGTCGCACTGGAGCGGCGGCGACAAGTGGCTGACGCTCGTGCCGTCCACGCACGGGCGGCTGGTCACGAAGTTCTTCGGTTTCGCACCCGATCGGTGGACGTCGCTGCCCGAGCTGGGTACCCCGCCGTATTCGTTCGCCTCGGCGCTGCCGGAGGCGCGCGGGCTGGTGTTCGTCGGCAAGACGCCGAACGAGCTGGAGTTCCGCGGGCTGCGCGTTGACGGCTACCGGCCGCCTTGCCTGTGAGCCGGCGATGAACGTCGTCTTCGAAGCCGAGCTGTGGGAGTGGGACGCCCGGCGCACCGAAACCTGGACCTTCGTGAGCCTGCCCGCCGACGTGTCGGAGGAGATCCGCGAGCGTGCGGCCGGGCCGCGGCGCGGGTTCGGGTCGGTGCGCGTCCGGGTTAAGGTCGGCGGGACCGGGTGGCGGACGTCGATCTTCCCGGACAGCGCGCGCGGCGCCTACGTGCTGCCCCTCAAGCGCGCGGTCCGCGTGGCCGAGGGGCTCGAAGTGGGGGACACCTGCACCGTGTCCGTGGAGCTCGTCGACTTCTGAACGCCGGGATCCGCCGAAACCGGATCGGGCGGCGGGCGGATCTGTCATGATGCGGACAACGGCACCCGTAATGCGCAAGGGAGACACATGTCCGCCCAGATGGACGAGCTGATCGCCCAGTTCGAAAACTTCCGGAGCAAGGTGCGGCAGGCCGAGGCCCGCTTCGCCGGCGTCGGAGACATGCAGGAGCGGGTCGCGCGCCTGGAGAGCACCGCCACTTCGCCGGACGGGACCGTCACCGTGGTCGCGGGGGCCGGCGGGACCGTCACCGACCTGCGGCTCACCGCCGGGGCCACGCGCGTCGAGCCGGGGCAGCTCGCCGCCACGATCATGGCCACCATCCGGCGGGCCGTGGCCGGGGCCGTGCAGCAGCAGGCCGGGATCGTCGACGAAGCCTTCGGGGACGCGTTCGGCGTCGACGTCTCCGGGCAGGTCCGCGAAGCCCAGAGCGAGGCGTTCGGAACCGTGGCGCCCGAGCCCGCGTCGGAACCGCAGCCGCGGCAGCCGTCGCGGCCCGTCCGGCGGCCCGCCGCCGACGACGATGACGACTTCGGTCAGGGTCCCATCCTCCGCCGATCCTAGGGAAACCGCGATGCCAGACGGAATTCAGACGAACATCGGCGCGATCAACGCCTACGCCCGGCAGCTGCCCTTCTACGAGGGTGAAGCGGACAAGTTCGGCGCCAAGATCGACGCGGCCGACGTGACGAACGAGGCCTGGGGCCTGATCGGCCTCTACGCCAAGCAGGGCTACACCGAGCGCCTCACCGAGCTGCGGTCGCTGCTGACCGACCTCAAGGACGGCGTCGACGGCTTCACCACGAAGCTGACCAAGGCCGCGGAGATGTACCAGGGCATGGAAGACGCCGGCAAGATCGCCTTCGGGCGCTACGAGGCGGAAATCGACGCGGTCGGGGGCCAGGGCGAATGACGGAGCCGAAGAAGAGCATCGCCGACGCGCTGAACGTCGAGGCCTACGACGAGAGCATGGGCGCGAACCTCGACCGCGCGGCGGGGTACGTGCCGGTGGCCGGCACGGCGTACAAGGCGGGCAAGTCGATCGGCGCGCACGCCCAGCAGGCGTTCCAGGCCGACAACCCGAGTGAGCTGGCGTCCGCGGGTGGCGCGCTGGTCGGCGACGGGGCCGCGTTCGTCGGCGCCGCGGCGGGCGACATGGTCACCTTCGCGATGGACCCGATCGGCTGGCTGGTCAGTCACGGCCTGAACATGCTGCTCGAACTCGTCCAGCCGCTGCAGGACGCGCTGCACCAGGTCACCGGCGACGGCCCGGCGATCGGGCACGCATCGGAGAACTTCGTGACGATCGCGCAGGGCTTCGTCGCGCTGGCCGACGACTTCGAGAAGACCGGCGACACCGCGCTGGCCGAGTGGGTGGACGAAGCGGGCAACGCCGCGAAGGAAGCGCTCGGCGACTTCTCCTCCGGCATCCGCGGCATCGGCTCGGCCGCCGGCTCGGTCGCCGAGGTGCTGCAGATGTGGTCGATGGTCATGGTGGTCATCGAAGAGGTGATCAAGGGAATCATCACCGAGCTGGTGTCCTGGCTGATCACGCTGTGGCTGCCGGCGCTGGCCGCGTCGGTGATCAGCTTCGGCAGCTCGGTCGCCGCCGCCATGACCGCGTCCATCGCCAAGGCCGCCGCGGTGCTGAAGAAGGTCACCTCGTACCTGGGCAAGTTCGGCAAGCTGCTGGACACCTTCATCGAGTTCCTGGCGAAGTTCTCGACGAACGTCGTGAAGTTCACGACCAAGCTCCGCATCGGCGTGATGCCCGGCGAGACCAAGTTCGGGTTCGGCGCGGTCGCGCAGGGCTTCCAGCCGAGCAACCGGGTGCTCACGACGATGTTCGGCGCCTCGGCCGGTGCCGGGCCGCTGGTCGCCGGCGCGAGTGTGAAGGCGGGGATCGGGGCCGCGAAGGGTGCGTTCGCCGAAGGCAAGGAAGCCGTGACGCCCGAAGGGGACGAGCCGTGGTTCAACAAGAGCGAGATCGGCGGGGACCGGAGTCCGGAGGAGACCCGGAAGGACCTCGACATCTGACCGACCGGGCGGCCGCGCTCAACGCCCGCGCCGAGCAGTGGGCGGACGACGCCCAGGTCCGCCCCGGGTTCCGCGAGCGGGTCGAGGCGCTGGTGCGCGACCGCTGGCGGGAGCCGGTGATCGTGCTGCGCCTCGGCGATTCCGACGTCGGCTTCGCCGTGCCCGGCCGTCGTCTGGACGGCACGGTCGAGGGACAGGAGCAGGTCAGCCAGTTCTTCAAGGGCGTCCTGCGCGGCGTCGGCACCGCGGTGGTGTCGGTGTTCTCCCTGGCGAACGGCGGCGGCGCGGGACGGCCGTTCCAGCGCGAGGTCCGCGTGACCGGCCCGGCGGACGCGCAGGTGCTGGAGCTGGCCGACCGGCTGCGCTCGCTGCGGGGACCGTGGCTGGCGTTCTCGCCGTCGTGCGTGGCGCTGGTGGACACGGGCTCGACCTACGTCGACCCGGCGGACGCGCCCCCGGCGACCATCGTCTGGGAAGCCCGGCAGCCGCAGGCACCGGCGGTGAACTTCCGCCGGCACACGCTGACCTGGCCGGACGGCTCGAGTTTCCGGTTCCCGCTGCACGGGCGGACCGAGGAGCAGCACCTGCGCAAGTTCGTCGAGCCGCCGGGCATCGTGCACTGGGAAGGCCGGCCGGAGTAGCCGGCTGAGGGGGACATGGCGCGCACCGAGGGGGAGGAGAGCGCGCCATGTCCGTCTTTGAAACGGTACGCGCCCGGCAGGCCGGTGGCGGCGGAACCACTCGTACGCCCGAACCGCGCACAGTGACCGACCGCACCGATCGGCTTACTGCCCGCTAGATCTGCGTAGGCCACCCCCTCGCCGCCGCCTCGGCGATCGGGTTCTTCTCGCCCGTCAGCGCCACCGCCATCGACGGCTACTCGCCGTCGGTGCAGCGCGAGGCGGTCAGCGGGTCCGCCGCCGTCGCCCTGCTGCGCACGCAGGCCGCGAGCGTCGACAAGCTGCACCAGGTCACCGCCTCGCTGGACGCCCGCGCTCCGACGGGTACCTCGACGCGGCCGGCGCGCTCGGCGACCGCGTCCGGGTGGAGCGGGTCGCGGGGGGGAGATGCACACCGCGATCTACAACGGCGAAGCCATCACCGGCGGTGGCACCCGCTGCTCGGCGGGCTTCAACACCAACCGCGGCGGCCAGAACTACATCGTCGACCCGGGCCACTGCACGCGCGCGGTGTCGCAGTGGAACGTCGGCCCGTCGCAGGGTGCGAGCTTCCCGAACAACGACTACGGCCTGGCACCGCGACGGTCGGCCAGCGGATCAGCAAGAGCGGCAGCACCTCGCACCTGACGTCGGGCTCGGTCCAGCGGCTGAACGTGACGGTGAACTACGCCGAAGGCTAGGTGTACCAGCTGATCCAGACCAACGCGCTGGTCAACCCCGGCGACTCGGGCGGCTGCCTGTTCGCGGGCAGCGTCGGCCTGGGCATCACGTCGGGCAAGGGCAGCGGGACGTCCTACTGCCAGCCGGTGGGCGAGGCGCTGAGCGCGTACGGCGTCAGCCTGAACTGACCGGCGTCAGTCGCGGCGGCCGGACACTCGGCCCCACAGCCGTGGTCACTCCGGCGGTGGGGCCGATCCGGTCACGAGCACCCACGTCCGGCGGCCGACCATCCGCTTCACCAGCCAGATCGCGGCCTTGCCCGCCCGGTTCCTCAGCGAAGCGATTCCCTCGCCCATTTTCTTGAGGGCGTCCCGGAGGTCCTGGTACGCCGACTGGCGGAAGACGCAGTACACGGCGAAGAAGAGCCCGGCCACCGCGGTCGTGCCGGTCGTACCGCGCCAGTCGCCGACCGAGGCGGCGGTGAGGCCGAGCGCCGCGACCGTCACCGCGGCGACGGCCCAGCGTGCCGGAACCGAGGGCGTCAGGACGACGAACCCCGCCGCCGAGCCACCAACCACCGCCAGGAGCAGCTGCCCGCCGTGCGCGCAGGCGGCGATCCCGCAGACGGTGGCGACGACGAGTCCTGCGTTCCACGGCGTCACGACCGCGGTCTTCCCTGCGAGGGCGCGCAGCGACGCCGCCGAACCGTCCGCGCTGGGCACCGGCCGCGACGGGAACGGTGTGAAAGGCAACAGGCGCTCCAGATGCGGCTTCGCCACCAAGCCGGCCGGCTTCTCGAGCGTCCCGTCGGCAGCCCGGGCGCAGTGGCCGGTGGCCTCCAAGACCCACGTCATCGTCACGAAGACGATCCCGAAGGCCCAGGCCGCCGCTGCGAACAAGAAGAAAGTGCCCGCGGTCTGTCCTCGAGGGACGATGCCGGCCAGCGCCAGCCCGGCCGAAGCTCGCACGGCGTACCCGGCGCCCACGACCAGCCAGATCGCCACGGCCCGGCTAGCGGGGCGCGAGGTTCCGGCCCGGAGGAACTCGTAGAGCCAGGCGGGGACCCAGACGCCCGCGAACGAGACCAGGATTACCGCCGAGACCGGCGACGGAACGACCGTGAACGCGATGACCACGGCCAGCACGGCGCGGGCCACGATCACGATGGTGCTCACCGCCACCGAGTGGAGTGGTCCCCGGACGGTCACCGGCAGCCGCCCGCGTTGACTGCGGGCCGGGTGGTTCTGATCGTCGGCGAGGCCGCGGATGTCATTCCACTGGTACCGGCCCTGGTAGATCAGGTACTCGAAGACCAGCCAGCCGGTGACCGCTCCCAGCAGGCCGGAACCGCCTGGCCACTGTCCGGTGGTGACCGCTCCCACGGTGTAGGCGATCGGGATGAAGGTCCACTTGACCGTGTCGAGTGGGCGGGGGAGCACCAGGTAGGAAAGGAGTGATCGCTCGCCGGGCCGGCGGATCCGCCCGGCTTCCGGCGCCAGGTCGCTCACGGGGTAGTCGCGGCTGTTTCGCAAGTGTTCCGCCGCGCTGTGCAGGAGTTTCCGGCCACCCGTGTTGGTGAGGATCCCTTGCTGCAGCAGGAGCGCCAGCAGCGGGCCGTAGAGCGCGAACATCGTGATCATGGCCGGGACGGACAGGCTGAGGGCCACGAACACGACCCACCCGCCGAGGGCGATGGCGAAGCTCAAGGTGAGGAAGAGCAGCATGACGAAGTAGGAGCGCCTGCCGCGCCTGGGGCTCGTGATCGCCAGCATGAGTTCGGTCGCCGAGCCGGCCAGGATCCCCGGGATGGCGCGCAGCTCGGTGCGCCGGCGCCGTAGTTCGTTCTCGATGGCCCGCATGTAGAAGCTTTTGATGGTCACCTGCGTACCGAGCATGATGATGTAGCAGAGCACGGCGAACGGCAACGCCGGCGCCGCGACGTAGACGGGTTCCGGAAGGTCGTAGCAGCTTCCGGAGTTCTTGGCCGCGGCCATCGCAGCACCGCGGAACCGGCAGTCGCCGACCAAGATCGCGAACAGCCCCGCCAAGAGAGCGACGAACACGCTGGCGAGTGCGCTCTGGCTGCTGGAGGTCCCGCGGTCATCCTCGCGCAGGGCTTGGTACTCGACCAGCAGGATGTCCAGTTCCGCGCTCATGGGCGTGGATTATCACCTGCTGTCCGGGCGTGCGGCGACCGGCGCGGCGTCAGTCGCGGCGGCCGAAGATCAGCCGGTAGCCGACGAGGATGATCAGTGCGCCCAGGATCGCCAGGCCCCAGGTGCGCAGGTCGAAGAAGGTGCCGAGGTCCGTGTGGAAGAGGGTCTTGCCGACCCAGCCACCGACGAAGGCGCCGCCGATCCCGAGCAGGATCGTGATGATGCAGCCGCCGGGGTCCTTGCCCGGCATGAGGGCCTTCGCGATCAGCCCCGCGATGAGCCCGAGCACGATCCAGCTGATGACGCCCACGGGGTGCCTCCGTCCGCCTGTTTTCCTGACGGCACAGGATGGCAGGAGGCGGCCCCGTGGGCGCGGTGAGCCACGCCCACGTGATCGGGATCTCAGCCGGGCAGCGGCCGGTAGCCGGAGCACAGGACGCGCAGCCAGTCGATCTCGCCGTCCCGCACCGTGTAGTAGGCCTGCTGCTCGACGAGGTGGTCGGCGCCGTCGCGGTGCACCCGCAGCCGGTAGGCCACGTGCTCGCGGTCGGCGACCCGGCCGGTCGTCACCGAGCACAGCTCGCGGATCCGGTCTCCCGGGCCGAACCAGCGGCCGAGGACGACGTCGCCGACGATCTCCGCCGGGTCGGACGCCGTCCAGTGGCGCCCCGGGGTGAGTGCCGCGAAGTCGACCTGGCCGGCCAGGACGCCGAGTAGCGCGGCGGCGTCTTGGGCGGCGAGCGCGCGGGCGAACTGTTCGCCCAGCGTGGTTTCAGTAGCTGAAAGTCGTGACGGGCTCATCGCCGATCCACTCCCACATCGGTACGGTGCCGCCGAGCGCGGCGTTGGCGACGAGGTCGTCGTCGCCGAGGTGACGGGCGGTGAAGCAGATCGGGCAGACCAGGAACCGGCCGCCCGCGGCTTCGTAGCGCTTGACCAGGTCGGCCAGCGGCGGGCAGCCTTCGCAGGCCACGGCCTTGGCGAAGCCGTCCAGGGCGAGCCGGACCGCCTCCTTGGTGAGGAACATCAGGGTCTCGCGGTGCTGTTCGGCGGCGCCGACGGCGACGAGGAACGCCACGGTGACCTTTTCGGGGTCTTCGAGTCCGGTGGTGAGGCTGATGACGGCGCGGGTGGGCATGGCGCGCTCCTTCCGACCGGTTCAGCCTCGCCCGGGCCCGGCCGCCGCCGCATGGGGCGGATGCCTCATCTTCCGGCGGCCGGGAACGTGCTGGTGATGCCGTGTTCGAGGGCGAAGAGCCCGGCGCCGGTGCGGTTGGTGACGTCCGCCTTGGCGTAGATGTGCTCGACGTGGTTGCGCACGGTTTTTTCGCTGATCGACAGCGTCCGCGCGATCTCCCGGTTCGAGCCGCCGCCGGCGAGCAGGCGCAGCACCTCGGCTTCGCGGGCGGTCAGCCCGGCCGGGAAGGACACCCGGCGGCGGGCGGAGTGCCCGGCCGCGAGCAGCACGGCTTCGACGGCGTGCGCGTCCAGCCGGGCTTCGCGCGCGTGCCGGCGCAGGATTTCCGCGGCGTCGACCGCGTCGCGGGCCGGCCGGTGCGGGCGTGGCTCGCGCAGCGCGTGGTAGACGTCGGCGGCGGCCAGCAGGCGCGCGCACGGCGTGAGCGCGGCGCCGCCCGCGCCGAGCGGGTAGCCGGAGCCGTCGAGCCGCTCGTGGTGCGCCGCTGCGACGGCGGCGACGTCCTCCAAACCCTTTACGCGGTGCAGGATCCGGCCGGTCAGGTAGGGGTGCAGCCGGATCCGCTCGCGGTCGGCTTCCGACAGCGGGCCGGGCTTTTCCCAGACGCTGTTGGGCACGCCCAGCCGGCCGAGGTCGTGCACGAGCCCGGCCCGCCGGACGAGCCGGGTGTCCGCTTCGGACAGTCCCGCGCGCCGGGCCGCTTCGGCGGCGAGCTCGGCCACGCCGCGCGAATGCCCGATGGCGAACGGGCACTTGAGGTCGGCGAAGTCGCCGATCGCGGTGAGCAGCTCGTCCAGCTCCGGCTCGGTGAGCGTCCGGTCGCGGTCCGGGGCCTGCTCGAGCGCGGCCGTCCAGACGTCTTCGTCGAGCAGCCCGCCGAGGATTTCCGGGGCCGCGGCGGTGAACGCGGCCACGACGGCGGGGTCGAACTGGCTGCCGCGACGGGCTCCGGCCATCGCGACGGCGGCGTCCGGCCCGCCGCGGCGCAGGTGCACCTCGGCGACTTCGGCGAGGTGCACCACGCGCATCTCGATCGGCAGCTGGTCGCCGCGCGCGCCGGCGGGCAGGCCGCTGCCGTCCCAGCGCTCGAACGTGCACGTCAGCGCGTCGCGGACGGCGTCGCCCAGCCCCAGCCGGTCGGCCAGGCGGGCGGCCGAGGTGCAGTGGGAGTGGATCAGCGCCGCCATGTGCCCGCGGACCCCGGCGAGGAACACGGTGGCGAGCACGCCGCGCGCGAGCGGGGCCTTGTCCCGCCCGGCGTGGGCGGCCAGCAGCCGCAGGAACGGCAGGCCGGTCCAGTTCACCCGGTAGGTGGCGGCGCGGAAGGCGATGTCGTCGCCGAACCAGCGGGCCAGCTCGTGCGAGTCGGCGTGGCAGCCGATCCAGGCGACGAGCGTGGCGTAGAAGGTCGTCGCGCGCTGCTCTTCGTCGAGGCCGAGCCGGTCGGCGAGCCGGGTCGCGAGCAGCGCGGACCGCAGCATGTGCTCCATCGGCTGGCCCAGCCCCAGGTCGATGGCGAGCGACAGGGCGGCGAGCACTTCGGCCCGGCTCGGCTGGACGGCCATGGTCACCGCCTCGTTCGTGGGACCTCGTCGCGCCAGCGTACGTTTTTGTCGGACCCCGCGGGTAGCTTCCGGGTCATGGTGCTGACCAAGGAGGAACGCGAAGAATTTTTGGCGCAACCGCACGTCGGAGCGCTGTCGGTGGTCGAGCGGCCGGACCGGGCACCGCTCGTGGTGCCCATCTGGTACCAGTACGAACCCGGCGGCGAGCTGTGGGTGCGCACGGGCCCCGAAGCGCGCAAGACGCGGGCGATCCTCGCCGCGGGCAGGTTCAGCCTGCTGGCGCAGCGGACGTCGCCGACGGTCCGGTACGTCTCGGTGGAGGGACCGGTGACGAGGACCGAGCCGGATTCCGACGAACGGTCCCTGGAGATGGCGTCCCGGTACCTGCCGTCGGGCGCGGCCGAAGAGTTCGTCGCCTACGAGAGGAAGGAGCTGGGCGAGCACATCACGGTGTTCCTGCGCCCCGAGCACTGGCTGTCGGCCGACCTGGGGCCGGGCTGACGGTTCGGCCGAACGTGCGACTTCCGTAACGGCCCGGTCGCTCTCGGGGACTGACCCTTCGGTGACCCGACGAGCGGAGGCCGTGGATGCGGATCGACCTGTTCAACGAGATCCAGAACCCCCGCCCGTGGCCGGAAGGGCACGAGCAGCTGCGGTTCCGCCAGGCGATCGAACAGGCCGTCCTGGCCGACGAGCTCGGGTACGGCTGCTGGTGGCAGGTCGAGCACCACGGTGCGGGGGAGTTCAGCCTCTCCTCGGCGCCGGAGCTGATGCTGGCCGCGCTTTCCCAGCGCACCAGCCGGATCCGGCTCGGCCACTCCGCCGTGCTCGCACCGGGCCGGTTCAACCACCCGATCCGCGTCGCCGAACGCGCGGCGACGCTCGACCACCTCAGCGGCGGCCGGGTCGAGCTGGGCCTGACCCGCTCGACGATCCCGGAGTGGCGCCTGTTCGGCATCGAGCCGGCCGAGGCCCGCGCCCAGACGCGGCAGGCGTTCGAGATGGTGCCGAAGATGTGGACGTCGGAGCGGTTCTCCCACGAGAGCGACGACTACCGGATCGACGACGTGCCGATCGGGCCCAAGCCGCTGCAGCGGCCGCACCCGCCGCTCTGGCAGGCGGCGGCGAGCCCGGCGTCGTTCGAGGAGGCGGGCCGGCGCGGGGTGGGCGTGCTGGGCACGACGATGTGGGAGTCGCTGGACCGCGCGGGCCGCCTGATCGGCCTCTACCGCGCGGCGGCCGAGGCGTGCACGGAGCCGGTCGGCGCGTACGTCAACAACCAGGTCGGCTTCTTCACGTTCGTCCACTGCGCGGACACCGACGAGGAGGCGATGCGGAACGGCGCCGCGGCGGCCGCCGCCTGGTACACGGTGACGGCGCTGACGTTCTTCGAAGCGGCGACGGAGTTCGTGCGCCAGAACGCCCGCAACGAGGAGCTGCTGTCCGCCCCGGACGGCGGCGGCCTGACGGGCGAGTTCCTGCGCGGCGAGGCGGCGGACACCCCGTCGGAGGCGAACCTGCTGATCGCCCGGATCCTGCAGGGCGAGCGGGTCGCCGACGACGAGGTGTTCGAGGTGCTGAGCGCGCAGGACTCGCTGATCGTGGGCAGCCCGGAGACGTGCCGCAAGAAGCTGCGCGCGTACGCGGAGCTGGGCATCGACCGGATGATGTGCCTCCAGCAGATCGGCGGCATCCCGCACGACAAGGTGCTGAAGAGCATCCGCTTGATCGGGGAGCTGATCCCCGACCTGGCCTGAAATCCGTGAATGCCACATTCACGGACACTATGTCCCTCAATGTGGCATTCACGGCCTTCGTGCGCGGGGTCAGGCCGTGAAGCCGCCGTCCACCGGGAGGATCACCCCGCTCAGGTGGCTGGCGCGGTCGCTGAGCAGGAACGCCGCCGTGGCGCCGACTTCCGCGCCGGTGCCCACCTTGCGCAGGGGCGTCGCGGCGATGCGGGCCTCGACGCCGCCCGGGATCGTGCGGCGCAGCTCGTCCAGCATCGGGGTCTCCGTCGGGCCCGGGGCGATCGCGTTGACCCGGATCCCCAGCGGCCCGAAGTCGTGGGCCGCGGTGCGGGTCAGGCCGATCACCGCGTGCTTCGTCGCCTGGTACGCGCCCATGCCCGAGCTGCCGCGCAGCCCGCCGATGCTGCTGACGTTGACGATCGAGCCGGAGCCCTGCGCTTCCATCACGCCGATTTCCGCGCGCAGGCAGAGCCACGTGCCCTTGACGTTCACCGCCATGATCCGGTCGAAGTCCGCCTCCGAAACGGCGTCGAGCCGGCCGCCGCCGCCCATGGCCGCGTTGTTGAACGCGCCGTCCAGGCGGCCGAAGCGGGACACCGTCGCCGAAACGAAAGCGTCCACATCGGACGCCGAAGCGACGTCGCCCGTCGTAAAGGCGACGTCGAAGTCGGACAGCTCGGCGGCCAGTTTCGCCAGGGGTTCCTCGTGCCGGGCCACCAGCATCACCGAGGCGCCGTCCGCAGCGAACACCCGCGCGGCGTCCGCGCCGATGCCCGAACTGGCCCCGACGACCAGGACCACTTTCCCCGTCAGCTCACTCATGCCCGTCCTCCTCGCAGTGCCAGCATCGCCCGGGCGTCGGCCGGGGTCGCGATCGGTTTGCCGAGATCTTCGACGACGGCCCGGATCTTGCGGACCTGCTCGGCGTTGCTCTTCGCGAGCCTCCCCTTGCCGAGCCACAGGCTGTCCTCCAGCCCGACCCGCACGTGCCCGCCGAGCCACGCGCTGTGCGTGCCGAACGCCACCTGGTCGCGCCCGGCCGCGAACGCCGAGAAGTAGTAGTCGTCGCCGAAGAGCTTGTCGGCGATGCGCACCATGTGCTCCAGGTTCGCGTGGTCCGCGCCGATCCCGCC
Source organism: Amycolatopsis lexingtonensis (assembly GCF_014873755.1). Taxonomy (NCBI): domain Bacteria; kingdom Bacillati; phylum Actinomycetota; class Actinomycetes; order Pseudonocardiales; family Pseudonocardiaceae; genus Amycolatopsis; species Amycolatopsis lexingtonensis. Next base: position 1,403,627 of record NZ_JADBEG010000001.1, read on the forward strand.
CAGGACCCCGAACACGCCCTGGATCAGCAACGGCGGCTTCGCCAGCCCCAAGTCCACGAAGTGGGCCAGCGAGTACAGGTGCCCGATGTCGTAGCACTCGTACTCGAACCGGGTGCCCGACTCACCGAGCGTCCGCAGCGTGTCCTCGATCCGGTCGAAGGTGTTCACGAACGGGTGTGAGTACGTGTTGAGCACGTACGGCTTTTCCCAGTCGTGCTTCCACTCCGTCACCTTGTCCGCGATGCCGGAGTAGACGAAGTTCATCGACCCCATGTTCATCGACGCGAGCTCCGGCCGCAGCTGCCGCGCCGCCGCGAGGCGTTCGTCCATCGTCATCGACGACGCGCCGCCGGTGGTGATGTTGACGACGGCGTCGGCCTGCGCGGTGATCCGCCCGACGATCTTCTCGAAGACCGCGGGGTCGGCGGTCGGCCGCCCGTCCGGTTCGCGGGCGTGCAGGTGCACGACGGCGGACCCGGCTTCGATGGCTTCCAGCGCCGCGTCGGCCACTTCGTCGGCGGACAGCGGCAGGTACGGGCTCTGCGACGGGATGTTCACCGAGCCCGTGATCGCGGTGGTGATGATGACTTTTTCGGCCGGGCGCATCAGTTCTCCTCCAAAGCGAGTGCGCGGTAAGCGTCGAGCTTGACCTCGTCGAGCGGACCGACCAGCGTCACCGCGACTTGGGTCGCACCCGCGTCGTACTGGGCTCGCACCGCCTCACGCACCTGCGCGGGCGTGCCGCAGGCGACGAGCGCGTCGACGAGCCGGTCGGACCCCGGCGGCGCGAGGTCGGCTTCGGTGAACCCCAGCCGGGTCAGCTTCGCGATCTGGTGGGGGAGGGTCAGGTAGTAGGCCAGCCGCTGCCGCGCGACTTCACGCGCTTCGGCGCGCGAGCGGCCCACGACCGCCCACTGGACGACCGACAGGAACAGGTCGCCCACCGTCTCGCGCGCCCAGCGGGTGTGCTCGGGCGTGACGAGGAACGTGATCAGCCCGTCGGCCCGCTCGGCGGCCAGCTTCGTGATCCCGGCCGAGTACGCGCCGAGCACCCGCGGGACCCCGGACGCCACCTTGTCGACGCCGTCGAGGTAGGAGCGCAGGAACGGTAGCGGGCCGACTCCGCGTTCGCGGACCGCCCCGCTGACCCCGAGCCCCAGCACGTACCGCCCGGGGTAGCCGGCCGCGAGGTCCCGCGCCGCCGACCCCGCCGACTTCGGGACGCGCTCGAGCGCGCGGGCGACACCGTTGCCCACGATCAGCTTTTCGGTGGCCGACAGCACCAGCGCCGCCGTCGTGAACGCCTCGCGCCCGGCGACTTCGGGGATCCACACCATCCGGTGCCCGAACTCTTCGAGCGCGCGCACGAACCGGACGGCGCCATCGTGGTCGAGGTCGTCCAGCTCGGCGATCGACAACGCGGTGCGCGGCAGGGACAACGTCATGAAGCCGCTTCCCGGAAAGCGGTGACCAGCCCGCGCGCGGCTTCGGCCAGCATGGTCGTGTCGTTGCTCAGCAGGACGAAGTCACAGCCGTCCCGGACCGCCCGCGCGGCCCGCTCGGGGACGCCGCCGAACGCCAGCCCGCACTTCTTCCCGGCGTCGTGCGCGGCCGCGATCGCCGACGCGACCAGGTCGAGCACGTCCGGCGACGCGGGGGTCGACCCCATCGACATCGACAGGTCCGCCGCGCCGACGAACACGGCGTCCACTGTGTCCAGTGCCAGCATCTCCGGCGCCGCCTTGATCGCTTCGACGCTCTCCAGCTGCGGGATGCAGAGGACGTCGTCGTTGCCTTCTGCGAGATACTCCGCGTTCGGGCGCAGGCCCCACGCTCCCGCCCGGCTGGTACCGCCGGCCCCGCGGACGCCGTGCGGCGGGAACCGGCACGCCCGCCCGACCGCGGCGGCTTCCTCGACGGTGTCGACGTGCGGCACGAGGATGCCCATGGCACCCGCGTCGAGGATCTTCTGGATCGTCGACGGCGTCTTGTCCGGCACCCGCACCAGCGGCGTCATGCCCAGCGCCGCAGCCGTGTTGATGAGCCGGTACGCCGTCACCAGGTCCAGCGGTGCGTGTTCGAGGTCGATGACCACGAAGTCGAACCCGGCGAACGCCATGATCTCGGCGGGCTCGGTCGAGGCGATCTTCAGCCAGGTGCCCACCGGGGTGTGCGGGCGGGTGAACAGTCCGCCGCCGGTTCGCCCGCTCACGGCATCGGGTAGTCGTCGGCGTTCAGGACCCACCCCGGTTTCTCCGAGAAGTCCACCCGCGGCGGGCTGAAGATGTCGATCAGCTGGTTCACGCCCGGGTCGCTCGCCGCGGAGGTGTGCACGGTCGGCGGCGGGATGATCGTCACCGACGGGCTGCCGATCCGCACGTGCTCGTCCTCGCGCCAGGTGGTGCTGTCGGGCAGCCACGGCGTGCGGATGTGGTGGACGTATTCCCCTTGCACGGCCAGGGAAAGCTGCTCGAAGTCGTCGTGGTGGTGCGGCGAGAGCTTGCGCGGGTCGCGCGGGCCGTCCTGCAGCGGCAGGAAGTTCACCATGAACGACCGGGTCCGGAAGATCCGCCCGAACCGCTTCGGGTCGTCCGGCACCTCCGACAGCGGGTAGAACCGGACGCGCTCTTCGGCGGGCGCCGGCCAGCGCTCCAGCAAGGCGACGCGCGGGTGGTCCTCGGCGTAGGCGTCCGCGTTGGCGACGCGCTCCCGCCACGCCGGTTCGGTGGCCTCGACCAGCCGGACCAGCGGCCCGTCGCCGTGCACGCTGATCCGCGACGCGCCGGGCGGGACCACGACCAGGCCCGGCGAGTCCACTTTGGTCGCGCCGTCGGCGGTGAGCACGGTGAACGCGGGGGAGGCGTCGGTGACGACGATCGCCAGCTCGCCTTCGAGGGTCCCGTTGTCGAGGTCGTCGCCGTCACGGGCGTCGGTGTGGATCAGGATGACGTTCTGGGCCCGCACGACCGGCGTTTCCCGCAGGTCGAGGTACTGCGCGGCCGCGATCGCGTCGCCGCTGTCGGGCCGGGCCGCGGTGGCCAGTGCCGAGCGGGGATCGTCCTTTTCGTACACGAGCGGGTCCTTTCAGGCGTCGAGGTTCAGCAGGTACGTCGGGTTGTCGCGGACCATCCGCCGCAGGTCCTTCTCCGGCAGGCCGAGGTCGAGCAGTGCTTCGCCGACGCGCAGCCACGCGTCGACCGGCTTCGGGTTGGCCTTCTGGCCGAAGTCCGACGCCAGCACCGTGTGCTCCGGGCCGAGCGCCTCGATCCAGGTCAGCAGGTTCTTCGGGTCCCACTTCTGCGTGCCCTCGGGGTCGTACATGCCGACCTCGTGCTCGATGAACGCGCCGAGCTCGATCAGCTCGCGGCACAGCGACGGGTCGGCGCCGATCACGAAGTCGGGGTGGCTGACGACCATCCGCTTCATGCCGCGCTCGTGCGCCTCCTGGAACAGCGTCTTGATGTACTCGGGGTACATGTGGCCGCCGTTGAGAACGGCCTGCTGCTCCTTGATCTCGTCGAGGATCTCGATCGCCTCGGGCTTGAGCGCGCCTTCGCCGTCGACGATGTCGATGCGCTCCAGCGTCAGCGGGACGGTGGTGGTCGGGAAGGCGCCGTCCTCGGGGTGGCAGTCGATGTGCCGGCCGGAGGAGATGGTCGGGAACCAGACGACCTTGCCGCCCATGCGCAGGGTCATCCGGACCGCGTGCACGTTGAGGCCGCCGACGGTGCTGTTCAGCGCGATGCCGCCGAAGACCTGCGCCTTGACGTCGGCGAGGCGGCCCTTCATCGCGAGGACGTCCATCTGGGTGTTGTGGTGGTGGGACTTCGCGACCATGGCGCGCAGCCCGATCCGGGCGCCGTCCTGCGCGGCCTCGACGTGGTCGAAGCGCCGGGGGAACGGGCTCGGCCCGGAGTGGACGTGCATGTCGACCAGGCCGTCCAGGACGGCGGCGATGGCGGGGCTCATCAGCGTGCCTCTCGTTCGCATTATGAAGTCAAAGTTCACTATAAGACCGGCTGTCAACCCTGTGACCGCTCTTGTGTTCACAGGTGGCGGTATTTAGAGTGACTGACGTTCGCTTCGTGAACACTAGGTTCGAAAACGGAGGACGACGATGTCCACACCGCCCAGCGCCGCGGAGACGGCCGCGCGACCCGGTACCCCGCACGGCCCGGACCCCGCCAAGGTGCGCGCCGCGGTGCGCGGCGGGACGCTCGCCTACTTCGTCGACCAGTTCGACATCTACCTGCCGATCGTCGTGCTGGCGCCGGCGACCGCGTACTTCCAGGCGGCCAACCTGAGCGCGAGCACGACCGCGCTGCTGGCGTCGCTGGTGTTCGCCTCGACGCTGATCGGCCGCCCGCTCGGCGCGGTCATCTTCGGGCACTTCGCCGACACGGTCGGCCGCAAGCGCACGACGCTGGTCGCGGTCGGCGGGTTCGGCACCATCACGCTGCTGACCGCGTGCCTGCCCGGGCACGAGACGATCGGGATGTGGTCGGTCGGCACGCTCATCGCGCTGCGGTTCGTCGACGGCATCTTCCTCGGCGGCGAGTACACGACCGCGGTGCCGCTGGCGATGGAGTGGAGCCCGAAGCACAAACGCGGGCTCTACGCCTCGATCATCACCTCGACCTCACCCGCCGCGTACGCGGTGATCGCCGCGCTCACGCTGCTGATGCTGCAGCTGCTGCCGTCGGCCGGCCTGCACAGCGCGTACGTCCAGTGGGGCTGGCGGATCCCGTTCTTCGTCGGCGCGCTGCTGGCCGCGGTGCTGTTCCGCTACTACCTCAAGCAGGTCCACGAGCCGCCGGCCCAGCTGACCGGCGAGAAGCACAAGCTCCCGTTCGTCCGGCTGCTGAAGAAGTACCCGCGGGCGCTGGGCCAGGTGTTCATCCTGATGACCGGCACCTGGCTCGCGACCAACATGGAAGCCGCCGTGACGCCCGCGCAGCTGAAGGCGCACCTCATGCTGTCCAGCAAAGAAGTCACGCTGACGATGTTGGTGATCAACGCGTCCGCCGCGCTGTCCTACCCGCTGTTCGGCATGCTGTCCCAGCGCATCGGGCGACGGCGGTTCTACATCGGCTACGGCTTCTCGATGGTCGTGCTCGGCGCGGGTTCGTACACGCTCCTGATGGCGTCGAACGGCGGTTTCGGCGCGGCACTCGGCTTCGGCGTGCTCATCGGGGTGTTCACCGTCGGCACGTTCGGCCCGATCGCGGCCTACCTGACCGAACGGTTCCCGGCGAGCATCCGGTCGACCGGCTACGGCGTCGGCTACAGCCTCGCGCTCATCGCCCCGGCGTTCTACCAGTTCTACCTGCAGCGGTTCGACGGGTTCATGCCCGCGCACCTCGCCCCGGGCGTCCTGATCGTGCTCGCCGGCCTGCTGATCAGCCTGGGCGGCTTCCTCGGTCCGGAGACGAAGGACGTCGACATGGCCGACGACAGCACGATCCCGAAACTGTCCTGAGTGGACGTCGCCGGGCTTGCCACCGCCAATCCGGTGTGGGTCGGCTCTTCGGAGCTGACCATGACCCTCGACGGGATCACCGCGTGCGTCGACGCGGGCGCCGGGGCGGTGGTGGCCAAGTCGGTCAACGAAAGCGCCGCCGCCCGGGAGCAACTGGCCATCGCGGACTACGCCTTCGTTTCCGCGGCCGGTGAGGTGCGGTCACCGGGTTCGGCCGGGCTCGGCGACGGGCTGCTCAACCGCTCCGGGCTCGCGCAAGTGGACCTCGACGACTGGCTGGCGATGCTGGCCTCCGCCGTTTCCCACGGCGCAGCAAGGGGTTGCCCGGTGATCGGGAGCATCACCCTGGGCGAACCGGCCGGGGCCGCGCGGATCGGGCACGCGCTGGCTTCGGTCGTCCCGGCGGTGGAGCTGAACATCGGTGCCCCGCACGGCCGGGAGGCCCGCGCGGTGCGGCAACTGACCGAAGTGGACGGTGTGGCCGAGGCGGTACGGGCCGTGCGGGCCGCCGTCGAGGTGCCGCTGTTCGTGAAGCTGCCGGGCCAGGCGTCCGACGTCGTCGCGCTGGCCCGTGCGGCCCGGTCGGCGGGCGCGGACGCCGTCGGGCTGGTCGGCCGCTACCCGGGCTTCCTGCCCGACCTCGACGGCGGTTCGGTGTTGGGCTCGTGGGGCGCGTGGAGTTCACCGGGGTGCCTGCCGATGAGCCTGTACTGGGTGGGCAAGGCGTTCCAGCGGCTCGACGTGCCCGTGATCGGCACCAACGGCGCCCGTACGGCGAAGGACGTGCTGCGGTTCCTCGCCGCCGGTGCGCGGGCGGTCGAAGTCGTGACGGCGTTGTGGATCGGCGGCCCGGCCGTGCTCCGGGAGCTGGCCGACGGCGTTGCCGGAATCCGCGACGACTTCATCGGCAGCGCGCTGGCCGGCACCCGCGAGTACGCGGACGTGCCGCCGCTGCCGTCCCCGGCGTGGCTGCCCTACACCGCGCGCTGGATGTCGTCCGGGCGGTAGTGCCCGCCCAGCTCGTGGGTGAGCTCCCGCGCGGTGTCGACCACGACGCGCAGCTCGGGGGTGTCGTCGCCCATCGACAACGTGTTGTCCGGGCCCACGATCGCGATCGTCGCGCAGATCCCGTACTCGTCGAAGACCGGGGCCGCCACGGCCACTATCCCCGGCGTGCTCATCGCCGAGCAGTGTCCCACCGCCCGGACGCGGTCGACGTCGGCGCGCAGCTCGTCCCGTGCCGTGCCGGAGAGGGTGCCGATAAGCCGTTCCATCGACAGCTGGTCGGCGTGGTAGGCCAGGAACACCTTGCTCTGCGCGGTGTCCAGCGGCAGGTGGCTGCCGACGCGCACGGACACCACCACGATCGTCGACACGTTCTCTTCGACCCGCGACACCACCGGCCCGGTGAGGCCCCACAGGCTCAGCACCACGCTCGTCTGCGTCGCCCGCGAGAGCGCCTGCATGTGCCGCGGTGCCAGGTTGACCACCCGGCGGTGGCCGATCGCGAACGCGCCCAGCTGCAGCAGGAGCCCGCCCGGCGCGTAACCGCCTTCGTTGCTGCGCTCCAGGAGCCCGGCCGCGACCAGGGAGGTGCAGTAGCGGTACGCCGTCGTGCGGTTGAGGCCGAGGCGCTCGGCGACCTCGCCGGCGGTGACCTCGGGCGTCGCCGGGTCGAACAGGGACAGGATCTGGCTGACCCGGCTGACGGCCTGGATGTCCGCCTGGTCGGCGCGGGTGTCCGGGGACCGCGTCGGTTTGGTCACGAGGGCCTCCGCCGAAAGTCTGGTACCGCTGTTCGAATAGTGAACACAGGCTACCGGACGCCGACCGGGTTACCGGTCCACGACATTCGTTGTCACTTCGTCAGGTCTAGACATCCGATGGCTGGCCGCCCTAACCTGACGAACGTCCACCCCGTCCTGCCGCCGCCGGGTCTGTGGCCGCGGTCCGTCACGAGGAGAGTCATGACGTTTCGCGGTCTGGTCCTCGCGGCCGCCGTCGTTTCCGGCACGGTGGTCTCGGTCCCGGCCGCCTCGGCCGACGGGTGCGGCGGCCCCATCCGGCCCGCCAGCATCATGACGGTCCGGGCGTGCGACAGCCCGGAGCGCGTGGTCGCCAAGGCCGCGGCCGTCGTTCCGCGAAAAGGTCAGCTGGCCTGGCAGCAGCGGCCGGTCACCGCGTTCACGCACTTCGGGATGAACACCTTCACCGACCGCGAATGGGGCTCGGGTGCGGAGCGGGAATCCACCTTCGACCCGCCGGCCGTCGACACCGCGCAGTGGATGCGGTCGCTCAAGGCCGCCGGTGTCACGCAGGTGATGCTCACCGCCAAGCACCACGACGGCTTCGTCCTCTACCCGACGCGCTACACCAACCATTCCGTCGTCGCGAGCCCGTGGTGGGTCACGCCCGGCTGCGCGGCCCCGGCCAGGGAGGCGGCGGAGGCGAACCGCGCCCAGGACCCGTCGGCGTACTGGCAAGCGCGGGCCGGCTGCGCCAACCCGCGCGGTGACGTCTTGCGCGACTACGTCGATTCGGCACGCGCGGCCGGGCTCAAGGTCGGCGTCTACCTGTCGCCCGCCGACGGTGCCGAGCTGCCGAAGCAGTTCTTCGCCGACGAGGTGCGGCGGATCGAAGCCAAGGTCGCCGCCGGGCAGCCGCTGAGCATCGAAGAACAGGCCACCTACGAAGACCGGGCGAGCGCGCCGCAGGGCCAGGCGCGCTACGGGACCGGCAGCGCGGTCACCCGCCGGACCATCCCGACGCTCGTCCCGCACGACGACCGCGCGGCCGCGCTCGCCGCCGGGAAGCTGCCGCGGTTCACCGTCGACGAGGACGACTACAACACCTACTACCTCAACCAGATCTACGAGCTGTTCACCCAGTACGGCCCGATCGACGAACTGTGGCTGGACGGCGCGAACCCGTGGCGCGACCACGGCGTCAGCGAAACCTACGACTTCACGACGTGGTTCCGGCTGATCCACGCGCTGTCCCCGGACACCGTCACCTTCGCCGGGCCCGCCGGCGTGCGCTGGGTCGGCAACGAAGCCGGGCAGGCACGCGAAACCGAGTGGAGCCCGCTGCCCACCACCGGCGATCCGGCCACCGCGCACAACGAGGAGCTGTTCCTCGGCGGCGCGACCGCCGAAGACCTCGGCTCGCGGGCGAAGCTGGCCGACCCGTCGGTGCGGTACCTGCAGTGGGCACCCGCGGAATCCGACGTCTCGATCCGGCCCGGCTGGTTCTACCACCCCGGCGAGCAGCCGAAATCGCCGGCACAGCTGGTCGAGATCTACCGCCGCACGGTCGGGCGGAACTCGTCGTTGCTGCTCAACGTCCCGCCCGGCCCGGACGGCCGGATCGCCGCCGCCGACACCGCCGCGCTGGCCGGCTTCGGGCAGGCGATCGCCCGGACGCAGGCCCGCAACCTCGCCGCGGGCGGCCCGCCGTCGGTCACGGATGCTTCGCTGACCACGGCGGAACGACTGGACCGGCCGCTCGACGTCCGGCTGCCCCGGCCGGTCACGTTCGACCAGATCCGGCTCGGCGAGGACATCACCCGCGGCCAGCACGTCGAAGGCGCACAGGTGCAGGCCGAGATCGACGGCATCTGGCAGACCCTCGCCACGGTGACGACCATCGGCTACACGCGGCTGGTCACGCTGCCCGCGCCGGTGACCGCCGCTCACCTCCGCGTCGTCGTCACGCAGTCCCGCGCCACGCCGTACTTGGCCACCTTCGCGTTGTACCGCACCGCCGTCTGAAAGGCCGCCATGACCCGCCACCGAGCCCTGTTCGCCGCCGTCGTCACGGTGGCCGCCACCCTCACCGGAACCGCACTACCCGCTGCCGCGAGTGGCACGCTTCCGGTCGTTTCCCCGACGCCGCAGCAGATCAGCCGGACGTCCGCGGACGTGCCGCTGCCCTCGTCGGTCGCGCTCGTCACCGACGCCGGTACCGACCCGGCGGCAAAGGAGCTGCTGACGTCGGTGTTGCGCGACCACGGCGTCACCGCGGGCGGCCACGGCCTGGCCATCCGGCTCGGCGGCACTGGTCGCGACGTTCCGGAGCAGGCCGAGGGGTACGCGCTGAGCGTGTCGCGCGGGGGCATCACCATCGGCGGCCGCGACGGTGCCGGGCAGTACTACGGCGTGCAGACGCTGCGGCAGCTGTTCGTCCACTCGGGACACGGCTGGGCGCTGAGCGGCGCGACTGTCCGCGACTGGCCGAACATGGCCTTGCGCGGGTCGATCGAGGGCTTCTACGGTCCGCCGTGGACGACGGAGGACCGGCTGCGCCAGATCGCGTTTCTCGGCGAGGTCAAGGCCAACACCTACATCTACAGCGCGAAGGACGACACGTACCTGCGCGCGCGGTGGCGGGACCCGTACCCGGCCGACGAGCTGGCGACGCTCGGGCAGCTCGTGCGGTCGGCGAACGCGCACCACGTCGAGTTCACCTACGCGCTCTCGCCGGGCGTCTCCGTCTGCTTCTCGTCGGCGGCCGACATCGCGGCGGTGGAAGCGAAGTTCCAGTCCGGCTACGACCTCGGCGTCCGGTCGTTCTCGATCCCGTTCGACGACATCTCGTACACGAAGTGGAACTGCGACGCCGACCGGACGGCCTTCGGGGCACCCGGCCAGGCGGCCGCGGGCACGGCGCAGGTTTCGCTGCTCAACACCATCACCGAGAAGTTCGTCAAGACCCACGACGGCGTCCGGCCGCTGCAGACCGTGCCGACCGAGTACAGCGACCTGAAGGACTCGCCGTACAAGACCGAGCTGCGCGAGCACCTCGACCCCTCGGTCGTCGTGCAGTGGACCGGGACCGACGTCGTGCCGCCGAGCGTGACCACGGACGAAGCCGCGCAGGTGTCCACTGTGTACGGACGCAAGGTGTTCCTCTGGGACAACTACCCGGTCAACGACTACGAGCAGTCGGCCGGGCGGCTGCTGCTCGCGCCCTACGCCCAGCGCGAAGCCGGGCTTTCGAAGTACCTCAACGGGATCGTCGCCAACCCGATGAACCAGGAGGCCGCCAGCGAGGTCGCCGAGTTCGGCGCGGCCGGCTTCGCCTGGAACGACGCCGGGTATGCGCCGCAGCGGTCGTGGCCGCAAGCCTTGGCGCGGCTGGCGGGCGGTGACCCGCGGGCCACGGCGGCGCTGACCGTGTTCGCCGACCTCGAGCACCTGGCCCCGACGTTCGGGCCGACGCCGTGGCAGCCGCAGGCACCGGTCCTGGCCGCGAAGGCCGCGGCCTTCTGGAAGGGCTGGGACGCGGGGGACCACCGGGCCCTGGCCGACCTGCGGGCGTACGCGGTCCGCATCCGTGACGCCGCCGGCGTGATCCGGGACGGGCGGGTGCAGCGCGCGTTCGTCACCGACGCACGCCCGTGGCTCGACGCCACCACACTGTGGGGCGGTGCGCTGGTGACCCGGCTCGACGCCTTGGCCGCCGCCACCCGCGGCGACCAGGCGAAGGCCGACCGCCTCACCGCGGCCGGCGACGACCTCGTCACGCGGGCGCAGGCGGTGAAGACCGGCGACACCAACCGGTGGGGCGTCCGGCAGGCCCTCGTCGGCGACGGCGTCCTCGACAGCTTGCTCGTCCAGCTTCGGGGGCGGGCATGAACGTGAGCAGGCGGAGCTTCCTCAGCGGCGCGGCGGCGATCACGGCCGGCGCGGTGCTGGCCGGCCCGGCGGGTGCCGCGGGACGGCGCGGGCTGAGCGTGTCGGGCGAGAAGTTCCTGCTGGACGGCAAGCCGTTCCAGATCGTCTCGGGTGCCGTGCACTACTTCCGCATCCACCCGGACCAGTGGCGGGACCGCCTCGAACGGCTGAAAGCGCTGGGGCTCAACACGATCGAAACGTACGTGCCGTGGAACTTCCACCAGCCGAAGCCGGGCCGCGCCGACTTCGGCGGCTGGCGCGACCTTCCGGCGTTCATCCGGCTCGCGGGCGAGCTCGGGTTCCCGGTGATCGTGCGGCCCAGCCCGTACATCTGCGCGGAATGGGAGTTCGGCGGGCTCCCGGCGTGGCTGCTGGCCGACCGGGACCTGGAGCTGCGCTGCGCGGACCCGGCGTACCTGACGGCCGTCGACGCCTGGTACGACCAGCTGATCCCGCGGCTGGCGCCACTGGAGGCCCAGCACGGCGGCCCGATCGTCGCCGTCCAGATCGAGAACGAATACGGCAGCTACGGCAACGACACGAGCTACCTGGCCCACCTGCGCGACGGCTTGCGAAGCCGGGGGATGACGAGCCTGCTGTTCGCCGCGGACGGCGCGTCGGACTTCTTCCTGCGGTTCGGCTCGCTGCCGGGCACCTTCGAGGCAGGCACCGGTGACGGCGACCCCGCACCGAGCCTGGCCGCGCTCAAGACGTTCCAGCCGGGCCAGCCGGTCCTCATGGCCGAGTACTGGGACGGCTGGTTCGACCACTGGGGCGACCAGCACAACACGCGCGACCCGGCGCAACTGGCGTCCTATGTGGATTCTCTGCTGGCCACCGGGGCGTCGATCAACCTCTACATGGCCTGCGGTGGCACGAACTTCGGGTTCACCGCCGGGGCCAACACCTCCGGCACCACCTACCAGCCGACGGTGACCAGCTACGACTACGACTCCCCGGTCGGCGAGGCGGGCGACCTCGGCGCCAAGTTCACCGCGCTGCGGCCCGTGCTGACGAGGTACACCGGCGTCTCCGCACCGGTGCCCGCCCGGTCGGCCCGGCTCGTGGCGCGGACGCTGGCGCCGTCGGGTTCGGTGCCGCTGCTGGATTCCCTGGACGTGCTGTCGAAGCCGGTCCGGTCCGCACAGCCGGTACCGATGGAACGCCTCGGCCAGGCGACCGGCCTGATCCACTACCGCACCACGGTCCAGGGCCCGCATTCCGGACCGCTGAGCATCCACGGCCTGGCCGACCGCGCCCTCGTTTTCGTGGACGGTTCGCCGCTGGGCGTGCTGGACCGCAACCGGCCGTCGGGGACACTGGACCTGAAGCTGACGAAGCCGTCGACGCGGCTGGACATCCTGGTCGACGCGATGGGGCGGGTGAACTACGGCCCCTATCTCGCCGACCGCAAGGGGATCGACGGCTGGGTGGCGATGAGCACGCAGCAGAAGCTGTTCGGTTGGGAGATCCGCCCGCTCCCGCTCGACGACCTGTCCGGCTTGCGCTTCGGCTCCGGCGGCGCCGCCGGGCCGGCGTTCCACCGCTTCACCACCGACATCGCGGCACCCGAAGACGGCTTCGTCGCCCTGCCCGGCTGGGAAAAGGGCGTGGTCTGGCTCAACGGCTTCAACCTCGGCCGGTACTGGACGATCGGGCCGCAGCGCACGCTGTACGCGCCAAAGCCGTTGTGGCGGAAAGGCACGAACTCGATCGTCGTCCTCGAACTGCACGAGCCCGGGACGACGATCGAGCTCCGGCCGGAGGCGGACCTGGGCTAAACAGCCAAGCCCACCTGCAGGAACGCCAGCAGCGCTCCGGGCCCGACCAGCAGGCAGATGCCGAGCCCGCCGAACAGGGGCTCGTCGGCCCGGTACATCCTCCACAGCAGACCGACGGCCGCCGCGACCGTGGCGGCGAGCAGGGTCAGCACGACAACGGACAACATGGGATTCCTTCGCGCAGCAGTGAACACAGCGCCAGGCAGAGGCGCCGTGGGAACGGGTTCAGCTCGCGAAGGAAGGGGGAGCGCGGGTGGACCGCGAAGCGGGGACCACGACCGCGCGGAGGACCTCGCCGGGCTGTTCGGCGCGCCCCGGCTTGGGGGCGGGCGCGGCACTGGACGAGGCCGGGGCGATCGCCCACGGGACCGGCGTGGTCGCCGGCCCGCGCGGGACAGCGGGGCGGACCGAGATGAGGTCGTGTGCCGGCGCCGTGACCACGGCCGGGCCGTCGGGGACCGGCGACCACGGCTGGACGGCCGGGGCGAGGCCGAGGAACAGCAGGACGGCGAGCAGCGACCCGAGGCGGCGGTACCGCCTCGGGTCGCTGTGCTGTCCGAATCGTCCGATGTGGTCAGGCTACCTCAGCCACCGCCGTAGGTCGCCTGGGTGACCGCGAAGACGTTGCGGTTGCCCGCGCCCTCCTGCAGCGACCACAGCAGGTCGGCGGCCGTGTCGTCCTCCCAGTACGAAATGCTCTCGCCGCTGCCCACCCACGCGAACGTGGACGAGCTCACGCCCGGCTTCCAGTAGTAGAGCTGCTTCTGGCCGGAGGAGTTGAACCACCAGCGTCCGTTGTGGGACGCGACGCCGTTGAGCTTGTACCAGGGCAGCTGCAGCGCCTGGCTCGCCGTGGTCGTGGCGGCGAACACCCCGGTGGAGTCGAACGGGTAGCGGATCGCCCGCGGCGCCCGGTTCGGGTAGTCCGTGCAGCCCGAGGAGCAGGTGTACTCGGTCATGACGATCGACTTGCTGACCCGGTCGAGCGAGATCGACGACCACGCGAGGTTCGTGCCCGACGTCGTCTTCGACGTGATCGAGCCGACCTGCGGCAGGACGTAGGCGTAGTTGTGCGCGTAGTACGTGCTGCCGCTCGCGTGCCCGATCTGGTCGGCGGTGCCGCCGGTGTCGGTCTTGAGGATCTTGCGCATGTCGAACACGCGCATGCCCTTCCCGGTGTCGGCGACGTAGAGGTAGTCGCCGTACCAGGAGACCCCGCCCGCGTGGATCGGGATGTCCTTGAAGTCGGGCGCGTCCGCGGTTCCGGTCGGCTCGACCAGCAGGACCTTGCGGTAGGCGTTCGGGTAGGTGGCGTCCCAGTCGACCAGGGTGATCCGGCTGCGCTGCTGGGCGCCGTCGCAGCCGTCCTTGGTGTACCAGCTGACCAGCACGAGCTGGTGGCCGTCGTAGTTGCCGCTGTTGGCGGTGCCGACGGCGTCACGGCTGGTCGTGATGCCCTGCGGGTAGTTCGAGCAGTCGGAGTTGTCGCCGCTGTCGAAGCGGAAACCGCCGGACAGCCCGGCCACGGAGAACGACGACGGCAGGGCCGTGCGGTCGTGGTTCGCGTTCTCCATCACGGTGTGCACGGCCGCCGTGCCCAGCGTCGACACCAGTGCGCTGTTCACGGCGTCGAACTGGTTGTAGTTCGCGGCCAGGGTGTACTGGCTCGCGGTCAGCGTGGTCGGTCCCGCGGCGGCGAGCGCGGCCGGGGGAGCGGCGAGCAGGCCCGCGAGCACACCGGCGGCGAGCGCGGCCTTGGTCAATCGGTGGCGCAACTTCATGTGACCCCCAAGAGTCCGATCGGTGCCCGGCTCATGGTCGTACCGGGCGGGTGGAGGGGCAACAGCCTTCGCCGGATGGGCGGTATCCGTTCACGCGCGCGTCTCACATTGAGACCCGTGCGGCCCGGGCGGCGTGCTGTGATCACGGACATGGAGTCCGGACCCGAACCCGACGAGCACCGCGTGTGCTTCGAGCGCGCGCTGGTGCCCGCCGGGTGGCAGATCGACGGCCGAATCCCCGTCGTGCCTACCAGCTCGACGGGACGTAAGCCCAGCCGAGGTAGTCCGACCGCTGTGCGTAGGTGCTCGTCTGGTACACCGACGGACCGGTGCTGATCGCGACCCCGCCGCCGAGCGCGAGCATGATGTGCCCGTTGCTGGTGGTGCTGGTGAAGAAGACCGCGGCGCCGGCCGGGGCGACCGAGCCGGTGTGGATCCGGCCGTTGTTCTTCTGCCACTGGTAGTGCGTGGTGGCCGAAGCGAACCGGCCGCTCGTGCCGAAGGCGCGCTCGACGAACAGCTCGCACTGGTTGTTCCAGTCGGTGTGGCCGAGCCGCGCCTTGGCGAACGCGATCGCGCTGTCGGCCCGCGGGTCCGCGGGGAACGCCGAGCCGCCCGGCTTGAGGCCGTCGGTGTCGCAGTGCGGGATGCCGCTGACGAAGCCTTCGGTGCCGGTCTTGACGTACTCGTCCGGCACCCACAGGTTGTCGGCGGTGAAGTCCCAGATCTCGTCGGCCGCGGTGGCCTGGCACACCACGGGCACCGAAGCGCCGGTGAGGTACTTGTTCGCGACGCTGCCCGCCGCGTCGGCCGCGTCACCCTTCTTCGCGCGGCCGTTGAGGTCGGCCTTCGCCGGGAAGGCGTGCGGTGTCGTGCACTGGGGCGCGACCATCGCCGTCGAGCCGGTCTTGACGTAGGCGTCGGGCACCCAGAGGCCGTCGGTGGTCAGGTCCCAGATGCTGCTGCCGCCGTAGGCCGGGCCGGTGTCCTGGCAGGCCAGGGTGACCGACGTGCCCGCCGGGTACATGTTCGCGATGCGCTGCGAACCCACCGCCACGTCGGGGTCCTTGACGGTCCGGCCGTCCACTGTGGTCGTGACCGGGTAGGCCGACGCGGCCTGCGCGGCGGGGGCGGCCAGCCCGGTGAGCGCGGTGGCCAGCCCGATGGTGGCGACCGCGGCCTTCAGTGTGGTTCTCACGTGTCCTCCAGACTTTGTCCGGCCGATGGTCGGCGGCGGGCGTACAAGAGCCGTACAAGCGCCCGGTCCGGAGTAGTACTTTCTGATGACCCCAGGTCCTCCGGACTCCCGATGTGCGCGGGCGGGGAAACGCGCGATCCTCGGTGTATCGCCTTTCCGCCTTCGCCCGAGGAGAACCGATGCACCCCGCCGACCTGATCCAAGGCCACGAGCAAACCTGGTCGTGGCTCCTGCTCGGCCTGACCGGCGCCGTCGTGCTGGCCTTCGTCGTGCTGTTCCTGTCCGCGCTCGTGAGCATCCTCGGCTCACGGCTGACCGGCGGCATGAAGCTCGTCTGGGTGATCTTCGCCTTTTGCGCGCCGTTCCTGGGCAGCCTGCTGTGGTTCGCGGTCGGCCGTCGCGACGCTTACCTGCCGGCCCGCCGATGATCGTCGCGGAAGGACTGACCAAGAACTACCGCGGCGGCACCGGCGTCTGCGGGCTTTCGTTCACCGTGCGGCCCGGCGTCGTCACCGGCTTCCTCGGCCCCAACGGCGCGGGCAAGTCGACGACCATCCGGCTCATGCTCGGCCTCACCCGCGGCGCGGGCCGGACCACGTTCGGCGGCCGGGTCTACGCGGACGTCCCCGGTCCACTGCGGACGGTCGGCGTACTCACCGACGCCGCGGCGGTGCACCCGGCGCGGACCGCCACCGCGCACCTGAGAATGGTCGCCTCGGGCGGAGGCCTGCCCGCGCGGCGGGTGCGGGAGGTCCTGGCGTCCGTCGGGCTCGAGTCCGTCGCGCACCGGCCCGCCGGCCGGTTCAGCCTCGGCATGAAGCAGCGGCTCGGCCTGGCCACCGCGCTGCTCGGCGACCCGGAGTACCTGATCCTCGACGAGCCGGCCAACGGGCTCGATCCGGAGGGCGTGCGCTGGATCCGCGACCTGTTGCGCCGGCTGGCGGCCGAGGGCCGCACGATCCTCGCGTCCTCGCACCTGCTCGCGGAGATGTCCCTGCTCGCCGACGACCTGATCGTGATCGGCGCGGGCCGTCTCGTCTCGGCAGGCCCGCTGGCGGAGTTCGTCCGGGAGCACGCGCGCACCGACGTCGTGGTGCGCGTCGAGCAGCCCGGCGTGCTGCTGGTGGCGCTGGCGCGCGATGGCCTGCGCGTGCGGCAGGAGACTGCGGGGGAGCTGGTCGTCGAGACGGCCGACACCGGACGGGTGGCCTCGGTGGCCGCGCGTGCGGGGATCGCGGTGCGCGAGCTGTTCGTGCGGCAGAGCGGCTTGGAGGACGCCTTCCTCGCCGCCACCGCGGCGGCTGTCCGGCACCAGGGGGTGCCGTCGTGACGCCGGGATCGGGGCTTGGCCCGGTGGTGGGCGTTGCGGCCGCCGCAGCTCGCGATCAGGAGGTGCGCCCGTGAAGCACGCGCTGGCCTACGAATGGTTCCGCGTCCGCTCACTCCGCTCGACCTGGCTCCTGCTGGCGGCCGCCGGCGTGATCCAGTTCGTCTCCGGCCTCTACTGGGGCCTCAAGCGCGACCTCGGCAGCCTGGACGCGCTCACCTCGGCGTTCGGCCTCGCCGACCGCATAGGCGCACTGCTGATCGCCGCCGCCGGGGTCGCCGCGTTCGGGCTCGACCACCAGCACGGCACCTGGGCCACCACGCGGCTCGTGCTGCGCTCGCCCGCCCGGATCGTCGCCGCGCGGGCGGTGGTCACCGGTGGGCTCGGGCTGCTCGGCGGGGTGCTGATGGTGGTGCTGACCGCCGCCGGGGTGCTGGCCGGCGGCGGTGCCCTGCCTGCCGGCGCGGGGGCGGCAGGCCGGGCGGCGGGCGGTGTGCTGCTGCTGACCGTCCTTTCCGGACTCGCCGGGGTGGCGCTCGGCGGCCTGCTGCGGCACACCGGCCTGGCGATCGGGACCTTCGCGGTCTGGGTGTTCGCCGGGGAGACCACGCTGGCCGTGCTCGGGCGAGTGCCGGTGACCCTGCTGCCGTTCAGCGGCACGGCGTTGTCCGCCCTGCCGGGGACGGTGGTGTTCGCGGGGCTGGTGGCCGCGGCGCTCGCGGCGGTGACCTTCACCCTGCCTCGCCGTGACGGCTGAGCGGGTGCACCCTAACCTGGGCACGATGAGGCGGGCGCTGGCGTGGTGGGACGGTCGTGCCGTCCTGCTCGCGCTCGACGTCGCGGTGGCCGCGGCCGTCATCGCGGTGACCCTGACCGGTGGCGACCCGCGTGACCCGCACCCGGCGCTCTACGTCCCTGCGGTGGTCGTCTCGGGGCTCGCGCTGCTGGTGCGGCGCCGGTGGCCGTTCCTGGTGCTGCTGGTCGCCGTGGGGTGTATGCCGGCCGGGGTGACGCTGCTGCCGCTGATGGTGGCGCAGTACTCGGTCGCGGTGCGGTACGGCGTGAGCGTCGTGACCGGGCTGGCGGTCGTCATCGCCGGGATCGCCGGGAACGTCGTGCCGGCGCTGCGGGCGCCGGCGAGCTTCACCCTGTTGGTGATCGTGCTGGGGTTCTTCGTGCTCGGCCCGGCGCTGGCCGGCCTGTGGATGCACCAGCGCGCCGCGCTGCTGGCCGTGCTGCGGGAGCGGGCCGACGAAGCCGAGCGCACCCGGACGCTGCTGGCCGACCAGGCGGTCTTCGCCGAGCGGCGGCGGATCGCCCGGGAGATGCACGACGTCGTCGCGCACCGCGTCACGGCGGTCGCGCTGCAGGCCGGTGCGCTGTCGCTGCGGGCCCCGGACGAAAAGACCGAGCAGGCCGCCGAGACGATCCGGGCCACCAGCGCGACCGCGCTCGACGAGCTGCGCGGCATCCTGCGCGTGCTGCGCGACGACGCGGTGGCGGCGCCGGGCGTGCTCGGATCGTTGGAGGACCTGGTGGAAGAGGTCACCGCGACCGGCGCGCGGGTCGAGCTGGCGCTGCCGGATCCGCTGCCCGCGGTGCCCGACCAGGTCGGCCGCGCCGTCTACCGGGTCGTCCAGGAAGCCCTGACCAACGCGGGCAAGCATGCCCCGCACGCGGCGGTCGAGGTCCGGCTGGATGTCACCGGCGACCGGCTCGCGGTGGAGGTGACCAACCGGCTGACCCCGCACGGCAGCGCCGTCCCGGGGTCCGGCTACGGCCTGGTCGGCATGCGCGAACGGGTGGAACTGGCGGGCGGCGAACTCCGGACGGGCCCGACCGGCGACGGCCGGTTCCGGGTGCTGGCCCGGTTCCCGGTGGGAGGGGAGACGGCGTGACGGTGAAGGTCGTGCTGCTGGAGGACGAGGAACTGGTCCGCAGCGGCATCCGGATGATCCTCGAGTCGGCCGAGGACCTCGAAGTGGTCGCCGAGGACACCGACGGCTCGCGCGCGGTCGAGCTGACCGACCGCTACCGGCCGGACGTCGTGCTCACCGACGTCCAGATGCCGAAGGTCGACGGCCTCGAGGTGGTCAAGCGGCTGGCCGGCCACCCGGCAGCCCCGGCGGTGGTGGTCCTGACGACGTTCGACGTCGACGAGTACGTCTACACGGCGCTGCGCCACGGCGCCGCGGGCTTCCTGCTCAAGGACACCCCGCCCCGCGAGCTGGTGACGGCTGTCCGCGTGGCCGCCCGCGGCGAGGCGATGCTGTCCCCGCGGATCACCAAGCGCCTGCTCACCGACTTCGCCTCGCGTGGCGGCAGCACGCAGGCCCGCGCCCGGCTTTCGGTGCTGACCCCGCGGGAGCACGACGTGTCCGTCCACATCGGACGCGGCCTCAGCAACGCCGAGATCGCGAAGGCGCTCGTGCTGAGCGAGTCGACCGTGAAAGTCCACATCGGACGCATCATGGCGAAGCTGGACGCGGCCAACCGCACGCAGGTGGCGATCCTGGTCCACGACGCCGGCTTGAGCTGACGAGCTATTCCCCGTCCGCGCGGCGCCGCAGGATCTTCAGCGACTGCTCGCACCAGCGCAGGTTCTCCCGCTCGAACGACAGTCCGCGCATCAGCGTCAGGTACGGCCCGACCCGCTCCACCTCGGCCAGGTAGTCGTCCTCGAACCGGCCGTCCAGCAGGCGGGTGCGGAGCCGTTCGTAGCGGGCGATCTTCGCCTCCGCGCGAGCCATCCGCTCCTCGAGCGCGCTGCGCACCGCGGCCTCGTCGCCCGCGTCGACCGCCTGGACCTGCACCAGCAGCTCGTCGCGGATCACCCCCGGACGGGGCGGGCGCGCCGTGAACTCGCGCAGGCACCGGTGGCCCTCCTCGGTCACCGAGAACAGGCGCTTGTCCGGCCGCCGCTCCTGCCGGACGACCCGCGCGGAAACCAGGCCGTCGGCCGCCATCCGGTCGAGCTCCCGGTAGAGCTGCTGCGGGGTCGCCGCCCAGAAGTTCGCCACCGAGGCGTCGAACCCCTTCGCCAGGTCGTAGCCCGACGCCTCGCCTTCGAGCAGCGCCGCCAGCAGCGCGTGGCGCAGTGCGTTACTCACTTAGTTGAGTGCTTCGCGCTGAATCCGGTCGAACTGCGCCGCCATGGCTTCGGCCAGTGCCTGGGCCGCCGACAGCGGGCGGACCATCACCGTGAACTCGTCGATCAGGCCGTCGGCGTCGAGGTGGAGGAAGTCGCAGCCCTCGACCCGCACGTCGCCGATCCGCGCTTCGAAGACGAGGGCGTGGTCGTGGCCCTCGCCGCCGCTCAGCTCGCGCACGTAACGGAAGTCTTCGAAGACGCGCAGGACGCCCCGCAGGATCGCGGCCGTGATCGCCTTGCCGGGGTAGGGCTTGAAGGCCACCGGGCTGCGGAACACGACGTTCTCCGCGAGCGTCGCGGCCATGGCGTCGGGATCGTGGGCCTCGACGGCCTTGCGGAAGCTGTTCATGCGGCACCTCACCTAGTCAATTAGTTGAGTAGAGCGTAGCAGCATGGCCGTCCGTGACCGTTCGGCGACGCACAGCTTCGGCACAGGGCGGTCACAGCCGTCGTCCCCACGCTGTGCCAAGGCCGGCTCAAGCGAAAGTCAACCGGCCGTTACCGAACCCGGACGACTGCGGAAGGACAGGCATGGCAGACGATCACGAGGGACAACGGGTCAGCAGGCGGCGGATGCTCGCCGGCGTGAGCTCGGTCGGCTTGGGAGCGCTCGTCACCGCGTGCGCGGGCAAGAGCGCGGTGACGACGTCGACCGGCGAAACCGTCGCCCTGCAGGCGGTCACCGACGCCGACCTCACCGCGCTCTTCGCCGGCGCGCGGACGTGCACCCTCACCGCGACCACCACCCAGGGGCCGTACTACTTCGACGCCGACAAGATCCGGAGCGACGTCCGCGAGGACAAGCAGGGCGTGAAGCTGCGCCTGGCCCTGCAGGTGCAGGACAGCGAGACGTGCAAGCCGATCCCGCACGCGGTGGTCGAAATCTGGCACTGCGACGCCGGTGGGCTGTACTCCGGCGCGGAGGCGGCGTCCGGTGGTGGTGGCACGCCTCCCACGGGTCCGCCGCCGACCGGCACGCCGTCCACCGGAGGGCCGCCGCCCGGCGGCGACGCCGACCTCGAGCCCACCGACGACAAGCGGTACCTGCGCGGCGCCCAGGTCACCAACCAGCGCGGGACCGTCGAGTTCACCACGATCTGGCCGGGGTGGTACCGCGGGCGGACCGTCCACGTCCACGTGATGGTGCACGTGGGCAACGAAAAGACCCTGACCACCCAGCTGATGTTCGACGAAGCGCTGAACGCGCGGGCGCTGGCCACCGAGCCGTACGCGCAGCGCACCGGCCGCGACACCTTCAACGAGAACGATTCGATCTACCAGCCGAGCATGCTGCTGAAGGTCACCCGGGCACACGACGGGTACGTCGGCTGCATCGTGCTCAACGCCGACCCCGACCACGACGGCACCTGACGGATTCCCGCACGGGTGGCACCGGGCCACCCGTGCGGACCGTATAACGCCCTACACGCCCGCGCTGCGAGGTTCGTACTGGGCGCGCAGCGCCTTCTTGTCCGGCTTGCCCAGCCCGGTCATCGGCAACGACTCGGCGACGATCACCTGCTTGGGCACGTGCACCGGGCCCTTCCGCTCCCGCACCGCCGCCTGGATCTCCGCGGTGAGGCGCTCGATCCCGGCCTCGTCCAGGGCCTCGCGCAGCACGACGACCGCCGTCACGGCCTCGCCCCACTTCTCGTCCGGGGTGCCGATCACGCCGACCTGCGCGACCGCGGGGTGCTCGGCGACGACGTCCTCGACCTCGCGCGGGAACACGTTGAAGCCGCCGGTGACGATCATGTCCTTGACCCGGTCGACGATGAACCAGAAGCCGTCTTCGTCTTCGCGGGCGACGTCGCCGGTGTGCAGCCAGCCGTCGCGGAAGGTTTCCGCGGTGACCTCCGGCAGGTTCCAGTAGCCGCCCGCGAGCAGCGGCCCGGCCACGCAGATCTCGCCGGGCTCGCCGGGTGGCACCGGGGCGCCGTCCGGGCCGAGCAGCGCCGTGCGCAGGAAGGCCGACGGCCGCCCGCAGGACGCCAGCCGCGCGTCGTCGTGGTCGCCCTTGGCGAGGTAGCTGATCGCCATCGGGGCTTCGGACTGGCCGTAGTACTGCGCGAAGATCGGCCCGAACCGGTCGATCGCCTCGCGCAGCCGCACCGGGTTGATCGACGCGGCCCCGTAGTAGACCGTCTGCAGCGACGACAGGTCGCGGGTGCGGGAGTCGGGGTGGTCCATCAGGGCGTAGAGCATGGTCGGCACCAGCATGGTGGCCGTGATCCGCTCCTCCTCGATGACACGCAGCACTTCGGCGACGTCGAACTTCGGCAGCACGACCAGCGAGCCGCCCTTGAGCAGCGTCGGTGCGAAGAACGCCGCGCCGGCGTGGGAAAGCGGGGTGCAGATGAGGAACTTCGGCGCTTCGGGCCACTCCCATTCGGAAAGCTGGATCTGGGTCATCGTGGTCATCGCCCGCGCGGTTCCCATGACGCCCTTGGGCTTCCCGGTGGTGCCGCCGGTGTAGGTGATGGAGACGACCTGGTCCGGCGGCAGTTCGACGGGCACGAGCGGCTTCGGCTCGAAGCCGGTGGCGGCCGCGGTCAGGTCCTTTCCGACGTGTGACAGCGCTTCCGGGACCGGCCCGATGGTGAGCACCTGCGTCAGCCCGGGCACCTTTTCGAGCAGCCCGAGCGCGCGCTCGACGAACGCGGGCACCGGGTCGATGATCAGCGTGGTGATGCCGGCGTCGGCGAGGATGTAGGCGTGGTCGTCCAGTGACCCCAGCGGGTGCAGCGCGGTCCGCCGCGAGCCCTGCACCTGCCCGGAGGCGATGACGAGCAGGACTTCGGGCCGGTTCAGCGACAGCAGCGCGACGGGTGCCCCGGTGCCGGCCCCGAGCGCTTCGAAGGCTTGGGCGTACTGGCTGACCTGCTCGGCGGTCCGGCCCCCGGTCAGCGTCGTGTCGCCGAGCACCATGACGGGCTTGTCCCGGTGGCGTTTGAGGGCGGACACGACCAGGTGACCGAGGTGGTTCGGGTACCGCATCGCCTGCTCGTCCATCGGGCTCCCTTCCACGGCGCCAGACTAGAACACGTTCCAGTTTTGGGCAACACGGCAGGTGGGCGTCACGGCACCGGGGCCGCCTGGGCGCGGGCCACGGCTTCGTCGCGGTCGGGCCGCAGCAGGTAGCCGGCCCGCAGCGCCCGGTCCGCCGCCGCGGTGAACTTCGCGACGTAGGTGGCGTGGTCCGGGTACAGCTGCCGGATCCGCGCCGGTGACAACGGTGTCGTCGTGCCGAGCAGCAAGCAGGCGCCCGGCACGTTGCCGCCGCTGTTGTTGGGCGCGTAGGACGCCAGCGGCGCGTCGAGGTCGGGCAGCCGGACGCCGCCGAGGGCGTTCTGGTCGCCGTCGCGCACCACGATGAGGTTGAGCAGCAGCGAGATCGGCGGTGCGGCGGGCGGGGCCGCGCCGCCGCGGGCCCAGCGGTCCAGGTGCGCGAACGCGGCGTTCTCCGCGTACCGGAACGTCAAGCTGTTGACCGGCTTGTCGCACGTCGTCGGCGCGCCGTCGTTGATGGACCGGTCGCGCGCGTTGGCGGCGTTGTAGAGATCGAGCCCGTACTGGTCGGCGTGTGCGGTGCCGGCGACTTCCCAGGTGCGCACCCGGGCGGTGTCCTGGCGAACGGAAGCCGAGGCGACGACGTCGGTTTCCGACTGCAGGACGAAGACCGGCACGTCGAGATCGGTGCGGATGCGGGCGGAGAGCGGGCCGACGACGCCGTCGCCGATCGGGGCCGCGAGCGCGGCGCGGCCGTGGATCATGATGCCGTCGTAGGCGTGGCGCACCGGCTGGATCGCGTTGGCGTAGGTGGTCAGCCGCAGCGCGGACTGCGAGTGGCCGGTGGCCAGCACGACCGACGGCGACCGGCCGCCGAACAGCCGCGGGTCGGTCCGGACGGCCTGCGCGGCCTGGGAAAAGACGTCGTAGGAAAGCGCATCCCCGCTCAGGTTCACGGTGCCGTACCGGCCCGGGTCGAGGCTGTTGAGCTTGTCGGCACCCGCCTTCTGGGTCGTCACGCCGACGTAGGCGTAGCCCTGGCGCGTGAAGTGCTCGTACGACTGCGAGAAATCGACGGGGATGTCGACGCCGAAGCTGACGTTGAGCCATTCGACCACGACGGTGCCGGTGAAGCGCGCGGGATCCGACGGCCGCACCACGACCATCCGTGTGGTGTACGGGTTGCCGGTGCTCGCGACCCGCGTGGCCCAGCGCCCGTCGTCGGTCCACAAGCCCGTCTGGGTGTACGTGTCGGCCTGTCCGGAAAGAAGATACTCCTCCTCGACGTACCCGCGCGCGGCGAGGTCGAGGACGCCCTGCGCGCCGCTGACCGGCCAGCCCCGGCCCGCGTTCGCGGGCACGGCGGTGACGGACGGTGCGTCGGCGGCGCGGGCGGTTCCGGTCAGCACGAGGCAGGGCAGGGGCACGGTCAGCAGGACGAGCAGGGCTCTGCGCATGGGAATCCTTCCTGGTGGTGGCCGCGACGGGAGGGCTCCGGCTCCCGTCACCGTCCACATCGGACACTGGTGCGGTGGCCGGCCCGGCCACCGCCTTTCGTCTTCTACTCGCCGGTACGGGCCGGGGCAACGAAGGGTCCGTCCGAAGAAGCGGAACCACCGGGAAAAGCTCAGGGAAGTGACAAATCGAAGGCCCCGGTCACGCGGATCCGGAGAAATCCGGGAAGTCCTTCCGGCGCCGCAACCTTGCGCGGGTGTCACTCGTTGCGCGACTATTCGCGGAACGTTGTGCACGTGCAAGCGCACGGGCGAGGGGGTGTGGTGACCGAGGTGGCGCCGGCGGTGGCCGGGACGGTGGACGGCCCGAGCGACGCGGCATTGATCGAGGCGGTACGCGGCGGGGACATCGCCGCGTACGGCCGGTTGTACGACCGGCACCTCGGGGCCGCGCGCCGGGTGGCGGCCGCGATCGCGGCCGACGAGGCCGAGCGCGACGACCTGATCGCGGAAGGATTCACCCGCGTACTGCGGATTCTGCGCTCGGGTGAAGGACCGGACGAGGATTTCCGGCCGTATTTGCTGACGACCATCCGGAACACGATGATCAGCTGGCGTCGGCGCGACTCGGCCGTTTCCCTCGTCGCCGAGGTGCCGGACGTCCTGCCGGGGGAGGGGAGCGACGAGCCGGTGGGCAGCCGGCTGCACGCCACCGTCGCCGCGGATGCGTTCGCGAGCCTGCCCGAACGGTGGCGAACCGTCCTGTGGCGGACCGAAATCGACGGCGAATCGCCCGCGCGGATCGCCGCCGACATCGGGATGACGCCGAACGGCGTCGCGGCGCTGGCCTACCGCGCCCGCGAGGGCTTGCGCCAGGCTTATCTCGACCAGCACGTCCCGGCCGCGCGGCGGCGCAACTGCAAGGTCGTCTCCGCTCAGCTGGCCCGGTACGTGCGCGACGGGATCGGGGACCACAAGGCCCACCGGATCACCGCGCACCTCGACCGCTGCGCGGACTGCCGGGAGCTCGCCGGCGGTCTCCGCCGGCTCAACGAGGAACTGCCCGCCACGATCATCCCGCTCATCCTGGGCGTCCCGATCGTGTCGCAGTGGCTGTCCGCCACCGGATCGCTCGCCTCGTCCGGCGCCGCGGCCGGCGCGAGCACGTCCGCGCTGTCGTGGGCCACGGCGGCGAAGCTCGCCGCGGTGAGCGCGGCGCTGGTCACGACGGTGACGATCGGCGCGAGCAACTCCGACCTCGTCCCGCCCGCTTCCGGGCCGGACGGCACGACCACGCTGCCGGCCGGGACGGGTCCCGGCACGCGAGCCCCGGCGCCCTCCGGTACGGGTGCTCCGACGTCGGACGCGCAGTCTTCACCGGCGCTCACGGAGTCCGCCGCCCCCGGCGCCGAGACGGCCGGTGAGACGGCCGGTGCGCAGCGGCCCGGCGGGTCGGCGGGGGCCGCGAACCCGACGAAGCCCGAGGTGGCGGCGGACCCGGAGCGGGGCAAGCCGTCCACGCAGGCGGGCAAGCGGCAGAACGAGAACAAGACGAAGACCCCGGGGCCGAAGCCGGCGCAGACGACGGTGCCACCGGGCTGACCCGGCCCCACGCGGGGGCCGGGTCACCCGCTCAGCAGGGCTGCAGCAGCCAGCAGAGCCGATAGTTCGCCTGGTACGTCGCCGACGTCGGCGGCGCGACGATGTTCTGCGTCCGCGCCCCGCCGTGCGCCCAGCTGGTGAAGGCGTACTTGAGGTTGAACGGCGGCAGGTTCTGCGGGCTGTCCGCGCTGATCGAGTTGGTCGAACCGGCGATCACCGTGCGGGAGAACGGCGTCCGCTGCTGCGTCCCGCCGACGGTGAGCGTCGCCTGGCTGGGGCTGGACGTGAAGTTCAGCGCGACCGTCTTCGGCTGCAGGTCGATCGTCTTGGTCCCGGTCCGGCCGGTCGAGTCCGTCGCGGTCAGCGTCAGCTGCAGGTACGACGGGTACTCGTGGTCGGGCGCGACGAACGAGCCCGAGGCCACGCCCGGGAAGTCCTGGACGTTGTGGGTGTGGCAGGTGCCGTTGGCCGCGCAGTGCCGGATCGCGAGCCGCCAGGACAGCGCCGAGGGCGGCAGCTGGCCGTCCTGGGCGTCGATCGCGCGGCCGGCGAAGGGCACCGTCTGGCCGACCGACCAGGTGAGCGCGGCGTCGGGGGTGTCGATGACCGGCACCGGGTCGAGCCCGGCCGGGGTCCCGACGGTCACCCGGACCGTCGTGGCCGCCGTCGCGCCGTGCGAGTCGGTGACCCGCAGCCCCGCGTCGACCGCCGCCGCGGCGGTGTAGGTCCAGGTGGGCCGCGGCGCCGTGGAGTCGTCGTACGCGCCGTCGGCGTCGAGGTCCCACGCGTAGGTGAGGGTGTCGCCGGCGTCCGGGTCGGTGGAGCCGGTGCCGTCGAACTGGACGGTGAGCGGCGCGGGCCCGCTGGACGGCGTCGCCGTCGCTGCGGCGACCGGCGGCCGGTTGGTGCCGCCGGGGTAGCCGACCCGGTGCAGTTCCCCGGCACCGAGCGCGACGTAGAAGAGGTCGCCGTCCGGGCCGGTGAGCACCTGCACGGGCACGTTGGCGCCGGTCACGAACGGCACCAGCCGGCTCGGGCTCGGCTGGCCGCCGGAGGTCTGCATCGCCCAGATGCAGCCGCGGGAGGAGTCGGCGAAGAACAGCGCGCCGGCGTACTCGGCGGGGTAGTTGCTGCCGGACTCGAAGGCGATCCCGCTGATCGAGGACCCGCCGGTGGGGCACGGGTCGCTCGCGACGACCTTGGCGTTGTGGTTGTAGGTGTAGTAGGGCGCGGTCTGGCCGCCCGCGGTGTACAGCGATTCGCAGCGGTCGAGGTTCGCGCCGTCGTAGCCGGCCTGCCGCGCGGTGCCCTCGAAGCAGGGCCAGCCGAAGTTCTCGGCCACGCCGTCGCCGACGTTGGCGACGCGGTTGATCTCTTCCCACGTGTTCCAGCCGACGTCGCCGGCCCACAGCTCGTTCGTGCCGGGCCGGAACCCGAACCGGAACTGGTTGCGGGAGCCGTAGGCGATGATGCGCCGGGCGTTGGCGTCGGCGCTGCCCGCGAACGGGTTGCCGGGGAGCCCGGCGCCGGTGTCGGGGTCGATGCGCAGGAGTGCGCCGTTGAGCAGCACCGGCTGCCCGGCCGCGCGGCGCGGGGACTGCGAACGCAGCGCGCCGCCTTCGGCCGACGGCGGCGAGAGGTTCGTGCCGGCGGGGGAGGGCGGGTCGGCGCAGGGGTTCCCGACCTGGCCGTAGTCGGCGAAGTTGAAGCTGGCGCCGTCGCCGCCGCCCGCGTACAGGGCGCCGTCCGGGCCGAAGGCCAGCGCGCCGATCGAATGGCTCGGGTACTGCTGGCACCAGCCGGTGACCAGCGGTTTCTCGCTGACCGCCGTGCCGTCCGGGCCCATGGTCAGCTGGGAGACGCGGCTGGTGACGACGCAGCCCTGGTCGGTCGCGCCCGGCGGGGTGGGGCAGGTGTCGCCCCAGCGCGGCGGGGTGCCGCCCGGCTCGGCGTCGAGCGTGTAGGCGACGTAGACGTACGGCCGGGCCGGGAAGGCCGGGTCGACCGCGAGCCCGAGCAGGCCCCGGTCCCAGAAGTCCTGGGTCGGGGTGCGGAGGTCGGCGAACACCGTCGCGGTGGTGTCGGCGAGCGAGTCGAAGACCTTGAGCAGGCCGCTCTTCTCGGCGATGAAGACCCGGCCGTCGGGCGCGAACGCCGCGGCGGTCGGCGAGCTCAGCCCGCCGATGGCGACGGTGTCGGTGAACCCGGCGGGCACGGCGACGGCCGGTGGCGCGGTGGCCACGGCCAGGCCGACGGCCAGCGGCGCGACGACGCCCAAAGCCAGTGCACGTCTTGATCTTCGCGGAAGCGTGAAGCGATGAGAACCCATCACGAACTCCTCATGCGGCGGGGACCGGACAAGCGCGAACGCTGTCCCCTATGGCGCGCGGAGTCCGAAAGTTGTTACGCCGTCGGCAGAAGTGTCCACGAATCGCGCAAACCTGTTGAGGGTGAATAACTCACGGGCGGGGCGGGGTTCCGGCAAGCTCGGGTCGCCGCCCGGTGATCGGCTCGCCCGAGGTCTTGAATGAGTCATTCAAGACCTCCGAAGACCTGAATGACTCATTCAAGACGTCGGCGCGGCGTCAGGGGCGGGGCCGGGCCAGCCATTCGGCCAGCAGCGCGCGTTCGGCGTCGGTGAGCGGGGCGGCGGGCGCCGCGTCGGGCTCGGGGGCGTCGGTCAGGATCCGGTGGGCCACCGCCTCCCACATGGCGTCGGCGAGGCCGGGGTCGCGGCTCGCTTCGGGTGTGGCCAGCAGAGCGAGCACCGTCCCGGTGCCGGCGGCGTGGACCAGTTCGGCCGCGCGCGGCTCGGGGACGCGGAGCCGGCCGCTCTCGGCGACGCGGTGGATGCGGCCGCGCAGGACCGCCAGGCCCGCCTCGGCCGCCGGCGAGACGCGGCCGGGGACGACGAGCAGGCCGAACACGGCCGGGTTGGCGAGGCCGAACCCGATGTGGGCGTCCCAGCCCGCCCGCAGGTCGGCCACCGGGTCGCCGGTGCCCGCGCTGTCCGACTTCGCGGCGACGTAGGTGGTGAAGACGTGCTCGGCGACCGCGTCGAGCAGCGCGTCCTTGTCCTCGAAGAACCGGTAGAGCGCCGGCGCCTGCAAGCCGGCGGCCTGGGCGACGGCGCGGACCGTCACCGCCGCGGCCCCCTGCTCGCGGAGCAGCCGCGCGGCGGTCTCGACGATCTTCTCGCGGGCTTCCGTCCGGTTCATGGTTCCAATGGTATCGCATGATTGCTAGCGATGATGCTAACGTGGTTACTAACAACGTTAACGAAGGGAATCACCATGATCGTCATCACCGGGGGCACCGGCAAGCTCGGCTCGCAGGTCGTCGCCCACCTGCTCGACCGGGTGCCGGCCGCCGAAATCGGGGTGAGCGTCCGCGAGCCCGCCCGCGCGGCCGACCTCGCCGACCGGGGTGTCCGCGTGCGCCGCGGCGACTTCGCCGACCCGGCCTCGCTGGCCGAGGCGTTCGAAGGGGCGGCGCAGGTGCTGGTCATCTCGACGGACTCGACCGGGGAAACCGCGCTCGCGCACCACGTGGCGGCGATCGACGCCGCGCGCGAAGCGGGTGCGAAGCGCGTGCTCTACACGAGCCACCAGGCGGCCGCCGGGGATTCGCTCTTCGCGCCGATGCCCGACCACGCGGCGACCGAGCGCCACCTCGCGGCGGCGGGCTCGCCGTTCGCCGCGCTGCGCAACGGTTTCTACGCGGCGACCGTCCCGCTGCTGCTGGGGGAGGCGCTGCGGACCGGTGAGCTGGTCGCACCCGCCGACGGGCCGGTGTCCTGGACCGCCCACGCCGACCTCGCCGAGGCGGCGGCGATCATCCTGGCCGAGGAGGGCCGGTTCGACGGGCCGACACCGCCGCTGACCGCGCCGGCCGCCCTCGACCTCGACGACGTCGCCGGGCTGCTCACCGAGCTGACGGGCCGCCCGATCCGGCGGGTCGTGGCCGGGGACGACGAGTGGGTCGCCGGCCTGACCGGGCACGGCGTTCCGGAGGCGCAGGCGAACATGCTGCTCGGCATGTTCCACGCCGCGCGCCGGGGCGAATTCGCCGTCACCGGGCCCGTGCTCGAAGAGCTGCTAGGACGTCCGGCGACGCCGTTGCGGGCGGTACTGGCGGCGGCGGTCGATCGCTATGAACCGGGTGTATAAACTCTAGCTATACACACCGTGTACAGTCGCCGGCATGTCGATCGGACTCACCCTGCTCGGGCTGCTCGAGAACGGCCCCCGGCACGGCTACGACCTGAAACGCGCGTACGACGACCGGTTCGGGCACGACCGCCGCGTGCACTACGGCCAGGTCTATTCGACCCTCGCGCGGCTGCTGAAGCAGGGGCTCGTCGAGGCCGACGGCGTCGAGGTGGACGGCGGCCCCGAGCGGAAGCGCTACGCGATCACCGACGCCGGGGTCGCCGACGTCGGGACCTGGCTGGGCACGCCGGAAAAGCCCGACGCGTACCTGCAGAACACGCTGTACACGAAGGTGGTGCTCGCGCTGCTGTCCGGCCGCCCGGCCGCCGAGGTCCTCGACGTCCAGCGGTCGGCGCACCTCGACGCCATGCGCGAGCTGACCCGCCGCAAGACCGGGGGCGACCTCGTCGACCAGCTGATCTGCGATCACGCGCTGTTCCACCTGGAGGCCGACCTCCGCTGGCTGGAGCTGACCGCGGCCCGGCTCGACCAGCTGGCGAAGGAGATCGCGTGAGCACCGTCCTGCTGGAGGCGACGGAAGTGCGGAAGGCCTACGGGCCGACCGAGGCGCTGGCGGGGGCGAGCCTGCGGGTGCGCGCGGGGGAGGTCGTGGCGCTGATGGGGCCGTCGGGCGCGGGAAAGTCGACGCTGCTTCACTGCCTCGCCGGGATCGTCCGGCCGGACGCCGGCACCGTCCGCTACGACGGCGCCGACCTGGCCGGCCTGTCCGACCGGGCCCGCTCTGCGTTGCGGCGCACGGACTTCGGGTTCGTGTTCCAGTTCGGGCAGCTGGTGCCGGAGCTGACGTGCCTGGAGAACGTGGCCCTGCCGCTGCGGTTGAACGGCGTGCGCGGCCGCGTCGCCGCCGAGCGGGGGCGGGCGATGCTGGCGGAGCTGGACCTGTCCGGCATCGAGGGCAAGCGGCCGGGGGAGGTGTCGGGCGGGCAGGGACAGCGGGTGGCGGTCGCTCGTGCGTTGGTGACCGCTCCGCGCGTGGTGTTCGCCGACGAGCCGACGGGAGCCCTGGATTCCCTCAACGGCGAGCAGGTGATGCAACTCCTGACGACGGCGGCCCGCGACCGCGACGCGGCGGTCGTCCTGGTGACGCACGAGGCCCGGGTGGCGGCGTACTCGGACCGGGAGGTCGTGGTTCGCGACGGACGGACCCGCCAGCTGGAGGTGACCCGGTGATCCACCGCTGGGCCGCGGACTTCGCGCTCGGGGTGCGGCTCGCGCTCGGCGGTGGTGGGGTGCGGACCGCGTGGGTGCGGCTCGCGCTGACCGCCGCCGGGGTCGGGCTCGGGGTTGTCGTCCTGCTCGCCGCCACTTCCCTGCCGCACATGCTCGGTGCGCGGGCCGATCGCTCCGCCGGGCGCATGGCCGTCGCCGGGGCCGTGGACGGGGTCGACCCCGTCTACGCCGCCGACCGCACCGACGAGTTCCGCGGGCGGGGTCTCCAGGGGTACCTCGTCCAGCCGACCGGGCCCCGGCTGCCCGCCGCGCCGGGGGTCGAGCGGCTGCCGGGGCCCGGGGAGGCCGTGCTTTCGCCCGCGCTCGCCGCCCTTCTCCAATCCCCGGAAGGGGAACTGCTGCGCCCGCGCTTCCCGCACCGGGTGATCGGCACCATCTCCGACGCCGGGCTGACCGGGCCGAACGAGCTGTACTTCTACCTCGGCTCCGCGACCGTCGCCGGGCAACCGGGCGCCGTCGCCGTCGGCGGGTTCGGTGGGGAACCCGTGCGGCGCGGGCTCGATCCGCTCGAACTGCTGCTGGTCGTGGTCGGCGCGACGACGTGCCTCGTGCCGGTGTTCGTCTTCGTCGTCACCAGCACCCGGCTCGCCGCCGCGGCGCGGGACCGGCGGCTGGCCGCACTGCGGCTGGTCGGCGCGGACCGCGGCCAGGTGCGGCGGATCGCCGCCGGGGAAGCCCTGCTCGGCTCGTTCGCCGGGCTCGTCGTCGGCGGTGCGCTGTTCCTGCTCGTACGCGCGCTCGTCCCGCGGATCACCGTGTCCGCCTTCCGCGGTGGCATCTTCGCCGCCGACGTCGTGCCGGACTGGCGGCTCGGCGTCCCGGCCCTGCTGGCACTGCCGCTGCTGGCGTGCGCGGCGGCCGTTTTCGCGCTGCGGCGGGTCGTCGTCGAGCCGCTCGGGGTCGTCCGGCGCGGGACGCGGGTGCGGCGGAAACTGTGGTGGCGCCT
Organism: Amycolatopsis lexingtonensis; assembly: GCF_014873755.1. Classification (NCBI taxonomy): domain Bacteria; kingdom Bacillati; phylum Actinomycetota; class Actinomycetes; order Pseudonocardiales; family Pseudonocardiaceae; genus Amycolatopsis; species Amycolatopsis lexingtonensis. Next base: position 1,436,492 of record NZ_JADBEG010000001.1, read on the forward strand.
GCTGCCCGCGGTCGCCGGCGGGGTGCTGCTGGCCGTCCGCGCCGGGGCCGGGGACGCGCTCGACCCCGCCGTGATCGCCGGCGTCGTGCTCGTCCTCACGGCCGTGCCGCTCGTGCTGCCGTGGCTGGTCGAGCGCGTCGCGGGAGTGCTGCACGGCGGGTCGCCCGCCTGGCTGCTGGCCGTGCGCCGGCTCCAGCTCGACAGCGCGACGGCGGCCCGCCTGGTCGGCGGCATCGCCGTCGTGCTGGCCGGATCCATTGCGCTGCAAGGCGTCTACGCGCGGGCGGAGAGCGACCAGCCGCCCGCGGGCGAGGTCCAGGTGCTGGCGACCGCCTTCGCCACGAGCCTCGCCGACGTCCGGGCGTTCACGACCGCTCTCCACGCGCTGGGTGACGTCGAGGTGCAAACCCGGGGACTGGTGCGGAACGCGGCGGGGGAGGAGAGCTCCCTCGTCGTGGGCACGTGCGCCGAGTTCGCGATCGTGGGCTGCCGCGACGGCGACGTCTACGCGACCGGGCCCGGGGCGCCCGGTCCCGGCGAACAGGTCAAGTTCGCCCACGGCATCGAAGCTCCACAGTGGACAGTTCCGGCGGACCGTTACCACGTGCGCACCGGCGAAGGATCGGGACTGCTCGTCACGACCGGGGCGCTGGCCACGGCGACGGGCGTCGGGCTGAGCACGAACGCCAAGATCCCCGCCGCCGGGCCCGATGTCGTCGAAGCCGTGCGGAACATCGTGGGCTGGAACGGTGTCGTCGCGTCGCTGGGCACCGAGCGGAGCGGCACCTACGCTCTCATCACGCGGGTGCTCTCGGTGGGCTCGGTCCTGGTGCTGCTGCTCGCCGCGGGCAGCCTGCTGATCGCGGCGTGGGAACAGCTGCGCGAACGACGGCGCAGCCTCGCCGCGCTGATGGCGAACGGCGTCGGGCGCGGGGTGCTCGCCCGGTCGCTGCTGTGGCAGCTGGCGATCCCGGTGGTGGTGGCGGTCTTCGTCGCCGTGCTCGCCGGGGTCGGGCTCGACTGGCTGCTGCTCACCTGGGTGGTGCACCGCCCGATGGTGCTCGACCTGGCCACGATCGGCGTGCTGACCGCGACCGCGGCCGCCGCGGTGCTGGTCGTCACCGCGGTGACCCTGCCGGTGCTGTGGCGCACGGCGAGCCTGGAGCAGTTGCGGGAAGAGTAACGGAACCGGGTGCGGCGCAACGGATTCCGTGCCGACTGTTCGGTAGGTACCGCGATGCTGCCCGAAGGGGCGCCCTCTTCGCCGTGGTGAGGGCGCCCGGAACTCGGCGATGGTGGACGGGCAGATGTCCGCCTAGCCGAGTTCGAGGCAGCCGATGCGCACCATGTACGACGCGCTCACCGCGCGCAACATCCTCAAGAAGGACCGGCGGCCCGCGCTGGTGGCCGGGTACATCGACCGGATCAAGCTCGCGCCGTGGACCGATGCCGACTGGGCGCTCTTCCCGGACGCGCTGAAGGTGCGGATCGTCAAGAAGGCGTCCACGAACGACGGTCACGTCCTCGACGTGGAACCCGGTGACGCGCGGCCCGAGGAGGCGCCCGGCTGGGCGGCGATGCGGCGCCGGTCGGGGTTCGCGCACCCGGTGATCTACTGCAACCGGTCCACGTGGCCGAAGGTCAAGGCCGCGTTCGCCGACCAGGGCGTCGAACCGCCGCTGTACTGGATCGCGACGGCCACCGGGCGCCGCGAAATCCCGCCGGGCGCGATCGCGGCGCAGTACCTGCTCGACGTCGCGCCCGGCATCGACATCTCCGTCGTGGCGGACTTCTGGCCCGGCGTCGACGGGCCGGCACCGTCACCGACACCCCTTGCCACCGAAACCGGAGTGGAGCTCATGGAACGCATCACGGTCACCCCGCCCAACGCCGGCTCCAACACGGTCCGGCTCAACCTCTCCGGCAGTGCCGGTGCCGCGGTCATCGTCCGCCCGCGCATCAACGCCGACGGCGTGGCGAAGCCGATGTGGGTCGGCAACATCTTCGCGTGGGGCTCGGACAAGGTCGGCATCGGTCACAACCCGAAGTCCGACCCGAACTACGATGACCGCCTCACCTCCCACCGCCGGTTCTCGCTGCCGGGCGCGGTGTGGGCCGACCTCGAGTACAGCGCCGCGGAGCCGTTCGAGATCGACATGGTCGGCTGACGGCGGGGAGCGCCCGCTCGTGACCGGCCGGGCGCTCTCCGTGCTGTGTTGACAGCTTCGCCGAGCAGGTGCGAGTATCTGGATTAATCCGATTGGAAACGTTTCCAAGTCCGGTATCCGAAACTGGAAACGTTTCCAGCACCTGACTCGAGGGTAGAAGCGACGATGACGTCAACACGCGCCACGCTGCTGCAGGTGGCCGAGCGCGCCGGGGTGTCCCTGGCCTCGACCTCCCGTGCGCTGCACGGGACGGGCGCGAGCCGGGCGATGGTCGAGCGGGTCCGCGCCGCGGCCGCCGAGCTCGGGTACAGCGCGGACGCGATCGGGCGGTCGCTGCGGCTGAAGAAGACCTTTCAGGTCGCCTTCGCCGTCGCGGACATCGGCAACCCCGTGTACGTCGAGATGATGCGGGCCATCCACGAGGTCCTCGAACCGCACGGCTACCGCGTCGTCGTGATGAGCACCGGCGGCACCGCGACCTCGACCACCGAGCTGGTCCGCAGCCTCAACAGCGGGTTCGTCGACGGCATGATCGTCAGCCCACTGCGCACCGACGACCGGCTGATCCGGGAGATCCAGCAGGCGCCGGTGCCGGTCGTGGTGATCGGGCGGGCACTGGACGACCGGGGGATCAGCTCGGTCTCCACCGACTCCGCGGGCGGGATCGGCGCGGCCGTCCGCCACCTGCACGCCATCGGCCGCCGCCGGATCGGGTTCCTCAACGGGCCGCTAGACACCACACCAGGCGCGTCCCGCCAGCGCGGCTTCGACGCCGCCACCGAGACGACCGCCTTCGAGCGGGTGGACCAGGAGGTCGCCGCCGACTTCACCGTCACCGCCGGCCTCGAAGCCGCGCGCGAGCTGCTCTCCCGCCAGGACCTCGACGCGCTCGTCGCGGCCAACGACCTGCTCGCCATCGGCGCGATCCGCGCGGTCCGCGAAAAGGGACTGTCGGTGCCCGAAGACGTCGCGATCACCGGCATGGACGACACCGAGCTCGGCCGGGTCTTCCAGCCGAGCCTGACCAGCGTGTCGCTCGGCTCGACCGAACGCGGGCGCGCGGCCGCGCGGATCATGCTCCAGCTCGCCGACGACCCGGACCACGAGGCCCAGCAGATCGCCGTCGGCCCGGAGCTGATGGTCCGCGAGTCGACCGGAGGTGCGCGATGACCGCGACCCTGACGCGCCCGGCGCCCGCGGCCGGGAAGAAGAAGCCCGTCCTGGCGCGCACCCGGCGGCGCGAGGCGATCGGCCTCGTGCTGCCGTCGCTGATCCCGATCCTCGTGCTCAGCGTCGCCCCGCTCGTGGTCGGCATCTTCCTCGCCTTCACCGACGCGCGGCTGGTGCGCCACCCGGACTACGGCTTCGCCGGCGTGGACAACTTCGTCCGGCTCGCCGGCAACGACCTGTTCTGGGATTCGCTGCGGATCGGCATGATCTGGACCGTCGGCGTGACGCTGCTGCAGCTGGCCGCCGCGATGGGGCTGGCCCTGCTGCTGAACTCCGGCCTGAAACTCCAGGGCCTGACGCGGGTGCTCGCCCTGATCCCGTGGGCGATGCCGCCGGTCGTCGTGGCGATCATGTGGCAGATGATCTACTCGGCCAACGGCGGCCCGCTCAACGCCTTCCTCGGCGGCGTCGGGCTGCCGGACGACATCAACTGGCTCGGCGACTTCTCCACCGCGCTGCCCGCGGTGATCGTCGTCGGCGTCTGGGTCGGCATGCCGCAGACGACGGTGACGCTCCTGGCCGGCCTGCAGCAGATCCCGGCCGAGCTGCACGAAGCCGCGTCGGTCGACGGCGCCGGCGCGTGGCGGCGGTTCACCGCGGTGACGTGGCCGAGCCTGCGGCCGATCGTCACGTCGATCACGTCGCTGAACTTCATCTGGAACTTCAACTCGTTCTCGCTGGTCTACGTCCTCACCGCGGGCGGCCCGGGTGGCAAGACGATGGTGCCGGTGCTGTTCATCTACCTGGAAGCCTTCAAGAACCGCGAGATCGGCTACGCCGCCGCGATGGGCCTGGTGCTCGTCGTCGTGGTCGTGCTGATCCTCGCCGTCTACCTGCGGTCGCAGTTCCGCGACGACCGCACCGCCGGGAAGGGACGCTGATGCGGGTTCTCGTGCGCCCGGCCCAGTACGCGGCTCTCGCGCTCTACATCCTGTTCCTCGGTTTCCCGTTGCTGTGGCTCATTTCCGCGTCGGTCAAGTCGTCGGGGGAGCTGAACTCGCTGACGGTCAGCCTGCTGCCGAGCGAGTGGCACTGGGACAACTACACCGAAGCGCTGAACAAGCAGGGCCTGATCCGGTCCGCGGCCAACAGCCTGATCGTCGCGCTGGCCTCGACCGCGCTGTCGGTCGTCATCGCCGTGCCCGCGGCCTACGTCCTCGCGCGGCTCAAGGGCAAGGTGCGCGCCGCCGGCGTCGGGTGGATCCTGGTCAGCCAGGTGTTCCCGGTCGTGCTGATCATCCTGCCGCTGTTCCTCATCCTGCGGACGCTCGGCCTGGCCGACAGCCTCGCCGGATTGACGCTTGTGCACACGACGTACATGCTGCCGTTCGCGCTGTGGATGCTGCAGGGCTACGTCGCCGCGATCCCGGTGGAGCTCGAGGAAGCCGGGGCGATGGACGGCGCGAACCGGCTGACCGTGCTGCGCACGATCGTCTTCCCCCTGCTGGCACCCGGGGTCGTCGCGACCGCGATGTTCAGCTTCGTCTCGTCGTGGAACGAATTCTTCTTCGCGCTGGTGCTGCTGCAGTCGCCGGAGAACTACACCCTGCCCATCACCCTCACCATGTTCGTCGGCGGGGAGGGCAAAGTCGCCCTCGGCCCGCTCGCCGCGGGCGCCGTGCTCGCGGCCATCCCCAGCATCGTCTTCTTCGGCATCCTGCGGAAGAAGCTCACCAGCGGCCTGATGGCCGGGGCGGTGAAGGGATGAAAACCCTGTTCCCCAACGAGAACGCTCGAAAGGTCGGTCGATGAAGACACGACGCACACTGGTCGCCGGCGCGCTGACGGCCGTCGGACTGCTGCTCACCGCCTGCGGGGGCGGGGGCAGCGGCGACAGCGGGGACGGCCCGGTCTCCCTCACCTTCCAGTCCCTGTCCGACCAGCCCGCCGCCATCGCCGCGACGCAGAAGATCGTCGGCGACTGGAACAAGGCCCACCCCGGCGTGCAGGTCAAGATCGTGCAGGCGGGCTGGGACGGCGTCTACGACAAGCTGATCACCCAGTTCAACGCCGGTTCGGCGCCGGACATCGTGCACTACGAGGCGGCCGGGATCGCACCGTTCGCCACCGACGGCTTCCTCGCCGACCTCACGCCGTACCTCTCGGCGGAGAAGCGCGCGGACATCCCGAAGGGCGTCCTCGACTCGGTCACGGTCGACGGCAAGGTGATCGCCCAGCCCACCGAGCTGCAGTCCTATGTGGTCTTCGCGAACAAGACCCAGCTGCAGCAGGCCGGCGTCACGATCCCGACCGGTGCCTCGATGACGTGGGACCAGCTGCGCGAGATCGCGAAGGCGACGACCAAGGACGGCAAGTTCGGCCTCGGGTGGGGCCTGTCGAGCCCGACGGCCGCGTTCGTCGCGCTGGCGCCCGGGTTCGGCGGGAAGTACTTCGAGGGCACCGGCAACGACGCCAAGCTGACGGCCGGGCCGGGCGAGCAGGCGCTGCCGCAGCTCGTCGACGCGATGGCGCACCAGGACCACTCGATCCTCCCGGTCACGCTGACGCAGTCGGGCACCAAGGCGCTGGCGCCGTTCTACGCGGGGCAGATCGCGATGACCGTCCAGGGTTCCTACCAGGCGGCCAACATCGCGAAGGACGCGCCGAAGGGCTTCGACTGGGTGGTCCTGCCGCCGCTGGCCGGCTCGGCCGGGCCCGCGCAGGCCGCGAACCCGCAGACGCTGTCGGTGAACAAGGACTCGGCGCACGTCAAGGAGGCCGCGGAGTTCGTGGACTTCTTCACCAGCACCGAAAACCTCGCCGCGATCAACGAGGCCGACGCGCTGATCCCGCCGACGACGTCGGCGCGGCAGGCGCTGGCCGCGAAGCTCGCCGGCAAGAACGGGTGGGACGCGATCCTCGCCTCGGGCGAGCACCTGACCTCGGCGCCCTACCTGTTCGCCGGCAAGTACGCGCAGTGGAAGGACACCGTCGCGACCCCGGCGTACCAGCAGTTCCTCGCGCAGAAGATCGATGCGGCCGGCCTCGCGAAGCAGCTCGAGGACGGCTGGAAGAACGTGAACAAGTGACAGGAGCGGATTGGTGACCTGGCTGGAAGACCGGGCCGTCGCGGTGATCACCGGTGCGGCCGTCGGGGACGCCCTCGGCGGTGCCACCGAAGGGTGGACACCCGAGCAGATCGAAGAGCGGCACGGCGGCCGGGTGACCGGTGTCGTCGGGCCGTGGTACCCGGACTGGCGGACGGCCCGCCCGATCGCGCCGTACCACAAGGGCGACGGGCACGTCACCGACGACACCCTCATGACGCGGGCGCTCGTCGAGGTGTACGCGAAGCGACGCGCGCACCTCGACGCGTACGCGATGGCCGAGGACCTGGTGCCGCTGATGATCGGCGAGCCGCGCTGGGTGCCGGAGCTGGAGTCGACCGCGCTGTTGCTGCAGCGGGTCTTCCTCGCGGAGAAGTGGATCGTCGCGAGGCTCCACTATGGACACGTGGATCCGCGCGAAGCGGGCGTGGGCAACGTGGTCAACTGCGGTGCGGCGATGTACGTCGCCCCGGTGGGCGTGGTCAACGCGGGTGATCCGCGGGCCGCGTACGCCGAGGCGATCGACCTGACCGGCGCGCACCAGTCGAGCTACGGCCGCGAGGCGGCGGGCGTGCTGGCCGCGATGGTGGCGGCCGCGGTCGCCCCGGGCGCGTCGCTCGACGACGTCGTGGCGGCCGCGCTGGACGTGGCCCACGACGGGACCGCCGCGGCGTTGCGCGCGGTCGTGGAGACCTTCGGTGACCGGTCCGTCCCCCCGGGCACCGACGGGGAAGAACGCGCGCTGGCGGCGCTCGTCCGCGAGACCGTCGCGCCGTTCGACTCGGTCGGGCCGCACTACCGCGAGATGTCGATGGACGCGCGGCGGCCGTCGCGGACGAAGTCGATCGAGGAGCTGCCCGCCGCGCTGGCGTTCGTGCTGGCGCACCGGGGCGACTTCCGCGGCGCGGTGCTGGCGGCGGTGAACTACGGCCGGGACGCCGACTCGATCGCCGTGATGGCGGCGGCGATCTGCGCGGGCCTCGGCGGCACGGCCGTGGTGCCCGCCGAGTGGGTCGACCAGGTCGGCGACGCCAGCCGGATGGACCTGCGCGAGACCGGGCACCTGCTGGCTTCGGCGGCCGCGGACATCCTGAAGGCCGACCGCGAGCGGGCCGCCGCCCGCGCCGCGTTCCTGGAGGCGACGGCGTGAGGCTGACCTGGGCCCAGCCCGAGGACCTGCTCCCGCACGAGCTGGTCCAGTCCGCCGCGGAGGGCAAGGACGTCTCCGCTGCGCGGGCGCGCTGGATCGCGGCCGGCGGTGACCCCGTGCCCGCGGTCAGCGGCGCGGGTCTCGCGGCCCCCGGGCTGCGGGCGCTGGCGCGGGAGCTGCTGGACTCGCTGGACGCGCCGGCGCCCGAGCCGGAACCGGTCCTGCCCGCGGCGCCTTCGCTGCCGCGCGGGTCCCGGGGCCGCGAGCTGGACGCGTGGACCGGCCGGGCGGCGGGCTGCCTGCTCGGCAAGCCGGTGGAGAAGATCCCGCGCGAAGGGATCGAGGAGATCCTCCGCGCGACCGGCCGGTGGCCCCTCGACCGGTGGTTCACCGCGGTGGGACTGCCCGCCGACGTCGCCGAGCGGTGGCCGTGGAACCGCCGGTCGGCCCCGACGTCGCTCGAGGAGAACATCGACGGGATGCCCGAGGACGACGACCTCAACTACCCGATGCTGGCGCTGTCCCTGGTGGAAGAGCGCGGCCGGGGGTTCACCACCGACGACGTCGCCCAGCTGTGGCTGGACAACCTGCCCGCCGGGCGGGTGTTCACGGCGGAGCGTGCGGCGTACCGGAACCTGCTCGACGCCCGATCCGACACCGCCACCTTCCGGAACCCGTTCCGCGAGTGGATCGGCGCGCTGATCCGCGCGGACGTGTTCGGCTGGATCTGCCCGGGCGACGTGCCCGCCGCGGCCCGGCTGGCGCGAGTGGACGCGCGGCTGAGCCACACGCGCAACGGCGTGTACGGCGCGATGTGGGCCGCGGGCCTCGCGTCGGCGGCGATGGTGTGCGACTCGGTGGACGAAGTCCTCGACGCGGCGATGGCGGCGATCCCGGCGTCCAGCGACCTGGCGGCGGCGGTCCACTTCGGACGGTCGACGGCTGCGAACGGTGATGTCGCGAGTGGACTCGACCGGCTGCACGCGGAATACGGGAACCTGCATTGGGTGCACGTGCTCAACAACGCGGCGGTGATCGCGTACGCCCTCGCGAAGGGCGGCGGCGAGTTCGGGCCGAGCGTGTCGATCGCGGTGACCGCGGGCTGGGACACCGATTCGGCGGCCGCGACGGTCGGGGGAGTGGTGGGCGCGCTGAGCGGGGTGGATGAGTACTGGAGCAAGCCGTTGGACGGGCGGATCGCGACTTCACTGCCGGGTGGGGAACGGCGGATCGCGGATCTCGCGGCCCGCACGGCGAGGCTGGCGGAGGCGGCGCGATGACCGGGCGGGTCGTGGTCGTGGGGTCGGCCAACGTGGATCTCGCCGTCGATGTGCCCCGGCCGCCCAAAGCGGGCGAGACCATCCTCGGTGACCGCCTTCGCCGCAGTCCCGGAGGCAAAGGTGCGAACCAGGCCGTAGCCGCCGCGCTGGCCGGGGGTGCCGACACCAGCTTCGTCGGCGCGCTCGGCGACGACGAAGGTGCCGACCTGATCCTCGTCTCCCTCGGCGGCGCGGGCGTCCGCACCGACCTGATCGAACGCGCCGAAGCACCCACCGGCACCGCGTTCATCACCGTCGCCCCGGACGGGGAGAACGCCATCGTCGTCGCCCCGGGCGCCAACGACCACGTGCGGATCGGGGCCGCGCAGGCCGACCGGATCGCCGAAGCCGACGTCATCCTGGCGCAGCTGGAAATCCCGCTCGACGTCGTCGCGGCCGCCGCCGCGGCCAAGCGGCCCGGGGCGCGGATGATCCTCAACGCGGCGCCGTCGCGGGAGCTGCCCGATTCGCTGTGGGAGGTCGTCGACCTGCTGGTCGTGAACGAGCACGAAGCGGCCGACCTCGCGGGCGAGCCCGAGAAGCTGCTCAAGCGCGTCCCGGCGGTGGTCGTCACCCTCGGCGGCGAGGGCTGCGCGGTCCTCCGCCGCGACGAGGAACCCGTGCGGATCCCCGGCATCCCGGTCGACGTCGTGGACACCACCGGCGCGGGCGACACCTTCTGCGGCGTCCTCGCCGCCGCCCTGGCCCACGGGCACCACCTACCCGAGGCCGCCCGGCAAGCGAGCGCCGCCGCCGCGCTGGCCGTCACGCGGCCCGGGGCCCAGGCCGCCGTCCCCACCGCCGCGGAAGTCGCGGCGCTCGAAGGAAAGGCACGATGACCGCCAGTTTCGACCCGCTCGTCCCGCGGCCGATCGACCGGCCGACCGAGGTGCGCGGTCCGCTGTCCGCATTGGACGAAGCCAAGATCTTCGCCGCGCCCGCGAACCCCGCCGACCGGCCCGCGTGGCGCGCGAAGCTCCACGAATGGCGTGAAGACGCCCGCAAGCGCCACGGCTACACCGGCGCCGCCTACGCTCGTCCGCAAGCGGCCTGGGCGGCGTCCTGCTACGCCGTCGCCCAGGTCTGGCTCTGGGACGAGCTGCTCTACTCGTTCGCCGAACACCGCTTCACGCCCGAACGTTTCCTCGCCGACGCGAGAGACCGCTTCGGCGGGCTCGACGCCGTCGTCCTCTGGCACGCCTACCCGGTGATCGGCCTCGACGACCGCAACCAGTGGGACTTCTACCGCGACGTCCCCGGTCTCCCCGCCCTCATCGACACCCTGCACGCCGAGGGCCTGCGCGTCTTCGTCGACTACAACCCCTGGGACGTCGGCACCCGCCGCGGCGAGGACGACCTCACCGAGCTGGCCGCCCTGGTCAAGGACTTCGAAGCCGACGGCGTCTTCCTCGACACGCTCAAGAAGGCCGAGCCGGACTTCGTCGACCGTCTCGAAGCCGCCCGGCCCGGGATCGTCCTCGAGGGCGAGTCGAAGCTCGCCGTCGAGCGGATCGAGGACCACGCGGCGTCGTGGGCCCAGTTCTTCGCCGACTCGCCCGTGCCCGGCGTCCTGCGCGCCCACTGGTACGAGCGGCGCCACATGCAGCACCACGTCCGCCGCTGGCACCGCGACCACAGCGAAGAACTGCAGTCGGCGTGGCTCAACGGCGTCGGCGTGATGGTCTGGGAGGTCGTCTTCGGGGTCTGGGTCGGCTGGTCTCCCCGCGACGCCGCGACCGTCCGCCGGATGGTCACTCTGCAGCGCCTGGCGAAGGACCTCCTCCTCGACGGCGAGTGGACGCCCCTGGCCGAACTGCCGCCCGAGGCCGAAGCCGCCGGCGTCTACGCGTCTCGCTGGGACCTCGGGGACAAGACCTTGTGGACCCTCGCCAACCGCGGCGACACCGACTACCACGGCCCGCTGCCCGGCACCGACCTCCTCGGCGGGGTCCCCGCCCGCGGGATCGGCGCCACGGCGGACGGCTGGCGCCCCGAGCTCCCGGACCTGCCGCACGACCCGGACGCCCGGTTCCCGCACCGGATCGCGACTCGCGTCCGTCCACAACGGACCACCGGAGTGCCGGACGAAGACGCGGTCGTCGTCCCGGCCGGGCCGTACGTCCTGACCGTGCGGTACCGCGCTCGCGAGACCGGCATGTACCAGGGAGCGCCCTACGTCGACGAATGGAAGCCGCTCCCACCGCGCCTGCACGACGCCCGCACGCTGCAACGCGAAGGCGAGCTGACCACTTCGGTGGCGGTGGCGGCGACCGAAGTGACCAACGCGCAGTTCGCGGAGTTCCTGGCCGCGACCGGCTACGAGTGGGCACCGAAGCACGCGGGCGCCGCGGACGAGCCGGTCACGTACGTCGACCTCGACGACGCCCGCGCGTACTGCGCGTGGCGCGGCGGCCGGCTGCCCACCGAGGACGAATGGCAGCTGGCGGGGGAGCGGCTGCGCCGCGGCACCCCGGCCGTGTGGAACTGGACCGAGAGCGAGCACTCCGACGGCCGGACCCGGCTCGTGATGCTGAAGGGCGGCAGCGACTACGTGGCCGAAGGCTCGGAGTGGTACGTCGAAGGCGGCCGGAAGGGACCCGAGTACACCGTGAAACTCCTCCTGCCCGGCCTGGGCCTCGCCCGGAGCGCGACGGTCGGCTTCCGCTGCGCCTGGGAGGTGCCGTCGTGACCGTCTCCCGCGACCCCGCCGCCGGGGCACTGGCCGGGCTGCGCGTCGTCGACGCGTCCACGCTCTTCGCCGGGCCGATGGCCGCGATGCACCTGGGCGACATGGGTGCCGAGGTGATCAAGGTCGAGCACCCGCGCAAACCGGACCCCTCCCGCACCCACGGCGCCGCCAAGGACGGCGTCAACCTCTGGTGGAAGACGCTGGGCCGGAACAAGCGCACGATCACCGCCGATCTCGGCAGCGAAGGCGGCCGCGAGGTCTTCCTCGCCCTCGTCACCACCGCCGACGTCGTGATCGAGAACTTCCGCCCGGGCACCCTCGAGCGCTGGCAGCTCGGGTACGACGAGCTGGCGAGCTGGAACCCGGAGCTCGTGCTCGCCCGCGTCACCGGATTCGGGCAGCTCGGTCCTTATCGGTCGCGGCCCGGCTTCGGCACCCTCGCCGAAGCGATGAGCGGCTTCGCGGCGACCACCGGGGAACCCGACGGGCCGCCGACGCTCCCGCCGTTCGGCCTGGCCGACGGCGTCGCGTCGCTGGCCACGGCGTACGCGATCATGGTCGCCCTGGCGGCGCGCGCGAACACCGGGCGCGGGCAGGTCGTCGACACCGCGATCATCGAGCCGATGCTCGCCATGCTCGGCCCGCAGATCACGCGTTGGGACCAGCTGCGCACCGTCCAGCCGCGCACCGGAAACCGGTCGACCAACAACGCGCCGCGCAACACCTACCGCACCGCCGACGGCCAGTGGGTCGCGGTGTCCACGTCGGCCCAGTCGATCGCCGAACGCGTGGTCCGGATGGTCGGCCGCCCGGACCTCGTCGACGAGCCGTGGTTCGCCAGCGGTGCCGAGCGCGCCCGGCACGCCGACGAACTCGACGAAGCCGTCGGCAAGTGGATCGGGCAGCGTACGCGCGACGAGGTCGTCGCGGCGTTCGAGGAAGCGCAGGCCGCGGTCGCGCCGATCTACGACGCCGCCGACATCGTCGCCGACCCGCAGTTCCGGGCGCTCGGCACGATCCACGAGATCGAGGACGCCGAGCTGGGGCCGATGCTCATGCAGGGCCCGCTGTTCCGGCTGTCGGGCCACGACGGCGTCATCGGGTTCACCGGGCGCCCGCACGGCGCCGACACCGACGCGGTCCTGGACGAACTCGGGTTCTCGCCGGAACGGGTGGCCGAACTGCGGGAGCGGGGTGCGGTGTGACGCCGCCGCTCACGCTCCTCTACGCGCCCGCCGACCGGCCGGACCGGGTGCGCAAGGCCCTGGAATCCGCGGCCGACGTCGTGCTCGTCGACCTCGAGGACGCCGTCGCCCCGGCCCGCAAGGACGAAGCCCGCGAAAACGCCGTGCGGCTGCTGGCTTCGGTGGCGAGGCCGGTGCAGGTGCGCGTCAACCACCCGAGCACGCCGTGGCACGACGCCGACCTCGCGGCGGTCGCGGGCCTGCCGCCGTCGGTGGGCGTGCGGCTCCCGAAAGTCGAAGCCCCGGCGGAGGTCCTGGCCGTCGCCGCGGTGCTCCCGGGCCGGGACCTGCACCCGCTGATCGAGTCCGCGCTCGGCGTGGAACGGGCCCTGGAGATCGCGACGGCGTCGCCGCGGGTGGCGTCGATCGGGCTGGGCGAGGCGGACCTGCGCTCGGACCTCGGCGTGGCCGACGACGCCGGGCTGACCTGGGCGCGAAGCCGGGTGATCGTCGCGGCGCGGGCCGCGCGGCTGGCCCCGCCCGCGATGTCGGCCTACCCGAACGTCCGCGACCTCGACGGGCTCGCGGCGTCCTGCCGCGCGGGGAGGGCGCTGGGGTTCCGCGGCCGGACCGCGATCCACCCGGTGCAGCTCGAGACGATCCGGACCGCGTTCCTGCCGACGGCGCAGGAGGTCTCGCGGGCGCGTGAGGTCATCGCGCGGGTGGCGGGCGCGACGGCGGCCGGGGTGGGCGCGATCGCCCTGGCGGACGGGACGTTCCTCGACGTGGCCATGGTCGAGCAGGCGCGGACGGTGCTTTCCCTGGCCGACTAGTGTCGCGCGTCCGATGTTCGTCGACGGCGGCCCGGCGTGCGCCCCAATGTGGCGTTGGTTGCGTCTGACGCACCGAACGCCACATTGGGTGCGCTGGACGCACCGAACGCCACATTGGGGCGCTCGGCCCGAGCGTCAACCAACTTTCGACGCATGGCACCAGTACAACCGCGTTGTACGGATTTTGGACCTACGTGTGGCGCACTGGCGCCCATGCGAATTCCGAAAACGATCGTCCTCGCGCTGGCCGTGGTGGCCGGTGCACTGGCGCTGCCCGGGACGGCGAGCGCCGCCTACAGCGACCCGCTGACGACGACCACGAAGCAGAACCTCGTCTGGCACGCGACCCCGGCCGCGGCGCTCACCGCGCTGGACAACGCGCTGCCGAACGTCAGCCTCAACACCGTCGTCAACGACACCAGCTACGCGATGACCGGCTGCACGAGCGCGGAGAAGGCCGCGCTGCCCAAGGCGCCGGTGGCCACCAAGTCACTGTGCTGGGACAGCGAGCGGGCCGGCAGCACGACGTGGGTGCCCCAGGGCATCACGACCTCCGGTGACGCCGACGACGACGGCATGTGGGGTGCGGACAAGATCATCCTGTCCGGCTGGCACGGCACCACCGAGCTGGGCCGGTACAACGACGCGCGGATCCAGGCCATCAACTACGACGACCCGGCGTCGGCCGCCCACCGGATGATGTACCTGGCCGTGCCGAACAGCACCGGCAGCAGCTTCTCCTCGGCGCAGGCGCACATGGGCGGGATGGCCTGGTACGGCGACAAGATCTACGTCACCGCCGTGGGCAACACCTCGACCGCGATCCGCGTGTTCAGCACCAAGCACATCCTGCAGCTGAGCGACACGACGTCGAACGCGATCGGCAAGACCTCCGGCGGGTACGCGGCCTACACCTACAAGTACGCGATGATGCAGGTCGGCTACTACTCCTACGCGGGCGGCACGTGCAGCATGTCCTCCGACACGGGCGTGCCGTGCTTTTCGTCGCTGTCGCTGGACCGCAGCACCAGCCCGGCTTCGCTGGTGACCACGGAGTACTTCTCCGACCAGGCCCTGCACGGCCGCCTCTACCGCTTCCCGATGGGCGAGGACTACCTGCTGACCGGGACCGCGACGGAGGCCTTCCGCAGCTACGTGGGCAACATGCAGGGCGTGCTGTCCCACAACGGCAAGTGGTACGTCGCCCACAGTTCGGCGACGCTCAACGGCCAGCTCTGGGCCCAGACGACCACGGCGAGCACCTCGGCCACCTGCGGCTCGACGACGGCGTGCTGGGCGGTCCACCCGGAGGCGCTGACCTACGACTGGGCGACCGGCCTGGTCTGGTCCCAGTCCGAGTGGTCGACGGCGGACTGCACGGCGCAGGGCCAGACGTGCGGCCGCGCGGTGTTCGCGGTGCCGCTGACCTCGCTCGGCTAACCGGTCAGGAGGGACGTTCCGAGCGCCGTGATCAGGTAGAGGACCTGGCGCCCGGAGCGTTCCCGCTCGACCAGCCCGTTTTCCCTGAGTACGGCCAGGTGCTGCGAGACGGCGCTGGGCGTGACGCCGAGGGCGCGGGCCAGCTCGGTCGTGGTCGCGGGGGAGCGGAGGGCTTCGAGGAGCCCGGCCCGCGCCTGGCCGAGCAGCCGGACGGTGGCCCGCGCCGGGGGCCGGGTGCCCGCCGTCCACAGCGCGCCGCGGCCGCGGGCGGGGTAGCGGACCGTCGTCTGCGTGGAGGTGTTCCGCTTGACCAGGACGTGCGGCGAGCCGAGCACGACGGGGATGAGCACGAGCCCGCCGGGACCCCGGTTGACCGGCCGGACGTCGTCCAGCAGCAGCTTTCCCTCCTGCCAGCGCAGGTTCGGGTGCAGGCCGGCGAACAGCTTCTCGGCACCGCCGGTGGCCAGTGCGCGGGCGCGGTGGGCGACGTCGGCGTCGAGGACGGCCCGGATCCGCGGCCAGTGCGGGGCCACCAGCCGGTCGTGCGCCGCACGCAGCTCCGCGGCGATCGCCCGCAGCCCGGCCGCCGGGCGCGCGGCGAGGTCGGTGGCGGGCCCGGTCAGCTCGGCGCCGAACACGCGGGCGAGGCTGGCCCGGACCTGGCGGGCGGTCGTGCGCCGCAACGCGGCCAGGTCGTCCTCGATGGACGGACCCGAGTCCTTCGGCGCGGGCACCAGGAATTCCGGCCAGCTGGGCCGGTCGTGCACGAGCAATGGCCACGTCCACGCGAGGTCCAGGGGTTCGCGGGCGAGCTCGTCGGAAGCCCAGCGCAGCCACGGCAGGGTCGCCGCCTGGCGGTCGCGCCCGCCGAGCTGCTGTAGGCACGCCACGGTTTCCGACAGCGGGGAGACGGCGAAGCGGGTCGCCGCCAGCTCCGCGACGTCGAGTTCCACCGTCAGGGCCACGGTCCCGAGTATGTAGCACCGCGCTAAAAGGTGTCCGGCTTCGGCGAAGCGCCGAAGGATCCCGGTATGCCCCGGCTGCCTTATCGGCGCCTGTGGTGGGCGACCGGCGTCGACACCCTCGGCACCGGGGCGTTCACCGCGGCGATGCCCCTGCTGACCGTCACGGTGACGCGCGATCCCCGGCTCGTGTCCCTCGTCGCGACCGCCGCCGCCCTGCCGTGGCTGCTGCTCGCCCTCCCCGCGGGCGCCTTGGCCGACCGGCACGACCGGGCCGGCCTGATGTGGCGGGCGCAGGCGGGCCAGGCCGCGCTGGCCGGGGCGCTCGCCGTGGCGGTCGCGTGCGGCGGCGCCGGCATACCGGTCTTCGTCGTCGTCGCGTTCGGGCTCGGTACCGGAGACGTCGTCTTCGGCACCGCGGCGCAGGCGATCCTGCCGGACCTGCTCCCGCCGTCCGACCTGCCGCGGGCGAACGGCCGTCAGCAGGCCATCACCACGGTCGCCCAGCAGTTCGCCGGGCCACCGCTGGGCAGCGCGCTGTTCGGCGTCGCGGCCGCTTTGCCGTTCGGGCTCGACGCCGTCTCGTTCGCGGTCTCCGCGGCGGTGGTGGCGACGCTGTCCCGGCGAGCCCGCGGCGGTGCCCGGCGCTCCGGCGTCCGCGAAGGGCTGACCTGGCTCCGCCGGCACCGGTTGCTGCGGACCCTCGCCCTCCTGCTGGGCGTCAACGCGTTCTGCGGCCAGCTCGCCACCGTGACGCTGGCCCTGCTCGCCACCGAGGTGGTGCACATCGGCGCCCGCGGCTACGGCGTGCTGCTCGCCGGCGCGGCGGCCGGCAGCGTCCTCGGCGGCCTGGTCAACGCGCGTCTCGTGGCCCGGATCGGGACCCGGGCGGCGCTGGTGACGGCGCTGACCGTGAACGCCGGCGCGTTCGCCGAGATCGGCCTGAGCCCCTCGGCCGTCCCGATGGGGGCGTTCCTGGCCGTGTCCGGCTTCGCCACGACGCTCTGGAACATCGTGGCGATCGGCCTCCGCCAGCGGCTCGTGCCGCCCGCGCTGCTCGGCCGCGTCACCGGCGCGTACCGCCTGCTGGGCTGGGGACTGATCCCGGCGGGCACGCTGGCCGGCGGGCTGGTCGCGCACGGCCTGGGCCTGCGCGCGCCCTACCTGGTGGCGGCCGTCGTGCGCGGGCTCGCGCTGGTGCCGGCGCTGCCGATCCTGCTGCGGGAACTCCGGGACGCCGTCAGGTGACCGGCTGCGGCTCGCGTTCCGCCGCCGGTGGGGCGGGTGCTGCCCGGCGCCGGTCCCACCGCGCCTTCGCCCGCCGGTACAGCGGCGGCGCCGCCACGACGCACAGCGAGAGCGCCGCGACGTCCAGCAGGTACGCCGCCAGCCAGACGTGCTTGGCGATCTCGAAGTAGCCGTCGCCGACCACCGACATCGTCACGATGCCGAGCGCGCTCGTCACCGCCACCCCCGCCACGACGCCGTAGCGGGTCGTCGCTCGGTGACGTCGCAGCAGGGCCAGCACCGTCGCGGCCAGGCCGAGCAGGACGAGCAGCACCGGCCACCACCACAGGCCCATGCTGTCGAGCCAGGCCTGGAACGTCGTGGCGTCGCCGCCCATGTCGCCGCTGACCGGGGCCGAGTTGTCCGGGGGCCGGGTTTCCGACGTCCACGGCTCGTCCGGCAGGTAGGGCAGGCCGCGCCCGAGCGTGGCCTGCAGGCCGGTGCCGATCGCGGCCACCAGCGTGCCCGGGTTCGCCAGCAGGAGGTCCCAGACCTTGTGCTTGACCGTCGAGGGGTCCTCCAGCAGGACGTCCGCGCCGGTCAGCGCCTCCGGCCCGTCGGGGTAGTACGCGTGGCCCGCGCTCTGCTGCGCCTCCGCCGGCAGGCCGAGCTTCGCCGCCGAACCGGGCAGCTCGACCAGGCCGAGCGTGTATACCACGTTGACCGCGTTGACGTCGGCGTAGTTGCGGTCCTGCCAGGCGAGGTTCTCCCGGATCGGCGCGATGAGCTCCAGCACGAGCAGGATCGCGAGCACCGGCCCGACGATCCGGCCGGACCACCAGCGGCCCCGGCCCGGCTTGGCCGCGGTGACCGCGCACACGAGCACGGCGAGCACGAACAGCGGCAGGAAGCCGATCTTCGCCAGCCCGCCCACGACCCCGCCCACGGCGACCAGGCCGAGCGCCGCCAGCCGCGCGAAGCCGTCCTCGGCCTTGGTCGCCGCGATCACGGCCAGCCCGCACAGCAGCGTGTACGCGCCGAACAGCCCCGCGGGCTCGGCGAAGGTCGAGATGAACAGGCGTGCGAAGGCCGGCTCGAGCAGGGGGAGCAGCGGCGGCAGCAGGAAGAGCAGGCGCCGGGTGCCGCGGGCCTGCACCGCCCACGCGGCCGGCAGCGTGACCAGGAAGACCAGGAGCACGTACAGCCAGCCCAGCTTGACCAGGCTGAAGGAGCCGTCCCCGCCGGCGACGGACTCGAAGAGCACCGCGGCGCTCGACGGCTGCGGATCCGGGCACGGCGTGCCGCGGCCGAAGTCGAGCACGACGCCGCCGAGCCAGCTCGCCTTGTGATCCGGCGTCGCGGGCGTCAGCCCGGGCCCGCAGAACAGCCGGTAACCGTCCCCGTTGTCCCCGGCGCCGGTCGGTGTGCCGCCCAGCAGACCGAGGACGAGCGCCAGCACGAGCGCGGCGATCGCCGCGGTCGCCGTGGCGATCCCCACCCTCTTCATGCCGGTCAGCGTAGGTGGTCGGGTCTCCCGGTGGTTCCGGAACTCCCGATTTCCCGTTTTCGCGCCCGCTGTTCCCGGATGCCCGTGCTCAGGCGCCGGGGTGACCGCACGCGTAGACGTTCGCCGAAGCGAGCGCGACGCACGCGGGGCACGTGTTCACCGGCCGGTCGCGGCGGCCGTAGTACGGGTGGCGGGCGCCGCACAGCGCCGTGATCACGTCCCCGGGCCGCGGCTGGGGGTGGCACCGGGGGCAGTAGGCGTGCGCGGCGCGTTCGACATCGGCGCTCATGGCGCCGGAGTACCCCTGACCACGGTGCGCCAACCCGCCACCGACCGGCCGCCGGTGAAGCACCAGATCGCGATGACCGGGTCGCAGATCGCGCAGCCGAACGACGAACCGTGCGCGAACGGCAGGATCGGCTGGCCCTTGAGGTGGTGCACGACGTCCCAGCCGGTGTGCAGGAGCCAGCCGATGCCGATGAACGTCCACGAGTCGAGCCCGCGGAAGGCGATGTAGGTCATCACGGCGCAGAACACGAGCTCCCACGGCCCGAGCGCGCCGCCGGAGAGGTAGGCGGCACCCGCGCCGCCGACCACCACGGCGTTGAGCCGCCGCCGGTGCGCTTCGGGGACGAACGAGTTGAGCGCGGCGTAGAGGAGGCCGATCACGATCGGCGCGAGGATCTCGATCACGCCGGAAACGCTAGGAACCGCCCGGCCGCCGGGCCAGTGGCTGTCCGGCCACCCTCCGCCGGATTCTCGCCAGCGGCGCCCGCTCCGTAAAGTGTGGACCGGGAACGATCAGGGTGGGCTGGATGAACGTGAAGGCGGACCGCGCGAGTGCGACGCGGGAAAGCATCCTCGTGACGGCGGAGCGGCTGTTCGCCGAGCACGGGGTGCATGTGGTGTCCAACCGGCACATCAGCGAGGCGGCCGGCCAGGGCAACAACGCGGCGGTGAACTACCACTTCGGCACCAAGGTCGACCTGGTGCGCGCGATCGTCCGCAAGCACGCGGAGCCCATGGAGCGGCTGCGCGCGGAGCTGGTCGAGGCCATCGACGGCGACGGCGACCTCCGCGACTGGGTGGCCTGCCTGGTCCGCCCGAGCACGACCCACCTGCGTGAACTGGGCGCGCCGACGTGGTTCGCGCGGTTCAGCGCCCAGGTGATGACCGACCCGGCGCTGCGGGCGATCATCGCCGAGGAGTCCCTGTCCTCACCGGCGCTGGCCCGCGCGGTCGAGGGCCTGAACCGCTGCCTCGACGGCCTGCCCGCGGAGATCCGCGCCGAGCGCGGGGACATGGCCCGCCAGCTGATGATCCACATGACCGCGGAGCGCGAACGCGCGCTGGCGGAGGGGACGTCCACGCCGCGGGCGAGCTGGGACGACGCGGGCACCGGGCTGATCGACGCGATCACCGGCCTGCTCCTGGCCCCGGTGTCGCGGCCTCAGGACGTCTCGTAGGCCAGCGTCAGCCAGTTCCGGACCTCGTCGTCCACATCGGACACGTCACGCAGCTTGAGCTGGTGCCCCACGCGGGCTCCGCTCGCCCAGCGCGCCGGCGCGATCCTCGCCGTCTCCACCGGGTGCGGCAGCCACAGGTACACCAGGACGTCCTTGGACCGCGGCCGCAGCTCGGCGAGCTTGTGCTCGCGCTTGAGGAAGACGCCGACCTTGACGGCGTCCTCGTGGACGTCGCCGAGATCGCGCAGGTGCCCGACGACGGCGTCGTAGATCGCGCGCTGCCAGGGTGGTTTCCCGGCGAAGGTCTCGTCGACGGTGCAGCCGGGGACGCAGGTGTGCCCTTGGCGGGCGCGGGCGAACTCGCGGTCGCAGCGCGGGCACGTCCAGCGGGTCGGCATGCCGTCCAGGATGGCACTCACCGCGCGGCGGGGCCCGTCAGCGGGTCGGGGCCGAGCGCCGCGCAGCCAGGGCCCCGCTGCTGCCGGTGACCCCGCCGGCCGCACGTCTTGAATGACTCATTCAGGTCTTCGGAGGTCCTGAATGAGTCATTCAAGACGCTGGCGCAAGGGTGCGGACCGCGCCGACGCGATTCGGCCGGAGGTCGCGCGGCGGGGCCCGTCAGCGTGTCGGGGGAACGATGCCGTACTCGTGGATCTTCCGGTAGATCGTCGCCCGTGAGATGCCCAGCAGCTTCGCCGCCCGGACCTTGTTGCCGTCCGCGTCTTCGAGACAACGCACGATCGCGTCGCGCTCGATCGACTCGAAGCGGTTCAGTGGGCGGCGGGCGACCGCGTGGAACTCCGCCGGGAGGTCGCCGGGGCGGATGCTGCCCGCGCGGCGGCGCTGGGCCACCTTGCGCAGCACCGCGTACAGCTGGCCGGTGTTGCCCGGCCACTCCGCGCGCATCAGCAGGTGCAGGGCCGCCGCCGAACAGGTCAGCCGTCCGCCGTAGCCGAGTTTGCTCAGGACCAGGGGGACGAGCTCCGCCAGGTCCTCGACGTGGTGGCGCAGCGGCGGTACCCGGACGGTGCGCGGGAACGCCTTGAGCAGCTCGGCCAGCGCCGGCTCGGTCTCCGCCTCGGGGACCAGCGTGAGGACGACCCAAGGGGCGGCGGGGCCTTCGCGCAGCCGCCGCAGGACCGCGGCCAGCGCGTTTGCCGCCGGGGCCGTCAGCCGGTCGGCGTGGCGGATCACCAGCGTGCGGATCGGGGCCGCGGCGTGCTCGCTCAGCAGGGCGTCGCCGTCCAGGGCGTCGGCCGCGTCGACGGAGACCAGGCGGGCCGCCGGGTGGTGGCGCTGGTGCAGACCCTTCGCCAGGGTCAGCTTGCCGGTGCCCGGCTCGCCCTCCAGCGCCACCCACTCGCCGCGCTGGTGACCGGCGTCCAGCTCGTGCCCGCAGCGCAGCCACAGCGGCGCCGAACCGACCACGCCCGGCAGGTACATCGGCAGCATCGGTGTCGACGCCGCCAGCGTCTCGTCCGCTTCGATCAGCTTCACCGACAGGACGCCGCCCGCGGTGTCGGTCTCGCGCTGGCCCGGGACGCGGCGGCAGAACACGCGTACCCGCAGGCCGCTGGACAGCGACAGCGTCGCCGGGGTCCGCCGTCCTTCGGCCAGCGCCTCCGTGGCGTGGCCCAGCAGCACCGACTGGTCGGCCGGGTCGAGCAGCTGCCGGGCCCGGTCGTTCATCATCACGATGTCGTCGTTGAACGCCAGCACGATGCCCGTCCACCGGCGGCACGTCTGCAGGTAGGCCTGGAAGAGGATCATCTCGCGCAGGTCGCTGTGCCGCAGCAGGGCCTGGCGGATCTGCTCGGCCGTCGAGCGGGCCAGCGCGATGAGCAGGCCGCCCGCGTCCTTGTGCCAGCAGGTGAGGTCGACCGCGCCGATCTTCTTGCCGGAGATCGGGTGGTGGATCGGCACGCCCGCGCACGCGAGGTTCTCCAGGTGCTCGGCGTAGTGCTCGTGGCCGAACACCGTCGTCGCGCGGCCGTCCTCCAGCGCGGTGCCGATGCCGTTGGTCCCGACGGACTGCTCGCCGTAGCTGAACCCCGGCACCAGCTCGACGCGCTCCAGGTGCCGCCGCAGGTCGGCGTCGCCGGTCCGCTGGGTGAGCACGACGCCGGCCGGGTCGGTGAGGATGAGGCTGATCGGCTGGCCGTCGAACTGCTCGCCGAGCTTGTGCAGCACCGGTTCCGCGCCGCGCATCAGCGGGATGTCGAGGTTCTGGTCGCCGAGGTAGAGCGGGTCGATCCGGTCGGCCTCGACGCGGAACTCCCGCGAGCGCCGCCACGAGGCCAGGATCGTCTGGCGCACGACGCCGGGGGACACCGTTTCGGCGGTCAGGAAACGCACCCGGGTGCGGGCGAGCTCGTCGTCGGCGAGCAGGGTTCCGGGCGCGTTCTCGTCCACGTGACCTCCAGCTTCCCGCGGCCCACGTGGGTGCGGGCACACCCGTTGTGCCGCCCGTCCAGCCTAAGCGTCTCCTGCCTTCGCCGGTGTCTCAAATTGAGACGCCCCGCACCCACGGGGCGGCGGTGCCATGGGTGCATGGCCGCCGAAACGTACAACCCCTGGACGATCGTCAACCTGGTCTTCACCCACCTGGCCGAGGCGGGCCTGCACCCGACCCTCGGCGCGGAAGGCCACCCCGGAGAACCCGCCGCCGCGCTCCTGCGCGCGCTCGGCGTCGTCCCGACCGTCGAGGGCGACGCGCGCGTGCAGGCCGGCGTCCACGAAGAGCTCGCCGCGCTGCGCACGCGGATGCTCGGCGCGAACGAAACGCCCTGAGCAGCGGTTCTGTCTCAGATTGAGACCCGCGTCACCTCCGGGCGCCCCTTCAATGGTCAACGCAGGACGCCCCGGGCGGCGAGCCACGGATACAAGGAGCTGATCCATGAGTCGCCAGAGTGTGGCGAAAGCCCACCAGAAGATCCAGGAACTGTCGTGGGAACCGGCGTACCACACCCCGGTCTCGCACTACGGCACCGACTACACCTTCCAGAAGGCCAAGAAGAAGGACCCGCTGAAGCAGGTCCTCCGCTCGTACTTCCCGATGCAGGAGGAAAAGGACCACCGGGTCTACGGCGCCGAGGATGGCGCGATCCGCGGCAACATGTTCCGCCAGGTCCAGGAACGCTGGCTGGAGTGGCAGAAGCTGTTCCTCTCGATCATCCCGCTGCCGGAGATCTCCGCGGCCCGCGCGATGCCGCTGCTGTTCCGCACGGTCCCGAACCCGGAACTGCACAACGGCCAGGCGATCCAGATGATCGACGAGGTCCGCCACTCGACGATCCAGCAGAACCTCAAGCGCCTGTACATGCAGAACTACATCGACCCGGCGGGCTTCAACTCGAGCCTGCGCAACTTCCAGAACGACTACTGCGGCACCATCGGCCGCCAGTTCGCCGAAGGCTTCATCACCGGTGACGCCATCACCGCGGCGAGCATCTACCTGACCATCGTCGCCGAAACGGCGTTCACGAACACGTTGTTCGTCGCCATGCCGGCCGAAGCCGCCGCGAACGGCGACTACCTGCTGCCCACGGTGTTCCACTCGGTGCAGTCCGACGAATCCCGGCACATCAGCAACGGGTACGCGACGCTGCTGATGGCGTTGTCGGACGAAAGCAACCACCAGCTGCTCGAACGCGACCTGCGGTACGCGTGGTGGAACAACCACGCCGTCGTCGACGCGGCGATCGGCACGTTCATCGAATACGGCACCAAGGACCGCCGCAAGGACCGCGAAAGCTACGCGGAAATGTGGCGCCGCTGGATCTACGACGACTACTACCGCTCGTACCTGGTCCCGCTCGAGAAGTACGGGCTCGTCATCCCGCACGACCTCATCGAAGAAGCCTGGAACCGGATCTGGAACAAGGGCTACGTCCACGAGGTCGCGCAGTTCTTCGCCACCGGGTGGCTCGCCAACTACTGGCGGATCGACCCGATGACCGACGAAGACTTCGAGTGGTTCGAGTACAAGTACCCGGGCTGGTACGACAAGTACGGCAAGTGGTGGGAGAACTACGCCCGCCTCGCGACGCCGAACGGGCACCACCCGATCGTCGCCGAAGGCGTCGGCTACGTGTACCCGCACCGGTGCTGGACGTGCATGGTGCCGTGCCTCATCCGCGAGGACA
The DNA here is from genome assembly GCF_014873755.1 of Amycolatopsis lexingtonensis. NCBI lineage: Bacteria > Bacillati > Actinomycetota > Actinomycetes > Pseudonocardiales > Pseudonocardiaceae > Amycolatopsis > Amycolatopsis lexingtonensis. The sequence goes on from NZ_JADBEG010000001.1 coordinate 1,460,859, forward strand.
TGGTGGTCGACGAGGTCGACGGCCAGCACCGGACGTACTGCTCGGAGACGTGCCGCTGGACCGACGCGGAGGCGTTCCGGCCCACCTACCAGGGCCGCAACACCCCGAACATGGGCCAGTTGGTCGGCGCCCGCGAGTGGGAGACGCTCTACCACGGCTGGAACTGGGCCGACGTCGTCTCCGACATGGGTTTCGTGCGCGACGACGGCAAGACCATGGTCGCGCAGCCGCATCTGAACCTCGACCCGAAGAAGATGTGGACGCTCGACCACCTGCGCCGGATGCCCGAGGTGCAGTCGCCGAACGTGCTCCTCAACCAGATGACCGACGAGCAGCGCGCCGCCTTCGTGGCCGACTACAACCGCCAGGGCCCGGCCGGGCGCCCGGCGCCGCAGCAGGCCTGACACGACCACTAGGGCGGCACTTTCACGTGAAAGTGCCGCCCCCAGGTGGGCACTTTCACGTGAAAGTGCCGGAATGGGGCTGGGATGGCGGAAAAGCACCGCGTCCGGTTCGAGCCGGTCGGGATCGAAATCGACGTCGACGAGGACACCACGATCCTGCGCGCCGCCGCCGAGCAGGGCGTCATGCTCATGCACGGCTGCAAGGAAGGGCAGTGCGCGGCCTGCAAGTCGTTCATCCTCGACGGCGACGACGTCGAACACGACCGGTATTCGACCTTCGCGCTCCCCGACTACGAAAAGGAGGAAGGCTTCACGCTGCTGTGCCGGGCCCACGCCTACGAGGACCTCACGATCGAGCTGCTCAACTACGACGAGGAGATGATCCAGTCCGGGCTGCCGATCCAGGAGGCGACCGTCGAGGTCGTTTCGAACGAGCACGTCACGCACGACCTGCGGCACCTGGTGGTGCGGCTCGACGAGGAACTGAAGTTCTTCCCCGGGCAGTACCTGGACTTCGCGGTCCCGGGCACCGACGAGACGCGCTCGTTCTCGATGGCCAACACCTCGGCGCGCGACGGGCTGCTCGAGTTCGTCATCAAGATCTACCCCGACGGGCTGTTCTCCCGGTTCCTCGATGCCGAAGTCGCGGTCGGCGACCGGTTGCGGGTGACCGGCCCGTTCGGGGTGTTCACTCTCCGGGACAACCCGGGCGCGGACCTCGTCTTCGTCGGCGGCGGCGCCGGCATGGCGCCGATCCTGGCGCTGCTGCGGTCGATGGCCGAGCGCGGCCTCGACCGGAAGGCGGTCTTCTACTACGGCGCCCGCCGCCGCCACGACCTCTGCTTCGAGGCCGAACTGCGGGAGCTGGAGGAGAAACTGCCGGGCTTCCGTTACGTACCGGCGCTTTCCGAGCCGGGTGACGACGACTGGACCGGCGAGACCGGCTTCGTCACCGACGTCCTGCGCCAAGCCGGCCTCGACCTGACCGGAGCCGACGCCTACGTCTGCGGGCCGCCGCCGATGGTGGAAGCCGCGCTGGAACTGCTGCCCGCGCTCGGCGTCGCCGACAAGCGCGTCTTCTACGACAAGTTCACCACCACGGGCGAAGGGTAAGGAAACCCATGACAGCCACCCAAGAACGCAGCGTGCCCAAGCCGACGTTCACCGACGCCGAGGCGGGCGCGAAGGTCTTCCCGGACTCCACTGCCCGCCAGTACAACTACTTCACCCCGGCCAAGCGCAAGCAGAGCCACTACGAGGACGTCACCGTCGAGGTCCAGCCCGATCCGCGGCACTACCTGTCCCAGGGCTGGCTGTACGCCTTCGCCGACGGCAAGGCCGGCTACCCGCTGGAGTGGACCGCGCTGAAGGCGTGGGGCTCGGACCGCCCGGTGCCCGAGCGCGGTCCCGGGTCGGGCGGCAAGGGCTACGACTGGCCGGCCCACGGCTGGCACGAGTTCCGCGACCCGAACGAGGAGTGGGAGCTCACCCTCTACCGGTACAACGCGAACGTCGTGCGCCAGCTCAACCAGAACATCGACGCCGCGCGCCAGGCCAAGGCGTTCGAGCAGTGGAACCGCAACTGGGTCGAGTTCGTCGCCAAGCACGTCGGCGCGTGGATGCACGTCGACCACGGCCTCGGCCTGTACCTGTTCGCCAACGCCAACCGCCGCGCGCCGACGAACATGCACAACAACGCGATCTCGGTGAACAGCATGCACCGGATCCGCGCGGCGCAGGACCTGGCGCTGTACAACCTGACCCTCACCGAGGAGGTCGAGGGCTTCGACGGCACGGCCCACCTGGCCACCTGGAACGAGGACCCGGCCTGGCAGGGCGTGCGCGAGACCGCCGAGCAGCTGACCGGGATCTGGGACTGGGGCGAGGCGGTCTTCGCCGCGAACGTCGTGTTCGAACCCCTCGTCGGCGAGCTGTTCCGCAGCAACCTGGTGCAGCAGGCCGCGCCGGCCAACGGCGACTTCGTCACCCCGACGCTGATCGGCGCCGAGGAGTTCGACTTCTCCGAACGCGACCTCCGCTACACCAAGTCGCTGTACCACCTGCTGATCAACGACAAGGAGTTCGCCGACCACAACAAGGCGTTGCTGCAGAAGTGGCTCGAGGACTGGGTGCCGAAGTGCATCGCCGCGGCCCGCGCGCTGCAGCCGCTGTGGTCGCAGCCCGACGCCAAGCCGATCCGGTTCGAGGACGGGCTCGACCGCGTGAAGAGCCGGTTCGCCGGAATCCTGTCCGAACTGGGTCTCAAGGCACCCGAGGAGCTGGGCCAGTGACTGTCTTCAAAACCGCGGAAAGCCCGTACAAGGCCGACAACACCGCGTCCAACATGTGCGGCTTCACCCTGATGAACAACCAGGTCGGCGCGATCATCGCCGAGGTCATGGCCGCCAAGGACAACGTGACCGTGACGCCGCTGCCCTCGATGATCCGCGTCGACGCGGTCGGCCGGACGGACGTGGTCTACGCCGAGGTCGACGAGGCCGCCGGCGAGGAGGAGGGCTGGTTCAACGCGGCCGAGTTCGAGGAGAGCATGTCCACCCACTACGGGCGGATGATCCACGAAGACGACCGAACCATCATGTTCGCCAATCCCGAGGACGCGGCGGAATATCTCGACTTCGACCTCAAGCCTATTCGCTAGGAAACCAGCACTCGGTCCGGCTCAGGAGGATCAACCATGTACGAAAAAGACGGCGAAAAATACTTCGTGGTGGACGCCCACACCCACTTCTGGGACGCGAGCCCGGACAACTGGGTCAAGGGGCAGGAGGAATACGCCAAGGGCTGGATCGAGTGCTTCCACGCCTACCAGGGCCTCGGCCCGAAGGAGACGCACTGGCCGATCGACCGGTTCCAGAAGTACTCCGAGGAACTGATGATGCACGACCTGTTCGAGGTCGGGCACGTCGACACCGCCATCTTCCAGCCGACGAACCTGCGGCAGTGGTACAAGAACGGCTTCAACACCACCGAGGCCGACGCGGCGCTCGCCGAGAAGCACCCCGGCAAGTTCCTCGTCAACACCACGTTCGACCCGCGAGAAGGCGACGCGGGGATGAGGGCGTTCGAAGAACGCGTCAAGCGCTACGGCTGCAAGGGCGTCAAGCTCTACACCGCGGAGTGGTACGGCGATTCCCGTGGCTGGAGCCTCAAGGACCCGGAAGCCGCGCGCTACCTCGAGAAGTGCGAGGAGCTCGGCGTCAAGAACATCCACGTCCACAAGGGACCGACGATCTGGCCGCTGGACAAGGACGCGTTCGACGTGTCCGATGTGGACCACGTGGCGACGAACTTCCAGGGCCTCAACTTCATCGTCGAGCACGTCGGCCTGCCGCGCATCGAGGACTTCTGCTTCATGGCCACCCAGGAGCGGAACGTCTACGCGGGGCTGGCCGTCGTGGTCGGCGGCCTGATGCACGCCCGGCCGAAGTTCTTCGCGAAGGTCATGGGCGAGCTGATGTTCTGGCTCGGCGAGGACAAGCTGGTCTTCGGCGCTGACTACGCCATCTGGGAACCCAAGTGGCAGGTCGAGGGCTTCGTCGACTGGAACATGCCGGGCGACGACGAGCTGTCGGACTTCCCGCCGCTGACGGTCGACCAGAAGAAGAAGATCCTCGGGCTGAACGCCGCGCGGCTCTACGACATCGACGTCCCCGAGGAGCTGAAGCTCGCGAACCCGGAGAACGTCGAGCCGGTCGGCGTGCCGAACTCATGACCACCCTGGTGCTCGGTGCCCGCGCCGCCGTGTGGGCGGCGCTGGGCACCGTCCGCGATCCCGAACTGGACGAACCCCTCACCGACCTCGGGTTCGTCGCCCGCTGCGAGGTGGACGACGCGGGCCACGCCGTCATCCGGCTGCGGCTGCCGACGTACTTCTGCGCGCCCAACTTCGCGTTCCTCATGGTGGCGGACGCCTACGATGCCGTGGCCGGGGTGCCGGGCCTGACCGGGCTCGACATCAAGCTGGACGACCACTTCGCCTCGGACGTCATCAACCGCGGAGTGGCGGCCCGGCAGGGGTTCGTCGCTTCGTTCGAGGGCGAGGCCGCCGACGAACTCGACACGCTGCGGTACGACTTCGTCCGCAAGGCGGTGCTGGCCGGCACCGACCGCGTGTGCCGGTCCCTGGCCGGGCGTGACCCGACGTCGCTGACCCTCGGCGAGGTCCCGCCGAGCCCGGACCTCGACCGGCTGCGGGCCCGCCGCCGCGAGCTGGGCCTGCCCGCCGGCGACGGCGACCCGCTGCTGCTCGACCCGGCGACCGGGCTCGCGGTCGCCCCCGCCGACGCGAAGCGCCACCTGGCGTTCGCCCGGCTCACCCGCACCAGCATGGAGGCCAATTCCGGCGTGTGCCGCGGCATGTTGCGTGCTCGGTACTCGCTGGCCGAAGACGAGGAGGGCACGGGATGAAGGCCGTGCGGCTGCAGAAGTACCACCAGCACCCGGTGATCGAAGACGTCCCGGAGCCGCGCGCGACCGGACCCTTCGACGTCGTGGTCAAGATCGGCGGCGCCGGCGTGTGCCGCACCGACCTGCACATCATCGAAGAGCAGTGGGCCGAGAAGTCCGGCGTCGCGCTGCCGTACACGATCGGCCACGAGAACGCCGGCTGGGTGCACGAGGTCGGCCCGGCGGTGACCAACGTCGAGGTCGGGGACACGGTCATCCTGCACCCGACGCCGACGTGCGGGCTGTGCCACGCCTGCCGCGCGGGCGACGACATGCACTGTCCGAACGGGACGTTTCCGGGCATCAACACCGATGGCGGGATGGCGGAGTACCTGCTGACGTCGGCGCGGGCGTGCATCAAGCTCGACCCGTCGACCCAGCCGTCCGACGTGGCGGCGCTCGCCGATGCCGGGATCACCGCCTACCACGCGGTGCGCAAGTCCGTGCCGCTGCTGTATCCGGGCACGACGTGCGTCGTCAACGGCGCCGGCGGCCTCGGGCACATCGGCATCCAGTCGCTTCGTGCGTTGACGGCTGCTCGGGTGATCGTGGTGGACCGCAACGCCGACGCGCTCGAGCTGGCTTCGACGCTGGGCGCCGACGAAACCGTGCTGGCCGACGGCAAGCAGGTCGACGCGGTGCTTGACCTGACCGGTGGCAACGGTGCCGAGGTCGTGCTCGACTTCGTCGCCGAGCAGGGCGCCCAGCAGGACGCGTTCGCGATGACCCGGCGCGCCGGGTCGCACTTCGTCATCGGCTACGGCTCGAACATCGAAATCCCGACGATCGACATCATCTCCACCGAGCGCAACATCATCGGCAACCTGGTCGGCACCTACAACGACCTCGTGGAGCTGATGGTGCTGGCGCAGGCCGGGAAGGTCACGCTGCACACGAAGAAGTACCCCCTGGACGCGGCGCTCGACGCGCTGGCCGACCTCGACGCCGGGCGCGTGCGCGGCCGGGCCATCCTCACCCCCTAGGAGCAGGCACATGGCGAAGGAACTGCGGTTCGGCTCGGACGCCCGCGACCTGCTGCTGTCGGGCGTCGACAAGCTGGCGGAAGCGGTCAAGTCCACGTTGGGTCCCAAGGGCCGCAACGTGATCATCGAGAAGATCACCGGTTCGCCGGTGGTCACCAACGACGGCGTCACCATCGCGCGCGAGATCCACCTGAAGAACCAGTTCGAGAACATGGGCGCGCAGCTGGTCAAGGAAGCGGCGATCAAGACCAACGACGTCGTCGGCGACGGCACCACCACGGCGACCGTGCTCGCCCAGGCGATCGTCCACGAAGGCATGCGGGCGATCTCCGGCGGCGGCAACCCGGTGCTCGTCAAGCGCGGCATCGACCACGCCGTCGGCCTGCTGGTGGCGCACCTGGAGAAGCAGGCGCACCCGGTGGTGTCCGAACAGGACTACGCGCGGGTGGCCGCGATCTCGGCCAACGACGACGACGCCGTCGGCGCCGTCATCGCGAAGGCCCTGCACACCGTCGGCGACGGCGGCGTGGTGACGGTCGAGGAGTCGCCGTCGATCGGGATGAGCGTCGACTTCGTCGAAGGGTTCGAGTTCGACAACGGCTACCTCTCGCCGTACCTGGTCACCGACCCGGGCCGGCTGGAGGCGGTGCTCGACGACCCCTACATCCTGATGTGCGCGGAGAAGATCACCAAGGTGCAGCAGCTGATGCCGTTGCTGGACAAGGTGATGCGCGCGCCGAGGCCGTTGGTGGTGATCGGCGAGACGGTCGAGGGCACGGCGTTGTCCATGCTGGTGCACAACCACATGAACGGCACGTTCCAGTCGGTCGCGATCCGCGCCCCCGGCTTCGGCGACCGGCGGCTGCACAAGCTGGAGGACCTGGCCGCGATCGTCGGCGGCGCGGTCCTTTCGCGACAGTCCGGGTTCACGATGGAGACGATGACGCTGGAGCACCTGGGCCGGGCCAAGCAGGTCCGCGTCACCGAGAACCGCACGACGATCGTCGGCGGCGCGGGCTCTTCGGAAGCGGTGGACTTCCGCGTCGGCCAGCTGCGCGCGGAACTGGAACGCGCCCAGTTCGGCGTCGACGAAGACGTACTGACCGAGCGCATCGGCGCCCTGACCGGCAAGGTCGCGGTGGTCCACGTCGGCGCGGCGACCCCGGCGGAGCTGAAGGAGCTGCAGCACCGGGTCGAGGACGCGCTCTCGGCCACTCGCGCGGCGATGGCCGAAGGCATCGTGGCCGGCGGGGGAGCGGCGCTGCTGCACGCCGAGAAGGCGCTGGAAGGCCTCGGTCTCGAAGGCGACCAGGCGGTCGGCGTGGAGATCGTCCGGCGGGCGCTGGCCGAACCGGCGTTCCTCATCGCCCACAACGCGGGCCACCCGGCGCACGAGATCGTGGCGCGCACCCGCGAACTGGGCGAAGACGAAGGCTTCGACGCCCTGCACGACCGCTACGGCGACATGATCGCGATGGGTGTGGTGGATCCGCTGCGCGTCTGCCGCTCGGCGGTGCAGAACGGCGCTTCGGTGGCGGGCCTGCTGCTGACGACGAACTCCCTCATCGCCGAGGAACAGACCCCGTGGGGTGGCAGTGCGGCGCTGATGACGGAGTTCGGGCCGCTGGACGAGGGCTTGCACCAGCCTTCGCCGGACGCGAGCACCCCGCAGTCTCTCGGAATGGGTCCCTCCGTCGGCTGAGCGCGCGCCGCGGAGATCGAAGGTCCCCCTATCGGCGTCCTGAGCCGCCGTTGGGGGGACCTTCCCCGTGCGCGGGGCGCGCGGCGGTGCCACCCTGGTGATCATGACGCACTACGTTCTCGCGCAGACGGTGGCGGCGGTCGGGGAGTTCGAGGCCAAGGGCTTCCTCGGCACGGTGGGCAAGATCGCCGCCGCGACGGTGATCTTCTTCATCGCGATCGGCTTGGTCGTGGGCTTGCTGCTGGGCTTCTTCATCGGCCGCTCGGTCGGGCGGCGGCAGGGCCCGCGCTGACGCCAGGCCGGTTCAGGGGGCGAGGCCGTGCCGGGCGAGTTCGCGGCCGGCGAGTTCCTCGATGACGTCCCGGTCCCGCTCCCGCCAGCCGGTGGCCACGTTGGTCCCGGAAGCCAGGCGCCGCAACGGTTGCGTGGTCAAGGCCCGCAGCGCGAGCAGGTCGAGGCCTTCGTCCCCGAGCTCCCGCAGCCGGGCGGCGGCGGTCGCGTGACGGGCGAAGTGCCAGCGCAGCGGGAGCCAGGTCACGACGAGCGTGAGCACGGGCAGCACGACGATGATCGCCGCCATCCACCACGCGAGGCTCTCCACGGCTTCGATCTGCCAGCGGCCGGCGTCGGCGAGCTGGTTGCCGACGGTGGAGCCGCCGTGCAGGGCGTTCGCGAGCGCGTCGCCGACGAGCGGGATGCCGCCGGCGGAGTTCGCGGCGCCGTCGAACGTGCCGCGCAGCCCCGTGCCGGCGTTGACGAGCCCGTCGCCGGGGGCGCGCAGCTTCATCACCTGGTCGTACACCGAGGTGGCCAGCCACACCGCGAAGACGACGAGCAGCAGGGCGAGCAAGTCGCTGACGAGCTGGGCGGTGCGGCGGATCGGCCGTTCGGCGTAGAGCTGCATCGAGGACGCCTTTCGCGGTGGGGGAGCGCGGCCACGGCAACGTACCCGCGTGGCTGAAGCGCGAATCCCTCCGGTCGGAGCCTCGAATCGATCTATGACAGCCGTCATAGTGTGCTGGCGGCCACAACGTGCTCTCATAGGACTATGACCACCGTCATAGACATCCGCGAAGCGGGCGACGCCGATCGTGACCGCGTCGGCGCGCTGGTCGCGGCCTGCTCACCGGCCAGCCTGCGGCGCCGCTTCCTCATGGGCGGTCCCGCCGAGCCGGCCGAGGTCTTCCGGCGCTACCAGCGCTTCCTGCTCGCGGGACCGCCGGCCGGTGCCGCGCTGCTCGCCTTCCGGGACGGCACCCCGGTCGGCCTGCTCAACTTCGTCTCGGAAACCCCGGGCACGGCCGAAATCGGCGTCCTGGTCGCCGACGCGTGGCAGCGGCAGGGGATCGGCAGTGCGCTGAGCCGGTGGCTGTGGGCGTCCGGGCGGTGGCCGGGCTGGACCGTGCGGGCCACCGTCCAAGCCGGAAACACCGGAGCCGAAGCGCTGCTGCTGGGGCAGGGCTTCCGGCCGGTGCCGTCGTACGAGCGGGGCGAGCGCGACTTCGCACTGGCCGTCCCCGACTGGGCTATCATGACGGACGTCATGAAGGAGGCAGCCGATGACGAGGACGCCGCGCGAGCGGATGGTGCTCAGCGCCGCGCAACTGGTGCGGATCCACGGTGTCGGGGCGACCGGCATGCGGGACGTGGCCGTGCACGCCGAAGCCCCGCGGGGCTCCCTGCAGCACTACTTCCCGGGCGGTAAGGACCAGCTGATCGCCGAAGCGGTCGCGTGGGCGGGCGATTACGCCGCCCGGCGGGTGGCGCGCGTCCTCACCAAGATCGAGGACCCGACGCCCGGCAAGCTCTTCGCGGCGATGGCCGGCCAGTGGCGCGACCAGTTCACCGACGACGGCTTCGACGCGGGCTGCCCCCTGGTCGCGACGGTCGCCGACACCGCGGCCACCAGCGACAGCCTCCGCGAAGCGGTCGGCAAGGCCTTCGACGGCTGGCAGCGCCCGGTCGCCACCGCCCTCGAGCAGCTGGGCGTCCCGCCGTCCCGCAGCGCCTCGCTGGCGGTGCTCATGCTCAGCACGCTGGAGGGCGCGATCGTCCTGGCCCGGGCCCACCGGGACGTCGCGCCGCTCGAGACGGTGGTCGAGGAACTGCGCCCGTTGCTGGACGGCGCCGTCGACCGGCGGCGCCGCCGCGAAATCTGACGTGTACGCGCTGATGCCGTCCCACCTCGGGACCGGGCGCCTGCTCCTGCGCCCGTGGGCCGAGGCGGACGCCGGGGACCTGCGCGCCCTGCACGCCGAACGCGGAAAGGGAACGCCCGCGCTCGGGGAGATGCGGGACCTCATCGCGAAGATGTCGGCCGCTACAACGGGGATCGCCCTGATGCCCGTCGAACGCCGTGCCGAAGGCGACTTCATCGGCTATTGCGGGCTGATCGTCGGCCGCGCCACCCTCGAGGAACCCGAGATCGCGTACGAGCTGTTCCGGCGCGCGCACGGAAACGGTTACGCCACCGAGGCGGCCGCCGCGGTGGTCGAAGCCGCGGCGGCGACCGGGCGGAAGCGCCTCTGGGCGACTGTCGGTGCGGAGAACACGCCGTCGTTGCGTGTCCTCGAAAAACTCGGGTTCGCGCGGGATCACGTGTCCACAGAAGACAGTGGCGAGGTCGTCTGGCTGACCCGCTCGCTGCGTTAAAGCTCCCGGAAGAACTCCCGGATGTCGCGCACCAGCACGTCCGGCGCCTGCAGCGACGCGAAGTGCCCGCCGTCGTCGTACTCCGACCACCGCGTCACCGTGTTCGACAGCTCGGCCAGCCCGCGGAGCGCGTGGTCGCCCCGGAAGTTCGCCACCGCCGTCGGGACTCCGGACGGGGCCGGGCGCTCGCCCCAGCCGTCCTGGGCCGCTTCCAGGTAGAGGCGCGCCGCCGAGCCCGCGGTGCCGGTAAGCCAGAAGATCGTCACGTCGGTCAGGATCGCGTCCCACGACACCGGCGCCTGTCGCGTCGCCGACGGGTCCCAGTCCACGAACCACTCCAGGTTCCACGCGAGCTGCCCCACGGGCGAATCGTTGAGCGCGTACGCCAGCGTCTGCGGCCGGGTGGCCATCTGCGTCGCGTAGCCCGAGTGCGCATACCACCAGACCTCGTTCTCCCGCGCGCGTTTCCGGTCCTCTTCGGACAGTCGCTCGAGGTCGCCCGGCGCGGTAGGCACCCCGGCGTTCGCGACGGCGTTGACGTGCACCCCGATGACCGACGTCGGCGCGACGCGGCCCAGCTCCGGCGAGACGATGCTGCCGAAGTCGCCGCCCTGGGCGCCGTAGCGCTCGTAGCCCAGCCGCCGCATCAGCTCGGCCCACGCCCGGGCCGTGCGGCGCGTGTTCCAGCCCGGCTCGGCCGTCGGGCCGGAGAACGCGAAACCGGGGACCGAAGGGGCGACGACGTGGAACGCGTCGGCCGGGTCGCCGCCGTGGGCGCGCGGGTCGGTGAGCGGGCCGAGAACGTCGAGTAAGTCGGCGACCGTGCTCGGCCAGCCGTGGGTCAGGATCAGCGGCGTCGCGCCGGGTTCGGGGGAGCGGACGTGGAGGAAGTGCACGCGCTGGCCGTCGATCGTGGTCGTGAACTGCGGGAACGCGTTGAGCCGCGCTTCCCGCGCGCGCCAGTCGAAGCCGTCGCGCCAGTATTCCGCCAGCTCACGGAGGTACGGCTCGCTGACGCCGTAGCCCCAGCCCACGCCGGGCAGCTCACCCGGCCAGCGGGTGCGGGCGAGGCGGTGGTGCAGCTCGTCGAGGTCGGCCTGCGGGACGTCGATGCGGAAGGGATCCATGTCCGGCACCCTCTCGCCCGAGTAGGACAGGAGCTGTCCTCGACGTCCGGCAGACTCGCACCATGCGCGAAACCCGCCTGCTCCGCCTGCTGTCGCTGCTCCAGCTGCGCCGCGACTGGTCAGGCACCGAGCTGGCCGAACGTCTCGGCGTGACGACCCGCACGATCCGCCGCGACGTCGACCGCCTGCGCGAGCTGGGCTACCCGGTGCACGCGGCGATGGGCCCGGTCGGCGGCTACCGCCTCGGCGCCGGCGCCGAACTCCCGCCGCTGCTGCTCGACGACGACGAAGCGGTCGCGGTGGTGGTCGGCCTGCACGCCGGCGGCGTCTCGGGCCTGGAAGAGGCGTCGCTGCGGGCGCTGACGAAGGTCGAGCAGGTCCTGCCGTCCCGGCTGCGTCACCGCGTGGCGGCACTGGAAGCGAGCGTCCTGGCACTCCCGGCCCGCGGCCCGGTGGTGGCGGCGGACGTCCTCACCGCGGTGTCGGCGGCGATCCGCGCGGCCGAAACCCTCCGCTTCGACTACGTGAGCCACGACGGCCGCGAGTCCCGCCGCGCGATCGAACCGCACCGCCTGGTGTCGTGGGGCCGCCGCTGGTACCTGGTCGGCTGGGACCCCGAGCGCGCGGACTGGCGGACGTTCCGCGCGGACCGCCTGACCCCGCGCACCCCCAACGGCCCCCGCTTCAGCCCCCGCGAACCCCCGGACGGCGATCTCACGGCGTACCTCAAGCGCACGATGGGCCGGGACATGTGGCCGCTGCGCGCCCGGCTGAAGCTCTACGCGCCGGCGTCCGCACTGGCCGGCCGGGTGGAGGGCGAGCTGACGCCGATCGATGAGGGGACGTGCCGGCTGGAGCTGGCTTCGGACTCGTACGACATCGTGGCGTTCGTGGTGGGGATGCTCGACGTGCCGTTCGTGGTGGAGTCCCCACCGGAACTGGCCGAACGGCTCGCGGTGCTGGCCTCGCGGTACGCGTCGGCGGCCGGCGGGTGAGAGGGTTGGGCGTGGGTGTAGGCCCGTAGCCCGTGGCTGCGGGCCTGTCCCGTGTTCAGGCTGCGAATGGCAGGGGCTGATGCAGGTTGTTGCGTCTGGGTTTTCGGCGTTTGTCCAAGAACCGCGGCGGTAGAAATTCGGGGTGGCCGTCGGTGGCGATGCGGACCTGCCAGCCGGAGCGGTGCAGGAGCCGGTGGTGGTGGCCGCAGAGCAGGACCAGGTTCGCCAGGTCGGTCAAGCCGCCCTCGGACCAGTGGTGGATGTGGTGGCCCTGGCAGTGCCGGGGTGGGCGGTGGCAGCCGGGGAAGGCGCAGCCGCGGTCGCGCAGGAACAAGGCGCGGCGCAGTCCGGCTGAGATGAGGCGGCGGGCGCGGCCGAGGTTCAGCGGTTCGCTGGCGGAGCCGAGGACCGCGGGGATGAGGGTGCAGTCGCAGGCGTGGATCCGGGCCTCGGCGGCCGAGATCAGACCGGTGTCGCCCAGGGTCGCCGTGCCGAGTCCGGAGCGCAGGTCGGTGAGGGAGACCGCGACCATCACGTGGACGCGTTCCCCGGCTTGGGTGGGCAACTCTGGGGAGTTGAGTGCCAGGTCGACTGCGTCGGAGAAGGCGTCGCCGTAGCGTTCCTGCGGGGACCGGAAGTCCCCGCCGTCGTCGGCGGTGCGGCGCTCGGCCAGCGCGTCAAGCAGCGCGCTGGCGCGGGTGCCGGTCTCATCGTCGAAGCGGCCGGTGAGTTCCCAGGTGCCAGTGCGTTTGCGGCGCAGCGAGAGTTCCCGCACGGGAGTGGCGGGCTCGGCATCCCGAGGGGCGGTGCCATCGGGGTCGAGGTGGGCCAGGATCCGGGCACCGAGGGCTGCGACCTGTTTGTGGCCGCCCTCGGCAGCGAAGGCCAGCAGGTCCGCTTCCGCGGTCTCGCGGTGCTTGGCGGGGATGCGGGAGACGGCATCGATGATGGTGTCGATCATCGGGGTGCTCAACCGGCCGGCCAGCGCAGCGATACCGGTGGCCGGGGCAACGGCGGGGGTGGCGTCGAGAGAGTGGGCGGGGTGCAAAGCCTGGGCTCGCTTGACGACCTTGTCGGCGGCGGCGCGCGGGAGGTCGGCGAGATGCTCCAGCAACCGGGCGGCGGAACGGTAGCCGAACAGTTCCAGCGCACCACGGGATTCGATTTCCACCAGCAGCGCACCGATTTCCGCTTCGGCGGACCGCACCACGGTGAGCAGCGAAACGAGGCGGTCGGCCAGGGCCTCCGCGTCCGCTTGCCACACCGTTTCTCTGTCCACACACCAAGATTACCGACGTTCGATCATCTGTTCATCACTCGAAGGGGCGGTGTGCGGCGAGCCGGAGCCAGGTTTGCCGGGCGTGGCGGGCCAGTCGGCCGCGGCGGAGGGGCGCGGGGTGGTCGGGCCGGGCGTGCATCTGTGTCCAGGCGGTGAGTTCTGTGGCGAGGCGAACGATGACCCGCCTGCCGGCGAGATCGAGCAAACCGGTCGGCGCGGCCACCCACGCCCCGTCACGAACCTCACCGTCGGCGTGGCAGGCGGGTGTCCACACGCGCACGGGGATTCGGTGTGCCGCCGCCGGAATCGGGTGCACGGACACCGGCTCGTTGCGCCCGGATGGCCCGGGCCAGACCTGCCAAGGGCATCAGTCGAGCAGGTCCGGCCGGACTCTGGCGATCTCCTGGGTCAACTGCCGGACCGTGGCGATGTTCGGCAGTCTCAGTTCCACGTCCACTTTGGCGTCCGGCAGGGGTTTCACCAGCGCGCTGTGGCGGATCGCGAAACGGCCGTCCGCGGGGGTGAATACGAGGGCCGACCGTACGGGCTTCGAGTTCGGGTCGCTCTCGGCCGGCGGGCGCGGTTCCCGGCCGCGCACGGCACGCAACTCCTCCCACGCGATCAGGCCGGATTTGCGACCGGCTCGCCACCACAGTCCACGTTGGTCGGCGACGAAGCGGTGCATGCGGGGGAAGAAGCCCATCATCACCAGCAGGCCGCCCAGCGCGAACGCGCCGAAGAGGAACGACGCGGCGGCCGGAGGAAGGTTCTTCGCTCTCGACGAAGCTGACGGATGCCCGACGTCCGGGAAGACGGCGGCCAATCCGAAGAGGACGAACATGGCCAGCCCGCCGATGAACAGCCACCGGCCGGTCCGGTATTCGATGACGGGCGTCTCAGGGTCGGGGGACCATGTCTGTTCGGGCACGGACGGCAGCGTAGTCGAAGGCGGCTCCGGCAGTGGGGGTTTCGCGACCTGCGCCCCGGAGCGCGCTCGACGAGCAATGCGTGAGTCCGGGTGGTGGCCGGAGACGGGCGAAGGGTGTCCAAGACCGGTTTGTGACGACAGACCTGAACACCCTTCTCACCGCACTCTACGTCAAGATCGACGACCACCTCGCAGGCTGGCGTCGAACGGGCAGACCTCCGAGGCCCGCTGGCTGGCGGCCGAGACGATCGTCGACTCCCACCCCGGTCGAATGCGGCCGATCCCGGCCCACCGTGAAACGCTCGGAGCTGGCCGGCTGGGCCAAGTACGGCTACTGCCGCTCCCACTCGCGCTGGTTCTGGGGACTGCGGCTGCACCTGGTCTGCACCCCGGCCGGGCTCCCCGTCGCCTGGGCCCTGGCTGACCCGAAGGTCGACGAGCGGCAGGTGCTCGCGGCGATCTGCGACCACGAACCCCGCCTGCTCACCGAACGTACGCGTCGCCCAACCGCGCCACCGGCCAGCCTGTCACCCGGTCCCTGACCGCCTACGACCACTGACCGAGTCACGCATTACTCGTTTAGGTGTGCGTCCCGCCGTCCACGCGGATCTCCGTGCCCGTGATGAACTCGCCGTCGTCCGAAGCCAGCATCGCCACCACGCCCGCCACCGCCTCGGGGCGGGCCACCGCGTTGCCGACCTCCGTGGTCAGCCCGGTCGGGAGGATCGGCAGCAGGCGGCCGAACAGCGTGAAGTCGACGTCCTGGGGCAGCCAGCTCGCCGCCGAATCCGTGATCCCGCTCTTCACGCTCCCCGGCGCGACGCTCACCGCGCGCAGGCCCTGCTTGGCGTACTCCAGCGCCAGCGAGTGCGTGAACGCCTGGATCCCGCCCTTGCTCGCGCAGTACGCCGCCATGTACGGGTGGGCGAACGAAGCCGACGTCGAGCTGAAGTTCACCACCACGCCCTTGCCGGAAGCCAGCAGGGCGGGCAGCGCCGCGCGGGTCACCAGGAACGTGCCGGTCAGGTTGACCGCGAGCACCCGGTTCCACAGCTCCAGCGACGTCTCGTGCGTGTGCGACGCCAGCAGGATGCCCGCCGCGTTGACCAGGACGTCGAGACCGCCGAGGGTCTCGATCGCCGAAGCCACGCCGTCGGCCACCGCGGCCTCGTCGGCGACGTCCATCGTCAGCTTCTCCGGCACCGGCAGGTCGTCGAGGCCCTTGACGTCGGTGGCGACGACCCGCGCTCCCTCCTCCAGCAGGCGGAGCGTGGTGGCCCGGCCGATGCCGGAACCGGCGCCGGTGACGAGGATCCGGCGATCGCGCAGGCGTTCCATGGCGATCACCGTAGCCAAGAACTCAGAGCGCGGGCATCCTCTCCGCTTCCGGCGGCGGGCCCGGCGGGGTGCCGTCGCCGAACGGGCGGCCGCCGAGCTGCTCGCGGTCGTGCGGGGTCAGCCAGCCCGAGACGTCCGGGCCGAGCGGGACGATCCCGGTCGGGTTCACGTTCTTGTGCACCACGTAGTAGTGCTCCTTGATCTGCGGGAAGTCGATCGTGTCGCCGAACCCGGGCGTCTGGAACAGGTCGCGCGTGTACGCCCACAGCACCGGCAGCTCGGTGAGCTTCTGCCGGTTGCACTTGAAGTGGCCGTGGTAGACCGCGTCGAACCGGACGAGCGTGGTGAACAGCCGGACGTCGGCCTCGGTGATCGTGTCGCCGACCAGGTAACGCTGGTCCGCGAGCCGCTCCGACAGCCAGTCCAGGCGGGCGAACAGCTTGCGGTAGGAGTGCTCGTACGCTTCCTGGGACCGGGCGAACCCGCACTGGTACACCGCGTTGTTGACGTCGGTGAACACCTTCTGCGCGACGTCGTCGATCTCGTCGCGCAGCTTCTCCGGGTACAGCTCGGGCGCGCCCTCGCGGTGGTAGGCGGTCCACTCGGTGGACATGTCGAGGGTCATCTGCGCGAAGTCGTTGGTGACGACCTTCCCGCTGGGGACGTCGACGAACGCGGGCACCGTGATGCCGCGCGGGTACTCCGGGTCGCGCTTGAAGAACGCCTCCTGCAGGCGCTCGATGCCGAGCACCGGGTCGCGGCCGTCCGGGTCCAGGTCGAAGCTCCAGCTCCGCTCGTCGTGCACCGGCCCGGCGATGCCCATGGACAGCGCGGGCTCCAGGCCCAGCAGCCGCCGGACGATCACCGCGCGGTTGGCCCACGGGCAGGCACGCGCGACGATCAGCCGGTAGCGGCCCGGTTCGACCGGCCAGCCGTCACGGCCGTCGGCGGTGATGCGGTCCGGGAGGTAGTTCAGGTCCCGCTGGTACTCGCCCTTGTCGCTCATCGCGTCCTCGGCTCCTCGTCGGTCGGGGGAGCGGCGTCGAGCGCCGCGGCCAGCCGGGCCAGCACCGGACCGGCCGTCCGGATGTCTTCGGCGCTCAGGTGGTCGAACACCGAAGCCCGGACGCGGGCCAGGTGGCTCGGGTAGGCCGCCTCCAGTCTGGCCAATCCGGCGTCGGTCAGCACGGCGTTGGACGCGCGCCCGTCCTCCTCGCAGCGCCGCTTCTCGACCAGCCCGCGGCGGGCGAGGTCGTCGACCACCCGGCTGATCCGGCTGAGCGACAACGCGGTCGCCGCCGCCAGCGCGGAGATGCGGAGCAGGCGATCCGGTGCCTCCGACAGCGAGACGAGCACGCCGTAATCGCTGATCGTGAGGCCGGTCTCCGGCAGGAACCGGTCTTCCAGCGCGCGCGGGAGTACGGTCGTGACGCGGATCAGCGACCGCCAGAACGCGGCTTCCCCGGTGTCGAGCGCGGACAGATCACCCATACCGGCGACTCTACCGAAAGCTTGCTTGCGCAACCAGCCAAAGTGAGTACAGTGTCGTTGAACCCTCAATCAATCGGGGGTCGCCACCACGAGGAGAGAAGACCAAAGATGACCAGCGCGACCACCTACCCCCAGCTGACCGGCGAATACACCCTCGACGCCGCCCACTCGCGGATCGGGTTCGTCGCCCGGCACGCCATGGTGACCAAGGTGCGCGGCAGCTTCAACGAGTTCACCGGTGCCGCCACGATCGACGGCGACGCGCCGGAGAAGTCGAGCGTCCAGGTGACCATCCAGGCGCACAGCATCGACACCCGCAACGCGGACCGCGACGGGCACCTGAAGAGCAACGACTTCCTGTCGATGGACGAGTACCCGCAGATCACCTTCACCTCGACCGAGATCAAGCAGACCGGCGACACCAGCTTCGACGTCACCGGTGACCTGACCATCAAGGACGTCACCCGCTCGGTGACCGTCCCGTTCGAGTTCGAGGGCTCCGCGAAGGACCCGTTCGGCAACGACCGGATCGGCTTCGAGGGCTCCACCACGATCAGCCGCAAGGACTACGGCATCACCTGGAACGCCGCGCTCGAGACCGGTGGCGTGCTGGTGAGCGACAAGGTCACGCTGGAGTTCGAGATCTCCGCGATCAAGTCCGCCTGACGCCGGGAGCGGGAACCGGGCTCACCGGTTCCCGCTCGCCCGCAGGTTCTCGATCCCGACGTCGAGCGCCGCTTCGAGGTGATCGATGCGGCCGGTCGACAGCATCACCACCACGCCGCCCTGGATCCCGGCCAGCAGGGCGGCCGCGGTGCGTTCGGCGTCCAGGTCCGCGGCGACCTCGCCGGCGGCCTGCAGGTGCCGGACGCCGGCCGCGATCTCCTGCCGCCATCGCTCCAGCATGTCGCCGACGACCTTTTGCGCACCGGGGGTTGCGCGGCCCAGCTGCGAGATGAGCACGTTGAGCGGGCAGTGCTGGCCCCGCGCGGTGTAGTGCGAGACGACCGTGTCACGCCAGCGCCGCCAGGCCGCCCACGACGTCAGCTCGCCCAGCTGGGGCTGCTGGGCCGCGATGACCTGGTCCGCTTCGTACCGGGCCACCTCCAGCAGCAGGTCTTCCTTGCCGCCGGGGAAGTAGTGGAAGAGCTGGCTCTTGCTCGTGCCGGTGCGCGCCCGGATGTCGTCCAGCGTCGTGACGGCGACGCCGCGCTCCCGGATCTCCTTCGCGGCCCCTTCGACGATCCGCTTCCGCGTCGCGGCGCCCTTGGGGGTCAGCTGCTTGGTGACTGGACTCACGGGTCCACTCTAGTCCGTTCGGGCGGTTCCGGCCCGAGGACGATTGGCGGGACCCGGGAACGGGGAATCGATTTCCCGGCCCGGGGAGGGAATCATGCTGCTGGACAAGTTCGTCTTCGACGGGGAGCCCGCGCAGGTCGGCCGGGTCCGCGCCTGGGTGCGCGACCGCCTGGCCGCGGCCGAAGAGGTACCGGACGAGGTGACGGCGGACGTCGTGCTGATCGCGGGGGAACTGGCCGCGAACGCCGTCCGCCACGCGACGGGACCGGTGCGCGCGCTGCTGACGTGCGCGGATTCGGCGGTGTGGATCGGCGTCGAGGACGCGGGCGGAGCGGCGTGGTTCGACCCGGCGGCCCCCGACGTGGCCCCGGTCGGCACCGGGCTGAAGCTGATCGCGGCGTGCAGCCGCCGGCGCGGGCACTTCCACCGCGCGGACGGCGGCAAGACGGTCTGGGCGGAGATCCCGATCGGCACCTGAGCGCGGCCGGGATGTCATGAACGAGTCGTTCATGACGTGAGGCGACAGGGCCCCGGCAAAGTTACGCGGCTGGGCCGCTCTGCCGCCGGTGACCCGCTCGCCCGACGTCTTGAATGACTCATTCAGGTCTTCGGAGGTCCTGAATGAGTCATTCAAGACGCTGGTACAACGCTGCGGGCTGCACCGACGCGACTTTGCCGGGACCCTGACGTGAGGCGAGGTGAACGACCCGTTCATGACGCTCTCGGGCCGGTGTTCCCGGTGAGGTCGGGTGGTGCCGGCTGCTGCTGTGGTGTCGCGAATGACTCATTGGGGACCTCCGAGGTCTCCAATGAGTCATTCGCGACCTTGGCGGAGCCGGTGTCACAGGCAGAGGAGCGCGTCTCGACTTTGCCGGGAACCCGCGCCCGGCGCGGTGACGTCCGGGAAGCGGTCAGTGCGGGGTATTGCGCGCGTACTCCGTCAACGCGCTCCGGTTCTGCAAATTCGACTTCGCCATCAAACTTGCCACGTGCTTCTCCACCGTCCGCGGCGAGATGTGCAGCCGCCGGGCGATGTCCTTGTTGCCCATGTTGTCCGCCAGCAGCTGCAGCACCTCGTACTCGCGGACCGTCACCCCCACCGAACGCAGGCCCGCCGGGAGGCGGTCCGAGCCCGTGCGGCGCTGGCCGACCGCGACGCCGGTCTTGCGCAGCAGCCCGCGGCACGCGCTCGCCACCGCCGTCACCTCTGCCTGGTGGAAGTACTCCTCCGCTTCCTTGAGCCACGTCACCGGGTCGCCCCAGCCGTCGGCCGCGGCGGACTCGGCCACCATGCGCAGGCCCAGGTGGCGGCTCATCGGGAACGGGGACGCCGCCTCGATCGCCGCCGTCACCGCTTCGTCGGCCAGGTCCACGGAACCGGCCCGGCCGTGGCGGACCGCGTCGCCCAGCAGGACGAACTGGCGGTTCCAGCGCATGCCGCTCACCGCCGCCGGGGGACGCTCGGGCGGGGCCGTGCCGTCGAGTGCCTCGATCAGCAGCCGCAGGCCGTGCTGGCCCGCCAGGTGGAAGCGGCTCGGCTGGCGCTCATCCAGGGCCAGGACCTGCGCCAGCTCGCGGCGGGCGCGTTCGGCGTCCTCCTCCAGCAGCGAGCAGAACACCTGCGCCAGCCCGACGCTCAGCACCATCTCCTGCGCGCTGTTGCCGCCCTCGGCGCGGAAGTCGTCGAGGGCGGCTTCCATCCGGGGCCGGTCCGCCTGGTGGGCGGCCACCATCGCGCGGGTCATGTGCGTGTACTGCAGCAGCGCCACCAGCCGCAGCCGGCCGAGGACGGCGAGGTTCTCGTCGAGGATCTTCTCGGCCTGCGCGAACTCGCCGCGCATCACCGCGTGCACCGCGCGGCTCGCGTCGACCGCGCAGGTGAGCGTGATCGCGCCGGTGCGCTGGGCCTCCGCGCGGGCGAGGTCGAACGTGCGGACGTCGCCTTCGGCGAGCATCCGGTGCCCGCCGAGGCGGACCAGCACCTGGGTGCGCAGGTGCGTCAGCTGGTGGCGTTCGGCCAGCCGCCGCGCCAATTGCAGGTAGCGCTCGGCCTCCGCCAGGTCCGTCTCCAGTGCCACCATGCCGAGCACCTGCAACGCCTGGCACGACACGAAGGGCACGCCGGCGCGCTCAGCGACCTGCCATGCCTGTTCGGCGAGCTGCCGGGCGCGTTCGGTGTGCGCCGGGCCCGGGATGTCCAGCCACAGCGTCGCTTCGACGGCGTCGAGGGCCGCCTTCTGCTCCTCGGTCATCTCGCCGCCGAGCGGGGCGCGGGCCTGCTCGATCTGGTTGAGGCACTCGTCGTGCCGCCCGCCGATGTAGGCCGCCCAGGCGAGCTGGATGTGCAGGTCGACCGCGCGCTCCAGCCGGCCGATCTCGGCGAAACGAGCGGAAAACTCGACCGCGCGGTCGAACTGCCCGGTCTGCCCGAGCGCGTGCAGCAGGGATTCCAGCGCGTCGGCGCGGTCGTCGGGGCTCGCCGTGGCCAGCAGGTCGACGGCGCGGGTCAGCATGGTCACCGCCGAGTCGGCCGCGCCGCCGTCGAGGGCGCGGCGGCCGGCCTCGGCGAACAGCCGCCCGGCGCCCGGGTGGTCCAGCGCCGTCAGCCGCAGCGCCGCGGCCAGCGCGCACAGCTCGCCGGGCAGGCCCGGGTGCAGCTGCTCGACGGCGTCCGCGGCCCGGCGCGCCAGGTTCGCCTTCGTCGAGGGCACGAGCCGGGCCAGCAGGGCCTCCGCGGTGAGCGGGTGGCGGAAGGCGTACCAGCCGGGCGTGGTCTCGTCGGTGGTGACCAGGTGCGCGGCGACGCTCGCGCTGATGTGGTTGTGCAGCATGCGGTCGTCCATGTCGGTGACCGCCTGCACGACCGACAGCGGGAACCGCCGGCCGAGCACGGCGGCCACCGAAAGCAGCGTTTCGCCGTCCGTGCCGAGTGCGTCGACGCGCGCGGCGATGCTGCTGATCAGCGCCTCCGGCACGCGGGCCTGCAGCTCGCCGACGACCTGCCAGCCGTGCGCGCCGCCGACGAGCAGCCCGTCGGTGACCATGCCGTGCAGCAGTTCCTCGACGACGAACGGCACGCCCTCGCTGTTCTGCCACAACAGGTTCGCGACGGCGGCGGGCACGGCCTCCGGCTCGGTTTCCAGGCAGGCGGCGGCGAACTCGCGGGTGCTCGCGGCGTCGAGGCGGGTCAGTTCGAAGGTGTGGCTGGCCGAGCGCTGCGCCGCCGCCGTCGCGAGCCGGAGCGCTTCGCCCGGTTCGTTGCGCAGGGTGCCGATCAGCATCACGCGGCTCGACGCCAGGTTGTCGACGAGGTATTCGACGATGAACAGGGTTTCGGCGTCCGCGTTGTGCAGGTCTTCCAGCACGATCAGGCAGCCGCCCTCGCGCCCGGCCACCGACAGCAGCCGGAACACCGCCTCGGCCAGGACGAGGAGGTTGCCGTTGTCGTGCGGGCGGTCGCCGCGGTACCAGTCGGGCACGAGCCGGGCGAGCACCGGCACGAGCGGGTCGAGTTCGGGGGCCGCGGGCGGGTGGCCGCCGCGGAAGTGCGACAGCAGGGCCTCGGCCAGCGGCCGGAACGGCACCATCGGGCCGATCGAGCTGGCTCGTCCGCGCAGCACGGGGAGCCCGGTCGCGAGTGCCCGCGCGGCGATGTCGGCGGCGAGCCGGGATTTCCCGATCCCTCCCTCGCCGACAAGGAAGAAGGCCCCACCGTGGTCGGTGCGGGCCTTCTCCAGAGCCTGGGACAGCGCGCCGAGCTCCCTCTCGCGCCCGATCAGGCGCGTCGATCGGATGCCCATCGCGGTCACTATAACCGGACGGACCCCCTCCGGGCGTAGGTCGAAATACCGACGCCCGGGTCCGTCTCACTATCCGGGGAACGCGCCCGTGACGACCGTGATGTCCATCGTCGTCAGGGAGTTCTGGCTGACCCGCGCCGCCTTGCCGGAAAGCGCGTGGTTGCGCGCGCCCGTCCGGGCCGACGTCGGGAGGGTCAAGTCGCCGATCGGGTTGTCCGTGCCGGCGAAGTCGTGCTCGGTCATGCAGGTGGCTCCACTCTCGGTAGTCGTACGGGGTGAAACGGAAGCTATTCGGCGAAGGCGACGGTGAAGACCGGCGTGATGTCGAGGGTGCTCAGGTTGTTCTGGCTCAGCCGCGGTGCCTGGCCGGACAGCGCGCGGTTGCGGGCGCCGGTGCGGGTGGACACCGGCAGGGTCAGGTCGCCGACGGGGTTCTCGGGGAAGTCTTGCTCGGTCATGGGGTTTCGCTTTCGGTGCCGGGGGACGGGGGGAAGGAGTCAGAGAGCGAAGGTGCCGTTGGTGACGACGGTCGGCGAACCGAGCGTGTCGAGCGTGACGCCGGAGCGCCGGGGCCGGGTGCCCGCGAGCGCCTGGTTGCGGGCACCGGCGTGGTTCGCCCGCGGGAGCACCAGGGCGCCGACGGTGGCTTCGGCGGTCTCGGTCGTGGTTTCGCGCATCTGTGGTTCTCTCCTCGTGAGGTGGGGCGGATCAGCGGGTCGGGGCTTGCAGGAGCAGGGCGGACGGGACGCGGGGGCCGAAGCCGAGGCGCAGCAGGCCGTACCCGATGCCGGCCAGGCCGGTGAGCAGGCCGGGGGAGGGCACGCCGTCCGGGGTGCCGCAGCGCGCGCCGTCCTGTTCGACGGCGGTCAGCAGCAGGCCGGTCCGGGTGGCGAGGGCGGCTTCGGCGCCGGTGTGGCCGGTCTCGGCCAGCACGCCGAGGACGTCGGTGATGCCGGTTTCGCCGTGGCACAGGGACAAGTCGCGCAGCGGTTCCTGGGCGGCCAGCCGCCGGACCTGCTCGTCGAGGCCGCCGAGCACGTCGGGGTCGCCGGCGTAGGCGAGCACCTGGCCGGCGAGGCCGGAGCACCAGCCGTGCCCGGTCGCGGCCTTCGCGGGCGGCAGGGTCGCGGTCTCGCGCGGGTGCCCGGACAGGGCCCAGTCGACGCCGGCCGCGCCGTGCGCGAACCCGGGGTCGGCCAGATCGGGGTCGATGGACCGGCTCGCGAGCTCGGCCGCGTAGGCACCGGCGAGCACGGTGGCGAGCTCGAGGCCGGTCTGCGCGGCGACCGAGCGCAGCGCGACCAGCCCGCCGGCCAGCCCCGTGGTGAACCGCGGTGACGTCCGCGGCGTCGGGGCCGGCATCACCGCGACCGTGCGGGCGCAGAGGTCCAGCAGGTCCGGCCGGTCGAGCAGCCGCGCGAGGCGGGCCGCGGCGTAGGCGACGCCGCCGAGCCCGAGCAGGCCGCCCGGGCCGGCCGCTTCGGCGAGCTCCGGGTCGGCTTCGAGCGCGGAAACCAGCGACGGCAGGCCGGAAACGGCCTTGCCGGCCAGGTCCCGGTAGCGGTCGATGCCGGTCAGCTCGGCGAGCTGGGCGAGGAACAGTGCCACGCCGGGGTAGCCCTCGCCGAGCCCGCCGCCCATCGGCAGCACGGTCCAGTACTTCTCGTCGACGAGCTCCAGCCCGACCCAGTTGACGCGCCCGCCCGCCGTGCAGGCGCGGGCGATGATGGCGTCGGCGACGCCGCACGCGGCGGAAAGCAGGTGCGCGGGTTCGGGGGTCTTGCTCGGCAGGATGCCGTCGCTTACCCCGCTTCCGGCGTGCGTCTCGGCGTCGGGCCGGGTGGCCAGCGCGGCGGAGATCAGCCACTCCTGGTCGCGGCGGTCGATGGTGGTCATGCCGGCGATCTTCGCCCGCACCGTCGCCAGCGGCGTCGTGCCGAGCAGCCCGGCCAGCCGGTTGCGCTCGGTGTCCCAGACGTCGGCGGAGCCGGGCTCGCCGGTGAACATCGGGACGTCGCCCGCCCACAGGTCGGTCAGCTCCGCGGCCACCAGCGCGCGGCGGACCTCGTCGGTGCTGTCGTCGTGCAGCAGCCCGAAAGCGTCGTCGCGCGCGGCCGCGTCGGCCAGCAGCGACGGGTGCGTGGTCTCGTCGAGCAGCCGCGTGTAGAAGCTCGTCGGGCGGACCAGCACGCGGATCCCCGCGCCGGCGCAGCTTTCCAGCAGCGCGGCGAACTCGGTCGCGCCGGCGGCGATGGCGTCGTACCCGGCGCGGAACCCGGCCAGCAGCGCGGCGCCGTGCTCGGCCGGCTCGACGTCGACGCCGCCGAGCGTGGGCCGGTTGACACCGGTGCCGACGCCGCCGGGCACGCGGACCAGCCGCATCCGGTCGGTGCCGGCGTCGAGCCAGTCGACGCGCTCCAGCGCCGGGGCCGCGGCGCGGCCGCCGCCGAGCCCGGAGATGTCCACCGCGCCGTGCTCGCCGACGATCATCTGCGGCAGCAGCATCGTCCGGTGCACCGAGCGGGCGAGCAGTTCCGCGGCCGGGTCGGTTTCGGTGCTTTCGGCCGGCAGCACGGGCTGGAACAGCGTTTCGATGTCGATCAGCACCGGCTGGTCGCCGGCCGCGATGATGTTCTCGAAGTGCACGTCGGTCCCGTCGAGGGCGTGCAGCAGGGCGAGCAGCACGCCTTGGCGGCGGTAGAAGCGGTCGACCTCGGTCAGGTCCGCGCACGGCCGGTGCTCGACGAACCGCAGCCAGCCGTAGCCGGGCCGGGTCAGCACGTCGACGGTCGCCAGCTCCAGGCCGGGGACGCGCGGGTTGAGCCAGCCCACCAGCGCGGTGAACGCCGTGTGCAGGTCGAGCGGGCGCGGCTTGTAGACGACCCGCGCGCCGCCGGCGAACCGCAGTTCGCGGACCGCGCGGCCGCGCTGGTGCGCGTCCCCGGTGCCGCCGCTGACCTCGACCAGCGGGCCGGGGTCGGTGCCGACGAACGCGGCGAGGGCCGCGCGGTCGGCGTCGAACCGGGCCAGCAGCTCGGTGGCGGCGGCGATCGCGTGCAGGGACGCCTGCGCGGCGAGCCGGGCGAGCACCGGGTAGCGGTGCAGCAGGTCGGTCAGGCCGGCGGGGGTGCCGGTCCGGCGGACGAAGTCGGCGAAGCGCGCTTCCGGCGTTTCGCCCTCGAGGATCTCCTTGTGCCGCGCCCGGCCGAGCTCCAGCACCAGGGTGCGGGCGGCGAGGCCGGCCAGCTGGTGGCCGAGCTGCGCGGCGCAGCCGTCCGCGACCCCAGCGGCGTCGACGGCGGGCGAACCCGCTGCGGCAGCCGCGATCGCGGCGCGGGCCGCGTCGGTGAAGGGACGGAACACCGCGGCGAACGCCGTCCGCCAGCCGTCGCTTTCACGTGAAAGCGGCGCCCCCAGGTCGTCGCTTTCACGTGAAAGTGCCGCCTCGGCGAAGTCCACCCACGCGGGGCGGGTGCCGGGGCGCCGCTCGTGCGGGGTCAGCCCGGCCGCCCACCAGGTGGGCGGGAGCGTCGTGGTCGCCGGGTTCGGCTGCGGGGGAATCACGGGATCGAGCATGCCAGCGGGTGACGCCGGTTACATGGGGGTGCTACGCCCGCATTCCCGCCCGGCATGGGGGCGCTCTGGGGGTTAATGGGGGATCGGGCGGGAAAACGCCTGGTCGCGAAGTGGGGACACGGCCGGACGGACGTGGCGGTTGCGCCGTTCGGCGGGCGGGTTCCCCGGGCCCCTGATGGAGGTGCGCGCCGGGCAGGCCACCCATCCGGGGCAGCCCGGTACACCGGACTTCGCGTTCGCGCGCGCGGCCGCGACGCCCGCGCGCGAGGCGGACCGGGGTGGGCGGACGGCGCGGGAATGCGGGGCCCCCGCACCCATGTGCGCCGGGCGCCGGCCGATGACGATTCGTCGTGAGAAGTTCGCGGCCCGCACCGCGGACGTTCCCCGAACGCACAGGGAGCGACGCACGATGACCACCTTCCAGATCGAGCAGACCCCGGACCGGCCCGCCGTGTCCGCGGGGCCCCCGCTGAAGTTCGTCCTGTCCAGCGTCCAGTCCGACTCGCACATGTGGAACCTCGTCGCCCTCCAGCTGATCATGGAGGAGATGGGCCACGAGGTGGTCAACCTCGGTGCCTGCGTCCCGGTGGAGCGGCTGCTGGCCGCCTGCCGCGAGGAGCGGCCGGACTGCCTGGTGATCAGCACCATCAACGGCCACGGCCACGTCGACGGCGCCCGGGTGATCTCGGCGCTGCGGGCCGACCCGGTCCTGTCCGGGCTGCCCGCCGTCATCGGCGGCAAGCTCGGCGTCCACGGCGACGCGAACAGCGCGCTGGAGGCCGAGCTGCTGGCGCTGGGCTACGACGCGGTGTTCCACGTCGGCGCCGGCGATTCCGGCCAGGCGATCGAGTCCTTCCGCGAGTTCGTCGCCGCGAACATCCGGACCTTGCGGTGACCGCTGCCCGGTCGGTGTTCAGCGCGTTCGTGGCCGAGCACCGCCGCCGCCGGACGCTCGTCGTCCAGCCGCGGATGGGGTTCTCCGACCCGGCCGCGATGCGCCGCGGGCTGCGCGCGGTGGCGGGGGCCGGCGTGCCGGCCGTCGGCACCGTGACGCTCGACAGCTACACCCGCACCGGGCAGCACGACCTCGCCGCGATGTCCGTCCAGTCCGGGGTCCCGCTCAACGGCTTCCCGCTGGTGGCGCTGGGCCCGGCCGCGACCGCCGAGCTGGTGGCCGGCCTCCCCGGGTTCCCGGTCCAGGTCCGGCACGGCTCGGCGCAGCCCGAAGACATCTTCGACGTGATGCTCGAAGCCGGTCTCGACGCTTCCGAAGGCGGGCCGGTGTCCTACTGCCTGCCCTACAGCAGCGTGCCGCTGCGGACGGCGGCGAAGTCGTGGTCGCGCTCGGCGTCGCTGCTGGCCGGGCAAGCGGTCGACTGCCACTTGGAGAGCTTCGGCGGCTGCATGCTCGGCCAGCTGTGCCCGCCGGGCCTGCTCGTCGCGCTTTCGGTGCTGGAGTGCCTGTTCTTCGCCGAGCACGGCGTGCGCAGCGTGTCGGCCAGCTACGCGCAGCAGACGAACCCGGAGCAGGACGCCGAAGCGCTGTGGGCGATGCGGCGGCTGTGCGACGAGGAACTGGCCGGCGTGGACCACCACCTCGTGCTCTACACCTACATGGGGCTGTTCCCGGAGTCCGCGGCCGGGGCGCGGGAGCTGGTCGCCGAGAGCGTCCGGCTGGCCGTGCGCACCGGCACCGAGCGGCTGATCGTCAAGACCACCGCGGAAGCGCACCGGATCCCGACCGTCGAAGAGAACGTCGAGGCGCTGCGGCTGGCGCACGCCACCGCGCTGGAGCAGCCCGCCCCGGCCGCGCCACCGGGGGACACCGAGGTGTACGCCCAGGCGCGGCTGCTCGTCGACGAGGTGCGCTCGCTCGCCCCGACGCTGACCGAGGCGCTGCCGGCGGCGTTCGAACGCGGCCTGCTCGACGTCCCGTACTGCCTGCACCCCGACAACGGCGGCGAAACCCGGTGCGTGCTCGACGACGAAGGCCGCCTCCAGTGGTGGCACACCGGCCGGATGCCGCTGCCGCCCGCGCTGGGCGGCCGCCGCGGCCACGACCGGGTCAGCGCGACCCGGCTGCTCGCCGACCTGTCCTACCACCGCCGACGGCTCGACCCGGTCCTGTCCTGAACCGCCCGACCAGCTGGGAGTGAGAACGCCATGGAGTACACCGTTCCGCCGGACCCGCGCACGCACCTGACCGCGGAGCGCACCCGGCACGTGCTGGGCCTGCAGCACAAGCTGCTCGCCGAGGCGCGCGCGTTCCTGGGCGCCCGCGGCTTCACCGAGCTGCTGCCGCCGGTGATCGGCCCGGTCACCGACCCGGGCGGCCGCGGCGCCAAGCAGGTGGACGTCGACTTCTACGGTCACCGCTACAAGCTGATGACCAGCGCGATCCTGTACAAGCAGGCGTCGCTGCTCGGCTTCCCGAAGATCTTCTACGTCGCGCCGAACGTGCGGCTGGAGCCGCTGGAGACGGCGAACACGAGCCGGCACCTGGCCGAGTTCCACCAGCTCGACGTCGAGGTCGCCGGCGCGTCCCGCGACGACGTGCTCGACCTGCTGCAGGACCTGGTGGCGCACGTGGTGCGCCGGGTCGTCGAGGACGCGGGCGACGTGCTGGAAGCGCTGGGCCGCGACTCGGGCGCGTTCACCGACCTGCTCGGCGGCGCGTTCGGCAGGCTGTCGCACGCGACCGCCGTCGAGACGCTGCGCGAGCTCGGCCACCCGCAGAGCGCGGACGCCGAGATCGACTGGGCGGGCGAGGCGATCCTGTCGGACAAGCACGCGCGGCCGTTCTTCCTCGTCGACTACCCGAAGGGCTCGCGCGGGTTCTACGACCGGGAAAGTGTTTCGGCGCCCGGTGTCCTGCGCAACTTCGACCTGATCGCGCCTGAGGGGTACGGCGAGCTGTGCAGCGGCAGCGAGCGTGAGCACGAGTACGGCCGGATCGTCACGCGGATGCGCGAAACGGGGGAGAACCCGGCGAAGTACGCCTGGTACCTCGATCTGGTCCGCTCGGGGATTCCGGCCAGCGCCGGCTTCGGGCTGGGCGTGCAGCGGTTCACGCGGTACCTCGCCGGGCTGGACGCGGTGTGGCAGGCGACGGCGTTCCCGAAGCTGCCGGGGGTGGTCTCGCCGTGACCGCGCTGGAGGCGTCCGGTTTCCCCGCCGACCAGGTCCGGGAACGCGCGCGTTCGGGGGCCGCGGCGGTGTTCCCGCCCGCGTCCTCGTACGGGACTTCCTTGTTCGGTGGGGCCGCGGGGGATGCCGCGGACCTGCTGGAGTCGGCGCGGCTGGTGCCGCCGGTGTTCGTCCCGCGGCGGCTGGAGAAGCTGATCGAGCTGGGCCGCGAGCCGCTGTACGGCGACGTCTCGCTGTCGACGTCGATCGGCGGGTTCGCGTCTTCGCTGCCGGTGTACTTGTCGGCGTTCGGCTCGACGCAGGTCGCGGGCGAAGGGCTGGGCGCGGCGGCTTCGGCGCAGGCCGCGCAGCTCGGGATCCCGATGGTGATCGGCGAGAACGTCGTCCCGGTGCACGGCCACGGGCGGACCGGCGGCCCGTCGGCGGGCACGTTGCTGGAGCGCCTGCGCGCCTACGGCGACGCGGTCCCGGACGGCCTCGGCGGCGTCGTCGTGCAGCAGAGCACGGAGGACGCCGACGCGGAGGTCTGGAACCTGGTGTATTCCGACCCGTCGGCGGCCCCGCTGCTGGACTCCGGGCGGCTGGCGTTCGAGCTGAAGGTGGGGCAGGGCGCGAAGCCGGGGCTGGGCGGGATGACGCTGGTTTCGCCTTCGGCCGCCGCTTCGCTGGCTTCGGCTTATTCGGTGGATTTCTCCTTGGGTTCGCGGGTGCTGCGGAGCAGCTCGCCCGGGACGTTCACGCCGGAGATCCTGCGGCAGCAAATCCGCTTGATGCGCAACAACTTCCCGCGCGCCGGCGTGTGGGTGAAGCTCCCGCCCGGCCGTGATGTCGCTTCGGCGGCCGCGGTGGCGTGGGAGGCGGGAGCGGACGCGGTGACGGTCGACGGGGCCGAAGGCGGGTCGGGGTGGGCGCCGTTGTCGTTCGCTTCGGTCGGGCTGCCGTTGGGTGAGTGCTTGACGCGCATCGGTACCCCGGCGGGGTGCCTGCTGGCTTCGGGCCGGATGTGGGAAGGCACGCGGGTGGCGAAGGTCCTGGCTCTGGGCGCCCGCGCGGCGGGCCTCGGGCGGGCGGCATTGCTGGCGGTGGACACGGATCCGGTGTCCGGGCTGGTGCGGTTCGCAGAGGCGCTGGCTTTGGAGCTGCGGCTGCTGCTGAGCGCGCTGGGTCAGTACCAGGCGGACGCGCTGACGCCGGAGGACGTGTGGTTCCCGGGCACGCCGGAGCCGGTTCGCGAGCAGGTGCTGTCATGACGCGCCGATTCGCCGGCCGTTGCGCCGGTTCGAAGGTCTTGAATGAGTCATTCAGGACCTCCGAAGACCTGAATGAGTCATTCAAGACGTCGGGCGCGCCGGCGATCGGCGGCGCGTCATGACCGCGGTCGACGAGCCCCGCGCCGCGGCGGTGGGTGACGTGGCCCGCGCTGGGGTGGCCGATCCGAGCAGTGTGGCCGCCGGGCCGGGCAGCGCGGCGCCTGAAGCGAGCGCGAGCCACGTGGGCAAAGCCCTGCCTGCTCCCTTCCTCGGCCTCGTCCTCGCCATGGGACTGTCCTCCTTCGGCGACGCGGTCTGGCTCATCGCTCTCTCCATCACCCTCGTCGGCACCGCCGGTCCCGCCCTCGCCGGCCTGGTCCTCGCCCTCGGCTCCCTCCCCAAAGTCCTCACCCTCCTGGTCGGCGGCGCAGTAGCCGACCGGACCGGGCCGCGGCGCGTCCTCATCACCACCGATCTCATCCGCGCCGGTGCCATGCTCGGCGGGGCCGCCGCCGTCCTGGTGGTCGGGCCCGACGTTCCGCTGCTCGCCGGGCTGATCGTCGTCATGGCCGTCGCCAGTGCCTTCTTCATCCCGGCCTCCGACGCCCTGCGCCCGAACCTCCTGCCGCCCGAGCACCTCGTGCGGGGGAACGCCGTCTACCTCGCCGCCGTGCGTGGGGGGCAGGCTGCCGGTGGGGCGCTCGGGTCGTGGCTGGCCGGGCTCGGGGGGCTGGTCACCGTCGCCGCCGTCAACGGGGTCAGCTTCCTCGTCTCCGCGCTCGCCGCCGGGAACACCAAGACGCTGACCAGCAAAGAACCGCGTGAACGCGTCAAGCTCCGGCAGCTGGGCAAGGAAATAGCCGAAGGCGCGCGGTACGTCGCGAGAAGGCCCGCGCTGCGGACCGCCATGATCGTCACCGGGCTGCTCGAACTCAGCGGGGCCGGGCCGATCAACCTCGGGCTCGTCCTGCTGGGCGGGAACCAGGGCGCGGGCTGGCTGCTCACCGCCATGACGCTCGGCGCGTCCCTCGCCTTCGTCGTCTCGGTCAAGTGGCCGCCGCGGGAGAAGGCCGGGCGGCTCGCCACCGCCGGGCTCGCCGCCCAGGTCGGCTGCCTGGCCCTGCTGGCCACCGGGAACCTCGCCGTCGGCATCGCCGCCTTCTTCGCACTCGGGCTGGTCGCCGGGCTGACCGCGCTGGTGCTCGTCAGCCTCGCCCAGCGGTGGTCGGCGCCGGAGATGCGCGGGCGCGTGATGTCGATCCTCGCGCTCTTCACCCTCGCCGCCACCCCGATCGGCAACCTGTTGATCGGCGTCCTGGTCGAGGCGCTCGGCGTCCCGCTGACCATGTTCGCCCACGCCGCGGTCGCGCTCGTCGCGCTCGCCCTGCTCGTCGCCACCCCGGCACTCGGCCGGGCCGCCCTCACAGAGGAGAAGAAATCATGAGCAACCCCTTCGAAGACGAGAACGGCACCTTCCTCGTCCTGGTCAACGACGAGAACCAGCACTCGCTCTGGCCGTCCACTGTGGACGTCCCGGCCGGCTGGCGGACCGTGCACGGCGAGGACACCCGCGCCGCGTGCCTGGAGTACGTCGAGAAGAACTGGACCGACCTGCGCCCGGCGAGCCTCGTCGCCGCGATGCGCTGACCCTTCCCCGCCGGCAGTGAACGAACTGGAGCTGATCACCGTGAACCACGACGCCCGGCAGCTGCTGGCGGCCTGGAACGACACCACCACCGACGTCCCGGAGGCGGGCCGCACGCTCACCCGGCTGCTCGCCGAGCAAGCGGCCCGCACCCCGGACGCGACGGCGCTGGTGTTCGAGGGCGAATCCCTCACCTACCGCGAACTCCACGAGCGAGCCGGCCGGCTCGCGAACCTCCTCGTCGAGCGGGGCGTGGGCCCCGGCGTCCTCACCGGCGTCTGCGCCGACCGCTCCCTTGAGCTGGTGATCGCCCTGCTGGGGGTGCTCAAGGCCGGCGGCGCCTACGTCCCGCTCGACCCGGACTACCCGGCCGACCGCCTCGCCTACATGGTCGCCGACAGCGCCGCGCCGGTCGTGCTCACCCAGACCCACCACGAAGACCTCTTCGACGCCGAAACCATCCTCCTCGACGCCGTCGACCTCACCGCCTACCCGGCCACCGCGCCGGAACCGGCGACGTCCACAAAGGACCTTGCCTACGCCATCTACACCTCGGGCTCGACCGGCCGCCCCAAGGGCGTGCTGGTGCCCCACGAAGGCATCGTCAACCGGCTCGCCTGGACCCAGGCCGAGTACGGCCTCACCGCGGGGGACCGTGTGCTGCAGAAGACTCCGTCCAGCTTCGACGTCTCCGTCTGGGAGTTCTTCTGGCCGCTGCTGACCGGCGCCACGCTCGTCGTCGCGCGCCCCGGCGGGCACCGCGATCCCGCTTACCTGGCCGGGCTCATCCGCGCCGAGCGGATCACGACCGTCCACTTCGTCCCGTCGATGCTGCAGGCCTTCCTCCTCGATCCCGCGGCCGCGACCTGCACCGGCCTGCGCCGCGTGCTCTGCAGCGGGGAAGCACTGCCCGCCGAGCTGCAGGCCCGGTTCTTCGCCACCCTGCCCGGCGTCGAGCTGCACAACCTGTACGGCCCCACCGAAGCCTCCGTCGACGTCACTTACTGGGCTTGCGATCCCGGGCAGCCGTCCGTCCCCATCGGACGTCCGGTGTGGAACACCCGCACCTACGTCCTCGACGCCCGGCTGGAGCCGGTGGCGCCCGGGGAAGCGGGCGAGCTGTACCTCGCCGGCATCCAGCTGGCCCGCGGCTACCACGGCCGCCCGGGGCTCACGTCCGAGCGGTTCGTGGCCAGCCCGTTCGAGCCGGGGGAGCGGCTGTACCGCACCGGCGACCTGGCCCGCTGGGACGAAACCGGGGCGCTGCACTACCTCGGCCGCACGGACCACCAGGTCAAGATCCGCGGCCTGCGCGTCGAGCTGGGCGAGATCGAGGCCGTCCTCGACCGCCAGCCCGGTGTCGGCGGCTCGTGCGTGCTGGCCCGCGAAGACCGCGCGGGCGACCAGCGCCTGGTCGGCTACCTCGTGCCGGACGGGACCCCGGACCTCGGCACCCTGCGTGCGGCCTTGGCGGAGAACCTGCCGGAGTACATGGTCCCGGCCGCGTTCGTCGTGCTCGACGAGCTGCCGCTGACCCCGAGCGGCAAGCTCGACCGCAAGGCCCTGCCCGCCCCCGACTGGGCGGCCGCCCGCACCGGCCGCGCCCCGCGCACCCCGCGGGAAGCCGCGCTCTGCAACCTGTTCTCCGAGATCCTCGGCGTCGACGGCGTCGGCATCGACGACGGCTTCCTCACCCTCGGCGGCCACTCCCTCCTCGCGGCGAAGCTCGTCTCCGGCATCCGCGCCACCCTCGGTCTCGAAGCCGCGATCGGCGACGTCTTCCGCGCGCCGACCCCGGCCGGGCTGGCCGAACTCCTCGAAGGCGCCGCCCCGGCCCGCGTGCCGCTGGCCCCGCGGCGACGCCCGGACCCGATGCCGCTCTCGTTCGCCCAGCGGCGGCTGTGGTTCCTCGACCAGGCCGACACCTGGAACGCGAGCTACCACGTCCCGCAGGCCGTCCGCCTGACCGGCCCGGTCGACGCCGAGGTCCTGCGGCTGGCCGTCGGCGACGTCGTCGCCCGCCACGAAGCCCTCCGGACGATCTTCACCCGCGACGGCGACGAGCCGGTGCAGCACATCCTTCCCGGCGGGGAAGTTCCCTGGATCGTCGAGGAGTCCACAGAGGACAGCTTGAGCCGGGACCTGACCGCCGCTACCGAGGCCGGTTTCGACCTCGCCCGCGAGCTGCCGATCCGCGCCGCGTTGTTCACCCTGCCCGGCGACGCCGCCGTGCTGCTGCTCGTCGTGCACCACATCGCCTGCGACGGCTGGTCGATGGCGCCGCTGCTGCGCCAGGTCGGCGAGGCCTACGCGGCTCGCCTCGCCGGAGATGTTCCACAGTGGACGCCGTTGCCGGTCCAGTACGCGGACTACACGCTGTGGCAACGTGAGCTGCCGGTCGACCGCGACCTCGCGTACTGGCGCGACGCGCTGGCCGGCGTGCCCGAGGAGCTGCCGCTGCCCACCGACCGGCCTCGTCCGGCGGTCGCGAGCCACCGCGGCGGCGTCGTCGCCATGGACGTGCCCGCCGAGATCCACCGGAAGCTGACGGCGCTGGCCACGGAGTCGGGTGCGACGCTGTTCATGGTGCTGCAGGCCGCGTTCGCCGCGCTGCTCACCCGGCTCGGCGCCGGTGAAGACGTCCCGGTCGGTTCGCCGGTCGCGGGTCGTACCGATGCCGCCCTCGACGACCTCGTCGGGTTCTTCGTCAACACCGTCGTCCTGCGCACCGCCACCGGCGGCGACCCCACGTTCCGCGAACTGCTGGACCGGGCCCGCGAGACGTGCCTGGCCGCGTTCGAGCACTCCGAGGTGCCGTTCGAGCGGGTGGTCGAGGAACTGAACCCGGCCCGCTCGCTCGGGCGCCACCCGCTGTTCCAGGTCCTGCTGGTGCTGCAGAACAACCTCGCCGCCGAACTGGCCATCGACGGCGTCCGCGCCACCGGCGAGCGCGTTGACATCGGCTACGCCAAGTTCGACCTGGCCGCGATCTTCGAGGAACGCGACGGCGAACTGACCGGCCTCCTGGAGTACGCGAGCGACCTGTTCGACCGCGAGACCGCCGCCGCGCTGGCCGGGCGCCTGCTGCGCGTCCTGGCCGCCGTCGCCGACGACCCAGACACCCGGCTCGGCGACTTCGACCTCCTCGACGCGGCGGAGCTGGCCCAGGCGACGACGGGCGGCATGCTCACGCCGGCCGCACCGGCCGGCACGCTGCACGAGGTCATCGAGGGCCACGCCCGCCACACACCGGACGCGACCGCGCTGCTGTTCGACGACCAGACCGTCACCTACGCCGAGCTGGACGCCCGCGCCAACGGCGTCGCCGCGCTCCTGACCGGCGTCCCGGCCGGGCGGATCGTCGCGATCTGCCTCGACCGCGGGCCGGACCTGGTCGCCGCCATCCTCGGCGTGCTGAAGGCCGGCTGCGGGTACACGCTGCTGGACCCGTCGTTCCCCGCCGAGCGGCGGCAGCTGCTGGCCGAGCAGGTCGACGCGCCCTTCGTGCTCGACGACCTGTCCGGCGTGCGGCCGACGACGACCGCGCCGGGCCGCGCGGTGTCCCCGGCGGGGCCCGCCTGCGTCATGTTCACCTCCGGGTCCACCGGCACTCCGAAGGGCGTCGTCGCCTCGCACGAAGCGGTCGCCACCACCATCCTGGGCCAGGGCTACGGCGGCGACGTCTGGCTGCAGACCGCGCCGGTCTCCTGGGACGCCTTCGCGTTCGAGCTGTTCGGCGCGCTGCTCACCGGCGCGGCCTGCGTCCTGCAGCCGGGACCGAAGCCCGAGCCCGCGCTCATCGCCGAGCTGGTCGCGCGCCACGGCGTCACGACGGCGTTCTTCTCCGCCAGCCTGCTCAACTTCCTCCTCGACGAGTACCCCGGCGTGTTCGAGCACGTCCGCGAGGTCTACACCGGCGGGGAAGCGGCGTCGGTCGCGCACCTCACGCGGGCGGTCGGGACCTTCCCGGACGTGGCCTTCACGAACGGCTACGGCCCGGTCGAGAACATGATCTTCGTGACCTCCCGCCGCATCACGAGCGCCGACCTCACCGGCGCGCCGATCCCGATCGGGGTGCCGCTGCACGGCAAGCGCGCGTACGTGCTGGACGAGCGGCTGCGGCCGGTCGCGCCCGGTGTCGTCGGCGAGCTGTACGCGGCCGGCGGCGGGATCGCCGACGGCTACGCGGGCCGCCCGGACCTCACCGCCGTCCGCTTCATCGCGAACCCGTTCGAAGCGGGGGAGCGGATGTACCGCACCGGTGACCTGGTGCGCCGCCGCGCCGACGGCGTGCTGGAGTACGTGGGGCGCGCCGACGACCAGGTCAAGATCCGCGGGTTCCGCGTCGAGCCGGGCGAGATCCGGACCGCGCTGGGCACGCACCCGGCCGTCACCGAGTCCGCCGTCGTCGTCCGCGAAGACCGGCCGGGACAGAAGCTCCTGGTCGGCTACGTGGTCGGCGAGCCCGCCGACTTCCGCGCGTACCTGGCCGAGCGGCTGCCGGAGCACCTCGTGCCCTCGGCGTTCGTGCTGCTCGACGCCCTGCCGCTGACGGCCAACGGCAAGCTCGACCGCCGCGCGCTGCCCGCGCCGGAGCGCACGAGCACGAGCCGCGCGCCGCGCACCCCGCGGGAAGAAGTCCTCCGTGGACTCTTCGCCGACGTGCTCGGCGTGGCCGAGGTCGGCGTCGACGACGGGTTCTTCGCGCTCGGCGGGCATTCCCTGCTCGCGGCCCGGCTGGTCGCGCGGATCGGCGCGGTGCTCGGCGCCCGGATCGGGGTGGCGGACGTCTTCCGCGCGCCGACCGTCGCCGCCCTCGCCGCGATCCTCGACAGCGCGCGGGAGGCCCGCCCGGCCGTCGTCGCCCGGCCGCGACCGGCGGTCCTGCCGCTGTCGTCGGCCCAGCGCAGCCTGTGGTTCGTCGAGCAGCTCGACCAGGCCGGGGCGACCTACAACGTCCCCCGCGCGCTGCGGCTGACCGGCCCGCTCGACGTGGCCGCGCTGCGCCAGGCGTTCGCCGACGTCGTCGAGCGCCACGAGGCCCTGCGGACGGTGTTCCCGGACACCGACGGCGTGCCGCGCCAGGAGATCCGCCCGCTGACCGGGCTGCCGTGGACCGAAGACGCGGTGGACGTCGCCGAGTTCGCCGCACGCGAATTCGACCTCGCCACCGACCTCCCGATCCGCGCGGCCCTGCGGCGCGAGGGCGACGACCACGTCCTGGTCGTCGTCACCCACCACATCGCGAGCGACGGCTGGTCGTTCGCCCCGCTGCTGCGCGACCTCTCCACCGCCTACGCCGCCCGCGTCGCCGGTGAAAGTCCGAAGTGGACACCGCTGCCGGTGCAGTACGCGGACTACGCGTTGTGGCAACAGGAATCGCCCGGCGACTCCCTGGAGTACTGGGCCGAGACGCTCGCCGGGCTGCCGGACGAGATCAACCTGCCCTTCGACCACCCGCGCCCGCCGGTCGCGACGCACCGGGGCGCCACCCTGCCGGTGACCCTCGGCGCGGACCTGCACGCCCGGCTGCTGGAGCTGGCCCGCGGCGAGCACGCGACGCTGTTCATGGTGCTGCAGGCCGGGTTCGCCGCGCTGCTGTCCCGCCTCGGCGCCGGGGACGACGTCGCGATCGGCACGCCGTCGGCGGGCCGCCCGGACGCCGCGCTCGACGACCTTGTCGGGTTCTTCGTCCACACGCTCGTGCTGCGGACCGACCTCGGTGGCGACCCGAGCTTCACCGAGCTGGTGCACCGGGTCCGCGAGCGCGCGCTGACCGCGTTCGACCACGCCGACGTCCCGTTCGAGCGGATCGTCGAACGGCTCAACCCGGCCCGCTCGACCGCGCGGCACCCGCTGTTCCAGGTCATGCTGGCGCTGCAGAACAACGTGGCGGCCAACCTGGCCCTGCCCGGCGTGACCGCGGCCGACGTGCCG
This sequence comes from Amycolatopsis lexingtonensis, assembly GCF_014873755.1. NCBI lineage: Bacteria > Bacillati > Actinomycetota > Actinomycetes > Pseudonocardiales > Pseudonocardiaceae > Amycolatopsis > Amycolatopsis lexingtonensis. The sequence goes on from NZ_JADBEG010000001.1 coordinate 1,498,879, forward strand.
GTCGCCACGGCGACCGCGAAGTTCGACCTCACCCTGAACCTGGAGGAGAACACCGGCGCCGACGGCACCCCGGCCGGCATCGGCGGGTACCTGGAGTACGCGACCGACCTCCTGGAGCCCGGCACCGCGGCCGACCTCGCCGACCGGTTCGTCCGCCTGCTGACCGCGGCCGTCGCGGACCCCGCCGCCCCGCTGTCCACAGTGGACCTCCTGGCCCCGGCGGAAGCGGCGGCGATCGACGCGGCCAACGCCGCGACGGCGATCCCGGTCCCGGACACCTCCGTGATCGAGTTGTTCGAAGCTCAAGCCGCCCGCACGCCGGACGCGCCCGCGCTGGAGTTCGGGACCACGACACTGACTTACGCCGAGCTGAACGCCCGCGCCAACCAGCTCGCCCGGCACCTCGCCGGGCGCGGCGCCGGACCCGAGCGGTACGTCGCCCTCTCGCTGCCCCGCGACGAGCAGCTGATCATCGCCATGCTCGCGGTGCTCAAGACCGGCGCCGGCTACCTGGCGCTCGACCTGGACTACCCGGCCGACCGCATCGCGATGATGCTCGAGGACGCCGACCCGGCCCTCGTGCTGACCCGCGAGGAACTCGTCTACGCCGGGGAAGCCGTGAACCTCGAGCACACCGCGTCGCCGGACAGCCCGGCGTACGTGATCTTCACGTCCGGCTCGACCGGCCGCCCCAAGGGTGTCGTCGTCCCGCGCCGCCCGCTGCTGAACTTCCTCCTGGACATGGTGGACCGGTTCGGCATCACCGCGGACGACCGGCTGCTGGCCGTCACCACGGTCGGCTTCGACATCGCCGGCCTGGAGATGTTCGCGCCGCTGCTGGCCGGGGCGACCGTCGTCCTCGCCAGCCGCGACGACGTCCGCGACAGCCGGGCCCTGGCCGCCCTCGCCGAGGACGCCACGCTGCTCCAGGCGACGCCCAGCCTGTTCCACGCGCTGCTGGCCGAGCCCGCCGACCTCTCCGGCGTGCACGTCCTGGTCGGCGGCGAAGCCCTGCCCGACGACCTCGCGGCCGCGCTGCGGGCCCGGGCCGCGTCGGTGACCAACATGTACGGCCCGACCGAGACGACGATCTGGTCGACCACCGCCCGCGTCGGCGAGGGCGCGCCGACCATCGGCACGCCGATCGCCAACACGCGGGTGTACGTGCTGGACCGGGCGCTGCGGCCGGTGCCGCCGGGCGTCCCGGGCGAGCTGTACCTCGCCGGTGACGGCGTCGTGCGCGGCTACCTCGGCCGGCCCGACCTGACCGCCGACCGGTTCGTCGCCAACCCCTTCGCCGTCGGCGAGCGGATGTACCGCACCGGCGACCTGGTCGCCCGCCGCCGCGACGGCGAGCTCCGGTTCCTCGGCCGCGTCGACCACCAGGTCAAGATCCGCGGCTTCCGGATCGAGCTGGGCGAGATCGAGGCCGTGCTGGCCGCGCACCCGGCGGTCGCGCTGCGCGCCGTCGTCGTCCGCGAAGACCGGCCCGGCGACAAGCGCCTGGTCGCCTACGTCGTGCCCGCGTCGCCGGTCGAGACCGAAGACCTGCGCCGCCACCTGGCCGCCGCGTTGCCGGGGTACATGGTGCCCTCGGCGTTCGTGCTGCTCGACGAGCTGCCCCGGACGCCGAACGGCAAGCTCGATCGCAAGGCGCTGCCCGCGCCCGCCGTCGAGACCGGCGCGGGCCGGGTCCCGCGGACCGCGACCGAGCACGCGCTGTGCGAACTGTTCGGCGAGGTCCTCGGCGTCCCCGAGGTGGGCATCGACGACGGCTTCTTCGACCTGGGCGGGCACTCGCTGCTCGCCACCCGGCTGGCCGGGCGGATCCGCGCGGTGCTCGGCCTCGACGTCACCGTGCGGGCGCTGTTCGCGAACCCGACCGTGGCGGGGCTGGCCGAAAGCCTCGGCGAGGCGGTCGTCGCCCGGCCGGCCGTGACGCGGCGGGAGCGCCCGGACCGGCTGCCGCTGGCGCCCGGCCAGGAGCGGCTGTGGTTCCTGGCGCGGATGGACTGTGAGGACACGGCCTACCACATGCCGATCGCGCTGCGGCTTCGCGGCGACGTCAACCCCGGCGCGCTGGCCGCGGCACTGTCCGATGTGGCCGGTCGCCACGAAGCCTTGCGCACGTACTACGCCGAGGACGAATCCGGCCCCTACCAGGTCATCCTGGACTCCTTCGAGGTCCCGTTCGAGGTGGCGACGGGCTCGGTCGCCGAAGCCGCGAGGACCCCGTTCGACCTGGCCGCCGCGCCGCCGGTGCGGTCGTGGCTGTTCGGCGAGGGCGACGACCACGTCCTGCTCGTGCTGACCCACCACATCGCCGGCGACGGCTGGTCGATCCCGGTGCTGCTCGGCGACCTCGCCGAGGCGTACGCCGCCCGGCTCGGCGGCCACGCTCCGGAGTGGACGCCGCTGCCGGTGCAGTACGCGGACTACACGCTGTGGCAACGGGAACTCGACACCGACCTCGCCTACTGGACGGGCGCCCTCGCCGGGCTGCCGGAGGAGCTGGCGCTGCCGTACGACCGCGTCCGGCCCGCCACCGCCGACCACACCGGCGGGTCCGCGGCGGTCACGATCCCGGCCGGGCTGCACGCCCGGCTCCTGGAGCTGGCGGCCGGGCAGCGCGCGACGCTGTTCATGGTGCTGCAGGCCGCGCTCGCGACGCTGCTGGCGCGGTTCGGCGCCGGCGACGACATCCCGATCGGCACCCCGGTCGCCGGGCGCCCCGACCCGGTCCTCGACGACCTCGTCGGGTTCTTCGTCAACACCGTGGTCCTGCGCACGGACCTCAGCGGCGCGCCGGCGTTCACCGAGCTGGTGGCCCGCGTCCGCGAGGCCGACCTGAGCGCGTTCGAGCACGACGACGTCCCGTTCGAGCGGCTGGTCGAAGAGCTGAACCCGGCGCGCTCGGCGGCGCGGCACCCGCTGTTCCAGGTGATGCTGGTGCTGCAGCAGGACACCCCGGTCGTCGCACTGTCCGGAGTGGACACCGAGCCGTACGAGGTGGCCCGCGCGGTCGCCAAGTTCGACCTCACCGCCGCCCTGGAGGAACGCCCCGACGCCGGTGGGATCACCGGTGCCTTCGAGTACGCGACCGCGTTGTTCGACGCCGCCACCGCCGAGCGGCTGGCGAGCGCGTTCGTCCGGCTGCTGGAGCAGATCGCCGACGCGCCCACGACGTCCATCGCGGACTTCGAGGTGCTCACGACCGCCGAGCGCGAACTCGTGTCGGACGCTGGGAACGCGGCGCGGGTGAGCGACGCGCCCGTGGACTGCCTGCACACGATCGTCGAGCGGCAGGATCCCGGCGCCGTCGCGATACTGTTCGAGGGCGAGTCGCTGACCTACGGCGAGCTGAACGCCCGCGCCAACCAGGTCGCCCACCACCTCCTCGACGACGGCGTCCGGCGCGGCGAGGTGGTCGGGGTCCTGCTGGAGCGCGGCCTCGACTTCGCCGTCGCGGTGCTCGGCGTGCTCAAGTCCGGGGCCGCCTACACCCTCCTGGACCCGAGCTACCCGGCCGAGCGCCTGGCCGCGGTCACCGCGCAGGCCGGCGTCAAGCGCGTGCTGACCGCCCTGCCGAGCCACCCGGACACGGCGAACCCGGACGTCGAGCTGACCCCGGCGGACCTGGCCTGCGTCATGTTCACCTCCGGCTCGACCGGCGTCCCCAAGGGCGTCGCGACTTCGCACCGCGGGGTCGTCGCGACGATGGGCCAGGGCTACGCCACCTTCGACGCCGGCCAGGTGTGGCTGCAGTGCGCGCCGGTGTCGTGGGACGGCTTCGCGCTCCAGCTGTTCGGCGCGCTGCTCTACGGCGGCCGCACGGTTCTGCAGCCGGGCCAGAACCCGGAGCCGGAGCGGATCGCGGCGCTCGTCGCCGAACACGGCGTCACCGTGCTGCACGCCTCGGCGAGCCTGTTCAACTACCTGCTGGACCAGGAGCCGCAGGTCTTCACCGTGCTTCGGCGCGCGATGACCGGCGGCGAGCCGGCGTCGGTCGAGCACGTCACGAAGGCGCTGCGCGAGTACCCGGACGTCGAGCTGATCAACGGCTACGGCCCCGCGGAAAGCATGGGCTACACGACGTTCCACCCGATCACCGAGGCCGACCTGACCGGCACGGCAATCCCGATCGGGCGGCCCGTCGCGAGCAAGCGCGCGTACGTCCTCGACGCGCACCTGGCACTGGCCGCGCCCGGCGTCACGGGTGAGCTGTACCTCGGCGGCCACGGCCTGGCCGACGGCTACCGCGGCCTGCCCGGCGCGACGGCGGAGCGGTTCGTGGCGTCGCCGTTCGTGCCGGGGGAGCGGATGTACCGCACCGGTGACCTGGTGCGCTGGCGTGCCGACGGCGTCCTCGAGTACGTCGGCCGCGCCGACGACCAGGTCAAGGTCCGCGGCTTCCGCGTCGAACCCGGCGAGGTCCGGGCGGTGCTCGCTCGCCACGACGGCGTCGAGCAGGCCGCGGTCGTCGTCCGCGACGGGCGCCTGATCGGGTACGTCGTCGGCGATGCCGAACCGGCCGCGCTGCGGGCGTACCTGGCCGAGCGGCTGCCCGACTACCTGGTGCCGTCGGCGATCGTGCCGCTGGCCGAGCTGCCCCGGACGGCGAACGGCAAGCTCGACCGCCGCGCGCTGCCCGCCCCCGACTTCGCGGCGGCGTCCCGGCGCCGGCCGCGGACCGTCACCGAGAACGTCCTGTGCGGACTGTTCGCCGAGGTGCTGGGCCTGGCCGAAGTCGGCCTGGACGACGGGTTCTTCGACCTGGGCGGGCACTCGCTGCTGGCCGCCCGGCTGATCGGCCGCGTCCGCGCGGTGCTCGGCGTCGAGCTGGGCATCCGCGACCTGTTCCGCACCCCGGCCGTCGCCGGGCTGGCCGAGGTCCTCGGCGACGCGGCTCCGGCCCGGCCGCCGGTGACGCGGCGCGAGCGGCCCGAGCGGCTGCCGCTGTCGTTCGCGCAGCAGCGGCTGTGGTTCGTCGACCAGGCCGAGGAGCCCAATGCGGGCTACGACGTCCCGCGTGCCCTGCGCTTGCGCGGCACCCTCGACGTGGCCGCCCTGCGGGCGGCGCTGGCCGACGTCGTCGAGCGGCACGAGTCGCTGAGGACGGTGTTCCCGTCTCACGAAGGCGAGCCGTGGCAGGAGATCCTGACCGCGCCTTCGGTTCCGTGGGACTTCGCGGAGTCCACTGAGGACTCATTGCCGGACGTTCTCGCCGAAGCGGCGGCGCACGTGTTCGACCTGCGTACCGAGCTGCCGATCCGGGCGCACCTGGTCTCGGTCGCGCCTGACGACCACGTGCTGCTGCTGGTGCTGCACCACATCGCGTCCGACGGCTGGTCGGCCGCGCCGCTGTGGCGTGACCTGGCCACCGCCTACGCGGCCCGCGTCGACGGCGAGGCGCCCGGCTGGGCGCCGCTGCCGGTGCAGTACGCGGACTACACGCTGTGGCAGCGCGAAGTCCTCGGCGACGACGAGATCGCCGGTCAGCTGGCGTTCTGGCGCGACACCCTCGCCGGGGCGCCGGAGGAACTGGCCCTGCCCGCCGACCGGGTCCGCCCGGCCGTGGCGAGCCACCGCGGCGGCTCGGTGGACTTCACACTCGGCCCGGACGTCCACAAGGGACTGGCCGAGCTGGCCCGCCGCGGCGGCGCGACGCTGTTCATGGCGCTGCAAGCCGGGTTCGCGGCGCTGCTGTCACGGCTCGGCGCGGGTGACGACGTCCCGCTCGGCACCGCGGTCGCCGGCCGTGGCGACACCGCGCTGGACGACCTCGCCGGGTTCTTCGTCAACACCCTGGTCCTGCGCACCGACGTCGCCGGGCAGCCGACGTTCCGGCAGCTCCTGGCGCGCGTCCGCGACGCCGGCCTGGCCGCGCTCGCGCACGCCGACGTCCCGTTCGAGCGGGTCGTCGAAGAGCTGAACCCGGCCCGGTCGGCGGCGCGGCACCCGTTGTTCCAGGTGATGCTGGTGCTGCAGAACAACGCCACCGCGCGGCTGAGCCTGCCCGGGCTGGCCACCGAGGGCGTCGCGGTCCGCCGGGACGTCGCCAAGTTCGACCTGACGGCGGGCATCGAGGAGAACCACGCGGCCGACGGCAGCCCGGCCGGGCTGACCGGGCAGCTGGAGTACGCGGCCGATCTGTTCGACGCGGCTACCGCGGCCGCCATCGCGGAGCGGTTCGCGCGGTTCCTCACCGCCGCCGTCACCACGCCGGACGTCCCCGTGACCGACCTCGACCTGCTCACCGGCGAGGAGCGCGCCGCGCTGCTGGCCCAGGGCACGACCGAGGTCACCGCGCCCGCGCTGCGGCTGCACGAACTGGTGGAGCGGCAGGCGGCCTGGGCACCGGACGCGACCGCGCTGGTCTTCGAAGGTGCGTCGCTGACCTACCGGCAGCTCGACACCGAGGCCAACCGGCTCGCCCGGCACCTGGTCGCCGAGGGCGTCCGGCCGGGGGACCTGGTCGGGGTCCACATCGGACGATCGCCGCGGCTGGCCGTCGCTTTGCTCGCCGTGCTCAAGGCCGGCGCCGCCTACACCGTGCTGGACACGGACTTCCCGGCCGAACGGCTGACCGGCGCCCTGCGGCGGACCTCGGCCGCGCTCGTCCTCACCGACGGCCGCGCGTTGCCGTGGCGCCGGATCGACGTCGTCGAAGACGCGGCCGCGATCGCCGTCCGCGACGGCGGCGTGCTCGGCCTGCCCGGGAGCCCGGACGACCTCGCCGTCGTCATGTTCACCTCCGGTTCGACGGGCGTGCCCAAGGCGGTCGCGGCCCCGCACCGCGCCGTCGTGGGCACGCTGACCGGCCAGGACTACGCCGGGTTCGGCCCGGACGACGTCTGGCTGCAGTGCGCGCCGGTGTCGTGGGACGCGTTCGGCACGCAGCTGCTCGGCCCGCTGCTGGCCGGCGGCACGGTCGTGCTCCAGCCCGGCCAGCGCCCCGAGCCCGCGCTGATCGAGGAGCTGGTCCTGGCGCACGGCGTCACGGTCCTGGACGTCTCGGCGAGCCTGTTCAACTTCCTCGTCGACGAGCACCCGGCGGTGTTCGGGACGGTCCGCCGCGCGATGACCGGCGGTGAGGCGGCGTCGCCCGCGCACCTGGCGAAGGTGCTGCGGGAGTACCCGCACGTGGCGGTCGTCAACGGCTACGGCCCGGCCGAGACCATGGGGTTCAGCACCTTCCACGCCGTCACGGCGGCCGACGGCCCGGTGCCGATCGGGCGGCCGCTGACCGGCAAGCACGCCTACGTCCTCGACGCCCGGCTGCGGCCGGTGCCCGCCGGCGTTGTCGGCGAGCTGTACCTGGCCGGCGTCGGCACCGCCCACGGCTACCTCGGGCAGCCCGGCGCGACGGCCGAGCGGTTCGTGGCGTCGCCGTTCCGGGCGGGGGAGCGGATGTACCGCACCGGCGACCTCGCCCGGTGGACCGGCGACGGCGTGCTGGCGTACGCCGGCCGCGCGGACGACCAGGTCAAGATCCGCGGCTTCCGCGTCGAGCCCGGCGAAGTGCAGGCCGTGCTGGCCGCGCACGAGGGGGTCACGCAGGCGGCGGTCGTGGTCCGGGATGGGGTGCTGGTCGCCTACGTCGTGGGCACCGCCGACCCGGCCGTGATCTCGGAGTTCGCCGCCGCGCGGCTGCCGGAGTACCTGGTGCCGTCGGTGATCGTGCCGCTCGCCGAGCTGCCGCGGACCGCCAACGGCAAGCTGGACCGGGCCGCGCTGCCCGCGCCGCAGCGTGCCGTCACCGGGCACGTGGCGCCGCGGAACTCCGTGGAGGCCGCGCTCGCCGCGATCTGGGCGGACGTCCTCGGCGTGCCGGAACCGGGGGTGGCGGACAACTTCTTCGCCCTCGGCGGGCACTCGCTGCTGGCGGCCAAGGTGACCGGCCGGATGCGCACGGAGTTCGGCGTCCGGCTGGGCGTGCGGGCGCTGTTCGAAGCGCCCACGATCGCGGCGCTGGCCCGGCTGGTACCGGAGGCGTCCACTGTGGACTTCGAGCCGATCCCGGTGCGGGCGCCGGGTACCCGGACGCCGCTTTCGCCGGTGCAGCGGGGATTGTGGTTCGCCGAACGGCTCGCCCCGGGCTCGGCGGAGTACCTCGTCCCGCTGGCCCTGCGGATCGGCGGCGGCCTCGACGTCGAGGCGCTGACGGGTGCGTTGTCCGCGCTGGTGGCGCGGCACGAGGTGCTGCGCAGCCGGTTCGTGGAGCTGGACGGCGAGCCCGTGCAGGTCGTGGACCCGGTCCGCCCGGTGCCGCTGCCGGTCACGGACGTGGCCGACGTCGAGGCGTTCGTGCGGTCGCAAGTGGACACCCCGCTCGATCTCGAGCACGGTCCGGTCTTCCGCGCCGCGCTCGGCCGGGTGTCCGACACCGACCACGTGCTCGTCCTGCTCCTGCACCACATCGTCGCAGACGGGTGGTCGATGGGCGTCCTGGCCGCCGAGCTGCGTGACCACTACGCCGGGATCCGGCCCACGGCCCTGCCGGTGCAGTTCGGTGACGTCGCCGCCTGGCAGGCCGCCGCGTCCGACGAAGCCGGGCTTGCCTTCTGGCAGCAGGCACTCGACGGCATGCCGCACGTCGCCGAGCTGCCCGCCGACCGGCCGCGTCCGCTCACCCGCGACATCGCCGGCGCCAAGGTCCCGGTGCACGTCCCGGCGCCGGTGGTGAGCCGGCTGGCGGCGCTCGGAGCCGAGCACGGCGCGAGCCTGTTCATGACCGTCCTGGCCGCCTTCGAGGTCCTGATCAGCCGGCACACCGCCATGCGGGACTTCGCGATCGGCACCCCGGTGTCGGGCCGCAGCCACCCGCAGACCGAGCCGCTCATCGGGCACTTCGTCAACACCGTGCCGCTGCGCGCGGACCTGACCGGCGACCCGGCGTTCACCGAACTCCTGCAACGGGTCCGCACGAGCACGCTGGCTGCGTTCGACCACGACGACGTCCCGTTCGACCGGATCGTCGAGCTGCTGCGCCCGCAGCGCGACCTCACCCGCACCCCGCTGGTGCAGATCGTGTTCGCCCTGCAGAACAACGAAGAGGCGGGCTGGGCGCTGCCCGGACTGGCCGTCGAGAAGCTCGCCGTCGACACCGGGGTGAGCAAGTTCGACCTCGAACTCGCGCTCGCCCAGGACGCCGGCGGCGCCCTGACCGGCATCTTCGAGTACCCGACCGCGCTGTTCGACGCCACCACGATCGAGCGGCTGGCCGGCCACTTCACGACGCTCCTGCGGCGGATCGCCGACGCGCCGGGCACCCCGGTCGGCGAGCTGGACCTGCTGAGCGAGGCCGAACGGGACCACCTCGTGCACGGCGTCAACGACACGGACGTCGCCTACGACGAGTCCGTCTGCCTGCACCACCTGATCAGCGAGCAGGCGGCGCGGACCCCGGAGGCGACCGCGGTCGAATACCTCGACGAGAGCATCGGCTACGCCGAGCTGGAACGCCGGGCCGGCATCCTCGCCGCGCGGCTGGCCGCGCACGGGGTCGGCCCGGACGTACCGGTGGGCTTGCGGATGGACCGCTCGATCGACCTGATCGTCGGCCTGGTCGCGATCCTCAAGGCGGGCGGCGCGTTCGTCCCGATCGAGACCGACGCGCCCGAACCGCGGGTGCTCGGCATCCTCGGCGACGCGCATTCCCCGGTCTGCCTGATCAACGAAGGCGCACCGGCCCCGGAAAACGCGGACGTCGTGTTCCTCGAAGTGTCCGGTTTGGACGGTGAGGCCCCGGAGCTGCCGGACACCACGCACCCGGACAACCTGGTGTCGATCTACTACACCTCGGGTTCCACTGGAAAACCGAAGGGCGTCGCCAGCACCCACCGCGGCTGGGTCAACCGGCTGCGCTGGCACCAGGACACCTACCAGCTCCAGCCGGGCGAAGCTGTCCTGCAGAAGACGACGCTGGTGTTCGACGACGCCGCCGTCGAATGCCTGTGGCCGCTCATCGTCGGCGGCCGCGTCGCGCTGATCCCGCCGGGCCTGCACCGCGACCCGGCCGCGATCCTGGCCGGCGCCATCAAGCACCGGGTCGTCAACCTGCAGTTCGTGCCGAGCATGCTGACGCTGTTCCTGGAGCAGCTGACCCCGGCCGACCGCGCCGCGCTCAAGCCGCTGCGCAACGTCATCACCAGCGGCGAGGCGCTCCAGCCGGAACTGCTGAAGCTGTTCTTCGACCGCTTGGGCGAGCACGCGATCCTGCACAACCAATGGGGCGCCACCGAAGTCTCGATCGACTCGACCATGCGCGAGTGCCTCCGGTCCGATGTGGACGGCGCGGGCTCGGTGAGCGTCGGCTCGCCGATCGCCAACAACCGGATCCACGTCCTCGACGAGCACCTGCGGCCGGTCCCGGTCGGCGTCCCCGGTGACCTGTTCATCGGCGGCGTCGGCCTGGCCCGCGGCTACCTCGGCGACCCGGCCAAGACGGCGTCGGCGTTCCTCGCGAGCCCGTTCGTGCCCGGTGACCGGCTCTACCGCACCGGGGACCGCGGCCTGCGCACCCCCGACGGCGCGCTGACCTTCCTCGGCCGCCAGGACTCGCAGGTCAAGATCCGCGGCATCCGCGTCGAGCCCGGCGAGGTCGAGCAGGTCCTCCTGGAACTGCCCGGCGTCCGCGAAGCCGCGGTCACGGTGTGGCAGCCGGTGCCGGGGGACAAGCGGCTCGCCGGGTACGTCACCCCGCAGGCCGGCGTCACGCTGACCGAGGGCGGGATCCGCGAGCAGCTGCGCGAGCGGCTGCCCGTCTACCTCGTGCCGACGGCGCTGAGCGTGCTGCCCGAGTTCCCGACCACCACGAGCGGCAAGATCGACCGCAAGGCGCTGCCCGCGCCGGCCGCGGCCGGCGCCGAATACCGCGCCCCGGAGGGTCCGGTGGCGGAACTGGTGGCGTCGGTGCTGGGGACCGTCCTCGGCGTCGAGCGCGTGGGTGCCGACGACAACTTCTTCGACCTGGGCGGGCACTCCCTGCTGGGCGTGCGGGTGGTCGCCGAGCTGCGCAAGCGGCTCTCGGCGGACATCCCGATCCGGCTGATCTTCGACTCGCCCACCGTCGCGGAACTCGCCGACGCCGTCGCCCGCGCCACGAAGCGCGAGTTCGAGGCCATCCCGAAGCGGCCGGACGGCCCGGCGCCCCTGGCCGGGGTGCAGGTCGGCATGTGGCTGGCCGACCGGATGGCGCCGTCCAGCGCCGAGTACCTGGTGCCCAACGCGGTCCGGCTGCGCGGGCCGCTGGACGTCGACGCGCTCGCCGCGGCCCTGACCAAGCTGGTGGCGCGGCACGAGATCCTGCGGACCCGGTTCGTCGAGATCGACGGCGAGCCGAAGCAGGTCGTCGACCCCGCCGGGCCGGTGCCGCTGCCGGTCACCGAAATCGACGAGATCGAGCCGTTCCTGGCGGTGCGGGGCATCGACCTCGCCACCGGCCCGGTGTTCGCCGCGGCGCTCGGCCGGCTCGCCGGAGACGACCACGTCCTGGTCCTCTCGGCGCACCACATCGTCCTGGACGGCTGGTCCGAGGGCATCCTCGCCGAGGAACTGCGCGACCTCTACGCCGGCGCCGACCTGCCGCCGTTGCCGGTGCAGTACGCCGACGTCGCGGCCTGGTCCCAGCCCAGCGAAGCGGACGTCGAGTTCTGGCGGGCGCAGCTCGCCGGCGTGCCGCAGGTGGTGCAGCTGCCGACGGACCGCCCTCGGCCGCCGGTACGGGATCCGCGTGGCGCGCGGTACGAGTTCACCGTGCCCGCGGAGCTGGCCGCGCGGCTCGGCGAGGTCGGCGCGGAAGCCCGCGCCAGCCTGTTCATGACGCTGCTGGCCGGGTTCCAGGTGCTCGTCTCGCGGCACACCGGGCTGCGGGAGTTCGCGATCGGCAGCCCGGTCGCCGGCCGGGACCACCCGGACACCGAGCGGCTGATCGGCCAGTTCGTCAACACGCTCGCCCTGCGCGCGGACCTGACCGGCTCGCCCGGCTTCACCGAACTCCTCGGCCGGGTGCGCGAGACGGCGCTGAACTCCTTCAGCCATCAGGAAGTCCCGATCGACCGGGTCGTCGCCGAGCTGCGGCCCGACCGCGACCCGAGCCGGAACCCCCTGGTGCAGCTGATGTTCGCGCTGCAGACGGTGTCCGCGGGCGGCTGGGAGTTAGCCGGGCTCGACTGCGAGCCCCTCGGTGTCGAGACCGGCGCGGCCAAGTTCGACCTCGCCATGGTGCTGCGCGAGCAGGCCTCCGGCGAAGTGGGTGGGGTTCTCGAGTACCCGGTGGCGTTGTTCGACGAGGGCACGGTCGCCGCGTTCGCGCAGCGGTACCTGCGCCTGCTGGCCGGGTTCGCCGCCGACCCGGCGCGTCCGGTCGACCGCGTCCCGATGCTCGACGCGGCCGAGGTCACCGCGGCCGAAGCCGGCGCGCCGGGCGGGACGTTCGCCGGGCTGGTCGAAGCGCAGGTGCGGCGGACCCCGGACGCCCCGGCCGTCGTGGCCGGGCCGGACTCGCTCACCTACGCCGAGCTGGACGCGGCGGCCAACCGCGTGGCCAGGGTGCTGCAGAGCCGTGGCGCCGCCCCGGAAACGGTGGTCGCGCTGCTCCTGCCGCGCTCGGCCGACCTGGTCGTGGCGCAGCTCGCGGTGGTCAAGACCGGGGCGGCGTTCCTGCCGATCGACCCGGGCTACCCGGAAGAGCGCATCCAGTACATGATCGACGACGCCGACCCGGTGCTCACGCTGCGCGAGCTGCCGGAGTCCACAATGGACGACGGGCCGCTGGACGTCGAAGTGCGGCCGGAGAACGCGGCGTACGTGATCTACACGTCGGGTTCGACCGGGCGGCCGAAGGGGGTCGTCGTCAGCCACGCCGGCCTGGGCACGCTGGTGGCCAACACCGTCGCCGCCTACCGGGTCGGCCCCGGCGACCGCGTGCTGCAGTACGTCTCGCCGAGCTTCGACGCGTCGATCCTCGAGCTGTGCGCGTCCTTGATGACCGGCGCGGCCCTGGTGGTCACCCCGCCCGGCCCGCTCCTGGGCGACCAGTTGCGGGACGTCCTCGCCGAGGGCCGCGTGACGCACGCGCTCATCCCGCCCGCGGCACTGGCCACCGTCGAGGACCCGGACCTGCCGGACTTCCGGACGGTCGTGGTCGGCGGCGACGTCTGCCCGCCCGACCTGGTCGAAAAGTGGGCGCCGGGCCGGCGGATGCTCAACATGTACGGCCCGACCGAAGCCACCGTCGTCTCCACGGTCGGCGAGCCCCTGGTGCCGGGGGACGCGGTCACCATCGGCCGCGCGCTGCGGTACACGAGCGCGTACGTCCTGGACGACCGGCTCCAGCCGGTGCCGCCGGGCGTGGCGGGCGAGCTGTACGTCGCGAGCCCGGGCCTCGCCCGCGGCTACCTCGGGCGGCCGGGCCTCACCGCGAGCCGGTTCGTGGCGAACCCGGCGGGCGGGCGGATGTACCGCACCGGCGACCTCGTCCGGCGGACCCGCGCCGGGGAGCTGGAGTTCCTGGGCCGGACCGACGACCAGGTCAAGATCCGCGGCTTCCGCATCGAACTCGGCGAAGTCGAGTCGGCGCTGCGGGCGCACCCGGCGCTCACGGCGGCGGTCGTGCTCGCGAAGCCCGATCCCGCCGGCCAGAAACGCCTGGTCGCCTACGTCGCCGGCGACGTGACGGCGGCGGACCTGCGGACGTTCCTCGGGCAGCGGCTGCCGGAACACCTGGTGCCGAGCGCGTTCGTCGTGCTCGACGCGCTGCCGGTCAACGCCAGCGGCAAGCTCGACCGGGCCGCGCTGCCCGAACCGGCCGAGGAGACGGCGGACTACGTCGCTCCCCGCAGTCCCGAGGAGCAGCTGATCGCCGACATCTGGGGCGAGGTGCTCGGCGTGCCCCGCGTCGGGCTCGGCGACGACTTCTTCGCTCTCGGCGGGCATTCCGTGCTCGCCGCCAAGGTCCGGATGCGGCTGCAGGCCGCGTTCGGGGTGGACCTCTCCCTGCCCGTGCTGTTCCAGACCACCACGGTCGCCGCGCTCGCCGCCGTGGTCCACACCGAGATCGAGGCCGAGCTCGCCGGCATGTCCGAGCAGGAGCTCCTCGACTCCCTCACCGAGGAGGCCAGCGCATGACCACGTTCGACATCCGCCCCGGCGCGGACGCCGACGCCGAGCGCGCCGCGCGGCTGCGGGCCGCGGTGCTCGCGAAGCGGTTGCGCGGCCGGGCCGCCACGCCGGCCCGGGCGTTCGGCCGGGCCGATCGCGGCGCCCCGCTGCCGCTGTCGGCCGGGCAGCAGCGGCTGTGGTTCCTGGACCGGCTCGACCCGGACAGCGCCGAGTACGCCGTGCCGCTCCTGCTCCGGCTGGAAGGCGCCCTCGACGTCGAGGCGCTCCGGCGGTCGCTCGACGCCTTGGTGGCGCGGCACGAGATCCTGCGCACGACCTACACCGCGGAGGACAACCGGCCGCGCCAGGTGATCGGGGCGCCGGCCCCGGTCGACCTCCCGGTGGTCGAAGGCGACCTGGACGCGGTGCTGACCGACTACGTCAGCCGTCCCTTCGACCTGGCCACCGGCCCGGTGTTCCGGGCGCTGCTGGTCCGCGAGGCGCCCGAGCGGCACGTCCTGGCGCTGAACGTGCACCACATCGCCTGCGACGGCTGGTCCCTGCCGATCCTGATGGACGACCTGCGCAAGCTCTACACCGGCACCGAGCTGCCCCGGGTCGAACTGTCCTATGCGGACTTCGCCGTCTGGGAACAGTCCCGGGTGGACGCCCACACGGCCGACCTCGCGTACTGGAAGGAGCGGCTCGCCGGGCTGGAAACCCTGGAGCTGCCCGCGGATCGCCCGCGGCCGGCCCAGCGCGACCACCACGGCGCCTCGGTCCGCTTCACCATCCCCGCGGCCGCCGCCGAAGCGGTACTGAATCAGGGAAAGCAGACGGGCGCGACGCCGTTCGTGACGCTGCTCGCCGCCGCGTACGTCGTGCTCGGGCGGCACACCGGGCGCGAGGACATCGCCGTCGGCACCCCGGTCGCCGGGCGCGGCCGGGCCGAGCTGGAGCACATGGTCGGGTTCTTCGTGAACACCGTCGTCGCCCGCGGCGACCTCTCCGGCGACCCGGACTTCGCCGCCCTCGCCGACCGCGTCCGGGTGGCCCGGCTGGCCGACCAGGCGCACGAGGACCTGCCGTTCGAGCGGCTGGTCAAGGAGCTGGCGCCGGAGCGCGACCTCGCGCACACCCCGGTCGTCCAGGTCATGTTCGCCGTCTACGACTCCTCGACCGGTTCGCCGGACCTGGGCGGGCTGAAGGTGTCGCCGGTGGACCTCCCGTCGACGACGGCGAAGTTCGACCTGATGATCTCCTTCGTCCGCCAGGCGGACGGGTCCGTGGCGGGCGTGCTGGAGTACGCGACCGCGCTGTTCGACGAGGTCCGGATGGTGCGGATGGGCGAGCACTTCGTCCGGCTGTTCACGGAGCTGGCCGCCCGCCCCGGCGCCCGGCTGTCCGAAGTGGACATCCTCGGCGCGGACGAGCGCGAGCTGCTGCTCCGGACGTGGAACGACACCGCCGAGCCCTACCTGCGCGGGACCGTGCACGGCCGGATCGCCGCGCAGGCCGCGTCCACTCCGGACGCGATCGCCGTCCGGTGTGGACGGATCGAGCTGACCTACGCCGAGCTGGAGGACCGCGCCACCCGGCTGGCCCAGCGGCTGCGCGCCCACGGCGTCGGCGTCGAGACCCCGGTCGGCGTGCTCTGCGAACGCGGCCCGCTGCTCCTGCCGGTCCTGCTGGCCATCCTCAAGACCGGCGGCCACTACATCCCGCTCGACCCGGCCTACCCGCAGGACCGCAAGGAGTACATGCTCCGCCAGGCCGGCGCCCGCGTCCTCGTCACCACCCGCCGGTACGCCGGCACGGACCTCGGCGACGTCGTCGTGCTGGCCGACGAGCCGGTCGCCGACGACCCGGTGCCGTGGCGGGACCCGGTCGTCGACCCGGAGAACCTGGCCTACGTCATCTACACCTCCGGCTCGACCGGCCGCCCGAAGGGCGTGATGATCAGCCACCGCGGGGTGCTGCACTACCTGGACTGGTGCCGCCAGGCCTACCGCGCCGACGAGGGCGACGGCGCCCCGGTGCACTCGTCGCTGGCCTTCGACCTCACCGTCACCGGGCTGTTCCTGCCGCTGCTGTGCGGCACGACGGTGACACTGGTGCCGGAGGACGAGCACCCGGTGGCGGGCCTCGCGGACGTGCTTTCGAGCGGGCGCAAGTTCAGCTTCGTCAAGCTCACCCCGGCCCACCTCGAACCGCTGCGCCGCTGCCTCGCGCCGGAAGCGGCCGGAGCCGCCGCGCACCTGGTCGTCGGCGGCGAGCAGCTCACCGCGGAAGCACTGGAGTTCTGGCGGGAGAACGCTCCCGAAGTCGGGGTGGCCAACGAGTACGGCCACACCGAGACGTCGGTGGCGAACGTGATCAACCTGCTGCCCGCCGCCGAGTGCGTGACCACGCCGATCTCGGTCGGGCGCCCGATCTGGAACACCGAGGTCTACCTCCTCGACGAGCACCTGCGGCCGGTCCCGGTCGGCGTCACCGGCGAGCTGTACGCCGGTGGTGCCGGAGTCGCCCGCGGCTTCGCCGGCAACCCCGGCCTGACCGCGGCCAAGTACGTGGCCAACCCGTTCGGCCCCGGCCGCCTCTACCGCAGCGGCGACCTGGCCCGCTACTTGCCGGACGGGCGCCTGGAGTTCGTCGGCCGCACCGACCACCAGGTCAAGGTGCGCGGCTACCGGATCGAGCTGGGCGAGATCGAGGCCGCGCTGGTCGGCGGCCCCGGCGTCACGGAGGCGGTCACGGTGGTCCGCGACGGCGCCCTCGCCGGGTACGTCGCACCATCCACTGTGGACGCCGACGCGCTGCGGGCGCACCTGTCCGAGCGGCTGCCGGAGTACATGGTCCCGGCGACACTGACCACTTTAGACACCCTGCCGCTGACGTCGAACGGCAAGATCGACCGGGTCGCCCTGCCCGCACCGGACGCGGCGCCGGTCTCGACGTCCGGCGTGCTCCCGCGCGACGAACTCGAGATGGCCCTCGCCAAGCTGTGGGAGGACCTGCTGGGCCGCCGCGTCGGCGTCACGGACGGCTTCTTCGACGTCGGTGGCCACTCGCTGCTGGCCGTCGTGCTGGTCGACCGGATCAAGGCCGAGCTGGGCGCGACCGTCGGCCTGGCCGAGGTGTTCCGCGCCCCGACGATCCGGGCGCTGGCCGACCTCATCCGCGCCGGGGACCACGGCGGGGGACTGGTCGTGCCCCTCTCGCCCGGCCGCGCCGGCGTCGCGCCGCTGTTCCTGCTGCCGCCGACCGCCGGGAGCCCGTTCCCGTACCTGCAGCTCGTGGCCGAACTGGACCCGGCGCTGCCGGTGTTCGGCTTGCAGGCGCCCGGTTTCGCGCCCGGTGAGGACCCGGTACACACCATCGAGGAGCTGGCCGCGGCCTTCGTCGCCGACCTCCTGCCGGTGGTGGGGGACCGGCCGATCCGCCTCGCGGGCTGGTCGCAGGGCGGCTCGGTGGCGTTCGAAATGGCCGCCCAGCTGGAAAAAGCGGGCCGGGCCGTCGAGCACCTGTGCGTCATCGACGCGACCGTCCTCGGCGTCGACGACTACGGCAACCCCCTGCCGGAGGTCGACACCAGCGATCCCCTGGCGTGGTTCGGCGAGGCCGTGCTGAAGCTGGCGCCGGGCGCCGTCGACACCCTGGACGAGATGCTCGCCGAGGCCCGGGACCGCGGGATGGTCTCCGAAGTCGCGGGCAACGCGGTCGTCGAGCAGATGGCGCGGGTCTACCTCGCGGGCAAGGACGCCGTCGAGGCCTACCGCTGCCGGGCGGTCGTCGACACCGGGATCCACCTCATCACCTCCACCGGCACCCACCCGGTGAAGGGCCGCCCGGAGGTGCGGCCGGAGAGCTGGCGCGCCCGCACGCGCGGCGAGCTCACGGTGACGCCGGTTTCGGGCCACCACTGGGACATGGTCGAGCCGCCGCACGTGGCGGAGCTGGCCCGGGCCGTGCTGGCCGGGCTCGCCGTGACCGCCGACGAGTGAAGGAGAACGCCATGACCGAAGACCTCGCGGTCGCCGCACCGGCCCCCGCCACCGTCACCGACCCGCGCGCCGGCAGCTTCCGCGTCGACGCCCATCACGGCGAGATCCTGCAAGGGGTGTTCGCGACCGGCGGCCGGCTGCGCCGTGGCCTGGTCACCCTGCCGTGCCCGCTCTACAGCACCCGCGCCACCTTCCTGCCCACCGAGGACAGCGGCACGACCGTGCGGCCCGCGTGGCGCACCAAGGCCCGCCGCGCCGCCGACCTCACCCTGGCCCGGCTCGGCCACCCGGTGCCGGGCGGGCTCCTCGACATCACCAGCGACATCCCGTTGTGTCGCGGCTTCGGCTCCTCGACGGCGGACGTGACGTCGGCGATCGGCGCGGTCCTCGCCGCGACCGGCCGCCGGCTCACGGCCGCCGAGGTCGGCGCGCTGGCCGTCGAAGCCGAAACCGCGTCCGACTCGCTCATGTACGGCGGCCGGGCCGTGGTCTTCGCCCATCGCGAAGGCGAGCCGATCGAAGACCTCGGCGAGCTGATGCCGCTGGCCGTCCTGGGGTTCGGCACCAGCCCGGGCGGCCGCGGCGTCGACACCCTGGAACTCACGCCCGCGCGCTACACGTCGTGGGAGATCGAGGCGTTCCGCCCGCTGCGTGGCCTGCTCCGGCGGGCCATCGCCGACGGGGACGCGGGCCTGCTCGGCCGCGTCGCCACCGCCAGCACCCTGCTCAACCAGCGCCACCTGCCCGTCCCCGGACTGGACGACATCCTCGCCGTCGCCCGCGCCGCCGGGGCCACCGGCGTGCAGGTCGCCCACAGCGGCGACGTCGCCGGGCTGATCTTCGACGCGACCGACCCCGAAACCCCGGCGCGGCTGGAGTTCGCCGCGGCGCGGCTCGACGTGACCGAAACCTGGCAGTTCGAAACCGAGAGGTGAGTCCGATGACCCTTGCCGCACCCGCTGTCAGCCGGTCCGTCGTGGAGGCGACCGAGCTGCCCCGGATCATCCGCGTCCGGCCCAACTTCCACGTCGCCGCCTTCGGCCTGATGAAGCTGCTGCCCGCCCGGTTCATGCTCGACCGCGCCGAAGAACGCGGCGAAGTCGGCCCGGGCACGACCGTGCTCGAGACGTCGTCGGGCACCTTCGGCCTCGGCCTCGCCATGGTCTGCCGGCTGCGCGGCTACCCGCTCACGATCGTCGGCGACCCGGCGATCGACGCACCGCTCAAGCGCCGGCTCGAACACCTCGGCGCCCGCGTCGAGATCTGCCCGGAGCCCAGCCCGGTCGGCGGGTACCAGCGCGCGCGGCTGGACCGGCTCGAGGAACTGCGCGCGGAGTACCCCAACCACTGGGTACCCGGCCAGTACAGCAATCCCGACAACCCGCGGTCCTACGCGCTGGTGGCCGAGCAGCTCGCCGAGACGATCGGCGTGCCGGACTGCCTCGTCGGCGCGGTCGGCTCCGGCGGTTCGACGTCCGGCACGAGCTCCTTCCTGCGGATGCTCGTCCCGGAAATGACGCTGATCGGCGTCGACACCCAGCGCAGCGCCATCTTCGGCCAGCCGGACGGGCCGCGCGTGCTGCGCGGGCTCGGCAACAGCCTGGTGCCGCCCAACGTCGAGCACGGCAGCTACGACCAGGTGCACTGGATCGGCGCGGCCGAGGCGTTCGCCGCGACGCGGGAGCTGTACGCGCGCCACTGCCTGTTCATGGGCCCGACCAGCGGCGCGTCGTTCAAGGTGGCGGACTGGTTCGCGCGCCGGAACCCGGACGCCACCGTCGTCGCGCTGCTACCGGACGAGGGCTACCGATACCAGGACACCGTCTACTCCGACGAGTGGCTGCGCGCGCAGGGGCTGGCGCACGCGGGGGCGGCCGAGCCGTACGAAGTGCTCACGCCGACCGAGCCCGGCGGGTCGTGGACGTGGCTGAACTGGGGCCGGCGGTCGCTCGCCGACGCGTCGTGATGCGCACGCTGCTGCTCGTCGAGAGCAACACGACCGGCACCGGGCGGCTGTTCGCGCGCCAGGCCCGCTCGCTGGGGTTCGAGCCGGTGCTGGCCGCGGCCGATCCGTCCCGGTACCCGTACGCGGCCGAGGACGGCGTCCGCGTCGTCCGGTGCGACACGGCGGACGCGTGCGCGGTGCTGGCTTCGGACGTCGGCGAACCCGCGGGCGTGACGACCAGCTCGGAGTACTTCATCCCGGTGGCGGCGCGGATCGCGGCGAAGCTGGGCCTGCCCGGACCGGATCCCCTCGCCGTGACGGAGTGCCGGAACAAGGCACACCAGCGGGCCGTGCTGGGGGCGCCGTGCACGGTGGCGACGTCCGTGGAAGAGGCCGTCGCGGCGGCCGTCGAGTTCCCGGTCGTGCTGAAGCCGGCCGAGGGCTCGGGCAGCGTAGGCGTGCTGCGGTGCGAGACGCCGGAGGCGGTCGCGACGCAGGCGGCGGCACTGCTTTCGGTGACGCACAACGAACGCGGGCTGCCGGTGCCGGCGCAGGTGCTCGTGGAGCCGTATGCGAGCGGGCCGGAGTACTCGGTGGAGCTGTTCGGCGACGTCGTGGTGGCGGTGGTCCGCAAGCACCTCGGCCCGGCGCCGTACTTCGTCGAGGTCGGCCACGACGTCCCGGCGGCGCTGCCGCCCGCGGACGAGACGGCGCTGATCGACACGGCCCGGGCGGCGGTGACCGCGCTGGGCCTGGGCTTCGGCGCCGCGCACGTCGAGATCCGCCTGACGCCGTCGGGCCCGCGGCTGATGGAGGTCAACCCGCGTCCGGCGGGCGGCATGATCCCGGAGCTGGTCCGCGCGGCGACCGGGGTCGACCTGGTGGCGGCGCAGGTTTCCGCCGTGCTGGGCCTGCCGCCGGACCTGCGGGCCTCCCGCCGGGCGTGCGCCTCGCTGCGGTTCCTCACCGCGACCTCGTCTTCGGTGGTGTCGGCGGGGGACGCGGCGGAGCGGGCGGCGGCCGTCCCGGGCGTGGCCGAAGCCCGGCTGTCCCGCCCCGACGGCACCGTGGTCCGCCCGGCGCGGGACTACCGCGACCGGGCCGGGCACGTCCTCGCCGTTTCCGACCGCCCCCGCGGCGCCCGTGCGGCGGCCGCGGCCGGCCTCGACCGCCTGCGTGCCGCCCTGATCCCGGAAGGCCCCCACCGATGACCCTGCGGTTCCTCATCGCCACCGTCGCGCAGACCGCCGCGGTCCGCCCGCCGAGTGTCTTGAATGACTCATTCAGGTCACCGGAGGTCCTGAATGAGTCATTCAAGACCTCCGGGCCCGCCGAACCCCACCCGGAGACCCCGGAAGGAGCACCTCGATGACCATCGCCCCAGGCGGGACCGGCAGGCTCACCAGCCCCATCTCCGCCGCGGCCAGGGAAATCCTCTTCGACCGCGACACCGCACCCGCACCCGATCCGGTCGCGGCCGAGCTCGGGCTGATCAGCCAGGTCGACCGCGCCCACGTCGTCATGCTCGCCGAACGCGGCATCGTCGGGCCGGGTCCCGCGGCCGAACTCCTGCGCGGCATCGAAGACCTGCGGGCCCGGCGGTTCGCGCCGCTGCACGACGTCCCCGCGCCCCGCGGCCGGTACCTCGCCTACGAATCCCACCTGATCGACACCCTCGGCCCGGAAGTCGGCGGAGTCCTCCACAGTGGACGGTCGCGCAACGACCTCAACGCCACCGTGGTCCGGCTCCGGCTGCGCGAACCGCACGAACGGCTGCTCGCCGAGTCCGACGCCCTCGGCCGCGCTCTCCTGGACCGTGCCCGGCGCTGGGCCGAGGTCACCATGCCCGCCTACACCCACCACCAGCCCGCCGTGCCGATCACCTACGGCCACTACCTGGCCGGGGTGGCGAGCGCGCTCGTCCGGGACGTCGAAGGCGTGTGGCAGGCCGGGGCGGAGCTCGACCAGAACCCGCTCGGCGCGGGCGCGGTCGGCGGCACGTCGCTGCCGGTCGACCAGCACCGCACCACCGCGCTGCTCGGGTTCGCCGCGCCGCTGGCGAACTCGCTGCACGCGGTCGCGTCGCGGGATCTGGTGCTGCGCCAGCTGTCCGCGGCCACCGTGCTCGGCGTGCTGCTCTGCCGCGTCTCGCACGACCTGCAGGCGTGGACCAGCGCCGAGGCCGGGCTGCTGCGGCTGGCCGACGACGTCGTCGGGTCGAGCTCGATGATGCCGCAGAAGCGCAACCCCTTCCTGCTGGAGCACGTCCAAGGGCGGGCGCTGGCGCCGCTCGGCGCGTTCACCGCGTCGGCGAGCGCGATGGCCACCGCCCGCTTCACCAACGCCATCGCGGTCGGCACCGAAGCCGTGGCCCCGGCGTGGGCGGCGCTCGAAGCGGCGACCGACGCCGTCGTGCTGCTCCGGCTGGTCGTCGAGGGCGCCGAACCGGTGCCGGAGCGGATGTACGACCGCGCGGTCGACGGCCAGACCGCGGCCACCCACCTCGCCGAACGGCTCGTCGACGCCGGTGTCCCGTTCCGGCAGGCCCACCACGACGTCGGCGCGATCGCCAAGGAGGCACTGGCCGGGAACCTGCCGCTGCACGAGGTTGCCCGCGTCCGGCTGGCCGGGCAGCCCCCGCACGTCCTGGCCGCGCTCGACCCGGCCGAAGTCGCGCAGCACGCGGCGTACGGCGGCGGCCCGGCGCGGGAGTCCGTGCTCGCCGCCGTGACCGAGGCCGAAACCGCGTTCGCCCGCATCCGGGCGGCCGCCGAAGAACGCCGCTGGCGCTGGAGCCAGGCCGAAATCGGCCTCGACGACGCCGTCCGAACCCTCATCCGCTGACCGCCAAGGAGCCTGTTGTGACCACTTTCGCCGACGACCTCGCGACCCTCCGCCCGGAGACCTCCGCCAACCAGGGCGCGTACGTCGAACTCCGCAGCGACACCTTCACCCTGCCGACGCCCACGATGCTGGAAGCCGCCGCGCGTGCCCCGCTCGGCGACGACGTCTACGGCGAGGACCCGACCGTGGACCGGCTGGAGCAGCTGTCCGCCGAGCTGCTCGGCAAGCAGGCCGGCTGCCTGATGCCGAGCGGCACGATGGCCAACCTGACCGCGCTGCTGGCGCACTGCCCGCGTGGCGGCAAGGCGATCGTCGGGCACGAGTCCGATGTGTACGTCTACGAAGCCGGCGGCGCGTCGCTCTGCGGCGGCATCGTCTACGACCCGCTGCCGAACCTGCCCGACGGCACGATCGACCCGGCCGCGATCGCCGAGGCGTGTGCGGTGGACCGCAGCGACCCGCAGATCGCGCCGCCCGCGGTGCTCAGCCTGGAAACCCCGCAGAACCGCTGCGGCGGGCTGCCGCTGCAGCTGGACTACCTCAGCGAGGTGTCCCGGCTGATCCGCTCCCACGGCGTCGCCCTGCACCTCGACGGCGCCCGCCTGTTCAACGCGGCGGTCGCGCTCGGCGTCAGCCCGGCCGAGGTCGCGAAGCACGCGGACACCGTGCAGATCTGCCTGTCGAAAGGCCTGTGCGCCCCGATCGGCTCGGTCCTGGTCGGCGACCGCGTGACGATCGCGGCGGCCCGCCGCATGCGCAAGATGCTCGGCGGCGGCATGCGCCAGGCCGGCATGATCGCGGCCTGCGGCATCGTCGCACTGACGGAGATGACCGAGCGCCTGGCCGACGACCACGCCCGCGCGGCCCGCCTGGCCCGCGGCCTGTCCCGCATCCCGGGCGTCCGGCTCGACCCGGGCCCGCCGCTGACCAACATGGTGTTCTTCAAGGTCCGCGACGACCGCTACACGACCCGCACTCTGATCGAAGCGGCCCGGCGCCGCGGGATCCGGGTGGAGGAGCTGGGCCACGACCGCATCCGCGCGGTGACCCACGCGGGCGTGGACGACGACGCGGTGGACCGCGCGGTCTCGGTGTTCGGCGACCTCCTGGGCCACGACGCGATGGTGCGCTGACGGCGGTGTCTTGAATGAGTCATTCAGGACCTCCGGTGACCTGAATGACTCATTCAAGACCTCAGCCCAGCGCGGCGTCCAGCGACCGCGACGGGACCGCGTCCAGCGCCGACAGCGTCTCGGCGTCCAAAACCACCGACCCAGCCGCGATGTTCGCCTCCAGGTGCCCGACGCTCGCCGTACCCGGGATGAGGTGGACGTTCGGCGCGTGGTGCAGCAGCCACGCCAGCCCGATCTGCGCCGGCGTCACCCCCAGCGCCGCCGCCGCGGCCTGGACCGCCGGCTCGTCCGTCACCTTCGGCAGGCCCGGGAAAGCGCCGCCCAGCGGGAAGAACGGCACCCACGCGATGTCCTCCGCCAGGCACAGCCGGAGCATTTCCTCGTCGTCGCGGGCGACCAGGCTGTAGGCGTTCTGCACGCAGGCGATGCCCGCCGGCAGGGCGCGCCGGAGGGTGTCGAGGCCGACGCTGCTGAGGCCGATCGCGCCGATCTTGCCTTCGTCGCGCAGCGCCGTCAGCACCGCGAGCTGGTCGTCGACGTCGACCAGCTGGTCGCCCTCGGCCAGCAGGCCCGGCCGCAGCTCCGCGCGGCGCAGGTTGACCAGCGTGACCCGCTCGGTGCCGAGCGTCCGGAGGTTGTCCTCGACGCTCTTGCGGAGTTCTTCGGGCCGCTGCGCGAGGCGGAGCGGGATCGGGCCGCCCGGGTCCGGGTCGGCGCCGACCTTGGTGGCGATCAGGACGTCGTCGCCGGCCGCCTCGCGGATGACGTCGTTGACGAAGCCGTTGCCGTAGAACTCGGCCGTGTCGATGTGGTCGACGCCCAGGTCCAGGGCCCGGCGCAGCAGGGCGACGGCCGCGGCCCGGTCCTCGTGCAGGCGCTCGAGCTGCATCGCGCCGAACCCGACGCGGGAGACGGTGCGGCCGGCTAGCTGGCTGGATGACATGGCTGTCCCGCTTTCGTGCGATGATGGCGAAGCGGAGGAACCTCCGCTAAGTCGACCGTAGCACAACCGGAGGGACCTCCGTTTTGCCTTCGTCCGAAACCGGGCGCCCGGTGCGCGCCGACGCGCGCCGCAACCGCGAGAAGCTCGTCGAGGTCGCGCGCGCCGCGTTCGCCACCGACGGCGCCGTCGCGCTCGAGACCATCGCCCGTGAGGCCGGCGTCGGGATCGGGACGCTCTACCGGCACTTCCCGACCCGCGAGGCTCTCGTCGAAGCCGTCTACGCGGCCGAGCTGGACGACGTCTGCGCCAGTGCCCCGGCACTGCTCGAGCAGCACCCGCCCGCGGTGGCGCTGCGCGCGTGGATGGACCGCTACGCCGCCTTCTTCGCGACCAAGCTGGGCATGGCCGACACCCTCCGCGTCAGCCTCGGGACCGGGCGCATCGTCACGGCGGAGACCCGGCGGCGCATCGTCGCGGCGATCGGCGCGATCCTCGAAGCCGGCGCGGCGGCGGGCACCCTGCGCGCCGACGCCGACCCCGAGGACGTCACCTTCGTGCTGCTGGGCGTGTTCCTCTCGGCCGGGCACGAGCCGGAGCGGATCGGGCGGCTGCTCGACCTCGTGGCGGACGCCGTGCGGCCCTGAGTCACTCCGGGCGGATCGGCAGCTCCACGTCGTCGCGCAGGAACAGCGGGATCCGGTCCGCCGGAGCCGGCGCCTCGACGCGAGTCCCTCCCGCATAACGGTTTCCGGTCACCGCGTCCGTCCACACGGCACCGGACGGCAGATACACCTCGCGGCTCGTGACGCCCGCTTCGAGCACCGGCGCGACCAGGAGGTCCGGGCCCAGCAGGAAGGCGTCCTCGACCGTCCAGCACTCCGGGTCGGCCGGGAAGTCGACGAACAGCGGCCGCATCGGCGGGATGCCCTGCTCGTGCGCCACCCGCATCTGCGCCATCAGGTACGGCCGCAGCCGTTCCCGCAGCCGCAGCGACGCCGTGATGGCCGTGTAGGCGGAGTCGCCGTACGACCAGACCTCGTTGGGGCCGCCGGTCATGTCCGGCCCGAACGGCGGGCGCGGGTCGCGGAAGCCGTGCAGGCGGAACAGCGGGCAGCACACGCCGTACTGGAACCACCGGACCATCAGCTCCCGGTACTCCGGCGACGCCGGGTCGCCGCCGTGGAAGCCGCCGATGTCCGTGGTCCACCACGGGATCCCGGCCAGCGCGACGTTCAGCCCCGCCCGCACCTGCGCGCGCAGCGACGCCCACGTCGCCGCCACGTCCCCCGACCAGAGCGCGGCCCCGTACCGCTGGCTGCCCGCCCACGCCGAGCGGGACAGCAGCACCACCTCGTCGTCGCCCTCGGCGCGGATGCCGTCGTGGAACGCCTGCGCGTTCGCCTGCGGGTAGAGGTTGAACACCTCCGCGCCCGGCCCGGCGTGGAAGCCGAGGTTGTGCGGGTGGCCGGGCTGGATCTCCGGCTCGTCGCCGTCCAGCCACCACGCGCGCACGCCGAGGTCGTAGTAGTTCTCCTTGACCTTGGCCCAGACGAACCGCCGCGCCGCCGGGTTCGTCGCGTCGTAGAACGCGACCGGCATCTCGACGTCGAACCCCTTGTCCTTCCAGGGCGCGTGCGCCGGGACCCCGCTCTCGGCGGCGACCAGCAGGCCGCGTTCGTGCAGCTCCTGGTAGTTCGCCGACAGCGGGCTGACCGACGGCCACACCGACACCATCAGCTTGACGCCGAGCTCGTCCAGCTCCCGGATCATCCCGGCCGGGTCCGGCCACTCGGCCGGGTCGAACCGCCAGTCGCCGAGGTGCGTCCAGTGGAAGAAGTCCGCGACGATCACCGACAGCGGCAGTCCCCGCGCGTGGTATTCGCGCGCCACGGCCAGAAGCTCTTCCTGGGTGCTGTAGCGCAGTTTCGACTGCCAGAACCCGGCCGCCCACTCGGGCAGCATCGGCGCGTGCCCGGTCGCGTCGGCGTAGTGGCCCAGGATCTGGCGCGGGCCGTCGCCGGTGGTGATCCAGTAGTCGAGCTGGCGGGCGTCGTCGGCGACCCAGCGGGTGCCGTTGGCGGCCAGCTCGACCCGCCCGACGGCCGGGCTGTTCCACAGGAAGCCGTAGCCGCGGCTGGAGAGCAGGAACGGCACCGACACCTCGGCGTTGCGCTGCACCAGGTCGAGCACCAGGCCCTTCTGGTCGAGCCGGCCGTGCGTGTGCTGCCCGAGCCCGTACAGCCGCTCGTCGTCGTAGGCGGCGAACCGCTGTTCGAGCCGGCCGTAGCCGTTGCGGGACGGCATGAACAGCCGCGCGCCGGGCCACCAGAAGTGCGCCCGCTGCTCGGAAAGCAGCTCCTCGCCGGTGTCCGTGCGGACGAACTTCAGCTGCGCGTCGATCCCGGTGTCGGTGTCGGCGACCGCCACGATCGCGGTGAGCGCGCCGTTGACGACGCGCCCGGTGCGGCCGTCGGCCGAGGCGGTCGCGGCGGACGGCTTCGCGGGCAGCAGCGCGCCCGGCACGTCGTCGAGGATCTTGTGCCGCCCGGCGCGCACGCGCAGGCTCCCGTCGCCCCACGGCTCGACGCGCAGCACCTCGTGCCGCACGCGGACCTCCAGCGCGCGGCCGTCTTCGGTCGTGGCGATCAAGCGCTCTCCTTAGTCTTTGACGGCGCCGCTGGTCAGCCCGGCGACGACGTACCGCTGGGCGACGACGAGCAGGACGGCCGCGGGGATCGCGGCGAGGACGGCGGTGGCCATGATCCCGTTCCAGTCGGCGGACTGGTTACCGACGAACCGGTAGATGCCCACGGTGATCGGTTCGAACGACTGCCCGGTGGTGAGGGTGACGGCGAACAGGAAGTCCGCCCAGGCGAACAGGAACGAGAACAGGCCGGCGGTGACGAGCGCGTTGCGGCTGACCGGCACGATGATCGAGAAGAACGTCCGCCAGTACCCCGCGCCGTCCACTCTGGACGCTTCGGTCAGCTCCTTCGGCACCGAGATCATGAACGCCCGCAGCAGGAGCACGGCGAACGGGATGGTCGCGGTCGAGTCCGCCAGCACCAGCCCGAGGTAGTTGTCGATCAGGCCGAGGTTGCTGAACACCGTGTAGAGCGCGTTCGCCATCACGATGCCCGGGATCATCTGCACGATGAGCAGCACGAACACCAGCACCGGACCGCCGCGCACCTTCAGCTGGGCCAGCGCGTACGATGCCGGCGCGGCGATCACCAGCGACACGAGCACCGTGCCGAGCGCGACGACGACGCTGGAGAGCAGGTTCGGCCCCTGCGTCGACCACGCTTTCCGGTAGCCGTCCAGGGTGCCGCCGACCGGGAAGAACGCCGGGTCCGGGCGCAGCAGCGCGCCGCTGGGCTGCAGGGACGCGTTGACCATCCAGTACAGCGGGAACAGCAGCACCGCGACGATCAGGACGCCGAAGACCGTCCGGGCTTTCACGCCGCCGCCTCGGCCAGTGTCGCCTTCGCCGAGCGCAGGTAGAGCAGCCCGAACACCGTCGCCACCAGGATGAGGACGTTGCCGACCGCGGCGCCCTGCCCGAACGCGAAGTCCTGGAAGGACAGCCGGTAGGACCACGTCGTCAGCGTCTGGGTCGCGTTGGCCGGCCCGCCGCCGGTGACCACCATGATCACGTCGAACACCTTGATCGTGTAGACCAGCCCGAGCATGAGCACGATCCCGGTGACCGGCCGCAGCAGCGGCCAGGTGACGTACCGGAACCGCTGCCAGGGACCGGCGCCGTCCAGTGAGGCGGCTTCGTAGAGCGACGCGGGGATCGCGCGCAGCCCGCCGTGCAGGATGACCAGGTTGAACGGGATGCCGATCCAGATGTTGGTGAGGACGACCGCCGGCAGCGCCCAGCCGGTGCTGCTGAGCCACGGCACCGCGTCGAGACCCACCGCGCGCACCGCGGCGTTGAGCACGCCGTGGTCCTGGTCGAACATCCAGCGCCAGACCGCGCCGCTGACCACCAGCGGCAGCAGCCAGGGGAGCAGCAGCAGCGACCGCAGCAGTGCGCTGCCGAGGAAGCGGCCGTTGAAGAACACCGCCAGCGCCAGCCCGATGCCGAACTGGAAGACCAGCGACCCGGCGGTGAACAGGACCGTGTTGATTACCGCCGTCGAGAACAGCGGGTTGCCGAACACGGCGGCGTAGTTGGCGAGGCCGACGAAGGGTGCTTCGCCGGTGTAGAACGACTTCACCGTGTAGTCCTGCGTGCTCATCACGACGTTCGCGGCCAGCGGGTAGCCGAAGAACACGACGACGTAGCCGAGCGCGGGCAGCAGGAACAGCCACGCGGCGAACCGGTTGTCCCGCCGGGACTTGCGGCCGGCGCGGGGTGGCGCCGTGACGGCCGGGGCGACCAGAGTCACGACCCGCTCGCCTGCTGCGCGGCCTTGAGAGCCTGGTCGGCGGGCAGCTTCCCGGTCAGGGCCGCCTGGAGGGCGTCGGCCAGCGCCTGCGAGACCTTGGGGTACTTCTCGCCGAGTTCCGCGGTGCGGGAGCGGGCGGTGCCGACCTCGTCGACGAACGCCTGCATCGCGGGCTGCTGGGCGCCGAACTTGGCCGCGGTGGCCGTCTTCGACGGGATGTAGGCGTGCGCCTTGCTCCACTCCAGCATCGTCGGTTCCGAGAGGATGCAGGAGAGCACCTTGCCCGCGGCCTGCTGGGTGGGGCCGCCGGTGACCGGCACGGCGCCGACCTCGCCGCCGAGGGCGACCACCGGCTTGGCGCCCGCCTGCGGCACCGGGATCGGCACGACGCCGTAGTGCAGGGACTGCTGCTCGTCGAGCCGGGCCAGGTTCCACGACCCGTTGACCATCATCGCCGCGTTGCCCGCGACGAACTGGTCGGCGACGTCGTTCTGGTTCCAGGTCACCACGGACTTCGACGCCGACCCGGAGTTCACCAGGTCCGTCACGAATTGAAGCGCTTTCACGGACGGCGCGGAGTCCAACTGGGACAGTTCTGCCCCGTTGCTCCAGAAGAACGGCAGGAACTGCCAGGTGCCTTCTTCGGAGGGGATGGCGGAGAAGGCGAGCCCGTACTTGCCGTCCTTGGTCAGCTTGGCCGCGGCGGTCTTGAGCTCGTCCCAGGTCTTCGGCGGCTGGACGCCGGCCGCGGCGAGGAGGTCCTTGTTGTAGATCAGCGCGAGCCCGTTGACGCCGGGGGCCACGCCGTACACCTTGTCCTGGTAGGTCCCGGCCTTGACGATGCTCTCGTAGTAGCCGTCGGTGGTGATGCCGTAGTCGGCCAGCGGGGTCAGCGCGCCGGTGGCGGCGACCTGCTGCAGCGTCGGGTTGTCGGTGAACAGCAGGTCCGGCAACGTCTTCGAGCTGGCGCCCTGCAGGACCTTCGGCAGCATCTGGTTCGTCGGCACCTTCTGCCGCTCGATCTTGATGCCGGTCTGGCCCGCGCACGTGTCGAGGATCTTCTGCCAGGCCGCCGATCCCTGCTCGTCGGCGTAGTAGTCGAGCTCGGTGATCGAGCCGGCGGGCTGGGCGTTGTTCGACGTCGTGGGCGCGGGACTGGGGCTGCAGGCGGCCAGGAGCGCGGCGCTCGCGGCCAGGACGAGGGCGCGACGGGCTACGGGCATGGCGATTCTCCTTCGGCGGTGGAGCAGAACCGGGATCAGGCTCGGGGCGCGGCCGTGCTTTCGCGCCGGGTGAGACGAGGCCCGAGCAGGCGGACCTCCGGGGTGGTGTGGCCGGCGAGCCGGCGCATCGTCATCTCGACGGCCTGGGTGCCGACCTCCTCGGCCGGGATGGCCACGTTGGTCAGCGCGACGGCGTGCTGCTCGGCCATGCTGTCCGGGCAGACCGCGATGACCGAGATGTCCTCGGGCACGCGCAGGCCGCGGTGGCGCAGCTCCGCCAGCAGGCCGGGCAGGACGGCTTCGTTGTGCACGACCAGGCCGGTCAGGTCCGGGTCGGCGGTGAGCAGGTCGTCGAGGCAGGCGCTCACCGCTTCGTAGGAGTGGGCGCACGGCCGGTTCGCCGCCCGCACTTCACGCGTCTTCGCCGCTTCGTCGAAGCCGCGCAGGAACCGGGTCGCGTAGCTCGTCCCGCGCCGGTAGACGGCGGGGGAAGGGCCGATCAGCCCGATCGAGCGGTGCCCGAGCTCGGCCAGGTGCGCGACGCACGCCGAGGCGGCGGCGGTGAAGTCGAGGTCGACGCAGCTGAGCCCGGCCGGGTGGTCGGGCACGCCGATGAGTACCACCGGCAGGTCGAGCGCGAGCAGCATCGGCACCCGCGGGTCGGCGGTTTCGACGTCCATCACCATCAGCGCGTCGGCGATCGCCGAGGACGCCACCCGCTGCAGCGCGGCGGGGCCTTCGTCCTTGGTGAGCAGCAGCAGGTCGTGGTCGTGCGCGCGGGCCGCGGTGACCGCCGAGGCGACGAACTCCATCACCACGGCGACGTTGAGGTCGGTGCGCAGCGGGACGACCAGTGCCAGTACGTTGGTCTTGCTGCTGGCCAGCGCCCGCGCGCCGGCGTGCGGGTGGTAGCCGAGCTTGCGGATGCTGTCCTCGACCAGCCGCCGGGTCTTGGGCGAGATCGAGCGCTTGCCGCTGATCACGTACGACACCGTGCTGGGGGCGACTCCCGCCGCGCTCGCGACGTCGTTGATCGTGACCACGGGCAGCCTCCTGGGGACGGGGCGGGAGATCATTGTCGAAGCGCATCGACGATGGCACGAAGGTAAGCGACACCCGCCGGAAACACAAGCGTGATTCGCGATTCCCCGCAATTCGATTCCCATTCGACAGCGATGGTGTTCGTCGAAATTGTCGAACGCCGCTGATGGCGGTTCTTCGCGCAGCTCAGGGGCAAGTTCCGGCCGTTCGCGCGGAGTAGCTGGGAGCGTGCCCAGCAAGTCTTGACCTGCCGTCGACGCGGCTGTAATAGTCGTCCGCATCCCCACCTTCGACGCGAATGTTCCGCGCCGCGCCGTCGAAACGATTCGACGAATCCGGAGGCCGTCCGTGCGCCAGTCCCCGTTCCGCCGCGTCCTCGTCCCGGTGGTGACCGCGACCCTGCTGCTGGCCCCGTCGCCGGCGCTCGCGGCGCCGCCACCGCCGTTCCGCGATCCGGCGCTGCCGGTGGCCGCGCGGATCGACGACCTGCTGTCCCGGCTGACCGCGGACGAGAAGATCTCGCTGCTGCACCAGTACCAGCCCGCCATCCCGCGGCTCGGCATCGGCGTGTTCAAGACCGGCACCGAAGCCCTGCACGGCGTCGCGTGGTCGACGGACTACGACAACAACGGCGCGGTCGTGAAGGCGGACGGCACCGTGTTCCCGCAGGCCGTCGGCCTGGCTTCGACGTGGGACCCGGCGCTGGTCAAGCAGGTCGGCGCGGCGGTCGGGCAGGAGGCCCGCGGCTTCAACGCGCGGAACCCGACGCTGTGGGGCTTGAACCTGTGGGCGCCGGTCGTCAATCTGCTGCGCGACCCGCGCTGGGGCCGCAACGAGGAGGGCTACTCCGAGGACCCGCACCTGACCGGCGCGCTGGCGACCGCGTACGGCCGCGGCATCCAGGGCGACGACCCGCGCTACCTGCAGGCCGCCCCGACGTTGAAGCACTACCTGGCCTACAACAACGAAGTCAGCCGGGACACCAGCAACTCCTCGGTGCCGCCGAAGATCCTGCACGACTACGACGAGCAGGCGTTCAAGATTCCCCTGGAAGCCGGTGCGGCCAACGCCGTGATGCCGTCGTACAACCTGGTCAACGGGCGCCCGAACACCGTGAGCCCGGACCTCGGCGGCGCGCTGCGGAAGTGGGCGCCCCAGGACATCGCCGTCGTCAGCGACGCCGGCGCACCGTCCAACCTGGTCAACTCCGAGAAGTACTACGCCACCAAAGCCGAAGCCGACGCGGCGGCGATCAAGGCCGGGCTCGACAGCTTCACCGACAACGACACCAACGGCGCGATCACCGTCGCCGCGGTCAAGGAAGCGCTCGAGCGCGGGCTGCTGACGATGGCCGACGTCGAAAAAGCCGACCGCCACCTGCTTTCGCTGCGGTTCCGGCTCGGCGAGTTCGACCCGCCGGGCCGCAACCCGTACGCGAAGATCACCCCGGCGGTGATCAACTCCCCGGCGCACCAGGCCCTCGCGCGCAAGGCCGCGGACGAACAGGTCGTGCTGCTGCGCAACAACGCGAACGCGCTGCCGCTCTCTGCTGCCGCCGGCCGGAAGGTCGCGGTCGTCGGCCCGCTCTCGGACACGCTGTACGAGGATTGGTACAGCGGCGCGATGCCGTACCGCGTCACCCCGAAGCAGGGCATCGCCGAGCGGGCCGCGGTGACGTCGTCCGAAGGCGTCGACCGGATCGCGCTGAAAGATCTGGGTACCGGCCGCTACCTGACCGCGCCCGCGACCGCGGGCAAGGTGACCGCCGGCGGGACCACGGCGGGCACTCCCGAGTCCTTCGACGTCTACGACTGGGGCGCGGGCAAGAACACCCTGCGTGCCGCCGCGAACGGCAAGTTCCTGAGCTTCTCCGGCGGCGCCCTGGTGAACGACGCCGACCAGCCGTCGGGGTGGTTCGTGCAGCAGCAGCTGAAGCTCGACCCGCAGCCGGACGGCAGCTACGTCCTGGAGTACGCGGGCAACGAGGTGAACGAGCCGTGGTTCGGCCCGAACCGCTTCGCCGCCGTGGGGGCCGACGGGGTGCTGACGATCTCCGCCCCGGACGCCGCGCACGCCACGAAGTTCGGCCGCGAGGTGCTGAGCAGCGGGATTTCCTCGGCGGTCGACGCGGCCCGCGGCGCGGACACGGCCGTCGTCGTGGTGGGCAGCATGCCGTTCATCAACGGCCGCGAGGCGAACGACCGGACCAGTACTTCACTGGCCCCCGCGCAGCGCGCGCTGATCGAGGCGGTCGCGAAGGCCAACCCGCACACCGTGGTCGTGGTCGAGAACAGCTACCCGACGACCGGCTGGGACACGCTGCCCGTACCGGCGATCGTGTGGACCAGCCATGCCGGCCAGGAGACGGGACACGCGGTGGCGGATGTCCTGTTCGGCGACGTCGACCCGGGCGGACGGCTCACTCAGACGTGGTACGCCTCGGACGAAGGGCTGCCGAGCATCCTCGACTACGACATCTCCAAGACCGGGATGACGTACCAGTACTACCGCGGGAAGCCGTTGTACCCCTTCGGGTACGGCCTGAGCTACACGAGCTTCCGGTACGGCCCCACGCGGGCTTCGCTCGCCGGTTCGTCGGTGCGGGTGAGCGTGGACGTGACGAACACGGGTGCTCGTGCGGGAACGGACGTCGTCCAGCTGTACTCGAAGGATTCCGGCGTGCAGCGGCTGCGGGACTTCGAGCGCGTGACGCTCGCCCCGCACCAGACGCGCACGGTCCAGTTCTCGGTTCCGGTGGCGGACCTGGCGGCGTGGGACCCCGCGCGGGGACGATCCGTGGTGACGGCCGGGTTCCGCGAGTTCTCGGTGGGCCGCAACGCGGTCGACCTCGGCGCGGCGCAGCGGGTGTTCGTGCCGGGGGAGCGGGCGCTGCCCCGTGACCTGAGCCGGTCGACTCCGGCGGAGAACTTCGACGACTACTCCGGGATCACGCTCACGGACACGGCCAAGACGTCCGGCACGTCGGTGGCGGCCGCGGCCGGGAACTGGGTGGCTTACCGGAACGTGGCTTTGAACGGGCCCGCGCGGTTCTCGGCTTCAGTGTCCACAGTGGAGCCTTCCAGCGTCACGGTCCGCCTGGACTCACCAACCGGCCCCGTCCTGGGCACGGCCCAGGTGCCGTCCACCGGGGACCGGTACGCGTACACGACGGTGACGGCGGCCCTGGCCAAGGCGACCGGACGCCACGACGTCTACCTCACGTTCGACGGACCGGTGAACCTGGCCACCTTCTCCCTGCGGTGATGGGATGTCATGAACGGGTCGTTCACCACGTCTGGCGACAGGGCCCCGGCAAAGTCGGCTCAGCACGGCCGATCCGGCTGCCCGCATGTCATAAACGGGTCGTTCACCTCACCAGACGACCTGAACGAGTCGTTCACGACATCACGGCCGGGGTCCCGGCAAAGTCACGCGGCCGGGCCGCTCCGCCGCCGGTGACCCGCTCGCCCCACGTCTTGGATGACTCATTCAGGTCTTCGGAGGTCCTGAATGAGTCATTCAAGACGCTGGTGCAACGCTGCGGGCTGCACCGACGCGACTTTGCCGGAGCCCTGACGTCTGGCGAGGTGAACGACGCGTTCATGACGTGCGGGCGGTGACCGATGCGGCGGCTGGGTCTGGTGTTCTGGTCCGGGCGCATCCGCCGGCCGCCTCGGCCTGACTTTGCCGGAGCCCTGGGGCCGACGTCTTGAATGAGTCATTCAGGACCCCAGAAGACCTGAATGACTCATTCAAGACACCCCACACGCGCCCCGCGTGCCAGGATGCCTGCGGTGATCAGGGTTTCCGGCCCACCCCGGCGTACGGCAGCGCGTTGATCGCCGGGTCGTCGGACATGTCCCCGGCGCCCTCCGGCTTCCACATCGCGCAGCCGACCACGCCCGGGTCCACCAGCTCGAAGCCGTCGAAGAAGGCGAGGACCTCGTCGTGGGTGCGGGGGACCGGCTGGTTCTGCTGGTCCTGGTTGCTCTTGTACACCTCGACCGCCTCGTCGAGGCGCTGGGAGTCCGAGTCCGCCGCGACGTGCGTGACGGCCAGGAAGCTGCCCGGGGCCAGGCGGTCGCGGTAGCGGGCGAGGATGCCCACCGGGTCCCACGAGTCCGGGACGAAGTGCAGCAGCAGCAACATGAACACGGCGACCGGCTCGTCGAGGTCGAGCAGCTTGCCCGCGCCGTCGAAGATGTCGTTGACGTCGCGCAGGTCCGCCTGCAGCACCAGGGTGTTGTCGTTGTCCTGCAGCAGCAGTTCGCTGTGCGCGACCGCGACGGACTCGCGGTCGACGTAGACCACCCGGCACGACGGGTCGGCCTGCTGGACGATCTCGTGCAGGTTGCCCACCGTCGGGATGCCGGAGCCGATGTCGAGGAACTGCCGGACGCCCTGGCCGACCAGGTAGCGCGCGGCGCGGCGCAGGAACGCGCGGTTGAGGCGGGCCGCGTCGCGGACGCCCGGCATGATCTTGAGGATCTGCTCGCCGAGCGCGCGGTCCGCGGCGAAGTTGTGGTCGCCGTCGAGCCAGAAGTCGTACACCCGCGCCGGGTTCGGCACCGAGGTGTCGATCTCCGGCGGTACCCAGCTCAGCTCCCCGGTCACAGGACCTCCCACCCTCGCGGACTCCGGAGCCGCGGAGTCTAGCGCTAAGCTGGCGCGGTCACGAGGAGACGAGGCCATGACGAACTTCCCCGGTCGCTGGCCCGTGCTCGGGCACACCGTGCCCCTGCTGCGCGACCCGCTGAAACTCTTCACTTCCCTGCCCGCGCACGGAGAAGTCGTCAAACTCCACCTCGGCCCGCTGCCGGTGCACGTGGTCACCACCCCGGAGCTGGCCTGGCAGGTGCTCGCCACCGACGCCGACAAGTTCGACAAGGGCCTGGTCTTCGACAAGATGCGCCCGCTCTTCGGCGACGGGCTGGCCACGTCCAACGGCGAGCTGAACCGCCGCCAGCGCCGCCTGGTCATGCCCGCGTTCGGCCGCACCCGGATCGCCGGCTACGCCGAAAACACCATGACGAAGCTGGCCGACGAGCTGACGAGTTCCTGGCAGCCCGGCGAAGTCGTCGAGTTCGACCAGCGCATGCAGGACCTCGTGCTGACCATCGCCGGGCAGACGCTGTTCTCCACCGCGCTCGGCGACGAAGCGCTGTCGGAGATCCAGCGCTCGATCCCGGTCATGCTCAAGTACGTGCTGGTCCGGGCCTTCTCGCCGAAGTTCGTGGAGCGCCTGCCCATCCCGCCGAACCGCAAGTTCGACGCCGCGGCCGCGCGCCTGCGGGACGTCATCGGCGAAACCGTCGTCGCCGCCCGTGAACAGGGCGCGGACCACGGCGACCTGCTCTCGATGCTGCTGCTGGCCCGCGACGAA
Source organism: Amycolatopsis lexingtonensis (assembly GCF_014873755.1). Classification (NCBI taxonomy): domain Bacteria; kingdom Bacillati; phylum Actinomycetota; class Actinomycetes; order Pseudonocardiales; family Pseudonocardiaceae; genus Amycolatopsis; species Amycolatopsis lexingtonensis. The sequence continues at coordinate 1,535,895 of NZ_JADBEG010000001.1, forward strand.
GACACCGGCGAGGGCATGTCCGACCGCCAGGTGCACGACGAGGTCATCACGATCCTCACCACCGGCGCGGAAACCACCGCCGTGGCGCTGGCCTGGTTCTTCCACGAGCTCGGGCAGCACCCGGACGTGGAACGGCGCTTCCACGCGGAGGTCGACGAAGTCCTCGGGGGCCGGGCCGCGCGCTTCGAAGACCTGCCGGACCTGGTGTACACGCACCAGATCGTCAACGAGATCGTCCGCCGCACCCCGCCGCTGATCCTGATGCGCCGCGCCCGCGAGGACGTCGAGCTGGGCGGGGTCCGGATCCCGGCCGGCACCGAGGTCGCGGTCAGCCAGCACACGCTGCACCGGGACCCGCGGTGGTTCCCGGACCCGGACCGGTTCGACCCGGACCGCTGGACGCCCGGCCACACCGCGGAACTGCCGAAGGGCGCGTACATCCCGTTCGGCGCGGGCGCCCGGCTGTGCCCTGGCCACGTGTTCGCGCCGACGGAGATCGGCATCGTCGCCGCCACCATCGGGGCGCGCTGGCGCCTGGTCCCGGTGCCGGGCAAGAAGGTGTACGCGCAGCTCAAGGCGACGATGCAGCCGAACCGCCTGCCGATGACGGTGGTGCCCCGGACCTGACGGTGCCGGTTCCACTACCGGGTGTAGTGTTCTCGGGTCCGAACAGCCCGGCCCCATCCGGAGGAGTACGGCGTGAGACTGCCGGTCAAGCTGACGTCCGCGTTGTTCGCCTGCGGGGTTCTGCTCGCTTCGCTGACCGCGGCGATGCCCGCCGAAGCCGCCTCGATCTCTTGCACCGACACGGATTTGCCGGTCACCGGTCCCGGGCTGCCGCCGCTGGTGCCGGGCGCGCCGGCGACCGTGCACGGCCGGCTGTGCCTGCCCGCCGGCGAGGCACCGGACACCGTCCAGCTGCTCGTGCACGGCGGGACGTACAACAGCGCGTACTGGGACCTGCCCTATGACCCGCAGCGGTACTCCTACCAGCGCGACATGGCCGCCCACGGCTACGCGACGTTCGCCGCGGACCAGCTCGGCGCCGGGCGCAGCAGCCACCCGCTGAGCCTGCCGCTGTCGGTCTGGGCCGCGGCCGAGTCGATGCACGAGGTCGTCGGGCACCTGCGCGCCGGGCGCGTCGGCGGGGTGCCGTTCGCGAAGGTGGTCATCGTCGGGCACTCGGTCGGGTCCGGGGTCGTCGCCGTGGAGGCGTCGACCTACCACGACGTCGACGGCGTGGTCCTCACCGGCATCACGCACCTGCCCGCCCTGCCGGTGCTCGCCCTCGGCGCGGCCCTCGGCCTGCAGCCGGCCCTGCTCGACGGCCAGCTCGGCTCGCTGGGCAGCGATCCGCTGTACTTCACGACGAAGCCGGGCGCGCGTGCCGGGCTGTTCTACGCCGACGGCGACGCCGACCCGGCGGTCATCGCGGCGGACGAAGCCACCAAGGACCAGGTTTCGGTGCCCGGGATGGGCACGGTGGCGTTGTTCGGGATCGTGTTGCCGGCGACGCAAGGAATTACCGCACCGGTTTTGCAGGTGGTGGGGGAAAAGGACGTCCTTTTCTGCGGTCTGCTCGCCCTGCGTGACTGCGCGCACCCCGATGTGCTGCGGGCGCAGGAAGCGCCGTACTACGCCGACCCGTCGAAGCTGTCGATGTACGTCCTCCCGGGGGCGGGGCATTCCGTCGCGTTGCACGAAAACGCCGCCGATTACCGGGATGCCACCCGATCGTGGCTGCAGGGCGACCTGGGGATCGCTCCGCAGGGTTATCACTCGATTGGATGAATGCTGTTTCGTGCGCCGGACGCCTTTTCGCGCCAAGATAAATCGGCCATCAGACCGGTGCGCGTGCGTCGAAACCAGGACAGGCTGAGGTGACTGCTCCCCAACCCCGCGGCGACCAGCCACGGAAGAAGCCGTCCGCCGAACGGGCGGCGCGGCGGCTCGGCACGCTCGCGCGCAAGTGGGGCTACCTGATCAGCACCACGGCGTACCTGCCGCACACGCCCGAGGAGATCGAGCGCGAGCTGGGCGTCCTGGTCACCACCGTCTTCGACGCCGTCGCCGGCGACCCGCCGGACCTCGACGCGGCCGCGGCCGTGGGCGGCAAGCTCGTCGAGCTGCGGTGCGTCGGCACGGACAGCCTGCGCCGCACCCTGGAGGTGCTCGGCAAGGCACTGGTGCGCGAGCCGGAGCTGCACCGCCTCGACGGGCTCGCCGAGCGGGTCGTCCTGGTGCTCGGCGCGCTGAGCTCGGGCTACGGCGAGATGCTGCGCGAGGACATCCAGAAGCGCCAGGAGGGCTTGAGCCGCGCGCTGCTGAAGGTGGAACAGGAGACGCGGCAGAAGCAGGTCATCACGCGCGCGCAGTTCGAAGAGGTCTTCGCCGGCTCGGCCAGCGGCGTCGCGCTCACCGAACTGGACGGCCGCGTGCTGCGGGCCAACGCGGCGCTCGCCAAGACGCTCAACCGCACGCCGGCCGAGATCGGCGCGCTGAGCCTGTTCGACCTGGTGCACCCCGAGGACGTCGAGCAGCTGCGGGACGGCTACCGCGAGCTCGTGGCGGGCAAGCTGCACCGGCTGCGCACCGGACGGCGGCTGGTCGGCAAGGACGGCGAGCCGATGTGGGCCACGTTCGCGGCGTCGGTGATCCGCGACGCCGTCGGCGCGCCCCGGCAGCTGCTCACGATCGTCGACGACGACACCGAGGTCTCGCTGCTGCAGCGGCGGCTGTCGCACCAGGCCCTGCACGACGTCCTCACCGGGCTGCCGAACCGCCAGTTCTTCAGCACCCGCTTGGAAACCCTGCTCCGCGACGCCGACCCGGCCCGCGGGGTCACGCTGTTCCACCTCGACCTCGACGGCTTCTCCCAGATCAACGGCGGGCTCGGCCAGGAGCTCGGCGACCGCGTGCTGCGCGGGGTCGCGGCGAAGCTCAAGACGATCTTCGACGGCGAGACGGCGCTGGTCGCGCGGCTCGGCGGCGACGAGTTCGGCGTGCTGGTGCAGAACGCGGCGGAGACGCCGGGAGTGCTGACGCTGGTCCGCCGCATCACCCACGAGCTCGCGGAGCCGGAGTACGTCGACGGGCAGCGCGGGGTGGCGGTGTCGGCCGCCATCGGCGTCGTGCACCGGCCGCCGCGCGACGTCACGCCGGTGGAGCTGCTGCGCGCGTCGGACCTGACGCTGCGGCGCGTGCAGCGCACGGGCAGCCAGTGGGGCCTGTTCGACCGGGAGCTGGACCGGCGCGACCGGCACGACTTCGGCCTGGCCGCTGGGATGGCGGGCGCTTGGGAGAACGGCGAAATCGAGGTCTGCTACCGGGCGCTGGTGTCCGCGGGCGACGGCGCCGTCCAGGGCGTCGAGGCCCGGCTGCGGTGGAACCACCCGGCCGAAGGGGTGCTCGAGCACGAAACGTGCCTGCGGCTGGCGACCGAAACCGGGCTGGCCCTGCCGCTGGGCACGTGGCTCCTGCGCACGGCGGCCGAGCGGCTGCTCGCGTCCGGGAGCGAACTGCCGCTCACCGTCGAACTCACCCCGCAGCAGGCCGCCGACCCCGAGCTGGTCGGCGAAATCCGCGGGGTGCTGGAGTCGACCGGCCTGGCCCCGGCGGCCATCCGGCCCGGCTTCCCGGCCGCGGCGCTGCTCGCGGAGTCCGGCGACGCGGCCGACAACCTCAAGGTGCTGGCCGAAATCGGCGTCCCGGCGGAACTGCACGGCGTCGCCGACGCCGCCTGCCTGACGGAGTTCCCGGCCCGCGCGGTCCGCCTCGCGCCGAGCCTGGTGGAGCGGCGCACCCACCCGCTCGTCGAGCCTTCGCTGACGGCGCTGATCGACGCGGCCCACCAGGCCGGCGCCGAAGTCGGCGTCGCCGGGGTGGCGGACGCGGACGAGGCGCGGTGGTGGCGGGAGCGCGGCGCCGACCGGCTGTCCGGCCCGGCGTTCCCCGAACCGCCCGGCCTTTAGCCAGCCCTGGCCCTGGCCCGGCAACCCGAACCAAAGGTCTTGAATGAGTCATTCAGGACCTCCGAAGACCTGAATGACTCATTCAAGACGTTCGCACGCGCCGCCGGCCGTCAACGAACCTCGGACGCGCGACACTAGATCCGCACGAGCACTTCGTCGAGGGACTTGCGCCGCAGGTCCGGGACGACGCAGTCGTCGGCGGGGTAGCCGACCGGGATCACCGCGAACGCCTTTTCGTTGCGGGGACGGCCGAGCAGCTCGCCGAGGAAGCGCATCGGCGACGGCGTGTGCGTCAGCGCCGCCAGCCCGGCCACCTGCAACGCCGTCAGCAGCATGCCGACCGCGATGCCCACCGACTCGTCGACGTAGTAGTGCTTGCGGACGCCGCCGTCTTCGTCGAGGGCGAAGCGCTGCTGGAACACGACGATCAGGTAGGGCGCGTCGGTCAGGTGCGGCTTCACCGCGTCCGTGCCGAGCGGCCGCAGCGCGTCGAGCCACGCCTCGCCGAGCCGGCCGCCGTAGGAGATCCGCTCCTCCTCTTCGGCGGCTTCCCGGAGCCGGCGGCGCACGTCGGGATCGGTGACGAGGACGAACGTCCACGGCTGCTGGTGCGCCCCGCTCGGCGCGGTGGACGCTACGGCGATCGCGTCCAGCACCGCGCGTTCGGGCACCGGGTCGGCGGAGAACATCCGGACCGAGCGCCGCGCTTCCATCCGCTGCCGCAGCGAGGCGGCCCGGGCGAGGGCTTCGTCGTCGGGCAGCCGGGCGGGCCGGTAGGGGACCGGGTGAAAGGTCATGTCCGGAGTGTGGCGGGGGACACGCCGGTCGCAGCAGGGCCAAACGTACGATTCGCGGTGTTGAGCGTCCGATATGCGGACGGTAAGGTCAGCCTTGCCTCGATTTTTACGCCGAACGGCGCAGTGCAACTATGCTGAATGGTCCTGTCGCGCGAAGTGATCTCGTCATTACCCTCCAGTAGCAGACAGTGGTGCCGATCACAGTCGTTCCGGGAGGCTCTATGGCGTCGCGCGTCCGTGGACCCGGCTCCGAAGACCGCCGCGAACTGCGGATCCGGCACCTCACCGGCTGCCTTCCGTGCACGCTCAAATGCGCGTACTGCGGGCTGCCGGTGCGGCTCACCGGGCCGGGCGACCATCCCGGCTACGGCGTGGTCGAAGAAGTGACCGGCGACCTCGTGCTGCTGCACCGTTTCTGCCGCGGCGCGCTCGGCCGCTGCCGGACGCGGGGGTGCGTGCTGCGGCGCGCCCACCTCGGCCGCGCGACCGAGCAGTACGAAACCGGACGGCGGCGGCCGGGGCGTTACCAGCGCCTGGGCGTCCGCAGGTCGGCCGACCTCGATCTGTACCGGAAGCACTGGCGGGTCGCGAAGATGCGGTACGCGTGCAAGGCGTGCCGGTACTACACCGGCTCGCACTGAGCCGGTCCTTCCATCACGACGCGGAGGACTCGTGCTCGTTCGTCTCATCCTCGGCCTGCTCATGACCGTCGTCGGCCTCGCCGTCGCCGGGAAGCGCGTGGCCTTCCTGTACCAGCTGATCAAGGCGGGCCAGCCCGACACGAAGCGCTCGAACGAGCTGGGTGCCCGGCTCTTCGCGCAGGTTCGCGAAGTGTTCGGCCAGCGCAAGCTGCTCAAGTGGTCGATCCCGGGTGCCGCGCACTTCTTCACGTTCTGGGGCTTCGTCATCCTGGCCTCGGTGTACCTCGAGGCCTACGGCGCCCTGTTCGACGAGAAGTTCGCGATCCCGTGGATCGGCCACTGGGCGGTGCTGGGCTTCCTGCAGGACTTCATCGCCGTCGCGGTGGCCGTCTCGCTGGGCGTGTTCACGATCATCCGGATCCGCAACGCCCCCGCGCGCAAGGACCGCGCGTCGCGCTTCTACGGCTCGCACACCGGCGGCGCCTGGCTGATCCTCATCATGATCTTCAACGTCGTCTGGACGATGTTCTTCTTCCGCGGCGCCTCCTCGGCGTCCGGCAACTTCCCGTACGACAACGGCGCGTACGTCTCCCTCGGCGTCGGGAACCTGCTGGAGCCGCTGGGCCACTCGACGACCGAAGTGCTCGAGACCGTCGGCCTGCTGCTGCACATCGGCGTCATGCTGGTGTTCCTGTCGATCGTGCTCTACTCCAAGCACCTGCACATCTTCGTCGCGCCGATCAACGTCTCGGCGAAGCGGCTGCCGGACGCGCTCGGCCCGCTGCTGCCCATGGAGTCGGGCGGCGTCCCGATCGACTTCGAGGACCCTGGCGAGGACGACACGTTCGGCCGCGGCAAGATCGGCGACTTCACGTGGAAGGGCATGCTCGACTTCGCCACGTGCACCGAGTGCGGCCGCTGCCAGTCGCAGTGCCCGGCGTGGAACACCGGGAAGCCGCTGTCGCCCAAGCTCGTCATCATGAACCTGCGCGACAACCTCTTCGAGGAGGCGCCCTACATCCTCGCGGGCACCGAGCACGAGGAGGCGCGCCCGCTGGTCGGCCCGGAGGCCGACGGCGGCGTCATCGACCCGGACGTGCTGTGGTCGTGCACCACCTGCGGCGCGTGCGTCGAGCAGTGCCCGGTGGACATCGAGCACGTCGACCACATCGTCGACATGCGCCGCTACCAGGTGATGATCGAATCGGCGTTCCCGACCGAGCTGGGCGGGCTGTTCAAGAACCTGGAGACCAAGGGCAACCCCTGGGGACAGAACAACTCCGAGCGGCTCGCCTGGACCAAGGACCTCGGCTTCGACGTCCCGGTGTTCGACGGCGAGCTGGGCGAAGACGTCGAGTACGTCTTCTGGGTCGGCTGCGCGGGCGCGTTCGACGACCAGGCGCGCAAGACCGTCCGCGCCACGGCCGAGCTGCTGCACATCGCCGGCGTGAACTACGTCGTGCTCGGCAACGAGGAGTCGTGCACCGGCGACCCGGCCCGCCGCGCGGGCAACGAGTTCCTGTTCCAGATGATGGCCCAGCAGACGGCCGAGACGCTCAACGCCGTGTTCGAGGGCCGCGAGCCGCGCCTGCGCAAGATCGTCACGACCTGCCCGCACTGCCTCAACACGCTCAGCCGCGAATACCCGCAGCTGTACGGGCACTACGAGGTGGTTCACCACACGCAGCTGCTCAACCGCCTCGTCCGCGGCGGCCAGCTGACCCCGGTGAAGGGCGTCGAGGACGGCCCGCGCGTCACTTACCACGACCCGTGCTACCTCGGGCGCCACAACAAGGTCTACACCCCGCCCCGCGACCTCGTCGGCGCGGCCGGCGCCCAGCTCACGGAGATGCCGCGCCACGCGGACCGCGCTCTGTGCTGCGGCGCCGGCGGCGCGCGGATGTGGATGGAGGAGCAGATCGGCAAGCGCATCAACCTCGAGCGCGTGGACGAAGCGATCGCGACCGACGCGGAAACGATCGTGACCGGCTGCCCGTTCTGCCGCGTGATGCTCACCGACGGCCTGGTCCAGCGCCAGAGCGAGCAGAAGGCGGAGAACGTCGACGTCCGCGACGTGGCCCAGCTGCTGCTGGAGCGGGTCAAGACCCCGGACGGCTCGGCCCCGAAGGTCTGAACCGGTTCACCCGTTCGCCGGATATTCCCGCACCCGCCGCACGGCTCTTCCTCGAGGGAGCGAAGAGCCGTGCGGCGGGAGGAGTGCCGATGGCCGAGGCGAGGATCGAAACGCTCGGCGGGTCCGGTGCGCGCTTGGCGGTGCGCCGCGGTTCGTGGCTGGTGGGGCGCGGGCCCGACGCCGACCTGAGGGTGCCATCGGAGCAGGTGTCGCTGCGGCACGCCTGGGATCCGCCGCGCCGGGCGCGGAACCTGGGTGGCCGACGCCGGGTCGGCTCGAGTTCGGCCCGGTGGCCGCGCCCTACCTTGACGGTGAGGGTGGCGCGTCGCAGACCCGGACCTGGCAGCGCTCGTCCGGCGTCTCCTTCGGCGACGTCTCCGCCGGGACCATCAACAACGCCGGGCGCGACATCCACCACAGCTACGACCACCGCCGGCACTACGAAATCACCACCCCCGAAGGCTAAGCGATCACCCTGCCGGCCACCGGCAAAGGAGCCGGCCGCGCGATCATGGTGCTCGGGTACCTGATGGTCCTGGCCGGGTTCGGCATCTGGGTGACGGTGATCTTCCGGTTCATCAAGGCGGGTTCGGATTCGGTCTCGACCGGGTCGTTCGGCGCGCCACCGCCCCTGCTCGGCCCGGAGGTCTTCGACGCGGCGTGGTGGTGCTGATCGGGATGGTCATGGCCAAGGCGGCGCGCGAGCGGCGCCGGAACGGGAGGCGCTAGTGTCGCGCGTCCGATGTTGGTCGGCAGCAGCCCGGCGATGCGCCCCAATGTGGCGTTGGTTGCGTCTGACGCACCGAACGCCACATTGGGTGCGCTGGACGCACCGAAGGCCACATTGAGGTTTTCTCAGTAGCGGTGTGGTTCCGCGAATAGGCGTGGGGCCCCTGGTAGGACTGGATTTGCGAAGATCAAGTCCGAGGTTCCAGAGGCCCCACGTGATCAATTATGGCGCCACCCTCGACGTGGCGCGCGAGCTGGTCTGGTTCGTTGCCCGTGTCCTGCAGACCGAGCGGCTGCGGCGCGGCACCCGCCGCGGCCGGCGCGCCCTGACCCCCTACCGGCACGCGGTCCTGGCGCTGCGCTGGTTCCGCGACGCCACCCCCGTGCACCGGCTGGCCACCGACCACCACATCAGCACCGCCACCGCCTACCGCTACCTGCACGAAGCCATCACCGCCCTCGCCGCCCAAGCCCCGGACCTGCACCAAGTCCTGGCCGACCGCCGCGCCCGGGGTGACACCCACGTGATCCTCGACGGCAGCCTCATCTCCTGCGACCGGGTCGCGGCGACCACGACCAAAACCAAAGGCAAGAACCGCGGCCGGACCGTGCACCTGTGGTACTCGGGCAAACACCGAGCCTTCGGCGGAAACATCCAGTTCCTGGCCAGCGCCGACGGATTCCCGCTGTGGGTCTCCCCGGTGCTGCCCGGCTCCCGCAACGACCTCTCCGCCGCCCGCGACCTCGACATCATCGGCGCGTTAACCGCCGCCGCAGCCCACGGCCTGCCCACCCTGGCCGACAAGGCCTACCACTCCGCCGGCATCGGCATCTACACCCCGGTCAAGAAAGCCGCCGGCCAACCACCCCTCCACCTCCGCCAACGGGTCTACAACCAGCTGCAATCCCGAGCCCGCGCCCTCGGCGAACGCGCCATGGCCATCCTCAAAACCCGCTGGTCAGCCCTACACCGCATCAGCCTCTGCCCACACCGCATCGGCACCATCGTCCAAGCAGCCCTCGTCCTCACCCACCACGAACACCACGGACGCTACTGAGAAAACCTCATTGGGGCGCTCGTTTTAGCGTCGACCAACTTTCGACGCCCGCCAGGTCGCCGGGCTGGTCCGGGCGGTGCGCACGGAACTGGACGCGGCCCGCCTCCCGCCGGCCGCAGGTCCGCCGGTGCTGCCCAGCGGGTGCGGGAGCTGCTCCGGGACGCCAGGTGGTCTCGCGACCGCGGGCGCGGGGTTGTGGACCGCACTGGCGGCGGTCGGGGTGCCGCTCCAGCCGTCCACATCCCACGTCGGGCGCGCCCACCCGACACGCGGCGCCACCAGCGAAAACGCCGTCCTGACCGCACCTGTCACTCCGAGAGTCCTTACCCGGAGCGACTTTCGTCGTACCCCCGAACCGCACGGAACCCGATTTCCGGCTCCCTCGCGGTGAAAAACGGCCCGGACACCTTCCTATTCGGACGACTTCTCCCGACCACACCCGGCTGACGGGTGACCGTCCGGCTACTCCCCGTCAGAGTGCCCGCCGCGTTTACAACGTTCCGGCAACCGCCTTGACAGGGCCTGTGGTACGTACCACTCTAACCCCAACATTGGTCTACACCATTTGGGGAGCCTGGCCGTGGCGGCCGGGTATCGAAAGGACGGCATCGAGTGAAACGCTGGCTCAAGCTGGCGGCGGGCGCCGCCGCATTCACCCTCGCGACCGCAGGCTGCGCGGGCTCCAGCGGATCGGACACCGCGGCCTCGTCGAGCGGGAACGCCGCGATCAGCGGCGACGTCACGGTCTGGCTGATGACCGGGTCCGCGCCGACCACCCTGACCGACGCGCTCAACAAGGAGTTCGAGGCCGCGCACCCCGGGGTCAAGGTCAAGTACGAAATCCAGCAGTGGGACGGCATCCAGCAGAAGCTGACCACCGCGCTGGCCGGCGGCACCCCGCCGGACGTGATCGAGATCGGCAACACGCAGACCGCGGCGTTCGCCTCGCAGGACGGCGTGCTGACCGACCTGTCCGGGGACAAGGACAGCTTCAATGGTGCGCAGTGGCTGAAGGGCCTCGCCGACTCGGGCACCTACGACGGCAAGACCTACGGCGTCCCGTTCTACGCGGCCAACCGTGAGGTCATCTACCGCAAGGACATGTTCGAGCAGGCCGGCATCACCAAGCCGCCGACCTCGAACGACGAGTGGATCGACGCGATCACGAAGCTGAAGACGAAGTTCGGCTCCGACCCCGACTTCCAGGCGCTGTACCTGCCGGGGCAGAACTGGTACTCGCTGCTGTCCTTCATCTGGGACAACGGCGGCGACATCGCCCAGCCGGACGGCAAGAACTTCAAGGCGACGCTGGACAGCGCCGGCGCGAAGGCCGGTCTCGAGTTCTACAAGAAGCTCGTCGACACCTCCGGCACCAAGGCGCCGAAGGACGCGGACGAGGCCAAGCCGCAGCAGGCGACCGTCTACGGCGCCGGCAAGGTGGCCATGATGATCGGCCTCCCGTGGGAGCTGGCGACGGCCGCGAAGACCGACGCGAGCCTGACCGGCAAGACCGGTGCCTTCGCGATCCCGAGCAAGACCGCCGGCCAGAGCGCCCCGGTCTTCCTGGGCGGCTCGAACCTGGCCATCCCGGCCAACAGCAAGAACGTGGCCGCGGCCAAGGAGTACATCAAGCTGCTCTCCAGCGCGAAGTACCAGGGCCAGCTCGCCGCCGCCGGCGTCGTGCCCGGCACGTCGACCGACCTGACCGGCCTGGACAAGGACCCGCTGGGCAGCGTCATGGCGAAGGCCTCCACCAACGGCAAGGCCGTGCCGGCCAGCCCGAAGTGGGGTGACGTGGAGTCCGGCCAGAACCCGGTCAAGGACATGCTGACCGCGTACCTGACCGGCAAGAAGACGCTCGACCAGGCGACCGCCGACGCCAACGCAGCGCTGAACAAGCTCATCGGCGGATGACAGCGACCGCGAATGTGACGATGCCGGCGGGGGCGACCCCGCCGGCATCGCCGCGCGACGCGGGGGTCAAGAGGCGCAAGCGGGGCCGGTTCGGCGACCGGGTGCTCCCGTACCTGCTCCTCCTCCCCGCCCTCGCGGCGATCCTGGTCCTGCTCGCCTGGCCGCTGGTCCAGGTGCTCGCGATCAGCTTCCGCAAGCTCGACATCGGCCAGCTCGTCTCCGGCAAGACGGTCTGGATCGGGTTCGACAACTACACGAACACGCTCTCGGACCCGGAGTTCTGGACCGTCACCTTCCGGACGCTGGTCTTCACCGCCGCCATCGTGGCCGCCACCATCCTCGGCGGCCTGCTGCTGGCGGTGCTCATGCGCCACCTCGGCCCGGTCGTGCGGATCATGGTCCAGGTGACGCTGGTGCTGGCCTGGGCCACCCCGGTGATCGCCACGACCACCGTCTTCCAGTGGATCTTCGACCAGCAGTACGGCATCCTCAACAAGACCCTGGACCGGCTGGGCTTCCACGGCTTCATCGGCTTCTCGTGGTTCTCCAGCGGCCCCAGCACGCTGGCCGTGATCGGGCTGCTCATCGTGTGGCAGGCCGTGCCGTTCGTGACGTTCTCGCTGTACGCGGGCATCATCGGCGTCTCGCGGGAGCAGTACGAGGCCGCCGGCATCGACGGCGCCAGCGCGTGGCAGACGTTCCGCGCGGTCACCTGGCCCGCGATCCGGCCGATCACCACCATGGTGACGTTCCTGTCGGTGCTGTGGGACTTCAACGCCTTCGCCCAGATCTGGGCGATCCGCGAGGGCGGCCCCGACGGCGGCAGCACCACGCTGGCCGTCGTGCTGTACCTCAAGGGCATCGCGGGAAACCACTTCGGCGCGGCGGGCGCGATCGCGACCCTGATGCTGATCGTGCTCGCGCTCATCACGGGCCGGTACATCCAGCTGCTCACCCGGACCCGGGAAGGTGATCTGTCGTGAAGAAGTCGCTGTCGCAGCGGATCGTGCTCTCGGTCATCGGCGTACTGGTCGCGCTGGCGATCGTCTTCCCGACGTACTGGATGTTCGTCACCTCGCTGCGGACGCCCGGCGAGATCCTGTCGCCGAAGTACGACCTGATCCCGACGTCGTTCTCCTTCGGCAACTTCGCCACCGCGCTGGGCAAGGACAACTTCCCGACGTACCTGCTCAACAGCCTGATCGTCACCGTCGGGTCGGTGCTGTGCGCGCTGATCGCCGGGACGCTGGCGGCGATCCCGCTGTCGCGGCTGCGCTTCACCGGCCGCAAGGGCTTCCTGGTGCTGGTCATGGTGGCGCAGCTGGCGCCGGTGTCGGCCCTGTTCATCCCGCTGTTCCTGCTGATGCGGGACGCCGGGCTGCTCAACACGCTGCCGTCGCTGCTGCTGATCTACTTCGCCACCACGCTGCCGTTCACGGTGTGGATGCTCTACGGCTTCGTCAACGGGATCCCGTACGAGCTGGAAGAGGCCGCGATGATCGACGGCTGCAGCCAGACCGGCGCCTTCCGCCGGGTGACGCTGCCGCTGCTCGGGCCGGGACTGGTCACCACGTCGGTGTTCAGCTTCATCACCGCGTGGAACGAGTACCTGTTCGCGCTGGTCTTCATCCAGGACAAGCCGAAGGAGACCCTGCCGGTGTGGCTCGCGTCGTTCCGCACGGCGTTCGCCACCGACTGGGGTGGCGTCATGGCCGCGTCGGTCATCTACGCGGTCCCGGCGCTGATCTTCTTCCTGCTCGTGCAGCGCAAGCTCGTGTCCGGCGCGACCGCCGGCGCCGTGAAGGGGTAGTGCGTTGACTTCACCGGAGAAGCTCGCCGAAGCCGTCCTTCTGCCCGGGTTCGCCGGGACGACCGCGCCGGACTGGCTCCGCCGGCGCATCGCCGACGGCCTCGGCGGGGTGGTGCTGTTCGGCCGCAACGTCGTCGACGACGAGCAGGTCGCCGCCCTCACCGCGCAGCTGCGGGGAGAGCGGGACGGCGTGGTGGTCGGGATCGACGAGGAGGGCGGCGACGTCACCCGCCTCGACGTGAACACCGGGTCGTTCGTGCCCGGCCCGCTCGCGCTCGGCGCGGCCGACGACCCGGAGCTGACCACCGCGGTCGCCGCCGCGCTCGGCGAACGGCTCGCGGCCTGCGGCGTGACGCTCAACCTGGCGCCGTGCGCGGACCTGACCCTGGCGGCCGAGGACCCGATCATCGGCGTCCGGGCGTTCGGATTCGACCCGGCGAAGGCGTCGCCGCACGTCGCGGCCTACGTGACGGGGCTGCAGAAGTACGGCGTGGCGGCGTGCGCCAAGCACTTCCCGGGCCACGGCGCCGCGACCGAGGACTCGCACGTGGCGCTGCCGGTGCTGCCGCGAACCCCGGAGGAGCTGCGGGAGATCGAGCTGGTCCCGTTCGCCGCGGCGATCCGGGCCGGCGTCCGCTCGGTGATGTCGGGCCACCTCGTCGTGAAGGCGTGGGGCGAGGAGCCGGCGACGCTCAACCGCGTCGCGCTCACCGACGTCCTGCGCGGCGAACTCGGCTTCACCGGCGCGGTCATCACCGACGCGCTGGAGATGGGCGCGGTTTCGGGCGCGTACGGCAAGCACGACAGCCTCGGCCGCTCGGCCGTGCGGGCCCTATCCGCGGGCGCCGACGCGCTTTGCCTCGGCGGCGCGGCGTTCGAAGCCGAGCACCTGAACGCGTGCGTCACGGCGATCGTGGCGGCGGTCGCGGCGGGGGAGCTGCCCCTGGACCGCCTGGCGGAGGCGGCCGCGCGGACAGCGGCGCTGGGCACCGACCCGGCACCGGCCACGGTCGGCCCGGTCGACCGGCGGCTCGGCCTCGAAGCGGCCCGCAAGGCGCTGCGCGTGCGCGGCGAACCGCGGCTGGACGGCCCGCCGCTGGTCGTCGACGTCCAGACCGAGCCCACCATCGCGGCCGGCCCGATGCCGTGGGGCCTCGGCGCGCACCTGGCCGAGCTGGTGCCGGGCACGCGGGCGATGACGGCCACGCCGGACGACGCGGCCGCGGTGCTTGCGGCGGCCCGCGACTTCCGCAGCGTCGTCGTGGTCACCCGGGAGGCGCACCGGCACCCGCGGGTGCGCGAGCTGCTGGCCGAGTTGTCCACTGTGGACTACATCCGCGTCGAAACCGGGGCACCGGGGCCGGCGGACGAGGGCGGCCCGCGCATCGACACCTTCAGCGGCTCCTACGTGAGCCTGCGCGCGGCGGCCGAGTACCTGGCCTGAGCCGTTCCCCGAAGCCCCGCCGGACTCCTCCGGCGGGGCTTCGTCCTGTTTGCCGCATCTCCAGAACCGGCTCCCGGCGTTTGTACGGGCCTTGTACCGGCGGCCGTCACGCTGTGGCCACACCGGAAACTGGAGGACGGACAAATGAGAATTCGGATCGGGAAGCGGACGGTCGCCGTGGTCGGCGCCGCCGCCGCGATCGTGCTGGGGGGCGCCACGCCGGCGCTGGCGGCGACGGGCACGGTGCACACCGACTCCGGCGCGCCGCTGACCGTGCGCTCGGCCCCGAGCACCGGCGCGACCTCGACCGGCACGGTCGCCGACGGCACCGCCGTCACGATCGACTGCCAGACGACGGGCGAGACGGTCACCGGCAAGTACGGCACGAGCAACATCTGGGACCACATCCCGAGCGGCTACATCACCGACACCTACGTCTACACCGGCTCCGACGGCCGGATCGCCCCGGACTGCACCGACGTGCCGGTCCCGCCGACCACCGCGTGCTCGACGTCGGGCCTGAACGACCCGAACACCTGCGCCCAGGCGGTCACGAAGGCGAAGTCGCGGATCCACACGAACTACGACGCCTCCTACGACGGCTGGTGCGACCGCATCAACGCCCAGAACTACGGCTTCACGGCGAGCGGCTCGACCACGGCGTACGTGCACTGGACGCAGATCCCCAGCACGTACAAGCACGCGAACAGCACGGACGTCCCGGCCGGCGGCCTGGCGTTCTTCTCCAACGGCGGCGCGGGCCACACGATGATCTCCATCGGCGGCGGCAAGTTCCTGTCGAACGACATCAACGGCGCGGGCACCTACACCGAGACGACGATCGACCAGATCAAGAGCAAGTGGGGCCAGACGTACCTCGGCTGGGCGCAGCCGTGGTTCAAGGTCAACCACTGACCCGCTGACCCGCGCGGGACGGCGACACCCCCGGCCACCATCCCCGGCCGGGGGTGAACGCCCGACGTGGCCCCTGCCCACCTCCCCCGGGCAGGGGCCCGCCGCGTTCAGGCGATCACGCCCTCGACGTCTCCGTCCGGGGTCCGGCACACACAGGACTGGCCGACCGGCAGCGACTCCACCATCGGGCACGTGCCCAGCCGCGTGACGCACACGGTCCCGATCCTCGGCGGCGGTGCGCTGTCGCTGTCGGTCAGGACCGCGACCACCACCACGGCCACGGCCGCGACCAGGAACGCGGCCAGGCAGCCGAGGGGCTTGGCCAGGCCGCCGGTCTTCGCCGGCGTGCCGACGGCGGGGACCGGCGGGCCCCACGCCTGCGGGTTCGGCCGAGCCGGGGGCGGGCCGAGCGGCTGGAGCGGGGGCTGGGCCGGGTACGAGCCCGGCGGGACCGGGGGCGGCCCCGGCTGCTGCGCTGACGGCGTCGGTCCGGCGGAGCTGCGCCACTTCTCCGCGTACCGGCGACCGAGCTCGGCTTCGACCGCCTGCCGGCGTGCGGGCGGGAGGTCGCTGCTGCGCGCCAGCTCCTCGAGCTGCGGGAGGGGCAGGTGGGCGTAGTCCTCGGTCACGGCTGGTTCGCCTCCATGCCCAGCAGGCGGTGCACCCGGCTGGGGGAGAGCGGGGCGAGCCGGAAGCCCTGCAGCGTGTCGACGGTGCTGCGCAACGACGCGGAATTCTGCTTCAGCACGCGCAGCATCGCCACCAGCTGCAGGGTCATGATCTGGATGCGGGCGTTGTCGCGGAAGATTTCCAGCGCGGGCAGGATCGCGCGAGTTCCTTCGGCCTTTTCCCGCATTTCCCGCACCTCGCCGAGGTACTTCTCCCATTCGCGATCGATTTCTCGGAAAGCGGCTTCGCGGTTGCGGATGTCCTCCAGGACCTGCTCGCGCATCGCGGCCGGGACGTTTTCGCCGCGCAACCGTTCTTCGAGCGCCCGCTGTTCCTGGCGGGTCTGGTCGACCCGGTCTCGAGCCTCGCGGTGCAGCTGGTCGAGATCGCCGCTGATGGCGAAGCCGGTGACGTAGCCGATCACGAAGTCGGTCAGCTCGTAGATGATGATCGCGTTGCCGAACATCATGTCCGACAGCCGCTGCGCCGAGGACTCGCGCTCGATCCGGCCGAGGATGCTCTGGTTGAGCGCGCTGAGGAACTCCACGGTCAGCCGCAGCGACTCGTACGAGACGTGCATCCGCTTTTCCGTCTGCACGAGCCGGTACGCCCATTCCCGCTCGGCGTAGCCCGCCGGGAGGACGCGGACCGCGGCCTCGACGTCCTGGTAGCGCTGGCTTTCGATGTGCTCGGCGACCTGCTCGATGACGGTGCGGATCCGCCCGTGCAGTCCGGCGACGCCGTCGCGCACCTGCTGGTCGACCGCGGGGTTGCGGCCGATGTTGGCGCTCAGCAGGTCGGTCGCCTCGACGCTGTGCCGGGCGCGGACCGCCAGCACCTGGGTGATGTGCCCGTCGAGCAGCTGCCGGATCGTGCCCAGCGCGCTCGACCGCTGCACCCGCTCGACCGGATCTTCGGTGAGCAGCACCTGGCCGGGGGAGTCGACGAGCGCCTGCAATCGCTCAGCCAGCCTGACGAGCTGGGGGTCGCGGTCGGCGCCCGCGTTCCGCAGTTCCGCGGCGACAGCCGCGCGGCACTGCGCCGACTCCGGGTGCTGTTCGAGCAGTTCGACGCTGCGCGCGACCTGGCCGCCGTACCGGCGCGTGATCGACTCGCGCAGCGCGCGGGAGCCGTCGGTCACCGCCTCGCGCGCCGAATCCTTGACGCCTTCCAGCAGGCCTTGCACGAGTGCGCCCACGATCAGGCTGATCGGGTCCATCCGGGACCACCTCCGAGCGGATTGTCCTGCTTATCCATCGGAGAAAGGGGGTTTCCCGTAACGATTCCGGTCGCGTTAATCGAAATCGGGAAATGGCGGGACGTGGAGATTCATCGACGTTTCGGGTCGATCATGTGGTGCAGGACGAAAATGCCGCCGATCGCCGGGCGGTCGGTGCGCTCGTGGTCGGTGGCCACGTACTCGTCCAGCACCGCGAGAATCCGCCGGTCGAGCTCCTCGACCTCGTCAGGGGACAGGTGCAGCAGGAACTTCTCGTACACCGCCACCGATTCCGGGCCCGCCGCCGTCAGTTCCTCCTGGAAGATCTCGATCGGCGCGAAGCGCGTCTCCGCGTCGGCGGTCGCCAAGGGGCCGTCCAGCCACCACGTCTCGTTGTCGGCGCGGTACGGCTTCTCCAGCGCGCCGCTCGGGCCGGTGCGGACCGGGGCCGGGTGCAGGAGGCCGGCGGCCACCAGCTGGCGGACGTGGTGCAGGACCGTGCCGGGGTCGCGGTCGAGGCGGTCGGCCAGCTGCTTGTTCGTCAGCTCGTCGACCAGGCACAGCCGCATGATGCGCAGCCGCAGCGGGTGGCCGAGGGCCTTCGCCTCCTCGGGCGTCGCCGGCCGTCGGCGCCGGGGTTCCGTCATGAGCGGAGCGTAGTCCATCGATGGAATCCGGTCACATCGATGGAGAAAACCCCATCGATGTGCGATCCTCCACCAATGACCACCGCGTTTTGGCGGCTGTGGACCGCCGCCGGCCTGTCGAGCCTCGCCGACGGCGTCCTCAAGGTCGCGTTGCCGCTCGTCGCGGTCGGCTACACGCGGTCCCCGGCGCTGATCGCGGGGCTGGCCTTCGCTTTCAGCCTGCCGTGGCTGCTCCTCGCGCTGCCCGCGGGCGCACTGGTCGACCGGCTCGACCGCCGCCGCGCGATGCTCGCCGCCAACCTCGTCCGCGGCGGCCTCCTCGCCGGTGTCGCGCTGCTGACCGTCTTCGGCGGGGGCTCGATCTGGGCGCTGTACGCCGTCGCCGTCGGTGTCGGCTGTGCCGAGACGATCTACGACACCGCGGCGCAGTCGATCGTCCCGCAGGTGGTCGGCCGCGCGGAGCTGGCCCGGGCCAACGGCCGGATGTTCGCCGCCGAGCAGACCGCCAACGAGTTCGCCGGTCCGCCGCTCGCCGGCGTGCTGGCCGCCGCCGGCGTCATCGCCGCGCTCGTGGCACCCGTGGCGTTGTGGGCCGTTGCCGTCGCGGCCCTGCTGCTCGTGCGCGGCGAATACCGGATCCCGCGCGAGAGCCGCACCACCCTGCGCGCCGACATCGCCGAAGGGCTGCGTTTCCTGGTGCGGCACCGGGTGTTGCGGACGTTCTCACTCATGGTCGGGACGTTCAACTTCGCCACCGGCGCGACCTTCGCCGTCCTCGTCCTCTACGCGGTCGGGCCCGGCTCGCCGATGGGCCTGTCCGCACCGGCGTTCGGCCTGCTGATGGCCGCGAGCGCCGCGGGCGGGCTGACCGGGTCGCTGGTCGCCGAAGCCGTCGAACGCCGCCTGGGCCGGGTCCGCGCGCTGTGGGTTTCCTGGCTCACCGGCGGGCTTTCGGTCGGCACGCTCGCGGTGACCGCGAACCCGTACGCCGTCGGCGCGGGCTTCTTCATCGGCGGCGCGGGCATCCTGGTGTCCAACGTGGTCATGGTGTCGCTGCGCCAGCGCCTCACCCCCGACCGGCTGCTCGGCCGGCTGAACAGCAGCCACCGCCTGGTCGCGTGGGGAACCAAGTCCCTCGGTGCCCTCGCGGGCGGCGCGATCGCCCAGGTTTCGGGGCTGCGGATGGTGTTCGTGGTGATGGCGGTGCTGGCCTTCGCCGTCGTGGCCGGGCTCCGCGTGGTGACCGAGGACTCCCTGGCTCAGAGCGGGTGCGTCTCCGCGTAGGCGTTCCAGACCTTCTTCGGCACGCACATCCGCCACGCGTCGAGGACGAGCTCGCGCATCTCCTCGACGTCGATCGCCGCGAGCCGACACCGGACCCACTGGTACCGCAGGTCCGACGGCTCGGGCAGCAGGAACTTCTCCGGCTCACCCGCGATCAGCGCTTCGCGTTGCTCACGCGGGAAGGCGAAGCCCATCAAGGTCTCGTCCCGCGACAGCGCGAGGAAGACGATCTGCCCGATGCGGAACTTGACCCGGTCGCGCACGATCGCTTCGTACGCGCGGGGGAGCGTCGCCGCGAAGGCACGAACCTCGTCACCGGTGACCATGCCGCTCAGTAAACCGCAAAAGCCGGTGGCACCGAAGTGCCACCGGCTTCCGCGAACGTCACGCCCGGCAGGTCCGCCCGCGGTTCACGCAGTTGACCAGCCCGTTCATGATCCGCTGCGACATCACGTTCGCGAAGTCGTCGTGGTCGGAGAACGGGTTGTGCTTCTCCTGGGGGAAAGCGTCCACTTTGTACTGCTTCTTGACCTGGATGTCGTGCGGGATGTCGTAGGTCAGCGAGACCTGCAGCTGCGGGACCGCCTTGAACCCCTTGGCGCACCGGCCGTTCTGGTCCGGGAAGACGATGTGCGTGCGGTGGTTCGCGCTGTCGGTGTTCTGCCCGTCCCAGCAGCTCGGGAACGTGTGCACCCGCTTGACCTTGCTGTTCTGCGGGCAGATCGGGTACTTCTCGGTGACGCGGTTCTCGAACCCGGTGCACGTCCAGCTGGCGCGCGCGTTGGCCGGGCCGTTGGTCGAGACCTTCGCGTCGCCGTAGAGCACGCGCAGGAACTTCGGCATCGCGACGACCTTGCCGACCGGGCTGCCGCGGAACGTCAGCTGGACCTTCTGCGGCCGCAGGATCTTGCCGTCGTTGCCGGGCAGCTCGTTGTTGCCGTCCTGCCCGGGCAACGCGCCGCCCGCGGTGCTGCTCGTCGGCGGCGTCGGCGATCCGGTGTCCTTGCCGGGCTTCGTGGTGCACGGCAGGTTCCCGATGCCGCCCGGCTTCGGCGCGAACCGGCCGATCGCGGTGAGGATCCGGTCGATGATCGCCTTCCGCCGGTCGTTCAGCGGGCCGACGATGCTGTTCTGGACGAGGTTCTGGCCGCCCTGGCCCTGTGCCGCCGCGACGCGCTGGTTCGCCTCGTCGGTCTGGGTGTCGAGCTGCTCGAGGTTGCTGTCCACTTCGGCCATCGCCTGGTCCGGGATGTCCGGCAGCTTGCTCGCGACGTCCGGGCAGGCCACCTGGACGGTCTTCGCCTCCTGCGCGGCCTGCGCCCGGTCGCCGTCCGGCGCCTTGGCGGGCTCGTTCTGCTCCTTCTCGCCGGTGTCGATCCGGACGACGGGCCAGAAGTAGGCGGACTTGTCGCCGTTGCGGCAGGTGGTACCGGCCTTCACCAGGCTCTTGTTGGTCGAGTCGGCGTTGGTGGAGAGGTTGCCGACGTAGTCGTGCAGGTGCTGGGCGCCGTTGCGGACGCCGGGCTGGGCGATGAAGTTGTCGGGGTTGAAGTGCTGGTTCTCGTTGCGGCCGCAGTCGACGGTGAACGTGCCCGTCGCGGCGCCGTAGACCGGCCGCGGGTCGAACTGGTTGGGTTGCACCTTCAGGATGTCGATGTAGAAGGCGGGATCGGCCTCGTCGGCGCTGGCTTCACCGGTGTTTCCGGTGGTCGTAGCGACGACGATGCCGCCGACCGCGATCGCGAGGGCGAGGCCGCCGGTCGCGATCTTGGTTCTGCGGGACAGGCGGTGCCGTCCTTGGGCGCGGGACATGGGGAATCCTCCGGGGTGTCGGGCTGGCGGGAACGCGCGACACTGAACGGGTACGAGCCCAGGCTCGTCCCCGTCAGGAATACGTCGGCAAGGAACGGTTTTCCGGCTGGTCCACTGACCCGACATCAGTGGGTGCGCGCTCACCTGCCCGTGGCCGCGCCGTCACCCGGCTGGTTATCGTTCCGTTATGGAAGTTACACGGGGCTTTGACACCGGGCAAGCACTGAAAAAAGTTTGAACCGAACTGAACCCCCGTCCGTATCCCCAGGTGAGGCCCGGGGAATGCGCCCGGCCGGAAAGCCTTGTGCGACCCCGGGATCAGCGCAGCGGCGCGGGCACCGCGGGAATGGCGGCCAATGCCGAGCCGAGCCGGTGGCCGACCGCGAGGCCGACCTGTTCGCGCACCTCGGCGAGTTTCCCGACGTCGATTCCGGTCGCGATTCCTTCGCCGTGGAAGAAGTCGACGAGGTCGTCGGTCGCGACGTTGCCGGACGCCCCCGGGGCGAACGGGCAGCCGCCGATCCCGCCCAGCGCGGCGTCGAACCGCCGGATCCCGAGCGAGAGCCCTTCCCACGCGTTCGCCGCCGCGCGGCCGTAGGTGTTGTGCAGGTGCAGCCCGAGCGGGACGTCCGGCAGTTCGTCGCGGACCGCGGAGACGACCGCGCGCAGCTGACCGGGCCGGGCAGCCCCGATGGTGTCCGCGAGGTGGACGACGCGCGCGCCGAGCCGGCCGAGCCGCGCGGCGACGTCGGCCGTCCGGTCCGGATCGGTGTCGCCGTCGAACGGGCAGACGAACGCCGTCGCGACCGACGCCTCGATCGCGACCCCCGCTTCGGTGAGCAGGTCGGCGCATCCGGCCAGCCGGTCGAGCGCCGCGGCGGTGGGGACCCCGGCGTTCGCGGTGCTGTGCCCGTCGCTCGCGGAGACGACCAGCCGCACCGACTTCGCGCCGGCGTCGATCGCCTGCCGCGCCCCGCGTTCGGTGAACACGAGGGTGTGCAGGCACGCGGGGGTGTCCGGCAGCAGCGCCCGGAGCACGTCGCCGGTGTCGGCCAGCTGCGGCACCCGGCGCGCCGAAACGAACGAGCCGACTTCGAGCGCGCGCACGCCGGCGTCGACCAGGGCGCGGGCGAGCCGGATCTTTTCGTGCGTCGGCACGGTGAGCTGCTCGTCCTGCAGCCCGTCGCGCAGCACGACCTCGGTGATGAGGACTTCGGTCACGTCAGATCACTCCGTTCTGTCGCAGCTCGGCGACGGCGTCGCCGGTGATGCCCAGCTCGGCGAGCATGGCTTCGGTGTGTTCGCCGAGGTCCGGCCCGAGCGCGCGGGTGCGGCCGGGCCGTTCGGCGAGGCTGGGCACGATGCCAGGGAAGGTGACTTCGGCTTCGCGGTCTTCGCCGAGGCGCACTCGGTGCCGTTCGTGCATGCCCCGGGCCTCGAAGTGCGGATCCTTCGCGATGTCGGCGGCGGTGAGGATCGGGCCGCTCGGCACGGCCGCGGCGAGCAGCGCGGCTTCGGCGGCTTCCTGGGGGAGCGTCGCCGCCCACGCGCCGATCGCGTCGTCGAGCAGGTCGGCGTGGCGGACGCGCCCGGCGTTGTCCGCCAGCCGCGGGTCGGCCGCGAGGTCCGCGCGGCCGATCGCGTGCATGAGCCGGCGGAAGATCGCGTCGCCGTTGCCGCTGACCACGATGTACTTGCCGTCGGCGCAGCGGTAGGTGTTGGACGGCGCCACCCCGGGCAGCGCGGAGCCGGCCGGGCCGCGCACGACGCCGTGCGCGTCGAAGTCCGGGAGCAGCGACTCCATCAGGGAGTAGACGGCTTCGTAGAGGGCGACGTCCACGACCTCGCCGGGGCGGGCGCCCGGCTCGCGTTCGCGGCGCAGCAGGCCCATGAGCGCGCCGATCACCGCGTAGAGCCCCGCGACGGAGTCGGCGAGGCTGACCCCGACGCGCGTGGGGGCTTGGCCGGGGTAGCCGGTGAGCGCGCGCAGGCCGCCGATCGCCTCGGCGACGCCGCCGAAACCGGGCCGGTCGCGGTAGGGCCCGGTCTGGCCGTAGCCGGAGACGCGGACGACGACCAGCCGCGGGTTGCGCGCGCGGAGTTCGTCCGGGCCCAGGCCCCAGCGTTCCAGCGTGCCGGGCCGGAAGTTCTCGAGCAGGACGTCGCTGCGGGCGGCCAGCGCGCGGACGATGTCCTGGCCTTCGGGGCGGCGCAGGTCGACGGTCACCGATCGCTTGTTGCGGCCGAGGGTGCGGAAGAGCAGCGAGGTGTCGCCGCCGTGCAGCCGCCAGCGCCGGAGTTCGTCGCCGGTGCCGGGACGCTCGACCTTGACGACGTCGGCCCCGAAGTCGGCCAGCAGGCGCCCGGCGGTGGGTGCGGCGATGAAGTTGCCCAGTTCGACCACCCGGAGACCCGCGAGCGGCCCGGATTGTTCACTCATGCCCGTCTCCAAACCACTATATGGGTTACTAACTCAGAATACGGGCGTGTGTCGCGCAGTCAACGGGGGTGAGCGTCGCTAGACTGAGCGGCACACCACAGGCACGGGGCGGGGCGATGGCAGAGGAAGAGCGCAGCGGCGGCGGGACGACGCCGGTACTGGTGCTGCGCAAGTTCAAGCAGATCCTCGAGTCGTTCACGATCGACGACCCGGAGCTGACGCTGCAGCAGATCACCCGGTCCACCGGGCTGCCGGCGAGCACGTGCCAGCGGCTGGTGCACAACCTGGTGCGCGAGGGTTTCCTCGACCGCTACGACGACACCTACCGCGTCGGACTCGGCCTGGTCCGCTGGGCGGCGCCGGGCACGTTCGGCCTGGACCTGGTCCGCCTGACCCGGCCGGTGCTGCAGCAACTGCGCGACGAAACGGGCGAAACGGCCTGCCTGTACGTCCGCGACGGCGCGTACCGCACGGTGATTTCGTTGGCCGAATCCCGGCACCCGGTGGTCCGGCTGTTCGTGGTCGGCATGGTGATGCCGCTGCACGCGGGTTCGGCGGGCAAGGTCTTTCTGGCCTGGGACAAGCTGGCGATCAAGGACGCGATCGGCCACGGCCTGGCGCGGTTCACCCCGCGGACGGTGGTCGACATCGACCTGCTGACCGAGCAGCTCGACCAGATCCGTTCGGCGGGCTACGCGGCGAGCTTCGAGGAGCGCGACCTGGGGGCGGCGTCGTTGAGCGCCCCGGTGTTCGGCCTGAACGGAGAGGTCAGCGCGGCCATCGGCATCGGCGCCCCGACCCAGCGCATGACGGCGGCGGATGTCCCGCGGCTGGCCCCGGTGGTGGTGGAGGCGGCCCGGCGTGCGTCGGAGCGGCTGGGGTACCGGCCGGGTGTGGAGCAGGTCGCCGCCCTCTGAGCGGGCCTCTGGGAGGGCCGGTCCGCAGCGTTGCGCCAGCGTCTTGAATGACTCATTCAGGACCGCCGAAGACCTGAATGAGTCATTCAAGACGTCGGGCGAGCGGGTCACCGACGGCAGAGCGGCCCAGCCGCGTGACGTTGCCGGGGCCCCGGCCGTGATGTCGTGAACGACTCGTTCATGTCGTCTGGTGAGGTGAACGACCCGTTCATGACCTCCGGATCCGGGGCTACGTCCCCCTTGTCCGAATCCGCGCCCCGGCCTGCGATCCGGCGCCGCCTGACACATCCTGTCCCCGTCCGGTGAGTCCTTGACTCCATCCACCTGTCGTCACATCATGAGTTCGCCAACCACATAGTGGCGAAGTCAAAGGAGACGACGGATGGCCCACATCCCGGACACCGCGCCGGACACCGGCACGATCGCGGGCCGGCTCGACCGGCTGCCCATCACCCGCACCCATCGGCGGGCCACCGTCGCCGTCGGGCTCGGGCTGTTCTTCGACTTCTACGAGGTCTTCCTGACCGGCGTGCTCAGCTCGGTGCTCGTCGAAGAGTTCAAGCTGACCAAGGCCGAACTGCCGCCGTTGCTCGCCTCGACCTTCGTCGGCATGTTCTTCGGCGCCCTGCTCCTCGGCCGGCTCGCCGACCGGTTCGGCCGGCGCGGCGCGTTCCTGCTGAACCTCGGGCTCTACTCGGCCTTCTCGCTGCTCGGCGCGTTCAGCGGCAGCGCGCTGATGCTGCTGGGCACGCGGTTCTTCGCGGGCATCGGCCTCGGCGCGGAGCCGCCGCTGGCCGACACCTACCTGAGCGACCTGCTGCCCGCCCGCAAGCGCGGCCGCTTCATCGCCTGGGCCTACACGCTCGCCTTCTGCGGCTTCCCGGTCGTCGGCTTCCTCGCCCGCGGCCTCACCGAACACGAAGTCTTCGGCATCGCCGGCTGGCGCTGGCTGTTCGTGATCGGCGCGCTCGGCGCCGGCGCGGTCTTTCTGCTGCGCCGCGGCCTGCCCGAATCACCGCGCTGGCTGGACTCCGTCGGCCGCACCGAAGAGGCCGAGCACCTGGTCGCCGGCATGGAAGCCGAAGCGCGCGGCGCCACCGTCGACACGCCGGCCCCGCGTCGCGGCGAAACCCGCAAGCGCGCCGCCGCGCCGGTGCGCGAACTCTTCGCCCCCACCCTGCGGCGGCGGACCTGGATGATGGTCGTCTTCCACATCCTGCAGACCCTCGGATACTACGGCTTCGGCACGCTGGTCCCGCTCGTCCTCGCCGCCAAGGGGTACGCCGTCTCGCAGTCGCTGCTGTTCGCCGCGCTGACCTACCTCGGCTACCCGGTCGGTTCCGCGCTGTCGCTGCCGATCGTGGAACGCGTCGAGCGCAAGTACCTCGTGGTCGGCTCGGTGCTGGCGATGGCGGTATTCGGCATCGCGTTCGGCTACGCGGGCTCGATGGCGCTGATCCTCGTGTTCGGCTTCCTCTACACCGCGACCAGCAACCTGTTCTCGAACGCCTTCCACATCTACCAGGCGGAAATCTTCCCGACGGCGTTGCGGTCGACGGCGTCCAGCGGCACCTACTCGCTTTCGCGCCTGGCCAGCGGCGCGATGCCGTTCGTCCTGGTCCCGCTGCTGAACTCGCACGGCCCGACGACGCTCTTCCTCGTCGTCGCGGGCGCGCTCGTGGTGGTCGCGGTGGACATCGCCGTCCTCGGCCCGCGCACCACCGGCCGCCGGCTGGAGAACGTCAGCGGCGAAACGGCCGCGCAGCCGCTTCGATGACGCCGGCCGCCGCGCCGGCCGGCTGCCGGGCGGTGTCGACGACGAGGCGGTCGCGCGTCCACGGCTCGTACTCGCGGTCCAGGATCTCCTGCCACGTCGGCGGCACCAGGCCGGGGATGCCGACGTCGCGGGTTTCCGCGCGGCGCCGGTGTTCCGCGGGGTCGGAGCAGACGATCTCGGCTTCGAGGACCCGGGCGCCGGCCCCGAGCCCGGCCTCGCGCCAGGCGTCCCGGGTCACGGCGAGCGGGTTCACGCATTCGGCGATCACGCTCACGCCGGTGCGGAGCAGGTCGGCCGCGACGTCCTGGGCGACCACGTAGCCGACCGGCCCCAGCGGTTGCGCCAACGACGAGGCGCGGACGATCGCCTGCTCGATCGTGTCGACGCGCAGGAACGCGAAACCGGTGCGGCGGGCCAGTTCCGCGGCGACGGTCGTCTTGCCGCTCGCGGGCAGGCCGCCGACGACGATCAGCAGCGGGGGCACCCGGGCATGGTCGCACGCGTGCTCAAGAAGCGGCGCGTTTCCGCCCGACGAGGCTGCGCCGCAGGGTGGCGAGCGCCCGGTGCTGGGCCACGCGCACCGCGCCCGCGCTGGCGAGGCCGACCGCGGCGGCCGTTTCCTCCGCCGTCAGCCCGAGGATGATCCGCAGCACCAGGATTTCGCGCTGCCGCGGCGGGAGCGTGTCGAGCAGGCCGGACGACCAGTCGAGCGCGGCCGCGCGTTCGACCTCTTCACCTGTCGGGTCGCCGCCGGTCCAGCGGTCGGCGGGCGGCTCGGCGACCGGGCTCGTGCGGTCGCGTGCCCGGCGGCGGTGGAAGTCCGAAACCTTGTGCGAGGCGATGCCGAAGACGAACGCCAGGAAGCCGTCGGCCTCGTAGCGGTAGCCGGGCAGCGCGTTGACGATCGCGAGGAGCACGTCCTGCGCGCAGTCCTCGGCGTCGGACGAACCGTCCTGCCAGGTGCGGAGCCGGCCGAGGCAGTAGCGGAACACCGGCGGCCGCAGGACGTGCAGCAGTCCGGCCACCGCGGCGTGGTCGCCGCGGATGGCCGACCGGACGAGGGCCGGGTCGAGGGTGAACGTGGCCGAGGGAGCGGAGGCGCCCTCGGCGGAGTGCGGCGACATCGGCCTCACCCTTTCCCACACTCGCCGTCGCGGATGATCACGACGCTAAGTCACGCACCGTGGCCGCCACACCGGTCGGGAGGCCGCTGCGGCCCGGGTCTTCCGGCCCTGGTGCGCACCGCCGCGGTGTGCCGCCGGTGCCGCGCGGCGGTGGCCGGGCCGAACGGCCCTATCGGGTTACAAGGGGAACCGATCACGCTGGTGGCCGGGTATTCACAGGAGAAACACAGGGACGCGATGGTGGACGACGTGGGCTTCGGGCTCCTGCTGGACCGGCAGCAATGCCTGGCGCTGCTGCGGACGGCGAGCCTCGGCCGGGTGGTTTTCACCCACCGGGCGATGCCGGCGGTCCGCCCGGTCCGCTTCACCGTCGTCGACGACGCCGTGGTGTTCGCCGTTCCGGCCTCCAGTCCCCTCTACGCGGGCGCGCGCGACGCCGTCGTCGCGTTCGAAGCCGACGAATACGCCGACGACCTCGGCGCCGGCTGGTACGTCAGCCTGCTCGGCCGGGCCACCGAGTCCGGCGCGGTCGACCTCGCCTGCTCGTGTCCCTGCCCGCTCCCGGCCGGGCACCGGTACCTGCGCATCCCCGCCGAATCGATCAGCGGGCACCGGCTCGCCTGCCACGCCCAGTAACGAACCCGCTCCGCCGACCGACCCACCGGATGGACGAACCGGATTGGGCCGACGCGGGCAGTCTTCTGTGGCACCCTTGACGGCCCGGGAGTAGCCCGGGATTCGGGCGGAGCCAGCGGGGACGACGGGTAGTGACGGACGAGATCAGCATGCCGGCGATCCTCGCGGCCGTGGGCGGCATCGCCCGCGAGCTCGAGCTGCCGTCGCTGCTGGAACGCGCGGTCGCGACCACGTGCGAGCTGGTGGGAGCCCCGCGCGGCCGCCTGGAGCTGCCGGAAAACGGCGTCGCCCGCTACGGCGGCGAGCCCGGCGCCGGCGCGGTCGAGGTGCCCGTGCGCGCGGGTTCGCGGGTGTTCGGGACCCTCCTCGTCGAACCCGGGAACGGCGGTTTCACCCGGCGTGAACGGGAAGTGCTGGGCGCGCTCGCCGCGGCGACCGGGATGGCCGTCGAAAAGGCGTTGCTCGTCGACCAGATGCGCCGCCGCGAACGCTGGCTCGAGGCCTCCTACGACGTCACCGGCGCCCTGCTCGCGTCGCAGGACCTGCGCGCCACGCTCAGGCTGATCGCCGAACGCGCCCGCGTCGTCGCCGGTGGCACCGCGGGCGCGATCGCGCGCCCGGCCGGGCCGGGACGGCTGGTGTTCGACGTCGTCGAGCCGCCGGGGGAGGACGCCGACCGGCTGATCGGCCTGACTGTGCCCACCGAGGGCACCGCCACCGGCGTCGCGTTCGCCACCCGCCGCCCGGTCGTGGTGCGCGACTACGGCGAGCACGTCCAGGAACAGCAGCGCGACCGCGCCGGGCCGATGCCGGCGATGATCAAGGACCTCGACTCGGCCATCTCGGTGCCGCTGCTCGTCGGCGAGGACACGCTCGGGGTGCTGGTGGTCGCGAAGTTCCGCGACAAGTCGCCGTTCACCGACTCCGACGTCCAGCTGGCCGAGACCTTCGCCGGGCACGCCGCGCTCGCCGTCGAGTTCTCCCGCGCGCAGGAGGCGCGCCAGCAGCTGGCGGTGTTCGAAGACCGCGACCGGATCGCCCGCGACCTGCACGACCTGGTGATCCAGCGGCTGTTCGCGACCGGCCTCGGCCTCGAAGGCGTGAGCAGGCTGATCGCCGACCCGGTGGTCGCCGCGCGCGTGGCCGGGTTCGCCCAGGACCTCGACGGCACGATCCGCGAGATCCGCAACAGCATCTTTTCGCTGCAGGCGCCCGCGCAGGCGCACGGCAGCCTCCGCGCGGAGCTGCTCCGGGTCGCCGTGGACGCCCGCGACACACTGGGGTTCGAGCCGCGCGTCGGGTTCGACGGGCCGCTGGACGCCGCGGTGCCGGACGCCGTCCGCTCGGACCTGATCGCGTCGCTGCGCGAAGCCCTGACGAACGTCGCCCGGCACGCCGGGGCGACGTCGTCGTCGGTCGACGTCACCGTGGACGGGCTGGGCCGGCGGCTGACGCTGGCCGTGCGCGACGACGGGACGGGACCGCCGCCGGAGACCGGCCGGGTCAGCGGGCTCGCCAACCTGGCCGCGCGCGCGGCCCGGTGGGGCGGGACGTGCGCGCTGGTCGCCGCCGACGGGGGCGGTGCCCGGCTGGAATGGACCGCCGAGCTGCCGGCGCGGGCCGGCGAGCAGGGGAGTGGACGATGACGATCTCGGTGTTCCTGCTCGACGACCACGAGCTGGTCCGGACCGGGCTGAAGACCGTCTTCGAGGCCGAAGCGGACATCGAAGTGGTCGGCGAGGCCGCGACGGCGGCCGAGGCGCTGGTGCGGATCCCGCAGGCGAGCCCGGACGTCGCGATCCTCGACGTCCGGCTGCCGGACGGTCAGGGCGTCGAGGTGTGCCGCGAGATCCGCTCCACTGTGGAGCCGCCGCCCGCGTGCCTGATGCTGACGTCCTATTCGGACGACGACGCGCTGTTCGGCGCGATCATGGCGGGCGCGGCGGGCTACATGCTGAAGCAGGTCTCCGGCCGGTCCCTGATCGACGCCGTCCGCACGGTCGCCGGCGGTGGGTCGCTGCTGGACGCCACGCTCACCGCGTCGGTGATGAACAAGCTGCGCGGGGAGAACGTCGCCACCGCGGACCCGCGCTACGAGCAGCTGAGCCCGCAGGAGCGCCGGGTGCTCGACCTGGTCGCGGAGGGCCTCACCAACCGCCAGATCGCCGAACGGCTGTTCCTGGCCGAGAAGACGGTGAAGAACTACGTTTCGTCGGTGCTGCACAAACTCGGCGTCGAACGGCGCACGTCGGCGGCGGTCTACATGTCCCAGCGGCGCGCCGGTCCGGAACGATCGGGCTGAATCCGCGACCGATCGGACGAAACCCGTGGGGCGTTCGACGTATCCGGCGGCCGATGCGGTACACCTGTCGGGGGAACGCACGGATCGGGGTGCGCGGTGGAGGGGACGACATGTCGGGGTTGTCGAGCGGGGACTACGTCACGCAGCAGATCCGGGCACTCGCGCAAGCGGTGCGCCGGGAAGGGGCCGGAGGGGTCGGCACGCGCAGCTTCCAGCTGGCGGAGCACCTGGCGGCGGAGGGCGGTGTGCACCGCGGCGACATCATGACGGCGACGGCGACGCTGCTGGCCATGACGGCCTGGTGCGACGGCGAAGTCGAAGCGGCCCGCAGATTCGCGGAGCGGGCCGGGGAGAACGAGGACGATTCGCGGGAGCTGGTGACCCACCTGCTGCGGCTGGAGGCCGGCGCGGACCAGGGCTGGCTGCCGCAGGAGCAGGTGGAAGCGCTGCTCGAATACGCGCGCAAGGCTCGCCGCGGTGACCTGGTGCTGCGGGTGCGGGCGATCGCGGGCGCGTCGCGCGGCGGGCGGCACCGGCGCGCGGACTAGGCCGGGCGGGTGCCCGTCACCCGCTCACGCCGGTCAGCGCGAAGAACTCCTGCCGCGTCTTGGGTTCCTCGCGCAGCAGGCCGTGCAGCGACGAGGTGACGGTCAGCGCGCCGGTCGCCCGGACCCCGCGCAGCGACATGCACAGGTGCTCGGCCTCGATCACCACGCCGACACCCTTCGGCGCGAGGTGCTCCTGCAGCCAGTCCGCGACCTGCTTGGTCAGCCGCTCCTGCACCTGCAGGTCGCGCGCGAACAGCTCGACGACGCGGGCGAGCTTCGACAGGCCGAGGATCCGGTCGCCGGGGAGGTAGCCGACGTGCGCGACGCCGCGGAAGGGCAGCATGTGGTGCTCGCACAGCGACTGCACCGGGATGCTCTTGGCCAGCACGAGCTCGTCGTAGCCCTCGTCGTTGGGGAAGGTCGTCAGCTGGAAGTCGCGCGGCCGCAGCATTTCCGCGTAGGCGTGGGCGACCCGGCGCGGCGTGTCGCCGAGGTGCTCGGACGTCGGGTCCTTGCCGAGCGCCCGCAGCAGGTCGGCGACCGCGCGCTCCGCCGCGTGCAGGTCGACGGCGTCGCGGTCGTGGACGACACCGAGGTGCCGCAGCGGAACGGGTTCGACGCTCACGGGCGTGCCTCCTTCTAAAAGCAAGTCGAGGCGACGTTAGAAGCTCGTCCCGCTTTTCGTCAACCGTTTTGTGTTTTAGAATGCGGTGATGCACGAACCCCAGGCCGGCGCGCTGGCCGCGGTCGCGGCGCTCGACGAGCCGACCCGGCGCCGGCTGTACTCCTACGTCGTCCGCCAGCCGGTCCCGGTGAGCCGCGACGACGTCGCCGCCGCCCTCAGCGTGCCTCGCGCGACCGTCGCGTTCCACCTCGACCGCCTGGTGGACGAACAGCTGCTGGCGGTCGGCCACGAACGCCGCACCGGCCGCACCGGCCCGGGCGCCGGACGGCCCGCGAAGCTGTACCGGCGGTCCGACCGGCAGGTGAGCGTCTCCCTGCCGGAGCGGCAATACGAACTGGCCGGTCAGCTGCTCGCCACGGCCGTCGAGGAAGCTGACGAGACCGGCGGCTCGGCCCGCGAGATCCTCCTCCGGCGGGCCCGGGAGCGCGGCGTGGAACTGGCCGGAGGCGCCCCGGACATCCTGGGCACGCTGGAAGAACACGGCTTCGAACCGCGCGCCGACGGCGATCAGGTGCTGCTGGGCAACTGCCCGTTCCACCAGCTGGCCCGGACGCACCAGCGGCTGGTCTGCGAGATGAACCTCGGGTTGGTCGAGGGCATGCTGGCCGGGGCGGGGGACCGGGGCCTGCGCGCGCGGCTGGAACCTGGGCCGGGGCTCTGCTGCGTGCGGCTCGGGCCGGCTTAGCGCGGGAGGACGAAGAGGATCGCGCCGAAGCCGACGAGCGCGACCGAGGCGATTCGGTGCAGGTGCCGGGCGGGGAGGCGGCGCGCGAGTCGCGCACCGAGCAGCACGCCGGCCGCGGCCAGGACGCCGAGGAGGCTGCCGAGTCCGAAGTGGACGGAGTCGTGCGCGGCGTAGCCGAGCGTGGCGAAGCCGACGAGCGGAAGCTGAACAAGCTGCCCGGCGGCGACGGTGGTCAGCGCGGGCACGCCGAGGGCGAGCAGGACGGGAACGAGGAGCACGGGCCCGCCGGTGCCGGTGAGTGCTGATCCGAAGCCAACGAAGACCCCGACGGCGACGGCCGCGGCCGGGGACAGGTCATGGCGCCCGCCGGGCATCGACCCGGGCTCGGCCGAAACGTCGCGCCGCCCGCGCGGCCACAAGTTGAAAGCTCCTGACCCAGCCGTGAGCGTCGCCAGCACCAGCCACAACACCGTCGCCGGGACCGCGCCGTTCGCCAGTGCTCCCGCGGCCGCCGCCGGGGCTGCGCCCAGCGTCAGCCAGCCGCCGAAGCGCCAGGGCATCGCCCGGGTGCGGGCATAGGCCGCCGTGCCCGCGATCCCCGTGAACAGGAAGCACCAGCTGCTGGTGCCCGCCGCCGCGTGGATGTCGAGGCCGGTCAGCCACGTGAGCGCCGGGGGCAGCAGGACCCCGCCGATGCCGACGACCCCGATGCAGATCCCCACCGGGACCGCGAAGAGCAGGACGGCGATGCCCACCGGCCGACCGTAGCCGCACCCCGGGGCCGGGGCACGGCGAACAGCCGGTTACTTCTCGCCGAGCGCGCCCACGACGGACGTGGTGATCGCGCTCGCGCCGAGTTCCGTGCCCGGCTTGATCCACGGATCGGTCGGCTCGGCGCCGGCGATCGTGCGCTCGCCGATGAACCCGCCGGTCACCGGGTCGATGATCAGCTGGCGGATTTCGTGCCGGTCGTCGAGCCCGAGCGCGACGCCCGAGCGGCCGTCGAGGTTCGCCGACGCCGCCAGCACCGTGATGCCCGGGATCTTCGCCAGCGCCCGGTACCACTGCGCGCGCAGCTCGGCCGGCATCAGCCCGGCCCGCAGGATCTCGATGCCGAAGTGGAACATCACCGTCGGCGTCGAGCCGCGGCCCTTCGTCAGGTCCCGCAGCTTCGCGTACAGCGCCGCCGGGTCGTGCGGCAGTGCCGCGTAGAACGCCGGGCTGTCCCAGTCGGCGGGATCACCGCACTTCTTGGCGGGCTTGGCCTTCGGGAAGAAGTCGCCGCACGCGCCCCGCCACTGCCCCTGGTCGGTGTTCGTGATCTCCGGCTCGGGCGCCTGCGCCTGCGGCACCGAACCGCCGAGGAACTTCCCGGTGCTGAGGATCTTGCGCGTCTCCTGCCAGACGTCCCGCTCGGCGGCCGGGATCCACCGGTCGACCTCCTGCTCCCACAGGTACGTGTAGCCGGCGCCGTCCGCGGTCTGGACGCCGCGCCCGACCCACGTGTGCTCGGCGACGAGGCGGAACTGCCCGGGCCCGACCGGCTGGTCGACCGCGCCGACGCTGAGGTCCGCGGCCCGGTTCAGCACCTGCACGGCCGACATCAGCTTGACGTCGGGCACCGGGGCCGCCGGCACCGGAGCCGGTCCGGCGGCGGGCGGCGCGGGCTCGGAGGGACGCACCACGACGACGGCGGTCAGCGCCGCCACAGCGGCCGCGACCGGCACGGCGAACCGCCGGAGTCGCTTGCGCCGCAACGGAATGACGGAGCTGTCCAGCTCGGCCATGACCTTCGCGCGGGCGGCGGTGAGGTCGGCCGGCGCGGTGCGGGCGTCGCGGTGGAGCAGCTCGAGGGTTTCGTCGAGCTCGTTCATGACGGGTTCTCCTCGGTGGGGACGAGCAGGGCTTGGAGCCGGTGGCGCACGCGGTGCAGGCGCGAGCGCACCGTGCTCGCGGGCACGCCCAGGGCCTCGGCGACTTCGGCCGGTTCGAGCCCGGCCCAGGACGTGAGCAGCAGGACGTCGCGGTCCTCTTCGGACAACGCGGCCAGCGCGCCGGCCAGCACGCGGAGGCGGGCCGCCGCGTCGACCCGGCCGGCCACCGCGGTGTCGTGGTTCTCGGCCGGGCGCTCGCCGGCCCCGGCCTTCGCGGTCAGCTGGAAGCCGCGCACCTCCTGGCGCACGTGGTTGCGCAGTAGGTTGGTGGCGATCCCGTAGAGCCAGCCGCGGATCGGCGCCTGCGCCGGGTCGTAGCTGGCCCGTCTCCGCAGCGCGACGACGAACGTCTCGGCCACGAGGTCGTCGGCGGCGTGCCCGCCGACCCGGCCCGCGAGGTATCCGCGCAGCGGCGGGGCGTACTCGTCGAAGAGCCGCGAGAAGACCTCTTTCGGATCTCGCGCGGCGAGGTCGGGCCGGTCGAGCCGTTCCACGATTCTGGTCACGCTACTGGTTGTCGCCGATCTCGGCTCGCGTCCCGCTCGCCCGCCCGGATGAGACGCAGGCCACATCGGGCGAACAGCGGGGGCGGGTCCGGACAACAACCCGTATGCACAGGGGATCCGCGTGGGTGCTGGCCGGGACGTGCGCCGGCGCGGTGGTGGCGATCCTGGTGGTGGCCGCGTCGATGCGCCCGCCGGATCCCGCCCCGGCCCAGCCGCCCGCCCCGCCAGCGCTTTCGACGAGCGTCGCCACGACGGCCACCTCGGCCCCGTCGCCGCCGCACCGGTTCCCGGCGAGGTGAGGACGCGTGCCCCGGCGCGGGAGGCCCGGCGCGCGGCGATTCGGCGGTACCGTCTCCGACGTGGGGACACGGCGCGAGGTGGAAGGGGCCAGGGTGGTGGACCGGGCGAAGGCGGGGGAGCAGACGAAGGCGCCGGCACCCGGACCGCGGCAGCCGAGCCTGGCCGATGTCGCCGGCATGGCCGGGGTCTCGCACATGACCGTCTCGCGCGTGGTCAACGAGAGCGGGCCGGTGCGCCCGGAAACCCGCGAGCGCGTCCTCGCCGCCGTGCAGAAGCTCGGCTACCGGCCCAACACCGCCGCGCGGACCCTGGTCACCGGCCGGTCCGGCACGCTCGGCGTGGTCGCGCTGGAGTCGAACCTCTACGGGCCGGCGAGCACGTTGTACGGCATCGAAAACGCGGCGCGCGAGTCCGGCTACGGGGTCGCGATCTGCAGTGTGACCCGCCCCGGCCGGACGTCGATCGGGGACGCGGTGGAAAGCCTGCGCCGCCAGGCGGTCGAAGGCATCGTGGTGATCGCCCCGCACGTGACGGCGGGCCGCGCGCTGGCGGCGGCCCCGTCGGACATCCCGCTGGTGGCCGTCGGCGGCGGCGAGTCCGCGCCGGTCCCGGTGATCTCGGTCGACCAGTACGACGGCGCTCGCCGCGCCACCGAGCACCTGCTCGCCTTGGGGCACCGGACGGTCTGGCACCTCGCCGGCCCGGAGGACTGGCTCGAGGCCCGCGACCGCGAGCGCGGCTGGCGGGAGACGCTGGAGGCGCGCGGCCTGCGGGTCCCGGCGGTCGTGCGCGGCGACTGGAGCCCGCGCTCGGGCTACGAAGCCGGGCGGACGCTGGCCGGCAAGCGGGGACTGAAGGCGGTGTTCTCGGCGAACGACCAGATGGCGCTCGGCCTGCTGCGCGCGTTCACCGAGGCCGGGATCCGGGTGCCGGAGGACGTGCACGTGGCGGGCTTCGACGACGTACCGGAAGCCGCGTACTTCCCGCCGCCCCTGACGACGGTCCGCCAGGACTTCATCGAGGTCGGCCGGCGCACGTTCGGGCTGCTGGAGGAGCGCATGGCGGGCGGCGACGCCGGGGCCCGGCACCTGGTTCCCGCGGAGCTGATCGTGCGGGAGAGCACCGGCCCGCGCTGAACCGTCCTGAATGACTCATCCAAGACAACCGACGCACGCTGTTAGCGCTAACACGACCTCGGCACTGATCCATCCCGGTGTTGTATCTTGACGACTTCTGTGTGATCGGCAAAGGATCGTGTTCGATTCTGGTCCCCCGCCGTGCCAGGAGGTCCCGCATGCGCCGCGTCCGGACGTTGTTCGCCGCCCTGCTCGCGTTCGTCTTCGCGCTCGCCGGGGTGACCGTCCCGCAAGCCGCGGCGGCGCCACCGAAACAAGGTCACACCGTCACCTACGACGGCTACTCCTTCCTCGTCGACGGGCAGCGGACCTACCTCTGGTCCGGCGAGTTCCACTCCTACCGCCTCCCCAGCTCGGACCTGTGGCTCGACATCTTCCAGAAGATGAAGGCCGCCGGCTTCAACTCGACGTCCCTCTACTTCGACTGGGGCTACCACTCGCCCCGCCAGGGCGTCTACGACTTCAGCGGCATCCGGGACCTCGACAAGCTCCTCGACATGGCGCAGCAGGCCGGGCTCTACGTCATCGCGCGGCCCGGTCCGTACATCAACGCCGAGGTCGACGGCGGTGGCTTCCCGACCTGGCTGTCCACCACGCCGGGCCACACCCGCAGCGCCGATCCGGTCTACCTCAAGTACTCCGACGAGTGGCAGACGCAGATCGATCGCGTCATCGCCCGCCACCAGCTCACGAACGGCACCGGCAGCGTCCTCGCCTACCAGGTCGAAAACGAGTACTACAACGGCAACGCCGACGGCCGCGCGTACATGAAGCACCTCGAAGACAAGGCCCGTGCCGACGGCATCACCGTCCCGCTGGTCGGCAACAACAACGGCACCTTCAACGCCGGCGAGGCCGCGCTCGACGTCGACGCCGCCGACTCCTACCCGCAGGGTTTCGACTGCTCGAACCCCACGCGGTGGAACGGCGTCCCCGACATCAGCTACGACCACGTCCCCGGCAAGCCGCTGATCACCGCCGAGTTCCAGGGCGGGGCCTTCGACCCGTGGGGCGGCCCGGGGTACGCCAAGTGCGCCCAGTTGATCAACGACCAGTTCGCGAACGTCTTCTACAAGCAGAACATCGCCGTCGGCGCGACCGGGCAGAGCTTCTACATGCTGCACGGCGGTACCTCGTGGGGCTGGAGCGCGATCCCGCAGAACTACACCTCCTACGACTACGGCGCCGCGATCACCGAAGCCCGCCAGTTCGACCCGAAGTACAACGAAGACAAGCTGATCGGGTACTTCACCCAGTCCGTCGCCCCGCTGACCAAGACCGACGGGCTGGCCGCCGCCCCGCTCACCGATCCCGCGCTCACCGACACCGCGCGGATCAACCCCGACACCCGCACGCAGTTCCACACCCTGCGGCACACCGATTCGACGTCGACCGCCACGAACACCACGAGCATCGCGCTCGACCTCGCCGCGCACGCGGGCTACACCTACGACGACCGGGCGGCCGAGGTCGGCTACACCGGAACCTGGAGCCACGTCGGGCCGGAGGTGAACTACACCGGCGGCGACTACCAGCACACGGAGTCCTTTTCGGAGGTCACCGGGGACAGCGTCAGCATCCCCTTCACCGGTACCGGGATCCGCTGGGTGACGTCGAAGGACCCGAGCCACGGCATCGCCGACGTCTACCTCGACGGGTCCAAAGTGGACACCGTCGACCTCTACGCGGCGAGCAAGCAGAACCAGGTGACCGGCTACGAGGTCCGCGACCTGCCCGCCGGGGCGCACACGCTGAAGATCGCCGTCACCGGGCAGAAGAACGCCCAGGCCACCGGCCCGTTCGTCGTGGTCGACGCCGTCGACCTCCTGGCGGGCAGCACCGACTACTACCCGGTCGTGCCGCAGCAGCCGGGCACCGGCATCACGCTGAACGGCCGCCAGTCGAAGATCCTCGTCGCCGGCTACGACCTCGGGGCCGCGCGGCTGCAGTACTCGACGTCCGAAGTCATGACGAGCGCGGCCATCGGCGGTCGGGACGTCGCCGTCCTCTACGGCGACCACGGTGGCCCGGGGGAGACCGTCCTGCGGTTCGCGCAGCAGCCGTCGGTGCAGGTCCTCGGCGGCAGCGCAACGTCCACTTGGGACGCCGCCCGCGGCGACCTGCGGCTGAACTACACCCACGACGGCCTGGCGCGTGTGCTCGTCACCGCACCCGGCGCGCGGCCGCTGCTCCTGCTGCTCGCCGACAAGGCGACGGCGGCGACGTTCTGGCGCCAGGACACCGCGGCGGGACCGATCCTGGTCCGCGGCACCGACCTCGTCCGCACGGCGGCCACGCAGAACGGCACCCTCGCCCTCACCGGCGACACCGGCACCGACGGCGCGTTCGAAGTCTTCACGACGGCGAAGGCGGTGCTGTGGAACGGTTTCCCGGTACCGGTGCGGCCGACGTCGAGCGGCAGCTTCACGAGCGCCGCGCCGGCCGCCAAGCCGGTCACGCTGCCCGCACTGACCGGGTGGAAGCACCAGCAGGAGTCGCCCGAGAGCCAGCCCGGTTTCGACGACTCGGCGTGGCCGGTGGCCGACAAGGACACCACCAACAGCTCGACGGCGCTCGGCACGAAGCCGGTGCTCTTCGCCGACGACTACGGCTTCCACACCGGCAACACCTGGTACCGCGGCCGGTTCACCGGCGACGGAAAGCAGACCGGAATCACGCTGTCGAGCCAGAGCGGCGGTCCGGCCGGCGCGTTCTCGGCGTGGCTCAACGGAGTTTTCCTCGGCAGCTCGAAGGATCCGCAGCACACCTTCCCCTTCCCGGCGGGCACCTTGCGGCCGGGCGAAAACGAGATCTCCGTGCTGACCGTGAACATGGGCCACGAAGAGGACTACGGCGCCGCCAACGGCAACAAGGCCGCCCGCGGGCTGACCGCCGCCCGGCTCACCGGCGCGCCGCTGACCTCGGTCACCTGGCGGCTGCAGGGCGTCCGCGGCGGCGAGACCGGGCTCGACCCGGTCCGCGGGCCCCTCAACACCGGCGGCCTCTACGGCGAACGCGCGGGCTGGTCCCTGCCCGGCTTCCCCGACGGGAACTGGACATCGGCGTCCCTGCCCGCGAAGGACACCACCCCCGGCGTCTCGTGGTACCGGACGACGGCGGACCTGGATCTGCCGCGCGGCCAGGACACCTCGCTCGGCCTGACCATCACCGACGACCCCGCGCGGCAGTACCGGGCGCTGCTGTTCGTCAACGGCTGGCAGCTCGGCCAGTACGTCAACTACCTCGGACCGCAGCACAGCTTCCCGATCCCGAACGGGATCCTGAACCCCAACGGCCACAACACGATCGCCGTCGCGGTGTGGAACCTCGACGGGAGCACCGGCGGCCTCGGGAAGATCGCCTGGACCAACTACGGCAGTCACCGCTCGCCGCTGACTGTCCGCCAGAACGCCTCGCCCGGGTACGACCCCGCGCGGTACGCGATGCCGCCGGCGCCCACCGCGAGCGTGTCGCTGACCGCGCCGGACACGGCGGCGGGTGGGCAGCCGTTCACCGCGACGGCGACCGTCCGGGTCCCGGCGGGCGCGCCCCCGGCGTTCGACGTCAAGCCGGCGCTGAGCCTGCCGGCCGGGTGGACGGCCGGTCCCGCGTCGCCGCCCTCGGCCGCGCGGATCGACGGCGGCGGGTCGGCCACGTTCACCTGGACCGTGACCCCGCCCGCCACTGTGGACACCGCGGCGCTGAAGGTGGCGGTGGCGTACCGGCAGGCAGGCCGGCCGGGCTCGGTGACCGGGGAACGGATCGTCGGTGCGGTCCCGCCAGCACCACCCGCGGGCCAGGTCGCGGTCAGCTCGCTGCCGTTCCTGACCGCGACGAACGGCTGGGGTCCGGTCGAACGCGACACCAGCAACGGCGAGGCGGGCGCGGGCGACGGCAAGCCGATGACCATCGGCGGCGTGGCGTACGCGAAGGGGCTCGGTGTCCACGCGGCGAGCGACGTCCAGCTCTACCTGGCGGGCACGTGCACCCGGCTGACGGCTTCGGCCGGCGTGGACGGCGAAACCGGCACCGCGGGCAGCGTCGCCTTCAGCGTGTCGGTGGACGGCACCACCCGCGTCACGACGCCGGTGGTCCGCGGCGGCCAGGCCGCGGTGCCGATCGACGTCGACGTCACCGGGGCCCAGGTCCTCGACCTGCTGGTGAGCGACGGCGGGGACGGCAACGGCAACGACCACGCCGACTGGGCGCTGCCGACGCTGACGTGCGCTACGCCGCCTGCCGGGTGACCTCGGGAAGCGGGCGCACGACGAACGTCGCCCGCACCTCCCGGCGTTCCCGCCACAGGTGGTACAGCGCGAGCCCGAAGATGATCGAGCCCATGACGTTCGCGACGAAGTGCCACCAGACGCGGTAGGTGGTCAGGCCGGGACCCGCGTCGACGAGCCCGAAGAACGTCGACAGCCCGATGGCGCGCGAGCCGAACGCCACCGACAGCGTGAGGACGAGGTGCTCGAGCCCGTGCAGGCCCTGCATCCACACGCCCATCTTCGCCCAGCGGCGGGCGCGGGTCCGCAGCGCCCGCCGCGTGATCACCATGACGCCCGCGAGACCGGCCAGGAAGATGAAGTTGCCGGTGAGGTGCAGCAGCTCCATCCCGAAGGTCGGCCGGCCCGGCAGCACCAGCTGCAGGCCGTTCGCCAGCCCGGTGCCCCACGGCGTCATCCACGCGGGCGAGTCCGGGTGGCCGAGCCAGTAGCCGACCTGGGCGATGTGCTCCTGGACGTGCCCGAGCTGCCCGAGCACGCCGATGCCGATCACCGCCGCCGAGCCGCGGTACACCCACGGCCGCACCGGCCCGCGGTTCGCGTAGGCCAGGACGCCGACCGCGGCCCACATGGCCAGTGCCCAGCCGACGATCAGGATCGCCCCCGCGATGTCCCAGCCCGACGTCCCCGCCATCGGCATGTCCATGACCGCCTCCTGTCGCCGGGACCGACCGTAACGCCGCCGCGGGACGGCTAACGTCTTCCCGTGTGCGCGGCGGCCGGGGACAAACCGTTACAGGACAACGGGTTTCGCTCAATTCAGGACAAGTCGGACGGCGAGTGCGGTGATCACGGCGCTCGACGCCAGTGCCGTCACGAGCCGCCCGCGGGGGCCGGTGAGGACCCGGCCCAGCAGCGCGCCGCCGCCTGCGAGGAGGGTCTGCCAGCTCGCCGAGGCGGCGAACGCGGCGAGCACGAACACCCCTTGGTCGAGGGCCGGCACCGGCGTCCCGGCGCGGCCGCCGACCACCAAGGCGGCGAAGTAGACGACGGTCGCCGGGTTGACGAGCGTGATGCCGAGCAGGCCGGCGTAGGCGCGGCCGGGCGTGAGCGGGGCCACGGGCCGTTCGGTGGCGTCCCGGTGCGACCGCAGGGCCAGGACGGCCCCGCGCACCGCCAGGACGGCGAGGATCCCCGCCGAGACCAGCCGCAGCGGCCCGGCCACCGGCGTGACGACGCTCGCGATCGCGGCGCCGCCGAGCACCGCCACCAGCGCGTACACCCCGTCGGCCGTGGCGACGCCGAGGGCGGCCGCGATGCCGGTCTTGAGGGAGCTGCGGGCGGTGAGCGCGACCAGGTAGGTGCCGACGGCGCCGACCGGGATCGCGATGCCGTAGCCGGCCACCAGCCCGTCCAGCAGCGCAGCGGTCACAGCACGGGCGGGATCGGCCTCCGGGGGCAGCGCTGCTGCTGGACCGGCGCGGTGGTCGCGGCGGTCGGCAGGAGGGGCGTGCGGCAGGAAGTCATGCGGCGATGGTGTAGCCGCCGCACCGGCCGGGCAACCGGTTTTCCAGCCGGTGCGCCCCGGGCTGCTGTGCTTCAATCGGCCGGGGAGCGGGACGTCGAGGTGAGAGAGGGCGTTGAACGATGCGGGTCGACCTGAGCGGGAAGACGGCACTGGTCACCGGGTCCACCCAGGGCATCGGCTCGGCGATCGCGGCGGGGCTCGCGGCCGCGGGCGCCCGCGTCGCGATCAATGGCCGGAGCGAAACGGGGGTCCAGAAGGCCATCGCCCGGTTGCGCGAAGACCTGCCGGACGCGGACTTCCTCCCGGCGCCGGGCGACGTCTCGGAAGAGGCGGGCGCCGCGCAGGTCGTCGAGGAGGTTCCGGACGCCGACATCCTGGTCAACAACCTCGGCATCTTCGGCGCCCAGGAACCGCTGGACATCACCGACGCCGACTGGCGCCGCTACTTCGAGGTCAACGTCCTGGCCGCGGTGCGGCTCACCCGCGCCTACCTGCCCGGGATGACCGAACGCGGCTGGGGCCGGATCCAGTACATCGCCAGCGATTCCGCGATCGTGATCCCGGCCGAGATGATCCACTATGGAGTGTCGAAGACGGCGTTGCTCGGCGTCTCCCGCGGGTTCGCCAAGCACGCGGCGGGCACCGGCGTCACGGTCAACGCGGTGATCGCCGGGCCGACGCACACCGGCGGCGTCGAGGACTTCGTGTACCAGCTGGTGGGCAAGGACGTCCCGTGGGACGAGGCACAGCGGGAGTTCATGAAGCAGTACCGGCCGCAGTCGTTGCTGCAGCGGCTGATCGAGCCCGAGGAGATCGCGCACCTGGTGGTGTACTTGAGTTCCCCGTTCGCCTCGGCCACGACCGGGGCGGCCGTGCGGGTCGACGGCGGGTACGTCGACTCGATCGTGCCGTGAGGCCCGTTCCCGCCCAGGAGCACGGGGGAACCCCGGGAGGGAACGGGGGAGTGGGGGACGGGGGTCTTCACCGCGCCGCCACTACCTACAACGACCCGCGCGGACCGGTGTTCCGGTTCCGGGGGTGACGTGCGTCGCCCGGGGTACCCCGCGCAGGGGTCGCCCGGACGAGCGCGCCGGCTGTCGTGATCGGCCCGCGTGGTTCATGATCGACTCCATGGACCACATCGAGACACCGGCGAAACCCGCCCGCGGCCTGCACCGGGTGCTCCTCGCGGCGGCGGCGGGCGCCTTGATCGCCGCCGCCGCGTGGGTGGCCCTCTGGCTGGCCATGCACCTTTAGGGGGAACGACTACGGCGTGACCGGGATGTTCGTCAGGCCCGACTTGGCGTTCGTCACGGTGTTCGACGCGTACACCACGTTCGGGTTCGCCGCGCACTTCGACACCGAGCTGATCTTGATCGCGTAGGCGCCGGCCCCGCCGAGGTCGGACTTGTTGTTCCGCCACACGTTCCCGCAGCCGTTGTCGAACGACGGGCTCGTGCTGGTGTTGTGGTTCTCGTAGCCGTTGGCGAACGTGCCGGGCGCGGCGAACGTGCCCGTGTTGTCCTCTATCGTGTAGCCGATCCCCTTGACGTCGATCCAGGAGTCGGCCGAGTTCTCGCCGCTGATCCCGCGGCCGTCGAAGGTGTTTCCCCGGATCAGGCCGCCCGTCGTGCCTTCCTTGACGTCGATCGGCTCGGCGGCGATGAACGGGCCGATGTGGTTGTCCAGCACCTGGATCCGGTCGCCGCGGTCGACGCCGCCGGAGTTGCCGTGGCAGGCCCAGTTCGAGTTGGCCGAACCGAGGTAAACGCCCTCGCCGTAGCCGGGCTGCACGAGCCCGGTGTAGGTGATCGTGGAGTTCTTCAGCACGCTGTCGGCCGACGACCGGCGGAAGTGGATCGCCTCTTCGTCGACGTGGTGCACGGTGACGCCGTCGATGGTGGTGTGCGGCGAATTGTCGACGACGATGCCCTTCTTGGACTCCTGGACCGTGAACCCGGTCAGGTTCCAGTACGGCGCGCCCGAGAGCCAGAGGCCGTAGCCCGGGTCCCAGCCCGCGGTCGGCGTCGGACAGTCGGGTGCGTCACCGGACGGGCCGTCGTTGATCAGAACGGCGTTCGAGGGCCCCGAAAGGGTGATGGGCTTCGCCGCCGTGCCGGGT
Organism: Amycolatopsis lexingtonensis; assembly: GCF_014873755.1. Classification (NCBI taxonomy): domain Bacteria; kingdom Bacillati; phylum Actinomycetota; class Actinomycetes; order Pseudonocardiales; family Pseudonocardiaceae; genus Amycolatopsis; species Amycolatopsis lexingtonensis. Next base: position 1,579,805 of record NZ_JADBEG010000001.1, read on the forward strand.
TTCGTCGTGACGAAGGAGCCGCGGTAGGTGCCGGCCGCCAGCTTGATCGCCTGCCCCGGCACCGCGTTCGCCAGTGCGGCCTGGAGCTGGGCGGCTGTCGAGACGTTCACGGTGTCGCTGCTCGGTGGGGGAGTGGTCGTGGTCGTGGGCGGCGTCGTCGGCGTGGTGGTGACCTGGCCGCCGCCCGTGCACGCGGCGCCGTTGACCGTGCAGCCGGCGGGCAGGCCCGCGCCGGAGACGTTGAAGCCGAAGCTCGCGGTCGCACCAGGGGCGACCGCGCCGTTGTACCCGGCGTTCGTGAACTTGTAGTGCTGCCCGGTCTGCGTCTTCACCGAGCTCCACGAGCTGGTGACCGCCGAGCCGGCCGGAAGGTCGAACTCGACCGTCCAGCCGGTGGCGGGCGCGTCGCCGCGGTTGGCGATCGTGTAGCCGCCGCCGTAGCCGCCGGTCCAGACCGACGACTGCCCGAAGGTCGCGGAGAGACTCGCCGACGCGGCGCGCGCGGTCACCCCGCCGGTCAGGGCGAGAGCGACCGCGGCGGCGGAAACGGTTGTGGTACCGAGGAAAACGGCACTTCGTGGGGACACCGATGGCCTCCGGAAAAGAGAAACAGCGGAGGTGTTGCGGCGGACACCCGGACGTTCCCTTTATAGGCGACCTCGGCGAGGCCCGTCAATGGACTGAACAACAGTCACGGATGTGAACGGCTACCCGGTGATGCTCGGCGCGCCGGTTTCGAGGTGCCCGCTGAACCGGCGCAGGAACTTCGGGTCGGCGTCGAGCGTGGCCGACAGGTCGTACCACCCGGACCCGTAGGCGACCGGGTTCCAGTCGTCGGTCACCGTCTGCCCGGCGGCGAGGATGTAGGTCCACGGCCCGTCGGTGCGGTAGTGGTTCGCGGTGACCGTGACCTTGACGGCGGTCGTCCCAGAGTTGCGCATGGTCAGCCGCAGCTTGTTGTCGGTGGTGTAGCCGCCGAGGACGTCGACGCCCGCGCCGGCGCTGTTCGCGTCCCCGGCGAGCACCCAGCGGAACCGGTTGGGCCCGTGCACCGCCACGCCGTACTTGCCGCCGCCGTAGAGCTGGATCCGCCAGGTGTCGCTGACCTGCGCCCCGGGTGCGACGTCGTAGGGCCACGGGCCGTCGGTCTGCCCGTCGTTGCGGTAGGCCATCAGCTGCACGGCCGCGGTGCCCTGGTTGGCGAACGTCGTGGTGAGGATCTTGCGGTCGGCGCTCAGCGACGTCGTGACCAGCGGCCGGTAGGGGAGCGCGCGGGCGGGCCGGGTCCCCGTCTCCTGGACCGGGACCTGCTGCGTGCCGGTGGCGGGCGGGGCGGGCTTCGGCAGCTTCTTCTGCGTGTCGTCGGCCTGCTTGCGCAGTGCGGCGGTGTCCGGCAGCAGCGGGATCTGGGTGCTCGGCGCACCGAAGTCGAAGCACGTCATGAGGTCGCCGCAGAGCGCGCGCCGCCACGCGCTGATGTTCGGCTCGGCGACGCCGGTCCAGCGTTCCAGGAACCGGATGACCGACGTGTGGTCGGTGACCTCGGAGCTGACCCAGCCGCCGCGGCTCCACGGCGAGATCACTGTCATCGGCACGCGCGCGCCGAGGCCGATCGGCTGGCCGCCGATGTACTCGCCGGCGGTGCCGGACGGCGCGATCGGCGGGGCGACGTGGTCGAAGAAGCCGTCGTTCTCGTCGTAGTTGATGAGCACGACGGTGGACTCCCACAGCTTCGGGTTGGCCCACAACGCGTTGAGCACGGTCTGGGTGTACGCGGCGCCGTCGACGGGCCGCGCTTCGGGGTGCTCGCAGTAGCCGTAGGGCGCGACGATCCAGGACACCTTCGGCAGCGAGCCGCTCGCGCAGTCGGCCTTGAACTCGGCGAGGACGTGGTCGACATCCTTGCCCTGCCCCGAATCCGGGCCCCAGGTCTGGAACACACTGGCGCGCCGGGACAGTTCGCTGGTGTAGTCCTGGTGGTAGGCCTGGAAGAGCCACAGCGGGTTGTCACCGTAGTCGCCGACGAAGGAGCCGCTCGCGTCCCCGACTTCCTTGTTGGCGTAGACCTTCCACGAAACACCGTGCTGCTGCAGGCGTTCGGGGTAGGTCGTCCAGCTGAAGACCGGCTTGTAGTCGGCGGGGTTGTAGTTCGCCGGGCCGCCCGCCTTGCCCTCGGCGTCGATGGTGCCGGTGAACAGGTAGAGCCGGTTGGGCGTGGTCGGGCCCTGCACCGAGCAGAAGTAGTGGTCGCACACGGTGAACGCGTCGGCGAGCGCGCGGTGGAACGGGATGTCGCCCTGGCCGAAGTAGCCCATGGTCATCTCGCCCTTGGCGGGGATCCACGCGTCGTTGGCGCCGCCGGCGATCGCCTGGTGCTGGTCGGTCCAGCCGTGGCCGAGGTCGCCGAGGTCCTGACCGTCCACTTTGGTCGTGTCCACCCGGAACGGCAGGAGGTACTTGCCGTCGCCGCGCCCGGAATCGGGCTGGTGGAAGATGTCCTGGCCGTTCGGCTGGACGATCGCCGACCGGTCGCCGTAGCCGCGGACGCCGCGCATCGTGCCGTAGTAGTGGTCGAAGGAACGGTTCTCCTGCATGAGGACCACGACGTGTTCGACGTCGGAGAGGCTGCCGGTCGCGCGGGGCTCGGCGAGTGCCTCGGCCATGCCGGGCGGCAGGGCGCCGAGGGCACCGGCGGCGGCGACCCCGCCGAGGAAACGACGTCGGGTGAGCGCGTTCGGATCGGCCATCACGGGAGCCTCCAGGGGCCTCGGCAGGGGCGGCGCGACCAGCGTAGGTGATCGAAGGTGCTCGAAAACACCGACGTTCGGACGTAATAGTGCAATCTGGTGTTCATCGGCTGTTCGGTTCGCGGTGCGCCCGCGTGACACTTTCCGGTGACCGGGAGCTGAACGGGAACCGGGCGGGGAATCTTGATCAGCACGAACCCCCTGACACACAGGGGAGAAAGCGGGAGGAGAGCACGATGAAGACCCGAATCGCTTCCCTGGCGGCGGCCGGTGCGCTCGCGGTTTCCGGGGTCGTCGCCGCGGCGGCCCCGGCGTCGGCCGACCCGGTGCCCGGCAGCGCGAACCAGTTCTACGCCTACTGCTCGGTGGATCTGCTCGGCGTGCCGATCGCGTGCACGGAAACCGACGCAGCCCACGCCACGCACGTCTGCCAGTACCTGGCGACCCCGCTGGGCATCGGCCTCGACTGCATCCAGCGCTGACCCGCGTGGTTGCCCGAAAGTACCCGGTGGTCCGGACCATCGGGTACTCGTCGGAAAATGTCCGACCGGTTAGCCTTGTTCTTCGCCACTTCGCCGTCCATACTTTGTTGTGATCCACAACAAATAGGGCGCCGGTGAGCCGCCAGCCGTCGCCCGCGGAAGAAGAAGAGGCGACAATGACGTCGACCAGGATCCCCACCCGGTGGCGCCGGACGGCCCGGTTGCTGGCCGTCCCCGCCGCCCTGCTCGCGCTCGGCGCCGTGGTGGCCGCCCCGCCGAGCCAGGCCGCTTCGGTTCTCGAGAGTTTCTCCGACGACTTCGACGGTGCCGCCGGGAGCGGCGTCGACGGTTCGAAGTGGGTGCACGAGACCGGCGACAACGTCAACAACCACGAACGGCAGTGGTACACCGACGGGACCGCCAACGCGGCCCTCGACGGCCAGGGCCACCTCGTGATCACCGCGAAGAAGGAGAACAGCGGCAACAACTGCTGGTACGGCGCGTGCGAGTACACCTCGGCGCGGCTCAACACCTCCGGCAAGTTCTCCACGTCGTCCGGGCACGTCGAAGCCCGGATGAAACTGCCGCGCGGGCAGGGCATGTGGCCCGCGTTCTGGATGCTGGGCACCGACATCGGCAGCGTCGGCTGGCCGAACTGCGGCGAGATCGACGTCATGGAGAACGTCGGGTTCGAGCCGAACACCGTGCACGGCACCATCCACGGCCCCGGCTATTCGGGTTCGGGCGGCATCGGAGCGGCGTACAACGGCCCGAACTTCTCCGACGACTTCCACACCTACGCCGTGGACTGGTCGACCGACAAGATCGTGTGGTCGGTGGACGGCAACGTCTACCAGACCCGCACGCCGGCCGACGTCGGCGGCAACGCGTGGGCGTTCAACCACCCGTTCTTCGTGATCCTCAACCTCGCGGTCGGCGGCTACTGGCCGGGCGACCCCGACGGCAGCACGCAGTTCCCGCAGCAGCTGGTGGTCGACTACGTCCACGTGAGCTGAGCGGCCCCCGATCGGCGGGACCGGCTCGCTCCCCGTGCGCGGCGGGGAGCGGACCGGTCCCGCGTCTTTTCCCGGGTCCGGCTTCCGGACGTCATGAAGGGGTCGTTCACCCTGCCAGGCGTCGGGGCCCCGGCAAAGTCGGGCCGGAGGTGGCTGGCGGATGCGCCCCAATGTGGCGTTGGGTGCATCCGGGACCAGAACACCAGCCCCAGCCGCCACATCGGTCACCGCCCGCAAGGTCATGAACGACCCGTTCGTGACGACCCGCGACCCCCGCAGACCGCGCACGACTTTGCCGGAGCCCTGACGTCCGGCGGCTGGCCCGCGCGACGTGGTGCCGGGCGGTCTTTTGGTACAGGCCTGTGACACTTCTGGTTCAGACCTGTCGAACAACCCCGACGGGCCGGCGATCTTCTCCGGACACAGTGATCGGAGTGCGCTCGAGCGAGCGCGCTTCGGCACCCGGAGGAGCTCATGTCCCGTACCCGCATCCCACCCGTCGCCGGCGGGATCGCCGCCGCGGTGGCCGTCGCCATCGCCGTGACCTGCTGGGTGCTCTTCCCTCCGGAACTCGCCGGCCGGGCGAGCGCGGCGCGGCCGTCGATCGACCTGGCGCTGCCGTGGCCGTCGGACGGGCAGGCGAGCGCCGAGGTGCTGGGCCTGGGCTCACTCGGCAGCCGCGGTGAACAGCAGCCGGTGCCGATCGCCAGCGTCACGAAGGTGATGACCGCCTACGTGGTGCTGAAGGACCACCCGCTCGACGCGGCCGAGGCGGGCCCGCAGATCACCGTCGACGAGCAGGCCGAGGCCGAATCGACGTCGGCGGAGGAGTCGACCGCGCCGGTCCGTGCGGGCCGCCGGATCAGCGAGCGGGACCTGCTGGCACTGATGCTGGTCCCGTCCGGCAACAACGTCGCCCGGCTGCTGGCCCGCTGGGACGCGGGCAGCCAGGAGGCGTTCGTCGGGAAGATGAACCGCGAGGCCGCGGCGCTCGGCATGACGAGCACGACGTACACCGGCGCGAGCGGGGTCGAGGACTCCACCACGAGCACCGCCACCGACCAGCTGCGGCTGGCGCGCGAGGCGATGAAGCTACCGGTGCTGCGCGCGATCGTGGCCACGCCGAGCCTGCGCGTCGACGGTGTACCGGGCACGGTGGTCAACACGAACACGCTCTTGGGCAGTGACGGTGTGATCGGCCTGAAGACGGGTTCGTCGACGGCCGCGGGCGGCGCGCTGATGTGGGCGGCGCAGGCTTCCGGTGGTCGGTTGATCCTGGGGGTGGTCCTGCACCAGAGCCCGGGCGGCACCCCGGCGGCGGGCTTGAAGGCGGCGTTGGAGAACAGCCGCCGGCTGATCGCGGCGATCCAGCACGAGCTGCCGAGGGCGGCCACCCGATGACGGCGACCGTGCAGCCTGGCGACCCGAGTTCGGCGGTCACCCAGCCGCTGGGGCGGGGCAGCGGGCATCCAGGAGCCGAGCCCGCCCGGTTGTCGGGGTCGGGCGGCGGACGCCTGCCCACCTCCAAGCGGTGGGCCGGGATCTGGCGCCGCGGCCGCGTCATCGCCGCGTTCGCCGTGCTCATCGCCCTGCTCCTCCTCGCCCACCCCCTCGTCCCCAACTGGCCCGGCAACGCGGGCAGTCTCCTCGAAACCTTCCTCCCCTGGACCGGCGCCCTCGTCCTCCTCCTGCTCGCCACCGCCCTCCTGCGCCGCTCGGCCCTCGCCCTCGTCGCACTCCTCCTCCCCACCGTGATCTGGACCGCCGACTTCGGCGGCAAGCTCTTCGACCACCGCGGCACCGGCGGCGACCTCACCGTCGTCTCGCACAACGTCAACGACGAAAACCCCGACCCCGCCGGCACCGCGCGAACCCTCGCGGCTTCGAACGCGGAAGTGATCGCGCTCGAGGAACTCAAGCGGTCGGAGATCCCGAAGTACGAAGACGCCCTCGCCGCCCGGTATCCGCACCACACCGTGCAAGGGACCGTCGGGGTCTGGAGCACCTTCCCGCTCCGGGACACCAGCCCGGTCGAAATCATGCCGTGGACCCGCGCCCTCCGGACCACAGTGGACACTCCCAAGGGGCCCGTCGCGGTGTTCGTGGCGCACCTGCCGTCGGTGCGGGTGCGGCTCGACTCGGGGTTCACCGCCGACGGACGCGATGCCGCTGTCGAACGGCTCGCCGCCGAAATCGCCGCGGACCCCGCGGAAAAGACCGTGCTCGTCGGCGATTTCAACGGGACCGCCGACGATCGGGCGCTGGCCCCGATCACCGCTCGCCTCAAAACCGCGCAGGACGAGGCCGGGGACGGGTTCGGGTTCAGCTGGCCCGCGTCGCTGCCGCTGGCCCGGATCGACCAGATCTTCGTCGGCGGGGTGCGGGCGGTGGCGGCCTGGACGCTGCCCGCGACCGGGAGCGACCATCTGCCCGTGGCGGCCACGATCGCGCTCTGACTCCGGGCGCGAACATGCGCCTGAACACCGTGGTCACGGCGCAGCCGGTGAATCACAAACGAAGCTTTCCGCAGGCCGGGGCCCGGTATCCGCGCGAGCAGCGACGCCGGGGCACGTGACCACACCGTTACGCGACCCAGGGTTGACCGCGAGGGTGTTATCGCTAACACTACTCCTCGCCGTCACCGGAACAGGTGACGCAGATCCAGTCGACGCGGACGGAGAGGGGACGCCGGTGGCTGAACGACCCCGCTCCGGCGGACCCGTGCGGGTGACCGCGGCCGGGACGCGGCAGCCGAGCCTGACCGACGTCGCGGGTGTGGCCGGTGTTTCGCACATGACCGTGTCGCGGGTGATCAACGGGACCGGCCCGGTGCGCCCCGAGACGCGGGCCCGGGTGCTCGCGGCGATCGAGGAACTGGGCTACCGGCCCAACTCCGCGGCCCGCGCGCTGGTCACCGGGCGGACCGGGACGCTCGGCGTCGTCGCGCTCGAGTCCAATCTGTACGGTCCGGCCAGCACGCTGTACGGCATCGAGAACGCCGCCCGCGAAGCCGGGTACGCGATCACGATCTCCAGCGTGAGCCGGCCGGGCCGGTCGTCGATCGCCGACGCGGTGGAAAACCTGCGCCGCCAAGCGGTCGAGGGCATCATCGTCATCGCCCCGCACGTCAGTGCGGGCCGTGCGCTGGAAGCCGCGCCCGCGGACTTCCCGGTCGTCGCCGTCGGCGGCGGGGAGACCGCGCCCGTGCCGGTCATCTCCGTCGACCAGCGCGACGGCGCCCGCCGCGCCACCGAGCACCTGCTCGCCCTCGGTCACCGCACGGTCTGGCACGTCGCCGGGCCGGAGGACTGGCTGGAGGCCCGGGATCGAGAGCTCGGGTGGCGCGAAACCCTGGAACGCCACGGGGTTCCGGCCCCGCGGGTGATCCGCGGCGACTGGAGTTCGCGGTCGGGCTACGAGGCGGGGCGATCCCTTGCCGCGGAACCCAAGCTGGACGCCGTGTTCGCCGGCAACGACCAGATGGCGCTCGGCTTGCTGCGCGCCTTCGCCGAGGCGGGCGTTTCGGTGCCGCGCGACGTGCGCGTCGCGGGCTTCGACGACGTACCCGAGGCGGCGTACTTCACGCCGCCGCTCACCACGGTGCGCCAGGACTTCATCGAAGTCGGCCGGCGCACGTTCGGCCTGCTCACCCAGCGGATGGACGGGGGCGACCGGCACGCGCGTGCCTTGGTCGTACCCGAGCTGATCGTCCGCGAGAGCACCGGGCCGCGTTAGCACGGCGAACGCGCCCCGCTCGAGAAGACCCCTCCGAATGTTAACGCTAACAAATTTGATCACCGTCGATCGAGGAGTGAACGTGCTGAAGAAGCGATGGGCCGCCGCGGCGGCCGCGGCGGCCGGACTCGTGCTGCTCACCGCCTGCGGGAGTGGTGGCTCTTCCGGTGGCTCCGGCGGGGCGATCACGCTCGGCTTCGCCCAGGTGGGCGCCGAGAGCGGCTGGCGGACGGCGAACACGAAGTCGATCCAGGAGTCGGCCAAGACCGCGGGCATCGAGCTGAAGTTCTCCGACGCGCAGCAGAAGCAGGAGAACCAGATCTCCGCGATCCGCTCCTACATCCAGCAGAAGGTCAAGGTCATCGCCTTCTCGCCGGTGGTGGAGTCCGGCTGGGACACCGTGCTCAAGGAAGCCAAGACGGCCAACATCCCGGTCATCCTCACCGACCGCGCGATCGACTCGCCGGACAAGTCGCTCTACAAGACCTTCCTGGGCTCGGACTTCATCGCCGAGGGCAAGAAGGCGGGGCAGTGGCTGACCAAGGAGTTCGGCAGCGCCACCGGCCAGGTCAACATCGTCGAACTGCAGGGCACCACCGGCTCCGCGCCGGCGAACGACCGCAAGAAGGGCTTCGCGGACGTCATCGCGGCGGACCCGAAGTACAAGATCGTCGCCTCGCAGACCGGTGAGTTCACCCGTGCCAAGGGCAAGGAGGTCATGGAGGCCTTCCTGAAGTCCCAGCCCAAGATCGACGTCCTCTACGCGCACAACGACGACATGGCGCTCGGCGCCATCGAGGCGATCGAAGCCGCGGGCAAGGTGCCGGGCAAGGACATCAAGATCGTCTCGGTCGACGGCGTGAAGGACGCGCTGACGGCGCTGGCCGACGGCAAGATCAACCACGTCGTCGAGTGCAACCCGCTGCTCGGCCCGCAGCTGATGGACCTGGTGAAGAAGGTCTCCGCCGGCGAGCAGGTGCCCGCCCGCATCGAAACCCAGGAAACCGAGTTCGACCAGGCGTCGGCCAAGGCCGCCCTGCCGCAGCGGCAGTACTGAGAGGTCCCGCATGCCCGCCGAAATCCTGACCATGACCGGGATCCGCAAGGAGTTCCCCGGCGTCCTCGCCCTCGACGGCGTCGACTTCCGCCTGTTCCCGGGCGAAGTCCACGCGCTGATGGGGGAGAACGGCGCCGGCAAGTCCACCCTGATCAAAGTGCTGACCGGGGTGTACGGGGTGGACGCGGGCACGATCACTCTCGCCGGGACCACTGTCGCTTTCGGTGGTCCCGGCGAGGCCCAGCAGGCCGGCATCAGCACGGTCTACCAGGAAGTCAACCTCTGCCCGAACCTGTCCGTGGCGGAGAACGTCTGCCTCGGCCGGGAACCCCGCCGCTTCGGCCGCATCCAGTGGGGCCCGATGCGGCGGCGGGCCGAGGAACTGCTGGCCCGGCTGGACGTCCACGTGGACGTCTCGGCCGAGCTGAGCACCTGCTCGATCGCGGTGCAGCAGCTGGTCGCGATCGCCCGCGCGCTCGACGTCGACGCGCGGGTGCTCGTCCTCGACGAGCCGACGTCCAGTTTGGACGCCGGCGAGGTCGAGCAGCTGCTGAAGGTCGTCCGGTCCCTGCGCGAGCAGGGCCTGGCGATCCTGTTCGTCTCCCACTTCATCGACCAGGTCTTCGCCATCGCCGACCGGATGACCGTGCTGCGCAACGGGAAGCTGATCGGCGAGTACCGCACCGCGGACATCACGCCGGTCGACTTGGTCACCAAGATGATCGGCAAGGAGCTGCGGGTCCTCGAAACCCTCGAGGACTCCGGCCCCAGCCGGGCCGAAGTCGCGGACGCGCCGGTGCTCCTGTCCGCCGAGGACCTCGGGCGCAAGGGCGGGGTCGAGCCGTTCAGCCTCGACATCCACGCCGGCGAGGTCGTCGGCCTCGCCGGGCTCCTGGGCTCGGGCCGCACCGAGCTGGCCCGGCTGCTCTTCGGCGCCGACCACGCCGACAGCGGATCCGTGAAGATCGACGGCGAGCCGGCGAACCTGCGCACCCCGCGCGCCGGGCTCGACCGCCGGATCGCGTTCTGCTCGGAGAACCGCAAGACCGAAGGCCTGGTCGAAGAACTGACCGTCCGGGAAAACATCGTCCTCGCGCTCCAGGCCTCCCGGGGCTGGGCGCGGCCGCTGTCGCGTCGCCGGCAGGACGAAATCGCCCGGAAGTACATCGAAACGCTCGACATCCGCCCGGCCGACCCCGAAGCACTGGTCGGCCACCTTTCCGGCGGGAACCAGCAGAAGGTGCTGCTGGCCCGCTGGCTCATCACCGAACCGCGGCTGCTGATCCTGGACGAGCCGACCCGCGGCATCGACATCGGCGCGAAGACCGAGATCCAGCGGCTCGTCACGCAGCTCTCGGCGGACGGCATGGCCGTCGTCTACATCTCCGCCGAGCTGGACGAGGTGCTCCGGCTGAGTCACCGCGTCGCCGTGCTGCGCGACCGGAAGGTCGTGGCGCAACGGGAAAACCAGGGGCTCACCGCGGACGACGTCATGGCCACGATGGCCGAGGGGGTGCAGGCATGACCGGCCTGGCGAAGAAGCGGCTCTTCTGGCCCGTGGTGGCGCTGCTCGCGCTGCTGCTGGGCGACCTGATCGCGAGCCCGGCGTTCTTCTCGATCGAACTGCGCGACGGTCACCTCTACGGGAACCTCGTCGACATCCTGAAGAACGGCGCCCCGCTGATCCTCATCGCGATCGGCATGACGCTCGTCATCGCCACCCGCGGCATCGACCTCTCGGTCGGCGCGGTCGTCGCGATCAGCGGTTCGCTCGCGTGCCTGTGGATCGCCGATCACCCCGACGGCGTGGGTGCCACGCTCGTCGCGGTCGGGCTGGCGCTCGGGCTGTCGCTGGTGCTCGGCGTGTGGAACGGCTGGCTGGTCGCCGCGTTGGGCATCCAGCCGATCATCGCGACGCTCATCCTGATGGTCGCCGGGCGCGGGATCGCGCAGCTGATCTCCGGCGGGCAGATCATCACGATCAACTCCGCGCCCTACGAATGGATCGGCAGCGGGTTCGTGCTCACCCTGCCGAGCGCCATCCTCATCGCGCTGGCCGTGTTCGTGCTCGCGTCGCTGCTGGTCCGCCGCTCGGCTCTCGGGCTGCTCGTGGAAGCCGTCGGCGGCAACCCCGAAGCCAGCCGGCTGGCCGGGCTCCGGTCGGCCCGGCTGACCTGGCTCGTCTACGTCTTCTGCGCGCTGTGCGCGGGCATCGCCGGGCTGATGATCAGCGCGAACGTGCACAGCGCCGACGCCAACCACGCCGGGCTGTTCATCGAGCTCGACGCGATCCTCGCCGTCGTCGTCGGCGGCACGCAGCTGACCGGCGGCCGGTTCTCCATCGGCGGCGCGGTGATCGGCGCCCTGCTGATCCAGACGCTGACCACCACCGTCTACGCACTGGGCATCCCTCCCGAGGCGATCATGCTGTTCAAGGCCGTGGTCGTGCTCGCGGTGTGCCTGCTGCAGTCGCCCGCGTTCCGCCGCAAGCTCCGCCGCCGCAAGGCCCGCCCGGCCGCGTCGGCTCCCGCGTCCGCTCCGGAGAAGGTCGAGGTCACGGCATGACCACGCTGACCCGCATCAAGGGCTACCGGCCGCAGCAGCGGCACCTCCCGATCCTCGCGACGATGGCGCTGCTCATCGGCGCGTACGTCTTCGGCGCGGCCAGCTACGACGCGTTCGGGTCCGGGCAGGTCGTGCTGGACCTGTTCATCAACAACGCGTTCCTGCTCGTGGTCGCGGTCGGGATGACGTTCGTGATCCTCACCGGCGGCATCGACCTGTCCGTCGGCTCGGTCGTCGCACTGTCCACAGTGATCTCCGGCGACCTGCTGCAGAAGCACGGCTGGCCCGCGTACGCGGCGATCGCCGTGGTGCTGGTGGTCGGCGCGCTGCTCGGCGCAGGGATGGGCGCGCTCATCCACTTCTTCGAGATCCAGCCGTTCATCGCCACGCTGATCGGGATGTTCTTCGCCCGCGGGCTCTGCTACACGATCAGCACCGAGGCGTACTCGATCGACAACGCGACGATCGCGACCCTGGCCCAGACGCAGATCCCGCTCGGCGGGGAACTGCACATCTCGATCAGCGTGGTCGTCGCGCTGGTCGTCGTGGCCGCCGCGGTCTACGTGCTGGCGTTCACCCGGTTCGGCCGCACGGTCTACTCGATCGGCGGCAACGCGCAGTCCGCGATGCTGATGGGCCTCAAGACCGGTCGCACGAAGATCGCGGTGTACACGATCAGCGGGTTCTGCTCGGCGCTGGGCGGGCTGCTTCTCGTGCTGTACAAGTCTTCCGGCGACCCGCTCAACGGCGTCGGCCTGGAGCTGACCGCGATCGCCGCGGTCGTCATCGGCGGCACCATCCTCACCGGCGGGTCCGGCTACGTGCTGGGCACCGTGCTCGGGATCATGGTGCTGGGCATCATCCAGACGCTGATCACCTTCGACGGCACCCTCAACTCCTGGTGGACTTCGATCATCACCGGCGCCCTCCTCTTCGTCTTCATCGTCCTGCAACGCCTGGTCACCCGACGCACCCGCTAGCGCGAAAGCGGCACTTTCACGTGAAAGTGCCGCTTTCGCACCCCGCACTGTGAGCGCTCACACTCGAAGGAGAGGCATGCTCCGCAGAATCCGGCGGCCCTTGGCCGTGCTGGCGGCTCTGACCTTGTTCTCCGCCCTGCCCGTGACCGCGGCGGGGGCGGCGGACGCCGACCCGGCGCTCGCCGGGCACTGGACGTTCGACGAAGGCAGCGGGACCACCGCCGCCGACAGCGCGGGGGACCACCCCGCGACCCTGAACGCCGGCGCGGGCTGGGCACCCGGCATCCGCGGCGGCGCGCTGACGACCGATGGCACGAGCGGGTTCGCCGACGCCGGCGCGCCGGTGCTGGACACCACCAAGAGCTTCTCCGTGAGCAGCTGGGTCAAGCTCGACAAGACCTCGGGCTTCCAGACTTTCGTGAGCGTCGACGGGAACCAGGTCAGCAACTTCTTCCTGCAGTTCCGCGACGACTCGCGCCGCTTCGCCTTCACCCGCCTCGCCGGGGACGCGCCCGCCGACGGGGTCGTCGCCTCGGCGAACTTCGACCCGGTCGCCGGCCAGTGGTACCAGCTCACCGGGGTGTTCGACGCGGCGGTGTCAACGCTGTCGTTGTACGTGGACGGCACCCGGCAGGCCACGGTGGCCGCGCCCGCGGGCTGGGCCGGCACCGGTCACCTGGTGATCGGCCGGGGCAAGTACGGCGGCAACCCGGTGGACTACGTCGACGGCACGATCGACGACGTCCGGGCCTACTCCGGCGCGCTCACCGCGGCCGACGCCGCCCGCCTGGCCATCGCCGGGCACTGGACCCTCGACGAGGGCACCGGCACCACCGCGGCCGACGACTCGCTCGACGCGCGCACCGCCACCCTGACCGGCGGCGCGACCTGGGGCGACGGCGTCGTCGGCACCCACGGCGTCGCCCTCAACGGCACCGATGCCGCGGTCGAGGCTCCGGCTCCGGTCGTCGACACCGCGCAGAGCTTCTCGGTGTCCGCCTGGGTGAAGCCCTCGGCGGCCACGGGTTTCCGGACCGCGGTGAGCGTCGACGGCTCGACGATCAGCGGGTTCTACCTCCAGCGCGCCGCCGACAGCCGGTTCGCCTTCACCCGCCGCGCGGGCGACGGCGACACGGCGTCGTCCTCGGCGGTGTCGACGCTGCCCGCGCAGGCTGATCAGTGGCAGCACCTCGTCGGCGTCTACAACCGCGCGGCCGGCACGCTTTCCCTGTATGTCAACGGAACCCTGCAGCAGAGCGTTCCGTTCGCGACGCCGTGGACCGCCTCCGGGCACCTGGTCATCGGGCGCGGCAAGTGGGCCGGCAGCCCGGCCGACTGGTTCGCCGGGGGAGTCGACGACGTCCGCGCGTACCCGACCCCGCTGACCTCCTCCGCCGTCGCCGCGCTGGCGGCCAGCGGATCGTGGCACTTCGACGAGGGCGTGGGCACGATCGCCCGTGACGCGAGCGCGAACGCCGCCGACGGCACGCTTCGCGGAGCCACCTGGACCGCGGGCGCGGCGGGCAAGGCCGTCCAGCTCGGCGGCAAGTCCACTGTGGACATGGGTACCTCGCCCGCGTTCGACACCGGCACCGGCTCGCTCTCGCTGGCCGCCTGGTTCCGCACCACCGCGGACGGCACCCTGGCCGACCACGGCGACGGGTACGCGCTCGGCGTGACCGGCGGCAAGCTCACCGCCCGCGTCGGCACCCTCCAGGTGACCACCACCGGCGGCGGTCTCGCCGACGGCAACTGGCACCACGCCGCCGTCGTCCTCGACCGCGCCTCCCAGCGGCTCACCGTCTACGCCGACGGCGACGCGGCCACGGTCACCAGCACCTGCGGCACGCCGTCGGGCACCACCCTGGACGTCTCGGCCTGCCCGGTGTCCGGGACCGCGGCCGCGCCGCTGACGGTCGGCGCCGGGTTCACCGGCGCGGTCGACGAGCTGGAGCTGCGCCGCTTCCCGCTCACCGCCGCCCAGATCGGCACCCTCGCGGGCGCCAACCAGCTGGCCGTGGACGCCAACGTCGTCCGCGCCAACACCCGCCCGACCACCTACGGCTCGATCCTCGAGGACATCAGCCACTCCGTCGAAGGCGGGCTGTACGCGGAACTCGTCCGCAACCGCACCTTCAAGGAGGCCTACCAGCGCGGCAGCGGCGCTGGTGACACCCCGGTCCCGTACTGGTCGCTGGTCACCTCGCCGGGCGCCACCGGCAGCTACACGATCGACACCGCCACGCCGCTCAACACCGCACTGGACCGGTCGCTGAAGCTGCACGCCGACGCGGTCCCGGCGGGCGGGCGCGTGGCCGCGGCCAACGTCGGCTACTACGGCGTCGCCGCGAAACCGGGCACGAAGTACACCGGCAGCTTCTTCGGCAAGGGCGCGTGGACCGGCGCGGTCCGGGTCACCCTGGAGAAACCGGACGGCACCGTGCTGGCGAGCAAGGACGTCCAGCCGGTCGGGCCCGCGTGGACGCAGCAGACGTTCAGCTTCACCACGCCGTCGACCATCGCCGCGTCGACCGACAACCGGATCGTCGTCTCCCTGGTCAACAAGGGGAAGACGGCGCTGGCCGGTGACGCCTGGTTCCAGCAGGTCTCGCTGTTCCCGCCGACCTTCAAGAACCACGGCGTCCGCCTCGACCTCGGGCAGAAGCTCGCCGCGATGAAGCTCGGCCTGTTCCGCGTCCCGGGCGGCAACTACCTCGAAGGCAACACCCTCGACACCCGGTTCGCCTGGAAGAACACCATCGGCAAGCCGGAGGAGCGGCCCGGCCACCAGAACACCGCGTGGGGCTACTGGTCCACCGACGGCTTCGGCATCCTCGACTACCTCAAGCTGTCCGAGGACATCGGCGCCCAGCCGCTGCTGGCCCTGTTCGCCGGCTACACGTTGAACGGTCAGCACGTCGACCAGGCCGACTACCCGCAGTACGTCCAGGAAGCGCTCGACGAGATCGAATACGCCATCGGCGACGCCACCACGACGTGGGGCGCGAAGCGGGCCGCCGACGGGCACCCGGCGCCGTTCGACCTGCACTACGTCGAGGTCGGCAACGAGGACTGGTTCGACGGTTCCGGCTCCTACGCCTGGCGCTTCACCGACATGTACAACGCCATCAAGGCGAAGTACCCGCAGCTGACGGTCATCGCCACGACCGGCGGCCTGCAGGGCGGGGCCGCGTCGAGCACGCCGACCGGGGTCCGCCCGGACGCCGCGGACGACCACTACTACCAGTCGCCGCAGTGGTTCACCGACAACTCGACGCGCTACGACACCGCGGACCGCTCCGGCCCGGACATCCTCGTCGGCGAGTACGGCGCCCAGGACGGCCGGCCCACCGGCACCCTGGCCGCCGCCATCGGCGAAGCCGCGTTCCTGACCGGGCTCGAACGCAACAGCGACGTCGTCATCGGCTCGATGTACGCGCCGGTGCTGGTGCAGGAAAACCAGGCCAACTGGCCGGTGAACCTGATCGGCTTCGACGCCGGGAGCAGCTACGGCTCGCCGTCGTACTGGGTGCAGCAGATGTTCTCCAGCACCCTCGGCAAGCAGATCGTGACCAGCCGCCTCAACCAGGGCAGCCCGCTGCGGCAGGTGGTCAACGTGACCACCAAGAACGGCCGGAAGACGTTCACGGTCAAGCTCGTCAACCCGGCCGGGCAGGTGCAGACCGCGCGGCTGGCGCTCACCGGCGTCACCGCGGTCGACGGCACCGGGACGCTCACCACGCTCACCGGCGACCCGGCGGGACGCAACACCCTCGCCGCACCGGCCGCCATCGTGCCGCAGACCAGGGAGCTCACCGGACTGGCCGCGACGTCGAAGCTGACCCTGCCCGCCAACTCCGTGACCACCCTGGTCATGACCGGCCGCTGAACAACACCAGGAGAGAGGACACCGTGGGAGAACCACTAACCGTCGGCGTCGACTTCGGCACGCTGTCGGGCCGCGCGGTGGTCGTGCGCGTGGCCGACGGCGCCGAGCTGGGCAGCGCGGTCTTCGAGTACCCGCACGGAGTGCTCGACGAGACGCTGCCCGCCACCGGTCGTGCGCTGCCGCCGGACTGGGCGCTGCAGGTGCCCGCGGACTACGTCGGAGTGCTCCGCGAAGCCGTCCCGGCGGCGTTGCGGGACGCGGGTGCCGACGCGGGCGACGTCATCGGCATCGGCACCGACTTCACCGCGTGCACGATGGTGCCGACGACCGCGGACGGCACGCCGCTGTGCGAGCTGCCCGGGTTCGAAGGCGACCCGCACGCGTACGTGAAGCTGTGGAAGCACCACTCGGCCCAGCCGCAGGCCGACCGGATCAACGAGCTGGCCCGCACCCGCGGCGAGAAGTGGCTGCCGCGCTACGGCGGGCTGATCTCCTCGGAGTGGGAGTTCGCCAAGGGACTCCAGGTGTTCGAAGAGGCGCCCGAGGTCTACGGCGCCATGCGGCACTGGGTCGAAGCGGCCGACTGGATCGTCTGGCAGCTGACCGGGACCTACGTCCGCAACGCGTGCACCGCCGGGTACAAGGGCATCCTGCAGGACGGCCAGTACCCGAGCCGCGACTTCCTCCGCGAGCTGGCGCCGGGCTTCGAGTCCTTCGTGGCCGACAAGCTCGAACACCCCTTGGGGCAGCTGGGTGCCCGCGCGGGGTCGCTGTCGGCGGAAGCGGCGGCGTGGACCGGGTTGCCCGAAGGCATCGCGGTCGCCGTCGGCAACGTCGACGCGCACGTCACCGCCCCCGCGGCGAACGCCGTCGAGCCCGGCCAGATGGTCGCGATCATGGGCACCTCGACGTGCCACGTGATGAACGGTGCCGACCTGCGCGAGGTCCCCGGCATGTGCGGGGTCGTCGACGGCGGGATCGTGACCGGGCTCTGGGGCTACGAAGCCGGGCAGAGCGGCGTCGGCGACATCTTCGGCTGGTTCACCGAGCACTTCGCGCCGGCCGGCCACGACGAGCTCACCCGGCTCGCCGCGCAGCAGGAGATCGGCGAGCACGGGCTCGTCGCGCTGGACTGGCACAGCGGCAACCGGTCGGTGCTCGTCGACCACGAGCTGTCCGGCGTGATCGTCGGCCAGACCCTCGCCACCCGCCCCGAAGACGTCTACCGCGCCCTGCTGGAGGCCACGGCGTTCGGCACCCGCAAGATCATCGAGACCTTCGGCGAGGCCGGCGTCCCGGTCACCGAGCTGATCATCGCGGGCGGGCTGGTCAAGAACGCGCTGCTCATGCAGATCTACGCCGACGTCACCAACCTGCCGCTGTCGGTCATCGGCTCCGAGCAGGGCCCCGCGCTCGGCTCGGCCATGCACGCGGCCGTCGCCGCCGGAGCCCACGCGGACATCCGCGCGGCCGCCGCGGCGATGGGCTCCGTGCGGCGCGCGGTCTACCAGCCGGTGCCCGCGCACGTCGCCGCCTACGACGAGCTGTACGCCGAATACACGACGCTGCACGACTACTTCGGCCGTGGCGGCAACGATGTCATGCACCGGCTCGCCGCCCGCCGCCGTGAAATCGCGAAGGGACGGTCCTGATGTCGTTGACCGACGAAGTGCTCGACACCGTCGCGGAACTGCGGGAGACCGTGGCGAACCTGCACGGCGAGCTGACCCGCAACGCGCTGGTCATCTGGACCGCGGGCAACGTCTCCGCGCGCGTGCCCGGCCGCGACCTGATGGTCATCAAGCCCTCGGGGGTGTCCTACGACGACCTGTCCGCCGAAAGCATGGTCGTCACCGACCTGCACGGCGAACTCGTGCACGGCGACCTCGCGCCGTCGTCGGACACCGCCGCGCACGCCTACGTCTACCGGCACATGCCCGAGGTCGGCGGCGTCGTCCACACGCACTCGACGTACGCGACGGCGTGGGCCGCGCGCGGCGAGCCGATCCCGTGCGTGCTCACGATGATCGCCGACGAGTTCGGCGGGGAGGTCCCGGTCGGGCCGTTCGCCCTGATCGGCGACGACTCCATCGGCCGCGGCATCGTCGAAACGCTTCGCGCGAGCCGGTCGCCGGCCGTGCTCATGCGCAACCACGGGCCGTTCACCGTCGGCCGCACCGCCCGCGACGCCGTCAAGGCCGCGGTGATGGTCGAGGACGTGGCCCGCACCGTCCACAAGGCCTTCGAGCTGGGCACGCCCGAACCCCTGCCGCCCGAGGACGTCGACCGGCTCTACGCCCGGTACCAGAACGTCTACGGCCAGCACTGATATCGAGGAGAACGATGACCCGCGCGTCGAAACCCCAGCTCTGGTTCCTCACCGGGAGCCAGGCCCTCTACGGCGAGGAGACCCTCGAACAGGTCGCCGGCCAGTCCCTGCGCATCCAGCAGCTGCTGGCCGCCTCCGGCGGGCTCCCCGCCGAGATCGTCGGCAAGCCGGTGCTGACCGAGTCCGCGTCCATCCGGCGCGTCCTGCAGGAAGCCAACGCCGACGCGGCCTGCGTCGGCGTGATCGCGTGGATGCACACCTTCTCGCCGGCGAAGATGTGGATCACCGGGCTGGACGCGCTGCGCAAGCCGCTGCTGCACCTGCACACCCAGCTCAACGAAGCCCTGCCGTGGTCCACCATCGACATGGACTTCATGAACCTCAACCAGGCCGCGCACGGCGACCGCGAGTTCGGGTTCATCCAGACGCGCCTCGGCGTGCCGCGCAAGACCGTCGCCGGGCACGTGTCCGACCCGGCCGTGGTGGCGCGGATCGACGCGTGGGCGCGGGCCGCGATCGGCGCCGACCACCTGCGCAACCTCCGGCTGGCCCGGTTCGGCGACAACATGCGCGACGTCGCCGTCACCGAGGGGGACAAGGTCGAGGCGGAGCTGCGGTTCGGCGTCTCGGTCAACACCTACGGCGTCAACGACCTGGTCGAGGTCGTGGACTCGGTGTCCGATGTGGATTCGCTCGTGGCCCGGTACGCCGAGGACTACGACGTCGTCCCGGACCTGGCGGCCGGGGGAGCGCGGCACGAGTCGCTGCGCTACGCGGCGAAGATCGAAGCCGGGCTGCGGAAGTTCCTCGCCGACGGCGGCTTCGGCGCGTTCACCACGAACTTCGAGGACCTCGGCGGCCTGCGCCAGCTCCCCGGCCTGGCCGTGCAGCGGCTGATGGCCGACGGCTACGGCTTCGGCGGCGAAGGCGACTGGAAGACCTCGGCGCTGCTGGCCGCGGTCAAGGCGATGAGCGTCGGGTCCGACCGGGGCACGTCGTTCATGGAGGACTACACCTACCACTTCGGGCCGGGCACGCCGAAGATCCTCGGCGCCCACATGCTCGAAGTCTGCCCTAGCATCGCCGCCGCGAAGCCGTCGTGCGAGATCCACGCGCTCGGCATCGGCGGCCGCGAGGACCCGGTCCGGCTGGTGTTCGACGCCAAGCCCGGCCCTGGCGTCACGCTGGGCCTGGTCGACCTCGGCGACCGGTTCCGCCTGGTGGCCAACGAGATCGAGGTCGTCGCGCCGGACGAGCCGCTGCCGAACCTGCCCGTGGCGCGGGCGGTCTGGGAGCCGGCGCCGTCGCTGTCGACGTCCGCGGAGTCGTGGATCACCGCGGGCGGCCCGCACCACACCGTGCTCACCCAGGCCGTGAGCACCGAATCCCTTCGCGACTTCGCGAACCTGCTCGGCGTCGAGCTGCTGGTGATCGACAAGGACACCACGCCGCACGACTTCGCCGACCGCATCCGCTGGAACCAGGCGTACCACCGCCTCGCCCAGGGTTTCTGAGAAAGGAATACGGAACAATGAAGTTCACCAGAGGAATCGCGGCGCTCGCGGCCGCGGGGCTCGTGCTCACGTTGTCCGCGTGCGGCTCGAGCCAGAAGACCGCGGACCAGGCGGCCCCGTCCGGCACGAGCGCGGCGGGCGGCCTGGTCGGCGTCACGATGCCGACGAAGTCGTCGGAGCGCTGGATCCACGACGGCGACAACATCAAGTCGGCGCTGGAGAAGCTCGGGTACAAGGTCGACCTGCAGTACGCCGAGAACGACATCCCCACCCAGGTGAACCAGATCGAGAACCAGATCACCAAGGGCGCCAAGCTGCTGGTCATCGCCTCGATCGACGGCACCGCCATCACCACCCAGCTGCAGGAGGCGGCCGACCGCAAGATCCCGGTCATCGCCTACGACCGGCTGATCCGCAACTCGCCGAACGTCGACTACTACGCCACGTTCGACAACTTCAAGGTCGGCGTCGAGCAGGCGAACTCGCTGGTCAAGGGCCTGGGTAACGGCCCGGGGCCGTTCAACGTCGAGCTGTTCGCCGGTTCCCCGGACGACAACAACGCCACCTTCTTCTTCAACGGCGCGATGTCCGTCCTCAAGCCGCTGATGGACAGCGGCAAGCTGGTCGTCAAGAGCGGGCAGACCGACTTCGCCCGCGCGGCCATCCTGCGCTGGGACCCGGCCACCGCGCAGCGGCGCATGGAGGACCTGCTCACCAAGACCTACACCGGTGGCGCGAAGGTCGCGGGCGTGCTTTCGCCGTACGACGGCCTGTCGATCGGCATCCTGTCGGCGCTGAAGAGCAACGGCTACGGCACCGCCGGCCAGCCCTACCCGATCGTCACCGGGCAGGACGCCGAGGTCGCCTCGGTCAAGTCGATCATCGCCGGTGAGCAGTACTCGACGGTGTTCAAGGACACCCGCAAGCTGGCCGACACCACCGTCAAGATGGCCGACTCCGTCCTCAAGGGACAGAAGCCCGAGGTCAACAACACCACGGACTACGAGAACGGCAAGAAGGTCGTCCCGTCGTTCCTGCTGCAGCCGGTGACCGTGGACAAGTCCAACTACCAGAAGGAGCTGGTGGACTCCGGCTACTACACGGCAGGTCAGCTGAAATGACCGAACTACTCGGCATGCGCGGGATCACCAAGACCTTCCCCGGGGTCAAGGCGCTGTCCGACGTCACGCTTTCCGTGCGCCAAGGGGAGATCCACGCGATCTGCGGGGAAAACGGCGCCGGGAAGTCCACCCTGATGAAGGTGCTTTCGGGCGTCTACCCCCACGGGACGTATGACGGCGAGATCACCTTCGACGGGCAGCGGTGCGAGTTCGGGTCGGTGCGCGACAGCGAGCGGCGCGGGATCGTGATCATCCACCAGGAACTCGCGCTGTGCGGCCAGTTGTCGATCGCGGAGAACATCTTCCTCGGCAACGAGCAGCACAAGCGGGGCTGGATCGACTGGAACCGCACCAACCACGAGGCCGACGCGCTCCTGCGGCGCGTCGGCCTCGCCGAAAACGCCACGCGGGCGGTGCAGGAGCTCGGGGTCGGCAAGCAGCAGCTCGTCGAGATCGCGAAAGCGCTGTCCAAAGAGGTGAAGCTGCTCATCCTCGACGAGCCCACCGCGGCGCTCAACGACGACGACTCGGCCCACCTGCTCGACCTGCTGCGCGGGCTGCGCGACGAGGGCGTCACCTGCGTGATCATCTCGCACAAGCTGGGCGAGGTGACCGCGATCGCCGACACCGTCACGATCCTGCGCGACGGCAAGACGATCGAGACGCTGGACGCGGCCGGGCTGACCGAGGAACGCATCATCACCGGCATGGTGGGGCGCGACCTCGAGCACCGGTTCCCGCCCCGGGAACCGGACATCGGCGAAGAGGTGCTGCGGATCGAGGACTGGACCGTGCACAGCCCGACCCAGGCCGGCCGGGTGATCGTCGAAAACGCGTCGCTTTCGCTGCGGCGCGGGGAGATCGTCGGCCTGGCCGGGCTGATGGGCGCGGGCCGCACCGAGCTCGCGATGAGCGTGTTCGGCCGGTCCTACGGCAAGGACATCTCCGGGCGGATCATCAAGCACGGCAAGGAGATCGACGTCCGGTCGGTGCAGGACGCCGTCCGCCACGGCATCGCCTACGCCACCGAGGACCGGAAGCGCTACGGGCTCAACCTGATCGAGGACATCCAGCGCAACGTGTCCGCGGCCGGGCTGGGCAAGCTGGCGAAGCGGGGGTGGGTGAACGAACACGCCGAGCACGACACGGCCGCCCGCTACCACCGCGACCTGCGGATCAAGGCACCGTCCGTGCGCAGCGTCACCGGGAAGCTCTCCGGCGGCAACCAGCAGAAGGTCGTGCTGGCCAAGTGGATCTTCACCGACCCGGACGTGCTGATCCTCGACGAGCCGACCCGCGGCATCGACGTCGGCGCGAAGTTCGAGATCTACACGATCATCAACGAGCTGGCCGCGCAGGGGAAGGCCGTGCTGGTCATCTCCTCCGAGCTGCCGGAGCTGCTCGGGCTCTGCGACCGGATCTACGCGCTCTCGGCGGGCCGGATCACCGGCGAGGCGACCCGCGAACAAGCCACCCAGGAACTGCTCATGCAGTACATGACCAAGGAACGGCAATGACCACGACCGAAGCGCGGCCCGCCGCGCCCCCGGCCGAGCGCTCCGCCCGGCGGATCTCGATCAACCCGCGCCAGAGCGGTATCTACGTCGCGTTCGCGCTGATCGTGGTGCTGTTCGAGGTGCTCACCGGCGGCGCGCTGCTGGAACCGCAGAACATCTCCAACATCATCGTGCAGAACAGCTACGTGCTGATCCTCGCGATCGGGATGATCCTGGTGATCATCTCCGGGCACATCGACCTCTCGGCCGGTTCGGTCGTGGCGATGACTGGCGCGGTGTCGGCGGTGCTGATGGTGAACTGGCAGCTGCCGTGGTTCTGGGCGGTGCTGATCACCCTCGTCGTCGGCGCGGTGATCGGCGCGTGGCAGGGTTACTGGGTCGCCTACTTCGGGATCCCGGCGTTCATCGTGACGCTCGCCGGCATGCTGGCGTTTCGGGCGCTGACCCTGACGGTGCTGGGCAACCAGGGCATCGGGCCGTTCCCGGACGCCATCCGCACGCTGTCGAACGGCTTCACCGACGGCTACCTCGGCAACATCGGCCTCGGCCCGCTCGGCGGCGCCGACCTGGTGTCGCTGCTCGCCGGCGTCGCGGCGGTGGCCGGGATCGCGTTCACGCAGTGGCGGAAGCGCTCGGCGCGGCTGGGCTACGGCCAGGACGTCGACCCGTTCGGAGTGTTCGTCCTGAAGATCGTGGGGATCGCCGTACTGGTGCTCGCGCTGGTCGTGCAGCTGGCGCGGTTCAAGAACCTGCCCTGGGTGCTGATCCTGCTGGCGGCGCTGGTGCTCGGCTACTCGCTGGTGGCCGGGAAGTCGGTGTTCGGCAGGCACATCTACGCCGTGGGCGGCAACCTGCAGGCCGCGACGCTCTCGGGCGTCAAGGTCAAGTCGGTGACGTTCTGGATCTTCGTCAACATGGGCGTCCTGGCGGCGCTGGCCGGGATCATCTTCGCGGGCCGGCTCAACCAGGCGGGTCCGACGGCGGGCGTCAACTTCGAACTGGACGCGATCGCGGCGGCGTTCATCGGCGGCGCGGCGGTCCAGGGCGGCGTCGGCAAGGTGGTCGGCGCAATCACCGGCGGCCTGATCATGGCGGTCATCAACAACGGCATGTCCCTGATCGGCGCACCGAGCGAGCGGGTGATGCTGGTGAAGGGCGTCGTGCTGCTGGCGGCCGTAGCGTACGACATCTGGACGAAACGCCGCGCGGCCTCCTGAGGTCCATTCGCCGAAAAGGGGCTTTCCCCCGTTGCGGGGAAAGCCCCTTTTCGAACTTCTCGAAATGCTTGACCGGGTGCTAACGGGACGGTCATAGTGCTGGTGATTCCCTCACCAGTGGAGGACCCATCCCATGCACAAAGTCGTGCGTTCCCTTGTGGTTTCCTTGACCGTGGCCGCTTCGGTGGCCACTTCGGCCGGTGTCGCAACAGCTGCGACGTGGTCGTCTTCGGACAAATGGGCGACCTGGTCCAACGGCGGTTACACCGTCCGCAACGACGTCTGGGGCAGTGGCGCCGGCCCGCAGACCATCTGGGCGAATTCGTATTCCAACTGGGGTGTCTGGTCGGATCAGCCGAACACCGGCGGCGTGAAGTCGTACCCGCATTCGGCGAAGAACGTCGGCAAGAAGCTGAGCGCGCTCGGAAAGGTGTCGAGCAGCTTCAACGTCAGCCGTCCCGGCAGTGGCGCTTACGAGACCGCGTACGACATCTGGGCGGACAACAACGCCTACGAAACGATGCTGTGGATGAACAAGCAGGGCGCGGTGGGCCCGCTCGGCAGCAAGCAGACCACCGCGACGGTCGGCGGGCACACCTGGGACGTCTACAAGGGATCGAACGGCTCGAACGCGGTGTTCTCGTTCGTGCGCACGTCGAACACCGACGCGGGCACGGTCGACGTTCTCGCGGTGCTGAACTGGATCCGTGCCCGCGGGTGGTTCGGTGACGTGACGCTCGGCGAAGTCCAGTTCGGCTTCGAGATCACCTCGTCCGCCGGGGGACTGGACTTCGCCGCGAACAGCTATTCCGTCACTTCGTCCTGACTCGCTACTGCGAACAGCGCTTGCCGGTGTTGATGCAGTTGACCACCTGGTTCATCAGGCGCTGGCCCATGACGTTGGCGAAGTCGTCGTGGTCCGAGCGCGGGTTGTGGCTCTCCTGCGGGAAGGCGTCCACTTTGTACTGGCCCTTCACCTGGACGTCGTGCGGGATGTCGTAGACCAGCTTGATGACCAGCTGCGGCACGTTCTTGAAGCCCTGCGGGCACTTGCCCCGCTGGTCGGCGAACACGATGTGCGTGCGGTGGTTCGCGCTGTCGATGTTCTTGCCGTCCCAGCAGTTCGGGAACGCGTGGATCCGCTCGACCCGGCTGTTCTGCGGGCAGATCGGGTAGTGGTCGGTCAGCCGGTCCTCGAACCCGGTGCACGTCCA
This sequence comes from Amycolatopsis lexingtonensis, assembly GCF_014873755.1. Taxonomy (NCBI): domain Bacteria; kingdom Bacillati; phylum Actinomycetota; class Actinomycetes; order Pseudonocardiales; family Pseudonocardiaceae; genus Amycolatopsis; species Amycolatopsis lexingtonensis. The sequence continues at coordinate 1,605,188 of NZ_JADBEG010000001.1, forward strand.
GCTGGGCCGGGCGTTGGCCGGGCCGTTGGTGCTCTGCTTGGCGTCGCCGTAGAGGATGCGGAGGAACTGCGGCATCGCGACGACCTTGCTCGCGCCGCCGCTGGTGAACGTGATCGTCGCCGAGCGGACCCGCTGGATCTCGCCGTCGTTGCCGGCCACTTCGTTCTTGTCGTTTACGCCGGGGAGTTCCGCGGGCTGGCCGGTGCTGTTCTGGCCGCCGTTGTCGAGCCCGCCCTGGCCGTTCTGCTTGAGCACGCACGCGGCGAGCCCGCCCAGGTTGGTGGGTTTCGCCGCGCGGCGGCCGATCGCGATGGCGATCCGGTCGATCGTCGCCGCGCGCTTGTCCTTGAGCGGGCCGACGACGGCGTTCTGGATGTCCTGCGGCGTCTTGAGGTCGCCGTTCGCGATCCGCTTGTTCGCCTCGTCGATCTGCGTGTCGAGCAGGTCGAGGTTGCGGTTCACCTCGTCCATGGCCTGGTCGGGGACGTCGGGCAGCTTGCTCGCGACGTCGGGGCAGTCGACCTGGGTGCTCGCCTTGTCCTTCGCGCTGCCGGCCCGGTCGGGCTGGGTCGCGGGCGGGTTCTTCTCCTCGTCGCCGGTGTCGATGCGCACGACCGGCCAGAAGTAGGCGGACTTGTCGCCGTTCTTGCATGTCGTCCCGGCCTTGACCAGGCTCTTGTTGTTCGAGTCGGCGTTCGTCGACAGGTTGCCGACGTAGTCGTGCAGGTGCTGGGCACCGTTCTTGATGCCCGGCTGGGCGATGAAGTTGTCGGGGTTGAAGTGCTGGTTTTCGTTGCGGCCGCAGTCGACGGTGAACGTGCCGCGCGCGCCTTGTCTCTGCAGCGCTTTGTTCACGTTAACACCGCTGGGGACCTTCGCGATGTCGAGGAAGAACGACGGATCGGCCTCGTCGGCGCTGGCCTCGCCGGTGCGCCCGGCGGTGGTCGCGACGACGATGCCGCCGACGGCGAGCGCGAGGGCGAGACCGCCGGTCGCGATCTTCGTGCGGCGGGTGATGCGATGCCTGCCCGTGGCGGGAGTGCGGGTGGTTTTCCGGGCCATGGTCACCTCGTTCGGTTTTCCGGGCGCGCTGGAGTGCAGCTGCGTGCCCGGTGGGGAGACGCGCGGAACCCGGGGGAGTGCCACCGCGTCCGGGGCACTGGTTCCGGCACTGGCAGAAACGGCTCCCGTCGAGGGGCGGTTCAAGCGCCGATTCGCGCGTTACCGTTTCGTTATTTATGGAAGGTGAACGAAGTTCACGTCTGCCGGTGTGATCGCTAACATCGACCCATGCCCTTGGACGACGGCCCCCCGCTCGCCCGCCGGGGGCGCGGCACGCTCGGCGTGATCGCGACCGGGGCCACCGCGTCCGGGCCGGCCCTGCACGGCCTCCGCGCGGCCGCCCGCGAGCAGGGGTACGCGCTGAACGTCTTCAGCGTCCCGGGCCCCGGCGACGCGGCGGTGTCGGCCGCGGTGGCCGGGCTCCGGCTGCAAGGCGTGGCGGGGATCGTGGTGCTGGACGCGCGGTACGTCCCGGACCCGGCCCCGATCCCGCTCGTCCCGGCCGCCTCGACCGACCAGTACGCGGGCGCCCGCCGCGCGACCGAGCACCTCCTGGACCTCGGCCACCTGACGGTCTGGCACCTCGGCGGCCCCGAAGACGGCCCGGCGGCCCGCGCCCGCGAGCGCGGCTGGCGCGAAACCCTGGAGCGCCACGGAGCCGAGGTACCCCCGGTGGTCCGCGGCGACTGGTCCGCGAGATCCGGATATCGAGCGGGCCAGTCACTGGCGGCCGAACCGGGTGTGCAGGCGGTGTTCTCGGCCAACGACCACATGGCACTGGGTTTGCTCGCGGCGTTTTCCGAAGCGGGGATGCGTGTCCCGCGCGACGCCCATGTGGTCGGCTTCGACGACGTTCCGGAGGCGGCTTACTTCGCGCCGCCGTTGACGACGGTGCGGCAGGACTTCGTGGCGGCGGGCCGTCAGACGCTGGCGGCGTTGGTGGCCCGGATCGAGGGTGTCACGGCTCCGGTGCGGGGGACGGTCGAGGGGGAGCTGGTGGTGCGGGAGAGCAGCCGCTGCCTGCGGGCGGGCTAAAGCGTGAGCCGGTCGCCGAGTTCGCGGATGTGGTCGGCGGTTCCGCAGTCCAGGTCCAGCTGACGGCGGCGTTCCGCCACGAACGCCCGCCCCAGCCCGGTACGATCCGAAGTGGACATCGAGCGGCGCAAGTCGTTCAGCAGCCCGCGTTCTTCACCACGCACGTGCGCGTCCACGATGTTCTCCAAGTGCGGCAACGCCTTCTCGAAGTCCTCGCTCTCCAGTACGGCCAAAAGGTCGTCGCCGAACGGGGAACCCGGCGAGTCCGGCCGGACGATCCGCTCGGTCGCCGTCGCGTGGGCCACCAGCAGGGCCGCCAGCTCCGCGACCAGCGCCGGGCGGTCCGCTTCCGCGTTGCGGAGGTCGCGCAGCAGCTGCTCGAACCGGCGGTGGTCGGCCAGCAGCACCTCGACCAGGTCGGACCCGGGCGCGGCGGCGGTCGGGCCCGGCCGCATCCAGCCGAACGTCAGCTCGACCGCCTGGCGCCAGTGGCCGTACTCGGTGGCGCGGCGGGCCGGGTCCATCGCCGGCAGCCACTGGCCGGCACGGTGCCAGTTGCGGCGCAGTCCCTCCAGGTCCGGCCAGTACCCGACGGACAGCCCGGCCGCGTAGGCCGCGCCGAGGGACACCGTCTCCGCGACCATCGGGCGGACCACCGGGACGTCGAGGACGTCGGCGATGAACTGCATCAGCAGGTTGTCGGCGGTCATCCCGCCGTCCACCTTCAGCGACGAGAGCGCCAGCCCGGAGTCGGCGTTCATCGCGTCGACGACCTCGCGGGTCTGCCAGCCGGTCGCCTCCAGCACCGCCCGCGCGAGGTGGCCCTTCGTGATGTACGACGTCAGGCCGGCGATCACCCCGCGGGCCTCGCTGTGCCAGTGCGGCGCGAACAGCCCGGAGAACGCGGGCACGATGTAGCAGCCGCCGTTGTCCTCGACCGTCCGGGCCAGCGTTTCGATCTCCGGCGCGCTGCCGATCAGCTCCAGCCCGTCGCGGAACCACTGCACGAGCGACCCGGTGACGGCGATCGAGCCTTCGAGGGCGTACACCGCGGGCTCGTCGCCGATCTTGAAGCCGACCGTGGTGAGCATGCCGTGGGTGGACAGCACCGGCGTCGGGCCGGTGTTGAGCAGCAGGAAGCTGCCCGTGCCGTAGGTGCACTTCGCCTCGCCGGGCGCGAAGCACGTCTGGCCGAACAGCGCGGCCTGCTGGTCGCCGAGCGCCGCCGCGATGCGGATGCCGGGGACCACGCGCGAAGTGGTGCCGTAGACCTCGGTGGAGGACCGGATCTCCGGCAGCATCGCGCGCGGGACGTCGAAGAAGTCGAGCAGCTCGTCGTCCCAGCTGAGCGTGCGCAGGTTCATCAGCATGGTGCGCGAAGCGTTCGTGACGTCGGTGACGTGCACGCCGCCCTCGGCACCGCCGGTGAGGTTCCAGATCAGCCAGCTCTCGATGGTGCCGAACAGGACGTCGCCGCGCTCGGCGCGTTCGCGCAGGCCGGGGGTGCGGTCGAGCAGCCAGCGGATGCGCGGCGCGGAGAAGTACGTCGCCAGTGGCAGCCCGCACAGCTGCCGCACGCGGTCGGCGCCGGGCTCGCGGGCGAGCTGTTCGAGCATGGCGTCGGTGCGGGTGTCCTGCCAGACGATCGCGCGCCCGACCGGGTTACCCGTCCGCCGGTCCCACAGCACGGTGGTCTCGCGCTGGTTGGCGATCCCGAGCCCGACGACCTGCTCCGCGCTCGCCCCGGCGTCGGCCAGCGCCTGCGGCACGATCCGCGACAGGTTCCGCCAGATCTCGACGGCGTCGTGCTCGACCCACCCGGGCCGCGGGAAGTGCTGCTGGTGTTCGCGCTGCACGACCGAGACGAGCCGGCCGCGGGCGTCGAACAGGATGCACCGGGTGGAGGTGGTGCCCTGGTCGATGGACATCACGTACCGCTGGACCATGGTCCTCCCTTCACCATCGGGACGCGCCCAGGTCCCGCGACACCGCGCGGGCCGCGTCGCGGACGTGGCCCAGCAGCCGCGGGCTCGGGCTGCCGTCCGGCTCGCAGATGCGCTCCACCGCGCCGGACACCCCGATCGCGCCGACCACGATGCCGCCGTGGCCGCGGATCGGGGCCGCGATCCCCGCTTCGCCGGAGATCATCTCGCCGTTCTCGGCCGCCCAGCCCGCCTCCCGTACCTTCGCACACGCGCGCTTGATCGCGGTCTGGGTGACCAGCGTCCGGCGCGTGTAGGACTCCAGGTCGGCCTTCAACGTCGTGTCGTAGGCCAGCAGGACTTTGCCGAGCGCCGTCGCGTGCAGCGGCAGCAGCGTGCCGACGTCGAGGGTCTGCAGGCTGTCGTCCGGGCGGAACACGTGGTGGACCACGAGCACCCGGCCCTCCAGCGGTGCGCCGATCCGGACGGCCTCGCCGCTGCGCGCGGCCAGCGCGTCCGCCCAGTTGATCGCGCGGGAGCGCAGCTCGTTGACGTCCAGGTAGCTCGTGCCCAGGTGCAGCAGCGCCGCGCCGAGCTGGTACTTGCCCGAGTCGCGGTCCTGCTCGACGAACCCGACGCCCTGCAGCGTGCGCAGGATCCCGTGCGCCGTGCCCTTGGCCAGCTCCAGCGATTCCGCGATCTCGCCGACACCCAGACGGCCCGAGCCGCGCGCCAGCAACCGCAGGATCGCGGCGGCGCGCTCGATGGACTGGATCGGACCGGGCACGGCCCCAACCTAACCCGACCGGCCCTGATTCGACAATGTCGAACATCCACATCGGCCGTTCGACAATGCCGACCGCCGTCCGTTGACCGGCCGGAAATGCGAACTTAACTTCACTCCACCAGTAGGGGGACAAGGTCCTTTGTGGAGGAAAGCAATGGTGCGAAACCTCAAAGCCCACGGGCTCGGCGGCGAGATGGCCGCCGAGTTCGTGGGCACGATGATCCTCATCCTGTTCGGGTGCGGGGTGGTGGCGCAGGTCGCCGCCGCGGGCATCGGGGACCACGACAGCATCGCCTGGGCCTGGGGGCTCGGCGTCACGCTCGGTGTTTACGTCGCTTCGCGGATCAGCGGCGCCCACCTGAACCCGGCCGTGACCATCGCGCTCGCGGTGTTCAAGGGCTTCGAGTGGCGCAAGGTCGCTCCCTACGCCCTCGCGCAGACCGCCGGCGCGTTCCTCGCCGCGATGCTCGTGCGCTGGAACTACACCGAGGTGCTCAACGCCAAGGACCCCGGTCTCACGATCAAGACCCAGGGCGTCTTCTCCACCCTGCCGGGCAACGGCACGCTCCCGGTGGGTGACTGGGGCGCCTTCCGCGACCAGATCATCGGCACCGCGATCCTGCTGATCGTCCTGTTCGCCATCACCGACCTGCGCAACACCTCGCCGGGCGCGAACCTGGCCCCGGTCGTCGTCGGCTTCCTCGTCGTCGCCATCGGCATGGCCTGGGGCACCAACGCCGGCTACGCGATCAACCCCGCCCGCGACTTCGGCCCGCGCCTGGCGTCCTGGCTGACCGGCTACGACACGGCGTGGTCCGACCAGTACGGCTTCCCCTACTGGTGGATCCCGATCGTGGGCCCGATCATCGGCGCCCTCGTCGGTGGCGCGATCTACAAGTACCTGATCGAGCGCTTCCTGCCCGCCGGGGACCCGCTCGACGCCATGCCCGCCAAGGACCTCGAGCCCGCCAACTGAGTGAGGAGTACCCCGATGCCTGACTACGTCGGCGCCGTTGACCAGGGCACCACGAGCACCCGCTTCATGATCTTCGACCACGGCGGCAACGAAATCGCCCGCCACCAGCTCGAGCACGAGCAGATCCTGCCCAAGCCGGGCTGGGTCGAGCACGACGCCACCGAGATCTGGGAACGCACCCGCTCGGTCATCGCGACCGCGCTCAACAAGGCCAACCTGGCGCACAGTGACTTGGCCGCGCTGGGCATCACCAACCAGCGCGAGACCACCGTCGTGTGGAACCGCCGCACCGGCCGCCCGTACGGCAACGCGATCGTCTGGCAGGACACCCGCACCGACCGCATCGCCTCGGCGCTGGAGCGGGAGGGCAAGGGCGACGTCATCCGCCGCAAGGCCGGCCTGCCGCCCGCGACGTACTTCTCCGGCGGCAAGCTGCAGTGGATCCTCGAGAACGTCGACGGCGTGCGCGAGGACGCCGAGAAGGGCGACGCGCTCTTCGGCACCACCGACTCGTGGCTCATCTGGAACCTGACCGGCGGACCGGACGGCGGCGTGCACGTCACCGACCCGACCAACGCGTCGCGGACCATGCTGATGGACCTCGAAACCCTGGACTGGGACGACGAGCTGCTGTCGTTCTTCAACGTCCCGCGCGCCATGCTGCCGACGATCCGGCCGTCGTCGAACCCGGGCTTCTTCGGCACCACCCGCGCGGACGGCCCGCTCGGCGGCGAGGTCGCCATCACCGGCGTCCTCGGCGACCAGCAGGCGGCCACCGTCGGCCAGGTCTGCTTCCGGCCCGGCGAGGCCAAGAACACCTACGGCACCGGCAACTTCCTGCTCCTCAACACCGGCCAGGAACTGGTCCGCTCGCAGCACGGCCTGCTCACGACGCTGTGCTACCAGTTCGGTGACGAGAAGCCGGTCTACGCGCTGGAAGGCTCGATCGCGGTCACCGGCTCGGCCGTGCAGTGGCTGCGCGACCAGCTGGGCATCATCAGCGGCGCGGCGCAGAGCGAAAGCCTGGCCCGCCAGGTCGAGGACAACGGCGGCGTCTACTTCGTCCCGGCGTTCTCCGGCCTGTTCGCGCCGTACTGGCGGTCTGACGCGCGCGGCGCGATCGTCGGGCTCACCCGCGCCACGACCAACGCTCACATCGCGCGGGCCACCCTGGAAGCGATCTGCTACCAGACCCGCGACGTCGTCGAGGCCATGCAGAACGACTCCGGCGTCACGCTCGACGTGCTGCGGGTCGACGGCGGCGTCACCGCCAACGAGCTGTGCATGCAGCTGCAGGCGGACATCCTCGGCGTGCCGGTGTCGAAGCCGGTCGTCGCCGAGACCACCGCGCTCGGTGCCGCCTACGCGGCCGGGCTGGCCGTCGGCTTCTGGCGGTCGACCGACGAGCTGGAGCAGAACTGGAACGAAGACAAGCGCTGGACGCCGTCGTGGAGCGACGAGCAGCGTGCCGAGGGCTACGCGGGCTGGCAGAAAGCCGTCGGCCGCACGCTCGACTGGGTCGATGTGGAGTGAGGATCCGATGAGGAGAAGTTCGGTGGAAGCCGTGCCGCTGTCCCCGCAGTACCGCGCGGAGACGTTGAAGAAGCTGGCGCGCGAAGAGGTCGACGTGCTGGTGGTCGGCGGGGGAGTGACCGGGGCCGGCGTCGCGCTCGACGCCGCATCGCGGGGGCTCTCGACCGCGCTGGTCGAGGCCCGTGACTTCGCCGCCGGCACGTCCAGCCGGTCGTCGAAGCTGATCCACGGTGGCCTGCGCTACCTGGAGCAGCTCGACTTCAAGCTGGTCCGTGAGGCGTTGAAGGAGCGCGGGCTGCTGCTGCAGAAGCTGGCCCCGCACCTGGTGCGGCCGGTGAAGTTCCTGGTGCCGCTGCAGCACCGGGTGTGGGAACGCGGCTACATCGGCGCCGGCGTCACGCTGTACGACACGCTCGGCGGCGCCCGCGCGCTGCCGCGGCACCGGCACCTGTCCAAGCGCGGCGCGTTCAAGGCGGCGCCGGGCCTGGCCGACGACGCGCTGATCGGAGCGATCCAGTACTACGACGCCCAGGTCGACGACGCCCGCCACACGATGACGATCGCGCGGACGGCGGCCGAGCAGGGCGCTTCGGTGCTGACCCGGGCCCGGGTGACGTCGCTGCTGCGCGACGGTGAGCGGGTCGTGGGCGCGAAGGTCGTCGACCGCGAGAGCGGGATCGAGTTCGAGATCCGGGCGCGCACGGTCGTCGCCGCCACGGGCGTGTGGAGCGACGACATGGCGAAGGCGGCCGGCATCCCCGCGCCGTTCACCGTCCGCGCGTCGAAGGGCATCCACCTGGTGGTGCCGCGGGAGAAGATCGACCTCGACACCGGGCTGATCCTGCGCACCGAGAAGAGCGTGCTCTTCGTGATCCCGTGGGGCCGGCACTGGATCGTCGGCACCACCGACACCGAGTGGGACCTCGACCGCGAGCACCCGGCGGCGAGCCGCGCGGACGTCGACTACGTGCTGGAGCACCTCAACAAGGTGCTGCGCACGCCGGTGACCCACGACGACATCGAAGGCGTCTACGCGGGTCTGCGGCCGTTGCTCGCGGCGAAGGCGGCCGCGACGACGAAGCTGTCGCGGGAGCACGCGGTGGCGCACCCGGTGCCGGGCCTGGTGATCGTGGCCGGCGGCAAGTACACGACGTACCGGGTGATGGCCGCGGACGCGGTCGACGTGGTGGTCGAGGACGTCGGCCGCCCGGCCCCGCCGTCGTGGACCGACCGGCTCCCGATCGTCGGCGCGGACGGCTACCACGAGCTGTGGGACGACCGGTTCGGCGTCGCTTCGCGGGCGGGCCTGACGGTCCCGCAGGTGGAGCACCTGCTGCAGCGGTACGGCACGCGGATCTGGAACCTGCTGGACCTGATCCGCGACGAGCCCGAGCTGGGCTCGCCGATCCCGGGCGCTTCGGAATACCTCCGTGCGGAAGCGGTGTACGCGGCTTCGCACGAAGGCGCGCTGCACCTGGAGGACGTCCTGACCCGCCGGACGCGCATCTCGATCGAGGAGCGCGACCGAGGTGTCACGGCGGCCCCCGAGGTCGCGGCGTTGATGGCCCCGGTGCTGGGCTGGGACGCGCACCGGACCGAGCGCGAGGTGGCGAACTACCTCGCCCGGGTCGAGGCGGAGCGCTCGGCGCAGGAGGCTCCGGACGACGCGGCGGCGAACGCCACCCGCCTCGCGGCCCCGGCGCTTTTGCCGGGCTGACTCAACCGATCGCCGCCGCCGCGCGTGGACACACCCGGAACCACCTGACAGGGGAGGAGCAGGGGATGTTCAGAGGTGTTCTCGCGACGGCGGCGGCGATGACGGTGCTCGCCGCGGCCCCGGCGAGCGCGGCCGAGGTGACCGGGCCGGTCGACCTGGGCACGCTGCCCGGTGGGCTGACCAGCTCGGGTTTGCTGGTGACGAACCACGGCACGGTGTTCGGCGAGGCGTACGACAAGGCGTTCGACGTGCACGGCGCCCGGTGGGACGCGGCCGGCCGGATCAGCGAGCTGCGGCCGCTGGACGGCTACAGCACGGTGAAAGCCACCGCGCTCAACGAGGCCGGCGTCGCGGTCGGGGATTCGACCAACCACTTCACGACCGGGAGGGCCACCCGCTGGGACGCCTCGGGCGTGCCGGCCGAGCTGGAACAGCCGACCGGTTTCCCGGGCTACCCGTGGTCCACGCCGGTCGCGGTCAACGAGAGCGGCATGGTCGCCGGGACCGCCTACGGTGCGCCCGGCCCGGACGCCGTGGTGCGCTGGGACAGCCTGGGCAAGGTCACGGTCCTCGGCCTCGGCCGGGCCCGGGCGATGAACGACGCGGGCGCGGTGATCAGCGAGACGACGTACTGGGACCCTGCGGGCACCATCGTCGAGCTGACCGACGGCGGTTCGCTGCACGACATCGACAACGCCGGCACCGTGGTCGGCAGCATCGGCGGCCACGCGGCGAAGTGGGACCCGTCGGGCCGGTCCACGGTGCTCGACACCACCTGGGAAGCGAGCGAGGCGCTGGCCATCGCCGCCGACGGGTCGATCGTCGGCGAGGTGCGCGACAAGGACTTCACCACGCGGATCGCGCGCTGGGACCCGGCGGGCACGCTCACCGTGCTCCCGGACGGCGGACAGTTCACGGCCGTGAGCCCGTCGGGTGCCGTGCTCGGGCAGCTCGGCACGGGGACGCCGGTGGTCTGGGACCGGGCCGGCCGGGTACTGCCGCTGCCGGTGCCCGAGGGCGGGATCTGCCTTGCGAAGGGGCTGAACGACTGGGAGGTCACGGGGTCGTGTTCGCTGCCGGGCCAGAACTCCCACGCGGTGCTGTGGCGTTTCGGGGAGCCGGTCGGCAACCAAGCTCGGTGAGCACGTACCGGGCGTTGGCGGAGATGACCGGGTTGGTGTGCCGGTAGTACGGCAGCTGGATCACGGCCATCGACAACGCCCAGCCGCGGCCGCGGGCCCAGGTCGCTTCGTCGGCGCCGACGGCGTCGCGGAAGACCGGGCGCGTGGCCGCGGACAGCAGGTTCCACGCGGGGATCAGGTCGCACGCCGGGTCGCCCAGACCCGCGGTCGCCCAGTCGAGGACGCCGCTGAGGCGGCCGTCGCGCAGCAGCAGGTTGCTGGGCATGAGGTCGGAGTGGACCCAGCACGGCGGTCCGGTCCATTGTGGAGCTTCGAGCGCTTCGGACCAGACGGCGAGGGCCGCGTCCGCGTCGAACGGCTCATCGGTGCGGCTCAGCTCGTCGATCGCCCGGCGGGTGGCCCGGTCGACCGGTGCCAGGGGTTTGCCGCGGTACGCCGGGGGACCGTCCGCTCGCCGCGACCGGAGTGCGCGGACGAACTCGGCCAGGTCGCGGGCCGGTGCGGGCCGCCCTTCGAGGGCGGGTGCGCCGTCGAGCCAGCGGTGCACCGCCCACGGCCACGGATACCCCTCGGCCGGTTCGCCCACCGCGACGACGGCCGGGACCGCCACCGGCAACCCGCCGAACGCGGCGAGCACCCGGCGTTCCTTCGCGATGTCGGACGCGCCGCCCGCGGTCAGCGGGAGCCGGACCGTGAGGCCGGTGCCGAGCCGGTACACCGCGTTGACCGTGCCACCGGAAGCCAGGGGAGTGAGGGGCGAGCGGGCCCACCGCGGGAACTGCCCGTCGACGAGCCGCCGGACCAGCGCGGTGTCGATCGCGTGCTCGTCGGCGTGCATCCGGCCCATGCGATCACGCAACCACGCACGTCAACCGGGTTTCCGTGACGCCAGGCACCCCGGATTGCACGGTGATGCATGGCCGTGCATAATCATTCGCATGTCCAAGGTGCTCACTTCCCTGCCCGTCGGCGAGCGTGTCGGTATCGCCTTCTCCGGTGGCCTCGACACTTCCGTAGCGGTCGCGTGGATGCGCGACAAGGGCGCGGTGCCCTGCACCTACACCGCCGACATCGGCCAGTACGACGAGCCCGACATCGACTCGGTGCCCGGGCGCGCCGGGCAGTACGGCGCCGAGATCGCGCGGCTGGTCGACTGCCGGGAAGCCCTCGTCGAAGAGGGACTCGCCGCGCTGACCTGCGGTGCGTTCCACATCCGCACCGGCGGCCGCAGCTACTTCAACACCACGCCGCTCGGCCGCGCCGTCACCGGCACGCTGCTGGTGCGCGCGATGCTCGAGGACGACGTCCAGATCTGGGGCGACGGCTCCACCTACAAGGGCAACGACATCGAGCGGTTCTACCGCTACGGCCTGCTCGCCAACCCCTCCCTGCGGATCTACAAGCCGTGGCTCGACGCCGACTTCGTCACCGAGCTCGGCGGCCGCAAGGAGATGTCGGAGTGGCTGGCCGCGCACGACCTGCCCTACCGCGACAGCACCGAAAAGGCCTACTCCACCGACGCCAACATCTGGGGCGCCACGCACGAGGCGAAGTCGCTGGAGCACCTCGACACCGGCATCGAGATCGTCAAGCCGATCATGGGCGTGGCGTTCTGGGACCCCGAGGTCGAGATCCCGGCCGAGGACGTCACGATCGGCTTCGAACACGGCCGGCCGGTGACGATCAACGGCAAGGAGTTCGCCACCGCCGTCGACCTGGTGCTGGAGGCCAACGCCATCGGCGGCCGCCACGGCCTGGGCATGTCCGACCAGATCGAGAACCGGATCATCGAGGCGAAGAGCCGCGGCATCTACGAGGCGCCGGGCATGGCGCTGCTGCACGCCGCCTACGAGCGGCTCGTCAACGCGATCCACAACGAGGACACCCTCGCCAGCTACCACAACGAAGGCCGCCGGCTCGGCCGCCTGATGTACGAAGGCCGCTGGCTGGACCCGCAGGCGATGATGCTGCGCGAGTCGCTGCAGCGGTGGGTCGGCACCGCGATCACCGGCGAGGTCACCCTGCGGCTGCGCCGCGGCGAGGACTACTCGATCCTCGACACGACCGGCCCGGCGTTCAGCTACCACCCGGACAAGCTGTCGATGGAGCGCACCGAGGACTCGGCGTTCGGCCCGGTGGACCGGATCGGCCAGCTCACCATGCGCAACCTCGACATCGCCGACTCGCGGGCGAAGCTGGAGCAGTACGCCAGCCTCGGCATGGTCGGCGGCTCGAACCCGAAGCTGATCGGCGCCGCCCAGGCCGCGTCGACCGGCCTGATCGGCGCGATGCCGGAGGGCGGCGCCGAGGTGATCGCCTCGCGCGGCAAGGCCGACGACGTCGAGCTGCTCGACAACGCCGCGATGGAGTTCGGCACCGACTGATCCGCGCGTTCCCGAAGGCGGCACTTTCACGTGAAAGTGCCGCCTTCGGCGCGTTCAGGGGACGAGCACGACCTTGCCGGTGACCGTGCCGGATTCGGCCAGTGCCAACGCTTTCGCGGCTTCGGTCAGGGGGATGCGCGCGGCCACCTGCGCCTTGAGCTGTCCCTTCGCCGCCAGTGCGAAGACGGCGGTGAGGTCTTCGGCGAGCCGCGCGCGGAACCGGGCGAGGTTCCGCTTGCCGCCCCAGACGTTGTAGAAGTGCGCCCGGCGCCGGTTCGGCACGGCGTTCCACCACAGCAGCCGCGCGACCAGCTTCAGCACGGCGGGCTTCGGGTTGCCGCCGGTGTTCACCGTGGACGCGCTGCCGTAGGCGAGCAGGGCGCCGCCCGGGGCGAGCAGACGGAAGGAGTCGACGATGCCGGGGCCGCCGACGTGGTCGAAGACGGCGTCGACCCCGCCGGGCGCCAGCTCGCGGACCCGGGCCGGGACGTCGCCGCGGTAGTCGAGCGCGGTGGCGCCGAGCGCGGCCACGACGTCGAGGTTGCGGGCCGAGGCGGTGCCGATCACGGTGATGCCGGCCGCGCGGGCGAGCTGCACGAGCGTGGTGCCGACGCCGCCGCTCGCGCCGTGGACCAGGATCGTGCCGCCGGTCTTCACCTTCGCCCACCGGTGCAGCATCTGGTAGGCCGTGATGCCGTTGACCACGAACGTCTCCGCTTCGGCGGCGTCCAGGCCGTCGGGCACCGCCACCAGGTCGGCGGCGGGGACGGCGAGGTGGCTGCGCCACCCGCCGATCTTGGTCATGGCGGCGACGCGGCGGCCGACGAGTGCCGGGTCTTCGGCTTCGAGCACCGTGCCGACGACGTCGTAGCCGGGTACGAACGGGAACGGCGGCTGGTCGTAGTACTTGCCGCGCCGCATCTGCTGTTCGGCGAACGAAATCCCGCTCGCCTCGACGCGGATCAGCGCTTCGCCGGCGGCGAGCGTCGGCAGCTCGCGGTGCTCGACGCGGAGGCCGTCCGGCTCGACGAGGCCGGGGAGGACGATTTCGGTGACGGTCATGATGCTTCCTTCCGAGTGTGAGTGACTGGTCAATCACTCGATGGGCGTGAAAAGGACGTGCTGGTCAGGGTCAGTTTTTGCCGGGGTGCCGGATGCCGGCGGAGAGGACCGCGGCCCACTCGCCGGCGTGCTCGTCGAGGTCGAGGGTGGCGATCAGGTGGCAGAGCTGGCCGTAGGCGATGAACCGCTGCACCTGCTCGCCCTCGGCGCCGGAGCGCGTGCGGGCGAACTCGGTCACCTTCGCCAGTCCGCGCCGCACGGCGTCGGCGATCTCCGGCGTGTCGGCGGCCGACTGGGCGTGCACCTGCAGCATGAGCAGGTTCCGGTCGGCGATCAGTTCGGCGTAGGCGCCGCCCATTTCGTAGAGGATCTTGTCGGGGTCTTCGTCGTCGGCGCGGGCGGCCCCGTTGGAGAGGGCGTGCGTGACGAGCTCGTAGCACCGGTCGAGCGCGGCGACGAAGAGGGAAACCTTGCCGGGGAACAACTTGAAGACGTAGGCGGGGGAGATGTCGGCCCGTTCGGCCACCGCGCTGATCGGCGTCCCGTGGTACCCGCCCCGCGCGAACTCCGCGATGGCGGCGTCGACGACGACGTCCCGCCGGGCGTCGGAGGTGGAGAGGGTGGCACCGCGTTTCGTCATGTGAGTGACTGTACACTCACTCTGGTCGGGACGGCAAGCTTCAGTGCTCGGGGGCGCCGCCCATCATCCGGAGCATGCCGGCTCCGCCGGTGCGGAAGAAGCGGGTCGTCAGTGTCGCGGCGAGCAGCAAGAACGCGATGTTCAGCCACGTCGTGTAGTTCCACGACACGCCTTCGCGCAGCACTGTCGCCGAGCGCTCGGCCGGGATGAGGCCCGCGCCGCCGAAGAGCAGCTCGACCACGTACCCCGCGCCGACCATCGCCGCGTAGAACGTGCCGAGCAGCACCAGTGTCATCCGTGCGCCGTAGTACTTCCGGTAGATGTTCAGGATCGGGAGGATCAGCAGGTCGGCGAAGATGAAGGAGACCACGCCGCCGAAGCTGATGCCGCCGTTCCACAGCACCGCGGCCAGCGGCACGTTGCCGATCGAGCAGACGAACGCGAGGATCGCGACGACCGGGCCGATGAGCGGCCCCCAGATCGCCGAAGCGACGGGGTGGTCGGTGAAGAACAGCGCCCGCCACCACGATTCCGGCACCCACGCGCCGACCGCGCCGGCGATCAGCAGCCCGATCACCAGGTCGCGCAGGATCGCCGCCCACTCCATGACGAACACGTGCGCCACGGCGGTGAAGCCGTCCCCGGAGAACAGCCGCTGTCGGAAGGTGCCGGTGCCCTGGACGGACATGTCCATCGCCGCGTGGCCCTCCATCGACCCGGCGATGCCCTTTTCCGCCTGCTCGCGGGCCTTCTCCAGCAGCTGCCGGCGGACGAACAGGCGGAACAGCACCGCCAGCAGCACGATCATGATCGGCCCGCCGACGAACTCGGCGGCGGTGAACTGCCAGCCCATCAGCAGGGCCAGGATGATCCCCAGCTCGACGACGAGGTTCGTCGACCCGATCTCGAACGCCATCGCGGCGGTGAAGTGCGCGCCCCGGCGGAACAGCGACCGCGCCAGCGCGACGGCGGCGTAGGAACAGGACGACGACGCCGCGCCGAGCAGCGACGCCACCGCGAGCGTGCGCGGCCGGTCGTCACCCAGCAGCCGCACGATCGTCGACTTCCGGACCACCGACTGGACGACAGCGCTCAGCAGGAACCCGAGGATCAGCGCCCACAGGATCTCCCAGGTCATCGACCCGGCCATGGCCAGTGCCTCGCCGATCTCCGCCACGTCCGCCACCTCCCTCGCGAAAAGGTACCCCCGGGATCGCGACGGGGAAACGCGAACGCCCGCCGTGTCCTTTGTGGACGCGGCGGGCGGTTCGGTGAAAAGGGCTCAGACGCCCGCGGTGGAGGAGATCCAGTCGCGGTACTTCGTGATGTTGATGTACGCGGTGTACGACTGCCGGTCGCTGGTCGAAGCCACGCCGACCTGCTTGCCGTTCGCGTACATCGGGCCGCCGGAGTCGCCGCCCGCCGTGATGCCGTCGCCGCGGTTCGCGCAGACCGAGACGCCCGCCGCGCCGTCCGGGCAGTCGATCGACGTCACGCTGACCTTCGCCACCTTGAGCAGCTGGGACTGGCACTCGATCTCGGGCTTGTCGGTGCAGGTCGCGCCCCAGCCGTAGACCTCGGCCTGATCGCCCACCTTGACGTCGCCTTCGCTGCCCAGCGGCGCGTACTCCGTCTGCACCTGCTGGTCGATCTGCACCAGCGCGATGTCCGCGTCGGGTGCCTCGTGCACCGAAGTCGCGTTGACCGTGGTGCCCTTCGTCTGGTCGAGGTCGCCGACGTGGAAGCTGATCGCCTGGCCGTTCGCGCCCTGCGTGCAGTGGCGGGCGGTGAGGATCCAGTCCGGCGCGATGATCGTCGCCGAGCAGATCTCCTGGCCGCCGGCGAACATCCGGGCCGCGGAGTGGAGCGAGTCGGCGTTGCTGCCGTCGATGATGGCCGGCTGCGCGGCCAGGGCGGGCGCCGCGGCGACGAACGCCGAAAGGAAAACACCGGAGACGACTACGCCGGTTCGCGCGATACGCACTTTAGGATCAACCTCCAGCCGCGGACCGGGGCCTCGCGGTGACGGGGTGGTCAAGGACACACCTACCGTCACCGCTGTGGGTGATTCTCCGAAACCCGCCGATAGTCGGTTGATCAAGGACGCGACTTTCGTCGTGCGCCGTCCGGCCCAGCGTGCTGCCAACCGAGTGACAACGACGCCGGCGATGTCAGCGAATCGCTCACGGGCGCGACGACGTCTCGTTAAAGTCCCGCTCGATGGGGCCAGAAGTGCGGTTTCACCTGCTCGGACCGCTGACCGTGACGGTCGGCGGCCGGCCGCTGCCGCTCGGCGGGGCGAAGCAGCGGGTACTGCTGGCGCACCTGCTGCTCAACGCCAACCGGACGGTCACGCCCGGCCAGCTCGTCGAGATCATCTGGCCGCGGGAACCACCGACGTCGGCCACCGCCAACCTGCAGACCTACGTCTGGCGCCTGCGCCGCCTGCTGCCGGACACGCTCCTGCGCACCCACGGGCCGGGGTACTCGCTCGCCGTCGATCCCGACGCCGTCGACGCGCACCGGTTCACCCGGCTCGTCGGCGACGCGAAGCGCGCGGACCGCCCCGAAGCCGCGCTGGCACTGCTGGCCGAAGCCGAAGCGCTGTGGCTCGGCGATCCCCTCGAGGACCTGCCCACCGCGCCCGCGTGGGACGCCGAACTCGGCCGGCTCGTCGAGAACCGGCTGGCCGCGGTCGAGGAACGGCTGGCGTTGCAGGTGTCGCTGGGCCGGCACGACCCGGCGATCGCGGAGCTCACCGTGCTGCTCGCCGAGCACCCGTACCGGGAACGCCTGTGGCAGCAGTACTTGCTCGCGCTCACCGGCGCGGGCCGCCGGGCCGAAGCGCTGCGCGCGTACTCGACCGCGCGGGAGCGCCTGGTCACCGAACTCGGCGTCGAACCGGGGCCGGAACTGCGGGCGCTGCAGGCCGCGATCCTGTCCGGCGAGCCGCTTCAGGCGCCTTCGCCGGAGCCCCGGCCGGTGCGGCAGCTCCCGGCGGACCTGCCGGACTTCACCGGCCGCGAAGACTACGTCCGGGAGCTGGAAACCGCCGTCGGCCCGGCGCCGGTGGTGCTGACCGGCGCACCGGGCACCGGCAAGACGGCGCTCGCCATGCACGTCGCCCACCGCCTCGCCGAGCGGTACCCGGACGGCCAGCTGTACGTCGACCTGGCCGGCACCGGCACCCCGCGCGAGCCGGCCGAAGTGCTCGCCGACTTCCTGCACGCGCTGGGCGTCACCGGGAACGCCGTGCCGGCCGGGCTCGGCCAGCGGGCGGCGCTGTTCCGCTCGCGGCTGGCGGGCCGTCGGATGCTGCTCGTGCTCGACGACGCCGCCACGGCCGCGCAGGTCCGGCCGCTGCTGCCCGCCGACGCCGGGTGCGCCGTGCTGGTGACGACGCGCGGGCGGCTGCCGGAGCTGGAAGGCGCGAAGCACGTCGAGCTCGGCGTGTTCGGCGAACGCGAGGCCTCGGCGCTGCTCGCCGGCGTCGCGGGCGCGGACCGGGTCGTCGGCGAACCGGCCGAAGCGGCGGCGATCGTGCGCTGCTGCGGCTACCTGCCGCTGGCGATCCGGATCGCCGGCGCGCGGCTGGCCGGGCGGCAGGCGTGGAGCCTGCGGACGCTGCACGACCGGCTCGCCGACGAGTCGAGCCGGCTGAGCGAGCTGCGCGTCGGCGACCTCGGCGTCCGGCCGAGCTTCGAGCTGAGCCTGCGGCAGCTGCCCGCGCGGGCGCGGACCGCGTTCTGCCGCTCGGCGGTGCTGGGCGCGCAGGACTTCCCGAGCTGGGTGGTCGACGCGGTGCTCGGCCGCGACGACACGCACGAGGTGCTCGACGTGCTCGTCGACGCCAACCTGGTTTCGCTCGCGGGCCGGGACGCCGGCGGGCAGCCGCGCTACCGGCTGCACGACCTGCTTCGGTGCTACGCGGCGGAATTGCTGGCGGAGGAACCGGTTGCGACGCAGCGGGAAACGCTTTCCCGCGTGCTGTCGGTGCTGCTGGCGCTGGCGAAGACGGCCGCCGCGGGCCTGCCCCCGGCGTTCGGCGCGATGACGGGCCCCGCGCTGCCCGCCGCGAGCCCGAAACTGCCCGCCGCCCCGCTGGAGTGGTTCACGGCCGAACGCAAGCTCCTCGCCGGCGCGGTCCAGCTCGCGGCGGACGCGGGTCTCGACGAACTGGCCTGGCAGCTGACGGCGGCGGCGGTCCCGTTCTACGACCTGCGCGGCGCGTACGACGAGTGGCGCCGCAGCCACCTGACCGCGCTGGCGGCCGTCGAGGCGGCGGGGAACCGGGCGGGCGCCGCGGTGCTGCACCGCGGCCTCGGCCAGGTCCGGCTGTACCACGACGAATACGAGGCGGCGGTCGGGGACATGGACCGCTCGGCGGCGCTGTTCCGTTCGCTGGGCGACGTCCGTGGCGAAGCGCTGGCGGTGGCGGGCCTCGGCACGGTCGCGCGGGTCCGGGACCAGCCCCGCGAGGCCCTCGGCCACTACCGGCGGGCTCTGACCGGTCTCGAGCGCGCGGGTGACCGCACCGGCGTTGCCCAGATGCGCAACGCGATCGGCTCGACGTACGCGCTGCTGGGCGAGTTCACCGAGGCGGAGACGTGGCTGCGGCGGGCCCGTGACCTGGCGCGGGAGATCGAGGACCCGCACCGGGAGGCGAAGGTGCTGACGGAGCTGGGCACCCTGCACCGCGACGCCGGGAGGTTGCCGGATTCGCTGGCGTGCTTGCGGTTGGCGCTGAGCATCCTGGAGGACCTCGACGACGAGCGGTGCAGCGCTTACGCGTTGCTCGGCATCGGGCAGACGCTGTTGAAGGCGGGGGAGCCGGTGCAGGCCCGCGGGGTGTGCGACCGGGCGCTGCGCGTGTTCCGGGAAACCGGGAACCGGCAAGGGGAAACGACCGGGCTGGCGCTGCTGGAGCAGGCCCAGCGGCGGCGCAGCCCGTCGGCGGCGACCCGGGCTTGACCGCGGTGCGGGCAGGCCGGAATCGCACGAGCGGGCGCGCATCGCGGGCTGCTGCGGCCGCTGGTCCAGGCCCAGGTGGGATCGGGCGAGCGGTGCGGAGGTTGACGCGGTCGGCGGTGGGCCTCGCGCCCGGGCCGAATCGGCGCGGCGGCCCAGCCGCTCGCGCCTCGGCGTGCCGCGAAACCGGGAACCGGCAAGGGGAAACGACGGGGCTGGAGCAGGCCCAGCGGCGGCGCAGCCCGTCGGCGGCGACCCGGGCTTGAGCACCCGCGCGGCGGCCGCCGACGTCCTTCGATCCCCGCGCCGGGCGCAACCCCCAGCCACGCCCGGCGCGACCCCGATCAGTTGCTGTTGCCCGGCTTCCAGCCCAGGTAGTTCGCGAAGTACCCCTGGCGGGCGTGGCCGATCGCGCCGTTGACGCTCGTCGCCCAGACGCCGCCGGTGCCGTCGGCGATGCCGACGTGGCCGTAGGCCGAGATGTTCCAGAACACGAACGCGCCGCGGGGCGGGGTGCCCGTCGTGTGGCGGGCGCCGTCCGAGGAACGCCAGTGCTCGATCGCGCTCGCGTGGTGCGTCGTGCGGTTCCAGGCCAGGCGCACCGCCCGCTCGCAGTAGCCCTGGTAGGCGGTGCTGCCGTTGCGGCTGGAGAACCAGGAGATCGCCTGGTTGGCCGTCCGCGCCGCGACGAGGTCGGCGGCCGAATCGGTGAGGACGGCGCCCGGCTCGGCGATGTCCGCGGCGGTGACCTCCGAGTACACCTCCGACGGCGCGGTGGCGGCCGAAGCGACGGTGGCGCCGCCGAACAGCAGGGCGGCCGACAGCGCAGCGGCCTGGCAGATGGTTCGCATGGGTGTGTCTCCCTCAGTGGGCCGGGTGCCCCGGCGTTGGGAGAACCCTGCGGGCTGGCGCTACACGGCCACTACACCGCCGCTCTCGCCGGACGGTGACAAAAACCGGGTCCGCCCGGCCAAACACGCGTGACAAATTCCCAAGCAACGGAAAAGGAGAATAGCCGGTTGGACAGTTTCCACCTACGATCCGAAAGTCCGTTCGACGATGAAAGGATCCGATATGACGGAAACCCCCGTTCGTAAAACCGGCCGCCGATTCCTCGGAATGGGAATGGCCGCGTTGCTGGCGGGCGCGGTCGCCGTGGCGGGTGCCGGGCCGGCCGCCGCGGCCGAGAAAACGCTCACCTACAAGGGCGGGTTCCCGCTGATCGGCGACCAGCAGGTCTCGGTGGTGGTCAAGGCCGACATCCCGGCGACCGCGACCGCGGGCACGCCGGTTTCGGTGCCGTTCAGCCTCGACGTCGACGCCGGCCAGGCCGCCGGTGACGGCCTGCGGCTCGTCGGCGCCACCAAGGTCTCCGGCGCGATCAAGTCGAAGGTCAACGTCGCCATCGCCGGCCAGTCGGTGGCGATCCCGATCGAGCTGCCCATCCCCGAGACGCCCGTGCCCGCCGAAGGCTCCCTGAAGTTCACCGCGCAGGGCCAGGTCGACTTCACCGTCCCGGCCGGCACCCCGGCCGGTGAGGCCACGAGCAGCGTCGACGCGGCGGCGACCACCCACGTCGTCACCGACAGCAGCCTCGGCGAGTTCGACGTCGACCTGACGCTCGACCCGCCGGACCAGGACGCCACCCTGGGCACGACGACGGTCAGCTGACGCGAGCGCACCCCCGCCGGAATCCGTCCGGCGGGGGTGAGCCGGTGCCGGAATCCGGCACCACGGGAAATGCCGGGATCCACCGGAAACCGTTCCTTCCCAACGTGTTCCTCCCTTAGTAGGTACCGGATGCACGGGCCGGGCGCGGAGTATTCCGTGCCACCACACCGCCTCGTCACCGGCTGGAGGTCCACCTTCGTGAAAACCATGCCAGGAGTCCTTCGTGGACTCGCGATCCTTTCGGCCGCCACGGCCGCGGCCGTAGCGCTGCAGGCGCCGGCCGCCGCGGCCGCCGCGCGCAGCGACCTCGGCATCACCATGCAGGCCCAGGAGAAGGACCAGTGGTGCTGGGACGCCAGCGGCAACACCATCGCCGACTACTGGGGCCATTCCCTGACCCAGACCCGGTTCTGCCAGATCGCGCACAACGAGTCCGGCAGCGACTGCGCCAACAACCAGGGCTACCTGTCCGACCAGCAGCGGGTGTTCCGCTACCTCGGCTTCACCAGCGCCGGGACGTACAACTCGAACGGGCAGGTCCTGACGTTCACCGGCATCAAGAACCAGATCGACGCCGGGCAGCCGATCGGCACCCGCATCGGCTGGCGCTCCGGCGGTGGCCACATGCACGTGCTCTACGGCTACGACAATTCGAGCGGCGCCACCCGCGTCGAATACGGCGACCCGTGGCCGAACAACAGCCGCTACAACTCGATGAACTACGACACCTACCGTTCGAACACCCAGTTCCAGTGGACCCACACCGTGTACGGAATCGAGGGATGAGCGTGCTGCGGAAAGCGATGGGCGCGGCCGTGCTGGCCGGCGCCGCGATGCTCGCCACGGCCGGGGCCGCGAGCGCGGCGGACGGGCCAGCCGGCACCCCGA
This sequence comes from Amycolatopsis lexingtonensis, assembly GCF_014873755.1. NCBI lineage: Bacteria > Bacillati > Actinomycetota > Actinomycetes > Pseudonocardiales > Pseudonocardiaceae > Amycolatopsis > Amycolatopsis lexingtonensis. The sequence goes on from NZ_JADBEG010000001.1 coordinate 1,626,975, forward strand.
CCGCCGCGGACACCGCCGCGATCGGGCAGCTCACCGGGAGCCCGGCGACGGCGGACCGGCTGGCCTCGACGAAGTTCCCCGGCGCCCGCGCAGCGGCGGCAGCGAACGCCGCGAAAGCCGACCCGCGCACCCAGGTCGCGGTGTACGAGCCGACGGCGGCGTTCGTCGCGGGGAAGTCGGACGTCCCGGCCGAACTCGCCTACGTCGCCGTGCCGGCGCGGACCGGCGACGGCGCGGAAGCGACGGTCTGGGCCGAGCGGCAAGGCCCGGCCTGGACCGTGGTGAACGTGGCGTCCGGCGACTACGAGCAGCGCTACGCCCAGGCCGCCGCCGGGGGCTACCTCCTGCACGAGCCGCAGGTCAACGCCTGGTACGCGGTCCACGGCGATTCCGTGACGGTCCTCGACGGCTCGGTCACCGGCCTGGCGGCGGGCACGAAGCTCGCGCTGGCGGACTACCGGGCGGCGCTGCACCAGAGGTACGCGGACAAGCTGCCGGGTTCGACGTACGACCGCGACGGTGCGGGCGGTGGGTACGGCGGCCGCGAGCGCGCGGTCCCGGCCGCGGACCCGGGCGACGTCCCGGTGCTGCCGTTCGCGCTCGGCGGGGTCGTGCTGCTGGCGGCCGGCGCGGTCGTGGTGCCGCGGCTGCGGCGCCAGTAGCGGGACGTCCCGAACGACCGCCCACCGCGTCCGGCGACAGGGCTCCGGCAAAGTCGCGTCGGTGCAGCCCGCAGCGTTGCACCAGCGTCTTGAATGACTCATTCAGGACCTCCGAAGACCTGAATGAGTCATTCAAGACGTCGGGCGAGCGGGTCACCGACGGCAGAGCGGCCCAGCCGCGTGACGTTGCTGGGACCCCGGCCGTGATGTCGTGAACGACTCGTTCATGTCGTCTGGTGAGGTGAACGACCCGTTCAAGACGTCCCGGCGGCCCTTGGCAGGTGATCATGATCAGGGCACAATGCGCCATGCCCGTTCCTTCGGCTCCGCCGGAACCGGCGCGCCCGAGTGCTTCGGACCTCGCGCTGGTGGAGGCGCTGCAGCGCGACCCGCGGGCGCCGTGGACCCGGATCGCCGCCGCCGTGGGCACCGACGCCACGACGGCGGCCCGCCGCTGGGACCGGCTGCAGGCGGCCGGGCTCGCCTGGCTCACCGCGTACGTCACCGCTCCGACCACCACGGTCGGGTACGTCGACGTGGCCTGTCGCCCGGACGCGCTCGCCGCCCTCACCCAGGAGCTCTGCGGCTGGCCGGCGGTGTTCAGCGTCGAGCGCACGACCAGCCGGTTCGGGCTGTTCCTGTCACTTGCGGCGCGCGACCTCGACGCACTGGACGCACTGGTCACCGGCCGGATCGGCGCCCTGCCCGGGGTGCTGGAGGTGCGGTTCGCCGTCGCCACCCGCGTCTACCGCGAGGGCAGCGGCTGGCTGGTCAACGCGCTGGCCCCGGAACAGCGGGCGGTGCTGGACGACACCGCGGAGCAGGCCCGGCTGGTCGTCCCGCAGCAGTGGAACGACCGGGACCTGCGTGCGCTGGTGGAGTCCCTCGGCGAGGACGGGCGGCGCAGCTACGCCGAGCTGGCCCGCGACTGCCGGATGAGCGAGTCGGCGGTGCGGCGCGCGCTGGCGCGGATGGTGCGCAACCACGAACTGGACTTCCGCTGCGACCTCGCGCACGTCCCGGCGGGCTGGCCGGTGATCGCGGGCTACCGCCTGGACGTCGCCGCGACGGACCTCGACCGCGCCGGCGCGGCGATCGCCCAGCTCCCGGAAACCCGGCTCTCGGCGGCGGTCGTGGGGGAGGGCAACCTGGTCGTCTCGGCGTGGCTGCGCGAGCCGGCCGGCTGCACGGCCTACGAGTCGGCGCTGGCGGCCGCGGCCCCGGGCGCGCGCGTCGTCGACCGCGCGATCACGCTGCGGATGCCCAAGCGGATGGGCCGCCTGCTCGGTCCCCGCGGCCTCGGCGGCACCCACCAGGCGATCATCCCGGCGCGCTGAGCGTAGGGTCGGAGGCGGATCTCCGGCACGGGAAAGGGCGCAACGGGTGGGCGAGTCGAACTGGGCCGGGAACCACACCTATGCGGCGGGCACCGTCCTGACGCCGCGGACGGTGGACGAAGTGCGGGAGGCCGTCGCCGGCGCGAGCCGCGTCAAGGCCCTCGGCAGCCGCCACTGCTTCAACGACATCGCGGACTCCCCGGGCGGGACGCTGCTGGACCTGCGCGCGCTCGACGCCGGCGTGGAGATCGGCGACGGCACGGTGACCGTCGGCGGGTCCGCGCGCTACGGCGACTTCGCCGAGCAGCTGCACGCCGCCGGCTTCGCCCTGCCCAACCTGGCTTCGCTCCCGCACATCACGGTGGCCGGCAGCGTCGCGACCGGCACCCACGGCTCCGGGCGGCGGCAGCCGGGGCTCGCCGCGGCCGTCTCGGCGGTCGAGCTGGTCACCGCCGACGGCGGCCTGCGGACGTTCACCCGCGCCGACGCCGAGTTCCCCGGCCTGGTCGTCGGGCTCGGCGCGGTCGGGGTCGTCACCCGGCTGACGCTCGACACGGTGCCCGCGTTCGACGTCCGCCAAGACGTCTTCGACGCCCTGCCGTGGGAGGCCGCGTACCGGCACTTCGACGAGATCGAAGACGCCGGGTACAGCGTCAGCCTCTTCACGAACTGGGCGAACGACGCCATCGACCTGGCGTGGGTCAAGAGCCGGGAAGGCGCTTTCACCGAGCGGAGCGAGCTGTTCGGCGCGGTTCCCGCGGACGGCCCGCGACACCCGGCGCACGCCGCGGGGATCACGGCCGGGAACTGCACGCCGCAGCAAGGGGTTCCCGGCCCGTGGCACGAGCGGCTGCCGCACTTCGCGCTCGCGTTCACCCCGAGCGTCGGGGACGAGCTGCAGTCGGAGTACTTCGTGCCGTACGAGCACGCGACGGCCGCCATCGCGGCGGTCCGCGAGCTCGCCGGGCTCGTCGCGCCGGTGCTGCTGGTGTCGGAGATCCGCGCGATCGCGGGCGACGAGCTGTGGCTGAGCCCGTGCCACGGCGGCGACCGCGTCGCGCTGCACTTCACCTGGCAGCCGCGTCAGGCCGAGGTCGAGGCGGTCCTGCCGGTCCTCGAGGAACGCCTGGCCGGGTTCGGCGCGCGGCCGCACTGGGGCAAGCTCTTCCACGACGTCCGCGGCGACTACCCGCGCCTGGCCGATTTCCGGGCGCTGGCGGCGACTCTCGACCCGGGCGGCAAGTTCCGCAACCCGTTCCTGGACCGGCACGTCTTCGGCACCTGATCCGCCGGGACGGCTCCCGGCGGGCCACCCGCCCGTCGTGGCGCTCCGGCGACCGGGCCTGGTCCGGTCGTCCGGCGGCGGGAGAATCGCCCCAATGTGGCGTTGGGTGCGTCTGACGCACCCAACGCCACATTGGGTGCGTCGAGCGCACCGAACGCCACATTGGGTGCGTCGCCGCCGGTGCCGCCGGGCCCCGGTGGTCCCTGAGCACACCTGCTGCCGGAGCGATGGTCCAGACTGGCCGTACTAGCTCGCCGGGGGAGCCGTGGTGGCGCGCACGATGAGATACGTGTCGAGCACCTGCGCCGTGCGCTCGTCCGCCTCGCCGTCGAGCAGGCCCAGCAGGATCGTCACCGCCGCGCGGCCCGCCGCCTCCGTCGGCATCGCGATCGTCGTCAGCGGCGGCGCGGAGATGGCCGCGAACACCAGGTCGTCGAAACCGACCAGGCTGATCTCGTCCGGCACCGGCACGCCGCGGGCGTTGAGCCGCGCCAGCGCGCCGAAGGCGACGAGGTCGTTGTAGGCGACGATCGCCGTCACGTCGGCCGCCAGCGCGAGGTCCGCGCCCTGCAGCCCGCCCTCGAACACCGGCGGGAACGGGCCGAACTCGACGACGTCGGTGCCGTGCCGCTCGGCCGCCTCCGCCAGGCCGTGGCGCCGGGCCCGGTTGGCCCACGACGCCCGCGGCCCGCCCAGGTAGGCGCAGCGGCGGTGGCCGAGCGCGGCCAGGTGCTGGATCGCCTGCCGCATCCCGTCCGCGGCGTCCATCACGATCGACGGGATGCCGGCCACCTCCCGGTTGAGCAGCACCAGGGTGGTCTGCCCGGCGAGCGCGCGGAGCTGGTCGTCGGTCATGCTCGGGCTGCACAGCACGACGCCGTCGACCTGCTTCGCCATCCGGCGGACGAGGTTCTGCTCGGTCGCCGGGTCCTCGTCGCTGTTGGCGAACAGCACGGCGATGTCGTCCTGGCGCGCGCGGGCCTGGACGCCGTTGAGCACGCCGGTGAAGAACGGGTTGCCCAGGTCCGAAACCACGATGCCGATGTGCCCGGTGCGCGCGGTGGGCACCGGCTGGGGCGTGCCCACCGCGTGGTAGCCCAGTTCGGTCGCCGCGGCCAGCACCCGCGTGCGGGTCTGCCGGCGGACCAGATCCGGTGACGTGAACGCCCGGGACACCGTCGAGATCGACACGTTGGCGAGGCGGGCGACGTCGTGAATCGTCACGGTCACGGCTACTCCTCATGGTCCTGCACCATGATGGAAACGCCCGGCAGCGTTGTCAACAAATGCTGCAAACCCATCATGCGTTTCCAGTAAGCGCTATCTCGAATCACCCACCTCCGTTCGGAGTACCTTTGTTTCGATGAATTCGACGAACGTTGACACTCTTGTCCGGAACGCCTTACCGTGACGACCGGAACTTTCTCCCGAACGCCTCACCCATTTCGTCACCTTCCGCGCGGCCCGGGCGGGCCCCGCCGATCGGAGACCCATGCCGGGGAGCCGGAGCCGCACCGCCGCGGACCCGCCGAGGCTGGCCGTCGTCGGCACGTCCGGCTACGCGTTCAGCTACCTGCACCGCGCGCGCATCCTGCACGACGAGGGCCTGGTCCGGTTCGCGGGCATGGCCGACATCCGGGTGCCCTCCGCCGCCGCGATCGCGCTGCTGCCCGAGGGGGCCACGGCGCACCTTGGCGTCGACGACCTGCTCCGCCGGTGCCGCCCCGACATCACCGTCGTCGCGACCCCGCCGCACGCCCACGTCCGGGTCGGCGGCGCGGTGCTGCGCGCGGGCGGTGACCTGCTCCTGGAAACCCCACCGGTGCTCGACCTCGCCGGGTTCACCACGCTGACCCGGCTGGCCGCGGAATCCGGCGCGGCCTGCCAGACCGGGTTCCAGAGCTTCGGTTCCCCGGCCCTGCCCGTCCTGCGCGCGGCGATCGACGCCGGCCGGCTCGGCGACGTCGTGGGCGTCGGCGCGGCCGGGGCGTGGATCCGCACCGACGCCTACTACCGCCGCAACCCGTGGGCGGGCCGCCGGTGGCTCGACGGCGAGGCCGTCGTCGACGGCGCGCTGACCAACCCGTTCTCCCACGCGGTGGCCACCGCGCTGCTCGTCGGCGGGGTCGGCGGCCGCGACCCGGCGGAAATCGCGCTCGAGCTCTACGGCACGCGCGACATCGAAGCCGACGACACCGCGTGCCTGCGCATCCGGTTCGCGGCCGGTCCCGAGGTCGTCGTCGCCGCGTCGCTGTGCGCGGAGCAGGACCACGAGCCCTACGTGGTCGTGCACGGCACGAAGGGCCGCGCGAAGTTCTGGTACAAGAGCCACCGCCTGGAGCTCGACGACGAGCGCGTCCACCTCGGGGCCCCTGCCGACCTGCTGCGCAACCTGGTGGCCCACCGCCGGGACCCGGCCGGGGTGCCGCTGCTCGCGCCGCTGGCGCGGACCCGGGCGTTCGCCTCGGTGGTCGGGGCGGTCCGGGACGCGCCGTCGCCGTCGCGGATCCCGGCGGGCTGGATCCGCACGGTCGGCGAGGGGGCGAGCCGGCACCCGGTGGTGCGGGGGATCGGCGAAGAGGTCGCCGTCGCCGCGGACCGGCTGGCGCTGTTCTCCGAAATCGGCGTCCCGTGGGCGAGCGCCGCGCGGGCGGCGAGGACCGCCCAACGCACCGGATAGCGCGTGCCGGTGCCCATCGCGCTGGCAGCCCCGGTCATCCACCCGGTTGCTGTAAGCGCTTTCTCAACGTGCCCTCATTTCCCTGAAACCATTGCTGCACAAGGGTTGTACTCCCGATTCGACCGTTGACACCGGTGTGGCGCACTGCCTACCGTGAGCGCGCTGACAGCGTTTTCAGAAAAGTGCTGACCGGCTGAGGACGGAGAATTCGATGGGGCGGACAACTGTGCGTGGGACCCGGCGCGGGCTCGCCGCGCTGGCCGTGGTGGTTCCCCTGCTGCTGACCGGGGTGGCCGCGTGCGGCTCGGGCTCCGGGTCCGGCGACGGGGACGTGACCATCACCTTCGTCTGGTGGGGCAGCGACGGCCGCGCGAACCTGACGAAGAAGGCCGTCGAGCTGTTCCAGCGGAAGAACCCGAAGATCAAGGTGCAGACGTCGTTCTCGGCGTACGCGGCCTACTGGGAGAAGCTGGCGACGCAGACGGCCGGGGGCAAGCCGCCGGACGTGCTCAACGTCGACACGCGGTACCTGGCCGAGTACGGCGGCCGGGGCGTGCTGGCCGACCTGAACCAGGGCGCGGGCAAGGCGATCTCGCTCGCCGACGTCAACCCTGAGCTGGCCGCCACCGGGGTGTACCAGGGCAAGCGGTACGCCGTGCCGTGGGCGCAGAACACCCCGGCGATGATCTACGACCCGGCGGCCTTCACCGCGGCCGGCGCGGACCCGGCCAAGGGCATGACGTGGCAGCAGTACGCCGACGCGACGCAGAAGGTCAGCGCCGCCAGCGGGTTCGCCGCGCGCGGTGCGACCGACTTCGGCATCCTCGACACCACGCTGGAGATCTGGCTGCGCCAGCAGGGCAAGCAGTTCTACACCCCCGAGGGCAAGCTCGGTTTCACCGCCGACGACCTGCGCCGCTACTGGCAGCTCGCGAGCAGCTTCCGGGACGCCAAGGGCGCCTCGCCCGCGGACGTCACGGCGTCCTACAACACCTCGCCTGAGCAGGCGCCGCTGGGCAAGAAGCTGACCAGCTCGGAGTTCGCCTACGACAACCTGCTGCCCGCGTACCAGAAGGCGAACGGCAAGCCGCTGAACGTGGCGCCGTACCCGAGCGACAAGGCCGGTGAAACCGGGCAGTACCGGCGGCCGTCGATGTTCCTGGCCGTCTCGGCCCGCAGCGCGCAGCAGGAGGCGGCCGCGAAGCTCGTCGACTTCCTGGTGAACGACGCCGAGGTGGGCAAGATCGTCGGCACCGACCGCGGGCTCGCCCCGAACCTCAAGGTCCGCGCGCAGCTGGCGGGGTCGGCGACCGGCAACGACAAGACCCTCTACGACTACGAAGCCGCGCTGGAACCGAAGCTCGGGGCCGCCCCGCCGGTGCCGCCGAAGGGTGCCGGCGCGATCCAGAAGCTGCTGCAGCGCACGTACGAAGAGGTCGCGTTCGGGCGGATGAGCATCGACGACGCCGTCAGCCGGTTCATGACCGAAGCCGAGAAGGGGCTGTCGTAGCCGATGACGACCCTGCGTACCCCGGACCCGCCGGTCGCTCCCGAAGCGGCCGTGCGCGCCCGGCCGGCCCGGCGCCGCCGGAAGGGCCAGCCGGAGGCCTTCGCGTTCCTGACGCCGTGGCTGCTCGGCGCGGTGGCGCTGACCGTCGGCCCGATGGTCGTCTCGCTGTACCTGTCGTTCACCGACTACGACCTGTTCACCGCACCGGACTGGGTCGGCTTCGGCAATTTCACGCACATGTTCACCGACGACGACCGCTACCTGCAGTCGGTGAAGGTCACGCTGATCTACGTCCTGGTTTCGGTGCCGCTGAAGCTGACGGTGTCGCTGCTGGTGGCGATGCTGCTGAACACCCGCCGCGGCGCGAACGGCTTCTACCGGGCGGCGTTCTACGCGCCGTCGCTGCTCGGCGCCAGCGTCGCGGCGGCGCTGGTGTGGCGGGCGCTGTTCATGGGCGGCGGCCCGGTGAACGAGGTGCTGGCGTTCTTCGGCTGGCACACGCCGAGCTGGGTCGACGACCCGCAGTTCAGCCTGGCCTCGATCGTGCTGCTCGGGGTGTGGCAGTTCGGCGCGCCGATGGTGATCTTCCTGGCCGGGCTCAAGCAGATCCCGGCGGAACTGCACGAGGCCGCGGCGATCGACGGCGCGGGCGCGTTCCGCCGCTTCCGGCACATCACGCTGCCGATGCTGTCGCCGGTGATCTTCTTCAACCTGGTGATGGAGGCCATCCACGCGTTCCAGGCGTTCACCCCGGCGTTCGTCATCGGCGGCGGCCGCGGCGGCCCGGCCGATGCGGACCTGTTCTACACGCTCTACCTGTTCGAGGTCGGCTTCCAGGACTTCCGGATGGGCTACGCCTCGGCGATGGCGTGGGTGCTGCTGGCGGTGATCGCGATCGTGACGGCGATCGTCTTCCGCACCGCGAAGCTCTGGGTGTTCTACGACGACGCCGAGGAGCGGACATGACCGTGCTCCCGCGTTCGGCCCGGTCGTTCGGCTGGCACGTGCTGTGCCTGGTGATCGTGGCGGTGGTGCTGTACCCGTTGGTGTGGCTGGCGTTCGCGTCGGTCAAGCCACCGGACGAGATCCTGTCGAGGCTGGCGCTGCTGCCGACGCGGTTCGTCTTCGACGGCTACACGAAGGGCTGGGAAGGCGCGGCGGACGTCGGGTTCGGCCGCTTCTTCTTGAATTCTTTCCTGGTGGCCGGGCTGTCGGTGGTGGCGAACGTGCTGTCGTGCTCGCTGGCCGCGTACGCCTTCGCCCGGCTGAACTTCCGGTTCCGCGGCGCGCTGTTCGCGTTCATGATCACGACGTTGATGCTGCCCTACCACGTGACGCTGATCCCGCAGTACGTGATCTTCCAGCAGGCCGGGCTGGTCAACACGTTCGTGCCGCTGATCCTGCCGAAGCTGCTGGCGACCGAGGCGTTCTTCGTGTTCCTGATCGTGCAGTTCATGCGCGGCATCCCGCGGGAACTGGACGAGGCCGCGATCATCGACGGCTGTTCGGTGTACCGGACCTTCTGGCACGTGGTGCTCCCGCTGTCGAAACCGGCGCTGGTGACGACGTCGATCTTCACGTTCATCTGGACGTGGAACGACTTCTTCACGCAGATGGTGTACCTCAACGACACGGAGAAGTTCACGGTGCCGCTGGGGCTGCGGCTGTTCGTGGACACCAGCAGCCAGTCGAACTTCGGCGCGATGTTCGCGATGTCCGCGCTCGCGCTGGTCCCGATCGTGCTGTTCTTCCTCGCCTTCCAGCGCCTGCTGGTGGAGGGCGTGAGCACCAGCGGCCTGAAGGGGTGAGGGGATGCGCGAAGCGACGTGGCGGGCGGGGCTGGGGGAGTTCTCGGACTGCCTGCTGGCGGGATTGCTGGTGGCACTGGCGTCGGTGCCGGTGGTGACGGCGGCCCCGGCGCTGGTGGCGGGTTGTCGTGCGGTCGACCGCTCCCGGAGGGGGGTGGGCGGTCCACTGTGGACGACGTTCTGGGCGGACTTCCGTGCGGTGGTCCGTGGTGGGGTGGTGTTCGGGTTGGGGTGCCTCGCGGCGGTGGTGGTGTTCGCGGTGGACCTGGAGGTGGCGGGTTCGCTGCCGGGCGCCGGGTTGCTCCGGCCGGTACTGGGGGTGCTGGCCGGAGCGGCGGTGGTGGTCGCGGTGCGGACCTGCGAGTCCGTCTCGTCAGGCGAACCGTCCTGGCGCCGCGCAACCTTCGCCGCCGCCCGCGGCACCGCAGCCTCACCCGGCAATGTCGCACTCCTCGCCGGAGCCGTCCTCCTCTCCGCCGTCCTCGTCTGGATGCTCCCCATCCTCGCCTTCGTGGTCACCGGCCCCCTCTGCCTCGCCGCCGTCGCGACCCGCGGTCCGCGGTCATGATCCCCGCCGTCGTCGTCTTCGGGACCGCCGGGCACGCCCTCACCCACCTCCGCCGCGCCCGCGCGCTCCACGATCGCGGCGAGATCGTCCTCGCCGGCGCGTGCGACGTCCGCGAGCCGCCGGAAGAAGCCTGCGCGCTCCTGCCAACCCACGCCAAACTCACCACCGACCCCGGAGAACTCGCCGCCGGCGCGGACATCGCCGTCGTCGCGACGCCGCCGCACACCCACCTGCCGCTCGCCCGCGTCGCACTCCAAGCCGGGTGCCACCTGCTGGTCGAGAAGCCCCCAGTGCTCGACCTCGACGGATTCGGCGAACTCGAGCGGCACGCCCGTGACCGCGGCCTCGCCTGCCAGACCGGGTTCCAGAGCTTCGGCTCGGCCGCCGTCCCGCTCGTCCGGGCGGCGATCGGGCGCGGGGAGATCGGGACGGTCACCGGGATCGCCGCCGCCGGGGCCTGGATCCGGCGGGACCGGTACTTCGGGCGGACCGAGTGGGCGGGACGGCGCCGCGTCGGCGGGCAGCCGGTCGTGGACGGCGCCCTCACCAACCCCTTCGCGCACGCCGTGGCGACCGTTTTGCTGCTCAACGGGACCGCGAACCTGCTCCCGGACCAGCTGACCGTCGAGCTCTACCGCGCCCGCGACATCGAATCCGACGACACCGCCTGCGCCCGGCTCGCCTTCGCCGGCGCGCCGGACATCGTCGTCGCGGCCACGCTCGCCGCCGCGGCCGATCACCAGCCCTACGTCCTCGTGCACGGCACCGAAGGCCGGATCCGGTGGGAGTACAAGACCGACCGGCTGGAGATCCGGGGGACGCCGATTCCCGTCGACCCGCCCGAAGACCTCCTGGTCAACCTCGTCGAGCACCTGCGTGACGGCGTTCCGCTGCGGGCGCCGCTGTCGGCGACCCGGGCCTTCACCGCGCTCGTCGAGGCGGTCCGCGACGCGCCCGAGCCGCGGCCGCTGCCCAGCGGGTGGGTCCGGGCCGTCGGGAGCGGGCCCGACCGGCACCACGTCGTGCCGGGCGTCGACGTCGCCGTGGACACCGCCGCCGAGCGGCTCGCCCTCTTCTCCGAACTCGCCCTGCCCTGGACCGGCGCCGGTGCGCGCGCCGGAGAGAGAGGTGATGGTGGTGCGTAGGTACGCGATCGTCGGCCTGGGCTCCCGGGCCGGGCTGTTCGCCCGGGCACTGGCCGGGTCGCCGCGGGCGGAGCTCGCCGCCTTCTGCGACTCCACCGAGACCCGCATGCGCGTCCACAACGGCTGGCTGGGCACGGCGGTGCCCGGCTACCGGCCGGCCGACTTCACCGCCATGCTGGCGAAGGAACGCATCGACGTCGTCGTGGTCTGCACGCCCGACCACACGCACGCGGACTACGTCGTCGCCGCGCTCGAGGCCGGCTGCGACGTCGTCACCGAAAAGCCCATGACCACCGACGCCGAAGGCGCCCGCCGGATCCTGGCGGCGCGGCGCGAGACGGGACGCTCGGTGCGCGTCACCTTCAACTACCGCTACAACCCGGTGCACCGCCGAGTGCGGGAACTCCTGCGGGACGGCGCGATCGGGGAGATCGGCTCGGTCGAGTTCAGCTGGCTGCTCGACACCGCGCACGGCGCCGACTACTTCCGCCGCTGGCACCGCGACAAGGCGAACTCCGGCGGCCTGCTCGTGCACAAGTCCGGCCACCACTTCGACCTCGTCAACTGGTGGCTCGGCAGCGGCCCCGAGACGGTGTTCGCGCTGGGCCGGCTCTTCTTCTACGGCGAGGAAAACGGCCGGAAGCACGGGCAGCGGACGGAATACGTGCGGGGCACCGGCACCACCGGCGACCCGTTCGCGCTCGACCTCGACCGCTCGCCCCGGCTGCGGGCGCTCTACCGGGACGCCGAGACCGAGGACGGCTACCTGCGCGACCGCAACGTCTTCGCGCCCGGCATCACGATCGAGGACGACCTGTCGGTGCTCGTGCGCCACCGCGGCGGCGCGGTGCTGAACTACCACCTTCACGCGTATTCGCCGCGCGAGGGCTACCGCGTCGCCTTCTCCGGCAGCGAGGGACGGCTGGAGCTCGACGTCCGGGAAAACGAGCACGCGGGGTCCATCGGTGACCTCCCGCCAGGGGCGCGGGCCGAACCCGGCCGCGCCCGGCTGACGCTGCAACGGCTCTGGGCGCCGCCCGAGGTCGTGCTCGACCAGGTTCTCGGCGAGGGCCACGGCGGCGGGGACGAACGGATGCTCGCCGAACTGCTCGGGGACGCCGAGCCGGACGCCCTCGGCTGCGCGGCCGACCACGACGCGGGGCTGGCGGCGCTGCTCACCGGGCTGGCCGCCAACCGGTCGCTGGTGACCGGACAGCCGGTCGCCGTCGCGGACCTGCTCGCCGAGATCGGGGAGCCGGCGTGAGCCGGGCGGCGGTCGGGGACGGGACGCTGGAGCTGGTCGAGGACGACGACGGCCGGGTGCGGGTCTGCCTCGGCGAACTCGTCCTGGCCGAGTACGTGGTCGCGCCGCCGACCCCGGCCGGGGATTCGCCGAAGCCGTACCTGCACCCGCTGCGCACCACCGCGGGCGAGGTCGTCACCGCGGTCCGGCCGCACGACCACACGTGGCACAACGGCCTGCAGTTCACGATGGCCCACCTGTCGGGCGAGAACTTCTGGGGTGGCCGCACCTACGTGCGCGGCCGCGGGTACACCCCGCTGGACAACAACGGCACCGTCGGCCACGTCCGCTGGGAAAGCCTGGTGTCCGCGGCCGGGCACTGCGAACTGCGGCACGAACTGGCCTGGCGCACCGCGGCCGGGCGGCGCTGGCTGACCGAGCACCGAACGCTGCGCTTCGGTGACGTCTGCGTCGACGACACCGGCGGCGGGCACTGGACCCTCACCTGGACCAGCCGGCTGCGCAACACCAGCGGCCGCGAGCTGCGCTGGGGGAGCCCGGTCACCGAGGGCCGGGACACGGCGGGCTACGGCGGGCTGTTCTGGCGCGGGCCGCGCTCGTTCGTCGGCGGCGACGTCCGGACCCCGGACGGCCGGACGGCGGACGGCGCGATGGGGCACCGCGCGCCGTGGCTCGCCTTCACCGGGCGGCACGACGTCAGCCTGCGGACCTCGACGCTGCTGTTCGCCGACAGCCCGGCCAACCCTGCCTACCCGACGGCCTGGTACGTCCGCGCCGAGCCGTTCCCGGTGGTCAGCTTCGCCACGACCTACCACCGGCCGTGGCTGCTCGAACCGGGCGGCGAACTGACGCTGACCCACCACCTCGTCGTCGTCGACGGCGAGCCGGATCCCGCCCGGCTGGCCGAGCTCGCGGCCCGGGCGGCCGAGTGAAGGAGCCGCCATGCTCTGGAAAGCTTTCGCGGGGTGCCTCGCCCTGATCGGACTGACCTGCGCGCCCGCGTCCGCGCACGGACAGGACCCCGGCCGCGTCGTGCTCGGCGCGCACGACGGCTGGGCCGCGGCGACCACCGGGACGACCGGGGGAGCGGCCGCCACGAGCGTCCGCACGGTGACCAAGCGATCGGAACTCGCCGCCGCGCTGGCGGCGGACCCGGGCGCACCGAAGATCATCCGCGTCCGGGGCACCATCGAGGGCAATGTGGATGCTCAGGACCGGCCGATGAGCTGCACCGACTTCGCCGACCCCGGCTACACCCTGCCCGCCTACCTGGCGGCGTACGACCCGGCGACCTGGGGCAAGGTCGAGCCGTCCGGGCCGCTGGAGGAGGCCCGCGCCCGGTCCCAGGCCAACCAGGCGGCGCAGGTCGTCCTCGACGTCGGGCCGAACACGACCATCATCGGCGACCACGGCACGCTGCACGGGCTGACGCTGCGCGTGACCGGGGACAACGTGATCCTGCGGAACCTGAGCTTCGCCGACGCGCACGACTGCTTCCCGCAGTGGGACCCGCTGGACGGCGCCGACGGCAACTGGAACTCCGAGTACGACAACGTCGACCTGGTCGGCGCGACGCACGTCTGGGTGGACCACAACGACTTCGGCGACGGCGGGAACTCCGAGCAGCCGACGTACTTCGGGCGCAAGTACGAAGTGCACGACGGCCTGCTGGACATCGTGAACGGCTCCGACCTCGTGACGGTGTCGTACAACCGGCTGCACGACCACGACAAGACGATGCTGATCGGGAACACCGACAAGCCCACCTACGACGTCGGCAAGCTGCGGGTCACCGTGCACCACAACCTCTTTTCGGAGATCGGGCAGCGCGCGCCGCGGGTCCGGTACGGGCAGGTGCACGTCTACGACAACCTGTACTCGGTGCGGGACGCGGAAACTTACACGTATTCGCTGGGCGTCGGCGTGGAGTCCCGGATCTACGCGGAAAACAACTTCTTCCGGATCCCCGCTTCGGTGCCGCTCGGCGCGCTGGTCAAGTACTGGAAGGGGACCGTGCTGCACGCGACCGGCACACTGGTGGCCACCGGCACGGCGTGGCCGGAACCGGTGGACCTGCTGGCCGAGTACAACGCGGCGAACGACCCGGACCTCGGCTCCGACGCCGGGTGGACGCCCGCGCTGGTGGAGCGTCTCGACCCGGCGTGGCAGGTTCCCGCGCGGGTGCTCGCCGGCGCCGGTCCCGGCGGCCGCTGACGTTTCGACACTTTCGGTGTTTTCTGAAAAGCGCCGCGGGCGGCGACCATCCGGGCGACTTGCCCGCCGCCCGCGGCGAACGACATTGACACCGACTGCCCGCAACCCGAAACTCGGTGACGAGAAAGCGCTTTCACAACCCGGTCGGACGTTTTCGTCAGCGCCGATTGAAGAATCAGACCAGGGAGTGATGCATGGTTTCCCCAGTGATTTCCCGGATGATCCGGGTGGCGGCGGTCGCCGCGCTCGTGGTTTCCGCGGCGGCCGGCACCGGCGCGAGCGCGTCGGCCGCCACCTGGCCGAGCCCGAGCACGAACGTGCCGGTCGGCGCGACGATCAAGGTCACCAGCGGCACCTACGACGGCGGGCTCAAGCGGTTCTACGGCACCGGCGACCTCGGGTCCGGCGGCCAGGACGAGGGCCAGGACCCGTTGTTCCAGCTCGCCAACGGCACCACGCTGAAGAACGTCGTCCTGGGCAGCCCGGCCGCCGACGGCGTGCACTGCCTCGGCACCTGCACGCTGCTCAACGTCTGGTGGGAGGACGTCGGCGAGGACGCGGCGACGTTCAAGGGCACCTCCGCCTCGCAGACCATGACGATCGACGGCGGCGGCGCGCGCAAGGCGTCGGACAAGGTGTTCCAGCACAACGGTCCCGGCACGATGTACATCCGGAACTTCGAGGTCAGCGACTTCGGCAAGCTGTACCGCAGCTGCGGCAACTGCGGGACGCAGTACAAGCGCAACGTCGTCGTCGACAACGTCACCGCCACCGCGCCGGGCAAGGCGCTCGTCGGCATCAACACCAACTACGGCGACACCGCGAAGCTGACGCGGATCACCATCGTCGGCGACTCGAGCCGCAAGATCGAGCCCTGCCAGAAGTACAAGGGCGTGACCAGCGGCGAGCCGACGAAGATCGGCAGCGGTCCCGACTCGACGAACTGCCTCTACACCACCGCCAACATCACCTACCGGTAGTCCGAGCCGCGCCGCGGGTGCCGGCCGCCGTCCGGTACCCGCGGCGTTCCCAGGGAGGCGTCATGCTCAAGACCCTGCTCGTCGCTTCGGCGCTCGCGGGCGCGGCGCTGGCCGCCCCGCCCGCCGGCGCCGCGGTCGTCAACGTCGTCGTGGCCAAGGACGGCACCGGCACCCACACCACCGTCCAGGCCGGGATCGACGCCGTGTCGGCGGGCGGCACGGTGTCGATCAAGCCCGGCACCTACCGCGAGGTGATCACCGTGCCCGCGGCCAAGACCGGGGTGACCCTGCGGGGGACCACCGGCAAGGCGGCCGACGTAGTCGTCGACTACGACAACGCCAGCGGGACGAAGAAGCCCGACGGGTCGACCTACGGCACGACCGGCAGCGCGACCGCGACGATCGCCGCCAACGGCTTCACCGCGACGGCGCTGACCTTCCGCAACTCCTTCGACCGCAAGGCCCACCCGGAGATCACCGCCACCCAGGCCGTCGCGGTCAAGACGACCGGCGACCGGATGGTCTTCGACAACGTCACCTTCCTCGGGCACCAGGACACGCTGTACGCCGACACCGCGGCCGTCGGCACGACCGGCCGCCAGTACTACCGGAACTGCTCGATCAGCGGCGACGTCGACTTCCTCTTCGGGCGCGCCACCGCCGTGTTCGACCGGGCGACGATCACCGCGCTCGACCGCGGCTCGAACCCGAACGGCTACCTGACCGCGGCCAGCACGCGGCGCACCAACCCGTACGGCTTCCTGATCGTGGGCAGCCGCGTGCTCAGCCCGGCGGCGGCGTCGAGCTTCTACCTGGGCCGGCCGTGGCACCCCAGCGGCGACGTCGACGCGATCGCGCAGGTCGTCATCCGCGAGACCGCCCTGCCGGCGGCGATCAAGGCGGCCCCGTGGACGGACATGTCGGGGTTCTCGTGGAAGGACGCCCGGTTCTTCGAGTACCACAACACGGGTGCCGGCGCGGGCACCGGCACCGACCGGCCACAGCTGACCGCCGCGCAGGCCGCGGACTTCACCGCGCAGCGCTACCTCGCGGGCGGCGACGGGTGGAACCCCGTGCACTGACCGTGAAAACCCCTCGAGCCTAGGACACCCCATGCGCCTGCCCCGCCTGCTCGCCGTCTTGGCCGCCGTCCTGCTGAGCGCGCCCGCGGCCGAAGCCGCCGGCTACCCGGACCCGGGGTACGTCACCGGGGACATCACGGCGGTGCACGACCCGTCGATGATCCGGGCGGCCGACGGCAGCTACCTGCTCTACTCGACCGATCAGTACCTGCAGATCCGCCGCTCGACCGACCGGATCCACTTCACGAAGATCGGCTCGGTCTGGCCGAACGGCGCGCCGTGGACCGCGCCCTTCACCGACCCGGCCCACCCGGGTTACCTGTGGGCACCGGACATCTCGTTCCACAACGGCAAGTACTACCTGTACTACGCGGCTTCCACGTTCGGCTCCCGCAACTCGGCGATCTTCCTGGCCACCAGTGCGACCGGGTTGCCGGGAAGCTGGACCAACCAGGGCATCGTCACGCAGACGAGCACGAGCGACGACTACAACGCGATCGACCCCAACCTGTTCGTCGACTCGGGTGGCCGCTGGTGGCTGAGCTTCGGGTCGTGGTGGACCGGCATCAAGATGTACCGGCTCGATCCGGCGACCGGCAAGCGCAGCACGTCCGACACGGCGCTGCGGAGCATCGCCCAGCGCACCGGCAGCACGTCCGCCGAGGAAGCGCCGTACATCGTGCAGCACGGGAGCTACTACTACCTGTTCGTTTCGTGGGACCTGTGCTGCCAGGGCACGAAGAGCACGTACCGCGTGATGGCCGGCCGGGCCACGTCGATCACCGGGCCGTACACCGACCGCGACGGCGTCCGGCTGACCGCGGGCGGCGGCACGCAGATCCTGGCGAGCCACGGCGACGTCCACGGTCCCGGGCACGTGGCGGTGCTGCACGACACCGACGCCGACGTGCTGGTCTACCACTATTACTACTCCGACGCGACGCCGGCGACGGGCAAGCTCGGCATCAACCTCATCGGTTACGACAGCGCCGGCTGGCCGTACGTTTATTGACTTCCGGGAGTGCCGTCATGCGCCTGTTCCTGACGATCGCCGTCGCCTTGTCCGTGTCGGCCGCCCCGGCGGTGGCCGCCGACGTCCCGGTCACCGACGCGAACCTCGCGTACACCGGCCGCTGGACGACCGAGTCCGCCGGCGCGGTCCCGCACTGGGCCGGCGCGTACGTCACGGCGAAGTTCACCGGCACCACGGTGAAGGTGAAGGCCCGTGACGCGGTGAACTTCTACGCCAGCATCGACAACGGCCCCGACGTGTTCTTCGCCGGGGTGAAGGGCGTCGTCGCGCTGACGCCGTCGGCGCTGCCCGCCGGCACGCATTCGCTGCGACTGTCCTACCGCTCCGGCGACACGATCTTCCAGGGCCTGGTCCTCGACGCGGGCGCGAAGACGGCCCCGGTCACGCTGCCGTCGAAGCTGGTCGAATTCGTCGGCGACTCGATCACGTACGGCGCGCTGACGAGCAAGCTCGCGCTCTCCGCCTACGGCTGGCAGGTGGGGGAGAAGCTCGGCGTGCGGCACACGCAGATCGCGCGCTCGGGCTACTGTCTGGTGGCGGCGTCCGGCTGCGTCGGCCAGGCGGCGCAGTTCTTCCGCACCGACAGCACCGGCGACGCGGCATGGGACTTCACGCGGTACCAGGCCGCCGCGGTGGTGATCAACCTCGGCACCAACGACGCAGGGCACAGCGTCAGCGGGCCGGTTTTCCAAGCGGCGTACACGAAACTGCTGCGGGACATCAGGGCGAAGTACCCGGACGCGACGCTCTTCGCCTTCGAGACGTTGAAGAAGCGGTACGTCACGGAGACGAAGAACGCGGTCGCGGCGGTGGCGGACGCGAAGGTCCGGTTCATCGCCACCGAAGGCTGGCTGACGACCGGCACGGACTACGCGGACGGCGACGGCCACCCCAACGACGCCGGCCACGCGAAGATCGCCGACCGGCTGGCCCCGATCCTCGCCCCGGTCCTCGGTTCCTAGGTGCGGCACCCGGAACGTTCACCAGGCCCGGCGGGGCGCTTCTGGTGCCCCAAGCGCCCCAATGTGGCCTTGGTTGCGTCTTGCGCACCGAAGGCCGCCTTGGGTGCGTCTGACGCACCGAAGGCCACCTTGGGGCGCTTGGTGGCCGCGCCTAGGCAGGGCCCAGCGCGGCGCCCGCGACCGCACCGCCTGGCTCTTTCAGCTCGATGAACAGGGAGTGCGTCGGTGTCGTGCCGACGTTCTCGCCCGCGTGCTCCTGCGCCGCGACCCAGCGCACTGCGCCGGCGGGCAGGTCCACGCCGACCTCGCGGCCGCCGGAGGAAATGCGGCGGCGGAACGCGCTCAGCGTGACCATCACCGTGTCGGGGTGCCGGTGGGGCGCGGTCCGGTCGCCGGGGCGGTCGCGGTACTCCAGCACGCGCACCCGCTCGTTCTCGAAGACCACCTGGTACAGCTCGGGGTTCGTCTCGGCCGGGTCACCGGTCATGGCCGCCTCCTTCGTGGGACGTGAGTACCATGATGGCATGGCAGTACCATATGAGTCCACCGGCCGGCGTCGGCAGAAGGGCCGGACCCGGGCCGCGCTGGTCGAGGCCGCGCACGCGCTGCTCGCGGACGGCGGGTCGCCGACCGTCGAAGACGCCGCCGCCGCGGCCGGGATTTCCCGCACCACCGCCTACCGCTACTTCCCCAACCAGCGCGAGCTGCTGCTCGCCGCCTACCCGGAGATCCAGGACGACGCCGGCCTGCTGCCCCCGGACGCGCCCGCCGATCCCGCCGCGCGGCTCGAGCTGGTGATGCGGGAGTTCATCGCCTTCACACTGCGCTGGGAACCGCAGCTGCGCGCCCAGCTCCGGCTGTCGCTGGAGCCCGGCGCGCCGCAGCCGGTGCTGCGCCGCGGCCGGGCGATCCGCTGGATCGAGGAGGCACTCGCCCCGCTCGCGGACACCCACCCGCACCTGGACGTCCACGGCCTGGCCACCGCGATCCGGTCGGCGACCGGCATCGAGTCCCTGGTGTGGCTGACCGACATCGGCGGGCTCGACCGCGCGCGGGCCGCGGAGGTGCTGGCGGGGTCGGCGCGGGCCATCCTGCGGGAGGCCCTCCTTACGTGATCGACACCGTCGCGACGCACGAGTCGGTGCCGTTGTCGAACGTCGTCGACGCCGTCCCGATCGCAGTCACCGGCACGTCGAGGCCCGAGGACAGCGTCAGGCTCGTGCTCCCCGACGTCGGAATCGAGCGGGTGTAGATCGTGTGCGTGGTGAAGCCGTCGCGGTAGGAGATCCGCAGCAGCAGGTTGCCCGCGTCGCCGATGTACGGGCCCGACGACGTCGTCGCCCCGGTCATGTGGTGGTACCCGCCGGACGTCTCGTACCTGAGGGTGAACGAGCCGCCGAAGTCGCCGGAGTGGCAGACGCCCGTCTTCTGGGCGAAGGTGGCCGCCTGGGCCGGGGCCGCCAGCACCGTCGCACCGGCCACGAGTGCCGCCAGCCCGGCTCGGATCGCAGTCTTCATGGCGTCATCCTGACGGGCCCCGCTTCTGTTTCGCTTCCCTCACGCGGTGGTGCGGACCAGCAGGACCGGACAGTCCGCCTGGTGCAGCAGCGCCTGGCCGGTGGAGCCGAGCAGGAGACCGGGGAAGCCGCCGCGGCCGCGGTCGCCGAGGACGACGAGCTGGGCGCCGGCGCTGCGCTCGATCAGCTCCCGCCGCGGGTGGGCGTGCACCAGGACCCGCTCGACCTCGACGTCGCCGGTGTCGTGGGCCAGCACCCGCTCGCCGAGCAGCCGGTGCCCGGCCTCGGTGACGCACCGCGGATCCCGCCGCGGCGGCGGGGTGTCCGCCCAGGCGTGCAGCACGACGAGCGGCGCACCGCGGGTCCGCGCTTCGGCCAGCGCGGCGGCGAGCAC
The DNA here is from genome assembly GCF_014873755.1 of Amycolatopsis lexingtonensis. Classification (NCBI taxonomy): domain Bacteria; kingdom Bacillati; phylum Actinomycetota; class Actinomycetes; order Pseudonocardiales; family Pseudonocardiaceae; genus Amycolatopsis; species Amycolatopsis lexingtonensis. The sequence goes on from NZ_JADBEG010000001.1 coordinate 1,647,416, forward strand.
CCGGGAGCCGGCTTCGCTGCCGTCGATCCCGGTGACGATGGGGCGAGCCGCGGCGTCCGGCTCGTCCCAGCTGTCCCCGCGCACGACGACGGTGTCACAGCGGGCGTGCGTCCCGACGGCCGCGGCGACCGAGCCCGCGAGCAGGCTGGTGAGCCGCCCGTGCCCCGCCGAGCCGACGACGAGCAGCGCCGCGGACCTCGACGCCTCGATGAGCGCCTGCGCCGCGCGGTCGGAGTCGAGCCGGGTGACGGCATCGGGCACACCTTGCGCGGCGGCGAGCTCCTGCGCGGTCCGCAGCGCGCGGCGCCCGCGCGCCCGCAGGGCGTCCACGAGCTCGTCCGGCGGCGGCACGACCCCACCGGCGAGCAGCGCGGGAACGTCGAGGGCGTGCACGACCTCGAGGGGCGCACCCCGCAGCCGGGCGGTCCGCGCGGCCCACCGAACGGCGTCGAGCGACTCGGCCGACCCGTCCACCCCGGTGACGATCGGCGGTCCGGTCATCTTCAAGACTGTAGGCCGGTGCGGTCGTCGCCGGGAGCGGTCTCGCCGAACGTCTTGAATGACTCATTCAGGTCTTCGGAGGTCCTGAATGACTCATTCAAGACGGTGGAAGGTGGGTGCATGTCCGTGCGGTCGCGGCCGCCGCCGGAGTCGGGCAAGATCTGCGGCGTCCCTCGAACGGTCCGGAGGCGCGATGGCGGTGCTGGTCGTGGCGGCCGCGGTGCTCGGGCTGCTCGTCGGGTCGTTCCTCAACGTCGTGATCCACCGGGTGCCGCGCGGCGAGTCGGTCGTCCGCCCACCTTCGCGCTGCCCCGACTGCGGCCGGGAAATCCGCGCGCGGCACAACGTCCCCGTCCTCGGCTGGCTCGTCCTGCGCGGGCGGTGCGCGGGGTGCGGCAGCCGGATCAGCGTCCGGTACCCGCTCGTCGAACTCGGCACGGCGGTCCTCTTCGCGCTGCTGGCCCTGCGGCTCGACCCGCCGGACCTGCCCGCCTACCTGTACTTCGGCGCGATCGGCGTCGCGCTCGCGCTGATCGACCTCGACTGCCGCCGGCTGCCGGACGCGATCGTGCTGCCCTCCTACCCGGTGCTCGCCGTGCTGCTGGGCGCGTCGGCCTGGTACCGCGACGACTGGTGGGCACTGGCCCGCGCCGGGATCGGCGGGGCCGCCCTGTTCGCCTTCTACCTGCTCCTCGCCTTCGCCTACCCCAAGGGCATGGGCTTCGGCGACGTCAAGCTGGCCGGGCTCCTGGGCGGCATCCTCGGTTACCTCTCCTGGACGGCGTTGCTGCTCGGCGCGTTCGGCGGCTTCCTGCTCGGCGCGGTGGCGGGAGTCGTCGTGCTCGCGGCGGGCAAGGGCGATCGCAAGACCGCCTTGCCGTTCGGGCCGTTCATGATCGCCGCCGCGCTGATCGCCGTCTTCGCGGCCGGGCCGCTCGGCCGGGCTTACCGGGAGCTGACCGGCCTGGCCTGAGCGGTCACCGGTTGCCGGACCAGCTGAGCACCGACACCTGTCTCGCGCCGGCCACCGGGTGGGCCGGGTCGCCGTCGATGTAGGCCACCCGGGCCCGGGCCGCCGCCGGGGTGCCGCCCGGGAGGCACGTGCTCGCGCCCGGGCAGACGTACGCCGCCAGGTAGACGCCGAAGACGAAGCCGGGGGAGTCGTCCGGGACCTCGATCACCGCGCCGGTGAAGGACACGCTGCCGGTCAGCTTCACCTGCAGCGACCGCGCGATCACGCCGAACCGAAAGATCGGCTCGATCGCGTTGTTGAGCGTGATGTCCAGGACGGCCTTCGGCGCGTACGTCGTGCCCTGCACGTAGAACCGGTTCCCGGCGTTGTTCACCGAGGTCACCAGCGCGCACGCCGCGCTGTTCGTGTACAGCAGCTGCGTGCACCCGTTCTCCGCGCGCAGGGCGGGCGGGGTGTAGGTCAGTTCCAGCTGGAGCGCGTCGAGCTGTTCGGTGCCCTTGTGCTTGACCGCGGCGGTGTAACCCAGCTGCGCACCGGTGAACCCGCCGTCGTACACCTGCTGCGACAGCGCGGCGGTGACGTCGACCAGGTCGGTGTGCAGCACCTTGTCCGAATACGCCGGCACGCCGAACTTGTCCGCGCCCAGCTGGACGGACAGGGTGTCCTGGCTCGCCCCGTTGTCGTTGCCGTGCACCACGCGGATCTTCGCGGACTGGAGCAGGGACCCGGCCGGGATCGCGGCGGGCGGGGCGTACCCGGTCGCGGTCACGGTGGCGGTCTGGTTCCCGTTGCCGTTGTTCGTCCACGTCGCGAGGTTGCCGTCCACAGTGGACAAGCTGCCGGCCGGGGCGCTGGTGAACGTCCCGGTCGGTGTGCCGGACGGTGTGAGCGTCGTGGTCACCGGGGCATCGGCACCGGAGGTGAGCCCGTACATCGCGACCGGCGGCTTCGTCCCGCTGTAGGACCCGCAGATCTCCGCCTCCGCGGCCTTGACCGCGAGCCGGCTGTCGCCGCCGAAGACGAACTGGGCGCCGACCGCGTTCGCGTCTTCGATCGGGTTGTCGCACGCGCCCGGGATGGCGGAGTTCGCCGCCGAGGGCGCGGCGATGACCCGGCCGGTGCGGTCCACCGGCGTGCCGGCGACCAGGTGGCCGCTGTTGATCGTCCAGACGTCGTCGCCCGCGGGCAGGCCCGGCGGGCGCGCGGTGGAGCTGTTGCGGAAGTCGAAGTAGTAGGCGCCCGGCTTGAACCACCAGATGCTGTCCTTGCACGGGCTGCTGTTCGACATCAGCGTGGACAGCCCGACCGCGTCGTCGTAGAAGCCGGGCTCGAACGTCACCACCGGGCCGGTACAGCCGGGCACGTTCCGGTGGGCGGGCACCGACGTCAGCGCCGGGGCGTAGCCGGGATCGGCGCCCAAGGCCGACCCGCCGTAGCCGCAGGACGCCGCGGGCGTGCTCCGGATCGTGCCCGCGCAGGCCCCGCGCGCGTACACCGCGGTGTTGGTGTCGAGCGCGCCGTTGACGACGTTGATGTTCGAGTTCGAATAGACGACGCCGTGGACGCGGAACGACGATCCGGTCGGCTGCTGGATGTTGAGGCCGTCCTCGCCGCCCGTGCCGAGGGTGAGGATCGCGTTGCCCGGCCGGTTGCACAAGCTCAGGGACGGGCACTGGATCAGCACCTTCGCCGGGTCCGCGGAGCACGTCACGGCGGCTGAGCCCCCGCTGCCGAAGTTCGGCAGGTCCAGCGTGTCGGACCCGCCGAAGCAGTGCTGCCCGGGCGCGCCGGTGAAGGTGCTGCCGCGGATGCCGTTGATCGCGGCCTGCAGCGCGCCGTCGGCCGTGTAGGCGGCCGAGGCCTGGTCGCGGAGGTTGACCGTGGCGCGGACGCTCGAGTCGGCGAAGGACAGCAGGGCGCCCAGCACCACCGCGACGACCGTGACCAGGATGAGCACCAGGGGCAGCGCGGCCCCGGTGTCGTCGCGCTTCATGTCTGCCTCCGTTGCCCGAACAGGGTGATGGGGTAGGGGTCGGCGCCGGCCGCGACCGCGGTGAAGGTGAACCGCACCCACAGCGGCACGGCCGCGTCGGTGCAGGTACTGGAACAGGTGACGGCCGGGCTGCCCGGCTGGACGTTGTGCGCGACGACCACGTCGGACACCGGCGACGGCGAACCGAGGCAGCGCAGGCGGTGCAGCTCGGTCCCGGAAACGTAGTAGGCGACGATCGCGGTGCGCCGGGTCGCGGCCGGCGTGCTGGTGTCCCAGTCGTCGGAAAGCAGCCGTAGCACCGAAACCGGCGTCGCCGCGGTGCCGCAGACCTGGCCGCCCGCGTCATAGGCCGCGCCCAGCTGGACCGACGCCGAGAACGGGACCTTGCCGTTGGCGACCTGTCCCGTGAAGTCGCGCAGCCCGGTCGCGGCGACGTCCTGGGCGAAGAACGCCGAGCTCTGCTGGGCGTCGTGGGAGACGGCGAGGCGGGCGGAGGTGGCGTCGGTGTTCTTGATCGAGACCATCACCGCGGTGGCGATCGGCGCGGCGACCACGCCCAGGATCACGATCACGATGAGCAGCTCGATGAGGGTGAACCCATCGTCGGAGCGCCGGTTCAGCACGGCGCCTCCCCGAGCCCGCAGCGCTTGCGCACCACGACTTCCAGGCGTTCGCTCGCGCGCCCGTCGCCGCTGGCGACCTGCACGGTCAGCTGCTGCAGCCCCGTGTCGGTGCCGCAGGTGGCCGACCACGCCGAGCCGGTCCAGTACTTCACCGAGGCCACCGAGCTGGTGAACCCCGCCGGCACCGTGAACCCGGCCGGCGCGGCGTACTTCGCGGGCGCCGCGCACGCGAAGTACCCGCCCGCCATGACCTGGTTCTCGATCGCCTCGACGAAGTCGCGGACGCCCGCGCCCGCGGTCGCCTGCTTGCGGTGGACGTCGGACATCAGGACGCTCACGCCGATGCCGCCGACGATCGCGGCGACCGCGACCCCCAGGATCGCGATCGCGACCAGCAGTTCGAGGAGGCTCTCGCCCCGGTCGTCGGCGCGCATCAGACGTGCACCTGGGTGAAGATGCCGTACATCGCCGACACGAGCGCGACCGCGACGAACCCGACGACCAGGCCCATCACCACGATCACGGCGGGCTCGAACAGCGCGGTCAGCTTCTTCAGCCGGTAGTCCAGCTCGCCTTCGTAGTACTGGGCGGTGACTTCGAGCTGCGTGTCGAGGGTGCCGGTGTCCTCGCCGACGCGGATCATCTGCGCGGCGGTCACCGGGAACAGCCCGGAGCCGGTGAGCGGGCGGGCCAGGCCCTCGCCTTCGAGCACGGCGTGCGCGACCCGGGCGAGCGCGCGCATGAACACGCGGTTGCGCAGGGAATCCGTGGCGACTCGCAGGGCTTCCGGCAGCGGCACGCCGGCGCTGACCATCGACGACAGGATCCGGCAGAACCGCTCGACGAGCGCGTGCCGCACGGTCGGGCCGATGGCGGGCACGGCGAGGAGCACGCGGTCCCGCGCGTACCGCCCGCCCGGCGTCCGCACGCCGAGGACGTAGGCCGTGATCACGGCGGCGAGCCCGGCCAGCAGCGCCCACCACCACTGGCCGAGGAAGTCGGTGACGGCCAGCAGCATCCGCGTCGGCAGCGGGAGCTTCGCGTTGAGGCTGGCGAAGAACACCTTGAACCGCGGCAGCACGAAGGTCGCGAGCACCACGACGGTGACGACGGACATCAGCGCGATCATCGCCGGGTAGATCAGCGCGGCCTTGATCTTGCGCCGGGCTTCGAGGTCGCGTTCGAGGTAGTCGGCGAGCTGGTCGAGGACGACGTCGAGCTGCCCGGTGAGCTCCGCCGAGCGCAGGATCTCGCGGTAGAACTCGGGGAAGATCTTCGGGTGCCGGTCGACGCAGTCCGACAGCCGGTCGCCGCCGCGCAGGCCGAGCTCGACGTCCCGCAGCATCCGGGCCACCGACGAGTTCGCGGCCTCCTCGCCGAGGATGCGCACCGCGTCGATGAGCGGCAGCCCGGCCCGGACGAACGCGCCGAGCTGGCGCGAGAGGTGCAGGACGACTTCGCGCTTGACCCGCGGCGCGGTCAGCTCGAGGCTGAGCACGCTCTTCTTCTCGGTGAGCTCGATGTTCCGCAGCTCGCGCTCGTACAGCGCGAGCGCGGCGGAGTCGAGGTCGGCGGCCTTCTGCACCCCGTGGGTGCGCTGCCCGTCCGGGCCGGTGGCGACGTAGGCGTACCGGTTCATCGCGCGCCTCCGGTGAGGTAGATCGACCGCAGCACCTCGGCCGGGGTGGTGACGCCCTCGGCGATCAGCCGGAGCGCTTCGTCCTGCAGCGTCCGCATGCCTTCCTTGCGGGCCAGCTCGTGGACCTCGCGGTGCGGCGCGCTGTCCAGCACCAGCGAGCGGATCCCGTCGCTGACCGGCATCAGCTCGTAGACGCCGGTGCGGTCCAGGAACCCGGTCTGGGCGCAGAAGTTGCAGCCGGTACCCCGGACGAACCCGCCCGCCGGGCCGTCCGCGTTCATCGAGTCCAAAAAGGACAGCTCCTCGGCAGAGGGCTGGTAGTACTCGCGGCAGCGCAGGCAGATCCGCCGGACGAGCCGCTGGGCGACCACGGCGGTGACCGAGGACGCCACCAGGAAGTTCTCGATGCCCATGTCCAGCAGCCGGTGCAGCGCCGACGCGGCGTCGGTGGCGTGCAGCGAGGAAAGCACGAAGTGCCCGGTGAGCGCGGACTGCACCGCGATGCGGGCGGTGTCGACGTCGCGGACCTCGCCGACGAGGATGACGTCCGGGTCCTGCCGCAGGATCGACTTCAGGCCGTCGGCGAAGGTGACGCCGGCCTGCTCGTTGATCTGGATCTGGTTGATCGAGGACATGGTGTACTCGACCGGGTCCTCGATGGTCATGATGTTGCGCTCGGTGCTGTCGAGTTCGCCCAGCGAGCCGTAGAGCGTCGTGGTCTTGCCGCTGCCGGTCGGCCCGGCGCAGATCACCATGCCGTACGGCGACTGCAGCACCGCGCCGTAGCGCGCCGCCATCTCCGCGGGCATGCCCAGCTGCGGCAGCCGGAACAGCGGGCGGCTCTTGTCCAGCAGCCGCAGCACGACCTTCTCGCCGCCGACGACCGGCGTGGTCGCCACCCGGATGTCCACCGGCCGGTCCTCGACGGCCATGCTGATCTGGCCGTCCTGCGGACGGCGGCGCTCCACGATGTTCATCCCGCCGAGGATCTTGATCCGGCTGGTCACCGCGGGCCCCATCGAGCCGGGCAGGTCCAGCACGTCGTGCAGCACGCCGTCGATGCGGTAGCGGACGCGGACCCGCTCGGCCTGCGGCTCGACGTGGATGTCGGAGGCCCGGTCGCGCAGCGCCTGCTTGATCATCAGCGCGACGACGTGGACCACCGGTGCGTCGTCGTTCGCGGTGGCCGCCGGTTCGGCGCGGGAGGCGTCGCGGCGGACGGCGTCCCGCGCTTCGAACGCCTTGACCTGCTGGTCGACGCCGGTGAGCGCGCGGTAGGTCCGCTCGACGGTGGCGAGGATGTCGGCGCGGGCGGCGATCGCGATGGTCACCGGGCGGCCGAGGGCTTCCTGCAGCGCGGGCGCGGTGGCCGGGTCGGCGACCGCGACCAGCACGGCGTCTTCGCGGACGGCGAGGGGGATCGCGCAGAGCTCGCGCGCTTGCGCCTCGCCGAGCAAGTCGGCGGCGGCGCGGTCCGGGGTCACCGTGCGCAGGTCGACGGTGCGGGGCTGGGTGCGGAGTCTCATGCCGGCACGCTCCGGGGCCGCGGGCGCGGGTCGATGTCCTGCGGGTGGAGGCTGCGGGCGGCCGCGTCGGCGGGGGAGACCAGGCCGGCCGCGACGAGCGCGGACAGCGACTGCTCCAGCGTCACCATGCCTTCGCGATGCCCGGTCACCAGCGCGTTGCGCAGCTGGTGCGGCTTGCCCTCCTTGATCAGGTTGCGCACGGCGGTGTTCGCGACGAGGACCTCGAACGCCGCGACGAGCCCGCCGCCGACGCGCGGCAGCAGCCGCTGGTAGACGATCCCGGTGAGCGCCGCGGCGAGCTGCACCCGCACCTGTTCCTGCTGCCCGGCCGGGAAGACGTCGATCATCCGGGCCAGTGACTGCGCGGTGTCGTTGGTGTGCAGCGTGGCGAAGACCAGGTGCCCGGTTTCGGCGATGGTGAGGGCGAAGCGGATCGACTCGAGGTCGCGCATCTCGCCCACCATCAGCACGTCCGGGTCCTCGCGCAGTGCGCTGCGCAGGGCGGCTGGGAAGGATTCGGTGTCGGTGCCGACTTCGCGCTGGTTCACCGCGGACCGCCGGTGTTCGTGGACGTACTCGATCGGGTCTTCGACGGTGAGGATGTGGCAGGCGCGCTCGTGGTTGATCCGGTCGATGACGGCGGCGAGCGTCGTCGACTTGCCGGAGCCGGTCGGCCCGGTGACGAGCACCAGACCCTGGTGCCGGCGGGCGAAGTCGCCGAGGATCGGCGGCAGGCCGAGGTCGGCCATGGCGGGGATCCGGCGCGGGATCATCCGCAGCGCGACGACGGTGGCGCCGCGCTGGGTGAAGGCGTTGCCGCGGACGCGGGCGTGGTCGCGCCAGCTGAAGGAGAAGTCGAATTCGTGGGCGGCGCGCCAGGAGCGGGCCTGGTCGTCGGTGAGCAGCTCGCCGAGCAGGGCGTCGGTGTCCTCGCCGGTGAGCACGGGATGACCGGCGACCGCGGCGAGGTCGCCGTGCACGCGCAGCTGGGGCGGCAGGCCGGCGGTGAGCAGCAGGTCGGTGCCGCGGGCGTGCCAGAGCGCTTCGAGCAGGCCGTCGGCGCGGCTGCCGGTCAGGGTGGGCATGGGTTCCTCCGGGGCGAGGGAGGGCCGCGGGGTGGGAATCCACCCCGCGGCCCGCGGACTCAGTGGGTGCAGGCGCCGCTGGCGGTGACCACGCCGCCGGCCGCGAGGCCGATGGTGTAGCTCTTGGCAGCGGGAGCGTTCTTCAGGTAGCCGTTGTCCGTGAGGTCCTTCATGACGAGGGCGTAGCTGCCGGTCTTGGCGTAGAAGGCCTCGTCGGCGGTCTGGACGCTCTTCCAGTCGGTCTCGCAGGCGGCGGCCTGACCTTCGCCGTTGAACGCCTGCACGGCGAACACGACGACGCCGGCGAGGACGCCGAGGATCACGACGACGATGAGCAGTTCGATCAGGGTGAAGCCGTCCTCGTTGGCGCGGGCGGCACGCAGTCTTTCCAGCATGGTTCTTCCTTTGCTTCGCAGGGGTTTCAGGGGTGTTCCGGAATCAGCAGGCGGCCACCTCCGGCGATCGGGTCCCCTTCCAAGCGCCGGCGACCGCGCGCACGCTCACGTACGTCGGCTTGCTGTTGCTGAGCAGGGGGATGGTGACCGAAAGGTTCGTGGTGGCCGTGGTGTTGGTGGGGTTGTTCGGGGTCAGCGAGGTCAGCACTTCGAACCCCGGTGGCAGCGAGGCCGGGTAGGTCCAGCCGACCGTGGCCGAGGGACCGCCGCCGCTGCTGTTGCACTTGACGTTGGAGAGGGTCGGAGTGTCCGGTGTGGACAGTTTCAGCGCCGCCGCCGCGGCGGTCCCGGGCCCGCTCTTCAGCCAAGCCGCCTCGGCCTGGCCGCCGATCGCCGTGGCCGCCAGCAGCGCGGCCGCGACGGCCACCCGGGTGGTGCTCACTGGCTCACCACCGTGACGGTCACCGGGATCGTGAACACCGCGCCCTGGCAGGAGTCGTCGGCGGCGGCCGCCATCGACACCGCGGTGGTCAAGGTGAGGGTCGCGCTCGCCCCGGCGGCCAGTGCGGTGCTCGGCTGCTGCGCGATCCACGTCACGGTGCCGCCCGGGCAGCCGCCGGTGGCGGTCGGCGTCCCGTTCCCGGTGATCGAGCTGACCTTCACCGGGTACGGGTTCAGGTTGGTGATCCGGATCAGGGCCGTGCCGGACACCCCCGGGTAGAGCAGGCCGGTGGTGAGCGCCGAAGCGTCCACCGTCGCGGTCGACGGCGCGGACGCGGTGCCCGCCTTCGCGCCGGCCGTGCCGGAGCCGGAGCTCGTCCACGCCGCGACGGCGATCCCGCCGCCCAGCGTCGCGCCGACCACCGTGGTGACCACGAGCACGCGGCGCAGGGTCGGGTTGTTCATGGCTTGACCGCCGTTCCTGTGTACGTCAAGGGAAAAGTGAGGGCGCGGCACGCGGCGGGCGTGCCGGGGAGCATGTGCGTGGTGAGTGCGACGTCGGCGGTGCCATTGCCGGACACCGTGACGGGCGCGGCGAGCGCGTCCACCCGCACCGACGAAGCGGGGCAGGCCGCGACCGTCCGGCCCCGGTCGTCGACGGGCTTGCCGACCGCCGCCGACACCGCCTCGACCCGGATGGGGAAGTTTTCGGCGTTGCCGAGCCGGATCCACCGCGTCCCGGTCGCCCCGGGAAAGAGCGCGGTGGCCCGCCCCGGCACGTCGCCGATGGCGAACTGCTTGATGCCGTTGCCGTTCGCGGTGTTCGCCACCGGCGTCGGGCCGAGCGCGAACCACCCGAGCAGGACGGCTGCGAGCGCGCCGATCCGCCGCCTGGACATCTTCCGGATCAGGCGTTGGAGGACAGCGTGGCGGTGAGCGGCAGCGTGAACGTCTGGCTCTTGCAGGCGTCGGTGGCGTTGCCGTTCATGGTCGCGGTCAAGGTGTAGGTGCCTTCATCGTGCGCCGCGATGGTGCCCGCCAGGTCCCCGGGGACGCTCGTCACCGTTCCGGCGGCGCAGCCGTTGACCGCGTTCGAAGAGCCGTTGCTGATGCTGTTCACCACGACCGGGTAGTCGTTGGGGTTGGAGATCTTCACCGTGAAGGTGGTCGAGCCGCCGGGGTAGAGCGCGCTGCCCGAGTTGCCTGGCGTGATCACCGAGGCGACATCGGTCTTCGAGGTGACCGAGCCGGTTCCGGCGCCGGTGCTCGTCCAGGCCGCGTAGGCGACACCGGCGACGGCGACCGCTCCGACGGCACCGAGGACGACCGCGGATCGCTTGCTGATCTTGCGCATGGGTTCTCTCCAGGAATTCGCTGTGTCGGGGAGGCCCGGGTGGACCGTCACGAAGAGTGTGCGAATCCGGGGGTGCCCGGCACCTCAGGCGACCGGCCCGAGTGCGAAGGACAGAGGTCCCTTGCGCCGTTCGGCCCAGCGTGTTACGCGCGCGGGATCGAGCCGCGAGAACGGTGTTTCACCGGGAAAAAGTTCCGATACGGGACCGTGACCTGCGGTGATTCATGGTCTTTTCGGTCCGCCGCCGCAGGTCGGCGCGGCGGGCTCCCGGCGGTCGCCGAAGGGACGCGCGGGGCCGTTTCGGGCTCGGGGCGAGGATAACTTTCGGTGACAATTCCCCGCGCGATGAAACGAAGTGGCCGAAGACCCTCCGGTAGGCCCTTGACGCGCCTCCCGGCGTCGCCCGATCATTCCCGTCGCTCACCCCCGGGAGAACGAGGTACCCCGTGAAGAACCGCCTCGCCGTCGTGGTCCTCGTGTGCGCGGCCGCCGTGCTGGTCCCGGCCACCGCGCACGCCGACCCCTCCGACGGCGGCACTTTCTCCGTGCTGAGCTACAACGTCGCGGGGCTGCCCGAGGGCATTTCGAGCGCGCCGACACCGCGCGAGCCCGCCACGACGGCGATCGGCCAGCGGCTGGGCCCGTACGACGTGGTGCACGTCGAGGAGGACTTCAACTACCACGCCACGCTCTACGCGGCCGACCAGCACCCGTACCGCACCCCGACGAGCGGCGGCGCGGGGATCGGCAGCGGCCTGAACACGCTGTCCTCGCTGCCCTACGACACCGGCGACTTCGAGCGCGTGCGCTGGAACTCGTGCCAGTTCGACTCGGGGGATTGCCTGACGCCCAAGGGGTTCACCTTCATGCGGCTGAGGCTCGCCGAAGGCGTCTACGTCGACGCCTACAACGTGCACACCAACGCCGGCACGAACGACGGCGACGAGGCGTCGCGCGCGTCGAACCTGGCGCAGCTGACGGCGTTCATCCGCAGCCACTCGGCGGGCAACGCGGTGCTCGTCATGGGCGACACGAACACGCGCTACACCCGCGCGGCGGACACGATCGCCGCGTTCGCCGCGGACAACGGCCTCACCGACGCCTGGGTGAAGCTCGTCCGCGGCGGGGCCGCGCCCGCGCCGGGCAGTCCCGCGCTGGTCTGCGACCCGCAGCAGGTCACCGACGACTGCGAAGTCGTCGACAAGGTCCTCTACCGCGGCAGCCCGCTCGTGTCCCTCGACGCGACGGCGTACCACAACGAGCACGCGGGGTTCCTCGACGACGCGGGCCGCATGCTGTCCGACCACGACCCGGTCAGCGTCCGCTTCGGATGGACGCGCAACCCGGAACTGCGCCTGTCGGAGCAGTTCGGCGGACCTCACGGCGACTACTTCACCGACGTCGCCGCCGTCCCGGCCGGCGCCCGCGTCCGGACGCTCTCGCTGCGCGCCGGCTCGCGGGTGGACCAGCTCGGGGTGACGCTCGAGAACGGCACGGCACTGGTGCACGGCGGTTCCGGTGGGACAGCGGCCGCGCTGACCCTGGGTGCCGGCGAGTACGTCACGACGGCGACGGTGTGCCAGGGCAGCTACCAGGGGCACACGCGGATCTTTTCGGCGGCGTTCACGACGAGCACCGGCCGGACCCTGGCGGGCGGCACGGCGACCGCGGACTGCGTGACCCGCACGGCGCCGGCGGGCTGGCAGCTCGCGGGCTTCCACGGGCGCGCCGGCGGCGAGGTCGACAAGATCGGGTTCGCCTACACCCGGCGCTGAGCGGTGCGCCGGGCCGACCAGCCGAGCAGGGCGAGTTCCAGCGCCGCGAACCCGGCCAGCACCACCGTTCCCGGTGCGAAGAGCATCGCCAGCCCGACGAGCAGCACCGGCAGCACCAGGCCCGCGTACGCCGCGAGGAACAGCGCCGCCAGCACTTCGCCGCGGGTGAGGTCGTCGGCAAGCGCCGCCACCGTCCCGACCGACGCGCGCAAGCCGAGGCCGAACCCGGCGCCCGCCAGCACGCTCGCGGCGAAGAACAGGGGGAGCGAGGCCGCGAACGCCGCCGCGGTCAGCAGCACCAGCCCGGTGCCCATCAGCACGTACCCGGACCGCAGCTGCGGGCGCGTGCCGAGCCGCGAGAACGCGATCTGGGCGAGTGCTGCGCTGCCCAGCATGGTGAACGGCGCGAGCCCGGCGAGCAGGCGGGACGGCTCGTGCAGTTCGTGCGCCAGCAGCGTCGGCGCGAGTGCCATGAACAGGCCGCTCAGCGCGAAGGCCGCGAACGCGCCGATGGCGGCGCCGGCGAACTCGCGCCGGGCGGACGGCGGGAGCGAAAGCCGCTGCGGGCGGTAGGCCGGGCGCTCCTCGCGGCGCTCGACCGTCTCCGGCACCAGGCTCACCGCGATCGCTTCGAGCAGGAGCACGACCAGGAAGACCGCGAACGGCGTGGTGAGCGGGTGGCCGGCGAACCGCGCGAACACCCCGCCCACCAGCGGGCCGAGCGCCAGGCCGCCGGCGTTGACCACGGTCGCGGTGAGGGCCGGGGCGCGCAGCTCGGACAGGTGCGCGGTGGCCGTCGCGGTGATCACGCCGATCCCCGCGCCGCTGACCAGCCGGGCGACGATCAGGCCCGGGACGTCCGGCCAGAGCAGGAACAGGGCGGCGGCGAGGGCTTCGGCGAGCAGCCCGGCGAGCAGGACGCGGCGGCGGCCCAGCCAGTCGCTGACGTGCCCGGCCAGGTACAGGCTCAGCATCACCCCGGCCGCGTAGGCGGCGAAGACCACCGTGACGACGAAGGTCGGAAAGCCGTCGCGCTGCTGGTAAAGCGCGTACAGCGGGGTCGGCACGGTGGAGAACGCGAGCGCCGTCGCGAACGCGACCGCGACGACGCGGAAACCCAGCCCGTGGCTCACGCGGAGCCGGGCGGGGGAGAGGGTGACGGACATCGGGACCTTCCAGGACGCCAAGGGATCTTCCGCTCTCCACGATGTCCCCGCCGACTCAGCAAGTCCAACGAAAAGTGCTGGTGTCAGTTATCGCCCTGGACGATAAGTTGGGTGTATGGAGACGCGTCAGCTCGAATACTTCGTCGCCGTCGCCGAGGAGCTCAGCTTCACCCGGGCCGCCCAGCGGGTGTTCGCGGTGCAGTCCACCGTGTCCGCCGCCGTGCGGTCCCTCGAAGCCGAGCTCGGCACGCGGCTGTTCGACCGGTCCACCCGCCGGGTCGCGCTTTCGGCGGCGGGCACGGCGTTCCTGCCCGAAGCCAAGGCCGCGATCGAGGCCCTCGAACGGGCGCGCGCGACCGTCCAGGAGGCGTCGGAAGGCCTGCGCGGCAGCCTCCGCATCGGCACGCTGACGTCGATCGGCGACCTCGACCTGCCCGGGCTGCTCGGGGCGTTCCACCGGCGCTACCCGCTGGTGGACATCCACGTGACGGTGTCGATCACCGGGTCCACCGGGCTGGCCGACGACGTCCGCCACGGCCGCCTCGACGTCGCGCTGGTGGGCCTGCCCGAGGCCGACCTCGCCGGGCTGGACGTGCTGCGGGTCGACACCTGGCCGTTCGTCGTGGTGCTGCCGGCCACGCACCGGCTCGCCGCCCGGAAAGCGGTCCGCCTGGCCGATCTCGCCGGCGAGTCCTTCATCGACACGCCGCGCGGGTTCGGCAACCGGGTGCTGCTGGACCGCGCCTTCGACGCGCTCGGCTCGCCGCGGCGGGTCACCGTCGAGGTCGCGGACCTGCGCCCGGTGCCGGGGTACGTGCGCGCCGGGCTCGGCGTCGCGGTCGTCCCGGACACGGTCGGGCCGCCCGAAGCGGACGTCGTGGTCCGGCCGCTGGCGGGCACCGGGCTCGACTGGCCGCTCAACCTGGTCACCGCCGCGGCGAAGCCGCCGAGCCGGGCGCTGCGGACGTTGCTCGACCTCGTCGAGGGCAGTATTTGAACGCGTTCAACTCTTTCGGTACGGTGGGGTCATGAAGGTCGTGATACCGGGAGGGACCGGCCACCTGGGGCGCGTGCTGAGCCGCGCACTGGCCGGGGGCGGGCACGAGGTCGTCGTCCTGACGCGAGGGGAGGGCGCGGGGGAGCAGGGGGTGCGGAACGTCCGCTGGGACGGGCGGAGCGCGGGGCCGTGGACGCGCGAGATCGACGGCAGCGACGTCGTCGTCAACCTGGCGGGCCGGTCGGTGAACTGCCGCTACACCAAGGCGAACCTGCGGGAGATGTGGAATTCCCGCATCGACTCGGCCCGCGTCGTCGGCGGCGCGATCGAGCGTGCCGCGCGGCCGCCGCGGGTGTGGCTGCAGATGAGCACGGCGACGATCTACGCCCACCGCCACGACGCCCCGAACGACGAAACCACCGGTGTACTGGGCGGCGCCGAGCCCGGCGTGCCGGCGTACTGGTCCTACAGCGTCGACATCGCGCGGGCGTGGGAGCGCGAGCAGGAGGTCGCCGCCACGCCGCGCACGCGCAAGGTCGCGCTGCGGACGGCGATGGTGATGAGCCGCGAGCCCGGCGGCGCGTTCGAGATGCTGCACCGCCTGACCCGGCTGGGCCTGGGCGGCCCGGTCGCCGGCGGCGCGCAGTACATGTCGTGGATCCACGAGGCCGACCTGCTGCGGGCGATCGACTTCCTCATCGGGCACGACGAACTGAGCGGGCCGGTGAACCTGGCGGCCCCGCAACCGTTGCCGTACCGGGATTTCCTGCGCGAGCTGCGTGCGGCGGCGGGTGTCCCGTTCGGCCTGCCGGCGACGCGCTGGATGGCGGCGATCGGCGCGTTCGTGCTGCGCAGCGACCCGGAGTTGCTGCTGAAGAGCCGTTTCGTGGTACCGGGACGGCTCCTGGACGCCGGATTCGAGTTCGGCTTCCCGTCCTGGCCCGCCGCGGCGGCGGACCTGGTGCACGGTCCACTCAGGACGGTCAGCTGAGCTCGGCGTTGTCCCGCAGCCGCCGCAACATCA
The DNA here is from genome assembly GCF_014873755.1 of Amycolatopsis lexingtonensis. NCBI lineage: Bacteria > Bacillati > Actinomycetota > Actinomycetes > Pseudonocardiales > Pseudonocardiaceae > Amycolatopsis > Amycolatopsis lexingtonensis. The sequence continues at coordinate 1,662,908 of NZ_JADBEG010000001.1, forward strand.
GCGCGAGGTGCAGCCGGAACCGCCCGGCGGGGGAGTCGACGTCGAACCCGAGCACGGCCTCGGCCCGGGCAAGCCGGGCCGGCATGGTGCTGTGGTGCCGGTGTAGGACCGCGGCCGCCTTGCGGGCGGAGCCGGTCGCGCAGAGGGCCGAGAGCGCGGCGAGGGTGTCTTCGCCGTGGGTCTCGCTCGCGAGCCGGTCGAGGGCGCGGACATCGGGGAGATCATCCGGAGCCAGCGTGCCGTCGAGGGCGGCGAGGCTGCCGAGGTGCTCCCAGTGGATCACGGGGTCGTCGTCGGAGGTGAACCGGAGCGCCGTGCGCGCGAAGGCCCAGGAGCGGGCGACTTCGATGGCCGGAACCGCGGGGCCGACGCCCACTCGGCGGTAGCCGGGGAGCGAGTGCCCGTTGCCGACTACCGCGGACGTTGTCGATCGCCGGGTGCCGTTCGAGTGTGGCCCCGGCTCGAGGATCGGTGCCGCCGTCCGTCCGCCACCGCCGTCCGGAATCGGGTCCGTCTCCGCCGTCAGCACCGCGCGCACAGTGCCCAGCACCGCCGACCGCCCCGCGGGTACCTCCCCGCCCACCGTCGCCAGCACCCGCAACCGCGCCGACGGGCCGAACCCGAGCAGGTGCAACGCCCGCGACCGCTCCGCCGTCCCGGCCTCCTCCGACAGCGCCAGCTCCACCAGCGCCGGGTCGCCGAGTTCCGGGCGCGGCACCCCCGAATGCTCCAGCAGGATCGCCGTCGCGATCGCGAACCGCTCCAGCAGCATGTCGTCGAGCGGGAGGGGCGTGCCCGCCCGGGCCACCCACACCACCACCCCGCCCTCCAGCTCCCGCACCGCCGACCCGTGCGGAGCCGTCCCGGGCGCGGAAACCGCGCCGCCGGGTACCGCGCGCAGGGACAGGCCGCGGCCGGGCGCGTGCACGCCGACCGGGCAGCCGGCGAGGCCGGCCGTGCTGCGCACCAGGGTGTCGAGGTCCGCGCGGGCGGTGATCAGGCGGTCGAAGAACCCGATCACCCGTACGGCGTTCTCGGCGTCGGCATCGAGCCCGGACAGCCGCAGCAGCAGCCCCTTCATGCCGCCACGATAGGCGCGCCCGCCGCCGGATGGCGAGTTCCGGGCCGCCAACGCCCGCCGCGTGGCGGTGGCCCGCGCGGGGGCGGGCGGCCGATGATCGGTGCCATGACCTACGCGATCGACCCCGAGCTGCTGCCCTGGCTGGACATGCTGCCCGCGGTGGCACTGACCGACCACGAATCCCTGCTGGCCGCGCGCTCTTCGATGTCGCAGCTGGGAGAAGTCCTCCCGAGCTACGAACCCGCGAACCCGATCGACGTCCGGGACACCGCCGTGCCCGGTCCGTCCGACGCACCGGACGTGCCGGTGCGCGTCTACGCCCCGGCCGGCCGCACCGAAGCCGTGCCCGGCCTGCTCTACATCCACGGCGGCGGGTTCGTCCTCGGCGACCTGGACATGTTCCACACCACGCTGCTGCGGCTGGTCGACGAGCTGGGCATCGTGATCGTGTCGGTCGACTACCGGCTGGCGCCCGAGCACCCGTTCCCGGCACCGGTCGAAGACTGCTACGCGGCACTGACCTGGCTCGAAGCCAAGGCGGACGAGCTGGGTGTCGACCCGGGCCGCCTCGGCGTCGGCGGCGAGAGCGCGGGCGGCGGGCTTTCCGCCGCCGTCGCCCTGCTGGCCCGTGATCGCGGCGGCCCGGCGCTGGCCTTCCAGTTCCTCGGCATCCCGGAACTCGACGACCGGCTCGGCACTCCGTCGATGCGGGCCTACACCGACACGCCCGTGTGGAACCGCCCGAACGCCGTCTTCAGCTGGACGAGCTACCTCGGCGCGGAACCGGGCGGCGAAGACGTTTCCCCGTACGCGGCCCCGGCGCGAGCCACCGATCTGGCCGGCCTGCCGCCCGCGTTCGTGACGACATGCCAGTTCGACCCGCTGCGCGACGAAGGCATCGAGTACGCCCGCCGCCTGGCCCACGCGGGCGTCGCGGTCGAGCTCCGCCACTACCCGGGCACGTTCCACGGCTCCGGGCTGGTCGAGGCGGCGGAGATCTCCCGGCGGATGTTCGCCGACGAGGTCGAAGCCCTGCGCCGCGGGCTGCGCGTCTGACCCACCCAGGTCCGTGAATGCCACATCGAGGGACCAAGTGTCCCTCGATGTGGCATTCACGGACTTCGTCAGGGAGCGGTGACGTCGATCAGCACCTTCCCTGTGACGCCGTCTTCGGACGTCGCGTGCGCCTTCGCCGTGTCGGCAAGGGAAAAGCGGTGGATCGGAACGCCCCGGTCCTCGCCGACCCGCAGCGCACCGTCGGCCAGCGCCGCGGTGACGTCCTCCGTGCCCGCCTTCAGCTTGTCTTCGCCCACCGTGTACAGCACCAGGAACTGGTAGCGCGCGTTCAGCCACACGTTGGCCCCGAACTCGAGGGCCACCGTCCCGGTGCCGCGGTCGTCGCCGTACATCGCGACGGTGCCGCGCGGGCGCAGCACCTCGGTGTGCAGCTTCGCGTTGACCCCGGCCGCGACTTCGACCACCACGTCGACGCCGTCGGGAGCGACTTCGCGGATCCGCGCGCCCAGTTCCGGGTCGGGGTAGCGGAAGACGTGGTGGGCGCCGGCCGTGCGGGCGAGGGCGGCCTTCTCGTCGCTGCTGACCGTCGCGATCACCGTCGCGCCGGCCCAGCGGCCGAGCTGGATCGCCGCGTTGCCGACCGCGCCCGCGCCGCCGCTGACCAGCACCGTGCGGCCCTCGAGGGCGCCGGGGGCGAGCCGGGACGGCCCGTCTTCGGCGACGGTGAGCGCCCGGTGCGCGGTCAGCGCCGGGATACCGAGCCCGGCACCCTCGTCGAAGCCCGCGCCGTCGGGCAGCCGGACCAGTTTGGCCGCGGGCAGCACCGTGTACTCCTGCGCGGTGCCCGATCCGGGCCCGTAGGCCCCGGCGATGACGACCCACACGCGGTCGCCCGCCGAGAAGCCGGTGACGTCCGGGCCGACGGCGTCGACCACGCCGGCTCCGTCCTGGTTGGGCACAGTCTCGGGGACGTCGGCGCCCGGTTCGGCGCGGGCACCGGCGCGGGCCTTCCAGTCCGTGGGGTTGACCGCGGACACCACGATCCGGACGCGGACCTCGCCCGGGCCCGGCTCCGGCACGGCGCGCTCGGTCAGCGACAGCACCTCGGGTCCGCCGTGGCGGCGGTAGACTACTGCTTTCATGTCCGGTGCAATCCCGCCCGACCCGCGGTTATTCCCCGCGCGCCGCGAAATCGACCGGTGGGAAATCGGTTTTTCGCCGCCGGGAAAAGCGGAAATCGGCGCCACGCGGGTGATCCCCCGGCCGGGCGATTTTCCGTGTTGCCCGCGCGAAACCGGCCGCCGTCACAGAAACTGAGCGCGTGGGAGAGGAAAAGCGCACGCCGGGGGACGAGCGGCCGAAGCGCGACGAGCGAGAACCGACACCGATCTTCGACGCGGTGTTCAGTGCGACGCGCGCGAAGGCGAATACGGGTAATCCGGCCCAGGAACCGGACAAAGCCGGGCGGTGAGCGGACACCTGCCACACCGGACGTGTGGCAGTTTGTTCGACGTCCGCAGTGAACATGTAGCATCTCGGGTGCCCCAGCACCCGGCGGCCGAGGAGTGACCCGTGGCAGGCGTCGTCAACAGCATGATCGCCGCCGAGTACGCGGCGGGTGCCACGATCTCCGAGCTCGCCGAGCGCTGGGGGATCGACCCCCGCCAGGTGGTCGAGCGGATCTCGGCCGCCACCCGCTCTTGAGCGCCCTCAGATCGCCCGTTCCCCCTTGCCGAGCACGACGATCCCGCCTTCGCTGACGTGGTAGTGCCCGCGGTCGCGGGCCAGGTCCACGCCGATGTGCGCGCCCGGCGGGACCACGACGTTCTTGTCCAGGATGGCCCGCCGCACCACCGCGCCGCGGCCGACGCGGGCGCCGTCGAGCAGCACCGACCCCTGCACCACCGCGCCCTGCTCGACCAGGACGTCGGGGGAGAGCACCGAGTCCACGACCTGGGCCCCGGAGATGATGCAGCCGTTGCTGACGATCGACTGGTTCGCCGAGCCGCCCTCGACGAACTTCGCCGCCGCGCGCTGGCCCGGGTGGGCGAGGATCGGCCACTTCCGGTTGTAGAGGTTGAAGATCGGGTGCGTCGAGATCAGGTCGGTGTGCGCCTCGTAGTAGCTGTCGATGGTCCCGACGTCGCGCCAGTAGCCGTGGTCGCGCTCGGTCTCGCCGGGCACGACGTTGCCGTTGAAGTTGTAGACCGCCGCTTCGCCGGACTTCACCAGCGCCGGGATGATGTCGCGGCCCATGTCGTGGTGCGAAGCCGCGTTCTCGGCGTCCGCGTGCAGCGCTTCCAGCATCACCTTGGTCGTGAAGATGTAGTTGCCCATCGACACGTACGACTCGTCGGGGGAGTCCGGCAGGCCCGGCGGGTCGTCCGGCTTCTCCATGAACGCGTCGATCATCAGCCCGTCGGTGGTGCGGATGACGCCGAACGAGCTCGCCTCCGACCGCGGGACGCGGATCCCGGCCACCGTCACGCCGGCGCCCGAAGCGATGTGGGCGTCCAGCATCTGCCGGGGGTCCATCCGGTAGATGTTGTCCGCGCCGAACACCGCGATGTAGTCGGGGTCCTCGTCGTAGACCAGGTTGAGGCTCTGGTGGATCGCGTCGGCGCTGCCCTGGTACCAGCGCGGCCCCAGCCGCTGCTGCGCCGGCACCGGCGTGACGTACTCGCCGGTGAGCGACGAGAGGCGCCACGTCGTCGAGATGTGCCGGTCGAGCGAGTGCGACTTGTACTGCGTCAGCACGCACAGCCGCCGGAACCCGCCGTGCACCAGGTTCGACAGCACGAAGTCGACCAGCCGGTGCACACCCCCGAAGGGCACGGCGGGTTTGGCGCGGTCGGCGGTCAGCGGCATCAGCCGCTTGCCCTCGCCGCCCGCGAGCACGATGCCCAGCACGTCGGCTCCAGTGTTCACGACGACCTCCCGCACGCTTCGTAGAGGGCGACCGTCCGTTCGGCGATCGCCCTCCAGCCGAACTCGCCGACCGCGCGCTCGCGGCCGGCCGTACCCATCGCGGTGGCCCGCTCCGGGGACCCCACCACTTCGTTCAGCGCGGCGGCCAGTCCCGCCTCGAACCCCTCGGCGTCACGCTCGTCGTAGTGCACGAGCAGGCCGGTCCGGCCGTCGTCGACGACCTCCGGGATGCCGCCGACGTCGCTGGCCACCACGGGCGTGCCGCACGCCATCGCCTCGAGGTTCACGATCCCGAGCGGCTCGTAGACCGACGGGCAGGCGAACACCGCGGCGTGGGTGAGCAGCTGGACGACCTCGTCGCGCGGCAGCATCTCGGGGATCCAGCGGACCCCGGTGCGGGACTGCTCCAGCTCGGCGACCAGGCCGCGGAACTCCGCGTCCAGCTCCGGCGTGTCCGCCCCGCCGGCGCACAGCACCAGCTGGACGCCCGGGTCGAGCTTGGCGCCGGCGCGGACCAGGTGCGGGACGCCCTTCTGCCGGGTGATCCGGCCGACGAACAGCACGTAGGGCCGGTCCGGGTCGATGCCGTGCTTGGTGAGGGCGTCGCGGCCCGGGTCGGGCCGGTAGAGCGTCGTGTCGATGCCGTTGTGGATCACGTGCACGCGCTCGGGCGGCACCGCGGGGTAGGCGGCGAGGACGTCCCGGCGCATGCCGCCGCTGACCGCGACGATCGCGTCGGCGGACTCGTAGGCCTCGCGCTCGATCCACGACGAAACGCGGTAGCCGCCGCCGAGCTGTTCGGCCTTCCACGGCCGCAGCGGCTCCAGCGAGTGCGCGGTGACGACATGCGGGATGCCGTGCGTCAGCTTGGCCAGGTGCCCGGCCAGGTTCGCGTACCAGGTGTGGCTGTGCGCGAGGTCGTGACCTTCGAGGGCGTTCGCCATGGACACGGCGATGTCCATGGTCGTGAACGCGGGCTGGCGGTAGCCGTGGGGATCCGTGTGCCCGGTGGCGCCGGCGCGGTCCGCGCCCCAGCAGTGCACGTCGAGATCGACCAGCGGCCGCAACTCCCGGGCGAGGAACTCCACGTGGACCCCGGCGCCGCCGTAGACCTCCGGCGGGTACTCCCGGGTGAGCAGGCCGACCTTCATGACCGGAACCCTATGGCCTCACGGGGGTTTCGCGCAGTCTGACGTCCAGGGGAAATACTGGAGTTTTCGGTCACGGTTCCCGGGTGAAGACGAAGTGGCCGACGCCCTTCGCCGCGGACCGGACCTGCCAGTCGCCCGGTCCGGTCGCCGGGCCGGACGCGTACTGCATCCGGAAGTCCGGCTTGCGCGGGGCCACCGAGGTGTCCAGCCAGTGGTAGTTCACCCGCAGCGCCAGGCTCATCAGCGGGTTCGCCGTCGCGATCCGCTTCTGGACCAGCTTCACCGCCTCGCCCCGGTCGGAGAACTCGTCGAGGATGGCGCACTCGCAGAAGTAGGCCAGGGTGCCGATCTCACCGGGGCTGGCCACGCTCGCCCCGTTCAGCCGCGCGCCGAGCTCCGTGCCGACCCGCGCGTAGTCCTCGGCGCTCGCCCAGTTCCCGAACACCACCGGCGACGGCCACGGCAGGCCCTGCGCGCCGTCGACCGCGGCCGCGCTCAGCACCAGCACGCCGGTCAGCCCGAGGGCGAGCACCGGCGGCCCGGTCCGCAGTTCCGCGCGCTCGCGAGCCTGGGCGTACCAGGTGCCGAACGCGGCGACCGCGAACGCACTCGCCGCGGTCACCGGCGCCACGTAGTACCAGTGGAACGGGCCGACGCCGATGAACGAGTAGGCCACGTAGTAGAGGACCCCGCCGCCGGCCAGCGCCGCGACCGGGCCGAGCGCGGGGAAGCGCGGCCACCGCACGGCGAACCGCGCCGCCGCCCACGCGGCGAGCGCGATGACGCCGAGCAGCGCCGGCACGAACGACACGAACACGGTCACCGGCCAGCCGAGGTAGTACATCATCGGCCCGGTGCTGTAGCTCCACGGCGCGAACAGGCCCACCTGCGTCTGCTTGATGGCGAGCGTGTCGGGCACGAAGGAGCCGAAGGCGATCCAGCTGACCAGGAACCACGGCGCGGCCGTCAGCACCGCGCAGCCGGCCGCGGGCAGCAGCCGCCGCCGGATCGCGGGCGCGCTGAGGGCGATGACCACCACGAACACCACGAGGTCGATCCGGGTGAGCACGGCCAGGCCCGAGACCACGCCGAACCAGAGCGGCCTGCCTTCGACCGCGACGACCGTGAGCACCAGCAGCACGGCCGGGATCAGCAGCACCTCCAGCCCGACCGCGGACAGCACGAACGGGTTCAGCAGCACCAGCGCGACCCCGAGCACGCCGGCCGCGGGCGGCAGCGCGAGCGCCCGGCCGAGCCGCTGCCACGCCCACCCGAGCGCGGCGCCGCACGCCACGGTCAGGACGCCGAGCGCGACGACCGGGTGCGGCCCGCCCACCACGCGCGTCACGAGGGTGAGCGCGCCGAGGAGCAGGACGTTCAGCGGCGACGTCGCGGAGTTCGCGGGCGAACCGGGGATGATGCCCCATTCGCCGTGCACGGCGAGGTTCTTGGCGTAGGCGAGGGTGATGTAGGCGTCGTCGGTGAGGCTCCCGCGCACCACCAGGAAGACGACGGCGCCCAGGAGCGCCCCGTAGACGGGCAGCCACCGCCCGCGCGTGCTCGCCGGTTCGTCGGTCGTTCGGTCCGCGTCAGTCTCCGCCAGCACCTGTCCACCTCGCGGAAGCGCCGCCGGCGCGGGATCCGCCCTTGTCACGATCGAATGCCCCCGGGGGCCGCCCGGAGGTCACCCGATCGTGACACGGTTCGCGTGGGACCGCAGTGTGGCCGCGTTCCATTGTGGAGCGTCAGCGCGTCCGGCGGCGGGTCGTGACGAGCACGAGCGCGATGCCGCTGGTGAGGAGGAGGGCCCCGAGACCGAGGACCGGGCCCAGGTCGGTGCCGGTGCTCGGGAGGTTCCCGTGGCCACGCGGGGTGGTCGGGACGGTCGGGTTCGGGCCGGTGGGGGTGGTCGTGCCCGACGTCTCCGTCGGGGTGGTGACCGTGGTCGAGGTGACCGTTGTGGTGCCCGATGGGGGGGTGGTGTCCGAGGTGGGGGTGGTGCTCGGACCCGTGGTCGAGGTGGGTGCCGTGGTGGTGCTTGTCGGGGTGGTGCTCGGGACCGTGCTCGTCGAGGTGGGCGCCGTGGTGGTGCTCGTGGGCGTGGTGGTGGGTGCCGTGGTGGTGCTTGTCGGGGTGGTGCTGGTGGGCGCCGTCGAGGTGGTCGTGACCGTGGTCGTGGTGGTCGGCTCGGGCGGCTTGACGCATGAGGGCAGGTCGCCGGTGAACGGGTACGCGTGGAACTCCTGCCCGCTGCCCTGCCCCACCCCTGAACCGTGGACCAGGTTGCCCGCCGTGAAGAAGCGGCCGTTCGTGCCGGGGAGGGTGACCGTCGTGGTGCCTTCCGGGCGGCCCGCGAGCACGCTGCCCTGGAACATGCCGCTGCCGGTGAGGCGGACCACCTCGGCGTCGGGGAAGTTCCACAGCAGGCGGGGCCGCAGCCGGTTGAGCGGGTCGGTGTCGTCGAGGCTGCCGCTGTAGGTGTTGATCACGCGGGCCGAGCCGGTGAGGTTGACCAGCACCGTCGCCCCGTCCGGGATGCCGGTGAACGTGATGCCCTGGGTGGCGCCGCCGGGGCCGGCGATGTCCTGGGTGACGGTGAAGACCTGGAGCGCCGACTTGCCGTCGCCGGTGAAGAGCGTCTGGTGGTTCTGGTTCACGACGGTCCCGGTGGCCGCGGCCCGCGCGTAGCACTCGCTCGCGGCGGTCAGCTCGGCCCGCAGGCCCGCGTACGGCTTCATCGCCGCGGGGTCGTGGACGAGCGTGCCGATCACGGTGCCGCTGACGCTCCCGGCGTGCCGCACGACCCCGCCGGCGGAGTCGCCCACGGCGTCGAGGCGCTGCCCGTCGGTGACCGAGAGGTTCCCGCCGACGGTGAGGTAGTCGGCCCCGTCCGGCGGCGGGACGCGCGAGCCGACCCCGGCGACGCCGACGTTGTAGATCGAGGAGCCCGAGGTCTTCCGCAGCGTGAAGTCCCCGCCGACGACCACCCGCCCCTCCGCCTCCGCGGCGCTGCCGGTGACGCGCATGTCGCCGCCGGCGAAGACGTTGATGGCGTTGTCGCGCCCGGCGAACGCCCCGTTCCCGACCGGCGGGAAGGTGCCGGGACACGTCCCGGGCACGCACGGCCCGAGCCCGCCGGGCAGCGGATCGGCGGCCGCGGGCCGTCCGGCCGGGATCGAAAGGACCACGAGCCCGCAGGCCGCCAGCGCCGCGAGGGCGGCATGGGTCACGCGCACGGGACCTCCCCTGTCCACTGTGGACTTCCGTGCGGGACGATAGCGGCAGCTCAGGCGGGGTGCCCGCCGATCCACCCGATCGGGGAGTGCGGGAGCACCGTCATGCGCTGCACGGTCCCGACACCGCACCCGGGGTGCCGGAGTGCGCTTCCGCCACGGCCGCCTGGGCGGCGGCCCGGCCGGGGTGCAGGGGCAGCGTTTCGGCCAGGCCGAGGATGTGCAGGGGCCGGGCCACCGCCACGTCGTCCGGCGCGATCGCGAAGGCCACGTTGCGCGCGTCGGCGTCGCGGTGGGCCTCGACCAGGACGCTGAGCACGGTCGAGTCGCAGAAGGTGGTGCCGGTGAGGTCCGCGACGACCCCTCGCGCCCCGGCGCGGATCGGGGCCAGCAGCCGGTCGCGGAGCCGGCGCGCCGAGCCCAGGTCGAGTTCGCCGGTGCAGCGGACCGTGACGATTCCGGCGTCCGTGCTGGTGGAAAGCTCGGGCGCGGTGCGGTGCTCGGTCATCGGTTCCCTCCAGACGTCCCCGGGCGGGTGGTACCCCGGGCGGCGTGAGATCACTCGTCGGCGGCGTGTCGCTGCGACATCCGGGCGATTTCGATGCGCAAGCGTTGCGTTCGGACATAGCATATTCGGTGCAGCACCACCGTTTCCCGGTACACCGCCGGCCGCGCCGGATGCCACGCCCCGCGGCCGGCCGGATCCGGCTGACGCGGGCCGGATCGCCGGCGCTCCGCGGCGCTGGCAGGGGGACGCGGCAGGCCATCGCCCCGCCGCCGCGTCCCTCCCCGATCCGGACGTCGCTAAGCTTCGGCAGTTCGCCGTCCGTGAGGCGAAGGGAAGCGGTGGAAGCGAAGAACGTCGACGCAGGAGCCTGGGCACCCGGCAAAGTCGCCGAGCTACTCGGCGTCTCACCCGTGACGCTGCGCAGCTGGAGCGCGCGGTACGGGATCGGGCCCCCGGCCGGCGCCGGACGGCACCGCCGCTATTCCGACGCCGACGTCCGCCGCCTCCAGCAGATGCAGCGCCTGGTCGCGCGCGGCATGCCGGTGCGCGAAGCGGCGGCCGCGGCCTTCGGCGGCGAAGCGGACACGCCCGAGATCCCGGCCGCCGACCGGGCGCGCGAGCTCGCGGACGCGGCGGAGGAGCTGCAGTCGGCGACGGTGGCCGGCCTCCTCGACGAAACGCTGGGCACGCTCGGCCCGGCCGCCGCCTGGACCGACGTCCTGGCCCCGGTCCTGCGCGGCCTCGGCGACCGCTGGCAGCGCGGCGACGTGTGCTTCGCCTCGGAGTGGGCGCTGACGACGGAGATCTCCCTGGCGTACGAGCGCTTCAGCGCGCGCTTCCCGGCGGCCGTCCCCGGCCGGCCGGTGCTGCTGGCGTGCTGCCCGGCCGAGCGGCACTCGCTGCCGATGGAGGCCCTGCGGGCGACGCTGGCGGAGGCGGGGATCCCGGTGGCGTATCTCGGCCAGCTGGTCCCGGCGGAGGCACTGGCGGACCTGGCGGCCCGCCTCGACCCGGTGCTGGTGGTCCTGTGGTCGATGACCCCGCCAACCGCGGACGACCTCCTGGCGGCCCGGGTACAGGCCCTCGGCCGCGCGGTCGGCGCGGCGGGCCCGGGGTGGGACAACCTGGGCGACCGCGGCTACGCGAGGGTGAACGACCTCGAGTCGGCGGTCGAACTGGCGGCGGCGCACGCCGAGCTGTAGCCGGTCCCGGCCCCGGCGGGCCCGCACCCGAGCTGCAGCTGGCCCGCATGTCGCTGCCGGTCCTCCGCCTCGAAGCGCCCCAAGGTGGCCTTCGGTGCGTGAGACGCACCGAAGGCCACCTTGGGTGCGCTGGACGCAACCAAGGCCACATTGGGGCGCTCGGCGCACCCCCGGCCACTTGGCGCACCGAAGGTGACTTCGATACGCCGGAGTCCACATTGGCTGCGCCGCACGCGACGACAGCGCACGAGCGGCGCCGAAGTTGCGCAGGGCGCAATCGAGGCCGCGCCGGACGCAGTCCACATTGGTGCGCCCCGCGAGATCGAGTGCGCCCGGCTCAGGTCAGCTTTCCGAGCGCCCGCGTAAGCTCCGGCACCACTTCGTCCCCGAGCCGCTCGAACTCCCGCTTCAGCAACGGCCCGGCCAGCTTCGCCAGCCCGTGGAACTCGATCGTCGCCTGGTACCGCACCTTCGTGCCGCTCCCGTCCGGCGTCAACGTGAAGTCGTCCGTCGACGTGGCCGTCTTGTTCGACCCCACGAACGTCACCCGCCCCGGCTCACGGCGCGTCAGGCGGTAGTCCAGCTCCGTCTCCCGGCCGCGGAACTCCGACACGTTGTGCCACCGCGCGCCGACCTCGATCGGGCCCGCGTCGGTCCGGGTGCACGACTTCGTGCCCGGGTCCCACTCCTCGGTGTGCGCGAAATCCTGCAGGTACCCCGCGACGGCCTCGATCGGCGCCGTCACCGTGAGCGTTCGTTCGACCTCGACCACGACGCCTCCCGGAGATTCGGTGCGAGTTCGCTGCAACCGTACCGAGCGCCGCCCGGCGGGGCGCGATGACCGCTTCGCAGACATCGATGTCATTTTTCCGAATTCTTGTCCACCTTGTCTTCTTGACCGCCTCAACACGCTGAGCGGAAGCTTCCTGGCAACGTTGTCAGCCTGTCGGGAAACGGAGTTCGCATGGCCGAGGAGTACGGCATCACCGCAGATGTCGAGCCCGCGGAGGTCGCCGCCGTGTCGCGGCGGCACGTCTTGGCCGCCGGGACCGGCCTGCTCGCCGGGTTCGGGCTCGCGGCGGTCCTGCCCGGGGTGGCGTCGGCCGCGCCTGTGGTGGCCGGGAAGACCGACCTCGCGCTCTTCCGGCCGGTCCAGGTCTCCTCGACCGCCTACGCCGCCACCCCGGCCGAGTTCGCCGTCGACGGCCTCGCGCAGGTCGGCGTCCGCGGTTCCGGCTGGCGCGCCGCCCCGGGCGACGGCCAGTGGATCGTCGTCGACCTGCAGGCCGCCTGCCGCATCGACTCCGTCGTGCTGACCTTCGAGGCCCAGCCGGGTGACCCGGCCTTCGACGCGAGTGCGTCCCGCAGCCGCACCAGCGGCGCCGAGATCCAGTCGAGCTACGCGACGGCGTTCGACCTCGACGTCTCCGACGACGGCCGGGCCTGGCGCACGGTCCACCACACCGAGGCCGGCACCGGGGGCGTCGTGACCATCCCCCTCGCCGTCACCGCGCGCTGGGTCCGCTTCACCGCGAGCCGCCGCTCGACGACCAACCCGCTCGGCCTCAACGGCTTCCAGGTTTTCGGTACCGGGCCGCAGAACCGGCCGGCGGTCCACGGCTGGACGAGCTTCCCGGTCCGCCCGAACGACGACCCGCCCGCGCTCGCCGTGGCCCCCGACGGCACCGTGCCGCTCGAATCCGGCTGGGTGCTCACGATGGACGACTGGGCACCGACCGGCGACGGCAAAGCGCTTTCCGGATCCACAGTGGACACCCGCGGGTGGTTGCCGGCCAACGTTCCCGGCACCGTGCTCGCGTCGCTCGTCGAGCAGGGCCAGCTGCCGGACCCGGTGTCCGGTATGAACAACCTGCACGTCCCGGAAGCGCTTTCCCGTCACGCGTGGTGGTACCGCCGCCACTTCGGCCTCCCGCGCGGCCTCGACACCTCGCCCGGCCGGCACGTCTGGCTCGAGTTCGACGGCGTCAACCACGAAGCGCAGATCTGGCTCAACGGTGCCGAAATCGGCACGCAGAGCCACCCGTTCGGCCGCGGCGCCTTCGACGTCACGGCGGCGCTGCGCCGCTCCGGCGAGCAAGTCCTCGCGGTAAAGATCTCGCCGATGCCGCGCCCCGGAAGCCCGGGGGACAAGGGCGCCGACGGCAGCTCCTGGGTCGACGCGGGCAACACGATGTTCGACAACTCGCCGACCTACCTCGCGGTCTCCGGCTGGGACTGGATGCCCGCGGTGCGCGACCGCGCGTCCGGCATCTGGGACCACGTCCGCCTGCGCTCCACCGGCGCCGCCGTGCTCGGTGACGTCCGCGTCGACACGAAGGTGCCCGACGCGGCCACCGCCGAAGTGACGCTGACCGTGCCGGTCCGCAACGCCGCCGCGACCGCCCAGCGGGTCAAGGTCAGCGCCGCGTTCGGCCCGGTCAGCGTGTCGAGCACGGTCACCGTCCCGGCCGGGGAGAGCACCGACGTCGTGTTCCCGAAGCAGGTCGTGAAGAACCCGAAACTGTGGTGGCCCAACGGCTACGGCGCCCCCGACCGCTACGACCTCACGCTGACCGCGGCGATCGGCGCGAGCACCAGTGACCGGCGCACGGTCAAGATCGGCCTGCGCGAGATCGGCTACCAGTACGACCTGCCGATCGTCATCGCCGACGGCCGCGCCACGCAGACCGTCGACCTCGCGCCGCAGACCGCCCGGTTCGTCCGGATGCAGGGACTGAGACGCGCCACCGGCTGGGGCTTCTCGCTCTGGACGATGTCCGTGCTCGACAGCTCGGGCACCGACGTGGCGCAGGGCAAGCCGTCGAGCTCGCTGTCGGTGGCCGACGGCAACCCGCCCGAGCGGGCCTTCGACGGCGACCCGAACACGCGCTGGACGTCGGCCTACGACGACAACCAGTGGCTGCAGGTCGACCTCGGCGCCGCGACGGCGTTCGACAAGGTCGTGCTGACCTGGGAAACCGCGTACGCGGCGACCTTCAAGATCCAGGTGTCGCAGGACGGCGACACCTGGACCGACGCGGCTTCGGTGGACAACAGCCCGAAGCCGCTGACCTTCCTGGTCAACGGCGTCAAGATCTTCGCCCGCGGCGGCAGCTGGGGCTGGGACGAACTGCTGCGCCGGATGCCGGCCGAGCGGACCGACGCCGTCGTCGCGATGCACCGCGACATGAACTTCACGCTGATCCGCAACTGGGTGGGGTCCTCGTACCGGCAGGAGCTGTTCGACGCCTGCGACAAGTACGGCATCCTGCTGTGGAACGAGTTCTGGGACGGCTGGTCGACCGACCCGGCCAACCACGACATCTTCCTGGCGCAGGCGAAGGACACCGTGCTGCGCTACCGCCACCACGCGTGCGCGACGGTCTGGTTCGGCTGCAACGAAGGCACCCCGCCGCCGGTCATCGACAACGCGCTGCGCGACATCGTCCATTCCAGCACCGACCTGCTCTACCAGGGCAACTCCGCGGGTGGCGTGATCACCGGCGACGGCCCGTACTACTGGCAGGACCCGAAGCGGTACTTCACCGGCGAGGCGACCGGCGGCAAGGCCGGGTTCTGGAGTGAGATCGGGCTGCCGACGGTGTCGGTCGTCGAGAGCATGCGCAACCTGGTCGGCGAGGACGACCCGGGCTGGCCGATCGGCGCGCCGTGGTTCCTGCACGACTGGTCCACCAACGGGAACCAGTCCCCGCAGAGCTACCTCGCGGCGATCGACGCGCGGCTGGCGCCGTCGACGAGCCTCGCGGAGTTCTGCCGCAAGGCGCAGTTCGTCAACTACGAGAGCATGCGCGCGATCTTCGAGGCGTGGAACGGGAAGCTGTGGGCCGACGCCACCGGCGTGCTGCTGTGGATGTCGCACCCGGCGTGGCACAGCACGGTGTGGCAGACCTACGACTACGACCTCGACGTCAACGGCAGCTACTACGGCGCGCGCAAGGGCTGCGAGCACCACCACGTGCAGGCCGACCTGACGACGTGGCAGGTCCGGGTCGTCAACCACACGCCGGGCGCGCTTACCGGCGTCACCGCCACCGCGCGCCTCTACGGTCTCGACGGCGCGGCACTGGGCCCGGGCCGGCAGCAGAAGCTCGACGTGTCCCCGATTTCGGCCGCGGCGGCGTTCACGGTCCCGTTCGCCGACGGTCAGCCGGACCTGCACTTGCTGCGGCTGACCCTGACCGACGCCGGCGGCGCGGTCCTGTCGGAGAACACGTACTGGCGCTACCGGACGGACACGGCGATGCGCGCGCTGAACCAGCTCCCGGGCGCGCGGCTGACGACGTCGCTGCGCCCGGACGGCGACGCGTACACCGCGACGGTCCGCAACGACGGCCACACGGTGGCGGCGATGATCCGGCTGTCGCTGCGGGAGAAGAACGGCACCGACCGCGTCCTGCCGACCCGCTACGGCGACAACTACTTCTGGCTGCTGCCGGGGGAGAGCCGCACGATCCGCGTCGAGCCGCGGCGCCGGGTGCCGAACGCGAAACTGCTGGTGGAGGCGTACAACGTGGCGGCGAAGCTGACTAGCTGACTTCGTCGTCTTCCTCGTCCGGTGGGGGCACCTGCCGCCGGGCGAGGAAGATCAGCAGGGCGATGATCACCACCGGGCCGGTGAACAGGGCGATTTCGTCCCAGCCGCCCTGGTGCATCATCACCACGCGGGCCGCGGTGTCCACTGTGGTCATGCGCCCGACACCAGGTAGATGCCGACCGCGGTGTAGCCGACCATCAGGGCCAGCAGCGGGTACTGGCCCACCGTCCGGTACCCCGCGCGCAGCAGCCCGAGGGCGCGGTCGTGCGCCGAGCCGACCGCCAGGACGTGCCCGAGCACGATCGCGCCCACCTGCATCACGGCGATGAGCGCCGTCGACACGAGCGTGTAGTCGACGACGGCCGGGTCGAAGCCGCGCTGGCCTTCGAAGAGCGCGAACGAGAAGTAGTGGGCCACGGTGTACCCCACCATGATCGGCACCAGCGTGTGCGCGAACCCCGCGTACGGCTCGGTGCCCTTGCGCAGGTACGGCCGCGTCAGCCGGATGCCGCCCGCGTACGCCAGCGCGGTGAGCGCGATCGCCGCGAGCAGGCCGGCCGTGGCGAGCGGGACCGACGGGTCCAGGTCGCTCCAGAACGGGAGCCGGGTCAGGCCGTCGAACGCCGTCGAGCCCAGGACGACGAGGATCAGCGGCGTCAGGCCGGGGGAGCCGCTCAGCGCGAGCAGGCCGTCGAGCGGGGACCGCACGACCAGGCGGCCGTCGGCTCGGCGCCCGAACGGGGACAGCCCGGCGATCAGCACCGCGTAAACCTCGAACCCGTCGCCGCGGTCGAACCAGCGGGGCCCGTAGACCGCACCGCAAGTGACGTGTATAACGCCATACACGGTGACGAACGCGGCGATCAGCCGCGGCGAGTCCGAGTGGCCGGACGCCAGCTCCAGCCAGAGGAACGCGAGGAGGCTCGCAACCGCGGGCCAGTGGGCGAGCCGTTCCGGCACCGGGCGGCGGCCGGGGAACAGCGAAGCGAGCGTGCGCAGCGGGTTCATCCGCCGCCAGACCGGGCCGAAGAGCAGCGACAGCGGCACCAGCCCGACCCAGAACCACGCGTAGAACCACGCGGGCGCCGGGTTGGCCGCCGAGGTGTCCGGGCCGAACCACGCCATCCCGAGGAACCCGGCGAAGCCGAGCAACCCGAGTCCTTTGAGGACGAACGACACCGCGCGAGAATCGATCACGCCCGCGAACGGCAGCGGACGTCCGGCCTCCAAGCCTCGCAGCCGCGGGGTTTTCCACAGCAGCGTCAGCGCGACGAACGACGCGAGCACGGCCGCGGCGCCCGCGTAGAGCGCGAGCCAGAGCGGGACCGGCAGGTCGGAGCGCCCGCCGAGCCCGTGGGCGAGGACGATCGTCACGCGCCGACCCGCAGCTGGGTCAGCTTCGCCCCGCTGTGGTGCAGCTCGACTTCGAACAGTCCCGGGACGTCGGCGGTGAACGACACCGAGCCGCGCTGTCCCGCCGTCAGCTCGACCTCCTTGTCGTAGCCGTGGACGTGCAGCTCGTCGGCGGTGTCGGAGGTGACTTCGAGCCGGACGGCGCGGCCGGGGGAGACCTCGACCCGGTCGGGCCCGGCCACCCGCTTGCCGCCCTGGACGGTGAACCGCGCGACCTGCTCGCCCGCGGGCGCCGGTGGCGCGGGGGACGCGCATCCGCCCAGGACCAGGGTCAGCATTGTCACCAGCACGAGGGTCCGCGCCATCGCCGTCCTTCTCGTCGTGCGGGTTGTCCGGTTGCGGGCACCCCGGAGTTGCCCGGGCGGTTCGCCCGGCTTATCGTGTGACGAACAGTAACAGTTACTTCTGTTCACGGAATCAGGAAGGCGCACGCGATGCTGCTGGCGCAGGAGAACAGTCCCCCGGCCGGGGGCGCCCAGTTCGGCCAGATCGTCGTCGCGCTGCTGATGTTCCTGCTGGTCTTCATCCCGCTGGCGATCTTCGTCCTGCGCACGCGGGCCGGCAAACGGACGCTCGTGGGCCGCCTCGCCGACTGGTCGGGCGAGCTGTCCGGGTTGCCGCGCTGGGCCGCGCTGCCGATGTTCGTCGCCTTCCTCTCCGGCATGTCCGCGCTGATCGGCGTCTACTGGGACGTCCCGATCCACATGGAGCTCGGCCGCGACGAAGGCCCGCTCGCGAACCCGTCGCACTACCCGATCTACTTCGGGCTGATGGGCATCTTCGCCAGCGGCGTGCTCAGCGCCGCGCTGGCCAAGGGGAAGCTGCCGAAGCGCACCTTCAAGCTCGGCCCGCACTGGCGGGTGCCGATGGGCAGCGTGCAGATGATGCTGACCGGCCTGGTCGGCATTGCCGGCTTCCCGCTCGACGACGTCTGGCACCGGCTCTTCGGCCAGGACGTCACCGAGTGGGGCCCCACGCACGTGCTGATGATCGGCGGCGGCGTCGGCGTGGTGATCGGCCTGCAGCTGCTGCTGGCCGAAGCCCGCCAGGCCGGCGCCACCGGCCCGTTCGTCCGGCTGCTCGGGCCGGTGCTGGCCGGCGCCTGGATGATGGGCGCGTCGGCGTTCCTGATGGAGTTCGACCTCGGCGTGCCGCAGTTCCCGATGCTCGCCCAGGTGGTGCTCGTCGGGCTGATCGGCAGCTGGACGCTCGTCTGCGGCCGGCTCTCGTGGGGGCCGGGCGGCGCGCTGATCGTCGTCGCCGTTCTGCTGGTTTCCCGCGCGGTCTTCTCGATCATCCCGCTGGTGGCGGACCTGCACGTCGCTTCGCTGCTGCCGTACGCCGCCGAAGCGGTCGTGATCGAGGTCGTCGCGCTGCTCGTGCGCGGGCCGCTGTTCCCGGTCGTGGCCGGCCTGGCGAGCGGCACCCTCGGCCTGCTCGGCGAGTGGGCGTTCTCGCAGTGGCTGATGCCGGACCCGTGGCCCGCCGCGGACCTCGGCCTCTTCCTCGCCTTCGGCGCGGCCGCGAGCGTCGGCGGCGCGCTGATCGGCGCGTGGCAGTACCAGCGGATCGAGGACGTCGCCGCGGGCACCCGCCTGCCGCGCGCCTTCGGGGCCCGGCACGCCGCCGGTCTCGTGGGCGCGCTCGGGGTCGTCGCGCTGATGGCGGCGGTCGCGGCGCCGCTCGCCCCGCCGGCCGGGCTCGCCGCCGACGTCCGGCTGACCGAAGCCGCCGCGGGCCAGGAGATCTCCAACCCGCACGGCGGCGGCACGCCCCGCTGGGTGGACGCCACCGTGACGATCAGCCGGCCCGACCTCGCCGACGACGCCGTCTGGCTCACCGGGTTCGCCTGGCAGGGCGGCGACTTCTACTCCGCGCCGCTCGAGAAGCTCGGTCCCGGCGTCTACCGCACGGCCGAGCCGCTGCCGGTGTTCGGGCAGTGGAAGGCGGGGATCCGGCTGCACGTCGCCAACCGGCTGATGGCGCTCGCGCCGATCTACGCGCCCGCCGATCCCGCGGCCGGCGCGAAGGTCATCACGGCCGAGTCCGGGAAGCGCGACTTCGTCTCGGAGATCTCGTTCCTGCAGCGCGAACGCAAGACCGACACCCCGCTCGTGCTGTGGACGGTCGCCTACGTCGTGGTCGGGCTGATCTTCGCCGGGATGTGGGCCGCGTTCGCGTGGCTCTACGCGGCCGCGGCGGCCGGCGACGCGGCGCGGCGCCGCCAGACCGCGAGTTAGTGCTGCCCGACGAAGTCGGGTGCTGATTTCGTGCCCTCCGACGAACTAGGCTGGACTCGTCCCGCCTAGCTTCGGGAGGTGCTCGTTTCGGTGAACCTGCGCCCGCACGCCAGCCTCGGCCGCGTCCTCGACGACCTCGGCGGCACCCTCTTGGACCTCGTGCTAGGCGACGGCGACCGCCCGGGCGGCATCGGCGGCGTCGCCATCCACGACCCGCTCGACGAACCCGCGCTGCCGCAGCACGCCCTGGTGCTCGGGGTCGGGCTGGCCAAGCCCGCCGAAGTCGTGCGGCAGCTGCGCACACTGGCGCGCCACGACGCGGCCGGGCTCGTGCTGCGCGCCCCGGTCACGGTCACCACGGCGATCACCGCCGCCGTCGAGGAAACCGGCGTCGCGCTGCTGGGCCTGGCCCGCGGCGCCTCCTGGGCCCAGCTCGCGGCGATGCTGCGGTCCCTGCTGGCCGAGGGCGACGTCGGCGACGCCGAACCGGAGACCCTGGCCGGGCTGCCGTCGGGCGACCTGTTCGCGGTGGCCAACGCGATCGGGGCGCTGATCGACGCGCCGGTCACCATCGAGGACCGGCGCTCGCGCGTGCTCGCGTTCTCCGGCCACCAGGACGAAGCCGACGCGTCGCGGGTGGAGACCATCCTGGGGCGGCAGGTGCCCGAGCGGTTCTCGCGGATGCTGGCCGACCGCGGGGTGTTCCGCGAGCTCTACCGCAGCGACCAGCCGGTGTTCGTCAGCCGGCCGCCGGACAGCATGGACGGGTTCACCATCCCGCGGGTGGCGGTCGCGGTCCGGGCGGGCGACGAGATCCTCGGCTCGATCTGGGCCGCGGTGCGCGAGCCGCTGACCCCCGACCGCACCCAGGCCCTCTGCGACGCGGCCCGCCTGGTGGCGCTGCACCTGCTGCGCGTCCGGGCGGGCGCCGACGTCGAACGGCGGCTGCGCGCGGACCTGCTGAGCACGGCGCTCGAGGGCGGGGCCGCCGCCCGCGAAGCACTGAGCCGGCTGGGGCTGGCCGACCAGCCGGTCGTCGTGCTGGCTCTGGCAGTATTGGAGAACGGCGCCGAGGACGCGGAAATCGCGACCGAGCGCCAGCGCCTGGCCGACGGCCTGGCGATGCACCTGAGCGCGGTCCACCCCCGCTGCGCGGCGGCCCTCGTCGGCGACACGGCGTACGGCCTGGTCCCGGTGACCCGCGACGCCGACGGCGAGCGGCGCGCCCTCCGGATCGCGAAGGACTTCCTCGATCGGGTGGGCGACCGCGTCCGGGCGGTGGTCGGCATCGGCCCGGTGGCCCGCAGCGCGGCGGAGCTTCCGGAAGCCCGTGCCAGCGCGGATCGCACCCTGCGGGTGCTGCGGTCGGGGAGTGGTGCGGGGCGGCGGGTGGCGTCGCTGGCCGATGTCCACGTCGAGGCGCTGCTGCTGGAGCTGCAGGACCTGGTGGCCGTGCGGGGAGATCGCCCGACCGGGCCGGTCGCGCGGCTGATCGAGTACGACGAGCAGCACCACGCCCACCTGGTCGAGACGCTCCGGGCCTGGCTCGACGCGTTCGGCGACGTGATCGCGGCGTCGGCGGCGGTCCACGTGCACCCCAACACGTTCCGGTACCGCTTGCGGCGGCTCGCGGAGGTGGGCGGGTTCGACATGACGGATCCTGAGGCCCGGTTCGCCGCGATGCTCCAGCTCCGGGTGGTCGCCCCGCCCGCTCCCTGATCGCGGTGCTCGCCCAAGTCCGTGAATGCCACATCGAGGGACCAAGTGTCCGTGAATGTGGCATTCACGGACCCGCCCGCTTGATGATCGACGTCCGAATTGTCGGTGATTAACCACCGGAAACCCGACCAGACTTGGTGAGTTACCTACTTTCGACCGGTGTGCGACCCCTTCGGGGCATGTGAACCTGCACGGACTTCACGTCAGGTGATCAAGCTTCCACGGAGGTGTACCGGGTGTCACGCAAACGGGTCATCGCAGGGACGGCGGCGGTGAGCGCGGCCGTCGTCGCGGTGTCGCTGCTCACGACGGGTTCGCCCGCCTACGCGACCATCGCCCAGCCGTCGATGCACGCGCTGAACCCCCTCGCGATGCCGTTCGGCAGCGTGCTGCGGTCGCAGCAGGAGATCGGGGGCGTGCCGGTGTTCGGCGGCCAGCTGGTCCAGGTCCGCGACAAGGCGGGCGCGGTGCTCGCCACGCACGGCCGCACCACGAAGAAGACCGCGGGCGCCTTCCCGGCGAGCGACGCGGGGGCCGCGGACGCCGCCATCGCGGACGTCGCCAAGCGCACCGGCCTGGCCGCCGACACGCTCAAGGCCGACGCGCCCCGCGCCTACTGGTACGACGCCACGCTCGGCGGCGCGAAGGGCGACGGCGTCGCGGTGCCGACCTACCAGGTCACCGTGCACGGCAAGAAGCTGAACGACAAGTGGACCGAGGTCGTCAAGGCCGGCACGCGGGACGTCGTCACGTCGTGGTCGGAGGTCCGCGAGGCCAACCGCGACGTCTGCGACGCCGACCACAAGGTGGTCAGCGGCAGCACCGCGTCGGTCCGCTGCGGCACCGCCTTCGACGTCACCCGCAAGGAGGGCGGCGCCGAGTCCAGCGTCGCCGACGTCAACAACGTCTACACGTTCTTCGGGCAGGCGTCGGACTTCTACCAGAAGTACGTCAACGTCGACCTGACGAGCCTGATCGGCGCGGACTACTCCGACGGCACCGGCAAGGCGCTGCGCGGCACCGTCCGGATCTGCGTCGACGGCGAGTGCCCGTTCGCCAACGCCTTCTGGGACGGCGAGCAGATGGCCTTCGGCGAGGGCGTCACCACCGACGACATCACCGGCCACGAGCTGACCCACGGCGTCACCCAGCACACCTCCGGGCTGAGCGGCGGCCAGGCCGACTCGATCAACGAGGGCCTGTCGGACGTCTTCGGCAAGTTCATCGGCATCACGTCGAACGACCCCAACGACACCGGCGACAACCGCTGGCTGCTCGGCGCGGGCTCGTCGCTCGGCGCGATCCGGAACATGAAGGACCCGCGCTCGTCGCTGACCCCGCAGCCGGACATGGTCAACGGCCCGGGCTGGGACACGAACAACCCGGACGAGCACATCAACGACGGCGTCGTGAACAAGGCCGACTACCTGATCACCGACGGCGACACCTTCAACGGCCAGACCGTCCGCGGCCTCGGCCTCGACAAGTCCGTCCAGATCTGGTGGGGCGTCGAGAACACGCTCACCCAGAGCGCGACCTTCAAGGACGTCGGCGACGCGCTGAACTCCTCGTGCGCGGCCCTCGCCAAGGCGGGCACGGCCGGCATCACCACCGACGACTGCACCCAGGTCGGCAACGCGGTGAAGGCCACCCAGCTGGATCAGGACCCGAAGTAACCGTCAGCGGGGGAGCGACGCCAGCCCGGCGAGCAGCCGGTCGACGTCGCCCTCCGTGGTGTAGGGCGCGATGCCGGCCCGGACCGCGCCGGTGTCACCCAGTCCGAGGTGCCGCGAGCACTCGATCGCGTAGAAGCTGCTGGCCGGGGCGTTGACCCCCTGTGCGCCGAGGTGCTCGTACACCGCCTGAGACCGCACCCCGGCGACCGAGAACAAGGTCGTCGGGGTGCGGTGGCGTCCGGGTGCGCCGTACCGGGTGACGAACCCGAGCGCGTCCAGGCCCGCGTCGAGGCGGGCGAGCAGCGCGGTTTCGTGCTCCTCCAACTCCGTCAGCGACGCGAGGAGCCGCGAACGGCGGGAACCCGTGCCCGGCACGAGCCCGGCGAGGAAGTCGATGGCCGCCGTCGTGCCCGCGAGGAGTTCGTACGGCAGCGTGCCCAGCTCGAAGCGTTCCGGGACGGCGTCGGTCGAGGGCAGCAGCTTGTCCGGGTTCAGCGTCTCGAGCAGTGCGGGTGCCGCCGCGACCAGGCCCAGGTGCGGGCCGAGGAACTTGTACGGCGAGCAGGCGTAGAAGTCGGCGCCGAGCGCGGTGACGTCGACCGCCGCGTGCGGGGTCAGGTGGACGCCGTCGACGTAGAGCAGCGCGCCGGCGTCGTGCACCGCCGCCGCGATCGCCGGGAGGTCCGGGCGGGTGCCGAGCAGGTTCGACGCCGCCGTGACCGCGACCAGCCGCGTCCGGTCCGACAGCAGGGACGTGATCGCCGCCGGGTCGAGTTCGCCGGTCGCGGGGTCGAAGTCGGCCCAGCGCACGGTCGCGCCGGCTGCCTCCGCGGCCTGGACCCACGGGCGGATGTTGGCGTCGTGGTCGAGGCGGGTGACGACGACTTCGTCGCCGGCGCCCCAGTTCTTGGCCAGCGTGCGGGAGAAGTCGTAGGTCAGCTGGGTCATGCTGCGGCCGAAGACGACGCCGGCCGGGTCGGCGGCGAGCAGGTCGGCCGCGGCCTGCCGGGCCTCGGCGACGACCGCGCTCGCCCGGCGCTCGGCCGCGGTGACGGTGCCGCGGTTGGCGATCGCGGCGCAGAGCGTTCCGGCGACCGCCTCGCCGACGACGTCGGGCACCTGTGAACCGCCGGGGCCGTCGAAGTGGGCGGCACCGTCGGCGAGGGCGGGGAAGTGCTTGCGGATCGTGGAAACGTCGTAGGTCACGGCGCCAGCATGCCCACCCGGGCGAACGACCTCAAGATCTCCGCAGGGGCGCCGCCGCCGTGGCGGGTACCTGGGGTGGCGCGGGTACCGGCCGCCGGACCGGGGCCGGGGCCTTCAGGTGCCGGCGCAGGCGTTGCGTCGGCTTCTCGACGTAGTTCCACGACAGCTGCCCGACGAGGTACGCCGACGGCACGGCCAGCAGGATCAGCAGCCACACCTGCCGCACCCCGGCGAGGATGAACAGCTGCTGGATCGGGAAGCCCCAGATGTAGGTGCCGTAGCTGCCGTAGACCCACGGCCCGGCGGCCTCCAGCTTCCGCGGCCAGTGCATGGCCAGGGTGATCGCCCCGTACGCCGCGCTGAGCGCCAGCAGGTACCGGCTCGCGGGCGTCTGGCTCAGCGCCAGGTAGGCACCGAACAGCACGAGCGCGACCCACGGCTTGAGCGGGATCCGGTCGCGGTAGGCGTGCAGCACCATCCCGATCACGAACGGCACCAGGAACGACACCGTCGAGCCGATCGGGACGACCAGCAGCGAACCGCCGAGACCGTGCTGCTCGAACGTCGCGTGCAGCATCGTGTCGGTGTAGACCATGCCGCCGAGGACGAGGAACAGGACCAGCCGCGGCAGGCCGATCAGCACGACCACGCCCACGACGAGGACGAGCGCGTAGCCGAGCAGCTCCATCGGCAGAGTCCAGATCGCGCCGTTGACCGAGAAGGGGTACGGGTTGTTCGCGAACACGCCCGGCAGGTCGTGCTGCATGTAGAAGAGCACGGTGGTGCCGACCAGGTAGCGCCACGTCTGGATGTGCGTCCAGTAGTCGTGCGCGGGCCACGTCGTGACCAGCGGGCCGATCACGAACACGGTCACCAGCAGCACCACGACCAGCGGCGGCATGATCCGCAGCAGCCGCCGCGCGGAGAAGCGCCACCACGACGGGTCGCGCGCCCAGCTGTCCTGGATCTGGTAGCCGCTCATCGCGAAGAACCCCATCAGCGCGATGTACCCCGGTGACATGTGCCAGGACGCGGGGAAGATCGTCAGCCGCTGCGGGTGCAGCAGCGGCATGCTGTGGTCGACGATCACGGTGATCGCGCCGATCATCCTCAGCCACGCGAAACCGACGTTGGGATTGGCGTGAATTTTTGGCGAGCTCGGCACGGGGGCAGATGCTAACCCATCCAGTCGCGGCGCTTGCCCCGAACGGCCGAGAAACTCACCGCCCGCGGTTGCGCGGGTGCTCGCGGGCGCGCCGTTCGTTGCCGTGCTTGTAGTTGCCGGTCACCCGGGCCATGAGCTGCTGCGGGTCGTCGCCCCGCGCGATCGCGGCCAGGAACCGGGCCGCCGCGGCCCCGCGGAGGGTGCCCGCGGGACGGCCGTGGTGCGTGATCGTCACCGTGCCGCCCTCGCCGGCGTGGTGCGCGAAGCCCTCCGGAGTCCCCATCCGCCCAGGGTGGCACGGCGGGCAACCGGTTTTCCCCGGGTCGGGTCCGGGGGATACCCGGATGGCGCACCCGCGGCGACCCGACAGAATGCGTGGGATGCGGGGGAGACATCTACTGGCCGGCGTGCAGGTACTCGTGCTGGTGGCGCTGCTGGTCTCGTACAACGACGGCCGGTGGCGGTTCCCGGCCTACCGCGTCGACCTGGACGTCTACCGGCTCGGCTCGGCCGCGCTGCTGCACGGCCACGACCTCTACGGCACGCTGCCGCCGACCGGCGACGGCCAGCTCCTGCTGTTCACCTACCCGCCGTTCGCGGCGGTCGTGCTGGCCCCGTTCGCGGTCCTGCCGTACTGGGCCGCCTGCCTCGCCCTCACCCTGCTGACGCTCGGGGTGCTGGCCCTGGTCCTCCGGGCCCTGCTGCGCGCGCTCGGGGCGCGGTGCGACTGGTGGCGGGTGGCCGTGTTCCTGCTCGTCGCCGAGGCGCTGGAGCCGGTCCTGCGGACGCTGTACGCGGGCCAGATCGACCTGCTGCTGCTCGCGCTCGTCGCCCTCGACGTCCTCGTGGCCGTGCCGAAGTGGCCGCGCGGCCTGCTGATCGGCCTCGCCGCCGCGATCAAGCTGACCCCGGCGGTGTTCCTGCTCTACCTGCTGCTCCGCCGCGACACCCGGGCCGCGGTGACCGCCGCCGTCACGTTCGCGGGCGCGACGGCGCTGGGCTTCCTGCTGGCCGGCGCGGACTCGGTGCGGTACTGGACCGGGGCGCTGTGGGACACCGGCCGCGTCGGTGAGCCGACCTACGCCGGCGATCAGTCGCTGCTCGGGCTGCTCGCGCGGCTGGGGGTGCCGCCCGGGGCGCGGACGGCGTGGTGGCTGCCGCTGGTGGCGGTGGTGCTGGTGCTGACGGCGCTGGGCGTCCGGCGGGCGCTGGCGGCGGGGGAGCCGGTGCTCGCGCTCGGCCTCACCGCCGTCGGCGGGCTGCTGGTGTCGCCGATCTCCTGGACGCACCACTGGGTGTGGGCCGTGGTCGTGCTGGCCGGCTGGGCCGAGCTGGCCCGCCGCACGCGGCGCCGCGGGTTCGCGGTCCTGGCCGGCACCGGGGTGCTGCTGTTCGTGGCGGGACCGCAGTGGTGGTGGCCGCGCGGCGGCGAGGTGGAGCGGCACTGGAACTTCGTGCAGCAGCTCACCGGCAACGGCTATGTCCTCTTCGGACTCGCAGTGCTGGTGACCGCGGTGCTGACGCGGTTCCCCGGGCCGGACGACGACTTCAGCGGCGCGGTCCCGGCCCGCGCTGCAGCCAGCCCGCTCCCAGGATGAGCATGGCCGTGCCGAGGCCGAGGGCCAGGCAGACGCCGGCGTTGTTCATCGGCAGCACCTCGGAGACCGCGTCGGGCAGCGGGAGCAGCCCGGCCAGGCCGGCCGCGGTGTAGACGGCGCCGGCGGCGACCAGGAACCGGGCGGCCAGCCGCTCCGAGCGCGAGCAGAACACCGCCGCTGCGCCGGTCAGCAGGTGCGTGAGCGCCCACGGCCCGGACACCGCGAAGAGCCCGAACAGCTCGCGGGGGCCGCCGCCGTCCGCGACACCAGACATCAGCTCCAGCGCGGCGAGCACGAGGAACAGCAAACCGATCAGCATGCCCATGCCCTGCACGGGGGCGGGGCCCCGCCGGGTCCCGGGTTCGGTGGCGGTCATGTCTCCCGGGTTCCCCGCCTGGGTCCTTTTAATGCACGGCTTCCGGGGTAACCGGGGTTCCGACGAAAGGTGAGCCGATGACCGAGTACCGCCACACCGCGACCGCCGACATCCCCGCCGACGAGCTGTTCGCGTTCCTGAGCCACCCGGAGAACCTGCCCCGCTACTTCCCGGAGATGAAGGTGGCGCAGCCGCGCGGCGGCGACACGGTGCACGTCGAGGCCGAAGTGCACGGCGAACGCGTCGCGAGCGAGGCCTGGCTGCACACCGACGAGGGCACCCGGTCGCTCAAGTGGGGTGCCGAAGGCCCCGACGACTACCACGGCGAACTGCGGATCGCCGAAGCCGGCCCGGCGTCCTCGGAGATCACCGTGACGCTGCACAGCGTCCGCGAGGCCGAAGGCGGCGAAGTCCAGCGGGGCCTCGAGGAGACGATCGCCGCGATGACCCACGCGGCGACCTCCGACGCCGACGTCGAGGCCGCCGAAGGCCAGGGCGGCTGGACGAACTACGACGCGAAGAGGGACTCGTCCAGCTGAGGCGGGAACGGGCCGTAGGCGTTGCCTCGGGCCCCGCGGGTGCGCAGCGCCGGGATCGCGAACAGCAGCTTGAGCAGGGCCGGCGGCGCGGTGCCGCGCCCGCGGGCCCGGGCCGCGGCGGCCCGCTTCTCCACGCGCACCTGGTCGGCCTGCACCCGCTCGATGGCGCGGATCCGGTCGGCCTGCACGGCCGCGAGGTCCTCGTCGGTGACGTCGCCGCGGCGCAGCGCGGGCACCAGGCGGTTCGTGGCGGCGACGGCGTCCTGCACGGCCATCAGGATGCCGTTGCCGCCGACCGGCGAGATGACGTGCGCGGCGTCGCCGAGCAGCAGCAGGCCCGGCCGGTGCCAGCGCTCGACGCGGGAGATGTCCACCGACAGCAGCGTCGTCTGCGAGAAGTCGGTCAGGAGGTGAGCCCGGTCGGCCAGCCACGGCACGCGCTCGCGCACGAAGGCGCGGATCGGCTCGACCCCGCGCTCACGCAGCGCCGGGTACGCGCCCTTCTCGATGCTGTAGCCCACCTGCCAGTCGCGGACGCCGCCGAGGACGCCGACGTAGGCGTCGCGCCCGAAGTAGAGGTCGAGGTCCGCGTCGGGCGGGTCGCCGGGGGAGCGGGGGAGCCGGAACCAGAGCAGGTCGGTGGTGGCGCCGAGCGGACGCGCTTCGAGCCCGGCCAGGCGCCGGACGGTCGAGAACCGGCCGTCCGCGCCGATGACGAGGGACGTCTCCAGCTCACCGCCCCGGAAGCGGACCCCGGTCACCGCGCCGTCCGCTTCGAGCAGGCCGGTGACCTTGGCGTTCGTGCGCAGGCGGAACGTCGGCAGTGCGTTCGCGCGCTCGGCGAGGAAGTCGAGGAACCGCACCTGCGGCATCAGCGCGACGTAGCCGAACGGCGTGCGTAGGCGGTCGTAGTCGGCGCAGCTGTAGCCGCCGGCCGGGGTGTGGAAGCGGAACGAGCGCGCCTTGAAGTGGTCGAGTTCCAGCAGGTCCCCGGCGAGGCCGAGCCGGTCGAGCAGTTCGAGCGTGTAGGGGTGCAGCGAGTCGCCGCGGAAGTCGCGGTCGAAGTCCGAGCGGGCTTCCAGCACGGTGACGTCGATCCCGGCGCGGGCGAGCAGGTAGCCGAGCAGCAGCCCGCCGGGGCCGCCGCCGGCGATGGCGACGCTCATGCCGGGTCCACTGTGGACAACCGGAACACCGCCATCCCCGGCACGTGCTCGAGGATCCGCTCGTGGCTCGCGTCCTGGGGGACCGGGAACGCCTTGATCGCCCACGGCACGGACATCGCGGCCAGGTAGGTGGCGACGACTCGCGCGGCTTCGTCGCCGGCGACCGGTTCGGCCCGGCGTTCGGCTCGCTCGCCGGCCGCCAGCAGCGCGCACTCCGGTGCGGCGAGAAGGTTCACCACCCAGTCGCGGTCGCGGACCGGTGAGACGAGGTAGTGGCCGCCGTCCGTCGCGACCACGGCCAGCGGTACCCGCCGCGGCGCGCCGGAGCTGCGGCCGCGGGTCTCGACGACACGTAGCGCGTACCCGCCTTCAGGGGGCGGCTCGGCCGGGGCCCCGATCAGCTTCGCGGTCATTTCGGCGTTCATCGCTCGGACGTCCACGAGGTCCACGGTAGCAAAACTCGCTAGATTGTCTAGCTAACTTAGAATGGCCTGGTGGAAGACGGTCCGGTCGCCCTGCGGGTGAACTTCGCCCTGCGCGAATTGCTCTCCCTGGCGCACGACGTCCAGGCGGCGCTGGCCCGGCGGCTCGGGCTGGGCGCCACCGACGTGCAGGCGCTGCAGCACCTCGCCTTCGGCACGCCGATGGGCACGGTCGACCTCGCGCACGCGCTGAAGATCCGCTCGGCGTCGGCCACCGTGCTGGTCGACCGCCTCGAAGCGGCCGGGCACGTCCGCCGCGGCCCGCACCCCAGCGACGGCCGCCGGGTCACGCTCACCCTCAGCGAAGCCGCCCGCGACGAGGTCCGGGTCGCGCTCGCCCCGCTCGTCGCCGCGATCACCCGGTTGACGGACGGGCTGGCACCGGAGCACGCCGAGGTCGTCGCGCGGTTCCTGGGCGACACCACGAAAGTGCTCCGCGCGTACGCTGCGGAGCCGCCGGAAGCGGGTTAGCGTTCCCGCATGCGAGACGAGCCCGCGCTGTGGCTGTTCGCCGACCAGCTCGGGCCGCACTTCCACGGCACGCCCGAGCACCGGCACCGGGACGTCCTGGTGATCCGCTCGGCCGCGGCCTTCGCCGCGAAACCCTTCCACCGCCAGAAACTGCACCTGGTCCAGGCCGCGCTGCACCGGCTCGCCGCCGACCTCGGCGACCGCGTCACGCTGCTCGACGCGCCCGACTACCGCACCGGCCTGCGCCGGTTCGGCCGGCCGGTGGTGGTGCACGAACCGACGTCGCACGCGGCCGACGCCTTCGTCCGGCGGCTGCACGGCGAAGGCGTGGTGACGGAGATCCTGCCGACGCCGGGGTTCGTGCTGTCCAAAGCGGACTTCGCGACCTGGGCCGATGGGCGCACCCGGTTCGTCATGGAGGACTTCTACCGCGACCAGCGCCGGAAGTTCGGCGTGCTGCTCGAAGCGGACGGCGAGCCCGCAGGCGGGCAGTGGAACTACGACCACGACAACCGGCGGCCGCCGCCGAAGACCACCCGCCTCGACGTCCCGGCGCCGTGGCACCCGCGGGAGAACGAAATCGACGACCGCGTCCGCGCCGAGCTCGACGCGGCCGAGCGCGCGGGGGAGATCCACCCGGTCGGCGTGGACGGGCCGCGGCGGTTCGCCGTCGGGCACGACGAAGCCCAGCGTGCGCTCAAGCGGTTCCTCGACCACCGCCTGCCCGTGTTCGGGCCGCACCAGGACGCGATGCTGACCCACGACTGGGCGATGGCGCACGCGCTGCTGTCCGTCCCGCTGAACCTCGGGCTGCTCGACCCGCGCGACGTCGTCCGGCGGGCCGAGGAGCGGTACCGGGCCGGCGACGCGCCGCTGAGCAGCGTCGAGGGGTTCGTCCGGCAGGTGCTGGGCTGGCGCGAATGGGTGTGGCACCTGTACTGGCACCACGGGCCGGAGTACCTGCGCCGCAACGCTTTGCAGGCCCGGCGGAAGCTGCCGGAGTGGTGGTGGTCGCTGGACGCCGACGCCGTCGAAGCGGCCTGCCTGCGCACCGCGCTCGCCGGCGTCCGCGACCGCGGCTACGCCCACCACATCGAGCGCCTGATGGTGCTGGGCAACCACGCGCTGCAGCGCGGCTACGACCCCGCCGAGCTGAACCGCTGGTTCGCGACGGCGTTCGTCGACGGGTTTCCCTGGGTGATGCCGGCCAACGTGATCGGCATGAGCCAGTACGCCGACGGCGGGGTCGTCGGGACCAAGCCGTACGCCGCCGGAGGTGCCTACATCAACCGGATGAGTGATCACTGCCCCGGCTGCGTGTTCGACCCGAAGAAACGGACCGGGCCGGACGCGTGCCCGTTCACCGCGGGCTACTGGGCGTTCCTCGACCGGAACGCCGGGCGGCTGAAGGGAAATCACCGCATGCGGCAGCCGTTGAGCGGCCTCGAGCGGCTCGCGGACCGGGCCGAGGTCGTCGCCCGGGAAGCGGAGCGCGACCACTTCTGAGTTCGCACCATTGTGTGACTAGCCGGGTGGGGCGGGCGCTCTTACGGTTGTTGTCTCCCTTTCCCCGGCGAAGGCGATCCCCCGATGCCCGACGCAGATCCGCGCGCCGGCGTGCTGTCCAAGCGCGCCCTCGTGACGGCGTCCCACGCGGTGGAGCGCGCAGCACTGGCCGAAGGCGCGGGCGACGACACGGTCGTGTTCGCGCTGTTCCAGCGGCTCCCGTACTTCGAACGCGAGCGGGAGGTGTACGCGCGGATCGCGCGGCGGGCCGCGGTCACCGTGGTCGGCATGGTCGACTCCGGCCGCCCCGACCTGCCGCACGGCGTCACCCCGGTGCTGCTGCGCCCGGACGAGCCGATGGCGCGCGAGTGGTCGGTGGCCGTGCTGTCGCCGACGTTCGGCGCGTCGGTCGTCGCGCAGGACCTCGACGAGATCGACCCGCAGGCGTCCGCGGTCGAGGCCGCCCGCCTGTTCCGCGGCCGCTGGGGCTTGCGCCGCGACGAGGCGTACGCCGAAGTGGTCCGCCTCCGCGACGCGATGGGCGACCGCCTGCCGCCGGCGGTCCGGCGCAAGGTCGGCGAAGTCCTGGCCTCGGTCGAGACGCCGCCGGCACTCGACGTCGAAAGCCGCGCCGAGGCCGCGCTGCGGCACGTGGCGGCCAAGCTGGACAAGGCGCGCGTGCGGCCGCGCCCGGCGTCCGGTCCGGCCGTCGACCCGGACACGGGTCTCGACACGTTGGCGGGCATCCAGTCGTGGCTCGGCGACGCGACCGACACGGTCCCGCTGGGCCTGGTCTTCGTCGCGGTGGACGACCCGGTGGCGGTCGAGCGGCGGCACGGCACCCGCGTCCGCATGCACACCGAGCAGAACATCGCCGACCTCCTGCGCGACGGCCTGCGCCCCCTCGACCGCGCGGTGCGGCTCGGGCCGGGGGAGTTCCTGGTCGTCCAGCCCGCGGTGCACCCGGCCGAGCTGACCGAACGCGGCCGCCGGCTGGAGCGCCGCCTGGCGGCCCTGCACGCGACCTACCCGTTCGTGGACCTGCACCCGCGCACGACGACGTTGCTGACCCGCCGCCGTCCGCTGCCGCTGCAGACCCTGCGCGCCCGGCTGCGCGAGGTCCCGGCGGTGACCCTGTGGCCGCCGAGCCAGGGCTCGCTCCCGATCCCCGAGTCCCGCCCGGTCGCGGTGCGCTCAGGCGGCGGCGAGTGGTTCGAGTGAGCGTATAACGCCCTATACCGCCCGCCGTGACGCCTCCAATGCCGCTTTACGGCTACGGCTCAGCACGGACGCCGCCGTCGCGAGCACGAACAGTCCACACGCGACACCGGCCGCCACCCGCACCCCGGCGGTGCAGGCCGCGCGGGCCGCCGCGAGCAGCTCGTCCGCCGCCGCCAGCCCCCGCGAAGCCACCTCAGCCTGGGCCGGGCCCGCCGACGCCAGCCGCGCGGCCGCCTCCGGCACCCCCGGTGGCACCACCAGCCGTGCCGCGTACACCGCCGCGGCGAGGGAACCGAACAACGTCGTCCCGACGCCGGCGCCGAGTTCGTAGCCCGTCTTCTCGACCGCGGCCGCGCCGCCCGCCCGCTCGGCCGGGGCCGCCGTGAGCAGCGTGTCCGTGCTCGACGTCAGCGACAGCGCCATCCCGAACCCGGACGCCACCAGCCACCACGGGGACGTCAGCGCTCCGGCCGCCGGGGCCAGCAACGCCACCGCCGTCACCGCGAACCCCGCCGTGCGGACCCGCGCGTTGCCGAAGCGGGTGAGCAGCGCGGGCGCCCCGACGCTGCCGGCCGCGGACGCCGCGAGCACCAGGAGCAGCCGGGCCGCCGCGGCCGTCGGGGACAGGCCGAGCACCACCTGGAGGTACTGGGCCAGCAGCAGGCCGAGACCCACCAGCGTGCTCATCACCAGCAGTACCCCGCCGACCGCACCCGGCACGCCCGGCCGCCGGAACAACGTCAAGTCCAGCAGCGGGACCGCCGCCCGGCGCTGGCGGCGCACGAAGAGCCCGAGCAGGACGCACCCCGCCGCCCCGGCCGCGAAGCCGCCCCCCGACGGCCCGGCCGCGAAGGCGATCCCGAGCACGCCCCCGGCCGCGAGCAGCGCGCTGAGCGCGTCCCACGGTCCCCGCCCGGGCGGCGACCGCGGCAGCCACCGCAGGGCCGCGAAGCCGGCGGCGAGGATCACCGGCGGGTTGACCAGGAACGTCGACCGCCAGCCCCACGCCTCGACGAGCACCCCGCCGAGGACCGGTCCGAACACCGAGCCGGTCCCGGCGATGCCGCTGCAGACCGCGATCGCCGTCCGCCGTTGCCGCTGCTCCGGGAAGAGCTCCCGCAGCAGCGACATCGTCGTGGGCATGATCATCGCACCGCCGCAGCCGAGGACCGCCCGCGCGGCGAGCAGTGCCGGGACGTTCGGCGCGGCCGCGCAGGCCACTGAAGCCAGGCCGAACACGGCGTAGCCGGTGACGAGCACGCGCCGCCGTCCGTAGCGGTCGCCGAGCGTGCCGAACGGGAGCAGCAGTGGCGCCGCGGTGAGCGGGTAGATCGCGACGATCCACACCTGCGCGGCGGCGCCCGGCCGCAGCTGCCGGACGAGGTCGGGCAGTGCCACGTGCAGCACGGTCGCGTCCACCGCCACCAGGAACAACCCGGCCCCGAGCACGGCCGGCAGCGCCCAGGCGCGCGTCACGGCCACAGCAGGCCCGCCAGGTGCCGGGCGACGACGTCGACGTGCGGCGGGTCGATCACCGAAAGGTGGTGCGCGCCGACCGGGACGATCTCCAGCCGCGGGCACAGCTCCGCCCACCCCGCCGCGAGGTCCGTGCGCGAATACCGCGGTTCCATCGCGAGCCCGGCGGCGTACGGCTCGGTCGCCCGGTACAGCACGACGCGGCCGTCGTAGCGGCGCGGGGTCCCGCGTTCGGCCGCCAGGGTGTCCAAAAAGGACTGACGCTGGTGCCGCAGCACGCCGGGGCTGAGCAACCCGGCTTCGGCCACGCGCCGCATGGTGAGCTCGATCTGCTCTTCTTCGGGCAGCGGCGCAAGTTCGTCGTGCCCGAGCCGGACGGCACGGCCGTACGTGCCTTCGACGTACCCGGTGAACCGCAGGAACCGCCGCGCGGACGACGCGCGCGGGTCGAGGTCCGGTTCCGGCAGCGGCAGCATGGTGTCGATCAGCGCGACGAGCTCGACCGGTTCGCCCTCGTCGGCGAGCCGCGCGGCGACGCCGTAGGCCAGCGCCCCGCCGAACGACCACCCGGCGAGCCGGTAGGGCCCGTGCGGCCGGCGCGCGCGGACCAGCGGGAGCAGCCGTTCGACGCGTTCTTCGATGCTGGCCCCCGGCACCCGTTCGAACCCGGCACACGGCACGCCCGCGGGCAGCCGGTCCAGCAGCGGGCGGTAGACGGTGCACGTGCTGCCGCCGGGGTGGAACAGCAGGAGCGGCGCGGTCCCGGCGTCGCCCGGTTTCAGGAGGCGTTCTCCTCGCGTGTCGAGGATGGCCCGCGCGACCTCGGCGATGGCGGCGAGGGTGTCGTGCTTCAGCAGCTCGGCGGGGTCGACGGGGGTGTCGAGTTCGGTCGTGAGGCCGTCGGCGAGCAGGCGCGCGAGCTGCTCCGGCCGGGCGGCGCCGGTCAGCCGGAGGTGCGTGCCGCCCGCTTCGGCGCCGGTGTGCTCGCGCCACAGCCGGAGCACGAGCCGGTCGGCGGCGTCCCAGGCGCGGCCGCGGGCCGGCCGGGGCGGGTCGTCGTCGCGGGGCGCGAGATCGCGGTTGAGGTCGGCGAGGGTGGCCCCGCGGAGGAAGGCGGCGGGATCCGGGTCGGCGCCGAGCTCCCGCCGGACGGCTTCCCGGATCCGGTTCGCCATCAGGGAGTCGAGCCCGAGTTCGACGAGCGGGACGTCGGCGTCGAGGCGGTCGGGGGCGAGTCCCATGATCGCGGCGACGATCGCGGTGAGCCGGTCGCCACCGGGCGGCGCGGCCTCCGGCTCGGCGGGCGGCGGGGTCTCCGCGGCCGGGGCGGATTCGTCGGTGTACCAGTGGCGCACGTGGCGCCAGGGCATCGGGGGCACGTCGGTCAGCCGGGCGCTGTCGTCCGGCGCGGAGAGGGTGATCCGGGTGCCCGCGCAGTACAGCTCCGCCGCGGCCGCGCCGAACGCGCGGACCTCGTCCTGGCCGCGGCGCAGGGTGCCGGTCACCACCGCGTCCGCGCCGAGCGTCCGGGCCAGCGACCCCCGCAGGATCGGGTGCGGGGACACCTCGACGAACACGCGGTGCCCGTCGGCGGCGGCCGCGGTGACGGCCTGCCGGAACCGCACGGGGCGGCGCAGGTGCGCGGCCCAGTACCCGGCGTCGAAGTCCGGCAGCTCGCGCGGGTCGGGGAGGACCGTGTCGTACCACGGCACGAGCGGCCGCCGCCCGCCCAGCTCGGCGAGCGCGTCGCGCAGCTCGGGCAGGACGTGCTCGACCCCGCGCGAGTGCCCGGCGACGTCCACCGGCAGCCGCCTCGCGGTCCGCCCGGCCGCCGTCAGCTCCGCGACCAGCCGGTCGATCACGGCTGCGTCCCCGGTTACCGTCACCTGTCCGGGCGCGGCATCGACGGCGAGTTCGACGCCGGGGCGGGCCTCGACCTCGTCCGGGGTCAGCTCGACCGCGGCCATCGCCCCGCCGGCGTCGACGGTGCCGAGCAGCCGCGCCCGGGTCGCGACCAGGTGGACGGCCTCGTCGGCGCTCAGCACCCCGCTCACCACGGCCGCGGCCGCGGACCCGAGCGAATGCCCCACGACGGCGGCCGGCCGCACCCCGAGCGCCTCCCACCGGGCGGCCAGGGCGACCTGCGTCCCGAAGATCGCCAGCTGCGTTTCGGGCAGGGAGAAGGGTTCGCGGGAGGTCAGCAAGGCGCGCAGCGACCGCCCGGTGTGCTCGGCGAAGGGATCCCCGAGCTTGTCGACCTGGGCGGCGAACGCCGGTTCGGCCGCGAGGAGGCCGCGGCCCATCCCGGTCCACTGGGAACCGTGCCCGGAGAAGACGAACACCGGCCCTTCCCCGCCGGCGGCGCGCCCGGTGGCGGCCCCCGCGGGCAGCGGATCGGCCCCGGCGCCGACCGCGCGCAGCAGCGCGGCGAGTTCGCCGAGGTCCCCGGCGACGACGGCGGCCCGGTGCGGACCGGCGTCGTCCCGCCGGAACAGCGTGTGGGTGACATCGGCGAGGTGCGCGCGTTGGCCAGCGGGGGTGCCGAGCCAGCCGGCGAGCTGGGTGGCCCGCTCGCGGAGCCGGTCCGGGGTGCGGGCGGACAGCAGCCCGATCCGGATACCGGCGCTCTCGCCTTGGCGCGTTTCAGCCGGTGCCGCTGCCTCCTCCAGCACGACGTGGGCATTCGTCCCGCCGAACCCGAAAGCCGACACCCCCGCGACCGCGCGCCCGCCACGCCGCGGCCACGGCGTCGCCTCGCGCACCACCCGCAACCCCAGCTCCTCGAACGCGATGTGCGGGTTCGGCGCGGCGAAGTGCAGCTGCGGCGGCACCTCGCCGTGCACCAGCGCCAGCACCACCTTGATCACCCCCGCGATCCCCGCCGCGGCCTCGGCGTGCGCGATGTTCGTCTTCACCGACCCGATCAGCAGCGGCGACCGCGCGTCGCGCCCGGCTCCCAGCACCGCACCGAGCGCCCGGGCCTCGATCGGGTCGCCGAGCAGCGTGCCCGTCCCGTGCGCCTCCACGTAGTCCACTGTGGACGGATCGAGCCCGCGGTAGGCGTCCCGGAGCATCGCCTGCTGCGCCGCCGGGTTGGGGGCGGCCAGCCCGTGGGAACGGCCGTCCGAATTGACCGCCGACGCGCGGATCACCGCCAGCACGCGGTCGCCGTCGACCTCGGCGTCCGCGAGGCGCTTGAGCACCACCACGCCGCAGCCTTCGGCGCGGGCGATGCCGTCCGCGGCCGCCGAGAACGTCTTGCAGCGGCCGTCCGCCGCGAGCAGGCCCGCCGCCGAGAACGCCGCCGTCGGCCCGGGCAGCAGCATCAGGTTGACGCCCGCGGCCAGCGCCAGGTCGGCGTCGCCGTCGCGCAGGGCGCGCACCGCGTGGTGCACCGCCACCAGCGAAGACGAGCACGCCGTGTCCACCGCCACGCTCGGCCCGCGCAGGTCGAAGACGTACGACAGCCGGTTGGCCGCGATGCTGCCCGCCGCGCCGGTCGCCGTCCACAGGTCCGGGGCGCCGCCGCTCATCGTGAGGTGGCCGTAGTCGTGGGTGGCGATGCCGGTGAACACGCCGGTGCGGCTGCCGCGCAGCGACGACGGCGCGATCCCGGCGTGCTCCAGCGCCGCCCACGTCACCTCCAGGAGCATCCGCTGCTGCGGGTCCATCGTGGCCGCTTCGCGCGGGGTGATGCCGAAGTGCTCGGCGTCGAACCCGGCGACGTCGTCGAGGAACCCGCCCACCACCGGTGCCGCGTCGGCGCTCCACCGCCCCGGCGGCGCGGTCCGGACGGCGTCCCGCCCGGTCCGCAGCAGGTCCCAGTACTCCTCGAGGCCGTCCGCGCCGGGGAAGCGGCAGCCCAGGCCGACGACGGCGACCGGATCGGTGCGGCGCCGGTCGGCGGGCGCCGCGGCGGGCTCGGGTCCGGCGCCCGCGACGAGGGTGCGGGCGAGGTGGTCGATGGTCGGGCTTTCCCACAGCAGCGTCGCGGGCAGCCGGGTACCGAGCAGGTCTTCGAGGTCGGCCGCGATCCCGACGGCCTGGCGGGAGGACAGGCCGTAGTCGGCGAGGGGCCGGTCGGGCTCGGCGGTCAGGCCGGTGTGCTCGGCGACGGCGTCGAGGAGCCAGCGGCGCAGGGCGTCCGGGTTTCTCATCGCGCCAGCGCCTTCCCGTAGTCGCCGGCGAGGTAGCGCTCGCGGCAGGCGGCGCGGGCGATCTTGCCGCTGGACGTGCGCGGCACCCGCCCGGCCGGGACGAGCAGCACGTCCCGCAGCGCGAGCCCGTGCGCGTCGGCGACCAGCCGCCGGACCGACGTGGCCAGCGCGCGTTCCGCGGCTTCGGCCAGGTCGGCGTGCGCGCGGTGCTCCGCGACCACGACGACGGCTTCGGTGTCGGCGCCCTCGATCGCGAAGGCCGCGACGCTGCCGGGGCGGATCGCGGCGTCGGCCGACGCCGCGGTCGCTTCGACGTCCTGCGGGTAGTGGTTGCGCCCGTCGACGATGATCAGGTCCTTGATCCGGCCGGCGATGTACAGCTCGCCGTCGTGCCGGAGGCCGAGGTCGCCGGTGCGCAGCCACGGCCCCTCGGGCAGCTCGCCGCGGTCGCCCGCGAGGCGCGCGCCGAAGGTTTCCGTGCTGTCCAGGGGTTTCTGCCAGTACCCTTCGCCGACGTTCGGGCCGTGCACCCAGATCTCGCCCACCGAGCCGTCGGGGAGCGCGACGGCGGTTTCGGGGTCGACGAGCGCGACGAGCTGCCCGGCCGGGACCCCGCAGGCGACCAGCCGGACCCCGGCGTCCGCGGGTCGCGAGGTGCCGGTCGCGAGGGCGTCGCGGTCGAACGTCGTGACGCGCGGGGCGGCGGCGGGGCCGGTGGTGACGAAGACGGTCGCTTCGGCCAGGCCGTACGCCGGGCGCGTCTTGTCCGGGGTGTAGCCGGCGGCGGCGAAGGTGGTGTGGAAGCGGTCGAGGACGTCCGGGGTGATCGGCTCGGCGCCGTTCACGATCGCCGTGACGCGGCCGAGGCGCAGCCGCGCGCGGTCGGCCTCGCGGATCCGGCTCGCGCAGTAGTGGAACGCGAAGTTGGGGGCGGCGCTCCAGGCGCCGTCGTGGTCGCCGAGCAGCTCCAGCCAGCGGACCGGCCGCTCGATGAAGGCCAGCGGGTCCATCAGCACCGACCGCAGGCCCAGCGCCAGCGGCGTGATCAGGCCGAGCACGAGCCCCATGTCGTGGAACAGCGGCAGCCACGAGACGGTGGTCGACGCGGCCGGGTCCAGGCCGAGGCCGCGCACGGCTTGGGTGACGTTGGCGAGGACGTTCGCGTGCGTGAGCACCACGCCGGCCGGGGTGCGGGTCGACCCCGAGGTGTACTGCAGGTACGCGATCTCGTCCGGGACCGCGGCGGGCGCGGGCCACGAGCGCACCGGGCCGGGGCGGTCCGCCGCGACGACCGGGACGCCGCCGACGAAGTCCTCGACCGCGAGCTGCACCGAGGTGGTGGTGACGACGGCCGAGGGGGCGCAGTCGGCGAGCACCGCGGCGAGCCGTCCCGCGTGGCCGGGCAGGCCCGGGTCGAACAGCGGCACCGCGATCGCGCCCGCGGTGATCGCGGCGAGGAAACCCACGACGTAGTCGGTGCCCTGCGGGCAGAGCACGGCCACGCGGTCGCCGGGCCGGACCGGGAGCGCGCCCGCGACGGCGTCGACGCGTTCGCGCAGCTGCCGCCAGGTCAGGGTGCGGCGCCGTCCGTCGCGGTCGGTGGCGAAGTCGGCGAAGGTCAGCGCGGGGGCGTCGGGGGTGGTCGCGGCCCAGTGGTGCAGGCACGCGGTCAGGGTGGCGCCGCCCACTGCCGGGAAGTTCTGGTCGGACATGGGTTTCTCCTTGGCTAGCGGCCCAGCCGCGGCGCCGCGTGCTGCCACGCGGTGACGGCCAGGGCGTCGAGGTCGAGGTCGGTCGCGCCCGCGTCGCGGAGCACGAGCAGGACGTCGCCGGCGGCGACGGCGACGGTGCGCAGGCGCAGCCCCGGCAGCTCGGCCGGCTGGCCGGGCAGGGTCAGGACCTGCTGGTAGGAAAGGGTTTCCGCGCCGGGGATGGCGGGCGCGGTCCCGGTGGTGAGCGTCGAGACGGTGGGGAGGTCCTGGTCGGTCACGGTGACGCTCGCGCACTCGCGGAGCTTCGCGGTCCACGCGCCGAGGTCGGGCGGCTGCGGGGTGCGCGCGACCAGTTCGCTGAGCTGCCCGCCGGGGACGGCGGTCTGGAAGCCCTGGCCGGTGGCGGTTCCCCGGAGCAGCCTGCCGTGCACGACACCGGTACAGCCGTCGTCTTTGGTGTCCAAAGTGGACAGCGCGGTGGCGACGTCGAACGCGTCGCGCGGGGCGGGTGGCCCGGGGATCGCCTCGGCGGGCAGCAGTGCGGCCGGGGGAACCGGCGGCGGTGGGGGCGGTGGGGGAGCGGCGGTCGCTGCCGCGGTGGGTCCGCCGGAACCGGAAATTGCGGCGGCGACGACCACGAGCGCGGCGACTCGGAACGGGGGGAAACGATTTCGGGCAGCCATGGACGACCCTTTCGGGAGCATTCTCGGGGGATTGCGGGTCCCGGCGCTGGGACATCCGCCCGGGTGGCGGCGAGGGGCGGCCCAACCCGGCGACACGGGCGAGGCTAGGGCAAGAAATCGGTTACCGGAAGAGCCTCAAGATCCCGTCAACGTCCCTCAGTACGCCGCGTGACCTGCTGAATCGCTGGTTACTGGTGAGTTACTGGCACGGGCGTCCGACTTTGGTGACCGAGCGTGTGCGCTGACTCACCCGTGCGGGGGAGTTTGTTTGCCTGCAATTCACATTGTCCGGTCGTGTGGCGCACGAGACAATTGCGCTTGGTGGCTCGATTGATTTAACTTGAGCGCACCGTCGGGGATGTTGGGAAAGGAATGCTTATGCGCATGTTTTCGAGGTGGCTCGCCGTGCTGGCGGCCGTGGCGTGCGGGCTGCCCGGCGTCCCCGCCGCGGCGGCCGACGGGCCGCGCGCCGATGACGGCACGCACGTCGTCGCCGAGACCACTGTGGACGGTGACGCGCGGGTGCTCGACCTCACTGTGCGCTCCACCGG
Organism: Amycolatopsis lexingtonensis; assembly: GCF_014873755.1. NCBI lineage: Bacteria > Bacillati > Actinomycetota > Actinomycetes > Pseudonocardiales > Pseudonocardiaceae > Amycolatopsis > Amycolatopsis lexingtonensis. Next base: position 1,703,940 of record NZ_JADBEG010000001.1, read on the forward strand.
CGTCGGGGCCTACGCGATGGTCCGGCTGATCCTGCCCCGCGACTGGGCGGAGCACCCGGACCGGAAGTGGCCGGCGGTGTACCTGCTCGCGGGCGAAACCCGGCTGCAGGACTACCGCGGCTGGAGCGCCAACACCGACGTCCGGCGGCTGGCCGACGACGCGGACGTCCTGGTGGTGATGCCGGGTGCCGGCCCAGCGGGGTTCTTCACCGACTGGTGGAACTACGGCAAGGACATCGCGCTGAACCAGTGGGAAACCTTCACCGCGGTCGAACTGCCGCAGCTGATCGACCGCGGCTACCGCGGCGACGGCCGGCGCGCGGCGGCGGGGCTGTCCCTCGGCGGCTACGGCGCGATCGAACTCGCCGCGCGGCGCCCGGGCGTCTTCCGCTACGCCGCGTCGTACAGCGGGAACCTCAACCCGGCCGGCCCGACCGGCGAGCTGCTCACCGACGCGATCGTCGCGTCCGTGCACCTGGACCCGGAAGCCCTGTGGGGCGACCGCCGCCGCGAATCGGCGCGCTGGGAGGCGCACGACCCGCTGGTGAACGCCGAGCGCCTGCGCGGCACCGAGCTGTACCTCTCCGCGGGCAACGGCCTGCCGGGGCCGCTCGACGCCAAGCTCCCGATCGACGTCCTGCCCGGCGCGATGCTCCTGGAGTTCCTCTGCGGCGGCCAGACCACGGCGATGGCCGGGCGGCTGCGCGCGCTCGGCGTCCCGGTGACCGCGGACCTCTACGGGCCGGGCACCCACCAGTGGGCGTACTGGCAGGAGCAGCTGCACAAGACGTGGCCGCGGATGCTGCAGGTCGTGGCGTCGTGACGTCTTACGTGGTGACGGGCGCGTCGAGCGGCATCGGCCGCGCGTGCGTGGCGGAACTGGTCCGGCGCGGCGCCCACGTGTGGGCGAGTGTGCGGACCGACGCCGACGAGGCGGAACTGGTCCGCGCGTACGGCGACGCGGTCACGGTGCTGCGGATGGACCTGCGCGACCCGGCGTCGATCGCGGCGTGCGGCGAGCGCGTGACGGCCGGCGGACCGGTGCGCGGCCTGGTGAACAACGCGGGCCTCGCGCGGCCGGGCCCGCTCGAGTACGTGCCGCTGGAGGCGTTCCGGGAGCAGCTCGACGTGAACGTCACCGGCCAGCTCGCGGTCACCCGCGCGATGCTGCCGGCCCTGCGCATCGCGGAGACGGCCCGCGTGGTGACGGTCGGCTCGATCGGCGGCCGCATCGCGGGGCCGATGGTGGGGCCGTACCACACGTCGAAGTTCGCGCTGGTCGGGTTGACGGACAGCCTGCGCGCGGAGCTGGCTCCGGAAGGGATCGAGGTGGTCCTGGTCGAGCCGGGCGCGGTGGCGACGTCGATCTGGCCCCGCGCCCGCGCGGCGGCGGAGGAGGTCCGCGCGACCCTGCCCGCGGCGGGTCTCGAGCGGTACTCGGCCCAGCTGGCGGCGGCGGAGCGAAGCGCTGCCCGTTCGGCACGGACGGGGGTGCCGCCCCGGCGGGCGGCGGAGGTGGTGGTGCGGGCGTTGACGGCCCGTCGGCCGGCGCCGCGGTATTTGGTGGGCACGGACGCACGGGTGGCGGCGGTGCTGGCGAACCTGCCGTTCCGCCTGCGCTACCGGTTGACGGCGGCGAAGCGGTGACCGCGCAATGAGCCGCCAGGTTGTGATCGTTGCGCCCGGTTCGCGTGGGGATGTCCAACCGTGCGTCGCGCTCGGCGAGGGGCTCGCCGCCGATGGCGATCGTGTCCGCATCCTCGCCGCGCCGCGGTTCCGGAGCCTCGTCGAAGGGCACGGCCTCACCTTCGCGCCACTCTCGGCCGACCCCGCGGAAATCCTCGCCTCCGCGGCGGGGCAAGCGTGGACCAGCCCGGGGAAATTCCTGAGCGGGCTACGCGAAGTCCTCCGCCCTGTCCTCGCGCAGCTCCTCGCCGACACCCACGCGGGCACCACCGGAGCCGACCTGATCCTCGCCCCCACCCTCGGCTTCCTCGGCACGCACCTGGCCGCCCACCTCGACGTCCCGCACGCCGAACTGCACTACCAGCCCAGCGTCCCCACCCGCTCCTTCGCGCACCCGCTGCTACCCCAAGCCGAGCACCTCGGCCCGTGGGGCCGCCACCTCAGCTTCCGGGCAGTCGACGCACTCGCGTGGCACCTCCTCAGACCCGAAATCGACCGCTGGCGCACCGAAACCCTCCACCTGCCCGCCGCCGGAATGCGCGGGCCGCGACGCCGTTCGCCGGTGCTGTGCGGGTTCTCGACCGCCGTCGTACCCCGGCCGCCCGACTGGCCCGCGCACGTCCACGTCACCGGGTACTGGTTCCTCGACCAAGGCGCATGGCACCCGGACGCCCGGCTGCGCGACTTCCTCGCCGCGGGCCCGCCGCCGGTCTACGTCGGCTTCGGCAGCATGCGCCCGGCCGAAGCCGAGAAGACCTTTGAGGTCGTCCGGACGTCCCTGCGCCGCGCGGGACTGCGTGGTCTCCTCGCCACCGAGGGTGACGTCGACGCCGATGATCTGCTGACCGTCGCCGACGTCCCGCACGGCTGGCTGTTCCCGCGCACCGCGGCCGTCGTCCACCACGGGGGTGCCGGGACCACCGCGGCCGCCTTGCGGGCCGGGGTGCCGTCGCTGGTGTGCCCGGTGTTCTCCGACCAGCCGTACTGGGGCGAGCGGGTGTCCCGGCTCAGTGCCGGGCCGAAACCGTTGCCGCTCAAGGAACTCGACGCCGACGCGCTCACCGCCCGGCTGCGGGAACTCACCGGCAACCCGCTCTTCCGGCGCGGCGCGCAGTACACCGGGGCGCGGCTGCGCGCCGAGGACGGGGTGGCCCACGCCGTTTCGGTGCTGCGTTAGGTGGCCCGCGCCGGGGCCGCGCGCTCGACCGCCGACACCAGCGCCCGCAACGCGGCCACCTCCGCGGCGAGCGCCTTGCGACCTGCCGGGCTGATGCTGATCCACGTCCGGGGCCGTTTGCCTTCGTAGCCCTTCTCGACGTCGATCAGCCCGGCCTCGTCGAGGATCGTGACGTGCCGGGACAGGTTCCCGGCCGTCATGTCCAGCGTCCGGCGCAGGTACCCGAAATCCACCTTCCCCGCCTCGGCGGCGATGGTGAGGATGCCGAGCCGGTGCCGCTGGTGGACCGTCTCGTCCAGGCCCGCCGCGGGGTGCTCGCTCATGCGCGCGCCCGCCGCTCGTGCCAGGCCGCGAAGGCACCGCCCGCGAGCAGCACCAGCCCCGGGGGCAGCGTGTTCGTGAACGCCATCGTCGCTTCGCCGTCGTAGCGCGGGAAAAGCCCGAGGTGGAAGAACACGTGCTGCACGTTGTAGAGGTTGACCAGCAGCGCCGAGGCCGCGAAGAGGCCGCTGACGACGCCGAGCACCCGGCTGCGCTCCAGCCACGCGAGCCCGAGCAGGCCGAGCGCGATCGTGAGCAGCGGCGCGTAGGGCCGGGCGGGCGCGAGCGCGAGGTCGAGCATCGCCAGCACGACGAAGCCGGAGGCCATCGCCGCCGCCGTGGCGGCACCGCGCGCACCGCGCCGAACAAGCCGAGACCGCAGCCACAGCGCCCCGCCGCCCACGAGCGCGGCGACGGCCGCCACCGGGACCGTGAACGACGGCTGCGAGTACGGCGATCGCGCGACGCGGTAGGCGAACGACTCCACCACCGGGAGCCCGAACGAGATCGCGAGCACGCCGATCAGCCCGATCGCGAGGTAGCCCCGGATCGGCGTCCGCACCCCGCTGCGGCGGCCGCGGTGGAGGTACCAGGCCGCGGTGGCCAGGAACCCGCCGACGACCACGACCAGCCAGTACAGCTGCAACGGCGTCCCGAACCAGATCCCGGCGGCCCCGAACCGCGGCGGCCCGCCCTCGGCCCACAGCGGCGCGAGCAGCACGAGCACTCCGAACAGCAGCAACGGCGGCACGTAGGCGTGGCGATCCGCCCTGGCCTGGGCGCGAAGCCGCGTCATCTCGTCGAGCAGAGCGGCCGGTGGCAGGTCGGTCATGAAGTACCCCCAGATCCGAAACAGGTCTATTTGGCAAACCAGATCTGTGGATGAACCTAGCGCACGGCCGGGGTGGTGCGGAAGCCTAGGCGGCGATCGCCAGCACCAGGCCGGCCCCGACGATGGCCGCGCAGGCCGCGATCGTCGTCCGGCGGTAGTGCAGGATCAGCGCCGCGAACTCGCGCAGCAGCGCGCTCGGCAGGAAGTAGCCCGCGGTCGGTGACCCGGTCGCGTGGAACGGCAGGTGCAGCCGTCGGCACTCGATCGCCGCGCGGAACACGTGGTAGCTGCTCGTCACGGCCACGACGCGGTGGGCGTCGCGGGGGAGCAGCGCCGCCGATAAGCGCAGGTTCTCCTCGGTGGTCGTGGCGCGGTCTTCGAGCCGGATCCGCTCGTCGGGGATCCCGCGCTCCCGCAAGTACGCGTGCATCGCCTCGGCTTCGGTGACCGTCTCGCCGGGACCACGTCCGCCCGACACCACCAGCAGTGGCGGCTCGGGCTCCCGGGCGGCGAGCCGGAGCGCGCGGTCGAGCCGCCCGGCCAGCAGTGGCGGCACCCGATCCCCGGCGAGGCCGCAGCCGAGCACGATGATCGCGTCGATGCCGCCGCGCCGGCCGATCCGGCTGTACACCACCGAATACACCAACAGGGACAGGAACAGGAACCCGAAGTAGCAGGCGAGCACCGCCGCGATGCCCACCAGCGCCGACCCCCACCGCCCGAGCGGGGCGAAGAACAGCGCTTCCAGCGCGAGCAGGCCGGCGCCGAGCCCGAGCGACAGGAGGTTCCCGGTGCTGCGCCCTTCCCGCCGCCACATCTGCACGCCGTTGGCGAGCAGGGCGGCGGGCAGCACCAGCGCGGCGAGCCCCACCGCGGCCCCGGCCACCGCCAGCAGCACCGGCGTCTCCCGCAGCAGCCACAGCGTGGTCAGCAGGAGCGCGACGCCCAGCCAGACGGCGTTGCCGAGCCGGCGCGGCTCCCGCGCCAGCCGGACGGCGAACACGAGCAGCGCCACCGCGGCCGCGACCGGCAGCACCCCACCGGCGACGTTCACCCGGACCTCCCTGGCTCCTCACGCGGAGGTCCAACCTAGTGCTACCGGGCCGCCGGGGTGCACGCCCCCAATGTGGCGTTCGGTGCGTCAGACGCACCCAATGTGGCGTTCGGTGCGCTGGACGCACCCAACGCCACATTGGGGCGCTCGCGACGCCGCCGGCCGCGCGTGGCTAGGCCTTGCGCTGCATGCTCGACCGCGCCGGGTTGGCCTGGTCGGCCGCCTTCGGGTCCTTCTCGTCCTGCTTGGCCCGGACGCCGGACTCGATCCGGTCGCCGAGGTCCTTGTCGACGTTGCGCCAGTAGTCGAACGCCCGCTGTAGCACCGGCTCCGACACGCCGTTGAGCAGGTGCCCGACGATGTTGTCCACCAGCCGCCCGCGCTGGTCGTCGTCCAGCACCTCGCGGACCATCGTGCCGGCCTGGCCGAAGTCGTCGTCGTCCTCGCGCAGCGTGTAGGCGGTGCGGACCATGTCGCCGTCGGTGTGCCAGCCCGCCGGCTGCCCGTACCGGGCGACGTCGGCGTGCGGGCCGCCCTTGGAATTCGGCGCGTACACCGGGTCGGTGACCTTCGTGTACCGCATCGCGCCGTCCTTGCTGTAGCTGTGCACGGGCGCGACGGGCGCGTTCACCGGCAGCTGGCGGTAGTTGGCGCCGATCCGGTAGCGGTGCGCGTCCGGGTAGGAGAACAGGCGGCCGAGCAGCATCTTGTCCGGGCTGGCGCCGATGCCGGGCACCAGGTTGCTCGGCTCGAACGCGGCCTGCTCGATTTCGGTGTGGTGGTCGGTCGGGTTCCGGTCCAGCGTCATCCGCCCGACGTCGATGAGCGGGTAGTCGCCGTGCGGCCACACCTTCGTGAGGTCGAACGGGTTGAACCGGTAGGTCTTGGCGTCGTCGAACGGCATGACCTGCACCTTCAGCGTCCACGAAGGGTGGTCGCCGCGCTCGATCGCCTCGAACAGGTCGCGCGTGTGGTAGTCGGTGTCGGCCGAGGCCATCTGGTCGGCTTCGTCCTGGGTGAAGCACTCGACACCCTGGTCGGTCTTGAAGTGGTATTTCACCCAGAAGCGCTCACCGGCGGCGTTGACCCACATGAAGGTGTGGGAGCTGTAGCCGTTCATGTGCCGCCAGGTGCGCGGGATGCCGCGGTCGCCCATCAGCCACGTCACCTGGTGCGCCGACTCCGGCGACAACGTCCAGAAGTCCCACTGCATGTCGTGGTCGCGCAGGTTGTTGTCCGCGCGGCGCTTCTGCGAGCGGATGAAGTGCTGGAACTTCAACGGGTCCCGGATGAAGAACACCGGGGTGTTGTTCCCGACCAGGTCGTAGTTGCCTTCGCTGGTGTAGAACTTCACCGCGAAGCCGCGCGGGTCGCGCCAGGTGTCCGGGCTGCCCCGCTCGCCGGCGACGGTGGAGAAACGGATCAGCAGGTCGGTCTTCGTCCCCGGCTGGAACACCGCCGCCTTGGTGTACGCGCTGACGTCGCCGGTCACCTCGAACCGCCCGAACGCGCCGCTGCCCTTCGCGTGCGGCTGGCGCTCCGGGACGCGTTCGCGGTTGAACTGCGCCATCTGCTCGATGAGGTAGCTGTCCTGCAGCAGGATCGGGCCGTCCGGGCCGACGGTGAGCGAGTGCTCGTCGCTTTCGACCGGGATCCCGGCGTCGGTGGTGGTCGGTTCGGTCACGGTGATGCCTCTTTCCTGGAAGTGGCCAGACATTCGGGGCACTGGCCCCAGAACACCACTTCCGCTTCGTCGATCAGGAAGCCGTGCGCGTCGTCCGGGGCCAGGCACGGAGCCGTGCCGACCACGCAGTCGACGTCCTCCGTCCGCCCGCAGGTGCGGCACACGACGTGGTGGTGGTTGTCCCCGGCTCGCCGTTCGAACCGGGCGGGGTGTCCCGGCAGTTCGATCCGCCGGATCAAGCCGGCCTCCGTGCACGCGCCCAGGACGTCGTAGATGCCTTGGGTGGACACCGAACCCAGCACCGACCGGACCCCGGTGCCGATTTCGTCCACTGTGGAGTGAGGATGCCCGGCGAGCCACGCGAGCACCGCCCGCCGGGGCGCCGTGACCCGCAGGCCGGCGGCCCGCAGCGCGGTGGTCACATCGCTCATGGCCCCACCGTGCGCGCTTCTTCGGAATGAGTCAAGTGCACGGATGGACCGTTTGGCGCCCGGGAAAACGGGTAGGGACAAGAAGTTCTGGCATCGTGGAGGGGTGAACGAGCGACCGGCCTTCGTGCTGCACGAGCACTGGCGGCCACGGCACCACTTCGACCTCCGCCTCGAGGAAGACGGCGTGCTGCGGTCCTGGGCGGTACCCCGCGGCCTCCCGCCGGACGCGACCGGCAACCGGCTCGCGGTCGCCGTGCCCGACCACGCGCTCGACCACCTCGGCTACGAGGACGACACCAAGAAGATCGCCGACACGGGCTGGTGGGAGGAGCACGACCGGACGGCCAAGCGGATCCTGTTCACCCTGCACGGGCGGACGTCGTCGGTGCGGTACGCGCTGATCCGCACCGAGCGCGATTGGCTGCTGCACCGGACCCGGGAGCAGCCGGACTGAGCTCCTACACGCGGAAGCGGGCCGGGCGCATGGCCCGGTGCGCCCACTGCCCGAGCACCGCGAGCAGCGCGATCTCCAGCACCATCATCAACCGCTCCACCAGCCCGGTCGCCACCGTCGGCAGGTGCCCGCCGAGCACGACGTTCACCGCGAACGGGACGATGAACGGCAGGTAGAACGGGATCGCGGCCAGCGCCAGCCGCCGGGACCAGGCGGCGAAACGGCGCCAGCGGGGGTCGTCGCGGTGGCGGCGGCCCAGCGCCCAGCCGACCACCGGCAGGCTCAGGCACGTCACGGCCGAGGCGTAGAGGTGGATCTTGCCCGTCGCCGTGATCGCGCCACCCTGCGGATCCTTCGCGAACACCGCCACCGCCAGCAGGCTCACGCACCACAGCGCCTTCGCCGCCACGAGCGCCGGGTTCGCCAGCAGGCCGCGGCGGTAGAGCGCGACCAGCAGCAACGCCGAGCCCGTGCTGGTCAGCAGCAGCGCGCCGTCCCACAGCCAGCGGCCCGGGCTCAGCGCGTAGTCGCTGAGCATCGTGCTGACCGGGTCGAGCGCCGCCACCCGCCGGTCGAGGTGCAGCACGGCCAGGAGCACGACGGCGCCGGCGAAGGCGGCCAGCGCCCCGGGGACGAGCAGCCGGGCGCGCAGGGACGGACGGACAGGTGAAGGGCACAGCATGCGTGGAAACACTCCGGGACGGCTCGGCTGGTTCAGGCGAAGTCGCGGACGCTACCCGTGACCATTCCGTGACCATCGCAGACACGCCCCGAGTGTGACGCAGGCCTCAGCGGTCGCCGTCGGCCGGGATCTCCGCCGAGTCCGTCAGCCGCAGCTTGCGCCGGGCCCGCTGGTAGAACGTCGTCATCCCGAGCCGCACCACCCGCGCCGCGTCCGGCCGGGCGCTCAGGTCGAGCCGGTCGCCAGGGGAGACGTACCCCTGGACCTGGCCGTCGACCTCCACCGCGAGCCGTCCGCTGGTCGGCAGCAGCTCCAGCGTCACCTCGTCGTGCACCGAGAGCACCACGCCCCGGCTGTACGCCGAGTGCGGCGCGGCCGGTGTGACGAGCAGCGCTTCGACCGACGGGCTGGTGATCGGCCCGCCGGCGGAGAAGCTGTACGCCGTCGAGCCGGTCGGGGTCGCCACGACCACCGCGTCCGCCGAGTAGCTGACGAACGGCTGGCCGCCGACGCGGACCGCGACCACCGCGCTGCCCTCGCCGGGCACGCGCACCACCGCGATGTCGTTGAACGCGGTGATCCGCCGCCCGCCGAGCACGGCGTCCACGGCCAGCCGCGGCTCGACCGTGAACTGGTGGTCGTCGATCGCCGAAAGCGCGCCGGGCAGGTCCGGGACGTCGACCTCGGCGAGGAAGCCGAGCTTGCCGAGGTTCACCCCGAGCACCGGCGCGCGCTGCCCGTCGGCCAGTCGCATGGCCCGCAGCATCGTGCCGTCGCCGCCCAGGCTGACCACGAGGTCGGACCGGCGCCCGAGCTCTTCGGGCGTCACGCCGATCGCGGCGCAGTCCAGCCGGACGATCTCGTCCTCGATGCCGAGGATCTCGATCCCCCGGTTGCCCGCCCAGCCCAGCACGGCCTCGACGGCGGCCGCCGAGTCGCGGCGGGGGTGCAGCACCAGTCCCGCGGAGTGCATGTCAGCGGCCCCGGGCAGGGGCGGTTCCGAGCGTCATGCGCCCAGTCTGCCCGCTCCCGCCGTCCGTCGCGAGAACCGCAGGGCGCCGTCGTCGATCTTGCCGTGCCGGAGCTTGACGACGTCGTGCGCGTAGCTCATGCCCAGCTGCCACGGTGCCCGCGAGCCCGCCTTCGGGAACTCGTCGATCGACCGCAGCACGTACCCGGCGTCGAAGTCCAGCAGCGGCCGCTCGGTGACCGCCGGGTCGTCGTTGACCGGCACGGCCTGGTCGTACCCGTGGCGGTCGAGGTGGCGCAGGAGCCGGACGAAGTACTCGCCGACGAGGTCGGCCTTCAGTGTCCAGGACGCGTTCGTGTACCCGATCGTGAAGATGAAGTTCGGCACGCCGCTGAGCATCATCCCCTTGTAGGCCATGGTTTCCGGCAGCTTCACCGGGTCGCCGTCGACGACCAGGTCGATGCCGCCGAAGGCGAGCAGCCGCAGCCCGGTGGCGGTGACGACGACGTCCGCTTCGAGCTCAGCGCCCGACTCGAGCCGGATGCCCGTCCCGGTGAAGGAGGCGATCCGGTCGGTGACGATCGAGGCGTCGCCGCGCTTGATCGAGCGGAACAGGTCGCCGTCCGGCACCAGGCAGAGCCGCTGGTCCCAGGGCTGGTAGCGGGGCTTGAAGTGGGTGTCGACGGCGTACCCGGGCGGCAGCTGCTTGAGCGCGGCCTTGCGGATCATCGCCTTGACCACGCCGGGGCGGCGCCGGCTGAGCTGGTAGATCAGCGTGCTGACCGCGACGTTCTTCCAGCGCGCGATCGGGTAGGCCAGCCGTGGGCCGAGCAGGTCGCGCAGCCGGTTGGCCAGCGCGTCCTCCGACGGCAGCGAAAGGATGTAGGTGGGGGAGCGCTGCAGCATCGTCACGTGCTCGGCGCGGTCGGTCATCGCCGGCACCAGCGTCACGGCGGTCGCGCCGCTGCCGATCACGACGACCTTCTTGCCGGTGTAGTCCAGGTCCTCGGGCCACTGCTGGGGGTGCACCACGGTGCCACCGAAGTTCTCGATGCCGGGGAACTCCGGGGTGTGGCCGCCCGCGTAGTCGTAGTAGCCGCTGCACAGGTACAGGAACTTCGCGGTGAACTTTACGGGCTTCCCGTCGTGCACCGCCCCGACCGTCCACAGTGCGTCCTCAGTGGACCATTCGGCGCGGACGACCTTGTGCCCGAACCGGATGTGCCGGTCGATCCCGGCTTCGGCCGCGGTGTCGCGGACGTACTTCAGGATCGACGGGCCGTCCGCGATGGCCTTGGCGTCGGTCCACGGCCGGAACCGGTAGCCGAGGGTCTGCATGTCCGAATCGGACCGGACGCCCGGGTAGCGGAACAGGTCCCAGGTGCCGCCGATGGCGTCGCGCGCCTCGAGGATCGCGTACGTCTTGCGCGGGAACGCCGTCCGCAGGTGGTGGGCCGCGCCGACGCCGGACAGCCCCGCGCCGACGATCAGGACTTCGACGTGCTCGGTCATCGGACGGCCTCCGTCCGCCGCGGGCGCTTCATCACGCGCGAAAGCACGGCGTTGTAGTGGGTGGGGGTGATGCGGGCGAGCGCGTCGAACAGGTAGGCGTCCGGGCCGACCAGGATGCGGGCCTTCCCGCGGTCGACGCCCGCGTGGATGATCGCCGCCGCCTTGTCCGGCGACGTCATGGTCATCGCCTCGAACTGCGCGGCCATCTCCTCGCGGGAGCGGCCCTGCCCGGTGGGGTCGCGGCGGACCCGGGCGTTGCGCGCGATGTTCGTCGTGATGCCGCCGGGGTGCACGGTGATCGCGCGGACGCCCGCGCCGTGCAGTTCCTGCCGCAGCGACTCGGTGAACCCGCGGACGGCGAACTTGGCCGCGCAGTACGCGCTCTGGTTGGGCACCCCGAGCAGGCCGTACACGCTGGAGGTGTTCACGATCGCGCCTTCGCCCTGCTCGACGAGGATCGGCAGGAACGCGCGCGTGCCGTGGACGACGCCGTGGAAGTTGATGTCGTGCAGCCAGTCGTCGTCCTCGATCACCGCGTCCAGCACGCTGGAGGTGACCGCTACGCCGGCGTTGTTGAACACCGCGGCCAGCGGCGCGGGCAGCCATTCCTTGACCTCGGCGGCGAAGCGCAGCTGGTCTTCGGCGTCGCGGACGTCGAGTACTCGGGTCAGCACCTTGCCGTGCAGGGCGGCGGCGGTCGCCTTCAGGCCGGCGGCGTCGACGTCGGCCAGCGCGACCGGCGAGCCGAGCCGGGACAGCCGGGTGGCCAGCGCGCGGCCGATTCCTGAAGCCGCACCGGTGATCACCACCGGCCGGCCGGTGATGCTACGGGGCCGTGACATCGCTGCTCCTCGCGTGCTTGTCGATGAGGTCGAGGACGGTGGGCCACGCGCCTTCGGGCAGGTCGTGGCCCATGCCGCGGACGGTTTCGCGGCGGGCGCCGCGGATCGCGCGGGCGGTCGCGCCGCCGCCGGTGGGGTGGACCATCCGGTCGCGGTCGCCGTGGATCACCAGCGTCGGCGCGGTGATCTTGCGCAGCAGCGCGGTCCGGTTGCCGGACTTCATGATCGCGGCGAGCTGGCGGCCCACGCCGCCCGCCGTCGGGTCGCGGTCCCACCCCGTCCCGGCCAGCTCACGCACCCGGGCCTCATCGAACGGGAAACCGTGCGAGCCGATGTGCCGGAACATCCGGACCGCGCTTTCGACGGCCTCTTCACGCGACTTCGGCGGCTTCCCGCCCATCATCCGCAACGTCGAGAACGCGGGACGGCCGAGCAGGCGCGACCCGGTCGTCGACATGATCGACGTCAGGGTGCGGATCCGGTCCGGGTAGAGCGCCGCCACCGTCTGGGAGATCATGCCGCCCATCGACACCCCCGCGATGTGCGCGGTTTCGAGGTCGAGCGCGTCGAACAGCCCGATGGTGTCGGCGGCCATGTCCTTCAGGTCGTACTGCTGCTCGGGGAACCGTCCGGCGAGCATGGCCGGCAGGCTCGGCGGCCGGAAACGAGGGTGCGTCGAGCGCCCGGCGTCGCGGTTGTCGAACCGGATCACCTCGAAGCCGCGGTCGGCCAGCTGCGCGCAGAAGGCGTCCGGCCAGCTGTGCAGCTGCTGGCCGAGACCGGCGACGAGGACCAGCGGCTCGGCGCCGGCGTCCCCGATCCGTTCGTACGCCAGGGAAATCCCCCGGCCGGCGTCGGCGATCTGTTCGGTCACTGCTCTCCTCCGGTTCGGCGGCGCACGACCGCGCGGCCGCCCTTGGCGGGGGCGTAGGCCACGCCCCTCGAGTGCCAGCGTTCGCCGGGCTCGGTCGTCGGTACGAGCGTGAAGTCCCGCAGCAGCGTCCGCAGCACGACGGTCATCTCCATGGTCGCGAAGGCGGCGCCGAGGCAGCGGCGGGTGCCGCCGCCGAACGGGATCCACTGGTAGAGGTCCGGGCGCGCGCCGGCGAAGCGGTGCGGGTCGAAGGTGGCCGCGTGCGGGAACACGGCGTCGTCGTCGTGGATCAGCGCGATGCTGACCAGCACGTTGTACCCCTTCGGCAGGGTCCACCGGCCGAGCTGGAAGCCGTCCTGCTTGACCTGCCGGGCGGTGAGGTCGATGACCGGGCGGGTGCGCTGGACCTCGAGGATCGTGGCGTCGAGGAGGTCGTCGCTCTCGGCGAGCTCGCGCAGGATCGCCGGGTGGCGGCGGAGGCGTTCGACGGCCCAGGCCAGCGTGGTCGCGGTGGTTTCGTGGCCGGCGGTGAGCAGGGTGAGGAGCTGGTCGGCGATCTCGTCGCGGCCGAGCCCGGAGCCGTCGTCGTAGCGGGTCTGCAGCATCATCGCGAGGACGTCGTCGCCGTCCGGGCGAGCCTTGGCGATCAGCCGGTCGACGATCGCGTCGTACTCGCGGCGCATCCGTTCGAAGCGGCGCCACGGGTTGAAGCGGCCCTTCTTCGTGATCGGCAGGACGGCCAGCCGCGAACCGAGGGTGACGAACGGCGGGAGCAGCTCGCGCAGCTGCGCGAATTCGGCCCCTTCCGCGCCGAACACCGCGCGGAGAATGGCGTTCAGGGTGATCCGCATCATCGACGGCAGCGTGGCGAACGCTTTGCCGTCCGGCCAGCTCGCGAGTTCGCGGACGGTTTCTTCTTCGACGATCTGCTCGTAGGCGGCGAGCCGGCGGCCGTGGAAGGGCGGCACCAAGAGCTTGCGCTGCCGCTTGTGCTCGTCGCCGGAGAGGGCGAACAGCGACCGCGGCCCGAGCACCCGGCCGAGGTTGACTTCGAGGTTGTCGACGAGGTCGGGCCCGGAGGTGAACAGCTGCTTGATCTCGGCGGGATTGCCGAGCACGACGGCGTTGCCGAAGATCGGCACGTCGACGGTGAAGGCGTCGCCGTAGCGCTCCTTGAGCCGCCGCATTCCGCGCAGTGGCTGGGTCAGGGCGTAGGCACCCTGGACGGCGCGGGGCACGGCCGGCCCCGGCGGCAGCGTCGCGGGGCGTGTCATGGTCGTCATCGACCCTCCCGGGAAGGTGGTACGCGAACGTACCGTCGGTACGGTACGCCGGTGTACCATCCGGTTTCAAGAGGAAGGGGTGACTGCCGTGGACGTCGACACCCGCCGGCACCGCCAGCGCCTGCTGGACGGACTGGCCGAGTCGATCACCGAGACGGGCTTCCGCGACACGACGGTCGCCGACGTCGTCCGCCGCGCCCGCACTTCCCGCCGGACGTTCTACGAGCACTTCTCGAGCCGTGAAGAGTGCCTGATCGCGTTGCTGGCCGACGCGAACCGCGCGATGATCGAGCAGATTTCGGATGCGGTGGACCCTGGTGCGCCGTGGTCCCTTCAGGTGCGCCAGGCGATCGAAGCGTGGATCGCGTGCGCGGAGTCGGAGCCGGCGATCACCCTGAGCTGGATCCGCGACGTCCCGGCACTGGGGGCGGCGGCCCGCGACTTGCAGCGCGACGCGATGGAGGGGTTCATCGCGATGACGCAGCGGCTGACGGACACCCCGTCGTTGCGGGCGGCGGGGATCAGCCCGCCGTCCCGCCAGGTGGCGATCATCCTGCTGGGCGGGTTGCGGGAGCTGATCGCGACCACGGTGGAGGACGGCGGGCGAGCGGGGGACGTCACCGAGGTGGCGGTGCGGGCGTCGATCGCGTTGCTGAGTCCGGCTACGTCATAGTCGGATCGCCCAGTGCCAGCTCGGGCGGCCGCCCACCCCGCCGGTTGACGACGACGGCCGTTGACCCGAACGGCGACGCCGTCGCGCCCGGGCGGGACATCTCCACCCGCAGCAGGCGCGCGCCGGTTACTTCCAGGTCGATGGTCGCGGGCTTCCCGACCGCGACGTCGTGCTGGGCGCGCGCGGTCCCGTCGAGCACCACGCGGACCCGCCCGACCTGGAACTCGTCGGCGGCGTCGTCGGGAACCCCGGCGACGGTGCTGAACCGCTGGTAGTTCCCGCCCAGCTCGAGCTCGACGAACCCGGTCCCGGTCGCGGTCGGTGACGTCGGGCGCAGCACGATGCTCTCCTCGTAGCGGGTGCCGCCGATCGATGCCGGGCCGCGGCGGACGCCGTTGCTGGCGCACAGCCACGGCAGCTCGCCCGCGGGCACCTGCCGGGGCTCGCGGACTCCGCCGAGCCAGGTTCCGCGGCGGGGCATCGGGGTCGGGCCTTGCCCGGTGATCGCGGCGACGAGGTCGGCCACGCCGTCCGGCGTGAATTCGTCGACCTGGTACCGCGTCGTTGAGTAGGCGTTGAGGAAGACCGGGATCTCGTCGATCGAGCGGCCGGGCAGGACGACGGGCAGCACGCGCTCGGTTTCCCGGCGCAGGTCCCGGGTCAGGTAGTCGCGGAGGATCGCCGCTTCGAACTGGGAGCCCCGGCCTTCGTGCGGCATCGCGGTGCCGTCCGCGCGGCGCTTGTAGTCGGGTGAGGCGATGACGAGGATGAAGTCCGCCTTCTCCAGGTTCTCGGTGGCCCACAACGACCAGTCCCGGCGCTTGTTGTCGTACCAGGAATCGAGGTGCACGTCCAAGCCGATGCCGGCGCGCAGGAACGACGCGAAGCGGTGCACGAGTTCCTTGTGCGCCGGGCTGTCGTGCGAGTAGGTGACGAACACCCGGGGCGCTTCACGGTCGGTCATCGGGAAAACGATGATGCGCCGATTCCGCGTTTGTCAAGGCTTTCGAGTGGGCGGTCGAGATTGTCCAGTGGTGGCCAGGTATTGGCATGGTTCTGTCCAGTTTCCCGCCTTTCCCGGCCGCTCAGGCCCGGCCTAGGATGGCCGTTGCCTGGTGGGGAGCGGCTAAGGAGCGAAGACACGCGTGTACGAGTACGACGTGTTCATCAGCTACCAACGCACCGGCCGGGACATTTCCGCGTGGGTTAAAAACCATTTCCACCCCCGGCTCGCGGAAGTCCTCGACAACAATCTCTACCGCGACGCGCGGATATTCTGCGACGACCGGGTGCCCACCGGCACGAGCTGGCCGGACGAATGGCGCACGGCGTTGCGGCACACCCGCGTGCTGGTGCCGGTGTGCTCGCCGAAGTACTTCCGGGACGAATGGTGCCTCGCCGAGTGGTACTCGATGGCGAAGCGCGAGGAGCTGACCAGCGGGCCGCTGATCTACCCGGTGATCTTCTGCGACTCCCGGAACTTCCCGGAGTGGGCCCACGAACGGCGGATGCGCGACCTTCAGCAGTGGAACCACCCCTTCGAGCACTTCCAGCTGACGCCGGCGTACCTCGAGTTCAACCACAAGATCGCGGAGATCGCCAAGGAACTCGAAGAGCTCATCGAACGAGCGCCGGATTGGCGGGCGGACTGGCCGGTGCTCACCCCGGCCCCCGAGCCGCCGAAGCCGGCGCGGATGCCGAGGTTCTGACGGATGCCGGGTTCGGTGTTCACCTTCTACTCGTACAAGGGCGGCGTCGGCCGCAGCTTCACGCTGGCCAACATCGCCGTGCTCCTCGCCCGCTGGGGACACCGGGTGCTCTGCCTGGACTGGGACCTCGAAGCGCCAGGGCTCGGCGACTACTTCCGGCCGCAGCTGCCGGGCCGGCCCCGCGGCGGCGTGGTGGACCTCGTCGCGGACTTCCAAGCCGGCCGGTTCGCGCCGAACGCGCACGTCATGCGGCTGCGGGGCGCCCGCGCGCTCGACTTCATGGCGGCCGGGAGCGAGGGGCCGGCGTACGTCGGCCAGGTGCAGGCGATCGACTGGGACGAGCTCTACGACGAGGGGTTCGGCGAGTACCTCGAGAAGTGCCGCGAGCAGTGGACGAACGACTACGACTTCGTGCTCATCGACAGCCGCACCGGGATCTCCGACATCGGCAGCATCTGCACCGCGCACCTGCCGGACCACCTCGTGGTGCTGTTCACGGCGAACCGGCAGAGCATCCGTGGCGCGATGGACCTCGCCGGGCGCGCGGACAAGGCGCGGAACCTGCTGCCGTTCGACCGGTCGCGGCTGACCGTCCTGCCGATCCTGTCGCGCTTCGACAACCGGGAGGAGTACGGCCGGTCGGAAGAGTGGCGGAAGATCGTCGTCGGCGAGACCGCCGAGCTGTACCGGACGTGGCTGGACCAGAGCGTCGCGCTGGAGACGATGTCCCGGCACCTCACGCTGCCGTACGTGTCCTACTGGAGTTTCGGCGAGCAGCTGCCGGTGCTGTCGGAGAAGACGCCGAGCGCGGACCAGATCGGGTTCGCGCTGGAGACGGTCGCGGCGGTGATCGCGTGCCGCCTCGACCGCACGGACCTGCTGGCGGAGAACCGTGACGCCTACGTGGCGGCGGTGCGCGCGAGCCGCCAGGAGTTCAAGCACGAACTGCGGGTCAGCATCCCGCGGTCGTCGGTGGGACCGGCCGCCGAGCTGGTGGCGGAGCTGGAGAAGCTGAACGTCCGGGTGGTGAAGTCCCTGTCGGGCGACCGCTCCCTGCTGTCCCGGGCCGAGGACGACGCCCGCCACCTGTGCCTGGTCGTCGACGGCAAGGTGAGCCGCTGGCAGGCGGCGGAGGTCGAGCTGTTCCTGCACCGGACGCTCGGCCAGGACCGCCGGGTCATCCCCGTCCTGACCTCCGGCACGGAGGCGGCCGGCCTGCCGGGCTACGTCGGCAACCTGCGCTACATCCGCCTCGGCGCCCGCGGCCCGGCGGAGGTCGCCCGCGACCTGGTCGCCCAGCTCCAGGGCTTCACCCCGCTGCTCGAAGCGGTCGACGTCGCCGAAGTCCTGCACCAGGCCCGCGAGGCGCGGCTGCGCCCGTCCCGCTGGGACCTGGTCGACGAACTGGTCGACGGCCTCCGCGCGGCGATCGGCGCCGGCGACGACGCCCGGGCGAACGACCTCGCGGCCGACCTGGCGGTGACCACCCGCGCCCGCCCCCCGAACGGCGACGCCCGCGACGCGGCGCCCGAGTCGACCCGCTACGCGATCGACTGGCTCCTGCGCCTGCTCGACGCCCGCGCGAAAACCACGACGCAGCACCGGAAGGAAGTCGAATGACGGACCGCTTGGGACAGAAGCAAACCGCGGCGATGTTCACGCTGATGGTGCTGGGCCGGGAGGTGTCCAACCAGGAGCTGGAGGAGGTCGTGGGGTTCACCCTCACGGGCACCGAGCGCACGGGGCTGAACAAGCTCGGGTACGTCGACAGCGACCGGACGGGACCCAAGCGGAGTTTCGTGCACGAGCTGAGCGAGAGCGGCTGGGCGTGGTGCGAGCAGGAGCTGGCGGCGGGCGGTCCGCCCCCGCAGCGGGGCCAGAGCCCGCTGGCGGCGGCGCTTTACGTCATCCTCGGCCGGCTGGGGGAGTACCTGCGGCGGGAGAAGCTCCGGCTGGCCGACCTCTTCACCGAGGGCGAAGCGGGCCCGGTGGAAACGCCCGTTGCGGGCGGAAGCCTCGAAGACCGCATCCGGCTCGCCTACCGCGAGCTCGTGAAGGAGCCGCGCGGGTGGGTCGGCCTGGTCGACCTGCGCCCGAAGCTCGGCGCGCCCGCCGCCGAGGTCGACGCCGTGCTCAAGGAGCTGAGCCGGCTCGGCAAGATCCACCTGGTGCCGGAGGACAACCGCAAGGCGCTCACCGCGGCCGACCACGAAGCGGCGATCCGCATCGGCGGCGAGGACAACCACTTCGTCGCTTTCGAGGCGTCGTGATGGACGAGCTGAAAGCACTGGCGACGCTGAGCTTCGACTGGGCGGACACACCCGACCACGTCTGGAAGGATTCGCCTTACCACGTCGACGGGTTGCACGCTGATGCGCTGGCCGCACTCGACACGGGCATCCGCGACGCGGTGACCAGCGACGGGCCCAGTCCGATCGGGCTCGTCCTGCGCGGCTTGAAGGGGGTCGGCAAGACCCACCTGCTCGGCCTCGTCCGGCGTCAGGTGCACCGCGCGCGGGGCTACTTCTTCCTCGACGACGTCACCGCCGCCGAAGCGTTCTGGGAGAACACGGCCGAGGCGCTGCGCCGTGGACTGACTCGCCCGGACGATTCGGGCGAGTCCCAGCTGAAGCGATTCCTGCTTCGCGTGTGCCTGCGGGCACACGTCCACGCCGAGGTCGAGGCGAGGATCCGGCGGGGGCGCGGGCTGACGGTGGAAGACGTCGAAGCGTTCGTCGACGGAGTGGCGTCGCTCGACGAAATGGTCGCCGACGAATGCGGGGACACCGCGCGGGCCCTCGTGCTCATCGCCAGCCGGGACCGCGGCGCCAAGTACATCGGAGAGGACTTCCTCGACGGCGACGCCGAGCTGACCTCGGAAGCGCGCCAGTGGAACATCTACTCGCGGCCGAAACCGTCTCGGGTTCTCGTGCAGGAAATCACGCGGCTGCTCGCCCTCACCGGGCCGGTCGTGATCGCCGTCGACCAGCTCGACACGCTGGTCGCCCGCTCGACCAAGGGCATGCTGAGCGACGGTGTCGGAGACGATCTGCTGGTGGCTCAGATCGCGGACGGGCTGATGGGTCTGCGCGAGGTCACGCACAAGACCCTGACCGTGCTGGCTTGCCTGCCGTCAACGTGGGAGCAGATCAAGACGAAGGCGGCGGGAACCGTCCCGGATCGCTTCCGGGAATCGGTGATGCTCGGCCGGATCACGCACGCCGAGGTCGGCCGGGCACTCGTGGAAAAGCGGCTGGGCGTCGCCTACCAAGCCATGGACTTCACGCCGCCGTACCCGACCTGGCCGGTCGCGCCCGAGGCGTTCGACGAGCCGTGGGAGCAGTGGACACCTCGTGAGCTGCTGAAGCGGATCGGCGCGCACATCGACGCGTGCCTGCGCAGCGGGCAGGTCAGGGAGCTCGTGTCCTTCGACGAAAAGGTCACGGTCCCGGCCGCGCCCGTGCGCACCGCGGTCGAGAGCGATCGGTTCGCCGAGCTGGACAGCCAGTTCGAGAAGCTGCAGGCGGAAGCCGATCCCGGGAAGCTGCTGGCCGAGAAGACCGTCGACAAGGCCATGCCGGACCTGCTCTCCGCCGCTTTGCGGTGCTGGGTCACCGAAGTCGGGGACGACGACCTCGAGTGGTCGTGCGAGCGGCAGAACGCGCGCAGCGAGGTGCACGCCTGGCTCACCCGGACCCTCGACGAGGCCGCGGACCTCCAGGAGCACTGGGCGTTCCGGGCGATCGCGGCCCGGGATCCGCGGGCCGCGCTGAGCCGGTTCCGGAAGGCGCGGTCCGCGGCGGGGCAGCGGCAAGGTGCGGACAACCGGCACCTCGTGATCCTCCGCGACGCTTGGGGACGTGGGGCCAAGACGCGGGAAGAGGTCGAGAAGTTCACGACCGCGGGCGGCAAGACGATCCCGCCGAGCGCGGCCGACGTCCGGATCTTCTGGGCGCTGGACAAGATGCTCGCCAACGGCGGCCGCGAGCTGCACGAGTGGCTCATCGACCGCCGGCCCGCGAGCCGGTCCGAGCTGCTTTCCGCCGTGCTGCCGGAGAAGCCGTCGGGGCAGCCCGCGGAAGGGACGCATCCGCCGCCGGGGGATGGGGAGATCACGCTCGGGACCGTCGTCGGCTCGGGGGAGCCGGTGCGGGTCGAACTCTCCGCGCTGCGCAAGCACGCCGCCGTTTTCGCGGGGTCCGGTTCGGGGAAGACCGTGCTGCTCCGGCGGATCGTGGAGGAGTGCGCTCTCCTGGGGGTTTCCGCGATCGTGCTGGACCCGAACAACGACCTCGCCCGCCTCGGCGACGCCTGGCCGACACCACCGGAGGGCTGGGGTCCCGACGACGCCCAGCTGGCGAAGCGCTATCTCGCCGAGACGGACGTCGTCGTCTGGACGCCGGGCCGGGCGACCGGGCGGCCGTTGGCCTTCCAGCCGTTGCCGGACTTCGCCGGTGTCCTCGACGACTCCGACGAGTTCGCGGCGGCGGTCGAGGTGGCCGTGGCGACGCTGGCGCCGCAGGCCCGGCTGACCGGGACCACGGCGAAGACCAACATCGGGCTGGCGGTGCTTCGGCAGGCGGTGGTCCAGCACGCGCGCACCGGGTCGCGGAGCCTGCCGGAGCTGATCGAGCTGCTGACCGACCTGCCTGAGGACGTCAGCAACCTCAACGACGCCAAGCGCATCGCGGCCGGGCTGGCCGAGGTCCTCAAGGCGGCGATGGTCAACGATCCGCTCTTCGCGGGTGGCGGCGAACCGGTGGATCCGGGCGTGCTGCTGACCCCGGCCGAGGGCAAGCGGGCGCGGGTCTCGGTGATCAGCTTCGTGGGCCTGCAGGCGGAGGAGCAGCGGCAGAACTTCGTCAACCAGCTGCAGATGGAGCTGTTCGCCTGGATCAAGCGCAATCCGGCGGGGGACCGGCCGCTGGGAGCGCTGTTCGTGATGGACGAAGCGCAGACGATGGCGTCTTCGGGTTCGCTGACGGCCAGCACCCGCAGCACGATCGTGCTCGCCTCCCAGGCCCGCAAGTACGGGCTGGGGCTGCTGTTCGCCACGCAGGCGCCGAAGGGGCTGCACAACCAGGTCGTCGGCAACGCGATGACGCAGTTCTTCGGCCGCCTCAACAGCCCGGCCCAGATCGCGGCGGCCAACGAGCTGGCGCGCGCGAAGGGGAGCCCGGTCGCGGACATCTCACGGCTGGAGCGCGCCCAGTTCTACGTGGCGGGGGAGGCGTTCGGGTTCCGCCAGGTGGCGACGCCGCTGTGCTTGAGCCACCACCCGGCCAGCCCGCTGCGGCTGGAGGAGGTGATTTCCCGCGCACGGGAAACGTGAGCGTGTCGATCCGGGCGGAGTTCGTTCGACGCAGGGGTGAAGCGCACCCGACCCGAGGAGCACCCCGTGATCCGCCTCTACATGAGCATGTCCCTCGACGGCTACATCGCCGGCCCCGACGACCGGCCCGGCCAGGAGCTGGGCCGCGGGGGCGGCCGGCTGTTCAACTGGCTCGACGACCGCCACGGCGACGGAGTCAGCGGGCAGGTGTACCGCGAGGCGTCGGCGACCGGCGCGATCATCTCGGGACGGCGGACGTACGAGCTGGCCGGCCGGTGGGGTGGCGACCACCACGACGGCGTGCCGATCCACGTGCTGACCCACCGCGTCGACCCGGCCGACCCGGCGCCCGGCAGCACGCGGTACTTCACCGACGTGGTGGCCTGCGCCGAAGAGGCCCGCGCGGCGGCCGGTGAGCGCGGTGTCATGGTGCACGGCGCGGGCGCGGCGCAGGCCCTGCTGGCGGCCGGGCAGCTGGACGAGCTGGAGATCCACCTGGTCCCGGTGCTCCTTGGCGGCGGACGGCGGCTGTTCGGGGAGTCGGACCCGGTCGAACTGCGGCTGGTCCGCCGCCTCGAAGACCGCGACGTCACGCACCTGCGGTACGAGGTCGTGCGTTAGGCCTGCTTTTCCTCGTACTGGGCGAGGATCGCGTGCGTCGCGTCGATCAACGCCGGCGCTTCGCACACCTGCGCGAAGATCTCCGCGTACTGCAGCAGCACCAGCCGCAGTTTCTCCAGCTCGTCCCGCAGTTCTTGCGACCGCTCCCAAGCCGCCTCGTGGGCGACGATCGCCGTGCCCTCGGGCCGGGTCGCCTCCCACTCCTGCAACGCCGGGTGCCACTGGGCCAGCACCGGGCGCAGCACCGCGTTCAACATCCAGATCGCGAGGTGCCCGAAGCGGTACTCACTCTTCCGAGGCGGCTTCGCCACGGACGGGCCGTACTTGCGCAGGATCTCCCGCGTCACCCCGAACAGCTGGTACAGCGAGGAAAGCGCCTCCCGCAGGATGCCGTGGTTCGGGGCGAGCGGCGCCACCGTGATGCGGGTGACCAGCTCGACGTACAGTTCCCACGCCGCATCGCGTTCCGCCTGGTCCGGGCGCCATTCGCCGGACAGCTTCGCCGGGCCCCAGCCCAGATCCACCCTGACCTTGTCGATGGGCATGTGCCGCCTTCCCGATCCGTTACCGTGCGCAACGGCAGTCTACCCACGGTCGAGCCGGCCGCCGTTCGTGTTACGGACCGGGAAGGGCGGTCACCTCAGCCGTGGCGGAAACACAACGTGCCCCACTGGAAGCCCGCGCCGATGGACGACACGACGTACGTGTCGCCCGGGCTGACCGCGCCGGAGCCGAACCGGGTGTGCAGGGCCGTGAACACCCCGGCCGATCCCGTGTTGCCCAGGGTGTCCACCGTGATCGGGGCGCGGTCACGGGGGATCGAAAGCTTGTCCAGCGCCGCGGTGAGGATGTTCAGGTTCGCTTGGTGCAGGAAGAAGTGCGTGATCTCCTCGACCGGCACGCCCGCGTGGTCCGCCGCCCGGAGGATGCTGTCCGGGAGGCACCGGGTCGCCGTGTTCCAGACCGCGCGGCCGTTCATCTTCAAGTACTCACCGGCGGCGGGGATTTCGACGTCGTACGACAACTCCGAGCCGAAGTCCCAGCCCAGGAGGCCCGCTCCCGCGGCGGCGCGGGTGAGCACCGCCGCGCCGGCCGCGTCGCCGAAGAACACCCTCGTGGTGCGGTCGGCCGGGTCGGTCACCCGCGACGCGCAGTCCGCCGCCAGGACCAGGACCGTCCGCGCCGCCGACGTCTGCAGCAGGTGCGCGCCCAGGAACAGCGCCTGGACGCCGTTCGCGCACGCCGCCTGCGTGACGTCGAGGGGCAGCGCGCGGTCCGCGCCGAGCAGTTCCTTCACGATCAGCGCCGTCGAGGGCAACGGCTGGTCGTAGGTGTACGTCCCGACGATGATCGCGTCGAGGTCGCGCGGCGAGACGCCGGCCGCGGCCAGGGCGGGGTGCGCCGCGGCCGCGCACATGTCCGAAGTGGCGCGGTCCGGCGCGAGGCGGCGGCGGGCGCGGATGCCGGTGCGGCTGACGATCCACTCGTCCGACGTGTCCAGCGTCGCCGCGAGTTCGGCGTTCGTCACGACCTGCGGGGGCAGGTGCACGCCGGTGCCCGTGATGGCCACCGGGACCGGGAGCGCCGTCATCGCGCACCGCCCGCGTAGACGTCGCGCGAGGGGTGCAACTGCTGGTCGAGGTCGGTGTAGAACCGGCCCGACCCGCACGGCCGGCCGAGCAGGATGCGGCGGGCCGCCTCCCCGCACAGCGCGCCGCCGAGCGCCACCCCCGAAGCCAGCTGCGGCCAGCTGCTCAAGGTACGGCCCAGTTCACCGAACGACGCCGCCAGCTCCGGGCTGATCCGGCCCGCGTCCACCATGGCCAGGATCAGCTCGGTCCGGGACTTCGCGGTCAGCTCCAGGACGTCGACCGACTTCACGTCGCCGAGCAGGCCGTGCAGCAGCGGGCGGTCGGGTTCGCGGTCGAACCGCTCGACGTCGAGCATGCCGCGGTCGTTGCAGTCCATCACGACCGGCACGCCGAGGTCGCGGGCGTACTCGCGCGCCGCGATCTTCACCCACGGCGTGTCGCACTCCTCGACGAGCAGGTCGAGCCCGCCGGCGAAGAACCGCTCGATCGTCTCCGGGGTCAGCCCGGCCCGCTCGATCTCGATGTCGAGGTAGGGGTCGATCTCGAACATCTGCCGCGCCGAGAGCACCGCCTTGTTGACGCCGAGGTCGTGCAGCCCGCCGCGCAGCCGGTTCAGGTTGGACAGCCCGAAGTCGTCGAAGTCGGCCAGCTTGAACGCGCCGCCGATGCCCTCCAGCGCGAAGGTCAGCGCCGCGCTGTTGCCGACCGACAGACCGATTACGCCGATCCGCTTGCCGAACAACCGTCGCTGCTCGGGCCGCTCGATGCGGCCGCGGTTGCGGTCGGTGCGCACGAGCCGGAACTCCTCGCGCGGCAGCACGTGCACCAGCCGCCCCGACCACGGGTACCACGCCCAGGTGCCGTACTCCCACGGCTCGGCACCCGCCAGCTGTTCACGCTTCTTGCGCTCGACCTCGACGGCGTCGCGGCACGCCGGTTCGCGGCTGCGGACCAGCTCGGTGAGCTGCTCGTCGATCGTGTCGTGGACTTCGCGGACGTCGCCGGACGCCAGCAGCGCGTCGAGATCGGCCGCGGTGTGCAGGACCGGCCGGAACGTGTCGCGATCGGGCGCGGCGGTACCGGTCAGCGTGACCGGGGAGGTGCGGCGCGCGGGCGGCACGGGGAGCAGCGGGCCCGGGCCCGCCGCGGCGATGACCGGGAACTCGTCGCGCAACCGGGTGATCAGGTCGTGGTGCTGCCCGCCGCCGTCGGCGACGCGGTGGAGCATGATCACGACGTCTTCGGTGTACTGCGGCACGTAGCGGCGGGTACCGCGGACGGGCCGGAAGCCGAAGCGCTCGTGGAAGCGGTCCTGGCCGTCCTTCGTGCCGGAGGTGCCGATCATCGCCCGTGCGCCGAGGTGGTGTGCCGCGCCGATGGCCAGTGCGTTCAGGTGGAGGCCGAGCCCGAGCTTGCGGGCGCGGTGCTCGACCACGAGCCTGCTGTGCTCGAACACCTCGCCTTCCGGAAAGCCTTCGGCCGCGAGGAGTTCTTCGTAGCCTTCGTCGCCGAGGAAGTCGCGGGACTGGAAGCGCGCGCCGGTGTCCGGTGTGGACAGCCGGATGTAGCCCAGCGGCGGGCCGCCGGGACTGCGCCGCGCGAGGAAGTGCCAGGCGCCGAAGTCGAGGTCCTGGTCGTCGGCGTGGGTGCCGTCCGCGCGGCGGAACGCGGGGCGGCGGCCGTGGTCGAACAGGATGCGGGCGCGCAGCGCGCGAACGGCGTCGAGCAGCGAGTGGTCGCCGTCGCCCGGTCGCGGTCCGCGGAACGCGGTGACGTGCCAGTCGGGTGTGTCCGGCGCGGGCTCGGGCAGGCCGGGGTGGTTCAGGTGGGTCAAGTGTCGCCTTTTCCGGAGATCGGGGCGGCGAGGAGCCGGCCGCCCGCGAGAAGGACCTGGCCGGAGTGGTCCGGACCAGAGCGGCGGAACAGTAGCAGCGCACCGCCGCACCCGGCCGACGACGGCGGGAGAGGCGACGGGACCGGGAAATCCTTTACTCACGCGGGAAATCGACGACGCGTGACTTCGCGTGCCCGGTAATGATGAAGATCATCGGGCTCGCGCCACTCGAAGGAGTGGCGAGTGTTCTCCCAGCGCGACGGGAGAGAAAAGCGGCCGCGGCGGGTTCTCGCACCGGCTTCACCCCGGCGGGGGAGAGATCAACGCCCGGACCGTCCGGTGCGGCGCCCGGTCCCGGGTGGCGGGACCGGGCGCCGGGGGATCAGTCCGCTTCCGGGAAGTGGATGTCGGTGACGTGGACGTCCACGACCTCGACGTCGAGACCGAGGTACTGCTCGACGGCGTCGATCACGGCGACCCGGATCTGCTCGCCGAGCGCCTTGACTGCGTGGCCGAAGTCGATCACCAGCGGGATGGTGATCCAGGCGACCTCGTCGGCGAGTTCGATCGTGATGCCGTCTTCGGCGACGCTGTGCACGCCTTCGGCCTTGGCGGCGACGCGGGTGACGATCTTCGCGACCACCCCGTCGGCCACCGTGGTGCTGCCGCGGGTGCCGGCCGCGGGGCGGGTCTCGGCGGCCGCTCCGGTGACCACGGCTTCGGCTTCGGCGACGACTGCCTCGGCGGCGGGTTCGGTCTCGGCGACCGGTTCCGCTTCCGCGGCCGGCTCGGTCTCGGTGGCTGCCTCGTCTTCTTCGGCGGCGACGGCTTCGGGCTCGGCGTCGTCGGCGGCCGAGTCGTCCTCGGCGGAGTCGGTCTCGTCTTCGGTGGTGGAGTCGTCCTCCGCGGACTCGGCGTCCGCGTCGTCTTCGGCGACCGCGTCGGTGTCGTCCTCGGCCACGGCGTCCGAGTCCGTGTCGTCCTCTTCGGTCTCGGCGGTGTCCTCTTCGGTGCCCGCCACGTCCTCGTCGGTGTCGCTGTCGACGGCCACGGCGGTTTCCGCGGTCGCTTCGGCCTCGGCCGCGGAATCCGTCTCCTCGGCGCTGTCGGCCGGGGCCTCGGCGACCACGGGCTCGGGCTCGACGGTGCCGTAGGCGTACCCGCCGGAGCTGGGGTTTTCGTTCTTGGGGCGGCCGAAGATGCTGTTGATGACGTCGGACATGGTTTCCCTTCCCGGGGAGCGACGACTCACTGTGAGGACGATCAGACGGCGCCACTATAGGGTGAAGCCTGTGACGCGCGGCACAGGCCCCCACCTTCGAGACTCGCTTGTGTCCCAACGGATATCCGGCGCTCGCCGGGGTGATCACGGTCCGTCAGGGGCGGTTCGGCGATCCGTGATGTCCGGCCGGAAATGACGTCCAGGAATTGTCCACTTTCCGGCACGTGGACATTTCTTTCACCTGTTCCGGAATAGGTGCGCGGGAACGCTCGAACCCAATGTGCGATATCCCGCGGGGTTGAGGTGCAGGTGGTCACCGACGTCGTAGGCCGGCAGCAGCCGCGCCGGGGCGGACGGGTCGCGGGCCACGCGGTCGAAGTCGAGGACCGCGTCGAAATGGCCCGGCTCGCGGATCCACGCGTTCACCCGCTGCCGCGCCGCCTCGCGTTCCGGGGTGTCGTAATTCGTGTTGCCGCCGAACGGGGTCAGGGTCGCGCCGTACACGTCGATGCCGGCAGCGTGGGCGCGGACCAGGATCTGGTCGTAGGCGTCGATCAGCTGCTCGGCCACGTCCGCGGCGCCGGCCGGGGTGGCCGTGCCGATGTCGTTGACGCCTTCGAACACGATCGCCCACGACACGCCGCTCTGGGCGAGCAGGTCGCGGTCCAGGCGGGCCAGCACGTTCGGGCCCAGGCCGTCCTGCAGGACGCGGTTGCCGCCCGCGGCCTCGTTGAGCACCGCCGACGGCACGCGGGACGCCAGCACGTCCGGCCAGCGGTCGTTGCCGTTCGTCGTCGAACCGCGGCCGTCGGACAGGGAGTCGCCGATCACCGCCACCGCCGAAGCCGGCGACAGCACCTCGACGCCGCTCAGGAAGTACCAGTGGTCCACCGGGGTCGCGCCCGGCAGGTCCGCCGCCGTGACCTGGTTGCCGGGCACCAGGTACGACGTCGTCCGCGAGCCCGGGTGCGAGGTGACCGACAGCGAAGCCTGCCCCTGCGCCAGGTACGCGGTCACGGCGATGTTCTCGAAGGGCCGCACCGGGAAGGGCAGCGGGTCCGAGACCACCTGCGCGCCCACCGGGACCGACGTCGACGGCTTGCCGTGGAACGTCACCGGCACGACGCTGCCCGGGACCACCGACGGCACCCCGGCGGCACCCGCGACCGGGCGCGCCACCGTGACCGCCGTCAGCGGCAGGGGAGCCCCGCCGAAGGCGTTCGAGAACCGCAGGCGGATGCGGGGCCCGCCGGCCGTGACGTGCGCCGTCTGCCGCAGGGAAGCGTTGTCCAGCACCCGGTCGGTGCCGGTGTACGGCGCCGGCGGCAGGTTCGCGGGTTCGGTCAGCTGCGGCATCGACGTCCACGTCGCCACCCAGTGCGACGACGGCGGCCGGGCCGAGGCGCCCGCGAACAACGCGGTCAGGACCGCCAGCGTCGCGACCAGCGCTGCGCGTCTCACCGCGAGAACTCCGGCGCCAGGACCCGGTCGAAGCCGACGTGCCGGCGCGGCCCGGTCAGGGTGCAGTGCAGCGTGGCGACGATCTGCTCGCTCGAGGTCCCGACGCGCAGTTCGACGTCGCCGGGGTCGACCTGGCGGCGGCCCGCGCGGCCGGTGTAGGACGTCAGGTCCGCGTGCAGCCCGATGTCCAGCACCTCGGTCGCGCCCGGGGCCAGCGTGACGCGGCGGGCCGCGATCAGCTGGCGCTCGGGCCGCGCGACCTCGGCGACCGGGTCGTGCAGGTACACCTGGACGACTTCGGACGTCTCGCGCTCGTGGTCGTTGCGCAGCGTGACCCGGACCCGGCACACGCCGTCGGTCGGCCAGACCGAGCCCGTCGCGCTGACGTCCAGCCAGGTCGCCGGCGCGTAGGAAAGCCCGTGTCCGAACGGGAAGAGCGGCGTGGGGTCGACCGTGCTGACCTCGCTGCGCCGGCCGAGCGGCGCCGCCAGGTAGGTCGACGGCTGGCTCGTGCCCGCCGCCGGGAAGCTCACCGGCAGCCGGCCGGCCGGGTCGATCCGTCCACTGAGGACGTCCGCGAGCGCCGAAGCACCTTCCTCGCCGGGGTAGAACCCGGCGACGACCGCGGCCAGCCGGGGGAGCTGGCGGGAAAGCTCGTACGGCCGGCCCGAAAGCAGCACCACGACGACCGGCTTGCCGGTGTCGAGCAGCGCGTCCAGCAGTTCCTCCTGCCGGCCGGGCAGCCGCAGGTCGGGCGCGTCGCAGCCTTCGCCGGACGTCCCGCCGCCGAACAGCCCGGCCCGGTCGCCCAGCACGGCCACGCACACCGACGCGTCCGCGCATGTCGCCACGGCTTCCGCGATCCCGGCGTCGTCCCCGCCGGTGACCGGGCAGCCGAGCGCGTAGCTGACGTCGTAGGACGACCGCAGCGCTTCCAGCACCGTCGGCACCGAAACCCCGAACGGGACGTCGGGGTGGTGGACGCCGACGTGCAGCGGGAACGAGTAGCAGCCGAGCATCGCGCCCGCCGCGTCCGCGCGCGGACCCACCACGGCCACGCGAGCGCCGGGGGACAGCGGGAGCGTCCCGTCGTTGTGCAGCAGCACGATCGACTTTTCGGCCACCTCACGGGCCAGCGTCCGCGAATCGGCGTCGTCGAGGTCGATCTCCTCCGGCACCTCGGGCGCCCAGTCGGCGTCGAGCAGGCCCAGTTCGCACTTCTGCCGCAGCACCCGTTCGAGGGCGCGGTCGACGGCGGCGGCGTCGACCGCACCCCCTTCCACCGCGGCGAGCAGCGGCTCGCCGTAGCAGTCCATGGTGGGCAGTTCCACGTCGATGCCCGCGGTGAGCGCCTGGCCGGCGGCGTCGGCGCGGTCGGCCGCGACCCCGTGCAGCCGGTGCAGGAACGCCACGGAGAAGTAGTCGGCGACGACCGTGCCGTCGAAGCCGTAGGTGTCCCGCAGCAGGTCGGTCAGCAGCGACGCGTCGGCGGCGGAGGGGACGCCGTCGGTGTCGGTGTAGGCGTTCATCACCGACCGGGCGCCCGCGCGCAGCGCCAGCTCGAACGGCGGGAGCAGGACGTCCGCGATTTCCCGCGGCCCGGCCGAAACCGGGGCCAGGTTACGGCCGGCGCGCGAGGCGGAGTAGCCGACGAAGTGCTTGAGGGTCGCGACGATGCCGGCCGATTCGAGCCCCGCGACGTACGCGCTGCCGATCGTGCCGACCAGGTACGGGTCCTCGCCGATGGTCTCCTCGACGCGGCCCCAGCGCAGGTCGCGGGCGACGTCGAGAACCGGCGCGAGGCCCTGGTGCACGCCGAGGCCGCGCATGGTCAGCCCGATCCGCTCGCCCATGCGGCGGATGAGGTCCGGGTCGAACGTCGCGCCCCACGACAGCGGCGCGGGGTAGATCGTCGCCTGCCACGCGGCCAGCCCGGTCAGGCACTCTTCGTGCACCACGGCGGGGATCCCGAACCGGCTGCTGGACACGATCTGCCGCTGGGTCCGTGCCAGGCTGTGCGCGCCGATCACCGGGTCGACCGGGCGGGTGCCGAACACGCGGGTCAGCTGCCCGATGCCGTGGCGGACCAGGTCGTCGAAGTCGAGCGCCGCGTCGACGAACTCGTGCTGGTGCGGGGCCATCTCGCCGCCGGAGTCGATGCCGACCCAGACGCCGTAGAGCTGGGCGAGCTTCTCGCGGAGGGTCATCCGCGCCATCAGCGCGCGGACGCGTTCGCCCGGGTCGGCCGTGGGGTCGCGCCACGGCTCCGGTGCCGTGGTGGGCTGGGTGGTCAAGGCTTTCCGCCCTTCTTCAGAAGCTTTCGGGGGTTCCGGGTGGCGGAGCCCCCGGCCCGGGGCGGAGCCCCGGATGTCACGGAGGGAAGTTCAGGAGAGGGCCCGGGTCGAGTGCCGCACCACGAGGCCGGTGTCGAGGGTGACGTGGGTGCGCGCGACCTCGTCGCCGTTGATCAGGGCGATGAGCATGCTGATCGCGCGGTGGCCCATTTCGCGGATGGGCTGGTCCACTGTGGTCAGTGGCGGGCTGCAGAGCGCGGACTCGGGGACGTTGTCGAAGCCGACGACGGAAAGGTCGTCCGGCACCGAAAGCCCCAGTTCGCGGGCCGCGCCGACGGTCGCGATGGCCGAGATGTCGTTCGCGGCGAACACCGCGGTCGGGCGGTCCGGGCCGGTCAGCAGGTCGTGGGCCGAGGCCGCGGAGACTTCCGGGTCGTAGGCGCCGATCCGGATCAGGTTCTCGTCGGCGGGCACGCCCGCGGCCTCGAGTGCGCGCAGGTAACCGGCTTTGCGCAGGGACGCCGATTCGAGGTCGGGCCGGCCGGCGAGGAACGCGATGCGCCGGTGGCCGAGGTCCAGGAGGTGCTCGGTGGCCAGCTGCGCGCCGCGGAGGTTGTCGGAGTCGATGGTCGGCAGGTGCGACGGGCCGGTGTGCGGGTCGACCGCGACCACCGGCGTGCCGGGCACGGCTTCGAGCGAGACGGCGGGCGTGACGAGCACGGCTCCGTCAACGAGGGTGCCGGACAGGCGGGAGAGGTAGCGCTTCTCCCAACCCGACGGATCGCCGGTGCGCCCGCCCGCGGAGTAGACGACGAGCTCGAAACCGCTGCCGCGGATGGCGTCCGCGGCTCCCTTGAGCAGCTCGGTCGAGAACGGTTCCAGGTCGGCGACCAGGATGCCGATGACGTTGGTCCGGTGGTTTCTCAGGCTCTGCGCCACGAGGCTGGCCTCGTAGCCGAGTTCTTCGATGACCGCGCGGACGCGGGCGAGCGTCGCGGCGGAAACGCCGTAGCGCTCGTTGATCACTTTGGAAACCGTGGCCACCGAGACACCGGCACGCGCCGCGACGTCACGGATGGTCACCCTCGAGCTGGGCTGCATCGGCTCAGACTAACCATGGAAAACGTTATCGACAACGATTGACATCCGATTTGCCCCAGGTGCAGACTCTTCGCCAACCCGGGCGCTGTCACGCCCCGTCCAACTCGGCCGAAGTCGTCAGGAGTGGACCCACGATGTTCGCAAAACGCCGGATCCCCGTTCTCGCCGCACTGGCGGCCGTCGTCCCGCTCGCGCTCGCCGCGTGCAGCGGGGGGAGTGACGCGCCAGCCCAGCCGAGCGGGCCGGTCACCCTCACCTGGTGGCACAACGGGACGACCGACCCGATCAAGTCGATCTGGGAGAAGGTCGTCGCCGACTACCACCAGGCGCACCCCGACGTCACGATCAAGGCCCAGCCGCTGCAGAACGAGGACTTCCCCACCAAGGTCCCGCTCGCGCTGCAGGGGGCCGAGCCGCCGGACGTCTACCAGTCCTGGGGCGCCGGTGACCTCGCCTCGCAGATCACCTCGGGCAAGGTCGCCGACATCACCGACGCCACGAAGCCGTGGATCACCCAGACCACCGGCAAGTTCGGGGAGAACTGGCAGGTCGACGGCAAGCAGTACGGCGTGCCGTTCGAGCAGCACTTCGTCGGCTTCTGGTACCGCAAGGACCTCTTCCAGCAGGCGGGGATCACCACCCCGCCGAAGACGATGGAGGAGCTGAACACCGCCGTTTCGCAGCTGAAGGCCAAGAACATCGCGCCGATCTCGGTCGGCGGCAAGGACCGCTGGCCCGACGCCTTCTACTTCAACTACTTCGCCATCCGCGAATGCTCGGTCGACGTGCTCAAGCAGTCGGTGAAGGCGGTCAAGCTGGAAGACCCGTGCTGGACGAAGGCCGGCCAGGACCTGAAGAACTTCCTGGCCACGCAGCCGTTCCAGACCGGGTTCGCCGGCACGCCGGCCCAGCAGGGCGCGGGCAGCTCCGCCGGCCTCGTCGCCAACGGCAAGGCCGCGATGGAACTGCAGGGCGACTGGGAGCCCGGCACGATGTCGGCGCTGACCGACGACAAGCAGCTGGATTCGAAGATCGGCTGGTTCCCGTTCCCGTCCGTGACGGGCGGCCAGGGCGACCCGGCGGCCGTGCTCGGCGGCGGTGACGGCTTCGCCTGCACCACCCGCGCGTCGAAGGCGTGCGCGGACTTCCTGCAGTACCTGGGCAGCGAGCCGGTGCAGACGCAGCTCGCCGCGCAGGGGGCCGGCCTGCCCGTCAACACCGTGGCCGCGAAGTCGCTGAAGACCGACACGCTGCGGGCCGTCTACGACTACGGCACGAAGTCGCCGTACCTGCAGATGTACTTCGACCGGGCGTTCCCGACCGCGGTCGGCGCCGCGCTGAACGACGCGGTGGCCAACATGTTCGCCGGCCAGGGCACCCCCGAAGGCATCGTGACCGCCGTCAACCAGGCCGCGGCGGGTAACAAGTGACCACGGCGACGACCCCGGTGCGGACGGCGGCGCGGCCGTCCGCACCGGCGGTCGGCGCCCGGCGGCGGCGGTCCGGCCTGCGGAAGCGGCTCGAACTGGCGCTGCTGCTCGGGCCGGCGCTGCTGCTGTTCACCGGGTTCGTCCTGGTGCCGATCGGGATCGCCGCGTTCTACAGCCTGTTCAAGTGGAACGGCTTCGGCCCGCTCGACAAGTTCATCGGTTTCGACAACTACGTCGACGCCTTCAGCGGGTCGGTGTTCCAGAGCGCCATCGTGCACAACCTGATCATCGCGGGGCTGTCGATCGTGGTGCAGCTGCCGCTGTCGATCGGGCTGGCGATGCTGCTCAACCGGAAGCTGCGGGGCCGCGCGGTGCTGCGCGCGCTGGTGTTCGCGCCGTACGTGCTTTCCGAGGCCATCACCGCGGTGATCTGGGTGCTGATGCTGCAGCCCAACGGGTTCGCCGACCAGGTGCTCAAGGGAGTCGGGCTCGGCGGCCTGATCCACCAGTGGCTGGCCGACCCGGGCATCGTGCTCTACACGCTGTTCGCGGTGATCACCTGGAAGTACGTCGGCTTCGGCATCATCCTGCTGCTGGCCGGCCTGCAGGGCGTGCCGGCCGAGCTGCGCGAAGCCGCCGCGCTGGACGGCGCGTCGGCCTGGCAGACCACTCGTCACGTGGTGCTGCCGCTGCTCGGGCCGACCATCCGGATCTGGATCTTCCTGTCGGTGATCGGCTCGCTGCAGCTGTTCGACGTCGTCTGGATCATGACGACGGGCGGCCCGGCGAACGCGTCGACGACGATGGCGTCCTACCTGGTCGACCACGGCTTCAAGCGCTACGAGTTCGGGTTCGGCTCCGCGGTGGCGGTGATCCTGTTCGTCATCTGCTTCGTGTTCGCCCTGCTGTACCAGCGGTTCGCGCTCCGCCGCGACACCCAGGGCGCCCTGACGAGGATGGTGGGCTGATGCGTTCACGCCGGTTCGGCCTGTCGGTCGGCTACCTCGCGGCGATCGTCGTGCTCGGGGTGACCGTCGTGCCGCTGCTGTTCGTCGTGCTCGGCGGGTTCCGCAGCAACGCCCAGCTCAACAACGACCCGGCCGGGCTGCCCAGCCCGTGGATCTCGGACAACTACGCCTCGGTCCTCGGCTCGGGCGCGTTCTGGACGTTCCTCGGCAACAGCGCGCTGATCGCGGTGATCGCGACCGGGGTCGCGGTGGGCCTGGGTTCGATGGCCGGGTACGCGCTGTCGCGGTACCAGTTCAAGGGCCGGGAAGGCCTGTACACCCTGTTCACGCTCGGGCTGCTGTTCCCGCTGACGGTGGCGACGCTGCCGCTGTACCTGTGGCTGCGCCAGCTGGGCATGCTCGAGAGCTTCTGGGGCGTGGCGATCCCGGAGGCGGCGTTCTCGCTGCCGGTGACGATCGTGATCCTGCGGCCGTTCATGCACGCGATCCCGGGGGAGATCGAGGACGCGGCCGTGCTCGACGGCGCGAGCCGGCTCGGGTTCTTCTGGCGCATCCTGCTGCCGCTGTCGACCCCGGCCCTCACCACGGTCGCCGTTCTCGCCTTCGTCACCAGCTGGAACGCCTACCTGCTGCCGTTGCTGGTGTTCAACGACTCCGCGCACTTCACGCTGCCGCTCGGCGTCGCGACGTTCCAGTCCCAGTACTCCCAGGACACCGCACGCGTGCTCGCGTTCACCGCGCTGTCGATGATCCCGGCGCTCGCGTTCTTCGTGCTCGCCGAACGGCGCATCGTCGGCGGGCTGACCGGATCCGTGAAGGGCTGACTCAGGAGGTCTCCCGTGCCGTCCGAGGTCCACCGCCGTACCTTTCTGCAGTTGCTCGCACTGGCCGGGGCCGGGTCGGCCGCCCTGCCGGGACTCGCCGAGGCGGGGACCGGGTTCCCGTTGGTGTCGCGGGGGAAGGCCGCGACGATCGTGGTCGCCCCCGGCGACCTGCCGGGAGTCCGCCGGGTCGCCGTTGACCTGGCCGCCGACGTCGAGCGCGTCACCGGCGTCCGGCCCGTCGTGGCCGACGCGGTTCCCGCCGAGGGTCCGGTGGTGCTGGTCGGCACCCTCGGGCACAGCCCGCTGGTCGACTCGCTGGTGGCGGCCGGGCACCTGGACGTCCGGGACATCGCCGGGAAGTGGGAGACCTCGCTGAGCCAGGTCGTCGACGGGCGGCTCGTGCTGACCGGCAGCGATCAGCGCGGGGTCATCTACGGCGTCTACGAGGTCTCGCGGCGGATCGGCGTTTCGCCGTGGTACTGGTGGGCCGACGTCCCGCCGCGGCGGCAGGCCGAGCTGCACTTCCCGGCGGAGCGGTTCAGCCTCGGCACCCCGCACGTGAAGTACCGCGGGTTTTTCATCAACGACGAGAACCCGGCGCTCGGCACCTGGGCGCCGCGGTACTTCGGGCCGGGGCTCGCGCCGGGCTACCCCGGCGGCTTCAACCGCCTGTTCTACGCCAAGGTGTTCGAGACGATGCTGCGGCTGCGGGCCAACTACCTGTGGCCGGCGGTGTGGGGGCGGGCCTTCGCCGAGGACGACCCGCTCAACCACGCGACGGCCAAAGAGTACGGCGTCGTCATGGGCACTTCGCACGAGGCGCCGATGATGCGCGGCATCGAGGAGTGGAACCGGCACGCGACGCCGGGCCACGACCCGTACGGCGGCACGGGGGAGTGGAGCTTCCGCCGCAACGGCGAGGCCATCAAGGCGTACTGGACCGAGGGCATCCGCCGGATGGCGCGCGAGGGCTTCGAAGGCGTCGTCACGCTCGGCATGCGCGGCAACGGCGACGTCAGCCTGCCCGACGGCGACGGCATCGAGCTGATGCGGGAGATCATCGCCGCCGAGCGGGAGATCCTCGCCCGCGAACTGAGCACCGACGTCCCGCAGGTGTGGACGCTCTACAAGGAGGTCCAGCGGTACTGGGTGCAGGGCCTGCGCCCGCCGGACGACGTCATCGTGGTGTTCACCGACGACAACTGGGGCAACATCCGCAAGCAGCCGGACCTCTCGCTGCCGCCGCACCCGGGCGGGTACGGGCTGTACTACCACTTCGACTACGTCGGGGGCGGCCGCAACTACAAGTGGGTCGACACCGCGCTGATCGCGAACACGTGGGAGCAGCTGAACCAGGCCGCCGCCCACGGGAACGACCGGCTGTGGGTGGCGAACGTCGGGGACATGAAGGGCAACGAGCTGCCGCTGCAGTTCTTCCTCGACTACGCCTGGAACCCGTCGGCGTGGCCCGCTTCGCGATTGTCCACTTGGGAGCGCGAGTTCGCCGCGGAGAACTTCGGCTCGGCGCTCGCCGCGGACATCGCCGGGCTGCTGCACGACTACGGGCGGCTGCAGTCGCGGCGGAAACCGGAGCTGCTGAACCGGCGGGCCACCCTCGCCGCGGACGGCGCCATCACCTACGACGACCAGGCGACGCCGTTCAGCCTGGAGAACTACGGCGAACTGGACCGGGTCACCGCCGAGTGGCAGGACCTGGGCGCGCGGGCCGCCCGCGTCGCGGCCCGGGTGCCCGCGGCGTACCGGGACGCGTTCTACGAACTGGTGGGCTACGAGGTCCAGGCGTCAGCGAACCTGTATGCGCTGCGGCGTGCGGAGTTCACCAACCTGCTGTACGCCGCACAGGGGAGGGCTTCGGCGAACGCGCTCGCCGCCGTCACCGAGGCCCGGTTCGCCGACGACCTCGCGCTGGCGGAGAAGTACAACACCGCCGTCGCGGGCGGGAAGTGGCAGGGGCTCCAGACCCAGCCGCACATCGACTACGGCGATGTCGAGCGGTACGGGCCGAACGCGCCCTGGCAGCAGCCGGAGCTGAACAACGTGGCCCTGCCGGACGTGATCTTCCCGGCGGTGCGCCGCCTCGACGTCCCCGCCGCGGCGTCGCTGGGCGTGGCGGTCGACGGGTCGCTCGACGCGTGGCCGGGCGCGCCGGGACGGCCGGTGCTGCCGGAGTTCAGCCCGTGGCAAAGCGCGCCGGCGCAGTACATCGACGTGTTCAACCGCGGCCGGACGCCGTTCCGCTGCACGGTCACCCCGGGCGCGCCGTGGGTCCGGGTCGAGCCGCGCGGCGGGCGAGTGGAGGAGGAGCTGCGGATGACCGTGCGCATCGACTGGGCCCGGGCGCCCCGGGGCACGACGACGGTGCCGATCACGGTGTCGGGCGCCGGTGCGTCGGTCGTGGTGGACGCGGTGGTGCGGCACCAGGACTTGCCGCTCCCGTGGCGCCGCGGGTTCGTCGAGGCGGGCGGGTACGTGTCGGTCGAGGCGCCGCACTGCAGCGCGAACGTCGGTGCCGGGCCGGTTTCGTGGCGGCGCGTCCCGGACCTGGGGATGACGCCGTTCCCGGTGACGGCGGGGAGCGTGGCGCCCGGAGCGGGTGCCCGGCTGGAGTACCGGATGACGTTGTTCACGGCCGGGCCGGTCACGGTGTGGGCGCACCTCGCGCCGCGCAACAACGTGCTGGCGGGGGACGGGCTGCGCTACGCGGTCTCGTTCGACGACGCGGAACCGCAGGTCGTGAACATCACGAAGGCGACGGGCGCCGATGACACGTCGATGAACCGCCCGTGGGAGCGCACGACGTCGGACAACGTGAACCTGACGTCGACGGCGCACGTGGTGGGGGAGGCGGGCCCGCACGTGCTGAAGTTCTGGATGGTGGACCCGGCGGTGGTGCTGCGGAAGCTGGTGGTCGACACGGGCGGCTTGCGGCCGAGTTACCTGGGGCCGCCGGAGAGCATGCGGTGGCCGGGATGAGCCGCCCCCGACGACCGACGCGTAGCTTTCACGTGAAAGCTACGCGTCCGGCCCCCGCCGCCGGTTATCGCAGGCCGCCCGACAAGACCGCGGTTCGGCGGTGGGCCGGCGCCGCCGTGCTGTGCCGGACCACCAGGCTCGTCGCCAGCTCCACCCGCTGGCTCTCCGGAACCACCCCGCGGGCCAGCGAAATCGCCAGCCGCGCGCCCGCGGCGGCCATCTCCTGCAGGGGCTGGCGGATCGTCGTCAGCTCCGGGGTCAGCCAGCGGGCGATCGGCAGGTCGTCGAAACCCACCACGCTCAGGTCGTCCGGGATGCGCAGCCCCGCGCCGCGGGCGGCTTCGTACACGCCGAGGGCCTGCAGGTCGCTGCCCGCGAACACCGCCGTCGGGGGATCCGGGAGGGTGAGCAACGATGCCAGCTCGCGGTAACCCGAGCGGACGTGGAAGTCGCCGCGGCGGACCAGGGCCGGGTCGAACGCCAGGCCCGCCGTCTCCAGGGCCGTGCGGTAGCCGTCGATGCGCGCGCGGCTGCACAGCACGCCTTCCGGGCCGCCGATCATCGCGATCCGGCGGTGGCCCAGCTCCACCAGGTGGCGGGTCGCGGTCAGGCCGCCCTGCCAGTTCGTGGCCCCGATCGAGGGCGTCTCCGGGCCCGGGGCGCCGGCCGGGTCGACCACGACCAGCGGGATGTCGCGGGCGCGCAGCTTGGCCAGCTGCCCGCCGGTGAAGTCCGAGCACACCGAAACGATGCCGACCGGGCGGCGGGCGAGGACGCTCTCCAGCCAGCTCTGGCCGGGGGTGTGCCGTCCCGAGGATTCCGCGAGCACGACCGCCATTCCGTTTTCGCGGGCGACGCACTCGACCCCGCGGATGATTTCCAGTGCCCACGTGCTTTCGAGTTCGTGGAACATCAGTTCCAGTAATCGCGAACGGCGGGACCGCTCGTCGGCCCGGCGGCGGTAACCGTATTTCCCGATGACCGCTTCCACGCGGGCGCGGGTGCTTTCGGCGACGTCCGGGCGGCCGTTCAGCACTTTCGAAACGGTCGGTACCGAAACGCCGGTCTCGGCGGCGATCCGGGCGATCGTGACCCGGGACGCGGTCGGCTCGAGTTCCTCGGACTTCGTTGTCATGAAGGAGATTCTAGGTCATCGAAACCTGAATTCAAACGCTTCGAAACTTTCGGTCCGCCATTGTCGATGGAAGGGTGAAGATGCTGAGAAGAATTCCGAAGAAACGTGCCGTGGTGGTGCTCGCCGCCGTCGCCGGTATCGCGGTGTGGCAGGCGCCGGCGGCTTCCGCGTCGGTTCCGCTGCAATACACCACGAACCGCTATGTCGGCAGCGCGGTCGCCGCGTCCTACCTGGCGTCGGAAACCGATTACCGGGCCGTGCTCACCCGCGAATTCGACAATGTCACCCCCGAGAACGAGATGAAGTGGGGCACCGTCGAGGCCGTCCGCGGGCAGTACGACTGGTCGGGCGCGGACGCCATCGTCCGCTACGCCCAGGAGCACCACAAGACCGTCCGCGGCCACACGCTCGTCTGGCACTCCCAGCTCCCCGACTGGGTCGCCGCACTCCCCGCCGACGAGCTGCGCCGGGTCCTGCGCGACCACATCACGACGGAAGTCAAGCGGTACCAGGGAAAGGTCCGTGCCTGGGACGTCGTCAACGAGATCTTCAACGAGGACGGCACGCGGCGCGACACGGTGTTCCGGCAGAAGCTCGGGGACGGCTTCGTCGCCGACGTCTTCCGCTGGGCGCACGCGGCCGACCCGAAGGCGACGCTCTACCTCAACGACTACAACATCGAAGGCCGCAACCCGAAGAGCGACGCCGTGTACGAGCTGGTGAAGACCCTGCGGCGGCAGGGCGTGCCGATCGGCGGCGTCGGGATCCAGGGGCACCTGTCCATCCAGTACGGCTTCCCGGCGGAGTACCGGGCCAACCTGGCCCGGCTGGCGAAGCTCGGCGTGGACGTCGCGATCACGGAGGCGGACGTCCGCATCCCGACCCCGCCCGACGCGGCGAAGCTCGACACCCAGGCGAGCTACTTCGGCCAGCTCTGGGACGGCTGCCAGGCGGTCCGCCGCTGCGTCGAGTTCACGACGTGGGGCTTCACCGACCGGCACTCCTGGGTCCCGGACGTGTTCCCCGGCGAGGGCGCGGCCTGCCTCTTCGACGAGAACCTGCACCCGAAACCGGCCTACACCCGCATCAACCCCTGACCGGAAGTCATGAGGGGCACCCTCATGACTTCCGGTCAGGGGCCCGGCAAGTCGCGGCCGCGCAGTTTGCCCGGCGTTGCGGGAAATGTCATGAAGGGGTCGTTCATGTCGTCTGGCGAGGTGAACGACCCCTTCATGACGTGCGGGCGGCCGTCCGGCGACCGGGTGCCGGCTAAGTCGTGTCCGACCGGCTGGCCGGTGTAGGCAGTGACCGATGCGGCTGCTGGGTCTGGTGTTCTGGTTCCGGATGCACCCGATGCGGCGTTGGGTGCGTTGGACGCACCGAACGCCACATTGGTGCGTATCGGCCCCGGCAAAGTCGTCGGGCCGGCCGCCCCCTGAGCCGAGCTGAGTGACCGGTGTGACGGGTGTGTCTGCTGGGTCTGGTAATGCGAGTCCGAGCGCACCCAATGTGGCCTTCGGTGCGTCCGACGCACCGAAGGCCACATTGGGGCGCATCCGCCCCGCCGCCGGCCGCCGTCGATCCGACTTTGCCGGGTCCTGGCCTCAAAAGCGATGAGCGTGCCCCTCATGGCCGCTGCACCGGACCGGGATGCAGCCCGCGGGCGGCGAGAGCTGCCAGGACGCGGGGCACCGCCTCGACGGTGGCCGGGCGGCCTTCGTGCATGAGCACGACGCCGCCCGGCTCCACCGCCGAAGCCGCCGTGACGATCTCGTCTGCGGAACACCCCGCCCAGTCCCGGGTGTCGACGCTCCACAGCACCTCGTCGAGCCCCTGCTCGGCGGCGGCCGACGCGACGGCCGGATCGGTGTCGCCGTAGGGCGGCCGGAACAGCACGGGGCGGACGCCGGTGAGCGAGGTCAGCAGCTCCTGGGTCCGGCGGATCTCCGCGTCGCGGGAGGCGGCGTCCAGTGACGTGAGCCGCGGGTGCGTCCACGTGTGGTTGCCGAGCACGTGCCCGGCCGAGGCGATCGCGCGCACCAGGGCCGGGTGCGCCTCGGCGTGCTCGCCCCACAGGAAGAACGTCGCCCGCACCTCGCCGAGGGCGGCCAGCAGGGCCGGCGTGGTCGACGGGTACGGGCCGTCGTCGAAGGTGAGGGCGACGGTGCTCACCGGGCGAGCGCTGCCAGGCGCTTCGGCGTCGGCCAGCGGACGTTCCACGCCCAGCCGAGCTTCTCGAACAGCCAGATGACCCGCGCCGAGACGTCGATCTGGCCGCGCAGCGCGCCGTGGCGGGCCGACGTCGGGTCCGCGTGGTGGGTGTTGTGCCAGGACTCGCCCATCGACAGGATCGCCAGCGGCCAGAAGTTCGCCGAGCGGTCGCGGCTCGCGAACGGGCGCTCACCGATCATGTGGCAGATCGAGTTCACCGACCACGTCACGTGGTGCTGGAACGAGATCCGGGCCAGTCCCGCCCAGAGGAACGCGGTCAGCGCGCCCCACCACGACAGCGTGAGCAGGCCGCCGAGCAGCGGCGGGAGCAGCAGGCTCAGCACCACCCACAGCGGGAACAGCCGGTCGACGACGCGCAGGTCGCGGTCGGCCGCGAGGTCCGGGGCGAACCGCTCGACGTTGGTCTTGTCGCGGCCGAACAGCCAGCCCATGTGGGCGTGCCAGAAGCCGCGGGCGAGCGCCACCGCGGAGGTGCCGAACAGCCACGGCGAGTGCGGGTCGCCCTCGCGGTCGGAAAAGGCGTGGTGGCGGCGGTGGTCGGCGACCCAGCCGATCACCGGGCCCTGGGCGGCGAGGCCGCCCGCGATGGCCAGCGCGACTCGCAGGGCCCGCTTCGCGCGGAAAGCGCCGTGGGTGAAGTAGCGGTGGTAGCCGACGGTCACCCCGAGGGTGGACACCACGAAGAACGCGCCGCCGATGGTGAGGTCCAGCCAGCTGACGCCCCAGCCCCAGAACACCGGGACGGCCGCGGCCAGCGCGAGGAACGGGACCAGCAGGAACGTGCGGATCGTGATCAGTTCGGCGAGCGTCTGCTTACCGGAGAGCACCGGTTTCGGCGCGGGACGGGGAGCCTTCACAGAGGCGGTCATGCACTACTCGTTTCCAGGTCGGCACCGCGGCGAGGTACGCGCGGGAGGCCGGGGAGCGGGAACACCCGGCGGGCGGCGAGGGGAGACGTCGCCGCTCCTGCCGGCGGCGTGCTCGCTACGTCCTCCACGTTACCTGATCGTTGTGAATCCGCCGTGTGGCCGCACACGAAGAAGGCCCCCGCCCAGTGGACGGGGGCCTTCAGGTGCCTCGTGGCTCAGATGACGCTGACGCGCTGGGCCTGCGGGCCCTTCTGGCCCTGGCCGATTTCGAACTCGACGCGCTGGCCCTCGTCGAGCGACTTGAAGCCGGTGCCCTGGATCTCGGAGTAGTGGACGAACACGTCCGGACCCCCGCCGTCCTGGGCGATGAAGCCGAAGCCCTTTTCACCGTTGAACCACTTGACACTGCCCTGAGCCATACCTATACCCACTCTTTGTTAGTGAGCCGGAGCGTCCCGTTCGGACGTCCCGGTCTCGGTGTCATTCTCGCACTACTCCCCGCACCCGGGTCAAACCCCCCAGTCGGGACGGAGTGGCATGCCCATCCCGCCCTCACTGTCGGTTCGCACCCCGAGCACCTGGTGCAGTTCGATCTCGCGCCGCTCGAACGCCAGCCGGCAGGCCGCGAGGTACAGCGCCCAGACGCGGCTGCGCCCGGCGCCGGCCTCGGCGACCGCCTCGTCCCAGTGCTCGTCGAGGTTCGCGCACCACCCGGCCAGCGTCAAGGCGTAATGCTCCCGCAGGTTCTCCGAGTGCCGGACCTCCAGGCCGCTGTCGTGCATCGCGGTGACGATCTCGCCCGGTGCCTCCAGCT
This sequence comes from Amycolatopsis lexingtonensis, assembly GCF_014873755.1. Taxonomy (NCBI): domain Bacteria; kingdom Bacillati; phylum Actinomycetota; class Actinomycetes; order Pseudonocardiales; family Pseudonocardiaceae; genus Amycolatopsis; species Amycolatopsis lexingtonensis. The sequence continues at coordinate 1,746,847 of NZ_JADBEG010000001.1, forward strand.
CGCCGTCCGGGAAGACGTACCGGTCGATGAACCCGCGCGAGCGGTGGGCGACGCTGGTGTCCGGGTTGGTGATGCAGTGGTTGAGCAGGCGTCCGTGCGGCTTCAGCTTCCCGGCCAGGAAGCGGAAGTAGCCGGGCACGTTGCGTGCCCCGATGTGCTCGGTCAGGCCGATCGAGGAGATCGCGTCGAACCCCGTTTCGGTGACGTCCCGGTAGTCCAGATGGCGGATTTCGGCGCGGTCGGCGAGGCCGAGGGCGACGATGTTCTTTTGCGCCCACTGCGCTTGTTCACGCGAAAGTGTGACGCCGAGGGCTTCGACGCCGTAGTGCCGGACGGCGTGCGCGACCATGCCGCCCCAGCCGCAGCCGACGTCGAGCAGTCGCATCCCGGGCTTCAGGCCGAGCTTTCGGCAGACCAGGTCGAACTTGTTGGCCTGCGCCTCCTCCAGTGTGGCGTCCGCGGTCGGGAACACCGCGCACGTGTAGGCCATCGACGGGCCGAGGACCAGCTCGTAGAACCGGTTGGAGACGTCGTAGTGGCTGGCGATGGCCTCGCTGTCGCGCTCCTTCGAATGGCGGAGCGCGGTCAGCCCGCGGCGGAACCGGCTCGGGTGCTCCTCGGCGGGCGGTTTGACCAGCCGCAGGTGGCTCGGGCCGAGCTTGCGCAGCAGCCACAGCCGGTCGGCCGCGGTGAGCTGGTCGACCTGGGCCGACAGCGCGTGCAGGGCGCTGTAGAGGTCGCCGGTGACGTCGAGCGCCCCCGCGACGTACGCGCGGGCGAGGCCGAGGTCGCCGGGGGAGGACATCAGGTAGTCCAGCGCCAGCGGCGAGCGCACCTGGATGGCCACCGGGGCGTCGGCCGGGCCGCTGCTGCTGCCGTCGTAGGCGGTGATCGACACGGTGGCGCGAGGGCCGAGGAGCCGCTCGAAGACCTCGCCGACCGTGGTGCTTGCCTGGGTCACGTTCGTTCCTTTCACCGGCGGCGGACGCATTTTTCGTAGAGGCCGAGCAGCCGGCGGCCCGGATCGTAGGTCCGCTTGAGCTGCGCGTAGGCGTCGCCGTTGTAGAGCCGCCAGAACTCGTCTTCGGCGTAGAAGCTGTCCGAATAGAGCGACTTGTGCCCGCCGAGCCGGGTGACTTCGGCCTCGATCATCCGGTTGTGCACGCCGTCGCGTTCGCCGGGCGCCAGTGGCACCGACGACCAGAACCCGAAGTTGACGTAGAGCTCGGCGGGGTCGAGTTCGTACAGCGGCCAGCGCACGCCGCCCGGGCGCTGCTTCAGCGGGCAGATCCAGACCGGGCTGATCGGGATCTCCCGTTCGAAGAACTCGAGGAACTCCGCCGCACGGGCGAGCGGCACCTCGATGTCCTGCACGATGGTCTCCTCCGGCGGCATCCGCCGGAGCTTGAGCAGCCGCTCGGCGATCTTGAACCGGCGGTCGAGCGCGACGGCCTTCCAGTACACCGACGACCGGAGCAGCCGGCGGCCGAGCAGCAGCCGCGGCAGCCGGTGCTGGACGCCGAACGCGCGGGAGCACCAGAACCAGTCGGTGTCCCAGCGCCAGAGGTAGTCGCGGACGGTGAGGTGGTCGGTCTCGCGCCGCTGGATGGACCGGTAGTAGATGTCCAGCCAGGTGTAGTCGCTGGTCGACGGTGCGGAGTCGGTGAAGCTGCCCAGCGTCAAGTAGAGCTCGTCCGGGCCGAAGACCGTGCCGTCGACGAAGTCCTGCTCGCCGCTCTCGCAGACCTCGCCCAGCGCGCGGAAGAAGGTCTCCCGGTCGTGGTAGCGGACGTGCCGGAGCTCGACGAACGGCTTGACCGGCTCCAGCAGGATCCGCAGCCGCAGCGCGTAGCCGAGGGTGCCGTAGGAGTTGGGGAAGCCGTGGAAGAGGTCGCGGTGCTCGTTGTCCGGCGTGGCGACGACGATCCGGCCGTCGCCGGTGAGGATCTCGAGCTCGAGCACCGACTCGTGCGGCATGCCGTTGCGGAACGACGAGGACTCGATGCCGAGGCCGGTGACCGCGCCGCCGAGGGTGATGGTCTTGAGCTGCGGGACTACCAGCGGCATCAGCCCGTGCGGCAGGGTGGCGTCGACGAGCTGCTCGTAGGTGACCATCCCTTCGACGTCGGCGGTCCGGGTTTCGGGGTCGACGCGCAGCACGTGGCTGAACCCGGAGACGTCCAGCCCCGGGTGCCGCGTGGCCGCCCGGGAGCGGAAGAGGTTCGAGGTTTTCTTCGCCAGCCGTACGGTGGCTTCGCCGCTGATCTCGGTGAGCTGCCGCCGCAGGGCGTCGACGCGGGCTTCGTGCTCGGGGAACGCCGGGCCCGGACGGGCTTCGGGCACCCCGGCCTGATCGATGGTCACGACTCGATCCTGCCTCACGTGCAGGGCGGGCGCACTGCGCCTGGTGCCTATTTCAAAGCCATACCGGGGATTCGGGCGCGGATCGCGGCCAGGTCGGCTTCGTCGGAGATGCCCTGCCAGTCGTAGCGAGGGGTGTAGGGCGCCTCGAGCGCGCGCACCTCGTCGTCGGAGAGCACGACGTCCAGCGACGCGACGGCGTCGTCGATCTGGCTCACCGAACCCGCTCCGACCAGCGGCGCGGTCACCACGGGCTGCCGGCACAGCCAGGCCAAGGCGATCCGCGCGCGGCTCACGCCGTGGGCCGCGGCGACCTTCCCGACGGCCTCGACGATCGCGCGGTTCGACGCCTCCTCGGTGGGGGCGTAGAGCGCGTCCGCGAAAGCGCTGTCGGTCTCCGAGCGCGCGGTCGACCGGGCGTCGTCCCAGGCCCGGGCCAGGCGGCCGCGGGCCAGCGGGCTCCAGATGATGGTGCCGACGCCTTCGTCGAGGCACAGCGGGATCATCTCGCGCTCCTCTTCGCGGTGCAGCAGGTTGTAGTGGTCTTGCATGGACACGAACCGCGCCCAGCCGTGCGCCCGCTGCAGGTGGAGCGCTTTCGCGAACTCCCAGGCGGGCATCGAGGACGCGCCCAGGTAGCGCACTTTGCCCGCTTTGACCAGGTCGCTGAGCGCCTCGAGGGTCTCCTCCAGTGGGGTGGCGTGGTCGTTGCGGTGCACCTGGTAGAGGTCGATGTAGTCGGTGCCGAGCCGGCGCAGCGAGTGGTCGGCTTCGGTCATGATCGCCTTGCGGGAAAGCCCCTTGCCGTTCGGGCCGGGGCGCATCGGGTGCCGCAGCTTGGTGGCGATCACCACGTCGTCGCGGTCGGCGAAGTCCTTCAGCGCGCGGCCGAGGATCTCCTCGCTGGACCCGTTCGAGTACATGTTCGCGGTGTCGAAGAAGTTGATGCCGGCGTCCAGCGCGTGCTTGATCAGGGGGCGCGCGTCTTCTTCGCCCAGCGACCAGACGGGGTGGCCGCGGTCGGGTTCGCCATAGGTCATCGCGCCGATCGCGATCGGGGAGACGTCGAGGCCGGTGGTGCCGAGCTTCACGTAACGCATGGGGGGTTCTCCTGCCAGAGGCAACTCGCGGAGGATTCTCCGCGAGTTCGAAACTAGCGGAGAGTTCTCCGCATGTCAAAGATGGGGCATGATCGGGGCATGACCGATGGCACGTACGGCACTCAGCGCAAGGCCGCCGCGCGCAACCGGGTCGCGATCATCGAGGCCGCCCACGAGCTGTTCGCCGCGAACCCGCTCGTGCCGCTGAGCGAGGTCGCCAAGCACGCCGGCGTGGGTGCCGGGACGCTCTACCGCCACTTCCCGACCCGCGAGGACCTGATCCTGGCGGCCTACCAGCACGACATCGAGCGCCTGACCGCCGAGGCCGACGCCGTGCTGGCGAGGCATTCGTCCGCGAAGGCGGCGTTCGTCGAGTGGTTCGAGACCCTTGCGGGCTACATCCGGCTGAAGCACGGGCTCGGCGACGCCCTGCACAGTGCCGCGGCCCAGGACCTGATCAGCGCTTCGTGGGCGCCGACGTCCGCCGCGGTGAAGAAGCTCGCCGATGCCTGCGTGGCGGAGGGCACGATCGCGGAGGGTCACGACCCGGCGGACATCATCATGCTGATGAGTTTTCTGTGGCGGGTGGCGAACGACGAGGAAGGCGCGGCACAGGGGCGGCGGTTGATCGCCGCGGTGTTCTCGGGACTGTCGGCGCCGCCCGGGCCGCTCTGAACGCGGGATTGGGGCTGGGGGAGAGTCGCGCCCGTTCGAGCGGACCCTCTCGCCCGCGCGATGTCCGGAACCCTGCGCGCGGGCGGCAACCTATCGCGAACCCGGGATTGACCCGCCCCACAGCGGGGTACTCGCCGTCCGGACCGCGGGGATCCCGCGGCGCACAGGGGAAAGCGAGGCGGCGTTGAGCATTCTGATCGACTTCGGGCGCGACACGGAGTTCTCGTTCGAGCGGCGGTTGCGCGGGTACGTGGAGGCGGTCGCCAAGGCCGTCGGCGTGGGGCTGGAATCCTGCGCGTTCGACGCGGGCACGCCCGCCGCGGCCTACATCGCGCTCGACTGGCGGCTCGGCCGCTTTCCCGACCACGATCTCGCGCTCGTCTGGGACGAGCGGCACGGCTGGGCCGCGGCGATCGAAGGCGCGGCCGGGAACCCCTCGACGGTGCTGGCCCACCTCGGCGGCGAAGTCGTCCCCGAACCCCGTGCGGTGGTGCGGTTCCTGGCCGCCGTGCGGGCCGGCGATCCGGATGCGGGCTTGCTCGAAGCACCGGAGCTGCGCGCAGCGGGCGACCACGAACAACTGCTGAGCGCCCTGCTCAAGCGCCAATAAGTTCCGTAGGCGTACGGGGCGGCTCCCCGGTTGTTCTCCTACCCGGCGTCACCGGAAAGTGACCGGCAGCAACCTCGAAAAGGAGCTGCCGTGAACTCGAGACAACGCTTGCTGGGCGCGTTCGCCGCCGTCCTCGCCCTTCCGCTGTTCGCCGTGCCCGCCGCGCACGCCGGCGACAATCCGCCCGCGGTCACCCCGCTCGGCGGGACGCCGCTGCCGGCGGGGGTTTCGCCCTCTTCGGTCGGCGGGACGCCCGCGTCGGTCAAGGACTACCCGTTCATCATCGCGGGGCTGCGGGAGGGCGGGTCGCGGCCGCTCGGGCAGACCTGCACCGGCTCGGTCGTGGCCCCGCGCAAGATCCTCATCGCCGCGCACTGCAAGGCGGCCGAGGGGGAGAAGTCGTTCCTGTACGGGCTCGACGACCTCAGCACCGGCGGCGGCACGGCGATCGGCGTCGTCAGCTACGACACCCACCCCAAGTACGTCAACTTCGACCAGGGTTACGACGTCGCGGTGGTGACCACCGACCGGGACATCCCGGTGCCGGGCGGACAGTACGCGAAGGTCGCCACCTCGGCCGACACCGACCTGAACAAGCCGGGCAAGACCGGGCTGGGCCTCGGCTACGGCAAGAAGGACTTCAACGACGACACCCGCGACGTCACGCTGACGAAGTTCAGCCTGCCGATCGTCGCCGGGAGCAACTGCAGCGGGGTCGGCGCCGGGTTCCAGGAAGCCACCATGATCTGCAGCGGCTACGCCGACGGGCACGTCACGATCCTGCCCGGCGACAGCGGCGGCCCGCTGCTCGTCGACGGCAAGGTCGCCGGGGTCGCGTCGTGGAGCCGCAGCGACTTCAAGTGGTACAGCGTCTACGGCCGCCTCAACAACGACATGGGCGACTGGGTCAAGCAGCAGATCGGCGACGTCACGCCGCCCGAGACGTTCGGTCTCGGCGTCACGCCGGGCACGGTCCAGGCCGAACCGGGCAAGTACGTCTCCGCGTCGGTGACGAGCACCGCCGGGAAGAACGGTCCGGAGCAGGTCGACCTGACCGCCGCCGGCCTGCCCGAAGGCGCCAAGGCGACGTTCCAGCCCGCGACGATCACCTCGGGGGAGACCGCGAAGCTGACCATCGAAACCTCCGCGAGCACTCCGCAAGGGAACTACCCGGTCACGATCACCGGGAAGGGCGCGAGCGGGACGGCGACCGCGAAGCTGACGCTCACCGTCGGCAGCGGCCAGCCGCCCACGGGCGACCTGAAGGTGAGCGTCGACCCCGGCAGCGGGACCGTGCAGCCCGGCTTCTTCGCGACCGCGACGGTCACCGTGTCCGGCGGCACCGGCACCGTGACGCTGTCGGCCACCGGGCTCTCGTTCGCGCCGTTCTTCACCCCCTCCACGCTGAACGGGAGCGGGACGGCGCAGATGCAGGTGGTCGGGCCGTTCCAGCGCGGGACCTACCCGGTCACCGTCACCGCGAAGGACTCGACCGGGAAGACGGCGACGGCGAAGTACACCCTGACTGTCCAATGAGGACGGGGAACGGGGAGGCGGTCGCCTCCCCGTTCCGCGGTCAGAAGGTGATCGTGAAGCCGTCGAGCGTGCCGGTGTCGAAGCGGTAGACGTCCTGCACCCGCAGCTTCCAGGTGCCGTTCGCGGACTCCGCCGCCGCGTTGACCGTGAAGGTGGTGTGGATGCCCGCCGCCGAGCCGGTCCCGCCGGCCTTCTGCAGCGGGTAGACCGCGCCGCTCGGCCCGATCAGGTCGACGGCGAGGTCGCCGGTGTAGGTGTGGCTGATGTCCACCTTCACCGGCAGCGCCGCGGAGGCCTTGCCGTCACAGCCGTCCTGGGTGACCGAACTGGTGACCGCGGCACCGGCGTCCGGAATCGCGACCGGCGTGGTGTTCGACCGGGCCGCGCAGCCCGACGGCGGCGAGCCGCCTCCGATGAAGGACACGTTCAGCAGCTTGTTCGGCGAACCGCTCCCGGCGTTCTTGACGACGCCGGAAGTCGCGCCGCCGACGAGCGCGTCCCGCACCTGCTGCGCCGTGGCGCCCGGGTTGGCCGCCAGGTAGAGCGCGGCCGCGCCGGTGACGTGCGGGGTCGCCATCGACGTGCCGCTCATGTTCGCGCTGCTGCCGTTCGACAGCCCGAGCGACGTGATGTTGTTGCCCGGCGCGAAGATATCGGTGCAGCTGCCGTAGTTGGAGAAGGACGCGCGGTTGTCGTTCTCGTCGGAGGCGTTCACCGTGATCGCCTCGGGGACGTGCGCGGGGCTCGTGTTGCACGCGTCGGTGGAGCTGTTGCCCGCGGCCACCGAGTAGACGATCCCGGCCGCGATCGACCGCTTGATCGCGTCGTCGCCGACCCCGACCTGGTCCATCGTGAGGCTCATGTTCGCCACCGCGGGCTTGACGGCGTTGGCCGTGACCCACTCGATGGCGTCGACCGCGGCGGAGTCCGGGCCGTTGCCGGAGCAGTCGTTGCCGAGCACCTTGAGCCCGACGAGCTTGACCTTCTTGGCGACGCCGTAGGTCTTGCTGCCGATCGTGCCCGCGGTGTGCGTGCCGTGGCCGTTGCAGTCGCTCCCGTTGCCCCCGACGAAGTCCTTGCCGATCGACGCGCGGCCTTCGTACTCCGGGTTGTCCGGCTTGATCCCGGTGTCGAGGTCGTAGGCGGTGACGCCCTCGCCGGTGTTCGGGTAGGTGTAGGAGTTGTCGCGGGGCAGGTTCGCCTGGTCGATCCGGTCCAGCCCCCACGTCGGGTTGGCCTGCGTGCCCGCGATCCGGGCGGTGCCGTCCTCGTAGACGGCCGCGACCGCCGGGTCCGCGGCCAGCCGTCGCGCCTGCTGCGCGGTGAGGTGCCGGGCGGAGAACCCGTGCAGGACCCGGGAGTACGTCGACCGGACCTCGCCGCCGTACCGCCCGGCGAGCGACGCCGGCGCGGCGAGGCCCTGGGTGTCCTTCAGGACCACGATGTACTGGTCGCCGTAGTGCTGCCGGGCCGGGACCACGGCGCCCTCGGGCGACGAGGCGGCCGCCACGCCGGCGGTGGCCAGCGCGGCCACGACCGCCGCGGCGACGGCGCCCGCCTTTCGGTGAACTGTGCGCATGCTTCGACTCCACTCACTCGAACAGGTGAATCGCGGCGCGGTGACCGAGAGCCACCGCCGTCTCACTGTCGGGTGGGCTCACCTGCGCTAACAAGCGAGGCAGCGCCCCGTAGGCCTACGTAACTAATGTCTTTCGCGGTACCCCTACGAAAGTTCCGTGCCCGGTCGTTCGGGTTCCGCGCGCCCGAACGGCGGACTTAAGCTCCGGTCACCGGACAGGGTGGTTCGGTACGCGATGCCGCTTTTCAGGGGGGCGGGGGATGACGGTCCTGATCGGGCGGACGGCCGAGCTGGCCGCATTGGTCTCCGCCGCGCTGTGCCCGCCCGCGGTCCTCGTGCTCGAAGGGGAGGCGGGCACCGGCAAGACCCGGCTGGCCGCCGAACTCCTGGCCCGGCCCGAACTCGCCGGGGCCCGCGTGCTGGCCGGCCGCTGCCGGCCGCAGCGCGAGCCGTTTCCCTGCGGCGTGGTCGTCGAAGCGTTGCGCGACGCCGGGAAGTACCTGCCGTCGGCGCCGCCGCCCGGACCGCTCACCGGCGTCCTCGGCCGCCACCTCCCGGAACTGGCGCCGCTGCTGCCCGCCGCACCGGACCCGCTCGGGGACCGCCGGGCCGAGGCGCACCGGTTCTTCCGCGCCGTCCGCGAGCTGCTGGACGTGCTGGGCCCGCTGGTGCTGGTGCTCGAGGACGTCCAGTGGGCCGACGACGGTTCGCGGCGGCTGCTGCGGTTCCTCATGGGCGACCTGCCGGCCGGGACGGTCCTGCTGGTGAGCTACCGGCCCGAGGACGTGCCGGGCGGGCTCCCGCTGGGCCGCGCGCACCGGCCGGCCCCGGGCAGTTCGACCACGCTGGTCCGGCTCGGCCCCCTCGAGCCGGACGGCGTGCGGCAGCTGGCCTCGGCCCTGCTCGGCGAGCCCGGCGTCTCCGACGCCTTCGCGGCCCGGCTGCACGAACGGACGGCCGGAATTCCGTTCGTCGTCGAGGAAGTCGTGCACGCGCTGCCGGGCCCGGTCACCGACGGGGCACTGGACGCGGTCGAGGTGCCCACGCTGGTGCGTGAAGCGACCGTCGAGCGGCTCGGGTCGTTGCCGCTCGTGGCCCGGCGGATCGCCGAAGCCGCCGCGGTGCTCGGCGAGCCCGCGCCGGTCGAGCTGCTGACGGCGGTCGCGGGGCTGGGCGCGACCCGCGGCCGGCAGGCGCTCGTGCTGGCCCTGGAACGGGCAGTGCTGGTCGAGGCCGCCGAGTGCCGCTACGGGTACCGGCACGACTTCGCGCGGCGAGCGGCGTACGGCACGATCCCCGGGCCGGTGCGGCAGGAACTGCACCGGCGGGCCGTCCGCGAGCTGGCTGGACGGCGCCCGGAGCCGTGGCTGCGGCTGGCCGAGCACAGCCGGAAGGCCGGGAACGCGGCCGACGCGTTGCGCTACGGCGAAGCCGCGGCCGACCGCGCGATCGACGCGGGGGACCCGGCGACCGCGATCGGCCTGCTGCGCGCGCTGCTGGCCGGGCCGGAGCTCGATCCGTCCGATGTGGACAGACTGGCGGCGAAACTGGCGTCCGTGGCCGCGAACGGCGTTTCGCAGGCGGAAGTCATCGCGACGCTCGAAGGGCTGCTGTCCGGCGACCGGCTGTCCGGGCGGCTGTCGGCGGAGATCCGGCTGAGCCTCGGGTTGCTGCTGGCCCGGCAGGCCGGCGGCCTGGAGGCGGCACGCGCCGAGATCGAAGTGGCGCTGCCGGGCCTCGGGCACCGGCCGGACCTCGCCGGACGCGCCATGGCGGTGCTCGCGCAGCCGTGGATCGGCGCGACGCCGTTGCGCGCGCACCTGCCGTGGCTCGACCGGGTCGACGGGCTCATCGCCACCGCGGCCGACGCGCGGCTGCGGCTGACACTGATGGCCAACAACATCCCGTCGCGCCTGCACATCGGCGACCCGCGCGCGTGGGCGGCGCTCGACGCGGCTCCGGTGAGCGCCGGGTCGGCCGAGGAGCAGCGCCAGCTCGCGCGGCTGTACTGCAACGCCGCCGACGCGGGCGCGTGGACCGGGCACCACCGCCGCGCGCGCGGCCTGCTGGAACGCGGGATGCAGCTCGCGGCCGACGCCGGGACGCCGTACGTCGTCAGCACGGCCCGGACCACCGGCGTGCACATCGACTGGCTGAGCGGCGCGTGGGCCGGGCTCGACGAGCGGGCGCGGGCGCTGCTGGCGGAGTACCGCGACCTGCTGCCGGTGAGCAGCGAGCTGTCGCTGGTCCTGGGCCTGCTCGCGAGCGCGCGCGGTGCCTGGGACCGGGCCGCCGCGTGCTTCGCGGTGACCGGGGTCGACCGGCCGGAGAACGCGTTCACGCCGGTGGTCGTCGCCGCGCACGGCGGGATCGCCGGGATGCTGCTGGCCCAGGAGGCCACCGAGGCGGCGGCCGCCGAAGCCGCGCGCGGCCTGGAACTGGTGCGCACCAAGGGCGTCTGGGCGTGGTCGGGCGACCTGGTCCCGGCGGCGGTGGTGGCGTTCTGCCGGACCGGCCGCGCGAGCGAAGCCCGTGACGTGCTCGCCGAGCTCGACCGCGAGACCCGCGACCTGGCGGCACCGATGGCCCGGGCGGTCCTCACCGAGGGCCGCGGGATCGTCGCGGCCCACGACGGCGACGTTGCCGCGGCGGCCGGGTTGTTCGACGAGGCCCGTGCCCGCTACGAGCGCCTCTCGGCGCCGTACCCAGCCGCACTGGCGGCCGAACGCCGGGCGCGCTGCCGCTTCGAGGCCGGCGACCTGGCCGCGGCGGGCGAGTTCGGCGACCTGGCCGACGCGTTCGCCGCACTGGGCGCGACCCGCGACGCGGCCCGCTGCCGCCACACGTTCCGCTCGACGGGCGCGACCGCCCCGTCCCGCCGCGGCCGCCGCGGCTACGGCGACGAACTGTCCCCGCGCGAGCGCGACGTGGCCCGCTTGCTCACCGACGGGCACACGAACCGGGAGATCGCGGAGGTCCTGTTCCTGTCGCGGCGCACGGTCGAGCAGCACGTCGCGAACGTGCTGCGGAAGCTGAAGGTGCGGTCGCGGGGCGAGCTCGTGGGCGTGCGGACCGGGTGAGCGGTCAGCGGAAGAGACGGACGGGCACCAGCGCCCAGACGGTCTTCCCCGCCGCGCCGCCGCGGACGCCCCAGCCGTGGGAGAGCTGGCTGACCAGCCGTAGGCCGTGCCCGTTCCCGGCCGCCACCCGTTCGATCGCCGGGTCCTCGTCGGACACCTCGACCAGCAGGCCACGGCGTTCGCGGGTGATCCACAGGCGCGACGGCCGCCCGGTGTGCGCGTAGGCGTTGCCGACGAGTTCGTCGACCACCAGGAGCAGTGCCCCGAGCAGTTCGCCCCGCGGTAGCCCGAAGCCGAGGCAGTCGGCGACGGTCGAGCGGATCCGCCGCAGCGGGGGTCTCGTGGTGAGGTCGATCGTCAGCTCCGCGGCCACGGCTATCCGCAGGCTGAGCCAGTCCACGATCTGCGCCCACTCCGGTGGCAGTGGCCCGAGGTCCTCCGAGCCCGCCGTTTCGGCCATGCGCACCACCCACCTCTCGGGAGGGGTTCGGGGCCGTGGGGCCGTCGGATGGGTCGGCGGTGGCGTGCCGGAAAGGAACCCGGGCAGACTGGAGCCGGTGACCGAACGCGAGCTGACAGCGCAGACAGTGGTCGACCGCGAGATCCCGGCCGAGCCGCGCCTTTCCCCGGATGGCCGTTGGGTGGCCTTCGTGACGTCGCCGGTCGGGAGGGTGGGCGGGCACCGATCGAGCACGCTCTGGCTGGCTCCGGCCGATGGCACCGAGCCACTTCGTCCGTTGACTCCGGGCACGGCCAATTGCTTCGGGCCGCGGTGGGCGCCGGACTCGGGTTCGGTGTTCTTTCTGTCGGACTCGGCGGAGCGTGGGGTGGCGCAGCTTTACCGGGCCGGACTGAACGGGGCTGCGGCTGAGCGGCTGACGGACTTCCCGGGTGGGCTGACGGCCTTCGCGCCGGTGCCCGGCGGAACCACGGTGGCGCTGGTCGCGCCGGGCTCTGAAACACAAGCCGGCCCCGACCGGCTCTGGCTGCTCGACCTCGCCACCCGCACCATCCGCTCCCTCGGCCACCTGAACGACCGCCACGTCCGCGAAGTCGCCCCCAGGCCCGACGGGCTAGCTCTCGCCGTCCTCACCTGGGCGACCGCCGACCGGGAGCCGGGGGTCTTCGAGCCCGGCCTGTTCCTCGTCGACGTCGCCACCGGGGCCACCGAAGACCTCGGCACCCCCGCGCTCGAAGCCGCCGACCTCGTCTGGTGGCGCCACGAAAACGCGTGGCAGCTCGGCTACCGCGGCCTCACCCCACCCGGGCTGGTGGGCGGCCACGCCGTTTTCGCCGTGCCCGGGCACCGGAACCTCACCGCGGGCGCCACCTCCTGCCCGATCGAACTCGCGCCGGGCCCGCACGTGTTGTTCGCCGACGGGCTGGACACCACGGTCCGCCGTCTCGATTCCGCCACCGGGACGTTCGTCGAAGTCGAGCGGGCCCGCGGCTCCCTATCCGGGCTCAGCGTCAGCGACGCGGGCACCTTCGCCGTCATCGCGAGCGCTGGGAACGAACCCGAGGAAGTCCGGACGCAGTGCACGATCAGCCGGACCGGGCCCACGGGAATCCGCTGGGGGAGCCAAGAACGCCTGCACTACGCGGCGAAAGACGGCACCGATCTCGACGGCCTGCTCGTCCTCCCACCGGGGAAGACCACGGCGGACGGCCCGTTCCCCCTGGTGACGCTCGTCCACGGCGGCCCGTATGACCGCTACGCCGACCGCCTCAACCTGAGCTGGTACCCCTCCGGCCAGTGGCTCGCCGCCGCCGGATTCGCCGTCTTCCTGCCGAATCCACGAGGCAGCATGGGCCGGGGTCACGCCTTCGCCGCCGAGGTCGCCGGGGACGTCGGCGGCGCCGAATTCGGCGACGTCCTCACCGGCATCGATCTGCTCGTGGAACGCGGGATCGCCGACGAAAACCGGCTCGGGATCGGGGGCGGCAGCCACGGGGGTTTCCTCGCTGCCTGGGCCGTCGGGCAGACCGATCGGTTCGTGGCCGCTGTCGTCCTGGCCGGGGTCATCGACTGGCCGCTCCTCGCCGAGACCGGGGAGCACAGCCGGTTCGAAGCCGCGCTGGGCGGGAAGCAGCAGAGCCCGATCACCCACGCCCACCGGATCCGCACACCCGTGCTCATCCTGCACGGCGAGGACGACACGAACGTCCCGCTCTCCCAAGCCGAACTCCTGCACCGCGCCCTCGGGGACCGCGAGCACGAGTTCGTCGTCTACCCCCGGGAGAACCACTCGATCCGCGAACGCGAGCACCAGATCGACGTCCTGCACCGCACGCGCGAGTGGTTCTCCCGGTGGCTCACACCTGCTCGCCCAGCTTGAACTCCGCCTCTCCGGTGCGGAAGGAGAACCCGTCCGCGCCGATGGTGACGTCGGCTTCGCGCGGCTCGGACCGGGCCAGGACCGGCTGGACCGCGCCGTCGAGGTCCAGCACCACCGACGCGTCGGTGTACCAGCTCGGCACCACCGGGTTGCCCCACCAGTCGCGGCGCTGGTTGTCATGGACGTCCCAGGTGATCACCGGGTTGTCCGGGTCGCCGGTGTAGTAGTCGTGCGTGTAGATCTCGATGCGGTGCCCGTCGGGGTCGCGCACGTACAGGTAGAACGCGTTCGACACGCCGTGGCGGCCCGGCCCGCGCTCGATCATCCCGGACTTGCGCAGGGCGCCCAGGTGGTCGCAGATGTGCAGGATCTGGTGCCGCTCGTGCGACGCGAACGCGATGTGGTGCAGCCGCGGGCCGTCGCCGCCGGTCAGGGCGACGTCGTGGACCGTCGGCTTGCGGAACATCCACGCCGCGTACACCGTGCCCTCGTCGTCCTTGATGTCCTCCGACACGCGGAAACCCAGGCCCTCGTAGTACTTCCGGGCCGCCGGGACGTCCGGGGTGTCCAGGTTGAAGTGGTCCAACCGCGACAGTGCACCGGCGCCGTGGACGTCGTAGCGCTGCGTGAACCGCTCGACGTGCTCGGCCTCGTGGAAGAACTCCACCGGGAAGCCGAGCGGGTCGACGATCCGCACGGCCTCGCCGATGCCGCGTGTCGCACCGGCCGGGCGCCGCTCCGCCCGGACGCCGAGCGCGCGGTAGTACTCCTCGGCGAGGTCGAGGTCGCCGGGCGTGCGCACCCGGTAGGCCAGCACGCCGAGCGCGGCCGCCGGCCCCTTGCGCAGCACCAGCGAATGGTGGAGGTACTCCTCGAACGCCCGCAGGTACAGCGCGTCCGCGTCCTCGTGGGTGACGACGAGCCCGAGCACGTCGACGTAGAACGCCCGTGACGCCGCCAGATCGGTGACGACGAGCTCGGCGTAGGCGCAGCGGATGACGTCCGGTGGCGTGGCGGTCATGACTGTCCCTTCCGGACGGTCCCGAAGCGGGCGGTGTGCACCGGCCCGAGCGAAACGTGGATCGCCTGCTGGTGGGTGTAGAAGTCGAGCGAGCGGTAGCCGCCTTCGTGGCCGAGGCCGGACGCCTTGACCCCGCCGAACGGCGTCCGCAGGTCGCGGACGTTGTGCGAGTTCAGCCAGACCATCCCGGCTTCGACCGACTGCGCGAAGGTGTGCGCCCGCTGCAGGTCCGACGTCCACAGGTAGGCGGCCAGCCCGTACTTGACGTCGTTGGCCAGCGCCAGCGCCTCGGTTTCGGTGTCGAACGGCGTCAAGGCGACCACCGGCCCGAAGATCTCCTCCTGGAAGATCCGTGCGGTCGAAGGGACATCGGCGAACACCGTCGGTGCGACGTAGTTTCCGCTGTCCAATCCGGACGGACGCCCGCCGCCCGCGAGCAAGTGGCCTTCGGACTTGCCCAGCTCGACGTACCGCATGACCTTGTCGTAGTGCTCGGGGTGCACCAGTGCGCCGACTTCAGTGGCCGGGTCGTGCGGATCACCGACGACGATGTTCCGCGCCCGCTCGGCGTACCGGGCGCAGAACTCCTCGTAGACCGGGCGCTCGACGAGGATCCGGCTGCCCGCGGTGCAGCGCTCGCCGTTGAGGGAGAACACGCCGAAGAGCGTCGAGTCGAGGGCCGCGTCGAGGTCGGCGTCGGCGAACACGATGGCCGGGGACTTGCCGCCCAGCTCCATCGACATGCCCTTGAGGTGGGCCGCGCAGTTGCGGTAGATCGTCTGCCCGGTCGTGGTTTCGCCGGTGAACGAGATCAGCGGGACTCCCCTGTGCTTGACGAGCGCGTCGCCCGCCTCCTCGCCGAAGCCGTTGACCAGGTTGAAGACACCGGAAGGCAGCCCCGCGCCGGCGAAGATCCCCGCCCACAGGCTCGCCGAGAGCGGCGTGAACTCCGCCGGCTTCAGTACCACCGTGCAGCCCGACGCCAGTGCGGGCGCGAGCTTCCAGCTCTCCAGCATGAACGGGGTGTTCCACGGCGTGATCAGCCCGGCGACCCCGACCGGCTTGCGGTGCACGTAGTTCACCTGCCGCCCGGGCACCTGGTAGGTGTCGTCGGCCTGCGCCACGACGAGGTCGGCGAAGAACCGGAAGTTCTCGGCCGCGCGCTGCGCCTGCCCCAGCGCCTGGGTGATCGGCAGGCCGGTGTCGAACGTCTCCAGCTCGGCCAGCCGCTTGTCCTGCGCTTCGACGGCGTCGGCGATCTTGTTCAAGATCCGCGCGCGGGCCCGCGGCAGCATCCGCGGCCACGGCCCGTCGGTGAAAGCCTTCCGAGCCGCGGCGACCGCACGGTCGACGTCCTCGGCCTGGCCCGCGGCCGCGGTGACGTACGGGGTGTTGGACACCGGGTCGAGCACGTCGAACGTCTTGCCCGACACGCTGTCGACGAACTCACCGCCGATGTAGTGCTTCAGCTCGCCCGGCAGTCCGTCCGGGACGTAGTGGGTCATTGCTTTCCTTCCACGGTGAAGCCCTCGACCGGGCTGAGGTAGGGAGCGCCTTCGGCCATCAGGTCCTTGATCCGGGCGACGCCGGACTCGGTCGGCGTGATCAGCGGCGGCCGCACGTGCCCGGACGCGATCAGCCCGCGCTGTTCGAGCACCCACTTCCCGGGCGCCGGGTTGGTTTCGACGAACAGCAGGTCGACGAGCGGGTGCAGGCCGTAGTGGATTTCCCGTGCCCGCTCGTGGTCGCCGGACTGCCACGCCGTGAACATCTCCGAACAGGCGGCCGGGGCGATGTTGGCCGTCGCGCTGACGAACCCGGCGCCGCCGAGGGCCAGCAGCGGCAGGCACAGCAGCTCGATCCCGGACCACACCAGCAGGCTCCGGCCGCACAGGTGCAGCACGCGGGAGAAGTGCTCGAAGTCCTTCGTCGTCTCCTTGATCCCGACGAAGTTTTCGCACGAGCGGAACAGCCGCGCGACCGTTTCCGGCGCGAGGTCGACCGCGGTGCGGCTCGGCACGTTGTAGGCGACGATCGGCAGGTCCGGGAACTCCCGGCAGACCGTGCGGTACCAGACGAACAGCGCGTCCTGCGTCGGCCGCGCGTAGTACGGCGTGATGACGAGCGCGGCGTCGATCCCCGCGTCCTGCGCGAGCGCCGTCAGCTCGAGCGTTTCGTCGAGCTTCGCCGAGCCTGTGCCGGGCACGAACGGGACGCGGTCGGCCACCACGGCGGCCACCGTGCGGATGGCCTCGGCGCGTTCGGCGACGGTCTGCGAACCGGGTTCGCCGGTGGAGCCGCCGATCGAGATGCCGTGCGAGCCAGAGGCGAGCTGCCAGCGCACGAGGTTCTCGAGACCGGCGTGATCGACGGCCCCCTCGGCGGTGAACGGCGTCATCAGCGGCGCGATCGACCCGCGGACGGCCTGGGGATCGGAGCGGAATCGCATGGGTTTCCCTTCCTGGGGTCAGTGGCGGCGGTGGGCGAGGAACGCGTCCAGGGTGGCCAGCCGGTGGGCGCGGACGGCCTGTTCGACTTCGGCGGCGGGAGCGCCGTTCTCGAGCAGGGCGAGGATGGCTTCGTGCTCGGCGACCGACTCGCGGGCCCGGCCGGGCACGAAGCTGAACGTCGAGGTGCGCAGGCCGCTCAGCCGGTCCCAGCCGCGCCGGACCAGGTCGAGGACCTGTGGGTTCGGGCAGGCGCCGAACAGCACGGTGTGGAAGTCGCGGTTGAGCCCGGTGAACCGGGCCGGTTCGAAGTGCCCGAGGCAGTCCGCCAGCTCGGCGTTGAGTGCACGGGCTTCGGCCAGCGCGCCGGGCGGGAGGACGGGCGCGGCGAGTGCGGCGGCGTAGCCCTCGACCAGCGCGAGGGTCTGCATCGTGTGCTGGTACTCGCTTTCGTCGACCATCGCGACCTGCGCGCCGACGTTGCGCTCGAACGTCACCAGCCCTTCGGCTTCCAGCAGCCGGATCGCCTCGCGGATCGGGACGACGCTGACGCCGAGCTCTTGGGCGAGCTGGCCGAGGACGAGCCGGTAGCCGGGGGAGAAGGTGCCGTCGGCGATCCGGGCCTTGATCCATTCGTAGGCGATCCGCGACTTGCTCATCGCGGTGCCGTTCACCGTTTCGCGAGCCATGCGGCGTACCTCCCGCGCCAGTGCTCGTCCATCGGGTAGAGGCCCTCGACGCGTTCGCCGGCGGCGACCTGCTCGGCGATGAACGTCTCCTGGAGTTCCTGCTCGATCGCCGCGTCGACGACCTCCTCGACCAGGTCCGGCGGGATGACCAGGACGCCGTCGCCGTCGCCGACGATGACGTCGCCGGGGCAGACGGCCGCGCCACCGCAGGCGATCGCGACGTCGACGTCCCACGGCACGTGCCGGCGGCCGAGCACCGCCGGGTGCGGGCCCGCGTGGTAGGTCGGAATGTCCAAAGCGGACACCGCGGCGAGGTCGCGCACCCCGCCGTCGGTGACGATCCCGGCCGCGCCGCGCACCTGCGCCCGCAGCGCGAGGATGTCGCCGACGGTGCCGGTGCCGCGTTCGCCGCGGGCCTCCATGACGAGGACGTCGCCGGGGCCGAGCGCGTCGATCGCGCGCTTCTGCGCGTTGTAGCCGCCGCCGCGGGACTTGAACAGGTCCTCGCGGTAGGGCAGGTACCGCAGGGTCCGCGCGCGGCCGGTCAGCCGGGTGCCCGGGCGGGTCGAGGTCAGCCCGTCGATCGACACGGCGTTGTAGCCGCGCTTGCGCAGCTGCGCGGACAGCGTCGCGGTGCCGACGGATTCGATCTTCTCGCGCAGCTCCGGCGTCAGCTCGAAGCCCGGCTCGGCGGCGCCGTACGCGTCCGCCCGCTGCTGCTCGTCCACGCGGGGGAGGGCGCCGTACGGTCCGAAGGGGACGGTCCCGTCGGCGATCGGGGTGACGAGCCGCCCGGTGGTGTGCCCGTCGCAGTCGACCTCGACCTCGACGACGTCGCCGGGGATGGCGACCGACGCGCCCGCGGGGGTGCCGGTCAGGACGACGTCGCCGGGTTCGAGGGTGATCAGCTGCGAAAGGTCCGCGACCAGCCGCCCGAAATCGAAGAGCAGGTCGCCGGTGGAGTCCTGTTGGACCAGTTCGCCGTTGAGCCAGGTCCGCAGCCGCAGCGCGGCCGGGTCGACGTCGGCGGCGGGCAGGACCGCGGGGCCGAGCGGGGTGAAGCCGTCGCCGCCCTTCGAGCGCAGGTTGCTGCCCTTGTCGGCGTAGCGGAGGTCGTAGACGCCGAAGTCGTTGGCCGCGGTGACACCGCCGACGTACGACCAGCCTTCCGCGGGCGTGACGCGGCGGGCGGTGCGGCCGATGACCAGCGCGATCTCGCCTTCGAAGCCCAGCAGCTCGGTCCCCGCCGGGCGCTCGAGCGCGGTTCCGCTCGCCGCCACGGACGTCGGCGGCTTGAGGAAGTACGACGGCTGCTCCGGCACCCGGCCGCGCTGGGCGGCGCGGGAGCGGTAGTTGAGGTGCAGCGCGATGATCTTGCCGGGCCGCTGCGGAAGGGTCGTCATCCGTCGTCCTGACTGCTGGTTCGGAGAAGGTATCTTAAATAATATACGATCTGTGGCGCGGGGAAACCCCCTTTCACCCGCCGTAGTGCAGCCAGACGGCCTTCGTCTCGGTGTACGCGTCGAGCGCCCAGGGGCCCATTTCGCGACCCCAGCCGGACGCCTTGTAGCCACCCCACGGCGCCGCCATGTCCGGGATCGGCGGCATGTTGACGAAGACCGCGCCGGCCCGGATGCCGTCGGCGTAGCGCTGGGCCGTGCGCAGGTCGCGGGTCCACACCGTGGCGGCGAGGCCGTATTCGGTGTCGTTGGCGCGGTGTAGCGGCTCGTCGCTGTCGTCGTAGGCCGTCACGGCCAGGACCGGGCCGAAGATCTCTTCGCGCATGATTGCCATGTCGTCGCGCACTTCGGCGAACAGTGTCGGGGCGTAGAAGTAGCCGTCGCCGTCGACCGGGTTCCCGCCGGTGACCAGGTCGGCGCCTTGCTCACGGCCGGTGCTGACGAGGAAGTCGACGTGTTCGCGGTGCTTGGCCGACACCAGCGGGCCGAGCTGCGTGGTCTCCTCGGTGCCCGGCCCGAGCCGCAGGCTTTCCAGGCCGCGCGCCATTTTGTCCACGAACTCCTGCTCGCGCTTGCGGTCGACGTAGAAGCGCGTGTAGGCCGCGCACACCTGGCCGGTGTTGAGCGTCGCCCCGGCGAGGTTGCCCGCGACGGCGGCGTCGATGTCGGCGTCGGCCGCGATGATGCTCGGGGCCTTCCCGCCGAGTTCGAGGGTGAGCCGCTTGAGGTTGGACGCCGCGCTCGCCGCGGTGATCAGCTTCCCGACGGCGGTGGACCCGGTGTAGGAGACGTGGTCGACGTCCGCGTGCTCGGTCAGCAGGGCCCCGACCGCGCCGTCGCCGGTGACGAGGTTGACCACGCCGGGCGGGATCCCGGCTTCGTGGACCAGTTCGACCAGCCGGATGCTGGTCAGCGGCGTGACCTCGCTGGGCTTGATCACCACCGTGTTGCCGGTCGCCAGCGCCGGCGCGAGCTTCCAGGCGAGGATCATCAGCGGGAAGTTCCACGGCGTGATCAGCGCGTTCACCCCGACCGGCTCGCGGCGGGTGTAGTGCAGCGTGTCGGGGAAGGACACCGGGTTCGTGGTGCCCTGCAATTTCGTGACCCAGCCGGCGAAGTAGCGGAAGTGCTCCGCCGTGCCGGTCACGCTCACCTGCCGGGACACCCCGATCGGCTGGCCCTGGTCGAGCGTCTCCAGGCGGGCCAGTTCTTCGTGGTGCCGCTCGACGAGGTCGGCCAGCCGGAACAGGAGCGCGGCGCGCTGCACCGGGAGCAGCCCGGCCCACGCGGGCGCGGTGAGCGCGCGCCGGGCGGCCGCGACGGCGGCGTCGACGTCGGACCGCGAAGCCGTGCCGACCTCTTCGATGACCCGGCCGGTGGCGGGATCGCGGGTCGGGAGCGCGCCGCCGCCGGCTTCGGTCCACTGTCCGTCGATGCAGAGGCGTGTCGCCATCCCGTTGTCCTCCTCGGCCTGGGGTGAGCCGAGTATCGGGCGGCCGGGCGCCGCGGGTCTTGTCCGCTCCCGCACGCCCGTTGACCGACCGCGAAGGAATACCGCGGGGCGTCCGGGACACGCATCAGGCTGGGAGGCATGGACGTGATCGTGGTGGGCGCCGGCTCGGCCGGTTCGGTGGTGGCGCGGCGGCTGGTCGACGCGGGCGCGGCGGTGACGCTGCTGGAGGCGGGTGGCGAGGACGTCAACCCGGCGATCCATGACCCGGCACGGGCGGGGGAGCTGTGGCACGGGCCGGAGGACTGGGACCTGTACACGGTTCCGCAGGAGCACGCGGCCCACCGGCGGCTGCACCTGCCGCGGGGCAAGGTCCTCGGCGGCTCGCACGCGCTCAACGCGATGATCTGGGTCCGCGGCGCGCCCGCCGACTACGACGGCTGGGGCTTGCCCGGCTGGACCTGGGCCGACGTCGAGCCGGTGTTCGACCGGATCGAAAAGGACCTGCTCGACGTCGTCCCGAACGAGCCGCTGCACCCGATCCAGCGGTCCATAGTGGACGCTTGCCGCTCGGTGGGCTTGCCGTTCAACGCGGACTACAACAGCGGGACGTTGGACGGGGTGTCCGTCGAGCGGATCACCCTGCGGGGCGGACGGAGGTTCAATACCTGGCACGCTTACGGCGCACCGGTTGCCGCGCGGATGACCGTCCACACGGGAGCCTTGGTGCACCGGCTGCGGTTCTCCGGAACCCGCGTGACCGGCGTCGAAGTCTCCCTCGATGGGGTGCCGCGGGAGCTTTCGGCCGATCTGGTGGTGCTCGCGGCGGGTGCGCTGGCCTCTCCGGCGATCCTGCTGCGCAGCGGCGTCGGCCCCGCGGACGAGCTGGCCGGGCTCGGCATCGACGTCGTCGCGGACCTGCCCGGCGTCGGGCGCAACCTGCACGATCACCTGCTCTCCCCGGTGATCTTCTCGACTTCCCGCGAGGTCTCGCCGTCGCCGGGCCGGCCGGTGACGCAGGTGCACTGGTTCTGGCGCAGCCGGGACGGGCTCGCGGTGCCGGACACCCAGCCGATCTGCTTCAGCGTGCCGATGTACGAGCCGTGGATGTCCGGGCCGCCGACGGGCTTTTCGCTGATGGCCGGGATGGTGTCGCCGGAGAGCCGGGGCAGCCTGCGCCTGGCGCCGGACGGCTCGCCGCTGATCGACCTCGCGGCCCTCTCGGCGCCGGCGGACTTCGAGAGCTTGGCGGCTTCGGTCGGGCAGTGCCTCGAGGTCGGCCAGGCCCCGGCGCTGGCGGAGGAGTGGGGCGCGCGCCCGCGGTACCCGGCGCCGGGCGACGACGTCCGGGAGTACGTCCGGCGGACCGCGATCACGTACCACCACCAGGTCGGCACCTGCCGGATGGGCACCGGACCGGAGTCGGTGGTGGACCCTCGGCTGGCGGTGCACGGTCTCGACGGGCTGGTCGTCGCGGACGCGTCGGTGCTGCCCCGGGTGACCACGGGCAACACCAACGCGCCGGCGGTGCTCGTCGGCGAGCAGGCCGCTCGGTTCATTCTCGGGAGCTGAGCAGCCGCGGCGGTGTCTTGAATGAGTCATTCAGGACCGCCGAAGACCTGAATGACTCATTCAAGACACGTCGCCCGGGATGCGTCGGCCGCGTTTTCACCCACGACCTCCCGTGTCTGGAGCACCCGGCGGAACCACGAGGACCGCGCCGCCAGAGCCGCCCGGGTCACCTCCGCCTCCGGGGCGAAGCGGTCGAAGCCGTGGTGCGCGCCCGCCCAGACGTGCAGCTCGGTCGGGACTCCCGCCTGGGCGAGCCGCTGGGCGTACGCCACGTCCTCGTCGCGGAACAGCTCCGCCCCGCCGACCTCGACGAACGCCGGGGGTAGGCCGCTGAGATCGGCCATGCGCGCCGGGGCCGCGTACGGCGAGGTCTGCCCGGCGAGGAGGCTGCGCCAGCCGAAGTCGTTGGCCTCCCGTGTCCACACCAGGTCCGGAAGGTCCGCCGACGTCCGGTCGTCGAGCATCGGGCACAGCAGCAGCTGCCCGGTCAGCGCCGGCCCACCCCGGTCGCGCGCGAGCAGCGCGACTCCCGCGCTCAGCCCGCCGCCCGCGCTACCTCCGCCCACGATCAGCCGCTCGAAGCCGAACGTCTCCGCGAACCACACCAGACCGGCGTAGCAGTCTTCGAGCGGCGCGGGGTGGGGGTGCTCGGGCGCGAGCCGGTACTCGACGGTCGCGCAGACGAACCCGAACTCTTCGATCAGCGGCACCAGCCGCGGCAGGTCGGCGAAGCGGTCGTCCAGCACCATGCCGCCGCCGTGGATGCTGTACAGCCCGGGCGCGTCCGGCCGCGCGTGCCGGGGGCGCAGGACCGTGACGCCCACGCCGCCGTCGAGGACGTGGTCCGACCACACGATGTCGCGGTCGCCGATCGCCTCCTCCGGGGTGAGGTTGCGCAGCGACGCGCGGACTTCGGCCAGGGTTTCGGCGGACAGCTCGATCACGGGCCCTCCGGATCGACGACGCCGCGGTCGGCCCAGAACGGCTCCACCAGCGCGCGCAGTTCCGCCGCACCGACGCGCTCGACCAGCGAGACCGCCGCCAGGTTGTCTTCGAGCTGCTTGACGCTGGTGGCACCGAACAACGTCGTCGTGTTCGCCGGGTGCGTGAGGGTGAACGCCAGGCACAGCTGGGCCGGCGTCGCCCCGACGCTCTCGGCCGCCTTCGCGAGGTCCGCGGCCGAGTCCGCGATCCGCTGCCGGACGTCCCCGGGGTCCCGGCCGACCTGGCGGCCGCCCTTCCCGAGCAGGATCCCGCCCTCGAACACGTCGGACGCCTGGAGCGAGACGCCGAGTTCGCCGAATACCGAAGCGAACGGAGCACCGTCCGGAATGGACCGTCGCGCCACGCTGTACTTCAGCTGGGCGATCGCCGGACCGGGGACGCCGTCGGCGGCGGCGAAGTCGTGGACCGCCTTGATCGCCGAAGCCGACCAGTTGTTGACGCCCCACTGCCCGATCAGGCCCGCCGAGCGCAGTGCCGCGAGGTCCGTGACGAGCGCATGGAGGTCGGTGTCGTCACGGCGGAGGTCGCCGAGGATCACCAGATCGGCGTGCGAGACGCCGGCGCGGAAGAAAGCGTTCTCCAGCTGCGCGCGCAGGCTGTGCTCCGGATAGCCCTCCAGCCACAGCTTCGCGGACAGCAGGTAGTCCTCCCGGCGCAGGCCCGCGGCACGGACCATCGCCGAGAACAGCACGTCGGTGAACACCGGCGGGGCGCCGGGGAGGCCGTAGACGCCGACGTCGAACAGGGTGATCCCGGCGTCGATCGCCCTCTGCAGCAACGATACCGCTTCGCGGAAGTCCATCCGGTCGAACGTGTGCCAGGAGCCGAGGGACAGGACGCCGGTGGCCGGCCCGTCGCGGCCGATGCGGCGCTGGGGGATGCGCACGAAAACCCTCCTAGGGCAGTCGGGGGTCGATGACGGCTTTGAGCTCGCCGAGCCGGGACATCGACTCGACGGCGGCGGACGCGCCGGCCAGCCCGACCGGCGCGCTGAACAGCTCGTGCCACGGCATCCGGCCGGCGAAGGCGCGGAAGAACTCGACCGAGCGGTGGTAGTCGGCGATGTCGCCGTTGAGGGATCCGGCGATGGTGAGCTCCTTGCCCATCACCGTGCCCAGCGGCACGGGGGACGGCACCGGGCCGGTTGAGCCGACGATCGCGACCGTCCCGCGCTGGGCGGCGAACGCGACGGCCTCCTCGCCGATCGTCGGGCCGCCCGCGAAGTCGAAGACGTGGTCGGCGCCGCGGCCCCCGGTGAGTTCGCGGACCTGCTCGATGCGTTCCTCCGAAGTGGACTCGACGGGTACGGTCGCCGTGGCCCCGAACCGCTCGGCCGCCGCCAGACGCGATGCCGGGCCGCCGACGGTGATCACCACCCCGGCGCCGCACAGCCGCGCGACCGCCGTGGCGAACACGCCGAGCGCGCCCGCGCCCTGGACCACGACTGTCGCGTTCGGACGGATGCCGCCGGAGCGGGCGACCGCGCGCAGCACGGTCTTGCCCGCGCAGCCGGACATCGACGCCCACGTGTCCTCGACGTCGTCCGGGAGCAGCAGCTTCGCCGCGCCGGGCGTGACGTAGCAGTAGCGGGCCAGGCCGCCGGTCGCGTACGGGAACCGGTCCGCGCGCTGGAGGAAGCCGTAACCGCGGCGCTCGCACGCGACCGGCTCGCGCAGGATCGTGCAGCCGTGGCACTTCCCGCACGTGGACTCGGACCAGCCGATGCGGTCGCCGGGCTTGAGGTCGCGGCCGAGGGTGTCGGTGGTGCCGGGTCCGGTGGCGACGACTTCGCCGACCATTTCGTGACCCAGCACCATCGGCAGCATGCCGGGGACGCTCATTTCCCCCGACCAGAGGTGGACGTCGGTGCCGCACAACGTGGTGCAGGTGAGCCGGACGAGCGCGGCGCCGGGTTCCGGATCCGCCGGCAGGGGGAGTTCGCGCAGTTCGAGGGGCGCGCGGTGGCCGGTGAGAACGGCGGCCTCCGTGTGGGTGGGCAGGGCCATCGTTTTAGTCTACAGTCGTGGAAGAAAAAGTCCAGGTCCGGGAGGAAACCATGACGGCGCAACGCATCCATCCCGCGGATCTGGTGGTCCACGGCGGGGTGGTGCACACCTTCGATTCCGCCGGCACAGTGGCGGGCGGTCTCGCCGTCCGGGGCGGGCGCGTCAGCGCGGTGGGCGACGACCTGACCGCCCACATCGGACCGGGCACCGAAGTCCTCGACCTCGCCGGGCGCGCGGTCCTGCCCGGCATCAACGACACCCACCTGCACGCGACCTGGCTCGGCGCCCGCTGGCCGCACCCGCTCCTCGGCGCGCCGCACGAGGAAACCCCGGTGGTCACCGCCGAAGACCGGCGGGCGGCGATCCTGCGCGCCGGGGACGTCTGCGCGGCGCTCGGCATCACCAGCTACACCGAACCCGGGCTCGGCCCCGGCGAGACCGGGTGCTTCTCGGCGGATGTCCTGGCGGAGTACGCGAACCTGCGCCGGGAGGGACGGCTGCGGGCGCGGGTCACCGTGCTGCGGCTGTTCGGTCTCCTGGACGGCGCCAGCTCGTTGCCGGACTTCGCCCGCGGCCTCGGCACGCCGGTCCCGGCGACCGACCAGGAGTGGCTGGCCGTCCCCGGCGTCAAGATCTTCGCCGACGGCATCCCGCCGATGCGCACCGCGTGGACCCACCACTGCTACGCCGACGGCACCCACGGCGCACTGCTCGTCGACGGACCCGGCGACGCCGAACGCGCGGCCAACCTGGCGGCGATGATCTCCCTGGCGCACCAAGCGGGTCTGGTCGTCGGCGTGCACGCGACCGGGGAACGCAGCATCGAAACCGTCCTCGCGGAACTGCGGGAAGGCGACCACCTCGTGCACGGCGACCTCGTCACCCCGGCGCAGCTGCGGCGGATGGCCGAGCGCGGCGTCGGGCTGACCACGCAACCCGCGATCGCCACCGCCATGCGGCCGATGGTCGCCACCGCGCTCGGCGACGACGTCGCGGCGAAGGCGTGGCCGCTGCGGGAAATCCTGGACCTCGGCGTCCGGCTCACGCTGAGCAGTGACGCGCCGGTGGTCACGCCGGACTGGCGCGTCCACCTCGCCGCGGCGGGGGAGTTGCTGGGCGCCCGGGGTGCCACGCCCGAGCTGACCGCGCGGCTGCTGCGTTGCTACACGACCGACGCCGCGGTTCAGGACGGATCCGCCGCCTGGAAGGGCGCTCTCGAACCCGGGATGGTGGCCGACTTCTGCGTCCTGGCGGCCGACCCGCTGGGCGTCGCCCTGGCGGACCTGCCGTCGGTCACCGTCGAGCTGACCGTGACCGGCGGCCGGATCGTCCACAAGGGATAGTCAGGTGAGCAGCTGGCCGCCGTCCACCGCCAGGCTCACCCCCGTGATGTGCCCGGCGGCGGACGAGGCCAGGAAGACCACCGACGGCACCACGTCGTCGACTGCGGCGATCCGGCCCAGCGGGATCCGGGCCTCCCAGGCCGCGCGGGCGGCGGTGTCGGCGGCGAAGCCGGCCGTCATCGGCGTGAGCACCGGGCCGGGCGCGACGGCGTTGACCCGGATCCCTCGTGGCGCCAGCTCCAGGGCCGCGGACCGGGTGAGCGCGTCGACCGCCGCCTTTGTTGCTTCATAGTGTCCGAGCCCGGGTGTCGGCTGCCGCGCGCCGATGGACGAGACGTTCACGATCGCGCCACGCGTGCCGGTGGAAACCATGTGCGCGCCGAACGCGCGGGTCATCAGGAACGTGCCGCGGAAGTTGACCCGCAGGCACTGGTCGAAGACTTCGATGGGCAGGCCGGTCACCGGGCCACCGCCGCCGGCCAGCCCGGCGTTGTTGACCAGCACGTCCACCGGCCCGAACCGGTCCGCGATCAAGGATACCGCGGCGTCGACCGACGCCGGGTCCGCGATGTCCAGCTCGACGTGCTCGGCGCCGATCTCCCGGGCGACGTCGTGCGCCGCCCGCGCGTCGACGTCCGCGACGACTACGCGGTCGCCCGCCGTGAGAAAAGCTTCGGCGACGCCCCGGCCGATCCCGCTCGCGCCGCCCGTCACCACCACAACCCGTGTTTTCATTCTACAATCGTAGATGAAAGATGTGCTGCGGCGAAAGGAAAACCCGTGCTCGGAAGATCCGCCTTCGGTCTCGGCTCCTGGAACACCTGGGACCGGATGGACTTCGGCGACGCCGTCCGGCTGCTCAAGATGGCCGTCGACGCCGGCGTCACGTTGTTCGACGTCGCCCACTACGACTTCGGCCCGCACGCCGAGAACTCCCGCACCGACATCCTGTTCGGCGAGGCGGTGCGTGAGGCCGGGATCGCCCGCGAGGACTACGTGCTGTGCGGCAAGCTCTGGCTCTGGGACTACCCGCGCAGCGGGTTCGCCGGGCAGCTGGAGACGTCGCTGGGCCGGATCGGCACCGACCACGCAGACCTCGTCGTCGTGGGGGACTACCGCGAGCGCCCGGACATCCCGCGCGTCGTGACCGAAGTCGCGGAGCTGGTGCGGGCCGGGCGGATCGGCGGCTGGGGCGTCAACAACTGGCTCGCGGCCGACCTGGACCTCGCGCTGGCGTTCGCCGAGCGGGAAGGCCTGCCGGGGCCGGAGTTCGCGCAGCTGAAGTACTCGATCGCCCGCCGCTCGATGGCCGAGGGCGAGCCCTACCGGAAGCACTTCGAGAGCGGACGCCTGGCGCTGCAGGCGTCCGACGTCTTCGAAGGCGGGGTCCTGCTGGGCACCGCGGCCCCGGCTCGGAAGATCGGGGCGGACGTCGGCGGCATCCGGTCGTCCATAGTGGACGCCGCCGCCGAAGTCGCGGCGATCGCGGCGGACTTCGGCGCCACTCCTGCCCAGCTGGCCCTCGCGTTCTGCCTGGCCTACGAACCGGTGGCGAACGTCCTGTTCGGAGTGAGCCGGGCGGAGCAGCTGACCGACAACCTCGGCGCGCTCCTCCTCGCCCGCGAGCACGGCGCCGAAATCCGCGCGGCCCTCGCCCACCTCCGCCTGGACCGGGACGTCAACCCCGACGGCTCGTGGTGAAGGGGGTGTCGAGGAAGGTGAGCGCGGCGGTGCGGAAGGGAGCGCCGCGCAGGGCGCCGCCGTGATCACCGGGGACCATGAGGAGGTCGCTGCCCGGCACCAGGGGGACGAGGGTCTCGATCCCCTGGCTGACCGGGTCCTCGCGGCCCGCGACGAACCGCGTCGGGACGCCGATCGTCCCGACGCGGGGTGCGAACGGCTCCCGGCGCAGGCCCTCGATGCAGCGCGCGAGCGCCACCGGGTCACGGCCGGGCGCGGTGATCATCCGGGCGATCGCCGCCGTCAGCGGGTCGGCGGGCAGGCGGCCACCGCCGGCGAAGGCCAGCGCCGCCTCGACGTCGACCGCGCCGAACGGCTCGTGCGGGCTGATCCCACCCAGCACCAGCCGCCGGACGGGCAGCAGCGCGGGCAGGTCCCACGCCAGCCGCGCGCCGAGCGAGTAGCCGACGACGTCCACTTCGGACACCTCGCCGACCGCGATGGCCAGTTCCTCGGTGACGGCCTTCGGGGTGGTGTCGGCCGGCGCGGGACTGGAGCCGTGGCCGGGCAGGTCGGGGACGAGCACCGGCCGCCCCGAGGCGACGAGCGCCGCGGGCCAGCCCGTGCTGACCCAGTCGGTGTGCCCGTCGGAGGCGAAGCCGTGCAGGAGCAGTACCGGCGGCCCGGCGGCCGGGCCACTGGGAGCGAACCGGCGCACGGCCAAGGTCGAAGGCGTCAAGGAGGTCCTTTCTCAAGAAGAACGGCGCAGGCGCTGCAGTTCGCCGAGCGTGCGGGCCCGGGCGTCGACGGCGATCCGCAACGCGGACCCGATGAGGTTGAGCAGGAGCACGCAGAGCATGATCGTCGCGCCCGGCACCACGACCAGCCACGGCGCGACCACCAGGTACGACCGGCCCTCGGCGATCATGTTGCCCCAGGTCGGGGTGGGCGGGGCGATGCCGAGGCCGAGGAAGCTCATGGCGCCGTCGACCAGCATCGCGGCCGCGGCGAGGATGACGACCTGGACCAGGGCCAGCGGCAGCACGTTGGGGAACACGTGCACCAGCAGGATCTTGCCGCGGCTCATCCCGGACACGCGGGCGGCGCCGATGTACTGGCGCCCGGCGATGCCGAGCACCCGGCTGCGGATCACGCGGGCGGTGAACGGCGTGAAGATCACCGTCAGCGCGATCAGCTCGGTCCAGATGCTCGCCCCGAGCGCGATGGCCAGCGCCATCGCGAGGATGATCGCCGGGAAGGACATCCACGCGTCCATCAGCCGCATCAGCACCGCGTCCGCGGCCCGGTAGAAGCCGCTGACCAGGCCGATCACCATGCCGGAGAACGCCGCGCACAGCGTGATCAGCGCGGACAGCCCGAGCGACGCGCGGCCGCCGGACACCAGCCGGGCGAGGACGTCCCGGCCGAAGGAGTCGGTGCCGAGCGGGTGCGCGCCCGACGGCGGCAGCAGCCGGTGCACCGGGTCGGTCGCGCTGACGCTCGGCAGGAAGAACGGCAGCACGACCACGGCGAGCACGATCAGCCCGAGCAGCACCGAACCGAGCACCAGGGTCCGGTTGCGCCGGAACGCGCGGGCCGCGCGCCGGGGCGGGGGAGTGTCCACGGTGGACGCCGGTTCGGCGACGGCGAGGCTCATGCGGCACGCACCTTCGGGTCGAGCAGCGCGTACGACAGGTCGACCAGCAGGTTGACCACGACGAACAGCACCGCGACGAACAACGTCACGCCCTGGATCAGCGGGAAGTCGCGAGTGGACACCGCGCCCATCAGCAGGTGGCCGAGTCCCGGCACGACGAAGATCGATTCGATGATCACGATCCCGCCGACCAGCATGGCGAAGTTGCTGCCCAGCTGCGTCACCAGCGGCATCAGCGCGTTCGGCAGGACGTGCTTCAGCAGCACCCGCCGTTCGGGCAGGCCCTTGACGCGCGCGGTGCGCAGGTAGGCCAGCGGCAGCTCGCCGAGCACGCTCTCGCGGAGGGTGAGCACGAACAGTGCCGTCTGCCCGATGACGAGGACGGTCACCGGCAGCACCAGCGCGGGCACCGCGGCCACCGGGTCGGTCAGCAGGTCGTGGTAGCCGCTGGAGGGGAACCACCGCAGCGTCACCGAGAACACCAGCACGAGCACCAGCGAGATCCAGAAGTCCGGCATCGCCATGCCGAGCGAGGACAGCCGGTCGAGCGCGCGGGCCGCCGGGTTGCGCGGCGACACCGCCTGCCACGCCGTGATCGCGACCGACAGGAAGAAGCTGATCACCGTGGACAGCACGGCGAGCGTCAGCGTCGGCACGATGTGCGTGGCGACGACGTCGAGGACCGGCTGGTGGTAGGTGATCGACGTCCCGAAGTCCCCGCGCAGCACGTGCGCG
The DNA here is from genome assembly GCF_014873755.1 of Amycolatopsis lexingtonensis. Lineage (NCBI taxonomy): Bacteria > Bacillati > Actinomycetota > Actinomycetes > Pseudonocardiales > Pseudonocardiaceae > Amycolatopsis > Amycolatopsis lexingtonensis. The sequence continues at coordinate 1,777,192 of NZ_JADBEG010000001.1, forward strand.
GCCCAGCTCAGGTACTGGTGCCAGAGCGAGCCGTCGAGCCCCATGCTGGACCGCAGCGCCGCGACGTCGGCCGGGCGCGCGGTCGGGCCGAGGATGGCCTGGGCCGGGTCGCCCGGGATCAGCCGGATGACGAAGAACATCATGGTGCCGACGATGACCAGGATGATCAGCAGGTCGCGCAGCCGGCGCAGCAGCACCCCGGTCATGCGGCCAGCCAGGAGTTCCAGAAGACCCGGTAGAAGTCGCCGTAGCCCTTGAGCCGCGGGGTGTAGGCGGCGTACAACCGGGACTGGCTGAGCGTGATCACCGACAGCTGCTTCCACGTGAAGGCCTGGAGCTTGTCGATGACGGCCTTCGCTTGCTCGGGCGTCGTCGAGGCGTTGAACTCGGTCATCAGCCCGTCGAGCTCCGGCGACGACGAGCCGTTGAGCGTGCCGAGGGTGAGCGCGGGCATCTGGGCGGGCGAGGTCAGCGACGAGTCGAAGAACAGCGTCGTGATGTCCCAGCCGCCCGGGTCCTTGGTCAGCGTGCCGAGCATGGTGGCGAAGTCGAAGGTGTCGATCTTCGTCTGGAGCCCGATCTTCCCGAGCGCGTCCTGGATCAGCACGGCCCACTTGCCGAACTCGGGGTAGGAGTTCGTGGTGACGATGTGGATCGTCGACCCGGCGGGGACGCCGGCCTCGGCGAGCAGCTGCTTCGCGCGGGCCGGATCGTGTTGCTTGTAGACGTCGTCGCCGGCGGTCGAGTAGGACGCCTTGTTGTCCGGTGAGGCGAACGCGCCGGTTTCGAGGGTGAGGTCCTTGCTGCCGCCGGTCGCCGCGTTGATCGCGGGCTTGTCCAGCAGCAGGTTCAGCGCCTGGCGGGCCCGCGGGTCGGCGAACTTCGAGCCGGGGTTGAAGTTGGGGATGACGACGTTCTCGTTGCCGCCCGGCAGGTTGTGCACCACCAGGTTCGGGGTGGCCTTGAGCTGCTCGTACTGGTCGTTGGCCGGCATCGCGTGGTCCCACTGGCCGGTCTGCAGCCCGTTGATCAGCGCGTCCTGGTCGCCGACAACCTTGTAGGTGACCGTGTCGAGGTAGGCGTGCTTCGCGCCGGCCTGCCCGCCCCAGTCCTCTTCGGACCGCGACTTGTAGCCGTCGTAGCGCGCCAGCACCAGCTGCTGGCCGATGTCCCAGCTCTTGAGCCGGTACGGCCCGGTGCCGATGGCCTTATCCTGGCCGAACCCGGTGGCGGGCAGGCCGGCGAGGTTCTTCGCCTCGTAGATCTCGGTGCCCGCGCCGGCCAGTTCGTCGATCAGCGGGTAGCGCGGCCGCTTGAGCTTGACGCTCACCGTCGCGGGGTCGGGTGCGGTGATGGCGTCGATGTCCGGGGTGACGAGCTGCCCGGTGCGGTGGCTCTTCTGCCAGCGCTGGAGGCTCGCGACGACGTCGTTCGCCGTCAGCGGGTTGCCGTCCTGGAAGGTGACGCCCTGACGCAGCTTGAAGGTGTAGGCGAGCCGGTCCGGGCTGGTCGTGTAGGTGTCGACCAGCATCGGCCGGGCGACGAAGTGCTGGTCCACTTCGAACAGCTTCTCGTACATCATGTTGCCGATCTGGGCGGTCACCTGGCCGGGGTTGGCGACCATGTCGAGCGACTGCGGATCGGTGGGGACGGCGACGGTGAGGTTGCCGCCGCGGACCGGTGGCCCGTCGGCGGCGGGCGTGGTGCCTGCGCTGCCCGTGCAGCCGGCGAGCAGCGTGGCCGCGGCGGCGAGGGCGGCGAGCAGGGGAGTGCGTTTCATGGGCGCGTCGATCCTGTGTGGGGGAGGGCGGGCAGGTCGGGGTTGGCGGCGAGCAGTCGCCGCGTGTACTCGTGGCGCGGGGCGAGGCGGATCTCGTCGGGGGTCCCGGTTTCGATCAGCTCGCCGCGGTACATCACGCCGACGCGGTCGGCGACCGACAGCACGAGGCTGAGGTTGTGGGTGATGAACAGCAGGCTCAGCGTGCGGGTGCGGCGCAGGTCCAGCAGCAGGTTCAGCACCTGGCCCTGCACGGAGACGTCGAGCGCCGACGTCGGTTCGTCGGCCACGATCAGCTCGGGCCCGGCGGCGATCGCCCGCGCGATGGAGACGCGCTGGCGCTGCCCGCCGGACAGCTGCGACGGCAGTTTCCCGGCGGCGTCCGCGGGCAGGCCGACCTCGTCGATCAGCTCGGCCACCCGCCGGTCCAGCTCGGCGCCGCGCAGCGGGGTCAGCTCCTTCAGCGGCTCGGCGATGATCCGCGCCGCGGTGTGGCGGGGGTCCAGGGAGCTTTGCGGGTCCTGGAAGATGAGCTGGACGCGGCGGCGGAACGCGCGCTCGTCGCCGATGAGCCCGCCGGGCGTGATCCCATGCGCGCCGAAGGTGATGGTCCCCGACGCCGGCGGTTCGAGTGCGGTCACCAGCCTGCCGAGGGTGGACTTGCCGGAGCCGGATTCGCCGACCAGGCCGAAGAACTCGCCCGGCGCGATGTCCAGCGAGACGTCCCGCACGGCGTCCACCCGGTGTCCTTTTCGGCCGTACACTTTGGACACCGCGGTGATGGTGAGCGGCGGCCCGTCGTGCGCCCGCTCGGGACGCGGCTTGAGCGCCCGGGTTTCGACGGCTTCGGTCGCCTCGCCCGCCATCGCCGATTCGAGCAGGGCGGGGGAGATGGTCGGGAAACCGTCGCGGCGGCTGACGCCCAGCTGCGGCACGCACCCGAGCAGCGCCCGCGTGTAAGGGTGCTTCGGCCGGGTCAGGACTTCGTCGCGTGAGCCGACCTCGACCAGCCGGCCGCGGTACATCACCGCGATCCGGTCGGCGACCTGCGCGGCGACGCCCATGTCGTGGGTGATGAAGACGCAGGCCGTGCCGTGGTCGCGGCGCACGCGGTCGAAGAGCGTGAGGATCTCCGCCTGCGTGGTGACGTCGAGGGCGGTGGTCGGCTCGTCGGCGATCAGCAGGTCGGGGTCGGCCATCAGGGCGAGCGCGATCATCACGCGCTGCTGCATGCCGCCGGACATCTGGTGCGGGTACAGCCGCAGGATCCGGTCGGTGTCGGTGAGCCCGACCTCGGTCAGCAGCCGCCGGGCCTTGGCCTCGGCGCGCTTGCGCAGCGGGCTGCCGCGCCGGGCGGCCTGCCCGGGCAGCGACCCGGGTTCGCGGTAGGCCTCGGCCAGCTGCCCGCCGACGCGGCGGCCCGGGTTCAGGGAGTCGAGGGCCTCCTGGAAGATCATGCCGATCCGCGGGCCGCGGTAGGCGCGCATCGCGTCGGCGGGCAGCTTCGTGACGTCCACGCCGTCGACCGCGATCTCGCCGCGGGTGCGGACGGGGGCGACGAATTCGAGCAGGCGGATGATCGACAGGGCGGTCACGGTCTTGCCGCTGCCGGACTCGCCGACCACGCAGAGCGTCCGCCCCCGCGCGAGGTCGAGGGAGAGCTCCCGCACGAGTTCGCGCTCGGTGCCGTCGGTGACGACGCCGACGGTGAGCTCCCGGATTTCGAGCAGCGTCATGGATTCCCCTTCCTCGTGCCCGCCGCGAGGGGGCGGGCCGGACTGCCGGGCACCGGCAGGGGTAGTTCTACGCATGTTGACACCGGGGCCAGGTGGTGTCAATGGTTTTATTCTACAAACGTAGGAAGTTGAAACATCACGGCTTTTTGTTGCTGTGCGGGGAAAATTCGGCGCTGGACTCTTTTATCTACGCATGTAGAGTGTCCGCGTCGAACAAAGGAGGACGACCGTGCCGACCAGTCCCGCCACGCCCGAACGGATCGTGGACATCGCCGTGGGCCACATGGCCGCCCAGCAGCTCTTCGCCGCCAATCGCATCGGATTGTTCCCCGCGCTGGCGGCCGGCCCGCTCGCCGCGGGGGAGCTGGCCGGGCGCACCGGCCGGCCCGAAAAGACCGTCCGGATCCTCGGGGACACCCTCAGCGCGCTCGGCCTGCTGTCCCGCGTGGACGGTCGCTACGCGCTCACGCCCGACACCGCCGCGTACCTCGGCGGGGAAGGTCTGGACCTCGCGCCGTTCCTGACCTTCCTCGAGACGATCAGCTACCCGCACTGGCAGCAGTTCCCGCACACCACCGACACCGGCGAACCCGGCGAGCTGGACCTCGCCGGCGACCGCTGGGACACCTTCCTCGGCGGGGTCATGGTGTATAACGCCCTACACGCTCGGATGCTGACGAACCATTTCGACTTCACCGGCTACAAAAACCTCCTCGACCTGGGCGGCCTCTCGGCCGAGTTCGCCGTGCGGGCCCTGCGTGCCAACGACGTGCTGCGGGCGACGTTCGTCTACGACCCGCGGTCGGTCCCGTCGGTCACGGAAGCCGTCGCGGAGTTCGCGGACCGGACCACCGTCGTCGGGGCGCCGACCCCGGACGCCGAGCCCGCGGGGGAGTTCGACCTGGTGATGGTGAACCACGTCGTCCACCGGTTCTCCGCCGCCGAAAACCAGGCGATCCTGCGCCACGCCCGGGCCGCGGCGGCGCCGGGCGCGCGGTTGCTGCTGCTCGACTTCTTCCTGGACGACGACCCCTCCCCGCGGGCCCTCGACGCGCTGCACGCGGGGGAGTACCTGGTCATCGACGGCACGGTGGTGTACCCCGAAGCCGACGTCCGCGGCTGGCTGTCCGGCGCCGGCTGGCGCCCGGTGGACCGGCTGACGCTGCCGGGCTCGCCGCGGGTGCTCGTCGCGGAGGCGGTGTGAGCACCGGACTCGACCCGGCCGTGCGGGAACTGCTGGACCGGGCCGCGTCGGCGCCCGTGCCCGACCGCCCGCCGACCGCGGTGGAGCTGCGGGCGGCGTTCGCGGCCTCCCGGCCGCTGCCGGGCCTGGCGGCGCCGGTCGCGTCGGTGACCGACCATTGGGTGCCGGGCCCCGGCGGTGTGCTGCGCGTCCGCCTGTACCTGCCGGCGGCGCCGGGCCCGGTGCCGGTGTTCGTGTGGATCCACGGCGGCGGCTGGACGATCGGCTCGATCGACGAGAACGAGGTCGCGTCACGGGCGGTGTGCGCGGCGGCGTCGGTCGCGGTGGCGGCGGTCGAGTACCGCCTCGCGCCGGAGGATCCGTACCCGGCCGCGCCGTCGGACTGCTACGCGGTGCTGGAATGGCTCGCCGCGGGCGGCGCCGGGCCGGCGGTTTCGCCGTCCCGCCTCGCGGTCGGCGGGGAAAGCGCGGGCGGCAACCTGTCCACAGTGGTCTCGCTGATGGCCCGCGACCGCGGCGGCCCGCCGATCGCGGCCCAGGTGCTCATCTGCCCGGTCTTCGGCCACCCGGACGACGGCCACCAGTCCTATGTGGACTTCGCGACCGGCTACGGCATGACAGCGGACGCGATGCGGTTCTTCTTCGCCCAGTACGCCCCTGCGGCGTCGGACGACCCGTACGTGCTGCCTTCGCGGGCCCGGGACCTGTCGAACCTGCCCCCGGCGCTGGTCCTGACGGCGGAGTACGACGTCCTGCGCGACGAAGGGGAGGCGTTCGCCCGGCAGCTGGCCGAGGCGGGCGTGGCGGTGGACGTGCACCGGTATGAAGGACAGATCCACGGGTTCTACGGGCTGTACACGGATCTGCCGGCGTCCCCGCGGTCGCACGCCGAGGTGGCGGCGTACCTGAAGGGGATCTTCGCCTGAGGTTCAGGGGCGGGTGAGGCGGTCCAGGAGGGACTCCAGGTGCCGGTGCTGGAGGTCGATCGTGGAGAACTCACCCGCCACCAGGCTCATCACGTTGGCACCGGCGTTGAGCAGGACGATCTCGTCGACGATCTGCTCGTCGGGGGTCTCGGTGACGATGTCGCCGTCTTCGCGGCCTTCGGTGAGGTAGCGGTGGAGCAGCCCGCGCCACTCGCGGACGTGCTCGAGGTACTTGTCGTGCATGGTCCGGTTGCCCAGCGACATCTGCCAGAAGATCATCAGCACCCGGCCGGCGGTGATGCGCTCGTCGTCGATCGGCATGGACGACACGCAGAGCTCCCGCAGCGCGGCGATCCCCCGGAGCCCGTCGAGGTCGACGTACTGCCGCATCATGTCGAGGGCCCGCTCGTAGGTGGCCGCGATGATGTCTTCCTTGCTGGGGAAGTACAGCTTGAGCGCCCCGTTGGCGAACCCGGCGGCGGCGGCGATCTCCCGCATGGTGGCGGCTTCGATCCCGCCGCGCACGATGAGGTCCCAGGTGACGTCGACGATGTCGCTGCGCCGCTGGTCGTGGTCGATGATCTTGGGCACCCGGCACCTCCCGCACTGGTTTCTCTACCAGTGTAGGAGAAAGTGCCGGCGAGGACCGCGCGGGGGTAGCGGCCGGCTCGCAAGGTCTTGAATGACTCATTCAGGTCACCGGAGGTCTTGAATGACTCATTCAAGACCACAGCGGGGCGGTACGGACAGTGCGGGGTCAGCGCTCGAACACGCGCCGCCCCGCGAACCACGTCTCCGCGACCCTCGTCGCCGCCACCCGGGACGTCCGGAAGGGATCCCGGTCCAGCACCACGAAGTCCGCCGACCGGCCCGGCGTCAACGCGCCCGTGACGTCGTCGAGCCCGCACGCCCGCGCCCCGCCCAGGGTGAACACCTCGATCGCCTCGGCCAGCGTGATCGCCTGCTCCGGCCACAACGCCCCCGGCCGGCGCCCGAACGGATCCCGCCGCGAGACCAGCCCCGCGATCCCCACCCACGCGTTCGGCGACTCGCTCACCGGCCAGTCCGACCCGCCCGCGACGAGCGCGCCGCTGTCCAGCAACGCCCGGTTCGGCTGCATCCGCGAAGCTCGCGACGCCGGGAGCACCTCGGCGATCGCCGCCGGGATCACGCCCGGCACCCACAGGAACGGCGAAATGTCCGCCGCCACACCCAGCGCGGCGAACCGCGGCAGGTCGTCCGGGTGCACGAACTGCCCGTGCGCCACCTGGAACCGCGTGTCCGCGAACCCCGCGGCTCGCACCTGTTCGACCGCGTCCAGGAACTGCCGCACCGACGCGTCGCCGGTGCAGTGCACCTTCGCCGAGAAACCGGCCGCGGCGGCTTTCAGGAGCCATTCGGTCAGTTCGGCCGGGGCCATCGTCGTCGACCCGTGGAAACACCCGCCGTGCGTCTCGTCCGGCAGGTACGGCTCGAGGAACGCCGCCGTTCGGGTCGGCGGGACGCCGTCCAGGAAGATCTTCACGAAGTCCGGGCGGTGGTGCGGGCTCCGGTAGCTGCCCGCCACCTCCAGCAGCGGCGCGCCGACCGGGTCGAAGCCGAAGATCGGGTCGTTGACCAGCAACGACGTCACCACCCACGCGGCCAGCTCGCCGTCGAGGTCGAGCGACCGCAGCGCGCCCAGGATGTCGGTCGAGACGCCGGCGTCCTGGAACGCCGTGACGCCGAAGCCGTGCAGGATCTCGATCGCCCGCTGCGACGCCCGGCGGTGCTGCTCGGGAGTCAGGGCGCCGGTCACCCGCTCGACCAGAACCCCGGCCGCCTCCAGCAGGAGCCCGCTGGGTTCGCCGCCGTCCCGGACGATGACACCGCCGGGCGGGTCCGGCGTGGCCGCCGTGATCCCGGCCAGTTCGAGGGCGCGCGTGCTGACCCAGCGGTTGTGCCTGCTGTCGTCCGAAAGGGACACCGGACGGCCTCCGGCAGCGTCGTCCAACGCCCGTCGAGCGGCCGAAGTGGACAACGCCGAGACCAAAGTGGACGCCCACGCCCCGCCGGTCAGCCACTCGTCCGGCCCCAGCGACGCGGCCCGCGCCCGGACCGAGCCGAGGATGTCGTCCAGGCCCGCGTCGGCGCCGAAGGTCAGCTCGAACAGCTCGGCGCGCCCGGCCATCGCGTGGTGGTTGTGCACGTCGACCAGGCCCGGCATCACGAACTTGCCGCCGAGGTCGAGGACCTCCGTCTTCGGCCCGCGCTCGGCGTCTTCGAGCGCGACGATCTTCCCGCCGGACACCGCGAGCGCGGACGCCCACGGCCGCGCGGCGTCCACTGTGTACACGACGGCGTTGGTCAAGACCAGGTCGGCGGCCACGGCTCAGCCCTCCGCCGGGTCCAGGCCGTCCGGGTGGACCGTGGTGCTCAGCAGCCGCCCGTACGCGCCGAAGGTGAAGTGCGTCGGCCGCTCGCCGGTGCCGTCGAGTCCGAAGAGGACGCCGTGGGAGCGCAGGCGGCGGGCGTCGCGGTGGTCGGCGACGGTGACCGACGCGCACGGGATGACCTTCTCGCGCCAGGCGAACACGTGGATGCCAGGCCGGATCCGGTACACGGTGTTCTCGTCGGTGTCGGCGAGCCCGCGCTCGGGCCCGGCCAGGCACTGCCAGGTGTACCAGTGCGGGCTGAGGTAGACGTGTTCGTAGGCGTGCTCACGGCTGTAGACCCACACCACCCGGCGCCCGATCAGCGCGGTGCTCGGCGCCATCGGCTCCCCGCGCGCCTCGACGCCGTCGAGCGTCGCGGGCCGGAACTCCTGGGTGACGCGCGGCGTGCCGTCGTCGCCGATCGTGGTGGTGACGACCAGCGCGCGGCCTTCGCGCAGGTCCAGCAGGAGCGAAACCGCCTCGCGCGGGGCGGGGTGGAACTGGACGTAGTACAGGTCGGGGTCGACCAGGAATGTCTCGCAGAGGACGGTCGAGCCGTCCCACGCGACGCGCGCGCCGGTGAACCGGGCGGTGCGGTCCGGGCCGTCGCCGTCGTCGTGCAGGACGAACGCGCGGCCGTGCAGGTCGCCGACCACCGGGGCCTTGTTCGCGTCGAAGCCCGGGGCGAGGCCGTCCAGCGGAAGCCAGGTCGAAGTGTCCGAGAGAGTCGTCAAGGTGGGAGTCCTCAGTGGTCGCAGTGGTCGCCGGAGGGGAGGTCGAGCGCGGGGTTGCGGTCGAGGAACCCGTACGGCCGGAACAGGAAGCCGGAGCGGTCGACCGGCATCACCGGCCAGTCCTCGGGACGCGGGACGTGCGTCGGGCCGAAGACGTGCCACAGCACGAGGTCGGTGTCGACGAGGTCGCGGTCGGCGGCGGTCCAGGCGGGCAGGCCCGCGCCGCCGGGGTGGGCGTTGGGCCGCTCGCCGGCCGGGAACCGCTCGTCCTCGCGGTACGGCGTCGCCCACAGGTGCTTCGTCGCGAACGTCGCGCGGGCGTGCACCGTCGCGTCCGGCTGCGCCAGCAGCGTCGCCGACGGGCTCGGCACCAGCTGGTAGGCGGTCGGCTTGCCGAGCCGGTTGGTCCGCGAAGCGCTGCGGACCTCCCAGACGCGGGCCCGGGCGGGATCGGCGAGGCGCATCGCCTCCCGCTCGGTCCGCAACGGCGTGCTCCGCCAGGTGAACGCGTTCCCGTACGGGTTGCCCGGCCCGGTCGGCACCCCCTCGACGTCGACCTCGTGCAGGCTGGTGCGGTCGCCGTCGACCTCGACGTCGAGCCGGGCGCAGAACAGGTGCTGGTGCACCGGCGCGAACAACCCGGGTGCGAGCTCGGCGGCGTGCGGCTGGTCCCGGCCGGGTGTCCCGGCGCCGCAGAAGACGATGCCGGTGGCCTTCGCCTCGAACGCGATCGAGCCGTCGAGGTGGAAGTACCAGTAGTGGCCGTAGTCGTAGTTGCCGATGGTGGAGATCGACGACACCACCAGCCGCCGCGACCGGCGGACCTCGGGCCGTCCGGCGAGGTCGGTGTGCTTCCAGAGGATCCCGTCGTCCTCCTCGTGCAGGCAGATCGCCCGTGGGATTTCGACCGGCTCGCCGCGGTCGTCGGCGATCCACGCCGGGAAGTAGTGGATCTCGCCGACGCAGTCGCAGCCGAGCCGCAGGTCGTTGCCGTTCTTGCCGAACTGGTACTCCCCGGCGTCGAAGTAGCTGATCCAGAACCGGCCGGGCGCGACGTCCCCGTACGGGACGACCATCTCGGGGACGGACGCCCGGTAGAGGACCGGCCGGTCCTGGAAGCTCATCTGGTGCAATGTCAGGCCTTCGCGGGCGTTGAAGCCGACGCGCAGGCGCCAGCCCTCCCACGTCACCTCGGTGCCGTCGACGGTGAAGCTCGGGCCGTCGGGCTGGGTGATCTCGATCGGCTTGAGCGTCGTGCGGGCCGGGACGCCGGTGTAGCGCCCGTGCTCGGCGGGCACCGGGATGTCGCCCTCGTCTTCGACGCGCAGCACGCGCTGGCGCGTCAGGTCGAGGTGCACGACCAGGCCTTCGACGGGATGCGCCCACGGGCTGTCGTCGGCGTCTTCGCGCAGGAAGGTCAGCGTGCGCATGACGCGGCCGGTTTCGTCCTCGCGCCCGAAGTACCCGGGCGCCAGGGGAGCGCAGAAGGCGTGGCCGATCCGGTCGGCGAGGCCGCGGCGCGCCATCGCGGCCTGCCAGCCCGACGACGCCTTCGTCAGCCGCTCGGCCAGCGCGTACTCCTCGAACAGGTACGACGGCTGTCCTTCGGTGTCCGCCCAGTCGTCCCAGGAGACCAGTTCCTGCTTGGTCACCGACACCACGGCTTCCCCGGCCCGGCCGGTGGCGGTGTCGAGGAGCGTGTAGCGGATGCGGCGGTCGCCGGCGCCGGCGCGCACGTCTTCCTTGGCGGGTTCGACGGGGACGGCCTGCGGGACGCGGATCGTGCCGCCGGCGAGCCCGGCTTCGGCGAGGATCGCGCGGCCCGCGCTCAGCTCGGCGGCGGTCAGCGGGTCGAGGGGGTGCGGCGTGCTCACCCTGGTCAGTCTCGGCCCGGCCCGGTGCGCGCGCCATCGCCCGTGCGGTCCCCGACAACAACGCTGCGCTCGAGGCCAACCACGTCCTCACCGCGCGCGGTGAGGATGGGCGCATGCGAACAGATCTCGCCGGAAAGGCGGTCCTCGTGACCGGCGGGGCGTCCGGCATCGGGCTGGCCTGCGCGCGGGCGTTCCGCGCCGAGGGGGCGCGGGTCGGCGTCATCGACCTCGAGCCCGGTCCCGACGTCGTCCGGGCGGACGTCACCGACGAGACCGCGCTGGCCGCCGCGGTGGAGACCATCGCGCGCGGGTTCGGCGGTCTCGACGCGGTCGTCGGCTGCGCCGGGGTCTCCGGCCCGGTCGGCGCACTGCTGGCCGCGACGACGGCGGCCGACGTCACGCGGGTCCTCGCCGTCAACGTCACCGGGCAGTTCCTGCTGGTCAAGCACGCGCTGCCGTGGCTGGCCGAGGGTGGCGCGGCGGTCCTGCTCGGCAGCGACTCGGCGTTCACGGCCGCGCCGGGCATGGTGCCCTACTGCGCGTCCAAGGGCGCGGTGGTCGCGATGACCCGCGCGCTGGCCGTCGAGCTGCCGGGGATCCGGGTCAACTGCGTCTGCCCGTCGGTGGTGGACACGCCGATGGCGCGTGCCGACCTCGGTGCCGTCCTGGACGACCCCGCGTTCCCGGTCCAGTCCGCCGCCGACGTCGCCCGGCAGGTGCTGTTCCTCGCGTCCCCGGCTTCGCGGCCGGTCAACGGCCAAGCCCTGCTGGCCGACTTCGGGATGTCGGCCCGCTCGGCGTTCCCCGCCTAGGAAAGGATCCACAGTGGACTCAGCTGGCAAGGTCGTCGCGATCACCGGCGGTGGCACCGGAATCGGCGCGGCGGTGGCTCGTCGTTACGCGGGCGAAGGCGCGCACGTGGCCGTGCTGGGACGGCGGCGCGAGCCCCTCGAGAAGGTGGCCGCGGAAACCGGCGCGCACGTCATCGCCTGCGACGCGAGCGTGCGCGCGGACGCCGAAAGCGCGATCGCCGAGATCATCGGCAAGTACGGGCGGCTCGACGTCGTGGTCGCCAACGCCGGTGGGCACGGCCTGTCGTCGGTCGTCGACACCGGCGACGACGAGTGGGAGCTGGCCCTGCGCTCGAACCTGTCGAGCGCGTTCGTGCTCTGCCGGGCCGCGCTGCCGTCGCTGGTGGAGACCGGCGGGCAGGTCGTCGTGGTGTCGTCGCTGGCCGGGCTGTTCGCCGGGCCGAACGTGGCCGGCTACACCGTCGCGAAGCACGCGCTGATCGGCCTGACCCGCTCGATCGCCCGCGACTTCGGGCCGCGCGGGGTGCGGGCGAACGCGGTCTGCCCGGGCTGGGTCCGGACCCCGATGGCCGACGGCGAGATGGACCAGTTCGCCGCGGCGGCGGGTTTCACCGGCGGCCACGACGAGGGCTACCGCCGCGTGACGGCCGAGGTCCCGCTGCGCCGCCCGGCTGAGCCCGAAGAGATTGCGGCGATCGTGCGGTTCCTGGGCTCGGCGGAGTCGTCGTACATCACGGGCGCGGTCCTGGTCGCCGACGGCGGCGCGCACGCCGTCGACCTCCCCACGCTGGCCTTCGAGCGCGCGGGGATGTGACTCACGAGCCGAGGTAGGCGGCGTGCAGGGTGGCGGGGGAGTCGAGGAGGGCCTGGGCGTCGCCGGAGTAGGTGACGCGGCCCGACGAGACGACCACCGCCTCCTGCGCGACGCCGAGTGCCAGGTGCGTGAACTGCTCCACCAGCAGGATCGCCGCCCCGTCGGCGGCGAAGCGCGTGACGACCGGCAGCAGGCGCGTGAACACCACCGGGGCCAGGCCGAGTGACATCTCGTCGATGAGCAGGAACGCCGGTTTCGCCGCGAACGCCCGCGCGAGGACCACCATCTGCTGCTCGCCACCAGAAAGCAGGGCCGCGGCGGAGTCCCGGCGCTTCTCCAGCTCGGGGAACAGCGCCAGGACTTCGTCGACGGCCGCCGGCGTGCGGGCGGTCAGGCGGAGGTTCTCCAGCACCGTCAGACCGGGGAACACCGCCCGGCCCTGCTCGATGTGCGCCAGCCCGAGCCGGGCCCGCGCGACCCGGGAGTGCCGGGTGACGTTGACCCCGCCCAGGTGGACGCTGCCCGCCGACGGCGGCACCACCCCCGACACCGCCTCCAGCAGGCTCGTCTTCCCGGCCCCGTTGGGCCCGACGAGCGCGGTGATCCGGCCGGGTTCGAGGACGAGGTCGACGTCGCGGATGACCGGCCCGGCGCCGCGCTTGACCGTCAGTCCGTGGACTCGCAACGCGTTCACAGCAGCTCCGTTTCACCCATGTAGGCCTTCAGGACGGCGGGATCGGCGAGCACGTCCGCCTGCGGCCCGCTCGCCAGGACCTGGCCGAAGTCGAGGACGGTGAGCGTGTCGCAGACCGACCGCACCAGGTCCAGGTCGTGCTCGATGAGCAGCACCGACACCCCGAACCGGGCCGGGACCTGCCGTAGCCGCTGTCCGAAGGCGACGTGCTCCTCGTGCGGCAGGCCGGCCGCGGGCTCGTCGAGCAGCAGGACCCGGGGCCGCGCGAGGAGGTGCCCGACGACCTCGACGAGCCGCCGCGCGCCCGCGTCCACCCGGGACAGCGGCGTGCGCGGCGGCGGGCAGCCGAAGAACTCCAGCGCGTCGGCGGCTTCGCGGCCGGTGAGCCGCCGCCGGGCGACGAACCGCACGTACGCGCCGACAGTGAGGCCGGGCGGGACGCGGTCCTGCTGGAACGTCCGCCGCAGCCCGGCGCGGGCCCGGCGGGTGGACGACCCGGTGAGCGGCCGGCCGCCGAGGGTGACGGTTCCGCTCGCCCGAGGGAGGAAGCCGCTGATCGCGTCGACCAAAGTGGACTTCCCGGCGCCGTTCGGCCCGATCACGCCGAGGATCCCGTGCTCGGGGACGGTGATGTCCACATCGGACAGGGCGGTCACGTGTCCGAAGGAGACACTCAGTCCGTGTACCTCCAGGACAAGCTCGCCGGGCGCCAGCGGCTCGACGTCGGCGACCTCGGTGGTGAGCCCGAGGCCCGCGGTGCGCCCGCGGCGGTACCAGAGGTTCCGCACGGCCGTGCCGAGGTTGCCGCGGCCGGTGAGGGCCTGGACGCCGAGCACGCCGAACACGACGAACCCCCAGTCCTGTGGCACGCCCCAGCGTTTCAGCAGTTCGGGGACGGCGACCCAGAGCAGCGCGCCGAACACGGCCATGTCGATCAGGTGCGCGCCGGACATGATGGCGAGCACGTAGAGGGCGAGGGACTGGATGGCGGTGAAGCTCGCCGGGAAGGCGAGGCCGACCTGGCCGGTGAGCAGGCCGCCGCTGATCCCGCCGAGCGCGGCGCTGACCGCGAACGCCGTGAGCTTGGAGGCGCGCACACCCGCGCCGACGGCGGCGGTCCCGCGTTCGGAGAAGGCGACCAGGTGCCAGCTGCTGCCCCAGCGGCCGCGGCGGAGGAAGTGCACGAGCAGCCCGCAGGCGACGAGCACCAGCACGGCGAACAGGAAGTAGGACCGGTCGTCGGAGAACGCCTCGGGCCGCTCGACGGACAGGCCTTCGGTGGCGCCGGGGAACTGGATCTGCACGAGTGTGAGGTCGGCGGCCGCGGCCAGCCCGAGCGTGACGACGGCGAGGGTGATGCCCCGCAGCCGTAGTGCGGGCAGCCCGACGAGCACCCCGGCCAGCGCTGCGGCCAGGCCGCCGAGGAGCAGCCAGGTGACGAACCCGCCGGGCACGCCCGCGACGTTGCACGCCGAGACGACGAACGCCCCGACGGCGGCGAAGGTCAGCTGGCAGAGGGAGATCATGCCGGCGGTACCGGTGACTACGCCGAGCCCGAGGAGGGCGATGGCGGCGACGACGGCACTGACCCCGAGGTAAACGAAGTACCCGGCGAGCCCGACGGTGAGCGCGTAGCCGACACCGATCGCCGCGGCGGCGACCAGGAAGGGGAGCCCCGCGCGAGCGACGGGGTGTTCAGCGAGCCGCATCCCACACCTCCTTCCGCTGCGTCCACAGCAGCAGCGCCACGATGACCAGGAACGGCAGGAAGTACCGCAGCACCGACAACCTGTCCGCCTGCGCGACCGCCCCCTGCGCCATCCCCAGAACCAACCCGCCCGCCACGGCCAGGTCCAGCCGGCGGAAGCCGCCGAGCAACGCCGCCGCCGCGGCCGGGACCACCAGCATCGCCAGTGACGTCGGGTCGTTCGACTGCGACGGTGCCACGATCGACACCGCCAGCGTCGCGATCACCCCCGTCGCCGTCCACACCCCGACCGACAGCGGACGGGCCGGGATGCCCAGCAGCTCCGCCGTCGTCGGGCGCTCCGACAGCGCCCGCAGCCGGACGCCCAGCGACGTCCGGGCCAGCACCGCGCGACAGCCCAGGGCGACCAGCACCGCCAACGCGACCGTCACCACCGTGACCTGGCTGACCACCACGCCACCCACGGTGAACGCCGGCCCGGCCAGCAGCGGGTGGAACGGCTGTGGCTTGTTGCCGAACAGGATGAACGCCAGCGAGATCAGCAGCAGGAGCACCGCGACCGTCACCGCCGAGCGCGTTCCGGTGTCGGCCTCGGCCAGCCACGTGGACACGATCCAGCCGAGCAGCGCGCTCAGCGCGCCGCCGAGCAGGATGCCCGCGAGCGTCGCCAGCCACTCCGGGAACCCGAGGTGGACGGCGAGGAAGACGGCGACGTAGCAGCCGAACATCCCGGTCGCGGACTGGGCGAAGTTGACCACCCGCACCAGCCGCGACATCAGGGTCAGGCAGACCGCGAGCACCGCGTAGAGGCCGCCGGCGGCGAGACCGGCCAATGCGCCCTGCAGCATGGACGTCCTCCTACGGCCGGGGGATCCGGAGCCAGTCCCGCGCCGACAGCTCCCACTTGTTCGTGCCGCTGGCCAGCTTGATCGGCCAGCCCGCGGTGTTGTCGTGGTGCGCCTGCGCGGACCCGAACACGTACGGCGTGCCGACCATCGGGTCGCTGATCGGCTTCATCTCGCGCAGCGCCTTCGTCACCGTCTCGCGCGTGATGTCGCCCTTCATCCCGCGCAGGACGGCCAGGAAGTACTTGGCCGCCAGGTAGCCGCCCTGGCTGAACGACGTCAGCGGGATCTTGTTCTTCGTCATCAGGGCCCGCCACTCCTGGTTCGCCGGCGCGGCGGCGTCGGTGAACGGGTAGAACTCGGCCGGTACGTACACCCCGGCGCCCGCGTTGGAGATCGCTTTCGCGTAGTTCTCGCTGTAGACACTGGTCAGCAGCAGCCACGTGACGTCGGTCCAGCCCTGCGCCTGCGCCGCCTTGAGCTGCCCGATCGAGTCCGGCTCCACCGGGTTGACCGTGATCGCCTTGCAGCCCGCCGCGCGCGCCTTGACGATGTAGGGCGTGTAGTCCGACCCTCCATAAGGGACAGTCGAGTCGACGTACTTCAGCTTCTTGCCGGTGATCTTCGTCCACTCGCCGATCGCCGCCTGGTACGCCGGGAGCGTGTTGCCCGCGATCTCCAGCAGCGCGCAGACGTCGTCCAGCTTCAGCACTTCCGAGCCGTAGAGCAGGGTCAGCGTCATGTCGTGGAAGGGCCCGACGTTGACCGGCGCGATGTTGGGGCTGGAGAAGCACGCCGGGTCGACGCCGATGCCCGGCATCGACAGGATCTTCTGCTGCTCGTAGTACTTCTCGTTGATCTCGCACTCGATCAGGCTCGACGACCCGACCAGCGCGACGGCCGAGTCGCCGCCGACCACCTCGCGGGCGGCGGCCGCGGCGGCGGCCGGGTCGCCCTTGTCGTCGATCGCCTTGTACTCGATCTGCCTGCCGTTGACGCCGCCGGCGGCGTTGGCCGCGTCGAACACGGCCTTGGCCGCCTGCGAGGACTCCGGGAACGTGGCCGCGCCGCTGAGCGCGTTCACCGAGCCGACGACGATCGGGCCGCTCGACCCGGCGTCGGAGCCGGCGCAACCCGCGGCGGCCAGGAGCACCGTCGCCACGAGGACGGGAAGGACTTTTCTCATTGCTGCTCCCGGGTTGCGGCCACGACGGGCGCGGAGTCGACGATCTGCTCGAAGGAGACGACCTCGCCGCCGTCGAAGCGCCACAGGTGCGCGACGCGGGCGGTGAAGGACCGGCCGGTCCGCCGGTGTGTGCCGGTGTAGGTGCCGACGCCGATCACCGTGTCCCCGGCGTCCAGCAGGTCGCCGAGGGTGAAGCGGTAGTCGTCCCAGTCCCGGCCGATCGCCGCGAAGACCTGCTCGGCGACCTCGTCCGGGCCGGTGTACGTTCCGGCGTAAGGGAAACCGGCGGCTTCGGTCCACGTCGTCTTCGCCCCGAGCGGGGCGAGCATGCCGGGCAGGTCGCCCCGGTCGCTGGCGGCGTAGTGCGCGCGGATGACGTCCACATTGGACACGTGCGGCTCCTTCAGACGGGCTGGGCGTCGGGGTAGCTGACCGAGCCGAGCGGGTAGACGTGCCCGCCGGCGCGAGAGTGCTCGGAGCGGCCGTCGCCGGTCAGCCCGAGGAACACGCCGGTGGTGCGCAGCGCGTAGCCGAGGTCGTGCAGCCACACGCTGGCCACGGCGATCCGGAACTCGCGGAAGCAGAACAGGTACAGCCCGTCGGCGAACTTCCACACCGTCGACAGGTCCATGTCGCCGTGCCCGCGCTGGACGCCCTCCAGGCACTGCCAGGCGTAGCGCTCCGACGAGACGTAGACGTGCTCGTAGAGGTGCTCGGGGCTGTAGCGGTAGAGGTTCCGCTTGCCGATCAGGTCCCGCGACGGGCCCGGTACGTCGCCGGAGGGCGGGCCGCCGTCGGTGATGCCGCTGCGGAACCGCTGCGACACCCGGGGAACGACGTCCTCGGCGCCGATCACCGAGCGGACGGCGAGCGCGCGGTGCGACGTCGTGGAGTACACGACGGTCAGCGCTTCGCCCTCGACGCTGGTGAGCGGCAGGTTCACGAAGAAGACGTCGTCGCGCACGGCGACGGCGTCGTACGGGTCCTCGACGCCGTTGCACACGACGTGTTCGGCGTCGGTGAAGCTCAGCGAGAGGACTTCGCCGTCGTCGAGGGTGATCGTGACGGCCCGGCCGGTGAGGTCGGCGTCCGGCAGGCGGTAGGTGGCGATCCCGGCGGCGAACTCGTCGTAGGTGCGCCAGCCGTCGGTGGGGGCTTCGGGCATGGCCTCATCGTCGGGCGGGCAGGGAGCCCGGGCGAGCGGTCACGCGCTGCGGGGCAACTACCGGACGCTGACGGTCAACTCCCGGCGCAGCTCGCTCGGCGCCCGGCCGAACGCGGTCTTGAAGACGCGGCTGAAGTGGGCGGCGTCGACGAACCCCCAGCGGGCGGCGATCGCCGCGACCGGGCGGCCGGCGTGCACCGGGTCGAGCAGGTCGCGGCGGCAGTGCTCGAGCCGCCGCGCGCGGATCCAGCCGGACACCGTGGTGCCCTGCTCCTGGAACAGCCCGTGCAGGTGCCGCGTCGAGATGAAGTGCTCGGCGGCGATCCGCGCCGGCGTCAGGTCCGAGGCGTGCAGGTTCGCGTCGATGTGCGCGCGGATCCGGCGCATCAGCTCGTGGTGCGGGTCGGCGTTGGCGTGCGCGAGGTCGAGCTCCGTGGCGACGAGCGTCGAGAGCAGGTCCACGGCGCTGTGCGCGAGCCGCGCGCCCGCCGGGCCCGCGAGCTGCTCGAGGTTGCCGCCGAGCTGGGCGAGGAAGGGCACGACGACGTTGCCGACGCCCTCCTTGCCCGACATCCGCACCGCGGTCAGCCGCCCGACGAGCTCGGCGGGCAGGTCGATCAGCCGCTGCGGGAACATCACGACCAGCGTCCGGAAATCCTCTTCGAACACCAGCGAGTAGGGCCGGTGCGTGTCGTAGAGGGCGACGTCGCCGGGGTGCAGCACGGCCTGGCGGTCGTCCTGCACGAGCAGCCCGGTGCCGGCCAGGATCAGGCTCAGCTTGTAGTAGCGCCGCTCGCCGCGGGCGATCAGCTCGGGCGTGCGCTCCACGACGTGGGGCGACGCGGTGACCTCGGAGACCTGCACCTCGTCGGCAGCCGACGAGCGGATCCGGCCGCGGAAGCCGTCACCGCCCGCCGTGACGTGCAGCGGGACGAACGACTGCGAGACGGCGGTGCGGAACTCGGTGAAGTCGCGGGCGATGAGGGTCGTGGGGGCGGGCACGGGGTCACCTCGCAGCGTCGGGAGGAGGACAGCGTCGTATACGATAAGCGATACGATCTTCCGCGACAATGCTCCGGTTCCTTCCGCCGTAAGATCTCGCCTCGGGTGAGCCCGTGCTCGGTGTCTTGAATGACTCATTCAGGTCTTCCGAAGACCTGAATGAGTCATTCAGGACGTTCGGGGGCGGCGGGGAGGGGCGCGGATGGAGTCGTTCGGAGTGCGGCTGCGCCGGCTGCGGCGCGCGGCCGGGCTGACCCAGGAGGCGCTGGCCGAGGCGTCCGGGCTCAGCGCGCAGGCCGTCGGCGCGCTCGAGCGCGGGGAACGCCGGTTCCCGCACCGCGAAACCCTCGACCTGCTCGCCGACGCCCTCGACCTGGCCGGGGACGCCCGGACGGAGTTCGCCGCCGCGGCCGCGCGGCCGAAGACCCCGGCGGGAACCGCCGCCGTGCCGCGGGAGCTGCCGGGCGGGATCGCCGCGTTCACCGGACGCGAAGCCGAGCTCGACCGGGTGCTGGGCCTGTTCGCCGAAGCCCGGCACGGCGTCGTGGTCGCCATCGCCGGGATGGCCGGGGTCGGCAAGACCGCGCTCGCGCTGCAGGCCGGGCACCGCCTCGCGCGGCGGTTCCCGGACGGCTCGCTGCACCTGGACCTGCGGGGTCACGCCGCCGACCCGCCGGATCCCCTGGACCTGCTCGACCGGCTGATCCGCGAGCTGGGCGGCGAGCTGCCGACGCCGTTGACGCTGGACTCCGCCTCGGCCCGCTTCCGGTCCGTGCTCGCCGGGAAGCGCGTCCTTCTCTTGCTGGACAACGCGCGCGATGCCGCGCACGTCGCTCCACTGCTGCCGGGCGCGGGCGGCTCGGCGGCCATCGTGACGAGCCGGGTCGCGCTGCCGGACCTGCCGCAGGCGCACCAGGTGCTGCTGGACGTGCTGCCCGAGCCGGACGCGCTGCGCCTGCTGGCAGCGGAGATCGGCGCGGAGCGGGTGGCCGCCGAGCCCGCCGCGGCCCGGGCCGTCGTCCGGCTGTGCGGGTACCTGCCGCTGGCGCTGCACCTGGCCGGCGCGCGGCTGGCGACGCGCCCGTCATGGCCGGTTGCCCACCTCGCGCACCGGCTCGCGGACGAGAGCCGCCGCCTCGACGAAACCGGCGTCCGCACCAGTTTCGCGCTCGCCTTCGGGGCGCTGGACGACGCGGCGGCCCGCGCGTACCCGCTGCTGTCCCTGCTCGACGTGCCGGAGCTGTCGGTGCCGGTCGCGGGACGGCTGCTCGACGTCCCGGACCGCGAGGCCGAAGGCCTGCTGGAACGGCTGACCGACGAGCACCTGCTGACCACGCCCGCGCCGGGCTGGTACCGGCTGCACGACCTGCTCCGGCTCTACGCCCGCGAGCACGCCGCGCGGCTCACCGAAGGCGAGCGGGCCGCCGCGATCACCCGCGTCGTCGAACTCTGCGCGGCCGTGGCGTGGCAGAGCATGGCGCTGGTTTCGGCGGCTTCGCACCGCCACGACTGGGCGGCCGGGCGCTGGAAGGCGGGTGCGCTGGCGACGACGGAGGAGGTGTTCGGCTGGCTCGACCGGCACCAGGAACACCTCGTCACGGTGGTGCGGCAGGCGGCGGCGACCCCCGGGGTGCCCGCCGAGGCGATCGCCGCCGTCGGGCTCGGCCTGTTCGAGTACCACCGGGCGCGAGCGCGCTGGCGCGACGCCATCCAGGTCGACGAGGTGGCGCTCGAGCTGGTCGACGGCGTCGACCCGGTGGCGGCGGCGACGCTGCGCAACGACCTCGGCGTCGCCGAAGCCGAACTGGCCCACGGCGGCGACGCGGCCGACTACCGGCGGTCCCACGCCCACCTGCGCCGGAGCCTCGCGGACTGGGAGAAGATCGGCGACCCCCGCCAGCTCGCCGGCATCCTCAACAACCTCTGCTTCGTGTTCGGCCTCGGCGACGACGTCGACGCGGCCATCGAATTCGGCGAGCGCGGCCTGGCGCTCAACCGGTCGCTCGGGTTGCGCCACGTCGAGACGCTGAACCTGGTGAACCTCGGCGTGCTCTACGGCCGCCAAGGCGACCGTTCGCGCGAGCTGGCGTACGCGACCGAAGCGGTCACGGTCGGCGAGCGCACCGACGACCTGCGCGGGACGGCGTACGGGTGGATGCGGATCGGCATGGTCCACCGCGACGAGGGCCGGCACGCGGACGCCGTCGAAGCGCTGTGCCGGAGTGTGGATCTGTGGCGCGAGGCCGGCGTCCGGTCGTACGAAGCCCTGACGCTGGCCGAGCTGGGGCGGGCGCACGCCGGGCTGGGTGAGACGGTCCGCGCGCGCGAGGTGCTCACGGAAGCGGTCGCGATGCTGCGGGAGTACGGGGGAGCGGAGCAGGTGGCGGCGGTCCGGGCGGAGCTGGAAGCGCTGTGACGACGGCGGCGAGGTAGGTGCGGGGCCGGTGGAGGGCGTGGCAGACGACTCGGTCCGCCTTCTTCGCGCAGGTGATTTCGATGGTGTCGCGGGCGAGGGCGACGAGCTGGATCCGGGATTCCGCGGCCTCGGCGGGTACCCCGGTGAGCGCGGCCGCGGCGAGCAGTGCGGCGGCCGACAGCGTCCTCCAAGCGGTCGTCACCGGCCGATCTTCGCGGGGCATCGCGTGGCGCGACAGCGACAACCGCTACGAACGACCTCCACAAACGCTGCGCCCCAAGGCGGCCTTCGGTGCGTCAGACGCACCCAAGGCGGCCTTCGGTGCGCAAGACGCAACCAAGGCCACATTGGGGCGCTTCTGGTCGGGAGGCCCTCCTCAACGATGGCGGCCGCACCCGTCGTGGTCCCTCGCCAGCTGGCGCAGCAACGTCGCGAGGCCGTCCGGAGCCCGGCCGTGCAACCGGGCGCTCGTCACCACCGGCGCCGCCGATTCGAAGCAGCGCCTGAAGCCCGCCTGGCCCAGACGGCGCCACAGGTCGTGGTCCTCCCCGCTGGATCGCCGTCCGAAGCCGCCCGCGACGTCGAACGCGTCCGCGCGGACCGCGAGGTTCGCGCCGTACACCGAGCCGTGGCCCGCTGCCGTGCGTGCGTCGTCGAGGACGTGCTCGTACTGCCGCAGGGCCCGCGCCGACGTGCTGAACGGTGCCGCCAGTTCGGCCGTCCCGGCGATCGCGTGGTAGCCCTGCCGCGCCCGGGCCAGGTGCGCCCGCGCCCACCCGGGCGTCACGCGCGTGTCCGCGTCCGTGCTCAGCAGCAGGGTTCCGGCCGCGGGCGCGCGCAACCACCTGCGGACCCGCGCCACTCCGAAGTCGCGGACCTCGCCGATGGTCCGCGGCGACCGGGAAGCCACGACCCCGCCGGGCAGGTCGCCCAACGCCGTGCCGGCCACCGCCGCGGTGGCGTCCTGGCAGCGGTCGGCGACCACGCAGACCGCGTACACGATCCCGGACGGCAGCCGCCGCAGGGCTTCGGTGAGCGCGGCCACGCACTCGCCGACCAGTTCCGCCTCGTCCCGCGCCGGGACGACGACGCCGACCGCCTCGATCACCGGCGCCTCAGCACGTGCAGCAGGAACTGCTCGTCGGTGTGTTCGACCAGCGGCTCGAGCGCCGGGTGCGCCAAGAGGCGGGCGTGTGCGTCCCGGCCGTCGCGCGGGGCCTCGGGCGCCCACGGCAGCCAGTGCACCGCGAGCAGGTGCCCGCCGGGGCGCAACGCGGTCACCGAAGCGTCGATCGTCTCCCGGAGCGCGTCGTCGGCCAAGTAGTACAGCAGTTCGCCGTACACGAAAAGATCCACCGGCCCGGACGGCAGAGCGCCGGGCACCGATCCGATGTGGACGTCCACATGCGACAGATCGGTGACGGCCCGCCGGGCGCGCTCGACAGCGGTGGGCACGGGGTCGAAGGCGAGCAGCCGCCCGGCCCGCCCCGCCAGGTCGCGGGTGAGCGCCCCGACGCCACAGCCCGGCTCGACGACAGTGTCGTAGTGCTCATCAGGCAGGCACGCCAGCACCATCGCCCGCTTGCGCCGCTCGTACCACTTCGTGCCCACCGACCACGGGTCCTCGGCGCCGTCGTACAGCTCGGCGAACCGGCTGACCGGCGCCGAATCACGCGGCGGCTCGCGGAAGAACACTTCGGTGTCCCGCGCGAAATGCGCCAGTACCTCCTCCGGCAGGATCGGGGCCTCGCCGCGTGGTCCGGGCTTCAGCTGCGACGGAAAGGCAGCGATGGCAGCGGCCTTGGCTGCCCGTTCCGCCGCCGTGAGCCCGAGCGACCGGGCCCGCGCCCACGGGATGGCCGGGTCGTCCGGGCGCAGCCAGTGCCACAGCCAGATCGGGTACGACCAGCGCTGCGCGGTGAGCGGAGCGGCGGCGAGGGCGGCCCGCGCGGCCGCCTGGTGGTCCGGGTGCGGGTCGTCCGGCCAGGGGAATAAGCACAGGTCGTGGCCGTCGGCACGCTCCCGCAAAGCCGTCACCAGCGAGTCGCCGTGGGCGGAAAGCGCGGAATCCGGCAAGCCCAGCCACACCGGCTCGACGTCGGAAAGTCCCTGTGCCCGCAGGGAATCCCGCAGTTCGCGGCGGCGGGTCCGGCCCAGTTCCCGACGCTCGAAGGGGCTCGAATCCGGGAACGCCGCCTCACCATCGGTCGCGACGACGAGCGTCACCGCGGTGCCGGACGAGTGCAGCCGCTGCAGGAGCCCGCTGGCGCCGAGGGTCTCGTCGTCGGGGTGCGCGGCGACGACCAGCGCGCGCTCGAACGCCTGCGCGGGCCAGGGCGGCACCTCGGGAAGCGCCGCCCATTCCGCTTCCCGCACGAACGCGGTCACGGCGTGCCCAGGACGTCGCGGCCGAGCGCGGCGAGGTCCCGCTCGGCGTGGTGCTGCCGGACGTACACCGGCAGATCGGCGACCCGCTGGGCGAAGCGCCGGTCCCGGCACGCGGGTGTCGGGCCGGTGACCTTGAGCGCCCGCTCCAGCACCTCGACGGCGGTGCGTTCGGTGACCGCCCGGCAGGTGCCCGCGAGCAGCGCATCGACCGGACCGCCGGCGGCCCGGCTCAGCACGGCGTCGGCCGCGGTCAGCGCGGTGTGGATCGCGCCGACGTGCGCCAGCTGGTGCTCGTCGGCGCCGCCCCGGTCGCGCAGGTAGGCGAGGACGCCGTCGAAGACGCCCGCCGCGCCGCCGAGCCAGACCGCCGCCACACCGGCGCCGCCCAGCGCGAACCCGGGGCGCGTCACGTACCAGCCGGGCGGGCCGACGAGGTCCGCGCGCACGCCGTCGAACACGACGTCGCCGCTGTCGGACGCGTCCATCCCGACCGCCTGCCACGCGTCCGGGTGCCGCCGCACGCCGGGGTCGGCGAGGTCCGCTTCGACGAGCCGGTCGCCCGCCGCGACCAGCGCGCGGTCGAGCAGGGACAAGCCCGAGCAGAACCGGACCGTGCCGGTCAGGACGCCGTCTTCGAGCGCCGCGCCGGTGCCGCCGGACTTCGCCGCCCACACGCCGTAGAGCGCGCCGGGGACGGGGGAGCGGCCCGCCTCGGCGAGGATGGCGACGGCGTCGGCGTGCCCCTCGGCGAGCCGGGCCAGCGCCAGGTCGCGGCGGCCGAATGCGGCCAGCGCCGCCCAGCGGGCCGCGGTACCCGAACCGCCGGGCAGCGGCAGGTCGAGGTCGCCGGCCGCGTGCAGCGAACGCAGCTCGGCGCCGATCGAGGCGGTGGTGCGCGGGTACGGCAGCGGCTTCGGCGGGCTCTCCGGCAGCAGACTGGTCACAAGATCGGCGGTTACCCGTTTTCGCCGCCGGTTACGCGGGGAACCCCGGGGTATGACGAGAACCCGGGCCTACCGCGACGGCGTGCTGCACAAGGAAGACTTCCCGGTCCCGGCCGTTTCCGACTTCCTGGCCGAACCGGGCACCGCCGTGTGGGTCGACCTTTGTGAACCGTCCGAAGCGGACCTGGCCGAGCTGGCCGGCGAGCTGGACCTGCACCGGCTCGCCGTCGAGGACGCCGTGCAGGAGCACCAGCGGCCCAAGCTCGACCGCTACGACGGCCACGCGTTCCTGACCGCCTACGCCGTCCGGTTCGCCTCCGCGAGCGAGCGCCCGGCGACGTCCGAGCTGGCCGTGTTCATCACGCCCCGCGCGCTGGTGACCGTGCGCAAGGACGACGGCTTCGACATCGAGGCCGTCACGCGCCGCTGGGACCAGGCCGCCGACCTGGCCGGGTCCGGGGTGCCGTTCCTGCTGCACGGCCTGCTCGACTACGTCGTCGACGGCCACTTCGAGGCCGTCCAGCTGCTCGACGACGAGGTCGAGGAGCTGGAGGATCTGGTGTTCGACGACCGCCCGGACACCGCCGAACTGCAGCGGCGCTCGTTCCGGCTGCGCAAGAACCTGACCGCGCTGCGCCGGGTCGTGGGGCCGGTGCCCGACGTCGTCGGCTCGCTGATGCGGCCGGACCTGCGGCTGGCCGACGAGACCACCCGCCCGTACTTCGAGGACGTCCACGACCACGCGCGGCAGGCCGCCGAGCACATCGAGGCGCTGCGCGAACGGCTCACGACGGTCCGGGAGACCCAGCTCAACCTGCAGAGCGACCGGCTGAACCTGATCATGAAGAAGGTCACCGGGTGGGCGGCGGTGATCGCGGTGCCCACCGCGGTGACCGGGTTCTACGGCCAGAACGTGCCCTACCCCGGCAACGGCACGACGGCCGGGTTCTGGGTTTCGACGGCGGTGATGCTGGTGCTCTCGGTCGGGCTGTACACGCTCTTCAAGAAGAAGGACTGGCTATGACACCGGCACCGGGGCACCGCGCCGGATGAGGTCCGCACCCCGTTCGTAGTCCTCGTCGGCTTCGTGGGTGAGGACGCCGACCGCCCGGCCGTCGCGTTCGTACCAGAAGGTGAAACCGCCGTCGTCGCGCGGGAACGCGTGCGCGCGGTCGAAGCCGTCGCCCCACGCGGCGTACTTCAGGACGCGCTCGCCGACCACCGACCAGAACCCGGGGACGGCGTCCCAGGTGGCGTCCTCGCCGGCCGCGGTCCGCCCGGCGACTTCGCCCATCGCCAGGCCTTCACCCCAGTGCTCGACGGCCAGCGCGCGCCCCGCGGCGGGGTTGTGGGCCAGCGCGACGTCGCCCGCCGCGAGCACGCCGTCCCGGCTCGTGCGCAGGTGCTCGTCGGTGCGGATCCGGCTCCGCTCGACGGCGAGCCCGGCCGCTTCGGCCAGCTCGATCCGGGGCCGGATGCCGGTGGCGAGCACGACGAGCCCCGCGTCGAGGACCGGCACCAGGTCGGTGCGGACGCGGTGGCCGCCCTCGACCGACAGCAGCTTCGTCCCGCGCAGCACGCTGACGCCCTCGGACTTGAGCCAGCGCAGCAGGAATCGCCCCGCTTCGCGACCGAGCCGCTTCTCCTGGGGGACGTCGTCGGGGCAGACGACGGTCACCTGCAACCCGAGCCGGGACAGGGAGACCGCGGCCTCGCAGCCGATGAACCCGGCGCCCACGACGATCGCGCTGCGCACCCCCGTCGCCGCCGCGCGCAGCTCGCGGGAATCGGCGGCCGAGCGGAGGGTCCGCACGTCGGGGTGGTCGGCGCCGGGCAGCTCGGGCCGGACGGGTTCCGCGCCGGTGGCGAGCACGCAGGTGGTGAACGGGTGGACCGCACCGGCCGCGGTGCGGACCCGGCCGTCGCCCAGTTCGGTGACCGGGTCGCCCAGTGTGACGGTGATGTCGAGGTCGGCGAGGGAGTCGTCCAGCGGCGGGAGATCGGCCTCGCCACGCAGGAATTCCTTGGACAGCGGCGGGCGCTCGTACGGCGGGTCGGCGTCCGCGCTGAGCAGGCGGACCGGCCCGGCGCCACCCGCTTCCCGGTAGGCACGGGCCGCCGACACGCCGGCCGGGCCGCTTCCGACTACGAGCAGGGTTTCGGCATCCATGCCCGGAGGGGTACCCACTGGAGCCCGGGGAAACCGGAGGGCACGCCGCGGGAGCCACCCGTGTCCACAGTGGATCGTCCACTGTGGACGCCAGTGGGCGGGCACGACGAAGGGCGGCACCGCCGCGGCGCGCGGGGTACCGCTGTGTGGGAGCGCGTTCAGCCGAACGGGTCAATGCGGCCGAATGGCCTGCGGGGAAAGGAAAGGCTCTCGAGCACCGCCTGGGAGCGCGCGCGGACACGGGCGCGGCTGGTTGCTCAACCGTTGCCGCTCAGAGTAGTGCAACTGCACTATGCTGAGCCATCCGGTGTGCTCACCGGGACGGCGCCGGGGCGCCGACGACCGGAGAAACGGGTGGCGGATGGGTGGGGCAATGGTCGAAGGGACGCGCCCGGGGACGGGTGCGGCCGTTTCGGGCGTCGGCGAGGCGGGGGAGCAGGAGCTGCGCCGGCTGCTGGCCGGCCTGACCGCGGTGCGCGACGGCGACTTCGGCATCCGGCTGCCCGGCGGGGCCGACGGCCTGCTCGGCGAGATCGCCACGGTCTTCAACGGCATGGCCGACCAGCTTTCGCTGTTCACCTCCGAGGTCACCCGCGTCGCCCGCGAGGTCGGCAGCGAGGGGCAGCTCGGCGGCCAGGCGAAGGTGCCCGGCGTGTCCGGCACGTGGAAGGACCTCACCGATTCGGTGAACGCCATGGCGGGAAACCTCACCACCCAGGTGCGTGACATCGCGCAGGTGGCGACCGCGGTGGCGAAGGGTGACCTGTCCCAGAAGATCGACGTCGACGCGCGCGGTGAAATCCTCGAATTGAAGGACACCGTCAACACGATGGTGGACCAGCTGTCGTCCTTCGCGGACGAGGTCACCCGGGTGGCGCGCGAGGTGGGCAGCGAGGGCCGCCTCGGCGGTCAGGCGCAGGTGCCCGGTGTCGGCGGGGTCTGGCGCGACCTCACCGATTCGGTGAACTTCATGGCCGGGAACCTGACCGACCAGGTCCGCAACGTCGCCCAGGTGACCACGGCGGTGGCGAAGGGCGACCTGTCGCAGAAGATCACCGTCGACGCGCGCGGCGAAATCCTCGAACTCAAGAGCACGATCAACACGATGGTGGACCAGCTGTCCTCCTTCGCGGACGAGGTCACCCGCGTGGCCCGCGAGGTGGGTACCGAGGGACGGCTGGGCGGGCAGGCCGACGTCAAGGGCGTTTCCGGCACCTGGCGCGACCTCACCGACTCGGTGAACTTCATGGCGGGCAACCTGACCGACCAGGTCCGCAACATCGCCCAGGTCGCCACCGCGGTGGCGAAGGGTGACCTGTCCCAGAAGATCAACGTGACCGCCCGCGGCGAGGTCCTCGAGCTCAAGGACACGCTGAACACGATGGTGGATCAGCTGTCCGCGTTCGCGGACGAGGTCACCCGGGTGGCGCGCGAGGTCGGTACCGAGGGCAGATTGGGCGGTCAGGCGGACGTCAAGGGCGTCTCGGGGACGTGGAAGGACCTCACCGAGTCGGTCAACGTCATGGCCGACAACCTCACCGCGCAGGTCCGCTCGATCGCCCAGGTCACCACCGCCGTCGCGCGCGGCGACCTGTCCCAGAAGATCCGCGTCGACGCGCGCGGTGAGATCCTCGAGCTCAAGGACACCATCAACACGATGGTGGACCAGCTGTCCGCGTTCGCGGACGAGGTCACCCGGGTGGCCCGCGAGGTCGGCACCGAGGGCAACCTCGGCGGCCAGGCGACCGTCCGCGGCGTGTCCGGGACCTGGAAGAACCTCACCGACAACGTCAACGTCATGGCGTCCAACCTGACCGGCCAGGTCCGCTCGATCGCGCAGGTCGCCACGGCCGTTGCGCGCGGTGACCTGTCGGGCAAGATCACCGTCGAGGCCAAGGGCGAGGTCGCGGCGCTGGCCGACGTCATCAACACGATGGTCGACACGCTCTCGGCGTTCGCGGACGAGGTCACCCGCGTGGCCCGCGAGGTCGGCACCGAGGGCATGCTCGGCGGCCAGGCGCGCGTGCCGAACGTGGCCGGGACCTGGAAGGACCTGACCGACAACGTCAACTCGATGGCGAACAACCTCACCGGGCAGGTCCGCAACATCGCCCAGGTGACCACCGCCGTCGCGCAGGGCGACCTGACCCGCAAGATCGACGTCGACGCCCGCGGCGAGATCCTCGAGCTGAAGACCACGATCAACACGATGGTCGACCAGCTCTCGGCGTTCGCCGCGGAGGTCACGCGAGTGGCCCGCGAGGTCGGCAGCGAAGGCCGCCTGGGCGGTCAGGCCGAGGTCGAAGGCGTGTCCGGCACGTGGAAGCGGCTCACCGAGAACGTCAACGAGCTGGCCGGGAACCTCACCCGGCAGGTCCGCGCGATCGCCGAGGTGACCAGTGCCGTCGCCGAGGGCGACCTGACCCGCTCGATCACCGTCGACGCCTCCGGCGAGGTCGCCGAGCTGAAGGACAACATCAACTCGATGGTGGAGTCGCTGCGCGAGACGACGCGGGCGAACCAGGAGCAGGACTGGCTCAAGTCCAACCTGGCCACGATCACCGGGCTGATGCAGGGCCGCCGCGACCTCGCCGTCGTCGCGGCCGCGGTGATGGACGAGCTGGTGCCACTGGTCAACGCCCAGTACGGCGCGTTCTACCTGGCCGACGACACCGCCGAGGTCCCGGAGCTGCGGCTGGTCGGCGCGTACGGGCACCCGGACGGCGACGGCCCGGTGACCCGGTTCCGGATCGGCCAGTCCCTGGTCGGGCAGGCCGCCCGCAGCCGCCGCCCGATCGTCGTCGACGACGTCCCGCCCGGCTACGCCACGATTTCCTCCGGCCTCGGCAGCACCGTGCCGGCCAGCCTCTTCGTGCTGCCGATCGTGGTCGAGGACCAGGTGCTCGGCGTCATCGAGCTGGCGTCGGTGCACGGGTTCACCACGGTGCACCGCGCGTTCCTCGAACTGCTGATGGAGCAGATCGGCGTCAACGTCAACAGCATCGTCGCCAACGCCCGCACCGACGAGCTGCTCGGCGAGTCGCAGCGGCTGACCGCGGAGCTGCAGGCCCGGTCCGAAGAACTCCAGGCGCGGCAGGAAGAACTCCAGTCGTCCAACGCCGAGCTGGAGGAGAAGGCGGCGCTGCTGGTCACGCAGAACCGCGACATCGAGACGAAGAACCTGGAGATCGAGCAGGCCCGCCAGGAGCTGGAGGCCCGCGCCCAGCAGCTGACGCTGGCGTCGAAGTACAAGTCGGAGTTCCTGGCCAACATGAGCCACGAGCTGCGCACCCCGCTCAACAGCCTGCTCATCCTCGCCCAGCTGCTCGCGCAGAACCCGACCCGCAACCTCACCGCCAAGCAGGTCGAGTACGCCGGGATCATCCACTCCGCGGGCTCGGACCTGCTGCAGCTGATCAACGACATCCTCGACCTGTCCAAGGTCGAGGCCGGGAAGATGGACGTCACGCCGGAGCAGGTGTCGCTGCGCGGCCTGCTGGACTACGTCGAGGCGACGTTCCGGCCGATGACGTCCCAGCGCAACCTCGATTTCCGGATCACCGTCGCCCCCGGCTCGCCCGCCGAACTGCTCACCGACGACTCGCGCCTGCGGCAGGTGCTGCGCAACCTGCTGTCCAACGCGGTCAAGTTCACCGAGGTCGGCGGGATCGAGCTGCACATCGAGCCGGTGGACGCCGAAACCCTGCCGCGCCCGCTGCGCGCGCACGGGCCCGCCGTCGCCTTCCGCGTCACCGACACCGGCATCGGGATCGCCGAGCACCAGCTCGAATCGATCTTCGGCGCGTTCCAGCAGGCCGACGGCACCACCAGCCGCAAGTACGGCGGCACCGGGCTCGGCCTGTCGATCAGCCGCGAGATCGCCCAGCTGCTCGGCGGGTTCATCACCGCCGACAGCACGCTGGGCGAGGGCAGCACGTTCACCTTCTCGCTGCCGGTCGCGCGCCCGGACTTCTCGACGCTGCCCGCCGGCGACCACTCCAGCGCCGTCGTCCTCGCGGGTGACCCGGGCGCCGCGCTCACCGCGCCGGGGCCGCGCGCGTACCGGCGGCTGCTGGTCGTGGAGGAGCGCCAGCACGGGCTGCTGACGCTGGTCGCCGAAAGCGCGGCCGCGGACCTCGCCGACAGCCGGGACATCGGCCTCTCGCCCGCCGACGTCGAAGTCGTGACGGCGGTCGGCACGCAGGAGGCGGCGGCCGCGCTCGCCACCGAGGCCTACCACTGCGTGGTGCTCGACCTCGACTTGCCCGACCGGGCGGCGTTCGGGTTCCTCGACGCGATGCAGGGCGACAGCGCGCTGCGGCTGGTGCCGGTGCTCGCGCACAACAGCCGCCGTCTCGACACCGAGCTGGAGCAGCTGGTGCAGTCCCGCGCGGACGTGCAGTCGCTCGAAGTGCTGTCCGGCTTGGACGAACTGCGCGAGCGGATCGCGCTGCACCTGTCGGCCGAAGAACCGGGCGCGGTGCTGCCGCTGGTCCGCCCGGACGAGCCGGCCGCGCCGGTGCGGGCGGCCGACGTCGACACCACGCTGTCCGGGCGCACGGTGCTGATCGTCGACGACGACCCGCGCAACGTCTACGCGCTGACCGGGATCCTGGAGCTGCACGGGATGCAGGTGCTGCACGCCGAAGACGGCCGCAAGGGCGTCGAAACGGTGGCCGCGCACCCGGGCATCGACCTGATCCTGATGGACGTGATGATGCCGGAGATGGACGGCTACACCGCGACCGCGAAGATCCGCGCGATGCCCGAGCACGCCGCGATCCCGATCGTCGCGGTGACGGCGAAGGCGATGCCGGGCGACCGCGAGAAGAGCCTCGCCTCCGGCGCGACCGACTACGTGACCAAGCCGGTCGACGCGGACGACCTGATCGCCCGCATCAAGCGGCACGTGACGGCGTGATCGGGTGACCGCCGACGAAGAGACGCTCCCGGTACCGTCGCCGCCGGCCGAGGTGTCCGCCAACCTGGCCCGGCTCGCCGACACCGTCGCCCGGCTGCGCGGCGAGGTCGACCACGCGCACGCCGTCGCCGACGGCCGCGCGCTGATCGAGCTGGCCAAGGGCGTGTTGATGGAACGCCTCCACTGCACGCCCGCCGACGCCGCCCGGCAGCTGGAAAGCCTGGCCGGGCGGGCCGGGCTGACGCCTCTGGAGTTCGCCGCGGACGTCGTCGGCGAAGCGGCCGAGGACCGGATCACCGAAGTGGCGCAAGAGTTCCTGGCCCGCGCCGACGGCGAGGAGTCCGTCGCGGTGCGGCTGCGCACGGCGGAGAGCGGCGTGCTCGCGGCGGGGGACACCCAGCGCGTCGCGGAGTCCATTTTGGAGCACGCGCTGCGCCCGCTCGGCGCGACCGCCG
The DNA here is from genome assembly GCF_014873755.1 of Amycolatopsis lexingtonensis. Lineage (NCBI taxonomy): Bacteria > Bacillati > Actinomycetota > Actinomycetes > Pseudonocardiales > Pseudonocardiaceae > Amycolatopsis > Amycolatopsis lexingtonensis. Next base: position 1,809,377 of record NZ_JADBEG010000001.1, read on the forward strand.
TCGCGGTGTGGCTCGCCGGGCCGGACGGGTCGCTGACGCTGGCCGGGTCGGCCGGGTTCTCCGCCGAGGAGGCGGCCCGCTGGCGGTACGTCCCGCCCGGCGTGGCCACGCCCGCCCGCAGCGCGCTGCTGGAGCGCGACACCGTCTGGTACCCGACGCTGGCCGCGGCCGGGCTGCCCTCGCTCGGGCAGCACACCCTGGCCGGCGGCGGCCGGGTCGCGGTGCCCACCGGCACCGGCGGCCGGATCGTCGGCGTCGTGGAGATGTGCTGGCCGGACCCGCTGCCCGCCGAGCCCGGGCGGCAGCGCCGTCAGCTGGAGGCGCTGGCCGAGCTGTGCGCGCACACGCTCGACACGTGGGACGGCGTGGTCGCGCCGGTGGCCGCCGGCACCGGGGACTTCCTCGGCGAGCTGGTGGACTTCGTCGACGGCCTGCACGACCCGGCGCTGCTGCTGTCGCCGTGCGTCGACGGCGGCCGGCTCACCGACTTCCGCATCCACCACGCCAACGTCCGGTTCGCCGACCCCGGCGGGCGGCCCCGCAGCCGGATCATCGGCAGCCGCCTGCTGGAGGCGTACCCGCTGGCGGCCGAGGCGAGCGGCCTGCTCGACAAGATCCAGCGGGTCTACGCCACCGGCGAGCCGTTCCGCGCCGGCAGCATGGCCATCACCACCCTGGTCGACCAGATCCCGCTGACCGTGCTGACCGACATCAGCGTCACGCGCTTCGCCGGGAACGTGCTGCTGCTCCTGCGCATCCAGGACGACGCCGCGAAGCTCGCCGTGCTGCTGCAGCACGCCCAGCGGCTCGGCCGGATCGGCGGGTTCGAGGAGAACGTCGTCACCGGGGCGATCACCTGGAACACCGAGCTGTTCTCGCTGTACGGCCTGCCGCCGAACGCCACGCCGCTGTCGCTGCACGACCTGGCCACGCACGCGCACCCCGACGACGCGCCGGCGATCGGCCGGTTCCTGCGCGCGGTGCTGCACCACCAGCGCCCGTCGTCGACGGCGTTCCGGCTGCAGCGCTCCGACGGCGTCGCCCGGCACATCCGGGTGGTCGCCGAGCCGGTTTCCGACGCCCGCGGCGAGCTGCTCGCGGTCCGCGGGGCCTACCAGGACGTGTCGGCCCAGCACTGGACCGAGGTGGCGCTGGCGGCGACGCGGGACAAGCTCGCGGAGACCGAGCAGGAGGCGATCGAGCGCAACCGGCTCGCGCTGCAGCTGCAGCACGCGATCATGCCGCCGGCCAAGGGGCCGATCGACATGCCGGGCCTGCGGGCCGCCGTCCGCTACCGGCCGGCGGAGAAGGAGCACCTGGTCGGCGGCGACTGGTACGACGCGGTCGCGCTGCCGACGGGCGAGGTGCTGCTGTGCGTCGGCGACGTCGCCGGGCACGGCATCGACGCGGCGACCGGCATGGTGAGCCTCCGCAACGCGCTGCGCGGCCTGGCGGCGACCGGCGCCGGGCCGGCCCAGCTGCTGACGTGGCTGAACCTGGTGGCCTACCACCTCACCGACCACGTCACGGCGACCGCGGTCGCGGCCGTCTACGACCCGGCGACGCTGGTGCTGCGCTGGGCGCGGGCCGGGCACCTGCCCCCGATCGTCCGCCACCACGGCGGCGAGGTGACGACGCTGCCGCTGATCCGCGGCTCGCTGCTCGGCGCGGTCCAGGACGTGGCGTACCAGGAGGAGGAGATCCGCCTCGACGAGGGCGACATCCTGCTGATCTACACCGACGGCCTGATCGAGCGGCGCGACCGCCCGGTGCAGGAAACGGTGTCCAGGCTGGTGACGCTGGTGGAGCGCCACGAGGGCGGGCTGGAGCACCAGCTGGACACCCTGCTGACCTACAGCACGGCGGACACCGACGACGACACCTGCGTGGTCGGGATCGAGGTCAGGCACAGCTCCTGAAGGGGGAGCGGGCGGTCATCCGCCGACCTACGCCGCGGGCCGCGCGTCTTGATTGACTCATTCAGGACCGCCGAAGACCTGAATGAGTCATTCAAGGCACGACCGGGTGCGCGGGGCGGGCGGGCCGGCGGCGCGGAGGTCATGAACGACCCTTTCACCACGTCCGGCGACAGGGCTCCGGCAAAGTCGCGTCGGTGCAGCCCGCAGCGGTGTGCCAGCGTCTTGAATGACTCATTCAGTCGTTGGTGTCCCTGGCGGGACGTCCGTGCTGGGGTGAAAATCGTGTCTGGTCGCCTGCGTGACGTCGTGTGTCCTTGGCGCTGGGTCAAGGCCGTCATTCAGTCTGACGCTGGGAGTCGTTGAGGGTCCTGCATTGTTGCTTCGAGCACGCGAGCCCGGCTTTGGCTCACATCCCTGGCTCCCCGGGTGACCGCCGTTGTCGCTGATGCGAGACCGAAGCGAGGTGAGTCGTGGAAGAGGTGGACGAACTCGACCAGATCATCGAACGCGTGGCCGGGGTGGATCTGGGCAAGGCCGGTCTGGTCGCGTGTGTGCGGGTGCCCTCGGACCGGCCGGGCCGACGCCAGCAGGAGGTCCGCTCCTATGACACGTTTTCCCGGTCGTTGCTGGAACTGGCGGACTGGTTGCGGGCCGAGCGGGTGACCCTGGTGGCGATGGAGGCCACCAGTTCCTACTGGAAGCCGGTGTTCTACCTGCTGGAAGCCGAAGGGTTCGACTGCTGGCTGCTCAACCCCAAGCACGTCAAGCATCTGCCCGGCCGCCCGAAGACCGACACCCTGGACGCGGTCTGGCTGGCCAAGGTCGTCGAGCGCGGGATGTGCCGGCCCAGCCTGGTCCATCCCGCCCCGATCCGGCAGCTGCGGGATCTGACCCGGTATCGCCGCACCCTGATCCAGGACCGGACCCGGGAGAAGCAACGGCTGGAGAAACTGCTGGAAGACGCCCAGATCAAACTCTCCAGCGTGATCAGCGACATCCTGGGTGTCTCCGGCCGGGAGATGCTGGAGGCCATGATCGGCGGGCAACGGAACCCGCGGGTGCTGGCGCAGCTGGCCAGGACCCGGATGCGCACCAAGATCGGGGTACTGGAAGAGGCGCTGACCGGGCATTTCACCGACCACCATGCGTTCCTGACCCGCACGATGATCGACCGGATCGACCGGATCAGCGCCGATGTCGAGAAGGTCAACGCCGCGATCGAGGAGGCGATGGCTCCCTTTCGCGCCGCCGCGCAGCGGCTGGATGAGATTACCGGGATCGGGATCATCTCCGCCCAGGAACTGATCGCCGAGATCGGGGTCGACATGACCCGGTTCCCCAGCCCGGGGCATCTGGTCTCGTGGGCCAAATTCGCCCCGATCGCGCATCAGTCCGCCGCTACCACCGGCTACGGCTCCACCGGCAAAGGCAACCCGTGGCTGGCCGGGACCCTGGGCGAAGTCGTGGCCGGTCTCTCTCGCACCCGCACCTTCCTCGGGGAACGCTACCGGCGTCTGGTGCGCCGCCGCGGCAAGAAACGCGCCATCACCGCCGTCGGCAACTCCGTCCTCAAGATCATCTGGCATCTGCTGTCCGACCCCGGAGCCCGTTACCAGGACCTCGGCCAGGGCTACTACGCCGACCGGTACACCACGCAACGTCGCCGCCGCACCCTCATCCGTGACCTCGAACGCCTCACCGGCCAGCACGTCACCCTGCGACCTCACGCCGCCTAGCCCACCACCCGGGCCCAGGTCCAGGCCCCGGCTCCGCTGCGCTGCGCCGGGGGCGCTACCGCGCGCCCACGGTCACCTCGATTTACGAGCCAGGACCGCCGAAGACCTGAATGAGTCATTCAAGACGTCGGGCGAGCGGGTCACCGGCGGCAGAGCGGCCCGGCCGCGTGACGTTGCCGGGACCCCGGCCGTGATGTCGTGAACGACTCGTTCAGGTCGTCTGGTGAGGTGAACGACCCGTTCATGACGTGCGGGCAGCCGGATCGGCCGTGCTGATCCGACTTTGCCGGGACCCTGACGTCCGGCGAGGTGAAAGGGGCGTTCATGTCTTCCCGGGCCGACGCGGGTCAGGGGTTGACGGCCAGCACCAGGAAGCCGGCCAGCAGGACCAGGTGCACGCCGCCCTGGAGACGGGTCGCGCGGCCGGGGACGACCGTCAGGACGCTCACCACCACGGTCAGGGCCAGCAGCACGATCTGCGTCGAGCCGAGGCCGAGCAGCAGCTCGCCCGGCAGCCACACCGACGCCAGCGCGATCGCCGGGATGGTCAGGCCGATGCTCGCGATCGCCGAGCCGTAGGCGAGGTTGAGGCTGATCTGCATCCGGTCGCGCTGGGCCGCGCGCGTCGCCGCGAGGGTTTCCGGGAGCAGCACCAGGAGCGCGATCACCACGCCGACGAACGACTGCGGGAAGCCGGCCGCGCGGACGCCCGCCTCGATCGCCGGGGACTCCACCTTCGCCAGGCCGACGACCGCGACCAGGGCCACCAGCAGGAGCGCGAGGCTGCCCAGCGCCGCCCGGCCGGACGGCGGGTCGGCGTGGTCGTCCTCCTTGACCTCGCCGTCGGCCGCCACGGGGAGGAAGAAGTCGCGGTGGCGCACGGTCTGCGTCAGCACGAACGTGGCGTACAGCGCCAGCGAAGCGACGGCGGCGAACGTCAGCTGCGCCGAGGAGAACGCCGGGCCGGGGGTGCTGGAGGTGAACGTCGGCAGCACGAGGCTCAGCGCGGCCAGCGTCGCGACCGTGGCGAGCGCGGCGCCGCTGCCTTCGGGGTTGAAGAGGGTGACGCCGTAGCGGCGGGCGCCGACGAGCAGGGAGATGCCGACGATGCCGTTGGTCGTGATCATGACCGCGGCGAACACGGTGTCGCGCGCCAGCGAGCCGGCTTCCGGGCCGCCGGACACCATCATGGTGACGATCAGCGCGACTTCGATGACGGTGACCGCGACCGCGAGCACGAGCGAGCCGAACGGTTCGCCGACGCGGTGCGCGACGACCTCCGCGTGGTGGACCGCGGCCAGCACGGTCGCCCCGAGCGCGATCGCCACGATCGCCACGAAGACCGGGCCGAGGTCGCGGCCCCAGGCCAGCGCGAGCACGAGGATGCCGAGCACGGGGGTGACGGAGGTCCAGGAGGTCAGGAAGGATCTCAGCGCGGCCATGCCCCCACCCTGTCACACCGGCGGTCACTTTGCGTGGTCGTACGGCGATTCTCACATCGTCCCTTGTGGACGTTCGAGCACGTACTTCCGGAAGGTTTCGCTCAACGGCGGGAGAGTCCGCCCGCTCGCCCACGCGAGCCCGATGTCGCGTGCGGCGTCCACATCGGTCAGTTCCAGGTGCGGCGCCGGGAATTCCGCGGCGTGCGGCAGCGGCAGCACGGACACGCCGAGCCCGGCGGTGACGAGGCCGCGCAGCGTCTCGACCTCGTCGCCTTCGAAGCCGATGCGTGGGGTGAACCCGGCCTCGGCGCACAGGCGCTCGGTCGTTTCGCGCAACGCGTAACCGGGCCGCAGGAGGATGAACGTTTCGTCCGCGAGATCGGCGAGGCGCACCCGGCGGCGCCGGGCCAACCGGTGCCGTGGCGGGACCGCCAGCCGCAGTGGCTCGACGAGCAGGCGTTCCCAGTGCAGCTGGGGGTGCCCGGGGTCGCCGCTGGTGAGGACGAGGTCGGCGGTGCCGTCGAGCAGCTCCGCCTCCAGCCCGGCCTCGCCGTGCTGGCGCAGTTCGAAGCGGGCGCCGGGGTGCTCGAGCAGGAAGCCCCGCAGGACATCGGGCACCAGCCAGGTCCCGAACGTGTGCAGGAAGGCCAGCGGCACGACCCCGGTGCCCGGCGCGACGATCTCGCCGACTTCGCGCAGGCCCTGGTCCAGCTGGTCGAGCACGGCCTCGACGTGCCGCTTGAAGGCGTGCCCGGCCGGGGTCAGCCGCAGCAGCCGCCCGGACCGGCGGAACAGCTCGGCGCCGGCCTCGTGCTCCAGCCGCCGCAGCGCCCGGGACAGCGCGGGCTGGGTGAGGTGGGCCCCGGCCGCGGTCTCCGTGACGGTCGCGCCGCCGGCGACCTGGCGGAAGAGCCGCAGCGTCTGGACGTCCATGCCTCCAGTGTATGGAAATTCAGCCAATCAGGCATTGGACGCATGAGCGGCGCGCGGGCACGCTGGAGTCATGGCTACGGTGGCAGAACAACTGGTCAGGACGTTGCGGGACGCGGGCGTCGAGCGCATCTACGGCATCGTCGGGGACAGCCTGAACCCGATCGTCGACGCCGTGCGCCGCCTCGACGGCATCGAGTGGGTGCACGTCCGCCACGAGGAGACGGCCGCGTTCGCCGCGGCGGCGGAAGCGCAGGTCACCGGCAAGCTCGCGGTGTGCGCGGGCAGCTGCGGGCCGGGCAACCTGCACCTGATCAACGGCCTGTTCGACGCGCACCGCTCGGGCGCGCCGGTGCTGGCGATCGCGTCGCACATCCCGTCGAACCAGATCGGCACCGGGTTCTTCCAGGAGACCCACCCGGACCGGCTCTTCGCCGAGTGCAGCCACTTCAGCGAGGTCGTCGCGGACCCGGCGCAGCTGCCGCGGCTACTGCGCATCGCCACCCAGGCCGCCGTCGGCAAGGGCGGCGTCGCGGTGCTGACCATCCCGGGCGACCTCGCCGACCGCAAGGCCACCGGCCCGCTGACCGAGCGGCTTCCGCTGGTCGAGCCGTCGCCGCCGGTGCCGTCTTCGGAGACCGTGCGGGAGCTCGCCGACCTGCTGAACTCGGGGGAGAAGGTGATGCTGTTCGCGGGCGCGGGCGTCCGCGGCGCGCACGAAGAAGTCATGGCGCTGGCGGAAAAGCTCGCCGCGCCGGTCGGGCACTCGCTCGGCGGCAAGGAATGGATCCAGTACGACAACCCGTTCGACGTCGGCATGAGCGGCCTGCTCGGCTACGGCGCCTGCTATGACGCGATGCACGAGGCCGACCGGATCGTGTTGCTGGGCACGGACTTCCCGTACGACAAGTTCCTCCCGCAGGCCCGCACGATCCAGGTCGACCACGACGCTTCGCGCCTCGGCCGCCGCACGCCGCTGGACCTGGCCGTGCACGGCGACGTCAAGGAGACGCTGAAGGCGCTGCTGCCGCTGCTGCGGCCGCGCACCGACCGGGCGTTCCTCGACCGGATGCTGCGCGAGCACGTGCGGAAGCTGGAGAAGGTCGTCGGCGCGTACACGGGGAAGATCGAGCAGCGCCGTCCGATCCACCCGGAGTACGTCGCTTCGGTGCTCGACGAGGTCGCGGCCGACGACGCCGTGTTCACCGTCGACACCGGCATGGGCAACGTCTGGGCCGCGCGCTACCTGACCCCCAACGGCCGCCGCCGGGTGCTCGGCTCGTTCCGGCACGGCAGCATGGCGAACGCGCTGCCGCACGCGATCGGCGCGCAGCTGTCCCAGCCGGGCCGCCAGGTCGTGTCGCTCTCGGGCGACGGCGGGCTCGCCATGCTGATGGGCGACCTGCTGACGCTGCCGGCCTACGACGTGCCGGTGAAGGTGGTGGTGTTCAACAACGCCACGCTCGGCATGGTGAAGCTGGAGATGCTCGTCGACGGCCTCCCGGACTTCGGCACCGACCACGCGCCGGTGAACTTCGCGGCCATCGCGGCGGCGTGCGGCATCTTCGCCGAGCGCGTCGAGGACCCGGCCGACGTGCGCGGCGCGCTGGAGAAGGCGTTCGCGCACCCCGGCCCGGCGGTTGTCGAGGTCGTCACCGACCCGAACGCGCTGTCGATCCCGCCGCGGATCACCGGCGAGATGGTGCGCGGGTTCGCCCTCGGCGCGACGAAGACGGTGCTCAACGGCGGCGTCGGCAAGATGGTCGACCTGGCGCGGGCCAACCTGCGCAACGCCCCGCGGCCGTGAGGCCGGTGGCCACCACGCCGGGATCGTGGTGGCCACCGTGGTTCACGGGACGGCGACGATGACGCCGGTGGCGGCGAGGTGTTCCAGCGCCGCCACCACCCGGGCCCGGCTCGTCTCGCCGAGTTCCGCGGCGTCGAGCGCGTCGCGGGCGGTGGCGTGCATCGCCAGCTCCCGGACGAAGCGGACCACGTCCGGGGCGCCGAGCAAGCACCCGTCACGGCGCTCGCAGTGGTGGGCGAGCGCCTCGAAGGGCTCCCGCGGGTTGACCCGGTACGGTGCGTCGAGGTCCACTGTGGACGCCGTCCGTCACGCGTGGACGATCACGCCGCGGATGTTCTTGCCGTCCCGCAGGTCCTGGTAGCCCTCGTTGACCTGCTCCAGGGTGTACTTGCGGGTGACCAGCTCGTCGAGCTTGAGCTTGCCGGCGTCGTAGAGCCGCAGCAGCCGGACGATGTCGTACTGCGGGTTCGCCGAGCCGAACAGCGTGCCCTTGACCGTCTTTTCGAACAGCGTCAGCACGGCGCCGGACAGGTGCACGGTGAGCTTCTCGGGGTTGGCGAGCCCGGTGATGACGACGGTCCCGCCCTTGCCGACGACGTCGAACGCGGCGCTGACGACCTCCTCGTCGACCGTGCCGACGGTGATCAGCGCCTGGTCGGCCAGCTGGCCCCAGGTCAGCTCGCTGACCTTCTCGGCGGCTTCGGCGGCGGTGGCGAAGGCGTGCGTGGCCCCGAACTTCAGCGCCGTCTCCCGCTTGAACTCCACCGGATCGACCGCGACGACGTACTTCGCCCCGGCGTGCGCGGCGCCCTGCACGGCGTTGATGCCGATGCCGCCGATCCCGTAGACGACGGTGGTGTCCCCGGCCCGCACCCCGCCGGCGTAGTTGGCGGTGGCCCAGCCGGTGGGCACCCCGCAGCCGACGAGCACGGCGGTTTCCAGCGGCAGCCAGTCGTCGACCTTGACCACCGAGTGCTGCGAGATGGTGGCGCGCTCGGAGAACGTGCCGAGCATGCACATCGCCCCGAAGTCCTGCCCGCCGCCGTGGAAGCGGAACGAGCCGTCCGGCATGTGGCCGTCGAGGATGGTGGCGCCCATGTCGCACAGGTTCTGGCGGCCCGTCGAGCAGTAGCGGCAGGTGCCGCAGTTGGGGATGAAGCTGCACACGACGTGGTCCCCGGGCTGCACCTTGGTCACGCCCGGCCCGACCTCTTCGATGATCCCGGCGCCCTCGTGCCCGCCGATGATCGGGAACCGCGGCACGAGATCGTTGTCGATCAGGTGCAGATCCGAGTGGCACAGCCCGGCGGCGGTGTACTTGATGAGCACTTCGCCGGGGCCGGGCCCGTCGAGGTCGAGCTCCATGATCTCGAACGGCTTCCCGGCGTCGAACAGTACGGCTGCCTTCGTCTTCACGGCCATCTCCTCCACGTGCGGCGGTGCGCGTGCCTCGATTGTGTGGAGAAGGCGAGGGGGTGGAGTGTCCAAATCCCGGACACCTCGGCGTCAGCGGCCGGTCAGAGCGCCCCAATGTGGCGTTCGGTGCGTTGGACGCACCGAACGCCACATTGGGTGCGTTGGACGCAACCAACGCCACATTGGGGCGCTCGGGCTCAGCGGACCCGCAGCGCCCGCATCCGGTTGTAGAGGGTGGAGCGGCTGATGCCCAGCTGCTTGGCCGCCCGGACCTTGTTGCCGTCGCACGCGCGCAGCGTCCGGACGATGACGTCGTACTCGGCCTGCTCCCAGCCGGTCAGGGCCGCGCCCGTCTCCGTGCAGTCCGGGGCGAGGTCGGCCGCCGTCAGGTCGCCCGCCGAACGGCGGTCGGCCGCGGCCGCCAGTACGCCTTCGAGCTCGCGCAGGTTGCCCGGCCAGTGCTGGGACGCCAGCAGCTCCAGCGCGCCCGGGGTCAGGCGCAGCGAAGCGCCGAAGCCGCGTAGCAGCTCGCGGGCGATCGCCGGGATCTCGTCGCGGCGCTCCCGCAGCGGGGGCAGCTCGATCCGGCGGTGCACGCGCGCCGCCAGGGTCGCCTGCTCGCCGTGCAGCTCCGCCGGCGGGCCGCTGAGCAGGGCGAACCACGCCGTCGACGTGTCCAGCAGGCGGGCCAGGCGGACGGCCGCGAGCGGCGGCAGCAGCTGGATCCCGTCGAGCACCAGCAGGCCCCGCGCACCCGCCGCGGCCTCGACCCGCGCGCACCACTCCGCTTCGCCCGCGACGACGTCGGACGCGTCGAACTCGTGCACCGGCTCGTCCCCGGCGATCACCCGGGCCGCCGTGCTGCGGCCGGCGCCGGGCTCCCCGCAGACGAGCACCCGGCGGCGGGCGCGGCCGGCGCGGTGGAGGCGGTCCTCGATCGGCGCTGGGAAGAGCCCGCGGGCGGTGCGCGGGCGGGACACCACCGGGCTGGCCGGGCGCACCGGCGCCAGCTCGAACAGCAGCCCGGCGCTCGCCGACACGGCTTCGACGCGCACCTCCACCGGCGTGCCGGAGGTCAGCCGGATGCGGCGGAGGCCGCGCTGGGTGCGGCCGAGGTCCTGCAGCAGCCGGTGGTCGGCGGTGTCGACCAGCTCGGTCGCCGCGGTGTTGGCCAGCACGACGTCCTGGCCGAGCGCCAGCACCGCGCACGCCCGGTGCTGCACCGACTGGAACGCGGCCAGCAGCTGCTGCTCGGCGAGCTTCGCGCCGTCGAGCAGCCGCCGTTCGATGTCGGCGACCGCGCGCCGCAGGAAGGGCCCGAGCAGCGGGTTCGCGTCGCCGGCCGGGCCGGTGATGTCGAGGACGCCGGCCAGCCGCCGCGTCGACGGGTGCACCACCGGGTGGCCGTAGCAGGTGAACTGCTTCATGGCTTCGAGGAAGTGCTCGTCGCCGTCGACGGAGACACCGCGCCGGGTCTCGAACGGCGTGGCGAGCGAGTTCGTCCCGGTCCGCTCCTCGAGGAACTGGCAGCCGGGCACCGCGCTGATGTTCTCCAGCGCCAGCTCGACCGACCGTTCGGTGAACCGCCGCGCGACGATCCGGCACTCGTCGTCGGCGAGCACGACGCAGAACCGGGTGCCGGCCAGCTGCCGGGCCAGCTCGTCCAGCACGGGCGACGCGGCCCGCAGGAGCCGGCTGCGGCTGTCGACGTCGGTGATGTCCAGCCGGTCGATCGACGACGCCGGCGAGAGCCCGGACAGCTCCGCCCGCCGCCACGACTGCGCGATCTCGGTCCGCAGGTCCACTCGCACTCCTCGTCGAGCCGCTCGGTGTCCCCGGGCTCCCATCATCACACGCGGCGCAAGCGCGGGGCACCCGTCCGATCGGGCAGGTACCCGCCCGCTCCGGCCGGACGGTTCTCCGGTCCCGCCCGGACGGTTTCCGGTGTGAGCCATTTCGCTTGCCCGGCAACGGAAATAGCGTCGCGGAGCACCAAGCCCGTTCGTGAAAGGGACACCCCATGCAGGTCGACGAACTGATCAAGCCGTTCCCGCTCAAGGAGTTCCACCCGATGCCGCGGGCGCTGCTCGGCCCGGGCGCGCACGAGATGATCGGCCCGGAGGCCCTGAAGATGGGGATGAAGCGGCCCCTGGTCATGACGTCGGGGCTGCGCGGCACCGGCATCGTGCACAAGCTCTTCGAGTCGCTCAAGTACCACGGCCTCGACCCGGTGCTCTACGACCAGGTGGAGTCCAACCCCAAGGACTACAACGTGATGGACGCCGTCGCGCTGTACCAGGAGAACACCTGCGACGGGTTCGTCTCCATCGGCGGCGGCTCCTCGCACGACGCCTGCAAGGGCGCGCGCATCTCGGTCGCCCACGACGGGCGCAACATCAACGAGTTCGAGGGCTTCAACAAGAGCGAGAACCCCAAGAACCCGCCGCACATCGCCGTCTCGACGACCGCGGGCACCGGCTCCGAGACGTCGTGGGCCTACGTCATCACCGACACCACGACCGACCCGGACAACCCGCACAAGTACGTCGCCTTCGACGACGCGTCCGTCGTCACCCTCGCGGTGGACGACCCGGTGCTCTACTACGACTGCCCGTCGCACTTCACCGCCCAGTGCGGGTTCGACGTCCTCGCCCACGCGTCGGAACCGTACGTCTCCCGGCTCAACTTCACCCCCTCGCTCGGCAACGCGCTGTATTCGGCCGAGCTCGTCGGGCAGCACCTGCGGGCCGCCACCTGGCACGGCGACAACCTCGAAGCGCGCGAAGGAATGATGTACGCGCAGTACACCGCCGGGCAGGCGTTCAACTCCGGCGGCCTCGGCGTCATCCACTCGGTCTCGCACGCCGTGAGCGCCTTCTACGACACCCACCACGGCCTCAACAACGCCATCGCGCTGCCGCGGGTGTGGGCGTGGAACCTGCCGGTCGCGTACAAGCGGTACGCGAAGCTCGCCGGGGCGCTCGGCGTCGACACCACCGGCATGACCGACGTCAAGGCCGCCGACGCGGCGGTCGCGGCCGCGATCCGGCTGCTGCGCGACGTCGGCATCCCGGAGAAGTTCACCGACGTCCGCCCGGACACCCACCCGAAGAACCGGCTCGGCACCGGCCCGACGAAGTTCTACGAGCAGGCGGCCGTGATCAAGGGCGACGACCACGACGTCGACCGCGTCTCCCACCACATCCTCGGGGACTCCTGCACGCCGGGGAACCCGAAGGAGACGACGTTCGAGACCGTCCGCCCGGTGGTCGACCACTGCTTCAACGGCGACCTGGACGACTTCCTCTCCTGAAATCCGGCCCGCGGGTGCTCCGGCACCCGCGGGCCCCGGTCTTGAAAGGGACGCTCCGTGACGAGTTTCGCTTCGGTCGACGACGTCGCCGCGCGGCTGGCCGAGGTCGGTTACCTCGCCGACCGGCGGCTGGCCACCACCGTGTTCCTGCAGGCCCAGCTGGGTAAGCCGGTGCTGCTCGAAGGCCCGGCCGGGGTCGGCAAGACCGAGCTGGCCAAGGCGCTGGCCGCCGCGACCGGCCGCCGGCTGCTGCGCCTGCAGTGCTACGAGGGCCAGGACGAGACCAAGGCCCTCTACGACTGGGACTACGGCAAGCAGATGCTCTACACGCAGCTGCTGCGCGAGAAGATCGGGGCGATCGTCGAAGACGCGGCCGACCTGCGCGAGGCCGTCGACCGGATCAGCGCCCAGGACAGCGTCTTCTTCTCGGAGCGGTTCCTCGCCGCCCGGCCGCTGCTCGAAGCCGTCCGCTCGCCCGAGCCGGTGGTGCTGCTGGTCGACGAGGTCGACCGCGCCGACGAGGCGCTCGAAGCCGTCCTGCTGGAAATGCTCGCCGAACAGCAGGTCTCGGTGCCCGAGCTGGGCACGTTCACCGCCGAGCACCCGCCGTTCGTCGTACTGACGTCGAACAACACGCGTGACCTCTCGGCCGCGCTCAAGCGGCGCTGCCTGCACCTGTTCCTCGACTACCCGTCGGCCGCGCGCGAGCTCGACATCATCCGCTCGAAGAAGACCGGGCTGGCCGACGCGCTGGCCGGGCACCTCGTCGACGTCGTCCGCGGGCTGCGCGGGCTGAGCCTGCGCAAGCCGCCGAGCATCTCCGAAACGATCGACTGGGCCCGGACCCTGGCCGTCCTCGGCGCCACCGAGCTCGAACCCGGCCTGCTCGAAGACACGATCTCCGTGGTCGCGAAGTACGACAAGGACGTCGAACGCGCGGCCGCGGCCCTGCCGAAGCTCGTCGCGGGGGAGGAGGTGGCCGCCGGGAACGAAGGCGCGGCGGTGCGCGGCGAGCGCGACCGGCCCGGGCGGCACGGCCCCGGCTACTACGGCGAGAAGCAGCAGCCGGCGCCGGGCGACGAGCACGGCCGTGTCCGCCAGGTCAGCACCAGCCAGGGGGCGCGGTCGTTCACCGCGAACCTCGGCCGGCCCCGGCGGGCGTGATGGAAGCGACCGTCCACCACTTCGCGCGGCTGCTGCGCGCGGGCGGCGTGCGGGTCTCGGTGTCGGAGGTGCTCGACGCGCTCGCCGGGTCCGCCGCGCCCGGGATCCTCGCCGAGCGCGGCCTCTTCCGCGAGGCGCTGCGGACGTCGCTGGTGAAGGACCACCGCGACGACGAACGGTTCGACGAGCTGTTCGACGCCTTCTTCGCCCTCGTCCGGTTCGCCGGTGAGCCGTCGCGACGGGCGCGGGACCTCGACGGGTTCACCCTAGCCGACGAACTCGGCCAGCGGCCGCCGCGCGCGGACATGGAGAGCCCCGACGCCGAGGCCGGCGACCTGTTCGACCGGGCGAAGCTCGTCGAACGCTACAGCCCGCACCCCGAGCTGAACCCGATCGTGCTCGACGACGACACGACGGACGAGGTCGTGTTCTCCCAGCAGGAAGTGGCTTCGCTGGAGGACTCCAACTCCGTCCGGCTCGACGTCGACCGGACGCACGGCGCCGATCCCGGCGCGGTGAGCACCGCTCCGGGGACCGCACTGGACGCCGAGCTGAGCCTGACCGAGCAGGACGCGCTGCTGGGCTGGCTCGACGACGCCGCCGACCCGGGCGGCGACGAGGACGACGCCGCGGCGGTCCGGGCGCGCCTCGCCGGCGTCCTGGCAGGCCTGCCGGAGGCGCTGAAACGGCATCTCGAGTACCTGATGTCCCTGCGGCACACAGTGGAAGGCCGCCGCGTGGCGCCGGTGGGGGAGCTGGGCGGCCGCGAGCAGGACCAGCTGGAAGCCGCGGTGCGGCGGCTCGTCCAGAGCCTGCGGGGGAGCCCGACGCACCGGAAGCGCGAGGCCGCGCGCGGGCGCGTCGACTCGGCCCGGACGATGCGCCGCAACCTGCGCTACGACGGCGTTCCGTTCCGGCCGGTGACGGTCGCGAAGGCCGAGGACAAGCCGCGGCTGGTCGTGCTCGCCGACGTCAGCCTGTCGGTGCGCGCGACCGCCCGGTTCACGCTGCACCTGGTGCACCGGCTGCAGGGGATGTTCGGGCACGTGCGCACCTTCGCGTTCGTCGCGGAGCTCGCCGAGATCACCGGGCTGTTCGGGCGCTACCACGTCGAAGAGGCGCTGGGCCACGTGTTCGGCGGCGACGTCCTGGACATCGACGCGAACTCCGACTACGGCCGCGTCTTCGGCACGTTCCTGGCCGAATTCGGCGCGTCGGTGACGCGTCGCACGACCGTGCTGGTGCTCGGGGACGGGCGCGGCAACGGCAACGACCCCGACCTGCCCGCCTTCGAGGAACTGACCCGCCGGGCCCGCGAAACCATCTGGCTCACGCAGGAACCGCGCTACTCGTGGGGACTCGGGCCGTGCGACCTGCCCGCCTACGCCGAGTTCTGCGACCGCGTCCGCGTGGTGCGCGACCTGTCCGGTTTGGACAGTGCGGCGGCCGACCTGGCGACGGCGAGGACCGGCCGGTGACCGCCGTCCTGGACCCGCTGGCCCCGGGCCACCGCGGCTGGTGGGAGCGCGGCGAGCTGCTGGTCTGCCACGAAGACGGCGTCGCGGTGCCGAACGCGCTGACCGCCCGGCTGGCGCCGGCGCGGGTGACGCCGCACTTCCGGGTGTACGCACTGGGCAGGCGGACGCTGGTGTCGCACCGCTACCGCGGCGACGAGCTCGACGACGACCTGGCCGGCCACCTGGCTTCTGAGCTGGACTTCCTGGCCGGCCACTTCGAGGAGCTGTTCACCGGCGTGGTCCGCACCACCGTCCACGACCCGCTGCTGGCGTGGACGGTGTTCTACGCCAACACCTTGGCGGCGTTGCGGCGCCCGGCCCCGTCGGGGGCGATCGCCGAGTTCGCGCCGGTGCACTCGCGGGCGCTGGAGCTGGTGCGGGGCCGGTCGGTGCTGGATGTGGGGTCCTGCTTCGGGTTCTTGCCGCTGCAGATGCTCGCCAGAGGCCTGCGCCCGATCGCGTCGGATGTCTCCCCGGGCACGATGGGCCTGCTGTCCCGCGTCGCGTCCTGGTTCGGCACCCCGCTCCCGGTCCTGGCGTGCGACGCGGCGGCGGTGCCGCTGGCCTCGGGCAGCGTCGACACGGTGACGGCGATCCACCTGCTGGAGCACGTGCCCGCCGCCCACGGGCTGGCGGCGCTGCGCGAGATGCTGCGCGTGGCCCGGTGCCGGGTGGTGGTGGCGGTCCCGTTCGAGGCCGAGCCGAACCCGGCGTTCGGGCACG
Source organism: Amycolatopsis lexingtonensis (assembly GCF_014873755.1). NCBI lineage: Bacteria > Bacillati > Actinomycetota > Actinomycetes > Pseudonocardiales > Pseudonocardiaceae > Amycolatopsis > Amycolatopsis lexingtonensis. Next base: position 1,825,344 of record NZ_JADBEG010000001.1, read on the forward strand.
TCCGCTGCTTCGACTTCGCGGCGCTGCGGCAGTGGGGGCGCACGTCGGGAGTGCCGTTCACGGTCTTCGAGCACCACGGCGGCTGGCTGGTCCTCGACGTGGCGTGAGGTGCGTCTACTGGACAGCCGGTCTCCCGCTCAGCTCGGATACTCCTGCGGCCTCGAAACTCGTCTCTCGTTCCGACAACCCGAGCGCCGGAAGTACATCGTGCGGCAACCGCGCGAGGTCCGGGTTCTGATCGAGGGTGAGCTGTTGTGCCGGAGTCAACTGATGCACAACATGACTGCGGTGTTTTGTGCATCCGCGGAGTGGACTACTCGTGCACTTGCAGCTTGTATTCCGGCTGTTCTTGCGTCCCGTCCGGCTTCGGAATTCGAAATCCGTTTGAAGGATGCGCCCAACCTTCTGAACCATGAGCCGATCGCGGGCTTTTCCCGCCAAATTACGTGGCCGTCTGCCGATTCCACGAGAGTGGTCACGGCGTCTTCTACTTGTTCGGCGTCGGGCGAGCTGTCGAGGTAGATGGTTACGAGCGCGAAGTTCGATGGTGTTGGGGACCCGGCGTCATCTGCTGCGTGAGGAAAGTTCCACCGCTGATGCGGTCTTGCGCTCTGCGGACCATGAAGATCCAGGACTGCTTGGCGGATCTCCTCGAGTCGCCCGCCAGCTGCCTGAGTTCCGGATGGTCGGGTGCGAGTGATTCGAACTGGTAGACGAGCATTCGCACTTTCTCGGCCAAGTGGCGCAGGTCCTTGTGATCTTGTTTCGGTGTTGGCAGGTGAAAAGATTCGATTTTGTTGCCTGTCTGGATGGCGGTGCTGCTGTTGTCGCCGGAGACGGAGAAGCTCTCGGTCTGTGTGGGCTGGTCGTCGGACATGCGGCTAATTTGCCGCAGGCAAGGCAACCGGGCTACGGCCGATCAAGCGACGTGAAGCTCAGATCAACGCCCGTTTCGAAGCCGCGTAAACCGCCTCCGCGCGGCTGCCCACCTCGAGCTTCCGCATGATGTTCCCGACGTGGAACTTCGCCGTGGTCGGGGAAATGAACAGCTCCGCCCCGATCGCCTGGTTCGACAGCCCCTTGGCCAGCAGCTTCAGCACCGTCAGCTCACGCCCGGTCAAGCGCTGCGCGTCCGGCTGCCCCCGCCCCGAGAGCGTCCGCACCACCGAGGTCACGCTGCGCGAGTCGAACGCGGTTTCCCCGCGCGACACCGCTTTGATCGCGTTCGCCAGCGCCGTCGTGTCGACGTCCTTGACCACATACCCCCGCGCGCCCGCCTGGACCGCTTCCACCACCAAGTGGTCCTCGAGGAACGTCGTCAGGACCAGCACGGCCAGCGAGGGGTAGGCGGTCGTCAGCGAACGGCACAGCGCGAGGCCTTCGGAATCCGACGACGTCGACAGCTTGAGGTCCAGCAGCACTACCGCCGGCCGGCGGTCGGCGACCACCGCCTGGGCCTCCGCTGCCGTCGAGGCTTCGCCGACGATGCGGAACAGCGGGTCGCGCTCCAGGACCGAACGCAGGCCCTGTCGCAGGATCGCGTGGTCGTCGACCAGGACGATCGTGATCGGCTCAGCCATCGAGCGGCACCCCCACGACGATCTTGACCCCGCCGATGCGCGAGCGGCGCACCGAGAACGTGCCGCCCAGTTCGCGGGCGCGGGCGTCCATGTTGGCCAGGCCGCGGTGCGCGCCGTCGAGGTCTTGGCCGCCCGCGACGCGCAGGACCCGGCGCAGCACCTCCGGTTCGCCGCAGCCGTCGTCGGACACCGTGAGCACCACTTGGTCCGGGCGGTAGGTCAGCCGGATCAGGGCGCGGCGGGCGTGGCCGTGCACCGCGCTGTTGAACAGCGCCTCGCCGCAGATGCGGAACAGCGAGTGCTCGGCGCCGGCGGGCAGGTCCACCGGCTTGCCGCCGATGCGCAGCTCCACCGCCAGCTCGGTGGGCAGGTGCACGCTGGTCAGCCGTTCCAGCAGCTCGGGCAGGCCGTGGTGGGCGTGCTCGCGGTCGTGGCTCAGCGCGTGGATGACCGACCGCAGCTGGTCGACCGCGCCGCGCGCGAGGTCCTTGGCCACGCCCAGCCGCTCGGCCGCCTCCCCGGTCGCGTCGGCGCGGCACAGCTCGATCTGCATGCCCGCCGACAGCACCGACTGCGTGACGCTGTCGTGCAGTTCGCGCGCGATCCGGTTGCGCTCGGAGTCGAGCACCTCGCGCTGCCGGGCGGCCAGCAGCTCCTGCTGCGCGCGCTCGCTGCGCCGGTGCAGCGACGAGTTGTGCAGCGCCACCACGCTCTGGCTGGCGAGGATCCGCAGCACGGCCTCGTCGGTCGCGTCGATCTCGCGCCCGCGCGGTGCCCACAGCAGCAGCCCGCCGACGACCTCGCGCTCCAGCGCCACCGGCACCCGCAGGTGGCGGCCCGGTTCGTTGCCGGGCTCGTCGAAGTCGAGTGCGCCGGCCAGCACCCGGGTCAGGCAGGCGCGCACGTACCCCGGCATCGGGTCCACAGTGGACAGCTGACGGCCGCCGGGGCCGATGATCGTGCACCGCGGCTCGGCTTCGGGCAGCACGGAGTCGGCGACGGCGAACAGCGCGTACTCCGCGTCGACGTGCTCGGCGGCGGTCCGGACGGTCGCGCGCAGCAGGCTGTCCTGCTCCTCGACGGTCCGCACGAGGGTCCGGGAAATCCGGTCCAGCGCGTGGATGACGCCTTGCAGCCGCTCGATCGACGTCACGTAGGCCGGGTAGAACGACCGCTTGCCCGACCGGACGCCGGTCAGCTCGGCGAGGTAGCCGGGCCGGTCGTGGTCGTCGAGCGGGGCGCGGGTCACAGGGCCGCCCGGAACAGCGCTTCGATCTCCGCCACGCCGGCGCCGCGGGGGTTGGTTGCCAGGCAGGCGTCGTGGAGCGTGTTGCGGGCCAGCACCGGCAGGTGGGCGGCGGTGACGCCCAGCTCGCCGAGCCCCTTCGGCACGCCGACGTCGTCGGCGAGCGCGCGCACCTGGTCGGCGACGGCGAGGCCGGCTTCCTCCGGCGGCGTGCCGTCCTCGGCCAGCCCGAGCGCGCGGGCGATCGGCACGTACCGCGCGGGGTGCGCGCGGGCGTTGAACCGGACGACGTGGGGGAGCAGCACCCCGTTGACGACGCCGTGCGGCAGGTCGAGCAGGCCGCCGACCTGGTGGCTCATCGCGTGCGCCGCGCCGAGGATCGCGTTGGTGAAGGCCAGCCCCGCCTCCAGGCTCGCCTGCGCCATGAGCAGCCGGGGCGAGCGCTCGGCCGGCCGGTCGATGCTGCGCACCAGGTTGCCGTTGACGAGCGCGATCGAGTTGAGCGCGTGGTGGTCGGTCAGCGGGTTGTGCGCCTTCGACACGAACGCCTCGATGCCGTGCGTCAGCGCGTCCAGCCCGGTCGCGGCGGCCAGCCAGTCCGGCATCGTGGTGAGCAGCCGCGGGTCGGTGATCGAGACGTCCGGCACCAGGGTGCGGCCGATGATGGTGATCTTGGTGTTGTGCGTGGTGTCGGTGACGATGCAGAACTGCGAGACGTCCGCCCCGGTGCCCGCGGTCGACGGGATCATCACCATCGGCGGGATCGGCTGGTGGCTGCGGTCCACGCCTTCGAAGTCGAGGATGTCGCCGCCGTTCGCGGCCAGCAGCGCGACGCCCTTGCCCGCGTCGATCACCGAACCGCCGCCGAGGCCCATGATGACGTCGCACCCGGCTTCGCGGTAGCGCTCGTACCCGGCGGCGATCTCGTGGTCCTTGGGGTTCGGCGTCGGGTCGGCCCACACCGTGGCCGTCAGCCCGGCGGCGCGCAGGTGCCCGACCAGCTCGTCGACCCACGGTGTCGCGGACAATCCGGCATCGGTGATGAGCATCGGGCGCCGGGCGCCCAGCCGCGCGGCGACGTGCCCGGCCTCGGCCAGCGCGCCTTCGCCGAACATGATCTCGGGGGCGTGGAACTTCGCGATCGTGAGGCCTTCGGGCGGCGTGCTCGTGGCGCCGCACGGCCCGGCCGGCTGGGTGAGCCCGGTGGCGGGCCAGGCGCCGTCGTCGGTCACCCGGGCGGGCCGGCGGGTGAGGACCACGGGCACTCCCGATGTCGGGTCGGCGTTGACTTCCGGCCAGGCTACCCCGGCGATCCGCCGCTCCGGCCCGTCCGATCGGGTAGGTCGGCCCACTCCGGCAGCCGGACGCCGTGCAGCCCGCGGTAGGCCGCGCGCGCCGGTGGCGACCAGCTTTCGAGCAGCTCGGCGCGGGGTGCGAACACCTCGACGCCGATCGGGTGGCAGACGTCGACGGGGTCGCGCGCGTCCGGGCCCCACAGCGGGACGGACAGGTCGCCGCCCGGGCACGTCGACAGCGCGCACAGCAGGTCCACCTCGGCGAAGAACTCGAAGAAGTCGCCCGGGCGGGCCGGGCACGCCTTCATGAAGTACCGGTCGTCGCCGGTGAGCCCGGTGCACTGGAAGACGTTCAGGACGTCGTGCACGTCGAACTCGGTGAGCCCGAACGGCGCGACCGCGCGGACCAGGTTCGAGTGGCAGTGGAAGTCGAAGTCCTCGCCGGTGAGCAGCCGGTTGACGTACGGGTCGCAGCGGGTGCCCAGGAGGTCGTGGACGCGGCCGCCGTCGCCGTCTTCGCCGTAGTGCTCGAGGGTGTCGGCGGTGATCGTGGCCAGCGGGCGCAGGAACGGCAGCGTCGACCACAGCCGGTCGAAGGTGCTGACGTGCGCGCGCTGGAGCTGGCGGGTGCGGGCGGCCCAGAACCGCTCGCGCGGGTCGTCGGCGTGCCACAGGTTGAGGTCGCCGACCTGCGGGCCCTCGACGGTTTCGAGGCGGCACAGGTGCCCCTTCGGGACCCGCCACGCGCGGCCGGAGCGGATCGGGATCTCGAAGGCGTCGACGCGCACCCGGCCGGGCTCGGCGGCGAGCCGCCGGTAGAACGACCGGTCGACCTCGAGTGCGGCACCTCGGTAGGCGGGCGGGGGTGACCCCATGGGCGTGCTCCTTTCCTCGGGTGCGTCCAGCATGCCCGCGATCACGCACGGTGGTGTTCGATCACTCGTTCGGCTGCTGGGGCGGCGGCGGCCGGGCTTTTACCGTCGAAGTGCCCTATTTCGTGGGAGGAGTGACCGGCGTGCTCGTGGCCCTCCAGCGCACCGGCGACGAGCGTGCCCTGCCGCCCGCGGCGGAGCACGTCGTGGAGTTGCTGCGTTCCTGGGGCCGGGGGCCGGACCACCTGACGGGCCTGGCGCTGGCGGGCATCGCGTTGCCGGGCCCGCGCTTCGTCGACGCACTGGTGTTCACGCGCACCGGGGTGGTGGTGATCGCCGCGTACGAGCCCGGCCTTGACCCGGGATCGGGGGAGCGGGCGGGCGCGGCCGTCGCAGCGGCGAAGGGGGCGCTCTCCGGACACGAAGGCGGCCGGTACGTGACGGGCCTGGTCGCGGTCGTGCCGGGGGAGCCGCACTGGACCGAACCGGCCACCGTCCCCGGGGTCGCCGTCGTCCTGGCCGATCCGCGGAGCCTGCGCCGGATCATCGTCCAGCACAACCGCTGGCGGACCGTCTGGTCGGCCGACGACGTCCTCGACGCCTGCTACGCGCTTTCCCTGGCGCACCTGGCCCCGCCCCGGTCCGCCCTGGTCGCCGACGGGTTCCCGGCGCGCCTGCCGGTCCGCGACCGGCTGCCGGAGCTGCCCGCGGTCGTGCCGGTCCTGACGGAGCCGCCGCCCGTCGCCGAGGAACCCGCCGAGCCGGCCGTCCCGATGCCCCGTCGGCCGGGCTCGGCCGTCTTCCCGCGGCCACGGCCGATCCGGCAGGTCCCCTGGGGTCTGCTGACCGTGCTGGTGCTGCTCGTCGCGGCGGGGGTGATCGCCGCCGTGTTCGTGGCGCAGGTCTTCCACGGCTCGTAAAGATCGCGCCAAGTCGACCATCTGCACCGTTTCCCCGTGGCGTCCGCTGGGCACCTCCCGGTAGACGTGAAAGGGGTTCACGATGCCGCGCACCCGAGCGCTCCTCCTGCTGGCCGTCCTGACCGGCGCCGCCCTCACCGGGTGCAAGGTGCCCGGTGAGCCGGCGTCCGGGTCCCAGCCCTCCGGAACGGCCGCCGCCCCGCCGGTCGCGCCCGCCGAGGCACGGGCCCAGCTGGGGCAGCTCAAGGTCGCCGTCCGCGGCACCATGGACGGCTACAGCCGCGAGAAGTTCCCGCACTGGGACAAGGTAGACGGCGCCTGCGACACCCGCGAAGAGGTGCTCAAGCGCGACGGCAAGGACGTCACCACGAACGCCGACTGCGCGGCCAAGTCCGGGACCTGGGTGAGCCAGTACGACGGCGAGACCTGGCACAAGGCGTCCGATGTGGACATCGACCACATGGTGCCGCTCGGCCAGGCCTGGATCAGCGGCGCCAAGTCGTGGACCCAGGAGCGCCGGGAGCAGTTCGCGAACGACCTCGTCCGCCCGCAGCTGCACGCGGTCACCGACAACCTCAACGAGCAGAAGAGCGACAAGGCGCCGGACCAGTGGAAGCCGCCGCTCGTCGCCTACTGGTGCACCTACGCCACCGACTGGATCGTCGTGAAGCGCAACTACGGCCTGACGATCACCGTCCCGGAGAAGAACGCGCTGGAGTCGATGCTGCAGCACTGCTAACGCCGCTTCCCATGCGCCCCAATGTGGCGTTCGGTGCGTCCAGCGCACCGAACGCCACATTGGGGTTGTTCATCGTGGTTTGTGCTGGTCATGGTGATCGGGTGGCTGTGGTAACGCTTAGTTCGCGGTAGCGCGGACGCGGTCGCGGACGGTTTGTTCGTGCTGGACGAGCACAAGCAGCGCGCGCAGCAGGGTGGTGGCGTGGCGGGTGTCGAGGCGGAGTTTGTTGAGGATGCGCCAGTGTTTGAGGGCGGCGAAGCCGCCTTCTACCGCGCATCGCATCGCCGCGAATGCGGCGTTGGCCTGCTTCTGTGCCTTGGTCAGCGGCCGGTTGGTCTCGGCTTTGTAGGGGGTGAGCACGACCTGCTCACACCGGCCACCACACTCGGTGCAGTCACCGGTCGTGCGGACGTCTTTGTGCCAGCCGTGGAAGCCCTTGTCCGCGGCCGGGGTCAGGCCGTGCTCGTGCAGCCGTTCCCGCAGGCGTAGCCGGCGGGCGGCGGTGATGTCGGCGGTGCGGCCTGGCAGCGCCGCCGAGATCCACAGCAGCCGGCCGGTCTCGTCGGTCAGGGCGAGTACGACCAGGCCGTGGTGTTTGTGCTTGCCGTTGTAGTGGGCTCGGTTGGCTTTGCCGGTGCGGCGGCGGGTGCGGATCAGGGTGCCGTCCACCAGCACCACCTGCGCGCCCCGGGTGGCTTGGCGGCGCAGTACCCGGTTCAGGCGGGTGGCGCGGGCGGCGAGCAGGGTGATGGCTTCCAGTACCCAGCGGCGCACCGTGGAGGCGGAGACGCCCATGCCGGCTCCGAGGTGGGCCAGGCGCGGGTCGTCGCGCAGTACGGCGAGTACGACCAGTGCCTGGCCGGCGGGGTCGGCTTTGCGCCAGCGGGACCGCAGCTGACGGCGATGGGCGCGGATCAGCTCGGCCAGCATCTGCAGGGTCGGCTGCGACAGCGGAAGAACGACCTGGTAGGAAATGGGGTCGAAGCCCTCGGCGGGTTGTTGACTCACATCTCGATCGTGCCGAGGGCTTCACCTATGTCCGGGTCACCACGCCGGTCCCGGGCGCAGTTGCTGCCACAGAACCCAACCTGCCCGGCCACGCCACCGTGACCAGCCACAACCACGATGAAACAACCCCATTGGGGGCCTCAGCGGTCGCGCCGGCCAACGTTGCTGCAGCACTGCTAACGCAGCGAGCGCGCCGCCGCCAGTGCCTGGCCGGCGTAGGACTGTCCGAACAGGACGGTGTGCACCAGCAGCGGGAACAGCTGGTGCAGCGGGATCCGCTCGGCCCAGCCGTCGGCCAGCGGCGCGACCTCCTGGTACGCGGCGAGCACGCGGTCGAGGTGCGGGCAGCCGAACAGGTGCAGCATCGCCAGGTCCGTCTCGCGGTGCCCGCCGTGCGCGGCGGGGTCGATCAGCCACACCCGCTCGCCGTCCCACAGGACGTTGCCGTTCCACAGGTCGCCGTGCAGCCGGGACGGCGCTTCGGCCGAGGCGGGGATCCGGTCGCAGGCGCGCTCGACCAGCGCCGCATCGGCCGGGCCGAACGTCCCCGCGTCGACGGCCAGCCGGACGTAGGGCAGCACCCGGTGCGCGGCGTACCACGACGCCCAGTCCTCGCCGGGGACGTTCGCCATCGGCGCCTGGCCGATCCACGCGTCGGCGGGCCCGCCCGGGGGCGCGGCGCCGAACGCCGGCGCCCCGGAAGCGTGCAGCCGCGCGAGCCCGCGCCCGAAGCGCTCCGCGGCGGCCGCCGACGGACGGCCCGCCGGAACGCGGTCGAGGACCAGCTCTTCGTCGTCGTGGCGGTGGACGGCCGGCACCGGCACCGCGTCCGCCGCGGCCAGCCACCGCAGCCCCGCGGCTTCGGCGGCGGTCGCGCCGGGGGCGTGCCCGCGCTTGACCACCACGACGCGGCCGTCGTCGAGTACGGCTTCGCGGATGCTCATGTCCCGCACGGTACCGGCGCGCTACCGTAGTCGCGGCGAGACAGGGGGAACGACAGGTGACGGTCACGGTCCGGAAACTCGAGCAGCTGCTGGGCGGGCTCGCGGAGGTTGAGCGCTCGGAAGCGCGCGACTACTCCTCGTTCAGCGTGCGCGGCAAGCGGTTCGGCTACTTCTGGCCGCGGACGCGGACCGTCGGCCTGAAGCAGGAGATCTCCGAGCAGCTGGCGCTCGTCGCGGAACGCCCGGACGTCTTCGAAGTCCAGTTCACCGCCGGCGGGTTCGGCTGGGTGGTCGTGTACCTCGACGGCATCGACGCCGACGAGCTGGCCGAGCTGCTCTACGAAGCCTGGCGGCTCTCGGCCCCCGAGGAGCTCGTCGCGGAGACGCCCTTCACCAGGACCGCTCGCGCGTAGAGCAGGTCGAACCCCAGCCGCTGGACGTTCTGCTGCGACTTCGAGCCCGGCTGAGTGGTGACCACGGCGAGGTCGCACCCGAGTTCGGCGGCGGCCGCGAGCCGCGCGCGGACCAGCGCCGTCTGCACGCCGCGGCGGCGGTGGGCGGGCAGTGTCGCGGCGGCGCCCAGCTGGGCGATCCCGTCGGCGACCCGGAGCCCGGCGCCGCCGGCGAACTCGCCGTCCCGTTCCGCGGTGAACCGCAGCATCCCCGGCATGTCCCGCAGCGCGTTGAGGATCGTCTCGCGCGGGAATTCCTCGTGCGAAGGCACGCCTTCGGTGTCGGCGACGACGGACGCTTCGGCGATCCCGGCCAGCCACGTCTCCAGCTCGTCGTCCCCGGTCCGGCGGATGCCCTCCGGCGAGTCGGCGGCGGTGACCCGCCGGCCCAGCACGTTCTCGTAGTTCTCCAGCCGGTACCCCCGGCCGGTCAGGAAGGCACCGACCGAGGCGTCGGCCAGCTGCGACAGCTCGATCTGCACCGGCGCGCCGAACTCGGCGAAGGCCGCTTCGACCTCGTCGAGGGCGTCCGGCAGACCGTCGAAGCCGATTCCGGCGACCTTGTTGAACGGCGAATCCGCCTCCGCGAAGCTCGCGACCCCACCGGCGAACGGCCGCGCGAAGCCGATGTCGTCGCCCCGGCGGGCCCGCGCGGCGTCACTGCTCTCGACGACCAGCCGCACCTCGGCGCGTTCGATCCGCTCGGCCAGTGCCACGTCGCAGAAAAGCCGTTCCCCGTCCATGTCCCCACAGTGGCGGACGCGGACGGGGAACTCCAACCGGTTTTCTCAGCCCTCCACGCGGTGCGAGGCCCAGAACGACGTCAGGTCGGTCGACCCGGCCGCCGCCTGCGCCGCCGCTTTGAACTCCGCGGTGGTGGACACGCCGTACCAGTGCGACTGGGCGTAGGACTTCAGCAGGTTCGCCATCGCCGTGTCGCCGATCAGCCGCCGCAGGTCGTGCAGCGTGCACTTGCCGTAGTTGTAGACGACCGTCGAGTACCGCGACGAATGCGCGTCCCAGTAGGCCATCGAGTTGGTCAGCTTCTCCGCGCTCGACTGCCACGTGATGCCGCAGCCGCTGCCGGTGATGCCGCGGTAGAGGTCGGTGGCGTAGTCGGTGAAGCTCTCGTCCAGCCACGGGGAGTTGTACTCGTCGTCGCCGACGATCCCGTAGAACCACTGGTGCGCCAGCTCGTGCGGGAGCGCAGTGGTGGACACGAGGTCGAGGACGAAGCCCGGGTACTCCATGCCGCCGAACCAGAAGTTGTTGTCCAGCACCACGTCCACCTCGCCGTACGGGTAGTCGCCGAAGCGGCCCGAGTGGACGTCGATGGAGTCGGTGGCCAGGCTCAGCATCTGGTTGGCGCTGCTCGTGGAGATCCCGCTGACCGAGTAGACGTTCACCCGCACGCCCTTGCCGGACGTCGTGGTGATCTTCGCGAACGGACCGGCGGCCCAGGCGAAGTCGCGGACCTTCGAGGCGGTCGCGTGCGTCGTGGTCGTGCTGCCGCTGGTCGTCTCGGTCGACGAGCCGGTGGCCGGGGTCAGCAGCGACGTCGGGTGCACCAGCGTGACGTCGAAGTCGCTGATCACGGTGTAGAACGACTCTCCGTTGTTGGTGTACGGGTCGAGGTGCCAGCCGGCGCCGTCGCGCACCGCGAGCACCGGCAGCGCGTTGCCGATCATGTTGTACGCGCCGTCGTGGCCGAACCGGTCGGCGCCGCTGGGCACGACGATCTGCAGGTCGAACCCGATGGTCGCGGACTGGCCCTGGGCCAGGGCCGCGGGCAGCGTGATCTTCATGGCCGTGCAGTTCACGCTCAACGCCGAGGGCGTGCCGCCGGTGACGTTGGTGACCGTGATCGGCGTGGACGGGCAGCTGCCGTGGTAGTTGTCCCAGAGCCGCAGGTAGACCTCGGGCAGCGCGGTCGCGGAGCCGTTGGTGAAGCTGACGCTCTGGTGGCCGTTCCACGTGTCGCCCGCGGTGTTCGACGTCAGGTTCACCGTGTAGGCGGGGTTGATCGGGGTGCGGGTGGAGTCGGCCGGGGCCGAGCCGATCGTCCAGGTGAAGGTGGCGCTGCCGCTGTTGCCGGCCGGGTCCTTGGCGGTGACCGTCACCGACGAGGTGCCCGCGGTGGTCGGCGTGCCGGTGATCTTCCCGGTGCTGGCGCCGATCGTCAGCCCGGCGGGCAGGCCGGTCGCGCTCCAGGTGAGCGCGTCGCCCTGCGGGTCACTGGCCTGGACCTGCAGCGACACGGCCTGGCCGACGGCGCCGGACTGGGCACCGGGCGAGGTGACGACCGGGGACTGCGGGTTCTGCGAACCGGTGGTGGTCAGCGAAAAGTCGTCGAGGAGGAAGTTGGTGGCGAGGCTCGAGTCCTCGGTGCCGGTGACCTTGAGCGTCACCGTCTGGCCCAGGTAGCGCGACACGTCGACGGTGCGCTGGACGTACCCGGTGTTCTTGTCGAGGTTCGAGTAGCTCGCGAGGGTGTCGGTGCCGACCTGCACCACCAGCTTGTCGTAGGCGGTGGTGGTCGTCGTCTCCTTGGTGTCGATGTGCGACCACCACGACAGCGCCGCCGACGCGCAGCCCGCGGGCAGCGTCAGTGACTGGGACAGCGTGTCGGTGTGCGTACTGCCGTAGCCGTCGAGCCAGGCGTCCATCGTGCCGCCGTGGGCCGGCTCCGCCGTGGTGGCGGCGGAGATGACCCCGCTGGTCTGGGTCCACGGCGTGGTGCCGCTTTCGAACCCGCCGTTGCCGACGACCTGGTCACCGCAGACCGCCGCGGCCTCGGCCGGCGCGGCGGCGACGACTGTGCCCAGCAGGCCCACGGCCGTGCTGAGCGCAGCAGAAAGCACCCTCGATCTCATGGGGGAGTCCTTTCGCGGCCCCGTCCGTCGGGGCCACGGAAAAGGGTCCTCCGCGGCCGGGGCGGCAACAACCCGCCATGAGTCGGGTTCCGGGGTCAGGCCTGCTGGAGCACGTTCAGCAGGATGAAGAGCAGCACGAGCGCGCCGGCCACCGCGACGGCGGCGGAAACCGCCGACCGGATCATCTCCCCGAAGCCCTTGGCGGTCCGGGCCCGGTAGGCGGAGTAGTTGGCGCGGGCCTCGCGGGCACCGTGGACCCGGCTGCCGACGAGCAAGCCGGCTCCGAGTGCGAGGAGGACGGCGATCAAAACGGACACGAGCGAATCCCTTCGTAAGGGGGAACGGTGGATGGCCTCTATTCCTAGACCCGACGGACGGCGCGCGCCACGGCTTTCCGCGGATTCTTCACGGGCCGGTCGGCCCTGGTGGGACGCGCGTCCCGCGTTCTCCGGAAAGCACGGGCGGACGGTCGGCGGTATCCGTCGTTCTCCCTGTCGCGCAAGGGGAATTCGGTGGTCAGCCGCTCGCCGCGAGTCCCTTGTGCCGTTCCCGCAATTCTCGTTTGACGATCTTACCGCTCGGATTCTTGGGAAGGCGCTCCGTGAATACGACGTACTTGGGACATTTGTAACCGGCGAGGTGTGACTTCGCGTGGTCGATCACTTGCTCTGTGGTGAGAGTGACGCCTTCGCGTGGCACGACGACGGCGGTCACCGCTTCGATCCAGTGTGGATGGCTGATGCCGAACACCGCCGCTTCGGCGACGCCGTCGAGCAGGTACAGCGCCTCCTCGACTTCCCGGCTCGCGACGTTCTCGCCGCCGGTCTTGATCATGTCCTTCTTGCGGTCCACGACGGACAGGTAGCCGTCCTCGTCGACGACGCCGAGGTCGCCGGAGTGGAACCAGCCGGCGCGGAACGCCTCGGCCGTCTTGTCCTCGTCGCGGTAGTACCCGAGCGTGGCGTGCGGGCTGCGGTGCACGATCTCGCCGACGACGCCGGGCGCGACCGGCCGGTCCTCGTCGTCGACGATCCGGGTTTCGACGTTGAGCGACGGCCGCCCGGCCGAACCGGCCCGGTCGAGCTGCTCGTGCGGGCGCAGGATCGTCGCCAGCGGCGCCATTTCGGTCTGGCCGTAGAAGTTCCACAGCTCGACGTCCGGCAGCCGGCGGCGCAGCTCGCGCAGCACCTCGACCGGCATCGCGGAGGCGCCGTAGTAACCCTTTCGAAGACTCGAGAGGTCCGTGTGGTCGAAGTTTTCGTGGCGCAGCAGGGAGATCCACACCGTCGGCGGCGCGAACAGCTTCGTCGCGCGCTCCCGCTCGACGGCGGCGAGCAGCGCGGCCGGGTCCGGGCCGGGCAGGAGCACGCTGGTCGCGCCGAGGTAGACGTCGACGGAGAAGAAGCAGTCCAGCTGCGCGCAGTGGTACAGCGGCAGGGAATGCACCTCGACGTCGTCCGCGCTCATGCCGCCGTCGATCACGCACGAGACGTACTGCGAGAGCAGGGACCGGCTCGAGAGCAGCACGCCCTTCGGCCGCGATTCCGTGCCGGAGGTGTACATGATCCGCAGCGGGTCGTCGTCGGCGACGAAGACCTCCGGCGCGGTGGCGTCCCCTTCGGACAGCCACCCGTCGACGTCTTCCCACTCGCCGCCCGCGCCGATCCGGCCGCGGACGACGTCGCCCAGCTCGGCGAGCTCCAGGGCTTTCCGCGCGGTCGGCTCGAGCGCGCCCTCGGCGACGAACGCGGCCACTTCGGCGTGGCGGAGGAGGTAGGCGATCTCGTCGGCGCCGAGCATGAAGTTGACCGGCACGAGGAGCACGCCGAGCTTGGCGGTGGCGAACGCGAGCGCGCCGTACTGCCAGCAGTTGTGGCTGAGCAGCGCGAGCCGGTCACCCTTGCGCAGCCCGCGCGCGGCGAGCGCGTGCGCGAAGTGGTTGGCGGCGGCCTCGAACTCGGCGAAGGTGAACCGCCGCGGCCCGTCGACGACGGCGAGCTTGCCCGGCACCCGCAACGCGGTCCGGCGGAGCAGGTCGCCCAGCGCGTGCTGCCGCGCCCGGTCGACGAGGGCGGCGGTGGCAGCAGTGTCTTCGGAGAACGGCTGATCCATCCCGGCAGTCTCGGCCGGGAAGTGCGAACTCGCAAGCCTGCCCGGTTCGCGGCGTATGCACCCGCTGTACGGATCTTGTACACCGGGTTGCCAGCTTGAAGTCTTCCGACAGGGAGGAAGACATGGTCCCCAAGATCAAAGCGCTGGCCGCGGTCGTCTGCGCGCTGCTCACGCTCTCCGGTGGCGCGGTCGCGACCGCCGCGCCGGCCGACGTCGCCGGGAGCGGGATGGAAGCGCTCTTCAACACCCCGGCCGAGAACGGCGACCGCGACCACTCGATCGAACAGCGGCTGGTCCAGCTGGTCGACGGGGCCCCGGCCGGCTCGGAGATCCACTTCTCCGTCTACAGCTGGACCCGCCCCGCGGTCGCCGAAGCCATCAAGGCGGCGCAGGCCCGCGGCGTCAAGGTGCGGATCGCCATCGACGGCGGGGCGGACGACGACCCGGCCAACACCGCGATGCCGATCCTCAAGTCCGCCGGGCTCACCCAGCTGGTGTTCTGCGGCACCGGCGGGCTGAACACCGGCTGCATCGCCCACGGCGGCAGCCCGCACTCGATCAACCACGACAAGCTGTGGATGTTCTCCGAAACCGAGGGCAAGAAGGACGTCGTCGTCATCGGCTCGCACAACCTGACGACCACGCAGGGCAACATGTTCAACAACGCCCTGCTCACCTACGGCGACCCTGATCTGTACGGCTTCTACCTCGGGCACGTGCGGAAGATGCTGGCGCAGAAGAAGGACAACGGCTACTTCGACAACGGCGGCTACCACAAGTCACCGGACAGCGGGGTGACGAGCTACCTCTCGCCGCGCGCGGACTCGAAGGGCGGCACGTCGGAGGAGTTCGCCACCGACACCTGGGCCCAGCTGCTGAAGTGGATCACCAAGTACGAGGCGGGCTGCGCGCTCGACGTCGCACAGGCGAACATCGCCGACTCGCGTACGCCGGTGGTCACCGAGCTGGCCCGGATCGCGAAGCTCGGCTGCCAGGTCCGGATCGTCTACGGCACCATGGGCACGGCCGCGCTGGCCGCGCTCAAGGGCAAGGCGAACGTGACGCTCAAGCGCTACAGCTCGACGGTGAACGGCCGCGAGATCACGGTCCATTCGAAGTACATGCTCTACACGGGCCACTACAACGAGACGGCGCACCGGTCGATCGTCTTCACCGGCTCGCACAACGTGTCGGGCGCGGCGCTGCGGGACAACGACGAGATCCTGATCAAGGTGGAGAACCCGGCGATCAGCACGGCCTACCACGACAACTTCGCGACGATCCTGTCCCGCGCGAAGTGTTCCGCCCCGCCGACCGGCACCTGCTGAGCGGAAGTTCGTGAATGCCACATCGAGGGACCAAGTGTCCGTGAATGTGGCATTCACGTCCGTTCGGCGAGCTGTCCGAGGGCCGCCGCGGCCCGCGTCTCCAAGGGCCGGTAACCGGACTGCGCGGCCAGCTTCGCCGCCGCTTCGCCGTGCGTGCGGGCCAGCTCGGCGTCGCCCACCGCCAGCGCGGCCTCCGCCAGCCCGGTCAACGCGGCCGCCTCACACCACGTAAAACTGGTCTCCCGCGCGATCTCCAGCGCCGCCGACAACGGCGAGACCGCCTCCGAGGCCCGGTCCAGCCGCAGGCACGTCTCACCCAGCGCTGCCAGCGCTGACGCCTCCGTACCCCGGTCGCCGATCCGCCGGGTCAGCTCCACCGCCTCCGCCGCGTCGGTCAGGGCCCGCGTGGCGTCGCCCGCGCGGGCCTCCAGCACCGCCCGGCCGGACAGCGCCGCCGCCTCGCCGTACTGGTAGCCCAGCTCGCGGTTCGCCGTCAGGGCCCGCTCGTAGAACGACGCCGCGACCGGGTCGCCCAGGTCGCGGTGGACGTGGCCGAGGTCGACCAGCACCACCGCCACGCTGAAGCGGGCGCCGTCGCGTTCGGCGATCTCCAGGGCGCGGCCGAAGTGCGCCAAGGCTTCGCCGAGGTCGCCGACCTGGCCGCAGGCGAAGCCGACGTTGGCCAGTGCCATCGTGACGCCCGGGATGGCCAGCTCTTCGCACAGCCGCAGGGACTCCAGGCCGCACGCGATCGCCTCGTGCGGGTCGCCGAGGCGCTGGTGGACCGCGCTCAGGTTGTTGAGGACCGCGGCGCGGCCGGCGGGCCAGTCCGCGGCGAGCCCGTCGTGCAGGACCGTCGTCAGGTGCGCGCGGGCTTCGGCGTAGCGGCCGCTGTTGACGCCGGCGAGCGCGATCGACAGCCGCATTGCCGCCTGGGCCTGGCGGGCGCCCGCGGCCTGCGCGGCGGCCAGCGCGGTCGTGGCCGTGTCGATCCACTCGCCGTGGTGGCCGCGGTGGTGGAAGAACGCCCGGAGCGCGTCGGCGAGGTGCCACGCGTATTCCCGGGCGTCGGGGTGCTCGACGGCCGCGGCGAGGTTCGGCCACTCCGTGTCCAGCCAGCCGAGCGCCGCTTCCGTGCCGTCGAAGACCCGCGCGGGCTCGGCGCGGGGGAGGCGCAGGAAGTGCGGGATCAGCACGCGGCCCGCGGCGTCGGCCGTCGCGAGGTAGTGGTCGAACAGCCGGCGCCGGGCCGCGTCCTGGTCCGCCGCCGTGTCGTCGGCGGTGGCCCGGCTCGCCGCGTAGCTGCGCAGCAGGTCGTGGAAGCGGTAGCGGCCGGGCAGGTGGCGTTCGACGAGGTGAGCCGCGGCGAGTGCCTTGAGCAGCCGGCCCGCGTGGCTTTCGGCAACCTCGGCGAGCTCGGCGGCGACCGGTGCGGTGAACGTCTGGCCCGGCACCAGCGCGAGCCGCCGGAACAGCAGGCGGTGCTCGGCGGGCAGGGCCCGGTAGGACACCGAGAACGCCGTCGTCACCGCGCTCTCCTCGGCGCCGTCGACGCTCAGCCCGGCCAGCGGGTCGCCCCCGGCCAGCTCGCGGGCCAGCTCCGCGATCCCGGACGCCTCGCCGGCACCGAGGTTCGCCGCGGCCAGCCGCAGCGCCAGCGGGAGGTGCCCGCACAGCCGGGCCAGCTCGGCCGCGGCGGCCGGCTCCGCGGCGACCGCGGGCGGGCCGAGCATCGTCTCCAGCAGCTGCCGGGCGTCGTCGGCCGGCAGCACCGACAGCGGCACCGCGCGAGCCCCGGTCCGGGCGATCAGGTCGCCGAGCCGCTGGCGGCTGGTGATCAAGACGGTGCCCGACGGCGGCAGCAGCGGCGTCACCTGCGCGCTGTCGCGGGCGTTGTCGAGCAGGACCAGCACCCGCCGGTCGGCCAGCAGCGAGCGCCACAGCGCCGTCCGCCCGTCCGGGTCCGGCGGGATGGCCCGCGGGCTGGTGCCCAGCGCCCGCAGCAGGTGCGCGGCCGCGACCGCCGGGGTGAGCGGCTCGTGGTCCGGGTCGAACCCGCGCAGGTCGAGGTAGAGCTGGCCGTCGGGGAACCGGTCGCGGACGCGGTGCGCCCACCGGACGGCGAGCGCGGTCTTGCCGACGCCCGCGGTACCGGTGACCAGCCGGATGTCCGGCCCCGGCCCGGTGCCCGCCGGTGCGTCGAGCCGGGCCAGGTCGGCGGCGCGGCCGGTGAAGCCGCGGACGTCGTGGGGGAGCTGGGCCGGGCGCACCGGCTCGGGCGGTGGCTCGGGTGCGGCGTCGAGCGCGGGGTCGCCGGCCAGGATCGCGGCTTCGAGGCGGGCCAGCTCCGGTGCCGGGTCGAGGCCCAGTTCGGCGGCGAGCCGGGCGCGCAGGCCCCGGAAGGCGGCGAGGGCGGCGTCGGTGCGGCCCTCGCGGTGCAGGGCGAGCATCAGCTGGCCGACGAACCGCTGCCGCAGCGGGTGCGCGGCGACCAGCTCGGTGAGCTCGGCCAGGAGGGCGCGGCCCTGCCCCAGCCGCAGCTGCGCGTCGATCCGGTCCTCCAGCGCGCTCCACCGGGCCTCGTGCAGGCCGGCGAGCAACCGCTCCGCGACGTCGGCATCGGCGGCCCCGGCCAGCGCGTCGCCCCGCCACAGCGCGAGCGCCTCCCCGAGCAGCGCGACCGCGGTCTCGTCGTCGGCCGCGCGGGCCCGCCGGACGAGCGCGGTGAAGCGGTGCGCGTCGACCGCGTCCGGGGCGGCGCGCAGGACGTACCCGTGCCCTTCGGTGACCAGCTCGGGGCCGCCCGCGGCGCGGAAGACCGCCCGGATCCGGGACACGAGCGCCTGCACGGTGCCGCGCGCGCTCGCCGGGGGCTCGGTGGGCCAGAGCAGGTCGACGAGCCGGTCGCGCGACACCGGGCGGCCGGCGTCGAGGAGCAGCACGGCGAGCACGAGCCGTTGTTTGCGGGAGCCGAGGTCGACCGGGGCGCCGTCCGCCGTGGCCTCGACGGCGCCGAGGACGCGGAACTCCACCCGGTCACCTCCCGTTCACCCGGCCGGGGCAAGGCGTGCAAGCTTACTGCAAGCTTCTTGCAGGCCCGGTCCGCGATCCTGGCCGGGCTGCAGGACACCACCCCGACGATGTCCACGCGCCGGCTCGTTCCGCCGGTGGAACCGACGGGTTCGGCTGTTGTAACCACCGCGGCACGAGCTGGGGGTAGGGCCACCTCGGCGACCCCTCCACGGTCGCCGAGGTGGCCCTTCGCGCGTTCGGCATGGGGACGGGTTCCTGCCCGGGGCAGCTTCCGCCTGGAGCCGTAACCCGCCACCGTCCGTCCACAGCGCCCGCCGGAGGGTCTTGAATGAGTCATTCAGGACCTCCGAAGACCTGAATGACTCATTCAAGACGTTCGGGAAGTCGGTCGCCGGCGGGCGTCACGCGGTTGCGCACCAGGTCACCGCCCCGCTCCGGTGGCGGCGCACGCGGGCGCACCGCAGAATGCGCGCATGCAGCCGACGGTCGTCCGGGTGGCGCGCCTGACCGACCCGGCCGGGCCCGCCGACGGAACTCGCGTGCTCGTGGAACGCCTGTGGCCCCGCGGCACCGCGCGCACGGCGGTCGTCCTGGACGGCTGGTACCGCCAGCTGGCCCCGTCCGACGACCTGCGCACCTGGTACGGCCACGACCCGGAGCGGTTCGCGGAGTTCGCCGAGCGGTACCGCGCGGAGCTGTGCGAGCCGGACCGGGCGGCGGCGCTGGAGAAACTGCGCGAGCTGGCCGCGGCCGGCCCGGTGACCCTGCTGACGGCGAGCGGGTCGCCGTCGATCAGCCAGGCCGCGGTGCTGGCTGGGGTGCTCACCGGCGAGGCGTGAGCGGCCGTCATGAGCGGGTTCCCCCGGAACCGGCCGTGATCGTCGCCGTCGCGGTGCCGAGCACGTCGTGGCGGGCGGTCAGCACCAGCGTTCCCGGCGGGCCCGCGAACGGCCGCACCCACACCGCCGCCGCGCCGCCCGTCGCGCCGAAATCCAGTACCGCGTCCCCGATCAGCTCGCCGGGCCCGGTCAGCGTCAGTGAGACCGATCCCGTCGTCCCGGCCCGGATCGTCCCGAACCGGTCGGTCGCGGCGACCACCACCCGGGTCGCGTCGCCGCCGTCGGCGCGCAACTCCGGATCGTCGGGCACGCAGGCGAGCACGTCCCGGCTCCGGTCCCCGCTGAACCGGCGGCTGACGACCAGCCGCCCGCCCGCGTAGCCGTCGATCCGCAGCTGCGGCCGCTGCCCGCGCGGGACCACGAGATCCACCGCGAACGGCGGGTGCGGCAGGTGCGGGAAGTCCGCCCGGCGGCTGCGCGCCTCACCCACGGGACGGTCGTCGAGGAACACCGCCAGTCGGTCGCAGTTCGACCAGATCGTCGCGCCCCGCCCGGGCCCGGACGGCTGGGCGGTGAAGTCCCACTCGAACCCGGGCTCGACGACCGCCCGCACGTCCGGTGAGCCCTGCGACGCGTAGACCGCCGCCGCGGGCTTCGCGATCCGGAAGATGTCGGACACCCCGGCGTACTTCGACCCGCCGACCGACCGCTGCCAGCCCGACGGGTAGTCGAACGCGCACCACGCCAGCAGCCCGCAGTAGCGGTCGTCCGCGGCGGCCAGGTCGTGGGCCTTCGCGTGCAGTTCCGCCTGCAGCTGCCGGGTGGCGGGCGGGTCGGTGCGGCGGTAGGCGCGGGCCCCGGCGAGCGTGCCGATCGTCTCCGTCACCAGGTACGGCACGCCCGCACGTGGCGGGCGGAGCCGAAAGGGCGCTCCGCGGCGGGCGGTGTAGTCGTTGTACGCCAGGATCTCGACGTCGGCGCCGGCGTAGCGCGCCCCGGTCGCGCTGGCGAGCGCGCCGCTCGTCGGGCGCGACGGGTCGAGCCGCTTCGCCAGCCGCCCGGTCTCGGCGTACATCGCCGTCGTGCCGTCGGCCTCGTTCACCCGCGTACCCCACACGACGACGCTCGGGTGGTTGCGGTCGCGGGTGACCATGCCGGCCACGTCCTGGAGGTTGCTCCGCTGCCAGGCGGCGTCGCCGACGTGCCCCCAGCCCGGGATTTCCTCCCACACCAGCAGGCCCAGTTCGTCGCAGGCGTCGAGGAACGCGCTCGACTGCGGGTAGTGCGAGCAGCGGACCATGGTGCAGTTCAGCTCGCGGCGCAGGATCTCCGCGTCGCGCCGCTGCACGCGGTCCGGCATCGCGCCGCCCGCGAACGGGTACCACTGGTGGCGGTTGAGGCCGAACAGCTTGAGCCGCCTGCCGTTGAGGAAGAAGCCGTCCGGGGTGAACCGGGCCTCGCGGAACCCGGTCCGCACCGTCCGCCCGCCGAGCACCGCCGTCCCGGCCCGGACGGTCACCACGACGTCGCACAACGCGGGGTCGTCGACGTCCCAGAGCCGGACGTCGCCGAGCCCGTGGACGTCGAACTCCACAGTGGATCCGTGGATCGGCGCCGTCGCACGCGCGAGTTCCCGGCCCGCCTGCCGCACCGATGCGGTCACTTCACCGACCACCGGTGCTTCGAGTGTGCACGTCAGGTGCAGCGAGCGGCCGGGGGAGAGGACGTCCACAGGACGCGCGAAGACGTCGGTCACGCGGATCCGCGGCACGGCCCCGATCGTGGCCGGGCGGTAGATCCCGGCGGGCTGGTAGAAGTCGAGCACCGCCGGGCCCGCGCTGCCCGGCAGGTTCGGCGGGACGTCCAGCGCCCACCGCCCGTCGACGACCACGGCGAGGACGTTGTCGCCGTCGGCGATCCCGGGCAGCTCGACCTCGAACGGGAGGTAGCCGCCCTGGTGGGTGGCCAGGAGCGTGCCGTTGAGGTACACCGCCGCGTTCGTCAGGACGCCGTCGAAACGCGCCCGGTACCGCTGCGCCGGGCTCGCCGTGAAGTGCTTGCGGTAGATCCACCGGTCCTGCCACGACGCCGGGTTCCAGCCGGTCCAGGACAGCGGCGTCACGCAGTGCGGGAGCCGGACCGGATCGAGGTCGGTCTCGTCGAACGCGGCATCGGCGCAGCCGTCGGCGTACCGCCCGAACAGCCAGAAATCGGTCAGCAGCCCGGTTTCCGGGCCGGGCGCGGCGAGTCCCGACGAGCCCGCGACGACGGCGCCGAGCAGCGCGGCCCCGCCCGCGGCGAGGAAGCCGCGCCGCGAAAGCCGCGGACCGGTCATGGCGACCTCCGTACTCGGGCGGGACTTCCCCAGTGTGTCCCAGGAGGACGCCCGCCGGCACGGATTTCAGCGCAACGTCGAAGCGCGCACCACCAGTTCGGGCGTGAAGACGACCTGCCGGTGCTCGTGGTCGCGCTCGGTGGTCTCGGCCAGCAGCAGCTCCGCGGCGGTGCGGCCCAGCCGGCGCCGGGGCTGGCGGACGGAAGTGAGCGGGACCGCGGCCGCCGCGGCGAACTCGATGTCGTCGTAGCCCACGATCGCCAGGTCGTCCGGGACGCCCATGCGCAGGTTCGCGCAGGTTTGCAGCAGGCCGAGCGCGACGAGGTCGTTGGCGCAGAACGCGGCGGTGGGGCGGATCGCCGCGGGCAGCCCCGCCAGCCGTTCGCCGGCGCCGCGGCCGTCGGCCACGGTCAGCGCCGTGGTCGTCAGGTCGACCAGCCGGTCCGGCGGGAGACCGGCGGCGCTCAGCGCCCGCAGCGCGCCGAGCCGCCGGTCGCGGACCTGGCCCACCGAGGTGTGGTTGCCGATGAACGCGATCCGCTCGTGGCCCTGCTCGATCAGGTGCCGCACGGCGATCTCGCCGCCGTAGACGTCGTCCACCGCGACCGAGCAGTGCGTGGTGCCGCCGGGCGTGCGGTCGACGACGACCACCGGCGTGCCGCGGCGCGCGATCTCGTGCAGCAGCGGGGCGTCCGGGTCGACCGGGGTGATCAGGATGCCTTGCACGCGCTGCTGTTCCAGTCGCCCGAGGTAGGCCGCCTCCCGCGTGGGCTGGTGCGCGCTGTTGCAGAGGAACAGCGAGAGGTCGCCCGCGTCGGCGGCGTCCTCCATGCCGGCGGCGACGTCGGTGAAGAACGGGTTGCTGCCGTCGAGCATGACGTAGGCCAGCACGCGGCTGCGCCCGGCGCGCAGCTGCCGCGCGGATTCGTTGCGCACGAAGCGGAGTTCCGCCATCGCGGCCTCGACCTTCGCGCGGGTCGCGGGGCTGACCCGGTCGGGCCGGTTGAGCACGTTCGACACCGTGCCGAGGGAGACGCCGGCCGCCGCGGCGACGTCCTTGATGCCCGCCGCTCTCGGCTCGGCGCCGGACTCCTGGACCGTCATCGGACCCCCTCATTGAAACGTAATATCGCCACGAACTGTCGGCGTACGAAGCCGTTCGGCCACGGTTCGGCCGATTCATTGACTTGCTCTTCCATCGCATAGTAGCGTCACCGCGCCAGGTTTGTGAAACCTTTCAATCCGGAGGTCGCGATGACGCGGCAGGACCCGGGCGCGGCCCCTCTGCTGGAGGTGCGCGGCGTGACGAAGTCGTTCGGCGCCGTCGCGGCGGTCGCCGGCGTGAGCTTCGGCCTGCACGCCGGCGAAGCCCACGCGCTGGTGGGCGAAAACGGCGCCGGCAAGTCCACGATCGTCAAGATGCTCGCCGGGGTGCACAAACCCGACGACGGCACCTTGCTCCTGGACGGCCGGCCGGTCGAGTTCGGCTCCCCGGCCGACGCGAAAGCCGCCGGCATCGCGGTGATCTACCAGGAACCCACGCTCTTCCCCGACCTTTCCGTCGCGGAGAACATCGTGATGGGCCGCCACCCCCGCACCACTCTCGGCCGGATCGACCGGGCGGCGATCCGCGCCGAGGCCGAACGCCTCTTCGCCCGCCTCGGCGTCCGGATCGACCCGGCCCGCCCCGCGCGCGGCCTCTCCATCGCCGACCAGCAGATCGTCGAGATCGCCAAGGCGCTCAGCGCCGACGCCCGCGTGCTGGTGATGGACGAGCCGACCGCCGCGCTCAGCCGGGTCGAGGTGGACCGGCTCTTCGCCGTCGCCCGCACGCTGCGCCAGGAAGGCGCGGCGATCATGTTCATCTCCCACCGCTTCGAGGAGATCACCGAGCTCTGCCAGCGCGTCACGATCATGCGCGACGGCCGCCACGTCTCCACCGACCGGCTCGAAGACGTCACCGTCGACGAGATGGTCAAGCGGATGGTCGGGCGCGACCTCGACGCGCTGTTCCCCAAGCAGGACGTCGAACCCGGCGCGGTCGTGCTCGAAGTCGAAGGCCTGGCCCGGGAAGGCGTCTTCCGCGACATCTCCTTTTCGGTGCGGGCGGGGGAGATCGTCGCGTTCGCCGGACTCGTCGGCTCCGGCCGCAGCGAAGTCGTCCAGGCCGTCTTCGGTGTCGACGAGCGCGACGCGGGTGTCGTGAAGGTGAGCGGCAAGAAGCTCAAGCCGCACTCCTCACGGGCCGCGATGGGCGCCGGGATGGCCCTGGTGCCCGAAGACCGCCGCCAGCAGGGCCTGATCATGGACCTGTCGATCGAACGCAACGTCACCCTCCCGCGGTCGCGCGCGCTCTCGAAGCTCGGCTTCCTGACCGGCGCGAGCGAACGGCAGGAGGCCCGCCGCTGGACCGAACGCCTGCGCACCAAGTACCGCCGCCTCGGTGACCCCGTCGGGACGCTGTCGGGTGGCAACCAGCAGAAGGTCGTCCTCGCCAAGTGGCTGGCGATGGCGCCGAAGGTGCTGATCGTGGACGAACCGACCCGCGGCATCGACGTCGGCACGAAGGCCGAGGTGCACCGGCTGATGTCCGCGCTGGCCGCCGAAGGCGTCGCGATCGTCATGGTCTCCTCGGAACTGCCCGAGGTGCTCGGCATGGCCGACCGCGTCCTCGTGATGCGGGAGGGCCGGATCGTGGCCGAGCTCCCGCGCGCCGACGCCACCGAGGACGCCGTCATGTTCGCCGCGATGGGCCAGGGAGCCGCCGCATGACCGCGACGAAGGAGGCACCCGTGACCAGGGAGCCGGCTGTCCACTCCGGACGATCGTGGACCGCGAACGTCTTCAAGGCGCGCGAATCCGGCATCGTCCTCGCCCTGATCGTCCTGGTCGCGTTCACCGCGACGCAGAACTCCCGGTTCCTGTCCGGGCAGAGCATCCGCGACATCCTGCTGGGGACCGCGATCCTGGCCGTGCTCGCCGTCGGGCAGGCGGTCGTGATGATCACCCGCAACATCGACCTCTCGGTCGGCTCGGTGCTCGGCCTGTCGGCGTTCGCGGTCGGCACGCTGATGAAGGACCACCCGGGCCTGCCGGTGCTCGTCGCCGTGCTGGTGGGGCTCGTCGTCGGCGCGGTGTGCGGCCTCCTCAACGGCGCGCTCGTGCGGTTCGGCCAGGTGCCCGCGCTGGTCGTCACCCTCGGCACGCTCTACGCCTACCGCGGCGTCAGCTACTTCTGGGCCGGCGGCCAGCAGATCAACGCCGACAAGCTGCCTGCGTCCTTTTTGGACTTCGGGACGGCGTCGGTGCTCGGCGTGCCGTGGCTGGTCCTCATCGCACTGCTGGTGCTGGTGGTCGCCGGGATCGTGCTGCGCAGCTACCCGGCCGGGCGCGAGCTGTACGCGATGGGGTCGAGCCCGCAGGCCGCGCAGCTGGCCGGGATCCGGGTCGGCCGCAACACCATCGCCGCGTTCCTCGTCAGCGGCGCCCTCGCCGGGCTCGCCGGCGTCCTGTTCGCGGCCCGCTTCGGCACCGTGGACGCAGCCGCCGGCACCGGCTACGAGCTGAACGTCGTCGCCGCGGCCGTCGTCGGCGGGGTCGCGGTGTTCGGCGGCAGCGGCTCGGTCTGGGGCGCCGGCCTCGGGGCACTGCTGCTGACCGTCATCGGCAGCGCCCTGGCCGTCCTCGACATCAACCAGTTCTGGCAGCAGGCGATCGTCGGCGCGCTGATCCTGCTGGCCATCGGCGCCGACCGGCTGGTCGCCGTCCGGGTCGCCAAGGCACTGAAGAAGAGGGACGCCCATGTCTGACCGACCGAACCCGCTCGGGCGGCTGCTCAGCTGGGACGCCGCCGTAGTGCTCGTGACGGTGATCGTGCTGGTCGTCGCTTCGGGCGCCGTCGAGAACTTCGGCACCAGCCGCAACTTCACCTTCCTGCTGCTCGACCTCCTGCCGATCGCGCTGGTCGCGCTGCCGATGACGTTCATCATCGTCACCGGCGAGATCGACCTCTCGGTGGCGAGCACGCTCGGGCTGACGTCCGCGGTGATGGGCTCGCTGTGGGACTCGGGACTGTCGATCGAGACGATCATCCCGCTGTGCATCGTGCTCGGCGCGGTCCTCGGCGCACTGAACGGCTTCTTCGTCACCGTGCTGAAACTGCCTTCGCTCGCGGTCACCATCGGCACCCTGGCGCTGTACCGCGGCCTGGCCTTCGTGGTGCTCGGCGACGGCGCGGTCGCCGACTTCCCGCGGGCCTACACGAGCTGGGTCACCGGCACCATCGGCGACGGTCCGATCCCGAACGTCCTGATCCCGCTGGTCATGGCGGCGATCGTCTTCGGCATCGTGCTGCACGCGACGCCGATCGGCCGCGGCGTCTTCGCGGCCGGTGCGGGCGAACAGGCGGCCCGGTTCGCCGGCATCCGCACCGGGCGGCTCAAGTTCTGGCTGTACGTCGTGAGTGGCGCGGTCGCCGGGCTCGCCGGGGTGCTGTGGACCCTGCGGTACTCCAGCGCCCGCGCCGACAACGGCTTCGGCCTCGAACTCGCCGTCGTGGCCGCCGTGCTGCTGGGCGGCGTGTCCATCTTCGGCGGCAAGGGCACGCTCCCCGGCGTGCTCGCCGGGGTGGTCCTGCTGGCGTCCCTGCAGAACGCGCTGCGCCTGCAGGACGTGTCCAACGAGGCCCTCAACATCGTGACCGGCGTGCTCCTCATCGTGTCGGTCCTGCTCCCCAACATCGTGACTTCGGCTCGCACGGCAGTGCGTCGTCGTCGGCAAGCGGTAACTCCGGAAAGGTGACGAAGATGTCCCGACGGTTCCTCAGCGGCGCGGTCTCGGCCGGGCTGGTGCTGGTCCTGGCCGCCTGCGGCGGCACGACCAAGAACGACAACGCCGGTTCCGGCGCGCAGCAGTCCACCGGCGCGGCGAACCCGAACGCCGCGGCGCAGACGGGCGTCAAGATGGCGTTCCTGCCCAAGCAGCTCAACAACCCCTACAGCGACATCGAGGTCAGCGGCGGCAAGGAGGCGCTGGGCGAGCTGAAGGGCGAGTACAAGCTGGTCGGGCCGAACGACGCCAGCGCGTCGTCGCAGGTCAGCTACATCAACACGCTGATCCAGCAGCAGCAGGACGTCATCGGCATCGCCGCGAACGACCCGAACGCCGTGTGCCCGTCGCTCAACCAGGCCCGCAGCGCCGGCATCAAGGTCGTCGCCTTCGACTCCGACGCCGCCAAGGACTGCCGCGACGTCTTCATCAACCAGGCCACCACGCAGGGCATCGGCGAGGCGCTGGCCAAGCAGGCCAAGGACCTCTCCGGCGGCTCGGGCGAGATCGCGGTCCTGTCCGCGACCCCGAACGCCACGAACCAGAACGCCTGGATCGAGGTGCTGAAGAAGGAACTGGCCAAGCCGGAGTACGCGAACATCAAGCTGGACAAGGTCGCCTACGGCAACGACGACGACCAGAAGTCGTTCCAGGAGGCCCAGGGCCTGCTGCAGTCGTTCCCGAACCTCAAGGTGATCGTTTCGCCGACCACCGTGGGCATCGCGGCCGCCGCGCGCTACGTCAGCTCGTCGAGCTACAAGGGCAAGGTCGCGGTGACCGGCCTGGGTACGCCGAACCAGATGCGCGCGTTCGTCAAGGACGGCACGGTGAAGCAGTTCGCGCTCTGGAACCCGGCCGACATCGGCTACCTCGCCGCGTACGCCGGGGTCGCGCTCAAGTCGGGCCAGATCACCGGCAAGGAAGGCGAGAAGTTCAAGGCGGGCAAGCTCGGCGAGTACACGATCGGCGCGAGCGGCGAGATCGTCCTCGGCCCGCCGACGACGTTCGACGCGAACAACATCGACAAGTTCAACTTCTGATGCCACGGTACTGCTTCTGGCTCCAGGTCAAGCCCGACCGGAAAGCCGAGTACGCCGAGCGGCACCGGGCGGTGTGGCCCGAAATGCGGCAGGCCCTGCACGACGCCGGCTGGCGGAATTATTCGCTGTTCCTCCGCGACGACGGCCTGCTGATCGGGTACGTCGAGGCGGACGACCTCGAAGCCGCACAGGCCGCCGTGGCGGAGACCGACGTCAACACCCGCTGGCAGGCGGAGATGGCGGAGTTCTTCACCGGTCTCGACGGCGGCCCACCGGATGAAGGGTTCCAGCTGCTCGACGAGGTCTTCCACCTCGACGTCCGGGAAGGACAGTGATCGCCGTGGATGTCAAAGCGGCCCTGCGGGCCCAGCGCATCGAGACGCCGTCGTGGGCGTACGCCAACTCGGGCACCCGGTTCAAGGTGTTCCCGCAACCCGGCGTCCCGCGAACCGCGGAGGAGAAGATCGCCGACGCGGCGACCGTGCACCGCTTCACCGGGGTCGCGCCGAGCGTGGCGCTGCACATCCCGTGGGACAAGGTCGACGACTACGGCGCCCTGACCGCGTACGCCCGGGACCTGGGCATCGAGATCGGCGCCATCAACACCAACGTGTTCCAGGACGAGGACTACAAGCTCGGTTCGGTGACCAACCCGGACGCCGGGATCCGCCGCAAGGCGACCGACCACCTCCTGGAAGCCATCTCCATCATGGACGCGACCGGGTCGCGGGACCTGAAGCTGTGGTTCTCCGACGGCATCAACTACCCCGGCCAGGACGACATCCGCGACCGCCAGGACCGGCTCGCGGCGGCGCTTCGCGAAACGTACGAGCGGCTCGGGGAAAACCAGCGGATGCTGCTGGAGTACAAGCTCTTCGAGCCCGCGTTCTACGCCACCGACGTCCCGGACTGGGGCACGTCGTACGCGCACTGCGTCGAGCTGGGGGAGAAGGCGACGGTGTGCATCGACACCGGCCACCACGCCCCCGGCACGAACATCGAGTTCATCGTGGCGTTCCTGCTGCGCGCGGGGAAGCTGGGCGCGTTCGACTTCAACTCGCGGTTCTACGCCGACGACGACCTGATGGTCGGGGCCGCGGACCCGTTCCAGCTGTTCCGGATCATGTACGAGATCGTCCGCGGCGACGCCCTCGACCCGGCGTACGGGATCGCGTTCATGCTCGACCAGTGCCACAACATCGAGGCCAAGATCCCGGCGATCATCCGGTCGGTGATGAACGTCCAGGAGGCCACGGCCAAGGCGCTGCTGGTGGACCGGACCGCGTTGCGCGCGGCGCAGCAGGCGGGGAACGTCCTCGAGGCCAACGCGGTGCTGATGGACGCCTACAACACCGACGTCCGGCCGCTGCTGGGCGAGCTGCGCACGGACGCCGGGCTCGACCCGGACCCGGTCGCGGCGTATGCCCGCAGCGGGTACCAGGAGAAGATCGTGGCCGAGCGCGCCGGCGGCACGCAGGCCGGGTGGGGAGCATGAGCATGACCGTCCCGGAAGAACTCGTCGCGCGCAGCAACGCGCTCGGCGCCGACCCCCGGAACACCAACTACGCCGGCGGCAACACCTCCGCCAAGGGCACCGCGGTCGACCCGGTCACCGGCACGCCCACCGAACTGCTGTGGGTCAAGGGCTCCGGCGGCGACCTCGGCACGCTCAAGGAGTCCGGCCTCGCGGTGCTGCGGCTGGACCGGCTCCGGTCGCTGGTCGACGTCTACCCGGGCGTCGAACGCGAGGACGAGATGGTCGCCGCGTTCGACTACTGCCTGCACGGCCGGGGCGGCGCGGCGCCGTCGATCGACACGGCGATGCACGGTCTCGTGGAGGCCGCGCACGTCGACCACCTGCACCCGGACTCGGGCATCGCGCTGGCCACCGCGGCCGACGGCCCGGCGCTGACGAAGGAGTGCTTCGGCGACCGGGTCGCGTGGGTCGACTGGCGCCGGCCGGGCTTCCAGCTGGGCCTGGACATCGCCGCGGTCAAGGCGGCGAACCCGCAGGCCATCGGCGTGATCCTGGGAGGGCACGGCATCACCGCGTGGGGCGCGACCTCCGAAGAGTGCCAGCGCAACTCGCTGGAGATCATCCGGACGGCCGAGGAGTTCCTCGCCTCGCGGGGCGCGCCCGAGCCGTTCGGGCCGGTCGTGCCCGGGTTCGAGGCGCTGCCGTCGGGTGAGCGGCACGCGCGTGCGGCGGCGCTGGCCCCGGTGATCCGCGGGCTGGCCTCGACCGACCAGCGCGTGCTCGGCCACTACACCGACAGCGACGTCGTCCTGGAGTTCCTGGCCCGGGAGAAGCTCGCGGCCTTGGCGGCGCTCGGGACGTCGTGCCCGGACCACTTCCTGCGCACCAAGGTCCGGCCGCTGGTGGTGGACCTGCCCGCGACCGCGCCGCTCGAGGACGTCGTCGCGCGGCTGAAGGAACTGCACGCCGAGTACCGCGACGAGTACCGCGCCTACTACGAGCGGCACGCGGTGGCCGATTCGCCCGCGATGCGCGGAGCCGACCCGGCGATCGTGCTCGTCCCCGGCGTCGGGATGTTCTCCTTCGGCCGGGACAAGCAGACCGCGCGGGTGGCGGGGGAGTTCTACGTCAACGCGATCAACGTGATGCGCGGCGCCGAAGCGGTCTCGACGTATGCGCCGATTCCGGAGAGCGAGAAGTTCCGGATCGAGTACTGGGCGCTGGAAGAGGCGAAGCTGCAGCGGATGCCGAAGCCGAAGCCGCTGGCCGGGCGGATCGCCCTGGTCACCGGCGCCGGTTCGGGCATCGGCAAGGCCATCGCGCAGCGGCTCGCCGCTGAGGGTGCCTGCGTGGCGATTGCCGACCTCAACGGCGACGCGGCGGCGGAGGTCGCGGCGGAAATCGGCGGTACCGCCGTCACCGCCGATGTCACCGACGCCGCGGCGGTACAGGCGGCGGTGGACGCGACCGTGCTCGCCTTCGGGGGCCTCGACCTGGTGGTCAACAACGCCGGGCTGTCCATCTCCAAGCCGTTGCTGGAGACCACCGAACGCGATTGGGACCTCCAGCACGACGTGATGGCGAAGGGGTCGTTCCTGGTCGCGCGGGCCGCCGCGAAGGCGATGATCGACCAGGGCATCGGCGGCGACATCGTCTACATCTCCTCGAAGAACGCGGTGTTCGCGGGCCCGAACAACGTCGCCTACGGCGCGGCGAAGGCCGACCAGGCCCACCAGGTCCGGCTGCTGGCCGCCGAACTCGGCGGGTACGGGATCCGCGTCAACGGCGTGAACCCCGACGGCGTCGTCCAGGGTTCGGGCATCTTCGCCGGCGGCTGGGGCGCCCAGCGCGCCGCCGTCTACGGCGTCCCGGAGGAGAAGCTCGGCGAGTTCTACGCCCAGCGCACCATCCTCAAGCGCGAGGTGCTGCCCGAGCACGTCGCGGCCGCCGTGTTCGCCCTGACCGGCGGCGACCTCACCCACACCACCGGCCTGCACGTGCCGGTGGACGCCGGGGTGGCCGCCGCGTTCCTCCGCTAGGAGAGCCGATGACCCTCGATCGCATCACCCCGCGCCGCACCCGCGTCGGCCTCGTCTCCGGCGGGCTCGGGGCGTACTGGCCGCAATTCCCCGCGCTGCTGCCGCAACTGGCGGCGTCTGCCCGCCGGGTCTCTTCGCGACTGTCCGAACTGGACTGCGAAGTCGTCGACGCCGGGTTCGTTTCGGACGCCGCCGAAGGCGCGGCCGCGGCGGAGAAGCTGCGCGTCGCCGGGTGCGACCTGATCATCGGGTTCCTCACCACGTACCTGACCTCCAGCATGCTGGCCCCGGTCGCGCAGCGCTCGGGCGCGCCGGTGCTGCTGCTCAACCTGCAGCCCACCGAGTCGATGGACCACGAGTCCTTCGACACCGGCGCCTGGCTCGCCTACTGCGGCGCGTGCCCGCTGCCGGAGATGGCCAACGCGTTCCGCCGCCTGGGCGTCGAGTTCCGGTCGGTGTCCGGGTACCTGGAGGATCCCCG
Organism: Amycolatopsis lexingtonensis; assembly: GCF_014873755.1. NCBI lineage: Bacteria > Bacillati > Actinomycetota > Actinomycetes > Pseudonocardiales > Pseudonocardiaceae > Amycolatopsis > Amycolatopsis lexingtonensis. Next base: position 1,856,784 of record NZ_JADBEG010000001.1, read on the forward strand.
TGCGTGGGCCCGGATCGAACGGTGGATCAAGGCGGCCGGGGTGCGGGCGGCGCTGCGGCACGGCCGCCACGGCCTGCTCGGGCACCTCTACCCGGGCATGATGGACGTCTCGACGGACCCGACACTGGTGTCGGCCCAGCTCGGCGGGCACGTCGAGGTCCTGGAGGTCGACGACCTGCGGGTGCGGGTGGAGAAGGTGTCCGACGACGAGACGGCGGCGCGGGTCGAGCTGGCCCGCGAGGTGTTCACCGTGGACGAATCTGTCGTGGCCGAAGACTTCGCCTGGGGCGCCCGGGTTTCGGTCGCGCTGGACCGGCTGGTCGAGGACTTCTCGCTGGATTCCCTGGCCTACTACCACCGCGGCCTCGACGGCGAGACCCACGAGCGCGTCGGCGCCGGCTTCATCCTCGGCGCGTCCCTGCTCACCGCGCGCGGCATCCCCGCGGTCGGCGAGTACGAGCTGCGCACGTCACTGGCCATGCTGGTGATGGACCGGCTCGGCGCCGGCGGTTCGTTCACCGAGCTGCAGGCGCTGAACTTCCGCGACGGCGTCGTCGAGATGGGCCACGACGGCCCGGCGCACCTCGGGATCAGCGCCCGCAAGCCCCTGCTGCGCGGCCTCGGCGTCTACCACGGCAAGCGCGGCTGGGGCGTGTCGGTCGAGTTCGACGTCAAGCCCGGCCCGGTGACCCTGTGCGGGCTCGGGCAGCGGCGTGACGGGACGTTCTCGCTCATCGCGTCCGAAGGCACGGTCGTGCCGGGACCGCTGCTGCGCATCGGCAACACCACATCCCGCGTCGACTTCGGCTGCGACCCCGGCGAGTGGACCGACGCGTGGTCGGCCAGCGGCATCGCGCACCACTGGGCCCTGGGCACCGGCCACCGCGTCGCCGAGCTCACGGCCGTCGCGGACCTGCTCGGCCTGGAGCTGACCGCGGTGCGCCCGTGAAGCGGGTCGCGGCCGTCGACCTGGGCGCGTCCAGCGGGCGCGTGATGGCCGGAACGGTCGGCCCGTCGACGTTGCGGCTGGAGGAGGTGCGGCGCTTCCCGAACGGCGGCGTCCAAGCCGGGCCGTTGCTCTACTGGGACATCCTGGGGCTGTACCGCGAAACCCTCGCCGGGATCCGGGACGCCGGCGCGGTGGACGGCGTCGGCATCGACTCGTGGGCCGTCGACTACGGGCTCCTCGACGATCGCGGCGCCCTGCTCGGCAACCCCGTCTGCTACCGCGACCCGCGCACCGACGGCGTCGCGGCGAAGGTGGCGGCCACGGTGCCGGCCCGCGAGCTGTACGACGTGACGGGCTTGCAGCGGCTGCCGTTCAACACGCTGTACCAGCTGCTGTCCGAGGGCGACCGGATCGAGGCGGCGTCGGCCATGCTGCTGATCCCGGACCTGCTGAACTACTGGCTGACGGGCTCGATCGGCGCCGAGCGCACCAACGCGTCCACGACGCAGCTGTACGACGTGCGTGCCCGGACGTGGGCGCTCCCGCTCGCGTCCCGGGTCGGGATCCCGTCCCGCCTGTTGCCCCCGTTGCGCGATCCGGGCACGGTGGTGGGTACGGCCGCCGAGCTGTCCGGCCTCCCGGTGATCGCGGTGGGCTCGCACGACACGGCGTCGGCGGTGGTCGCGGTCCCGGCCGCGGCCGGCGAGAACTTCGCCTACATCTCCTCGGGCACATGGTCCCTGGCCGGCCTGGAGCTGCCGGCACCGGAGCTGAGCGACGCGGCACTGGCGGCGAACTTCACGAACGAGGGCGGCGTCGACGGCACGATCCGCTTCCTGCGCAACGTGATGGGCCTGTGGGTGCTGTCGGAAACGCTGCGCACGTGGTCCATTTCGGACTTACCGCCGCTGCTCTCCGCCGCGGCTTCGTCCCCTGCACTGGCGGCGGTGGTGGACATCGACGCCCCGGAGTTCCTGCCGCCCGGCGACATGCCCGCCCGGATCGCTCTGGCTTGCACCGCCACCGGCCAGCGCCCGCCGCCGGACCGGCCCGCGATGGTGCGCTGCATCGTGGACAGCCTGGCCCTGGCCCACCGCCGCACGATCCGCGAGGCGGCGCGCCTGACCGGCCGCCGCGTCGACGTGGTCCACCTGGTGGGCGGCGGCGCCCGCAACGAACTGCTCTGCCAGTCGACGGCGGACGCATGCGGCGTCCCGGTCCTGGCGGGCCCGGTGGAGGCGGCGGCGCTGGGGAACGTGCTGGTGCAGGCCCGGGCGCTGGGGGAGGACCTCCCGGATCTGGTTTCGATGCGGGCGCTGGTGCGGGAGACGCAGGAGATCCGGCGCTACGAACCGTCGGGCACCGGTGACTGGGACGCGGCCGAGGCGCGCCTCAGAGGTTGATGTTGCCGTGCACGTCGCGCAGCTGCACGACCTTGCCGGTCACGTTCCCGGTCACCGTGTTGTGCACCTCGCCGTAGGAGATCCGGCTCTCCGGGAGCTGCTCCCACTCCGCCCGCAGCGCCTCGGCGAACTCCGGGTCCGCCGCCTCCGCGGACTCCAGCCGCTCGGCGAGCGCCTTGACCGGCTCGGTGCCCGACGGCGCCCCCGAGGCCGCTTCCAGGGCCAGGGTGGCGGCGGGGTCCTTGGCGAACTTGCGTTTCACCAGGTCGTACAGGCCGGTCGCACCCTTCGCCGCGAGCGCCGCGGCAATGGAGATCAGGATCGGTTCGGGCATCCTCCCAACCTAGCCGCGCCCCGGCCGCGGAACCAGGTTTGCGCGTTCGTGCCCCACGGAAAGCGGCAGCCGGGCAGACTCCCGCCACCACGGTTGTGCGCCCCGGTGATCCTCGCGACGCTGGTCGGAAAATCACCGACAAAGGAGTCCGCGATGGCGCACCGCTCCCGCACCCTGGCCGCCGCTGCCGCCGGCGCGCTGGCCCTCTCCATCCTGTTCCCGGCCATCGCTCGAGCCGACCCGCCCGGCGCGCTCCCGGTGAACGCGTCCGACTTCGAAAAGACGTTCCAGCCGGCCTTCGACTACGACAAGGACGGCTGCTACCCGACGCCCGCCATCGGCCCCGACGGCACGATCGCCCCCGGCCTGTCGCTGGGCGGGGACACCAACGGCCACTGCCGCGACTCCTGGGACCTCGACAACACCAACTCCTATTCGCGCCAGAAGTGCAACAACGGCTGGTGCGCCGTGATGTTCACCCTCTACTTCGAGAAGGACCAGGCCTCCCTCGGCCCGGGCAGCGCCGGCCACCGCCACGACTGGGAGCACGTGGTCGTCTGGGTCAAGGACAACCAGGTGGAGTACGTCGCCACCTCGCAGCACGGCGGCTTCGCCGTCCACGACCGCGCGAGCATGCGGTTCGAGGGCACCCACGCGAAAGTCGTCTACCACAAGGACGGCGGCTCGACGCACTGCTTCCGCGCGGCCAACGGGAACGACGACCCGCCGGAGAACCACCGGGGCACCTGGCAGTACCCGGCGCCCGTCGGCTGGGACGGGTACCCGGCCGGCCTGCGGGACAAGCTCGTCCAGGCCGACTTCGGGAGCGCGACCTTCGGCATCAAGGACGGCCAGTTCACCGGCAACCTCGCGAAGGCCAAGCCGGCCGGGATCCCGTTCGACGAGAACGCCTAGAGCCAGCCCCGTTCGTCGGCGATCCGGACCGCTTCGACGCGGTTGCGGGCGCCGGTCTTCGTGATCGCCGCCGAGACGTAGTTGCGGACCGTCCCCTCGGACAGGTAGAGCCGGGACGCGATCTCGGCGATCGTCGCGCCGGTCCGCGCGGTGATCAGGACGTCGCGTTCGCGGGCGGTCAGCGGGGATTCGCCCGCCGCCAGCGTGGCGACCGCCAGTGCCGGGTCCACCACCCGCTCGCCGGCCCGGACGCGGCGGATCGCGTCGGCGAGCACCTCGGCGGGCGCGTCCTTCACCACGAAGCCGGCCGCGCCCGCCTCCATCGCGCGGCGCAGGTAGCCGGCGCGGCCGAACGTGGTGAGCATGACGACCCGGCAGTCCGGCACCTGCGCGGCGAGCACCGCCGCGGCGGTCAGGCCGTCGAGTCCCGGCATCTCGATGTCGAGCAGCGCGACGTCGGGCCGGTGTTCGCGCGCCGCGGCGACGACCTGGTCGCCGCGGCCGACCGACGCGACCACCTCGAAGTCAGCCTCGAGCGCGAGCAGCGCGCACAGCGCCTGGCGCACCAGTTCCTGGTCGTCGGCCAGCAGCAACCGGATCACACCGTCACCCGCAACCGCCAGCCGCGCGGGTCCGCCGGTCCCGCGTCGAGCACCCCGCCGGCCGCCGTCACGCGCTCGCGGAGCCCGGCGAGCCCGGAGCCGCCTGCGGCCGCGCCGCCCACACCGTCGTCGATGACCTCCACAGTGGACGCTGAGAGCGTCACCGTGCAGCGGGTCGCCCGCGCGTGCCGGGCCACGTTCGTGAGCCCTTCTCGCACCACCCAGCCGAAGAGTTCCTGGTGCGCGGGCGCGACGATGTCGGTGGCCGTGGGCAGGTCGGCGGTCACCCCGCAGGCGCGCAGCAGTTCGCGGCCGCGCGCGAGCTCGCCGGCGAGGGAGACCTCGCGGTAGCCCGACACCGCGGCGCGGACCTCGGTCAGCGCTTGGCGGGCCAGCGTTTCCACCGCGCCCATCTCCGCACCCGCGCGAGCGCCGTCGGTGCCGACGAGCCGTCGCGCCAGGGTGCTCTTCACGGTGATCGCGGTGAGCGAGTGGCCGAGCAGGTCGTGCAGGTCCCGAGCGATCCGCGCGCGTTCGGCTTCGGACGCCAGCCGCGCGACCTCGGCGCGGGCCGCGACCAGCGCGGTGTTCGCCCGGATCGCCTCGGCGAAGGCGCCGACCATGAGCACGGTGAACACGAGTGCGACCGCCTGCGCCCAGCCCGGCCCGTCCGGCCACGGGACGGCGACGGCCGCGACCGCGGCCCCCGCCACGAGGACGACCGCGACGCGCCGGGGGAGCCGGGGCGCGGCGAGGGAGAGGACGACCGCCGCGAGGAAGAACGCGTCGGCGTGGGCGAAGGGGAGCGCGGCGGCGAACAGCACGGCACAGGTTCCGGTGAGCAGCCAGAACGGGCGCTTCGCCCGGCGCGCCGCCGCGGCCGCGGCGAGGAGGTAGCCCACGGCGAACGCGGCCACGAGCGCGCAGCCCACGGCCGCAGCGGTGCCCGCAGAGTGCTGCAGCACGCCCGCCAGCGTCACCGCCGGGTACACGAGCATGCCCGCGTCGAGCAGCCGCAGCCGCCAGCCGCGCACCCAGCGCTGCACGTCCGATGCCCCGTCCACCACCGGAACGCTACCGCGATCGCCGGCCGTTGATCAGCACGGTGACACCGAGGAGCAGCAGTCCGCAGACGCCCTGTTCGACGCGCAGCCACAGCGGGAACAGCCCCGGCAGCGCGACGACGACGGCGATCGCCACGAGCATCACCGCCGAGACGATCCGCAGCCGCAGAAGCCCCTTCTTCGACCCGCGGGCGGCGCTGCGGGCGAAGGCGAACGTCAGCAGCGAACTCGCGACGACGAGGGTGGCGCGCACCCAGACGGCGTCGGTCACCATCGCCGGGTGGTTCCGGAACAGGACGATCACGGCGAGCGTGAGCACGGAGAGCGCGGCGTACGCGCCGGTGAGCAGCAGCAAGGGCCGGAAACCGGCCGGTCGGGTCGTGGTGGTCATGCCGGAAATGCTCGTCCGGAGCGGCGCGCGGAGGCAGTGCCGTCCCGCATCGGGCGGTCATGACATTTGTCATCGGCGCGGTAGTGGGAGAGCGCTCTCACAGCGTGCTACAAAGGACGGGTGACGACGCAGCCGCCCACCTTGGAGGACGTCGCGCGGGTCGCCGGCGTCTCGCGGGCCACGGTGTCCCGCGTGGTCAACAGCGTCCGCAACGTCGACCCGAAGCTGCGCGAGACGGTCGAGCGCGCGATCGCCGACACCGGCTACGTCCCGAACCGGGCCGCGCGCTCCCTGGTCACCCGGCGCACCGGCGGGATCGCCCTGGTGGTGTCGGAGCCGGAGCGGCACGTCGAAGCGTTCACCGGCGGCGTCTTCGGCGACCCCTTCTTCGGCCGCGTCGTCGAGGGGGTCGTCTCCCACCTGCGGCCGCACGGGCTGCACCCGCTGCTGATGCTCGTCGACAGCGACGACGAGCGCGCGAAGCTGGTCGCAAAGCTGCGCCAGGAGCAGGTCAGCGGCGTCCTGCTGATTTCCCTGCACCCCGCGGAGGACCCGCTGCCGCGCGCGCTGACCGACGCGGGCGTGCCCACGGCGCTGTTCGCGCGGCCCGCCCGCCCGGCGCCGGTGTGCTACGTCGACGTCGCCCACCAGGACGGCGCCCGGCTCGCGGCCGAGCGGCTCGTTGCGCGCGGCTGCCGGCGCGTCGCCACGATCGCGGGCCCGGCGGGCACCCCGGCCGGCCAGGACCGGCTGGCCGGGTTCCGCGACGCGATGGCCCGGCACGGCCATGCCTACGTGGCGGTCGCCGAAGGCGATTTCACCGAGCACGGCGGCGAACGGGCGATGGAACACCTGCTGGCCGAGGAACCCGCGCTGGACGGGCTCTTCGTGGCCAACGACCTGATGGCGTACGGCGCGCTGACGGTGCTCCGCGAAGCCGGCCGCCGCGTCCCGGACGACGTGGCGGTGATCGGCTTCGACGACAGCCGGGTCGCGCTGAGCTGCCGCCCCCGGCTCACGACGGTCCGCCAGCCGGTCGAGGAGATGGGCGCGGCGATGGCCCGGATGGTCCTGGACCGGATGGCCGATCCGGACCTGCGGGCCGAATCGGTGATCTTCGACCCGGAACTGGTGGTCCGCGGCTCGGCGTGAGCGCTGGGTGCTCGAGCACATGACGAGCGAGACCGCGCGGGGCACGCCGACATCCCGCGCGAGCAGCTCGACGGCGTCACCGGCCGCTGAACTGTCCGGACAAGTTCCGCTCGGTGGTCTGGACACCGGCCACCGCGCTGTGCTCAGATCGACCCGGCTTTTCCAACGTTGTAAAAAATGCCATGGTCCCCAGACCGGAACGGAGTTCCGCCCGTGCGGACGAGAACAGCGAGAGCCATCCGGCTGACGTGCGTGGTCGCCGTCGCCGCGGCTACCGTGACCGTCGCGACCCCCGCCACCGCCGCCCCCCGTGGCCAGACCGTCACCGCCGGGAACGCGCGCTTCGAGGTGCTGTCGCCGACGGTCATCCGGACCGAGTACGCCGGTGACGGCCGCTTCACCGACGCCGCCACCTTCAACGCCGTCGGGCGTGACGCGTTCACGCCGACGCCGTACACCTCCACCGTTTCCGGTGGCGTGCTCACGATCCGCACGAGCGCGACGACCCTGACCTACCGGCTCGACTCGGGCCCGTTCGACGGCGGCAACCTCGAAGTGCGCACGACCGCCGGCGCGACCCCGGTGCTCGCCGCGCCGTGGCGGCACCTGACGTGCCGGACCGGCGCGCTGTGCGAGGCCGAAGACCTGACCGCCGACGGGCTCGGCGTCGCCACCGACCACCGGGGCTACACCGGCGAAGGCTTCCTCGCCGGCTTCGAAAGCACCGGCACGTCGGCGACCGCGGACGTCGAAGCCACGACCGCCGGGACGTACTCGGTGGCTGTCCGCTACGCCAACGGCCAGGGCGGGGACGGCCAGCACGTCACGCGCACGCTGAGCGTTTCGGTCGACGGTGGCGCGCCGCAAAAGCTCACCCTGCCGGTGACGGCCGACTGGGACACCTGGGCGGTCGCGTCCGTCCCGCTGACCCTCGGCGCCGGGCACCACAGCGTCCGCCTGCAGCGGACCGCGGCCGACTCCGGCAACGTCAACGTCGACGCCCTCGCGGCGCTCCCCGCCGGCGCGGCCTTCCCGCCCGCGTCGGCCCGCGCGTTCACCGGCTGCCCGGCCGGCGTGAGCTGTGAGGCGGAAGCCGGGCTCCGGGCCGGTTCGGCCGTCGTCGCGACCGACCACCCGGGCTACGCCGGGCGCGGCTTCGTCGCCGAGCTGAACCGGGGTTCGTCGCTGACGCACCGGATCACCGACGTCGCGACCGCCGGCACGTACCTGCTGCACGTCCGGTACGCCAACGGCACCGGCGGCGACGGGCGCCACGAGACGCGTACCGCGTCGGTCGCCGCGAACGGCGTCACGCGCACGCTGAGCCTCCCGGTCACCGACAACTGGGACGCGTGGAAGAGCGCGTCGGTCCCGGTCGACCTGAAGGCCGGCGCGAACGACGTCGTCCTCGGCTGCCCCGACGACACCAGCTGCCACGTCAACATCGACACCGTCGCGGTCACCGCGTCGGGCGCGGCCGCACCGCAGCCGCACCTCGCGCTCGGCGGCTACCGGCGCGGCCTCGACGGCGTGAACGGCGACAACGGCACTCCGTCGCTCACCGAAGGGCTCCTGCACCAGGACGGCTGGTACCTGCTGGACGACAGCCCGTCGGCGCTCTACGACACCGCGACCCGCAAGGTGACCCAGCGGCCGTCGCACGGCGGGAGCCCGTACCAGGACGGCTACGTCTTCACCTTCGGGCACGACTACAAGGCCGGGCTCCGCGACCTCGCGACGCTGACCGGGCCGCCCGCGCTGCTGCCGCGCTGGGCGTACGGCGTCTGGTACTCCGAGTACATCGACCGCACTGCGGCCGACTACCGCGACACGATCCTGCCGCGCTTCCGCAGCGAGGGCGTGCCGCTCGACGTCCTGGTCACCGACACCGACTTCAAGGCGCCGGACACCTGGAACGGCTGGCAGATCGACACGAACAAGTTCCCGGACCCGGCGGGCTTCTTCGCGTGGTCGAAGGCGCAGGGCCTGCACAACACGCTCAACACCCACCCGAGCATCATGGGCTCGGACCCGCAGTTCGCCCGCGCGCAGGCGACGGCGAAGGGCAAGCTGGTGAAGTCCGGCTGCGGCACCGACTGCTACGTCTTCGACTGGGGCGACCCGGACCAGCTGAAGGCCTACCTCGACCTGCACGCCGGGATGATGCAGCAGGGCAACGACTTCTGGTGGCTCGACTGGTGCTGTGACGCGTCGAAGTCGAGCCTGCCGGGCGTCACGCCGGACGCGTGGATCAACCAGCAGTACGCCGACCTGGCCGCGCCGGCGACCGGCCGCGGCTTCGTCATCTCGCGGGCCTACGGTTCGCTGCAGGCCGGCGGTTACGGCGGCCCGATCGGGCTGTCGACGGGACCGTGGGCCGACAAGCGCAGCACGCTCCACTTCACCGGCGACACGTCGTCGACGTGGGGCACCCTGCGGATGGAGGTCGGGATCACCCCGGCCGAGTCGGCCGCGACGGGGATGTCGGCGATCAGCCACGACATCGGCGGGCACAACGACACGACCGGCCTGCGCGGCAGCGAGACGTACACCTCGGGCGGACAGCAGCGGCAGACGGCCAAGCTGCCCGACGACATGTACGCGCGCTGGGTGCAGCTCGGCACGTTCCAGCCGATCGACCGCCTGCACAGCAACCACAGCGACCGGCTGCCGTGGCAGTACGGCGACGCGGCGAAGGCGTCGGCGACGAAGTTCCTGAACCTGCGCGAGAACCTGGTGCCCTACACCTACACGCTGGCCCAGCAGGCCGCCACGACGGGCGTTCCCGTGGTGCGGCCGACCTACCTCGAGTACCCGGACGACCCGGCCGCCTACGCGGCCGCGTCGAGTGAGTACTTCTACGGGCCGGACCTGCTGGTGGCGCCGGTGACCACGCCGGGGACGTCGGCGACGACGTCGGTCTGGTTCCCGCCGGGGCAGTGGACGGACTACTTCAGCGGCAAGGTGTACACCGGCGGCACGACGCAGCAGGTCACGTCGGACCTCGGCACGATGCCGGTGTTCCTGCGCGGCGGCGGCATCACCGCGACCCGCACGGCGGACGTGCCCAACGACGCCAAGAGCCCGCTGGACCGGGTGACGGTGACGGTCGCGCCGGGCGGGTCCGGGTCCTTCTCGCTGTACGAGGACAACGGCACTTCGTCGGCGCAGAGCACGACCACGAAGATCAGCTACGCCGAGCGCGGCGGGTCGCGCACGGTGACGGTGGCGCCGCCGCAGGGCCGGTACCGGGTGGCGGATCGCGAGTGGACGGTGAAGTTCCTCGGCGTGGCCGCGGCACCGAGCCGGGTCAAGGTCGGCGCCGGGTGGGCCCCGGCGTCGGCGTGGAGCTGGGACGCGGCGACGAAGACGTTGACGGTGAAGGCCCCGGCCGGCCCGGGCCGGGCGCCGGTCACCGTGACGTACTGAGCCGCCGATAAGGGGCTTTCCCCGCAGTTGATGCGGGGAAAGCCCCTTATTTTTGCTTACTTCGCCAGCACTTCGGTTTCGCGGGCGCCTTCGGCACCCAGTTCCGCGGCCAGCGCGCGGGTTTCCGGGTCGGCGCCGGAGGTTTGTTCCCCGCGCGCGAGGACCACGACCTGCGCCGCGTGCGCCTGCAGCAGTGCGATCAGGCGCCGGTCGAATTCGTCGGCGCCGTCGGTGCGCAACGCCGCCAGGTCCGCGGGCGTGACCATCCCCGGCATCCGGTGTCCACTGTGGACGTCGCTGTCCGGCAGCCCGGCTCGGTGCTGTGCCGACTTCAACCGCGTCAGCAAGCGTTCCGAAGGCGCCACCACGGCGCTCGCCGCCGACCGCACGGCCGCGCTCCCGGCCCGCTGTGGGGCCAGCCGGGCCGCCGCGAGGGCGTTCGCCGTCATCGGCACCACGAGCTGCAGCCACGCCACGTCCGTCGGGTTGAAGGCCGCCGGCGTGGTGGCGGGTCCGGGGGCGGCGGGAGCGGTGGTGGCGCACCCGCCCAGGATCAGCGCCACCACCGCCGCCCCCAGGGCCCGCCCTCTCACGGGCGGCCGGGCAGCCGGTAGTTCGGCCCGAGCACCGTGCCGCGGTCCGGCTTGTACAGGTCGAACCCGCGCGGGTCGCACTGCAGGCCGCCGTTGATGCAGTGGCTCACCAGCGCGGCCAGGGTCGGCGGGTCCCACGCGTTGAAGAAGTCGTAGTGCCACGAATACCCGCGTCCGCTGGCCAGGTGCACCCCGGACATGTCGCCGCTGACCGGGAAGGCGATCTTGAACTCCAGCATCGGCACGGCCACCGGGTGGTCGGCGGGACACGTCAGCGTCGCCCGGTCCGGGTACGCCATGTGACTCTTGTGGTCGGCCGAATCCAGGTGGACGCCGTCCCAGCAGCTCGGGGCCTGGTAACGGATGTTGAGCTGGCTGCCGGCCACGCAGTTCACCGGGATGTCCCAGTTGTGGAAGCTGTCCCCGCACTCCCAGCCCTCGATCGCTCCGGGGGCGTGCTGGAATTCGTCCTGGGTCGCGGTGACGGTGCCGGCGACGTACCGCAGCCCGGTCGGGAACGGCACGACCTTCGTGTAGTCGAGGATGCCCGACTTGTAGTAGACGACCTGCGCGAAGTTCGGCAGCACCACGTTGCTCCCGTTGTACACGGTCGGGAACCAGTACGCCGACAGGTCGTCCGGTGCCAGGCAGGTCGTGTTGCCGACGCCCGCGGCCTGCAGTGATTGCAGTGTCGTGGCCGCGTTCGTCGTCTTGTTGCCGATGAACGTGTGGTCGTGCGAAGCGCCGGGCAGGCCCGGGAAGACGATCGGGTCGTCCGGCTGGTGGTGGCTGGGGGAGCAGTTGACCTGGAACTCGTGGTGGGTCACGAGGTCGTCGGCTCCGGCGGGCGACCAGGTGGCCGCGGTCAGGAAGGCGCCTGCCAGCACGGTGGCGGCGGTGCAGGCGAGGAGCGCGGCTTTCGTTGCCAAGGGTCCTCCACGGTGAGGGTGCCAAGGATGGGAGAGCGCTCTCCAAGAGCATGCGCACCCGGGCACCGCCGTGTCAAGGAGCACCCGGATACCGCGCTCGGAAGCCATTGTCCGGTTCGGGACGAGATTCTTGACAACGCGGGCCGCCGTGCCGAACCATCGAGCGCGCCGGAGAGCGCTCTCCAATCTCCGTCCTCTTGTCGTACGGGAGTCATCGTGGACCGACCGTCGCTCCTCCGTGCCGTCCCGGCGCTGGTGGCCCTGCTGGTGCTGGGGTTGCTCGCCGGCCCCGCCCCGGCGCACGCCGCCACCCTGCTTTCCCAAGGCAGACCGGTGACCGCGTCCAGCACCGAAGGCGCCGGCACCCCGGCGTCGGCGGCCGTCGACGGCGACCCCGGCACGCGGTGGGCGAGCGCCTGGAGCGACCCGCAGTGGCTGCAGGTCGACCTCGGCGCGTCCGCCGACATCAGCCAGGTCAGCCTGAACTGGGAGGCCGCCTACGCGACTGCATACGAAATCCAGATTTCCGACAACGCCACGAATTGGCAGACTGTATACAGTACGACCACGGCCGTCGGTGGTCTGCAAAATCTCGCCGTCACCGGGCACGGGCGTTACGTCCGCCTCTACGGCACCCACCGCGTCGGCGGCTATGGCTATTCGCTGTGGGAGTTCCAGGTCAGCGGCACCCCGGGCGCGCAGAGCGGTCCCGGCGTCACGCGGGTGACCGGCTCGCAGGGGAACTGGCAGCTGACGGTCGACGGTATCCCGTGGACCGTGAAGGGTCTGACCTGGGGCCCGCCGGTGAGCGAAGCAGCTACGCGGATGCCGGAGCTGCACGCGATCGGCGTCAACACCGTCCGCACCTGGGGCACCGACGGCACCACACAGCCGCTGCTCGACGCCGCCGCGGCCAACGGCATCAAGGTGGTCAGCGGCTTCTGGCTGCAGCCCGGCGGCGGCCCGGGCAGCGGCGGGTGCGTCGACTACACGACGGACACGAACTACAAGAACACGATGCTCGCCGAAATCCAGAAGTGGGTTACTGCATACAAAACACATCCCGGCGTGCTGCTGTGGAACGTCGGCAACGAGTCGATCCTCGGCATGCAGAACTGCTACTCCGGCACGCAGCTGGAGCAGAACCGGATCGCCTACACGCGGTTCGTCGACCAGGCGGCGCAAGCCATCCACGCGATCGACGCGAACCACCCGGTCACCTCGACCGACGCCTGGACCGGGGCCTGGCCGTACTACAAGGCGTACGCGCCGAGCCTCGACCTGTACTCCGTCAACTCCTACGCCCAGGTGTGCCAGGTCAAGCAGGACTGGCTCGCCGGCGGCTACACGAAGCCGTACATCATCACCGAGACCGGGCCGGCCGGCGAGTGGGAGGTGCCGGACGACGCCAACGGCGTCCCCGCCGAACCGACCGACCAGCAGAAGCGCGACGGTTACGTCAACGCGTGGAACTGCGTGCTCGCGCACCCGGGTGTGGCGCTCGGCGCGACGCTCTTCCACTACGGCACCGAAGGCGACTTCGGCGGCGTCTGGTTCAACATCACCACCGGCAACGAGAAGCGGCTGTCCTGGTACGCCGTCCGCAGGCTCTACAGTGGACAGACCGGGGGCAACACGCCGCCGGTGATCTCGTCGATGAACCTCAGCCGCAGCACCGACGTCCCGGCGGGCGGCACGTTCACCCTGACCGCCGCGGTGTCCGATCCGGACGGTGACCCGATCACCTACACCATGGGGTACAACAGCAAGTACATCAACGACGCGGCAGGGCTGATCCCGGCGCAGTTCACCGGGAACGGCACGTTCACCGTCACCGCGCCCCAGCAGCTCGGCGTCTGGAAGATCTACCTCTACGCCCGGGACGGCCACGGCAACGTCGGCATCGAGACGCGTTCGCTGCGCGTGGTGGCGCCGCCGGTGCCGGGCACCAACCTGGCCCGCGGCACGGCGACGACGGCGTCGACGTACCAGGCCGACGGTCCCGGCGCGCCGTACCCGCCGCAGGCCGCGACCGACGGGAACACCGCGACCCGCTGGGCGAGCGCGTGGGCGGACCCGCAGTGGCTGCAGGTCGACCTCGGCCGCGCTCAGGCGTTCGACCACGTCCAGCTGGTCTGGGAGGCGGCGTTCGGGAAGGCGTACGAAATCCAGGTCAGCGACGACGCGGCGAACTGGCGCAGCGTGTACGGGACGACGTCCGGGGACGGCGGTGCCGACGACATCGCGGTCTCGGCCACCGCGCGGTACGTCCGCGTGAACGCCACGCAGCGCGGCACCGGGTACGGCTATTCGCTGTACGAGTTCGGCGTGTACCGGACGTGACCCGGTGGGTGGCCCCTCCCTGGCGAGGGGCCACCCGTTGCGTCAGGCCGGGATCAGGCAGAAGAGGTGCCCCTCGGGATCGGCGAGCACGACCCAGTCGGTCCCGCCGGGCTGGAAGTCCGGCCGGGTGGCCCCGAGTCCTTCGAACTCGGCGACGGCGGCTTCGAGGTCGCCGACGGTGAGGTCGAGGTGCGCGTGCTTGGCCGCGTCCGGCCAGCCGGGGCCGCGGTAGCCCTCGACGCGCTGGAAGCCGAGCCCGACCGGGCCGCCGCCGAGCTGGGCGGAGTCCGCGTCCTGGTGCGCCACCTCCCGGCCGAGCGCCTTGGCGTAGAAGGCGGCGAGCGCGGCGGGGTCGGCGCAGTCGAGGACGATCGTGGTGAGTTCTGCGGGCATGGAACCGCTCCTTTCGTTGTGCGGCAGCCTGCCCGCGGTCCCGGGGTGCGGTCTTGAAGATCCTTGCGGCGCGGAATTGTCGTACCCCCGGCGTACCGTCCGGGACGTGCGTGAAGCAGTCGAAGTCGTGGCCCGCCCCGGGTACGCGGTGAGCGTGGTCGAATGCGCCGACGACCACACCGGGTGGTCGCCGCCCGAGGTGTCGCCGGCGTACCGGATGGTGCTCGTCCGCCGTGGCCGGTTCCGCCGTCGTGCCGGGGGAGTGGTGGCGGACGCCGACCGGACGGTGGCCTACCTCGCCGTGCCCGGCGACGAGGAGTGCTTCGCGCACCCGGCGGGCGGGGACACCTGCACGTCGGTGAGTTTCGGGTCCCGCTTGTGGTCCCGCCTGGCGGGCGAGCGCCCAGCGCGGCCGGTGGTGTATGTCGACGCCGAGTTGGAACTGGCCCACCGCCGAGCCGTCGCATCGGCGGCCGACCCGGATTACGCGCTGGCGGAGGAGTTACTGGTCCTGGTGGGCCGGGCGATCACCCGGGCGGTGACCGGGACGGCGCGTGCGGACGACCGCGAGCTGGTCGCGCGGGCCAGGGAAGCGATCGGCGCCGACGATCCGGCGTCGGGCGGGCTGTTCCCGCTGGCGGAGGCGCTGGGGGTGTCACCGTACCGGTTGAGCCGCGTGTTCCCGCGCGAGCTGGGTGTTTCGGTGACGCGGTACCGCAACCGGGTACGCGTCGGCCGGGCACTCGACCGGCTGGCCGCGGGGGAGCGGGAGCTGGCGGTGCTGGCGGCGGATCTGGGGTTCGCCGACCAGGCCCACTTGACGCGCACGGTCCGCGAGCACACCGGCGCGACACCGGGGGTGATGCGCCGGCTGCTGGCGAACTAGACGGAGAAGCGAACCGTCCCACGCCACCACCGGACGTGGTCCCACATGCAGCTCGGCGCGCGCGAACCACAGCACCGATGAGCCCGAACCCCGCCACCCGGCTCGCAAGGATCGCGCGGCGGGCACGGAGTTAGGCGCGTGGTCACCCCCAGCGGCCACGTGAGTCACCCCGTGGCCGCAGCGCCACCCAGGGTCCTGTGTCATGTTTCCGAAACACCGAACGGGGGTATCGTAGTCTTTCCGGGACGGCCTGTGTCAAGTTTTCGGAACAGCTACGCTGATGGTTGTCACGTTTCACGGCTGAGGGTGGTGTGTGGTGAGCGAAGAGCGCAGTTTCGCCGAACGGCTGGCGCACTTGATCGCGACCGTGCACCCGCCGGACCGCAAGCCGTACTCCTACCGGGAGATCGCGACCGGGGTCGCCGACCAGACCGGCGTCTCGATGTCGGCGACGCACGTGCAGCAGCTGGCCGTCGGCGCGCGCAAGGACCCCAAGCGCTCGCACATCCAGGCGCTCGCGCAGTTCTTCGGCGTGCCCGTCACCTACTTCTTCGACGAAGAGGTCGCCGGCCAGGTCGACCAGCAGGTCGAGGACGTCGTGGCGTGGCGTGACACCGAAGCGCGGAACCTGGCGCAGCGCGCGATGCGGCTCTCGCCGCGCGACCGCGAGACCGTGACGGCGCTGCTCGACCAGCTCAGCAGTTACGACGACAACCGCAGCCGCGAAGGCCGCCGCCGGAAGCCCGAGTGAGTCACCGCGGTCGGTTACGATGACCTCGTCCGTGATCGCGCCCCGGTGCAGCCGGCTGGCGCCCGGTGAGCGGGGAGGACCCATCGACGAGCGTGGTCTGCCGGACCTCCGCGACCGGGCGCGGGCGCGCGTCCGGACGGTGCTCGCCGCCGTCCCGCTGCCGCGGCCGTGGTCGATGAACGGCTGGGTGGACGGTCTCGAGGCGTGGCGGGGGCGCGAGATCGACCTGGTCCCGATCGCCTACCGGCCCGGGCAGCCGTCCGGGGCCTGGCAAGCGCGCCCGGGCTACGACCTGATCGCCTACACCGAGCACACGTCGGCGCTGCACCAGGACCACATCATCGCCCACGAGCTCGCCCACATGCTGTGCGCGCACACCGGCACCTGCCTGATGGCCGAGTCCGAAGCCGCCGAGCTGGCCCCGGACCTCGCGCCGGCGGCGTTGTCGCACCTGCTCACGCGCGTCACGAGCAGCACCGAGGAGTACGAAGCCGAGCTGATCGCCGTCCTGCTGATGAGCGCGGCGACCAGCGAGCCACCCGCCGTTCAGCCGGGCGCGTCCGGCCGGGCGGCCGACCAGGCTAGGCGGCTGGCGGCACTCCTGGGATAGTCGCGTCCCGTGATCGACATTCTGTTCCTCGGGGTCGGGGCGTTCGCGCTCGTCGTCGGCATCTGGCGGGCCGTCCGCGCGCGGCGCACCGGTGCGGGCGCGGGACTGGCCGTCTCGCTCATCGCGCTGGGCGCCGCGTTCTGCTTCCTCTCCAACCGCACGCAGCAGTTCGAGAGCGAGCTCTACCCCAGCCTCGGCCGCCTGCTGTCGAACCTGGCGACGATGGTCGCCGCGTACGGGATCGGGCTGACGGTCGCGGAAATCAGCGGCACCCGCGACCGCGGCCGCCGCACCCGGGCGATCGCGCTCGGCGTCGCGCTGACGCTGCTGACCGTGATGTTCTTCAGCACATCGGACCTGCCGCGCGGGGTCGGCCTGTTCGACGAGCTGTACCGCACCCACCCGACGCTGGTCGTCTACGTCTTCACCTACACCGTGTACCTGGGCCTCGCGGTCATCGACATCGGGATCGTGGCCGCGGTGACGATCCGCGCGAGCGGCGGCGCACTGCGCGCCGGGCTGGCGCTGTTGCTGCTGGCGTCGGCGTTCGCGATCGCGTACCTCACGGGGAAGGTCGTCGCGACGATCCACGCGCTGGAGGCCGACCACCCGGCGAAAGCGTTGTGCCGCGGGCCGTTCTCGACGCTGCCGTGCACCCTGGACGTCGGGTTCCCGGCCGTGTCGGTGCTGCTGATCGTGCTGGGCCTGACGATCCCGGCGGTCCCCGGCCTGGCGGCGGCCCGCCGCGACGCGCGGACGTTGCGCCTGCTGCGCCCCCTGCGCGCGCACCTGACGCGCCGCTACCCGGAGATCGTCCGCATCGACCCGGGCGGCCCGTCCCGCCGCGAGCGCCTGCTGACGGCGATGAGCGAAACCAACGACGGCCTGATCCTGGCCGGCGCCACCCCGGACCTCCCGCCCGCCGCGGCGGCGCGCCTGGTCCGCGACCTCCCGGACGAACCCGAAGAAACCCCACCCCCCACCGCGGCCGCCGAACCGTTCGCCGCGGACGTGGCCCGGCTCCGCGCGATCGCCCGCGCCTACCGGAAACTGGAGGGATCGGCCCCGCCCGAACCGACGCCACGGTGAGCGGCCGTCACGCCACGACAACCGGCACACGGACCACCCGGCGGTCAGCCTCGGTTCGCGGGGCGCCTGCCGTTCAGCCCCCGAACGGCGCTGAGAGCCTCGGTTCCCAGCCCTTGTCCGTGAGCGCGACCAGCTGCAACTCCACCGCCCGGTCATACACCGGAAGCAGCGGCCGGACCTCGGCGGCCACCCGCTCGAGGACCTCCACCTCACCACCCATCGCCACCGTCAGGTGCGCGGCCGGCCGGGGACCGAACCGCCCGCCGTACGGCTCGACCGAGGGCCACCGAGCGCAGACCGCGTCGGTGACCGGCTGGAGGGCGGGGACCGGGATCGCCGCGAAACCGGGCGCGGTCAAGAACTCGGTCAGCGGCACGTCGATCGGCGGGAACGTCGCCGCCAGCTCGCGCGCCGCGTCGAGGACCTGGTCGGTCAGCTCCGCATCCGGCAAGAAGGGGTAGAGGGCCGTCACGTGGGCGGGCAGGCCGGGGCGGACCAGGGCGGGGTCGACGCGGCGGGCGGCGTCCAGGATCGGCTCGGCGGCGGGCAGCAGGATCACCAGTGCGGTGGTTCCGGTTTCGGGCACCTCCGCATCATGGCAGTCACGCGACGGCGGACTCCGGGAACCGGCCCGCGCGGGCCAAGGAAAGGCTGCGCCGGCACAGCTCGACGAGCTCCTCGTTGGCGCGGCTGCGCGGGACGCGCCCGCAGAGCCCGCACCGGATGGTCACCTCGCCGGCCAGTTCGTCGACCGCGACCAGCGCCTGGTGGTCGCAGCGGCGGCACCAGCGGTAGCCGATCGCCGGGTTCGTGTGTACCGGCGACGACACGCATTCGTGCAGCCAGCGGCGGTGCGTGCGGCAGGTGACGCGGTCGGTCGGATCGAGGCCGCCGTCGTCTTCCACGCGGTCTTCGCTCGCCAGCGTCGAAGCCAGCAGCGGCTGCCGCGCGGCCGCGGGCCGGTCTTCGGGGTTCGGCGTGGCCCACGCGTGGTGGTCGCCGCACCGGCACTTCTCGCTCATGTCGCCCCCAGGGTCGGGTCGTTCGATGGCTCGAGTGTGAGCGCGGCCACGCACGGCGGACAACCGGAAAAGCGCTCTGTGTCGACCGGCGGCACGCCATTCGCGTCGGACGGGTGAGCGGACTTCGGCGCTCAGTTATGCGAACATATGTTCTATGACCGACGAGGGGCCCATCCTGCACGCCGATCTCGACTCGTTCTACGCGTCGGTCGAGCAGCGCGACGATCCGGCGTTGAAAGGACGGCCGGTGATCGTCGGCGGCGGGGTCGTGCTCGCCGCGAGTTACGAGGCCAAGGCCTACGGCGTGCGCACGGCGATGGGCGGCACGCAGGCCCGCAGGCTGTGCCCGCACGCGGTCGTC
Organism: Amycolatopsis lexingtonensis; assembly: GCF_014873755.1. NCBI lineage: Bacteria > Bacillati > Actinomycetota > Actinomycetes > Pseudonocardiales > Pseudonocardiaceae > Amycolatopsis > Amycolatopsis lexingtonensis. The sequence continues at coordinate 1,876,000 of NZ_JADBEG010000001.1, forward strand.
GTGCCGCCGCGGATGTCGGCGTACCTGGCCGCCAGCCGCGCGGTGTTCCAGGTGTTCCACGACACGACGCCTTGGGTGGAAGGCATCTCGATCGACGAGGCGTTCCTGGACGTCGGCGGGTTGGCCAGGATCGGCGGACGGCCGAGCCACATCGCCGAACGGCTCCGCGCCGCCGTCGCCGAGCGGGCGGGGCTGCCGATCACGGTCGGGGTGGCGCGGACGAAGTTCCTCGCCAAGGTCGCCAGCCGGGTGGCCAAACCGGACGGCCTGCTCGTCGTCCCGCACGACGGCGAGCTGGAGTTCCTCCACCCGCTGCCGGTTTCGGCGCTCTGGGGCGTCGGCAAGGTCACCACGGAGAAGCTGCACGCGCGCGGGATCCGCACGGTCGGCCAGCTCGCGACGTCCGAGCAGGTCGACCTCGACGGCTTGCTCGGCCGCGGACCCGGCCGCCACCTCCACGCCCTCGCGCACAACCGCGACCCGCGCCGGGTGGAGGTGGGGGTGCGGCGCCGCTCGATCGGCGCCCAGCGGTCACTCGGCCGCGGCAGGCGGACCCCGGCCGAGCTGGACGTCGTGCTGGTGGCGCTGATCGACCGGATCGCCCGCCGGCTGCGAGCGGCCCACCGCGTCTGCCGGACGGTCACGATCCGCCTGCGCTTCGCGGATTTCGAACGCGCGACCCGTTCGCACACGCTGGCCGACCCGACAGCCGGCACCGGCGTGCTGCTCGCCGCGGCGCGGGAACTGCTCGTCGCCGCGCTCCCGCTGATCGCGGACCGGGGGATCACGCTGCTCGGCGCCGCACTGTCCAACCTGACCGACGACGACCCGTTCCAGCTCGCCCTCCCCTTCGAACGGCAGCGGGCGACGGAACTCGACAGCGCGCTGGACGCGGTGCGCGACCGTTTCGGGAAGGCGGCGGTCACCCGCGCGGTTCTGCTCGGCCGCCCGGACGACCTCGAAGTGCCGATGCTCCCCGACTGAGGAATCGCCGGATCAGCTGTCGATGCGGCGGGCATGGGTCAGCGTGGACAGGGCGACGGGCCGAAGCGCGTCGGTGCGCTCCCACAGCCGCGCGGCGATGCTCTGCCGCTGCCCGGCCTGTTCGAGGACTTCGAATCCCGCGGCGCGCAAGAGATCGGCGAACGCGGCGGGGGAGAGGACCGTGTGCCACGGCTCACCCCCGGCCGCGGCGACCGGCCCGACCGCTTCGGCGTAACCGTTTCCGGCCGCGTCGCGCAGTTCCGCGGGAAGCAGGTGATCCGCGACGATTTCCGATCCCGGCGCGAAACGGCCGAGATCCGTCAATGTGGCGGCAATCGCCTCGCGCGTCAGGTACATGGTGACACCGAGCCAGCTCACGAACACGGGGCGAAACAGGTCCAGTCCACTCTGGACGAGCCGTTCCCGGAGCGGATCCGCTTCGAAGTCGACCGGCACGAAGGTGACCGAAGCCGGTTCGGCGATCCCGGCGGCGGCGAGCAGTTCCCGTTTGACCACCTGGGTCGCCGGGTGGTCGACCTCGAACACCCGGAAACGTCCGGGTACTGTGCGATATGCGAACGAATCGAGGCCGGCGCCCAGAATCAGATACTGGTCTATACCGGAATGGGAGAGCCGCTCCTCGGTGAACCGGCTTCGGCACAGCGCCTCGGCGCGGGCCCCCGCGAGGACCGGATGGGTGCCGTGGAGCCTGTGGTATACCAAGAGATCCTCCGCCCGCGCGCCGAGGAGCGTCACGGCGAAGGAGTCCGCGAAGATGTACGGTTCGGCGTCGACGAGCAAATGTGCCGCCCGTGCGGCGGCTGCGGTGAAGGCGGTCCGGCTGGCATTACCGGGAAACTCGGGGTTGGTCACGTCACCACGGTACCGATTTGATTTCGAGCATATCACAAAATTGATTTTTCGACAAGACGCAGCCCATTTCGACTCCGTTGCGGTCACTCTGGACCCGGGCGACCCGCTCGCCCGGGCGGCCATTGTGGACGCTTCACGGGTGTCGCGCGTGCCGGACGGGATTCGACAGGTTAGGGTCTGTCCGACCGTGTTCTGGAGAAGATGAGGAACGACGAACCATGGCGCAACGGGTGCAGGTCCAGATGGTGGACGACCTCGACGGGAGCGAGGCTTCGCAGACCGTCCCCTTCAGTCTCGACGGGGTGACCTACGAAATCGACCTGTCGGAGGACAACGCCTCCGCGCTGCGCGACGAACTCGCGCGCTACGTCGGCGCCGCGCGGCGCATCGGGGGCCGCAAGGTCCGCCTCGCGACCGGCCAGTCGCTGTCCGGCTCGGGCAGCTCGGGCACCGACCGCGAGCGCAACCGGCAGATCCGCGAATGGGCCCAGGCCAACGGCTACGAGGTCGCCGAGCGCGGCCGCCTCTCCAGCGAGATCATCGCCGGCTTCGAGGCCGACCAGGCCGCGGCGGCCGAGCCGGTCGACACCAAGCCGGCGCGCAAGCGGGCCCCGCGCAAGAAGTCTTGAGGTCGGCGGAACCGCCTGACGCGTAGCCGGATCGTCGCGGTGAGTGCGCACCGCGCGGTCCGCTCGCGGGAGTTCCGGCCGGAGCGCCCCGATGGGACGTCGAGTGCGATCACCGCGCCCGACGTCACTTCGGGGCGCTTTCGTGCGTCCGTAGGTGTTCGTTGTGGACGACGGACGCGGTTCGGCGGGTGTCAAACCTTGTCGACGGTGCCTTCGATGGCCAGACTGTCAGTGCTCCGCGCGGCCGGTACCGCGTAGGAGCACCGGCCCGGTGGCCGCCTCCTCCCTCGATGGCCACCGGGCCGCCTTCTTGCCTCAACCGGCCGTCTACCGCATACTGCATACAATCTGCAGTCTGCGAGGAGGCGGTCGCCATGACCGAGATCCGCGAGCTCCGGGACGTCTACGGCCGGCGGTACCGCGTCGGGGAATCCGATCGGGAACTGCTCGGCAGGCCGCGGACGTGGATCACCTGGCTGGCCGCCGCGGCCATGCTCGCCGCCGGGGTGCAGCAGTACGGCTTCGCCGCGATCGTCCCGGCGCTGAGCCGGGCGCACGGCTGGACGTTCGGCGGGATCGCGCTGTCCTTCGCGGTGTGGGCGATCTGCCAGGCCGGGGTGGCCTTCCCGGCGGCGTGGCTGCGCGACCGCGGGGCGCTGCCCGCGCCGATCGCGATGGCCGCCGGCGCTGTTCTGTGCGCGGCCGGGCTCGTCACGCTCGGCCACGCGAGCAGCCTGGTCACCGTGTTCCTCGGGTACTCCGTGCTCGGCGGGCTTGGCACCGGACTGGTGTACGCCACCTGTGTCGGCGCCGTCCTGGCGTGGTTTCCGGAGCGCACGGGCCCGCGCGCGGGCGTCGTGAGCGGTGCTTTCGCCTTCGGCAGCGTGCCTTTCGTCGTCCTCGCCGCCGCACTGCCCGAGGCGAGAGCAGCGCTCTTGGACGTGACTGCCGCTCTCGTGGTCGTCGTGATCGCCGGCTGTGGCGCGGTGCTGCGCTACCCGCCGCGGCACTGGTGGCCCGCCACACCGGAGCCGCGTGCCTGGGCGCTGGACCGGGCGCACAACCGGCGGCCGGCCGTCCGGCACTACCGGCCGGCGGAACTCCTCCGGTGCGCCACGACGCGCGCGCTGTACCTGGTGGTCGTGCTCGCCGCCGCCGTGCTGTTGTTCGACCTGGCCTACCTGGCGACGTTCGTCGCCGAGCGCAGCGGACCCGGGCTCGCGGCGGCCGCGGTGGCGGTGCTCGCCGCGGCGACCGGCGGTGGTCGCGTCCTCATCGGACGGCTGGCCGACCGGCTCGGCCGCCACCGGATCCTGCGCTTCGCGCTCGTCGCGGGCGGGCTCGCGCAGTTCGTCCTGTTCTCTTCGGGCGAGCACCGGCACGCGGCCGGCCTGCTGCTGGGCGCCGCGCTGGCCGGGCTCGGCAACGGGTGCTGCTACACGCTGCTGGTCGGGCTGGTGCGCGAGTACTTCGGCGAGGAGTCGGTCGCGCAGAACTTCGGGATCCTCTACAGCGCCAAGGCGGCGGGCGCCGTGGTCGGGATCGGGCTGACCGCGGTCGTCGTGGCTTCGCACGGGTTCGCCGGTGCCTTCACCGTGGCCGGTGTGCTGAGCCTGGCGGCCGGGGTGCTGTCCGGGCGGCTGACCCAGCCGGGCCGCCCCGAGTCGCTGCTGCCGGTGGCCTGACGTGGGCCGGATGACGAGCCGGCGCCGGGTGGTGCGCGTCCGGGACGGCGCGCACACGATGCGGCCGGACACGCTCACCGTCGAGGAACCCCTCGAGATCCGGGTCGGCGGCAAGGCGCTGTCGATCACGATGCGGACGCCGGGCGACGACTTCGACCTCGCCGCGGGCTTCCTGGTCGGCGAAGGGGTGGTCCGCGCGCCCGCCGACATCCAGGCGATCCGCTACTGCGCCGGCGCGACGGCCGACGGCGGCAACACCTACAACGTCCTCGACGTGGCGCTGGCCGAGGGCGTCGCCCCGCCGGACGCGTCGGTGGCGCGGAACTTCTACACGACGTCGTCGTGCGGCCTGTGCGGAAAGGCGAGCCTGGACGCGGTCCGCACGACGGTGCCGTGGCCGGTTGCCACCGACCCGTTCACGACGGACCCGGCGGCGCTCGCTGGTCTGCCAGACGAACTCCGTGCGGCGCAACGGGTTTTCGACCGGACGGGCGGCCTCCACGCGGCGGGCCTGTTCGACGCCGACGGGAAGCTGTTGTGCCTGCGCGAGGACGTCGGGCGGCACAACGCGGTGGACAAGGTCGTCGGCTGGGCCACGCGAGCCGGGAACCTGCCGCTGGCGGGCACGGCGCTGATGGTGAGCGGCCGGACGTCGTTCGAGCTGGTGCAGAAGGCCGTGATGGCGGGGATCCCGTTGCTGGCCGCGGTTTCGGCGCCGTCGTCGCTGGCGGTGGACCTGGCCGCGGAGCTGGGGCTGACGCTGGTGGGGTTCCTGCGCGGGACGTCCATGAACGTCTACACGCGACCGGACCGCCTGGGCCTTCAACCGAGCTGACCGAGCACCACCCCGACGGCGCCTTCGACCGGACTCCGGTGCACGGCAGCGAGCTGCCACGTGGGCGGGTGGTCGAATCGCCGCACGGTGAGCTCGGGAAACCGCGCGGCCACGGAGGCGGGCAGCACACAGGCGGCGAGCCCGGCCCGCACGATCCCCGTGGCGGCGGCGAGATCATCGACTTCGAGCGTGATCCGGCGGCAGGGGAAGGCCCGGTCGACGGCTTCGCGGATCGCCCAGCCGAGCGGAAAGTCGACGAGGGCCAGGGCGGAGAGGTCCGCGGGAGCGGAGCGCGATCCACCGGGCGCGGTGGCGAGCACGAGTTCTTCGGCGGCGAGCGGAGTGGTGACCAGGCCAACCCGGGCATGATCCGCGACCGTCGCGGAAACCGCCGTCAACACCACGTCCACTGTGGACTCCGCCACCGCGCACCCCGCCTCCCCGGCCGCCACCGAGCGGACCTCGACAGCCAGGCCCGGGTGCGCCTCCCGCAGTCTCACCAGCACCCGGTGCAGGTCCGTCAGCAATCCCGCGCAGACCCCCACCCGCACCCGCCCACCCACCGGCGAAACCACCGCCCGTGCACGCTCCGCCGCCTCCAGGGCCGCCCGCGCCGCGGGTACGAAGGCCTCGCCGGCGGGCGTCAGCACCACGCGGTGGGTCGTGCGGTGGAACAACGGCGTCCCCAAATCGCGCTCCAGCGCGCGGACCACTGTGGACACCGTCGACTGCACCGTCCGCAGCCGCTGGGCCGCCGCCGTGAAGCCGCCCTCCTCGGCGACGGCCACCGCCACCGCCAGCTGACGGAGTTCCATTTCAGCCGAGCACCTCGCGGACCAGTGCCGCGGTCTCGCTCGGGGTGCGGCCCACGCGGATGCCGGCCGCCTCCAGGGCCGCCTTCTTCGCGGCCGCCGTGCCCGATGAGCCGGAGACGATCGCGCCCGCGTGGCCCATCGTCTTGCCCTCCGGTGCGGTGAAGCCCGCGACGTAGCCGACGACCGGCTTGGACACGTTGGCCCGGACGAACTCCGCGGCGCGTTCCTCCGCGTCGCCGCCGATTTCGCCGATCAGGACGATCACGTCGGTCTCCGGGTCCTTTTCGAACGCTTCGACGGCGTCGATGTGCGTCGTCCCGATGATCGGGTCGCCGCCGATGCCGACGCACGTCGAGAAGCCGACGTCCCGCAGCTCGTGCATCAGCTGGTAGGTCAGCGTGCCGGACTTCGACACCAGGCCGATCCGGCCCGGGCCGGTGATGTCGGCCGGGATGATGCCGGCGTTGGCGCGGCCGGGGGAGATGATGCCGGGGCAGTTCGGGCCGATGACACGCGTCCGCCCGCCCGCCGCGACGGCGTGGGCCCACAGCCGCGCGGAATCGTGCACCGGGACGCCTTCGGTGATCACCACCGCCAGTCCGATGCCGGCGTCCACCGCTTCGATCACCGCGTCCGCGACGAACGGCGGAGGTACGAACAGCACGCAGACGTCGGCGTCCGCCGAAGCCATCGACTCCGCGACGCTGCCGAACACCGGCAGCGAACGGCCGGTGAGCTCCACCGTCTGCCCGGCCTTGCGCGGGTTCACCCCGCCGACGACGTTCGTCCCGGCGGCCAGCATCCGCCGGGTGTGCTTGGCGCCTTCGGAGCCGGTCATGCCGGAGACGACGATCCGGCTGGTCTCGTCCAGGAAGATGGCCACGTCAGACCTCTGCGATCGCGAGCTTCGCCGCCTCGCGGGCGGCGTCGTCCATGGTGGCCACCACGGTGACCAGGGGGTGGGCGGCTTCGGCGAGGATCCGCCTGCCTTCGGTGACGTTGTTCCCGTCGAGCCGGACGACCAGTGGCTTGGTCGCGCGCGAACCCAGAACCTCCAGCGAGCGCACGATCCCGGTCGCGACTGCGTCGCACGCGGTGATGCCGCCGAAGACGTTGACGAACACGCTGCGCACCCGCGGGTCCCCGAGGATTACCGTCAGCCCGTTCACCATGACCTCGGCCGACGCGCCGCCGCCGATGTCGAGGAAGTTCGCCGGGCCGCGCGCGCCCGCCTCGGCCGCGGCCGCCGCGACGACGTCCAAAGTGGACATGACGAGGCCGGCGCCGTTGCCGATCACGCCGATGTCGCCGTCCAGCCGGACGTAGTTGAGGCCCTTCGCGTGCGCCTCCCGTTCCAGGGGGTCGCCGCCGGTGTCGTCGTCGAACGCGGCGGACCGCCGGAAGGCCGCGTTGTCGTCCAGGGTGATCTTCCCGTCCAGCGCGACGATCCCGGCCGACGTGCTCGCCAGGGGATTGACCTCGACGAGCGTGCAGTCTTCGGCGACGAACACCGCCCACAGCTTCTCGACGACCCTGGCCACCGCGGCCCGGACGTCGGCCGGGAACGTCGCCGCGACCTCGGCCGCGTCGACGCCGGTCAGCGGGTCGACCGGGACGCGCCGCAGCGCCGCCGGGTCGGTGGCCGCCACCTCTTCGATCTCCATCCCGCCGTGAACCGAGGCCATGGCGAGGAACGTCCGCCCGGCCCGGTCGAGCAGGAAGGAGACGTAGTACTCCTCGGCGATTTCGCTCGCTTCGGTGACCAGGACGCGGTGGACGGTGTGGCCCTTGATGTCCATCCCGAGGATGTCGTCGGCGGCCTGCTCGGCGTCGTCGGCCGTATGCACTACGCGGACGCCGCCCGCCTTGCCACGGCCGCCGGTCTTCACCTGCGCCTTGACCACGACCGGGCCGCCGAGAGCCGCCGCCGCGGCGCGGGCTTCCGCCGGATCGGCGGCGACGCGGCCGCGGGGGACGGGTACGCCGTGCTTCTCGAAGAGGTCACGGGCTTCGTGTTCGAAGAGGTCCATGCGGGGGCGTCCTTTCCGTGACGGGGCAGGGCAAGGGCGTGGAGTAGTGGTCCGCGGGGGCGGGATCGAGGCCCGGGAAAAACCCTGCGGATAGCCCTGGACACGGGCTGCTCGAGGAGTGACTATATGCCTACCCCATACGGTATGCAATCTACAGTCTGCCGCGAAGAGGCCGCTGACCTCGAAGGACGCCGGCAGCGGCACGAGCGGACCCGGAAACGGACCGCCGGACAAGAGAGATCCGGCGGCGGACCAGAGGAGTTGAGCGATGGCGCTGACCACGACCGGCACGACCGCGGGGGAGAGTGCCCGTGCGACGAACGGCGCCGAGCCCGCGCCGGCCGAAATCTCCGGCGGGCACCTGGTGGCGAAAGCCCTGAAGGCCGAAGGGGTCGACACGATCTTCACCCTGTGCGGCGGCCACATCATCGACATCTACGACGGCTGCGTCGACGAAGGCATCGAGGTCATCGACGTCCGGCACGAGCAGGTCGCGGCCCACGCCGCGGACGGCTACGCGCGGATCACCGGCAAGCCCGGCTGCGCGGTCGTGACCGCGGGTCCGGGCACCACCGACGCCGTCACCGGGGTCGCGAACGCGCTGCGCGCGGAGAGCCCGATGCTGCTCATCGGCGGCCAGGGCGCGCTGACCCAGCACAAGATGGGGTCCCTGCAGGACCTCCCGCACGTGGACATGATGGCGCCGATCACCAAGTTCGCCGCCACCGTGCCGCACACCGCCCGGGTCGCGGACCTCGTGAGCATGGCGTTCCGCGAGGCCTACGCCGGTGCGCCGGGACCGTCCTTCCTGGAGATTCCGCGTGACGTCCTCGACGCGCGGGTGCCACTCGATCAGGCGCGCATCCCCGAAGCGGGCCGCTACCGCGCCTCGACGAAGAACGCGGGCGACCCCGCCGACATCGAGAAGCTCGCGGACCTGCTGGTCCACGCGAAGAAACCGGCCATCCTGCTCGGCAGCCAGGTCTGGACCACGCGGGCGACCGGGCCGGCGACCGACCTCGTCCGCACGCTGAACATCCCGGCGTTCATGAACGGCGCCGGCCGCGGCACGCTGCCCCCGGGCGACCCGCACCACTTCCAGCTCTCCCGCCGGTACGCCTTCGACAACGCCGACGTCATCGTCATCGTCGGCACCCCGTTCGACTTCCGGATGGGCTACGGCAAGCGGCTGTCGAAGGACGCCACCGTCGTCCAGATCGACCTCGACTACCGCACGGTCGGCAAGAACCGCGACGTCGACCTCGGCATCGTCGGCGACGCCGGCCAGGTCCTCGCCGCCGTCGCGGAGGCGGCATCCGGCCGGACCGACAACGGCGCCGTCGGCCGCAAGACCTGGCTCGAAGAGCTCCAGGCCGTGGAGGAGAAGGCGAAGCAGAAGCGGCTGCCGCTGCAGCACTCCGACGCGAGCCCGATCCACCCGTACCGGCTGGTCCACGAGATCAACGAGTTCCTCACCGAGGACTCGATCTACATCGGCGACGGCGGCGACATCGTCACCTTCTCCGGGCAGGTCGTCCAGCCCAAGTCGCCCGGGCACTGGATGGACCCCGGTCCACTCGGGACGCTCGGCGTCGGCATCCCGTTCGTCATGGCCGCCAAGCACGCCCGGCCGGACAAGGAGGTCGTCGCGCTCTTCGGCGACGGCGCCTTCAGCCTCACCGGCTGGGACTTCGAGACGCTGGTGCGGTTCGACCTGCCGTTCGTCGGGATCGTCGGCAACAACTCGTCGATGAACCAGATCCGCTACGGCCAGGCCGCGAAGTACGGCCTCCCGCGCGAGCGCGTCGGCAACACCCTCGGCGACGTCCGCTACGACGAGTTCGCGCGGATGCTCGGCGGCCACGGCGAAGAAGTCCGCGACCCCGCCGACATCGGGCCGGCGCTGCTGCGGGCGCGGGAGTCCGGCAAGCCGTCGCTGATCAACGTCTGGGTCGATCCCGACGTGTACGCCCCCGGAACCATGAACCAGACCATGTACAAGTGAGCGGAGGCCAACGCATGGGTAAGGCATTGGAGGGCGTCCGCGTCCTCGACATGACGCACGTGCAGTCCGGTCCGTCGTCGACGCAGCTGCTCGCCTGGCTCGGCGCGGACGTCATCAAGCTCGAAACGCCCGGCCGAGGCGACATCACCCGCGGGCAGCTGCGCGACCTGCCCGGGGTGGACAGCCTCTACTTCACGATGCTGAACGCCAACAAGCGCAGCATCACGCTCAACATGAAGAGCGAAGAAGGCAAAGAGATCTTCGAAAAGCTGGTGTCCGGTGTGGACGTCCTGGTCGAAAACTTCGGCCCCGGCGTCGTCGACCGGTTCGGCTACCCGTGGGAGAAACTGGCCTCGCTCAACCCGCGGTTGGTCTACGCCTCCATCAAGGGCTTCGGGCCCGGCCGCTACGCCGACTTCAAGGCCTACGAGGTGATCGCGCAGGCCATGGGCGGCGCCATGAGCACCACCGGCTTCGAGGACGGGCCGCCGACCGCGACCGGGGCGCAGATCGGCGACTCCGGCACCGGCATCCACCTGGTGGCCGCCATCCTCGCCGCGCTGTACCAGCGGACCTCCACCGGCCGCGGCCAGCGCGTCCAGGTCGCCATGCAGGACGCCGTGCTCAACCTGTGCCGGGTCAAGCTGCGCGACCAGCAGCGGCTCGCCCACGGCCCGCTCGGGGAGTACCCGAACGACCAGTTCGGCGACGAGGTCCCGCGGTCGGGCAACGCTTCCGGCGGCGGGCAGCCCGGCTGGGCGGTGAAGTGCGCCCCCGGCGGGCCGAACGACTACATCTACGTGATCGTCCAGCCACCCGGCTGGGCCCCGCTCGCCCGGCTGATCGGCAAGGGGGAGCTGGCCGACGACCCGGCGTGGGCCACCCCCGAGGTCCGCCTGTCCAAACTGGACAAGATGTTCGCCCTCGTCGAGGAGTGGACCGAGCGGCACACCAAGTGGGAAGTCATGGAGAAGCTCAACGCCTGCAACATCCCGTGCGGGCCGATCCTGTCCACGAAGGAGCTCATCGAGGACGACACCCTGGCCGAGCTCGGCTCGGTCGTCGAGGTGCCGCACCCGGAACGCGGCGCGTTCAAGACCGTCGGCTGCCCGCTGAAGCTGTCCGACTCACCGGTCGAGATCGAGCGGTCGCCCCTGCTCGGTGAGCACAACGAGGAAGTGCTGGGCGAACTCGGCTACGGCGAGGCGGAGCTCGAGAAGTTCCGCTCGGCGGGGGTGATCTGAGTGGCGGATCGCGCGGCGGTCGAAAAGATCCTCGACCAGGTGGCGGCCGAGGGGCGGTCCTCGCTGACCGCGCCCGAGGGGCGTGCGGTGTGCGAGGCATACGGTATCCCGACCCCGGCGGAACGGCTGGCGACCTCGGCCGAGGACGCCGTGGCCCACGCCGAGGCCATCGGGCTCCCGGTGGTGCTCAAGATCGTCTCCCCGGACATTCTCCACAAGACCGAGGCCGGCGGGGTGCTCGTCGGCGTTCAGGACGCCGAAGCCGTGAAGGCGGGTTTCGAGAAGATCGTCGAGAACGCGAAGGCCTACGACGCCGATGCGCGGATCCTCGGTGTCCAGGTCCAGCAGATGCTCACCGAAGGCCAGGAGGTGATCATCGGCTCGGTCACCGACCAGACGTTCGGGAAGGTCGTCGCGTTCGGCCTCGGCGGCGTGCTGGTGGAGGTGCTCAAGGACGTCACCTTCCGGCTCGCGCCGACGACCGCCGAGGAAGCGCTGTCGATGGTCGACGGTATCCAAGCGGCCGAGATCCTGCGGGGAGTCCGTGGCTCGGATCCTGTCGACCGAGACGCCTTGGCCGCCGTGATCACCGGCCTCGGCGAGCTGGTCACCGACTTCCCGCAGCTGTCCGAAGTGGACCTCAACCCGGTGCTCGCCACCGCGCGCGGCGCGACCGCGGTCGACGTCCGCATCCTGGTCGACCCGGACGCGGCGAAGGAGCCGATCCGGTTCACCCAGGAGGAGATCCTCGCCTCGATGAACCGGATCATGAAGCCGGCGTCGATCGCGGTGATCGGCGCGTCGGTCGAAGCCGGGAAGATCGGCAACTCGGTGATGAAGAACCTGGTCAACGGCGGTTACGCGGGCGAGATCCACCCGATCAACCCCAAGGCGGCCGAGATCCTCGACCGCAAGGCCTACCCGAGCATCGCCGACGTGCCGGGGGACGTCGACGTCGCGGTCTTCGCCATCCCGGCGAAATTCGTCCCCGCGGCGCTGGAGGAAGCCGGGAAGAAGGGCGTGGCCGGGGCGATCCTCATCCCGTCCGGCTTCGGCGAGACCGGCAACATCGAGCTGCAGGACCAGGTCGTCGCGATCGCGCGCAAGCACGGCGTGCGCGTCCTCGGCCCGAACATCTACGGCTACTACTACACGCCGGAAAACCTGTCGGCCACCTTCTGCACCCCGTACGACGTCAAGGGCGGCGTGGCCCTGTCGTCGCAGAGCGGCGGCATCGGCATGGCGATCCTCGGCTTCAGCCGCTCGGCGAAGATGGGTGTCTCCTCGATCGTCGGCGTCGGCAACAAGGCCGACATCGACGAGGACGACCTGCTCACGTTCTTCGAGCACGACGAGAACACCGAGCTGATCGCCATGCACTTGGAGGACCTGAAGGACGGGCGGGCGTTCGCGGAGACGGCGAAGCGCGTCTCCCGGCGCAAGCCGGTCGTGGTGCTGAAGGCCGGGCGGACGTCGCAGGGCGCGAAGGCGGCCAGTTCGCACACCGGCGCGCTGGCCGGGAACGACAAGGTCTACGACGACATCCTGCGCCAAAGCGGCGTCGTACGGGCACCCGGGCTCAACGACATGCTCGAGTACGCCCGCGGCATCCCCCTGCTGCCCGCGCCGAAGGGCGAGAACGTCGTCATCATCACCGGCGCCGGCGGCTCGGGTGTGCTGCTGTCGGACGCTTGCGTCGACAACGGGCTGCACCTGATGGAGATCCCGCCGGACCTCGACACCGCGTTCCGCGCGTTCATCCCGCCGTTCGGCGCGGCAGGCAACCCGGTGGACATCACCGGCGGCGAACCGCCATCGACCTACCGCAACACGATCGCGCTGGGCCTCGAGGACGACCGCGTCCACGCCCTGATCCTGGGCTACTGGCACACCATCGTCACCCCGCCGATGGTGTTCGCGGAACTGGTCTCCGAAGTGGTCGGCGAATACCGGGCGAAGGGGATCCACAAGCCCGTCGTCGCGTCGCTGTCCGGCGACGTCGAAGTCGAGGAGGCGAGCGCGTACCTCTACGACCACGGGGTGGTCGCCTACCCGTACACGACCGAAAAGCCCGTGGCGGTGCTCGGCGCGAAGTACCGCTGGGCGCGGGCCGCGGGCCTGCTCTGAACGTCCTCCACAGGGGCTGGCCCGACTACCGGGAAAGGACGAAGATCCACCGCACGACGGCAGCAGAGGGACACGAGTCAACGGTGACGGAAGAGAACTCTTATGACCGCAGCCACGTACCAGGAGATAGTTGACGAGAACGGAAGAGTTTACCGGGTGGGCGAGTCCCCGCAGGACATCATGGGACGCTCACGCAGCTGGATGGTCTGGCTGCCCTGGATCGCCATGATGGCGGTGAGCGTGTTCGAGTACGGCTGGGGCGCCGTCGAAGGCACGTTGGAAGAGAAGTACGGCTGGACGCTGTCGGACGCGTTCTGGCTGGCGAGCATCTGGGCGGTGTTCCAGGCCGGGGTCGCCTTCCCGGCGGGCCGGCTCCGGGAACGCAACGTCGTCTCGGCCAAGACGGCGATGCTGCTCGGCGCCGTGTTCAGCGGCATCGGCTACTTCACCATCGCGCACAGCGGGAACCTCACGCTGGCGTTCATCGGGTACTCCGTCCTCGGCGGCACCGGCGCCGGGCTGGTGTACGCGACCTGCATCAACATGGTCGGCAAGTGGTACCCGGAGAAGCGCGGCGCGCGGACCGGGTTCGTGAACGGCGGCTTCGCCTACGGCTCGGTGCCGTTCATCTACCTGTTCAGCGCGTTCCTCGGGCACGAGAACGTCACCGGGGTGCTCGACGGCATCGGCCTGTACATGCTGATCGTCGTCGGCGTGTGCGGGTTCCTGTTCAAGGACCCGCCGAAGAGCTGGTGGCCGAAGGAGGTCGACCCGCTCACCTGGGCCAAGGGCAAGGCCGGGGTGAAGACCCTCGCCAAGAACCCGCCGGCGGTCCGCCAGTTCACGCCGATGGAGGCGATCCGGACCGGCATGCTCCCGCTGATGTGGGTGTGCCTGGTGATCATCGGCGGGGTGTCGCTGTTCGGCATCAACTTCCAGGTGCCGTTCGCCAAGGAGAGCCACTTCGGCGCGTTCGTCGCGGCTTCCTCGGCCGGTGTGCTGGCCATCGTGAACGGCACCGGCCGCGCGGTCGTCGGCTGGGCGTCGGACAAGATCGGCCGACGGCAGACGCTCACGCTGGTGCTGGTGATCGCGGCCGGCGCGCAGTTCGGCGTGCTGTACGCCGGGAACACGCACAACCTGGTCCTGTTCATGGTGTTCGCGTTCCTGACCGGGTTCGGCGGCGGGGCCTTCTACCCGCTGTTCGCCGCGCTCGTGCCGGACTACTTCGGCGAGAACAACAACGCGTCGAACTACGGCCTGGTCTACAGCGCGAAACTGGTCGGCGGCGTCGGCGGCGGCGGGCTCGCCGCCGGCGTCATCAGCGCGTGGGGCTACACCGGCGCGTACATCCTCGCCGGGTGCATCGCGCTCCTTTCCGCGGTGCTGACGCTGTTCCTGCGCCAGCCCGGCCGGACACGCCACCAGCTCGCCGAAACCGAGCTGGTGGCGCGGCCTTCCGCCGCGACGGGCGGCTAGCTTGAGTTTTAACCTGTTTGGCGGGGTCGTGGGTTGCTGGACTTGGTTTTCTTGCCGTGTTTGGGTTTTTGCTTGTTCGTGCCGGTGACGGTGTGGACGTCGTGGCGTGTGGCGGGCTGCTGGTTGGGCAGTCCCGCGGGTCGTCCGGGGCCGGGCCGGGAAGGTTTCGGGACACGGGCGGGACAGGCCAGTTGTGGACGCAGGTTGCGAAACCCCCGTCGGATCCGTGCCGGGCTGAGTCGCTGGGCGGGGCGGGGTTTCTCCCAGGGGCGGCGCAGATCCTCGGTGAGGTCGCGGGCGAGGCGGAGCTGGGTGTAGGCGATCAGAAGAAGCCAGGTCCAGCGGTCGGCGGCGTCGGCTGAGCGCAGTTTCGGGGTGGTCCAGCCGAGGGTTTGCTTGAGCATGCGGAAGGTGTGCTCGATGTCGAACCGGCGCAGGAAAGCCTGCCAGGCCAGATCGACCTCGGCGACCTCGAGGCCGGTGCGGGAATGCCAGAGCCACACGGGTTTCGGGATCGCGCCGGAAGGCAGCCGCTGGACCTGCAGAAGGATGACGGTGCCGTCGAGGATGGGCAGGTCTCCGGTGTGGCCGGTCCAGGCGGTGCGGGAGGTGAGCTTGGGGTGCAGCCGGTCCCAGGCCCGGATCAGTGCTGGGCCGTAGAGCCGGGTCGTGGTCTCGATGGTGATATCCGGCTCGCCCCAGGTGGCCGGGTCGCCGAAGGCGAACTCGGCGCCGTGGCGGGCGGGGCGGCCGGGGCTGGGGCCGGGCCGCAACGGCGGCGCGGGACGGCGCAGCACCCGGTCCGACCGCATCCGCACCAGCACGACGACCGGGAGATCGGCCAGCACGTGCGCGAGCCGGGGTCCGTCGTAGCCGGCGTCGGCCACGAGCAGGATTTCCGGATCCCCTGGTGACCAGTGTCCGGCGGTGATCAGCCGGTCCACGACGTCGCGGATCTGGCGGGCGGTCACGCTCGCGGTGTCGTCTCCGGGCGCGAGCCGGACCGCGTCCAGCGGCGCGGTCCACGAGTGCCGCCCGCTCTCCAGAGCGACGACGATCGAGTAGGGCCAGCCCGGCACCATGATGTGCTGGTCCTTGCCCCGGCCATAGGTGTGACACAGGATCCGTTGCGGGCTCGTGTGTGCTTCCGGGCGCAGCCAGCAGGTGACGTCCACCGCCAGCACCAGCCGCCCGTCCGCGGCACGAGGCAGCGACACCGTGGTCAGGGCGGTGCGTAACCGGTGGAAGTCGACCCGGCCCTGGGCCAGCGCGGCATAACCGCTGCCATGCCCGCGGCGATGCTCACCGGTCAGTGACAACTCCGCGACCGAGCGGACCGGGCCGTCCACGCACAACACCGCGTCGGTCAGCTCGAACAACGCGTCCGCCCGCCGGGGCAGACAACGGTAGAACTCCTGCCGCAACGCCGACAGCTCCCCGGCCGCATCGACGTCCCCAGCATGGTGCACACTGATCAACTGAAGCCCTTGGTTCGATCTTCCATCTGTCGCAAGAGGAATGATCGACCAAGGGCTTCACTCATGATCAACCAGGGTCTCACCCAGCCACGCAAACGTTAAAACTCAAGCTAGGGTCTGTATCGAAGTCGGCGTCGGTGTCGGTGTGGACAGCCGGCGGGTGGTCCGCCGACGTCTTGAATGACTCATTCAGGACCTCCGAGGACCTGAATGAGTCATTCAAGACCTTTGACCTGGCGAACACGGCGGCAGCGCGGCGGGCCAGGCGTGGACGGTCTGCCGGAATCCGGGATCACGCTCGCGGCATTCCTGCGCTTAGAAGGCGGGGCCACGGTCGCCGAACGGCTCTGAACGATTTAGATAAGGCGCTAGTCCGGTTTGCCGCTCCCCGGTCCTGCCGAAATCAGGATCGGGGAGCCTCCGGACGTTCGTGGTAGGCCTGGCGGGTCCGTTCGGTGTGCTTGGCCATGATCTGCTCGGCTGCTTCGGCGTCCCCGTCGGAGATGGCGTGGATCAGCTCGTCGTGCTCGTTCCACGCGTCTCGTCCCCGGGGCCGGGCGATCGGCGTGTAGTACCACCGGACCCGGCGGTCGACCAGGCCGATCAGCTCCGCGAGCACCGCGTTCCCCGACAGCTTCGTGATGAACGCGTGGAGGGCGGCGTTGGCGGCGACCAGCCCTTCGGTGTCTTCCGCGTGCAGGGCCTGGACGCCCACCTGCTGCAGGTCCCACAGCTGCCGGACGTCCTGTGGGGTCGCGTTGCCGGCGGCGAGCTTCGCGGAGTGCGTCTCCAGCACGCCGCGGACACTCAGCAGCTGGTCGGCCTCTTCGTCGGTCGGGAGGTGGACGAACGCGCCCTGGGCCGGGCGGAGGTCGACCCAGCCTTCGCTCTGCAGCCGCTGCAGGGCTTCCCGGACGGGCTGCCTGCTGACGCCGAGGTACTCGGCCAGGTCGGCTTCGACGAGGTGCTGCCCGGGTTCGAGGGTGCGGTTGATGATCAGCTCGGCGAGGGCCTCGTAGACGACCTGCCGCAGCGGCGCCGGCCGTTCGACGCGCTTGGCGGGGGTGGAGCCGAGCGCGCCCTTCGCGGTGCGGCGGCCGGTCGGGCCGCGGTCTTGGAGCGGGGAAGCGGGCTGGCTCACGGGACACCTCGGAAGGGGAGAGGAACGCGATGATCTGCTCACAGGATACAGGTTTTGGTATGCAAAATCCCGGAATCTCACCCGGCCGGGAGTTTTCTCCGCGCACGCCACCTGCCTCTGGCCTGCGTAGCGGATCCAGGATACTGTATGCAATCACGTGCTGGACCGAAGCGGGAGGCACATCATGAAGGTGGCTGTTCTCGGGGCCGGGGCGATCGGCGCCTACGTCGGGGCCGCGCTACACCGCGGCGGGACCGAGGTGCACCTGATCGCCCGGCGGGCCCACCTCACGGCGATGCGCGAGCACGGCGTCCGCGTGCTCAGCCCGCGCGGCGACTTCACCGCGCACCCCCACGTCACGGACGATCCGGCCGAAGTCGGCGAAGTCGACTTCGTCTTCCTCGGCCTCAAGGCCAACTCCTACGCCACGTGCGGGCCCTTGCTCGCCCCGCTGCTCGGCCCGGAAACGGCGATCGTGGCCGCGCAGAACGGCATCCCGTGGTGGTACTTCCACGGCCTCGCCGGACATCCCCTCGAAGGGCGGCGGATCGAGACGGTCGACCCCGGCGGCTCGGTGACCGCGGTGCTCGGGCTGCGGCGCGCGATCGGCTGTGTCGTCTACTGCTCGACGGTCATCGAGGAACCGGGCGTGATCCGGCACCTGGAAGGCACCCGGTTCTCCCTCGGCGAGCCGGACGGCGGGATCTCCGCGCGCTGCAAGGTGCTGAGCGCGGCGATGATCGTCGGCGGGCTCAAGGCGCCGGTCGAGCCCCGTCTGCGCGACGACATCTGGATCAAGCTGATGGGCAACGTCGCCTTCAACCCGCTCTCGGCGCTGACCCGAGCGACCATGGCGCAGATGTGCGAGCACGACGACACGCGCGCGCTCGTCGCCACGATGATGACCGAAACCCTCGCCATCGCCCGTGCCGCGGGCAGCGACCCGAAGGTCTCGGTCGAGAAGCGCATCGACGGCGCCTGGCGCGTCGGCCACCACAAGACGTCGATGCTGCAGGACCTCGAAGCCGGCAAGCCGCTGGAGACCGACGCGATCATCGGCGCGGTCGTCGAACTCGCGGCGCTGACCGGCGTGCCCGCGCCGGCGTTGCGCCACGTCCACGCCGCCATCGGCCTGCTCGGCCACACCAGCACGACGCCCGTCCCCGTCGGGTCGCACTGAACCGGAGGTGCCCGTGAAGCGCAAGAAGACCGAGCCGTACGTCCGGCTCACCCAGCCACTCGTGCGCGATTCCGGCGTGCTGCGGCCGGCGACCTGGGAAGAGGCCCTCGACCGGGCCGCCGCCGGGATCCGCCGGACCCTCGAGACCAAGGGGCCGGAGGCGTTCGGGATGTTCTCGTGCGCCCGCGCGACCAACGAGATGAACTTCGTCGCGCAGAAGTTCACCCGCGCGGTGATCGGCACGAACAACGTCGACTCGTGCAACCGCACCTGTCACGCGCCGAGCGTCGCCGGCCTGGCGCGGGTGTTCGACAGCGGCGGCGGGACGTCGTCATACCAGGAGATCGAGGACGCCGACGTCATCGTGATCTGGGGCGGCAATCCGCGCGAGGCGCACCCGATCTTCTTCCAGCACGTGCTCAAGGCCGTCCACAAGGGAGCGAAGCTCTTCGTCGTCGACCCCCGGCAGACGAGCACCGCGAGCTGGGCGCACCGGCAGCTGCAGCTCGAAGTCGGCACCGACATCCCGCTCGCCCACGCGATCGCGCGGGAGATCATCCACTCCGGACTGGCGAACACGGCGTTCATCGAGCGGGCCACCGAGGGTTTCGCCGACTTCGCCGCGTCGGTCGAGCCGTGGACCCTGGAGGTCGCCGAGAAGACCACCGGCGTCCCGGCCGAGCTGATCCGCGAACTGGCCCACGCCTATGCCCGCGCCGACCGCGGGCAGCTGTCGTGGACGCTCGGGATCACCGAGCACCACAACGGCACCGACAACGTCCTGGCGCTGATCAACCTGGCACTGCTGGCCGGGCAGGTCGGCCGCTACGGCGCCGGGCTCAACCCGCTGCGCGGGCAGAACAACGTCCAGGGCGGCGGCGACATGGGCGCCATCCCGGACCGGCTGCCCGGCTTCCAGGACGTCCTCGACGCGGACGTGCGCGCGAAGTTCGACGCGGCCTGGGGCTCGTCGATCCCGCCGCACAGGGGCCTGAACCTCACGCAGATGCTCGACGCGATGGAACGCGGCGACCTGACCTGCGTGTACATCATCGGCGAGAACCCGGTCCAGTCCGAAGCGGACTGCGAGCACACGATCAAGCGGCTGGCCAACGTGGACCACCTCGTGGTGCAGGACATCTTCCTCACCAAGACCGCGCAGCTGGCCGACGTCGTGCTGCCGGCGTCGGCGGCCTGGTGCGAGAGCGACGGCACGTTCACCAACTCCGAACGGCGGGTCCAGCGCGTCCGCAAGGCCCTCGAACCGCCGGAAGGCGCGCGCGACGACATCGAGCTGCTTTCGGAGCTGGCCCGCCGGCTCGGCCACGACTGGGACTACACCGGCGGCGAGGAGGTCTGGGACGAGCTGCGCTCGCTCTCGCCGATGCACGCCGGGATGTCCTACGCGCGGCTGGAGGAACTCGGCGGGATCCAGTGGCCGTGCTACTCCGAAGACACCCTGGAGCCGACGTTCCTGCACGGGCGGCTGTGGGCCGAGGACCCGGCCGAACGCGGCCGCCCGGCGCCCTTCACCGTGCTCGAGCACAGCCCGCCGGTCGACCTGCTCACCGAGGAGTTCCCCATCCGGCTCACCACCGGGCGGCGGCTGGACTCCTACAACACCGGCGTCCAGTCGGGCGGGTTCCCCTCCCCGCTGCGGCAGGGCGAGACCTTGGACCTGTGCCCGGAGGACGCCCGCGCCCTCGGCGTCACCCCGGACGAACTCGTCCGCATCACGTCGCGGCGGGGCGAGATCGTCGCCCCGGTCCGGCTCGACAAGGGCCTGAAACCGGGGCTGGCGTTCATGACCTTCCACTTCCCGGACGAGATCGACGTCAACGTCATCACCATCGAGGCGACCTGCCCGATCGCCGGGACCGCGGAGTACAAGGCCGCGGCCATCCGCGTCGAGAAGCTCCCGGTGGAGGTCTGAAGTGGACCTCAAGCTCTTGGACGCCGTTGCCTCACGGGAAGAGCGGGAGGCGGTCGCGGGGTTCGCCGGTGGCGGCCGCGACCAGCTGCTGCCCGCGCTGCACGCGGTCAACGACCGGGTCGGCTGGATCAGCCAGGGCGCGCTGAACCTGATCTGCGAGACGTTGCACGTCCCGCCCGCCGACGCGTACGGCGTGGCGAGCTTCTACTCGTTGTTCGCGCTGGAGGAACGCCCGGAGCGGGTCGTGCACGTGTGCACCGACCTGGCGTGCCGGGTGAACGGCGCGGAGACCGTGTGCGACGTCCTCACCGAGCACGTCGGCGCCGCGGGGAAGGCGCGCGGCGGGGTCACGTGGCTGCGCAGCCCGTGCCTCGGCGTCTGCGAACGGGCCCCCGCGGCGCTGACGTTCCAGGCCGGTGACCCGGCCACCACCGAGCTGGTCGCCCCGGCCACCGGCGCGTCGGCCGTGCTGGCCGCGCAGCGGACACCGTCCGCTTCGGACGGTGCCGCGCCGGTGATCCACCAGAAACAGGGATTGCGGCTGCTGCGCCGCGTCGGGGTCGTCGACCCGTCCAGTTTGGACGGCTACCGGGCGACCGGCGGCTACGCGGCCCTGCGCAACGCCCTGCGGATGGGGGAGGCCGCGGTGCTCCGGGAGGTCACCGACTCGGGCCTGCTCGGCCGCGGCGGGGCGGCGTTCCCGACTGGGCGGAAGTGGGCGGCCACGGCCGCGCAGCCCGCCGGGCCGCACTACCTCGTGTGCAACGCCGACGAAAGCGAACCCGGCACGTTCAAGGACCGGGTGCTGCTCGAAGGTGACCCGTTCGCGCTGGTGGAGGCGATGACGATCGCCGCGTTCGCCATCGGCGCGCGTCAAGGGTACGTCTACCTGCGCGGCGAGTACCCGCGGGCGCTGCGGCTGCTGCGCAACGCGCTGGCGGTCTGCCGCGAGCGTGGCTTCCTCGGCACGGACATCATGGGGCACAACGGGTTCTCGTTCGACATCGAGATCCGGCGCGGCGCCGGCGCGTACATCTGCGGCGAGGAAACGGCGATCTTCAACTCGATCGAAGGCTTCCGCGGGGAACCTCGCACGAAGCCGCCGTTCCCGGTCGAGAAGGGGCTGTTCGGCAAGCCGACCGTGGTCAACAACGTCGAGACGCTGGTGAACGTGCCGCTGATCCTCACCGAGGGCGCGGCCGCGTACCGTTCCCTCGGCACGGAGGCCTCGGCCGGGCCCAAGCTGTTCTGCCTGTCCGGCAACGTCGAACGCCCCGGTGTCTACGAAGTGCCGTTCGGTACGACGCTGCGGGAATTGCTGGCCATGGCCGGAGGCGTACCGGAGGGCCGCTCGTTGCGCGCCATCCTGCTGGGCGGCGCGGCGGGCGGGTTCGTCCGGCCGGACGAGCTGGACCTGCCGCTCACCTTCGAGGACGCGCGGGCGGCGAAGACGACGCTCGGTTCGGGCGTCGTCCTGGTCCTCGACGACCTGGCCGATCTCGGCGGCTTCCTGCTGCGGATCGCGGAGTTCTTCCGCGACGAGTCTTGCGGGCAGTGCGTCCCGTGCCGGATCGGGACCGTGCGGCAGGAGGAGGCGATCCGGCGCGTCCTCGCGGCCGGCTCGGAGGAACGGCCGTTGCTGCGCGAAGTGGGCGGGGTGATGCGGGACTCGTCGATCTGCGGCCTCGGCCAGACCGCGTGGAACGCCATCGAGTCCGCCATCGACCGGTTGGGAGCCCTCCAATGACCATTGTGGACATCGGAATTCCGAAGCGGCTGGTCGAGTTCACCGTGGACGGCGAGACCGTCCGCGTCCCCGAAGGCTCGACGAT
Organism: Amycolatopsis lexingtonensis; assembly: GCF_014873755.1. Lineage (NCBI taxonomy): Bacteria > Bacillati > Actinomycetota > Actinomycetes > Pseudonocardiales > Pseudonocardiaceae > Amycolatopsis > Amycolatopsis lexingtonensis. Next base: position 1,898,270 of record NZ_JADBEG010000001.1, read on the forward strand.
CCTCGACGCGTGCACGGAGGCGGGCAAGGAGATCCCGACGCTGTGCTACGGCGACACCCTGGAACCGGCGAACGCCTGCCGCGTCTGCATGGTTGAGGTCGAGGGTTCGCGGACGCTGGTGCCCTCGTGTTCGCGCAAGGCCGAGCCGGGCATGGTGGTGCGCACCGATTCCGAGCGGACCCGGACCAGCCGCAAGGTCGTCCTGGAGCTGCTGGCATCCGCGACCGATCTCTCGACGACGCCCGGGGTGGCGGAGTGGCTGGCGGAGACGGGCGCGGATCCGGACCGCTTCGGGCCGGACGCGGCGACGGTGGCCCAGCCGGCCATTGTGGACAACGAGCTGTACGTCCGGGACTACGGGAAGTGCATCCTCTGCTACAAGTGCGTCGACGCGTGCGGCGAGCAGTGGCAGAACTCGTTCGCCATCACCGTCGCCGGCCGGGGTTTCGACGCGCGGATCTCGACGGAGTTCTCGAACCCGCTGCCCGACAGCGCGTGCGTGTACTGCGGCAACTGCGTCGAAGTCTGCCCGACCGGGGCGCTCAGCTTCAAGCGCGAGTACGACAAACGCGAGGACGGCACCTGGGACGAGACGCGGCAGAAGCAGACCACGACGGTCTGCACGTTCTGCGGCGTCGGCTGCAACCTGACACTGCACGTCCAGGACAACGAGATCGTGAAGGTGACGTCCCCGCACGACAGCTCGGTGACGCACGGGAACCTGTGCATCAAGGGCCGGTTCGGCTGGCAGCACGTCCAGAACCGGTAGCCGCACCCCCGCGCGGAGGCGCCGTGGCTCGACGAGTCGCGGCGCCTCTGTCGTTCCCGAGCGTTGACCCCGCCGCAGGTCACCGGCTATTCTCGATATGCGAAAGAAAAATTCCGGATAGTGAAATTTGAGGTAGCGATGCCCGAGCACTCCCTGCCGTACGTCGTCAACCTGTCGCTGCTGTTCAAGGAGGTCCCCCTCCTCGAGCGCGCGGCGGCCGCGCGGGCGGCGGGCTTCACCGATGTCGAGTACTGGTGGCCGTTCGAGTCCGCCGTACCCGCGCGGGACGAGGTGGACGCCTTCGTGAAGAGCCTGGACGGCGTTCGGCTGCGCGGGCTGAACTTCTACGCCGGGGACATGGCGGCGGGGGAGCGGGGCCTGGTCTCGTGGCTGGGCCGCGAGGCGGAGTTCGCCGACAGCCTGGTCGTGGCGCTGGGCATCGCCGAACGCACCGGGTGCCGCAGCTTCAACGCCCTCTACGGCAACCGGCTCGACGGCGAAGACCCCGTCAAGCAGGACGACCTGGCGCTCGTGCACCTCGCCGGCGCCGCGGAAGCCGCCGCGAAGATCGGCGCGCAGCTGGTCCTCGAACCGCTCTCCGGTGCGGACCGCTACCCGCTCAAGACCGCCGCGGACGCCGTGGCCGTGCTCGACGACCTCGGGCGCGACAACGTGCGGCTGCTGGCCGACCTGTACCACCTGGCAGTCAACGGTGATGACCTGGACGCGCTCGCGACGACGCACATCTCCCGGATCGGGCACGTGCAGATCGCCGACGCACCCGGGCGCCACCAGCCCGGCACCGGCTCGCTGGACATCGAGGGACACCTCGCGAAGCTGCAGAACGCCGGCTACGACGGGTTCGTCGGGATCGAGTACGTCCCGGAGCCCGACACCCTCGCGTCGCTGGACTGGCTGCCGAAAACTCGAAGGGGACAAGCATGAAACTCGGATTCATCGGACTGGGCGTGATGGGCGCCCCGATGGCCGCGCACCTGGTCGCGGCCGGGCACGACGTGAGCGGCTACGACGTCAACGCCGCCGCGGGGGAGAAGCTCGCGGCCGCCGGCGGGCGGGCCGCGACCGGGGTCGCCGACGCGGTCGCCGGTGCGGACGTCGTGATCACGATGCTGCCGAACCACCCGCAGGTCGAGGAGGTCGTGCTGGCCGCCGGTGGCGTGCTCGACGCCGCCGAACCCGGCACGCTGCTGATCGACATGAGCACGATCCGCCCCGAGACGTCGATCGCCGTCGCGGAAGCCGCGCGGGACAAGAAGATCCGCGTGCTCGACGCGCCGGTGTCGGGCGGCCAGGCCGGGGCCGAGCAGGCGTCGCTGTCCATCATGGTCGGTGGCTCCGGAGAAGACTTCGAGGCCGCGAAGCCGGTGTTCGACGTGCTCGGCAAGACCGTCGTGCACGTCGGCCCGCACGGCGCCGGCCAGGTCGTGAAGGCGGCCAACCAGCTCGTCGTGGGCGGGATCTACGGGCTCGTCGCCGAGGCCATCGTGCTGCTCGAAGCGTCCGGTGTGGACGCCGCGACCGGGCTGGACGTGCTCGCCGGGGGCCTCGCGGGCAGCCGGATCCTCGAACTCAAGCGCAAGTCCATGGTGGAGCGTCAGTTCGCGCCCGGCTTCCGGATCGACCTGCACCACAAGGACATGGGGATCGCGCTGGCCGCCGCCCGGCAGGCCGACGTCGCGCTCCCGCTCACCGGGCTGGTCGCCCAGCTCGTCGCCGCCGGCCGCGCCATGGGGTACGGCTCCCTGGACCACTCGGCCTTGCTGAAGGTCGTCGAACAGTTGTCGGGCCGCGTCCCGGCGGAGGTGTGACATGCCCAGAATCCCCGCGATGCAGGCGGTCGTCGACGTCCTGGAAAGCGAAGGCGTCGACACCGTCTTCGGCTGCCCCGGCGCCGCGATCCTCCCGCTGTATAACGCCCTACAAGGCCGGGCGATCGAGCACCTGATCGTCCGCCACGAGGAGGGCGCGACGCACATGGCCGACGGCTGGGCCAGGACGAACGGCAACGTCGGCGTCGCCATCGGCACCTCCGGTCCGGCCGGGACGAACATGATCACCGGGCTGTACACCGCGCACGCGGACTCGATCCCGATGATCTGCATCACCGGCCAGGCGGCCACGACGAAGCTGCACCAGGAAGCCTTCCAGGCGGTCGACATCGTCGAGATCGCCAAGCCGGTGACGAAGTGGGCGGTGCAGGTCAAGGAGGCCGCGCAGCTGCCGTGGATCTTCCGCGAGGCCTTCCGGATCGCCCGCTCGGGGCGGCCGGGCCCGGTGCTCATCGACCTGCCGATCGACGTCCAGAAGCAGGACATCGAATGGGACTCCTCGATCGACTCGCCGTTGCCCGTGACCAGGGTGACGCCGGCCGCCGCGCGGGTCGAGCGGGCCCTCGACCTGCTCTTGGCGGCCGAGCGCCCGATCATCCTGGCCGGTGGCGGCGTCGTCCTCGGCGAGGCGAGCGGGCAGCTGCGGGCGGCGGCCGAGCGCCTGGATGTCCCGGTGCAGGTGACGCTGATGGGCAAGGGGAGCTTCCCCGAGGACCATGAGCTGTTTGCCGGGATGGCCGGCATCCAGACGTCGCAGCGCTGGGCGAACGCGGCCTTCCTGGAGTCGGACCTGGTGCTGGCGCTGGGCGCGCGCTTCGGCGACCGGCACACCGGCGAGCTGTCGGTGTACCGGGGTGACCGGAAGTTCATCCACGTCGACATCGAGCCGACGCAGCTGGGCAAGGTGTTCGGGCCCGACCTCGGCATCGTCTCGGACACGCGCGAGTTCCTGGACGCGCTGCTGACGGCACTGGAGAAGCGCTCGACGGCACCACGCCGCGAGTGGGTCGGCCGGATCGCGGAGCTGAAGGAAGCGCTTCCCCGCCGCGAGGACTTCGACACGCTGCCGATCAAGGCGCCGCGGGTTTTCAAGGAGATCAACGAAACCTTCGGCGAGGACACGTACTTCGTCACCGCGATCGGGCTCTACCAGATCTGGTCGGGCCAGTTCCAGAAGGCGCACAAGCCGCGCCACTACCAGGTGTGCGGCCAGGCCGGCCCGCTCGGCTGGGAGATCCCCGCCGCGATCGGCGTCAAGAAGGCGCGACCCGAAGCCGAGGTCGTCGGCGTGGTCGGCGACTACTCGTTCCAGTTCCTCGTCGAGGAGCTGGCGGTCGCCGCGCAGTACGACGTCGGGTTCGTGCTGATCATGCTCAACAACGAGTACCTCGGCCTGATCCGCCAGGCCGAGACCGGGTACGACATGAACTTCGAGGTCGACATCCACTACGACTCGAACGGCACGGACAACGTCAAGATCATGGAGGCCTACGGCTGCTCCGGCACCCGCGTGCACGAGCCGGGGGAGATCCGGACGTCCCTGGAGTGGGCGCGCAAGGAGGCCGAGCGCACCAGCCGCCCGGTCCTGGTCGAGATCATGATCGAGCGCGAGGGCAACGCCGCCATGGGTGCCGCTCTCGACGCCGTGAAGGAGTTTGAGCCCGCGTAACACCCGCGTGACCACGGCCGCCGCACGAGACCCCGACCTCGTGCGGCGGCCTTTCCGCGTCCGGGGCCCGGCGGTTGTCGGAAAGTACAAACCGGGGTCGCAAATTCACCCTTCTTTCAGGGGTTTTGCCGTGGCCCCGGCCACACCCGAGCGTGTGTACTCCTTGACGAAGCAGCCCCGAAAGGACGTCCACAGTGGAATTCCTCCGACCCGCCTCGCTGGCCGACGCGCTCGCCGCGCGTGCCGCGAACCCCGGTGCGGTCCCGATCGCCGGCGGCACGGACGTGATGGTCGAGCTCAACTTCGACCACCGCCGTCCCGGCGCCCTGCTCGACCTCGGCCGCGTCGCCGAGCTGCACGAGCACGGCACCGACGACGGCCGGATCCGGCTCGGCGCGGCCGTGCCCTACACCCGGATCATCGCCGAGCTGGGTGCGAAGTTGCCCGGCCTGGCGATGGCCGCGCGGACCGTCGGGTCCCCGCAGATCCGCAACCGCGGCTCCGTGGGCGGCAACCTGGGCGCGGCTTCGCCCGCGGGCGACTCGCACCCGGCCCTCCTGGCCGCCGACGCCGAGGTCGAAATCGCGTCGGTACGCGGCACCCGGGTCGTGCCGGCGAAGGACTTCTACGTCGGGGTCAAGCGCAACGTCCTCGAGCCGGACGAACTGATCACGGCCGTGCTCATCGACCCGGCCACCGGGCCGCAGCAGTTCAGCAAGATCGGCACGCGCAACGCCATGGTCATCGCCGTTGCCGCTTTCGGGCTGGCGCTGCACCCGGAGGAACGGCGGGTCGGCACCGGCGTCGGCTCGGCCGCGCCGACGCCCCGCCGAGCGCTCGACGCCGAGGAGTTCCTGGCCGGCGAGCTGGACTGGGAGTCGCGCCGACCGGTGGCCGATTCGGTCAAACGCCGCTTCGGTGACTTGGTCGCCGGAGCCGCGTCCCCGATCGACGACGTCCGCGGCAGCGCGGCCTACCGGCGCCATGCACTGGGGGTCATGGCGCGGCGCACGCTGACCTGGGCCTGGACCGAATACTGCGGAGGGAGCGCGAAGTGCGCGTGAACGTCACCGTCAACGGCGAATCCCGCCAGGCGGACAACGTCTGGGAAGGCGAGAGCCTGCTCTACGTGCTGCGCGAGCGGCTCGGCCTCCCGGGCTCGAAGAACGCCTGTGAGCAGGGCGAATGTGGATCCTGCACGGTCTACCTCGACGGCGTCCCGGCGTGCGCGTGCCTGGTCGCGGCCGGGCAGGCCGAGGGCCGCGACGTCGTCACCGTCGAAGGCTTGGCGGAAGGAGACGACCTCGACCCGGTGCAGGAGTCGTTCGTCGAGAAGGGCGCCGTCCAGTGCGGCTTCTGCACGCCCGGCCTGCTGGTCGCCGCGCACGACCTGATCGAGCGCGTCCCGGATCCGAGTGACGTCGAGATCCGCGAGGCCCTCGCGGGGAACCTCTGCCGCTGCACCGGGTACGAGAAGATCCTCGACGCCGTCCGCGACGCCGCCGCGAAGAAGGCCGTCCGATGAGCGCCCCGGCCCGCTCCCCGCAGGAGCTGCACGACACTATCGCCGGCGGCATCGGCGAAAGCCCGCTGCGCCCGGACGGCACGCTCAAGGTCCGCGGCGAGTTCGCCTACTCCTCGGACCTGTGGCACGAGGACATGCTGTGGGGCGCCACCCTGCGCAGCCCGCACCCGCACGCCCGAATCGTCCGCCTCGACGTCTCCCGCGCGCTGGCCCAGCCGGGCGTGCACGCGGTGCTGACCCACGAGGACGTACCCGGCGAGAACGTCTACGGCCTGAAGTACCAGGACACCCCGGCGCTGGCCGACGGCCTGGTCCGCTACCAGGGCGAGCCGATCGCGATCCTCGCGGCCGACCACCCGGAGATCGCGCGGCAGGCGCTCAAGGAGATCGTCGTCGAGTACGACGTCCTCGAGCCGATCACCGACCCCGAGCGCGCCGCGCACGACGACACGCTGCCGAAGCTGCACCCGGGCGGGAACCTGGTCCGCCACCAGCGGATCGTCAAGGGCGACCCCACCGCGACGGCAGACGTAGTGGTCTCCGGCGTCTACGAGATCGGCATGCAGGACCAGGCGTTCCTCGGCCCGGAGTCCGGCCTCGCGGTACCGGCTGAGGACGGCGGTGTCGACCTCTACCTGGCGACCCAGTGGCTGCACGTCGACCAGCGCCAGACGGCGAAGGCCCTCGGCCTCCCGCTGGAGAAGGTGCGGCTGACGCTGTCCGGGGTCGGCGGCGCGTTCGGCGGCCGCGAGGACCTGTCCATGCAGATCCACTCGTGCATGCTCGCGCTGCGCACCGGCCGCCCGGTGAAGATGAGCTACAACCGCCTGGAGTCGTTCTTCGGGCACGTCCACCGCCACCCGGCGAAGATGTACTACGAGCACGGCGCCACCCGCGATGGGAAGCTCGTCTACGTCCGGGCGAAGCTGTACTTCGACGGCGGCGCGTACGCGTCCAAGACCCCGGTCGTGGTCGGCAACGGCACCACGCTGAGCGTCGGTCCCTACGACGTCCCGAACGCGCACATCGAAGGCTGGGGCGTCTACACCAACAACCCGACCTGCGGCGCGATGCGCGGCCTCGGCGCGGTCCAGCCGACGTACGCCTACGAGTCCCAAATGGACAAGCTCGCGTCCGCTTTGGACATGGACCCGGCGGAACTGCGGATCCGCAACGCGCTGAGCGAAGGGTCCACTGTGGTCACCGGCCAGGTGGTCGACTTCCCGGCGCCGGTGGCCGAGCTGGTGCAGCGGCTGCGTGACCTGCCGCTGCCACCCGAACCGACCGGTGAACGCGACATCCGCGAGCTGCCCGGTGGCGCGTCCAACACCACCCACGGCGAAGGCGTCGTCCGCGGCGTCGGCTACGGCGTCACGATCAAGAACATCTCCTACGCCGAAGGCCTCGACGACTATTCGACCGCCCGCGTGCGCCTGGAGGTGCTCGGCGGCGAGCCGGTGGCCATGGTGCACACCGCCGCGGCCGAGGTCGGCCAGGGCTTGGTGACGCTGCAGCAGCAGATCGCCCGCACCGAACTGGGCCTGACCCGGGTGAGCGTCCACCCGGCCGACACGAGCGTCGGCGACGCGGGCTCCAGCTCGGCGTCGCGCCAGACGTACGTGACCGGTGGCGCGGTCCGCAACGCCTGCCGCGCGGTCGCCGAGGCCGTCTACGCGCGGCTCGGGGTGCCGGCCGAGGGCATGTCCCTGACCGGCGGGAAGGTCGTGGCGGCCGACGGCGAAGTCGTCGCGGACCTGGCCGAACTGCTCGGCGATACCGCGATCGAGGAGACCCGCGAGTTCCACCACCGCCCGACCTACCCGCTCGACCCGGAGACCGGCCAGGGCGACGCCCACGTCCAGTACGGCTTCTCGGCCCACCGCGCGGTGGTCGACGTCGACCTGGACCTCGGCCTGGTCAAGGTCGTCCAGCTCGACTGCGCCCAGGACGTCGGCAAGGCGATGAACCCCGACGCCGTCGTCGCCCAGATCCAGGGCGGCTCGGCGCAGGGCCTCGGCCTCGCCGTCATGGAAGAAATCCTGGTCGAGGGCGGCAAGGTGCGGAACCCGTCGTTCACCGACTACCTCATCCCGACCATCCTCGACATGCCGCCGATGCGCGTCGACGTCCTCGAACGGCCCGACCCGCACGCGCCCTACGGTGTCCGCGGCGTCGGCGAGCCGCCCACGATCTCGGCCACGCCGGCGATCGCCAACGCCATCCGCGCGGCCACCGGCCTCGAGCTGCCGCGCGTCCCGATCCGCCCCGAGCACATCACAGGAGTTTGAGATGACCACGTCGATTTCCGTCGAGCAGGAATGGCTCGGCGAAGCCGTCCGCATCGCGGAGACCAACGTCGCGAACGGCGGCGGCCCGTTCGGCGCGCTGATCGTCAAGGACGGCGAGGTCGTCTCGACCGGCGTCAACCGCGTCACCGCGAGCCTCGACCCGACCGCGCACGCCGAAGTCGTCGCGATCCGCGCGGCCTGCCAGGCGCTCGGCACGTTCAAGCTCGACGGCTGCGTGCTCGTCTCCAGCTGCGAGCCGTGCCCGATGTGCCTGTCGTCGGCGCTGTGGGCGCGGGTGGACAAGGTGATCTTCGCCGCCGACCGCGACGACGCGGCCAAGGCCGGCTTCGACGACCGCGCCTTCTACGAACTGTTCGACCGCCCGCGCGAAACGTGGACGGTACCCGTGACGCGACTGTCCACGAAGGACGGTTTCGCACCCTTCGCGGCCTGGCTCGACAAGGCCGACCGCACCGACTACTGACCCACAAGGCCAGCTGACCGGAGCACAACCCAACGATCGTCCCGCTCGCCCAGGCACGGCGTAGTGCCTAGGCCTGGCCGAGCACACCCACCGGCAAGGGCAGGACGCATGACCCAGACCGAAGTCCCCACCCCAGTAGTCGAGGAAGTATCCCCGCAACGCCGTTCCCTGCTCGACAAACTGTTCGAGCTGCGGGCCCGGCAGAGCACGATCGGCCGCGAAGTCCGCGGCGGCGTCACGACCTTCGTCGCGATGGCGTACATCGTGCTCCTCAACCCGCTCATCCTCGGCGCGTCCGCCGACATCACCGGCGCCCGGCTGTCGGCCGCCCAGGTGACCACCGCGACGGCGCTGGCCGCCGCCGTGATGACCGTCCTCATGGGACTCGTCGGCAACGCGCCGCTCGCGCTGGCCGCCGGGCTCGGCATCAACGGCATCGTCGCCTTCCAGATGGCCCCGTCGATGACGTGGGCGCAGGCGTTCGGGCTGGTCGTGCTCGAAGGCGTGTGCATCGTGCTGATGGCCGTCAGCGGTGTGCGCGAACGGATCATGAACGCGATCCCGCGGCCGCTCAAGATGGCGATCACCGTCGGGATCGGGCTCTACATCGCCCTGGTCGGGCTGGTCAGCGCCGGGTTCGTGACCCGGATGCCGGACGCGGCGCAGACCACGGTCCCGGTCCGCCTCGGGGCGAGCGGGCACCTGCACGGCTGGCCGATCGTCGTGTTCTGCTTCGGCCTGCTGCTGATGATCGTGCTGCTGGCTCGCAAGGTGCCGGGCGCGGTGCTGATCAGCATCGGCGTGGCGACGGTGTTCGCGGTCGTGCTGCACGAGGGGTTCGGCGTCGGCGGCTGGGGCCTGACCACGCCGGCGCTGCCCGACCACGTCGTCGCGGCGCCGGACTTCGGGCTCTTCGGTCACATCGACCTCTTCGGCGGCTTCGCCTCGGCGGGCGCGCTCGCGGCGACGGTGTTCCTGTTCACGCTGGTGCTGTCCGGCTTCTTCGACGCGATGGGCACGATCACCAGCGTCTCGGACGAAGCCGGGCTGTCGAAGAACGGCAAGGTCCCGCGGATGGGCCGGATCCTGCTGGTCGACGGCGCGGGCGCGATCGCGGGCGGCGTCACCGGCTCGTCGCCGAACACGGTGTTCCTGGAGTCCGCCGCCGGCGTCGGCGAAGGCGCCCGGACCGGCCTCGCGAGTGTCGTCACCGGGCTGCTGTTCGCCGGGACGCTGCTGTTCACGCCGCTCGCCGGGGTAGTCCCGGCGCAGGCCGCGGCGCCCGCGCTGGTGGTCATCGGCGGCATGATGGTCGCGCAGTGCCGCAACATCCCGTGGAACGACCCCGACTACACGATCCCGGTGTTCCTGACCGCCGCACTGATCCCGTTCACCTATTCGATCACCAACGGCGTCGGCGCCGGCCTGATCGCGTTCGTGCTCATCAAGATCGGCCGTGGCAAGTGGCGCGAGGCCGGCTGGCTGCTTTCCCTGCTGGCGCTGGTGTTCGCGGTGTACTTCGCCGTCGATGGCGTCGAAGCCCTTTTCCGCTAAGGAGATCCCCGTGGCCCTGATGTTCTTCAACGGTGGCGCCATGCGCGGCGAACCGCTGCACCACCTGCTGGAAGGTTCGCCGTTCGTGGGCGCCGCGCGGACGGCGGCGAAGTACCGGTTCTACGCCGTCGGTTCGCAATGCCCGGCGCTGTACCCGGTCTCGCACGGCGGTGCCGAGGTGACCGGCGAGGTCTACGACGTCTCGCTGGACGACCTGCGCGACAAGGTACTGCCGTCCGAGCCGCACGAGCTGGAGCTGGGTGTGGTGGAGCTGACCGACGGCAGTTCGGCGTTCGCGATGCTGCTGCGGCGGCCGTACACCTCGCACGTCGCCCTGCGGGACATCACCGAGATCGGCGACTGGCGGGCGTACTGTGTCGAAAGGTCCCAATCCGACCGGCAGCCACGGCGGAACGCGTGCCGGTGAGCCGGTCGACTCCGGATCGTGTCCGCCTACTTTCGGTCAGATCGGGACCAAGCGAGCGCGTGAAGGTCCTGGTCGCGCCGGACAAGTTCAAGGGGTCGCTGACCGCGGCCGAGGTGGCGTCGGCGGTGGCTTCCGGTCTCGCCGACGCCTGCCCGTCGCTCGCGGTCGCGACCCTGCCCGTGGCGGACGGCGGCGACGGCACGGTCGACGCCGCCGTCGCCGCCGGGTACCAGCGGGTGTCCGTCCCGGCCCGTGGTCCGACAGGCGCGCCCATCACGGCGTCCTACGCGGTTCGCGGGGAAACTGCGGTGGTCGAGCTTGCGGAAGCGTCGGGGCTGCACCGGCTACCGGGGTCTCCCGCGCCGCTGACGGCGACGAGCGCGGGTACGGGCGATGTCATCGCGACGGCGGTGGCCGCGGGCTGCCGCCGGATCGTGCTCGGCGTGGGCGGCAGCGCGTGCACCGACGGGGGCGCGGGCCTGCTGACCGCGCTGGGTGCGCGGCTCTTGGACTCGTCGGGTCGCGAACTTCCTTTCGGTGGCGCGGCACTGTCCCGGCTTGCTTCGCTCGACGTGTCCGGTCTGTCCGAAGTGGACATCGAGCTGGCGAGCGATGTGGACAATCCGCTGTACGGTCCGGACGGGGCCGCTTTCGTGTACGGGCCGCAGAAGGGAGCTTCGCCGGGGGACGTCGAAATACTGGACGCCGCGTTGCGGCACTGGGCGTCGATCGCCGGTCCGGAGTTCGCGGACCGGCCCGGGGCGGGGGCTGCCGGGGGAGTGGGGTTCGCCGCGATGGCGGTGCTGGGCGCGCGGATGCGGCCGGGGATTTCGTTGCTGCTGGGCCTGCTCGGGTTCGATTCCGCGCTGGCCGGAGCGTCGCTGGTGATCACCGGTGAGGGGTCACTGGACCGGCAGACGCTGTCGGGCAAGGCCCCGGCCGGGGTCGCGCGGGCCGCGGCGGCTGCGGGGATCCCGTGCGTTGCCGTTTCCGGGCGCTGCCTGTTATCAGCGCGCGAGCTGGCGGAGGCGGGGATCTCGGCGGCGTACGCGCTCACGGACCTGGAGCCGGACCCGGCCCGCTGCATGGCGGAGGCGGCTCCGCTGCTGCGCCGCCTGTCCCGCCGGATCGCGGCCGACCACCTGGCGACGTGACCCGCCCGCGACCGGTGTCTTGAATGAGTCATTCAGGTCTTCGGAGGTCCTGAATGACTCATTCAAGACCTTTGCGGCTCAGGCGTCGGCGATGCGGTCCAGCCACTCCGCCATCAGCACCCGCTCGGCGTCGCTGAGCGCGGTCGCTTCGCCGAGTCCGGCGCGCAGTGCGATCGCCCGCTCCGGCAGCGCCGAGCTCGCCGGTTCGGTGGTGCCGGTGAGGATGCGGCTCAGCACCGTTTCCCTCGCCGTCGCCGAAAGCTCGAGGTCGCGCTCGGCTTCCGGCGTGGCGATCAGCGACAGCACGACCCCCATCCCGGTCGCGTGCACCAGCCGGGCCGCCCGCTCGACGCTCACCCGGAGGCGGCCGGCGGCCGCGACGCGCTCGATGATCTCGCGCAGCATCGCTTCGGCCTCGCGCGCGGCGGGCGACGTGCGGCCCTTGCGGGCGTCGCCGTACATGAGCACGTAGAACTCCGGGCGGGACAGCCCGAACTCCTGGTGCAGGTCCCAGCCGCGCCGGAGGTCCTCGACCGCGTCGCCGGTCGAGCCCATCGCGCGCTTGCTGGTGAGGTACTCGTCGAACCCGTACGCCGCGACGGCGTCGAGCAGGCCGTCCTTGTCGCCGAAGAGCCGGTACAGCGCCGGGGGCTGGACGCCGGCCGCCGCGCTGACCGCGCGGGTCGAAAGGCCGTCGCGGCCCTCCGTCACCAGCAGGTCGGCCGCCGCCTTGAGGATCCGCTCGCGCGTCTCCGCCGCCGGGCTGGTCGCCGTCTTCGTCACCATGGTTCCAATGGTAACAAATCTTGGGTAGCACTACTTCGGTATCGGTGATACGGTGAGTCGAGTATCAACGGAAACAGGAGTGGTCATCCATGCACACCCGCACTCTCGGCCGGAGCGGTCCGGCCGTCTCCGCCCTCGGTCTCGGCCTGATGGGCATGTCCGACCTGTACGGCCCGGCCGACGAAGCCGAGTCGGTCGCGACGATCCACGCCGCTCTCGACGCCGGCGTCACCCTGCTCGACACCGGTGACTTCTACGGCATGGGCCACAGCGAACTGCTGCTCCGCGACGCCCTGCGCGGCCGCGCCCGCGAACGTGCGGTGGTCAGCGTGAAGTTCGGCGCGCTGCGCGGCCCGGACGGCAGCTGGCTCGGCTACGACAGCCGCCCGGAGGCCATCAAGACGTTCCTCGCCTACAGCCTGCGCCGCCTCGGCGCCGACCACATCGACGTCTACCGCCCGGCGCGGCTCGACCCGGCGGTGCCGATCGAGGACCAGATCGGCGCGCTCGCCGAGCTGGTGCGGGCGGGCCACATCCGGCACATCGGCCTCTCCGAAGTCGGCGCCGACACCCTGCGTCGCGCGGCGGCCGTGCACCCGATTTCGGACCTGCAGATCGAGTATTCGCTGCTCTCGCGCGGGATCGAAGCGGAGATCCTGCCGGCCGCCCGCGAGCTCGGCATCGGCGTGACCGCGTACGGCGTCCTCTCGCGCGGCTTGCTGAGCGGGCACTGGTCGCCGTCGCGCGAACTGACGGCGGGCGACTTCCGCGGCCACAGCCCGCGGTTCCAGGGCGAGCACCTCGAGCGCAACCTGGAGCTGACCGACGCGCTGGGCAAGCTCGCCGCGGCCAAGGGGGTGACGACCGCGCAGCTCGCCATCGCGTGGGTCGCCGCTCAGGGCGAGGACATCGTCCCGCTGGTGGGTGCCCGGACCCGGGTCCGGCTCGCCGAGTCCCTGGGCGCCGCCGACGTCGAGCTGACCGCGGCCGACCTCGCGGACATCGACGCCGCCATCCCGGCCGGTGCCGCGTCGGGTGGCCGCTATGCCGCGGCGCAGCTGGACCACCTCGACAGCGAGAGGTGACGGCGCTGCGCCGTCCGGCGGAGGGCTGGATCGATCCAGTCTGATCGGACATTGCTTGTCACCCGTCGGTGGCTCAATATGTTGCGGCTCGCAACATATTGACGACAACGCCGTCGGAGGTCGGAAATGATCAGGTGGAAAGCGGTCCTGGCCTGTGCGGGAGCAGGTGTCCTGCTCGCCGGGCTGATGCCGGGCACAGCCCTGGCGAGCGGCACCGCCACCGACTGCTGCGGCGGTGGGGCGTCCTGGGCGACCGGCAACAAGTCCGCGCTGGGCACTTCGACGACCGCCGGCAGCCCGGTGTGGTTCACCGTCGCCGACGGCGTGACGTCCGAGGTCTTCTACCCCCGTGCCGACGTGCCGAACACCCAGGACATGCAGTTCGTCGTCACCGACGGCTCGACCTTCGTCGACCTGGAACGCGACAACACGAACCACGTCGTCACGATGCCCGACGAGAAGGCGCTGCAGTACACCGTCACCAACACCGCCAAGAGCGGGAAGTACCGGATCACCACCGACTACGTGACCGACCCGGCCCGCTCGACCCTCGTCACGAACACCCGGTTCCAGTCCCTCGACGGCGGCAGCTACCGGCTCTACCTGCTGGCCAACCCGTCGATGGCGGGCGGCGGCGCGAACGACAACGCCTGGTGGGACGGCAGCGGCCTGGTCGCCAGTGGCACCGAGACGCTGTTCGGCGGCGCCGCCACGACGGTCGTCCAGGCTCTGCGCGTCTCGACCGGCTTCACCGCGCACGACAACGGCTACACCGGCGCGGGCAGCGACTGCCTGACCGACCTGCGCGCCGACAAGAACCTGAACAACCAGTTCGACAACATCTCGGGCACCGGCAACGTCGTCCAATGTGGTCAGATCCCGGTCGGCGCGGACACCACGTTCACCGTCGCACTCGGTTTCGGCAACACCGCGGCGGCCGCGACCTCGGCCGCGAGCGGGTCGCTGAGCAGCGGGTTTTCCAGCGTCTCGGCGTCCTACCGCAGCGGCTGGAACTCCTACGTCGGTGGGCTGAAACCCGCTCCCGCGAGCGTGTCCGGTGACACGCAACGGCGGCGCGCGTACTACGTCGCCGCGATGGCGCTGAAGACCGCCGAGGACAAGCAGCACCCGGGCGCGAGTGTCGCGGGCCTGGCGACGCCGTGGGGCAACTTCACCAACGGCGACCAGCTGAACGACGGCTACCACCGCGTCTGGGGCCGCGACCTCTACCAGCAGGCGACCGGCCTGCTCGCCGCCGGGGACAGCGCCCAAGCCAAGCGGATGGCGCAGTTCCTCTGGAACTCCCAGTGGATCGGCAGCCCGACCGCCGGCGACGGCACGACGTACCCGGCCGGCTCGTTCCCGCGCTACAGCCCGGTTTCCGGGGTCGCCGGCGCGAGCGCCCAGCAGCTCGGCTGCTGCGAACAGCTCGACCAGGACGCCGACGCCATCCTGCTCGCGTGGCTGACCGGCCTCACCGACGCCTCGACCTACGCCAAGGTCAAGACGACGGCGAACCACATCGTCGCGACCGGCCCGGACACCACCGAGCGGTGGGAAGAGCAGTACGGCAAGTCGCCGTCGTCGGTCGCGGCCGAGATCGCCGGCCTGATCGCCGCGGGCGCGATCGCCCGGGCCAACGGCGACACCGCGAGCGCGACGACATGGGAGTCCACAGCGGACTCGTGGCGCAATTCGCTGGCCGGCTGGACGGTGACGACGTCCGGCTACTGGGGCGGCCACACCTACTACGAACGGCTCGACCGCGCCGGGAACCCCAACGACGGTGCGACGATCTGCTTCGACGAAGGCTGCTTCTACGAACACGACGTGACCGACTTCGGCTTCCTCGACCTGGTGCGGCTCGGCATCCGCCCCGCCGGGGACGCCACGATCGCGAACTCGGTGGCCCCGACCGCGGCGGCGTCCGACGGGAACTCGGCGATGCAGGTGACGCTGCCCAACGGCGACGTCTACTTCCACCGCTACCCGCACGACAACTACGGCGAGAGCACCGCGAACTGCAGTGGCTGGCCGGCCGGTGGCAGCCAGCGGTTCGGACGGCTGTGGCCGGTGCTGTCGGGCGAGCGCGGCCAGTACGAACTGGCCAACGGCCGCTCGGCGGCGGTGTACCTCAAGTCCATGGCGGACTCGGCCAACGACGGGTACTTCGTGCCCGAACAGGTCTGGGACCGCGGCGACGTCGGGTGCTTCGGGCTCGGCCGCCCGACCGGCAGCGCGGGCCCGCTGATGTGGGCCGAAGGCCAGTACCTCCGGCTGGCCCAGAACATGGACGCGGGCCACAACCTCGACACGCCGTCGATCGTCAAATCCCGTTACGGCACCTGAGCGGCCAGCTTGCGTGCCCGGGCCAGCAGCTCGTCGGCCCGGGCACGCAGTTCCGGCGTCTCGCCGTCGAGCCGGGGCAGGAGGTTCGCGTAGTCCGACACCAGGCGCCGGTAGCCGCGGGTGAACTTGGTCTTGCCCTTCTCCCGCGCGAACCGCCGGTCCAGGTCGATGATCTGCTGGGCCAGCACCGCGGCGACCGACGCCAGCTCCGCCCGCGCGTCCGCTTCGGCGTCCCGGCGCTCGCGGCGGGCCAGCGTCGCCCGCGCGGTCCGGCGCCCGGCCACGTACAGCACGAGCGAACCCAGGCCGACCACGAGGACCGCGGCCGCCGCGATCAGGTACCGGGGCAGCGACGGGCTGACCGTGCGGCCGCCGTCGGGGATCGCGCCGGACCGCACCAGCAGGTCGTAGTTGACGACCGCGACCTTCAGCGCGTCGGCCGGGCGGTCGACGAACCCGTCGATGCCGTTGCCGATCATCGACTCCGCGACGTAGGCCTTGCCGAAGTTCTCGTCGTCGTGCCCGGGCAGCCGGGAGCAGCCGTACTTGTCGTAGTCGTCGCCGTCCCGGCTGAGCAGGAGACCCATCGTGCCGTCGGTCGCGCCGGACAAGCTGTCGCACACGTCGCTCAGCTCCGCGCCCGGCTCGAGGAAGGCGACCACGAGCCGCCGGTTGCCGATCACGTGCTCCGCGGCCGCCTGGTCGATCGCGACGCCGGGCGCGGCGTACACCGACGACGTCCGCAGCTGCCGGGCGACAGGGCCGGAGAAGAGGCCTGCCGACCACAACGCCCAGCCGGCCAGCACCAGGCAGCCGAGCACCGCGACGCCGAACGCGCTGCCGAAGAACCGTTTCACGCGAGCCTCCCCCGCAGGAACGCGGCCGGCCGGTAGTCGGCGCGGCCGAGCAGCTCCGCCGTGGTGTCCAGTTCGGACTCCGCTTGGTCGAGCAGCTGCTGGACGTGCTTGTCCGGCAGCTGCTCGTCGAACGCTGCCCGCGCGGCCGTCAGCCGGGTGATCCCGCGGGTGAGCGACGCGGCCGACTCGCCGTCCGTGAGACCGGAGACCTCCACGGCGAGCGCGGTGAGACCCGCCAGCCGCGCGGGTGCCCGGACGACCCGCGCGGGCCGTCCCACCCGGCGTACGGACAGGATCAGGAACCCGGCGGCGCAGGCGGCGAACAGCCACGGCAGCGCGGGCAGCGCGACGCGCAGCGGGTCGAACGGGGTGTAGGGCAGCGGGCGGTCGAACAACCCGGCGTACCGGATGGCCGTGACCCGGTCGAGCCACGCGTTCAGGACGGTGCTCTGCGGGTAGGCGTACATGCTGAGCCGATCGCCGAACTGGCCGTAGAAGCTGGCCGAGGCGACGTCGGCGAACTCCGCGGCCGACGGTCCGTCGTACTCGACCCACGAGCCGTACACGACGACGACGGGGCGGCCGGGGAACTCGCGGGCCAGCGCCGGTCCGAAGTGGACCATCGGCCCGCCCGACGGCTGCTGCGGCAGCACGACGTACAGCGGCTGGGCGCCGGGGAACGCCGGTGTCGTCGCGGGCGGGGTCTTCGCCGTCGTCCCGGGTGCGAGGTAGTGGCCGGTGCCGCGGAGTTCGGTGGTGACGGGGGCCAGTTCGGCCGGCGTCGGGTCGCGGCGCGCGAGCGGAGGTCCGTCCGGCGGCTCCGGCTGGTGGTTCAGCTTCGCGACCAGCGTGGCCAGCGGCGAAGTGACGTCGCCGGTGCCGAACTGGCGGATCCACTCGGCCGCGCGGTCGGACGAGACCCCGTAGATCCCGCCGCTGACCTCGGTGCCGATGATGCGGACCGCGTCGTCGTCGGCGTCGCGCACCCGTTCGCGGAGGTCCTTCGGCAGCCCGGGTGGCGCCGCGATGATCCGGACTCCCGCGGTCCCGGCCGCCGCTCGGACGGCTTTGTCGTCCCAGTTCGCGATCGCGCCCGGCAGCCGGACCACGGGCGAGGCCTTCACCATCGCCGACAGCTGTCCGGTCGTGGGGATGGTCGCACCGCTGAGCTCGCCCGCGGAGCCCTCCGGGATCGGGTTGGCGGGTGCGGGCGCCTGGCCGTAACTGACGTAGGTGCTCTGCTGCTGCACGAGCAGGAACGTCACCAGCACCCCGACGGCCACCGCGAGCAGGGTCCACCGGAGGACCTCCGGCCAGCGCCTAAGCACGGGCGGCCTGCCAGAGCGCGTCGGCGCGGCGCGCGTGTTCCTCGGCCGACCTGGCCGCGCGCACCCCGCCGTGCGCGGCCGCGATGGTCTCTGCCCGAGTCAGCAGCTGCTCGGCTTCGGGCAGGGGCGCGGCCGCCGCGTCGCGGCTGACCGCGGCGCTGTCGATCGCCGCGCGCGCGGCCGACCAGGCGACCCGCCGGCGCTCGTCGCGCTCCCGCGACCGGGGCACGGCTACCGCTCCGAACCCGGCGACGGCGATCACCACCGCGGCGAGCACCCACACCACCCACGTCATCCCGGCCACCTACGCTCTCTCGAGGAGGAGATCATTCTGCCGGTAGGGGCCCGCGGATGTGACAACTTTGCCGCATCGTGTCGCAGGTGTTCACCGGACCAAGTGGACGGTCTTGGCGGCCGGGACGAACGTGGCGGTCTGTCCTCGGGTGAGGGCGACCGTGTCGGCTTCGAGGCCGTCGCCGAACGCGACCAGTCGGTCGGATTCGACCTCCACCGTCAGCGGGGTCCCGGTCAGCTCGCCTTCGGTGTGCTCGGTCCCGGTCGACGGCGACGGCCAGGCTTCGCGCACGAACCAGACCAGCCGGGCCTCGCCGGGGCCGGGCAGGCGCAGCCCGCTGCGGCGTTCGCGCCACACCGAGCCGCACCAGCCGGTCGCCCCGGTGCCCGTCCCGACGAGGATCCCCGACGACGCCTGGCGTTCCCGCGGCCCGCCACCGACCCCCAGCCGGTAGCGGGCCGTCTGGTGCCCGGCGTGCCCGAGGTAAATCTCGTTGAGCGCCAGCAGCCGCTGGCCGTCGTCCGCGGTGAGCTCGGCCATCGTCCGGTGCTCGACGTCCCCGGTGCTCCGCACCAGGTCCGCGACCGCGGCCGGCGGGTGCTTGACGAGGACGCCGGGCCGCGTCGGCGTCACGCCGATCACCGGCTGCCCGTCGAGGTACTTGGCCACGTTGGCGATCAGGCCGTCCTGGCCGACCACGACGACGATGTCCTCCGGTGTGAACAGGAACCGGTCGAGGTCCGCGCGTTCGACCTCGCCGCGGCGCCAATCGAGCGGGATCGCCGCCGACGCCGTCTTGAGCGCGGCGCGCAGGGCGGCGTCCGCTCCGGTCACCTCGCCGAGGTCGCGGCCGCGCGTGCGCAGGAAGAACTCCGCCTGGCCGCGCGTGCCGTGCCGCGCCAGCAGCTCGTCCAGTTCGGTGCGCCGGTGCACCAGCACGACGCGCGGGGCGAGGCTCACGACCGCACGCCGAGCTTGGTCAGCAGCGGGGCGAGCAGGTCCGGGGTGACCGTGAGGCTGTCGATCTGAGGCAGGTTCCCGGCCAGTTCCTTGAGCGCCAGCCCGGTGAGCACGCCTTCGGGCAGATCGCGGTACGCCGCCAGCCGCGCGGCCTCGCCGGCCGCCTCGGCTTCCCCGAGTGCCCGTTTGCCCTCGGCCTCGACCTGGGTCAGGCGTTCCTTGCGCGACGCCTGCGCCTCGGTCTCGATCCGGCTCGCCGCGGCGGCCTCCTCGGCCTGCCGCCGGGCGTTCGCGCCACGCTGCGCGAGCAGCTGTTCCTCGCGCCGAGCCAGCTCGATCTGGTTCTGCAGCTCGTTTTCCCCGATGGCGCGTTCGCGTTCGACGGCCAGCGCGCGCCGCTCGTAGGTCGCCCGGTCGGCCTCCTGCTGCACCTTCTCCCGCGCGGTCGTCTGCAGTGCCTTCTCGACCTCCGGCTCGGCGCGGATGGCGACGACGCGGACGTCGACGACCGCCGAGCCGGTCTGCGCGAGCCGGGTGTCCTCGTCGGCGAGCCCGGCGCGGATCCGGTCGCGGACCGCCTGGACGCCGTCGACCAGCGCGACTTCCAGCGACGTGCGGGTCAGGACCTCGACGGCGTACTGCTGGACGTTCTCGGTGAGCAGCCCGCTGATCTGCGCGAGGGGATCGCCCCGCCAGCGGCCGGTGTCCGGGTCGATCGAGAAGTCGATCCGCTGCGCGGCCAGCTCCGGGTCCTCGATCCGGAAGGTGAGCGCGAGCTGGACGGTGACGTCCTGGAAGTCGGCCGTGCGCGCGTGGAACAGCAGCGGCAGCTCCCGGTCGTCGACCGGCACCTCCGACACGACGGCGGTGAGCGGCCGGTACCAGAACGACAGCCCGACGCCGTCGTGCGCGAGCTTGCCGCGGCGGAAGTGGCGGATGTGCACGGTGGGGGCGCCACGCAGGTGCCGGAACCCGAAGCGGCGGTCGATGTCGGCCATGAGGTCCTCCTCTTATCGTCGGTGTGACGATATGGGGCCGGAGGTCTAATCGTCAAGATGACGATTAAGAGGTAGGGTGGTGGCATGGGTCACCCGCCGTTCGCCGTCACCGTGGACCTCGTCGTGCTCACCCTGACCGGGGACGAGCTGTGCGCGCTGGTGGTGCGCCGCGGAATCGAGCCGTACCAGGGGGAGTGGGCGCTGCCGGGCGGGTTCGTCCAGGCGGACGAAGACCTCCCGGACGCGGCGCGGCGGGAGCTGGCGGAGGAAACGGGGCTGGCTCCTGGGACCGTCCACATCGAACAGCTCGCCGGGTACGGCGCGCCGGGCCGGGACCCGCGGCTGCGGGTCGTCACCATCGCCTACCTGGCGTTGGCGCCGGACCTGCCGACGCCTTCGGCCGGGACGGACGCGGCCGATGCCCGCTGGGTGCCGGTGCGGTCGCTGGCGGCCGAGCGGCTGGCGTTCGACCACGACCGCATCCTGGCGGACGGTCTCGAACGTGCGCGGGCGAAGCTGGAGTATTCCCCGCTGGCCACGGCGTTCTGCGCGAAGGAGTTCACGGTGGCCGAGCTGCGGCGGGTGTACGAGCTGGTGTGGGACACGCGGCTGGACCCACGGAACTTCCACCGCAAGGTGACGGGAACCGCGGGACTGCTGACCCCGACCGGCCGCACGACGACCCGCGACGGCGGCCGGCCGGCGCAGTTGTACCGGAAGGGGACGGCGGAGCTGCTGTACCCGCCGATGCTGCGGGGGTGACGCTCAGGCGCCGAGCGCGTGCCCGGCGGGGCGGCGGGTGTGGGCCCAGGCGGGAAGCGCGGTCAGCACACCGACGGCGAGCAATACACCCAGCGCCGCCGCCAGCTGCCACGACGCCGGGGGAGTGGCGGATCGCGGATTCACGAACCCGTACACCGCGAGCCCGCCCGGGATGCCGGCCAGCACCGCCGGCACGGCGGGCACGAGCTGCGTGGTGCACAACGCCGTGACGACCTGGCCGGGCGTGGCGCCGAGGGCGCGGGTCACCGCGAGGGCGCGGCGGGCCTGGACCGCGCCGCTCCAGCCGACGAACACCGTGTTGAGCGCGGAAAGCGCCCCCAGCGCGAAGATGACGCCGAGCGCCACCTGACCGCTCCGGGCGTTCACCGCCGCCATGGCGGGATCGGTCAGCCGGGTGCCGGTGTCGTCCACGGCGAAGGCGAGCAGCGCGGCCGCCGTGACGCTGATCGCGGCCGTGCCGATCGCCGTCAGCGCCGCGCGGCCGGGGCGGCGGGCGAGCAGCCGGACGCCGACCAGGAGCGGCGTCGGCAGGTACGCCGTCACCGCGGTCAGCCGTCGGCGGCGCGTGACCGGGTGGGCCGGCTCGGCCAGGGTCCGGACGGTGCTCGTGCGCGTGGCCCGCAGGACCGGCCCGAGGGTCGCGACCACGACCACCAGCGCGGCGAGCAGCACCACGGCGACGACGGTGCCGACGTCCGGCGGACCGGTCGTGACGAGCAGCCCGGTGCTGGGGTCGGCCAGCGCGGGCGCGGCGAGCGTCCCGGCGCTCAGGCCGAGCGCGGTCGCCGCGGCCGTCGGCACCAGGTACTGCGCCAGCAGGGCGGCGGCCACCGTCCGGGGCCCGGCCCCGACGGCCTTGAGCAGTCCGGCACGCCGGTTGTCGCGGCCGGCGCGCACGGCGGCGAGCGCGGCGAGGGTGACGATCGCGGCTGCGGCGAGCAGCCAGCCGCCGGCGACCAGGGTGGGGCGGGTGTCCCGGATCAGGTTCCGGTCCGTCTGGAGGACGGTCTGCCAGGTGTGCGTGTTGACCCAGTCGCCGCCCCGGTTGTCCTTGGCGAACACGGTGTCGCGCCAGTGGGCCGGTGCGTCGGGGTCGGACAGCTTCAGGTGGATCAGGTGGACGACGTCCGCGTCGCCGGCCGCCGCGTGGGCGTCGGCGGTGGTGAGCCAGAGCCGGCCGCCGCGGTCGCTCGGCCCGGGACCCTGGGCCCAGTCGCTCCACGGGTAGACCGGGGTGGCCGCGCTGATCGCGATGCCGACGACCGGGTACGCGCGCGCCCCGATCGTGACGCGGTCGCCGACGTGCACGCCGAAGACGTCCGCGAAGCCGCGCTCGAGCACCGCGCCGCCGGGACGCACCCAGGACCCGTCGGTCACGAGTGGACGGTCCACAATGGACGGCATGCCGTCCCGGCCCTCGACCGAGGTGTGGGCGGTGCCGCCGGGCAGTCCGACGGTGGCGTCGAAGGCGAAGACCGGGTCGCCCTGCGCCGCGACCCCGGGCGCGGCCGCCAGACGCCGCGCCAGGTCGGCCGGGTCCGCGGCCGTGGTGATGGCGGTGAGATCGGGCCCGGCGGTGGCCTCGCGGGTGTTCTGGTACCCGGTGGTCACCGCGTTCCCGGTCGCCAGCCCCAAGCTGAGGGCGGCGGTCGCGGCCGTGACGGCGACCAGGAACAGCGCGGCCTCGCCGGGGCGGCGGCGCAGGTCGCGCGCGGCCAGGCGCCACAGGAGCAGCAGGCGTCCCACGGCTCAGCCTTCCCAGCTCAGCAGCGAGCCGAGCGGAGTGGTGACGCCGAGCCGGGTGTCGTCGACGAGCATGCCGTCCCGCAGGGAGACGACGCGGTCCGCGGTGGCGGCGACGCGCTCGTCGTGGGTGACCACGACCAGCGTCTGACCCGCGGCGCGCAGTTCGCCGAAGAGGCGCAGGATGTCGCGGGTCGCGGTGCTGTCCAGGTTCCCGGTCGGCTCGTCGGCGAGGACGGCCAGTGGCTCGTTGACCAGGGCCCGCGCGATGGCGACCCGTTGCCGCTGCCCGCCGGACAGCTCTGCGGGCAGGTGCCGCGCCCGGCCGGCGAGCCCGACGCGGTCGAGGAGTCCGGCGGCCCGGTCGCGCGCGGTGCGCGGCGAGGCGCCGGCGAGCAGCGCCGGCAGCTCGACGTTCTCGGCCGCGGACAACTCGTCCATCAGGTGGAAGTCCTGGAACACGAAGCCGATGGCGCGCCGCCGCAGCCCGGCCAGCGCCCGCTCGCCGAGGTGGTCGACGCGCCGCCCGCCAAGGAAGAT
Organism: Amycolatopsis lexingtonensis; assembly: GCF_014873755.1. Lineage (NCBI taxonomy): Bacteria > Bacillati > Actinomycetota > Actinomycetes > Pseudonocardiales > Pseudonocardiaceae > Amycolatopsis > Amycolatopsis lexingtonensis. The sequence continues at coordinate 1,921,714 of NZ_JADBEG010000001.1, forward strand.
TTGACCGCTGGTGGGCCGGTCGAGCCCGCCGAGCAGGTGGAGCAGCGTCGATTTCCCGCAGCCGCTGGGGCCGGTCACGGCGAGCGTCTGCCCGGCGGGCACGGTGAGGTCGACGCCGTCGACGGCCCGCACGAGGCCTTCGCCGCGCCCGAAGAACCGCGTGAGGCCGGTCGCCCGCAGCACGGGTTCCGCGCCGCCCGGCCGCGGTGGGAGTGTTCCGGGGCGCGCGCGGCCTCCGACGAGCCTGCTCATGCGTTTCCTCCGCCTTTCCCGCGAGCGGCCCAGGTCCGCTCGCACGCCTCCAGCCAGCGCAGGTCCGCCTGCCGGCGCAGGGCGATGCCCTCCAGGAGCAGCCCGGCCTCCGCGTTCGTGTCCCGGTCGAGGACGGCACGCTGGACGTCGGCGAGGTTCCGGAGCAGCTCCCGCCGGTGCGCGTCGACCAAGGCGAGCGGATCGGCCAAGCCGGATTCGGCCGCGGCGACCAGCTTCAGGTGGAACTCCGGCACGTCCGCCTTGGGCCCGGCACTCTCGGCCATCCACGCGACCACGCGCTCCTGTCCGGCCGCGGTCAGCGCGTACACCTTGCGCCGCGGGCCGCGGACCGGCGTGTCTTCGCGCTCCTGGACGACCAGGCCGAGCTTCTCGAGCCGGGCGAGCGTGACGTAGATCTGCCCCACGTTCAGCGTTTCACCCAGCGGCCCGAGTGCCGTGACCAGGCGCCGCCGCAGGTCGTAACCGTGCGACGGTTCCTTGGCCAGCAGCGCCAGCACGACGTCCTGCATGGCGCAATAGATAGCGGTTAAGCAATCAGGGTGTCAAGCGGCGCGGGCCGGCACCAGCCGTCGCGCGGCCGTGACCAGGGGCAGCAGTCGGGTGCCGAAGTTGCGGACCGCGAGGCCGCCGCGCGTCGCCGGGACCAGCAGGGCCGCGGCCGTGGAGACATTGCGCTGCTTGGGTTCGACCAGCTTCCGGTGCGTGCTTTCGTACCGCCGGAACGCCGACGCCGCGTCGGCCGGGGTCCGGCCCAGCTCCTCGGCCAGGGTGTACGCGCCCGCCATCGCCAGCGTCGAACCGTCGCCGAACAACGACACGCACGACGCCGCGTCGCCGGCGAGCACGATCCGGCCCGACGACCAGCCGTCCAGGCGCACCCGGCTCACCGAGTCCAGGTACAGGTCGTCCGCCTCGCGCACGCGCTCGAGCAGCTCCGGCACACGCCAGCCGGCACCCTCGTACGCGTCGGCGAGCATGCGCTTGTGCAGCGCGGAGTCGCGGTGGTCGAACCCCGGCACGGCGCCCCCGCGGAACATGAACGCCGCGATGCCGCGGCCGCGTGACGGGTGGACCGCCAGCGCCCGGCCCGGCGAGTTGTACATGACGATCGACGTGGCGTCGGCCGGCGCTCCGGCTAGCGGGAGCGTCGCGATGTAGACGCCCATGTGCTCCACGAACGCTTGCTCCGGCCCGAACACCAGCCGCCGCACGTTCGAGTGCAGGCCGTCCGCGCCGATCACCAGGTCGAAGCGCCGCGCGGCACCGCGCTCGAACGTGACTTCGACGCCGCCGCCGTCCTGGTGCAGCCCGGTGATCGAGTCGTGGAAGACGAACTCGGCGTCCGCGCGGGCGGCTTCGTGCAGGATCGCCGCGAGGTCGGTGCGGGGCAGCTCGATGCCGCCGTCGCCGCCCAGCGCGACGCGGCCGGTGCGCCGTCCCGCGTCGTCGACGAACTTCAGCTCCGTCGCGTCGGTGCTCGCCTCGCGCAGCTTCGCGGTGATGCCCATCCGCTCGGCGACGCGCGACGCCGGCCCGCGCACGTCGACCGGGCTGCCGCTCGAACGCAGCCCGGCGGCGCGCTCGACCACGGTCGGCCGGAAGCCGGCACGGGCCAGCCAGTACGCCAGCGTCGGCCCGGCGACGCCCGCGCCGGAGATCAGTACGGTCTGCTCGGTCATGGTGGTACCCCCATCTGAGTCCTGACCATCGGTCAGTCTCGACCGTACGCTCCTGTCCAACGGTCAGGCAAGGGGCTAGGCTCGGGCGATGACCGACGACACCCGCGCCCGGATCCTGCGCGCCGCGCTCGAGGAGTTCTCCGAGCGCGGCTTCCACGTGACGTCGGTGCGGGAGCTGGCCGAACGCGTCGGCGTCACGAAAACCGCGGTGCTGTACCACTTCCCGGGCAAGGCCGACATCGTGACGGCGCTCGCCGAGCCGCTCCTGGACGACCTCGAAGCGGCGATGGCGAAGGCGGCGGACGCCCCCGACCCGCGCGCGGCGGCGATCGAAGGCCTCCTCGGCGTCTGGCTCGGGCACCGCTACCTGCTGCGGATGAACCTGCGGGACCTCGGGCTGACCGCGTCGACGGCGGTGTTCGAGCGCTTCCGCGACGGCATGCTCACGGCGAACCTCCTGGTGGCGGGCCCGGACGCGGACCTGGCCGGCCGCGTCCGCGCGGCACAGGCGATCGCGATGCTCAGCGACCCGGTGGTGCTGTTCGCCGACGCCCCGGTGGACGAGCTGCGCGCCGCGGTCCTCGACGGCGTCGACCGGCTGTACGCGGTGGCCGAGCCCGAAGACCGGCCCCGCGCCCGCCGCGGCCGACCGCCGGTGATGAGCCCGGAGACGATCGAAGCGGCCCGGCGACTCTACGACGCGGGCCACGCGCCGTCCGACATCGCGACGGCGCTGGGCGTCTCCCGCGCCACGATCTACCGGCACCTGCCCGGCGTCGAATAATGAGACGCATTAATGAGACTTATTGAGACGCGACCTCGATGGCGGGCAACGCCGCCAGCTGGGCGGGAGTCAGCTTGGCCGCCGCCTCGAAGACCTTCTGCTGGTGCTCCTTGATCCGCTCGTCCACAAACCGGCTCAGCTCGAAGGCCAGCCGCCCGGTCTGGCGGACCGTGACGTCGTCCACCAGCGGCCGCGCCGCCGACGTGATGACGATTCCCGAGGCCGCCCCGGCCGAGGATTGTGAGACGCCCACCGAGTAGGTCTCGCGCGGATTGACGGGCCCGTCGAGTGAGAAGTCCCGGAGCCGCTCGAGCAGCGCGTGCCACTCGGCGACCTCGCCTGGCACTCCGGTGGCCTCGACGTCGGCCACGGTCAGGCTCATGCCGCGGTCGCCGGTGCGGAAGCAGCGCGCGTAGGAGTTGAGCGCCGACACCCACAGCGCCTCGACGAGCACCGGATCCACGCGAGGGTGGGCCAGTTCCGCGACGAGCCGTTCGCAGCACTTGAGGGTGAACTGGAGGTCGTCGAAGATCGCGACGAGGTCGGCCAGGCCCAGTGCGCCGGGGGTGGCCAGCTGCCGGGCGCTCGAAGGGGTCGTCGTGGAAGCGGGCATCCTCCAACGACACCGCATCCGGGAGCGTCCCGGGGTCTCAATTTGCGACACCACCCGCCACGGGCCGCAGGGTCAGCGTGAACGACGTCTTCTGCGGCACCAGCCGGTACGGCGGCAGCACCCCGGGCCCGCACGCCGCGGTCCCGAGGCCGTGCTGGGCCACGTCCAGCGTCAAGTGCACCAGCGAACCGGACTCCAGCTCGTCCGTGTGCCGCGCCGTCTCCAGGGCCGCCGCCGTCCAGCGGCGGGCCGTGAAGTCGAACACCGGCTCGCCGTCGACGCGGATGCCGGTGCCGTCCGGGTCCGTCCAAGCCGCCCAGCGCACCGCCGTGCGGTTGCCGTTCTCCTGGGGGAAGACGTATGGCGTCTGCAGGCCGTCGACGCTGCTGGAGAACCGGCCGATCCGCACCGCCTGGCGGCTGTCCGGGTACGCCTCGCCGGGGCCGCCGCCGAACCACTCGGCCGAGCCGAACGTACCCGGGATCGCCATCGCCAGGCCGAGCCGGGGGAGCGTGTCCGGCACGGGACCGTCCGGGGTGACGTCGACGCGCAGCCGGAGGCCGCCGTCGAAGGCCGTCCAGGTGTAGTCCGCGAACAGGCCGAACGACCGCGCCGGCGGGGCGACCCGGGTGCGCACCACGAGTTCGTCCCCGTCGGCGTCGACCGCGATGATCCGGTGCTGCATCCGGTGCAGCCCGGCCTCGAGCCACATCGAAGCCTCCGACGGCCCGGGCGAGGAACCGCGGTCGTTGTCGGTGGTCGCGCGCCAGACGTCGAGCCGCGGGCCGCTGACCGGGTGCCCGCCGAGTGCCGTCAGCGCGCCCGTCACGGCGTCGAACTCGCCGGTGCCGAGGACGAGCTGCCCGGCCGTGCGGAACACCGGCCCGAGCACGGGCGGTACGGGACGCGCGGGGGCCGGCGACACCGGCAGCTGACCCCAGCCGACGACGTGCCCGGCGGGCGCCCACGCCGTCGCCGAAGCCAGCGACGCAGTGATGGTCAGCCAGGATTCACCGGCGGCGGTCGGCAACGAAGGCAGCGGAACGGAAACGCTCTGTCCGGAGTGGACAGTTGGAACATCGAGGACGCCTTGTGCGGCGGCGATTCCTTCGTCTTCGAGCACCCACGAGAACTTCAAGTGCTCGGTCGAGATGAAGTCGTAGTGGTTCGACACCCGGATACCGGCCGGATCGGCGTCGATCCGCACCGGCTCGATGATCTTCGCGAACTCCGTCATTCCCGGCGACGGCGTCCGGTCCGGGAAGAGCAGGCCGTCGATGACGAAGTTGCCGTCGTGGAGGGTCTCGCCGAAGTCCCCGCCGTAGGCGAAGTGGCCCGGGGCGGCGAGGCCGTGGTCGATCCATTCCCAGACGAACCCGCCCTGGCAGTTCGGGTACCGCTCGAACAGCTCCCGGTACTCCAGCAGCCCGCCCGGGCCGTTGCCCATCGCGTGCGCGTACTCGCAGAGGATGAACGGCAGGTCCCGGCGCCGCTCGTTGTCGTCCTCGCGGCGCCCGATCCGGTCGACTTCGTCCGGGGTCGCGTACATCCGGCTGTGGACGTCCACATAGGAGCAGTCGTGGTCGCCCTCGTAGTGCACCGGTCGCGTCGGGTCGCGGTGGCGCACCCAGTCCGCCATCCGCGCCAGGTTGTCCCCGGTGTGGCTTTCGTTGCCGAGCGACCACAGGATCACGCTGGGCCGGTTCTTGTCCCGCTCCACCGTGCGCCGCATCCGGTCCAGGTAGGCGTCCGTCCACATCGGCTCGGCGCTCGGGTTGCGCTCCCAGCCCAGCGGCCCGAAGCCGTGGGTCTCCAGGTCGCACTCGTCGATCACCCACAGGCCGTACTCGTCGCACAGCTCGAGGAACGCCGGGTCCGGCGGGTAGTGGCTGGTCCGGACGGCGTTGACGTGGTGCCGCTTCATCAGCAGGACGTCGGCCAGCGCCGTCTCCCGGGACACCACCCGCCCGGTGCGGGGGTCGTGCTCGTGGCGGTTCACCCCGCGCAGCAGCAGGCGCCGTCCGTTGACCTTGAGCTGACCGTCCTCGATGGACACCGTCCGGAAGCCGATCCGCACCGGCACCCGTTCGGCCGCGGTGGACAGCGTGCCCTCGTACAGGCGGGGTGTCTCGGCGCTCCACGGTTCGACCGGCAGCTCCAGCGGTTCGCCTGCCGGGTGTCCCACGACACCGAGCGAAGGGACGTCCAGCACGACGTCCGGGCCGGTGTCGACGCGGAGCGTGCCCAGCCCTGAGACGTGGTCGTAGTCCGCGCGGACCCAGTAGTCGCCGATGCCGCCGAGCGGCCGCGACAGCAGCGTGACCGACCGGAAGATCCCGGACAGCCACCACATGTCCTGGTCCTCGAGGTAGCTGCCCGCCGACCACTGGTGCACGCGCACCACCAGGACGTTGTCCCGGGGCAGCAGCAGCGGGCCGACCTCGAACTCCGACGGCAGCCGGCTGCCCTTCGTGACGCCGAGCTCGGTGCCGTTGAGCCAGATCCGGCCGCACGAGTCGATCCCGTCGAAGCGCAGCAGCGCGGACCCGGATGGCCAGTCCGCGGGCAGGTCGAAGCGCAGCCGGTGGTCGCCGGTCGGGTTGTCCGACGGGACGTGCGGCGGGTCGACCGGGAACGGGTAGTGGACGTTGGTGTACGCGGGCGCGCCGTGGCCGTGCAGCTGCCACAGCGACGGCACCGGCAGCTCGGCCCACCCGGAGTCGTCGGCGTCGAGCGGATCCGGGGCCGCCGCGACGCTGGGGGAGAGCCGGAACCGCCAGGTGCCGTTCAGCGACAGCGACGGCGCGTCGGAGGTGAAGGCCGCGCGCGGCGGTACCGAACCGTGGCCCGGGCCCGGGTCTTCGACGTACGACATGGAGTCCTCTCCGTCAGCGCCGTGAACGCTCCCGTGAACGTTCACGGGACGCCCGGAAGTCTGCGTGGCGCCGCGTCGGCGTGTCAAGGGATCAGGCGGATTCGCGCAGGTGGAGGGCGCCGCGGATGATCAGCTCGCCGGGCTCGAGGGGCGCGGCACCGGTCACGAGCCGGGCCGCCTGCTCGACGGCGAGAGCGCCGAGCGCGCGGGTGTCGATGGCGACGCTGGAGAGCTCCGGCTCGACGAGGGTGCCAAGCGCGAGCCCGTCGAAGCCGATCACCGCGAGATCGGCGGGCACGCGCAGGCCGAACCGGCGGGCCTCGCGCAGGGCGCCGATGGCGATGACGTCGTTGAAGGCGAACACGGCGGTGACGTCGGGGTGCGCGGCGAGCAGGGTGGCGAGCGCGGCACCCCCGCCGTCGACGCTCTGCGGAGCGCGCGCGATCCACCCGGGTGCCAGCGCGATGCCGTGCTCGGCGACGGCCCGCCGGAACCAGTGCTGGCGGATGCTCGGCTCGGGCCGGCCGTCGTGGTCGAGCATGCCGATCCGCCGGTGCCCGCGGCCGACCAGGTGCGCCACGGCCTCCCGGACGCCGTCCTCGCCGTCGATCGCGATGCCGCTGAATCGCGGGGCGCGCGGCTCCCGGCCGAGCAGCACCACCGGGATGCCGGGGGTGAACCGGTCGAGGTCCTCGTCGGACCGGCTGAAGTAGCCGACCACCGCGTCCACCTGGGTGCCGATCACCCGCAGCGTGGCCAGTTCCTGCTCCGCGTCGCCGGCGGTGTCGTAGACGACGACGTGCCAGCCGCGGGCCCGGGCCGCCTCCAGCGCGCCGGAGGCGACCTCGGTGAAGAAGGGGTTGAGCAGGTCCGGCACCACCAGCCCGATCGTGGTGGTGTCCTGCCGGACCAGGCCGCGGGCGAAGCGGCTGGGGCGGTACCCGAGCTCGCGGGCGGCGTCGAGCACGCGCTGCTTGGTCGAGCCGTCGATCTCGGCCTTGTCGTTCAGCGCCCGCGACACCGTCTGCCGGGACACCCCGGCCGAGCGGGCGACGTCGTGGATCGTCACCCGCCGGGGTTCGGTGCTGCTCGTGGACACCCGTCGAGTATGCCCGCCCGCGGCCGGGCCGCTACCCGAGCGGGGTGCGTTCCCGCCGCTTCGAGACGAAGCGCCAGCCCACCGCGAGCACCACGGCCAGCACCGGGATCGAGTAGAACGCGATCTTCTCGGCGCCGTCGGAGAAGCCCATCAGCACGACGACCAGCACCAGGAACGCCAGCGTCGCCCAGCCCGAGTACGGCGCCCACGGCATCCGGTACGACGGCCGTTCGACCTCGCCGCGCAGGGCGGCCTGGCGCAGGCGCAGCTGGCAGAAGACCAGCGTCGCCCACGTGGTGATCACGCCGAGCGAGGCGATCGCGATGGCGATGTCGAACGCGTCTTTGGGCACCAGGTAGTTCAGCACCACGCCGAGCAGGTAGGCGACCGAGGTGAACAGGATGCCGCCGTAGGGCACGTGGCGGCCGCTCATCCGGCTGACGAACGACGGCGCCTCGCCCTTCTCGGCCAGCGAGCGCAGGATCCGGCCGGTCGAGTAGAGCCCGGAGTTGACGCTGGACAGCGCCGCGGTGAGCACGACCGCGTTCATCACGTCGCCGATGCCCGGGATGCCCAGGCGCGAGAACACCGTGACGAACGGGCTCTCGTCGCCGTTGTAGAACGGCCAGGGCAGCAGCATCGCCAGCATCAGCACGGAGCCGACGTAGAACACGCCGATCCGCCACACCACGCCGTTGATCGCCTTCGGCAGCACCTTGCGGGCGTTCTTGGTCTCGCCGGCCGCGATGCCGACGACCTCGATGGCCGAGTAGGCGAAGATGACCGCCTGCAGCGTCATCAGCGCGATCCCGATGCCGGCCGGGAAGAGTCCACTGTGGCCGGTCAGGTTGTGCGGCCCGGCGGTGGTGCCGCCGATGTCCGCGCTGGTGAGCACGAGGCCGATCGCGGTGATCAGGAAGACGACGATGGCCAGCACCTTGACCACCGAGAACCAGAACTCGAGCTCCCCGAACAGCTTCACCGAAAGCAGGTTCACCGCGATCAGCACGCCGAGCGCGACCAGCGCGGTGATCCACTGCGGCACGTCCGGCAGCCACTTGTGCACGTAGATGGCCACGGCGGTGATCTCCGCGATGCCGGTCATCGCCCAGTTCACCCAGTACATCCAGCCGGAGACGAACCCGGCCCACGGGCCGATGAACTTCCGTGCGTAGGTGACGAAGCTGCCGGAGCTGGGCTCGTGCAGGACGAGTTCGCCGAGCGCGCGCATCACGAAGTAGGCGGCCACCCCGCAGATCGCGTAGGAGAAGATCAGCGACGGGCCGACCTGGTGCAGCTTGCCGCCGGCACCGAGGAAGAGCCCGACGCCGATCGCGCCGCCGATGGCGATCATCTGCACTTGGCGGTTGCCCAGCGCTTTCGAGTAGCTTTCACCTTTTTCGGTGAGGAGCGAGGAATCCATGGTCCACGGACGCTAGAGCTTGTGCGGCAAGTCACCAAGCGGACTAAGGAAGACTTAAGGTGTGCCGGAGATCACCGCACGTTTTTCCCGCTATTACCCGGTTTCGATTTGACAGGGGTGCCGCGCGCCCGGATCCGGGCGCCTTCTACGCTACGGCGGTGGACCTCGCGGCGCTGCTGGACCGGATCGCCGACGACGTCGCGTCCGACGTCGGCCGCGGCGCTGTCGCGGACTACATTCCCGCACTGGCCAGGGTCGAGCCGCGGCGGTTCGGCATGGCGGTGGCCGAAGTGGACGGTGCGCTGCACGGCGTCGGCGACTGGCGGCACCCGTTCTCCGTGCAGAGCATGTCCAAAGTGTTCACCCTCGCCTTGACGCTTTCCCGCGGCGACGGCGTGTGGGCGCGGGTCGGCCGCGAACCGTCGGGCGACCCGTTCAATTCGCTGGTGCAGCTGGAACACGAGGATGGCATCCCGCGCAACCCGTTCATCAACGCGGGCGCGCTGGTGGTGACCGACGAACTCGCGCGCCACGGCGACGCGGCGGAGGCGTTGCTCGCGTTCCTGCGGGAGGAGAGCGGCCGCCCCGAAATCGACGTCGACCCCGAGGTGGCGGCGTCGGAGGCGGGCCACGCCGACCGCAACCGCGCCCTCGCGTACTTCATGGCCTCCTACGGCAACATGCGCCACCCGGTGCCGTCGGTGCTCGACCAGTACGTCCGCCAGTGCTCGATCGCGATGAGCTGCGCGGACGTCGCCCGCTCGGCGTTGTTCCTGGCCCGCCACGGCGTCCGCAACGACGGGTCCCGCCTGCTCGGCCTGAGCGCGGCCAAGCGCATCAACGCGGTGATGCTGACGTGCGGCACCTACGACGCGGCGGGCGAGTTCGCCTACCGCGTCGGCCTCCCGGGCAAGAGCGGCGTGGGCGGCGGCATCGTCGCGATCGTCCCGGGCCGGTGCGCGGTGTGCGTGTGGAGCCCGGGTTTGGACGCACGCGGCAACTCCGTGGCGGGGGTGGCCGCGCTCGACCGGTTCACGACGCTGACCGGGTGGTCGGTCTTCTGAGTCAGCGCAGGTAGTTGTAGACGGTGGCGCGTGAGATCCCCAGCAGTTCCGTCAGCGCCGGCACCGCGTTCTTCAGCTCCAGGAACCCGCGCTCCTTCACCGACCGGACGAGGTCCTTCTTCGCCGCCGCCGGGAGGGTGCGCGGGGTGTGGCCGCGGTCGGCCGCGTAGGCCTCGACCAGGGTGCGGAGTTCGTCGGCGGTGCGGGCGCGCAGGGTTTCGGCCAGCGGGGCGGGTTCGGCGGTGGCGGCCAGGCGTGTCAGGGCGTGGGCCGCCGCGGCGAGCTGGGAGACGTCGAGGTTCAGGCACAGCGCGGCCACGTACTCGCCGGCGGAGTTGCGGATGCCGATCGACGTGCTCTTCGCCGGGCGGCCGTCCGGGAACCGGTTCGGGTAGTTCTGCAGCACGTCCGGGAAGCCCGGGTCGGCGATCCGCGCCAGGCCCAGCTCGGTGGCGGGGTCGCCGACGGCGCGACCGGACAGGGCGCCTTCGATCGCGCGGACGGCGTGGGCCGGGTCGCGCAGGTCGTGCAGCACCACTTCGCACAGGCCGGGGAACATCCGGCCGACGGCGTGGGCGATCTTCTCCGCCTCGCGCAGCAGCAGCTCGTCCTCGGTCATCCGAGCAGCTCCCGCAGCTTGTCGGCCGCCTTCAAGCCGGAGCCGGTGAGGACGACGACGGTGGTTTCGCCCGGCCGGATCGCGCCGCGGGCGCGGAAGACGTCGATGGCCGCGGCGGCGGTCGCGCTGGTCGGCTCGGCGTAGAGACCCATCGCCGCCAGGCGGCGGGCCGCGGCGGCGATGGCGTCCTCCTCGATCGCGGCCGTGTCGCCGCCGGAGCGGCGGATCGCCGCGACGACCTCCGGCAGCCGCACCGGCTGCCGGATGGCGGTGCCTTCGGCGACGGTCGGGGCGAACGGCGGCGGCTGCCGGTCGTGGACGGCGGCGTCGATGGGGGAGCAGTTCCGCGGTTGCGCGACGAGCAGCCGCGGCCGCCGCGTGATCGAGCCGGCGGCCAGCAGCTCGCCGAACCCGAGGTCGCAGCCCAGCACGATGCTGCCCGCGCCGGCCACCGTGACGACGGCGTCGGGCGCGCGGAAGCCGAGGTCTTCCCACAGCTCGTAGGCGAGGGTCTTGGTGCCCTGCAGGAAGAACGGGTGCCAGTTGTGGCTGGCGTAGGTCGTCGTGACCGAGCGCCGGACGGCCTCGGCGGCGGTGTCGTCCCGGCTGCCGGGCACCAGCTCGACGGTCGCGCCGTACGCGCGGGTCTGCAGGACCTTGGCGGGCGAGGTCCCCTCGGGGGCCAGGACGGTCGCCGCGATCCCGGCCGCGGCGCTGTAGGCCGCGACCGACGAGCCGCCGTTGCCGGAGCTGTCTTCCAGGAGTTCCTTCACCCCGGCGCCGGCCAGCGCGGAGACCATGACGCTGGTGCCGCGGTCCTTGAAGCTGCCGGTCGGGCTGAACCACTCGAGCTTGAACCGGACGTCGGCGTCGCCCCAGCGCCGCGGCACCAGCGGGGTACAGCCTTCGCCCAGCGAGACCGGCTGGAGGTCGCCGGGCAGCGCGGCCCGGTAGCGCCAGAGCGACCGGACCCCGGTGTCGACGTCGCCGGGGCCGAGCCCGGGCAGCGGGGCCACGGTGAGCGGGGCGCCGTCGTCGCCGCGCCACCGCAGCGGGTCACCCGGGTACCGCTTGCCCGAGCGGTCGTCGGTGTACCAGTAGTCCACAGTGCCTCCTTGCTGGACGATCAGTCCAAGCGTAGACGATATGTCCACTGTTACCGACGGGTATGCGAAATGTCTTCAGCTTTTCTCAGGGAAAATTTGTAACGCGGAGAGGGAAGATTGCGATCACTGCCGCTCGTCGGACGTCGGGTGGCGCACTGATGGTGTTCGCTCGAATACCGGTGGTCGTGCCGCGGCCGACGGTCCCGGAGGGTGGGTGCCTGATCGTGTGAGCACGGGGGATCCGGGTGGGCGTCGAATCCACAGTGGACCCCCGGTGGAGCGCGGAGGGGGTCGCGCATTCACGGGCGGATTCTTGTCAGCGCCCGTAAAGGTAATGACTAATGCTCGCTCGCGGCCGCATAATTGACGTCCAATGCGGTCGTCGAGAAGGGGATACCGGTCGGTCGGTATTACTTTCCCGATATACCGTGGTAGCAATGCCGAAACTTCCGACCCGCCGGACGGAGTGAGCCGGTGCGGGTAACCGCCCGGCGTCCACCAGGCGGGATGGGTTGCGCCGTCCGGCGGCGTAGGTCGGGTGGACCACCGCCGGGAACCGGTCCGGACGTCACGGCCGGCAATCCGGTCCCGCATCCCGGACGCGGAGAACATGACGGCGACGTTAAATTCTTGCGCTGACGGCCTGGTCCGTCTCGAATTTTCTGAACCGCGGCGATGAAATCGCGGTGGGTTGTTGACGACGTGGAGGGAACCCGCTTAAGTACTCCCCGTTACCCCTCACCCATTCGTGCGTAGCGGGAGTTTCCATGCGTCTGTCGAAAGACGACTCCGCGCCGGCCGGGCTGGTTGTCGCCGTGTCGCCGCTGCGATGGCCGTCGGCACGCGGGGTCGCCGCCGTCGCGCGCGGGGGCGGGCTCGGCGTGCTCGACCTGACCGCCGGGGACGCCGCCGGCGCGGAGGAGCTGGCGCTGCTGGGCGAATGGGGTGTCCCGGCGTTCGGGGTCCGGCTCGCGGGCCCGCCGCCGGGTGCGGAGCTGCCCGAAGCCGTCACCACGGTCCTGCTGACCGAAGACGCCGGGTGCACGGCACACGACTTCCCGGGCCGCCGGGTGCTCGCCGAGGTCACGTCCCGTTCGTCGGCCGCGCGGGTGGTCGACGCCGGGGCGCACGGCCTCATCGCGCGGGGTCACGAGTGCGGTGGCCGGACGGGTGAACTGAGCACGTTCGTGTTGCTGCAGGCCCTGCTCGCCGACGACGCGCCCGACGTCCCGGTGTGGGCCGCGGGCGGGATCGGGCCGCACACCGCCGCGGCCGCCATCGCCGGTGGCGCCGCCGGCGTCGTGCTCGATACGCAGCTCGCCCTGCTGCCCGAAGCCGAGCTGCCGGCTCGGCTCACCGCCGGCCTGACCGGGCTCGACGGCTCGGAAACGACCGTCGTCGACGGCGTCCGCGTGCTCGCGCGCCGGGGTGCCGAGCCGCTCGAAGCGGGACAGGACGTCTTCCTCGCCACCCGGTTCCGCGACCGCTGGGGCACGGTGACCGCGGCCGTCCGCGGCCTGGCCGACGCCGTCGAGACGGCGCTGCGCGGGGAAACGCCGGTGCTGGGCCCGGACAGCGCGGGCAGCCGCGCGCTCGGCACGGCGCTGCCGATCGCGCAGGGCCCGATGACCCGCGTCAGCGATCAGCCCGCGTTCGCCGCCGAGGTCGCGGCGGGCGGCGCGCTGCCGTTCATCGCGCTGGCCCTGTCCGGCGCGGACCAGACCCGGGACGTCCTGGAACGGACCCGCGAAACCGTCGGCGACGCGCCGTGGGGCGTCGGCGTGCTCGGGTTCGCCGCCGACGACGTCAAAGCCGCCCAGCTGGCGGTGATCCGCGAGCTGCGGCCGACCCACGCGATCATCGCGGGCGGGCGCCCGGCGCAGGCCGCGGTCCTGGAGGACGCCGGGATCTCGACGTTCCTGCACGTGCCCTCGCCCGGACTGCTGAAGCAGTTCCTCGAGGCCGGGGCGCGCAAGTTCGTCTTCGAAGGCTCGGAATGCGGTGGCCACGTCGGGCCGCGCACCAGCTTTCCGTTGTGGGAGGCGCAGCTCGGCGTCCTCGCCGACTTCCTCGCCACCACGCCGGATGCCGCCGCGGGGCTGCAGCTGCTGTTCGCCGGGGGCGTCCACGACGCGCGGTCGGCCGCGATGGTGGCCGCGCTCGCCGCGCCGGTGGCGGCGCGGGGTGCGGCGATCGGGCTGCTGATGGGCACCGCGTACCTGTTCACCCGCGAGGCCGTCGAGGCGGGCGCGGTGCTGCCGGGGTTCCAGCGGCAGCTGCTGGCCGCCCGGCACACCGACCTGCTGGAAACCGCGCCGGGCCACGCCACCCGCTGCGTCCGCAGCCCGTTCACCGCGGAGTACGCGGCGATCAAGGCGGACCTCGCCGAGCGCGGCGTGCCCAGCCGCGACGCGTGGGAACAGCTGGAGACGCTCAACGTCGGACGCCTCCGCCTGGCGAGCAAGGGCATCGAGCGCGTCGGCGCCGAGCTGCGTGACGTCGGCGAGGACCGGCAGCTCGCCGAAGGCATGTTCATGGCGGGCGAGGTCGCGGTGCTCCGCTCGGCCGTGACGACGATCGCCGACCTGCACCACGCCGTGGGGGCGGGCGCGGACGCCTTCCTGCGCGCGCGGGCCGCGGAGTTCGGGGCCACCGAACCGGAACCCGCCGCGCCCGAACCCCTCGACATCGCGATCGTCGGGATGGCGTGCCTGTTCCCGCAGGCCCCCGACCTGGCGTCGTTCTGGGCGAACGTGCTGTCCGGAGTGGACGCCGTCACGGAGGTCCCGCCGCAGCGCTGGGACACCTCGCTGTACTACGACCCGGACGGGCAGGGCGAGAAGACGCCGTCGCGCTGGGGCGGGTTCCTGCCCGAGATCGGCTTCGACCCGCTGCGCTACGGCATCCCGCCGTCGTCGCTGGCCAGCATCGAACCCGTGCAGCTGCTGGCGTTGGAGGCCGCGCACCGCGCGCTGGTGGACGCCGGCTACGAGAAGCGCGCGTTCGACCGCTCGCGGACGTCGGTGGTGTTCGGCGCCGAGGCGGGCAGCGACCTGTCGAACGCGATGAGCCTGCGGACCGTGCTGCCGTCCTATGTGGGCGAACTGCCGTCCGAACTGGACGAACGGCTGCCGCGGATCACCGAGGACTCGTTCCCCGGCGTGCTGGCCAACGTCATCGCCGGGCGGATCGCCAACCGGCTCGACCTCGGCGGGGCGAACTACACCGTCGACGCGGCCTGCGCGTCTTCGCTGACCGCTGTCGATGTAGCCTGCAAGGAGCTGACCGCGGGCACCAGCGACCTCGTCCTCTGCGGGGGCGCGGACCTGCACAACGGCATCAACGACTACCTCCTGTTCGCCTCGGCGCACGCCCTCTCGCCGACCGGGCGGTCGGCGACGTTCGACAGCGCGGCGGACGGCATCGCGCTCGGCGAAGGTGTCGCCTGCGTCGCGCTCAAGCGCCTGGCCGACGCCGAACGCGACGGCGACCGGGTCTACGCGGTGATCAAGGGCGTCGGTGCGGCGTCCGACGGCCGCGCGCTGGGGCTGACCGCGCCGCGGCCGGAAGGCCAGCACGCCGCACTGACCCGCGCCTATCGCAACGCCGGTGTCTCTCCCGCGCAGGTCGGACTGGTGGAGGCACACGGCACCGGGACCGTCGTCGGCGACCGGACCGAGCTGGCCACGCTGACGAAGGTGTTCACCGAGGCCGGGGCCGCCCCGGGCGGCTGCACGATCGGGTCGGTGAAGTCCCAGATCGGGCACACCAAATGCGCGGCGGGCCTTGCGGGGCTGATCAAGACCGCGCTCGCGCTGCACACCGGCGTCAAGCCGCCGACGCTGCACATCTCCGCGCCGAACCCGGCCTGGGACGCCGAGACCAGCCCGTTCGTGTTCCAGTCGGCGGCACAGCCGTGGACCGCGCCGGCCGCCGAGCGGATCGCCGGGGTCAGCGCGTTCGGCTTCGGCGGGACCAACTTCCACGTCGTGCTGGGTGCGCACGACAGCGTCCCACCGGTCCAGACCGCCGACGAGTGGCCCGCGGAACTGTTCACCTTCGCGACGGAGGCGGCGGCGCGGGACCTGCTGGCGCTGGCGTCGGACGTGCCGGCCGGGCACGAGCCGTGGCGGTTGCGGGACCTGGCGCTGAGCGCGTCGCGGCGGGCGGAGGGCCGGGTAGCGCGGCTCGCCGTGGTCGCGTCCACTGTGGACGAACTGGTTTCCCTGCTGCGCGACGCACTCGACGGGCGGGATCCGGCCGGGGTGTTCCGCGGCGACGGGACCGAACCGGGCGCGGTGGCGGTGCTGTTCCCCGGCCAGGGCAGCCAGCGGCCGGGCATGTTCGCCGAGCTGTTCGTCGCCTTCCCCGAACTGCAGCGGTACCTGCGCCTCGACCCGGCGACGGCCGGCGTCGTCTTCGGCCCGGCGGTGTTCGGCGAGCCCGCGCGCCGGGCGTCGGAGGACCGGGTCACCGACACCCGGGTCGCCCAGCCCGCGCTCGGCCTGGCCGGGCTCGCGGCGTTCCGGCTGCTGACCCGGGCCGGCGTGCGGCCCGCGATGCTGGGCGGGCACAGCTACGGCGAGCTGACCGCGCTGGCCGCGGCCGGCGTCTTCACACCCGAGGGACTGCTGTACGCGAGCCACGCCCGGGCGGGGTCGATCCTGGACGCGGTGCCCGCGGCGGACCCGGGCGCGATGGCGGCGGTGTCGGCGTCCGCGGCGGACGTCGAGTCGGTGCTCGGCGCGTCGCCGGTGGTACTGGCCAACCACAACTCGCCGAAGCAGACGGTGATTTCCGGGGCCACCGCGGACGTCTCGGCGGCGGTCGAGCGGCTGCGCGCCGCCGGACTGGGCGCGAAACGGATCCAGGTGGCGTGCGCGTTCCACAGCCCGCTGGTGGCGGGCGCGGGCGAGGCGTTCGGCCGCACGCTGGGCGCGATCGGCGTCGTGCGGCCCGCGGTCCCGGTGTACGGCAACCGGACGGCGGCGCCGTACCCGGCCGAACCGGACGAGATCCGCGGCGAGCTGGCCGCGCAGCTGGGCGCGCCGGTGCGGTTCGTCGAGCAGGTCGAGGCGATGTACGCGGCCGGCGCACGGGTGTTCGTCGAAGCGGGACCGGGCGCGGTGCTCGCCAAGCAGGTCGCCGCGATCCTCGGCGACCGTCCCCATCGGACGGTCGGCTTCGAGCAGCCGGGCCGCCGCGGCCTGCCGGGCTTCCTCGGCGCGCTGGCGCGGCTGGCGGTGTCCGGGGTGCCGGTCGAGACGGGCTGGCTGTTCCGCGGCCGCGACGCGGCCGACGCGGGCACGGCCCCGCGGCCGAAGCGTCCGGGGTGGACGGTCGACGGCCACCTGCTCCGCACCGCGGACGGCACGATCCCGGCGGGCGCGCTGCGACCGGCCTCACGGGTGACGCTGAGCCTGACCGCCGCGGCGGCACCGACGACGTCGTCTTCGGAGGAGATGGTCGCGGACTTCCTCCGGACGAGCCGCGAGATGATCGCCGCCCAGCGTGACGTCCTGCTCGGGTACCTCGGCAACGGCGAGCCTCAGGTCGTGGTGCCGGAGCGCCCCAATGTGGCGTTGGTTGCGTCTGACGCACCCAATGTGGCGTTCGGTGCGTCTGACGCACCGAACGCCACATTGGGGCGCTCGGTGCTCGAGACCGTGGTCGCGGTGATCGGCGAGCGGACCGGGTATCCGGTGGAGATGATCGAGCCGGATCTCGATCTCGAAGCCGACTTGAGCGTCGACTCCATCAAGCGCGCGGAGATCGCGGGCGAGCTGGCCGCGCGGCTGGGGCTGACCGGCGGTGACGTCGAGGAGTTCGCCAAGGCCCGCACGGCGGCGGCGATCGCCGACCTGGTCGGGACGCCGCAACCGTCCGCCCCCGGTACGTCCGTGCTGGAGACCGTGGTCGCGGTGATCGGCGAGCGGACCGGCTACCCGGTGGACATGATCGAGCCGGACCTCGACCTCGAAGCCGACCTGAGCGTCGACTCCATCAAACGGGCCGAGATCGCCGGAGAGCTGACCATCCGCCTGGGCACCGGCGACGTCGAGGAGCTGGCCAAGGCCCGGACCGCGGCGGGGATCGCCGAGCTGCTGGGCACCGGCGAGACGGGCCGTGACGAACCGCTGCCGGTCGTGGGCGAGCCCGAACCCGTGATCGTCGCGCCGAAGCGGTACGTCATGACCGAGGTAGAACTCGCCCCCGCCGCCACCCTCGACATCGCGGGCCACCGGTTCCTGGTCGTCGGCTCCGGCGCGTTCGCCGACGGCGTCCGGGGAGAACTCGAGACCCACGGCGCGGAGGCCGAGACCGGCGAAGAGGTGCGCCCGGGCTTCGACGGGTACCTGTTCCTCGACGCCGTCCTGCCCACCGCCTTCCCGCGCTACCAGGACGCCCTCGCCGGGCACCCCCGGTGGCTGCTCAGCGCCGGACCGGCCGAGGGGCTCCGCGGTTTCCACCGCGCCGTCGCCCGCGAGTACCCGGACACGCTCAGCCGGGTCGTCGAAGGCGCGGACGCCGCCGGGCTCGTCGCCGAACTGTCCACACCGGACCGCGAGCCGGTCGTCGTCCGCCGTGGGAACGCCCGGCACGGCATCGAACCCACCGAGGAAGGTCTCGGCCTGCTCGCCGGCAGCGGCGCGGGACCCGCGGGTGACGGCGTGGCCGAAGCCGCCGCCATCGGGCTGGACCGCGAGTCGGTCGTCCTCCTCGTCGGCGGGGCCAAGGGCATCACCGCCCGCTTCGCCCGGACGCTCGCGGCCACGGCGCGGTGCCGGATCGAGCTGCTCGGCCGGACGGCCTTGGCCGCGGAAGACGAGTACCCGCAGGCGAAAGACGCCCAAGAACTCCGCGCCGCCCTCATTTCCGCCGGCCTGAAGAACCCCGCCGAGATCGAGCGGGCCGTCCGGCGGATCACCGGCGAGCGCGAGGTCCGGACCACCCTCGCCGAGCTCGAAGCCCTCGGCAGCCCGGTGCGCTACCAGTCCGTCGACATCCTCGACTCCGAAGCCGTCCACCGCGCGGTCAAGGAGATCCACGCCGAGCACGGACGGCTCGACGGGATCGTCTACGCCGCCGGCGTCATCGAGGACAAGCTCGTCGCGGACAAGACCCCGGAGTCCTTCGCCCGCGTCTACAGCACCAAGGCAGAGGGCGCCCGGACCCTGCTCGAAGCGACCGCCGACCTGCCCGACGAGCCGAAGTTCGTCGTCCTGTTCGGCAGCATCGCCGCCGCGCTCGGCAACCGGGGCCAGGCCGACTACGCCGCCGCCAACGACGCACTCGAAAGCCTCGGGCGGCGGTGGCCCGCCGGGCGGGCGGTGACCGTCCACTGGGGACCGTGGGCCCCGGCCGGCGAGCACGACGGGATGGTCACGCGGGAGCTCATGCGCGACTACGCCCGCCGCGGCATCGCGCTGATCGACCCCGAGGAAGGCGCCCTCGGCCTGCTGCGCGAGCTGGCCTGGGGCCGCGCCGGCACCGCCGCCGTCGTCCACACCGCTTCGGGGTGGTGACCGGGATGCGCGTGGCGATCGTGGGCATGTCGGTGCTGCTGCCCGGGGCCCAGGACCTGGCGTCGTACTGGCGCAACCTCGTCGGCGGCGTCGACGCCATCACCGAAGTGCCCGCGGAGAAGTGGGACATCGCGCACTACGCGCCGGACGAGCGGCGGGCCGACCGGGTCTACTGCCGCCGCGGCGGGTTCGTCGACGAACTGGCCGAAGTGGACGTCGCCGGGTTCGGCATCATGCCCACCTCGGTGCCCGCCACCGAACCCGACCAGCTGATCGCGCTGCGGGTCGCGGCACAGGCGCTAGCCGACGCCGGCGGCCCGGACCGCCTGCCCGCGGACCGGGCGAAGGTCGGCGTCGTGCTCGGCCGCGGCGGCTACCTGACCCCGGGGCTCGTCCGGCTCGACCAGCGCGTCCGCACCGCCACCCAGCTCGTCCGCACGCTCGGCGAGCTGCTGCCGGACCTCGACCCGGCGAGCCTGGACGCCGTCCGGGCGGCCTTCACCGACCAGCTCGGCCCGGAAGCGCCGGAGTCCGCGATCGGGCTGGTGCCCAACCTCGCGGCGTCGCGGCTGGCCAACCGCCTCGACCTGCGCGGCCCGGCCTACACCGTGGACGCCGCGTGCGCGTCCTCGCTGATCGCCGTCGACCACGCCGTGCGCGAACTCGCGAGCGGACGCTGCGACGTCGTCCTCGCCGGCGGCGTGCACCACTGCCACGACATCACCTTCTGGAGCGTGTTCACCCAGCTCGGCGCGCTGTCGCCGACCGAGCGCATCCGGCCGTTCCACCGCGACGCCGACGGCGTGCTCATCGGCGAAGGCACCGGCGTCGTCGTGCTCAAGCGCCTCGCCGACGCCGAACGCGACGGCGACCGCGTCTACGCTGTGATCACCGGGACCGGCGTCGCTTCCGACGGGCGGACCGCGAGCCTCGCGAACCCCGACTCCGGCGGCCAGGTCCGCGCGGTCCGCCAGGCGTGGACCGCGGCCGGGCTCGACCCCGCCGCACCGGACTCGCTCGGCCTCCTGGAAGCCCACGGCACCGCGACCCCGGCCGGCGACACGGCCGAGCTGGCCACCCTCGCGGAGGTGTTCGGCACGCGCGGCGAAGCGGTCCTCGGCTCGGTCAAGTCGATGATCGGGCACACCATGCCCGCGGCCGGCATCGCCGGGCTGGTCAAGGCCGCGCTGGCCGTGCACCACGGCGTCCTGCTGCCCACGCTGCACTGCGACGACCCGCACCCCGGCCTCGCGCGGACCCGGTTTTCCACCTTGGACACCGCGAAGGACTGGGACGCGGCCGTGCGCCGGGCCGGGGTCAACGCGTTCGGGTTCGGCGGGATCAACGCCCACGTCGTGCTGGAACAGGCCCCGGGGCGCCCACGACCCGCAGCGGTCGTGCGGGAACCCGAGCGGGTGCTGCGCCTGGCCGCCCGCACCGTCGAGGAACTGCGGGACCTGCTCGAGAAGCCCGGAACATCGTCGACCGGCGACGGGCCGGTCCGCCTCGGCGTCGTCGACCCGACGGAGAAACGCCTGGCACTGGCCAGGAAGGTGCTCGCCCGCGGCCGGGCCTGGCGGGGCCGCAACGACGTCTGGTTCGCCGATCGCCCGCTGCTCGGCCCGGGCGGCGGGAAGGTCGCGTTCGTCTTCCCCGGCCTGGAATCCGAACTCGCGCTGAACTGCGGTGACGTCGCCCGCCACTTCGGGCTGCCGTGGCAGCACGCGGACGTCGAAGTCGGCGACGTCGGCCGCCAGGGCACCGCGGTGTTCGAGCTGGGCCGGCTGCTGCACGCCGCGCTCGGCCGCCTCGGCGTCGTCCCGGACGCGGTCGCCGGGCACAGCCTGGGGGAGTGGACGGCGATGGCCGTCGCCGGCGTGCACGCCGAGGCGGAGGTCGACGCGTTCCTCGCCGGCTTCGACCCCGACGCGCTCGTCGTCCCCGGCCTCGCCTTCGCCGCGATCGGCGCGCCCGCGCCGAAGGTGACCGAGGAGCTGGCCGGGCGCATGGACGTCGTGCTCTCCCACGACAACTCGCCCAACCAGGCCATGATCTGCGGTCCGGCCGCCGCCGTGGCCGCGCTCGTCACGCGCTTCCGCGACGCCGGGATCGTCGCGCAGGTGCTGCCGTTCCGGTCCGGGTTCCACACGCCGATGCTGCGGCCCTACCTCGGCCCGATCCGCGACGCGGCCGCCCGGTTCACCCTGCACCCGCCGCGGCTGCCGATCTGGTCGGCGACGACGGTCGCGGAGTACCCGGCCGCCGAAGCGGACGTCCGCGAGCTGTTCGTGCGGCACCTGCTGGAGCCGGTCCGGTTCCGGCCGCTCGTGCGGGCGCTGCACGCCGCCGGGTTCCGTGCGTTCGTCCAGGTCGGCGCGGGCCAGCTCGGCTCGCTGGTCGGCGACACCCTGCACGGCGAGGAACACCTGGTCGTGGCGGCGCACTCGGCGCACCGGCCCGGGCTCGCGCAGTTGCGCCGGGTCGCGACGGCGTTGTGGGCCGACGGCGCCGACATCGACTTCACCCGGCTGCCCGGCGAACGCCCTTTGCCGCCCAAGGCGGTCAAGCTGGACCTCGGCGGCCGCCTGATCTCCCTCGACGAGGGGGTTCGCGCCCGCATCGCGCTCCCGGCGGCCCGCCGGTCCACTGTGGACGACCTGGCCGGGAAGGGCCCGCTCGCCGCGGAACTCGCCGCCCTGCTCACCGACACGGCCGAGCTGGCGTCCACCGCACTCGCCGGGGCGTCGCTTTCACGTGAAAGCGACCACCTGGGGCGTAGCTTTCACGTGAAAGCTCCGGTCGAGCTGGACACCACCCTCGAGGTGTCGGTCGAGGCGATGCCGTACCTGCTGGACCACTGCTTTTTCAAGCAGCCGCCGGGCGCCGATCCGGGTGACCGCTGGCCGGTCGTGCCCGCCACGACGGTGATCGACCACCTGATGGGCTACGCCGAGCAGGCCGCGCCCGGCCGCCGCGCGGTCGCGGTGCACGACGTCCGGCTCACCCAGTGGATCACCGCGGTCCCGGCGGTCACCGTCGGCGTCCGGGTCCGCCCGCACGGCCCCGGCCGGGTCCTCGCCGCACTCGACGGCTACTCCCAGGCCGTCGTGGAGCTTGCCCAGTCGTACCCGGCCGACGCGCCGGCGCCGTGGCGCTTCCCGGCGGAAACGGAGCAGGTCCCGGAAACGACGGCCGCCGAGCTGTACGCCGACCGGTGGATGTTCCACGGCCCGCGCTTCCAGGGCGTCACCGAGCTGACCGCCGTCGGCGAGCGGCACGTCCGGGCGGTGCTGACCACGCCCGCCGCGCCCGGCGCGCTGCTCGACAACGTCGGCCAGGTGCTCGGCTACTGGATCATGTCCCGGCTGGCCGAACGCACCACCGTCTTCCCCGTCGCGGTCCGCGAAATCCGGTTCCACGGCCCGCACCCGGCGGCGGGGGAGCGCCTGGAGTGCCTGGTCAAGATCACCGGGCTGACCGGTGAGTTCCTCGACGCCGACATGCAGCTGGTCCACAACGGACAGGTGTGGGCCGAGTTCACCGGCTGGCGCGACCGCCGCTTCGACAGCACCCCGCACATCCGCCAGGCCGACCGGACGCCCGAGCGCTCGACGCTGTCGGTCGAGCAGCCGGGCGGCTGGGCGCTGGTGCACGAGCAGTGGCCGGACCTGGCCACCCGCGAGCTGATCATGCGCAACTACCTCGCCGGCGCCGAACGCGACGACTACGGAAACCGGCCGCCACGCGGGCGAAGGCAGTGGCTGCTCGGCCGGATCGCCGCGAAGGACGCCGTCCGCCAGTTCCTCTGGACGCGCGGCGAGTCCGAGATGTTCCCGGCGGAGCTGCGCATCGGCAACGACGGCGCCGGGCGCCCGTTCGTGACCGGCGCCTACGGCCGGGAGCTGCCGCCGCTGACGATCTCGGTGGCGCACCGGGCCGAAGCGGGCGTGGCGATCGCCCGGCCGTGGCCGTGCGGCATCGACGTCGAAGAGGTCGGGACGCGGCGGGAATCCACTGTGGACGCCGCGCTGGGTGCGGCCGAGCAGGCGCTGTTCGCGGGCCTGCCCGGCGATCCGGAACGGTGGTTCGCCCGGTTCTGGACGGCGAAGGAAGCCGTCGCGAAGCTGCTCGGGACCGGCCTGCGCGGCGAGCCCCGTGACTTCGAGGTCGTCGCGGCCGCACCGGCGGAACTCACCGTCCGCGCCGCCGGGCGGGACCACCTCGTCCACTGCGCCGACGCCGACCGGCCGCCGCGCCGCTACGTCGTCGCCTGGACCGAAGAGACGAAGGAGACAGCCGGATGAGCGTCGAGACCACGGCCACGGACGAGGAGACCGTCCTCGCGCAGATCGCGGGGATGCTCCGGGACCTGCTGGAAGAGTACGGCCTGGACGATGCCGAGATCACGATGGAGACGACGTTCCACGACGACCTCGAACTCGAGAGCGTCGACCTGGTGGCGCTGTCCGGGCAGCTGCGCGAGCACTACGGCGACCGCGTCAACTTCGCGACTTTCATCGCCGAGCGCGACCTGGACGAGATCATCGCGCTGACGGTCGGCGAGCTCGTCCGCCACACCGTCGCCTCGCTGCGGGCGACGGCGTGAGCCGGATCCGGGCGGGCGAGCTGGACGTGCACGTCCAGCGGCTCGCGGCCGAGGCCCCGCTCGACGGGGACGCGCCGCTCGTGGTGTGCGTCCACGGCCTGCTCACCGACAGCCTCGCCAGCTACTACTTCACGCTCGGCCCGGCGCTGGCCGCGCGCGGGCTCGACGTCCTGATGTACGACCTGCGGGGCCACGGCCGCACCACGCGCCCGGCGTCGGGCTACCGGCTGGACCAGTTCGTCGACGACCTCGTCGCCGTCCTCGACGCCTGCGGTGCGACGCGGCCGGTGCACGTCGTCGGCAACTCGTTCGGCGCTTCGGTGGCGTTCGGCCTGGCCGCCGCCCGGCCGGACCGCGTCGCGAGTGTCATCGCGATCGAGGGCGAACCACCCACGTCGGCGTGGACGCAGCACATGGCGGACGGCCTCGCGGACGCCAAGACCCGGCTGGCGCTCGACGAGGTCATCGGCTGGATCGCGGACAACCACGGCGCGCACACCGCGCGGCTGTCGAAGGCCGCGCACCGGATCCTGGAGACCACCACGATCGCCGAGGACGTCCCGCGCAGCGCGACCATCGCGGCGGACCTGTCGGCCGTGCGCTGCCCGGTGTTCGCCATCTTCGGCGGCGACTCCGGCCTCGCCGCCCAGGTCCCGGACTTCGAGGCGAACCTGGCGCGGTGCCGGTGCGCGGTGCTGCCCGACCAGGGCCATTCGGTGCTGGTCGAGCGGACCGCCGAGGTGATCGACCTGGTCTTCGAGTGGGTCCGCGACACCTCGCGCGCCCCGGCGCGGGTGCGGTAGTGGCCCGGTTCCTGTTCGTCGTCCCGCCGCTGGTCGGGCACGTGAACCCGGCGGCGGGCGTGGCGGGCGAGCTGACCGCCCGCGGCCACGAGGTCGCCTGGGCGGGCCACGACGAGCTGCTGTGGCGGCTGGCCGGCCCCGACGCGCTCGTGTTCCCGTGCGCGTTGCCCCCGGAGGTCCCCGAGCGGCCGCCGGACCTCAAGGGGCCCGCCGCGCTGCGGTTCCTCTGGCAGGACTTCCTCGTCCCGCTGGCCGACACGATGGCGCCCGGGGTGACCACCGCCCTCGACGCGTTCTCCCCGCACGTCGTGGTCGCCGACCAGCAGGCACTGGCCGGCGGGCTGCTCGCCGAAGCGCACGGCCTGCCGTGGGTCACCTCGGCGACGACGTCGGCGGAACTGGTCGATCCACTGGCCGGGATGCCGAAGGTCGCGGACTGGGTCGGCGAGCTGCTGGCCGGCCTGCGCGCCCGCATCGCCGGCGACCGCGGCAGGGCCGATCCCCGGTTCTCCCCGCACGGCGTGCTCGCCTTCACCACCCGCGAACTGCTCGGCGCGGCCGCGCTGCCGCCGCGGGTCCGGCTGGTCGGCCCGGCCCTCGGCGCGCGGCCGTCCACAAGCGACTTTCCGTGGGAGTGGCTCGACCCGCTGCGCCCGACCGTGCTCGTCTCCCTGGGCACCGCGAACACCGGTACGGGCGCGGAATTCCTGGCGGCGACGGCGGAGGCGTTCGCCGGCCTGCCCGCCCGCGCGGTGATCGTGGACCCGGGCGGCGTGCTCGGCCCGGTCCCGCCGAACGTCCTCGTGCGGCCTTCGGTCCCGCAGCTGCCGTTGCTCGCGCGGGTGGACGCGGTGCTCTGCCACGCGGGCCACAACACGGTGTGCGAGGCGCTGTGGCACGGCCTGCCGCTGGTGGTCGCCCCGATCCGCGACGACCAGCCGATCGTGGCGGCCCAGGTGGTCGCCGCGGGCGCGGGCATCCGCCTGCGCTTCGGCCGCGTGAACCGCGACCGGATCGTCACGGCGCTCGAAGAGGTGCTGACGGAACCGTCGTACCGGCGCGCGGCCGAGGTGGTGGCGGCTTCGTTCCGCGCGGCGGGCGGCAGCGCCGCGGCGGCCGGGCACCTGGAGCAGCTCGCGCTGGAAAGCCTGCTGCCGGAAACTTGATGTTTACCGGGAAAAATCACCCGGGCTACCGTGCCGGGATGACTGTTTCCGTGTGCGCTCCGAGTGACGTCCCGGCCCTCGTGGCCTCGGCCGCGGCGCTGTTCGCCGAGGACGGCGGCCGCCGCGATCCGTTCATGGACACCGGCTGGCCCGCCCGCGAAGGCGAGGCCTACTACGCCGGCCTCGTCGAAGACCCGGCGTGCCTGTGCCTGCTGGCGGCCGGCGGGCACCTGATCGGGCGGCTGCGGCCGCCGAACCCGCTGCGGCCCGCCGCGGTGAGCGCGGTGCTGGAGAGCATCCGGGTCGGCCCGGAGCACCGCCGGTCCGGCGCCGGTGCCGAGCTAGTCGCGGCTTTCCTGGACTGGGCAAGGGAGAACGGCGCGAACGACGTCACCGTCACGGCTTACGCGGCCAATCACGGTGCGCTGGAGTTCTACCGCGCGCAGGGCTTCGAGCCCTTCGAAGTGGTGCTGCGTCACCGGAACGAGTGGCTATCCACAGTGGACCCGGCGCACTAGCCTCGGAGGCCGAGCGAGGAGGGCGCGAGATGACGGCCACCGCGGAGGTCGCCCACGAGCCGGGGCCCGTGCCGCTGAGCAAGGGGCGTGTGAACGCCGTCTTCGGCGCCGTGCTCCTCGGGATGCTGCTGGCCGCGCTGGACCAGACCATCGTCGGGACCGCGCTGCCCACGATCGTCGGCGACCTCGGCGGTGCCGGGCACCTGTCCTGGGTCGTCACGTCCTACCTGCTCGCCGAAACTATCATGACCGTCGTCGTCGGCAAGCTCGGCGACCTCTTCGGCCGCAAGCTGATGTTCCAGCTGTCCGTGGTCGTGTTCGGCATCGGCTCGTTCTTCGCCGGGTTCGCCGACAGCATGGTGTGGCTGATCGTCTGGCGCGCGGTGCAGGGTCTCGGCGGCGGCGGGCTGATGGTCACCTCGACCGCGCTCATCGCCGACGTCGTCCCGCTGCGCGAGCGCGGCAAGTACCAGGGCGTGCTCGGCTCGGTCTTCGGCGTGGTGACCGTCGCGGGCCCGATGCTCGGCGGCTTCTTCGTCGACCACCTGTCCTGGCGCTGGGCGTTCTACGTCAACATCCCGCTGGTCGTCGTGGTGCTGGTCGTGGCGTCCTCGGCGATGCCGAACGCCCGCGCCGCGGTCAAGCCGGTCATCGACTACCTCGGCATCCTGCTCATCGGCCTGGCCGCGACCGGCCTGACGCTGGTCACGAGCTGGGGCGGCACGCAGTACGCGTGGACCTCGCCGACGATCATCGGGATGGCGATCGGCTCGGTGGTGCTGCTGGCCGCGTTCGTCTTCGCCGAACTGCGGGCGAAGGAACCGATGCTGCCGATGCGGTTGTTCCGCAACCCGGTCTTCACCGTCGGCGGGATCATGAGCTTCGTCGTCGGTTTCGCGATGCTCGGCGCGCTGTCGTACCTGCCGACGTACATGCAGTACGTCCAGGGGACGTCCGCCACGTCGTCCGGGGTCCGGCTGCTGCCGATGGTGCTGGCGCTGCTCGTCGCGTCGATCGCCGCCGGCAACGCGGTCAGCAGGACCGGGCGCTACAAGATCTTCCCGCTGGTCGGCGCAGCCGGCATGACCATCGGGCTGTACCTGCTGTCGCGGCTCGACGCCGACACCGGCTTCTGGGAGGCGTCGGCGTACATGGCGGTGCTCGGTCTCGGCATCGGGCTGGGCATGCAGGTGCTGACCATCGCCGTGCAGAACACCGTCGACTACGCCGACCTCGGCGTGGCCACCTCGGGCGTGACGTTCCTGCGCTCGATCGGCAGTTCGTTCGGCGCGGCGATCTTCGGCACGGTGTACGCCAACCAGCTGACGCCGAACCTGGCCGCGGCGTTGGCCTCGTTGCCCCCGGGCGTCGACCCGCGGGCGCTGCAGGTGCCCACGGCCTTGCACGCGCTGCCGGACGCGGTGTCCGCACCGGTGATCAAGGCGTACAGCGACTCGTTGCACGTGGTGTTCCTGGCCGCGGCGCCGGTCGGCCTCGTCGCGTTCGCGCTGGCGTTCTTCCTCAAGGAGGTCCCGCTGCGCGACACCGCCCGCGCGGCCGCCCCGGACCTCGGCGACGGCTTCGCGATGCCGGAGGCCCGCACGGACGACCGCGAGCTGGAACGTGCGGTCGCGACGCTGTTCTTCCGCGAGCGCCGCAAGGTGGCCCCGGCGATCGTCGAGCGGGCCGGCAGCGACCTCGACGAAGGCGGCATCTGGTGCCTCCTGCAGGTCCACCTGCGCGAACGCCGCGGCGAGCCGGCGACGCTCAAGGCGATCGGCGAGCACTTCGGCGTCCCGGCGCCGGTGCTCGAACCGGCGTTCAACCGCCTGGAACTGACCGGCCACCTGCGCTACACGCGCGACGGCTGGGAGCTGACCCCGGCGGGCCGCACGGAGTTCGCGAAGGTGGTCGGCGCCTGGCACGACTGGCTGGCCGACCGCCTCGGCGACTGGGGCACCGGCGACCGGGCCGAGCTGGACGAGGCGATCGGCCGCGTGGCGGCCCGCCTGCTCGACCAGAGCGCCGAGTCCCGGGCGTACGGCCGGCACGCGCTGGCCTGATAAGCGTCACTTTCACGTGAAAGCGACCACCTGGGCGCGTAGCTTTCACGTGAAAGTGACGGGTTCAGCGGCGCCAGAAGTCGTGCGGGGTGCGGCCCGGCCGGAAGCCGCACGCTTCGACGAGCGCGGCGGCCTCGGCGAACCCCTTGCCGACCAGGCCGGGTGCGTGGGCGTCGCTGCCGAAGGCCACGGCTTCGCCGCCGTCCTGGAACCACCAGCGCACGACCTCGCCCGGCAGCGGCACCTGCGTGTTGACCTCCAGGGCCCGCCCGCTCGCCTTCAGTGCCCCCAGCACCGTGCGGAACTCCTCCTCGAACTCCGCCACCTCGAACGGCGGGCCCTCGGCGGGCCACGACCGGAGTGCGTAGTCGATGTGGGCGAGCACCGCGAAGTCCGCCGTCGACTCGACCAGGCCGAGCACCTCCGCCAGGTACGCGCGCAGGATCTCGCCGGGCGGACGGCCGGAGACCACGCTCAGCTCGTGGTAGTGCCCGTTGTCGCCGGGCAGGGAGTGCACCGAGCCGAGCACCCGGTCGAAACCGTGGGCCGCGAGCAGCGCGTCGGCGCGTTCGCGGTGCCAGTGCGGCTCGCTCAGCTCGACGCCGGAGAGGATCCGCAGCGCGGGGAACCGCTCGCGGCACTCCGCGACGCACGCCAGGTAGCCCTCGACGTCGAGGTCCGGCGGCTCGAGGACGCCGTCCGGGCGCAGCCGCACCCGGAAGTGGTCCGGCAGCAGCGGGCGGACCGGCTCGGGGATCAGCCACGGCGTCAGGTCCGCGTGCTCGGTGAACGCCACCGACGGCAGCCCCAGTTCGAGTGCCCGCTCGCAGGACCCGAGCATCGACCCGGTGACCGTGTCCCAGGACCATTCGGTGTGCACGTGACCGTCCGGCGGCAGGCTCATGAACCCACGTTAGCGGCGGACTTGGGCTACCTTCGGGACCATGGCGCAGAAGTCGGCGGCGGTGGAGCTCGAAGTCGGGCACCGGACCGTGCGGATCTCCAACCCGGACCGGGTCTACTTCCCGGCCCGCGGCGAGACGAAGCTCGACCTGGTCAACTACTACCTCTCGGTGGGCGACGGCATCGTCAACGCGCTGCGCGAGCGGCCGTGCATGCTGCACCGGTTCCCGTCCGGCGTGGCGGGGGAGAAGGTGCACCAGAAGCGCGTGCCTAACGGCGCGCCGCCGTGGCTGGAAACCGTCCGGGTCACGTTCCCGCGCTACAACCGGCACGCCGACGAACTGTGCGTCACCGAGCTGGCGCACGTCGCCTGGGCGGTGCAGATGTCCACAGTGGAGTTCCACCCGTGGAACTCGCGGCGCGCCGACACCGAGAAGCCGGACGAGTGGCGCATCGACCTCGACCCGATGCCCGACTGCGGCTTCGACCGCGTCCGCCGGGTCGCCCACGTCGCGCACGAGGTCCTCGACGAGCTCGGCGCGGTCGGCTGGCCGAAGACCTCCGGAGGCCGCGGCCTGCACGTCTACGTCCGGATCGAACCCCGCTGGGGCTTCACCGACGTCCGCCGGGCGGCGCTCGCCTTCGCCCGTGAGGTCGAGCGGCGCGCACCTGACGACGTCACCACGACCTGGTGGCGCAAGGACCGCGACCCGCGGACGCTGTTCGTCGACTACAACCAGAACGCCCGCGACCACACGATCGCCAGCGCGTATTCGGTGCGCGGCAACCCCGAAGGCACGGTGTCGACGCCGATCCGCTGGGACGAGATCGACGACGTCGAGCCGGGCGACTGCACGATCGCGACCGTCCCGGCCCGCTTCGCCGAACTGGGCGACCTCCACGCGGACATCGACAAGGCCGTCTTCTCGCTGGAACCGCTGCTGGAGTGGGCCGACCGCGACGGCGTGGAGGAACCACCCGACCCGGACTGACGTATTTTCCGGGCGGGTCCGCGGCTCTGCCCGGGGTGAAGGTCGTGCTGTCGGGTGTGGACGCGGGCGCGTGGAGCCTGCTCGCGTTGCAGGTGGTCCTCGAACGCGAAGGCCACGAGGTGCTCGTGGCGGCCGAGGTGCTGCGGACGTGCCGCCGCGCGCGGCCGGACTGCCTGGTGCTGTCCACTGTGCTCGGCGGTTCGGGTGCGGACGTGCTCCGCCGCGTGCGCGCCGACCCCGGGCTGCGCGGGCTGCCCGTGGTGCTCGGCGGCCGCGTGCGGAACACGCGCGCGGAACTGCTCGCCCTCGGCTACGACGAGGTGTTCCCGGTCGCCGCCGCGGATCCCGGGAGAGCCGTGGCGGCGCTGCGGGCGTACCTGGCGCGTCAGTCCAGGCGTTCGACGATGGTCGCGTTGGCGAGGCCGCCCGCCTCGCACATCGTCTGCAGGCCGTAGCGGCCACCGGTCTGCTCCAGCACCGACAGCAGCGTCGTCATCAGCCGGGCGCCGCTGCCGCCGAGCGGGTGCCCGATCGCGATGGCGCCGCCGTGGACGTTGACCTTCGCCGGGTCCGCGCCGATCTCGTGCTGCCAGGCCAGCACGACGCTCGCGAACGCCTCGTTGACCTCGAACGCGTCGATGTCGGCCACGCTCAGCCCGGCCCGGTCGAGCACCTTGCGGGTGGCCGGGATGATGCCGGTCAGCATGAGGAGCGGGTCGTCACCGGTGACGGCGAAGCTGTGGAGCCGGGCGCGTGGCCGCAGCCCGAGCGCCTTCGCCGTTTCGGAGCTGGTGATCATCAGTGCGGCGGCCCCGTCGTTGATCGGCGAGGAGTTGCCCGCGGTGACGTGCCAGCCGAGCTGCGGGAACCGCTGCTCCCAGACGTCGGCGCGGAAGGCGGGCTTGAGCCCGGCGAGGATCTCCGGCGTGGTGCCCGACCGCACGGTCTCGTCGGTCGTGACGTCGACGAGCACACCGTCGGGCCCGGGCGCCTTGAGCGGCGCGACCTCGCCGGCGAACTTCCCGTCCGCCCACGCCTTCGCGGCCCGCTGGTGACTCCCGGCGGAGAACTCGTCCAGCTGCGCCCGGCTGAAGCCCCACTTCGCGGCGATGAGCTCCGCGCTGATGCCCTGCGGCACCAGCCCGTCGGGATAGCGCGCGGCGACCTGCGGACCGAACGGGTCCCGCCCGGCGACCTGGCTGCCCATCGGCACCCGGCTCATCGACTCGACACCGGAGGCGATCACGACGTCGTACGCGCCGGCGATGACCCCCTGCGCGGCGAAGTGAACGGCCTGCTGGCTGCTCCCGCACTGCCGGTCCACGGTCACGGCGGGCACCGACTCCGGCAGCCCCGCGGCGAGCGCGGCCCACCGTGCCGTGTTCATGCTCTGCTCGCCGATCTGCCCGACGGCGCCGCTGATGACGTCGTCGACCCGGGCCGGGTCGATGCCGGTGCGCTGGACGAGCTCGCGCAAGACGTGGGCATGCAGGTCGACCGGGTGCACCCCGGCGAGCGTTCCGTTCGGCTTGCCCTTGCCGATGGGGGTCCGTACCGCGTCGACGATCACCGCGTCCGTCATGGCGTCTGCCTCCTCGCAGATCGGGGATGTGTTCGGTATACGTCGGGTGGGTTGGATTACACAACTCAGCTGTTCGCGAGGTCACATGGGGTGGTTGTTTGGTGGCGGGGTCGCGAATGACTCATTGGGGACGCTGGTGGTCGCGAATGACTCATTCGCGACCTCTGGTCGACCCGCCTCACTGGGCGACCCCCGCCACGCCACACGACCAAAGTGCTAGGTTGGATTTTCAACCCGATGGAGGTGGCATGGTCCGGCGTGGTCGCGAGTGCTCGGTCGCGGAGGCCCTCGAGGTCGTCGGCGAACGGTGGAGCCTCCTGGCGTTGCGCGAGATCATGCTCGGGAACCGGCGGTTCAACCAGATCGCCGAGAACACCGGCGCGAGCCGGGACATCCTCGCGGCTCGGCTGCTCAAGCTCGTCGAGGCGGGCGTGCTCGAGAAGGTCCAATACGAGGCTCACCCGCCGCGGCATGAGTACTACCCCACCGAAGCCGGGAGGGCGCTGCAGCCGATTCTGCTCGGGCTGATGGCCTGGGGTGACAAGTACGTCCACCAGGGCGAACCGCCCACCCTCTGGCGTCACGCCTGCGGTGAAGAGCTGCTGGCGGTCACCGTCTGCGCCCACTGCGGGGAGCCGGCCAACGCGCCGGGCACCCACGCCATCCGGCTGGGGGCCGTGCGCTCGTAAGTCAGCAAAAAGGCCTCCTCGCATCCCTCGCGAGGAGGCCTTTTTGCTGCCCGGGCGTTGACTTGAGACCCCCGTCACGGTAACTCTTGAACGAATCAGTGCAAGAACCTGACAACAGCACGAGAAATCGGAGCAGTCGTCAGGAAGGCCTCGACGAAGAGGTGCACATGACGTGCTGCCGTGCGCCGCCGGACTCCGTCCGCGCGTGCCCGTTCCCTGGTTGTGCCGTCCCGACGCGTCTCCCCTCCTCCCCGGATCCGAGGAACCCCATGAGAACGAAGCGACTCCTGTCGCGCGCGGCGACCTACGCCGCCCTGTCCCTCCTCCTCGCCGCACCCGCCGTGGCCGCGAGCGGCGCCACGGCCGCCACTCAAGCCGTCCAGCCGGCCGCGCAGGCGGCCGCCGCGACCTACACCGCGAGCAGCCAGCTCGCCGGCTACCCCGTCTCGAACGTCGGCGACGGCAACCAGGCCTCCTACTGGGAGAGCACCAACAACCAGTTCCCGCAGTGGGTCCAGGCCGACCTCGGCACGGCCACGAACATCGCGCAACTGGTGCTCAAGCTGCCGTCGAACTGGGAAACCCGTACAGAGACCCTCAGCGTGCAAGGCAGCACCGACGGCTCCGGGTTCAGCGACCTCAAACCCTCCGCCGGCTACCGGTTCGACCCCGCCACCGGCAACACCGTCACCGTCGACGTCACGGCGACCACCCGGTACGTCCGGCTGAACGTCACCGCCAACACCGGCTGGCCCGCCGCGCAGCTGTCCGAGTTCGAGGTGCACGGCCCGGCCGGCGGGGACACGCAGCCGCCGTCCGCGCCCGGCAACCTCGCCTACACGCAGCCCGCGAGCGGGCAGATCCGGCTCACCTGGTCGGCCTCGACCGACAACACCGGCGTCGCCGGCTACGACGTCTACGCCAACAACCAGCTGCGCGGCAGCGTCGCCGGGAACGCCCTGACCTACACCGACACCCAGCCCGACGGCACCACCGTCTCGTACTACGTCCGTGCCAAGGACGCCGCGGGCAACCAGTCGGGCAACAGCAACACGGTCACCCGCACCGGCACCCAGGCCGGGACGAACCTCGCGGTGGGCAAGCCGATCACGGCGTCGTCGACGGAGTTCACCTTCGTCGCGGCGAACGCCAACGACAACTCGACCAGCACGTACTGGGAGGGCGGCGGCGGGACCTACCCGAACCTGCTGACCGTCGCGCTCGGCTCGAACGCCGACCTCGACCAGGTCGTTGTCAAGCTCAACCCGGACCCGGCCTGGGGCCCGCGCACGCAGACGATCGCCGTCGAAGGCCGTGAGCAGAGTGCGACCGCGTTCACCACGCTGGCCGCCGCGCAGACTTACGGCTTCGACCCGGCCACCGGCAACACCGTCACCATCCCGCTCAGCGGCCGGGCCGCCGACGTCCGCCTGCGCGTCACCGCGAACTCCGGCGCCGGCGGCGGGCAGGCCGCGGAGTTCCAGGTCTTCGGTGTCCCCGCGCCGAACCCGGACCTGACGGTCTCCGGCGTGTCCTGGTCGCCGCAGAACCCCGTCGAAACCGACGCGATCACCGCGTCGGCGACCGTCCGCAACGCCGGGACGGCCGCTTCGGGCGCGACGAACGTCAACCTCTACCTGGGCACCACCAAGGTCGGTACCGCCAACGTCGGCGCGCTCGCGGCCGGGGCTTCGGCGACGGTGTCGGCGAACATCGGCACCCGGGACGCGGGCAGCTACCAGCTGACCGCGAAGGTCGACGAGGCCAACGCCGTCATCGAGCAGAACGAGGCCAACAACTCCTACACGAGCTCGACGGCCCTGGTCGTCAGCCCGGTGCAGAGCTCCGACCTCGTCGCGGCCACGGCGTGGTCGCCGAACAACCCGTCCGCGGGCAACACCGTCACCTTCAGCACGACCCTGCGCAACCAGGGAACCGTGGCGAGCGCGGGCGGCGCCCACGGCGTCACGGTGACGATCACGGACCAGAACGGCACCGTGGTGAAGACGCTCACCGGCAGCTACACCGGCGCGATCGCCGCCGGGGCCACCGCGAGCC
Source organism: Amycolatopsis lexingtonensis (assembly GCF_014873755.1). Classification (NCBI taxonomy): domain Bacteria; kingdom Bacillati; phylum Actinomycetota; class Actinomycetes; order Pseudonocardiales; family Pseudonocardiaceae; genus Amycolatopsis; species Amycolatopsis lexingtonensis. Next base: position 1,956,155 of record NZ_JADBEG010000001.1, read on the forward strand.
CGGTCGCCGTCGGCACCTGGACCGCCGCCAACGGCCGGTACACGGTGAAGACCGTCGTCGCGAACGACGCCAACGAGCTGCCGGTCAAGCAGGCGAACAACACCAGCACGCAGTCGTTGTTCGCCGGCCGGGGCGCGAACATGCCCTACGACATGTACGAGGCCGAGGACGGCGTCGTCGCGGGCGGCGCGTCCGTCGTGGGCCCGAACCGGACCATCGGCGACCTCGCGGGCGAGGCGTCGGGCCGCAAGGCCGTCACGCTGAACTCGACCGGCGCATCGGTGGAGTTCACCACCCGCGCCTCCACCAACACCCTCGTCACGCGGTTCTCCATCCCGGACTCGGCGGGCGGCGGCGGGCAGAACTCGACGCTGAACGTCTACGTCGACGGCACGTTCCTCAAGGCCATCGACCTGACCTCGCACTACGCGTGGCTCTACGGCGCCGAAACCGGCCCGGGCAACTCGCCGGGTGCCGGGCCGCGCCACATCTACGACGAGGCCAGCATGATGCTCGGCACCACCGTGCCCGCCGGGCACCGGATCAAGCTGCAGAAGGACGCGGCCAACAGCACGAACTACGCGATCGACTTCGTGAACTTCGAGCAGGCCACCGCGGTCGCGAACCCGGACCCGGCGCACTTCGCGGTACCCGCCGGGTTCACGCAGCAGGACGTGCAGAACACGCTGGACAAGGTCCGCCAGGACTCGACGCTCACCGGCGTCTACCTGCCGGCGGGGAGTTACACGCTGTCGAGCAAGCTGAACGTCTACGGAAAGGCCGTCACGGTCACCGGCGCCGGGCCGTGGTTCACGAAGTTCTCCGCGCCTTCGGGCCAGGAGAACACCGACATAGGCATCGACGTGCAGGCGAGCGCGAACGGCTCGACGTTCAGCGGGTTCGCGGTGTTCGGCAACTACACCTCCCGCATCGACGGCCCCGGCAAGGTGTTCAACCTGACCAACGTCGCCAACCTGACGATCGACGACATCTGGGTGGAGCACCAGGTGGTCATGGTCTGGGGCACCAACGTGGACAACACCACGATCAAGAACTCCCGGATCCGCGACACCTTCGCCGACGGCGTCAACCTCACGAACGGGAGCACCGGCAACCACGTCACCAACATCGAAGCCCGGTCCACCGGCGACGACAGCTTCGCGCTGTTCGCCGCCACGGACCTCAACCCGGGCAACCAGTACGACAACGTGTTCGAGAACCTGACCTCGCTCACCCCGTGGCGCGCGGCCGGGCTGGCGGTCTACGGCGGGTACAACAACACCTTCCGGAACCTCTACATCGCGGACACGCTGACGTACTCGGCGATCACGATCAGCTCGCTCGACTTCGGCTACCCCTTCCTCGGGTTCGGGCCGCAGCAGACGACGGTCCAGAACGCCTCGCTCGTCCGGGACGGCGGCCACTTCTGGGGCCAGCAGACCTTCCCGGCGATCTGGCTGTTCTCCGCGTCCAAGGAGTTCCGCGGGATCCGGGTGTCCGATGTGGACATCCAGAGCCCGACCTACAGCGGCATCATGTTCCAGACCAAGTACAACGGCGGTCCGGAGCACCCGGTCGAGGACACCGTGCTGACGAACGTGTCGATCACCGGCGCGCACCGCAGCGGGGACGCCTTCGACGCCAAGTCCGGGATCGGCATCTGGGCCAACGAGCTGCCGGAACCGGGCCAGGGCCCGGCCGTCGGCTCGGCGACCTTCACCGGGCTGACGCTGAGCGACAACGACGAGGACATCCGCAACAAGACGACCACGTTCACCATCATCCGCAACTAGAACTGGTCGGAGTGCGCAGGTGCCCGCCGGGAAACCGTTTCCCGGCGGGCACCGCCGTGCCAGGATGACGCCGGAGGTGGTCGACGTGCGGATCCTGGTCACCGGCGGCACCGGGCAGCTCGGCTCGGCGGTCGTGGCGCGCCTGCGGGCGGCGGGGGAGGAGGTCCGCGTGCTGAGCCGCCGGGCCGGCCCCGACGTCGTCCGGGGCGACCTGCGGAGCGGGCGCGGCGTCGACAGCGCCGTGGCCGGGGTGGACGCGGTCGTCCACTGCGCCACCGACTTCCTGCACGAGACTACCCTGGCGCGGACGCTGATCGAGGCGGCACGCTGGGCCGGCGGGCCGCACCTGGTGTACGTCTCGATCGTCGGCGTCGACCGCGTGCCCCTGGGCTACTACCAGGCCAAGCACGAGACCGAGCAGCTCCTCGCCGCGTCCGGGCTGCCCTGCACGATCCAGCGCGCCACGCAGTTCCACGGCCTGGTCCGGTCCCTGCTCGCGGGCGCGACCCGGCTGCCGGTGGTGCCGGTGCCGCGGATCTCGTTCCAGCCGGTGGACGTCCGGGACGTCGCCCGCCGGCTCACCGACCTGGTCCAGGACGACCCGGTGGGCCGGGCGCCCGACTTCGGCGGCCCGGAGATCCTGACGGCGACGGAGCTGGCCCAGGCGGTCGGCGAAGCGAGCGGGCGGTTCCGGCGGATCGTGCCGCTGACGGTGCCGGGGGAGACGTTCCGCGCCTACGCCGACGGCGGACACCTGGCTCCGGAGCACCGCGACGGCGAGATCACCTTCCGCGAGTACCTGACCGGGCGCACACAGATGTATTCGGATTAATTATGAAGATTCTTGACCTCGGTTCCGGATAGGTCATATGTTTGGCGGGCTGCACGCCGGTCCCGCCTTCAACGCCGAACGGATCCGACATGTCGAACCCTCCCTCTCGTCGTACCTTCTTCAAGCTCGGTGGCGCGGTCGGCGCCGGTCTCGCCTTCAGTGGTGTTCCTGTTTTCGCTGCCAGCGCGGACGTTCTCCGTCCGGAGGTCGCCGACCTCGTGCCGGACGACCGCGCGACGACACTGTGGTACCCGGCACCCGCGGCCGAGGACAAGATCATCGAACAGGGCCTGCCGATCGGCAATGGTCGGATCGGTGCCCTCGTCGGCGGTGATCCCGCCGCAGACTTCCTGTACCTCGCCGACGCGTCGCTGTGGACCGGCGGCGCCAACGACGTCCTCGAAGACGACGGCCAGTTCCCCTACGAGCGCGAGAAGTTCGGCACGCTCGGCCTGCTGGCGAAGCTGCGGATCTCGGTGCCGGCGCACACCGGCGTCACGGACTACCGCCGCACGCTCGACCTGAGCAACGGCGTCGTCGTGATCACCTACCGGTACCAGGGCGTGCGGTACCGCCGCGAGTACTTCGCCAGTCACCCCGACGACGTCGTGGTGATCCGGCTCAGCGGCGGACCCGTCACCGGCTCGGTGTCCCTCGAGCCCACCCGCGGCGAGACCATGGCCGGCGCGGCGGCGTTCACCGGCACCTTCGGCAACGGCCTGAAGTACACGTGCACGGTGGCCGGCGGGACCACGTTCAGCGGCAGCCGGGGCGTGGTCATCGTCCTGAGCGGCGGCACGAACTACGTGCCGGACGCGGCGCGGAAGTTCCTCGACGCCTCCCTCGACCCCTTGGCGCTCGCGAAGCAGAAGGCGTCGAAGGCCCTGCGCGCCGGGGGAGGCGCGCTGCTGGCCACCCACGTCGCCGACTACCGGCGGCTCTACGACCGGATGAGCGTCGACCTCGGCCAGTCGCCGCCGGCGAAGCGGGCACTGGACACGTGGTCGCGGCTGCTGGCCCGCCACGACGACCCGGCCACCCCGGACCCGGAGCTGGAAGCGAGCTACCTGCAGTTCGGCCGCTACCTGACGATCACCGGCTCGCGCGACGGGCTGCCGATGGGCCTGCAAGGGCTGTGGCAGAACAACAACACGCCCGACTGGATGAGCGACTACCACACCGACATCAACGTCCAGATGAACTACTGGCTGGCCGACCGGGCGGCGCTGCCCGGGAGCTTCACTGCGCTGGCTGATTACTGCCTAGCGCAGCTTCCCGTGTGGACGGACAGCACGAACCGCCTGTTCAACGACCCGCGCAACAGGTTCCGGAACACCAGCGGCAAGATCGGCGGCTGGGCGGTCGCGTTCTCGACCAACATCTACGGCGGCTCCGGCTGGTGGTGGCACCCGGGCGGCAACGCCTGGCTGTGCAACTCGCTCTGGGACCACTACGCCTTCACGCAGGACAAGGCCTACCTCGCGCGGATCTACCCGCTGCTCAAGGGCGCGTGCGAGTTCTGGGAGGCGCGGCTGCTGCCGATGACGGTCGGCGGGCGCGAGGTGCTGGTCGACGACCACGACTGGTCGCCCGAGCACGGCCCGCAGGACACCCGCGGGAACACCTACTCCCAGGAGATCGTCTGGGACCTGTTCGAGCACTACCGCGAAGCCGTCGCGGTGCTCGGGCGGGACCGCGCGTACGGCGACCGGATCGCCGGGCTGCAGCGGAAGCTGTACCTGCCGGAGGTCAGCCCGACGACCGGCTGGCTCGAAGAGTGGATGTCGCCGGACAACCTCGGCGAGACCACGCACCGGCACCTGTCGCCGCTGATCGGCTTCTTCCCCGGCGACCGGATCGCGGCCGACACGGCCCCGAAGGCCTTGCTCGACGGCGTGCGCGCGCTGCTGATCGCGCGTGGCATGGACAGCTACGGCTGGGCGACCGCGTGGCGCTCGGCGTGCTGGGCCCGGCTCAAGGACGCCGATCGCGCGTATCAGCTGCTGCTCACGGTGCTGCGGCCGTCGGTGGCCAACGGCAACGGGACCGCGCCGAACTTCTTCGACATGTACAGCCAGGGCAGCTACACGATCTTCCAGATCGACGCGAACCTCGGCGCGCCGGCCGCGATGGTGGAGATGCTCGTGTACTCGCGGCCGGGTGTGCTGGAACTGCTGCCCGCACTGCCCGCGGCGTGGGCGGGCTCGGGCCGGGTGACCGGCATCGGCGCGCGCGGCGGGTTCGAGGTCGACCTCGCGTGGCGCGCCGGGAAGGTGACGGAGGCGGTGATCCGCAGCGTCGGCGGGACCCGGACCGAAGTCCGCGCCGGGACCTGGCAGCGCACGATCGGCCTGCGGCCGGGCGGGTCGGTCACGGTCCGGCCGACTTGAACCGCGCGGCCCCGCGCGAGAGGCTGCCGGGGAACCCGGACACCGGGGGACGTCGAGTAGATCCGGAGGCGCGATGACGATCATCGGCGGGCGGGAAGTGGCCTACACCGACCACGGTGGCGACGGCCCGGTGGTCGTGCTGCTGCACAGCTTCCTGATGGACGGCCGGATGTTCGCCGCGCAGCTCGCGGCGTTCGAGGGCTTCCGGTGCGTCACGGTCGACGAGCGCGGGCACGGCGGCACCCCCGCCGACGGCCCGTTCGACTACTGGGACGTCGCCCGGGACGTCCTGGGCGTGCTCGACCACCTCGGCATCGAGCGCGCGGCGGTCGTCGGGACCAGCCAGGGCGGGTTCGTCGCGCTCCGGCTGGCGCTGCTGGCCCCGGCGCGGATCAGCGCCATCGCGGTGCTGGGCACGTCGGCGGCCGCGGAGGACCCCGCCGTCGCGGCCGGCTACCGGGCGGTCCTGGACGCGTGGGTATCGAGCGGCGCCCCGGCCGACGTGCTCGACGGCGTCGCGCGGATCTGCTTCGGCGACTTCGACGCGCCGGAGTGGCAGGAGCGCTGGTCCTCGGCGCCGCATTCGCAGCTGACGCCGGCCATGAACGCGCTCGTGGACCGGGACGAGGTGCTTTCGCGGGCGGGCGAGATCTCGTGCCCGGCGCTGGTCCTGCACGGCTCGGCGGACCTCGCCTACCCGGTCGAGCGGGCGGCCGAGCTGGCGGACGCGCTGCCGGCGGCCGAGCCGCTGGTCGTCGTCGAAGGCGGCGCCCACTTCCTCAGCTTCACCCACGCCGCGGCGGTGAACCCGCACTTGCTCAAGTTCCTCGAGACGCACGCGTGACGGACGTCGATCTGCGCAAGCTGCGGTACTTCGTGGCGGTCGCCGAGGAGCTGAACTTCGGCCGCGCCGCCGCGCGGCTGCACATCGCGCAGCCGGTGCTGTCGCGGCAGATCCGCGCGCTTGAGGCGGAGCTGCGGGCACAGTTGTTCCGGCGGGACAAGCGGTCCACCGAGCTCACCGAGGCGGGCCGGCAGCTCCTGGCGGACGCGCGTCCGCTGCTGGCTTCGGCCGAAGCACTGCGCCGCCGGGTCGCGACGGCGGCCCGCGGCACGTTCACCGTGGCGTTCATGCCGGGGCTCACGGTCACCGACGCGGTCCAGGCGCTGTCGGCCCGCCACCCCGAGGTCGCGGTCGAGCTGCTGCGCACGACCTGGGAGGACCAGACCGAGGTGCTCCACGACGGCCGCGCCGACGTCAGCGTGATCCGCCTTCCGGTGGACCGGCGCGGGCTGAGCGTCCGGCCGCTGTTCACCGAGCCGCGGGTCGCGGTGGTGCGGACCGACCACCGGCTGGCGGGCAAGGAGTCGGTGCGCGTCGCCGACCTGGCCGAGGAACATCTGCTGAACGATCCGGATGCGGTCCCGGAGTGGCGCGACATCGCGGTCGAACTGCGCGACGGCACCGCCCCGCCGTGGCGGGAGTTCCGGAGCGTGGAGGAGAAGCTGGAGCACGTCGCCGCCGGGCGCGGGGTCGCGGTGGTGCCGCGCTCGACGTCGGCGTACTACACCCGGCCGGACGTCGCGCACGTGCCGGTCGAGGACCTGCCGCCGAACGAGGTGTGCCTGGCCTGGGTGGCCACCCGGCGGTCCCGGCTGATCGCCGAGTTCGCGGAGCTCATCGCCGGGTGACGCCTCAACGCTCCGCCACGACGCGGAGCCGGTCCGTCCGGGCCGGGAACAGCGCCGCCCGCAACCCCTGCCACAGCTTCGGCGGACGGCGGGGCGTCGCCACCACCGGCGCGGGACCGGCCCGGTACTCCAGCTCCACCATGGCCCAGTCGTAGATCCAGTCGCCTCGCATGGCGTTCCTTCCGTCGGACGATGGAGTTCACGATCGTGCTGAGGCGCCCGCGTCCGCATCGGGTGAACACGCAGTCCGGCCGGGCGCGGCCCTTACCCCCGCAGCTCCGCCACCGCGTCGAGGTGCCGCGGCGCCCAGCCGAGTTCGCGTCGCGCGCGGGCCGACGTCAGCCGCTGGTCCAGCGCGAACGCCTCGGCGATCGGTCCCATCCGGTCCACCGCCTCCTCGAGCGACAGCGTGCTGACGCGGCCCGGGCACCCGGCGGCGTGGGTAAGGGCTTCGACGACGTCCCGCACCGGCACGTTCTCGCTCACGCCCGCGTACACCGATTTCGCGGGCGCGCGCAGGGCGAGTACGTACAGCTCGGCGATGTCCTCGACGTGCACGAGGGCCCAGTGGTTGGCGCCGTCGCCGATCACGGGGACGGCGCCCGCCGCGCGGCCAGGGCCGGCGAAGAACGCCTCGACGAGCCCGCCGCCGAGGCCATAGACGAGTCCGGGCATCACCAGCACCGGGTGGCCGCCGCGGGACAGGACGCGATCCTCGTTGGCGCGGCGCCACGCCGTGATCGCCGGCGGGGACTGGGGTGCGTCTTCGTCCACGACGCCCGCGGTGTTCCCGTAGACCCAGACGCCGCCGGTGTGCACGTACGGCCCGCGGTCGCCGAGGCCGTCCTGCAGCGCGTCCGCGGCCGCGCGGTCGACGTCGGCGGTGTCGTCGCCGTAGTGCTGGCCGAGGTGGATGACGCCGCCGGCCGACGCCGCGGCTTCGCGGAGGACACCGGCGTCCGTCAGCTCGCCCGGGACCGGCCGCGCGCCCAGTTCGGTGAGCGTCCGCGCCGCGGCGTCGCTGCGGGCCAGCGCGCTCACCTCGTGCCCGTCCCGCACGAGTGCCCGGACGGTGGCGCGGCCGACGTACCCGGAGCCGCCGGTGAGGAAGACCTTCATTGCCAACCCTTCGTGGTCGTGGTGGTTCGCCCTCCACTCTCGGCCGCACCCGGCCGTCGCGTCCAAGACCCTTTCCGGCGCCTTTGATACCTTCGGGGCACCATGACCGCGACGACGTTCCTGTTCGTGCCCGGCGACCGGCCCGACCGCTTCGGCAAGGCCGTGGCCAGCGGCGCCGACGTCGTGCTCCTGGACCTCGAGGACGCCGTCGCCCCGGCGGACAAGGACACCGCCCGCGCGGCGGTCGGCACGTGGCTCGACGGCGGTGGCACCGCGATGGTCCGGATCAACGCCCCGGGCACCCCGTGGTTCGAGGCCGACGCCGCGCTCGTGGCGGCGCTCGGCGTGCCCGTGGTCGTGCCGAAGGCCGAAACTCCGGGCGTGCTCGCCGGGTTCCGCGAAGTCGTGGCCCTCGTCGAAACCGCGCGGGGCGTCGAGCGGGCCGGCGAGCTGGCGGCCGTGCCGTCGGTGACGCGGCTGGCGTTCGGCAGCGTCGACCTGGCGGCGGAACTGGGCGTCGCCCCCGAAGACCCGGAGCCGTTCGCCTACGCGCGTTCGCGGCTGGTGATCGCCTCCGCGGCGGCGGGACTGGCCCCGCCGGTGGACGGCGTGACGACGGACCTGCGCGACGACGAACGGCTGGCCGCCGACGTCCGGTACGCGCGCCGGATGGGGTTCGGCGGCAAGCTGTGCGTCCACCCACGGCAGATCGCGCCGGTCCGGGCGGGCTTCGAGCCCACGGAAGCCGAACGCGCCTGGGCCCGCCGGGTCTTCACGGCGGGCGCCTCGGTGTCCACTGTGGACGGGAAGATGGTGGACAAGCCGGTGCTGGCCAGGGCCCGCCGGATCCTGGGGGAGTGAAGCCGGTGGCGCACCAGGTCGAGCTGCGCCGGCTCCGGCCGGGTGACGCCGAGTTCTGCTTCGAGGTGCACCGCGCCGCGCTCGGGGGAGTACGTCGACGCGATCTGGGGCTGGGACGAGCCGGTGCAGCGTGCCTACCACGACCAGAACTTCGACGTGGCGCACACGCGGGTGATCACCGTCGACGGCCGCGACGCCGGCGTGCTGACCGTCGAAGAAGCCGGCACGGAAGTCGTCCTCGGCCTGATCGAGCTCGTCCCGGCGTACCAGGGCCGCGGCTTCGGCGGGCACCTCGTCCGGGAGCTGGCCACCAGAGCGGCCTCACGCGGCCGGGACGTCGTGCTCCGCGCGCCCGCGCGTTCTACGAGCGGCTGGGTTTCGTCGTGACCGGCCGTCCCCGCGAGCACAAGATCGCGATGCGCTACACGGCTCCCTGACGCCGCAACGCTTCCACGTCGAAACCGAACTCGGCCAGCACGGCGTCGGTGTGCTCGCCCACGTCCGGGACCGGGTCCATCCGCGGCGCCCGGCCGGGGACGGTGATCGGCGGCAGCGTGGCCCGGATCGGCCCGGCCGGGGTCGCCACCTCCGCGAACCGGTCGCGTGCCGTCAGCTGCGGGTGCGCCAGGACGTCGGGCAGCTCGCGGCGGCGGGCGTGCGCGATCCGGCCCGCCGTCAGTCGCGCCTCGAGCTCAGTACCGGTCAGCCCGGCGAAGATCGCGTCGATCTCCCGCTCCAGCACGGGCCGGTTCGCGACGCGGGCGCTGCCGGTCGCGAACCGCTCGTCGGTCACCCACTCCGGGCGCTCGACCGCGTGCTCGCAGAACGCCGCCCACTCGCGGTCGTTCTGCACGGCCAGCACCAGCTCCGTCCCGTCCCCGGCGGCGAAGGTGCCGTAGGGCGCGATCGCCGGGTGGCTGGTGCCGGTCCGCGGGGGCGGCGTCCCGCCGTAACCCGCGTAGTAGAGCGGAAAGCCCATCCACTCGACCAGCGAGTCGAACAGGCTGACCTCCAGCTCGGTGCCCTGCCCGGTGCGCTCCCGGTCGTAGAGCGCGGACAGGATCCCGGAAAAGGCGTACATCCCGGCCCCGATGTCCGCGGCCGGGATGCCGCTCTTGGCCGGCTCGGTCTCCGACCCGGTCACCGAAACCAGCCCGGCTTCGGACTGGATGAGCAGGTCGTACGCCTTCGCGTCGCGGTAAGGCCCGCTCGAGCCGTACCCCGACACCGAGCACGTGATCAGCCGCGGCCGCGACGCGCGGACGGCCGCCGCGCCGAGGCCGAGCCGCTCGGCGACGCCTGGGGCGAAGTTCTGCACGAAGACGTCGGCCCGGTCCAGCAGGGCCGCCATGACTTCACCCGCGGCGTCGCTCTTGAGGTCGAGCGTGATGCTCTCCTTCGACCGGTTGAGCCAGACGAAGTGGCTGGACAGGCCGTGCACGGTTTCGTCGTAGGCGCGAGCGAAGTCGCCGCTGCCCGCCCGCTCGATCTTGAGCACCCGCGCGCCGAGGTCGGCCAGGTGCCGGGTGGCCAGCGGCGCGGCGACCGCTTGTTCGCAGGACACGACGGTGACGCCGTCGAGGGGCAACGAGGGCATGGCCGCATCCTGCCACCGGGGTCAGACGGCGCGGGCGATGGCGATGTTCCCGGCGAGCCGCGCGCCGGCCTCGTAGATCATGTACTCCCGGCCCTGGTAGGTGCCGAAGCTCGGTGCCGCGCAGCGCCCGTTGTCCGGGGCGCCGGAAAGCGGTGAGTGGAACACCCCGAGGTGGACGCGCTTCGAGAAGTCGTTGCCGACCTCGGTGATCATCAGCTGCCCGCCGTGGGCGATGTCGGTGTTGTAGACGACGTACGTGCTGTCGTTCCGGAAGAGCAGGTGCGGGCCGCCGATGTCCGAGGCGCCGACGTCGGTGTGGCGCACGAGGGGAGTCTGCGAGAACGTCCAGTTCAGCGCGTCGGGCGACCAGCCCCAGCCGATGTCTCGGTGGTTGGTGGTGTTGTTGAGCATGAAGACCATGACGTACCGGGCGTTCTTCGCCGGCAGGTCGTGGCGGAACACCCGGGCGTAGGACGTCTCGGTGGTGCCCGCGGGCTGCAGCCGCGTCGAGAGGACTTCCTTCTCGTAGGTGAAGTGGATGCCGTCGGCCGAGCTGGCCAGCCGGGTCACGGTGTTCTCGCCGTGGAAGTACAGGTAGACCCGCTGGACGTCGTCGTTCCACAGGGCGTGCGGCGAGGAGACGTGACTGACCGAGTACTCGCCCGGCCAGGAGTTCTTGATGATCGGGTTGGCGGCGTACTCGGTGAACTCCTCGTCGAGGGAGTTCGCGTACGCCAGGCAGATCCCGCCGGGCGCGTCGTGCGGGGCGTAGTAGAGGTAGTACGCGCCGAGCGCGCCCGGGATGCGGCCCTTGGTCCCGCGGACGCAGGGGAAGATCAGCTCGCCGGTGGGGTTGTAGCGCAGCTTGCTCTTCACGAGGGCCAGGCGCTGGTACCGGTAGTCCGGGAACCCGGCCGGTGCCGCGGAGGCGGTCCCGGGCAGGAACGCGGCCGCGCCGAGCGCGGCGGTGCCGGCCAGCAGGCCGCGGCGGGTGAGGGTCATGGCCGCTCCTTCGTCGTCGAAGTGTGCCGCGACGGTGGCATGGGGCCGGGGTGAGGTCAAGGGAGTGATACGTATTACTGCTTCCAGGGCAGCGGTGGGGGAGTTTCGGGCAAGGAGACCCGCCTGGACTCCAGCAGCCACCTGGTCGTGGTGAACACGGCGGCGGCCGCCGCCGGTTCGGAGGGCGGGAGGTGCAGTTCCCCAGCTAGCGGAACCGTCAGAGATCGAAAGCCGCGATGATCGCTTCGCGTTGGGCGCGTGTGGCGCCGAAGTAGGCGCGCGAAACTGATGTTCGAGGCGCCTCAGTGAGAACTGCGTTCGAGGCGGAACGCGTCCGCGACGTCACACAGGTACATGGTGTCGCTGTCGAGGTCGAGCCCGCCGGTGACAGGTTTTTCCGTCCGCGCAGGCGAAGCGGTTTTGGCGCGGGCGGCGATGGCCGCGGTGATCACCGCGGCCTCGACTGCCGTTTCGCTGGTGGCGCCCGCGCGTGATGCGTCGGCGACGTCCGCGTCTCGGTAGGGTTGCAGTTCGAGCAGGCCGTCGCGGATCTCTATCACTCGTCGATAAAGCCGCATGCGCATGTTCCAGAACCCGACTCGCTGAGTCAGCGCGATGGCCGGATTCGCCTCGTACAGCGCGTGCCACAAAGGCTGCAGCCGCAGGTACTGCTGGTATCGGCGCCGCCATCCGGCTACCGCGGGAACGGCGACACCGAGCAGCACGAGAAGATATGCGGTGTTGGGTGCCACCGCGCTGACCACGAACAGGTGCCCCAGCTCGTAGTCGAACGCGAACCGCCCAGACGCAATGAGCACGACCTTGTTCACGAGATAGACCAGGGCCAGCGCCGTGCCGCCGACGACCAGGTGCAGACCCACCCTCATGGCACGATCTGCGGTGTTGCGTGCGTGGCGCAGGCAGAGGCGGATCACGTTGCCGAACGCCGGCGTCAGCGTGAGCACGTAGACGACCCAGTATTCGAACACCCAAGGCGATTGCGGCCGCAAGTCCGGGCTCAACGTGTACAGAAGGAACATCAACGCGAGCATGCCCACCGCCCACCACACGTTCCAGCGACTGCGCGGCAGGCCATTCAGCTGGGCCATGACGTCCTGTGCCGACCACGCCACGAGAACCATGCACGCGTGCCCCGACAGCCAGGGCAGGTTGACCGAACCACTCAACCAGGTGATCGTCTGTTGACCTGCCGGAGTCAGCACGGTGAGCGATAGTGCCAGGCCCAGCAGCAACCGGCGGACCTCGACGTCGCGCCCACGCCAGCCGAACAACAGCAGCCATGCGACGCACGGCGGGACGTAGCGGACCAGCAGTTCACCCATGGAAGCCGTCCAAGGCGTTGCGCAGCCGGTCTGTCAGGGTCGCGTCGGTGCGGGCACGGTGGCGGATCAGCGTCGCCAGCATCTCTGCCTCGCGTTCCTCGTCCGTCGAGTATCCGCCACGACCCAGTACACGTTCCACCAGCGTCGGATCGAGGTTGGGCAGTAGTGGTTTCGCCTGCTCTGCCAGACTGAACGAGACCGGGTAGTGGTCGCACAGCACGTGTGCCAGCTCGTGCAGGATGATGTGCTCCCGATGGGGAGGAGTTGTCTCGAGTTCGTAGAAGATCAGGTCGACGGACTCGGTGGCGACCCACAAACCGCAGACGCCGGTAAGGCCCGGCATCGGCACCAGCTTGATCGGCCGTCCACGCCGGGCGGCGATCCGCTCGGTCAGCACGTCGAGGTCGAACGGTACGGGAATCTCCAGCCCCCGGAGTCGCCCGGCACATCGCCTGCGCAGGCTCACGGTCTGCCGTCCGACTCGGGTAACCCCTCCAGCTCCCGGACCCGCTCGACCATGTCGGCGATCGTTGCAAGACTCTTCTCGGACAACCCGGTGGCGCGTAAAGCGATCTGCCGCACCGGCGTGTTCCGCAACGCGGTCAACAGCGCCAGCTCGGCGTCGATCCGCGCAGCCGCGGCGTCGTCGAAGAAGTAGGCGGGCGGCACGCCGAAGAACTCGGCCAACGCCTCCAGGTGACGTTTTGTCGGATTGTCTCGCTGCCCCTTGCGCAGCTGCCACACGTAGCTCGCCGAGATCGTCGGCCCGCCTCTGGCCTTGATGGCCTCGGCGACCTCCTCGAAGGTGTACTCACCACCGTCGCTCGCGCGCACGGTGCGAAACAGATGATCGACCCGCGCGGCCAGCGCTCCAACGTGCCCGGACATGGCCGCCATCATAACTGTCGGCATCAACCCCTGCGAAGGAGAAACGGCCGCTGGATTCGCGCCAGTTGACACTGGCTGTCTTCTACAGTCTACTGACGAAGGCATCACGTCAACTGAAAAAAATGGGCGCGGTAGCGGGGGAGGACGCTGCCACGATCCAGCCGCGGTGAGGGCGTTGAGGTGAGGGGAACCGTGTGACGAGGGGACTTCGTGCTGGCCGTGTCCGCAGATCCAAGCTGATACGCGCAGTGGCGCTCGGCCTGGTCGCGGTGTTGCTCGGCGGCATCGGTGCGGACGCTCGGCTGGGCCACAGCCCGGACGGGTACCGGACCGCCGCAGCGCCGGGACAGCGGTGGGGCACCGCTGCGGGGCTTTCACATCTGGCCGACGGGGCGGTCAACCGAACCCTGCCGACGACGGAACGCGGCCGCTACCCCCGGTTGCCGGCGATAGCCGAGCCGCCCAACGCCGCTTCGGCGGAGCTGGGGCCCAGTGGGGCGCATACCGGCTTCAACCGCGCTGCCAGCACGGAAGTACTGGCCGCACGGGACGCATTCAAGAAAGTTTACGCGAACACCGACGGCACCGAGACCACGGAGTTGTCGACGACGCCGGTTCACTATCGCGGCGCCGACGGAACCTGGCAGCCGATCGACACGACCGTGGTGCCGGGCACCGACGGTGGCTGGCGCAACACCACCAACGCCGTCGCGCTCGAGTTCGCCGCGCGCGCCGACCACCCTGAACTGGTCCGGGTGGGGGTCGAGGGCGGACACTCGCTCGCCTACGGGCTCATCGGTGCCGCACCGGTGGGCGGCACCGTGCAGGGATCGACGGTCACCTACGCGGGCGTCCGGCCGGGCGTCGACATGCGGTTGGCGGTCCAGCCCGGCGGGGTGAAAGAAACCCTTGCTCTCCAACGTAACCCGGCCGACAACACGTTCACGTTCCCGCTGCGGCTCAGCGGGCTCACGGCGGCCTTGGCCGACGGCGAAGTGGTCTTCACCGACGCCGCCGGAACCGCCCGTGCGGTCATCCCGCGCGGCGACCTCACCGACGCGGCCGGAGTGCGTTCGACCGCCGTCGGCTACGAACTCGTCGATGGCGCGCTGCGCGTGACAGTGGATCGGGGCTGGCTGGCCGATCCTGCCCGCAAGTACCCGGTGGAGGTCGACCCGACCGTCGGACCGCCGCTCAATTCGGACGCCGCCGACGGCGCCATGTACGTGCGCGGCTCCGGCTCGGCGGAAGGCAAGGCAGAACTCCAGGTCGGCAAGCTCGACGGCGCGTCGACGGCGTCCTACGTCGCGTTCGGCCGCCTGGTCGACAGCCTCAAGTTCGAGTCGATCTACGGCGCCCAGCTGATGGTCGGGAACTACTTCGCGAACTCATGCCGGGCCCGGCCGGTGACCGTGCACCCGGTGACCCAGGCATGGACGTCCACCGGCAGTTACTCCTACCCGGGACCGGCTGTCGGCGCGGCACTCGGGTCGAAGTCGTTCGCGCACGGGTTCGTCGAGGAAGGACACTCCAGTTCTGCCTGTCCGCCGGCGGCCGAGCTGATCGATCTCGGCCTCGCCGGCGTCAACCTCGTGCAGGGTTGGGTGAACGGCACCACCCCGAACTACGGTCTCTCATTGCGTGGGGACGTCTCGGACCCGTTGAGCGGCAAAAAGCTCACCGGGACCGCGACCGACAACCCGCCTCGGCTCTACGTCACGCACAGCCCGTACAACGCGACCTATGCCATGCCGAAACCGGTGCCGGACCCGCCGGTGCTGCAGAACCAGGACGGTCGTGTCAAGTTCACCGTCACCAACCGCGGCGCCGCGGCGTGGACGCCTGAGCAGTATTACCTCGCTTACCGTGCCTACAACGCGACGACCGGCGCCGCCGTCGGCCAGCAGCGGTCCGCGAGCCTGCCCGGCACCATCGCGCGGGGCGCGAGCGTGACCCTGGACGCGACCATCAAGTCGTTGCCGCCCGGCACGTACTTCCTGGACTTCTCCATGGTCGGTCCGGGAGGTGTCTTCTTCACCGACCACCTGGTGTCACCACTGCGGCTGAGCCTGCAGATCATCGACATCGCGCCAGTGGTGCAGGAACTCTATCCACCCAATGGGTATCACGCGCCGACCCTGACGCCGACGCTGTGGGGCCGGGCGCTGGACATCGACGCGCCGCCGGGCAGCTCGTTGTCGTTCAAGTTCGAGCTGTGCGAGGCGAACGACGCCGGGAACCCGGTGAACTGCTTCGACTCCGGCTACCAGAATTCGCAGGCGTGGTCACCGCCCGCCGGGAAGCTGTCGTGGGCCAAGTCGTACCTGTGGCGCGTGTTCGTCAAGGATGCCGGCAACGAGGTGACCTCGCCGCGGTCGACGGTGCTCACCGAGGTACCTCAGCCCGAGATCACCTCGCACTTCGCGGGAGCCTCGAAGAGCGCGGACGACCAGGACTTCGACGGGCAGTCCGGGAACGTGACGACCGCGGCGGTGGACGCGTCGGCCGCGACCGTCGGCCCCGAACTGTCGGTCGCGCGCACCTACAACAGCGCCGACCCGCGCCGGAACGGCCTGTTCGGCGCCGGCTGGACCAGCCGGTTCGACATGCGGCTGGTGCCCGACGACGACGGCTCGGGCAACGTCGTCGTCACGTACGCGGACGGCCAGTCCGTGAGGTACGGCCGCAATCCCGACGGCACGTACGCGACCGCGTCCGGGCGGACGGCCGTACTGGCCCCGGTCTCAGGTGGCTGGACGCTCGACGATCGCTCCGGCACGGTGTACGCGTTCTCGTCCAGCGGACGGCTCACCCGCATCACCGACAACGCGGGCCGCGCCCTCGTGCTGACTTACAACAACACCGACGGCATGCTCGCCAAAGCCCAGGTTTCCACCAGCCAGACCAACACGGCCGGTCGCGCGCTGCGGTTCACGTGGACGGGCGCGCATGTCACCACGGTCACGACGGACCTCAACACAACCTGGAAGTACACCTACACCGGGGATGTGCTCACGTCGGTGTGCGCGCCGGACAACAGCTGCACCCGGTACACGTACGCCCCCGGTTCCCACTACCGCACGGCGGTGCTCGACGACCGGCCCGATTCCTATTGGCGGCTCGGCGAAGGCCAAGGCACGGCGGCAGGCAGTGACGTGGCCATCAACCTCGGCAAGGACGCCGGCACCTACACCACCGTCACCCTGGGTACGCCCGGCGCGGTGGCGGGGTCGGCCGGGACCGCGGTCACGTTCAACGGCACGTCCTCCCGGCTCGATCTGCCGAAGGGCACGCTCAAGAAGAGCCGGGACAGCGCGGTGGAGCTGTGGTTCAAGGCGAACCCGACCGGCACCGGCGGCCCGCTGCTCGGCTACCAGGACAAGGCGTTCGACACCGTGCCGGGCCGGGGAGTCCCGATCCTCTACCTCGGCACCGACGGCAAGCTGCACGGCCAGTTCGGCGCGACGACCATCGCACCGCTGGCGTCGCCGGGCACGGTCAACGACGGCCGGTGGCACCACGCCGTGCTGTCGTCGATGGGGACGACCCAGACGCTGTACCTCGACGGCGTACAGGCAGCGCAGGCTACCGGCGTCACCGTCGACCACTCACTGTTGACGTTCAACCAGATCGGTGCCGCGTATGCCACCGGGACGTGGCCGGCGTGGGGGAACGCCGGAAAGCAGTTCTTCGCCGGCGCGATCGACGAGGTCGCCGTCTACGCGCACCCACTCGGTGCCGCCGCCGTCTCCGCGCACTACCGGTACGGGACCGGCGCGGCCGACCAGCTCACCAAGATCGCGATGCCGAGCGGTGCCCAGGCGGCGGCCGCCACCTACGACACCGCGCTCGACCGCGTGGCGACGTATACCGACCGCGACGGCGGCACGTGGAAGATCGGCGCGCCGCTCGTGTTCGGCGACGACACCGACTTGCGCCGGACCGTGCAGGTCCTCGACCCGACCAATCGCCCGAACCTCCACGAGTACGACGCCCTCACCGGGGTGCTCCTGCGTTCCGGCCTGCCACTGGCGCTGGAGATCCGCGACGAGGACCGGCCCGGTGGCCCGGTCCCGCCACCGCCGACACCGGTCGACAAGTGCGAGAAACCCGATCCGGCCGATCCACAGTTCTGCACGGTGATCCCCGGGGACGCCGGCGGGCCGGTGTTCGTCACGCAACCGACCGGGGGCCTGGCGATCCGCACCTACCAGTACGACAAGGCCGGCAACCTCACCGTCGCCACCAACGAGAACGGCGACTCCATCACCATGACGTACGACGGCCAGGGTCACCCGGTGTCGACGAAGACGTGCCAGTCGGCCGGCGTCTGCCAAACCAGCTACACCACGTACCCGGCGACCGCGCCGGACCCGTCCGACCCACGCAACGACCTGCCGCTCGAAACCCGCGACGGCCGCTCGGCGAGCGCCACCGACACCACGTACCGGACGAGCTACACCTACTCGTCCTCCGGGAACCTGAGCAGCCAGACCACACCGGACGGCAACGTCGTCCGATCCACCTACACAGTCGGCGCGGAGGCCGCCGTCGGCGGCGGGATCGTGCCCGCGGCACTCCCGCTGACCAGCACGGACGCGCGCGGCAAGGTGACGAGGTTCGGCTACTACGCGAACGGCGACCTGGCGAAGGTCACCGAACCGTCGGGGATGGTGACCAACTACACGTACGACGCGCTCGGCCGGCAGGTGACCGAGACGGAGGTGACCGACACGTTCCCCGCCGGGGTGACCACCACGACGGCGTACGACGCCTTGTCCCGGCCGGTCAGCGTCACCGGGCCGGTGACCACGAACGCCGTCGACGGCACCCGGCACCAGCGCCGCACGGTCACGACCTACGACGTCGACGGCAACGACACCCAAGTCGACGACGCGGACCTGCTCGGCGGCGACGCCACGCGCACCGTGAAGACCGAGTACGACGAGAGCGGGCGGGCCATCAGGGTCGTCGACCCCGAGGGCAACGAGACCACGTCCACCTACGACCGGTCCGGCAACCGGGTATCCACTGTGGACGCCAACGGGAACCGGTACGACTTCGCCTACACCGCGAGGAACATGCTCGCGGAGATCAGGCTGCGGGCGTACACGGGTGACACGAATGGCGGCCTGACCGGCGACTACCTGGTACTGCACTCGTATTCGTACGACTACGCCGGCCGCAAGGTCAGCGACACCGACGCGATGGGCCGTCGCACCGAGTACCTCTACACCGGCGACGACAAGCTGCGGAAAGCGGTGTTGAAGAACTTCCACGACCTCGACGGTTCGACCCGTGACTACGTCCTCTCGGACGTCACCTACGACGGCGCCGGCAACGCGGTCAAGCAGGTCACTGACAACGGCGCGTCGACCGTCACGGCCACCTACGACCGGGTCGGCAACATCCTGACGTCCACTGAGGACCCGACGGGTCTGGCCCGGACGACTACGTACACCTACGACGCCACCGGGAACGTCACCCGCACCAGCCGGAACGGCAAGGCGTCGAACGTGCCGTGGTCGATGTCCCAGGACGCCGAGGTCGTCGATCTCACCTACGACGACAGCGGCAACGCGGTCAGGCAGACCACCTCCACGGGCGACACGACGCTGGTCAGCACGTCCGCCTACGACCAGCGTGGCAACCTCGTCGCCGACACCGACCCGCGCGGCAACGTGACCGGCGCGGACCCGGCCGCGTACACGACGAACTACACCTACGACGAATTCGGCCGGCGGACCGTCGTGACCGGCGCTCCGGTGAACGTCGAGAACGGCGGCGCGGCGGCGACAGTGCGACCGGTCGCGACGACCGGGTACGACACGTTCGGCGAACCCGTGGCGATCAAGGACGAGGCCGGTTCGGTCTTCCGCACGGCCTACGACAGGCTCGGTCGCGTGGTCACGCAGACCAAGCCCGCGTACACGCCGCCGGGAGCGTCGACCGCGATCACACCGGTCCTCCGCACGTCGTACGACGGCCTCGGCAACGTCGTGGAGGTCACCGACCCGCTCGGCAACGCGCAGCGGTTCGGCTACGACCAGCTGAACCGGCAGGTGAGCAGCGACAAGCCGTTGGCGAACAACACCGACCGGGCCGTCTGGCGCGCCACCTACACCAGAACGGGTCAGCGACTGTCCACAACAGACCCGCTGGGCGGTCGGACCGAGGCGACGTACGACGACCTCGACCGCCCGATCACGTCGACTCAGGTGGAACGCTTCCCGCGGCTGGACAACCTGACCACGCGACTGACCTACGACGACCGCGGCGCCGTCACGGCGACCGCCCAGCCGTCCGGCGCGACCGCGCGGAACACCTTCGACACCCTCGGACAGCTGATCCGCCAGACCGACGCGAGCGGGGTCACCACCCAGTACGGCTACGACAAGTCCGGGCGCGCGGTCCGGCAGAGCGACGCGGCCGGGAGGACCAGCCAGACCAGCTACGACCGGATCGGGCGCGTGGTCGCCACGTCGAACCTCCGGCCGGACGGCACCACGGCTCGCATCCAGCGCCAGACCTACGACGCAGCAGGCAATCCGACGTCCGCGACCGACGCGAAGGGTGCGGTCACGACCTTCGAGTTCGATGCGGCGAACCGGCTGACCACCCAGACCGAACCGGTCGCCGCGGGTTCGTCGATCACCACCTCGTTCGGCTACGACGCGGCAGACCGGCGGACGCGGTACACCGACGGCCGTGGCAACTCGACGTACTTCACCTACAACGTCCTCGGCTTGCCCGAATCGGTGATCGAGCCGCCGACACCAGCCTATCCGGCTGCCGCCGACCGAACCTGGACAGCCGGCTACGACGCGGCAGGAGCCCAGGTGCGGACGATCATCCCCGGTGGTGTGGCGACGACCACGGCGTACGACGCGGCCGGACGCGTCACCCAGCGGACCGGGACCGGCGCGGCGACGCCGACAGCCACGCAGAACCGGGCGTACGACGCCGTGAACCGGATCACTTCCGCGGGTGACAACACGTTCACGTACAACGACCGCGGCCAGCCGCTGACCGCCCGTGGCCCGTCGGGAAGCGCCGACCTCGCGTACGACGTCGACGGCAACCTCACCGCGCGGACGGACGCGGCGGGCACGGCGACGTTCGCCTACACCAACGGACGCCTCAGCAGCACGACCGACGGGTTGACGCAGGTCACCGAAACCCTCGGCTACGACGCGACCGGCCGCGAGTCCACCATCGGCTACGGCGGTGGGCGCACCCGTACGTTCACCTACGACGACCTCGGCCGTACTGACACCGACGTGCTGCGCAACGGCACCGGGCAGAATGTCGCCGCGATCGATTACGGCTACGACGACAACGACAACCTCACGAGCAAGACGACCAGCGGTTTCGCGGGCTCGGGCAGCAACACCTACGGCTACGACCAGGCCGGCCGCCTGACCTCGTGGGCGACGCCGAGCGGGACGGTCACCTACGGCTGGGACGCGTCCGGTAACCGTGTCGCCGCTGGTGGCAAGACGTCGACCTACGACGCCCGCAACCGGCTGACGGCCACTGGGGATGTCAACTACGCGTACAGCGCACGGGGAACCTTGAACAGCGCCGGTGCGCGGACGTACGGCTTCGACGCGTTCGACCACAAGATTGCCGACGGTTCGACGACGTACGCCTACGACGACCTCGACCGGCTGGTTTCCCGTGGTGGCACGAAGTTCACGTACGCGGGCACCGATGACACCCCGGTGGGCGCCGGGGCCGAGAAGATCGCTCGCGACCCGGACGGTGATCCGCTGGCGGTCGGCGACAGCCTGGTCGTCGCGGACGAACACGGGGACGTCGTCGGCGGGTTCGGAGCCGGCGACCCCCTCGCCGCGCTGCCGGATTCGACGACGTACGACCCGTTCGGTCAGGTCGCGGCGGCTCAGGGCGATGACGGGTCTCTGGGCTACCAAGGTGATTGGGCCGATCCGGACACCGGCAACGTCGCCATGGGCGCGCGGTGGTACGACCCGTCGACCGGGCTGTTCCAGTCGCGGGACCAGGCGACCTACACGAGCGGTGACTCGGTCTTGGCCAACAGGTACGCGTACGGAGCGGCGAATCCGCTGAACTACGTGGATCCGGACGGGAACTGGCCGTGCCTGAAGCTGAGCTGCCTGAAAAACGACGCCAAGCAGATCGGCAACGCTGTCGTGCAGGGCGTTTCGGCGGTCGCCAACGTCGTCAGGACGACCTACAGGGGTGGCGAGGAGCTGTACAACAGGGGCAAGCAAGCCCTCGGCACGGTGTGGAACGGCCTGAAGTCGATCGGCACGAAGGTGCGCAACTCCATCAAAAAAGGCGTCAACGAGTTCCGCGAATTCGTCCGTGATCCGGGTGGATACGTCAAGCAGAAGGCCAAGCAGCTCTGGAGCTACGTCGAGAAGAAGAAGCACAAGATATCCGACGCGCTCCGGAAGGCCAGGGTGCACGCTCAGCAGAAGGCGCGCGAGGTGGCGAAGAAGATCGCGGATCACAAGATCACCACAACGGCCCTGGCCGCCATCGAGAAGACCGCCAAGACGGTTTTCATGCGCCCGAACAACCCGATCGGTGCGATCGTGTGGCTCGGTGGCCAGCTGGTCACGGGGGCGGCGAGCGTGATCATCCAGCCCAAGCTCCCGATCACGAACGTGGTCAAAGACACCGTCAAATCCGCCGAGAACCTGCGCGACAGCCTTGTGTGGAAGACCGTGGTGGCGATGTTCGAGGGGCAGGGCGAGGCGTACTGGGGCTCTGTCACCGCGTCGGCGGAGCTGGCCTCCTGGATAGCGCCCAAGGTGGCCGAGTCGATGCGGCAGCCAGAGTCTGCGTGGTGCCACAGTTGGCTCGACTGCGGCTGGCGGTCGGCCTGGACCATCGGTGCTGTTGCCAACGGAGATCCCCGCGTTCTGACCGACCTGTACAAGGGCACGGACTCGTCACCGGACTACATGACAGTCGATGCGTCGGTCATCCTCCCTTCGATGATTCACGGTCCTTCAGCGGGTCTGACCCTGACTCGGAACGGCCAGCTGTCGGTGTCCACAGGAGAGGTCATCGGAACTCCCGCGGTGGGCGCAGGATTTCGTCAGGGATGGTTCAAAGGGGACTTGAGTCGCGACGAGGTTGACAGCGGCGCGACCGGACCCGGTCTCAGCTTGGGCGTTAGCAGGGGTATTCGAGGGCCGTTCGGGCCCGCGGTCGGGTTGACGAGATCCCTCGGTGACGACGATCCGGTCTGGTCCATCGAGATGGGAGTAGGCGTCGGCGCCCCGTTGAGTCCGATGTCGACTGGCCCGGCCGACTTGACCGTGGGAATCGGTGACAGCAAGGTCCTATGGAAGTGCCGGAGCTGTGCACCGTTGCCGGGGCAGGGTTCGTGGTGACGAAGAAATCCGAAAGGTATCCGATGCTCAGATCCAGACTGATGACCGTGGCGGTCGCCGTGCTCGCCACGGCAGCCACCCTGGTGGCCCCCCAGGCGGCGCACGCGGACGCGGCGGGCAAGGGCGGCGACTACGTCCCCTTCACCTCGTCGAAGATCGTCCTCGACACCCGCACCGGGGTGGGCGCCACGGCGGGTGTCCGTGGCGCGGCGAGCGTGACGACGTTCCAGGCACTCGGCGTGAACGGGATCCCGGCATCCGGGGTCAGCGGTCTCGTGCTGCGGGTCGCGGCGTTCACGCCGTCCGCCGAGAGCTACCTCAAGGTGTATCCGACCGGCACCGCGCGGCCAGGTCCGGCGGCGCTCAACTTCCCGGCCACGCAGTCGCTTTCGAACTTCGCGTTCGTCCAGCCGGGCGCGAACGGGAAACTGGACGTCTACAATAACGCTGGCACCACCCACGTCTACGTCGAGGTGCAGGGCTACTTCACCAGCGCGCCGAGCGGCACGTCCGGCGGTCTGGTACCGGTGACACAGGTCCGGGCGGTGGACACGACCAGGGGTACCGGCACGGACAAGGCCAAGATTCCCCCGAAGGGCACCATCACGGTGAATCTCACCGCCGGTGGTGTACCGGCGGATGCCACGGCGATCCAGGCGCACGTCACCGTGCCCGAAACCACGGCTGCGGGATACCTCTCGGCCACGCCCGTCGGCAACGCGAAGGGCGTCGTTCTCGCCAACTACGGCAAGGGCATGGACACCTCGTCAGGCGGGGTGATCCAGCTGGGCACGGGCGGGCAGGTGACCTTCACCAACGGCGGTACCGCATCCATCGACCTCGTCATCGACACCATGGCGTACTTCACCAGGACGCCGAACGCCGGCGCCGGTTTCCGGCCGGCCGTCAACCGCCTCTTCGGCCAGTCGGTCGCCGCCGGTGCCACTGTCGACGTCGTTGTCGGCGGGACGAGCGGGATGCCCACCCGGGGTGTCGCCGGGGCCGCGTTGAGCTTCGAGGCCTACGGCCCCGCGCACGCCACCTTGCACGCGTGGCCGTCCGGCACCGCCCAGCCCGCCACGGCGATCACCCAGCACCCGGCGAACGGCCACCAGCGGTCCTCGGCGATCATCAAACCCGGTACCGACGGCAAGATCAGGGTGCAGAACGAAAGCACGTCCGCGACGTTCATCTACGTCGATCAGGAGGGCTGGTTCGCCGACCCGCTCCCGACCCTCCCGGTCGCGCAGAACACCCCGGTCAGCGTCGTCCAGGCGGCCTCGGTGCCCGGGCAGGGCGCGGGGACCGTCGAGTACGCGTACGTCGACAACATCGGCCGGGTCGTGATCGGCCACCAGACGCAGCTGGACAACTTCTGCTGCGTCCAGTTCGCGCCGATCTCCGGAAACGAGGCGTTCACCGGCCAGCCGTCGCTGGTCGCGCGTCCGGATGGAACGGTCCAGGTGTCCGCGCAGTACGCCGACGGCGGCGATGTGTGGACGAGCGCGCAGACCGCCCCGAAGGCCGCCAGCTGGACGTCGTTCACCGACATCGGCGGCTCGACGGCCGCGCCCCCGGCGACCGTTCAGCTCAGTAGCGGCGTCACCACCCAGTTCGGCGTCGACGCGGACGGCAAACTGTGGACGTACGCGCAGACCGGCGCGGTTCCGTTCTGGCGCGACCTCGGCGGGGCGGGGCTGACCGGAACCCCCGTGTTGACCACGGTTCGCGACGGTGTTCAGCTGTTCCTCCGCACCACGACCGGCACCATCACGACGGCCACGTTCCGCACCGACGGGTCGCTGTCCGCCTGGACCGACCTCGGTGGTGACGGGACGGGCGTGCCCGCGGTCGTGCTCTACCCCGGATACCGGTTGCGGGTCTTCGCCCACGCCGCGGACGGCACGGTCGTGACCAAGCTGCAAGACACCTCGGGGACGTTTCCGCAGGCGTGGGAGCCGCTGGGAACGTTCGTATCCCCGGGGAACCCGGCGGCGATGCTCGACCCGGTGAGCGGCCTGACCGTCGTGCTCGCCCGCGCCGGGGACGGGATCATCTACAAGGCGGTGGAAACCGGGCAGGGCACGGGCGTGTTCAAGGACTGGACGTTCGCGCAGACGGAACAGCCCGCGCCGGCCGCGGGAACCGACCCGACGTTCGCGACGATCGACAACGGCAGCGGCCAGACGACGTTCTTCGTCTACCGCACGATCAACGGCACACCGGTCTTCGCCACCTGACCCACAACCCGAAGATCGTCCCATGAGGAAAGCCGCCCTCGCGGGACTCGTCGGCGGTGGCGCCCGCCACCGCCGACGAGTCCGTGACATGAGGCCCGACCTGCGGCAGCTGCCGTTCCTCGTGTGCGGTCGATGCGCGCCGTCGTGGGTTGGCGTCTCCGCCGGGCCCGCGAGCGTCTCAGCGGGTGTGCAGCCAGCGCTTCCGGCCATCCGGGTGATAGGAATGGCCGGTGACCGAACCGAACACCATCGAAGCCGCCGCGGCCGAGGCCGTCACGCTGACCAGCGAGCTCATCCGCATCGACACGACCAACACCGGGGACCCCGACACGCTGGTCGGCGAGCGGGCGGCGGCCGAGTACGTCGCGGAGAAGCTGACCGACGCCGGCTACGAGATCACCTACGTCGAGTCGGGCGGGAAGAACCGGCACAACGTGATCGTCCGGCTCGAAGGCGCGGACCGGTCCCGGGGTGGGCTGCTGATCCACGGGCACCTCGACGCCGTCCCCGCGGACCCGTCGGAGTGGTCGGTCCACCCGTTCTCCGGCGCGATCCAGGACGACTACGTCTGGGGCCGCGGCGCGGTCGACATGAAGGACATGTGCGGGATGGCGCTCGCGCTGGCCCGGCACTACAAGCTGAACGGCATCGTGCCGCCGCGCGACCTCGTCTTCGCCTTCCTCGCCGACGAGGAGGCCGGCGGGAAGTACGGCGCGCAGTGGCTGGTCGAGAACCGGCCCGAGCTGTTCGAGGGCGTCACCGAGGCGATCAGCGAGGTGGGCGGCTTCTCGATCACGCTCAAGGACGACGTCCGCGCGTACCTGATCGAGACGGCGGAGAAGGGCATCCGCTGGATGAAGCTGCGCGTGCGCGGCACCGCCGGGCACGGCTCCATGATCCACCGCGACAACGCGGTCACCAAGCTCGCCGAGGCCGTCGCCAAGCTCGGCAACCACCGCTTCCCGCTGGTGCTCACCGACTCCGTGAAGGAGTTCCTCGCCGGCGTCACCGAGATCACCGGCTGGGACTTCCCGGAGGACGACCTCGAAGGCTCGGTCGCCAAGCTGGGCAACATCTCCCGGATGATCGGTGCGACCCTGCGCGACACCGCCAACCCGACCATGCTGACCGCCGGGTACAAGTCGAACGTCATCCCGTCGGTCGCCGAAGCCGCGGTCGACTGCCGGATCCTGCCCGGCCGGCTCGAAGCCTTCGACCGCGAGCTCGACGAGCTGCTCGGGCCGGACATCGAGAAGGAGTGGATGGAGCTCCCGCCGGTCGAGACGACGTTCGACGGCGCGCTCGTCGACGCGATGACCGCCGCCGTGCTGGCCGAGGACCCGGGCGCGAAGACGCTGCCGTACATGCTCTCCGGCGGCACCGACGCCAAGTCGTTCCAGCAGCTCGGCATCCGCAACTTCGGCTTCGCGCCGCTGAAGCTGCCCGCGGACCTCGACTTCTCGGCGCTCTTCCACGGCGTCGACGAGCGGGTCCCGGTCGAGGCCCTGAAGTTCGGCACCCGCGTGCTGGACCGGTTCCTGCGCACGTCCTGATGACCGGTTTCGCGCTCGCCGACGGTACGTCCCTGCAGGTCATCCGCAGGGGCGACCCGGCCGCGCCGGTGACCGTGGTGTTCGTCCACGGCTACGCGCTCGACCAGCGCAGCTGGGGCCGGATCGCGCCGCTGGTCCCGGACGCGGCCGACGGACCGGTGGCCGTGCTGACCTACGACCAGCGCGGCCACGGCGGTTCGGGGCGGGCGCGGCGCGGCACCGCGACCATGGCGCAGCTCGGCGACGACCTCGCCGAGCTTCTCGAGCGCGAAGTGCCGGAGGGCCGGGTGGTGCTCGTCGGCCACGACATGGGCGGCCTGGCGATCATGTCGCTGTCCCAGCGGCACCCGCAGCTGTTCGCCGCGCGGGTGTCCGGCCTGGTGCTGCTGGCGACGTCGTCGGGGACGCTGGCCACCGAGGTGTCGGCGGCCTGGCCCAACGCGCTGGGGAAGCTGGCGCGCGACCTCGAAGCGGTGCTCGGCTCGAAGCTGTTCGGCGTCGTGCGCGAGCACACCAGCCGGGCGGTCAGCGCGGGTCTGCGCTGGTGGCTCTTCGGCGACGACCCGGACCCGGAGCTGGTCGAGCTGACCGTGAAGATGATCCGCGGCAACTGGCCGCACACCGTCTCGCTCTTCCGCCCGGCGCTGGACGCCTACGCGCGTGAGGCGGCGCTGGCGCAGGTGAGCGGCGTGCCGGTGACGGCGATCGTGGGGGAGCGGGACCGGATCGTGCGGGCCTCCGACGTCGAGCAGTGGGCCGGCGGGCTCGACGACGGGACCGCCGTGGTGCTGCCGGGCGTCGGGCACGTCGTCCCCCTGGAAGCGGCGCCGCAGGTGCTGCCACGGGTGGTCGCTTTGGTGAACGCCGGCTACCGACAAGACGAGAGTTCTTGACAACTTCTCTGTTCGGCGCGAAGCTGAGCGCATGTTTTCCGTGGCGGTGATCGAAGACCCGGCCGCGGCCGAGGTGTCGCTGGACCCGATCCGCGCGCGGCTGCTGGCCGAGCTGGCCGAACCCGCGTCCGCGACGATGCTCGCGGCGCGGGTGGACCTGCCGCGCCAGAAGGTCAACTACCACCTGCGGGCGCTGGAGGCGCACGGCCTGGTGGAGCTGGTCGAGGAGCGGCGCAAGGGCAACGTCACCGAGCGGATGATGCGGGCGACGGCCTCGTCCTACGTCATCTCGCCGGCCGCGCTTTCCGCCGTCCAGCCCGACCCCGCGCAGTCGCCGGACCGGCTCTCGGCCCGGTGGCTGCTCGCCGTGGCCGGCCGGCTGGTGCGCGACGTCGGCTTGCTCATCACCGGTGCGGCCAAGGCGAAGCAGCGGGTCGCGACCTTCGCGCTCGACGGCGAAGTGCGGTTCGCCTCGCCCGCCGACCGGGCCGCGTTCGCCGAGGAGCTGACCACGGCGATCACCACCCTGGTGGGCAAGTACCACGACGAAGCGGCCGAGAAGGGCCGCGGCTACCGGGTGGTCGTCGCCGTGCACCCGAGCATCCCGGAGGAGACCGCCAGTGGGGCATGAGTTCGAGGCGACCGACGTCGCCGAGGTCGATGCGACGCCGGAACAGGTGTGGGACGCCATCGCGACCGGGCCGGGCATCGACTCGTGGTTCATGGGCCGCAACGAGGTCGAGGGCGGCACCGGCGGCGTGGTCCGCGGTGCGTTCGGCGGGTACCAGCCGGAGTACCGGATCCGGGAGTGGGACCCGCTCGAAAAGCTCGTCTACGGCAGCGACCCGGCGCCGGACGGCCGCAAGATCGCCTACGAGTTCCTCATCGAGGGCCGCGACGGCGGCAGCTCGGTCATCCGCTGCGTCACCAGCGGCTTCCTGCCCGGCGACGACTGGGAAGACGAGTTCGAGGCGATGACCGCGGGCGGCGCGCTGTTCTTCCGCACGCTGGTCGAGTACGTCACGCACTTCGCCGGCCGCACCGCGGTCCCGGTGACGGTGTTCGGGCCGGTGGTGGGGGACTGGGACGAGGCCTGGGCACGGCTCGGGACGGCACTGGGGTTATCTGCACGGCCGGCGCTGGGCGACCGCGTCTCACTCGGCGGCGTCGTCTACGCGGCCAACGCGCAGACGGTGGGGATCCGGACGGCGGACGCGATGATCCGGTTCCTGCAGGGCTTCCACGGCCCGATGGTCGCGGCCCACCACATCTTCACGCCGGGCGCGGACGCGGCGACCGAGGAGAAGACCTGGAGCGAGTGGCTGAACCGCGTGCTCGGCTGACAGTCGAGCCGCAGGGCCCGACCCCAAGCGCCCCAATGTGGCCTTCGGTGCGTCTGACGCACCGAAGGCGGCCTTGGGTGCGTCAGACGCAACCAAGGCCGCCTTGGGGCGCTTGGCCCGGGCGAGGAACAAGTCGCAGTTCGGCTAGGTCGGCAGGGCGCCGGGCAGGCTCTGCGCCGTCTTCTTGCGGCGCAACCAGACCCTGCGCGTGCCGTCGGCGTAGAGCCGCACGGTGCGCAGTTCCCAGCCCGCGAACTCCGCGTGGATGGAGAGCTGGATCGCCGCCGCACGCCGGGACACGCCCGGGGGGAGGTGCAGGCGGCGATACTCCCAATCCCCTTCGACCACCGCCTCGCTGACCGTCGTCATGGCTGGATCACCTGGGTCCCTTCTCCGGCGGCCGAGCCGACGAGCACGCGGCCGCTGCTCTCCTCCACCCCGACCGAGTCCGGCTGGCGCACGGTGGGGAACCGGTACTTCTCGACGGGTTCGCCGCCGCGGACGTCGAACCCGACCACTTCGTTGCGTTCGGTGAGCGTCACCCAGGCCAGGCTCCGCTTCGCGTCGTAGGCGATCCCGTACGGCGCGCCGGGCACCGGGTAGCGCTGCCGCATGATCAGCGGCGAAGCCGAGAACGCGATCAGCGCACCGGCGCGCGCGTCGGTCACCAGCACGCGGCCGTAGGAGTCCGCCACGGCGTTCGCGGCGCCGTCGCCCGCGCGCAAGCCCTCGTTGACCTTCCCGGCCGCGACGTCGAGCGAGAACACCGCGGTCCGCAGTCGGTCCAGGACCACCACGCCCGTCCCGGTGTCCACGACGTCGTCGGCGCTGTAGAGCTGCCCGCCGATCGTCCGCGCCGGACCCGTCGCCGGCAGCACCTGGATGTCCTTCGCAGGCCCCATCGCCACCAGCCGGTCGGCGCCGTAGGCGATGCTCGACGCCGGGTTCCCGCCGGTCTTCGTCTCGGTCAGCTTCCGCTCCGGCAGCGCCAGCTCCTGCACCACGCCCGCACCCGGCTCCGCGATCGACACCCGGCCCGGCGTCACGGTCAGCTTCTCCGCCTTGCCGTATAACGGCATATTCACCGGGGCGGACGCGAGCGCGTTCAGGTCGTACAGCCGCAGCGACGGCGGCTCGGAAAGCGCCACGACGAGGGTCGAGGTCTTCGCGTCGACGGCGAGAGCGGAAACCGCGCCGCCGGGCAGGACCTGCCCGGCGGGCTTCACGCTCACCGCGGGGGAGGCCGCCGGGCGCGCGGCCTGCGGATTCGCGACGATCTGCAGTTCGTCGCTGTTGTCCTTCGCCGACGAGCAGCCCGAGAGCACGAGGGCACCGGCGAGCGGGAGCGCGATCCACGACACGGCGGTGAGCCGACCCACGCTGTGGCCTCCGGATGTTCCTCGGTGGTTGGTCTTCACCAGCATGCTCCTCGATCCCCTTGCCGTCACGTCCGTGTCACCCAACAGACACCTACCGCGGCCAGCGCTCGGGGTAGCCGACCTCGATCGCGCTGACGTCGTCGAGCGCGGACCGGATGGCGGGCGGCAGGGTGATGGCTTCGGCAGCCAGCGACCCGGTGAGCTGACCGGTGTCGCGCGCGCCGACGACGGGGGCGACGACGCCCGGGCGGTCGCGGACCCAGGCCAGCGCGACGGCCAGCGGCGAGGTGCCCAGCCCGTCGGCGGCGGTGGCGACCGCCTGCACGATCCGGGCGGCGCGGTCGGTGCGGTGGTGCTCGACGTAGCCGGCGTACGCGCTGTTCGCGCCGCGCGAGTCGGCGGGCGTGCCGGTGCGGTACTTGCCGGTCAGGACGCCGCGGCCGAGCGGCGCCCAGGGCAGCAGCCCGATGCCGTGGTGCTCGGCGGCGGGGACGACTTCGCGGTCGACGCCGCGTTCGAGCAGCGAGTACTCGACCTGGGTGGAGACGATCGGGGCGACCGCCGCGGCACCGGCGGCGGCGGTGGCCAGCTGCCAGCCGGCGTAGTTCGAGACGCCGATGTAGCGGACCTTTCCGCTGGTCACGGCGTACTCGAGGGCGGACAGCGTCTCGGCGAGGGGTACGCAGCCGTCCCAGGCGTGCAGCTGCCAGAGGTCGATGTGGTCGGTGCCGAGCCGTTTCAGCGAGCCGTCGAGGGCGCCGAGCAGCGCGCCGCGGGAGGCGCCGCCGCCGAACGGGCCGTCGGTGCGCTTGGCGACCGCCTTCGTCGCGAGGACGACGTCTTCGCGGGGGACGAGGTCGCCGAGCAGCGAGCCGAGCACCCGCTCGCTCTCGCCTTCGCCGTAGATGTCGGCCGTGTCCACCAGGGTGCCGCCGGCGTCGACGAAGGCGACCAGCTGGCTGGCCGCTTCCTCCGCGTCGGTGTCGCCACCCCAGGTCATGGTGCCGAGCGCCATCCGCGAGACGCGCAGTCCCGAGCGGCCGAGCAGTCGCTTTTCCACGACCGCCGAGCCTAGTGGGCGGGCCCCGGCGAACCTGACCAAGGTGAGTCGTGTCGCGGCCGAGGGCCCCCGTTAGGGTTCGGCCCCGTGCGACTCGGACTCAATCTCGGCTACTGGGGAGCGGGGAACGACCCCGCGAACCCGGCCCTGGCGAAACAGGCGGAAGAGCTCGGCTACGCCGTCGTGTGGGCCGCGGAGGCCTACGGCTCGGACGCGGTGACCGTGCTCACGTGGCTCGCCGCGCAGACGTCGCGGATCGACGTGGGTGCCGCCGTGCTGCAGATCCCGGCCCGGACGCCGGCGACGACCGCGATGACCGCCGCGACCCTGGACAACCTTTCGGGCGGCCGGTTCCGGCTCGGGCTCGGGGTGTCGGGTCCGCAGGTGTCGGAGGGCTGGCACGGGGTCCGGTTCACCTCGCCGGTGGAGCGCACCCGGGAGTACGCCGCGATCGTCCGGTCCGCGCTGCGTCGCGAGCGCCTCCGGTTCGACGGCGAGCACTTCACGCTGCCGCTGCCGGACGGCCCCGGGAAGGCGCTGCGGCTGACCGTCCGCCCGGCGCGCAAGCACATCCCGCTCTACCTGGCCGCGATCGGCCCGAAGAACCTGGAGCTGACCGGCGAGATCGCCGACGGCTGGCTCCCGGTGTTCTTCTCACCGGCGCACGCGGGGGAGCAGCTGGCGCGGATCCGGGCCGGCGCCGAGGGGGCCGGGCGCACGCTGGAGGGCTTCGACGTCGCGCCGAACGTGCCGCTGGTGCCCGGGGACGACTGGCGGGAGTGCGCGGACGCCGTCCGCGCCTACGCGGCCCTGTACCTGGGCGGGATGGGGAGCAAGGAGAAGAACTTCTACAACCGGCTGGCGTGCCGGATGGGCTTCGCGGCCGAAGCCGCGGAGGTGCAGGAGCTGTACCTGGACGGCGACCGGGCGGGGGCGATGGCGGCGGTGCCGCTGGAGTTCCTCGACGCGACGTCGCTGCTGGGACCGAAGGAACGGATCGCGGAGAAGATGACCGAATTCGCCGAAGCCGGCGTGACGACCCTGTCGGTGTCGCCGTTCACCCCGGACGCGGCCGGCGCGCTGGGTACCGCCGTCGAGGCGCTCGAGCTGGCGGGGGTGGCCTGACGTGGGCTGGTTCGAAGCACTGGTGCTGGGCCTGGTCCAGGGCCTGACCGAGTTCCTGCCGATCTCGTCGAGCGCGCACCTGCGCATCGTCGCGGCGCTGGCCGGCTGGGACGACCCGGGCGCGGCGTTCACCGCGGTCACCCAGATCGGCACCGAGCTCGCGGTGATCCTCTACTTCGGCCCGAAGATCGGGAAGATCCTGCGTGCCTGGTTCTTCTCGCTGTACAAGCCGGAGTGGCGGCAAGACCCGGACGCCCGGCTGGGCTGGCTGATCATCGTCGGCTCGCTGCCGATCGTGGTGCTGGGGCTGCTGCTGCAGGACCAGATCGACAGCGCGTTCCGCGACCTGCGGATCACCGCGTCGGTGCTCATCGTGTTCGGCCTGATCCTGCTGGTCGCCGACCGGATCGGGAAGCAGGAGCGCACGCTCGACCACCTGACGGTGCCGCACGGCCTCGGCTTCGGTTTCGCGCAGGCGCTCGCCCTGATCCCGGGCGTGTCCCGCTCGGGCGGCACGACGAGCGCCGGCCTCCTGCTGGGCTACACCCGCGCGGAGGCGGCGGAGTACTCGTTCCTGCTGGCCTTGCCGGCGGTGTTCGGGTCGGGCGTGTACAAGCTCAAGGACATCGGCTCGGGCGAGGTGCCGGCCCAGTGGGGCCCGACGATCCTGGCGACGCTGGTGGCGTTCGGGGTCGGGTACGTGGTGATCGCGTGGCTGATGGCCTACATCAAGAAGCGCAGCTTCGTGCCGTTCGTGGTGTACCGGCTGGTGCTGGGCGTGCTGCTGTTCGTGCTGATCTTCACGGGCGCGCTGGACCCGAACGCGGGCCCGGTCGGCCACTGATCCGCGCGTCTGGCGACAGGGGCCAGGCAAAGTCGGGTCGGTGCGGTCCGCGGCGGTGCGCCGGTGTCTTGAATGACTCATTCAGGACCTCCGAAGACCTGAATGAGTCATTCAAGACGTGGGCGGGCGGGTTACCGGCGGCGGTGCCTTGGCGCCTGGCGAGGTGAACGACTCGTTCATGACTTTGTCGGCGGCCGGAGCGACCGCGCGCGAGCCGAGCCGCTCGGTCCGCCGGTGATCGGCGTGGCCCGGTCGGACACTGATCCACCCTACGTGGAAACCGCGTGATCGGTCCCCACGTAGGGTGGGTCCCGTGAGTACGGTGATCCTCCTCCGGCACGGCAAGTCGACGGCCAACGGTTCCGGCGTCCTCGCCGGGCGCTCGCCGAAGGTCAGCCTCGACGACACCGGCCGCGCCCAGGCGGAGAAGCTCGTCGAGCGGCTGGACGGCGTGCCCCTCTCGGGGCTCGTCGTCTCGCCCATGCTGCGGTGCAAGCAGACGGTCGGCCCGCTGGCGGCGGCCCGCGGGCTCGAGAAGACGGTCGAGCCCGGGCTGTCCGAAGTGGACTACGGCGAGTGGACCGGCAGGGAACTCAAGCACCTGGCGAAGGAACCGCTGTGGCGGGTGGTGCAGGCGCACGCCTCCGCGGCGGTTTTCCCCGGTGGTGAGGGGCTCGCCCAGATGCAGGCGCGCTCGGTCGCCGCGGTGCGGGCGCACGACCGGCGGATCTCCGCGGCGCACGGTGACCACGCCGTGTGGCTCCTGTGCAGCCACGGTGACGTGATCAAGTCCATCCTCGCCGACGCGCTCGGGCAGCACCTCGACGCCTTCCAGCGGATCGTCGTCGACCCGGCGTCCATCTCGGTCGTGCGGTACACCGAGACGCGGCCGTTCGTCATGCGGGTCAACGATCACGGTGGCGATCTGCGCGGCATCGTGCCGCCGGAACCCAAGCCGGACCGCAAGGCGAAACGGGGCAAAAAGGCTGCCCCGAGCAGCGACGCCGTCGTGGGCGGTACCACCGGGCCGTGAGCTTGGCCACCTCCGGAAAGCGCTGACATCGATGGCGGGGGAACCCGTAGGGTGGCGGGACCGAGTGTTCCACCCCGACCAGGAGCCTGCGCCGATGATTTCGCCGGACAACCCGTTCGCCGCACCCAGCGAGCTGCCCTACGCCCTGCCGCCCTTCGACCGGATCGCCGACGAGCACTACCGGCCCGCGTTCGAGGCCGGGCTGGCCGAGCACGCGGCGGAGATCGAGCAGATCGCGGCGCAGGACGCCGAGCCGACGTTCGAGAACACGATCGTGGCCCTCGAGCGCGCCGGCGAGCTGCTCGGCCGCGTGGCGAGCGTGTTCTACAACCTGTCCGGCTCGAACAGCACCGACGAGATCCAGGCGATCCAGGCGGAGTTCGCGCCCAAGCTGGCCGCCCACCACGACGCGATCCACCTGAACCCGAAGCTGTTCGCCCGCATCGACGCCCTCCACGCCAAGCGCGCCGAGCTCGGGCTCGACGAGGAGTCGCTGCGGCTGCTGGAGCGGCGGCACACCGACTTCAGCCGTGCCGGTGCCGGGCTGGGCGAGGCCGAGCAGGCCCGCCTGCGTGAGCTGAACGCGCAGCTGTCCACCCTGCAGACGAAGTTCCAGCAGAACCTCCTGAAGGACACCAACGAGCTCGCCGTCGTCATCGAGGATCGGGCCGAGCTGGCCGGGTTCGGCGAGGGCGCGATCGCGACCGCGGCCGAAGCGGCCTCCGCGCGCGGCGAAGACGGCAAGTACGTGCTCACCCTGACCCTGCCGACGAGCCAGGCGTCCCCGCTGGAAACCCTGCGCGACCGCGACGTCCGCGAGCGGATCCACGCCGCGTCGATGGCCCGGGGCAACGGCGGCAACGACTTCGACAACAACGGGGTCGTCGCCGAGATCGTCCGCCTCCGCGCCGAGCGCGCCGCGCTGCTGGGCTACCCGAACCACGCGGCGTACGTCATCGCCGACGAGACAGCCAAGACGGCGGAAGCCGCGGCCGGGCTGCTCGAGCGGCTGGCACCCGCCGCGGTCGCGAACGCCCGCGCCGAAGCCGCGGAACTGCAGCAGCTGCTGGAAGCCGACGTGCCGGGCGCGAAGCTGCGGCCGTCGGACTGGCCGTTCTACGCCGCGCAGGTCCGCCGGGAGCGCTTCGACGTCGACACCGAGGCCCTGCGCCCGTACTTCGAGGCCGACCGCGTCTACCTCGACGGCGTCTTCTTCGCCGCGAGCAAGCTCTACGGCCTGACCATCACCGAGCGGCACGACCTCCCGAAGTACCACCCGGAGGTCCGGACCTTCGAGGTCTTCGACGCCGACGGCACCGCGCTCGGCCTGTACCTGCTCGACCTCTACACCCGCGACGCCAAGCGCGGCGGCGCCTGGATGAACACCTTCGTCGACCAGTCGGAACTGCTGGACCGCAAGACGGTCGTGGTGAACGTGCTCAACGTGAGCAAGCCGCCGGCGGGGGAGCCGACCCTGCTGACCTTCGACGAGGTCGTGACGGCGTTCCACGAGTTCGGCCACGCCCTGCACGCGCTGGTCTCCTCGGTCCGCTACCCGACGTTCTCCGGCACCAACGTGCCCCGCGACTTCGTCGAATACCCGTCCCAGGTCAACGAGATGTGGATGCTGTGGCCGGAGGTGCTGGCCAACTACGCCAAGCACCACGAGACGGGCGAGGCGCTGCCGCAGGAGCAGGTCGACAAGCTCCTCGCCGCCCAGCAGTACGGCGAAGGCTTCGCCACCACCGAATACCTCGCGGCGTCCCTGCTCGACCAGGCCTGGCACGGCCTCGGCGTCGACGACCGGGTGGGGGAGGTGCAGCGCTTCGAAGCCGAGGCGCTGGTGAAGGCCGGCGTGGCCGTCGAGGCGATCCCGCCGCGCTACCGCACGACGTACTTCGCGCACATCTTCAGCGGCGGCTACAGCGCCGGGTACTACTCGTACATCTGGAGCGAGGTCCTGGACGCCGACACCGTCCAGTGGTTCCGGGAGAGCGGGGGACTGACCCGCGAGAACGGCGACCACTTCCGCCGCACCCTTCTGAGCCGCGGCGGCAGCGTCGACCCGATGGACGCGTTCCGGGCGTTCCGCGGCCGCGACCCGGAGATCGAGCCGCTGCTGGCCCGCCGCGGCCTCAACGGAGTCTGATCTCTAACTGTATAACGACCTATACTGCGGGGCTGGTTTCGAAAAACCAGCCCCGCACTTGCTTTTACAGCACCAAAACCCGCTCAGAACCGGG
Organism: Amycolatopsis lexingtonensis; assembly: GCF_014873755.1. Lineage (NCBI taxonomy): Bacteria > Bacillati > Actinomycetota > Actinomycetes > Pseudonocardiales > Pseudonocardiaceae > Amycolatopsis > Amycolatopsis lexingtonensis. The sequence goes on from NZ_JADBEG010000001.1 coordinate 1,992,774, forward strand.
AAACCCTTCAGGCGACCAGCCGCAGCCACGCTTCCGCGAGTGCCGCGTGACCGGCGGGGGTCGGGTGCACGCCGTCTTCCGACCAGCGCTCCGGTCCGGTTTCCGCGGAGAGCCCGGCGAACATGCGGTCGGCGGCGAGCAGGTGGGCACCGTACTCGCTCGCGAGGTGCCGCACGGCCTCGATCTTCGGGTCGAGGCCGGCTCGCCAGTCCCGGCGCACGTCGTCGTCGATGCGGATGTCACCGGCTTCGGTGACGCCTTCGACCGGCAGGAGGAACGGCTCGATGAGAATCAGCTTTGTGCCGGCTTCGGCGAGGGGTGCGAGCAGGCGATTGTAGCCCGCCGCGAACTCGTCCGCGGACACTTCGGGTGCGTGTGGGTCGAAGGTGTGGCGTCCGTTGGCGTTGACGCCGACGAGGATCGAGACGACGTCGGGGCGGGCGTCGAGGACGTCGTTCTGGGTGGCGGAAGCACCATTCGCCGGCGACGAGCAGGGGGTAGCCGCAGCGGGCTTCGCCTTCCGGTCGCCAGAGCGTGGTGATGGAGTCGCCGGCGAAGAGCACGGTGCTGTGGGGCTTCAAGGTGATCGTCATGCGGTCGAGCGTGGTGGTGGCGGCTGGCGGGGGACGCACAGCGGGCTGGCATCCCCCGCTTTCGCGCTGTCAAGCCGTGGCGGTGCGTTCGTTCGCGACGATGTGGTCGACGAAGCCGTAGGCGAGAGCTTCGTCGGCGTCGAACCAGCGGTCGCGGTCGGCGTCGGCGGTGATGCGTTCGACGGTCTGGCCGGTCTGGGCGGCGGTGATCTGGGCGATGCGGCGCTTCATCTTGCCGAAGACCTCGGCCTGGATGGCGATGTCGGTGGCGGCGCCGCTGATGCCGGCGGAGGGCTGGTGCATGACGATGCGGGTGTTGGGCAGGAGGTAGCGCTTGCCGGGGTGGCCGGAGGAGAGCAGGAACTGGCCCATGGAGGCGACGAAGCCGAGGCCCCAGGTGGAGACGTCGGGTTTGACGAGCTGCATGGTGTCGTAGATGGCCATGCCGGCGGTGACGGAGCCGCCGGGTGAGTTGATGTAGAAGGTGATGTCCTTGTCCGGGTCGTCGGCGGCGAGGAGGAGGAGCTGGGCGATGATGCGGTTGGCGACTTCGTCGTTGACTTCGGAGCCGAGGAAGACGATGCGGTCGCGCAGGAGCTGCTGGTAGACCGAGTCGTCGGGGGCCTGGGCGGCGGTGTGCATGTCGGGCAGGGCGAGAAGGGTCATGGGGCGACCGTAGGGGCAGAGATCCTTTGGGCGGGGCCGGTTTCGCTGTGGGCGTGGGGTGTTCGCCGGACGCGAAAAGGGCCGCCGTCCACAACGGACGGCGGCCCTTTTGCCGGAGCTGGGCTCAGATGAGGCCGAGCTTCTGCACGGTGTCGCGCTCCTCGACGAGCTCGGCGACGGAGGCGTCGATGCGGGCGCGGGAGAAGTCGTCGATCTCGAGGCCCTGGACGATCTCGTACTTGCCGTCCTTGGCGGTGACGGGGAAGGACGAGATGATGCCTTCGGCGACGCCGTAGGAGCCGTCGGAGACGACGCCGGCGGAGGTCCAGTCGCCGGCCGGGGTGCCGTTGACCCAGGTGTAGACGTGGTCGATGGCGGCCGAGGCGGCGGACGCGGCGGAGGAGAGGCCGCGGGCTTCGATGATGGCGGCGCCGCGCTTGGCGACGGTGGGGATGAAGTCGTTTTCGAGCCAGGCCTGGTCGACCTCGACGGGCTTGCCGCCGACCTCGGCGTGCTGGACCGAGGGGTACTGGGTGGCGGAGTGGTTGCCCCAGATGGCGAGCTTCTTGAGCTCGGTGACGGGGACGCCGAGCTTCTTGGAGAGCTGGGCGAGGGCGCGGTTGTGGTCGAGGCGGGTCATCGCGGTGAAGCGGTCGGCGGGCACGTCGGGGGCGTGCGAGCGGGCGATGAGGGCGTTGGTGTTGGCGGGGTTGCCGACGACGAGGACCTTGATGTCGTCGGCGGCGCCGGCGTTGATGGCTTCGCCCTGGGGCTTGAAGATGCCGCCGTTGGCTTCGAGAAGGTCGCCGCGCTCCATGCCCTTGCTGCGGGGGCGGGCGCCGACGAGGAGGGCGATGTTGGTGCCTTCGAAGGCCTGCTTGGGGTCGTCGAAGATGTCGATGCCGGCCAGGAGGGGGAACGCGCCGTCGTCGAGCTCCATGGCGGTGCCCTCGGCCGCCTTGACCGCCTGCGGGATCTCGAGGAGCCGCAGCTTCACCGGGACGTCTTGGCCGAGGAGCTGACCGGAAGCGATGCGGAAGAGCAGCGCGTAGCCGATCTGGCCGGCGGCGCCGGTGACGGTCACGTTGACAGGGGCTTGGGTCATTGCGGTACTCCAGCTTGAGACGACTTTGGCTAGTGCAGTGGAGCCTATCCCTCCTTGGCGTTGCTGGTCGGGTGCGTCCAGTCACTGTTGTGAGGATCGCTTTTCGGGGGTTCCGGGTGGCGAAGCCCCCGGCCCGGGGCGGAGCCCCGGTTGTCACAGCTCGCTTTTCAGGGCTCGGTGACGTTGGCGGCGAGGCGGTGGAGGAGGTCGGTGAGCTGGGTGATCTCGGTGTCGGTGAGGCCTTTTCGCATGCGCTGGTCGTGGGCGATGGCGGCGGTGGCGAGGCGGTGGAAGAGCTGTTCGCCGTCTTCGGTGAGTTCGACGAGGTGGACGCGGCGGTTTTCGGGGTCGCGGCGGCGGGTGACGAGGCCGGCGGTTTCCATGCCGTTGAGGTGGTGGGTGAGGGTGGCGCCTTGGATGCCGACGGCGTCGGCGAGTTCGCGCTGGTTGGCGACGGTGCGGGTCTTGAGGGAGATGAGGATCTGCCAGACGGGTTGGGAGCCGCCGGCGGTGGCGAGGGCCTGGTCGAAGGCGCGGCCGGCGGTTTTGGCGGTGCGGGCGAGGACGACGCCGATGGGGGTGGTGGTGGGTGGTGGCACGGGCAGCACCTTACCGCAGGTCTCTAACCGTTTGACATCTAATCGTTCGACTTCTAACGTTGTGCTCATCGAACCGGAAGGGGAATGCGATGAGCACCGAAGAGCAGGTCCGCGAGTTCGGCCGGGTCTGGGCCGCGGCGGAAGAGCGGGGTGACACCGCGGTGCTGGCCGGCCTGGCCGCCGAGGGGTTCCGGCTGGTCGGGCCGCTGGGCTTCGTCCTGGACCGCGACCAGTGGCTGGCGCGCTACGGCGGCGGTGACCTGGTGACCGAGAAGCTGGCGTGGGACGACGTCGAGGTCCGCGACTTCGGCACGACCGCCATCGCGATCGGCGTGCACGAGCAGGTCGCCCGGCACCGGGGCAACCCGGTGAACGGCCGGTTCCGCGCCACGCACGTCCTGGTCCGCAACGGCGACCGCTGGCAGCTGGCGGGTATCCACCTGAGCCCCATCGGCGGGCCGTTCGCGCCGGCGGGAGAGCCGCGATGAGCGTCGAACTGAATCACACGATCGTGTGTGTCACCGACCGGGAGAAGTCGGCTGAGTTCCTGGCCGGGATTCTCGGCCTGGAGGTGGGGCCGGTGACCGGGCCGTTCGTGCCGGTCCGGCTCGCGAACGGTGTCACGCTGGACTACCTGCGGGTGGACCGGGTGACGAGCCAGCACTACGCCTTCCTGGTCGGCGAAGACGACTTCGACGCCGCGCTGGCGAGGATCGAGCGGGCCGGGATCACGTACTGGGCGGACCCGTTCCACGAGCGGGCCGGTGCGCTCAATGACATGAACGGCGGGCGCGGGCTCTACTTCGAGGACCCGGACGGCCACAACCTGGAACTGCTGACGAGGGGGTAGCCGTGCGGGTGAGCATCGGGTCACGGACTTCTCGTGGCCGGACAAGCTGACCGAAGAACTGGCCGGTGTCGCGGTGGCCGCCGAGGACGCCGGGCTGGACACCCTGTGGGTGCCCGACCACCTGCTGCAGGCCGACCCGAACAGCACCCCGGACTCGGCGATGCTGGAGGCGTACACGACGCTGGGGTTCCTGGCCGCCCGCACCAGCCGGATCGGGCTGGGGACGATGGTGTCGGCCGTGACGTTCCGGCCGCCGTCACTGCTGATCAAGGCGGTCACGACGCTGGACGTCCTCTCCGGCGGGCGGGCCCGGTTCGGGGTCGGCACCGGGCACCACGAAGGCGAGGCGCGGGCGATGGGCCTGCCGTTCCCGCCGGTGGCCGAACGGTTCGAGCGGCTGGAGGAAACCCTGCGGCTGGCGCGGCGGATGTGGGACGGGGACTCCTCGCCGTTCGAGGGCGCGCACCTCCGGCTCGACCGTCCGATCGGGAACCCGCGCCCGGTGCGGCGGCCGCGGGTGCTGATCGGCGGGGCGGGTGAGCGGAAGACCCTGCGGCTGGTCGCGCGGTACGCCGACGCGTGCAACCTGTTCGACATCCCCGATGGAGGCAAGACCGTGCGGCACAAGCTGGCCGTCCTGGCGCGGCACTGCGAGGCCGCGGGCCGGCCGTACGGGGAGATCGAGAAGACGATCAGTACCCGGCTCGCGCCCGGGGAGCCGGCGGAGTCGTTCGCGGCGCGGTTGGCGGAGTTCGCCGGGTGGGGGATCGAGCACGCGGTCGTGATCACGGCGGGTCCGTGGTCGCCGGCGGCGGTCGCGACGCTGGGGCGGGCCGGGACGCTGCTGGCGGGGTGAAACGATCAAGCCCGGACGTCGCGTGGGTGATCACCCGCGGCGAGCGGCGGTCCGGGGGCGCGAAATCGTTTTCCTCTCGTATTCTTTCGTATCGCCGAGAATGCGGGTTCGAAATTATCGGTATACCGCGTGGCGGGACGACTGCGGGGTGTTGCTCCGTTCAGGGGCGTTTGCTTCCATGATCCTTTCGCTACCATGGTCGGCGCCCCCGTACCCAATTCGAATGTATTGGGAAGGATTTCAATGCTGTCTGCGGTCGTTGCTGCCGTAATGGCGCTGTCCTCTGTGGTCACCCCGCATTCGTGGAACACTCCTCCGCCGCCCGACAAAATCGTCATCGACGTCGTGAACGCCATCGGCACGGGCTGTCCGCCGAACACGTCCGCGGTGGCGGTTTCGCAGGACAACACGGCGTTCACGGTGACCTACAGCGCCTACACGGCGTTGGTCGGGGTCGGCGCCGGTCCGCTGGACGCCAGGAAGAACTGCCAGATCGGCCTGCGGGTGCACGTGCCACAGGGTTTCACCTACGGAATCGCGCAGGCGGACTACCGCGGATTCGCCCACCTGGAACGGGGAGCGACCGGCCTGGAAAGAGCGAACTACTATTTCCAGGGAAATTCGCCGACGGCGTACGTGCAGCACCCGCTGGCGGGGCCGTTCGAAGACGACTGGCATTTCACCGATTCGACGGAGGTCGGTGCGATCGTGTTCAAGCCGTGCGGCGAGGAACGCAACCTGAACATCAACACGGAATTGCGCGCGGCGGCCGGGACGTCGGATCCGAAGAAGACGACGAGCTACGTCACGATGGACTCGACCGACGGCAGCATCACCACGGTGTACCACTTCGCGTGGCTGGTCTGCCCCTGATCGGCTCCGGCTCCGGGTGAGGCGGAGAAGGTGGAGAGGGGCGGCGTGGTCAGGCGACCGCGCCGCCCCGGACCGCTATTTCGCCGGGGCTCGCGGGTCGGTGGCCTCGAGGCCGAAGACGCGGCCGAGGGAGACCAGGGCTTCGTCGAGGTGGCTGAGGCTGGAGAGGACGGCGCGGGTTTCGGCCTGCTCGACGCGGTCGGAGACCGGGGTGCCGTCGTCGCGCACGAGCGTGCCGGGTGTGGGGCCACCCGGCGCGTCGAGCGCTTTGCGGAGGACGTCGATGTTGGTCAGCAGCCGTCCGGTGAACTGGCGGAGCCGGTCGGTGTCGGCGCCGGCGAGCTGGCCGGGCTGGGCGCGGGCGGCGACGTGGCGGGCCCGGAAGGCGATGGTTTCCAGGGTGGTCAGGACGTGCCAGCCGTAGTCGCGGCGGGCGCTGCGCAGGTTGACCGGGTGGGTCAGCGGTTCGATGGTGGTCCGGACGACCTCGACGGAGCGGTCGAGGTCGCGGGAGAGCTCGATGATGTTGACGTTTTCCTCGCCGGCGAGCAGCCCGCAGGTGTGTTCGAGGAACTCCTCGAGCTCGTCGAGCACCTCGGCGATGTCGTCGAGCATGACCGAGCGGGTGCGGACCGGGACGATGACGACGGCGGCGAGGATGCCCGCGGCCGCGCCGACGGCGGTTTCGGCGACGCGGATCCAGAGCACGGCGAGGCTGAACGTGCCCAGCAGGCTGTAGAGCAGGCCGAGCATGCTGGTGATGAAGAACGCCATCACCACCTGCGAGACGCGTGCGGTGTAGACCATGCCGAACACGCAGACCAGGATCAGCGCGAGCGTGGCCGGGGTGTTCCCGCCGACCAGCAGCGCGAGCAGGACCCCGCCGACGATGCCGATCAGGGTGCCGCCGAGGCGGCGGACGCCCTTGACGAAGGTGGCGCCGGCGCTGGAGGCACCGATGAAGACGACGAAGACGGTCAGCACGGCCCAGTACCAGCGCTGGTGGGACACCAGTTCCCCGCCGAGCACGGCGAGCCCGCCGCCGACGACGGCCTGGATGGCGCTTCGGGTCCGGTTGTCGTAGGCGAACCGGGGTTCCGGCTCTTCCGCCGATTCGTCGTCGAGCGGGTCCACAGTGGCCTCGGGCACGGCGGCGCGCTGGGCCCGGTCGTCGGCCAGCGCCAGTTCGGCCAGTGCCTTGCGGACGCCGTCGCCGGGGGCGGCGTGTTCGTCGATGCGGCTGCCTTCGACGAGCATGCGGCTGTACTCGCCGGTCTGGCTGATCAGCGGGAGCTCGCGCGGGTCGCGTTCCATCAGGGCGCGGAAGCGGGCGAGCCGGGCGATGAGGTCGTCGCGGACGTCGGGGCCGAGTTCGTCGGAACAGGTGCGCTGCACGGTGCTGGCCAGCCACTGCACGGCGAGTTCCACTTCGATGGCGCGGCGGCGGAGGCGGTCGGCGGCGCGGGCGTCGACGACGTCGGGTGCGGCGTCCTCGATGAGCAGGACGCATTCGTGGAGCCGGGCCAGCGAGGTCCGCAGCTGCTTGCGCGTCCGGTCGCTGCCGCCCACGGCCAGGTACGCCTCGGCGGCGCGGACGACGGCGGCGAGGCGGGCGCGGAAGGCCCGGCGGACCCGCAGGAACTCGGCTTCGGCGTTGTGCCGCAACAGCACGAACCGGACGACGGCGTTGGCGAGCACCCCCACCGCGAGGGCCAGCAGCAGCTGCGGCACCTGCTTGAGGTGGGCCTGCAGGAACATCGGGAAGAAGAACAGGAAGAACGCGATCGACCCGAGCGCGGTGCCGCGCGGCCCGAAGCGCTGCGCGTAGACGGCGACGAAGATCAGCAGCACGAACACGACGCTGTCCATCGGCGGCAGGGCCGAGCCGAGGCTGGCGGTGGTGATCGACGCGGCCCCGGTGAGGAAGGCCAGGACGAGCGTGCCGGCCTGGGCGCCCGGGGTGGCGTCGTTGACCGTGAACGCCGTCATCATGGCGGCGATGGCGCCGACGAGCATCACGGTGAGCGGCAGGTGCGCGGGCAGCAGCGCGCCCACGGCCAGGACGATGCCGAGCACCGCGGACCCGGCCAGCCGCAGCCGGACCAGGCCGGGGTCGGCCGCCGCGAGCCGGTCGAGGGCGGCGAGGCGGTACCGGTTCATCGGGCGAGCAGCTCCCATTGGGCGAGGGTGGTGCGGCGGCCGCGGGTGGCGGTGATCCGTAGCCGGTAGCGGGCGTGCGCGGCCGGGGTGGCGAGGGCGAACGGGCGGGTCTGGCGGCGCCAGCGGAACAGCTCGTCTTCGCGTTCGTCGAGGGTGGTCCACTCGGTGCCGTCGTCGGAGCCTTCGAGCACCCACGCGCTGGGGTCGCCGCCGCGGGTGCCGGAGGTGAGCGTGTACATCGTGACCGGGCGGGGCTCGCCGGTGACGGTGAACTCGATCGACGGCGTGGCCCCGCGGAAGGTGATCTGGGTGCGGGTGGTGTCGTCGAACAGCGCGGCGACGTTCTTGGCTTCGGCGCTCGTGGCGGTGCCGGTGAGGTCGGTGACCGGGTCCGGTCGCTCGGCGGGTGGTGGCGGGGCGCCCCAATCGGTGGGCTCGGTGGTCAGGTCGAAGACCAGTTCGGCGCCGCCGGCGAGGGTGGCGTGGGCGATCGAGGTGTCTTCGTGCGGCTCGCCGTTGACCGTGAGCCCGCGGACGTAGACGGTTTCGTCGGTGTTGCCGGGCGCGTGGACGACGAGCTTGCGCCCTTCGCCCAGGTGGACAGTCGCCTTCTCGAACAGCGGCGACCCGATGGCGTAGCGGGGGCTGCCGACGGCGAGGGGGTAGAAGCCGAGCGCGCTGAAGAGGTACCAGGCGGACATTTCGCCGTTGTCCTCGTCGCCGGGGTAGCCCTGGCCGATCTCGCTGCCCAGGTAGAGCCGTCGCAGCACTTCCCGCACGACGCGCTGGGTCTTCGCGGGCGCGCCGGCGAGGTTGTAGACGTAGGGGATGTGGTGCGAGGGCTGGTTGGAGTGCCCGTACTGGCCCATGCGGACGTCGCGGGCCTCGGTCATCTCGTGGATCAGGCCGCCGTACGCGCCGGGCCGCCGTCCGGTCTCCGGGGTGGCGAAGAAAGTGTCCAGTTTGGCTTCGAGACCGGCGTTGCCGCCGTGGAGAGCGGCCAGGCCCGGGCCGTCGTGGGGTGCGGTGAAGGCGGTGTTCCAGGCGTTGGTTTCGACGAAGTCGCCGCCCCAGGCCGCCGGGTCGTAGCCGGCCGGCCCGAACTTGCGGCGCCCGTCGCGGTGGCGGCCCTGGAAGAACCCGATCTCGGGGTCGAAGTGGTGGACGTAGTGCATCGCGCGCTCGCGGAAGTAGACCGCGTAGTCGGCGTACCGGCGGGCTCGCGCCCCCGCACTTTCACGTGAAAGTGCGTCGGAGAGGTTGGCGAGGCCGAAGTCGTTGATGCAGCCTTCCAATGCCCATGACAGTCCTTCGTGGACCGACACCGGGGTCCAGCCCAGGAAGATCGACTCTTCCAGCCCCTTGCGGCCGACCGAGCGCTGCGGCGGGGTGACGGTGGCGTTCTTCAGCCCGGCGTCGTAGGCGGCCTCGACGTCGAAGTCGCGGATGCCCTTGAGGTAGGCGTCGGCGAACGCGACGTCGGAGCTGGTCCCGGTCATCAGATCGGCGTAGCCGGGCGAGGACCAGCGGGAGATCCAGCCGCCCTCGCGGTACTGCTGCACGAACCCGTCGACCAGCCGCCCGCAGTGCTCCGGGGCGAACAGCGCGTACGCCGGCCAGGTCGTGCGGTAGGTGTCCCAGAAGCCGTTGTTGACGTACAGCTCGCCGTCGACGACCTTCGCCCCGGTCCGGCGCCGCGTGCTCGGCCAGAAGCGGCGCACGACCGGGCTCGCGTGCCGGATCCCCTTCGGCGTGTTCTCGTGGGCGACGTTCGGGTACAGGAACAGCCGGTAGAGGTTGGAGTACAGCGTCGTGGCCTGGTCGTCGGTCGCGCCTTCGACCTCGACGCGGCCCAGCTGCTCCTGCCACAGGTCCCTGGCCCGCGCCCGCACCTGCTCGAACGTCGTCCCCTCGGGGATCTCCAGCTCGAGGTTGCGCTTGGCCTGGGCGAGGCTGATCAGGGACGTCGCGATCCGCAGCGTGACGTCGGGGCCGTCGAACTCGAAGTAGCCCGACACGCGCCGCCACGGCGGACGGTGGATCTTCGCACCGCGGGTGGCCGGGGCGTCGGTGACGCCGTAGACGAACATCCGGCGCGCCCCGGCCGACAGCCGGCTGCGGACCCGGGTGTACCCGCTGATCTCACCGGTGTCGGCGTTGATCCGCAGGCGGCCGCGGTTGCGGACGTTGTCGAACAGCAGCCAGCCGTGCTTGTCGGGGAAGGTGAAACGCAGGATCGCCGCGTGCGACGTCGGCGCCAGGTCGGCGGTCATCCCGTTGGCGAACCGGACGCCGTAGTGGTGCGGCGCGTCGGTCTCGTCGGCGTGGGAGAAGGCCAGCGCCCGCTTGCGGCGGTTCGGCTCGACCGGGCCGGTGCCGGGCATGAGGTGGAAGGTGTGGCGGTCGCCCATCCACGGGCTCGGCTGGTGGCTCAGCGCGATGGCCTGCAGCGCGGGCCGGTTCCGCTCGTCGTTGTGGCGGTGGTAGGAGTAGACCCAGTTGGTGACGCCGGCGTCGGTGACCGGGGTCCAGAAGTTGAAGCCGTGCGGCACCGCGGTGGCCGGGATGTTGTTGCCGCGGGAGTAGTCCCCGCTGGAGTGCGTGCCCCGGGTGGTCCGGACGAAGTCGACGGGGTCCCTTGGCAGGTCGGCGCGGTCGGCGACGCGGACGTCGTCGATCCACCCGGTGATGTCGTCCGGTGCGTCGGTGCGCAAAACGATCCGGGTGATCCGGCGCCCGGCGAACGCACCCAGTGGCCGGCGCACCGGGTTCCACTGGTCCACCCAGAGCGTCTTGTCGTCGACCGGCTCGAACCCGGCGCTCGTGCCGTCGGCGAATTCGACGTCGAGGCTGACCCGGGTGGCGTGGTAGGCGGGGATGTCCCCGTCGGCGGCGGGGAAGACCACATAGGACAGCTCGGTGCGCCCGGTGACCGGGACGTCGAGTTCGAACAGGACCGCGCGCGGGCGGGCGCTGTAGCGCAGGGCCCGCGCCCCGGTGAAGCCGACGCCGGTCTTGGCCGTGGGGGAGCGGTCCGGCCCGCTGTCCACGACCAGGGCGGGATCCGCGGGCTGCGGATCACCGCTTTCGAAGGAGGAGAAGAACACGGCGTCGGACATGGGGACACCGTATCCGCCGAACGGCGCAGCCGCGGTTCCGACGCGGTCAGCCGGGACGCCCGCCGGACCGCCAGGCAGTGGTCTTGAATGAGTCATTCAGGACCACCGAAGACCTGAATGACTCATTCAAGACGTCGGGGAGCCGCTGCCGGACGGACTTTGCCGGGACCCAATCCCCGAACGCCGTGAAGGCCACCTCCGGGAACTCTACGTTCCTCGAGGTGGCCTTCACGGGCTTTTACCGGGCTAGATCTTCGCGCACTGCCCCGCGGCCGGGCCGCGGACGGTGTTCGGCAGGTCGTGGTCCGTCGGGACCGGCGAGTTCGCCGCGCACGCCAGCGGGCCGCCGACCGTGCTCGACGTCAGCACCGGGCCGTGGTTGGCGGTCAGCGCGACCGGGCCGGCGATGTCGGTCAGCTCGATCGACACCGTCCCGCTCGTCCCCGTGATCGCCACCGGGCCGCCCACCTTCGTGCGGTTCAGCACGACCTGGCCGGCGCCGGTCGCCGACAGCGGGCCGTTGACCTGGCCGCCGCGGACGATCAGCGAGGCGCCGCCGGACACCGTCACCGGGCCCGAGATCGTCGCGTCCTGCAGGCACACCGTGCCCGACGAGACCGTGAGCGGCCCGTTCGAAACACCGGTGATCGTGCGGGTGCACGCCGCGTCCGGCTTGCCCAGCAGCTCGAACTCGGCCAGCTGCGCCGGGGCGCCGGTGCTGGTCGCGGTCACTTCGAGCTTGTAGTAGGCGTAGTGCGCCGGGTTGGCGACCTTGAACGCGCGGGTCTGCTGCCGCCAGCTGAACGACTGGTTGGCCTGCTGGTCGGCCACCGCCCACGTCTTGCCGTCGTAGGAGCCCTTCAGCGTCCAGCTCTTCGGGTCGCCCGCACCGGTCTGGGACGTCAGCGTGTAGATCGCGGCGGCCTCGTCGGTGTTGTTCAGCTGGTACTGCACGGCCCCGGTGACCGCGGCCTGGGTGCGCGACGTGTTGTCCACCAGCGCCTTGGCGTCGGAGCCGTCCGAAGTGGACAGCGTGCCCTTGCCGGGGCCGGTCTCGTCGTGCAGCGGCGCCGGGACGGCGTCGCCCTGGGTGATCGACTTCGGCGCGTCGTTCGGGCCGGTGCCCCACTTCGACGGGTTCGGGCCCATGTCGAAGTCGATGACCCCGCCGCGGGCGATCAGGTCCTGCGAAAGCGACGTCGAGGAGTACGCCTTGCCGTTGACCTTCACCCCCTGGACGTAGACGTTCTTCGCGCTGTTCTTCGGCGCGTTGATCACCAGGTCCTTGCCGCCGGCCAGGTGGATCGTCGCCTTCTTGAACAGCGGCGACCCGATCGCGTAGTTCGGGCTGCCCATCTGCAGCGGGTAGAAGCCCAGCGCGCTGAAGGTCCACCACGCCGACTGCTCGCCGTTGTCCTCGTCACCCGCGTAGCCCTGGCCGATCTCGCTGCCGGTGTAGAGCCTCGAGAGCGCCTCGCGGACCTTCTCCTGCGTCTTCGACGGCTGGCCCGCGTAGTCGTACATGTAGAGCGTGTGGTGCGAGGCCTGGTTCGAGTGACCCAACTGGCCCATCCTGACGTCGCGGGCCTCCCGCATCTCGTGGATCACGCCCCCGTAGGAACCCGGGAAGTTCGCGGTCTCCTGGTCGGCGAAGAACGCGTCCAGCTTCTTCGCCAGCCCCGCCTTGCCGCCGTAGAGGTTCGCCAGGCCCTGACCGTCCTGCGGCACGGAGAACGCCATGCCCCAGCCGTCGGTCTCGGTGTAGTCGATGCCCCACACCCGCGGGTCGTAGTCCTGCGGCGACCGGCTGAACTTGCCCTGCGCGTCACGGCCCTGGAAGAACCCGACGCTCGGGTCGAACAGGTTCACGTACTGCTGCGCGCGGCTGGTGAAGTACTCGTAGTTCGACAAGTACTCCTGCTTGCGCGGGTCGCTCGCCGGAGCTTCGTCGTAGAGCTTCTTCGACAGGTTCGCGATGCCGAAGTCGTTGACGTAGCCCTCGATCGACCACGAGAACCCGTGGTCGGCGGTGTTGGGCGCGTAGCCGAGGAACATGCCCTCGTCGACGCCCTTGCGGCCGACCGCGTTGTTCGGCGGGGTCACCGTCGCGTCCTTCAGCGCCGCGTCGTAGAACGACTTGACGTCGAAGTTCTTCACGCCCTTGAGGTAGGCGTCGGCGAACGCGACGTCGGCGCTGGTGCCGGTCATCAGGTCCGCGTAGCCCGGGGAGGACCAGCGCGAGATCCAGCCGCCGTCGCGGTACTGCTGCACGAACCCGTCGACCATCTTTCCGGCCATGTCCGGGGTCAGCAGGGAGTACGCCGGCCAGGTGGTGCGGTAGGTGTCCCAGAACCCGTTGTTGACGTAGGTCTGGCCGTCGACGATCTTCGCCCCGGTCTGCGTCGGGGTGTCCGCCCCGGCCTTCGGCGAGACGAAGCTCGCGTACTTGTAGGCCGGCTTCTCGGTCGTGCCGGTGTTCTCGAACGCCGAGTTCGGGTACAGGAACAGCCGGTAGAGGTTCGAGTACAGCGTCGTGAGCTGGTCCTTCGACGCGCCCTCGACCTCGATCACCTTCAGCTGGTCGTCCCAGGCGCGCTGCGCGGCGTCGCGGACGGAGTCGAAGGTGGCGTTCGGGGCGATCTCCTGGGCCAGGTTCTTCTTCGCCTGGTCCACGCTGATCAGCGACGTCGCGATCCGCATGGTCACCGTCTTGTCGGCGCCGGCGGCGAACCGCAGGTAGCCGGCGACGTTGTCGTGACCCTGCCCGGTGAGCTTCGCGCCCGAGGTGACCGGCTTGTCGAAGGTGGCGTAGACGAACATCCGGCCCGCACCGGCCGACAGGCCGCTCTTGACGTCGGTGTAGCCCGACAGCGTGCCGCCCGCGGTGTCGAGCGTCAGCCCGCCCTGGTTCTTGTAGTTGTCGAAGATCAGGCTCGAGTCGCTGCCCGGGAAGGAGAACCGGAACACCGCCGCGTGGTCGGTCGGGGCGATCTCGGTCTTGATCCCGTTCTCGAACTGCACGCCGTAGTAGTGCGCGCGGGCGACCTCGTTGTCGTGCTTGAACGCCAGCGCTCGTGCTTCGTGGTCGGCGTTCGGGACGCCGGCGGCCGCGGATGGCATCACCTGGAAGGTCTGCCGGTCGCCCATCCACGGGCTCGGCTCGTGGCTGACGCTGAACGCCTGCAGCTCCGGCAGGTTCTGCGCGTTGTTCTGGCTGTGGTAGTTGTACATCCACCGCACGTCGTCGTTGTCGGCGTTCGCGTCGGTCACCGGGGTCCAGAAGTTGAACCCGTGCGGCACCGCGGTGGCGGGGAAGTTGTTGCCGCGGGAGAACGAGCCGTTGGCCATCGTGCCGCGCGTGGTGAGCACGTTGTCGCTCGGGCGGGTGCTGGCCGGCGGGGTCGGCGTCGCCGAGATCTTGACGTCGTCGAGCCAGCCCTGCAGCGAGCCGGGGCCGTCGGGGTTGTCGTAGCCGACCAGGATCCGGTCGATCGTCTTGCCCTTGGCGACCGTGCCGATCGCCGAGCGCACCAGGTTCCACTGGTTGGTGTAGAGGACCTTGCTCTTGCCCTGGCCCTCCGGCGTCAGCGGGAAGCCGTACTGGTCGGTCGCGCCGAGGTCGCGCAGGCGGGTGCCGTCGGTGAAGACCAGGTCGATCGCCACGTTGGTGCTCTGGTACTTCAGGTCACCGGTGATGAACTGGGGCTGCACCTTGTAGGACAGCTCGGTCGAGGGCACGACCGGGACGTCGACGTCGAAGACCTTGTTGTAGGACCAGCCGTGGGCCTGGGTCTGGCTGCCCGAGTAGCGGAACGCCTTGAGCCCGGTGAAGCCGACGCGGTTCTTGTTCGTGTACCCGCTGGTCGGGCCCGAGTCGGTGAAGGAGCGCATGTTCGGCAGCGGCGGCGGCGCCGGCTCGTCGTTGGCCAGCAGCAGCTCCGACAGCTGCAGGATCGGCCCGCCGTTGTTGCGGGTGATGTTCAACCGGAAGAACTTGTACGCCGCGGTCGGCGCGGCCAGCGCGTAGTCCTTCTGCTGGAACCGGGCGGTGAACGCCTGGTCGGCCTGCTTGTCGAGGTCGGTCCAGGTGAGGGCGTCGTTCGAGCCCTGCAGCGTCCAGTCCTTGGGGTCGCGGTTGTCGAAGTCGTTGGCCGAGGACAGCGCGTAGTGCGTGATCGACGTCGGCTCGGACAGCGTGAGCTGCGCCCACGCCGTCGGGTCCCAGGACAGCCACTTCGTGTCGGTGGTGCCGTCGACGAGGTTCGACACGACTTCGCCGCCGCTGGTGTTCTCGCTGCTGGCGCTGGTCTCGGTCACCTTGCCGCGGATGTCGCCGGGGATGGCGGTGCCGTTCGCGCCGTTGATCCCGGACGCGCGCGGCTTGCCGTCGGCGTCGGTGTCCACGGTGTCGGTCCAGGTCGGCTGGACGTCACCGGCCTCGAAGGAGGAGGAGAAGTCGGCGGGCAGAGCTTCGTCGGCGGCCGACGAAGCCGCGGGGACGGCGACCAGGCCGGCGGCGACCAAGGCGGTCACCAGGAAAGCGACCGGTGGTCTGGCGCTTCGGGGCATCATTGCTCCCAGTGCTGGAGGGCGGGTTCATCAAGCGCCGCGCAGGCGGGGACCGGCGGCGCCCAGGAAGACAAACGCGCGGGTGACATCGATGTCAAGACCGGCCGACAAACCTGGCCAGAAGTGGACAACCCGCCGGGCGCGGCCCCGGCAAACCACTCCCGGCGGACCGGCGTGATCGGTAAGGTCACGGCCATGACCGACCCCGCCGACCGGGTGCTCTCCCGGGCGTCCCTGGCCGAAGGCAACCCGACCGGCTGGTTCGACCAGCTCTACACTGCCGCCGAACGCGGCGAAGCGGTCGTCCCCTGGACCCGCGGCGAACCCAACACCGACCTCGCCGACTGGGTCGAGCCGGGCGAAGGCCGCCGGGCACTGGTCGTCGGCAGCGCCCTCGGCGACGACGCGGAGCTGCTGGCCTCGCAGGGCTGGGCGGTGACGGCGTTCGACGTCGCACCGACCGCGGTCAAGGCCGCCCAGGCCCGCTTCCCGGACTCCGCGGTGGACTACGTGGTCGCCGACCTGCTGGATCCGCCGGGGGAGTGGCGGCAGGCGTTCGACCTGGTCGTGGAGATCATCAACATCCAGGCAATGCCCCGCGAGTACCGCCCGGCGGCGATCGCGTCCCTGGCCGGCTTCCTCGCCCCGGGCGGCACGCTGCTGGTCTCCGAGGTCGCGGAGGAGAGCACCGACACCGAGACGTGGGTGGGCCCGCCGTGGCCGTTCAGCCGCGCGGAGATCGAGTCCACCGCCCAGGACGGCGTCCGCCTGCTCAGCCTGGAGACCATCCGCGAGGGCACCCGCTACTGGGCGGAGTTCACCCGGTAACGACGCCGGACGCGCACCCGGAACCGGCCGGCCTCCCCGCGCCGATGCCCCGGGCCGGGTGGCCCGGTCGGCTGCGGCCGCACTCGCGTCTTGAATGAGTCATTCAGGGCGTCGGAGGTCCTGAATGACTCATTCAAGACATCACGGCCCGCCGCGATGCCACCCAGCCGGACTGCCGCTGCAGCGCCGGCGTTCGGAGTACTAGCAGCTAGCCAGGAACCTCGACAGCACCCGCGTCCCGAAGTGCAACCCCTCCACCGGGACCCGCTCGTCCACCCCGTGCGCCATCGCCCGGTACGGGAAGCCCTTCGGCAGCCACAGCGGCGCGAACCCGTAGTTGTCGATCCCCAGCTGCGCGAACGCCTTCGCGTCCGTCCCGCCGCCCAGGCAATACGGCACCACGACGGCTTCGGAATCCTCCGCGCGCAACGCCGACGACATCGCGGAGAACCACGGCGAGTCCACCGGAGCCTGCACCGGCGGCTGGTGCGCGACGAACTCCCGCGTCACCCCTTCGCCCAGCAGCTCGTCCAGCACCGCGAACAACGACTCCTCGGTCCCCGGCAGCACCCGGACGTCGACCTGCGCGGTCGCCGTCGAGGGGATCACGTTCACCTTGTAGCCCGCGTCGAGCATCGTCGGGGTCGTGCTGTTGCGGACCGTCGGCAGCACCAGCGCACCCGCCGGGCCCAGTGCGGCCACCGCCGCGTCCACGGAGTCCGAAGTGGACAGATCCACCGGCACGCCCAGCGCCGCGCCGGTCCGCTCCAGGAACGCCCGTACCGCCGGGGTCAGCGACACCGGCCATGCGTGGGCCGCGATCCGGTGCAGCGCACCGACCAACCGGGTGACGGCGTTCTCGGCGTTCGGGCGCGAGCCGTGGCCCGCGCGGCCGCGGGCGGTCAGGCGCAGGTGGGCGGTGCCGCGCTCGGCCGTCCCCACCGGGTACAGGTGCACGTCGCGGCCGTCGGCGGCCGGCACGTGGTAGGTGTAGCCGCCCGACTCGCTGATCGCCGCGACGCACCCTTCGAACAGCGATGGATGCCGGTCGACCAGCCAGTGCGCGCCCCACTCGCCGCGGTCCTCCTCGTCGGCGACGAACGCCAGCACCAGCTCGCGCCGCGGCCGCACCCCGCCCGCGAGCGCGGCGAGCACCATCGCCACGAAGTCCTTCATGTCGGTCGCGCCGCGGCCCCACAGGTAGCCGTCGCGCACCTCGCCGGAGAACGGCGGCACCGACCAGTCGGCCGCGTCCGCCGGGACGACGTCCAGGTGCCCCTGCACCAGCAACGCCGGCAGCGACGGGTCGGTGCCGGGCACGCGGGCGATCACGCTGGCCCGCCCGGGCGCCGCCTCGAGGATCTGCGAGGGGATGCCGAGGCCGTCCAGGAACGCCGCCACGTACTCCGCCGCCGGCCGCTCCGGGTTGGCGTCGTTGTTCCCGCGGTTGGTCGTGTCGAACCGGATCAGGTCCGCGCACAGCTCGACGACGTCAGCCATAGATGCCCTGCACCGCCCCCGCCGCGATCGCCGTGACGACCTTGAACGCCTTCATCGCCTCGGTCATGTCCGGCGCGTCGAACCCGACCCGCCGGGTGCCGATCTGCTCCACCGTCGGGATCACCGCGGTCGCCTGCGCCAGGTGGCTCGCGTCGAACTCCACCTCGATCCGGTGCGGCCGGACCTGCCGCTCTTCCCGGCCGGCCCGCGCCATCGCGTCGGCCGCCGCGCCGGTCAGCAGCTCCGCCGTGCGCGCCGGCGGCAGGCAGATGGCCGCGTACCGGCTCACGCACTCCTTCACCTGGACCAGCTCCGCCTCCGGAGCGTAATCACGGGCGTCTTCACACGTTTCGTCGTCACCCGAAACGAGCAGGACAGGGACGCCGTACTCCGCGGCCATCGCCGCGTTCAGCCTGCCTTCGCTCGCCGGGACGTCGTCCAGCCACACCCCGGTGATCTGGTTCTCCAGGTAGGTGTGCGAAAGCACCCCGTCGAACCCGGCACCGGCGTGGTAACCCAGGAACACCACACCGTCCACACCGGAATCGATGCCCTGCATCATCGACAGCGGCTTGTGCCGCCCGGTGAGCATCCGCGCCCGCGGGTCGAGGTCCTCCAGCAGCAGGTTCCGCTGCGACGAATGCGCCTCGTTGACCAGCACGTCCGCGGCCCCGGCGTCGAACAGCCCGGCCAGCACGGCGTTGACGTCGCCGGTGAACAACCGCCGGAAGCGGTCCCACTGCGGCGAACCGGGCACGACGTCGTCGGTCCAGGTGACGCCGGTGGCGCCTTCCATGTCCGCCGAGATCATGATGCGCATGACCGGCACTCTAGCCAGGCCCCGCCCGCCACGGGCGCGGAATCCCCGATCACGCAGCGTCACGCGAATCGATCGATAACGATCGGACACCTGCCGAGGCGGCAACATATTGCGCGGTTGTCCCGGTATGTGGTTACTTCTCGTCCTTGGGGAGGCTCACAAGCGAACGATGGGGTGGTTTTTGGTGCAGTTCCAACGCAGACTCGGGCGGTTCGCCCGCGTGGGCGCGGTCGCCGCGGCCGCGACACTGGCGGCGATCCCGCTCGCCGTCCCGGCCCAGGCGCAACAGGGCAAAGTGCTGCGGGTCGCGCTGACCACCGGCATCGACCACCTGAACCCGTTCACCGCCGTGCTCGCCGCCTCGACGCAGATCGGCCGGTTCACCTACGAGTTCCTCACCGTCCCGAACGCCGAGAAGGCCGAGGCCTCGCCCGCGCTCGCCGAATCCTGGACCCCGTCGGCGGACAAGCTGACCTGGACGTTCAAGATCCGCACCGGCGTCAAGTGGAGCGACGGGAAGCCGGTGACCGCCAAGGACGCCGCCTACACGTTCAACCGGATGCTCACCGACGAGAACGCGCGCACCGCCAACGGCAACTACGTGGCCAACTTCGAGACGGTCACCGCGCCCGACGACACCACGCTCGTCATCAAGACCAAGGCCGTGCAGGTCAACATGAACCTGCTCGACGTCCCGATCGTGCCGCAGCACATCTGGGAGCCGGTCACCGACCTCAAGGACCCCAAGACCGACCAGCTGGCCATCGCCGGCGTCTCCGACGGCCCGTACCAGGTCACCGAGTACAAGCCGAACGAGTACGTCAAGTTCAAGGCCAACAAGGACTACTGGCGCGGCGCCCCGAAGGTCGACGAGCTGCAGCTGCTGCAGTTCAAGGACACCGAAGCCGCGGTCAACGCGCTCAAGCAGGGCGAAGTCGACGTCATCAACCGGCTCAACCCCAACCAGTTCGCCGCGCTGCAGGGCCAGGAGGGCATCACCACCAACGCCGCGCCCGGCCGCCGCTACGACGAGCTGGCGATGAACTTCGGCGTCCAGGACAACGCGAACCACCCCATCGGTGACGGAAACCCGGTGCTCAAGGACATCAACGTCCGCAAGGCGATCGCCCAGGCCGTCGACACCCAGGCGATCGTGGACAAGGTGCTCAAGGGCCTCGGCCAGGTCGGCGGCGGCGTCGTGCCCGCCGTCTACAGCGCCTACCACTGGGACCCCAGCGACAGCGAGAAGACCAAGTTCGACCTCGCCGCCGCCAACGCCACCCTCGAGCAGGCCGGCTACAAGAAGGGCCCCGACGGCGTCCGCACCGCCCCGGGCGGCGCGAAGC
This sequence comes from Amycolatopsis lexingtonensis, assembly GCF_014873755.1. Lineage (NCBI taxonomy): Bacteria > Bacillati > Actinomycetota > Actinomycetes > Pseudonocardiales > Pseudonocardiaceae > Amycolatopsis > Amycolatopsis lexingtonensis. The sequence continues at coordinate 2,012,658 of NZ_JADBEG010000001.1, forward strand.
TGGAACTGCGCCTGACCGGGCACTCCAACCGCAGCTACGACCAGGGCGTCGCCCAGTACGTCAGCGGCTGGCTCAAGGACATCGGCATCACCGTCAAGCAGGACCTGGTCTCCGATGACGAGCTGTCCGACCGCACCGCCACCGGCAAGTACGACCTCGCCATCGGCGGCTACGGCACCAGCCCGGACCCGGACTACGTGCTCTCGCTGCACACCTGCGCCGCGCGGCCCAGCGCCGACGCCAAGGGCGGCAGCACCGACACGTTCTTCTGCGACGCCCAGTACGACGACCTCTACAAGAAGCAGCTGACCGAGACCGACGACGCGAAGCGCGCCGAGTACGTCAAGCAGGCCCAGGCCCGGCTCTACAGCCAGTACCCGACGATCGTCCTGGACTACCAGAACGCGCTCGAGGCCTACCGCTCCGACAAGTTCTCCGGCTTCACCACCCAGCCGCAGCCCAAGGGCGCGATCCTCGAGCAGACCGGCTACTGGGGCGTCTACGGCGCCACGCCGGCCGGCTCCGAGAACGCGAAGGACGCCAACGCCGTCGGCGGCGGCTCGGACAGCACCGTCGTGTGGATCGTCGTCGGCGGCATCGTCGTGGTGGTCCTCGTCATCGGCGGGATCGTCCTGTCCCGCCGGAACAAGACCTCGGAAGACCGCGAGTAGGAATGACCGCCCCCGAACAAGCCGCGGTGCTCGTCGACCCCGACGAGCACCGCGGCGGGACCGGCACCGCCCGGTTCGTCCTCCGGAAGATCATCGAAGCGGTCGTCAGCGTCGTGCTGGTGGTCGTCCTGTTCTTCTTCCTCTTCCGCATGCTGCCCGGCGACCCCGTCGCCGCGATGACCCGCGACCGCGTCACCAGCCCCCAGCAGATCGCCGAACTGCGCGAGAAGATGGGCGTCGACAAGCCCGTCTTCGTCCAGTTCGGCCAGTACTTCTGGAACCTGCTGCACGGCGACCTCGGCGAGTCCCGGCTGCTCAACAACGGCCGCCCGGTCGCCGACATGATCGCCGAACGGCTCTGGCCGACCATCCTGCTCGTCGGCAGCGCCACCATCCTGGCCGTCGTCATCGGCCTGTGGCTGGGCATCCGCGCCGCCTGGCGCCGCGACAGCTTCTTCGACCGCGCCCAGACCGGGATCGCGCTGACCCTCTGGTCGGTCCCGCAGTTCTGGCTCGGCCTGATGCTGCTCGTGGTGACCAACGGCCTGTTCCCCAGCCGCGGCATGCACTCCCCGGACACCGCGCCCGACGTCTTTTCCCAGACCCTCGACGTCCTGCACCACCTGGTGCTGCCGTGCCTGACGCTGCTGGCGGTGTTCTACGCCCAGTACATGCTCATCATGCGGTCGTCGCTGCTGGGGGAGATGAACGCCGACTACCTCACCACCGCCCGCGCCAAGGGCCTGCGCGACGACCTCGTCCGCCGCCGCCACGCCGTTCCCAACGCCCTGCTGCCGACCACCACGCTGGTGTTCATGCAGTTCGGCCAGGTCGTCGCCGGCGCGGTCACCGTCGAAGCGGTGTTCAGCTGGCCCGGGCTCGGGCAGCTGACCTACGACGCCCTGCACGGGCCCGACCTGCCGGTGCTGCAGGGCGTGTTCACCGTGCTCGCGAGCGCCGTGGTGCTGATGAACCTGCTCGCGGAGCTGCTCTACCGCGTGCTCGACCCGAGGGTGCGTACCTCATGACCACCGCAGAGACGCCCCGGCAGATCGCCTGGCACCGCCGGCGCGCGTCGCTCGCCCGGACCTGGCGGGAGTTCGCCGCCCAGCGCACCGCGCTCATCGGGCTGATCCTGCTCGGCGCCACCGTCGTCGTCGCGCTGCTGCTGCCGCTGATCAGCGACCAGAGCGGCCTCGACGTCACCAAGGCCACCGGCGAGCCGCTCGCCCCGCCGAACGGCGACTTCTGGCTCGGCACCGACAACTTCGGCCGCTCGGTGCTGCTGATGACCGTCTGGGGCAGCCGGATCTCCCTGCTCGTCGGGTTCTCCGCCGCGCTGCTGTCGGTGGTCATCGGCACCCTGATCGGCATCACCGCCGCGCACTTCGGCGGCTGGGTGTCGGCGACGCTGCTGCGGTTCACCGACTTCTTCCTGGTCCTGCCTTCGCTGATCCTCGCCATCGCGCTCTCGGCGGTGCTGCCCAAGGGCGTCGGCACGATCATCGTCGCCATCGGCCTCACCGCCTGGCCCAGCACCGCGCGGCTGGTCCGGGCGCAGACGCTGACCATCGAGAGCCGTCCCTACATCGAGCGCGCCCACGCCCTCGGCGGCGGGCACCTGCACGTCATCGGCAAGCACGTCCTGCCCGGTGTGATGCCGCTGGTGCTGGCCAACACGACGCTGGTGGTCGGCAACGCCGTCATCGCCGACGCGACCCTGTCGTTCCTCGGCGTCGGCGACCCCAACTCGGTCACCTGGGGCCTGGTGCTCGAAAGCGCGCTCAACAACGGCGCCATCAGCCGCGGCGCCTGGTGGAACGTGCTCCCGCCGGGCATCGCGATCGTCCTCGTCGTCCTCTTCTTCACCCTGGTCGGCCGGGGACTGGAGACCGTGCTCAACCCGAGGTTGAAGAAGTGACCACCCCGCTGCTGCAGCTCAAGGACCTCAACGTCACCTACGCGGTGGGCGACCAGGAGGTGCCCGCCGTCCGCGGCGTCGACCTGTCCCTCGACCCCGGCGGCACCCTCGGCGTCGCCGGCGAATCCGGCTCGGGCAAGTCCACCGTCGCGATGAGCGTGCTGCGGCTGCTGCCGCGCACCGCGAAGATCACCGGCGAGATCGTCCTCGACGGCGAAGACGTCACCGCCATGAAGTGGGGCCGCCTGCGCGCGGTCCGCTGGGCCGAGGCGTCGGTGGTGTTCCAGGGCGCGATGCACGCGCTCAACCCGGTCCGCAAGATCGGCGAGCAGATCGCCGAGCCGATCCGGCTGCACCCGCCGTCGGGCAAGCCGTTGTCCGACGCCGCGGTCGACGCCCGCGTGGCCGAGCTGCTCACCCAGGTCGACCTGCCCCCTGGCCGGGCCGGCGCCTACCCCCACGAGCTGTCCGGCGGGCAGAAGCAGCGCGTCATGATCGCCATGGCGCTGGCCTGCTCGCCCCGGCTGATCATCGCCGACGAGCCGACCACCGCCCTGGACGTCATCGTCCAGGCCCAGGTCCTCGCGCTGCTCTCGCGGCTGGTCGCCGAGCAGGACATCGGCCTGATCATGATCAGCCACGACCTGTCCGTGCTCGCCGCCACCTGCCAGCGGATCGCCGTGATGTACGACGGGCGGATCGTCGAGGAAGGCCCCAGCGCCGAGGTGATGGGCTCGCCTCGCCACGAACACACCCGAGCGCTGGCCGCGGCGTTCCCGACGGTCGGCGACCCGGTGTCGCGCTTCGCCCCGGCGACCAGCAACCCGCTGCCGCCCGAACCCGCCGACCGGGTGGCGGGTGGCGAGCCGCTGCTGGCCGCGGAGAACCTGCGCGTGTCCTTCCGCGACCGCACCGGCAAGCGCATCGACGCCGTCGCCGGGGTCGACCTCACGGTGTCGCGCGACGAGATCGTCGCACTGGTCGGGCAGTCCGGCTCGGGCAAGACGACGCTCGCCCGGACGCTGCTCGGCCTGCAGAAACCCGACTCCGGCGTGGTCCGCTACGACGGGAAGCCGGTGCCTTCGGGCGGGGCGGGGCTCAAGGCCTACCGGCGGCAGGTCCAGCTGGTGCTGCAGGACCCGACGAGCGCGCTGAACCCGGCCCACACGGTGTACGAGGCCGTCGCGGAGGGCCCGCGGATCCACAAGCTCGCCGACGAGCGCGACGTCGTCCACCGGGCGCTGGAGGCCGCGGAACTGCGGCCCGCGGAAAAGTACGCCGACCGCCTCCCGCACCAGCTCTCCGGCGGCCAGCGCCAGCGCGTCGTCATCGCGGGCGCTTTGGCGCTGGAGCCGTCGGTGGTGGTGGCCGACGAGCCGGTCGCGTCGCTGGACGCGTCGGTGCGCGGCGAGATCCTCGGGCTGCTGCTGCGGCTGCGCCGCGAGCTGGGCCTCGCCGCGCTGGTGATCACCCACGACCTGGGCCTGGCCTGGAACATCGCCGACCGCGTCGCCGTGATGTACCGCGGCGAGCTGGTCGAAACCGGGACGGTGGAACAAGTCCTGCTCGATCCGCACCACGACTACACGAAGTCCCTGCTGGCCGCGCTGCCCGGCGGCACGGCCCAGCGCCGCACCGTCGAAACCTGACCGCGGCCCACGTCTTGAATGAGTCATTCAGGACCTCCGAAGACCTGAATGACTCATTCAAGACACTCAGCACCTGGCTCCACGGCCCGAAACCTGACACTGCGATAACCCCGCTCGAGCGCGGTGTGTAATCTCCGAACGGAAATGGCGACCACCACCGACCCCGCACAGACGCCCTCGGCCGGACTGGCCGAGCGGCTCCGCGTGCCCTCGCGATTCCCGTACCGCACGATCGCGATGGGCACCGTCGGGAGCACCCTGCTCATGCTGGCCGCCTTCGGCGCCGGCGGCATCCTGATCAAGGACCCCGTGCTCGGCCACGGCCCGCTCTCGTGGATCCGCTACGGCCACGGGCGCATGCTCGCCAACGCCGTCCTCTACACCGGCTTCGGCCTGGTCGTGTGGGCGTGGGTCCGCCTCGGCCGCTACGTGCTGGCCGGGCGCATCGGCAGCCGCCCCATCCTGGTCGCGGCCGGCTGCTGGATGGCGCCGCTGCTCATCTCGCCGCCGCTGTTCACCCGCGACGTCTTCTCCTACCTCGGCCAGGGCGCCCAGCTGCTCTACGGGCTCGACCCGTACGCCAACGGCCCCGCCGAGCTCGACGTGCTGCCGAACGTGGTCCAGAACGTCCACCCGCTCTGGCAGACCACCCCGGCGCCGTACGGGCCGCTGTTCCTGCTGATCTCGAAGGGCGTCGTCGCCACCACCGGTGACAACATGATCCTCGGCGTCATCCTGATGCGCGTCGTGCTGCTGGCCGGGCTCGCCGGCACGCTGTGGGCGCTCCCGCGGCTGGTCAAGCACCTCGGCGGCAAGCTCCCGGTCGCGCTCTGGCTCGCGGTGGCCAGCCCGATGATGGTGATCCACCTCTTCGGCGGCCCGCACAACGACCTGATGATGCTCGCCTTCCTCACCATCGGCGTCCTCGCCGCACTGGAACGCAAGCACGTCGTCGCGGTGGTACTGGTGACGATCGGCATGCTGATCAAGCCGACCGCCGCGATCGCCCTGCCGTTCCTCGTCTGGATCTGGGCCAACCACCTCGAAGGCGAGTCGAAGGTCCGCAACTTCCTGCGCGCCGGTGCGGCGTCGGTGGGCCTGTTCCTGCCGGTGTTCGTCGCGGGCACCTGGATTTCCCTCGGCTCGCTGAACATGGGCTGGTGGTCCGGGCTCAAGGCACCCCAGCTGATCGCGAACTGGCTCAACATCCCGACCGGCATCGGCGAGGTGTTCTACAACCTGGTCCACCTCGTCGTGGACGTCCAGGTCTCGCCGTTCGTCACGGTCGCCCGCGCGGCCGGCATGCTCCTGCTGATCGTGTTCGGCGTCCGCCAGTGGTGGCTCGGCCGCGGCGGCGGCACCGAAGCCGTGTACCGGGCGGGCATCTCGCTGCTGGCGGTGGCGATCCTCATGCCGCCGACCCTGCCGTGGTACCTGACCTGGGGTTTCGTGCTCCTGTCGGCGTTCAAGTGGCAGCCGCGGCACCTCGCGCTGGTGGTGGCGGTGTCGGTGTTCGTGACGCTGGTCTACTACCCGACGGGCGAGCAGGCCCTGTACGACTGGTGGTTCATCGCCCTGGTCGTGGTGGCCAGCCTGTACTCGGCGGCCTCGCTGCTGCGCCCGGACCCGCTGGGCATCATCGACGCCTGGCGCCGCCCGGAGAAGTTCCTCCGCGACTAACCGGTCCAGCCACGCCAGGTGTGGACGGTCGTCACCACCACCGCGTGCTCCGGCGGGCGCCCGGCGTACTGCTCGTACTTCGCCACCAGCCACGACACCGGCTCCGCCCGCTCGGCGTCCGGCAGGATCCGCGCGGTGCCGTCCGCCCGCACCCACCACAGCCGCGACCAGTCCTCGGCGTAGCCGTCCGCCAGGAAGCACACCGCCGGGTTCTCCTCGATGTTGCGCAGCCGCCGCAACGACGTCGTCGACTTCGGCTTGTGGTCCACCGCGAACACCACAAGATCACCGCGCACCGCGAACGTCACCGGCACCAGGTGCGGGATCCCCGAAGCCGACACCGTCGCCAGCCGCGCCACCCGGGCCGCGGCGAACCGCGCCCGGGCCTCTTCCGGCGTCATATCAGCGCGGGGGAGTCGAACGTCAACGTCCCCAGGTCCGCGTCCAGGCTCACCTGCACACCCAGCGGCACCGTCGGCGACGACGCCACGTGCCCGAACCCGAACTCCTCGACCACCGGCACCCCCAGCGGCCCCAGCCGGTCCAGCACCAGCCTGCGCACCTCCGCGGGGTCGCCGCACGCCGCCCACGACCCCAGCACGATGCCCCGGACACCGTCGAACCAGCCGCTGCGCAGCAACTGCGTGAACATCCGGTCCAGCCGGTACACGCTCTCCGTCACGTCCTCCAGCAGCACCACCGCGTCCCGCCCCGAACCCGCCTCCGGTGTCCCCAGCCCGGAAGCCAGCAACGACAGGTTCCCGCCCGTCAAAATGCCCGAAGCCCGGCCCGGGACCAGCGCGGTACCACCGCGGACCACGACGTTCCGCTCGGGTTCGAACAGCGCCCGCCGCAGGTGCTCCACCGCGAAGTCGTCGAACAGCACGCTCGCCGGCATCGGGGAGAACAAAGTGGACAGTCCCAAGTGGACGTTCACCGCGCGGTGCAGCGCCGTCACGTCCGACGACCCGGCCAGCACCTTCGGACCCGCGTCCCGCAGCGCCGCCCAGTCCACCAGGTCCAGCATCCGCTGCGCCCCGTACCCGCCGCGCGCCGCCAGGACGCAGCGCACGCCCGGGTCCAGCCACGCCTCGGTGAACTCCGCCGCCCGGGCCGCGTCCGAACCGGACAGATAGGGCGGCGATCCGGGCGAAGCACGCACGCACGGCCCGATCCGCACCTCGACGCCCCAGCCGCTCAGCACAGGCAGCGCCTTCTCCAGCAGGTCCGCCGGCACCGGGCCGGACGGCGCCACCAGCGCCAGCGTGTCGCCGGCCCGCAACCGCGGCGGCCTCACCGCGACAGCTCCAGCCGCGCCACGCCCGGCGTCTCGAAGCCCAGCACCTGGCCGTAGAACGACAGCTCCGCCTCCAGCGCCGCCACGATCGTCTCCGCCTGCCGGAAGCCGTGCTGCTCACCCGGGAACCGCTGGTAGGCGTACGGGATCCCGCGCCCCTCCAGCCCGGCCACGAACCGGTCGGCCTGCTCCGGCGGGCAGATCCGGTCCTCCAGGCCCTGCTGGAACAGCACCGGCCCGGCCAGCGACCCGGCGTTCGCCAGCGGCGACCGGTCGACGTACCGCTGCCGGGCCGAGGGCAGCGGTCCGACCAGCCCGTCGAGGTACCGCGACTCGAAGTCGTGCGTCTCACCGTCGGTGCCGGTCCACCCGGCCAGGTCCAGCACCGGGTACATCACCGTGCCCGCCCGGTACGTCTTCGTCGTGGTCAGCGACGCCGCCGCGGTGAACCCGCCCGCGCTGCCCCCGCGGATCCCGAGCCGGTCGCCGTCGGCGAGCCCGGCCGCCACCAGCGCCTCGGCCACCGCCACGCAGTCGGCCACGTCCACCACGCCCCACTGCTCGCGCAGCCGCTCCCGGTAGGCCCGCCCGAACCCGGTCGACCCGCCGTAGTTCACCGCCGCCACGCCGATGCCGCGGCTGGTGAAGTACGCGATCTCCAGGTCCAGCACCGGGAAGTGCTGCCCGGTCGGCCCGCCGTGGACTTGCACCAGCAACGGCGGCAGCTCACCTTCGGGCGCCGAAAAATCCGGGTTCGCGGGCAGGTACAGCACCACCGGCACGTCGTCGCCGGCCGCCGTCGTGATCACGCGCTCTTCGGGCACCGGCAGGTACTCCGCCGGCAGCTCCGGCTGCGGCGTCAGATCCGTCACGACCGCGCCGGCCAGCTGCACCACCGCGGCTTCGCGCACCGGGCCCGCGGCCACCCCCACGAACCCGTCGCCGAACGCCGCGAACCCCGTCGAGGACCACGCCGTCAGCTCCTCTCCCAGCGGTGTCAGCGAGCCGTCCGCCTCGTCGAGCACCGCCAGCCGGCCGCCCGCCAGCACCGCGTGCCGCCCGCCGCCGAGCGGGACGAACCAGCGCGAACCGACCTTCCACAACGGCCCGCCCAGCTCCCGCGCCACCGGCGCCAGGTTCACCAGCGACCCGTCCAGGCCGACCCGGTGCAGGTTCCACCAGCCGTCCGGGTCCAGCAGCGCCAGCAACGACGCCGGCGTCTCCCACTCGACCTGGCACACCGAAACGTCCGCGCCGCCGGCCAGCACCTCGTGCGGCCCGAACGACCCGTCCTCGGCCACCGGCGCCACGCACAGCTCGGTCCCGTCCCACGGCATCGCCGGGTGGTCCCAGCCGAACCAGGCCGCGTGCCGTCCGTCCGGCGACAGCTTCGCCACGGTCAGGAACCGGTGGCTGGAGGCCAGCACCCGCTCCCCGGCACCGGACAGCGCGATCGCCACCAGCTCCCGCTCGACGTCGGTCGGCCGCGGTCCGGTGGAGCGCTCCCGGACCGCCCACACCTCACCCGGCCGCCCGGCCCGGAGGTCGCCGTACCGGACGCCCTGCGGCTCCGCGGGCTCCGGTGTCAGCGGCACCACACCGGTTTCGCTGAGCGCGTAAACCCGCTGATCCGCCCAGTGCGTGAACACCACCACACCGTCGGTCACCGCCCACGGCCGCCCGCCGTACTCGTGCAGCCGGTTGCGGACGTTCCACGGCGCCGGCAGGACGTCCTCGGTCCCGCCCGGAACGGCCTTCACCAGCGCGACCCTGCCCTGCTCACCGGGCCGCGCCTCGGCCCACCACACCTCGTCCCCGACGACGTCGAGCCACTGCGGGCCGCCACCGGCGGCGGCCACCTCGGCGGCGGTGATGGGCGAGGACCAGGTTCCGTACGGCGAGATCCGAGACACCCCCAGAGGCTAGCGGCCCGCGAAGGTGGGGCGGCGGATGCCGATCATGCGGCGGTGGCCTAGGGTCGACAGTGCTATGTCTCGCGTAATCCACGTCTTCCGCCAGCCGGATCGGTTCGTCGCCGGCACCGTCGGCGAGCCCGGCGATCGCACGTTCTACCTCCAGGCTTCCGAGGACGTGCGCACCATCAGCGTCACCATCGAAAAGCAGCAGGTCGTCGTCCTCGCCGAACGCCTCAGCTCGCTGCTCGAAGAGGTCGCCAGCCGCTTCGGCGCCGACGTACCCGACGACGTCCCCGAGGACCTCGTCGACGTCGACCCCCTCACCGTGCCGGTCGAGGAGGAGTTCCGCGTCGGCACCATGGGCCTGGGCTGGGACGCCGACAGCAGCGCCGTCGTCATCGAGCTGCTCGCCATCACCGAGGGCGAGGTCGACGAAACGGTCGTGCTGGACGACACCGAAGAGGGCCCGGACGCCGTCCGCGTCTTCCTCAGCCCGGCCGCCGCCCGCGCCTTCGCCGAGCGCGCCGACCGCGTCGTCAACGCCGGCCGCAAGCCGTGCCCGCTGTGCGCGGAGCCGCTCGACCCGGCCGGCCACATCTGCCCCCGGCAGAACGGCTACCGGCGCGAGACCGACGCGGGCGAAGACTGACCATGGCCACCACCCCCGCCGAGCAGCCCGACCCCGCCGACCCGGCGTCCCGCGAGCTGGTCACCCACGGCCGCATCGACGTCGAAGGCCGGCTGGTGGACGCCTCCAACGTCACGCTGTTCTGCGCCATCGAGCTCGACGGCGTCACCGGCCGGGTGGTGTACAAGCCGGTGTCGGGGGAGCGGCCGCTGTGGGACTTCCCGGACGGCACGCTGGCCGGGCGCGAAGTCGCGACCGCGATCATCGCCGACGCCACCGGCCTCGGCGCCATCCCGCCGACCGTGCTGCGCGACGGCCCGTTCGGCCCCGGCATGGTCCAGCTGTGGGTCGAAACCACCGAGGACGACCTCGTCGAGGTCCTCCCGGCCGGCGAAATCCCCGACGGCTGGCGCCCGGTGCTGCACGCCCACGACCGCGACGGCGAACCGGCGGTGCTGGCCCACGCCGACCACCCCGGGCTGCGCGACCTCGCCGTCCTCGACATCGTCGTCAACAACACCGACCGCAAGGGCGGGCACCTGCTGCCCGGCGTCGACGGCCGCGTCTACGGCGTCGACCACGGCATCTGCCTGCACACCGACCCGAAGCTGCGCACCGTGCTGTGGGGCTGGATCGGCGAACCGGTGCCGCCGGACACCGTCGAGAAACTCCGCAAGCTGCGCTCGGAGCTCGACGGCGGCCTCGGCGAGACCCTGTCCGAGCACATCACCCGGTTCGAGATCCGCGCGCTCGCCGAACGCACCGACCTGCTGCTCGCCGAAGGGATCTTCCCCGAACCGGGCGACGACTGGCGCGCCATCCCGTGGCCCCTGTTCTGATCGACGCCGCCGCCAGGGCCCGGCTCGCCGACCGCTTCGGCGCCGAACTGGCCGGCCCGTGGTGCGACGCGCTCCCGGACCTCGTCGCCCGCCTGAGCGCGCGGTGGGGGCTGACCGTCCGCGAGGCCAGGCCCGGCAACACCGGCCGCACCCTCCTGTGCACGGGTCCCGGCGGTGACCTGCGGGTCCTCAAGCTCACCCCGGACCCCGAAGTCGCGCGCCTCGAAGTCACCGGGCTGCGCGCCTGGGCCGGGTGCTCCCGCGTCGTCCAGGTGCTCGACGCCGACCTCGACGCCAACGCCATCCTCCTCGAAGGCCTGGTCCCCGGCACCCAGCTCGACGGCGACGTCCCGTGGCCCGAGATCGGCGAGATGCTGGACCAGCTCCACGCCGTCGAACCGCTCGGTGACTTCGGGCGGCTCGCCGAAGGCATCGAGTTCATCTTCACGCTCTCCGAGCGCCGCCGCCGCGAGTCCCCGGCCGTCGAACACCTCAGCGCCGAGGTGCTGGCGAAAGGCCGTGAACGTGCCATGGAGCTGGCCACCAGCGGACCGGTCACCCTCATCCACGGCGACCTGCACCCGGCCAACGTCCTCGACGCCGGGCCCGGCCGCGGCGCCGTGGCCATCGACCCGCGCCCAGGTCTGGGCGACCCCGCGCTCGACGCCGTGGACTGGATGTTCGTCCCGGTCGCGAAGGGCGGCACGATCGACGACGGCCTCGCCGCGCTCGCCCCGCACGTCACCGGCTTCGACGCCGAGCGCGTCCGTGCCTGGTGTGTCGCGATGGCCCCGTTGGTCGCGCTCGCCCCATTGCGCCGCGGGGAACCGTCGCCGTTCACCGAAGCCGTCCTGGAACTGGCCCGCTGACCGGCGTGGCACGACCCACCGAGGTGCCTCGGCGCACTAGGTTGCCTGGTCGTGCGCTCCCACTCCTATGACGACGTGCTGGCCAGCCGACGCCGCAAGAAGGTGCCGGAGGTGCCCGCCGAACCCGGTCTCGTGGTCGAGGACCCGGTCAGCGGCTTCTGCGGCGCGGTGGTGAAGATCGAGTACGGCAACGTCGTGCTCGAAGACGCCAAGGGCCGCCACCGCGTCTTCCCGTTCGCCCCGGCCGGCTTCCTGCTGGAGGGCAAGCCGGTGACGCTGGTCCCGGTCAAGGCCCCGGCGAAGGCACCCGCCCGGCAGATCTCGGCGTCCGGCTCGGTCAAGGTCCAGGGCCTGCAGGCCCGCGTCGCCCGCGACTCCCGCATCTGGGTCGAAGGCAAGCACGACGCCGAGCTCGTCGAACGCGTCTGGGGTCACGACCTGCGCGTCGAAGGCGTCGTCGTCGAACCCCTGGACGGCGTCGACGTCCTCGCCGACCGGATCGCCGAGTTCGGCACCGGCCCCGGCCGCCGGCTCGGCGTGCTGGTCGACCACCTCGTGCCCGGCAGCAAGGAGTCCCGGCTCGTCGAGGCGATCCGCGACGACAACGTGCTGGTCACCGGCCACCCCTACATCGACGTCTGGGAAGCCGTGCGCCCCGAAGCCGTCGGCATCCGGGCGTGGCCGAAGATTCCCCGTGGGACCGAGTGGAAGCAGGGCATCTGCGACGCGCTCGGCTGGGGGCAACCTTTCGAAGGCTGGCAACGTGTCCTGAGCGGGGTGAGCAGTTTCCGCGACCTCGAGACCCCGCTCATCGGGGCCGTGGAGCGGCTCATCGACTTCGTCACCGAACCCGCCGAGGAGGACTGAATGTCCGATTTGTCCAAGGTCACGCGAAGGTTACGTCCCGTCACTGCGCCGGTGCGATCCGGCGCGATCTGAGAGCATGAAGCCATGTCTTGGGCACTGGTCTGGTTGATCGTCGGCATCGCCCTGGTGATCGCGGAGGTCGTCTCCGGGGACTTCGTGCTGATCATGCTGGGGGTCGCGGCACTCTTCGGCGCCGGCGCCGAGGTGCTCACCGGGAACCTGTTCATCGACGTCGCCGTGTTCGCCGTCGCCTCCGTCGGCATGCTCGCGCTGGTGCGGCCCGCGCTCAAGCGCCGTTTCCTCGCCGGGCCGACCCACCACACCGGCATCGAAGCGCTGATCGGCGCCAGAGCCGTCGTCCTGTCCACAGTGGACTTCGAGGCGGGCCAGGTGAAACTGGCCGGGGACGTCTGGTCGGCGCGCAGCATGTCGGAGCACCTCCCGCCCATCCAGCCCGGCACGTCGGTCACGGTCGTCGAGATCTCCGGAGCCACCGCCGTCGTTGCGGCCGAGCCGTGAGCCTCGGGCTCGTCACCGTCGGAGCAGGCCGGGCCGCGGTGATCGAACGGCTCGGGAAGTTCCGCGTCGTGCTCGGCCCCGGCCGCCACTTCGTCCTGCCCTTCGCCGACCGCGTCCGGGTGCGCGTCGACCTGGGCGAGCAGATCCTGTCCGCGCCGCCGCAGCCGGTCGAGACCGGCGACGGCAAGGAAATCGACGTCGGATTCGAAGTCGTCTTCGCGGTCACCGACCCGCGGCTGGCGACCTACGCGACGACCAACCCGGCGATCGCGATCGAGCAGCTGGCCCGCACCGCGCTGCGGCAGGAAGCCGGCCTGACCACCGCCGAGCGCGCCGTCACCGCGCCGGGGGACCTCCACCGTACAGTGTGGACGGTCCTGCACGACACCACCGGCCGCTGGGGCGTCGCCGTGAAGGAGCTGAAGCTCTCGGTGCGTCCACCCGCGGCACCCGGAACACCGTCAACCGCCCAAGAATGGTACTAGGTAAGGGGAAATTCTCTTGACCGGATTTGTGATCGGCTTGGTCATAGCCTTGGCCTTGCTGGTGATCATCACGATAGCCAAGGCGGTCATGGTGGTGCCGCAGGCGCAGTCGGCCGTGATCGAACGGCTCGGCCGGTTCCGCACGGTCGCCTCGCCGGGCCTGAACATCCTCGTGCCGTTCCTGGACAAGGTGCGCGCCCGGATCGACCTGCGCGAGCAGGTCGTCTCGTTCCCGCCGCAGCCGGTGATCACCGAGGACAACCTGACGGTGTCGATCGACACGGTCGTCTACTTCCAGGTCACCGACTCGCGCGCCGCGGTGTACGAGATCTCCAACTACATCGTCGGTGTCGAGCAGCTGACCACCACCACGCTCCGCAACGTCGTCGGTGGCATGAGCCTCGAGCAGACCCTGACTTCCCGCGACTCCATCAACACCCAGCTGCGCGGGGTGCTCGACGAGGCGACCGGCCGGTGGGGCATCCGCGTCAGCCGGGTCGAGCTGAAGGCGATCGACCCGCCGCCCTCCATCCAGGACTCGATGGAGAAGCAGATGCGCGCCGACCGCGAGAAGCGCGCCATGATCCTCACCGCGGAAGGCCAGCGGGAGTCGGCGATCAAGACCGCGGAAGGCCAGAAGCAGAGCCAGATCCTCTCCGCCGAAGGTGCCCGCCAGGCCACCATCCTCGCCGCCGAAGCCGAGCGGCAGTCCCGGATCCTGCGGGCCCAGGGTGAACGGGCCGCGCGGTACCTGCAGGCGCAGGGCCAGGCGAAGGCGATCGAGAAGGTGTTCGCGGCGATCAAGGCCGGCCGCCCGACCCCGGAGGTGCTGGCCTACCAGTACCTGCAGACGCTGCCGCAGATGGCGCAGGGCGACGCGAACAAGGTCTGGATGATCCCCAGCGACTACGGCAAGGCCCTCGAAGGGTTCGCCCGCGCGCTCGGCGCTCCCGGCGACGACGGCGTCTTCCGCTACGAGCCGCCGAAGGAGGACGACGTCCCGGCCAAGCCCGACCTCGAGGACGAAGAGGTCTCCAGCTGGTTCGAGACCAAGAGCGACCCGAAGGTCGCCGAGGCCGTCGCGGCCGCGGAAGCCGTGGCCCGCAAGGAGGTCCCGGCGATCGGGGCGCCGTCGACGCCGTCCGCGCGCCCGTCGATCCCGCGTCCGGCCCAGCCGGCGCCGGAAGCGGACGAGGACCGCGGCACGGAGGTCACGCCGTCCCCGAAGCAGCCGCCGACCCCGCAGAGCGGCCAGCCCGCGCTGCCCCAGCCGCAGTCGCCGGCCGGCCCGCCGCCGGGTGGCCAGTACCAGGGTCCGCCGCAGGGCCAGCCGCAGTCGCCGCCCCCTGGCCAGTTCGGCGGCCCGCAGCAGCAGAACCCGGGCAGCGGCCCGTTCCCGCAGCAGCCCCCGTTCGGCGGCCCCCAGGGCGGCCCGCGCCGCTGACGCGCACAGCCGTGAAGGCCTCCTTCCCAGGCGAAAACGCCGGGAAGGAGGCCTTCACGGCGTTTCAGCGCTGGTACACGGAAACGTCGTCGATGTCGGCCTTGGAGCGGTCCTTGAGCGCGATCACGCACGCCACCGTGACCACCGCCGACAGGACGATGTAGCCCGAGATCGAATACGGCGTCCCGGTCGCGTGCAGCAGCCACGTCGCCAGCAGCGGTGCCGGCCCGCCCGCGAACACCGACGCCAGCTGGTAACCCAGCCCGGCCCCGCCGTAGCGCAGGTGCGTCGGGAAGCTCTCGCCGATCAGCGCCGCCTGCGGTCCGTACTGCAGCGCGTGCGGGATGAACGACACCACGACCGCGGCGAACACCAGCGCGTGGCTGCCGTGCGCCAGGATCGTGAAGTACGGGAACGCGATCACGGCGGTGAACACGGCCCCGGTCAGGTACACCCGCTTGCGCCCGACGCGGTCCGACAGGTGGGAGAACAGCGGGATCAGCGCGAGCTCGCACGCCGCCCCGACGAGGACCGCGTTGAGCACGAACGTCTTGCTGAACTCGTGCCGCGCGACGACGTAGATCAGCACGTAGCTGGTGAACAGGTAGAACGGCATCTGCTCGCTGAACCGGACCCCGGCCGAGAGCAGGATTTCCCGCCAGTGGTGCTTGATCGCGTCCAGCACCGGGGTCCGGGCGGTCCGGCGGTTCTCGACGAGCTTGGCGAACATCGGCGTCTCGAGGATCTTCAGCCGGATCACCAGCCCGACCGCGACGAGCACCAGGCTGGCCAGGAACGGCAGCCGCCAGCCCCAGGAGTCGAACGCCTCGGGGGAGAGCGTCGCCGAAAGCAGCGTCATGCCGCCGGTGCCGAGCACCAGCCCGACCGGGACGCCGATCTGCGCGAAGCTGCCGAGCAGGCCGCGTTTGCGCTGGTTGCCCCATTCCATCGCGAGCAGCACCGAGCCGCTCCACTCGCCGCCGATGGCGATGCCCTGCACCAGCCGCAGCAGCACCAGGAGCAGCGGCGCGGCGATCCCGATCGCCGACGTCCCGGGCAGCATCCCGACGACGCCGGAGGAGATGCCCATCAGCAGCAGGGTGACGATCAGCGTCGCCTTCCGCCCGATCCGGTCACCCCAGTGCCCGAAGATCGCGGCCCCGACCGGGCGCGCGGCGAACCCGACCGCGTAGGTGGCGAAGGACTGCATGGCTCCCGCGTAGGCGCTCGACGCGGGGAAGAACAGGTGCGGGAAGACCAACGCCGCCGCGGTGTTGTAGAGGAAGAAGTCGTACCACTCGATCGTCGTGCCGATGGCGCTCGCCAGCGCCGCCCGCCGTACTTGCACTCGCCCTGACCTGCTGTCCGGCTCCACCTTGTGAGTGACGCCGTTGTCGCCCAAGACCATCTCGCAACACCTCCGGTGACCGATGTCACACAACAGTGTGACGCCCGTGGACGGTTTAGGCGATCGATGACCGGCATCTCGTCCGGTCGGTGATGAACTAAAGTGCAGATTCAGCAACTTTGCAGATTCGGCAAACTTCGCTATGGTGGGTGCATGGACGCCAAAGGCCTGCGCGAGCGCAAGAAGCACGAGACGCGCATCGCGCTGAGCTGGGCGGCCATCCGGCTGACCGTCGAACGCGGCCTCGACAACGTCCGCATCGAAGACATCGCCGCCGAAGCCGGGGTTTCCACCCGGACCTTCAGCAACTACTTCGGCAGCAAGGGCGAAGCCATCGTCGCCCGGCACCAAGACCGGGCCCGGGCGATCGCGGCCGCGCTGCGGGAACGGCCCGCCGGGGAATCGATCTGGACGGCCATCACCCAGGCCGCGCTCGAGGGGTTCGCGCTCGGCCAGCCCGTTCCCACCGGGCAGGCCGCGGACCAGTCGTGGATCGAAGGACTGCGGCTGATGGTCGCGGAACCCGCACTGCAGGGCGAGTTCCAGAAGGCCGGCGCGGCGGCCGAGGCCGAACTCGCCGCCGCCGTCGGCGAACGCACCGGCACCGACCCCGCCCGGGACGTCTACCCGCGGCTCGTCGCGGGGGTCGTCGGGGCCGCGCTCAACGTCGTCACCCAGCAGTGGCTCGTCGCCGAGCCGCCGCAACCGCTCGAAAGCCTCCTGCGCGACGTGTTCGACCGGCTCTCCGCCGGGTTGCCCGAACCGCGCTGACCGTCCACTGAAGACGCCCGCACGACGGGCCATTTCGTCCTGCCCAAGAGGAGTTCCGCCATGGAAGACGTCGTCATCGCCGGAGCCGGGCCCAACGGCCTCATGCTCGCCTGCGAACTCGCCCTCGCCGGCGTTCGCCCGCTGGTGCTGGAACGGCTGCCCGAGCCCACCACCGAGAACCGCGCCAACGGGCTCGTCGGCCAGGTCGTCCGCCTCCTGGACCGCCGCGGCCTGCACGAACGGCTGGCCGGCCCGCTCGGGCCGCCCACGCCCGCGTTCGTGTTCGGGGCGATGCGCCTCGACCTCACCCTGACCGACCCCAACCCGCTGACGATCCTCGGCGTGCCGCAGCGGCGCGTCGAGGCGATGCTCGGCGAACGCGCCGCCGAACTCGGCGTGGAAGTCCGCCGCGGCCACGAGCTCACCGGCCTGAGCCAGGACGCCGACGCGGTCACCCTCGAGGTCTCCGGCCCCGGCGGCCCGTCGCGGATCACCGCGCGGTACCTCGTCGGCGCGGACGGCGGCCGCAGCGTCACCCGCAAGCTCGCCGGCATCGGCTTCCCCGGCGTCACCGAAGACCGCACCCTGTCGCACACGGCCAACGCCACCGTGCCCGCCGAGTTCGTCGACCCGGCATCCGGCGGCCTGCGCGTGCCCGGGCACGGCGTCATCCCGCCGTTCTTCCACTACCGCACCGAAATCGGCTTGTTCGTCTACGCGCCGTTCCCGGCCGGCGCGCTGGTCACCACGATGGAGTGGACCGACGAGGAGGAAACCGGCGACGAACCGCCGATGACCCTCGACGAGCAGCGCGCGAGCATCCGCCGTGTCCTCGGGTTCGACCTGCCGATCGGCCCGCCCGAAGGCGACGGCCCGCACCTGCTGCGGCGGCTGCGCGGACGCAACACCCGGCTGGCCGACAAGTTCCGCGAGGGCCGCGTCCTGCTGGTCGGCGACGCGGCGCACGTCCACTCCGCGATCGGCGGCCCTGGGCTCAACCTCGGGCTGCAGGACGCGGTCGGTCTCGGCTGGAAGCTCGCGGCCGCCGTGCGCGGCTGGGCCCCGGCCGGGCTGCTCGACACCTACGAGAGCGAACGCCGTCCGGTCGCCGAGCGCGTTGTCATGCACACCCAGGCCCAGGCCGCGCTGATCACGCCCGGGCGTGACGTCACCGCGCTGCGCGAGCTGTTCGGCGAGCTGCTGCGGCTGCCGAGCACGGTGCAGCACATCGCGGACCTGATGTCCGGCGCCGACGTCCGGTACGAGCCGGCCACCGACCACCCGCTCGACGGCCGCTGGGCCCCGGACCTGGTGCTGGCCGACGGCACCCGGCTCGCCGAGCTGACCACGACGGCCCGGCCGCTGCTGCTGGACTTCACCGGCTCGCTCGGCGACGAGCTGCGCGGCTGGACCGACCGGGTCGACCTCGTCACCGGCTCGGCGAAGGGCGACGTGACCGCACTGCTCCTCCGGCCCGACGGCTACGTCGCCTGGGCGAGCAGCGCGGTGGAGCCCGAGCGCAAGGCCCTGCGGACGGCGCTGGAGCGGTGGTTCGGCAGCCCGGTTGACATGTAGGAGATCTCCTACGTATGGTCGGCGGCATGACGATCACCCACGTGCAGTTCCTGACCCTGCCCGTCGCCGACCACGCCCGCGCGCGGGACTTCTACGTCGGCAAGCTCGGCTTCGAAGCGCTCGTCGACCGCCGCACGCCCGAGGGCGGCCGGTTCGTGCTGGTCGCGCCGAAGGGGGCGAAGACCGGGGTCGTGCTGACCGACCAGCAGGTCACCGGGGTCGAGCCGGGGTCGCGGCACTTCCAGCTGCAGACCACCGACCTCGACACCGACGTCGCCGCGCTGCGGGCGGCCGGGATCGAGGTGGCCGAACCGGAGGAGCGGCCGTGGGGGCGGGCGACGTCGTTCAAGGACCTCGACGGCCACACCCTCGGCCTGCTGCAGCCGTCGGACTTCGGCAACGTCCCGAACTGATGCCGGTCAACGACGACGTCTTCGCCGCGCTGGCCAGCCCGGCCCGGCGCGAGGTCCTGCGGCTGCTGCTGGACGGCCCGATGCCGGCCGGCGCGATCGCCGACCGGTTCGACATGGCCCGGCCGAGCCTCTCGGAACACCTTCGGGTACTCCGAGAGGCCGGCCTGGTCGCCGAGCAGCGGCAGGGCCGCAACCGCGTCTACCGGCTGGACGCGGCACCGCTGGAAGAAGTCGCGGACTGGCTGACGCCGTACGAGCGCTTCTGGCGCGGCAAGCTCGCCAACCTGCGTGACCTGCTGGACGAGGAGGACGACCTGTGACCGGCGACGATCCGACCGCGATCCACGTCGACCAGTTCCTCGCCCACCCGGCCCGCAAGGTGTGGCGCGCGCTGACCGAACCGGACTTGCTCGAACGCTGGATCAACATGCCCAACGACATCAAACCCGTGGTGGGGCACCGGTTCGAGCTGCTGGCCGAGCCGGTGCCCGCGGCCGGGTTCGCCGGCGGCCCGGTGGCGTGCGAGGTGCTGGAAGTCGAACCCGAGCGCAAGCTGAGCATCCGCTGGGGTCCGCAGTGGACGGTCACCTGGCGGCTGGTCCCCGAAGGCACCGGCACCCGCCTGTTCCTCAGCCACGAAGGGTTCGACCCGGACGACGAGTTCCAGCGCGTCTCCCGGCGGATCATGGGCGGCGGCTGGCGCTCCCACGTGCCGTGGGCGCTGGCCCGGTTGCTGGACACGCTGCCGGATCCGGCCCCGTTACCATCGGGTGGTGAACCCCGCGACCGCTGATCCTGCCGCGTCCAAACCGCTGCGCGCCGACGCCCGCCGCAACCGCGCGCGGGTTTTGGAGGCCGCCGAGAGCGTGTTCGCCGCCAAGGGCACCGGCGCGCCGACGGAAGAGGTCGCCCGCGCCGCCGGGGTCGGCATCGGCACGGTGTTCCGGCACTTCCCGACGAAGGAAGCCCTGCTCGAAGCGGTGCTCTACGCCCGGCTGCACCGCTTCGTCGACGAGGCCGAGGCCGCCGTCGCGGCGGAGTCCGCGGACCCGGGCGGGGCGTTCTTCACGTTCCTGACCAGCTGGATCGAGATGTCGAGCGCGAAGAACGCCTACTTCGAGGCACTCACCGCGGCCGGGGTCACCGTGCCGGTGGCGAAGTCCGACATCGGAGCCCGCCTGATGGAATCCCTCGGCGTGCTGCTTTCGCGCGCGCAGGGTGCCGGCGCGGTGCGCGAGGACCTCGTCGTCGGCGAGCTGATCACGGTGATCATCGGAGTCGCGCGGGCCGCCGAGTACGCCGGCCCGGACGCGCGCCTGCGCGACCGGGCCGTGACGATCCTCTTCGACGGCCTCCGCCCGTCAGCGGGGGACCGGCGCTGAGGCGACCGGCTCCAGCGCCGGGCGCTTCGCGGTGAGCGTGTCCCCGGAGGACTCGCCCCGCAGCCGGCGCCGCACCCACGGCAACGCGTGCTCCTGCGCCCACCGCAGGTTCTGGCTGCGCCGGGCCGCGGCACTCAGCACCTCACGCGGCCCCAGCTCGGCCGCCGTCAGCGGGTGCTCGACCCCGAGCGCGGCCAGCACCGCGATGGCGACCTCGGTGTGGCCGTAGGCGTTGAGGTGCAGCCGATCCGGAGCCCACCGGCGCCGGTCGCGCAGCTGCCGCATCGCCCACATGTCCACCAGGAGCGCCCCGTGCTTCGCGGCGATGGCGCGCACGAACTCGTTGTAGATCGCGACCCGGCCGCGCATCTTGCGGAACAGCGCGTCTTCGACCCCGTCGACCCCGGTGAACAGCACCAGCCGCGCCCCGGTGCCCCGGATCCGCGCGACGGCGACCTCGTAGTCGACCATCAGCGCGTCGATGTCGACCTTGGGCCGCATGAGATCGTTGCCGCCGGCGTAGAGGGTGACGAGGTCGGGCGCCATGGCCAGCGCGGGCTCGAGCTGTTCGGCCAGGATCTGCGGCAGCAGCTTGCCCCGGATCGCGAGGTTGGCGTACCGGAAGTCCGCCTCGCGCGCGGCGAGCTGTTCGGCGACGCGGTCGGCCCAGCCGCGGACGCCGTTCGGGTAGCCGGGATCGTCGTCGCCGACGCCTTCGGTGAACGAGTCCCCCAGGGCCACTAAGCGCTTGCTCATGTCCGCAGTCTAGGCAACGCCCGTCACGCGCTGACCTGCCGGGCCCGATGGTCGGCGACGTGCACCCGCGTCGCGCACCGCGTCGAGCAGAACCGCCGCCGGCCATTCCGGGACGTGTCCACATACGCCATCTCACAACCCTCCCGACCGCAGATCCCGAGCCGGTCCGGCGCCTCGCACACCAGGTGCGCGAGACCTCCCGCGGTGTAAGCCCGCACTCGGCCGACCGGTCCGGCGTCCTCCGCCGAGTAGTGCAGGTGGGGTGGCTTGCCGTCGTGGGTGGTGATGTACGGGCGGCACGCCGCTTCGGCGAGCAGCGTGTTGACCAGCTCCGGCCGGGCCGCGGACTCGGCGGCGAACACCGGCCGCAGCTGCTCGGCCCACGTCCCGATCCGCGTGGCCTCGTCCTCGGTCAGCGCCTTGATCGCCATGCCGTTGCGGACCATGCCGTCGAGGAGCTCGCTCGCCGAGCCGGCGTTGACCAGGTCGGCGGCCACGAGCGCGGCCGGGCCGCCGTAAGGGTTGAAGTGCACTAAGTCATTACAGCACGATCGGGGGCATGGACGTCAACCGTTGCCCCCGCTGCGGCTGGCCGCTCGCCGAACTGCCGGCGACCGCGGCCCAGCGCGCTTCCCACCGGCTCGACTACGTGCGCTGCGTCTGCGGCAGCTGGCTCGCCCGGCTCGACGGCGAAGTCGTCGGCGCCACCCGGCCGGCCCGGTGAGTCAGAGGTCGAGCACGCCCGCCGCGTTGTCGTTCCACTGGTCGACGCGGCGGATGTACTCGTAGAGCGCGCGGCTGCCGCGGACCCAGCGGCCCTGGTCGGCGATGGCGAGGTCGTCCGCGCCGGCCCGGCGCGCCTCGGTCGCGAACCCGGACCGCAGCGAGTGCCCGGTCACCGGGTACGGCAGGCTCGCCCGGACCCCGGCCCGGGTCAGGATCTGGTTGACGCCGGTGGTGCTCAGCGCGGGCACGCCGACGTTGCCGTGCCGGTCGACCCGGCGAAACGCCGGACCCTCGGTGATCCCGGCACCGGAGCGCCACGCGTGCCACGCCCGCACCGGGTCGGTCTCGGGGTTTTCGCGCCGCGGGACGACCATGTCGCCGGTGCTCTTGCCGTGCCGCACGGTCACCGCCAGCCCCCGGTCGTCGACCGGCTCGACGTCGGTGACCAGCAGGTTCGCCAGGTCCGAGCAACGCGCGGCGATCGGGAACCCGATCAGCAGCATCGCCCGGTCGCGGGCGCCGGCCAGGGTGTCCGGGCAGGCGCGCGACATCGCCCGCAGGTCGGCGAGGGTCACCATGGTGGCCTTGCCGCGCCCGCGCTGGACGCCCTCCCTGGCGAGCCGTTGCCGGTAACCCTTCAACGCCCGCCAGGCGGCGCGGCTCGCTTCGGGATCGACGACGACCTTGTGGTGCCGCAGCCCGGCCAGCGCCCCGGTGAGCCGCCGCTCGATCGTCGACGGCGCCGCCGGCGCGGCCAGCTCCGGCACCTCGGGCACCGCGCGTTCGTCCGGGCGCAGCGTGCGGCCGCGCTCGAGCCACACGACGAACCCGGTCAGCGCGCCGATCGTCGCCGACAGCGGCGGGATCCCGGCCTCGGCGGTGTAGTCCTGCCACACCTGCCAGTCCTGCGCGTAGGCCTTGAGCGTGTTGGGCGGCCGCTGCCCGTCGACGTGCCGGGTCGCGGCTTCGTCCAGCAGCGCGAGCCGCTCCCGCGGGCTGGCGGCGGCGAGATCGGCGTCGGTCACCGGTTGCAGGTCGGGCACGCGCCGAGGTTACGGGATGTCGATCTCCGCGGGCAGGAACCGGTCCAGGGCGTCGGCCACCTCATCGGGGCGTTCGAGGGTCTGGATGTGCGGGGCGCCGGGAACGACCTCCAGCTTCGCGCCGCCGCCGATCCGCGCGGCGACGGCGGCCATGCCGTCGATGGTGATCGACGCGTCGGCCTCCCCGGCGAGCGCCAAGGCCGGGGCCGGGAAACCGCGCAGCCGCTCGTAGACGTCGAGACCGCCGTAGCCACGCCAGATCGACGCCCACGTGACCGGGTCGAAGGAGGCGACGCACTCACGGGCGTAGCGCACGCCTTCGGTGTCGGCTTCGAGCGCGGCCGCGGTGAACCACCGCTCCAGTGTCGGCCCGACCAGCGGCTCCATGCCGCCGGTCTCGGCGATCCGCGCGCGTTCCTCGAACGCCGCCGGAACCGGCCGGTCCGGCGCGCCCAGCAGGGTCAGCGAGGCGAAGCGGCCGGGTGCGGCGACGGCGGCGGTCTGCGCGATCGCCCCGCCCAGCGACAACCCGGCGACGTGCGCGATACCCAGCTCGAGCGCGTCGAGCACGGCCACGAGGTCGGCACCGGCAGCGGCCATGGTGAACGGCAGCGGCGCGCCGGCGGCGGACCCGTGCCCGCGGCTGTCGTAAGCGAACACCCGCCGCCCGGTCGCCAGCCGGTCGAGCACCGGGTCCCACATGCGGCGGTCCAAGCCCAGGGAGTGCACGAGCAGCACGGCGGGCCCGTGGCTGCCCCGGGTGGTCACGGTGGTCTCGTGGTCGGAAGCGCGCATCCTCATGCCTTGATCTTCCCGGTCGCGTCCACGCAAAATCCGTGCCGGGACGCTGTCGATCCGCCCGGGCCCCGTTCGTATCAGCGGTGAAGACACCACCGAGGAGGACGACGTGAAGCAGTACCTGCTCAGCATCTACCAGCCCGACGGCCCCACCCCGCCGCCGGAGGTGCTCGACGAGGTCATGAAGAAGCTCGACGTGCTGAACGCCGACCTCAAGGCGGCCGGGGCGTGGGTGTTCGCCGGTGGCCTGCACCCGCCGTCGACGGCCACCGTGCTGCGGGCCGCCGACGGCGACACCCTCGTCACCGACGGGCCCTACGCCGAGGGCAAGGAGCACCTCGGCGGGTTCACCATCATCACCGCGCCCGACCTCGACGCGGCCCTCGCCTGGGGCGGGCGCCTCGCCGACGCCGTGGCGCCATTGCCGGTCGAGGTGCGACCGTTCAGCGGATGAGGATCGAGGACGTCTACGCCGCCGAGTACGGGCGTGCGGTGTCGGTCCTGGTGCGGGTCTTCGGGGACATCGACGTCGCCGAAGAAGCCGTGCAGGACGCGTTCGCCGAAGCCGTCCGGCGGTGGCCGGCCGCCGGGCTCCCGCCGAGCCCGGCGGGCTGGATCATCACCACCGCCCGCAACCGCGCGATCGACCGCCTGCGCCGCGAGGCCGCACGGGCGGACAAGCACGCCCAGGCGGCTCTGACGCACGCCGAAGCCGAGCCCGTCGAGGAGGGCGCCGTGCCCGACGAACGGCTCCGGCTGATCTTCACCTGCTGCCACCCCGCGCTGGCCCGCCCGACACAGGTGGCGTTGACATTGCGGCTGCTCGGGGGCCTCACGACGGCGGAGATCGCGGCCGCGTTCCTGGTGCCCGAGCCCACGATGGCCCAGCGGATCGTCCGCGCGAAGAACAAGATCCGCGACGCGGGGATCCCGTACCGCGTCCCGCAGGACGCCGACCTCCCCGCGCGGCTGTCGGGGGTGCTGGGCGTGCTGTACCTGATCTTCAACGAGGGCTACGCGGCCAGCACGGGGGAGCACCTGGTCCGCGACGACCTCTGTACCGAGGCGATCCGGCTCACGCGCGCACTGGCCGGGCTGATGCCCGATGAGCCGGAGGTCTGGGGGCTGCTGGCGTTACTGCTGCTCAGCCATTCGCGACGGGCCGCCCGCACCACCCCGGACGGCGACCTGGTGCTGCTGGCCGACCAGGACCGGTCTCGCTGGGACGCGGCGTCGATCGCCGAAGGCCAGGAGATCGTCCGCCGGTGCCTGCGCCGCAACCAGCCGGGGCCGTACCAGATCCAGGCGGCGATCCAGGCCGTCCACAGCGACGCCCCGACCGATTGGACGCAGGTCAAGGCGCTGTACGACCAGCTGCTAACGATCGCGCCGACGCCGGTGGTGGCGTTGAACCGGGCGGTCGCGGTCGCCGAGGTCGACGGCCCGGCGGCGGGACTGGCCCTGGTCGAGGCGCTGGATCTGCCGCGCTTCGGGCTGTACCACGCGATCCGCGCGGACCTGCTGGACCGCCTCGGCCGCCCGGGGGAGGCGGCGGAGGCGTATGCGGTGGCGATCGGGCTCACGGGGAACGGCGCCGAGCGGGAGCTTCTGCGGCGCAAACTCGCCGCCTCCGGGCGTCGCGGGTAGCCCACCCAGTTTTTGAGGGCCCCTTCCGACCATCAGGCCCATTTGAGTTCGGATATGTGACCTTATCCAAAGTCAGACGTGCCTCAGCTAATCTTTTGATTTTGAACAGCTGCTTCTGGTTCTGATCAGAAGCTTTGATAGGGTCCTGATCATGACGGAAGACGCTGGTCAGATCCGGGTTTGCGAGTACCGGCGGTGCGGGGCACCGCTGCCGCCCGCGGTGGGGCGGGGAAGCCGGGCGCGGTTCTGTCAGGACGGCAAAACTTGGGGGCGGCGGAACCTCACCTGCCGCGACGCCGAAGCCGTGCTGGCGGACGCCGAGTCGCTGCGGGAGAGCGACACTGAGCTGGACGACACCGCCGTCACCGCGCTCGCCGGCCAGGTCGACCGGGTGCTCGAACCGGCCCGCGGGCTCGTGGAGACGCTCACGACGCTGCGCCACCAGCTCGAGGCGACCACCGCCACCGCTCTCTCCGAGCGGGACGCAGCACTGGCCGAAGCCGATGAGCACCGTCTGCAGCGTGGCCGTGCCGAAGCCGCCGCCGCTCAAGACCGGGAGGAGGCCGAAGCGGCCGTCGCCGCGGCGAAAGCCGCCGAACAGGACAAGACCGCCGCCCTCCGGGAGCGGGACGAGGAGCGCGCGGCCCGGCGCGCCGCCGTGCAGGAGCAGCAGCGGGCCGAAGGACAGCTGGCCGCCGTCCGGGACGAACTCGCCCGGGTCGCCGATCGTGCCGACGCCGCCGCGGCCTTGG
This sequence comes from Amycolatopsis lexingtonensis, assembly GCF_014873755.1. Classification (NCBI taxonomy): domain Bacteria; kingdom Bacillati; phylum Actinomycetota; class Actinomycetes; order Pseudonocardiales; family Pseudonocardiaceae; genus Amycolatopsis; species Amycolatopsis lexingtonensis. Next base: position 2,038,714 of record NZ_JADBEG010000001.1, read on the forward strand.
CCGGCGAACGCGCCGCGACGATCGCGACCCTGACCGCCGAACTGGCCGCCGCCCGGGCGGCCATCGACGAGGAACGCGGCCGCACCGCAGCTGCCGCAGCACGAGCCGAGGCAGCCGAAAGCCGTGCGGACGCCATCCAGGAACGCTTCGACGCCGCCCGCGAAGACCACACCAAAGCCGTGGCGGCGCAGGAGGACCGCGCCCGCGTCGATGCCGAACGCCTACGGGCCGGGTATGACCAGCGGCTCGCCGAGACGCAGGCCGCCCACGAACAGACGATCCGGTCGATGCACGAAACCACCACGAACCTGGGCGCCGAACTCCGCACTGCCGTAAGCCGCGGTGACGCGGCCGAGCGCGAGCTGGCCCGCGTGCTCGCCGTCCTGCGTGACACGTCGGAGCTACCCGAAACACTTAAGCAATTACTTGACCAATCGCCGAGTCAGTCTTAACTTAAGTAGATGCTTAACCATGATGAGTCGCTGGACCTGGTGTTCCGCGCCCTGGGCGACCGGACGCGGCGGGCGCTGGTGGAGCGGCTCGTGCGCGGTCCGGCGTCGGTCAGTGAGCTGGCCGAGCCGCTGACCATGTCGCTCGCCGCGGTCGTGCAGCACCTCCAGGTGCTGGAGACGGCCGGGATCGTGCGGTCGGAGAAGGTCGGCCGCGTCCGCACCTGCCGGATCGAACCGGAGGTGCTGCGCGCCGGCGAGCACTGGCTGGGACGGCAGCGCACCACGTGGGAGGGCAGGCTCGACCGGCTCGGTGACTTCCTCGCCGGGCCGGGGACCTCGGAAGGGAGCACGTCATGACCGTCAAGCACGCCACCTTCACCCTCGAACGCACCTACCCCGTGCCGCCGCGGCGGGTCTTCGCCGCGTGGTCGGACCCGGCCGCGAAGGCCCGCTGGTTCGTCCCGGACGGCTCGCACACCTTGGACTTCCGGGTCGGCGGCACGGAAACCGTCGACGCGCTCGGCCCGAACGAGACGAAGCTGAACGTCGTCTCGACCTACCACGACATCGTCCCGGACCAGCGGATCGTCTACGCCACGACGCTCAGCGGCGGGAACGCGCTCGCCACGGTCTCGATCACCACGGTCGAGCTGGTCGCGGAAGGTGACGGCACCCGGCTGGTGCTGACCGAACAGGGCACCTTCCTCGACGGCGCCGAGGAACCCGAGTGGCGCGAGCAGGGCACGGGCGACTGGCTCGACCGGCTCGGCGAGGCGCTGAAATGACCGCCGCACTCATCGAATCCCGCGTCTCGGCCGTGGCGGCGAAGGACGTCGAGGCCCTCGTCGCGCAGTACGCCGAAGACGTCACGCTGTTCGACGCGGTCGGCTCACTGTGCGACCGGGGGCGCGACGCCGAGCGGGCCCGGCTGACGCAGTGGTTCGGCGCCTACCGCACGGAGATCGGCCTGCGGATCCGGGACCTCGAGGTGGTCACCGGCGGCGATGTCGCCTTCGCGCACTACCTCTTCCAGGTCCGCGGCACCATGACCGACGGCACCGAGGTGTCGATGTGGGTGCGCTCCACCGTCGGGCTCCGGCGGGGCGAGGACGGCTGGAAGATCGTGCACGAACACAGCTCGGTGCCGTTCGACGGCGCCACCGGGGAAGCCCTCACGACGCTGGTTCCCGCGTCCGGTACCGCTGCGGGCTGACGCCGAACTCGCGCTTGAAGGCTGTGCTGAGGGCGAACGCGCTGCCGTACCCGACCTGGCGGGCCACCGAACCGATGGTGGTTTCCCGGTGCTGGCGCAGCAGGTCGGCGGCCAGCGCGAGCCGCCAGCCGGTCAGGTAGGCCATCGGGGTCTCGCCGACCGCCGCGGCGAAGCGGCGGGCCAGTGCCGCGCGGGAAATGCCGGTGGCGGAAGCCAGCTCGGCGACCGTCCACGGTTCCGCGGGCTGGTGCTGCAGCAGCCGCAGCGCCTGGCCGACGACCGGGTCGTCGTGGGCGCGGTACCAGGCCGGCGCCGCGGTGTCCGGCCGGTCGAACCAGGCCCGCAGCGCCGCGATCAGCAGCAGGTCGAGCAGCCGGTCGAGGACGGCTTCCTGACCTGGCACGTCCCGGCCGATCTCGGCGGCGAGCAGCGCCACCAGCGGGGTCGGCCAGTCGGCCGCACGCAGGACGATCAGGGTGGGCAGCGCCGCCAAGAGCCGTTTGCTCAGCTCGCCTTCCATCGTGTATGTGCCGGTGAGCAGCACGACCGGGCCGTCGGTGCCGTGGCCCCAGGTGCGGACGCCGAGGCCGGTGAGCTCGGTGAGGTGCCCGCCGGCGGGGGTCCGGCACTCTTGCCCGGGCAGGATGATCGCCTGCGGTGGCGTCCCGGGGTGGTCGGCGACCAGGTACGGGTCGGGGCCGCGGGCGATCGCGACGTCACCTTCGCCCATCGAGACTGCTTCGCCGCCGTCGGGCACGATCCACGCTTCGCCGCGGACGACGGCCACGACGGTCAGGGGTGCCCGGTCTTCGATGCGCAGCGACCACGGCGGGGTCAGCACCGAGCGCAGCAGGAACGCGCCGTGGGCGCGAGGGCCGTCGAGGAGCGCGGCGAGCGGGTCCATGCGCCGGAGTGTAGACGCTGGAACATGCCATCGAGTTTCTGAACTATGGAGAGTCTCACCGCCGACCGGTTGACTTACGGCCATGACGTTGAGGGGGAAAGGAAAGCCGATGTCGACGGTGGTGCTGGTGGCCGCGCTGGTCGCGGCCGGGTTGATCGCCGGCCTGTTCTACGCCTACGCCTGCTCGGTCATGCCGGGCCTGGCGCGCGGGGACGACAAGACGTTCGTCGAGGGGATGCGGGGGATCAACGTCGCCATCGTCAACCCGGTGTTCCTGCTGACGTTCCTGGGCGCGCCGGTGCTGGCGGGCGTGGCGGTGTTCCTCGACACCGGCGCGCGGCCGTGGGTGCTCGCCGGGTTCGGGTTCCTGGTGGCGATGCTGGTGGTCACCGGCGTGGTGAACATCCCGCTCAACAACGCCCTGGACGCCGGCGGTGACGACTACGCGGCGGTGCGGGCTCAGTTCGAGGCGGTGTGGGTGCGCTGGAACGTCGTGCGCGCGGTGGTGAGCACGGCCGGCTTCGGCTGCCTGGTCACGGCCGTGCTCATCCGGCGCGGCTGATCACTCCGCGATGCGGAAGAGCAGGTCGGTCACCCACTGGGCGGGGTCGGGTACTTCGAGGGGGTTGCTGCGCAGCACTTCCAGGCGGCAGCCCCACTCTTCGCCGTCCGGTCCTTCGCGGCGGTCCCACTCGATGCCCTGGGCGGCGCCCCATTCGAGGACCGACGCGGTCGCGGCGGCCAGGCCGTCGGGGGCGCCGACGTAGGTGTCGAGGACGTACCGGCCCGCCGGAAGCTCGTCGGCGAAGGCCGGTTCTTCCGGTTCGAAGGCGTCGTCGACGGGCACGCCGGCTTCGACGGTGAACCGCATCCCCGGGTGCAGTACCCGGTAGCGGAAGAACGGCGCTCCTGCCGGGACGACGGTGCCGATCAGGGCCGGGAGCCGGTCGGCGATGCGCGGGAACTCCGGGATGGCGACGGTGGCGCGCTCGGCGACGTACCGCTGGGCCGGCCGCTCGACGATCTCGGGCATCAGGCGAAGTCCTCCGGGCCGAGCATCGGGCGGACCTCGATGCTGCCGTAGGTGGCGGCGGGGTGCTTGGCCGCGATTTCGAGTGCTTCGTCGAGGTCGTCGCAGTCGAGCACGACGAAGCCGCCGATCTGTTCCTTGGCCTCGGTGAACGGCCCGTCGGTGAGCAGGACTTCGCCGTCGCGGACCCGGATGGTCGTGGCTTCCGACGGCGGGCGCAGGCCACCGCCGCCGTGGATCTTGCCGCGGCGTTCGAGGTCCTCGCCCCAGCCGCCGCAGCCGTCGTTCTGGTGCGCTTCGGCGCTCTCGTCACCGGCGATCATCAGCAGGTACCGCATGTCAGCATCCTTCCAGGACGGCGCGCAGGCGCGCGGCGAAGGCGGCCGGCTCGGCTTCGAAGCCGCCGTGGTCGCCGGGGAACGGTTCGGCGGTCAGCCCGAGGTCGGCGGCCAGGCCCAGACCCGCTTCGTGGGCGGGCAGGCCGGCGGACTTCTCCCCGACGCCGACGACCAGCCGCGCGGACGTCGCCCGCAGCGCGTCGAGGTCGGGCTCGTAGGCACCGATCGCGGCCATCAGGTGCCCGAAGAAGTAGGCGAAGTTGCCTTCCATCACCCTCATCTGGGCGAACTCTTCGGGCGTCGGGTCGGCGGGCGGGGCGATGTCGAACCCGGACATCTCCATGAAGGCGGCGATGGCGGCGCCGATGCCGTGCTCGCGGTAGATCGCCGGGATGTCGGGGCCGGCGAGGACGTCCGGGCCGAGGTAACGCGTCACCGGCGGTTCGTGCAGCACGACGGTGCGGACCCGGCCGGCGTGGCGCACGACGTGCTCGAGCAGCGTGATCGCGCCGCCGCTGCTGGCGAAGACGTCGGCGGGACCGACCTCGGTGAGCAGGCGGTCCACGTCGTCGGCGTGTTCGCGGATGGTGTCCGGGCCCGGCTCGCCGTGCAAGGGGCTGCGGGAGATGCCGCGGGGGTCGTAGGTGACGACGGTGTGGTCTTCGGCGAGGAGCGGGCGGATCGGGGCGAACATGGTGGAGTCGGCCGCGCCGCCGGGCACGAGCAGCAGGACGGGGCCGCTGCCGGTGACGTCGTAGGTGAGGGTGGCGCCGGGAACGTCGAGGGTGGTCATGGGGTCTCCTCCGGTCGGGGTTCGTCCACCCGACGAACGGGATCGGCCCGGACGGACACCGTCTCCGAGATTCTTCGCGTGAGGTAGGCGCGTTCGGCGTCGGTGGGCGCCAGCTCGCGCGCGGCGGCGTACCACCGGGCGGCTTCGTCGTGGCGGCCGAGGCGGCGGAGGAAGTCGGCGCGGGTGGCCGGGAGCAGGTGGTAGTTCGGCAGGTCCAGTTCGTCGAGCAGGGTGAGGCCGGCTTCGGGGCCGTCGGCCATGCCGATCGCGATGGCCCGGTTGAGGTCGACGACGGCGCTGGGGACGAACTTGCGCAGCTCGCGGTAGAGGCCGGCGATCTGCGGCCAGTCGGTGTCGGCGGCGCGGGTGGCGATCGCGTGGCAGGCGGCGATGGCGGCCTGGATCTGGTACGGCCCGGGACGGCGTCGGCGCAACGCGGTCTCCAGGACCTGCGTGCCTTCGGTGATGCGCTCGGTGTCCCAGCGGGTGCGGTCCTGCTCTTCGAGGGGGACGAGCTCGCCGTCGTCGCCGACGCGGGTGGCGCGTCGGGCGTGCTGGAGCAGCAGCAGCGCGAGCAGGCCGAGGGCTTCGGGTTCGTCGGGCATCAGCCCGGCCAGGACGCGGGCGAGCCGGACGGCTTCGGCGGCGAGGTCGGGGCGCTGCAGGTCGGGTCCGGCGCTGGCGGAGTAGCCCTCGTTGAACGTCAGGTACAGCACGCCGAGCACGGCGTTGGTGCGTTCGGGCAGCAGGTGCGCGGGCGGGACGCGGTAGGGGATGCGGGCGTGGCGGATCTTGCGCTTCACCCGCACGAGCCGTTGCGACATGGTCGCTTCCGGGACGAGGAAGGCGCGGGCGATCTCGGCGGTGGACAGCCCGGCGAGGGTGCGCAGCGCGAGCGCGACCTGGGCTTCGGTGGCCAGTGCGGGGTGGCAGCAGGTGAAGATGAGCCGCAGCCGGTCGTCGGTGACGCCGCTGTCGTCGGGTTCGGGTTCGCCGGGGACGTGCACGCGGGCGGCCTCCTCGAGCTTGGCGGCGCCGACGGCGTCGCGGCGGAGCCGGTCGGTGGCGCGGTTGCGGGCGGCGGTGGTCAGCCAGGCGCCGGGCTTGCGCGGGACGCCGTCGCGGGGCCAGGTGCGCAGGGCGAGGGCGAACGCCTCCTGGGCGCACTCCTCGGCCAGGTCCCAGTCGCCGGTGACCCGGATGAGCGTGGCCACGACCTGGCCCCACTCGTCGCGGAACGCGTCGGCGACCGCGGTTTCGACGTCCACGCCTTGCTCCTCCCGCCCGGTTCACCCACCCGACGAACGGGCCAGCCCGGGACCGACAGCCCGCCGCCGGGTTGCCGCGGTCGGGTGTCTTGAATGAGTCATTCAGGGCACCCGAAGACCTGAATGACTCATTCAAGACCTCTCGGCCGGGACTCGCCGCCGGGGCCGCCTACTCGGTCGCTGCCGCGTGGCAGGCGCCGAACCCTTCGGCGCGCGCGACGATCCGGCCGCCCTCGATCCGCACGGCCGCTTCGGTGGCGTCGCTGACCGCGGTGACTCCGGCGGCCGCGGCCAGCTCGCCGCCCGCGTCGCAGACCAGCCGCAGCCGGGGGCGGGCCGGCGGGGTGATCGCCTGGTCGAGGCAGCCGCGCAGGTCGGCGACGGCGAGGCGGGCCAGCGGGGCGAGTTCGCCCGGGTCGCTGGTGACGAGCACCGCGGTGACGTCGGCGCCGGCGCGGACGGCTTCTTCGAAGGCCGAGGCGCGGTGCAGGCCGAGGACGGTGACGACGCCGTCGCCGGGCCGGACGGTCTCGCCGGTCAGCAGGTCCGTTGCCGCGGGTGGCTGCCACGGCTCGTCGACCGGCCGGGTCTGGGCGGTGATCGGCGGGACCGCGGGCCAGTCGTCGCTCAGGCCCAGGTCGAGCAGCGCGGCGCAGGCGGTGACGAGGTGGAACGGCTCGCCGAAGCCGGGTGCGGCGGCCGCCAGCTGGCTCGCGCCGTGCAACGTCGTGAGGGCGGCTTCGGCGACCCGCACGAGGCGCCGTCCCGGGCGGGCGCGCTCGAGGGCGAGGCCGAGCAGGATCGCGTTCACGCGCATGAGCTGTGCGAACGGCCGCCGGGTGTGCTCGTCGGCGAGGACCTCGGGCAGCAGGTCGCGGGCGAGGCGGGCGTCTTCGCCGTCGCTGTCGGTGGCCAGGGGCAGGCGCGCGACCCAGGCGCGGGCGAACGCGGCCAGGACGGCGGCCGCGCCTGCGTCCTGGGGCGGGGTGGCGAGGCGCGGGGCGCGTTCGGCGAGGTCCGCCAGGACGGCGAAGTACAACGCTCGCTTGCCGGGGAAGTTGGAGTAGACCGCGCCGCGGGTGAGCTCGGCGCGGTCGGCGATGACGTCGATCTTGGCTTCGCGGAAGCCGCGCCGGGCGAACTCGTCCCGGGCGGCGGCGAGGACCTTGGCGCGGTTGCGTTCCTGGGTTTCCGCCCTGCTGAGCCTGGCCATCGTCCTCCTTGCCGCGGTGTCGCGAATCAAGATACCGTGACCACTGAGATGACATGAACATCTGATTAGAACATCTGGAGTGGTGGATGACCCCCGAAATCGATCTCACGGACCTCGAGGTCCTCACCGACCCGTTCACCGCCTACGACCGCGCGCGGGAAGTGAGCGCGGTGGCCAAGCTGGTCATCCCCGGGTTCGGCCCGTTCTGGGCGCTGACCCGCTACGCCGAGGCCCGCGCGATGCTGGCCGACCCGCGCTTCGAGGTCCGGTCCGAGAGCTTCATGCGGCCGCCGGGCATCCCGGAGCACTGCCTCGAATACCTGCGGACCATGGCTGAGCAGGACGGACCCGAGCACCTGCGGCTACGGCGGTTGGTCGCCCCGGCCTTCGCCCCGAAGCGGGCCGCGCAGCTGCGGCCGCGCCTGGCCGCCATCACCGGGCGGCTGCTCGACGCGCTGCCCGCGCACGCCGAGGACGGCGTCGTGGACCTGGTGGCGCACTTCGCGCGGCCGTTGCCGATGGACGTCATCTGCGAGCTGACCGGCATCCCGGAGGCCGATCGCCCGCGCTGGCGCGAGTACGGGGCCGCGGTCGCGGGCGGCGTCGGGCCGGACTTCGCCGCGGCGATCCCGGCGATCATCGAGGGTGCGAAGGAAGCCGTGGCGCGCAGCCGGGCCGAGCCGGGCGACGACCTCATCGGCGATCTCGTGCGTGCTCAGGACGACGACCGGCTCACCGACACCGAGCTGGTCACCCTGGTGTGGCACCTGGTGCTGGCCGGGCAGACGCCCGTCAACCTCGTCGCCAACGCCGTCGAGGCGCTGCTGCGGCATCCGGACCAGCTGAAACTGCTTCGTGCGGACCTGGGGTTGTGGCCGGGGGCGGTCGAGGAGCTGATGCGTTTCTGCAGCCCGCAGCTGCTGACCACCCCGCGGTTCGCGCGCGAAGACGTCGAGATCGACGGCGAGCTCATCCGCGCGGGCGAGCGGGTGACGGCGGCGATGGTGGCCGCCGACCGCGACCCGCGGGTGTTCGACGGCGCCGACCGCCTCGACGTCACCCGGACGGGGCCGGCGCAGCTGGGGTTCTCGCACGGCCCGCACTTCTGCCTCGGCGCGTCGATCGCCCGGGTGGAGACCGAGGTGGCGCTGTCGATGCTGTTCGACCGCTACCCGGACGTGGCGCTGGCCGGCGACGTCCCCCGGGCTCCGGACGGCGGGACCTGGCGGCCCGCGCGGCTACTGCTGACGCTCTGAGATGAGCGCTTCGATGCCGTCCAGGATGCGGGCGAGCCCGAAGCGGAAGGTGTAGCCCGGGTTCTCCGCGGCGTTGTGGGCCTCGCCCGCGGCGGTGCCGACCCGGGAGGAGATCGGGTGGTGCGCCGGGCCGGCGGCCGGGATGTCGGCCAGCACCGGCGCGGCGCGCTCCCACCACTGCGCGTCGGTCAGGCCGCTGACGCGGACCTGGCGGGCGTTGTCGACGGAGCTGCGCGCGGTGGTCCGGACGAGGCCGGTGATCAGGCTGACCACGGCGTCCATCTCGACGTCGTCGAGGCCGATGCCTTCGACCGCGCGCAGCTCGTTCTCGTACTTGGCGAAGCTGTGCGGGCCCAGCGGTGAGCGGCTGGTGGTGAGCTGCAGCAGCCAGGGGTGCCGGTGGAACAGCGCCCACTGCGCTTCGGCGACGGCGGTCAGTGCCGCGCGCCAGCCGAGGCCCGGTTCGGTGGCCGGGAGTTCGCCGTGGACGTGGTCGATCATCAGGTCGATCAGCTCGGCCCGGCCCGGCACGTAGGTGTAGAGGGACATGGGGGAGACGCCGAGCAGCTCGGCGACGCGGCGGATGGTGACCGCCTCGATGTCGTCGGCGTCGGCAAGCAGCACGGCCGCGCGGACGACGCCGGCGGTGCTCAGCTTCGGTTTCGGGCCGCGGCGCGGGGGTGGCGAGATGCCCCAGAGCAGCTCGATCGCTTTGCGCGGGTCGCTTTCGCCGTTGTCCTCGGTGCTCACGCCGGCCATTGTGCCCACCCGTTCTTCGTACTTCGTACAGAGTTGTGCTAACCTCGATCTTCGTACATCGTACAGAGTAAAAAGGGGGAGCATGACTCCGCAGATCCACGCCGAGGGGGTGCGCAAGCGCTACGGCGACGCGTACGCCCTCGACGGTTTCGACCTGTCCGTTCCGGCGGGCACCCTGTGCGGCCTGCTGGGGCCGAACGGGGCGGGCAAGACGACGGCGGTGCGCGTGCTGTCCACGCTGCTGCGCCACGACAGCGGCGTCGCACGCGTGGCCGGCTTCGACGTCGCCACTGAATCAGCGAAAGTGCGGTCCGCGATCGGGCTGGTCGGCCAGCAGGCCGCGGTCGACGAAATCCTGTCCGGGCGGCAGAACCTGGTGCTGTTCGGCCGGCTGCACCACCTGGGGCGGCGCGAGGCCGCGCGCCGCGCCGACGACCTGCTGGAACGGTTCGGCCTGGTGGAGACGGGGTCGAAGCCGGTGTCGGCCTACTCGGGCGGGATGCGGCGGCGGCTCGATCTGGCCGCGTCGCTGCTGGCGGCGCCGCGGGTGCTGTTCCTCGACGAGCCGACGACCGGGCTGGACCCGCGCAGCCGCCTCGAGGTGTGGCGGGCGGTGCGGTCGCTGGTCGCCGACGGCACGACCGTGCTGCTCACGACGCAGTACCTCGAGGAAGCCGATCAGTTGGCCGACCGCATCTCGCTGGTCGAACACGGGCGCGTCATCGCCGAAGGGACCCCGGCGGAGCTGAAGGGCTCGCTCGGCGCGACCCGGATCGACCTCGTGCTGACCGATCCGGACGTGGTCGGGCCGGCGACGGCGTTGCTGGCCCGCGTCACCGGGGCCGAGCCGGTCGCCGAGGAACTGCGGGTCAGTGCGCCGGCCGAGCCGTCCATGCTGGCCGACGTCGTGCGCGAGCTGGCGGCGACCGAGCTGGCGTTCGCCGACGTGGCGCTGCGGCACCCGACGCTCGACGAGGTGTTCCTGGAGCTGACGGGGGTGGCGCGATGAGGTGGGCCCTCGAAGACGGCTGGACGCTGACCCAGCGCTACCTGGCCCAGCTGGCGCGGCGCCCGGCCCGGCTGGCGACGGTGGTGGCGTTCCCGATCCTGATGGTGCTGATCTTCGCCTACCTGCTCGGCGGCGGGATGAGCGTGCCCGGCGGCGGCTCCTACCGCGAGTTCCTGATGCCGGGGATGTTCGCGATGACCATGGCGTTCGGGCTGTCGGGGACGATGATCGCGGTGCTGGACGACGCGGCCAAGGGGGTCACCGACCGGTTCCGGTCGCTGCCGATGGCGCCGTCGGCGGTGCTGACCGGCCGGGTGGCGGCGGACCTGGCGAACGCGGTGCTGGCGCTGGTGGTGCTGCTGGGCTGCGGGTTCGCGGTCGGCTGGCGGCCGCACGGGTCGCCGGCCGAGACGCTGGCCGCGCTCGCGCTGCTGCTCCTGCTGCGGATGGCGCTGGTGTGGGCGGGGATCTACCTGGGGCTGCTGACGTCGGACCCGGCGATGGTGACGCTCGCGCAGACCCTGGAGTTCCCGTTCGGGTTCCTCTCCAGCGCGTTCGTGGCGACCGCGACCATGCCGGCGTGGCTGGGAACCGTGGCGGAGTGGAACCCGTTGTCCTCGACGGTGACCGCCGCGCGGGTGCTGTTCGGCAACCCCGGCGCGGCCGGGACGTCCTGGGTGAGCACGCACCCGGTGCTGATGGCCGTGGTCTGGCCGCTGGTACTGCTCGCGGTCTTCGTACCGCTGTCCGTGCGCCGATACGGGAGGCTGGGGAACTGAACGTCGACTTCACACCGGGGGAACCACCGCGGGCGGGACGGCTCGTCGTGGACGGCCGCGAGCTGTCCATCGTGGCTGGACTGGGGGAACTGCTGCGGGAGCCCGAGGGGTTCTGGGCGGTCGCGGCGACCGCGGCTCTGCGGCTGGTCGCGGCGGGACGGCTGCTGCCGGGGGTGACCGCGGGCGGGTACGACGCCTGGCGCGCCGGGCCGCTGGAACCGGCCGAAGCCGCGTGGCTGCGTGACCTGGCGGCCGCGATGCCGCCGGACGGGCGGGCGCCGGAACCGCTGCTGCGGGCGTTCCTCGACGCCGTCGCCGACACGCTGCCCCGCACGCCCGCCGCGGCGAAGGCGGCCGGGACGCGGTTGTTCGCCGCGGTCGCGCCGCAGCGGGCCGAGCCGCTGCGCGACTGGGCGGACGAACTGGCCGCGGGCCTGGACTCGGGTATCCGGGTGTCGCTGCGGATCGAGGCGCCCGGCGGGTTCGACGCCGGGCGCTACCGCGCGGTGGTGCAGGTGCACAGCCTGGCCGAGCCGGGTCAGGTCGCCGACGCGGCGGAGCTGTGGGAAACCGGCCGGTTCGGGCCGCGGGCGCGCATCGACGTCGTGCTGGCGCTGCGGCGGGGTGCGCAGGTCTGGCCGGCGCTGAGCCCGCTGCTGACCTCGGCGGTGCCGGACGAGCTGGCGCTGGTCGAGGACGAGATGACCGAGCTGGTCGCGGCCGCGGCCCCGCGGCTGGCGGCGGCCGGGATCGACGTGCACTGGCCCGCCGAGCTCGCGGGGTCGCTGACCGCGCGAGCGGTGGTCCGCGCCGGCGACGCACCGGGTGATCTGCCGTCGTTCTTCGGCGGCGGCCGGGCGCTGGAGTTCGACTGGCAGCTCGCACTGGGCGGTGAGGTGCTGACCGAGGCGGAGCTGGACGCGCTCGCCGAGGCCCGCCGGGCGGTGGTGCGGCTGCGCGACCGGTGGGTGCTGGTCGACCCGGCACTGGCGGCGAAGGCGCGCGAGCGGGTGCTGAAGCCGCTGACGCCGGTCGACGCGCTCGGCGCGGTACTGACCGGCACCACCGAGGTCGACGGTGAAGTGGTCGAGGTCGTCACCGAGGGCTGGCTGGCGCGGTTGCGGGAGCGGCTGTCCGCGCCGCCGGAGCCCGAGGTGCCCCCGGCCGGGCTGGCCGCACAGCTGCGGGATTACCAGCTGCGCGGGCTGCAGTGGCTGGCCACCGTGACCGGGCTGGGGCTCGGTGGCTGCTTGGCCGATGACATGGGCCTGGGCAAGACGGTCACGTTGATCGCGCTGCACCTGCATCGCGCGTCGGGGCCGACGCTGGTGGTGTGCCCGGCGTCGCTGCTGGGAAACTGGGAACGCGAGATCCACCGGTTCGCGCCCGGCGTTCCGGTACGGCGCTTCCACGGCAGCGCTCGCTCGCTCGAGGACCTCGAGGGGTTCGTGCTGACGACGTACGGCACGCTGCGCACCGATCCGGCGCCGCTGGCCGCGGTGCGGTGGGGGTTGCTGGTCGCCGACGAGGCCCAGCACGTCAAGAACCACCGCTCGGGCACGGCGAAGGCGTTGCGGCTGGTGCCGGCGGCGGCGCGGGTGGCGCTGACCGGGACGCCGGTGGAGAACACGCTCTCGGAGCTGTGGGCGATCCTGGACTGGTCGGCGCCCGGCCTGCTGGGGTCGTTGCCGGAGTTCCGGGAACGCTGGGCGAAGCCGATCGAGGCCGGGGACCCGGCGGCGGCCGAACGGCTTTCGCGGCTGCTGCGGCCGTTCCTGCTGCGGCGCCGCAAGTCCGATCCCGGGATCGCGCCCGAGCTGCCGCCGAAGACCGAGACCGACCGGCCCGTGGCGCTGAGCCCCGATCAGGTGGCGCTGTACGAGGCGGTCGTGCGGGAGCTGATGGCCGACATCGCCGCCAGCGACGGGATGGCGCGGCGCGGGCGGATCGTGAAGCTGCTGACCGCGCTCAAGCAGATCTGCAACCACCCGGCGCATTACCTCAAAGAGCCGGGCGGCCGGTCGGGCAAGGTGGAGCTGCTCGACGAGCTGCTGGACACCATCCTCGCTGAGGGTGGCGCGGTGCTGGTGTTCACCCAGTACGTCGCCATGGCGCGGCTGCTGGAGAAGCACCTGGCCGGGCGCGGGATCGCGACGCAGCTGCTGCACGGCGGCACGCCGGTCGCCCGCCGCGAGGAGCTGGTGGCGCGGTTCCAGGAGGGTGCGGTGCCGGTGTTCCTGCTGTCGCTGAAGGCGGCCGGGACGGGGCTGAACCTGACCCGCGCCGATCACGTCGTGCACTTCGACCGCTGGTGGAACCCGGCGGTGGAGGACCAGGCGACCGACCGGGCGTACCGGATCGGGCAGACGAAACCGGTGCAGGTGCACCGGCTGGTGGCCGAGGGCACGGTCGAGGACCGGATCGCGGCGATGCTGCGGGAGAAGCGGGCGCTGGCGGACGCGGTGCTGGCCGGCGGCGAAGCGGCGTTGACGGAACTGACCGACACCGAGCTCGCGGAGCTCGTCGAACTGAGGAGCCGCGGATGACCGACGACCGGGTGCGCGGGTTCCCCGCGTTCGGGGCGGCCGGGCGGTTGGCCCGATCGTGGTGGGGGCGGGCGTGGGTGCGCGCGATGGAGGACACCGCGCTGGATCTGCGGCAGCTGAAGAAGGGCCGCCGGTACGCCGCGGCCGGGCTGGTCGGGCCGATCACGGTCAGCCCGGGCCGGATCGCGGCGGTGGTCGAGGACGCCGACGGCGGCCCGTTCCGCACGGAGCTGCGGCTGGCGGAGCTGTCGGACGGCGACTGGACGCGGTTCTTCGACCGGGTGGCTTCGCGGTCCGGGCACCTGGCGGCGCTGCTGGACCGGGACATGCCGCACGACCTGGTCGAGGCGGCCGACGACGCCGGCGTGCACCTGCTGCCGGGGATCGGCGACCTCGACCCGGAGTGCGACTGCCCGGGCTGGGAGCTGCCGTGCCGGCACGCGGCGGCGTTGTCGTTCCAGGCGTCGTGGCTGCTGGACGCCGACCCGTTCGTGCTGCTGCTGATGCGCGGGCGGGGCGAGCGGGAGATCCGGGACGAGCTGGAAAGCCGGCTCGCGCCGGTGGCCGGCGCCGTCGTCCCGGCGGACCGGACGCCGGGGCCGCTGCCGGACCTGGCGGCGTTCCGGCCGTCGGGCTCGCCGTCGATCCCGGCGGCGCCGGGAGTGCCCGCGGAGGCGTTCGAGCTGCTGGCGATCAACGCTTCGGCGCAGGCCCAGGCCGTGCTGGCGGGCGAGCCGTGGCCGGGACGCCGGCCCGACGCGGTCCGGCTGGCCGCGCGATTCCCCGCCGTGGCGGACCGGCTCGGCACGGGTCCCGAATTCGACCGCGCGGTGGCGGCGTGGACGTTCGGCGGCCGCGACGGGCTGGAGGTGCTCGACTCGGCGTGGAGCCCGCCGAAGCCGGTGCTGGCGGCGGCGCGGGCCGCGCTCGACGGCGAGGATCCGGTGTTCGAGCGCAACCACTGCACGATCGGCGACGTCCAGCTGCGCCTGGACCGCCGCGGCCGGTGGCACCCCTACCGCCGGGAGGGCGACACCTGGTGGCCGTCGGGACCGCCGGAGACGGATCCGGGACTGCTGTCGGGCTGAACCCCGCGGAATTCGCGGTATCCAGCGCGGGGGTGACTGCCTCCTGTCCCGCGACGGCGGCGTTCCGCCGGGCCACTGGGGGTGCGGGCGCGCGGGTTGCGGCACCTTCCCGCGCGCCCGCCCGGACCTTTCTTGTCGGTGCCCGTCGCTAGCGTGCGGGCATGGACCCTCTTGCCGCCGACCTGCGGCGCTATCTTCAGGAGAACCGCGACCACGTGCTCGCGTCCCTTTCGGGGCTGAGCGAGTACGACGTGCGCCGTCCGATGACACCGACGGCCACCAATCTGCTGGGGCTGATCAAGCAACCTGGCCGGTGGCGAGTTCGGCTATCTCGGTGACTGCGTGGGCCGGCCGGCGCCGGTCACGTTGCCGTGGGTGGCCGATGGGTCGATCTGGGACAGCGCGGACATGTGGGCGACCGCGGACCAGAGCCGGGCGGAGCTGGTCGAGCTGTATCGGGCTGCGTGGCGCCACTCCGACGAGTCGATCGCGGTGCTGCCGCTGGACGCGCCGGCCGAGGTGGCGTGGTGGCCGGAGGAGCGTCGCCGTACGACGTTCGGCTCGCTGCTGGTGCGGGTGGTGGCCGAGACCGCGCACCACGCGGGGCACGCCGACATCGTGCGCGAGCTGATCGACGGCCGGGCGGGCGGCGACCACGACGACATCGGTGACGCCGCCTGGTGGGCCGCCTACACGGCCCGGGTCCAGGCGGCCGCCGACCACCACCGTCAGCCCACCAGGGAGGCCGTGTAGTCCTTGACCCGCATCGAGTCGTGCATGCGCACGCCGCCGGTGTTCAGCTTCGCGACCGCGCGGCTGACCCCGGCCGGCAGGGCCGAGACGAGCCGGCCGCCGGTGGCCAGTGCCCAGACGCCCGCGCGGGACGCCGGGATCAGGCTCCGGGCCGCTCCGACGGCGAAGGCGCGGCTTTGGCGGACCAGTTCGGCCATTTCCCGCTCGTAGGCGGCGAAGGCGCGTTCGTGGTCCCCGCCCGCCGCGGCCAGTTCGCCGGCGAGGACGTAGGCGCCGAGCACGGCCAGGCTCGTGCTGCCGCCGACGGCCGGACCGGGGCAATAACCCGCGTCGCCGACGAGGGTGACGCGGCCGCGCGACCAGGATTCCAGCCGCAGCTGGGTGATCGAGTCGAAGTAGAACGGGCCCGGGCCGTCCAGTCCGGCGAGCCAGCCGTCGACCTGCGGGTGCATCCCCGCGTACGCCGCGCGCAGCAGTTCCTTCTGGCGCGGGACGTCCCGGTGGTGGTAGCCGAGTTCCTCGTCGCGGCGGAACAGGAACACGGCGCGGGCCTCGTCGAGGTGGCGGGCGCTGTAGATGCCCGCGGTGCGGCCCGGTCCGAGGTGCAGGACCGTCTCGCCGTCGCCGAGGTCGGCGGTGCCCGGCAGGGACAGCACGGCCAGGTAGGCGCCGATGAACTTCGTCAGCCCGGCTTCCTCGCCGAAGACCAGGCGCCGGACGTTCGAGTGCAGGCCGTCGGCGCCGACGATCACGTCGAAGCGCCGCGGCGGGGCGTGTTCGAAGGTGACGTCGCCGTCGGGGGAGATGGCGGTGATCGAGTCGCCGAAGAGGTACTCGGCGTCGTCCCGGCCGGCGTCGTAGTAGATCTCGCTGAGGTCGTCGCGCATGATCTCGACGTGCCGGTCGGAGGTGGCCTGGTAGATCTTCGACAGGTCCACCCGCGCCGGACGGCGGACGCCTTCGCGGCGCAGCGTCATCCGGGTGGTGCCGGTCTTGAGCGCTTCCACCCGCGGCAGCACGCCCATCCGCTCGGTGATGTCCATGGCGGGCCGGAACAGGTCGACCGCGTGGCCGCCGGTCTTGCGCAGCGCCGGGGCGCGTTCGACGACGGTGACGTCGAAGCCGTGGCGGGTGAGCCAGTACGCCAGTACTGGGCCGGCGATGCTGGCGCCGGAGACGAGGATCCGCATGAGTACCTCCCTGACTTAACGGTAGGTAAGTTGTACCACGGTTCCTTACCTATCGTTAAGTCAGTTATGCTGGGCCGGTGCCGAAACCCTCCGACACCAAGCAGCGCATCCTGGACGTCGCCCGCGACCTGTTCACCAGCCAGGGCGTCCAGCGCACCAGCCTCCAGGACATCGCCCGCCGGCTGGGCATCACCAAACCCGCGCTCTACTACCACTTCCCGTCCCGCGACGACCTGGTCCGCAGCATCGTCCAGCCGATGCTCGACGACGGCGAGGCGTTCCTCCTCGCCCAGGAAGCCCGCGGCGACGCGCCGGTGCGGGAGCTGATCGAGGGGTTCTTCGACTTCAACTACCGCCACCGCGCGGACGTGATCATGCTGCTGTCCGAGATGCCGACGCTGGCCGACCTCGGCCTCATCGACAAGGCACTGGGCTGGCGCACCCGGCTCACCACGCTGATCTGCGGCCCGTCGCCCACGCTCGAGCAGCAGGCCCGCGCGATCCTGGCCCTCGGTGGCCTGCAGGACGTCTGCATGCAGTTCCCCGACGCCCCCGTCGACGAGCTGAAAGCCGCCGCGGTCGCCGGTGCCCTCGACGCGCTCGGCGGCTGATGTCGAAAACCCGATAGCGGCTCCGTCCCAGGGTCAGCAGCGGCCACAACGGGCCGCCCCGGAGACGGAGGACACCGTGGAACAGCACGCGATCACCGAGGTTCTGAACCGGCCGTACAGCAAGGAACTGCTGGCCCGCGACATCACCCGCCTGGCCTACGTCGCCCAGGACGGCACCCCGCGCTCGGTCCCGATGGCGTTCACCTGGAACGGCTCGGAGATCGTCATGTGCACCGCGAAGAACATGCCGAAACTGCGCTCCCTGCGGGCGAACCCGGCCGTCGCGCTGACGATCGACACCGAGTCCCACCCGCCGAAGATCCTGCTCATCCGCGGCCGCGTCGAACTCGACGTCGTCGACGGCATCCCGGCGGAGTACCTGCAGATGAACGGCAGCTACGAGATGACGCCCGAGCAGCGCGTCGAGTGGGAGCGCGAGGTGCGCTCGCTCTACGACGGCATGGTCCGGATCGTCGTCACCCCGACCTGGGCGAAGCTGATCGACTTCGAGGAAACCCTGCCCAGCGCGGTCGAGGAGCTGGCCCGGCAGCGGGCCGAACGCGGTTAGCGGACGGCGGCGCGCTCGATGATCGCTCCCGTGTCGACGCCGGCCGGGAGCGTGCCGAACGCGATGCCCCAGTCCCCGCCGAAGCGGGAGGCGCAGAACGCGTCCGCGACCGCCGGGTGACCGTGGCGCACCAGCAGGGAACCCTGTAGGACCAGCGCCATCGACTCGACCACCCGCCGCGCCCGGTACTCGATCGCGTCCAGGTCGGTCAGCTCCTTGCGGAGGCGGTCGACGGCGTCGTCCAGCCGCGCGTCGCCGCCGGCGGCCTGCTCGACCTCGGTGAAGAACGCCGCCACCGATTCGGGCTGCTTGCCCATGGCGCGCAACGCGTCCAGCGCCGCCACGTTGCCCGAACCCTCCCAAATGGACGACAGCGGCGCCTCGCGGTAGAGCCGCGGCATGCCCGACTCTTCGACGTAGCCGTTGCCGCCGAAGCATTCCAGGGCCTCGGCCGCGTGCACCGGCGCGCGCTTGCACACCCAGTACTTCGACACCGCCAGCCCGAGCCGCCGGAACGCCTGCTCCTGCGGGTCATCGGGCTGGTCGCCCGCCGCGGCCAGCCGCATCGCCACGGTCGTCGCGGCTTCCGACTCGACCGCGAGGTCGGCCAGCACGTTGGCCATCAGCGGCTGGTCGACCAAAGCCTTGCCGAAGGCGTGGCGGTGGGTCGCGTGGTGCACCGCGCGGACCGTGCCCAGCCGCATCCCGGACGCGCTGCCCAGCGTGCAGTCCAGCCGGGTGTTGTTGACCATCTCGATGATCGTGCGGACCCCGCGGCCCTCTTCGCCGACCAGCCAGCCCACGGCGTTGTCGTACTCGATCTCCGACGACGCGTTCGACCGGTTGCCCAGCTTGTCCTTCAGCCGCTGCAGCCGGATCGGGTTGCGCGAGCCGTCGGGCAGGACGCGGGGGAGCAGGAAGCACGACAGCCCTCCGGGGGCCTGCGCCAGCGTCAGGAACATGTCCGACATCGGCGCGGAGGTGAACCACTTGTGCCCGACGAGGGTGTAGCTGCCGTCCGCGCTCGGGGTCGCCGTGGTCGTGTTGGCGCGGACGTCGGAGCCGCCCTGCTTCTCGGTCATCGACATGCCCGCGATCAGGCCGCGCTTGGTGCCCGGCTCGCGCAGCCCGAAGTCGTACTCGGTCGCGGCCAGCAGCGGCTCGTACCGCGCGGCGAGCTCCGGATTGGCCCGCAGCGCCGGGATCGCCGCGTAGGTCATCGAGATCGGGCAGCTGTGGCCGAACTCGGCCTGGCCCCACACGTAGAACTTCGCCGCCCTCGCCGCGTGGGCACCTTCGCGGCCGTCGCGCCACGGCGTGCCGTGCAGCCCGTGCGACACCGCGACGTTCATGAGTTCGTGCCAGTACGGGTGGAACTCGACCTCGTCGATCCGGTTGCCGTAGCGGTCGTGGGTGCGCAGCACCGGCTCGTTCTCGTTGACCAGCCGGCCCCACTCCTGGACCCGCTCGCTCCCGGCCAGCCGGCCCAGCTCGTGCACCTCGCCCGCGGCCCACCCCGCACCCGCCCGCTCCAGCCCTTCCAGCAGCGCCGGGTCGTCGCCGACGTCGTGGCCGGTCAGCGGCGGGACCTGGTTGGTGACCTCATGCGTGGCGGGCATCGGAACCTCCTAGAGCGCGGACGACGAATGTGCGGAGCTCGGCGACATCACCGGCGTTACCGCTGGTCAACGGGCCGATCAAGACTTCGGCGGCGGCCCCGACCAGCGCGGCGGCGGTGAGCCGGCCGTCCTGCGGCGGCAGCGCGCCCTGCCGCACCCCGGCGGCGACGTGCTCGGCGACCACCTCGGTGAACGCGCGCCGGAACTCGAGCCGCTCGGCGTCGATCAGCGCGTCGACCGGCTCGGCGAGCAGCGCGTAGGCCTGCCGCGGCGCCTTCAGCGCGCGCTGGGCGAAGGTCTCGAACACCGCCAGGACCCGTTCGGCGGGCGCACCCGGCCGCGCGGACGCGGCCCGCACGGCTTCGACCTCCCGCGTCACGACCTGCCGGAACACGTGCACGACCAGGTCGGCCTTGGTGGGGAAGTGCTTGTAGACACTTCCCACGGCGACCCCGGCGCGCTCGGCGACCGCGGCGACGGAGCACCCGCTGTAGCCGTGCTCGGCGAGCTGCTCGGTCGCCGCGGCGACGATCGTCGCGCGCTGGGCGTCCAGGCGTTCCTGCACCTTCGGGGTGCGGCGGTAGGGCACGTGAAGAAGTGAAGCACTGATTCACTACTTCAGTCAACGCTCCAGCAGCCGCTTCGCGCCCCGCACCTCGGCCTCGACGTCGGCCCGCAGCTTGCGGCGCAGCAGCGGTTCGGCCAGCCAGCGCAGGGGAGCGGCGAACCCGAACGCGATCCGCCGGGTCACCCGCGTCCCGCCGGCCACCGGCACGCACACGAAGGAGGCTTCGAACGTCGACACCCGCCGCGCGAGCCGGTTTTCCGGGCGGTCGGGCAGGCGCACGTCGACGCGCTCACCCCGCGTCAGCGTCATCCGCGACACGATCTTCGGCCCCGGACCGAGCCCGGGCAGTGCCGACCGGAACCGGAACTCGGTCACGTCGCCGTCCCGGCGCACCCAGTCGATCGGGCCGAGCTTGCGGTCGACCTGCGCGTACCGCCGCGGGTCCATCACCAGGGCCAGGAAGGCTTCGGGAGTGCACGACACGGTCTGTTTCACGGTCACTTCCACCATAGAAAGAGAGTAATTTCTCACTATGGCCCGTACAACCCCCGGCGTCACCCGCCGCCGCATCCTCGACGAAGCCGTCCGCCTCTTCGCCACCCGCGGCTACGACGCCACGTCCGTCGCCGACATCCAGACCGCATGCGGCCTCAACCCCGGCAGCGGCGCCCTCTACAAGCACTTCCCGTCCAAAGCGGCCCTCCTCGAAGCCGCCGTCCACGACAACCTCACGCGGCTGAGCACCAGCACCGCCGAAACCACGTCACTCCCCGAAGACCCCCGCGAAGCCCTGCGCGTGCTCGCCGACGCCGTCTGGGCGTTCATGGCCGCCGACCGCGACCTCATCCGCCTGATGATCCGCGAATTCACCGGCTTCCCCGCACTGTTCGAGCGCATGTGGGAAGGCGTCGTCGCCACCGTCTACCACCGGGGCACGGAATGGATCACCACACTGCGGGACCAGGGGAGAGCCGACGTCACCGACCCGCGCGCGACCGCCGCGGTGCTCGTCGCATCGCTGACCTACTACCCGATCCTCGACGTCCTCATCGGACACACCCCGGGCGACCTCGAACCGGACCGCTTCCTGACCGCGTGGCTCGACGCCTCGATCGCGGCACTCCACCTGCGCGACTGAGCTTGCCCCGGAGCGCACTCCAGCTCCTACCGTCGACCCCATGACCACCCCGCAGCACAAGATCGGCTCCGGCTTCGGCGCCACCAGCACCGCCACCGAAGTCCTCGACGGCATCGACCTCACCGGCAAGCTCGCCCTCGTCACCGGCGGCTACTCCGGCATCGGCCTCGAAACCACCCGCGCCCTCACGCACGCCGGCGCCCACGTGATCGTCCCCGCCCGGCGCCGCGCCACCGCCGAAACCGCCCTCCGCGGCATCGCCGAAGTCGACGAACTGGACCTCGGCGCCCTGGACAGCGTCCGCGCGTTCACCGACCGCTTCCTCGCCACCGGCCGACGGCTCGACCTCGTCATCGACAGCGCCGGCGTCATGGCCTGCCCCGAAACCCGCGTCGGCCCCGGCTGGGAGGCCCAGTTCGCCACCAACCACCTCGGTCACTTCGCCCTGGTCAACCGCCTCTGGCCGGCCATCGCCGACGGCGCCCGCGTCGTCTCCGTCTCCTCCCGCGGCCACCACCTCTCACCCATCCGCTGGGCCGACCCCCACTTCGAAACCGGCTACGACAAGTGGCTCGCCTACGGCCAGGCCAAAACCGCCAACATCCTCTTCGCCGTCCACCTCGACCGCTTCGGCCGCGAGGGCGGCGTACGCGCCTTCGCCCTGCACCCCGGCTCCATCCTCACCAACCTCGTCCGCCACATCCCGCCGGCCGAGCGCGTCGCCCAAGGCTGGGTCGACGAAAACGGCGTCCCCAGCGGCTACTTCAAAACCCCCGAAGCCGGCGCCGCCACCCAGGTCTGGGCCGCCACCTCACCCCGCCTCGACGGCATGGGCGGCGTCTACCTCGAAGACTGCGACATCGCCGAACCCGCACCCGACGGCGACGGCGTCACCGACGTCGGGCTCCGCGTCGGTGTCCGCGACTACGCCATCGACCCCGCCGAAGCCGCCCGCCTCTGGGCGCTCTCGGCCGAACTCACCGGCGTCGACGCTACTTCCCGGTGAGCACGCCCACCGCGATCCCCAGGATCGCCGTGTTGTAGACGAACGACATGACGCTGTGCGTCAGCACCGTGTACCGGATCGACCGGGCCTGAACCTCCACATCGGACGTCGCGAACGACGTCCCCACCGTGAACGCGAAGTACGCGAAATCCAGCAGGTTCGGCCGCTCCGTCGCCGGGAACCGCAACCCCGGCCCCGGCGTGCCCCGGTAGTGCAGGTGCGCGTACCGGTCCGCGTACCCGAAGTGCAGCAGGATCCACGCCGCCAGCACCGCCGGCACCGCGCTGATCTGCAGTACCAACGCGTACTCGCCGTCCTCCTCGGCGATCACGTTCGCCGTCAGGATCAGCAGCCCCGCCGACATCCCGACCACACTCACCAGCACCGTCGCCGCGAAACTCGACCGGCGCCCCAGCAGGCTGTGCAACCACGCCGGCGCGCCGTCACCGGCCAGCCGGTACCGCCGGATCCGCAGGAACCTCGTCACGATCACCGCCACCGCCAGCACGTCCCACGCCAGCAGGAACACCACGTCCAGCCCGGTGTCCGGCGCGACCAGCCAGCCCAGCCCGAGCAGCACCAGCAGGAACTCCGCGCACTGGTACCAGATCCTCCGCAGACGACGCACCGCGCGAAGCTAACCGCCCCCGCGCCCGGCGGCACCCCGGATCACCTGGTCAGGTGGCGTGATTGACCAGCGCCACCAGGTACCGGCAGGGGAGCGCACCCGGGTTCGCGAACACGCAGTCCGCCGGCGCGCCCAGCTGCAGGCAGTCCCCGGCACCCAGCTCGTGCACCTGCGCCCCCTCCCGGAACCGCAACTGCCCGGCCAGCACCCAGATCTGCTGGTGCAGGAACGCGTACGTCCCCGCCGCCATCGGCACCTCGGCACCCGGCGGCAGCTCGACCTCCACCAGCTCCAGCGGACGGCCGCCGGCGGGGGAGACCGCCCGGCGGCGGTACCCGGTGTCCGGGTCCACCCACACTGGCTGCTCCGCCGCGCGCACCAGCCGCCGCTCGTCACCCTCGGCGCGCGCGATCAGCTCCGACAGCGTCAGGCCCAGCGCGTCCGACAGCTTCGCCAGCAACGCCGCCGTCGGCTGCACGTCACCCCGCTCGATCTTGCCGATCATCGCGCGCGACACCCCCGACCGTTCGGCGAGCGCCGCGGCCGAAAGACCACGGGAGGTCCGGGTGGCGTGCACAGTCGCCGCCAAGCGGGCAGACAGGGGATCGGTCATAACACTGGATACTATACGACTCATCGTGGCTACCATATGAGCCATGATTCGCGACGCCACTCCGCAAGACGCCCCTGCCTGTGCGGCCATCTACGCGCCCTACGTCACCGACACCGCCATCTCCTTCGAAACCGACCCACCCGACGACACCGAAATGGCCCGCCGCATCACCGCGGCCCACGCCTGGTTCGTCTTCGAAGACGACGGCCACATCGCCGGATACGCCTACGCGACCCCCTTCGCCGCCCGCGCCGCCTACCGGTGGTCCTGCGAGACGAGCATCTACCTCGAACGCGGCCGCCGCCGCACCGGAGCCGGGCGCGCACTGTACGAGACGCTGTTCGCCCGGCTGCGCGAGCGCGGCTTCCACCGCGCCTTCGCCGGCATGACCCTGCCGAACGAAGCGAGCGCCGGACTGCACCGCGCCCTCGGCTTCGAACCCGCGGGCGTCTACCGCCGCGTCGACTGGAAGCACGGCGCCTGGCACGACGTCGCCTGGGTCCAGCGCGACCTCAGCGCAACTGAAGGTTGCACATCACCGCCGGCCGAGCTAACGTGACAAGCAACCAAACGTTGCATAAGGAGCGGACATGGACCACGGAACCCTCGAACGCGAAATCCACATCGACGCCACCCCCGACGTCGTCTTCGACGTCGTCAGCAACCCCGAGCACGTCCGCGAATGGTGGCCCGACGAGGCCGAATACCCCGTCGAACCCGGGGGAGAAGGCCACATCGCCTTCGACGGCCACCCCGTCCGCTTCACCGTCGTCGACGCCATCCCGCCCAAGCTCTTCTCCTTCCGCTGGACCCACGCCGAGGGGGAGACCGCCGCACCGGGCAACTCCTTCCTCGTCGTCTTCGAACTCGAACCCACCGGAACCGGCACCCGCCTGCGCATGACCGAAACCGGCTTCCGCGAACGCGGCTGGGACGAAGCCAAGATCGCCGCCGAATACACCGACCACGAAAGCGGCTGGGACCACTTCCTGCCCCGCATCCCCGCCGTCACCGCCAAGGTGGGAGCCACCTCGTGACCGCCGCCGTGGACGACGACCTCTGGTCGGCCATCGGCGACCCCACCCGCCGCCGCATGCTCGACCTCCTGCTCAGCGAAGGCCGGGGGACCGCCACCAGCCTCAGCGAACACCTCCCGGTGACCCGCCAGGCCGTCGCCAAGCACCTCGCCGTCCTCGACCGCGCCGGCCTCGTGCACGCACAGGCCGAAGGACGCGAAAAGCAGTTCCGCGTCGACGAAACCCAGCTCGGTCGCGCCGTCGCCCAGCTCGCCGACGTCGGCAACGCCTGGGACGCCCGGCTCCGCCACATCAAGCACATCGCCGAAACCATCGAACGGAAGAAGCAGTAGAAATGGACATCCTGCACCGCATCGGCATCCAGAACGCCAGCCCCGAGAAGGTCTACGAAGCACTCACCACGCTCGACGGCCTGTCGGACTGGTGGACCGAAAAGACCGTGGGGGACACCGAACTCGGCGGCGTCATCGCGTTCCGCTTCATCCCGGGCGGCTTCGACATGAAGGTCATCGAGCTCGAGCCGGGCCGGCTCGTCCGCTGGGAAGTCGTCGACGGACCGCCGGAGTGGATCGGCACGACGATCCGCTGGGAGCTCGACCAGCGCAGCGACTACACGATCGTCCTGTTCAAGCACGAGGGCTGGCGTGAAGCGGGCGAGTTCATGCACCACTGCAGCACGAAGTGGGCGATCTACCTGATGAGCCTCAAGCAGCTCGTCGAGACCGGGGAAGGTGCCCCGGCACCGCGGGACGTCATGATCAGCGACTGGCACTGACGTTACCTGACATAATGTACATTATCGGCACTTGAGGGCATGCTGCGGCGGGAACCCGGGAGGGGTGCCGAAGCCGAGTTCCCGGGGTGGAGTGTTCGCTTCGCCAGGACGGCTTCTCCTGAGGTTTCTCGCCCGCCGTTCTTCTGTGACAGGCGTCGAGCGCTCGTGAGGGCACCCGCCGGGGGCTGTAGAGCATCCCCTGGAGCAGGGATAACGATGTCCTGCCACTCGACCCTAAAACGTCACGGTGACGAAACTCGACCGGGGAAACGGCCACGGGAAAAACGGTTGGCGACCTTCAATGCTGCGGATCGCTCAGCCGCTTGTCCCTCGGAGTCCCGGGTGGCCCCGTTGGCAGGTTAGGCACTCGAACATACGTGCGCATCCCCGCTGTGGGCATCGAGGGGGCGATTCGAGCCCGAAATCGACTCCGAGAGAGTCCTGGATCCCCCAGGGGGGTCATTCCAGGCTAAACCGACATTTCATGCATAATGGCAATTATGCATGAAATGTCGGTTCGGGACCCGGGCACCGGAATTGTCGGTGGTGTGCGGTACAAGATCCACATGAGGCTTTCCGAAGCACAGCAAGCCTTCTTCGCCGCCCGCCGGCCGCGCAAGGACTCGCCGCACACCACCGACGCCTACCGGCGGGACCTCGCCGGGATCACCACTCTCCTGGTTTCGGAGCTGGGCCGCCCCGCCGAGGACCTGGAGGTCGCCGAGCTGACGGGACCGGCGCTGCGCGCGGCGTTCGGTGCGTTCGCGGACGGGCACGCGAAGAGTTCGGTGCTGCGGGCGTGGTCGACGTGGAACCAGTTCCTGACGTTCTGCGTCGCCGACGGCTTGCTGCCGGGCAATCCGATGGGTGCGGTGGCGCGGCCGCGGACGCCGGCGTTGACGCCGAAGCCGTTGCGGGGTGAGGAAACCCCGGAGCAGCTGCTGTCGGCGGCGGCCGCGGGTTCGCGGCGGGCGCGGGATCCGTGGCCGGAGCGGGACGTGCTGGTGATCGCGCTGGGCCTGGTGGCGGGGTTGCGGGCGGCGGAGATGCGGGCGTTGTCGTCGCGGTCGCTGGTGGGGCGTGCGGGTGAGTTGCGGTTGCACGTGAAGGGCAAGGGCAGCCGGGACCGGTCGATCCCGGTGCAGCCGGTGCTGGCGGAGCTGATCGAGCGGTACCGGGAGTCGTGCCGGGTGCGGTTCCCGAACGCGCGGTTCTCCCCTGGTTCGCCGTTGCTGCTGGACCGGGCGGGTGAGCCGATCGGGCGGGGTGCGCTGGAGTACCTGGTGAAGTCGTGTTACCGGGGAGCGGGGTTGCACGACCGGGTGCCGGCGGGGGCGAACTTGCACGCGTTGCGGCACACGTTCGCGACGCGGCTGGCGGAGGACGGGGCGACGGCTTCGGAGATCATGGCGTTGCTGGGGCACGCGAGTTTGGCGACGAGCCAGAACTACATCGAGGCGACGGGTCGTGAGCAGCGTGCGGCGGCGGCGAGCAACCGGACGTACCGGGCGCTGGACGGGCTGGGCTGAGGGTCAGCGGAGTTGTTCGAGGTCTTTGGCCGCGCGGGCGATCTCGTCGGCGAGGCCGCGTAGTTCGCGGGGGTCGGCGCCGTCGTCGACGGCGGTGACGATGTCTTCGGCGGCGCAGCGCAGCTGGAAGAGGCGGTCCTGGAGGGCGGCGATCTCGGTGTCGGAGAGCACGACGGCGTCTTCGGGGAGTCCGCTTCGCTGCAGTGCCGTGCGGCGTTCGTAAGCGCGTTGGCGGCAGGATTGGCCGCAGTACCGGCGCCGGCGGCCGACGTTGCCGGCTTCCGGGAGGCGGCGGCCGCACCAGCCGCAGTGCTTGGGGGCGCCGCGACGGGCCGGGACGGGTTCGAGCTGGGTCAGTTCGGCGGCTTCCCTCACCCGGGAGACCCTAGCTGGCCATCGCCGGGTCATGCCGGGGCCATGGCGGAAGTGCACACTTGGGGTATGCAGTCGTCGTTCCCGTACCTGGCCGATCCGCTCCCCCGTGCTTTCGCCCACCGGGGCTGGCACCTCGATGAGCTGGACGGGCTGGAGAATTCGCTGCCGGCGTTCAAGCGGGCGTGCGCGGAGGGGTACCGGTACCTCGAGACGGACGTGCACGCGACGGCGGACGGTGTGGTGGTGGTGCACCACGACCCGAACCTGGATCGGACGACCGATGGTTCCGGGGCGATCGCGACGAAGACGTGGGAGCAGCTGAAGGGCGTCAAGGTCGGCGGGAAGGTGCCGTTGTCGCGGCTGGAGGACGTGCTGGAGGAGCTGCCGGACGCGCGGTTCAACATCGACGTGAAGGCCGATCAGGCGGTGGAGCCGTTCGTGCGGGTGCTGGAGCGGACGGGTGCGCACGACCGGGTGGCGGCGGCGGCGTTTTCGGACGCGCGGCTGGTGCGGTTGCGGAAGCTGGCGGGGCCGAAGCTGGTGACGGCGATGGGGCCGCGGTCGGCGTTCGCGTTGTGGGCGCGGGGGAAGCTGCCGCTGCTCCCCCTCGGGCGGCTGGTGCTGGGGGCGATGGCGCAGGTGCCGGTGCGGCAGGGTGCGTTGCGGGTGGTGGACAAGGCGTTCCTGTCGATCGCGGGGCGGTCCGGGATCGAGGTGCACACGTGGACGATCGACGATCCGGCGGAGATGCGGATGCTGCTGGACCTGGGGGTGCACGGGATCGTGACGGACCGGCCGGACCTGCTGCGCGAGGTGCTGATCGAGCGGGGTACGTGGCAGCAGGCCTGACCGGGCCGGATCAGCGGGGTGGTTTGCCCTGCCAGGCGGCGGTCCAGGTCTTCGGGCCGAGCAGGCCGCTGTCCTTGATGCCGTTGGCGCGCTGGAGGTCGAGGACGGCGGTGCGGGTCTTCTCGTAGTAGCAGCCGGTGCCGGTGAAGCCGTAGCCGTAGGCGTTCATGCGCAGCTGGAAGGCCTTGAGCGGGGCGGCGCAGTCGCCGTATTGGTAGACGACGCCGGGCCAGGCGGGCATCGGGCCGCCGGGGGGTGGCGGGGTGGGTGCGGGGGCCGGTCCCCCGCCGATGTAGGCGGAGTCGGCGTAGGTGGGGATGCGCTTGCTGCGGGCGTCGGCGTCGCCGGCGAGCTTGAGCATGCCGGCGCACTGCCAGGGTTGCCAGCCGCGCATGCGGTAGAGGTAGAGGGCGCGGTAGTCCTGTTCGGCGGGTGCGGCCTGGTCGGGGCGGCCGGTGCCGCCGACGCTGCGCCAGGTGGGCAGGTCGAACTGGTAGGCGCCGTAGTAGCCGTTGCCGGTGTTGGTGGCGTAGCGGCCGCTGGATTCGCACATGCGGAGCTTGGCCCAGGTCGTCGACGCGGGGTCCGCGGTGGCGACGGCGGGGACGGTCAGCTGCAGACCCATGGCGGCGAAGGCGAGGAGAAGGATCCTCGCGGTGGTGCGTCTCCGGATCTGGATCATGGGAGCACAGTAGGAGTGTGTCCCACTGACCACAAGGGACACACTGCGCGCCTCAGTCTCACATGAAACTCTGTTCACACGCGTTCGCGACACGCCGCGAGGGCCGGAACCGTGATTGCCCCGGAAGTGGCGAATGCGCCTGAAGCGACAAACCGGACACGGTTTCGGCGGTGCTGTGAGCGCCGTCGCTACCTCCCAGTAGTCTCCGCGCTGACCTGGAAGTTCTTGAGCTGAAGGAGCCGTGGATGACGCTGGCCGGGACGCGCTCGTCCAAGCGTGAGCGCTGGGGCTGGTATTTCTACGACTGGGCGAATTCGCCGTTCTATTCGTCGTCGACGACGGTGTTCGGCGCGCTGTCGATGAGCGGGATCGCGGCGGCGGACGCGAAGACGAACTTCACCCTTAACGGGGACCGCCCGTGCGTCGACGCGGCGGGCAAGGCGGACACGCTGCACCACTGCGACGTGACGTTGTTCGGGCTGCATTTCCCGGCCGGTTCGGTGTGGGGCTACCTGCTGTCGGTGGCGACGGTGGTGCAGGTGCTGGTGCTGCCGATCGCGGGCGCGGTGGCCGACCGCAGCCACAACAAGCGGCGGATCCTGGGCGGGTTCGCCTTCCTGGGTGCGGCGGCCGCGGCGGCGATGTTCTTCCTCGCGGGGTCGGACTGGCAGCTGGGCATGGTGCTGTTCATCATCGCGAACATCGGTTACGGCGGTTCGCTGGTCGTCTACTACTCGTTCCTGGTCGACATCGGCGGGCCGGACGAGCGGGACGACATCTCGGCGAAGGGCTGGGCGTTCGGGTACCTGGGTGGCGGGCTGGCGCTGGCGCTGCAGCTGGGGTTCTACCTCGGGCACGACACGTTCGGCGTGAGCGAGGGCATGGCGGTGCAGATCTGCTTCCTGACCTCGGGGTTGTGGTGGGCGGCGTTCACCGTCCCGGCGGTGCGGGCGCTCCCCCGGCGGCACGAGCCGGTCGACGTCGTGCCGGGGAAGACGGTGTTGCGGGCGGGCTTCGCGGAGCTGCGGCAGACGCTGGTGTCGGCGAAGGCGTACCCGTTGACGCTGGCCTTCCTGGGCAGCTACCTGGTCTTCACCGACGGCATCAACACGGTGGTGACGGTGTCGGCGCAGTACGGCAAGGACGAGCTGGGCTTCGGCAACAGCGTGCTGATCGTGACGATCCTGGTGATCCAGTTCGTGGCGTACCTGGGCGGGACGCTGCACGGGCTGGTGGCGCGGCGGATCGGGGCGAAGCGGACGATCCTGGGCAGCCTGGTGCTGTGGGTGGTGGTGCTGGCGGGGGCATACTTCGTGCAGCCGAAGCAGATGCTGCAGTTCCTCGCGGTGGCGGTGGGGATCGGGCTGGTGCTCGGGGGAACGAACGCGCTGTCGCGGTCGTTGTTCAGCCAGATGATCCCGGCGGGCAAGGACGCCCAGTACTACTCGCTCTACGTCGTGGGCGAGCGCGGGACGTCGTGGCTGGGGCCGCTGGTGTTCGCCGGCGTCGGGCAGGCGACGGGGTCGTTCCGGCTGGCCATCGTGGCGCTGGTGGTCTTCTTCGCGGTGGGTCTGGTGCTGGTGTGGCTGGTGCCGGTGCGGCGGGCGATCGTGGCGGCGGGCAACACCCCGCCGGAGGTGCTCTAGGCCCCGATAGGGTCGGCTGTCGTGACCTTTGTGAACGACCGGGCCGCCGGCCCCGACCCCACGGACGCCCTGTCGTCGGTCCCCGCGGCCGGTTCGCGCCGCGGTACGCCGCCGGTGGGCAGGCTGAAGTTCTGCTACGGGCCGATGGACTGCGGGAAGTCGACGCTCGCGCTGCAGATCGACCACAATCACGCCCGGCAGGGCCGGCGGGGCCTGATCCTGGTGCGCCACGACCGTTCGGGCGCGCCGCAGATCTCCAGCCGGATCGGCCTGACGCGGCAGGCGGTGGAGGTCGTCGAGGACACCGACGTGCGGGACCTGGTCCGGCAGGAGTGGGCGCGCGGGCAGCACGTGGACTACGTCGTGGTGGACGAGGCGCAGTTCCTCTCCCCCGCCCAGGTCGACCAGCTGGCGGAGCTGGCCGACGAGGTGGAGATCGACGTGTACTGCTTCGGGATCGCGACGGACTTCCGGAGCCGGTTGTTCC
The DNA here is from genome assembly GCF_014873755.1 of Amycolatopsis lexingtonensis. Classification (NCBI taxonomy): domain Bacteria; kingdom Bacillati; phylum Actinomycetota; class Actinomycetes; order Pseudonocardiales; family Pseudonocardiaceae; genus Amycolatopsis; species Amycolatopsis lexingtonensis. The sequence goes on from NZ_JADBEG010000001.1 coordinate 2,069,436, forward strand.
CGGGTGCCGCTCGTCTGTTCGAACTGGCGGACGAGTTGCAGCCGGTTCAGGTGGAGGTGCTGTGCTGGTGCGGGCTGCCCGGGCGGTTCAACGCGCGGGTGGTCGACGGCGAGGTCGTGCGCGAAGGCGATACCGTCGTGGTGGCAGATACCGAACAATCCGTAGTTGAAACTTCAGCTTCAGCACGTTTTGAGGCCGAATTCGCTACGGTGCGTTATCAGGTATTGTGTCGCCGCCACTTTCGATCGGGTGACTTGGGGCCGGTTACTGCTCATCACGGTCAGTTACGGTTGACCTGAGCTGTGCCCCAGTAGCCCATCCGGGGGATATCAGCACTAAGAAGGCCGTATTGACGTCACGCCGGAGCGCGAAACGCCTCCTACTAGAGGAAGCTGATGCCGGCGGGTGACGCAGCTCATCGTGAGCAACGACATGGCCGCCCGGGAATCCCCGGGGGCCCCGAGTCGTTGCATAGGGTGAGCATCACCCTGGCTCCACCCCGGAGCTGACTGAAAGGACCCCACTATGGCCGACCGTGTTCTTCGTGGAAGCCGGCTGGGAGCGGTCAGCTACGAGACCGACCGCAACCACGACCTCGCTCCACGCCGCACCGTGCGTTACGCATGCCCGAAGAACCACGAGTTCGAGGTGCCGTTCTCCGACGACGCCGAGATCCCGACGGTCTGGGAGTGCCGCCTGCACGGCAGCGAATCGGAGATCGTCGACGGTGGGCAGCCCGAGCAGAAGAAGGTCAAGCCGCCGCGCACCCACTGGGACATGCTGCTGGAACGGCGCACGATCCCCGAGCTCGAGGACCTGCTCAACGAACGTCTCGCCGAGCTGAAGGGCCGGCGGACCTCCCGGTCCGCGTAGTCCTGATCGGCCCGTAGCCACCGCTCCCACCACAACGGAAAGGCCCCCGCGACCTCCCCCCGCGGGGGCCTTTCGCCTACCCGGCGGCAGGTGACCCGAGTGCGGCCCTGTCGGCCGCGCCGACTCACTTTGCCGGGCCGCGGCCTCCGGAGGTCTTGAATGAGTCATTCAGGACCTCCGGTGACCTGAATGACTCATTCAAGACCTTTGCCGCGCGCTAAAGGGGCCCTGCAGCGCTGCCCACTGCAGGAGCATGATCGTCTTCGCGTCGGCGATCTCCCCCGTGCCGATCATCTTCAGTGCGTCCTCGAACCGCAGCTCCACCACCTCGATGTCCTCCCCCTCCTCGGCGATCCCGCCACCCGCGCCCCGGTCGGCCGGGTCGTACGGCGCCGCGTAGCAGTGCAGGCGCTCGGTGACCGAGCCCGGGCTCGTGTAGACGTCGAACACGTGCTCCAGCGCGCCGATGCGGACGCCCGTCTCCTCCTGCGCCTCGCGCCGGATCGCCGTCTCCGCGTCGTCGGTGTCCAGCAAGCCCGCGGCCGCCTCCAGGAACATGCCGTCCGGATGGTCGTTGACGTAGACCGGGTAGCGGAACTGGCGGGTCAGCAGCACCGTCTCGCGCGCCGGGTCGTAGAGCAGCACCGTGGCGCCGTTGCCGCGGTCGTAGGTCTCCCGCTGCTCGGTCGTCCAGCGGCCGTCGCGGTGCTGGAACTCGAACGTCGTGCGGCGCAGGACGTACCAGGCGTCCGACAGCAGTTCGACGTCGGTGACCCGGACGCGCGGGTTGCGGGACAGGCTTGTCGGAGAGGTCATGCCCTGACCATAATGTGCAGAACTCGGAAGAAACAAGGAGGATCGTGCATGCTGGTCGGGGAACGCCGTGAACTGCTGCTCGCCCGGCTGGCGGCCGAGGGCAAGGTGCTGGCGAAGGACGTCGCGGCCGAGCTCGGCGTCTCCGAAGACAGCATCCGCCGGGATCTGCGCGACCTGGCCGCGGCCGGGCTGTGCCAGCGCGTCTACGGCGGCGCGCTGCCCGTCTCCCCCGCCGTCGCCGACTACGGCAGCCGGGCGGCCATCGCCGTCGACAGGAAAGACAGGGTCGCCGCGGTCGCCGCCGGGCTGGTCCGGCCCGGGGCGACCGTCATCCTCGACGGCGGCACCACGACACTGGCCGTCGCGAACGCGCTGCCCCGTGACCTCGAAGCCACCGTCGTCACCCACAGCCCCACCGTCGCTGTCGCGCTGCTCGACCACCCGGGCGTGGAGGTCTTCCTGCTCGGCGGCCGGCTGTTCCGGCACTCCGCCGTCACCTGCGGCGCCGCCGCGGCCGAGGCCGCCCAGGCGATCAGCGCCGACGTCTTCCTCCTCGGCGTCACCGGCGTGCACCCCGAGGCCGGGCTCACCACCGGGGACGCCGACGAGGCCGCCATGAAACGCACACTGGCCCGGCGCGCCGCCGACACCTACGTCCTGGCCAGCGCCGAAAAGCTCGGCACCGCGTCGCGGTTCACCGTCCTGCCCTTCGCCGACGTCGCCGGCGTGATCACCGACTCCGACGACCAGAACGTGCAGGAACTTGCAGACCTGGGCGTGCCGATCCTGCGGGCGTGACCTCGGTGAACCACTCCCGGCCGGCCACCACCGCGAACAGTGGCGCCGGCAGCCACACGAGCAGTCTCAGCACGGCCGAGAGCCGCCCGGTGCCGCGGACGTCGGACACGTGTGCGGCGAGCGCGGCCTGCTTCCGCCCGGCGTAGCGCCGGACGTCGAAGCGGTGGGTGACGGCCGAGGCGGGGCTGTAGGCGTGCTCGAGGGCCTCGGGGTCGTAGTCGAACGGGATCCGCAGCGCCCGGACCACCCGGACGAACCGCAGCGCGAAGTCGCGCGGCAGCGTGGCCTCGAGCAGCCGCGTCCCGGTCAGCCGGGCGGCCCGGCGCGCGACTTCGTGCACCTTCACGTGGTCGCGGTGGCCGTAGCCCCCGTTGGCGTCGTAGCCGAGCAGCAGGTCGGCCCGCTCCTCGTGCAGCACGGCCGCGAGCCGGTGCGCGGCCTCCTCGGTGTCCGCGCGGGCGAAGCGCTGTCGGCCGGGCGGATCCGCGTACAGGACCGGCCCGTGCCCGCTGTCGGCGTACCCGAGGTGCACGACGCGCCGCACGCCGAGGATGGCCGCCGCGGCCTCCAGCTCGCCCCAGCGGGGCGTCGGGTGCTCGGCGGCCATGCCGTCGGTGGCCACGATGACCACCACCCGGTGCCCGTCGGCCGCGGCGCGCGCCAGGGTGCCGCCGCTGAGCAGCACGGGGTCGTCCGCGTGCGCGTGGAAGGCCACGATGGTCGTCATCCGCCCCATGATGGCCGAGAACGGGCGGCGCCGGGGCCAGTCCGTCCTCAGCCGCGCTTGACCAGCCGCCGCACCTGGTGCCAGCGCCGCTCCGCGCCCCACTTCGCCACCCGCAGGAACGCCTCGCGGATGATCGAGCCGTCCATCTTCGACTCGCCGATCTCGCGCTCGGTGAAAGTGATCGGCACCTCGACGATCTCGAACCCGGCGTCGGCCGTGCGGATCGTCAGGTCGATCTGGAAGCAGTAGCCGTGCGAGTTGACCTCGTCCAAGGCCAGCTTCTCCAGCACCGGGCGCCGGTAGGCGCGGAAGCCGGCCGTGATGTCGCGGGTGCGCATGCCCAGCGCGACCTGCGAGTAGATGTTGGCGCCGCGCGAGAGGACCTGGCGCTTGAGCGGCCAGTTCACGACGCTGCCGCCCGGCACGTACCGGGAGCCGATCGCCAGGTCGGCGTCGCCGACGGCGTCCAGCAGGCGCGGCAGGTCCTCCGGCGCGTGCGAGCCGTCGGCGTCCATCTCGACGATCGTGTTGTACTCGCGCGCCAGGCCCCAGCGGAACCCGGCGATGTAGGCGGCGCCGAGGCCGGCCTTTTCCGTGCGGTGCATGACGTGGACGTGGTCGTTCGCGGCCGCGCGCTCGTCGGCCAGCTCGCCGGTGCCGTCCGGGCTGCCGTCGTCCACCACGAGCACGTGCACGTCCGGGAGTACCTTGTGCAAGCGATCCAGGATCGGGCCGAGGTTTTCCCGTTCGTTGTACGTCGGGATCACCACCAGCACCGGATCGATTTCCCGGGCCCCCCGCGGCGCCTGCGACATCCGTGCTCCTCCGATATCCGCGGCGGTCAGTCCGCCGCTTCCCCTGCTGCCGTGCCGGCGCTCGCGCGCCGGGTGCGAAAACGGAGTACGAGCCCGCCGGCCACCCCGGCGATCGCCAGTGCCAGCAGCCCGTACTCCGTCCACGCACCGAGTCGATCCGACAGCGTAGTCTGCGTCCGGAGCGGGATGCGCCCGACCAGGGAATCCGCGGTGAAAAGGCCCGTTGAGCTGGTCACGGTCCCGTCGGGGGCAACGATCGCGCTCACGCCTGAGACGGCGGACACCACGATGGCCCGGCCGTGTTCGACCGCCCGCAGCCGGGACATCGCCAGCTGCTGCACGCTCATCTCGCTCTCGCCGTACCAGGCGTTGTTGGTCGGCACCACGAGCACTTCGGCCCCGTCGCGGACGGCGTCGCGGGCCGGGTAGTCGAACGCGGCTTCGTAGCAGACGAACACGCCGACCTTGGTGCCGGCGACGGCCAGCGTCTGGTTCGTGCCGTCGCCGGGGAGCATGTCGACGGTCTCGGAGTCGAGGAACGGCGTGACGAGCTCGGCGACCTTGCGCGCCGGGACGTACTCGCCGAAGGGCACCAGCTGCTGCTTCGCGTAGCGCTGCCCGGGCCCGGTGTGCGGGTCCCAGGCGATGACGGAGTTCTGGATGTGGCCGTCGGGCAGCTCGTAGAGCGCGCCGATCAGCGCGGGGACGCCGAAGTTCGCGACGAGCTGGTCGACCTGGGGATCGGGGCCGGTGACGGTGGTGGCGCTCTCCGGCCAGAGCACCAGGTCCGGCTTGGGGACTTTCCCGGTGCGGACGGCGTCCAGCAGCCGCTGGCTCTCGGCGATGGTGTTGCGGCGCAGCAGTTCGCGCTCGCCCTGCAGGGCGAGACCGATGTCGGGAGCGTTGCCCTGGACGGTCGCGATGGTGCGTTCGCCGTCCTGGGCGCCGGTGCCGATCGCGGGCCACAGCGCGAGCCCGGCGACGACCGGGAGCACCGTGCCGAGCGCGGCGAGGACGGCGGGCCGGGTGAGCTTGCGGTGGTCCCACAGGCGGGCGGCGAGGGCGGCCAGCGCGAAGCCGGTGCCGACGACGGCGAGGCCGACCAGCGGGGCGCCGCCGATCGAGGCGAGCGGCAGGAAGGCGCCTTCGGGCTGGCTGAACGCGACCCGGCCCCACGGGAAGCCGCCGAAGGGGAACCAGGCGCGCGGGGTCTCCAGCGCGATGAACACCAGCGCACCCCACAGCGGCGCGAGCGGCAGGCGCGCCACGAGGGTGATGAGGCCGCCAGCGAGGCCGTAGTAGAGCGCCAGCGCGAATGACAAGCCCAGCCAGGGCCACGGGCCGAAGTCCGGGCCGAGGAAGTCCAGCAGCCACGTCAGCAGCGGCAGGAAGAACACGAACCCGAACGCGAAGCCGTAGCCGAAGGCGCCGCGGAAGCTTCGGCCGCGCAGCACGAGGGCGAAGCCGGCGAACGCGAGCGGGGCGAGCCACCACAGCGGGCGCGGGGCGAAGCTCAGGTAGTAGGCGAAGCCGGACACCAGCGCCGCGGCCAGCCGCAAGAGCCACGCGCGGGGAAACCGCCGGGTCCGCGAGGGTTGGTGCGGGGTGCCCGGTTCGGGGTCCGCCACGGTGACTGCCACGGCTGAGAACTCTAGGTGATGGCGTCGTGGAGGACCGCACCCGCGCGGACCGTCCGCAGGCAGGACGGCAGCGCGGCGTCCGGTTCGAGCCGCGGCAGCGGCGGCACGCCGGCGCGCGGGTCGGTGGACCAGCGCTGCACGCGGCTGTCCGGGGTGGCCACGACGAGGTCGGTGGCGTCCCAGATCGCGTAGTGCGCCGGCGCGCCCGGGACGAGGCTGCCGGTGACGCCGTCGTTGACGCCCGCCGCGCGGTGCCCGGCCCGGGTGTGGGCGGTGAACGCCGCCCGCGGCGACAGGCCCGCGCCCGGCGTCCGGTGGTAGGCGCCCGCGCGGACGCTCCCCCACGGGTCGAGCGGCGTCACCGGTGCGTCGGAGCCGAAGGCCAGCAGGACGCCCTCGGCGGCGAGGGCCGAGAAGGGGTTGAGCCCGGCGGCGCGGTCGGCGCCGAGGCGCTCGGCGTACATGCCGTCCGCGCCGCCCCAGAGCGCGTCGAACAGCGGCTGCACGGAGGCGACGGCGCCCCAGCCGGCCAGCAGCTTCGCCTGCTCGGCGGTGACCATTTCGACGTGCTCGAGGCGGTGGTGGCGGGCGGCGAGCGCGCGCTGCCCGACCTCCTTTTCAGCGAGCCGGAAGCCTTCGACGACTTCGGCCACGGCGGCGTCGCCGATGACGTGGAAGCCCGCCTGCAGCCCGGCTTCGGTGCAGGCGGCGAGGTGTTCGCCGATGCGGTGGGCGTCGAGGTACAGCGTGCCCGAGCCGGCGTGGTCGGCGTAGGGGACGCTCAGCGCGGCGGTGTGGGAGCCGAGGGCGCCGTCGACGAACAGGTCGCCGGCGAGGCCGCGGGCGCCCAGCTGCCGGGCGGTGTCCACCGCGCCGAGCTCACCCCAGTAGCCGACGACCTCGGGGGTGCCCGGGCCGGCGAGGGCGAGGAGGGCGGCGAGGTCGTCGCGGCCGGAGATGTCGGGGCCGGCGCACTCGTGGACACTCACGATGCCTTGCTTCGCGGCCTCGGCGAGGAAGGCCCGCTGGGCGCGTTCGCGCTGCTCGGGGCGGATGGCGGCGCGCACGGCCGCGCGGACGGCGTGGTGGGCGGCGCGGGTCAGCGGCCCGTCGGGCGACCAGCCGTCGGCGGTGCGGGCGGCCGGGGCGAGCTCGACGAGCGCGGTGGACACCAGCGCGGAGTGGACGTCGACGCGGCTGAGGTAGACGGGCGCGCCGCCGGCGGCGTCGTCGAGTTCGGCGCGGCTGGGCAGGCGCGGGTCGGTCCAGGCGGACTCGTCCCAGCCGTGGGCGAGCAGGACCTGGCCGGGCGTGACGGCGGCGCGGACCCGGCCCAGCAGGTCGGCGCGGTCGCGGGCGCCGGTGAGGTCGAGGCCGGTCAGGTGCAGGCCGGTGGCGGTGGCGTGGACGTGCGCGTCGACGAACGCGGGGGCGACGAAGGCGCCTTGGAGGTCGACGATCTCGGCGTCCGGGTGAAGGGCTCGGGCGGGGGCGTCCTGGCCGACCCAGACCACGGTGCCGCCGGTGACCGCCATGGCGGTGGCGTCCGGGCCGGCGGGGGTGTAGACGCGCCCGCCGAGCAGGAGCGTCGTGTGTTCGTCCGTCACGCCCTTGAGTCTGCTCCCCCGTCCGAGGGCTTCCGCCACCTGGGGGAAGGCACGCCAGCAGGCAGGAAGATTTACTCCGTGAGAACGTTATGACAGGATATTTTAACGCGTTCCCGACGACTAGGAGTACAAGTGACTGCGATCCAGGAACCTGTGACGCCTGCCGCCGCCTTCGACCAGCCCTACGAGTACGCCCGCGCCGAGCTGGTGGAACCCGACTGGCGCCGCTTCCCCGGCTGGCACGACGTGACCGAGGCCGAGTGGCGTGACGCGCAGTGGCAGCGGGTGCACTGCGTCCGCAACGCCAAGCAGCTGCGCGCGCTGATGGGCGACCTGCTGGAGGAACGCTTCTACGAGGACCTGCTCGCCGACCAGCGCGAAATGGCGACCATGTCGATGCTGCTGCCGCCCCAGATGCTCAACACGATGGCGCCCACGGCGGGCACCGACCCGGCGAAGGTGACCGAGGCGTTCTACGCCGACCCGATCCGCCGCTACATGCTCCCGGTCAAGAGCGACCGCGACGCCACGTGGCCGAGCCACCCCCACTCCGAGCGGGACTCGCTGCACGAGGCGGAGATGTGGGTCGTGGAGGGCCTGACCCATCGCTACCCGACCAAGGTGCTGGCCGAGATGATCTCGACCTGCCCCCAGTACTGCGGCCACTGCACCCGGATGGACCTGGTCGGCAACTCCACGGAGACGGTCGAGAAGCACAAGCTGACCCTCAAGCCGGTCGACCGCCAGGACGCGATGATCGCGTACCTGAAGAAGACCCCAGGCGTCCGCGACGTGGTCGTCTCGGGCGGCGACGTGGCCAACGTCCCGTGGCCGCAGCTGGAGTCGTTCCTCATGCGGCTGATGGACATCGACACCGTCCGCGACATCCGCCTGGCGACCAAGGCCCTGGCCGCGTTGCCGCAGCACTGGATCCAGCCGAAGGTCGTCGAAGGCCTGGAGCGCGTCGCCGTGACCGCCCAGCGCCGCGGCGTCAACCTGGCGATCCACACCCACGTGAACCACGCCCAGTCGGTGACCCCCCTGGTGGCGGAGGCCGCGCAGACGGCGCTGAACGTGGGCGTCCGCGACGTCCGCAACCAGGGCGTGCTGATGCGCGGCGTCAACGCGACCCCGGCGCAGCTGCTCGACCTGTGCTTCGCGCTGCAGGGCGAGGCGAACATCCTGCCGTACTACTTCTACATGTGCGACATGATCCCGAACGCGGAGCACTGGCGGGTCTCGGTGCACGAGGCACAGGAGCTACAGCACTCGATCATGGGGTACCTGCCGGGGTATGCGACCCCGCGGATCGTGTGCGACGTGCCGTACGTCGGGAAGCGGTGGGTGCACCAGCTGGCCGAGTACGACCGTGAGCTGGGGATTTCGTACTGGACGAAGAACTACCGGACCGGGATCGAGCTGGACGACCCGGAGGCGTTGCAGCGCCGGTACCCGTACTACGACCCGATCTCGACGCTTCCCGAGGCCGGCCAGACCTGGTGGGCGAACCAGCCCCGGGCTTGACCTGACCCCACCCCGGCGCCGCACCACGCCCGGGTCCGGCCCCGCAGGTCAGTACCGCGGGCCGTACCCGGGCGTGTAGCGACCGGTCTCGAGGTTGACCGACTCGCCGTGGCCGAGGTCGACGTGCCCGGGCGGCCACGCGAGGTGCGACGCGGAGTCGTCCGGTGTGCGTGCCGGCTCGGGCGGCTTCAGGAGGAACGGCGCCAGGCCCCTGCCGCCGGTGGAGTCTCCGGGGCGAGCGTCCCGGCCGCGGTCGTACCACGCCTCACCGCCGGGGCGGCTGTGCGGGAGGGCCGGCTTCGCGCGGCCGGCTCCGGGGTTCCTCCCGGTCAGTTCCTCCACGGCCGCGTTGTACGCCATGTCGGCGGGCTTCACGACGTCTTCGTAGCCGCGGTCGATGACCTTGCCGGGCAGCCAGGGCGCGACCGCCGGTGGCACGTGGTACTTCCGCACCACGTGCTTCCGGAGCCATTCGTCACCCAGAGAGCCGTACAGGTAACGCTGGGCGTCGCGCAGCACGAGGCTTTCCGAGGAGCCGATCTTCGCGTCCGACTGCCGCAGCGCGGTCACCGTCCACAGCGCCTTTTCCACCAGGACGTCCCAGGGCGTGCGGGGGTACTCGCGGCCGGGTACCGCGCCCGCCTGCTTGAGCGCGTAGTTCACCACGTAGGAGACGCGGAAGTTGTGCTGCCGGTCGGCGGGGTCGGCGGGCACGAGCCGCTCGGACTCCGAAGCCGGCTTCCGCTCCGCGGCCACCCAGGCGCGGATTTCCCTGCCCGCCCTGACCATGTCGTCCGGCAGGGGCACGGCGGAGGGCAGCGCGGAGTCGGCGACCTGGGCGGGCTTGGGGCGGTCGGCGCGCCGATCCGGAGACGGCGGCGGCGCGACGGGAACCTTCGGGCGGTCGTGGGACATCGTCGTTCCTTCAGTAGCGGTGGATCTCGGGCGGATGGGGCCGAGGCGGCTGTCCCGGCGTACGAGGTCCGGGCGGGACCGGCAGCGATGGCAGGATCGGGCGTGGGCCCGGCGGGGTGAGCCGCGGGCCGTTCGGGCTGTAGAGCCCGCCGTCGCGGCCCACGACGGAGACCCGGACGAGCACGCCCTCCTTGCGGCCGATGTCGGTGAGCGTCCGCTGCAGCGCCGCCGCCTCGCTGCCCTTGCCGACGGCGACGTTCCTCAGCCGGACGTCGATGAGCACCCCACCGGCCCGCCCCTTCTGCAGCTCGGCCTGCTGCTTGACGTCTTTGGTGAAGTCGGCGCGCACGCGGTCGGTCTGCACCGGTCCGTCCGGTTTCCCGCGCCACTGTTTGACGTCCCTCGTCTCGCGGACGACGCGCAGCTCGCTCCTCCACTGCCGGTGATCGGTCGACAGCTGGCCCTTGACTTCCGGCCGTACACCGGCGTCGGCCCGGACATCCGGGTTCCGCCCGCCGTCGACCGGGGCTGGCTGGTGCGGGCGGACGTCCGGTGTGCGCTCCGGGCGCCGCGTCATCGTGTTCTCGTTGCGGGCGTTCCAGTCGGCGTGCTTCGCTGCGTCGGGCTGCGGCGGTTTGGGTTGCGGTGGCGGTGGCACGTCCGGCCGCCGGACTTGGTCAAAGGCCATGGGTTTCCTCCAGCGGTAGCCGGTCTTCCGGCACGAGGTGACCGAGCGCCCAGTCGGCGTCGGTGAACCAGCCGAGCCTGGCGGCGGCCTTGTCGTCCCAGCTCGGCCCGTCGGCGACCACGCCGCCGACGATCGATTCGATAGCCGACGGCCGGCGGGTTCCGAACGTGACCCGGTCGCGGACTTCCTGTTCCCGGTTGTCCCGCGCGGTCCACGAGTCGACGGCCAGGTACTGCTCGTAGGGGTTTTCGCCGGGGATCGCGCGGCGGTAGCGGCGTTCCCACCCGGCCGAGTCCGGGTGCCGGTCCTCCTCGGCGAGTGCCCGGGCGAGGGCCTCCTTGACCGGCGCCCAGCGGTACGGCGTGGCCACGAAACCCCAGTCGTCGTCCGGGCAGGCGTTCGCGCCGTCGCGGGCGAGCGACTCGCGCAGCGCTTCGGCGCAGTGCCGCGCCAGCTCCTCCCCGGACGTGTCGGGCTGCAGCTGCCCGGATCGCACGGCCACCGCGTCGTCGACGGCGTGCGAGACCGCGCAGTCCCGCAACCGGGCGTCGAGACCGGCCAGCAAGCGGCGTTCCCCCGGGTCGAGCGTCGGGTTGGGCTGGTTGAGCAGATGGGCGACCACGGTCAGCTCGGCGAGGAGGGTCAGCGCGGGCCACTGGGCGAGGACGCGGCGCGCGGCGGTCATTTCGCCCAGCGTGCACGCCTCGGCGAGGCAGTCGCGGCCGCACGTCGCGCTGCGCCTGCCGATCAGCCGGTCCACCGCGGCGATCTCGCCCGCCGCCCGCTCCGCGTCCTTGCCGTCGGCGATCGCCACCAGCAGCGGGCGGTCCATGCCGTCGGTGAACACCGCGCTTTCCCCGCTGTTCAGCGAGACCACGTAGCGCGACTGGTCCGCGTCGAGGTTCATGGTGGCGCCGACGCTGCGCCGGTCGTCCTCCGCGGGCAGCCGGTGCACGACCTTCACCGCGGTGTTCTTGATGACGTCCGGGATCAGCTTGCCCGGGATCTGCTCGACCACGACCAGCGCCTCGCCGTACGCGCGGACCTCGGCCAGCAGTGCGGCGAACATCTCCACCCCCCGCGCCGCCGTGCCCGCCTTGTCGCCCTCGGGTTTGCGCAGCAGGCGGTGGGCCTCTTCGATGACCGTGACGTGGTGCAGGGCGTTGCCGGGGTTGTCGGCGCGCAGCAGCCGCAGGTGCTCGGTGAGCTGGATCAGCAGCGCGCCCATGAGGAACGCCTTGTCGGCGTCGTCGCCGACGTCCTCGATCTCGAAGACGACCCGGGCACGCAACAGCTGTTCGAAGTCCAGCGGGTGCCCGCCCTCGAAGAGCCGTCCGGTGGTGCCCAGCCGCAGGCTCGACAGCCGGGTGGCGATGAACCCGTGCACGTCCGCGGCCATCTCCGCGCCGTACCCGAGCCCGGCGACGACCTCCGCCGCGACCCGTTGCAGGTCGGCCAGCGTCGGATAGCGCGGCCGCCCGCCGTCGTAGGCGGGCGTGCCGGCGACGAGGTCCCAGCCGAGCTCTTCGTACGAGCGGGTCAGCGCGGTGGCCAGGATCTGCGGGAACGGCTCGTGCGGCTCGAACGCGGCGAGGAACAGCGCGCGGATCAGGTCGAGGTGCGTTTGCAGCGGGAACCGGTCCTGCTCGCCGTCGCGGGTGCGGACCGCGGCGGGCTCGAGCGGGTTGAACCCGGCGGGTGCCACCCGGGGATCGCCCGGCCGGATCACCACGACCTCCGGTTCGCCGTGCGGGTTCAGCAGGCGCAGCCGGTTCGCCATCCGCCGGTACTCGGCCTTGGCGGGCTCGATCACCAGCCACGGCAGCCCGATGCGCGTGGCTTCGGTGAGCAGGTGCCGGACGGTGAACGACTTCCCGCTGCCGGTCGCGCCGCAGACGAACGTGTGCCGGTTCAGCGATCCCGTCGTCACGTCGAGGTTTCCGACCGGTACGCGCGAGGCGTCGAGGACCTGGCCGAGCCGCACCACGTCCTCGTCGGGCACGTGGTCGGGCCGCTCGGGGGTGAGGTCGAACCGGTGCGGCTCGGTCACGCGGATGCCGCTGACCTCGTGGCGTGGCGGCCGGGTCAGCGCCACGAGCAGGTCGGTGGTCGCCACGAACGCGGCGCGGTCGTCGCCGGGGTGGTCCGCCGGACCGGCCGGCGAGATCGTGTACGGCTGATCGGCGACGTCGGCCGCCGCGCAGAGGATCCCCGCGACGCGCTGCGCGTCGGCTCTGCCCCTCGCGCCGACGAGCACGCGGATCCGCCAGGTGTTCCCACGCTGGGACCGGGAAAGCTCGCGGTGGCGGGCTTGCTTGCGTTCCAGCTCGACGCGTCTTCCTTCGCCGACTTCGGATCGCGAAAGCGGCATGATCTCGCTCACCAGCCGGTCCAGGTCGGGTTGGACCCGCTGGGGCCTCAGCGGTTCGGCGACCACGACCCAGGCGAACGGTTCGCGCAGGTGCGTTACGTGCTGCTGGAACGAGCCTCGGCGCCTGCTCTCCGGCGAGGCCTTCGCCGACGCCGGCGCCCACAGCGCGTCCGGCGACCCGGTGCACAGCTCCCAGCACGGGAAGTCCGGCCAGGCGCCGCCGGGCAGTGCGATCGCACGGGCGCCGGGCGGGAACAGCAGTTCCGCCGGCTTGCCGTCCCGCGACGGCGTGGCGAAGGGCAGGTTCGGCCGGCCGCCGAGCAGGAAGCGCACCTGGCCGGAGCCGTCCCGCACCCACGCGGCCAGCAGCGCGGCGCCGGGTGTGCCGCCGGCCAGCAACGTCGAATGCGCGCCGCCCAGCGAGGTCAGCAGGGGTCCGTCGAGGGGCTCCCGCTGCTCGCGCGGCGGTCCGTTCTCCGGCCGTTGCCCCCGCGGGCCGGTCGCGGGAACCTCCACCACCTGGTGGAACTTGACGTCGTGCCAGGTCATCGGACGGCCCGCTGCGGTGCGGGGGTGGGCGAGACCCGGTCGGACAGGCAGATCGGCGGGTAGCAGTTCGCCAGCACGACCTGCCTGCCACCGCCGGAGCTGTCGACGAGGATGAACTCGGTGGTGTCCATGCCGAGGATGGCCTGCGGCTCGGTGATGAACTCGTAAACCCGCGCGGTCGTGGTCGAGGTGCCGATGTTCTCCGCCGACGACCACGTGCGGTTCGCCGTCCAGGTGTGCCCGCGCGAGTCGGACGCCCCGCGCTGGGACTTGAACGTCGATTGCGTCGAGTTCGAGCCGGTGTTCGTGGTGGCGGAGAAGCTGTCCCCGCCCCCGTCGCTGAACGTGCGGCCCGCCTGGTGGCTCAGCTGGTTGACGACGAACTTGTACCCCCGGCCGATGAACTCGGCGGCGATGTTCGCGTCCTTGTGGTTGTACATCTTCATGATGCACACCGCGCCGCCGGTGCCGACGATCTTCTCGAGGTCGTCCTGCGGCTGGTCGAGGAACAGCATGAGCCGGACCCCGGCCGCGCGCGCCTGCTCGGACAGCGCGCGCACGGCGGCCCCGCCGAGCCGGTCGGCGCCGACCACCGCGAGGTGCGTGCCGTGGAGGGAGCCTGCCCGCATCGCGTGGTGCGCCAGGCGCAGGAGCATCCGGTCGACGAGGTCCTTGCGGTCGTCCTTGCCGCCGGGCATGGCGAGCAGCGACACCGCCTGAGCCGTCCACAGTGGCCGTGTGCCGCCCGGGGCGACCTCGTGCAGCACGTCGCAGTGCGCGGCCCACAGCCTCAGCTGCCGTCCGGTCCAGTCGTTCTGGTCGATGTCGCCGATGCCCGCCAGGAGCCGGTCGACCTCCGGCGGCGAGAGCGGTTCGGTGTCCGGCCCGCGGCGCAGCACCCGCAGGCCCGCGGCGAGCCTGGCGAAGGTCACCGGGCCGCTCAGGCTGGTGAGGACCGTGCGCAGGACGTCGACGGCGAGCGCGCGCTCGTGCGGCTGCTCGGCGGCGCGCCCGGTCGCGTCGGGACGGTCGGTGAGGACGTGGGCCAGGCCGTCGGCGATGTCCTCGGTGGACAGTCCGGCGAGGACGTCGAAGTCGCTGCCGCCGTCGAGGACGGCCCAGCGCGTGTCCATCCCGCGCGCCGCGGCCAGGCGGGTCAGCTCGCCGCCGACCTCCTGGCCGGTCAGGTCCAGCACGGTCAACCGGTGTCCACGGGACAACAGCGACGTGCCCACCATGGCGAGCAGGCACGCCCAGCCGTACCTGGCCGGATCCCCGCCGATGACGTCCACCCGCGTCGGCACGGCCGCCGGGTGCACCGGGTACCACTGTGGACCGTTCCGCTGCCGGGCCTCTCGCTGCCGCGCCTCCTGCACCTGCTGTTCGTGGCGGCGGTTGGCCTCCGCCCACCCGCGCAGGGCGTGCTGGTGGCGCTCCAGCTCCGCCGCCCGCAGCGCGAGGTACGGCCGGCGGAACCGGACCAGGTCCGCGGTCGTGCGCCGGATCTCGTTCGCCGCGGAGACAACCCACAGGCACAGCAGCAGCCCGGCGGCGGGGAGCAGGTAACCGTAGACCTGCTTCGCGTTGAAACCGCCGTAGCGCGAGACCGATTTTTCGATGGTCACCTGGTAGACGCCGAAGGCGAGGAACAACAGCACCGCGAGCGTGCTGCGGACCACGACCCGGCGCACCGCCTTGGCGCGCCGCGCGGACAGCGGACCGGTGTCCGGGTGCGGCGGCTCGACCCACACCGGCTGGGGACCCAGGTCCAGCGGCGGTGGCAACGGCGAGCCGGCGTCGACGAGTTCGGCCGCCTGCCAGCCCCACCGCGCGGGCGGGGTGAACAGCCGCCCCGCGTACAACGCGGGCCAATCCCCGCCGGACGCCGTGGCCGTCGGGCGGCGACCGGCCCAGGTGTTCGCGGGAGTGGCCGGGCCGCCTGGCGCGTTCGCCGCGCGATAGCGCTTGGCCTCCGCTTTGCCCGCCTCTCTCGCATCCGCTCCGGACGCGCCGTTCGCCAGCGCCGAGTTCGCGGCGCGGGCCGCCGCGGCGATCTCCCCGGGGTCGCCGCTGATCACGACGTCGGCGAAGTACCGGTGCCAGTCAGCCACCATGGCGTGGCTCCCCTCCCCCTCGGCTCGTCATCGCGGGCTGTCGCAGCCGATGCAGCGGTAGCCGTGCCCGATGAACGCCGCG
Organism: Amycolatopsis lexingtonensis; assembly: GCF_014873755.1. Taxonomy (NCBI): domain Bacteria; kingdom Bacillati; phylum Actinomycetota; class Actinomycetes; order Pseudonocardiales; family Pseudonocardiaceae; genus Amycolatopsis; species Amycolatopsis lexingtonensis. The sequence goes on from NZ_JADBEG010000001.1 coordinate 2,084,955, forward strand.
ATTCCCGCGACGACGAGCCCGCCGACCGCCCACACCCCCGCGGTCACGAGGTGGGCGGGCTGGGGGATGCCGCCGTTCGCCGCGGCCAGCAGACCGCTGTCGGCCAGTGCCTTCGCGATGCCGCCCAATCCGGCGGCGAAGGCGACGACGGCCCAGAAGACCGAGATCGTCCCGACGAAGTAGCGCCCGCCGCAGTTCCCGCATGGGCGGCGTCTCGAGACCGTTGCCTGTGCCATGAGCTCGCTCCTCTCAGCCGTCGAGGCACCTGCTGATCGGCAGGTACCGGAAAGCAGAGTCGCGAGATCCGTGGTTGATACGGCGAAGCGGCCCGAACCTCAGGCCGGCGAAGGCGCGAGGGGCTCCTTCGGACTCGTCGGCGCCGGCCAGATTCCCGGGAGGTACGGCTTTCCCTCGGGCTTGCCCGGCAGCGGAATGCGGGGCAGGGACGGGTTGATCACCTTGGCGAGGGCGTCCTTTCCGGAGTGCGCGCCGTCGAGCATCGCCTGGGCGAGCAGCCCCGTCACCTTCGCGGCGGCGAACGACGCGCCGCTCCACAAGCTGAAGGTGAACTCGTCGGTTTCGGCGGGCTCGGTGATCAGCTTGCGTGTCCCCGCGCCGTTGCCGTACACGGCGTGCCACGGAAGAAGGCTGGGAGGAAACGCGCTCGGCGGTGGTTCCTGGGTGCGCCGGACGCTGGGACCGAGGATCCCGCACCCGCCGGCGAAGACGTCGATCCCGTCCCACCAGCTGCAGAAGCTCGCTCTCGGGGGCGACAGGCCGGGGACGGGCGTCACCGTCTCGTCCACCGCGCCGACGGCGATCACCTGGGCGAAGTCCTCGCTGAACCCGGCCGGCCAGTGCTTGTCGGCGGTCCACCGGTTGGCGGCCGCGGTGACGACGACGACGTCGGGGTGGTGGCCGAACAGCTTGTCGAGCGCGCGGCGGAGTTCGGCGGGCTCCCGGTTCTCCTCCTCGGACGTGCCGAAGAACGACAGGTTGACGATCTTCAGGTTCTCGACGGCGCAGAGGTCTTCGATGCACTTCGCGACCGTCCGGTCGGCGCCGCCCGCCGACTCGTCCAGGCCGCGGCGAACGTCGATGAGCACCGCCGGTGCCTGCTGCTTGATCAGCCCGGCGACGAAGGTGCCGTGACCGTCGTAGCGGCCCAGCGCCTCGCCCGAGACCGGCAACCGGTCTTCGTTGTCTTTCCAGCCTTCGGCCAGGTTGTCCTTGATGTAGTGGTGCGGCTCCCCGCCGAGGATGACCACCCCGGTGTCGACCACCCCGACGACCACCTGCCCGGTGACCGGCGATCGCTTGTCGGCCAAGGTGTTCCCGGTGTAGAGCTGAAGGGTGGCCGCGCCACCGATGCGTCCACCTGCGGGGTTGGCTACGGTCACGATCGTCCCTCCCGGCTGCGACGTGGTGCTTCCATGGACTACAGACGCGGTGGACACCCCGATTGATACACCGTGGGCAGGGGGCGGCGGAGATGACCGGTGCGGGAGCGGTGCCCGGCTTGGGTCACGCGCTCGCGGCCGTCGACCTCGCCTACACCGCGCCACCGCGTGCGCGCCGGCTCGCGAAGCAGGCGTTGGCGAGTGCCGGCGGGGAGAGCGAACCGCTCGCCGTGGCCGAACGGGCCCTCGGCATGGCCCACACCGCGCTCGGCGACCTGGTCAGGGCGGAAGAGCACCTGCTCGCCGCCGTCGAGATCGCGGACAGCGCCGGGTTCCCGGTCCGGGCCGCCGAGGCACGCGGATCGATGGCGTACCTCCTGTCGTTGACCGGCCGGTTCGACGACGCGCTCACTCAGGCCGACCTGGCCGCGCCCGCTCTGGACGGGGTGCCGCGGGCGCGGTTGCGCATGCTCCGCGCGTTGGTGCTCACCGAGGCCGGCCGGTTCGACGAGGCCGCGGACGGGTACCGCGACGCGCTCGAGGAGCTGCGGCGATCCGACGGGGATGCCCTGCTGGAAGGGGACATCCGCAACAACCGCAGCATCGTCCACGTGCACCGGCGGGACTGGCGGGCCGCGCAGGCCGATCTGGACCGCGCCGAGGCGGCCTTCACGGCGATCGGGCACTGGGGCCGGCTCGCGAACGTCTGGCACAACCGCGGGCTCGCGGAAGTCGCCCGTGGTGACCTTCCGGCGGCACTGGCCGCGTTCGACGAGGCCGCCGAACGGTACCGGTCGTCCGGCCGGGATCCGGGCCTGCTGCCGATCGAGCGGGCCGAAGCCCTGCTGTCGGCACTCCTGGTCGAGGACGCGCGGCGGGAAGCCGAGGTGGCCGTGGCGCGGTTCGCCGTCCAGCGCAACGCCGTCGACCTCGTCCAGGCCAGGCTGCTCCTCGCGCGCGCCTCGCTGTTGACCGGTGACCTCGCCCTGGCCGCCGAACAGGCCGAACGGGCCAGGCGGTCGGCGATCGCGCAGCGCCGCCCCGGCTGGGCGGCTTTGGCCGGCTACCTCGGTCTGAGGGCGCGCTGGGAGGGTGGCGACCGCGGCACCGCCGTGATCCGCGCCGGACGGCGGTCCGCCGCGGCGCTGATGCGCGCCGGATGGGTCATGGAGGCGCTGGACGCCCGGCTGATCGTGGCCCGTGCCGCGCTCGAAGCCGGCCGGATCGTCGTCGCCCGGCGCGAACTGGCCGATCCGGCGTTCGCCCACGACGGCAGGCCCGCGGAACAGCAGGCCCGCGCCTGGCACGCGCAAGCCCTCCTCCGCCTGTCCGAGGGCGACCGGGCCGGTGCGGAGCACGCGATCCTGGCCGGGATGCGGGTGCTCGAGCGGTTCCGGGCCAGCCTCGGGGCCACCGAACTGCGGGTGCACGCCGCGGGCCACGCCGGCGAGCTCGCGCGGATGGGGCTGCGGCTCGCAATGGAGACCGGGCACCCGGAGCCGGTGCTGATGTGGCTGGAGCGCTGGCGAGCCGGCGCTCTGATGCTGCGGCCCGCCCGGCCGGCGGACGACCTCGGCCTGGAGGCGGGACTCGCCGAGCTGCGCCAGGTCATGGCCGAGCTGAGCACCGTCACGGAGCACGGCGGCGACACCGCGGCCCTGCGCCGCCGGCAGGCGCTGCTCGAGTCGGCGATCCGCGGGCGAGCTCACCGCGCGAACGGGGATCTCGGCGCGGAGGTGGGCACGCTCGGCTCCGTTTCCGGTCTGCAAGCTGCGCTCGGCTCGGCGGCGCTGGTGGAATACGTCACCACGAACGGCGACCTGCACGCCGTCGTCGTCCGGAACGACCTGCTCCGGTTGCACCGGCTCGGCCCGACCGCCGGAATCGAACACGACCTGACCGCGCTGCGGTTCGGCTTGCGCCGGCTGGCCTACGGCGCCGGGTCATCGGCTGTCGACGAATTGGTCGCGCTCAAGGCCGCTTGCCTGGACCGGGCGCTGATCGAGCCGTTGCTGCCCGAAATCGGCGACCGACGGCTGATCATCGTGCCCACCGGCTTCCTGCACGCGATGCCGTGGGCGGTGCTGCGTTCCTGTGCGGGACGTGCCTTGTCCGTCGCGCCGTCCGCCGCGTTGTGGCTGCGGGCCGCCACCACGACCGACGGCTCCACCGGCTCCCGGGTGTTCGCCGCCGGGCCCGGCCTGCCCCACGCCGCAGCCGAAGTCGTCGCACTGGCCGGCCGCTACCGCGGGGCTCGGCGGCTCACCGGCCGCAACGCCACCGCCACCGCCGTGACCGCGGCACTCGACGGCGCCGAGCTGGCGCACATCGCGGCACACGGCAGGTTCCGCACGGACAACCCGCTCTTCTCGGCACTCCGGCTGGCCGACGGCCCACTGACCGTTTACGACCTCGAACGGCTCACCCGGCCCCCGCGGCACGTGATCCTCTCCGCGTGCGAATCGGGGCTCCCCGTCGTCCGCCCCGGCGACGAACTGCTCGGCCTGGCCGCCGCCCTGCTCGCGATGGGCTCGAAGAGCCTGGTCGCGAGCGTGGTCCCGGTGCCCGACCACGCCACCCGGCCACTGATGCTGCGCCTGCACCGCCACCTGCGCCGCGGCGCGGGGCCGGCCACCGCGCTCGCCATGGCTTCCCGAGACTGCACCGACGCCGACCCGGCCACGCGGGCCGCGGCGACCGGGTTCCTCTGCTACGGCGCCGGTTAGTTCAGCAGGGCCAGCACCGCCGCCGACTTAGGCGGGTCGAGGAAGCGCAGGCCCATGAAGTTGTCGCCGGGGTTGAACCCGGGCAGCGCCCAGATCGCTTCGTACGGCACGGCGACCGTCCGGTAGTGGCGCAGGCTGTAGACGTTGCTCCACACGCACTTCCCCGGTGCGGGCTGCCACAGGCGCCGGGCGAACGCGGGGTCGCGGAAGCTGTGCCCGACCTCCGCGACCGCCCGCACGTGCTTGCCGCCGGTGAGCAGGACGACGTCGCCGGTGCGCACGGTGGCCATCCGCTTGTCGTGCTTCTCCGTGGCGCCCCAGAACCGCGCGCGGCCGTCCGGGTGCAGTGCCGTCAGCCGCTCGACGTCGGCCGGGGACGCGTCCGTGAACGGGACCGGCCGGTCGAGCGTCGCCGCGCCGTAGCGGCGGGCTTCCGGCGTGCCGTAGGACGGCTGGATGAAGACCTGCGCCACGGCCGAACGGTAGCTCAGCCGCCGTGGGTGGTGTCGCTCTGGTAGGTCGTGTACGTGTACGGGTTGTCCAGGATCTTCGTCTCCGGGACGTCCGGGTTCATTCCCTGCCGCCACGCTTCCTCGCCCAGCTGGGAGCGCAGGTGCTCGACCGTGTCCTCCACGCGGCGGCGCAGCGCCGGCAGGTCCACGCCGACCAGGTGGCCGTCGCGCTTCACGACGCGGCCGTCGACCAGGACGGTGTGGACGTCGCCGCGCTGGGCCTGGAAGGCCACGTGGCCGTAGGGGTTCAAGAGGGGGAACGAGGCCGGGGAGTCGTCGTTCTTCAGCAGGACCACGTCCGCCTTCTTGCCGACCTCGAGGGTGCCCAGGTCGGTGCGGCCCAGTGCGTGGGCGCCGCCGCGGGTCGCCCAGTCCACCACCTGCTCCGCGCGCAGGGCCGCGTGCGTCACCGTTTCGCCCTTCGCGTGGGCTTCCAGGTGCTCGCGGGAGCGGTCCGCGCCCAGGGTGGCGCGCATGGCGGAGAACAGGTCGCCGCTCCACCAGACCGACGTGTCCATCGACAGCGACACCGGGATGCCGTACTGGCGCAGGGCCCAGGTGGGCGGGTAGCCCTGGCCCGCGCTCTGCTCGCTTTCGGTGGACACCGACACCGAGCCGCCGGTCGCGGCGATGCGGTGGTAGGAGTCCGCCGACAGGGAGGCGCCGTGGACGTAGATCGTCTCCGGGGTCATGAACCCGTTGTCGTGCATCAGGCGGATGCCGTCGTCGCCGGTCGCGCCCCACACGCCGGCGTGGGTGGTGACCGGGACGCCGAGGTCGCGGGCCACTTCGAACGCCGGTTTCTCCGGGAACGCCGGGTCGCCGGTGACGTCGAACGCGAGCTGGAAGCCGAGGTCGCCGCCGGTGCGGCGGGCGACGAAGTCGCGGAACTCCGGGGTGCCGGTCCAGTTCGCCGGTGCGTCCTGGATGTTGCCGTAGGCCAGCACGAACCGCCCGGGCACGGCTTCGAGCGCGTCGGCCGCCGCGTCGGCGTGCTGGGTGGTCTGCAGGCCGTGGGACCAGTCCACAGTGGTCGTGACGCCCGCTTCGAGCGCTTCCCAGGCGCCGAGCAGGTTGCCCGCGTAGATGTCCTCGGGGCGGAACACCTTGCCCCATTCGAGGTAGTACCAGACGAAGTACTGCGTGAGCGTCCAGTCGGCGCCGTAGCCACGCATGGCCGTCTGCCACAGGTGCCGGTGGGTGTCGATCATCCCCGGCATGACCAGCCCGCCGGTCGCGTCGATCTCTTCGGTGCCGGCCGGGACCTCCAGCGCGGGCCCGATGGCGGCGATCCGGTCGCCGGTGACGAGGACGTCTTCGCCGGGCAGCACCCGGTGGGCATCGGCCAGCACCGTGCCACCCCGCAGGACGATCGATCCGCTCATCGCTGCCTCCAGTTGCGTACACTCGTCCGCCAGACGGACATCGGGTGGGTGCCGCCACTTTCGTCCTGTGCCGAGCCGGTGTCAATCCCCGCCGCTACGCTGCCGTGGAGGACCATCGGAGAGGGAGGTGGCGCATGCCACGCGAGGGAACCGGTCCCGACTTCATCGAGGCGCTGGCCCGCGGGCTCGAGGTGATCACGGCGTTCCGGCCGGGCCGCCCGGCGATGACCCTCGCCGAAGTCGCCACCGCCGCCGGCCTGGCCCGCCCGACCGCGCGCCGGATCCTGCTCACCCTGGAAGAGCTCGGGTACGTCCGCACCGACGGGCGCGAGTACACGCTCACCCCGCGGGTGCTCGACCTCGGCGTCGCCTACGTCCGCTCGACCGGGCTGTGGGACGTCGCCCGCCCGCACCTGGAACGCCTGGTCGCGCGCACGAACGAGTCGTGCTCGATCGCCCAGCTCGACGGCTCGGACATCGTGTACGTCGCCCGGGTGGCGGTCCCGAAGATCGTCGCGCTCACCGTGCAGATCGGCACCCGGTTCCCGGCGCTGCCGACCTCGCTGGGCAAGGTCCAGCTCGCCGCGCTGCCGCCGGACGAGCTGGAGGCGGTGCTGGCCGAGCCGACCCGGTCCGGGCTGGTGCCGCGCTGGCGGCCCGACCGCGCCGAGCGCGACGCCGAGCTGCGCGAAGTCCGGGCGCGGGGCTGGGCGCTGACCGACGAGCAACTCGCGCCGGGCATCCGGTCGGTGGCCGCGCCGCTGCGTGACGGGTCCGGACGGGTGATCGCCGGGGTGAACGTCAACTGCCACGCCGCCGAGACGCCGGTGGAGAAGCTGCTGGAGCACCACCTGCCGCTGCTGCTGCACACCGCCGGGGAGATCAGCGCGGACTTCGCCCGGCTGGACACCGTCCCGCACGTCACGGTCCCAGCCACGCCTTAACCGCACCCCGTCCGCGCGGCCCGGATGTCATGCCCGGAGGTCTTGAATGAGTCATTCAGGACCTCCGGTGACCTGAATGACTCATTCAAGACGCTCGCTCGGCCGCCGTGCCAAGCGAGCACCTTGACCGCGTCCTCGCAGCGGAGCAAACTGCGGACACTAGTCCGACAGACGGACAGATGCGGAGGCGTTGCGTGGAACGACCCGAGGGCCCGCTGTCCGGGCTGCTGGTCGCGGACTTCTCCCGGGTGCTCGCCGGCCCCTACGCCACGATGCTGCTCGCCGACCTGGGCGCCGACGTCGTCAAGGTCGAAGGGCCCGGCGGCGACGAGACGCGCACGTGGATGCCGCCGGTGCGCGGCGACGTCTCCACCTACTACCTCGGCGTCAACCGCGGGAAGCGGTCGATCGCCCTGGACCTGCGCGACGAAGCCGACGCCGCGGTCGCCCGCGAGCTGGCTGCCCGCGCGGACGTGCTGATCGAGAACTTCAAGCCCGGCGGGCTGGCCAAGTACGGCCTGGACTACGCCGCCGTCAAGGAAACCAACCCCCGCTCCGTCTACGCCTCGATCAGCGGGTTCGGCTCGGGCGAAGGCCGGCACGTGCCCGGTTACGACCTGATGGTGCAGGCGATCTCGGGGCTGATGAGCCTGACCGGCGATCCGGACGGCCCGCCGTACCGGGCGGGGATCTCGGTGTTCGACGTGATGGCGGGCAACCACGCGGTGATCGGCATCCTCGCCGCGCTGCGCCACCGCGACGCGACCGGCGAAGGGCAGCACGTCGAGGTCAACCTGCTGTCCTCGGCGCTGACCGGGCTGGTCAACCACAGCTCCGCCTACGCCGCCGGCGGCGTGGTCCCGTACCGGATGGGCAACGCCCACCCCAGCGTCTTCCCCTACGAACCGCTGCCCACCGCGGACGCCGACCTCATCGTCGCCGCGGCCAACGACGGGCAGTTCCGCAAGCTGTGCGACGTCCTGGACCTGCCAGACGTACCCGACGATCCGCGGTTCGCCCGCAACGCCGACCGCACGAAGAACCGTGAAGAGCTGCGGCCGATCCTGGTGGAACGGCTGGCCAAGAGGAGCGCGGTGGACTGGTTCGAGGCGCTGACGAAGGTCGGTGTCCCATGTGGACCGATCAACACCATCGACGGCGGGTTCGCGATGGCCGAACGGTTCGGCCTCGACCCGGTCGTCGAGGTCGGCGACGGCGACCGCGCCGTCCCGACCACGCGCCACCCGATCCGGTTCTCCGCCACCCCCGCCGCCTACCGGCTGCCGCCGCCGGAACTCGACGAACACGGCGCCGAACTGCGCGCCTGGCTGACGGAGGACCGCGATGCCTGAACCGGCCTACGAAACCGCGCTGGGTTCGTCCACGAAGGACAAGATCACCCTGCTCGGCCGGGACCTCGCCGAGGACGTGATGGGCTCGGTCGGCTTCGGCGAACTCGCCTTCTGGCTGGCGACGCAACGCCGGCCGTCCAAAGGGGAGACTCGCGTCTTCGAGGCGGTCCTGGCCGCGCTGGCCGACCACGGCTTCACCCCGACCGCGATCGTCACCCGGCTGACCTACCTGTCCGCCCCCGACTCCGTCCAGGGCGCGCTCGCCGCCGGGCTGCTGGGCGGCGGGTCGCGGTTCCTCGGCGTCACCGAAGACTGCGGCCGGTTCCTGCACGACGTCCTCGCCGGAGCCGAGCTGCCCGCCGACGAGGCGGGCTGGGACGCGCTCGCGCTGGAGACCGTCCGGAAACAGCGCGCGGCGAAGAAGTTCGTCCCGGGGCTCGGCCACCACGTGCACAAGGACGGCGACCCGCGCACCCGGCGGCTCTTCGCGATCGCCGCGGAGGAGGGACTGCGCGGCCCGCACCTGGAGCTGTTCGCCGCGATCGGCCGCGTGCACCCCCAGGTGCTCGGGAAGACGCTGCCGCTCAACGGCGCGGGCGTCTGCGGGGCGGCGCTGGCCGACCTCGGGCTGCCGCTGGAGCTGCTGCGCGGGTTCGCGTTGCTGGCCCGGACCGCCGGGCTGATCGGCCAGCTCGCCGAGGAGCTGCGCCACCCCGTCGCCAACGACATCTTCCTGTCGGTCGACTTGAACAACCGGCCGGTCCCGCCCGACCCCGAATCCTGAGAGGAACGCCGATGCGGCTCGTCACCGAGGACAACATCACCGAGCTCGCCGCGGCGCGCTGGTCGAGCGCGCATGACCCGCGGACGGCGGAGGTGATGGCCGCGCTCGTGCGCCACCTGCACGCCTTCGCCCGCGAAGTGCGGCTGAGCGAGACCGAGTGGATGGCCGCGATGCGGTGGCTCACCGAAACCGGGCAGATCAGCGACGAGAAGCGGGAGGAGTTCATCCTCGCCTCCGACGTGCTCGGGCTGAGCATGCTGGTGGTGCAGATGAACCACGCCTTCGACGCGAAGGCGACCCCGGCCACGGTGCTCGGCCCGTTCCACATCGACGGCTCCCCGGAAAAGGAGTTCGGCGGCGACATGTCCGACGGCCTGCCCGGCACGCCGCTCTACATCACCGGAACCGTCGCGGGGCTGGACGGCTCCCCCGTCGCCGGCGCGGTGCTGGACGTGTGGCAGGCCGACGAGGAAGGCGCGTACGAGTCGCAGATCCCGGACATCGACGAAGCCCGGCTGCGCGCGAAGTACACCAGCCGCGCCGACGGGGCCTACTGCCTGCGCACGATCGCGCCCAAGGGCTACTCGATCCCGATGGACGGCCCGGTCGGCGAGCTGATCCGCGGCACCGACATCAGCCACTTCCGGCCCGCCCACGTGCACTTCCTGATCAACGCGGCCGGCTACGAACCGCTGATCACGCACCTGTTCCAGGAAGGCGCCGAATACCTCGACACCGATGTCGTGTTCGGCACCAAGCAGGAACTGGTCGTCGCGTTCGAGTCCCGCGAGCCCGGGCCGACACCGGACGGCGGGCACTGCGCCTGGCCGTGGCTCGAGGCCCGGTACGACTTCGTCCTCCAGCCCGTGTGACCCGCGGTGCGCGCCGCGGAGATCCGGGTGGCGGGCGAGCCGCCCGTGGTGACCGACCGGCCGGAGCCCGAACCGGGGCCGGCGGAGGTCGCGGTCAGCGTCACGGCGGCCCCGATCACCCCGCTCGACGTGCTCTGCGCGTCCGGCACGTCCTACTTCGGCCGCCCGGCGACGCCGTACGTGCCGGGGGTGCAGGGGGTCGGCGTGCTGACCCGGCCGGCGCCGACGCACCCGGCGGGCACGCCGGTCTGGTTCGCCACCGCCGCGGGCATGCTCCCCGGTGACGGCAGCATGGCCGAGCACGCCGCGGTGGCGTCCACCGACGTCGTCGTTCTGCCGCCGGGCGCCGACCACGCCCTGGTGGCGGCGCTCGGGCTGTCGGCGGTCGCGGCGTGGCGGTGCCTGACCGCGACCGGGGAACTCACCGCCGGGGAAACGGTGCTGGTGCTCGGGGCCGGCGGGGTCGTCGGCCAGTCGGCGGTCCAGCTGGCGCGGGTGGCCGGTGCGGGGCACGTCGTCGCGTGCGCGCGCTCGGCGGCCGCGGTGGAACGGGCCCGGCGGCTCGGCGCGGACTCGGCGGTCCAGCTCGAAGCAGGCGACGACGTCGGGAGCCTCGCGCGGCGGCTCGGCGAGCACCCGGTGGACCTGGTGATCGACCCGGTGTGGGGACTCCCGGCCGCGGCAGCGCTGCACGCGCTGCGCCCGGGCGGGCGCCTGGTCAACCTCGGCAGTTCCGCCGGCGAGCAGAGCCCGCTCTCCTCGGCCGTGCTGCGCAGCCGGTCGCTGCGTGTCCGGGGGTACACGAACAACGAGCTCAGCGCGGACGAGCGCCGCGAAGCGCTCCTGACGGTGGTCGGGCACGCGCTGGCCGGTGCCCTGACCGTCGACTACGCGCGGGTCGCGTTGCAGGACGCGGCCCGGGCGTGGACCCGCCCGGGCCGCGTGGTGCTAGTTCCCTAGGCCGGCGTACCCGTCGGTGGCCAGGCGCTTGCCGATCTGGTCGTAGACGGCCTGGTCCTCGGGTGCGATCGTGCCCAGGCCGTCGACGTACCGGTTGAACAGGCAGAACGACGCCGCGATCAGCACGGTGTCGTGGATTTCGACGTCCGTGGCGCCCTCGGCGCGGGCGGCGGCGACGAGCTCGTCGGTGACCGCGCGCCCGGTTTCGCGGACGGCGAGGGCGATCCACAGCAGCGCCTTGATCTTCGCCGACACCGGCGCGTCGTCGATCCCCCCGCACGCGGCGTCGACCACCGCGCGGCCGCCGTCGAGGGTCTCGGCGGCCGCGGCGGCGTGACTGCCGGTGCAGAAGCGGCACTCGTTGCCGTTGGACACGACGGCCGCGATCAGCTCGCGTTCGCCGACGGTGAGGGAGTTGGGACCGCGCAGCAGCACTTCGGCCAGCTGCCCGAGCGGCGCCGCGGTCTCCGGCCGGTAGGCGAACAGGGCGGAGATCCCGGGCAGGGCCGGGTCGAGCGGGATGTGCGGCATCGGTCCTCCTGGGGTGGGGCGAAAGATCCTCCTCGCGAGTCTTTCGCCCCGCGGCGGCCCGGCCAACCTCCGCTTTGCGCAACCGGGCCGCTGCCGAACGCCTCAGCCGATGCTGAAGTCGTCCGCGTAGAGGGCGCTTTGGCCGTACCAGCCGTGGACGTAGACGGTCACCGCGCCCGACGCGCCGGTGGTGAAGGGCACCGACAGCTGGGTCCAGCCGCTGCTGGAGGTCCAGGTGCTCGCGCTGGCCGCGCCGCGGACGCCGACGTAGGCGTAGCTGCCCTGCACCCATGCCTTGAGCGTGTAGGCGTGGTTGGGGGCGAGGGTGACGTTCTGCGCGGCTTCGCCGGTGGCCGAGGCGGTGGGCACGACCTGCAGCGCGTGCGTGCCCGAGTGGGCCGGGGAAGCGACGATCGCGTCACCCGCGGCGCTCCACGGGCTCAGCGCGCCGGTTTCGAAGCCGCCGTTGACGACCCCGCCGGCGGGCGGGGTGCCGTTCACGGTGAGCGTGAAGGTGGCGCTGTGGCTGCCGGAGGTGGCCGCGCCGGTGACGGTCAGCGGGTAGACGCCGGGGACCGCCGCGGTCGTGGTGCTCACCGACAGGGTCGCGGTGCCGCCCGCGGTCACCGTGCCCGGGCTGACCGACGCCGTGACGCCGGCGGGCGCGCCGGTGACCGACAGCGCGACCTGCTGCGCGGAGCCGGACGTCACCGCGGTGGTGATGGTCGCCGTGGCGGACTTGCCGGGGTCGACGGCGGCCGAGGCCGGGTTCGCGGTGAGGGAGAAGTCGTTGCCGGGGACGGAGGTGCCGCCGGTGAAGGGCTCGAAGGCGTGGCTGAAGAACCAGGTGTCCTGGGCGATGCCGGAGCAGTTGTCCGCGGCGGCGCCGCCGCGGCAGCTGCCGTTGTCGCGCTGCAGCGCCCAGAAGGAGATCTCGTTGATGCCCTTGGCGACGGCCCAGTTGTAGACGGTCGCGGCGTCGGCGGTGGTGAAGGTTTCGGCGGGGCCGAAGTCGTCGACGCCGATCATCTCGGTGACCCCGACGCTCGCCCACAGCTGCGCCTGCGTCTTGCCCGGGTAGAGCGCGGCGAGCTGGGAGACCAGCCCGGTCGCGGCGGTCTGGGTGTCGGTGGCCATCTGGTGGGCGGCGTTGTCGTAGTAGTCGAAGGTCATCAGGTTGACCACGTCGACGCGGGTGCCGTTGGTGACGGCGTTGCGCAGCACGGCCAGGCCGCTGTCGGCGAGGCCGTGGGTGGTCGTGGGCAGGGTGTAGGAGATCTGCAGGGAGCGGCCGTTCGCGGCGGCCCAGTCCTGGACCTTCTTGATGGCCTTGTTGCGGCGGTCGATGCCGGCGGCGTTGGTGAGGGAGTTGTCTTCGATGTCCATGTCGAGCCGCGGGACGTAGTAGGTGGTGATCACCGATTCGTAGGCGGCGGCGATGGAGTCCACGCTTGTGCAGCTGTCGGCGATCTCGGTGCCGGTGTTGTCGGCGGTGTAGCCGCCGAAGGACGGGATGACGTCCCCGCCGCGGGAGCGGATCGTGGCGATGTCGGCGCCGAAGGTCGAGTTCGCGATCGGCATCCCGGTGTCGCCGTTCCAGTAGACGGTGCAGGAGCCCTTGGTGGCGGCCTGGATGAATGCCATGGTGAGGTGCTTGGCGCCGGACTGCTGGGCCAGCGCGGCCGGACTCTCCCCCGTCCAGGCTTCGAAGTAGGGCGCGAACACGTGCGCGGGCAGCGGCGTGGCGGCCTGCGCGGTTCCGGCGGCGCTGACCAGCGAACCGGCCGAAACCGTCAGCGCGGCCAGGAAAACGGACATTCGGGCGGAGAATCTGCGTCGTCGCATCTAGCGCTCCAGAGCCGGCGGTGAACCGTGCCGCGGCGGTGCACGGGGGAACGCCCTCAGGATTGGATCAGACCAATCAGTCCGTCAAGGTCTAGACCACTAAACCGGCCGGACGGCCGCCGGGGTTGCGCCGAGCGTGACCAAGTCCACCCGACTAACGATCGTGACAAAAACGTTCCAACACCACGGATCTCCCGGTAGCGTGCGCGTCCATGCGGGTGACATGGGGGAAGATTGGACAACACAGAGTGACCAAACCGTGGCGGGCGGCCCCGAAGGCCGCCCTCTCCAGCCCGCTGACGCTCATCGTGGCCGCGGTGACCTCACTGCTCGCCTGCTTCCTCGGCACCGCCGCGGTCCTGCAGGCCTCCGCGGCCGGCGGCGCTACGGTGAACTACCAGACCGGCATCACCTGCCCCGACAGCTACGGCCCGGTCTTCGGCAAGGGCAACATCCGCGTCCAGGACATCCCCGCCGTCACCCAGGCCGTCCAGCGGCACGCCCCCGCCCACGGCTTCGGCGCACCCGTCGTCGGCGCCTACACGACCGTGCTGCGCGGCACCGAGTTCAACGGCGACCCGCACTACAAGATCCGCCTCGGCTACCGCGACCAGGTCGGCCTGGACAACCTGACGCTCCAGCAAGGCTCGCGCGCACCCGGCCTGTGGCTGGGCAACGTCGTCGCCGACGCCGAACACATCGGGGTCGGCGCGAAACCCAGCTTCCAGGGCATCCCGCTGCCGCCGGTCACCGGCATCTACGGCGACCTGCTCGACCCGCCACCGCGGTGGTGGTGCTCCCAGCAGTCCGGCGCCGTCGTCGACCGGCTGGTCGACGACCCGATCGACTCGATCGTCTTCGCCACCGACCAGAAGACCTTCGACACCGCGATCAAGGCCATCGGCCTGCCGACGATGCAGTACTTCCACATTTCCTTCTACGAACCGGCCCCGACCACCCTCAGCGCCGCCGAAGACCTGCTGCGGCGCTCCCAGGACCTCGTCGCCGACGTCCGCGCCGACCTCACCGCCCAGGGCCTCGGGTCCCTGGTGGCCGCCAACGTCCCCACCTTCGAACGCTCGGTGCAGATCGCCCGCCAGGCCCAGGACAACGTCTTCGTCTCGATCCTGCCGCTCGCCCTGATCAGCGTCCTGGTCGGCTGCGCCGGCCTCGGCACCGTCGCCCTGCAGTGGTACCAGCGGCGGCACGCGCAGCTGCGCCTGCTCTCCGCCCGCGGCAGCGGCCCGGCCGCGCTGGGCGGGCTCGCCGTCGCCGAACTCGGCCTGCCGATCTTCGTGGGCGGCGCCGCCGGAGCCGTCGCGGCCCGGCTGCTGCTGGGCGTCTACGGCCCGCCGGGCGCCCCGGATCCGGCCGCCGAGCTGCGGGCCGCTGGGGTCGCGGCGGGCACGCTGGCGGTCTCGCTGGCGCTGCTGGCCCTCGTCGTCGCCGTCCGCGTCCACCGGGAGTTCGAACTCGGCCGGGTCCGGGGCAAGGGCAACCGGGCGCGGGCGCTGGCGTACTTCCCGTGGGAGCTCGCGACCGCGGGAATGGCCTGGCTCGGCTGGAACCGCCTCGCGCACTACGGCAGCGGGTCCCGGCTCGGAAATCCATTACCGCAGGTGGATCCGCTGGCGCTGACCTACCCGGTGTTCGTAGTGCTGACCGTCGGTCTGTTGACCGCGCGGCTGGCGTGGCTGGCCCTGCACGCCTCCCACCGCGCCCGGCTCTGGTCACGCCCGGCGCTGCAGCTGGCGATCCGCCGGCTGGCCGGCGCCCGCGCACCGGTGACGGGCGTGCTGGTGATCGGCACCCTCGCCGTGGGCACCCTGGCCACCGGAATCGGCATCGCCCGCGGTCAGGAAGAGGCACTCGACACCAAGTCGGCGGTCTTCGTCGGCAGCAACGCCCGTCTCGACACCGACAGCCCGATCGGCATGGGCGACGTCGCCATGCCGCCGTCACTGGCGGGCACCAGCACCGTGGTCGGCGAGCTGACCGGCACCGGCAGCGTCGTGCTCGTGGTCGACCCGGCGACGTTCGCCCACGGCGCCGCCGTGGACAGCGTGCCGACCGGCGACCTCGACGGGCTGCTGCGCAAGATCTCGCAGCCGGACCCGCGCGGCACCCCGGTCATCCGCGTCGGGCACACGGCCAAGCAGACCGCCGCGCTGCCGGACGGGCTCCCCGACGCCGTCCCCGCCAGCGACCTGCCGGTGTTCCCGATGATCGGCACCTCACCCGGCTACGTCGTCTCCCGCACGGTGCTCAGCCACGCGCAGCTCGACAGCGTCCCGAAGTGGAGCGTGCTGACGAAGGCTCCGATGGCGGAGGCGACGACCGCGCTGCGCTCCGCGGGGGTGTTCATCCCGAACCGCGTCAGCCGCGAAACCGCGCTCGACGGCCTGCCGTTCTTCGTCGTGTCGTGGACGTTCTCGTTCGTCGCGCTGCTCGGCGCGGTTCTCGGCATCGTCGCGATCCTGTCCCTGCTGGTGGCGGTCGAAGTCCGCCGACGGCAGAACGCCCTCGCCGGCGCCCTCGTGCTGCGCATGGGCATGCGGCCACGCACCCTGCTCGCCAGCCACCTCATGGAACTCGGCGCGCTCAGCGGCCTCGCCATCGCCGTCGGCGTCGCATGCGGCGTCTCCGTGGCCGGCCTGTCCGTCCCGCGGTTCGACCCCGCCACCTTCCTCGCCCCACGCTCCGAACTACCCGACCCGCTGCCCTTCGTGCTGACCGTCGTCGTCATCGGCGTGGCGGTCGTCGCCCTCGCCGGCTGGATCGCGGTGCGCTCGGTGCGCACCGCCCGGACCGCGGAGCTGATCCGTGCCTGAAAAACCGATCTTCTCCCTGCGCGGCATCGGCGTGGACTACCCGACCCCCGCCGGGATCGTCACCGGCGTCGACGACGTCAGCATCGACGTCCCCGCCCGCGGCATGACCGTCCTCGCCGGACCGTCCGGCTCCGGCAAGTCGACCCTGCTGCGCGTACTCGGCCTGTTCGAACAACCCACCCGCGGCACCCTGACCTTCCAGGGCGCCGACATCCGCAAGCTCAAGCACCGCGAACGCCGCGCACTGCGCCGCCACCACCTCGGGCTGGTGTTCCAGAACCCCGCCGACAACCTGCTCGGCTACCTCCCGGTCGCCGAAAACCTCCGCGCCGCCGCCGAAGCCGCCGGCACCGACTGCAACCCCGACGACATCCTCGGCCAGCTCGGCCTCCACGGCACCGGCGACTGGAAGATCTCCGCCCTCTCCGGCGGGCAACAGCAACGCCTCGCCTTCGGCTGCGTCCTCGCCGCCCGCTCCACGGTGATCCTCGCCGACGAACCGACGTCCCAGCTCGACGAAGCCTCTGCCGACCTCGTCCTCGACACCCTGCGGTACCTGGTGGACCAGGACTTCGCGGTACTGGTCGCCTCCCACGACGACCGCCTCATCGACCTCGGCGCCCGGGTCGCCCGGCTCCACAAGGGCACCCTCGAACGCATCGAAGAACGGGAACCGCAGCCATGACCCTCGTCGAAGCCAAAGGCCTCCGCCGCAGCTTCACCCACCCCAGCGGCGACATCGAAGTCCTGCGCGGCCTCGAACTGCGCGTCGCCGCCGGCGAACTGGTCACCGTGTCCGGCCGCTCCGGCTCCGGCAAGAGCGCCCTGCTCGCGCTGCTGTGCGGCTTCGACTCCCCCGACTCCGGCTGCGTCCTCCTCGACGGCGTCCCCATCAGCGGCGCGCCCCCGTGGCACACCTGCGCCGTGCTCCCCCAAGCCCTCGGCCTGGCCAACGAACTGACCATCGCCGAGAACGTCGCCCTCCCCCTGCGGCTGCGCACCGACGTCCCCCGCCCCGCCGCCGCCCAGATCCACGCCCGCGTCACCGAACTCCTCGACGAACTCGGCATCGGCGAACTCGGCGACCGTTATCCGCTCGAGGTCTCCTTCGGTCAGCAGCAGCGAGTCGCACTCGCCCGTGCGGTCGCGGGGCGCCCGCGGGTCCTGCTCACCGACGAGCCGACCGCCCACCTCGACGCCGGCTCCACCCCCCGCGTCCTGCGGCTGCTGCGCCGCTGCGCGTCGGAGGGAGCGGCGGTCATCGTCGCGACCCACGACGACGAGGTCCACCGCATCGCCGACCGCCGCGTCCGCCTCCTCGACGGCGTGCTCACCGCCCTGCTCGACTGATCGATCAGGAATCGAGAAGCTCAGGTCAGCAGGCCGGGAATAGCGTCGTCGCCGTACCGCAAAGACGACCACAGGAGCACCGCGATGACCACCCAGGGGATCAAAACCGTCCTCCACCCCGTCACCGACCTGGCCGCGGCCAAAGCCGTCTACACCGCCCTGCTCGGCACCGAACCCCAGGCCGACGCGCCCTACTACGTCGGCTACGACACCGAAGGCCAGCACATCGGCCTGGTCCCCAACGGCGCCCAGCAGGGCATGACCGGCCCGGTCACCTACTGGCACGTCGACGACATCGCCGCGAAACTCGCCGAAGTGACCGCCGCCGGCGCCAAGGTCAAGGACGAGCCCAAGGACGTCGGCAACGGCCGCCTCGTCGCGACCTTCACCGACGCCGACGGCAACGTCCTCGGCCTGCTGCAGGACTAACCCAGCGCGGTGGCCCGGCTGACGTCCTCCCACGCCGCCAAGTCCGCCGCCAGCGCCTCGTGCTGCGCCCGGATCGCCTCCACCGCGTCCGCGCCCAGCGCGAGGCGCAGCGGAGCGTCAGGACTCCCGACCGCCCGGACGATCGCCGCCGCGGCCTTGGCCGGGTCGCCCGGCTGGGTGCCGTCCATCTGCTCCACCGCCTCCCGTGTGCCGGACGTCGACACCGCGTACGCCTCGATCGTGCGCGAGCGGTGCATGCGCCCACCCCCGAACTCCGTCCGGAACGCACCCGGCTCCACGATCAGCACCCGCACCCCGAACGGCGCCACCTCCGCCGCCAGCGCCCCCGAAATACCCTCCAGCGCGTACTTCGCCGCGCAATAAGCACCGAAGCCCGGCATCGACAGCTGCCCGCCCATCGAACTGATCTGCACGACCGTGCCGCTGCCCTGCGCCCGCAGGTGCGGCAGCACCGCCTTCGTCACCGCCACCGCGCCGAAGAACATCACGTCCAGCAGCCCGCGCAGCTCGGCCATCGTGAGCTCCTCGACCGCGCCGACCGAACCGTTGCCCGCGTTGTTCACCACGACGTCGATCCGCCCGAACGCCGCCAGCGCGGTCTTCACCGCCGCGTCGATCTGCCCCTCGTCGGTCACGTCCAGCGCCGCCGTCCGGACCCGGTCACCGCCACGCTCGACCAGATCCGCCAAGGTCTCCGGCCGCCGGGCGGTCGCCACCACGCGGTCACCCGCCGCCAGCGCGGCCAGCGCGATCTCCCGCCCGAACCCGGCCGAGCAGCCGGTGATCAACCAGACGCGGCCGTCGGTGTTCGTCATCTTTCCGTCCTCCCAGTGGTTTCCTCACCCCATCCTGCGGACGATCACCACCGGGGCGCCAACACCGGTCTCCTGCCACGGCTACAGTCAGAACCTGTGACCCCCGAGCTACGGCACCTGCGCTACTTCGTCGCCGTCGCCGACGAAACCAGCTTCACCCGCGCCGCCGCCGGCCTCCACATCGCCCAGCAGTCGCTCTCCCAGCAGATCACCGTCCTCGAACGCACCCTCGGCGCCCGCCTGTTCGACCGCGACGCCCGGGGCACCCGCCTCACCGCCGTCGGCGCACTGTTCCTCCCCGAAGCCCGCGCGGTACTCACCCGCGCCGACGAAGCCGTCGCCACCCTCGGCCGCGCCGTCCGCGGCGAAATCGGCACCGCCCGGCTCGCCTTCCTCACCACCACCGCCAACTACCTGCTGCCCCCGATCGTCCGCGCCGTCCGCCAACGATTCCCCGGCCTCACCGTCACCACCGCCGAAGCGTCCATCGCCGAACTCGTCGACGGCCTCCGCCACCACCGCTTCGACCTGGCCTTCACCCGCCCACCCCTGGTCGACGACCTCACCACGCGCACGCTGCTCACCGAAGAAGTCTGCGCCGTCCTGCCCGCCGACCACCCCCTCGCCACCCGTACCGCACTGAAGCTCGCGGACCTCGCCGCCGAACCGTGGGTCCTCACCCCGCGCACCAGCTGGGAACCCTGGCACCGCGCCTACGACGACGACTTCGCCGCCGCCGGCTTCACCCCGAACGTCGTCCAGCGCGCCGCCACCGTCCAAGGACTCCTCGGCCTCGTCGCCGCCGGCGTCGGCGTCACCCGCCTGACCCGCTCCTCGCACAGCCTCCGCCGGAGCGGAGTCGCGTTCGTCCCGTTGGAAGGCGACGTCGCCCGCACCGAACTCGTCTGGTCACCTGCCAACGACAACCCCGCCATCCGCACCATCACCGACGTCGCCGCCGAACTCGCCGCGACCACCGACCTCACCGAAGCCGGCTAGGGTCGGTATCAAAGTCGGTGTCGGTGTGGACTGCCAGCGGGTGGTCCGCCGACGTCTTGAATGACTCATTCAGGACCTCCGAGGACCTGAATGAGTCATTCAAGACCTTTGACCTGGCGAACACGGCGGCAGCGCGGCGGGCGAGGCGTCGACGGTCTGCCGGAACCCGGGATCACGGTCGCCGAACGGCCCTGAACGATTTCGATACAGGCACTAGGCCTGATCCACTTCACGGGCGCCGACCACCCGAACCGTAGAATCGACGCCGATGCGACGTCTTCGGTGGTACTGGGGGGCACTGGTCCTCGTCTGCGTGGCCCTGCTGATCGGCTCCTTCGTCTTCTTCGGCTCCGAAAGCAAAAACGGGCAACCCCAGCCCCGCCAAGGCCCACCCGGCACCGGCCCGCTCACCGTCGTCGCCATGGGCGACAGCACCGTCTCCGGCGAAGGCGCCGGCCAGTACACCGCCACCACCAACGGCCAAGGCGGCAACTGGTGCCACCGCTCACCCAACGCCTTCGTCGAAAAGATCGACATCCCCGGCATCACCGCCCACGTCAACCTCGGCTGCTCCGGCGCCCCCGCCGAACAGGTCGCCCTCGGCGACACCAAGCAGTGGACCGAAGGCTCCCAAGCCCAGCAGCTCGCCACCCTCGTCAAGGACCACCGCGTCGCCGCCGTCGTCATCGCCGTCGGCGCCAACGACGAACCCAAGTTCTCCAACCAGGTCACCGAATGCTTCAAAGCCTGGTTCGACCCCGGCGGCCCGCCCTGCAGCGAAGCGCTCAAGCAAAGCTGGCAGTCCAAAGTGGACGCCATGGTGCCCAAGGTCGCGACCGCCGTCTCCGACGTCAAGAAAGTCCTCGCCCAAGCCGGCTACGTCCCCGCCGACTACCAGCTCGTCCTGCAGTCCTACGCCGCACCCATCGGCCCGGACCTGCCCGAAGACCTGCGCACCCTCAACGGCTGCCCGTTCCGCGTCGAAGACCTCCGCTGGATCTCCCAGACCGGGATCGGCGTCCTCTCCTCCGGCCTGAAAGCGGCCGCACAGCAGACCGGCGCCCGGTTCCTCGACCTCGCCAAGGCCGGCGTCAAGCACGAAGCCTGCAGCGGCGGCGCCAACCCCGCGACGGAGTGGTTCACCCGCCTCACCCTGCAGCTGTCCGACCTCGGCCAAGCCGACCGGGCCGGGCACGCGCTGCAGGAGTCGTTCCACCCCAACGCCGCCGGGCACGCGGCGATCGCCAACTGCCTCACGGAGTTCATCGCGGCCCGCGAAGGGAACGCCTCCTGCCTCGCCGGGGCGGACGGGAAGCTGCACTCGGCCCCGGAGGTCGTGGCCCGCTGAGCCCTCCCCGGTCTGTAGCGGGGGTTTCCTCAGGTGCTATGACGGCTTTTCAAGCCTGCCAGGCGGTATAGGGCGTTATACACTTAAAGATCGAGTGCTGCTCGCAACGCGATGTCGATGCGCTCCTGGACTTCCAGGTCGATCTCGGCGATCCGCTCGTCGAACCACGGCCGGTAGAGCCGGGTCAGGTTGAGTGTCGACACCCAGTAGCGCGCGTCGATCGCGACGCCGAGGATGTCCTGCGGGTCACGTTCGAGCAGCTCGGTACCGAGCAGCCAGGGCCGCTCGGATTCGTTCACCCCGTCCGAGGACAGCAGCACGACCGTGCGCTGCCGGGCCGGATCGGTCGGGGGGTGGTACGTCCAGACTTCACCCCTGCGCACGCAGATCCTTTTCCGCCGCGGTGCGCTCGGCCTCGTCCGATTCCGCGACGGCCGGCTCCGGCTTCCGCGGGGTGTATCCCGTGCGAACCGCCTCGCGCCTGGCTGCCTTCGACAGCCAGGACGAGACCGAGATTCCGTGGGCTTTCGCGGCTCGTTCGGCGAATTCCAGCGCGCCGCTGTCCAGCGAAAGCGTGACCTTACGTGTTGCCATACCTTTTACCGTACCAGTGCTCCGGCCCCCGGACGGGCCGCCGGCGTCAGAACGTCGGCGAACGTCCCTCGAACGGCGTAGAGAGCACCACCGTCGTCCGGGTCGAGACCTTCGCCGACTCGCGGATCCGGCGCAGCAGGTCCTCCAGCCCCAGCGGCGACGGGACGCGCACCAGCAGGATGTAGGACTCGTCGCCGGCCACCGAGTAGCACGACTCGATCTCCTTGATGTGCTGGATCCGCTGCGGGTAGTCGTCCGGCGCCGCCGGGTCGTTCGGCGTCAGCGAGATCAGCGCCGTCAGCGGCAGGCCGATCTGCTCGCCGTCGAGCCGCGCGGTGTAGCCGAGGATGACCCCGCGCTGCTCGAGGCGGCGCACCCGCTGGTGCACCGCCGACACCGACAGCCCGACCCGCTCGGCGAGGTCGGTGAAGCTGCGCCGGCCGTCGGCCGCGAGCTCCTGGACGATCGCCTGGTCCAGCGGCTCCAGGCCACCGGCCGTCATGCGTCCAGCACGACGAGCTCGTGCGGCTGGTTGTTGACCGACTCGACACCGTCCTCGGTGACGATCACGATGTCCTCGATCCGGGCGCCCCAGCGGTTCGGCTGGTAGATGCCCGGCTCGACGCTGAAGGCCATGCCCGGCTCCAGTGGCAGCGCGTTGCCGGCGATGATGTACGGCTCCTCGTGCACGTCCAGGCCGATGCCGTGGCCGGTGCGGTGGATGAAGTACTCGCCGAACCCGGCCTCGGCGATGACCTCGCGCGCGGCGGCGTCGACGGCCTCGGCGGTGACGTCCGGCTTGACCGCGGCCACCGCGGCGGCCTGGGCGCGCTGCAGCACCGCGTAGGTCTCGGCGACGTCGGCGTCGCGCGGCGTGCCGACGGCGTAGGTGCGGGTGGAGTCGGAGTTGTAGCCGGCGGGCAGCGGGCCGCCGATGTCGACGACCACGACGTCACCCTTCTCGATGACGCGGCCGGAGACGTCGTGGTGCGGGCTGGCGCCGTTCGGGCCCGAGCCGACGATCACGAAGTCCGCCTGGACGTGCCCCTCCTCGACGATGGCCGCGGCGATGTCGGCGCCGACCTCGGCCTCGGTGCGGCCGGGCCGCAGCCACTCGTGGACGCGGGCGTGCACGCGGTCGATCGCGGCGCCGGCCTCCCGCAGCGACGCGATTTCGGCGGCGTCCTTGCGCATCCGCAGTTCGCGCACGACCGGGCCGGCCAGCGTCTGCTCGGCCTCGCCGAGCGCGGCCCGCAGCGCCAGCACGTGCAGCGCCGGGGTGAAGTCGCTGACCGCGACGCGGCCGGGCTTGCCGAGCCGGTCGGCGACCAGCTTGTACGGGTCGTCGCCATCCACCCAGGTGAGCAGCTCGACGCCGAGCTCGTCGGTGGGGACGTCGGCGTACCCGGGCGCCTCCAGCTTCGGGACGACGAGCGCCGGGGTGCCGTCGGCGGGCACGACGAGGGTGGTCAGCCGCTCGAACGAGCCACCGGCCTGCCCGAGCAGGTACCGCAGGTCGGAGCCGGGCGCGATCAGCAGGGCGTCGGTGCCGGCGGCGGCCGCGGCGGTGCGGGCGCGGTCGAGGCGGGCGCGGAGGGCGGCGGCGTCGGGGGCTGGCGTGTGGAGGGATCGGCGCGACATGAGGGCGAGCCTAGCCGGGCGACGCCACCGGCCGGACGGCCTGGGGCCGCGACATGCCGGGCCGGGTGACGCGGCTCCCCTCCCCCGCCGGACTCGACCCCGGGGTGCGTCGCGCACCCCGGGTGACCGCCGGGCGTGGCAGGCTGTGCGGGTGACCGGATCCCTTGCCCTGCTCGACTCCGCGAGCCTGTACTTCCGTTCGTTCTTCGCCCTGCCCGACTCCATGCGCGCCGCGGACGGGACGCAGGTCAACGCCGTGCGCGGGTTCGCCGACACGATCGCGCGGATCCTCACCGACCGGCGGCCCGCCCGGCTCGTGTGCTGCCTGGACGCGGACTGGCGGCCGAAGTTCCGCACCGACCTGCTCCCCAGCTACAAGGCCCACCGGGTCGCCGAGGAGACCGGCAGCGGCCCGGACGTCGAAGAAGTGCCCGACACGCTCACCCCGCAGGTGCCGATCATCCTCGACCTCCTCGAGGCGTTCGGGTTCGCGACCGCGGAGGCGGCCGGCTACGAGGCCGACGACGTCATCGGCGCGCTGGCCACCCGGGAGAAGGCCGTCCCGGTCGAGGTGATCACCGGCGACCGCGACCTGTTCCAGCTGGTGCGCACCGAGCCGTCGCCCGCGTCGGTGATCTACGTCGGCAAGGGGTGGGCGAAGGCCGAAGTGCTGGGCCCGGCCGAAATCGCCGAGCGCTACAGCCTGCCCCGCGAGACGGCCGGACCGGCGTACGCGGACATGTCCGTGATGCGCGGCGACCCCTCCGACGGGCTCCCCGGCGTCGCCGGGATCGGCGAGAAGACCGCGGCGAAGCTGATCACGCAGTTCGGCTCGCTGGACGCACTGCTCGAGGCCGCCGCGGCCGGGGACTCCCGGGTCCCGCTCAAGACCCGGCTGCGGCTCTCCGACGCGGCCGACTACCTCGCGGTCGCCCCCACCGTCGTGCGGGTCGCCGTCGACGCGCCGGTCGAGCAGTCCCGCCCCGACACTGTGCCCGCGGCGCCCGCCGATCCTGAGCGGGTCGCCGAGCTCGCCGAACGGTGGAACCTGGGCAACTCCGTCGAACGGCTCCTCAAGGCCCTGCCCGGCGCCTAGAAGTGCGTGCCGCACCACGGTGCGGCGATCGTCGTGAACAGCTCGTCCGCCCGCGCCACCGCGGCCGGGTCGCGGACCTCGACGCGGCCCGCGTGCGCCAGCGCCGTGGCACTCCACTCCCCCAGGTACAGCATGCCGAGGGTGTCGACGTCGAGGGTCAGGTCCGCGGCGGCCCCGGTCCGCCGGGTACCGCCCGGCCCGACCTCGTAGTGGCCGGCGTTGGCGGGCAGCAGGCGGTCGGTCACCGCCAGCACCACCGGCTCGGCCGCCCGGTACGTCCGGGCCGCCAGCACCGCCGGGACGTCCACCGGCCGCAGCCACAGGTCGTCCTCGACGGCGAGCGTGGCCGAGTGCCGGTGGTCGGTCAGCATCGCCGACAACGGCTCGTCCACCGGGCGGTGGCGGGCGTGCACCGCGGAGACCAGGTCGACCGACAGCAGGAACCGCCAGAGGCCGGCCAGGGCGGCCGGGCCGTCGGCGTGCAGGTCGCGGACCTTCAGCACCGCGCCTTCGTCCGGTGCCTCCAGCGACCGGCGGCTCACGGTCTCGTAGACGACGAAGCCGTCATCCCCGTCCGGTCCACTGTGGACGGCCACGACGTGGTCGCCGTCCGGGCCGGCGAGCCGGTCGTGCATCACCGGCCACCACTGCGGCGGGCGGCCGATCGTGCCCGGACGGCGCCCGATCCGCCGGTACAGCGCGGGAATCTCCTTGACGGCCTCGTCCGGCGTCAGCATCCGCACCTCGCCCGAAAGCGCGACGCGCTCGTGCAGCCGGGCCGCCGGCCGCGCCACCCGGATCGTCTTGCCCAGCGCGGCCGAGCCGTAGCCGAAGCGGCCGTAGATCGTGGGCTCACTGGCGTGCAGGACCGCCAGCGGCAGCCCGCGCGCGGCGATGTCGGCCAGCTGGACGCGCATCAGCTCGGTGAGCACCCCGCGGCGAGTGCGATCCGCGCGCACCCCGACGCCGTCGACCGCGGCCGCCGCCAGCGCCCGGCCACCGGGCACGGTGAGGTCGGTGTCGAAGGAACTGGCGATCCCGATCGGGGTGTCGCCGTCGAACGCGCCGAACTTGTGCGCCGCCGGCCACGAAACCCCGAAGCGGGACCAGAGGTCGTCGCTGACGCGGTTGCTGTGCAGGGAACGGCCGAGCAGGTCGAACGTGCTGCGGCGCTCGTCCTCGGTGACGGGGCGGACGTCGAAGGCGGTCATGCCTCCGATCTTGCCGCCCGCCGCGGGCGACGGCACCTCGTTTAAAAGTGGGAGCCGCTCCACGGCACCGACCGGGTGCCGAACAGCGTGTCCGCGGCCGGCGGCGCGGCGGCGTCCCGCACCTCGATCCGGCCCACACCGGCCAGCGCCGAAGCCTTCCAGGTGCCGAGGTACAGCATCGCGAGCGTGGTGACGTCGAGCCGCAGGGCAGCGGGCCCGTCGCCGCGCTCGGCCCCGTTCGGGGTGATCCGGTAGGTGCCGCTGTTGCCGGGCAGCAGCGGATCCGTGACCTCGACGACGACCGGCTCACCCGGCCCGTACTCCCGTGCGCCCAGCGCTTTCGGGACGTCGACGAGCCGGATCCAGTGCTCGTCGCCGATCCGGTTGTCGGTCAGCCGGCGGTGGTCCGCCAGCAACAGCTCGATCGGCTCGTCGAGCGGACGTTCCTCGGCCACGATCCGGTCCACCAGGTCCACGCCGAGCAGGAACCGCCACAACCCGGCGAACGCGGCCGGCGTGGCGGCGAACAGGTCCGGGACCTCCAGGTCCTTGGTCCACGGGTACGCCTGAAGACCCTCGACGAAGAAGGTGGCGAACCCGTCCGGCCCGTCGGGACCGTGGTGCACCACCGCTTTCATCGGCTGGCTGCGGCGCCGGCACTGGGCCTCGTAGAGCCGCCACAGCACCTCCGGCCGCGACATCATCCCCGGCCGGCGCCCGATGCGGTCGTAGACGCCGGGGAGGGCTTCCCAGGCCTGGTCGGCGTTCAGCAGCTCGATCTCGCCGCCGGCGGGGGCGTCCGGCCGCAGCCGGGCCCGCGCGCGGTCGACGTGGTAGGTGCGGTTCCGGGTCGCCAGGCCGTAGCCGAACCGGCCGTAGATGCCGGCCTCGGACGCCAGCAGGTTCGCGCACACCACACCACGCTCGGAGAACTCCTCCAGCTGCGCCGCCATCAGCGCGCGCAGCACGCCGCGGCGGGTCCGGTCCGCGCGGACGCCGACGCCGGTGACGCCGGCCATCGGCACCCGCGCCCCGCCCGGGACGGTCAGCTCCGCGTCGAAGAACCGGGCCGTGCCGATGAGTTCCGGGTCGAACGCGCCGATCGCCCCGCCCGGCTGGTACGCGCGCCCGGAGCGCTCCCATTCCGCGTCGGTGGCCGGGGCGACGTGCACGGTGTCGCGGAACAGGTCGCTCGCGGCGCGGTGCTCGTCGGTGTGCAGCGTCCGGATCTCGAAGTCGCTCATCCCCGGATCATCTCCGGAAACGACGAAGTCCGGCCACCGGAATTCCCCGGCGGCCGGACTTCTCGCGCGCTACTTGGTGGCGGGCGGGGAAACCTCGTAGTTCCCGCCGTCGCCCTTGACCGTGATCTGCACCTGCTGCGGCTTGCCCGCGATCGTGGCGGTGCACTCGAACTTCGCGCCGTCCTCGACCTTCTGCTCGGCCGGGCACGTCACGCCGGTGACGCCGTCGATCTTGTACGTCTCGGTGAGCAGCTTCTGCACGTCGGTCTGCATCTGGGTGTTGTTGAAGACCTGCGTCTTGAAGAACCCGGGCGCGACGAACCCGAGCACCCCGACGACGGCCAGCACCACGACCAGCGCGACGACGCCGATCAGCAGGCCCTTCTTCGACTTCCCCTGCTGCTCGCCCTCCGGCGCACCGGGATACTGCTGCTGTTGCTGGCCGTAGTCGTACTGACCCGGCGGCGGCTGCTGCCCGTAGCCCGGCTGCGCCTGGGGCCCGCTCTGCGGGTACGCCCCGCCCGGCTGCTGCCCGTACCCCGGCTGGGCCTGCGGGCCGCTCTGCGGGTACCCGCCACCGGGCTGCTGCCCGTAGGGCGGCGGCTGCTGGCCCCACTGCGGCTGCTGAGGCGGCTGCGGCTGGCCGTAGCCGCCGGGCTGCTGCCCCCACTGCTGGGGTTGCTGCGGCTGGCCGTACTGCTGCTGGTTCGGGTCGTAGGAAGGCGGCTGCTGGCCCCACTGGGGCTGCTCCTGCGGGCCGCTCGGCGGGTACGCGCCGCCCGGCTGCTGCCCGTACTGGGGCTGCTGTGGGTCGTTGCCGCCATACGGCGTGCTCATCGTCTGCCTCCGCCTGCTTCGCTCAAACTAGCTCTCCACCCCGAAACCGCCGTAAAGCCGCGTACGCACGGTGTCGCACGCGATCCAACCACAGGTCGGACCCGAGCACACGTGACCACGCTCATCCCTTCCGCCGCTTGGAGCAGGCCTAACACGAAGTTCACGCGGCGCCCGCCGCTACGACACCGCGTCGCAGCGCCTTCACCGCCGCGGCCGCCGCCGCGCCCACCGGGTCGGCCTTGCCGAGCACGTCGCGGATCTGGTCCAGCAGGTCGATCACCTGGCGTGACCAGCGCACGAAATCACCCGCCGACAGCTCCTGGCCGTTCGCCTCGGCCGCGGTGAGCACCTTCTCCAGCGATTCCCCGCGCGCCCACCGGTAAACCGGCCACGCGAACCCGGCGTCGGGCTCCCGGGTCCGGTCGAGCCGGTGCCGCCGCTCGTCCTCGGTCAGCTCCACCCACAGCCGCACGGTCTCCTGCCACGCCTCGGGCACCGCACCCCCGGGCAGCCGCGGCTCGCCCGCGGTGTCACGGCGCGCCTCGAACACCAGCGTCGAGACGACGGCGGCGAGTTCGGCCGGGCCGAGATCGCGCCACACGCCGTGCCGGATGCACTCGGCGGCCAGCAGGTCGGACTCGCTGTAGAGCCGCGTCAGACGCCGGCCGTGCTCGGTGACGCGGTCCTCGCCGTCCCCGGCCGACTCCGGGCCCAAGTAGCCGCGTTCACCCAGCAGCGCCAGAATCCGGTCGAACGCGCGCGCCAGCGAGTGCGTCGTCGCCGCGACCTTCCGTTCCAGCTGCTGCGTTTCCGCCGTGAGCCGCTGGTACCGCTCGACCCAGCGCAGGTTCGCCTCGCGCTCGGCCAGCCCGTGGCCCGGGTGGGCGCGCAGGGCCCGCCGCAGCGCCGCCAGCTCACCGTCCTCATTGGCCCCGGACCGCCGCTTCTGCCTGCCCGGCAACGAAATCCCGGCGTTGCGCAACGTCGAGGCGATGTCCCGGCGGGTCTTCGGCGACCGCAGCTCGATGTGCCGCGGCAGCTTGATCCGCCCCAGCGCCTCCACCGGCGCAGGGAAGTCCGCCACCGACAACGGCCCGGACCACCGGTCCTCGGTCACCACCACCGGACGCGGCTCGCGGATCGGGTCCAGACCCGGGTCGACCACCACAGCGAGCCCGGCACGACGGCCCGCCGGCACCGCGATGACGTCACCCTTGCGCAGCTTCTCCAGCGACTCCGCGGTCCCCGCCCGCCGCGCCGCGGTGTTCTGCCGCGACAGCGCCTTCTCCCGCGTCGAGATCTTCGCCCGCAGCTCGACGTACTCCAGCATCTCGTCGAAGTCGCCGGTGATCGCGGCCGCGTACCCCTTCAGGGCTTCCTTGTTCCGCTCGATCCGCCGCGCGGTCCCGACCACCGACCGGTCGGCCTGGAACTGCGCGAACGACTGTTCCAGCAGCTCCCGCGCCTCGGCCGCGCCGACCTGCGCGACCAGGTTCACGGCCATGTTGTAGCCCGGCCGGAACGACGACCGCAGCGGGTAGGTCCGGGTCGACGCGAGCCCGGCGACCTGCTTGGGGTCGACCCCGGGCTGCCACGCGACGACGGCGTGCCCTTCCACGTCGATCCCGCGCCGCCCGGCCCGGCCGGTCAGCTGGGTGTACTCCCCCGGCGTCAGGTCGACGTGCGCTTCGCCGTTGTACTTCACCAGGCGCTCGAGGACGACCGTGCGGGCCGGCATGTTGATCCCCAGCGCGAGGGTCTCGGTCGCGAACACGACCTTCACCAGGCCACGGACGAACAGCTCCTCGACGGTCTCCTTGAACGCCGGCAGCAGCCCCGCGTGGTGGCCGGCGATGCCGCGCTCGAGCGCTTCGCGCCACTCCCAGTAGCCCAGCACGCCCAGGTCGCCCTCGGGCAGGTCCGACGTCCGCGCGTCGATCACCCGGCGGATCTCCTCGACCTCCCCGGGGCCGTTGAGCCGCAGCCCGGACCGCACGCACTGCGCCACCGCGGCGTCGCACCCCGCGCGGGAGAAGATGAACACGATCGCGGGCAGCAGCCCGGCCCGGTCCAGCTGCTCGACGACGTCGACGCGCGACGGCGGCCGGAACCGCGGCATCCGCGACGGCGCCCCCCGCCTCCCGCGTGGGCCCCGGAACCCGGCCGGCGCGTACTGGCGGCCGATCTCCTCGGTGCGCCGCAACAGGGTCGGGTTGATCCGCAGCTCGGCTCCGGGCAGGTGGGTGTCCTCGCCCGCGAACAGGTCCAGCAGCCGGTTCCCGACCAGCATGTGCTGCCACAGCGGCACCGGCCGGTGCTCGTCCACGACGACGGTGGTGTCGCCCCGCACCTCGACCAGCCACTCGCCGAACTCCTCGGCGTTGCTGACGGTGGCCGACAGCCCGACCACGCGGACGTGCTCGGGCAGGTGCAGGATCACCTCTTCCCAGACCGCGCCGCGGAACCGGTCGGCGAGGTAGTGGACCTCGTCCATGACGACGTACCCGAGGTCGGTGATCGTCGACGAGCCGGCGTAGAGCATGTTGCGCAGCACCTCGGTGGTCATCACGACCACCTGGGCGTTGCCGTTGATCGAGGTGTCCCCGGTGAGCAGCCCGACGGCGTCGGCGCCGTGGCGGGCGACCAGATCGGCGTACTTCTGGTTCGACAACGCCTTGATCGGCGTCGTGTAGAAGCACTTGCGGCCCTCGGCCAGCGCCAGGTGCACGGCGAATTCGCCGACGACGGTCTTGCCCGCCCCGGTGGGCGCGCACACGAGCACGCCGTGGCCGCCCTCGAGGGCTTCGCACCCCCGGACCTGGAACTCGTCGAACTCGAAGGACGCCTCCGCGGCGAAGCGCGTCAGCTCGGGGTACTTCCCGCGGCGCGAGGAGGCCGCATAGGCCTCGGCCGGGGACGGAGAAGGGCTATTGGCCACCTCGTCAGGGTTTCACATCCCCCCGTCGTTCCGCACGCCGCGTGACCGACGGCGTGGCGACCCCCGCGGTATAGGGCGTTATACACCTGAATCGGACGCGGAACCGGATCACGGGCGGGCGCGTCGGAGCGGCGGAAGGAGGTCCCGATGACCGAACCGTGCCCGAGCTGCGGGCAGCTGGACCAGGTGCAGCACGTGCCGGCGGTGTACCACGGCGGGCACTCCTTCTACCGCGGCCAGGGCCCGACGGTCGCCGTCCCCGCCGGCGACGGCGTCGTCTACACGAGCAGCCAGGTCAGCGGGGTCTCGGTCACCGCGGTCGCCCGCTCCCTCGACCCCTTTCCCCCACCGCGCCGCAACGGCGGCCTTGTAGCGGCGGTGATCCTGCTGGCACTGGTCGGCAGCTGCTTCCTGCTGCTGCCGTTCTCGGCGGCCGACGACCCGCTCCCCGGCGGCGAGGGAGCGAAGGCGCTGGGCTTCGCGGTGCTCTCGCTGCCGGCGTTCGGGGTGTACCTCGCCGCGGGTGTGCTGGTCTGGCTCTACGTCCGCCGCGTGCGGGCGCACCGGAAGCAGCGGAAGGGTGTCCCGGCGGCCCAGCAGGTGTGGGAACAGGGCTGGTTCTGCCACCGCTGCGGCGGCGTCTACTTCGCCGAGGCCGGACGGCTGCTGACCCCCGCCCACTTCCGCCAGCTGGTGGCGCGCGCGGGCGGCTACGACCGGTAAGACGTCTTGAATGAGTCATTCAGGTCTTCGGAGGTCCTGAATGACTCATTCAAGACGCCGGACCGCGCGTTAGGCCAGCACCGTCAGCGCGCCTGGGACGCAGCTGACCGTCACCGGGACCGTGCCCTGGGGCTCGCCGTCGGCGTACGCGGGCCAGTTGTTGCCGGTGAGGGCGACCGAGCGGGCGCGCAGCGTGCGGACCGCCGGGTGGGTCACGTGCTTGCCGGTGCGCAGGCCCGGGAGCATCCGCATCAGGCCGCGGCGGGTGGCGTGGCCGATGATCGTGACGTCGAAGACGCCGTCCTCGGGGTCGGCCGTGGGGCAGATCGGGACGCCGCCGCCGTAGAAGCGCGTGTTGCCGATCGCGACCAGCGTGGCGTCCAGCTCGATCCGGCCGGTGCCGGTGTCGACGACCACCGGGCGGGACCGGAAGGACGCCAGTTCGGCCAGGATCGCCAGGTCGTAGCGGCGGGGCCCGGACGGCCAGCGCATCCGGTTGGCGCGTTCGTTGACGCTGGCGTCGAACCCGGCGCAGAGGACGGTCGCGAACCACGTGTCGCCGATCCGGCCGAGGTCGATCCGCCGCCGCGCACCCGATTTCAGGGCCGCCACCAGCGCGTCGACCGCGGCCAGGGGCTCGGCCGGGACACCGAGGGCGCGGGCGAAGTCGTTGCCGGTACCCGCCGGGACCAGGCCGAGCGCCACGTCGTGGTTCGCGCAGAACTGGACGCCCTGGTGGGCGGCGCCGTCACCGCCGAGCACGACCAGGACGTCGAGACCGGCGCCGTGGGAGGTCCGCATCAGCTCGCGGGACTCCTCGACGGAGTTCGCGACCAGCACGTCGAGCCGGTCGACGGCGGCGCGCAGCCGCTCCGCGACCGTGTCGGCGATCCGGGCGGCGGCGCCGTGCCCCGAGGCCGGGTGCACGGCGAGCGCGGCGTGGATCCCCACTACGTGACGTCGTCGGTGCTCGACCGGCCGCCGGAAGCGGTCGGCGTGGACGGCTCGTCGTCGATGGTGCTCGGCGTGTAGTCGAACGGCGCGGCCTCGTCGTCGGCGAGCTTGTCCCAGCCCTCGTCGCCGCGGGCCTTTTCGAGCTTGCGGTCGTGGAAGCGCGCCATCTGCACGGCGATCTCGAACAGCACGGTGAGCGCGCCGGCGAGGCCGAGCATCGAGAACGGGTCGGAGCCGGGGGTCGCGAAGGCGGCGAAGACGAACAGCGCGAACACGATGCCGCGGCGCCACTTCTTCAGCTGCACGTACTTGACCACGCCGACGCGGTTGAGCATCACGACCAGCAGCGGCAGCTCGAAGCTGATCCCGAAGATGATCAGCAGCGACAGCAGGAACGAGATGTACTTGTCCGCCGTGAGGGCGGTGACGAACGCGTCCTGCCCGAAGCCCATGAGCAGCTGCAGGGCGTGCGGGAAGAGGATGTAGGCGAGCACGGCGCCCGCGGCGAACAGCACCGACGCGAACCCGACGAACGTCAGCGCGTACTTGCGCTCCTTGCTGTACAGGCCCGGCGCGATGAACGCCCAGAGCTGGTACAGCCAGGCCGGCGAGAGGAGCACGGCACCGGCCGCGATGCCGACCTTCAGCTGCGTCATGAAGGCCTCGAACGGCACGGTCTGCAGCAGCCGGCACCCGTCGGCGCTGTCGAGCCGCCGGTCGGCCGGGATGGCGCAGTACGGGTCCTTCACCAGGTCGCCGAGCGACGGGATCGGACCGATCTTGGTGCCGAACCAGATGAACCCGAGGATCCCGCCGACCACGACCGCGAGCAGCGCGAAGCCGAGGCGGCGGCGGAACTCGTAGATGTGCTCGATGAGCGTCATCGTGCCGTCGGGGTTGCTGCGACGGCTGCGCTTGCGCCGCTTGGACCGGCGGCTGTCACCGTTTCCGGAGGCGGATTCCGCCACGGTTGTTCCGTTCTCGTCGGAGTCCGCCGGAGCGCGCCGCTGCGGGCGCGCTCCGTGGACGGGGGACCGGGTGTGGCCTAGCCGCTCAGCTGGCGTTCTTCTGCGGCTGGTCGGCGGCCTGCTGCTTCTTCAGCTCGTCGAGCTGCCGCTGCAGGTCGGCGACCTGCTGGTCGGTCGAAGCGGGT
Source organism: Amycolatopsis lexingtonensis (assembly GCF_014873755.1). NCBI lineage: Bacteria > Bacillati > Actinomycetota > Actinomycetes > Pseudonocardiales > Pseudonocardiaceae > Amycolatopsis > Amycolatopsis lexingtonensis. Next base: position 2,118,450 of record NZ_JADBEG010000001.1, read on the forward strand.
GCGGCGGGCTTGGCCGGGATCTGCTTCGTCTCGGCGGGCTCGGCGTCTTCGCTCGCCGCGGCCTTGTCGCCGGTGAGGTCCTTGGTCTCGGCCTTGAAGATCTTCATGGACTTGCCGATGGACCGGGCCGCGTCGGGAAGCCTCTTGGCCCCGAAAAGCAGCACGACGACGAGCACCAGGATGATCAAATGCCACGGCTGCAATCCGTTCAGCATGGTGGCCTCCTATCTGCGTCTGGTAGGGATGTTACTGGTTTTCCGGCTTCCGGCGGCGCTCCGCGAACGCGACGCGCAGCGCGGCCGACCGGGCGCGGATCATCCCCGCCCGGTCCTGGGTGTTCGCAGCCACCATGCTTGCGGTCTGCCGGAAGGCACGCAAGACCTTCACGGTCCGGACCAGCAGGACGACGAGCAGCAGCAGGCCGATCGCGGCGAGCACGACGGTGGGCAGGTACGGCACGCGCACCAGCCTAGTGGTCACAGGTTGACGGAAGGTGACGGGCTCGGGCCACCGCGTCGGCGGCCCGGCGTCCGACGTCCGACGCGAGGTCGGCCGGGCTCTCGACCAGCGCTTCCCCGCCCAGACCGAGGACCAGCCGCACCATCCAGGACTGGTCGGCGTAGCGCATCCGGATCCGCAGCCGGCCGCCCTCGAGCTCGTCGAGCTCCTCGCACGGGTAGTACTCGGCTACCCAGCGTGCGTCCGGGTCGAGGACCAGCACCGCCTCCCGCTGATCGGGACGTTCGCGGAAGACACCGTCGGAGATGTCGGTCGGGTGGGCGTGCGCGGGCGGCCGTGACGGCTCCTCGAGGACGGTCAGCTCGTCGATCCGGTCGAGCCGGAACAGCCGGACGCCCTCGGCGCGGCGGCACCAGGCCTCCAGGTAGCCGACCGCCTGGACGATCAGCAGCCGCATCGGGTCGACCGTGCGCTCGGTGATCTGGTCCTTCGAGGCGGTGTAGTACCGGATCCGCAGCGCTCGCCCGTCCTGCAGGGCCCGGGCCACCTCTTCGCGGGTCCGCGCGGTCTTCTCGCCCTCGCGCACTCCCCCGCCGACGACCACGCCGGCGGGCTGGGCCTGCCCGGCCGCGGCCTCGATCTTGGCGATGGAGCGGCGGACGGCGTCGCCGTCGACCACGCCCGGTGTCTCGGCCAGCGCCCGCAGCGCCACGAGCAGCGCGGTCGCCTCGCCGCCGGTGAGCCGCAGCGGGCGGTTCATGCCGGCGTCGTGGGTGACGACGATCGTGTCGCCCTCGAAGGACAGGTCGATCAGGTCGCCGGGCCCGTAGCCGGGCAGCCCGCACATCCACAGCAGCTCGAGGTCCTTGCGCAGCTGCTTCGGCGTGACGTCGAAGTCGTGCGCCGCCTCGTCGATACGGATGCCGGGGCGCGCCAGCAGGTACGGCACGAGCGCGAGCAACCTCGGCATGCGGTCGGTGGACCCGCTCACAGCGCGCTCACCTGCCGGGAGACGACGGCTTCGAGCCGGTCCTGGACCGACTTGGCCAGCACGTCCGGTTCGAGCACGACGACGTCGGGACCCTGCGCGCTGATCCAGTCCGCCGCCGACTCGGGGTAGAGCAGGCCGATCTCCACGAGATCGCCCTCTTCGCCGTCCACGGTGGCGCGGCCGACCACGGTGCCGCGGCGGCGGACGCCGGCGGCGCGGCCGTCGGCGACCCAGACCCGGGCGGTGGTGACCGGCGACGGTTCACTGCCTCCGGTGGCCGTGACGAGCTTGAGCAGGTTGACGCCCTCGGGACGCCGCACCTCGCCGGGCTTGCCGACCGCGCGGACCTGGCCGGTGACGCGGGAGAGCCGGAAGCAGCGGGTGGCGCCGCGGTCGCGGTCGTGCCCGACGACGTACCAGCGGGCCCGCCACGACACCACGCCCCACGGCTCGAGGGTTCGCATGATGCGTTCGGGCGAGCCGCTGCGGCGGTATTCGAAGCGCACGGCCTGCCCGCTTTGGACCGCGGCCAGCAGCGGCCCGAACGCCGGTTCGGCGCGCACCCGCGGCTCGACGACGGTGGGCGCCTGGTCGTCGACCTCCAGGCCGGCGGCGCGCAGCTTCACCAGCGCGCCCTGCGCCTGCCCGGTCAGCTCCGGGGAGTCCCACAGCCGTGAGGCGAGCGCGACCGCGGCGGCTTCGTCGGGGGCGAGGTCGATCTCGCCGAGTTCGTAGTCGCGACGGGCGATGCGGTAGCCCTCGATGGCGTCGAACGCGGAGTTGCGGCCGGTCTCCAGCGGGATGCCGAGTTCGCGCAGCTCGGTCTTGTCCCGCTCGAACGTCCGGAAGAAGGCGTCGTCGCTGGCCGCGTCGGCGTACCCGGGCACGATGCCGCGGATCCGCTCGGCAGTGAGGTACTGCCGGGTGGACAGGAGGGCCAGCACCAGATTGACCAGCCGTTCGGCGCGTGCGGTGGACACCCGGTAGAGCCTAGCCCGCGCCGCCCGGCCCGATCGTGAGGTCCGGGGTACGCGCGTCGTAATCGGTTCGCGCGGCGTCGACGGCGTCGAAGTTCGCCTCCGCCCAGTCCTTGAACCCGGCCACCAGCGCGCGCAGCGATTCCCCCAGCGGCGTAAGGGAATAGTCGACGCGGACGGGCACCGAAGGCGTCACTTCGCGGCGCACGAGACCGTCGCGTTCGAGCACCCGCAGGGTCTGGGTGAGCATCTTCTGGCTGACCCCGGCGATGCGCCGCGAAAGGTCGCTGTAGCGCTGCGGGCCGTCACCGAGCGCGACCAGGATCAGGCTGACCCACTTGCCGGCGATCTCGTCCAGCAGCTTCCGGGTCGGGCAGGCGGCGAGATAGGCGTCGTAGGCGGCCTTTTCGGCGTGCCGCCGCTGTTCCGCCGTGCGCGTGGGCACCGGGCGAACCTCCGGGTACGTGGGGAACCTGCGAGTGCGTACTTCCCGATGGAGAGTAGCTCCCCATACGGTCGCGGGGAAAGGAATCCGACCGTGGAGGAGACGAAAGATGCGCGCGGTGGTGGTCCGGCGGTTCGGTGGGCCGGAAGTCTTGGAGTCGGCCGAGGTGCCGGTTCCGGAGCCCGGCCCGGGGCAGGTGCGGATCCGGGTGGCGGCGGCCGCGGTCAACCCGGTGGACCTCGCGACCCGGGCGGGGGTGCTCACCGAGGTGGGGGTGATCCCGCCGCGCGAGGTGCTGGGGCTGGGCTGGGACGTCGCCGGGGAGATCGACGTCGCCGGTGACTCCCGGTTCCGCGTGGGCGATGCCGTGCTCGGGCTCCGCGACCGGATCGCCCTCCCCCTCGGCTCGTACGCCGACTACGTCGTCCTCGACGCCTCGGCCGTGGCACCCGCTCCACCGGGCGTCTCCGCGGTCGAAGCGGCGACGCTGCCGCTCAACGCACTGACCGCCGCCCAGGCGCTCGACCTCGTCGAAACCACCGGGAGCGTCCTGGTCACCGGCGCGGCGGGCGCCGTCGGCGGGTACGCCGTCGCCCTCGCGCACGCCCGGGACCTGCACGTCGTCGCCGTCGCGGGGGAAGCCGACGAAGCCCTCGTCCGGCGGTTCGGCGCCGACGAGTTCGTCCCGCGCGGCCCCGCGCTCGCCGACCGCGTCCGCGCGCTGGTCCCCGGCGGGGTGGACGCCGTGCTCGACACCGCGCTCCTCGGGCTGGACGCGCTGGACGCCGTCCGGGGCGGCGGCGAGTTCGTCGCCTTCGCCGCCGGTGCCGCCCCGATCCCGCTGCGCGGCGTCCGGGTCCGGAACGTGTGGATCCGCGCGGACGGCGCCCGGCTCGCCTCGCTGGCCGCGACCCTGACCCCGCGCGTCGCCGACGTCCTCCCCCTCACCGAGGCGGTGCAGGCGCACGAACGGCTGGCCGCCGGCGGGCTGCGTGGCAGGCTCGTGCTGACTCCCTAGCCTGGACGGCATGGATGATCGCGTACTCCTCATCACCGGTGCCTCGCGCGGCCTCGGCGCCGCGACCGCGCGGCTGGCCGCCGAAGCCGGGTTCAAGGTCGCGCTCGTGGCGCGCCAGGCCGGGTCCGTCGCGGCGCTCGCCGCCGAACTCGGCGAAGACCGGGCGCTCGCCCTCGGTGCCGACGTCGGCGACTGGCCGAGCGTCTCCGGGGCCGTCGACGAGACCGTCGCACGGTTCGGGCGGCTCGACGCGGCCTTCGCCAACGCCGGCATCGGCGTCGGGACGTCGTTCTTCGGCACCGGCGACCCCGACCCGCGAGCCTGGGAGGAAATGGTCCGCACCAACGTCCTGGGCGCCGCCTACACCGCCCGTGCGGCCCTCCCCGCGCTCAAGGAGACCGCCGGGCACCTGCTGATCACCGGGTCGGTCGCGGGCCGCTACATCCGCAACAGCAGCCTCTACTCGGCGACGAAGTGGGCGGTGACCGGGATGGCGGGGGCGATCCGCGAGGAGGCCGTCGGCACCGGCGTCCGGGTCACGCTGATCAACCCGGGCATCACCGACACCGACATCCTCAACGACGAGCAGCGCAAGAAGCCGAAGCTGGCGGCGGACGACATCGCCCGCGCGGTGCTCTACGCCCTCCAGCAGCCCCCGTCGGTCGACGTCAACGAAATCATGGTCCGCCCCACCGGCCAGGTCCTCTAGCGGCTCAGGCGGGCGACGCGGCCACCGGCGCCACTGGCCCAGCAGGCCGCACCGGCGCAGTCGACGGAGTCGAAGCTGCCGTCGTCGAACCGGGTCCAGTGCCGGCCGCCGTCCGGGCTGAGGTCGCTCCCGCCGGGACCGACCGCGAGCACCGCGGCGCCGCGCCAGGCCAGCCCGGAGCGGTACCCGGCGGGGTACTGCCCCGGGGTGGTCCAGGTGCGGCCGCGGTCGCGGGTCAGCGCGACCGCCGGGCCCGGCGCGTCCGGGTTCGCGAAGTCGCCGCCGATCGCGACCCCCTGGGACGGCGAGCGGAAGGCGAGGGCGAACACGCCCGCCGAGGGGCTGCTCGGCAACGGCGTGTCCGAAGCCGTCCAGTGGCGGCCGCCGTCGCCGGAGTGCAGGACGCGGGCGGTGGCGCCACCGCCGGTGGCGAGCCAGGCGTCGAACGGCCCGGCGGTGGTGACGCACTGGCCGCTCGCGGCGAACCCGGCCTCACCCGGCAACGCGGCCGGGAAGCCGCTGCCGGGAACCTGCCGCCAGCTGCGGCCGCCGTCGAAGGTGGCCTGCACGCGGAACTTGCCGTCGACCGGGTCGCTCATCGCGAGGCCGCGCCACGGGTCGAAGAACGCGAGGCAGTCGTAGAAGGCGGCCGCGTCGGTGTTCTGGAACGTCTGGCGCCAGTGCGCGCCGCCGTCGTCGGTCCGGTAGACGCGCGAATCGGTCCCCGGCCCGATCGACAGGACCACGGCGTGGTCGGCGTCGAAGGCCTCGATGTCCCGGAACTGGAGCGCCTCGGTCCCGGGCGGCCCGACGGACTTCCAGGTGGCGCCGCCGTCGGTGGTGCGCAGGACAGTCCCCTGCGTGCCGCTCACCCACGCGACCCGGGCACTGACCGCGGACAACCCCCGGAACTGGGCGGTGACGCCGGTCGGCTTCAGCTCCCACGTCGGCGGGTGCTCCCCCGCCGACGCCGGGACCGCGACCGAAACCAGCAGAGCGAGCACGAGCAGCACGACACGCATGCGCCCGATCCTCCCTCACCCCGACCCCGACTTTCGTCGCGTCCCCAAAAGCCGTGAAGGCCTCCTTCACGGGCATAAAAGCCGGTAAGGAGGCCTTCACGGACCTTCGTCAGAGCGAGCTGATCAGGCGTTCCACGCGCTCGTCGACCGAGCGGAACGGGTCCTTGCACAGGACCGTGCGCTGGGCCTGGTCGTTCAGCTTCAGATGCACCCAGTCGACCGTGAAGTCGCGGCCCGCGGCCTGGGCGGCGGCGATGAAGTCGCCGCGCAGCTTCGCGCGGGTCGTCTGGGGCGGGGTGTCCTTGGCGGCCTCGATCTCGCCGTCGTCGGTGACCCGGCGGACCAGGCCCTTGCGCTGGAGCAGGTCGAAGATGCCCCGGCCACGGCGGATGTCGTGGTAGGCCAGGTCGAGCTGCGCGATCCGCGGGCTGGACAGGTCCAGGTCGTGCTTGTGCCGGTAGCGCTCGACCAGCCGGTGCTTGATCGCCCAGTCGATCTCGGTGTCGATCTTGCCGAAGTCCTGCTGCTCGACCGCGTCCAGCGCCCGGCCCCACAGCTCGACGACGCGCTCGTTCGCCGGCGTCGACCCGTTTTCCTTGAGGTGCTGGACCGCGCGGGCGTGGTACTCGCGCTGGATGTCCAGCGCCGACGCCTCGCGCCCGCCGGCCAGCCGGACCTGCCGGCGGCCGGTGAGGTCGTGGCTGATCTCGCGGATCGCCCGGATCGGGTTGTCCAGGGTGAAGTCGCGGAACTGGACACCGGCCTCGATCATCTCGAGTACCAGGTTCGCCGAGCCGACCTTGAGCATGGTCGTCGGCTCGGCCATGTTCGAGTCGCCCACGATGACGTGCAGCCGCCGGTAGCGCTCGGCGTCGGCGTGCGGCTCGTCGCGGGTGTTGATGATCGGCCGCGAGCGGGTGGTCGCGCTCGAGACGCCCTCCCAGATGTGCTCGGCCCGCTGCGAGAGGCAGTAGACCGCCCCGCGCGGCGTCTGGAGCACCTTCCCGGCGCCGCAGATGAGCTGCCGGGTCACCAGGAACGGCAGGAGCACGTCCGCGATCCGGGAGAACTCGCCCGCGCGGGTCACCAGGTAGTTCTCGTGGCAGCCGTAGGAGTTGCCCGCGGAGTCGGTGTTGTTCTTGAACAGGAAGATGTCGCCGCCGATGCCCTCGTCGGCGAGCCGCCGCTCGGCGTCGACCAGCAGGTCCTCGAGGATGCGCTCCCCGGCCTTGTCGTGGGTGACCAGCTGGACGAGGTCGTCGCACTCGGCCGTCGCGTACTCGGGGTGCGAGCCCACGTCCAGGTAGAGCCGGGAGCCGTTCGACAGGAAGACGTTCGATGAGCGTCCCCACGAGACGACCCGCCGGAAGAGGTAGCGCGCCACCTCGTCGGGCGAGAGCCTGCGCTGTCCGTGGAAGGTGCACGTGACCCCGAACTCGGTCTCGATGCCAAAGATCCGCCGCTGCATTCCACCAGAGTAGGCGCTGGACCCCCTTCGACGGTGCGCCGTTCGGGCGTCGACACGCCCCCGGTATGCCACAGACGGTGAAATCCCCCCGATTCAGGCACGATTGGAGCACTGCTCTTGACGACTTGGGGAAGGCGACTCCTTGACACACCAGCTCATCCAGGCCTTCCGGCGGGTCGGCCGCACCGATCGCGCCCTCATGCGGCGCAGCGCCGCCCTGCCGGCCACGAAGGCCGATGACGCGCTGATGGCGTTGTCCAGATCGGCTAACAAGTCGCACCTGTGGTGGGGGGTCGCGGCGCTGCTCGCGGCGCGCAAGGGCCCCACCCGGCGGGCCGCGCTGCGCGGGGTGGTCGCGATCGCCGGCGCCAGCGCCGCGGCGAACCTCCTCGGCAAGCCGCTGTTCCCACGCCGTCGCCCGGCCGAGGAGGAGGTGCCGATGCACCGCCGCCTGCGGAAACGGCCCACCTCGTCGTCGTTCCCGTCCGGGCACTCCGCGTCTGCGGCCGCCTTCGCGACGGCGGTGGCGATGGAGTCGCCGCGAGCCGGGCTCGCCGTGGCCCCGCTGGCGCTGGCCGTCGCGTACTCGCGGGTGCACACGGGCGTGCACTGGCCCTCCGACGTCGGCGTCGGCCTGGCCATCGGCACCGGCGTGGGCCTGGCCACCCGGCACTGGTGGCCGCTGCACGACGACGTCCCCGGCCGCACGGCCCACGACGCCGACGCGCCCGAGATGGTCGACGGCGACGACATGCTCGTGCTGGTCAACCCGAAGTCCGGGATCGACGGCCAGGACCCGACCGAGGACGCCCGGCACGCCTGGCCGAAGGCCGAGATCCTCTACCCGGACCCCGAGCAGGACCTGATCGCCCAGCTCGAGAGCGAGATCGACGCCCGCGGGACGGTCCGCGCGCTCGGTGTCGCGGGCGGGGACGGCACCGTGGCCGCGGTCGCCGCGGTCGCCGCCGAACGCGACCTGCCACTCGCCCTCATCCCGGCGGGCACCCTCAACCACTTCGCCCGCGACGTCGGCGTCAGCTCCATGCCCGACGCCGACGCCGCGACCGAGCTCGGCAACGCCGTCGGCATCGACCTCGGCGAGGTCCGGATCGAGGGGGCCGGCGAGCCCGCGCACCGCTGGTTCGTCAACACCGCCAGCCTCGGCGGCTACCCGGAGATGGTGCGGTTGCGGGAGAAGCTGCAGGAGAAGCACCCCAAGTGGCCCTCGGCGGCGATCGCGCTGGCCAGGACACTGCGGAACGCCAAGCCGCTGACCGTCCGGCTCAACGGCAAGCTCATCCAGGTGTGGCTGCTGTTCGTCGGCAACGGCACGTACGCGCCGAAGGGGTTCGCGCCCAGCCGACGTCCCGCACTCGACACCGGCCTGCTCGACATCCGCTACCTGCGCGCCGACCTGCCCTACTCGCGTGCCCGGTTCCTGGCGGCGATGCTCACCCGGACCCTCGCCGCCAGCCACGTCTACCAGGAGCTCGACCTGCCCGAGCTGGACGTCGAACTGCTCGACGGCCACCGCCGCGTCGCCACCGACGGCGAGGTCGGCCCGCTCGGCAACCGGTTCCGCTTCCGGTCCCGGCCCAGCGCGCTCACCATCTACCGCCTTTAGCCGCTCTTTACCTTCTCTCAACAAACCCACAGCGATCTCTGGCTAGCTTCGCGAGCGAGGTGCGGGTGATCATGCCCGCGGCCAGGGGACGAGCGGGGATGCGATGGACGGGCACGGGGTGGCGCGCGCCTTTCACGGGGTCGCCGCCGATCCGGTGCTGCCGGGTGACGTGACCGCGAGGGCCCGCGACCTGGGCCCGCTCGAGTCGCCGATGATCTGGCTGGCCTTCGCGTCGGCTGCCGTCGCGGTGCTCGCCGTCGTGGTCGCGCTCTGGTACCGCCGCCGGGTGCGGCGCTGGGGGTTCACCGCCTTCGGGGTGCTCCTGCTGCTCGCCGCGGTAACTGCGCTGAACAGCTACGTCGGGTACGTCCGCACCTCCGACGACCTCGCGCGCCTGCTGCAGAAGGGCCCCGGCCCGGTCAACCTGGCCGGGCGCCTGCTCGACGACGGCAAGGAGGCCCCGTCCGCCCCGAAGGCCAGTGCGCCGACAAGGACGTCCGGCGGCCAGCGCGTGGACGTGCTGAACGTGCCCGACCCGGCGCACGGCGTCCCGTCGGGCAGCAACTACGTCGTCCTGCCGCCGGGCTACGACCAGGACACCGCCCGCCGCTACCCGGTCGTCTACCTCATCCACGGCTACCCGTTCGGCGGCCCCCGCGACTGGCTGACCTCCGGCGACGCGCCCGGCACGCTCCTGGCGCTGCAGCAGGCCGGCGTGATCGCCCCGATGATCGTGGTCAGCGTCGACCTGACCGCCGGCAACCCCAGCACCGACTGGGAGTGCCTGGACGTCCCCGGCGGCCCCAAACTGGAGACGTACCTGACGGCGACGGTGGTCCCGGCCGTCGACCACCACTACCGCACCCTCGCCGACCGCGGCCACCGCGCACTGGGCGGCATGTCCGGCGGCGGCTTCGGCGCGCTGAACATCGGGCTGCACCACGTCGACGAGTTCGCGACCCTGGTGATCGCCCTCCCCTACGACGACCTCAACGACTCGATCGGCATCCTCGGCGGCGACCAGGCCGCCATCGCCGCGAACACCCCGCGCCGGTACCTGCCGACCATGAAGTTCACCGCGCCGATCTCGGTGATGCTGGCCGTCGGCACGGGCGCCCCGACCGACGTGACGACCGCCCACCGGATCGCGGACTCCCTGCGGGCCCGAGGGCAGGAGGCGGTGGTGCACGCCGAGCGGGGCTTCAACCACACCTGGCACACGGCCCGGGCGACGCTGCCGTACTTGCTGGCGTTCGCGGACCAGAACTTCCGGGCGTCCCCGGCGACTTCCTGAAAGCCGGTTGCGCCGCAGGAGACCCTGGAGCATGGACCTCGCGACGCACTACGCCACCGGCCCGGCCGAAGCCGCCCGCCTCGCCCGCACCCCGCACGGCAGGCTCGAGTTCCTGCGCACGCGCGAGCTGATCCGGCGTTTCCTGCCGCCACGCGCCGTCGTGCTCGACGCCGGTGGCGGCACCGGCGTCCACGCGGCGTGGCTCGCCGCCGACGGGCACGAGGTGCACCTGCTCGACCCGGTACCGGCCCACGCCGACCAGGCGCGGAGGCACCCGGGCGTCACCGCCGGGATCGCCGACGCCCGCGCGCTGCCCGTGGCGAGCGCCGGCTGCGACGCCGTGCTGCTCCTCGGCCCGCTCTACCACCTCGTCGAGAGCGCGGAGCGCGCCCGGGCCCTCGCCGAAGCCCGCCGAGTGCTGCGCCCGGGCGGACTCCTCGCGGCCGCGGGCATCAGCCGTTGTCTCTCCCTGCTGGAGACAGCCACGTCGGGCGCGCTCACGCCGGACCGCGAGGAGCGGGTCCGCGCGGCGCTCGACACCGGCGTCTACGACGGTCACGTCGGATTCGTCCCCACGCACTGGCACACCGCCGCCGAACTCCACCGCGAGATCGCGACCGCCGGTTTCAGCGGGACGACCGTGTACGGCGTCGAAGGTCCGGCCTGGCCCGCGCTCGACGTGGCCGGACTCGACCGGTTCGACGACCTGGCCGACTCGGCCCTGCGCGCGGCCCGGATCGCCGAGCGGGACCCGCGGCTCATCGACACCAGCGCCCATCTGCTCGCCATCGCCCGCCGCTGAACGCGAAAGCGGGGCGCGGCCGGTGGCCACGCCCCGCTTTGCTCAGGAACTCACTCGCCGTCCGGCTTCGCCTCCGGCTCTTCGCCCGCCGGGTCCGGGACCGGCAGCAGTGCGTCCAGTGCCGCCCCGGTCAGGCGGCGGAACGCGCGGCGCGGGCGGTCGCGGTCCAGGACCGCCACCTCCAGCTTGATCGGGTCGGCCTCGCCGTTGCCGTTCGCCGCGGCCGCGTTCGACGACGAGGTGGACGAAGACGACGAGGACGTCGTCGCCGGCTGGGTCGGGGTGCGCAGGGCGGCCACCGCCACGCTCAGCGCGCCCTGGAGGTCCAGGCCGTCCTCGAAGGTTTCCTTCAGCTTCGCCGCGATCTTCTCGTTCTGGCCGCCCATGACCACGTACTGCGGCTCGTCGAAGATCGAGCCGTCGTACGTCAGCCGGTACAGCTGGTCCTCGGCCGAGGTCGCGGCGACCTCCGCGACGCAGACCTCGACCTCGAACGGCTTCAGCTGCTCGGTGAAGATGCTGCCCAGCGTCGCCGCGTAGGCGTTCGCCAGCGCCCGCGCGCTCACGTCACGCCGGTCGTACTGGTAGCCCTTGAGGTCCGCGTGGCGGATGCCCGCCACGCGCAGGTTCTCGAACTCGCTGTAGCGCCCGACCGCCGCGAAACCGATGCGGTCGTAGATCTCGGACACCTTGTGCAGGGTCGCCGACGGGTTCTCCGCCACGAACAGCACGCCGCCCGCGTACTTCAGCACCACCACGCTCCGGCCGCGCGCGATGCCCTTGCGCGCCAGCTCGGAACGCTCCCGCATCAGCTGCTCGGGAGAGGCATACAACGGCATCGTCACGGTGTGCGCTCCAGGTCTTTCGGTGTTCCTACGTTCACTGGTCCGGCTCCGCGTCAGGCGAGCCGGCGCTGCTGGCGCTCGATCCGCCCCTGCACGACAGCCTCCGCGACGGCCGCGGTCTCCGACTCCGGCAGCTGCACGGCGCCGTGCTCCGCGGTGATCGTCACGACGCTCGGGAAGATCCGCCGCACGAGGTCCGGGCCGCCGGACGCCGTGTCGTCGTCCGCCGCGTCGTACAGCGCTTCCACCGCCACCCGGATCGCGCCTTCGACGTCGGCGTCCGGGTCGTGCAGCTTCTTCAGCGCCGATTTCGCGAACAGCGAACCCGAGCCGATACCCGCGTAGCCGCCGTTCTCCTCGTAGCGGCCGCCCGCGGCGTCGTACGAGACGATCCGGCCCGCGTGCTTGGCGTCCTCGGCTTCCAGGTCGTACCCGACGAACAGCGGGATGGCCGCCAGCCCGGCCATCGCCATCTCGAGGTTCGCCTTGACCATGCCGGCCAGCTTGTTCGTCTTGCCGTCCAGCGACAGCGAAACGCCCTCGATCTTTTCGTAGTGCGCCAGCTCGACCGCGTACAGCCGCACCATCTCCACGGCCAGCCCCGCCGTGCCCGCGATGCCGACCGCCGAGTACTCGTCGGTGACGTGCACCTTCTCGATGTCGCGGCTCGCGATCAGGTTGCCCGACGTCGCCCGCCGGTCACCCGCGATCAGCACGCCGCCCGCGAACGTGCAGGCCACGATCGTCGTCCCGTGCGGCACGCCCAGTTCGGCCGCACCACCCGTCACGCGCCGCTCCGGAAGCAGCTCCGGCGCCTGTACCCGCAAGAAGTCGGAGAACGACGACGTCGCCGATGAGAAGTACGCGGCAGGCAGCGCGGGACCCGAGATGCCCCTGGTGTTGTCCATACGTGCTCAAAAGTCCCATCTGTGCGGGCCGGAGCCCCGCGCGCGCCAACGGCCACGCGGAACCCCGGCCGCCGGCTGAACGGTCGGCAAGGGCGCAGTGCCCCGGTGCGGCTACTCGCCGCCCTTCTGCACGTAGGCCCGGACGAAGTCCTCGGCGTTCTCTTCGAGCACGTCGTCGATCTCGTCGAGGATCGTGTCGACGTCCTCGCCGAGCTTTTCGCGCCGCTCCTGACCCGCCGCGCCGGTGTCGTCGAACTCCTCGTCGGAGTCACCACCGCCGTGCTTTTCGATCTTTTCCTGGGCCATCTCGCCTCCCGGTGTGGCTGATGTTTCCTAGCCTACCCAGCGGCCCCGACATTCGGGGTCACGCCGCGATCGCTGGTGCGTCCCGCCTAGTCCGAACCGGTGAGCGCCTCCACGAGCTCTTCCGCGGTCGCCGCGTTGTCCAGCAGCTTGCCGACGTGCGCCTTCGTCCCCCGCAACGGCTCCAGGGTCGGGATGCGCACCAGTGACTCCTTGCCCACGTCGAAGATGACCGAATCCCACGACGCGGCCGCGATCGACGCCGCGTACTTCTCCAGCGCCCGGCCCCGGAAGTACGCCCGCGTGTCCGACGGCGGCGTCGTGACCGCGGCGAGCACCTCTTCCTCCGAGACCAGCCGCTTCATCGAGCCGCGCGTCACCAGGCGGTTGTACAGGCCCTTGGCCAGGCGCACGTCCGAGTACTGCAGGTCGACCAGGCGCAGCCGCGGCGCGCCCCAGGCCAGGTTGTCCCGCTGCCGGTAGCCCTCCAGCAGCCGCAGCTTCGCCGGCCAGTCCAGCCGGTCGGCGCACTCCTGCGGGTCGCGCGCCAGCGCGTCCAGCACCTCGCCCCAGACCCGCAGGACCTCCTTCGACGCCTGGTCGGCGCCCGTGCGCTCCAGGTTCTGCGAAGCGATCTCGTGGTAGGCGAACTGCAGGTCGAGACCGGTGTACTTCTTGCCGTTCGCCAGCGCGACCTGCGTCTTCAGCGTCGGGTCGTGGCTGATCTGGTGCACCGCCTTGACCGGCTCGTCGAGCTTCAGGTCGTCGAAGCGGATGCCCGACTCGATCAGGTCCAGCACCAGCGCCGTCGTCCCGACCTTCAGGTACGTCGAGTACTCCGACATGTTCGCGTCGCCGATGATGACGTGCAGCCGGCGGTACTTGTCCGCGTCCGCGTGCGGCTCGTCGCGCGTGTTGATGATCCCGCGCTTCAGCGTGGTCTCCAGGCCGACCTCGACCTCGATGTAGTCCGCACGCTGGGAGAGCTGGAACCCGGCCTCTTCACTCTGCTGGCCGATCCCGACCCGGCCCGAGCCGGTCACCACCTGCCTCGACACGAAGAACGGCGTCAGCCCCGCGATCACCGCGGTGAACGGCGTCGACCGCGCCATCAGGTAGTTCTCGTGCGTGCCGTAGCTCGCGCCCTTGCCGTCGACGTTGTTCTTGTAGAGCTGCAGCTGCGGCTGGCCCGGGACGGACGCCGCCTTCAGCGCGGCCTCCTCCATCACCCGTTCGCCCGCCTTGTCCCAGATGACCGCGTCGCGCGCGTTCGTCACCTCGGGCGCCGAGTACTCCGGGTGCGCGTGGTCGACGTACAGCCGCGCCCCGTTGGTCAGGATGACGTTCGCCGCGCCCAGGTCCTCGACGTCCGGGTCGTGGCCCGGCCCGCCGGGGCCGGTCAGGTCGAACCCGCGCGCGTCCCGAAGCGGGCTCTCCACCTCGTAGTCCCACCGCGCCCGGCGGGCGCGCGGGATGTCGGCCGCGGCCGCGTAGGCCAGCACGACCTGGGTGGAGGTGAGTACCGGGTTCGCCGTCGCGTCGCCCGGCACGGAGATGCCGTACTCGACTTCGGTTCCCATGATCCGCCGCATGTCCCCACCCTACGGGGTCGTCCTAGTGGAACGATGCACCCATGCCAGGCAGTGACGAACTCGTTGCCCTCTATGACCAGGCCGGCTCGGTGGTCGGCGAGACCACCCGCGCCCGCGTCCGCGCCGACGCCCTGTGGCACGCCGCCGGCGTCGTCCTGGTCCGTTCGAGTGACGGAAAAGCCGTCTACGTGCACCTCCGCACCCCGGACAAGGACGTGTTCCCCTCGACCTGGGACTGCTGGGCCGGCGGCGTGGTCGCCGCGGGCGAAACCCCGGCCGAGTGCGCCCGCCGCGAACTGGCGGAAGAACTCGGCGTCCACGGGGTGGAACCCGTTCCCCTGTTCACCAAGGTCTACGACGACGGCCGCAACCGCTGCCACAACTTCGCCTTCGAGGTCCGCTGGGACGGCCCGATCCGCCACCAGGCCGAAGAGATCGTCGAAGGCCGCTGGATCCCGCTCGAAGAGCTGCGCGCCTGGATCGACGACCCGGCACCCGCGCTGCCCTTCATCCCCGACGGCCGCGAAGGCGTCCAGGAGTGGTTCCGCCGCTACGGCTGAGCGGCCAGCTTCGCCGCCATGGCGGGCAGCAGGCGCTTGGCCGCGTCCACGGCCCGCGCCTCGGTGCTCGCCGAGACCGTCAGCTCGGACACGAGCGTTCCCCTGGCCAGCAGCACCGTGCAGGTCTTGCCGTCGCGCCAGGCTTGCTGCCGCTCGACCCCGGGCTGGGCGGGGACGTTCACCGTCTTGCCCGCGCACTCGTTTTCCGCGACCGCCTGAGCGGCCGAGGAGTCCGGGAACACCAGGACGCGGTGGCTCAGCTCCGAGCCGCTGGAGTAGCGCCAGGTCGCGGTCCGGCTCCCCGCCGACGGCCCGTCCGCCAGGCACCCCGCGATCTCGCTCGAGCCGGGCTGCACGCCCTCCTCCGCGACGTCCGCGTCGGACAGCAGCGCGCGTTCCGCGAGCAGACCGGGATCGGGCGCCGGCGGCGTGACCGGGGCGGCTTCCGCCCGGCTCACCGGCGCTTCGACGGTCGTGACCGGCGCGGACGTCGGCGCCGGATCGTCGTAGTACGTCTCGAGGTTGTTCGGATCGGGCCCTTCGCAGGCCGTCAGGCCGACCAGCGCGACCGCGGCCAAGGCGACCACCTGACGATGACGCACCCGGCCTCCTGTCGTCGGTTTCCGTGCCTGCGAAGGGTAGTGCAGCCGCTCAGTCCCACTGCAAGGAGGACCGGTGTCGCCAGTACTCCTGCGGGTTCTCGGCGAGGTCCGCGAGCGCGCCGCGCTCCTCGGCGCTCAGGGCAAGCGTGGTGGCGCGCAGGTTCGCCGCCAGCTGGGCCGGGCTCGCCGGGCCGATGACCGCGCGGTCCGCCCAGTCCTGTCCCAGCACCGCGGCCACAGCGACCGCGTCCGGCCCCGTCTCGTGCGCCGCGGCGACGTCGAGGACGGCGGGCGGCGCCTCGACGGCGAGCCGGCCGTTGGCCAGGGTTTCCTTGACCAGGACCCGCTTCCCGGCCGCGTGCGCCGCCTCGAGGGCGCGACCGGCGGAGGGCTCCAGGACGTTCCACGTCGACTGCACGGCCGAAAACACCGGCTGCCCGGCGACTTCCAGCGCGAACGCCCGCTCGATCGCGTCGGCCTGCTTCGGCCCGGACGTCGAGAACCCCACCGCCACGCCGTTCGCGGCGAGCTCCGCCAGCGCCTCGACCAACGGCTCGTCGGTGAACAGTGGACTGTCCACAGTGAGCGAATGGACCTGGTAGAGCCCGACCCGCTCCCCCAGCAGCGCCAGGGTTTCCGCCCACTGCGCGGCGAACCGCGCCGCCGAGTGCTCCTTCACCTCGTGCACTTCGGCGTCGAGCCGCCACTGCCCGACGTAGGCGTAGCCCCACTTGCTCGAGACCTCGACGTCGGCGTGGCCGCGCTCGGCGAGCCAGCCGGCCAGGAACTCCTCCGAGCGCCCGTACGACCGGGCGACGTCGACGTGCCGGACCCCGGCGGCGTAGGCGTCGTCGAGGACTTCGAACGTCGCCGCGCGCATCGAAGCGACGTCCCGCACCGGCGGCAGCGCCCCGTCGCGGCCCAGGTTGATGTACGCGGGCCTGCCGAGCGCGGCCAGGCCCAGTGCGATGCGGTCCACGGCGCCCCTCACGCGGTCTGCTTGTGCCGCAGGATCGCCAGCCACTGGCCGGAGTTCTGCGCCTGGCGGTGGAGCTTCTCCAGCCGCGCGGCCGGAGCCCGGACGTAGCCCTTGCCGAAGACGGGCGCGATCTGGCGGAGGCTCGCGCCCCCTTCGCGGGCCGCGAGCAGCAGCCAGTCCGACGCGTCGGCGCAGGCGGCCGACGCGCGGCGGAACTCCCCGAGCAGGTCGATGAGCTCCTGGGCGCCCACCTCCCCCGCCTCGACGGCGGCGGCCGTCGTCTCGAGCCAGGCCAGGACGTCGGATTCGGTGATGGGCGCGCGAGGCCGCCGGGTTTCTTCGCTCACGGCCCGGAAGTATAGGTCGTTATACGCCGGTATGGTGGGAGGGAAGCCATGACGACACGCACCGAATCCGAGCCTGACGTCGAGCACCTGCTCGACGTCTTCAAGGCGCTCGCGAACCCGGTCCGGCTCCAGGTCCTGCGGTGGCTGCGGGAGCCGGAGCGGCACTTCCCGGTCGAGCGCGCGATCGCCGACCCGGCCGAGGTCGGCGTGTGCGTGAGCCACATCCAGGAGAAGCTGGGGCTCGCGCAGTCGACCGTGTCGGCGTACATGGCGTCGCTCCAGCGCGCCAGCCTGGTCCGGGCGACGCGCGTCGGCAAGTGGACGCACTACAAGCGCGACGAGGCCCGGATCGCGGAGTTCGTCGCCGTGCTCGGCCACTCCCTCTGATCCCCTCCCCTGCCGTTCGACGACCTCCCCGCTGCGTCTCACATCGTAAATATGCGATACTTCGATACATGGGCACGATCGAGAACATGCGGCTCGGCCGCTACGGCATCTGGACGTTCGACTTCGAGAACCAGCCGGCCGGCCTGATCCGGGACTCCGTGCAGGAGCTGGAAGAGCTCGGCTGGCCGGCCGTCTGGATCCCCGAAACCGAGCGACGCGAAGCCTTGACGCACGCGGGGTTCCTGCTCGCGGCCACCGAGCGCCTCACCGTCGTCAACGGGATCGCGCAGATCTGGGCCCGCGAGCCCCAGTGGACCCACGGCGGCGCCCGGCTCCTGGCCGAGGCCTACCCGGACCGCCACCTGCTGGGCCTCGGCTACGGCGGCGGCGGCAAGCCCGGCACCCGGCCACTGCAGGCGATGACCGATTACCTCGACGCCCTGGACGCCTTCCCCGCCTCCGGGACGCCGATCCGGCGGCTGCTCGCCGCGTACGGGCCGAAGATGCTGGAACTGGCCCGCGACCGCTCGGCGGGCGCGCACACCTACCACGTGACCCCGGAGCACACGGCCCAGGCACGCGAGATCCTCGGCGACGGCCCGTTCCTCGGCGTCGAGCACGCCGTGCTGTTCGAGACCGACGCGGCCGAGGCGCGGGCGACCGCCCGCGCCCACCTGCACACCTACCTCACGTCGAAGTACAACATCGCCAAGTTCCTGCGCCTCGGCTACACCGAAGCGGACATCGACAGCGGCCGCGGCAGCGACCGCCTCGTCGACGACCTCGTCTTCTGGGGCGACCTCGACACGATCACCGCCAAGCTGGGCGCCCACCTCGACGCCGGTGCCGACCACGTCGGCATCCAGGTGCTCGGGGCCGGACCGAGCACCTCCGTCATGCCACACTGGCGCCGGCTGGCCGAAGCGCTGCTACCCGCCGGCGTCGCGTAGCCCGAACCGCGCGGTGCAGTGCCACACGCGCTTGAGCACCTGGGGATCGTGCCGCCCGGCGCGGACGGCCTCGCCGATGACGCGGGCGTCCAGCCACCCGTTTTCGGCGATGTCCGCGCCGGCCCGCACAACGTCCTCGCCGCGGTAGTCCGCGTGCTCGGCCAGGACGGCCACGGAGAGCCGGAACCCGTGGTGCCAGTACGTCGGGCAGCCGAACCCGGCGGCCGCGGCCTCGACGTCGGTGCCGCGGAACGCCGGGTCCAGCACCAGCGCCGCGACGTCGGACGGGACCAGCAGCGGGCCGTGGACGTGCGCCTCGATGTAGTCGTCCAGTTCGTCCGGCGCGTCCGCTTCGACGAGCGGGAGCAGCGGCAGGTGCGCGACCGTGCCGAAGTCCGCCGGCTCGCGAAAGCTGTCGGGGTAGCAGAACGTCACCCGCGTGAGCACTTCCCGCTTCAGGCGCAGGTGCGAGGAGCCGAACCGGACCGACCCGCCCGCGGGACGGCGGCGGTGGTTGAGGGAGCCGTACTTCGGCCGCGCCGACGGCGGCAGGTCGTCGTAGACGCCGCCGAAGATCCGGTGCTCCCAGCGCCACCGGTCACCGCCGACGTGCGCGGTCAGGCCGCCGTTGCCGGTCCCCGTCTCGAACTGCGAGCGGTAGACGCCGTCGGCGCGCAGGTGCCGCAGCAGCGGGACGTTCCCCACCAGGCGTTCCGGGTGGAAGTGCACGGTGACGTCGAGGTCTTCGGGCAGCGGCGGCCCGGTCACCCGGCCGGCGACGTGGCGCACCGCCGCCTGCCAGCGCGGTTTCCCGTTCCCCCGGGCCATGGGCGTCACCCTACTCCCGCGCGGTATAGGTCGTTATACACAAGGCGAGGTCCGAAAACCGCTGGCTTCGGGAGCCGCCCGCCGGATTGACTGCGCCCATGCGACTGGCGGGTTTCGGGGTCACGGTGCGGTTCGCGCTGCTGGCCGTGGTCTGGGGTGCGAGTTTCCTGTTCATCAAGGTGGGGCTGAGCGGCCTCTCCCCCGCGCAGGTCGCGCTCGCCCGGGTGGCGCTCGGCGCGCTCGCGCTCGGGTTCGTGCTGGCCGTGCGCCGGCGCCCGCTCCCCCGGGATCCCGTGCTGTGGGGTCACCTCGCCGTCGTGTCGGTACTGCTGTGCGTGGTGCCGTTCCTCTTGTTCTCGTGGGCGGAGCAGTACATTTCGTCCGGTTTGGCCAGTATTTTCAACGCGACCACCCCGCTCATCACGATGCTGCTGGCGGCCGCGGCCCTGCCCGAGGAACGGTTCACCCCGCCGAAGGTCGCCGGGCTGCTGCTGGGTTTCCTCGGGGTGCTCACGATCGTCGGCGTGTGGCACGGCGTCGACGTCTCCCACCAGCTGACCGCGCAGCTCGCCTGCCTCGGCGCGACCACCTGCTACGGCGCCTGCTTCGTGTACATGCGCCGCTTCGTCTCCCCGCGCGGGACGGACCCGGTGGTCGTCGCGTTCGGGCAGACCGCGGCCGCGACCGTGCTCTTGGGACTGCTCGCCCCGGTCATCGCCACGGCACCGGTGCACCTGGACCTCGCCGTGGTGGCGAGCATGGTCGCACTCGGGGTGTTCGGCACCGGGCTGGCCTACGTCTGGAACGTCCGCATCATCGCCGCCTGGGGCGCGGCCAACGCCTCGGCGGTCACGTACCTGACGCCGGTCGTCGGGGTGCTGCTCGGGGTGCTCGTGCTGGGCGAACCGGTGAGCTGGAACCAGCCGGCCGGCGCGCTCCTCGTGGTGCTGGGCATCCTGGCCGCCCACGGCCGGCTGCGGGCGCGCCGCGCCGCCGAGCCGGAGCTGGTCCGCCCCTAGACACGCAGGTGGGGCGGTGCGCCGAAGCGCACCGCCCCATCGGCTTGTTCGCACCTACAGGTACTGACCGGTGTTCGTGGCGGTGTCGATCGCCCGCCCCGAGTCCTGGTTCTTGCCGGTGACGAGCGTGCGGATGTAGACGATCCGCTCGCCCTTCTTGCCGGAGATCCGGGCCCAGTCGTCCGGGTTGGTGGTGTTGGGCAGGTCCTCGTTCTCCGCGAACTCGTCGACGATCGCGTCGAGCAGGTGCTGCACGCGGAGACCCGGCTGCTTGGTCTCCAGCACCGACTTGATCGCCGACTTCTTGGCCCGGTCCACGATGTTCTGGATCATCGCGCCCGAGTTGAAGTCGCGGAAGTACAGGACTTCCTTGTCCCCGTTGGCGTAGGTCACCTCGAGGAACCGGTTCTCGTCGCTCTCCTCGTACATCCGCTCGACGGTGTGCTGGATCATCGCGTCGAACGTCGCCTTGGCGTCGCCGCCGAACTCGGCGAGGTCGTCGGCGTGGATCGGCAGGCCTTCGGCCAGGTACTTGGAGAAGATGTCCTTCGCGCCTTCGGCGTCCGGACGCTCGATCTTGATCTTGACGTCGAGCCGGCCCGGCCGCAGGATCGCCGGGTCGATCATGTCTTCGCGGTTGGAGGCGCCGATGACGATGACGTTCTCCAGGCCTTCGACACCGTCGATCTCCGACAGCAGCTGCGGCACGATCGTGGTCTCGACGTCGGACGACACGCCCGACCCACGGGTCCGGAAGATCGAGTCCATCTCGTCGAAGAACACGATCACCGGGGTGCCTTCGGAGGCCTTCTCCCGCGCTCGCTGGAAGATCAAGCGGATGTGCCGCTCGGTCTCGCCGACGAACTTGTTGAGCAGCTCGGGGCCCTTGATGTTCAGGAAGTAGGACTTCCCGTCCTCGTTTTCGCCCCGCGCCGCGGCCACCTTCTTGGCCAGCGAGTTCGCCACCGCCTTCGCGATGAGCGTCTTGCCGCAGCCCGGCGGGCCGTAGAGCAGGACACCCTTCGGGGGCCGCAGCTGGTACTCCTGGTACAGGTCCGCGTGCAGGAACGGCAGTTCCACCGCGTCCCGGATCTGCTCGATCTGCCGGGTGAGGCCGCCGATGTCCTCGTAGCGGACGTCCGGCACCTCCTCCAGCACCAGGTCCTCGACCTCCGCCTTCGGCACGCGCTCGTACGCGTAGCCGGCCTTGGAGTCGACCAGGAGCGAGTCGCCCGGCTTGAGCGGCTGCTCCGCCAGCAGATCGGAGAGCAGGACCACCCGCTCCTCGTCCGCGTGCCCGACCACCAGCGCGCGAAGGCTGCCGCCCTCGACGTCCGGCGCGAGCACCTCGCGCAACGCGCACACTTCACCGGTGCGCTCGAAACCGCCGCCTTCGACCACGGTGAGGGCCTCGTTGAGCCGCAGCGCCTGGCCGCGCCGCAACGACGAGATCTCGACCGCGGGCGAAACCGACACCCGCATCTTCCGGCCCGCGGTGAAGACGTCCACCGTGTTGTCCTCGTACGCCTCGACGAAGACGCCGTACCCGGACGGTGGCTGGGCCAGCCGGTCGACCTCTTCGCGGAGAGCGAGGAGCTGTCCTCGCGCTTCACGCAGCGTCTCGACCAGTTTGGTGTTGCGCTCGGTGAGCTGGCTCACCCTTTCCGAGGCCTCGGCGAGTCGTTGTTCGAGAACTCGGTTCTGCCGTGGCGAGTCCGTCAGTTTGCGGCGCAGCAGCGCCACTTCTTCCTCGAGAAAACGGATCTGCCGAGCCTGCTCGTCCGCCGTCGTCCCAGCTCCGGATGTTGCTGAAGGGTCGGCCTCCTCGCGCCGACCTCCGGGAAGGTCATGATGCATCGGGCACCTCCTCGGAGTGCTTTTCATTCCACGGTACCGGCGATCACCGACAAGAAAAGGCCTTTCCGGATCACAAGATCGGCGCGTCGCGGTTCGCCGGCCTTCCCCAGCACGGACATTCCCGCAGCGCAAGCGGCCATTTCGGTGCCGTGGCACGGGTGTGTCGCGGGTCCGACCGGGCCGGGGTGAAACAAGCACGACGGGAGTACCCCGTCCTCGCGGTGCCCAACCGGCGGGACAACGGGCAATTCCGGCCAGTTCCGCCCTAACCGCGCGGCGGACGGGCCCGGTGGCTAGCATCGGGCCGACATCGGCACCGTCTGCCGGGTCTCTTCGAAGGACGCTAGGGGGCACCACTCATGACCTACCCGCCGCAGCAGCCGGGCGGCTACGGCCAGCAGCCCGGGGGCTACGGGCAGCAGCCCGGGCCCTACGGCCAGCCCCAGCAGGGCGGCTACCCCCAGAGCGGACCGCAGCAGCAGCCGGGCTACGGCGGCACCCAGCAGTTCGGGCAGCCGGACCCGTACGGCCAGCCCCAGCAGTACGGCCAGTCCGACCCGTACGGGCAGCCCCAGCAGGGCGGTTACCCGCCCCAGACGGGCGCTCAGCCCCAGCAGGGCTACCCCCAGTACGGCCAGCAGGACCAATGGGGCCAGCCCCAGCAGCAGGGCTTCGGCGGCTACGACCAGTACGGCGGCGGCTTCGGCGACGCGCCCCCGCCCAAGAAGAAGAAAACCGGCCTCATCGTCGGCATCGCGGTCGGCGCGGTGGTCCTCGTCGGCGGCGGTGTGACCGCGTTCGTCCTGGCCAACAAGGATGACGACAGCACCACCGCCGCCCCGCCGGCCAGCAGCAGCTCGGCCGCGCCGACGTCGGCACCCAAGACGTCCGCTTCGAAGCCCAAGACCACGTCGCCGACCCGGCCCTCGACCAGCGGCAGCAAGCCGGCGAGCGGCCCGGCCCCGGCCGGCCAGGCCAGCTCGAAGGAGCTGTTCGACACGACGATCGCGGCCTACAACGCCAGCGACGAGAAGGCGCTCGGCGACGTCATCTGCCGCAGCGTCTACGAGGGCAGCACGGGCGACATCCCGAAGGTCACGGTCAAGCTGACCGGCGAGCCGACCGAGACCGGCGACAAGGCCACCGTGCGCTATTCCGCCACGGACGGGAGCAAGACCAAGGTCGGCACCATGTCCGCGCAGAAGGAATCCGGACTGTGGTGCCTGTCCAACGTGAAGGCGGACGGCTCGTGAGCCGCCGCCGGCGGTGAAGCGCGCGCTCGTCGCCGGGCTGGTCCTGCTCGGCGTGGCCGGCGTGGGCGTGGTGCTGGGACTGCTGCTCGTCGCGCCGTCCGGTGCCCCGCCCGCGCCCTCGGACACGCCCCGGCCAGCCCGGCCGTCGCCGTCCCCCTCGCCGAGCGCATCGGACACGGCGGCGGTCGGCGTCCTGGCCAAGGCGATCGTCGACGCCATCGCCCGGCACGACTCGGCGGCGTTCGGCAGGCTGACCTGCCGCCCGCAGAGCGCGGAGGCACTGGCCGGGCTGCAGCGGACGTGGGACGCGGCCGGCCCGGTCACGGCGACCCTGGCGGAACCGCCGGAGGTGCGCGGCGAGTCCGCCACCGCGAAGGTGCACGTGGAAGCGGCGGGCGGCACCAAGGACACGCCGTTCCCCCTGCACAAGGAGAGCGGCCGCTGGTGCGTGCCGGGTTAGCCCTTGCCCTTGGCCGGGCGGCGCGACACGCGCGGTGAGACGGTCCCGTCCGCCAGGCGGCGCGCGGTGAGCAGGAACGCCGTGTGGGCGACCATCCGGTGGTCCGGGCGGACGGCCAGGCCGACGACGTGCCACGGGCGCATGAGCGTTTCCCACGACTCGGGCTCGGTCCAGCACTGCTGCTCGCGCAGCGACTCGGTGACCCGCGAAAGCTGCGTCACGGTCGCGACGTAGACGGTCAGCACGCCGCCCGGCACGAGGTGGGCGGCCACGTTCGGCAGCTGCTCCCACGGGGCCAGCATGTCCAGCACGACCCGGTCGACCTCGCCTTCGTGCGAGGCCAGGTCGGCGACGGTGAGCGACCAGTTGGCCGGCTTCTCGCCGAAGAACTTCACGACGTTCTGCTCGGCGTGCACGGCGTGGTCTTCGCGGATCTCGTAGGACTGCACGCTCCCGGCCGGGCCGACCGCGCGCAGCAGCGAGCACGTCAGCGCGCCCGAACCGGCACCCGCCTCGAGGACTCGCGCGCCCGGGAAGATGTCGCCCCACATGACGATCTGGGCGGCGTCCTTCGGGTAGATCACCTGCGCGCCGCGCGGCATCGACAGCACGTAGTCCGGCAGGAGGGGACGCAGCGCGAGGTAGGTGGAGCCGCCCGCGGACGTCACGACCGACCCTTCAGGACGGCCGATCAGGTCGTCGTGGGCGAGGCCGCCGCGGTGCGTGTGGTACTCACCGCCGTCGGCCAGCGTCAGGGTGTAGTGGCGCCCCTTCGAGTCGGTCAACTGCACCCGATCACCCGCGCGAAACGGTCCGCTGACCGACAACACTTCCTCCTGTACCCCGAATGGCCGACGACAGATCTTCGCAGGCCGCCCGGGGCGCGGCGTCAGCGGGTGCGGCGGTTCAGCGCGGCCCGCAGGTCGTCCCGGCGCAGCACGCCCGCCGGACGGCCCTCGTCGTCGACGACGAGGAACTGCCACGCGGCCGTCTCGCGGACCCGCTCGACGACGTCCTCCCCCGGCTCCGACGCCAGGAGCACGGTCTCGGCCCGGATCGGCTCGGCGGCCAGCTCGGCCGGCGCGTGCGGCGACGTGCTCGCGAGCCGCTCCGCCGCGCCTTCGTCGAGCAGCCCGGCCGCGACACCGTCGGCCCGGACCAGCACCACGCCCCGGCCCGCCGACGCGGCCAGCGCGTCCGACACCGGGCTTTCGGCGGGCAGCTGCAGCACCGGCCGCACCAGCTCGCCGAGCACCAGCCCCTCCGGCCACGTGCGGCGCGCCTCGGCGGCCAGCTCCGAGCGCGCGCCGAGGATGACGAACCACGCCGTGACGACGCAGACACCCAGCCGCAGCCAGCGGTCCGGGCTCGCGGTGGCCAGGCCCCACAGCGCCCAGACGAGCAGCCCCGCGGCCACGACCGCCCCGCCGGCGACCGCGGCGCGCGTGCCCTTCGAGCGGATCCCGGTGGCCGCCCAGACCCCGGCGCGGACCAGCCTGCCGCCGTCGAGCGGCAGCCCGGGCAGCAGGTTGAACACGCCGACGGCGAGGTTCGCCACGGCGCACTCGGCCACCAGGAGCCAGACCGCGCCGTCCGGCGGCACGGCGAACATCAGCAGGCCGCAGAACGCCCCGAGCAGCAGCGACACCGCCGGCCCGGCCGCGGCGACCAGTCCTTCCTGGCCGGGCCGCTTGGGTGTGCGGGCCACTTCGGACAGGCCGCCGAGCAGGAACAGGCGCAGCCGCCGCACGGGGATCCCCAGCCGCAGCGCGACCAGGCAGTGCCCGAGCTCGTGCGCGAGCACGGAAAGCCCCAGCAGCAGTGCGAACGCGCCGGCCAGCAGCCACGAGGTGACGGTGGAGGCGTCCGGGAGCAGCCGCCCGACGAGCGGCGCGTAGAGCACGACGACGATCAGCGAGCCGATCCACCAGGACGGCGCCAGCAGCACGGGGACGCCGGCGACGCGGAAAAGCACGAGCCCGCCGTCCGGGCGGACGGCCTGCCGGGTGCCCCCGGTGCCCTGTTCACTGGTCGCGGCCATGCCCGAGAGCCTAGAGCCCTGGGTGTGGGGAGCGGGTGATCCGGCCCGGATGGTGTCGCGCACCCGCGTGTCCTGAATGACTCATTCAGGTCTTCGGTGGTCTTGAATGAGTCATTCAAGACACTCGGCGGCGGACAGAACTGCGGGCCGGTCGCCACACCGCAACCCGGGGACCGGCGGAAAGCGCTCCCACCCGGTGGCTTCTCCCCACCTCGACGCCGGTGCGGGCGTTGCGGTCGCCGGAACTGTCGTACCCCGGCGTTACGCTCTGCCCATGCCCGACGCCGACACCGTCACCACGGAACCCCCAGCCGCCGCCGTCGCCACCGAGGTGCGGCGGCGGCCCGCGTTGTCGCCGTCACGGGCCAGTGACTTCAAGCAGTGCCCGCTGCTCTACCGGTTCCGCGCGGTCGACCGGCTGCCCGAGGTGCCGACCAAGGCGCAGCTGCGCGGCACGCTCGTCCACTCGGTGCTGGAGCGGCTGTTCGCCTTGCCCGCCGCCGAGCGAGTCCCAGCGCAGGCGCGCGAGCTGCTCGGCCCGGCGTGGACCGACCTGTCCGCGGACCGTCCGGAGTGGACCGAGCTGTTCGACGACGAAAAGCCCGACGAGCACGCGGAGTGGCTGCGCTCGGCGGAAAAGCTGCTGGACGCCTACTTCGAGCTGGAAGACCCGCGGCGGCTGGAACCGGAGGCGTGCGAGTTGCACGTCGAGATCGAGCTCGGCTCCGGTGTCCTGCTGCGCGGCTACATCGACCGCCTGGACGTCGCGCCGACCGGCGAGATCCGGGTGGTGGACTACAAGACCGGGGCCGCGCCGCGGGAAATCGGCGAGGCCAAGGCGATGTTCCAGATGAAGTTCTACGCCGTCGTGCTGTGGCGGCTGCGCGGGATCGTGCCGCGGCAGCTGAAACTGATGTACCTCACCGACGGTCAATCGCTGGCCTACACCCCGGACGAAGCCGAGCTGCTCCGCTTCGAGCGCACCCTCGAAGCCATCTGGCAGGCCATCCTCAAGGCGGGCAAGACCGGCGACTTCCGCGCGAACAAGAGCAAGCTGTGCAACTGGTGCGACCACCAGGCGCACTGCCCCGAGTACGGCGGCACCCCGCCCGAATACCCCGGCTGGCCGGAGCCCGGCGCGGGCGAGGAGACGCCGCTGGACCGGGCCGACTGATGGCCGACGCGTTCTACGTCCCGCTCGGCGAAGGCCGGTTCGCCGCGACCGCGCACACCGCCGGCCCGTGGTCCTCGGAGTCGCAGCACTTCGGGCCGCCGTCGGCGTTGCTGGTGCGGGCCCTCGAAAACGTCGAACCCGCGCACCCGGCCGAACTGGCCAGGGTCACCGTCGAAATCCTCGGGCCGGCCCCGGTCGCCGAACTGACCGTGCGGGCCCGGGTGGAGCGCCCCGGCCGGTCGGTCGAGCTGCTGCAGGCGGAGCTGGCGAGCGCGGAGCGCGTGGTGGCCCGCGCGTCGGCGTGGCGCGTCGCGACCTCGGACACCGCCGAGATCGCCACTGACGGCGGGCCGATGCTGCCCGCGCCGGACAGCGTCACGGAGTCGCCGTGGCCGGAGGGCTGGCAGAGCGGCTACCTCGACGCGGTGGAGTGGCGCGCGGTCCGCGGTGGCATGGACGTGCCCGGCCCGGCCGCGGTCTGGGCCCGGCAGCGCGTCCCGCTGGTCGACGGCGAAGAGCCGAGCGGGCTGCAGCGGCTGTTCACCATCGCCGACTCCGGCAACGGCGTGTCGAACTTCCTCGACCCGCGGCAGTGGTGGTTCATCAACTCCGAGCTGACCGTCCACCTGCGGCGGGTGCCGGCGGGCGAGTGGCTCGGCCTGGACGCGGTCACGCTGGTCGGCGAGCACGGCATCGGCACGGCGACGAGCATCCTCCACGACGCGAGCGGCCCGCTGGCCACCGGCGCGCAGGCGCTGATGGTCCGGCCGCGACAGGCCGGGGGCGGATAGCCACCCACAATCGGCCCGGATCCAATAACCTTCGCGGAACGACCGACTTGAGGAGCGCTCCGGTATGCAGATCACCTCGGTGGTCAACCAGAAAGGCGGGGTCGGCAAGACCTCGCTGAGCGTCGGCACCGCGGCCGCGCTGGCCGAGCGGGGCCGGCGGGTGCTGCTTATCGACCTCGACCCGCAGGGCCACGCGACGACCGAGATGCTCGGCCTGTCCGAGGTCCGCGGGGACACGCCGACCCTGGCGAAGGCGCTGGCCAAGACGTGGAAGGGGCCGATCGAGGAGCTCGTCGTCCCGCACCCGCGCAGCAACCTCGGCAAGGGCGGCGCACTCGACGTCGTGCCTACGTCACCGGGGATGTTCGACCTGATCCGGCGGCTCGACTCGTTCCGCGTACCCGGCTGGCAGCTGGCGCGGGTCATCCAGTTCGCCAACTACGACCACTGCGTCATCGACTGCCCGCCGGCGCTCGACGTGCTGACGAACAACGCGCTGGCGGCGTCGCACGGCATCCTCGTGCCGGTCCAGCCGGACAAGACGAGCATCCGCGCGCTGCGGCTGCTGGCCGACCAGGTCCGGTACGTCGAGCAGACCGTGGGGCGGCAGCCGCTGTCGTGGTTCGGGCTGGTGCCGAGCCTCTACCGGCGGCCGATCTCGCACTACGCGGCCGCGGCGCTGCAGGAGATGTACGAGTTCGGCATCCCGATGCTGTCGCACCTGCCGCTGGGCGTGGTGATGAACGAAGCGGCCGCGCACGGCGTCCCGGTGACGACCTACGCCCCGGAGACGTTGCAGGCGCTGTCGTTCCGCGAGATCGCGGGCACCCTCGACGGCTACCTGGAGCAGAACCAGGCCCCGGCCGTCGTGCCCGCGGACGAGGAGTTCGTCTTCGAGGACTTCATCTCCGAGGTCGCGGTGGCGCGCAACGTCAACGACAACGGCGTCCGCAAGGGCCTCTACGACCTGCTGCCGAAGAAGCCCAACCGGCCGCGCTGAGGTTCGGCGCGGCCGGCCGGGCTCCAGGGGTCAGAGTCGGCAGGAGCGGATGTCCGACGCCAGGATCGCCTTGGCGCCCACTTCGGCCAGCTCGTCCATGATCCGGTTGACGTCCTTGCGCGACACCATCGCGCGCACGGCGACCCAGTCTTCGTCGGCCAGCGGGGCCACCGTCGGCGACTCGAGGCCCGGCGTGATGGCGATCGCCCGCTCGACGAGCGTGCGCGGGCAGTCGTAGTCCAGCATCAGGTACTGCTGCGCGAACACGACCCCGCGCAGCCGCGCCGCGAGCTGCGACTTGGCCTTGCTCTCCGCGGTCCCCTTGCGCTGCAGCAGCACCGCTTCGGAGACGCAGATCGGGTCACCGAAGGCCACCAGGTTGTTCTGGCGCAGCGACCGCCCGGACTCGACCACGTCCGCGATCGCGTCCGCGACGCCGAGCTGGATCGAGATCTCCACGGCGCCGTCGAGGCGGATCACTTCGGCCTCGACGCCGTGGCGGGCGAGGTCGTCGCGGACCAGCCGCGGGTACGACGTCGCGAGCCGCTTGCCGTGCAGGTCCGCCGGCTTCCAGTCCTTGCCCGCCGGGGCGGCGTAGCGGAACGTCGAGCCGCCGAAGCCGAGTGCCTGGATCTCCTCGACCGGCGCGCCGGAGTCGAGCGCGAGGTCCCGGCCGGTGATGCCGAGGTCGAGTTCGCCGGAGCCGACGTAGATCGCGATGTCCTTGGGCCGCAGGAAGAAGAACTCGACCTCGTTCACCGGGTCGAGCACGGTCAGGTCGCGCTGCTCATGCCGCTTGCGGTAGCCCGCCTCGCCGAGCATCTCCGTCGCCGCGGCGGCGAGGGCTCCCTTGTTCGGCACGGCAACACGCAGCATTTCGCTCTTCTCCTCGTTCAGCGGTGGACCACCCGTCACAGGTAGCGGTAGACGTCCTCGGTCGACAGACCGCGGCCGAGCATCAGCACCTGCACCCGGTACAGCAGCTGGGAGATCTCCTCGGCGAGGCGGTCGTCGGACTCGTGCTCGGCGGCGATCCACACCTCGCCGGCTTCCTCGAGCACCTTCTTGCCCTGGGCGTGCACCCCGGCGTCCAGGGCGACGACGGTGCCGGACCCGTCGGGACGGGTACGCGCGCGCTCGGCAAGCTCCGCGAACAGCTCATCGAAGGTCTTCACGATCTGCAGATCCTTCCACCCCGGCCCCGCGGGCGCCGCCCCGCCCCGCCGCGGGTGCAGCCCATCTCACACGGGAGTGGACGCCACCTCCCACGAGCTGGGATCAGAAGAGCGACCCCCGCTCGAAGTCGAGCAGGTACCGCTTGCGTTCCAGGCCGCCGCCGTAGCCGGTGAGCGAGCCGGTCGAGCCGACCACCCGGTGGCACGGGACGATGATGCCGATCGGGTTCTTGCCGTTCGCCAGCCCGACCGCCCGGGACGCGCCCGGGTTGCCGAGCCGGTCGGCCAGCTCGCCGTACGAGATCGTCGTGCCGTACGGGATCTCGCGCAGCTGGGCCCAGACCGAGCGCTGGAACGGCGTCCCGACGAAGGTCAGCGGCAGCTCGAACTGCTCGCGCTGCCCGGCGAAGTACTCCTTCAGCTCGGTTTCGGCGCGGGCGAAGATGTCCGCGCCGGGGTCGGCCCGGCCGAACGTCAGCTCGTCCGGGCGGTGGCGCTGCCCGGCCATGTACAGGCCGCAGAGCGCGTCGTCCTCGGCGACCAGCGTCAGCGGGCCGCAGGGACTGTCGACGATCGAGTGGGAACGCATGGGACCTCCTAGGCGGCGGGCATCCGGTTGATCGCGTGGTCACCGGTGGCCCACAGGTGCTGGGTGGCGTAGGCGCGCCAGGGGCGCCACGCCGCGGAGCGGGCGACGACGGCGGCCTGGCCGCCGAGACCGAGGGTTTCGGCGGCGTACTTGATGCCGAGATCGGTGGGGAGGAAGGCGTCCGGGTCGCCCAGCGCCCGCATCGCGATGCTCTCGACCGTCCACGGCCCGAAGCCCGGCAACGCGGTCAGCGCCGCCCGGGCCGCGTCCCAGTCGCTGCCCGCGCCGAGGTCGAGGCCGCCGGTCAGCGCCTCGACCAGGGCGAGCAACGTGCGACGGCGGCTGCGCGGCATGGCCAGCGTCTCCGGGTCCAGCGACGCCAGCGCCTCCGGGGACGGGAACAGATGGGTCAGGCCGCCTCCGGGGTCCTCGACCGGTTCGCCGTGGGCGACGACGAGCCGGGCCGCGTGGGTCCGGGCCGCCGCTGTCGAGACCTGCTGGCCCAAAACGGCCCGGACGGCGAACTCGGCGCCGTCGACCGTGCGCGGGACCCGGCGGCCCGGCGCGGCGGCGACCAGGGGCGCGAGCAGCGGGTCGGTGGCAAGCTGGTCGTCGACGGCGACCGGGTCGGCGTCGAGGTCGAGCAGGCGGCGGCACCGGCTGGTCGCGGCGGGCAGGTCGCGGAGGTCGGCCAGGGTCAGCCGGCACGCGATGTGCCCGTCTTCGGGCCGCAGCGCGACGATGCCGGGGCCGTGCGGCAGCCGCAGCGTCCGGCGGTAGGCGCCGTCCCGCCACTCCTCCACGCCCGGCACGCCGGTCGCCACGAGGTGCCCGAACAGGTTGTCGGGGCACAGCGGCTTCCGGTACGGCAGCCGCAGCACGAGCGCCCCGGCGGCCGCGGGCCTGCCCTTGGCGCGCTGCCGCAGTTCGGTCGGCGAGAGGGCGAAGACCTCGCGCACGGTGTCGTTGAACGTCCGGATGCTGCCGAACCCGGCGGCCAGCGCCAGTTCGGTCATCGGCAGGGTGGTCGTCTCGATCAGGGTCCGCGCGGTCTGCGCGCGCTGGGCCCGCGCCAGCGCCAGCGGGCCGGCGCCGAGCTCGGCGAACACCTGGCGCTCGACCTGCCGGACGCTGTAGCCGAGCCGGGCGGCCAGCCCGCGGACCCCTTCGGTGTCCACGACGCCGTCGGCGATCAGCCGCATAGCGCGCGCCACCAGGTCGGCGCGCTCGTTCCACAGCGGCGAGCCGGGGCTGGCGTCGGGACGGCAGCGCTTGCAGGCGCGGAACCCGGCCTGCTGCGCGGCCGCCGCGCTCGGGTAGAAGCTCATGTTCCGCGGCTTGGGCGGCACCACGGGACAGCTGGGCCGGCAGTAGATCTTCGTCGTCAGGACTGCCGTGTAGAACCACCCGTCGAACCGGGCGTCCTTGCCCTGCACGGCCCGCACGCACCGTTCGAAGTCTTCATGCACGCGACCCAGCATCGCCGAGCGCGACGGCCGGGGCTAGCGGAAATGCGACATGGGCGTCAGCCCAGCAAAGCCGCCAGCGCGGGCACGTCGACACCCACGAGCGAGTCGCGGAACACGCGCCGCTCCCCCGCCTCGACCGGCACGTCGTTCGGGATGACCAGGACCGTGCAGCCCGCCGCGACCGCCGACGCCGTGCCCGGCGGGGAATCCTCGACCGCGACGCACGCCGCCGGGTCGACGCCGAGCAGCTCCGCGGCCTTGAGGTACGGGCGCGGGTGCGGCTTGTTGAGCCCCTCGACCTCGTCGCCGCACACCGTGACGTCGAAGAAGTCGCGGCCGATCGTGTTCAGCGCCAGCTCGGTCAGGTCGCGTTCGGTCGAAGTGACCAGCGCCGACCGCAGGCCCGCCGCCTTCACCGCGGCCAGTGCTTCGCGGGCCCCCGGGCGCCACGGCAGCGCGTCGTCGAACAGCCCGGCCGTGCGGCGGCGGATCTGGTCGCCGGTGGCGGCGATCGCCTCTGGCGTCACTTCCCGGCCGACGACCTCGAGCAGGTACTCCGCGGTGTCGTCCATGTTGGACCCGACGAGCGTCATCCGCTGTTCCTCCGACAGCTTGCCGCCCAGGGCTTCCGCCGTCTCGTAGAGGGCGACGTCCCACAGCTTCTCGGAATCGACCAGTGTGCCGTCCATGTCCCACAACACGGCAAAGAGTCCGTCCCGCGACGACGTGCTCTTTCCCGCGGAGGCGCCAATCAGCACAGTGGATTCCCTCCAGGTCAGGTGTTGAAGTACTTCGCTTCGGGGTGGTGGCAGACGATCGCGTCGGTCGACTGCTCGGGGTGCAGCTGGTACTCCTCGGACAGCTTGACGCCGATGCGGCCCGGCTCGAGGAGCGCGACGATCTTCGCCCGGTCCTCGAGATCGGGACAGGCGCCGTAGCCCAGTGAGAACCTCGCCCCACGGTAGCCGAGCTTGAAGAAGTCCTCGACGTCGTCCGGGTCCTCTGAGGCGACCGCCACACCGCCGGGCAGGGTCAGCTCCTGCCGGACGCGGCAGTGCCAGTACTCGGCCAGCGCCTCGGTGAGCTGCACGCCGAGGCCGTGCACTTCGAGGTAGTCGCGGTAGGCGTTCGCGGCGAACAGCTCGTTCGCGTAGTCCGCGATCGGCTGCCCCATGGTCACGATCGTGAACGGCACGACGTCGACCTCGCCGGCCTCCCGCGGCCGGTAGAAGTCGGCCAGGCAGAGCCGCCGGTCGCGGCGCTGGCGCGGGAAGGTGAACCGCACCCGCTCGGGCGCGCCGGGCTCCGGTTCCGTGAGCACGACCAGGTCGTCGCCCTCGGCGACGCAGGGGAAGTAGCCGTAGACGACGGCCGCGTGGGCCAGGACGCCGTCGGCGGTCAGCCGGTCGAGCCAGTACCGCAACCGCGGCCGGCCTTCGGACTCGACCAGTTCGTCGTACGTCGGCCCGGCCCCGCCGCGCGCGCCCTTGAGGCCCCACTGCCCCATGAAGGTCGCGCGCTCGTCGAGCATCGCGGCGTAGTCGGCGAGCGCGACGCCCTTGACCACGCGCGAACCCCAGAACGGCGGGGTCGGCAGCGGCACATCGGTGGCGACATCGGAGCGTGACGGCGGCGGGCCTTCGAGGGCTTCCTCCTCCTCCTTGCGGGCCTTGCGCGCCTCGGCGATCCGCAGCGAGCGCTCACGGCGTTCCCTGCGCTCCTTGCGCTTCTGCTCCGCGTCGGCGTCCACCAGCGGCGTCTCCCCGCGCTTGGCGGCCATGATCGCGTCCATCAGCCGCAGGCCTTCGAACGCGTCCCGCGCATAGCGGACGTCGCCGAGGTAGAGCTCCGTGAGGTCGTTCTCGACGTACGACCGGGTGAGCGCGGCGCCGCCGAGCAGCACCGGCCAGCGCGCGGAGACGCCCCGGGAGTTCATCTCCTGGAGGTTCTCCTTCATGATCACGGTCGACTTCACCAGCAGCCCGGACATCCCGATCGCGTCGGCGCCCTGCTCCTCGGCCGCGTCCAGGATGGTCGTGATCGGCTGCTTGATGCCGAGGTTGACGACCTCGTAGCCGTTGTTGGACAGGATGATGTCGACGAGGTTCTTGCCGATGTCGTGCACGTCGCCGCGGACGGTCGCGAGCACGATCCGGCCCTTGCCGGCGTCGTCCTCCTTCTCCATGTGCGGCTCGAGGTGCGCCACCGCGGCCTTCATCACCTCGGCGGACTGCAGCACGAACGGCAGCTGCATCTGCCCGGACCCGAACAGCTCGCCGACGGTCTTCATGCCCGACAGCAGCGTGTCGTTGATGATCTCCAGGGCGGGCCGCTGCTCCAGGGCCGCGTCGAGGTCGTCGGCCAGCCCGTTGCGCTCGCCGTCGACGATCCGGCGTTCGAGGCGCTCGAACAGCGGCAGCGCGGCCAGCTCTTCGGCTCGCGACGCCTTCGATGAGGCCGCGCTGACGCCCTCGAAAAGGGCCATCAGCTCCTGGAGCGGGTCGTAGCCTTCGCGGCGGCGGTCGTAGATCAGGTCGAGCGCGACCGCGCGCTGTTCGTCGGGGATCCGCGCCATCGGGAGGATCTTCGACGCGTGCACGATCGCGGTGTCCAGCCCGGCCTGGACGCACTCGTGCAGGAACACCGAGTTCAGCACCTGCCGGGCGGCCGGGTTGAGCCCGAAGGAGATGTTGGACAGCCCCAGCGTGGTCTGGACCTCGGGGTGGCGCCGCTTGATCTCGCGGATCGCCTCGATCGTCTCGGCCCCGTCGCGGCGCGACTCCTCCTGGCCGGTGGCGATGGTGAAGGTGAGCGCGTCGACGATGACGTCGGACGTGCGCAGCCCCCAGTTCCCGGTGATGTCCTCGATCAGCCGGGTCGCGATGTCGGCCTTCTTCCGCGCGGTCCGCGCCTGGCCGTCTTCGTCGATGGTAAGGGCGACTACCGCCGCGCCGTACTCGCGGACCAGCTCCATGACCTGGGTGAACCGGGACTCCGGCCCGTCGCCGTCCTCGTAGTTGACGGAGTTGACCGCGCACCGGCCGCCGAGCCGCTGCAGGCCCGCCTCGAGCACGGCGACCTCGGTGGAGTCGAGCATGATCGGCAGCGTCGACGCCGTGGCGAGGCGCCCGGCCAGCTCGGCCATGTCCGCGGTGCCGTCGCGCCCGACGTAGTCGACGCAGAGGTCGAGCAGGTGGGCGCCGTCGCGGGTCTGCTCGCGGGCGATCTCGACGCAGTCGTCCCAGCGGCCCTCGAGCATCGCCGTGCGGAACGCCTTCGAGCCGTTGGCGTTGGTCCGCTCGCCGATCATCAGCACGCTGGCGTCCTGCTTGAACGGCACCGCCTGGTAGAGCGACGACACGCCGGGCTCCGGGCGCGGCCGGCGCGGCACCGGTTTCGTCGCGGAGACGGCCGCGGCGAGCTGCCGGATGTGCTCGTCGGTGGTCCCGCAGCAGCCGCCGACCAGGCCGACGCCGAACTCCCGGACGAACCCCGTCAGGGCCTCGACCAGCGCTTCCGGGCCGAGCGGGTAGACGGCGCCGTCCGGGCCGAGCTCGGGCAGGCCGGCGTTCGGCATCACCGACAGCGGCACCCGGGCGTGCTTGGCCAGCTGCCGCAGGTGCTCGCTCATCTCGGCCGGGCCGGTGGCGCAGTTGAGCCCGATGACGTCGATGCCGAGCGGCTCCAGCGCGGCCAGTGCCGCGCCGACCTCGGTGCCGAGCAGCATGGTCCCGGTCGTTTCGACGGTGATCGACGCGAGGACCGGCACGCGCCGGCCTTCGGCGGCCATCGCCCGCTTCGCGCCGATGATCGACGCCTTCGTCTGGAGGATGTCCTGGGTGGTCTCGACGATCACCGCGTCCACGCCGCCGGCCAGCAGCCCGCGGACCTCTTCCTGGTAGGCGTCGCGCAGGGTGATGAACGGCGCGTGCCCGAGCGTCGGGAGCTTCGTGCCGGGGCCGACCGAGCCGAGCGCGAACCGCGGGCGGTCCGGCGTCGCGAACTCGTCCGCGGTCTCCCGCGCCAGCCGGGCGCCGGCTTCGGCCAGTTCGAAGATCCGCTCGGTGATGTCGTATTCGGCGAAGTTGGCGAAATTGGCCCCGAAAGTGTTCGTCTCGACCGCGTCCGCCCCCGCTTCGAGGTAGCCGCGGTGGACGGACCGGACGACGTCCGGCCGGGTGACGTTGAGGATCTCGTTGCAGCCTTCGAGCCCGCCGAAGTCGTCCAGGCTGAGGTCGTGGGCCTGCAGGGCGGTGCCCATCGCCCCGTCGGCCACCAGGACGCGTGAGCCGAGGGCTTCGAGAAAGGCGGACGACAGGCGGTCGGACATGCTGAACAGGGTAAGGCCGGTGGTCGTAGGCTGGTCCGGTGAGTGAGCCCGTCGACGAGACCCCGCGGCCGCCTGGCGACCGCCCCGAACCCACCCGACCGTTGATGGTCGTCGCCTTCGAAGGCTGGAACGACGCAGGTGACGCGGCCAGCCGGGCGGTCGAGCACCTGCAGCTGAATTGGGACGCCACGCCCCTGGCCGAACTGGAGCCCGACGACTACTACGACTTCCAGGTCAGCCGCCCGACCGTCCGGATGGTGGACGGCGTCACTCGCCGGGTGGACTGGCCGACGACGACGCTCTCGGTGTGCCGCCCGGACGGGTTCGACCGCGACGTGGTCCTCGTCCAGGGACCCGAGCCGAACATGCGCTGGCGCGCGTTCTGCGCGGAGCTGCTGGAGCACATCAAGCAGCTCGACGTCGCGACCGTCGTGACGCTCGGCGCGCTGCTCGCCGACACCGCGCACACCCGGCCGGTCCCGGTCACCGGGACGGCGTACGACAAGGACACCGCGTCGCTCTACGGCCTCGACCTGAACAACTACCAGGGCCCGACCGGCATCGTCGGGATCCTGCAGGACTACTGCGTGCAGGCGGGCATCCCGGCCGTGTCGATCTGGGCGGCGGTGCCGCACTACGTGTCGCACCCGCCGTCCCCGAAGGCGACGCTGGCGCTGCTGCACAAGCTGGAGGACATCCTCGACGTCGAGATCCCGCTCGGCGCGCTGCCGGAGCAGGCCGAGGAGTGGCAGCGCACGGTCAGCGAGATGGCCGACGAGGACGAAGAGATCAGCGAGTACGTCCGGGGCCTCGAGGAGCGCGGCGACGCGCAGAGCGAAGTCGCGGAGCAGGACGTCAGCGGCGACAAGATCGCCGCGGAGTTCGAGCGCTACCTGCGGCGCCGCGGCCGAGGCGGCGGACAGGAAGGCTTCGGCCTGCGCTGAGGGCTACTTCAGCCAGCTGGTGGCGAACGCCCGGGCGGGGTTCGCCACCAGCATGGCCGTGACGACGTCCCCGCCCAGCGCCTTCGTCAGCCGCGGCGCCAGCGTCGTGAGCAGGTACGGCAGGCCACCCGGCTCACGGCGGGCCGTCGCGGTCGTCGTGTCGCCGCCGAGCAGCAGCTGACCGCCGTGCCCGGCGCCGACGAGCGCTTCGAGGCAGTCCGCGAGCCGCCAGTCCGTGTCGCGGTTGGCCAGTGACGGCCCGTCGAACGCCAGGAAGACGCCGGTTTCCGCGATCTCGCGCTGGGTCCTCGGCTCCGGGTGGCGGTTCAGGTGCCCGAGGATCACCCGGTCGGCGGGCACGCCGAGCGTGCCGCACAGCAGCTCGGCGATCTCGGGCCCGGCGGTGCCGTGTTCGAGGTGGACCGCGATCGGCGCCCCGGTTTCTTCGTGCGCCACCGCGGCGGCGGTCAGCGTCGTCCGGGCGTGCGCGTCGATCGCGTGGAACGCGCCGGCGACCTTGATCAGCCCCGCCCGGTGCTGCCGCATCCGCAGGTCCTCCGGCAGGTCGGCGGGCCCGGTGCCCTCGACGAGGTCGGCGACGAAGAGCCGGACCAGGTCGTCGACCACCTGGCGGAGGAACGCCGGTGAGTAGTGCGCGGCCCGGTGCAGGCCGGTCGCCGCGACCACGTGCACCCCGGTTTCCCGCGAGCAGTGGGCGAGTTCCCGGGTCCGGCGGCCGAGCCCGAACGGCGTCCACTGCACCACGCTCGCCCCGCCGGCGGCCCGGAACCGGATCAGCTGCTCCAGGGCCGCTTCCGTGCTGTCCAGCTCCTCGCCCGGGAGCAGTTTCGAGGCGAAGAAGAGGTGGTCGTGCGAGTCGGTTACGCCGAGCGCGGCCGGATCGATGTCGCCGAGCAGCGTGCGCACCTTGGGTTCCCCAGTCACCCGGCCGAGTGTAACGGCTGAGCCGTTACGATGGCGCGGTGCCGGAAGACTTCCGCCTCGACATGGGCGCGCCTTGGCTGAACCTGCTTGCGACCCGCGGCCGCCACTTCGGGCCGCAGCCGGTGGAGCGCATTCCGACCGCGGAGCGGCTGCGCGACTGGCTGGCCGCGTCGGAGCTGACCCCGCTCGCGCCGGTCACGGACTTCGACGTGACGACGGCCTATGACCTGCGTGAAGTGCTTCGGCCGCTCGCCTTGGGCGCAGTGGACGGCGTCGCGCCGACCGCCGAGCAGGTGCGGGCGCTGACCGGATTCCTCGACGCGGAGCCGGTCCACCTGGCCGCGCTCGACCGGCTGCACCGCAGCGCCCCGCCGACCGCGGCCGCCGCCTTCGCCCGGTTGGCCCACCAAGCGGCGGACTGGCTGACCGGTCCCTTGCGGCACGACTTGCGGGCCTGCCCGGAGCAGGATTGCCGAGGGGTGTTTTCCGACCCGGGCGGCCGGCGACGCTGGTGCCCGTCCCCCGCCTGCGCGAGCCGTGGCCGGGTGCGTGCGCTCAGGGAACGGCGCCGCACGGAGTCATGACAGCCACTCAGGACGGCCAGAGGATGCGGCGCATCGGCACCGCACCCCGCGCGCGCTTCCGCCACTCGCGCGGATATCCCAGCGAAACCTCTTCGAACCGCACGCCATCGGCCTCGGTCGTGCGCGGGATGTGCAGGTGCCCGTACACCGCGATCTCCGCGCGGTACCGCACGTGCCAGTCCTCGGTCTTGGTCGAACCGCACCACAGCGCGAACTCCGGCCAGTACAGCG
This sequence comes from Amycolatopsis lexingtonensis, assembly GCF_014873755.1. Classification (NCBI taxonomy): domain Bacteria; kingdom Bacillati; phylum Actinomycetota; class Actinomycetes; order Pseudonocardiales; family Pseudonocardiaceae; genus Amycolatopsis; species Amycolatopsis lexingtonensis. Next base: position 2,157,422 of record NZ_JADBEG010000001.1, read on the forward strand.
GCGCGGTCGGGTGGCGGTGCAGCGGCCAGTGCGACATCAGGATCGTGCCGTGGTCCTCGGGGATCGCGTCGAGGCGTTCGGTGCTGATCTTCAGCCGGTCCGCGCACCACGCCTGCCGGCTCGGGTACGGGTCCGGGTGCAGGAAGTACTCGTCGGTGCAGACGACCCCGGCCTCGCGCGCCTGGCGCAGGGCCTCCTCCAGGGGCTTGCCCTCGGCCTCCGGGGTCCGCCAGCTGTAGTCGTAGAGCAGGAACAGCGGCGCGATGGTCAGCGGCCGCGAACCGTGCTCCCAGACCGGGTATTCGTCCTCCGGGGTCAGCACGCCGATCTCGCGGCACCGCTCGACGAGGTGTTCGTAGCGGGCCTGGCCGCGCAGCTGGCACGGGTCGTTGTTCGTGGTCCACAGCTCGTGGTTGCCCGGCACCCAGACGACCTTCGCGAACCGTTCCCGCAGGGTCTTCAGCGTCCCGATGGTGGCATCCGCGCGCTCGGCCACGTCGCCGGCCACGAGCAGCCAGTCGTCCGCCGTCTCGGGGACGACGGAGTCGAGGATCGGGCCGTTGCCCTCGTGGGTCACGTGGAGGTCGCTGGTGGCGAAGAGGTGTGGCACCCCTCCACCGTAGCCACCGCGTTCCCGGGGACTTCGTGAAACCTGCGAATCCGGGACAGCATGAGCACGCCCGCGAGCACGTAGACACCAGCCTGCACGTCCAGCAGCACCGCGGGCCCGGTCACCGAAACCAAGGTGCCCGCCAGCAGCGCGCCGACGGTCGTGAAGGTGGCCATCACGGCGAACGTCGTGCTCAGCACCCGCCCGGCCCGTTCCGGCGCGACCACGCTCTGGATCTCCGACAGCACCCCGGCACCGACGACCACGCCCGGCGCGCCGACGAGGACGAACAACCCGACGTACACGCCCAGAGCGGTCGTCACCGGCGAGAGGTTCCAGATCACCGCGGACAGCACGCCCATCGCGAGCGATCCCCACCCGAGCAGGGCGGTGGGCGCCACCCGCCGCGCCACGGTCGCCAGCGCGAACCCGGCGGCCAGCCCGCCGATCGCCTGCACGCCCCGCAGCAGGCCCGCGTCGGCCTCGCTGCCGCCGAGCACGTCGAAGACGTACACCACGAACAGCACCAGGAACATGCCCTGCGCGAGCGACGTGCACACCAGCGCGAGGCCGGTGCGCCACAGGCGCCGGTTGCGCGTCAGCTCCCGCAGGCCGTCGAGCCAGGCCTGGACGACGGGTTCGCGCACGGCGGCGGGCGCGGGCGCCGTCACCCGCCGGAACGGCTTGGCCAGCAGTGCCGCGGCCACCGCGAGGACGGCCAGGTAGCCGGTGATGACGTCGGCGAGCCCGCCGAAGCCCAGCAACGCGCCGCCCGCCCAGCCGCCGGCGAGCCGGGCGACGCTGCCGTTCACGCTCATCAGCCCGTTGGCCCCGGTCACGTCGGCGACCCCGACCAGCTCCGGGACGAGCGCGTTGCGCGCCGGCTCGAACACCGACGCCAGCGCCGCCTGGGCGGCCATCACCGCGTAGACCACCGCGACACCGGGCTCGGCCAGCAGCGGGAGCGCCACGACGGCGAGCCCGCAGCAGACGCCGAACAGCACCGCGCGGCGGTTCCACCGGTCGGCGACGACGCCGGCGATCGGGCTCAGCAGGACCGCGGGCAGCAGGCCGAGCACGATGCTCAGCGCCGTCGTCGCGGCGGAACCGGTGCGCTGGAAGACGTAGACCGGCAGCGCCACCTGCAGCATCCATTCGGCCGTCTCGCCGAAGAACGCCGCCACCCACAGCCGTGCGAACGCGGGCACCCCCAGCAGCTGTTTCACGCCTCCGCCTTCCCCGAGTGCTCGATGCGCGGGAACGCGCGGAGGCCGAGGTGCACCGACCCCGCGTCCGCCGGCGCATCGGTCCGGATCGCGCCGACGTACGGCCGGACCAGCGCGTCGATCGCCTCGGTCAGCCGGGTCAGCTCCGCGGGCGTGACGCGCAGCGCGTAGGTCGACATCCCGGTCGCGGCGCGCCAGGCGGGATCGAGGTCGTCGAGGGAGTCCAGGTACCGCTGGGTCAGCTCCTGCTCGTGGCTCAGCGTCGCGCCGACGACGCCGAGCTGCGCGGCCCGGTGCGCCGGGTCGTCGGCCAGCTCCCCCATTTCGAGGCCGACCTGCCGGGCGCGCCAGGGGCGTTCGCGGCCGTCTTCGGCGTCGGCCCGCTCGACCAGCCCGTACTGCGCGAGCTGCCGCAGGTGCCAGCTGCAGTTGGACGCCGTCGAGCCGACCGCCTCCGCGCACTCGCTCGCGGTGCGCGGGCCGACGGCGGTCAGGTGGTTGAGCAGCGCCGACCGCAGCGGGTGCGCCAGCGCGCGCAGCAGCTCGACGTCCTCGATCCGCTTGCGCGGCGGCAGCTCGGCCATTGTCGCCCCAAGTCTGAAAGAGTTGTTTCGAAAGAATTCTTTCATAGTCGGTCCCGCCTGCGGGTTTGTCAACCGGCTGCGCTATCGTTCGCTGCGCAGCAGCTGCCCAGGGCAGTGACTGCGCCGTGACCCGACCTTGGATGGACGTTGCCCGACCAGCGCGAACTCGCCACCGCCGCCGCCCTCGCCCTCCCCCGGTTCGTGGGCTCGACCGCGCTCTTCCACGCCGCGGTCGCCGAACGGATGGGCGTCACCCCGACCGAGCTGCACTGCCTGCACCTGCTCCACGGCGGCGTCAGCGACTCCCCGACCGAACTCGCGAAGCTGCTCGGGATGTCGACGGGGGCCTTCACCCGGCTGCTCGACCGGATGGCGCTGCACCGGCTGGCCGAACGCGCGCCGGACCCGGCCGACCGGCGCCGGCTCGTCGTCCGGCCGCTGCCCGACCGGATGGCCGAGCTCGCCGAGCTCTACGCGCCGATGGCCCGGTTCGTCGGCGAGCGGCTCTCGCGCTTCGACCGCCGCCAGCTGACCGCGCTGCTCGAGTTCCTCACCGACGGCACCGCGGCCGCCGAGCGGTCGACCGCCGACCTACCGGATGTGACGCAGGCCATAACCCGTTGACTAACTCTACGGTAGTTGCGTTAACTTGTTCTCACTATGAAGAACTGAACCGCGCCCATCCCGCTTCCGAGGCGGCACCCGGTCGAGCATGACGCTCCCGCGTGCCACGACGCCCGGCGGGATATCCGCTTCTTCTCCTCCGGGCCCGGTGATGCGCAATGTCAACCCTTTTTCCCTTGCAGGCCAAGGACGTCGTCTTCGGCTACGGCACCCGCGTGGTGCTCGACGGCGTCTCGCTGACCGCGTCGGCCGGGCAGCGGCTCGGCCTCGTCGGCGAGAACGGCACCGGCAAGTCCACCCTGCTGCGCCTGCTCGCCGGGCTCGAAGAACCGCGCTCCGGCGAGGTGCTTCGCGGCCCCGACGTCGGGTTCCTGCTGCAGGAACTGCCGTTCGGCATGGACGCGACCTTCGCCGACGTGCTCGACGACGCCCTCGCCGAGATCCGAGCCGCCACCGCCCGCCTCGACGAGCTGACCGCGGCGATGACCGACCGGCCCGACGACGAAGCCGTGCTCGAGGAGTACGGCCGAGTCCTGGAATGGGCCCAGGCCCACGACCTCTGGGACGCCGACCGCCGCGCGAAGCTCGTCTGCGACGGGCTCGGCCTCGGCGGCGTCGAACCGGACCGGCGGCTCGGCACGCTCTCGGGAGGGCAGCGGTCCCGGCTCGGGCTGGCCGCGCTGCTCATCCGGCAACCGGCGACGCTCTTGCTGGACGAGCCGACCAACCACCTCGACGACTCGGCGATGGCGTTCCTCGAACGCCACCTCGCCGAGCTGACCGGGATAGTCGTGCTGTCCTCGCACGACCGGGTGTTCCTCGACGCCGTCTGCACCGACATCGTCGACCTCGACCCGGCCGCGGCGGACCGGCAGGCCGGCGGCGCGGTCCGCTACGGCGGCAGCTACTCCGACTACCTCGGCCACAAGAAGGCCGAGCGCGCGCGGTGGGAGCAGCGCTACGCCGAAGAACAGGAGGAGCTGAAGGAACTGCGGGAGACCGTCGCGGTCACCGCGCGGAACGTCGCCTACGGCCGCGGCCCGCGGGACAACGACAAGTTCATCCACCACTTCAAGGGCGCCCGCGTCCAGAAGACGATCTCGCGGCGGGTGCGCGACGCCGAGCAGCGACTGGAGAACCTGGAACGCGACCAGGTCCGCAAACCGCCGGCGCCGCTGCGGTTCCGGGCGGAGCTCACCGGCCGGGCGGCCGGCGAAGGGCCGGCGATTTCGGTGCGTGGACTGGAAGTCCCGGGCCGGCTGAGCCTGCCGCGGCTGGACGTCGAGGGTTCGGCGCGGCTGCTCGTCACCGGCGGGAACGGCGCCGGGAAGTCGACGCTGCTCTCGGTGCTGGCCGGCCGGCTGGCACCCGCCGCCGGGACGGTCCACTTCGGACACGGCGTGCGGGTCGGCTTGCTGGAGCAGGACGTCGCGTTCGCCGCACCGGAGCGGACCGCGTCCCGCGTCTACCGGGACGCCCTCGGCGAGGAGGCTCCCCCGCTGAGCCGGCTCGGCCTGCTGGCGTCGCGGGACCTCCGGCAGCCCGTCGGCGCGCTCTCGGTCGGCCAGCGGCGGCGGCTGGCGCTGGCGATCCTGCTCGCCGAACCGCCGGACGTGCTCCTGCTCGACGAGCCGACGAACCACATTTCGCTGACCCTGGCGGAAGCACTGTTCGCGGCCCTGGAGACGGCGCCGGGCGCGGTCGTCATCGCGTCCCACGACCGCTGGCTGCGCCGCGACTGGTCCGGCGACCACCTCGCCCTGGCCGACGGCCACCCCGCCGCCGTATAGGCCGTTATACAGAAGCCAGGAGCGGAGCTTTCACGTGAAAGCTCCGCTCCTGGTCCTCAGAGGGCGATGCCGAGGAGGGCGTCGACCGCGATGCGGACGAGGCCCGGGGCCGTGGGGTCGGTGCCGTCGCGACGGAGGGCCTCGGCAGCCCACGCGTCGATCGCGGCGAGGGCCTTCGGGGTGTCGAGGTCGTCCGACAGGTGGTCGCGCAGCCGGGAGATCGTGTCCTCGGCCGACGGCCCGGTGGCCAGCGAGACGGCTTCGCGCCAGCGCGCCAGCCGCGTCTCGGCCTCGGCCAGCAGCGAGTCCGTCCAGGGCCGGTCGGCGCGGTAGTGGCCGGCGAACAGGGCCAGCCGGATCGCGCCCGGGTCGACCTGGTCGGCCCGCAGCCGCGAGACGAACACCAGGTTGCCGCGGGACTTGGACATCTTCTCGCCGTCGAGGCCGATCATCCCGGCGTGGACGTAGTGGCGGGCGAACTGGCCGTCCTTGGCCACGGCTTCGGCGTGCGCCGCGCTGTACTCGTGGTGCGGGAAGATCAGGTCGGACCCGCCGCCCTGGAGGTCGAACCCGAGGCCGAGCCGGTTGACGGCGATCGCGCTGCACTCGATGTGCCAGCCGGGACGGCCGGGACCCAGCTCGGATTCCCACGACGGCTCGCCGTCGCGGGCGACGCGCCACAGCAGCGCGTCGAGCGGGTGGCGCTTGCCGGGGCGGTCGGGGTCGCCGCCGCGCTCGGCGAAGAACTTCGCCATCGTCGGCTCGTCGTAGTTCGACTCGTAGCCGAACTTGCCGGTCGCCGAGTGGTCGAAGTAGATGTCCGGGAACTCCGGGTCGTCCGCCCGGTAGGCGGCGCCGTTGGCCAGCAGCTTGGCGATGACCTCGACGATCTCCGGGATGCTCTCCACCGCGCCGACGAACTGCTGCGGCGGGACCACCCGCAGCGCCGTCATGTCCTCGCGGAACAGCGCCGTCTCGCGCATGCCCAGCACGACCCAGTCGTCCTTGTCCCGCTCGGCCCGCTCCAGCAGCGGCTCGTCGATGTCCGTCACGTTCTGCACGTAGTGGACGTCGTGGCCGTTGTCCCGCCAGATCCGGTTCACCAGGTCGAAAGCGAGGTACGTCGCGGCGTGCCCCAGATGCGTCGCGTCGTAGGGCGTGATGCCGCAGACGTACATCCGGGCGGTGGCGCCGGGCGCGGTCGGGCGGATCTGCCCGGTGGCCGTGTCGTGGAGCCGCAGCGGGCGGGGGGTGCCGGGGATGCGGGGCACGTCGACCGATGACCAAGTCTGCATACCCCGACTGTAAGCGCTGCCCCGCACACCCTCCCGCCCGGTGGGACTCCTCCCCCACGTGGCGGAGTCATTCCTCCCGGTGGGCCGCGTTCGCTTCGATGGCGTCACGGATGAACACGCCCACGCCGGGACGCTGCTCGTCGGCCCGGACCAGGAACTCCAGCTGCGCCGGCTCGGTGACGTACAACGCCCCGATCCGCCGCTGCGTCTCGTAGGAGCACTCGCCTATCACGCGGGACAGCATCTCCCGGTGTGCCTCGGCCAGTTCCCCGGCCTCGGGGCTGTCCGGCGCGCCGCCGGCGTCCAGGACGGCGCCGAGCCGCGCCACCCAGTCCTTCCGGGCGGCCTCACCGGCCGCCAGGTCCTCTTTCGACGGCGTCGCCGCGCCCCGCCACTCGGGGGTGTGCGCCCACCGGCGGGCGGCTTCCTCCGCATAGCCGTCCGGCTCGCGGAACCCGCCGAACACTTCGAACTTCTCTTCGGGCGTCAACGCGCTGCCCATGGCTCTCGCCTCCATCACGCGGTCGACGGCCGCGACCATCCGCCCGAGCTCCCCGATCCGCGCCACCAGCAGCTCCCGCTGCTTTTTCAGGTGCGCGTCGGCGTCGATGCCCGGGTCGTCGACGAGGGTCGCGATCGTCTCGAGGGGAAAGCCGAGCTCCCGGTAGAACAGGATCCGCTGCAGCCGGTCGAGGTCCTCGCCGGAGTAGCTGCGGTACCCGGACGCGGTCCGCCCGCTCGGGCTGAGCAGGCCGATCTCGTCGTAGTGGTGCAGCGTCCGGACGGTGATCCCGGCCAGTGCGGCGACCTTGCCCACCGGATGCCCCATCGTTCCCCTCCTCTTCGGTGGCCGTTCGGCCCTTGCGACGACCACGGTGCTGCCTGACGCGACGTGAGGGTCAAGCATCACCCTTCCGCAACCGCCGTCCGGCGGCACGCGCGATTAGCCTGGCCGGATGATCACCGGGCTCGTCGTCGGCGGCGCGGTCGTCGTGGTCGCGCTGGTCACGGCGGTCGTGCTGGTGCGGCGCCGTCCTCGTCCCCGGTTCGTCGCCGGCGCCGTCCCGCACGAGCCGATCGCCGCTGTGCCGCGCGCCACACTGCTGCCGAAGATCGACGAGACGTTCCGGACCGGCCGGTTCTGCGTCCTGCTCGGCCGCGGCGGGGTGGGCAAGACGCACGTCGCCGCCGCCTACGTCCGGGCCGCCCGCTCCCCGGTGGTCTGGGTGGCGGCCGAAGACCCGGCGGCTCCCGCTCGTGCCTTCGCCGCGCTGGCCCGGGGTTCCGACACCGAAGCGGCCGCCCGCGAGGGCCTGGCGTGGCTCGACGGCCTCGACGACGCCCTCGTCGTCTTCGACGGCGCGACCGACCCGGACGCGCTCAATCGCTGGCTTCCCGCCCGTGCCCGCGTCCTCGTGACGACGACGGTGCCGGACTTCGAAGTCCTCGGACCCACGCTCCCGGTGCCGGCGTTCACCGAGTCCGAAGCCGTCCACTTCCTGCGTGCGCGGTCGGGCCGCGACACCGCCCTGACCGACGTCGTGAGGGAACTCGGCGGCCTGCCACTGGCGCTCGCCCAGGCGGGCGGGGTGCTCCGGAGCGGGGGCACCCTCGACCGGCTGCAGCGGATCCCGCCGCTGGAACGGGACCCGGGCGAAGACCACTCGCCCTGCGTCGAAGACACGACGATAGCGGCATTGCGAGCGGTGGCGGCCCGGGACAGCCGGGCCGCGGCGGTCGCCGAATTGCTGGCCGTGCTCGGCCCGCCGGGTGTCCGGCTCGCGCTGGTCCACCGGGTGGGCCCGGACCCGGTGGCGGTGGACGCGGCGCTGGCCGGTCTCGCCGCGGCGTCCCTCACGGAGTCCGACCTCAGCGGCGACGTGGTGACGATGCACCGGCTGACCCGGCGCGCGATCCTCGGCCTGCTGCACACGGAGGACCGGCTGGCCGCGGCCCTGGATCGGGCGTTCGCCGTGGTGGACGGGGAGGACACCGGGGACCTCGCCAGCCACGCCGCCGCGTTGTGGCGGCACTTCCGGGCCCTGCCGTCGGCGGAAGCGGGCCCGCGGCTCGGGCCGGTCCTGCGGCTGCGGCGCCGTTCGGTGGACCTGCTCGTGGGCGAGGGCGCGCGCGGGCAGGCCCGTGCGCTCGGCGTGGAGGTGCTCGCCGACCACGAGGCGTACCTGCCCACCGGTCACGCCGACACGGCCCGCGCCGCGCGATCGCTACACCGGGCAGAGGAAGACCGGGCGGCCCACGGACGTCACCGACGAGGGCCGTGACGCTCAGCGGCGCCGGGTGCGCAGGTAGTCGCCCACCACCGCCGCGCCGAGGCCGTCCAGGTCCGGGGCCACCACGCGGCCGCCCGAGCGGCGGGCGATCAGGTCCACGAACGCCGTCAGCCTCGGGTCGTCACCCAGCCGGAACACCGAAATCGACGCACCCAGCTTCGCCAACCGATCCACTTCGGACAGTGTCTTGTGGAGCGTCCGGTCCTGCGGCGGGTAGTCGAAGACCGCCTCGCCGTCCGGTTCCAGGTGCGCGGTCGGCTCGCCGTCGGTCACCATCAGGACCACCGGTTGCGCGTCCGGGTGCCGCCGGAGGTGCTGGCCGGCCAGCAGCAGCCCGTGGTGGGCGTTCGTGCCCTGCTCCCACGCGCTCTCCAGCCCGATCAGCTCCGGCAGCTCCACCGGCATCGCGTAGCGGCCGAACGTGATCAGCTGCAGCGCGTCGTTGCGGAAACGCGTGCTGATCAGCTGGTGCAGGGCCAGCGCGGTGCGCTTCATCGGCAGCCAGCGGCCCTCCTGCACCATCGACCACGACGTGTCGACCAGCAGCGCGACCGCCGCCCGGGAGCGGTGTTCGGTCTCGACCACCTCGACGTCCTCGACGTCCAGCCGGACCTGGCGCTCCCCCACCGACACCGAACGCAGCACGGCGTTGCGGATCGTGCGGGGTACGTCCCAGGGCTGCATGTCCCCGAACCGCCACGGCCGCGACGCGCCGGTCGGTTCGCCCGCCGCGCCCGCCGATTCGGTCTCGCGATCGCCGGTCTTGCCGCGCAGCGCGTTCACGACGTCGGACAGCGCCGTCTCGCCCAGGCGCCGCAACGCCTTGGGCGACAACCGGAGCGTGCCGTCGGCCGCCCGCTCGAACAGGCCCTGGCGGCGCAACTCACGCTCCAGTTCGGACAGCCGCCGGGCGTCGACCCCGGCGTCCTTGCCGAGCTGCCGTTCGAGGGCCTCCAGGTCGATGTCGTCCAGGCTCGCGCCCGGGTAGGACTGGCCCAGCTGCTCGGCCAGCGCGTCCAGCTCCGCCAGGTCGGCCATCGCCTGCGCGCCTTCACCCATGCCGAGCGGGTTCTTGCCGCGGAAGCGCTCCGAGCCCGTCCAGTCCTCGCCCGGCCGCGCCGCGCGCAGCTGACTGTCCAGCTGGGACAGTTGCTGCGCGAGCCGCGGGTCGCCGAACGCCTGCTGAGTCAGCTCGGCGAGTTCGGCCCGCTGCTCGGCCGACATCGAGTTCAGCATCCGCTGCGCGGCCGCCGACCGCTCCGCGAGCGCGTCGATCAGCTCTTCGACGTTCCGCGGGTTCTCCGGGAAGAACTCGCCGTGCTTCGCCATGAAGTCCTCGAAGCGCTGCTGGACGTCGTCGGCGCCCTGGGCGTGCGCGGCGAGCAGGTCGTTGAGGTCGGAGAGCATCTCGTTGATCCGCTCGACGTCCTCGGGCCCGGCGTTCTGCAGCGCCTGCTTCATGCCCTGGAACCGCGACTCCATCAGCTCCTGGCCGAGCAGGTCGCGGATCTTCTGGTAGTTCTCCCGGCCTTGCTCCGAGCGCCAGTCGTAGTTCGCCAGCTCGTTGACCGCCGCCGCGGTGCCCGGCGGGAGCGCGTCCAGCTGGGCCTCGCGGAAGCGGGCGTCGTCGTCCGGGTCCGGGAACAGGTGCCGCCGTTCGGCGTCGAGGGCCTCCTGCAGCAGGCGCTGGACCTCCTGCAGGGTGCCGTCGAGGTTGTTGCGGCGCTGGATCTGCGACCGGCGCTGCCAGAGCCGCCGGGTCAGCTCGTCCAGGCCCGACGTGCGCTCGGTGCCGCGGCGCAGCAGCTCCTCCAGCGCGCCGCGCGGCGACGTCCCGGCCATCACGTCGCGGCCGATCTCGTCGAGCGCGTCGCGCAGGTCGGCCGGCGGCGCGAGCGGGTCCGGCCCGTCGTGCCACGGGCCGTAGGAGTAGCCGTCGGGGAGCGGGACCGCGGTCATCGGCCGTAGACGGTCGTCGCGTCGTCGGAGTCCTTGGCCAGCCGCCTGGCCAGGAACAGCGATTCGAGGGCGAGTTCGACGGCGGCCGCGATCCGCCCGGCGGGCTCGTCCGGGGCCACGCCCGCGCGCTGCGCGACCTCGTGCAGCACCGGCAGTTCCGGCAGCGCCGCGAGGACGTCCGTGGCCGGGACGCGCTCACCAGTGGCGACCAGGTGGCCCTCCTCGACGGCGTCGGCCAGCGGGCGCAGGTCGAGGCCGGCGAAGCGGGCACGGGCGGTCTCGGCGACCGCGCGGCGCATCAGGTGCACGAGGTGCTCGATCTCGCGGCCTTCCTCGCCGGGTTCGAACTCGATCTTGCCCCGCAGCACGGAGGGGACGGCGTCGAGGTCGACCGGCCGCGCCACGGCGGGTTCCTCACCGGTCAGCGCCGCGCGCCGCAGGGCCGCGGCCGCCACGGTTTCCGCCGCGGCGACGGCGAACCGCGCCGAGACGCCGGAGCGCTGGTCGATGACCGTCGATTCGCGGAGGTTCCGGACGAACCGGGCGAGGACCTCCAGCAGCGGCTCGCCGACCTCTGCGACGAGGTTCGCCTCCTGCCGGACGACCGCGACCTCCGCCTCGACGTCCAGCGGGTAGTGCGTGCGGATCTCCGCGCCGAAGCGGTCCTTGAGCGGGGTGATGATCCGGCCGCGGTTGGTGTAGTCCTCGGGGTTCGCGGTGGCGACGAGCAGAACGTCCAGCGGCAGCCGCAGCGTGTAGCCGCGGACCTGGATGTCGCGCTCCTCCATCACGTTGAGCAGCGCGACCTGGATGCGCTCAGCCAGGTCGGGCAGCTCGTTGATGGCGACGATGCCGCGGTGGGCGCGCGGGACCAGGCCGAAGTGGATGGTCTCGGGATCACCGAGGCTGCGGCCTTCGGCGACCTTCACCGGGTCGACGTCGCCGATCAGGTCACCCACCGAGGTATCCGGGGTGGCGAGCTTTTCGGTGTAGCGCTCGGAGCGGTGGCGCCAGGCCACCGGCAGGTCGTCGCCGAGCTCGGCGGCCCGGCGGATCGACGCGGGCGTGATCGGCTGGAGCGGGTGTTCGCCCAGCTCCGAGCCTTCGATGACGGGCGTCCACTCGTCGAGCAGGCCGGCGAGGGTGCGCAGCAGGCGGGTCTTGCCCTGGCCGCGTTCGCCGAGCAGGACGACGTCGTGGCCGGCCAGCAGCGCGCGTTCGAGCTGCGGCAGCACGGTGCGCGAGAACCCGACGATGCCGGGCCACGCGTCTTCGCCGTTCTTGAGGGCGGTCAGCAGGTTGTCGTGGATCTCTCGCGCGATCGGCCGCGGCTCGTACCCGGCCGCGCGCAGGGCCCCGGCGGTGCGGGGAAGAGCGTCTGGAACAGCGTTCACCTCCTCGACGCTACTGCCGGATCGGCGGTGCGTCGATGTGGAGCGACTCCAGCGTGGCCGCGCTCTGCCGGTGCGGGGCGAGCCGGTAAAATAGGGCGTCGTGTGCCGTCCCAGTGCGACTTTCGCGGTGTGGTCCAGCGCGTGGCTGAACGGAGCCGCCGCTTCCGACGATGTGCTCGACGCCCTGCTCGCGTGGGGTGAAGCCCACGACGTCGTGGCCGCCGACGCGGCCGCCGCGGAGGCGTTCGCGCTCCCGCTGGCCTTCAACCGGGCGGCCACCCCCGTCCAGCTGCTGATGGCGCTGCGTTCGCAGGGAGCGAAATCGCTCCAGCTGGTCCTGCCGGTCGCCGGCGACGTCCGCGGCCTCGGTGGCGGCGGCCCGTTCACCGAGGCGGCGTTGCGCGCGGGCGACGCGGTGGTGCTCGCGGACCTCGGCTTCGGCCTCGTGCCGGAGCCGATCGCCGAGGGCCTGGTCCGGTGGACCGTCTATTCGCTGGCTTCGCCCGCCCGGCCGGAGTACGTCGGCCTGGCCGACGCCGAGCACGGCCTGACCGACGCGATCCGCGCGAGCGCGGGCGCCCTCCAGGCGGCAGACGTCGCCTCGGACCGGCCGGGTGTCCGCGCGGAGCTGTCGGCGCACCTGCGCTCCCGTCCGACCGTCGACTGGCCGGCTGGGACGCCGGGGCGTGCCCTGCGGGTGCTGCAGCGGGCCGAGGAGATCGCGGCGATCCTGGTGGTCGCGTCGGCGGACGACCCGGGTGGCGCGTTGTCGGCCTCGGCGTCGACGCTGCGGGCGCAGGCGTTGCGGCCGCTGTCGGACGCGGTTCGTACCGCCCGCTGCGCCGCGGTCAACGAGGCGGTGCGGGTCTTCGCGGAACAGACGGCGCGCGAAGGCTGACAGCCATCGAAATCCGGCCTGCCCGGCCCGCCGAACTCGAAGCCGTTGCGCGGCCCCAAGCGCCCCAATGTGGCCTTCGGTGCGTCTCACGCACCCAAGGCGGCCTTCGGTGCGTCTGACGCAACCAAGGCCGCCTTGGGGCGCATTCCTGCGGCAAGCCCGCCTCAGCGAGCCGGGCGCTTCGCCGGTTCGCAGCAGCCGATCGCGCACGGGGCGCCGTTGACCGTGCAGCCCGCCGACGGGAACGGCGACAGCTTGCGCGGCTCGGCCCCGTGCGTGTGCTCGCGGATCAACTCCACCACCAGCTCGGCGAAGCGCGGGTCGCTGCCCGCGGTCGCCGCACGGGCGAAGGCCATGCCGTGTTCCGCCGCGCGTTCCGCCGCCTCGTTGTCCAGGTCCCAGATCACTTCGAGGTGATCGGAGACGAACCCGATCGGCGAGACGACCACCCCGGTGACCCCTCGGGCGTGCAACGCGTCGATGTGGTCGACGATGTCCGGCTCCAGCCACGGCACCTGCGGCGGCCCCGACCGCGACTGCCACACGACGTCGTATTCGGCGATCCCCGCTTCGGCCGCCACCAGGCGGGCCGCTTCGGCGATCTGCCGCGAGTACCGGTGACCGCCTTCCGCGGGCGGGCCGGACGCCTTGTCCGCGCTGTCAGGCACCGAGTGGGCAGTGAACACCGTGCGGATGCCGGGGGCGTTGCCGAGCGACGCGTGCGCCGCGCGCAGGCCGTCCGCGACCGCCGACACGAACAGCGGGTGGTCGAAGAACTGCCGCAGCTTCACCAGTTCGGGTGCCTCGGCGCCGACCGCGGCGCGGGCGCGCTCGATGTCCTCGTCGTACTGCCGGCACGCCGAGTAGCCGCCGTACGCGCTCGTGGGGAACACCAGGACCCGCTTCGCGCCCGCCGCCGTCAGCTCGGCGAGGGTGTCCTCGACCATCGGGTGCCAGTTGCGGTTGCCGAAGTGCACCGGGAGGTCGATTCCCGCGGCCGAGAGCTGCTTCTCGACCGCGGCCATCGCGTCACGGTTCAGCTTGTTGATCGGCGAAACGCCCCCGAAGTGCTGGTAGTGCTCGGCGACCTCGAGCAGCCGCTCCCGCGGCACGCCCCGGCCCCTGGTGACGTTTTCGAGGAACGGCATGACGTCGTCGGGCCCTTCCGGACCGCCGAACGAAAGCCACAGCAACGCGTCGTATCCCACCCCGTCATCTTGCCGATGTGGCGGCCCGCACGCTGACCCGGCCCAGTTGTGAATCGATCGGTACAAAACTCTGGTACGGTGTCCGCATGGCCAGGCCACGGGAGTTCGACGAAACCGCCGCCGTCGAGAAGGCGATGCACGCCTTCTGGGAGCACGGCTACGAAGCCACCTCGACGCAGGACCTCTGCGCGGCCACCGGGCTCGGGCGCAGCAGTGTCTACAACACCTTCACCAGCAAGCGGGCACTCTTCGGGCGGTCGCTCGCGCACTACACCAGCACCCAGCTCGGCAAGCGGCAAGCGGTCCTCGACGGCCCGGGCACCGCGGCCGAGCGGCTCACCGCGGTCCTCGACCAGGCCATCGAGGACGACCTCGAGCCACGCCGCCGCGGCTGCCTCGTGGTCAACACCCTGGCCGAACTCGGCGTGCCCGACGACGAAGTGGGCGCGGCACTGCGGAACGACACCGACCGCAACCTGGCCATGTTCGCCGAATGCGTCCGGGAAGGCGTGCTCGACGGCAGCCTCCGCGACAGCCTCGACCCCGCCGCGGTGGCGGAGTTCCTGCTCGGCACCACCTCCGGCCTGCGCGTGATGGCCCGCCGCGGCACGAGCCGCGACAGCATGCACGCCGTCGCCGACATCGCGCTTTCGGCGATCGTCGCCGGCTGACGAGTCCCCCAGCACGGCAAAAGTTCACCTTGCCGCAGTTTTGAACTGATCGATACACAACCAAGGAGGATCCGTGCCCCTGGCCGTCTTCGTCCTCGGGCTCAGCGTGTTCGCGCTGGGCACGTCCGAGTTCATGATCACCGGCCTGCTCCCCGGCATGGCCGCCGACCTGCACGTGAGCATCCCCGACGCCGGGCTGCTGATCTCGGCGTTCGCCATCGGCATGGTCGTCGGGGCGCCGCTGCTGGCGATCGGCACCCTCCGGCTCCCCCGCCGCCGGACGATGCTGGCCCTGCTCACGGTGTTCGCCGCGGCGCACGTCGTCGGCGCCCTCGCGGACGGGTACGCCGTCCTCTTCGCCACCCGGGTGATCGCGGCGCTGGCCTGTGCCGGGTTCTGGGCCGTCGCGCTGGCGACGACGATCGCGCTCGTGCCGGTCGAGCGGCGCGGACGGGCGATGGCGGTGCTGGTCGGCGGGCTGACCATCGCGAACATCGCCGGGGTGCCCGCCGGCACGTTCCTCGGCCAGCACGCGGGCTGGCGCACGGCGTTCTGGGCGGTGGCGGCGGTGACGGTGCTCGCGATCGCCGGCGTGGCGCTGCTGGTGCCGGAGACGACCGGCGGCGCGGTGGGCGTCCGCCGCGAGCTGCGGTTGTACCGCCGGGGACGGGTCTGGCTCGCGCTCGGCGTGATCGCCTTGTGCCAGGCCATGATCTTCGCCGCGTTCAGCTACCTGGCGCCGTTGCTGACCGAGACCGACGGCCTGCCCACGGAGTGGGTGCCCGGTGTCCTGGCGCTGTTCGGTGTCGGCGCGCTGATCGGGATCAGCGCCGGCGGCCGGCTGGCCGACCGGCGGCCGTTCGCCACGCTCTACGGCTGTCTCGCCCTCGCGCTGGCCGCCCTGCTCGTGCTCGCCGTCACCACCGACGCGCTGGTCGCCGTCGTGGCCGTGCTCGCCTTCGGCGTGGCCGGGTTCGGCGCCAACCCGGCGCTGAACCTGCGCGCCTACCAGGCCGCCGGCGACGCGCCGACGCTCGTCGGGGCCAGCACGACGTCGGCGTTCAACGTCGGCAACACCATCGGCCCGTGGCTGGGCGGCGTCGCGATCGACGCCGGGCTCGGCTTCCCGAGCGTCGCCTGGACCGGCATCCTGCTCGGCGCGGCGACCCTGGCCGCGCTCACGGCCGCGGCCGTCGTCCAGCGGAACGACGACCGCGAGCCGGTCGCGGTGTGAGGCTCAGACGCCGAGGAAGTGCACCCCGCCGTCGACCATGATCATCGACCCGGTGGTGGCGGGCAGCCAGTCCGACAGCACCGCGCAGACGCTCTTCGCCACCGGGTCCGGGTCCGTGCTGTCCCAGCCGAGCGGCGCGCGCTCGCCCCAGCCGTCCTCCAGGTCGACGAAGCCCGGGATGGACTTGGCCGCCATCGTCTTCATCGGACCCGCGCTGACCAGGTTGACGCGGATACCCTGCGGCCCCAGTTCCTTGGCCAGGTACCGGTTGACCGACTCGAGCCCGGCCTTCGCGACGCCCATCCAGTTGTAGACCGGCCACGCGACGCGCGCGTCGAAGTCCATGCCGACGTACGACGCGCCGCGCCCCATCAGCGGCAGGCACGCCTTCGCCAGCGACATGTACGAGTACGTCGAGATCTCGATCGCGGTCTTGACGTCTTCGGCGGGCGCGTCCAGGAACGGCGCGCCGAGGCAGGTCTGCGGGGCGAAGCCGATCGAGTGCAGCACACCGTCGAGGCCGTCGACGTGCTCGCGGACCTTGCCGGCGAGGCCGTCGAGGTGCTCCTGGTTCGTGACGTCCAGCTCGATCACGGGCGCCTCTTCGGGCAGCCGCTTCGCGATGCGCTCGACGAGCGACATGCGGCCGAAGCCGGTCAGCACCACCTTCGCGCCCTCCTGCTGCGCGATCTTGGCCGCGTGGAAGGCGAGCGAGGCGTCGGTGATGATGCCGGTGATCAGCAGGCGCTTGCCTTCGAGCAGTCCGGGCACGGGTCCTCCAAGTCTGGTACGGGGTAAGGGTTTCAGTGACCGAGGCCGAGGCCGCCGTCGACGGGCAGCACGGCCCCGTTGACGTAGCCGGCTTCCTCGGAAGCCAGGTACCGCACAGCGGCGGCGATCTCCGACGGCTCGGCGTACCGGCCGGCGGGCACCTGCGCGAGGATCTCCTTCTTGCGGTCCTCGGGCAGCTCGTCGGTCATGTCGGTGTGCACGAAGCCGGGCGCGATGACGTTCGAGGTGATGTTGCGCGAGCCGAGCTCCCGGGCCAACGACCGGGCGAACCCGACCAGCCCGGCCTTCGAAGCGGCGTAGTTCGCCTGCCCGGCCGAGCCGGAGAGGCCGACGACCGAGGAGATGAAGACGAACCGGCCCCACTTGCCGCGCAGCATCCCGCGCGAGGCGCGCTTCGCAACCCGGTAGGCGCCGGTCAGGTTGGCGTTGATGACGCGCTCGAACTGCTCGTCGCTCATCCGCATCAGCAGCGTGTCGTCGGTCAGGCCGGCGTTGGACACCAGCACCTCGACCGGACCCTGGTGCTCCTCGACGAGCTTGAAGGCGGCGTCGACCTGCTCGGTGTCGGTGACGTCCGCCTGCACCCCGAACAGCCCCTCGGGCGCTCCCGAACCACGGTGCGTGACGGCGACCTGGTGCCCCTGCTCCGCGAGGTCCCGGGCGATCGCCAACCCGATGCCCCGGTTGCCCCCGGTGACCAAGACCGACCGTCCCACAGTGTTCTCCCTCTTCGCCGACCGTGCGCTGATGTCGGGCACGAGGCTATCGGCAGTGCTCCCGGGTCGCGCAGGGTGTCTGGGCACGTGCGGGGGCGGGAGGCGAGGCCGGTTCGCGTTGGTGCGCGGGGACGTAAGAGGACGGTGAAAGTACCCGTCGGTAGGTGAACGGAGCGTGACGAAGGAGGGTGGGTGGGGGCCGATCGGAGCGCGGATGCGTTCTTGCTCTCACTTTTGGCGGGGTGCGATGTGGGCCACAGAGCGTCACCGGGATGGCTCAGCGATCCGGCGCACCGCTCGGTCGCGGCTGACCCGCGAGGCTCAGGAACGCGATCGCGGCGCCCATCTCGTCGACGCGGCGGACTTCGGCTTCACGCCGTCGAGGTCCGCTTCGAGCTGACCGAGGGGCGGGTGCCGGCTTGCTCGCCATCCCCGAGGGAGCCGAGGTCACCGTCCGGGACCGGGTGCTGCGGGCCGACGGGGTGGCGGTTCAGCTCTCGGTGTCGCGGCTCCCCCGCGTGCTGACCCGCGGGGCCCGGCGGTACGTACGCACGGCTGGAAGAAGCCGGGCACCCGATCGGCTCGTTCGCCGAACAAGTCGGCGCGCGGATACCGGCTTCCGCCGAGGCCGCGCAGCTCCACCTCGGCCCCGGCGCACCCGTCGTCACCATCACCCGCGTCGCCTACGCCGCCGACGGCACGCCGCTCGAAGTGAACGACATGGTCCTCGCCGCGGATCGCTACCAGCTGCACTACGAATGGCCCGCCGGCTGACCGCACCGACCGTCCTAAGGCGGTGTTAGGAACCCGCCGTCGACCTTGCTGCCCGCTCACGCCTTCGTCACCGTGAGTCGCAACACAGGAGGTCGACGATGACAACCCGGATCAGCCCCGCCGCCGGTGGGGCCGTGAGCGAGAAGCGCGTGATCGGCAACGTGCTCCGCGGCTCGATCGGCAACTTGGTCGAGTGGTACGACTGGTACGCCTACGCCGCGTTCACCACCTACTTCGCCAAGTCCTTCTTCCCGACGACCGACACCACGGCCGCGTTCCTGGGGACCGCCGCCGTGTTCGCCGTCGGGTTCCTCATGCGGCCGCTGGGCGGGTGGATGCTCGGGCGGTTCGCGGACAAGTTCGGGCGGCGCAGCGCCCTCGTGCTGTCGGTGACCCTCATGGCCGGCGGGTCGCTGCTCATCGCCGTGACGCCGAGCTATCACACGATCGGGATCGCCGCGCCGATCCTGTTGCTCGTCGCGCGGCTGATCCAGGGCCTGTCGGTCGGCGGCGAGTACTCCACCTCCGCCACGTACCTGTCCGAAGTGGCCACTCCCGGCAAGCGCGGCTTCTACTCGAGCTTCCAGTACGTGACGCTCTACGGCGGCCAGCTCCTCGCCCTCGGCCTCCAGCTGATCCTGCAGGCGATC
Source organism: Amycolatopsis lexingtonensis (assembly GCF_014873755.1). Classification (NCBI taxonomy): domain Bacteria; kingdom Bacillati; phylum Actinomycetota; class Actinomycetes; order Pseudonocardiales; family Pseudonocardiaceae; genus Amycolatopsis; species Amycolatopsis lexingtonensis. The sequence goes on from NZ_JADBEG010000001.1 coordinate 2,176,138, forward strand.
CTCACCGAGCAGCAGCTGACGTCGTGGGGCTGGCGGATCGCGTTCGGCGTCGGCACGGTCGCCGCGCTCAGCGTGATGTGGCTTCGCCGAGGGATGGACGAATCGGCGAGCTACACGCGCGAAGCCGGCGAAGGCAAGGGAAGCGAACGCGGCACGCTGCGCACCCTCGCCAAGTACCCCAAGGAGATCGCGCTCGTCGTCGGCCTGACCCTCGGCGGCACGGTCGGCTTCTACACCTTCGCCACCTACAGCCAGAAGTTCCTCGAGAACACCGCGCACATCCCGCGGCGGCAGGTCACCATCGTGCTGTTCTGCGCGATCCTCGTCGCGGCGATCCTGCAGCCGCTGGCCGGCCGGCTGTCCGACCGGATCGGGCGCCGGCCGCTGCTGCTGTTCTTCGGCGTCGGCGGCACGCTGCTCACCGTCCCGATCATGACGGTGATGGGGTCGACCCGGAACCCGGTCGGCGCGTTCTTCCTCGTGCTCGCCGGGCTGGTGATCGTCGCCGGGTACACCTCGATCAACGCGATCGTGAAAGCCGAACTGTTCCCGACGAAGATCCGCGCGCTCGGCGTCGGCCTGCCCTACGCGCTGACCGTGGCGATCTTCGGCGGCACCGCCGAGCTCATCGCGCAGGCCCTGAAGAGCGCCGGGCACGAAACGGTCTTCTTCTGGTACGTCGCGGGCTGTGTCCTGGTCTCCCTGATCGTCTACGGCACAATGCGGGAAACCTCCAAGACCTCGGAGCTGGAAGACCGCTGACAAGGGGATGACCGTGCGCGTGCTCCTCGTCGAAGACGACGCGGGTGTCGCCGGCGCGCTCGCCGAGTCGCTGCACGCGCGCGGTCATCCCGTCACCAGCGTCGGCCGCGGGGCCGACGCCCTGCACCGCCACCGCGACGCCGAGCTCGTGCTCCTGGACCTCGGGCTGCCCGACCTCGACGGCCTGGACGTCCTCCGCAAGATCCGGGCGGTCTCGCCGGTCCCGGTCATCGTCCTGACCGCCCGCGGCGACGAGCGGTCCGTCGTCCGCGGGCTGCGGCTCGGCGCCGACGACTACCTGACCAAGCCGGTACGGCTCGCCGAGCTGCTGGCGCGGATGGACGCCGTCGTGCGGCGCGCGGTCGCCCGGGACGTACCAGCCGGGGACGTCGTGCGCGTCGAGGACGTCGAGATCGACCTCGGGGCCCGCCGGGTGCTCGTCGCCGGGCAGGACGCCGGGCTCACCACCAAGGAGTTCGAGATCCTCGCCGTGCTCGCGGCCCGGCCCGGCACCGCGGTCAGCCGCCAGCAGCTGATGGACGAGGTCTGGGGCGACGCCTACCTCGCGGTGTCGCGCTCGCTCGACGTCCACCTGACCGGCCTGCGCGCGAAACTCGACCGGCCCGGGCTGCTCACCACCATCCGCGGCTTCGGCTACCGGCTCGGCCGGGACTGACGCCGTGCGCGCCCGGCTGCTGGTGGTCCTGGTGGCCCTCGCGCTCGCGGTCGTCGCCGCGTTCGCCGTGCCGCTGCTGACCGCCACCGCGGAGCAGCGCACCCAGCAGCTGGTCATCTCCCGCACCGCCGACGTCGACCGGTTCGTCGTGCTGGCCCAGCAGGCCGTGGACACCCGCGACCCGGCGGCCCTCGCGGCCGACGCGGCGCGCTACGCCGAGCTCTACGGCGAAGGCGTGGTCATCGTCGACGCCCGGCGCGTCCCGCTGGTGCAGGCGGGCGGGCTGACCGCGGCCGACCCGGCGGTGCACGCGCTGGTGGAAGCGACCATGCGCAACGAGCCGGCGCCGCGCGTCGACGGGCTCTCGCCGTGGTCGGCCGAACCCGCCTACTTCGCCCGCCCGGTCGGCACCGCCACCCGCGTCTCCGGCGTGGTCGTGCTGCGCGCGTCGGTGACGGCGGCGGCCGCGGACGTCGCCACCCGCTGGGGCACCATCGGCGCCGGGGCGCTGCTGGTCGCGGTGGTGTTCGTGCTGCTGGCAGTGGTGCTCGCCCGGTGGATGGTGCGGCCGCTGCACGAGCTGGAGACCGGCGTACTGGCCGTCGCCGCCGGGCACCGCGCGCACGTCCCGGAACGCGCCGGGCCGCGCGAGCTGCGGTCGCTGGCGGCCGAGGTCAACCGGATGTCCGAAGCCGTCCTCGAGGCCGCCGACCAGCAGCACCGGCTCGTCGCCGACGCCTCGCACCAGCTGCGGAACCCGATGGCCGCGCTGCGGCTGCGCGTCGACTCGCTCGCCCACCAGGTCGAAGGCGACGGCGCCACCTACCGGGCCACCGTGGCCGAGGTCGAACGCCTGGAGAAGCTCCTCGACGGGCTGCTGGCCCTCGCGCTCGCCGAGAGCACCGCGACGCGCGTCGCGGCCGGCGGCGCCGACGAGGCGTGCGACCTCGCGTCCGTGCTCGCCGAACGCGTCGACGCCTGGCGCCCGGCCGCCGACGACGCCGGTGCGGTGCTCGTGCCGCCCCCGGGCCACGATGAGCCGGTCACCGTGCGCTGCCCGGAAGGCGAACTCGCGCAGATCCTCGACGTGCTGCTCGACAACGCCGTCCACTACGCCGGTCGCGGCGCGAAGATCACGACGGACTGGAAAGCCGGTGCGGAAACCGCGACCCTCGTCGTCCGCGACGACGGCCCCGGACTGTCCACTGAGGACCGGGCGCGGGCCACCGAACGGTTCTGGCGCGCGGGCGGCGAAGGCGCCCCGCGCGGCACCGGCCTCGGGCTGGCCATCGCGCACCAGCAGGTGCGCACCCGCGGCGGTGTCATGGAACTGCGCCAGGCCCTCCCCCGAGGCCTGGAAGTCCGGGTCACGCTGCCGCTGCAGGAGGGGCCATGACCACCACGCGGCGCACCGCCCTGCTCGGCGGCCTCGGGCTCGCGCTGGCCGGGTGTTCGACGGCCGGGTACCGCGGCCCGGAGCGGACGGTCACCATCGCGGCCGGCGAACGCGGCGGCTTCTACCTCGCCTTCGCCGAACTGCTCGCGGCCGAGCTCAGCCGCGCGGAACCGCTGCTGCACGCCACTGCTGTGCCGACCGAGGCCAGCGTCGCGAACGTCGGCCTCGTCCACCAGGGGCAGGCCGACCTCGGGTTGGTGCTCACCGACGTCGCGCAGACGGCGTTGAACGGCGCTCCGCCTTTCGGCGCGAAGGTGCCGCTGCTCGCGCTCGGCCGGGTCTACGAGAACTACCTGCAGCTGGTGGTGCGCGCGGACGGGCCGGTGCGCCGCCTGGCCGACCTCGCCGGCCGTCCGGTGTCGCTGGGCGCGGGCGGTTCGGGCGCCGCCCAGCTCGGCGAGCGCCTGTTCGCGAAGGCCGGGGTCGCGGTCGACGCCCGGCACCTGCTGTTCGACGACGCCGTCCGCGCGCTGGCCGGCCGCCGGATCGACGCCATGCTGTGGTCCGGCGGCGTGCCGACGCCCAAGCTCGCCGAACTCACCCGCACCACCCCGATCTCGCTGCTGCCCCTGGATTCGGTGGTGCCCGCGCTGCGCGCCACGTACGGCCCGGTGTACGACCAGGTCCAGGTGCCCGACGGCGCGTACCGCGGGGTCGGCGCGCTGGGCACGATCGGCGTCGCGAACCTGCTGGTCTGCTCCCCCGCGCTGCCCGGCGACGTCGCCGCGGCGGTCATCCGGCTGCTCGTCGAACGGGCCACCGCGCTGGTGCCCGCCGAAGCCGTCGGAACGCAGTTCCTTGACGTGCGCACGCTGATCGGCACGCAGCCGGTCCCCCTGCAGCCGGGTGCGGCGGCCGCGTACCGGGCGCTGCACGGCTGACCGCTAGATTGGGCTCGTGACCGAACCCCGCCGACCGATCGTCGAGATGCCGCTGCGCGTGCGCTACCACGAGTGCGACGGCCAGGGCATCGTCTTCAACGCCCACTACCTGGCCTATGTGGACATGTGCGCGTTCGAGGCGGAGAAGGCGCTGTTCGGTTCGCACGACGAGTTCCTCGCCCACCGCGTCGACGTCGTGGTCGCGGAGGCGAACCTGAAGTTCCGCGCGCCCGCGCGCTACGACGAAGAACTCGTCGTTTCGCAGTACCTGAACCACCTCGGCACGACGTCGCTGATCTTCGACTTCGAGATCCACCGCGGCGAGACGCTCGTGCAGGCGGCGAACGTCCGCTACGTCTTCATCGATCCGGCGACCCTGCGCCCGACACCGCCACCCGACGCGGTCCGCAAGGTCTACGCGGCCCTGCTCGAAGACTGAGCCGTGTTCCGCGTTCTCTTCTACCACCCCGAAATCCCGCCGAACACGGGCAACGCGATCCGCCTGGCCGCCAACACCGGCTGCGAGCTGCACCTGGTCGAGCCGTTGGGGTTCACGTTGGAGGACAAGCAGTTGCGCCGCGCGGGGCTCGACTACCACGACCTCGCCCGGGTGCACGTCCACGCTTCGCTGTCCGCCGCTTGGGAAGTGCTGCTGCCGGCGAAGGTGTACGCGTTCAGTGCGGCGGCGACCCGGCTGTACACGGATGTCGCGTACGGGCCGGGAGACGTGCTGCTGTTCGGGCCCGAGTCGGTCGGGCTGTCGGCGTCGGTGCAGGAGGCGCCCGAGGTGACCGACCGCGTGCGGCTGCCGATGCTGCCGACCAGCCGGTCGCTGAACCTGGCCAACACAGCGGCGATCACGGTCTACGAAGCCTGGCGGCAGAACGGCTTCGCGGGTACTGACTAGTCGTCGTTGCCGAGGACGCGCTTGCGGCGGGCGAGGATGTCTTCGTTCAGCTCACGGGCCCGCTGATGCTCGCCCAGGTTGCTGAGGTCGGCGGCGAGGTTGCCGGCGAGGATGAGGGTGTCGGGGTGGTCCTCACCGAGGACACGTTTGGCGCGGGCGAGGGTATCTTCGTCCAGGTCGCGGGCCCGCTGGTGTTCGCCAAGCGCCCGGAGGTCGGCGGCGAGGTGGCTGGCGTCGATGAGGGTGTCGGGGTGGTCATCGCCGAGGACCCGTTTGGCGCGGGCGAGGGTATCTTCGTGCAGTTCGCGGGCCTGCTGGAGTTCGCCTACGTCCCTGAGGTCGGCGGCGAGTCTGTTGGCGGAGATGAGGGTGTGGGGGTGGTCGTCGCCGAGCACGCGTCGGCGGCGAGCGAGAGTGTCCTCGTTCAGCTCACGAGCCCGCAGATGCTCGCCCAAGCTGCCGAGGTCGACGACGAGGTTGTTGGCGGTGCTGAGGGTGTCGGGGTGGTCGTCGCCGAGCACGCGTCGGCGGCGAGCGAGAGTGTCCTCGTTCAGCTCACGAGCCCGCAGATGCTCGCCCAAGCTGCCGAGGGCGAGGGCGAGGTTGCTGGCGGTGGTGAGGGTACTGGGGTCGTCGTGGCCGAGGACGCGTCGGCTGCGAGCGAGGGTGTCTTCATTGAGCTCACGAGCCTGCTCATGCTCGCCCAGGCTGCCGAGGGCGAGGGCGAGGTTGCTGGCGGTGATGAGAGTGTGGGGGTGGTCCTCGCCGAGGAGATCCCTGCGAAGTACGTACGCCCGCTGAAGTAGTGGCAGTGCGGCGCGGGGCTCACCACGGGTGTGAAGGTAGGACGCGGTGCGGTCGAGCAAGTAGGCGACTTCGCCCGCTGCCGGCTGCCATGCGCGGTGGGGATCACACACGACCAGCAGATGCGGGAGCAGCTCTCGCCAGCGCGGCCAGCTCGGCGGGTTGACCCACGGATTGTCGGGCAGACCAGCGTCTAGCAGCCGGACTGCGGTGACCGGCCAGGTCGAGTCTCGGTCGTCCTCGGTAACGACGTCGTCGCGGGTGCGGGCCCGCAGCAGGGCGGCGGGGACCCGGTGGAGCTGGATGGTCGTGGTGGTGACCTCGGCCATGCCGCGGCTGCGCAGGGCGGCCGTGACGTCGGCGAAGGCCAGCGGATCCCGCGCAGCGGCCCCGCCATCGCCCTGCTGATGGGTCAGCAACGTGAGCGGCACCGGCTCAGGGGCCAGCCACGCCACCAAGGTGAGGATGTTCAGCGCGGCGGGATTCTCCCGGGCGAGCTGGTCGAACGACACCGTCCACGCCGCGGCCAGCGAGACGGGGTAGCCGCTGCCCTTCTCGTGGCGGCCCATCAGTTCATGGCCGCGCTCGACGAGCAGTTCGAGGTATCTCTCGACGGTCAGGCTGCTTGTGGCCAGCAGGCGTGCTGCCTGGTTGACGGCCAGGGGCAGGTCGCCGACGGCCTCGGCAATACGGTCAGCGTCGGTTTCGCTGAGCCGGGAACAGCGGGTTCGCAGCAACTGCACCGACTCGGGACGACTGAATTCCCGCACCGGCAACGCGGCACCGATGTCGTCCCAGTCGGGGTTCCGCGAGGTGATGATCACGTGCCCGTCCCCGGCGGGCAGCAGCGGTCGCAGGGCCGCGGGGTCTTCGGCGTTGTCGAACACCACCAGCCACCGCCCGCGCGACTGCAGTGCCCCGCGCAACCGGGCCAGTACGACAGCGGGCGAGTCCTTCTCGGTCGCCAGATCCAGCGCCTGGGCGAGATCGACCAGGTGGCTGGTGACGAGAGCCGGGTCTTCGGCGGGAATCCACCAGGCCACGTCGTAGTCCTCGGCGTAGCGATGGGCGTATTCGATCGCGGTGGTGGTCTTGCCGACCCCGCCCATCCCGTTGAGCGCCTGAACCACCGCCGGCTGCCCCGAAGACAACGCCGCCCGCAGCCCGGCCAGCAGCTCGTCGCGGCCGGTGAACGTAGCCGTGCGGGCGGGGATGTTCGAGATCCGGCCGGCGAGCTTCGATGCCTCTCGGGAACGTGGGACCCGATTCAGCGCCCGCTCCAGCTTGGTCGCCAGTTCGTGGGGCGAGGACACCTTGGTGATGGTGAGACCGCTGTCTGGCAGCCGTTTGCGGAACGCCTCCTGCCGGGCCCCGTACTCCAGGTCCCGGATCAGCGCCGGTGGTCCTTCGGTGTCCTCGGCCAGCACGAACACCAGCCGCTCCATGCCGGTGGCGGTGGCGATCTCGAATTCCTGCTCGCAGTAGGAGACCTCCGGACGGCCCCGCACCGGTGTGCCGTACCGAAACCCGGCGATCAGGACGTAGATGTCGGCCTCGGCCAGCATCTCCTGGTCGAGTTGCTCGGGTGTCGCGTCCCGGGCGGTAAAGGCGGACATGTCCACCACCGCATCCCCCGCCGCGGCCACCGCGTCCTTCGCCGCTGCCACGAACGACCGCGGCTTCGGCCACTCGCCCAGCTCGCTGGTGTGGCTGAGGAACACCCGCCGCGCCTGCTCCCCGACTGCCAACCCCCGTCTCCTCACGTTCGCCGTACCTGGGAACAGTCTCTCCGATCCACGCGGGCGTTACGGTGACCGCGAACCGTCATGATCGCCGTCCGGTAGGTTCGCCGGATGCGACAGCAGTTCCTGGGGGCGCTCATCGGCGCCGCGTTCGGCACCGTGTTCGTCCTGGTCAACTCCGGTGACCCGCTTCCCGCGGTGATCGGCTGGGTGCTGCGCGCCCTCGCCGTCCTCGCGCTCGCGGCCGTGGTGGTCCTCGGGCTGCGCGCGGGCGGGCGCCCGACGCTCGAGGGGCGGCCGGTGTTCGGGCCGAGCTACCGGGTCATCGTCATCGGCGAGGTCGTGCTGCTGGTCGCCGGGTTCTTCGTGCTGACCCTGCTGGAAGCACCGGTGGAGGCCAACGTCGCCTGGATCGCCACGATCGTCGGACTCCACTTCGTCGCGCTCGCTTCGGCGTGGAAGACCCGCTCGATCCTGGTGGTCGGCGTCGTTCTGACGGTGCTCGGCGTCCTCGGTCTCGCACTGCTCGGAAGCGTCACCGACTGGGTGCCGTTCGTCAGCGGCGTCCTCTCCGGGGTGACCCTGCTCGGCGGAAGCCTTTACGGCGTCCGCCGAGCCTGAGTCACGGGAGTCTCTGCCCGAAGAACAGGCTGGCCGCCGCGCCGATCATCAGGATCAGCGTGCCCACGACCACCCACGGCTTGCTCGCGTCGGCGTCCTTGATCTCGTAGCCGATCTGCTCGCCGAGGTCCCCGTAGACCTTCTTCAGTTCCTCGGCGCTGGCCGCCTTGTAGAAGTCGCCGCCCGAAAGCCGCGCGATCTCGCGCAGTGACTCGTCGTCGACGCTCACCGGCTGGGCCTTGCCGTCGATGTCGACCGAGCCGTGCGTGGTGCCGAACGAAATCGACGAGATCGGGACGCCCGCCTGCTTCGCCGCCTGCGCCGCCGTGTAGCCGCCGCGCGCCGCGTACAGGTCCTCCGGCACCGTCTGCTTGCCGTCCGACATCAGCACTATCCGGGCGGGCGGCGGTCCGTCGGCCCCGCCCACGACGCTGGAGAAGCTCTCCACCGACTGCAGGGCCGCGAAGATGCCCTCACCGGTCGCCGTCGACTGCGCCAGCTTCAGGTTCTCGATCGCCTTGATCACGCCGTTGCGGTCCGTGGTCGGGTTGACCAGCACCGTCGCCGTGCCCGCGAACGAGATCAGGCCCAGGTTGATCCCCGGCGTCATGTTCTGCGCGAACTGCGTGGCCGCGTCCTGCGCCGCCTTCAGCCGCGTCGGGGCGACGTCGGTGGCCTCCATCGACAGCGAAACGTCGATCACCAGCATCACGGTGGCCCGGTTGCGCGGCACCTTCTGCTCGGCGGTCGGCCCGGCCAGCGCCACGGTGAGCAGCAGGAGCGACAGCACGATCAGCACCGCAGGCACGTGCCGGACCCAGCCCTGGCTCTTCGGCGCGACCCGTTCGAGGAGGTCGAGGTTCGCGAACCGCATGGTCCGCTTCCGCCGCGCCCGCTGGGCGAGCACGTACCCGACGGCGACCGCGGCCACGGCGATCAGGAGCAGGAACCACCACGGCGCCGTGAAGCCCGTCAAACTCACGCGACACCCCCGGACCAGCGCCGCTTGCGGGCGACGACGAACCGCACCATGTCGGCGATCCAGTCGGCGTCCGTGCGCAGCGTCAGGTGCGCCGCACCCGCGCGGCGCAGGCCGGCCGCCACCTTCTGCCGGTGGGCGTGGGCCGCGGCCCCGAACTCCTTGCGCAGCAAGGCCGAAGCGTGCACTTCGCGCTGTTTCCCTGTCTCCGGGTCGGCCAGCACGACGGTGCCCACCTCGGGCAGGTCGACGTCGCGCGGGTCGAGGACTTCGATCGCGATCAGTTCGTGGCGCCCGCCCAGGGCCCGCAGCGGCCGCTCCCAGGACGTGTCGCCCAGGAAGTCGGAGATCACCACGGCAAGGCCACGCCGGCGCGGCGGACGGCGCAGGGCCTCCAGCGCCTGGGCGAAGTCGCCCCGGGTGCCCTCGGCCGCACGCGGTGTCTCGGCCAGCTTCCGCACCAGCCCGCGCGCGTGGGCGAGGCCGCCGCGCGCCGGGATGCGGGTGGTGTCCGCGCCGGTGGAGACCAGCGCGCCGATCCGGTTGCCGCCGCCCCCGGTCAGGTGGGCGACCGCCGCGACCGCGCAGACCACCAGGTCGCGCTTCTCGCACAGCGCCGTGCCGAAGTCGAGGCTCGCCGACAGGTCGGCGACGACCCACGTCTCCAGCTCGCGGTCGGCCACGGTCTCGCGGATGTGCGGGGTCGTGGTGCGGGCGGTGACCGCCCAGTCCATCCGGCGGACGTCGTCACCGGGCTGGTACGGGCGGGCTTCACCGGGCTCGGAGCCCGGCCCCGGCACGAGGCCGAGGTGGTTGCCCTGCAGCAGCCCGTCGAGCCGACGGCGGACGTCGAGCTCCAGGGTCCGGAGCCCGGCCTCCATCCGGTCGCCGCGCAGCACCGGCGGCGCCCACGAAGGGCGTGCGCCCTTCTCGTTCTTCGCCATCGCCGGGTTACCTGACCGGCGCGCCCGCCGGGACCGGGCCACCCTGGCCGGCCCCGCCCTGCGGCCGGGCCGAGACCTGCGGCAACGGCACGGTCTGCAGCACGCGCGTGATGATGTGGTCGATCGGCACGCCGTCGGCCAGCGCGTCGTAGGACAGCACGAGCCGGTGGCGCAGCACGTCCGGCACGACGTCGACGACGTCCTGCGGCAGCACGTAGTCGCGCCCGCGGACCAGTGCCAGCGCCCGGGCGGCGGCGATGATGCCGAGGCTCGCGCGCGGCGAGGCACCGTAGGACACCCAGCCGGCGACGTCGGCGAGGCCGTGCTCGTTCGGCGTGCGGGTGGTCAGCACGAGCCGCACGACGTAGTCGACCAGCGCGTGGTGCACGAACACCTGCGACGCGACGCCCTGCAGCCGGACCAGCTCGGCCGGGCTGAGCACCTCGTGCGGGGTGGGCGGGGTGACGCCCATCCGGTAGATGATCTCGCGCTCCTCCTCGGCCGAGGGGTACTCGACCTGGATCTTGAACAGGAAGCGGTCACGCTGCGCTTCGGGCAGCGGGTACACGCCTTCGTTCTCGATCGGGTTCTGGGTGGCGAGCACGAGGAACGGGTCGGGCATCGGGAACGTCTGCCCGCCGATCGACACGTGCCGCTCGGCCATCACCTCGAGCATCGCCGACTGCACCTTCGCGGGCGCGCGGTTGATCTCGTCGGCGAGGACGAAGTTCGCCACGACCGGGCCGAGTTCGACGTCGAACCGCTCGGCGCCCTGGCGGTAGATCCGGGTGCCGAGGATGTCGGCGGGCACCAGGTCGGGCGTGAACTGGACGCGGGAGAACGAGCCCCCGACGACCCGCGCGAACGTCTCGACGGCGAGGGTCTTCGCCACGCCGGGCACACCTTCGAGCAGCAGGTGGCCCTTGGCCAGCAGGCCGACCAGCATCCGCTCGACCAGGCGGTCCTGGCCGACGATGATCCGCTTGACCTCGAACACGGTCCGCTCCAGCAACTGGGCGTCCCGCGCCGGTGTCGCCTGCTGGCCGTTCCCGCCCTCGGCGTAGCCGGGCTCGGTCACTCTGCCTCCTCGAAAGTTCGTGCGCCGCCCCCGCGACGGTGATCACGCGGTGCGACCGTACTGCGTCCCCCGGCCGTAAGTCCGTCCGGCACGCGGACGCACGGGTTGCCCCGTCAGTAGCCAACACCTTTCCCGGTGTGACATCTGTGAAGCTGATCCGGTTCCCGGTCTCAGCGGTGCCGTTCGAGGTCCTCCGGCGTGTCGATGTCGTCCGCTTCGCCCAGTTCGGCCGGCACCTCGGTGACGCTCAGCCCGCCGAGCACCCGCCGCAGCGCCGCGTTCTCCACTTGCTCGGGCAGCGCCGCCCGCAGCGCCGCGACCTGCCACGCGCCCAGCAGCCACTGCCGGGACCCGCCGGCGTCCACCAGGACCGCGCCGTCGCCGTCGCCGATTCCAGCGACCAAGCGGTCCACAGTGGACTGGCGGACGCCCGGGAGGTCGGCCGCCAGCACGACGACCGCCTCGACGTCGTCCGGGACGAACGCGAGGCCGGCGGCCAGTGCCGCGACGGGGCCGGTGCCGGGCACCGGTTCGCGCGTCCACACGACGTCGAAGCCGGGGCGCCGGGGGCCGACCACGATCACGCGTTCCGCGCCGTCGAGGGCGTGGATCGCGCGGGTCAGCAGTGGTTTGCCACCCACCGACAGCGCCGGCTTGTCCACACCGGACAGTCTGCTGGCCGAACCCCCGGCCAGCACGATCCCCGCGTACCGCATCCCGGGAATCTAGCCCATACTCGACACGTGTCCTACACCGTCGAACCCCGCGTGGACGCCTACATCGACGCCCTGCCGGACTGGCAGCAGGCGATCTGCCGCGAGGTCCGCGAGCTGGTCCACGCGGCGGACCCCGAAGTGACCGAGACGATCAAGCGCACCCGGCAGCCCTACTTCGTGCTCGAGGGCAACATCTGCGCCCTGCTGGCGGCGAAGGACCACGTCAACGTCTTCGTCTACGACGGCGGCATCGTCCCCGACCCCGAAGGCATCATCACCGCCGGGCACGGCAACAAGACCGCGCGGACCGTCGCCTTCCGGGAGGGCGAGCCGATCAACGCGCCCGCGCTCACCGCGATGTTCCGGCAGATCATCGCCAACAACCGGGCCGGCGGCTGGCGCAAGCTGAAGCGCGAGCAAGCCTGACCTCAGCGGCCGAGCACCAGGTAGGCGAGGCCCAGCACGCCCCGGTAGTCGCGGAAGTACTGCCGCTGCCGCTCGTCGAGCCAGTCCCGCACCTCCGCCGCCCGCGGATCGGCCGGGTTCGCCAGCACCCACTCCTGCCAGGCCAGCTTCGACGTCGACTCGAAGTCGTCCCATTCGAGCTGGTCGGCGGTGCTGACGTGCAGCACCCGCCAGCCCGCGCCGGTCGCGGCGTCCAGCAGTTCCGGCAAGGTCAGCGTGTCCGGCCCGAAGATCTCCAGCGCCGCCGCTCCCGGCGGGGCGGCCCAGAAGCCGTCGCCGTAGAGCACCCGGCCGGCCGGCACCACCCGCCCGAGTTCCGCCAGCGCCGCCTTCGTCGAGCCGAAGGCGTGCGCGGCGCCGATGCAGAACGCCCGGACGGCGGCGCCGTCCCAGGTCGCGGCGTCGGCCTCCGTGAACTCCACCGCGAGGCCGCGCTCGCGAGCCGCCGCCCGGCCTCTCGCCAAGGAGACCACGTCGGTATCGACACCGGTAACGCGCAGGCCAGGGGCCCTCGCGGCCGCCCGCAGCAGCAGCTCACCCCACCCGCAGCCGAGGTCGACGAGGTGTCCTTCGCCGAGGGCCATCCGGTCGAGCAGCAACGACGCGTGAGCCTCGGACAGGGGCGTGTTCCAGCGCATCCGCGTGCGCCGCAGCGCGTTCAGTTCGTCGTCCACGCGGCCGATCTTGTCGCCTCGTCACCAGGGCGTCGAGCGGGTTTCAGCCGATCAAGCGGGTCGCGTACGGCATGATCCCGCCGTAGCGGACCGGCGCGATCCGGACGCGCAGCCCGGACTGCGGGGCCTCGACCATCTGCCCGCCGCCGAGGTAGAGCGCGACGTGGTGGATGCCGCCCGCGCCGCCCCAGAACAGCATGTCGCCGCGGCGCATCTGGGACAGCGGAACCCGCCGCCCCGCCGTGTACTGGTAGCCGCTGTAGTGCGGCAGGCCCGTGACCCCGGCGAAGGCGTAGATCATCAGGCCGGAGCAGTCGAAGCCGATCTTGTTGTAGTCGCCGTAGCGGTCGGCGACGCCGCCGTCGCGGATGCCGCGGGTCGGGCCGCTCGCGTTGCCGCCGCCCCACGCGTACGGCAGGCCGATCTTGGACAGCGCACGGGCGATGACCGCGACCCGGCCGGGCCCGCGGGCGGCTTGCTCGCCGGGCGGCCGCCACCGCCGCCGGAGGAGGCGAGCGCGGCCTGGCGGGCGCGCTCCTCGTCCTCGCGCTGCTTCTGGGCGAGCCAGTCCTGGTAGCGCTGGCGCTGGCCCTGCAGGCCGCTGACCTTGGCCTGCGCGGCGTAGAGCTGCTGCTCGACGTCGGACTTGTCCTTCTCGAGCCGGGTGTTCTGCGTGGCCTGGCTGTCCTGCGCGCTGATCGCCCTGGCCTGCGCGGAGTCGGCGCTGGTCTTGGCCTCCCGGGCGGCGTCCTGCTTCTGCTGCGCGATCTCCGCGGCCTTGCGGGCCGCGGAGTCCTTGTTCGACTTCGCGGTCTGCGCCTGCTGGAGCCGGTCGAGGGCGTTGAGCCGGTCGCCGCCGACGGCGTCGAGCAGCTGGGCGCGGGCCAGCATGTCCTTGGGGCTGTCGGCGCTCAGGTACGCCGAGAGCGAGCCGACCGTGCTCCCCTGCTGGAAGCTCGCGGCGGCGAACGTCTTGAGGTCGTTGCGGGCCTTCTCGATGGCCGCGGCGGCCGCGTCCGCCTCGGTCCGGGCGGCCTTCGCGTCGTTCTCGGCCTGCGCCGCGGCGTCCTGCGCGGCCTGCAGGTCGACCAGTGCCTTGTTGGCCTCTTCCTGCTTGAGCTCGACGTCGTCCTGCAGTTGCGACAGCTTCTGCTCGGCCTGGGCGAGCTGGTTGGTCAGCCGGCCGACTTCACCGGCCTTCGCGTTGGCGTCGGCCTTGCTGTTGTTCAGCTCCGAGTCGCTCGGGTTCGGCGGCGGCGGTGGCGCCGCCAGGCCCGTGCCGCCGGCCCCGAACAAGATCACCAGAGTGAGCGCGCTCACGGTGAGTCCGCGACGGGTCCACGGCACCCCCGGACCCCCACGCCGTCCCGCCACGACCGCCCACCTCCGCTCACCTGCGCACATCGCGCGTCACTGCAGTCACACCACTATCACAAGCATCACCGGAAACTTACACACCGTAGGCACCAATTCCCCTCATTGAGGGACCCCGGCAACGGATGGCGCAGCCCACACCGCGTGTCGTCTTGTCCGGCAAACAGGACGCGCGTACTGTTTGAGGCACCGCGAGGTGTGCCATCCCGAATCCGGTCCTACGGTGGGGGTGCGCAAGACTCGCCACCACCGAACCCGACCGAACTGACCCGGGACTCGACCGCCGCACCGGCGCGGAAGTCCATGCCACTGGAGTTAGACGTGACCGCACCTGCCAGCAAGGACAGCTTCGGCGCCAAAGACACGCTGAAGGTCGGCGACGCCTCGTACGAGGTGTTCCGCCTGAACAAGGTCGAGGGCGCCGAGCGGCTGCCCTACAGCCTGAAGATCCTGCTCGAGAACCTGCTGCGCACCGAAGACGGCGCGAACATCACCGCCGACCACATCCGCGCGCTCGGCTCGTGGGATCCCAACGCCGACCCGTCGATCGAGATCCAGTTCACGCCGGCCCGCGTGATCATGCAGGACTTCACCGGCGTGCCGTGCGTCGTCGACCTCGCCACCATGCGCGAGGCGGTCACCGACCTCGGCGGCGACCCCGACAAGGTCAACCCGCTCGCCCCCGCCGAGCTGGTCATCGACCACTCGGTCATCATCGACGTCTTCGGCCGCGCCGACGCCTTCGAGCGCAACGTCGAGATCGAGTACGAGCGCAACCGCGAGCGCTACCAGTTCCTGCGCTGGGGCCAGGGCGCCTTCGACGAGTTCAAGGTCGTCCCGCCGGGCACCGGCATCGTGCACCAGGTCAACATCGAGCACCTCGCGCGCACGGTCATGGCCCGCAACGGCCAGGCGTACCCCGACTCCTGCGTCGGCACCGACTCGCACACCACCATGGTCAACGGCCTGGGCGTGCTGGGCTGGGGCGTCGGCGGCATCGAGGCCGAGGCGGCCATGCTGGGCCAGCCGGTGTCGATGCTCATCCCGCGCGTCGTCGGCTTCAAGCTGACCGGCGAGATCCCGGCCGGCGTCACCGCCACCGACGTCGTGCTCACCATCACCGAGATGCTGCGCAAGCACGGCGTGGTCGGCAAGTTCGTCGAGTTCTACGGCGAGAGCGTCTCCGCGGTGCCGCTGGCCAACCGCGCCACCATCGGCAACATGAGCCCGGAGTTCGGCTCCACCGCCGCGATCTTCCCGATCGACGAGGAGACCGTCCGCTACCTCAAGCTGACCGGCCGCTCCGCCGAGCAGGTCGCGCTGGTCGAGGCCTACGCCAAGGAGCAGGGCCTCTGGCACGACCCGTCGCGCGAGGCGTCCTACTCCGAGTACCTCGAGCTGGACCTCTCGACGGTCGTCCCGTCGATCGCCGGCCCGAAGCGCCCGCAGGACCGCATCGAGCTGTCGGACGCGAAGTCCTCGTTCCGCAAGTCGATCCACGACTACGTGGACGGCGAGCAGGTCACCCCGCACACCAAGGTCGACGAGGCCGTCGAGGAGTCGTTCCCGGCTTCCGACCCGGCCGCCCTGTCGTTCAAGGACGAGGACGCGGTCGACCTCCAGTCGGCGGCCAACGGCGGCAGCGGCCGCCCGTCCAAGCCGGTCAAGGTCTCCAGCGCCGACCGCGGCGAGTTCATCCTGGACCACGGCGCCGTCGTGATCGCCTCGATCACCTCGTGCACCAACACCTCGAACCCGTCGGTCATGCTCGGCGCCGCGCTCCTCGCGCGCAACGCGGTCGAGAAGGGCCTCGCGGTCAAGCCGTGGGTCAAGACGTCGATGGCGCCGGGCTCGCAGGTCGTCACCGACTACTACACCAAGGCCAACCTGTGGCCGTACCTGGAGAAGCTGGGCTACCACCTGGTCGGCTACGGCTGCACCACCTGCATCGGCAACTCCGGCCCGCTCTCGGACGAGATCTCCGCGGCCATCCAGGAGAACGACCTCACCGCGGTCTCGGTGCTCTCGGGCAACCGGAACTTCGAAGGCCGGATCAACCCCGACGTGAAGATGAACTACCTCGCGTCGCCGCCGCTGGTCATCGCCTACGCGCTGGCCGGCACGATGGACTTCGACTTCGCGAACCAGCCGCTGGGCCAGGACACCGACGGCAACGACGTCTTCCTGAAGGACATCTGGCCGACGGCGAAGGAAATCCAGGAGACCATCGACTACGCGATCACGCAGGAGATGTTCACCAAGGACTACGCCGACGTCTTCGACGGCGGCGAGCGCTGGAAGTCGCTGCCCACCCCGGAGGGCAAGACCTTCGAGTGGGACGCGGAGTCCACCTACGTCCGGAAGCCCCCGTACTTCGAGGGCATGACGCCGGAGCCGGCCGCGGTCACCGACATCACCGGCGCGCGCGTGCTGGCGAAGCTGGGCGACTCGGTCACCACCGACCACATCTCCCCCGCCGGCGCGATCAAGCCGGGTACCCCGGCCGCGCAGTACCTGACCGAGCACGGCGTGGAGAAGAAGGACTTCAACTCCTACGGCTCGCGGCGCGGCAACCACGAGGTGATGATCCGCGGCACGTTCGCGAACATCCGGCTGCGCAACCAGCTCCTCGACGACGTGCAGGGCGGCTACACCCGCGACTTCACGCAGGAGGGCGCCCCGCAGGCGTTCATCTACGACGCGGCGCAGAACTACGCGGCGGCGGGCACCCCGCTGGTCGTGCTGGGCGGCAAGGAGTACGGCTCGGGCTCGTCGCGCGACTGGGCGGCCAAGGGCACCTCGCTGCTGGGCGTCCGCGCGGTGATCACCGAGTCGTTCGAGCGCATCCACCGCTCGAACCTGATCGGCATGGGCGTCATCCCGCTGCAGTTCCCGCAGGGCGAGTCGGCCTCGTCGCTCGGCCTCGACGGCACGGAGACGTTCGACATCTCGGGCATCACCAAGCTGAACGACGGCGAGACCCCGCGCACGGTGCACGTCACGGCCACCAAGGCGGACGGCACCAAGGTGGAGTTCGAGGCGGACGTCCGCATCGACACCCCGGGTGAGGCGGACTACTACCGCAACGGCGGCATCCTGCAGTACGTGCTGCGGAAGATGACGCAGGCGTAAGGGTTTTCGCTTTGAAGGGCCTCCCCGCTCGGTCGAGCGGGGAGGCCCTTTTCGTTACGCAGGTACAGCTTCCCAGCGCACGCTCGACACCGAAGGCTCCAGGGAAAGCCGCGACACCGCCGCCTCCATCTGGGCGTCGTCGCGCTGGTCGCCGACCAGCTCGGCGCGAACCTCGACCGTGCGGTCGTCGCGGTCCGTGCTCAGCACCGACAGCAGGCGGAAGTCCGTGCGGGTCAACGACTGCACGAGCAGCGCCCGCACGTGCGCCTCGGTCGCGTCGCGCGTGACGGCCTGGAACGCGTACCTCGTCGGCGTCTCGTCGCCGGCGTCCGGGCGGCGGTCGACGGCGCGCCCGAGCGGCCGCAGCACCACGTTCACCCCGACCACGACGGCGGTTCCGGCCGCCGCGACCGCGTACAGCCCGGCGCCGGCGAGCGCGCCGACCGCCGCGGAGCACCACAGCGTGGCCGCCGTGTTGAGGCCGCGGACGTTGAGGCCGTCGCGCATGATGACGCCGGCACCGAGGAACCCGATGCCCGAGACGATCTGCGCGGCCACCCGCGTCGGGTCGGCGTCACCGCTCGAGGCCAGGCCGCCGAAGCCGTGCGCGGACAGCAGCACGAAGAGGGTCGCCCCGACGGCGACCAGCGCGTTGGTGCGCAGCCCGGCCAGGCGGGCGCGGAACTGGCGCTCGATTCCGATGACGGCACCCAGGCCGACCCCGGCGCCGACGCGCAGCAGCATTTCGAAGATGGTCATGATCCGGCTCTTTTCCGGCGTGCGCGCACTGCCGGACAGGGGCGGCCGGACTCAGCCCAGCGGGAAACCCCCGGTGAGCGCGCGCCCGGCCGTCCGATGACTGTCCGCTGGCATGTGCCGCTCACCTCGCTTCCCGTACTCGTGTTGATCAAGCCCCGCCACTGTACCGGACGCGAAAAGGCCGGGGCGACGTCCGCTGCGTCACCCCGGCCTTTTCGTGGCTCAGCCCTGCGCGGCCGCCGTCTCGAACGGCTGGACGTTCGGCTGGAACACCTGGCCGGCCGCCGGGACCTTGAGGTCGGTCAGGTAGTCGGCCACGGCCTTGTCGACGCCGAGGGCGTCACCGAGGATGCAGTGGCCGAACGCGTCGACCGACAGGAGGCGGGCGTTGCCCAGCTCCTGCGCCATCCGCTGGGCGAACTGGTACCGCGTCGCCGGGTCGTAGTAGTTGCCGACCACGACGACCGGGACGTCGGTCTTGGCCTGCCACGGCCCGCGGTAGGCGTCCGGCTTCTTCGCCGGCCACGCCGGGCAGGCCGCCGTGTCGGCGAACGCCTGGTAGCGGCCGAAGGTGGGCGACTCGCGCTCCCACTTGGCGGCGATGCCCGGCACCTGGTCCTGCTTGATCCGGAACGGCTTGTCCGAGCAGTTGACGGCGAAGTACGAGTCGTCGCTCGTGTACGGGCTGTCCGGGTTCTGGTCGGCCAGGCCCTGCTTGCCCGGCGTGAGCACCTTGAGCGGCTTGGCCTGCAACGTCTGGGCCTGCGCGCCCGCCGGGTGGATCGCGGTGTAGAGCGCCTGCAGGTCCTCGGCCAGGCTGGCGAACGCCGCCGGCGAGTACAGGACGCTCGAGGCGGCGCCGGTGAACCGGTTGATGTCGACCGTGCCGCCACCGGGGATGGTGATCGGCTGCTTGCGCAGGTACTCGCGGAGCTCGTCGAACTTCGCCCGCGGGTTGCCGTCGCTGAACGCGCACTTCGCGCCGGCCTGGTCGCACCGCTTGAGGAAGCCGTCGAGGGCGATCTCGAAGCCCTGCGCGCGTTCGCGGTCGTACTCCACGCCGTCGCCGGTGCGCAGCGCCGGGTCGACGTTGCCGTCGATCACGATGGCCCGCGACTGCTTCGGGAACATCGAGGCGTAGGTCGAGCCGATCAGCGTCCCGTAGGAGAAGCCGACGAACGACAGCTTCCGGTCGCCGACCGCCGCGCGCAGCGTGTCGAGGTCGCGCACGACGTCCTTGGTGGACATGTGGTTGAGCAGCGAACCCGCGTTGTTCTTGCAGAACTGCCCGTAGTCGCGGTAGCTGGCCAGCGTCCCGGAGATCTCGGCGCGCGACAGCGGCACCGGGATCTGCGCGGAGAAGACCTCGTCCGCGTCCTCCTGGGTGGTGAAGCAGCGCAGCGGGTTGCTGTCCCCGACCCCGCGCGGGTCGAACCCGACGAGGTCGAAGCGGTCGAGGACCTGCGGCTGGAAGTAGAACTGGCCGCCGATCGGCATCCGCAGGCCGGACCCGCCCGGGCCGCCGGGGTTGAGGAACAGCGAGCCGACGCGCTTGTCCGGCGTGCGGGCCGCGCGCTTGAGAAGAGCGATGTCGATGGTGCCGAGCGTGGCGTTGTCGTGGTCGATGGGCACCCGGTAGCGGGCGCAGCTGTAGTACTTCACCTGGTCGTCGGGCACCCCGGCGAGGGTGTCCGCCGGGCAGGTGCCCCAGTTCGGCGCGGCGGTCGCCCCGACGACCGCCGGCTTGACCGCGGCTTCGGCGGCAGCCGCGGCGGTACCCGCCGTCCCGACGGTGGCGACCCCCGCCACCAGCGCTCCGGCCAGCGCGAACGAGCGTATCCGGCCCCTGGTGGATCTCCGCAAGACGTCCTCCCTAGGTCACGCATTCACCGCGCGTCCAGGACGTCACGGCGCGTTACCCGGGTGAGACTGGCACAAACCGGTGAAAGCCGTCACCGGCCAAAAGGATGGTGGGAACCTACCCGACGACCCGGTCGAGCAGGAAAACCGGCAACGGGCGGCCGGCTTCCTGCTGCTCCATCGCGTAGCCCGGCCAGAACTCCAGCAACCGCCGCCACATCGCGGCGTACTCCTCGCCGGTCAGCTCCCGCGCGACGACCTCGACGGGACGCCCCGCCAGCGCGATCCGCGCCTTCGGGTTCGCGCGCAGGTTGAGCGCCCACGCCGGGTCGTGCCGACGGCCCCAGTTGGAGGCCGTCAGCACGAAGTCACCGCCGTGCGGGTAGTAGAGCAGATTGGTGCTGCGCTCCAGCCCGCTCTTGCGGCCCGTCGTCGTGAGGGTCAGCGACGGCAGCCCGGCGAGCGCCACGAGGCTCACCCGGCCGCCGAACGCCTTGTGCAGTTTCTTGTCCGCCCACACGACGAACCGCGCCGTGCGCATCAGCCACGGCTTCGTGCCGACGGCCCGGGCCAGGGCCCGAAGAGGATTAGCCACGCACGGATCTTGCCAGGCTCACCCCGAACCGCTGCTGGGAGTCGGTCCACCAGTGCGCCAGCTCGAACCCGGCGGCCGCCAGTTCCGCTTCGACACCGGACGGCCGGAACTTGGCGGAGATCTCCGTGCGGATGTGCTCCCCTTCGGCGAAGCCCACCGTCAGGCCGGCACCCGGGATCTCGACGGTGAGCGCCCGCCGGGCGCGCAGGCGCATCTCGATCCACTCGTTTTCCGCGTCCCAGTGCGAGACGTGGTCGAACTCGTCGGTGTCGAAGTTCGCGCCGAGCCGGGCGTTGATCACCCGCAGCACGTTCTTGTCGAACTCCGCCGTCACGCCCGCGGCGTCGTCGTAGGCGCGTTCGAGGATGCCCGCGTCCTTGACCAGGTCGGTGCCGAGCAGCAGCCACTCCCCTTCGTCGAGGACGTCCCGGACCGACCGCAGGAAGGCCGCGCGCTCGGCGGGCAGGAAGTTGCCGATGGTGCCGCCGAGGAACGCCACCACCCGGGGCTGGCCCCCGGGCAGCAGGGCCAGGTGCTGGGTGAAGTCGCCGACGACGCCCCGGACCGTCAGCCCCGGGTAGTCCGCCGAGATCGCTTCGGCGGCTTCGGCGAGCGCCGACTCGGACACGTCGAGCGGGACGAACGCCTCCAGCGTGCCGTGCGCGGTGAGCGCGTCGAGCAGCAGCCGGGTCTTCTCGCTCGACCCCGAGCCCAGCTCGACGAGCGTGTGCGCGCCGGTCAGCTTCGCGACGTCGCCGGCGTGCGCGGCCAGCACCTCGCGCTCGCTGCGGGTCGGGTAGTACTCCGGCAGCTGGGTGATCTTCTCGAACAGCTCGCTGCCTTCGGCGTCGTAGAACCACTTGGGCGGCAGCCACTTGCGCTCCGCGGTGAGGCCGGCGACGACGTCGGCGCGCAGTTCCGCGGTGACGGCGTCGCCGGAGCGGTGGTGGTCGAGATCGACTTCGGTCATGGGTTCTCCTGGGTCAGGGGAAGCAGTTCGACGCCGGCCGCGGTGGCGCGCACGGCGTGGTGGTCGGGGACGGGCCGCCAGCGCGGGTCGCCGTCACAGGGCTCGGAGGACAGCAGCACCCCCGCCGGGGTCTCCAGCAGGGACAGCGCGTGTGTCCAGGCCGTGGCGATGAGGGTCGAGCCGTCGGTGAGCAGGAAGTTGAGCCTAGAACCGGGCGCGGCCGCTTCGACGGCGGCGGTCAGCGCCGCCACCGCCGTCAGCGGGTCTTCGCCCGTGGCGAGCCGGGCTCGCAGCAGCGCCCAGAGCACCGCCGAATCCGTCGGTGCCTCCAGCGTCAGCAGCTCGGTGACCGGCAGGGTCTTCGCCAGTTCGGCCAGCGAATCCGGGTAGCCGCGGACGACGCCGTTGTGGCTGAACAGCCACGGCCCGGCGGTGAACGGCGCCGCGGCCGCTTCGGTCACCGGCATGCCGGTGGTGCCGTTGCGGACCGCGGCGACGAACGCGCCGGAGGTGACCGCCGCGGCCAGCGGCGGCAGCGTCTCGTCCGTCCACAGTGGAGTCGAGCGGCGGTGGCGCAGCGGCGGCGAGCCCGGGCCGGGGTACCACCCCAGCCCGAACCCGTCGGCGTTGACCGAGCCGCCGCCGCGCATGTCCGCCGGCGCGTAGGACTGCACCAGCAGCGAATGCGGGGCGCGGAAGAGCACCTCGGCGGGCGAGACCGGCTCGCCGAGGTAGCCGATGTGGCGGCACATGCGCCTAACCCACCTCGCCGGGTGCCGCGTCGCGGGCCGTCCGGAAGCCGGCGAAGATCTGCCGCCGGATCGGGTAGTCCCAGTTGCGGAACGTGCCGCGGATCGCCGCCGAGTCGGTGCCGAACGAGCCGCCGCGCAGCACCTTGTACTCCGGCCCGAAGAACACCTCCGAGTACTCCCGGTACGGGAAGGGCGCGAAGCCCGGGTAGCCGTGGAAGTCGGTGCTCGTCCACTCCCAGACGTCGCCGATCAGCTGGTGCACGCCGGCCGGCGACGCGCCGGCCGGGTACGCGCCCACCGGCGCCGGGCGCAGGTGCCGCTGGCCGAGGTTGGCGTGCTCGGCGCCCGGCTCCTCGTCACCCCAGGGGAACCGGCGCGACCGGCCGCTCGCGGGGTCGAACCGCGCCGCCTTCTCCCACTCCGCTTCGGTCGGCAGCCGCCGCCCGGCCCAGGTCGCGTACGCCTCGGCCTCGTAGTAGGAGACGTGCACGACCGGCTCGTCGGCGGTGATCCGTTCGTAGACCCCGAAGCGGGTCCGCCACCAGCCGTCCTGCTCCCGCTTCCAGAACCGCGGGGCGGTGATGCCGTGCTCGGTCCGGTACGCCCAGCCCGCCGGGCTCCACCACCGCTCGTCGTCGTACCCGCCGCCGTCCAGGAAGGCGGCGTAGGCCCCGCAGGTGACCGGGACGGTGTCCAGCCAGAACGCGTCGACGGCGAGCTCGTGCGCCGGGCGCTCGTTGTCCAGCGCCCACGGCTCGGCCGACGTGCCCATGGTGAACGCGCCGCCCGGCACCAGCACCTCGGCCGGCAGCGCGCCGGAGCGGGCCGACGGCGGCTCCGGCGCGTGCAGCACCGGGTCGCCCTTGCGCAGCTGGTGGGTGGCCAGCATCGTCTCGTCGTGCTGCTGCTCGTGCTGGGTGATCATGCCGAACGCGAACGCCCGCTCGGTCAGCCTGCTGCCCTGCAGCGGCACGCGCTCCAGCACGTCGAACGCCTTCTCGCGCACCTGCTTCACGTAGGCGCGCGCCTCGGCCGGGCCGAGCAGCGGCAGCTCCGGCCGGTCGGCCCTGGCGTGCTGGAAGGCGTCGTAGATGTCGTCGATGTCCGGGCGCAGCGGCTCCCGGCCGCCGACGTCGCGGACCAGCCACAGCTCCTCCTGGACGCCGATGTGCGCCAGGTCCCAGACCAGCGGCGACATCAGCTTGGAGTGCTGGCGGACCAGGTCCTCGTCGTCGACCGCGTCGGTCAGCGCCACGCTGCGCTCCCGCGCCCTCTTCAGTGCTTCGGCGGCACGGGCGCGCAGGTCCTGCGCGCTCAGGTCGTCCAGTGCTTCTGCCTCTGTGCTCATGCTTCGCTCCTCGATCGGGACACGCGCCCCTGCACGCTCTCGCTGATCTCGGTGATCGATCGGTCCGTCAGCCCGGTCTCGCCCAGCTCGGCGCAGCCGAGGTCGGCCAGCGCCGCCGCCACCGCGGCCAGCGCCGGATCGTTCAGGCCGCACCGCGCCGCGGTGGTCCACCGGCCCGCCACCGGCGCGCACAGGTCGAGCACCTTGTCCACGGTGGACGGTCGGGCCAGCAGTGCGCTCACGAGCGCGACCGGCGGCAGCCACGCGCCCGGCGGCTGCGCGTCGAGGTACCGGATCTCCAGGTACCCCTGCGGGCGGACCGGGGTGAACATCGTCGTGAGGTGGTAGTCGAGGTCCGCCGACGTCGGCCTCGGCAGCAGCGCGGCCGCGCCCCTGCCGTCGATCCAGTCGGCGAACGTCAGCCCCTCCGGGGCGTCCCACGGCCGGTCGGCGCGGGGCAGCACCAGCAACGGCGTGTCCATCAGGCGGGCGGCCCACTCCGCCGCGGGCTCGCCCGCGACGCGTTCGGTGCGCGACCGGACGGCTTCGGTGTCGTGCACCGCGAGCCAGCGGGCCGAGGCGAACCCCGTGTCGCGTCCGGCGTGGACGCGGGAATTGGCGAAGAGGGCCAGCAGCGGCGGGCCCATGGCGTGCGCGGCCGCCCAGCGGAACGCGTGCTGGTCGGCCTCCCCCGCGTCGACGCACACCTGCAGGCCCGCGGTGCTGCACATCATGGTGATGCCGCCGGTGCCGATCGCCGCGAACCGGCGTTCCATCGCCGCGTAGCGCGGCGTGCGCAGGATCCGGCGCGGCGCGCGGTGCGCGTCGATGCCGGTTTCGCCGAGTTCGAGCCCGTGCCGGGCGAGGAGGGTGCGCAGGTGGCGCAGATCGGCCGAGACGACCGCGTCGAGTTCGCGGAGCGTGGCCTGGGGAGGGCTGGAGATTTCGACTTGGCAGCCGGGTTCGAGGCTGACCGGGCTGCCGGCCGGGAGTGGCGTGGCGGGGCTGTCGGGACGCAGTGTCCGCGGGGTGTGCGCGCCCAGCGCCGTGGCCAGTACATCGGGATCGAGCGGTCTTGCCGGGTCTTCGGCGTGGTGCACGGTGAACTCCAGCTCCACGCCGGTCAGGCGAGGTGGCCCGTGCTTGAAGCACACCGATGCGACGTACGCCTCCCCGGCCGCGCGGTCCGCGAGGAGCCGTGCGGTCTGGTTGGACGCACTGCCCGACTTCTCGGGAAAATCGTGCATCGTAGACGCTTCTGTCATGTCCGTTCCTGGTTCCGTGTGGTGGAACTTCTTGACTTCGGACGCTACACGCGGGGTACGACAAATTCAGGGCTCGTCCTGACCCGCAAGACGCCTTCACCACTCCGTAAGAACTCGCTGATCAGGGCAAAGCGGACTCGGTGCCCAGTCCCAATTCGGCCGCGGACGCGCGCACGGCCTCGATCACCAGGTGCAGCGCGGGCAGCCGGGACGCGGTCCGCCGGTAGGCGATCGACACCGTCCGGAGCAACGGGGTGGTGAGCGTGACGACGTCGATCCCCGGCGGCCGCAGCAGGCGCAGGCCGAGGTCCGAGACCAGGGTGATGCCCAGCCCCGCGCCCACCATCGCCATCGCCGTCGACTGCTCTTCGACCTCGTGGTTGATCTTCGGGGCGAAGCCGTGCCGCTGGCAGGCGGTGCGCATCGCGCGGCCGAAGTGCGACTTCGCGCTCGCCAGGATCCACGGGTGCTCGGCGAGGTCGTCCAGCGACGCCGACCCCGAGGGCACCGCACCTCGCGGCACCGCGGCGTGCAGCCGCTCCACGGCCACTACCGCGCGCTCCAGCCCGGGGTCCCACGTCGTCGGCGAGTCCGAGTAGTCGATGACGAACGACAGGTCGAGGCTGCCGTCCCGGACGGCTTCGGCGGTGTCCTCCGGCGCCAGCTCGCGGGTACGCACCTCGATCCCGGGGTGCTCGCCGGCCAGCGCGGTCAGCGCCGTCGGGAGCAGGCCGGAGGCCACCGACGCCCACACCCCGGCGGTCAGCCGGACCGTGCGGGACTCCTGCGCCTCCTCCAGCGCGAGTGTCGCGCGCTCCACCGAGCCGAGGATCTCCTCCGCGTGCTCCGTCAGGAGGGTGCCCAGCTCCGTCAGCTGGACGCGGCGGCCGAGCCGTTCGAACAGCTTCGCGCCCACGTCGCGTTCCAGCTGCGCGAGCTGCTGCGAAACCGCCGAAGCGGTGTAGTGCAGCGCGGCGGCCGCCGCCGTCACGGTGCCCCGGCGGTGCAGCTCGCGAAGCATCCTCAAGCGGTGCAACGAAAGCTCCATACACAAAACCTAAACGAGATCGTGCAGGTTCGTTAAATGGACGCGGCCGCCTCCCGGAGCGCACTCTCGTGGAGGCGGCCAGGACGGCCGCCCCGGACTTCCCTGGAGGTGAGTGGCCTGATGACCCCGCGCAACGCCGAACCGCTGATGCGGCTCACGTGGACCGATTCCATCACCGGCGCGCACGGCTACCTGGTCGTGCACAGCTTGGTCTCGGGCGTCGCCACCGGCGGCACCCGGATGCGGGCGGGCTGCACGATGACCGAGGTGGAGGACCTCGCCCGGGGCATGGCCAACAAGACCGCGACCTTCAACCTGCCGGTCGGCGGGGCCAAGGGCGGCATCGACTTCGACCCGAAGGACCCGCGCGCGTTCGGCGTCCTCAAGCGGTTCTGCTCGTTCCTGCGGCCGTGGCTGGACGCGCACTGGGTGACGGCGGAGGACCTCGGCGTCCCGCAGCACCTGATCGACGAGGTGTTCGCCGAGCTCGGGCTGGAGCAGTCGTACCACGCCGCGATCCGCCGTTCGGCCGACCCGGCTCGTACCCTGCGCCGGGTCCAGGCCGGCCTCAACGCACCGGTGCCCGGCGGGCTGCTGCTCGGCGACGTCGTCGGCGGCTACGGCGTGGCGCAGTCGTGCCTCGGCGTCGCGGCGGCGTGGGACTGGGACGTCGCCGAGACGACGGTGGCGATCCAGGGCATCGGCACCATGGGTGGCGGCGCGGCCTGGTACCTGCACGAAGCGGGCATGAAGGTGGTCGCGGTGGCCGACGCCGCGGGCACGCTCTACGACCCGGTCGGGCTCGACGTCCCGGCGCTGCTGGAGCTGCGCGACCGCTTCGGCGAGGTGGACCGCTCGCGGCTGCCTGCCGGGGTGCGCTCGCTCCCCCGCGACACGATCGTCGGCATCGACGCGGACATCTTCGTGCCGGCCGCGATCTCCTACGCGCTGCGCCCGGACAACGAGAACCTGGTCAAGGCTTCGGTGGTCGTCGAGGCGGCCAACGCGGCGACGACACCGGAAGCGGAGGCGGCCCTTTCCGCGCGGGGTGTCGCGGTGGTGCCGGACTTCGTGGCGAACGCGGGCGCGGCGGCGTGGGCGTGGTGGCTGCTGCTCGGCGAGGTCGGCGCCGATCCGGCGGACTCGTTCCTGCGGCTGCGCACCGAGATGCAGGCGAAGGTCGCGCTGCTGCTGGCCGAGTGGCGGATGGACCGGCTGCCGCTGCGCGTCACCGGGCTCCGGCTGGCCGAAGCCAACCGGGCCCAGCGCACCGAAGCCGCGCTCGCCCCGGAAGGCGAACCGCAGCTGCTCATCCCCTAACGGCTCGCGAAGCGGTCGGTCGCGCCGATCAGGACGTCCTGCATCGACGCGGCCGACACCGTGTGCCCGACGTCGTCCAGCATGACCAGCTCGCTGCCCGGCCAGGCGTGGTGCAGCAGCCACGGCGTGCCCACCAGGTTGTTCGTGTCCAGCACGCCCTGGGCCAGCACGGCGGGGATGCCCGCGAGCTTGCCGGCGTCGCGCAGGATCTCGCCGTCGGGCAGGAACGCGCGGTTGCTGAAGTAGTGCGTGACGAGCCGGGCGAAGCACAACCGGTACGCCGGGTCCTCGAAGACGTCGGGTCGCGGCACGCCGGGGAGCATGGCATCTTCCCAGGCGCACCAGCCCTCGGCCGCCTTCTGGTGGATCGCCGGGTCCGGGTCCATGAGCAGCCGGTGGTAGGCGGCGGACAGGTCGCCGTCGCGCTCGCTCTCGGGGACGCCTTCCCGGAACTTCGCGAACCCCTCCGGGAAGTACGCGCCGAGCCCGCGGATGAGCATTTCGATCTCGATGTGGCGGTCGGTCGCCAGCCCCATCAGGACGATCTCGCTGACCCGGTCCGTGTGGCGCAGCGCGTAGACCAGGCTGAGCACCGAACCCCAGGAACCGCCGAAGAGCAGCCACTTTTCGATGCCGAGGTGCGCGCGAAGCCGTTCGAAGTCCGCCACCAGGTGGTCGGTGGTGTTGGCGGAGAGGTCGGCGACGGGATCGCCGGCGTAGGGGGTGCTGCGCCCGCAGCCGCGCTGGTCGGCCAGGACGATGCGGTAGCGCGCCGGGTCGAAGAACCGCCGGACGTTCGCCGAGCAGCCGGCCCCGGGGCCGCCGTGCACGACGAGCGCCGGCTTCCCGGCCGGGTTCCCGCAGGTCTCCCAGTAGATTTCGTGCCCGTCGCCGA
This sequence comes from Amycolatopsis lexingtonensis, assembly GCF_014873755.1. NCBI lineage: Bacteria > Bacillati > Actinomycetota > Actinomycetes > Pseudonocardiales > Pseudonocardiaceae > Amycolatopsis > Amycolatopsis lexingtonensis. The sequence goes on from NZ_JADBEG010000001.1 coordinate 2,204,161, forward strand.
CGTCGAGCCTGCCATGGTCGTACGGTTCGATCTCGGGGTACAGCATCGGCACGTCCTTCCACCCAGGATGCAACAGCGCTGTCACATTAGCCGGGGTGGCAGAATCGCGCCTGCCTTTTTCAGTTCAGGGTCTGGGCCAGCTCGTCGAGCGTCTCGGCCAGCTCCCGCGGGCCGGCGGGCCCGATGTGGATGACGGCGTCGTCGCCCGACCCGGTCGTGTAGCTGAGGTAGCGGCCCCAGTCCGTGTCGGCGTAGTGCAGTGGCTGCTGCAGGCAGGTGTGGCGGCCGACGTCGTCGCGCCGGCCGACGTAGAGCTCCCCGCTGCCCGAGACGGGCCGCTGCACCAGGCTGACGACGTCGGCGACCGCCGGGGCCAGCGGGTACGCCTCCTGGCCGCGGCGGGCGGCCTCGGCCAGGTCCGCGACCCGGACGGTGCGCGGGTGCCCGCCGCCGGGCCCGACCGGCGGCAGCTGCTCGACGAGGGATTCGGCGAGCCGGTTCCGGTCGATCTCCTGCACCCCGACGTGGGTGCCGTCGGAGACCGCGAGGATCGCCTGCAGCCCCTTGGCGGCGGCGAGCACGCCGTAGGTCTGCCCCTCGACGCCGACCCAGCCGTAGCACTCCCGCGCGGGGCTGACCAGCAGCGGCAGCCAGTCGAGGAAGTCGACGGTGACCCGGCCGCGGACGTCGACGAGCCCGGCTTCCGCCAGCGCGGCGTCGATCCGCTTGCCCGCCTCGTCGCGCTCCTCGTCCGACAGCCAGATCGGCTCCGGCCGCAGGGTGATGTGCAGCTGACCCGCCTGCTCGCGCTCGGCCAGCGCGGCCAACGCCTCGACCGGAACTTCCACCCGGCCTGTTGCCACGTCCACCCGCCTACTCGCCGATGACCGGCGGACTGGTCCGCTGGTCGGTACCGAAGATCGCGTCCGGATCCGCCTCGATCAGGAAGTCCGGCCGCTGGTGCTCATCATCTTCCTCACCCTCGCCGCGCCGGCCGCCGGGGCCCATGGCCCCCATCTGCCCGCTGCGCCCGGCCGCCGACCGCGCCGCGGCGGCTTCCGCCGCGGCCGCGTTGCCGAGCCCGCCCATGCCGGAACCGCGGCCGCTGCCCAGCCCGCGCTCCCCGGCGGCACCGCTCCCGCCGCCGGTTCCGCTGCCGCCGCCGATGGGCCGCCCGTTCGAATCGAGCAGCCGGCTCCCGGCGTTGGCCGGCCCGCGCCCACCGGTACTGGAATTGGGGTCGTTGCCGAAGGTGTTCGAGTAGTTCTGGCCGCCGCCCCCACCGGTGCTGGTCGGGTAGAACTCGATCCCCCCGGTCCCGGGCGGGTTCCCGCCGGGCCGTTCGGTCGTCTGCCCAGGCCGCGTCGTGGTCGTGGTCGGGCGGCCAGTGCCGGTGGTGTGGGTGTCGTCTTCCCCGGGCCGGACGGTGCCGCCCGGGCGATCGGTGCTTCCGGGCCGATCCGTGCCACCCGGCCGGTCGGTCCCCCCGGGGCGGTCGGTGCCGCCGGGCTGGTCGGGCCCACCGGTGTGGGTGGGATCGACGCTGGAGGTCGTGGTGTGGTCGCCGTCGCCGGGATCACCACCCCCGCCTTCGGGGTACCACCTGTTCTTGTCGGTCGGCTCGACGATCCGGCCGGGGCCGCTCGGGGTGTTGACGGCGATGGCGGCGCCGTCGGACTCGAGGACGCCGTAGTCGGTGGGCAAGATCGACCGGGTGCTGTCGGTGACGCTGCTGTACTGGTCCATGACCCGGACGTTGGTCTCGTTGGCCGCGTTGTACTTCGCGATTCCGGTCTGGTAGTCGTCTATGTCGTCTTTGGCCATAAAGGGCCCAGCGATCGGGATGGCGGCTTTCAGCCCGGTCGTCCAAGGGTTCGGCTTCTCCGGCTTCGGAGGAATCTCCACGACGGCGTTGTTCGACTCTTGGAACACCGCCGCCTGGGTGTCCACCGAGGCGCGGGTCGCGTCGAGCGGCTCGGCACTGTCGTGGAAGGCCCGTTCCATCGGCCCGGCACCCGCGTTCGCGGCGTCGGCCGCGTCACCGGTCCACGCGTTCACCATCCTGGTTTGCAGAGCCTTGATGCTCGCCCCGCGTTCCGCGTAGGCGTCCGAGAGTTGCGCGACGGACTCGGCCATCCGCTGCAGCCCGGACGTGTCGCCCTGTCTGAAGTTGTCGTAGATCTGCTTGCCGTCCACCCGTCATGCCCCCTTGAGTGTCTTGATGACGCTCGACGCCACCTGCGTGGCCGCGGCGCAGGAATCGTCCTGCCCCTGGTACCCCTGCGCGTACACGTCGAAGGTGAGGTCGTCCGCGATGCCCACGCCTAGCCCGCACGAACCCATCGAGCGCTCGTCTTGGGCATCGAAGTAGACGGCCGGGTAGCCCTCGACTTCCGGAGCGCGCTCGAGGAACCTGATGAACTTCTTCTGGCGGTAGCCCGCGTAGATGCCGGCCAAGCCGCCGGCGCCCTTGTCGCGGCTCCCGGTGCCCAGTGCCACAGACAGGCCGATGCCTTCACCGCGCAGCTTCCAAAGGCAGGACGGACCCGCCTGAGTGAAGACCGTGTCGCCCTGCGCCTTGAATTCCCCCGCGTCGGTGTACCGCAACGAGCTCAGCACGTCCTTCGGAACGATCGCGCAGGTGTCGCCGACGTACTTGCTCACGTCGAGCGGAGCGGCGGCGACCTTCGGCACTTCGGGATCAGCCGAAGTGGTGCCCGTCACCGCCGAGTCGGTGGGCGACGGAGACGCGGTACCGCCCGTCGTCGTGGTGCAGGCCGTGGCGGCTCCCGCCGAGACGACGATCAGGACGGCGATCAGACAGAGTTTGCTTCGGAACAAGTTCGGCTCGCCTATGCCTTGAAGGTGTCGGACAGGCTCTGGTCGGTGACCACGGTCTTCGACTGGGCTGCCTTGAGCTTCTTGATGTACTCCTGCGCGTACTTGCGCATGGAATCGTTCTGCCGCTGGAGCGCAAGGACCGAGTCGCCGGTGGTGGTCGCGTAGCTCCCGCTGACGGGGTCCTGGCCGGGCGCGAGTTCGCCCGCAAGGACGATCTCACGGATCTTGCTCCCGTCCTCGACGATCTTGTCCAAGACGTCTTCCCACTGGCCGATCAACGACTTCAGCTCTTCGGGGTCCATCTTGAACTGGCCGCCCCCGCCACCTCCGCCGCCGTACACGCGGCCTGGGGTGTCGAAGACGTCGCCCCACAGCGCCTGAGCCGCCTGCCCGGCTTCGCCGATGATCACGACCAGCACCTTCCCCTCAGTTCACCCACCGTGATGTGGCAAAGACTAGCCAACCGTCTCACTCCGTGTCAGCGAATCGCCGCAACGTTCAGACGATGAGGGCGCCCATCCGGTTCCCCACCACTCCGGGTCACAGTACGTACGTACGGATTGCGAAACTCCGGTCCCCGGTGCCAGGATTTCAGGATGCCACGCGTAAGCCAGGATCACCTCGACGCACGCCGGCGCCAGATCCTCGACGGCTCGCGCGTCTGCTTCGCGCGCTACGGCTACGAAGGTGCCACAGTCCGGCGCCTGGAGGAAGCCACCGGGCTGTCGCGCGGGGCCATCTTCCACCACTTCCGCGACAAGGAGTCGCTCTTCCTCGCCCTCGCCGAGGACGACGCCGTGCGGATGGCGGACGTCGTCGCCGAGCAGGGCCTGGTTCAGGTGATGCGCGACCTGCTCGCCGGGGGCGACCACCCGGCCGACTGGCTCGGGACGCGGCTCGAGGTGAGCCGGCGGCTGCGGACCGATCCCGAGTTCCGCGGGCGCTGGGCCGAGCGGTCCGAGCAGCTCACCACCGCCACCCGGCTGCGGCTGCTGCGCCAGCGCGACGCCGGGAACCTGCGCGACGACGTCGACGTCGACGTCCTCACCGCGTTCCTCGAGCTCGTCCTCGAGGGGCTCGTGTCCCACCTGGCCATGGGCCTGCCCGCCGCCGGCCTGGGTCCGGTGCTCGACCTCGTCGAGGAGACCGTGCGGCGCCACCGGCAGACGACGGTTTGAGCTGTCCGACACACCGATATCCCCAGCGCTGACCGCGAAGGACACGTTAAGATTGTCCGCATATCCGCAGTACACGCCGATTTCTTGCTAGGAGTGACCGTTTCGTGCGCGCAGCGCAGTCACCCGGTGACAGTACCGGGCCGGGTGACCGACCCGGCTGTCCGATAGGTACTCCCCCCGCCTCCCGGGCGGGTGCGGAATGATGCAGATCCTCTTCGCCGTGCTCGGCGTCCTCCTCTTCGTGCTGCTGACGGTCGGCACCGGGCTCGCCGTCGCGGCCGAGTTCTCGCTGACCGCGCTGGAACGCAGCACCGTCGACGCCAACGTGCGCCAGGTCGGCGACCGCCGGGCCCTGACCGTCCAAAAGGCACACCGGACGCTGTCGTTCCAGCTCTCCGGCGCCCAGGTCGCGATCACGCTGACCACGCTGATCACCGGTTACCTGGCCGAGCCGCTGATCGGCGAGCTCGTCCGGCCGCTGCTCACCGGCGTCGGGCTCCCGGCCGGGTTCGCCGCGGGCGCGTCGATCGTGCTCGCCCTGGTCCTGGCCACCTCGCTGTCGATGATCCTCGGCGAGATGGTGCCGAAGAACCTCGCCATCGCCCGGCCGCTGCCGACCGCGCGCGCGGTCGCCGGCTACCACTCGCGGTTCTCCGCGCTGTTCCGCTGGCTCATCACGCTGATGAACAACAGCGCGAACTTCCTGGTCCGCAAGTTCGGCGTCGAACCGCAGGAAGAGCTGCGGTCCGCGCGCTCGCCGCAGGAGCTGGGCTCGATCGTGCGGTCCAGCGCCGAAAGCGGCACGCTCGACACGTCCACCGCGGAGCTGCTGGACCGCTCGCTGCGGTTCGGCGAGCGCACCGCGGAGGAGCTCATGACGCCCCGCGTGCAGCTCGAATCGCTCAGCGTCGACGACACCGTCGACGACCTCATCGAACTCTCGCGCCGCACCGGCTTCTCGCGGTTCCCGGTGCACGCCGAGGACCTCGACGACGTCCGCGGCGCCGTGCACGTCAAGCAGGCCTTCGCCGTCTCGGCCGCGGAGCGGGCCGCCGTTCCGATCGGCTCGGTGATGCGGCCGGTGCCGACCGTGCCCGAGTCCCTGCCCGGCGACGACCTGCTCAACCGCCTGCGCGACTCCCGCTTCCAGCTGGCGATCGTCGTCGACGAGTACGGCGGCACGGCCGGGCTGGTGACCCTGGAGGACGTCGTCGAGGAGATCATCGGCGACGTCCGCGACGAGCACGACGACCGCGAGGCGCCCGCGTCGCAGCAGGTCGGCAGCGACAGCTGGCTGGTGTCCGGCCAGCTGCGCCCGGACGAGGTCACCGACGTCACCGGGTTCCGGATGCCGGACGGCGACTACGAGACCATCGCCGGGCTGATCCTCGAGCGGCTGGGCAAGATCCCCGCCGAGGGTGACGCCGCGGACGTCGACGGCTGGCGGCTCACCGTCACCACCATGGACAAGCGGCGGATCGCCGAGGTCGAAGTGGCCCCGGTCCGCGTCCCCGCGGAAGCCCCGGTAGCCGAGGTGGTCTCGTGAGCGACTGGCTGAACATCGCCCTCGTCGGGGTCCTGCTGCTGGCCAACGCCTTCTTCGTCGGCGCGGAGTTCACGCTGATCTCCTCGCGGCGGGACAGGCTCGAAGCACTCCTGGAGCAGGGCAAGACGCGCGCGAAGATCGTCATCAACGCGAGCAAGCACGTCTCGCTGATGCTGGCCGGCGCGCAGCTGGGCATCACCATCTGCTCGCTGCTGCTCGGCCGCCTCGGCGAGCCCGCGATCGCGCACCGGCTCTCGGCGTTCTTCGACCTGCTGGGCCTGCCCGAGGCGCTGCTGCACGCGGTCTCGTTCGCCATCGCGCTGGCGTTCATCACTGTGCTGCACGTGCTGATCGGCGAGATGGTGCCGAAGAACCTCGCCATCGCCGAGCCCGAGCGGCTCGCGCTGTGGCTGGTCCCGGTGCACGTCGCCTGGGTGAAGGTGGCCAACCCGTTCATCTGGCTGCTGAACTTCGTCGCGAACTCGCTCCTGCGCGCGGTGAAGGTCGAGCCGAAGGACGAGCTGGAGACCGCCTACACCTCCGACGAGCTGGCCGAGCTGCTCAGCGAGTCGCGCCGGGAGGGGCTGCTCGACCAGTCCGAGCACCGGCGGCTCGCGCAGACGCTGTCTTCGGTGCAGAAGACGGTCGCGGACGTGCTGGTGCCGACCGCCGAGCTGACGACGCTGCCGTGCGGGCCGACCCTCGGCGACGTCGAGCTGGCGGTGTCCTCGACCGGCTTCTCGCGGTTCCCGGTCTGCACCGACGACGGGCGCCTGACCGGCTACATCCACGTCAAGGACGTCCTCGACCTGGCCGGGCAGGACCCGGCGACGATCGTGCCGTCCGGCAAGACGCGCCAGCTCACCGAGCTGCGCGCCGACGCCCGCCTCGACGTCGCCCTTTCGGCGATGCGCAAGGAAGGCAGCCACCTGGCGCGGGCCCTCGACACCAGCGGCAACGCCGTCGGCGTCGTCGCGCTCGAGGACCTCGTGGAGGAGTACGTGGGCACGGTCCGCGACGGCACGCACGTGGGCGCATGACCGGAACCGAAGTGCTCGCCGAACCGGACTGGCTGGCCCGGGAGGCGGCGCACGTCGAGCGGATGCGGCGGTGGACCGGTCCGCACCAGGAGCGCCGGGCGCGCGGCGAGAAGCACCCGGTGCTGGACTTCCTGTTCACCTACTACTCGTACCGGCCGTCGCACCTCGAACGGTGGCAGCCCGGGCCCGGCGTCGCGCTCGCCGGGCCCGCGGCGCGGCGCTTCCTGGACCGCAAGGGCTACGTCGAGACGGCCGACGGCGTCATGCTGGATCCCGAGGGCTTCACCCCCGGGAAGGCCCGGACGGCGGAGTTCGTCCTGGCCCTGCTGACCGCGACTGCGTCCCGCGCGCCGCGGCTGAGCTGCTTCGGGCTGCACGAGTGGGCGATGGTGTACCGCGAGCCGGCGGACTCGGTGCGGCACAACCAGGTGCCGCTGCGGCTGGGTTCGGCCGGCACCGACGCCGTCGTGGAGTCCCTCGACATCCGCTGCGGGCACTTCGACGCGTTCCGCTTCTTCACCGAGCCCGCGCGGCCGCGGAACGAGCTGACGCCGTCGAGGGAGACGCAGATCTCCCTGGAGCAGCCCGGGTGCCTGCACGCGAACATGGACCTGTTCAAATGGGCGTACAAGCTGGACCCGTTCGTGCCGGCCGAGCTGGTGGCGGATTGCTTCGAGCTGGCGGTGGAGATTCGCGAGCTCGACATGCGGGCGAGCCCGTACGACCTGGCGGCGCTCGGCTACCCGCCGGTGCGCATCGAGACGGCCGAGGGACGGGCCGAATACGCCCGTTCACAGGCTTCGTTCGCCCGCCGGGCGACACCGGTCCGTCATCGCCTGATTGCGCATTGCCATCGCCTGGTCAGGGGAGCACCCTGAAGCGCGTGCAACTGTGAGTCAGATTATTCTCTCGCCGATACTCACCTGTTAGGGTGATAACGGTTTGGTTGCATCGCAGCGCGTGCTTGGCATGCGCTCACCCCCGAAAGGATGACGATGGGGCGACACTACCGGGAAGAGGAGCCGGTGCCGCACCCTCACGACCGCACTTCGCACCCCCGCGGTGAGGCGTCCGGTTCACACCCGGTCGAGGGCCGCAGCGAGACTTCGGGCGCTTTCCGCACGCCGAAGCGCAGCTCCATTTCGGAGGCGTTCGGGATCGCGGGGCGGCCCACCGGTACGTCGCGGGCTCCCGGCCGCGGTGAAGCTTCCGGTTCGTACCCCGTGGTGGGACGTGGTGAGCGGTCCGGGTCGTACCCGGTCGCCGGGCGCGGTGAAGCTTCCGGCTCCTACCCCGTCGCGGGGCGCGGCGAGACTTCCGGCTCGTACCCCGCCGTGGGGCGCGGTGAAGCTTCTGGCTCCTATCCCGCCGCCGGGCGCGGTGAAGCTTCCGGCTCCTACCCCGCCGTGGGGCGTGGCGAGGCGAGTGGCGCGCATCCGGCCGCGGGTCGCGGCGAGCGGTCCGGTTCGTACCCCGTCGTCGGCCGCGGCGAAGCTTCCGGCTCGCACCCGGTCGCCGGGCGTGGCGAAGCCAGCGGTGCCTACCCGGCCGTGGGCGAGCGGCCCGGTTCGCAGCCCGCCACCGGCCGCGGCGACGCCTACCCCGCTGCCGGCCGCAACGCCCCGACCGGTTCGTACCCGGCCGCCGGCCTCGACGAGCCGTCCGGTTCCTATCCCGCCCGGCGCGGTGAAGCGTCCGGCAACTACCCCATCACCGCGCGGCGCGAACCGGCTTCCCGTCGCGGCGAAGCCCCCGCCGCGACCGAGACCAAGCCCGCCGGTCCCCGCGCCACCCGGCGCGGCCGGGCCCCGGCCGAGAGCGCTGCCGAACGGACCGAGGTCATCACCCGGCCCGACGAAGGCGACTACTCCTCCGCGTCGCAAACCGACTCGTCCCGCACCCTCACCCGCGGCATGACCACCCGCGCCAAACGGCGTGCCGAAAGCACCGAGACCAGCGAGAACACCGCTCCGCCGCGCCGCAGCGAAGGGACCGGCTCCCACCGGACCATCGGCAAGGGCGAGGCGACCGGCTCCCACCGCATCGTGGGGAAGAAGGCTCCGCGCCGCCGGATCGCGACCTGGCCGATCGCCTGCATGGTGCTCGCCGCCCTGATCGGGCTCGGCATCGTCGGGTGGAACTGGGCCGACAGCGAGCTCAACAACCGGGCCGAGGCGCAGGCCGCCAGCTGCTCGCAGGGCACCTCGCACATGCGGGTCGTCGTCACCCCGAGCGTGCAGAAGCCGCTCACCGCCGCCGCTGACCGCTGGAACAAGGCCGCCACGGTCGTCCACGGGCAGTGCGTGCACGTGATGATCGAGGCCAAGCCGTCTTCGCAGGTCCTCGACGCGCTGGTCGGCCGGGCCAACCTGGACTCCATCGGCGGGCTCCCGGCCGCTTGGCTGCCCGAGTCGTCGTACTGGGTGAGCGAGCTGACCACCAAGAAGCCCGAGATGATCGGGTCGCCCGCGCAGTCGGTGGCCAACGCCCGCTCCGCGGACTACCCGTTCATCGGCCTCTCCGGCCAGGGCGTCGACGACACCCTCCTGCGCGCCGCCCAGACCTTCCGCGAGTACCTCGAGCAGCCTGCCCAGCAGGCCGACTTCGCCGCCGCCGGGATCAAGTCCGCCTAGACGCGCGTGCCGTTGTCGAGCTCGGCCACCACGGCGAGGTCGTCGTCGGCCAGCTCGAAGTCGAAGATCCCGAACTGCTCGCGGGTCCGGGTGGTGGTGGCCGACGACGCCACCGCGACAGTGCCGGCCTGCAGGTGCCAGCGGAGCACGATCTGGGCCGGCGTCTTGCCGTACTTCGCGGCGAGCGCGGTGACCGTCTCGTCGGCCAGCAGCCCGGCGTTCGCGGCCGGGCTCGACGCGGCCGTCACGATGCCCCGCTCGGCGTGGAACTCGCGCAGCGGCAGCTGCTGCAGCCACGGGTGCAGCTCCACTTGGTTGACGGCGGGGACCGCTCCGGTCGCGTCGATCAGCCGGCGCAGCTCGGCGACGCCGAACCCGGCCACGCCCAGCGCCCGGACGCGGCCCTCGGCGCGCAAGCGGCTCAGCGCGCGCCAGGTGTCGGTGAAGGCGCCTTTCGTGCCGTCCAGCAGGCACAGGTCGGCCTGCTCCAGCTGCAGCGCGGCCAGTGCCTGGTCGGCGGCGCGGCGGGCGGTGTCGTAGCCCTGCGCGGGGACTTTGAAGCTGACGAACAGTTCTTGGCGGGGCACGTCCGCCGCGGCGAGGGCCGTGGCGACCGCCGCCTCGGTCCCGGGCGTGGTGTCGATGCCCCGGTAGCCGGTGTCGAGGGCGATGCGGACGGCCCGGCCGGTTTCGGCCGCGGACAGTCCCGCGACACCGAACAGCAGCTGGGGGATGCGGACTCCGTCGGACAGGGCGAGCGAAGGCGGGACGGCCATCAACCGGTGATCCTCACTTCGGATGCTGCGCGGGTGCTCCCCATCATCCCACCGACGCGGCCCGCTCGCGCAGATGTGCCGCCGTCGCCGGGTCGGCCGGGTAGAACGACTCGATCACCAGTTCCGCGACCGTGACGTCCAGCGGGGTACCGAAGGTGGCCACTGTGCTGAAGAACGTCAGGTCCGTGCCCTCGTGGCGGAACCTCAGCGGCACGAAGATGTCACCCGGTCCAGGGACCTCCACCTCGGGCACCGGCTGGTCGCACGGGTAGCCGCGCAGCTCCTCGAGGAGGTCGGCGAGCCCGGCGTCCGCGGTCTGGCCGACCTGGCGCCGCAGCCGGCCCAGCAGGTGCGCGCGCCACTCCCCCAGGTTCAGGATGTGCGGGGCCATGCCGTCCGGGTGCAGGGTCGCGCGCAGCACGTTGGTGGTCAGCTCGGGCGCGATCCCGGCGACGAAGAGCCCGATGCTGGCGTTGGCGTCGACGAGGTCCCAGTTCCGGTCGACGACGGCGGCCGGGTAAGGCTCGTGCCCGGCGAGCAGCTGCCGGACGGCCTGGCGCACGGCGTCCATCCCGGGATCCCCCAAGGCGTTCTCGGTGTAGGCGGGCGCATACCCGGCGGCGAGCAGCAGCCGGTTCCGCTCGCGCAGCGGCACCTCGAGGTGCTCGCCCAGGCGCAGCACCATGTCCCGGCTCGGCTTGGACCGGCCGGTCTCCACGAAGCTGAGGTGGCGGGTGGAGATGTCCGCCGAGATCGCGAGGTCGAGCTGGCTGATCCGGCGCCGGTCACGCCATTCCCGCAGCAGCTCACCCACCGGCCGCTGCCGCGCGGCCGCCTGCACCGTAGTCGTCACCCGACCGACGCTACGGCGATCACGGGACGGCTGCCATTACCTCGGGGGTAACGGCCCCGCATTACCTCCCGCGTAATCGACGCGCCGCCGCCGGGCCGCCAGAGTGGGTCTCAGCGCAGGACGACGAAAGCCGTTGTCCCCCAACGAAAGGATCCACCATGAGCGACGTTCGCGGGCTCGTCGAGCAGTACCTCGCCGTCTGGAACGAGACCGACGGGGACAAGCGCCGCGCCCTCATCGCCGACGTCTTCACCGAAGGCGCCCGCTACACCGATCCGCTCGGGGCCGTCGCCGGGCACGACGGGATCGACCAGTTCGTCGGCGGGGCACAGCAGCAGTTCGCCGGGCTCACCTTCAGCCTGCCCGCCGACCCGGACGCCCACCACGACCTCGCGCGGTTCCAGTGGTACCTGGGCACGCCCGGGGCCGAGCCGGTCGCCATCGGGTTCGACGTCGTCGAGCTCGAGGACGGGAAGATCGCCAAGGTGCACGGCTTCCTCGACAAGCTGCCGGGCTGACCGGAACGGCGTGCGGGCTCCCGGGCAGGGGAGCCCGCACGCGGCGCCGCTAACCCTTCAGCGCGCCCCGCCAGCGCACGGTCGGGCGCAGCTTCTCCGGGTTCACCCGGTGCTTGTTGGCGCCGACGATGTCGAACATCGACTCGATCAGCGTCTCCGACAGCAGGTGCGGCTCCAGCCCCAGCCCGACCAGCCCGGTGTGTTTCACGTTGTAGTAGTGCTCCAGTGCCTCGGTGCGAGGGTTCTCGAGGTGCTCGATCTGCACCGGACCGGGGAACCGGTCGGCGACGAGCTCGGCGATGGCGGCCACCGACAGGCTCTCCGTCATCTGGTTAAAGACGCGGAACTCCCCCGCCGCGGCCGGGTTCTCCACGGCGAGCCGGATGCACTCCACGGTGTCGCGGATGTCGATCAGGCCCCGGGTCTGCGCGCCCTTGCCGTACACGGTCAGCGGCTGGCCCAGCACGGCCTGGATGACGAACCGGTTCAGCACCGTCCCGAACACCGCGTCGTAGTCGAACCGGGTGGCCAGGCGCGCGTCCAACGCGGTCTGCGGCGTCTGCTGGCCGTACACGACGCCCTGGTTGAGGTCCGTGGCCCGCAGCCCCCAGGCGCGGCACGTGAATTCGATGTTGTGCGAATCGTGGACCTTCGTCAGGTGGTAGAACGAGCCCGGCCGTTTCGGGAACAGCACGCGGTCTTTGCGCCCGTTGTGCTCGAGGTCGAGCCAGCCTTCTTCGATGTCGATGTTCGGCGTGCCGTATTCGCCCATCGTGCCCAGCTTGACCAGGTGGATGGCGGGGTCGATCTCGGCGATCGCGTAGAGCAGGTTCAGCGTCCCGACGACATTGTTGTGCTGGGTGTACACCGCGTGTTCGCGGTCGATCATCGAATACGGCGCCGACCGCTGCTCCGCGTAGTGGACGATGGCGTCCGGGGCGAACTCGCGCACCGCGCCGAACAGGAAGTCCGCGTCCAGCAGGTCACCTTCGTAGCTGGTCAGCGCACGGCCGGAGACTTCGTGCCAGGCGGCGATCCGGTCTTTCAGCGATTCGATCGGGACCAGGCTTTCGACGCCGAGTTCGGCGTCGTAGCCACGCCGGACGAAATTGTCGAGGACGGCCACCTCGTGGCCTTTGTCCGATAAGTGCAGCGCGGTCGGCCAGCCCAGATATCCGTCACCGCCGAGAACCAGCACCCGCATTGTGCCGCCTTTCCTGCTCGTTCAAGAACCCGACGCTATCGATCAGGTGCTGATGAGCACCTGGCAAAGAGCTGTGAATCTCCTATGCGTGAGGGGGTCGGACGGCGGCGCGGCCGGCCCACGGGGAGGATGGGGACATGACGACCGTAACCAACGGCGTGCGGCCCCGCACAACGGACAAGACGCGCCGCCGCGGCTGGGCCCGGCTGGCCCGCGCCGCCGCGACGTCGGTCGCCGCCACGGTCCTCAGCCAGGTCGTCCTGCTCGCCGTCCTCGCCACCGGCGGTGCCGCCGCGCTCGCCGGCACACTGGCCTGGGCCGCCGGGGCGGTGCTGAACTTCCTGGTCACCCGCCGCTGGGTGTGGGGCCGCACCGGGCGGCCGCGCGTCCGCCGGGAACTGCTCCCCTACCTGGCCGTCATCGGTCTCGGCGGCCTCGCCTCGATCGGGCTGACCACGCTGGCCGGGTCGCTGCTGACCCCGCTCGCCCTGCCGCACTTCTGGTGGATCGTGCTGGTCGACGGCGCGTACGTGGCCAGTTACGCGGTGGTGTTCGCCGTGAAGTTCACCCTGCTCGACCGGCTCGTGTTCGGCCGCGGCGCAGCACGTACCCCCGCCACCACGTCCCGGTCATGACGCGCGCGTAGTTGGCGCCGTAGACCAGGCTGCCACCCTTCTTGCTCTTGCCCGCCTTGCGCAGCCGCATGCTCATCGGCAGCTCGAGCACGCGGGCGCCGCGCGCGGTGACACCGAGCATCAGCTCCGACGACTGGTACTGCGGTTCGTTGAGCGGCACCACGCAGGCCAGCTCGGCCCGCATCGCGCGGAACCCGAACGACGTGTCGGTGATCCGCCGCGCGGTCAGCACCGACGCCAGCACGGCGAACACCCGGACGCCGAGCCACCGGACGCGGCTGTCGGCCTCCTCGTGCCCGAGCCGCCGGGACCCGGTGACGAAGTCCGCGGTGCCCTCGACGACCGGGCTGACCAGCGCTTCCAGCTCGGAGTTGTCGTACTGCCCGTCGGCGTCGGTCGTCACGACGTACTCGGCGCCGCACTCCGCCGCCAGGTGGTAACCCAAGCGCAGCGCCGCGCCCTGGCCGCGGTTGCGCGGCGCCACGCACACGTACGCGCCGTGCGCCTCGGCGATCGCGGCCGTGTCGTCGGTCCCGCCGTCGACGACGACGAGGACGTCCACCGGCATCCCGAGGCACCGGTCCGGCATCTTCTCCAGGACCTCACCGACGCCGCCGGCCTCGTTGTACGCCGCGATGACGACGGTCAGCGGAGCGAGCTTCAGCTCGGGGTGGCGGTCCCGGAAGCCGGCCAGTGCCCCCGAATCGACGTCGTCGGGGAAGGCGGCGAGGCGTTTCCGGCTGGCCGAGGTCAGCGTCGTGAAGCCGAGTGCCCCGGCCACGGGGAACAGCACGAGCGCCGGGATCTGGTAGCGCCACGAGAACAGGAAGACCGCGGACGCGAAGAGCAGGACCAGGCCGCTCGACGCCGCCAGGAGCGCGCCCGCCTGTGCGCGGTCCAGCGGCTTCTTGCGCCGGAAGACCGTCAGCAGGCCGAGCAGCGCGCCGATCCCGAGCACGCCGCCGGAGACGTACCCGCCGCCCAGCTGGTAGTCACGCAGGATCTTCGCCAGTGGCTGGTCGACGCTCGCGACGACGCCGTCGTTCTGCCGCGTGACCAGGTCGATCAAGGACTGGTCGGCCCACTGCGGGTAGGACAGCTGGAACTGCCACCGGTCGAGCGGCACGTCGGTCGGGTCCTGCTCGCGGGACCAGGCGAAGCTCTTGGCGAAGTCGTCGAGGACCGCGGCGGCGACGTCGCCGGGCTGCTCCTTCAGGACGTCGATCGCGAACTCGTGGGCCAGCGCGGCCTTGTCGGCGCCCGGCGGGAGCGCGCCGGGCCAGTTCGGGTCGAGGTCGGCGTGCGTGTAGTTGTCCACGAGCCGGGTTTCGCGCGGCTCGGCCGGGCAGAACACCCGCAGTTCCGGCGAGAGGTGGAGGTTCGGGCAATCCGCGACGGCGGCGGTGCGGCCGTAGAGCATGTTCCCCGACGGCCCGGTCAGCCCCCACTTGCCGGTCTCCGAATGCACGCGCGCCGAGTACGGCACGAGCACGACGAGCAGCCCCAGCACCCCGGCACCGGCCCGGCGCCAGCCCGCCCAGTGCCGCCACGCTCCCCCGGCGACGACCAGGAAGACCACCAGCGGCAGGGCGAGGGAGATGCCGATCAGCCGGGTCAGCACGCCGAAGCCGAGCAGCAGTCCCGCGGCGCCGGCGCGCTTCCAGCCCGGCGTGCCCCGGCCGAGCAGCAGCCACAGCAGCCCGAGCAGCACCGCCTCGAAGAGGACCTCGGACATGATGTTCTGCTCGATCTGCAGCTGGTAGGCGTCGAGCAGCACCGGCACCGCGGCGAGCGCCGCGACCCACGGACGGCCGCCGAGCCGCAGCACCAGCGCGTAGAGGCCGATCGCGACCAGGATCCCGCCGGCGTGCTGGACCGCCGCGACCCACGCCAGGCCGCCGACCGCGAGCAGCGGCCGCAGCACGAGGTCGTAGCCGATCGGGTTCAGCTGGTCGGCGCGCAGGGCGTGCAGGTTGTCGATGTAGCGGAACGAATCGATGTACAGCAGCGCGGGTTTGTAGGCGAGCCAGGTCAGCACCCGCAGGACGATCGCCGGGACGAGGAGCAGGAGCAGCAGCCAATGGCGGCGCAGGAACGCCGTCACGGTGTCGCGTTCGGACGGTCGAGCCCGGAGAAGTACTTCCACGCCGTGGCCAGGCCGTCGACCAGCGAGACCGAGGGCCGGTAGCCGATCGTCGCCGCGCTGGCCGAGACGTCGACGACCACCGCGGGCATCTCCCCGGCCGGCGCCTCGACGTGCTCGACGGGCAGCTCGGCGCCGGTCACCTCGCGGACGGCCTCGACCATCTCCAGCACCGACACCGAACGCCCGGCCCCGACGATCGCGCGGCCGGTGTACCCGCTGTCGAAGGCCGAGAGGATCGCCCCGACGACGTCGTCGACGTGCACGAGGTCGCGGCGCTGGCGCCCGTCGCCGTAGACCTTCACACCGCCGCCGGTGCGCGCGGCGCGCATCATGCGCGGCACGAAACTGTCCTTGTGGGACATTCCCGGGCCGTAGACGTTGGTGAACCGCAAGGCACACGTCGTCATGCCGTACGCGCCGGCGTAGCCCGACAGCAGCATTTCGCACGCCGCCTTGGTGGCGCCGTACGGCGTCAGCGGCCGCAGCGGCAGGTCCGGGGTGATCGTCGCGGTGCCGACGTCGCCGATGACCGCATTGGTGGAAGCGAGCAGGAACTTCGGCACGTCCCGGCGGCGGGCGAGCTCGAGCAGTTCCTGGGTGACCAGTACGTTGTCGGCGAAGGTGTCCTCGGGCAGCTCGACCGACTTCAGCACCGACGTCAGCGCGGCGAGATGCACGATCCCGGCGGTCTCCGGGGTGACAGCCTCCTCGCGGACGGCGGCTTCGCGGAGGTCACCGGTCACCACGCGGACGCCGTCGGCGTCCTCGGGGAACGACACCCGGTCGACGACGGTGACCGGCACGCCCCGGTCGCGAAAGGCGCGCACGACGGCCCGGCCGATGAAGCCGCTGCCGCCGGTCACGACCACGGACGTCCGATCAGGACCGTGCGCACTCGCCATGGCGGTCAACCTACCTCCCGAACCTGTGCGCACGCCGTGGGCCCGCGTACGCAGAAGTGCGTATGGCCGCGCCCCCGGCCGGGTTGGTGTCCTTGAGCGGTCACACAGCAATGGGGAGGAAGACACACCATGAAGCGACTCTTCACCGTTTCGGCCCTGCTCCTGGCTTCGCTCGCGGGAGCTCTCACCGTGTCGGCCGCGCCCGCCCAGGCGGCGACGACCGATGTCGGCGTCATCCCGTCCAGCCGGTCGTGCCCGGTCGGTACCGAGGCGATCGTGATCCGGACGGACGACGAGGACTCGGGCAACGCCAACTCGCGGGGCGGGTTCATCGGCGCGGTCAGCAGCACGAGCAACACGGAGATGTTCTTCTGCCGGGTGAACGGCACCGCGTTCCGCGGCGTTACGCAGTCCGGCTCGTTCCGGCCCTACGCGGTGCTGAAGCTGGGCGCGAACTGCCCGAACGGCTCGCAGGAGTTCTCGCGCCGGTTCGACAACGAGGACGACAGCAACAACAACTCGTTCTCGGGCAACATCTTCCCGAACGTGAGCGACAGCAACACGCTGCTGCGGTTCTGCCTGTTCGCGCCGGGGGTGGCCACGACGACGGCGTTCCCGAACGTCGGCTTCGGCTACCTCGTGTTCTCCGGGGTCGACTCGTCGGGCTTCTTCCACACCGACGACGAGGACGACAGCAACAACAACTCCTACAGCGCGCCGGCCGGGATCAGCAGCATCGCGCAGTCGATGGTGAGCGCGGGTTCGAACACCACGCTGAACGTCCGGATCGCCCGGTAACAGCCGGTTCGTATCTCCCTCGGTTCGCCCGGGTCTTTTCCGACCGGGAGAACCGAGGGGGATGCGAGTGAGCAGTGAAGTGACGGCGCGGTGCCTGCACCGCGCCTTCGAAGTCGTGCGCGAGCTGAAGACGGCGGGGCCGGGCGAAGCACTGGCAGGACTGGGCCGGCTGGTCGGCTGCGACGTCATCTCGTGCACGAGCACCGAGCACACGACCCGCCGGCTGACCGGCACGGTGACCGACCGGCCGGAGCAGAACCTGATGCGCCACCCGGAGTTCCGGGCACTGGCCCACCAGCACCCGGGCTTCGCGGCACACCGCTCGGGGTCGCTGCGGCTGGGTACGGCGGCCGCGTTGACCGATCTCGCCGACCTGCGGACGTTGCGCGGACTGCCGTTCTACACCGACTTCTACCGCCCGCGCGGGACCGTCGACCAGCTGCTGTGCGTGGTCCAGGTCGACGACCGCCACGGGCGCGTCCTGACGCTCAGCCGGTCGCGGCCCGGGTTCTCGGCCCGGGACCACGACCTGGTCGAGCTGCTCGCGCCTCACCTGGCCCAGGCGTTCGCCCGGCACGAGCGCCCGGCGGTCCGGCCGGTCACCGGCACGCCTCCGGAGCTGACCGTCCGCGAGCAGGAGGTGGCCGATCTGGTCGCGCGGGCTGCCACCGACCGCGAGATCGCCCGCCGCCTCGGCATCAGCCCGCGCACGGTGCAGAAGCACCTGCAGCAGATCTACCGCAAACTCGACGTCACCAGCCGCACCGAGCTGCTGCTCCGCCTGACGAATCCGTGAACGGTCGTCAGGCGAAGGCTTCCGGGGGCGGGCAGGAGCAGACCAGGTTGCGGTCGCCGGACGCACCGTCGATGCGGCGGACCGGGGGCCAGATCTTCGCCGCCGTCCGGCCCGCCGGGAACACCGCCGTCTCGCGGCTGTACGGGCGGTTCCAGTCGCCGGCCAGGCAGCCCGCCGTGTGCGGGGCCAGCCGTAGCGGGGACTCCGCCAGGGGCCACTCCCCCGACGCCACGCGGTCGATCTCCGCGCGGATCGCGATCATCGCCGCGCAGAAGCGGTCCAGCTCGGCCAGGTCCTCGCTCTCGGTCGGCTCGACCATCAGCGTGCCCGCGACCGGGAACGACATCGTCGGCGCGTGCAGCCCGTAGTCCGCCAGCCGCTTCGCGACGTCGTCCACGGTCACGCCCGTCGCCTTCGTCAGCGGCCGCAGGTCCAGGATGCACTCGTGCGCCACGAAACCCGACCGGCCGGCGTACAGCACCGGGTAGTGCTCGCCGAGGCGCCGGGCGATGTAGTTGGCGTTGGCCACCGCCACGAGCGTCGCCCGGCGCAGGCCGGCGGCGCCCATCATCCGGACGTACGCCCACGAGATCGGCAGGATCGACGCACTGCCCCACGGCGCCGCGCTGACCGGGCCGACGCCGGTCGCGGGGCCGGCCGCCGGCTGCAGCGGGTGGTTCGGCAGGAACGCCGCCAGGTGCGCGCGGACCCCGATCGGCCCGACGCCGGGGCCGCCGCCACCGTGCGGGATGCAGAACGTCTTGTGCAGGTTGAGGTGCGACACGTCGGCGCCGAACCGGCCGTACTGGGCGACGCCGATCAGCGCGTTCAGGTTGGCGCCGTCGACGTACACCTGCCCGCCCGCGTCGTGCACCGCCGCGCAGACCTCGCCGACGGTGTCCTCGTACACCCCGTGCGTCGACGGGTAGGTCAGCATGATCGCGGCCAGGTCGCCGCGGTGCTCGTCCACAGTGGACCGCAGGTGGGCGAGGTCGATGTTCCCGGCGTCGTCGCAGCGGACGACGACCACCCGCATCCCCGCCATCACGGCGCTCGCCGCGTTCGTGCCGTGCGCGCTGGCCGGGATCAGGCAGACGTCCCGCGCGCCCTCGCCGCGCGAGCGGTGGTAGGCGCGGATCGCCAGCAGGCCGGCGAACTCGCCCTGGCTCCCGGCGTTGGGCTGCAGCGAAACCGCGTCGTAGCCGGTGATCCGCGCGAGCCAGGCGCTCAGGTCGGCCACCACTTCGAGCAGGCCGGCGGCGTCCTCGGCGGGCGCGAACGGGTGCAGCCCGGCGAACTCCGGCCAGGTGACCGGTTCCATCTCCGCGGTGGCGTTGAGCTTCATCGTGCAGGAGCCGAGCGGGATCATGCCGCGGTCGAGCGCGTAGTCCCGGTCGGCCAGCCGGCGCAGGTACCGCAGCATCGCGGTTTCCGACCGGTGCTCGTGGAACACCGGGTGCGTGAGGAACTCGCTCGTGCGCCGCAACGGCGCCGGGAGCGCGTCGGCCGTGTCCGCGTCCAGGCCGTCCACATCGGACACCGAGACGCCGAACGCCTTCCACACGAAGGAAAGCCGCTCCCGCGTGGTCGTCTCGTCGCAGGCGACGCCGACGTGGTCTTCGTCGATCCGGCGCAGGGAGACGCCGAGGTCGCGGGCCGCCGCGACGACCGCGTCGGCCCGGCCCGGCACCGCCGCGGTCACGGTGTCGAAGAACTCGCCGTGCACGACCTCGACGCCGCCTTCGGCCAGGCCGGCGGCGAGCACGGTGGCCATCCGGTGGGCCCGCAGCGCGATCGCGCGGAGGCCATCAGGCCCGTGGTACACGGCGTACATCGACGCCATGACGGCCAGCAGGACCTGCGCGGTGCAGATGTTCGAAGTCGCCTTCTCGCGGCGGATGTGCTGCTCGCGCGTCTGCAGCGCGAGCCGGTACGCGGGCGCGCCGTCGGCGTCGGCCGAGACACCGACCAAGCGGCCGGGCAGCTGCCGCTCGAGCCCCTTCCGCACCGCGAGGTAGGCCGCGTGCGGACCACCGAAGCCGAGCGGGACGCCGAACCGCTGCGTCGACCCCACGGCGACGTCGGCGCCGAGCTCACCCGGCGGCCGCAGCAGCGTCAAGGCGAGCGGGTCCGCGGCCACGACCACCGCGGCGCCGTGCTTCTTGGCGTCCGCGATGGTCAGGTCGAGTTCGCGCACCGCGCCCGAAGCGCCCGGGTAGGCCAGCAGCACGCCGAAGAAGTCGCCGCCGAGCCCCAGCCCGGTGAGTCCCTGGGACAGGTCTTCCACGACCAGCTCGATCCCGAGCGGCTCGGCCCGCGTCCGCAGCACGGCGAGCGTCTGCGGCAGGGTGTCCTGGTCGACGACGAACCGGTGCGACGCGGACTTCCCGGCCCGCCGCACCAGCGTCATCGCCTCGGCGGCCGCGGTGGCTTCGTCGAGGAGGGAGGCGTTCGCGACCGGGAGCGCGGTCAGGTCCGCGATCATGGTCTGGAAGTTGAGCAGCGCTTCGAGCCGCCCTTGGGAGATTTCCGGCTGGTACGGCGTGTAGGCGGTGTACCAGGCCGGGTTCTCGAGCACGTTCCGCCGGATCACCGGCGGGGTCACGGTGTCGTGGTAGCCGAGCCCGATCATCGCGGCGGTCGGCCGGTTGCGGGCGGCCAGCGCGCGCAGTTCGGCCAGCGCCTGGGCTTCGGAGGCCGCCGACGGCAGTTCGAGCGGCTCGGCGGACGCGCGCAGCGACTCGGGAACGGCGTGTTCGGCGAGTTCGTCGAGGGAAGCGACCCCGATGACGTCGAGGATGTGCCGGAGTTCGCCGGGACCGGGCCCGAGGTGCCGCTCGGCGAAGGGAATCCCCTGTTCCAGGGAGGCGAGTGACGGATTCACGGAGGCCTCCCTGCGAACGCGACCACGGTCGGGGGTCCGGGGGCGAAGCCCTCCGGGCGGGGTGTGGGGGTTGCACCCCCACAAGACACGCCGCGCGAGAGCGGCGAGCGCGTGCCGCGAGCATGCCTCGCCATGAGCGAGGCACCCTCCCCACTCTGTCCGTACCCCGAAGGGCGCCTGAGAGTTTCGCCCGCGTGGTTGAGCCGGGCTTGCACCGTCGGCGGGGCCATCAGGCTGTGTCCTGACGACCCGCTTTCCAGAGGCGTCTCATCCGCGCGGTCCAGGGTGCCTGAGAGGTTCCGGGGAGGACTTGCTCCTTCGGCGCCGAGCTCAATATGAGGCTCGGACTCTCCCGCGCGGGTTCGTCGACCGCAAGGAGAACCTTACTCCGTCCGCCGCGGCGGTGATCAACCGGTCTTGCGTGCGTTGCGGCGCTGGGTGAGCTCGTCCGGCTGGTGCGTCTCGACGACACCGCCGTCGGCGCGTTCGGCCGGGAACTCGTGGATCGTCCCGCTGATTTCCTGCATGGCGCCGCTGACCGCGATACCGAAGACGCCTTGGCCGCCCTGGAGCAGATCGACGATCTCCTCCGGCGAGGTGCATTCGTAGACGGTGGTGCCGTCGGAGAACAGCGTCACCCTGGCCAGGTCGCGGACCCCGCGCACGCGCAGGTGGTCGACGGCGACCCGGATGTTCTGGAGCGAGACCCCGGTGTCCAGCAGCCGCTTGACGACCTTGAGGACCAGGATGTCCTTGAACGAGTACAGCCGCTGCGAGCCGGAGCCGTGCGCCGTGCGGATGCTGGGTGCGACCAGCTTCGTCCGGGCCCAGTAGTCGAGCTGGCGGTAGGTGATCCCGGCGATCTGGCACGCGGCCGGGCCGCGGTAACCCACCAGCTCGTCCGGCAGCGAGTTGTCGGGGAACAGCTCACCCTGCTCGCCACTCGCGACCTCAACAGGCTGCTTCTCGGAACCAGCCTCGACCACGCAAGCCTCCCCTCGCCCGACCTGGTGGCCGGCGAATGACAGCCGGGGAGTCCCAGGAGCGGGACCCACCGGAGATCAATCGCCACGATCCGGCCCCAGACCGTGAATCACACCGTGGCGATTTACCTCCTTCGACGGTAAGCGCCGGGACAGTGCCGGTCAACGCGACGCGCGGCAAGCCTCAACGGTCGGATGAGCCTTTGAGCCGTTCGCCGTACCCGGCACACGCGGACTTAAACCCCTTGACCCGATTTACTCAGTCGAGTAACTTTTTACTCATGCAAGTAAAGACCGAACACCTGGCCGAACTGGGACTCAGCCCAGCCGAGGCCGCCCGCCGCGCGCAGATCATCGGCGCGACCATCGGCGTCCTCGCCGACCTGGGGTACCGCCGCACGACGTTCGCCAAGATCAAGGAACGCGCCGGGCTCAGCAGCACCCGGCTGATCTCCTACCACTTCACGAACAAGGCCGGCCTGATGCAGGCCGTGCTGAGCGCGGTCGTCCAGACGAAGAACGACTACCTGACCGAACGCACCGGCGGCGGGCTCGACCCCGCCGACCGGCGCGGCTACCTGCGGGCGCACATCGAGACGTCGATCGCGTTCCTGCGCGCGTACCCGGAATGCGTCCGGGTCCTGACCGAGCTGGCCGCCAACGCCGACGACGTCGACGGCTGGGTGATGACGAAGGTGCTGGTCGACGACCTGCGGGTGCACGGGCTGGCCCGTCAGCTCAAACAGGGCCAGGCGGAGGGCGTCTTCGGCGACTTCACGCCCGAGGTGATGGCGATGTCGATCGCGCAGGCCATCGACGGCGTCGCCGCGGCCTACGCCGCCGACCCGGCGCTGGACGTGGAGAAGTACGGCCGCGAGGTGGCGGACACGTTCGTCAAAGCGACGGCGCCGTGAGGGCCCGGTCGAGCCGCTCCTCGATGCGGGCCTTCGGGAACGCGCCGACGATGGTCTCGACCGGTTCCCCGCCGCGGAACAGGATCATCGTCGGCAGCGACATGACCTGGTAGGACCGGGTGGTCTCCGGGTTCTCGTCCGCGTTGATCTTGCGGATGGCGAGCTGCCCGGCCCGCTCGGTGGCCAGCTGGGCCAGCACCGGGCCGACCATCCGGCACGGGCCGCACCAGGTGGCCCAGAACTCGACCAGCACGGGGACGTCGCTGCCGAGGACCTCGGCGAACGCCGCATCGGTGACAGCACTGACTTCGGACACCACGGTCTCCTTCACGGACGCGGGGATTCGGGCACGACACACGGATCGGGCGCCTGCCGGGCGAGCGCTCCGGCGAGCTTCGCGGCCAGTTCGGCGCGGATCCCGCCGAGCCGGGCCAGGAGTGCGTCGGCTTCTTCGAGCTTGCGGCGGTAGACCTCGATCGAATTCGCGCAGGAGTCGCCGGTTTCGTGGCCGCTGCGCAGGCACTCGACGAACGGGCGCGTCTCCTCCAACGTCAGCCCGACCGTCTGGAGGGTCTGGATCTCCTTGACCAGCTGGAGGTCGTCCTCGTCGTATTCGCGGTAACCGTTCGCCGAGCGACGGGCCGCGAGAAGACCCTGGTCCTCGTAGAAACGCAGCGCACGGGTGGTGACACCCGTGCGCTGCGCCAATTCTCCGATCCGCATACCCCGACGCTAGACGTTGACGTCCGCGTCAAGGCAAGTTCTCAGGTGTCCGCTCCGCGGAAGTCTTCCGGCGACACGGAGTCGAGGAACTCGCGGAACTTCTCGACCTCGTCCTCCTGCTCGTCCGGGATGATCAGGCCGGCCTCTTCCAGCACCGCGTCCACGGCGTGGATGGGGACACCGATCCGCAGGGCCAGCGCGACCGAGTCGCTCGGCCGGGCGGACACCCGGATGTCGCCGTCGAAGACCAGTTCCGCGAAGAACGTGCCTTCCTTGAGGTCGGTGATGACGACCTGCTCGAGCTCCCGGCCGAGCGCCCCGATGACCTCTTTCAGCAGGTCATGCGTGAGCGGACGGGCCGGGCGGACTCCCTGCTGCTCCAACGCGATGGCGGTGGCCTCGACCGAGCCGATCCAGATCGGCAGGTACCGTTCGCCCTCGGTTTCCCGCAGCAACAAGATCGGCTGATTCGCGGGCAGCTCGACCCGCACCCCGACGACGCGCATTTCGCTCATCGGATTTCGCCTCCCTCTCGTGCACGGGCTTCAGCGGTGGAACGGCTTCGCGCCACCACTGTCGACGCTACCCGTCATCCGCGCGCTGTGCTCGCTGTCCGGCTCTCTCGGTTCGCCTGCCGCAAACCCGTGCCTTCACGGTACGGCATGCGGTGCCGAACATTCAGTCATTGACATGGGACCGCAAAGAGGATCTCACTGCCCCGTTACGATCAACACCCGGCGACGCCACGGATTCCGGCCTTGACGAGGAGCGTGTGCAGCGTCACGGACAGTGCCGCCAGCTCTCGCACCACTTCGTCGGCCCTCGATTTCGCCTCCGGGTCACGATGCCGGTACACCGGGGTCACGATCTGCTCCAGCAACCCGACCTCGCGGTCGGCCGCGGCGCGGAAGGCACGCAGGTGTCTCGGCTCGATACCGAATTCGGTCATCGCCCGCACCGTCCGCGCCACCAGCACCGCGTCCGGGTCGAAGAACCCGGCGGGACCGGGCCGGACCAGGCCGTACTGCTGCAGCTCGGCCAGGGCGGCCGCGTCGATGCCCGCCTGCTCCAGGAGTTCCTCCTGGGTCAGGCGCAGCTCCCGGCCCGCGGTGAAGTCGTCCGCCACGGGCAGGCCGACGTTCTCGACCGGCGCGTCGATCGGCACCAGCCGGCGCGGTGGCCGGGGCAGGGCCGCGGCGGGCTCGGCACCCGAGTCCGCCGCGTCCAGCTGTTCCTTGATGACCTTCAACGGGAGGTAGTGGTCCCGCTGGGCGGCCAGGACGAACCTGAGACGCTCCACGTCCGCCGCGGCGAACTGCCGGTACCCCGAAGGCGTCCGGCCCGGCTGGACCAGGCCTTCGGCTTCGAGGAACCGGATCTTGGAGATGGTGACATCGGGGAATTCGCCGCGCAGCTGCGCGAGAACGGCCCCGATGCTCAACCCGTCGCGTTGTGGCCGTCCGGCCGCCGTCACTGCGCCCCCTGGCCCCCGTGCCCCGGGCCGGTCAGGAAGACCAGGCGGAACTTCCCGATCTGGACCTCGTCGCCCCCGGCGAGGACGGCCTGGTCGACCGGCTCGCGGTTGACGTAGGTGCCGTTGAGGCTGCCGACGTCGATGACGACGAACTCGCCACCCTCACGCCGGAATTCGGCGTGCCGGCGCGAGACCGTCACGTCGTCCAGGAAGATGTCGCTGTCCGGGTGCCGCCCGGCGCTGGTGGTGTCGCGGTCGAGCAGGAACCGCGAGCCCGCGTTGGGCCCGCGCTTCACGACCAGCAGCGCCGAACCCGCCGGCAGGGCGTCGACGCCCTGGACGGGCGCCTCCGCGGCGGGAGCGGGCTCGTGGCCTTCGACTTCGGCCAGGAAGTCGGCCCGAAAGACAGAGGTCCGCTCCGGAGACTGCTCCGGGGGAACGCCGCCGGGCCCGTCGTTCGTGCTCACCTGAGCTCTCCTCCACACATGCTGTGTTGCCTAGTACTCAAGAACGTGTAGCTGCCAACGTACCGTGCCTGATCGATTCTCCGAGCCCCGGCTCCCCGAACCGGCGCAGTGCTGGTCCGACCGGGTGGGAGCGGGCTTCAGCCCTTGGTCAGCGCGTCGTAGGCCTCGGCTTCGAGCAGCGCTTCCAGACCCGCCGGGTCGTCGAGCCGGATCTCGATCAGCCAGCCCTCGCCGTAGGGGTCGCTGTTGATCAGTTCCGGCGAGTCGGCGACCGAGTCGTTCACCGCGACGATCTCGCCGTCGACCGGCGCGAACAGCTCGGAGACGCTCTTGGTCGACTCGACCTCGCCGAAGACGTCGCCCGCGGTGAGCTGGCGGCCGACCTCGGGCAGGTCGACGAACACGACGTCGCCCAGCTGGTCTTGCGCGTACTCGGTGATGCCCACGCGGACGAGCGTCTCCTCGCGGGTGGCGACCCACTCGTGTTCCTCGGTGTAGCGAAGCTCTTCAGGAGCGGACACCGCCGGTCCCCTTTCATGCCCTCACTGGCGAAACGTGCTGGGCGAAGTCTTACACCCACACGGCGCAACCGCCGGGCCCGACCCGGGCGAAGCTCACTCGTCCGCGGCGCCGCGCAGGGCGTTGCGGGCCTGGACGACGTAGAGCACGCCGGACCAGACGTACAGGACGCCGCCCCAGATGGTGAACGCGTAGCCGATCGGCCGGGCGACCGCGGCGACGTCGGAGCCGCCTTGCGCCAGCAGCAGGAACGGGAAGGCGTACATCAGGACGAAGGTGGCGCCCTTGCCGATGTAGGTGACCTCCGGCGGGGCGAACCCGCGGCGGCGCAGCGTCAGCACGCACACCCCGAGGACGGCTTCGCGCAGGAGGAGCGGGACGACGACCCACCACGGGATGATCTCGCGGGCCAGGAACGCGATGAGCGTGGCGAGGATGTAGAGCCGGTCGGCGGCGGGGTCGAGCAGCTGGCCGAGCCGGGACATCTGGTTGAGCCAGCGGGCGAGCTTGCCGTCGAGCCAGTCGGTGAGCGCGCTGAAGACGAGGACGGCGAGCGCCCAGCCGTCCTCCTCCGGGCCGAGCAGCAGCCAGAGGAACACCGGCACGCCGGCCAGCCGCAAGAGGGACAGCATGTTGGGAACGTTCATCGCCTGCCGCAGCAGGGACGGCTCGGGGGCGCCCGCCTGAGCGGCGGGTTCGGGCGCGGCTGTGCTCACCGGGCCATTAAACAGCGGGGCAGGGTGGCGGCGCCGGGTGGTGCGCCGGCGCGGGCCGGGCGGATCATCGATCTCGGCCTTCCGGATCGGCGGCGGAGCGCGTTCGGCACCAAGACAGCCGCCGCCGGGTGTGCGGGGCCGGGCCGCCGCGATAGCGACGGCCCGCCCGGGTCAGCTCGCGCGGCGGTGGCTCCACCCGCGTCGCTGCAGCTCCGCGCTGGTCAGCGACTCGGGGCGGCCGCGGTAGTCGGTGCCCATCCAGCGGGCGCGGCCGGCTCGCCCCTCGAGGACGTACGGGCGGCCGCCGCACCAGACGACGGTGCAGGGGACGGTCGGCGGACTGGACGGATCTTCGGTGCTGGTCGCAGCTTCGGCGTTCATGACTCTCACGTGCTCGGGACGGGTTTCGGGGACGGGAGCTCTTCGTGCCTCCCACCAAGATCTTCGGCCCGCGGGGCCGGATTGTTAACCGGCGCCGCGCGAATTAGACCGATCGATTCTGAAGGGCGGCCTGAGGTTTCGGAGCGTGAACGGAATGTTAATTGTCCATTGTGGACGGTGTTCGGGTGGCCACCGGACCGGGCCGCCACCCGGCTGGAGTAATCTCCGGCACACCCGTGGGCGCGTCGCCCCTCGGTGCCTCGCCCGGATGGGCCAGAATGACCGGGCCAGCCAGCCGGGGAGGAAGGATCGCGGTGCCCCACCCGACCACCACGAAGACGTGGCTCGTGGCCTGCCTCGCCGTGCCCGTGCTCGCCGCCTGTTCCGCCGAACAGGCCGCCCAGGCGCCCGCGCCGTCACCCTCGGTGTCGAGCGCGGCCCCGACGCCGACGTCCACCGGCACTCCCCCGCCGCCGCCCGCCACGGAAAGCTCGTCCGCGGTCCCGTCCGCGCCGAAGCCCTCCGGAGCGCCGCCGTCGGTGCCCGGCTCCTGCGGCACGGTGACCGCCGCCAGCGGGCTGACGCTCTACGTCTTCGACAGCGGCTCCGCCGGCGTCAGCTGCGCCGCGGCGACGAAGCTCGTCGGCGACTTCCACCGCAAGATCGGCGGCCGCCAGGGCGCCGGCTCGAACGACGCGGTGAACGAGACCGTCGACGGCTGGCTGTGCACGTCCGGGCCGCCCGCCGCGCAAGGCGGCACCACCTGCACCAAGGGCGAGCAGACGGTGTTCGCCGCCGTCGTGCCGTCCGAGTGATCCCCGCCGAACCGTTCCGCTCCTGAAGGGCCCATGAAGACTCTCGCGTACCCCTTGCTGCTCGTCGCCGCGTCCGCCGCACTGGCCGGGTGCGGCGGCGGCGATCCGGCCCCCGCCGCGCCGTCCTCCGCCGTGCCCGCGGCCGCCGCCGCGGCGGAGTCGGCCGCGCCCGGCGTCCCGTGTGGCGACGTCACCGGCGCCGGCGGCGCGAAGACGGCGGTCATGGCCCACGGCAAGGTCGACTGCGCCGCGGCCACGAAACTGCTGACCGACTACTTCGCGAAGCTGACCCCAGCCGAGGCGAACTCGCCCGACGGGCCCGGCCCGATCGTCCTCGACGAGTGGACCTGCGGCAGCGGTGCCAACGACCCGGTGACCGCGTGCTCGACCGAGGACGGCCGCCAGGTCGAAGGCACCCGCCGCTGACCAAGCGCCCCAAGGTGGCCTTCGGTGCGTCAGACGCACCCAAGGCGGCCTTCGGTGCGCAAGACGCAACCAAGGCCACATTGGGGCGCTTGAGAGCACGGGTCAGGACTTGAGTTCCGGGAAGTCCTCTTCCCGGAACTCCGTACCGGCTCCGCGCGCGGGGTCGCTTTCCCGGCCGCGCAGCTCCACCCGCCGGATCTTGCCCGAGATCGTCTTCGGCAGCTCCGCGAACTCGAGCCGCCGGATCCGCTTGTACGGCGCCAGGTGTTCGCGGCAGTACGCGAGGATCGCCTTCGCCGTCTCCGCGGTCGGCTCGTGGCCCGGGGCCAGCACGACGTACGCCTTGGGCACCGCGAGCCGGATCGGGTCGGGGGCCGGGACGACCGCCGCCTCCGCCACCGCGTCGTGCTCGATCAGCACGCTCTCCAGCTCGAACGGCGAGATCCGGTAGTCCGACGCCTTGAACACGTCGTCCGTGCGCCCGACGTAGGTGATGTAGCCGCGTTCGTCGATCGAACCGACGTCACCGGTGTGGTAGAAGCCGTTGGCGAACGCGGCCGACGTGCGCTCGTCGTCGTCCGCGTAGCCGGTCATCAGGCCGACCGGGCGGTGCTGGAGGTCGAGGCAGATCTCGCCCTCCGCCGCCCGCTCGCCGCTGACCGGGTCGACCAGCGCGACCACGAACCCCGGCAGCGGGCGGCCCATCGAGCCGGGCACGACGTCCTGGCCGGGCGTGTTGGCGATCTGGACGCTGCTCTCCGTCTGGCCGAAGCCGTCGCGGATGGTCACGCCCCACGACTTCCGGACCTGCTCGATCACCTCGGGGTTGAGCGGCTCCCCCGCCCCGACGACCTTCTTCGGCGGCGACTTCAGCGCCGTCAGGTCGGCCTGGATGAGCATCCGCCACACCGTCGGCGGCGCGCAGAAGCTCGTCACCCCGCAGCGGTCCATCTGGGCCATCAGCGCGCCCGCGTCGAACCGGTTGTAGTTGTAGAGGAACACTGTCGCTTCGGCGTTGAACGGCGCGAAGAAGTTGCTCCACGCGTGCTTCGCCCAGCCGGGCGAGGAGATGTTCAGGTGGACGTCGCCCGGCTGCAGCCCGATCCAGTACATGGTGGAGAGGTGACCCACCGGGTACGAAACGTGCGTGTGCTGCACCAGCTTCGGCTTCGCGGTGGTGCCGGAGGTGAAGTACAGCAGCAGCGGGTCGGTGGCCTTGGTGGGGCTGTCGGGCGCGAACTCGGGCGACTCGGCGAACGCGGCCGAGTACTGCTGCCAGCCTTCGACCGGCTCCCCCACGGCGATCCGCGTGTAGCCGCCCTCGACGTCCGCGAACTTCCCGGCGTCCACCGAGCGGACCACGACGTGCTTGGCCGCGCCGCGCTCGACGCGGTCGGTCAGGTCGGCGGGGCCGAGCAGCGTCGACGCGGGGATGATGACGGCGCCGAGCTTGATCGCGGCGAGGATGGTCTCCCACAGCTCGCCCTGGTTGCCCAGCATGAGGATCAGCCGGTCGCCGCGGCGGACACCGAGCTTCCGCAGCCAGTTCGCGACCTGGTTGGACCGGCCGGACAGCTCCGGGTAGGTCCAGCGGTTCTCGGTGCCGTCCTCCTCGACGATCCACAGCGCGTACCGCTCGGCGTTGTCCGGGTCGTGCGCGACGACGTCGAACCAGTCGATCGCCCAGTTGAACTCGTCGAGCTCCGGCCAGGCGAAGTCCCGGTAGGCCGTGTCGTAGTCCTCGCGGTGGGCCTGCAGGTAGTCGCGCGCCACGCGGAACGCGTGGTGGACTTCCGAAGCGGTCACGCCTGCCTCCTTCTATTCGCCCTTGAACTCCGGCGCGCGGCGCTCCATGAAGGCCTGGACCGCTTCGCCGAGGTCCTTGCTGGGCAGGAACGCCGAGTTCCACGCCGCGACGTACCGGAGGCCGTCGGCGACCTGGCGCTCGGTGTTCGTCGCCAGTACCTGCTTCGTACCCTGCACCACGAGCGGCGGGTTCGCAGCGATCTCCACGGCGAGTTCCCGCGCGGCCTTCAGCAGCGCGTCCTGGTCTTCGTACACGTCGTTGACGAGACCGATCTTCTCGGCGCGTGCGGCATCGACGTCCTTGCCGGTCAGGGCGAGCTCCCGCAGGTGCCCTTCGCCGATGATCGAGGCCAGGCGCTGGAGGCTGCCGAGGTCCGCGACGATGGCAACGCGCACCTCGCGGACGCTGAACTTGGCGTCGGCGCTGGCCAGCCGGATGTCCGCGGCCGCGACGACGTCGACCCCGCCGCCGATGCACCAGCCCGAAACGGCCGCGACGACCGGTTTGCGGCATTCCGCGATGGAGCTGACCGCCGCCTGCAGCGATCGGACCTGGTCGAGGAACGCCGTCCGCGGCCCGGCGAGGCTGTCCCCGCCCAGCATCGGCGCCCAGTCGCCCATCATCGCCGGCAGGTCGAGGCCGTAGGAGAAGTGCTTGCCGCTGCCGGTGAGCACGATCGCCCTGACCTGCGGGTCGGCGTCCAGCGCGCGGAACACCAGCGGCAGCTCGCGCCAGAAGTCCGGGCCCATCGCGTTGCCCTTCGAGGGGCCGAGAAGCGTCACTTCGGCCACGTGGCCGTCGACGTCGACCTTCAGGGAGACGAGGTCGGGCAGACTGTCAGCAGTAGCGGTCATGGGGTCATCTTGACCCATGCCCGCCACGGCCCGCCATTGGCACCTTGTCAATTGACCCGCGCGTCACCGTGCCAACCTGGTCGGGGGATGCTTTCCTGAAAGAGACTCGCACCACGACCCGGGGAGGACGGTGGGACATGAGCCCGGCCAGCAGCGCGACCGCGATCGAGCCCGATCCCCCCGCCGCGCCGGTGCGGCGCGCGTCCCGCCCGATCGAGCTCACCGGCTCGTTCGACCACGAGGGCCACCGGCTCTGGTACACGGAGTTCGGCAGCGGCGACCGCGTCGTCGTGCTCACCCACGGCATCATGCTGACCCGCCGGATGCACGCCCCGCTGGCGCGCCGGCTGGCCCGCGCCGGCTTCCGGGTCGTCACGCTCGACCTGCTCGGCCACGGCGACTCCGACCGGCCGACCGAGTCGTGGCTCTACTCGATGCCGTCGTTCGCGGAGCAGACCCTGGCGCTGCTCGACCACCTCGAAGTGGACTCGGCGGTGGTCGGCGGGACGTCCCTGGGCGCGAACGTCTCCCTGGAAGTCGCGGTGCAGGCGCCTTCGCGGGTCCGCGGCCTGATCGTCGAGATGCCGGTGCTGGACAACGCGATCGTCGCGGGGCTGTTCACGTTCGCCCCGCTGCTGATGGCGGCCCGATTCCTGCCGGTCACGGTCCAGGCGGTGGCGCTGGTGGCCTCCCTGGTGCCGCACGGCAACCAGTGGGTCGACGTCGTGACGGACACGCTCTCCCAGCGCCCGGCCCCGATGGCGGCGCTGCTGCACGGCGTGCTGTTCGGCCGGATCGCGCCCCCGAAGTCGGTCCGCCGCAAGATCACGGCCCGCACCCTGGTGATCGGCCACCAGGGCGACCCGATCCACCCGTTCGGCGACGCGGACACACTGGCGATCGACATGCCGGACGCGGAGTTCGTCCAGGCGCGCAGCCCGGTCGAGCTGCGGTTCGACCCGAGCCGGCTGTCCGACGCGATCCGGGACTTCGCCGCGAGCTGCTACGAGGACTGAACCGGTGCCGCTGGTCCGGGTGACGGGCAGCTCGGGGCCGATCCCCCGGATCCGGTGCTGGCGGGCTGACTCGACCGCTTCGTGTGGAGGACCAGCCGCGCGGACGTCGAAGCTCTCTCGCCGAAGGCGCGCGACGGGATCGCGTTCTTCTGCGGCTCGACCGAGCACGACGACGACACGCTCCGGGACCGGCTCCTGAGCCGGACTTCGAACAGCTTCGGCGAGCACCCGGAGGAGCGGCCGGCGCCCGAGGTCGCCGATGCGGTCCTCGCCGCCGCCGGCCGGCTGCTCCCTACGAGGCCTGAAGCGGCGCCAGCCCGGCCACCGGGCCGATCACGATCACCGCGGGCGGGCGGACGCCCGATGCCGCCGCGTCCGTGACCACCGTGTCCAATGTGGACCGCAACGTGCGCTGGGTGCGCATCGTGCCGTCCTCGACGATCGCCACCGGGGTGTCCGACGGGCGGCCGCCGTCCAGGAGGGCCTTCGCGAACTGCGGGAGGCGCTCGACGCCCATCATCAGCACGATCGTGCCGCGCATGCGGGCCAGCAGCTCCCAGTCGACCAGCGACCGGTCGTCGCCCGGGGCCACGTGGCCGGAAACCACCACCACCTCGTGCGCGACGCCGCGGTGGGTGACCGGGACGTCCGCCACCGCCGGGACGGCGAACGCGCTCGTGATGCCCGGGACCATCGTCACCGGGACGCCGGCCTCCGCGCAGGCGAGGACCTCCTCGAAGCCGCGGCCGAACAGGTAGGGGTCGCCGCCCTTCAGGCGGACGACGAACTTGCCCTCCTTGGCGCGCTCCACCAGCGTCCGGTTGATGACGTCCTGGCTGGCCGCGCGGCCGTACGGGATCTTCGCCGCGTCGACGATCTCCACCTCGGGGGCGAGCTCGTCGAGCAGCTCGCGGGGCGCCAGCCGGTCGACCACCACGACGTCCGCGCGCGAGAGCAGGCGCCGGCCGCGGACCGTGATCAGCTCCGGGTCGCCCGGGCCACCGCCGACCAGGGCGACCCCGGGCAGGGTGCCCTCCGGGTGCGGGGTGCGGCCGTCCTCGATCGTGCCGTTGTGGAGGCCGTCGAGCATCGAGTCGCGCACGGACGCCGAGCGCAGCGGCTCGCCGCCGGAGAGCACGCCGAACAGGAGGCCGCCGTGACGGCCGGACGCCGGGGTCACCGCCGAACCCGACTCGCCCTCGTCGGCACGCACGCAGAACACGCGCTCACGCTCGGCCTCGGCGCAGATCTCCGCGTTCACCGCCGGGTCGTTCGTGCAGGCCAGCGCGTACCAGGCGTCCTTCAGGTCGCCGGCGGCGTAGCGGCGTTCGTGCCAGACCAGCTCGCCCGCGTCCACCATGCCCTGCACCGACGGCGTCGTGTGCGGCGACACCAGTTCGACGCGGGCACCCGCGCT
Organism: Amycolatopsis lexingtonensis; assembly: GCF_014873755.1. NCBI lineage: Bacteria > Bacillati > Actinomycetota > Actinomycetes > Pseudonocardiales > Pseudonocardiaceae > Amycolatopsis > Amycolatopsis lexingtonensis. The sequence continues at coordinate 2,237,423 of NZ_JADBEG010000001.1, forward strand.
GATCAGCCGGGGCAGCCGCCGCTGGGCCACGGTGCCGCCGCCGAACATGACAACGCGGCGGCCGGTGAGCTGGAGGCCGGAGAGGTAGTGCGGGTCGTCCATGCGCGGGAGTTTATTGGCGGTTCACCTCAGCGCCAGCCCAGCGTGCGTTATGCCACGCCGGAGCCGGGCGAGCAGGTGCCCGCCCGGCTCGGCGCGTCAGCTCGCGCGGCCTGACGCCGGGTACGGCAGCAGGGCCATCTCGCGCGCGTTCTTGATCGCCGTGGCGACCTGCTTCTGCTGCTGCGGCGTCAGCCCCGTCACCCGGCGGGCGCGGATCTTGCCGCGGTCGGAGATGAACTTCCGCAGCAGGTCGACGTCCTTCCAGTCGACATGCGTGATCTTGTTGGCGTGCAACAGGTTCACCTTGCGCTTGGCGGGGCGGTCCCGGTTCGGCTTCGGCATCCGGCTCACCAGCTCGACTTCGAGACGCCGGGCAGCTCGCCGTTGTGCGCGGCCTGGCGCATCTTCACCCGCGACAGCCCGAACTTCCGCAGGTACCCGCGCGGCCGCCCGTCGGCGGCGTCCCGGTTGCGGATCCGCGTGGGGCTCGCGTCGCGCGGCAGCTTCTGCAGCGCGACCACCGCTTCGCCCTTCTCCTCCGGAGACGCCGACGGCGACGAGATGACGGCCTTGAGCGCGCGCCGGCGTTCGACGTACCGCGCCGCGATCACCTTCCGCTGCTCGTTCTTGGCGATCTTCGACTTCTTGGCCATCAGCGCTCTTCCTTGAACTCGACGTGCTTGCGCGCGACGGGGTCGTACTTGCGCAGGACCATCCGGTCGGGGTCGTTCCGCCGGTTCTTCTTGGTCACGTACGTGTAGCCGGTGCCCGCGGTCGACCGCAGCTTGATGATCGGCCGGACGTCGGTGCTCTTGGCCATTACAGCTTCACTCCCCTTGCCTTCAGCTCGGCGACGACGGCCTCGATGCCGCGCTTGTCGATCGTCTTCATGCCTTTGGCGGAGACGCGCAGCCGCACCCAGCGGCCTTGGCTGGGCACGAAGTAGCGACGGTTCTGCAGGTTCGGCTCCCAGCGCCGCGAAGTGCGGCGGTGCGAGTGCGAGACCTGCTTGCCGTAGCCCGGCTTGCGGCCGGTGACCTGGCACACGGCGGACACGGACCCTCCCGAGTTGGTAGTGGCGTGGTTGAATGTGATTGTCGTTTTCATCTACTCTACGCACCGTACCCCGTCCGTATTCCTGGAGCGCCAGTGACCCCACACCCCCGCGTCCCGCTCGTCCTCGTGAGCGGCCTCGCCCCGGGCCCGAACGCCGAGCTCGCCGAGCTGCTGCGCGGTGCCGGGCCCGGCACCGCCGTCGTCCACCACGACCTGCGCGAGATCCACTCCGGCGTCGTCCGCCGCCGGCTGCGGCTGGAGCAGCGCGACCAGCTGACCGTCCTCGAGCTGGCCCACGGCTGCGTGTCCTGCACGCTGCGCGAGGACCTGCTGCCGCTGCTGCGCCACCTCGCCCGGCTGCCGGAGGTCCGCCGGATCGTCGTCCGGCTCGACGAGGCGATGGAACCGGAGCCGGTCAGCTGGGCGATCCGGAACGTCCTGGTCGGCGACCACCCGGTCAGCGACGACGTCGAGCTGCGGGCGGTGTTCACAGTCGTCGACTGCGCGACCTTCCTGGCCGACGCCACCGGCGACGACGTCCTGGCCGAGCGGAACCTGCAGGCCAGCCCGGAGGACGAGCGCACGGTCGCCCAGGTGGCGCTCTCGCAGGTCGAATTCGCCGACGTCCTGGTGCTGGCCGGCGCGGCCACCGACGCCTGGTCCGCCGCGAAGGCGTCCGCGGTGCTCGACCGGGTCGCGCCGTCGGTCCCACGCGTCGAGCTTGCGCGGATCGACGGGCACACCGTGCTCGACGCCGTGCCGTCGGACGCGCGGCGCGGCGAGGTCACCGACATGCACGGGGCGCTGCTGCGCGGTCAGCCGCCGCTGCACGCCGACTGCGGCATCGGCCTGGTCACCTTCACCGCGCAGCGCCCGTTCCACCCCGAACGCCTCCACGACGCCCTCGACGTCCTCCTGGACGGCGTCGTCCGCACCCGCGGGCGCGCCTGGGTGGCCAGCCAGCCCGACGTCGCGTTCTGGATCGAGTCGGCGGGCGGCGGCCTGGGCATCGGGCACGCCGGGCCGTGGCTCGCGGCACCGGACGGTCCCGCGTGGACGGACGTCTCCCCCGAACGCCGCACCCTGGCGTCGTTGCGCTGGGACCCGGTGCACGGCGACCGGGCGCAGGAGCTCGTCGTGGTGACGGACCAGACAACGCCCGACGAGATCGACGCGGCCCTGCGCGGCGCTCTACTGACCGAAGCGGAACTCGCGGCAGGACCCGAGGCGTGGGCGCGCTATCCCGATCCGTTCGGCGACTGGCACGAAGAGCCGTGCGAGGACACCGAACCCGACCCGGCGCGGCACTCCGCGGCGAACCGAAAGGAAGAACGATGAAGACCGGAATCCACCCCGATTACCACCCCGTGGTGTTCAAGGACTCGTCCACCGGCGACGCGTTCCTGACCCGCTCCACCATCACCTCCGACAAGACGATCGAGTGGTCCGACGGGAACACCTACCCGCTCGTCCTGGTCGACATCAGCTCGTGGTCGCACCCGTTCTGGACCGGCACCCAGCGCATCATGGACAGCGCCGGGCAGGTCGAGAAGTTCCACCGCCGCTACGGGAAGCGGGGTACGCGCTGATGGCCGTCCCGAAGCGCAAGAAGTCCCGCAGCAACACGCGTTCGCGGCGGTCGCAGTGGAAGGCCGCCGCGGTCGACCTGGTGCCGATCAAGGTCGACGGCGAGGTTCAGCTGGTGCCGCGGCGGCTGATGAAGCACTTCCACTCGTGAGCGTTCCGGTCACGGTGCTGTCCGGCTTCCTCGGCGCGGGCAAGACGACGCTGCTCAACCACATCCTCGCCCACGGGGCGGGGCCGCGGGTCGCGGTGATCGTCAACGACATGAGCGAGGTCAACATCGACGCACGCCTCGTGCGCTCGCAGGAGCGCCTCGTCGAGCTGACCAACGGGTGCATCTGCTGCACCCTGCGCGAAGACCTCCTCGAGGAGGTCTCCCGGCTCTGCGCCGAGGGCCGGTTCGACCACGTGCTCATCGAGTCGAGCGGGATCTCCGAGCCGATGCCGGTGGCGGCGACGTTCACGTTCCTGGACGCCGTCGCCCACCTCGACACCATGGTGACGGTGGTGGACGCGGCGAACTTCGCCCGTGAGCTGGCGGCCGGGGATTCCCTGGTGGAGCGGCGGCTTGACCAGTACGCCGGGGATGAACGCACCGTCAGCGACCTGCTCGTGGACCAGGTCGAGTTCGCCGATGTCCTGCTGCTGAACAAGACGGACCTGGTCCCGGCCGCCGAGCTGGACCGCCTGGTGGCGACGCTGCGGCGGCTCAACCCCGCCGCGGACGTGGTCACCGGCAGCTTCGGGCAGGTGCCGCTGGAGCGGGTCTTCGGGACCGGGCGGTACGACGTTTCGCGGGCGCAGGAAGCGCCCGGCTGGGTGGCCGAGCTGAACGGCGACCACGTGCCGGAGACCGAGGAGTACGGCATTTCCAGCGTCGTCTTCCGCGCGTCGCGGGCGTTCGACCCGGCGGCGCTGTGGGACTTCGTCACGCGGCGGTTCGACTCGGGGGAATTCGGAACCGTGTTGCGGTCCAAGGGATTCTTCACGCTGGCGTCCCGGCCCGGGGTGACCGGGTTGTGGTCGCAGGCGGGCGCGGTGGCGCGGTTCGAACCGCAGGGGGTCGCCGGGGCACCGCGTCAGGAACTGGTGTTCATCGGCGTCGACCTCGCCGGGGAGGCGCTGCTGAAAGCGCTGCACGAGTGCCTCGGCGAGGCCACCGGACCGGACCCGTTCCCGGAGTGGGGCCCGGTCCACGTGCACTAGTGGTCGTCGTAGTGGTCTTCGTGGGACGCGTGGCGGTGCCCGTCGTGGAGGTAGTCGACGTGGTCGCCATGGGGCACCGCCACGTGGCCGCAGCCTTCGCCGTGGGCGTGGTCGTGGCCCGTGTGCGGGACGTGGCCGTGGATTTCGCACTCGTCGAAGTGACCGTCGTGGGCGCGGTGCAGGTGGCCGTCGTGGGCGTAGTCCACGTGGTCGCCGTGCGGGAGCGCCGCGTGGCCGCAGCCCTCGCGGTGCACGTGGTCGTGGCCGGCGTGTTCGACGTGCGGGATCGTCATCGGGTTCTCCTCCGGGGCGGTGTCCACTTCGGACGCTAGCCCGGGCTCCTCCGGCGGGCCGGGCGAAAGCTCCCGGCTCACCCGATAGCGGCCGCTCCGTCCGAGTTGATCAACCCAGGTTTATCAGTCTAGGTTGACGATCGTGACGGACGAGGAGCTCCTCCAGGCGAGCACCGACCTGCGCGTCGCGCTCGGGCGGCTGGTCCGGCGGCTGCGGCAGGGGTACGTCGTCGGCGAGCTGACCTTGCCCGAGCGCTCGGTCCTCTCCCGGCTCGACCGCGAAGGCCCGGCCACCCCGGGTTGTCTCGCCGACCTCGAACGCGTCAAGCCACAGGCCATGGGCGTCACCCTCGCCGGGCTGGTCGAGCGGCGGCTCGTCGAGCGCCGCAAGGACGATTCCGACGGCCGCAAGGTGCTGATGTCGGTCACCGAAGCCGGGGTCAAGCTGCTCACCGACCGCCGGTCCGCGACCACCCGGCAGATGGCGGCCGCGCTGGCCGAGCAGTTCACCGAAGCCGAGCAGCGCGAGCTGATCGCGGCCATCCCGCTCATCGAACGGCTGGCGGACCGGCTGTGAGCTACAAGTGGGTCGCGCTGTCGAACACCACGCTCGGCGTGCTGATGTCCGCGCTCGACGGCTCGATCGTCATCATCTCGCTGCCGGCGATCTTCCGCGGCATCGGGCTCGACCCGCTCGCGCCCGGCAACATCGGCTACCTGCTCTGGATGATCCTCGGCTACCTGCTCGTGCAGGCCGTGCTGGTGGTGACGCTCGGGCGGCTCGGCGACATGTTCGGCCGGGTCAAGATGTACAACCTCGGCTTCGTCGTGTTCAGCGCCGCGTCGGTCGCGCTGTCGTTCGACCCGTTCCACGCCGGCGGCGGCGCGCTGTGGCTGATCGGCTGGCGGATCGTGCAGGCCGTCGGCGGGTCGATGCTGACGGCGAACTCGGCCGCGATCCTCACCGACGCGTTCCCCGCCGAGCAGCGCGGGATGGCGCTGGGCGTCAACCAGATCACCGCGCTGGCCGGGCAGTTCCTCGGCCTGGTCGTGGGCGGGCTGCTCGCCGAGATCGACTGGCGCGCGGTGTTCTGGGTCAGCGTGCCGTTCGGGCTGCTCGGCACGATCTGGTCGATCCGCAGCCTCCGCGAAGTCGGGACACCGAAGCGCGCCAAGGTCGACTGGGGCGGCAACGTCACCTTCGCGGCCGGGACGGCGTTGCTGCTCGCCGCGATCACCTACGGCATCCAGCCCTACGGCGGCGGCGCGACCGGCTGGGGCAACCCGTGGGTGCTCGGCGGCATCGGCGCCGGCGTGCTGCTGCTCCTGCTGTTCGGCGTCATCGAGACCCGCGTGGCGGCGCCGATGTTCCAGCTTTCCCTGTTCAAGATCCGGGCGTTCGCCGCGGGCAACATCGCGGCGTTGCTGACTTCGGTCGCTCGTGGTGGCATGCAGTTCATGCTCATCATCTGGCTCCAGGGGATCTGGCTGCCTCTGCACGGCTACGACTACGAGCGCACGCCCCTATGGGCGGGTATCTACATGCTGCCCCTGACCGTCGGGTTCCTCATCGCGGGCCCGGTGTCGGGGTACCTGTCCGACCGCTTCGGGGCACGGCTGTTCTCCACCGGCGGGCTGCTGCTGGTCGCGGCGGCGTTCCTCGGCCTGCTCATGCTGCCGGTGGACTTCCCCTATCCCCTGTTCGCGGCGCTGCTGGTGATCAGCGGCATCGGCCAAGGCATGTTCTCCGCGCCGAACACCTCGGCGATCATGAGCAGCGTCCCGACCGAGCAGCGCGGGGTCGCCTCCGGGATGCGGGCGACGTTCCAGAACTCCGGAACTTCGCTGTCGATCGGCGTGTTCTTCTCGCTGATGATCGCCGGGCTCGCGTCTTCGCTGCCCCAGACGCTCACCAGCGGCCTGCAGGCGCACGGCGTCCCGGCGCACGTCGCCGACGGCGTCGCGCAGCTGCCGCCGGTCAGCACGCTGTTCGCGGCGTTCCTGGGCAGCAACCCGGTCGGGCACCTGCTCGGCCCCGACGTCCTGGACGGGCTGGCACCGGGCGACCGGGCGACGCTGACCGGCGGCGAGTTCTTCCCGCAGCTGGTTTCCGGCCCGTTCCACCACGGCCTCGTGGTCGTGTTCACCGCCGCCGCGGTGATGGCCGTCGTCGCCGCGGTGGCCTCCGCCTCGCGCGGCAAGCGCTACTTCCACACCCCCGAGGGATCGAAGGAGAACCGATGACCGACGAGATCGTTGCCGGGACCGTCACCATCACCGGCCACGGCGGGGACGAGCTCGAGGCGTACCTGGCCAAGCCGACCGACGAGATCCCGCGCGGCGGGGTCGTGGTGATCCACCACATGCCCGGCTACGACGCGGCGACCAAGGAGATGGTCCGCCGCTTCGCCGTCGAGGGCTACAACGCCTTGTGCCCCAACCTGTACACGCGCGAAGCACCGGGCGCGGACCCGGACGACGCGGCGGCGACGGTCCGCGCGTCCGGCGGTGTCCCCGACGACCGCCTGGTCGGCGACGTCTCCGGCGCCGCGGACTACCTGCGCGCGCTGGAGAACGCGAACGGCCGGATCGGCGTGATCGGCCACTGCTCGGGCGGGCGCCAGGCGTTCCTCGCCGGGTGTTCGCTCGACATCGACGCGGCGGTCGACTGCTACGGCGCGTTCGTCGTCAACGACCCGCCCGAGGCGATGAAGCAGATGAAGCCGCTGCTCGGCCTGGCGCCGCAGCTGTCGTGCCCGCTGCTGGGCATCTTCGGTGCCGACGACCAGTTCCCGGGCCCGGACGAGGTCGCCGTGCTGGCGGCGGAGCTGGAGAAACTGGGCAAGGAGCACGAGTTCCACACCTACGCGGGCGCCGGCCACTCGTTCTTCTCCGTCGACCGCCCGAGCTACCGCCCCGAAGCCGCGACGGACGGCTGGCAACGCATCCTCGACTTCTACGCCCGCACGCTGACCGCCTGAGAGGACTTGCCATGTGCACTTACCTGACCGAGAAGTTCGCCCTCGAAGGCAGCGGCAAGGGCGCCCGCGGGTGGTTCCGGCTGAGCGAAGGGACCGTGTACGTGGACCACCCGGTCCACGCGCCGTACGGGCACACGGTGAACATCGACTTCCGCAACCCGGAGCTGGGCGCTTCGGCGCGGGTCGCCCTCGAACTCACCGAAGAAGACGCCCTGGCCTTGGCGGACGCGATCCACGCGGCGGTCAAGTCCGCTCCGGCGGGTCTGGCTTCGCGGAACCAGTGATTCAGGGCGTGTAGAGCGCGCCCAGGAACTCCAGCAGGAGACGCTCCCGCAACGGCGCCGGTGCCGTTGCGAGGAGCGCGTTGATCGGGGCCATCCGGTCCGGCAGACCGGCGGCGCCGCCGAGGCCCGCGGCCGCGAGCAGGCCCGCGAACTGTTCCGACGTCAGCGTTGCCGGGTCCAGGGCCGCCACGAACTCGGCCACGGCCGCGTCGACGACGACCGGGCCCGCCTCGCGCGCCGCGTCGACCGAAGCCGCGAGGTCGGTCAGGAACTCCTTCTCGCTGCCGTGGTTCGCCGCCGTCACCGTCAGGTGGAGGTTCGCCGGCGAAGACAGGTGGGCGAACTGCGGCTGGACGTACCAGCCGCGGGCCTTCATCTCGTCCGCCACCGTGAACAGGTCGAAGCCGTCGTCGCCGGTGAAGGCGATCAGCGTCGACACCGGATCGCCCAGGACGTGCAGACCGTCGATCTCGGTGATCCCGGCCCGGATGCGGGACACGGCGGACCGCGTCGCGGTGGCCAGCGCAAGGTAGCCGTCCTCGCCGAGGTGGAGGACCACCGCCCAGGCCGCCGCGAGGGGGCCGCCCGAGCGGGTGCTCTGGATCGTCGTGTTCAGCATCGTGTAGCCGGGCCAGGACGCGCTCGCGAAGTAGTGCGAGCGCCGCAGTTCCGCCGAAGCGTGCAGCAGCACCGACGTGCCCTTCGGGCAGTACGCGTACTTGTGCAGGTCCACCGAGACGCTCGTGACGCCGGGGACGCGGAAGTCGAACGGCGGGACGTCCGCGCCGAGGCGGGCGAAGTACGGCAGCACCCAGCCGCCGATGCACGCGTCGACGTGCATCCGGACGCCGCGTTCGAGTGCCGCGGCCGCGATCGGCGCGATCGGGTCCAGGACGCCGTGCGCGTACGACGGCGCGCTCGCCACCACCAGGACCGTCGAGTCGTCGATCGCCGCCGCCATCGCGGCCGGGTCCGCGCGGAACGTCACCGGGTCGACCGGGACGTCGATCCGCCGCAGCCCGAACAGGTGCGCCGCCTTGTGGAACGCCGCGTGCGCGGTCGTCGGCAGCACGATCGACGGCGACGCGATCTCCGGGTGCGCGTCCCTCGCGGCCAGCACCGCCAGCAGGCACGACTCCGTGCCGCCGGAGGTCACCGAGCCGACCACTCCGGGCACGGCACCGAGCAACGCCGAAGCCGCCGCGACGAGGTCGTTCTCCATGCGCAGCAAGCTCGGGAACGCCGTCGGGTCTAGGCCGTTGGCCGACGACGCCAGCGCGTGCGCGGCGGCGCCGAGCGAGTCCACTTCGGACAGCCCGCTGTCGTACACGTAGGCCAGCGTGCGACCACCGTGGGTCGGGAGGTCGCCCGCGCGCAGTTCCCGCAGTTCCGCGAGGACGTCCTCAGGCGGGTTCATGGCGCGGCTCCAGCACCTTGCGCCGCAGCAGCGGCAGCGCCAGCGCGATCAGCACGCCGGGGATGATCGATGACCCGATCAGGATCGCCACGATCGCGCTGTCCGGCTGGAACGCCGTGGCGTCCGTGCTCGATACGTAGCCGCCGAACGCCAGGATGAGGGCCCACAGGCCGCCGCCGAAGGCCAGCCCGAGCGTCTCCCCCGCGGTCCACACGCCGGCCGCGATCCCGGCGCGCGTCTCGCCGGTGCGCTCTTCCTCGGCCGTGATCAGGTCGGGCAGGATCGCCAGCGGGAACACCGAGATCCCCGCGTACCCGACCCCGCACAGCGCCACGCACACGAAGGACACGAACAGCGGGATCGACTGCGCGAACACCAGGCCCAGCAGGCCGATCGCGAAGGCCGCGGTGGCCAGGCGGAAGCCGTTGAGCTTGCCGACCCGGTCGCCCAGGCGCGGCCACAGCGGCATGGTGACCAGCGCCGGGCCGACGAAGATGACGAACAGGATCGTGCCGTAGCTCTCGCTGCCGAGGATGCGCTGGGCGAAGAACGGAATCGCGGCGAGCACCGTGCCGATGCCCAGCGCCTGGATGAAGTAGGTGCCGAGCAGCCAGCGGAACGGCCGCCAGCCGGCCAGCGTCCGCACGAGCTCCTTGAGGTTCACCGTGTTGGGCCGCAGCGAGCCGACCGGCGCGTCCTTGAGCCCGAAGTACACCAGCAGCGTCGCGGCCAGCACGATCAGCCCGATCACCACGGCCATCACCCGGTAGCCGGTGACCCCGCCGATGCCGGTGCTGATCGCCGGGGCACCGCCGCCGCAGATCAGGATCGTCACGGCGAGCACGCCGATCCGGACGCTGGTGAGCTTCGTGCGCTCGGTCGCCGACTCGGTCAGCTCGGCGGGCAGTGCGTTGAACGGCACCTGGAAGAGCGCGTACGCCGTGGCGCACGCGGCGAAGGCGATCGCCACGTACAGCGCGTCCGGCAGCGGGTTCCCGAAGCCGGGGTGGGCGAACATCGCGGCGAACAGGATCGCCACGCCGATGCCGCCGATCAGCAGGAACCGCCGCCTGCTGCCGGTCTTGAGCAGGTCGGCGTCGGACAGCCGGCCCGCGATCGGGTTGAACAGCACGTCCCAGGCCTTGGGCACGAACACGATCGCGGCGGCCCAGCCCGCGGGCACGGCCATCGTGTCGGTCAGGTACTTGACCAGAACCAGGCCCGGGACCGTGCCGAAGGACCCGGTGACGAACGAGCCGAGCGAATAACGGAACCTCGTCCGGCCGGACAGCGTCGCCATGGTCCTCCTCGCAGAGCGGATCCCGATGCTGCGATCAGTAGTGGATCTCGGCCCGCACCGGGTAGTGGTCGGAGGGAATCGTGCCACCGTCGTAATGCACCAGCCGTACCGGGCCGACCTCGGCGCGTCGCACCGAGCCGACGTAGTCCAGCGAATCGCGGTAGGTCGCCGGGACGGACTTCGCCGCGGCCGGGTTGGTCGCCGCGTCGAAGGTGTACTCCCCCGCGCCGGTCGTGTGCAGCGTGCCGCCCAGTGCGGCTTCGCCCTGCTCGGCCTGGGTGCGCCCAGCGCCGTCGCGGCGGCTCTGCCCGGCCCAGTACTCGATGTTGAGGTCACCGGCGACGGCCACGGCGTCCCCGGCCGGGACCCGGGCCGCGGTCAGGTCGCGGAGTTCGCCCAGCTGCGCCATCCGGATCTCGTGCGCCTTGGGCAGCGTCTCGGGTCCTTCGTCGGCCTGCAGGTGCGTGCCCGCGAGCCAGAGCGCCTTGCCGTGCGCGAAGATCCGGACCAGCGCGGCGCCCTTGTTCGCCAGGTAGTCCGCGGTGCCCGAGTAGGAGTTCCGGTAGACGAGCTGGTGCTTCTCGGTGATCGGGTACTTGCTGAGCACGGTGACCCCGCCGTTGACGACGAACGGCGAGGTCGAGCAGTTCCCGCTCACGCTCGACCAGCCCGGCGAAGTCGAGCAGTACTGGCCGACCAGCGGGGTCTGGAAGGGGTAGGCGCCCGCGAGCCGGTCGCGCAGGTCCTCGGCCTGGGCGCTGAACGCTTCTTCGAGCACGACGACGTCGGTGTCCTGCGCGCGGATGACCTGCTCCGCGGCTTGGGCCCGGGCTTCCTTGTCGGAGGTGTTCGGGTTGGCGATCCACGGGAGCTGCCAGAGGTTGAAGCTGAGCACGCTCACAGCGGCGTCCGCGGCTTGGGCGGGTGCGGCGGTGAAAGCGGCGATGACGACGGCGGCGAGAATGGCGGTCCGGCGCACGCGGGGTCCTTTCAGGAGACGACGAAGGCGCGGGAGGTCCCGCTGAGCTGGGCGATGGCGCCGGTGATCCCGTGCTTCCAGGCACCGAAGTGGACCACCCGGTACTTGCCGACCGGCGTCTCGGCGGGGATGTCCCAGGTGACTTCGGCGCGGGACTCGCTCACGAAGGTGCGGGTCCAGCGGAACTTCGTGGCCCAGTCGCCGTCGTCGGCGTAGCGGACCCAGCGGCCGTCCGCGTACCGCTGGATCTCCAGGAACGTCCCGTCGCGGCGCAGGTCGTTCTTCGGGTGGCCGGTCACGAACGCGACCGAGACCTGCTCGCCGCGCCGGTAGCTGCTCTTCGCGTCGGTGACGACGTCGCCGAAGCTCTTGAGCAGCGGCGCGCTGTCGAAGACGACGCCGGGCTGGAAATTGACGAGCTTGCCGCGCAGGTCACGCGGGACCGGCCCGTGCGGCACGTCCGTACCCGCCTTCAGCGCGGCGGCGAGCTTCGCGAACTCCTGCTGGTACGCCGGGAGCGTGTAGCGGCCGAAGAGCGTCGACGCGCCTTCGTACTGCTGCGAGTCGTACTCCTCCGGCGTCGTCACGTACTGGCTGTAGGCGTTGGCGTAACCCTGCATCAGGACGTTCTCGAGCGGCACTCCCAGCACCGAAGCGACGGTCTTCCGGATCCGCAGCCCGGCGACGATCGTGTACTCGGCGGGCCCGGCGACCAGGTGCAACTGTCCGATGCGGACGAGCTGCAGCGGCAGCACCTCCGGCGCCCACGGGTACGGCTGCATCGCCCCGAACGGCACCGCGACGACCTTCGGCGCCTGCGCGTCCGCCAAGGCCTGCGGGATCGGCGCGTCGATGCCGCCGAGCCAGTCGATGAACGGGTTCTTGATGCCTTCGGGCAGCGGCAGGCCCGGGCCGTCCTCGGTGCTGCCGGCCAGCATGGAGACGCCGATCGCGGCGGTGCAGGTGCGGTGCGGGCGGCCGTCCGGGGTGAATTCCGGGGCCACGTCGACGGCGGACATGTCCACGTAGGTCATCCGGTGGCCGACGCCGCCGGTGACCTTTTCGCCCGCCGCGTCGAACGCGCGTTTCGCCGCCTGGAACTGGAGTTCGCCGATCCGGCGGGTGTTCTCGAACTCCGTCTCGGGCGTACCCGGCTTCAGGTTCAGGTTCGGCGTCATGTCGCCGGAGTTGGTCTGGGCGAAGGCGGCGACGAACCCGGGCGGGCCGTCGAGGTAGCGGACGCCGGCGTGGTCGTGCTCCCACGCGTAGGCGGCGTAGCCCTTGTTGTCGCTGCTGATCAGGTGGTTGCCGTTGCTCATCGACGTGCCGTGGGTGGCGAACCAGGTGATCGCGCCGACGTCCCGTCCGCCTTGGCGGAAGCGCAGCACGGTGACCGCGGGGTCGATCGAGAGCGGGAAGTGGTCCTTGTCGGGGTTGCGCTCGAAGGCGACCCGCGACCGGTTGGCGCTGGCCTCGGTCAGCTCGGTGCGGCCGAGGCTGAGCTCGCCGGGCTTGAGGTCGTCGTGCGCCCGGCCGATGGCGTCGACGATCCCGGCGACGACGGCGTCGTAGGTCTGCTGCTGGAAGCCGAGGATCGACAGGTCGTACGCCGCGTAGTGCGAGTCGCCGCCGCAGGCCGAGTGGGTGTGGGTGGCGTTGAGCAGGACGTTCTGCTCGGTGTAGCGCGCGCCGTACTTCTTCGCGAGTTCGCGCAGGACGCCCTGGTGCACGGACTGGAACAGCGCGCCCAGCTCGGCGGTGACGAAGACGATCCGGTGCGCGCCGTCGTCGACGATGAAGGCGCGGGCCCGGGTGCGCAGGTGGATGCCGGCGGTCTGCTGCTGCGGCATGGAGTAACCCATCATGCCGTTCTCGGCGGCGGGCCCGGTGACGTCCCCGATCCCGACGCCGACCCGCAGCTCCGGCTCGGCGGCCTCGGCGGCTCTCCCGCCGAGGCCGCCGAGCGTGGCGGCGAACGGGAGCGCGGCGGCTCCGGCCAGGACGTGACGACGGCTCACCGGCATACGGTCTCCCGACTAACGTGAACGACTTTCGCGTTAGTCGGGACCGTACGTGACCCCGGTTACCCGGGCAACCCGGCGAAAGTACCGGCAACGCCGGCGCAGGCACCGGCGAGCGGCGTTTCCCGCGACACCGGCTCCGCCCGAACTCACGTGCGGCGAGTTCGGCAAAGGTCTTGAATGACTCATTCAGGACCTCCGAAGACCTGAATGAGTCATTCAAGACGCCACCGCGCCCGTCAGGAGACCGGGTCAGCCCAGCGCGTCCGCGATCTTCGTCAGCGTCGCCGCGTCCCCGCGCAGCAGCAGCTGGGTCACCACCGTCTCCTCCCACGCCTGCAGCTCGTCCCGGATCTTCGCCGGCGGGCCGATCAGCGAGGTGTCCTCCACCAGCGACGTCGGGATCGCGGCCGTCGCTTCCTCCTTGCGCCCGGCCAGGTACAGCTCCTGCACCTTGTCCGCCACGTCCTCGTACCCCAGCCGCGCGAAGACGTCGTGGTGGAAGTTGACCGTCTTCGCGCCCATCCCGCCGATGTACAGCGCCAGCGACGGCTTGATCCACGACGCCGCCTCTTCGACGTCGTCGTGCACGATCACCGGGATCGAGCACGGCACCTCGAACGTCTCCAGCGTGTGCCGCGCCCCTTCGCGCGCGAAGCCCTCCTCCAGGGCTGCCTTGTAGAAGGCGTTGCTCTTGGGCGAGAAGAACAACGGGAGCCAGCCGTCGCCGATTTCCGCGGCCAGTGCGACGTTCTTCGGGCCCTCCGCGGCCAGGTGGATCGGGATCTCCTTGCGCAGCGGGTGCACCGTCGGCTTCAGCGCCTTGCCGAGGCCCGTCCCACCGCGCAGCGGCAGCTGGAAGTGGGCGCCGTCCAGGGTCACGGGCGCCTCGCGGGCGATCACCTGCCGGACGATGTCCACGTACTCGCGCGTGCGGGCGAGCGGCTTCGGGTACGGCTGGCCGTACCAGCCCTCGACGACCTGCGGGCCGGACGCGCCCAGCCCGAGAACCATCCGGCCGCCCGACAGGTGGTCGAGGGTCATCGCGCTCATCGCCGTGGCCGTCGGCGTGCGCGCGGCCATCTGCACGATGTTCGTGCCGAGGCGGATCCGGCTGGTGGAGGCGCCGTACCAGGCCAGCGGCGTGAACGCGTCCGAGCCGTACGCCTCCGCCGTCCACACCGAGTCGAAGCCGAGCTCCTCGGCCTTCAGCACGGCCTCCAGCGCGCCCGGGGTCGGGCCGCTGCCCCAGTACCCGACGTGGAATCCCAGCTTCACGAATGCCTCCTAGACGTTCGGCGCGTAGTGCTCGAGCTTGCCCCGCTCGGACAGCGGGGGCAGGTTCCTCCGTGGAGTCTCGACCAAGGGCGCGCCGGGAGCCACCTCGCCGCGCACGCGGCGCCAGCCGGCGCGGGCCCGCGGGTGGTAGCGGCGGTCGTGCGGGACGAGCTTGAACACGGCGTTGATCAGCTTGCCGACCCGCCGGTGCCGCCGCGCGTCGCGCTCGGACCAGCGCAGGCCGAGCAGGTCGCGGATCTCGCGGTCGTAGAGCCCGGTGGTCAGCCACACGAAATTGCGCGCGATCAGCGCGCTCAGCGGCCGCCAGAGCGGGTCCGGCAGCCAGGGCAGGAACGGCGGTTTCGCGATCCCCCGCAGGTCGAGGACGTCCCGCGTGGCCTTGTTGTCCTCCAGGACCTCGGCGCACATGTGCTTCCAGTAGCGCTGGAAGTCCTCCCAGCTCTCCGGCACCGGCCGCATGGTCATGTCGTACATCCGCCACCACGTGACGTGCTCGTCGAACAACCGGCGTTTTTCGGCCTCGCCGATCCCGCCCATGAAGTGGTCGGCGATGAGGATCGTGCTGACGAAGAACGTCGAGTGCGCCCAGTAGTAGGTGTCCGGGTCGAGCGCGTGGTAGCGCCGGCCTCGCGCGTCGACGCCCTTGATGCGGTCGTGGTAGCCGCGCACTTCCAGCGCTGTCGCGTGCGCCCGCGGGCCGTCGTAGACGACACCGCCGATCGGGTAGAGCGAGCGGAACAGCCGCTGCCAGCGCTCTTCGAAGAACCGCGAGTGCTGCTCGACGCCGGCGCCGAGACCGGGGTGCATGTTCTGCATCGACCCCGCCCACAGCGCGATGAGCAGGCCACGCCAGTCGCCGAAGTACTTCCACGTCAGCGAGTCAGGACCCAGTGGCTCCGGCGTCATCGGCACACTCCTCGTCGAGTCGAACTGACTACGTGTGTTGTCAGGCTAGGATCTGACAACACACGTAGTCAACCGAGGAGTGATCATGCCGGGCCGCACGTGGGCGGGCACGACCCTGGACGACCGGAAGGCGCTGCGGCGCGAGCAGCTCGTGGCCGCGGGCCTCGAGCTGCTGGGCACCGAAGGCTCGGCCGGGACGAGCGTCCGCGCGGTGTGCCGGCACGCGAAGCTGACCGAACGCTACTTCTACGAGAGCTTCGCCGACCGCGAAGAGCTGGTCGCGGCGGTGTACGAGCACGTCGGGGAGCAGGCGCGGCAGGCGCTCGTGACCGCCGTGCGGGACGCGCCGAGCCCGGTCCGCCGGGCCGAGAACGCCGTGCGCGCGTTCGTCGAGCTCATCGTCGACGACCCGCGCCGGGGCCGGGTCCTGCTGCTCGCCCCGCTGACCGACCCCGCGCTCACCCGCCGGGGGCTGCACCTGCTGCCGGTCTTCGCCGCGCTCGTCGGGGAACAGCTGTCCCACGGCGACGAGACCGAACGCCAGATGGTCGCCGTCGGGCTGGTCGGCGCGCTGAGCAACGTCTTCATCGCCTACCTCGACGGCTCGCTGAAGGTCTCGCGCGAGCGGCTCGTCGCCCACTGCGTGAAACTCGTGCTCGGCGCCGACGACCACTGACCTCACCTCCGACCTCGTGACACTCGCGCGGGTGATCGGGCACACTCAACCCATGCGTACCGCTGGGCGGAACGACGGCGCGAGTGGCGACGGCCTCGTCGCGGCCCGGCTCGCCGCACTCTTGGAGGCCTTCCGGCCGGGTGACGAGACGCTCGGCGTTTCCGAGCTGGCCCGCCGGACCGGGCTGGCGAAGACGACGGTGCACCGGCTCGTCGGGCACCTCACCGGCACCGGCCTCCTCGAGCGCGAAGCCGGCTCGGTGCGGCTCGGACTGCGGCTGTTCGAAATCGGCCAACTGGCCTCACCCCGCCGGGGCCTGGTCGAGGCGGCCCGGCCCTACCTCGCCGACCTGCGCGAGGCGACGCGCAACACCGTCCACCTCGCGATCCTCGAAGGCACCGAAGTCGTCTACCTCGACGTCCTGCGCGGCCCGGACGCGCCGACGCTGCCGTCCCGCATCGGCGGCCGGTTCCCCGCGCACGCCACCGGGGTCGGCAAGGCGATCCTCGCTTTCTCTCCGGAATCCGTGGTGAACCAGGTGATCGACGCCGGATTGCCCCGCATGAGCCCGAAGACGATCACCGCGCCCGGCCTGCTCCGCCGTCAGCTCACGCGGATCCGCGAGGACGGGATCGCCTTGGAGCGCGAGGAATCCGGCGTCGGCGTCGTGTGCGCGGCCAGCCCGCTGCTCGACTCCCGCGGCGTCGCGGTCGCCGCCGTCTCGATTTCCGGCTGGGCCAACCGGATGCGGACCGAACGGGTCGCGCCCGCCGTCCGGACGGTCGCGCTCGCGCTGACCAGGACACTCTCCGGGTCCACTCGGGACAGTCGGAAATAATCTTGCGGGACAAGGCTTTCGCGGTGCCTAGGCCGTCCGGCTGACGTAATCGTCCCGAGCTGGACGACTGATCGGGAGGGGCTACGATCCGTCCAATGGCCCAGCACAGCCGGGGAACGACCGGCCCGGCCCGCTCCCCCGCGACAATTCCCGGGCCGGCGGTCACCGGCTTCTCCGCCGCGCACCGGTTGCTGTCGCTCGACATCGTGCTCGCGCTCCTGGCGCTGGCCGGTGGCCTCCGGGTGCTCTACCTGGCCGCGCCCGCGCCGGCCCTGCCCGCCGAAGCCGCGAACGTCGCCCACGCCTACGCCCTCGGTCACCTGACCCCGTTCACCGACGCGGGCGGGGCCGGGATCAGCCGGTTCGGCTGGTGGCAGCTCTCGGCCTACACGATGGTCACCGACGCCTTCGGGCGCTCGGCGACGGCACTCGCGGCGGTCCGCGAGGCCGTGCTCGTCGCCGCGCTGCTCAGCGCCCTGCTGCTGTGGTTCCTGGCGCGCCGGCTCGGCTTGACGCGGTGGGCGGCGGCGGCCGCGGTGCTGCTGCTCGCGGCGTCCCCGCTCGCGCTCGGCCTGCAGCGGCTGGTCGTCGTCGAGCACCTGGCGGTCGTGTGGGCGCTGGGCGCGCTGGTGCTCATCACCCGGCCCGGCGCGCGGATCCGGCACGACGCCCTGGCCGCAGTCTGTCTCCTCGTCGCCGTGCTCACCTCGCCGCTGGCGCTGGTCTTCCTGCCTGCGGCGGGCTGGCTGCTGGTGCGGCGCGCGCCCGTCCGCGCGGCCTTGGTGGCGGTGCTGCTCAACCTCGGGCTGGGCCTCGCGTTCGGCCCGGCGGCCGCCGCACTCCGGCCGCACCTCGCCGACCGCGGCCGGCCGACGGTCACCGACTGGATCGCTCTCGATCCGGCGTGGGCGGTGCTCTCGACCGTCGCGCTGGTGGCCGCGCTCGCCGTGACCGCCTTGCGGCCGTTCGCGGTGTCCGGCTTGCTCCTCGTGGCGGCCCTGCTCGTCCCCGGGGTACCGGCCACCGCCGTGCTCGCCATGCTGGTCCCCCTCACCCCGCTGCTGCTGGCCGCGGTCGTCCAAACCGCGTCGCCGCCACGCCCCACGGCCCACCGGTGGCAGCCCGGCCGCGGTCCCGGGACGACGCTGGTACCGGTCGTCCTCGTCGCCGTGGTCGCGGCCGGCTGGGCGTACGGCTACCCGGCCTTGCGGCCGGCGGCCGACCGCGGCGGGCCGCTCGCCCAAGCACAGCAGTGGTTGCGGGCCAACGCTTCCGGCGCCCGGGTGCTGGTCGACGACGGCGCCTGGGCCGAACTCGCCGACGCCGGCTGGCCGACCGGGCTGCTCGTCCCGCCCGCCGCGTGCGCGGGCGGCTGCCCGCCGGTCGAATGGGCGGTCTTCGCGGACGGCACGACCGATCCCCGCGGCCGCTACCCCGCCCTCGGCGTCGTCTTGGCCGAAGCGGGCGTGACGGCGGTCTTCGGCGACGGCGACCGGTCGGTCACCGTGTCCCGGCTCGGCCTCCGGGCCGCCGACCCCGCCGCGCCGTCGGAGGAGTCCGCCCGCGTCCACGCGGGGGAAGCCCTGGCCGCGTCGGACCGGATCGCCCTGCCCCCGGACGCCGCCGCCGTGCTGCGCGAGGGTCGCGTGGACCCGCGGCTGATCGCGACGATCGCCGCGCTGGCGGCGATCCGGCCGGTCAGCGTCGGGGCGTTCCCCGCCGTACCCGGCGAAGATCCCGCCGGGCAGCCGCGCCGTCAGGTGCTCCTGACGGCGGGCAAGGACGCGGTGAGCGCGTTCTACACCGGCCAGCGCGACCTGTTCCGCCCGTCTTCGGTCAGCGAAACCACCGGCGGCGTGCTCGTCACCTACCCGCTGTTCGCTCCGCCGGGACTGCTGCTCCCGTTCTCCTCCCCCTGACGGCGAAAGGGCTTCCCATGCGCACCCTGCTCAGACCCGGCGGGCTGACCGCCGCGGCCCTCCTGCTCGTCGCCCTGACGCCGGTGACGGCCGAGGCGGCGACGGCCCCCGGCCCGGGCGTCGGCTGGATCCGGGTCGGCCACCTGTCGCCGAAGGTCCCGCCGGTCGACATCTACTTCGCCCCCTTCGGGCAGGCCGAGAAGGTCGTCATCCGCAAGGCCGGCTACGGCGCCGTCACGCCGTACTCCTCGCTCGACCCCGGCAAGTACACGCTGTCGATGCGGCCCGCCGACGCCTCGTCGAGCACGCCGCCCGCGCTGTCGGCCACCATCGAAGTCGCCGAGCGCAGCGCCTACTCGCTGCTGGTGTTCGCGAACGGCCCGGACGGCACGCTCAAGGGCGACCTGGTGTCCGACGACCTCAGCGCGCCCGCCGCGGGCAAGGGCCGGGTCCGGGTGGTCGAAGGGTCGGCGGCGATCGCACCGGTCACCGTGGCCGGACCGCGGGGCGTCACGCTCGCCAGGGACGCGGCGTACGGCCAGACATCGTCCTATGTGGACGTTCCGGCCGGGCGCTGGCCGCTGCAGCTTTCCGGCGGCGCGGTGAAGTCGGCGGCCGAGGTCGACGTCAAGGCCGGCTCGTCGACGACGCTGCTGGTCACCGAGAACTCCGGAGCGCTGAAGGCGACCCCCATCGCCGACGGTGCGTCGCTGCCCGACCCGCCGAAGCTGGGCGTCGAGACCGGCGGTGGCGGCACCGCGCCGTCGTCCGGTAGCCCGCTCTGGCCGGCGCTCGCGGCGGCCGGGCTGCTGGCCGCGCTCTTCGTGGGACGCCGGGCGTCCCGTGCGCGCTGACCTCGGCGCGCTACTCGTCGCGGCCCTGCTGGCCGGGGGCTGTTCAGCGGCGCCACCACCCGCCGTTTCGCTCCCGCCCGCGCCCCCGGCGGCGACCGGGCCCCTGCCGCTGCCCGTCCCGGCCGACGTCCGCCCGGTGCGGCTGCGCATCCCCGCCATCGGCGTCGACGCGGCCGCGCTGGTCCCGCTCGGACTGAGCGCGGACCAGCGGCTCGAGGCGCCCGCGCGCTTCGAAGACGTCGGCTGGTACGCCGCCGGGCCGGTGCCGGGTGACCCAGGCCCGGCGGTGATCGCCGCGCACGTCGACTCCCGCGCCGGCCCGGCGCCGTTCTTCCGGCTGCGCGACCTGCACAGCGGCGACCAGGTGTTCGTCGCGCGCTCGGACGGCCAGGAGACCCGGTTCGTCGTCGACGCCGTCCAGCGCTACCCGAAGGACGCGTTCCCGACCGGCGCGGTGTACGGGCCTGCGCCTGGCAGCGCGCTGCGGCTCATCACCTGCGGCGGCAGCTTCGACGCGGCGAAACGCTCGTACCGCGACAACATCGTCGTCTACGCCTCGACCCGCTGGGGCTAGGCCTCCTTGATCAGCCCGCGCCGCGCCAGCTCGGGCCGGACGCCGTCGCCGAACCAGTACGCCTCCTCCAGGTGCGGGTAGCCCGACAGCACGAACTCGGTCACGCCGACGCTGTGGTACTCCTCGATCAGGTCCGCGACCTCGCCGTGGCTGCCGACCAGCGCCGTCCCGGCACCCCCGCGGACCAGGCCGACCCCGGCCCAGAGGTTCGGGTGGATCTCCAGGCCGCGGACGCCGCCGTCGGTGCGTCCGCCGTGCAGCGCGACCATCCGCTGCTGCCCCACCGACTCGCTCGCCGCCAGCTGCGCCTGCGCCTTGGCGACCTGCTCCGGGCTCAGCGCGTCCAGCAGCTTCTGCGCCTCCGCCCAGGCCTCGGCCGAGGTGTCGCGCGAGATCGTGTGCAGCCGGACGCCGAACCGGATCGGCCGGTCGCCGGCCAGCTCGCGCACCTTGCCGATCTTCTCCGCGACCTGCGCGGGCGGCTCGCCCCAGGTCAGGTAGACGTCGGCGTGCCGCGCCGCGACCGGCAGCGCGGCCGGCGACGAGCCCCCGAAGTAGATCGGCGGCACCGGGTCCGGCGCGGCCAGCGTCGTCGCGCCTTCGACCCGCAAGTGCTCGCCTTCGAACGTGAACGGCTGCCCGGACCACACTCCGCGCACGATCGTCAGGAACTCGTCGGTGCGCGCGTAGCGGGCGTCGTGGTCGTGCCAGTCGCCGAAGCGCCGCTGCTCCACGGCGTCGCCGCCGGTGACGATGTTGAGCAGCACCCGCCCGCCCGAAAGGCGCTGGAACGTCCCCGCCATCTGCGCGGCGAGCGTCGGCGAGATGACGCCGGGGCGGAACGCGACCAGGAACTTCAGCCGGGTCGTCTCCCGGATCAGTGCGGCCGTGGTCAGCCACGCGTCTTCGCACCACGTGCCGGTCGGGGTCAGGACCCCTTCGAAGCCCTGCCGTTCGGCGGCCCGGGCGACTTGGGCGAGGTAGTCGAGATCCGGTTCGCGCTGTGCCGACGGGCCCTGGGACCGGTTGGCGTGGAAGCGTTCCACGATCGTGCGGCCGTCGCCGCTGGTGGGCAGGAACCAGTGCAGCCTGATGCTCATCCGTTGCTCCTGGCCTGGTCCAGATCGGGGGCGAACCGCCGGTCGGCGAACGCGGCGAAGTCCACCTTGCCCGGCAGCGTCTTCTCTGCGGTGAAGGCGTCCGCGAGCTGCTGTTCGGACGCCACCACGGAGTCGTCCAGCGCGATCGGCAGGTCACGCCCGGCGTCGACGGCCTTCCGCGCCACTTCGAGCTTCAGCCCGGTTTCCTTCGCCCAGGCCTGGGCCCACTCGGCGCGGTGCGTGTCGGCCCACTTCTGCGCCTTGACCACCCGCACGGCGAAGTCGCGCAGCGCCGAGTTCTTGCCGGGGTCGGCCAGCGCCGCGGTGCTCGCGGTCAGGAAGCCGAGGCCGTTCGAGGCGCCCCGGCCGTCGGCCAGCACCCGGGCCTGCGCTTCGATCTGCGCCTGCGCGGTGTAGGGGTCCCAGATCGCCCAGGCGTCGATCGTGTGCTGGGTGAACGCGGCGTAGGCTTCCGACGGCTGCAGGAAGTTCAGCTTCACGTCCGTTGTGGACAAGCCGTTGTTGTGCAGGGTGTTCAGCAGCTGGCCGTGCGCCGAGCTGCCCTTGGCGACGCCGATCGTCTTGCCCTTCAGCTCGGCGACGGTCCGCAGCGGCGAGTCCGGCGGGACCAGCAGCGCTTCCCGTTCGACGTTGCTGCGCGAAACGCCGATCACCTTGATCTTCGCCTTCGCCGCGGCCGCGAAGATCGGCGGCGTGTTGCCGACACGGCCGGTGTCGATCGCGCCGGCCGACGCGGCCTCGAGCAGCGGCGGGCCGGAGGTGAAGGTGGCCCATTCGATCTTGTACGGCGTCCCGTCCAGCTGGCCGGCCGCGGTGAGCAGCGACTTGACGCCGCCCTTCTGGTCGCCGACCTTGAGCGTCACCTTCGCCAGGTCCGCCGCGCTCACCGGCCCCGGCACGGCCGCCTGGTCGGCGCCGGTCGCCGAGCCGCACCCGGCCAGCACCAGCGCGGCCGCGACGGCCGCCATTCCTTTACGCCACAGCATCTTCGGTCACTCCCAGGTCCGCCAGCACCCGGCGGCGGAGGTCGTCGTGGTCATCGGTTTCGCGTGGCCGGTGGGTGGCCACGATCCGGCCGCCGTCGAGCACCAGCACCCGTTCGGCGAGGCGAAGGGCCTCGTCGACGTCGTGGGTCACCAGCAGCACGCCCGGCCCGTGCCGGCGCCAGAGATCCAGCACCAGGCCGTGCATCGCGATGCGGGTCAGCGCGTCGAGGGCGCCGAAGGGTTCGTCGAGCAGCAGCAAGTCGGGTTCGCGCACGAGCGCGCGGGCCAGTGACACGCGCTGTGCCTCACCGCCGGACAGCGTGAGCGGCCAGTCGTCGGCGTGCTCGGCCAGGCGGACCTCGGCAAGCGCTTTCTCTGCCAGCGCGCGGTCGCCGGACTTCAAGCCGAGGACGACGTTGCGCCAGACCTTCCGCCACGGCAGCAGCCGCGGCTGCTGGAACGCGACCGAGACGGTCCCGGTGACGACCGCGCTGCCCTCGAGGTCGCCGTCGAGGCCGGCCAGGACGCGCAGCAGCGTCGACTTGCCGGAGCCGCTGCGGCCCAGCAGGGCGACGAACTCGCCGCGCTCCACGGTCAGGTCGAGTCCACTGAGGACGGTGCGGTCGCCGAACCGCTTCGTGAGGCCGCGGACCTCGGCTACCGGGTTCGCCACCGCAGCACCTTCCGTTCGAGCAGCCGGACCAGCGCGTCGGTGACCAGGCCGAGCAGGGCGTACAGGACCAGGCCGACGACCACGACGTCGGTGCGCAGGAACTCGCGCGCGTTGTTGATGAGGTAGCCGACGCCGGCGTCGGCGTTGACCGTCTCGCCGACGATCAGCGCGAGCCAGGCGATGCCGAGCGACTGCCGCAGCCCGACGAGCCCTTGCGGCAGCGCGCCGGGGATGACGACGTGCCAGAGCCGTTCCGCGCGGCTGAACCCGAGTGCCCGCGAGGCTTCGACGAGGTCGGGGTCGGCGCCGCGGATTCCCGAGTGGACGTTGAGGTAGAGCGGGAAGGCCACGCCGAGCGCGACCAGCACGATCTTCGTTTCCTCGCCGATGCCGAACCACAGGATGAACAGCGGGATCAGGCCGAGGAAGGGCAGCGTGCGCAGCATCTGCACCGGCGGGTCGACCAGCACCTCACCCCAGCGGGACAGCCCCGACACGATGCCGAGCACCGCCCCGACGGCCGCGCCGATCGCGAACCCGGCGCCGACCCGGCCGAGCGAAACCGCGAACGCGGTCCCGAGTTCGCCGCTGCGCGCGACTTCGGCGCCGGCTTGCACGACCGTCCACGGTGAACTGAGCTTGTCGGGCGGCAGGGCGCCGGTGGCGCTCGCGAGCTGCCAGGCGGCCACGAGCACCACCGGGCTGATCCAGCGCCGGAGGTCGAGGCGCCGCGCCTTGCGCGGTGGCCGAGGACCGGCCGGCCGGACGCGCGTGAGCACGCCCGTGGTGGAAATCGACACGGATTTCTCCCGGGGACAGGGGTTTCTTCGCTTGCGTGGCCCCGACCTTCCGGTCCCCGGGAAGCGAAGTCAATCCGCGCCCACTCCGTGAACGCCCCGTGTTTCAGCCCGTGGAACGACTTGGCTCAGCCGCCGAACATGACCTTCCATTCGGCGAGCGACCGCGGCCGGTAGACGAAGTTGCTGCGCTTCACTTCCGACAGCGCGGCCGACGGCTCCGCCGAGTACTGGTGCCCGGGGTAGACGACCGGATCTCCGGCGAGCCCGGCGAGCTGCTGCAGGCTGCGGTAGATCTCTTCGGCGTCGCCGCCGGGGAAATCGGTGCGGCCACAGCCTTCGAGGAACAGGGTGTCCCCGGAGACGAGCTTGCCCTCGACGAGGAAGCACTGGCTGCCCGGCGTGTGCCCGGGCGTGTGCAGCAGGCGGATCGGGATGGCTCCGACTTCGAGGACGTCGTCGTGGTCGTGCGCGCGCAGGTCCGTCCCGGACACCCCGGTGACCCGCTTGACCCACTCGGTCTCGGCCCCGTTGACGTGGATCGGCACCGGTTGGACGGCGAGCAGCTCGGCGATACCGGGCAGCGAGAAGCCGAGCATGTCCCCGCCGACGTGATCGGGGTGGTGGTGCGTCGCCAGCACGCCGGTCAGCCGCATCCCGTCGCCCGCCAGCACATCCAGCAGATCCTGCACGGCGTACGCGGGATCGACGATGACCGCGTCCCCGGTTTCGCGGTCGCCGATCAGGTAGGCGAAGTTCAGCATCTGCGTGGCGACGGAGTCCCCGACGGCGAAGTCGCGGCCGGCGAGCAGCTGCCGGAAGTAGAGCCGATCAGTCATGCCGGACACCCTACGGTCCGGCCGCCGCGCGCCTGCGATGAACAGTGTCAAGCGGGCTTGAGCAGCCCCATCCGATCCGCCATGCCGCGCACCTCACGGGCCACACCTTCCCGGCGCGTGCGAGCGAGCATGGTCGAGATGATCTCTCTCACGAAGGGATTGCTCCGGGTGCGGATGTGCCCGAGCTTCTCCGCACGGATGAGCAGCGACACCACCTCTTCGTCCGGCCTGCGGATGCCGTACAGCGCACGTGCGTGCTCGATCAGGAACGTCGTCCGGCGCGAGTCGATGGCCAGTTCCGCCGGATCGAGGGTCTCGGCGAGCCGAGCGGCTTCGGCGTGATCCCCGCGCTCCAGTGCGGACGAGATGCGCCAGAGGACGACATTGGCCGGACTGAACAGCAGGAAGTTCCTGTTCCCGTGCGCCACGTGCTCAGCCAGGCCGGCCGCTTCGTCGAGGGCCGCGGTCGCGTCCCCGCCCAGCACCGACTCGGTGTAGCCCGTGGTCAAAGTGAGCGCCCCGCGCACGTCGTAGGCATCGGCCGGGATGTCGTCGAGAGCCCGTTCGGCGAGCTTCGCCGCACGTTTGTGCGCGCCGAGTCCCGACAAGGCTTGCGTACGCGCGAACTCGGCGAGACCGACCCAGCCGGGCTCTCCCAGCCGCTGAGCAGCTTCGTGCCCGCGTTCCGCGGCGATCCAGGCCAGCTCGAAAGCGCCGAGCCCCTTCGTGAGAAGAGCGGTGGTGTGGGTCGCCGTGACCAGCGAACGCAAGGCTTCGGGTTTTTCAGCGTGGGTGTGAAGTGCCACCAGCAGATCAGGAAGCCGAGCCCCTACCTCGGCGTCCTGATTCGCCTGCCGGAGCGCGGCGAGCAACTGTGTCTCCGCCAGAAGGACGGCGAGCTCACCGACCGGGGGTTCGGTGCCGTCGAGGTCCGTGCTCAGCAGCGCGTCGCGGATCGCCGGGATGGCGGTGCCGGCCTGCGGATCACGGATCTCCAGACCATCGCCGGTGATGTCGTACAAGCTGACGCGCAGCGCCCCGGCGATCGCCACGAGGGTCGAGCGCTTGTCGATGGCCGAGCGTTCGTTCTCGATCTTGGACAGGTACCCCTTCGACAAGCCGGACAGCCCGGCCAGCTGTTCGAGCGACATACCTCGCCAGCGCCGGAACCGTCGAATGGTGACGCCGATCGAGTCCATACCGGCATGCTACCCACCCAGGTTTCCTCCGAGGAAACGTTTGTGAACGGCGCGTTTGTAGATTCTCTGACCATGCGTGATCAACTGCTGACTCCACAGCCCGTCCAGGGCGCCCACCAGGACGCGGTGATCTACATCGACCCGGAGGCCATCCATCCGGTCGTCGACGGGAAGTGGCACCGGACTCGGCTGACCGGCATCCCGCAGGCCGGCCAGCGCGTCACGATGCTGTGCGGGGTCACCGCGTCGGCTGCGTTCCGGCCGCTCGGCCAACGCCGGGATCACGGCGTGCCGACGGCCTGCCCGCCCTGCGATTCGCTGTATCGGCGGGAACGCGGCATCCCGCAGCAGCACACCCGGCAAAGCCGCTAGGCACCTTGAGGTCCGCCCGCACCCGGCGCGGCCGCCGCGGTCAGCGCGGCCAGCACGGCGGCGACGGCGGGCGGGTCCGGCGGGTCTCCGTAGGTGGCGGCGTGGATGCGGCGGTGGACGCCCGGCAGTTCGGTCGTGTGGATGTCCGGGCGGCGGTGGGCCGCCAGCGCGAGGCCCGGCAGCGTGGCGACGCCGAGGCCCGCCGCGACCAGGGACTGGACCACCACCATGTCGTCGCTGAAGGCAGCGATGCGCGGGCTGAAGCCCGCCTGGCCGCACACCACGTCCAGTTCCGCCCGGCAGCGGTCGCAGCCGCCGATCCAGGCGGAATCGCGGTGGGCGGCCGGCTCGTCGGCCGGATGGCGGCTGATGAGGTGGATCGGGTCGTCGGCGAGGTGGCGGAACCGGACGCCTTCCTCCTCGAGGCGGGCGCCGGCGTGCTGGAAGACCACTGCGACGTCGATGTCGCCGCGGCGCAGCAGGTCCAGCGCTTCCACCGGGTGCTGGTCGACCAGGCTCAGTTCCAACCCCGGGTGGTCGTGCGCCAGTGCGGCGGCCGCCTTCGGGACGAGGGTGCTCAGCACGGACGCGTTGGCCGCCAGCCGGACGCGGCCGGCGCGCAGGCCGACCTGGGCGGCCAGCTCGGTGGCCGCCGCGTCGGCGCGGCCGACGATCTCGGCCGCGCGGCCGGCCAACAGCCGCCCTTCCGGGGTCAGGCGGATGCCGCGGCCGGCGCGCTGGACGAGCTTGGCGCCGGTCGCCGCCTCCAACCGGGACAGGTGGTGGCTCACCGACGGCTGCGAATAGTGCAGCTCGCGGGCTGCGGCGGTCACCGAGCCGTGGCGAGCCACCGCGGCCAGGACCTTGAGCTGGACCAGGCTGAGCATTCATCGACGATATCAATGCTTCGTCGGCCGGATTGGCATTGGACGTCATGTCCCCGCCCGGGCCATCCTGGGTGCCGACCCCGAGGAAGGCACGACGATGACGGTCACCTGCGACCTCACGATCACGCTCGACGGCTACGCGGCCGGGCACCACCAGACCGAGCAGCGCCCGTTCGGCGACGACGGCGGCGACGGCTGGGGCGACCGGTTGCACGCCTGGTACGGCGAAGGCCACGACGAGCACCCCGCCGAGTTCGACCACATGATGACGGCGAAGGCGTTCATCATGGGGCGCAACATGTTCGGCCCGGTGCGCGGCGAGTGGGACCGGCCCTACCACGGGCCGGTGTTCGTGCTGACCCACCACCCGCGCGAACCGCAGCCGATGGCCGGCGGCACCACGCTCCACTTCGTCACCGACGGCATCGAGGCCGCGATGGATCGCGCGCGCGAAGCCGCCGGGGACGGCGGCATCTCCGTCCACGGCGGCGCGACGACCGTCAACCAGTACCTCGCCGCGGGCCTGATCGACGAGCTGCGGCTGCACATCTCACCGTTCACGCTCGGCGCCGGCGTCCGGCTGTTCGACGGCGTACCCCCGCTGAACCTCGAGCAGATCGACGGGCGCTCGACGCCGTCGGTCACGCACCTGCGGTATCGCGTGCTCCGCTGAAATTCCCGGTGGTGAGCACGAGCCGGCCGAAGACCTCGCCCACGTCCAGCTTCCGGTGCGCCGCCTCGGCCCGTTCCAGTGGCAGCACCTCGTGCACGACCGCCCGCAGGCCGCCGGCGAAGAGATCGGCGGTGACGGCGGACCGGTCGGCCATCGGCACGGTGTCCGCGCTGAACGTCGCGAAGGACAACGACTTCCGGAAGTCCGCGAGCAGCTCCTTCCCGAAGTCGGCGGGCGGGTAGCCGCCCATCACGCCGACGGCCACCAGGCGCCCGTTGGGGTTGAGCTTGCCGAAGAACGACGGGAGGTCCGGGCCGGCCACGATGTCGAAGATGACGTCGAAGCCCCCGGCTCCCCCGCCGTCGCGGCCGAGCACCTCGGTCGCGCCCAGTTCCCGCAGGCGCTCGCCGCGCTCGGGCGACGACGTCGTCACCGCGATCCTCCCGGCGCCGCCGCGGGCCGCCAGCTGGACCGCCATGATGCCGATGCCGCCGGCCGCGCCGCGCACCAGCACCGACTCGCCCGGGGCGAAGTGCGCGTGGCGCAGTCCGAAGTGGGCGACCATGCCCGAGCTGCCGAGCGTCACGGCGTCGACGGGCGAGACGGCGGGCGGGAGCGGGACGAGCGTCTCCACGGAAGCGACCGCCTGCTCGGCGTAACCGCCGCCGACGCCGGTGAAGGCCCAGACCCGCCGGCCCAGCCAGGCCGGGTCGACGCCGTCGCCGACCGCGGCCACCGTGCCGGCGATCTCGCCGCCGAGGACGTGACCGGCCTGGAACCCGTGGTCCCCGAGCGCACCGCTGCGGATCACGACGTCGACGCCGCCGACGCCGATCGCTTCGGTGCTGATCAGCACCTGCCCGCCGGCCGGGCTCGGGACCGCGAGGTCGACGACGGCCAGCCCTTCGGGACCGCCGAATTCCTGCACCGCGACTGCTTTCACTGTCTTCTCCGTCGTTCCGGAATGGATGGTCGACCGCGGACGCTAACGGACGCCCCCGTCCGGTTGGCTAAAGTGAGGGAGTGACCGAGGTTTTGTCTCACGTCCTGCGCTCCGACGCCCGGGACAACCGCGAACGCATCCTCGAAGCGGCCCGCGCGGTGTTCGCGGTCGACGGCCTGGCGGTGCCGATGCGCGAGATCGCCCGCCGGGCCGACGTCGGCCCGGCGACCCTGTACCGCCACTTCCCGACGAAGGAAGCGCTGGCCACCGAGGCGTTCGCCGACCAGATGCGCGCGTGCTACACGCTCGTCGACGAGGGCCTCGGCGACCCCGATCCGTGGCGCGGGTTCACCACGGTGCTCGAGCAGCTGTGCAAGCTGCACGCCCGCGACCGGGGCTTCACCGCGGCGTTCATGGCCGAGTTCCCGCACGCCCTGGACTTCGCGGGGGACCGCGAACGCGCGGTGAAGTCGCTCGGGGAGCTGACCCGCCGGGCCAGGGACGCCGGTCACCTGCGCCCCGACGTCGAACTGGCCGACGTGATCCTGGTGCTCATGGCGAACGGCGGCATCCAGGCCGCGTCACCGGCGGCGCGCGTCGCGGCTTCACGGCGCTTCGCCGCTCTCGCGATCCGGGGCCTGCGGGCCTGACGCCCACTGGTGGCCGCTCCCCCGGTGCAGGGCGGCGTACACGCGGTCTCGCAGGACGTTGGCCTCATGGTCGGACAAGGTGGCGCCCAGCGGGCGGAGCACCAGGCGGACCAGGAGGTTCCGCTGCCCGCGGTGGGCCCCGAGCCGGGCGAGCGCGGCCGGCGGCAGGTCCGCGCACGGCGTCTCCTGGCGGATCTCGACCGACTCGACGACGTCGGCTTCGTCGCCGAGGGCGTCCCGGACCCGGTCGCCGAGGTCTTCGGCCCGGTCGCCCGCGTCGACCGCGATCGACAGGTCACGGCGTACCGGCGGCAGCGCCGACACCGGCCGGTAGGGCGCGAGGTCGGTCAGCTGCGCGGCGACGGCCGGCTCGGCCGACCGCAGGAGCCGGATGTCGGGGATGCCCTTGCGCAGCATCACCATCCGGTCGAGCCCCATGCCGAGCGCGAGCCCGGACCATTCGGAGCCGAGGCCGGCACGCGCCAGCACGGCGGGGTGCGCGAGCCCGCACTCGGCGACCTCCACCCAGCGGCCGTCTTGCTCGACGTCGAGCTGCGCACCGTCCACTGTGTACGGATGACGCCGGGGCTCGAGCCGCCACTTCAGGCCCGGCACGAGCGCGGCGACCATGTCCTCGAGGTCGGCGCGGCCGGTGGGGTGGCGGGTGATCCGCCACAGGTCGAGCTGGTGGGGCGTGCCGGTGTGCAGCCGGTCGATGCTGTCCCGCCGGTAGACGATCCCGGGGCAGACGAGCAGGACGTCGTCGGCCGGGCAGGCGGCGAGGGCCCGCAGCGCGGCGGGGACCATGGCGGTGGAATGGCTGCGCAGGACGTGGCCGTCGTCGACGTACCGGGTGTAGCGGGCATCGCGGGTGACGTCGGCGGGGTCGTAACCGAGGTTGTCGTAGTTGTCGGCGATGGTGACGATCCGATCGCCGGGCCAAAGACGGATGCCGGTCGGCCAGAGGCTGCTCAGTGCCTCGACGGCCTGGGCGACGACGAGTTGTACGGCGTGCGCCCCGGCCCGCGCGTCGGTGAGATCGCGGACGGCGAGATCACGGATGAGCTGGGCGGGGGTGAGTGGTTCGGGCATGACGGGACCTCCGGGATGAGCGGGCTGGTGAGGGAAATGGCTCCCCCTGGCCCGGCACCCGGCGAGGTCAGTGCGTCCGCTGTTTCGCGCCCGTCAGCCGACGGTGGGCGTGGCACCGGAACCCCGCCGGCACGAGGGCCAGGGGGCCGGTAAATCGGCGGTACTCCGCGACGACGGCCACACATCCAGGCTAGTGGCAACGTCACGTCGTTTTCTCTTCCCTCACTCGCCCACCTCCCCGTCGGCCAGCTCCCGCAGCACATCCAGGTGCCCCACGTGCCGCGCCGTCTCCTGCACCACGTGCGCCACCACCCAGCGCACCGTGAACTCCCCCCTCCTCCGGGTCCGGTCATCCGGCCCCAGCCGCCGCAACGCCTTCTCCGCCCGCCCCCACTCCGCCCGGTACGCGGCCACCACCGACTCCGGCGTGTCGGATTCCGCCAGGTCCCAGCTCGGGTCCGGCGTCCCCGCCCACAGCGACGGCAGGTCCGCCCCACCCGCCTCGATGCACAGCCACCAGCGCTCCACCGCCGTCAGGTGCTTCACCACCCCCAGCGCGCTCATCCGTGGCGAAGTCGGCAACGGGGTCGCCGCCGCCTGGTCCGTCGTCAGGCCCGCCAGCTTGTTCACCGCCGTCGCGCGCAGGAACTGCAGGAAGTCCAGCTGGAGGCGCAGTTCGTCGGCCGCGAGCCTCGCGGGCCAGCGGCGGTGCGTCTTCGAACTCGTGTTCGACATGACCGCAACGTACCCCACAGGTCCGACAAAATAGAGTGATCGCCATGTGGTGGGGACTGCTTTGCGCTCTGGGCGCGGCGATCGCGTACGGCGTGGCTTCGGTGATGCAGGCGGTCGCCGCGCGGGCGACCGACACCGGGGCCGACGGCGTCGATCCGAAACTGCTCGTGCGCGTGCTCGGCCAGTGGAAGTTCGTCCTCGGCCTGGCGCTGGACGTCCTGGGGTTCGTCGCGCAGATCGCCGCCCTGCACGTCCTGCCGCTGTTCGTCGTGCAGGCCGCGCTCGCCGCGAGCCTCGCCGTCACGGCCGTCGCCGCGCGGTTCCTCGGGGTGCGGCTCGGGCGGCGGGAATGGGCGGCCGTGGCCGTCGTCTGCGCCGGGCTCGCGCTGCTCGGGGCGGCCGCCGAAAGCGAAGGGTCCGATCCGGTCGGGCTCGGGTTCCGGCTGGGGCTGATCGGCGCGGTCGTCGTGCTGGCCGGGGCCGGGATCGCCGCGGGGAAGGCGAACCGGCGGGTGCGGACGCCGGCGCTCGGGCTGGTCGCCGGACTGAGCTTCGGGGTCGTCGCCATCGCCGGGCGGATCATCCCGAGCCTCGCGCCGCTCGACCTGCTCACCGACCCCGCG
Source organism: Amycolatopsis lexingtonensis (assembly GCF_014873755.1). Taxonomy (NCBI): domain Bacteria; kingdom Bacillati; phylum Actinomycetota; class Actinomycetes; order Pseudonocardiales; family Pseudonocardiaceae; genus Amycolatopsis; species Amycolatopsis lexingtonensis. The sequence continues at coordinate 2,269,302 of NZ_JADBEG010000001.1, forward strand.
ACCTACACCGTCGCGGTCGCGGGCGGGATGGCGATGCTGTTCTACGCGACGGCGCTGCAACGCGGGAGCGTCACCACGTCCACCGCGATGATGGTGCTCGGCGAGACCGTCTTCCCGTCGCTGATCGGCGTGTTCGCGCTCGGCGACCGCACGCGGCCGGGGTTCGCGGTCGTCGCCGTCGCCGGGTTCGTGCTCGCCGTGGCCGCCGCGCTCGCGCTGGCGCGGTTCGGGGAACCGGCCACCGAGCCGCGGACTGAGACGAAGCCGACCGTTTTCCCGTAACTCTTTTACTTAGACTAGCCTTACCTATCCACGACGCGGACAGGGAGGCGCGGGTGAGCACGACGGGACGAGAAGTCCTCCGCCGGTCGATCGCCGGGCAACGACGATCGGTGACCCTCGCGGCGCTGCTGACGGCGTGCCACCAGGGCGGCGAAGCGCTGGTGCCGGTGGTGATCGGCGTGGTGATCGACCAGGCCATCGCCGACGGTTCGGTCAGCACGCTCCTGCTCTGGCTCGCGGTGCTGGGTGTCCTCTTCGCCGCGCTGTCGACCAGCTACCGCCTGGGCGCGCGCTTAGGCGAACGCGCCGCGGAGCGCGCGGCCCACGAACTCCGCCTCGACGTCGGACGCCGGGTGCTGCACCCGGGCGGGGTCGCGGACTCCGGTGCGCTGGCCGGGGAGCTGGTGAGCATCGGGACGTCGGACGCGAAGCGGGTCGGCACGGTCAACGGCGTCCTGCCGTTCGCCGCCGCCGGGCTGGCCGGGCTGCTGGTCAGCGCCGTCGCGCTGCTCACCATGTCGCTGCCGCTCGGCCTGCTAGTGCTGCTCGGCACGCCGCCGATGCTGTACCTGGCCCACCTGATCGGCAAGCCCCTGGAGCGCCGCAGCGAGGCCGAGCAGGAGCGCTCCGCCTTCGCGTCCGGCATCGCCACCGACCTCGTCGCCGGGCTGCGCGTGCTCAAGGGCGTCGGCGCCGAAAGCGCCGCCGTCGACCGCTACCGCCGCACCAGCCAGGACTCGCTCAACGCGACCCTGCGCGCCGCTCGCGCCCAGGCTTGGCACAACGGCGCGCTGCTCGCGCTCACCGGTGTCTTCATCGCCGTGGTCGCGCTCGTCGGCGGCAACCTCGCCGCCGCGGGCGACATCAGCGTCGGCGACCTGGTCGCCGCGGTCGGGCTCGCGCAGTACCTGATCACGCCGTTCACGATCTTCTCGTGGGTCAACGGCGAACTCGCGCAGGGCCGGGCGTCGGCCGCGCGCATCGCCGACGTGCTCAACGCGCCGCCCGCCGTCGGTGCCGGCGACGCCACGCTGCCGGTCCCGGCCGCCGGGCACGTCAAGCTGGCCGCGCTGAACCGCGGCGCGCTGCGGGACGTCGGCTTCGAGGCCCGGCCCGGTGAGCTGCTGGGCGTGGTCGCCACCGACCCGGCCGCCGCGACGGACCTGCTCGACTGCCTCGGCCGCGCCGCCGACCCGGCGAGCGGCTCGGTGTCGGTCGACTCGGTCGACCTGTCCACTGTGGACCCGAGCCGGGTGCGGGAGGTGGTGCTGGTCGCCGCGCACGACGCCGACCTGTTCGCCGGCACCGTCGCCGAGAACGTCGAAACCGGGCCCAGGACCGCCGAAGCGATGACCGCGGCCGCCGTCGACGAGGTGGCCAGCGCGCTGCCCGACGGCGTCGCGACCGCCGTCACCGAACGCGGGCGGTCGCTGTCGGGCGGGCAGCGCCAGCGGGTCGCCCTCGCCCGCGCGCTCGCCGCGGACGCGCCGGTGCTGGTGCTGCACGACCCGACGACCGCGGTCGACACCGTCACCGAGGCGCGGATCGCCGCGGGACTGGCGGAGCTGCGGCGCGGCCGCACGACCATCCTCGTGACCACCAGCCCGGCGCTGCTCGCCGCGACCGACCGAGTCGTCCTGCTCGACGACGGGCGCGTGACGGGCGAAGGCAGCCACGCCGACCTGGCGGGCCGGGCCGACTACCGGGCGGCGGTGCTGTCATGACCCGTGAACTCCTCCCCGTGGCCGACGGCCGCCGGATCCGCGCCGTCGTCGGCGAGCTGCTCGGCCGGGCCAAGGGCCGCACGACCGCGGCGGCCACGATGCTCGTCGCGGCGACCGCGATCGGCCTGCTCACCGCTCCCCTGCTCGGCCGCGTCGTCGACCTGGTCGCGACGCACCACCCGGCCGCCGACCTCGTCACGCCGGTCGTCGGCCTGGTGCTGGTCGCGCTGGCCCAGGCGGTCGCGACCGCCATCGGCGTGTCGCTGGTGGCGCGCCTCGGCGAAACGATCCTCGCCGAGCTGCGCGAGCGTTTCGTCGAACGGGCCCTCGGGCTGCCGCTCGAACAGCTCGAACGGGCCGGCTCCGGCGATCTCACCGCCCGAGTGACCAACGACGTCTCCGTCGTCGCGGAAGGCGTCCGGCAGGCGCTGCCCGAGCTGGGCCGGTCGGTGCTGACCGTCGTCCTGACGCTGGGCGCGCTGGCCGTGCTCGACTGGCGGTTCCTGCTGGCCGCGCTGGTGGCCGTGCCGGTCCAGCTGTGGACCGTGCGCTGGTACGTGCCGCGCGCGAAGCCGCTGTACGCCAGCCAACGCGAGGCCGTCGGCGCGCAACAGCAGCAGCTCCTGGACACCATCGGCGGCGCGAAAACGGTCCGCGCGTTCCGGCTCGCCGATGCGCACCTCGAGCGGGTGCGGCAGCGCTCGAACGGCGCCGTCGAGCTGGCGCTGCGCGGGATCCGGCTGGTGACGCGGTTCTACGCGCGGCTCAACCTCGCCGAGTTCCTCGGGCTGTCGGCCGTGCTGGCGATGGGATTCCTGCTCGTCGGGGCGGACGCGGTGTCGGTCGGCGTGGCGACGGCGGCGGCGCTGTACTTCCACAGCCTGTTCGGGCCGATCACGACCGCGCTCGCGCTGGTCGACGACGCGCAGGCGGCCGCGGCGAGCCTGGCGCGGCTGATCGGCGTCGCCGACCTCCCCGCGGAGGCGTCCCCCGCGCGCCCGGCCCGGCCGGTCGACGCGTCGGTCAAGACGGCGGGCATCGGGTACTCCTATGTGGACGGTCACCCGGTGCTGGCCGACGTCGACCTCGCCGTCGCCCCCGGCGAACGGGTGGCGCTGGTCGGGGCGAGCGGTGCCGGGAAGACGACGCTGGCCAAGCTGATCGCCGGCATCCACCGCCCGGGCACGGGTTCGGTCACCCTCGGCGGCGTCCCGCTCGACGAGCTGGGCCCGGCGGGCACCCGCCGGACGGTCGCGCTGATCAGCCAGGAGGTCCACGTCTTCGCCGGACCTTTGGCCGACGACTTGAGGCTGGCGCGCCCGGAAGCGACCGACGCCGAACTGCGGGCCGCGCTTGCGAAGGTGGGCGCGCTGACCTGGGTTTCGTCCCTGCCGGACGGCCTGGCGACGGTCGTCGGCGAAGGCGGCCACCAGCTGACCGTCACGCAGGCGCAGCAGCTCGCCCTGGTCCGCCTGGTGCTGGCCGACCCGCCGATCGCGATCCTCGACGAGGCCACGGCGGAAGCGGGCAGCGCCGGCTCCCGGGTGCTGGAGGCGTCGGCCGCGGCCGCGCTGGAAGGACGGACGGCGCTGGTGGTGGCGCACCGCCTGACGCAGGCGGCGGCGTCCGACCGGATCGTGGTGCTGGACGCGGGCGCCGTGGTGGAGTCCGGGACCCACGACGAACTGGTCGCGGCGGGCGGCCAGTACGCGAAGCTCTGGACGGCTTGGTCCGGCCAGCGCGCCTGACCTGGCCGAAGTCCGTGAATGCCACATCGAGGGACGTAGTGTCCGTGAATGTGGCATTCACGGACTTGCGCGGCGGGTAAGCACGCGAAAGCGCCGGGAGCCACGCGGGCTCCCGGCGCTTTCGTCTTCCCGGAAGGGTCAGTCGTCCATGGCGTCGGCCAGGGACTTCGGCCGCATGTCCGTCCAGTTCGCTTCCACGTGGTCCAGGCACGCCTGGCGGCCGGACGGCCCGAAGGCCACCGTCCAGCCGGCCGGGACGTCGACGGACTCGGGCCAGAGGCTGTGCTGGTTTTCGGCGTTGACCAGCACCAGGTACGTGCCGTCGGGGTCTTCGAACGGGTTGGTCACGGCGGGCCTCCTCAGGCGGTGACGTCGGTGCGGGCGCCCTTCACCAGCGCGGTCAGCTTCTGGATGACCGGCGTGGCGAGCAGGTGGTTGAAGCGGGGCTCGGCCGACCAGTCGCCGAGCTGGTTCGCCTTGACGGCGGGGAGCTGGTTCCACGTCGGGAACTGCGTCATCTGGGCGCGCGGCAGGGCGTAGGAGCGCGAGTCGGTCAGGATCAGGTCCGCCGGGTACTTGCCCGCCTGCTCCCAGGACAGCTGCTCCCAGTAGTCCTCGGTGCCGCCGCCGGAGACGATGTCCAGGCCGAGCTCGCGGTAGTACGCCAGGTCGGCGAAGAAGTCCGGCTTCGCGATGTAGAGGCCGTCCTTGTCGCCGTAGAGCACCAGGACCTTGAGGCCGGCCTTCTCCTTCGCCGCCGCGCGCAGTTCCTCGGACGCCTTGTCGAAGTCCTCCTTGGCCTTCTTCATCGTCTCCGAGCCGGCGTCACCGCCCAGCGCGACGGCCAGCTGCGAGTAGCGCTCGATCACCTTGGGCAGCGTGACTTTGTACTCCGAGAGCGCGACGATCGGCGCGACCTGCTGCACCTTGGGGCCGAGGTCGTCGGTGAGCACCCACATGTCCGTCGGCTTCGCGCCGGTCAGGCCGGTGACGACCAGGTCGGGCTTGAGCGCCGCGAACTTCTCCATGCTGAAGTCGTCCCAGGCGTTGCCGATCGACGTGACGGAGTTCAGGTCGATGTTGCCCGCCTGGATCTCCTTGCCGCCGTCGGCGGTCTTCTGCGGGCCGAACACGCCGACCGGGCGGACGCCGTAGTCCCACAGCGCGGCGGCCGAGCTGGCGTAGGCCACCACCCGCGCCGGACGCTGGTCGCGCGCCGCCTTCTGGCCGCGGTCGTCGGTGAACTCCCAGGGACCGGAGGCGGCACCCGCCTGCTTGCCGTCACCGCTGCCGCACGCGGTCAGGGCCGCCGCGGCGGCGACGCCACCGGCGCCGATCAGGAATCCACGCCGGCTGAGCCCGGCCGCGCCTTGGAACAGGGACATGAGAACCTCTCGCCGAACTTTAGGGTAGGCACACCTTATTTAGGGCAGCCTCGCAAAAGCAACTGTGTCACCGCCCACGGCCGGAGAGCTGGGTCTCGGCGCCGGGCACCGGCTCGGCCGGGTCGTGTCCCAGGTGGACCTGCCGGTTGTCGGCGTCGACGTGCACCACCCGGGGCCGGTGCGCCGCGCGCTCGGCCTCGTCGACCTGGGCGTAGGTGATGATGATGACCAGGTCGCCCGGGTGCACGAGGTGCGCGGCCGCGCCGTTGACACCGATCACGCCGCTGCCCGCTTCGCCGGTGATGGCGTAGGTCTCCAGCCGGGCGCCGTTGGTGATGTCGACGACGTGGACCTGCTCGCCTTCGACGATGTCCGCGGCGGCCATCAGGTCCGCGTCGATGGTCAGCGAACCGACGTAGTGCAGGTCGGCCTGGGTCACGGTGGCGCGGTGGATCTTGGCGTTCATCAGGGTGCGGTGCACGTCTACTCCGTGTCTCGGGTCAGCAGCGCGGCGAGTCCGGCCGCGGTGGGGGTGCGGAAGAATTCGGCGATCGGCAGTTCGGTCCCGAGCCGTTCGGTGATCCGGTTGCGCAGGACCACCAGCAGCATCGAGTGGCCGCCGAGGGTGAACAGGTCGTCGTCGGCGCCGACCGCGGCGACGTCCAGCACCTCCGCGAAGATTTCGCAGAGGGTCTTCTCCAAGGGGGTTTCCGGGGCACGGCCCCGGGTTTCGAACTCCGGCACGGGCAGCGCGGCCTTGTCGAGCTTCCCGTTGGGTGTCACGGGGAACGCGTCGAGGGGGACGATCGCCGCGGGCACCATGTACTCCGGCAGCGTCCGGGCGAGGAACTCCCGCAGCCGCGCCGGGTCCACAGTGGACGGCGTCGGGTACGCGACCAGCCGCTCGTCGCGGACGACGACCAGCGCCTGCGTGACGTCCTCGTGCCGGGCCAGGGCCGTCTCGATCTCGCCCGGTTCGATCCGGAAGCCGCGGAGCTTGACCTGGTCGTCGGTGCGGCCGAGATACTCCAGCTGCCCGTCCGGCCGCCACCGCACGAGGTCGCCGGTGCGGTACATCCGCTCCCCCGGCTCGAACGGCGAGGCGACGAACCGTTCCGCGGTCAGCGAAGGACGCCCGTGGTAGCCGCGGGCCAGCCCGGCGCCGGCCAGGTACAGCTCGCCCGGCACCCCGGCCGGGACCGGCGTCAGGCCGCCGTCGAGGACGTACGCCCGCGCGTTGTGCACCGGGCGGCCGACCACCGGCCGGTCCGCGTCGGCGAACCGGCCGACCAGCGCGTCCACCGTGGCCTCGGTCGGCCCGTAGAGGTTGTACGCCGCCGTGCCGGGCATCGACCGCAACGTCTCCCACAGCGTCTGGGACACGGCTTCCCCACCGACGCCGACGACGCCGAGCGCGCACTTCCCGTCCTCGACCACGCCCGCCTCGGCCAGCTGCGTGAAGTGCGACGGCGTGAGTTCGAGGAAGTCGAGCCCGCGTTCGCGCACCACCGTCGCCAGCCGCGCGGGATCGCGGCGGGTTTCGTCGTCGACGACGTGCACCTCGTGCCCGTCGAGCAGCCACAGCTGCGGCTGCCAGGACGCGTCGAAGAAGAACGCCCACGCGTGCCCGACCCGCAGCCGCCGCCCGCCCGCCGCGGCGACCGCCGGGCGGTAGAGCGTCTCGCGGTGGCTGTGGAACAGGTTCACCAGCCCCGAATGCGGGATGACGACGCCCTTGGGCTTGCCCGTCGAACCGGAGGTGTAGAGCACGTACGCCGGGTTCGCGGGCGACGGCGGCTTCAAAGCCGCGCCGGTGTCCACGACGTCCTCGATGAACAGCGCTCCCGGAACCGGTGAGGCCAGCGCACGGCTGGTGAGCACCAGCGCGGCACCGGAGTCCTCGAGGATCGCGGCGATCCGGTCGGCCGGCTGGTCCGGGTCCACCGGCAGGTACGCCGCGCCCGTCTTGAACACGCCGAAGATCGCCTCGACGACCGTCGCGGACCGCGGCAGCACGAGCGCCACGACCCGCTCCGGACCCGCGCCCCGGGACGCGAGCCACCGGGCGAGGCGGTCGGTCCGCGCGGCGAACTCCGCGAAGGTGACGCTCGAATCGGCATCGCTCAGCGCGGTCGCGTCCGGGGTCGCCGCCACCTGCGCGGCCAGCCGGTCGACGACCGTCGGCGCCGACGTCGTCAGCGGCTCGCCGCTCCCCCACTCGCGCAGGATCCGGTCCCGCTCGAGGGGTTCGAGGACGTCGATCCGGCTCAGCGGCCGGTCCTGGTCCGCGACGACGGCCGTCATCAGCCGCACCAGGCGCTCGGCGAGCGTCCGGGCGGTCGGCTCGTCGAAGAGGTCGAGGCTGAACTCGAGGTCGCCCTCAATGCCGCCCGCGGTTTCGACCAGGTCGAAGGACAGGTCGAACTTCGCCTGCCGCAGCCCGGTGTCCCGGTAGGCCGCGTCGAGCCCGAGCAGCCGCTCCCGTTCGCCACTGGAGTAGTACACCGCGAGCATGACCTGGAACAGCGGGTGCCGGGCCAGCGAGCGCGGCGGGTTGAGCAGCTCGACGAGGTGCTCGAACGGCAGGTCCTGGTGGGCGTACGCGGCGAGGTCGGCTTCCCTGACACGGGCCAGGAGCTCCCGGAACGTCGGGTCGCCGCCGGTGTCGGTGCGCAGGACCAGCGTGTTGACGAAGAACCCGGCCAGGTCCTCCAGCGCGTGGTCGGTGCGGCCGGCCACCGGCGTCCCCAGCGGGATGTCGGTGCCCGCGCCGAGCCGGGTCAGCAGGGCGGCCAGCGCCGCCTGCAGCACCATGAACGTGCTGGTGCCGCTGCCGTTGGCCAGTGCGCGTAGTCCACTGTGGACTTCCGCGGGCACGGTGAACGGCACGGCGGACCCGCGGTTGGTCGAGCGCGCCGGGCGCGGCCGGTCCGCCGGGAGCGCCAGCTCGTCGGGCAGACCCGCCAAGGTGTCCCGCCAGAACGCCGCCTGGCGGCCGAGCACGCTGTCCGGGTCGTCGGCGCGGCCGAACATCTCGCGCTGCCACAGCGTGTAGTCCGCGTACTGCACCGGCAACGGCGTCCACTGTGGACTTTCGCCCCGCAGTCGCGCGGCGTACGCGGTGTCGAGGTCCCGCTTCAGCGGCGGCAGCGACCAGCCGTCGCCCGCGATGTGGTGCACCAGCAGCACGAACACGTGCCGCTCGGGCCCGGCCGACACCAGCGTGGCCCGGATCGGGATCTCGGCGTCGAGGGTGAAGCAGTACGACGCCGCCGCGGTGACGCGCTCGCCGGGATCGGCAGCCGTTTCGACGACCAGGTCCGGGCGGGCGCGGTCGTCGCCGGGGTCGAGGACGACCTGCCGCGGGGTGCCCTGTTCCTCGACCAGGAGCGTCCGGAGGACCTCGTGGCGCGCCACGACATCACGCAGTGCGGCTTCGAGGGCATCGGCGTCGACCGGTCCGGTCAGCTCCCACGCCCACGGGATGTTGTAGGTCGCCGACAGCCCGTCGAGGCGGTCGAGGAACCACAACCGCTGCTGCGCGAACGAAAGCGGCAGGACGTCCGGCCGGTCGGCCGGCACCAGCGGCGGGCGGCTGCGGCGGCCCGGGTCCAGGACTTCGGCGAGCCGGGCCGGGGTCGGCGCGTCGAACACCGCCCGGATCGGCACTTCGACGCCGAGCAGCGCACGGACCCGGCTGACCAGGCGCGTCGCCAGCAGCGAATGCCCGCCCAGCGCGAAGAACCCGTCGTCCGGCCCGACCGCCGGCACGCCGAGGACGTCGGCGAACAGTTCGCACAGGGCCTGCTCGGCCGGTGTGCGTGCAACGCGGCCCGAGGTCCGGATGTCCGGATCGGGCAGGGCGGCGCGGTCGAGCTTGCCGTTGGCGTTCACCGGCAGTTCCGGCAGCACGACGATCGCCGAGGGGACCGAGTACGCCGGCAACCGCGCCGCCAGCGACGACCGCAACGCGGCCGGGTCGCCCGACGGCGCGACGTAGGCGATCAACCGGTTCGCCCGGGCGACGACGACCGCGCGGGCGACCGCGGCGTCGGCCTTCAGCGCGGCTTCGATCTCACCCGGCTCGACGCGGAAGCCGCGGACCTTGAGCTGCTGGTCGGCCCGGCCGAGGAAGTCGAGCGCGCCGTCGGGACGGCGGCGGACGAGGTCGCCGGTGCGGTACATCCGCTCCCCCGCTTCGAACGGCGAGGCCACGAACCGTTCCGCGGTCAGCGCCGGGCGCCCGAGGTAACCCCGGGCGAGGCCGGCGCCGGCCAGGTACAGCTCGCCGCGCACGCCCGGCGGCACCGGCCGCAACCCGGCGTCGAGGACGTACGCGCGGGTGTTCGCGACCGGCCGTCCGATGGCCACCGGCCCGCACTCCTGCGCGAGGCTGTCGCCGGCGACCTCCGAGCAGCCGTACAGGTTCACCAGTTTCGCCGACGGCCACCGCCGCGCGACCTTTTCCGCGAGCGCCTCGGAAAGCGGCTCGCCGCTGGTGATCCACGTCGTCACCGAAGCGAACGCGTCGGCCTGGGTGTCTTCGGCGAAGGTGTCGAGGAGGCTCGGCACGACGGTCAGCACCTGGGCGCCGGACGTCCGGACGAGCTCGGCGAGCGCGTGCGGATCGGTGGCGGTCGCGTCGTCCGCGAGGACCACCGGGTCGCCCGCGACGAGGCCGCCGAGCAGCTCGGTCGAGCCGTCGATGAAGGTCAGCGCGCTCTTCGCGACCCGGACGCCTTCGGTGCGCCCGCGCCCCCAGTGCAGCCGGTTCGCCAAGGCGAGCTGGGTGCCCGCGACCGCCTTCGGGCGCCCGGTCGAGCCGGACGTGAAGATCACGTACGCCGGGTGGTCCGGGCGGATCAACGGCCAGACCGGTGCGGGCCCGGTGTCGCCGGGCCGGACCAGCCGGTCGCCGAAGCCGTCCTCGGCGATGACCAGGTGCGGCTTCGCGTCGGTGAGCATCAGTTCGACGCGCTCGGCCGGGTGGTTGAGGTCCAGCGGCAGGTAGGCGGCGCCGGTCTTGAGCACCGCCAGGAGCGCGACGACGAGGTCAGCCGACCGCGGCAGCGCGACCGCCACGACCCGCTCCGGCCCCGCACCCCGCGCGAGCAGGGCACGGGCGAGCGTCGTGGCCCGCGTGTCCAGCTCCGCGTAGGTGAGCTGCTCGCTGCCGAAGACCAGCGCGGTGGCGTCCGGCGTCCGGGCCACCTGCGCCGCGAACAATTCACTGGTCGTTTCCGCGGGGAGGACGGTCGCCGGCGCGGGGGCGAGCTGGTCGTGCTCGGCGTCGGTGAGCAGGTCGACCGCGCCGATCCGGGTGTCCGGGTCGGCGACAACGGCCGCCAGCAGTGTCCGCAGCCGGGCCAGGATCGCCTCGACGCTCGCACGGTCGAAGACGTCGCTGTTGTACTCGGCCGTGCCGCGGATCCCGGCCTGGGTGCCGGGCGACTCGCCGACGAAGAACACCAGGTCGGCGCGTGAAGTGCCGGTGCGGACCGGTTCCTCCACGACGGTCAGGCCCGGCAGGGTCAGGTCGGCGACGGCGTTGTTCTGCCACGCCAGCATCGTCTGGAACAGCGGGTGGTACGCCAGCGACCGCGCCGGGTTCAGCGCCTCCACCAGCCGTTCGAACGGGACGTCCTGGTGGGCGTAGGCGTCCAGGCTGCGGTCCCGCACCCGGGCCACGAGGTCGCGGAACGTCGGGTCGCCGCCGGTGTCGACGCGCAGCACCAGGGTGTTGACGAAGAAGCCGACGAGGTCGTCGAGCGCCTGGTCGGTGCGCCCGGCGATGGACGTGCCGATCGGCACGTCGGTGCCCGCGCCGAGCCGGGTGAGCACCGCGGTGAGCCCGGCGTGCACCACCATGAACACGCTGGCCCCGCACGCGCGAGCCAGGTCGACGAGTCCACTGTGCAGGCGCGCGTCCCAGCCGAAGGCGAACTGCTCGCCGCGGTAGGACGCCTCCGCCGGGTGCGGCCGGTCGGTCGGCAGCTCGATCCGTTCCGGCAGCCCGGCGAGGGCTTCGCGCCAGTACGCCAGCTGCGGTTCGATCACCGGCTCGCCGAGGACGTCCCGCTGCCAGAGCGTGTAGTCCGCGTACTGCACCGGCAGCGGTGTCCACTGTGGAGCTTCACCGGCTTGCCGGGCGGTGTACGCCGTGGCGAGGTCGCGCCACAGCGGCGCGGTCGACCAGCCGTCGGAGGCGATGTGGTGGAACACCAGCACGAGGACGTGTTCCCGGGCGCCCAGCCGCAGCAGCTCCGCGCGCAACGGGAGCTCCGACTCCAGTTCGAACACCGTGCGAGCCGCTTCCGAGACCGCGTCGGCGAGCGTGGCGCCGGTGACCGCACGGACCGGCAGCGGGATCGAGACTTCTTCGAGCACCTGCTGCCGCGCTTCTCCGTTGATCTCGGGGAAGACCGTCCGCAGGGCTTCGTGGCGTTCGACCACATCGGACAGTGCGGTGCGCAGCGCGTCGACGTCGAGCGCGCCGGTGAGCCGGACCGCGCTCGCCATGTTGTACGTCGCCGACGGGCCTTCGAGGCGGTGCAGGAACCACAGCCGCTGCTGGGCGAACGACAACGGCAGCACGTCCGGCCGGGGCTCGGCGCGCGTCAGGGCGGGGCGGGCGGCCGAGGCGTCCGCGGCGGCCAGCAGCGTGGCGAGCCCGGCCACGGTCGGCGTTTCGAACACCGAGCGCACCTGCAGCTCGACGCCGAAGACCGCGCGCAGCCGCGCGACCAGCCGCGTCGCCATCAGGGAATGGCCACCGAGGGCGAAGAAGTCGTCGTCGACGCCGACCGAGGTGTCGAGGACTTCGGCGAAGAGCCCGCACAGGACCTCTTCGACCGGGGTCCGCGGCGCCCGCCCGGTGGTGGCGGCCTGCTTGTCGGGGCTCGGCAGCGCGCGGCGGTCGAGCTTGCCCGAGGCGAGCAGCGGCAGCCGGTCCAGGAGCACGAACGCCGAGGGCACCATGTACTGCGGCAGCCGGTCGCGGACGTGCGCCCGCAGCGCCGCCACCAGCGCGCTCGTGTCCCGCTGCCCCGCCGGGTGGTTGCCGAGCGCCTCGAGGGCGGCGCGGACCGGGCGGGTGCGGTGGATCCGCGTCGGCGCACCGGTGGTGAACACGACTTCCAGCGTGCCCGCGTCCGCGGTCAGGGTCGCATACGCGCGGTAGCCGTGGCGCTCGCCGAGGGCGTGCAGGGTCTCCGGGTCCACCCCGGACGGCTCGCCGTCCAAAGCGGACAGTGCGGCATCGGCGTCCCCGCTCGCGAGCGCCGCGACGGCGGCCAGCTCACCGGACAGGCGGGCGTCGGGCACGCCGGTCACGCGCAGCCGGGCCGGGCCGTCGGCCAGCCGCGCTTCCAGCTCGGGAAGTGAGGTGAACGAGACGACGTCTTCGGCCACCGGCGCCGGCTTCGGGGCCTTCCGCAGCACGACGTCGTAGCGGTGCCGGGTCAGCTCGTTGTGCGCGTGGCCGCGCTTGACCCACAGGTCGACGTCGTCGAAGCCGTCGAGTTCCCGGCTCAGCGCCGTGAAGAAGTCCGGGTCGAGCACCAGCTCGCCTTCCCGGGCGATCGCCTGGTCGGCGGCCGCGGCGTCCCGGCGGCCGTGGCGCAGCTCGGTCGCGGTCCGGAACGCGCGCAGCGAGCGCAGGTTCCGGATGTCGCCGAGGAAGACGACCCCGCCCGGCCGGACGCGCGCGGCGGCCGTGCGGATCACCTCGGCGAGGTAGCCGACGCTCGGGAAGTACTGCGCCACGGAGTTGATGATCACCGTGTCGAACGGCTCGGCGGGAAGCTCGCCCAGGTCGTGCGCCGGACGCGCGGCCAAGTGGACCTTGCTCGCGAACGGCGTCGCCGCGAGTTCGCGCCGCAGGTTGGCGATGGCCTGTTCGGACAGGTCGACGCCCCAGTACTCCTCGGCGTCCGGCGCGATCCTCGACAGGATCAGGCCACTGCCGACGCCGATCTCCAGCACCCGCTTCGGCTTCAGCGAGCGGATGCGGTCGATCGTCGCCGCGTGCCACTCCCGCATCTCGTCCAGGGGGATCTCGGTGCCGTCGTAGCTGGAGTTCCAGCCGGTGAAGTTCTCCTCCAGCCCCCCGGCCGCCGCGTCGGTGAAGACGTTCTCGTGCAGCTCACGCCATTCGCCGACGTGCTCCAGCTCCGCTTCTTCGTCCCGCCCCGCCGAGGGCACGGCGTAGGCGATGAGCCGGCCGTCCTGCGCGACGACGACGGACTGCCCGACGGCGGGGTGCTCGGCCAGCACGGACTCGATCTCGCCGAGCTCGATCCGGTAGCCGCGGATCTTGACCTGGTCGTCCGCGCGCCCGAGGAAGACCAAGCGGCCGTCCGGCAGCCACTTCACCAGGTCGCCAGTCCGGTAGAGGCGGCCGCCGGAACCGAACGGGTCCGCCACGAACCGCTCCGCCGTCAGCCCCGGCCGACCCAGGTAACCCCGCGCCAGGCCGGAGCCCGCGAGGTACAGCTCCCCCACCACGCCGGGCGGGACCGGCCGCAGCCCCGCGTCGAGCACATACGCCCGGGTGCCGGGGTCGGGGATGCCGATCGGGACGACCGTCGCGCCCGCCAGCTCGGCCGGATCGCTCTCGCCGAGCGTCGAGTTGGTGGTCGCCTCGGTCGGGCCGTAGGCGTTGAACATCCGCCGTCCCGGCGCCCAGCGGCGCACCAGCTCCGGTGACACACGCTCGGTGCCCGCCAGCAGGACGCTGTCGCGCGGCAGGTCGAGGTCCGCCGGCATCGCGTCGAGCAGGGCGGGCGGCAGGATCATGAAGTCGACGGCGTGCCGGTGCGCGTACTCGGTCAGCGCGGGCCCGGCGACCCGGCGCTCGGCCGGGACGACCACCAGCCGGCCACCGGAGAGCAGTCCGAGGCACAGGTCCCAGAACGCGACGTCGAAGCTCGGCGACGCGAACTGCAGCACCCGGCTGTGCGGCCCGATGCCGAACCGCTCGACCTGCGTGGCGACCAGTTTCGCCACGCCGGAGTGCTGGAGCACGACGCCCTTCGGCCGCCCGGACGAACCGGACGTGTAGATCACGTAGGCCGCGTTCTCCGGCCGCACCGGCACCGCCGGGTCCACTGTGGACATCTCGCCCAGCGCCGGGTCGTCGAGCAGGACCCGCGGCAGGGTCGCGGGCAGCTTCGCCTCGACGTCCCGGGTCGTCACCACGCAGACCGGCCGCGCGTCCTCGGCCATGTAGGCGATCCGGTCGGCCGGGTAGTCGACGTCGATCGGCAGGTAGGCGGCCCCGGCCTTGAGGACGGCCAGCTCCGCGATGATCATGTCCGGCGACCGCGGCACGGCCAGCGCGACCACCCGCTCGAGCCCGGCGCCCCGGGCGAGCAGCAGGTTCGCCAGCCGGTTGGCGTGGGCGTCCACTTCGGCGTAGGTGAGTTCCTCGTCCTCGAAGACGAGCGCCACCGCGTCCGGCGCCTCGGCGACGCGGCGGGCGAACATCCCGGGGAACGTCTCCGTGCCCGCCGGGTCGAGGGAACCGGCCCATTCGGTGAGCACGCGGTCCCGTTCGTCCCCGGCGAGGAGGTCGAGCGCACCGACCGGGCGGTCCGGTTCGGCCAGCGCCGCGCGCAGCAGCACTTCGAGGCGGCGCAGGATCGCGTCCGCGCCGGCGTGGTCGAAGACGTCGGCGTTGAACTCCAGCACGCCGTCGATCCCGGCTTCGCGCTCGGTCAGCGAGATCGCCAGGTCGAACTTCGACGTCCCGGTGGTCACCGGGATCTCGGAGACGGTCAGCCCGGGCAGGGTCACTTCGGCGCGGGCGTTGTTCTGCCCGGCGAGCATCACCTGGAACAGCGGGTGGTACGACAGCGACCGCGCCGGGTTCAGCACCTCGACCAGCCGCTCGAACGGCACGTCCTGGTGCGCGTACGCGTCCAGGTTGCGCTCGCGCACGCGGGCCACGAGGTCGCGGAACGACGGCTCGCCGCCGGTGTCCACGCGCAGCACCAGGGTGTTGACGAAGAACCCGACGAGGTCGTCGAGCGCCTGGTCGGTGCGCCCGGCGATGGGCGAGCCGATCGGCACGTCGGTGCCCGCGCCCAGCCGTGTGAGGAGGGCGGCGAGGGCCGCGTGCACGACCATGAACACGCTGGCGCCGGACTCCCGGGCCAGTTCGGTCAAGCGGGCGTGCAGCCCGGCGTCCCAGCCGAAGGTGTGCAGCTCGCCGCGGAAGGTCGCGGTGGCCGGGTGCGGCCGGTCCAGCGGCAGCTCGATCCGGTCCGGCACGCCGTCGAGCACGTCACGCCAGTACTCCAGCTGCGCGCTGAGGACGCTGTCGGGGTCGTCCTCGCGGCCGAGCAGCTCCCGTTGCCAAAGTGTGTAGTCCGCGTACTGCACCGGCAGCGGCGTCCACTGTGGAGTCTCCCCGGCGCGGCGGGCGGCGTAGGCCGTGGCGATGTCCCGCCACAGCGGGGCCATCGACCAGCCGTCGGAGGCGATGTGGTGGAACACCAGCGCGAACACGTGCTCGCCCGCGCCGGTCCGGAGCAGTCCCGCCCGCACCGGCACCTCGCGTTCGAGGTCGAAAGGCCCGCGGACGAGCCCGGTCAGGGCCGCGTCGAGGTCCGTGACCTCGCGCACCGGCAGCGTGACGTCTTCGGCCGGGAGGATGTCCTGGTACGGCAAACCGTCCCGCTGCGGGAACCGGGTCCGCAGAGCCTCGTGGCGGGCGACCACGTCGGTGAGGGCAGCCCGCAGCGCGTCGACGTCCAGTTCGCCTTCGAGGCGCATGACCAGCGGCACGTTGTAAGTGGCCGACGGCCCTTCGAGGTGGTGCAGGAACCACAGCCGCTGCTGGGCTCCGGACAGCGGCACCAGTTCGGGCCGCCGCTGCCGGACCAGCGGCGGGCGCGCGGTCCCGCCCGCGGTGGCGAGCACCTCGGCCAGGCCCGCGGCGGTCGGGCGCTCGAACACCGACCGGACTTCCAGCTCGGCGGCCAGCGTGGTGCGGATGCGGGCGATCAGGCGGGTGGCCAGCAGGGAATGGCCGCCGAGGGCGAAGAAGCTGTCGTCCGGGCCGACGCGCGGCAGGCCGAGGACGTCGGCGAACAGCTCGCACAGCTGCCGTTCGAGCGGGGTCCGCGGTTCGCGGTCCGATGTCGGCGCCACCGGGTCCGGCGACGGCAGCGCGCGGCGGTCGAGCTTGCCGTTGGCGGTCACCGGGAGCGCGTCGAGGACGACGATCGCCGAGGGCACCATGTGTTCCGGTAGCCGCTCGGCGGCCAGCGCCCGCAGGTCCGCGGACAGGGTCCGGACGCGGCCGGGGTTGCCGGTGTAGGACAGCAAGCTCTGCGTCCCGGGCCGGAAAGCGCCGGCGGTCTCGCCCGTCGTGAACAGGACGTCCACCGAGCCGTCGCCGGCCCCGGACCAGGTGACGACCGTGCGGAAGCCGTGTGCCTCGCCGAGTTCGTACCAGTCCTCGGGGTCGACGCCGTCCGCGGTGCGGCCATGGGGGACACCGTCGACGCGCAGCCCGTCGCCGAGCCGCGCCGCGACCTCGTCCACAGTAGACACATTCGTACCCCACGCGAGCACGGGGACGTCCGGCTCCGCCGCAGTGCCCGGCCGTAGCACGACGTCGTAGCGGTACTGGGTCAGCTCGTTGACGGCCCGGCCGCGCTTGACCCGGATGTCGGCGGCCACGCCGTCGAGACCGGCGAAGAACTCGGGTGCGACGAGGAGTTCCTTCTCCCGCAGCAGGCTCTGCTCGACGCCACCACCGCGCGCCGCGGCCACCGCGGTGTGGAACGCCCGGACCTGGCGCAGGTCGCGGACGTCACCGACGAACAGCGCCCCGCCCGGGGCCAGCAGGTCCAGCGCCTTCCGCACGACCTCCAGCAGGTACCTCCCGCTCGGGAAGTACTGGACGACCGAGTTGAGCACGATCGTGTCGAAGAACCCGGACGGCAACCCGGCGAAGTCGGCGGCGTCGCCGGTGCGGAGTTCGACGCGCCCGGCGAGCGCGGGATCGGCCTCGACCCGGCGGCCCAGCGAGGCGATGACCTCGGCGGAGAAGTCCGTGCCCCAGTAGGTCTCGCAGTCCGGCGCCAGCTCGGTCAGCAGCAGGCCGGTGCCGACGCCGATCTCCAGCACCCGTTTCGGCTCTAGGGAGCGGATCCGCGTGACGATGGCGTCGCGCCACTCGCACATCTCGGCGACCGGGATCGGCTCGCCGGTGTAGCTGGAGATCCACCCGGTGAAGACGTCGCCGTCCCCGGAGTACATCGAGTCGTACAGCTCGCGCCATCCGTCGACGTGCTCGGTCTCGCCGGCCGGGCTTTCGGAGTCGGCGGGCACGACGTAGCCGACCAGGCGAACGTCGCCCGGGCGGTCTTCGCGGGCCACGACCACGGCGTGGGCGACGTCGTCGTGCGCGGACAGCGTCGCGGCGATCTCGCCGGGTTCGACGCGGAAGCCGCGGATCTTGACCTGCTCGTCGCCGCGGCCGAGGAACTCGAGGACGCCGTCGGCGCGGAAGCGGGCCAGGTCGCCCGTGCGGTACATCCGCGCGCCGGGGGCGCCGAAGGGGTCGGCGACGAACCGCTCCGCGGTGAGCCCGGCCCGGCCGAGGTAGCCGCGGGCGAGCTGGACCCCGGCGAGGTACAGCTCGCCGGACGTGCCGGGCGGCACCGGGCGCAGGGCGGCGTCGAGCACGTAGGTCCGGGTGTTCCAGACCGGGCGGCCGATCGGGACGGCGGTATCCACTGTGGACGTCCGCCAGGCGGTGACGTCGACCGAGGCTTCCGTGGGGCCGTAGAGGTTGTGCAGTTCGGCGTCGAGCACCCGGCCGAACTGCGCGACCGCGTCCGGCGGCAGCGCCTCCCCGCTGCAGAGGACCCGGCGCAGGCTCGTGCACTCCCCCGCCGCCGGTTCCTGCAGGAAGACCTGGAGCATCGACGGGACGAAGTGGACGGTCGTGATCCCGCGGTCGCGGATCAACCGGGCCAGGTAGGCGGGATCCTTGTGCCCGTCCGGTCGCGCGAGCACCTCGGTGGCGCCGGTGATCAGCGGCCAGAGGAACTCCCACACCGAGACGTCGAAGCTGGACGGCGTCTTCTGCAGCACGCGGTCGTCGCCGGTCAGGCCGTACTCGTCCTGCATCCACAGCAGCCGGTTGACGATGCCCTCGTGCGGCACGACGACACCCTTGGGGCGGCCCGTCGACCCGGACGTGTAGATCACGTACGCCGGGTTTTCCGGCCGCACCACGACGTCGAGCGGTTCGCCGGAGACTCCGGCGACGGTGTCCGGGTCGTCGAGGAGCAGGGCACCGGGGACGGCGGTCTCGCCGACGGCCAGCACCAGCGCCGGAGCGGCGTCTTCGAGCATGAACGCGATGCGCTCGGCGGGGTAGCCCGGGTCGAGCGGCAGGTACGCCGCGCCCGTCTTGAGCACGGCGAGGATCGCCGTCACCAGGTGCGTCGAGCGCGGCAGCGCGAGGGCGACCACGCGCTCGGGCCCGGCGCCCCGCGCGGCCAGCACGCGGGCGAGGCGGTTCGAGGCGGCGTCCAGCTCGGCGTAGCTGAGCTCTTCGTCCTCGAAGACCAGCGCGGGGTGGCCCGGGGTGCGGGCGGCCTGGGCGGCGAACAGCTCGGGCACGGTGACCGCGGGAACGTCCTCGACCGGGCCCGACCAGGTCGCTTCGAGGCCGTCACGCTCGGCCGGCGTCAGCACGTCGAGGGTGCCGAGCCGGCGGTCCGGGGCCGCGACGACCTGGCGGAGCAGGACTTCCAGCCGGTCGAGGAGCCCGGTCACCGTGGCCCGGTCGAACACCTCGGCGTTGAACTCGGCCTGGCCGTGCAGCCCGTCGGCGCGTTCGGTGAAGGAGAACCAGAGGTCGAACTTGGCCGTGCCGGTGCCGACCGGCTGCTCGGTGACGGTCAGCCCGGGCAGCTCGACGCCGGTGCCGGGGGTGTTCTGCCAGGCGAGCATGGTCTGAAACAGCGGGTGGTGCGCCAGCGACCGCGCCGGGTTGACCGCTTCGACGAGCCGCTCGAACGGCACGTCCTGGTGCGCGTAGGCGTCCAGGCTGCGCTCGCGCACCCGGGCGACGAGGTCGCGGAAGGACGGGTCGCCGCCGGTGTCGACGCGCAGCACCAGGGTGTTGACGAAGAACCCGACCAGGTCGTCCAGCGCCGGGTCGGTGCGGCCGGCGATCGGGGTGCCGATCGGGATGTCCGTGCCGCCGCCGAGCCGGGACAGCAACGCGGTCAGGCCCGCGTGCACGACCATGAACGGGCTCGCGCCGCACGCCCGCGCGAGGTCGGCGAGGCTCGCCTGGAGCCCGGCGTCCCAGGCGAAGGTGAAGAAACCACCGCGGTAGGCGGAGACCGCCGGGTGCGGGCGGTCGAGCGGGAGGGGAATCCGCTCGGGCAAGCCGTCGAGCGCGCCGCGCCAGTAGTCGAGCTGCGCGCTCTCTTCGGCGGCGAGGAGTTCGCGTTGCCAGAGGGTGTAGTCCGCGTACTGCACCGGCAGCGGGGTCCACTCGGGAGCGTCGCCGCGGAGCCGGGCGCGGTAGGCCGTGGCGATGTCCTGCCAGAGCGGGGACAGCGACCAGCCGTCGGCGGCGATGTGGTGCACGACCAGGACGAGCACGTGCCGTCGCGGGTCCACGGCCAGCAGCTCGGCACGCACCGGGACGCCGGCACCGAGGTCGAAGACCCGACGCACGAGAGCGTCCACTTCGGCGTCCACATCGGACACTTCGCGGACGGTCAACTCGACCGTCCCTTCCGGAAGGACTTCCTGGTACGGCACGCCGTCGACGACCGGGAAGACCGTGCGCAGCACCTCGTGCCGGGCCAGGACGTCGTTCAGCGCCGAGCGCAGCGCGTCGACGTCCAGCTCGCCGGACAGGCGCATGACCAGCGGGACGTTGTAGGTCGCCGACCCGCCTTCGAGACCGTGCAGGAACCACAGCCGCTGCTGCGCGAACGAGAGCGGCAGCCGGTTTGGCCGCTCGGTGACGCGGGTCAGCGGACGCCGTTCGGTGCCGGTGACGGGCCCGGCGAGGAGTTCGGCGAGCGCGGCCGGGGTCGGCGCGTCGAACACCGCGCGCACCGGCACCTCGGCGCCGACGGCCGCGCGGATGCGCTGGATCAGCCGGGTCGCCAGGAGGGAATGCCCGCCGAGTGCGAAGAAGTCGTCGTCCGGGCCGGCCTGCGGCACGCCGAGGACGTCGGCGAACATCTCGCACAGCAGCTGCTCGACGGGGTTGCGGGGCGCGCGGCCCGGCCCGGCGGTGAACCGTTCCGGGCTCGGCAGCGCCTTGCGGTCGAGCTTGCCCGAAGCCAGCACCGGCAGCTTGTCCAGCACGACGAACGCCGACGGCACCATGTAGAGCGGCAGCCGGTCGCGCACGTGCGCCCGCAGCGACGCAACGAACGCGCCGGTCTCCCGCCGGGCCGCCGGGTTGTTGGCGTACGAGCCCGGCGTGCCGGTCCGGCGCCCCGGCCGGTAGGCGGTCCCGTCCTGCCCCAAGTACCCCAATGTGGCATTGGGTGCGTCAGACGCACCCAATGTGGCGTTCGGTGCGTCTGACGCACCGAACGCCACATTGGGGCGCGAGAAGACGGCTTCCAGCTCGCCGCTTTCGGCGGCCCAGGTCACCGCGACCCGGTAGCCGGCACCTTCGCCGAGCCGGTGCAGGGCTTCCGGGTCGACGCCGTCCCGGCCGTCGAGGGCTTCGAGCGCGGCCGCGGGGGCGGCTTCGTCGAGGGCGCGCACCGCGGCCAGCTCACCGGACAGCCGCGCGTCCGGGATGCCGGTGACACGCAGCCGCTCCGGGGACTCGGCGGCCAGGAACCGTTCGACCGCACCGAGGTCGCCGAACGCGACGACCTGCTCCTCGACCGGAACCGGCCGGGGTCCCTTGCGCAGCACGACGTCGTAGCGGTGCCGGGTCAGTTCGTTGTGCGCGGCACCGCGCTTGACCCACAGGTCGACGTCGTCGAACCCGTCGAGGCCGCGGGCCAGCGCCGGGAAGAAGTCGGGGTCGAGCACGAGTTCGCCCTCGCGCGCGATGGCCTGGTCGACCGCGGCGACATCGGCCCGGCCGTGCCGCAGCTCGACCGCGGTGCGGAAGGCCCGCAGTGAGCGCAGGTTGCGGATGTCGCCGAGGAAGATCGTCCCGCCCGGCTTCAGGACGCCGGCGGCGGTCTTCACGACCTCGGCGAGGTAGTCGGCGCTCGGGAAGTACTGCGCCACGGAGTTGATGATCACCGTGTCGAACGGCTCGGGCGGCAGCTCGCCCAGGTCGTGCGCCGGGCGCGCGGCGAGGTGGACCTTGCCCGCGAACGGCGTCGCCGCGACCTCGCGCCGGACGTTCTCGATGGCGCTCTCGGAAAGGTCGACGCCCCAGTACTCCTCGGCGTCCGGCGCGATCCTCGACAGGATCAGCCCACTGCCGACGCCGATCTCGAGGACCCGCTTCGGCTGGAGGGACCGGATGCGGTCGATCGTCGCCGCGTGCCACTCGCGCATCTCTTCGAGAGGGATTTCCGAGCCGTCGTAACTGGAATTCCAGCCGGCGAAGTTCTCCTCGATGCCGTGGGAGCCCGCGAGCATCTCTTCGTGGACGTCGTGCCATTCGTCGACGTGCCCCTGCTCGGCCGCCTGGTCGCGGTCGGGCACCGGCACGGCGTACGCGATCAGCCGCCCGTCCTGCGCGACGACGACCGACTGGCCGACGCGCGGGTGTTCGGCGAGGACGGACTCGATCTCGCCCAGTTCGATCCGGTAGCCGCGGATCTTGACCTGGTCGTCGGCGCGCCCCAGGAACACCAGCCGGCCGTCGGGCAGCCACTTCACCAGGTCACCCGTGCGGTAAAGACGTCCGCCGGAACCGAACGGGTCCGCCACGAACCGCTCCGCCGTCAGCCCCGGCCGACCCAGGTAACCCCGCGCCAGGCCGGAGCCCGCGAGGTACAGCTCGCCGACGGCGCCGACCGGGACCGGCGCCAGGTGCGCGTCGAGGACGTAGGCGCGGGTCCCCGCGTCCGGGACGCCGATCGGCACGGCCGAGCCCGGCGTGATCTCCGGGTCGCAGAGCCCGAGGGTCGAGTTGGTCGTGGCCTCGGTCGGGCCGTAGGCGTTGAACATCCGCCGCCCCGGCGCCCAGCGGCGCACCAGCTCCGGCGACACGCGCTCGGTGCCCGCGAGGAGAACGCTGTCGCGCGGCAGGTCGCAGTCCTCGGGGAACTCGGCGAGCAGCGCGGGCGGGAGGATCATGAAGTCGACGCCCTTGGCGTGGGCGTAGTCGGCCAGCTCCGGGCCGGGCACCCGCCGCTCGGCCGGCACGATCACCAGCCGGCCGCCCGAGAGCAGCCCGAGGCACAGGTCCCAGAACGCGACGTCGAAACTCGGCGACGCGAACTGCAGCACCCGGCTGTGCGGGCCCACGCCGAACCGCTCCGACTGCGTAGCCACCAGTTTCGCCACGCCCGCGTGGGAAACCACGACCCCCTTGGGCCGTCCGGTCGACCCCGACGTGTAGATCACGTAGGCCGCGTTCGCCGGGACGATCCGCGCGGCCGGGTCCGTGGCCGGTGCCGCGTCGAGGTCCACTTCGTCCAGCAGCAGGACGTCGCCGTCGAAGCGGCCGACGAGGTCGCTGGTGGTCACCACACACACCGGGCGGGCGTCGGACACCATGAAGGCGATCCGCTCGGCCGGGTAGTCCTGGTCCAGCGGCAGGTAGGCCGCACCGGCCTTGAGCACCGCCAGCTCGGCCACGATCATCTCAAGCGAGCGCGGGACGGCGAGGGCGACCACGCGCTCCGGCCCGGCACCGCGGCCGATCAGGACGTGGGCGAGCCGGTTGGCGCGCGCGTCCAGTTCGGCGTAGGTCAGTTCCTCGTCCTCGAAGACGAGCGCGACGGCGTCCGGGTTCTCCCGGACGCGGGCCGCGAACAGCTCCGGCAGGGTCGAGAGCGGCGTCGCGAGGTCCGTGTCGTTCCAGCCCTCCAGGATCTCCCGCAGTTCCGGCGCGGTCATCAGGGCGAGCCGGTCGACCGGCCACTGTGGACGATCGGCCGCCTCGGCGAGCAGGTTGCCCAGGTGGCCGAGCATCCGGTCCACAGTGGACTCGTCGAGGACGTCGGGGCGGTAGTGCAACCCGTCAGCGGTCAGGTTCAGGTCCAGCGGGAGGTCGGTGTCGGCGCCGAAGCCGACGTTGACGAGCAGCGATCCCCCGCGACCGGGCTCGGGGTCCAGCTCGGCGACCAGGTCGGCGAACGGCACCTCGTGCGCCAGCGCTTCCTCGCGCGCCTCGCGCACACGCGCCACGACGTCGGCGAACCCGGGCGAGCCGCCCAGATCCACCCGCAGCGGCACCAGCGAACCGATCCCGAGCAGGACGTCGGCGGTTCCCGCGTACCGCGACAGCAGCACCGTGAACGCCGCCAGCAGGGTCAGCTCGTCGGCCTCGGGCACCGGCCGGCGGAGCACCACCGGGGCGGCGGGCTCCACGGGGTAGGGCCGGTCGACCGGCAGCGGCAGCTCCTTCGGCGCCGAAGCGAGGCGGTCACGCCAGAAACCGAGCCCCGACACCTGCTGCACAGCGTCACCGTTGCTCACCGGTAGACCAGCCTCCCGCTGCTCGCGGCGCCTCCGACGAGGCGCAAACTTAGGTGACCCTAACAAACGGATGGTGAGGATGCACTCCTGTACCATCGGTTAGCCTTACCTAAAATCAGTACCAGTCGGAGGTGCGGTGCGAACAGACCCCGGAGGGATCGCTCTCACGCGACGCCCGCCACACACGGGCCGCGCACTCGGTCTGCTGGCCGCTCTCGGTGTGCTGGTTTTCCTGTGCCTGCTGAGCGTCTGGCTGGGCTCGAAGGAGATCTCGTTCGATGCCGTCTGGCAGGTGCTGTGGCACGACGACGGCTCGGCCGACGCGGTGATCATCCACAGTGTCCGGCTGCCGAGGACGTTGCTGGCCGTCCTGGTGGGAGCCGCGCTCGGCCTGGCGGGCACGGTGATGCAGGCGCTGACCCGCAACCCGCTCGCCGACCCCGGGTTGCTGGGCATCAGCGCCGGCGCCGCGTTCGCGATCGTCTTCTCGATCACCGTGCTCGGCGTCAGTTCCCTCTACGGCTACGTCTGGTTCGCCTTCGCCGGCGCGCTCGCCGCGACCGTCGTCGTCTACTACCTCGGCACCCGGGGCCGCAGCGGGTCGAGCCCGGTCAAGCTGGCCCTCGCCGGGGCCGCCGTCACGGCGTTGCTCGGCTCGTTCACCAGCGCGATGGTGCTGTCGGACCCGGTGGCGCTCAACCGTTTCCGGTTCTGGTCGGCCGGTTCCCTCGCCGGCGTCGACGGCGGTTCGCTGCTGCGGATCCTGCCGTTCCTGCTCGTCGGCGTGGTGCTGGCGATCGCGAGCGGCCCGGCGCTGAACAGCCTCGCGCTCGGTGACGACGTCGCGGTCGCGCTCGGGCGGCGGCTGGGCCCGCTGCGGCTGCGCGGAGCGCTGGCCGTCACGCTGCTGACCGGCGCGTCGGTCGCCGTCGCCGGCCCGATCGTCTTCCTCGGCCTGATCGTCCCGCACGCCGTCCGGTTCCTCATCGGCCCCGATCACCGCTGGCTGCTGCCCTACACCGCGGTGCTCGCGCCGTGCCTGCTGCTGGCCGCCGACATCCTCGGCCGGGTCATGGCCCGGCCCGGCGAGATCCGCGCCGGCGTGATCGTCGCGTTCCTCGGCGCGCCGTTCTTCATCTACCTCGTCCGCCGCCGCAAGCTCGTGGAGTCCTGACATGAGCCTGCTGCAGGTGCGGCGCGACCGCGTCACCTTCCGCCTCGCGAAACCGCCGGTGTCCGGCCAGGTCAGGCTCCGGCTCGCCGCCGTGTCGCTCGTGCTCGCCGTGCTGGCGTTCGTGTTGTTCTGCGTGGGCATGACGATCGGCGACGTCCCGCTCAGTGTGTCCGACGTGCTGTCGGCGGTGTTCGGCGGCGGGGACAGCGGAACCGCTTACATCGTCCAGGAACTGCGGCTGCCGCGCGCACTGACCGGGCTGCTCGCCGGGGTCGCTTTCGGCGCGTCCGGCGCGGTGTTCCAGACCATCACCCGCAACCCGCTGGCCAGCCCGGACATGATCGGCATCAACGCGGGCGCGGCCACCGCCGTCGTCGCGGGGATCTCGTTCGGCTTCGGCGGCGGGCTCGGCACCACGACGCTCGGCCTGCTCGGCGGCCTGCTGACCGGGTTGCTCGTGTACGCGCTCGCCTGGCGGCGCGGCACCACCGGCTACCGGATCATCCTGGTCGGCATCGGGATCTTCGCGATGTGCACCAGCCTGACCGACTACCTGCTCAGCCGCGCGCAGATCACCGAAGCCCAGGCGTCGATCGGCTGGCTCGTCGGGAACCTCGCCAACCGCGGCTGGGAGCACGTCCTGCCCCTGGCCGGCGCGCTGGCGGTGCTGCTTCCCTTGCTGCTGGCGCTGTCGCGGTGGATGCGGACGCTGCAGCTCGGCGACGAAGTGGCCGCCGGGCTCGGCACCCCGGTCCAGCCGGTGCGGCTCGGCCTGCTGCTGTCCGGCGCCGGGCTGGTCGCCTTCGCGACGGCGTCCGCGGGCCCGGTTTCGTTCGTGGCGCTGACCGCGCCGCAGATCGCGCAACGCCTGGCACGCCAGACGTCGCCGCCGCTCATCGTGTCCGCGCTCACCGGCGCGGTCGTGGTGCTGGGCAGCGACATCCTGGCGCGCACCATCACGGCGTCCCCGCTGCCGGTCGGCATCGTGACCGGCGCGCTGGGCGCCCCGCTCCTGCTCTGGCTGCTGGCCAGGGCCAACCGATCCGGTTCCGGAGGCTGACCCATGGAAACACCGTCACTGCGGGTGCAGCAGCTGCGCGTCGCCTACGACGACCGGGTCGTCATCGACGGTCTCGACCTCGACATCCCGCCGGGCCGGATCACCGCGATCGTCGGGGCCAACGCGTGCGGGAAGTCGACGTTGCTGCGCACGCTGGCGCGGCTGCTCACGCCGAAGTCGGGCGGGGTCTACCTCGACGGCCGCTCGATCCACGACTTGCCGACCCGCCAGGTGGCCCAGCGGCTCGGGATCCTGCCGCAGTCCCCGGTGGCACCGGAAGGCATGACGGTGGCCGACCTCGTCGGCCGCGGCCGCGCCCCGCACCAGAGCTGGTGGCGCCAATGGTCCACTTCGGACGAAGGCGCGGTGCGTGACGCTCTGGCGGCCACGCAGATGACCGACCTGGCCGACCGCCCGGTGGACGAGCTGTCCGGTGGCCAGCGCCAGCGCGCGTGGATCGCGATGGCGGTCGCCCAGGGCACCCCGGTGCTGCTGCTCGACGAGCCCACGACGTACCTCGACCTGGCGCACCAGATCGACGTGCTCGACCTGGTCGTCGACCTCAACCGCGGCGAGGGCCGCACGGTCGTGATGGTGCTGCACGACCTGCCGCAGGCCTGCCGCTACGCCGACCACGTGATCGCGATGAAGGCGGGCCGGATCGTGGCTTCGGGCGCGCCGTCCGACGTCATCACCGAGGAGCTGGTGGACGAGGTGTTCGACGTCCGCTGCCAGATCACCCCCGACCCGGTCAGCGGCACCCCGATGGTCATCCCGATCAGCCGCCACCACCCGGCTCCGGTGCACCAGTCCTGAAGTCCGTGAATGCCACATCGAGGGCCTTTAGGTCCCTCGATGTGGCATTCACGGCTTTGGGCTATCCTGGGGTTCGGCCCGCCTCGCGTGTTCCGGGGAACGTCCGGCCGAAACCCCCTCCAGGAAGCAGAGCCATGTTCGTGCTGCCCGAAATCACCACCGGAACCGAGCGCCACCTGCTGGAAGCCACGATGGACCGCCAGCGGCGCGCCGTCGCCGACACCGCCCGCGGGCTGTCGGAGACCGAGGCCCGCGAGCGGCTGGTCGCGTCCGTGACCACGCCGATCGGGCTGGTCAAGCACGCCGCCATGGCCGAGCGCCGGTGGTTCCAACTCCTGCTGCAGGGCCTCGACGAGGCCGAATGCGACGGGCCCACGACGCCCGGCGACCCCAGTTTCGCCGTCACCGACAGCGAAACCGTGGCCGACGTGATCGCCGAGTTCGAGCGAGCGAGCGCCCGCTCACGCGAGATCGCGGCCCGCTTCGAACTCGACGACACGTGGAAGCACGACGTTCTCGGCGACGTCAGCCTCCGGTTCGTCTACCTGCTCCTGATCGAGGACTTCGCCCGCCACGCCGGCCACGGCGACATCCTGCGGGAGCAGCTCAGCGCGCGCTGACCGCGTACTCCCCCGCCGGCTCGGCGACCACCCGGCGCTCCACAATGGACTGCAGGATCTCGCCCACCCGCACCGCCGTGTTCGACAGCAGTGACGACGTGATGCCGTGTGTGTGCTCGGTGCCGCCCTGGAGGTAGATCCCGCCGCGCAGCGCCGGTTCCGTCGTGAGGCGGTAGTCGCGCTCGACGCGCAGCCTGCCCTCCTCGTCCCGCGAACAGCGTGAGCCGAGCTCGCCCAGCAGCGGCGTCGGGTCGGCGGGCCGGTACCCGGTGGCGTAGACGACCGCGTCGGCTTCCAGCACCGTGCGTTCGCCCGTCGTCAGCGATTCGACCGTGGCCGTCACCGCGGTTCCGGTGTCGGTCACCTCGACCGGGCGGGAGACGTTGAACAGCCGCAGCCGCTCCACGCCGAGGACCTTCTCGCGGTAGACGCGCCGGTACAGCTCGTCGATCAGGTCGATGTCGACGGCCGAGTAGTTCGTCGCGCCGTGGTAGCGCATCAGGCGGTCCTTGACCGGCTCGCCCGCGCGGTAGAACTGGTCGACGGCTTCCGGGTCGAAGATCCGGTTCGCGAACGCGCTGTCGTCGGCCGGGCTGTAGCCGTAGCGGGCGAACACCGCGCACACCTCGGCGTGCGGGAATTCGTCGTGCAGCAGCGCGGCCACCTCGGCCGCGCTCTGGCCGGCGCCCACGACGACGAACCGCTTCGGCGACGTGCCGCGGAGGGCGTCGACGCGGAACAGCAGTTCGCTGTTGTGCCAGATCCGCGGCCCGGCGGCGATCCCCTCGGGCAGTTGCGGGCGCAGACCCGTGCCCACCACCAGGTTCCGGGCGCGCAGCGACGAGCCGTCCGACGCCTCGACGTCGAAGTAGGCCACCTCCGGACCGTCGTAAACCGGCTTCACCGACACGACCTCGGTGCCGTACGAGACGACGTCGTCGACCTTCGCGGCCGCCCACTCGAAGTAGTCGTGGAACTCGACCCGCAGCGGGAAGAGGTTCTTGTGGTTGATGAAGTCGACCAGCCGCCCCGCCGAGTGGAGGTAGTTGAGGAAGCTGAACTCGCTGGTCGGGTTCCGCATCGTGACCAGGTCCTTCAGGAACGACACCTGCATCGTGGCGGTGTCGATCAGCATCCCGCGGTGCCAGCCGAAGCGCGGCTGGCGCTCGAGGAAGTGCGCGGTCACCGGTTCCCCCGCGCCGGCGTTGTGCTCGGCGAGGGCGATCGCGAGGGCCAGGTTCGAAGGTCCGAAGCCCACGCCGACGATGTCGTAGATCGGGACCTCTGCAGTCATGTTGCTCCCTCGCGCGCTCCGGTACCGTTCAGGGAACCCTAACCTAACTTAGGCGAGCCTCGCCTAGTACGTTCGTGGTGATGTTCGTCCCCCGATCACGAAAGGGCACTCTCGAATGCGCGTGGCGATGTTCGGCTACCAGACCTGGGGGCACCGGACCCTGCAGGCGCTCATCGACGCCGGGCACGACGTCGCCCTCGTGGTGACGCACCCGAAGAGCAACCACGCCTACGAGCGGATCTGGGCCGACTCGGTCGCCGACCTCGCCGAGGCCAACGGCATCCGCGTGCTGCTGCGCAACCGCCCGGACGACGCCGAGCTGCTGGCCGAGCTCAAGGCCGCGGACCTCGACCTGATCGTGGCGAACAACTGGCGCACCTGGCTGCCCCCGGAGATCTTCGAGCTCCCGCGCCACGGCACGCTCAACATCCACGACTCGCTGCTGCCGGCGTACGCGGGCTTCTCCCCGCTCATCTGGGCGCTGATCAACGGCGAGCCCGAGGTCGGCGTCACCGCCCACATGATGGACGGCGAGCTCGACGCGGGCGACATCGTCCTGCAGCGCGCGATCCCGGTCGGCCCGGCGGACACCACGACGGACCTGTTCCACCGCACGGTCGACCTGATCGCCCCGCTCACCGCCGAGGCCATCTCGAAGATCGAGACGGGCTACACCCCGGTGCCGCAGGACCGCTCGAAGGCCAGCTTCTTCCACAAGCGCGCCCGCCGCGACAGCCTGATCGACTGGACCCTCCCCCCGGCGGACCTCGAGCGTTTCGTGCGCGCGCTGTCGGACCCGTACCCGAACGCGTACACCCACCACCGCGGCGAGGAGCTGCGGATCCTCAAGGCGTCGGTGTCGCAGGGCCACTACGGCGGCACGCCGGGCCGGATCTTCATCAAGGAAGGCGACGGCGTGGTGATCGTGGCGGGGCCGGAGGCGCGGCGCGGGCAGTCGCCGGGGCTGGTGGTCGAGCGGGTCCGGACCGCCGACGGGACCGAGCTGCCGGCGCACGAGTACTTCAAGACCATGGGCGGGTACCTGACCGACCGGCCTTGACCCGGTGAGCGGGAAATCCTGGCCGCCGTGGTGCTCCGGCGGCCAGGATGGCCCGCATGGCCGGGATCAGCTACCTCGACGACCACCGCACCTGGGTGCTCACCGGCGAATCCAGCACCTACGCCCTGCGGCTCGACGAAGACGACGTCCCCGCCCACGTCTACTGGGGTCCCCGGCTCTCCCCGCCCGAAGTCGTCGAACTGACCGCGAAAACGCTTCCCCGCTGGGACGGCTTCAACGACCCGAACGAAGGCCTCGACGAACTCGCGGCGGACAGCGGCACCCGCTACTGGACCCCAGCCCTGCAACTGCGCTTCGCCGACGGCGCCCGGGGCCTCGAATGGCGGCACGAAACCCACGAGAGCACCGGAAACCACCTCAAGATCTCCTTCACCGACCGCCACTACCCGGTACGGATCACGCTCCACTACCGCTTCCGAAAAGACGTCCTCGAACGCTGGACCGAGCTGGACGCCGACACCGACGTCGAGGTCGCCCGTGCCGATTCCGCGACCTGGGTGCTCCCCCTCCTCGACGACTACCGGCTCAGCCACACCACCGGCCGCTGGGCCGCGGAAACCCAGCTCCGGCGAGAAACCGCGTCGCACGGCGAAACCGTCTTCGGCAGCCGACGCGGGATCACCAGCCACCACGCCAACCCGTGGGTCATGGTCGACGACGGCACCGCCACCGAACGCCACGGCGAGGTCTACGGCGTCGCCCTCGCGTGGAGCGGGTCGTGGCGCCTCACCACCACCCGGTCCTCGACCGGCCGCCTCACGGTCAGCGGCGGCTTCGGGCAAGACGGCGTCGTCCACCACGTCGGGCCGGGAAAGCCGCTGACCACCCCGGTCGCGGCGGGCCTCTACACCGAAGGCGGCTTCGGCGCCGCCAGCCGCGCGTGGCATGCCTACGTCCGAGAACACGTCCTGCCGCACCCAAGCGAACTGCGCCCGGTGCTCTACAACTCCTGGGAAGCCACGGGTTTCGCCGTCTCCGAAACCGGGCAGCGCGCGCTCGCCGAACAGGCCGCGGCACTCGGCGTCGAGCTGTTCGTGCTGGACGACGGCTGGTTCGGCGCCCGCACCGGCGACCACGCCGGGCTCGGCGACTGGCACGTCAACCGCGAGCGCTTTCCCGGCGGCCTCCAGCCACTGGTCGACGCCGTGCACGCGCTGGGCATGAAGTTCGGCCTCTGGGTCGAGCCCGAGATGGTCAACCCGGACAGCGACCTGTACCGCGCCCACCCGGACTGGGTCCTCCACCAGCCGCACCGGCGGCGCTCGGAACTGCGCCACCAGCTCGTTCTCGACTTCGCGCGGCCGGACGTCGCCGCGTGGGCGCACGGCTGGCTCGACCGGCTCGTCGGTGACCACGGCGTCGACTTCCTCAAGTGGGACATGAACCGCCCGTTCAGCGAAGCGGGCCAGGACCGCGTGTGGGTCGAGCACACCCGGGCCGTGTACGCGATCCTCGACCGCCTCCGGGAAGACCACCCCCACCTTCGCATCGAGGCGTGCAGCGGTGGTGGCGGCCGGCTCGACCTCGGCGTGCTCGCCCGCACCGACCAGGTCTGGCCGTCCGACAACACCGACGCCCTCGACCGGCTCCGCATCCAGCACGGCTACAGCCAGCTCTACCCGGCCCGCGCGATGTCGGCGTGGGTCACCGACAACCCCGGCTTCGTCACCGGCCGCTCGGTGCCGCTGCGCTTCCGGTTCCACGTCGCCATGGCCGGCGTGCTCGGTCTCGGCGGCGACATCGCGCGCTGGCCGGAGGCCGACCTCGCGTTCGCCCGGGAGATGATCGCGCGCTACCGCGAGATCCGGCCCGTTGTGCAGCACGGCGCGTTGTACCGGCTCCGGCCGCCGGTCGACGACGGGCTCGTCGCGCTCCAGTACGTCCTCGGCGACCGGTCGGTCGTCTTCGCCTACCGGCAGGCCGCGCACTTCGCCGAGCCGGACCGGCCGCTGCGGCTCGACGGACTCGATTCCGCTGAGCGGTACCTCGATCCGGATTCCGGGACCACGCACAGCGGCGCCGTACTGCTCGCCCACGGACTCCGCCTCGGCCTCCCGACCGGCGACTTCGCGAGCACGGTCGTCCGGTTGGAGCGAATTCCGCGCTAGAGATCGGATCTCTGGGCCACTCTTCGACGGTTTCACGGCCGATGACCGCTTGACAGCCCGTCAGACGTCAGATCAAATGCGTCATACATCACATCTGGTGGAGGGCTCGATGAGAACGACATTGGCGCTCGGCGCGGCGGCGCTCCTGGCGGTGAGCGCGTGCTCGGTCGGGTCGAACACCGGCAGCGGCACCGAAATCACCTTCCTGACCTTCGAAACCCCGAACCTCACCCCGGCCTACTGGGACGCCGCCATCAAGCGCGTCACGGACAAGAACCCGGGCGTGAAGGTCAAGAAGCTCGTCGCCCCGACCGCCGACGGCCGGACGTCGTACGCGAAGCAGCTCCTGCAGTCCGGTCAGTTCCCGGACGTGCTGATCGCCGTCGACTCGGCCGGTTTCGCCGAAGCCGGCAACCTCTACGCCTGGACGCCGGAGGAGCTCAAGGACTTCCAGTTCCCCGAAGCCAACCCGGTCAACGGGAAGCACTACCAGCTGCCGGCGAACACCCAGACCATCCCGCCGATCTACTACAACAAGAAGATGTTCGCCGACGCCGGCATCGCCGCGCCGCCGAAGACGTGGGACGAGCTCGTCGCCGACGCGGGAAAGCTGAAGGACAAGGGTTTCCCGCCGTTCACCATCGGCGGCGGCAAGGACGGCTTCCCGTCGTCGATGATCCTCTCCGGCCTGGTCTCCACCGAGGTCTACAACGCGATGCCGGACTGGCTGACCCAGCGCCGCCACGACCAGGTCAAGTTCACCGATCCCGCGTTCCAGCACGCCTTCGCGAAGCTCGCCGACCTCGCCGCGAAGGGGTACGTGGACAAGACCAGCGTGTCCCGCGACTACGCGGCGACCGAGCAGGCCTTCCTCGACGGCAAGAGCGCGATGTACCCGATGGGCAACTGGTTCGCCGCGAACGCCGACTCCAAGAAGCACGACTTCGAAGTGGGCGTTTTCGACTTCCCCACCGAGGACGGCAAGCTCGTCGTCCCGGCCTACACCGGCGGCGGCATGATCGTGAACGCGAAGGCCGCGAACCTCGACGCCGCCAAGAAGTTCGCCCTCGGGTTCCAGCTGGACAAGGACCAGCTCGACGCGTCGGTCAAGGCCGACGGCCTGTTCCCGGCCATCAAGGGCTACACCCCGCCGGCCGACGTCGGGCCGACGTTCAAGGCCGGCTACGACCTGTACACCCGAGCCGTGCGGCAGAACGCCGTGGTGTCCGCGTTCCGCTGGGAGACCGCCGACGACGGGCTGCTGCCCGGCATGAAGGACAAGGTCGACCAGGCCGCCCAGGACGTCATCACCGGCCGCAAGTCCGTGGCCGACGCGTGCGCGTTCCTGGACGCCGAGTGGGCGAAGGCGGGCTGACTTGGCCACCCGCAAGCCGGTCCTGCCGCGGCTCGGGCACTTCGCGTCGTTCGGCGCTCCGGGAGTGCTCGTCTACCTGTGCTTCGTGCTGGCCCCGATCCTGATCAGCTTCGGGTACAGCCTGACGAACTACAACCCGTTCAACCCGCCGGTGAAGTTCACCGGGCTGGACAACTACCGGCTGCTCTTCACCGACGAGCAGTTCCTCACCGCACTGAAGGTGACCACGATCCTGACGCTGATCGTGGTCGTCGTGCCCAACGTCCTCGGCCTCGGCGTCGCCCTGCTGCTGGACCGGAAAGGCTGGCTGTACAACGCGTTGCGGAGTGTGTTCTTCACGCCGGTGATCCTCAGCTCGGTCGTCGTCTCGATCGTCTGGTCGCGGCTGCTCGACGACGAAGGACCGCTCAACAGCCTGTTGCGGGCGCTGGGGGTCGAGCACCCGCCGGGCTGGCTGTCCGACCCCGGCCTGGCGCTCTACTCGGTCGCCACGATCGTGTGCTGGCAGATGCTCGGGTTCTGCGTCGTCGTCTACCTGGCCGGGCTGCAAGGCGTGCCGGCGGAACTGCTGGAAGCCGCGGAGATCGACGGCGCCGGGCCGCTGCGCCGGTTCCGCGCGGTCACCTGGCCGCTGCTCGCGCCGTCGCTGACGATCAACACGGTGGTGCTGCTCATCTCCGCGTTCAAGACCTACGACTACGTGAAGGTGATCACCAACGGCGGCCCGGGTTCCGGCGCCACCGCGACGATCGCGTTCGACGTGCTGCAGACCGGCTTCGACGCCAACCACGTCGGCTACGCGTCCGCGATGGCCGTGCTGATGCTGGTGATCGTCGCGGTCGTGACGACGGTCGTGCTGAACTTCCTCCGCCGCCGGGAGGTGGACCTGTGACCCGGCCCGCGGTCGCCGTGGTCGTCAGCGCGGTGTTCTTCGTGCCGCTGTACCTGGTGCTGGCCAACGTCTTCAAGCGCGGCGACCTGATCGCGAAGGAACCGGCGGCCCCGCCGCTGCCGCCGACGCTGGCCAACGTCCACGCGGTGCTGACCCGCCCGGACGGGCTGTTCTGGGTCAGCCTGACCAACAGCGTCGTGGTCACCCTGTCGTCGATCCTGGTCCTGACGGTGCTTTCGGCGATGCTCGGCCACTACCTGGCGCGCTCGGCCAAGCGGTGGACGAAGGTGCTGACGCTGGTGCTGCTGGCCGGGCTGATGATCCCGCCGCAGGTCATCCTGATCCCGATCACGGACGTCCTGCGCGTCACGCACCTGATGGCGACGCTGCCGGGGCTGATCCTGTTCAACGTCGGCTACTACGTGCCGTTCGGGGTGTTCGTGTTCTCGGGCTTCATCCGCGGCGTGCCGGTGGAGCTGGAGGAAGCGGCCCTGCTCGACGGCGCGAGCCGGCTGCAGGTGTTCTGGCGCGTGGTGTTCCCGCTGCTGCGCCCGGCGACGGCGTCGGTGCTGATCTTCCTCGGCGTGTGGATCTGGAACGACTTCATCGACCCGCTGATCATCCTCGGGCCGAGCCAGGGCACGACGATCACCACCGGCATCTACCGCTCGATCGGCCAGTACCAGGCGGACCTGGGCAGCGTGTTCGCCCTGATGTTCCTGGCGACGCTGCCGGTGCTGATCTTCTACCTGGCGCTGCAGAAGCAGTTCGTGAAGGGCCTGACCGGCGGCGCGACGAAGGGCTGAAGCGGCACTTTCACGTGAAAGTGCCGCTTCTTCACAGGACTTTCACCATGGTGTCGGACTGCGCCGAGCCCGCGCCGGTGACTTCGTAGCCCACCGCGAGGTACAGCCGCTGCGCGAAGTTCTCGCGCTCGACGCTGAGGCTGATCCGCGCGATGCCGGCCTCCTTCGCGCGGGCCTCGACGGCGTGCAGCAACGCGCGCCCGACGCCGCGGCCGCGCCAGGCCGCCGCCACGCCGATGGTCAGCTCGGGGACGTCGGCGGCCACGAAGCCGTACCCCAGCTCACCCGGCGGGAAAAAGCGCAGCCACGCGGCGCCGACCCGCTCGGTATCCGCTTCGGCGACCACGCCCAGGTCGGTCTCCCGCGGCCAGCCGGCGATGTAGTGCGCGGTGTCCGGGGCCGCGAGCACGCGCCGTCGGCTCTTCGGCCGCCACCGCGGTGACCAGTTGACCGCGGCCACCAGCATGTCGGCCAAGAAGTCGCCGTCGTCGGCGGTGGCCGGGCGGAGCTTCACCGCTCGCGGACCTGCCCGCCCTCGACCTCGAGACGCCGCGTGACGTGCACGGCGTCCAGCATCCGGCGGTCGTGCGTCACCAGCAGCAGCGTCCCCGGGTACTGGTCGAGCGCCGACTCCAGCTGCTCGATCGCGGGCAGGTCGAGGTGGTTCGTCGGCTCGTCGAGCACCAGCAGGTTGACGCCGCGGGCCTGCAGCAGCGCCAGCGCCGCCCGCGTCCGCTCCCCCGGCGAAAGCGTCGCCGCCGACCGCAGCACGTGCGCGGCCTTGAGCCCGAACTTCGCCAGCAGCGTGCGGACCTCGGCGTCGGCCAGCTCCGGGACCTCGCGCGCGAACGCGTCGGCGAGCGGGACGTCGCCGAGGAACAGCCGCCGGGCCTGGTCGACCTCGCCGACCACGACGCCCGCGCCGAGCGCGGCGTTCCCCTCGTCGAGCGGGACCCGGCCGAGCAGCGCGGCCAGCAGCGTCGACTTGCCCGCGCCGTTCGCACCGGTGATGGCGACCTTGTCCGCCCAGTCGATCTGCAGGTCGACCGGCCCGAGCGTGAAGCCGCCGCGGCGGACGACCGCGCCGCGCAGGGTCGCGACCACCGCGCCCGCGCGCGGCGCCGCGGCGATCTCCATCCGCAGCTCCCACTCCTTGCGGGGTTCCTCGACGACGTCGAGGCGCTCGATCATCCGGTCGGTCTGCCGGGCCTTCGACGCCTGCTTCTCGGTGGCCTCGGCGCGAAACTTGCGGGCGTTCTTGTCGTTGTCGGGTTGCTTCCGGCGCGCGTTCTTGACGCCCTTCTCCATCCACGCCCGCTGCATCCGGCCGCGCGCTTCGAGTGACGCTTTCGTGTCGGCGTACTCCTCGTAATCCTCGCGCGCGTGCCGCCGCGCGACCGCGCGCTCCTCGAGGTACGCCTCGTAGCCACCGCCGTAGCTGTTGACCTGCTGCTGCGCCAGATCCAGCTCGACGACGCGGTCGACGGTCCTGGCGAGGAACTCGCGGTCGTGGCTGACCAGCACGGTCGGCGCCCGCAGCCCGGAGACGAACCGCTCGAGCCGGGCCAGGCCGTCCAGGTCGAGGTCGTTGGTCGGCTCGTCGAGCAGGAAGACGTCGTAGCGGCTCAGCAACAGCGACGCGAGCCCCGCCCGCGCCGCCTGGCCGCCCGACAACGACGTCATCGGCTGGTCGAGGTCGACGGCGAGACCGAGGTCGGCAGCGACTTCGGCGGCGCGGTCGTCGAGGTCGGCGCCGCCGAGGGCGAGCCAGCGGTCGAGCGCCGCCGCGTACCGGTCGTCCGCGCCCGTTTCGCCCGCGGTGAGGGCTTCGGTCGCGGCGTCTAGATCGGCCTGCGCCGCCGACACGCCGGTGCGGCGCGCGAGGAATTCCCGGACCGACTCTCCTTCCCGCCGTTCCGGCTCCTGCGGCAGGTGCCCCACGGTCGCGGTCGGCGGGTTCAGCCGGATCTCGCCGCCGTCCGGTTTCGCGAGTCCGGCGAGGGTCCGCAGCAGCGTCGACTTGCCGGCGCCGTTGACGCCGACCAGGCCGACGACGTCGCCCGGGGCGACGACCAGATCCAGACCGGAGAAGAGGGTGCGGTCACCGTGGCCCGCGGCCAGGTCCTTCGCGACGAGTGTTGCGCTCATGAGACCGCCGAGTCTACGGGGCCGTGGTGAACTGTCAGATCATGGTCAAAGCCACCGACTGTGTGTGTCGGGTGGCGCTTTGATCACTGAGTGTGGGTACCCTGTTCGGTTGTCGCGTCTTCCGTGCAGTGAGGTTGGTGAACACAGATGGGCGAACCCGCTCCCCCGGTGACCCTCGGCCGCAGGCCGAAACCGAGGGAAGGCCGCCCCTCCGCGCCCCGGCCCACGGTGAGCCGGCGCCGCGAGGTGAGCCACGCCAGCGCCCGGTCGCTCCTGATGACCGTGCTCGGCGAGTACGCGCTCCCCCGCGACAAGCCCGTGTGGACGTCGATGCTCGTCGAGGTCCTCGGCATCCTCGACATCGAGGAGAAGTCGGCCCGGCAGGCACTGGCCCGCTCGGCCGCCGAGGGCTGGGTCGTCTCCGAACGCGTCGGGCGGCGGGTGCGCTGGTCGCTGACCCCGCCCGGGCGCCGGCTGCTGACCGAAGGCGCCGAGCGGATCTACGCGTTCGGCCGCGAACGGCCGCCGTGGAACGGGCAGTGGCTGATGCTGATCGTGTCCGTCCCGGAGGCCAAGCGCGACCTGCGGCACCGGCTGCGCACCCGGCTGACCTGGGCGGGTTTTGGTTCGCCGGTGGCCGGCGTGTGGGTCAGCCCGGACCTGTCCCGCCAGCGCGAGGCCCAGCAGATCGTCAGCGAGCTCGGCCTCGACGCGCAGGCGATGTCGTTCACCGCCGCGTACGGCGAGGTCGGCGAGCAGGAGTCCATGGTGGCCCGGTCCTGGGACCTGACCGAGCTCAAGGACCGCTACGAGGACTTCATCGACCGGTTCACCGGCCTGCACCCCACCGGCGGCCGGGCGGTGCTGCGCGCGCAGACCGAGCTGGTCCACGAGTGGCGGCGGTTCCCGTTCCTCGACCCGCAGCTGCCCGCCGAGCTCCTCCCGGCGAAGTGGAGCGGGACGAAAGCCGCGGAACTGTTCCATCACAAACACGTCGACTGGCGCCCCGAGGCCCAGCAGTATTGGGACGACATCGTCGAAACCGAAGAAGCAGGGTGAACATGACTCAGCAGGTCCGCCTCGATCGTGACGGCGGGCTCGCCGTCCTGACCGTCGACGCTCCGCCGTTGAACCTCTACACGGCTTCGCTGCAGTCCTCGCTCGCTTCGGCCCTCGACTCGCTGGAGGCGGCCCCGGCGCGCGCCCTGCTGATCCGGGCCGAAGGCAAGATCGTCAGCGGCGGCGTCGACGTCTCGCTGTTCGACGCGCAAGGTTCGCCCGCCGAGGCGAAGGTGCTGTTCGACGAGATGCTCGCGGTGCCGGACCGGATCGCGGCCCTGCCGTTCCCGACCGTGTTCGCCGCCCACGGCCTCTGCCTGACCTGGGCGTTCGAGGTCGCCGTGGCCTGCGACCTCATCCTCGCCGCCTCGCGCGCCAAGTTCGGTCTGGTCGAGAAGGTCGTCGGGCTGACCCCGACCATGGGCGGCACCCAGCGGCTCGCCGCTCGCGCAGGAGTGGGCCGCGCCAAGGAGTTCGTGATGACCGGCGACACCTACGACGCGGCCACGCTGGAGCGCTGGAACGTCGTCAACCGCGTGCTGCCGGACGAGGGCTTCGACGACGCTGCGCGGGAGTTCGCGCGTCAGCTGGCGGCCGGGCCGACCCAAGCGCACGCGGCGACCAAGCGCGTCCTCGACCACTTCTCCGCCGGCGGCGTCCCCGAGGCGAACGCGCACATCACGTCGATCGCGGCCGCGCTCTTCGAGACCGAAGACCTTCGCGGTGCGGTGAAGTCGTTCCTGGCCGACGGGCCGGGCAAAGCGACGTTCTCGGGCCGTTAACCGTCCGTTCGGACGGCGGTAGCCGCCGTTCGGGCCTGCGCGGTTCTCCCCGCCCCGGGTTACATTCGATGTGGTCTAGACCACATCGTCCCCGCCCCTTGTGCCGTCTGGAGAACCGCCATGAGACGCACCCCTGCCCGACTACGCTCCGCGCTCGCCGCCTTGCTGATAGCGCTCGGCGGCACCGCGGCCCTCGCGCCACCCGCCGCCGCGGCCGGTTCGCTGACCGCCACCCTGGCGATGAGCGGCACGACCGGCACCTACACCGTCGCCAACACCGGGACCGCCTCGGTGAGCAACTGGGCGATCACCTTCACGCTGCCCGCCGGCGTCACCGCGTCGACCGGCGAAAACGGCACGGTGACCCAGAACGGCACGCAGGTCACGCTGACCCCCGCGTACTACATCGCGACGCTGGCGCCGGGCCGGAACACCTACCCGTACAGCCCGACGTTCCGGCTCAGCGCGGCCGCGACACCCACGCAATGCCGCGTCGACAACGCCAACTGCGACGGTTCACCGGACACGCCACCGGGGGCGCCCAGTGGGCTCAGGCTGGTCACGAAGACGACCAAGACGGTGGCGCTGGCGTGGACCGCGTCGACGGCCGGGTCGTTGCCGGTGACCGGGTACGACGTCTACCAGGGCAGCTCCCTGGCCGTGTCGGTGACCGGGACGAGCGCGACGATCACCGGGCTGTCGCCGGGGACAGCGTACTCGTTCGCGGTGAAGGCCAAGGACGCCAAGGGGAACACCTCCCCCGCGAGCACTCCCCTGTCCGTGACGACGAACAGCCCGGCCGACGACACGCAGGCGCCGTCGGCTCCGACCGGGTTGCGCTCGACGGGCGCAGACTCGGGCAGCGTCTCCCTGGCCTGGACGGCGTCGACGGACAACACCGGCGTGATCGGCTACGACGTGTACCGCGGATCGGTACTGGCCACGACGGTGACCACGACGTTCGCCGTCGTGACCGGGCTGGCACCGTCCACTTCGTACACGTTCACGGTGCGGGCGCGCGACGGCTACGACAACGTGTCCGCGCCGAGCGCCGCGGTGACCGCCCGGACCGGCGACATCGTCTCGGGCTACGCGAAGGTCGGCTACTTCGTGCAGTGGGGCATCTACGGGCGCCAGTACTTCGTGAAGAACCTCGAAACCTCGGGCGCGGCGGCGAAGCTGACGCACCTGCTGTACGCGTTCGAGAACATCGACCCGGTGAACCTGACGTGCCTGTCCGGCGTCACGAAGGGCACCACGGCGAACCCCCAGGACCCCAATCAGGGTGACGGCGCCGGCGACGCCGAGGCGGACTACTCGCGCCCGTTCGCCGCGGCGCAGTCGGTGGACGGCGTGGCCGACACGGGCTGGGAGTCGCTGCGCGGCAACTTCAACCAGCTCAAGAAGCTCAAGGCGAAGCACCCCAATCTCAAGGTGCTGGTGTCGCTGGGCGGCTGGACGTACTCGAAGTACTTCTCCGACGTCGCGGCCACGGACGCGTCGCGCAAGAAGTTCGTCTCGTCGTGCGTCGACACGTGGCTGAAGGGCAACATCGCGCCCTACGGCGGCGCGGGCGGCCCGGGCACGGCGGCCGGCATCTTCGACGGCATCGACCTCGACTGGGAGTGGCCGGCGAGCGCCGACGGCCACCCGGGCAACCGCTGGAGCCCCGCTGACAAGGACAACCTGACGGCGCTGATGGCCGAATTCCGCACACAGATGGACGCGTACGGCGCGACGACCGGCAAGCGGTACCAGCTGCACGCGTTCACCCCGGCGGACCCGAACAAGGTGGCGTCCGGCTGGGACCTGTCCCGCGTCTTCAACTACCTGGACGTCGCGAACGTGCAGGGCTACGACTTCCACGGCTCGGGCAGCGACAACTCGTGGGAGCCGAACCGCACCGGCCACCAGGGCAACCTGTACGCCGACGCGGACGACCCGTACCCGTTCCACTTCAGCGCCGAGGCGGCGATCAACGCGTACACGAACGCGGGCGTCGACCCGCGGAGGCTGACGTTGGGCCTGGCGTTCTACGGCCGCGGCTGGCAGGGCGTGGCGGACGGTGGCAAGAACGGCGAATGGCAGTCGGCGACCGGCGCGGCCCCGGGCCAGTTCGCGGAGGAAGCGGGGACGCGCGGTTACGCCAACCTGGTCGCGAGCGTCCCGGGCTGCACGGTCCACCACGACACGGCCGCGGTGGCGACGTCCTGTTACACGGGCAACGGCGGCCAGTGGTGGACGTTCGACGACGCCTGGTCGATCGGGCTCAAGACGACGTGGCTGAAGCAGCGCGGTCTCCTCGGTGTG
The DNA here is from genome assembly GCF_014873755.1 of Amycolatopsis lexingtonensis. NCBI lineage: Bacteria > Bacillati > Actinomycetota > Actinomycetes > Pseudonocardiales > Pseudonocardiaceae > Amycolatopsis > Amycolatopsis lexingtonensis. The sequence continues at coordinate 2,310,587 of NZ_JADBEG010000001.1, forward strand.
ATGGCGTGGGAGATGTCGGGTGACACCGGTGTTCTGATGAACGCGGTCAGCGCCGGGCTCGGCTAGTTATTCAGCCCGCTGAACGGAATCGGCCTTTCCGTTCAGCGGGCTGAACCTTTCCTTCAAATCGCGAATAAAGAGCCTTTGCTCCTTGACTCTCGGTGGTCTGGACCATGAAACTGAGCGCAGCGCGCAGGGGATCCAAGACACCGTCGTCGCGAGGAGAGCCATGTCCCGCTTCCGCAGAGTTTTCGCTTTGGGCGCCCTGATCCCGCTGGCACTGGGCTTGATCGCCACGCCGGCCCCCGCCGCCCCGGCGACGTTCACGCACCCGGGCGTGCTGGTGAGCCGCCCGCAACTGGACTTCGTGAAAACCCAGGTGAACGCCGGCGCCCAGCCCTGGAAAGCGGCGTACGACCAGGCTTTGGCGAGTTCGTACGCCTCCCTGTCCCGCACCCCGAAACCGCGTGCGGTCGTGGAATGCGGCTCCTATTCGAACCCGAACTACGGCTGCACGGACGAGCGCGAAGACGCGATCGCGGCGTACACGGACGCCCTGATCTGGTACATCTCCGGCGACGCCCGCTACGCCCAGAAGTCGATCGCGCTGATGGACGCGTGGTCGGCGACGATCACGAGCCACACCAACAGCAACGCCCCGCTGCAGACGGGCTGGGCGGGCTCGTCGTGGCCGCGCGCGGCGGAGATCATCAAGTACACGTACTCGAGCTGGCCGAATTCCGGCCGGTTCGCCACGATGCTGCGCAATGTGTACCTGAACACCGTCATCAACGGCAGCAACAGCAACGGCAACTGGGAACTGTCCATGATGGAGGCCGCGGTCGGCATCTCGGTGTTCCTGGAGGACAAGACGAACTTCGACAAGGCGGTAACCCGTTACCGCAACCGCGTCGCGGCCTATGTTTACTTGGCTTCGGACGGTTCGCTGCCGAAGACGGTCCCGGGCAGCGGTCTGGACACCCGTTCGGAGATCGTGAGCTACTGGCAGGGCCAGTCGACGTTCGTGGACGGCCTCACCCAGGAGACCTGCCGCGACTTCACCCACACGGGCTACGGCATCGCCGCGATCGCGGACGTGGCGGAGACGCTGCGCATCCAGGGCCAGGACGTGTACGGAACGGACGTGGGCGAGCGCCTGCGCCAGGCCCTGGGCTTCCAGTCGAAGTACCAGCTGGGCACGGCGGTGCCCTCCTGGCTGTGCTCCGGCTCGTTGAAGCTCGGCCTGGGCCCCGTGACGGAGGTGGGGTTCAACGCGCTCCACACCCGCCTTGGGATCGCGATGACGAACACCCAGACGTTGACCGAGCGTCAGCGGCCGGCGGGGTCGAACAACCTCTTCGTGGCGTGGCAGACGCTGACGCACGCGGGGAACGCGGCTTGATCTTGGGCTCCGGTCCGCTTGGCTTGTTTCCGCAGGTCAGGCGGGCTGGGGACCCTGCTTGCAGAGGGGTTTGAGGGGCACGCTAGAGTACTTCTCACGCACTCAGCGAGTGCGGGTCCGGGCTGTGGCGCAGTTTGGTAGCGCACTTGACTGGGGGTCAAGGGGTCGCAGGTTCAAATCCTGTCAGCCCGACGGACAAGCTTAAGGCTCGTGATCGGCGTATCTGCTGGTCACGAGCTTTTTGTGTCCGCACAATCCTCTGCCCCCGGCATCTACCCGCGCCCAGCCTGGGGACCACGGGGGGACCACGAGTTACAAGCAGCCTCGTCCAGCGGAACCAACCCACGCAAGGCTGACACAACCTCTACGGCCACCAGCACGCCCGGGGACTCGATCGACATCCAGACAGGGGCAGCCCACCCGACGAGCCTTTCCACCTCGTGCCCACCCTCCGAGCAAAAGATCACGGTTCGAGAACCAAGTTTGCGACACGCCGACAGATCGTAACGACTTCCCCATTGGAACCGACTGGGTCTAGATGACCCCGACTGATCATGAGATTTTGTTCCTGGCTGACTCAGCTCTTGCCGCGGCCTACGAGCACGTGGACGACCAACCCAGCGAAGCAGCATCTGTCGCCAAGGAAATATTCTCTCGACTTCAAAGAATTACCCCGGGCCCAATCCAGCAGCAAGTACTAGTGAACTGCTCAAGCCTTTTGATCGACGCTGGCTCTCGGGCCTCCGACAAGGAAGCGCTAGATATTGCCGCCGAACTGACAGCCGAACTGATTTCTTCTCCCCATCTGGCACATGAAGAAGTTGCCAGGGCGAAATATAATAGAGCCAACTGCCTCACCTCAATTGTCGAATATGAATTCGCAATCACGATCACAGAATCTACCGACGAAGCCAAGTTAGACGACGAGACCATTAGGGCGAAAGAACTTGTACATAGACTTAATAGTCGCACCCTTCTTACTGAGGCTCGACGCCTTTACTATGCTGCCGGAACGGACGAAACCATCGATGCCGACCAGAGGGGACGCAGTTTTTGCAACTTGGCGAATCAACTGGACTTCTCCGGACGGTGGGCGGAAGCTTACGATGCATACCTGAGTGCGCTCACAATCGATCCCACCAACGGAAATGCAGCAGGAAATGCCGCCATGCTTCTGCGCATTGCCATGCAGGCAGGCACAGTCGACGTCGGCCATGCCGCAGTATTGCACAATAGGTTCCTTCGAATCGCACATGATCACCTAGACAGGGTCGCCGAACTGGCCGGACCAGATACTGCAGATTTCTGGAGAGGCCTTGAACTCTTCGACGTAGAAGATCATTGGCACCCCGGTAATCCGGATGACCATCTTCAGAGCTGGCTTATCAAGCATCGCTTAATCCTTGCTACGACAGCCCTAGAAGGACTCGGGTCCACGGAGGTCAAGTGGGACAGCGTACACATCGATACCGTCTACACACCTATAATACAGGATGGCCCTCCCGAAATTTTTGCGATGATTAATTCAATTAAAGCAGAGTATCTCGTCGCCAGAAGGACCATCTATACCGCCTGCCAGATGGCCGAAGAGTCCGAGGGGCGGCAGCATCACTCAGATACAGGCTGGTATGCCGACACTGAAGACAACAGACTTTACGGGCAAATGCCAGGGATGTTTGTACTTGGCCAGCGAGCGACACTTGATGTTCTGGACAAGATTTGCGTTTGCATCAACGAGCATTTTCAAATTGGAGACCGACCCTCATCGGTGGCTTTCCGAAGCTTTCTTGCCAAGAAGGATACCTTAGGGTTTCGAGCAGAGATTCTTAACAAGCTAGATATTAGCCCTACGCTTGTCGCACTGCGAGAACTTGTTGATGACGTCAACCCGAACGGGCTCTACCCGGACGCCTACAATCTCAGAAACGCCGGGACCCATCGAATCGTGGTAGCAACTTCAGATGAAACAAAGGACTTAGGAGTCGATTCAATCAGCCTTATTGGGATCGACAATCTTGAAAAAGTTGCGATTCAAGCTTTGCAAGTCACGCGCGCCGCGATAATGTACCTAGTTGCCCTGGTCAACCATACAGAGCGACTGAAAGGTGTCAAAGATCGAGTGATCAAACTTCCCGTCGTTGGACAGAAATAGGAAATTTAGTTCCATTGTCGAACTATATTGCCCTCAGACCTATTTTGCCGTCACGCTTTAAGTAGCTTGATAAAAGATCGCCAGCCTCGGTTACCGACCGTTGACTAGGGTGCAAGTATCGCTGCGTGGTAGACAACGACCCATGTCCTGCGATCTTTCGCAGGTGGTGCACGGGAACGCCGGCATCCGCCATCCACGTCAACCCTGTGTGTCTCAAGTCGTGTCGCCGGAGATGGTCGTAACCCAGATTTGCTACTACGTCGTCCCATGCCGTCGCATCTCGGAGCACCGCTGTCGTGATCCGACCCCCACGGGGCCCCTTGAAAAGCCGGCCGTCCGGCTCGTTGCCAGCGAGCGCGATACGTCGCTGAACCAACTCTCGGATGTCCTCGATCAGCGGGACCGTCCGAGCCCGTTTCCCCTTCGTTCCCTTGTCCACCAGTCCACCAGGTGACGGCGTCGTCTGCCGGCGAACCGTCCAAGTCCACGACGAGGTATCGATATCCGCAACCCGGCAGCCCGAGACTTCCCCGATCCGGGCCGCCGTACAAGCAGCGAACAGAACCACGTCACCCCAACCCCGGTACTCCCCCGACGACCGCGCTACCAGGGCGTTAGCCAGCGTAGTGAGCGAGATCCAGTCCGGCAGCGCCAGCGACCTCGGATCGTCCAACTCGTCCTCGGCGCGCTTGTACTCCTGCTGCCAGCCGGTCACCCGGGCCGGGTTTCGGTCGATGATCCCGTCCCGAAGCGCCTGCTCCATGACCCTGACCAGCACCGCGATGCTGTTCTTCACCGTCGACCGGCTGCACTCGTCCGCGATCCACGCGTGAACCGCACGGTCGACCGCCCCGTTCGTGATCATGCTGACCGGCAGGTGCCCCAGCGTCGGGACGACCCGCTTCCGCCACCCGGCCAGGTACGGATCGGTGGTCTTGGCCTCCAGCCCACGCAGAGCGAACGTCATGTTCGTCGTCCCATAGTCGGCCAGCTTCATCGTCGCCGTGTTCGGATCGACCCCCTGGGCGGCGGCACGCTCCATCCGGGTGATCCAGTCGCGAGCTTCGTCCTCGGACGCGAACGCCTCCGACTTGCTCGGACGCCTCTTCGTCACCGGGTCGATCCACCGCACCCGAGCGCGGTACGGACTCGGCCGTCCAGGCCGGTACTCGACATCAGACGACAACGAGACGCCGAGCGGCAGACGCACATCGCCGGCCATCACGCAGCTGCCTGACCTGGATCAACGCGCCTACTCCGTAGCCACGCTTCGACGTCCGACGCGCTGTACACGGTCACCCGCTCGGACAGCTGCACGAAGGGCGGTCCCTGCGGCGGCCGGGATGTTCGCCACCTGCGCACCGTCGACGGATCAACGCCGAGCAGGGCGCCCAACTCCTCAGTCGTGAGCCACCGCCCATCCACCAGTCGCAGCTCCATGTCCACTCCCCTCTTACGCCGCCAGCTCGGTTGCCGAAGTTTCTGGAGGTCTCCCCGCCGCCAATAGCGCCCGGTCGTACTCGGCCTTCCACGTGATCCGTTCCGCGATCGCGCGCATGACCAGGTGTGGCCGGGGTGGGACCTGCGGGTCGCCGGGCTCGACCTTGCGCCAGACCTGCTGCGAGCGGTCGGCGTCCGGCTTCTCGATCCCGACGGCCGCGAGCGCTTGGAGCACGAAGGCTCGCCGGTCGGCCTTGTGGTCCATCAGCGTCCTGCCGGACCACTTTCGCGAGACCAGGACACGGCGGCCGGGCAGGCCGAGCGTGGTCCGGCGGTGAGCCCGGCCCTTGCAGTGCCCCGGGGTGGTCTTGCCCGTGACGCCCTTGGGCTGGACGCCGTAGAGCAGCCATACCGCGCAGCGCGGCGAGCACGGCGTGACCGACAGCTCGGCGTGAAGCCGGTCGTGGTGATCGGCTTGTGCCGCGCTGTCTGCCTCGACCACTTCGCCGGTGGACTTGGTGAGGTACTTGGTCAGGTAGCCGATGTGGCGGCCGGCCTCGTCAGTCCCGCCCAGGATGCCCTTCGAGTGCACCTGCCGCCCGAACCGGACCACGTGCGACGGACACTCGACCGCCTCCACCGCGTCGTCCCACCGAGTCAGCGGCTCACGCGTCTCCGGATCAACGAAGCCGGCCTCAGGGCCGTCCCAGACCGGCAGCCGATCGGCGTAGACGATCTCGTCATGCGCCGGCCACCAGACCTGGTGATAGGTGGCCTCAGTGACCTGCCGGATCACGTCATGCGGCACCGAGCCCCGAATCGCCGCGTGCAGGTGTGGCGCGGCCCGACGCTGCGGCTCGACCGTGGCGAAGTACTGCGCGTCCCAACCGACGACCCGGCGCAGGTTCTGCCACCACCGATCCACCAACGCCGAGAAGTGCACCGCATCCCGAGCAGCCCGCCGGTAGTCGTACCGGGCCGGGTCGACCGGAGCACCGTCACCGCGAACCGGCCCGTAGGTGTCGCAGGTCAGCGTCACGAACATGGACGGCCGAAACTTCCCCGCGTACTCCCGGCCCACGGTGGTCTTCGCGACCTTTCGCCGAGGAAGGTTTGGCGTGTCCTGCCTGCGCTTGGTCGAGCGCTTCACCGCCCGCCTGGCCGGGACGTCGAGGGCGGGAAGCCGGCCCCGCAGCCCGAGTTGCCGAAGTTCCGCATCAACCCCGGCAACCTCCTCCCGCAGCTCCTCGGCCTCCACCTGGTCGTGCTCGACCACCTCCCGGTAGGCCGCGACGAGGTCGGCGCGGTACGTCAGCAGTTCCTTGTGGTTCTCCGACGGAGGAGCAGGGGTGAGGCTCGGTTCTTCGGTCATGTGCCAGCCTTCGCGGCACTGGACCTGCCGCAGCGCCTTCGCCTTCCGGGCGCAGGGCAGACAGACCGACTCGACAGTGGACCCACAGGGCACCGGGACGTACCGAAGTTCGCCGGTCGTGGTGTCCCCCACCTCCATCGTGAACGGGCGGACACAGACCCCGTGCTTCTCCGCCGTCGCCCGGATCACGTCAGCAGCCAGCGGTGTCCGCATCCGCTCTGCACGTGTCTCACCCATCAGGCCGCCACCTCCTCCGGCGAGGACCAACCACGCAGAAGGAACACCGGCATGTCCTGCTTCGCTCCGGCCGGGAGATCCGGGAACGTGCTCGGCTCAAACCGCACCACGCCGAACACCACGACGGGGATGCCGCACGGCGTCCGGCCGGTGATCGACAGGTGCACCTGCGTCCCGTCGACCAGCCGCCATAGCCGAGCCGAGACGTCCTCGAGCGTCTGCGTCCACACCAGCAACGCGCGCGCGACCTCCGGCAGCCCGTCCACGTCGAGCTGAACGGTGATCGGGCTGGACCAGGCGTTGACGTCCACCGACGCGGCCGGCGGCAGCTGGTGCGAGTCCAGATGATCACGGATGGCGTCGAGGAATATCATCAGCCGGTTCACGCGGCCACCCCCTCACCGCCGTGCCGCAGATCCGCGACACCCCCATTAGTCACGTATGCCTCCAGCGCCTTGACCGTGGCGTCGGAGACCCACCCGGCCCGGATGCGCAGGGGTTCGCGGATGCCTTCACCCCACACGTAGCCCACGCCGGCCTCCGAGTCGCCGATCCGGTTCGCCCACGCCCCGCGCTCGTACGCGCCGTCACCCAGCACCATCCCGACGTGCGTCTTCGAGGTGACGCGCAGGCACACCCGCCGGGTGAACAGCTCCCGGACCGGGACGGTGTCCTTGGTGGGCTCCTGGACGTAGCCGCGGACCGAGATCCCCAGCGCACGCCCCTGCGTCGTCAGCAGTGCGACGCGCTCCACAATGGCCTCACGGGTCTTGCGGTCGGTGTACTTCGTGAGCGCCCCGATCTCGTCGAACTCCAGTAGCTCCAACGGATACTCCGTCGACACCGGGATCGTGCGCAGCCGACCGGCGAACGCGCGCTTGCGGGATTCCATCTCCTCCACCAGGCCGTCAAGCACCTCGACCGCGTCCTTGCCGCCCACCGCGTAGCGGGCGAAGATCCCACGCCCGTAGGCCAGTTCCATGCCCTTGGGATCGATCCCGCACATGCGCACCACCCCGGCCCGGATCGCCGGAGCAGCGGCCACGAGCGGACACCACATGACGCTGTTCTTGCCTGCACCCGAGGCACCAGCGGTCAGGCAGTGCGCACCAGAGCCCAGCAGCGGGACCCGCCAGTCACGCCCGTACTCGGTCCGCCCGGCCCACACGTTGCGCAGGTCCACCCCGGTCGAGTCGACGCCGTCCGGGACCTGGGGGCCGGCCACCCCGCCGCCGAGCAGGTCACGGCGTTGGAAGTCGATCGAGACGACGTTGGGGGCCAGTTCGCGGACCTGGCAGCGAGCGACCTTCCGCGCGACGGCCAAGGCACGAGCGGCGTCGTCGAAGTCCTCCGGCTTCTGCCCGGCCACCAGCTCCACCCGCACCTCATCCCACGACGCGCCGGAGCGGACGCTGAGCACCTTGGGCATCCGTGCGTTCGGCCGGTTCGAGGTCGAGCGGGAGAGCGCGCGTCGACGGCCGACGAGGTTGACGTTCACCACCACCGGCAGCGCCTCATCCCGCACCGAGAGACCGCACGCGTGCAGCCACTCCGGCAGCTTCCGGCCGTACACGGCCCAGCGAGCCCACCAGGAGCGCAGGAACCGCCAGCACCACTGGTCGAACGAGACGGCGTCGATCGCCCACCAAGCGGCAAGGATTGTCGCGAGGCCGCCGAGGGTGATCGCCAGCGACAGCCAGCCGAACAGCTCACACCAGCCATAGACCGCGACTATGGCAAGGCTGGTCCGCCACCGGGTCACGACCTGGGCGAGCATCCACACGACAGCCTTGCACAGCCACCACAGGGCCACGAACACCACGGCCGCCGCAGCCAGAGCTTCCAGAATCGAGGCCAGGGCGCGGCCGACCTTGTGCAGCACCCACACACCGAGCCCCAGCCCAGCCAAGGCCACTACCGCGAAGCCGGCAGACATCACCGACCACCCCGCTTCACGTCGAGGTCCAGCGGCAGCATTCCCAGACAGGGAGCGCACTGGGTCTCGCCGGGCAGGAGTTTGGCGAAGCGTTTGCAGGAGGCGCAGCGCGTTCGGGTGACCCCCGTTGACGCGCGCCGGTTGTCGTCGTTTAGCGTTGTCATTGTTCACTTCCGCTGGTTGTGGACAGCGCAGGAGCGGCAAGGTTGGTAGCCAGGCACCGCTTCTGCGCCTTAACGGATCACACGCACCCGCAACAGGACGTGCTTCATCGCCGCACGTCGGAGAGTGCGTTTTCACTGATACTGTTGACTTTTCGGTCGTCTACATGCGACTACTCAGCAGGCGTCCCTTCCCTCTGAAGGTCCGCCGAGATCTCACCCGCCTTCCGCTCCTCGTATCCGGCCCAGTACAGCGCCTCGTGGTGATGACCCCGGTCGACGTCCGCGACGGCCTTATAGAGCCGTGCGTTGCCGAGGCGGAACGCCAGCCACACCGACGGGTTGGCGTCGGTCGGTGGCCGGCGGTCCATCACGACCTCATGGGCGTCCCGCAGCGTCCTTGGCTCACCCTTGCGCACGATCACGCCTCTCCGCGCGGGCTTCCAGCAGCGCCGCCAGGTCCTCGGCGTGGTCGCGGAGCCGGCGAAGGAACGCCGCGCACCCCGCCCAGGCGTCCTGGTCCTCCGGCGGCACCAGCGTCACCACGCACAGCCCACCAGCCAGCACCAGGACCGGCGGATGTGACGCGCCCATCCCGGTCTCCTCCACCGTCACCTCGGTACCCGCGCCCACCGTCCACCGCAGCCCCAGCCCGTCCCACGTTGCCGTCATGCTGTTCCCATTCCCGGGCCAGATCGGCGAACCCCTCGGCCGCCGACTCCAGCGCCGCCACACACCACCACGGCAACCCGCGCGCCTGCGCCAGCTCGTGCCACGCCCGGGAGACCCGCCGCGCAGCGTTCGCCGTGTTCGTCGCACTCACCGGCGACAGCACCGCACGACCGTGCTCCCACGCGGCCATGTAGTCCCGGTACGCCTGCTCCCACGCCTCGACCCGCTCGCGGAAGCCCATCCCTGTCACGCCGCCTTCGCCGTCTCACCGGACCCACCGGACCCACCGGACCGGGAAGACTTGCTCGCGGCCTGCTTGAACCCCGTCGCGCGGAACACGTAGGACTGGTACTTGAACTCACCCTGACCAGCCACCTTCGGCTCAGCCGTCAGCCCCTCCAGCTCGATCGGCCGCATCCCCGGCAACGCCTCCGACGTCGTCGGCACCGGCTGCACGTCAGCCAAGAGCGTGATCTCGAACGACGCCCGCTTCGCCCGCGTCTCCGCCGGGTCGGTGACCATCACCTTCCACTGCCGCTTACCGGTCACCTCGTCGACCCGCTGCCGCACCGGTCGATTGGCGGCCCGGTCCTCACGCGACTGATACTCGTTGTCGGGCGACACCTCGCCCACCATCACCAGGCCCTGGGTGAACGCGTCGTCGAAGTCGATGCTGAACCGGTGTCCCTTGTCGATAGCCATGCTGAATCCCTTGTGTCGTCTGCTAGTTGGTTACTTCGGGCGGTTCTCCGCCTCGTGCCGCTGCGGCGTCCAGTGCCGCGCTCACCTCGTCCAGTTCCCTCCGCAGTACGGCGATGGCGTCGGAGTCCACGAGCAGGACCACCGGGAACGCCTTGCCGAACCGGACTTCCGCGCGGTTTGCGTACGTCAGCGCCCTGACACGAATCGGCAGATCAGCCGTGACGTGGATCTGAACCGTGTCGCGCATGCCACGCCGCGCCTACGCCGCACGTCGGCGAGGTACCGCCCGCTTGTCCAAGCCAGCCGGCCGGACGGCGGTTTCAATCGTCACGCCTACCTCCTCGGTGTCCTGGCACCGGGCCTGCCCCGGCAACCTGACACCCAGACTCCGCCAAAACGCGGGACGTGATCACCACGTGGCGGGACATCTTGGGACGTCCCTGGTACCGTCCAAGACGTCCCTACACGTCCCAAGGGGTGCCGATGCCGAACGAACGCCTGCGTGACGCGCTACTGCGCAACGGCCTGACGCTGGAGCAGGTCGCCAAGGCCGTCGGCGTCGATCAGAAGACCGTCGAGCGCTGGATCACCAAGAACCGGACGCCCTACCCCAAACACCGGCACAAGATCGCCGCCATGGCACGCGAGTCAGAGACCTACCTGTGGCCGGACTCGATCGCACCGGAGCGCAAAGCCGAGACAGCCGCCGCCGAGCTTGTGCAGGTCTTCCCGCACCGCAACGCCGTCCCCGTCGAGCTGTGGGACCGGCTGATCAAGGAAGCATCGGACACCGTCGAGATCCTGGTCCACGCAGCGTTGTTCCTGGTCGAACGCCCACGATTCATCAAGGACCTGACAGCCAAGGCAGCGGCCGGCGCTCGAATCCGGCTCGCGTTCGGAGACCCCGAGGGTGACAGCGTCGCCCTGCGCGGCAAGGAAGAGCAACTCGGCGACGGGACGCTTGCGGCGCGCATCCGCAACGCGCTCGCGTCCTACCGGCCGCTGGTTGGGGTCGATGGCATAGAGATGCGGTTCCACAACACGACGCTCTACAACTCGATCTTCCGGTTCGACGACGAGATGATCATCAACACGCACGTGTACGGGTTCCAGGGAGCCCACGCCCCGTCCCTTCACCTGCGGAGACTGTCCGCCGGAGACCTCTTCGAGACCTACTCGGAGAGCTTCGAGTCAGTCTGGAACCTCGCCAAGCCGGCCACCTTCTAGGAGGCAGCATGTCCCGAGTCGACTACTACAACGACCCGAACGCACCCAAGGCCAACAGCATCGCAGTAGCAGTGTCGGCGTTCATCCAGGACGACGAAGGCCGGATCCTGATGATCAGGCGCACGGACAACGACCTGTACTCCATCCCAGGTGGCCAACTGGAGCTTGGCGAGACATTGGCCCAGGCTGCGGTCCGTGAGGTACGCGAGGAGACCGGCATCGAGTGCCAGGTCACGGGAGTGATCGGTCTGTACTCCAACCCGAAGCACGTCATCGCCTACGACGATGGCGAAGTCCGCCAAGAGTTCTCTATTTGTTTTCGAGCGTTGCCGGTAGGCGGAATCACTCGACGGAGCAACGAAAGCAGCGAAGTCCTTTGGATAAAACCGAAGGACCTGGAACAATTGGATATCCACGAGTCTATTAGGCTTAGGATTAATCACGCACTCGAAAGGGGCGATATCTACTTCAGCTAGGCTCATCACCAAGCAGAGGACAAACGCCTTGCTTCCGACGACATTTGCCCAGATAGCCGTACTATCACTACTTGTTATCCCAGGATTTGTCTACAATTCCACAAGGTCAAAATTCAGAGGACCGACGCCGGAGGATCGCGAGCTAGGAGTTCGGGTTCTGCGCGCCCTTGGCGTGTCAGCCGTTCTCGCACTGGTATACATCGCCCTACTGGGACGCTGGATGCGCCCAGACCTTGTCAACCCCGCCCACCTTTTGGACAGCCCTCGCCGCTCCGCCGCCAAAGCCCTTCTTCTGATCTTCATTATTCCAGCACTGCTAGGGATAACTTCACACGTCAACTGGGCCCACAGTAGAATTATCAAATTCCCATTATCCAAGAAACCTCGTTGGAACAGAGACAAATGGGTCGAATGGTGGAAGTTGACCTTTCGGTCATATAGTCCAACTCCGACCGCGTGGGACCACATGGGACCGAAGGTCGACGGATTCGTTAGAATCTTGACGAAAGATCAAGTTTGGATTGGCGGATACGCCTCTGCCCAGAAGTTTATCAGCGCCTACCCAGAAGGCAGAGAAATCTTTCTAGACTTCGCCTACGAAATGACCGCGGACGGAGAATTCGGCGAACCGATTCCAGACTCCGAGGGCGTCTGGATCAATTGCGCAGACGCTCTAGTCGTCCAGTTGATCTCGGCAAACTCCAACGACGACAGCGAGGATTTCGTCGAAGAGCAACAGGAACCTAGCGCGGCCATGAGCAGGCTGGCACAACGAGGCCGCCTGTGGATAATGAACCATACAAAGGGACTTCGGAGGCGCAGTGACGAAGGGTGATCGAAACAAGAAGGTCGAAGACACCAAGAAGTGGTACGCGCCTCGAAGCGGCGGCTATACAAGTCGCTCAACACAGACAGGCGACGTTGCGAAGCAACCACCCCGCCCGCCGAAAGGCTCCGGTGGAATAGTAACCAAAAGAGGAACCAAGTAGAGGGGATATCCCATGCCCAAAAAGGAAGGACGCCACGTCACAGGTGGCGGCTGGGTTGGCAAAGCACAACCCGCTTCACGCGATGCGAACGGAGCCCAAGGACAAAGCGGAAGTTCCGAAGAACGCGGTGGCTGGGTTTCATCAAATCCCCGCCCGACGACCCCACCAAAGGCACCAAAAGGTAAAGGTGGAATCTCTCCCGCCAAGGGTTCGAAGTAAGCGGCTCTCAGCGACCTTGCCGAACTTGGCTCTACTGGATCAAGGCGCCGCCGCTGGCGGCGCGCACGTCACCGTCCGCACGGCGAACCTGCCCAGGCGACACGCCGACCTGCCGCTCCGCTCCGGCCGGCGGCCGCCGGGCAGGCCCGCCGATCCGTTAGCAGCGCACGCGCGCCGCCAACGGGACTCCCACATGCCTAGGAAGCCCAGCCGCACCGACCGTCCTGCCTCTCTACTACCAGCGAAAGCACCAGGTCACTGGACTCGCCGACTCCTTGGCTCGACCAGCCAACCCCGCACTTCGCTGTCGTCGTGCAGGTAGTCGCCGCCAGACCCGTCATGTAGATCGATTCCGTGGAGCAGATCCAAGGCCCACAAGCTCAGCTCATCCCACGAGAGACCGTCATCCGTCCGCCACCGTCCAGCCCATCGGTCGACCGCGTCACGGCTCATTCGGCCATCAAGAAGCGCAACGAAGTGCGCCTCAATCTCGTCCAAGTCCGGCTGCGTACCAGCGATCATGCGTCGACCGTACCGCGTCATGCCAGCTGACGACATCACCGGACGCTAAAGCGCCGGACCACAGCCACCCGCCGCTCAGCTCCCCACCTGAGGTCCAAAAGCAGTGGTCACCAGCGGCTGTCCTCGCCTCCGATTCTCTAACGCCGAGCCACCCGCATCAAGGCGGGAAAGATGCCTTGACACGGCCGTCTCAACGCTAGGAGCCGCATGGGCGAGAACGACGACCAAGACCAGGACTTCCGCTCGGGAGGCCCGCCGGCCGCCAGCAGGACCGAACCAACTCACCCTCTGGACCTGGGCGGAGCTGGGGACCACGTGGGGACCACACGTGGTCCGCGCCCTTGAACGAACCGCATGTGAGCGAACTTCAGGTGATCTTGCGAACCGCCGCTGACCTGTGGAAACCGCTACTCCAACGTCCTGGGGGTCAAGGGGTCGCAGGTTCAAATCCTGTCAGCCCGACGGAAAAGCCACGTTTACGCACGCAGACGTGGCTTTCGTCGTCTCCGGGGTCCGTCCAGGCCGACAACCTCCTGAGTACCTTCCGTACCCCTCCCCCTCCCTCGATGAGCGCTACCGTCGGCGCACCCGGGATACCCAGGAGGGTCATGCTCGACATCATCGGTCTCCGCGAAGCCGACCTCGACGTCTACCAAGTCTTCGCCGGCTCCGGATCGATGACCTCCGCCCAGCTTCGCGAAGCCACCGGGCTCTCCGACGAACAGCTCCGCCCCATCCTCCGGCTCCTCACCCGCAAAGGTCTCCTCGCCCGCCTGCCCGGCACCCCCAAGGCCTACGCCGCCGTGCGGCCGGAAGTTGCCATTGGGGCCATGCTCAGCCGCAAACAGCAAGAACTCGCCGCTGCCAGGGTGATTGCCGAACGGCTTGAAGAACGGTTCCGGGAAGCGCCCGCGCAACACCCCGTCGACCTCATCGAAGTCGTCCACGGCACTGAACGCATCGCCGAACGGGCCGACGGACTGCTCCGGCAAGCGAAACAAGAAGTCACCTTCATCGACAAGCCCCCGTACGCCCAGCCGCCCACCGTTCTACACCCCGCCGAACGGGAGCTGCTCGAGCGTGGTGTGCGGTTTCGCGGTGTCTACGACCGCAGTGCGCTCGAACTGCACGATCTTCCCACCGACCTCGAAGCCGGGCTCGTGCTCGGCGAGGAGGCCCGGGTCGTGCCCGAAGCGCCGCTCAAAATGATTCTCGTCGACCGGGACTTCGGGCTCGTGCCACTGCGAACAGACCTGCCGGAGATCCGCACCGCCCTCGTCATCCGGCGCTGCGCCTTGCTCGACGCGCTCAGTGCGCTCTTCACCCTGCTCTGGCGCGAAGGCCTCCCCCTGCGCCTCCCCGCGGCCGAGCAGCCGGGCGTCCTCTCCTTCGACGACGCCCGGCTGCTCGCCCTGCTCACCACCGGCCTGCCCGATCGCAGCATCGCCAAGCAGCTCGGCATGAGCTACCGGACCTTCCAGCGCCGGCTGCAGAACCTCATGACCCAGCTCGGGGCCGGCACCCGGTTCCAAGCCGGACTGCAGGCCGCCGCTCGGGGGTGGGTTGCGCTGCCTCGGCCTGACGTCAGTGAGTGAGTGCGTACGCCCGCTGGATCGTCTGCGTGACCGTGTTGCCCGAGCTGTCCCGTGCTTCCGTGCGCAGCCAGACGTAGTCGCCGGTCGGCTGGTCTACCGTGACCGTCCACACCGGACCGCCGGACGGCTTGGCGGCCGCCGGGGTCCACGTGCGGCCTTCGTCCACTGAGGACGACACCCGCAGCTGGGTCACCGGACCGCCGCCGCGTGCACCTGAATGGGACGACGCCGCGATGTCGAACGTGAACGACGGGCCGGGTGCCCGGTTGGCCGGGTCGAGCGGGAACCGGTAGTCCAGCTGGATCAGCGGCTGGAAGGAGCACGCGGCGCCAGCCGGGTAGCAGGTGAAACCCGCGGGTGGCGCCGCGCTCGAACGCTCCGAGGTGAACGTCCACGACGTGTCCGTCCGCGGCGAGTGCTGGAACAGGACGCCGCTGGGGGTGCCGACCTGGGATTGGGGCGGCATCACGTCGGTGACGTCCAGGCGGTAGGCCGCGCGCTCCGGGGCGAGCCGGAACACCGGGAACAGCGCCAGTGGATCGTCCGCATTGGACCTCGGGACTTCGTGGCCGTCGCGGAACAGGCGCGCCGTCGTGCCCGTGAAGTACCGGGCGTTCTCGTACGGGCTCGCGTAGTGCGCGCCGTCGGTCCACTGCAGCGCCGGGACGAACAGGTCCGGGTCCTGGCCGCCGCGGCAGAACGAGCAGAGCACCGTCCAGCCGGCCGCCGTCGCCGGGTAGCGGGCCGGGTGGTCGGGTGGGAGTTCCACCGCCGTGCTGTGGAGCGCCGCGCGGAACCAGTGCTCGTCCGGCCTTGTCCGCTCGCCCGCGCGGTAGGCACCCTGCGCGTTCATCGCCATCGACGCCCGCCTGCCCGCCGCGTCGTTGCCGGACAGCGTCACGACCCGCTTCCACACCAGCCGGTCGTCCCCCGGTCCGGTGTACTCCGTCCACGAGCCCGGCACCGGGATCTTCGTGCCCTGCACCAGCTGCGTCTTCCACGAGCCGGTCGGGAACGCGTACCAGTTCTTCTGCCCGCTCAAGCCCGGCCGGTCGGCGTGGTAGGTCGTCTTCGTCGCGACCAGCGCCGCCCGGTCGACCCGCCGCACGAGGTCCTTCGGGACGCCGTTGCGCTCGAAGTAGCTCAGGTTGTACATCGCGTCGGGAGCCGCGCGCACCACCAGGTGCACCGACGCCGCCGCTCGCAGCGCCTCACCCTGCTCGGAACCCAGGGACAACGTCGGCACCACCGCGCTCGTGAGCCCCGGGATCGGCGCCGCGCCCGCGTACGGGAGCATGACGACACCACCCCCGGCGGCTACGACACGCGCCGCGTTCGACGCGCCGGCCGCGACGTCGTCGGGCGAACCCGCCGGGATCCGCACCAGGACGGCCTTTCCGCGGACGTCCGTGGCGGGCAGGTCGGCCGCGTCCGCAAACACGAGCGGCAGCGTGCGTTCACCCGGCAGTTTCGCCGTGAGGGACGGGACGTCGTACGCGGGGTTCAACACCGTCTGGCCCGCCCTGAGGTCGACCGCCGCCGAAGACAGGACCGCGCTGTCCTGCAACGAGATCGTGCCGGTCGCCGTGGCGGCCGCCGGGGCGACCCGGACCTCCCACGCGGATCCGCCAGTCGACAGCCCCGCTTCGCCGATGTACCCGTTCGTGCTCGCGGACGGGGGAATCACCCGGCGCAGCATCACCGTGCGGTCCCGCAGATCGGCCGGTTCGGGCATGGAGAAGCCGGCCGGGACGGCGGTCGCCGCGTTCAGGGTGATCTCCACCGGACCGGACACCGCGACCCCGGCCGCGCTGACGGCCGACCAGCGGCGCGTCGTCGCGTCACGCTCGACGACCCAGCCGAGGGCCGAGTACCGGCCGGCGGGCACGGCGACCCGGCCGACCCCACCCACCAGGTCGACCTGCTGGCTGACCTGGTCGAGGAAGGGGTCGTTGCGGTTCGCGCCGCCCCCGCTGTCGTCGATCAGCTGCGCCGAGGCCAGCTCCGCGGGCTTGCCCGCCGAGTCCAGTACCCGCAGCGTCACCGGGGCCAGTACCGCCGCGTTGTACGCGCTCACGGCGGTCCGCACCGCGCTGCCGTCCGCGGTCGTGGCGAGCACCGAGCCGCCGTAGACCCCGGCCGTGCCCTGGTTCGGATCTTCGCTCAGCTCCACGGACTTCGTGGATTTCGGCGGGACGGACACGGTCGTGCCCGACAGCCGCATCCCGGGCAGCGGGCCGGCCTGGTCGTCCCACGGGCGCACCTGGAGCTTCAGGCTGAGTTCCAGCGGCCGGTCCCCGGTGTTGGCGTACGTCAGCGTCCGGACGACCGGCGCCGCGGCCGTGCGCTCGGTGCGGCCGAAGCTCGCCACCGCCGTGCCGCTGGCGTCCTGCGACACCGCGCGGGCGATGTCCAGCAGGCCGGCACCCTGCTCGTACCACCGCAGGCCGACGTCCTTGGCCGTGCTGACCAGCGTGTTCTTCAGCGCTTCCCCCGACAGGTCCGGGTGCTGCTGCAGCAGGATCGCCGCCGCGCCCGCGACGTGCGGGGTCGCCATCGACGTGCCGGACACCCGCGTGTAGAAGTCGTCGACCGGGTCGCCCAGCGACGTGCCGGCCGCGCGGGCGGCGGCGATGCCGACGCCCGGCGCGGAGATCTCCGGCTTCACCACCGCGTCGCGCAGGCGCGGGCCACGGCTGCTGAACCACGCCAGGGTGTTGTCGCGGTCGAGCGCGCCCACGGTCAGCGCCGACGACGCCGAGCCCGGTGTCGTGACCGTCCGGTCGCCCGGGCCCGCGTTGCCCGCGGCGACCACGAACAGCGTGCCGTTCTTCGCCGAGAGCGTGTCGAGCTGCTGGCTCAGCGGGTCGAAGCCGTCGCTGACCCCGGCGCCCAGGCTCAGGTTGACGATCTTCGCGCCCTGCGCCACGGCCCAGTCGATCCCGGCCATCACCTGCGCGGTGTCCCCTTCGCCCGAGGCGTCGAAGACCTTGGCCACGACCAGTTTCGCGTCCGGCGCGACGCCCTTGAAGCGCCCGCCGGAGGCCGCGCCGGTGCCGCTGATGATCGACGCGACGTGCGTGCCGTGGCCGTGGCGATCGACGACGTCGCCTTCCCCGCTGAAGTCGGCGGCGGCGGTCGTCTTGCCCACCAGGTCGGGGTGCTGCGCGTCGATACCGGTGTCGACGACGGCGACCGTCGTCCCGGCGCCGGTCAGGCCGCGCTGCCACGCGGCCGGCGCGCCCACCTGCGCGGTGCTGCGGTCCAGCGCCACGCGGACCTTGCGGTCGAGGCGGACGTCGGAAATCCCCGCCGCCAGCGCGGGTTTGCCCGCGGGGTCGCGGGTCACCAGTGCGTGCCAGAAGTCGGCCGCGCCGGCCTTTTCGACGTGCAGGCCGACGCCGTTGGCCGTGGTCAGCGGGATGCGGTGGTTCGTGCGCGGGAGTGCCTTCGCCTTGGCGTCGAGCGCCGGCGCGGAGAAGGCCGTGCGGCCGTAGCGGGCGATGACCGGGATGGTCGCGGACGCGGTGTCGTCGCGGCCGTCCTCGACGAGTTCGGTGAGGTTGAACAGGTCGCGGTTCAGCGCGCCGCTGGTGATCAGCGGGAGTGCGTCCGAGGGGTAGACGAGCAGGCCTTCGGCCGTCGTCGTGAGGTGGAACGCGGGCCGCGGCCGGTCCGGGCGGAGCGCCGGTTCGACCTGGGCGGTGCGGTGGCCAGCGCCGTCCTGTTCGTAGGTGACCACGTCGCCGGTGAGCAATGTGACGTGGTGGACGGTGGGTGCTGCCGCGGGCGGGGCGGCGGCAACGGCTGCGGCAGCGGTTTCCGGTACGGGCAGGAGGGACAGGACGATCGCGGCGACGACGGTCAGGTGCTTTCGCCGGTGAGGGGAACGCGGGGACATCGGGACCTCACTCTCCTCGGATGCCACACGGCGGCCGTTGCGCACGGCCGCCGCGAGAAGGTTTTCCGAGGATGAGGGAGGTTTTGGCGGAAGGACACAGGTTGGGATGGCGGGGTGTCGCCATCGGCGACATCCCGCCACGGGACAGGCCCGGGCCGCGGGGTGATGCGCCCCAAGGCGGCCTTGGTTGCGTCTGACGCACCGAAGGCCGCCTTGGGTGCGTCAGACGCACCGAAGGCCACATTGGGGCGCTCGGGGTCGGCGGGTGAGCCGGTTCCGCGATGCCGGGCGAGCGGCCTGGGGAGCGGCCGCCCGCCCGGCGGGAGCCCGAGCCGTGAGGGCGACCCGGGCTGGTGAGTGCGGCCGCGTCGCGGGGGCCCTGCCGCACCCCGCGACGCGGCCGCTGGCCGGGGCCGCCCGGAACAACACGAACCGGGCGGCCATCAGGGACGCAGGGTCAGTTCTCCATGCCCGGCGTGCGCTGGTGCAGCGAGAAGTCGACGCGGTTGTTGTCGGTGTCGGTGCTCAGGATGTCGCGGGCGCTCGCCGCCGCGAGCTGTTCCGTGGCCGCCGTTTCCGGCAGCGCTGCCTGGCCCTCGCGCGGGGTGGCCGCCGCCGCGTTGAAGGCGACGCCGTCGACCTTGGTGCCCGTCTGGCTGAAGACCGCGATGCCGCCGTTCGTCGGGATGCCCTCCGGGCCGGCCAGGAAGAACGGGACGACGTTGGTCTGGTCGGAGATGGTGCCGGAGAAGTTCTGGCCGGTCAGCACCATGAACTGGCCGGGGTTGCCCTTGGGCTGCAGCACCATGCCCGCCGGCAGCGTGATCGTGTCGAGCACCGCGTTGGACGGGCCGTAGACGCGGATCGTGTAGCCGGTCAGGTCCTGCGAACGGTTCGACACGTTGCGGATCTCGATGAACTCGTCGGTCGCGCCGTTCGGGCCCCGGGTCGAGACCTCGTTGATCACCACCGACGACGAGACCGCGGGCTGCTCTTCGGTCGCGGCGGCCACACCGCCGGCCGCCAGGCCCGCCAGTGCGGTCAGGATTGCCGAGCCGGCCAGAAGACGACGCATGATCGAATCCTTTCGGGAGAAATAGAGAAATACCGTTTTCCGCCATTCTGAAACTGTTTCCGTCGGCGGTGAGACCAGTATCCAACGAAGATCGACGGCGCCGGAAGGGGCCAGTTATCCGGTACTTTCCCGATCGGCCGAACGGCGCCGGCTGCGGGTCACCGCCGCCGCCAGCTCCAGCTCGGCGCACGGCGTGTCCAGCGCCCGGCTGAGCCAGCTCCGCCAGTACGGGCCCGGAATCCTTTTACCGCGCTCCCACCGGGAAACCTCCTCCCGGGTGACGCTGTCGTTGCCGGACATCGCGTGCAGCCTCGTCGCCAGGTCGTCCTGGGACCAGCCTTTCGCGGACCGCCGTTCGGCGAGCAGCTCGCACATCGAAAAGCGAACCGATCCGTGCCTGCTTCGTGCGGGCACCACGAACACCCCTTTCCACGAGATTCGACAGAAAATCAGTTCCGCGCGCGGACACAGCTGAAGTCGACGCGGTTGTCGTCGGTGTCCCGGCTCGCCGCGTCGCGCGATTCCGCGAGCCCGGGGCACGCCACCGCGGCTTCCCGTTCCCGGCACGGCGAAGATGCCGCCCAGCCGACGGCGTCGGCGCGCACGCGGCGGTGGTCCAAGAGCATTTCGCCGTCGCCGGGGACCTCCGGCACGACCAGCTCCGCCGCTTCGGTCCCGCCGAAGCCGGCGGCGGCGATCAGGAAGCGGCCGCCGGCGGGGATTTCCGCGCCCGCGGGCAGCAGCGCCAGCTCGACCGGCGCCGGGCCGCCCGTGCACGACCGCACGGACCAGCCGCTCAGGTCGGCCGTCGCAGCGCCGGCGTTGCGCAGGACGAGGTACCCCGCCGGGCCCGCCAGGACCTCCTGGATCTTGACCTGGGGTGCGGGTCCGGCCGGGAGCCCGCCGAGCGCGAGCACCAGGGCCAGCGCGCCCAGCACGGTCACGGAACCGGCCTCCCGGAAAACGGCTGCCACGCCGAAGTCGTCACTCCGGCCAGCCTAGGAAGAAGATCGCCGGCTCACAGGATCCGGCCGGTACCGAACCTCGCCCGGCCGCGGTACCCCCGGTACCGCCGGTACCGCGGCCGGGTCAACCGCCGGCACCCGGCGGGCGGAACGGGCCCGCGCACGGGACCGGGCCCGCCGGTGCCCCGAGCGCGTGCACCAGCTCCCGCCGGCTCGAGAACCCGAGCTTGTGCAGGATCCGGCTGGCGTAGTTCTTCACCGTCTGCCGGGCCAGGTGCAGCTCGCCGGCGATCTCGTCGTTCGACCAGCGGCACAGCATCAGCGCCAGGATGTCCTCCTCCCGCTTGGTCATCACGCTCGGGTACGGCACGGACCCGGGCAGCAGCGGCGCCGTCTCCCCCGCCGGTACCCAGACCCGCCCGCCGGCGAGGGTGGACCGCACCGCGGCCATCAGCCGCGTCCCGCTGGCGGACTTGTGCACGAAGCTGTCGGCGCCGGCGTTGAGGGCCGTGGCGACGGCCGCGGGCGAGGCGTCGCCGGAGAACACCAGCACGGCCGCGCGGTCGAGGTGTTCCTTGGCGAACTGGCAGATGGCCGCACCGGCTGGCGCACCGGCGAGGGACAGCTCGGTGATGACCATGTCGGGGTGGTCCACCTCGCAGTGCCGCAACGCTTCCCGCTCGGTACCGGCTTCGCTGACCACCCGGACCCCGGCGTAGTCCCGCAGCAGCTGCCGGACCGCGTACCTGAGCACGGGCTGGTCGTCCACCACGAGCGTCGTGACGCAGTGCATGGTTCCCCTTGTGTGTTGTCCGGGCTCGGGCCAGCTGCGATCTTCCCGCTTCCGCAGCCGGGCGCAGACCGTCATCCGGGTGATACGGCGCGTACTCGCACCGGGTGGCGGGCACGCCGAACGCCACCCCGGCGGTGGTGCCGGGGTGGCGGCCGGGAACGGGTCCCCTCAGCCGGGGCTGCAGACGTCCAGTGCCGAAACGGCCTCCTCGAGGTGGTCGTGCAGCACGGGCGCCGACCGGGCGGCCAGCGCCTTGACCTCCGGCGACCACCCGTGCCGGGTCTCCCGCTCGCCCAGCGCGATCGCCTCCAGGTGCGCACCGATCTGGTCGCGCAGCCAGGCCGCGTCGAAGTCCGGGCCGGACCGGGCCGCCAGGTCGGCGAGCTGCGCGAGCTTCCCGGGCTCCGGCACGGAATACAGCGTGACGCCCTCCCGGGACGCCACGCCGATCAGGTCGGCGTCCAGTTCCGTGTGGTGCGCGGCGAAGCGGGGGCCCAGCTCCCGCACGGCGGCGCACTTGCCGCGATCGGTGAGGTCACCGGCGAAGATCTCGAACAGGTTGTTCTGGTGGGTCCGGTTGAGGTACTCGCGGTCCTCCGCCGACACGTCGGCCCGTACCGGTGGCGCCGGGACGGCGGCCGCGGCCGGTGCCACCGGCAGCAGGACACCGAGCAACGCGGTGGCGGCCAACGCGGACCGTGCTTTCATCGTGTTCTCCCATGGTCGGGGTCGGGTCGGTCCGATCGTCGGGGTTCCGTTGCGGCGCGGGCAATCCGCGCACCGAAGCCCGGCGTCCGATCCGGCGTCACACCGGTCGGCAGTGTTCGATCGCTTCGAGCAGGATCGTGCTCGCCACCTCCACGACGTCCGCGGTCACGGTGAGCGGCGGCAGCAGCCGGACGACGCCGTCGTCGCGGCCGCCCAGTTCGACGATCAGGCCGTTGCGCAGCGCGTGCGCCTGCACCGCGCGGGCGTAGTCCGCCGCGGGGCGGCCGTCGTGCGGGGATGCCAGCTCGATGCCCCACATCAGGCCGATCCCGCGCACTTCCCGCACCCACGGCCGGCCGCGCAGCACCGACAGGGCCCGCCCGAGCTGCTCGCCGCGCCGCCGGACGTTGCCGAGGACGTCGTCGCGCAGCATGATCCGCACGGTCTCCGTGCCGGCGGCGAACGCGGCCTGGTTGCCGCGGAAGGTCCCCGTGTGCGCGCCGGGCGCCCACCGGTCCAGCCGCCGGTCGTAGAGGATGACCGCGACCGGCAGGCCCATCCCGCTCAGCGCCTTCGACGCGACGACGACGTCGGGCTCGATGTCGTACCGCTCGAAGGCGAACCAGGTACCGGTGCGGCCGCAGCCGGTCTGCACCTCGTCGACGACGAGCGGGATGTCGAGTTCGCGGGTCAGCGCGCGGACCCGGTGGACGAACTCGCGGCGGGCCGGGATCACCCCGCCTTCGCCCTGCACCAGTTCCAGCACCACGGCGGCGGGCCGGGGCACCCCGCCGAGCGGATCGCGCAGCGCCCGTTCCAGCAGGACCGCGCAGTTGATCTCGCAGTCGTCCGGCGTCAGCCCGAGCGGACAGCGGGAGCATGACGAGTACGGGAAGAAGTGCACGCCCGGCATTCCGTTGGCGATCGGCTGCTTCTGCCGGACCAGGCCGGTCAGCGCCATCGCCGCGTGGCTCGCGCCGTGGAACCCGCCTTGGAACGACACGACGTCCCCGCGCCCGGTCGCGGTCTTGCACAGCTTGAGCGCCGCGTCCACCGCGTTCGCCCCCGCCGGGCCGCAGAAGTGGATCTTCATCCGCGACCGCAGCGCGGGCGGGAGCATCGCCAGCTGCGCGTCGACGAACGCGCGTTTCGCCGGCGTCGGGAAGTCCAGCCCGTGCGTGAGCCGCCGGAGCTGCGCGTTCGCCGCGGCGACGACTTCGGGGTGGTTGTGGCCCAGCGCCAGCACCCCGGCACCGGACAGGAAGTCGATGAAGACGTTGCCGTCGACGTCGCGGACGTGGCTGCCGTCCCCTTCGGCCAGCGCCACCGGCAGGTTCCGCGGGTAGACGCGGGCGTTGGACTCCCAGCGCTCCTGGTGCGCGAGGTACTCGGCCGACCGCGGGCCGGGCAGGTCGCCCGTGACGTGCGGCCGCGGTCCCGCGGCGATGGGGACGCCGGTCATGACACCCTCCCCTGGACGAGTTCCCCGGCCCCTTCGGTGGCCGGGTTGCCCCGCCAGCGCGACCGCGGCGGGGTCACGGAGCCCTTCATCAGGAACGCGTCGGCTTCGACGACGGTCCCCTCGCCGACCGTGACTCCGTAGTGGACGAACGCGCCGACGCCGATCGTGCTGCCGGCGCCGACCGTCGTGTGGTCGGACTTGAACGTGCCGTCCTCGAGCGAATGGCACTGGAGCACGCTGCCGGCGTTGAGGACGACGTCGTCGCCGATCGTGACCAGCGACTTCTCCGGGATCCCGCACCCGTCGTCGTAGACGCGGCGGCCGATCCGGACGCCGAGCAGGCGCCACAGGACGCCCTTGAACGGCGTGCCGTCGAACAGCGCGAGGTGACGGCCGGGACTCAGCTTCCAGAACCGTTCGTGCCGCCAGAACACCGGGTCGTAGATCGAGCAGAACCGCGGCCGCAGCCGCCGGAACCCCTGCGCGGCGCGCTCGGCCAGCACCAGGAACAGGACCGAGAACAGCAGCGCGCCGGCGATGCCCCCGGCCGTGGCGAAGGCTCCGAACCGCGGGTGCAGGCCGCCCGCGACGACACCGATCCCGAGGACGCCGGTCAGGTTCAGCCACTGCACCACCAGGTACCAGCCCATGGTGGCCGTGTTGTGGCGCAGCTTGGCCGCGAGGCCGCGGCGGCGGGCGGCGCCGGTCCACAGGTGGTCGAAGCCGCGGTCCCGCCGGACCGAGCGCGGGATCTCGAACGCCGGCGAGCCGAGCAGGCCGACGTCTTCGCGGACCGGCCCGTCGAGCGGGACGAGGACCTTGGTCGCCAGCAGGCAGTTCCGGCCGACGCGCGCTCCCGGCGGGTAGGCGATGTCGTTGCCCAGGAACGTCTCCGGCGCGACGGCGGTGCGGCGGAGGCGGAACGACGAGCCGGAGTAGTCCGCGTTGAGCAGGGAAAGCCCGTCCGAGACCATGGTCCCGGTGCCGACCGTGCACAGGAACGGCGTCTCGTGCTTGACCTCCACGCCGAAGTTGGACCCGGTCTGGCGGACCTGGGACAGGTCGTACCCGAGCGCCCGCAGGTAGTGCACGATGTAGCTGCTGTCGCCGAACAGGTAGGTGAAGGTGCGCAGGTTGGTCAAGCGCGCGATGGCCCGCTGGACGGCGTGGTGGAACCCGTAGAGCGGGTAGACGCGGTCCGGCACCAGGAACGGCGCCAGCAGCCGGGGCAAGGTCAGCACGAGCGTGAGACCGCCGGCGAGGGCCCCGGCGTAGAGCAGCGTCGAGGACGCCAGCTGGTCGCGGTAGAACGCCCAGCCGGTGAGGTCCGCCTGGGCGGGCTGGACGAAGTGCGCGACGACCGTGCCCAGCGCGAGCGTGAGCGGCGTCGTCACCAGCAGGAAGGACGCCAGCTGGGCCACCGCGAACGCCGTCCGCCGCGCGCGCCCGGCGAGTCCCGCGGGCAGGGCCTGGTAGTCCACTGTGGAGGGACGGCCGGGCGAGCCGTGCCAGTGCTCCCCGGCCGGCACCGCCTGTCCCGCGGCGAGCGACGAGGAATGCCCGAGCTGGGCGTCGTCGCCGAGCGCGGTGCCGATGTCGAGCACGGCCGTCTCGCCGACGAACGCCCGGTTCCCGATGGTGACCCGGCCGGTCCGGATCCGGCCCGCTTCGGCCCGGTAGCAGGCGATCGAGGCGTCCTTCCGGATGACGGCGCCCGCGCCGACGGTCAGCAGATCGGTGCACACCGGCGGCCGCCGGACGAGGATCACCGCCCCGGCACCGATCTTCGCCCCGAGCAGCCTCAGGTACAGCGAGTACAGCGGCGAGCCGGCGAACAGGGCCAGCGGGCAGAACCGGGTGACCGTCTTGACCGTCCAGAACCGCAGGTAGGCTGGGCTCCACAGCGGGATCTCCCCCGGTTGCCAGCGCCCGACGAGGAGCCACTTCACCACGACCGGCACCACGCAGAGCGCCGCGAACCCGGTGCCGGCCGCGGCGACCGCGCGCAGGTAGCCGTCGAGCAGGCCGCCCGCCGCCGACACCCAGTCGTAGGCCGTGTCGGCCAGCACCGCCGACCCCGCGATGTAGGCCAGGAAGACCAGCAGCTGGTAGGCCCCGCACAGGACGTGGGCCGGTGTGCTCGCCCGGTGCGGCGTTCCGGTCCGGACCGGCCGGGGCCGCGCTGCGGGTACCGAGCGGGCCAGCTCGCGCACGGTCGGGTGCAGGTAGAGCTGCTTGACCGGCAGCGTGAGCTCGCCC
Source organism: Amycolatopsis lexingtonensis (assembly GCF_014873755.1). NCBI lineage: Bacteria > Bacillati > Actinomycetota > Actinomycetes > Pseudonocardiales > Pseudonocardiaceae > Amycolatopsis > Amycolatopsis lexingtonensis. The sequence continues at coordinate 2,336,852 of NZ_JADBEG010000001.1, forward strand.
GACTCCCGCACGCGCGAGCAGAACTTCGCCAGCAGCAGCGAATCCGCGGCGAGGTCGGCGAAGAAGTGCGCGGTGACCGAGACGCGGTCGAGCCGGCACACCTCGGCGAGCGCGCCGGCAAGGAGCCGTTCGGTGTTCGTTTCCGGTGGCGTGTACGCCGTTTCCGCGGCAAGCGCCCGCGGGCCGGCCGGAGCGGGCAGGTGCGCGCGGTCGGCCTTGTGGCTCGGCGTCATCGGAATCCGGTCGAGCCGCTCGAAGTACGCCGGCACCATGTAGGCGGGCAGGCGTTCGCGCAGTAGGCGTCGCAGCTCGCCGGGGTCGGCGCCCGGCGCGTCCCGGCGCAGGCTGTAGTAGGCCACTAGCTCGGTCGTCCCCGGCTCCGGTTCGTGGGTCCCGACGACGGCCTGCGCCACGCCCGGCGCCCGCAGCAGGATCGACTCGATCTCGGTGAGCTCGATCCGGTAGCCGCGCACCTTGACCTGGGTGTCGGTCCGCCCGTGGTACTCGATCTCGCCGTCGGCGGTGATCCGGCCGAGGTCGCCGGTGCGGTAGATCCGCCCGGACGGGTTACCGTCGATGCCGAGGAAGTCCGGGATGAACGCGCGCTCGGTCAGGTCCGGGCGGTTCAGGTAGCCCTCGGCCAGCCCGGCCCCGGCGATGCCGATCTCCCCGAGTTCCCCGGCGGGCAGTGCCCGCGGCTCCGCCGGGTCGAGGATGACCACGGAGTACGTCGGCAGCGGCACGCCGATGGTGACCGGCCGGTCCGGGTGCAGCACCGACCAGGTCGCGGTGACCGTCGTTTCGGTCGGGCCGTAGACGTTGAGGAAGCGGCGGCCGGGCCGGGACCAGCGCGCGACCAGGTCCTCCGGGCAGGCTTCCCCGGACACCAGCAGAAACCGCAGGTCCGGCAGGTCGTCCTCGAGGGTGGCCAGCAGCGTCGGCACGCAGCACAACGCCGTGATCCCGGTGGCGCGCAGGAAGTCCTGGAGCTCGGCCCCGGCCGGTGCGCCGCCCGCGGGCCGGGGCACCAGTGTCGCGCCGGACAGCAGCGGCACCCAGATCTCCTCCACGGAGAAGTCGAAGGCGATCGTCATGCCCTGGTAGACGCGGTCCCCCGGCCCCAGGCCGTACGCCTCGGCGGCGACGCCGACGAAGTTGCCGATGGCGGCGTGGTGGATCGGCACGCCCTTCGGCCGTCCGGTGGAGCCGGAGGTGTAGACGACGTAGCAGAGGTCCCCGGCCGGGACGTGCGCCGGCCGGGTGCCCGGACGGGCGGTGATCCGGGCGGCCTCCTCGTCGACGCAGAGCAGGTCCTTGCCCTCGCCGAACCGGTCGCGCAGCGGGGACGCGGTCAGCACCAGCCGGACCCCGGCGTCCCGCAGGATGAAGGCCAGCCGGTCGTCGGGGAAGGCCGCGTCGAGGGGCACGTATGCCGCGCCGGCCTTGAGGACGGCGAGCATCGCGACGTAGCTGTCGACCGGTTCGGTCAGGAGCAGGCCGATCCGGTCGCCGGGCCGCACGCCGCGGGCGAGCAGGTGGCGGGCCAGGCGGTTGGCGCGGGCGTCCAGGTCGCCGAAGGTCAGCCGGACGGCGCCCGCGTCGACGGCGAGCCGATCGGCTTCGCGGTCGCAGAGCCGCTCGAAGAGGTGGTCGAGCCGGGTGGCTTCGCCCGGGCGGGGGCCGCCGGCGCCGGTGAGGACGCGACCGTCGGCCGTCGACACGGCCGAGGGCGTTTCGCGCGGGGTCACGGCCTCGCCTCCGCCGGCCGGTCGAGGTGGAACGCCCGGTGCAGCGCGCGGACCGCGTGGTCGAGCCGGTCGAGCGGCAGCACCGCGGTGAGCCGGCCGGCGGAGATCGCCATCGCGGGCATCGTGGCGCCGAGCTCGCCGGCGGTGCGCAGGACTTCGGCGGGCATGTCCGGCCGGTCGAGCAGGCCGGTGCCGACCACCGACACCGCACCCAGGTCGTCGTCGAGGGTCCAGCGCGCGCCGAGGTCTTCGACGAGCTGCCGGGCCGGGCCGGCGAAGGGCGCGGTCCCGCGCAGCGTGAACCGCAGCTCGCCGGCCCCCGGCCAGCTCAGCGTGTCCGGGTGCAGCCCGTGCCGGGCCAGGTCGGCCAGCAGCCGCGCCCCGCGGTCCGGGGACAGCCCCGGTGCTTCGATCCGCAACAGCCGCACGTCGCGGTCGTGCGCGATGCCGACCACCTCCCCGCCGCGCTCGAGCGCCGGTTCCACGGCCCGCACGCGGGTGCTCGCGCCCGTGCGCGAAGAGTGCCGCACGTGCACCGTCACCCCGTGCTGCCCGGCCAGCTCGACCGATCTCGGGTGCAGGACCCGCGCGCCGCCCCTGGCGAGCTCGGACATGGCTTCGTAGGAGATCGACGGCACCTGCCGGGTGTCCGGCACGATCCGCGGGTCCGCGGTCCGCACGCCCTCGACGTCGGTGCAGATCTCGCACTCGGCCGCGCCGAGCACGGCCGCGAGGGCGACGGCGGTGGTGTCGGAGCCGCCTCGCCCCAGCGTGCGGAGTTCGCCGTCGTGGTCGCGGCCCTGGAACCCGGCGACCACGACGACCCGGCCGTCGCGCAGCCCGTCGAGGATCCGGTCCGGGTCGATGTGCGCGATCGTGCCCGCCCCGGGCCCGCCGGTCACCTCGATGCCCGCCTGGTCGCCCGTGAGCGAGACGGCGTCCACTCCGCGGCGGGTCAGCGCCAGGGTCAGCACGGCGGCCGAGACCTGTTCCCCGGTCGCCAGCAGCTGGTCCAGCTCACGGGGATCCGGCCGGTCGGTGAACTGCCCGGCCAGCGCGACCAGCCGGTCGGTCGCGTCGCCCATCGCCGAGACGACCACGACGATCCGCCGTCCGGCCGCGGCCAGGTCCGCGACCCGCGCGGCCACCCCGCGCACCAGCTCCGGCGTCGCCAGCGACGAACCACCGTATTTCCGCACCACGATCCCGGCCACGCGTGCGTCGCCCGATATGCCGGATTCCGCCATCGCCCATGAATTATTCACCTGTCGCCCCTCCACTTTCGGCAAACCGCCCACGACGTCGTGGGCAGAACTTCCGGACGCCCATTCCCGTGCCACCGATAGCGGGCTCGACGCGCGGATTTCCCTTGCCCGACCGCGAGAACCGGTCGTACACAGTGAACCTAGTTCGCCATTTCCGGGCCCGGTACCTCCGTAAGCGGTAACCAAAACTGCCGCCATTACCGGCATCGATCTTCCGTTCATACGATCGACCGAGCCAAAAAGACGACGCATTCCATCGACACGCCGGTAAAACGTCGAGACAACCGACGGACAACGACCGGCAACCGATTGCGCACCGCCGTTCACCGCGAATTCCGCGGGCCCCCACCCTCAGCCGGGGGTAATGACGTAACGCCCGGACCACCAGTGCACGCAAATGGCGGAAAGATCGCCTGCGAATGCCGTCGTACTTCGTGATGAATCGTCGACGATGCCCCGGCGAACCCCGCGTTTTCCGGTATCGTCGCCCCCGGCCGGGCCGCCCGCCCGGCCGGTCCCCAGTGCCCGGCTCCGGCCGTGAAACCCCCGGGAGAACGCGTGAACTCCGCTGCGCAGACCCGCTGCCGCCGTCCGGACCCGGCCGCCATCGTGCTCGCGCAGCAGGCGCTCCTGCGGTTCGGCGCCGGCGACTTCGCCGGGGTCGCGCAATTGCTCGCCCCGCGCGTCGAATGGCACGGGCCCACTCCGGCGAAGCCGGGCGGCACCTCCGAAACCTGCACCCGGCGGCAGGTGGAATCGTTCCTTTCCGCCTTCGATTCCGCGCTGACCGTCGCCGGGCTCAGCGTGGGCCGCTGGGTCTGCGAGGAGGACACCGTCGTGGTGCTGGGCCGCATCCGCTGCCAGGCCAGGGCCGACGGCGCCGAGAAGTCGTTCGAGTTCGCCGTGTCCCTGACGGCCGGGGCGGACCTCGTCGACTCGTGCTGGCTGCTCGCGCACCCGGCGGGTCCCGCGACGTGACCGGCACCGCCCGGGGCCGCCGGACGCGCGAGGAACTGGTCGACGCGGCCGCCGCGATCTTCGACCGGGTCGGGTTCGCGGGCAGCACGCTGGAAACCGTCTGCGCGGAGGCCGAAGTGACGAAAGGGGCGCTGTACTGCCACTTCCCGTCCAAGGCCGCGCTGGCCGCGGCCGTCGTCGAGCGGTACTGCCCGCTGTGGTGGGAACTGGCGGCGCGGCTGTCCGCGCGGCACCCCAGCCCGGTCCAGGTCCTCGTCGGGCTCACTTTCGAGGTCGCCCGGCGGCTGCAGCACGACCCGGCGTACCGGGCGAGCGTCCGGCTGCCCCTGCACGCCGAACTGGCGGACGTGCTCGCGCCCGCGCACTTCCTCGGCTGGCTCGCGGTGGTGCGCGACCTCCTGCGCCGGGCCCGGCGCGCGGGCGAACTCCGCGGAGATGTGGACGTGCGCGCGGCCACCGAAAGCACGGTCGCGGAGTTCGCGGGTACCCACCTGCTCGCCCGCGCGACGGCCGGCGAGCACGACCTGGTCGGGCGGGTGCGTGCGATGTGGCGGCAGCGGCTGCCCGGGTTGGTCGAGCCCGGCACGTCCGCGCGGCTGCGGCTCGAACCGCCGGAGCCGGAATGACCGCCGCAATCCCGCCTGTTGTCACGCACCGAAAGTCGGTCGACGAGCGCCCCAATGTGGCGTTCGGTGCGTCCAGCGCACCCAATGTGGCGTTCGGTGCGTTGGACGCAACCAACGCCACATTGGGGCGCATCGCCGGACCGCTGCCGGCGCCTCTCCCGCTCCGGTGGGGTGAACCCCGCCGCCCGCAAGGGAACGTACGGACGCGGCCGCGCGGGGCCCACCTCCGGGCGGGTGATACCCGGGGAATCCTCAGCTCGTCAGCCGCCGAGGCGCAGGGGCTGGGTCAGCATCGGGAACGACTGGTGCAGGGAACGCTGCCACCACGGCCAGTTGTGCGTGCCCGGCCCGTAGAAGTCCGTCGTCACCTGCGCCCCGACCTCGCGCAGCCGCCGGGCGAGCGCGGTGTTCATCTCCGCGCACAGCGGCTCGATGAACAGGTCCGGTGGCGTGCCCGGCGGGTCGAGCACGCCCGGGGTTCCGTTGCCGCACGCCAGGTACAGCGGGATGCCGGCCAGGTTGCGGGCCAGGTCGTACGGGTTGTGCGCGGCCCAGACGTTCGCGTTCAGGTTCGGATCTCCCCACAGCGCCGTGGGGTCGTAGCCGTCCTTCACCAGAACACCCTGGATCAGGCTCGGCCCGCGGGCTCCCTCGTACGTCGTGTGCACGACGCCGCTGTAGGACGCCGCCGCCACGAACATCCCCGGGTGCCGTCCCGCGTAGGCCAGTGCGCCCAGCCCGCCCATCGACAGGCCTGCGATCGACCGGACCGTCCCGGCGCCGTAGCCCCGCTCGAGGATCTGGCGCAGTTCGGTCAGGTGGAAGGTCTCCCAGCCCGGCGCGCCGCCCGCGCCCCGGTTGTACCAGTCCGAATAGAACCCGTCCCGCCCGCCGGACGGCATCACCACCAGCATCTCGGCGCCGCGGGTGAAGGTGGCGACGTCGGTCGAGCGCGTCCACGACGTGTAGTCGTCGCCCGCGCCGTGCAGCAGGTACAGGACCGGCCAGGTGCGCGTGGAGCCGGGTGTCCAGTCCGCCGGGTGCAGCAGCCGCACCATCGCCGTGGCCGCGAGGGCCGGGGATTCGACGGTCAGGTCGAGCATGGTGGGGCTCAGCCGGTGTTCGGCGACCACCCGTGCCCCGCCGTCGGCCACCGCGGCGGCGTTCGCGGTACGGGGCAGGGCGGCGACGGCGAGCGCGGACAACCCCGCGGTCGCGCCGAGGACGAACTTGCGCCGGGATACTTGCGACGGCGGGGGTGCCACCGCGCGGGTCGGGATCTGCCGGTCTTCGACGGGCCTGGGCATCGTTGCCTCCAGGGGTGTGGGACACGAGGTCCTGGCGTCCCCGGGCGTGCTCGGGCGCGCCGGTGCGACCGGCCCGGGGACGCCAGGTGTGCGCAGGAGAGCCGAACGCTCTCCTGCCCCCGCGCGGGGCGTGGACCGGCGCGGGAGACGGGGATCCCGGGCAGCCGGAACCGGGCCGGCGCGCGGGCAGGAGGAGTCACCCGGGGGTCACCCGGGCCGGTGCGGCGGGACGGCTATCGGGAGTGCCGGTGCGCGTAGCGCAGGGCGGAGCGCTGGAGCTTGCCGCTCGGCGTCTTCGGCAGCTCCGGGACGAAGTGGACGATCCGCGGGTAGGCGTGCGCGGCGAACCGGGTCTTCACCAGTGCCTGCAGCTCGCCCGCCAGTTCCGGGCCGGCGACGCGGCCGGGCCGCACGACGACGTGCGCGGTGACGACTTCGCCCCGCAGGTCGTCGGGGGCGCCGACCACGGCGGCCTCGGCGACGGCCGGGTGGGACTGCAGCACGGACTCCACTTCGGACGGTCCGATCCGGTAGCCCGCCATCAGGATGATGTCGTCGTCACGGGCGGCGAAGTGGAAGCGCCCGCCGGCGTCCCGCGCGGCCGTGTCGCCGGTGAGGTACCAGCGCCGGTCGGCGGTGAACCGCTCGGCCGTGCGGCCGGACGCGCCGCGGTACCCGGTGAACCACATCAGCGGGCTGGCGGTCAGGTCCACCGCGAGCCGGCCGCGTTCCCCGTCGGCGGCGGGCTCCGCGGTGTCCGGCCGCAGCACGTCCAGCCGCCAGCCCGGCAGCGCGCGGCCCATCGAGCCGGGCCGCCGTTCGGCGCGGACGTCCGGGTGCCAGGCGTTCGCGACCGCCATGCCGAGCTCCGTCTGCCCGTAGTGGTCGAGGACCGGCACGCCGAACGTGCGTTCCGCCCAGTCGCTCACCTCCGGCGGCAGCGGTTCCCCCGCCGACGAACAGGCCCGCAGCGCCAGGTCGGGTGGGGCCAGGTCCTCCGCGGCGCGCAGCGCGCGGTACACCGTCGGCCCGGCGGTGAAGTTGGTGACCCGGAAGGCGCCCAGCACCGCCCAGGTGAGGTGCGCGGAGAATCCACTGTGGAGCAACAGGGCGCGGCGGCCGAGGGCGAGCGGGCCGAGGATCGCGTGGTAGAGGCCGTACGCCCAGCCCGGGTCGGCGGCGTTCCAGAAGACGTCGGACGGCTGGTGGTCGAGCCCGAACTCCTGGTAGGAGCACATCGAAGCGACCGCCCACAGCGGCACGGGCACGCCCTTGGGCGGCCCGGTGGTGCCCGACGTGTAGAGCTCGACGAGCGTGGCGTCCCCGCCCATTCCCGCCGGGGACACCTGCGGTGGCGCCTCCAGCAGGCGCTCGAAGGGGTGGTCGCCCGGGTGGTGGTTCCCGGCGGCGCCGGTGGTGACCACGGTCAGCCGCCACGCCGCCGGGATGTCCTCGTTCGGGCCGAGTTTCGCGCGCTGCCCGGGTTCGGTGACCACGATCCGCGCGCCGCTGCCCTGGATCCGGGTGGCGATCGCGGGCGGGGCCAGCGCGGTGAACAGCGGGACGTGGACGGCGCCGACCCGCCAGATCGCGAGCAGCGTCACGACCAGGTCCGCCGACTTGCCGAGCAGGGTCGCGACGCGGTCGCCCGGTCCGGCGCCGAGCCCGGCCAGCGCCGTGGCCAGCCGCGCGGACCGGGCGCGCAGCTCGCCGTAGGTCCAGTCGCGCCAGGAAAGATCCGGCTCGACGACGGTGAACGCCACGGCGTCGGCGGGGTGCCGGTCGCACAGCAGTTCCGCGGCCCGCGCCCGGGGGCGGTCGAACCGCGAAACCAGATCCTCGACATGGCGGTGGATGCTCGTCATGGGGACCTCCCGGACCTACGCGATACCGCCAAGGTGCCGTACCGTGGCAAAAATGTCCCATCGCGCCGAGGTCCCAGCTACCCCCGGCTGAGGGGAGGGGCCCCCGTTCGCGACGTTTTGCGAGGAGGCAGGCGTGAACCCGAACGCCACGGCCGACGACCGCCCGGAGATCCACCGCGCACTCGCCCGGATGCGGGACGCGACCGGCCTGCCGATCACCTTCGGCGGTGAAGTGGGCGCCGGGCGGCAGGTGAAGCTGAGCCAGATCGCGGGCCCGAACACCGGCGCGCTCCGGGGCGTCAGCCTCGAGTACGGGCGCGGGCTCGGCGGGAAGGCGGTGGCGCAGCGGCGGCCGGTCGTCGTCGACGACTACGTGCGCTCCCCCGGCATCAGCCACCACTACGACCACATCATCGTCGCCGAGGGGCTGCGCGCGATGGTCGCCGTGCCGGTGGTGGTGACGCGGACCGTGCGCGGCGTGCTCTACGGCGCGTTGCGCAGTTCGATGCCGCTGGGCGACCGCGTGGTCCAGTCCGTCGTGGAGTCGGCGCGGGAGCTGGAGCAGAGCCTGGCCGTCCGCGACGAGGTGACCCGGCGGCTCGCCTGGCTCGACCGCTACGACGCGACCGACTGCCACCGGCCGCACTGGGAACTGGTCCGCGAGGCCTACGCCGAACTGCGGATCCTGACCCAGAGCGTCGACGACCCGGTGCTGCGCGCCCGCGTGCGCTCGGTCTGCGACACGCTGTCCGCCGTCGCCGGCCGCCCGGCGCGGACCGGGACCGTGCCGTCGCTGTCGGCCCGCGAGCTCGACGTGCTCGCCTGCGTCGCGCTCGGCTGGACCAACGTCCAGATCGCGGACGATCTCGGGCTCACCGCGGAAACGGTGAAGAGCTACCTGCGCAGCGCCATGCGCAAATTGGTGGCGCGCAGCCGGATGGAGGCCGTGGTCACCGCCCGCCGGTTCGGTCTTCTCCCGTGAGGGTACCGGATGCGGTACGGTAGTACCGCGCGCCGCTTCGAACCCGGGCGTGTGCGAGGCTACGGAACCATGACCGCGAAGCCACCTTGGATGACGCCACCGGGAGCGCGCACGGCGCGAAGCCGACGCATGTCCGACGCCAAGCGCGAGGAGCTGATCCTGCGCCTGGAGCGGCTTTTCCTGGACGAAGGCTTCGCCCGGCTGACCGTCGACGACCTGGCCAGCAGGCTCCAGTGTTCGAAGTCGACGCTGTACGCGGTGGCCGGCAGCAAGGAACAGCTCGTCGTCGTCGCCGTCCGGCACTTCTTCCAGGAGGCGGCCGCGCGGGTCGAGGAGAAGGTCGGCCCGATCTCCGATCCCCCGCAGCGCATCGCCGAATACCTCTCCGGGCTGGGCGCGGAACTGCGGCGGATGTCGCCGGAGTGCTACGCGGACCTGCTCACCTTCGAGGCCACCGCCGAGCTGTACGCGCGGCATTCGCTCGCCGCCGCGCACCGCGTCCGCGAGTCCATTCAGGACGGTGTCGCCTCGGGCGCGTTCCGCGCGGTCAACGCGGACTTCGTCGGCGCGGCGGTCAGCCTGCTCATCGACGGCATCCAGCACGGCGAACTGCTGGACCGGTCGGGCCTGTCGATGGCCGACGCGTACACGGAACTGGGGGCGCTGGTGCTCGCCGCGCTGACCAACCAGACGGCGAAGTAGCGCTTTCCGCCAGCGAGATTCCCCTGTCCGCGACCCGTCTGCGTCGGCCAGGACGGCGGCCGACTCGGGTCGGTGCAGCTCGCAGCGTTGCACCAGCGTCTTGAATGAGTCATTCAGGACCTCCGAAGACCTGAATGAGTCATTCAAGACGTGGGGGCGAGCGGGTCACCGACGGCAGAGCGGCCCGGCCGCGTGACTTTGCCGGGACCCCGGCCGTGATGTCGTGAACGACTCGTTCAGGTCGTCTGGTGAGGTGAACGACCCGTTCATGACGTGCGGGCAGCCGGATCGGCCGTGCTGATCCGACTTTGCCGGGGCCCTGCCGGGTGTCTTGAATGAGCCATTCAGGACACGCGACGGGCCGCCGGCGAGACCGGACGCGCCGCGACAGCACCGCCGGGGCCACGTCTCACCTTCGCGAGGGCTTGCGCCGTCGCGGCGTCTGTGTCTAACGTACGGAATCCGGTACTGAAGTATTCGATCTCGTACCCACGCGATTCCGGCGACAGCGGAGGCGAAGATGCCTGCACGCACGGACACCGAACGACGCCACGGAGTCGTGCTCCGGCGCGACGTCCGGATCCCCACGCCCGAACCGGGAGTGTCCCTTTCGGCCAACCTGTTCCTGCCCGACGGGCCGGGCCCGTTCCCGCTGCTGGTCACCGTGCTGCCCTACCGGCGGGACATCGCGGCGCTGAACGGGTCGCCCACCGAACGCTGGTTCGCCGAGCGGGGCTACGCGTCCCTGCTCGTCGACCTGCAGGGCACCGGCTCCTCCGACGGCGTCCCGCGGCCGCCGTTCGACCCCGGGGAGGCCGACGACGCGCTCGACGCCATCCGCTGGGGTGCCGGGCAGGCGTGGTGCAGCGGCGCGGTCGGTATGTGGGGCGGTTCCTACGGCGCCATCACGACCTTGCGCACCGCCGCCCGGCGCCCCGAAGCGCTCAAGGCGATCATCGCGCTGGAAGGCCCCACCGATCCCGGCCGCGAATTCGTCCACCCCGGCGGGACGCGCGGCGCCTTCTCGCCGCTGGCGTCGTGGTCGGTGAGCACGCTGTTCAACCAGCTGCTGCCCCCGGTCGACGACTTCGCCGACCCGGACGAGCAGGCACGCTGGCACCGGCGCCTGACCTTCGCGCCCTACGTGCTCGACCTGTTCCGGAACGGCCCCGGCTCCCCGGTCTGGCCCCGGCGCCGGATCGACGTCGCGGCCGTGGAGGTTCCCGCGCTGTGCGTCGCCGGCTGGCGCGACCTGTTCGTCGACGGCGCGGTCCGCGCGTACGAAGAACTGCGCGGCACCAAGGCGCTGATCGCCGGTCCGTGGATGCACGTCATGCCGCAGGAGTGCCCGGTCACGCCGATCGACTTCCTGGAGATCGCCCGCTCCTGGTGGGACCGCTGGCTCCTCGACACCGACGACGGCCCGGACTTCCCCGAGGTCCGGCTCCACGTCCAGGGCGACCGGCCGCGCTGGCTCGCCTTCGACACGTGGCCGCCGGAGGGCTCCGTCCGCACAGAGGACCTGGCCGGCTGGCAGCGCTCCGCCCCGGCCGCGCCGGATCCGGCCACCGGCTTGCAGTCCGGGCTGTGGGCGACGCCCGCCGGGCAGTTCGGGCTGCCGCTGGACCAGCACGGCGACGACAGCCGCAGCCTCTGCCACACTTCGCCGCCGCTGCCCCGGCCGCGGCTGATCAGCGGCCGGCCGTCGGTGACGCTCATCCCGGCGTGGCCGCGGGTGTCGGTGAAGCTCACCGACGTCGACCCCGCCGGGCGGTCGGTGCTGATCTGCGCCGGGATCGCCTGCGGGGGCGAAGGCGAGCTCACCGTGGAGCTGACGCCGACCACCTACGAAGTCGCGGCCGGACACCGGCTCCGCGTCGTCGTCGCCCCCGGCGACTTCCCCCGGGTCTGGCCGCAGAAGCCGCCCGAGGGCTGGCCGGTGGCGCGGACACTCGCCCTGCCCTACGCCGATCCCGCACGCGGGGTCGGCTGCTCGATGCCGGAGCCGGCCGAGCCCGCGCTCGCCGGCCTCGAGGACCAGTTGGACGGCGAAGCCGGCGACCAGGCCGCGTCCTGGGAAGTCACCGAGGACCTCTTGCACGACACGGTTTCCCTGCGCCTGGCGGGCCGGCACCGGATCCGCCCGGAGGACGTGCCCGGCGGGCGGCACACGCTGAGGGTGGACCAGGAACTCGTCGCCACCGCGCACCGGCTCGAGCCGGACGCGTCCACCGTCACCGGCCACCTCACCGGCACCGTCGACACCGCGACCGGCGCCCACGTCACCGTCGAAGTCACCGTCACCGCGACCGCGACCACCCTCGACGCCCACGGGAAAGTCGTCCACGACGGCGTTTCCCTGCTCGACCGGCACTGGCGCGGCTGACCACCCAGCCCCAGCGAAAGGTGCTCCATGTCCTCCCCTGCCGTCCTCACCCGCCGCGACTTCACCGTCGGCGGCCTGCTGCTCGCCGCCGGCCTGGCCGCCGGCGCGTGCGGCGGGCCGTCCGGTTCCCCCGGCGCGGACCGCACCCTGCGCATCGGCCAGTACTGGCCGCCGACCAGCCTCGACCCGGCGAAGGCGGGCGGGGAGTCGCAGTTCTTCCTGCAGCCCGCCTACGACCCGCTGATCTACCGCGCCGCCGACGGCGGGTACGAGCCCCGCCTCGCGACCGCCTGGCGGTACGTGGGCACCGGCAACACCGCCTTCGAGATCACGTTGCGGGACGGCGTGACCTTCAGCGACGGCACCCCGCTGACCGCCGAGGGCCTCAAGGCGAGCATCGAGCACTTCCGCGCGTCCGCGGGCCAGGCGGCGGCCTTCCTCGCCCCGATCGCCACGATGACCGCGCAGGGACCGCTGGTGCTGCGGCTGACGCTGAACCAGCCGCACCCGCTGCTGCCGTCGCTGTTCACGCAGGACTTCCTCGCCGGCGACGTGATCAGCACGCGCGGCGTGGCCGCGCCGGCGGAGCTCGCGACCCGCACCTCGGGCGCCGGGCCGTACGTCCTGCTGCCCGGCGAAACCGTCGCCAACGACCACTACACCTACGGCCCCAACCCGAAGTACTGGAACTCCGCGGGCCGGTTCTACGACCGGATCACCGTCAAGGTCCTGCCCAACGAGAACACCGCCCTCGCCGCGCTCAAGACCGGTCAGGTCGACGTCGTCGCCGGCAGCTACACCATCGCCGGCGGCGCGAAGGCCGCCGGGTTCGAGGTGGCGTCGAGCCCCGCGATCGTGATGGGGCTGCAGCTCAACGACCGGGCCGGCACGCTGTCCCCGCCGCTGGCCGACGTGCGCGTGCGGCAGGCGCTCAACTACGCGGTCGACCGCGCGAAGATCACCTCGGCCCTGCTCGGCGAGTACGGCATCCCGGTCGACCAGCCCTCGGCCCCCGGGGAGGCCGGTTACAGCGAACAACCCTTCTACACCCACGATCCCGGCAAGGCCCGGCAGCTGCTGGCCGACGCCGGCCACGGCGGCGGGTTCGAGCTGCCGGTGGTGATCCCGTCCACGCCCGCGTTCCCCGGCGACCTGGCCCAGGCGATCGCGTCGGACCTGCGCGAGGTCGGCGTCACGCTGCGGGTCACGGCCAAGGAACCCACGGCCGCCAACAGCGCGCTCACCCAGTTCCCGGCGTCCAGCATGGGCTGGGGCGTGCTGCCCGCCTACTTCATGGGCCGCGGGCTCTGGCTGAAGGACGCCATCGGGATGAACCCGTTCCACAGCAGCGATCCCGAGCTGGAGCGCCTCGACCGGCAGGCCGCGGCCGCCGACGAAGCCACCCGGCCCGCCCTCGACCGGAAGGTCATCCGCCGCGTCGTCGAGCTGGGCTGGTTCCTGCCGGTGTGCCTGAGCCCTGGCCTGCTGTTCTACCGGAACACGGTCGGCGTGGACCCGGTGCCCGGCAAGCCGTTCCCCAGCGTCGCCTCCTGGCACCCGGCCGGCCGGGGATGAGCGACCCGGATCCGCTGTTCCCGCCGGGGTTCCGGTGGGGCGTCGCCACGGCCGCCTTCCAGATCGAAGGGGCGTGGAACGCCGACGGGAAGGGACCGTCCAACTGGGACACCCGGGCGCACCACGCCGGCGGCCTGGCCGGAGGCGCGACCGGCGACGTCGCCTGCGACCACTACCACCGGCTGACCGAGGACCTCGACCTGATGGCCGGGCTCGGCGTGGGCAGCTACCGGTTTTCCGTGTCCTGGCCACGGGTCCAGCCCGCCGGGCACGGCCGCTGGAACGGGCGCGGGCTGGCCTTCTACGACCGGCTGGTCGACGGGCTGCTGGCCCGGCGGATCGAGCCGCTGCTCACGGTCTACCACTGGGACCACCCGCAGCCGGTCGAGGACGCCGGCGGCTGGGCCGCCCGAGACACCGCGGCCCGGTTCGCCGACTACGCCGAGGGACTCGCCGTCCGGTTCGGCGACCGCGTCCGGCGCTGGCTCACGCTCAACGAGCCGCTTTCGGTGATGCACGCGGAGCTGAGCGGCCGGCCGGGGCCGCGGGCGCGACGGCACGGGTTGCGGGTGGCTCACCACCTGATGCTCGGGCACGGCCTGGCCGTCCCGCGCCTGCGGGCGCACGCGCCCGACGCGGCGATCGGGATCAGCCTCAACCTGGCCGGGACGACGCCGGCCACCGACCGGCCGGCGGACCTCACGGCGGCCGACCGGGCGGAGGCCTACGAGGACCGGCTGTTCCTGGATCCCTTGCTGCGCGGCGACTATCCGCACCTCGACGGCCGGCCGGTGATCGAGGCCGACGAAGCCGACCGCCGCCTCATCGCCGCTCCGCTGGATTTCGTCGGGGTCAACTGGTACGCGCCGGCCCGGGTCGCCGCGTCGGCGGCCGGGGTGTTCGGCTACGCCCGGGTGCCGTTCCCGGACGTGCGCACGAACCTGCTCGGCTGGCCGGTGGCACCGGAGCAGCTCGGCGCGCTGCTGGCCTGGCTGCGCGCGGACTACCCGGAGCTGCCGCCGATCGAGATCACCGAGAACGGCTACCCCGACGTGGACGAGCCGGACGCCACCGGCTCGGTGCCGGACCTGCCGCGCATCGCGTACCTGCGGGCGTGCCTGCACCAGGTCCGTGCCGCCCTCGACGCCGGCTCGGACATCCGCGGCTACCACGTCTGGTCGCTGCTGGACAACCTCGAATGGGACCACGGCTACCGCCCGCGCTTCGGGCTGGTGCACGTCGATTTCGCGACGCTCGCCCGCACGCCCAAGGCGTCTTACCGGTGGTACCGGCAGCTCATCTCCGCCCAGCGGAGCGACGGGAAGGACGGGCGGGCATGCTCCGGTTGATCGCGCATCGCCTGGTCGTGTCGGTGGCGCTGGTGTTCGTCGTCTCGCTGGCGGCTTTCCTGCTGCAGTCCGCCGCGCCCGGCGACCTCGCCCGCGCCATCCTCGGCCAGAACTTCAGCGTCGAGGCGTACGACCAGCTGCGCCACCAGCTCGGCCTCGACCAGCCCGTGCTGACGCAGTACGGGCAGTGGCTCCGCGACGCGCTGCACGGCGATCTCGGCACGTCGCCGATCAGCGGCCTGTCGGTGGCGGACGAGATCGCCCACCGGCTGCCCGTGACACTTTCGCTGATCGGCTGCGCCACCGTGGTGACCGCCTTCGTCGGCGTCGCCCTCGGGGTGGTCAGCGCCGTCCACGGCGGCCGGATCGGCCGCGTCGTCGACGTGCTCTCGCTGATCGGCTACGCGCTGCCCAGCTTCTGGTTCGCACTCACGATGGTGACGCTCTTCGCGGTCACGGTCCGGCTGCTGCCCGCGACCGGGTACGTCTCGCTGGGCACGTCACCCGCCGCGTGGGCGCGCAGCCTGGTGCTGCCGGTCGCGACCCTGGCGCTGCCCGGCATCGCCGTGTTCGCCAAGCAGACGCGGGACGCGATGCTGGACGCGCTCTCCCGCGACTACGTGACGGCGCTGCGGGCCCACGGCGTCCCCGAGGTGTCGGTGGTGCTGCGCCACGCGCTGCGCAACGCGGCGATCCCGGTGGTGACCCTGGTGGGGCTGACGTTCATCGGGCTGCTGAGCGGCACGGTGTTCGTGGAATCGGTCTTCGCCATGCCGGGCCTGGGCGGGCTGGCGGTCCAGTCCACCTCCCTGCACGACATTCGCATGATCCAAGGCGTGGTGGTGGTGTTCACGGTGATCGTCGTCGCGGTCAACCTGGTGGTGGACCTGGCCTACGGCTGGCTGAACCCGAAGGCGCGGGTCCGGTGACCGCGGGCATCGAGGAGTTCGTCGCGCGCGGTGTCCGGCCCGGGCGGCGGTGGCTCGCCGCGTTCCGCCGCCCGCTCGCGTGGGCGCCGCTGGGGTACCTCGCGCTGCTGGTGGCCGGTTCGGTGCTGGCGCCCGTCCTCGCGCCCTACAGCCCGGTCACGACCGACCTGGACCAGGTGCTCGCCGGGCCGGGTGCCGCGCACCCCCTCGGCACCGACGCGCTCGGCCGGGACGTGCTGACGCGGCTGATGTACGGCGGCCAGATCAGCCTGCTGCACGCCGGGATCGTCGTGGTCACCGTCATCGGGGTGGGCGTCACCAGCGGGGTCGTGGCCGGGTACGCCGGCGGCTGGTTCGACCGGGGGTTCACCTGGGTCGTGGACGTGCTGCTGGCGATCCCGGTCCTGATGACGCTGCTGGTGGTGCTGGCCGTCGTGGGCGAGCACCAGACCGTCGTGATGATCGCGCTCGGCGTGCTCGTCTCGCCCGGGCTCGCGCGGGTCGTCCGCGGCGCCACCTTGGCCGTGCGCAAGGAGCTGTACGTCGCCGCCGCGCGGGTGTGCGGGCTGCCGCACCGCCGGATCGTGGCGGCGCACGTCCTGCCGCGGATCGCCGGCCCGGTCATCGTCCAGATCTCACTGCTGGCAGGCGGCGCGCTGCTGATCGACGCCGGGCTCAGCTACCTCGGCTTCGGCGCGCAGCCCCCGGACCCGACGTGGGGCGACATGATCGCGCAGGCCGCGTCGGTGATCGACCGGCAGCCGTGGCTGCTCGTGCCCCCGGGAGTCGTGCTGGGCCTGGCGATCCTCGCCTTCGGCCTGCTTGGCGACGTCGTCCGGGACGCGACCGCGGACCACCACGCCGAACCGCTGCGCGACCGGCTGCACCGCGCGCACCGGGCGGCCGCGCCGGCGCTGACGCCGCGCGGCGAACCGTCCACCGCTCTGCTTTCCCTGCGGGACGTCGAGGTCACGCTGTCCGGCGACCGGGTCGTCGTGACGGGCCTGGACCTCGACGTCGGCCACGGCGAAACCGTCGCGCTGGCCGGCGAATCCGGCTGCGGCAAGTCGATCACCGGCCGCGCGGTCCTCGACCTGCTCCCGGCGGGCGGCGCGGTCACCGCCGGGAGCCTCCTGTTCGACGGCGCCGACCTGGCACTGGCGGGGCCGCGGGCGGTGCGCCGGCTGCGCGGCTCGCGGATCGCCCTGATCTCGCAGGACCCGGTCGCGGCGCTCGACCCGGTGTGCACGGTGGCGAACCAGCTCGGCGAGCTGGTCCGGCTGCGGCACGGCGGCTCGCGGGCTTCGGTGCGCGAACGCGCGCTGGGCCTGCTGCACGACGTCAACCTGCCGGCGGCGGTCGCCCGCCGCTACCCGCACGAACTCTCCGGTGGCATGGCCCAGCGCGTCGCGATCGCCATGGCGCTGGCCGGCGAGCCGAGCCTGCTCATCGCCGACGAGCCGACGACCGCGCTCGACGCCGCCGTGCAGGACGAGGTGCTGGGCCTGCTCGGGCGGCTGCAGGCCGAACGCGGGATGGCGATCCTGCTCATCACCCACGACTGGTCGGTGGTCTCCGCGTTCTGCCGCCGCGCGTACGTCATGTACGCCGGGCAGATCGTGGAATCCGGCGCGGTCGGCGACCTGATGACGCGGCCGCGTCACCCCTACACCGAGGGCCTGCTCGGCGCGATGCCGAGCCGGGCCCGGCCGGGCTCGCGGCTGGCCGCCATCCCCGGCTCGGTGCCGGAACCCGCGCGGTGGCCGCACGGCTGTCACTTCGCCCCGCGGTGCCCGCTGGCGACGGCCGAGTGCCGCGCGGCGCCGGTCCCCGTCTTCGAGCCCGCCGCCGGGCACCGGACCCGGTGCCTGTACCACGCCAAGCTGTCCTCCGGAGGGGAACGTGCCTCTGCTTGAAGTCCAGGACCTGCGCGTCGGCTACCGGCCCCGGCACCCGGTGGTGGACGGCGTCGGCTTCGTCGTCCGGGCCGGGGAGACGCTCGGGCTGCTCGGCGAGTCCGGCTCGGGGAAGTCGACGATCGGGCACGCGATCGTCGGCCTCGTCCGGCCCGAGAGCGGCCGGATCCGGTTCCACGGCGAGGACATCGCGCACGCGAGCGCCCGCCGTCGGCGCGAGCTGAGCCAGCACCTGCAGATCGTCTTCCAGGACCCGCACGGCTCGCTCAACCCGTCCCGCACGGTCGGCAGCACGCTCGCCGAGCCCCTGCGGGTCGTCCGCCGGCTGCCCCGCCGGGCGGCCGAGGAGCGCGTCGCCGGCGTCCTGGACCGGGTCGGCCTGCCCCCGGCCGCGGCGGCCCGCTACCCCGGCTCGTTCTCCGGCGGCCAGCTGCAGCGCATCGCCATCGCCCGCGCGCTGGTGCTGGAGCCGGAGCTGGTGGTCTGCGACGAGCCGACCAGCGCGCTCGACCTTTCGGTGCAGGCCCAGATCCTGAACCTGCTGCTGGACCTGCAGCAGCAGCTGGGCCTGAGCTACCTGTTCATCTCCCACGACACCGACGTGGTCCGGTTCTTCTGCCACCGGGTCGTGGTGCTGCGGGACGGCCGGATCGCCGAGCGGGGCCCGGTGCCTACGCGAGCGCTTCCAGCACCTTGACCGCCTCGCCGGTGCCGTCCTCCGCGCGGATCAGCTCGCCCAGTTCCTTCGCCCGGGCGGGCACGGTCCCCGCGACGGCGTCGCCGATCGCCCGGGCCAGGCCGTCCGCCGTCAGCTCCCGCAGCGGCTGCGGTGGCGGGGCCACGCCGAGCGCGAACAGCCGCCTGCCGAAGTACGGCTGGTCGAACATGAAGGGGCAGACCACCTGCGGCTTGCCCGCCGCCAGCGCCGCGCCCGTCGTGCCCGCTCCGCCGTGTTGCACGACCGCGGCCATGCGGGGGAAGAGCCAGTCGTGCGGGGCTTGGGTCAGGCAGAACGCGTCGCGACCCAGGCCGTCCGGGCGGATCCCGCCGCGGCCCAGCGCGACGACCGCGCGAACGCCCGTCGCGCGCAAGGCCGCCGCGACGACCTGGCCGATACGGGCCGGGTCGCTGCCGACCATGCTGCCGAACCCGAGGTAGACCGGCGGCGGTCCCGCGGCGAGGAAACCGGCGAGGTCCGCGGGCGGCGTCCACGGCGCCGGCGGCAGGAAGAAGAACCCCGGCGTGTGCACGGGTTCGGGGTACCAGGCCCGCGGCGGCAGCACGTGCCTGCTGAACGCCTGCAGGACCGGCGCGCGCGTGCCGTCGGGCCACCGCAGCGGATCGTGGGCGAAGCGGCGGCGGGTCAGCCCGAGCCCCTCCCGCCGGAACCGCGCGGGGCTTCCGGTGAGGGCCCGCACGAACGTCCTGGTCGACGCGTACGACGCCGGGTTGAGCGCCGCCGGCAGCCGGTACGGGAACAGCGGGTCGGGGAACGACGGCGTCGGCACCCAGAACGGCTGCAGGCACACCGGGACCGCCGGCACGCCCAGCAGCTCGGCGATCGCGTGCCCGGGCACGTTGACCTGGTGCACGACGAGGTCGACGTCGCCGGCTTCGGCCAGCGTCCGGCCCAGCGCCCCGAGGTCGCCGAACACCCGGGCCATCGCGGCGCGGTTGTGGCGCAGCAGCCGCAGCCCGAGCCGTTTCCCGCGCAGGCCGCGGAAGTTGCGCTCGACGGCCTCCCACGCCGCGCGGTCGTCGACGAGCTTGTTCGTCCCGTCGTCGAGCGGGATCACCCCGGCGCAGAACGGTTCGGCCACCGCGGCGGACGACGCGGGCGCGGCCACGACCACCTCGTGCCCGGCCCCGGTGAGGGCCGCGGCCAGCGCGGCGAACGGCTGGACGTCACCGCGGCTGCCGTGGGTCAGCAGCAGGAATTTCACGGATTCCGTTCCTCTCTGGATGTGGTCGGATCCCGGTGCCGAGCGCCCCAATGCCACATTGGGTGCGTCCAGCGCACCCAATGTGGCGTTCGGTGCGTTCAACGCACCCAACGCCACATTGGGGCGCTTGCCGGCCGAGTTCTCCCTACGCCGAAGCGCCGATGATGAGCAGCTGCTCGTGCAGCTCCCGGACGAGCCGGTCGACGTCGCCGGGGGTGAAGAACCGGTCGGTGAAGATGTGCAGCACCGTCAGGCGGTCCCGGTAGGTCGAGACGTAGTAGCCGGGGAAGAACGTGTCGCCGACGGTGTTGAGGATGTGGATCTCGGTGAACTCCAGCCCGGCCGGCGCCGGGAACTCCGGCACCACCCCGAGGTTGCTGATCAGCGCGAAGGAAAGGTTGCGGCCGAGCGCGTCCTCCATCGGCGCCGCTTCCCGGACGCCTTCCGGGCCCGCGAGGACCTCGTCCATCCGGGCCTTGACCTCGCGGCCGACCAGAACCGGGCTCAGCCGCGGGGACACGCCCGTTTCGGCCACGTAGGACATCATGAAGTTGGTCGTCTCCAGCTCGCCTACCGGCGGATCGACCCGGCGCCGGAAGTCCACCGGCGACACGCAATACATCGGCACGGTCTCGCGGCCGCCCGCCAGCACGCGCTGGGCGAGCAGGATCGCGCCCGAGACCAGGCCGTGCACCGTGGTTTCGTACCGGCGGGCCGCGCGCTTGAGCCACTGGGTCTCCTCCACCGAGAGCCGCAGGTAACCGCTGAGCAGGCCCGCGGTCCCGGCCGTCGGCTCGGGCGGGACCGCGGAGTGGAACAGCCGCCGGTCGTAGGGGATCAGGCCGAGCCGTTCGTGGAAGAGCGCCGCGGGCGGCGCGGGCAGCGCCGTGCCCGGCTCGCTCACCGGCTCCTCCCCCGACGCGAACGCCGTGAACAACCGCAGCAGCTCGCGGAAGGTGCCGAGCCACGCGTTCGCGTCGGTGATCGAATGGTCGGTGCGCAGGGCGACGAACCCGTGCCCGTCCCCCTGGACGAGCACGAGGTCGGCGACCCCGGCCGTGACGTCCCACGGCAGCCCGGCGATCCGCTCCAGCGCGTCCGGCCCGTCCACCAGCACGGTCAGGTCCGGTTCGTGCTCGGGCGAAACCGCCAGCACGGCTTCCGGCGAGGTCCCCCGGACGCGGGCCCGCAGCACCGGGTGCACCGTGCAGAGGTGCCGGAACGCGCGCGCCAGCACGCTGGCGTCCAGCTCGCCTTCATACTCCGCGGCCATGATCACCACCCGGTCGAGATGGGCCAGTTCCAGGTAGTTCAGCGGACGTTCGAGCCCGGTCAGGTCCATTTCCACTCCCGCGTGAAGAACTGCGTGCCGTTGACGAGCACTTCGGCCGTGACCGCGGCGTCCGCGGCTCCCATGTCGATGCCGGCTCGGACGACGACCCGGTCGCCGTCCGGGGTTTCGGCCGTCTTCTCCCCCGTCGCCGTCATGCGCGTCGCCGCCGGGTGGTGCTCGGGCACGCCCAGGTCCACCTGCGTCGTCATGGCGAGGAAGTCCCGGTCGTCGCCGGGAATCCTGATGCGGTCCCGCTTCTCCACGGTCAGCCGGACCGCCGAGCGGAGGTGGTCGCGGGCGATTTCCCAGCGGTCCCGGCCGGGCCCGGCTGGGCCGCGGCGGTCCGGCGGCGGGACCAGGACGTCGGTGAGCGCCGCCGGGTCGGCGGCGGGCAGGCTCAGCGTCGTGGCCTGGTGGCCTTCGTACTCCTCGGCGGCGAGGCCGACGTAGTCGCCGGGACCGCGGATCACCCGGACCCCGAGCAGCCCCGGCTCGGCGGCGGGCCACAGCCGCGGGATGTCCGCCTCGGCCAGCACCAGCCGCACGCGGTGGCCCGCCGCGATCCGGTAGCACGTCGGGTCGAGCTCGACCTGGACGACGTCCTCGCGCCGGGCCAGGTTCACCGTGCCCGACGCGATGAGCAGCGACCGGTCCTGCTCGTCGACGTCGGTCACCTTGAGCACGCACCGGGTCGCGGTGGTGCCGGGCCCGAGCAGGAGCCGCACCGAAGGCCGGCCGGCGATCAGCAGCGGCTCCGGCAGCGGCGCGCTGGTGAACGCGAGCGTCCGGGCGTCGTCGTCGTGCTGGTCCAGCGGGTAGCCGAACCGGTCGGTCGGGTGCTTCGTGAGGCCGCTCAGCGCGCCCACGGTGGGGTCGCCCCGGCCGGTGACCGTCGTGGCCGCCGACGGCCGCCCGCCCGGCGCGGACCGGTACAGGTGCCCGGAGCGGGAGGTGACGAAGACGTGATCGGCCTTCTTCTCCGGCGGCCACTGCCCGGCCCGCACCCAGCGGGAGCCGGTGCCCTGGACGAAGAACGTCGCGGTCCGCTCGCGGGTCCCGCCCCGCGGCGCCCGGCCGTGCAGCCACCGGTCCCACCACGCGCAGGCGAGCACGGCCGACGGGAACGGCGCGACCGCGGCCACGTCCGGGAAAGTGTGCAGCCACGGGCCGACGATCAGGTGCTTGGGCGCCCGGATCTGCTGGTAGGCGGCGATCATCCCGTCGCAGAACAGGTCGCGCCAGCCGGCGACGCACAACGACGGCACGGTGATCCGCCGCGCGTCGATCCGGCGCTCCGCCCACACCGCGTGCCCCGGCGGGTGCTCCCAGGCGTCGGCGAACCACGGCTCGAACTTCTCCAGCCGTTCCTTCCACACGCTCTCGTAGTTCTCGCGGTCGCCGTCCCGCAACGGCGGCAGCAGCGCGCAGAAGATGTGGTACAGGCTCAGGTGCCCGAACATCCCGATCCCGCCGCGCAGCCCGGCCGGGTGCACCAGGTCGCGTTCGACGTCGGTCCAGCCCATCACCGGGAAGATCGCCTTGAGCGCGGGCGGGCGCTGCGCCGCGACGGCCAGCGTCGTCATCCCGCCGTGGGACAGGCCCCACATGCCGACCCGGCCGGTGCACCACGGCTGCGCGGCGGCCCACTGCACCACCGAGACGCCGTCGGCGACCTCGCCCGGGCTCAGCAGAGGCCGCGGCGTGCCCTCCGACGTCCCGATCCCGAAGCAGTCCACGTACAGCACCGCGTAGCCCCGCTCAGCGAAGTACCGCAGGTACCGGCTCGCCGCGATGCCGCCGAGGCCGTCCTTGCGTCCGGTGTGGAGGGTCACCAGCACCGGCACGCGGTGCGCCGTCTTCGGCAGGTAGAGGTCGGCGCCGAGGGTCAGCCCCGGCTCGCTCGACGGGATGCGGACGTCCCCGCGGAACTCGACGTCGTGGCGCGGTGGGCCGGACGGCGGCACGCGCACCGGAGGCCGGATCACCGGAGCTCCGCGGGCTTGCGCGGGCGGGTCCAGCGCAGCGTGGCGCCGCCCCAGCTCATCCCGCCGCCGAACGCCACGAGCAGGACGACGTCGTCGTCGAACAGCCGCCCGGTGCGGACGGCGTCGTCGAGGGTGATCGGGACCGAGGCCGCGCCGGTGTTGCCGTAGCGCTCGACGGTCAGGTGCATCTGCTCCGGCCGCAGGTCGAGGGTCTTGGCCAGGTCCTGCAGCATCCGGCCGTTCGCCTGGTGCGGCACGATGAGGTCGATCTCCGACACCTCCAGCTCCGCCGACTTCGCGACGTCGACGACGAGGTCGGGCAGCACCCGCGAGGCGAGGTCCCGGACCTGCCTGCCGCGCATGGCGAAGTAGTGCTCGCCCGCGGCGAGGGTGGCCGCGCTCGCCGGCCGCCGGCTCCCGCCGCCGGGCACGGTGACGAAGTCGGCCGTCGTCCCGTCGGAGCCCAGCGCGCTCGAGAGCAGCCCGCGGCCGCCGCCGCGCTTGCCGAGCACGACCGCCCCGGCCCCGTCGCCGAACAGCACGCAGGTGCGCCGGTCCTCGTAGTTCAGGATGCGCGAGTAGGTGTCCGCGCCGATGACGAGAGCGTTGCGGGGCAACGGGTCCGCGTCCAGCAGCGCGTGCGCCGTGACCAGCGCGTAGACGAACCCGCTGCACACCGAGTCGACGTCGAAGGCCGCCGCGCGCATCGCCCCGAGGTTGGCCTGCACGGCGCAGGCGGTGGCCGGGATCGGCTGGTCGGGGGTCGAGGTGGCGACGATGAGCAGGTCGATGTCGGTGGCCGCGAGGTTCGCCGCGCGCAGCGCGTGTTCGGCGGCCTTGGTGGCCAGGTCCGAGGTGGCTTCGTCCGGCGCCGCGACCCGGCGCTCGGCGATGCAGGTCTTGTCGAAGATCCACTGTTCGCCGAGGCCGAGCCGGCGGCCGAGTTCGGCGCTGGTGAGGACGGTCTCCGGCAGGTAGGAGCCGGTGCCGAGAATGGCGGTGTTCATGGGCGCCCTTCTATTCCGCGAATTTCGTCCGGTCGCACCAGACGAAGACGGCGCCGTCTTCCGGTACTCCGCGGGAACTGTCTTGGGGGACGAAGTGCTCGTATCCCGCCAGGTACGGGATCTTCAACCGGTCCGCGGCCAGCTCGGCACAGCGGACGAGCACGGTTTCGGGCATTCCGTCGGGTGCTCCTTTCAAGGTCACTTCCACGGTCGGCTCGGCAGAGCCCATGGCCGGTTTCACCTCTCCGTCATCCGACGCGCCGGTGGTAGGCGCGGATCGCCAGGGGGAAGAACACGCCCAGTACGCCGGCCGACCAGGCCATTGCCCCGGTCAGCGGGCCGGCGACCGGGCCGCCGTTGAGCAGGCCGCGCACGGCGTCGGCGAGCAGGCTCACCGGGTTGATGCCGGACCAGGCCCGCAGCCAGCCCGGCATCGTCGCGGCCGGGACGAAAACGCTGCTGGCGAACACCATCGGCATGAAGAGCGCGACGGCACTGCCCTGCACCGCGTCGCGGTCGCGCAGCACCATGCCGAGGAACACGGTGATCCAGCAGAAGCACAGCCCGGCGGTCACCAGGATCGCCGCCGCCGCGAGGACTTCGAGCGGCCCGGTCCGCACGCGGTAACCGAACGCGGCGCCCGCCCCGAGGAGCACGGCGATCGCCACGACGTAGCGGACCGCGCCGGCGAGCACCACCCCGGTGAGCGGGGCCGACCGGGCGATGGGCATGCTGCGGAACCGGTCGAACACGCCGCTGCCGGCGTCGCTGTTGAGCCCGACCCCGGCCGAGAGCGTGGCCATCAGCACGGTCGGCACCATCAGCCCCGGCACCAGGTCGCGCAGGTAGGCGTCCTGGCTGCCGGCGATCGCGCCGCCGAAGAGGTAGCCGAACATGACCAGGAACAGCAGCGGCTGCACGGTGACGTCGACCAGGTGCTCGGGGTTGCGGCGGATCTTGCGCACTTCGCGCCCGGCCAGGATCAGCCCATGCCGCACGGCTTCCGCGGGCGTGACTCCGCCGCTCATCCCGCACTCCCTTCCCGCGCCGCGGGAACCTCCACCTGGGCCGGCTTCCCGGTCAGCGCGAGGAAAACCTCGTCGAGACTCGGGAACCGCAGCGCCAGCTCGGCCACGGCCAGCCCCGCCTGGTCGAGCTTGCGGACCAAAGTGGACAGCACCATCGGGTCCGCGGCGGGTGCGGTGAGCAGCCCGGTGCCGAAGTCCCGGGCCGGGGTCGTCCCGGTCAGCTTGCCGAGAACCCGGGCCGTCGCGTCCATGTCCTGGCTCAAGGCCGGGCGCACCTGCACCGTGCGGCCGCCGACCCGGCGCTTGAGCTCGTCCGGCGTGCCGTCGGCGACCACGCGGCCGGCGTCGAACACCGTGATGCGGTCGGCGAGCCGGTCGGCCTCCTCCAGGTACTGCGTGGTGAGCAGCACGGTGACGCCCTCGGCCACCAGTTCCCGCACCACCTGCCACAGCTCCCGCCGCACGTGCGGGTCGAGCCCGGTGGTCGGCTCGTCGAGGCAGAGCACCCGCGGCCGGCCGACCAGGCTGGCGGCCAGGTCGAGCCGGCGGCGCATGCCGCCGGAGTACGCCGACGCGGGCCGGGCGGCGGCCGGCCCGAGCTCGAAGCGCTCGAGCAGTTCCGCCGCCCGGTCCCGCGCCGCGGGGTGGGACAGTCCCAGCAGGCGGCCGAGGAGCACCAGGTTTTCCGTGCCCGTCAGGTCCCCGTCGACGGACGCGTACTGGCCGGTGAGCCCGAGCAGCGCGCGAACCCGCGCCGGTTCGCGCGTCACGTCGAGGCCCCCGACCCGGACCAGGCCCTCGTCCGGCCGCAGCAACGTGGCCAGTACCCGGACCATGGTCGTCTTCCCGGCTCCGTTCGGCCCGAGCACGCCGACCACCGTGCCCGCCTCGACGGCGAACCCGACCCGGTCGAGCGCTGTGGTCCGCCCGAACCGTTTGACCAGGTTCTCCACCCGGATCATCGGCGGCACTTTTTCCTCCTTCGGACGTACTCTTTTCCGGCCGGCGGGGCAATCCCGCGTTTCCCGCCCGAGATCCATGATTCCGCGGCGGGCACACTCTCCGACATCCGAAAACCGAACCCTTCTTCCCGTTCCCGGAAATTGGTTCGGACACGAAAAACGGGTGCCGTCCGCACTCGCGGACGACACCCGTTCGGCTACCCGGATTTCCGGGCGGAATTCACCGCCGCAGCGTTTCCGAGGGCCGCTCCCCGAACCGCTGCTGGTACCGGGCGGCGAAGTGGCCCGCGTGCAGGAAACCCCATTCCGCGGCCACCTCGGTGACCGTGACGGCGTCGGACTGGGCCGCCCGCAACTGGTCGCGCACCCCGCGCAGGCGGGTTTCCCGCAGGTACTCCATCGGCCCCATCTTGAGGTGCTTGCGGAACCCCAGCTGCAGCGACCGCTCGGTGACGTCGGCCTCGCGCGCCAGGCTCGCGGTCGTGTGGTGCCACTTCGGATGGCTGTCGATCCACTCCAGCGCGATGCTCACCGCGCGGGTCGGCGCGGCCGGGATCTCGCCGTCGAGCATCCGGGTGTAGTTGCTCGGCTGCCCCATCAGCAGCGCGGTGGCCAGCGTGCACTCGAACGTCTCCGCGACCGCGCGCCGCTCGATCAGCGACCCCGGGCGCTCGAGCTCGGTCACCAGCATCCGCAGGCCGCGCAGCCAGCTTCGGCCGTTGCCCGAGCCGACGGCCATCGCGGGGGCGAACCGCAGCGGCTTGCGCAGGGGCGCGCCGAGCAGGTCGCTCAGCCGGGCCTCCAGCCCGGCCCGCTCCAGCCGCACGATCAGCTGCGAGCAGTCGCCCGGCCAGCGCAGCGCCACCGGGTCCGCCGGGGAGAGCACCGCGGCCGTCGCGGTGCTCAGCGGCACCCGGTCGCCGCCGCAGCGCGCCTCGGCTTCACCCGCCAGCGGGACCAGCACGGTGAAAAAGGATTCGGCGGGCCCGGACGCGAACCGCACGGTTCCGCCGTACCGCAGCGCGCTCACCGACAAATCACGCAGCCGCGCGTAGTGCATTCGCGCGTCCAGCCGCGAATCACCGCCGAGTACCCGGAGGGTGTGCGGCAGCCAAACGCGGCTCACTTCGTCGCGCACATGATTCGCGTCACAAGAACGGAAGAGCTCGTAACGCGCGAGCGGCAATCCCGACGCGGAGCCGTCTTCCCTGGACAACACCGACCTCCGTCCACTATTCACTGAATTCGTCCGGACCGGAAACCGCGTCGTCGCGCCTTCCCGGAGCACCCGGGCACCACGGCCGGGGCCGCGAATGCGGGACCGCGCCGACCGGCAATCATCGTATGGCCGCCGCCGCGACGGCCGCATCGGTCGAAAGAACGAACATCGACGATTTCACACGATGCCGAGGTCGCGGGCGAAGGCGGCCAGCTGGGTGCGGCTGCGCAGGTCGAGCCGGGCCAGCATCCGGGAGACGTGGGTCTTGATCGTCGACTGGCTGAGCCCCAGCTCCGCGGCGACCTCCAGGTTCGAGCAGCCCTGCGCGACGAGCCGGAGGACGCTCAATTCCCGCTCGGTCAACGGGATCCGCGGGGCTTCCCGCAGCCGGTGGGGTGCCCGGACGCGGAATTCTTCCAGCAGCTCCCCCGCCGCGGCGGGGGAAAGCCAGCCACCACCCGCGGCGACCGCGCGGACCACGGCTGCCCACGGGTGGCCGCCGGTCCGGTCGACCACGTACCCGCGCACCCCCGCCCGCGCGGCGGACAGCACGTCCCCGGGGTGGTGGGTGTCGGCCAGCAGCACGACGGCGGGCGGGCGGCCGCCGCGCGCGATGTCCCCGGCCACGGCGACGCCCTCGGCGCCGAGCACGGCCCGGTCGAGCACGACCACCGACGGCGCGAGCTCTTCGAGCGCGGTCACGACGTCGCTCCAGGTCTCCGGTACCCGCTGCCGCACCTCGATGTCCACCTCCTCGATGAGCTGCCGCCCGATCCGGTGGGCCAGGCTGGGACAGGACAGGATCAACAGGACGCGGATCACGGTCGCGGCGACCCGCTTCCACCCGCCACTCGGGGAAAGCCGTGCCTGGCGCAATGGTTCGGACCTCTAGTCCCGATCAAGCCGTGTCACCTCCGGGGTCGCTTCGTGAATGCTGGCGGAAAGTAGCGCAGTGACGACGGAGCGCACCAGCGGCACACCGTGGATCTTCGTCCCATTCCCGCACATCACCGGTTCGCCGCAGCACCGGTGGGCCGTCCGGTTGATCTTCACCCGGCAGAAGGACGCAGGATCCGCCCCGCACCGGGACCGCTAGGGTGGGCCCGGTCATGGCGATCGACGAGGGGGCCGGACATGACCGACGAAGCGGAGGCGGACTGGATCCCGCCTGGGGCCGACCTTTCCCGGCCCAGCGCCGCCCGGATCTACGACTACCTCCTCGGCGGCGGCCACAACCTCGCCGCCGACCGGGCCGTCGCCCGGCGGCTCGAAGCCATCCAGCCCCAGGTCGCCGCCGTCGCCCGGCGCAACCGCGCCTTCCTGGGCCGCGCCGTGCGGTTCATGCTGGATCGCGGGGTCCGGCAGTTCCTCGATCTCGGGTCCGGCATCCCGACGGTCGGCAACGTGCACGAGGTCGCCCAGTCGGTCGATCCCAGCGCCAGGGTCGTCTACGTGGACTACGAACCGGTGGCCGTCGCGCACAGCCGCATGCTGCTCAAGGACAACCCCCACGCCGAAGCCGTCGAGGCCGACGCCACCGACACCGAAGGCGTGCTCAGCTCGGAGCCCGTGAAGCGCCTGCTCGACCTCGGCCGGCCCGTCGGCCTGCTCGCCATCACGCTCGGGCACTACCTGCCGGACGTCCGGACCGTCTTCGGCGCCTACCAGGACGCGGTCGCGCCCGGCAGCTACTTCGCCCTCACCCACCTGACCAACGACTTCGCCGTCCTCAACGATCCGCGGGTCGCCGAAACCATGCGGCAGACGCAGGACCACATCTTCCCGCGGACGAAAGCCGAGGTGCTCGCCCTCTTCGACGGCTTCGAGCTGGTCGAACCCGGGCTGACCACTTCAGCGGGCTGGCGGCCGGACCGGCTCGCCGCCGCCGTCGATCCCGAAGAGGACGGGCTCTACGCCGGGGTGGGCGTCAAGCGGTAGAGCCGAAGCGCTCCCACGCCGACTGGCGGGTCATGCCGAGCGCCTCGCCGATCTGGGACCACGTCGCCCCCAGCGCACGAGCCTTGCCGACCCACGCCGCCAGGTTCTCCTGCACCTGCGCGGTCGCGGCCGCGACCGGGCGGAGGTTCTGCAGCACCTGCTCGATCGGCAGGTCGTGCTCCCAGGGCGCGATCATCGGCGCGTCCGACGGCTTGCCCTCGATCACCGACACGCACAGCTGCACGCACCCGTCGCAGATGAAGACGCCGGGACCCCCGATGAGCGTGTCGACTTCCGTGTTCGGCTTGGCGCAGAACGAACAGCGCGCGATGACCCGAGTGCTCATGCCGACCTCCTTTGTCAGGGCGGACCTTACAGCCGCAAGGGAGCGCCTGACAAGAGGAACGCGGAGGTCCACTCGGCCAGCTCGGTGAACCGGCCCGTCAGCTCCTCGATCTCGGCCCAGCGCCGGTGCTCCCGCTCTAGGTCCGGCACCAGGAAGTCCTCCACCAGCAACAACAGCGTGGTGATCTCGTAGGCGACGTCCGCGAGCTGCAGGAACGGGCGGTACTCGGCGGGCGTGCCGGCCCCGTGGCGGACGGCCCAGTCGCGGGCGCCGTGGCCCGCCGTACGGCAGGCGGCCGCCACCCGCCGCCGCAGCTCGCCGCGCCGGGAGTCCGGTTGTCCTTCGGCCAGCGGGGCGACGTTCCAGGCCACCGACAGCAGGCAGCACCCGGCGTCGTCCATCGAGTCAGCGATCACCGACGTACTCTGCGGAACCGCGGGCACAAGGCCCGGGCTCCGACTCGCCGGGTCACCCCATCGTGTGGCGAACCGGCCCGGATCGGGCGAGCATCGGCAACGAGACGAAGTCGGCCAGGGCCTGCTGACCGGCGGCGTTGGCGTGGATGCCGTCGCCGTTGTCGTAGGCCGGCAGGATGCTGTTCGGCTTCAGCGGGTCCTTGAGCACCTGGTCGAAGTCGACGACGCCGGAACAGGTGCCGCCGCAGGTGTTCCAGCGTTCGACGAACGTGCCGATCTCGTGGCGGGCCAGGTTGGCGGCGTCGCTGTAGCCGGGGCGCGGCGTGCTCGGGGTGACGTACACGGCGATGCCCGCCGCGCGCAGGCGCTGGAAGACCGCGCGGTAGCTGTCCAGGATCGCCGTGGCGTCGCAGCCGTACGCGAGGTCGTTGGTGCCGTAGTAGTAGATCACCGACGTGACGCCGTGCAGCGCCAGGACGTCCCGGTCCAGCCGGCTCGCGGCGTCCAGGCCCGCGACCGACGGCGGCATGCCGGGGCACGACGGGGCACTCGTGGTGCCCGAGACACCGGCGTTGGCCACGGCGAGCGGCACGGCCGAGGCGACGGCCCGGCGGGCCAGGTCGTCGGTCCACCGCCGGTCCGCGCCGAGCTGGGTGCAGCCGGGGCCGCAGTTCGTGCTGCCGATGCCGTCGACGACCGAGCTGCCGAACGGGACGACCGTGCCCTTGAGCGCGGTGTTGTGCACGTCGACCGCGCTCACGACGTAGGTGGCCCCGACCGTCGAGGTGTAGGCGGCGCCCGAAGCGTCGCCCGTGTGGTCGCCCGAGCCCGGCGGGGTGAGGTAGTTGTCGCGCAGGGCCGCCCCGTGGCGGCCGGGGACCGCGGTGCCCTCGACCGACATGCTCACGGCCAGGTTCGTGTCCGGCCTCGTGACCAGCCGCGTCTCGTCACTCCAGACCTCGCCCCCGGCGGGGATCGTGACGGCCGCGCGGCCGGCGAACGTCAGCTCCCGCACCGCCGCCACCGCGGCGCCGCCCGCGCTCGGGCCCGCGGTCGCGTGCCCGATGGTCAGCGGCCCGGTGCCGAAGGTGTTCTGGAACCGGACGCGGACCGCGTCACCGCCCTGGCTGAGGTGGGTGATCATGCGCAGCGACTGCGCGGACACCGGCGCGTCGGCCCGGCCGTCCTGGGACTGGGCCCACGACGTGAACCAGGCGGGCCCGGCCCCGGCGGCACCCGGCGCCGAGGCGACGACGGCCGCGGCGACGGAAAACGCGGTCAGAAGGGCGATCCTGCGCACGGCGGCTCCCTCGTCCATTGAGGACAGTCGACGGCGACGGTCCTCTCGCCGATCGTAAGCAGCCGATCACGGGAACGACAGGATTTTGTCCGATCTTGTCAACGGCACGAAACCTGCAGTTCGATGGCGGCATGGAGCAACCACTCTTCGGCGAGCCCTTCGAGACCCCCGACGGCACCACGGTGATCCCCGTCAGCCGCCCGCTCGGGGTGTTCGCGATCCGCGACGGCCAGGCCAAGTGGGAACCGGCCGTCGACGCCACGCGCGTGGCCTTGATCGCGGTGACGACCGGCCTGGTGGCCGCGACGCTGGGCACGCTCGCGGTGCTGCGGCGGCCGCCGTGGCCGGACCTGCGGGCCGTCGAACCGCCCCACCGCGGCCGGTGGCGCTAGCCGAACCAAAGGTCCTGAATGAGTCATTCAGGACCTCCGAAGACCTGAATGACTCATTCAAGACGTTCGCACGCGCCGCCGGCCGGCCTCGGGCCGGGGCGTCCGCTCGGCTGACTTACCGGGCAGCTCCTAAGCGCCGCCGGTCGCCGCGCCCTTGGCCAGTGCCTGGACCCGGCCGAAGGGGCCGTTGTAGTAGTTCTGGTCCCCCGGCAGGCCGCCGCCGCGGGCGAACTGCCAGATGCTCTGCTTGTCCCAGCCCGCGGGCAGCTCGCCGACGTCCGGGCCGTAGCGCGCGAGCCAGAGCGGGTTGGTGTTGCCGAAGCCCGACGCGTTGCCGGTGCAGCGCTTCCACCACGCCGTGCTGGTGTAGATCAGCGCGCTGCGCTTCACCTTCGCCAGGTACGTGCGGGTGAAGTCCGCGATCCACGCCGTCATGTCCGCCGGGTTCTTGCCGTAGCAGGTTTCGCCGTACGGGTTGTACTCGATGTCCAGCGCGCCCGGCAGGGTCGTGCCGTCGGCGCGCCAGCCGCCGCCGTTGGCGATGAAGTACTCCGCCTGCGCGGCGCCGCCGGAGACGTCCGGGCGGGCGAAGTGGTAGGCACCGCGGATGATGCCCGCCGCGTGCGCGCCGTCGTACTGCTGCCCGTACTGCGGGTTGACGAAGCCGGTGCCTTCGGTCGCCTTGACGTAGGTGAACTGCGCGCCCGCCCCCGCCGCGGCGGCCCAGTCGACCGGGCCCTGGTGCCCGCTGACGTCGTGACCGAGGGTCTGCCCGGCGTCGTCCAAGCGCGGGGTGCCCTGGACGCCTTCGTGCAAGGCGATCTGCGTGCCGGCGTAGTTCGTGTCCGCCAGCGAGTAGTCGGGGGCGGCCGACGCGGGCGGGGCGGTGACCACCGCCGCGAGCGCGGCCAGCGCGCCCGCTCCGGCGAGCCGCGCCCGCCACTTCGGTCGTTCGTCCTGTGCGGCCAGGCTTCGGCTCATCCGGGCTCCGATCTCGGTACTGGCACGTCCGGAGCCCATGCTGCCTGCCCGTGTCGCTCTTCGCGACACTTCTGCCACTCGATGTAGTGATCTACAGCTCGGTCGTGATGATCGCTTCCACGAGAACCTCCCCCACCCGGGTCAGTTCGACGACGCCGTGGTCCGGGTCCAGCCGGACGAGCCCACGCGCGGCCAGCGAGCGGAACTTGCCCAGCCACGGCTCCGCGAACAACGACCGGCCGGGGAACCGCGAGCGGTGGAGCGAATCCCGCAGCGGCTGCAACGTCGTCAGCGCCATCTTGACCGCCCGCGCCTCCTGCGCTTCGGGGGTGAACCGCGTCGCGGACCCGAGCGGAATCCGCCCGGCCGCCACGGTCTCGATGTACCGCTTGGAGTTGACGTCGGTGATCGCCTCCGACGCGCGGCAGCTCGAGCTGCCGCCGAGCCCGATCGCGACCTCGGCCTCCTGCTTGTCCTGGTCCACCATGATGGACTTCCACTTCTCCGGCCCGAGCCCGGCGCGCGCGAAGTACATCGTCGGGTGCTCGGTGTACCCCGCCGCGCGCAGGCCGTCGGTGAGCAGCTCGCGCATCTGGTACTGCTCGCCGAGCGTCGGCCAGCGGTGGCCGTCGCGCACCAGCTTGTCCCGGTAGGACGGCAGCTGCCACGCCGCGGGCTTCTCCCCGGTGACGCCGGTGCGGGTGTCGCTGTAGGACGCCAGGTGCAGCTTCGTGCACACGACCGCGGTGACCTCGTTCTCCAGCACGACGTCCAAGTCGCGCCGGACGCTGTCGAGGGTCTGGTCGAGCAGGCCGTACATGAGGTCGATGCTGACCCAGTCGAACCCGGCGCGCCGGGCGTTGCGGACGAAGTCGACGCACATCGCCGCGGTGTGCTCGCGGCCGCACAGGTCGAGGACGTGGTCGTCGAACGACTGCACGCCGCTGGAGAGCTTGGTGCAGCCCAGTTCCCGCAGCAGGTCCAGCTTCGCCGGGGTGAACGTGCTGGGGTCGCCCTCGAAGCGGATCGTGGTGTCGCCGGTGAACCCGAAGCGCGCGCGGTAGAACTCCAGCAGCCGGCGGATTTCCGGCTCCGGCAGCAGCGACGGCGTACCGCCGAAGACGTTGAACTCCCCGACCTCGGCCCCGGCCAGGTTCGGCACGGCGTCGAGCCACAGCTCGGCTTCGGCGATGTTCAGGTCGACCCAGTGCTTCGCCTTTTCGTACGCCACCTCGGGTTTCCCCTTCACGAGCACCACCGGGTACTGGCAGAACCGGCAGCGGTAGGCGCACGTCGGGATGTAGGACCACAGGTGGATCGGGCCGGACGACGCCAGCTGCGCGTCCAGGTCCCGCAGGAACTCCGCCGGCGTGCCGGGGACGTTGCCGGGGAACACGTGCGCCCCGAACGGGTCCTCACGGACGAACTCCAGCAGGTGCCGGTTCTCCGGCGCGCCCAGGACGTCGAGGACGGCGGGCCGCGGCCACGCCGGGTCGAGCCCGTGCAGCGAGCCGATCGCGTCTTCGTAGGCGAGCGTCATCAGAACACCCCTCCGTTGCCGAAGTAGTTGTGGGCTTCCCCGGATTCGCGGTCTTCGCAGTAGTAGCGGACGAACTCCGCGAAGCGTGCGGCCGGGATCTCCGCCAGGCACGGGGGCAGCGGCGGCGGGTAGCCGATGTCTTCGCCGACGTGCCGGCGCAGGCACGCGAACAGCTCGTCGGCGAACTCGAAGTACAGCCGGTACGACGGCGTCTTGTAGGCGTGGATCGGCGTGAAGTCGACGACGCGCATCTCGTCGCGGATCTCCGCGATCCGCCGGGCCAGCCGGGTGGCCAGGTCCGCGCCGAAGAACGCGATCACGGCGTCGTCTTCGAGCAGCGTAGGGGTCAGGAGCACCGGCAGGATGGTGTTCTTCGGCGTGAAGTCCTTGATCGAGAACTCCCACGCCTGCTTCGCCTCGGCCTCGGTCAGGTCCGCGGCGGCCGCGGGCGCGGCGGGCCGGATGTCGCGCATGACGATGATGCCGTCCGAGCCGTAGGCCCGGCCCGCGATGACCTCGTCGATGGCGTGGTCGACGCGCCGCGGGTTGATCTCGACGCGCGAGCGCGGCGCGTACGTGAGCGCGTCGCCCCCGCTGGCCACCTTGATCCCGAAGTCCCAGTCGTCGGAGAGGTGGTTGACGAACTTCCCGTCCTGCAGCTGGTAGAAGATCTCGATGCCGCCGGCGCGCTCGTAGGCGTCGCGCTCGACGGCGAAGCCCTTGCCGTCCGGGAAGCCGCCGAACAGCGAAAACGTGACCGCGCGGCACCGCAGCGTCCGCTGGATCGCGTCCCACAGCCGCGGCCGCCCGGTGAAGTGCGCGGGATCGTAGTAGTAGTCGCAGACGCCGATCGCGGCCTTGCTCGTCTCCATCGCGGTGAAGAGTTCGCTGAGCCAGTGCGCGTCGACGCGGCAGTCGGCGTCGGCCGACACGAGGTAGAACCGCTCCCCCGGGTCGGTGTCCGGCCGGTTGCGGCTGCGGGCCGCGGCGAAGTCCATCCCGGCCCGCCGCGCGCACGAAACGCCTTGCTCGGGCTCGCGGATGACGTGCAGCGCCAGTTCCGGGTGCGCTGCCGCGAAGTCCCGGGCGATCGCGACCGTGTCGTCGGTCGAGTTGTTGTCCACCAGCACGACCTCGTAGCTGCCGCGGTCGAGCGGCCCGTCGCCGTCGCGCTGGTCGTGCAGCGTCCGCAGCACCTCCGGCAGGTTCGCGGCTTCGTTGTACACCGGCAGCACGACGCTCAGCCGCGTCCCCGCCCCCATCGGCGGCGGGTACAGCCGGTCGACGACGTCGTCGACGACCCGCGTGCCGAACCGCGCCCGCCCGAGTTCCGAGTTCGCCCGCACCACTTCCGCCCGTTTCCCTTCGTCGGTGATCAGCTCGGCCACCTCGCGGGCGAACGCCGCGTCCGGCAGGTCGCGGGCCCGGATGTCCAGCACCGGGGCCCGGAACCCGCCGTAGACGACGTCGTACAGCTCGTACCCGCTCGTGATGTACGGCGTCCCGGACGCGATGGCCTCGCTGACCGGGTTGCCGTAGCTCTCGTAGTCGTAGGAGGTCAGGAAGGAGACGACCGTCGCGTGCGCCAGCAGATCGCGCACCGAGTAGCGCTCGGGCACGGCGGTGTCGTACGGCGTCAGCCAGCCGCCGAACACGACGCGGTCGCGCACGCCGAGCTTCTCGGCCAAGGCGACGAGCCGGGTGTGCTCGGCGGGCGCCTCTTCGACGTCGCCGGCGACGAACAGCCACGCGTCCGGCAGCATCGCCAGCAGGTGCAGGTCCCGGTCGAGGCGCTTCTGCGGGATGATCCGCGTGATCCGGGCCAGGAGCGGGACGCCGTCCGGAATGCCGTGGTCGCGCCGGAAACCGGCGTTGCGCTCGTCGACCCGCGCGGGCGCGATGGCGAACGCGTTCGGCAGGACGTCGATGTTCCGCAGCCCGGGAACCCACTCCAGCGTCCGGGCCTTCGCCTGCTCGTGCAGCGCGAAGTAGTGGATGTGCGGCGAATTCCGCGGCGCCGGGACGCCGGGGTACGGGAACCGGCCGTACTTGGCGATCCCCGGTTCGCTCTGCCACATCAGGTCGTGGTCGC
Source organism: Amycolatopsis lexingtonensis (assembly GCF_014873755.1). Lineage (NCBI taxonomy): Bacteria > Bacillati > Actinomycetota > Actinomycetes > Pseudonocardiales > Pseudonocardiaceae > Amycolatopsis > Amycolatopsis lexingtonensis. Next base: position 2,372,962 of record NZ_JADBEG010000001.1, read on the forward strand.
GCCAGAACACGAACCGGCCGAGCCGGTGGCGGGCGCCGTAGCGCTCGATCGCCCGGTACAGCGCTTCGGTGTAGGTGAGGTTCTCCGGCAGGGTCCCGTTCTCCACCATCACCATCGTCACGCCGAGGCGTTCCCAGGTCGCGACGATCCGGCCGGCCAGTGCACCGGCGATCCGGTCGATCTCCGGGCGCAGGGTCTCGTCCCCGCGCTGGACCACTTCCCGGAGCACCCGCTCGACGAACGCGCGGTCGTAGCCGCGGATCCCTTCGACGCCTTCGACGCGGTCGAGCGTGACCCACTCCGGCAGCAGGCCCGCTTCGTCGCGGTAGGGGCGGAAGAAGGCACCCTTGTCGGCCTTGATGTCGTACCCGAGGTCGAGGTGCACCCGACGCCCGGGCAACCGGCCCGCTGTCTTGAGGAACTCGACCACGACCCCGGACAGCGGAGTGGCGTCGAAGGACACGCCCCAGAGCACTGACATCGATGTCGGACTCCCGTCTCGGCTTCGCCGTCACCCTCAGCCTACGGGGTGTGGCGCCGGGTGGCCGCGTGAGCAGAGAGCGCTTTCCCCGTGCCGCGCGTGGTTGACCGCGGCCGCCGCGCACCCCAGAGTGGCTCCATGAACCGGGCCCTCGGGGTGCTGACCTGCGGCGCCTTCCTCTCCGTCGTGCTCGGGGTCCTCGGTTCCGGGGAGCCCGTGCTCTCGCTCGTGCTGGGCGCCGTTTTCACCGCGTTCGCCACGCTCGGCTTCGGCTGGGTGCAGGACCGCGGCCGGCTCGCCTGGGCGGCGGGGTACGTCGCCGTGCAGCTCCCGCTCGCCTTCGTCGTCTTCACGGTCAACGCCGGTGTCGGCGCGACGCTGTTCCTGGTCGTGCTGGTCAGCCAGTGCGTGCTGCTGCGGCTGCCGCTCCCGGTGATCGCGCTGGTGATCGCCGTGGTGCCGCTCGTGCACCTCGGGATGTCGCTCGGCGAAGGCCTCCGCGAAGGGCTCGGCACGCTGGTTTCCGTGGTGTTCGCGGCCGTCATCACCGAGTTGCTCCTGCGCGAGCAGCGCTCCCGCGGCGAACTCGCCGAGGCGCACGAAAAGCTGCGCGACTACGCCACCCAGGCCGAACGGCTGGCGACCGCGCAGGAGCGCAACCGGGTCGCTCGCGACATCCACGACGGGCTCGGGCATTCGCTCACCGTCGTGCAGATGCAGGTCAAGGCGGCCCGCGCGGTGCTGCCGACCGATCCCGGCAGGGCCGACGAAGTCCTGGCCAAGGCCCAGGAGCAGGCCGAGAACGCGCTCGCGGAAGTCCGCCGGTCGGTCAAGGCCCTGCGCGAACCGCGACCGGCTCCGTTGCCGGAAGCGCTGAACGCCCTGGTCTCGGAGGCCGGCGTGCCGGCGCGGCTGACCGTGTCCGGTACCGAACGCCCGCTGCCGGAAGAGCACCGGGAGGCGCTTTTCCGGGCCGCCCAGGAAGGCCTGACGAACGTCCGGAAGCACGCGGCCGCCACCCGGGTGGACCTCCGGCTGGACTACGCCGAGACGTCGGTGCGGCTCTCGGTGCGCGACGACGGTGCCGGCACCCCCGGCGGCGGCACCGGGTTCGGGCTGCTGGGGCTGCGCGAACGCGCCGACCACCTGGGTGGCAAGCTCGACTTCACCTCGGCGCCGGGCGAGGGCAGCGCGCTGAGCATGGAGGTACCGGGATGACGCCGGTCCGCGTCCTGCTGGTCGACGACCAGGCCCTCTTCCGCGAAGCCCTCGGCACCCTCCTCGCCACCCACGACGGCATCGACGTCGTCGGCGAAGCGGGCAACGGCGACGAAGCCCTGAGCCGGGCCGCCGCCCTGTCCCCGGACGTCGTCCTGATGGACCTGCGCATGCCGGTCCTCGACGGCGTGGGCGCGACCCGGCGGCTGCGGCTGGCGCGGCCGGACGTCCGGGTCATCGCGCTGACCACCTTCGACGACGACGAAGACGTCTTCGCCGCCCTGCGCGCGGGCGCCGTCGGGTACCTGCTGAAGGACGTCTCGTCGGCGCGCCTGGTGGAGGCGGTGCTGGCGGCCGCCCGCGGGGAATCCGTGCTGCAGCCGTCGGTCGCCGCGAAGGTCGTCGCGCGGTTCGCCGAGCTGCCGCCGGAGCCGGCGCCTCGGCCGCAGCCACTGGTCGTGCCACTGTCGGAGCGCGAACTCGAAGTGCTGCGGCTGCTCGCCGACGGGCGCAGCAACCGCGAAATCGCGACGGCGCTGTTCCTCGCCGAGGGCACGGTGAAGAACCACGTGACGAACCTGCTCGGCAAGCTCGGCGCCCGCGACCGGACGCAGGCCGCGTTGCGCGCGAGGGACCTCGGCCTGCTCTGACGCCGGTCACATGACCCCGGTCATGACTTCCGGCACCTGGCAGCACGGCGCCGGGCCGGGATTCTCGTCCAGGACGCAACCTGGAGGGACCCGAGATGACCACCACCGAGACACCCCGACCCACCTCTCGCAAGTTCGCGAGATTCACCGGCCACTACGTCGAAATGGTCGCCGCCATGCTGATCGGCATGGTCGCGCTCGGCCCGCTGTGGCCGTCCGCCTGGCTCGAGCGGGCCGACGCCGGCGCGCTCGTGATGGCCACGGACATGACCGTCGCGATGGTGCTCGCCATGGCGCTCCGCCGGCACTCGTGGCCGCGGATCGCCGAGATGGCGGCCGCCATGTACCTGCCGTTCGCGGCGCTGCTCGTGCCGTATTGGCTCGGCGCGCTGTCCGGCACCGCGCTGATGGTGGCCGGGCACGTGCTCATGTTCCCGCTGATGCTGGCCGCCATGGTGTGGCGCCGCGCCGAGTACTGGCACTGAAGTGCGGACCTTCCTGAAGTGGTGCGCGCTCGTCGTCGCCGTGCTCGCCGTCCCGGCCGTCGGCGCGACCGTCTCCGCGCTGTCGGCGTTCGACGCCCTCTACGCCCCCGGCCCGCCGCGGCCCCTCCCGGCCGCGGCGCCGGCGCCCCACGACCCGGCCAAGCCGACCGCGGTGGTCGTCGTCGGCGAGCACGGCGCCGTCGTCTCCGATGTGCTGGCGCCGTACGAGATCCTGGCCTCGACCGGCCGGCTCAACGTCTACGTGGTCGCGCCGCACCGCGAGCCGAAGCCGCTGACCGGCGGCCTGGACCTGGTGCCGGACTTCGGTTTCGAGGAACTCGCCGCCCGGCTCGGCCCGAAGGCGCCGGACCTGGTGGTCGTGCCCGCGCTGCCGGACGTCGGCGAGCCGAGCGGCGACGTCGTCACGGCGTGGCTGCGCGCTCAGGCCGCGCGCGGCGCGAAGTTCCTGAGCGTCTGCAACGGCGGAGGCGTGCTCGCCTCGGCCGGCCTGCTCGACGGACGCCCGGCCACCGCGCACTGGCTGAAACTCGGCACGTGGGCGAAGGAGTACCCGGCCGTGAAGTGGGTGCGCGGGCAGCGCTTCGTCGACGACGGCGACATCGTGTCCACCGCCGGGATCCTCTCCGGCGTCGACGGCACGCTGCACTGGGTCGAGCGGCTGGCCGGGGCGGAAGTGGCGGCCCGCGCCGCGGCCGCGATCGGCTGGCGGCACTACGGCGACGACGTGCCGGTGACCCCGCCGGCCGGCGTGCCGGACGCGGCCGCGATCGTCAACGCGGCCTTCCGGTGGAACCCCGACGAAGTCGGCGTGCTGCTCACCGGCGGCGTCGGCGAGATCGAGCTTTCGTCGGTGTTCGACACCGAAGGCCAGTCGCTGTCTTCGCGCACGCTCGCCGTCAGCGCCGACGGCGGCCCGGTCCGGTCGCGCCACGGGCTGACGTTCCTGCCGCGGGCGGCCGTCACCGCACCGGGTCTGGACCGGCTGGTCGTGCCGGGTGCGGCGCGCGGGATCACGCCGCCGCCCGGCGGGCCGTCCCCCGAGTACGTCCACGACCGGCCCGGCTTCGCCTACGACACCGTGGTGAGCGGACTCGCGCGCCACACCGACGTGGCCACCGCCCGCTGGACGGCGAAGGTGCTGGAACTGCCCACCGACGGGGTCGTGTTCGAAGGCCGGGCTTGGCCGTGGCTGCCGACGGCGGTGCCGGTCGCGCTGATCCTGCTGGGCGCGGCGGTCATCGTGGTGATGCGCCGGGTCAGGAGGCCTAAAACGATTTAGGAAACCGCGTACCGACGAAGGTCGGGCGCCCCGGTGGAGTATTGCCAACGTGTGAGGTTGTGATTACAGTCACGTATCACGCTGTATTGAAACGTTCAAATTCGTCGCCCATCCCCGCCTCCAGGGAGCCTGCATGCTGCCCTCCAAGCTTTGGCGCGCGACCACCACCACGCTCGCCGCGATCCTGGCCCTTTCGGGCGCCGCGGCTCCGCCGGCCGGCGCCGCCCCACCCGTCGACCTCGCCGGAGCGCACTGGATCTGGTACCCCGAAGGTGACGCCCGCGTCTCGGCGCCCGCCGCCACCCGGTACTTCCGCACGACGTTCACCGTCCCCGCCGGCGCGGTCACCGACGCCCGGTTCGCCGTCACCGGCGACGACACCGCCGACGTCTGGCTCAACGGCAGCCCCCTGGCTTCCTCCGCGCGCACCACGGACTCCTGGCGGACGGCGCTGGCCGTGGACCTCAGGCCCGCGCTCAAGCCCGGCGTCAACACCCTCGCCGTCGCCGCCCGCAACGCCGGCGGACCGGCGGGCCTGCTCGGCCGGCTGCGCGTCACCACCGGCTCGGGCACCACGGACCTGACCACCGGCGGCACCTGGAAGAGCGCCACCACCGCGGCGGAAGGCTGGGAACAGCCCGGTTTCGCCGACGGCGGCTGGGCCGCGGCCCAGGACCTCGGCGCGTACGGCACCGGCCCCTGGGGCAGCGGCGTCAGCACGCCGAGCCCCTCGGATCCGACCCCGTTGTCGGTCGCGACCGCCACGGTCGGGCAGCGGGTGAACCCCCTCGGCGTCGACCCGGCGCAGCTGCGGTTCGGCTGGAAGCTGGGCTCTTCCGCGCCGCAGCAGCGGCAGTCCGCGTACCAGATCGTGGTGTCCGCCGGCGGCACGGACGTCTGGGACAGCGGCCGCGTCGCTTCGGTGCAGCAGGCCGACGTCGCTTACGGCGGTCCGGCGCTCGGCTCGCTCACGGCGTACACCTGGCGGGTCCGCGTCTGGGACGGCCAGGGCCGGCAGAGCGGCTGGAGTGCGGTGCAGCGCTTCGAAACCGCGTTGCGCACGCCGTCGACCGAGTGGACCGGCGCGTTCCTCGGCCGCGCCACCGCGGGCCCGGACCTGGCCGGGGCCGGCTGGATCTGGTACCTCGAAGGCGATCCGCTCGGCGGCGTGCCCCCGGCGACCCGGTTCTTCCGCAAGACCCTCGACCTGGCGGCGGCGCCGGGGAAGGCGACGCTGGTCGTCACCGGCGACGACACCGCGACCGTGTGGGTCAACGGCACGAAGGTGAGCGACTCGCCGCGGGTCACCGACTCGTGGAAGACGGCCGCCGTCGTCGACGTCGGCAGTCTCCTGACGGCGGGGTCCAACACGATCGCGATCAGCGCCGAGAACACCACGCAGAGCCCGGCCGGGCTGGTCGCCAAGCTGACCGTCCCGAGTGGACCGACCGTCGTCACCGACGGGTCGTGGAAGGCGAGCCAGACCGGCCCGGACGGCTGGCAGCAGCGCGCGTTCGACGACAGCTCCTGGACGGGCGCCCGCGCGCTGACCGCGTACGGCACCGGCCCGTGGGGCGCGAACGTCGCCGTGTCCGCGCCCTCTCCCCTGCTGCGCAAGAGCTTCACCGTCTCGAAGCCGGTGGCGAGCGCGCGGCTGCTGACCACCGCGCTCGGGCTGCAGGAGACCCACCTCAACGGCGCCAAGGTCGGCGCGGAGGTCCTCGCGCCGGGCTGGACCGACTACGCGAAACGCGTCCAGTACCGCGTTTCCGACGTCACCGGGCAGATCCGCCAGGGTGAGAACGCGCTGGGCGCGATGCTGGGCAACGGCTGGTACTCCGGCAGCGTCGGCATCGCCGGCAGCCAGAAGTACGGCACCGAGCCGTGGTACTCGGCGCAGCTCAAGCTGACCTTCACCGACGGCACCAGCACGACGATCGCGTCCGACGGCACCTGGAAGACCGCCGACGGCCCGATCCGCGCCGACGACCTCTACCAGGGCGAGACCTACGACGCGCGGCTCGCGCCGGCGGGCTGGGACCGGCCCGGCTTCGACGACCGCGGCTGGGCGGCACCCCGCGTGCGCTCCGGCGCGACGCCGAACCTGGTGTCCCAAGTGGACAACGGCGTCACGGTGCAGCAGGAGTTCAAGCCCGTCGCGTGGACGCAGCCGAAGCCCGGCGTGTGGGTGGCCGACCTCGGCCAGAACTTCAGCGGCTGGAACCGGCTTTCGGTGACCGGGCCGGCGGGGACGACGGTGACCGTGCGGCACGCCGAAGTGCTCAACCCGGACGGCACGATCTACACGACGAACCTCCGCGCGGCGCAGGCCACCGACCGGTTCACCCTGGCGGGCACCGGGTCCGCCGAGACGTACGAGCCGCGGTTCACCGTGCACGGCTACCGGTACGTCGAGCTGACCGGCCTGCCTTCGGCCCCGACGGCGTCGACGCTGACCGGGCGGGCGATGTGGACGTCCGGCGCGCAGACCGGCACCTTCACGACGTCCAACGCGCTGGTGAACCAGTTGCAGCACAACATCTTGTGGGGTGAGCGCTCGAACATGCTCTCCGTCCCGAGCGACTGCCCGCAGCGCGACGAGCGGCTCGGCTGGACCGGCGACATCGGGATCTTCGCCGGCACCTCGACGTTCAACCTCGACGTGGCGAACTTCCTCGGCAAGTTCAGCGACGACCTGGTCGACGCGCAGCACGACGACGGCGCGTTCACCGACGTCGCCCCGGGCGTGCTGAGCGGCTCGGGCACGGCGGGCTGGGGCGACGCGGGCGTCATCGTGCCGTACACGCTGTGGCAGCGCTACGGCGACACCGGCGTGATCGACGAGCACTTCGCCGCGATGGTGAAGTGGGTCGAGTACCTGCGTTCGACGTCCGGCGCGGACCTGATCCGCGACCACCAGACGTACGGGGACTGGCTCAACGTCAACGACAACACCGCGCAGGACCTGATTTCGACGGCGTTCTTCGCGTGGTCGTCCCGGCTGGTGTCGCGGATGGCGGCGGCCACCGGCCGCACGGCGGAGGCGACGAAGTACGGGACGCTCGCCGACCAGATCGGGGCGGCGTTCACTTCGCGCTTCTCGCAGGCCGACGGCACGGTGGGCTCCGGATCCCAAGCCGGTTACGTCCTGGCGCTGGCGTTCGGCCTGCTCCCGGCGGCCCGCGTCCAGCCGGCGGCGGACAAGCTGGCCGCCCGGGTGGCGGCGGCGGGCGGCCACTTGAGCGTCGGCTTCCTCGGCGTCGAGAACCTGCTGCCGGTGCTGGCCGCGCACGGCCACGCCGACGTCGCGTACCAGGTGCTGCTGCAGCCGGACTTCCCCGGCTGGGGCTACATGATCGGCCACGGCGCGACCACGATCTGGGAGCGCTGGGACGGCATCAAGCCGGACGGCACGTTCAACGACCCGGGCATGAACTCGTTCAACCACTACGGCCTCGGCTCGGTGGGCGACTTCCTGTACCGCACGGTCGGTGGCCTGTCACCGGCGTCCCCGGGGTACGCGTCACTGCTGGTGGCGCCGCGCCCGGGCGGCGGGCTGACGTCGGCGAAGTCGGCGTACGAGACCCCGTACGGCGGCGCGGTCAGCGACTGGTCGGTGTCGGGCGGGACGCTGACGCTGAAGGTGACGGTCCCGGCGGGGTCTTCGGCGACGGTGAAGGTCCCGACGTCGAACCCGGGCGCGGTGGCGGCTCCGGCTCAGGCCGTGCCGTCCGCGCCGGGGACGTACTTCGTGCCGGCGGGTTCGTACGTGTTCACCGCTCCCGCGTAGGGAGTTCAGCCGGTGCCGCCTCCTTCGCGGGGCGGCACCGGCCGCACGGTGAACTTCAGGTGGAAGTTGTCCAGCGTCGTCGGCAGCGGTCGATCCGGCGACAGCACCGGACCCGTCTTCTGCTCGAACGCGTGGCCCCGCAACAGGTTCGCCAGCATCGTGCTCACGCAGAACTGGACGAGATCCCGCCCCGGGCAGATCGCCGGGCCGGCGCTGAACGGGACCAGGGCCGGGTTCGCCGCCGCGCGGCCGTCCAGCCAGATGTCCGGGTCGAAGCAGTCGGCGTAGGGGAGGTCCGCGTCGCGGTGGAAGAACGGGGTGAAGACCAGGACCGTCGTGCCCGCCGGGCCCCACGACGTCTCCTCCGTGCTCTCGCGCAGCAGCATCGGCGTCGTGGGCCAAAGCCGGATCGCGTCCAGCACGCACGCCCGCAGGTAGCTCAGCTGCTGCGGCTCCCCCGGGTCGGTCCCGGCGATCTCCTCACGGGCGCGGTCGGCCGCCGCCGGGTGGGAGGACAGCAGGGCCAGGGTCCGGAGGGTCACCATGCCCGCCGCGTCGAAGGCGAACAGCCAGTGCGCCACCTGGTCGGCCGCGGTGCCGTCGTCGGCCGTCTCCGCGATCGCCGCGGCCAGGCTGCCCGGCTCCGCGCGCTCGAGGTGGGCGGTCAGCCGGTCGCGGAACTCGGTGCGCAGCCGGTTCCGCCTCGGGTGCAGGTACGCCCAGTTGGCGTCGAGGCGGAGCTTCTCCAGCAAGCCGGTCAAGGTTTCGTCGTCACGGGCCCCTTCGCCGAGCACGACGCGGCGGACCAGATTCCACCAAGCGACGTTGAACGCGTCACAGGTCAGCTCGGTGGCGCAGGTCAGGACGGCGGTCTCCTCCGCGATCGCCCGCGCGAAGGGCCCCGCCAGCTCGTGCAGCGGGCGACCCGGTTCCAGCACGGCTTCGGAGAACTCCCGCCGCGGGCCACGCTCGTCGGCCTCCGAAATCAGCACGCCGTGCGGCTGGAAGTGCCGCAGCGCGGCCCGTTTCTCCACTGTGGACGGACTGAACGGCGTCGGTGCGGCCGCCAGCACCGCGCCGACGTCTTCGGCGGACAGCGCCAGTTCCACCGACCGGCCGGGCACGCGCAGCTTCAGCGGCCGCCCGTCGTGCCGGTCGCGCAGGCGCGTCAGCAGTTTCACGGCCGGACGGTCGACCTGCAGCTTCTCCGCGACGGCCAGCGCCAGCGGGCGGCGCTTGATCACCCCGCCGGCCAGCGTGGGCAGCGCCACGCCGACGGCGATCCGGATCGTCTCGGCCACCGAAGCGGTGTCGGGCCTCTCCTGGGTAGTCGTCATGAAGCGCGGCTACCCGGCCCGGCCGGGACGGAAACGCCGTCAGCGGCGCAGCGCGACGTTCAGCACGTCCCCGGCGTGGTCGAGGCAGTCCGCGCAGATCACCGCGTCCCGCGCGGCGCAGTCCACACGCAGCAGCGGACGCCGCAGGCCGAGGAACGTCCGGCGCTCGCGGCGGCCGCAGAAGTCGCAGACCGCGGCCAGCGGAGACGTCACCGCGGCCAATACGTCGCCCGCCGGGGTCTCGCGGTCCGCGCCGTCGCGCACCACCCGCAGCCCGGCCCGCACGCAGTCCAGGCAGATCGGGCCGGCCCGGCCGGGCACCCGCGGGTCGCGGAGCCGCCCGCAGAACCGGCACGGCCGGCCGGCCCCGTTGCTCGCCGTCACGCCGCCTCCTCACCGGTTTCGCCGCGCGCACAGCCGGGAACTCCGGGCGCGGCGCACCCTGACCGTCACGCTACTCCGGTCCGGGGCGACGGCGGACCCGGCTCACGCTCGGCCGGGTCCCGGCACGGACCTCCCGCCCGGGCGGCACGGCACGAGCGGGCAGGAGGAACCCTTGTCGTCCTTGACGGTGCTGTTCGGCGTGGCCGGCCTGCTCGCCCTCGCCGCGGCGATCGTCCCGAAGCTCGTCGCCGACCGGCCGTTCTCGGTGCCGCTGGTGATGCTGATCGCCGGGATCGTCCTCGGCCTGCTGCCGCTGCCCGCGCCGTACGGCAACGGCTGGAGCGACCCCGCCGCCCACCTGCACGGCGTCGAATCCTTCACCCAGCTGGGTATTCTCGTCGCGCTCGCCGGGGCCGGCCTGTCCGTGGACCGCCCGCTCGGGTTCAAGCGCTGGGGCTCGACATGGCGGCTGCTGGCCCTGACCATGCCGCTGTCCATCCTGGTGATCGCCGCGCTCGGGTACTGGTGGCTCGCGCTCGCCCCCGGCGTGGCACTGCTGCTGGCCGCGGCGCTGGCCCCGACCGACCCGGTGCTGGCTGGCGACGTCGGCGTGCCGCACCCCGACGTCGAGCCGGACCTGGCCAGGAACAACGAAATCCGGTTCACGCTGACCACGGAGGCCGGGCTCAACGACGGCCTGACCATGCCGTTCGTCCTGCTCGGCCTGGCCGTCGCGGGCAGCGAGCCGCACCTGGACGTCTCCTGGGTGCTGGTGGACCTCCTCCTGCCCGTCGCGATCGGCGTGCTGGTCGGCCTGCTGGCCGGCCGCGGCCTCGGCTGGGCGATCTTCCACACCGCGTCGGACCGGCTGCGGCTGGCCGAGTACGGCGACGGCCTCGTCCTGCTCGCGCTCGCCTTCCTGCCGTACGCGCTGGCGGAACTGGCCCACGGCAACGGGTTCGCCGCCGTGTTCGTCGCGGCGGTGGTCGTGCGCAAGCTGGAGCGGGAACACGACTACCACGGCGTTCTGCACGCCTTCGGCCACCAGCTGGAGCGGCTGTTCGTGCCGCTGGCCCTGCTGGGGCTCGGCCTCGCCATCGGTGACGGGCTGCTGCGGGGCCTGCGCGTGCTCGAAGTGGTTCTCGCGGTCGTCGCGGTCCTGGTCGTGCGGCCCGTGATCGGCTGGCTTTCGCTGGTCGGCAGCTCCGCCGGCCGCCCGGCCACCGCGGCGATCGCGTTCTTCGGCGTCCGCGGCATCGGCACGCTCTACTACCTGGCCTACGCGCTCAACCGGCTCCCGGTGCCGCAGCAGGACGTGCTCTGGCGGGTCGGCGCGCTCGCCGTCGCCGTGTCGGTGCTGGTGCACGGCATCCTCGCGGAGCCCGCGATCCAGCGGATCGAACGAATGGGCGGCCATCTCCCGGCGACCTGATGTGTAGACCCGCGATGGCCGGGTAACCGCGTGTCAAGGCCCTTTTGGCGACTGGCCGATCCGGAAATGTCGCCGCGACGGAAGGTGCACCCCGATGAACGACAAGATCGAGAACAAGGGCGAAGAGCTCAAGGGCCGGGCCAAGGAAGCCGTCGGCAACGCCACCGACAACGAGCAGTGGCAGGCCGAGGGCAAGTCCGAGCAGGCCAAGGGCTCGCTGAAGCAGGCGGGCGAGAAGATCAAGGACGCCGTGAAGGGCGTCACGCACAAGGACTGACGTAGTTCTTCCGCGGCCGCACCCCCGCCCGGGGTGCGGCCGCCTTTCGCGCTGGGGGCAGCACATGTTCGACGGCTTCACGCTCGACCACGTCGACGTCGGCGACGTCACGCTGCGGGTGCGTCACGGCGGCTCAGGGCCGCCGGTCCTGCTGCTGCACGGGCACCCGCGCACGCACACGACGTGGCACCGGGTGGCCCCGCGGCTCGCGGAACGGTTCACGGTGGTGTGCCCGGACACGCGCGGCTACGGCGCTTCGACGAAGCCGCCGACCGATGCCGAGCACACGCCGTACAGCAAACGCGTCATGGCGGCCGACTGCGTCGCCTTGATGGCGCACTTCGGGCATTCCCGGTTTTTCGTGGCAGGACACGACCGCGGCGCGTACGTGGCGACGCGGCTGGCGCTCGACCACCCTTCGGTCATCCGCGGCGCGGCGATCCTGGACGCCGTCCCGATCGGCGAGGCCCTCGCCCGCTGCGACGCGCGATTCGCGCGCGAATGGTTCCACTGGTTCTTCTTCGCCCAGCCGGAAAAGCCCGAACGGGTGATCACCACCGACCCGGACGCCTGGTACAACGTCGGCACCAAGAACACGCCCGAGCGCCTCGGCGAGGAGAACTTCGCCGACTTCCACCGCGCGATCCACGACCCGGCGACGGTCACCGCGATGCTCGAGGACTACCGCGCCGGCCTGGGCATCGACCGCGCCCACGACGACGCGGACCGGGCCGCCGGCCGGCGGATCACGTGCCCGGCGCTCGTGCTGTGGTCGAGCGACGACGACCTGGAGGACCTTTACGGTGATGTCCTGGGTGTCTGGCGGTCGTGGACGACCGATCTGCGCGGGCACTCGATCGAGTCGGGGCACCACATGGCGGAGGACAACCCCGAGGCGCTGGCCACCGCGCTCGCCGAGTTCTTCAGCGGAACCTGAAGTTCGGTTGCAGTGGGCTCGCACGATGCGCCCCAAGGCGGCCTTGGTTGCGTCTGACGCACCGAAGGCCACATTGGGGCGCTCGGGGCCTGGACCTCGGTTCGGCGAGTGGGCCGGTTCCGGCCGCCCGCCCACGTCAAGCGACGCGCGACACTAGCGCACCAGCCGAGTCCCGTCGCCGAGGGGCTCCGTGCAGCCCGCCGCATCTAGGCGTTCCAGCAACGGGATCATCACCCGCCGGGTGCTGTCGAGCGCCTTCCGCGCCTCGGAAACCGTGAACGGGCCCGGCAGCGAGCGCAGCCCCGCCACCGCCCGCTCTTCCGCGTCCGGGCCGAGCACGACGCCTTCGGCGAGCGCGGTCAAACGGCCGAGCCGCACCGCCGCCGCGAGTTCGCGCCTGCCCAGCCCCAGCGCCCGCAGCTCGTCCGCCTCCGGCGCGCGGAACGGGTGTTCGGCGAGCCGCTTCAGCACCGTCTCCAGCGCCGCCTCGACCGCGGGGGCCAGACCGGCGCCGGGACGGCGGACGAGCCCGCCCGCCACCTCGAACCCGGTACCCGCCAGCACGGGGACGACAAGCTCCGGCGCAGGCAGGCCGAGCCGCTGCCGCAGCGCCTCCACCGGCACGCCCGCGGCGGTCCGGTCCCAGCCGCCCACGACCTCGGCCGCCTCCGCGCGCAGGGCGGCCAGCCGCTCCGAGTCCGCGCGCCAGCCGCCCAGACGCTCTCCCGTCTCGGCCAGGCCCATCGCGGCGAAGTCGGCCGCGCGGACGAAACCGTGACGGCGCAAGTAAGTCCGGGCGAGATCGGGGTCCGCCAGCTCACGCCCGCGCTCCCGGGCCGCGCCGCGGCGGGTCAACGGGGGCGGGCGGACGTCCAGGACGTCGAACCCGGCGGCGATCCGGTGCTCCCCCGGGTCGCGTACCAGCCCCCGGTCGCCGACGCGCAACGGCAGCGCGGTGCTCGTCGTGAGCCGCGCGGTGTCCGTCCCCAGTGGACGGACACGCACCGGCCGCGCCACCGTGCCCAGGTGCAGCACGAGGTGCCGGTGCAGATCGGCGGCGGCCGCGCCGCGCAGCCGGACGTCGAACTCGGCCGTGGTGCGCCACCGATCGGGCGTGAGCAGGACGTCGCCGCGCCCGACGTCGGCCCGCGCGGTGCCCCGGAGGTTGACCGCCACTCGGGCCACGGCGGTGACCCGGTCGCGGGGCTCGCCGAGCGCCTGCAGCCCGCGGACCTTCACCGGCGTCGTGCCCAGCCACAGCTCGTCGCCCACGGCGATCGTCCCCGCGGCCAGCGTGCCCGTGACGACCGTGCCCGCGCCGGACACGGTGAAGGCGCGGTCGATCCACAGCCGGACGTCGGCGTCCGGGTCGGGCGCGGGCAGGCCGGCCGTCAGCTCGGTGATCGCCGTGCGCAACTCTTCGAAGCCCGCGCCCGTCCGGCCGCTGACCGCGACGCTCGGCACCGCGCCCAGCGACGTCCGGGCGATCTCGTGCAACGCGGCTTCGGTGGCGGCCGCCGGGGCGGCGCGGTCGGCCTTGGTGACGACCAGCAAGCCGCGGCCGACGCCGAACGCGTCCAGCGCGGCGAGGTGCTCGGCCGACTGCGGCATCCAGCCCTCGTCCGCGGCGACGACGAACAGCACGGCCGGCGCGGGTCCCGCTCCGGCGAGCATGTTGGGCACGAACCGCTCGTGGCCTGGCACGTCCACGAACGCGACGTCTTCCCCGCCGAGCCGGGTCCACGCGAACCCGAGGTCGATGGTGAGGCCGCGGCGGCGTTCCTCGGCCCACCGGTCCGGCTCCATCCCGGTCAGCCGCCGCACCAGCGTGGACTTCCCATGGTCGACGTGGCCGGCGGTGACGATCACCCGCATCGGCGCACGGCTTCCCGCAGCTTCGCGTCCTCGTCCGGCCGCACGGTCCGCAGGTCGAGCAAGCAGCGGTCACGCACGACCCGGCCGACGACCGGCGGCTCTCCTGTCCGCAGGGCCGCCGCGAACCGCGCGGGCAGGCTGACCGCGGCACTGGGCAGTTCGACGCCGGGGGCGCCCCCGCCGCCGACCGCCGCGGTCGATGCCACCGCTTCGGCGCCGAAGTCCCGCAGGCTCTCGGCCAGGGTTTCGGCCCGGCGTCGCAAGTCCTCGACGGACGCTTCGAGCGCGGCGCGCACCGGCGGGACCGGGCCGCGCAACGTCGCTTCGAGGGCGGCGAGGGTGAGCTTGTCGACGCGCAGGGCCCGGGCCGCCGGGTGCCGCCGCAGCCGTTCGACGACGTCCTTCTCACCGAAGAGCAGCCCGGCCTGCGGGCCGCCCAGGAGCTTGTCCCCGCTGGCGGTGACGACCGTGGCGCCCGCCCGCAGCGCGGTCGCCGCGTCCGGTTCGTCCGGCAGGAGCGGGTGCGGGGCGAGCAGGCCGGAGCCGATGTCGGCGACGACCGGCACGCCGAGCTGGGCGAGTTCCTCGAGCGACGCCTCCGCCGTGAACCCGGTGACGCGGTAGTTCGACGGGTGGACCTTGAGCACGAAACCGGTGTCCGGGCCGAGAGCGGCGGCGTAGTCACCGGCCGTCGTCCGGTTCGTGGTGCCGACTTCCCGCAGCCGGGACCCGGTCGATTCCAGGAGGTCGGGGATGCGGAAGCCGTCGCCGATCTCGACCAGCTCGCCGCGGCTGACGACGATCTCGCGGCCCGGGGCCATGGCGAGCGCGCAGAGCAGCAGGGCGGCCGCGTTGTTGTTGACGACGTGCACCCCGCCGGCGTCCGGCACGGCGGCGGCCAGTGCGGCGAGCGCGCTCCGGCCGCGGCGAGCCCGGTCGCCGGTCGCGAGGTCGAATTCGACGTCGGTGGCGCCACCGGCCGCGACGAGCGCGTCGAGCGCGGCGGCCGAGAGCGGGGCGCGGCCGAGGTTGGTGTGCACGACGACGCCGGTCGCGTTGAGCACCGGCCGCAGCGAGGACGCGCTCCCGGGCAGCCGCGCGAGCACGGTGGCGGCGACGTCGGCCGGGGCGAGTTCTCCGGCGCGCGCGGCCCGCTGGACGTCCTGGACGACGGATTTCACCAGGTCACGGCCGAGTTCGGCGGCGGCCTTGGCGATCCCGGATTCGGCCAGGAGGGCGTCGGTGCGCGGGATCGCGCGGCGCGGGTCAGGCATGGCGGAGGCGGACGGGAATCGAACCCGCCAGCGGCAGGACCTGCCGCTCGGCGATTTTGAAGATCGCGCCGGTCACCAGGCCGGATACGCCTCCCTGCACCATGGCAGCCATCCTGCCAAGGTCGCGGCGGACGGGCACGATGAGCCCGTGGGTTACCGACTGACGCAGTACGCGCACGGCGGCGGCTGCGCGTGCAAGATCCCGCCGGGCGAACTCGAAGCGGCCGTCCTCGGCCTCACCGGCGCCTCCCCCGTCGATCCGCCGGGCGAGCTGCTCGTCGGGCTCGACACCGGCGACGACGCCGCCGCGGTCCGGATCTCCGGGGACACCGCGCTCATCGCGACGACCGACTTCTTCACCCCGGTCGTCGACGACGCCTACGACTGGGGCCGGATCGCCGCAGCGAACGCCCTTTCGGACGTCTACGCCATGGGCGGCACGCCGGTGGTGGCGGTCAACCTGCTCGGCTGGCCGCGCGAGACGCTGCCGTTCGAGCTGGCCGCCGAGGTGCTGCGCGGCGGCCTCGACGTCTGCGGCGCGGCGGGCTGCCACCTCGCCGGCGGGCACAGCATCGACGACCCGGAACCGAAGTACGGCCTGGCCGTCACCGGCGTCGCGGCCCCTTCGCGGCTGCTGCGCAACGACGCCGGCCGCGCCGGGCTGCCGCTGACGCTGACCAAACCGCTCGGCGTCGGCGTGCTGAACTCGCGGCACAAGGCCACCGGGGAACGGTTCGAGCAGGCGATCGACGTCATGACGACGCTGAACGCCCCGGCCGCCCGCGCGGCGCTGGCCGCCGGGGCCGCGTGCGCCACCGACGTCACGGGGTTCGGCCTGCTGGGGCACCTGCACAAGCTGGCGCGGGCCAGCGGCGTCACCGCCCGGCTGGACCCGGCGGCCGTGCCGTATCTGGACGGCGCCCGCGCGGCGTTGCGCGACGGCTACGTCAGCGGCGGCACCCGGCGCAACCTCGACTGGGTCGCCCCGCACGCCGACCTGTCCAGGATTTCCGCGGACGAGGCGTTGCTGCTGGCCGACGCGCAGACGTCCGGCGGGCTGCTGGTCGCCGGGGAGCTGCCGGGGTACCCGGTGATCGGGGAGCTGGTGCCGCGCGGGGACCACACGATCGTCGTGGGCTGAGTTTTCGGCCCGGGCGCGGCGGGTACGCGACGAACATGCCTGCACCGGAACGAGCCAGCCTGGAACAGCACCTGGCCGAGACGCAGTACCCGTGCGGCCGCGACGAGCTCCTGCGCCGCGCGGCGGCGGCCGGCGGCGGCGACTCGGTGCTCGGCTCCCTGGGCGGCCTGCCCGACAGCGACCAGTACGACGACTTCGACGCCGTCTGGGAGGCCGTGTCGGCCAAGCACGTCGGCGGGGCGCCGTAGGGTTCAGGCGAGGCGCTCGACGGCGTCCTTCGCGTCTTTGAGATCGGCGCCGGTGTGTTCGCGGTAGACCTTGATCGCCTGGATCTTCCGGCCCTCCCGCACCAGCGCGGCGACCTCGGCGAGTCCGGGCTCCTCGACGACCACCCCGAGCTTCTCGGCGATGGCGTCGAGCTTGGTCTCCATCCGCGCGAGCCGCCGATCGACCCGCGTCAGCCGCCGATCGGTGGCCGACGACCCGAGCGCGACGACCACGACCAGCACGACGACACCCAGCAACAGCATCCCGTAGTCCATGGCGCGCCATGCTACTTGCGGAAATTGTCGGTGGCGGTGGTTATCGTCCGTCCCATGACCACACTGATCGACCGCCCGAAGACCGCCCTGCTCGTCGTCGACGTCCAGAACGGGGTGATGTCGTCGGCCCACGACCGCTCGTCGGTCCTGGCCAACATCGTCACCCTGGTGGACAAGGCCCGCGCGGCCGGCACGGAAGTGGTGTGGGTGCAGCACACCAGCGCCGAGCTGCCGCGGGACAGCGAACCGTGGGCGTACGTGCCCGAGCTCGTCCGGTGGGAGGCGGAACCGCTGGTGCACAAGGAGTACGGGGACTCGTTCGAGGCGACGGACCTGGAGGCGGTGCTGGCCGAGCGTGGCGTGGGCTCGCTGGTGGTGGCGGGCGCGCAGACGGACGCGTGCATCCGGTCCACGCTGCACGGGGCGCTGGCGCGGGGGTATGACGCGGTGCTGGTGTCGGACGCGCACACGACGGAAGATCTGTCGGCTTATGGTGCTCCGCCGCCGGGGCAGGTGATCGCGCACACGAACATGTACTGGCAGTACCAGACGGCGCCGGGCCGGACCGCGGGCACGATGACCACGGAGGAGGTGGAGTTCGGGGTGACGACACCGGCTTGAGAGGTGACGGACTGGGCTGCCGGGCGCGGTTGCGGGCGCCAGGATCGGCCGAGCCGCGATCGGTTCACGGCGACCCTGAGTTACGGCCGTCTCGTGCGCGCCCCGCGATCCCGTGCGGTCACCTACTCCTGCCGGGTGAAGCCGTAAGCGCGCTCCACCTTCGCCACCTCGATGTAGTAGTTCGCGTACCACTCCTCCCGGCCGCGGCGCTGCGCCTCAAGGTGCTCCGGATGCTGCTTCCACGCCGCGATCGCCTCGGCGTCCCGGTAGTACAGCACCGTCAGCTCCCGGCCGTCCGCGGAAGTACGGGACTCGCGGCCCAGGTACCCGGGCTGAGCGGGGCCCAGCTCAGCCATCCGCTCGTCCATCGCCGCGTAACCGACGAGATTCGACTCGTCCAGGGCGCTCGTGATGATCACCGCGTAGTACGGCGGTTCCGGTCTCGTGAAGGACACCGGCGGAGCTTAAGCGGACGGAAACCGGCGCCCCAACGGGTTTTCTCAGCTGCCGCGGAGGTGGTCGCGCAGGGCTCGGGCGACGCGGGACATCAGCACGTCCGCTTCCGGCTGAACCGCCGCCGGGACGCGGGATTCCGTCAACGCCACCACGGCGAACACGCCGCCGTCCGCGTGCTCCACCACCCCCGCTTCGTGGCGCATGTTCAGCAGCGTTCCCGTTTTCGACGACCACTTCGCCGCGTCGGAGGCGAAGTCCGGGGTAAGGCGGTGGCGGATCACGTTGTTCGCCATCAGGTCGCGCACGCCCGCGGCGACCGCCGGGTCGATCTTCGACGGCGTCCACAGTGCCTGCAACAGCTCCAGCAGCGCCCGGGCCGACGCGGTGTTCGCGCGCGAGACGTCGAGCTGGGCCAAGCGGTGGCCCTGGCCAGCCGTTCCGGCGCTGATCGCCAGCGCGTGGGCCAGGTCCGCCTCGCCGGCGTCGAAGCGCTCGGCCGGGGTGTCCACCAGGTCGCGCAGCTCGTGCCGCAGCGCGATGCCGGTCAGGCCCCAGCCGGTCAGCAGCGCGGCCACCTCGGCCGGGGGCGTCAGGCCGAACAGGACGTCGGCCGCCTGGCCGTCGCTGAGGCACGTGCTCAGGTAGAGCAGGTCCTCGATCGCGATGCGGGCCGGGTGGCGGAAGCGGGTCACGCCGATCGGGCCTGGCGTGGTGACGCGTCCGGGCGGGACCTCCAGCTGGGTCGCACCGTCCAGCTCGCCTCGGCGGATGCGCTCCAGCGTCGCCGCCGCGAGCGGGACCTTGACCAGGGACGCGATCGGGTACTCGCGGTCCGGGTCGATCCCGACCTCGGCGCCCGTGCGCAGGTCGCGCACCAGGAACGACCCGCGTAGGCCGCCTTCGTCCAGCTCCACCCGCAGGTCGCGCACCAGCGCCTCGGTACTCACGAGCCAGCCCCAAGACAACGGCCGACGCCCGCCCGCAACACCGTGCGCAGCCGCTCGGCGTCCTCGCCCAGTGCCGCCGCCACCTCGTAGCCGCGTGCCAGGTCGACTTCGCCGATCGGCCGCCAGTTCAGACCAAGCTCACCCGCTTGCGTGACCGAGCAGAGCAGCAGGTCCGCCGAAGCGATCACCTCCGCGGCCGCCGCGGTAAGCGAGCCGGCCACGGCGACCTGCGCCGGCTGGAGCCCGACCGCGTCCCGGACCCGCAGTACCCGGTCCCGGACATGCGGGACATCGTCCTCCGGCTGGATCCACACCCGCCGCCGCGGGCCACCGGAGCGGCCCGCCCGCAGCGTCTCCAGGTGCACGATCCGCGCCCCCGACGGCGCCACCCCGGCCACGCCGAGCGGCACCGCCCACACGCCCTCCTCGGCCGGGACGGCGGTGAGCGCCGCCCGCACCTCGCTCGTGCGGACGAGTTCGGCCCGCTCCCCCGGCTCGGCGGCACGAAACTCCAGGTGGACCTCGAACGCACGCGCTTCGGCGGCGAGTTCGGCGAGCTCCCGCACCCCGCAGGTACCCGGCACCGCCACGCGCATCGGCCGCAGCCGTGCGCGCTGGGCGTCGTGCTCCAGCGAGTCGGCCAGCCGGACCAGCCGCTGCGCCGTGGGCAGCACGTCGCGCCCGAACGCCGTCAGCCGTGCCCGGCGGGTGGAACGGTCGAAGAGCCGTTCGCCGAAGTGGCGTTCGAGCGCGGCGATCCGCCGGCTCGCGACCGGCTGCGGGATGCGCGCGAGTGCCGCGCCCGCCGTGAAGCTCCCCGTCTCGCTCACGCTCACGAACGCCCTGCAGCCGCCGACCAGGTCCACGACCTCACTCTATGCGATTCCGGCATCAATCGGCACGTTTCCGTCTTGGACAGCATGAGCGAACGCGGTGAGACTGCGGATGTCGATCAAGACCGGAAGGAAGCACCGTGCCGTTCCCCCACGTCCGGTGGGCCGCGCTCGCCGCGCTGGCCCTCGTCCCGCTCACCGCGTGCGCCGCCGAAACGCCGGCTCCCGCAGCACCGCCGTCGACGTCCGCGGTCGCGCCGGCACCGCGGCCGGACTTCGCGCCGCTCGAACGCGAATTCGACGCGCGCCTCGGCGTGTACGCGATCGACACCGGCTCCGGCCGCGAGATCGCCCACCGGGCCGACGAGCGCTTCGGGTACGCCTCGACGCACAAGGCGTTCTCCGCCGGGGCCGTCCTCCAGCGCACGAGCATGGAAGGGCTGGCGAAGGTGCTGCCCTACACCCGCGCCGACGTCCAGCCGAACTCGCCGGTCGGCGAAAAGCACGTCGGCACGGGCCTGTCCTTGCGCGACGCGATCGACGCGGCGCTGCGCTACAGCGACAACACCGCCGCCAACCTGCTGTTCCGCGAGCTGGGCGGCCCGGCGGGGCTGGCCGCCGCGCTGCGCGGGATCGGCGACACGACCACGCACGTCGACCGGATCGAGCCAGGCCTCAACGACCTGGCCCCGGGCGACGTCCGCGACACGAGCACCCCACGCGCAATGGCGGCCGACCTGCGCGCGTTCGCCCTCGGCACGGTGCTGCCGGCGGCTCAGCGGACGTTCTACACCGACACGATGCGCGCCAACCGCACCGGCGACGCGGTGATCCGCGCGGGCACCCCCGCCGGCTGGACGGTCGCCGACAAGACCGGTACCGGCGAATACGCGACGCGCAACGACATCGCGGTCGTCTGGCCGCCGGGCCGGGCGCCGATCGTGCTGGCGGTGATGTCCGACCGGAAGACCGAGAACGCCGAGCACGACGACCGCCTGCTCGCCCAGGCGGCGAAGCTCACCCTCGACGCCTACCGCTGACCGCCCGGGCGCGACGCGAAGGTCGCGAATGACTCATTCGCGACCTTGCGGCAGCGCGCGGAAGATCCGGGCCACCTCGCCTTCGACCTCGTCGAGCCACCGCACGCGGGTGTCGGCACCGGCGTCGGCCAGCACCCGCAGCACGAGCCGCCAGACCTCCGGCTCGCCGAGGTACGGGGCCAAGCAGCGCCGCCAGATCGCGTCGAGCGGGTCGCCGAACAGCGTCCGCTCGCGCTCTTCGGTCGTGTCGGACGTGTTCACCACCAGCAACCGCCGCAGGGAAAGCAACGACTCGGGCGCGCCACCCGCGGCGGAGAGGCGGTACGCGACACCCGGGACGAGGATCCGGTCGAGCCAGCCGCTGAGGATCGCGGGCGGCTTGCCCCACCAGTTCGGGTGGACCGCGACCAGCCCGCCCGCGTCGCGCAGCTCCTCGCGGTGGCGCCGCACCAGCGGGTCCGGTTCGGCGGCGAGGAACTCTTCCGCCCGGGTCCCGCTGGTGTAGGCCTCTTCCGCGGTCAGCACCGGGTCGAAGCCCTCGGCGTACAGGTCGTGGAACCGCACCGGCACCCCGGCCTGCTCCAGCGCCGCGACGACGCGGTCGGCGAGCGCGTGGTTGAAGCTCCCGGGCCGCGGGTGCGCGAGCAGCACGACGACCGGTGCGGTCATCCCGTCATCGCCACCAGGATGCGCCGCTTGCCGGTGAACGGCTCGCGCCCGTGGGCCATCAGCATGTTGTTGATCACCATGATGTCCCCACTCTGCCACGGGAACGCGTAGCTGACCTCGTCGTAGACCTCGCGGATCTTCGCCAGGTCGTCGACCGGGATCGGGCTGCCGTCGGCGAAGTAGGCGTTGCGCGGCAGGTCGGCCTCCGGGTACAGCTCCAGCAGCGCCTCGCTCACCTCCTCGCCGAGGCTCGAGACGTGGAAGAGGTTGGCCTGGTTGAACCACACGGTGTCCCCGGTGTGCTCTTCCACCACGAACGACGGCCGGACGTGCCGGGTGCGCAGGCCGTCCTCGGTCCATTCGAACGTCTGGCCGTTGCGCGTGCAGTAGTCCTCGACGACCGCGCGGTCCTCGGTCTGGAACGCCTCCTGCCAGGTCAGCCCGAGTCCTTCGCGGAACGCTCGCGTGTAGACGACGCCGCCCGCGAACCGCTCACGGAGGTCCTCGGGCAGCAGCCGGTACATCGCCCGGCTGTCCGCGATCGGTGTCGCTCCACCGGTTTCCGCGGCGGTGTCGCACAGGAAGAACAGGCGCGCGGGCCAGCTCGCCGAGTACGAGTTCTCGTTGTGCATCGGGATCGACTCGGCCGGCGGGTACTCCGTCGAGGTGTAGATGTTGCCGGCGACGTTCGAGCGCGGCGTCGAGCGCTCGGTGTAGGTCAGCAGCGCCCCGCCGATCGTCTCGGTGACCCGGTTGAACAAGTCGAGGTCGGCGGGCAGGCCGCGCAGCAGGATCGCGCCGTGATCGCGCAGGTGCTCCCGGACCTGCGGCAGCTGCGCCTCCACGGCCGCGAAGTCCGCGGCCGGGAAGACGGCGATCTTGGTGTGCTCGTTGCCCTGCAGCTGCCCCAGCGGCGCCGCGAGATCGGCGGTCATGACTCCTCCAGTACGAATCGGACAAGCTTCGCGGCTTCGGCGTGCAGCGCGGCCAGGTCGTCGACGTCGGCGAACCCGGCGACGAGGACGTTCACGGCGTAGATCTCCTGGTCGTCGCTGAGCACCTGGCCGGGGGAAACGATGGTGACGACGTCGAGGACCTCCGGCAGGTCCGCGACTTCCGCGGTGCCCTCGACGCGCACCAGCCGCCCGGTGCCTTCGGCGTAGACGACCAGGTAGCCGACCGGCACCGGCAGCCCGATCCCGCGCGCGGGCGGCGGGGTGCCGAGGGCGAGGGAAACGACTTCGGCGGTGACGTCGATGCCGGTGGCCAGCCGCAGCAACGCCGGTTGCGCTCCCCCGGCGGGACGTCCGGCGTTGACCTCGACGACCACCGGCCCGAGCGTGGCGTCGTCGATCACTTCGACGTGCGCGCACGTCGAGTCCAGGCCCAGGGCCAGCACGGCGGCGGTCGCGGCCTCGGTGATCAGCCCGGCCCGTTCCTCCGTCAGCCCGAACGGCGGGCAGACCATGCCGAGCTCGAACTTACGCTCGTCGATCAGCGGTTTGCCGACCACCGTGACGGGTTCGGCGGCGCCGTCGCGGACGAGCACGTCCACCGCGTACTCCGGGCCGTCGAGCAGGCTCTCGACGAGGAACACCCGCAGCGGGTCGAGCGGGCCCGGCAGCGGGCGGTGGTAACGCGCGTCGGAGTTCTCCGGCAGCCGCGTGGCCAGCAGCTGGTAGGCCGCGACCAGTTCGTCCACAGTGGACACCGTGCGGACGAGCGTGCTCGCGGCGCCGTTGACCGGCTTCACGATCGCCGGGAGACCGACCTCCGCGGCGATCGCGGGCGCCTGCGCCGGATCGGCGAACAACGCGGCCCGTGGCCCCGGCAACCCGGCCGCGGCCAGCGCCTGCCGGACGGCGAACTTGTTGTGCGCCAGGGTGAACACGTCCGCCGGGCAACGCGCGACGCCGAGCAGCTCGGCGATCCGGGCGGTGCTCGCGATGATCCCCTCCGCCGCGGTCAGCACCGCGGCGGGCTCCCGGTCGCGGAGCGCTTCGGCCACCGCGGGCGCATCCCGGACGTCGTCGACCACGACGAAGCCGTCGACCTGGTACTCTGGCTCGCCGTCGGCCAGGGGCTCGGTGACCAGCTCGGCCCGCCACCCGGCGGCCCGGACGGCGGCCGCGAAGTCCGCGATCCACTGGCCGTGCGTTTCCCGCACGATGAACGCGGTCTTCACGCGACCTCCAACCGGATCAGCTTGCTGGCTTCGGCGTGCAGCGCGGCGAGGTCGTCGTGGTCGGCGAACCCGGCGACGACCAGGTTGACCGCGTACGTCTCCTGCTCGTCGGTGAGCACCTGACCGGGGGAAACCGTCGTGACGACGTCGACGACCTCCGGCAGCGCGGCGACCTCGTCGAGGCCGCCGATGCCGGTCAAGGTGCCGGACCCGGACGCGTACAGGATCAGCATGGCCAGCGGGATCGGCAGCTTCGCGGGCTCCCGCGCGGGCGGTGGCGCGGCGAGGGCGAGAGCGGTCAGCTCCGCGAACACGTCGACGCCGGTGCGCAGCTTGGCCAGCAGCGGCATGATCGAGCCCGCCGGGCGGCCCGCGTTGACCTCGACGATCGTGGGGCCGCGGCGCTCGTCGTCGATCACCTCGACGTGCGCGATCGTGTTGTCCAGCCCCAGCGCGAGCACCGCCGCCGACGCCGCCGACGTGACCAGTTCCGCCCGCTCCGCCGAGAGCCCATCCGGCGGGCAGGACAGGACCAGCTCGAACTTGCGCTCGTCGATCAGCGGCTTGTCGAGGATCTCGACCGGCTCGGCGACGCCGTCGCGGATCAGGACGTCCACCGCGTACTCCGGCCCCTGCAGCAGGCTTTCGACGAGGAACGTCGCGGCCGGGTCGATCGTCCCCAGTGGACGGTGGTAGCGCGGGTCCGCGGACTCGGGCAGCCGCGACGCCAGCAGCTCGTACGCGGCCGCCAGTTCAGCCACAGTGGACACCGTGCGCACGAGGTTGCTCCCGGCGCCGTTGACCGGCTTGACGATCGCGGGCAGCCCGACCCGGTCGGCCACCTCGGATGCCGAAGCGGCCGAGGAGATCAGCGCCGCCGCGGGACCCGGCAGCCCGGCCGCGGCCAGCGCTTCCCGGACCGCGAACTTGTCGGCGCACAAGGCGAACACCGACGCCGGGCACCGCGCGACACCGAGCAGCTCGGCGACCCGGGCGGTGCTCGCGATCGCGCCGTCGGAACCGGTCAGCACGGCGGCGGGCACCCCGACCGCCGAGCGGATCCGGGCGGCGACGGCTTCGGCGTCGTAGACGTCGTCGACGGCGATCACCTCGTCCACCACCCCGGCCAACGACGCCTCGTCGACCGGCGGCGCGAGCAGCACCGCGCGGTGGCCGGCGGCGTGCACCGCGGCGGCGACTTCGCCGACCCAGTGCCCGCGGGCTTCCCTGATCAGCACGACGTCGCTCACGCGGCCTCCTTCCCGGCGAGCTTGCGCTCCCGTTCCTGCGCGCCGACGAGGTCGTCCGGCAGCGAATCGGGCACCTCGGTGTCGAAGCGGCGCAGCAGCTTCACGGCGAACCCGCCGGCGTTGATCAGCAGCAGGATCAGCGCGTAGACGACGTACGCGAGCCCGACCCCGCGGCCCTCGCCGGTCCCGAGGATCGAACCGACCGACCCGGACAGCGCGCCGCCGGGGGCGAGCAGCGGCGAGAACCAGCCGACCGCGAGCGGGGCGAGCACGGCGAACCCGATCGGCAGCGTGGACCAGGTGATCGTCTGGTTGATGGCGAACACCCGGCCGTGGTAGCGCTGCGGCACCTTGACCTGCACCAGCGTCGCGTAGATGCCCTGGGACACGGCCATCGCCGCGGCCAGCAGGAACACCCCGGCCGCGACCACGATCAGCGACGGCCGCAGCCCCATCACGAGGCTGCCGACCGCGATGCCGACGTTGCCCGCGAGCACGCCGACCATCCGCCGCTTGCGCGGGCCGCCCCACAGAGCCATGCCGATGCCACCGGCCACCGCGCCGACCGCTTCGGCGAGCGCGACCTGGGCGACGTCGGTGACCGTGCCGAAGGACAGCACCAGCGGCGAGACGAGGACCAGCGCCGGCGCCAGGAAGACGTTGGCCAGCGCGAAGTACAGCAGCATCGTGCGGAAGCCGCGGTGGTTCCACGAGTACTTCAGCCCGCCCGCGATCGCCGTCAGCAGCGGCTCGCGCGGGCGCCAGCCGAGCAGGTCCGGGAACCGGACGAACAGCAGGCTGACGATGGCGAAGACGTAGCTCGCCATGTCGAGGACCAGGATCCCCCGCAGCTGGATCGCCGCCAGCAGCCCGGCCGCGATCACCGGCATCAGCAGCTGCGCGAAGCCGTTGGACAGCTGGGCGAGCCCCATCGCGTGTCCCAGGTACTGCTTGGGCACGAGCTGCGCCACCGACGACTGGTAGGCGATGCGCTGGATCGAGCCCGCGACCGAGCCGAGCGGGATCAGCACGTAGAGCCACCAGAGCTGGAGGTTCCCCACCGTCAGCAGCACCGCGAGCGCTAGCTGGATGACGCCGGCGATCGCGCTGGCGGCGATCATGATCTTCCGGCGGTCGCCGCGGTCGACGAGCGCGCCCGCCACCGGCAGGACCAGCACCCCGCACAGCAGCGCCAGCGCCCAGAGCAGGCCGAGGTCGGTGACCGAGCCGGTCCGGGTGTAGAGCCAGATCGGCACCGCGAACGACGTCAGCGCCGACCCGGTCGACGACACCAGCTGGCCGACCGTGACCGTGACGAACCGGGCCATGCTCGGCTTGACCGCGGGCTTGTCGTCCACTTCGGACCGGTGGGTGTCGTGCACCGCCCAGCCCTCGTCTTCGCGCACCGAAACGTGCAGGTCACCGGGTTCGTCCAGGGCCGGGTGCACCCGGGTCAGGATTTCCGCCAGCTCTTCCGCGCGGTAGCGGAGGAAGAAGTGCCCGGCCTGGTCCAGCACCACGAGCGCGGTCCGGTCGGTGAGGAACTCCCACTCGCGGTAGCGCTCGGCGTAGTAGTCGGTGACCGGGTCCTCCGAGCCGACCACCGAGATGATCGGCGCGCGCAGCTTGGCGACGCGGGCATCGAGCAGGCCGCTGAAGTACTCCTCGGCGGCGCGGCTGTCGGCGCGCATGTTGCTGATGATCCGGTCGGCCTGTGCCGGGTCGAGGTCGTCGGTGTCGACGCCCATCCCCTTGAGCCAGTTCGCGTAGTACCGGTTGCTGCGCAGCTTTTCCAGCCGCGTCCGCAGCGTCCCGACCGCGCCCTTGATCCGCGCGAACGGGAAGATCGCGCCGATGTGCACGACTTCCAGCTCGCGGCCGCGCTCCTCGAGACGCCGGGAGACGCCGACGGCGAGGGCGTTGCCGACGCCGCAGTGGCCGTAGATCGCCAGCGGCCCGTCGATCCGCTCGAGGACCTCGTCCGCGAGCCGCTCGACCAGTTCGTCGAACGGCACCGCTTCTTCGGACAGGCCGACGTCGTGACCGGGGATCGCGACCGAGAACAGCGAATACCCGCTGGGCAGCGCGTCCGCGAGGGGCTGGTAGACGATCGCGCTGCCGCCGCCGTACGGGAAGCAGACGTAGGTGAGCGTCGGCTTCGCGACCGGCTTGGTCAGCTCGTACAGCAGATGGCCCGAATCGTCGCGGTCGCCGTCGAGGAACACCGCCAGCTCGCGGATCGTGCGGTGCTGGAACAGGTCCATCACGCCGGCCTGGTGCCCGGCCTTCGCGATCCGCGCGACCACCTGGGTGGCGAGCATCGAGTGGCCGCCGAGGTCGAAGAAGTCGTCGTCGACGCCGAGTTCCTCGACCTTGAGAACGTCCCGCCAGATGTCCGCGAGCAGCAGTTCGAGCGGGGTGGACGGCTCGACCATTGCGGTGCTCGCGTCCCGCGCGGCGACCGGCGCGGGCAGGGCCTTGCGGTCGAGCTTCCCGTTCGGCGTCAGCGGCAGCGCGTCGAGGGTGACGAACGACGGCGGCACCATGTAGTCCGGCAGCGTCTCCTTGAGCGCGGCCCGCAGGCCTTCCGCGTCGCCGACGACGTAGCCGACCAGGCGCTTGTCCCCCGGCGTGTCCTCCCGGACCACCACGACGGCGTCGGCCACACCGGGCTGCTCCCGCAGGCGGGCCTCGATCTCGCCGAGTTCGATCCGCAGGCCGCGCAGCTTGACCTGATGGTCGAGGCGGCCGAGGAACGCGATCGTGCCGTCGGCGCGCCAGTGCGCGAGGTCACCGGTGCGGTACATCCGGCCGCCGTGGAACGGGTCCGTGACGAACCGCTCGGCCGTCAGCTCCGGCCGGTTGTGGTAGCCGAGCGCGAGCCCGACGCCGGCGATGTGG
Organism: Amycolatopsis lexingtonensis; assembly: GCF_014873755.1. NCBI lineage: Bacteria > Bacillati > Actinomycetota > Actinomycetes > Pseudonocardiales > Pseudonocardiaceae > Amycolatopsis > Amycolatopsis lexingtonensis. Next base: position 2,400,987 of record NZ_JADBEG010000001.1, read on the forward strand.
AGTTCGCCGGGCACACCGACCGGGCACGGGTTGCCGCGCCGGTCGAGGACGTAGATCCGGAGGTTGCGGATCGGTGCCCCGATCGGCACGGACGCCACCTCGGCGAGCGCTTCGGGCGTGCAGTGCCAGGCGGTGACGTCGATCGCGGCTTCGGTCGGGCCGTACAGGTTGTGCAGTTCGCAGTGCGGCAGCCGCCGGACGAACTCGCGGGCGGTGTCGAGCGGCAGTTCCTCGCCGCTGCAGACCACGCGCCGCAACGCCGTCACCGACTCGATACTCGGCTCCGCGAGGAACAGATTCAGCATCGACGGCACGAAGTGCGCGGTCGTGATCCCCTCGGTGGCCAGGAGTTCACGCAGGTACGCCGCGTCCTTGTGCCCGCCGGGCTCGGCCAGCACCAGCCGGGCGCCGGTCATGAGCGGCCAGAAGAACTCCCACACCGAAACGTCGAAGCTCGCCGGGGTCTTCTGCAGCACCGCGTCCGAGCCGTCGAGGCCGTATTCGCGCTGCATCCAGTCGAGCCGGTTGACGATGCCGCGGTGCCCGTTCGGCACGCCCTTCGGCCGCCCGGTGGAGCCCGAGGTGTAGATGACGTACGCGGGATCGTCCGCGCTCACCAGCGGTTCCGGAGGCGTGGCCGGGCCGGTCAGGCCGTCGAGCACGACGACGGTCGTGTCCCCGGCCGGGAGGGTGTCCCGGAGCGCGGCCTGGGTCAGGACCACCGGCGCGGCCGCGTCTTCGAGCATGAACGCGAGCCGGTCCGCCGGGTACTCCGGGTCGAGCGGCACGTAGGCGCCGCCCGCCTTCAGCACGCCGAGCAGGCCGACGACCAGCTCGAAGGAGCGGTTCGCGAAGACGCCGACCAGCGTCCCCGGCCCGACGCCCAGCTCACGCAGCCGGTGCGCGAGGCCGTTGGCGCGCTCGTCGAGGTCCCGGTAGGACAGCGATTCACCGCGGAACGTCAGCGCGGGCGCGTCCGGCGTGCGGGCCACCTGCGCTTCGACGAGCGAGTGCAGCGTGCCCGGCGGGATCTCCCCCGCCGTGTCGTTCCAGCGGTTCAGGACCAGGTCGCGCTGGTCCCCCAGGATGTCCAGTTCGGACAGTGACCGTTCGGGGTCGGCGGTGATCGAGCGCAGCAGCGTGACCAGGCGCCCGGCCATCCCGGCGACGGTCTCCGCGCCGAACAGCGCGGTGTTGTACACCAGCTTGCCGATCAGCCCGGACTCGACCTCGATGGCGTGGAACTCGAAGTCGAACCGGGTCGCGGGCAGGTCCATCGGCAGCCAGCGGAAGTCCACTTCGGACGTCCCGGCCGTGCCCAGCCGGCCCATCTCGTAGTTCTGCAGCACGAACATCGCCTGGAACACCGGCGAACGGCTCACGTCCCGCGGCACACCGAGGGCGTTCACCAGGCGTTCGAACGGGACGTCGGCGTGGTCGAACGCGTCGAGCACGTGCCGCCGGGTCCGCGCCAGCAGCTCGGTGAAGCTCGGGTCGCCGTCGAGCTGGGCGCGCAGCGGCAGCATGTTGATGAACATGCCGACCACGCCTTCCAGCTCGGGCAGCCCGCGCCCGGCCGACGACGAGCCGACGGCGAAGTCCTCCTGCCCGGAGTACCGGGACAGCAGCACCTGGTAGGCCGCCAGCAGCGTCATGAACAGCGTGACGCCGTGCTCGCGGCTCAGGTCGCCGAGCGCCCGGACGAGGTCCTTTTCGACGAAGAACTCGTGGATCGCCCCGTCGAACGCCTGGGTCGCCGGCCGCGGCCGGTCGGTGGGCAGTTCCAGGGGTTCGACGCCGCGGAGGGTCTCCTGCCAGTGGTCGAGCTGCCGGTCCAGTTCGGCGCCGGTCAGCGTCCGGCGCTGCCAGTGCGCGAAGTCGCCGTAGCCGATGGACAGCGCGGGCAGCGCGGCCGCCGTCCCGTGGTAGGCCGCCGCGAGGTCGCGCAGCAGCAGGTCGACCGACCAGCCGTCGCCGACGATGTGGTGGGTGCACACGGCGAGGAAGTGGTCGTCGTCGGACACACGCACCAGGGTGGCGCGCAGCAGCGGTCCTTCGGCCAGGTCGAACGGCTCGGCCGCGGCGGCGTCGACGGCGGCCCGGGCGGCCTCTTCCCCGGAAGCGTCCACAACGGTCAAGGGGACGGTGACCACCGGTTCGAGCCGGACCGACGGCTGCCCGTCGTCCCCGGCCGGGAACCGCATGCGCAGGGCCTCGTGCCGGGCGGGGAGGCTGTCCAAAGCGGACTGGAGCACGCCGACGTCCAGGCGGCCGGTGAGCCGGATCGGCACCGGGATGTGGTACGACGTGGTCCCGGGTGCGAACTGCTCCATGAACCAGACGCGTTCCTGCTGGTACGACAGCGGGACGGGGTCGCCGTCCGGCCGCCGGGTGATGGTCGCGGCGGGCTCGGCGCGCCGCCGCAGCCGCCGTTCCAGCAGCGCCCGGCGCGCGGCCGCGCTGCTGGTTTCGTCGATCGTCGTCACGCCTGCTCACCTTCGGCCAGCTGGGCCCGGACCTCTTCGTCGCTGAGCTGGTCGAGGTCGGCTTCCAGGCGGCGTTCGACCTCCGCGGCCAGCTCGGCCACCGTGGTGAACGAGAAGAGGCCGCGGACCGGCAGCTCGACGCCGACCTGCTTGCGGATCCGGGCCATCGCGCGGATCGCGAGGAGCGAATTGCCGCCGTGGGCGAAGAAGTCGTCGTGCACGCCCAGCTTCTCGATGCCCAGCAGTTCCCCCAGCACCTCGGCGACCAGCTCTTCGGCCGCGGTGCTCGGGGCCACGTACTCCGCCTCGCCGCTGGGTTGCGGGTCGGGCAGCGCGGCCCGGTCGAGCTTGCCGCTCGCCGCCACCGGAAGCGCTTCGAGGGTGACGAACACGGTCGGGACCAGGTACTCCGGCAGCACCGCCCGCAACGCTTCGGCCGCGCCGTCGGCGTTCCCGACGACGTACCCGACGAGCGTTCCCTCGCGGACCGCGACCGCCGCGTCCCGGATCTCCGGCAGCTCGCGCAGGGCGGCTTCCACCTCCCCCGGCTCGATCCGGAAACCGCGCAGCTTGACCTGGTCGTCGGTCCGGCCGAGGTACTCGAGGGTGCCGTCCCGGCGCCAGCGGGCCAGGTCGCCCGTGGCGTACATCCGCCCGTACGGGCCGTCCGGGAACCGTTCGGCGGTCAGTTCGGGCAGCCCGAGGTAGCCGTGCGCGAGCTGCGCACCGGCCAGGTGGAGCTGGCCGGCGACGCCCGGCGGCACCGGCCGCAGGCGCTCGTCGAGGACGTAGGCGCGGGTGCCGGGGATCGGGCGGCCGATCGGCACCGGGCCGTCGACCGGGCCGTCGAGGCGGTGCACGACGCAGCCGACGGTCGCCTCGGTCGGCCCGTACTCGTTGGTGACGACGATCCCGGCGAACGGCCGCACGGCCTCACCCATCAGCGCCTCGCCGCCGAGCACCAAGTCCGCGGTCGGATAGGACTCCTCGGGCAGCACGGCGAGGTGCGTCGGGGTGGCCTTGACGAAGTCCGGCCGCCCGGAGTCCACGATGGACCCACCGGCGGTGAGCGGGCCGAGCAGCGTCGTGACGGTCAGGTCGAACGACGCCGACGTGTGCAGCAGCGCGCGGCCGGCGAGACTCGGGTACGCCTCGCGCGCCCAGCCCAGGTAGGTGGCGAGCGCGCGGTGGCCGACCTGCACGCCCTTGGGGCGCCCGGTCGAGCCGGACGTGTAGATGACGTAGGCGATGTCGTCGGCGCCCGGCCGAGCGGGGTTCTCCTCGGAGGACTCCGCCCACACCGCCGGATCGTCGAGGGCGAGGGTCTCGGCGGCCAGGGTCACCTCGCCCGCGGTCAGCACCACGCGCGCCCCGGCGTCGGCCAGGACCAGCTCCTGCCGCGCCGCCGGGTTGGCCGGGTCGAGCGGGACGTAGGCCGCGCCGCTCTTGAGCGCGCCGAGGATGCCCACGACGAGGTCCGCGGAGTTCGGCGCGCACACGCCGACCACGCCACCGGCCCCGACGCGGTGCGCGACCCGGTTGGCCCGCGCGTTCAGCTCGGCGTACGTCAGGACCGTGCCGCCGAGCTCCACCGCGACGGCGTCGGGCGTCGACCGGACCTGCTCTTCGAACCGCTCGACGAACAGCGGCGAGTCCGAAGTGGACGATCCGCTCCACGATTCCACCTGGGCGCGCTCGGCGTCCGACAGCAGCGGCAGGTCCGCCACGGCGATCGAGGCGTTCTCGACCGCGGCCGCCAGGACGCGCAGGAACCGGTCCGCCATGGACTCCGCGGTCTCCCGGTCGAACAGGTCGGTGCGGTAGAGCAGCCGGCCACCCGTCGCAGTGAGGTCGATGGCGACGTCGTCCTTGGCGGTGGCGTAGCGGACCGGCTCGATGCCCGAGTCGGGGATGAAGTTGAAGCCGATCTGGTAGAGCGCCTGCACGCCCGCGTCGCGCTCCGGCCGCACCTCGTCGGCGACCAGCTGGAACGGCACGCGGCCGTGCTCGATGGCGTCGAGCACCGCGGCGCGGACCCGGCCGACCAGCTCGGCGAACGCCGGGTCGCCGCCGCAGTCGACGCGGATGGCGAGCTGGTTGACGAACATGCCGATCAGCGGCGCGAGTTCGGGCAGGTCGCGGCCGGCGACCGGCACCCCGACCACGATGTCCTCCGACCCGGACAGCCGCGACAGCAGCGCGGTGTACCCGGCGAGCAGCACCATGAACGGCGACGCCGACAGCTCGCGGCCGACTTCGCCGACCCGGTCGAGCAGGCCGTCCGGGAGCGTGAAGTCGACCTGGCCGCCGTCGAACCCGAAGTCCGCGGGCCGCGGCCGGTCGGTGGGCAGGCTGTGCACCGGCGGGAGCCCGGCGAGCCGCTCGCGCCAGTAGTCCAGCTGCGCGCGCACGAGCGGGAGCTGGCCGCGCTGCCACGCCGAGTAGTCCGGGTACTGGATGGCCAGCTCGGGCAGCTTCGGCAGCCGCCCTTCCGCGACCGCGTTGCAGGCCTCGTTCAGCTCGTTCGCCAGCACCAGCACGGAACCGGCGTCGAACACCGTGTGGTGCACGACGAAGGTCAGCAGCCAGTCGGCGTCGCCGAGCCGGCAGAGCTGGGCTCGCCACGGCGGCGCCGACTCCAGCGGGATCGGGCGGCGGGCGATCGCCTCGGCCAGCTCGGCCGCGCGTTCCTCCCGCTCCGGGAGGTCACGCAGGTCGTGCACCTCGACGTCGATCGGGACGTCGGCGTGCACCACCTGGACGAGCTCGCCGCCGTCCATCCGGAACGCCGTGCGCAGGGCTTCGTGCCGCCCGACGACCACGCCGAGCGCGGCGCGCCACTGGCCAACAGTGAGCGGCAGGTCCTGCCGTACCTGGCAGGGCAGGTTGTACACCGGGGACGCCGGGTCGAGCTGGTTCGACAGCCAGATCCGCTCCTGCCCGAACGAGGCCGGGAACGTCCATTGCTTCGTGTCGGTCATGTCTCCTGCTTCAGCGCTCGAGCTTGGGGATGGTGGTGGCGGCGTCGCTTTCACGTGAAAGCGACGCGCTCTGCAGTTCTTCGATCCGCTCGACCAGTGCGGCCACCGTGGAGGATTCGAACAGCGTCTTCATGGCCAGCCGGGCGCCGGTGGTCTTGCGGACCTGCGCGATGAGCTGGATGGCGACCAGGGAATTGCCGCCGAGGGCGAAGAAGTCGTCGTGGACGCCGATGTGCTCGACCCCGAGCACCTCGGCCCACTGCCGGGCGATCTCGGCCTCGAGGTCGGTCCGCGGCGCGACGTAGTCGTCCTGGGACTGCGCCTGGACGACCTCCGCGACCTCTTCGGTCTCTTCCAGGGCTTCGGCGGTGACCCGGCGGGCGAACAGGTCGCGCACCGGCCGGGTGCTGATCACCACCTGGCCGCCGAGGCCCGGCGTCAGCGCCCGGAGGAACGCCTCGGCGCCGTCGACCGGCCGGATGCCACTGGAGTCCACAGTGGACTTCGCCGCGGGCGCCGTGAGCCCGCCGCTGACCGCACCCTCGTCGACCTGGCGCAGCACGAAGTCCTCGATCTCGACCAGCACGCGGCCGTCGTCGGCGCACAGCGTCAGGTCCGCGGCGATGACCTGGTCACCACCGGAGTCGCGGTAGCGCAGGTGGCTGTGGAAGCTCGCCGGGAGCGCGTCGTGCACGACCACCCGGCCGTAGCTCATCGGCAGGTACGTGCCGCTCCCCCGGCCGCGGCCGAACGCGGTCGCGACGTCGAGCAGCGCCGGGTGCAGCCCCCAGCCGGTGTCGAAGACCGGCGCGACGAGCGAGGCGAGTTCCTCGTGCGTGCCGACGTGGTGGGTGCGCAGCGCGGCCCACCGCGGGCCGAAGGTGACCATGCTGGTCCGGCCGGTGCCGAAGGCGTTGCCGTCGTCGAGCACGCTCGTCCTGGCCCGCACCGCGTCGAGGTCCACAGTGGACGTCGCGGGTGCGGGGATCCAGCCCGCGGAGCCGCGGACGTGCGTCTTCGTCACCCCGCCCGCGCGGCTGGTCACGGCGAACCCGTCGCCGTCGAAGCCGACCCGGTACTCCGCGACCGTGCCCTCCGGCACCGAGAACGGCTCCAGGAACGCGACATCGCGCAGTTCGACGACGTGGCCGTCGCCCGGCTTCGGCAGCGCCGCCTCGACGGCCGCCCGCACGGTCTCCAGGTGCCCGGTGCCGGGCACGACCGGGACCCCGGCGATCCGGTGCTCGTCGAGCAGCCAGTGCGCGGCCGCCGAGACCAGCCCGTGGCAGTCCTCGCCGGTGCGCGTGGTGAGCACCGGGTGCGCGACCGGGCCGTCCGCCTTCGTGCGGGTGGACCGGATCGTCGTCGGCGCGGCCACTTCCGCGGCCATCCCGACCTCGTCCCAGCCACCCCAGTCGTGCGACACCACCCGCGCCCGCCAGCCGTGGTCGCCGCGGGCGTAGGCGTCGAGGAAGTTGTTGGCCGCGCAGTAGTCGACCTGCCCGAAGTCACCCGAGACGGCGGTGACCGACGAGCACAGCGCGACGAAGTCCATCGGCAAGTCGGCGAACGCCGAAGCCAGCGCCAGGGTGCCGGCGATCTTCGGCGCCAGCACCGCTTCCGCGGCCGCGCGTTCCTTGACCTCCGCGACCCCGCCACCGGGGAGCCCGGCCGCGTGCACGATGCCGTCGAGCCCGCCGAACTCGCGTTCGGCCAGTTCCCGGACTTCCCGCAGCCGCGCCGGGTCGGTGACGTCGGCGGCGACGACGTGCACCACCGAGCCGGCCGCCTCCATCCGCCGGATCGCCCGGATCGCGCGCGCCGTCCGGTCGGTCCCGTCGCGGGTGTCCCACTCCTCGCGCGGCGGCAGGCCGGAGCGGGTCAGCAGGATCAGCTTCGCACGGACGCGCAGGGCGAAGTCCTCGGCGAGGGTGACGCCGATGCCGCCGGTGCCCCCGGTGATCAGGTACCGGCCGCCCTCGCGGAGCACCGGCACCGCTTCGGGCACGGTGACCTGCGTGTGCTCGAGGACCCAGCGCCGGCCCCGCCGCAGGGCGACCTCGGCCTCGGCCGGGCGGAACAGCTCGGCGACGACCTCCTCGGTCACCGCCTCGACGTCGATGCGCCGCACGGCCGTGCCGGGAACTTCCAGCGGCAGCACCCGCGCGATGCCTGCGAGCGTCGCGTGTTCAGGCCGGGTCAGGTCGGTGCCGGTGACGTCGGCGGTGCCGGTGCTCAGCACGTCGATCCGCACCGGCTCGCCCCAGGCCTGGACCAGGTTGAGGACGCTGAAGAACCCGCGTTCCTGGGCGGCCATCCCGGTTTCGGTGCCGCCGAGGGCCCACGCGTGGACCACCCGTTCGGGCCGGTCGCCGAGGGCGGCGACCAGTTCGTCGTAGTCCGCCCGCACCCCGGGCCGGACGGTGAAGCCGCGGTCGGTGGCGGCGAAGGCGGCGCCGGGCCGGACCTCGGTGACCGCGACCCCGGCGTCCCGCAGCAGACCGGGCAGGACGTCGTCGTCGACGAACGCGAGGCAGGACGCGAAGGGCTCCCGCCGCAGTTCCGGACCGGCCTGCCGCCAGGACGGCACCGCGAACCACTCGTCGAGGGGCAGCGGCCCGCTCGGCTGCTCGGGCTGGACGAGTGTCCCCTTCGGATCGGGGTCGACCCAGTACCGCTTGCGCGCGTAGGGGTAGCCGGGCAGCGGGACGCGGTGCCCGGCCGTCGTCAGCTCGACGGACACCCCGTGGGTCCACAGCAGACCGGCCGCGGCGTACAGCGTTTCGACGTCACCCTCGCGGTCGGTGCGGCCGGGCAGGCTCGGCTGCGGCGCGGGCAGGCCCTTCGGCACCTGGCCGCGGGCGAGCCCGGCCAGCTGGTGGCCCGGGCCGCACTCGACGAGCGCCCACCGCTCGCCGCCGCCGAGCAGCGTCCGCACGCAGTCGCCGAACCGGACCGCCTGGCGCAGGTGCGCGGCCCAGTACGCCGGATCGGTGGCCTGCTCGGCGGTGATCCAGCCGCCGGTCAGGTTCGACAGGAACGGCAGCGACGGCGCCGACCGCGGCACCGCGGCGACCGCCTCGGCGAACTCGGCCAGGATCGGGTCCATCATCGGCGAGTGGAAGGCGTGCGAGGTCACCAGTTCCCGGCACTGCACGTCACTCGACTTCAGCAGCGACGCGAAGTCCGCGACCGCGCCGGACGGCCCGGCGACGACGCACGTCCCCGGCCCGTTGACCCCGGCGATCGAAAGACCTTCCGGCAGCCGCTTCGCGACGGATTCTTCGTCGAGCTGGACGGCGAGCATCGCGCCGGCGGGCATCGCCTGCATCAGCTCGCCGCGCCGCACGACCAGCCGCATCGCGTCGGCGAGGGTGAACACCCCGGCCACGGTCGCGGCGACGTACTCCCCGACGGAGTGCCCGAGCATCGCGCCCGGCCGCACGCCCCAGCTGCGCCACAGCCGGGCCAGCGCGTATTCGACGGCGAACAGCGCGGGCTGGGTGTACCGCGTCTCGCGCAGCTCGGCGTCCCCGCCGCGGCCGAGGACCAGCTCCTTCAGGCCGGGCAGCCCGGAAAGCTCGCAGCACTCGTCGAACGCCGTCGCGAAGACGGGCTCGCTGCGGTACAGCTCGGCGCCCATCCCGGCGTACTGCGAACCCTGCCCGGAGAACAGGAACGCCACCTTGAGCTCGCCGGCCTGGCCCGTGACGAGCCGCCGGGAGTCGCGCAGGCCGTCGACGGCGTCTTCGGAGTCGCGCGCGACGACCACCGCGCGGTGCGGGTACTCGGTGCGCCCGGTCGCGAGGGTGTGCGCGACGTCGGCGAGGTCGAGGTCGACGTCCCCGGCCAGCCGGTCGGCGAGCCGCTCGACCGCGGTGGCCAGGGTTTCCGGCGTCTTCGCCGACACCCGCAGCAGGTGGGCCGGGTGCGGCCGGCGGTGCCGCCGCGGCGCGGGCGCCTCCTCCAGCACCACGTGGGCGTTGGTGCCGCCGACGCCGAAGGAGCTCACGCCCGCCCGGCGCGGGGTGTCCGCGGCTTCCCACTTGGTCACGGTGGTGGCCGGGTGGAAGGGGCTGTTCGGGAAGTCGATGCCCGGGTTGGCTTCTTCGTAGTTGATGGTCGGCGGGATGAGCCCGTGTTCCATCGCCAACACGGTCTTGATCAGCGCCACGACGCCGGCCGCCTGCGACAGGTGGCCGATGTTCGACTTCACCGAGCCGATCGCGCACCAGCCGGTGTCCGGCACGCCGTGGCCGTACACAGTGGACAGCGAGGTGATCTCGATCGGGTCGCCCAGCGCGGTTCCGGTGCCGTGGGCCTCGACGTAGCCGATCGTGCGCGGGTCCACCCCGGCCATGCCGACCGCCTGCGCGATGGCCTCGGTCTGCCCGGCGACGCTCGGCGCGGAGAAGCCGACCTTCGTGGCGCCGTCGTTGTTGATCGCGTTGCCGAGCACGACCGCCCGGATGTGGTCGCCGTCTTCCAGGGCCTGGGAGAGCCGCTTGACCAGGACAACGCCGACGCCGCTGCTCCACACCGTGCCGTTGGCGCCGGCGTCGAACGCGCGCACGTGCCCGTCCGGGGAGGTGAAGCCTTCGACGCCCATGTACCCGATGCCGTGCGGCATCTCCAGGTTCACCCCGCCGGCCAGCGCGAGGTCGCACTCGCCGTTGCGCAGTGCCTCGCACGCCAGGTGCACCGCGACCAGCGACGTCGAGCACGCCGTGTGGATCGCGAGGCTCGGGCCGCGCAGGTTCAGCTTGTAGGACACCGACGTCGTCAGGTAGCTGGGCTGGTTGCCGGTGGACATCCCGATGCCGCCGTGCTGCGAGGCCATCACGCGCTCGTTGCGCAGCAGGTTTTCGATGAGGTAGCCGGTCCGCCCGGTGCCGCCGTAGACCCCGATCGCGCCGCCGTAGCGGGCCGGGTCGTAGCCGCCGTCGGTCAGCGCCGCGTGGCAGGCTTCGAGGAAGACCCGGTGCTGCGGGTCGGTGATCTCGGCTTCGCGGCTGGTCATGCCGAACAGGTCGGCGTCGAACTCGTCGAAGCCCTCGACCACCGTGGTCGCGTTGACCCAGCTGGGATCGTCCAAAGTGGCCGGATCGGCACCGCGGGCGAGCAGTTCCTCGCGGGTGGCGGGCTTGATGGACTCGACCCCGTCGACGAGGTTGCGCCAGAACTGCCGGAGGTCGCCGGCGCCGGGGACGCGGGCGGCCATCCCGACGATGGCGATGGGTTCTGCGCCCGGTTCGAGGTCGTTCGTCACTGCGGTCGCTCCTGTTCGTGGCCGGTCGTGCCGGCACTGCGGCGGGGTCTTCTGGACGGGGTGCGCCCCCGGCGGGCGGCGACCCGCTCGGCGGCCCGGGCGAGTTCCGGACTGGGCGCGGCCCCCGCGTGGAGGTGGGTGGCGAGGGCGCGGACGGTGGGGTGGGTGAACAGGTCGACCATCGGGATGCGGCGGCCGAGCCGGGCGGTGACCTCGGCGTGCACCTTCGCCAGTGCGAGCGAATGCCCGCCGACGTCGAAGAAGTTGTCGGTCACGCGGACGGCGTCGAGACCGAGCACCTCCCGCCAGGTCGCGGCGATCAGGGCTTCGGTCGCCGCCAGCGCGGCCGGGTCGACGGCGGGCGCGGGCTCGGCCTTCGGCGGCGCGGCCGCTTCCGGCGCGGCCGTCCGGACGGCGGCCCGCGGCAGTTCCGGTGCGCACGCCCCGGCCGGCCGGTCCGGCTCGGCGGCCAGCGCCGCGAGGAGCGCCGTGAAGTCCTCTGCCAGCGCGGCCATCCGGGCCGCGTCGAACAGGTCCGGGTTGTACAGCAGCTCGACGCCGTGCTCGAGGACGTACACCGTGAGGTCGAACGGCGAACCGGGTTTCTCGACCGGAAGCCACGTCCCGCGCACCCCGGGCAGGTCGAGCCGGGGTTCGGTGAAGCCGAGGACGTTGACCATCACCTGCACCAGCGGCGCCCGCGAGGGGTCGCGGGGCACGCCGAGCGCGCCCACGAGCCGGTCGATCGGGGCCGCCGGGTGCGCGGTGGCGGCCAGCAGTTCGGCGCCGCCGCGGCGGGCGAGCGTGGTGAAGTCCGCGTCCCCGCCGCGCAGCCGCACCGGGACGATGTCCACGAAGAACCCGGCGACGTCCTGGGTTTCGGCCAGCTGCCGGTCCGCGACGACGGTGGCGACCAGGTGGTCGTCCCCGCCGGTCAGGCGGGCGAGCAGCTGCCCGAACGCGGCCAGCACGACGCCCGCGCGGGTCGTCCCGGTGCGGGTCGCCAGTGCTCCGACGGCTTCGGCGACGCCGTCCGGGAAGGCCTCGTGGTGGGTCGTGCCGCGGTAGGTCTGCACCGGCGGGCGCGGCCGGTCGCGCGGAAGGTCCACTGTGGACGGCGCACCCGCGAGGTGCTCGGTCCACCACGCGAGGTCCACGGCTTCGCGGCGGCGGTCGCGGTCCGCGCGCCACACCGCGTAGTCCGCATAGGACACCGGCAGCGGCGGCAGGGTCTCGCCGCGGTAGGCCGCCGCGAGGTCGGCGCAGAGCAGCTCCTGCGACCAGCCGTCGAACACGGCGTGATGGAGCGTGAACCCGAGCACGTGCTCCTCGGGTCCCAGCTCGTACAACCGCACGCGCCACGGCGGTTCGCGGTCGAGCCGCACGGGTGCCGCCGCGTCGGCGGCCAGGCGGCCGCGGACCTCGGAGTCGGTCAGCGGGAGCACCGGCAGCTCGACGTCGCCGGGTGGCAGGCACTCCGCCCGCGGGGCACCGTCGACGGGCCGGATCCGCCAGCGCAGCACGTCGTGCCGTTCGGCCACCGCGCGCAACGCCGCCCGCAGCGCGCCGACGTCGAGCGGCCCGGTCAGCCGGAACGCCATCGCGATGTTGTACGGCGCCGCGTCCGGGGCGAGCTGGTCGAGGAACCAGAGCCGCCGCTGCGGCGGGGACAGCGCGGGAGCGTGCCCGGTGGTCAGGCCCGCACCGGTGAGCGGCGCGGCCGCGGCCACCCGCCGGGTCAGCTCCTCGAGCGTCCGGCCGGCGAAGACGTCCTCGACGGACACGTCGGCGGCGAAGTCCTTCCGCAGCGCGGCGACCAGCCGCATCGCCGCGATCGAGTCACCGCCGGACCGCAGGAAGTCCGGCCCGGCGCCCGCGCCCAGCACCCGCCGCCACACCTCGGCGACCGGCGAGCCGCCCAGGTCTTCGCCCGGCTCGCTGTCGGCCAAGGCACGCAGCGCGGGCCGGTCGATCTTCCCGGTGACGGGGTTGACCGGCAGCACGTCCAGGCGGCGGAGCACGGCCGGGCGCATGGCCTCGGTGAGCCGCTCGCCCGCGTAGGCGTGGATGTCCGCGTCGGACGGTGCCGACGCCGGGCTGAGGAACGCGACCAGCCGGGTGCCGCCCGGACCGGGCACGGCTTCCACGGCGACGGCGCCGACGTCCGGGTGGGCCCCCAGCGCGGCCTCGACCTCCCCGAGCTCGATGCGCTGCCCGCGGATCTTCACCTGCCGGTCGGCGCGGCCGGCGAACTCCAGCCTGCCGTCGAGGCGGAGCCGGGCCAGGTCGCCGGTGCGGTAGAGCCGCTCCCCCGGCGTGAACGGGTCCTCGACGAACTTCCGCGCGGTCAGTTCCGGGCTGCCGAGGTAGCCCGCGGCGAGGCCGGGACCGCCGATCAGCAGCTCCCCGACCTCGCCCGGCGGGACCGGCCGCAGCTCGTCGTCGACGACGTGGGCGCGGTGCTCCGGCGTCGGCGTCCCCAGCGGCAGCGGGTCGGCGGGTACACCGGTCACCTCGTCGGTGAGCACGACGACGGTGGTCTCGGTGGGGCCGTAGACGTGGAAGAACCGGCGGCCCGGCAGCCAGCGGGCGACCAGCTCGGCGGGCACCGGCTCGCCACCGCAGGCCACCGTCCGCCAGCCGGGCACGTCGGCGGGGTCCACAAGGGACAACAGGGTCGGGGTGATGAACCCCCAGTCGACGTCGTGCTCGACGATGAACCGCCGCAGCCGTTCGGGGTCCGCCCGGTCGGCGGTCCCGGCCAGCTGCACCGAGCCGCCGACCGACAGCGGCACGAAGACGTCCATCGTGAACGCGTCGAACCCGAGCGAGGAGATGCCGAGCGTCCGGGTGCCGGGACCGACGCCGAGCCGGCCGGCGAACCCCGTGACGAACGCAACGATGTTGCGGTGGCTGGTGAGCACGCCCTTGGGCCGCCCGGTCGAGCCGGAGGTGTAGAGCACGTGCGCGGTGGTGTCCGGGCCGGCCGGGCAGTGGCCGGGCGCGGCGGGCGGCGGGACGTCGATCCCCGCCACCGCACCGAATTCCGCGACGGCCGCGTCACCGATGACGAGGGAAACCCCGGCGTCCTCGGCGATCGCGGTCAGCCGCGCGCGCGGCCCGCCCGGGTCGAGCGGGACGTAACAGGCGCCGGACAGCAGGACCCCGAGCACGGTGCTGATGAGCGCGGGTGTGCGGTGCGCGCACACCCCGACCCGGGTCTCCGGGCCGGCTCCGCGTTCGCGCAGGACGGCCGCGACACCCCAGGCCGCGGCGACGAGCTCAGCGTAGGTGAGCCGGGTCCCGCCCTGCCGCACCGCGAGCGCGTCCGGCGTCTTCTCCGCCTGTGCCAGGACCAGTCCGGCGACCGTGGTGTCCGGATAGGACAGTGGCGGGCCGTGCGTACCCGCGACGGGCAGCGTGTCGGTCACGAAGAACTCCCCAGTTCGGCCCGGCCGCGGTGGCGGCCGGGTGGTGGTGCGTGCGGCTCATGGGTGGTGTCCCGGAACCGGTGGGTCGATCCAGCACCGCACGCGCTGGAACGGGTAGCCGGGCAGCGGCACCCGCCCGGGCTCGGCGCCGTCGTGGCGGGCGGTCCAGTCGACGCTGTCGCCGCCGGTCCAGCGCAGCGCCAGCTCGCGTGCGGCACCGGGCGGCCCGGCCACGTCGCCGCCCTCGGCCAAGAGGGTGCCGAGCCCCTCGACGGCTTCCTCGGCGGTCGAAGCAACCACAGCCGCTCGGCAGGCGAACTCCCGGCGGCCCACCGCGAGGGTGTAAGCGGCGTCGGCGAGGTCCGGCGGGTTGGCGGCGAGCCGGTCCCGCAGCGCGGATAGGGCCTGGCGCAGGGCTTCCGGGTCCCGCGCCGACACCGGCAGGACGTGCGGTCCCCCGGCCGTCACGCGCGAGCCCGGCGCCGGTGCTTCTTCGACGACGACGTGAACGTTGGTGCCGCCCAGGCCGAACGCGCTGACCCCGGCCACCCGGCGGGGCGCGTCGGGCCAGTCGGTGGCCTTGACCGGCACGAAGCACGGGCCACCCGCCAGGTCGACCTCCGGGTGCGGCGCGGTGAAGTGCAGGTTCGGCGGGATCACGCCGTGGCGCACCGAAAGCACCGCCTTGATCAGGCCGGCCACCCCGGCGGCCGCGTCGAGGTGCCCGATGTTCGTCTTGACCGAGCCGAGCGCGCACGTGCCGGGCGGGACGTCGCGGTACACCCGGTTGAGCGCGGCGACTTCGATGGCGTCGCCCAGCGGCGTGCCACTGCCGTGCGCCTCGATCAGCCGCACCTCGGCCGGGTCCACTTCGGCCACGGCCAGTGCCTCCGCGATCGCGGCCGCCTGGCCCGCCGGGCTCGGCACGGCGTACCCGGCGCGGTCGGCGCCGTCGTTGGTCATCGCCCAGCCGGGCAGCACGGCGTGGATGTGGTCGCGGTCGGCGAGCGCGTCGGACAGCCGCCGCAGCACCACGACCCCGGCGCCGGAGCCGAACCCGGCCCCGTCGGCGGCCGCGTCGAACGAGCGGCAGCGGCCGTCCGCCGACGCGAGGCCGCCCGCGCGGTACCGCGGCCACGTGACGCTCACCCCACCGGCGATCGCCAGGTCGCAGCGGTATTCGGCGAGGCTCTGCGCGGCCAGGCCGACCGCGGCGAGCGAGCTGGAGCAAGCACTTTGGACGGCGACCGCCGGCCCGGTCAGCCCCAGCCGGTAGGCGACCTGGCCGGGCAGGTGGTCGGTGAGCTGGCGGCCGAGCAGCCGGCCCTCCCAGTCGTCCGGGTCGACGTCTCCGGTGACGGCCGGGTTCCCGAAGAGGTGGAAGAGGAAGTACCGGTTGACCCCGGCGGAGGTGAACACCCCGACCGGGCCGTGCTCCTGCGCCGGGTCGCGGCCCGCGTCCTCCAGCGCCCGCCACGCGGCCTCCAGGAACAGGCGGTGCTGCGGGTCGGTGCGCGCCGCTTCCTCCGCGGTGAACCCGAAGAACCCGGCGTCGAAGTCCTCGACGCCGTCGAGACGGCCGCCCGCCCGCACGTGCGCGGGGTCGCCGCGCAGGCCGGGTCCGATGCCGAGCGCGGCCAGCTCGTCGTCGGTGTAGTCGTGGATCGCGTCGGCGCCCGCGCAGAGGTTCCACCAGAACGCGTCCGCGTCGGGCGCGCCCGGGAACCGGCAGGCGAGCCCGACGACGGCGATCAGGTCGCTGCCCGGCTCGTCCTCCTCGGCTTCGGCCGCGGCCGCACGGGGTTCGTCCGAAGGGGCCGGTTCCAGGTAGGCGGCTTGCGCCGCGACCGTCGGGCGCTCCAGCAGCCCGAGCAGCGGAACGTCCACGCCGGACTCCGCGGCCAGCCGCTGCTGGACCCGGCCCAGAAGCAGGGAATGCCCGCCGACGTCGAAGAAGGCGTCCTCGGTGCCGAACCCCTCGTGCCCCAGCACGGCGGCCCAGATCGCGTGCACCCGCCGCTGCGCCGCGGTCATCGGCCCGGCCGGGACGGGCGCGGGCGGCCGGGGATCCGGAAGTGCTTCCTCGTCGAGCTTCCCCGTGACCGTGAGCGGGAACGCCGGGACGGCGACGACCGCGGACGGTACCGAATGCGCGGGCAGCACCTCGGCCAGCGCGGCCCGCAGCGCCGTCACGTCCGGCTCGCCGGCCGGCACGACGTAAGCGAGCAGCTCGCCGTCCCGCACGATCGAGCGGGCTTCGGCGACGCCCGGCTGTTCGCCGAGGCGGGCTTCGATCTCGGTCAGCTCGACCCGGAACCCGCGGACCTTCACCTGCCGGTCGAGGCGGCCGAGGCAGACGATGGTCCCGTCCGGCCGGACCTCGCCGAGGTCGCCGGTGCGGTAGCTGCGGACGCCGTCGCCGGTGGTGCCGAACGCCGGGCCCGGCTGGTCGAAGTAGCCGTCGACCAGGTACTCGCCGCTGACTTCGAGCTCACCGCCGTCGAGCACGGTGAGCGCGTAGCCGGGCAGCGCGGTACCGATCGGCAGCGGGCCGGTGGCGCCGGCCGGGACGTCGGCGGCGGTCAGCCGGTACTGCGCGGCGAAGGTCACCTCGGTCGCGCCGTACCCGTTGACGTACACGCATTCGGGGGCGAAGCGACCGCGGCGGACGTCGGCGTAGGTGGCCTGCTCACCGCCGAGCAGGACGGTCCGCACCGACGGCAGGTCGCCGTCGAGCGCGTCCAGGAGGTGGCGGTAGACCGTCGGCGTCGAGTGGTAGACGGTGACCCGGTGCCGCGCGAGTTCACGGGCGGCGTGGGCGACGCCGTGGGCGCGGACGTCCACCGGCACCACGGCGGCGCCGGTCAGCAGCGCCGGGTAGAGGTCCGGGATCGCCGCGTCGAAGCCGAAGGACGCCAGCAGGCTGAGCCGGTCGGCGGCGGTGATGCCGAGCGACGCGATCTGGTTGTCCACGACGTGCAGCAGGTTGCGGTGGGTCTGCGCGACCGCCTTCGGCGTCCCGGTGGAGCCGGAGGTGAACAGCACGTAGGCCGGCGCGGCCGGGTCCGGGTCGGGCACCGGCAGCGGCGCGGTGTCCGGCCCGGACTCCACGACCCGCGCGGCAGCGTTGCGGCACAACGCTTCCGCGAGGTCGCCGTGCTCGGGGATGGTGAGCACGGCCGACACGCGGGCCGCCGCGACCTGGTGGGCGAGCCGGTCCCGCGGGAACGTCGGGTCGAGCGGGACGTACGTGCAGCCCGCGGCCAGGGTGCCGAGGATCGCCGCGATCGCGGCGGTCCCGTGCCCGGTCAGCAGGCCGACGAACTCGCCCGGCCGGACGCCGGCGTCGAGCAGCCGGGCGGCGTGCCCGCCGGCCAGCCCGGCCAGCCGCGCGTAGCTCACCGCCGAGTCGTGCTCGACGACCGCGATCCGGTCGGGCGACTGCCCCGCGATTCCCGCGAAACGTCTGATGCAGCCGTCTTGCGTCATCGCTCGGTGTCGGCTCCCGACGGCGAATGGGCGCGCGGAAACCACGGCGGTGACGTCGACTTCATCTCACTCCCCAGTGCGATTCATGGTGAAGAATCACGCAAGGTTAAGGCTCAAGTCGCCGCGTGGGGATACGCAATCCGCAGAGTTCAGCCGAATGACCTATCGATCCTGGACCAGACGCACGAATTTCCCACGTGATCCCCTCTCGCGGTGAGCCCACCCGCCACTGTGGACACCCGATCCACTACCGCGCGTGACGCTCCCGAATTGCGGAGTTCGCCGGTCGGATATTCACCGACAACCCATTTCACGAAATCGATCCAGAATCGAGCAGCCGCGCGACGCGGGCCGCGGTGTCCACACTGGATTGCGGGTTCTGGCCCGTGACGAGGTTCCGGTCGGCGACGACCGTGCTCGACCACGGCGCACCCGGCGTCACGTCGGCACCCTGCTCGCGCAGCCGGGCCTCGATGAAGAACGGCGTCCGCTCCCCCAGCCCGCCCTGGCGTTCTTCGTCGTCGCTGAAGGAGGTCATCGCGCGCCCGGCGAAGGCGAACGTCCCGTCGTCCCGGCGGGCGGCGAGGAGCCCGGCGACGCCGTGGCACAGCGCCGCGACGAGCTTGCCCTCGTCGTCCGCGGCGGTCAGCAGCCGGCCGAGCGCGGGGTCCGCCACCAGGTCGGCCATCGGCCCGTGACCGCCGGGCAGGTAGAGCGCGTCGTAGCCGTCGGCGGTCGCGTCGGCCAGCTTGATCGGCGCGGCCAGGTCGTCGAGCGCGTCGAGGTACGCGCGGTACTTCGCACCGGCCGCGGGGTCGACGCCGCCGCGCTCGTCGAAACTGACCGGGTCGGCGACCGGCCGCCGCCCGTCCGGGGTGGCGACGTCGACGTGGTGCCCGGCCTCGGTGAGCACCCGGTGCGACTCGGCGACCTCCTCGGCCCAGAAGCCGGTCGGGTGGTCGGTGCCGTCGGCGAGGCGCAGCCGGTCGGCGGCCGAAACGATCATCAGGATCCTTGCCATGTCGGGGTTTTCCTCTTCCGCGGGACCCGGTGCCCCGCACGCCGGGGACAACCGCGCGAGCCCGGCGGGTAGTCCGTACCATCCATAACGTCACTTATGGAAGGTGGCTTGCGTGCCAAGTCTGGATCTGCTCAGCACGTTCCTCGCGGTCTACCGGCGCGGCTCGCTTTCGGCCGCGGCGGCGGAGCTGGGCCTGACCCAGCCCGCCGTCACCGGCCAGCTGTCCCGGCTGGAGAAGGAGCTGGGCGAGCCGTTGTTCACCCGGTCCCGCCACGGCGCCGCGCCGACCGGCCGCGCGGTCGAGCTGGCCGCGCGCATCGGCACCCGGATCGACGAACTGCGCGGCGCGCTCACGGCCGGCCCGGAGGACGCGGTGCCACTCGATCGGGTGGCGCTCGGCGGCGCGAGCGACGCGATGGCGACCCGGGTGCTGCCCGCGCTCACCCCGCTGACCACGCGCGGGCTGCAGCTGTCGGTGACGCTCGGCCTCGCCGAGGAACTGCTCGCCGCGCTCACCGCGGCCCGCCTCGACCTGGTCGTCTCGTCGGTGCGGCCCCGCGACCGCGCGCTGACCGCGACGCCGATGATCGACGAGGAGTTCGTCCTGGTGGCCGCCCCGGCCCTGGCCCGCGGCATCGACCCGGCCCGGCTGGCGGCCGACCCGGTCGGCGCACTGGCGCACCTGCCCCTCGTGGCGTACGCCGACGAGCTGCCGATCATCCGCCGCTACTGGCGCAGCGAGTTCGGCAGACGCCCGCCGAACCGGGTCGCGGTGGTGGTCCCGGACCTGCGCGCGATCCTCGCCGTGGTGGTCGCCGGCGCCGGCGCGACGGTCCTGCCCCGCTACCTCGCGGCCGCGGCGCTGGAGTCGGGTTCGGTCGAGCTGGTCCACGAGCCCGAGACGCCGCCGCTCAACACCTGGTACCTGGTCACCCGCGCGACCCCGCCCCGCCCGGCGGTCAGCCTGGTGCGCGACCACCTGCTCCAGCGCGCGCACGCCTGGGGCTCGCTCTAGCCCGGCCGGAAAGCCGTGAATGCCACATCGAGAGACGTATAGGCCCTCGATGTGGCATTCACGGACCGCGGGGCCGGCGCGGCTCAGCCCGCGTTGGCCAGGAAGTTTCCGCCCGCCGGCGCGCTCTCCATCAGGCACGCGTGGCAGGGCATGCCGCGCAGCCCGTCGAGCACTTCGGCCTCGCCGGGGAAGATCGCCTCACCGCACAGCGCCGTCAGGTGTTCCGGGACCGGGCCGGTGGGCACGGGGATCAGGTGGCAGACGCGTCTGCTCTCGCCGACGACACCTCGGCGAAGCCGCACCAGCGCGAGCATCCCACCGTTCTCACCCATACCGGAAACGTAGGCCGAACGGCCGATCACGGCTTCGTGCTCGCGACCCAACGATCATCGCCACCGGTGGTCCGGGACACCAAAGTCACGCCGGGGACAGCACCGCCGCGCCGAGCCGCTGGCACAGGTTCAGCGCCAGCTCGACGTCCAGCCGTCCCTCGCCCAGCCCGCGCGGCAACAGCTCCTGCGCCTTGCGGACGCGGTACTGGACGGAGTTCTTGTGCATCGTCAGCTCGGCGGCCGCCGCGGTGTAGCTGCCGCCGGAGGCGAGGAACACCCGCAGCGTCTCGCGCAGCCGTCCGCAGTTCTCGTCGTCGGCCGACATCGGCCCGAGCGTGCTCGCGACCCACAGCCGCGCCGCGTTGAGGTCGCTCGTCATCAGCGCCACCGTGCCCACCTCGCGGAAGGTCAGGACGCGGTCGCAGTGCTCACCGGCGGCCAGCGCCAGCGCGTGCACCCGGCGGGCCTGCTGGTGGGTGTCGCGGAAGCCGTCGACGCCGGTGCCGGGATCACCGACGGTCACCCGCACGCCCGGGTCGGCGTCCGCGAGCGCCGCGTCGAGGTGCTCGCGGTGGACCGACGCGACCGGCAGCCAGGCCCAGGCCCCGGCTTCGTCGCGGGGCACGAACAGCGGACGGCCTTCCCCGCCGGCCCGCTCCAGCACCGCCCCGGCGACCGACTCCAGGTGCGACAGCACGTCGTGGGCCTCGGACGCGTGCCAGATGACGAGCCCGACGTGCGTGCCACGCAGGCGGTAGCCGATCACCGCCTCGGCCGCGTCGACGTCGGTCGGGCCGCCGTTCTCGCCCAGCAGGTCCAGCACCTTGGCGGCCCGCGCGGCACTCCGGTTGAGCAGCCAGCGGTCGCGTTCGTCCTGGTAGACGCCGACGAGCTGGCGGACCACCCGGGTGATGAACTCGTAGGCGACCTTCAGCAGCCGCCGCATCATGGCGCCGAGCAGGGCCGCGTCGTCGACCACGCGGATGCATTCCTGGAACCCGAAGTCGAGCATCGCGGCCTGGCCGAGGTCGTAGGCGCGGATCAGGTCGAACACCGGCGTGCCGCGCTGCGCCAGCCGCCGCGCGTACTCCATCGCCGCGGCCGGCGGCTCGACGGTCGCCGGGTCGATGCCGTGCCGGAAGATCTGCAGCGCGGTCTCGATGTTCTGGTAGACGCTCGCCGACAGCAGGCTCACCATGCGCTCGTCGTCGTTGACCAGCTGCGGCAGGTCGGCGGCGTACAGCTGGACCAGTTCCCCGGTGAGCTCGCCCGCGCGGTCCGCGAGGGTGGCGGCGATCTGCCGGATGCGCTCCGAGACGACTTCTTCGTCCACCATGGAGCCACTCTACGGGGTCGTGGATCAAGCTCATCGAGGAACACGTCGATCCTGTCGAATGTCGCGTCGGCGAACGTCCCGCCCTCACCGGCGAAAGGCGACATCACCTGTGCGATATCGACCGGAAGTGTCACATTCGGGGACCCGGAGTGCGTGTCGTTCGTCCACATCGGACAGCGTCAAGGCCTCCGCTCAGCCGCGTCGCCGGCGCGACCCGGCAGGGTACGGTGCGCTCCTCAGAATTTTCTCAGAACAATGACGGCGAACGCGATTAATTCCGAAACATTCCCGAAACATGCAACGGACCACTCCGCAAACTGGTCTGGACCAGTTCGGCAAGATCACCCTGACGGCGGCTTTGCGTTGCCCACAGCCGGAAAGTCCGGTGAATCACTTTACTTAAATGTGCTTAACCGACCTTAGGACCTTGTGACGAGTGACGGACGGACGGTATATCTGAGCGAACCGAATTCGCAGCGGCCGGTCCCTCCCCCGGCCGGTTCGATGCCGCCCGCACCGACACCGGAGGCACCATGCACCGCCTGAACCCGGCCCGCGAGCACGTCATCGGGCTGTACCGCATCGTCATCGGCTTCTTGTTCGCCTGCCACGGCCTCAAGACCCTGTTCGGCCTGTTCGGCGCCAAGGCCCCCGCGGCCGTCGGCGCCTGGCCGGGCTGGTGGGCCGCGCTGATCCAGCTCGTCTGCGGCGTGCTCGTCTGCGTCGGCTTCGGCACGCGGGTCGCCGCCGTGCTCGGCTCCGGCTCGATGGCCTACGCGTACTTCACCTCGCACGCCCCGGACGGCCTGTTCCCGATCCAGAACGGCGGCGAAGCGGCGACGCTGTTCTGCTGGTCGCTGCTCATCGTCGCGTTCGTCGGCCCCGGCCGCTTCGCGCTCGGCAACCTCACCACCCGGCAGCGGGAAGCGCAGCCGGAACGGGCCGGCGTCACGGCCTGACGCGAGAGTAAGGTCCGGCGGCGCCCCGCGCCGCCGGACCTTACTCGTGTCGCGCGTCCGAGGTCCGGAGACAGCGCGGCGCGAGTGCCAACGTCTTGAATGAGTCATTCAGGTCTTCGGAGGTCCTGAATGACTCATTCAAGACCTTTGGTCCGGGCCGGGCGAGAGCACCTTTCGACGCGCGACGCTAGCGGGAGATCCCCACGCCGCTGCGCGCGTCCGGGCCGTACTTCGCCAGCTCCCCCGCGAGGTCGAGCCGGCCGATGCCCGCGCTCTTCGCCCGGTCGTCTTCGGTCAGCAGCTCGCGCGGGATGATCCAGACCACCTCGAACTCGATGCCACTGGGATCCTTGGCGTACAACGACTTCGTGGTGCCGTGGTCCGACGAGCCGACCAGCGCGCCGGCCTCGCGGAGCCGGCCGGCGATCCGCTCGAGGTCGCCGAGGGTGTCGACCTCCCACGCGAGGTGGTACAGCCCGACAGACGTCTGACCGGCGCCGGAGTCCTCGGCGTGAGCGCCGATTTCGAAGAGCCCGAGATCGTGGTCGTTGGTCGAGCCGGGCGCCCGCAGGAAGGCCGCGCCGCGGTGGGCGTCGCCGCCCTCGATGTAGCCGAAGCCCAGCACGTCCCGGTAGAACGCGACGCTTTCCGCCAGGTCGCGGACGTAGAGCACGGCGTGGTTCAGGCGAAAGATCGACATCGGGACTCCCGCGCGGGACGCAATAGATTGAAGTTTCAACTTCAGGCTACCACGAACACCACTCTCGGTAGGTCCGGTGACCGACCGGGCGACAAACCTTCGACACCGCATCGAGGCCCTGTTCAGGCGGCCCGGCGGTTCGTAGGGTGGTTCCACCGCAGGACATCGTGTCAGCTGTCCCGCGGGCGGTGGCGCCCCCGGATCCGACCTTTCCCCGAAGCCAAGTCCGGGGGCCCACCGCGTCCTCAGCTGATCGTGCCGCTCTCCCACCACCAGCTCTGCGAGCCGTAGGCGTACTCGACCCGGCTGTCGACGTGCTGGTGCGCGTCCGACAGCGTGTAGCGCTCCAGCCCGGAGAAGCCGCAGGCCTCGGCGAGGACGTAGACCTGCCGGGTGCTCAACCCGCTGACGTAGATGTCGGCCGCGACCCCGTAGAGGTGCATGCTGTTCGACGCGCCGCCGATGGACTGGTTGTGCGCGATGCTGCGGAAGCCGGACGAGATCGTGATCGCGCGCCCGCCCGCCTTGAGCCGCAGGGCTTCGAGCTTGTACATCAGCCGCCGGACGTTCTCCTTCACCGTGGCCGCGCCGACTTTGCCGCCGTCGAAGCTGCTGCCGTCCTTCGAGGTGAATTCGCTGAACTCGAAGTGGGCGGTCGAGCCGTCCGCCGACTCGAGGGCGTTGAGCGCGGCGAAGTCGTCGGAGTCCGCGATCCCGGTGGCGGGCAGGTGGTTCGCGGTCTGGAACCGCGTCAGCGCGGCCGCCGTCCCGGGCCCGAAGTCGCCGTCGACGGCCACGTAGGTCTGCTTCGGACTGTCGGCGGCCCAGCCGGCGACGCGGATCTGCAGCTCCTTCACCGCCGCCCCGGTGGAGCCGGACCGCAGCGACGACGGCCACGAGTAAGCCGAGGCGACGCCGGGGAAAGCCGCCATCGCGGCGGCGCCGCCGGCGAGCACGACGCCGGTCTTGAGCAGGGTGCGACGGTCGAAAGTGGTCACGAAGGCCTCCGGGTGGACGGCGACGGGGCCCGCAGCAGACACCGGACCACCAAAGATCCGCCAACCACGGGCCCGCCACTCGGCCACGGCCGACGCGCGCGTGGTGAATTCTCCACCTCCTCTTGCGCAGAGTTAACTTAGCTCTAAGCTAGACTTCTTAGTGCTAAGCAAACCGAGAGGGAGCACCATGCGCATCACCGTGTTCGGCGCCGCCGGCAACGTCGGCCGCCGGGTCGTCGCCGAAGCCGTCACCCGAGGTCACGAAGTCACCGCGGTCGCCCGGGATCCCCGGCGCGCCGAGGGACTGGCGGTCCCCGTGCGCGCCGGCGACGCCGCGAACCCCGAAGACGTCGCCGCGGTGAGCCGCGGCCAGGACCTCGTGATCACGGCGACCCGCCCGGCGCCCGGCCGGGAGGACGAACTCATAGAGGCGACCCGCGGCCTGCTGAAAGGCCTGGCCGGGACCGGGGTGCGCCTGCTGGCCGTCGGCGGCGCGGCCACGCTGACCACGCCGGCCGGGACGACCGTGCTCGACGCCCCGGACCTCCCCGCGGAGCTGCGCCCGATCGCTTCGGCGTGCCGGGCGCAGCACGACGTGTACCGGGCCGACACCACCGTCGACTGGACCTACGCCAGCCCGCCCGCGCTCCTGGAACCGGGCGAGCGGACCGGCCACTACCGGCTGGGCGGTGACGAATTGCTCGTCGGCGCCGACGGCCGGTCGGCCATCTCGATGGAGGACTTCGCGGTCGCGCTGCTGGACGAGGCGGAACGGCCGCGCCACCACCGGACCCGCTTCACCGTCGCGTACTGAGCGTCATCGGATTTACATACATACACCATGTATGTAACCTGGCCTCATGACGAAGCGGAGCGAAACCCTGGGTCAGGAGCACCGCGTCCGGTTGCCCGCCGGCGAGGTGCGGTACTTCGAGCGGGGCTCGGGCGCCCCGGTGGTGTTCGTCCACGGGGTGCTGACGAACGCGGAGCTCTGGCGGAAGGTGGTGCCCGACGTCGCCGCGGCCGGGTTCCGGTGCCTGGCACCGGACCTGCCGCTCGGCTCGCACGACCTGCCGATGCGCGCCGACGCCGACCTCTCCCCCGCCGGGAACGCCGACGTGATCGCCGATTTCCTCGAGGCGCTCGATCTCCGCGACGTCACGCTCGTCGCGAACGACACCGGCGGAGCGCTGACGCAGATCATGCTCAGCCGCCGTCCGGAACGGGTCGCGCGGGTGGTGCTCACGCCGTCCGACTGCTTCGAGTACTTCTTCCCGCCGATCTTCAAGGCGCTGCCGCCGATCGCGCGGGTGCCCGGGTCGATGGCCGTGCTCGGGCAGCTGCTGCGGATCCGCGCGCTGTACCGCCTTCCGCTGCTGTTCGGGTGGGTGACCAAGCGGCCGCTGCCGGACGCGGTCGCGCAGGCCTACCTCGGGCAGCTGCGGAAGTCGGCCGGCGTGCGCCGCGACCTGCGCAAGCTGCTCAAGGACGTCCACCCCCGGCACACCCTCGCCGCGGCCGAGCAGCTGCGGACCTTCGCCCGGCCGGTGCTGCTGGCCTGGGCCCCCGAGGACAAGCTGTTCCCGATCCGGCTGGCCCACCGGCTCGCCGCGCTGCTGCCGGACGCGAAACTCGTGGAGGTGCCGGACTCCTACACCTTCATCTCCGAGGACCAGCCCGCCGCGCTGGCCCGCCACGTCGTCGAGTTCGCGGGCGTCATGGCAGATTAGGCGGGTGCGACGTACCCAGCAGGACCGTTCCGCCGGCACGAAGGCCGCCTTGGTCGCCGCCGCGCGCGAACTGTTCGCCGTCCGCGGCTACCAGGCCGTGCCGGCGGACGAGATCACCCGCGCGGCCGGGGTCACCCGGGGCGCGCTGTACCACCACTACGGCGACAAGCAGGGCCTGTTCCGCGCCGTCGTCGAGGAACTCGAACGCGAGCTGACCGAGGAGGTCGAAGCCGCGTTCGACGGCGCCGCCGACCCGCTGACCGGCATGCTCCAAGCGCTGGGCGTCTTCCTCGACGCCTGCCTGCGCGAGGAGGTCCGCCGCATCTCCCTCACCGACGCCCCGGCCGTGCTGGGGTGGGAGGT
This sequence comes from Amycolatopsis lexingtonensis, assembly GCF_014873755.1. Lineage (NCBI taxonomy): Bacteria > Bacillati > Actinomycetota > Actinomycetes > Pseudonocardiales > Pseudonocardiaceae > Amycolatopsis > Amycolatopsis lexingtonensis. Next base: position 2,427,097 of record NZ_JADBEG010000001.1, read on the forward strand.
CTGGCGCGAGATCGAAGCGGAGTACGGCCTCGGCCTGCTCGTCACCGTGCTGGAGCAGGCCAGGGCCGACGGGCTGATCGTCGACCAGCCCGTCCGCGCCCTGGCCCAGCTCGTGCTCAGCGCCGTCATGGAAGCGGCGCGGATGATCGCCGCGGCGGACGCCCCGGCGCAGACGCGCGCCGAGGTCCAGCAGGTGCTGGGCGGCTGGTTCGGGAGCCTGCTGCGGACCTAGCGCGTCCGGTAGGTGCTCAGCACCGCGGCGCCGACCGCCGTGCTGGAAGCCAGCCGCAGATCCGCGGGCGCCACGCCGTCGAACAGCCGCCGTCCCGCGCCCACCAGGCTCGGGAACACGAGCAGCCGGTACTCGTCGACGAGGTCACGCCGGGCGAGCGCCTGCGCGATCCCGATCGAGCCGATCACGATCAGGTCCCCGTCGTGGCGCTCGGCCGTTTCGAGGAGATCTCCCTGCAGCAGCGAGGAGTTCTGCCAAGCCGTCACGTCGGTCAGCGTCCGTGAGACGACCAGCTTCCGGGCCGCGTTGAGCCGGGCGGCGAACTCGTCCGTGCGGCCGGGCCAGAGCTTCGAGAAGAGCTCCCACGTGGTGCGGCCGAGCAGCAGGGAGCCGGTTTCGAGCAGCGAGCCGAGCCGGAACTTGTCCCCGGCCACCGCCTCCGGCCCGTGCCGGAACGCCCAGCCGCCGGCGGCCGTGCCACCCGAGCCGTCCGGGTCCTCGGCGACGCCGTCCAGGGTGACGAACTCGGTGACGATCACGCTCATGACTGCTCCCGGTGGTTCCCGCCGCGCCCCGTTGGCGCGGCTCCACCGGTATCTACCGGCGGCGGCCGCCGGATTCATCGGCCGCCGCCGGAGAAATTTTTCTACGCGGTGACGAGCGACAGGCCGTAGGTCTGCAGGATCTCGTTCACCGGCTGGAACCAGGTCTCGCCACCGGAGCTGCAGTTGCCCCAGCCGCCGGAGGTGACGCCCTGGGCCTGGTCACCGGTGATGAACGAGCCGCCGGAGTCGCCGGGCTCGGCGCAGACGTTGGTCCGGGTCATCTGGTAGACCGCGCCCTGGGAGTAGTTGACGGTCTCGTTGAGGCCCAGCACCGTGCCGCAGTGCCAGTGCGTGGTCGAGCCCGAGCGGCACACCGACGTGCCGACCGGCGCGACCCAGGAACCGCGGACGAGCGCGTCGCTGACCGTGCCCCAGCCGAGCACGACCGGCGCGGTCCACCAGCCGTTGCCGATGCGGATGAACGAATAGTCGTTGCCCGGGAAGGAAGAGCCGGCGAAGCTGCCCATCGCCGAGCCGTCCCAGCCGACGACCGAGCTGCCCGCCCCGCCGCAGTGGCCGGCGCTGACGAAGCCGCCCTGCACGGAGAACCCGATGGAGCAGCGGGTGTTGCCGTTGATGTAGTAGGGATCGCCGCCGACGGTGCCCGCCGAGAACGGCTGCGCGGACGGCGCGCTCGCCACGGTCACCGGGCCCGCTTTCGCGGCGCGGGCGAGGAAGGCGTCGACGTCGGCACCGCGCGCGCCCGGGCGCAAGGTGACCACGACGCTGCCGGCCCGCGGGTCCACCCGCCAGCCGCTGACGGCCGCCGGTGCGGGATCCGCCTTGGCCGAGGCGTCGATCGCGGCCTTGGCGGCGTCGAGCTTCGCGGCGCTGACCCGGGCGCTGGTGGGCTCGGCGCCGGTCTTCCGGACGGCGTCGGCGGCGCCCGGGTCGGTCACGCCGACGACGAGCTTGCCGAGCGCGGGGTCGAACCACGCGCCGCCGAACGCGGCACCGGCGGCCTGCTGCGCGGCGGGCATGATCCGCGCGGCGGACGTTTCCTGGCCGAGCCGGGTTTCGGCCTGGGTGGCGGTCAGGCCGAAGTCCCGCTGCATGGCGGCGATCAGCCCGGGCGACGCCACGGCCGGGCTCAGGGAAGCGGAAGCGAGGGAAGCGGTCAGGACGGCGGCACCGCCGAGAGCGAGGGCGATTCTTCGACGCATGGGGACTCCTCCAGGGACCGGGGGAAAGAAACACACCGTGCGCCGAGTGTGCGGGGCGGTGCGCGGCGGGTCCAGATTTGTCCGGTCTTCTGTCCGGAATTCGCGGGAGCGAACGTCTGTCCACTGCGGACTGAGGGCGTGTTTTCACTGCGGGGCAACGGATTCCGGGCACACGAAGAAGCGCGAGCCGGGCTCACCCGTCCGCGCCGACGAAGGTCTGGACCAAGTACAGCACGGCGGGACGGCCGCCGGGCCCAACCGGAGACCGCCGGGCAGCGAACGTGCACGACCGTCCCTCGCCGGTCGGATCGTGTTTCCTATAGGATCCTGCGCCGGCGGGCATGAAGACCTCGGCCGCCGCACCGCCGGAAAACCGCGCGCACGACACCGTCCGGCCACCCGGGAAATGGGTGGCCGGACGGTTCCGTGCCCGAATCAGATTTCGTCGACCTGGTAGGTGACCACCCGCGCCGGCACGAGCAGCGCGCCCGAACATTCCGCGACCGCCGGGCCGAATCCGTACGGCACGAAATCCCCGGCCACGAACCAGAACGCGTTGCCGTTCGCGCAGTGCGCGATCACGCGGTAGCCGTACCCCTCACCGGGGTAGCAGCTGACCGAAACGCCCTGTCCGAACAGGGTTCCGTAGCGCTCGCCGAAGCAGCCGGGTGGCGCGAAGTCGCCGCCGGCCGCGGCCGCGGGCACGACCGTCAGACCGAACAGCGAAAACAAAGCGACCCCGAGAACCGCCAATTTCCTTCGCATGACCACTCCTCAGCGCGGAGAAACCCGACGTGGATTAGCGTAGAAGTGCGGAAGAATTACCGGCAATTCATCGGGCCAGTGAATCCGCGTGCAGCGGAAAGTCACGACGCTGCTCCATCCGGGCTAGCCCGCGACCCTGGACGGATGGCGCATTTCCTCAATGGCTGACGCAAACCCGGTTCCGGCCCGAGTTCTTCGCCGCGTAAACGGCCTTGTCGGCGGCGCCGAGCACCTCGTCCACCCGGTCACCCGCGGCGGGGTGGACCGCCACCCCGATCGACACCGACAGCCCGGCGACCGCGGTCCCGTCGGCCAGCGTGACCGACAGCCCGCCGACCGCGTCGCGGATCCGCTCGGCGACCGCCACCGAATGGACCGGCCCGATCCCGGGCAGCAGCACGACGAACTCCTCCCCGCCGAACCGGCCGACCGAGTCGTAGACCCGCACTTCGCCCCGGACGGCTTCGGCGACCGCGCGCAGGACGTCGTCGCCCGCCAGGTGCCCGTAGGTGTCGTTCACGCGCTTGAAGTGGTCGAGGTCGATCATCAGGATCCCGCAGTCGCCCCCGCCGCGCGCCGCCCGGCCCAGCTCGGCCTCGGCCCGCGCCCGCCATTCCGCGATGGTGAGCAGCCCGGTCTTCGGGTCGCGGGCCCGCAGTTCCAGCCGCCGCCCGAGCTCACCGCGGTGCAGCAGGACGACCGGCGGCACGAGCAGCGGGACCAGCCACGGCCGGGTGACCAGCAGCGCGGCGGCCACCGCGCCGAGGCACAGCGTCGCGGCGTCGAGCAGGTTCTCCGGCACCGACCCGGCGAACGACAGGAACGGGCGCGCCGGCTCGTGCAGCTTGAACCCGATCATCACCAGCACGGTGTTGACCAGCACGAACGCCGCGGCGGCAGCGATCGTCCCCAGCGGCCCGCCACCGTCCAGCCCGGCGACCGCGTGCGCGGCGTAGATCGTGACCACGTGGGTCGCGACCGAGCACGCGGCCCGGTAGCGCCGGGCGCCCGGCACCCCGCCCGCCGTGCGCACCCAGAGGTGCCCGTAGACGAGGACGGCGAGCACGGAGGCGAGCAACGGCGGCATCGAAAGCGCCGCCGCGAACAGCCACACCGAGATGACGCTGATGTGCGGGTTGCTGGACAGGAACCGCCGCATCCGCTCGGCCTTCGCCGACAGCTCGGCTTGGCCGATCGCGCAGCCGAGCACGATGGCGAAGAAGAGCCAGTCCCGCGGGGCGGGCGCCGCGGACGGCACGAACACCGGCAGCCCGACGGCAGTGGCCTCGACCAGCAGGTAGTAGGGCAGGACACCGGGCGGCGCGGCGCGCAGGCGGTCCGGACGCGCCGGGTTCGCGACGTCCGGCGGCGTGCGCCGGGATTCCCGGTGCTGATCCACTTTCCCTCCCGTGGCCGTGGATCGGCCGGGCTCCCCCGCCCGGCGCCACCCACGATAGGCGCACCGGGCCGCCCGCGGGAACGAACACGCGAAAGTCCGAAAAGGACGGTCAGCGCGCGAACGCCGTCAGGAAGCGGTCGCGGAAGGAGTCCATCTTCCACACCGGGGCCGCCGCGCCCGGGTGCAGGCCGTCCTGCCAGCCCCAGCCCGAGATCCGGTCGAGCACCTTTGGGTCCTTCGCCACGATGGTGATCGGCACGTCGTGCACCGCGCCCTGCGGGGTCACCACCGGCGGCTGGTGGTCGCCGAGGAAGACCAGGACCAGGTCGTCGCCGCCGTAGTGCTGGACGAACGAGATCAGCGTCTTCAGCGAGTAGTCGGTGGCGTCGCGGTAGGCGTCGCGGATCTTCGCGGGGTCCTTCCAGACCGACTCCGGGGCCTCGCCCGCGGCCGGCATCGGGGCGAACACCGAGCCGTCGCCGACCTGGTTCCAGTCGACCAGCCAGGGGCGGGGCGACCACGGGGCGTGGCTGGACACGAGGTCGACCTCGGCCATCACCGGACCGCCCTTGGCGAGCTCCTTGCGCTGCAGCATGGACATCGTGAACTGGTCGGGCATGGTGGCGTAGGCGAAGCCCGGGCCGTGGTAGCCGACGCCACGGGCGTCGTAGTAGGCGTCCGGGTGGTAAAACCGCTGCCCCTCGGGCCAGTCCTTGGTGTGCGCGGGCACGTCCCACACGGTCCGCCAGCCCGCGCGCTGGAACGCGCCGCCGAGGGTGAGCCGGTCGCCGGCGAGGAGGTCGTTGTAGCGCTGCTGGTTGTCGATCCACATGCCCGACTGCACCGTCGAGTGGGCCAGCCAGCTGCCGCCGCCGAACGTCGAGGACGACAGGAACGCGCTCCTCGCACCGATGCCCGCCGCGCGCAGCTCCGCGGTGCCCGCGTCGAGCGTCGCGCCGATCTTCGGGCCGAAAGCCGGGTCGTCGAGCGCGACGCGGCCGTAGCTCTCGACGAAGGTGAGCACGACGTTCTTGCCGCGCAGGCCGTTCAGCAGCTGGTCGCCGGGGGTGGTGCGGAACGCGTCCACCGCGGCCACCTCGCCGAACGGGCGCTGCTCCCGCAGGCCGGCCCCCACCTGCCGGAGGTCGCCGTAGGCCAGCGCGACGGCGCTCTGGGCGGCCACCGGCTGACCCGGCGCGCTTTCGACGCCGAACACCGAGCAGCCGATCCAGACGACCGCGAGCACCGCCACGACCCGGGTCGCCGCGGTCCGGCGCCCGGCGGCGACCCGCGACAGGCGCAGCGCGGCCAGGACCATGAACACCACGACGGCCACCGCGAGCACACCGGCCCCGACGAGCACGGCGACGGTGGCCGCGTCCCCGATCTGGCCGGCCAGGAACTCGACCCCGGCGTGGAAGAAGCTCCAGTCGTAGACGGGGTCGAACGGCTTCTCGAGAGTGGCGTAGAACCCGGTGTCGAGCGCCTTCATCAGGGTCAGGAGCCCCAGCACCAGACCGAAGAGTGCGGCGACGACGCTGCGCGCCCGCGGCGGCAGGACCAGCACGAACGCGGCGACGACGACGCCCTCCACCGGCACCCGCACGAGCGCACCGGCCGAAAACGCGGTGAGGTCGTCCGGCGCGAGGAGCCCGAACAGCACGAGCAGCGCGGCGAGCGCGGTGAGCACCCCGCCCGCGACGCCGTGCCGCCGGCCGAGCCGGGGCAGGCCGAAGTCGGGCAGGGGCGCGGCCGGGGCGGTTCTTCCAAGCATGGCGGAGCCTCACGTCATCGTTCGCGGCGGTGACCACCCGGCCCGTGCGGCGGGACCGGCGATCCTCACCCGGTATACGAGCCACGGCCACGGGCGGTTCACGCGGGGCCCGCAGGGCGGGGTTTCGGCACAGTCGCGCGGCCAGGCCCGCTGCCGCCGGCGACCGGCCCGCCCACGTCTTGAATGAGTCATTCAGGTCTTCGGAGGTCCTGAACGACCAAGGCCGGGTAGTTAGGGCGTTGGGTGTGGTGTCAACCCCCTGACACAGGGCAACGGAGCTTCCGCTAGAACATCGTCGACCAAGATCAACGTTCGGCGGGAGCTCCGTTGTCCGCGCAGTCTGTCATAACCCGGATCACCCGCACCGCGAGCGGGGTCTTCGCCCCCGGCCACCTCGGTGAACTCACCCAGATCGTGCCCTTCGAGATAGTCGATGCCGTGCTGGCCGAGCCGGTCCCGGCGACCCAGCGACGAGTGCGGCTGCTGCCGGCCCGGGTCACGGTGTATTTCCTGCTGGCGATGGGACTGTTCCCCGAACGCGGCTACCGCGGGGTGTTCTCGGCACTGACCGCCGGGCTGGCCGAGCTGAGGCTGGTGACCCCGACAGCCTCGGCGTTGCGCCAGGCCCGCCGCCGGGTCGGCGCCCGGCCGCTGGCGGCGTTGTTCGAGCTGCTGGCCGGCCCCATCGCCTGGCCACGCAGCCCGGGGGTCTGCTGGCGCGGGCTGCGGCCGGTGGCGATCGACGGGACCGGCATCGCCATCCCCGACAGCGAACCCAACCGGGCCTGGACCGGCAAGACCCGCACCGCGTCCCACCCCGACGCCGGGTATCCGCTGCTGCGGCTGGTGGCCCTGGTCGAATGCGGGACCCGCGCCCTGATCGGGGCGGTGTTCGGCAGCCCCGCCCAGGGGGAACTGGCCTACGCAGGCAGGCTCACCGACCGGCTACGCCCGGGGATGGTGCTGCTGGGCGACCGCAACTTCGACGACGCCACCTTCATCGCCGGCACCGCCCGCTCCGGCGCGGACCTGCTGATCCGGCTCAAAGCCAACCGGCGCCCACCCCTGACCGGCCGCCACCGGGACGGATCGATCACCTCGATCATCGGCCGGGTGCCCGTCCGCATCATCGAAGCCCGCATCACCGTCACCGGGGCGGACGGCTCCCGCCGCACCGAGCACTACCGGCTGGTCACCACCCTGCTCGACCCCGACCGCCATCCCGCTGCGGAACTGCTCGAGCTCTACCACCAGCGCTGGGAAATCGAATCGGCCTTCCTCGCGCTCAAAGACACCCTCTCCGGCGGCCGGGTCCTGCGCTCCCAGACCCCGGCCGGAGCCGAACAGGAACTCTGGGCACTGCTGGCCACCTACCAGATTCTGCGGATCGCGATGACCGACGCCACCGGCACCCGGCCCGGCACCGACCCCGACCGGGCCGGATTCAGCGTCGCCCTGCACGCCGCCCGCGACCAGATCATCACCGCCCGCTCCGTCATCGCCGACACCCACATCGACCTCGTCGGCACCATCGGCCGCCAGATCCTGGCCGGCCTGCTCCCCGCACGCCGGGCACGGACCTGCCCACGGAAAGTCAAACGACCCCTGTCCAAATACGCCTACACGAAGCCCCGCCAGCCCCGCGCCTGCCTCAAGATCACCATCAACGTCACCGTCACCGACGCTGCAACAAGCCCCTTGACACGACCCACCCCGCCCTAACTACCCGGCCTTGCCTGAACGACTCATTCAAGACGTTCGGCCGCCGCGGCCCGGGCGGTTCACGCGGGGCCCGCGGCCCTACCCCGAACCCCGTGGCCCAAACCCCGCGCACCGCCTTTCACCCGCAGAAACACCGGAAATCCCCGCGACGGGTGCCTAGTGGTTGCGGGCCTCCGGAGCCGGTGTTCTCCTCGGGACGACCGATGATCGAATTCCGGACGGAGGCAGGACGGATGAACCTGTTCGACAAGGCCAAGGAAGCGCTCGGGCAGCACCCGGAGCAGGCCGATCAGGGTGTCGACAAGGCCGCCGAAGCCGCCAAGCAGCGGTTCGGCGAGCACTCCGACAAGATCGACCAGGGCTCCGACAAGGTGAAGGACTTCCTGCACAAGCAGGGCGGCGGGCAGCAGGACGCGCCGCCGCAGTGACCGGCCGCCGGTGAAACCCAGCCGTCCGGGGGAAGCACGCTTCACGTCCCCCGCGGCTGGGTACCACCGGCTCCGTGGTCGCCACCTACCTCGTCCCCGTCCGCACCGCCCTCCTCCTCTTCCCCTTCCTCGCGCTGGCCGTCATGCTGCCGGCCGCGTTCGTCAGCTACCGCCGCCGCGGCCGCGCCGGCGGGTGGCAGACCTTCGTCTTCTACGCGTTCCTCTTCTACCTGCTGGCGATCGCGACGCAGACGGTGCTCCCGCTGCCCGCCGATCCGGCGTACTGCGCGGGACACACGTATGCGAGTTCTCCGCAGTTGCGGCCGTTCTACTTCGTCGAAGTGGTCTCGCAGCGCGCCCGCGGGCACTGGAGCCCCGGCGCGCTGCTGCACAACCCGGCGGTCTGGACCACGGCGCTCAACGTCGTGATGCTCGCGCCGCTCGGCTTCTACGTCCGGTACGCGCAACGGATGCGGCTCGTGCCCGCGACCCTCATCGGCTTCGGCGTTTCCCTGTTCTTCGAGCTGACGCAGCTGACCGGCCTGTGGTTCGTCTACCCGTGCCCGTACCGGCTGTTCAGCGTCGACGACCTCATCCTCAACACGGCGGGCGTCGTCGCCGGCTGGCTGCTCGCCGGTCCGCTCGGGCGCCTGCTGCCCGCCCTCGAACCGGAGCACGACCGGCGCCGCTACGCCGCGAAGGTCACCTTCACCCGGCGGCTCTTCGCGCTGGCCACCGACCTGCTCGGGTTCGCCGCGCTGCTCGGGTTCCTCTTCGGCCTGCTCACGCTGTTCGGCGAGGACCTGCGCCACCGCGACACGCCGGTGGTGATCCTCGCCCTCGTCTGGTTCGTGGTGCTGCCCGCGGTGACCGGCTCGACACCCGGGAAGCGCGCCATGCTGCTGCGGGTGACGCGGCGGGGCGGCCGCCGGGCCGGACCGGTCTCGCTGCTGGTCCGCAACGGCGTCCTGCTCTCCCCGCTGTGGCTCGCGTGGTGGCTGCTGGACCTCGACCGCTGGGACCTCGGCACGCACCCGGAGCAGCTGCTCCTGCCCGTCGCGCTGGCCGCGTCGGTGTTCGTGGTGGGGGTCTGGACGCCGCTGGCGGTGCTGCTCGACGACGAGCACCGCGCCCCCTACGAACGGCTGACCCGCACGGTGAACACCGCCATCGTGCCGCCCGGCGCCGAGCCGCCCGGACCGCCCGCGGAACCGCGGTCCCGGCAGCCTGTCCTCAAAGGACGGTGAACGGGCACCGCGCTGCCCGCGGCGGGCGGCTTTGGTAGATTGCCCCTGGAACGGGTTGAGCCGCCAGCCCGTGTCCCGATCCCCGATCTGGAGTCTTCATGACCACCGACGCAGCGCGGCCACGGCAGCGGTACTCCGGCGACGGCTGGTCCCTGGACAGCTCCGAAGACGGTGACCTGAGCGTTTACACCCTGCGTGGTGAGTTCGACTTCGCGGTCTCCGCCAAGCTCGCGGACCTGGTGCCCGCGGACCCCGGTGCCGCGCGGATCGTCGTCGACATGGCCGGCGTGGAGTACTGCGACTCCAGCTGCCTGCAGGTCCTGCTGCGCCTCGCCCGGCAGTCGCACCGGGCGGGCGGCCGCTTCGCCGTCGTGTCGGCCGCGCCAGTCGTGACCCGGCCGATCGAACTGCTCGGGCTCGGCGACGTCATGCCCGTGTACCCGACCCTCGAGGCGGCCCGTTCTTCCTGGGGCGAAGCATGACGACCTCCGATATCCGTGTGGGCGGCCCCGGATCCGGGCATGAAGAAGGAGAAGGCCTCTCCGGGGGGTCCGGCACGGCGAAGGAGGCGGTTGTGAAGCTCCGCGATGTGCGGCACGAGCTAGGCATTTCCGCCGAGCTCACCGAGCTGGCCCGGGTCCGCCACTGGGTGCGCTCGGTGCTGTGCGGCCTGCCGGCCAACGTCGTCAGCACCGCCGTCATGGTGGTGGACGAGCTGACGTCCAACGCGCTGCGCCACGGCCGCGCGCCCTACCACGTCCGGCTGCTGCCGGGCGCGGCCAAGCTGCGGATCGAGGTCGACGACGGGGGTGGCGAGGCCGCCCGCCGGCGCGAGCCGTCCGACCACGGCGGCCGCGGGCTCCTGCTGGTGGAGCGCTGCGCCGCGGCGTGGGGCCAGCTGCGCCGGCCCAGCGGCAAGACCCTCTGGGCCGAGCTGGTCACCGATCCGGGCCCGGCCGGAGCCCGTGGCTGACCGCGCGCGCACCGCCGCCCCGGTCGACGACGGACGGGAGTGGGCCACCGCCCCCATCGCGGCACTGGTCGTGGACGGTTCCGGTGTGCTCCGGTCGCTCAACGAGGCCGCCCGCCTGCTCTTCCCGGCCGCCGAGCCGGGCCGCCCGCTCGACGGCACCGTCGCGGACTGGCTCATCGCCAGCCGCGCTTCCGACGGGATCGCCCGCGGCGAGGTCGGCACGAAGTCGTTCGCCGCGTACCCGATCCCGCACGGCGACGCCGTGACGTGGTGGCTCGTCGACGAGACCGACGCCCGCTCGGCCCGCGAGGCGCTGGCGCGGGAGCAGGAGCGGACCGCCTTCCTGAGCGACGCTTCGGCTGCCCTGCTGGGCTCGCTCAACCTCGAACGCTGCATGGAGGTCGCCGCGCGGCTGGCCGCGCAGCACCTCGCCGACGCCGCGCTGATCCTGGCCCCCGGCCACGGCGGCATCTTCCCCGCCGTCTCCTGCGTCCGCGGCGGCGAGCCGATCCGGTCCCGGCTGGCGATCGACCCGGACGAGCTGCCCGGCCTCGGCGAGGCCCTGCAGGGCTTCCCGCCGGTGCCGTCGCGCTGGCTCGACCCGGACGCGGCCCCCGGCTGGGTGCTGCCGGACGGCTTCGGCCCGGTCGGCTCGATCGTCGTGACGCCGCTGCCGGGCCACGGCGTCCCCGCCGGCGCGCTGGTGCTGCTGCGCCGCGGCGACCGGGCGTCGTTCACCGGCCAGGAAGAGCTCTTCGCGCGGCTGTTCGCGGCCCGCGCGGGCGCGGCGATGTCGGCGGCCCGGGTGTTCGCGCTGCAGGCGTCCATCACCGACACGCTGATGCGCGAGCTGCTGCCGCCCACCCTCGAGCAGCTCGGCGGGGTCGAGTTCGCCGGCCGCTACCGCCCGGCCCGCGACGGCGAGCGGATCGGCGGCGACTTCTACGACGTCCATTCGGCGATCACCGCCGACGGCGACGAGTCGCTGGCCGTGCTCGGCGACGTCTGCGGCAAGGGCCTGGACGCCGCGGTGCTGACCGGCAAGATCCGCACGACCCTGCGGGCGCTGCTGCCGATGGCGGGCGACCACCACCGGCTGCTCGACCTGCTGAACCGCACGCTCGGCGACAACGCCGACGCCCGGTACGTCACGCTGGTGCTGGCGTCCGCGCGTCGCGAGGGCGCCACCGTCAAGCTGCGCGTCACCGCCGCCGGGCACCCGCCGCCGTTGGTCGTGCGAGCCGACGGCCGGGTCGAGGAGGCCGATACGCGGGGCAGCCTGATCGGCGTCCTGCCCGAGATCGAGTCGGTGAGCGCCGACGTCACGCTCGACCCCGGCGAGACCTGCCTGCTCTACACCGACGGGATCATCGAGGCCAAGGGCGGGCCGCTCGGGGACGAGATGTTCGGCGAAGAACGGCTCCACCAGGCCGTCGCCGAATGCGCGAACATGCCCGCCGACGCCGTCGTCGAGCGCGTGCAGATGCTCGCCTCGCAGTGGATCGGGCGCGGCACCCACGACGACATGGCCGTGCTGGCGATCACCGCGCCGCGCGGGCAGCACCTCGCCGCCGTCGGCGGGCACGGCCGCGGGCGGTACACCGCATGAGCACCGCGGTGGCCGAGCACGCCGAGCGGCTCTGGGACGCCGTGACGACCGGCGACGAGTACACCGCCGGCGACGTCGTGGTCCAGGCGCTGGGCGCGGGGACCGATCCGGAGAGCGTGCTGCTCGACGTGATCGGTGCGGTGCAGCGGCGGGTCGGGCAGGAGTGGGCGGCCAACCGCCTGACCGTCGCCCAGGAGCACGCGGCGACCGCGATCAACGACCGCGTCATCGCCACGTTCGGCTACCTGCTGAAGCGCCCGGAGCCGCACCTCGGCCGCGTCACGGTCGCGTGCGTCGACGGCGAATGGCACGCGATGCCGGCCCGCCTGCTCAGCGAAGTGCTGCGCCTGCGCGGTTTCCAGGTCGACTACCTCGGCGCGCAGGTGCCCGCCCCGCACCTGGTGGCCCACCTGCACCGGACCGGGCCGGACGCGGTGGCGCTGTCCGGCTCGCTGGCGACCCGCCTGCCGACCGCCCACGCCACGATCACCGCGTGCCAGGCGGCCGCGACCCCGGTCATTGCCGGCGGCGCCGCCTTCGGCCCCGACGGCCGCTACGCACGCCTGCTGGGCGCCGAAGCGTGGGCGCCGGACGCGCGGACGGCGGCCGACCGGCTCACCCGGCCGCTCCCCCGCCCGCACGCCGGGCACCAGCCGCTCGACGACCTGCCGCACCTGGCCGACCAGGAGTACACCCTGGTCACGCGCAGCTCCGGCCGGCTCGTGAAGGCGGTGCTGGCCGGGCTGGAGGAGCGGATACCGGCCATGCGCGACTACACCGACCTGCAGCGCCAGTACACCGCCGAGGACCTCGCGCACATCGTCGAGTACCTCGCGACGGCGCTCTACGTCGGCGACGAAGAGCTGTTCACCGGGTTCCTGACCTGGACCGCCGGGATCCTCACCGCACGAGGAGTTCCGGCCACCTCGCTGGTGCCCGCCATCGACCTGCTCGAAGCGGAGGTGCGCGACTTCCCGCGGGCCACCGCCCTGCTCCGCGCCGCGCGCGAGCGCCTCACGGAACCGGCGGCCGGATCGGAGCTTTCGGCATGACCAGCGGGCTGACCTGCACCTGGAGCACCCCGGACGAGGGCACGGCCGCGGTGGCGATCGTCGGCGACCTCGAGTTCGCCACGGCCGGCTTGCTCGTGCGCCTGGTCACCGACCGCTTGGCGGACGACCCTGGCGTGCGAGAGGTGCGCCTCGACTGCGGCGAAATCGGCTTCTGCGACTCCTCGGGGCTGTCGGAGCTGCTGAAGGTGCACCGCGCGGTCGTCGGCACGGGCCGCCGGCTGCGCCTGGACAACCGGAAGCCCGCCCTCGACCGCCTGCTCACCCTCACCGGCACGGCGCGGTTCCTGACCGGCGAGACGGCGGACTCCCGGGTCGTCCGCGACTCCTAGCTCCCCGCCGGCCGCGGGTCCTCCACCCGCGCCAGCTTCGACGGCCACCAGATGCGGCGCCCGACGTCCACGGTCAGCGCGGGCACCAGCAGCGACCGCACCAGCAGCGTGTCGAGCAGGACGCCGAACGCGACGATGAACGCGATCTGGGCGAGGAACAGGATCGGGATCACCGCGAGCGCGGAGAAGGTCGCCGCGAGCACGACCCCGGCGGACGTGATCACCCCACCGGTCAGCGAAAGCCCGCGCAACGTGCCGTCCCGCGTCCCTCGATTCAACGCCTCTTCGCGCACGCGGGTCATCAGGAAGATGTTGTAGTCGATCCCCAGCGCCACCAGGAAGACGAACCCGAACAGCGGCACGACCGGATCCGCGCCCGGGAAGCCGAAGACGTGGTTGAACACCAGGGCCGACACGCCCATCGTCGCCGCGAACGAGAGCACCACCGTGGCGATGAGCAGCAGGGGCGCGAGCAGCGAGCGCAGCAGCAGGGCCAGCACGAGGAAGATCACCAGCAGCACGATCGGGATGATCAAGGCGCGGTCGTGCTTCGACGTCTGCTGCGTGTCCAGCTGGATCGCGGTCGGGCCGCCGACCTTCGCGTTCGCGCCGGGGATCGCGTGGACGGCGTCACGCAGCTTGCCGACGGTCGCGACCGCCGTCTCCGAGTCCGCCGGGTCGTTCAGCACGGACAGCACCTGCACCCGGCCGTCGACCACCTTGGGCCGCCCGTCGGGGCCGGGCAACGGGAACGACTGCGCGATGCCGTCCATTGTGGACGCCTGGAGCACCGCGGGCAGCGCGTCGACGTCGGCGATCGTGATCGCGGGCGCGCCGAGCCCGCCCGGGAAGTGGCGGCCGAGGATCTCCTGCCCCGTCCGGGAATCGACCTCGGTGAGGAACACGTCGGACTGCGCGGTGCCGGAGGCCTTCAGCTGCGGCAGGAACGCGACGCCGACGCCGAGCACGAGCGCCGTCACCACCCAGACCGCCCGCGGACGGCGGCCGACCAGCCGGGCCACCCGGCCCCAGATTCCGGACGTCTCCGGGTGCGGCGAGCCGAACGCCGGCTTGAACGGCCAGAACGCGCCGCGGCCGCAGAGCGCCAGCACCGCGGGCAGGAACGTCGTCGACGCGAGCAGCGCGGCGCCGATGCCGATCGCCGCGACCGGGCCGAGTCCCTTGTTGGAGTTGAGGTCGCTGAAGAGCAGGCACAGCACGCCGAGCACGACGGTCCCCGCCGACGCGGCGATCGGTTCGAGGGTCGCGCGCCACGCGAGCTTCAGCGCATCGAAGCGGTTCTCGGTGTCCCGCAGCTGCTCGCGGAAGCGCGCCACGAGCAGGAGCGCGTAGTCGGTCGCCGCGCCGAAGACGAGGATCGAGAGGATGCCCTGGCTCTGGCCGTTGAGCGCGAGGACGTCGTTCTTCGCCAGCAGGTACACGACGAGGCTGGCGAGCCCGAGCGCGAACACCGCCGACAGCAGGACCAGGAACGGCAGCAACGGGCTGCGGTAGACGGCGATGAGGATCAGCGCGACCACCCCGCCCGCGACGAGCAGGAGGATGCCGTCGATGCCGCCGAACGCCTTGACCAGGTCGGCAATCTGCCCGGCGGGCCCGGTGACGAGCACGGTGAGCCCGCCGGGGGCGCCGGCGAGCTTCGCGCGGACCTCCTTGACGACGTCGCCGGGGTTGCCGTCGGCGACGATCGGCACGCTGAGCTGCAGGGCTTGGTCGTCCCGCGGTGCCTTTTGCGGGGCACCGAGCGGGCCGGCGACGCCGGGCACGCCACCGAGCTCCCGCGCCTTCGCCTCGAGGAACTGCCGGTCCGCGGCGGTCAGGCCGGCCGGGCGCTCGGCGACGACGGTCGCGGGCAGCACCTGGCGCGGGGTGAACGCCTTCTGCTCGCCGGAGACCTCGGTGGCCTCGGCCGAGCTCGGCAGGAAGGCGGCGTTGTCGTTCTTCGCGACCTCGCTGAGCTTCCCGGCGAACGGCCCGCCGAAGCCGCCGAGCCCGAGCCAGACGACCACGAGCAGCGCGGGGAGCAACCAGCGGAGGCGGCGCGGGGAGTCGTTCATGGTCGCTAAGGTCCTTTCGAGGGCGAACACGCCCTATTGTTCAGCAGGCTGAACATTTTGCACGACGACCCGGAGTGACGGTGAGCACAGCCCCCGAACCCGACCTGAGCACCTGGCCCACCGGGCGGTTGCTGGCCGTCGCCGCCCGCCTGGTGGAGCAACGCTGGGTGACCATTCTCGCCGACCTCGGGCTCACCCACGCGGGGCTGATCGCGCTGCACTCGCTGCGCGACGGGCCGCTCCCCCAGCGGACGCTCGCCCAGCACTGCCAGGTGACCGACCAGACGATGAGCCGCACGCTCGACCGCCTCGCGAAGGCGGGTTTCGTGACGCGCACGCCGGATCCGGCGGACGCGCGCCGTCACCTGACCCGGTTGACTTCAGCCGGCCGGGCGGTCCACGAACGGGCGGTGCGCGCCGAACCCGCCCTGCTCGGCGGGCTCGGCGAGGACCCCGCTTTCCGCGGCCGGCTGCTCGAGCTGATCGCGGGGCTTTCCGCGGGCGATTGAGAGTTCGCGGGCCTGGGTAGCTCTTCTGGCATGTGGATCGCGGTGAGCACCCCAGTGGCCGTCCTGATCGCTACCGTCCTGATGGAGCGGTTCGAACGACGATGCCGGCTGGTGCCCACCGCGAAGACCGAACGACCTCCCGTCGCACGCTGACTCACTCGATGTGATCCACGTCTCACTATCCTCCCTCGAGAACCCTGGGCCCGTCCCCCGGCGACTGACTGATCGGATCCGGCGGACCGAGACCGGGTTCAAGGGAGGAGAAATCCATGCGCAGCAACCCGAAAACCACCCGCGCGGTGCTCGGCGTGGCCCTCGCGGCCGGCCTGGTCACGGCGGTGAGCATCGGAATGGCCGGTGGCGCGACCGCGCAGCCGGGCGGCACGGAGGGGACGATGACGAACGCGAACCAGCTCCCGAAGGGGGCACGGGCCACCGTGCAGGTGAGCCCCAACCCGACGACCCAACGCGGCCAGGAAGTGACGATCACCGGCAATTGCGGTGGCGGCACCGGCCTGAAATCCGTGCTCGGCGGCTTCCCCGAGCACCCGGCACTGGAGAACATCCGGATCCTGTCGGCCGGCCCGGACCACTTCGTGGCCAAGGCGAACCTGGTCCAGACCATCGGCAACGGGGTGGGCCCGGTCTTCGTGGACTGCGGCGGCGAAGCGGGCGTGACCCTGCTCGTCACGCACGTCTAGCCCGGCGGCATGCCTGACGCCGTCGTGATTCCCGGTGGTGCGTTCGGGCCCGCGGCGGGACTGCTGATGTATGCCGGGGTGGTGGCGGAGCGGCGCGGCGTGACCGTGCACCGGCATGGGTGGTCGCAGCCGCCGCCGCGACCGTCCGAGCCGCGGATCGAAAGCTGGGTGTGCGACGAGATCAGGCCCCTGCTCGACCGCCTCGGCGGGAGCCCGCTGCTGATCGGGAAGTCCCTCGGCACGAACGCCGCCTCGCTGGCCGCCGAGCGGAGCCTGCCTGCGGTGTGGCTGACGCCGATTCTCACCGTGCCGTGGGTGGTCGCCGCGTTGGCGCGGGCCACCGCGCCGTCGCTGCTGGTGGGCGGCACGGGCGACGCGATGTGGGACGGCGCCGAGGCTCGCCGGCTGTCGCCGTACCTGCTGGAGATCCCGGACGCCGACCACGGCATGCAGGTGCCCGGGCCGGTCAGCGAGACGGTGGCCGTGCTCGGGCGCGTGGTCACCGCGATCGACGAGTTCCTCGACGCGATCGCCTGGCCGGGCTGAGTCCGGGTGAACAGGCGGGCGGATCGCTCACCGGCCGGGTGCCGGTGAGCGGTCCGCATTTCCGGCGATGACCCCGGAATTCAGCAGGTTTTCCACGCGAAGTGGTAAATGGTGTCCACACTCGCGTGCTCGGAATCCATTTCGATGAAAGAACCACCGGTGGAGGTACCCGCGTCGGCGCGCAGTTCCGCGTTGATGTTCAGGTTCCGGCTCTCCCCGCACGGGGCGAACACCAGCTCCTCGACCTCGGTCACGTCCGAGGCCCGCCACACGCCGTGGAACGGGCCGGGGAAGGTGTGGCGCACCCGCGCGGTCGGCGCTGTCCCCGTGAAGTAGTAGTTGGCCTGCTCGAGCGCGCTCGCGCCGCTCTCGATGTGCGCGTAGCCGCGGTAGTCGGCTTCGGCGATCGCGTACGTGAATCCTTGCGGGACATGGACGAGCACGTTGATCTGACAGTTCTTCCGGCCCTCCAGCGCCGGTGCGCCACCACCGGCCTTGGCGGTGAAGTTCGTGTAGTGCACCGTGAAGGACGTGTTGTCGGACGCGACGTCCGCGGATGCCGTGGCGGTGCCGGCCGGGCAGCCGGAGCCGTTGATGGTCTTGATGTCGAGCGTGATCTTTTCGGCCGGAACCGAGGTGGCCGGGGATTCGACGGGGGCGGCGAGAGCGGACAGAATCATTCCGGCGACGACCGACACAACGAGCATGACGCTCCTCCAAACGGGCCACGGTGCCTGGTGATCATGATGATCGCGCGCGGAGCAGATCGTAGCGCGATCACCACCATTTCGACGGCCACTGAACGGAGTAACACGACCGCGAAGAGTACGGGAAATCCATTTCCCGCAATTTCACGTTCAAAAGCGATGGATATTCGGATAATCGAAGGTCAGGACTGGTCCGGACCACTGCCGTGCCGGAGCGAATACGGCGGGGTGGCGCCGCCGAGGAGGGCTTCGGCGTCCAGGGTCGCCGCCTCGCTCCCCCGCTCCGCGAACCGCCGGGCCACCAGCGCGGCCGGGTCGTCGACGCGGTCCACGCGGCCGGACAGGAACGCCCACTCGTGCTCGTCGGACCCGAAGTACAGCACCGTGCCGAACACCTCGCGGAACCGGCGCCACGAGGCCCGCAGTGTTTCGTTGCGCCACAACGTCGGGCAGCCCGCCTGGCAGGTCACCACCCCGCCCGGCGCCAGCACCCGCACGCAGCGGTCGAGGAAGTCCTTGCCGTACAAGCGGTTGTGCTGCGCGTCCGGGTCGTCGTTCTCGTCCGGCAGGTCGATCACGACCACGTCGTAGGTGTCGCCCCGGGCTTCGGCCGCGGCCAGGAAGGCCCAGCCGTCCTCGAAGGACACCCGGATCGGGCCGTCGCCGCGCGCGAGGTCCGCGGAGGTGTAGCCGTAGGGCAGGTGCTCGGCGCACGCCCGCACCGCCTGCTCGTCGATGTCGACGTGCTCGACCAGCGAAGCGCCGGCGCCGACCGCCAGCTGCGAGGCGACACCCTCGCTCGACCCGATGATCAGCACGCGCCGCACCTGCTCGGCCAGCAGCAGCGCGGGCACCATCAGGGCCTCGTGGTAGACGAGCTGGCTCGCCTCGGTGCTCTGGCGCTCGCCGTCGCAAAACAGCGAAACCCCTTGCGCGGTCTTGCCGATCAGCACGTGCTGGTACGGCGTGCGCGCGTCGAACACGACGTCACCGACCTCCCACACGCGGGTGAGGCCGGGGCCGACCGGTTCGTGGATCTGGGGCATCAGCGTTCTCCGCGGCGCAGGACGGACAGGTGGACCGAAGCGGCGTCCAGCGACTTCGCCAGCAACCGCAGCGCGTGCTCGGGGTCGGCGCGCTCGCCGCAGGTGAACACGTCCGCGAAGAGCGAGCCGTGCTCGGGGTAGGTGTGCACGGACGCGTGCGACTCGGCGAGCAGCGCGATCACCGTGGCACCCTGCGGCGCGAACCGCTTGGCCACGATGTCGACGACCGTCGCGCCCGCCCCGGTCACCGCCGCCCGCAGCAGCTCCCCCAGCCGCGCGGGGTCGTCGAGCAGGCCCGGGTCGACGCCGTGCAGCTCGGCCAGGACGTGCCGCCCGGTGAACCGGCCGACCTCAGGCATCCCCCCACCTCCCGATGCAGTACGTGCGCAGCGGCTCGATCCCGTTGAAGCCGACCGACGCGTAGCTCGCGGTGTAGGCCCCGGTGCCCGGCAGCTCGAGCCGGTCTCCGGTCCGCAGTCGCAGCGGCAGTTCGTAGGGCGTCCGCTGGTAGAGCACGTCGTCGCCGTCGCAGGTCGGCCCGGCGAGCACCACCGGGCCGCTCGGGCCGCCGGGCGGGTCCACCGGCTCGAACCGGTAGGCGATCGCCTCGTTCTCGGCCTCGGCGAGGCCGTTGTAGCGGCCGATGTCGAGGTACACCCAGCGCCGCCCGCCCCGGTGCGCGACGAGCACGACCTCGGTCCGCAGCAGGCCCGCGTCCGCGACGAGCACCCGGCCCGGCTCCAGCAGCAGCTCGGGCCGCTCCCCGGGGAAGTGCGACTCGAGGGCCGACGCGATCGTCGCCGCGTACGCGTCCAGCGACGGCACGCCGGCCCGGTGCGCGGTCGCGAACCCGCCGCCGAGGTTCAGCCGCGTCATCGCGACGCCCTGTGCCGTGGCCTCGGCGAACAGCTTCGCCGCCGTGGCGATGCCGATCTCCCACGCGGCGACGGCCGGCTGCTGCGAACCGACGTGGAACGCGATACCGGGCCGGAGCCCGAGCGCGGCGGCACGCAGCACCAGGTCCAGGGCCTCGGCCGGCTCGCAGCCGAACTTCCGGCCGAACGGCGTCACCGAGTCGGGCCCGTCGAGCACGACGCGGATCGACACGGCCGAGCCGGGCGCGTGCCGTCCCAGGTGGTCGACGTCGTCCGCCGCGTCCGAAGTGAACTCCCGGACCCCGCGTTCGAAGGCGAACGCGATGTCGCGCGGCTTCTTGATCGGGTTGCCGTAGGCGATGTCCGCCGGGACGGCGCCGCGCTCCAGGCACAGCGCCAGCTCGCCGGGACCGGCCACGTCGAAGCCGATCCCGGCCGCCACCAGCGCGTCGAGCACCGGCGGCGCCGGGTTGGCCTTGACCGCGTACCGGATCAGCGCGCCGGGGAAGGCCGAGCGGACCTCCCGCGCCCGGGCGGCGACGACGTCGGTGTCGACGACCAGGCACGGGGTCGGCGGGTCCTGCTCGGCCAGGAACCGGCGGATGGGGTCGGCGCACACGGCGCCAGTGTCGCAAACGGCGTCAGACGAACCGCCACAGGTGGTCCGGAGTCCCGTTGTCGGCCCACTGGGTCACCTGGGCGCCGTCCGCCGTGGACTGCTGGTCGACCGCCATGACCTTGCCGCTGCGGACGTTGACGAGCTTCGACCACCCGCCGCCGGCGTCGACGATCCGCCAGTCGTGGTCCGGGGTGCCGTTGTCCTGGAACTGCTGGACGTGGGCGCCGTCGTCGAGGCTCTGGTCGTGCACCGCGAGCACCTTGCCGCTGTTGCGGTTGACGATCCTGACCGTGCCGTCGCCGTTGTCGACCACGGCCCAGAGGTGGTCGGCGGTGCCGTTGTCCGTCCACTGCGTGACTTCGGCGGTGTCGGCCAGCGACATGTTCGACACGGCGAGCACCTTGCCCGACCGCTGGTTCTGCAGCTTCCGCCAGACCGTGGTCGACGCCGCCGGGCGCGTCAGCAGGGCCAGGTAGCCGCCGGCGACCGGGCGGGCCTGGAAGCCGCGCTGGGTGGCGTCGGCGACGACGTACCAGTCACTGAACGGCACCCGCTGCGGCGTGGTGTTCGCGTAGCTGTAGACGCCTTCGACCAGCGTGTTCCGGATGTTCGGCTGGTCGGTCAGCCAGGCCGCGGTCCACAGTTCCCAGTCGGCCTTCGTGTAGTTGTTGCGCGGGTCCAGCAGGACGCCGTGGGCGCCCGCGCGGCCCTGATACCAGGCGGCTTCCTGCGCCGCGACGCCGAGCGGGACGAGGTCGAGGCCGAGCACGCGGTCGGCGAAGCCGTTGTACTTCAAGCTCCACGTGCCGGGCTGGTCGTAGGCGAGCTTGAGGTGCTGGCCGTCCTCGGCGAGCGTCACCCACTGGCTGATGTAGCTCCGCGACGTCGAGCGGTACCGCTGGACATCGGCGGTGTTGCCGGCCGCGGCCGCGATGACGCCCATCGCGCCGACGCCGATGATGCCCTTGAGCGCGAGGTTGGCGCTGTGCGCGATGAACCCGGTGAAGTCGTC
This sequence comes from Amycolatopsis lexingtonensis, assembly GCF_014873755.1. Taxonomy (NCBI): domain Bacteria; kingdom Bacillati; phylum Actinomycetota; class Actinomycetes; order Pseudonocardiales; family Pseudonocardiaceae; genus Amycolatopsis; species Amycolatopsis lexingtonensis. Next base: position 2,448,509 of record NZ_JADBEG010000001.1, read on the forward strand.
GGTCTGGTTCTGGAAGCCGGGGTCCAGGGTGTTGCCGATCAGGTACTCGGCCCACTGCCGCAGGATCCGGTAGTGGGTGTTCGCGAAGGCGACGGCGTCGGCCGACGGGAGCCGCTGCACGAGCGCGGCCGCCATGATCAGCATGTTGGCCGACTCCTCGACCGGCATGCTCTCCTCGTTGCCGTCGTTGTGCCCGGTCGCGTCCGGGTAGTGGGTGCCGAGGTCGTGCTCGGCGAACTGCATCGGCCAGCCGCCGCGCTCGGCGTAGTCGAGCAGCGGTTCCAGGATCAGCCGCAGGTACGCCGGGGAAAGGTAGAGGTAGGCCGGGAAAGCCGGGTACGTGACGTCCACTGTGGACATGTTGCCGTTGGAGGAGATCTCCTTCAGGAAGCCCCACGGCGCGCCACCGCGGTCGACCAGTTCGGTGCCGCCGAAGGCTTGCCGCAGCGCCAGCGCGCAGATCCCGGCGTAGTGCTCACCGGTGCTCCCGCCACCCGCCGCGGCGACGGCGTCGTCGTGCAGCCGCTGGTCGATCGCGGTCGCGGCGGCCAGCGCGCTCGCGTAGTCGTTGCCGAACCAGACGGCCATGTCCGGCCAGCTGCCCCAGTAGTGCGTCCACCAGGGGTTGAGCGCGGTGCCGAGGTACCGGACGGCGGGCGTGCGGACGTGCCCGATCGAGAGCGTGAATGGGGTCGAGGAGCCGCCGGCCGGGATCGTGCCGAGGTTCTTGTTGAACGCGAGGACCGGCCAGCGGTCGCTGATCGCGCGAGGCTGGGCGGTGTCGCTGGTGTTGTCCAGGACGCCCTGCCCCGCCGAGGCGGCGCGCACGACGGTGTCCTGCCCGATCTGCCAGCTGGTCCCCGACGTCGGTGCGGCGAGCACGAGCCGGCCCCAGCTGGCCTGGTCGCCGTTCTCCTGGAGGACGCCCGGGGTCGCCGGGGTGCAGCTGAGCAGCGTGTAGCCGCCGGACTGCTGCTGCGTCCAGGTGACCGGGGTCGAGGTGTCGCCGTGCACCCACTCGGCGGAGGTGTCGAAGTGCAGGTCGACGGCGTGCGCCCGCCCGTCGACGGCGGTGGCCTGGATGGTCACGTAGCCGAAGGGCACGCACTGGCGCTGCAGGTTCGCCGGGTCGACCGGCGAGAAGAAGGTGACGGTGAGGTTCACGCCCCCGCCGGCGAGGACGTACGTCGAGCGGGTGCCGGTGACCCGCAGGCTGACCTGCGTCATCGGGGTGAGCGCGGGCCCGGACGGCAGGGCGGGCGAGCCGGCGAAGACGTAGGCGGCGCCGTCGATGCGGGCGAGGCCGCACAGGGCGGTGATGTGGCCGGTCCAGAAGCTCGACCAGGTGCCGGCGAGGTTGTCGGCGGGCTGCCAGGTGGAGAGGTAGGGCGACCGGACGATGAGCGGAGTGGCGGGCGGCCGAATCGGGCTGAAGCTCCCAGCGGCGGCGGCCATCCCAGGCAACCAGAGCGCGGCCGCCACGGCGGCGGCCGTTCCCCCGGCGAGCCGGATCAGGTCGCGACGGGTGAGGTGAGCACGTGCAGGCGAGGACATCGGTGACCCCTTCGACGGCGTGCGAACAGCGCGGACCAACTTTTACATCGTTGATACAACGTTGTAAATCCGCCGAAGGTCGGCCGCAGTGGGGGCGGTGGACCACTGGGGCCGCAGGTCCGGTGCCAATTCGAGCGGTGCGGGCCCGGATGGGGCCGCAATGACCCCGGGCTGGTCTCCGGAGTTCTGCACTTGGGCCGCGCCAGCGCCCGAGAGCACCACTCTCGGGCAACATTGGCCACGGAGAGCACTGCTCTCGAACAACTTCCACTACGGAGAGCGCTGCTCTCGGCCAGCACTAACCACAGAGAGCACCGCCCTCAGGCGAGATCGACTTCGAAGGCGCCGCTCTCGGCCAGCTTCGGCCACAAAGAGCACCGCTCTCAGTCACCTTTGCCTGCAGAGAGCACCGCTCTCAGTCGCCGTTACTTGCGGGGAGCACCGCCCTCGGTCGGCGTCGTTCGCAGAGAACACCGCTCCCAGCGAGCGTTACCTCCGGAGAGCACCGCTCTCGGGCGACGCCAACCGCCGAGAGCACTGCTCTCGAGCGAATCCTGCCGCGGAGAGCACTTCCCTCAGACAGCTTTGGTTGTGGAGAGCACCGCTCTCACTCGGCTTTGATAGCGGAGAGCGCTGCTCTTATTCCGCGCCGGGCCCCGGAGAACACCACTGGCAGGCGAGCGGTTCTCGGTTCAGGCCGGCCACGGGTAGCACTGCTGGCCGAGCACGCCAATCACGGAGAGCGCCGCTCTCGGACCACACCCCTCGCGAAGAGCACTACTCTCTGCCCTCTGCAAGACCTGAAGAGCACCGCCGTCAGGCGTGCCGATCTCCGGCCAGGCCGGCCACAGGCAGCACTGCTCGCTGAGCTTGCCGGTCACGGAGAGCACCGCTCTCGAGCCGCGCCAGCCGTGGAGAGCACCGCTCTCGGGTCACGCCAACCGCCGAGAGCACCGCTCTTGCACGAATCCTGTCGCGGAGAGCACTGCTCTCGAACCGCGTCAGTCGCAGGTTGGCCTCGCTCGCTGGCCGCTCGGCGCAGGCAGGCTTCGGGCGCTGCCAACCGCAAGCCGGCAGCGTGGTCTCAAGCCGTGCGCGAGGGGCGGTCCGACGGCGGCCACACGTACGGCAAGTCCGGCGCCACGTCCGGGAACCGCGCACGGTAATGATCGGGGTCCTTCCGCACCAGAGCAGACTGGTGACTGCAGTGCACAGCTTCATCACCCAGCCACGGCGGCAGCTCATCGGCAACCGCCAACTCGGCCTGCGTCCGAACCACCGCACCGCCGAGCGACTGCCGGTACTCGTCGGCCAGCTTCACCGCGCACGTGTCGGCCGCCCCCAGAGCGCACCACACCGCGCAGACCTCGAAGCCGTAGCGGGTCAGGGCCTCCTCGTAGCCGGTCCACATCTTCGCCGCGGGATGGTGACGCCAGCCGTAGCCCGGCACGACGAGCGCGCGCAGCACCTGAAGGGCCTCGACGCGCTGTTTGCCGAGCCGGCGCCGGTCGAGTGTGCGGGCGCTGGCCGTGAAGTCGGCGCAGGGCAGGAAGGTCTGCATCGAAGGCGGGTTACCCCGTCGCCGGGCGGCCACACCTGTGTCCCTCCGCGGCCCGAAGGCCGCGGAGGGACAAGATCACCGCCGACCGGTGCGTCCCCTGGCCGCCGCGGCCGGTTCCGGCTCGACGCTCACCCGGGGGCGGAGGGGCAGGTTTTCCAGCCCCTCGACGTCGAGCACGAGGAACCAGTGCGCGTTGGCCGGGATGTGGATCTTGAACATCGGTGCGGTGGCCACCCCGCCGTGCATCCGGTAGTACTGCCGGCGCCGGTATGCCTGGAAGTTGACCTCCGTCAGGAGCCTGACGTTGGCCATCGCGTCCAGGCGGACGGTGACCACCGCGTCTCTTCGCACTTTCCCGAGGTCGAACACGTTCGCTTCCATTACGTCCCTCTTCCACGCGTGGTTGATCGGTTCGAGTTCTGGTCGCGGGCAGCGCGGAACACGCCGCGGGAGCACACGACGGAGCGGAAGATCGGGACGGGTCTAGCCGGGACCGGTACCCGGTTCGCAAGGACGGAAGAGCGGCACGAAGTCCTCGGAAGGCCACGTGCCGGGCCGCAGGTCGCGAGTCCCGTGCTCGGCGGCCAGGAACGCGGGCGGAATGGTGTTGCCGGACCCACCGCCGAGATCGGACGGTGCTGGCACCGCGGGCGCGGCCGGCACCGGCGGGGTCTTGGCGGGCCCACGGCGGGCTTGGGACGTCGGATCCGCTTGGTGCGCCGGACTTGCCTGATGCGCGTTGTGCGCCGCTCGCCGAACGTCCACTTCGGACGGACAACCGGCACCCGGCGTGGTTGCGTTCACGGGCACGGAGGGAAGAGCTTTCCGCGACGGCAGCGACGATTTCACCTGCGGCAGCTCGACGATATGACCGGCGGGCCTGGGGAGGAGTTCGCTGCCATCGGTGGCAGGAGGGAGAACCGGCTCGACCGTCCGTACGACGGGCTCGATCACCCCGGCGGCGGTGCCGACGACCGGCTTCGCCACCGCACGCACGAGATCGGTCACCGGCGCCAAGACACTTCCGGCCGTCGCGGTGACGGGCGACAGCACCGGCTCGACGGCAGCCACCACCGGCCGCACCACGCCGGCGACCGCACCGGTCAATGGCGCCAGGACCGGCTCGACCGCCTGGACCACGGGTCCCGCCACCGCGGCAGCCGTGGCGGTGACCGGCTTCGCCACCGCCTGCACGACATCCGCGACCGGCTCGAGCACGGCCCCCGAAATGGGCGCGACAACGGCGCTGGTCACCGGCTTGGCAGCACGCGAAACCGAGTCGACCACCGGACCGGCGATCTCGGCGACCGGCGCCACCACGACAGCGACCGTCTTGGCCGCCGGCTCGGCCGAACGCACGACCGTGGCTACCGGCTCGACCACCGGCGCAAGGGTCTTGGCAGCACGCGCGATCGGGCGCACTACCGGCGAAACCACGGCATCTGCTACCGGCCCGACCAAGTGCGCGGCCTGCGCGGCCGGCTCGACCTCCGATCCCGCCGAACGCACCACCGGCGCGAGCGTCTTGTCCGCTGAACTCACGCCCGCCGCGACAATTTCGGGCACCTGCGGCACCGCGGGCTCGGGTGAACGCACGATTCGCGCCATCGGCTCGACCGCCGGCCCCGCCGCCCCTACGCCCGCGGCAACCCGCGACACCACAGCCCCGGCCGAACGCACACGCGCGGCGGCAACCCCAGTCACCGGCGGCGCAGCCGGCTCGCCCGAACGCACCATCCGCGCAGCCGAGCCAGCCGAACCCGCACCCGCAGCGACCCCGGTCTCCGGCGGCAGCGCGGACCTGGCCGAACGCATCACCGGCCCAGCAGCAACCCCAGCCACCGACGGCACCGCGGGCCCAACCGATCGCACCGCCGGTCCAGGCCTCGTGCCCGCAACGGGAACCTCGACCACCGGGCGCCCAGCCGAACCCACGCCCTCAGCAGCAACCGTCGGCACCGCACGCCCGACCGAACCCACCACTCGCGCAACTGGCGCGACCGCCGGACTCACATCCACAGCAGGAATCTCGGTCCCCGAGCGCCCGGCCGAAGCCACCACTCGCGCCGCTGGGTCAGCCGAACCCACACCCGCAGCGGCGACCCCCGTCTCCAGCGGCCGCGCAAGCCCGGCCGCACGCACCACCCGCCCAGCAGCAATCCCAGCCACGGGCGGCGCCGCAGGGCTGACCGAACGCACCGCCGGGCCAGAACTCGTGGCCGCAATGGGAAGCTGGCGCTCGACCGAATCCACCACCCGCGCGATCGCACCCAAGCCGCCAGAATCGTCCGGCGCCCCAGAAGTCGCCGCGTCGGCGTCGCCGGACGTCAGCCACAGTGCCAGCCACAAGCCCGCTGCTGTGGCGGCCACTACCAGTAGCCGGCGCGTGGCGGCCCAGCTGGCTGCCACGTCGCTAGCCCGGGTCACGTCGGCGAACCTCCAGGTGCGGATGCGCTGGACAAGGGGACGTACCCTCCAACGCCCGGCCCCACACCCGTGCTACGCGCCACTCGTCGCTTCCACTCGTCCGGACTAACCCCTAAGTGTCAGCAAGCCTGAGTAAAGACTCCACTCGGCGGACGCGGATCGTCCAGTCGCCCCTAAAAGCCTGCGTCGTCCGGTGATCAGGCTTCCTGAGAACGACGCAGCTCTGACAGCGCTCCCAGTGCGGTCACCCCGTGCTGGAGGCCCTCGCGGAACGTCGCGCGCTGGCCGGGGCTGAGGTCGGCCAGCAGGGCGTGCTCCACCTTGCCCACGGCGGGTGCGCAGTCGGCCAGCAACGCTTGGCCGGCGTCGGTCAGGCCCGCCAGCAGCACGCGCTTGTTGCCCGCCTTCGGGGTGCGCGCGATCAGGCCGCGGTTCTCCAGCGCCAGCACCATCTCGTGCATCGTCTGCGGCCGGAGGAACGAGCGGCGGGCCAGCTGCGCGGACGACAGGGGGCCGCTCGCCTGCAGCACCGTCAGCGCGGTGTACTGCAGCGTCGTGAGGCCCAGCGGGCGCAGCGCGTCGTCGAGCAGGGCCCTGATCACCAGCTCGAGCCGTTTGACCAGGTAGAGGGTCAACGGCGCGCCGGCGGGGTGCTGCTCCGCGGAGGTGCTCACGCGCCCATCATGACACGCGCCGGCCGCTATGCTCCGATCATGGACCTCGGTCGGCAGACCCGCGTGCGGCAGGCGTTCGACACCTTCTTCGCTCCCCCGGAACCGGCCTCCGAGAGCCACGTCCTCGACCTCTTCCGCCGGACCGCGGAAACTGTGCCCGCGTACCGGAAGTTCCTCGACGCGCACGGGATCGTTCCCGAGGGTGTCACCACCATCGAAGACTTCCGCAAGCTGCCCCTCGTGGACAAGGCGAGCTACCACCGGAAGTACCCGCTGCCCGAGTTGTGCCGCGGCGGCACCTTCGACGAGCTCGACATGATCGCCGTCTCCTCCGGCTCCAGCGGCCGCCCGACCATCTGGCCGCGGGCGCTCGAGGACGAGCTGCACGTCGCCCGGCGGTTCGAGCAGGTGCTGGTCGGCGGCTTCCACGCCGACCGCAAGAGCACCCTCGCCGTCGTCTGCTTTCCGCTCGGGACCTGGGTCGGCGGGCTCTTCACCACCGCGTGCGTGCGGCACCTCGCCGCCAAGGGCTGCCCGATCACCGTCGTGGCGCCGGGCAACAACAAGGCCGAGATCCTGCGCGTGCTCCCCGAACTCGCGCCGCACTTCGAGCAGGTCGTGCTGCTCGGCTACCCGCCGTTCGTCAAGGACGTCGTCGACACCGGGCTCGCCGAAGGCATCGACTGGCCCGCGTACGCTATTCAAGCTCGTCCTCGCCGGCGAGGTCTTCAGCGAGCAGTGGCGCGACCTCGTCGCCGGGCGCGCCGGGGTCGCCGATCCCGTCACCGACATCGCGTCGCTCTACGGCACGGCGGACGCGGGCGTGCTCGGCACCGAAACCCCGGTGTCCGTGGGCATCCGGCGGTTCTTCGCCGACCACCCGGACCTCGCCCGCGAGGTCTTCGGCGACGCCCGGCTCCCGACCCTCGTGCAGTACGACCCGGCGAGCCGCTTCTTCGAGGTGCACGACGGCACGCTCGTGTTCACCGCAGACGGCGGGATCCCGCTGATCCGCTACCACATCGCCGACGACGGCGGCGTCCTGCCGCACGCCGAGCTGCTCGCCTACTGCGCCCGGCACGGCTTCACGCCACCGCCCGGGCCGGAGCTGCCGTTCGTGTACGTGTTCGGCCGGTCGCTGTTCACGGTTTCGTTCTTCGGCGCGAACGTCTACCCGGAGAACGTCACCGTCGGGCTGGAGCAGCCCGGCATCAGCGACACCGTGACCGGGAAGTTCGTCATCGAGTCGGTCGAGGACGCCGACCGCGACCGGCGGCTGCGGATCACCGTCGAGACCGCGCCGGGCGCGAGCGCCGACGCCGGGCGGATCGCGGAGTCCGTGCGCGCGCAGCTGGTGCGGCTCAACAGCGAGTTCGCCCACTACGTCCCGGCGGACCGGCAGCTGCCCGACGTCGTCCTGCGCCCGGCCGGCGATCCCGAGTACTTCCCGGCCGGGGTGAAGCACCGCTACACGCGGCCGTCCTAGGGCCGGGCCAGCTTGCGGAACCGTTCGCGCCGCTCGCCGGCGGACGAGCCGTCGGCGATGTCGTCGTCGAACCACGAGCACAGCGCCGCCCACAGCTGGGTGCGCGCCGCGTGGTCGTCCTCGGCGACCAGCGTGTGCTCGAGTTCCGCGATGTCGGCGACCAGCTGGTCGAGCCGCTGGTCGCACAGCCGCACGTACTCGCGGACGACGACGTTCGGGTCGAGGCCGGTCTTCCCGCGCCGTCCCGCCGCGCCGCGCAGCTGGGCGTGCAGGCTTTCCTCGCTGTAGAGCGGGAAACCCGAGATCGACCCGGGATAGCCGGATTCCGCCGACCACTCGCGGAACGCGCAGATCGCCTGGTAGCGCGTGTACCAATCCTGTTTTCCGGTGGCCAGCGCGGTCAGCTTCCGCCAGGCGTCGCGGTCGGCGGCGCGCCAGCGGTCGACGGTCCGGCTGTCCGGCCCCGGGTCCACGGGCCGGGTGCGCCAGAAGTGCGCCCGGCAGCCGGCGATCTCGGCGACGAGCTGGCGGACGTAGCTGACCTGCTCCCACACGTGCGCGCGCTGCGGCCGCAGCGGCGCGGCGCGGTCCGGGGAGAAGGTGACCATCTCGAAGACGCGGAACAGCTCGTGGCCGCGCAGCGCCGCGAGGTCGGGGTCCTCCCCCATCACCCACGAACGGCGCTCGGGCAGCCGTCCACTGTGGCTGATCGTCGCCGCGTGGTAGAGCTCGCGGACCGCGCGGCGGGCCACTTCGTCGCGCGCTTCGCCTTCCAGGCGCGGATTCCGGGCGCGGTCGCGCAGGTCGCGTTCGCCGCGGGGGCCGACTTCGAGCATCGCGACGGCGTACACGCTCGCCGCGTTGTAGCACTCTTCCCACGAACTACGCGGCCCGGCGGCTTCGACGGTGTCGTCGAGCGCCCGCGGGTCCGGCGGCCACCGCCGGTCCGGGCAGACGTCGGCCAGTCGTTCGCGGCTGGCCGGGTAGGCGGGCAGCGGTTCGGGGACGGCTCCGGTGACCGGCTCGACATCCGCCATCGCGCGCCGCAGCACCGCCCAGACCAGGGACAGGTCGAGCGCGCGGTTGGTCAGCTGCTGCCAGCTGCGGCGCCAGCGCCTGCCGAACCGGCGGTAGTCCTCGATGAGCCGCTCGATCTCGTACTGCGACAGCGCGGCGAAGTACGAGCGCATCTCCGCGGCGCGCTGGTTGTACTCGGCCAGCTGCGCCGGCGTCGCCTCCTGGACGAGGAGTTCCTCGACCGGCACGCGCAGCACGCGCCGGTGCAGCGCCAGCCGCTTCTCGCGCGGGGTCGGGTACCGCTGCGTCCGCACGTCGAGGTCGACGTACCGGCGGAAGCGCAGCTCGATCGCGGCCCGCAGCTCGGCGCGGCGCCGCGCCCGCGCGTCGCCCGGGGCGCCCGCGGTGGTGCGCCGGACCCACCAGGACCCGGCCACGGAGTCGCCGTGGCCGAGCACGAGCGCGTGCCGGTAGCGGGCGATCAGCAGGGCGACGTCGCGCCAGCGCGCGTCGCGGCGGGACTGGCGCGCGAAATCGGGTCCGATCCACCACCGGGCGAGGGTGGGGTGGCCCCGGCTGCAGACGGTGATCACGTCGTCGTAGGTGGCGAGCGCGTCGAGGTGGAGGTCGAGCTGTTCCTGGAGCGCCGCGATCTCGAGCCGGATGTAGACGTTGGCCGGGTCGAGGCTGAGCGCCCGGTAGTACTCGGCCAGTGCTTCGTCGTAGCGGCGGTAGGTGATGAAGTGGTTGGCGCGCTGGTAGGCGTCGAACAGTTCGTACGGGATCTTGGCGTCGCGCCAGGCGGCCCAGTGGATGTTCGTGCGGACGTACGCGCTGCGCGGGATCACCAGCGCGGCCACGGCGTTCGCCGCGCGGTGCAGCACGCGCGCCCAGTTCTCGTCCTCGATGACGAGCGGGCTGGCGGCGAAGCGCGGGACGCGGACGAGTTCGAGGATGAGCTGGTAGCGGCCGGTCGTGTTGCCCGGCCGGATGGTGCCGCTGACGGTGAACGCGGCGGGCGGCTGCGCGAGGCGGATCAGCTTGGTCGCGGCTTTCCACCAGCCGTCGGCGGAATCGCCGGCGTGCTCGACGATCTGGATGAAGTCGTACGAGCTGCCGACGCCGGGCACCGGGGTCGGCGTGTAGAGGCGGGACTCGTTGAGGAACCGCTTGAAGGTCGCGGTCAGTTCGACGGCGGAGTCGATCTCGCGGTCGTGGCTGCCTTCCGGCCGTTCGTCGGCGAACAGCCGGATGTCGATCTGGTTGGCCCGGTAGGCGGCGGCTTCGAGCCGCGCTTTGCCGACGGAGTACAGCGTCAGGACGACGGAGACGAGGACGACGGAGGTCTGCAGGACGGTCCAGGTGATGACGCTGGCGACCTTCGGGTCCCGGATGAAGGGCAGGTTCTGGAAGAACGGCAGGTACGGGACGACGGCGAACCCGGCGGCGACGAGCCCCGCCACCCCGGCCGCCAGCCACCACCTGATCCGGTGCGTCTCGGGCAGTTCGGCCTCGTTGAAGCCGCCGTGCCGCCGCGCGGACACCATGGATCACCCCCTCGTGTCAGGTTACTCGCGGAGGGGGTGCGTTTCGTTACCGCCCGTGATCTGCGAGTTCGGCGATGACCTGGGCGTGACACGGCTCGGGAACGCACCAGCAGCCGAGGCGGCGACCGCGGAGGGCGGGCAGCAGGGCGAGCAGATCCGGCCGCGACAGCAGGTGCTCGCGGTACTTGGCGACGACTTCCTCGCGCGAGCCGTCGGGGCCGGGCCGGAAGGGGCTGGCGAGCTTCGAGCCCTCGAGGTGCCAGCCGCCGCGGTGCATCGCGCGCCCGACGTAGACGACGTCGGCGTAGTCCGGATCGTCCCGGTGTCCCTTCAGGTTGACGACCGTGGTGGGCATGCGACCTCCTGGTTACTCCGCGTCAGACTACGGCCACACCCTCCCCCACCGGGCCGGGCCCGATGGCTCGTCTAGTGCATCTGCACTATGCTGAAGGCTCACGGTTGAGCCGTCAGCCGCCACCGGACGCTCCGCGCCGCGCGCCGGCAGGCTGCCTTTCCCTGGCACCCGTACCGGAAGTCCGGTTCGCCCCGCTGCCCGAGGAAAGGGTGTACCGCGATGGTTCCCCAGCCCCGCTCGGCCGACCACGAGCTCATCGCCGCCGGCGGCCACATGTCCCTGCACCTGCGCCACCCCGGCGCCCGCACGGTGCTCGTCGAGGTCTCCGGCGAGGTCGACCTCAGCACCGCGCGCAGACTGGACGAAGTCCTCCAGTCGCGCATCCACGACCGGGTCGAGGAGGTCGTCATCGACCTCTCCGCCGTCACGTTCTTCTCCGTCGCCGGCCTGAACTCGCTGCTGCGGGCCCAGCTGCTCGCCGACGCGGCCGGCGCGCACCTGAGCGTCGACGCCGGGGGGTCGCGCGCGGTGCGCCGGCTGTTCACGCTGCTCCCGGCGGACTTCGACAGCGTCGCGGCGAACGTCCGGCCGTGACCGCTCACGGCCGCGGCTGACCACCCAGCCGCCGGACGGCCTCGACGATCGCCCGGTTGGGCGCGCCCTTCACCAGGTACTCGGTGACGCCGGCCGCCGCGAGCCCGGCGATCGACGTCCGGTCGGCGTAGGCCGAGAAAGCCAGGATCGCGGTGCCCGGGCTGCAGCGGGCGATCTCCCGCGCCGCCCGCGCCCCGCCGCCACCGGGCATCCGGACGTCGAGGACGGCGACGGCGGGCCGGTGCCGCTCCGCGAGCCGGATCGCCTCGTCGGCGTCGCCCGCCACCGCGACCACGGCGATGTCGGGCTCCTCCTCGAGGACCTCTTTCAGGACGTCGCGGATCATCACGTCGTCGTCGGAGATCAGCACCCGCAGCTCGGTCATGGTTCGAGTCCCGTCACGTCGGGCAGCGCGGGCAGCCAGAACTCCACGGTCGTGCCCTCGCCGGGGGTGCTGGTCAGCGAGAGCCAGCCGTGCGCCGCTTCGGCCCGCTCGCGCATTTCGACCAGCCCGAAGTGGCCCGCCCCGGCTTCGTCGCCGGCCGTGCCGATGCCGTCGTCGGTGATCCGCACGTGCGTCCCGTTGTCCACGGTGGACAGGGTGACGTCGACCCGGGTGGCCCGGGCGTGCTTGTGGACGTTGCTCAGCGCCTCCTGGCAGATCCGGTAGGCGGTGATCGCCGCTTCCGGGGACGGCTCGGCGCTGAGCTCGTCGCGCACCGAGTGCGCCAGTTCCCACCGGCGCGCGACGTCGTCGACGTAGGCGGAGACCGCTTCCACGAGACCGTGGCGGTCCAGCTCGGGCGGCCGCAGCCGGGACACCAGGCCGCGCAGCCGGCCGATGGCGGCCTGCACCGACTCGTCGAGCCCGCCGACCGCGGTCGCCGCCGGTTCCGGCAGCCGGGAGGCGAGCAGCTGCAGGCGCATGCCGACGGCGACCATGGACTGGATCGACTCGTCGTGGACGTCCCAGGCGATCCGGCGCCGCTCCACCTCCTGGGCCTCCACGAGGTGCCCGACCAGCCGGCGGCGGTCCCGCAGGGCCTGCTCGGCGTTGCGGCGCTCGGTCATGTCGCGGGTGACCTTGCCGAAGCCCTGCAGCCGGCCCCGCTCGTCCAGCAGCGCCGTGATCACCACGTTCGCCCAGAACCGGGTGCCGTCCTTGCGCACCCGCCACCCTTCGTCCTCCAGCCGCCCCGCCGCGGCCGCGACTTCCAGTTCGCGGTCCGGTTTTCCCGCGGCCACGTCCTCGGCGGGGTAGAACACCGAGAAGTGCCGCCCGAGGATCTCGTCCTCGGAATAGCCCTTGATCCGCGCCGCCCCGGTGTTCCAGCTCGAAATCCGCCCCTGGGGGTCGAGCACGAAAATCGCGTAGTCGACCACGCTCTGCACCAGCAGGCGGAACCGTTCTTCGCTTTCCCGCAGGGCGACTTCGGCCGCGCGGCGGTCCGTCATGTCGCGGGTGACCTTCCCGAACCCCTTCAACCGACCCCGATCGTCGTACAGCGCCGTGATCACGACGTTCGCCCAGAACCGGGTGCCGTCCTTGCGGATCCGCCACCCTTCGTCCTCCAGCCGCCCCGCCGCGGCCGCCACTTCCAGTTCCCGGTCCGGTTTCCCGGCCGCGACGTCTTCCGGCGGGTAGAACACCGAGAAGTGCTGTCCGAGGATCTCGTCTTCCGAGTAGCCCTTGATCCGCGCCGCCCCGGCGTTCCAGCTCGAAATCCGCCCTCGCGTGTCCAGCATGAAGATCGCGTAGTCGAGCACCCCCTGCACCAGCATGCGGAACCGGTCGTCGTCCATGCGGCAACTCTGCCGGATCGTCGCGTGGTCGGCAGGGCGCGTTCCCGGTCGCTCACCCGGCGAGTTCGGCCGAAGCCGCCGGCAGCGCGCACCAGACGACCTTTCCCCGGCCGTGGCGCGCGGTCCCCCAAGCGGAGGAGAGCCGCGCCACGAGGGTGAGGCCCCAGCCGCCGTCCGCGCCGGCGGGCCGCCGCACCGGAGGCGCCGGATCGTCGTCGAAGACCTCGATGCGGAGCTGCCCGCCGGCCATCGCCAGCCGCAGCCGCGGGCGGCCGCCGCCGTGGCACAGCGCGTTGGTCACGAGCTCGGTGACGAGCAGCTGGGCGTCGTCGACGACGGAGCCGCCGGCCCACGCGCGCAGCGTCAGCCGGGTGAACCGGCGCACGAGCGCCAGTCCGCCCGCCGAGCCGGTCAGGGCACACTCCGCGGTGAGCGGGGCCGGAATGTCCACGCGTCAAGCCTCGTCGGCCGCGCGGCGCCGCACGAGATGCAACCGCTCACCTCGGGCTGGTGCAGCTGCATCAGCTGATGAGGCCCTCCCGGCGGGCCACGGCGACGGCTTCGAGCTTCGAGCGCGCGCCGAGCTTCTCCAGCACGCGCTGCACGTGGTTGCGGGTGGTGTTGCGCGACACGCCGAGCCGCTCGGCGATCTCGTCGGTGGTCGCGCCTTCGCCCAGCAGGTCGAGGGTTTCGCGCTCCCGCGCGGTCAGCGCCGTGCCCACCGCGGGAACCCGGCCGGTGAGCCGGTCGAAGACGCCGGGCAGCAGCTCCGGCTCGAAGACCACGCCGCCGGCGGCCACCTCCCGGACGGCGGACTCCAGCACGCCAAGCTGCGACGACTTGAACAGCAGCCCGGCCCCGCCCGCCTTCGCCACCTGCGCGGCGATCGCCGGGGTCGCGTCGCCGGTCAGCACCAGCACCCGGGCGCCGCCTGCCGCGAGTTCCGCGATGGCGCCCAGCGCGTCGCCGTCGGCGAGCCGCCGGTCCAGCAGCACGACGTCCGGCTGGTGCTCGCGCACGTCGGCGAGGGCCTCGGCCCGGGAGCGGGCACGGCCCACCACGGTGATCCCGTCGCCGCGGTCGAGGGCGAGCTGCAGTGCCTCCGCCACCATGTCGTGGTCCTCCACGAGCAGGACGCGGACGGGGTGCGGCTCATCGGCGGTCACGGGCTTCCTTCGGGGGGACGGGGCGCTGCCCGCTCATCCTAGGTGCCCGGCGCGCTCCCGTCCTGCGATCACCAGGCCGTGGAGCCCGGGCGCGGCAAGTCTTCCGGGCCGGTGACCGGCAGCCGCTCGACGAGGTCCTCGTGGTGCCCCGGCCGCCGGAACACCGGCGGCGGGAACGCGCCGGCGGGTGGCCCGGTGAACCGCAGCGCGTCGAGGAACCTCGCGACCGCGCGCGGGGGTGGCACGACCTCGGTGCCCCCGAGGTAGCCGAGGACCTTGGCCGCGCCGCCGCTTTCGGGTTCGACCTCCGCCGACCAGCCGTGCACCTCGTCCCAGATCAGGGCCAGGTCGTGCGCGGGCAGGTCCGGGAGGGTGCGGTCGAGCGCCACGTACCCGGAGCTGGGCACGTCGAGGTCGAGCGAACACGACTCGAACCCGACGCCGACCGCGCCGGCGACGCGGGCGAGGTAGGCCCGCAGCCCCCGGGCGAAGTGGTATTCGATGTCCTGGCCGAAGCCGATGACTGCGTTCATGGTCCCGCCTCCCGCCGAGGGATACCCGGTCAGGTGAACGACCACACTTTCGTGGTCACTCTTCGATGGCACCACCGACGGCACGCAGGTGGGCGCGGAACGTCAGGCCGGGGTCCGCTTCCCGCGCGGCGAGGAACTCCGCGAAGCGCACCTGTTCCCGCAGCGGTTCGCCGCCCCGGATCCGGTCGGCCTGGCGACGTTCGGTGTCGCGGATCGCTTCGGCGAGCGAGAACAGCTCCGGGGCGCGGGCGAGCGGGACGAAGAGCACGCCGTCGTCGTCGCCCAGCACGAGGTCCGACGGCGCGATCCGCCAGCTGCCGACGACCGCTTCGGCCAGCCCGCCGTCGACGCGCGGGCCGAGGGTGAGCGGGCCGGTCGGGAGGGAGCCGAGGCTGAACACCGGGAGCCCGATGGCGCGGATGTCCGCGGTGTCGCGGTGCAGGCCCCAGATCAGGACGCCGGAAAGCCCGGCGGCGCGCGCCTCGAGCACCACGAGGTCCCCGACGCAGGCTTCGTCGAGGCGGCCGCCGTTGTCGACGACCAGCACCCCGCCCTCGGGCGCGGTTTCGAAAGCCTCCAGGAAGACGTCGACGCTGCCGACGTGCCGGGCCGGGACCGCCGGCCCGAACAGGCGGCCGCCGTGGACCACCGCGCGCGTCGACGCGGGGGCGCAGCGCACCGGCAGCCCGGCCCGGATGCACGCGTCGGCGAGGTGGGCGGTGGTCAGCGTCGCGAAGCGCCGCCTGAGTCCTTCGAGCTCCATTCCCTGACTTTAGTCAGGAACCGGCGTCCGGACCACGGGTTTCGGCGGTCAGCCAGGCGAGGTACTCGGCGCTGCCGCCGACGATCGGCGTGGCGATCACTTCCGGCAGGTCGTAGCCGTGCAGCTGCCGCAGGCGCTCGGTCAGCGCCGGCACGCGATCGGCGGTCGTCTTGATCTCGACCCGCCATTCCTGGTCGGTCTGCACGGCGCCGTCCCACCGGTAGACGCTGGTGATCGGCCCGACGACCTGGGCGCAGGCCCCCAGCCGCCCCGCCACCGCCTGCGTCGCGAGTTCTCGCGCCGCCGTCTCCGAGTCCGTCGTGGACGTCACGATCACGTGTTCCGCCGCCATGGGGCGAGATTACCGGCGCAGGCGGTGCATCGCGGCGGCGCCGAGCACGGGCCCGACCGCGAGCACGGGCACGGCGGCCCGCCAGCCGACGGCGTCAGCCAGGAGCGGCAGCAGCTGGATCGTGGTGGCGCTGAGCAGGAACCCGAACGCCGTCATCGCGGTGAGCGCGGTCCCGACGTACCGCGGATCTGCGGTTTCGGCGAGCGCGGCGGAGAACTGCCCCGAGTCGGCGATCACGGCGACGCCCCAGACCAGCAGCACGGGCAGCAGGAGAACGGTGCCGGAGACGGCGTAGGACAGCACGGCGCACCCGGCGCTGACGAGCATGGCCACCGCGGCGACGACGGCCCGGCCGCAGCGGTCGGAGAGCGCGCCGCCCAGCAGGCACCCGGCCGCCCCGCAGATCCCGATGACGGCGAACGCGGTCACCCCGCCCGGCCCGCCGGTCGCGGCGAGGTAGGCGGGCAGCCAGGCCCACAGCGCGTAGAGCTCCCACATGTGGCCGAAGTAGCCGAGGCACACGAGCCGCTGCCGCCGGTCGGCCACCATCCGCAGCAGGTAGCGCGGCTGCCACGGTGGCGAGGGTGCCCGGTCCGGGCCTTCGCGGACGAACAGTGCCGACACTCCCGCGCCGATCGTCGCCAAGGTGGCCGCGCCGAACAGGACGGCTCGCCAGTCGAGCGGCGCCAGGAGGTGGGGCAGGGCCGAGCCGACGGTCAGCGCGGCGAGGAGGGTGCCCAGGGCGAGCCCGCGGTGGCGGGGGAACCACGAGACGACGACCTTCATCCCGACCGGGTAGACGGCAGCGAGGGCGAAGCCGGTGGTGAACCGGAGCGGGACGACGAGCCCGCTCGCTCGCGCGCACCACGGCAATGCGGCGGTGACGAGCGCGGCGAGCAGCGCGCCGGCGGCGATGAGGGTTTGCGGGCGGATGCGGTCGGCGAGGTTGAAGGCGGCGGAAACGACTGCCCCGCAGGCGAAGCCGACCTGGACGGCGGCGGTGAGGAGGACGGTTTGTTCCCGCGAGAGTTCCCATTCGGCGCGCAAGGCCGGAAGGACGGCCGAGGCGGAGAACCAGACGCTCATGCCGCACACCTGCACGACCGCGAGCAGTGCGAGCTGACGGGTGGGGGTGCTGGGACGTGCTGGTGCGGGGCGGCGGGGGATCACCCGATCTACTTGCGGGTGGGGGACGATCGTGGTCAACGGCGGGATGTGGGGCTTCACCCCATGGGCTGGAAAATCTCTCACATACTGGGCGGGTGGGGGCGGACCGGGTTGGGCTGCGCCTCTCACTCGAGCGCGGGCGGCCGGCCCCGCTGGATCGCCCTGTGACCGCGGCGGGCCGAGAACGCGCCCCGCCGAACCGGGCAGCCCGGCCAAGTCACCACGGCGAGTCGAGAGGCCGGGCCGCCGGCAGCGGGCCGCCGAGCCGGGACCGGGCCGCAAGGGCTGGGCGGCCCGGTCCCGGCTGTCGGCGGTGAGCCTCCGCTCAGCCCGTCGAGCGGCATCGCCGACCCAGCCCCGCGGCGCTGCGGTCAGGTTGTCGGGGGTGTCGTGGTCGTGGGGGTGGTGGTCGTCGTCGTGGGCGTGGTCGTCTTGGTGGGGCTCGTCTTCGGCGGCACCTTCCGGCGCGTCGTCACCGGCGCGTTCGTGTGCGGCGGGGCCACCGTCGCGTGCGTCGTCTCCGGGGTTTCCGGTGGCGGCAGCGTCACCAGGGCCGGGGTCTCGCTCTCCGACGTCGTCGCCGGTGGCGGGGTGCTCCCCGAGGGACTGCCGCCGGAGTTGCTGACCGCCACCGCCACCCCGCCGATCGCCACGACCGCCACCGCGCACAGGCCCACCACCACGCCGCGGCGGGAGGCGCGGCGGGCCGGGCTGCCGGACTTCTGGCGGCCCAGCGACGGCGGCGGTGCGCCCGCGCCGAAGCCGGGCGTCGCCATCGCGCGCGTCTCCTCGCGCGGCGGTGGCACGCGGGTCTCCTCGCGCGGCGAAGGCACCCGCGGCACCGGCGGCGGGAACGCGGGCCGCGCTTCCGTCGCCTGCACCAGGCCGGAGCGGCCCGAGGCGAGGGCCGCCGCGCCGAGGGCGACGCCGTACTTCGGGTGGATGTCGACCGCCGTCGGGCGGCCGAGCTCGGCCGAAACCAGCTGGGAGACCAGCGGGATCCGCGACGAGCCGCCGACCAGCAGGACGGCGCCGAGGTCGGCCGGGCGCAGGTTCGCCGAGCGCAGCGCGCGATGCAGCGAACCGATCGTCGCGGTGATCGACGGGCGGATCATCTCCTCGAACTCGCCGCGGGTCAGCCGCACCTCCGTCTGCACCGACGGCAGCAGCACCGGGACCGCCACCTCGGTGTCCGCCGACAGAGCTTCCTTCGCCAGCACGCATTCCTGGCGCAGCCGCACGACCGCCGCCACCGCGCCCGGGTCGTCCGGGTCGATCTGCGACAGCTTCCCGTCCAGCGCCCGGTCGACGTGCCCGAACACGGCTTCGTCGAAGTCGACCCCGCCCAGGCCCTCGATGCCTTCCGGCGTGCCGAGGATCTCGAACCCGCCGTTGCGCTTCCGCAGCACGGTCGCGTCGAACGTGCCGCCGCCGAGGTCGTACACCGCGACGACGGCACCCTCGTCGAGCCGCTCCTGGGCCGCGTAGTGCGCCGCCGCGGCTTCGGGCTCGGTGATCAGGCCGACGCGGTCGATCCCGGTCAGCTTCGGCACCTGTTCGAACAGCTCCCGCTTGTACGGTCCCCAGTTCGCCGGGTGGGTCAGCGTGATCCGGTCCGGACGGCCGCCCTGCTGCCCGGCGACCGTCCGGACCACGTACCCGAGCAGGTGGGCCATCAGCGACGCCACCGAGTGCGGCGCGCCACCGAGCAGCACCGGCGTCGGATCGCCCAGGCGCCGCTTGAACTCCCGCGTCACGCGGTCCGGTTCGACGGCCGCGCGCCGGCTCGCCGCGTCCCCGACCAGCACGCTGCCGTCGGGCCGCAGCAGCACCACCGACGGGATGGCCGCCGTCCGGTCGCCGAGCGACACCATTTCGACGTGGCCGGCCCGGTCGACGGCGGCGGCCGTGAAGGTCGTGCCGAGGTCGATGCCCAGTCCGTAGCCCATTTCAGCCTCCGCCGGCGGTGTGCGCGTGGTCGAGATTCGGGTGGTCTTCGGGAACCGGCTCCGGTTCCGCGGGGTGTTCTTCGTGCGAGTGGTCCTCGAGCGGGCCCGGTGGGTCCACCGGCGGCGGGTCGTGCGGTTCCGGCGGCGGGCTGTCCGGCACCTCGGCCGCGGCCGGCGCGGGGTCCGGCTCGGGGTGCCGCGGCGGCTCGAACGGGTGCTCCTTCTCCACCGGGTGCGGCCGGCTCCCGGTGACCTCGCCGGCGTCGTGGTGCGCCGGTTCGCGTTCGGTCGCGAAGCTGTGCCGCGGGGCCGGGTGCTCGGCGAGCGACGCCGATGCCGCCAGGTTCGTCTCGACGGCCGCCGGTGCGGCGTCCACTGTGGACGGCGTCCGGCTGAACGTGACGACCGGCGGTGCCGGTGGCCCTGGCAATGTGGGCGCCGGTGCGGTGACCTGCGCGGTCACCGTCGCGCCGCGGCCCTTGTCCCCGACCACCTCGGTCTGGTGGATGGTCGGCCCGGCCGGCTCGCCGAACGGGTCGTCGGCCTTGGCCTGCTCGTCCACGCTCACCCCGACCTCGATGCCGGGCGGCCCCGTCTCGGCCTCGTCGAGGACGACGGTCTCCTCCTGGAACACCTCGATGTCGCCGTGCCCCGGCGCGTCGGGGGTCAGCTCGTAGGTCAGCGAGCCCTCGTGCTCGACGGTGATCGTGCCGTCCGGGTTCTCGTGGACGACGATGCCGGCGTCCTGCACGATGTCGATGTCCGTGTCGCCCGGCGTCCCGTCCCCGGGCACGACGAGGTGCTGGTGATCGGTGTACACCTCGTCGTGGCCGTGGTTGTGCACGACGAACCGCTCGGTCGCGTCGATGACGAAGTTGCCGAACTCGTCTTCGCGGACCTCGATCTGCTCGAACTCCTCGACGGTCGGCAATTCTTCGAGCGGCAGGCCGTCGGCGGTCTCCGGGTGCCAGACAGTGCCGGTCTGCGCTTCCACGTGGCCGTCTTCGCCGCGGGTGACCGTGCTGGTCTCCACCTCGGGGACGTACTCGTGGGCGGGCACGTCGTGGGCGGTTTCGGCGGCGGCCGGCTCCGGCTGCGGCGGTGGCGCGGCCGGGGAACCGCCCGGCGTGAGCACGTTGCCGGCCACTTCGGACGCGACCGCGCCGGCGGCGGCCGTGACGGCCTTCCTGATCTTTCCCTTCGGCTGGTCGGTCACGACAGGACCTCCGCCCTGGCTTCGCTGAGCAGGATTCCTTCGCACGTGCGGACCAGCACGCGCGCCGCGTCGCGGACGTCGCGCGGGGACGCGGGGTGCTCGGCGCGCCGCTGCCACCTCAGCAGCTGCGCGCCGAGCGCCTGCCGGATCGCGGTGCGGCCCGCGTTCCCCGGCAGGCCGAGGCGGCTCGGCACGTCCACCCCGGTCGCGCCGAGCAGTCGTTCCGCGTCGCGGGCCTCGTCGGTGGTGAACAGCACGACGCCGAGCCGGATCGAGTCGATCAGCTGGATCTCGGCGAACTCGTGCGCCCCGGCGACGATCCGCTCCCATTCGTGCAGCAGGCCGCCGGTGCGGTCCGGGTAGGCGCGCAGCACCAGCTCCGCCGCCTGCAGCGCCGACCGCGCCTTGAGCACGTCGGCCCGCGCGGCGAACTGCGTGGTCAGCAGGGACCGGAGGCGGTGCAGGCCGCTGCGGGCCAGCAGCTCGCCCGACAGCGCCCGCGCGCCCGTCACCAGCTCGCCGCCGACCAGCTCGACCGCCAGCCGCACGCCGAAGAGGCCGTAGCGGGCCAGCAGTTCGGCGCGTTCGGCCGCCGGGACGTCCACCTCGGACGTGCCGGTGGCGAACCGGTCGGCCGACGTCAGCAGCCGCGCCACTTCGGCCTCCGGTGCCGCCGAAAGCCGCCGGAACGCGCGGAACTCGGATTCCTTGAGCGACGCCGCCGAGCTGGCCAGCAGGCCGGCCACCGGGACCACGGTCTGGCAGAGCCCGCGAACCCGCGGGTCACGGGCGTAGCGAGCGGCGATCTTCGCCGCCGAATCCAGCGCGTCGGGCCGGGCGTGCCCGACCTCGTCGGCCTTTGCCAGCACGCCGATCGTGTTCACCGGGCGGCGCTGCGCCGGGTCGTCGTGGAAGGCGTCCAGGAACCGGACGTCGTCGCCGTGCACGTGCCGCATCAGGTACACCACGGCGTCCGCGGTGCCCACGCCGTCGCCCTCGGGGACCAGCGCCGCTTCGGTGCGCCCGGAGACCTCCGCCCGCGCCGACCCCAGCCCGGGCGTGTCGATCAGCGTCATCGCGCGCAGGGCGGGCGACGGCCAGTCGACGACGAGCCGGTCGACGTCGTCGGGCGCCATGCCGAGTTCGAGGCCGAGGGTGCCGCTGAGCCTGCCGAAGGGCAGCTGGCGCGGCATCCCGCGGACGGGGTGCAGCATGATCCGGTAGGTGGGGCCGTTGCGGTACCAGGTGACGACCCGGGTGCACTCCCCCGCGTCGGTCGCCGCGAGCTCCTGGCCGACGAGGGCGTTGAGCAGCGTGGACTTCCCGGCCTTGACGCGGCCGGCGATCGCGACGCGCAGCGGTTCGGCGAGCCGGCCGGCGATCTGCCGCAGCTGCGGCTCGGCGGGCGTGCCCGCGTACCCGGCGCACGCGCGGGCGACGAACCCGCGGACCTGGACGTAGAGCGGGGTCATCTGGCCACCGCCTTCGGTTTGGGGGCGCTGCGGAAGGTGAGCTCGTCGGCGCGGCGCTCGAGCACCTCGAGCGCGTCGATGTCGGCCTCGAGCCGGGTGAGCTCGGCGGCCTCGGCGTCGTCGGCGACGACCGCCTTCTTCGCGTTGGCCAGTGCTTCGGTCAGCGACCGCTGGAGTTCGTCGACGCGCGCGCTGTAGGCGTCGCGGAGTTCTCTTTGGACGGTCCGCATCGCGTCGCGCGAGTCCTTGCCGACCTGGAGGTTGAACTCGTCGACGAACCGGCGTACCGCGGTCTTGGCCAGGGTGCGGCGTTTCTCCAGCTGCCGCTTGCGTTCGTCGAGGAAGCCCGACCGGCCCATGAGCAGGCCCGCCGCCACCCCGAACGGCGTCGGGATGGCCAGCGCGGCCATCTTCGTGAGCATGGAGAACATCAGGAACCCGCTGTAGGCCTTCTGGAACGCGGCCATCCCGGTGGCGCCGCGGGTCTTGGCGCCGGTGAAGGACGCGTCGATGTCGATCTCCTCCACGACTTTCACGGGCGCCTGGACCTCCCGCGGCAGCACGGCCTGGGACTCGGCGAGCTCGAAGTGGTCGGCGACCCGGCCGGCCAGTCCCCTGGCCTGCTTGACGAAGGTCGCGTAGTTCTCGAGCGTCTCGTTCGCCAGGCGCTGCCGCAGCCACTTCTCGAATTCGGGCCAGTTCTTGGCCGGGTCGCCGTCCTCGATGGCTTCTTCGGCCTCGTGCAGCACGCCGCGGGAGCGGGCGCGCAGGTCGTAGTCCACATCGGACGAAATGTCGGCGAAGCCGTCGAAGAGGAGCTGCTGCCACTTGGCGGACTGGCTGCGCAGCGCGTCGACGCGGTCGTTGACGCGCTGCAGCTCCGCGACGAGCGCGGCGGACTGCTCGGGGTGGGCGAGCGCGGTGCGGCGGGCGCGCAGGGTGGCGTGCAGCTGCCCGACCGCGGACCCGACGTGCAGGCCGACGGCGTTGAGCGCGGACCGCTCGGCGTCCCCGACCACGCCCTGCAGGCACTTGACCAGCTGCGGGAAGCCGGACTCGACGTTCATCTCCTGGTCGGCCGAGCGGGCCGCGATGGTGCGCAGCTCCGAGGACACCGCGACGGTGTCGATGCTGAGGCCGCACGCTTCGAGGTGGCCGGCGTTGAGTTCGAGGATGCGCCGCCACTGCGGGTAGAGGTCGGTCTTGGTGAGGACGAAGAAGACATTCGGGCAGAGTTCTTTCACCGTCCGGAGGAACCGCAGCTCGGCGCCGGTGAGTTCCTGCGACGCGTCCGAGAGGAACAGGACGGCGTGCGCCCGCGGCAGCGAGCTGACGGTGACGGCGTTGTGCAGCGAGCCGAGCCCGCCGACGCCCGGGGTGTCGACCAGCACCAGCCCACCGGAAAGCAACTGGCGGCTGATCGACGCGGTGACGGACTTGAGTTTCCTCAGATTGCCGGGATTCCCGGCCTCGCTGACGTGACTCGGCAGGTCTTCGAGGGAGATCCGCTCGGTCCACGGCGGCGACGACGGATCGGCCGGCTCGTAGGTCGCCAGAGCCCCGGACTCCGACGCGAACCGGACGACCGTCGGCACCGCGGTCGCGATGTCGTCGTCGACCGGGCAGATCTTGGCGGTCAGCAGCGCGTTGATGAGCGAACTCTTGCCCTGCTTGAATTCCCCGACGACGTAGACGGTGACGTCCGGTTCGGACAGCAGGCGCCGGGCGTCGGTGAGGCGCTGGACGAGATCGTCCCGCCCGTAGGCCTTCGCCCCCTTGACCGCGAGGTCGAGGGTGTCGAGGGCGACGCGCCCCCCGCCACTCGGCTCCTGCATGACCGCTCCTCTGTGCTTACGCCGGCTCAGTAGTGGTCGACGTCGTGGTGGTCGACGTGGTGGGCGTGGTCGACGTGGTGGTCGTGGTGCTCGTGTTCGTGGTGCTCGGTGGCCGCCTGCTCGTTGAACTGGTTGCCGCCGTGGTGGCCCTGGGCTTGTTCGTTCTGGAAGATGTTGCCGTGGCCGCCCGACGAGGCCTGCTCGTTGAACTGGTTCCCGTGGTGGCCCTGGGCCTGCTCGTTCTGGAAGATGCTGCCGTGGCCGCCCGTCGAAGCCTGCTCGTTGAACTGGTTCCCGCCGTGACCGCCCGAGCCCTGCTCGTTCTGGAAGATGTCACCACGACCACCCGACGAAGCCTGCTCGTTGAACTGGTTGCCCCCGTGACCGCCCGAGCCCTGCTCGTTCTGGAAGATGTCACCACGACCACCCGTCGAAGCCTGCTCGTTGAACTGGTTGCCCCCGTGACCGCCCGAGCCCTGCTCGTTCTGGAAGATGTCACCACGACCACCCGACGAAGCCTGCTCGTTGAACTGGTTCCCGCCGTGACCGCCCGAGCCCTGCTCGTTCTGGAAGATGTCACCACGACCACCCGACGAAGCCTGCTCGTTGAACTGGTTCCCGCCGTGACCGCCCGAGCCCTGCTCGTTCTGGAAGATGTCACCACGACCACCCGACGAAGCCTGCTCGTTGAACTGGTTGCCCCCGTGACCACCGGAACCCTGCTCGTTCTGGAAGATGTCACCACGACCACCCGTCGAAGCCTGCTCGTTGAACTGGTTGCCGCCGCGGCCGGAGCCTTGCTCGTTCTGGAAGATGTCGCCGCGGCCGCCGTTCGAGGCCTGCTCGTTGAACTGGTTCCCGCCGGAACCACCCGAGCCCTGCTCGTTCTGGAAGATGTCACCACGACCACCCGACGAAGCCTGCTCGTTGAACTGGTTGCCCCCGTGACCACCCGAGCCCTGCTCGTTCTGGAACACGTCACCGTGGTGGCCGGCCGACGCCTGCTCGTTGAACTGGTTGCCGCCGCGGCCGGAGCCTTGCTCGTTCTGGAAGATGTCGCCGCGGCCGCCGTTCGAGGCCTGCTCGTTGAACTGGTTCCCGCCGGAACCACCCGAGCCCTGCTCGTTCTGGAAGATGTCACCACGACCACCCGACGAAGCCTGCTCGTTGAACTGGTTCCCCCCGGAACCACCGGAACCCTGCTCGTTCTGGAAAACGTCGCCCGATGAAGTCGTCATCCTGTGCACTCCTGACATTCGGATCGGTGAAGCCCGTGCCCCTCCGTTGTCACCAAGTCTCAGCCCGGAAACCGCCGCGGTCATGAGTAGCGGCCTACTCGGCTTCGCCGGGGCCGGCACCGTCACCTACCTATGGGCCGTCCCCCGCATTACTCCCCGGCTCCGGCTGCCCCACCACCGAAGCCAGCTCGCGGCGCCCCGAAATACCCAGCTTCGCGTAAACGCCGTGCAGCACGTTGTCCACCGTTCGCACCGACACCACCAGGCGGTCCGCGACGGCTCGGCTCGTCAGGCCGGTCGCCACCAGGCGGGCGATCTCCAGCTCGCGGACCGTCAGGTCGAGCGGGGTGTCCAGCAGCGCCAGCGCCGGCGTCGCAGCGTCCTCACAGGACACCAGCCACGACTGCGCCCGCTGCGCCGAACCGACCGCGCTCCCCAGCTTCCCCGCCGCGCGGTGGGCTCGGGCCGCCTCCGCCGCGACCTCCGCGGCGAGCAAGCGCGCCCCGAGGTCGGCGAACTTCGCCGCGACGGCGTCCAGTGCCACCGCGTCCCCTGAGGACAGCGCCCGCGCGTGCGCCGAGTAGAGCGACACCAGCGGGTTGTCCAGGTCCGACGAGAACTCGGGGACGCCGAAGCGGACCGCGTCGTGGCGGATCTCGGCCGCGATCGCCGCCCGGCCCGCCGCCTCCGCCGCCGACGCCGCCTCCGCCGCCAGCGACACCGCGCGGGTCAGCTCGCCCCGGGACGCGCACGCCCAGGCCGTGGCCCAGCGGCCGGGCGAGTCCGCCGCCTGCCCGGCCATCGCCGTCGCCCGGGCCAGCGCGTTCAGCACCGCCGGGCGGAACTCGTGCGGCTGGTCGTGGCCCTCCACCGCCAAGGCTTCGCGCAGCCGGCGGATCGCCGCCCGCACGTTCCCGTACGCCAGCGCGACCGTCCCGAGGGACGCCGCCGCGCCCGCCAGTGCCGGGGCCCAGCGGTCGCCGACCGCGTCGCGGTAGTCCGCGCCCGCCAGGTCCTCGGCCTCCTCCAGGCGGCCGGCCCGGCACAGCGCCACCACCCGCGCGTGCTCCAAGCGCACGCGAGATCCCGGCACGGACGCGTCGGAGGCCGTGATCAGCAGGCCCTCCTCGACGACGCCGAGGCACGCCTCCGTCCGCCCGGTCTCGGCCAGCGCCCCGGCCGCGACCACCAGTGCCCCGAGCCGCAGGACGTCGCCGCGCCGGTTGCGGTCCAGGATCGGGCCGAGCAGGTCGAGCGCCTCGCGGCACGCGCCCGTCGCCGCGCGCAACGCCGCACGGGCGACCACCAGCTCGTCGAGCGTCCCGGACACCGCGGTCTCGGCCGTGTCCAGCACGGACTCCGCCTCTTCGAAGCGGTTCAGGCCGAACGCCAGGTTCCGCGCCCGCGTCCCCGCGACGCGCGCGTGCTGCGCGTCGGACACCGTCTCGCCGGCGAGCTCGGCCAGCAGCGCGTCGGCGTCGGCGTGCCGCCCGCCCGCGATCCGGACCTGGGCCAGCAGGTACTTCGCGGCGAACCCGCCACCCAGCCGGACGGCTTCCGCGGCCAGCTGCTCGGCCTGGGGGAAGTCCTTGCGCAGCAACGTCTCCGCCGCGGCACGGACGAGCTGCGGGTCGGTCGGCAGCCCGGCGGCCAGCCGCCAGCGGACCAGCCGCGGTTTGTCCTCGGCGCGCCGCGCGCCGGTCATGTCCAGCGTCTTGGCGAGGATGCGGTAGGTGTCGCGCTGCCGCAGCGGCGACGTCCGGCGCCGGATGACCTCGGCGTAGAGCGGGTGCGCGAGGCGGACGTTCAGCCGCCGCCCGGTGCGCTCGGACACCACGAGCCCGGCCCGCTCGGTGGACGCGAGGACGTGGGCGGCGCCCAGCCGGACGAGCGGTTCGCTGCCCAGTTGCTCGCCGAAGGCCAGCAGTTCCAGCAGCCGCCGCTCGTCGGCGTCGACGCGGTCGGTGCGGGTTTCGATCAGCTCGACCAGCCGCGGTGTCGCGATGAGGGCGCCGCTCCACCGCCACAGTCCGTCCGTGGCCGACAGCGAGCCGCTGTCGAGCCCGCCCTGGACGAGTTCCCGCAGGAACAGCGGGTTCCCGAGGGTCAGGTTCCACAGCCGGTGCTCCGCCCCGTCCTCGAGCCGCCCGCCCAGTGCCGCGGTGACCAGCTCGATGGTCTGCGCCCGGGTCAGTTCGCCGACGTCGAGCCGCTCGGCGACGCGGTCCTTCCACATCGCGAACACCGGGTCGGGCACGCTGACGCCGTGCGGCGCGATCACGATGACGAACGCCGACGCCGTCGCGGCCAGCTGGTGCACCAGCGTCGCGGACAGGTCGTCGAGCAGGTGCGCGTCGTCGACGCACAGCACCAGCCGCCGCCCCTCCGCGCCCCGCGTGAGGTGGCCGGCGACCTGGTTGAGCCGGTGCGCGCGGTCGGCCGTGCCGTCGGCGCTGCCCGGCAGCAGGTGGGCGAAGGCGCCGAACGGGATCGTCGACGCCGACGACATCGCGCGCACCCAGTGCGTGCGCGCCCCACCGGCGGCCAGCTCGCTCAGCAGCACCTTGGCCAAGCGCGTCTTGCCGGCCCCGGCCCGCCCGGTCAGCAGCAGCCCGCACACCTCCGTGTCCGCCAGTGCCCGGCGCGCGAACGCCAGTTCCTGTTCACGGCCCACCAGCGGCCAGTCGTTCGCCACACCCACTGCCTCCCCGCCTGCGCACAGTCGTACTCCGGATAATGACAACGGAGCGGACCGCGAAGTACCGAATCCGCGCAGCGATTTGGCATATTTCGCCGGGCGGCCCGACAAATCCGACACAACGGACGGCCGATCCGGTATTCCGTGAGCATTTTCCCGCTATTCTCCCGGCACCGTGATCAACCGTTTTCGCGGAATTCAAGACAATCACTCGCCGAGGCGCCAGGATGGGGCTCACCCCGTTCCCCGAAGTGAGGACCCGAGGATGATCCGCCTGCCCGCACTGGCCGTCGCCGCGCTCACCGCCTCCGCGCTGCTGACCGGTACGGCCCACGCCGAGAGCCCGCCGTTCACCGCGTCGGTGTTCCGGGCGACGCACAACAGCTATTCGGGCAACGTCGACGGCGCCAAGAACTCGATCGCCTACCAGCTCGACCACGGCGTCCGGTTCATCGAGCTCGACGTCCACGACAACGGCTACGCGACCACCCACGACTACGGGGTCGGCCACGACTCCCCCGGCAACCTCGTCGACCACAGCGGCGGCAACCCGGCGTCGAACGACCTCCGCGACTGGCTGACCGTGGTGAACACCTGGTCGGCGCAGCACCCGGCCGCCGCGCCGATCGTCGTCATGCTCGACCTCAAGGACGACCTCACCGACAACCCCTCGTTCGCGGCCGGCAACCTCACCGCCGTCAACCAGGAGCTGGAGTCGGTGTTCGGCGGCCGGCTGCTGCGCGCGCCGGACTACGCCGGGCAGCCCACGGTCGACGCGCTGCGCGGGCGCGTGCTGCCGCTGCTGTCGGGCGACGGCACGAGCCGCGCGGAGTACAAGCGGGACGTCGGCTACCACCCCGCGGTCGCGCTCAACGGGCGCGGCCAGATCGTCGAGGTGCACGACTCCGGCGCCGGCGCACTCTGGTACTGGACCGGGACCTACGGCGCCGACGGCCGCGTCACCTGGCTGCGCCACGGCAAGTACGACAGCGGGCAGACCCCGGCCGTCGCACTGAACGACAACGGCGACCTCGTCGAAGTCCACCAGTCGCAGAGCGCGACCACGCTCTGGTACCACGTCGGCAAGCTCGGCGCGGACGGCGAGATCACCTGGCAGGCGTCCCACCAGTACGACAACGGCGTGCAGCCGACAGTCGCCTTCACCGACGCCACGCACCTGCGGGAGATCCACCAGAGCCAGAGCAGCAGCCAGAACTGGACGTGGAACGGCGCGCTGTCGGCCACCACCGTGTCCTGGACCGGCAACGCCAAGACGTCCGACGCGCGCTTCGCCAAGGACACCGCCACCAGCGGCGCCCGGCGCGTGCGGGTGTGGACCGGCGCCGACGGCCCGACGCCGTCGAACACGCTGCGCGCCGACACCGCGAGCGTCGCCGGCGACCGGATCCGCTACCGGCAGGTCGCGTTCGACGAGTTCCAGAAGGGCGACAGCGCGGAGCTGCAGCAGGGCGCGCTGTTCTACGGCGCACCCGCGACCGAGTCGGCGTTCATCACCTCGGCCCGGCAGTCGGGCAAGCTGGTCCGCGGCTGGGACTTCGACTCGGCGAGCGAGGCGACGACGCCCCTGGCGAACTACCCGGCGACCAACCACCCGTACGACGCCTGGTACCAGTCGCTGCTGACCGGCGCCGCCGAGTAGGCCGTCAGTGCTTCGTCAGGGGCCGGTAAGCGCCCCTGGCGAAGCTCGGCGACATGAAGAACCTCACCATCCTGATCTCCGGCGCGAGCATCGCCGGCCCCGCGCTGGCCCACTGGCTGACCCGCTACGGCTGCACCGTCACCGTCGTCGAACGCGCGCCGGCGGTGCGGCCCGGCGGGCAGGCCGTCGACTTCAAGGGCCCCACCCACCGGACCGTGCTCGAGCGCATGGGCATCCTCGACGACGTCCTCGCGCGCCAGACCGGCGGGCAGGACCAGACGATCATCGACGCCGCCGGAAAACCGCGGGCGGTCATCCCCGGCGAATTCACCGGCGGCGAGATCGAAATCCGCCGCGGCGACCTGGCGGAAATCCTTTACGCGCACACGGACTGCGAATACCTCTTCGGCGACACGATCAAGTCGCTGACCGAGACGGCGGACGGCGTCGACGTGACCTTCGCCCACTCCGGCCCGCGCCGGTTCGACCTGGTCGTCGGCGCGGACGGGATCCACTCGACCGTCCGGCGGCTGGCGTTCGGCCCGGAACGCGACTACGTCCGGTACCTCGGGTACCACTACGCGCTGGCGGAACTCGGCGAAGACGTCGCCGACGGTGACGCGGTGATGTACAACGAGCCGGGCCGGATGATCGCCGTCGGCGGGCCGAAGGCGTCGGCGTTCTTCGTCTTCGCCTCGCCGGAACTCGACTACGACCGCACGAACACCGCGCAGCAGCGGAAACTGCTGGCCGACGCCTACCGGGGAGCGGGCTGGCGGGTGCCCGAGCTGATCGCGAAGCTCCCCGAGGCCCGCGAGTTCTACCTCGACACCCTCAGCCGGGTCACGATCGATCGCTACTCCCGCGGCCGCGTCGTGCTCCTCGGCGACGCCGCCTACGGCAACACCCTCGGCGGCTTCGGGACCGGCCTGGCGATCGTCGGCGCGTACGTCCTCGCCGGGGAACTCCTCGCCGCCGGCGGCGACCACGAAGCCGCCTTCGCCCGCTACGAAGAGCTGTTTCGCGGCTACGCGAAGATCTCGCAGCGCGGCAGCGCGGGCCCGTTCCTCGCGCCGCCGTCACCGCTGCGGATCAAGCTCCGGGACTGGACGTTCAGGTCCCGCTTCCTGCTCGGCCTGATGCTCAAGGCGACCGACAAGTTCGCCACCGGCATCGAGCTGAAGGACTACGCCCCGGGCTCGTAGGCGAGGTTCGGCCGCAGCCACTGCTCGACCTCGGCCACTTCGACGCCCTTGCGCCGTGCGTAGTCCTCGATCTGGTCGCGCCCGAGCCGCCCGACGGTGAAGTAGCGGGAGTCCGGGTGGGCGAAGATCAGCCCGGACACGCTCGCCGCGGGCGTCATCGCGTACGACTCGGTCAGCGCCATGCCCAGCTCGTCCGCCTCGAGCAGCTCGAACAGCTCGCGCTTCTGGCTGTGGTCCGGGCTGGCCGGGTAGCCCAGCGCCGGGCGGATGCCGCGGAACCGCTCCGCGTGCAGGTCTTCCAGCAGCGGCTGGGCGTCGGGCTCGAACCAGTCGCGGCGGGCCCGCAGGTGGATGTGCTCGGCGAACGCCTCGGCGAGCCGGTCGGCCAGCGCCTTGACCATGATCGCCTTGTAGTCGTCCTGCTCGGCCTCGTACCGCGCGGCCAGGTCCTCGGCGCCGTGGATGGCCACCGCGAAGCCGCCCAGGTGGTCGCCGGCCGGCGCGATGTAGTCGGCCAGGCACCGGTTCGCGCGGTCGGCCGGCTTCGACGTCTGCTGCCGCAGCATCGGGAACCCGACGTGGACGTACTCGCCGTCGAGCCGGATGTCGTCGCCCTCGCGGTGCGCGGGCCAGAACGCGTACGCGCCCTTCGCGGTGAAACTGCCGTCCTCGATGATCTGGTCGAGCAGCACGTTCGCGTCGTCGAACAGCTCGCGCGCGACCGGCTGCTCCAGGATGGCCGGGTACTTGCCCTTGAGCTCCCAGGCCAGGAACAGGAACTGCCAGTCGATCATCTCGCGCAGCTCGGGGATGCCCGGCTCGACCACGCGCACGCCGGTGAACTCCGGGGTCGGCAGCTCGTCGAACGACACCCGCTCCGGGTTCGCGCGGGCCTGCTCGAGGGTGAGCATGGGGCGTCGCTGCTTGTTCGCGTGCTGCTCGCGCAGCACCTCCTGGTCGGCCCGGTTCTTCTCGGCCAGCGCGATCGAGCGGTCCGGGTCAAGCAGGTCCGACACCACGCCGACCACGCGGGAGGCGTCGAGCACGTGCACGGTCGCGTTGTCGTAGACCGGGGCGATCTTGACCGCGGTGTGCTGCTTCGACGTCGTGGCGCCGCCGATCAGCAGCGGCAGCTTCAGCCCGCGCCGCTGCATCTCGGTGGCGACGGCGACCATCTCGTCAAGCGACGGCGTGATCAGCCCGGAGAGCCCGACGGCGTCGGCGCCTTCGGTGACCGCGGTGTCGAGGATCTTGCCGGCCGGCACCATCACGCCGAGGTCGATCACCTCGTAGTTGTTGCAGCCCAGCACGACGCCGACGATGTTCTTGCCGATGTCGTGGACGTCGCCCTTCACCGTGGCGAGCACGATCTTTCCCTGGCCGCCGGTCGACGCGAGCCGGCCCTCCTGGCGCGCCTTCTCCTTCTCGGCCTCCATGAACGGCTCGAGGTAGGCGACGGACCGCTTCATCACGCGCGCGCTCTTGACCACCTGCGGCAGGAACATCTTGCCGGAGCCGAACAGGTCGCCGACGATCTTCATGCCGTCCATCAGCGGGCCCTCGATGACGTCGAGGGGCCGGGCCAGCTGCTGCCGCGCCTCTTCGGTGTCGTCCTCGATGAAGTCGACGATGCCGTGCACCAGCGCGTGGGACAGCCGCTCCCCGACCGAACCTTCGCGCCAGGACAGGTCGACGACGCGCTTGGTGCCGCTGCCCTTGACGTTCTCGGCGAAGGCCACCAGCCGGTCGGTCGCGTCCTCGCGGCGGTCGAACAGCACGTCCTCGACCAGTTCGAGGAGGTCCTTCGGGATGTCCTGGTAGACCGCGAGCTGGCCGGCGTTGACGATGCCCATGTCCAGGCCGACCTGCACGGCGTGGAACAGGAACGCCGAGTGCATCGCCTCGCGGACGACGTCGTTGCCGCGGAAGGAGAACGACAGGTTCGAGATGCCGCCGCTGATGTGCACGCCGGGGCAGCGTTCCTTGATCCGGGGAAGCGCGTCGATGAACGCCTTCGCGTAGCCGTTGTGCTCGGCGATGCCGGTGGCGACGGCGAGCACGTTCGGGTCGAAGATGATGTCCTCGCCCGCGAAACCGGCCTTCTGCGTGAGCAGGTCGTACGCCCGGCCGCAGATCTCGACCTTGCGGTCGGCGGTGTCGGCCTGCCCCTGCTCGTCGAAGGCCATCACGACGACGCCGGCGCCGTAGTTGCGGATGACGCGGGCCTGGGCCAGGAAGGGCTCCTCGCCCTCCTTGAGGCTGATCGAGTTGACCACGCCCTTGCCCTGCAGGCAGCGCAGCCCGGCTTCGAGCACGCTCCACTTGGAGCTGTCGACCATCACCGGGATCCGGGCCACCTCGGGCTCGGTGGCGATCAGGTTGAGGAACGTGGTCATCGCCTGCTCGGAGTCGAGCAGGTCGGCGTCCATGTTGACGTCGAGCAGGTTGGCCCCGCCGCGGACCTGCTCGAGCGCGACGTCCACGGCTCCCTGGTGGTCGTCGGACTCGATGAGCCGGCGGAACCGCTTGGAGCCGGTGACGTTGGTGCGCTCGCCGATCATCACGAACCCGGTGTCGGGGCCGATGCCGAACGGCTCCAGACCGCTGAACCGGGTGTGCGTGCGCGCTGCGGGCACCTCGCGCGGCGCGACGCCCTTCGCGGCTTCGGCGATCTTCGCGATGTGGGCCGGGCCGGTGCCGCAGCAGCCGCCGACCAGGTTGACCAGGCCGTCGCGGGCGAACCCGCCGATCAGCCCGGCGGTCTGCTCCGGCGTCTCGTCGTAGCCGCCGAAGGCGTTCGGCAGCCCGGCGTTGGGGTGGCAGGCGACGTAGGCGTCGGCGATCCGGGCGAGCTCCTCGACGTGCGGGCGCATCTCCTCGGCGCCCAGCGAGCAGTTCACGCCCACGACCAGCGGTTTGGCGTGTTCGATCGAGCTCCAGAACGCCTCGACGGTCTGGCCCGAGAGCGTCCGGCCGCTGAGGTCGACGATGGTCACGGAGATCCACAGCGGCAGGTGCGGCGCCACCTCGCGGGCGGCGGCGATCGCGGCCTTGCAGTTCAAGGTGTCGAAGATCGTCTCGATCAGCAGCAGGTCGACGCCGCCCTCGGCGAGCCCGGCGATCTGCTCCGCGTAGGACGCCTTGACCTGCTCGAACGTCACCGCCCGGTACGCCGGGTCGTCGACCTTCGGCGACAGGCTGAGCGTGACGTTGAGCGGGCCGATCGAGCCGGCGACGAACCGGCCGCCGAACTCGTCGGCGGCCTGGCGGGCGAGCTGCGCGCCGCGGGCGTTCATCTCGTGGACGTGGGACTGCAGCCCGTAGTCGGCCTGGCCGATGCTGGTGGCGGTGAACGTGTTGGTCGTGGTGATGTCGGCGCCCGCGGCCAGGTACTGGCGGTGGACGTCGAGGATGACGTCCGGGCGGGTGAGGTTGAGCAGGTCGGGGTCGCCGGTGACGTCGTGGGTGTGCTCGCCGAAGCGGTCACCGCGGTAGTCGGCGGGGGTCAGCCCGGCACCCTGCAACATGGTGCCCCAGGCGCCGTCCAGCACCGCCACCCGCTGGTCGAACAGCTCGCGCAGGCGTGCTTCGTGCTCTCGCGGGGTACTCACCGGCAGCCTCCCTTGGTCGGGAGGCGCCCTTGGTTGGTCAATCCCGGCCGAGCGTGGCGGACCCGGTGGTCCGTTGCAGCGCCTCTCGGCCTGTGGTCCACGGTATCGGATCTCCGGCCGCGCACGCCATCCCGCCCCGCCCGGGGGTCCACTGAGTGGGACAGCCTTTGTCCACAAAGGATCGACACGTTGCCTCCCCGTTCGTCACGGGCCCCTCCACCGTGCCGGTGCCGCGCCCCGCCGCTCTGCTCCCCGTCTGCCTACTCGCGCCGCGTCCAGCGCGGCTCGACCGGCACTGGACAAGGTCACCAAGGGTACTCGACCGGCGACCCTCCGCGGCATCCGGCCAACCTTGAAAACTGAAACACGTTCTAATACGCTCGCGTCGTGGACTACGGAATCGTGCTGTTCACCAGCGACCGGGGCATCACCCCGGCGGCCGCCGCGCGCGTCGCGGAAGCCGCCGGGTTCGCCACCTTCTACGTACCCGAGCACACGCACATCCCGGTGAAGCGGGAGTCCCCGCACCCGCGCACCGGCGACGCGTCCCTGCCCGACGACCGCTACAGCCGCACCCTCGACCCGTGGGTCGCGCTGGCGACGGCCGCCGCGGTGACGTCGCGGATCCGGCTGTCCACCGCGGTCGCCCTCCCGGTGGAGAGCGACCCGATCACCCTGGCCAAGACGATCGCGAGCCTCGACCACCTCTCCGGCGGACGGGTCACGCTCGGCACGGGCTTCGGCTGGAACGTCGACGAGCTGAACGACCACGGCGTGCCCGGCAACCGCCGCCGCACCGCGCTGCGGGAGTACCTCGAGGCGATGAGTGCACTGTGGACGGAGGAAGAAGCTTCCTACGACGGGGAGTTCGTGTCGTTCGGGCCGAGCTGGGCGTGGCCGAAGCCGGTCCAGCCGCACATCCCGGTGCTGCTCGGCGCGGGCCCGACGGAGAAGACGTTCCGCTGGATCGCCCGCCACGCCGACGGCTGGATCACCACGCCGGCGGACACCGACCTCGAAGGGCACGTGGCCCTGCTCCACCGGATCTGGGCCGAGGAGGGCCGCGCCGGGCGGCCGCGGATCTGCGCGCTCGGCGAACGGCCGGATCCGGAGCGCCTGGCGCACCTGGATTCGCTCGGCGTGACCGAGACGATCTTCGGGCTGCCGGACCGGGCGCCGGAAGAAGTCGAAGCGTGGGTCGGCCGCCTCGCCGGCAAACTGGGCCTGGCCGCCCCGGTGGGCTGAGCGCAGCCTTCGCCGCCCAGCGCACTGACACCGCCCACCGCCCCGGGCCGAAGCCGACCGCAAAGGTCTTGAATGAGTCATTCAGGACCCCTCAAGACCTGAATGACTCATTCAAGACACCACCGGGC
This sequence comes from Amycolatopsis lexingtonensis, assembly GCF_014873755.1. Classification (NCBI taxonomy): domain Bacteria; kingdom Bacillati; phylum Actinomycetota; class Actinomycetes; order Pseudonocardiales; family Pseudonocardiaceae; genus Amycolatopsis; species Amycolatopsis lexingtonensis. Next base: position 2,483,765 of record NZ_JADBEG010000001.1, read on the forward strand.
CTCGCGAGGCGGCCGTCGAGCGCGTCAGCTCTTGACGCTCATGCCCTGACGAGCGCGCAGGTCGAGCTCGATCTGCTCCAGCGTGCGGCCCTTCGTCTCCGGGACCAGCCACTTCGTGAGCACGAACAGCACCACGTTGATACCCGCGAACAGGAACATCGAGCCGCCGATGCCGAGGGACTTCGGGTCGGAGATGATCGGGAACACCGCGCTCACGATGCCCGTCGCCGCCCAGAGGACCACGCTGCTCACGCTCATGCCCGTCGCGCGGACCTTGAGCGGGAAGACCTCGGACATCATCACCCAGACGACCGCGCCCCAGCCGAGTTCGTAGCCGACCAGGTAGAGCACCATCATCACCAGCATCAGGATGCCGCGCAGGCCGGTGTCGTGGACGTTGAGCACGATCAGCCCCGCCGCGGCGAGCGTCAGCACCATGATCACGTTGCCGATGAGCAGCAGCGGCTTGCGGCCCCAGCGGTCCACCACGAACACGACCCACGCGGTGAACAGGAACTTCGTGACGCCGAGCAGCACGCCGGACAGCAGCGCGGCCTGCGTGGCGAAGCCGAGCCCGATGAGCATGGTCGGGAAGTAGGCGTTGATCGCGTTGACGCCGCTGAACTGCTGGCCCACCGCGAGCAGCAGGGCCACGAACAGCATCGGCCGCACCCAGCCGGTGAACAGGTCGCGGAAGCGCGGCTTCTCTTCGGTGTCCATCCGGATGACGTCGCGGATGGTCGAGATCTCCTCGTCGAGGTTCACCGAGTTGCCGTGGGCGCTGGCCAGCACCCGCCGGGCCTCCTCCTCGCGGCCGTTCTTCACCAGCCAGCGCGGGGTCTCGGGCAGGAACGCCAGCCCGACGAGCAGGATCGCCGCGGGCACGATCGCGCCGGCGAACATCCAGCGCCACGCCGAAACCGGGCCGAGCCAGTAGCTCACCAGGAACGCGATCAGGATGCCGCTGACGATGAAGATCTGGTTCAGCGCGCCCATCGCGCCGCGCAGCCGGGCCGGCGCCAGTTCGGACAGGTACGTCGGCACCGTCGACGAAGAAAGCCCGATGCCCAGCCCGATCACCAGCCGGGAAAGCACCAGCAGCGTGAACGTCGGCGAGAACGTCGCCGCCAGGGTGCCCACGATGACGATCGCCGCCGCGACCATGATCGTGCGGCGCCGGCCGAGCGCTTCGTTGGTGCGGCTGGAGAACAGCGCGCCGATGATGGCACCGACCGACAGGCTGGCAGTGATCACGCCCTTGTCCCAGCTGGTCAGCGCCCACAGTTTCCCGATGAACGGGAGCACCCCGGAGATCACGCCGAGGTCGTAGCCGAAGAGGATGCCGCCGAGCGCACCGAAGAAGTACAAGGTGGTCCGGCTGATGTGCCGCGCCGGGGCTGTCTGCGTCATTGCCGGGTCGCCTCTTTCGTAGGTCCAGTCCAGCCAGCGGGCACCACACTCACACGCCGGAAAAAGCCCGACAAGGCCGCGCGCGATAACAATTCAGTCACCTGATCGATGTTCACATATGTGACGGCGCAAAACCGGCGTCGAATCCACTGTGGACAGTGCCGGGCGACGAAATCATCGAACGCTTTACAACGTTCAAAGCACTGGTTTACCGTCGCCCTGGAAGCGCTCCCAGAGTTGTGGAGGCCGACGTGAGACGACTGCTTTCCCCCAGCGCACCAAGGGCTCGCCGGCTCCTCGCGGCCGCGCTCGCCCTCCTCCTGCCCACCGCCGTCGCGATCACCGCCGGCGCGCCGGCCGCCCCCGCGGCGCCGGCGTCCTACACCTGGCGCAACGCGGAGATCGGCGGCGGCGGGTTCGTCCCCGGCATCGTCTTCAACCAGACCGAACCCGGGCTCGTCTACGCCCGCACCGACATCGGTGGCGCGTACCGGTGGAACCCCACGACCGGCCGCTGGCTGCCGCTGCTCGACTCGGTCGGCTGGACCGACTGGGGCCACAACGGCGTCGTCAGCCTCGCCACCGACGCCGTCGACCCGAACCGCGTGTACGTCGCCGCGGGCATGTACACCAACAGCTGGGACCCGAACAACGGCGCGATCCTGCGTTCGGCCGACCGCGGCGCCACGTGGCAGGCGGCCGCGCTGCCGTTCAAGCTCGGCGGCAACATGCCCGGGCGCGGCATGGGCGAGCGGCTCGCGATCGACCCGAACCGCGACAGCGTCCTGTACCTCGGCGCGCCCAGCGGCAACGGGCTCTGGCGCAGCACCGACTCCGGCGTCACGTGGGCGAAGGTGACCGCGTTCCCGAACCCCGGCAACTACGCGCCCGACCCGAGCGACCCGTCGGGCTACTCCAGCGACAACGAAGGCGTCACGTGGGTGACGTTCGACCCCACGACCGGCACGCGGGGCAGCACCACGCAGACGATCTACGTCGGCGTCGCGGACAAGCAGAACACCGTCTACCGCAGCACCGACGGCGGCACGACGTGGGCGCGGCTGGCCGGCCAGCCCACCGGGTACCTGGCGCACAAGGGTGTCCTCGACCCGGTCGGTGGCTACCTCTACCTCACGACCAGCGACACCGGCGGCCCCTACGACGGCGCGAAGGGCGACGTCTGGAAGTACGCCACGAAGACCGGCGCCTGGACGCGGATCAGCCCCATCCCGTCCGACAGCGCGGACGACTACTTCGGCTACAGCGGCCTGACGATCGACCGGCAGCACCCGAACACGCTCATGGTCGCCACGCAGGTGTCGTGGTGGCCGGACGTGATCTTCTTCCGCAGCACCGACGGCGGCGCCACCTGGACGCGGATCTGGGACTTCTCGAGTTATCCCGACCGGACACTGCGCTACACCCAGGACATCTCTTCGGTGCCGTGGCTGACCTTCGGCGTCCAGGCCGCTCCCCCGGTGCCGTCGCCGAAGCTCGGCTGGATGACCGAGTCCGCGGAGATCGACCCCTTCGACTCGAACCACTTCCTCTACGGCACCGGCGCGACGATCTACGGGTCGTCCGACCTCACGAAGTGGGACAGCGGCGGGAAGATCACGCTCAAGCCGGTCGTCGGCGGCCTCGAAGAGACCGCCGTGCTCGACCTGATCAGCCCGCCCTCGGGCGCTCCCCTGCTCTCCGGCCTCGGCGACATCGGCGGGTTCCGGCACGACAGCCTCGACACCGTCCCGGCCACCATGTACACCCAGCCGGTCTTCACCACGACCACCAGCCTGGACTACGCGGAGCTGAGCCCGGCGACGATCGTCCGGGCCGGCACGCTCGACCGGAGCGCCCGGCCCAACGACAACCGGATCGCGTTTTCCACCGACGGCGGCAAAAACTGGTTCCAGGGCGCGGAGCCGTCCGGCGGCGCGAGCGGCGGCACGGTCGCCGCGGCCGCCGACGGCAGCCGGTTCGTGTGGAGCCCGGACGGCACCCCGGTGAGCTATTCGGTGGGCTTCGGCTCGTCCTGGACGGCGTCCGCGGGCATCCCGGCCGGCGCGGTGGTCGAGTCCGACCGCGTCGACCCCAAGCGGTTCTACGGCTTCGCGGCCGGGAAGTTCTACGTCAGCACCGACGGCGGTGCGACCTTCACCGCGACCGCGGCCACCGGCCTGCCCACCGGCTCCGCGCACTTCAAGGCGATGCCCGGGGTGGCGGGCGACCTGTGGCTCGCCGGCGGGTCGGGGACGGCGTACGGCCTCTGGCATTCGACCGACTCCGGAGCGTCCTTCACGAAGCTGTCCGGGGTCACCGAGGCCGACAACATCGGGTTCGGCAAAGCCGCCAGCGGCCGGACGTATGCGACGTTATACACGATCGCGAAGATCGGCGGGGTGCGCGGGATCTTCCGGTCGGACGACGCGGGCGCATCCTGGACGCGGATCAACGACGACCTGCACCAGTACGGCAACATCGGGGCGGCGATCACCGGGGATCCGCGGGTGTACGGCCGGGTCTACGTGGGCACGAACGGGCGCGGCGTGATCGTGGGCGACTCCGGGGGCACCGAGCCCCCGCCGACGACGACCACCACGTCCGCCCCGCCCACGACAACGACGACGACCACGCCGCCGCCGTCAGGATTCTGCACGGCGGCCTACACGGTCACGAACCAGTGGCAGGGCGGGTTCCAGGCCTCGGTGAAGGTGGGGAACACCGGCACCGCCGCGGTGAGCGGCTGGACGGTGGCGTGGACGTTCGCGGACGGCCAGCGGGTGACGCAGGCGTGGAACGCGACGGTCACCCAGACCGGCGCGGCGGTGTCGGCGGTGGACGCGGGCTGGAACAAGACGATCCCCGCGGGCGGCAGCGCCGAGTTCGGCTTCACCGGCAGCGCCGGCACGGCCAACACCAGGCCCGCCGCGATCTCGCTCAACGGCCGGCCCTGCACCACGTCCTGACACGCACGGGCGGGAAGGGGGTTTCAACCCACCCCCAGGCGGTTGAAACCCCCTCCCCGCGCCCCCAGCCCGGACGCTCCGCCCGAGCAGCCGCAGCCTGCTCGGGCGATGTCCTGGTATCCACCACTCTCCCCGGTGCCGTCAGCGGCCGCCATTCCTGCCGAAACGCGACTTTTTCGCCCGAACCCACCACCGCTGACCTGCGAAAAGGAGGGCAGGGGGTACGGATATACCCAGCCGGGACGGCAAAAGTTACCCGGGGCGGCGGGCCACTCAGTCGCTTTCGAGCACGACCTTGCCGATGTGGCTGCCGGACTCGAGGTGCTTGAGCGCCTCTTCGAGCTCGTCGAAGGCGAACCGGCGGTCGATCACCGGCCGGAGCCCGGAGTGCTCGATCGCCCGGTTCATCGCCTGGAACGTCTCGCGGGAGGCGTTGGTGAGCCCGCGCAGGGTCAGCTGCTTGACCAGCACGAGGATCGGGTCGGCGCCGCCCTCGTGGGTCAGGACGCCGGCGACGCTGACGTGCCCGCCGTAGCGCGCCGCGAGCATCGACTGGCCGATCGTGCCGCCCCCGCCGACGTCGACGACGTGGTCGACACCGCCGCCGGTCAGCTCGGCCACCGCGGGACCCCACTCCGGCGTCGTCGCGTGGTTGAGCGTCTGCGCGGCGCCCAGCTCGCGGAGCCGCTCGAGCTTCTCGTCCGAACTCGACGTCGACACGACGTGGGCGCCGCCGAGCGCGGCGAACTGCAGCGCGAACGTGGACAGGCCGCCACTGCCCAGGGTGAGCACGGTCTGGCCCGGCACGAGCCGGCCTTCCTCGACGACCGCGCGCCACGCCGTGACGCCGGCGCTGGGCAGCGTCGCGGCTTCGGCGTAGTCGAGGTGCGCCGGGACGCCGACGAGCGCGTCCTCGGCGAAGACGGCGTACTCGGTGAGCACGCCGTCGAGGGTGCCGGCCAGGTCGTCCGCCGTCTTCTCGGGCGTGCCGGGGCCGGACAGCCAGTCCGGGAAGTAGGTCGCGGCCACCCGGTCGCCGGTGGCCCAGGCGCGCACGCCGTCGCCGACCGCGACGACCTCGCCCGCGCCGTCGGACAGCGGCACGACGTCCGGCTTCACCGGCTTGGGGTAGAAACCCTTGACGATCATCAGGTCGCGGGCGTTGACCGCCCACCCGCGCAGCCGGACCAGGACCTGCCCGGGACCGGGTTCGGGAACGTCGCGCTCGCCCGAGACGAGCCCGGCGCCGGGACGGGGCAGCGAAAAGTACTTCACGGCGGCTCCAAGGGTGCGGGGAATCCTCAACGAAGCCAGTGTGTCGAAGTCGCGAGCTCCGCGTCGACGATCTCCAGGAGTTCCGGGGTCAATTCGGCGAGCGACGCCGCGAAGTGGCGGACGCCGTGGCCGGCCATGAAGTCCCGCTGCCGCGCGTGGGCGGGGCTCGACGGGAACCCGATGAACCCGGCGCCGTGCGCGCGGGCGTCCTGGGCCACCCGGCTGACGTCGTCGACGAACACGATCTCGTCGAAGCCGGCGCCGAGCACGGTCCGGGTGATGTGGGCGACGCCGGGGCGGTGCTCGTTGATGCTCACGTACGGCACCTCGGGGTCGAGCAGGTCCACGAAGTCACCGAGGTACCGGTCGAAGGTGTGCTCGCGGGTCCGCCCGCCGTAGCAGACCAGCCGCACCGGGAGCTTCGAGAGCGCTTCCAGGCACTCCCGCGCCCCTTCGGCGACGCGGATCGGGTGCTCGGCCAGGTACTCCTGCCGCGCCGCCCACAGCTGCTTGAGCGTCTCTTCGGCCGGCTGGTCGAGGCCGCAGAGCGCGGTGACCTTTTCCGCGACGACGATGTCGCGCAACCCGATCACGTCCCGCTCGGCCGCGGCGTCGTAGACCCCGCCGTGGCCGGTGACGAACCGGGCGATCATGGCCAGGTAGGTGTCGTCGATGAGCACGCCGTCGCAGTCGAGCGCGACGACGCGCAGCTTCGCCAGGCCGCTCACCGCTGCGCGAACACTTCCCGCGCGGCGCCGATCGCGTTGAGCGCGGCCGGGAACCCGCAGTAGAACGCCAGGTGCAGGATGGTCTCCACGGCCTCCTTCTCGGTGCCGCCGACGTTGAGCAGCCCGTGGAGGTGCACCTTCAGCTGCGGCAGCGCCGTGCCGAGCGCGACGCACGCGGCGATCGTGACGAGCTCGCGGTGGCGCAGGCTCAGCCCCGGCCGGGTGTAGACCTCGCCGAAGGTGAACTCGATGATGTAGGTGGCCAGGTCGGGCGCGATGTCCGCCAGTGCGACGGCGACCTGCTCCCCTGCCTCGCCGTCGACCGCCTTCATCGCGGCCAGGCCGCGCTCGTAGCGGTCTTCGATGCCCGCCCACGCCACTTCGGCGGGCTCGGGCGCCGGCTCGTCCTCGGGGAGGCCCTCGAACGCCGCCTTGAGCGCCGTGAGCGCGTTGAGCGTGGCGGGGAACCCGGCGAACGAGCTGACGTGGATGACCGCCTCGACCAGCTGGCGGCGGGTGCAGCCGACGTTGAGCGCGGCCTTGGCGTGGAACTGCAGCTGCGAGCCCGCGTACCCGAGCGCGGTGAGCGCGGCCACGGTCGTCAGCTGCCGCTCCGGGAGCTCGAGCCCGGGCCGGTGGTAGACGTCGCCGTAGATGAACCCGACGCACCGCTCGCCGAACTCGGCCTCGCCGATGCTCTCGAACAGGTCCAGCACGGCCGGCCGGTCTGCCCCGCCGAGCTGCTGGATGAGTTTCAGGCCCTGGGCGAAGGACGCCGAACGGTCCGGCTCTTCGGACATCGTGGTGTGGTTTCCCTTCCGGAGTGGGTTTCGGGTCAGCCGAGGTAGGCGCGGGTGGCCTGGTCGGCCTTGCGGCGTTCCAGGGTGTCGATGCGCCCCTGCGCGATCATCGAGTACTCGATGACGGCGGTGGCCACGGTGCGCTCGTGCTGGCGCACCGCCGTGGTGGCGCGGAACTTCAGGTTGGTTTCGCGGCCGAGGTCGGACTCTTCGATGAGCGACTCGACCGTGGCCGGGAGCGGGAACAGGAAGTCCTGGAAGGACAGGTCGATGCGCTTCCAGACCCCGGCGTACGCGGCCGTGGCCAGGCCCGGGCGGATCGCGGTCTCGAACTGGGCGATGCAGATCTGCCGCATCGCCTCGACGATCACGATGCCCTGCACGTGCTCGCCGGTGTGGTGGTCGAGGACCAGCTCGTTGTCCCGGTGGATCCGCAGCTCGGCCCGGCAGTGCCCGGTCGACGGGCTGTGCACGCCGGCCAGCAGGACGTTCTCGGGGCGGTCCTTGTGCACGAGGACCGAGCGTTCCGGGAGGCGCCGGAACGCCGCCGGGTCCGCGAAGGTCACGGCGGCGCCGCTCTTCTCGCGGGCCGCTTCGAGCAGGTCGTGGTCGGTCGCGTCGACGCCCTGGCCGAGGTGGACGACCCAGTGGCAGCCGTCGGCTTCGGGGCCGTCGCCGGGGTCTCCGGCGGCGAGCAGCGCCAGCAGCCCGGAGACGGTGAGGACCCGGTCGCCGCGGGCGAACTGCGCGAAGCGGTCGGCGACCACCACCACGTCGCGGCGGGTGTAGCCCTCGCGCGCCCGGGTGTCCGCGGCGCCCGGGACGTCGTCCGGTGCCACCGGGGACGTCATCGCCCGGGTCGGGTCGCCCGTCACTGGCGAGCCGAAGCGTGGGCGTCCAGGACCGCCTCGGCGAGGTCGCGGGCGGTCGCCGCCGCGCGCCAGCGGGGCTCGTTCAGTTCGGTCGCCAGCACCTTCAGCATCGCGTGCACCATGTCCGGTTGCTTGCCGACGTCCGCGGAGAGCACCTGCTCCACCTGCGCGGCGGCGGCGTCGAGGTCGCCCAGCCTCAGGTGCGCGCGGCCCGTGTCGATCCGGATCATCGGGTCCATGGCCTCCCAGCGGTGTTCCCGGGGCAGCTTCTCGTAGGCCTCGCGGGCAGTCGTGTACTCGTGCAGCGCGGCGGACGCCTGCCCGACCGACAGCAGGGACGTCCCCGCCATGTAGTGCCGCCGGTCCTTCGTGATGTTGAAGAACTGGTCTTCCCCGCCCGCGCCGACGTCCGGGTCCTCGATGGCGGTCCAGCGCGCGATCGCATCCAGCACCTGCGGCTCGGCCTGCACCGACGACCAGCCGCGCGCTTCGGCGAGGATCAGCGGCGCGTCCGTGAGGCGCGCGCCGACGTGGTAGTTGAGCCCGTCGGCGGCCAGCCGCGCGGACTCGACGCCGTTGCCGGACCAGAACGCCACCCGCGCCTGCGACGTGCGCACCCAGCGGCGGGCCAGGAGGTCGTCGGCGTACTGGGTGTAGAGCCACGCCGCGGAGTTCAGCTGGCGGGAGAGCCGGTACCGGCCGAGATCGCCCGCGATCCACGCCATCATCGCCGAGCACTTCGCCCCGACGAGCAGCAGGTCCTGCGTCTGCTTCGGCCGCTGCCTGCCCTTCAGCAGCGCCGAGGTCCGCTCGTCGATGACGGCGAGCTGGCCGAGGATCGCGTCGGGCGCGGTGCGGGTGTAGGCGCCGCCCAGGAAGTCCAGGTCGGCCCACAGGTCGTCGAGCTGGACGTCGTCGACGTTCGTCGTGGTCAGCAGAATCGCGTCATCGAGCGCACTTGCCCCGATTTCGTCGTCCGGCTGGGCTTCACCGCGCGCGGCGGCACGAGCGGGCGGCGCGGGCGCCGGCGGCACCGCGGGTTCCGCGTCGGCGTGGTACTCGGCGAGGTCCTTGGCCGGCAGCTGCTCGAGATCTCGCAGGCCCAGCAGTGATTTCCAGCTCGTGCCGTACACCCCGGCCAGCACCCGCAGGGCCGCGACGGTCGGCCGGACGCCGCGTTCGGGCCACTGCTCGTACTCCCAGATCCGGGTGCCGCGCATGCCCGCGCGGGGATCGCCGGTCGCGGCGTTGTAGCGGTGCGCCGCGACGTCGAGCGAAAGCTCGGACGCCAGCCGCCACGCGGTGCGCGGCGGAATCCCGCACTCGACCACCAGGTTCTCCGCCACCTTCGCCGGAATCGCCTCTTCGGGGAAGCCCAAGGCGGCCAGCCGGTCGCGCAGTTGTGCACGGTACGGCTTACTCCCTGGCTTGACCTGTCGGCTCATCGTTCACCCAGTGCGGTTCGGAGTACTGGTGCACACGGAAGACAGTACCCCAGCGTGACGGCGGGGGCCCAGGGCGTCACCGATGCCGGAGCTGTGAGATTTCCGAGATGTTGAGCCCGCAACAAGGGTTTGCGCACGCGGCTTCGACGCGCGCGCGGGCCGATCCGTTCCACATAGGACTCGCCAGGGGAACAATGAGAGCGCTCCCATCCAGCCCGCACAACGCATCCCGCGCGACCCCCGGCGCGATCTTGGACCGGATTCCCGGAATCCACCCCAACGGCGGCACCGGCGGGCTCGCGGCGGTAGCGCAGCGCGATCACCGCACCCGTTGCCCGCCAACGGGTTCGGCCGTTCAGTACGGTTCAGTGGCCGCCCGCGGGCGGGACGGCACCGGAAACCGGGCCACCGGATCGCGGCACGTCCGGGTCCCGCTTTACAAGACCGACATCCCGGGGTTACTTTTTCGGCGGCTGGAAGCGCTCCCATGCCAGGTCGCCTCGCCAGAACGCGGCCACCACCCAGGGGCGTCGTGGTGCAGGCCACGGCGCCCCTGTCCGCGTCCCGGGAGGAACCCGATGCCCCGCAGGTTCGCCGGCGCCCTCGCCGCACTCTGCCTCGCCGCGGCGGGCACCACCGCGGTCCTCGCCGCCGGGCCGGCCGCCGCCGCGCCCGCGTGCTCGGTCGCCTACCGGGTCAACCAGTGGCAGGGCGGCTACACCGCCGACCTCACCGTGACCAACGGCGCGACGGCGCTCTCCTCGTGGACCCTCACCTGGCACTACGCCGGCACCCAGGCCGTCACGTCGGCCTGGAACGCCACCGTCCGCCAGTCCGGGACCGCCGTCACCGCGGACAGCCTGCCCTACAACGCCGCCCTGCCCGCCGGCGGTTCCGTGTCGTTCGGCCTGCAGGGCACCGGCGGCGGTGCCGATCCCACGGACTTCGCGCTCAACGGCGTCGCGTGCGGTGACCCCGCTCCCCCGGCCACGACCACCGCGACCACACCTATCACCCTGCCGACCACCACGACGTCCACGCCCCCGCCCGCGGGCTGCGCGGACACCGCGTTCTGCGACGACTTCGAGCAGCAGACCGGCGGCACCCCGGGCGGGCGCTGGACCGTCGGCGCGGCGAACTGCCAGGGCACCGGCACGGTGACCGTCGACAGCTCGGTGGCGCACTCGGGGACCCGCTCGGTCAAGGTCACCGGCCAGGGCGGCTACTGCAACCACGCGTTCCTCGGCACCGCCGTGACCGGCTCCGGCGTGCTGTACGGGCGCTTCTGGGTGCGCCACACCACGGCGCTGCCCACCGGGCACGTCGCGTTCCTGGCGATGCGCGACAGCACCGACGGCCGGGACCTGCGGGCCGGCGGGCAGAACCGCGCGCTGCAGTGGAACCGCGAGTCCGACGACGCCACCCTGCCCGCGCAGAGCCCGGCCGGCGTCGCCCAGAGCGTCCCGCTGCCGACCGGGGCCTGGTCGTGCTTCGAGTTCCGGCTCGACGGCGCGGCCGGGCAGCTCCGGACGTGGCTGGGCGGCACCGAGGTGCCTGGGCTCGTCGTCGACGGCGTCCCGACCGCCGACGTCGACCAGCAGTGGCTCGCCCGGTCCTGGCACCCGGCCGTGACCGACCTCCGCCTCGGCTGGGAGAGCTACGCCGGCGACGCCGACACGCTGTGGTTCGACGACGTCGCCGTGGGCGGCTCGCGGATCGGCTGCTGAGCTACCGGGCGGCGATCCGGTCGATCTCGGCCAGCTCCTCGTCGGTGAACTCCAGGTTCGCGGTGGCCGCGACGGTGTTCTCCAGCTGCGCGACGCTGCTCGCGCCGATCAGCGCGGACGTGACGCGCCCGCGGCGCAGCACCCAGGCGATGGCGAGCTGGGCCAGCGTTTGCCCGCGCCGCTCGGCGACGTCGTTCAGCGCGCGGATCTTGTCCAGCGTCTCCTCGGTGAGGCGGTCGCGGGTCAGGAACGGGCTCGCGCCCGCCGCCCGCGAGTCGGCCGGGACGCCGTCGAGGTAGCGGTCGGTCAGCAGGCCCTGGCTCAGCGGCGAGTAGGCGATCGAGCCGGTGCCGTGCGCTTCGAGGGTGTCGAGGAGGCCGTCCTCGACCCACCGGTTGAGGATCGAGTACGACGGCTGGTGGAGCAGCAGCGGCGTGCCCAGCTCGCGCAGCACCCGGATGGCGGCCTCGGTCTGCTCGGGCGAGTAGTTGGAGATCCCCGCGTACAGCGCCTTGCCCGACCGGACGGCGGTGTCGAGGGCACCCATGGTCTCCTCGATCGGCGTCTCCGGGTCCGGGCGGTGGGAGTAGAAGACGTCGAAGTGGTCCAGTCCGGTGCGGGCGAGGCTCTGGTCCAGGCTGGCGAGCAGGTTCTTGCGCGAGCCCCATTCGCCGTAGGGGCCGTCCCACATCAGGTAGCCCGCCTTGGACGACACCAGGATTTCGTCGCGGTAGGGCCGGAAGTCGGCCGCGTAGTGCCGCCCGAAGTTCGCCTCGGCCGCGCCGGGCGGCGGGCCGTAGTTGTTGGCCAGGTCGAAGTGCGTCACGCCGAGGTCGAACGCCCGGCGCAGCACCGCCCGCTGGACGTCGAGGGGCTTGTCGTCCCCGAAGTTGTGCCAGAGGCCGAGCGACACGGCGGGCAGCTTCAGCCCGCTGCGCCCGGCCCGCCGGTACGGCATTTCCGCGTACCGGTCCCCGGCGGCGGCGAAAGGCGACATGGTTCTCCTCAGTCGATCACGGAAAGTCTAACGACGCGGGGCGAGCGCGCCGGCGAACGACGCGGCCGGCGGCAGCGCGGGCAGCAGCGTCGCCTGGTAGGCGTGGTAGATGTCCGGCTTGCCCGCCCACACCGTCGCGGCCGGGCGGTTCTCCGGGTCGAGTTCGTGGTGCCACGAGCCGAGTTCCCGATCGGCGAAGCAGGCTTCGGCGTGGGCGCACCACTCGCGGAACCGCTCGAGGTACGCCGGCTCGCCGGTTTCCTGGTGCAGCGTCCACGCGGCGGCGATCGCCTCCGCGACGACCCAGTGCAGCCGCGTGCGCACGACCGGCGTCCCGGCGAAGTCGGTGGTGTAGACGAATCCCGGGCGCCCGTCGACGGCCCAGCCGGTCCGGGTCGCGGTCTCGAACAGCGCCGCCGCGTCGGGGACGAGCCAGTCCGGCGCTTCGGCGCCGAGCGCACACTTGAGGTGCACGGCCAGGCGCGCCCACTCGAAGAGGTGCCCGATCGTCGCGCCGAACGGGCGGAAGGGGTGCGCGGGCTCGTCCCGGTTGAACTCCAGGCGCACCCGCCAGGCCGGGTCGTAGTGCTCGGGAAGCAGCCAGCCGTGCGCGCGGGCTTCGCCGTGCACCAGGTGGTCCACAATGGACAGCGCCCGGGTGGCCCAGACCCGGTCGCCGGTGACGTCGGCGGCGGCCAGGAACGCCTCGACGGTGTGCATGTTCGCGTTGGCCCCGCGGTAGTCCTCCAGGTGCGTCCAGCCGCGGTCCCAGACGTCGGCGACGCGCCCCGGCCCCGGCTCCCAGAAGCGGCGTTCGACGACGTCGAGCGCTTCGGCCAGCAGGTCTTCCGCGCCGTCGGCTCCGGCGGCCGCCGCGCTCGACGCGGCCAGGACGACGAAGGCGTGCTCGTAGGCACGCTTCTCTGACAACGTTGTCGTCGCGTACCAGCCGCCGTGGCCGGGGTCGCGGAGCAGACCGGTCAGGGCCTCGACGCCGTGCGCGACCTGCGCTTCGGCCGCTTCGCCCTGCAGTTGCGCCAGCGCGAAGACGTGCGTCATCCGGCAGGTGATCCAGGTTTCGACGGGCCGGTCGAGCACCGGCCGGCCGGCGTCGTCAAGCCAGGCGAACCCGCCGCCGGGGTGCGCTGCCCGCGCGGCGAAGCCGAGCAGCCGGAGGGGTTCGGCCCGCACCCAGGCGGGGACCGGAGACGGACTTTCCACGCTGTGCCTTTCTCGGTGATCGACGACCTCCGCCAACGTAGGCCAAGGCGGCCGCCCCGGTCACCGCGGGCTGTTCCGGAAGTGACCGCCACCGCGTAAACTGACCTTGAGAGCGCTCCCAGTCTTCGACGCACGCTACCCGACGAAGGGACAGACGTGACCAGGAGACGAAGTACGATCCTCGCCGCCGTCACCGTGCTGCTGGCGAGCCTGACCGCCATCCTGCTGAACACCGGGACGGCCGAGGCGCACGGCGCGATGATGAAACCGGGCAGCCGGACCTTCCTGTGCTGGCAGGACGGGCTCAGCTCGACCGGGCAGATCATCCCCCAGAACCCGGCCTGTTCGGCCGCGGTGAACACCAGCGGCGCCAACTCGCTGTACAACTGGTTCGCCGTGCTGCGCTCCGACGGCGCCGGGCGCACGCGCGGGTTCATCCCGGACGGGAAGCTGTGCTCCGGCGGCAACCCGAATTACGCCGGCTTCGACCAGGTCGGCGACTGGCCCCTGACCCACCTGACGTCCGGCGCGACGTTCGACTTCTCCTACAACGCGTGGGCCGCGCACCCCGGCTGGTTCTACACCTACGTCACGAAGGACGGCTGGAACCCGAACCAGCCGCTGACCTGGGACTCCCTGGAGGACCAGCCCTTCCTGACGATCGACCACCCGCCGGTGACCGGCCAGGTCGGCACGGTCGACGGCCAGTACAAGTGGTCCGGCGCGCTGCCGTCGAACAAGTCCGGCCGGCACATCATCTATTCGGTCTGGAAGCGCTCCGACAGCGCCGAGACGTTCTACGGCTGCTCTGACGTCACCTTCGACGGCGGCCACGGCGAAGTCACCGGCGTGAAGGACCCGGGTACGCCGACGACGACCCCGACCACGCCGACCAGTCCCCCGCCGCCGGACGGCTCGTGCATGGCGATGTACGAGATCACCAACGCGTGGAGCGGCGGCTACCAGGCCACGGTGACGGTGATGAACCACGGCACGACCGCGTACAACGGCTGGCAGGCGGGCTGGACACTGCCCGCGGGCCAGACGGTCGGCAGTGTCTGGAACGGCACGCTGAGCCAGTCCGGTTCGGTGGTGACGGTCCGCAATGCCGACTGGAACGGCCGGGTGGCCCCGGACGGCCAGACCACCTTCGGCCTGGTCGTCAACGCGACGGGCAGCAACCCGGCCCAGCCTTCGCCGACCTGCCAAGGAAGCTGACCGTCCGCTGTGGACCGTTCAAGCGCCCCAATGTGGCGTTCGGTGCGTCTGACGCACCGAACGCCACATTGGGTGCGCTGGACGCAACCAACGCCACATTGGGGCGCTTGGGGGCTCACCCGCGGGCGGGTCCGGTGCTCCCCCGCGTCACCAGTGTCGGCCGCGGCGCGCACACGTCCGCCGCTTCCTCGCCCACCAGCAGCTCCCGCAGAACGACCGCCGCGAGGGCGCCCAGCTCCGCCAAGGGCCGCCGGACCGCCGTGAGCGCCGGGCGGACCAGCCGGCACAGCGGCGAGTCGTCCCACGACACCACCGAAACGTCGCCCGGCACCGCCAGGCCCAGCTCACGGGCCGCGGCCAGGGCGGCGACCGCCAGCACGTCCGTGTCGCACACCAGCGCCGTCGGCGGCCGCGGCACCGCCAGCACGCGGTGGGCCACCCCGGCACCCGCCTCCACGCTGCCCGCGTCGGCCGTGCCCACCTCCAGGAAGCCCATGCGGGCCGCCGCCGCGGTGAACGCGTCCGCGCGCGCCGCCGGGTCGGCGAACACCGCCGGGCCCGCGATCCGGACCACCCGGCGGTGCCCGAGCGCGGCCAGGTAGCCGAGCACCTCGCCGGCCGCCGCGGCGTCGTCCACCCACACCGAAGGGACGCCCGGTGGCCCGGGTGGCCCGCCCAGCCGCACCGCGGGCACGCCGGGCGCCGGGCACCGCGGGCCGGCGAGCAGCAGCCCGTCCACCCGGCGCTGCCCCAGCCCGCGGACGGGCAGCAGCAGCGACACCGGCCCGAGCTCGCGCTCGACGCCTTCCAGCAGCGCCACCAGGAACGGCTCGACGCCGAGCACGTCCGGGGCCCGGTCCAGGACCAGGCCGATCGCCCCCGTCCGGCCGCCGGCCAGTGCCCGCGCGGTGGTGCTCGGCGACCAGCCGAGGCGGCGGGCGATCTCGGTGATCCGCTGCCGGGTCGCTTCGGAGACGCCGGGGCGGCCGTTGAGCGCGTACGAGACGGCACCCTTCGACACCCCCGCTTCCCGCGCGATGTCCGTGATCGTCGGCCGCTTCACCGCGCTCCTCCGTTCGCCCGGTGTCCGTCCGGACACCCGCCGTCGCGCACCTTGACAACCCGCCGCGGCCGGAACGAGACTCGCCCCCGGGAGCGCTCCCAATCACGAGGGAGTGATTTGTGAACGGGGAGTGCGCGCGCATGAAGCAGATCCGAAGACGGCTGGCCGCGGCCGTCGCATTTGTCTTGCTGGTCCTGACCGCGGGCTGCGGTCCGGCCACGCCCGAAAAGATCACGCTGACACTGGCGACGTTCGGGCAGTTCGGCTACGAGGACCTGATCCCCGGCTACGAATTCACCCACCCCGGGCTCACGGTGCGGCAGGTCCGCACCGAGCAGGGCGGCCCCTACCACCAGGACCTGCTGGCCAAGCTGCAGAACGGCGGGGAGCTCGCCGACATCCAGGCCGTTGAGGAGGGGCACCTCGCCGACGTGCTCGCGCAGGCGGGGAAGTTCACCGACCTGGCCAAGGCCGGCCCCGCCGACGTCCGGCCCGGCCGGTGGCTGGAGTGGAAGTACGAAGCGGGCCGCAGCAAGGACGGCAAGCTCGTCGGATACGGCACCGACATCGGCCCGCTCGCCATGTGCTACCGCAAGGACCTGCTCGAAGCGGCCGGCCTGCCGACCGATCCCGGTTCGGTGAAGACGATGTTCGCGTCCTGGGACAGCTATTTCCAGGCCGGCGAGCGGTACGTCAAGCGCTCCAAGGGCAAGGCGTGGTTCGACTCCGCGGCGCAGAACTTCAACGCCATGGTCAACCAGCTCCCGACCGGCTACCTGGACCACGACGACCACTCCACCCTGGACACGAACACCGCGCTGCGCGACGCCTGGAACCAGGTCACCACGGCGGTGAAGCAGGGCCAGTCGGCGGGGCTCACCGCGTTCGCCGACGACGGGAACAACGGCCTGCGCACCGGCGCCTTCGCGACGAAGGTCTGTCCTTCCTGGATGCTCGGCGTCATCGAGCAGCAAGCGGGCCTCGCCAACGCGGGCAAGTGGGCGATCACCGACGCGTTCCCGAACGGCGGCGGCAACTGGGGTGGCTCGTACCTGACCGTCCCCGCCTCGAGCCCGCACCAGAAGGAGGCCGCCGCGCTCGCCGCCTGGCTGACCGCGCCCGAGCAGCAGCTGCACGCGTTCCGGGTGAGCGGGAACTTCCCGAGCCAGGTCGAGGCCTTCACCTCCCCCGACCTGCTGAGCGAGATGAACGGCTACTTCGGCGGCGCGCTGAGCGGCCAGGTCTTCGTCGCCCAGGCGCAGAAAGTCGGGAAACCGCAGTACAAGGGCCCTGGCGACGGCAAGATCCAGGAGACGGTGATCGCACCCGCGCTCAAGTCCGTCGAGCAGGGCGCCGACCCGGCCGCGGTCTGGGAGCAGGTGCTGATCGGGGTGCACCGGGTCGTGCCCTGAGGCCGGGCCGCGCGCCGCGGCGAAACCCGCTCGCGCCGGGGCCGGGCCGTTGGCAGGGTGACCGTCATGACCGACCTCGCCCCGCTCCTCGGCCACCCCGTCCGCCGTCCCGGACCGGACGACCACCTGCCCGTGCTCGCCGTCCTGGACACCTGGTGGGGCGGGCTCGGTGGCGAAGAGGGCTCCCGTCAACGGGCCCTGCTCCTGCCGAAGCTCATGTTCCAGCACTTCACCCGCAGCAGCTTCCTGGTGACCGGCGACGACCGGATCGTCGCGTTCCTGATCGGGTTCCTCTCGCCGTCGCGGCCGGCCGAGAGCTACATCCACTTCGTCGGGGTCGATCCGGCCGAACGCGGGCGTGGCCTGGGCGCGGCGCTGTACGAGCGCTTCTTCGCCCACAGCCGCGAGAACGGGCGCTCGGTGGTGCGGGCGATCACGTCGCCGGTCAACAAGGGTTCGCACGCGTTCCACACCCGGATGGGGTTCGTCACCGAACCAGGACCGAAGGAGTTCGAGGGGTTGCCGGTCCAGCCCGACTACGACGGGCCGGGCCTGGACCGGCTGAGTTTCCGCAAGGATCTCTGAGTGGAGCCCGGGCCGGACGGCGGCTGCGCGGCACCGCCCGGCCCGGAAACCGTTACTGCACCGGCGGGTAGGCGTTCTGGACCAGTTCCTCGAACTGGGCCTCGAACCACTTGCCGGACAGTGGCGCGTTCGGCAGCGCACCGGTCAGGTTGCCGCCGTTGGCCTGCTGGCTGCCGTGGAAGGTCGGGTCGCACATCTGGTCGAAACCCTTGCCTTCGTCGTTCGGGATCTGCGAGCTCGCGCCGTCGGACTCACCCGGCGGCTTGATCCAGACGTAGGCGTCGAAGTGCGCCGCCGGCGAGGCCGTCGGCCGCACGCCCAGCCCGGCTCCGCTCTGGTTGCACCAGTTGCCGCGGTGCAGCCGCCGGTCGATCCGGCCGGAGTTGACGTAGCTGTCCACAGTGGACCCCGACGCGCCGCTCGGCCGGGCCGAGCCGCCCCAGCCGTTGCGGGAGGTGTCGATCAGCATGCCGATGCCGCTCGGCAGGCCCGCGGAGACGAACGCGTTGTACATCGCCGTCGCGAACGGAACCTCCGAGAAGTACGGGTTCCACTGGTAGAACGTCGCCGACTTGAGCTGCTGCCCGCCGACGGTCAGGTTCGGATCGGGCAGGTTCGGCTCGGTCAGCGGGGTGTAGTTCGCCGTGTCGCTGATGAAGCCGTCGATGCTGTTCACCCCGGCCGTCGTGCCCTGCAGCACCTGCTTGACCAGGTTCACGAACGGGCCGAAGTTGCTGTCCCAGCCCAGCCACGCCGAGTGCGCGATGTCCAGGTAGTTGTAGACGTTGGAGATCGCGTGCAGCTTGTTCAGCGCGTACTGGATGCCCTGGGTGTACGCCCCGGTGGACTGCGCTTCGGCGCACTTGGCCGTCGAGGTGTTGGTGATCAGGTTGGGCAGCGAGTCCGGTTCGACGACCGCGACGACCCGCAGCGGCGCGTACTTCGCGTCCGAGAGGATCGAAGCGATCGGGTCGATGTACTCGCTCTTGTAGCGGGCCAGGCCGTCCGTGCCGGCCTGCAGCTCACCGTTGGACGCCAGCGCCGCGCAGTCGCGGTTGGGCAGGTCGTAGACGACGATCTGGATCGTCACCGGCGTCCCGCCGCTCGCCTGGCTCAGCGCCGCGTCGAGGTGCCCGCGCAGGCCGCGAGCGCTCGACGTGCCCTCGATCGCCGCGATCCGGTCCAGCCACACGGCGGTGGAGGTGTTGGCGACCTTGGCCATCTGGGTGCCGAGCGTGCCGCCCTTGGCCGCGGCCGCGGCCGACACCTCCGACGACCAGTCCGGGTTGACGTACCCCTTCGCCCCGGAGTACGGGTTGTCCACGTGGGTCCCGGGCTGGGGCGTCGTGGTCGGTCCCGTCGGGGTCGTGGGCGTCGTGGGGGTGGTCGGCGTGGTCGGGGTCGTCGGCGTGGTGGACGGGCCACCCGTGGTGCCGTCGCAGACGACGCCGTTCAGGGTGAACGTCGCGGGCACGGCGTTCGTGCCGGAGTACGAGCCGTTGAAGCCGAAGCTCGCCGTCGCGTTCGACCCGAGCGCGCCGCCCCACGAGGGGTTCTTCGCGCTCACGTGCTTGCCGCTCTGGCTGAACGTGGCGCTCCAGCCCTGCTGCACCTGCTGGTTGCCGGCGAAGTCCCACTGGACGTCCCAGCTCGTGAGGGCGTCGCCGAGGTTGGTCACCGCGAGGTTCGCGGTGAAGCCGGTGTCCCACTGGTTGACGGTGTAGGTGACCTTGCACCCGGTGGCGGCGGTCGCCGGGCTGCCGCCGGCCACCAGCAGCCCCGCGACGACCGCGGCGGCCGTCACCGAGGAAGCCGCGGCGAGCCGCACCTTCCTCTTCGGGGACCAGAATTCACTCCTCATCGAGTGTGCTCCTTCGTGTTCGGTGGACGGGTCAGGTGGTGCAGGCGGTCGCGCCGACGGCGAAGCCGCTCGGCGAGCCGGTCGAGGCGCCGGTCGCCTGGAAGCCGATCGACGTCGAGGCGCCGCCGGCCAGGTCGGGCGCCCAGGTCGGCGCCTTCGCGGTCGCTTGCTGCCCGGATTGGGTGACGGTGGCGCCCCAGCCGCCGGTGATCTGCACTCCCGAAGGCTCGGTCCAGCCGAGCGCCCAGGTCTTCAACGGCGACGTCCCGGTGTTCTTGAGGGTCACCGAGGCGACGAAGCCGCCCTGCCACGTGTTGTCGACGTGGTAGGTGACCGCGCAGCTCACCGCGGGTGGCGGATCGGTCGTCCCGCCGCCCGAGCCCACGGGCGGGATGAGGTAGGGCTGCAGGATCGCCTGCTTGGCCTGGTTGACCGTCGTCCAGTCGTCGTTGAGGATGCCGCCGGTGTCCCCGGAGTTGGGGTTCCACGACCAGTACGTGAAGCTCATCCCGGAGGTCCCGGTGCCGGCGTACTTCATCAGTTCCTGCAGCCACGTCTTGTCGCGCGGGTCGGCGAGGGTGGTGCCGAACTCGCCGAGCAGCACCGGCGCGATGTTCTGCTTCTGCAGGTAGCCGAAGAAGTGGTCCCACAGCGCCGGCAGGTTCGCCGGGAAGGACGGGTCGGAGAACCACGGCTGGGCGAACACCGAAGTCGCGTACTCGTGCGCCGAGTAGACGAGCTTGTCCGGTTTGGACAGCCGCACCGGGAACTGCTGTGCCCCGGAGAGGTTTCCGCCCCACCAGCCGCACTGCGGGTCGCCGGTGCCGCTGACGCAGTCCACGCCCTCGACGATGACCAGCCAGTCCGGGTTGGCCGCGAGCACGGCGTTGCCACCGCGTTCGGCGGCCAGGCGCCAGTCGGTCGCGGTGTCACCGCAGCCCCAGCACGCTCCCCCGCCACCCTGGATCGAGTGCGGTTCGTTGTGCAGGTCGGCGCCGATCACCGTGGTGTTGCCCTTGTAGTGCTGGGCGAGCATCGTCCAGTCCGACAGCCACCGGCTTTCCGGGTACGCGCTGGTGTACCAGAGCGGGGACTGCGCACCGGAGTCCGGCCGGTGCTGGTCGAGGATCACGCGCATGCCCTTGGTCCCGGCGTAGGCGATGATCTTGTCGAGCACCTGCAGCCCGGACAGCCCCTGCAGGTCCGGGTTCTGGACGGCGTCGATGCTGGTGGGTTTCGACCCGCTGTCGAACAGCTGGTTGGAGTACGGCAGCCGCAGCGTGTTGTAGCCGAGGCCCGCCATCTGGTCGAGCATGTCCTTGTAGTTGCGGCTCCACAGACCGTGCGGCGAGTAGTTGCCGGTCTCCGCGCCGAACCAGTTGATCCCGGTCATCCGGACCGGGGTCCCGGTCGCGTCGACGAGCTGGGAACCGTTGGCGTGCCAGTAACCCGTCCCGGTCCCGGAAGCGGCGGAGGCCGCGGTGGCCGGGGACGCCGTGAGAACGGCGCCCCCGACCAGTGCGGCGACCACCAAGGAGAGCAGTCGCTTCATCGAGTGCCTTTCAGCCGAACAGGGCGACGTGCGCGGCGAACGCCGTGGCGATCTCCGACTGCGCCCAGAACCGGTGGTAGGTGAACGTCGGCGCGGCGCCACCGTCCAGGTAGGACTGGACCTTCGGCCACTGCGGGTCGCTCTTGTAGAAGGAGCGGATCGACAGGAACGTCGAGCTGGAGCTGATCGCGTCGCCGTTCGGCATCGTGCCGGTCCACCCGGTGGGCACGTACAGCCCCTGGTCCGTGGTGGCGTTGTAGGTGTCGTCGAACCGGTTGTAGTCCGTCCGGGTCTCCGGCACCGCGATGCCCTTGGTGTCGGTGTTCGCCGAGAGCGCCGTGAGCAGCTGCTCCCCGACGGTCTTGGCCTGGGCGTTGCTCGACCCCGACGCGTAGTAGAGCAGCGTCTTGGCCAGCGAGGCCGCGACCCCGACGTCCTGGCTGAAGTTCTTCACCGTGACGTGCAGGCTCGTGTTCGAGCCCGGGCTGGTGGCGTTCCAGGTGTCCGGAGCGCCGCTCCAGGTCAGGTCGGCCGGGATCTGGAAGCTCCCGCCGGCGCCGACCGTGGTGTTCGCGATCGCCCAGGGGACCCACTTGTCGAGGATCTTCTTGGCGCGCGCGTCGCCGGTCGCCTGGTAGTACTCGGCGATCCGCTCCATGCCCCACGTCTGGAAGCCGAACCACTGGTTGCTCGGCGGGTCGTGCCAGACCGGCTGCTGGTCGTAGAACATCCCGTAGAACGTCGGCGTGCCGGACGGCGGGGTGCCGTACTGGCCTTCCCAGCTGTTGGTCGCGCCGCCGGCGAGCCCGCCTTCGGACGACTGCAGCCACTGCAGGAACTCCAGCTGCCGGCCGAGGCTGGTCGCCCAGTCGCTCGCGCCGGTCGCCGAGGTGACCTTCAGCCCCGGGTCGGCCGACAGCGCGTACGCGGCCAGCGGGTTCTGGTAGCCCTGGTGGGCCGCACCGTCACCGATGCGCCAGGCCCACGCGCTGGCCGAGTCCATCGACCCGCCCCAGGCGTAGTACCAGGAGACCAGGTAGTGCTCGCTGTCCTTGCCGGTGCCCGCGGCGCAGGTGGACGCGCCGACGCAGTTGCCGATCTTCTTGAAGTACTTGTCGAACAGCGAGTACCGGAGGTAGTCGCCCATCTTCGACGCCTTCTTCACGACCGCGGAGACGTCGGCGCTCTTGCCCTGCGCCGCCGCCCACTTCTCGGCCTGGAAGGCCACCTGCACGGCGCGGGCGTCCGCGTCGGGCGCGTCGGTGTACTTCCACTGCTTCGCGTACGACGAGTCGCCGGTGAACAGGTCGAGGTAACCGTTCTTGCCGCCGAACTTCAGGATGTCGCAGCTGGGCTGGGTGACCGTCTCCCAGACCGACTCCTGCGACCCGCGCTGGAAGGTGTTGATGAACGCGGGCGCGGTGTTCGTGCCGTCCTCGCAGTGGCCGAACTTGTAGATGTTGTCGACGTCGAGCAGCCAGTGCATGCCGTAGACGTCCGCCGAGCCGTAGGCCGCCTTGAGCTCGGCCGCGATCGGGTCGGCCCCGACGGAGACGCCGGACTGCAGCTGCGACGGGTACTGCTTCGGGCTCGGGTACTCGGCCGCGTAGGTCGCCGGCTTGCTCGCGTTGTAGCCGGAGTTGCCGGGCTGGTCGGTCGCGGACGGGATCGCGTAGGTCTCGATCGACGTCCAGGCCTGGTTGAACGGGGCCCAGTCACCGGTGATCCGGCCGTAGGACGCTTCCAGCCACAGGTAGTAGCTGAACGCCTCCGACGTCGTCTCGTGCCCGTGGTCCGGTGCCTCGACGATCAGCGTCTCGATCGAGTGGTAGGGCACCAGGATGTTCCCGAACTTGCGGAAGTAGCCGTTGTTCGGGTCCTTGATCTTGTTGTACTGCGTGAGGAACGCGAGCTGGTAGTCCGAAGTGGACGACGAGATCTCGTTGACCGTCACCGTCGCGGCGGTGTAGCCGCTGCTGCTCGCGGTGAAGGTCGCGCTGCCCAGATCTCCCCCGTTGTCGGCGCTCTTCACCGTGACGTTCTGCGGCGTGTTCCAGTCCGTCGTCGAGAAGCTGAGGCTCGTCGGCGTCGCAGAGAGGTCGGTGCTGCCCGCGGTCCGCGCGACGGTGACCGTGACCGGCGCGGTGGGCGCCCCGGCGAGGCTGACCGCGAACGTCGTCGTGCCGCCCTGCTTGACCTGCGCGGTCGCCGGGGTGGCGACGATCGTGGGTCCGGAGAGGACCTTCACGCTGACCGGGGTGGACGACGTGCTCGCGCCCTTGTTGTCGTAGGCCTTGGCCGTGATCGAGTAGGTCCCGGCCGGGACGTTGCCCCAGCTGCCTTCGAACGGCGCGGCCGTGTCGGTGGCCAGCAGCGTGTCCCCGGCGTAGAACTCGACCTTGCTCACGGTGCCGTCGCTGTCCGCGGCGGTCGCGGCGAGCGGGATCGACGCGGGTGCGTAGTAGGTGCCGCTCGCGGTGGGCGAGGTCAGGGTGACCGTCGGCGCCTTGTTGGCACCCGTGCACGCCGTGCCGTTGACGGAGAAGTCGGTCGGTGGCCGGTTGGCGGAGCCCTTCGACCCGTTGAAGCCGAAGCTGGTGCTCGCCCCGGTGTCGAGGTGGCCGTTGTAGGAGAGGTTCGTCGCGGTGACCGCGGCGCCGGACTGGGCGAAGGTGGCGCTCCAGCCTTGCTGGACCTTCTGGCCGTCGAGGAAGGTCCAGCCGACCTTCCAGCTGTCGAGCGGCGAGCCGTCGTTGCGCAGCGAGACGTTGGCGGTGAACCCGGTGTCCCAGTCGTTGGTGGTGTAGGTGACGGAACAGGCGACATCGGCGCCGAGCGCCGGGGGTGGTGCGACCAGCGCGGCGGCGGCCGCGACCGTGGCCGTGACCAGGGCCAGGCCGCGCGACCGGCGCAATCTGCGCCATCGGGGAGAGGAACGCATGGCTGCGGAACTCCTTTGTCCGTAGGGAGCCAGCGATCTGGGAGCGCTTCCAGGCGCAGACGGTAGCCAGCCGGAAACCTGGATGTAAAGAATCGAGTCAGAAGGACACCTCGCCCGCGGACGTCACTTCTGCGCACCGGGCGAACGACGGCTCACTGAACACTCCTGAACAGCTCCACCCGAAAGTGGGTACGCCACCTGTTCGGCGTAGTGAAGTGGTGACTTGGAGTGTTGAGGAAACGCTGTTTAGCGCCGAAAGCGTACATCTCGGCCCGCGAGGTGCCGCCCAGCGAGACCGCACGCTGGACCGGGGTGCGGGATCGTGCGCGGCCGAACGAGCGCACGGCGTGCTCCGCGTGCCGGACCCGGCCCGCCGGGCGCGCCCGCGTTTCAGCCAGCACAGCCGCACACCCGGCGGCTCGGCAAAGGTCAAGACACCTCGGCGAGGGAGTTCAGCTCGAGGCGCGCACCGCCAGCGACACCGGCAGTATCTGCTGCCGCGGCTTCAAGCTCTGGTCGTCGAGCAGCTGCAGCAGCGTCTCCACCATCGCGTGCACCTGCTCCCGCGGGTCCTGGTGCACCGACGTCAGCGGCGGGTCCATCGCCGGGGCGAGGGTGGCGTTGTCGTCGAAGCTGACCACCGCGACGTCGGCCGGGATGCGGCGGCCGGCCGCGTCCAGCGTGCGCAGGGCGCCCACCGCCATCATGTCGCTCGCCACGAACACCGCGTCGAGGTCCGCGTGGCGGGCCAGCAGCGCGGACATCGCGTTCGCGCCGCCGGACAGCGTGAAGTCGGCCTCTTCGGCCAGGTCGGCGGGGTCGAGGCCGGCGTCGAGGAGTGTCTTGCGCCAGCCCGCGAGGCGGTCGATCGAGGCGCTCTGGTCCTGCGGGCCGGCGATCGTCCCGATCCGCCGGCGCCCGGCCGCGACCAGGTGTTCCACCGCCAGGCGCGCGCCGCCTTCGTTGTCGAAGTCGACCACGTGGACGCCGCGGCGGATGCCGGCGGCCTGGCCGCCGAAGACCACCGGGATGCGCAGCAGTCGCAGGGCCTTGGGGAGCGGGTCCGCGCGGTGCGGCGCGAACACCAGTGCGCCGTCGACGTGGCCGCCTTCGAGGAAGCGGACGGTCTTGCTCAGGTCCTCGCGCGTGTCGCTGAAGATGAGCACCATCTGGCGGCCGACGTCGGCGAGTTCGCGGTACCCCGCGCGCATGACGGACGTCCGGTACGGGTCGTCGAGGAGCCGGTTTTCCGGCTCCGAGAGCACCACGGCGATCGCGCCGGTGCGGCGGGTGACCAGCGAGCGGGCCGCCTGGTTCGGGGAATAGCCCAGGTCACGGGCCGCGGCTTGGACCTTCTCGCGCGCCGCCGCGCTGACGTACGCGTCGTCGTTCAGCGCGCGCGACGCCGTCGACCGCGACACGCCGGCGAACGCCGCGACGTCCTCCAACGTCGGCCGCTCTTCATCCCCTGCTCGAGGCCCCACGCCTACCGCCCTCGCTCCCGCAACCACCTGGACGTCGACAGCTTAACCGGCAAGCGTGGTCAAGTCCGGGAGCGCTCCTCGCAGGAAACGCTCCGGTTACGACCCCTTGACACCGGTGAGACCCCCAAGCAGACTCTGCGACACCTGGGAGCGCTCCCAGATCGGCTCCCAGCAGTGAGAGCGCTCATTCCCGTCAACAAGGTGGTTGGACACGTGAGAACGATCCGGAACGGCCTGGTCCTGGCACTGGGCATCACGATGACGGCGCTCGGCGCCACGGCCTGTGGTGGGGGCGGTGACAGCAGCACCCCGCCCGCGGCGGGCCCGAACGAGCACGTGGACCTGACGCTGGCGACGTTCACCGAGTTCGGCTACGAGGCCCTCATCCCGGAGTACGAGCGGCTTCACCCGAACATCAAGATCACCCACCGCAAGACCGGCCAGGGCGGCCCGTACCACGAGGAGCTGGTCACCAAGCTCGCCGCCGGCTCGGGCCTCGCCGACGTCACGGCGCTCGAAGAAGGTCACCTGTCCGACTTCCTCGACAAGGGCTCGAAGTTCAACGACCTGAGCAAGATCGGCCCGGCCGACGCCTCCCCCGACCGCTGGCTGAGCTGGAAGTACGACGCCGCCAAGACCAAGGACGGCAAGCTCATCGGCTACGGCACCGACATCGGGCCGCTGGCCATGTGCTACCGCAAGGACATGTTCAAGGCCGCCGGCCTGCCGGACGACCCCGAAGCGGTCAAGCCGCTGTTCGCCACCTGGGACAGCTACTTCGCCGCGGGTGCGGACTTCGTGAAGAAGAGCAACGGCAAGGCCTGGTTCGACTCGGCCGCGCAGAACTTCAACGCCATGGTCAACCAGCTCCCCGAGGGCTACATCGGCAGCGACGACAAGCTCGCCGTCGAGAGCAACCAGGGCATCAAGGACGCCTGGACCAAGGTCACCGACGCGGTCGCCAAGGGCGAGTCGGCCAAGCTCACCGCGTTCAGCAACGAGTGGAACACCGGCTTCAAGCAGGGCGCGTTCGCCACGAAGGTGTGCCCGGCCTGGATGCTCGGCGTGATCAAGGAGCAGGCCGGCCCGGAGAACGCGAACAAGTGGGCGGTCACCGCGGCCTTCCCCGGCGGCGGCGGCAACTGGGGCGGCTCGTACCTGACCGTGCCGACGCAGTCGAAGCACCCGAAGGAGGCCGCCGAGCTCGCGGCCTGGCTGACCGCGCCGGAGCAGCAGATCAAGGCGTTCCAGGCCAAGGGCACGTTCCCGAGCCAGGTCAAGGCCCTCACCGACCCCGCGCTGCTGAACAAGACCGACGACTACTTCGGCGGCACGAAGGTCGGCGAGCTGTTCGCCGAGCAGGCCAAGAAGGTCCAGAAGCCGCAGTACAAGGGCCCGGGCGACGGCCAGATCCAGGAGAACGCGTCCAGCCCGGCACTGCAGGCCGTCGAACAGGGCAAGTCGGCGGCGGACGGCTGGAACCAGATGGTCGACGCCGCGAAGAAGATCACGCGCTGAGCCGATGACCGTCCTCGACAAGGTCGCGCCGGAAGGGAGTAAGGCCGGGGAGCGCACGTCTCCCCGGCCCACCTTCCGTCACCGGTTGAGCCGGTGGGACGTCAAGGTCTCGCCGTACCTCTACATCGCGCCGTTCTTCATCCTCTTCGGGATCGTCGGGCTGTTCCCGCTGCTCTACACCGCCTACGTCTCGCTGTTCAAGTGGGAAGCCGGGAGCGACGACCCCGACTTCATCGGCCTCGACAACTTCAAGGAGCTCTTCGCCGACGCGCAGTTCTGGAACGCGCTGACGAACACGATCAGCATCTTCCTGCTCTCCAGCGTCCCGCAGATCATCATCGCCGTGCTGCTGGCGGCCCTGCTCGGCGCCCGGCTGCGCGGGGCCACCGGCTGGCGGGTGGGCATCCTGCTGCCGTACGCGGCCAGCCTCGTCGCCATCGGCATCATCTTCGCCAACCTGTTCGGCCCCAAGTACGGGCTGATCAACGGCGTGTTGCAGACCATCGGGCTGGACCCGGTCGATTGGCAGGCCAGCCGCTTCGGCAGCCACGTCGCGATCGCGATCATGGTCAACTGGCGCTGGACCGGCTACAACGCCCTGATCGTGCTGGCGGCCATGCAGGCCATCCCGAAGGAGCTGCACGAGGCGGCGCTGATCGACGGCGCCGGCACGTGGCGCCGCTTCTGGAACGTCACCCTGCCACTGCTCCGGCCGACGCTGATCTTCGTCACCATCACCTCGACGATCGGCGGCCTGCAGATCTTCACCGAGCCGAAGCTGTTCGACGCCATGCCCGGGTCGAACAACGGCGGTTCCACCAACCAGTTCCAGACCGTGACGCTGTACCTCTACCAGACGGCGTTCCAGAACGCCGATCTCGGCTACGCCTCGGCGATCGCCTGGGTGCTGTTCCTGATCATCGTGCTGATCGCGCTGGGGAACTTCTTCCTCACCGGCCGGCTCGCCCGTCCCCAGGCGGTGAAGAAGAAATGACGACGCTCCAGAGTGGACTGCGGCAGAAGGTCGCCACGCTCGGCAAGCCACGCAAGGCGACCTACGTCGTGCTGGCGATCTTCGTGCTCGGTTCGCTGTTCCCGTTCTACTGGTCGTTCCTGGTGGCCAGCCGCGACAACGGGATGCTCACCGAGCGCATCCCGCCGTTCGTGCCCGGCGGCAACTTCTTCGCCAACGCCGCGCGGGTGTTCGACACCGTGCCGTTCTGGAAGGCACTGGCCAACAGCGTCATCGTGTCCGGCACGGTGACGCTGACGACGGTGCTGTTCTCGTCGCTGGCCGGGTTCGCCTTCGCCAAACTGCGGTTCCGGGGTCGCAACAAGCTGTTCGTGTTCATCGTCGTCACGCTCGCGGTGCCCACCCAGCTCGGCATCATCCCGCTGTTCATCGCGATGTCCGAACTGGGCTGGACCGGGAGCCTGACGGCGGTGATCGTGCCCAACCTGGTCACCGCGTTCGGCGTGTTCTGGATGCGGCAGTACACAGTGGACGCACTGCCGTACGAGCTGATCGAGGCCGCGCGCGTCGACGGCTGCAGCATGATCCGGATCTTCTGGAACGTCTGCCTGCCCGCGGTCCGGCCGGCCGCGGCGATCCTGGCGATGTTCACGTTCATGATGTCGTGGAACGACTTCCTGTGGCCGCTGGTGGTCCTGGACGCGGGCAACCCGACCGTCCAGGTCGCGCTGGAGAAGCTCCAGAGCGGCTACTACGTCGACTATTCGCTGGTGCTGGCCGGCACGACCCTGGCCACCATCCCGATCCTCATCGTCTTCGTCCTCCTCGGCCGCCAGATCGTGGCCGGGATCATGCAAGGTGCCGTGAAAGGGTGAACATGTCCGTACATCCCGACAGCGTTCGGGCGGAGACAGCGCTGATGTTCCCGCCCGGCTTCGTCTGGGGCGCCGCCACCGCGGCGTTCCAGGTGGAAGGGGCCACCACGGCCGACGGTCGCACCGACTCGGTCTGGGACGTCTTCGCGCGCCGTCCGGGTGCGGTCGTGGGCGGCGACACCGGCGACCCGGCGGCCGACCACTACCGCCGCTACTCCGAGGACGTCGCGCTCATGCGGCGCCTCGGGCTCGGTGCCTACCGCTTCTCGCTGGCCTGGCCGCGGGTCCGGCCGGACGGCGGCGAGCCGAACGCCGCCGGGCTCGCCTTCTACGACCGGCTGGTCGACTGCCTGCTCGAGGCGGGCGTCCAGCCGTGGGCGACGCTCTACCACTGGGACCTGCCGCAGGCCCTGGAGGAAAAGGGCGGCTGGACCTCGCGGGACACCGCGTACCGGTTCGCCGAGTACGCGGAGTCGATCGTGGAGCGCCTCGGTGACCGCGTCGCCAGCTGGTCGACGCTGAACGAGCCGTGGTGCGCGGCGATGCTGGGCTACGCGGGCGGCATCCACGCGCCCGGCCGCACCGATCACCCGGCCGCCGTCGCCGCCACCCACCACCTGCTGCTGGGCCACGGGCTGGCGATGGACGTCATCCGCCGCCACGCGGCGGGGGTCCCGGCCGGGATCACGCTGAATCTGTACCCGGTCGCCGCGCACGACCCGGCGAACGTCGCCGACGTCGCGGCGGCCCGGCGCATCGACGGCCTGCAGAACCGGCTGTTCCTCGACCCGGTGCTGCGCGGCGGCTACCCGGACGACCTGGTCGCCGACCTCGCGCCGTTCGGGCTGGAGTCGGTCGTGCGGGACGAAGACGCCGCCGTGATCGCCGCACACGTCGACTGGCTGGGCGTGAACTACTACCGCGACTACCGCGTCGCGGGCCGCCCGGTACCGGGCAGCGAGCCGGCGGGCCCGGAGTGGGTCGGCGCGGGCGACGTCCACTTCGTCCCGGACCCGGCGGCCCCGCGCACGGACTCGGGCTGGGAGGTCCAGCCGGCCGGCTTGACGGAGTCCCTACTGCAGGTGCACCGCGGCTACCGTCGGGTCCCGCTGTACATCACGGAGAACGGCGCGGCCTACCCAGACGTCATCAGCGACGGCGGTGACATCGTCGACACCGACCGGGTCGCGTTCCTGGACTCCCACCTCCGGGCAGCGCACGACGCCCTGGCGGCGGGAGTGGACCTGCGCGGGTACTTCTACTGGTCGCTGCTGGACAACTTCGAGTGGGCCGAGGGGTACGCGAAGCGGTTCGGCCTGGTCCACGTGGATTACGAAACGCAGGTCCGGACGCTGAAGCGCAGCGCGCAGTGGTATTCCCGCGTGATCGGGATGAACGGCCTGGGCTGACCCGGGGATCCGTGGCGGGCACCGGCGCGGGTGCCCGCCACGAGCCGCCCCAATGTGGCATTGGTTGCGTCAGACGCACCCAATGTGGCGTTCGGTGCGTCTGACGCACCGAACGCCACATTGGGGCGCTTGAGCCGAGGGCGTGCATTCCGGGACCGCCATTGCCAGACTGGCCGGTATGGGACTGCGCAGCGAAGCTTGGTTCAACAACCCCGCCGACCCCGGGATGACCGCGCTCTACCTCGAGCGGTACATGAACTGGGGCCTCACCCGGGAGGAGCTGCAGTCCGGCAAGCCGATCATCGGGATCGCGCAGACCGGCTCCGACCTGTCCCCCTGCAACCGGCACCACCTGCAGCTCGCCGACCGCACCCGCGAAGGCATCCGCGAGGCGGGCGGGATCGCCATCGAGTTCCCGGTGCATCCCATCCAGGAGACCGGCAAGCGCCCGACCGCCGCCCTCGACCGGAACCTCGCCTACCTCGGACTGGTCGAGACGCTCTACGGCTACCCCATCGACGGCGTCGTCCTGACCACCGGCTGCGACAAGACCACCCCCGCCTGCCTGATGGCAGCCGCGACCGTCGACCTCCCCGCCATCGTGCTGTCCGGCGGCCCCATGCTCAACGGCTGGCACAACGGCGAGCGCACCGGCTCCGGCACCATCATCTGGAAGGCGCGCGAACTGCTCGCGGCCGGTGAGATCGACGACGCCGGGTTCATGGAGCTCGTCGCGTCGTCCGCGCCGTCACCCGGGCACTGCAACACCATGGGCACGGCCTCGACGATGAACGCGCTCGCCGAAGCGCTCGGGATGAGCCTGCCGGGCTGCGCGGCCATCCCGGCGCCGCACCGCGACCGGGCGCGGATGGCCTACCGCACCGGGCTGCGGATCGTCGAGATGGTGCGCGAGGACCTGAAGCCGTCCGACATCCTGACGCGCGAGGCGTTCGAGAACGCCATCGTGGTGAGCTCGGCGATCGGCGGCTCGACCAACGCGCCCATCCACATCGGCGCGATCGCCCGGCACATCGGCGTCGACCTGCCGCTCGAGGACTGGCAGCGGCTCGGCCACGCCGTCCCGCTGCTGGTCGACCTGCAGCCCGCGGGCAAGTACCTCGGCGAGGAGTTCCACCGCGCCGGCGGCGTCCCCGCCGTCGTGCACGAGCTGATGCGGCACGACCTGATCCACGAAGAAGCCCGGACGGTCAACGGCCGCACGCTCGGCGAGAACTGCCGCGACGCCGAAGCCGGCGACCGGGACGTCATCCGGACGTTCGACACCGCGCTGACCGCCGACGCCGGCTTCCTCGTGCTCAAGGGCAACCTCTTCGACGCGGCGATCATGAAGTCCAGCGTCATCTCGCCGGAGTTCCGGCGCCGCTACCTGGCCAGCGGGGTCTACGAGGGCACCGCGGTCGTGTTCGACGGGCCGGAGGACTACCACGCGCGCATCGACGACCCGGACCTCGGCGTCGACGAGCACTCGCTGCTGGTCATGCGCGGGACCGGCCCGCTCGGCTACCCGGGCTCCGCGGAGGTCGTGAACATGCGGCCGCCGGCGGAGCTGATCAAGCGCGGGGTGCACGAGCTGCCGTGCCTCGGCGACGGCCGCCAGTCGGGCACGTCCGGCTCGCCGTCGATCCTCAACGCATCCCCCGAAGCCGCGGCGGGCGGCGGGCTCGCCGTGCTGCGGACCGGCGACCGGGTGCGGATCGACCTGGCCGCGGGCACCGCCGACGTCCTGATCCCCGACGAGGAACTCGCGCTGCGCCACAAGGAGCTCGCCGAGGCGGGCGGTTACCCGGTGCCGGAAGCGCAGACGCCGTGGCAGGAGATCCAGCGGTCGATGGTCGACCAGCTCTGCGACGGCATGGTGCTGCGCCCGGCGGTGGCGTACCAGCGGATCGCCGAGACGAAGGGCATTCCCCGCGACAACCACTGATTTCACCGCACCGGCCCGCTTTGAACGGGTCCCGAGCGGGTATCACTCCGGTAGCCGAGGCGAGGAGGATCCCATGCTTCCGGAGCGAGAACACCACGCGCTGCGCGAAATCGAAGCGGAGCTGCGCGCGAGTGACCCGGCGTTCGCCGCCGCCTTCAGCGGCCACAAGCTGCGCGGGGTCAGGCGCTGGAACCTGCTTCTGGTGCTCTGCGACGTCACCGCCGTCGTGATGCTGCTCGTCGGCCTCTTCGCCCGGGACGCCGCGCTCGTGCTGTGGGGCACGGTGAGCTCGGGAGCGCTGGTGGCGTGGCACATCGCCCGCGCCGAAACTGCTCGCCAGGACACCGAAGACGGCGCCGCCCCGACCGCGGGCGCGCACTGACCCGGCGCTCCACAGTGGACTAGGCGTCGGCCTTCGCCGCGCCCGCGACCGCCTCGGCCATGGCGGGCACCAGCGCTTCGTCGAACACGCTGGGCACGATCCGGTCCGGCGCCAGGTCTTCTCCGACGACGTCGGCCAGCGCGTGCGCGGCGGCGAGCAGCATGTGCTCGGTCACCCGCGGCGCGCCCGAGTCGAGCAGCCCGCGGAACATCCCGGGGAACGCCAGCACGTTGTTGATCTGGTTGGGGAAGTCACTGCGCCCGGTCGCGACGATCTCGGCGTGCTGCCCGGCCGCCTCGGGATCGACTTCCGGGTCCGGATTCGCCAGCGCGAACACGATCGCGCGCTCCGCCATGGCCTCGACGTCCTCGGGCGCCAAGAGCCCGCCGGCGCTGACGCCGATGAAGACGTCCGCACCGCGCAAGGCGTCCTTCAGCGAACCGGGGGCACCACCCGTGTTCTCCGCCAGCCAGCCCTTCTCCCCCACCAGGTCCCGGTCTTCGTGCAGGACGCCTTCGCGATCGCAGACGACGATCCCGTCGGACGGGTAGCCGGCGCGCAGCAGCAGCCGGGCGATCGCGCTGCCCGCCGCGCCGGCGCCGGAGATGACGACCGACGTCCCCGCGGGGTCGCGGCCGGTCAGCTTCAGCGCGTTGTGCAGCGCGCCGAGCACGACGACCGCGGTGCCGTGCTGGTCGTCGTGGAAGACGGGGATGTCGAGCTCGTCGTGCAGCCGCCGCTCGACGGTGAAGCAGCGCGGCGCGGCGATGTCTTCGAGGTTGATCGCGCCGAACGACGTCGCGAGGTCCTTCACCGTGCGGACGAGGTCGTCGGGTTCGCGGCTGACCGGGCAGATCGGCCAGGCGTCGACGTCGGCGAACCGCTTGAGCAGGGCCGCCTTGCCCTCCATCACCGGCAGGGCGGCGGCCGGGCCGCGGTCGCCGAGCCCGAGCAGCGCCGAGCCGTCGGAGACGATGGCGACCGAGTTGGCCTTGACCGTCTCCCGCCCGAGCGCGGACGGGTCGTCGGCGACCCGCTTCGCCTGGTCCGCGACGCCCGGCGTGTAGTGCTCGGCCAGGTCCTCGGGGGTTTCCAGGGCGACGCGGGTCGCCACTTCCACTTTTCCTCGGCTGCGCGTCATACCGGCCGGGTACCCGCGCGGCGCGGTGCTCAGTCGTAGGAGAGCGCCTCGACCAGCTCGCCCGCGCTCGGGTTCGCCAGCGCCCTGGCCACGTCGGCCTGCGCGACGATCCCGACCAGGTCGTGCCCGTCGATCACCGGCAGCCGGCGCACTCGGTGCTCGGACATCGTGCGCAGGATCTGCTCGGCGTCGTCGTCGGCACCGATCGTCACGGCCTCGCCCTGGGCCAGCTCACCGACGTGGAGCGCGCGCGTGTCCTTGCCCTCGGCCAGCACCTTCACGACGATGTCACGGTCGGTGATCATGCCCTTCAGCCGGTTGTCCTCACCGCAGATCGGCAGGGCACCGACGCCCAGCCGGGCCATGGTGACCGCGGCGTCCTGCACGGTGTCGGACTCGCGGGCACAGGTGGCGTCCGCCGTCATGATGTCGCGTGCGGTGGTCATCGTGAACTCCTTTCTTCCGGTTGCTGGACGGCTACCCGGGGTCGCCGGGTTTACTCGGCGGCCGTCCGGGGAATTTCCGGCCACATGCCGGATTCCCGCGGCGCCGAGCCGCCGGACACCACCGACTTCGACCGCCTGCGCTCGGCGGCGTCGGGGTGTCAGGGGTGCACGCTGTACCAGGACGCCACGCAGACCGTCTTCGGCGAAGGCACGGCCGGGGCGAAGGTCCTCGTCGTCGGCGAGCAGCCGGGCGACAAGGAGGACGTGGCGGGCGAGCCGTTCGTCGGCCCGGCGGGCAAGCTCCTGGACCGTGCGTTCGAGGAGGCCGGCTTCGACCGGCGGTCGCTGTACGTGACGAACGCGGTCAAGCACTTCAAGTTCAAGCGCGAGGGCAAGCGCCGCATCCACCAGAAACCGGGCCGCACGGAAGTGGTCGCGTGCCGCCCGTGGCTGCTGGCGGAGCTGCGCGCGGTGCGCCCGGAACTGGTGCTGCTGCTGGGCGCGACGGCCGCGCAGTCGGTGCTGGGCCCGAAGTTCCGGCTCACCGAGCACCGCGGCGAGCCGGTCGAGCCGCCGGAGGACCTGACGGAACTGGTGCCGTCCGCGGTGGCGACGGTCCACCCGTCGGCGGTGCTGCGGGCCCCGGACCGGGACGAGGCGTACGCGGCTTTCGTGGCAGATCTCAAGGCGGCGGGCAAGCTGCTGGGCTGAAGTCAGCCCAGCTTCGCCAGCGCGGCCTCGGCCGACGCCGCGTGCCCGTCCAGGTCGCGCCACGGATCGTCCTTGCGGGCCAGCCGCTGCTTCTCCTTCGCCAGGCTCCAGCCGTCCGGGTCGGCCTTGCCCAGCTCCCGCCAGTCCAACGGCGTCGCCGCCGCCGCACCTGGCCGCGCACGCAGGGAGTACGGCGCCACGAACGTCTGCGCGTACCCGTTCCGGTTCGCGTCCAGGAAGATCCGGTCGCCGCGCTTTTCCTTGCGCTGGGCCGTGGTCAGGCGGTCCGGGTCGGCAGCCGCGACGCGGTCGGCCAGGGCCCGGGACAGGTCCAGCACGACTTCGGTGTCCGACTTCGCGTCCAAGGGTGCCAGCACGTGGAAACCACGGCCGCCGGTGGCCTGGACGAACGCCGTCAGCCCTGCGCGCTCGTATTCGTCACGGATGCGCCGGGCGGTCGCGCGCAGCTCCGCCACCGGCGTGCGGTCCGGCGGGTCGAGGTCCAGCACCAGGCGGTCGGGCCGCTCCGGAGCATCCACAGTGGACAGCCAGACGTGGAACTCCACCGTCCCCTGGTTCGCCAGGTACTCCAGCGTTTCCGCGTCGTCGCAGACCACGTAGTCGTCCGTCCCGCCGCCGCGCCGGGGGACGCGCTCGACGCGGACCGAGTCCGGGAAGTGCTCGCCCGGGTGCTTCTGGAACCAGCCCTGCTTCGCGATGCCGTCCGGGAAGCGCCGCAACGTCAGCGGGCGGCCGCGCAGGTGCGGCACCATGACGTCCGCGACGTCCCGGTAGTACCCGACGACGTCGCCCTTGGTCAGCCCGTCGTCCGGGTAGAACACCTTGTCCTCGTGGGAAATCTTCATGCCCGCTCCCGTACGACGTCCGCGGCCTTCTTGTCCTCGCGCAGCCCGGCGAACCGCGGGTGCCGCAGCCGCCCGTCGCGCGTCCATTCGGAGAAGCCGATCTGCGCCACCAGCTCCGGCCGGACCCAGTGCGCGCCGCGCTCCCCCACCGGGCCGTGGAACGGCGAGCTCGGCGTCTCCAGGTCCTTCAGCCGCGCGTGCAACGACGCCAGCAGCCGCTCGTCGAAGCCGGTGCCGACCTTGCCCGCGTACTTCAGGCCGCCGTCTTCGTGGTAGCCGAGCAGGAGCGCGCCGAAGCCGTGCCGGGCGCCTCGGGGATCGGTGAAGCCGCCGATGACGAGTTCCTGACCCTGCGCGCACTTGAACTTCAGCCAGTCGGGTGACCGCCCGTGGTGGTACGGCGCGTCGGCCCGCTTGGCGATGACGCCTTCCCAGCCCCGCCGGCAGGCTTCCTCGAAGAACTTCTCGCCCTCGGTGTTGCGGTGCGCCGACAGCCGCAACGGGTCACCGAAGTCGAACGCGTCCCGCAGCAGCGCCTTCCGCTGCCGCAGCGGCAGGCCGGTCGTGTCCTGGTCGTCGAAGTACAGCAGGTCGAACAGGTAGTAGTAGACGCGCACGCCGGTCGCGCGGGCGCGGACCGGGTCGCTCACGTGGATCCGCGGCTGGAGCGCGGCGAAGCTCGTGTTCGCCCCGTCGAACGCCACGATCTCGCCGTCGGCGACGAACCGCGGGCCGCCCCGCGCCGCGAGGCCGTCGACGATCTCGGGGTAGGCGGCGTCCATCACCTTGCGGTTGCGGGAGTACAGCGTCGGCGCACCGGAGTCGCGGACGCAGATCGCGCGGACGCCGTCCAGCTTGCGCTCGAAGATCCACTCTTCGCCGGAGAACCGGCGGTCGGTGAGCGTGGCCAGGGTGGGCTCGCGCCAGCCGGGTCCGGTCACGAGGCCTTCAGCGCCTTCTCCAGCTCGGCGCGCGTCATCTTCGACCGGCCCTTGACGCCCTGCTCGCGGGCGAGCTTGTCCAGGTCCGCTTTGGACAGTTCGCCGAGGTCCCGCTTGGCCGGCTTCTTGGCGCCGCCCTTGCGGTTCTTCACGCTGCGCGAGAGCGCCTCGAAGAGGTCGACGACGTCGGCCGAGGGCTCCGGCTCCTCTTCGTGCGTGATCTCCTTGCCCGCTTTCTTGGCCTTGATCAGCTCTTCGACGCGCTTCGAGTACTCGTCGCGGTAGTCCTCGGGCCGCCACGGCGCGGTCATCTCGTCGACCAGCGCGAGCGCCATGTCGAGCTCCTTCGGCCGCGGCTTCGGCAGCTCGGGCAGCTTGCCCATGACGTCCTTCGGCTTCCGCAGGTCCGCGACGAAGTGCAGGGTGTTGAGCACCATGACGCCCTCGCCGGCACGGACCGCCGCGAGGTATTCCTTGCCGCGCAGCACGAACTTCGCGACGCCGGCCTTTTCGCTGCGGTCCATCGCCTGCAGCAGCAGGCCGTACGCCTTGGCGAAATCTTCCTTCGCCGGCTTGAGCCAGTACGTCTTGTCGAAGAACCAGGGGTCGATGTCGTCGAGCTCGACGAACTGCTCGATGTCGATCCGGCGGGACCGCTCGGGCGCGATCTCGTCCAGCTCGTCCGGCTCGACGAGCACGTGGTCGCCGCCGCCGAGGTCGTAGCCCTTGACGATCTCGTCCTGGCCGACCTCGTCACCGGTCCGTTCGTTGACGCGGCGGTTGCGGATCCGGTCCGACGTGCCGCGTTCGAACTGGTGGAAGTGGATCGTGTGGTCCGCCACCGCGGGGTACAGCTCCACGGGGACCGTCACCAGCCCCAGGCTCAGCGCGCCGCTCCACACCGGTCTCGCCATCTCGACCTCCTCACCGGCAGCGATACCCGTGCGGCGGTCTCCCGAAACTCAGCGTGACGGGGGGTCAGGCCACTTCGCTGGCGCGGCCACCGCGGTGCAGGCCGAGCATCTCCAGCAGCCGGGCGCAGTCCTCGGGGTCCTTGGCCTGGGCCGCGACGGCCAGCGCCGCCTTGTGCCGGGTGCGTTCCTGCGCCGGGGAGTCACCACCCTCCAGCAGCAGGTCCGCCACCGGTCGCAGGTCGTTCCGCTTGTCTCGCATCTCCGCTCCCCTCCGGGCATCCGCCTGTGCGTCTCGCCGGCCGGTTACCCCGGATCACTTCCTGAAACACAGGAGGCACCCGACGGGGCTCTGGAGACGCCGAACATTAGGCCGAACGAGTGAATTCGCCCGGTACGCGCCCTGGAGACGGCAAGGTAGATGAGACCCACGTCACACCAGGAGGCCGGATGGGCACCCAGATCCGCATCAGCCGCGAAGGCGGCTCACTCCCCTGCGAGGTCTGCGGCTTCCCGACGATGCACGTGGCGCAGGTCGTCGCGGACGACGGGACGGTGCTCGGCCGCACCCTGGTGTGCACGACCTGCCAGCTCGGCCGGCTCCGCCAGGAACCGGCCGCGGAGCCGGACTCGCCGCCGGACGAGGTCACGACGGGCTGAGAAGGGACGGGCACGGCTCACGCCGTCGTCGTCACCACCGCCGCCACGAAGTCCGCCGCCACCTCGTGCAGCTTGCGGTTGCCGTCCTGCGACCGCTTCACGAGCCGCTGGAACGCCTCCTCCGCCGTGATCCGGTGCGCCGCCATCAGGATCCCCTTGGCCTGGTCGATCACCGCGCGCGTCTCCAGCGCCCGGTTGAGCTGGTCCACCAGCTCGCGAGCCGCGAAGTACCGCCGCGCGCTGCGCAGGCCGAACACCACGGTCGCCGTGTACAGCTCCAGGATCTTCGTGCCCAGCTCGCTGAAACCGTGCTCGCCGAACCCGAAGAGGTTGACCGCGCCGGACATGTCCTCGTCCACCGTCAGCGGGGCCGCCAGGAAACTGGCCACCCCCAGCTGCTCGGCCGCCGTCACGAACTGCGGCCAGATGTCCCCCACCGCACCGACGCCGACCCGGACCGGCTGGCCGGTCTCGGCGGCACGCAGGCACGGGCCGTCGCCGATGCGGTACTGCTCGCGGTCGAAGTTGACCGCTCGCTGGTCGGTGCTGGCGACCGTTTCCGGAACGCCTTCGCGCACGAGGGTGATGCTCGCCATGTCGGCTCCCGGCACCACGTGCACCACGTGGTCGCACACCGCCTGCAGCATCTGGCCGAGGTCCAGCTCGGTGTCCAGCATCGCGGTCAGCGACTCCATCGCGACCGTGACTTCGTCCAGCCGTGCGGTGAGCTGCTCGTGGCCGCCCGTCATCCTGGTGACGCCCCTTCATCCTTTGCTCAGGGCGCTTGAAGACCAGGGAGGACCCGGGCGCGCGCCACTAGTGGGCCGCTAGCGCTTTAACGGGTCCGGGCGCGAGATTACTGCATCGCGATCGGCGCGGGCACGAGCGGTCACCAGCGCGGCGCGCCACGCGTCCGTTCGGAGCAACGACGGTCGCGGGCCTGTCCGAAGTGGACTTCCCCCCGGCGCGGTCAGCCGCGCAGAGCCGGGAGCAGTTCCTTCTCGGCGAAGTCGAGGAAGCCCTCCTGCTGGTCGCCGCCGATCTGGACGAGCGCGACGTCGGTGAAGCCCGCCTTCTCGAACTCGCGGACACCTTCGACGATCGGCTCCACGTCCGGGCC
The DNA here is from genome assembly GCF_014873755.1 of Amycolatopsis lexingtonensis. Taxonomy (NCBI): domain Bacteria; kingdom Bacillati; phylum Actinomycetota; class Actinomycetes; order Pseudonocardiales; family Pseudonocardiaceae; genus Amycolatopsis; species Amycolatopsis lexingtonensis. The sequence continues at coordinate 2,523,220 of NZ_JADBEG010000001.1, forward strand.
GCAGGCGATCGAGCCGGCGACGTCCTCCTCGCGGATGAACTGCGTCGCCCCGGCGAACCCGGCCGGGCCCGGCAGCTCGGCGTTGACCTTCCAGCCGCCGGCGAACCAGCGGAACTGCTCGTGCGCGCGCTTCACCGCGGCGTCGCGGTCGGGACCCCACGAGACCGGCAGCTGCGCGATCTTGCGCGTGGGCGGCCCGAGCCGGGTCGCGTCCCACTCCTGGGCGAGCTCCACCTTCGGCTCGACGGCGATCATCGCGTCGGCGACCGGGGCGAACCGCCGCACCGACTGCGAGCCGGAGACGGCGACGGCGACCGGCGTCCGCTTCTCCGGCAGGTCCCACAGCTTCGCGGAGTCGACGCGGAAGTGCTTGCCCTCGTAGTCGAAGTACCCGCCGTCGAACAGGCCGCCGATGATCTGCACGGCCTCGGCCAGCATGTCGTGGCGGACGTTGGCCGGCGGCCAGCCGCGGCCCACGACGTGCTCGTTGAGGTTCTCGCCCGCGCCGAGCCCCAGGGTGAACCGGCCGGCCGAGAGCGCCTGCACGGTCGCGGCCTTCTGCGCCACCACGGCCGGGTGGTACCGCATGATCGGGCAGGTCACGTACGTCATCAGCTCGACGCGCTCGGTGCTCTGGGTGACCGCGCCCAGCACGCTCCAGGCGTAGGGCGCGTGCCCCTGCTCCGCCAGCCACGGCGAGTAGTGGTCGCTCATCACCTCGAAGTCGAAGCCGGCCGCTTCCGCACCGGCGGCGAACCGGACCAGTTCGTTCGGCCCGGTCTGCTCGGTCATCAGGGTGTAGCCGATCCGCATCGGCGCCTCCTCTCGTCAGCCCGTCGCGTACCCGGGTGATGCGGTGGGTAATCACCCGGCAACGACGTTTACCGGGTGATCAACCGGGTATCCGCCTGCGGGAAGAAGGGAGCAGCCATGCCTCAGTCGTGGAGCGGCAAGCGCGAACGCCAGTACGAGCACATCAAGGACTCGGCCGAAGACCGCGGCGCGAGCACCGGGCGGGCCAAGGAGATCGCGGCCCGGACCGTGAACAAGAACCGCGCGCAGTCGGGTGAGTCGCGGCAGGCGAGCAAGACGTCGGTCAAGGACAAGTCCCCGCAGCAGCGCGGCGGCGAGCGGTCGGGCAACCGCAAGGGCCCGGGCGGGCCGACCAAGGACCAGCTCTACAACGAAGCCAAGAAGAAGAACATCGACGGCCGTTCGAAGATGACCAAGAAGGAACTCGAACGGGCGCTGGGCCGGTGACATCGGTCCCCTTGAACGACCCCGAACCCCCAGTGTCAGCATTCCCCCAGATGGGTAGTACCTCCGGCATGGAAGAAATACCAAGTGGTGGCTCGCTCGGCGGCAAACCGACCGTCGAGGAGATGCTCGACGAGCTCGTCGAGCTACGGCTCCCCGCCATGGCGGAGCAGATTCCCCTGGTCCGCATGCTCACGCACGGCGTGGTCTCGCGCGCGGACTTCGGGCTGGACGCCATCGCCGACGCGAAGATGGCCGTCGACGAAGCCTGCGCGCAGCTCGTCCAGCTCGCCGAGCTGGGGTCGCAGCTGCACTGCCGCTTCCGGCTCGCCGTCGACGGGCTGCACGTCGTCGTCTCGACCCGCTCGACCGATCCCCGCCCGCCGAGCGACCGCACGTTCGGCTGGCACGTGCTGACCACGCTGAGCCGGTCGGTGACCGCGCACTGCGACGTCCTTCCCGGTGGAGGCGCGGGCATCGTCACGATCGAGCTGGTGCTCAACCCGGGAACGAGCGCGTGAGCGGCGAGCGCAAAACCGTCCTCCACCGCCCGGACGAGTACGCCCACTGCGAACCGTTGTTCGAAGAGCTGGGCGAACTCGACGCCGACGACCCGCGGCGCGATGCCGTCCGGAGCAAGCTGGTCACCGAGCTGCTGCCGCTGGCCGAGCACATCGCGACGCGGTTCTCCGGCCGCGGCGAGCCGCGTGAGGACCTGGTCCAGGTGGCGCGGATCGGCCTGATCAACGCCGTCGACCGGTTCGACCCCAGCCGGGGCCACGACTTCCTGTCGTTCGCGGTGCCGACGATCATGGGCGAGGTCCGGCGGCACTTCCGGGACACCGGCTGGTCCGTGCGCGTCCCGCGCCGGCTCAAGGAGCTGCACCTGTCGCTGAGCCAGGGCTCGGCGACGCTTTCGCAGCGCCTGGGCCGCGCCCCGACGCCGACCGAGCTGGCCGAGCACCTGAACCTGGACGTCGACGAAGTCCGCGAAGGCCTGATGGCGGGCAACGCCTACCAGGCGCTGTCGGTCGACAAGCCCGTGCACGACGACGCCGAGGCGCTGTCGCTGGCGGACACGATGGGCGAGCCGGACCACGAGATGGCCATGGTGGAGAACCACGAGGCCCTCCAGCCGCTGCTGCAGGAACTGCCCAAGCGCGAGCGCGCGATCCTGGTGATGCGGTTCTTCGGCGGACTGACCCAGACCCAGATCGCCGACCGCGTCGGCATCTCCCAGATGCACGTTTCGCGGCTGCTGTCGCAGACCCTCGAGCAGCTGCGCGGCAAGCTGACCGGCGAAGGCTAGGCGGCGGCCGGCCCGGACCGGGCCGGCCGCGACGTCACCCCTTCCGCAGCCGCCGCCACTCTTTCGCGAACTGCTTCCGCAGCCGCTCCGCCCGCTCGGCGTCCCGGGCGTGCAGCATCCCGAACGTGAAGGTGTTCTGCCCTTCGCCGTGCCCGGCGATGGCGAGGTGGCGCAGGACTTCCCGGCCGACCACGGTGTCCTGGTGCGCGCCGAGCGTCTGCTGGACCGCCTTGACGTTCTTGCGCCACTTCCGCACCTTCTTGCCGGACACCGGCTTCACGGTGTCGGCGGCGTACCGGGCCCGCTTCGCCTTCTTCCGGACGTCGTGCAGCGCGTGCTCCAGCTCCTCGCCGGACAGGCCGTGCGTCGCCGCCTCGGCGCGGGTCAGCTTCCGCGCCGCCTTTCCCAGCGGCTTGCGCAACCCGGCCTTCGCCGGCTTGCCCGCCTTCGCGGTCGACGGCGGGTCCGTCACCACCTCGTCCAGCGCCCGGAGCAGCGCGAGGTAGCGCTTGCCGGTCAGCGCGGTCAGCGCGCGTGTGCGCCCTTCCTCCGCCTCGCGGGCGAAGTAGCGGGTGAGGAACTGGCGCAACGGCCCGAACACCAGCTCCGGCGGCAGCTCGTCGAGCTGCGCGCGCAGCCGCTCTTCGCTGACTTCGGCGTCCCTCGCCGGGGCCAGCTGGCGGCCGAGCCACTGCAGCTCGGCCGCCAGGCCGTCGGTCCGCTCCTTGTCGAGTACTGACCCGAACGTGCGAAGCGTGCTCCGCAGCTTCCGGGCCGCGACGCGCATCTGGTGCACGGAGTCGTCGACGCCGAGCCGCACGCCCACGTCCGCCCGGCGCAGCCCGGCCGCGTGCTCGCGCAGCGACGCCACCACGACGTCCCCCGCCGACGGCTTCTTGCCGAAGCGCGGCGGCGCCGGGACGCGGTCGCCGACGAGGCGGCGGAGTTTCGAGGACCACGGCGAAGCCGAAGCGCCGGCGTCGGCCAGCGCGCGGTCGAACTCCTCGAGCAGGCCCGGTTCGGTGTCCGGGTCGAGTTCCAGCTCCAGCTCGCGCCACTCGTCGAGCCGCGCAGCCTCCCCGCCCGCTTCGCCGGTGACGTGGTCGTCGGTGAGGGTCGCGATCGTGCGGCCGTCGGCGGCCGCCAGCCGGTGGGCGAACCGGTCGGTGCGCAGGTGCGCGATCGGCACCAGCTTCTCCCCCAGCGTGTACGCGCGCACCAGGCGCCGGAACCGGCCCGGCACCTTGTGGACGTCCCCGCCCAGCGGGAGCTGGATCTCCTGCCGCTCATCGGCCGACACCGGCAGCTTGAGGTGCCAGCCCGCGTCGTGCCCGCCGACGCGACGCCGCAGCGTGATGCCGGCCGCCGCGAGCCGGAAGGTCTCGGTGTCGTAGTAGGACGCGTCGAGGACCTGCTCGACGGGATCGTCCTGGGCCGCGACGCCCGCCACGCCGATCAGCCGGGGCACGCCGCTGCCCGCCGCGACCTCGTACTTGCGTTCGCGTTCGATCACCGACGACGGCGCTGCCATGGTCATCCTCTCCTGGGGGCCGGTTCTCCTCCTGGCATACCCGGCGCGCTGCCCGCCGACACGGGATTCGGCGCGCGAGCAGCGGGTATCCGACCCGGAAACCCGAGCCCGGACCAGGAGCGTGCATGAACGGCAGCCAGCCCGCAACCGACCTGACGATCGTCCTCGCCGGTGACCACCGGGAGCTGGACCGGCTCTGCACCGAGCTCGAACTCGGCCAGGGCAGCCCGGAGAACCGCAAGGACCTCTCGGACCACCTGATCGCGGAGCTGGTCCGGCACGCCGTCGCCGAAGAACCCTTTCTCGACGGCGAAGGCGACCTCGCCGAAGCGGACCGGCTGATGCGGCAGCTGGAGGGCGCGGGTCCGCAGGAAACCCGGTTCGAGCGGCTGCTGGGCGGGCTCATCCGGACCGTGCGGCGGCACGTCCGCGACGAAGGGCCGGCGGCGGTGACCGAGGTGCGCCGCCGCTGTTCCCCCGAACGGCGGACCGAGCTGGGCCGTGCGGTCCTCGAAACCCGGGAAGCCGCCGCGACCCTGCCCCACCCCGACCTGGCCGACCGGGTGCCACCGGCCGAGCGGCTGTGGCCGGGCCCCGGGTTCGTCGACCGCGCCAGAAACGCACTGCTGCGGCCCGGGCAGGGCGAGAACGCACCGGCATCGGGTTGAATGGGGTCCGTCACCACCACGGACACAGCGAGGACCGATGAGCGTCAGTGAAGGCGAGTGGGCCCGGGACCGGGCCTGGTTCGGACAGGACGGCGCGCCGGCGCCGGGCCCCCTGGCGGGGCAGTTCGCCGACCTGACGCGGACGCTGCTCGACGCGACGCCGACGGTCGGCGGCGTGCTCAAGCTCGTCGTCGGCGCCGCGGTCGCGATCGTCCCGGACGCCCACCTGGTCAGCGTCACCCTGCGCGGCCCCGACGGCCGGTTCCACACGCCGGTCGAGACCGACCCCGTCGCCCTCGAGCTCGACCAGCTGCAGTACGACCACGGCGAAGGGCCGTGCGTGGAATCGGCCCGCCCGGACGGCCCGGCCGTCGGCTGGTCCCAGGACGTGGGCCGCGACCCCCGCTGGCCGTCGTTCGGCCCGGCCACCGCCCGGCACGGCTACCACTCGGTGCTGGCGACGGCGCTGCTCCCCGACGCCCGCCCGCCGCGCCTTTCGGGAGCGCTCAACATCTATTCGCGGACCCCGGGGGCGTTCGACAGCCGGGCCATCGACATCGCGCTCCTGCTGGCCACCCACGCGTCCCTCGCGCTCGCCCACACCGAAGCACTCGCCGCGGCCGAGCTGGAGACCGAAAACCTGCGCCGCGCGATCAACAGCCGGGACGTGATCGGCCAGGCGAAGGGAATCCTGATGCAGCGCCGCGGCATCACCGCCGACGAAGCCTTCGACGTGCTGCGGCGCGCGTCCCAGGACCTCAACGTGAAGCTCGCCGAGCTGGCGCACACCCTCGCCACCCGGCACACCGAGATCGACATCCCGGCCCGCGAGCGGTGAAAGCGCCCCAAGGTGGCCTTGCCTTGGGGCGCTTTCGACGGGCTACTGGGCCGAGTACGGCGAGCGGTTCTCCAGCGACGGGCTGACGTCCGGGTACCGGCCGTCCTGGCCCGGCACCGGCGTCACGGTCGGGGTCTGCGGCTCCACCCGCTGCGGACGGCTCCCGCGCTGGACGACCGCCTCGACTTCCTGCTCGCCGCGGATGCGGGCCAGCACGCCGAGGGTGATCGCGTGGGCGATCGCGAGGATCAGGAGCAGGACGCCGAGCCGGCCGACGACGCCCGGCAGGTCGCTGTCGCCCATGTCGATGGTCGAGATCAGCGCCAGCACACCCAGCGTCGCCAGGTGGAACAACACCGTGACCAGGCGGGTCATCGAAGCGCCCGCCGCGGGATCGCCGTAGGAGTTCTCCAGGTACCGCCGTCCGCTGCGGTAGATGATCTGCCCGTCGATGAGGACCAGCGCGATGCCGATCGCGAGGAACGACAGATACGCGTTCGTGGTCATGCCGGACGCTCCTTCCAGGGGGACCTTGCCGGAGGAATACCCTCGGCGTCGCTCAGGGAAACGCCGAGGTCACCCCGTGAAGGCGTCCGGATCCGGCCCCGTGCGGCGGCCGGCGTCGAGCTTGCCGATCGCCGTCATGTCCTCGTCGTCGAGTTCGAAGCCGAACACGTCGATGTTCTGCCGGATCCGGTCCGGGGACGACGACTTGGGGAACACGATGTTCCCGAGCTGGAGGTGCCAGCGCAGCACGACCTGCGCGGCCGTCCGCCCGTGCTTGCCCGCCAGCTCGGCGAGCACCGGGTCGTCGAGCACTTCGGCTTGCGCGAGCGGGCTCCAAGCCTCGGTCGCGATGCCGTGTTCCCGGTGGTAGGCGCGCAACTCGCTCTGCTGCAGCGCGGGATGCAGCTCGATCTGGTTGACCGCGGGCACCGTCTCGGTTTCTTCGGCGAGCCGGTCGAGGTGCCCTGGCTGGAAGTTCGACACGCCGATCGCGCGCGCCTTGCCCGCGCGCAGGATTTCCTCGAAACCCTGCCACGTGCGGACGTAGTTTTCCTTGTGCGGCAACGGCCAGTGGATCAGGTACAGGTCGACGTGGTCGAAGCCGAGCCGGCGCAGGCTCCCTTCCAGCGCGGTGATCGCGTTGTCGTGGCCGTGCGCGTCGTTCGCCAGTTTCGTGGTGACGAACACGTCTTCGCGCTTCAGGCCCGATTCCGCGATCCCGGCGCCGACACCCGCTTCGTTCCGGTACATCTGCGCGGTGTCGATGTGGCGGTAGCCGGCTTCGAGGGCCGTCCGCACCGCCTGCGCGGTTTCGTCCGGCGGGATCTGGAAGACGCCGAACCCGAATTGCGGGATCCGCACGCCGTTGTTCAATTCGACAGTGGGAACTTCGGCGGTGGTGGTCATGAGTGCGGCCTACCCGTGGCCTCCGGACGCGAAACACGGCGGGGCGGTCTGCCACCGCCCCGCCGTGCGTTTCACCCTGATCGGGTTAGGAGCCCGGGCGGTCCACGTCGCCGCGCCAGCCGCCGGTCTCCCGGCCGCGCTGCTCGATGAACTCCTTGAACCGCTTCAGGTCGCCCTTCACCCGGCGATCGAGCACACCCAGCTTGTCGGCGACGTTCTCGGCGAAGCCCTCCGGGTCGATGTCCATCTGCGCGGTGACTCGCGTGTGCGAGTCGTCGAGCCGGTGGAAGGTGATGACGCCGGCGTGGTCCGGCCCGGAGTCGGACGTCCACGCGACCCGCTCGTCGGGGTGCTGCTCGGTGATCGTCGCGTCGAATTCGCGCGTCACGCCACCGAACTTCGTCACCCAGTGGGTGTGCGTGGCGTCGACCTGGCGGATCTGTTCGACGCCTTCCATGAACCGCGGGAACTCCTCGAACTGCGTCCACTGGTTGTAGGCGGTGGAAACGGGGACTTCCACGTCCACGATTTCGGTGATCGTGCTCATGCACTCCTCCTGGTCGGTGGTGGAATTCCCCGGCTACCCGGTGGTCGGGGAGTCAAACGCGCCGTGATTGACCCGCCGCGCGCCGGGTACCCGGCGGCCAGGTGAAGGAGGTGTTCCGTGATCGAAGAAGTGAACGAGAAACCGGCGGCGGACCGTTCCGTCGGCGAACTGGTGACGGACCTGACCGACGAGGTCAAACGGCTGGTCCGCGACGAGATGCGGCTCGCGGTCTTCGAACTGCAGCGCAAGGGCAAGAAGATGGGCTTCGGCGCCGGGTTGTTCGGCGCGGCGGGCCTGTTCGCGTTGTTCGGCGCCGGCACACTGGTCGCGGCCGCGGTGCTGGCGCTGGCGCTGGTCCTCCCCGGCTGGCTCGCGGCGGTGATCGTCGCCGTCGCGCTGTTCCTGATCGCAGGGATCGCGGCGCTGGCAGGCAAGAAGGAAGTGACCCAGGCGGTGCCGCCGGTGCCCGAAGAAGCGATCACCGGCGTCCGCGAAGACGTGGACACCGTGAAGCAGGGAGTGCGGACATGAGCGGTGAGTTCCCGAAGAACGCCGAGGAGGCGCGGCTCGACCGGGACACCACCCGGGAAGAGCTGACCGAAACGCTGGAGGCGCTCGGGCAGAAGCTCGACGTGAAGAGCCGGGTCAAGGAAAACGTCGACGAGAAGCTCGACGTGGCCACCGCGAAGGTCGCCGACGTGACGAACGAGCCGACCGCGGTCAAGTTCCGCCAGGGCGCCGACGCCGTCCGGGCCAACCCGGTGCCGGTGTTCGCCGGCGTCCTCGGCCTGCTGATCGTGATCCGCCTGATCCTGCGACGGAGGAACGACTCGTGAACAAGGTGTTGTACAAGCCGCTGAGCTGGGTGATCGGCGCCCTCGGCGGTGTCCTCGCCGGCCAGGCGTTCAAGCAGGTCTGGAAGCGAGTGGCCGGTGAGGAAGACGCGCCCGACGCCACCGACCGCGACTACACCTGGCAGCAGGTGATCATCGCGGCGGCGGTGCAGGGCGCGATCTTCGCCGCCGTCAAGGCGGCCACGGAACGAGCGGGTGCCGTCGGCTACCGCAAGGCGACCGGCGACTGGCCGGACGACTGAGCCGGGCCGATCACTCCACAGTGGACGGAGGGAGGCGTGACCGCCGGGCGGTCACGCCTCCCCGCCGGGCTCGGCGGTGAGGCCGACGAGTGCGGCTCCCACGCGCGGGTGAATCTTCAGCACCAGGTCGGCGCCGGTCGCCTCGAGCGAGCGCGTCACCGCGTGGCCGCTCACGACGACGGCGAGGTCGGTGCGGTCGTGCGCCCCCAGCAGCGACCGGACGCCGGCGCAGCTGAGGAAAGCCACCCTGGTCAGGTCCGCGACGACCCGCTCGCCGGTGGCCAGGGCGTCGTCGAGCGTGCCGACAGTGGCGGCGTCGATGTCGCCCACCAGGGTGACGACGCGGACACCGCCCGGACGCTCCGTGGTCGTGGCGGTCAGACCGTCGGGTTCGAAAATGGTTCGGAAGATGTCGTGCATGGCGCTCCCTTTCACAGCCTGCAGGGGCGCTGACCGGAGCACGTGTCTGAACAACAGCCAACACCCTGACCGTACGCCACTGGGCCGAGAGGTCAACCCCGCCCGTTTCCCGGCTCCGACCTCGGGTAACCGGCAGAAGACGAGTTCCGGCCGAGAAAGGGGATCCATGCGTGTCGTGATCGTCGGTGGCGGTTTCGCCGGGTACAACGCGGCGAAACACCTCAGGAAAGAAGCAGGCGAAGACGCCGAAATCGTCGTGCTGAACCCGACGGACTACTTCCTGTACCTGCCTTTGCTGCCGGAGGTGGCGGCCGGGATCCTCGACCCGCGGCGGATCGCGGTGTCGATCCCCGACACCCTGCCCGGCGTGCGCCTCGTGCTGGGGACCGCGACCGACGTCGACTTCGACGGCCGCACGGTGGCCTACACCGACCCGGAGGACCAGGAGCACCGGATCCGCTACGACCGGCTGGTGCTGGCCGCGGGCAGCGTCAACAAGCTGTTGCCGATCCCCGGCGTCACCGAGTACGCGCACGGCTTCCGCGGCATTCCGGAAGCGCTGTACCTGCGCGACCACATCACGCGGCAGATCGAACTGGCCGCCGCGGCGGACGACCCGGCCGAACGCGACGCGCGCTGCACGTTCGTGGTGGTCGGCGCGGGCTACACCGGCACCGAAGTGGCCGCGCAGGGCCCCGCGTTCACCGCCGCGCTCGCCGCGCGCCACCCCGAGCTCGCCGGGCAGCCCATCCGCTGGCAGCTGCTGGACGTGGCCGACCGCGTGCTGCCGGAACTGGACCCGCGGCTCGGGCGGACCGCCGACGCGGTGCTGCGCTCGCGCGGCGTCGAAGTGCTGATGAAGACGTCGGTGGATCACGCCGACGCCAAGGGCGTGACCCTGACGAACGGCGACTCGGTGCCCACCCGGACCCTGGTGTGGTGCGTCGGCGTGCGGCCGGACCCGCTGGTCGCCGAGATCGGTCTCGAGACCGCGAAGGGCAGGCTGGTGGTCACCGAGCGGCTGAACGTGCCGGGCCGCGACGACGTCTTCGCCTGCGGCGACGCGGCCGCCGTCCCCGACCTCACCCGCCCCGGCCAGTACACCGCGATGACCGCGCAGCACGCCGAGCGGCAGGGCAAGCTGGCCGGGCGCAACGTCGCGGCGTCGCTCGGCTACGGCCGCCCCGGCACCTACCGGCACCACGACCTCGGCTTCGTCGTCGACCTCGGCGCCGGCGCGGCCGCGGCGAACCCGTTGCACATCCCGCTTTCCGGCCTCCCGGCGAAGGCGGTCACGCGCGGCTACCACCTGATGGCGATGCCGGGGAACCGCGTGCGCACGGCCACCGACTGGTTCCTGGAGCGGCTGTCCGGCCGCCAGACCGTCCAATTGGGACTGGTCCGGTCGGGGTCCGTGCCGCTCGACACGGCCTCGCCGGAAGTCCCCCACCGTGGAAAGGATTCCTGATGGCCGCCGAACCCCTGCGCTCCGAAGGCCCGCCCGTCGTGACGGCCGGCGACCCGGCCGGTCCCAAGGTGATCGTCCTCGACCCCGCGGGCGCGGGCAAGCACGACGAGCTGCCGGGCAGCTGGCGGCCCCTGGCAGAAAAGCGCGCGGTTTTCTGGTGCCGCCTCCCGGCGGGCGGCGCCCTCACCGAAGCCGACGACCTCCTCGGCGACGCGGGCCCCGCCGACCCGGAGATCACGGTGGTGGCGAGCGGCCCGTTCGCGACGGAAGCGCTCCAGCTGGTCGAGCGCCACCCGGGCGCGGCGGCCCGGCTGCTGCTGGTCGACCCGGCGTCGGACGCGTTCCTCCCGGCCGGCGACGCGCGGGAGGCGAACGAAGCATGGCTGACCGAGCACGACGACGTCATCGCGAAGCTGCGGGAGGCCGGCACGGTGGTGCGGGTGGTGGCGTCGAGCAGCGACAGCCCGGAAGACCGGGTGCCCCCGCCGTTGCCGCTGGGTCACCCGGAAGTGGTCGCGGCGGTCCGGATGGCCCTCGGCGACCGCTAGGCCGTCAGTCGAGGCAGAACTCGTTGCCCTCGACGTCCTGCATCACGATGCACGACTCGTTGTATTCATCGGCGTACAAGGTCTGGAAGTGGCTCGCGCCGAGCGCGATCAGCCGGTCGCGCTCGGCCTCCAGCGCGGCGAGCCGCTCGGCGCCCTTCAGCCCGGTGCCGACCCGCACGTCGAGGTGCACCCGGTTCTTGACGACCTTGCCTTCGGGAACGCGCTGGAAGAACAGCCGCGGGCCCGCGCCCGTCGGATCGGCACAGGCGAACGCGGCGCCCTGACGCTCGGCCGGCAGCGACCGGTCGAAGTCGGCCCAGGTGGCGAACCCCGGCGGCGCCGGCGGGACCACGTACCCCAGCACCTCGCACCAGAACCGGGCGACGCGCTCGGGTTCCGCGCAGTCGAAAGTGATTTGCACCTGCCTGATCGTCCCCATCCGCCCACCCTAACTTCGGCGTCCACGGCTTTTGCCGAAGGGGCCCGGCTCCGCCAACGTCTTGAATGAGTCATTCAGGACCTCCGAAGACCTGAATGACTCATTCAAGACGTTGGGCGAGCCGGTCATGACTGCTCCGCCGCACCGCGGGCCAACGCCACGAACCCCCGCACGACCGGGGAAACCGCGCCCGCGCGCCAAGCCAGGCCCAGGTCGATCCGCGGTACCGGATCTTCCAGCCGCCGCAGCACCACCCCGCGGCGACGCAACCCGCGCGCGCGGTGTTCGGGGACCGCCGCGATGCCCGCGCCCTCCGCGACCGCGCGCATCAGCTGCTCGTCCTCCGGCTCCTCGCGCACGATCCGCGGGACCCCACCCGGCCACACCTGCGCGCTGATCGCGTCGTACTGGCCCGGGCCGTTCTCACGCGGCCAGAACACCACCGGCTCCGCCGCGATCCACGCCCGGCGCAGCCGGCTCCGGCGTCGGGCCAGCGCGTGCCCCGACGGCAGCGCGATCAGCACCTCCTCCGAGCCGACCACCGCGACCTCCAGACCCGGGGCGTCCACCGGCGGCCGCACGAAGCCCAGGTCGATCTCGCCCGCGAGGAGCCGGGCCAGGTTGAAGCTCGTCCAGCCGGTCTCCAGCGCCAGGGAAACCTCCGGGTACCGCGCGCGGTACGCCGCCACCAGGTCGCCGGCCAGGGGGCCCGGGGCCGAGCGGGTGTACGCGATCCGCAGGCGCCCGGTGTCGCCGCGGCCGGTCGCCGTGATCACGCCGCGGGCGTGGTCCAGGCGGTCGAGCAGGTCGCGGGCCTCCGCCGCGGCGACGCGACCCGCCTCCGTCAGCGCGAAGCGGGGGCCCGTGCGGTCGAGCAGCGCGACGCCCAGCTCCGCTTCGAACGCGCGGATCTGCTGGCTCAGCGACGGCTGCGACACGAACAGCCGGGCCGCCGCGCGGGTGAAGTGCATCTCCTCGGCGAGCACGGCGAAGTAGTGCCATCGGCGCAGGTCCACCCAGCCACTATAGGACCGGCCTATGACACCAGAAGGATGAAGTCTTGGACCCGCCCGGCCCGCACACGCTGTCCTGGAAGCGTGAACCGCACCGAACGCAAGCTCCGCGCCCTCGCCGCCGGCCACCACCTCGTCGACCCGCTGGCCGGGTTCGTCGACCTCGCCGGGATCCGCGAAGCCGTCGAAGACCTGACGAAGGCCTTCGCGCCACTGGGCCGCGTCCAGCACACGGTCGCCGTCAAGGCGTGCGGCCTCGCGCCGCTGCTTCGCTACCTCGGCGACCTCGGGGTCGACGCCGAGGTCGCGAGCCCGGGCGAGACCGCCGTCGCCGAAGCGGCCGGGGTCCGCGGCCCGCGGCTGGTCCTCGACTCCCCCGCCAAGACCACCGCCGAGCTCGCGCACGCCCTCGCCGAAGGCACCGCGATCAACGCGGACAACTTCCAGGAGCTGGCCCGGCTCGACGACCTCGTCGGGCCGAGCCCGCGCTCGGTGCTCGGCCTGCGGGTCAACCCCCAGGTCGGGGCGGGGCGGATCGGCGACACCAGCACCGCGACCACGACGTCGAAGTTCGGAGTTCCCCTGCGGGACGACCGGAACCTCGTGAAAGCGGCGTTCGCGCGGCGCCCGTGGCTGACGCGGCTGCACGTCCACGTCGGCTCGCAGGGCTGCCCGCCCGAGCTGATGGCCGAGGGCGTGGCGGCCGTCCACGCGCTCGCCGAGGAAATCAACGCCGAAGCCGGGTACCGGCAGGTCACCAGCCTCGACCTCGGCGGCGGCCTCCCGGTGGACTTCACCTCCGACGAGCCCGGGTTCACCTACGCCGACTACGTCGCGACGCTGCTGGCGAAAGTCCCCGCCCTCGCCGACGGGCACTACGGCTTCGTCACCGAGTTCGGCCGGTCCCTGCTGGCGAAGAGCGGGTTCCTCGTGAGCGGCGTCGAGTACACGAAGGTCGCGGGCGGCCAGCCCATCGCCGTGACGCACGCGGGTGCGCACGTGGCGGCCCGCACGGTGCTCCAGCCGGAGCACTGGCCACTGCGGCTGAGCGCGCTCCACGCCGACGGCACGCCCAAGACCGGGCCCGAGGTGCCGCAGGACGTCGCCGGTCCGCTGTGCTTCGCCGGCGACCTCCTGGCGAAGGAACGCCCGCTGCCGCTGCTGGAGCCCGGCGACCTGGTCGTCGCCCACGACACCGGCGCGTACTACTTCGGCGCGCACTACGCCTACAACACGCTCCCCCGCCCGGCCGTGCACGGCTTCACCGTGTCCGAACACGGCGACGTCCGGTTCACGCCGATCCGCCGCGCGCAGACCGTGGCCGAGCTGGTCGCGGACGCCGGCGGCGAACTCGTCGGAGCGCTCCCGGCAGCGTGAGCGACGGCGTACGATCCCCGGCACGCTGAGGGGAGACTGTCATGGGGGTCAGTCGCGAGCTGCCGCGGTTCGCCGCGCTGCCGGTGGGGATCGTCGTCGCCGTCCAGGCGGCCGTGCTGACCGCACTGTCCGGCCGGTACGGCTTCCACCGCGACGAGCTGTACTTCGTCGCGTCGGGCCACCGCCCGGACTGGGGCTACGTCGACAACCCGCCGCTCACGCCGTGGCTCGCCCGCGCGTCGACGGCGGTGTTCGGCGAAACCCCGACCGGTCTCCGGGTCGTCGCGACCTTGCTGGGCATGGCGACCGTCGTGGTCGTGGCGCTGATCGCCCGCGAATTCGGCGGCGGCCGCGGTGTCCAGCTGTTCACCGCGCTCGCGACGGCGTTGTCCTCGTACGTCCTGGTCGTGTCGCACATGCTGGCCACCAACTCGGCGGACCTGCTGCTGTGGTCGCTGATCACGCTGTCCGGGCTGAAGCTGCTGCGTACCGGCGACGGCCGCTGGTGGCTCGCGGTCGGCGCCGCCGCCGGGCTCGGCCTGGCGAACAAGTGGCTGGTGCTGCTCCTGCTGTCCGGGCTCGGCATCGGCGTCGCCGTTTCCGGGCCACGCCCGGTGTTCCGGACCTGGTGGCTCGCGGCCGGGATCGTGATCGCCGTCGTGCTCGCCGCGCCGGTCGTGGCCTGGCAGGCGGCGCACGGCTGGCCGATGCTCACCGTCGCCGGCGGGATCAGCGAGGACGACGGCGGCGAGAACCGCGCGCTCTTCGTGCCGATGCAGCTGGTCCTGCTCTCACCCGTGCTGGTGCCGGTCTGGATCGCCGGGCTCGTGCGGCCGTGGCGCGAGCCGGGGCTGCGCTGGGCGCGCGCCCTCGCGATCGCCTACCCCGTGGTCTGCCTCGAACTGCTGGCGGTGGGCGGGAAGCCGTACTACGCGATCCCGTTGCTGCTGCCGCTGGTGGCGCTCGGCGCGGAACCCGTGCTGCGGTGGCTGGGCCGGGGCCGGGCGACCCGGCGCGTGCTCACCGGCGCGGGCACCGCGGTGTGCGTGGTGGTGTCCGTCCTCATCGGACTCCCCGTGGTACCGCCGACCGCGTTGAACGGCGTCCTGCTGGCCATGAACAAGGAACCCGGCGAGCAGGTCGGCTGGCCGGACTTCGCGGGCAGCGTGGCGGGCGCCTGGCAGCGGATCCCGGCCACCGAACGGGACACCGCCGTGATCCTCGCGGGCAACTACGGCGAAGCCGGGGCGATCGAGCGCTACGGCCCGGAGCTCGGGCTGCCGCGGCCGTACTCCGCGCACATGTCCTACGCGGACTGGGGCCCACCGCCGGACCGGCTGGTCGGGCCAGTGCTGCTGATCGGGCGGATCGACCGCGACTCGCCCGCGGCCAAGCTGATCACCGGCTGCCGGGCGGTCGCGAAACACCACAACGCCGACGGCGTCGACAACGACGAGGAAGGTGTCGTGCTCTCGCTGTGCGCGCTGACCCGGCCCTGGTCGGCGGCGTGGCCGCAACTACGGCACTACTACTGAACGATTCGTCCGGTTCGCGCTACGCTCGGGCCCATGGTGGCGAGGCGCACGGCGGTGGCCGTGGTGGGGGCGGGCCCGGCCGGACTCACGGTGGCGAACCTGCTGCGGCGCGCGGGCATCGCCTGCGTGCTGCTGGAGAAGGAAAGCCGGGCGTTCGTCGAACAGCGGCCGCGGGCCGGGTTCATCGAGGAGTGGGCAGTTCGCGGGCTGGAGCAGCGCGGGCTGGGCGAGCAGCTCGTCGCGAAGGCGCCCCGGCACGCGGAGTTCGAGTTCCGCTTCGCCGGGAAGCGGCACCCTTTCCGCTACGGCGACGTCACCGGGCAGCGGCATTTCGTGTACCCGCAACAGCTCCTGGTGACCGACCTGCTCGCCCAGTACACCGACGCGGGCGGGGACGCGGTCTTCGAGGTCTCGGACGTCGAGCTGCACAACCTGGCCTCGGACTCCCCCGCCGTCACGTTCCGGGACGCCGCGGGCGAGCACCGGATCGACTGCGACTTCGTCGCCGGCTGCGACGGCGCGCGTGGCGTCTCCCAGGGGTACCTGCCGGCGGAATCGACGGTGAAAGCCCACCACGACTACGGAATCGGCTGGCTGGCGCTGCTCGCCGAGGCGCCGCCGTCCGCCGACGGCGTGCTGTTCGGCATCCACCCGCGCGGCTTCGGCGCGCACATGGCCCGCACGCCCGACGTCACCCGGTTCTACCTGCAGACGGCGGCCGGCGAGACCGAGGCGGACTGGCCCGACGAGCGCGTCTGGCAGGAGCTGCAGGCACGGCTGGCGGTGCCGGACGGCCCGATCACCGAGGGACGGCTGATCGAGAAGCGCGTCCTCGACATGCACAACTACGTCGTCGAACCGATGGCGCACGGCCGCCTGTACCTGGCGGGCGAGTCGGCGCACCTGGTCGCGCCGATCGCGGCCAAGGGCATGAACCTGGCCCTGCACGACGCTTTCCTGCTCGCGGAGGCCTTCGAGGCGCACTACGCGGGCGATCCTTCGCGGCTGGCCGGGTACTCCGCCGCGTGCCTGCCACTGGTGTGGCAGTACCAGGAGTTCTCCCTGTGGCTGTCGGACATCTTCCACCACACCGCGGCCACGGCGGAGAACCCGTTCCTGGCGCGCATCGCGGAGGCCCGGATGCGCCGCCTGCTGGGTTCGCCCGCCGCGGCCGCGGCGTTCGCGGAGCTCTACATCGGCAAGGACGCCGACTTCTAGCTCCAGGCGATCTTGAACACCCAGGTGAAGCGGCCGGCTTGCCGCGCCGCGGCCGGGACGTCGATCACCAGCGAGCCGTTTTCCACCGTCCAGTGCAGGTTCCCGCGGTAGCCGAGCAGGGTCACCCGGTCGCCGGCGCGGATCGGCACCGGTGCGTCGACGACCAGCCTGCTGCCCGGGGCGGCCAGCGAATGGACGTAGAACGCTTCGTTCTGCTTGACCGTGAACCGCAGGTCGCCGAGCTGTGCCATGCGTGACCAGTACGTCGTGCCGTAGATGGCCTCGCCGTTGACTTTCAGCCACGCGCCGGCGTCGCGCAGGTGGCGCTGCATGACGTCCGGGATGGTGCCGTCGAAGTCCGGGCCGATGTCGAGCAGGAAGTTGCCGTTCTTCGAGACGATGTCGACGAGCGTGCGGACGACCTCCTCCGCCGTCATGTACCGGTCGTCCGGGGTGGCGCGGTTGTACCCGTAGGAGAACGGGTCGAGGCCGCGGCTCGCTTCCCACTTCGCCACCACGGTGTTCGGGTACGTCGTGTACTCCGGCGTCGTGAAGTCGTGGTCCGGGATGCCGCCGCGGTCGTTGTAGGTGACGTCCTTGGGGCGCTTGCGGTTCTTCGCGCGGTTGAAGTACTCGGTGAGCACGGTCCGGCTGTCGTTGACGCCGCCGATGTCGAACCACAGCACGTCCGGGTCGAACTCCGAGATCAGCTCGAGCACCTGCGGCGCCTGGTAGTCGCGGACGAAGTCCTTGCCCGCGGTGTACCCGGTGTAGGGCAGCGCCGCGCCGGTGTACGGGTTGCGCGGCGCGTGGCCCATCCACGGGTTGTCCGGGTTGAACCATTCGGGCAGCGAGAAGTAGAGGCCGTTGCGCAACTGCGGGGTGTACTTGCGGGACGCCTTGAACAGTTCGTCGATGATGTTCCGCTTCGGGCCGAGCTTGACGGAGTTGCGGTCGCTGACCTCGGTGTCCCACAACGCGAAGCCGTCGTGGTGCTTGGACGTCAGGACGTAGTACTCGGCGCCGGCGTCCGCGATCAGGTTCAGCCAGGTGCGCGGGTCGAACTTCGCCGCGGTGAACATCGGGATGAAGTCGTCGTAGGTGAAGTTTTCGCCGTACTTCTCGCGGTGGTAGGCGTAGGTGGCGCCGTTCGGGTCCTGCTGGTTCTGCCAGTACCACTCGGCGTACTGCTGCCCGACCGGCGCCCACGCGGGTACGGCGTAGACACCCCAGTGGATGAAGATGCCGAACTTGCTGTCGTTGAACCAATAGGGCGCGCGATGCGTCGAGAGCGACGCGTCGGTCGGGCGGAAGTCCGGGACGCCGAGGGTGATCGGCACCTGCTGCGTGGCGAGCGTGCCGCGGCCGGCCGTGACGCGGATCTGGCCGTTCGTGGTGGTCCCTGGCGGCACGGAGGCGTTCGGCGCGAGGCCGAGCCGCACGGTGGCCTGCTCCCCCGGCGCCAGCGCGCGGATGGCGGCCGGCACGGTGGTCCGGCCGCCGGGGACGTCGACGGTGACGGTGACCCGGTCGCGGGCCCCGAGCCACACGGTGCCGGCGTTGACGATCGTCGCCTCGGCGGCTTGCGGGCCGCCGTCGGTGAGCAGGTTCGCGGTCGACCGGCCGTCGAGCACGAGCGCCGAGCGGCCCACGGCGACCGGCTGCAGGGTGAGCGCGAAGACGTGCAGGCTGGCGACGTTCGGCGCGGGGTTCGCGGTCGTCGGCAGGGTCACGGCGACGGCTTCGCGGGCGGGGTCGACCCAGACCTGGCCGGTGGCGAGCGAGACGGGGTTGTTGTCGACGACGCCGCCGGGTGCGTAGCGGAACGGCGAGACGAGGGCGCCGGTGCCGGTGTACCAGTCGGGACCGGAGAGCGAGCCGGTGCTGGTGGTGCCGTCGGCGTAGTGCACGGTCGCGGTGCCGCCGGTGGTTCCGTAGCTGGCCGCGACCAGGAAGTACGCGACGAAGTAGCGCCCCTTCGGCAGGTCGATCCGCTGCCCGGTGGCGGCGATGTTGTTCTTCGCGCCGGCGGCCGCGGAGCCGAGCGTGAACGGCACCCCGCCGACGGTGGTGGTCTGCCCGGCGGGCAGGTGCTCGGCCGGGAAGGTGTACCCGGACCCGTCGAAGTCCCCACCGGTGGCCGACGCGCTGTCGATGCCGTCGTTGGTGAACCAGCTGTCGAGCGCGACGGGAACAGGTGCCGGCGGCGGGACGATCGGCGTGCCCGGGCCATCGGCCGCGGCGTCGACGGGGCTCGCGCCGGCCGGACTCAGGCCGGCGGCGCTCAGTGCCACGGCGCCACCCAGGGCGATGCCGAGGGCGTGGCGGCGGGGGAAGGTCGTCATTGAACCTCCAGGGATCGGATGACTACGGCGGAATGACGACAGAGTTCGCCCCTAATCGGCCCATCTGTCGTTGGTGGAGGTGATTCATCCGATGACTGACCCTGCTCGTTGGGCCTCTCGGTGTCAAGAGGCGATCGATCTGAACCTCGGTGGTGACCGGTGCGTAGTCCTCAGTGACGAGCTGCAGCACTCGACACCCGCGCCAGACCAGCCGCGACGAAGGGCCAGACCGATGTCCACCTACCCGAACGCGCTGAGCCGCCGCGCGATCGCCATGCTCAAGGCGATCGCGGCGGGCCGCGCCGAGCTCCGCTGCAGCTGCGAACCCGACCTCCGCGTGGACGGGCTGCCGTGCTGCGACCAGACCACCGCCCACGACTTGGCCCGCGCCGGGTTGGTCCGGGCGATCGGGAAGCCGTCGCCGGGTCAGTGGGCGCCGGCGGAATTGACCGACGCCGGGCACCGCGCCCTGGGCAGTTTTCCTGCCGCCGCTTGAGTTTTTCTCTTCCGCACGTTGTTCGTGAAGGCCGCCTTCCTGAAGGCGGCCTTCGCGGCTTTTCGGCGTGCCCAGGGCGGCGCGGGCGGTGCGGTGGTGTCTTGAATGACTCATTCAGGTCTTCGGAGGTCCTGAATGACTCATTCAAGACGTTTGCCGAGCGGGTCGGGCAGCGAGTCGGCCAGGCAAACCGGGCGAGCATGAGAAATCGCGGAGCGCACTGAACCCCATCGGGCCGCGGGCCGTGCTCTGGTTGAGGGCGTCTCGCACCGCCCTCCGGGGTTGCCACGATGCAACGATCCGGGCCAGCCTCCGCCCGGTCGGGACCGGGTGCCCCGGCGAGCGGCCGTCGCGGCAACGGCCACCTCGCGCGGGTCCGTCCGGCATCCCCAGAATCCCGGACGGGCCCGCCCCTCGCTGTCCGGGATCTTGTCCGTTCGCTCACCTGATCAGCGGTCCCTGGGTCGGCGCAATGGGGACACCGTGGGTACATGCGACGCTTTCTGGCCGTGAGCGCGGCGATCCTGGCGGGGTTCGGTCTCCTCACGACGGCCGGGAGCGCGAATCCGGAAAGCGCTCTCCCGAACCTCGCTCAACACTCCGTCGGCGGCTGGGTCGGGACCTGGGCCGCGGCTCCCGCGTCCGCCGTGGCGAACACCCCCGACGGCTATCCCGGCTTCTCGATCCGCAACGTCGTGCACACCAGCGCCGGCGGCGGACGGGCGCGCGTCCACCTCTCCAACGCCTTCGGGGCCGCTCCCCTCACCTTCGGGCACGTCACCCTCGCGGTGCAAAGCGACGGGCCGGACGCCGTTCCGGGGACCCTGCGGGAGCTCACCTTCGGCGGGGCTCCCGGCGTCGTCGTGCCCGCCGGGGCCGAGGCGCTCAGCGACCCCGCCGAACTGCGCGTGCCCGCCGACGCCAACCTGCTCGTGACGACCTACGTGCCGACCAAGTCCGGGCCGGTGACCTACCACCCGGCCGCCGCGCAGACGTCGTACTTCACCCGGGCCGGCGACTTCGCCGCCAGCGAGTCCGGTGTGCCCTACACCGAGCAGACTTCCGTGTGGCACTACGTTTCCGGCGTCGACGTCCAGGGCGGCGCCGAGGCCTCGATCGTGGCGCTGGGCGATTCGATCACCGACGGCGTCGGCTCGCAGACCGGGGCGAACCACCGGTGGCCGGACTACCTCGCCGACCGGCTGCACGGCCGGTTCGGGGTGCTGAACGCCGGCATCAGCGCCAACCGGCTGCTGCTCGACGTGCCCGGGTCCGGCGCGGGCCAGAACGCGCTGTCCCGGTTCGACCGCGACGTCCTGAGCGTCGGAGGGGTGCGGACGCTCATCGTGCTCGAAGGCATCAACGATATCCAGCAGACCCCGCACCAGACCGACCCGGACGCGATCACGTCGGCCTACCGCCAGCTGGTGGCGCAGGCGCACGCGCGCGGCATCCGGGTCGTCGGCGCCACGCTCACGCCGTTCAAGGGCTGGCGCGTCTACGACGAAACGCTCGAAGCGACCCGCCAGGCGGTGAACGCGTTCATCCGCACCGGCGGGGTCTTCGACGCCGTCGCCGACTTCGACGCGGCGGTGCGCGACCCCGCCGATCCGCTCACCCTGCTGCCGGCCTACGACTCCGGCGACCACCTCCACCCCGGCGACGCGGGCTACGAGCGGATGGCCGCCGCCGTCCGCCTAGACCGGCTGTGAGCGCGGGATGAACAGCACCGCGACCAGGCTCAGCACCGCCACCGCCACCAGGTAGAGCGACACCGAAAGCGAAGTCCCGGTGGCGGTCTGCAGCGCCGTCGCGATCAACGGCGCGAAGCCGCCGCCCAGCACCGCGCCGACCGCGTACGAGAACGACGCCCCGCTGTAGCGGTAGTGCGGGTCGAACAGCTCCGCGAACAACGCCGACTGTGGCCCGTACGTCGCGCCGAGGCCGATGTTCAGCACCACCACCGCCACCAGCAGCCACCCCGTCGCGCGTGTGTCCACCAGCAGGAAGAACGGGATCGGCCAGAGCACCAGCAGCACCGATCCGGCCAGGTAGACCGGTTTTCGGCCGACGCGGTCCGACCACGCCGCCGTGACGAGGATGCTCACCAGCCACGTCACGCTGCCGACGATCACCACGACCAGCAGCGTGGTCCGGTCGATCTTCAGCACCGAAGTGCCGTAGGACAGCAGGTACGCCAGGAAGATGTAGCCGATCGCGGTGTTCGCGATGAAGCTGCCGGACGCCACGAGCAGTGCCCGCGGCCGCTCGCGCAGCACGTCGACCATCGGACGGCTGCTGCGGGCTTCCTCGTCCCGCAACCGCGTGAAGACCGGGCTTTCCTCGATCCGCAGCCGGATCACCAGGCCGACGCCGACCAGCACGATGCTCGCCAGGAACGGCACCCGCCAGCCCCACGACGCGAACTGCGCGTCGGTCAGGGACCGGCCGAGGACGAAGAACATCAGCTGCGCCAGGATGAGGCCGGCCGGGACGCCGATCTGCGAGAAGGCGCCGTAGCGGCCGCGGTGCCCCTCCGGCGCGTGCTCGACCGCCATCAGCGCCGCCCCGCCCCATTCGCCGCCCGCGCTCAGCCCCTGCAGGAGCCGCAGTATCAGCAGCAGGATGGGCGCCCAGACCCCGATCGCGGAGTACGTCGGCAGCAGCCCGACGCCGACCGTGGCCACGCCCATCAGGAGCAGCGACAGCACCAGCATCGCCTTGCGCCCGACCCGGTCGCCGAAGTGGCCCCAGAGGATCCCGCCGACCGGGCGGGCGAGGAAGCCGACCCCGAGCGTCGCGAACGCGGCGAGGGTGCCGGAAGCGGGTGACAGCGTCGTGAAGAACAGCTTGCCGAACACGAGCGCCGTCGCCGTGCTGTAGATGAAGTAGTCGTACCACTCGATCGTGGTCCCCACCGCGCTCGCCACGGCGACCCGGCGCAGCTGCCGGGCCGCGACCGCGGGGGTGCTCACGACCCGGCGAGTGCGGCCGTCGGGACCAGGTCCTCGGCGAGCAGGTCCATCAGCAGCCCGTCGTGCCAGCTGCCGTCGGGCCCGCGCTCGTAGGAGCGCATCCGGCCGACCGGCCGGAAGCCGAGGGACTGGTAGAGCTTGATCGCGGCTTCGTTGTCCGCCGCTGGGTCGATCACCACCCGGTGGTGCCCGCGCACGGTGAACAGGTGCTCGGCCAGCGTCCGGATGGCGTCCGAACCCAGGCCGCGGCCCTGCCACGCGGGGTGCACGGCGATGTCGATGCCGGCGTGGCGGTACTGCGGATCGGCTTCCTCGAAAGCGAGTTCGATGCCCACGACGACGTCGTCGTGTTCGATGGCGTAGGTCGTGGTGCCCTCGTCCGGGTCCAGCAAGTAGGACACCTGGGCGGCCACCGGCTCCTCGGCGTCGGCCCACCAGCGGGCGACTTCGGGGTGCGACAGGATCTCCTCGAACCGGGCGGCGTCCGGGGCGGCGGCGGGCCGCAGCCGGACACGGCTACCGGTGATCAGGCCGGTCATCGGCCCAGTGTCGTCGCCCGGCGGGCCGGTGTCGAGCCCCGAACGGGGCAGGTCAGCCGTCCGTTCGCGGCTGACCCGGCCGGCGTCACCAGGGGTTGTTGTCGTCCTCGTCCGGATCGGGACGCCGCCGCGGGGGCGGGGAGGCCTGCGGAGCCGACGGCGACGGCGGGACCGCCGCACCGCCGGACGGGGCCGGCGGGACCGGGGGCGGCGAGGCCGGTGGCTGCTGCTCCTCCGGCTCGTCCGGGTCCGGGAACCGGCCGCGCAGCGTGTCGAGCAGCGCCGTGCGGGTCTCGCGGTCCTCGTCGCCGAGCCGCTCGGCCATCACGCCGGCGACGCGCTCGGCGATGCCCGACTGCGCGCGGCGCATCGTCGTGAGGATCTGCCGGGACAGCTCCTCCAGCGGGAACGACTTGACCTTGTTGGAGAACGTCAGGTCGGTGACCGTGCCGTCGGCACCGACGGTCACGCTGACCGCGCCGTCGGAGCTGGTCGCGGTCAGCCGGAGCCGTTCGGTCTCCTCCTGCGCGGCCTGGTAGCGCTCGGCCTTCGCCGCGAACCCGGCCGCCCAGTCGTCCATCCGGCGGATCGCCTCGTCGGGGTCCCGAATCAGGTCCCCGAGCCCGTTCGGGCCCGTCATGCGCTCGTCCTCGCTTCCGCCGCCCGCGGCGACGCCGTGAGCTGCCTCTCGAACGGCTGCGCGTTCGCCTCTTCACCGTCGCGGTAGGACTGCGCGGCCGTCTTGACGTTGTCCGCGAGCCCGCGCACGCCTTCGATCGACGCGCTCAGCGTCTCCTTCGCCTTCTCCCCCGTCGGCCGGATGATCGGCGGGAGGAACGCGCACAGCAGCCCGTAGGCGTGGTCCGACATCGCCGTGTCGGCCGCCGCGGAGGCCGTGTTGAGCCGGTCGACCAGGCCCTCGACGTGACTCGAGTGCGCGACCAGGTCGTCCGGTTCGACCTCGAAGCCGGCCGCTGTCATGCGCTCACTTCCAATCCTGGTTCTTCCAGTCGCCGATCACCGGGGGTGCGACGACCTGCTCGCCCGCGAAGAAGTTCGGGTCGTCGCTCTCGAGGTAGTCGGCGGCCTTGTGTTCCTTGTCGTTGTCGCCCTTGCCGCCCTTGGCACCGGCGCCCATGCCGCCCATGCCGGGGGAACCGGCCGCGCCGGGCTTGCCCGCCGTCGCCGCGTTGCGCGCCGCCAGCGCTTCGGCCTCCGCGGCCGCGCCCGACGCCGCCCCGCCGCTCAGGCTGCCCGCGCCCGTGCCGCGCACGCCACCGCCGACACCCGAGCCGCCGCCCGCGCCCGAGCCACCGCCGATGCCGCCGAGGGACCCGCCCCCGGCGCCGCCGCCGATGCCGCCGAGGCGGCTCGCGATGCTGTCACCGTTGATGCCGCCGAGGCGGCCGATGGTCGGCGTCTTGCCGCCGCCGGGGATGCCGCCCGGGCCGGTGCCGGTGGGCAGGCCGGTGATCGGGTCGATGCCGGGCGGGGTGAACCCGGGGATCGGGCTGCCGCCGCGGCCGATGGTGGTGCCACCGCCACCGCTGGTGTCCGGGATGCTCGGGATCGACGGCGGCGTGTAGCCGCTCCCGCCCGGCCCGCCGCTCGAGGGGATCCCGGACGGCGAGAAGCCGGACGACGTCGTCGAGTCGTCGAACCCGGGGACCGACGAGCCGGGGATACCGGAACCGCTGAAGCTGCCGCCGGGGATCTCCGGGATCGAGCCCGGGTTGAAGCCCGCCCCACCGCCGCCACTGGCCGCCGGGATGCCGGCCCCGGAAAAGCCGGAGCCACCGGCCCCGCCGCCGGGGATGCCGCTGCCACTGCCACCACCGGGGATACCGCTGCCGGAGAAGCCCGAACCTTCCGAGCCCGCGCCGCCGCCCGGGATGCCCGCGCCGCTGAAGCCGCTGCCACCGGCACCGCTACCGCCGGCGCCGCCCGCGCCGTCGAGGCCGGCGGCGTCGAGCTCGGCCGGCGTCCGGCCGGAAGCGGTCGGGTCCAGCGCCGGGTCCATCCGGTCGCGCGCCAGCAGCGGCTGCGCGCCGCCCGCTCCGGCGCCGCCACCGGCCGGGGTACCGGCCATCTGCCGCGTCGCGGTGGCGGTCGGCAGCTTCGGCGGGGCCGGGAACCGCGGCGTGGCGACCGCCGCGCCGATGGTCTCGTCGTACTGGGTCATGATCTGCGCGGCATGGTCCCGCGCGGCCGTCTGGGCCCGGTAGGTCTGCATGGCCTCGCCGGCCGCCGCGGCGTACTGCACCGGGTCGGTCATCGACATCAGGCGCTGGTTGGTGCTCTGCAGGTCGAACTGGACCGGCGGGTTCGCGACCATCTGCCGCTGGGTTTCGTTGAGCGCCTGGGAGTGGATCTCCTGCTGGCGGCCGGCGAGCGTCGCGCCCTGCGCGGTCGCGCCCAGCCACTTGCCGACCCCGGCGAGGTGCTCGCGGACGGCGTCACCGGCGTCGCCCTGCCAGTTGCTGGTGCTCGCGTTGATGGCGTCGGCCAGCGTCTTCTGGTGCGTGCCGAGGTCGTTGCCGACCCGCACCCACTCCTCGGAGGTCTCCGCGACGGTCGCCGGGTTGGCGTCCTGCGTGATGGCCTCGTTCATCTGCTCGTGGGTGGCGTTGGCCCAGAGCGTCTTCGGGGCCCCGCCGTTCTCGCGCATGGTGAGGCCCTCGTCGAGGCCGTGCTTGGCGTCGTCGAGGTGCTGCTGGTACAGCTCCTGGATCTTCTTGTCGCGCAGCACCGGGTCGACGACCGGGCCGAGCCAGCCGCGCCGGATCTCGTCGTCGACCTGCCTGGTGGCCATTTCGCGGATTTCGTCGCCGGACGGCGAATTGTCCGTCTTCAGCGGCCCTACGTAGTACTTCGACGACGAATCGGCCGTCACGTCGTAGAGCGGACTGCGCGGGTTGTAGTCCGGGGACGACGGGTCCGAGACGGACTCGGCGGTGGGTGCCACGGTCTCCCTCAGCTCTGGTCGGCGGTCGGGAGCGAGGTCAGCGTCGCGCGCGTGGTCTCTTCCCGGGACTTGTAGTTCTGCTTGGCCAGCTTGATGGCTTCGATGTAGGTCGGGAACTCCTGCCGCGCGGCCTGCAGCTGCGTGACCAGCCCGTGCTCGTCGGCGGCGGTGTTGACCATGTGCGCGGAGACCCACTGACCGGTCGCGGTGCGGCTCATCGCCGGCGCGTCGTGCAGCCGCTGCAGGTTCGCCCAGCGCTGCTCGAGTGACTCGAGCACGCCTTCCAGCGCCTCGATCAGCTGGTTGCCCGTGGTGTCGTCGATGGCGAAGCCACCGCTCTGCGCGAGCCGCTTCAGCTGGGCGCCGGCCAGGCCGACGCGGACCGCGGCCATGGCCTTCTGCGCGGGTTCGGTCGCGGTCTGCAGCTGCGCCGTCGCCTGGAGAGCCTGGGCAACCGCCTGGGTCTCTTCCGTCATCAGGACTTTCCCTTCCCGGTCAGTAGACAGCGGCGATCGCGTCGCGGATCGCGCGCGCGAGGTCGGCCCGCCCGGCCGGCACGTACTCCGCCGTCAGCTCGCCGGCCTCGCCGGTCGTCGTGTGCACGAGGTAGCGGCCGTCGGCGGTGTCCAGCCAGCTCAGCGGTTCACCGGCCACGCGCTCGCCGCGGCGCCCCTGCGCGGTGACGGCGATGTGGCCGCCGCCCAGCCGGGGTTCGGCGAGCACCCGCTCGAGCACCGCGACGTCCGAGGGCTTCGGCGCCGGCGGGCGGCGGCCCGGCCGGACCACGGCCTTGACCTCGATCATGCCGAAGGCGTCGGTTTCTTCTTCCTCGAACTCGGCGTCGGCGATGCGCTTCGCCGCCATGGCCGAGACTTCGCGCCCGGCGGCGCGGTGCACGACGTGCTTGCCGGTGGTCGCGGCCGGGGCGGGCGGCAGCACGCCCGTGACGACCTCGACGAGCTCCTCGTCCGCGAACAGCGAGAACAGCAGTTCGTCGGTGTCCGGGTTCTGGGTGATGCCCAGCGCCTGCGCGCCGTCGGTGACCACGAGCACGGCGACGTCGGCGCCGAGGCCGTCGATCCCGCTCACCGCAACCGAAACCCGGGGGTCGGCGAGCAGCTCGAAAGCCGTGCGCACCCCGGGGTGCAGCTCACCGGAAACCGACAGCCGCCGCTCCTCCAGCGCGTCGTACACCTGACGCGCGACCCGGACGAACCGCACCGGGTCCGTCGGCAGGTTGCCCGCGCGCAGCGGGTACCGCCGGACGTCGCCGCCGGTCGCCCGGCCGACTATGAGGGCTTCGAAGACCTCGAGGACGAACTCGAACCGCTCCGCCATTTCCCCTCGCCGATTCTCCGTCGTCAAACCTTCAAGCAACTCTCCTTACGAAGAGTAGCAGTGCGGTTCGGGGCCCGGACGGCACCGCCACGCGGGTGCCCGAAAGACCACGATCCCCTGGACTGCCCGGGCAAAGCGCCGTCCGTGACCGGTTCACCCGATGCGGTGCTGGTGGACGCGAAGCTGCAGGCTGACGAGGTCGAGCAGGGGCGTGGCGACGCCGAGTGCCCGGGCACGCGCGGTGAGATCGCCGAAGATCTGCTCCCCCTCGACCGGGTGACCGCCGAGCAGGTCGCGGTAGAGCGAAGATCCCCCCATCGCGGGATCCGTCACGGTCTTGCGCGTCGCTTCGAGGTCCGCCGCGGGCACCGGGTACCCGGCCGCTTCGGCGACAGCGGCCGCTTCGGCCACCACCGCCTCGGCGAACTCGGTGCCGCCCGGCACCGCGACGACGTCGCCGATCGTGCCGCGCAGCAGGCTGTTGATTCCGCCGATCGCGGCGATGAACACCCATTTCGCCCACATCGCCTCGGTGATCCGCTCGCTCCGGACGGCGGGGAACCCGGCGCCGTCCAGCGCCGCGCCGACGTCGGCCAGCCGCGGCGGGGCGGGTTCGGTGCGGGCGCCGTAGGCCAGGTGCTGCAAGGGGCCGAGCCGCCGGATCGCGCCGTCGTCGTCGATGGTGGTCATCACCTTCGCGACGCCGCCGAGCACGGCTTCTTTGCCGAACCGCGCGTCGAGGGCCTCGAGGTGGGCGAGGCCGTTGAGGAACGGCAGGACCAGCGTTCCCGGGCCGACCGCGGGCGCGAAATCGTCGATGGCCGCGGCGAGGCCGGTGGCCTTGACGGCCAGCAGCACGAGGTCGTAGGTCCCGGCGAGCGTCCCGGTCTCGGCCAGCGGCGGCGTCAGCACCGTCTCCTCGCCGAGCCCGACGATCCGCAGGCCGCTGTCCCGCAGCACCTTCGCCCGGCCCGGCCGGACGAGGAACGTGACGTCCCGGCCCGCCTGCAGCAGCCGCCCGCCGAAGTACCCGCCGGTCGCGCCGGCCCCCACCACCAGAATCCGCAAGTCGCTCACCTCAAGACGTACGCCGGGCGGCGGCCACAGTATTCCCACAGCAAGACACAGCGAACGGACAGGTCGATCCGGATCCGCGTCCCGTTGCACGGGCATGGGAACACGGATCCGCCGGACGCTCACGGGCGCGGGACTCACGGCCGCCGCGCTGACCGCCGGGGTACTGGTCTCGGCCGGCGGCGGGTCCGCCACCCGGGCGCCGGCACCCGCGGTGGCGGACCCGCCGCCCAGCACCGGCCCGGTGGCGTCGACGTCGGAGATCCCCTACCCGGATCTGTCGTCGGTCGCCGCGGGCGTCGCGGACGCGGTGACCGCCGCTTCGCCGCGGACGAGCGTCGGGTTCGTCCTGTACGACCGGGAGGCGGGGAGGGAATTGGCGTCCCTCGGCGCCGACGAGCCGTACTACACCGCGTCGGTGGTCAAGCTGCTGATCGCCATCGACGAGGTGCGCGACGACACCACGGGCGCGTGGGCGCTGCCGGACGCCGACGCCGTCCAAGACCTCACCGACATGCTCGAGGGCAGCAACGACGCGATCGCGTCGGCGTTCTGGGAGCGCAACGGCGGCAACGCCATCGTCACGCGCACGGCGGCGCTGCTCGGCCTGGCGCACACCACGCCGCCCGCGGACCCGGCGCAGTGGGGCATGGCCGAGACGAGCGCCGGTGACGTGCTGGCCGTCTACCAGTACCTGGAAGACACCATGCCCGACGAGGTCGCCCAGCCGATCCTGACCGCGCTGGGCAACGCCCGGAACCCGGCTGACGACGGCTGGGACCAGTACTTCGGCATCCCCGACGGCCTGAGCGGGATGTCCTGGCAGGTCAAGCAGGGCTGGATGATCCTGCGCTCGTCGCTGGTCCTCAACACCACCGGCGTGGTCGGCGACCGCCACGTGGTGGTGCTGCTGACGCGGCAGCCGCCGATTGCCTCGGCGAAGGGCCGCGCGGCGGTGACCGCCGGCGTCAAGACGCTCGCTCCCCTGCTGGCGCGGCTGAACGCGACGTGATCCCGCGGGCGCGATCGATGTCCGGACCCCGGTACAGCCGTTCGGGGATTTGGGCCAGCGTCGAGGGGTGGACCTGCGGACCGAGGCCGTAGAGCTTCTGGAAGCTCATGATGAGCGGCCGCCAGCGGTCCGGGTCGATGTGGTCGTCGCTGCCGGCCGCGCGGATGTCTTCGTGGACGAACACGCGCTGCACCCGCACCTCGAGCGCGACGATCCCGCCGCGCTGCTGTTCGTCCTCGTCGGCGAGCGGGTGCACGGCCTCGAGAACGGCCTCCATGGCCACCGGGCATTCGGCGACCCGCGGCGGCGCGACGGTTTCGGACGCGACGGGGGTGAGCCCGGCCCGCTCGAACTTCTCCGCGACGTGGAAGTACCCCCGCTTCCGCTTCCCGTCCGGCACGGGATCGGACCCGGTGGTCAGCGCGAGCCGGTCGACCGCCGCGGCGAGGGCGTCCGACGGCAGGTTGAGCACGCATTCGCCGGTGCGGAGGAGGTTCTGGGTGGTCTTCGAGCGGGCGCCGAGCCCGAGCATCGCGCGCCAGCCGAGCCAGAAGGCCGAGGACATCGGCGCGAGGTTGGCGGAGCCGTCTTCGTTGGTGGTCGAGATGAGGACGACCGGGGTGCCGAAGTAGAGGATGCCGGGCTCGATGGCCGTGTGCGCAGGGGTTTCCGTCTTCACGGGGTTGATCCTGCCGTCCACAGGGGACGCTCCGCTGGCGGGAATCGGCCATCGCGATTCCCGCCAGCGAACCGTCAGCCGCAGTGCTCGGCGCGTTCCTGGTCCGTCATCGCCGCGGTGTGCTGGGTGATGTCGCCGGTCGAGCCGGGGACCGGGCCGTCCGCGTCGAAGTCCTGGTACCAGATGTAGTGGCCGTAGAACCGGTCGCCGAAGTGCATTTCGTAGGTGCCGTGCACCTTCTGCATCTTCGGTGCCCGCTCCACCCAGCCCTTCTCGCCCGGCCGGACGTCGACGTTGGTCGCCTGCCCTTCGGTGTGCGACGACTCCCAGGTGTGCTGGTACGACGTCTCGATGGACACCTTGAACACTTCCGAGAACCCGTATTCGGCCGACAGGGAGACGCCGAAGCTGTTCGACTCGCCCGTCGTGTCGGACCAGTTCACGGTGCTGCGCTGCAGGTCCTGCGTGCAGTTGTAGGCGGCCTCGCCGACCTGGTGCCCGGCGCCCGTGTGCTCCTCCGGCGGGCCGGCCGGGTGGAACACGCACGAATCCGTGCCGTTGTCGCACTTGTCGAGCAGTTCCCGGGCGGTGGGCTGGTCTTCGGCGGACGCGGCCGGGGCGGTGAGCACGAGGCCGGCGGCGGTCACCAGGCCGAGGCCGGTCGCCACCCACGTGGTGCGCTTGCTGGTCATGCGGTCACTCCTTCTTCCGTGGGTGGCTCAGCTGAAGCCGATCGACTGGGTGCGGTCGTCCATGAAGGACCCGACGTTGCCGGTGTTCTCCTTGAACGGGCCGTCGCGGTCGCCGCCGAGGTTCGGCTCCGGGTAGAGCCAGATCCAGCAGTTCCCCCACGGCTGCACCGACGAAATCTTGTTCTTCCAGTCGTCACCGAGATCGAACTGCCAGTTCACCCAGCCGTCCTTCTTGCACAATTCCGGTCCGGTGATGGTCAGCGAGTTCCCGGTGTAGTCCGGACCGTCGAAGAAAGTGCCCTGCACGACGTCCCCGTTCGCCTGCGCGGTGAGCGCGACGCGGCTGGAAGAGCACTGCTGCACACCGGTTCCCGTGTTGAGGACACAGTGCCGGGTCGCCGGCGCCGCACTCGCCGGGGCGACCGCGGCCAAGGTCAGCGCGGTCGTCGCGATCGCTGTCGCCATGGCTTTTCTCGTTCCGTTCCCCATTGTTCCGGCTCCTTTCCGCGGAATGCGTGTCGAATCCGTCGATGATCCGAACGTAACCCCAGCATCTCCGGCCCGCGGTCCCGTTGCCCCCTGGTCCGGCGGGGTCTGCCTCGATCACCCGATTCCGGCGGTAGATCTTGACAACCGGTGATCGCCGTCCTACCGTGGGTCCACGCCGCCGGGTTGTCCAGACCATTTATTCACGTCCGTGAACGAATGGTGCAGCGTCCCCATCGCGAAAGGACACCCACGATGCGCGTGCGTGCCTTGTTCGTCCTGCTGGCGGTCCCGGCACTGGCCGCGGCCACCGCGTTGCCCGCCGTGGCGGCGGATCCGTCCGTGGCCCCGGGCGGCAACTTCGACCTGTCGGTCTGGCAGCTGCAGGAGCCGGTCGGCTCCCCCGGCAAGCCGACCACGATCT
Source organism: Amycolatopsis lexingtonensis (assembly GCF_014873755.1). Classification (NCBI taxonomy): domain Bacteria; kingdom Bacillati; phylum Actinomycetota; class Actinomycetes; order Pseudonocardiales; family Pseudonocardiaceae; genus Amycolatopsis; species Amycolatopsis lexingtonensis. Next base: position 2,554,922 of record NZ_JADBEG010000001.1, read on the forward strand.
CGTCGTCCCGGCTGCAGGGGCCGAACGGCTTCCAGGACAGCTACTTCTACACCGACACCCGCGACGGCGCGATGACCTTCTGGGCGCCGGAAAAGGGCGTCACCACGCCGAATTCGAACTACGCGCGGTCCGAGCTGCGCGAGATGAACCGCGACGGCTCCGCCGCGAACTGGTCGCTGAGCGGCTCCCACAAGCTCAGCGCAACGCTGCGCGTGGTGTCCGTGACGTCGAACGTGTGCGTCGGCCAGGTGCACCTCGGCACCGGCGGGTCGTCCACGAAACCGTTGCTGGAGCTGTACTACCGCGCGAGCGGCGACATCGTGCTGGGCACGGAGAACTCTCCCGACGGCGGGCAGACGCCGCACACCGTCGGCCACGTCTCGCTCGGCAAGACGTGGACGTACACGATCGGGATCTCCGGCGGGAACACCATCGACCTCACGGTCAACGGCAGCACCACGCACTACGGCATCCCGTCGTCGTTCAAGGCGTACAAGCAGTACTTCAAGGCGGGCTCGTACAACCAGTCCTCTTCGGACAGCACGACGAAGGGCGCACGGGTCGCGTTCTACGGCTTGAACGTTTCCCACGGCTGACGGGGAACGGCCCGGCCGCCACCGGGCCGCATCCGGTCAGCGCCAGCCGAGCTCCGGGGCCACGTGGGTGAGGATGTCCTCCAGCACGTGCGCGTTGTAGTCGACGCCCAGCTGGTTCGGGACCGTCAGCAGCAGGGTGTCCGCGGCCTGCACGGCCTCGTCCTCCTTGAGCAGCCGAACCAGTTCGTCGGGCTCCGCGGCGTACGAGCGGCCGAAGATCGCCCGGGTGTTCTCGTCGATCATGCCGACCTGGTCCCGCGAGTGGCGGTCGCGGCCGAAATACGCCCGGTCGACGTCGGTGGTGAGGGCGAAGATGCTGCGGCTGACCGAGACCCGCGGCTCGCGGGTGTGGCCGGCCTCCTGCCACGCGTCCCGGTAGGCCTCGATCTGCTTGCGCTGCTGGACGTGCAGCGGCTCGCCCGTCTCGTCGTCCTTGAGCGTGGAGCTCTGCAGGTTCATGCCCAGCTTCGCGGCCCAGACGGCGGTCGCGTTCGAACTGGATCCCCACCAGATGCGCTCGCGCAGCCCCTCCGAGTACGGCTCGACGCGCAGCAGGCCGGGCGGGTTGGCGAACATCGGCCGCGGGTTCGGCTCCGCGAAGCCCTCGCCGCCGAGGACCTCGAGGAACAGCTCGGTGCGCCGCCGCGCCATGTCGGCGTCGGTCTCGCCCTCGGCCGGGGCGTAGCCGAAGTAGCGCCAGCCGTCGACGACCTGCTCGGGGGATCCCCGGCTGATGCCGAGCTGGAGCCGGCCGGCGGAGATGAGGTCCGCGGCCCCGGCCTCCTCGGCCATGTACAGCGGGTTCTCGTAGCGCATGTCGATCACACCGGTGCCGATCTCGATCTTCGACGTGCGCGCGCCGATGGCCGACAGCAGCGGGAACGGGCTGCCGGCCTGCCGCGCGAAGTGGTGCACGCGGAAGTAGGCGCCGTCCACGCCGAGCTCCTCGGCGGCGATCGCCAGGTCTATCGACTGGTGCAGGAAGTCCGCCGCCGACCGGGTCTCGGAGTGCGCGCCCGGCGACCAGTGGCCGAACGACAGGAAGCCGATTTTCTTCACGCCCCTCCCAGCGTCCGGCGGCCGCGTTTGATTCCCGGGTGTGAGCAGGCCGACCGGTGTCGCTCGATCCGGTGAACCGCGACCCGTGCCCGGCCCGGCCGGGTACCCCGCCGGAAACGAGGAGGTGCGCATGCCCGACAACGACCTCACCGGGTTCCTGCTCATCGGGCTGGTCATCGTGCTGGCCGACGGCCAGGTGCTCTACCGCGGCGCCCGCCGCTACTGGGACGGCACGGGCGGTGGGGAGGAGACCGGCTCGATGGCGTGGCCCGTGGTGACCGTCTTCCACCTGGTCGCGTTGGGCGTCCTGGCGCTCCTGTCGGTGGTCGGCCCGCAGTGGTCGGGCTCGGCGGCCGCGCTGGTCGGCCGGCTCGGCGTGTTCCTGCTGCTGCTGGCCGTGGTCCACGTGCTCACGCTCGCCGTGCTGGCCCGCGGCCGCCAGGACCGGATCGTCGAGGCCCGCTTCCAGGAGCGCGAGGCCGAACGGCCGGGTGGCGAGCTCACCGAGCCCACCGTCGCCCCGGTGCCCGGCCAGGAGGGCCGGCACCCGGAGGTGAGCCCCGACCTCGGGCACCACGGGCCGTACCGCACCTGAGCGGGTTCACCGGTTCGAGGTCAATCATGATCTTCGTGCTGCCTCTCCCCGGCCCGTCGTGCTTGGATTTCCGGGGCGACGAAGGGAACTGCGGTGCGAACGTCCCGGGCAGGGTTGGCGGTGGCCGTCTCGGTGCTGGTGGTGACGACGGCGCCCGCCGCCGCGACCACGCCCGATCCGCTGGCGCCGTACCTGACGCAGCAGGTGTCGTGGGGTGGCTGCCCGTTCGCGAAGCGGATCGAAGCGCAGCCGACGCAGTGCGCGCGGATCACCGTCCCGCGGGACTGGGCCGCGCCCGGCGCCGGCACCGACCTGAAGGTGTCGATCAGCCGCGCGGCGGCGACCGGGAGCCGGCGCGGGGGGATCCTGGTCAACCCCGGCGGCCCCGGTGGCCAGGGCACCTCGCTCGCCGGCGTGCTGGCCGGGCTGGAACCGTCGCTGAACGAGCACTTCGACCTCGTCGGCATGGACCCGCGCGGCACCGGCCAGGAAGGCGGCGACGACGCCGGGTTCGTCTGCCGGGTGCCCACCGGGCGGCTTCCGCAGGACGACGACCTCGACGCCCGTGACCGTTCGCCCGGCAGCATCACGAAGCACCAGCGGGCGCCGCGGGCGGTGGCCGAGGCGTGCCAGAGCGACGCGGTCGCGCCCTACATCACGACGTGGCAGACCGCGCACGACATGGACCTGATCCGCGCGCTGCTGAAGGACGAGAAGCTGAACTACCTCGGCTTCTCCTACGGCACCTGGCTGGGCGCAAAGTACGCGTCGCTGTTCCCGGACCACGCCGGCAAGTTCGTGCTCGACTCCAGCGTCAACTTCGAAGGCCGGCTGCAGGCCGCGTTCGAAGCCTTCCCGAAGATCGACCAGCGCCAGTTCGACGACGTCTACGCGCCCTGGCTGGCCCGCCGCTACCCCGAGCAGCTCGGCAAGACCGCCGGCCAGGTCCGGGCGAAGTGGGAGCGGCTGCGCGCGTTCTTCAAGCGCGAAGGCCTGTCGCCGGACCTCTTCGACCACGTCTTCGTCGGCAACGGCAGCACGCGCCAGTGGCTGGCCGGCGCGCTGATCCTGACCAAGGGCGCCGAGGCGCTCGACGCCACCTCCGCCCCGCCACCCGCGGCCCTGAAGGACGACCTCGACGACGTCTCGCGCGCGGTGTTCGGCGTCCCGGCCGCCCGGCTGACCACGGCGGACGTCGTGCGGACGCTCGCGGCGCCCGAGCCGGACTACGCCGACGTGCCCGGCACCCGGCTGGCGGTCGCGTGCGCCGACCAGCCGTCGCGGAATTCGGGCTGGTACAAGCTGCTCAGCGACCTGCAGGGGCCGAGGTACCCGCTGTTCGGCTGGGCGTACGGCCTCAGCGAGCCGTGCGGCTACTGGTCCGAGCTCCCCCGGCACGAGCTGCCGAAGCTGCCACCGAGCGCCGCGAAGAACGTCCTGGTCGTCCAGGGCGAGTTCGACCCGCAGACCGGCTACGAGCAGGCCGAGGCGGCGGCGCGGGCGGCCGGTGTCCCGATGGTCTCGGTGGCGGATTCGCCGTTCCACGGCCAGTACGCGGTGAGCGGCAATTCCTGTGTGGACGATCTGGTGAACGGGTTCTACCTCGGCACCGCCCGCCCGGCGGCGACCATCTGCCCCGGCGTCCCGCTTCCCGGGGACAAGGAGGTCTTCCCGGTCGAGGGCCCGGCGGGCGAGCCGGAAGCCGCACCGGAACCGGCGCCGCGGGACGGTCTTTCGGCCGCGCGGCACCGGCTCCAGGACACGATCAGCGCCGTCAACCGCGGGCGCTGAACCCGCCGGTCAGCCGCGGCGGGTCGAACCGCACGTACCGCCCCGGCTCGCCCAGCGCGGCGGCGGCTTCGTTCAGGCGCGCGGGCTCCGCGACGTCGGCCCAGCGCCCGGACTCGATGCGGGACTCCAGCGCCTGCAACGCCGCGATGCTTTCCGCCGGCCGGAACGCGCAGTGGCCCGTGGCCCCGACGTACGCCTGGCGCAGCAACGGCCCGCGACCGGCGCGGTGCACCTGCCCGGCGTACCAGTCCTCCTGTTCGACCGGCACGAGCTGGTCGAAGGTGGTGTGGATGTCCAGCGCCGGGACGCGCAGCCGGCCGGTCGCCATCGACGTGCGCGCGAGGGTGCCGATCGCGCGCGGGTCCGGCCGGATGTCCGCGTCGCGGGTCAGCGCCGCCAGGTCGGCGTCCAGGTCGAGACCGGCCGCCCGGTACAGGGCGCGGACCTGGCGGGCGTGGCTGCTGCCCGCGAGCAGCGCCCGGTAGTCGACGCCCGCGGTGGCCGCGCTGTTGCCGCCCGCCGCCAGCTCGACCTGGTAGCGGCCGCTCACCACGAAGCCGAGGACGAACTGCGAGAGTTCTTGCTGCTGCTGGACTTCCTGGCCCGGGTAGTCGGTCGGCGCCGGCGGGGTCGGGCCGGTGAACCAGCCCGCCTCGTTGAAGAACGCGGCGGCCAGCGCGATCCGCGCGCGACCCGCCGGGGTGGCCTGGGCATCGGTCGCGAGCCGGGTCAGCGCCGCGGCCGACGCGCTCGCTTCGTCCGCGCTGGCGAACCGGACCAGCTTGACGTCCTGGCCCGGCGCGAGCAGGCGGGCGAGCGCGTATTCGCCGTGCAGCTGGTAGTCGTTCAGGTTGAGCGCGCCGGCGACGAGGCCGCAGGTACTCAGCACGCCGTCGAGCCGCGGGGTTTCGGCTTCGAGCGCGCTGACGAGCCCGCCCATCGACGTGCCCCACCCGATCGTGCGCCGCGGCTTGCCGGTCACCCGCTCGAGCGCGGCCAGCGCGCCGAACTGGTCGTCGACGGCCGAGGCGAGCGCCCACCACGACGGGCCGCTGTAGGACGACCCGACCAGCGCGTACCCGCGGGCGAGCAGCGCGTCCCTGGTCTCTGTGTTCGGCGCGTCCTGCGCGGCGAGCGGCCCGAACCCGTGGCTGTAGAGGATGGTCGTGCCGTTCCAGGCGGCCGGCACGTCGGCCACCCAGGTGGCGCCGCTCGCCAGCTGTCCTGTGTGGTGCCCGGCAGCGGAGGCGACCCCCGCGGTCAGGCCGAGCGCCGTCACCATCGAAACGGCCAATGCGGTCACGCGGCCGTACCACCTGCGCATGCTCATGCGGGCAGGGTGCCACGCCGCCGGGACGATGTACAGGTTTCCTGTACTTATTCAGTGGGACGGCCGGTCCGAAAGCGCCGAATGGCAGGCGACGACGTAGTCGCGGAACCGGGCGGCGTCCCCCGCGTCCAGCTTCGCGAGCATCCGCTGTTCGAGTGCGGCCACGTCGTCGCGGACGCGGTCGAGGACCTCGCCGCCGGGACCGGTCAGCCGGATCACGCGCCGCCGCCGGTCGCGCGGGTCGCCTGCCCGCGCGATGAAGCCCTGCCGTTCCAGCGCGACCACCATGTCGGCCATCGTCTGGTCGGTGACGAACGAGTTCCGCGCGAGCTCCGCCGTGGTGAGCCCCGACCGCCGCTCCAGCACGGTGAGCGCGGTGTACTGCAACGGCGTGAGCGCGACCGGGCGCAGCACCTCGTCCAGCCGGGCCCGGACGGCGAGCTCGAGCTGTTTCACCAGGTACAGCAGGCCGGGCCCAGGCCGGCCGGCGGGGATTTCGGACACCGAACCATGGTGACCGACCGGCGCCCCCCGCGCTCAGGCGGGCCGCGCGAGCAGCCGCCTCAGCCACGACTCCCGCGCGGCGACGCACGCCTTGGCGACGGCCGACTCCGGGGCGATGTCGTGGAAGCCGTGGAACGCGCCGCCCCAGACGTGCAGTTCGGCCTCGCCACCGGCGGCCCAGACGGCGCTCGCGAACGCGACGGCCTCGTCCCGGAACACCTCGGCCGCGCCGGCGTCGACGAACACCGGCGGCAGTCCACTGAGGTCGGTCGCGCGGGCCGGGGCCGCGTACGGCGAGACGTCACCGGTGCCCCGGCGGTCGCCGAGGACCATCGTCCACGCCGTGAGGTTGCTGGTCCGGTCCCAGACGCCGACGCCGTCGTACTCGCGCGCCGACCCGGTCTCGTTGCGGTCGTCGAGCATCGGGCACTGGAGCAGCAGGCCGGTCACCGCCGGGCCGCCGCGGTCCCGGGCCAGCAGGGTGGCGCCGGCGGCGAGCCCGGCCCCGCCGCTGCCGCCGAAGACGACCAACCGGTCGAACCCGAGCGCGGCCGTCCACTTCAGACCGGCGTAGCAGTCCTCCACCGGCACCGGGTCGGGGTGTTCGGGCGCCCGGCGGTACTCGACGGTGACGGCCACGGCGTCGTGCTCCAGCACCCATTCGATGAGCGGGTGGACGGAGGCGAACCGGTCGCCCATGACCATCCCGCCCCCGTGGGCGTGGTAGATCCCCAGCCCACTGCGGCGGCCATCGGCGCGTTCGAGCACGGAGACGGTGATGTCGGCGCCGCCGTACCCGGGGATGGTGTGGTCGGTCCAGGTGACCGGGCGGCCGCCGATCTGCTCCTCGATCGAGGGGAACGGAAGTGCCCGGTAGCGGCCGAGCTGCTCGGCGGTCATGCCGACGGGCACCCGGCCGGCGAGGGCGGGCAGGAGGGCGGCGAGTTCGGGGTCGTACACGGGCTCGGCCATCCGCCCGAGCTTAGGGATGTCGCGTTGACAACCGGTATACGCGGTGCTGGGGCCGTTCCGGAGGGTCTTGAACGACTCGTTCACCTCGTCCGGTGTCAGGGCTCCGGCAAAGTCGCGTCGGTGCGGTCCGCAGCGGTGCGCCGACGTCTTGAATGAGTCATTCAGGACGTGCGAAGACCTGAATGACTCATTCAAGACGTGGGGCGAGCGGGTCAACGGCGGCGAAGTGCCCTGGCCGCGTGACTTTGCCGGGACCCCGGCCGTGATGTCGTGAACGACTCGTTCATGTCGTCTGGTGCGGTGAACGACCCGTTCATGACGTGCGGGCAGCCGGATCGGCCGTGCTGATCCGACTTTGCCGGAGCCCTGCCGTCCGGTGTCACGAACGACTCGTTCATGACACCGGGCACGGCCGCGGTAGTGGCCGAGCGGGCTACCGGTCCGTCCCGAAGGCGCGCAGGAACGTGTCCACGATGACGTCGGCCGCCTGCGCGTCGCTCAACCCGGGCATGTCCCGCGTCGCCAGGTGCACCAGCTGGCCGAGCACGTTGCCCGGCCAGCGCTCGGGCACGCCGTCGCGGAGCAGCCCCTCGTCGGTGGCCCGCTGCAGGAAGCGGTCCACCTCCTCGACCGACCGGCGGCGCCGCTTCCAGATCTCCGGGTCCGTGCGCATCATCGCGAGTTCCGCGGGCCACTTGCGGTTGACGCCGACGATCTCCTCGACGTACCGGTGCAGGGCCACCGGCACCGGCGCCTCGCGGAGGCGGGCTGTCTCGATGGCCGCCTCGATCGCGTCCAGGCGGGCCTCGTACACCGCCGCCAGCAGCTCTTCGCGGCCCGTGAACCGGCGGTACACCGTGCGGCGGTCCACGCCGGCCTCGGCGGCGATCGCCGCGATGCTCGTGGCCGGGTCGTCGGCGAGCATGCGGGCGCCCGTCGTCAGCAGGAGTTCGAGGTTGCGCGCGGCGTCGGCTCTCACCCCCTCAACATACGCTCCGCTGTCGCCCTCATGCCGGTAACCGCCACAGTGCTGAGACGATGACGAAACCCTTACCGCCCGTTCGCGCCGCGGCTGACCGGGTGCGTCCGCGGCTAATTTCGGGCGGGTGCCCACCCTCGTCCTCGCCGGCCTGCTCGCCGGGATCGTCACCAGCCTCTCGCCGTGCGTGCTGCCCGTCCTGCCCGTCGTCCTGACCGCCGGGGCGCGCCGGCCCTGGGGTGTCGTCGGCGGGCTGGTGACCAGCTTCAGCCTCACGACGCTGTTCGGTTCGCTCGTGCTCACCGCGCTCGGCCTGCCCGCCGGGCTGGTGCGGGACGCGGGGATCGTGGCGCTGGTCCTGCTGGGGATCGGGCTGCTGGTCCCGCGCGTGGGCGAGTTGCTGGAACGGCCGTTCGCCCGGCTTCGGGGCCGAGCGGCCGCGCCGGGTCGCGGCGGGTTCGCCACCGGACTCGCGCTGGGGCTCGTCTACGTGCCGTGCGCGGGCCCGGTGCTGGCCACCATCGCCGTCGTCGGGGCGACACACCGGATCGGCTTCGACAGCCTGCTGCTGACCGCGGCTTTCGGCGTGGGCACGGGCATTCCGCTGCTCGTGCTTGCCGCTTCGGGTGGCGCGCTCGCCCGCCGCGCGCGGTTCCTGCGGGCGCACGCCCGCGGGCTGCGCGCCACGACCGGGGCCGCGCTGCTGCTGGTCGCCGCCGTCACCGCGTTCGACCTCGCCGCGCCGCTGCAGCGCGCGGTACCCGACTACACGGCCGCCGCGCAGCAGGCCGTCGGCGCGGAGCAGCTCGACCGGCTGACCCACGCGCCGGAGTTCACCGGCATCACGACGTGGCTCAACACCCCCGGCGGGCAGCCGGTGTCCCTGCGCGCGCGGCGCGGCAAGGTCACGGTCGTCAGCTTCTGGACCTACAGCTGCATCAACTGCCAGCGGGCGCTCCCGCACCTCGAGCGGTGGTCCGACACCTACCGCGACGCCGGGCTGACGGTCGTCGGCGTGCACACCCCGGAGTTCGCGTTCGAGCACGACCCCGGCAACGTCGCCGACCAGGCCAAGGCGCTCGGCGTGACCTACCCGGTCGCCGTCGACGACGAATACGCCACCTGGACCGCCTACGGCAACCAGTACTGGCCGGCGGCCTACCTCGTCGACGCCACCGGGCAGGTCCGCCGCACCAGCTTCGGCGAAGGCGGGTACGCGGACTTCGAACAGCAGATCCGCGCCGCGCTCACCGACGCCGGGGCGACTTCCCTCCCCCGGCCCACCGACGTCCCCGACACGACCCCGACCGGCGGGCTGACCCCGGAGACGTACCTCGGCGCCGAGCACGCTCCCCTGGCCTCCAGCGGCAGCCACGTCGCGGCCGGGCAGACCCGCGGCTACACCTTCCCGGCCGCCGTCGACCCCGACACGTTCGCACTGGACGGCACGTGGACGGCGGACCCCGAGCACCTGACCGCCGGCCCCGGCGCCCGGCTGCGGCTGTCCTTCCGCGCCACTTCCGTCCACTTGGTACTCGGCGGGACGGGAACGGTGACTGTCGATGGCACGCGGACCTTCGCGGTCGGCGGCCCGCCGACGCTGTACACGGTGCTGGACGGGCGGTCCGGGCCCGGCGAGGTGACGTTGTCGCTCAGCCCGGGGACGCAGGCGTACTCCTTCACGTTCGGCTGACAGCGGCCCCGCGCAGCCGCTGCGCCTCGAGCAACGGCGCGCCGGCGTCGCGCAGCGCCTTGCGGCACGTGACCAGCGCGTCCCACGGCTCGAGCCCATCCAGCCCGGACGCGGCGGGGCAGAGCTGTTCGACCTCGTCGCGGTGGACCTCCGCCACCAGGTCCTCGCGGGTCGGGAAGTTGCGGTACAGCGTGGCGATGCTCACCCCGGAGCGCCGCGCGACGTCCTTCATCGAAGCCCGTGATCCGTTGTCCGCGAACGCTTCCCGCGCGGCCGCGACCAGCGCGTCGAAGTTCCGCCGGCGTCGGCCCGCCAGGTCAACGCCGCCACGCCGGGCTACACCGCCACCGGTCTCACCGGCTTCCAGGGCACCCGCAGCGTCGAGGAAGGCCGCCTGCCCTGGTGACACTGTGCACCGCCTCACACCTGCGTCCCTTCGTCCACCTAAGTGCTACATTGATGTGACAGAAGACAACGCAGGAGGCGCACAGTGATCACCCGGAACCAACTCTTCGTCGGCGGCTCGTGGACCACCCCGAGCAGCACCGAGCCGCTCGACATCGTTTCCCCCCACAACAACTCCGTGCTCGGGCGTGCCGTGCAGGCGCTGCCCGCCGACGTCGACCGGGCCGTCGCGGCCGCCCGGAAGGCGTTCGACGAAGGTCCGTGGCCGCGGACCGCGCCGGCGGAGCGGATCGCCGTGATCCGGCGGCTGACCGCCCTGCGCGAGAAGCGCGCCGACGAGATCGCGGCGCTCATCTCGGCGGAGAACGGCTCGGCGCTGTGGTTCACCAAGGCCGGCCAGCCCGGGCTGACCCGGCAGGCCAACGCCTACCTGAAGGCGGCCGAGGAGTTCGGCTGGGAGCAGACGCTCGAGCCGTCGGACCCCGCCGCGCCGTTCCGGTCGGTCGTGCGGCGGGAGGCGGTCGGCGTGGTCGCCGCGGTCATCCCGTGGAACTCGCCGTTCTCCTCGGCGCTGGCGAAGATCATCCCCGCGCTGCTCGCCGGCAACACCGTCGTCCTCAAGGTCTCGCCCGAGAACACGCTGAGCATGAGCCTGCTCGCCGACCTGCTGGCCGAAACCGGCCTGCCCGAAGGCGTCGTCAGCGTGCTGCCCGCGGACCACGAGACCAGCGAGTACCTGGTGAAGCACCCGGACGTCGACAAGATCGCGTTCACCGGTTCGACCCGCGCCGGGCGCCGCATCGCGTCGCTGGCCGGTGAGCAGCTCAAGCGGGTCAGCCTCGAGCTCGGCGGCAAGTCCGCCGCCGTGTTCCTGCCCGACGCCGACCTGCCCGCGGCGATCCAGGGCGTCAAGTTCGGTTCGCTGCTCAACAACGGCGAATCGTGCATCGCGCAGACGCGGATCCTCGCGCCGCGCAGCCGCTACGAAGAGGTCGTCGCCGGCCTCAAGGAGCTGATCGAGTCGCTGCCGGTGGGCGACCCCGCCGACGACAAGACGTTCATCGGCCCGATGATCCGCCGGGACCAGCAGCAGCGCGTCCTCGACTACGTCCGCACCGGCATCGAAGAGGGCGCCCGGCTCGTCACCGGCGGCCCGGACGTCCCGGCGGGGCTGGAAGCGGGCAACTACGTCACGCCCACGCTGTTCGCCGACGTCGACCCGTCGATGCGCATCGCGCAGGAGGAGATCTTCGGCCCGGTGCTGGTCGTCCTCCCCTACGACGACGAGGACGACGCCGTCCGCATCGCCAACGACTCCGAATACGGCCTCTCCGGCGGGGTGTGGTCGGCCGACCCGGCGCACGCGCTGGCCGTCGCGCGCCGCATCCGCACCGGCACGATCACCGTCAACGGCGCGCCGATCGGCTTCGACGGCCCGTTCGGCGGGTTCAAGGCCAGCGGCCTCGGCCGCGAATACGGCGCCGTCGGGCTCGGCACCTACACCGAATACAAGACCATCACCGTTCCGGAAAAGAAAGACCGATGACTCTCGACACCCCCGCCAGACCCGCGGTGCGCCCGGCGATGGCGGCCCTCTTCCTCGCCGTCCTGCTGGCCGCACTGGACCAGACCATCGTGGCCACCGCGCTGCCGAAGATCGCCGCCGACCTCGGCGGGTTCCGCGACATCGCCTGGATCACCGCGGCCTACCTGCTCGCCTCGACCGCGGCCACGCCGCTGTGGGGCAAGCTCGGCGACATGCTCGGGCGCAAGCGCCTGTACCTCATCGCCACGACGGCGTTCCTGATCGCCTCCGCGCTCTGCGGCCTGGCCCAGGACCTGCCCCAGCTCGTCGCCGCCCGCGCCCTGCAGGGCCTCGCGGGCGGCGGGATGATCGTCCTGACCTTCGCGCTCGTCGGCGACATCGTCGAACCCGCCGAGCGCGGGCGCTACCAGGGCCGGTTCGGCTCGGTGTACGGCGTCGCGAGCATCGCCGGCCCGCTGCTCGGCGGGCTGTTCACCGACCACCTCTCGTGGCGGTGGGCGTTCCTGGTCAACGTGCCGGTCGGGCTGGTCGCCGTGGCCCTCGCCGCGCGCGCCCTGCCCGCGGCGCCCCGCCGGACGGCCGTCGCCCGCGTCGATTACCCGGGCGCGCTGCTGCTGGCCGGCGCGGCCACCGCGCTGGTCCTCATCACCTCCTTCGGCCCCCGGTGGGGCTGGACCTCGCCGGGCACGCTGGCGCTCGCGGTCGCGGCGATCGCCTTGGTGGCACTGGTGATCCCGGTCGAACGCCGCGCCGCGGCACCGGTGCTGCCGCTGACGATGTTCGCCTCGCGGACCGTCGTCATCGCCGCGCTGGTCGGGTTCATCGCCAACGTCGCGATGTTCAGCGTCCTGGTGTACCTGCCGACGTACCTCCAGGTCGTCGACGGCGTGTCGGCGACCCTGTCCGGGGTGCACCTGCTGCCGCTGGTGCTCGGGCTGGTCGTCAGCCAGTCGTTCGCCGGCCGCTGGGTGGCGAACCCGGCACGGGTCCGGCCGGTACTGGTGACCGGCATGGCGCTGAACGTCGCCGGGCTCCTGCTGCTGAGCACGCTGACGCCCGGCCTCTCGCAGCTCGCCGTGATCGGCTACTTCGCCGTCACCGGGATCGGCATCGGCATGGTCCCGATGGTCGCGCTGACGGCCGCGCAGAACTCGGTGCCGACCACGGACATCGGGGCCGCCAGCGCCGTGGTGACCTTCGCCCGGTCGATCGGCGCGGCGTTCGGGGTGGCCGTCTTCGGCACCCTGCTGGGCGCCGACGTCGCCGGCCACATCGGCGGGGCGTTCCTGGCGATCGTCCCGGTCGTCGTGGCCGGCACCGTCCTCGCCGGACTGCTGCGACGTCACTCGGCGAGCGCGGCGAACATCCCCGCCTCGTAGGAACCGCCCTTCTGGTGCACGAGCACGGCCAGCCGGTTGGCCGCGTTGATCAAAGCGACCAACGCGACCAGCGCGGCGGCCTGTTCGTCGTCGTAGTGCTCGCGCATCCGCGCCCAGGTTTCGTCGGACACGCCTTCGTGCGCGTCCGCGAGCCGGGTGCCCTCCTCGGCCACGGCGAGGGCGACCCGCTCGGCTTCGGTGAACACGGTCGACTCCCGCCACGCGGCGACGAGGTTGAGCCGCACGGACGTCTCCCCCGCGGCCGCGGCGTCCTTGGTGTGCATGTCGATGCACCAGCCGCACCCGTTGATCTGGCTGGCCCGCAGGCTCACCAGCTCGCGGGTGGTCGCGGGCAGCGGGGACCGCTCGAGCACGTGGCCGAGGGCGGCGAACCGCTTCGCCAGCCGGCTGCCGGTTTCGGTGCTGAACAGGTCGAGACGGGTTTCCATGGCTTCGTCCTCACTCGTGTCGCGGGGTGAACGGCCTCAAGACACCGGCGGGGCCTGCCTTGTGACAGCCGGGATGTGTACATCCGGTTTACGGCGGTCCGGCGGCGTAGACGGGACGTCGATCTTCCCGCACTAGCGTGGCCGCAGCGTCACGCGAGAGAAAAGGAAAACGATGGAAAACGGCACGACCGGCCGGGCCGCACGGGCTTGGCTCGGCGCGATGGCGCTGTTCGCCGATACCCAGCCGGGCGGCTTCTTCCGCGAAGGCGCGGGCGGCACCGCCGAGCTGGTCTCGGGCGCGCCGATGCCCCTGCTCAACGGCGTCATCAGCGTCGCCCAAGAGCCGGACGCCGGCGAGATCGCCGAGTTCGCCGGCTCGGCGCGGCTGGCGGCCGCGGCGTGGAGCGTCCAGGTCCGCGGCGAGCGGGCCGGCGACCGGATCGCCGCGGTGGCGGCGGCCCACGGCCTGAACCAGCGGGCACTGCTGCCCTTCATGGTGAAGGACATCGACGGCGGCGACGGCACCCCACCCGACGGCCTCGACGTCCGGCGGGTGTCCGGTGTGGACAGCGACGTGTACCGGACCACGATGGCCGCCGGGTACGAAGGCCCGGACGCGCTGTTCGCCGTCTTCGCGCGGCCGTCCGTGCTCGACCACCCCGCCATGCGCGGGTACGTCGCCGAGCTCGACGGCACCCCGGTCGCGACGTCGTTCGGCGTACTGGTGGACGACCTGGTGGGCGTGTTCAACATCGGGGTCCCGCCGCGGTACCGCCGCCGGGGCTATGGCCGCGCCGCGACGGCCGCGGTGCTGCGCGAGGGGTACGCCCTCGGTGCGCGGACGGCGTTCCTGCACGCCAGCCCGCTGGGCGTGCCGCTCTACGAGGCGATGGGGTTCACCCACGCCGAAAACTGGTCGCTGTTCACCGCCTGAAAGAGGAAGCATGACCGAACCGAAGAACCTCGTGCTCGTGCACGGCGCCTGGCACGGACCCTGGTGCTGGGAGCTGCTCGTGCCCGAGCTGGCCGAGCGCGGCTGGACGGTGTCCACTGTGGACCTGCCGAGCACGTCCGGCGACGCGGCGGCCGGGATGCACGCCGACGCCCGCGCGGTCCGGGAGCACCTGGCGTCGATCGCGGGCCCGGTGACCGTGCTCGCGCACTCCTACGGCGGCGTCCCGGCCACCGAGGCCGCCGGAGCGAACGTCCGGCAGCTCATCTACCTGGCCGCGCACGTACTCGACGCCGGCGAGTCCGTGGTGACGCCGCTCGGCGGGCCGTGGTTCCCGCCGGAAACGGACTTCACGCCGGGCGCCGACCCGATCCCGGCCCTCTACCACGACGTCCCGACCGGCCGGGCGCGAGCGGCGGTGGCCCGGCTGCGGCCGCAGAGCGCGAAGGCGTTCACCGAGGAGCTGACCCGCGCGGCCTGGCGGGACATCCCGTCGGCGCTGATCGTCTGCGACGACGACCGGAGCCTGCCGGCGCTGTTCATCGAACGCGCCGTCGAGGAGGGCCGGGTGGGCGTGGTCCGGCACCTGCCCGGGGGTCACTCGCCGTTCCTGGCCCGGCCGGCGGAGCTGGCCGGGCTGGTCGACGAACTGGCGCGGGACCGGACGGCGCCCGCTGCGCCGGTGGGCTGAACCGCGCCCGTCGCTCAAGCGCCGGGGATCCGGTACCCCACCCCGGCGCGTTCGATGACTTCCAGGTCCCCGGCGTCGAGCCCGCGGCCGGTGAACCGCTCCACCGCCACGAGGCCCTTCTCGTCCAGGTCCCGGTAGTCCTCGAAGTCGAGCCCGGCGAGCGCCGCCACCACCTCCGGGTCCGCGGCCGGCTCTCCCAAGCCCGGCTCGAACGATGCCATTACCTCGCCGTCGCGGGCGAAGGACAGGCGCGTGACCGCGTTGACGTTCCAGAACATGCTCGCCGCCCGGCCGCCCTGCGAGACCGCCGTCAGGACCTCCTCGTGCGAACCCAGGTAGCCGTTCTCCTCGATCGCCAGCACGACGCCGCCGAGGTCCAGCACCGACAGCCACGGGTCGCCGTACGCCTCCCGCAGTTCGGGCAGGGGCTCCGGCCGGTCCGGGTCCGCGCCGAAGCCGCGCACCACCTCCGCGGCGGGCAGTCCGGTGACCACCGTGACCGTCGCCGCCACCGTCAGGCGCGACTGCCGGATCCAGCGGTAGCGCACCTCGGGCCGGTCCGCGAGCGGCGGTTCGGGCTCGCCGCGCAGGCGGTGGCCGAGGCGGTCGGCGCGGGCGTGCACGCGGGGCGGTTCGGCGGGCGCCGCCCAGATCCAGAGGGCGTAGCTCTCGGCGTCCGGGTCGTCGCGGCCGTAGGCGTGCACGCGGACGCGGTACTCGCCGGGCCACGGCGGCGTCGTCACGCTCGTCCCCGCCGACGGCGCCAGGCTCGCCGAGCCGTGTTCCGCGCGCCAGCCGACGTCCACGACCTCTTCCCAGCCGGCCGTCTCCACCTCGGTGGGCGGCTCGGCGAGCACCCGCACGCTGACCCCCACGTGCCCGGCCTCGACACCGGTGCGGATCACCACGCCGCCGGTGGCGGCTTCCACCAGGCCGTTCTCCGCGAAGTCGCCGAACGCCGGGAAAGCACCCTCGGTCAAGGCGAACACGTGGTCGCGGACGTCCACGGACGTGCTCGCGGACCGCGGCAGCCGGTACTCCGCCCGCTCCTTCTCCCGCACGGCCTCGGCGTACCCGGCGGGCATCGGCACCGCGCGGAGCAGCCCGGCCGCCACGCCGAGCGCCGTCCCGACGATGGCCGCGATCCCGGGCTGCCCGGCCTCGCGCGCCGCGATCGCCGTGGTGACCAGCGCGATCGACAGGTAGGCGCCGCCGTGCGCGGCCGCGATCGCCGCTTCGTCACCTTCGGCGGTCAGGAGGGGTGCGAGCGCTTCGTCAGCCGCGACGGCCGCGGTCAGGTCCGCCACGAGAGCGAGCAGGTCGGGCCGGAACTGGGCCAGCAACCGCGTTTCCCGCACCGCTTCCGCTTCGCTGTCGGAAGAGAGGAAGCCGAACGAGCCGGACTGCGGCGGCGTCAGCTCCCCCGTTACCGGCGGCGCCGGGATCACCAGCGCGGCCAGGGTCAGCTCGACCGCGCCGTGCACGCGCTCGACCACCCACGACGGCACGGACCGCAACGAGCGCACGACCTCGGCTTCGGGCCAGTCCGGGAACCGCGGCGGCGGTTCGAGCGCCAGCCGGCCCAGCGCCGCCGCCGGCGCGGGCGGGAGCACGGCACGGACGACGGGCACGGCGGCGGCCACAGCGGCCGCGAGATTTTCCCCCATGCGGCCACTTTGCCAGAACCGGAGTGTGCCGACGAGGCGCGGGTCAGCCCTCGGGGTAGAACAGGAACAGGGTGCAGCCGGTGGCGCTCGCGGGCACGTGCCAGGACCCGGCCGGTGCGTGCAGGAACGTGCCCGCCGGGTAGTCGCGGGCGCCGTCGTGGAACGTGCCCGCGACGACGAAGACCTCCTCGGGCCCGGGTTCGTGGACGTCGCGGCGCGGCCACGACGTGCCGGCGTCCATTTCCAGGACGCCCGCGTGCGCGCTCCCATTGGTCCACAGTGGACGGAAGCGGATGCCGGGGAACAGTTCGCGGACCGGGGCTTCCGTGACGGTGGCGGCGGTGTAGCCGTCCTGGTCGAGGATCTCGGGGTGCATGTCCGCCACCCTGCCCGGCCGCGGCGGGGCAGGGCCAGTGTCCGGGAAGACACCTTGGGGTACTTTCGTGCCATGCATCGCGTGGTGGCACTGGTGCGGCCGGTGCAGTCGACGTTCGAGCTCGGCATCGCCGCCGAGGTCTTCGGCACGCCGCGGGCGGGCGTGCCGCGGCACTACGAGTTCGACGTCTGCACGGAGACCCCAGGCCCGGTCCCGACGACGGCCGGGTACGCGATGTCCGTCCCCAGTGGACTGTCGGCGCTCGCCACCGCCGACACCGTCCTCATCCCGGGCTGGGCGCCGGTCGAAGCCCCGCTGCCCCCGCGCGTCCGGCGCGCGCTGCGGCGAGCGCACGCCCGCGGCGCCCGCCTGGTGACCATCTGCTCGGGCGTGTTCGCGCTGGCCCGCACCGGGCTGCTGGACGGCCGGTCCGCGACGACCCACTGGGCGCGCGCGGACCAGCTGCAACGGGAGTTCCCGGCGGTCCGCGTGGAACCGGACGTGCTGTACGTGGACCACGGCGACGTCGCCACGAGCGCCGGCGCGGGCGCGGGGATCGACCTGTGCCTGCACCTCGTCCGGAAGGACCACGGGGCCGCGCACGCCGCCCTGGTCGCGCGGCACATGGTGATGCCACCGCACCGCGAAGGCGGCCAGGCGCAGTTCGCGCCGCCGGCCGCGCCTCCCGACGCACTGGACGGCCTGCTGGACTGGGCGGCCGGCCGTCTCGGCACGGCGTTGTCGGTGAGCGACCTGGCCGCGCACGCGGGCGTCTCCCCGCGCACGCTGGCGCGCCGGTTCACCGAGCAGCTCGGGACGAGCCCGGGCGCGTGGCTGCTGGCGCGCCGGGTGACCGAGGCCCGCACGTTGCTGGAGGACACCGACCTCCCGGTGGAGGCGATCGCCACCCGGGTCGGCCTGACGTCGGCGGTCAACCTCCGGCGCCGGTTCCGCGATCAGGTGGGCACGACGCCGGGCGCGTACCGGCGGGCGTTCCGGTCACCGTCCTGACGCGGGAACACGTGCGGCGCGCACGACGGGTGGCCGGGATAGCCTGGAGGCATGTTCTTCCGGCGCGCACGCCACCGCGCACGCCTCTCCGCCGTCGCCGATCGCATCGGCGCGCGGAACGGCGTCGTCCTGAACGACTACTTCTCCGGCGGCAGCGGCGCCAACGGACCACTCGTCCTGGGGGTCATCACCCTTCGGGACGGCGATCCCGCCGAGGTCCTCCGGACGCTGGTGGACGACGCGGCCGCCGGGGGTTACCCGGTTCGGCCGAGGCGCATCGAGGCCAACGGGTGCGGGTTCACCCGGGTCCCGGGGCTGCCGATGCTGGTCATCGAGACCTTCGCCGCGGGCAAGGTGATCCCGTGGCACGGCGAGGTTCCGCCGGGGAAGACCGGCGTGGTGGTGAGCTTGACCTAGTGCCGCGCGTCCGAGGTTCGGTGGCGGTGAGTGCGAACGTCTTGAATGAGTCATTCAGGTCTTCGGAGGTCCTGAATGACTCATTCAAGACCTTTGGGCCGGGCCGGGCGAGCGCTCCGGCGGCCCGAACGTCAAGCACCTTGCGACGCGCGACACTAGGCGACGATCCGCAACGCCGCCTCCGCACCACCCAGCGCCGCCAAATGGGACAGCGGGTTCCAGAAATCCCGGTACAGCAGGATTTCCCCGTCCCGGACCCGCACCACCGAAATGTACCGCTGGTGGAATTCCAGCCCGGTCTGCAATGCCCGCCCGTCCGCGCGGTACTCGGCGATCACCAATTCCGGATCCGCCGCCGGATGGAATTCCAGTCCCGAAAACGCGACTTCCAGGTGCTCGGCGAACTTCTCCATCTGCTGCCACAACGCGGCCCGTCCCGCGAACCGGTCCGGCCACCCCGTTGGTGCGTAAGGGAACTCCAGCACCCCGTCCGGGGCGAACAGATCCACCCACCCCCTGGCGTCTCCCGCTTCCAGCAGATCCAGGCTGTGCGCCAGTACTTCCTGCGCCGGCGAACGCGTCATGCGGCACCTCTCACGATTTCCTCGGTGGCGGGCGCGACGACGCCCGTGAACATGCGGTCGATCAGGCGGTCCGGGAGCAGCCGGGCGATGCGGGCGCCGCGGATCGCGTCCGGGCCCACCGGGTAGCGGGTCTTCGGACGGGAGGACGACAAGGCGTGGTGGACCGCCGCGGCCACGTCCTCCGGGCGGGTTTCGCTGGCTCGCGCGCCTTGTTCGTTGCCGGCCAGGAAGCGCAGGAACGTGCCGCGGTACAGGCGGGCGACCGGCTCCGGGGCGGCCGCCAGCACCGCGTTGCCGCCGCGGGAGACCTTGTCCCAGATCGGGGTCATGATCGCGCCCGGGCGGACGACGGAGACGCCGACGCCGGCCGGGGCCAGCTCGCGGCGGAGGGCGTCGCTCATCGCTTCCTTCGCGAACTGCGCCATCGCGTACGCGCCCAGGTACGGGACCACCAGCGCGCCCAGGCCCGACGTGACGTTGACGACGCGGCCGCCCGCCGTGCGCAGCAGCGGGAGGAACGCGCGGGTGACCGCCAGCGTGCCGATCACGTTCGTCTCCAGCTGGCGGCGCAGGTCGGCCGACGACAGGCACTCCACCGGCGCGGAGACGCAGATGCCCGCGTTGTTGACCAGCCCCCACACGCCGTCCGGGCCGGCGAGGGCACCGGCCGCCGCCGCGATCGAGCGGTCGTCCGTGACGTCGATGAGCGCGTAGGTCAGGGCGGCGGACTCGGCGAGCAGCGCTTCGCCGTCCGCGGCGCGACGCACGCCGGCCACCACCCGGAAGCCGGCTTCCGCGAGCGTCAGTGCCGTCGTCCGGCCGAGCCCGGTCGACGCGCCGGTGACCACGACGGTCCGGCCGTTGTCCCTGCGGCTCAACACTGTTCTCCTCCGCCCGCGGCGCGCACCGCGTCCAGGCAGCGGTCGGTGAGGGCGGCGGCCCGGGCTTCGGGCACCGCGTCCGCGATGTACGCGCAGTTCCAGAACAACCGGCCGTGGCTGGTGTTCACGGTCGCGACGACGTAGCCGTTGACGGACAGGCCCGCCACGAACTGGCTGCCGCTCACCTCCCACCGGCCGATGACGTCGGGCACGGGGAACCGGCCGAGGTTGGACAGGCACAGGTTGATCGGCCCGCTCTCCTCCATGTACCGCATGATCGGCTCGGCGTCCGCCATCGACTTCAGGCCGCTGCCCGCGACGAACCCGACCAGGTCGAAGTGCTCGCCGCTTTCCTTGCGCCGGGCCAGGTCCGCGCTCGCCGCCCGGGCCGCGTCCCACAGGGGGACGTCGCAGTCGACGAACGTCGGGATGGTGGCCACGTACGTCCCGGTCTCGTCGCCGGCGACCGGCGGGACCAGCTCGGCCCGGAAGTCGACCGGTGAGCCGATCGCGACGTGGCCGGAGTCCCCGGCGGCGCGGGCCATCGCCGCCGCCAGCAGCCCGTGCACCGTCGTCCCCTCACGCCGGCACGCTTCGACGACGGCGACGAGTTCGGCGCCGGCCAGCTCGCGGTGCAGCACCCGGGTGCGCCGCGAAGCCATCGGCACCGCCGCGCTCGGCTCGAACCGGCTCGGTCGCAGGCGCGCGATCTCGTCGGCGTCCCGCCGCTGCTGGTCCGCGCGGCGCTGCTCGCCCACGCTGCCGAGGTTCCGGGCCGGCATCACGTCCTCCGGTGACGGCGGCAGCCGCGACGGTGCCGGCAGCGGCTCGCCCCGCTCGACCTTCGCCGCCAGTTCCAGGCACTCGCGGGCCAGCGAAAGCGCGGTGGTGCCGTCCGCGACGCAGTGCGGCAGGGTGAGCACGAGGTCGTGCTCACCGTCCCGGTCGATCAGCGTCGCCCGGATCATCGGGCCGAGCCGCCACGGCACGGGTTCGGCCAGCTCGGTCTCATCGACCTCGCGCACCCAGTCCCCACCCGTGACGTACCGCAGCGGGATCCGCCGCGTGGCCGGGACCCACACCGGGTCGTTGCCGTCGGCGTCGGTCTCGATCCGCCGGCCCAGCACCGGGTGCCGCCGTTGCAGCGCGTCGAGCGCCGCGCGCAGCAACCGCGGCGAAAGCTCGCCGCGCACGGAAACCCGCGAAACCACGTTGAGCGGCGAGACCTGGTCACACCACCAGTACCAGCGCTCGACGGCGCTGAGCGGACGGCCGTTCATACGTGGACACCGGGGAAGGTCAGCAGGTCACGCTGACTGGCGATCAGCTCCTCGAACGACGTCCCGCGCAGCTGCTCGTCGCGCGCCCGCCGCAGCTCCGGGTCCTCCAGCTGCTCGCTCTCGCTCAAGGCGCGCGACGCCTCGACGACCATCCGGGTCCGGTCCCGCCGCTGGTCCTCGTAGCGGCGCAGCGCGGACACGGGGTCGTCGCCGATCCGCGCCAGGGTGGTGGCCAGGACGACGGCGTCCTCGACGGCCATCCCGGCGCCCTGGCCGAGGCTGGTCAGCATCGGGTGCGCCGCGTCGCCCAGCAGCGTCACCCGGCCTTCGCCCCACTTCTCGAGGAAGACGCGCTCGCGCGCGGGGACGGCGATGACGTTCTCGATCGGCGTCGCGGCGATCGCGGCCGTGACCTCGTCCGCCCAGCCGGCGTAGAGCGCCAGCAGGTCTTCGCGGGTGCCCCGCCAGTCGCGGGCTTCGGCCACCGGCAGGTTCTTGGTGCCCCACCAGTAGCAGTCGCCGCCGCCGATGTCGAGCAGCCCGAAGCGCTGGCCGCTCCCCCAGTAGTGCGCCACGGCGCCCTTCGGCAGCGCCGGGTGGGCGAACGGCGTGATGGCCAGCCAGCAGACGTACCCGGGCTCCAGCACCGGCTCGTCCGCACCCGCGAACTGGCGCCGCACCACCGAGTTGAAGCCGTCCGCGCCCACGACGACGTCGCCCCGGGCCGTGCTGCCGTCCTCGAACTCGACCGTGGCACCGTAGACCCCGGACTCGACGCGGACCGCCCGCTTGCCCAGGAAGACCGGGACGTCACCGGCGGCTTCGCGCAGGGCCTCGTGCAGGGCGTTGCGGCCGATGCACACGCTCGGCGCGCCCAGCTCGCGGCCGAGCTCGGGCATCGGCAGCCGGACGATCGGGCCGCCCTGGGCGTCCTTGATGTCGAAGGCGGTGACGACTTCGCCGCGGCGCGCCAGGTCGAGGTCGATGCCGAGGGAGGCCAGCGCGGTGATCGCGTTGGTGATCATGCCGAGACCGGAACCTTCGGCACGCAGCGACGTGGCCCGTTCGTGCACTTCGGCCTCGATACCGCATTGCTTCAGCGCGGCCGCGAGGGCGAGGCCGCCGATGCCGGCCCCGAGCACGATGACCTTCAGGTGTTCAGCTGGCATGGGACTGCGCCTCCTGGCCGTGGATCAGTTCGCTGACGACGCGGGCGAGCCGCGCGACCCGGGGTTCTTCCATGATCGTCAGGTGGTCGCCCGGGGTGGTGACGATTTCGACGGTGCCGCCGGTGAGCGCGCCCCAGCCGTTGTCGGGCAGGTGGTGCAGGCTGCCCGCCGCGCCGTGCATGGCTTCCAGCACCTTGGGCAGCGGCTCTTCCGCGCGGACGAGGACGATGTCCTGCCCGGTCTCCGGCGGCCGGTAGGCGAGCGTGGCCTCCCAGTTGGCGCGGTAGAGCCGGAACAGCCGCCGGATCACCGCGGGCGAGCTGCCCGCCGGCAGCACGCCCAGTTCGGCGGCGCGCCGCGCGATGTGCTCGAACCGGTCGTCGACCGACACGACGTGCTCCGGCAGCCCTTCCAGCGGCGAGGCACCGCCGCGCTCGATCCAGAGCAGCTCCCAGAAGAACCAGCCGAGCAGCGCCTCGTCGGTGTAGCTCTCCCGCAGCAGCGGGTTCACCGCCACCGTGTCGAGCAGGATCGGCCGGTCCACCGCTTCTCCGGCCGCCCCCAGGCGCCGGGCCAGCTCGAACGCGACGAACCCGCCGAAGGACCACCCGGCGATCGTGTAGGGACCGCGGGGCTGCACCGTGCGGATCTCCGCCAGGTAGCTGCCGACCAGATCCTCCACAGTGGACAACGGGGTGCTGCCCGGCTCCGCGCCGGCCGCCTGCAGGGCGTAGACCGGCAGGTCGTCGGGCAGGTGCTTGACGAGCGGGACGTAGCAGAGCACGTTGCCGCCCATCGGGTGCACGATGAACAGCGGACGGCGGGTGCCGCGCGGGCGCAGCGGGACGAGTGCCGAGAACACCTGCTTCGCCTCCCCCAGCCGGCGGGCGAGCGCCGCCACCGTGGGCGCGCCGAGCAGGGCCGACGGCGCCAGCTCAGTACCGAACCGCTGCTCCAGGGTCACCACCACCCGCATGGCGACGAGCGACGTCATGCCCAAGTCGAACACGTTGGCGTGCACGCCGATCGCGGGCAGCCCGAGCAGGTCGGCGACCAGCTCGGCGAGCACCCGTTCGCGTTCGTCGCGCGGCGGGGTGGTGTCGTGGGTGCCGCCCACTTCCAGCGGCAGCGCGCGCAGGGCCGCGTCGTCGCGTTTCCCGCTCGGCGTGCGCGGCAGGTCCGGCAGCCACTGGAAGTGCGTCGGCACCAGGTGCTCCGGCAGGGTCTCCCGCAACGCCGCGCGCAGCCCGCCCGCGTCGGCGGGTGCCCCGGTCAGGAAGGCGACCAGCTCGTTGTCCCCGCCCGGCTGCCGGGGCCGGACGACGACGGCGACCTCGCCGAGCCCTCGGCCGAGTTCGCCGAGGGCGAGTTCCGCTTCCGCCGGCTCGACGCGGAAGCCGCGCACCTTGGCCTGGTCGTCGGACCGGCCGGTGCAGACGATCGAGCCGTCGGGCAGCGCGTAGCCGAGGTCGCCCGTGCGGTAGAGCCGGCCGGATCCGGTGTCCCGGAAGCGTTCCGCGGTGAGGTCGTCGCGGCCGAGGTAGCCGTGCGCGAGGCAGGTGCCGGCCGCGTACAGCTCGCCCGTGACGCCGGGCGGGAGCAGGCGGAGGTCCGCGTCGAGGACGTGCAGCGCGGCACCGTCGATCGGCGTGCCGATGGGCGGCAGGTCCGGGAAGCGCTCCGGCGGGCCGGTGAGCGCGTGGTGGGTGACGACGTGGGTTTCGGTGGGCCCGTACTGGTTTTCCAGCAGCACCCCCGGCACCGCGGCGCACAGCCGCCGGATCTCGTCGGTGATCCGGAGCTGCTCCCCCGACGAGATGACGACCCGGAGATCCCCGGGGTACGAACCCGAGGCGACCGCGGCGGAGGCGAGCTGCTGGAGCGCGACGTACGGCAGGAACACCCGCTCCACGCGGTGGGCCCGCATCAGCCGCAGCACCGCCGCCGGGTCGCCCCGGTCCAGGACCAGGCACAGCGTCCCGCCGAAGCACAGCGTCGCGAAGATCTCCTGGAACGACACGTCGAAGCTGAGCGGCGCGTACTGGAGGGTGACGGCGGCGCGGCCGCTGGCCGTCCGGTGCTGCCAGGCCACCAGGTTGGCCAGAGCCCGGTGCGGCATGGCGACGCCCTTGGGCAGCCCGGTCGAGCCGGAGGTGAACAGCACGTACGCGGTGGTTTCCGGGGTGACGGCGCCGCTCGGCGGCTCGCCCGCCGGGCGCAGGAGGTCTTCCGCGGCCACGGTCCGCCGCGCGGGCAGCGCCGGGTGGGACCCGACGACCAGGTCCGGGTCCGCGTGCTCGACGAGGTGCGCGAGCCGCCGCGGCGGGTAGCCGGTGTCGAGCGGCAGCACCGCCGCGCCCGCCTTGAGCACGCCGAGCAGGACCGCGATCGTCTCCGGGTCCCGCCCGGCCGCGACTCCCACGATCGCCCCGGGTCGCACGCCGCGGCGCCGCAGGTTCGCCGCGACCGCGCCGGCCGCCGCCGCCAGCCTGCCGTACGTCCACTGCCGCTCGCCGGTCAGCGCGAGCGCGGCCGGGTGGTCCGCGGCGCACCGGTCGAACCGCGCGACGACGTCGGCGTGGTGCGCCACCGGGACGACCTCGGGCGGCGGCGCGGTCAGGAAGCCCACGCCGGCGGGGTCGTCCGGCCGGTCGAGCAGTTCGCGCAGGACGCGCACGTAGTGCTCGCCGTACAGGCGGAGCTGGGCGGCGGTGATCGTGGTGCCATTGCCGTCCACGCGCAGCCACAGGTGGTCGTCGGCCGGGTCGGTGACCACGTTGACGAGCAGTTCGAAGCTGGTCTGTTCGTAGGTGTCGAACGCCAGCAGGTCCACACCGGGGATCCGGACCGCTTCGCCGAGCTGCCGGAAGTGGACGTAGTTGAACGCCGTCACCGCGGGCGGGCGGCCCAGCCGGTCCTGGATCGCGCTGAGCGGGTAGCGGCGGTGCGCGTAGGCCGCCTGCTCGGCGAGGAACGCTTCGCGGACGACGCCGGACCAGCTGCGACCGCCGGCGGACACCCGCAGCGGCAGGGTGTTGAGGAAGAGCCCGGCGACGCCGTCGTGGGTGCGGCCGTGCGTGACGACGCCGGTCGTGACATCGGGGTTGCCGGAAAACAGGCCCAGCGTCAGGCAGTGCGCGGCGACGAGGACGGACTTCACCGAAAGGGCGCGTTCGCGCGCGAACTCCCGGACCCACGTGCCGAGCTCGGGCGCCAGGTCGGTGCGGTGCGAGGTAGCCCGGTCGCCGCGCGGTTCGTGCGGGCCGAACCCGCCGATCGAGGAGGCTTCGCTCCCGTCGAGGGTGCCGAGCCAGAAGTCCGCGCTCTCCGCCGAAGCCAGCGCGTGCCGTTCTTCGCGCAGGTACGCCGCCGCCGAGGGCAGCGGCAGGTCCGGGACCGGCTCGGCGCGCAGGCCCAGGCCGTGCGCATAGCCGCGCAGCAGCTCGCTCACCAGGGTGGCGACGCTGCCGCCGTCGAGCAGGGCGTGGTGGAAGCTGAGCACCAGGTCCAGGCCGTCGTCGCGGACGTGCGCCCGAAACAGGTACAACGGCGGGCTCCCGAAGTCGTAGTCGTGGTGGCGGCGCCGCTCGATGTGGGCCAGCACCTCGGCTTCGGCCGCCTGGCGGTCGACGTCCCGGAGATCGACGACCTCCAGCGCCCCGGGCACGGCGTGGTGCACGATCTGCACCGGCTCCGCGTACTCGCCGGGGTGGAAGCTCGTCCGCAGCGCGGGGTGGCGCCGGGCGAGGCGGGCGACCGCTTTCCGGAACTCCGGCTCGTCCCACGGCACGCGCAGGCGGTACCGGAAGACGTCTTTGTAGACGGTCGAGCCCGCTTCCCGGCTGTGGTAGAGCAGGCCCTGCTGGAGCCGGGTCAGCGGATAGGCGTCCTCGACGTCGCCCAGGCGGACGCGGTCCACCGCGGACACCAGGCCGAGCCGCGGCGGCGCGGCTTCGTCGGCTCCGCTGCTTTCGACGTGCTCGGCCAGCCCGGCGATGGTCGGGTGGCGCACGAGATCGGCGAGGGCGAACCGCAGGCCGCGCTTCTCGGCGAGCGCGCGGATCCGCAGCATCAGCAGGGAATCGCCGCCGAGGGCGTAGTAGTCCTCGTCGGGTGACTCGGGCGTGCGGCCGAGAACTTCGCCCCAGATCCCGGCGAGCACGGCTTCCCGCGCGGTGAACGGACGAGCCTCGCCGGTGCTGCCCACCGCCGGTTCCGGCAGCGCGCGGCGGTCGGCTTTCCCGTTGGGGGTCAAGGGAATGCGCTCGAGCGGGACGAGGAACGCCGGGATCATGAACTCCGGCAGCTCGCGCGCCAGGTGCTCGCGCAGGCCGGTGCCGTCCCCGACGTAGTAGCCGACGAGGTGGGTGCCCCTGCCGGCGGTCGTCCGGTCGACCACCACCGCGCCGGTGACCCCGGGCGCGCTCAGCAGGACGCCGGCGACCTCGCCGGGTTCGACGCGGTTGCCGCGGATCTTGACCTGGTCGTCGAGCCGGCCGAGGTATTCGAGGTCGCCGCCGAGGAGCCAGCGCGCGAGGTCGCCGGTGCGGTAGAGTCGGCCTTCCCCACCGAACGGGTCCGGGACGAACCGTTCCGCGGTCAGCTCGGGCCGCCCGAGGTACCCGGCGGCGACCCCCACCCCGCCGATGCAGAGTTCGCCCGCGACACCGAGGGGTAGCAGCTCCCCGTGCGCGCCGACGACGTGGAGGCTCGTGTTGTCGATCGGGCGGCCGATCGGGACCCGCGCGATGGCGGCGTCCGCCGGGCAGTCGTAGTACGTGACGTCAACGGTCGCCTCGGTCGGGCCGTACAGGTTCACCAGTTCCGGGCCGCCACCGTCCACCCGGAACAGGTGGTTGAACCGCTCGACGCTGGCGGTGGGAAGCGCTTCCCCACTGCAGAAGACCCGGCGCAGCGGCCCGGCGTCGCGCTCGCCGGCTTCGAGGAACGACCCGAGCATCGAGGGGACGAAGTGCACGACCGTGACGCCGTGCTCGGCGACGGCGGCCCGGATCGTCCGCGGGTCCTTCTCGCCGCCGGGCGGCAGCAGCGCGACCGCAGCACCTTCGAGCGCCCACCAGAACAGCTCCCACACCGAGACGTCGAACGACGTGGGTGTCTTCTGCAGCAGGACGTCGTGCTCGCCCAGCGGGTAGCGGCGTTGCATCCACGCCAGCCGGTTCACGACCGACCGGTGGCGCACGAGGACACCCTTGGGACGCCCGCTGGAGCCGGAAGTGTAGATGACGTAAGCGATATCGGTGGCCGTCGCCCGCGCGCCGACCGGTGAGGAATCTCCCTCGCGCAGGTCCCCGACCCGCCACACCGGCGTCCCGCCGAGGGGCGGCAGCGCGGTTTCGCCGGACACCAGCACGGCCGCGGGACGGCTGTCTTCGACCAGGAACCGGACGCGTTCGGCGGGGTGCGTCGGGTCGACCGGCACGTACGCGGCGCCCGCCTTGAGGACGCCGAAGAGCGCGGGCAGCAGGTCGGGTCCGCGTTCCAGCGCGACGACGACCCGGTCGCCCGGGCCCACGCCCGCGGCGATCAGCTTGCGGCCGACCTGGTTCGCGGCGGCGTCCAGTTCCGCGTAGGTCAGGCGGAAACCCGGGCCGGTGACGGCGACCTGGTCCGGGCGCCGGGCGGCCTGCTCCTCGAAGAGCCCGCTCAGCGTGGCCTCGTCGCGGAACGGCACTTCCGCGCCCCGGCCGTACGCCTCGAGCAGCGCCCGTTCGGCGCCGGGCAGCATCGGCAGGTCCGCCACCGGCCGGTCGGCACCGTCGATCCCGTTCTCCAGCAGGCACCCGAACAGCGCCGCGACGCGCTCGGCGGGGAGTTCGTCGCCGAAGACGTCCCGCGCGCAGTCGAGCGACACCTCGACGTCGTCCTCGTCCTCGACCGCCGTGACGACGATGGCGAGCGCGTCCTGCTCGTGGCACACCGTCTCCATGACCGTGCGGTGCACCAGGTTCGTCCGCAGGCCGGGCAGCCGCACGTAGCTGAGGGTGACGTCGTAGAGCTGCCGGGGCCGGCCGGGCAGCTCGCGCAGGATGTCTTCCAGCGGCGTGCGGCCGTGGCGGCGCACGCCCCGGGTGGCCGCCTCGACGTCGGCGACCAGCGCGCGCACGGTGCTCCCGCCGGGCACCGCGACCCGCAACGGCACGGTGTTGGTGAAACTCCCGACGGTGTCGAGGAATTCGTCGTCCCGGTTGAGCAGCGGCACCCCGATGACGCCTTCCGCGGACCGGTGCACGCGCGAGAGGAAGACGCCGGTTATCGCGGCCAGGTAAGGGAAGATCGGCAGCCCGGCGGCGCGGACCCGGGCCACCCAGTCCCCCGGCAGCCGGAAGCTGTGCCGCGCGCTCCCGGGCGCGGTCCCGGATTTCGCGAAGAGCACGGGAGCGGCTCCGTCGAGGGCGGCGCGGTGGAACGCGAGATCGTCCCGGAACGCCGCGGATTCCCGGTAAGCCGCGGCCGGGGACAGGCTCCGCCGGAAGGGAACCGGCGCCCGGCGGATCCGGGTAAGCCCTTTCAGCGCGTCGTCGTAGTCTTCGACGAGCTGGTTCGCCACCACCGTGAACGAGCGCCCGTCGGCGACGAGGTGGTGCGCGACGAGCTGCGCGTGCGCGACACCCGGCGCCTCGACGAAGAGCGTCGCGCGCACCATCTGGCCGCCCGGCGGGAAAGGCCGGTGCTGCTCTTCCCGCATCGCCGCCACGGGATCCGCCACACCGGACAGGTCGGCCACCCGCACTTCCGGGCGATCGGCGGCCCGGAAGTCCTGGTAGGGCACGCCATCGACGTCGAAGAACACCGTGCGGAAGGTGTCGTGCCGGGCCAGCACCCGCGCGAACACCTTGGCCAGCAAGGGCAGGTCGAGCTCGCCTTCGAACCGCACGCGCAGCAGCAGGTTGTACTGCGCCGAGTCGTTGTCCAGCGCGACGGCCGCCCAGATACCGGTCTGGTAAGGGGAAAGGCCGTGCACGTTTTCTCCCGGGTTCGCCCGCCGGTGGTCGCGCATGGACCGAGGCTAGGTCCGGCGCGCCGGACACCTCCTCCTGTCGAATGCGATCGGACCGGGAAGGTGAACATGACACCGGCGGCGTATGAGATCGGCCCGCCGGCACATGAGCGGCGCCTGGTGTCACGCGTCGAAAGTTGGTTGACGCTCGGGCTGAGCGCCCCAATGTGGCGTTCGGTGCGTCCAGCGCACCCAATGTGGCGTTCGGTGCGTCAGACGCAACCAACGCCACATTGGGGCGCACGCCGGGACGCTTCGCTGGTCAGGAGCCGGGTGAGCACGCCGGACGACTTCTGATCCACGGCGTGACGGGGTCCCGCGCGGGACCCCGTCACGCCGTGAGGACCTCCAGCGCCGCCGCGTGCACCCCGGGCGCGGCGGCCAGGTAGCCCTCGCTCGTGAGGTCCCACGGCTTGCCGTCGAGGTCGGTCACCACCCCGCCCGCCTCCTGGACCAGCAGCACCCCGGCCGCGTGCGAGCGGACGTTTTCGAGCTGCCAGTGCAGGTCCATCCGGCCCGCCGCGACTTGGGCGAGCTGGTGACTCACCGGCACGGAGATCCGCACGTACAGCGCGGCCGCCGACATCGCGGTGAACGACCGGCCCATGCGCTCGAAGAAGGCGGCGTCGTGCCCGGGTCGCGCCTGCCCGGTCCCGGCCAGCGCACCGTCCAGCGCCGTCTTCGCGGAGACCCGCAGCGGTGCCCCGTTCCGGAACGCCCCGCCGCCGTCGACGGCGGTGAACAGCTCGTCGGGCACCGGGGCGTACACCGCCGCCAGCACCGGGCGCCCGTCGCGGACGAGGCTGACCCCGATGTTCCAGTCGGGCATGCCGTGCACCGCGTTGACGTTGCCGCCGACCGGGTCGACGAGCCACCACTCGCCCGGGGCCAGCGCCCCGGAGCCGTGTTCGTCGTCGAGCCAGCGCGCCTCCGGCCGGATCGCGGCGAGCGCCGGGCGCAGCACCTCGGCGACGGCGGCATCGTTGTCGTGCAGGTTCGCCAGCACCTCCGGCAGCCCCGGCGGCCGCGATTCGGTGGCGTAGCGCGCCAGCATCCGGGCACCGGCCTCGCGGACGGCGGTGGCGAGCAGATCGTGGGTCATGGTTCCTCCTGTGGTTGTCTTGCGTTCGTGCATCTGGACTTGAACCTGCTCACCGTGTTTGACGCGCTGCTCGAGGAAGGCAGCGTGATGGGCGCGGCCGAGCGGCTGCACCTGTCGTCGCCTGCGGTGAGCCGCACGCTCGGGCGGCTGCGCAAGGTGACCGGCGACGACATCCTGGTGCGCACCGGCCACTCGATGGCGCCGACGCCGTACGCGCTGTCGGTGCGGGAAGACGTGCACCGGCTGGTCCGGCAGGCCCGCGAGGTGCTGACGCCGGCCCGCGAGCTGGACCTGGCCGAACTGGACCGCACCTTCACGATCCAGTGCCACGACGCGCTGGCCGCGTCCGTGGTCCCGCTGCTCGTCGGCCGGCTCATGGCGCGGGCCCCCGGCGTGCGGCTGCGGGTGCTGGCCGAGAACTCGGCCGACACCGACGACCTGCGGCACGGCCGCGTGGACCTCGAACTCGGCGGTGCCCGGCCGGAGCTGCCCGAATTCCGGTCCGAGATCGTCGGCCACGACTCGCTCGTCGTCGCGATGCGGCGGGGGCACCCGTGCGCCGACGGCCTCGACCTGCGTGCCTACGCCGCGCACCCGCACGTCGTGGTCTCCCGGCGCGGCCGGCTGACCGCGCCGATCGACGACGTCCTGGCCGCCGAAGGCCTGCGGCGCCGGGTGGTCGCCGCTGTGGCGACGCTGTCGATGGCCCTGCAGACGGCGGCGCGCGGCGACGTGCTGGTCACCTGCACCGAGATCCTCGGCCGCCCGCTGGTCGACGCGTTCGGGCTGGTCACCCGCCCGCTGCCGGCGGACTCGACGGCAGCGTCGGTCAGCTGCACCTGGCACCAGCGCTACGACTCCGACCCCGCGCACGCCTGGCTGCGCGAGCAGGTGTCGGCGGCCCTCGACGAGATCGGCGCGGGCTAGCGGCGCGCACACAGGATCGGCTGACAGCGGTCCGGCGATGCGCCCCAATGTGGCGTTGGTTGCGTCCAACGCACCGAACGCCACATTGGGTGCGCTCGGCCCGAGCGTCATCCAACATTCCTCGCGGGCTAACCGGCCAGCGGCAGCGCGACCGCGCCGGCGAAGCGCGGGTGCTCGGCCTCGTCGAGCATCGCCGCCGCGACAGTCGCCCGGCTGACCTTCGCCCCGAGGTCCAACGGCGGCGCCGCGGCCAGCCCGGCGGTGCGCCGGCCGGGCCTTTCCGGTCCGTCGGCGAGCATCCCGGCGTGGAAGACCGTGCCCCCGGCGGCGAGGACGGCGGTGTCGGCGGCGACCTTGTCCCCGAGCCGGTCGCCGAGGAGCTGCCCGAGCACACCGGCGGCTTCCCCGGCGGCCTCGGCGGACGGGCCGGTGCCGTACGCACCCAGCCAGATGATCCGCGCCGGCCCGGCGGCGATCACGGCTTCGGCGCCGGCCAGCAGCGTCCCGGCCCGGTCCGTGCCGAGTCCGGAAAGGACCACGGATTCCGCGCCGACGACGGCGGCGACGCTCGCCGGATCGGTCACGTCGGCCGCGGCCTTGCGCAGCCCGGCGCCGTCGGGCAGCGGGATGCGGGCGGGGTCGCGGGCGACGGCGGTGACGGTGTGGCCACGCCGGAGTGCTTCGCGGGTGAGCTCGAGGCCGGTCCGGCCGGACGCCGCGAGGACGGTGAGGTTCATGCCTCCGACGGTAGGGACGTGGGTAATTCACATCAAGTGCAACGATCGCAAGGAATGAGTTACCCAGACGCAATCCGAAGCGGACCGCGTAACGGGCCACCCGCCGCCCGCGACTCACGCATGTCCGGCGCCGGGGAGGCAAAGATGGCGAAACGACTGGTCGTGTGCTGTGACGGCACGTGGAACTCACTCACCCAGAAGGCGCCGACGAACGTCGTCAAGGTCAAGGACGCCGTCGCCGCGGTGGATCCGGCCGGGACGCGGCAGCTGGTGCACTACCACGAGGGCGTCGGGACCGGGAAGCGCTGGTGGGACCGCCTGGCCGGCGGCGCGTTCGGCTGGGGGCTGTCCGCCAACGTGCGGGACGCCTACCGGTTCGTCGTCGAAAACTACGAGCCCGGCGACGAACTGTTCTTCTTCGGCTTCAGCCGCGGCGCCTACACCGCGCGCAGCGCCGTGGGCCTGATCCGGAACTGCGGCGTGCTGCTCCCCCGGCACGCGAGCCGGGTCGGCGAGGCCTACCAGCTCTACCGCGACCGGGACCCGGCGACCGGCCCGGCGAGCCCCGCGGCGCGGAAGTTCCGGAGCAGCTTCTCGCACCAGGACGTGACGCCGGTCCGGTTCATCGGCGTCTGGGACACCGTGGGCGCGCTGGGCATCCCGCTCAGCGGCGGCCGCCTGCTCAACCTGCTGAACCGGCGCTGGCAGTTCCACGACACGCAGCTGACGTCGATCGTGCAGTCGGCCTTCCAGGCACTGGCGGTGGACGAGCACCGGAAGGCGTTCCGCCCGGCCGTCTGGCAGCCCTCGCCCGGCGCGGACGGCCAGGAGCGCGAGCAGGTCTGGTTCTGCGGCGCGCACTCCGACGTCGGCGGCGGCTACCCCGAGCAGGGCCTGTCGGGGCTGGCCCTGCACTGGCTGGTGGCCAGTGCCGAGAAGTGCGGGCTGGTCTTCACCCCGGGCGCGTTCGACGGCCTGCCGCCCGCGGACGACCTCGGCGTGCTGCACAACTCGCTGAACCGGCTGTACCGGTGGTTCGGCTCGATCGACCGCGAGATCGGCGTGGTCGACCCGCCGTCGGAGTCCGTCGCGTCGTGCGTGCGGCACCGCCACGAGAACATGCGGCCGCCCTACGCGCCCCCGAACCTCGTCAAGTACCTCGAGTCGCCGCGCGTCACGGAGGTGTGACCACCCGACCTTGCCCGCCTGGGCCACCGTTTCGCGGATTTTCGGGCATCCGGGTAGCAGAGCTGACACGGACTGTTCAGACGCTGTTACCTTGCTTGAAAGTTTGACGAAACGTCCGGCCTGGGCCCGGGAGGTCGTTCATGGGGAATCCCCTGGTCGCTGAGACCAAGGACTCGACCAAGGCGTATTCGGGCATCTCGCTGCTGGAATCGGCGAACGACCTGAAATCCGCGATCGAATCAGGCGACTGGGCCTCCGTCGCGATGGGCGCGGTCGGCACCGCCCTCGACGCCCTGTCGATGGCGATGGACCCGTTCGGGGCGATCCTCGCCGCCGGGGTGGGGTGGCTGATGGAACACGTCGGCCCGCTCAAAGAAGCCCTCAACGGGTTGACCGGGAACGCCGATGAGATCGCCGCCCAGTCCGAGACGTGGAAGAACGTCGCGACCGAGCTGGGCAGCATCGGGCAAGATCTGACCGGGATGGTGAAAGCCGACACCGTCTCCTGGACCGGGCCTGCCGCTGATACTTACCGTCAGCGGGCGCAGGACACCGTGACGCTGCTGGAGACCGCGCAGAAGGGCTGCGAGGGTGCGTCCAGTGGGGTGAAGACCGCCGGTGAGGTGGTGGCGGCGGTGCGGGCGCTGGTGCGCGACATCATCGCGGAGCTGATCGGGCATTTGATCAGCTGGGCGTTGCAGGTGGTGTTCACCCTCGGCATCGGGTTGACGTGGGTGGTGCCGCAGGTCATCAACGCCGTCGCCAAAACCGCCTCCAAGATCGCCGACCTGGTCAAACGACTCGTCACCGCGCTCAAAGCCTTGGTGCCGTTGCTCAAGCGGGCCGGGGACCTGTTCTCGGACGCGGCGAAGGCGTTGAAGAACATCAAGCCGGGCAAGGCCGCGCCCCCGCCGAAGCACGCCGACATCAACGGCAACCCCAAAGGGATCGACGGCACCCACACTTCTGGTGCCAAAGACGGGCCCGAAGCCCCGCCCAAGACCGACCCGCCACCCAAGCCGGACGCGCCACCCAAGAACGATCCGCCGGTCAGCCCGCCACCCCCGAAGGTCGAGACGCCGCCGCCCGGCGGCACGCCCAGGGGCGCTCCCAAGAGCGACCCGAAGGGCGACGGCCCGCGCGACCGCGCCCAGCCGTCGGACAGCAAGACCTACTGCGGCGACCCCGTGGACATCGCGACCGGCGAGGTCGTGATGACCCAGGTCGACCTGGTCCTGCCGGGCGACGCGGGCGACCTCGAACTGACCCGCACCCACCTCTCGGCCTACCGGGCGGGCCGGTGGTTCGGCCGCTCCTGGGCGTCCACTTTGGACCAGCGGCTGGCGGTCGGCGCCGAAGCGGTCCGGTTCTACGCCGAAGACGGCATGGTCCTCGTCTACCCGGTGCCCGCCGGTGAACCCGTGCTGCCGCTGGAAGGCCCGCGTCTCCCGCTGCACCGCTCCCCCGGCGGCTACCGCCTCGCCGCCGGTGACCGCGAGCTGCACTTCGCCGCCGACGGCCGGCTCACGGCGATCGAGCGCAACGGCAGCCGCACCGAGATCGCCTACGCCGCCGACGGCACGCCCGCCGCGCTGCGCCGCGACGACGGCGTCGAGCTCCGGATCGCCACCGACGGCGGCCGCGTCGTCGCGCTCGGCGCGCCCGGTGCCGCCCCGCTGGTCCGGTTCGGCTACAACCGCCTCGGGCAGCTGACCACGATCGCGGACTTCGCGGGCCGCCCGATGACGCTGGACTACGACTACGACCACCGGCTCGTCGGCTGGCGGGACCGCACCGGCACCTGGTACCGCTACGTCTACGACGCCCAGGGCCGCTGCGTCCGCGCAGTCGGGGCGAACGGCTTCTACAACGCGACCTTCGCCTACTCACCCGGGACGACCCGGCACACCGACGCGCTCGGCCACACCTGGACCTACCGGCTCAACGACGCCGGGCAGCTGGTCGAGCGGACCGACCCGCTCGGGAACACCCGCCGGTACACGTGGAGCCGCTACGACCAGCTGCTGTCCCAAGTGGACGAACTGGGTCGCGAAACCCGCTACGACTACCAGGATGGCGAGCTGGCCACCGTCATCCGGCCCGACGGCTCGGTCGTCCGGACGGCACCCGCCGCCGAGGGCGAGGTCCGGCTGCGGGTGGGCGACGGCGACGCGGCCGTCCAGCGCGTGGTGCCCGCGGCCGACCCGTTCACCGTCCTGCCCGGCGCCGCGGTCACGGCCGGGCCGGGGACGGCGCCCGACCCGCTCGGCGACGCGCCGGTGACGGACGCGTCGGTGCGCCCCGGCGACCGCGACCTGTTCGGCAGGCCCCAGCTCGTGCACACCGCGTCCGGCGGCGCTGCCCGGCTGGGCTGGACGGCGGAGGGCCGCCGCGCCTGGCGGATCGGCCCGCACGGCGACCGGGAAACCTGGCTGCACGACGCCGAAGGGCAGGTCGTCGAGCACCGCGACGCGGCCGGGGTCGTGCGGCGCCGCCGCTACGGGCCGTTCGGCCTGCCGGTGGCGGACATCGACGCGACCGGCGCGCGGACGACGTACACCTACGACGGCGAGCTGCGGCTCACCTCCGTGACGAACCCGGCCGGCCGGACCTGGCACTACGCCTACGACCCGGCCGGGCGCCTGGTCGCCGAGACCGACTACGACGGACGGCGGCTGACCTTCGCCTACGACGCGGCCGGGCAGCTGCGGCGGATGACGAACGGCCTCGGCGAGGCCACCGAGTTCGCCTACGACCTGCTCGGCAACGTCATCGAGCGGCGCACGGCCGAGGACATCACCCGCTACGCCTACGACGCGCTCGGGCGGCTCGCGCTGGCTGAGAACGCCGAAGCCCGGCTCGAGCTCACCCGCGACGGGCGCGGCCGGGTGATCGCCGAGACGGTCAACGGGCTCGGCGTCGCCTGGGACTACGACGAGACCGCCGTGCGCCGCCGCACGTCGTCCGGTGTGGACAGTGAGTGGCGCTTCGACGGCGATGGCCTGCCGCGGTCGCTGCGGATCGCCGGGCACGACGTCGGGTTCGAGCACGACGCGGCCGGGCGCGAGGTCACCCGCAGCGTCGACGGCGAAGTGGTGCTGCGGCGGCGGTTCTGCGTGGAGGACCGGGTCGCTTCGGAGGAGATCGCCGGCGTCGGGGTCCGCACCTACGGCTACCGGCCCGACGGCCGGCTCGCCGCGGTCGGGGACACCACGCGGCCGTGGCGGCTCGAATTCGACGCCGCGGGCCGCGTCAGCGAGGCGCACGGACCCGGCGGCACCGAGCGGTTCACCCGCGACGCCGCGGGCCGCCTCGGCACCGGCCGCGGCGAAACCCGCTACACCGGCGACGCGCAGGGCCGCGTCACCGTGCGGACCCGGGGCGAGCGGTCCTGGACGTACTCGTGGGACGGCCTGGACCGGCTGCGCGGCGTGCGCACCCCGGACGGCGCGCGCTGGACGTACCACTACGACCCGCTGGGCCGCCGGTTCGCCAAGCGGCGCTGGGTCACCGGCGCCGACGGTGAAGCCGAGCTCGTCGGCGACACGCGCTTCCTGTGGAGCGGCTTCGACCTCGTGGAGCGGATCGAACTCGGCCCGGACGGTTCACGCCGGATCCTGACGTGGGAGCGTCACCCCGGCGACGGCCACCCGGTCGTGCAGATCGAGCGGACCGCGGCCGGCGAGCGGTTCCGCAGCGTCATCACCACCCCGGCGGGCACCCCGACCGAGCTGCTGGACGAGCGGGGCGCGGTCACCTGGCGCGACCACAGCGCCTTCTGGGGCGCGCCGCTGCCGGGCGCCGACACCGCGGCCGTGCCGCTGGCGTTCCCCGGCCAGCACCGCGACGAGGAAACCGGGCTGCACTACAACGTCTTCCGCTACTACGACCCGGAAACCGCCCGGTACCTCAGCCAGGACCCGCTCGGCCTCGCGGCCGCCCCCGACCCGGTGGGCTACGTCGCCGAGCCGCTGCTCACCGGCGACCCGCTCGGGCTCGTGGGCACCTGCGGCAAGTCCGGGCCGCCGTCGCAGAAGCGGCCCCGCCCGGACGACTTCGACGAGCACCCGGACCTCAAGCCGCCGCCGTCGAAGAAGCCCGACCTCGGCGTCGACGTCAACCGCATGACGCGCGAGGAGTGGGAGGCGTTCAAGCCGAAGCTGGACGACATGATGAAGGCGGACAAGCACTTCTTCTGGTCCGGCGGCTACAAGAAGGGCCACGGCGCGCCGGACGACCCGTACCTGGGCTCGATCGAGTTCAAGGCGAACTCGGTCGCCAAGCAGCACGGCGGCAACACGCTCGAAGGGCTGGTCGCCGACAACCACCTGAAGATGCCCGGCTGGGTCGACGACAAGATGATGAAGGACCCGGACAAGGGGTACTGGTCGCACGGCGACCACGGAACGTCCAACCTGGACCAGAAGACCTTCGTCAAGGAGAAGTGGGACCACGCGTCGGAGACGTTCGCGAAGAACTCGAACGCCGACACCCACGTCGTCTTCCCGGACAAGCCGGGCGCGCAGACGAGCACGGGCATCCCCAATCCGGACGGCGACATCTACCCGTACCGGCGGCCGGACAACATCTTCGACGAGATCGAGTACAAGAAGCTCGAGGAGAAGGGCATCCAGGTCACCGAGCACAACGCCGAGACTGGAGCGACGAAGCCGTACCAGAAGCCGCCGCCGGTGAAGAAGCCCTGACCTCAGCCGCCGAGTGCCGGGCCGAGCCAGCGGCGGACCAGCGCGCGCAGCTCGTCGTCGGCGGGCGGCGGCGTGGTCGGGTGCTGCAGGAACGACATGAACAGGCGCATCAGGATCTCGGCCAGCCCGCGGAGGTCCTCCTCCGTGGCGACGCCCGCCGCCGCCCAGTCGACCGGGACGTTGCGGAGGATGCGCGTGCCGAAGGAGAACGCGAGCGGCGAGATGACCCCGTCGGTGAAGAAGTCGGCTTCGCCCGCCTGCAGGAGGAGGCCGAGGTGGGGC
The DNA here is from genome assembly GCF_014873755.1 of Amycolatopsis lexingtonensis. Classification (NCBI taxonomy): domain Bacteria; kingdom Bacillati; phylum Actinomycetota; class Actinomycetes; order Pseudonocardiales; family Pseudonocardiaceae; genus Amycolatopsis; species Amycolatopsis lexingtonensis. The sequence goes on from NZ_JADBEG010000001.1 coordinate 2,593,211, forward strand.
TCGCCGGGGACCGTGCGGACGGCCCACACCACCGACTCGACCGCCACTTCGGTGGCGGTACCGAACGTGGCCAGATGGCGTTCCATCCGCGCGGCGAACTCCTCGACCCCGGCCAGCCCGACCGCGCGGAGGATGTCCTTCAGGCTCGGGAAGTAGCGGTAGACGGTCTGCCGGGTGACGCCGGCTTCGGCGGCGACGTCGGACAGGCTCGTCTTGGCCGGCCCGACGCGGTCGAGGCACGCCGTCGCCGCCTCGACGATGCGGCGGCGTGCCTCGTCCTCCGTGCCGGGCGGGTTGCCCCGCCATCCGTGGTGCCCCATGCCCGCCATCTTCCCCGACCCGGCCCGGTCACACCGGGGCAGGGCGGCGGGCCCGGTGCAACGCGGCCAGCACCAGGCCGGCCGCGGCGAAGCAGGCCAGCGCGTAGAGCCCGCTTTCGAGCGGGACGTCGTGGGACGGGAGCGCGGCCAGCCAGATGACGGCCAGGACGCCCAGGTAGGCGGCGGGGTAGAGCCGGGCGAAGGCGGACACCGGCCCGGCCGACCGCTGGGTGGCCACGATCCAGCCGCCGGCCAGCCAGACCAGGGCCAGTTCGACGCCGAGGATCCAGGCCTGCGCCGTGAAATGCCCCTGGAAGAGGCTCGCCGGGAGGCCCGCGACCACCATCGCGAGCGGGGTGAGCACGCCGGCCAGCAGGAACGCGGCAGGGCCCCGCAGGCGCACGACCAGGTAGGTCATCGCCGCCATCGAAACGGAGGCGAACAGCAGCATGCTGGTCAGCGGCACCGTCGCGAGCGCGGGGTGGTTGACGATGTCGTTGCCGGGGTTCCAGGCCCACCACTTCAGCGGCGGCCCGATCTGGTCGAAGACCTCGTAGAACACCTGGCACACGAAGGCGACGGCCACCGAGCCGCGCAGCGCGCCGCGCCGGAAGATCCCGAGCGACCGCACGACCTCGTACGCGAGCTGGCTGAACGCCGGGTAGAACGCCACGATGTACAGCGGCAGCCGGTCCGCCATGAACTGCACGGTGAACCGGTTGTGGGCGAAGATGAAGCCGTACAGCTGGTCGAGGCCGAACCACTCCGGGAAGTACAGCGGGGGTTCGGTGACGAACAGGTAGACCAGGGAAGCGCACCACAGCGCCAGGTTGACCGGATCGCCCGCGCGGTACCGGCGGACGGCGTGCACCAGCGCGAAGACCGCGCCGGCGACGATGAGCGCTTCGAGCACCGGCATCGTCCAGTCCGCCAGGTCCCACGGGAAGCGGACCGACACCACCGGGGAGACGTCGTGGCAGTCGAAGCCGAGCCCGCGGGTGACGGCCTCGGCGTCCGGCCCGCACGCCGTGCTCATCGCGCGGCCACCGTCGAATAGTCCGTGGCCGGCGGCTCGGCGCGGGGATCGAACCCGAACGGGACCCGGTGCCGTCCCAGCGCCGCGCGGACGCGGTAGCGCACGAGCCCCGCGAGCACGCGTGGGTTGCGCAGCATGTCCCCCAGCGACTCGTCGAGGTTGAACACCTTGGCGAAGTGCTCGTCGACGACGTCGTCTTCCCGGGCGGCGCCGACGATCAGGCTGAACGCCGGTGCGGACACCGCGGCGAGGATCCGGCGCTTCCACTCGGGCGGTTTTTCCGTGCCCTCGGCGCATTCGTAGCCCTGGTCCCGCGCCATCGCGAGGCTCCACGGCACTTGTAGGGCTTTGCGCTGCGCGGCGAGGAAGCGCTTGCTGAAGCCGTCGTCGAGGCGACCGGCGCGGGAAAGGTGTTCCCGCAGCAGCAGTGCCGAGCCCGCCGCGGAGCTGATGCCCTGGGCGTAGAAGGGGTTGAAGGCGCAGATCGAATCCCCGACGAACGCCAGGCCGCGCGGCGGCGTGCGCAGGCGGTCGTAGCGGCGCCACTTGTTGCCGGTCGAGCGGGTGAGGTGCACTTCGGACGTCGGCTCGCACCGCTCCATCGCGGCGGCGAACAGCGGCGTCCGCACCCGGCGGGCCACCTCGGCGAACGCGTCGGTGGTGCGGGGCATTTCGAGTCCCCAGGAGCCCATGCAGGCGATGACCTTGTTGCCTTCCACGGGGAAGAAGTTGACCAGGAACTCGTGCTCGGCGGGGTGCTCGCCCTTGTCCGGGGTCGGCATGATCACCAGGTGCCGCCACCACCAGGAGGCCGGGCGCTCGGCGGGCAGGTCGTACCAGCGCGAGGTGTAGGTGACCTTGGCGTCGAGCGTCTTCGTCGCCGGTTCGGGCCACCCGGCCGCCGCCAGCCAGCCGGCGACGGACGAGCCGCGGCCCATCGCGTCGACGACGAAATCGGCGTCGAGGTGCTCCCCGCCGGCCTCGACCCCGGTGACCGCCCCGCCGTCGAAGCTCAGGCCGCCGGCGGTGGTCCCTTCGCGGATGACTACGTTCGGCAGCTCCCGCACTTTGTCGCGCAGCACCCGCTCGATGAGGATCCGCGAGCCGTAGATCATCGTCATCGCACTGCGCTTGCGCGCCGACCAGCCCTCGCCGTCGAGGTAGGCGGCGTCCATGGACGGCATCAGGTGCAGCCCGCCCGCCGCGATCAGGTAGTCCTCGAAGCCGGGGAACAGCGCACCGATCGCCCGCCGCCCCGAGTTCAGCAGGAAGTGCGGGTGCTTGCTCTGCGGCACCCCGCGCCGGTGTTCGGCCCCGGTGGGGAGGCGGTCGCGTTCCAGCACGAGCACCCGGTCGAAGAAGGGGGCGAGGGCACCGGCGGTGCAGAGACCGGCGGCACTGCCACCCAGGACGACGGCGGTCTGGCCGAGCCGCATGCGGATCAACTCCCGTCATTCATACAAAGTGACGACGAATGTATGAATGAGTGGGCAGGCGTGTCAAGACACCGCCATCTCCCGCACGGCGCCCGCCACCACACCGGCATCCTTGCGCAGGATCGCGCCGTGGTTGCTGCCGACCTTCTCGCTCGTGATGTTCGGGTTCCGGCCGGTCACCGCGTCGAGGCTGCGGCGGATCCGCTCCTGCTCGTCACCCTTGCTGCCGAAGGAGGTTCCCGACGCGACGACGTACCGGACGGGGACCGTGATGCCGTCCAGCACCGGGCCCAGTTCGCGCTCGCGGGAGAGCTTGCCGAGCTCGATGTTGCTTTCGGCCTGCTGCGCGGCGGTCATCCGGGGCGCCAGGCCGGTCGGGCGCAGCAGCGGGAGGAACCAGCTCATCCGCTTGAACAGCTTGCGGATCCGCACCTCCATGGCGTCGTCCAGCCAGTCGTGCGGGTACGCGCCGTCGACCAGGACCGCGCCCAGGGTGCGCTCCGGGTTGCGGTGCGCCCAGTGCGCCGCGACGACCGCGCCGTAGGACCAGCCGACGACGACCGCCCGGTCCACGCCGCGGGCGGCGAGCACGGCGTCGACGTCGCGGACGGCGGCCTCGAACGAGTAGTCCGCCGAGCGCTTCGACTTGCCGCGGGCGCGCTCGTCGAAGGTGATGTGCCGGACGCCGTCGCCTAGCTCGGCGAGGACGTGGCGCCAGTAGCCCCGGGTGGCGAACTGGCCGTTGAGGTAGACCACCGGGACACCGGGGCCGCCGGTGTCGGTGACCGCGAGGGCCGTGTCTTCGACGGCCACCAGGCCGGTCCAGTGGGAGCGGGTCGGGGAGATCGCGTTCTTCGTCATGCCGGTTACTTTCGGCGCCCCGCCTGACACGGCGCGGACACCGCGCTGACACGGCTCAGCCCTGGGTCCCGGCAAAGTCGCGCCGGTGCGGGTCCGCAGCGCTCCGCCAACGTCTTGAATGAGTCATTCAGGACCTCCGAAGACCTGAATGACTCATTCAAGACGTCAGGCGAGCCGGTCACCGGCGGCGCAGTGGCCGAGCCGCGCGACTTCGCCGGAGCCCTGCGGCTCAGCCGGTGCGGGCCATGGCTCCCGAGATCAGCATCGCCAGCCCGTTTTGCAGCGCCGGCGCCAGCTCCAGGTGCAGCGCGGCCAGCGCCGGGTCCGCCTCGTACGCCGCCAGCGCGCTCGGTGAAGGGCGGCAGTGCGTCCACAACCCGCCGGTCATGATCATCGCCATCAGGCAGACCGACGCCGCCTCCGCGCCCACCTCGGGGACGTACCGCCGGAGCAGGTCGGCCATCGACTCCAGGCTCGTCAGTGCCGACTGCTTGAACCGCACCACGACGCCGACCGACACGTTGTGCTCCAGGACACCCGCCTGCGCGCCGATCAGGTCGCACAGCACCGTGCGGCGGGCCAGGGACCGGGCGACCACCGCCGCGAACGCCTCGCCGCGCTCCCCCGCCGGCCGGTCGCGGTCGACGCCCGCGGCCAGTTCGTCCGCCACCTCCGCCAGCCAGTCCCGCAGCGCGCCCTGGAGCAGTTCGAGCAGGACCGCCTCACGGGATTCGAAGTAGCGCAGCACGTTCGACTTCGCCAGGCCGACCCGACGGCTGAGCTCGTTGAGGCTCACGTCGGCCACCGGCATCTCGTCGAGCATGGCCAGCGCCGTGTCGAGGATCGTGCGCCGCCGCTCCTCTCGCTGCTCCGCGCTGCGCGCCCGCTGGAACGTCATGAGATCAGCCTAACCCCCTTCGCGCGAAGTTAAAGACCGACAGTCTCTTGACAACAGACCGATGGTTCCTTAGCGTCGGGGATATAACAGACCGCCGGTCCGCAAGGGCCACCACCGGAGGGACCCCCATGAGCAAGAACTGGACCGAGCGCGACATCCCGAGCCAACAGGGCCGCGTCGCCGTGATCACCGGCGCCAACACCGGGCTCGGCTTCGACACGGCCAAGGTGCTGGCCGACCGCGGCGCGACCCTGGTGCTCGCCGTACGCGACGTCGAGAAGGGCAAGAAAGCGGCCGCCAAGCTGGGCACGACCGCCGACGTCACCGTGCAGGAGCTGGACCTCGCGTCCCTGGACTCCGTCCGCGCCGCCGCGGCCGAGCTGCGCGGCACGCTGCCGAAGATCGACCTGCTGATCAACAACGCCGGCGTCATGTACCCGCCGCGCCAGACCACCCGCGACGGCTTCGAGCTGCAGTTCGGCACCAACCACCTCGGGCACTTCGCGTTCACCGGCCTGCTGCTCGACCTGCTGCTGCCGGTCGAGGGCTCCCGCGTGGTGACCGTGTCCAGCGTCGCCCACGACATCCGCGCCGCGATCCACTTCGACGACCTGCAGTGGGAGAACTCCTACGACCGCGTCGCCGCCTACGGGCAGGCCAAGCTGGCCAACCTGATGTTCAGCTACGAACTGCAGCGCCGCCTGGCCCCGCGGGGCACCACCGCCGCCGTCGCCGCCCACCCCGGGGTGGCGCGCACGGAGCTGATGCGCAACTCCCCCGTGGTCGTCCGCGCGCTCTTCCCGGTCGTCGCGCCGTTGTTCACCCAGAGCTCGGAGCGGGGCGCGCTCCCGATCCTGCGCGCCGCGACCGACCCCGGCGCCCTCGGCGGCCAGTACTACGGTCCCGACGGCTTCGGCGGCTACCGCGGGCGCCCGCAGGTGGTCGCCTCGAGCCCGCAGTCCTACGACGCCGCGGTGCAGCGGCGCTTGTGGACGGTGTCGGAGGAACTCACCGGCGTCAAGTTCCCGGTCGGCTGATCCGTCCACAACGGACCGACGTCCCTGGGGGTGACAGGACCAGGCACCGGCGCCGCGCGCGGATTACCGTGAAGTCGTGACCGACGAACCGAACCTCCTGGGCGATCACCTCCGCGCCCGCCGGGAGCTGCTTTCGCCCGAGCAGGCGGGTATCCCGGCCGGCGGCCTGCGGCGGGTGCCGGGGCTGCGCCGGGAAGAGGTCGCGCAGCTGGCCGGCATCAGCGCCGACTACTACCTGCGCCTGGAGCAGGGCCGCGACCGCAACCCGTCGCGGCAGGTCCTCGAAGCGATCGCCCGCGTGCTGCAGCTGGACGACGACACCACGGCGTACCTGATCGGCCTCACCGGGCAACAGCCTCGGCTGCGTCCTTTGAAACGAGGGCGACGGCGCCGGAAGGAGACCGTCCCGCCCGGCATGGTCAAGTTCCTGGCGGCGGTCGGGCTGCCCGCGTTCGTCGAGGGCCGCTACCTCGACGTGCTGGCGGCCAACCAGCTCGCCGAGACGATCTCGCCGCGGCTCGTCGCGGGCGCGAACCGGCTGCGGGACGTGTTCCTCGACCCGGCCGAGCGGGCCCTCTTCCCCGACTGGCACCTCGCCACCCGCGACCTGGTGGCGGGGTTCCGCCAGTCGGTCGGTACCGAGACCGACGACCCGCGGTTCATCGAGCTCGTCGGCGAGCTTTCCCTGGCCAGTCCCCGGTTCCGGGAGCTGTGGGCCCGCCACGACGTCGCGAACCGGCGGGGCGCGACCGTGCGCTTCGACCACCCGCAGGTCGGCGAACTGGTGCTGAACCGGGAAAAGCTGGAGCTCAGCGACGCGCCGGGGCTCGTGCTCGCGGTCTACCACCCCGATCCCGGCACCGACGCCGCGGACAAGCTGGCCCTCCTCGGTTCCGCCGCGCTCGCGCCGGCCCCACCCCTCCGAAAGGATGTTCGATCATGACCAAGCTCGCCCTCGTCACCGGCGCCACGTCGGGCATCGGCCGGGCGTTCGCCGAGCGCCTGGCCGCCGACGGCCACGACCTGGTGCTCGTCGGCCGGCGCCAGGAGCGGCTCGACGAGTTCGCCGCCGCGCACACCGAAGTCAAGGTCCGCACGGTGGCCGCCGACCTGTCCACCGACGAAGGCATCGACGCCGTCGCGGACATCGCCGGCGCCGAACCGCTCGACGTGCTGGTGAACAACGCCGGGGTGGCGCACTACATGCCGTTCGCCGACCTCCCCGCGGACAAGGCCCGCGAGCTGGTCAAGGTCAAGGTCCTCGCCCCCACGCTGCTCGCGCGCGCGGCCGTGGCGGGCATGGTCGAACGCGGCCGGGGCGCGATCGTGAACGTGGCGGGGATGATCGCCTTCAGCGGACCCGCCCCGCAGGCGCGGCTGCCGCGGCGGACGGTCTACGCCGGGACCCTCGCCCACCTCGTCACGATGTCGCAGACGCTCAGTGCCGAACTGGACGGCACCGGCGTCCGCGTGCAGGTCGTGTGCCCGGGGGTCGTCGCGACCGAGTTCCACTCGCGCCAAGGTCTGGACCTGAGCGCGGTGCCGCGGATGAGCGCGGCCGACGTCGTTTCGGCTTCGCTGCGCGGGCTCGGACTCGGCGAGGTCGTGTGCGCGCCGGGCGTGGAAGACGCCGGGCTGCTGGAGTCGGTCTTCGGGGCCGAGCTGGCGGCCTTCGGCGGCCAGAGCCCCGAACTCGCGAGCCGTTACCGCCCCGCCTGATCCCCGGAAGCCTTCAGCAGCAACCGGTGCAGGGTTTCCCGCTCGCGCGGGGTCAGCCGCGCGAGCAGCTCATCGGTCACCGCGCCCGAGATCTCCTCGGTCTTCGCCACCACCTCCCGGCCGGCGCCGGTCAACGTCAGCACGTGCCGGCGCCGGTCTTCGGTGTCCCGTTCGCGCACTACCCAGCCCGCGGCCTCCAGGCGGTCGAGCACCTTCACCAGGTCGCTGCGGTCGAGGCCGAGGCGGTCGGCGACGGACTGCTGAGACAGCGGGCCGTATTCGCCGACGCAGACCAGGACGTAGAAGTCACGCAACGACGTGCCGATCGCCGCCAGCTCTTCGTCGATCCGCGCGACGCCGCCGCGGTGGAGGCGGCCCATCAGGTAGGTCGGCCAGCGCAGCAGGGCCCGGGGGCGGTCGGCGGAGGACATGGCCGTGATCCTAGGCGGGAAAGCGGGTTGGCACAATTGTAGGAGTTCCCTACAGTAGGAGCCATGAACGAATCCAAAGTCGCCCTCGTCACCGGCGCGAGCCGGGCGCAGGGGCTCGGCTTCGCCGTCGCCCGCGAACTCGCCACCCGCGGCTACCACGCCGTGCTTGCCGGCCGGAACCTCGAGCAGACCCGGGACTTGGCCGCCCTGCTGGCCGCCGAAGGGCTCTCCGCCGACGCCGTGCGCCTCGACATCACCGACCCCGAAGACATCGCCGCCTGCGTCGAGCACCTCCGCGACACGGCCGGACGGCTTGACGCGCTGGTCAACAACGCGGCGAACATGCCCGACTTCACCGTGACCTCCCTGCTGGACGCGGACATCGCCGCCGCCCGCGCCTCCTACGACGTCGTCGTCCTCGGTTCCTTGGCCCTCACCCAGGCCTGCCTGCCGCTGCTGCGGGCCGCGCCCGCGGCCCGGATCGTCAACGTCTCCAGCGGCGCCGCCGCGCAGATCGGCGCCGGCGTCGAGGCCGTCCGCGCACCCGGGTACGCGCTGGCCAAGTACGCCCTCGAAGGCCTGACCTCGGCTCTCGCCGCCGAACTGCGCGGCAGCGGCATCCACGTCGAAGCGGTCGATCCCGGCTCGGTGGCCACCCACCCCGAACGCGGTGATGACGCCGACGACCGCTCGCCCGCGGAAGCCGCGCTCGACATCGCCGCGGCCGTCACCGGAGAGTCCACAAAGGACTGAGCCGACCGGCACCGGGCCGAATCCCGCTAAGTTGGTTTCCATGGGGAGAATCCACACCGATCTGCTGCGCCCGTTGCCGTCGCTCGTCCTGGCGCACCCGGGCGAGCGCCCGGCGGTTTCCGACGGAACCCGCTCGGTGACGTACGGCGAGCTGGCGGAATCGAGCGCCCGGATCGCCGGCGCGCTCGGCGTGGCGCGGGGCGAGCGGGTGCTGCTGCACGTCGGCCGCCGGGTCGAATACGTCCAAGCCCTGCTGGCCGTGGTGCGCGCGGCGGCGATCGGGGTGCCGGTGAGCGCCGGCGCGACCGACGCCGAGCTGGCCGCCATCGCCGACGACTCCGGCGCCGCCCTGCTGCTCACCGAAGCCCGGCACCTGGACCGGGCCCGCGAACTGGCGGCGGATCGGCCGCACCTGCGCGTGCTGGCGGTGGAAAACCTGAGCGGGGACGGCGCACCCTGTGACGACCTCGGCCTCGACGAACCCGCCTGGCTGCTCTACACCTCCGGCACGTCCGGCCGGCCGAAAGGCGTGCTGACCACGCAACGGGCGGTGCTGTGGACGGTCGCCGCGTGCTACTCCCCTGCCCTCGGGCTCGGCCCGGACGACACCGTGCTGTGGCCGCTGCCGGTCCACCACGCCTACGCGCTGTCGCTCGCGATGGCCGGGACGATCGCCACCGGCGCGCACACCCGGCTGGCCGACCGCGTCGACGCCGAGCTGCTCGCCGCGTACCCGGGCTGCGTGCTCGGCGGGGTTCCCGCCACGTTTGCCGCCCTGCGCCACGAAATCCACGGTCCGGTGGTGCCGCCACGCCTGTCCCTCACCGCGGGGGCCGTCTGTGGACCGGTCGCGCGGGCCGCCGTGCGCGACCTGTTCGGCACGCCGCTCGTCGACGGCTACGGCAGCACCGAAACGAGCGGGAAGATCGCCATCGGTCAGCCCGGGGAAACCGGGCTGACCCCGGTGCCCGGCGTCGAAATCCGGGTCGACGCGGGCGAGGTCCTCGTCCGCGGGCCCGGGCTGATGCTCGGCTACCACGGGCAGCCCGCCCTCGGCGACGGCTGGTACCGCACCGGCGACGCGGGCCGCTTCGAATCCGGAAAGCTCTTCCTCGACGGCCGGGTCGACGACGTCATCGTCTGCGGCGGCCAGAACGTCCACCCCGCCGAGGTCGAGGCCGTGCTGGCGGAATCGCCGTCGGTGCGGGACGTGCTCGTCGGCAAGCGGCCCGACGAGATCGTCGGCGAGGTCCCGATCGCCTACGTCGTGCCCGCGGGCGGGAAACTCGACGGCGCCGAACTGCGCCGGCTGTGCCGGGAACGCCTTTCGCCGTACAAGATCCCGGTCGCCTTCCACGTCGTCGACGCGATCCCGCGCACGCCGTCGGGCAAACCGCTGCGCCGCGCGCTGACCGCGCCGGTGCCGGACGACCTGACCGGGCTCGTACGAACGGAACTCGCCGAGCTGGCCGGCCATGACCTCGGGGACGACTGGCTGGACCGGCCGTTCGCCGAACTCGGCCTGACGTCGCTGGCCGGCGTGCAGCTGCGGCACCGGCTCGCCGAATACGCGGGCACCTCGCTACCCGTCTCCCTGATCTACGACTTCCCCACACCCCGCCAGGTGATCGCGGAAATCGCCCGCGGCACCCGGCCCGCCGCGCCGGTGCCCACGGCGGCACCGGCCGACGAGCCGATCGCCGTCATCGCGATGGCCTGCCGGTTCCCGGGCGGCGTGCGCACGCCGGAGGACCTGTGGCGGCTGGTCTCCGACGGCGAGGACGCAACCGGCGACTTCCCCGCCGACCGCGGCTGGGACCTCGACCGGCTCTACGACCCGGACCCCGACCGGCTCGGCACGTCGGTCACCCGCCGCGGCGGCTTCCTCCCCGACGCCGCCGACTTCGACGCCGGCTTCTTCGGGATCTCGCCGAAGGAAGCGCTCGCCACCGACCCCCAGCAGCGGCTGCTGCTGGAGACCACCTGGGAGGCGTTCGAACGCGCCGGCCTCGACCGCGCGACCCTGCGGGGCAGCGACACCGGCGTCTACGTCGGGGTGATGAACGAGGACTACGCGAGCCGCTTCACCAGCCACGAACTCGAGGCCTGGCTGGGCATCGGCTCCTCGCACGCGGTCGCGTCGGGCCGGATCGCCTACACGTTCGGGCTGACCGGGCCGACGCTCACCGTCGACACGGCGTGCTCGTCGTCGCTGGTGGCCGTGCACCTGGCGGTGAAAGCCCTGCGCGGCGGCGAATGCTCCCTCGCCGTCGCCGGCGGCGCCACGGTGATGGCCACGCCGAGGACGTTCCTCGCCTTCAGCCGTCAGCGCGGGCTGTCGCCGGACGGGCGCTGCCGGCCGTACTCCGCCGACGCCGACGGCACCGCGTGGGCCGAAGGCGCCGGAGTGCTGCTGCTGGAACGGCTTTCGGACGCCCGGCGGCGCGGCCACCCCGTGCTGGCGCTGGTGCGCGGGTCCGCGGTCAACTCCGACGGCGCCTCGAACGGGCTGACCGCCCCGAGCGGCCGGGCGCAGCGCGCGGTCGTCGCCGCGGCGCTGGCGGACGCCGGGCTGGCCCCGGCGGACGTCGACGCGGTGGAAGGCCACGGCACGGCCACGCCGCTGGGCGACCCGATCGAAGCGGAAGCGCTGATCGCCGCGTATGGCAACGGCCGCGAGAAGCCGTTGTGGCTCGGCTCGGTGAAGTCGAACATCGGGCACACGCAGGCCGCGGCGGGCGTCGCCGGGGTGGTCAAGATGGTGCTCGCGCTGCAGCACGGGCAGCTGCCGCCCTCGCGCTACGCGGACAACCCGACCCCGCGCGTCGATTGGTCGTCGGGCGCCGTGGCGTTGCTCGCGGACGCCCAGCCGTGGCCCGCCGGAGAACAGCCGCGCCGCGCCGGGGTGTCGGCGTTCGGGATCGGCGGCACCAACGCGCACGTGCTGCTGGAGGAAGCCCCGCCGGAGACATCGATGGCCTCGCCCGGGTTCCCGGCCACGCCGTGGCTGCTCAGCGCCGACGACGAACACGCGCTGCGTGCGGTCGCGGCGGGCTTGGCCGACGCACCGGACAGCGTCGACGTCGCCTTCACCCTCGCCGCCCGGCCGGCGCTGCGGCACCGCGTGCTCGCCGAGAACCGGGAGGCACTGGGCGCGATCGCCGCCGGTGCGGTGCGCGGCCGGACGGTCCGCGGCGAACCGCGGCTGGCGTTCCTCTTCTCCGGGCAGGGAACCCAGCGCCCGGGCATGGGCCGCGAGCTGGCCGCCGCCTTCCCGGAGTTCGCCGCCGTGTTCGACGAAGTGAGCGACGAGCTGGGCACCTCGGGCCCCGACCTGCTCTCGGCCGATCTCACGCAGACCGAGCACGCGCAAGCCGCGTTGTTCGCCTTCCAGGTCGCGCAGTTCCGGCTGCTCGAGTCGTGGGGCCTGCGGCCGGACGTCGTGCTCGGGCACTCCGCGGGCGAGATCGCCGCCGCGCACGTCGCCGGTGTGCTGTCCCTGCCGGACGCGGCCGCACTGGTGACCGCGCGAGGACGTCTGATGGCCGCGCTGCCGCCGGGCGGCGCCATGATTGCCGTCCCGGTGACCGAAGCCCAGGCCACCGCGGCGATCGACGGCGGGCCGGTCGCGATCGCGGCCGTCAACGGGGAACGCGCGGTGGTGCTCTCCGGCGAAGATGCGGCGGTCACCGCGGTCGCCGGGTGCCTGGGCGGGGGCACCCGATTGCGCGTCGGCCATGCTTTCCACTCCCCGCTGATGGACCCGATCCTGGTCGACCTGCGGGAAGCGATCGCCGGGATCCGGCACCACCGCCCCGAAATCCCGTTCGTGTCCGCCCTGACCGGCGGGCGGTTCGACCCGGCGGGCGGGCCGGAGCACTGGGTGCGGCACGTCCGGCAGCCGGTGCGGTTCGCCGGCGCCGTCGCGGCCGCCGCGCCCGGAGCCGCGCTCGAAATCGGCCCGGCCGCGGTGCTCAGCCGGGTCGTCGACGCCGCCGTCACCACCACCCTCGACGGCGCGGGCGTGCTCACCGCGCTCGGCGCCCTGCACACCGTGGGCGTCCCGGTCGACTGGCGGAAGGTGTTCGGGGGCAGCGGCGCCCGGATCGTCCCGCTGCCGACGTATCCCTTCCGGCGCACGCGCTACTGGCTGGACCCACTGGCGCCCACCGGGCCGGGCCACGCGCTGCTCGGCCCGCCGCTGGAAGCCCCGGACTCGCCCCGGATCGTGCACGGCGGCGCGCTGCACCCGCGGGCGCACGGCTGGCTGGCCGACCACGTCGTGGGCGGGGTGCCGGTGGCCCCGGGCGCGCTGTTCGTCGAACTCGCGCTGCACGCGGGCACGGCCGCCGTCGACGAGCTCGTCCTGGAGGCCCCGCTGCCCGTCGAAGACCACGACCTGCAGGTCGTCGTCGACGGGCCGAAGTTCGACGCCTACGCCCGGCCGCGCGCCGATCAGCCGTGGCGGCGGCACGCCACCGGACGGCTCCGGCCGCCCGGTCCGCCGCCCGAGCCGTGGAAGACCGAATGGCCGCCGGCGGCCGCGACCGAACTCGACGTCCCCGTGGCTTACGAGCGGCACGCCTACGGACCCGCTTTCCGCGCGGTGACCCGGTTGTGGCGCGACGGCGACGACGTTTTCGCCGAGATCGAGCTCCCGCCGGGGGTGGGCGGCGCGTTCGGGGTGCATCCGGTGCTGCTGGACGCCGCGGTGCACGCGGCGGCGCTCGCGGCCCCGGACGCGGAACCGCGGATGCCGTTCCTGTGGAGCGGCGTCGAGCTGTACGCGCCGCGGATCCGGCACGCACGGGTGCACGTCACCGCCGCGGGGCCGGGCGCGGTCGGAGTCACGGCGTACGGCACCGACGGCGTCCCGCTCGCCCGGGTGGACTCCATGGTCACGAAGCCGGCCAGCCCGGCGGCCACGATGCTGTACCGCCCGCGCTGGGTGCCGGTGGCGCCGGTCCCGGCCGGTGAGCCGGTGACCGTGCTCGAGGCGCCGGCCGGCGACGTCCGCCCGGCGACCGCCGGCGCGTTGCGGCTCCTGCAGCGGCGGCTCGCCGAACCCGGCCGGCTGGCCCTGGTGACGCGCAACGCGACCGGGCCTGCCCCCGACCCGGCCGCCGCGGCGGTCTGGGGCCTCGGCTGTTCGGCGGCCGCGGAGTACCCGGGGCGGCTCACGATGGTCGACCTCGACCCCGGTGCGACCGCCGACGTGCCGGGCCTGGTCGGCGACGGCACCGAACCGCAGATCGCCGTCCACGGCGGCGTGCCCCACGTGTTCCGCGTGGCGCGGGCCACGCCGTCGACCGGACGGCCGATCGATCCGGCCGGCACGGTGCTGATCACCGGCGGCACGGGCGCGCTGGGTGCGCTGGTCGCGCGCCACCTCGTCCGCGCCCACGGCGTCCGGCACCTCCTGCTGGTCAGCCGGAGTGGCCCGGCCGCCCCCGGTGCGGCCGAGCTGGCCGCGCTGGGCCCGGGCGTCCGGATCGTCGCCGCGGATGCCGCCGATCCGGCTCGGATGCGGCGCCTGGTCGAGACGTGCGACCCGCCGCTGACCGCCGTCGTGCACTCGGCCGCTGTGGTCGACGACGGCGTCCTGTCCGCCCAGAGCCCCGAGCGGCTCGACGCGGTGCTGGGCCCGAAGGCGGACGCGGCGCTGGTCCTCGACGAGGTGACGCGCGAGCTGCCGCTGACGGCGTTCGTGCTGTTCTCCTCGATCGCGGGCACCTTCGGCAAAGCGGGCCAGGCCAACTACGCCGCCGCGAACCGGTTCCTGGACGCGCTCGCGTCCCGCCGGCGCGCGGCGGGCCTGCCGGCAGTGTCGCTGGCGTGGGGCCTGTGGGAGGTCGGCACCGGGCTCGGCGACCGGATCTCCGCGACCGCCCACCGCCGGATCACCGCCTCCGGCGTCACGGGAATGACCGCGGAGCAAGGACTCGAGCTGTTCGACGCGGCACTGGCGTACACCGAGCCCGTGCTGATCCCGGCGCGGTTCACCCACGCCCCGACGGCGGTGAACCCGCGCCCCGCGCCGGGTTCCCGCCCTTGGCCCCGGCAGCCGGCCGGTTCCGAACTCCGCGACCTCCTGCGCACGGAGGTGGCCGCGGTGCTCGGTCACCCGGACCCGCACGCGATCGCGGACGACCGGCCGTTCCCGGAGCTGGGCTTCGATTCGCTGACCACGCTGGAGATCCGCAACCGCGTCACGGCCCGCGCGGGCATCGACGTCCCGGCGACGGCGCTGTTCGACCACCCGACGGTGGCCACCCTCGCCGAGTACCTCGCGGCGCGGCTCGGCGCCGCTACCGGATCCCGGTGATGTAGCGGACGCCGCCCATCCGCAAACCGTCGTCCGCCAGGGGCGGCAGTCCGTAGGCGACGAAGAGGTCCCGGACGCTGCGCCCGGTCACCGTCCAGCCGAGGCCGGCCAGGTAGGGGGCGGCTTCGTTGCGCGCGCCGAAGTACCGCAGTCCCGCGTGGTCGAGTGCGAAACCGTGCTCGCGCCAGCGCGCGGAGATGCGGTCCAGGCTCTCTTTCGTCCGCTCGTCCTCGCCCGGCCGCGGGTTCGGCCGGCTCTCGGTGGCCACCCGGCTTCCGGGCGCGCTGAGTCCGGTGATGGTGTCCAGCAGCCGGTCCTGCGCCTCCGGTGGCAGATAGCCCAGGAGGCCTTCGGCACTCCACGCCGTCGGCCGGCCCGGGTCGAACCCGGCGTCACGCAGCGCGTCGGCCCACTCGTCGCGCAGGTCCACCGCGGCCACCCGCCGTTCGGCCGTGGGCACCGCCCCCAGCTCGGCCAAGGTCCGGGTCTTGAACCCGGCGACCCGCGGCTGGTCGACCTCGAACACCACGGTCCCGGCCGGCCAGGGCAGCCGGTAGGCGCGGGAATCCAGCCCCGAAGCCAGGATGACGGCCTGGGTGACGCCCGCGTTCGCCGCGTCGAGGAAGAAGTCGTCGTAGAACTTGGTCCGCACCTTGGCGCCGTCGATCGCACCCCGCCCGACGAGGTCGCCGGGAGCCGTCTCGCCGGTCGCCAGCCGGGTGAGGAGATCGACGCCGACCGCGCGGACGAGCGGCGCGGCGAACGGGTCGTCGACGAGGTTCTCACGGCTCGCCACGGCCCGCGCGACGGCGGCGAGGGTGGCGGTCGCCCCGACGCCCGAAGCGGGGTCCCAGCTGTCGCCGTCGTGCCTGATGGATGTCATGTCCTGCCCATGCTTTCCGGGGGCCGTTCGCCGGTGGACGGTAACGAACCCGCGTGGCCGTTCACCTAAAGTGAGAGCGATGACCGCCCGCTTGCCTCGCACCGACGCCCGCGACAACCGCACCCGCATCCTGGCCGCGGCCCGCACGGCGTTCGGTTCGGCAGGCTTGGACGTCCCGGTCCGCGAGATAGCCCGCCGCGCCGAAGTCGGCCCTGCGACGGTGTACCGCCACTTCCCGACCAAGCGGGCCCTCGTCACGGAGGCGTTCACGGACCAGGCGCGCGTTTGGCAGTCCACGTTGGCCCGGGGCCTCGCCGACCCCGATCCCTGGCGCGGCTTTTGTTCCGCGGTGGAGACGCTGTGCGCGCTGCAGGTGCGTGACCACGGCTTCATCGAGGCGGTCAAATCGGCGTATCCGGAGGCGTTGGATTTCGGGTCGATGCGGGCTTCTTCGCTGGCCGCGGCGGCGGAACTGATCCGGCGGGCGAAGGCCACGGGCCACCTGCGCCCGGACGTCGGCGTGAACGACCTGATCCTGATGATCACGGCGGGCGGCGGCATCAAGGCGGATTCCCCGGCGGCCCGGACCGCCGCGGCCCGGCGGTTCGGCACGCACGTGATCAGCGCGTTCCAGGCTTGACCAGCGTGGACGCTGGTCACGGAACGGCTTTGTGGATGTGGTCCAGCTGGGTCATGATCACGCCGTGGAACTCGACTGGGGCTACTTTCGTCAGCTGTACGAAGGCTTGCTCGCTCACGATGACGACGCCGCCGGCCGCCGGGCATACCTGAGCGGTCAGGGGCCGACCGTGGCTGACCACTTGGCCGAGTTGGAGCCGCTGCGGAAACGGGAACGAATACCTGCCGGCGGCTACTCCGGGGACGACGAGCAGCTGTGGCGGATCATGAAGCTGTACGGCCTCAGCCGGGTCAGCGACTACCTGATCGAACGGTTCTGCACGCAGGGCGAGCCGCCCGCGGTGCACCAGGAGTTCTTCTCCGGCCTCGGGCTGACCCCGTTCGACCACGCCGAGGCGTTCTCCCCGTTCCACCACGAGGTCTTCGCCGTGGTGCAGGACCCGGCCGCGACGCGCGTGACCGTGGAGGAGGTGTTGTGGCCCGGCCTGTGGTTCGGCGACCTGCTGTTCAGCCGTGCCGGTGTGCGGGTGCGGGCACCGCGGCACCTCATCGACGCCACGGCGGCCAAGACCTCGACGCTGTATTTCACTTTCCGCCGCCAGCCGCGCCCGACCGCTGACCTGTCGCACGGCTGGGGTTCGAACTCCCAGTGGCGGACATCTTTCAGCCGGTTCTACTCCGACGAGGAGGGCCTGCACCTCAACTGGGACGGCGAGGTGGACATCGCCGTCGATCCTCCGGCGCCGCGGGCCGGTTGGTCCGAGGACGAGATGGAGCCGCTGGACCAGCGCCGGGAACTGCTGCTGCACCGCTGTCTCGTCCGCGGGCCGCTGCCGGCCGACGAAGGTGATCGGCATCCCTTCGGCGATCGGCTCAGCCTCCGCGCCGCGGAGTGGCCGCTGCGTCCGGAGTCACTCGTGCACGTGCCGTGGACCGAATAAGTCGTTCAGGCGTATCGGGTCGGTCTGGGAAACGGGGCGGCCATCGAGGAGGCGAGCACCGCTTCGAAGTCGGGCGGCGGTGTCCAGCGTGGTGGCTTCTCCGCCGGAATGGGCTCGCCGCGCACGGCTTGGCACAGCGAGTGCTGGGCGAACGTGACGGACAAGTCAGTCTCCGGGCCGGGATCGCGGAGAAACCGCAGCGCGGTCCGGTACCGCTCGGCGAGTTCGGTGTCCTTGACGAGGTGGAGCAGCGGGTCGTCGCCGGCGGGCAGCCTTGCCTCGCGTGTGAAGCTCGTCAGCCGGCGCAGCATGAACGCCGCGACGGTTTCGCCGGTGAGCTGACCGGTGATCTCCTGGACGTCGTCCGGATCGTAGACGTCGATCGCGCGGGTGTTCCCGTTCATGGCGGCGGCCCGGGGCACGAAGACATCGCATCGGACGCCGAGTTCGTCCGCTACCACGGGCACGGCGTCGGCGGGTATGTCCCACACCTCGGCGACTTGCGTGCGCCGAAACCAGCGATCGCGAGTCGGATTCAGCCGGTCGACGACCTTCCGGTGTTCGACCTCGACGCCGGGCAGGGTGCTCAGCCACTCCGCCAGGGTCCGGGCGTCCACGTCGATCCGCTCGGCGCCCCGGACGGTCTCGTCCGCCAGGCACACCTCCAGTTCGACACCGGCGGGTTCGGCGAGCTTCACGTGTTCGACGACGGCGATCGACCGCAACGCACTGGTCTGCGACGCCCCGGACAGTCGTTTGACGAGCACCCGCGCCGGGTTCTCCGCCGGGTTCAGCTCGACCCACCGCGCGGCGGAACGCAGGCTCCACGGCATCGCGACCGACAGCACCAAACCGAGGGCGGCGAGGACGCCGCCGAGCACCAGGGCGGTGTGCCACATCGTGGCCCAGCCGAAGAAGACCGCGACCACGGGGAGGACCACGACGGCGAGCAGCGGGCCCGCAACCGCGAACGGGATGGCCAAGCCGCCGGCCCACGTCTTGGTCAGCAGGCGCGTGACGCGCGGCACGAACACCAGCCGCACCGTCCCGGACGACGTCGCCACGACCGGCCGCAGCTCCTCGGGAACGGCTGAGGAAACGTCCATGGGAAACTCCCCCGATCGACGCCAGAGGTCGTCAGGCTACCTCGTGCGGTGCCGAATCGAGGATGTCGGCAAAAGCGCCGTCATCACCTGAGGAGCAGCTCAACGTGGTGCGGCGCGCCAGCCGTGTTCGAGGATGGCGAACGCGGCTTCGACGGTGCGGGCCGGATCTTCGGCGCGGATCGCGAGCGCCGAGGTTTCCAGCGCGAAGTGGGCCAGCGCGGCGCATCCGGGATCGGTTTCGGGTGCGCCGGTTTCGGCGGCGAGGGCGCGGCTGAGCGCGTCCTCGTGCCGCATCCACATCCGGTGCCAGTACTCGCTCAGTGCCGGCGTGCCGCGCACGAGGGTCATGAATTCCGACGCCCCGTCGGCGGCGGCGCCGCGCTCGACGCGGGCCAGCGTGTGCTCCCGCAGCGCGGCGAGCACCGAAGTGCCCGGCGCGCGGTCGCGCACAGCGGCGATCAGGGCCTCCTCGATGTCGGCGTCCCGGTCGAAGACGAGGGATTCCTTGCTGGGGAAGTGTTTCTGCAGGGTCGTGGTGGACACGTCGGCGGCGTCGGCGATCTCGCGGACGCCCACGTTGTCGTAGCCGCGTTCGAGGAACAGCCGCAGGGCCGCGTCGGCCAGCGCCCGGTGGGTCGCCGCCTTCTTGCGCTCCCGCCTGCCCATCCCGGTCGTCATGCCTTGACGATACCACTAGTTGTACGGTGTACTCAGTTGTACCGTGTCACTTTTGGCTCGAGGAGTTCCGATGACGGTTCGTGTTCCGGTTCTGATCAGCGGTGGCGGCATCGCCGGGCTGACCGCCGCCCTGCTGCTGCGGCGCGAAGGGGTGTATCCGGTGCTGGCCGAGAAGCACGCCGGTGTGTCGCCGCAGCCGAAGGCGCGCCGGTTCAACCCGCGCAGCACCGAAGTGTTCCGCCTGCTGGGCCTGGCGGCCGAGGTCGCCGAGGCGAGTGCGCCACTGGCGTCGTTCACCGAGGTGCTCGCCGGTCCGACACTGGCCGCCGCCCGGGTACGGGAAATGACCGGTACCATGCGGCAACGGCGGCTGCAGCAGGCGAAGATTCCCGAGCTGAGCCCGGGACCGAACGTCTTGTGCCCGCAGGTCGTGCTGGAGCCGATCCTGCGCCGGGCCGCCGAAGAACGGGGCGTGTCCGTGCGGCTCGGCACCGAACTGGTGTCCTTCACCCAAGACGACGACAGGGTGACCGCGCTGCTGAAGCCCGTGGACGGCGAGCCGTACGAGCTGAGCGCGGACTACCTGATCGCCGCCGACGGCGCCCGCAGTCCCATCCGCACGGCACTGGGCATCCCGCGCGGCGGCCACGGTCATCTCGCCGACAACCTCGACCTCTACTTCCGCGCCGATCTCACCGAGCTCGCGCGGGAAAAACCGTTCAACCTGTGCGAGATCGACAACCCGGTGGCCTCGGGCGCCTTCCTCTCGGTCAACGGCACGGACCGCTGGCTGTTCTCGACGGCCGACTTCCCGGAGGCGCACACGCTCGGCGACGGCGACTGGCACGACCTCCTGCGCATCGTGACCGGCATCCCGGACCTCGACGTCGAACTGCTCAGCCGGTCGCACTGGGAGTCGGCGATGCGCGTGGCCGACCGGTTCCGCGACGGCCGCGTGTTCCTGGTGGGCGACGCCGCGCACATGATGCCCCCGATGGCCGCGGCCGGCGCCAACACCGCCATCGCCGACGCGGCCAACCTCGCCTGGAAGCTCGCGGCCGTACTGGCCGGACAGGCGGCGCCCGCCCTCCTCGACACCTACCACGCCGAACGCCGTCCGGCCGGCTACGCGATCGCCGAAGCCTCCAGCACGGTCCGCGGGCACGTCGGCGACATGCTGGCCGCCTTCACCAAGCCCGACAGCCGGCACGACGACCTGCCGGCCACGATGTTCGGCACCCAGTACCCCGAAGGCGCGTTCGTGACCGACGGCCGCGACCCCGCGCCCGTCGACCACTACGCCCCGGCGGGCCGTCCCGGCACGCGTGTGCCCCACGCCTGGCTCGACGCCCGGACGTCCACTGTGGACCTCGCCGGGCCCGGCCTGACCCTGCTCACCGGCCCGGACAACGGACGCTGGATCGCCGAAGCGGATCGTCTCGGGTTGCGCGTGGCCACGGTGTCGCACCCGGACTGGCTCGCCGAGGTCTGCTTGCCCGCCGACGGCGCTCTGCTGCTGCGTCCGGACGTCATCGTCGCCTGGCACTCGGCAGGCGGCACGCCACTCGCCGAGGCAGTGACCCGGGTGCTCGGCACCGCGGCGGGCGTCCCCGCGTAACGGGCAAATCAGCCGCCGGTTGTGCTGTGCGGTGCGATCAGGATCCAGTCGCGTACGGCTGCCGTACGACAGGACTCGCGAAAATGGCGAGCGGTTGGAGCGCCGCGTGCCATGCTCGGATCATGGCCGACCGTGGAGACGACCTTCCTGTACTGACCATCGACGGAGCCCGCTTCTCCGACTTCGACGGGTTCACCTGCGAGTTCTCACGGCTGCTCCGTGACCACACGTGGCAAGGGAACCTCGATGCCTTCGACGACATCCTCGGTGGCGGTTTCGGGACGCCCGACGGCGGCTGGATTTTGAGGTGGCTCAACTCGAGGCGGTCAAGGTCCGCGCTCGGCTACCAGGCGACAGTCCGAAGGCGAGAGCAGCTTCTCCTCACCTGCCACCCGTCGAACCGTCCGACCATCCACGCCGAGATCGTCAACGCCGAGCGCGGCGAAGGCCCGACGCTGTTCGACGAGATCGTCGGGATCATTCGCGATCACGGACCGGATGAGGACGGGACTCGAGACGGCATCCGTCTCGAGTTGCTCTGACCGAGCAGAGCAAAGGCGACACTCGCTCATCGGCATGAGCGTGCGTTGACCCGGCAGCAAGGTTGATGGCAGGGCGTTGGCGCTACGGAAACGGCCGCCATGACGGTGGAGGGTCTTGCGCGCGTTGGGCCTCGACGGAGGTTCGGCGGTCACCGTGGAAGAGCGCCCGCCACCAACGTCTCCCTGCTGCGGTGAACTCCTCCACGGGAATCGGGCTACCGTCGAACCGTTCGACGGCCAGCTCCGTGAAGTCGACGACACCCTCGATGCAGTGCGGCAAGAAGCCGTCGAGTCCGGGAAGGCCGCACTCGTTGAACCAGTACAGCGAGTGCGCTGCCCCGGCCGGCTCCCGGGTGTGCGCCAAACTGATCACCGAGGGCCAGTCGTCGGTCAGGTCGGGGTCGTCGAGGAACTTCCAGCCGTACATCGACCCCGGCACCGCGATCGAGGCAAAGAACTCCTCGACCGCGTCGAAGTCACGCAGTGGGATCGCGGGCCCGTACCGGGGACTTTCGGCTGGTCGCTCACGGCGCAAGAGCACTCGGACCGTGGAGACCCCGGACAGGACCAGGGCCCTGCGCGGGTCCGGGTCGGCTGGACCGTGCTCGGGCAGCGTAAGCACGTGAAGCAGGATCACGACGCGTCCGTCCGGCCTCAGGCGAAGTCCGGCCACCGTAGCCTCGTTCAGTGCTTCGTCGAGATCTTCCGCGACCCACGCGACCATGACCGTGATGATCGCCGGTCCACGGGCCGGCATGAGAACCTGGGTCGCATAGTGATCCGGATGCTCGCGTCAGGGGAGGCACCAGTGAGCCGCTCAGCGTGGCTACAGGCGGCCGTTCGGGTTACCGAGGGCGTTCGAGAAAACCTGCGCTGCCCGGAAAATGACGATGACTTCCTGGAAGTGGAATGGTTCCCGTATACCGACAGCGGCAGCGGCGAGTACAGGCTGCGCTGCCCGTCGTGTGGTGCTGAAAACTGGATGCGGCACCACCGAGATCCTCAGTAACGGCCTCGCGCGCGGCCATGCCAGGCTGTCGTCCGCTCATCGTCATGAGCGGACCGCTCCAGCAAGCGCCGGATGCGCCGCCGCCACCGGCGGGCCGCGGCGAACTCCTGCTGGACGTCCGCCCTCCGCGCCACCAAGTACTCGAAAGAAATCATCACGCCTCCCCCGGTGCCGCTGTCACAGTCCCCGCATCGCGTTGGGAAAACCTTGCGCGGACCTTGTACCGGCGCCTCCGATCCGCTAGGCCTGAGAGCAGGGAGGGGACGCCGTGGTGGAACTGCGCGTGCTGGGCACCGTCGAGGTCGTGGCCGGCGGGACCCGGCTCGACATCGGGCACGCCCGGCAGCGGGACGTGCTGGCGGTGCTGCTGCTGGACGTCGGCCGGGCCGTGCCGGTCGACCGGCTGATCGACCGCGTCTGGGGCGAACGGCCGCCGCGGCAGCCGCGGAACGCCCTCTACGCGTACGTCTCGCGGTTGCGCGGGCTGCTGGCTCCGCTCGAGGGCATCGCGATCGAACGCGATCGCGGCGGCTACGTTCTCGTCGCCGACCCGCTCACGGTGGACGTGCGCCGGTTCGACGACCTCCTGCGGCGGGCGCGGGCGACGGCGGACGACCAGGCGGCCCTCGCGCTGTACGACGAGGCGCTGGCCCTGTGGCGGGGCGAACCGCTGAGCGAGCTGGACTCCCCCTGGGTCGACGGCGTCCGCGGCGAGCTGGAACGCAAGCGCCAAGCCGCGGAGCTGGACCGCGACGACCTCCGGCTGCGCACCGGCGCCCACGCCGAGGTGCTCGCCCGGCCCGGGCCCGCGACCGGGGAACGCGCGGCGGCGCAGCGGATCGAGGCGCTCTACCTCGACGGACGTCCGGCCGACGCGCTGCGGGAGTACGAAGAGGTCCGGTCACGGCTGGCCGACGAGCTCGGCGCCGACCCGGGGCCGCGCCTGCGCGGGATGCACGAGCGGATCCTGCGAGGCGGGCACCCGCCGGCCCCCCGGCAGCTCCCGGCCGCGCCGCCGTCCTTCACCGGGCGCACCGGCGAACTCGCGGCGCTCGACCGGCTGCTCGCGGAACCGGGTGCGGTGGCGGTCGTCTCCGGGGCCGGCGGCCTCGGGAAGACCTGGCTCGCCATGCGGTGGGCGACCGGTCACGCGAGCCGGTTTCCCGACGGACAGCTCTACGCCGACCTCCGCGGCTTCGACCCGGCCCACGAGCCGGTGCCCGCCGAACGCGCCCTCCGCGGGTTGCTCAGCGCGCTGGGCGTGGCTCCGGCGTCGATCCCGCCGGAGCCGGACGCGCAAGCGGCGCTGTACCGGAGCCTCACCGCCCAGCGCCGGCTGCTCGTGTTGCTGGACAACGCCCGCGACACCGCGCACGTGACCCCGCTGCTCCCCGGCGGGTCCGCTTGTTCGGTCCTGATCACCAGCCGGCACGAGCTGGGCGGCCTGCTCACCACCCGGGGCGCGGGGGCGCTGCCGCTGGGTACGCTGGACGAACCCGAGGCCAGGGAACTGCTCGCGCACAAGCTGGGCGCGGCCCGGCTGGCGGCCGAACCCGAGGCCGCGCGGGAAATCCTGCACCGGTGCGGCGGGCTGTCGCTGGCGCTCGCGATCATCGCCGCCCGGGTCACCGCCCAGCCGGACCGCCCGCTGGCCGCGCTGGCCGCCGAACTGCGCGAAAGCCGGCTGGACGCGTTGGACACCGGTGAGCTGTCCGCGAGCCTGCGCGCGGTGTTCGAGGTGTCCTACCGCTGCCTCGACGCAGGTGCCGCCACGGCGTTCCGCCTGCTCGGGTCGACTCCGGGCGGCGGCATCGGGCGCGCGGCCGCGACCGCGTTGATCGGGGACGTCCGGCCGCTGCGCGCGCTGTGCGCCGCGAACCTCCTGGCGGAGGACCCGCCGGGCCGGTTCCGGATGCACGACCTCGTCAAGCTCTACGCCGGCGAGCTCGCCGCCGAGACCGACGACCCCGGCACCCGGCTCGCCGCCTCGACCCGGCTGCTCGACCACTACCTCGGCTGGGCCTCGGCGGCCATGGACCTGTTCTCGCCCCACGAGCCGTACCTGCGCGAGCCCGCCGTGTGTCCGGCCGGCCCGCGGCCGGGCTTCGCCGACGCGGGCGCCGCGCGGGCGTGGCTGGACGCCGAGCGGGCGGCCATGCTGACGGCGGCCACCCAGGCTCCGCCCGAGCTGGCCGGGCACGTGGCCCGCCTGTCGGCGACGCTGTGGCGGTACCTGGAAGTCGCGGCGCACTACCACGACGCGCTCGCCCTGCACTCGGCCGCGCTCGCCGCGACCTGCCCCGGCACGCCGGAACGGGGCTTCGCCGACAGGGCCGTCAGCACCGCCTTGATCCGGCTCGGCCGCTACGACGAAGCCGCCGGCCACCTCGAGCAAGCGCTGTCCGTGGCCGTGGCGCGGGGAGACGACCTGCTCGAGAGCATGGTGCGCAACGCGTTCGCGACGATCGACGACATGCGCGGCCGCCGCGCGGCGGCCCGGGAGCACCTCGGCTTCGCGCTCGCCGCGGCACGACGGACCGGCCACCCCCTCCTCGAAGGCATCGCCCTCTGCAACATCGGCGAGCACCACCGCTGGTGCGGCGACCACGACACGGCGGTCGGCTACCTGCGGCGGAGCGGCCAGATCGCGCTGGACCTCGACTCGGCCGGCCTCGGCGGACCGGTACTGGCCGCACTGGGCGGCGCGTACGCGGGTCTGGGCCGGCCGGACGAGGCCGACGACTGCTTCCGCCGCGCCCTGGAGTTCGCGAAGACCGGCGGAGACACGAACCTCGAAATCTCGGCGCTCAACGAATTCGCGGCCACGAAGACCGGCACCGAGGCGATTTCGTGGTACGAGCGGGCGCTGGCTCTCGCCGAGCGAACCGGTCATCTTCGTGAACGGGCCGTCGCGCACCACGGGTTGGGTACGGCTCACCGGGCCGCGGGGAGCGACCCGGAAGCGAAGGTGCACCTCGAAGCCGCGTTGGTGGCGTACACCGAGCTGCGCAGTCCGGAGGCCGACGAGGTGCACGCCTTGCTCGTGCCGGATGGTGATTCATAGCCCGGATATCGCCGCGATGTGGTCGCCCGGCAGCGGTAACACTTCGCCCGCTTCGACCGCTTCGTAGGCGTGGGGTGGGAGCTCCGCTGCTGGCCCGCATCTTGCAGGAACGAGGGCCGACACCCGGAGCTTCGGAAAGGGTCGGCCATGACGGCATCTCCCGCGGCGGTGCTCGAACACCGCGCCGGCAGCAGGCACGGCGGCAGGCTCGTCGTGGCCCGGCTGCCGCAATTGGCGAACCACCGGGGCGGCGGCCCGGACCTCGTGCTGCGGTGGGGGCCGATGCCGCCCGCCGCCACCGTCGACGTTGTCGTGCACCTGCACGGCTTCTCCGCGCGCGGGGCTCGGATGACGCTGCCGGACGACAAGGAAGCCCGCAGCGGGCTCGATCTCGCGGATCCCGCGAACCCTTCGGTGCGGGGCAGGCGCACGCCCACGCTGCTCGTCCTCCCCCGCGGGCACTTCCACGGCGGGAAGTCCGGCGAGGGGTACAGCTTCCCCGCGCTGACCCCGCCGGGCGCGCTCGCGCGGCTGGTCGGCGACGCGCTGCGCCGGTTCTCCGCCGCGACCGGTGTGCGGGCCACGCGCGGCAAGCTCATCCTGACCGCGCATTCCGGCGGTGGGGCGGCGCTCATGGCGATCCTGCGGCACACCGACCCGGACGAGGTGCACGCGTTCGACGCGCTGTACACCGATCCGGCGCCGCTGATCGCCTGGGCCCGGAAGCGGAAGGCTGCCGGGACGGGTGCGCTCCGCGTACTGTTCCGGCCCGGTGAAGCGACCGCCGCCCACAGCCTGCGGGTCGCCGCCGCCCTCGCGCCGGGTACCCGGACCTTCCGGGTGGAGCGGACGCGGGTCGCGCACGACGACATCCCGCGGACTTTCGGGTGGCGGCTGCTCGCCGATCCCGGGGCGGACCTGCCGGAGACCGGCGAGCCGGAGCACGAGCTGGCGCCGCCGGGCGGGCCGCCGCTGTGCGAAGCGATCGCCAAGGTGGCGCGCGAGCAGTTCCGGCGCTGGCGGCCTGGCGGTGGGGCCGCGCTGAAGGAGACCGACGCGGCGGCCTCGGCCATCCTGCGCGAGTACTACCGCGACGGGGTCGGCGCGACCGTGACCGACGCGCAGCTGCGCAGCAAGGCCTACCAGTCGGGTCATCCGTGGAGCGCGGTGTTCATCTCGTACGTGCTGCGCAAAGCGGGCGCCGGGCCCGCGTTCGCCTATTCGGCCGCGCACCAGTCCTACATCCGCGCGGCGCTGGCCAACCGGCTGCGCCGGGACACCGCGAACCCGTTCTGGGCGTTCCGGGCGACCGAGGTCGCGCCCCGCGTCGGTGACCTCGTGTGCGCGGCGCGGCAGGACAGCGGTGCCACCTACGACAACATCGGGGACGCGCGGTACCGGGCCACGCACTGCGACGTGGTGACCGACGTGCGGCCGGGCCGGATCCGGGTGGTCGGCGGCAACGTCGGCCAGACGGTCGGCGAGAAGTCGCTGCGCACGCGCCCGGACGGCAAGCTCGACCTCACCGGCGCGCAAAGCTCGTTCTTCGCCGTCATCACCTGCCGCCGGGACGCGCCGCCGCGACAACAGCAGCAACAACCCCCGGGTACCACGCGGGACGCCCGGGTCCGGCGGGTCATGGAGCTGCTCGTGCACACCTACGGCTATCCCGTCAACGGCGCGGCCGGCGTCGTGGGCAACCTGCTCGCCGAGTCGGGGGTGCAGCCGGGCCGGATCGAGGGCAGCCGGGAGGACACCCCGATGCGGTCCGCCGACTTCACCGGCCGCGTCCGGGACTTCACGCCGGACGAGGTGCGGGACCGCAGCACGACCGCGCGCACCGGGCCGCGCCTGCCCGGCGTCGGGCTCGCGCAGTGGACGAGCGCGAACCGCCGGGCCGGGTTGTTCCGGCACAGCTTCCGCGGCCGGGTACCGGGCTCGGCCATTCTGTCCGATTTGGACGCTCAGGTGGACTACCTGGTCACCGAGCTGCGCCGGGACTACGCCGCCGTCGACGCGGTGCTGCGCTCCCCTGGCGTGACCGCCGACCAGGCGGCCGACGTGGTGGTGCTGCGGTTCGAACGACCGGCCGCGGTGCTGGACCGGCCGGTGGGCGATCCCGGCGTCCAGGCGGTGCTCGCCCGTCGCCGGGCGCACGCCGCACAGGCGCTCGCGATCCACCGGTCTCGATGAAGGGACGTGCTGTGAAGGATTTCTGGTTCGAAATATTCGCCACGGAAGAAGGCCGCTACGGCTGGGTGTTCTTCTCCGGTCGCCGCGGGCAGCAGCGAGAGCTGGCCCGGTCGACCCGGCTCTACAAGTCCGCCGGGAAGACCCGGCGGGCGATCGGGAAGCTGCGGGGCGCCCGGATCGGCCGGCCGTTCACCCTCCCGCGCACGACGTTCGAGTTCGTCCCGGGTGTGGTGCCCCTGACCGCCAAGGAGGCCGCGACGGGCGGCAGGCCCGTCGCGGCGGCCGAGCGGGCGGCCGGGAAGCCGCGCCGGAAGCCCGCCGAACCCGCGGAGCCGAAGGGAAAACCACGGGCCACCCGCACGCGGCGCCCGAAGGCGGACGCGCGGTGACCCGCGTGCGGCCCCGGCGTTGACCACCGCGGCCGGCCCGGCGGCGACGGTCGACGCCTGGCTCGAGGTCGCCGGGACACCCGGCGGCGTCCTCGAGTCGTTCGTCCGGGCCCTCGGCGAACTGGACGTCGCGCTGCGCCCGGGCGACGACGGCCCGCGCAACGGCGTCCTCGCCTTCGACACGCCCACCCCGGCGGTCGCCGATCGCCTCCGCGCCGTGTCGCGGGAGCGGCCCGGCCGGGTGCTCGCGGTGTCGACGTCCGGCCGGGCGCTCGGCGCGGACAGCTGGGCACTGCTGCGCGCCGGTGCTTCGGACGCCTGCACCTGGCGCGACGGCGACGCCACCGCGGCCCGGCACGTCGCCGAACGCCTGCGCCGCTGGCAGGCCATCGACGAGCTGCTGGCGTGCCGCCACGTCCAGGACTTCCTGGTCGGCGACAGCCCGGTCTGGCAGGCCACGCTGCGCGACGCCGTCGAGGTCGCCCGGTTCACCGGCGCCTCGGTGCTGATCACCGGCGAGAGCGGCACCGGCAAGGAACGGGTTGCGCAGCTGATCCACGAGCTGGATCCGCGGCGGGGCAAGAAGAAGCTCGTCGTGCTGGACTGCAGCACGGTCGTCCCGTCGTTGTCCGGCAGCGAGTTCTTCGGCCACGAGAAGGGCGCGTTCACCGGTGCCGCGGCGCCGCGGGCGGGCGCGTTCGAGCTGGCCGACGGCGGCACCCTGTTCCTCGACGAGGTCGGCGAGCTGCCGGCGCCGCTGCAGGCCGAGCTGCTGCGCGTGATCCAGGAGGGCACGTTCAAGCGGGTCGGCAGCAATCTGTGGCGCAAGAGCTCGTTCCGGCTCGTCTGCGCCACCAACCGCGACCTCACCGCGGCTCGCGCGGAGGGCGCGTTCCGCGACGACTTCTACTACCGGATCGCGGAGTGCACGCTGCGCCTGCCCAGCCTGCGCGAGCGGACCGGCGACATCATCCCGCTGTTCCGGCACTTCTTCCGCCAGGCCCGCCCGGACGCCGGCCCGCCCGAGCTGGAGGACGCGGTCCGCGAGCTGCTCGTCGGCCGGTCCTACCCGGGCAACGTGCGGGACCTGCGCAGCCTCGTGCTGCGCATCGTGCACCGCCACCTCGGCAACGGCGTCGTCACCGTGGGAGACGTGCCGGACCACGAATGGCCGGACCCGGACCCCGCTCCCCCGGCCGGGTGCACGAGCTGCGGCGCGCCGCGCGGGTAAGGCGGAGGAAGTTCCCGCCCAGCACCAGGGCTTCCGCCGACGGCGGCAGCCGCAGCAACCGGACCTTCGCCAGCTCCAGCCCGGGGTGCAGCCACGGCCCGTCCGAGCCGAACAGCACCTTCTCCGGGCCGGCCAGCGCGATCGCCCGCTCCAGCAGGTCGAACCGGCGCACCCCGGACGTGTCGGTATGCACGTTGGGGTGTTCGGCGAGCACGCCGGTGAACGCCAGCTGCGCGCTCCAGTCGTCGGCGAAGCTGCCCAGGTGCGGCACGATGAAGTCGACGCCGGGGAACTCGGTCGCGAGCAGCCCGGCCGCGGCGGTCTCGCCGACGACGTCGTACAGCACGGGCAGCCGGAACTCCGCCGCGACCTCGCAGATCTCCCGGCTGATGCGGGCGTCGTGGCGGTGCACCTTGATGCCGCAGAAGCCGAACCCGGTCACGGCGCGGCGCACCAGCGGCCGGACCCGGCCCCGGTCGCGCTCGGCGTGCACGAACGCGAACCCGAAGAACCGGCCGGGCCGCCCGGCGACGATCCGGCCGACCGCTTCGTTGGCGGTGGCGTAGTCGGAGTGGAACGCGGCGAACAGCGTCGAAGCGCCGATCCCCGCCTCGTCGCAGCGCCGCAGGTAGCGGGTCAGCGGCGCCGAGGTGTCCCACGGTCCGCTGAACCCGTCGCCGGGACCCGCGTGGCAGTGCGCGTCGATCACCCGCATCAGGAGCGGTAGGCACCGTGGCGCACCGGGGCAGGCGCGGCGTCGCGCCGCGTCAGGTCCACGCCGCTGACCGCGCGGTAGGCGTAGATGTACCCCTTCACCTCGGCGCGGAAGTACCGGGCCCACTGCGCCGCGTTCTCCGGGTTGATCACCACGCTCCACGCGGCGAACCGGATGCTGAGCAGCAGCTGCTCGCCGAACACGGCCAGGTCGCGGAAGTGCTGCACCGACACGTCCGTCCAGTGCTGCAGCCGGTTCATCGCCTCGACCCGGTCCATCCACGGCTCCTGGTACGCGACCATGGTCCGGGTCGCCAGGAAGTCCTTCAGCTCCGGGCGGGCGAGGATCCATTCGGCCATCAGCATTTCGTGGCGCGCCGTCCACGGCAGGTCGCCGTACTGGTTGTGCGCGCCCTGGGTGAGCAGCAGGTGGGTCTCCTTCAGCGCGTTCAGCATCCCGAACCCGTCGGCGATGACCGTGGTGTCGTCGTCGCAGCGGTAGAACACCTCGCACAGCGACAGGAGGTTGTGGAACGCGTCGAGGAACCGCGACCGGCTGTCCACGCCCCGCACGGGCGGGCCCTGCCGGGTCGAGAGCTCCAAGCCGTAGGCGTGGTCGTACTCGTAGGCGCGGCGCGACATCGTGAGCCGGTGCTGCTCGTCCTGGATCCAGCCCCAGACGAGGTTGTTGAGCGGGCGCAGCGGATCGATGTCCATGGTGGCCAGCGGATCCCGCCGCGGGGAGCCGGCCGCCCGGTTCTGGAACCGCCAGCTGATCGCCTTCAACGCCTGCAGCGGGCCCGCTTCGTCGGTCCAGAACGACCAGATCAGCTCGAGGAAGCACGGGTGCACGAGCTTGTCGGCCAGTATCCCGAAGCACGCCTCCGCGTCTTCGTCGTCGTTCGCCTTCCCGGTCACCGCCACGTCCCGCAACTGCAGCCGGATCAGCCCGAGGTAGGGCAGGACGTCCAGGGTGCCGCCGCCGTTCCCGCGGTCGACCTGGACGAGGTAGTCGCGGAACTCGCGCTCGATGTCGTTCTTGCTGACCGTCCGGTTGAGCCGGCGGGACTCCTCGGCGACGTCGACCCCGTCGAACACCCGGCGGTCGACCCCGCAGTTGACCATCAGGAAGACCTCGGCCGCGGCCTTGAGCAGGCGGTAGCGGTTGACGTTCGGGAACGGCAGCGCGGTGCGGCGCTCGACCCTGGCCAGCGCGCGCCGGTCGGCCCGGTCGAGCCTGCCCGGCGTGTCCCCGCACATCACCTGGTCGACGAACCGGCTGAAGTTCTCGAAGCCGATCGCGGTGGTGCTGTTGCGGATCGCGATCCACAGCGACTGGTCTTCGGTGGGCGGGACCTGGGCGCGTTTGAGCGTGACGGCCACGTCGTCGCCGGCCGCGAACGGCCGTTGCAGCACCTCGATCGGCCCCGAATCGGCGGCCAGTTCCTCGTCGCCGCCTTCGATGCCGACCGGCACGAGCAGCAGGCTGACGGTCCACGAGCCGACGGCCAGCGGGGTGGTGTCGAGGGTGGCCCGCAGCACCTTGTGCTCCCCCTCGGAGACCTCCACCCGGTCGCCGACGACGCTGGTCGCGCCGAGCAGGGCGATGCGGGTGGCCTCCGTGGTCAGCACCACCGGCCCGGTGAGGGTCCACGAGACCTCGTAGGTGCGGGAGACGGCGGGCAGCACGGCTTCGAGCAGCACGATGCCACCGGCGGTCGTGCGGTCCGGCTGCGCGGTGAGGACGAGGTCGTAGGTGGTGTTCTCGCCGCCGAGGCGTTCAGGGTTCGACACGGTGTTCCTCCAAGTGCGGTGCGCTGGCTGGCTGGGGTGGTACCGGGAGCAGGGGCTGCCCGGCGAACAGGCGGCTGGTGGCGCGGGCCGTCTCGAGCGTGCTGGTGACGGCCCACGTGCCGATCAGGCGGCGCAGCGTCGCGCTCTCCCGCTCCGGCGGGAGGAGCCCGTCCGCCCGCGCCTGGCCGAGCACGGCGAAGGCGAGCATCGGCGGCGCGGCCGCCATCCGGTCCGGGTCCGCCTGCCAGGACCAGAAGTGCCGCGACAGGGCCGGGCGCGTGCGGTCCGGGCTGGCGAGGACGTCACCGAGCGCGCGGCCCCGCAGCCGTGGCGGGCGGTGCCCGGCGACGAACCCGACGAATTCCGGGATGTCCGCGCGCAGGCCGTCCAGGGTGTCGGCGAGCTCGGGCCGCAGCCCGGTCAGCGGGTACATGGACTGCCACGTCTCCGCCAGCCCGGACCACTGCGGGTCCGGGTAGAAGTGAGCACCGACCGCGCAGCTGAGCAGCACCCGCAGCCACGGGACGGGGTGGGGGTCGTCGTCCGGCGGCCGGAAGACGAAGCCCCGCGGCAGGCTCACCAAGCCGAGCAGGCCGAGCGTCGAGCCGATCCCGACCTTCGCGACCGCCCAGACGTCGGCGACGATCTCGCTGAGCCAGTTCCGCCACAGCTCCCGGACGTGGTCGCCGGCCCGCCACGGGGTCTCGTCGAGCCGGGCTCGCAACGACTCGACGAGCCCGAGCAGCGCCGCGCCCTGGTGCCCGGCCTCGTGCCCGAGGGTCGAGGCGATCCCCAGCCCGATCCGTTCGCGCGGGATGCGCAGGAGCGCGACGGGGTTGTCGCCCCCGCCCGGGAGCCGGGTGCGGGATCGGCGGATCGAGCCGCCGATCCCGCGGTGGAACGAGCAGACGACGGGTGGTCCTTCGATGGGCGTGCCGGGCAGCCGCAACGCGTCCGCGGCGGCCAGGTCGAGCCCGGAGAGCAGGACGCCGTTGTCGTGCTCGCTGCGCTGGGTGATCACCTCCGAGAACAGGTCGAACTGGGTCAGCGCGTTCTGGAAAGCCAGGCGCAGCACCCAGAACCGGCGCTGCTGCTCGGCCGCGGGGACGGCCGCGCCGTCGTCCCGCAGCCACCGCAGGAACTCCTCCGCCCGGCGGCGGACCACCCGCCTGCCCGCGATCAGGTACTGCTCGATCCCCGACAGCGCGGCGGGCGACAGCGCCGCCGCCGCGACGCAGGTTTCCTGCAGCACGAACGGTTCGACCGCCGCGAGCCGGGTCAGCAGCGCGCGGGTCTCCTGTTCGAGCAGCCAGCCGGCGGACACGGCCATGGTCGCTCACAGACCGCCGTGGCGGGAGTGGCCCCGCCCGTTCGCGCGGTACGCGTATTCGCTCTGCGACGCGGGTGCGCTGTCATCGGACGGTTGCGCGGGCTCCGGGGCCGGGGTGGGATCGGGGGCGTCGACCGGCACGGCGACCCACCGGAAGCCGGGCCGCGGCGGTCCGGGCGGCTGGGCCGGTTCGGCCGCGGGCTCGGGTTCGGGGCCGGTCGGGTACGGATACCCGTAGCCGGGGTGGCTGTAGCGGGGCCGGTAGCCGAAGCCGTGGTAGCCGTAGTGGCGCCGGTGCGGGCTGCCGTGGCGGCGGCGGAAGCTGCGGTAGCGGCGCCCGTAGAACCGGCGGGCCATCGGGGAGATCCGGCGCAGCCCGCGGCGGTACAGCGACGGCGCGAACCGGCGCGAGGCCCGGAACAGGCCGAGTTCGCCGACCAGCCGCGGCGAGCCGCCGTCCGGCGCGGAAGCCACGTCCTGCGCCGCCGCCGACGTCAGGCGGACGATCCGGCGGGCCGTCTCGAACTCCTCCTGCTCCTGCGTCAGGGCCGTCTCGCCCTCGAACAGCGACCCGGCGGCGGTGCCGAGCGCCGAACCGACCTGGGTGCCGATGCCGGGCGCGATCGCGGTGCCGATGGCCCCGCCGAGCGCCGGCAGCGCCGACTTGGCCAGCGGCTTGACCGCGGCGATCAGCGCGCGGCCCTGCGGGGAGTTCGCCGCGCCGCGCACGCCCTGCACGACCTTGCCGACGGCGTTCACCAGCCCGCCGAGGAAGTGGTCCAGCTCCTCCTCGCTGGAGACCTCCATCAGGTGCCCGGCGAACTCGGCTTCCTGCGCCGGCGAGAGCGCCAGTTCGTCGTGCTCGGCTTCCTGGCCGAGGACGCGCTTGAGGATCTTGCCGAGGAACTCGTCCTCCGCCTCCCCTTCGCCTTCACCCTCGGCTTCGCCGTAGCCCGACTCGTACTCGCCTTCCGCCTCGCCTTCCTTCATCAGGCCGCCCAACAAGCCGCCGAGCACCTTGCCCGCGAGCGGGATGAGCGGCAGGAACCGCTCCTCCTCGGCCTCTTCGGACTCCTGGTACTCGCCCTGCCCGTATTCGCCCTGGCCGTATTCGCTATTGCCCGCCTGTTCGTACTCGCCGTAGCCCTGCTCGGCCTCGTACGGGGCTTCGCCTTGGCCGCCGTATTCTTCGTCGTCGGGCCAGCGACCGCGCCGGCCGCGCCGCCCGTACTCGGCCTCGCCGTACTCCGCCGGGGTTTCTGTTTGGAACATGCGGGATTCCTTTCCTGGTCGTGGCGCGAGCCCGGGCACGAACTCGCGCGCCGCCGCTTCGACCGCCGCCGCCACGCCGTCCGGCGTGCGCGCCGCCCGGCCGGCCGCCGCTTCGGCGAACCGGACGAACCGGCGGGCGAGCTCGTGGTCGCGGTCTTCGGCGCTCATGCCTTCGAGCGCCAGGCCGTACACGTGGGGTGCGGGCACGCCACCGGCACCGACCAGCGCGGTCAGCGTCGGCACGGTCCGCAGGGCGGTCGTCGTGAGCACCCCGGTGAGCGCGCGGCCCGCCTCGCGGGAGAGCCGCCCGCCGCCCGCGCGGGTGACCAGCTCGCCGACGAACCTGGCGAGCCCGTCCCGGCTGGTCACGTCGAGCAGCCGGGCCGCGGTTTCGAGGTCCCGGGTGCGGGCCTCCCACTGGGTTCTCTGCACGCCCTGGACGTTGCAAGAACCGGGCCAGCCGGTCAGCGCAGCGCGGTGGAAGCGAACCCGAGGCGCGCGCGGTGCTTGGCGACCGTGCGGCGCGCGATCGGGTAGCCCGCCGCGCACAGCAGGTCGGCGAGGCGCTGGTCCGACACCGGGCCGTCCGCCGCGGCCAGCAGCCGGCGCAGTTCTTCGTCGATGCCGCCGCTGACGCCGAAAAACTTCGCCAGCGGCACGATCGTCCGGTCCGGCAGCAGCACGAACTTGTCGGCGACCGCGCGGCTCACCGTGGACTCGTGCAGGCCGAGCTCGGCGGCGGCCTCGGCGCGGGTCAGCGGGCGCAGCGCGGCCGGGCCGTCGCGCAGGAAGTCCTTCTGCCGCTCGACGGCGAGCTCGACGACCCGCCGCAGCGTCTCCCAGCGGTCGCGCAGCAGCGCGAGGAACGACCGGGCCTGCGGCAGCTGGCCGCTGTCCCGCCGGATCCGCAGGCGGTTCATCGCCGGCTCCACCAGGGTCACGGCGAATTCGCCGGAAATCTCCTCGTGCGGCCGGACGAGCACGTCCGGCACCACGTAACCGGTGCGGGGCGCGGCGTTGCCGTCGAACGCCGGGTACGGGCGCAGCCGCACTTTGACGAACTCCAGCACGCGCCGGACTTCGTCGCGGGACACCGACAACGCCGTCGCGATCGCCGCGAAGTGCCCCTTCGCCAGCGCGGGCAGGTGACCGGCGACGACTGCCCGCGCGAGGCGCGCGGTCGGGTCGTCCGGGTCGCAGTCCAGCGCGTCCAGCTGGCGCAGCAGGCACTCGGTGACCCCGCCCGCGCCGACGCCCGGCGGCCCGACCCGCCGGATCACCTCGGCCACCCGGGCCACCACGGCCTCCGGCACGCCGAGCTCGGCGGCCACCTGCGCGCACGACCGGTCGAGGAACCCGTGCTCGTCCAGGCTGCCGACCAGGTATTCGGCCACGGCCACCTCGGCGGTCCCGACCTCGGCCCGCACAGCACGCAGCAGCGCGTGGGTGTCGGGTTCGGCGTCCGGGGTCTCGAGCGGGGCGGCGAACGGGCCGGGACCACTCGCGCGCGCGGGTGGCGCGCACACCGGGCACCGCGTGCGCCAGCGGCCCGCGCAGACCGGGCATTCGCTCTCCAGCCGCTCGAGCGCGGTGTTGCCCACCAGCTCGTCTTCGATCGCGGCTCGCATCGCGTCGTAGGGCAGCATGAGCATCTCGCCGAAGACCACGAGCGCCGGCGACACCTCCAGACCGAGCCTCGGCTCCATGCCGAGTTCGAGTGAGAACACCACCTCGACCTCCCCCACCAGGCGACTTGGGCTTCGAGCCTCCTCAGCAAGAATCGGGCCAGACCGGCGTTCCGTGACCGCGACTGAAAATTTCGGCCGCGCGGTGTCGAAAGGCAGCGAGTCCGTTCGTGGTGGGGGTGAGAGCCTCCGAGAAAGGACTTCACCATGTCGGACCACGAGAACGTGCGCGCGACCCTGACCTTCCCGGTGCCCGCCGAGCGGGTGTTCGCGGTGCTGGCGGACCCGACGACCCACGCGGCGATCGACGGCACCGGCTGGGTCCGGGAGCCCGTCGACCCGGAGCCGCTGGGCCGGACCGGCCAGCTCTTCCGGATGGACATGTTCCACGGCAGCCGTCCGGTCGGCGAATACCAGGTGGTCAACCGCGTCGAGGTGTTCGACGCGCCGCGCGCCATCGGCTGGGTGACGGGCTACCGGAAGGACGACGGCGAGCTGGAGTTCGGCGGCTGGCTCTGGCGGTACGACCTCACCCCGCTCGGGGCGTCGAGCACCGAGGTGACGCTGTCCTACGACTGGTCGGCGGTGCCGCGGTACATCCGCGACCGGGGCATCGCGTTCCCGCCGTTCGGCCCCGGCCACCTCGGTGACTCGCTGCGTCATCTGGCGGAGCTCGCGGCGCCCGCCGCTCAGCTCGGCTGACGCCGGGCTCGGCGGCGCAGCCCGCCCAGCGGCTCGGTGGCGAGGTGCTCCCACGGGCCGCCGAGGTCGAGCCCGGTCGCCGTCGCGGTG
This sequence comes from Amycolatopsis lexingtonensis, assembly GCF_014873755.1. Lineage (NCBI taxonomy): Bacteria > Bacillati > Actinomycetota > Actinomycetes > Pseudonocardiales > Pseudonocardiaceae > Amycolatopsis > Amycolatopsis lexingtonensis. Next base: position 2,629,907 of record NZ_JADBEG010000001.1, read on the forward strand.
CGCGGGCCGGGGTCGAGGCGCAGCGCTTCGAGCGTCTCGGCGGCGACGTCCGGCCGCACCTTGTTCTGCACGGTCACGTGCGGCTTGAACGGCTGCGCGTCCTGCCGGGTGAGCCAGCCCGCCCAGCGCGCCCGCAGTTCGGCGTGCAGGCGCAGCAAGGGGGCGGCGGTGACGTCGAGCGCGGCTCCTCGCCCGAGCGACCGGGCACCGGTGACCGTGAGCTCGAAGGGTTCGGCGGCGCCCGCCACCTCGGCGCTGTCGGCGAGCACCGTCGCCAGGTGCTCGCCCGGGAGCGTGTGGAACAGGGTCAGGTGGGCACCGACGACCAGCCGGTCCGGCGGGAACCACCTGCGCCGCAGCGCGTTCCACGCCGCTTGGGCGGGTCCGTCGACGGCGAGGGTCACGACCAGCGGCGGCACGTGCCGAGCATAAGGTCTGGGGCAACCGGAGTGAGGGGAACGAGCATGGCGCGGTTGGTGTCGCTCAACGTCGGGATGCCGAAAGACGTGGCCTGGCAGGACCGGACCGTCCACACGGGAATCTTCAAGTACCCGGTCGAGGGCCCGCGGCTGGTCCGCCGGCTCAACGTCGACGGCGACGGCCAGGGCGACCTGGGCGGCCACGGCGGCGAGAACCGCGCGGTGCTGGTCTACCAGCGCGAGTCGTACGAGCACTGGCGGCGCTTCCTCGGCCGCGACGACCTCGAGGACGGCCGGTTCGGCGAGAACTTCACCGTCGAGGGCCTCCCCGACGACGAGGTGCACATCGGCGACCGGTACCGGATCGGCGAGGCGGAGTTCGAGGTCACCCAGCCGCGGGTGACGTGCTTCCGCGTCGGGATGCGCCTGGGCGAGCCGCGGATGCCGGCGCTGCTGGTGGCCCACCACCGCCCGGGCTTCTACCTGCGCGTCATCACCGAGGGCCACGTCCAGGCCGGCGACGAGATCGTCCGCACCCGGACCGGCCGCCACGCATTGAGCGTCGCGGCCGTCGACGCGCTCCTCTACCTGCCGGACCGCGACCGGGACATGCTGCGCAAGGCCCTCGACATCCCCGCGCTCAGCCCGGGCTGGCAGGGCTCGTTCCGCGACCTGCTGTCGGCTCCGGCACCGCAGGTTCAGCGCGGGTTCCGGCCGCTGCGCGTGACCCGGGTGGTGCCCGAGAGCACGACGGTGACGTCGATTCACCTGACCGCCGACGAGCCGCTCCCCCGTCCCGAGCCCGGCCAGTACGTGACGCTGCGCGTCCCGGGCGCGGGCGACCCGGCACCGATCCGCAGCTATTCGCTGTCGGCGGCACCGTCGGAGCGCGAATACCGCATCAGCGTCAAGCGCGACGGCGTCGTGAGCAGCTACCTCCACACGCACCTGGCTCCGGGCGCGGTGGTGGAGGTGGCGGGCCCCCGCGGCGACTTCGTCCTGACGGAGGAAGACCGCCCGGTGGTCCTGGTCTCGGCGGGCATCGGCGTCACCCCGGTGCTGGCGATGTTGCACGCACTGGCGGCCCGCGGATCGACGCGGGAGGTGTGGTGGGTGCACACCGCCCGGACGGCCGCCGAGCAGCCGTTCGCCGCCGAGGCCCATCGGCTGCTGGCCGGGCTCCCCCACGGGCGCGAGCACGTCTTCCACACCTCGGAGACGGGGCGGCTCAGTCTGGATTCTTTGTCCGCTTTGGACCTTCCGGTGGACGCGGCGGTCTACTTGTGCGGGCCGGACGCGTTCATGACCGCCGTGCGTGCCGCGTTGGTGTCGCTGGGCTTCGACGCCGCTCGCGTCCACAGTGAACTGTTCGGCGGGGTGTCGGCGATCAACCCGGGACTGGTCGGTAACGTCCGGAAAACGCCCCACGCACCGGCGGGCACCCCGGGAAGCGGACCGGCGGTGACCTTCGCGCGCAGCGGGCTGACCGTGCCGTGGGGCGAGGGGTATCCGAGCCTGTTGGAGTTCGCCGAGGCGTGCGATGTGCCGACGCGGTGGTCGTGCCGGACCGGGGTGTGCCACACGTGCGTGACGCCGGTGCTTTCGGGGAGTGTTGCGTACGAACCCGAGCCGCTCGAACCGCCCGCGGCCGGGGAGGCCCTGGTGTGTTGTGCTCGGCCGACAGGGGATGTCGTGCTGGATCTTTGAGTCTGTTCAGGGCCAGGTCGGTGGACTTGGGGCGGGTCGGCACTGTGTGCGTCGCTCTGCGGGTGGGTGGGCCCGTCCGGCACGGATTTCTGCGGCGGGAAGCGCCCGTCCTGCAGTCGACGGCAGTCGGCCGACGGGATCCGGTGGCGGCGCCCCGCCGCGGGACGTGGGATCTGCCGGACCACCGCCGAAAACGTGGCGACGGCCTGCAGTTCATTTCGGTCCTGGCCGGGATCCGGGCGAGCAGGCCGCGCATCGAAAGGCCAGGCGGTCGAAGGCGGACGGCCACCGGCCTCAGCGCCGAGACCAGCTAATGGCTCTGATCCACTTCGATAGCGGCCCAAGCTGTCGCTAACTGGTCGTGGGTGTAGGCCCGTAGCCGGTGGCTGCGGGCCTATCCCATCTTCAGGCTGCGAATGGCAGGGGCTGATGGATGTTATTACGCCTGGGTTTTCGGCGTTTGTCCAAGAACCGCGGCGGTAGGAACTCCGGATGACCGTCAGTGGCGATGCGGACCTGCCAACCCGACCGGTGCAGCAACCGATGATGGTGGCCGCACAACAGGACCAGGTTCGCCAGGTCGGTCAGGCCGCCTTCGGACCAGTGGTGGATGTGGTGGCCCTGGCAGTGCCGGGGTGGGCGGTGACAGCCCGGGAACGCGCACCCGCGGTCGCGCAGGAACAACGCCCGGCGCAGCCCGGGTGAGATCAGGCGACGGGCCCGGCCCAGGTTCAACGGTTCGCTGGCGGTGCCGAGCACGGCGGGGATCAGGGTGCAGTCGCAGGCATGGATCCGGGCCTCGGCGGCCGAGATCAGACCGGTGTCGCCCAGGGTCGCCGTGCCGAGTCCGGAGCGCAGGTCGGTGAGGGAGACCGCGACCATCACGTGGACGCGCTCCCCGGCTTGGGTGGGCAACTCTGGGGAGTTGAGGGCCAGGTCGACTGCGTCGGAGAAAGCGTCGCCGTAGCGTTCCTGCGGGGACCGGAAGTCCGGGCCATCCTCGGCACCGCGGCGTTCAGCGAGGGCGTCGAGCAGGGCGCTGGCACGGGTGCCGGTCTCGTCGTCGAAGCGACCGGACAGTTCCCAGGTGCCGGTGCGTTTGCGGCGCAGCGACAGTTCCCGCACCGGCGTGGCGGGCTCGGTGTCGTCGGGGGCGGTGCCGTCGGGGTCGAGGTGGGCCAAGATCCGGGCGCCGAGGGCAGCGACCTGTTTGTGGCCCGCGTCGGCGGCGAAAGCCAGCAGATCCGCCTCGGCCGAGTCGCGATGAGAGGCGGGGATCCGGGAGACAGCCTCGATGATGGTATCGATCATCGGCGTGCTCAACCGACCAGCAAGGGCAGCGACACCGGTGGCGGGAGCAACGGCGGGGGTGGCGTCGAGAGCGTGGCTGGGGTGCAGGGCCTGGGCTCGTTTGACCATCTTGTCGGCGGCGGCGCGCGGGAGGTCCGCGAGATGCTCCAAGAGTCGGGCGGCAGAGCGGTAGCCGAATAGTTCTTGCACGCCACGGGATTCGATTTCCACCAGCAGCGCACCGATTTCCGCTTCAGCGGACCGCATGACGGTGAGCAGGCTGCGGAGGTGGTCGGCCAGGGCCTCCGCGTCTGCTTGCCACACCGTTTCTCTGTCCACACACCAAGATTACGGAAATACGAACAAACGTTCATCACTCGATCAGGGTAACTGTTCAGGCCGTTTCCGGGCTGTGAGCGGGCCTGTGGGATGATCTTGTTGTGGGGGAAGGTGTTCGTCCGTCGTATGACGAATTGGCCGTGCTGGTCGCAGCGCAGGCTGTGGAGCTCGCTCGTGCACGGGAGGAGATCACCGCGTTACGGGCCGAGGTCGCCGCGCTCAAGCGTCGCCTGGGCACGAATTCGGGTAACTCCTCGATGCCGCCGTCGTCGGACCGGTTCAGCAAACCTGCCCCAAGTCGTTGCGGGGCAAGTCCGGACGCAAGCAGGGCAAACAGCCCGGCGCGCCTGGCGCGACGCTGTCACTGGTGAAGAACCCGGACACGATCGTCGACCACACACCGTCGGCGTGCGCGGGCTGCGGCGCGGGTCTGCGCCGCACCGACCGTGCCGGGGTGATCCGCCGCCAGGTCGTGGACCTGCCACCGGTGCGCCCGGCGGTGACCGAGCGCCACCTGCACCGGCTGCGGTGCGGAGGTTGCCACCGCGTCACGACTGCACCCGGCCCGGCCGAGGCGACCGCGCCCGCCTGCTACGGACCGAACGTGACCGCGCTGGCGGTCTACCTGCTGACCTACCAGCACATGCCGGTGGCCAGGACAGCGCAGCTGCTGGCGGACCTGATGGGGTTGCCGGTGTCGACCGGCTGGGTCGCCGGTGTCCTCACCCCGGTCGCCGCTCAGCTCGACGGATTTGCCCAGCAGGTCGAGGACGCGTTGCGGGCCGCGCCGGTGGCGCATTTCGACGAGACCGGCATCCGGGTCGCAGGGAAGAACTGGTGGCTGCATGTCGTGCTCACCGCGTATCTGCCGCATCGGCAGCGTGGTGGTGAGGCGATGGACGAGTTCGGGATCCTCACCTACTTCCGCGGTGTCGCCGTCCACGACGGCCTCATGTCCTATGAAGACTTCGGGCGCAAACACGCCCGCTGCAACGCCCACCACCTGCGCGAACTGGACGCGGCCGGCGAAGCCCACCCCGAATACGCCTGGCCCCGGATCGCGATCACCACCCTCGAACAGCTCAACACCGCCGCCCACACCGCACGCGATGCCGGCCAGGCCACGATCCCCGCCCACATCGTCGATCCGTTGCTCTCGAGGTTCGTCCGCACGATCAACGTCGGCCTGCTGCTGCACCCACCGGATCGGGGGCGTAAGCAAAGCAAGACCCGGAACCTGCTGGTGCGCCTGCGCGACTACCAGCACCAAGTGCTGCTCTTCGCCCGCGACCTCACCGTCCCGTTCACCAACAACCAAGCCGAACGCGACCTGCGCTTGATCAAGGCACAACTGAAGATCTCCGGTGGCTGGCGCACCCCACACGGCGCCCACGCCTGGCTACGCGTCCGCAGCTACATCTCCACCGCCCGCAAGAACGGCCACGTCATCACCGCACTACGCGACGCCATCACCGGAAACCCCTGGCTACCAACAACAATCGAAACGGCCTGAACAGTTACCGATCGGGTGCACCCGATGCACTGCCTGTGCCGAGTCAGCGGGGGGGCGGACACGATCGGAGGCGGAGCAACCAGCAGGGCTGGAACCGGCGGGCGCTCGCCCACCTGGACTCGACCTGCGCTCGCTGGAGGAGGGCGCGCTCGGAGACATTGCCGGCAACGACCTCATGCAGTGGCACTGAGCCTCTCCCCTTCGCCGACAACGGGAAAGAGTGGGGCGGCCGAGGTGCTCGCGACCTGCGTGGTCGAGTCCCGCCGCTTCGCCGAACTCATCGCCCCGGACGGCCGGCGGTGACGAACACGCCTCTCGCCGGCTGGTGGTGTCGGCCGGTACGGGGCAGCTCCCCGACGGCGAAGCCGAGCTGCTCGAACACGGCCCGACCGCGCCACGTGTAACCGACCGATCGGCCGGGTACCACTCCGGGCACCGTCAGGAGGGAAGCTGAAATGGGCCTTCTCGTCGGACTGCTCGTGATCTGGGCCGTCCTCGTCGTGCTCGGCATCGTCGTCAAGGGACTGTTCTGGCTGATCATCGTCGGCGCGGTGCTGTTCGTCGCGACCGGGGTGATCGGCTTCGTCAAGCGGGAGGCCCTCGGCAAGCGGGGGTGACGTCAGACGCGGTCCTGGTGCTCGCCGCCGGTGGTGAAGTGGCGGTCCAGGTACTCCGCCGGTGGCAAGGCGCTGTCGCGCAGCAGCGAGAACACCTCGGTGCCGGGCGCCAGCTCCCGCTCGCCGGTCGCGTAGCCCTGGGCGAGGCCGAGGTAGCCGACCCCGGCCCGCTCCGCGTACTCGCGGGCTTCCGCCTCGGCGAGGGCCAGTGCCTCGTCGAGGTCGGGCGCGCGCCACAGGGTGATCCGCTCTTCGTACGGTTCTTCGCCGGCGTGCGTCCACCGGAAGACACAGCGCACCGCGAACCATTCGCCGGATTCGTCCGTCACCGCTCCCCCGTCCCCGATGGTCGGGCGGAATTTTAATGGGTTTCGGTGGTGTATCCCCCGTCGAGGGTGAAGGTCGCGCCCGTGATGTTGCCCGCCACCCGGTCGGCGGCCAGGAAGGCCGCCAGGTTCGCGACCTCCGCGGGCTGGGTGAACCGGCCGGTCACGGCGTGGGTGGCGGCTTCGTCGGCCACGGCGCCGGGGGTCGCGCCGGAGCCGGCCGCGACGGTCTCGGCCACGCCGCCCGCGCCGAGCCACAGGTCCGTCGCGACCGGGCCCGGGTTGATCGCGTTGGCGCGGACGCCGTGCGGGCCGAACTCCTTCGATACCGACTTCGTGAAGTTGACCAGCGCCGCCTTCGCCGCGCTGTAGTCGATGACGCCGGGGTCGGGCAGGTGCGCGTTGATCGAGGCGATCGTGACGATGCTGCCCCGGCCCGCGGTCACCATCGTCGGCAGCGCTGCCCGCGTGGCGCGGACCGCGCTCAACAGGTTGAGGGTGATCGACCGCGTCCACTCCTCGTCGGTGACCAGCAGGAAGCCGTTCGGCCGCGGGGTGACGGCGCCGACGTTGTTGACCAGGATGTCGACGCGCCCGAGCTCGCTCAGCGCCAGCTCCACGAGCCGGCCCGGGCCGTCGGCGGTGCCGAGGTCCACGGCCAGCGCGTGGGCCTTTCCGGCCCGTGCGAGCTCTTCCAGCTCACGCCCGGGAGACCGCGCCCCGGCGACGACGTGGACGCCCTCGGCGACGAGGGTTTCGGTGACGGCCAGCCCGATGCCCCGGCTGGCCCCGGTGACGACGGCGACCCGGCCCGCGAGGTCCAGTTCCACGGGCTCAGACCCCGTGCTCGCGCAGCCAGGCGAGCACGGCGTCGGCGACGTCCCGCCAGCCGCTGTCGATGGTGAGCGAGTGGCCCCGCCCCTCGAACTGCTTCAGCTCGGTGACGGCGGTCGAGTCGCGGTACTGCTTGAGCGTCGAGCGGGTGACCACGTCCGGGACGGTGTGGTCCGCGGTGCCGGAGACCAGCAGCAGCGGGCCGCGGTCTTCGCGGCGGGTGTCGACCTTCGCCTCCGAATGCAGCACGAAGTTCGCGGCCGCGGCCTGGAACAGCGGCCGGGCCGGCGACGGGATCGTCCAGCGCCGGAAGAGCTCCGCCGACTCTTCGTCGGTCAGCGCGTTGCCGAAGCCGAACCGGAACTCCTTTTCCGTCAGCGACACCGCCCGGTGCAGGTTGGCCGGGTTGCCCAGGGCCGGCAGGCCCGCGCGCAGCTGCGCCAGCGGGAGCGGCAGGACGCCCTTGATCTGCGCCGGGTCGATGGCGACGCCGGCCGCGCCGATGCCCTGGCCGAGCAGCTTCTCGGTGATCAGGCCGCCGAACGAGTGACCGATGACGACCGGCGGCCGGTCGAGGCCTTCGATGATGGCCGCGAAGTGGCTCACGGCGTCGTCGATGCCGATGTCCGCGACGGCTTCCGGGTGCGCTCTGGCCTGTTCGACGGTTTCGGGCTCGTGCGGCCAGCCGGGCGCGACGGGCGCGTACCCGGCGGCCCGGAAGTGGTCGATCCAGGGGTGCCACGACGTGGCGTGGAGCCACAGACCGTGGATGAACACGACAGGGGTGCCCGCGGCTGCCATCGGATCCTCCGGATTTTCGGGACGGCGTGTCGGGCACGAGCCAACCCGATCCGGGCCGGGCCGTCCAAGACCTGGTGCGTGCGCATCGATAGCCGCAGTGGCATCGTTGGCGCTCCACTCCCCCGCTCGGGAAGGCCCGGATGGACCTCGACCTCAGGCTGGTGCGGTACTTCGTCACGGTCGCCGACGAGCTGCACTTCGGCCGGGCCGCCGCCCGGCTGTACATCAGCCAGCCGGCGCTGTCCAAGCAGATCCGCCGGCTCGAGGCCGAGGTCGGGGCGCCGCTGCTGGTGCGCGACAGCCGCCACGTCACCCTGACACCGCGCGGCGAGCGGTTCCTGCACCTCGCGCGGCAGCTACTGGCGACCGCCGGGCAGATGCTGCGCGAACCCGCGCCGAACCGCCTGCGGGTCGCGCACATCTTCGAGCTCGACACCAGCCGGATCGTCACCGACGCCTACCTCGCGGCCCACCCGGGTGCCGAGGTGGTCCAGAGCCAGATGGACAGCGCCCGCCAGCTCGCCGCGCTGCTCGACGACCACCTCGACGTCGCGATCCTCCGCGTCACGGCCGCGTTGCGGGCCGAGTACCCGGCCGGCTGGCGGCACACGCCGCTGCGGCTCGAGCCGTTCCGGCTGGTCGGCAGACCCGGGGAGCCGAACCGGACGTCGGTGTCGATGCACGAACGTCCGCTCGAGGTCTTCGCGGACGGCCCCGGTACCGCGCTGTACAACGTGCACGGCCACTACCTGAGTTCGTTCGCCCGGCACACCGGGCTCACCCTGCGCTGGCTGGGCAACCCCGGTACCTTCGACCACTGCCGCACCGCCCTCGGCCGCGCGCCCGGCAGCGCGTTCCTGTTCGAATTCGACAGCTACGCCCGCCGCTACCCCGAGCACGGGTTCCCGGTGCACCGGCCGCGGGAGCTGCAGCCGGTGTACCCGTGGTCGGTGGCCTGGCGCGAGGGCGACGAGCCGGAGCCCGTGCGGGAGTTCCTGCGCATCGCCGGCGAAACCGCCGAGCGGCACCGCTGGCTGCTACCCGAACGCACCGGGGGAGCGCCGCTGTGGACCCCGCCGGAAGACCTCTCCGCCGCTCCGTAGCTCACCAGAAGAAGATCCAGCGGCCGTCCAGGCGGACGCCGTGACCCTGGTAGGTCACGCGGCGCTGTCCCGGCGTGCGGCAGCGGGACCCGGAGATCCGGTGCCACAGCTCGGACTCGGTGAACACCATCGTGCCGGCGCGGTACGGCACGGTGATCGCCTCGCCCCCGCCGTGCCGGCCGGGCGCGGCACCCGGGATGTCGGCTTCGAGGTCCAGGCCACTGCCGCCGTCCGGCAGTTCGAACGGGACCGTGAAGGTGACCACCGCCGAGATGTCGTCGGCGCGCCTGATCAGCGACGGCGCCTGCGTTTCGAGGGCGTCGACGTGCCAGCCGCCGCCCGCGTAGTCGCCGGGGGCGTCGAAGCCGAACACGTGGAAGCCGGGGACGGCGAGCTCGTCCGCGTACACCACCGGGAGCGCGTACCGCTCTTCGAAGAAGGTCGCGACACGCTCGTGCACGAGTCGGAAGTGCCGGTAGAGCAGCCGGTTTTCCCGCCGCGCGCACTCCGCGTAGTGCTCGAGCTTGCCGCGGCTGCGGTAGAGCGCCTCGCCGATGGTGGCCATGCGGCCGACGCCGGGGGTGCGCCGGCCTTCGTGCCACAGCTCGGGCGGTGCCGCGTCGACGGCGGCGCGGACCTGGTCGACCTCCGGTGGGCTGAACAGGTCGACAGCGAAGACCCGGGCGCCGCCGAAGTGGATCTCTTCGACCGGCCGCGTGTCCATTGTGGTCATCAGACGTGCTCCTTGCACAACGCCGCCGCAGCGAGCAGCCCGGCGACGGCCGCCGCGATCGGCTGGCCGGTTCTCGATTCGTAGTAGGTGAAGCCCGGCGACGGGTTGACTTCGAAGCAGTACCACTCGCCGTCCGGGGTGCGCCGCAGGTCGATGCCGGCCACCGGGAGCCCGATCCGCTTGGCCAGGTCGAAGCAGCGGGCGGTGACGTCCGGCGGCAGGTCGATCGCCGTCAGGACCGGATCGCGGTGGCCCAGCGCCCGGGCGTAGCGGTAGTCGTCGGCGTCGCTGTCCACCTCGGCGGCGAACACCTCGGCCCCGACGACGTGCACCCGCACGTCGGTCCCGGGCACGCGGCGCTGGAACTGCGTCGGGCAGGCGGCGACGTCCGCGAGCCGGTCGCCGGGCCGGACGCGCCGCACCCGGCTGCGCACGCCGCTGGCCGACTTGACGATGACGTCGCCGTGCTCGTCGAGGAACTCCGCGACCCGGTCCGGATCGTTGGTGACGAGCGTCGGCGGCACGGCGAACCCGGCCGCGGAGACGGCCCGCAGCTGGAACGGCTTGGACGCGTTCCCCGCCGCCGCCTCCGGCCGATTGAGGACGTAGGCCGCGGTGCGGTCGGACCAGGCGTTGAGCACCTGGTCGACCTCGGCGGCGTGCCGCCACTCCGGCGAAGCGGGCGGGCGCGTGCGGAGGCCGGGCAGCTGGGTGCTGTCGTGCGGGCGCACGTACGCGGCCCGGACGCGGCCGAGGTCGAAGGTCTCCCCCGCGACGGTCACGGTCGTGCGGCTGGTGCGGCCCGCCTCGACCTGGACGGTGGTGTCGAGGACCTGCCGCTGGTCGAGGAAGAACACGGGCGCGTCGAGCCGCCGGAGCTGGGTCAGCACGGCGGACATGGGCTGGTCGCGGACCAGGCCCCAGAGCAGGATGCTCATCCGGCCACCGCCTTGACGCCGGAGGAATCCGCGAGCGACGTGAGAGGCGCGTAGCCGGGCGGAGCCTCGGGCACATGCCCCGGCGACTCCCCCGCCACGGCGACCCCACGACCCGCGGCCCGCCCCGGTGCCACCGCGAGCGCGTCCGCCACCGCCGGGTCGGCCAGGTCCGGCCACGCCGAGATCTCCCGCACCTCCGCCTGCGCTCCCAACCCGGACACGGTCGCCGTCAGCAGCGGGGTCCCCGCCAGCTCCGCGAGCGCCCGCAACTGCCGCCCCACCAAGGGGTGCACCTCCCCCACGCACACGTCGCCCACCACGTGCACGCGATGGGTCCCCGGCGGGACGGCCGGCGCCGGGGGCAGGCCGAGACCGACCGTCCGGTGCACCGGCGCCACCCGCAGGCCCACCGCGGCCGCCGCGTCGGCCCACTCCTCCGGGTACCAGGCCGGGCCGTTGAGGCACCTCGGGTTGGGCGGGTTCAGCACCGGGGCCGGGCACGCGTCGAGCCACGCCAGCAGGAACGCCGTCAGCTCCGCCGCCGCGTACGGCCGGTCCTCGCGGCGGATCCGGAGCAGGTCGGCGCCGGTGAGCACGCCGAGGCGGTTCACCACGCCGGTGATCGGGGCGCCGACGGACAGCTCCGCGCGCACCCCGCCGTCGCGGTCCACCGAGAGGCTCCACCGGGCCTGGTGCAGTTCGTCGACGGTCAGGAGCAGGGCCTCGCTGCCCCACCGGTCCGCCAGCGCCCGGGCGGCCGAATCGCGGGCGTGGGCCAGGATCAGCAGCATCAGCTGTCCTCTTCGGACAGTGCGTCGCGGCCGACGTCGGGGCGGTCCGCCAGCGAGATGAACGTCCGCTCGTCCCCCTCCACCTCGGCCCCGGAACCCGAAGCTTCCGGCGGGAAGGTGCCGGCGAGGTCGACGAACTCCTTCTGCCCGTCCTTGCCCCGGTCCTTCTCCTTCCCTTCCTTGCTGTCCTTCTCCTTGGTCTCCTTGTTGTCCTTGCCTTCCTTCTCCTTCGAGTCCTTGGTCTCCTTGGTGTCCTTCTCCTTCTCCTTCGACTCCTTGGTCTCCGTCTTGTCCTTGATCGGGTCGATCCGCCGGTCGATCGCGGTGATCTTCACCTGCAGCTCCTGGACCACCCCGAACAGCTCCAGCCGCAGCTCCTTGATGCAGTTGCTGACCGTGCGCAGCGCCTCCGCGACCCCGCCGAGGTCGGTCTCGATGGCGTGGAACCGGTGGTTGAACCCGATCTCCGTCGGCGTCTCGCCCGCCTGCACCACCGTCACGCCGTCGATGAAGTCCGGGTGCGTGAACGCCGGCTCGAAGTGCAGCTCGCACTGGGGCGCGGTCTGGGGAACGCTGGTCTGGAAGACGAACGGCGGGCTCACCGTCGCCGCGAGGCCGGGGCCGGACGACCGGGCGATCGCGCGGCCCAGCACCGCGACGACGTCGTCCTCCGCGACGCCCGCGCCGCGCAGGGCTTCGACGATCGTGTGGGCCGGGACGCCGTAGACGAGTTGTTCGTCGCTCATGAGATCTCTCCTTGTCCTGCCCGCGCGGACGGCGCCAGGCGGTAGTGCCGGTAAGCCCGTGCGGCGGCGATGTTCAGGCCCGTGGGCCGGCCGGAGCCGTCCACGTCGACGTGCCGCCGCCGGATGGCGAAGGTGTCCGCCCGTACCCCGACGGGCGTCGCCAGCTCGACGATGTTGAGCAGGTGCTCGTACTGGCGCAGGGTCAGCAGCGCGCCGTCGGGCAGCGAGGGCCGCCAGGTGTACGGGTCGTTCGCGCCCGAGCGCTGTCCCACCACGCACGACACGACGCTGATCCCGCTGTTGAAGAGCGGGATCGAGACGACGGCGCCGCGCCTCGGCGAAAGCGTGGCGTGCTGGTCGCCGAGCCCGCGCACCTGCCAGCGGTGGATCAGCGTGTGCTCCCCCGCCAGGTTGGCGCCCGCCAGCGGCAGCCCCGTCACGCCGAACAGCAGCGCCAACGTCCCGGCTCCGGTGGCCAGCGCGACGACGCTGCTCGCACCGGCCGCGGTCGCCGTGGTGAACAGCGGGCTCAGCAGGGCCGAGTTCGCGATGACCGCGGTCGTGCGCGTGGCGCCGAGGTCGAACAGCACGTAGTCGCGCGGCGAAACGGTGTCCAGCTGCCGGGTGAACGCGGCGACGTCGATCACCTTGGGGACGCTCCGGCCGTCGAGCGCGGCGTCCAGGCCGGCGACCGTGCTCGTCGGCCGCGCGGCCGTCAGGACCGCGGCGGGATCCGCGACCGGGGTCAGCTGCGACCCCGCGAGCGCGGTGATCACCGAGACCACCGGGACGTCGTGGTTCGGGTCGGTGGCCGAGACCAGCCGCGCGGTCAGCGTCAGCGGGACGTCGCCCGAGGCGTCCGGCTCGACGTCCACGACCAGCGGGCCCATCGGCGCGGTGCTGACGAACACCGTGCCGTCGGCGCCCTGCTCGACCGTGCGCAGGCCGCACGCCTTGAGCAGCCACGCCCCGGCCGGATCCGCCGACCTCGGCTGCGGCACCAGGTTGGGGTCCTTGAGCTTGCCCGCCGCGGTGACCGCGGCGTCGAGCTGGGCCGCGACCGGCGCCGCGAACAGCGCGCCGAACCCGAGCTCGAACCGCGACCCGCCGGCGTTGTCCTGCCCCTTGAGCACCTTCGGCCACGGCCGGGCCCCGAGCTGCCCGCACCGCCGGTCCAAAGTGGTCAGTGCGTCGGCCACGGTCGGCGCGAGGGGCTGGAAGGGCTGCACCTGCCAGGTCGCGAGCGCCGCGCGCTGAGTGTCGACGCGGGCGGCCACGTCCGGCGGCAGCAGGCGGTGCGCGTGCGCGTCGTCGCCTTCGGTGCTGCCCGCGGGCCAGATCATGTGCACCCGCCGGATCGCGTTGAGCAGCTGCCCGATGGCGGCCGGCGCGCCGGGTGCGACCAGCCGCAGGGCGATCAGCTGCGGGTCGGGCGCCTCGTCGACGCCCACCGTGCCCGGCACGCCGACGTCGGCGAGGAAGTCGTCCAGCGCGGAGTCGAGCCACGGCGTGCTGGGCAGCCGCACGCCGCGCAGGATCCGCAGCCGGGCGCGGTAGGACGCGTCGTCCTCACGCGCGCCGGGTGGCTGGAGCGGCCGGGTGGCGGGAGTCTGCTCGTCGGCGTCCCAGAACAGCTCGTCGGAGAACCGCGGGCTGGACAGGTCGGCGCCGATCCGGTCGAGCGCGTTGCCGCTCGCCACCGCCAGGGTCCGCGACGCGCGGATTTCCCGTGCGGTGCGCCGGATCCGGCCCTTCTCATCGAGCAGTACGGTCAGCAACCGGCCCAGCACGCCCTCGACGAGGTCGAACCGGACGGCGGCGATGAGCTGCGCGGTGCTCAGCCCGACGCCGGTCTCGCCGCCGAGGATCCCGCGCGCCAGCACGGAAAACGGCGCGGTGACGTCGCCCTTGCCCGCCGGTGGCAGCGCCGCCACCAGCGCGGTGCCCGCCGCGGTGTGCGGCGCGAACGTCACCACCGGCAGCGACTGCGGCGCGCCGCCGCCGGTCTTAACCGCGGGCAGCACGGTCAGGCCCTGGCCGTCCACATCGGACAGGACGGTGCACAGCACCAGCGGGTGCCGCGTCGTCGTGTCGACCACCGCCTCGGCCTGTCCCGGCGACGTCGTGGCGCGCAGGGTCAGCGGGCGCGGGGTGGCCGCCGGCGACAGCGGCCCGATCAGTTCGGCCGCCGCGGCGGCCAGCACCCCGGCGCCGAGGCGGTCCGGGTCGAGCGGGGAACGGGTCGTCATGGCTTCACCGCACCGTCAGCCGGCCGGGCGACTCGACGAAGACCGCGATCTGGTCGGCGCCGACGACGAGGTTCTCGTCCAGGTCCAGCACGTCGGGCGAGGTGTCGCTCTCCCCGCCGGACCCCACGCCGTCGACGGCGTACGGGAACCGCATCAGGTGGAGGTCGCCGACGTCGACGACGCCCGGCTCCGCCATCATCGCCGCCGACAGCGCCGCGGCCCGCACCGGTTCCGCCAGCGACAGCCCGTCGACGACCCCGCGCAGCCGGGCCGCGAGGCGCTGCTTGAGCGCCAGCGCGGCGGGGCTGAGGTTGCGGCTGGCCACGGACCCGGACGGCAGCGGCAGGCCCGAGGTCGTCACGTCGGCCTGGACGGTGAAGAACACCTGCTCGGCCCGCACCACGTCGGGGAAGATCCCGACCGGCCGGACGTCCCGGATCGCCTGCTGCACGGCCGCGCGCAGCCCGCCCGCGCCCTCCCAGACCGCGGCTTCGGTCGGCGCGACGAGGACGGTGACGAAGAACGGCGACGACAGGTCCCGGTCGGCCGCGAACAGCCGCTCGAAGAAGGCGAACTGGCCGAAAATCGACTGGGACAGGTCGAGCCCGCCCCAGCCGTCGCGCACGACGACCTGCCGCACGCCGGGGACCAGCGCCACGGTGGCCGCGATCGAGTCCGCCGTCCACAGCGACCGCGGCGCCGCGAGCAGCAGCGCCCGGTAGCGGTCGTCGTCGAACTGCGCGTTGCCGCCGGTCAGCGCCTGCGGGTGCTGGACGCGGACCAGTCCCTGGCCGATCGACGACGCCGTGGCGAGGAACCCGGCCGCCACGTCCGCCGCGATCATCGCGGCGAGCTTGGCGTCGGCGATCTCCCAGCGGTCGATCCGCTGCGGGTGGCCGCCACCGGCGTCGGTCACGGCGGGGTCGAGGTTGCCCACCGGCCCCGGGTCGAAGCTCGTCACCGGCACGACGGCAGTGGTCACCCCGGTCGTGAACTGGACCGCGGCGGCCAGCGCGACGCGGTGCCCGCCCGGCGTCGAGAGCCGGGAACCGCGCGACAGCACCAGTTTCGGCACGCCCGGCGGCAGCGCCTTCGCCAGGGTCAGCGTCACCGAGCCGGTCGCGCTGAGGAACGGCCGGGTGATCCCGAGCTCCTCGCCGAGGTCGGACAGCGCGCGGCCCCGGGCCGTCGCGACGAAGCTGTCGTCGTACTCCGCCGCCAGCGCGGCCCAGGTCCGCGCGTCCTCGAGCGCGGTGACCTCGAGGAGCTTGCGCACGACGCTGCCGCTCGAGAGGTCGATGGCCGGGTCGATCAGCTGCTGCGCGAGCGCGATCTTCTCGGCCAGCAGGCGGGTGAACGGCTTGGGCAGGAACCCCGCCGGGGTCACGCCGAACCCGGCGCTGCCGCTGGACCGGGTGACCGTGGCGTCCACGGCGAGGACGTCGGTCAGGTCGATGCTGGTTTCGTCGCTCATGGGGCCACCTCACCGAACGGGGTGCCGGAGGCGAGGCCGCCGGTGTTCAAGGTCGCCGGGTCGCCGCTGACCGCTTCGAACGAAACGACCACGTCGAGCCGGCGGGAAGCGACGTCGCCGGTGGGCGACGGCGCGGACAGGTCGACCACGCGGCGCACCCGCGGGTCGGCCGCGACCAGCTCGACCACCGCGCTGCGCAGGCCTTCCCGCGCCAGCACCGGGGACGTCTGGTCCACCATCGGCGTCAGGCCGAGGAACCCGAACCGCAGGTTGAACGGGTCGCTGCCGCGCAACGTCGTCAGCCCGACCGCGAGGTCCTGGCAGAGCGCGTCCACCCCGTCCACGAGGTCGAGGTCCACCCCGGTGGGAGTGCCGCGCAGCACCAGGTCCCGCGCGGTGTCGGCGGGGTCGGTCAGGTCGGCGCGCACGCCGACGCCGAGTAGCGCACGCCGGCGGGCGGCGGAGTCGTCGCCCGGCGCGGCGCCCGGGGGCGTCGGGGGCGGGGGCAGGGAAGTCATCGGAACTCCTTCACGAAGCGGTGAGAACGGACTGCCCGGCGGCGACCTGCACGGGCGTGGCCGAGGGCAGGGAGCTGGCGGTCAGGGAATCGAGCAGGACGGCGGCGCCGCCGACGGTCAGCCGGGCGGCCCGGCCGGCACCGGGCGGCGACAGCGCGGAACTGGCGCACGTACCGGGCGGGGTGGACGCGGTGCAGCCCAAGTACTTCTGCTTGAGCACTTCGTCGAAGAGCACGACCTTCCCGTTTTTCACGGTCAGCCGCCGGTCGCTGGCCGCGGTCAGCGCGACGGCGCCCTGGTGCCGGCACTCGACCGAGCCACTTTCGGTGACGGGGGCGGCCATCAGCTCACGTCCATCGTGCCGCCGTCGAGCTGCACCCGGACGTCCTTGGCGTTCAGCTCGATCCGGTCCTCGGCGTCGAAGGTGATCGACTTCGCGCTGATCGTGACGCTGCCGTCGCCCTTCAGCACGATCCGCGCGGCCCCGTCGCCGGCGCGGCTTTCGATGAGCACGCTGCCGTCCCCGAGCCCGTCGTCGGGAGCCGGCCGGGCGGGGACGCGGGTGAGCGCGTCGGTGACCCGCAGCACGAACCGCGCGGTCTCGATGACGCGGGTGCCGTCCCCGTCGACCAGGTCGTGGCTCGCGAGGCCGTCCGGCGGTTTCTGCTGATCCGGATCGCGCAGGTGCTGCCGTTCCGTGATCCCCACGGGCAGCGCCAGCCAGTAATCCCCCGGCCGGGCGTCCGGGCCCGCGTTCTGCGGCCAGATCGCCCCGACGTCGACGAAGTCCGCCGAGCTGCCGCCGACGTTCGCGAGCACCACCCGGGTGCCCGGGTAGCGCGGCAGCACGAGGCCGTAGCTGCCCCACGCGAACGGCGTCACGTACGGCACCTGGGTCAGCTCCGCGTGCGCGCCGGCGGTGATCTCCGTGCGCTGCGCCGCCTGCGGCAGGCCGTCCGGTGCCGTGTCGGCGTGCCAGACCTCGCTGGTGTGCTTGGGCGTGTCCGGGGACACCGCGTGGTCGTGGATCACCGCGGTCCGCGACCGGGTTACCCCGAACGTCCGCTCGATCCGATCTCCCACGACGTCGCCGATCGTGCTCGCCACGCCCTGCGCGCTGTCGGCGAACGGGACGCCCGACCGCCGCGCCCGCTGGGCGTCCTTCGCCGTGCCGGGCTTGACCTCGTCCCAGCCGTCGTCCTCGGCGGTCAGCACGACCGCGCGGATCGTCGTGAGGAACCCCCGCTCCCGCGAGATCTCGTGGCGCACCTCGATGATCCGGCACACCGACGCGTCGGCCTCCGGGTCGGCGACGCCGGCGGGCAGGTTCGGCAGCGACGTCAGCAGGGTCGCGCCGAGGCTCGACGGCTCGGTGACGACGAAGTCCTCCGGCGGCAGCACCGGCGAGACCCGGTCCCCCGGCTTCAGGTCCGGGCGCCCCAGCGCCGTCACGGCGAACGTGGCCCGCGGCGGCCTCGGGCCGAACAACCCCGGCGGGATCCGCGAATCCCGCGGCAGGTCCGCGCCGCGTTCGATCGCGAGCAGGCCGCTTTCGTCGTCCATCGGCCGCTCGCCGTCCAGCCGCGGGGTGGTGGTCCCGTTCTCGGTCCACTTGCCAAGGTGCAGGGTCCCGTCGCGGATCACGGCCGTCTCCTGGCTGTAGAGCCCGAGCGCGGCCTGCACCTGCGTGCTCAGCTCGAGCATGGCGGCCAGCGCGGTCCCCGGCGGGACGGCGGCGTAGTCCCGCACCCCCGGCGTGGGCTGCGCTCTCGCCAGTCCGTGCCCGACGACGGGCACGTCGTCGCCCGCGACGTTCTCGACCGCGACCTGGAGGCCGTTGGCGTCCGCGCGGGCGGTGAAGCAGCGGCCCTCGACGCGGCGCTCGGCCAGCCGGGCCACCACCCGTTCCCGGCCCTTCACCACGACGTCCATCCGCCGCTGGCCGGGCCGCCGCCACAACCGGTCCACCCGGAGCTCGGCGACCAGGCTGCCATCCGGCGGGACCGGCGTGGTCGCCGACAGCGGGTTGTCCAGCCCGGTGAACCTCGCGAGCCCGCCGAGCACCCCGGTCGGCGCGTCCTTCCACCACAGGTGCAGCGACGCGTCCAGCGGGGTCCCGGGCGCGAGGCTGATCTTCCGGTAGTCCTCCGCCGTCATGCCTTCGACGACGACTTCGTACGCACCCCCGGTCAGCCCGACCGGCAGCGACGCGCTCACCGTGCCGGAGTAGGTGTCGCTGCCGAGGGTGCACAGCTCGGTGCCGCGGACGCCGTGGCGGAACACCAGTGCCCAGGCGGGCACGGTGCCCGGCACGACCTCGTGGCCGCGCGCGAAGGTGAAGCCCTTGAAGGCCATCACATCTCCTTCCCCAGCTGCGTCAGCAGCACCGGGACACCGGGGTCCCCCACCGGGTGCGGCGGGCCGTCGTCGGGCGCCGGCGCGAGATCGCGCCAGCGCAGGGAAAGCCGGCTGCCGAACCGGCCGGGGCTGCGCAGGGAACCGGCGGTGAGCACGAGCTCGTCGACGGTCACCTCGACCGCGGCCGTCCCCGGGCTGCCGGTCAGGCGGACCGGCACGCCGGCCACCACCGGGACCGTCGCCCCGATCGCCCCGGTGACCACCAGGGTCAGCCGGGGCCACGCGGCGCCGTAGTCGCGGAACGCCGTGCCGTCACCGGGGTTCGCAGTGGTGAACACGACGGCCGACGGGTCGGCGGCGAGCACCGCCCGCGCCACCCCGAGCGGCACCGCGAGCACGAGCGCGCGGGCGGCGTCGAGGTCGACGCGGACGGGCAGCCCGGCGGTCAGTTCCTGCCGCACCACCCGGACCGCGGGGTCCGGCGGGGGCGCGACGGCGGGTACCGGGTGGGCGATCAGCGCGGGCAAGGTCCTGGACATCGTCGCCCCCCTCAGACCGGCAGCGCGTCGGTCAGGGCGCCGACACCGATCGACGAGACGTCGAGCAGCTTCGCGAGGCTGCCCGGGCGCGGCAGGTGCAGCAGCCGCAACGCCACGTCGAGGGTGTCCCGCCGCTGCGCGCTCTGCGAGAACGTCAGCGACTGCACCGCGAGGTCGGTCCGGATGGTCGCGGTGGTGATCAGCACCAGGCCGCTCTGCGTGCCGCCGGTGACCCGGGACAGCGCGGTGCCCTGCCTGCTGGACTCGGCGAGGTTCTCCAGCGCGACCTTCCAGGTGAAGCGCAACGGGCCGAGCAGGACGGCGCTCAGCGACAGCGAATCGTCGTGGCTGACCACCGCGACCCGCCGCCGGGTCCCGCCGACCTGCGGCACGAAGTACGCCGAGTCGATCGACAGCTGGGTCACCGCCCACAGCGGCACCGGCACGATGCCGTCGGAGAGCACGGCGCTCGGCGTGTGCAGGTACGGTTCGAAAAAGCTCATCGTGTTTCCCCTCCGCGGGGTCCGGTGCCCGGCTCGCGCAGCCGCTGCTGGATCTCGGTGAAGCTGGTGCGCAGGTCGGCGAAGTCGATCTTCAGGTCCAGCAGGCGCTGCTGCAGGTAGCTCAGCTCGCCACCGGCGTTGGTGACCACCCGGCGGACCCGGATGTCCGGGTGGTCGAGGATCGCGGCCGCCTTGGCCTGCCCTTCGGGCGTGGCGAGTTCCGCGGCGGACAAGCCCTTCAGCCGGTCCCGCGCCTTCGCGAGGCGGCCGATGGCTTCCGCCACCCCCGACGCTTCGCCGGTGAGCGGGTCCGGGACGTCCCGCACGCGCTTGGTCAGCTCGGCGACGTCCTTCTGGACGTTCTTGCCGATGTTCTCGACCAGGCTGGCGACTTCGCCGAGCCCGGACTGGGACAGCGTCTTGTTGTCGCAGAGCCAGATTTCCCGGCTGCCCTTGACGAGCACGATGAAGTCGGTGCCGCCCACGGTCACGCCGAGGTCCGGTGCCTTCAGCACGAGGACGTCCTTGCCCAGCTGGAACACCGCGGCGAACTCGCCGGCCAGGCCGCGGACGTGCTTGCTCATGATCACGTCGCGGACGTAGACGTCCAGCGGCACCAGGTCCGCGCCTTTGGCCTCGTCCCGCACCACCTTCTCCAGCCAGGCTCCGGCGAGTTCGTGCAGGTGGCTCGGGTTGCGGGTGCCGAGGTCCCGCAGCAGCGCGGAACCCCGCAGTGCCTCGGCGACCAGCCCGGCCGGCGGCAGCCCGAGCTCGGCGGCCTGGCGGTTCAGCTGCGCGGCCCGGGAGCGGGCGTCGGGCGAATCGCCGACGCCGGCTTCCACGGCCCGCCGTTCCGCCTCCCGCGCCCGGTTCAGCGCGATCAGCGCGCGTTCGAGGTCGGCCCGGTCGCCCGCGCCGAGCCCGTTTTCCGCGGCGAACCGGTCCATTTCCGCCGTGCGCCACGGCACCGGAACGCCCTGCGCCTGGCCGGGCCGTTCCTCGCCGAGGGCCATGGCCCGCACGAATTCGGGGTCGGCGGCCGCGACGCGGTCGAGCACCGCCCGCTCCCCCGTCGGCAGCACGTGGTAGGTGGCCTGCACCCGGGCGTCCGGCGGGCGGCTGCCGCGCAGGCCGCCGCCGAGCGCGTACGCCGTGTCGGGCGTGCGTGTCATGCCGATCGCCTCCGTCACCTGGGCCAGTTCCTGGTGCCCCAGTACGCCGTTCAGTTCCTCCAGCACCCGGATCACCGCCCCGGGCCGCCCTTCCAGCGCCGCGTCCACTGTGGACCGTCGAAGCTGCCGGGCGCGGCGCAGCGGCACGCGCAACGGTTCGGGCAGCGCGTCGATCCGCTGGTTCACGCGCCGGGTCGCCCACCGCGGCCCGGCCAGCGGCCGCGCCACCGGTTCCCGGGCGGACGCCTGGGCTTCGAGGTCCGCGAACGGGTCAGCCACCGGCTCCGGCGGCGCGTGCGGCGCGGCGCCGGGCGCTTCCGGGGCCGTGCGCAGCTGCCGCTGGGCCCAGACGTCCGGCGGGACCAGCTCCTTGCCGACCTGGCGCAGCCGTTCCAGCGCCGCGCGCAGCCCCGCCAGCTCCTCGGTCCGCAGCTTCGCGCGGAAGGCCTTCCGGTAGTAGCCGTCCACCTCGCGGCGCAGCCGGCCGACCCGCTCGACCGCCGCGCCCATCTCGTTCACGTACCGCGTACCGAGGTTTTCGAGGGCCCGCAGCACTGACCGGTCGAGGTGTTCGCCGACCAGCTTTTCGGGGATGCCGGCCGCCTTCGAGATGTTCTCGACCGCTTCGCGCAGCCGCGGGAACTCCCGCACGCGCGCGCTCACCCGCGCCGCGGCGGCGAGGTCGACGACGACGCGGTTGCCCGTCACGAGCCCGCCTCCGTGCTCGCGGCCACCGCGGCGGCCATCGTCCGCGCGGCGTGCCCGGCGATCCCGGCCTTCGGGACCGTGCCGTCGAGCCGGTAGTCGGCCGCCACGGACTCGGCGAATTCGCCGACCACCGCCGACAGCGCCAGGTTCAGCACGTACCCGGTGGTGAGCTGGGTGAGGAAGCTCTTGACGAACTGCTCCGCGGTGATGGTCGCGAGGTGTCCCGCCACCACCGCCAGCTCGCGCCGCAAGGTCGCCGCGGTGACCGCGGTCAGCTCGCCCTTGGCCAGCGCCCGCACGCTGGTGAGCGCGTCGCGCACGGTGGCAGGCAGTTCCGGTGCGATGGCGAGGAAGCCCTGCACCCACGCGGCGGCCACCTCCGCCTCCACCTGTGCGCGGGAGATGATGTCGTCCCCGCCGAGCAGCGACCGCTGCAGGTCGGCGTGCTCGTGCGCGGTGTGGATGCCTTCCGCGGCCTGGAACAGCCCGAGCACGAACGCGGCTTCGGGGAAGAACACGGCGAGCAGGGTGAAGCCGGCCAGCTCGAAGAACTCGCGGAACCGGGCCTTCGCGATCTCGTGCCCGGCCAGCGCGGCGAGGCCCTCGACGTAGATGTGCTCGTCGCCGAAGATCGACGCGCCGCTCTTGCCCTTGGTGAACATGCCCCGCAGCCGCTCGTCGGCCAGGTCGTGCACGCCGCTCAGCCGGGCGTGCAGCTCGGTGCTGTCGTCCCGCTCGAAGGCCGCCAGCCCGTACGCGACCATCCGGTCTTCGCGCGCTTCCCGAGTCTTCTCGCGGTTGGTCTGCTGGATTTCCGCCAGCACGGCGAAGAACTCGCGGTCGACGGCGTCGGTCACCACCCGCCCGGCGGCCTGCGCGCCCAGGCCGTCCAGCTGGCGCGCGGTGCGCAGCCGGCGCACCACGCCGGGGAGGTCGGCGAGCTTCTCCAGGAACGGATCTGTCAGCTGGGCGTTCGACCGCAGGTTCTTCACCTCGGCCTCCACCTCTTCGAGCGTGTGCCAGACGCCCTGGGCGTCCTGGATCCGGTACCCCGTGCGGAACGGGTCGCGGGCGGGGTCGGTCCGGCCGGGGAAGACCGGGGTGCGCACGACCTCGACCCCGTCCACCGACCGGTGGTTGTGCCCCGGCTCCGGCCCGATCCGGGCGGTGCCGTCGTTGATCGCCTTGGCGCGGCGCAGCTTCGCGAGCAGATCGGACAGTTCGGGTAGCTCGGCGAGCAGGACCGACAGCACGAGGCGGGTGGCGGGCAGCCAGTCCGTGCTCGCCAGCCGGCCGGCGATGTCGGTCGCGCTCTGCTCCAGGCGTTCCAGCAGCGCGTCCTGGCAGGCGGCGATGAACAGCGACGCGACCACCTTGCGGCGCAGCGGGAAGTAGTCGCGGTGCAGGTAGCCCGCCCACTCCGCGGCGTGCCCGGCCAGCGGGCAGGGCAGCTTCCGCGCCTTGTCGCGGGCGAGCACCGCCTTGGTGTAGGCGAAGAACAGGACGTTCACCGCTTCCAGGGCGGTCACGAGGTGGCGAAGCACGTCTTGGCGGGCTTGCGTGCCCACGAGCCACCCCAGGCCGTCGCTTCGCCGCGCGATGAGGGCGAGCGCGGCGAAGAGGAACGACCCGATGAACCGCGGCTGTGCCATGGAGAGTTCGGCGGTGATCGTGTCGATCAGGTCGCCGAACCCGCCCTCGTCCCAGTCGGACACCTCCAGTTCGTGCAGGTAGGGCCGGTCCGGGTCGGGGTTTTCGGCCGCGTCCGGGTCGTAGCGCAGCGGTTCGCAATCGGTGCCGTAGCGCGTGTCCCGCGCGTCGGGCACCTCCTCGGTGAGGACGAGCACCGGCAGCCCGGCCCGGTCGGCCAGCCCCGCCCGCCCGGCGAACCAGGCGATCGGGGTCCCGCCGGACCGGTACTCGTAGAGCGAGCCCTTCAGCCGGTACCGCTTGGCGCGGGCCGCCGCCCGCGCGGCGAGCCGGGGTCCGGGAACCTCCGGGGTCGCGGCGCGCCAGATCCGGACCAGTGCCGCGGTCAGCTCCTTGCGGAAGGCGTCCTCGTCGGTGGTTTCGGCCACGAGGTGGAACGAATCCGGGTGCCCCGCCGAATAGCCGGGCACTGCTTCCGCGTCCCGCCCGTCCGCCGGCAGCACGAACCGGTTCAGCTTGGTGCCCCACGCCACGCCGAAGGACCCGTCGCCGCCGGCGTCGACGAACAGCATCACCGCGGCACCGGCGGAGTCCGCCGCGACCACGAGCACGCGGGGCGGGCGGGTTTCCCCGCCGTACCGGACGGAGAGCGCGTCGAGCAGCTCGTCGCCGGTGGCGAACCGCCGCAACCGGGTGGTCGTGCGGACCGGCGCCGGGCCCGGGGCGGCCGGCGGCCGCAGCTTCGCGACCGCCGTCCGCACGGCGGCGTGCGCACTGGCTTCCAGGTGCGCGGCGGCCCACGCCGGCACCGGCGCGCCGAGGAACCGCACGCTGACGTCCGGTGCGCGGCCGGACCAGACCGCGCCGTCGAGCGCGTCGGCCCGGCCGGCCCGATCGGCGGTGCGGGCCGCCGCCGCGACGGCCGCCTCCCGCACCAGGTCCAGCACGTGGGTGTCCAGCGGATCACCGGTCAGGTCCAGCCGGATCCGCACCGGCATGCGCACGGTGGTCACGTCAGCCCTTCCAACGCCGCGGTCAGCCGGTCCAGAGCCGTGGTCACCAGCTGGTCCGGGTCGTACGGCGCGACCACGCGCACCTCGATCTCCACCGGGAACTGGAACACGAGCCCGTCCGGCCCGGACTCGTCACCCTCGGACGGCAGGATGACGCCGCTGCCGTCACCGGTGACCAGGTCGTCGAGCACGGTTTTCCCCTTCTACAGCGCCGACTGCAGCGGACCGGACGTCTTGGCGCCGCCGGCGTCGGTGGCGTCCACGTGCATCGAGAAGCCGGAGAACGTCGCCTGCGGCGCGCCGGCCACCGTCGCCGCCGTCGGCGCGGCGCTCGTGATGACGCACCGGCTGAGCACGATCGTGGAGAACGACCAGTCGTCGCCGCTGCGCTCCTGCATCGAGATGCTGAACTCGGTCGCGTTCAGCGCCAGCGACGTGAGCTGCGCGGTGGCCGGGCCGATCGCGTTGACCGTCAGCGAAAAGGTCAGCGAGTACGGCTGGACCACCACGCCGACGTGCGTGCGTTCGATGCTGTGCAGCGGCTCGGCCGTGGTGGCGAACGTCGGCGTGAACGACTGGATCGGCGAGATCTCGTGGTCCACGCCCTTGTCGTCGGTGTAGCGCACGGCGAGGCGGGTGTTCCAGCTGGTTTCGGGACTCGACATGGGGGCTCCTGGGTCAGAATTGCGGGGCGAGGGTCACGTTGAGCCGGTGCACGGCGGGCCCGTACGTGATGCTGATGAGGACGGACACCTGCCGGGTCTGGCGGGCGGTGACCACCTGGGCCCGTTCGGCGGCGCTGCGCGCGCTTTCCGGCAGCGCGAGGATCGCCAGCAACGGGATGCTGACCGAGAAGTCGTCGATCACCGCGCCCAGCTGCAGCGGGCCGAGGATGCCCTCCACCCGCACGCGCACGGCGGTCAGGCCGGCCTTGGTGATGCGCGCGTCCCCCACCGTGCCGATCAGCCCGGCCCGCAGCCGGAACTCGAGGTCGTCGAGCACCCGGCAGATGTCCACGTAGTTGCGGGCCGGGTCGGCCGAGAACGTGCCGCCGTCGGCCAGGAACAGCCCGGTTCCGGGCACCAGCGCCGGGTCGATCAGCGGGATGGCGCCCTGCCCGGCCAGCCCGGTGACCTCGGCGGGCACGTACTGCTGGGTGACCGGGATGGTGAAGCCGCGCACCTGCTTGAGCACGACGCTGGTGGCCGGGGCCTGGCCGGCGATCGCGCCCATCACGGCCGCGGCCGCGTCGGCGACCGGGTTCGGGCTCACCGTCTCCTCGGTGGTCGCGCCGCGGGCGGCGACGAGGATCATCCGGCCGGTCGCGCTCTTGAGCGCGCCGTAGGAGTTGGCCGCCAGCACGGTGTCCACGTAGGTCGCGCTCCGGGGCGTGGCCGGGTCGATCATCGCGACCGCCATCCGCCGGTTCCCCGCCGCGGACATGTTCTCCACGTGCTCGGCCAGCGCGCGCAGCCCGGTGGCGGGCGTGCCGCCGGTGGTCGCCGCGCCGACGTTCACCTCCCCGGCGAGGCAGACGAACGTGACGTCGTCCGCGGCCTCGAGCCCGGCGAGCGCGGCGGCGTAGTTGCCGGCCGCCGGCGTGCGGACGCCGTAGATCTTGGTGGGCCGCGGGTCCTGCGCGAGCACCAGGTCGAGGCTCCGGCTCAGCGCGGTCGCCGCGCCGGCCTTGCCGAACAGCGCGAGCGCGTCGGCGTGGCCGGTGACCACCAGCGGCGTCGACGCGGGCGCGGCGGCACCGTCGGCGTTGCCGACGACGGCGACCACGCCGGGCGAGCGTTGCGCGGCCGGGACCAGCGCGCTGGTGTCGATGACGACGTCGACAAAGGGGAAAGCCGGTTGCACGAGGGTGGCCATACCGATCTCCGTACGTGGTTCGGGCGTGGTCGATGCGCGTTTCGCGCGGGACTTGGTGGTCATGTGGGCTCCGTGGTGGTGAGGACGGCGACGCCCTGGCCGGCGAGCCAGCTCCGCGCGGCGCCCAGCCGGTCCGCCCGCCGCTGCTCCGGCGACGTCCCGGTCCGCGCGCCCGGCCAGCCGGGGTCGTCGAACGCCGTGGCGGGCACGACCCAGCAGACGAGCCGGTCGAACCGGCGTTCCGGCGCCCCGGGCGGGGCGTCGGCGACGGCGTAGCGGGCCGCCGCGAGCCGGGCGGCCGGCGTCGCCCGCAGCAGTTCCCGTGGAC
The DNA here is from genome assembly GCF_014873755.1 of Amycolatopsis lexingtonensis. Classification (NCBI taxonomy): domain Bacteria; kingdom Bacillati; phylum Actinomycetota; class Actinomycetes; order Pseudonocardiales; family Pseudonocardiaceae; genus Amycolatopsis; species Amycolatopsis lexingtonensis. The sequence continues at coordinate 2,656,451 of NZ_JADBEG010000001.1, forward strand.
TCGCGTCCGCGGCCGCGGCGAGGAACGCCACGAGCACGGGCAGCGGGACCGGGGCCGGCGGCGGGTCCGCCCCCGGCGGGCCCATCGCCACGGTGGCGTCGAGCGCGACCGGACCGTCCACACCGGACTGTCGCGCGGTGACGTCCACAATGGTGCCGTCCAGCACCGCCGTGCGGACCACGACGGCACCGGTCCAGACCGCGTCGGCCGCGACGGGCGGTGCCTGCCCGGTGTCCCAGGAGGCGGCGACCTCCCACGGCACCGGTTCCCCGGTCCGGCGGAACTGGGCCATCGCGGATACCCTGGGGTCGAGCGGAACCGCGAGGTCGAACCGGTCGAAGACGGCCGTCACCGGCTCGGTCACGAGCGTCGGGTCGAGCTCGTAGGCCACGGTGCCGAGCGCGAGCAGCGCGTCGGCGGTCAGCACGGAAGCGCGGGCCGCCGGATCGGCGAGCCGCAGCACGATCTCGCTGGCGACGTCCATGGGCCCACCGTGGCAAGGCCGGTCGACAGCCCGTCGACAACCGGTCGACAGCACGGAAGTTGGGCCGAACGGCCCTGTATCCACACCGTCGCCCGGTCCTCCTGAGAGAGGTGGGGACGGACGACCCGAGCGGAACCAGTGCGGCTCAAGGACAGGCAAGACCGGAGTTCCGCGTGCTCGGCGCGTTCGAGGTACGGCTGCGCGGCCGGCCGCTCGACCTGGGCGGACCCCGCATCCGCACGCTGCTCGCGCTGCTGATCGCGAACGCCGGGCGGGTGACCGGAGTGGACACCATGGCGGACGCGTTGTGGGACGTGGACGCCACTCCCGGCACCCCGCGCACGGTCCGGACGTACATGTCACGCGTGCGCCGCTCGCTGGCCCCGGTCGCCGAAGCCCTCGGCGTGGCCGACCTGCTCGAGACCCGCGCGGCCGGCTACGCCCTGAAACTAGACCCGGCGCTCGTCGACGCCCGCGAGTTCGAAGCGCTGGTCACCGCCGGGCGAACCGCTTTGGTGGCAAGCGATCCCGTGACAGCGGCGGAGAAATTGTCACGCGGGCTCGCGCTGTGGCGCGGTGACGCCTACGAGGACTTCGCCGGCTCCACGGCGTTGCAGGCCGAAACGCGGCGGCTGCACGCCTTGCGGCTCGGCGCCGTCGAAGACCGCGTCGAGGCCGACCTCGCCACCGGCGCGGGCGAGACCCTGATCGGCGAACTGACGACGTTGAGCGAGCAGCACCCCGGCCACGAACGGCTGTGGGGACAGCTGATGACGGCGCTGTACCGCGCCGGGCGCCAGGCGGACGCGCTGGACGCGTTCACCCGCGCCCGGTCGGTGCTCGTCGGCCAGTTCGGTTTGGACCCGTCGCCGAGGCTGTCCGAAATACACCGGCGGATCCTCGACAACGATCCACGGTTGCTGCCCACCGCGACCGCGCCGGCACGGCCGGTGGTGGTGGCGGGCCGCAACGACCTGCCCGGCGACATCGCCGACTTCGCCGGCCGCGAACCGGAACTGTCCCGGCTGCTGTCGGTCCGGGACGGCGTCGCGCACACCGCGCCGACCGCCGTCGTGATCGAGGCGATCGACGGGATGGCCGGCATCGGCAAGACGACGCTGGCCATCCACGCGGCGCACCGGCTCGCCGGGCAGTACGGCGACGCGCAGCTGTTCATCGACCTGCACGGGCACACCACCGGCCAGGAACCGGTCACGCCGGCCGCGGCGCTGGACACCCTGCTGCGCGCGCTCGGCGTGGCGGCGGACCGGATCCCGCTCGACCCCGACGCCCGCGCGGCGCTGTGGCGCGCGGAGCTCGCCGGCCGGTCGATGCTCGTCGTGCTGGACAACGCCGCGGACGCCGCGCAGGTCCGGCCGTTGCTGCCGGGCAGCGCGCGCACGCTGCTGCTGATCACCAGCAGGCGGCGGCTGGTCGGGCTGGAGGCGGCGCACACGCTGTCGCTGGACGTGCTGCCGGAGCCGACCGCGGTCGAGCTGTTCGCGGGCATCGTCGGCGACGACCGGCCGGCCGCCGAAGCCGGCGCCGTCCGCGACGTCGTCGAGCTGTGCGGTCACCTCCCGCTGGCCATCCGCATCGCGGCGGCCCGGCTGCGCACGCGTCCCGCGTGGACTGTGGCGCACCTGGCCGACCGGCTGCGCCAGGCGGGGCGAGCGCTCGCCGAGCTGTCCGCGGGCGACCGCAGCGTCGCCGCGGCGTTCGCCTTGTCCTACGGCCACCTCGACGCGGCGCAGCAGCGCATGTTCCGGCTCCTGGGTCTGAACCCGGGCCCGGACATCGACGTCCCCGCCGCCGCGGCCCTCGCGGGCGTGGCGCCGGGCGAAGCCGAGTGGCTGCTGGAAAGCCTCGTCGACGACCACCTGCTCCAGCAGCCGGTGACCGGCCGCTTCCGCTTCCACGACCTGGTCCGCCAGCACGCCAACACCACCGCGCAGACCGACGAGCCCGAACCCGGCCGGCGCGCCGCGATGCGCCGCTTGGTCGGCTTTTATCTCCATACCGGCCACCGCGGCAGCCGCCTGCTCGACCAGCAGCACCCGCCGATCGACGTCGGAGAGCCACCGGAAGGCTGCGTCCCGGCCCCGCTCCCCGACGACGCGGCCGCGATGACGTGGTTCGACGTCAACCACCACTGCGTCCTGGCGGCCCGGCAGGCGGCCGAGGACAACGGGTGGGACACGTGCGTCTGGCAGCTGGCCTGGACGCTCGACAATTTTCATTACCGCCGCGGCCACCTGCAGGCCAACATCACGTCGTGGCTGGCGGGTTTGGCCGCCGCGGAACGCCTCGAGGACCTCGCGGTGCAGGCCCGCGCCCACCGCCGCCTCGGCCTCGTCTACGGCCCGTTCGGGCAGGCCGCAGAGGCGTTGCACCACCTGAACCGGTCATTGACGCTGGCCAAGGAAATCCGCGACACGCTCGGGCAGGCGGGCGTCCACTTCGTCCTGGCGCTGCACTGGACGCACGAGAAGGACGACGAGCGCGCGCTCGGCCACGCGACCAGCGCGCTCGAGCTGTACGGGGCTCTGGAAGACCGGAAGTGGGAGGCCCGCGCGTTCAGCCTGATCGGCGCGTGCCTGAGCCGTCTTGGCCGGCATGACGAGGCCCGCGGCCATGCGGAATCCGGGCTGGCGCTGTGCCGCGAGCGCGCGGACGTGTACGGCGAAGCCGACGCCCTCGACAGCCTCGCCACGATCGCGGCGGAGACCGGCCGGCCCGCGGAGGCGCTGGGCCAGTCCCACCAGGCGCTGTCGCTGTGGCGTCACCTCGACAACACCTACCGCCAAGCGGGCACGCTGGCGGCGATGGGCGACGCGCACCACGCGCTGGGGCACCCGGCTCAGGCGCGTGATGCGTGGCAGCGGTCGATCGACCTGTACCGGGCGCGGGGTTTGCACCCGGCGGCGGATGAGGTGGAGAAACGGGCGGCGAACTCGGGATGTGCGCGTGTGGCCCAGCGCCTTGAATGAGGCTCGCCGCCGGGTCGCGACCCCAAACCCGCAGCCTCCGCCCGCGACCACCGAAGCCCGACCGGCCGATCCCGCGCCGCCCAGCGTCCTGAATGAGTCATTCAGGTCTTCGGTGGTCCTGAATGACTCATTCAAGACCTCCGCCGCCGGGCCGCTTCCCGCCGCGGGCGTCGCGAATGACTCGTTCGGGACCACCAACGTCCCGAATGAGTCATTCGCGACCCCAAACCCACCACCCGCAGCCACCGGCCGCCGACCGCACCCGCGCCCCACGAAACGCCTTGAATGACTCATTCAGGTCCCCAGACGTCCTGAATGACTCATTCAAGACCCCGGCAACCCCATACCGCCGGGCAGACCAAGCCCGATCGGCAGTTCAGCCCAACTCCCTGCGGCGCCGGACCCAATTCGCCCACGATTCGTCGTCTGCTCGTATCAAGACGTCACACCTCTTACTCTCAGTGTTGTGGACGGCATCGACAGTCTCCGGCACGCCATCGAAACGATCCCCATCCCCGGCGCCCCGCCCCGGCTGTCGCGGCAGGGGGCCGCCGTCGGGCTCGCGCTGCTGGACACCTCCCTGCGGCTCAACCACGTGCGGCGGCTGACCGAGCGGCTGACCGTCGTCGAACACGGAACAGCTCGGCGCAGCACCGAAGTCGACGTCAGCCTCAAGCTCCTCGACGAAGGACAGCGCCAGGCCACCGCGCAGCTGCAGGACCTCATCGGGCAGGAACACGGCGGACGCGCCGCCGAGCGGCCGGCGCGGCAGCGGTCGCTGTGGGTGCCGCTGGCCCGGCTGCCGCGGCGGGACGTCTCCCCCATCGACGTCTTCGACAGCTCCGGCCAGAAGCTGCCGCGGCTCACGCAGCACGAGGCGTCGCGGCTGGTCGCCGCCGGGCTCTACCGGTTGCTGCGCGGGATCCTCGGCAGCGACGAGAACGCGCAGACCGCCAAGCACGAGCTGAACACCTTCCTGTTCCAGGTGCACGAACCGCGCTGGCTGATCCAGCAGGCACTGCTGACGCTGCTCACCGAGCGCAACCACCCGGAGGAGGAGTTCGCGCTGGCGCCGTCCGGCGGCACCGTTCCCGGGTACGGGCGGCAGTGCCGGGAGCTGGCGCTGGGCATCCTCGACGGCTGTGCCGAACTGCTGGTCGAGTACGCGTACCTGCTGAACGTCGCCGTCCGGGACTACATGCTCGTGGTGGCCCTCGACGACTCCGTGGAGGAACACCGGCTCAGCTACGAAACCCCGCTGCACGTCGACGCGCGGCAGCCCGTCGCCAAGGAGCAGTGGCGCCGGCTGGCCGCCAGCCGGCGCGGGTACGTCGTGAGCTACCAGACCATGATCCCGGCGACGCTCAAGTCCTACCACCTGGTGGCCCGGACCGCGCCGGAGGCCGAGATCTCGCGGATGTACCTGTCCACCGACGCCGACCAGCACCAGGTCGAAGGCCTCGCCGAGGACCTCGGGTCGCTCGCCGAACGGCAGGACGCCGCCCCGTTGCAGGAAGCCGACGGGGCCCGGCACAAGATCCTCGAGCTGCAGGCGCAGACCGTGCTGCGGCGGCTCGCGGACCTGCTGCGCCGCCGCAAGTGGGAGGCCGGCCAGTCCGGGGTCGAGCTTTCCCCGCGCAGCCTGCCCGCCTGCCACCGGCTCGCCGCCGCGGCCACCACGGGCGAGGCGGTGCGGACGGGGACCAACGAGCTGGACAACTCGCTGCGGCGGCACCCGGAGTTCACCGCCGCGAACCTGCGCGAGGCCGCGCGCGAGCTGACCGACCGGGAGTTCGGGCAGGACCTCGTGCTGGTCAACGGCATCGCCGACAACGAGGCGCGCGCGTACTGGCGCCGCTCCGGCGGCCGCGACCAGCGTGGCGACCACGTTCGCGTGCGCGCGACGCTCGTGCTCAAGGACTCCACGAAGTCCGGTCCGCTCAACGTGACGTTCTACGCGCTCGCCGTCGCGACGGTGTCGTTCGTGCTCGGCTGGCTGCTGGTGGGCAGCCCGTGGCCGTACGGCCGGGAGGCCACCGAAGCGCTCGGGCACATCGGTGACGGCCAGTCCGTGATCACGATGTTGCTGCTGCTGCCCGGTTTCCTCTACAGCCGCCTCTCGCTGCCGCCGCGCCGCACCGTGCTCGGCTACCTCGGGACGCTGCCGCAGGCGCTCGTCCAGCTGAGCATCGCGGCCATCGCCGGGTTCGCCGCGACCGTCGCGACGCAGAGCCGTGGCGAAGTCGTGCAGGTGGCGCTGACGGTCGCGGTCGCGCTGCCGGTGCTCGCCGCGCTCGTGCTGTTCGGGCAGGCGTCCTGGCGCGAATCGACGGTCCCGCTCTCGCGCATCGGGGCGCCGCGGTGGGCGGGCACCGGCGCCTGGGACCGCCGCCGGCCGCTGGAAGCCGACGTCCGGTTCGACTCTTCGGGGGGATGGTGAGGATGCGCGGTCAACGGGTCTCCGTGCGCAACGTCGCCGATCTGGCGCGCGCGGGTTTCGAAATCGCGCGGCAGCCGGTGACCAAAGTGGACTTCGAGGTGCACCACGCGCTGGCGCGCCACGGCTACCTGCGCGACCTGGTGACCGCGGACGCCGACAGCGCGGTCTTCCTGGAAACGCTCTGCTCGGCCACGAACGGCGCCGGCGTCGTGATCGGCACCCGCACCCGCAAGCCGCTGGACGGCACCGAGGTCGTCGAGCACGTCGACGGCCGGCAGCCGGCGGAACGCCCGGAGCAGCGCGACGGCGGCTGGGTGTTCCGCCAGACGACGTCACCCAACCCGACGTTCATCTACGAGTCCGAGCAGACCTTCGAGGGCCTGATCTCGATCGACCCGGCGGCCCGCGAAGTCTGCGAGTGGCACGGGCTCGCCGTCCGCGACCTGGTGCGGGAGATCTCCGACGCCGCGGCCGCCTTCATCGACGCGCCGCTGCTGTCGCTGCAGTGCCCGGCGCAGCTGCCGCTGGTCGTGAAGACCCGCAACCACGACCTGCGCACCCGCAAGGAGATCGCGTCGCCGTGCACGTCGCTGGCGGTCCGGTTCGCGATCGCGCTGCGGGACGTGTCCGCGGCCGCGCGGTTCGAGCTGGCCGACCGCTTCCGCGAGCTGTGCGAGAAGCACGGCTACAGCTTCTGGCTCGCCGACACGCGGCCGGGGCACCGGCAGGGCAACTGGTTCGAGGTCTACCACGCCGACGGCGAGTTTTCCCCGCTGTACAAGGGCGATCTCCGGTCCCGCCAGCGCATCGGCAGCTGCCTCCCGGTGACCTTCGTCGGCCCGGCCCGCATCGGCTCGACGCACGCGATCGTCTCGTTCCTGCAGCGCTACCCGCAGGTGGGCGTGGTCGGCTGCGCCGGCACGACGCTGTCCGACGTGGCGTTCGTCCACCTGCAGCTGTCGATCCACGGCGTGGCCGCGGACCGGCTGAACCGCATCCTGGCGAAGCTGCTCGGCGAGTCGTCGACCCCGGCCCGCCCGCAGAAGCTGCTGCGCGAGCTGTTCAAGCGCCTCGGCCTGCCCCCGGACCCCGACGACCCGGCCCCACCCGCCACCGACCCGACGGCCGACTACCAGACCTTCGCCGGCCCCGCGTTCACCTACCGCCCGTTCCAGATGCCGGACTGCCTGGCGGTGTGGGTGTCGTGGGAGATCGCCCGCCAGCACCAGGCACTGGCGGCGCCGCTGGATTGCCTGTACCGCGCACTGAGCCAGGTCGCGTCGGCGGGCGACCTGGCCACGGTGGAGTACCTCATCTGCCGCGCGACCGAGCAGTCGGTGATCCGCGGCAAGGCGAAGCTGGCGGTGCCGAAGTCGGTCCTGCGGCAGTTCGCTTCGGGCGGCACCGAGCTGCCGGCGTCGAAGCTGTGCGCGATGGTGGAGGAGGCGTGGAAGGCCCAGGTGGACCGGTCCGGAGTGGACGGCGTCAGCGAGCTGACGGTCGCGTGGCGCGAGTCCTGGCTCGGCCACTGGACGTACTCCTGACGCCTGCGCCGGCGCTTACCGCACCGCGCCGAGGTAGAGGACGAGCCCGAGGCCGACCAGGAGCAGCGGGACGACGACCAAGGTCCAGGCCAGCAGCCGCTTCAGCTTGTAGACGGCGACCAAGGTCTCGTACTTGATCTGCAAGTCGGCCTCGTCGGCGTCGTCCGCCTCGAGGATCCGGGCCACCACCTGCTCCATTTCGGTGCCGGCCCGGACCTCGTGCGCGGTCATGATGCCGAACTGCGCGAGTGTTTCAGCCATGGCGGTGACCTCCTGCTTTCCGCTGCTACTCGCAGGTCGTCCGCAGCGGCACCGCCGTTACTCCCGGCCGGCTTACAGGCGCTTCTTCACGTCCGGCTTGCCGTTCTTCTTAACGTCCGGCTTCGCGCTCGTCGCCGGGGTGCCGCCGATGTCGGACTCGATCGCCGCCGTCACGATGCGGTTGCGGTCGCCCGAAGACAGCACCCCGTTGCCCACCAGTTCCTGGGTCACTGCCTTCACGTGCTTCACGAAGGCGTCGTGCGACGCGTACTCCGCCGTCTCGTCGATGACGTCGTTGAGCGTGCAGCCGTTACCGATGTCGATGTTCTCCACCTGGCTGTCGACGCCGCCGATCACCACCGTGTCGCGGGTGTCGGAGTTCGGGCACGCGTCCGGCGGCGGTGCGGCCGCGACCACCGTGAACGTCCCCGACACCTCCGCCGAAACGTTCCCGGCGACGTCCGTGGCCCGCGAACGCACGGTGTGCGCACCCAGCGCGGGCACGACCACCGGGGCCGAATACCGCGTCCACGCTCCACTGTCCAGTTTGTACTCCACGAAGTCCACACCGGACTCCGCGTCGGAAGCAAGAACCGTGACAGTCGCCGAACCCACGTAGTTCCAGCCGCCGTCCTGCTTCCCGGTCACCTGAAGCGACACAGCAGGCGCAGTGGTATCCCCGCCGGCGACCACGGTGAACGCCACCGAACCCTCGGCGGACGCGTTCCCGGCGACGTCACGAGCGCGGTAGCCCACCGTGTGCGCACCTACCGCCGTCACGGCGACCGGTGCCGCGTAGGCGGTCCACGCCCCACCGTCCACCTTGTACTCCACCGCGGCGACCCCGGACCCCGTGTCCGAAGCCGTCACCGTGACCGTCGCCTTGCCGACGTAGTTGCCGTCGGAATCTTGCGTTCCGGCCACCGCGGCCGAAACGACAGGAGCCGTCGTGTCCCGCTTCACCACCGTGAAGCTGGACATTCCCTCCGGTGACGTGTTCCCGGCGGCGTCGGTGGCCCGGAAGTGGACCATGTGCGCGCCCGCCCCGGTCACCGCGACCGGTGCCGAATAGCCCGTCCAGGCACTGCCGTCGAGCTGGTACTCCACCGAAGCGACCGCGGAGTCGGCGTCGGTCGCCGTCAGGGTGACCGTGGCGACGTCGAGGTAGTTGCCCGCGGAATCCTTGTACCCCGACAGCGAGGCCGTCACCGTCGGCGGCGTCGTGTCGCCCTGCCCCTCGACGATCGTGAAGTGCGCCATCCCCTCTTCGGACGTGTTCCCGGCGACGTCGGTCGCCCGGTAGTGCAGCATGTGCATGCCCACCGCGGACACCACCACCGGCGCCGAGTACGCGGTCCACGTGCCGCCGTCGAGCTGGTACTCGACCGAGGCCACCCCGGAGCCCGCGTCGGTCGCGGTCAAAGACACAGTCGCCGACTCGATGTAGTTCCCCGCGGGATCCTTGTCCCCCGCCACCGCGGCGGTCACCACCGGCGGCGTGGTGTCCCCGGTGCCGTCGGAAACGACGAACTCGCCGACCATCGCGCTGTGGCCCGGGATCGTGCAGAAGTACCGGTACTTGCCCGGCGTGAGCGTCACGGTCGCTTCGTGCCGCCCGTTCTGCGGGTCGAACGGGTTGGCCAGGATGTTGAGCGAGACGTCGTGGTTGTAGCCCGGCGTCGAGGTGTCGAACGTCAGCGTGTGCGACATCCCGGTCGTGTTACCGGTGGCTTCGCTGTTCTCGAAGACGATGGTGGTCTCGCCGGGCAGCGCACCGGTGGGCGCGGACGCGTATTCGGTGGTGCTGTTGTTCCCGGTCCAGGTCAGCGTCTGGACCGGCGCCGCCACCGCGGGGGTGGCCAGCCCGAGCAGGGCGAGAAAAGCCGTCAGCAGCACGGCGATCAGTCGTGGGGACATCGCGGGAGAACCTTCCTGGGATGGGAGGGATGGGGGCCGGGCGAGCCCGGCCCCCATCGCGCTACAGCTGCCGCACCCGGATGTTGCGGAACTCGATCAGGTCGTTGTCGCTGTGGTTCTGCAGCCCGATGAACCCGCTGACGAACTGCCGCAGGTCGGTCGGCGGGTCACCCGCGCGCGACGACTGCTGGCCCGGCGTGTTGTCGAACTCGTTGATCACCACGCCGTTGCGGATCATCGTGTAGTGCTGCCCGACGACCTTGATCTCGTACTCGTTCCACGTGCCCTTCGGCCGGGCACCCGCCTGGTCGAGCGGGCGCGGGTCGAAGTTGTAGACCGACCCGGTCTTCTGCGGCTCACCGGAGTCGCCGTCGTAGATCTGGATCTCGTGACCGCAGTAGATCGCGACCCACGCCTGCGAGTCCCGCGCCGACCCGACCGTGCCGCAGCTGCCCGGCGGCCGCTGGGCCAGCGGTGTCCGCGGATCCGGGAACCGGACGAACACGCCGCTGTTGGCGCGGTTCGGATCCGGTGCGATGTCCTTGAACTGCACCTTCACCGAGAAGTCGCCGAACTGCCGCTGGGCGTACCACAGCATGCCCAGCCCGCCGGCCGAGCGGATCGACCCGTCGGGTTGCAACGAGAACTGACCCGAAGGCGCTTGTTCCCACGCTCGCAGCGACGCGGCCGTGCCGTCGAACAGCGCCTCGTAACCGGTGGTGCCGGCGGTTCCGATCGGCGACGCCGCCGCGGCCGCGTTCAACTCGGCCACCTCGGCGTCGTTCAGCACCCCGAGGTCGGACAGCGTCTGCGTGGCCTGGTCGACGTGGTTGACGAACGCCGCGTGCGTGCTCCACGTGCCTTCGTCGTCGATGAAGTCGTCGACCGTGCAGCCACCGCCGGCGTTGCGGTTGACCACCTTCGTGATGCTGTCGCCCAAGGTCACCACCGGGCTCGGGTCGGCCACCAGGCAGCCGACGTTCACCGAGGTCCGGGTGGTCACCGCTTCGCCGTTCGCGTAGGTCACGGTCAGCTTGGCGGTGAAGATCCCGGTCCGCGGGTAGGTGTGCCGCGGGTCGGCCTGGGTGGACACCGAGCCGTCGCCGAACTCCCAGCGGTAGGACACACCGCCGGACTTCGACCCGGTGAACGCCGCCGTCAGCGCCTTGTTCTGCACCATCGTCGACGACGCCGCCGGCGCCGGGGTCGGCGCGCCGCCCGTGTAGCTGATCTTCAGCAGCTTCTGGTTGGCGTCCAGGGAGAAGAACCCGTTGCCGTAGTCCAGGACGTACAGCGCGCCGTCCGGCCCGAACTTGGCGTCCATCCAGCTCTGCACCCGGGTGTCACCGGCGCCGCCCGGGATGATCTGCCGGAACGTCTCGGCGAACACCGGCGGCTGGTGCGTCGGCACGCCCGCCGGGTCGACGGTCACCGCGACCCGGTTCTGGGCGTTGGCCTCGTCGCCGATGAACCACTTGTTGTCCCAGTACGCCGGCCATGCGACGCCGCTGTTCGGGTTGACCAGCGAACGGTGGTAGGTCGGCCCGGACATGATCGCCTGGCCGCCGCCCCGCAGGTACGGCTCGGTGTAGGTGGCGTCCGCCGCGACGTACGTCGGGATGGACGAGCCCGGCCGCTTCGGGAAGACCGGCCCGCCGCCGTCCGGCGAGTACCAGATCATGTTGTCCTTGATCGGCGGCAGGTTCACCAGGCCGGTGTTGCGCGGCGAGGTGTTCACCGGGTTGTCGCAGTCGTACCAGCCGGTCAGCTCCGCCGCGTTCGTGCTGCTGCGGTCGCGGTAGGGCTGCCGGTTGCCCATGCAGTACGGCCAGCCGTGGTTGCCCGCCTCGGTGATGATCGTCGCCGTCTCGTACTTCGCCGGCCCGAGTTCGGGGCTCGGCGAGGACGCGTCCGGACCGACCCAGCCCGCGGTCATCCAGTTGTGCACCGGGTCGATCTGCAGGCGCGAGATGTTGCGGACGCCCATCACGTAGATCTCCGGGCGCGTCTTGTCCGCCGGCCCGTTCGGGAAGAGGTTGCCCTGCGGGATCGTGTACGTCCCGTTCGCCTCCGGGTGGATGCGCAGGATCTTGCCGCCCAGGTCGTTGGTGTTGCCCGCCGTGCGGCGCGCGTCCTGGAACGAGATGCCCTTGTAGTCGAGCGTCCAGTTGTTGCCCGAGTAGCCGTTCGAGCCGCCCGAGGAGTTGTTGTCCCCGGACCCGATGTAGAGGTTGCCGTCCTTGTCGAACGCCATGCCGCCGCCGGCGTGGCAGCAGCTGTGGATCTGGACGTCCCAGGACAGCAGGTCCTTGCGGGTGGCCTGGTCGAGGGTCTGCGCGGTCAGGTTGTAGGTGAACCGCGAGACCGTGCGCTTGCCGATCCGCTTGTCGCGGTCGATCGACTCGTGCGGCATCCAGTAGGCGTACATCCAGCCGTTCTCGCTGAACTTCGGGTCCAGCGTCAGCCCGAGCAGGCCCTCCTCGTTCTTCACCAGCTCGTCACCGCTGCCGCGGTTGCCCATCACGCGCAACGTCGTGAGCAGCTTCGGCTTCTTGGTGACCGGGTCCCACTGGTGGATCGTGCCGCAGCCGAGGCCGACGTTCGGGTCGTCCCAGCTGACGACCGGCCCGGTCGGGCAGGCCGCCTTGCCGATGTAGAACACCTTGCCGTCGGGGGCGATGGTCAGCCCGTGCGGCTCGCCGATCTGGTCGAGCTGCCCGGCCGCGTTCTGGCCGGTCAGCCGCTCGACCTTGTAGTTCGCGGCGATCCCGGCCTGGCAGTCACCGCGCACCATCCCGGTCGTCCAGCGCAACGCGCCGAGCAGGTGCTTCCGGAACTGGTCTTCGCCGTAGGACCCTTCGGTGCGGCCCATGCCGGTGTAGAAGGAGCGGCCGCCGTCGTAGTCGCGGCACCACGAGATCGGGTGGAACGCGCCGTTCGCGCCGACCCCGGGGTTGTAGCCCTTCTCCTCGACCTGCGCGACGGTGTGGACGGTGCCGACCGGGTTGGTCTCCCAGTTGAGCCAGCGGTCGGTGCGCGTCCAGTTCTGCGGCAGCCCCTGAGTGGCCGGGTGCTGCGCGTCGAGGACGTCGATCACGGCCTGCTGCGGCGCCGGTTCGGGCGGCGGCGGGGTGGTCGAGGTGTCCTTGAACAGCTTCAGGTCGGCGAGCTGGATGATCGGTTCCCCGGCGTTCGCGGTGATGTTCAGCCGGTAGTTCGCGTACGCCGTGGTGTTGGCGAAGGTGAACGTCCGGGTCTGGAACGGATCGGTGAACACCTCGTTCGCCCGCGTGTCCAGGTCGGTCCACGTGGTCCCGTCGGCGGAGCCCTGCAGGGTCCAGTTCTTCGGGTTCCGGCCCGGGAAGTCGTTCGCCGACACCAGCGAGTAGCTGCTGACCGCGACCGGCGCCGCCATCTTGTAGGCCGCCCAGCCGGTGGTGGCGAACGTCAGCCACTTGGTGTTCTCGTTGTTGTCGGCGAGCTTTTCCTTGGTCTCGTTCGGCGGGTTCTCCCCGCTCGCCGTCACCGCCGCGACCGCCTCGGGCGTGGGCCGCGCGCCGATCGGCCGCGCGCCGATCAAGCCCGTGAACCACTGGGACGAGTCCTGCGCGCGGGCGGCGTCGGAGATGCCGAGGAACCCGCCACCCGCCTTCATGTACGCCTGCAGCGCGCCTTCCTGTTCACGGCTGAGCGTCACGCCCTGCGCGGACAGGTAGACGACCCCGCGGTACTTCGCGAGGTTCGCGGTGCTGAACACGGCGGGGTCCGAGGACGCCGTCACGGTGATGCCGTTGTCCGTGCCCAGCCGCGCGATCGCGTCGGCCGCGCGCAGCACGGGGTCCTTCTGATCCGCCGGCGTGCCGTGGAAGACCAGCACGTTGACGGGCACGTTCACCGCGGCGGGCGCGGCCTGCGCCACCGGCATCGTGATCAGCGGGGCCCCGGCCGCCAGGACCGAGCCGATGGCGAGCACGAGCGCCCCGCGCCTTCCGAACCACCGTTTTCCCATAGCTCCCGTCCTCATGCGTGCGTCCGTCCATCCGGGCTCATGTCGTGCCCGGAATGGTCATGCAGCTTGAACCGGTCGATCGCTTCCTGCGCTCCCTCGGGGAGGCTGCCGTCGGCGTTGCGGACCAGGAACAGGCCCACCATCCCGCCGTCGGAGTGGGTCTGGACGTGGCAGTGGTACATCCACGCCCCCGGCCCGACGCCCTCGCCGGCGATCACCTGGAAGCCGAACGAGCTGCCGGGGTCGAGGTTCTTGTTGTCGACGATGGCAGCGTTGTCAGCGGCGCTGCTGAGCATCCCGGTGCGGGTGTCGGCCCAGCGGTGCGCGTGCAGGTGGAACGTGTGCGGCAGGCTGCCGTACCCGATGCAGACCCATTCGACGCGCTCGCCGAGGCGGGCCTCGAGGATCGGCGTGTCGGGGGCCATCTTGTGGTTGATCATCATCTCGTTGAACACGACCGTGTACTGCTTGCTCGGCAGCAGGTCGCCGCGCTTGCGCACGATCAGGCCGCCGTAGAGCCCGCGCGCGAGCCCGGCGGTGCCGTGGTCGGTGCCCATCGCGTGGTCGTGGTAGTGCCAGTAGCCGGCGTTGCCCGGCATCCAGAACCCGCCGCCGGCGTCGTAGCGGGCCCGCGTCTTCCAGGTGTAGGTCCGCGTCTCGCCGGGCTTGTTGAACGACGCGTTGAGCGGGGCGCCGTCGGACCCGGTGTCGTAGTTGACGCCGTGCGGGTGGATCGACAGCCGCTGGTCGGTCCGGTTGACCAGTTCGATCTCGAGGGTGTCGCCCTCGTAGATCTCCAGCAGCGGCCCGGGGATGGTGGCCTTGCCCGGTTCGAGGCCATAGCCGTAGAGGCCGCCGGGCAGGGCTTCGGCGTAGATGGTGATCTGGCGGTTCAAGCCCGCCGCGAAGGCCGAATCGGCCATCCCGACCGCGGGCGCGAGGACGCCCGCGGCGGTTCCGGCCAGCATCGACCGACGTGACACTCGCATGTGGATTCCCCCGGGGTCTCAGAACCGCACGGTGCGGAGGTATTCGAAGCCGACCTTCGCCGTGTTGAGCGGATCGGCGGGCTGGTCGTGCTCGACGATGTACTCCGCGATGTTGTGGCAGGACGCGGCGAAGATGCGCGGGAAGTTGATGACACCCGCGCCGGGATCGACCATCTGCCCGTCCGCGGTCCGGTCCTTGACGTGGTACTGCCTCACTCGCGGGTAGTTGCGGCGGAACAGCTCGACCGGGTCCGCGCCGCCGTTCACCGCCCAGAACAGATCGATTTCCAGGTGCACGAGCCGCGTGTCCGTCTTCGCGGTGAGCACGTCGTAGGGCACGACGCCGCCGATCGGGGCGAACTCGTGGTCGTGGTTGTGGTAGCCGAGCTTCAGCCCGGCCTTCTTGAAAGCGACCGCGGCGGTGTTCATGCGGCCCGCGAAGGCCTCCCACTCGGCGATGGTGCCGAAATTCGCGTATGGCACGACGACGGAGCGGTTGCCGAGGACCTTGGCATCGGCGATGGCCTGGTTCAGGTCGCCGTCGATGCCGACGTGCGTCGAGGAGGCCTCGAGGTGGCACCGGTCGAGGATGGCGCGGAACTCGGTGGCGCTGCGGCCGTACGTCCCGGCCAGCTCGACCTTGCGGTAGCCGATGTCTGCCAGCGCGGAAAGCGTGCCTTCGGGATCGTTCTGGAGCAGGGAACGCAGGGAGTAGAGCTGGATGCTGATCTTGTCGAGCGGGATCCGCTGCCGGGCCGCCGACGCGCTCGCGGTACCGGGCAACGCGATGGCCGCCGCGCCCACCGTGAGGGCCGCTGTCGCCACGTTCAGGAACGTCCGTCGGGAGTGCTGCTCAGCTTCATGACCGCACATGGAACTCCCTCATCTCTGGTTGCTGAAAGCCGCGTCGAAAGCCGCCGACGGCTGGTCGAACAGGTGCTCGCGCAGGTACTTCACCGCCTCCGCCGCGCCACGGAGCCGGTCCATCCCGGCGTCTTCCCACTCCACCGAGATCGGGCCGGTGTAGCCGATCGAGTTCAGGGCCCGGAAGCAGTCCTCCCACGGGACGTCGCCGTGGCCGACGGACACGAAGTCCCAGCCCCGCCGCGGATCCGCCCAGGCCAGGTGCGAGCCGAGCCGCCCGTTCCGGCCGTCGAAGCGCTTGCGGGTGTCCTTGCAGTCGACGTGGTAGATCCGGTCGGCGAAGTCGAGGATGAACCCGACCGGGTCGAGGTCCTGCCAGACGAAGTGCGACGGGTCCCAGTTCAGCCCGAACGCCGGCCGGTGGTCCACGGCTTCGAGCGCGCGCTTGGTCGTCCAGTAGTCGTAGGCGATCTCCGACGGGTGGACCTCGTGCGCGAACCGGACGCCGACCTCGTCGAAGACGTCGAGGATCGGGTGCCAGCGCCGCGCGAAGTCCGCGTAACCGTCATCGATGTCATCGCGCGTGACCGGCGGAAACATCGCCACGTACTTCCAGATCTTCGACCCGGTGAAGCCGATGACGGTGTCGACGCCGAGCTTCGCCGCCGCCCGCGCGGTGTCGGCCATTTCGGCCGCCGCCCGCTGCCGGACGCCCTCCGGTTCGCCGTCGCCCCAGATGCGGGACGGGAGGATCGCGCGGTGCCGGGCGTCGATCGGGTCGTCGCAGACGGCCTGCCCGACGAGGTGGTTCGAAATCGCCCACACCTTGAGGCCGTGCTCGGCGAGCAGCGCCAGCCGCCCCGGCACGTAGTCCTCTTCGGACAGTGCGCGGTCGACCTCGAAGTGGTCGCCCGAGCAAGCGATTTCCAGGCCGTCGTAACCCCAGTCCGCGGCGAGCTTGCAGACCTCGGTGAACGGCAGATCGGCCCACTGGCCGGTGAACAACGTGACGGGTCGGCTCATTTCCCCTCCTCCACCGCGGTCCAGGTGGCCTCCGTGGCCGCGCTTTGCCAGACGGCGTGCAGGACCCGCTGGACGCGCAGGCCGTCGTCGAAGCTCGGCGCGGGGTCGGTGCCCGCGCCGATGGCGTCCAGGAAGTCGGAGACCTCGTGCGTGAACGTGTGCTCGTAGCCGAGCAGGTGCCCCGGCGGCCACCACGCGCCGACGTAAGGGTGCTCGGGCTCGGTGACGAGGATGCGGCGGAACCCGGCTTCGGTCCCGCTGCCCTCGTACCACTGCAGTTCGTTCATCGACTCGAAGTCGAACGCGAGACTCGCCTTCGAGCCGTTGATCTCCAGCCGCATCGCGTTCTTGCGGCCGAGCGCGAACCGCGTCGCCTCGAAGGTCGCCACCGCTCCCCCGGCCAGCCGCGCCAGGAACAACGCAGTGTCGTCGACCGTCACGTCGTCCGTCCCGCCGTCTTCGGACGGACGCTGCTTCACGAAGGTGTTCGTCAGCGCCGAGACGCCGGTGATCACATCGCCGGTGACGAACTGGGCGGCGTCGATGATGTGCGCGCCCAGGTCGCCGAGCGCACCCGAACCGGCGGATTCCTTGCGGAGCCGCCAGGTCATCGGCGCCTGGGGATCGGACAGCCAGTCCTGCAAGTACACCGATCGCACATGCCGGATTTCGCCGAGCGCCCCGCTCTCGACCAGTTTCCTGGCGTGCGCGAGCGCGGGCACCCGGCGGTAGTTGAACGCCACCATCGCCCGCACCCCGCGTTCACGGGCCTTCCGCGCCGCCTCCGCCATCGCTTCGGCTTCGGCGACCGAGTTGGCGAGGGGTTTCTCGCACAGCACGTGCTTCCCGGCCTCCAGCGCGGCGATCGCGATCTCCGCGTGGCTGTCCCCCGGCGTGCAGACGTCGACCAGGCCGACGTCGTCCCGGGCGACGAGCTTCCGCCAATCGGTCTCGACGTCGTCCCAGCCGAACTTCTCCGCGGCGGCCCTGGTCCGGGCCTCGTCCCGGCCGCCGAGAACGGCGAGTCGCGGCACCAGCGGCGGATCGAAGAACCGGTGGACGCTGCGCCAGGCGTGCGAATGCACCGCACCCATGAACGCGTGGCCCACCATCCCGATCCCGATCGTTTCCCGTGCCGGGCTCATACCCCTCCTTGGAAGTCCGTGAATGCCACATTGAGAGACCTAACGTCCGTGAATGTGGCATTCACGGACTTCGGCCGGCTCAGGAATCGAAGCCGACGTCGAGGTACTGGTCGACGTTCTCCTTCGTGACCACCGCCGAGTACGTCGTGATGTCGGCCGGGATGTCGTGCTCGGCCAGGTCGCCGATCCCCTTGGCCTGCGCGAGCAAGCGGGCGAGCGCCACCGCCGTCGAGGCCATCGAGGGGCTGTAGAGCACGGTCGCCTTGATCGGCGACGAGTCGGCCTTGATCAGGTTCATCATGTTCTTCGAGCCGGCCCCGCCGACCATGATGAACTCCTTGCGGCCCGCGGTGTCGATCGCCGCGTTGACCCCGATGCCCTGGTCGTCGTCGTGGTTCCACAGCGCGTCCAGCTTCGGCGCGCCCTGGAGCAGGTTCGCGGTCTGCTGCTCCCCCGACTCCGACGTGAACTGCGCCGACACCCGCGGGCCCACGCTGAACCCGGCGCGTCCCAGCGCGTCCTTGAAGCCCTTGCTGCGTTCCTGGGTCAGCGGCAGCGAGTCGATGCCGGCGACCTCGCCGATGATCGGGTTCGCGACGTTCTTCTTCTTGAGCTCCGCGGCGATGTAGTTGCCCGCGTTGACGCCCATCCGGTAGTTGTCGCCGCCGATCCACGTCCGGTACGCCAGCGGCGTGTCGAAGATGCGGTCGAGGTTGATCACCGGGATGCCGGCGTCCATCGCCTGCTGGCCGACCGAGGTCAGCGCCTTGCCGTCGAAGGGCAGGATCACCAGCACGTCGACCTTGGCGTTGATCAGCGTCTCCACCTGGGAGATCTGCTGGTTGACGTCGTTGGTGCCCTCGGTGGCGTTGAACTTCACCTCGCTGAACTTCTGCGCCTGCGCCTTGGCGTTCTTGGTGATCGCCGCGATCCAGCCGTGGTCGGCGGCCGGGGCGGAGAAGCCGATGGTGACCGGCTTGCCCGGCTGGGCGTTGTTGCCCGCGTTGGCGACCGGCGCGTTCGACTCCGAGTTCGCGGGCGTGTTCGACGTGCAGCCGGCCAGCAGCGCGCCGGCGCCGACGGCGGCCCCACCCAGCAGGAATCCCCGGCGGCCGAGGAAGGGTTGTTCGGTCATGCGGACCTCCATCGGTGGTGACTACGGACCGGTCCTGGCTTTCCTGGCCCGGAACTGCAAGAGCACGGCGAGCACGATGATCACGCCCTTGGCGATGTTCTGGATGTCGGTGTCCAGGTTGTTCAGCGTGAAGATGTTCGACAGCACCGTGAAGATCAGCACGCCGATGAGCGTGCCGATGAGGGAGCCGCGGCCGCCGGTCAGCAGCGTGCCACCGATGACCACCGCCGCGATCGCGTCGAGCTCGTAGAACATGCCGTTGGTCGACGCGCCCGCCGTGGTCCGCGCGACGACCATCAGCGCGGCGATCCCGCAGCACAGCCCGGCCACGCCGTAGACGAGCGCGAGGTGGCGCTTGACGTTGATCCCGGCCAGCCGCGACGCCTCGGCGTTGCCGCCGACCGCGTACGTCCGGCGGCCGAAGGTGGTGCGGTTGAGCACGACCCAGCCGACCGCGAAGACCAGCGCGAACAGCCAGATCAGCGTCGGGATGCCGAGAAAGCCGCCGCGGAAGAACGCGAGGAAGTCCTGGTCGGCGACGACCTGCGTGCGCCGGCCGCTGATCCGCTCGGCGAGCCCGCGTGCCGAGACGTACATCGCGAGCGTCGCGATGAACGGCACGACCTTGCCGTAGGCGACGAGCACACCGTTGATCAGCCCGCAGCCGAGGCCGACCGCGAGGCCGCAGACCACCATCACGAACGGCCCGTACGACTGTGTTGCCAGCGTCGTCAGCCAGACGCCGGCCAGGCCGACCATCGAGCCGACGGACAGGTCGATGCCGCCGCTGATGATCACGAACGTCATCCCGACGCTGACCACGCCGATCGCCGCGGCCAGCCGCAGGATCGTCGAGATGTTGCTTTCGGTGAAGAACAGTTCGGGCCGAGAGAACTGGCCCACCAGGCAGAGCACCACGAGCACGCCGGCCAGGCCGAGCAACCGCGGATCCGCCGAGAAGGCGAACTTCCGGCGCCGTGGCGCGGGAAGCGCTTCCTGTGGCGGTGCTTGGGTTTCGGTCATGCCGCGCTCCCCTCGAGAATCACGTCGAGCACTTCGGCCTCGGTCAGCCCGGAGGAGCGCCGGTCGGCGAGGACCCGGCCCTCGCGCAGCACCAGCACCCGGTCGGACAGCCCGAGCACCTCGGGGATTTCGCTGGACACCAGCACGATCGCGACGCCGGTCGCGGCCAGCTCGTCGATCAGCCGGTACAGCTCGGCGCGGGCGCCGACGTCGACGCCGCGCGTGGGTTCGTCGAGCAGCAGCACCCGGCACCCGCGGACCAGCCACCGCGCGAGCACGGCCTTCTGCTGGTTGCCGCCGGACAGCGTGCGGACGATCCGGCGTGGGTCGGCGGGCCGCAGGTCGAGCTGGCGCAGGCTCGCGCCGGCGTCGTCCAGTTCCTTGGCGCGCTCGGTGAAGCCGAGCTTCGCGTAGCGGCCGAGGCTGGCCAGGGTCACGTTGTGCACCACCGGGAGGTCCAGCAGCAGGCCCTGGCTCTTGCGTTCCTCGGGCGCGAGCCCGATCCCGGCCTTGACGGCGGCCCGGACGTTGCCGGTGCTCAGGGGTTTCCCCTGCACGGTGACGGTGCCGCGGTCGGCCTTGCGCGCGCCGAAGATCGTCTCGAGCAGCTCGCTGCGGCCGGAGCCGACCAGCCCGGCGATGCCGACGACTTCGCCCGCGTGGACGGTGAAGCTGACGTCCTCGAACTCGCCGTGCCGGGAGAGGTGCGCGACCTCGAGGGCCGTCTCCGGCCGGGCGTGGCCGTCGTGCCGCGGCCCGAAGACCGTCTCCACCTTGCGCCCGGCCATCAGCGCGACCAGGTCGGCGGTCGGCGTCGCGCGGGCGTCGAGTCCGGTGCCGACGGTCCGGCCGTCCTTGAGCACGGTCACCCGGTGCCCGATCCGGCGCAGCTCCTCGAGCCGGTGGGAGATGTAGACGACCGCGACGCCGTCCGCGGTCAGTTCGCCGACGATGCGGAAGAGATTGTCGACCTCTTCACCGGCGAGCGCGGCGGTCGGTTCGTCCATCACGAGCAGGCGGGCGTCGTGGGCCAGCGCACGGGCCATCGAGACGAGCTGCTGCCCGGCGGCGGAGAGCTTGCCGACTTCGGTCGACGGGCGGATGTCGGGGTGGCCGAGCCGGGCCATCAGGCGGGCGGCCTCGTCGCGGGCCTGCGAGATGCGCGTGAAGCCGAAGCGGGCGCGTTCGTGGCCGAGGAAGATGTTGTCCGCCACCGAAAGCCCGGGCACGAGGTCGAGTTCCTGGTACATGGTGGCGATGCCCAGGCGCAGGGCGTCGACCGGCGTGCCGAGCGTGACGGGTTCGCCCTGCCAGGTGATCTCGCCGGTGTCAGGCTGGTGCGCGCCGGCGAGGACCTTGATGAGCGTCGACTTGCCCGCGCCGTTCTGGCCGAGCAGGCAGTGCACCTCGCCCGGCTCGACGTCGAGGTCGACGCCGTCCAGCGCGCGGACGCCGGGGAAGGTCTTCACGATCCCGCGGACGGACAGCAGGGTCATACCGAGGCCTCCTCGACGAGCGTCGGGTTCTCGAACAGCCGCTCGGCGGCCAGGTGCGCGGCGCCCCGCAGCGGAGCCTTCAGGCCGAGCCGGGACGGCACGACCCGGGCGTGCCCGAGCGGCCGGGCGGCCAGCTCGACGCGGACCGGCTCGACGAGCCACTCGCCCAGCTCGGCGAAGTAGCCGCCCAGCACGACGACGTCCGGGTCGAGCACATCGACCACAGTGGACAGTGCGACGCCGAGCGCGACACCGAGTTCGTGCACCGCCGTGACCGCGCGCTGGTCGCCTCGCCGGACGCGCTCGGCGAGCAGGCCGACCCGCCCTTCGACGCCGAGCGCGGGATCGTGCAGCGGATCGCCCGGTGGCGCCGCGGCCCGCAGGACCGCGGCCAGGTTCGCCTTCGTCTCCAGGCAGCCGGTCCGGCCGCAAGCGCACCGTTCGCCGACCGGGTCGACGGCGATGTGCCCGACCTCGCCCGCGAACCCGCGCGCGCCCCGCAGGATCGCGCCGGCGGAGACGAGCCCGCCGCCGACGGTCGTCCCGCCGCTGAGGTAGAACAGGTCTTCGGCACCGTCGACGGATTCGGCGAGCGCCCCGAGGTTGGCGTCGTTGTCGACGGCGACGGCCTCGGCCGGGAGGTTCAGCCGCGCGGCCATCAGCCCGGCGATCTCGGCGTCCCGCCAGCGCAACGCCGGCGCGAGCCGCAGCACGGCGGCGGCCGAGTCGACCAGCCCCGGCACCGAAATCGCGACCCCGACCGGGGCGCCGGGCAGCACCTGACGGGCCAGGTGGGCGAGCTCGTCCATGCCTCTCAGCAGCCCGAGCGCGGCGACGTCGACGGTCTCGGCCCGCTCCGCGAGCACCCGCCCGGCCAGATCGGTGACCACGGCCGACAACCGGTCGGCTTCGATGCTCAAGGCGAGCGCGTACGCGCCTTCGCCGTGCAGCTCGACGAGCCGGCTCGGGCGCCCGTTGCCGGGAAGCACCCCGGCGGGCCGCACCAGCCCGCGCCCGGCGAGGTCGGTGAGCAGGCCAGGCACCGCCGACTTCGCGATCCCGCACCGGGCGGCCAGCTGCGTACGCGAGAGCGGCCCGCCCCGCAGCGCCCGCAGGACGGCGGCCAGGTTCGCGGTCCGCGGGCTCGCCGAATCGGCTCGCCTCGTCCCGGTGACGGCCACGGTGCCCCCAACTTGCGCTGCCTGCTGAACGGACTTTGTCGCTCAGGCAGCGAAAGTAGGGTGGCGCGCATCACTCGTCAAGGTGAGGGAGTCGCTTTATGCCCGGTTTTCACCCGGATAGACGTGCGAAACCGGACAGACTTTCGATCGCGGAGTGCAAAAGTGTGTGCGATCTTGACGTTACTACCCGGGGTTGCTCGGCGACCGACCGTGAGACTGCGAGCGTCGCGAATGACTAATTCGCGACCTCGAGGCGACACCGGCGCGCCACGCCGACTCCGCCGGACCTCCGGCTCAGCGACCGACCGCGAGCCGGACCGCTCGGCACCGGCCAGCTCGAACGTCTTGAATGAGTCATTCAAGACGCCCAGCGCCCTGAATGACTCATTCAAGACCTCGACCGCTGCGGCGACTCCGCCGGACCCGCCCAGCGCCGGTCAGCTGCTCAGCGTGAAGGCCCGGTCCGTCGCCGACCACGCGGCCCCGATGACCCCCGCCGTCTCGCCCAGCTCGGACAGCACGATCGGCAGGTTGCCCGTCGCCAGCGGCAGCGAGCGCCGGTACACCGCGCTGCGGACCTCCGCCAGCAGCTGGTGCCCGAGCTGGGCCACCCCGCCGCCGATCACGACCATGCCCGGGTTGATGAAGCAGACCAGCGAGGCGATGACCTGGCCGAGCCGGCGGCCGCCGTCGCGGATGAGGTTGACCGCGCCGAAGTCGCCCGCCGCCGCCGCGCGGCCGACGTCGCGGGCGGTGACCGCGCCGCCGTCCGCGGCCACCTCGGCCAGGTGCGCCGAGCGGCCGCTGCGGGCCAGCGCCAGGCCGTCGCGGGCCAGCGCGGCGCCGCCGAAGTAGGCCTCCAGGCAGCCGACCTCGCCGCACGCGCAGGTCGGGCCGAAGTCGTCGAGCCGGATGTGCCCGATGTCGCCCGCCGTACCCGCGACCCCGCGGTACACCTTGCCGCCGAGCACGATGCCGCAGCCGATCCCGGTGCCGATCTTGACGAACATCAGGTCGTCGGTCGAGCGCGCGACCCCCGCGTGCCGCTCGCCGAGCGCCATCGCGTTGACGTCGTTGTCCACCGCGACCGGGCAGCCCCACAGCCCGCCGAGGTGGTCCCGCACGTTGAACCGGTCCCACCCGGGCATGATCGGCGGCGCGACGGCCATGCCCTCGGCGAAGCTGACCGGCCCCGGCAACCCAATGCCGGCGGCGATGAGCCGTCCGGGCGCCTCCTCGCGCACCTTGTCCGCGAGCGCGGCGACCCGCCGCAGCACGGGGTGCGGCCCCTGCCGCACGTCGCAGTCCTCGACGGCGTGCGCGAGCACCTCGCATGAGGCGTCGGTGACCGCCACCCCGACCGACGTGGCACCGACGTCGACGGCGAGCACCCGCAGCTCACCGGACAGCCGCACCAGCGTCGAGCGCCGCCCACCCCGGCTGGCCGACGGCCCCGCGGCCTCGACGAGCCCGACCTCCGCGAGCCGGGCCACCTCGGCCCCCACCCGCGCCCGCGGCAGCTCGAGCCGCTCCCCCAGTTCGACCCGCGACATCGGGCCCTCGTCCCGCAGCAGGGTGAGCAACCGCGTCTGGTGCCGGGTTTCGACCATCGAGTGCTCCGTGCCGGATACCGCGCTCATTCGCCTCAGCGTACTGCGTCGGACCGCGAACCTCGCCACGTCCCGAGTGGACGGACGCCCCGGCCGCGGCCGTCAGGTGCTCGACCGCTTCCCGGACGCGACCCGCGTGGAGATCGACAGCCGACCTGATCGAGCTGTTCGCCGGGCAGCCCACCGCGAAGGCGTCGTTCGCCACGAAGTACGTCAACCTCAGCCCCGACGTCTACCCGGGTTGGCTCGAGGACTGGCCGAGCTGCTGACGCACGACCGCGAGCTGTGGCACCCGAAGGCCGAGCCGGTCCTGTGGCGCCCCGACTTGCAGGAGACGAAGCGCAGCGAGGGCGGTGGATCGACGTCCGTTACCGCGCGGGGCAGAAGCGGGCGCTGCTGGACGAGCTGCTCGACCTCGTCGCGGTCCACGCGCCCTACCTCCGGGTGCGCTACGCCTTCTGATCCGTCTGGCAGTTGCTGTCCAGTCTTTGACCTGTGCCGGCGTTGATCGCTGAACTAGCATGCCGACGTGTGATGGACGGGCCGCGTGGGGAAATCGACGAGCTTGACGAAATCGTCCGGTCGGCGGAGCGGTCGCTGAATCGGACGGAACACCTGCCGGACGACGGGCGAGTGTTCCTGGAGGAGATCGCCCACCGGTGCCGCGGCGACGCGGAAGTACTCGATGTCGCGTTGGCCTCGCCCCGTCTCCGATGGCCCAGCGAACCAGTGGACCGGCGAGAAGCCCTCACCGAGCTTCTGGTGAGCAGCGGTGCCTTCGCAGCCGAGAACGGGCGCTTGAGGTTCGCGAGCCCGGAGCTCAGGGACTACCTGGCCGCCTGCCGCGTGTTCCGCCGTCACCCGCGTGGCCCCCGGGTGATGGCACCGTCGACGTTGAAGTACTTCGTCCCGCGGAAGAACTGGCCTTGGCCCGATGCCGGAGTGCAGGCCTTCCTGGCCGCGCTCTGGTGGAAACCCGCGAGATCCGCGGTCGAACGACGGCTCGGGAACCTCCTGCACAAGCGGCACCGCGAGCCCAACATCCGGTTCGTCGTCGATCTGCTCCGCCGGGACCTGCTGCCGGGAAGCGATCTCCGGCAACTGACGATCGATGTTCTGCGCGAAGCGGTACACGACGACGAGCTGGACGACGAGCGCTGGACCGCGTCACTCGCGCACCTGCAATCGATCGATGCTGCCGTCGCCGCTGACGAGCTCGACGCGATGGTTTCGTTCGCCGCGCCGACCGCCAGTTCACGCCGCCGCTATCACGCCGTGGTCGCGCTGATCGGCTACGACCGGGCGCGGGGCGTGCAGGCACTGAAGATCCTCGCGAGGAACCCGACCGGCGCGGCTCAGGACCGGTTCGACACGGCGATCCTCATCGGCGAGCTGGACGCGGCCGAAGGCGAAGTGGCGTTGCTGCAGCTCACCGGCACCGACGACATGGGCGATCTGCGGGTGGACGCGGCGATCGCCCTGCGCCGCCCCGACCTGCTGAGCGACCTCGTCACGGCCGGACGTGACCTGTCCGACGACGCCTGCTCGAGAGCGATCGGCGAACTGCTGAGAGTAGCGCCGGAGACCGCGATCACGGCCGCCGAACGGCTCGCGGAGACCACAGCGAACGAGGAAACGCCGTTGCGGCTCGCCGAACTGATCCGGCCGTTCGACCGCGCGGCGGCGCTGCGGATCGCGGCCAGGTCGGCCGAGCGGGAAGACGGGCGAGCGGACAGTGAAGCGCGGTACCGGGCGGTTCTCCTGATCGGTGAAATCGACCCGGCGCAAGCCGTGCCCGCGTTGCACCGGCTCTCCGAAAGCGGGTTCGCGACCTTCCAGGTCCGGCTCCGGGCCGCTACGCGGATCGTGACCGAGCACGGCGGGCCGATCGACGCGGTGATCGCCCTGGCGAAAGCCCCGGGCGTCGTGTGGGCGGACCGCGCCGACGCGGCCGAAGCGCTCAAGGAGAGCCATCCCGAGACCAGTGCCCAGTTGCTGGTGACGATCGCGGGATCAGGACCGCCCACCGACGCGGGCCGGTTCGCCGTGCTGCAACGGGCCTACAAGATCGACCCACGGCAGGCCACCGGCGAAATAGTGGAACTGGTGAAGAACAAGCTGGTGGCGGGGCCGCTCCGGGTGCGCGCCGCGGAGTTCGTCGGCCCCTCTTTGGAGACGGCCGTCATCATCGGTCTCTACGCCGCGATCGTCGACACGGCCGACGGCGAAAGCGCGAGGAATGCCGCGCGCAAGGTCATCGCCATGCATCACCCCGAGGGCCCGCGACTGATGGGCAGGGTGGCCGACCGGACCAACGAAAAGCCCGAATTCCGGCTCAGCGCGGCCCTGGAAGCAGGCCCGCACGGGAAGGACACCTTGCTGAGCCTGGCACAGAAAGGGCGTCCCGACGCCCTGCGGCTGAAAGCGGCCAAGGCGCTGTTCGAGATCGACCGGACGAGCGGGCGGCGGGCCCTGGAAAAGCTGGTCAAGCGGGCGACGCCGGGCAAGGTCCGGATCGACGCGGCGCTCAGCCTCCCCGGACCGGCGGTGGTGGGGGCACTCGCCGTCATTGCGAGTGACCCCCACGCCGGGGAGAGCGTCCGGCTGGACGCCGCGTTCCGGGCCTTCGAGATCGATCCCAAACGCGGCCGAATCCTGCTGGAAGGATTGCTGAACGGCGCAGCGATCTCGGCCAAGGGCCGGGAAAAGATTCAGTACCTCCTGGGCAGGTGAGACGCCCGTTCACCGGAACTCAGCTGATGAAGCCCGCCGACTTCAGCCAGTCCCGCGCCACCTCCGCCGGCTTCTGACCGTCCACGCTCACCTTCTTGTTCAGCTCCGTCAACGTCGCCGTGTCCAGCTTCGCCGCGATCGGCGTGAACACCTGCTCCAGCTGCGGGTACTTCCGCGCCACCCCGGACGCGATCGAGATGGCCGGGTTGTACGTCGGGAAGAAGTGCTTGTCGTCTTCGAGCACCACGAGCTTCTGCCCCGCCACGCGGCCGTCCGTCGACGCGACCTCGCCGAAACCGCAGGTGTCGCCCTTGCCGACCGTCGGGTAGATGACCGCGTCGTTGAGCAGGTGCTCCTGCGGGGCGGGCAGGTCGAACCCGTAGGTCTTCTCCAGGCCCGGGAAGCCGTCGTCGCGGCTCTTGAACTCCGGGCCGATGCACGTCGACGCCGCCGCCGGGTCGCGCTTGGCCAGTGCCGCGTAGTCCGAGAGCGTCTTGACGCCGGTGCGGGCGATCGCCGCCGGGTTGCCGGCCAGTGCGTAGGTGTCGTTGGCCGGTGAGCGGGCCCACCAGGTCACGTTGTTGGCGGCGTCGGCCTGCTTGACCGCGTCGTACTGCGCCTGCGGGTCGGCGATCGGCTTGGTCTGCTTGAGGTAGCTGATCCAGGCGGTTCCGGTGTACTCCCAGTACAGGTCGACCGCGCCGCTGGTGAGCGCCTGGCGGACGTTGCTCGAGCCGGTGATGTTGGTCTTGTCCTGCGGGCTCGCCCCGGCCGCCTGGAGCGCGACGGCGGCGATCTGGCCCAGCAGCAGCTGTTCGTCGAACTCCTTGGAGCTGACCCGGATCTGCGCCCCGCTCAGCGCGTCGATCTTCTTGATGGATCCCTCGCCCACCTGGGCGCCGGACTGGTCCTTGCCGATCGTGCACCCGGCGGCGAGCAGCGCGACGAGTGCGGAAACGGCGGCGACCGTGCGTCGCATGGTGTCCTCCTAGGGTTGGGTTCCGCGCGGGTGCAGGACTTCCTCGGCGAGCAGGCCCAGCCAGTCGGCGAAGAGCGCCAGCGCGGCGACGACGATGCCGAAGGTCAGGCTCAGCACCGGGCGGTACAGCCCGATCCCGGCGACGAGCCCGCCGCCGAGACCACCGCCGTCGATGAACGTCGCCAGCGTCGCGCTCGCGACGGTGAGCACCAGCGCCGTCCGGATCCCGGCGAGGATCACCGGGACCGCCAACGGGAGTTCGATCCGCCACAGGATCGCCGTCTTCGTCATGCCCATGCCCCGCGCGGCGTCCACGAGCGTCGGGTCGACGCCGTCGAGGCCGACGATCGTGTTGCGCAGCACCGGCAACGTGGCGTAGACGACCAGCGCCGTCACCGCCGTCGTGGTGCCCGTGCCGATCCACAGCGCGAGCAGGACGACGAGCCCGATCGACGGGATCGCCTGGCCGAGGTTGCCCAGCCCGAGCCCGATCGGCCGGGCCCACCGGGCCCCGGCGCGGGTGAGCAGGATGCCCAGCGGGAGCGCGATCGCGATGGTGCACACCGTGGAGATCAGCGTCAGCCGCAGGTGCGCGCCGAGTTCGGCGAAGATCTCGTCCGCGTTGAGGTAGCGCTGCTCGATCGAGTCGATGTCGTGCGCGCGCACGATCAGGAACAGCGCCAGCAGCGCGAGGGCGAGCAGGACCGGGCGCACCAGCAGCCCGAGCCGGCGCCGCCGTGGCCGTTTCGACGCCGGAGAAGACGGCGCCGGCGCCGAAGCGACCGCCGGTGGTGGCGGCTCGACGGCGGGTTCGAGCGCCGCCACCAGGCGTGCGACGTCGCAGACACCCCGCGCGTGACCGTTGTCCGTCACCGAAACCGCGGTGCTGCCGGTGCGGACCATCGTGTCCAGCGCGTCCCGCAGCGTCGCCGTGGCGTCGATCGACGGCAGCCCGCCGTCCGCCGGCCCGAGTGGCACGTCCGCCACCGGGATCAGCCCCAGCCGCTTCAGGTTCCGCTGCGAGCCCACGAACGACGACACGTAGTCGTCGGCCGGCGCGGCCAGGATCGCCTGGGGCGTGTCGTACTGCGCGAGCACCGACCGCGGCCGCAGCACCGCGATCCGGTCGCCGAGCTTGAGGGCCTCGTCGAAGTCGTGCGTGACGAACACGATCGTCTTGCGCACCTGCCGCTGCAGCCGCAGCAGCTCGTCCTGCAGCCGGGCGCGCGTGATCGGGTCCGTGGAACCGAACGGCTCGTCCATCAGCAGGACCGGCGGGTCCGCCGCCATCGCCCGCGCCACGCCGACGCGCTGCTGCTGGCCGCCGGAGAGCTCACGCGGGTAGCGGAGGCCGTGCTCGCGGGTCAGCCCGACGACGTCGAGCAGCTCGCGCACGCGCCCGGCGATGCGGTGCCGCGTCCAGCCGAGCACCCGCGGCACCACGCCGATGTTGGCGTCCACCCGCAGGTGCGGGAAGAGCCCGACCTGCTGGATGACGTACCCGGTGTGGCGCCGGTGCTCGTCGAGGTCGAGCTCCGACACGTCGGTGCCGCCGAGGGTGACGACGCCCGAGGTGGGCTCGACGAGCCGGTTGATCATCCGCATGGTCGTCGTCTTGCCACAGCCCGACGGGCCGGTCAGCACGACGATCTCGCCCGCCGGGATCCGCAGCGAAAGGCCGTCGACGGCGGGCACCGCGTGGCCGGGGTAGAGCTTGCTGACTTCGCGCAGCTCGATCGTCTCGCCGCCGGTGCCGGTCGGCTCCCCCGGTGCCCCTTCGAGCCGGGTGCGCGGGCGCCGCCACGCCGTCAGCTTGCCGACGACCACGTAGGCCAGGTCGAACAGCAGGGCCAGCACCATGATCCCGACCGTCCCGGTCAGCACCTGGTTGAGGGAGTTGACCGAGCCGAACCGGCCGAGCCCGTCGAAGATCTCGTTGCCGAGACCGGGTCCCTTGACGTAGGCGCCGATGGCCGCGATCCCGATGGTGATCTGCGTCGACACCCGGATGCCGGACAGGATCACCGGCCACGCCAGCGGCAGCCGCACCCGCCACAGCACCCGCACCCGGCCGAGCCCCATCCCGTGCGCGGCGTCGACGACGGCCGGATCGACCCCGCGCAGCCCGACGATCGTGTTGCGCGTGATCGGCAGCAGCGCGTAGAGCACCAGCGCGAACAGGACGTTCGTCAGCCCGAGCCCGAACGGCCCGATCAGGATGCCGAGCAGCGCGATCGACGGGATGGTCAGGAAGGCCGCGGTGGTCGTGGTGGCGAGCGAGCCGAGCCAGCGCCGCCGGTAGGTGAGCACGCCGATCGTGGTGCCGATCAGCACCGCCAGCGCGACCGCCGCGAGGGTGAGGTCCACGTGCAGGATGGCGTCGTTGACGACGTCGATCCAGTTCTCGCGGAGGTACTCCCACCAGCTCAGGGCTTCGCTCCTCGACGTCGCGGTCGGTGATTCACCGGCCGCGTCCCCGGGCGGCCGGGGTCCAGCCCAGCACGCCGACGGGTGTCCTGTCCACCGCCCGGAACCCCTAAACGTCGATGTGCGAGCCGATGATCACCGTGCGGTCCCGGGGCAGGCCGAAGTACTCGGCGGCGTCCGCGGTGAGGTACGAAGTGGCGATGAACAGGCGTTTCCGCCACACCGCCATCGTCGGTTCCGGGCCGCGCCGCAGCTCGATCTTCGACAGGAAGTACGACGCTCCGTCGAGGTCCAGCCGTCCCTCGGTCTGCCTCGGGTCGAGCCGCGCCAGCGCGCTGGGCACGTCCGGCGTCTCCATGTAGCCGTAGCGCGCGGTCACGAAGACGATCTCGTCGTCGCGGTGCCCGAGGCCGGCGACCGTCACCCGCTCCTCGACCGGCACCCGCGGGACCGGCTCGGTCTCCAGCGACACGATCACCACGTGCTCGTGGCGCACGTGGTTGTGCTCGGCGTTCGCGCGCAGAGCCAGCGGGGCCGTCCGGCCGCCGCGGTTGAGGAACACCGCCGTGCCCGGGACGCGCCGCGTCGGGGTCTCGCGGTCGCGCAGCTGCTCGATGAACTCCGGCAGCGAGCCCTCCCGGCGTTCGCGCTCGGCGGTGACGATCTCGCGCCCGCGCTGCCAGGTGATCATCACGGTGAACGCCGTCAGGCCGATCAGCAGCGGCAGCCACGCGCCGTGCACGAGCTTGGTCAGGTTGGCGCCGACGAACAGCAGGTCGACGAGCAGCAGCAGGCTCCCGCCGGCGCCGATGACCCAGCGCGGGGTGCCCCACTTCGCGCGGGCCACGTAGCAGAACAGCAGCGTCGTGATGGTGATCGTCCCGGTCACCGCCATGCCGAACGCGAACGCCAGCGCGGCCGAGCTGCGGAACGCGAAGATCAGCGTGAGCACCGAGACCAGCAGCAGCCAGTTCACCCACGGCACGTAGATCTGCCCGCGCTCGGTCTCCGACGTGTGCGCGATCCGCAGCCGCGGCAGGTAACCGAGCTGCGCGGCCTGCGACGCCACCGAGTACGCCCCGGTGATCACCGCCTGGGACGCGATCACGGTGGCGGCCGTGGCCAGCAGCACCATCGGCAGCCGGGCCCAGCCGGGCAGGAGCAGGAAGAACGGGCTGGCGGTGTTGGCCGGATCCGCCAGGATCAGCGCGCCCTGCCCGAAGTAGCTGAGCACGCAGGCCGGGAAGACCAGCAGCAGCCAGCCGCGGGTGATCGCCTTGCGGCCGAAGTGACCCATGTCGGCGTACAGCGCTTCGGCGCCGGTGACCGCCAGGACCACGGCGGCGAGCGCGAAGAACGCGATGCCGAAATGACCGGCCATGAACCCCAGCGCGTACGTCGGCGAGAGCGCCTTGAGGATTTCCGGGTGCCCGGCGATGCCGGTGATCCCGACCGCGCCGATCACCGCGAACCAGGCGATCATCACCGGCCCGAACACCCGCCCGACCGCCGCCGTGCCGCGCCGCTGCACGAGGAACAGCACCACCACGATGACCGCGGTGATCGGCACGATCCAGCCTTCGAAGGACGGGTCGACGACCTTGAGGCCCTCGATCGCCGAGAGCACCGACATCGCCGGGGTGATCATGCTGTCGCCGAAGAACAGCGCCGCGCCGAAGATCCCCATCCCGGCCAGCACCACCGCGGCCCGCTTCCCGCGTTTCGCCATTCCCCGCCGCAGCAACGTGATGAGCGCCATGATGCCGCCCTCGCCGTCGTTGTCGGCGCGCATGGCCAGCAGGACGTAGGTGACGGTGACGATGACGGTCACCGACCAGAAGATCAGCGAGACGACGCCGTAGACGTTCTCCGTGCTGACCGGGACCGGGTGCGGGTCGGCCGGGTTGAAGACCGTCTGCAGGGTGTAGATCGGGCTGGTGCCGATGTCGCCGAACACCACGCCGAGCGCCCCGACGACGAGCCCGAGCCGTACGGTGTCGCGCACGGACGACGTCGTACCCGACGGCTCCTGCGCCGTGGTCGTTTCGTGCCGCACGTGCTCCCCCTCCAGCCGTGGTCGCGCCGGAGCGGACCCTGCCGGTCCATTGTGGCCGGACCCGGCCGCCCGCGCACGCAAGCGGCGTCGGCCCGGGCGATCTTGGGGAAATCTTGACGCCGGCCCACGGGCATCGGCCGAAAGAACGAGGCCCGCTGTCCCTTCGGCCGAGGTGGCCGCCCGCGCGCTCCCCTAGCTTGGCGGCCATGGAGTTCACCGCCAAGCGCGTCGCGGTGGCCGGGGTCGCCGCCGTCGCCGCGGCGGCCGCCATCGGGGCGACCGTGCTGGCCTCCGCCGCCGATCCCGTCGCGCCGGAGGTCTTCAGCGCGACCCCGGCCGAGGCGGGGCACGAAAACGAGGGCAAGTACACCACCGGGGACTACGTGCTGAACGTGCACGAGCTGGACGACGACGGCGAGGGAACGAGCACCGCCATCGGGCCGCGCACCACGTACTACTCGAAGACGTTGCACGGCAACGGAACCCGGGTCCCGACCGTCGTCAGGTTCTCCGTCGGCAGCGAGCGCGACGGGCCGATCGTGTTCAGCTACCCCGTTCCGGGCCCCGGCCGCGGCCTCGACTGCGTCGCGTCCGGGACCGAAGCGGCGCCGGTGGTGCGCTGCGAAACCAAGCCGGCGCGCTAGGTTCCCGGCTACGGCGAGAGCACGCCCGGACACCGACGGTTGCCGCCAGTCGATCAAGTCGGTAGAGTCCGCGGTGCCGAGGATCCCTTGGCAACGCCGCGTTGTTTCGCCCGAGCCCGATGGCCTTAGGAGCACACGTGCGCGTCTCACGCCGGTTCACGGCACCCGTAATCCTCTTCGCGGCGATGCTCGCCGCCCCGGCCGGCACCGCGCAGGCCGCGACCGCGACGTGGCCCGGAGATCCGGCCGTCGCGGTCGCCGATGCCGCCGGCGTGTTCGGCGAAAACCTCAGCGGGCTCTCCTTCGCGGGCGCCGACGTGCTGTGGGCGGTCAAGAACGGCCCCGGCACGCTGTACCGCCTCGTCCGCACCGGCAGCACGTGGAGCCCGGACGACGGCTGGTCGTCCGGGAAGGCCCTGCACTACCGCGGCGGCAATGGCGACCCGGACGCCGAAGGCGTGGTGGCCACCCCCGACGGCGTCTTCGCCGCGACCGAGCGCGACAACGATGGGGACGGCAGCCTGCTGAAGGTGCTGCGGTTCGACACGACGTCCGCCGCGAAGTCGCTCGACGCGACCGCCGAGTGGGACCTCACCGACGACCTGCCCGCGGTCGGCGACAACGGCGGTTTCGAAGGCATCACGTGGATCCCGGACGCGTTCCTGACCGCGGGCGGCTTCCTCGACGAGCGCACGAAGGCGCCGTACGACCCGGCCGCGTACGCCGGGCACGGCACCGGCCTCTACTTCGTCGGGCTCGAGGACACCGGCAAGGTCTACGCCTACGCGCTCGACCAGTCCGGCGGCGGGTTCACCAAGGTGGCGACCATTTCGTCCGGGTTCCCGAAGGTCATGGAGCTGGAGTTCGAGCCGGGCACCGGCCGCCTCTGGACGGTCTGCGACGACACGTGCTCCGGCAAGACGGCGACGCTGAAGCTCACCGGCGGCAAGTTCACCGTCTCGGCGACCTACGCGCGGCCGTCGAAGATGCCGAACTACAACAACGAAGGCTTCGCGATCGCCCCGGCGTGCTCGTCCGGTCGCAAGGCGGTCGTGTGGGCCGATGACGGCAACGACGGCGGCCACGCGCTGCGGTCCGGGACACTGGCCTGCTGATTCAATCACTGATTGAATCAGTGCTTGAAAGCTCGTCCTCCCGGTGGTCTACTCGTCGGATGGCGGGAAAGACGACCGTGGACTCGACACCGGACCGGCTGCTGGCCGCGGCGGAACGGCTGCTGCTGGCGGGCGACTACGACAGCGTGTCCGTGCGGGCGATCTGCACGGCGGCCGGACTCAACCCGGCCGCCGTGCACTACCACTTCGGCTCGAAGGAAGCGCTGGTCGCGGCGATGCTGGAGGACCGGCTGGCCCCCGTGTGGCGCGGCCTGCTCGACGACCTCGAGCAGCGGCGGAGCCAGGGCTGGGTGCCGGCCGCGGCGGACCTGGCCGACGCCGTCCTGGCGCCGCTGGCCGGGCTGGCCGCCGATCCGGTCGGGCGCCTCCGGCTGCACCTGCTCGCCCGCGTGCTGCTCTCCGGGCAGCGGATGCACTGGCAGTCCCCGTGGTTCAGCCTGGATCCGTGGGTCGGGCTGCTGCGCGCCGCCCGGCCGGACCTGACCGGCGAGCAGGCGACCACCCGCTGGGTCCTGGCCTTCCAGCTGCTGCTGCAGGTGTTCGGCCACCCGGCCGCGCCCGCGCCCCCCGAGCCGCGGCTGCCGCTCGACGCCGTGCGCTCGTTCGTCACGGCCGGGCTGGACGCGCCGTGACGCCGCCCGACGTGTTCGCCCCGGCGCGGCTCGGCCCGGTCGAGCTGCGCAACCGCGTGATCAAGGCCGCCACCTTCGAAGGCCGGACGCCGGACGCGCTGGTCACCGACGAGCTGATCGAGTACCACCGCCGTCCCGCGCGCGGCGGCGTCGGCATGACGACGCTGGCGTACTGCGCGGTGTCGCCCGAGGGCCGCACGGACCGCCACCAGATCTGGATGCGCCCCGGCGCGGTGCCCGGGCTGCGCCGGTTCACCGCCGCGATCCACGCCGAAGGCGCGGCGGCGTGCGCGCAGATCGGGCACGCCGGGCCGGTGGCGAACGCGGCGTCGAACCGGCTGCCCGCGCTGTCCCCGACCCGCCGGTTCAGCCCGCTCGGGATGCGGCCGACGCGCGCGGCCACCGCCGCGGACCTGGATCGGATCGTCGAAGCCCACGCGAGCGCGGCCCGCACGGCCGACGAAGCCGGCTTCGACGCCGTGGAAATCCACTTCGGACACAACTACCTCGTCAGCGCGTTCCTCAGCCCCCGGCTCAACCACCGCACCGACGCCTTCGGCGGCAGCCTCGCCAACCGGGCCCGCCTGGCGCGCGCGATCGCCCGCGCGGTGCGCGACGCGGTCGGCGACCGGAT
The DNA here is from genome assembly GCF_014873755.1 of Amycolatopsis lexingtonensis. NCBI lineage: Bacteria > Bacillati > Actinomycetota > Actinomycetes > Pseudonocardiales > Pseudonocardiaceae > Amycolatopsis > Amycolatopsis lexingtonensis. Next base: position 2,691,803 of record NZ_JADBEG010000001.1, read on the forward strand.
CGCGATCACCGCCAAGCTGAACATGGACGACGGCGTCCCCGGCGGCTTCTGGCTGGACGAAAGCATCGAAGTCGCGCGGTGGCTGGAGGCGGACGGCAGCGTCGACGCGCTGGAGCTCACCGCGGGCAGTTCGCTGCTCAACCCGATGTACCTGTTCACCGGCGACGCGCCGGTGCGGGAGTTCGCGGCAAGGTTTCCGCAGCCGGCCCGCCTCGGACTGCGCGTCGGCGGCCGGTTCTTCCTGCGTGAGTACCCGTTCCGCGAGGCCTACCTGCTCGACCGCGCCCGCCAGTTCCGCGCGGCGCTGCGCCTGCCGCTGATCCTGCTCGGCGGGATCACGACGGTGGAGACGATGAACCTCGCGATGGCGGAGGGCTTCGCCTTCGTGGCCATGGCCCGCGCCCTGCTGCGGGAACCCGGCCTGGTCGCCCGCATGCAGGCGGACGCGAGCACCCGCTCGTTGTGCATCCACTGCAACCGCTGCATGCCCACGATCTACGGCGGCACGCACTGCGTCCTGGCCTGACCGTCGGTGCCCCTTGGGCCGATCGGCGCAATTCGCGGTGTCCCGGAACCGGGGCTTCCCGGGGCGCGTCAGTATGAAGGCCGTCAAGGGAGTGTGCTGATGCCGGAGGGGAATCCGCTCGTCGCGGACTCGAAGCAGGACCCGGACGGCCCGGGCGCGTTCACCGCCGGCAACGGCGACTACGGCTGGGCCGGCGGCATCGGCATCGCCGAATCCTCCATGGACGCCTTCAACGGCATCAAAGACGGCGACTGGGTCTCCGGCGGCCTCGGCATGCTCTCCCTCGCCGGAGAAATCGCCGGCGCCGCGATCGACCCGTTCGGGTACCTGATGTCGTCGGTCGCGTCGTTCCTGATGGAACACGTGCAGCCGTTGAAGGACATGCTCGACTCCGTCGCCGGCAACCCGCCGGTCATCCAGTCCTACGCCGACACCTGGGGCAACGTCTCCAAGGCATTGGGCGAACGCAAAACCGATTTCGACAACGCGGTCAAGAACGGCACCACCGGCTGGACCGGCGCGGGCGCGGACGCCTACCGGAAGTTCGCCGCGGAGCATTCGGAGGCGCTGTCGGGGGCGGCGACGGTGGCCGGGGCGATCAGCACGGTCACGATGATCATGGGCCAGGTCGTGTCGTTCGTCCGCGAAACGGTCCGGCAGCTGATCGCCGACCTGGTCGGGAAACTGATCGCGTGGGTGATGGAGGAGGTCTTCTCCCTCGGGTTCGGCACCCCGGTGGTGGTCGCGCAGGCGTCGGCGGCGATCGCCAAGTGGGGGAAGAAGATCGGGGAGCTGCTCAAGAAGCTCACCGACACCATCCGGAAAGTGTCGCCGCTGCTGTCGAAGCTGGTCGACGTCTTCGAGAAGATCGCGAAGGTGTTCGGGAAGGTCCTGGGGAAGGTCTCCGGCCTGGACGGGCTGAAGGTCAAGGAAGGCGGCTTCGTCCACAAGATCCCCAAGGGTGAAGGTGGCGGGGTTCATGCCCGGGCCCACGGCGACTCCCCGGATGGGGAGGGGTCGCACTCCGGCGACGGGTCCTCCGGTGGGGACGAGTCCGGGCATCCGGACGGGGATTCGCCGAGTTCCGACCCGATGAACACCGAGTCCTCACCGGAGGCGGGGTCCCGCCGCGGCTCCGGCCAGGACGGTTCTTCTTCGCGCGCCGGGGACGATTCCCCGGCGGCGCACGGTGGGGAGCCGGACGGCAGCCCGTCGGCGACGCGCACGGAGGAGGGTGCGCCGGGCCGGGGCGGGGATTCGAGCCCGTCGCACGCCGGGGACAGCACACCGTCGCGGGCGGGTGAGGGCAGTTCACCGACTCGATCACCCTCCCACTCAGACGATTCCAGCCCCTCGCCCGCCCGGGGCGGCGAGCCCTCCCACTCCGGAGACAGCAGCCCCTCGCGTGCGGGGGACAACGGCCCGTCGCATGCCGCGGACAGCGCGCCGTCGCGGGCGAGCGACAGCAGCCCGTCGCCGACTCGCAGCAGCGAGCCGTCCCGTGCCGGGGACAGCAGTCCGTCGCCCACCCGGGGCAGCGAGCCGTCCCATGTCGGCGATTCGGGCCCGTCGCCTGCCCGGGGCAGCGACAGCACGCCCTCGCACGCCAGCGACAACACCCCCGCGCGGGCGAGCGACGCCAGCCCCTCGCCGACTCGCAGCAGCGAGCCTTCCCACGCCAGTGATTCGAGCCCGTCGCCCACCCGCAGCGAGCCCTCCCACGCCGGGGACAGCAGCCCGTCGCCGGCCCGCGGCGGCGACCCCAGCCCCGCCCGCTCGGCGCCGGACGGGCACACCGGCACCGATAGCCCCAGCAGCGTCGCACCTGCCCGGCCCGACGGGACCACCTCCGCCAGCGGCACCGCCCCCACCGCACCCCGCACCAGCGATCCCGTCCCCGCCCCCCGCGGCGCCGACAGCCCCGGTGTCCCGCCGCAGGGCGGCGCGCCGATGGCCGGTGGGATGCCGCCCGGCGGCGCACCCGCCGCCGGCGGCGGTGGGCTCGGCGGTGGCGGCACCCCGCGCACCAGCGGCGGGGGCTGGACCGGCACCCCCGGCAGCCCCGGCGCGCACACCCCCGACGCACCCGGACGTCCCCGCACCGGCAACGACCTCCCGCCGAGCCGTCCCCGCACCCCGGAGGCACCCGCCCCGGCCGCCCGCGGCTACCGCCCCGACACCCACACTCCCGGTGCTCGGCCCGGCGCCAACACCTCACCCACCCGGCCCGGCACCCACGCGCCCGGTGCCCGGCCCGGTGCCGACGGCCACGCACCCGGCACCCACAGCCCCGACAGCAACGGCCACGGCCCCCACGACAACAGCCCCGGCCACCACGGCGCCGACGACCCTGACACCGGTACCCCGCACCACAACGAGCCCCTCACCCCCGACGAAATCAACACCCGACACGCCGAACACACCCCCGCCGGCACCTCCTACCACGCCGGCGATCCCGACCTCGGCGACCTCCCCCACCGCGTCCAACCCGACCCCGATGGCCGCTACACCGTCGACGTCCACGTCACCCCCGACGGACACGCACGCATCGGCGACCGCCTCTACACCCCCGAACAATTCGCCGACATCCTCCGCCGCAACACCGACTACGACGGCCGCCCCATCCGCCTCATCGGCTGCGACGCCTCCTCCAACGACTTCGCCCACCGCCTCTCCCGCGAACTCGACACCGAAGTCCTCGCCCCCACCCGACCCGCCTGGACCGACTCCCACGGCCGCGTCTTCTCCTCCGACTACGAAATCGGACCCGACGGCCGCATGCGACCCCGCATCCCACCCGACGGCGAATGGAACACCCACCACCCCGACGGCACCACCCACCGCCACGGCGACGACGGGTTCGCGCCCGGCAGCCACGACGCCGACGCCGACACCGCGCGAGCCCGGGGTGACGACGCGCACAAGAAGAAGGTCCACGAAGAACTCCTCGAAAAACTCAACAAGCACGACGACGAAGCCAAGGAACTGCTCCGCAAGTACTGGCGGCAGATCGAGGGCGACGACCAGGTCATCAGCCGCCGGCGGACCAACGCCGAGCACGAAGGCGTCGAGCTGCCGGTGCTGCGCCGCAACGAAAACGGCGACTACGAGATCCACCAGCCCGCCAACGCCGGCAACAACGTCCGGTCCGAGTTCATCGACGGCAGCCGGCGGACCGGGGGTCGCGACACCGCGCCGCCCGAACTCCTGGAAGACGCCGACATCCTCGCCGCCGGGCGGCCGCACATCTGGTCCTATTTGGACGAAGCCAACCACTCGGTGCGCGGGACTCCCCTGCCGGACAGCCGGTTCGAGACGCCGCTCGACGAGTTCGACCAGGCCGGCTTCAACGACGTGCAGAGCAACCACTGGAACAACAAGCTGGGCGAGCTGGCCGCCGACCACGCCGTCGGCGACGGGCTCGGGCGGGCCGAGTTCGCCGACCGGCCGCTGCGGCCGGTGGACGTGCCCGACCGGGGCGCCCACCACTTCGACCGGGTCTACCAGGACCCCGACGGCAACTACGTGATCGTCGAGGCGAAGGGCCCGTCGGCCGGCTACAACGCCAACGGCGGCTACCAGCAGGGGCACCCCGAATACGTCCGGAACGTCATCGCCAAGATGATCGAACGCGGCGAACCCGAGGCCGCCCACGCACACCTGATGCAGAAGCAGCTCGACGAAGGCAAGCTGCGCTACTTCTACGTCAAGGCCCAGGTCGAGAAGCCCGATCTCACCGGCTACACCGACGAGCAGCTGCGCGCGATGCCCGCCGCGCAGCGGCCCGCCGACCGGTACGCCGGTTACGCCGCCTCGGAGTTCGACCTTTCCCTGACGACGCGGCGGCCGTGACCGGCAGCGGCGTCAGCTGAAGTCGCCCGTGAGGGTGTCCATCTTGGTGCCCTTCGGCGGGAACTGCGGCAGGAAGTTCTTCTCCTTGGCGAAGCCGATGTACTTCTGCACCTCCGGCGTGAGCCCCTTGTACTCCGCGTTCAGCTCCAGGTGGTCGCGGATGGACCGCTCGAACGGGTTGGGCGAGTTCGGGAACTTGACGTTCGGGCTCGCGTTGACCGAGTACTCCACGTGCAGGTTCTTGATGTCGTCGCGGACCTTGTTGTACTCGCTGGGGCTGAAGCCGGCCCGCTTGAGGTCGTTGTCCGACGGGAGCTTGGACTTCAGCTGGTCGAGGCGGGTGTTGGCGTTCTTCAGCGGGCCCTCGAACGAGCCGGACATGTTCTTGTTCGCCGTCGACGTCAGCGGCGTCATGTTGTCCGACAGGCCCGGGCCACCGAGGTTGTCGTTCTGCAGGTGGCCGCGGATCCAGCGGTTCTTGCCGTCCGGGTTGTAGCCGTTGACCTTGTTCAGCTCGTTCTGCAGCTCCGGGCTGTAGCTGGAGTGCTTGGTGTTCTCCAGGTCCTTGACGTCGGTGAGTTCGCCCGGCTGCGGCTTCGAGCCGCCGGGGCGCGGCGACCCGTCGAGGGTCTGCGTCCCGGACGTCGTGCCACCGCCCTGCGAAGTCGTGCGGCCGCTGACCGGGTCCTTGCTGCCCCACGGCTTCGAGGGACCGCTCGGCTGGTTCGACGACGTCCCGCCGGAGCCGCTGCCCTTCTTCGGCTTGGTCTTCGGGTACGGCGCCGCCGCCTGGGTGGCCGCCTTCGAGCACTTGCCCGCCGTCGTGCGGCCGGAGAACCGGCGCTGGTCACCCGGATCCGAGCCGAAGCCGCCGGAAGTCAGGCCGAGCGGGTCGGCCGCCATCAGCGGGTCGCCGACGTAGGTCAGCGGGTTCGGCGCCGGCGCGAGGCCGAGCGGGTCGGGCGAGATATAGCGGGCGTTGGCCGGGTCGTAGTAGCGGAAGACGTTGTAGTGCAACCCGGTTTCCCGGTCGAGGTACTGACCGGGGAACCGCAGCGGGGTCTCGGTCGCGCCCGCGCCGGACAGGCCCCACAGGCTCGTGCGCACGGCCCGGACCACCCCGTCCACGCCCACCAGGTCCACCGGCGTGCCGATGTCGTCGGTGACCAGCGCGGCCAGCCGCGTGCGGCCGTCCGGGGTGGTGACCGCCTGCGCCACCGGACGGCCGTCGTCGGGGTGGTGCACCCACGTCCACGTCTCGACCGGCGCGCCGCCCAGCGTGTGCCGGGCTTCGACCAGTGCGTTGCCGTCCCAGGTGAACTCGACCTGCTCGGCGACCGCGCCCGCCGCGTCGAGGCGCTGCTTCGCGATCCGGCGGTCCAGCGCGTCGTAGTGGTAGCGCCACTCGGCGCCGTCGGGGGTGCGCACCGCCGTCAGGTGGTCCTGCGCGTCCCAGGCGAACGTCCAGGTCAGGTCCCCGATGGTCCGCCGCACCAGCCGGCCCTGCGCGTCGTGGACGTAGTGCACCGCGCCGGCCGCCTCCAGCACACCGCCGGTGTAGCGGCGCGGCCCGGCTTCGGGCCCGGTCCCCGGGGACGAGGACACGAGGTGGCCGAGGACGTCGTAGGCGTAGTGCTCGGCCGTGCCGGGCCGCAGCACCGCCGTGATCCGGCCGCTCGCGTCGAACTCGTGCCGCACCGCGCCTTCCGGGTCTTCGCGCGCCACGACGCTGCCGTCCGGACGCCGGTGATAGCGCCGGGTCCCGGCGGGCGTCCGCTGCGCCGCGAGCCGGCCCGCGGCGTCGAACTCCTGCTGCACCAACGGGTTCGCCCCGAAGGCGACGGCCACCGTGCGGCCCGCCTCGTCGCGCTGCAGCACCAGGCTCGCGCCCGCGACGTCCAGCAGGTCCATGCCTTCCGTCCGTCGCCAGTGGACGTCCACTCCGGACGGAGTGCGCCGCCGGGTCGCGGTTTCGCTGTCGTAGCCGAAGGTCGTGGTGCGGCCGCCGGTGGTCTGCCGGACGACCCGGCCCTCGGCGTCGTGGGCCAGCTCGACCGCCCCGCCCGGGCCGGCGGCGTGCACGAGCCGGCCGACCGGGTCGTAGCGGTAGGTCTCGGTGCCCGCGGCGGTGACGCGCTCGGTCAGGTTGCCGAGCGGGTCGTAGCGGTACTCGACGACCTCGCCGGCGGCGTTCTCCATGCGGACCAGCTGCCCGGCGGCGTCGTAGGCGCAGCGGGTGACCCGGCCGTCGAAGTCGGATTGTGTGAGCAGCCTGCCCTCGGCGTCGTAGGTGTACTCCCAGGTCCGCCCGGCCGGGTCGGCCACGGCGAGGAGCCGCAGCTCGGTGTCGTAACGGCGGGTCGTGCGCGCGCCCGACGGGTCGGTCGTGGCGACGACCAGGTCGAACGGCCCGCGTTCGGTGACGGTGACGCGGCCGAGCGCGTCGGTGTGCGACGTCTCCCCGCCCTCGCCGTCGTAGGTCCACAGCTGCCGGGCACCGTCGGCGGCCACGACGGCCCGCAGGTCGCCCTCGACCGTCCAGGTCAGCGCGGCGCGGCCACCGCCGTCGCGCACCGTGCGCGGCCGGCCGAACAGGTCGGGCTCGGCCGGGGCACCGGGCGCCCACGGCTGCCCGGCGGTCGGCGGCTGCTCGTCGTCCTGGTCTTCGGCCACGCCCAGCGGATCGGTGTAGGGATCGGGCAGGGCCGTGGCCGGGTAGCGGCGGCGGAACACTCTCCCGGCGGCCGTGACCTCGATTTCGAGGGCCGTTTCCGTGCGCTCGATCAGCACCACTCGGGTGCCGTCCGGGCGCAGCACCGCGCGCAGGATCCCGGCGGCGTCGTGCTCGAACTCCGTGCGCCTGCCGAGCGGGTCGGTGCGGGCCAGCAGCCGGTTGTGCGGGCCCCATTCGCTGCGCGTGACGCCGCCGAGCTTGTCGGTCTCGGCCACCACGTTGCCCGCCGCGTCGAACTCGAAGACCTTCCGGTGCCCGAGCGAGTCGGTGGTCGTCGTGCGGCCTTCGGCGTAGGCGAGGGACCCGTCGAGGTAGCCCTGGTCGCCGACGGTCCGGACGCAGCGGCCGGCGTCGTCGTAGACGTACCGGTACCAGGCGCCGTTGTGGTCGGTCCAGCCGGTGAGCCTGCCCTCGGCGTCGTGGTCGTAGCGCGCGGGCCGGGGCGTGGAGTTGGTGCGCACGGCGAGGTGCCCGTGCGCGTCGTAGTCGTAGCGCGCGACCGGCACGTCCCCACCGGGCGAGACGGCCCGCACGGCCCGGACCCGGCCGCCCGCGGTCTCGAACGCGATCCGCGCGCCCGCGGAGTGGGTCAGCAGCAGGGGCGCGCCGGCGGGGTCGCGGTCGAGTTCGAGGAACTCGCCTTCCTCGGTGCGGACTTCGCGCAGCAGCAGCTCACTGTCGCCGGCGGGCGCGAAACGCCGGGCCTGCCCGCGGCCGGGATCGGTGACCACGTAGTCGTCGCCGTCGGCGTGCAGCAGGCGAAGCGGCCCGTGCTGGGAACTCGTGGTGGCGCCCGGTGCGGGCAGCGGGAAGGTCAGCACCATCGCGTCGGCCGAGTGGTAGCGCACCAGGCCGGCGTCGAGGGTCAGCCGTTCGTCGGGCAGCGCGGTCCAGGACGGGCCGAACCAGCGGCCGTCCCGGTAGGACGACACGTGGTTGCGGGTGATCAGCTCGCCGAGCGCGCCGGGCACCACCAGGTCGACCTCGGTGAACAGCACGTCGCCGGTCGCGACGTCGATCGGGTCGAACTCGCAGACCTTTTCGTCCGGTTCCTTGGTCTTCGCCGGATCCGGCCCGTCCTTGGGCTTGCCCTTCGGCGTGCCCGACGGCGTGGTGGAGTTCCCGTCGGGACCGCCACGGGTGGCGGTCGGCGGCGGTTCCGGGCTCTTGGGGGCGTCGTCGGGCCCCTTCGACGCCGGCGGCGGGTCGGATTTCGGCGGGGTGTCCGGGCCCTTGGCGCCGGAGGTGTGGGTGCCGTCGATCCCCTTGGGGTTGCCGTTGATGTCGGCGTGCTTCGGCGGGGGCGCGGCCTTGCCCGGCTTGATGTTCTTCAACGCCTTCGCCGCATCCGAGAACAGGTCCCCGGCCCGCTTCAGCAGCGGCACGAGTGCTTTGAGGGCGGTGACGAGCCGTTTGACCAGGTCAGCGATCTTCGACGCGGTTTTGGCGACGGCGTTGATGACCTGCGGCACCACCCACGTGAGGCCGATGCCGAGGGTGAACACCACCTGCAACGCCCAGCTGATCAAATGCCCGATCAGCTCCGCGATGATGTCCCGCACCAGCGCCCGCACCGCCGCCACCACCTCACCGGCGGTCTTCACCCCACTGGACGCACCTTCGCAGCCTTTCTGCGCGGTCTCCAGCAGGGTGACGGTGTCCTGCGCCCGCTGACGGTAAGTATCAGCGGCGGGACCGGTCCAGGAGACAGTGTCGGCTTTCACCATCCCGGTCAGGTCCTCGCCGATGCTGCCCAGCTCGGTCGCGACGTTCTTCCACGTCTCGGACTGGGCGGCGATCTCATCGGCGTTCCCGGTCAACCCGTTGAGGGCTTCTTTGAGCGGGCCGACGTGTTCCATCAGCCACCCCACCCCGGCGGCGAGGATCGCCCCGAACGGGTCCATCGCCATCGACAGGGCGTCGAGGGCGGTGCCGACCGCGCCCATCGCGACGGAGGCCCAGTCGCCTGATTCGATCGCGGATTTCAGGTCGTTCGCCGATTCCAGCAGCGAGATGCCCGAATACGCCTTGGTCGAGTCCTTGGTCTCAGCGACCAGCGGGTTGCTGATGGCGCCCTACCTCCCCGTGGAACAGCCTGGAATCACTCCATATAAGCACGGAACCGCGGATGGCCTTCCGGGCGCGCACGGAAGAGAGGTGCCTGGTGCCCGGACGCACCCGAAAGTGTGCCCGTGGCCACCTGGAGCGAGGGCACACCGAAGTACTCCGGGCCCGACATGGGGGTCGTCAGGGCCCGTCACCAGAGATCCTTCAGCTGGTTGATCAGGTTGACGACCTGCTCGACCAGCGTGAGGGCGATGACGAACGGACTGATGGCTGCCGCGACGCGCAACCTCGTCGTCTTCTTCTCCCGGTGGAACTTCCGATGCGCCATGGACTTCTCCGTGGTTCTGGCCCGCTCGCGCGGGCCGGCTACCCCGGGTTTCCCCGGGGCTCTCGAGCCGGTGCCCGAGAGCTGACGGGGAGAAGTCCTGTCGCCCCGCCAGCGTAGCAATGACCAGGCTTCTCCGGTCGCATTCGTCTTGAACGCGGCTGTCCGGTTTTGTCAGCCGGTGTCCGCCCGTTGCGGCATCCGGCGTAATTCACCCCCGACCCGGTCACACCGGACGGCGGACCGCCGATACGTCCGGCAGGGATCTTCGTCATGGGGGCGGGGAAGTTCACGAGGGGGAACGATTCGTGCTGTTTTCATCGCGTTCGAGAAGCCGGACGGCCGTGGTCGCCGTGCTGACCGCGGCGCTGGCCGCCGTCGGGACGGGTGTCGCGCAGGCCGCGGCGCCGCCGGGCAACGACGACTTCGACGACTCGGCCGTCGTCACCGCGCTGCCGTTCGCCGCGCAGGAGGACACCAGCGCGGCCACCGAGGCGGCCGACGACCCGGCCTGGTGCGAGGGGTCCGCCGCTTCCGGGACGGTCTGGTTCCGGTACACCGCCACCGAGGACGGCCTGCTCCGCGCCACGACGGCAGGCAGTGACCACCGGACGATCCTGTCCGCGACCACCGGGACGCGCGGGCACCTGCAGCCCGTGGCCGACGCCTGCGCTTACGGGACGGACGCCACCATCACGTTCCGGGCCACGGCGGGCACGACCTACTCCTTCCAGGTCGCCGGCATCGAAACCGCGGGTGGCGCGCTGTCGTTCTCGCTCGGCACGGTCGCGCCCGCGGCCAACGACGCCTTCGCCGCCGCCGAGACCGTGACCGCCCTGCCGTTCACGCGGCAGCCGGACCTTTCGGTCGCCTCCGCCGAAGCCGGGGAGCCGGACTCGACCTGCGTGGACGATGAGGCCCAGCCCTCGGTCTGGTACTCCGTGCCGGCCGCCGACGCGGCGCGTTCGCTCACCGTGCAGGCCCAGGGGACCTACGCCGCCGCCACCGTCTACGCCGGGAACTCGCTGACGGCGCTGACGCAGGTCGCGTGCGACCGGAGCTCCTCGAACCCGGTCGCGTTCCGGGCGGCGGCCGGCACCGGCTACGTCGTCCGCTTCACCGGGGCGCACCAGAGCTACGGCCCGTTCGAGCTGGAGCTGGCCGAGGCACCGCCGCTGGAGCCGGACGTCTACGTGTCACCGAGGTCCGCGACGGTGTTCGACAACGTCGGTTTCTCGGCCTCGACGTGGAACTCGATCGACCGGCCGCTGGGCGGGACCTGGGACTTCGGCGACGGCAAGACCGCCCCGGTCGGCACCGAGACCACCTACCACCGCTACGCGGCCGACGGCGTCTACCCGGCGGCGCTCCACGCGACGTCGCCCGACGGGCGCACCGCGACCGTCGACGTCCCGATCACCGTGACCACGCACGACGTCGGGATCGCCAAGTTCGTCGTCCCCACCTCCGCGCGGCAGGGGGATAGCAAGCCGGTCTCGGTGGACGTGACCAACACGCGGTACGCCGAGACGGTCACCGTCTTGCTGTCGAAGCGGTCCGGGGACTCCTGGACCGACGTCGGCCGGCTGACGCTGCAGGTGCCCGCGCGGGCCACCGGCAAGGTCCGGTTCCCGTTCTCCTACACCTTCGGCCCCGAGGACGCGCTGTCCGGCAAGGTCGCGTTCCGCGCGGAGGCCCAGCTGCAGTACCCGACGGAAGACGCCTACCGGGCGGACAACGTGGCGATCTCCGTCGCCACCACCGTCACCCCGCCCGCCACGCGCATCGCCGCCGTCTGACCAGGGGGAACATCATGAGACCGGCCATCCGTCCCTTCATCGCGGGCCTCGCGGCCGTCACCGCCGCGCTGCTCGCGCCCGGCGTCGCCAACGCGGCCGCGCCGTCCAACGACGACTTCGGCGCCGCCACCGCCGTCACCGCGCTGCCGTTCACGGCGTCCCAGGAGTCCGGCGAGGCAACGAAGGCGCCCGACGACCCGGAGCCGTGCGGGACCGCCATCACCTGGAGCGTCTGGTACGACTACACCGCCACCGCGGACGCGCTCGTCCGCGTGACGCCGGCTTCCGGCACCGCCGCCCGGCCGTTCGTCGCGGTCTACACCGGTGACCGCGGCGCGCTGACGCCGGTGCCAGGCGCCTGCGCGACGTGGGGCAGTCCCGGGTCGGCGACGTTCCACGCCACCGCCGGGACGACCTACCACGTCCTGCTCGCCCAGCAGTTCAACCAGGGCGACCTCACCGTGCGGTTCGGCGTGGTGCCGCCGGCGCCGAACGACGACTTCGCGGACGGCGTAACGGTCGCGGTGCCCGGGCGGTACGCCGGCGACCTGACCGTGGCCTCGGGCGAGCCCGGCGAGGTCCGGGCGAGCTGCGATCCGGCCGCCGAACGGTCCGTGTGGTTCCGGTTCACGCCGGACCGCACCCGGTCGGTCAGCGTGCAGGCGCTGGCCGAGTGGGGCCCGGGCATCACGGTGTACCGGGGCGCGTCGCCGGCCGCACTGTCCGAAGTGGACTGCGTGGCCTCCGGCGACCGCCGCCCCGCGGTGTTCGCCGGCGTCGCCGGGGAGACCTACCAGATCCGGGTCGCCGATGACGCCGACGCGGCGTCGTTGTACGACATCGAGCTCGAGGCAGCCCCGCCGCTGTCGCCGTGGATCGGCGCGTACCCCGACACCCCGACGGTGTACGACGAGGTCACCCTCACCCCGTACTCGGGCGACAGCCTCCGCCGTGACTTCGTCAGCGGCGAGGTGCGCTTCGGTGACGGCGCCTCGGCCCCGATCACCGGCGCGCCCATCACGCACCGGTACGCCGCCGACGGCGACTACCGGGTCGAGGTGACCGGCTCGACCGCCGACGGCCGCACCGGAACCGCCGCCACCACGCTGAAGGTCGAGACGCACGACGTCGCGCTGTCGGAATTCGTCGTGCCGGCCCGGGCACGGGTGGACGAGACCAAGCAGATCAAGGTGTCGGTGGCGAACACCCGCTACGACGAGACGGTCACGGTCACGCTGTACCGGCTGAGCGACCAGGGTTACTACCAGCAGGTCGGGAAGTCCGAGCGGTGGGTGCCGGCGACGGCGGACCGCAAGGTGGTGTTCCCCTTCGCCTACACCTACACCGCGGCGGACGTCGCGGCGGGCAAGACGTCGTTCAAGGTGGTGGCGACCATCGACGCCCCCTACCCCGGCGACGCCAGGCCGGCCGACAACGAGCTCCTGGGGACGACGGCGGTCCGGGCCGGCTGAGTCACGCGGGCTGGTGGCGTCGCCAGATCCGGCGGGACGCCGCCAGCACGTCGCGGTGCTGAGCGGGTGGCGTCCGCCAGGTCCGGCTGACGCGCCCGGTGCTGTCGAACCGTGGCCAGCCCGGGTCGCCGGTCGCGGCGAAGGCAGCGAAGGCGTCGCGCATCGCGGTCGAGAGGGCCGGGAAGTCCGGGGGGACTTCCCGGCCGATCAGGCCGGCAGCGAGGGGCCCGTCGGGAGTGGTGAACGTGAACGGGACGTCGAGGCCGTGGCAGGCGCGCAGCGCGCCGTCGCGCGCCGGGCTCGGCCAGGCGAACTCGTACAGGTAGGTGGTCCGCCCGGCGTCGGCGTGGGCTTCGGCGCACCACAAGGCGGGTATCCGGAACAGCGCGTCCGACAGGACCAGTGCGTGCAGGTCCTCGTCGGTGCTGCCGGGGTTCCCGGCCCGGTAGTCGCCGACCGCGCTCGCGTCCAGGCCGCAGGCGCGGGCGGTGTCGGCCGGGTCGGTGGCCGACAGGTCCGCGTCCACGGTGAACACCCGGGCCTCGTCCGTGGTGAACCCGCAGACGAGTTCCCGGCCGATGCCCGAGGCGCGCTGACCCGCGCGGCTCCACGGCGGAGCGTCGAACAGTTCGCCGTCGATGCTCAGCGAGTACGGCGCGTTCGGGTGGGTCCACCGTCCCGGCTCCCCCGCCATCACCGCGACCGGTGCCATCTGGACGGCGTGGATCGTCTCGGACGGCACCGCCGCCAGTGCGTCGGCCGTCGGGCGGACATCGAGCTGTGCGGTGATCATCGCCGACACGGCACGGGCTTCGTCGGCCGGCACGAAGATCTTGCCCGGGCTCTGCGCTATCCCACGGCGGAAGAGCCCCGGCGCGCCGTCTGCGGTGATCAGGCCGGCGATCGACGAGGCGCCGGCGGACTGGCCGATCAGGGTCACCGCGTCCGGGTCACCGCCGAAGGCCCCGATGTTGTCGCGCACCCAGCGCAGTGCGGCGATCTGGTCGAGCACACCCCGGTTGGCCGGCGCGTCCTCGACCCAGCCGAAACCTTCGTACCCCACCCGGTAGTTCAGGGTGACCAGGACGATTCCCGCGGCGGCGAAGGCCGCGCCGTCGAAGTCGGTGGTCGCGGCGGTGCCGCCGAGGCACGCGCCGCCGTGGATCCACACCAGCACCGGCAGGCCGGAGCGCGTGACGTCGGGGGTCCACACGTTGACGGTGAGGCACTCCGGGTCGTCGCCGGGGTGCCACAACACCGGCTGCGGCACCGAAGAGCCGAAGGACCGGGCGTCGCGCACGCCGTACCAGCACCGTGCCGGAGCGGGCGGCCGGAACCGGCGGGCGCCCTCCAGGGGCGCGGCGTACGGGATGCCGCGGAAGACCGAACACCCCTCTCGAGACTCGCCTCGGACCGCGCCACCTTCCGTGCGGACAACGACATCCACCAGTTCCCCCTTGGCCACCCGACCGGCCCGACGCTAATATAGGTCACTGTACCAAAAAGGAGGCGCGGTGCCCAAGATCGTCGATCGGCGGCAGCGGCGTGACGAGGTGGCGGCCGCGCTGTGGCGGCTGGCGTACCGCGAGGGGTGGGACGCGGTGAGCCTGCGCCGGGTCGCCGCGGAAGCGGGGTTGTCGCTCGGCTCGGTCCAGCACTACTTCACCGGGACGGACGACCTCCTCGACTACGCGGTCGGGGGCGTGCTCGAAGTCCTCGACGAGCGGCTCGTCGAGCAGCTCACCACGCTGGCCGACCCACGGGACGCCGAGTCGACCGTCTGCCGGGTCCTGCAGAGCATGATCCCCGGCGCCGCGCCGGTGCCCGACGACGTCTGGCGGATCCAGGTACTGGCCTGGCTGACCGTGGTCACCCGGGCGGCCCGGAGCCCGGAGCTCACGGTGCGGCTGTCGGCCGGCGGCGACCGGCTCGCCGAGGCGATCGCCGCCGCCATCCGCCTGAGCGACGCTCGCCGCTCCCCCGGCGACGCGCACCGCGACGCGCGCGGCCTGCTTTCCCTCGTCGAGGGCCTCTTGCTGCACCTGGCGCGGCGTGCGATCGACCCCGCCGAGGCGGCCGGGTCGATCGCACGCTTCGTCGCGCTCGTCTTCACCCGGTGAGTCAGCTCGCGTGGACGAGCACCCCGCGGATGTTCCGGCCCTCGCGCAGGTCGCCGTACCCCTGGTTGATGTCCTCGAGGCGGTACCGGGTGGTCACCAGCTCGTCGAGCTTGAGCTGCCCGACGTCGATCCGGCGAGGTCCCGTGCCCGGTTTCCGGACGGTTTCAGCCGGGGACGCCGAGCGCGCGCATCCGGCTGTAGAGCGTCGTGCGGCTGACGCCGAGCCGGCGGGCCGCCTGCACCTTGTTGCCGTCCGTACCGCGCAGCGCTTCGACGATCGCGGCGCGCTCGGCGCGCTCGCGGCCGCCCAGGTTCGTCGTCTTCGGCACCGCCCGGTACTGCGGCGGCAGGTCGGCGAGGACGACGTCGCCGGTCGTGCGGTGCCCGATCACCTGGCGCAGCACCGTTTCCAGCTCGCGCAGGTTCGCCGGCCACGGCTGCGCGGCCAGCGCGGCGACCGCGCTGGAGGTGAACCGCAGCCGGCAGCCTGGCCCGAGTTTCGCCGCGATTTCCTTGACCAGCGCGGGGAGTTCGGCCGCGCGCTCGCGCAGCGGGGGCAGTTCGACGGTGGCCCGGCAGGTCGACGCGAGCCCCGCGGTCTCCGGGGCCGACCGCGCGTCGGACGGTCCGGTGAGGACAGTCGGCAGGTCGCCCCGCGCGGCGAGCGTCCGGACCAGCCGCGCGCGGAGCACCGGCGGGAGCAGGTGGATCTCTTCGACCACGAGCACGTCGTCGAGCGCGGCGGCCTCGTCGAGGCGGCGCGCCCACGCGGTTTCGCCGAGCACGGGCAGGTCGGTGGCGTCCAGGACGGTGCTCGCGCGGCCGTCCGCGACCGCGTGGGCGGCCCACGTGCGCCCGGTCCCCGGCTCGCCGCCGATCAGGACCGCGCCGCCGGTGCCGCGCAGGGAACTCAGCTGCCGCAAGGGATCGAATTCGGGGACGGCCACGGCGGGGGCCGCCGCGTCGGGTTCCAGTCGCAGCAGCGTGCCGTCGCCGGTGCCGGGGATCCGCTCGGCCAGCACCCGCACGCCCGCGCCCGAGCCGAGCGCCAGCCGCCGGGTCCAGGACTCGCGGTCCGGGCCGTCGAGGGCGAGCGCCCGCAGCACGCCGTGGTCGGCGGCGTCGAGCAGGTCGGTGGCGGCCTGGTTCATCAGCACGACGTCGGCGCCGAACACCAGCACCGGGCCCGGGCGCTCGCGCATGGCGGTCTGGAAGGCGTTCAGCAGCCGGCGTTCGGACAGCCGGGCCCCTTCCAGCAGGCGGCGCTCGATGTCGCGGACCGCGCGGACGAGGAACGGCGCCAGCATCGGGTTGGCGTCCCGGGTGATGCCGGTGATGTCGAGGACACCGGCGATCCGGCGGGTCACCGGGTGGTAGATCGGGTGGCCGTAGCAGCTGAACGCCTTGAGCGCCTCGACGTAGTGCTCACCGCCGTGCACGACCACGCCGCGGCCGACCTCGACCGGGGTGCCGAGACCGTTGGTGCCCGCGGACTCTTCGGCGAAGTGCCGCCCGGGCAGCGCCCCGATGCGGTCGAGCGCGCGCCCGACGGCGGTGTCGTCGCACCAGCGGTCGACGATGTTGGCCGAGCTGTCGCCGAGGACCGTGCAGAACCGGGTGCCCCGCAGCTCGTCGGCCATCTCGTCGAGGACGGGCCGGGCGGCCACGACCAGCCGGCTGGACCGGTCGACGGCCCGGAACGCGGCGCGCTCGAGCGCGTTGTCCGGCGCGACCCCACCGAGGCGCGCGCGGCGCCAGGACAGCTCGATTTCGGCGCGAAGCGACGTCTGTTCCCGCACGTTCCCGTCGCCTCCTCGCAGCCGGCGTCCGAGGGCGACGAGACGAACCCGTCGCGCCGTCGCGACTGCGGGGACAGTAATTGCACCCGGTGGCGAAATGGAAGGCCTGGTCCGAACGGCGGCTTCAGAACACCCGATCGGGCTAATCAAGCGTGCTGGGTGGTGGCGGCTTTCGGGGTCCGGGAACCGGACACCGGCGTCAGGCCGACGGGCCCTGACCGGTGCTTTCCTGGAGCTTGCGCCGCCGCGACGCCCACCGCTGGGTCTCCGAGGCGACGATCTCGTCGACGGCGGCGAGCAACGCCCGCCGGTCCGCCTCGCCGCGGCGCTCTTCGGGCAGCAGGCGGTACTGGTGGACGACGCTCCGCAGCTCCGACCAGCGGCCGATGAACTCGACCCAGTTCTCGTGCCAGTCGAAGGAGCGCCGCAACCCGGTCACGACCAGGGTGGCCGCGGCCAGCACGGCGGTGACCCAGGCGGTCGCCCCGAGCGCGGCGGCGACCGTGGTGGCCGCGGACCCGAGCAGCAACGCGACCTCGGTGGCCCGGTTCGCCACCCGGTTCCGATCGGCGTTCCGCCGGTACCACCCCAGCTCCCGCAGCGCGACGGCCAGCGCGGGATCGGGCTCATCCCACGGATCGACAGCGCCCCCGGCGCCCGGACTACGCGAATTCATGGCGCGACAGTAGCGCCCCGAACCGGCCTCACCGGACCATCCCGGCGACCACCCTCGGCTCCCGCCGGGCCAGCGCACGGACCCGGCCGGGCTCCGCGGCCACCCGCCCCTGCCACGACGAGCCGGTCACCACGGGCCCGCGGCACCTACATCTTCGCCGCACCCGCCTTGATCGCCTCCCGGATCCGCGAATAGGTACCGCACCGGCACACGTTCCGGATCTCGTCCAGATCGCTGTCGGTGATCTCCCGCCCCTGCGCCCGGACCTGCCGCACCTTGGCCACCGCCGCCATGATCTGGCCCGGCTGGCAGTAGCCGCACTGGGCGACGTCGTGCTCCAGCCACGCCTCCTGCATCGGGTGCAGGTCCGCGCCCACCGTGCCCGGCAGGCCCTCGATCGTGGTGACCTCGTCGGTGGCCTTCACGTCCGCCACCCGGACCGAGCAGGGGTTGAACGCCTTGCCGTTGAAGTGCGACGTGCACGCCTTGCAGACGTTGATGCCGCACCCGTACTTGGGCCCGCGCACGCCGAGGACGTCGCGCAGCACCCACAGCAGGCGCACGTCGTCGTCGACGTCGACGGTCACCGGCTGCCCGTTGAGGACGAAGGTGTGCTTGCTCAAGGGATCCTCCTCAGTAGGTGTGGTCGAGGCCGTCGGTCGGCGAGGCGGGCACGGGCGGGACGAACGTCTTGACCTCGAAGCCGATGGGGGCGTCGTGGTTGATCGGGAACCGCTTCGGGACCTTCCCGGTGGCGCGGGCGTACGCGCACGCGACGGCCGCGAACGAACACGCGACGGCCGCCTCGCCCGCCCCGCCGGGCTGTTCGCCGTGCGAGGGCATGACGATGGGGGTGAAGTCCGCGGGCACGTTCCACTGGCGGGTGTAGAAGTAGTTGTCCCAGCTGGCTTCCAGGAAGTGCCCGTCCTTGAGGTGGACGCTGCTGGTGAGCGCGAGCGCCATGCCGTCGGCGAACCCGCCCATCACCTGCGCTTCGAGCCCGCGCGGGTTCACCACGAGCCCGATGTCGATCGCGACGACGGCCTTCGTGACCCGGGGGCCGCCGACGCCGTCGCGGATCTTGCGGTTCACCGTCTCCGGGCGGCAGTCGATCTCGACCAGGCACGCGCTCGCGCCCTTGTACTCCTTGTGGATCGCGATGCCCTGCGCGCAGCCCGCGGGCAGCTGCCGTCCCCAGCCGCCGACCTCGGCGACCTTGCGGAGCACGCCCTTCACGACGTCGCTCTTGAGGAATTCCAGCCGGAAGTCCAGCGGGTCCTTGCCGACCGTCTTGGCCAGCATGTCGACCACCAGCTCGGCGGCGCAGCCGACGTCCGGCGAGTAGATGTTGCGCATCGAGCCGGTGTTGAAACGCTGGTCGGTCTCGGTGAGGAGCTGGTCGACGACGCCGAAGTTGTACGGCGCCTCCTGGGTGAGCGCGAAAATGGTCTCCGCGACGCCGAGGTTGGCCAGGCCGGTCGGCAGCTTCGTCGCGACCGCGGTGAGCGCCTCGCCGAGGCCGTGCCGGAACGACGTCTCGACCGAGGTGTGGCGCTGCTCGAACGTCAGCACGTTGCCGGCCAGGATCGTCGCGCGCACCCGCGAGGTCGCCATCGGGTGCAGCCTGCCTTGGCGCGGCTCGTCGGCCCGGTGCCACATCAGCCGGACCGGCTTGCCGAACGCCTTCGACGCCCGCGCGGCCTCGACCGCGTGGTCGTTGAACAGTTTGTGCCCGAACGAGCCGCCGCCGGTGATGACGTTGACCTTCACCTTGTCCTGCGGCAGGCCGACGGCCTGCGCGACCTCGCTCTGGGCGACGATCGGCGACTTCAGCCCGGCCCAGACCTCGGCGCTGCCCGCCCGGACGTCGGCGATCGCGGCGTAGGGCTCGAGCGCGGCGCTG
This sequence comes from Amycolatopsis lexingtonensis, assembly GCF_014873755.1. NCBI lineage: Bacteria > Bacillati > Actinomycetota > Actinomycetes > Pseudonocardiales > Pseudonocardiaceae > Amycolatopsis > Amycolatopsis lexingtonensis. Next base: position 2,711,076 of record NZ_JADBEG010000001.1, read on the forward strand.
GAGCGGAACATGAACTCGAAGTCCGCGTCGACGGTCTTGGTCAGCAGCGGCACCTTCGGCACGGCCAGGGGCAGCTCGGCCTTGCGCAGGTTCGCCAGCACCGATTCGTCGTCCTGGCCTTCGACGCTGCCGGGGCCCCAGTCGACGCGCAGCGCGCGCACGCCGTCGATGCACTGGCCGAACGTCTCCGCGCGCACGGCGACGCCGGTGGGGATCATCGCGACGTCGGTGACGCCGGGCAGCGCCAGCACGTCGGCCTTGTTGAGGATCGCCTTCGGGTGGCCGTTGAGCGTCGGCGGCCGGCAGACCATCGTGGGCAGCGCGCCCGGGACGTCGAGGTCCATCGCGAACTGCTTGCGGCCGGTGACGATGTCGTACGCGTCGACGCGGTTGCGCGGCTTGCCGAGCACCTTGAACTCCGACGCGGCCTTCAGCAGGCTCGGGTCGAGCGTGACCTGCTTGGTCTCGCTCGCCGCGGCCTTGGTGGCGAGCTCGCCGTAGGTCGCGGTCGAGCCGTCCGGCGCGCTGATCACCCCGGCCTTGGACTGCAGCAGGGCGATGTTCGAACCGAGCAGGAGCGCCGCCGCTTCGAGGAGCTGCTGCTTCGCGATCGCCGCGGCGACGCGGATCGGCGTGAACGTCGAGATCGTCGTGTTGGACCCGCCGGTCAGCTGGTTGAACAGCAGCTCCGGGCGCGCCGGGGCGAGGGAGACGCGCACCTTCTCCACCGGCAGGTCCAGCTCTTCGGCGATGATCATCGCCGTCGACGTGGTGATGCCCTGGCCCACCTCGGCCCGCGGCAGCTCGAACGCCGCCGTGCCGTCGGGGTGCACCGTGACGGTGATGAGCTGCGACGTCGGCAGCGCGGCGTCGGTGAGCGCGTCGTTGAGGTCGTAGAGCTCGGGCGGCTGCGGCAGCGACGGCACCGAGGCGGCGGCCGGGGAGCTCTGCCCCAGGTCCGCGGCGACGACCAGGGTGCCGGCCGCGAGGACGTAACCGAAGAATCCGCGCCGGGAGACGCCCCGGGGCGCGTTGCCGGCGTTCGGAGCGTCGTGGCTGAGGGTCACGCTGCTCCCCTTTCGAGGTGGCGGGAAGGGACCCACCGGTTCGGGCGGTGGTGGGAGATCACCCTGCCCCCTGGGGAGCGCGCCGGGTGTTCAACTTCTGGACACCCGGCGCGGGCCGCCGTGCGTACCCTGCCTCGACGTCAGCCGATGAGGTCGCGCTCGGCGAACTCGCCCGGGACCGGCCCCTCCCCCGCGTGCAGCTTCTCCTCGCGTTCCCGCAGCTCGACGCGGCGGATCTTGCCCGAAATGGTCTTCGGCAGTTCGGCGAACTCGAGCCGCCGGATCCGCTTGTAGGGGGCCAGGTTCTCCCGCGCGTACCGCAGGATCGCGGCCGCGGTGCCGGCGTCCGGCTCGTGCCCGGCCGCGAGGACGACGTACGCCTTCGGCACCGCCAGCCGGACCGGGTCGGGGGACGGGACGACGGCCGCTTCGGCCACGGCTTCGTGTTCCAGCAGCACGCTTTCCAGCTCGAACGGCGAGATCCGGTAGTCCGACGCCTTGAACACGTCGTCGGCCCGGCCGACGTAGGTGAGGTAGCCGTCTTCGTCGCGGCTGCCGACGTCGCCGGTGTGGTAGAAACCGCCGCGCATGACCTCGGCGGTGCGCTCGGGGTCGTCGCGGTAGCCCGCCATCAGGCCGAGCGGGCGGTCACGCAGGTCGAGGCAGATTTCGCCCTCGTCGCCGGGCTCGCCGGTCGCCGGGTCGACGAGCACGACCGGGTACCCGGGCATCGGGCGGCCCATCGACCCGGGCTTGACGCGCTGGCCGGGCGCGTTGGCGATCTGGACGGTGGTTTCCGTCTGGCCGAAGCCGTCCCGGATGGTGACGCCCCAGGCCCGCTCGACCTGCTCGATGACCTCGGGGTTGAGCGGCTCACCGGCCCCGACGACCTTCTTCGGCGGGGTCTTCAGCGCCGTCAGGTCGGCCTGGATGAGCATCCGCCACACCGTCGGCGGCGCGCAGAAGCTCGTCACGCCGCACCGGTCCATCTGGGCCAGCAGCGCCTTCGCGTCGAACCGGTCGTAGTTGTGGATGAACACCGTCGCGCCCGCGTTCCACGGCGCGAAGACGTTGCTCCACGCGTGTTTCGCCCAGCCCGGCGAGGAGATGTTGAGGTGGACGTCGCCGGGTTCGAGCCCGATCCAGTACATCGTGGACAGGTGGCCGACCGGGTAGCTGGCGTGCGTGTGCTCGACCAGCTTCGGCAGCGCCGTCGTGCCGGAGGTGAAGTACAGCAGCAGGGTGTCCGACGCCCGGGTCGGGCCGTCCGGGGTGAAGGCGGGCTCGCTCGCGTAGGCCCCGGCGAAGTCCAGCCAGCCCTCGGCGGGCTCGCCGACGGCGATCCGGGTGTAGCCGCCGTCGGGGAACTTGGCGGTGTCGCGGTCACGGGCCACGACGTGCCGGACGCGGCCGCGGGTGACGCGGTCGGGCAGGTCGGCCGGGCCGAGCAGGGTGGACGCGGGGATCACGACGGCGCCGAGCTTCATCGCCGCGAGCAGCACCTCCCACAGCTCGACCTGGTTGCCGAGCATGAGCAGCAGCCGCTCGCCCCGGCGGACGCCCTGCGCGCGCAGCCAGTTCGCGACCCGGTTCGAGCGTTCGGCGAGCTCGGCGAACGTGTACTTCGCTTCGCTGCCGTCCTCCTCGACCAGCCAGAGGGCGGGCCGCGTGGCGGACTCCGGGTCGGCGGCCAGCGCGTCGAACCAGTCGAGCGCCCAGTTGAACTCGGTCAGCTCGGGCCACCGGAAGCCGGCGACGGCCGCGTCGTGGTCTTCGCGGTGGTCAAGCAGGAACCGGCGGGCGGACCGGAACGGCTCGTCAGTCATGGGCTCTCCTCGTCGAGTGCGGGGACGTATCATCCGGAGCACCCGACCGGGCCGGCTACCCCCGGGCGGGGGTACCGAAGGAGGTCCACCGTGGTGCTGCGGCCCGCCGACGACGACCTCTACCGGCGTGCCCTGCGGGGCATCCGGCAGCGCACGGGGGTGCCGCTGGCCTTCGCCGGCCGGTTGCGCGAGCGCCGCCTGGTGCTGTCCCACTTCCTCGGCGCGCGGACGGACGGGCTGCACGACCTGCGGGTCGAACCGGGCAAGGGCGTCGGCGGCACGGTGCTCGCCCGGCTCCGCCCGCACGGGGTGTCCGACTACCGGGCCGCGCGGTCGATCACCCACGACTACGACGACCCGGTGCTCGGCGAGGGCATCCACGCGACGATCGCCGTCCCGGTCGCCACCCGCGGCCGCGTCGACGGCGTGCTGTACGCGGCGGTCCGCGACGACCTCCCGCTGGGCGACCGCGCGACCGCCGCCCTGCTCGCCGTCGCCGACGGCGTGGCGCGCGAGCTGGCCATCCGCGACGAGGTCGACCACCGCCTGGAGCTGCTCGGCGCCGCCGCACCCGACGGACTGCGCGCCGAGCTGGCCGCCATCGCGGCCGACGCGCCCCCGGGCCCGCTGCGGGACCGCCTGCGGCGCCTGTGCGAACGCTTCGAGGGCCCCGCCCCCGCCGAGACGTCGTTGTCCGCCCGCGAACTCGACGTCCTCGGCGAAGTGGCCCTGGGCTGCACGAACGCGGAGGCCGCCGCGCGGCTCGCGCTGAAGCCCGAGACCGTCAAGGCGTACTTGCGCAGCGCGATGGCGAAGCTCGGCGTGCACCGCCGCCAGCAGGCGGTGCTCGCCGCGCGCCGGCTCGGCGTCCTCCCCTGACCGTCAGAGCCGCGGGAACAGCCGCGAGCAGTTGCGCGTCGTCAGCTCGCGCCAGGTCGTGCCCGCCGGCTGCGGTGCCGCGTCGATGCTCGCCAGCTGGGCGGCCACCGCCGCCGGCGGGGTCCAGCAGAAGTCGCTGCCGTACAGCAGGCGCTCGGTGCCGAACGCGCGCTCGAACGCCGGGACCTGGTGCGGGAACGGCGTGCCCGCGATGTCGAACCACAGCTCGCCGATCTGCCCGGGCACCGTCGGGCCGCCGGACTCCCCGGCGAACGCCGTGCGGAACAGCTCGAGGCGCTCGGCCAGCAGCGGCAGCACACCGCCGCCGTGGGTGAAGATCCACGGGATGCCCGGGTGCCGCGCCGGAACGCCCGCGAAGACGAGGTCGCTGACCGCGCGGCCGGTGTCGTAGAGGAACTCCAGCATCGGCCGCGGCCTGCCGAGCGAAATCCCCTCGGCGTGTGGAGGTGACGTCGGGTGCACGAACACCGGCGTCCGGCGGCGTTCCAGCTCCGTCCACAACGGACCGAACGCCGGGTCGCCGAGGTAGCGGCCGGCCGCGTTGGTCTCGATCGTGACGCCGTCGCTGCCCAGTTCGTCCACGGCGTAGGCGAGTTCGGCCAGCGCACCGTCCACATCGGGCAGTGGCAGCGATGCGAAGTGCCCGAACCGGTCCGGGTGCGCGCGGCGGACCGCCGCGCCGGTGTCGTTGACGTGCCGCGCGAGTTTCCGCGCCGCGGCGTCGTCGCCGAAGTGGACGCCCGGCGACGAAATCGACAGCAGGGAAACCGCGACGCCCCAGCGGTCCATCAGTTCGAGGTGCGTCGAGGCGTCCCAGTTCGGCCAGCCGGGCATGCCGTCCGGCCGGGCGTGCCCGGCCGCGATCGCGGCTTCGACGTACTCCGGGGTGAGGAAGTGCGCGTGGACGTCGACCAGTCCGCTCATGCGCGGCCCTCGCTGACGCTCGGCCCGGCCTGAGCGGCACGCGCAGTGTCTGATGATTCGCTCGCAGACTCGCTCATGCGACCACCTCGCCGGCCGCCCAGACGCGGCGGACCTTCGCCGTCGCCGTGCTGTCCCGGGTCGGGTCGCCGTCGACGAGCACCAGGTCCGCCCGCAGGCCCTCGCGTACGGCCCCGCGATCCGGCAGCCCGAAGTGGCGGGCGGGCAGCTCGGTCGCCGCGCGCAGGACGTCCACTTCGGACAGTCCGGCGCCGGCCAGCAGCCCGAGTTCCTCGTGCAGGCTTGAACCCGGGACGACCGGGAACGGCAGCATCGGCGCGGAAAACGCGTCCGTGCCGGCCAGGATCGGCACGCCGGCCGCGTGCAGCACGGCGACCGACTCACGGCTGAACTCGTAGCCCTCGGCGCCGAGCTTGGTCGTGAGCGCCGCCATCATCGTCAGCGTGGGCACGGCGACCTGGCCCCGCTCGGCCATCCGGGCGGCGGTCTCCGTGTCGAGGACGCCGTCGCGCGGCACGTGGGTGACGACGTCCGCCCCGGCCTGGACGGCGCGGTGGTAGGCGTCGACTGACGACGCGTGGGCGACGGTGCGCTTGCCGTGCGCCTTGGCTTCGGCGACCACGGCGTCGATGGTCGCTTGGCCGAGCAGGTCGCCCTCGATGACGACCTTGAGGTAGTCGGACCCTTCGGCGACGCGGCGGGCGACGAACTCCGCGGCCTGCCCGGGCGCGGTGAGGATCGCCTCGGCGGGCATGCCGGGCAGCTTCGCGTGGTTGCCGCCCGGGCCGATCGCGGGCAGGCCCGCGCTGCGGATGTCGGGGACCCGGCCGCGGAAGGAGTCGACCTGCTCGCGGGGCCAGCACGCCATGTCGAGCGCCGTCGTGATCCCGTGCGCGGCGAGCGCGGCCAGGTCGTCCGGGGTGCGCAGGTGCACGTGGGCGTCGATGAGCCCGGGCAGGAGCGTGGCGCCGGCGCAGTCGACGACCTCGGCGCCGGCCGGGTCGGTGCCGAGCACCGCGCCGTCGAGCACGACGGTCGTGGGCTCGGTCAGGCCGGCGCCGTCGAAGACGCGCACGCCGGTCAACGCGGTCTTGGTCATGAGTCCGTCCCGGGCAGGCTGAGGCTCGACTCCATCAGGATCTCCCTCGTGCGGTTGATGTGCGCCTCGAACCGGGCGACCGCCAGCTCGGCGTCGTGTGCCAAGGCCGCGTCCACCAGGCCCTGGTGCTCGCCGGCGACGTCGCGGTGCCGCTCCTCGCCGCCGGGGCCGGACCAGGCGCGGTAGAGCTCCGCCGCGTCGGACAGCCGGGTGCAGACGTCGAGCAGCACCGCGTTGCCGCACGCCTTGATCAGCGTGTGGTGGAACTCCAGGTGCGCGCGGGCCCATTCTTCGTTGCGCCGCACCGGCGGCCCCGGCAAGAGCATCGGCTGCCCGGCGAGCCGGTGGTGTGCGGCCAGCACCTCGGACTCCCAGGTGACGTCGCCGCGCTGCACGGACAGCCGCAGCGCCGAGCCTTCGTTGATCGCCCTCGCCTCGGTCAGGTCGGCGAGCGCCCGCATCGACAGCGGCGTCACCCGGAACCCGCGGTTGCGGTCGACCTGCACGAGGTCCTTGGCCGCGAGCAGGCCCAGCGCCTCGCGCACGACGCTCAAGCTGACCCCGTGCCCGGCGCTCAGGTCGGCGGCCTTCAGCCGCTCCCCCGGCGCCAGCTCGCCGTTGAGGATCGCCGACCGCAGCCGGGTGTACACCGACACGGCCAGGCTCTCGCCGCCCGCTCTCTTCGCCATGCCGAGACGGTAACACACTCTTCGCGCAAGAATCGATTCTTGTCTTGACAGTCGCATATGACGGGCAGAGTATGAGATTCCTCCACCGAAAGGCACCCCTCATGCGGATCGCCAATCTCGACGGCCGGCTCGTCCTCCTCACCGCCGGCGGCGCCGTCGACGTCGAACACGCCAGCGCGCGGCGCTTCGCCGCCGACCCCCACGCCGGCTACGCCCGCTGGGACGAGTTCACCGCCTGGGCGGCCGATTTCGAGGCCACCGAAGCGGAAGCCTTCGACGAGGCCCGCCTGCGGGCGCCTTCGCCGACACCGTCGCAGGTCTTCGGCGTCGGCTTGAACTACCGCGACCACGCCGCCGAATCCGGCCTCGGCCTGCCGGATTCCCCCGCCGTGTTCACGAAGTTCCCCAGCTGCCTGACCGGCCCGTACGGCGCGATCGCGCTCACCGGGTCCACTGTGGACTGGGAGGTCGAGCTCGTCGTCGTGATCGGCCGCGAGGCGCGGAACGTGCCCGCTGAGCGCGGCTGGGACCACGTCGCCGGGCTGACCGCGGGACAGGACCTCTCCGACCGGACCGTGCAGCTGGCCGGCCCGGCCCCGCAGTTCAGCCTCGGCAAGTCCGCGCCCGGCTTCGGGCCGACCGGGCCGTGGCTGGTCACGCCGGACGAGTTCGCCGACCGCGACAACCTGGAGCTGAGCTCCGCGGTCAACGGCGAGTCCGTGCAGAAGGGCCGCACCAGCGACCTCATCTTTTCGGTACCCGAACTGGTCGCGCGGCTGTCGGCGATCCTGCCGCTGCGCCCCGGCGACCTGATCTTCACCGGCACGCCGTCCGGCGTCGGCATGGCCCGCAGCCCGCAGCGGTTCCTGGCCGCCGGGGACGAGCTGGTCACGACGGTCGAAGGCATCGGCTCGATGCGCCACCGGTTCACGGGGCCGGCATGACCACAGTGGACGCCCACCGGTTCCGCGCGGTGATGGCCGCCGTCTGCGCGCCGGTCACGATCGTCACCACGACCGCCGCCGACGGCCCGCGCGGCGCCACCGTCAGCTCGTTCACCTCACTCTCCCTCGATCCGCCGCTGGTGAGCGTCGCGTTCGACCGGCGCTCGGCGCTGCTGGCCGAGATCCTGGGCGCGGGCCGGTTCGGCGTGAACCTGCTCGGCCAGGGCCAGGACGACCTCGCCGTCCGGTTCGCCACCCGCGGCGCCGACCGGTTCGGCGGCGACACGGCGTGGTTCACCGACGACGGCCTGCCGCGGCTGCGCGACGCCGCCGGCTGGGTGGCCTGCGACCTGGACCGGGTCGTCGAAGCCGGCGACCACCTCCTGCTGTTCGGCCTGGTCACCGCGCTCGGCCGGGCCGAGCTGCCGCCGCTCGTGTACGCCCACCGCACGTTCGGCACCCACTCGCGCTACGCCGAGCGGCCCCGCCCGCGCATCACCGACCAGATCGCCGCCTGCGCCCGCTGACCCGCACCGGAAGGACAACGCCGTCATGACCCTCGCGACCGAACAGCCCGCGCCCGCCCTCGACCGGCTCCTCGCCCGCATCGCCGACCTCCAGCCACTGCTGGAGAAGAACGCCGCCCAGGGCGAGGCAGACCGCCGCGTCGTCGAGGAGAGCATCGCCGCGCTGACCGACGCCGGAGTGTTCAAGATCGCCCAGCCCCGCCGCTACGGCGGGTACGGGCTCCCGGTCCGCGCGATGCTCGACGTCTCCGCCGCGGTCGCCGAAGCCGACGGCGGCACCGCGTGGGTGGTGGCGCTGAGCAACGTCTGCGCCTGGCTCGCCGGCCTGTTCAGTCCGCAGGCGCAGGACGACGTCTGGGGCGCGAACCCGGACGCGAAGGTGTCCGGTGTGCTCGCGCCGACCGCCGAGACGACCAAAGTGGACGGTGGCTGGCGCGTCACCGGCCGCTGGTACTACAACTCGGGCTCCTGGCACGCCGACTGGGCCGCCCTCGGCATCCCGCTGACCGACGAGCGCGGCGAGGTCGTCGACCAGGGCATGGCCCTGCTCCCCCGCACCGACCTCGGCTTCGAGGACACCTGGTTCGTCGCCGGGATGCGCTCGTCGGGGTCCAACTGCCTGATCGCCGACGACGTCTTCGTGCCCGAGCACCGGGTGATGTCGGTGCCGCCGGCGATCGGCGGGCGGTACGCGAACGGCGAACCCGAGGAGGACGTGTTCCGGGCCGCGCTCGTCCCCGTGCTGACGCTCGTGCTCGCCGGGCCGCAGCTGGGCCTGGGCCGCAAGGCGCTGCGGCTGGTGCGCGAAAAGGCGGTCCGCAAACCGGTTTCCTACACGACCTACGCCACGCAGGCCGACTCCGTCGCCTTCCAGCTCCAGCTCGCCGAAGCGGCGATGCGGATCGACACCGCCCACCTGCACGCCCACCGCGCGGCCGACGACATCGATTCGGCGTCGGCGGCGGGCGGCTACCCCGACGTCGAAACGCGGGCCCGGACCCGCGCCGACACCGGCTGGGCCGTCGAGAACATCACGCGCGCGATCGACGTCCTGCTTTCCGCGCACGGCGCCGGCAGCTTCGCCGAGGTCAACCCGCTGCAGCGGATCTGGCGTGACTCCGCCGTGGCCGCGCGGCACGCGATCGTGCTGCCCGCGGTCAACTACGAGATCTACGGCAAGGCGCTGCTCGGCCGCGACGACCAGATCACCCCGCTCGTCTGACCCGGAGGGACTCGTCATGAGCCTGCACCGCCTGACCAAGATCGCCATCGGCGTCCCGGACGTCGACGAAACGGCCAAGTACTACACCGAGTTCGGCCTGACGCCGACCGCCACGGGCTTCGCCACCACCGACGGCGGCGAGCAGCTCGAGCTGCGCCGCACCCCGCAGCGCCGGCTGCTCAGCCTAGGCATCGGCGCCGACGACCCGGACGACCTCGGCCGCATCACCGCGTCACTGGCCCGCCTCGACGTCGAGAGCCGCATCGAGGGCGACGCCCTGTACACAAAGGACCCGGTCACCGGCCTCGACGTCGTCGTGTCGGTCGCACCGCGGCTTCGGCAGGAACCGCCAGAACTGGTGGCCTACAACGGACCCGGCGCGATCCGGCGGCCGAACACGCGCGCACCCGGCATCGACCGCGAGACCCCGGTGCGGCCGCGCAAGCTCGGCCACGTCGTGTTCGGCTCGCCCGACCAGGCCGCCACCCAGCGGTTCTTCACCGAGGGCCTCGGGTTCCGGGTCAGCGACGAGGCGCCGGGCTTCGCCGCGTTCATGCGCTGCTCGACCGACCACCACAACGTCCTGGTCCAGCAGGCGCCGGTGAGCTTCCTGCACCACACGTCCTGGGAGGTCGACGACGTCGACGAGGTCGGCCGCGGCGCCACGACGATGCTGCAGGGCCACCCCGAGCGCCACACGTGGGGCCTGGGCCGCCACTACATCGGCTCGAACTTCTTCTGGTACCTGCGCGACCCGGCCGGGAACTTCTCCGAGTACTACTCCGACATCGACTGCATCCTCGAGGACCAGCTGTGGGAGCCGCGCGTCGTCGCCGGGGAGAAGAGCCTGTACGCGTGGGGCCCACCGCCACCGCCGTCGTTCCTCGCCCCGGAGGACCTGGCGGAGCTGATGACCGACGCCCACGACGGCGCCTGAGCGAACCGCACGTCAGCCGGGCAGGTGCATCGACTGCAGTGCCTGGTACGCCGTCAGTCCCTCCGGGCCCAGCTCCCGGCCCAGCCCCGAGTCCTTCACCCCACCGAAGGGCGCCGCCGGGTCGACCGTGTACGTGTTGATGCCGATCGTTCCCGTGCGGATCCGGCTCGCGACCGCCTGGCCGCGGGCCGGGTCGGTGGTCCAGACCGTGCCGCCGAGGCCGTACGGGGAGTCGTTCGCGATGGCGATCGCCTCCTCGTCGGTCTCGTACTTGATGATCGACAGGACCGGGCCGAAGATCTCCTCGCGGGCGATCGTCGAGTGGTTGTCGACGTCGGCGAACACCGTCGGCTCGACGAACCAGCCACGGGACTGCCCGGCCGGGCGGCCGCCGCCGGTGGTCAGGCGGGCGCCCTCCGCCAGGCCCTTCGCGATGTAGCCCTCGACGCGCTCGCGCTGGGCCGCCGAGGCCAGCGGGCCGATCTGGGTCGCCGGGTCGAGGGCGTCGCCCACCGCGAGGCTCGCCGCGAAGCCGGTGAACGTCTCGACGATCTCGTCGTAGCGGCTCGCCGGGGCGAGGATGCGCGTGGTGAGGTGGCAGGTCTGCCCGTTGTTGACCATCGTCGACAGGAACAGGTCCTGCGGGTTCGCCATCAGGTCGGCGTCGTCCAGCACGATCGCCGCGGACTTGCCGCCCAGCTCGAGCGTGACCGGGCGCAGCAGCCGGCCGCACGTCTCGGCGATCTGCCGTCCGGCCGCCGTCGAGCCGGTGAACGCGACCTTGTCCACGCCCGGGTGGGACACCAGGTGGGCGCCGCCTTCGCGGCCGCTCTGCACGACGTTGACCACGCCCGGCGGGAAGCCGGCCTCGTCGACCGCCTCGGCGAACAGCTGCGCGTCGAGCACCGTGCCCGGGCTCGGCTTGAGGACCAGCGTGCACCCCGCCGCCAACGCCGGGCCGAGCTTGAACGCGGCCAGCGTCATCGGCAGGTTCCACGGCACGATCGCGCCGACCACGCCGACCGGCGTCCGCCGCACGCGGACCTTGCCGCCGAGCAGCCCGTCCCGCGCCTCGTCGAGCACGGCGGTCCGGATCAGGCCCGCGTAGTAGCGCAGGATCAGCTGCGGGAACCCGCCCTCGACGGCGTTGGCGATCGAGATCGGCAGCCCGTTCTGGCTGCTGACCCGGCGCGCGGTCTCACCGGCGCGCGCGTCGAGCGCGACCGCCAGCCGCTCCATCACGGCCGCGCGCTCGGCCGGCTCCCACGAGCTCCAGCCGACGGGGTCGTCGAACGCGGCCCGCGCCGCCGCCACCGCCGCGTCGATGTCGGCCTCGGCCGCCTCCGGCACCCGACCGATGACCTCTTCCGTGCTGGCCGAGACGACCTCGATGGTCCGGGCCGAAGCCGGCGCGACCCACTTGCCACCGATGTACAGGGATTCGTAGACCAGGTCCACGGTCCGACTCCGTCCTTCGACCGGGCAGTGCCGCCAGTAAAGCAGCGCCCGGCCGCCGGGGATTATCCGTTCGTGCGGTGCTTGGGGCCCCGCCTCAGCGGTGCGCCCCCGCGGCCCGGAACGACGCGATCCTGATGCGCAGCCCCCGCAGGTGGACCAGGTCGACGGCGAACCCCGCCTCGTCGGCCCGGCACGGACCCGCCAGGTGGACGGACTCGTCCGCCGGGTCGTAGCGCGGCTCCGACCACACCGCCGCGTCGCCCGTTCCGGCGTCGCGGCGGGCGCGGGCCAGCCAGTAGACCGGGAGCTTCATCACTTCACCCAGTACCTTGTCCAAGGCGGGGAGGTCGGCCTCGGCGATCGCGAGCCCGCGGCCGTGCCACACGCGCGGGGCCGCCGAGGCGTGGGTGAACGTCGCGGTGTCGCCGGACGCGGTGATCGTCCAGTCGGCCACGGTGGTGCGGGTCGGCATCACGGCTCCCTGCGGTAGCGGCCCCAGGTCGGCACACCGTATGCGAAACCCCGCGCGGACGGCGGAATGACGCGGCACGTTCAACTGCCGTTCACCGGATGATCACCTCGCGGCCCGGTTTGTGTCAGGCTGGTACCCATGAACGACGAAGCCCCGCGATCCGTGGCCGAACTGGCCGCGGACCCGGAGTGGGAGGTCACCCGCACCGGCACGACCGGGCAGTGGCTCACCGCCGAACGCGCCCTCGAGCGGAACGGCCACCGGCGGCTCGTCGGTCTCACGCCCATCCGGCCCGGCACGGTCGCGCTCATGCTGTGGTCCGGCGGCGACGTCATCGAACACTTCCGCGGCAGCGAGGCCGAGGCCTGCGCGACCGCGCAGCGCTGGGCGGCCGAGTTCCTGGCCGGCGAACGGTAGCGAACCCGGCGTACACCGGGAATTCGGCCGGAACCCGGGAAGAAGCCAACTGCGCCCGGTACGTTCCCCCGCGTGAAGACGAAGCTGCCCGCCGCGCTGGTCCTGTCCGCGGCGCTCACCGCCGCGCTGAGCACGCCGGCCGCCGCCGGCACCGGGGTCCGGGAGCTCGCGCCGGGCGTGACGGTCCACACCACCCTCACCGGCGAGGGCACCGGCCACAACACCTGGACGATCACCACGCAGGTCCCCGGCGGTTCCAGCCCCGACCCGGACGCCCCGCCGTCCGCGCTCGGCAGCCGGGAGCACGCCGAAGCGCTGGTGACGTCGTTGCGGGCCAAGGGTTTCGCGGCCCGTGCCGAACAGGTCGACTGGCCCGCGTTCGCCGACACGCCCCGGGGCCCGCTCGGCTGGCGGGTGCGGGTCGGCGCCTTCCCCGACCGGGCGCAGGCCGCCGCCACCGCGAGTGCCATGAGCGCGAACGGGTTCACCGGCAGCGTCGAATGGACCGGCCAGGACGGCCCGGCGGCCGGGGGCCCGCAGCGTGTGCGCGTCGCCGTCGTCGACCCGAAGCGGTTCACCGGGCGGGTCGCCGCTTCGCACGGGGAGTCCGTGGCCGGGCGGCGCACGACGTCGGCGCTGTCGGCCGCCGCCGGGGCCCTGGTCGGGACCAACGGCGGCTTCTTCGTCATCGACCCGCGCGACGGCATCCCCGGTGAGCCCGCCGGGGTCGGCGTCTACCAAGGCCTGTTGCAGAGCGAAGCGACCACCGGCCGTCCCGCCCTGCTGCTGGGCGACCGCCCGTCGATCGGCGTTCCGCGCACCGCGATCACCGCCGGCGGCCACCCCGTCAACGGCGTCAACCGCAAGCCGGGCGTCATCCGCAACTGCGGCGAGCCCGGCGACGTCCCCACCGACCGGCCGTTGCACGACACGACCTGCACCCACCCGGACGAGCTGGTGCTGTTCACCCCGCAGCTCGGCACCCCGACCCCGGCGGGCGACGGCGTCGAAGCCGTGCTCGACGCCCACGACGTCGTCACCGCGCTGCGCCCCGCGGGCGGGGGCGTACCCGCGGCCGGCCACACCGTCCAGGGCACCGGTGCGGCGGCGGCCTGGCTGACCGGGCACGCGCGGCCGGGCACCCGGCTGCGCGTCGACACGCGGATCTTCGCGGACGGCCGGCCGGTCCACCCGGCGGGCGTGGTCAACGGCGGCCCGTGGCTGGTCCGCGACGGCCGCGTCTCGGTGAACGCGGCGGCGGACGGCATCGTGCACCCCGGTGACCCGTCGTTCGTCTACGGCTGGGGCGTCAAGCGCAACCCCCGAACCATGGTCGGCCTCGATCGCCGCGGCCGGCTGCTGATCGTCACCGCCGACGGACGGCAGCCCGGCTACGCCGAGGGACTGTCGCTGCTGGAGGGCGCCGAACTGCTCGAGCGCCTGGGCGCGGTCGAGGCGATCAACCTCGACGGCGGCGGCTCGACGGCGATGGCGATCGGCGGCGAACTGGTGAGCTCGCCCTCGGACGCGACCGGCGAGCGCCCGGTCGGCGACGCCGTCCTGGTGCTGCCCCGCCGGTGACCCGATCGCCCGGATCGGGTGAATTCTTTTTGTTCACCTCCGGTTCACCTTCCGGCCGTCTCATGGGGCATGTTCCCGGTACGACGCCCAACCGGAAGGTGAACGATGAGCACGTTGGACACGATGGCCTCCGAAGCGCTCGACACCCACTTCGCCCAGCTCGAGGACCGCTTGGGCCACGACTACGCGAACATCGCGCGCCCCCGGCTGCACGACCTGGTCGACCACGAACGCGCGCGCTTCGCCGGCGCCCGCATCCACGCCTTCGTGCCGATCCTGGTCGAGCGGGCCGTCCGGGCGGCACTGGCCCGGACCTGACGGCCGCCCCGGTCACGGGTTGAGGACGACGATGGCCGCGTTCAAGGCCGTCGCGAACAGCGTCCACGCCAGGTACGGCAGCTGCAGCGCGGCCGCAACCCGTGACCGGCGGCGGAACACCACCATTGTCCCGGCGACGACGACGTCGAGGACCACGATCTCCACCAGCGCGAGCGTGTACGCGCCCGCCGCGAAGAACAACGGCGTCCACGCGGCGTTGAGGACCAGGCCGGCCGCGTACCAGGTGAACTCGCGGCGCGTGCCCGCCGCTCGCCAGAACAGCCAGCCCGAGACGGCGATCAGGATGTACAGCACCGTCCACACCGGACCGAAAAGCCACGACGGCGGCGCCCACGGCGGCTGGACGAGCGCGCCGTAGACCTCTCGCGACCGCGTCGCCGCGAGGCCGCCCACGACGGCCACCAAGGCCACCGCGGCGAGGAACCCGGCCAGGACCGCCACCGGGGCCGGGCGGGAGCGGGGCAGCGTAGTCACGTCGGTTCTCCTCCTGACATCGCGATGCACGGCCGATGCGGAATACCCGCAGCCTAGAGCCGCAAACCCGCGACCGCACGGTAAAAGCCACTGATGCGCTCTAGCCCGATTCGTTGCAGTATCGATCCATGACCACCCACGAAACGGACGTCGTCGTCATCGGCGCCGGGCTCGCCGGGCTCGCCGCCGCCCGGCGGCTGCACGAGGCCGGCGTCGAATGCACCGTGCTGGAGGCGGGCGACGACGTCGGCGGGCGCGTGCGCACCGACGTCGTCGACGGCTTCCGCCTCGACCGCGGCTTCCAGGTCCTCAACCCCGCCTACCCGGCGATCAAGCGGCTCGTCGACGTCGACGCGCTGAAGCTGGGCCGGTTCTGGCGCGCGGTCCGCGTCGCCGACGACGACCGCGTCTCGCTGCTCGGGCACCCGCTCGACGCCCCGAAGGCGCTGCGTGACGTCGCTGCCCGCCGGTACCTCTCGGCGAAGGACCTGGCCGCCCTCGGCGCCCTCTCCGCCCGCGTCGCCGCCGGCCCGGCGCGCTCGATCGTGCGGGGCGACGACGGGACGACCGCCGACGAACTGCGCCGCGCCGGGCTGTCCGACCGGGCCGTGGCCACCGTCCTGCGCCCCTTCCTGTCCGGCGTCTTCCTCGAAGCCGAGCTGAGCACGTCGGCGCGGTTCTTCCAGCTGGTGTGGCGGAGTTTCCTGCGTTCCGCGCCGTCGTTGCCCGCCCTGGGCATGGGCGAACTCCCCCGGCAGCTGGCCCGCCGGCTGCCGGAAGGTTCGGTGCACACCGGCACCCCGGTCGAGCGGATCAGCCAAGGCGAGGTGCGCACCGCGGGCGGTGACGTCTGGTCCGCGCGCACCGTCGTCGTGGCGACCGACGGCACGACGGCGTCGCGGCTGGTCGAGGGCGTCGCGGAGCCGCTGTGGAACGGCGTGACGACCTGGTACTTCGCGCCGGAGGACCGTCCGTCGCGCGAACCCGTCATCATGGTCGACGCCCGCCGCGGCCCCGTCGTGAACACGGCCGTGCTGAGCGAAGTGTGCCGCTCCTACGCGCCGCCGGGAACCGCCTTGGTGAGCGCGTCGGCACTGACGCCCGTCGCGGAGACCGACGTCCGGCGGGCGCTGGGCCGGATGTACCGCACCGACGCGACCCGCTGGCCGCTCGTCGGCCGGTACGAGATCCCGCGGGCGCTCCCGGCCATGCCCGCGCCGCACCCGATCCGCCGCGAAATCCGCTGGGGCGAAGGGATCTACGTGTGCGGAGACCACCGCGACACCAGCTCGTTGCAGGGCGCGCTCGCCTCCGGCGGCCGGACCGCCCGCGCCGTGCTGGCCGACCGGACGTGAGGCTCAGCGGAGTCCGATGAGCAGCCGGTCGGCGGTGTCCCAGTGCTCGAACTTGCCGTCCTGAGCGAGCGCCTGCGGGATGACCCACTTGGCGAGCATGTCCATTTCCCCGGCCGCCATGAGCCGCTCCGGTCCGGCGTAGTAGGTCTTCCGCCAGTCCTGGACGAGACCGCAGGCCGCGTCGACGCCGACCGAGTAGTAGTCGTGCGTCACCGGGTCGATGACGTGCACGCCCGCCGTCTCGGCGACGCCGTAGACGGCCGCGGTGCTGCTGTCCATCCTGGCCGCGTCGTAGCCGACCAGTTCGGACTTCGGCAGGTCCGGGTTCTGCACCTGGCACAGCATCGAGAAGATCCGGGTGCGCATGAGCTTCCAGTACCAGCGGTACGACTCGATCGCGAACGCGAAGCGGCCCCCGGCGATGCCGCGCCTGGTCACCAGTGTGGCCAGGTTCCGCAGGAGGGCTTCTTCGTAGTTCAGGACAGCCGAGTAGCGCCGGCGGAAGTCGATCGCGAAGTCCGCGCTGTAGTACGGGTCTTCCTTCAGGTTCTCCATCCGGTCGAGCATCCGGCTCCGCAGCTTCTGGTACTCCGGCTCGTCGGGCAGCCGGAACTGGGACGCGTCGACGACGTACTCGGGACCGTGCCGGGCGACCAGCTGGGCGATGCGCTCTTCGAGCTGGACGACGTCGAGGTCGACCACGCCGGTGACGAACAGCGGGATGATCTCCCGGTTCGGCTCGAGGCCGGCCGGGAGCCCGTCGAGCTGCCGGTGCAATTGCGCGCACAGGGTTTGCAGCGACCGCAGATAACCGCCTTGTGAGAAATCCGCGTACAACCGGTTGGCGAGACTGTCGGGCAGTTCGGAATCGTCCAACCGTACCGGCAGGATGATGTCCCTTTTTTCGGCCCGCTCAATTTCGAGTGCCTGTTCGATCTCCCGCTTCACCCAGTCCGACGCCAGCATCTCGGCCGACATGGCGACGAGCACGAAGGACGACGCACCGACGCTCGCGCGGATGGTTTCGGTCAGCCGCGCCCCGACGTCGAGGCGCCATTCGTCGTACCAGACCTCGAAACCGCGCTGGGCCAGGTCCATCGCCAGGCGTTTGACGAACGACTTGTTCGACGACGAGTGCGAAATGAAGATGGCGGCCATGGTCTTTCACCTCCGGCGGCGGGTCCACCAGTTTAACCGCGCGCCGGAAAATATTTCGGTAACGAAGCCGGCCGACGCGGATTCGCGTCGGCCGGCTTCGTCATCGGCTGGGGGCTACTGGGCCGCCATGCGCTCGCGGAGGCTGCGGGGGCGCATGTCGGTCCACACCTCGTCCACGTGGTCCATGCACTCCTGGCGGGTGCCCGTCGTGCCGTCCGGGCGCCAGCCCGCCGGTACCTCCTTGTCCACGGGCCACAGCGAGTACTGCTCCTCGTCGTTGACCAGGACCTGGAAGGTGGTGTTCTCGTCCATCAGGGGTTCCTTTCCGTTACGGGATCGAGTTCGCGTGCCTGCGCCGCCGCGGGGAAGCCGCGGAGGGTGCCGCTGCACGTCGTCAGGATGGTGACCAGCGCGATGGCCGCCGCGCAGGTCAGGACCGCCGCCGGGCCGGGGAGGGCGTCCACCAGCCAGCCGCCCAGTGCCGGGCCGAGGGCCGCCGCGAGGCCGCCCGTCACGCCGAGGACCCCGCCGAGGCGGCCACGGAGGTGGTCGGGGGTGAACAGGAGCTGGTAGGTGCTGATCGTCGTGTTGGCCGCCGGCGGCAGGAACGCGATCACGGCGAACAGCACGCCCATCAGGTATCCACTGTGGACGAAGACCGCGAGCGGGGTCAGCACAGTCAGTGCCCAGAACACGCCGGCGATCAGCAGGTACGGGCTGAGCTTCCGGTGCAGGTACGGCGCCGCCAGCGCACCGAGGATCCCGCCCGCGCCGAGCATCGCCGCCATCACGCCGATTTCGCCGGACGGCACGCCGCGTTCGTTCGCCAGCACGATGATCACCAGGTAGTAGGCGGAGAAGAACAGGTTCAGGCTCACCACGCAGAAGACCGTGACGCGCAGCCGCGGCTGCTGCCACACCCACCGCAGCCCTTCGAGGATCTCCCGCCCCAGGTGCGCGGGCGCCCGCCCGGCCGGCGCGGGACGGCCCGGCAGCCGCACGAACACCAGAGACACGAACGCGAACACGTGCGCGACCACGTCGAAGGCGAACGGCACCAGCCGCCCCAACGCGAACAGGAACCCGCCGAGCGCGGTGCCCGATAGCTGCCCAGCACTGGTCCGCGCGGCGTTCATCGCGACCGCCGCGGGCACCTGCTCGTCGGCCACGAGCCGCGGGAGGCTCGCTTCCTCCGCCGGTTCGAACAGCGCGCGGCACACCCCCATCACGACGGCGACGGCGACCAGCAGCCCGACTCCGGCGGTGCCCCACCACAGGGCGAGGACGAGGCCGACGGCCGCGATCGCTTGGACCGCCTCGCAACCGAGCATGACCAGCTTGCGGGGCCAGCGGTCGACCAGCGCGCCGGCGGGCAGGCCCGCGACGAGTTGGGCGATCGCTACGGAGCCGACGACCAGGCCTGATTGCGCGGCGGAGCCGGTGAGTGCCAGGACGAGCAGGGGGAACGCGATCATCGTGGTGCTGAAGCCGGCCTCCGAGACGACCTGGCCGGTCCACAGCAGCCGGTAGTCGCGGTTCCCGCTGAGCCGGGTCGCGATGGACCGCCGCCCGCGATCGCCTGCGGCGACGCCGTCCGTCGGGTGGTCGCCGCGCGTCACGGTCGCTCCCCTCGGCAGTCCGCCGCGATCGCGCGCAGCGCATCGGCGAAGTCGTCAGCCACCGCCGTCACCGTCGCCCGCTCATGCAGGTCAGGCCGGTAGAACCACGAGAACTCCAGCCGCCCGTCGCGCACGCCGCCGACGACCTCCAGGATGTGCGGGGGCCGGTTCGCCGGGTCCTGCTCGCGGCCGATCGGCGCATGGGCACGCACGTACAGCCCGTCACCCTCCCCCGCGTGGTCGCCCTGACCGAGGTAGTTGAACGCCACCTCCGGCGTCCGCCCGCCCAGCTCCGGGTCGCGGAAGCACCGCAACGCGCCGAACCCGAAACCATTACCCGGTACCGCACGCAGCTGCCGCCGGACCGCCTTCACCAAGTCGCGCCACCCCGCGGCCGGGTCGATCGTCAGTGCCACCGGGAACAACGTCGTGAACCAGCCGACCGTCCGCGACAGGTCCGCGCCCTCGAGGATCTCTTCCCGCCCGTGCCCTTCCAGGTCGACCGACACCGCGGGCTCGCCCGTCCACCGGGACAGTGCCCGCGCCAGTGCGGCGAGCAGGACGTCGTTGATGCGCGTCCGGTACGCCCCGGGAGCCAGGTGCAGCAACGCATCGGTCTCCCGCGAGTCGACCGCGACCGTGACCACGTCCGCCACCGGTGGGGCCGACGTCCGGTCGCGTGGGACCGCGCAGCCGGGCAGGTCACGCGCCCAGTGCGCGCGCTCGCCGTCCAGGCCACCCGAGACGACGAACTCGCGCAGCCGGTGCGCCCAGTCGCGGAAGGACGTCGTCTTCGGGCCGAGGTCCGCCTTCTCCCCCGCCTGGATCTGCCGGTACGCCCGCTCCAGGTCCTCCAGCAGGATGCCCCACGACACCGCGTCGACGACCAGGTGGTGCGCGGCCAGGAACAGCAGCCGGCCGGACAGCAGCGCGCGCAGCTGGGGCGGGTGCGCGAGGTCGAAGCTCGCCTGTGCCTCGTCCGCGGCCCGCTCGAGGTCGGCCGCGGGCACCACCCGCAGCGCCGCGCCCGTCTCGGCCGGCGCGTTGTGCTGCGTCCAGCCGTCCGGGGTCCGCTCGAAGCGCAGCCGCAACGCGTCGTGGTGCGCGACGACCGCGTCGAGGGCCTGCCGCAGGGCTTCCTCGTCCACCGGTGCGGCCAGCTCGACGAGCACGGACTGGTTGAAGTGCGCCGGGTTCGCCGGTTCCGCGTCGAAGAACCACTGCTGGATCGGCGTCAGCGGGACGTCGCCGACGACCACCTCGCGCTCCTCGACGGCGTCCTCGGCCGCGTGCACGACGGTGGCCAGCTCGGCGACCGTCTGGTGGGTGAACAGGTCCTTCGACCGCAACGCCAGCCCGGCCTGCCGCGTCCGGTGCACGACCTGGATGGCGAGGATCGAGTCGCCGCCCAGCTCGAAGAAGTTGTCCGTGACGCCGACCCGGGGCAGGCCGAGCACCGCCGACCACACCCCGGCGAGCGTCGTCTCGACGTCGGTGCGCGGGGCCACGAACTCCGCGGTCCGCACCGCCGTCAGGTCGGGCTCCGGCAGCGCCGCGCGGTCGACCTTCCCGTTCGCCGTCACCGGCACGGCGTCCAGCGGCACGAACACCGACGGCACCAGGTAGTCCGGCAGCGAATCGCTCAGGTGGGCCCGCAGCTCGGCCACCTCGCCGACGACGTAGGCGACGAGCCGCTTGTGCCCGTCCAGCTCGCGGGCGACCACGACGGCTTCCCGCACGTCCGGGTGCTGCCGCAGCGCCGCCTCGATCTCGCCCAGCTCCACCCGGAACCCGCGGATCTTGACCTGCTCGTCGACGCGCCCGGCGAAGCACAGCTCACCCGCCGCCGTCCAGCGGACCACGTCGCCGGTGCGGTACATCCGGGTGCCCGGCGCGCCGAACGGGTTGGCGACGAACCGGTCCGCGGTCAGGCCCGGCCGGTCCAGGTAGCCGCGGGCCAGGCTGGGCCCGCTGACGTACAGCTCGCCGGGCGTCCCGATCGGCACCGGCCGCAGTGCCGAGTCCAGGACATGGACCTCGGTGTTCGGGATCGGCCGGCCGATCGGCGGGGTGCCGCCCGGTTCGAGCGGCCCGCTCCACGACGTGACGACCGTGGCTTCGGTCGGGCCGTAGGCGTTGATCATCCGGCGGCCGGGCGCCCACCGCGCCACCAGCTCGGCCGGGCACGCGTCCCCGCCGACGAGCAGCGTGCGGAAGTCCGGCAGGGCGACGTCGGGCACGGTCGCCAGCGCGACCGGCGGGATCAGCGCGTGCGTGATTCCGTGGCGCCCCAGCACATCCGCGAGCTGGTCGCCGAGCAGCGGTCCCTCCGGCGGCACGACCAGCGCCGCCCCGGCGGGCAGCGAGAGGCACAGCTCCAGGATCGACGCGTCGAAGCTCGGCGAGCTGAACGCGAGCACGCGGTCCCCGGTGCGCACGCCGCAGTGCTCGATCTCGGCCGCGGAGAACGACGCCAGCCCGCGGTGGGTGACGACGACGCCCTTGGGCCGCCCGGTGGAACCGGACGTATAGATCACGTACGCCGGGGTGTCCGGGTCGACGGTCCGGCCGAGGTTCGTGTCCGGGTACCCCGCCGCGGCCGGCTCGGCGTCGACCACGAACACCGGAGCGGCGTCCTCGAGCATGAACCGGATGCGCTCGGCGGGGTAGCCGGGATCGACCGGAAGGAACGCCGCACCGGTCTTCGCGACGGCGAGTTCGGTGACGACCAGCGCGACCGACCGCGGCAGCCGCACCGCGACCACCCGCTCCGGTCCCGCGCCGCGCTCGGCCAGCAGCCGGGCCAGCCGGTTCGCCCGCGCGTTCAGCTCCGCGAAGGTCAGCGCGTCGTCCTCGGACACCAGCGCGGCCGCGTCCGGCGTGCGCTCCGCCTGCGCCTCGAACAGCTCCGCCAGCGACGCCGGCGGGACGGCCCGCGCGGTGTCGTTCCAGGCGCGCAACCGGTCCGCTTCGGCGGCGGGCAACGGCGGGAGGGCCGTCATCGGGCGGTCCGGGTCGGCGGCCACCGCGGTCAGCACCGTCCGCAGGCGGGCCACCAGCCGGTCGATGGTCGCCGGCTCGAACAGGCCGGTGTTGTAGTTGATGGCGCCGTTCAGCGCGCCGCCGTCGTCCTCGAACTGCACGAGCAGGTCGAACGGCGCCGACACCGCGGGCAGCGCGACCTCGCCCGCGACGAGTGTGCCGCCGCCGGGCCGGTCGCCGGTGTTCTGCAGCACGACCATCGCCTGGAACAGCGGGGTCCGGCTCGGGTCGCGGACCGGCTGCACCGCGTCCACCACCCGCTCGAACGGGACGTCCTGGTGCGCGAACGCGTCCAGCACGGTCTCGCGCACCTCGGCCAGGAACTCCCGGAACGACCGCCGCGTGTCCACTGTGGACCGCAAGGTCAGTGTCCCGACGAAGAAGCCGATGAGCCGCTCCAGCTCGGCGCGGTCCCGCCCGGCGGTGACCGTGCCGACGGCGACGTCGTCCTGCCCGGCCCATTGGGCCAGCAGCACCTGGCACGCGGCCACCAGCGTCATGAAGAGCGTGCCGCCCTGGGCACTCGCCAGCTCGCGCAGTTTCGCGGCGACCTCGGCCGGGACGTCGAAGCCGAGCCACTCGCCGTCGGTGGTGCGCACGGGCGGGCGCGGTCGGTCGGTGGGCAGCTCCAGCGGAGCGAGCCCGGCCAGCCGGTCCCGCCAGTACTCCAGCTGCTCGGCCGGTTCGGACCGGTCGCGCTGCCAGGCCGCGAAGTCCGCGTACTGCACCGGCAACGGCGGCAGGTCCGGCTCTTCGTCCCGGACGTGGGCCGCGTAGCAGGCGTCGAGCTCGGTGGCCAGCACGCCGGCCGACCAGCCGTCGGTGACGATGTGGTGCAGCGCCAGCAGGAGCACGTGCTCCTCGGGCGCCCGCCGGAACAGCCGCGCCCGCAGCAGCGGCCCGGTGCGCAGGTCGAACGGCCGCAGGGCTTCCCGCGCGAGTGCTTCCTCGTCGAACTCCTCGACGGGCAGTTCGACCGGGTACGGCTCCCCCACGTACTGGACGCCGCGGCCGTCGACCGCGCCGAACGTGGTGCGCAGCGACTCGTGCCGCGCGACGAGCGTGTCCAGCGCCCGCCGCAACGCCTCGACGTCGAGGGCGCCGCGCAGCAGCAACGCCGTGGGCGACAAGTACTCGGTGCCGCCGGGTTCGAACTCGTCGAGGAACCACAACCGCTGCTGGGCGAAGGAAAGCGGCAGCGCGCCCTCGCGGGTGACGACCGGGATCGGGTCCGTCGGAGCCTGCCCGGCGGGCAGCGCGGCGGCGAACGCGCCCAGCGTCGGCGCGGTGAACAGCACACGCGGCGAGACCTCGACGCCGAGTTCGGCACGCACCCGCGAGGCGATCCGCATGCTGAGCAGGGAGTCACCGCCCAGCTCGAAGAAGCTGTCGGTGACGCCGACGCGCTCGACGCCGAGCACGGCGGCCCAGATCGCGGCAAGCCGCCGCTCGGTGCCGGTCCGCGGGGCCACGAACCCGGCCGCCGCCTCCCGTCCGGGTTCGGGCAGCGCGCGGCGGTCGACCTTGCCGTGGCGGGTCAGCGGCAAGGCGTCGAGGGAGACGTACGCCGTGGGCACGAGGTGGCCGGGCAGCCGGTCCCGGAGCCAGTCGCGCAGACCGTCGGTCTCGCCGACGACGTAGGCGACGAGCCGGCCGTCGCGGGCGGCCACGGTCGTGTCGGCGACCGCCGGGTGCCGGCGCAGCACGGCTTCGACTTCGCCGGGTTCGACGCGGAAGCCGCGGATCTTGACCTGGTCGTCGACGCGGCCGAGGTAGTCGAGCCGGCCGTCGTCGGTCCACCGGACGCGGTCGCCGGTGCGGTACATCCGGCTCCCGGCCGGCCCGAACGGGTTCGCGACGAACCGGTCCGCGGTCAGCCCCGGACGGCCGAGGTAGCCGCGGGCGAGCTGCGGTCCGGCGAGGAACAGCTCCCCCGGCACCCCGGCGGGCACCGGTTCGCCGCTTTCGTCGAGCACGTACGCGCTCAGGTTGGGCAGGGGCCGCCCGATCAGCGGCCGGTCACCGGTCACCGGCGTGTGCACGGCGTCGACGGTCACCTCGGTCGGGCCGTAGTAGTTCAGGCAGGTCACCCCGGACGCGGCCAGCTCGTGCCAGAGCGCTTCGCCGGTCGCCTCGCCGCCGACCATCACCGTGCCGGGCCGGTGCTCGCCGGTCAGCAGGCCGGCGTCCACGAGCTGGCGCAGGTAGGCCGGGGTGAGGTCGAGCAGGTCGATCCGGTGGCCGTGCAGGTACCGGACGGCGGCGGCCGGGTCGAGCCGGGTGTCGTCGTCGAGCACGTGCAGCTCGTGCCCGTCGACCAGCGCCAGCAGCCCCTCCCACGAGGTGTCGAAGGACAGCGACGCGGTGAGCGCGAACCGCTGCCGCGAGTGGCCGAAGAACTCTCCCCGGTGCGCGGCCAGGAGGCTGATCAGGCCGCGGTGCTCGACCACGACGCCCTTCGGCGTGCCGGTCGAGCCGGAGGTGTAGATGACGTACGCGGCCGTGTCCGAGCCCGGCCGCGCGGGTGCCGTGGGTGCCGAGGGCTCCCCGGGACGGCCGAGGACGACCGCCGGCCGCGCGTCGTCGAGGAGGAACCGCACGCGTTCCTCGGGCAGCTCCGGGTCGATCGGCAGGTACACCGCGCCCGCCTTGAAGATCGCCAGTACGGCGATGACGGCGTCGGCCGAGCGCGGCAGCGCCACCGCGACCACCCGCTCCGGCCCGGCGCCCCGGGCGACGAGTTCCTCCGCCAGGCGGGTGGCCCGCGCGTCCACCTCGGCGAAGTCGAGGACGGTGTCGCGGAAGACGAGCGCGGTCTCGTGCGGGATGCGGGCGGCGGTCGCCTCGAAGACGTCGAGGATCGTGCCCGCGGGGACTTCGCGCGGCTCGCCGCGGCCCCAGGCCAGCAGGTCACGCCGCTCGGCGGGGGTCAGCGACGACACCGCGCCGAGCCGGCAGTCCGGGTCGGCGGCGAAGGCGCGGACGAGCCCGGCGAGCTGGCCGGCCAGCCGCCGCGCCGTGGCCTCGTCGAACAACCGCGGGTCGTAGGACAGCTCCAGGCCCAGCCGGTCGTGCAGGTACGCGGTCAGGTTCAGCGGGAAGCTCGTGGTGTCGAGGGAATCGACGTCGGCCACGCGCACGCCGTCCTGCCCGCTGTCCTCGATCGGGTAGTTCTCGAACACCACGACGCTGTCGAACAACGCGGTGCCCGCCGGGGCGCCGGAGAACGCCTGCACCTGCGACAGGGCGAGGAAGTCGTGGCGGCGTGCCTCGGCCTGCGCCGCCTGCAGCTCGCGCAGCCACCCGGCCACCGGCTGTCCACTTCGGACTTCGACGCGGGTCGGCACGGTGTTGATGAACATGCCGATCATGCTTTCCACGCCCGGCAGGTTCTCCGGGCGGCCGGACACCGTGGTGCCGAACAGCACGTCGGATTCCCCGGCGTAGCGGGACAACAGGAGTGCCCAGGCACCCTGCACGACGGTGTTCACCGTCAGCGCGGCGGCCTTCGCCGCGGCATGCACGCCGGCCGACTCCTCCGGGGTCAGCTCGACGAGCACCGCGTCCGCGGACTCGGCGCGGTGGGCTTCCCGCGGCCGCCGGTCGTACGGCAGCGGCGTCGGCGTGGTGAACCCGGAAAGTGCTGCACGCCAATGGTTCTCGGCCTCGCTGCCGTCCTGCTCGGCGAGCCAGGCCAGGTAGTCGCGGAACGGACGGCGGGGCACCAGCCGCGCGGCCCGGCCCTCGGCGATCGCCGTGTACTGCTCGACGACCTCGCCGAATACCTGCGCCGTGCTCCAGCCGTCGAGCAGCACGTGGTGGGAGGTCCACAGCAGCTGGACCTCGTCGTCGGTGAGCCGGGCGATGGCCAGGCGCATCAGCGGCGCCGAGGTGAGGTCCATCCCCGCGGCCAGGTCGGCGGCCAGCAAGTCCGCCAGGTCGGCCTGCTGCTCGTCCGGGGTCCGGCCGCGCCAGTCGTGGTGCGTGATCGGTACGCGCACGTCGCGGTGGACGCGCTGGAGCGGTTCCTCGACGCCGTCCCACACGGTGCTGGTGCGCAGGATCGGCGTGCGGTCGACGACCCGCTGCCACGCCTGCGCGAGCGCCGCCGGGTCGGCGATCCCGGCGAGCCGCAGCCGGAACTGGTCGAAGTAGGCATTCGAGCCGTGGTCGACCAGGCTGTGGAACAGCATGCCCGCCTGCAGCGGGGTCAGCGGGTAGATGTCCTCGACGTCGCGGCCGTCACCGGCCAGCCGGTCGACCTCCGCCTGGCCGAGGCGGGCCAGCGGGAAGTCGGACGGCGTGCGGCCGCCGGCCTCGGCGCAGTGGGCGATGATGCCGCGCAGGGCGTCCAGCGTCTCCTCGGCGAGTGCGCGGACCGTGCTCTCCTCGTGAACTTCGGTCGAGTACTCCCAGGTCAGGTGCAGTCCGCCGCCCTCGACGACGCCGACGACGTCGAGCAGGTAGGGCCGGAGGCTGTCCGGGTCGGTGTCATGCCCGAGGCTCTCGCCCCGGCCGCGGTACCAGCCGTCGTCGGCGGTCCCGACGTCCCAGCGGCCGTGGTAGTTGAAGGAGATCCGCGGGGTGGGGTGGTCGCGGAAGCCGGCGTCGCTCAGATAGCGCAGGGCTTCGTACCCGGCGCCCTTGTCGGGCACCGCGCGCAGCTGTTCCTTGGCGCTCTTGAGGACTTCGCCCCAGTCACCGCCGGGGACGGTGAGCGCGAGCGGGTACTGGGCGGTGAACCAGCCGATCGTGCGGGACAGTTCGTGCGGCGCGGCGATTTCCTCGCGGCCGTGGCCTTCCATGGCGAGGAGGACCCGCTCGCGGCCGGTCCAGCGGGCGAGGACGCGGCCGAGCGCGCTCAGCAGGACGTCGTTGACTTCGGTCCGGTACGCCGAGGGCACTTCCTGGAGGAGCGCCGCGGTCTCGGTCCGGCCAAGTGACACCGAGACCGCGCGCCCCGATCGGGCGGTGGCGCGGCCGGAGCGGTCTACCGGGAGCTCCGTCGGCGCCTCGCGCAGAGCAGTTTCCCAGTACTCCGCCTGGTTGTCGAGGTGCCCCTGTTTCGCGTGCTCGGCCAGGGTACGGGCCCAGTGCGTGAACGACGTGCCGACCGGTTCCAGTGCTTCGCCGTGGTAGGCGCGGTCGAGGTCGGCGAGCAGGATCCGCCACGACACGCCGTCCATGACGAGGTGGTGCGCGGTCAGGAACAGCTGCGGCGGGCGGTCGGCGAAGGTGAACAGGACCGCGCGCCACACCGGCCCGGCGACGATGTCGAGCGACGTCTGCGCCCGCAGTGCTTCGGCGTGCAGGGCCGCGGGTACGTCGTCCACTTCGGACAGGTCGACCTGCCGCAGCAGGTCGGCGTCCTCGGTTTCGGCGGGCTCCTGGGTCCAGCCGCCGCCGTCGCGGGAGAACCGCATCCGCAGGGCGTCGTGGCGCTCAGCGACACGGCCCAACGCGGAGACGAGCGCGGGAACGTCCACTGAGGACAGTACGACGTGGACGGACATGGTGAGCCGCCACGGTTCTTCCAGGTGCTCGAACAGCCATGACTGGATCGGGCCGAGCGGCGCGGGTCCGCCCGGGTCCGCCGCAGCGGGCACCACCGGGGCGCCGGCGGTGACGACGCGGGCGAGTTCGGCGATGGTCTGGTGCCGGAACAGGTCTTTCGACGACACCGTCAGCCCGGCCTGGCGGGCCCGGGCGACGACCTGGATGCTGAGGATCGAGTCGCCGCCGAGGCCGAAGAAGTTGTCCTCGACGCCGACGCGGTCGACGCCGAGCACCGCCGACCACACCCCGGCGAGCGTGGTCTCGACGTCCGTGCGCGGGGCCACATAACGGGTTTCGATGCGCGCTCCCGGCTCGGGCAGCGCGCGCTGGTCGAGCTTGCCGTTGGCGTTGAGCGGCAGCTTCTCCAGCGGCACGAACACCGCCGGGACCATGTGCGCGGGCAACGAACGCGCGAGGAACTCCCGCAGCGCCGTCGTGCCGGGCACGGCGCCGGTGAGGTAGGCGACGAGCCGGCGCGCGTCGCCGGTGCCGTGGGCGAGCACCGCGGCCCCGGTGATGTCGGGGTGCGCGCTCAGCGCGGCCTCGACCTCGCCGAGCTCGATGCGGAAGCCGCGGATCTTCACCTGCTGGTCGGCGCGGCCGCGGTAGTCCAGCTCGCCGCCGGCGGTCCAGCGCAGCAGGTCGCCGGTGCGGTACATCCGCGTGCCGGGCGCGCCGAACGGGTCGGCGACGAACCGGGACGCGGTCAGTCCCGCCCGGTTCAGGTAGCCCCGGGCCAGGCCCGCGCCGGCGACGTACAGCTCGCCGGTGACGCCGGGCGGGACCGGCGCGAGCTCGGCGTCGAGGACGTACGCGCGCAGGTCCGGGATCGGCACGCCGGCGGTGGCCGGGCCGTGCTCGTCCAGCGGCCGGTAGGTGACGTGCACGGTGGTTTCGGTGATGCCGTACATGTTCACCAGCGCCGGCCCGGCCGGGTGCCGCCGTCGCCACTCGGCGAGCCGGGACGCGTCCAGCGCTTCGCCGCCGAAGATCACGTACCGCAGGCTGAGCTGCGGGGACGGCAGCGAGCCCAGCCGGTAGAACGCCGACGGCGTCTGGTTGAGCACGGTCACCCGCTGCTCGGCCAGCAGCGCGAGGAAGTCCTCGGGCGAGCGGACGGCGTCGGCGGGCACGACGACGAGCCGGCCGCCGTGCAGCAGCGCGCCCCACAGCTCCCACACCGAGAAGTCGAAGGCGTAGGAGTGGAACAACGTCCACACGTCCTGTTCGCCGAAGCCGAACCAGTGCGCGGTCGAGGAGAACAGCCGCGTGACGTTGGCGTGCGGCACGAGCACGCCCTTGGGCACGCCGGTCGAGCCCGACGTGTAGATGACGTAAGCGGTGTTGCCGGGGTCGACGCGGACGCCGGGATCGGTGTCGGGCTGCCCGTCCGCGGTCACGTCGTCGACGACGCACACCGGGTCCGCGTCGGCCAGCATCGCCTCGATCCGCGCCGCCGGGTAGGCGGGGTCGATCGGCAGGTACCCGGCGCCCGCCTTGAGCACGGCGAGCACCCCGATCACGAGGTCGGCCGAACGCGGCAGCCGCAGCGCGACCAGGCGTTCCGGCCCGGCACCTTCGGCGACGAGCCGGTGGGCGAGGCGGTTGGCGCGCCGGTCCAGCTCGCGGTAGGTCAGCTCGGTGGTCCCGCTGGTCACCGCGACGGCGTCCGGCGTGCGGGCGGCCTGCGCGGCGAACAGCTCGGGCAGCGTCGGTTCCGCGGCGGCGACCGCGGTGGGGTTCCACCGGGTCAGCACGAGGTCGCGGTCGGCGGCGGTGGTCCAGGGCAGCCGGGCGAGCGGGCGGTCCGGGGTCGCGGCGATGCCGTCGAGGAGGGTGCCCAGCCAGCCGGTGAGCCGCTCGATCGTCGCCGCGTCGAAGAGGTCGGTGTTGTAGTTGACGACGCCGTCGAGCCGCCCGGCCGTCTCCTGGAAGTGGACCATCAGGTCGAAACCCGCGGTGACGACCGGCGGCGCCAGCTCCTCGACGCCGAGCCCCGGCAGGGCGGGCCGCGTGTCGGGGGTGTTGTGCAGCACGACCATCGCCTGGCAGAGCGGGGTGCGGCTGGTGTCGCGGTCGGGCTGCAGGTCGTCGACGACGCGGTCGAAGGGGACGTCCTGGTGGGCGAACGCGTCGAGCACGGTGTCGCGGACGCCGCCGAGGAAGTCGCCGAAGCCGGCCCGCAGGTCCACTGTGGACCGCAGGACGAGGGTGTTGACGAAGAACCCGACCAGGCCCTCCAGTTCGGTGCGCTCGCGACCGGAAACGACCGTGCCGACGGCGATGTCGCGCTGGCCGGACCAGCGGGCGAACAGCAGCTGGCAGGCGGCGAGCAGCGTCATGAACAGGGTGCCGCCGTGCTGCCTCGACAGCTCCTGCAACCGCGCGGTGGTCCCGGCGGGGATGCTGAACTCGTGCAGGGCGCCGTTCTTCGTGCGGACCGCCGGGCGCGGCCGGTCGGTGGGCAGGTCCAGCACCGGGAGGCCGTCGAGGCGGTGGCGCCAGTAGCTGAGCTGCTCCTCGAGTTCGGCGCCTTCGAGCCGCCGGCGCTGCCAGACCGCGTAGTCGGCGTACTGGACCGGCAACGGCGGCAGTTCCTCGTCGCGGTAGAGCGCGGCCAGCTCGCGCAGCAGCACGCCGGCCGACCAGCCGTCGGTGACGATGTGGTGCAGCACCAGGGTGAGCACGTGGTCGTCCGGGGCGAGCCGGGTGAGCGCGACCCGCAGCAGCGGGCCGGTGTGCAGGTCCACCGGGCCGGTCGCCCCGGCCAGCGCGGACTCCAGGTCGCCGTCGGTGACGGGGACCCGGACCGCGTGCGGCGGGTGGACGACCTGGACGCCGTGGCCGTCGACCGTGGCGAACGTCGTGCGCAGGGATTCGTGCCGGGCGACCAGCGCGGTGAACGCGCGGTCGAGCGCGGCGGTGTCCAGCTCGCCGCGCAGGCGCAGGACGGTCGGTGAGACGTACTCGGTGCTGCCCGGTTCGAACTCGTCGAGGAACCAGAGCCGTTGCTGGGCGAAGGAAAGCGGCGCTTCGAGGCGGCCGCCGTCGCGCGGCAGCAGCGAAATCCGCTCGGCGGGGCTCGCCGCGTCGGGCAGCTCGGCGGCCAGCCGGGCCGGGGTCGGGGCGGTGAAGACCAGCCGGGCCGGGACGTCGGTGCCGAGCGCGTCCCGCAGCCGGGCGACCACGCGGATGCCGCGCAGGGAGTCGCCGCCGAGGTCGAAGAAGTCGTCGTCGACGCCGACGCGTTCGACGCCCAGGACTTCCGCCCAGACGTCGGCGACCAGCTGCTCACGGTCGTTTCGCGGGGCCACGTACTCGGTGGCGGCGGTGAGTTCCGGATCGGGCAGGGCGCGGCGGTCGAGCTTGCCGTGCCGGGTCAGCGGGAGCCGGTCGAGACCGACGAAGGCGGACGGCACGAGGTGGGCGGGCAGGGTTCGGCTCAGCGCGGCGCGCAGTCCGTCGGTGCTGCCGACGACGTAGGCCACCAGCCGCCCGCCGCGGGCGTCCACGGCCGCGGCGGAGACGCCGGAGTGGGCGCGCAGGGCCGCTTCGACCTCGCCGGGTTCGATGCGGAAGCCGCGGACCTTGACCTGGTCGTCGAGGCGGCCGAGGTGCTCCAGCTGCCCGCCGGTGGTCCAGCGGGCGCGGTCGCCGGTGCGGTAGAGCCGGGTGCCGGGCGCGCCGAAGGGGTCGGCGGTGAACCGGTCCGCGGTCAGTCCCGGGCGGCCGAGGTAGCCGCGGGCGAGCTGGGCGCCGGCGAGGCAGAGCTCGCCCGGGACGCCGGGCGGGACGAGCCGCAGCCGCTCGTCGAGGACGTACGCGCGGACGTTCCCGAGCGGCCGCCCGATCACCGGCCGCTCGCCGGACACCTCGGCGCGGGTCGCGTCCACAGTGGACTCGGTGGGACCGTAGTAGTTGTGGGCCCGGGTGTCCGCTGCGGCGAGTTCGCGCCAGAGGTCGCCGCCGAGGGCTTCGCCGCCGACCATGAGGAACCGCGGCTTGTGCTCGCCGGTGAGCAGGCCGGCCGGGAGCAGCTGGCGCAGGTAGGAGGGGGTGACGTCGAGGAAGTCGACGCGCTCGTCGCGCACGTACCGGGTCAGCGCGGCCGGGTCGAGGCGGGTCTCGTCGTCGATGAGGTGCAGCTCGTGCCCGTCGGCGAGCAGGAGCGGGCCTTCCCAGGAGGTGTCGAAGGACAGCGTCGCAGTCAGGGCGACGCGCAGGGGTTCGCGGCCGAAGACGGTCCGGTGGTCGGCGAGGAGGTTCATCAGTGCGGCGTGTTCGACGACGACGCCCTTGGGGGTCCCGCTCGACCCGGAAGTGTGGATGACGTAGGCGGCGTCGGAGGGGCGCGGCCCCTTCGGCCGGGTGCCTCCGGTAGCCGTGGCGTCGTCCAGGACGACGATGACCGGGTCGGTGTCGGCCAGCAGCACCTGGATCCGCTCGGGCGGCATACCGGGGTCGATGGACAGGTGCACGGCACCGGCCTTGAGCACGGCGAACAGCGCGACGATGGCGTCGGCGGAGCGGGGAAGCACGACGGCGACGACCCGGTCCGGTCCGGAGCCCCGGCCGGCGAGGTCCGCGGCGAGCGCGTCCGTGCGGGCCGCCAGTTCGGCGAAGGTGAGCCGGGTCGGGCCGCAGACGAGCGCGGTCGCGCCGGGCCGGGTGCGGGCTTGGTAGTCGAGGAGATCGACGATGGTCGTGGCGGGCGCGTCGAGGGTGCTGCTCCCCCACGCCAGCAGCCGCCGCTCCTCCGCATCGGTCAGCAGCGGCAAGTCCGCGATCGGTCGTGACGGGTCCGCCGCGATCGCCGTCAGCAGGCGCACCAGGTGGGTGGTGAGCCGGTCGATCGTGGCCGCGTCGAACAGCTCGGTGCTGTACTCCACCAGCCCGGCCAGCTTCCCGCCGGACTCCTCGAACTCCACCGTGAGGTCGAAGTTCGACGAGTCGCGCCCGACGCCCACCGCCTCCACGGCCAGTCCGGGCAGTGACATCCCGCCGCCGGTCGCGGTGTGGAGCAGCACCATGACGTCGAACAACGGGTTGCGCCCCGGATCGCGCCCGGCCTCGACCAGTTCGTCGAAGGGGACGTCGTCGTGGGCGAACGCGTCCAGGACCGTCTGCTTGGCCGTCGTCAGGTGCTCGGTGAAGGGCCGTTCGGGGTCCACTGTGGACCGCAGCACGACGGTGTTGACGAAGAACCCGACGACCCGCTGCAGCTCCGGCCGGTCGCGGCCCTGCACGACCGTGCCCAGCGCGATGTCGTCCTGCCTCGAATACCGCTGGAACAGCGCTTGGCAGGCGGCCAGCAGCACCGTGAACAGCGTGGTTTCGGTCGTCCGGGCCAGCTCGGCGAGCCGGTGGAAGACGTCGTCCGGCACGGCGAACTCGGTCACCGCACCCGCGGTCCCCTTCGTCGGTGGCCGCGGGTGGTCGGTGGGCAGGTCCAGCGGGGTGACGCCGTCGAGCTGCCGCTTCCAGTGCGCCAGCCCGGCCGGCCGCGTCGGGCGGGCGTGCTGCCAGGCCGCGAAGTCCGCGTACTGCAACGCTTGCGCGGGCAGCTCCCCGCCGCCGTAGAGCACGCCGAGGTCCGAGGTGAGCACGCCCATGGACGCGCCGTCGGTGGCGATGTGGTGGACGCTCACCAGCAGCACGTGCTCGGCCGGCCCGAGCCGGGCCAGCAGCGCGCGCAGCAGCGGCCCCCGCCCGAGGTCGAACGGCTTCGCGTACTCGGCGCGCAGCACCGCGTCCAGCTCGGCGGGCCCGACGTCGACGACGGGCAGCGCGACCTCGTACGGCGGCTCGATCCGCTGCACGGGCTCGCCGTCGACCTCCGCGAACGTCGTGCGCAGCGGTTCGTGCCGGGCGACCAGCGCGGTCAGCGCCTTTGACAGGGCGGCGACGTCCAGCGCACCGGTCAGGCGCAAGGCGAAGGCGCTGTTGTACTCCGGGTCGTCCGGGCGCAACCGGCTGAGGAACCACAGCCGCCGCTGGGCGGACGACAGCGGCAACGGGCGGGAACGATCGGCGGCCGGGATCTCCGGCGCCGCCGCGGCCGTTCCCGCCATCCGCGCACGCAGCTTTTCCCGCAGGTGGGCGGGCAGTGCCGCGATGCGGTCCTGTCTGGACGAGGTCATGGGGACGTCCTCACGCTTCGTGGTCGGAGGCGAGGCTTTCCAGCTCGCCCAAAGTGAGTTCGGGAGGCATGCCCCCAATGTGGCGTTCGGTGCGTCGAGCGCACCCAATGTGGCGTTC
The DNA here is from genome assembly GCF_014873755.1 of Amycolatopsis lexingtonensis. Taxonomy (NCBI): domain Bacteria; kingdom Bacillati; phylum Actinomycetota; class Actinomycetes; order Pseudonocardiales; family Pseudonocardiaceae; genus Amycolatopsis; species Amycolatopsis lexingtonensis. The sequence continues at coordinate 2,744,958 of NZ_JADBEG010000001.1, forward strand.
GGTGCGTTGGACGCACCCAACGCCACATTGGGGTGCTTTGCCCGCCGCGGGAAAGCTGCGCACGGTCATCGGGGCGCCTCTCACGAATCCTGGTCGGAGGCGAGGCTTTCCAGCTCGCCCAGAATGAGTTCCTCGACGGTTCCGGCGAGCCCGGTGACCGTGCGCGCGGTGAGCACGTCGGCCGGGGTCACGCGGACCGCGAACAGCGCGCTCGCCTTGGCCGCGATGTGCAGGCTCTTCAGCGAATCGCCGCCGAGGGCGAAGAAGCTGTCTTCGGCGCCGACGCGGTCCGTGCCGAGGACCTCGGCCCAGATCTCCGCGAGCGCCCGCTCGGTGTCGGTCTCCGGCTCGACGTGCTCGTCGGCCCCGGCGGACGAGGCGGCGGGTGCGGGCAGCGCCCGGCGGTCGACCTTCCCGTTGGCGCTCACCGGGAACCGCTCCAGCGCCACGAACGCCGACGGCACCAGGTAGTCCGGCAGCACCCCGGCCAGGAACTCGCGCAATGCCACCACATCGGCATCGGAAACCACGTACGCCACGAGCTGCTTCACGCCCGGCTGGTCCTCGCGGACGACGACCGCCGCCTGCGCCACCGCCGGGTGCCGGGCCAGCACGGCCTCGACCTCGCCGGGCTCGACGCGGAAGCCGCGCAGCTTGATCTGGTCGTCGGCGCGGCCGAGGAACTCCAGGGTCCCCGCCGCCGTCCAGCGGACGACGTCACCCGTGCGGTACATGCGTTGCCCGGGCGGTCCGGCGGGGTCGGCGACGAACCGGTCGGCGGTCAGGCCGGGCCGGCCGCGGTAGCCGCGCGCCAGCCCCGCGCCGGCGAGGTACAGCTCCCCCGGGACACCCGGCGGCACCGGACGCAGCGACCGGTCCAGGACGTGCGCGCGCATCCCGGCCAGCGGACGGCCGATCGGGATCCGGTCCGGGACCACGTCGGACATCGGGTGCGACGTCGCGAACGTCGTCGTCTCGGTCGGGCCGTAGCCGTCGACGACCCGCAGCCCCGGGCACGCGTCCAGCACCCGCCGCACCGCGGCCGCGGGCACGACGTCCCCGCCGGTCCAGACCTCCCGCAGACCCGCGAAGCAGTCCGGGGTTTCCTGCGCCAGCACGCGGAACAGGCCCGCCGTGAGCCACATCGCGGTCAGCCCGTGCTCGCGGACCAGCGCCCGCAGCGTCACCTCGTCGACCCCGTCGCCGGGCGCGGCGACGACCGTGCCACCGGTCAGCAGCGGCACCCACAGTTCGTACGTCGTCGCGTCGAACGCCAGCGGCGAGTGCAGCAGGACCCGCTCGTGCGCGCCGCCGCGGAACCGCTCGTCCGCGGCCAGCGCGGCCACGTCGCGGTGGCGCACCGCGACGCCCTTCGGCGTGCCGGTCGAGCCGGACGTGTACATGACGTACGCGACCTGCTCCGGGTCGACGTCGACCGCCGGGTCGGTGCCGGGCTCGTCGTCCACAGAGGACAGCAGGATGGTGTTCGCGTGCGGCTGGTCCGCCTCCGCGACGACGAACCGGACCCCCTCGAGCAGCAGCCGCCGGCGCTCAAGGGGCGCACGGGTGTCGAGTGGCAGGTAGGCCCCGCCCGCCTTGACGACGGCGAGTTCGGCGACCACCGCCGCGGCCCGGCCGAGCGCGAGCCCGACCGGCTCCTCCGGCCGCAGCCCGAGCCCCACCAGCCGGTTGGCCAGCCGGTTCGCTCGGCGGTTCAAGTCGCGGTAGCTGACCGCCTCGCCATCCAGGACAGCCGCGATCGCGTCCGGCCGGGCGCGGACCTGTTCGGCGAACAGGTCCGGCAGCGACCGGGACGGCGGCTCGGCGCCGGTCGCCGTCCACTCGCCCAGCAGCCGCTCCTCGGCCGGGGAGAGCATCGGGACCGCGCCCACCGGCCGGTCGCCGTCGGCGGTCAGCTCGCGCAGCAGCGTGAGCAGGTGCCCGGCGAGCCGGGTGGCCGTCGACGCGTCGAACAGCGCCGGGTCGTACCCGAAGTCGACCGCCAGCTCCCGGCCGGGCGACGCGACGACGGTGAGCGGGAAGTTGGTCGTCTCCCGCGCCGAAAGGTCGCGCACGGTCAGGCCGTGGCCGGCTTCGGCGGCGGTGATCGGGTAGTTCTCGAACACCACCAGGCTTTCGCACAGGTTCACCCCACCCGGCAGCCCGGCCCAGCCCTGGACCTTGGCCAGCGGGAGGTGGCCGTGCCGGCGGGCCTCGGCCTGCGCGGCCTGCAGCCCGGCCAGCCACCCGGCCACCCCGGCCCCGCGGTCGACGCCGACCCGGACCGGCAGCGTGTTGATGAAGATGCCGGTGATCTCGTCGACGCCGGCGATCTCGGCCGGGCGGCCGGACGCGGTCGCCCCGAACACGACGTCGTCGTGCCCGCTGTAGGCCGCCAGCAGCAGCGCCCACGCGCCCTGCAGGACGACGTTGTGGGTAAGACCGTGCCGCTTGACGAACGCGTCGAGCCGCGCGGTCTCGGGTTCGGTCAGGTGCACCGGCAGCCACTCCGACGAACAAGGGACGCCTGCCGACGCCCGGTCACCCGGGATCGGCGTGGGGCCTTCGACGCCGACGAGCGCGGCGCGCCAGAAGCGTTCGGCGTCCGCCTGGTCGTGGCGGGTCAGCCAGGCCAGGTAGTCCCGGAACGGCGGCCGGGTGGGCAGCGCCTGCCCGGCGTAGGCGGTGCAGACGTCCGAGAGCACCTGGAAGACGCTCCAGCCGTCGAGCAGCACGTGGTGGAACGTCCACAGCACCTGGACCTCGGTCGCCGACACCCGGGAGAGCGTGACCCGCATCAGCGGCGCGACGGCGAGGTCGAGCCCCTGCGCGCGGTCCTCGGCGAGCAGCTTCCGCAGCTCCCCCGCCGCGTCGAGGCCGGTCCAGTCGATGAGGCGGACCGGCAGCCGCACGTCGTTCCGCACAACCTGCAGCGGCTCCTCGACCCCGGCCCAGACGAAGGCCGTGCGCAGGACCGGGGTCCGGTCGACGACCCGCTGCCACGCCTCGGCGAGCCGCCGCGAATCCGTGACGCCGTCGAGCACGAACGTCGCTTGCTCGACGTACATGCCTTGCCCGGTCTGCGAAAGACCGTGGAAGACCATCCCGCCCTGCATCGGCGTGAGCGGGTAGATGTCCTCCACCGTCCGGCCGTCGCCCACGAGTTCGTCCACAGTGGACTGGTCGAGCGCGGCGAGCGGGAAGTCCGACGGCGTGCGGCCGCCGGCGTCCGGCGCGGCGCAGTGCTCGATGATCTCCCGCAACGCCGCCAGCATCCGGCCGGCCAGCGCCTCGACGGTGGCGCGGTCGTGCAGGCCGGTGGCGTGCGACCAGGTCAGCTCCAGCGTCCCGCCGGTGACCCGCCCGACGACGTCGAGGGCGTGGGTCCGGGGCGCGTGCGGGTCGACGTCGGCGTCGAGCGCCCCGGCCCGGAACGGCCCTTCTTCGGCGTCGTCGAAGCGGCCGAGGTAGTTGAAGCTCACCAAGGGGTCGATGTCCGGGGCGGTGCCGGTCAGGTACCGCAGTGCGCCGTACCCGATGCCCCGCCGCGGGACCGCGCGCAGCTGCTCCTTAACGGCCTTCAGCGCCTCGCCCCAGTCCTCGGGGACGTCGAGCGCGACCGGGAACATGCTGGTGAACCACCCGACCGTCCGCGACAGGTCGACGTCGTCGAACAGCTCTTCGCGGCCGTGCCCTTCGAGGTCGATCACCGGCACCTGGCCGGTCCAGTCGCGCAGCACCCGGCCCAGCGCGGCCAGGAGGACGTCGTTGACCTGCGTGCGGTAGACCTCGGGCACGTCTCGCAGCAGCGCCCGCGTTTCCTCGTCGCCGAGCCGGACGGTCACCTCGGCGGTCCCGTCGATCGTGGCCGGTCCGTCCCCGTCGGCGGGCAGCGGCGGCACCGGCGGGAGCGTCCGCCAGTGCTCGAGCTCGTCGTCGAAGCCGCCGGTCGCGGCGTGCCCGGCCAGCCGCCGCGCCCACTCGAGGTACGACGCCGTCTTCGGCGCGAGTTCCCCGCCGCGATAAGCGGTTTCGAGGTCCTCCAGGAGGATCCGCCACGACACGCCGTCGACGACGAGGTGGTGGACGGCCAGCAGCAGCCGCCGTCCGTCGAGGACCGCCGTCAGCAACGGCCCTTGTCCGGTGTCGAAGGCGACGTCCTCGGCGAGCAGTTCGGCGGCCCAGACCGGTTCGCCGTGCTGGACCCGGCCGCGCGGCGTCTGCTCGAATCGCAGGCGGAGCGCGTCGTGGTGGGCCCAGACCGCGGCCAGGGCCCGGCGCAGCGCCGGTTCGTCGACGTCTTCGGCGAACTCCAGCACCACGCGCTGGTCGAACCGGTCCGGCTGGGTGGCGAAGTACCAGCGCTGGATCGGGGTGAGCGGCGCCGTGCCGGTCACCGGGCCCTGCTCGGCACGCGGCCCGGCACCGCCGCCGGCGTGCGCGGCCAGCGCAGCCAACGTCGGGTGCCGGAAGACGTCGTGCGGCGACAGCGTCAGCCCGGCGCGGCGGGCCCGCGACACGACCTGGATGCTGAGGATCGAGTCGCCGCCGAGCGCGAAGAAGTTCGCGTCGGCGCCGAGGTCGCCGGTGCCGAGCACGTCCGCCCAGATCGCGGCCAGCGTCCGCTCGGCGTCGGTCGTGACGGCGGTGCGGGCACCAGCACCGAACTCGGGTGCGGGCAGGGCGCGCTTGTCGAGCTTCCCGTTGACCGTCAACGGGAAGCTCTCCAGCCGGACGAACGCGGCGGGCACCATGTAGTCGGGCAGCGTCCGGGCGAGGAACGCGGCGAGGTCCTCGGCGTCGCCGGTGAAGTACGCGACGAGCCGCTTGATCCCGTGGTCCTCCCGGGCCAGCACCGCGGCCTGGCCGACGCCGGGGTGCGCGGCCAGCGCGGCCTCGATCTCGCCGGGTTCGATCCGGAACCCGCGGACCTTGACCTGTTCGTCGGCGCGGCCGGTGTACTCCAGCTCGCCGTGGGCGTTCCAGCGGACGAGGTCGCCGGTCCGGTACATCCGCTCCCCCGGCGGCCCGAACGGGTCGGGCCGGAACCGGTCGGCGGTCAGGCCGGGGTCGCCGTGGTAGCCGCGAGCCAGTCCCGCGCCGGCGAGGTGCAGCTCGCCGGGCGCGCCGGGCGGCACCGGCCGCAGGTCCGCGTCGAGGACGTAGGCCCGCATGTTATCCAGTGGCTTTCCGATCGGGACGGCTTCGGGCACCACGCCCGGCATCGGGTGCGAGGTCGCGAACGTCGTCGTCTCGGTCGGGCCGTAGCCGTCGACGACGGTGGTCTCCGGGCAGGCTTCGCGCACCCGGCGGACCGCGGCGGCCGGGACGGCGTCGCCGCCGGCCCAGACCTCGCGCATGCCGCGGAAGGTGTCCGGGGCTTCCTGGGCCAGCAGCCGGAACAGGCCCGCGGTGAAGAACGCGCCGTGGACGCGGTGCTCGGTGATGAGCCGCCGGTAGGTGTCCACGTCGAGGTCGCCGGGCGGGGCGACGACGACCGTGCCACCGTTCAGCAGCGGTACCCACAGCTCGTACGTCGAGGCGTCGAAGGCCGGGGACGCGTGCAGCAGCACCCGCTCGTGCGCGGCGAACCGCCGGTCGGCGGTCAAGGCGACGACGTCGCGCTGGCGCACGGCCACGCCTTTCGGCTTGCCCGTCGAGCCCGAGGTGTACATGACGTAGGCGAGGTTGTCCGGATTCGCTTGCCGCACCGGAGCTTCGGCACGCGGGCCGCCGGGTACCACCAGCTGTCCACTGTGGACTTCGGTCACGGTCTCGGCCCGCGACTCGTCGGTGACGAGGATCGGCACGCCGGTCAGCAGCGTCTTCAGCCGCGGCGCCGGCGCGCGGGTGTCGAGCGGCAGGTACGCCGCCCCGGCCAGCACGGTGGCGAGTTCGGCGACGACCAGGTCCGGCGAGCGGTCCAGGAGCACGCCGACGACCGTCTCGGGCCCGGCGCCGAGCGAGGCCAGGTGCCGGGCCAGCCGTCCGGCCTGCTCGGCCAGCTCCGCGTAGGTCAGGCGGACGTCGTCGCCGGCGAGCGCGACGGCGTCCGGGGTCCGGGCCACCTGCGCGGCGAATAGATCGGCGAGGGTGCCCTCCGGCACCGGGTGAGCCGTGTCGTTCCAGGCGACGAGCACCTGGTGGCGGTCGGCGGCGGTGAGCAGGTCGATGCCGTCGAGCGGGCGGTGCAGGTCTTCGGCGAACGCGTCGAGGACGCCGGTGAGCTGCCGGGCGATCCGCTCGGCCGTCGCGGGCTCGAACAGGTCCGGGTCGTAGCCGACGTCGAGACTGATCCGCTCCCCCGGCGAGGCGACGACGCTGAGCGGGTAGTTGGTCGCCTCGGCGGCGTCGACGTCACGCAGCCGCAGCCCCTGTGCCGCGCCCGCGGCGGCGTCGACCGGGTAGTTCTCGAAGACGACGAGGCTGTCGAAGAGACTGCCGGTGGTCCCGCTCCACGCCTGCAGCTTCGTCAGCGGCAGGTGCCCGAACTTGCGCGCCTCGACCTGGCGGGCCTGCAGCGCGGCGAGCCAGTCCGCGACCGGCGAGCGGTCCGCGGTGACCCGCACCGGCAGGGTGTTGATGAAGATGCCGGTGATCTCGTCGGCACCGGGCAGGTCGACCGGGCGGCCGGACACGGTGGTGCCGAAGCAGACGTCGCGCTCGCCGCTCAGCCGGGACAGCAGCAGCGCCCACGCGCCCTGCAGCACGGTGTTCATCGTCAGGCCGGCGCGGCGGGCGCCGTCCTGCAACCGGGCCGAACTCTCCACCGGCACGCGCAGCCACCGCGACGAGCTGGTCGTGTGGGCGTGGGCCGGTGCCCGGTCGAAGGGCAGCCGGGCGGGTGCGGCGAGGTCGCCGAGTTCCCCGCGCCAGTACCGTTCCGCCTCGGCGTCGTCCTGGCGGCGGAGCCAGCCGACGTAGTCCCGGAACGGCGGCCGCTCGGGCAGCGCGCCGCCGGCGTAGGCGGCGAAGACGTCCGACAGCACGCCGAATACGCTCCAACCGTCGAGCAGCACGTGGTGGAACGTCCACAGCACCCGGACTTCCGTGTCCGACAGCCGCGCGAGGGTCAGCCGCAGCAGCGGGCTCGCGGTCAGGTCGAGGCCTTCGGCGCGATCGGCGGCGACGACGTCCCGCCACGCCTGGTCCTGGTCCGCGTCCCGCCAGTCGAGGTGGGTGACCGGGACGGTGACCTGCCGCTGCACGACCTGCACCGGCTCGGGAACGCCTTCCCAGACGATCCGCGTGCGCAGCACCGGCGTCCGGTCGACGACCCGCTGCCACGCCCGGGCGAGCGCCTCGGGGTCCTCGACGCCTTCGAGGACGAAGCCGACCTGCTGGAAGTAGACGCGCTCCTCGCGCTGGGCGAGGGCGTGGAAGACCATGCCGCTCTGCATCGGGGTGAGCGGGTAGATGTCCTCTACGGAACGGCCGTCCCCGGCCAGTTCGTCCACCGTAGACTGATCGAGACGCACCAGCGGGAAGTCCGACGGCGTGCGGCCGCCGGCGCCCGGGTGGCCGCAGTGCCGGACGATCTCGCCGAGCGCGGCCGCCATCCCGGCGGCGAGTCGCTCCACTGTGGACTCCCGGTGCACGCCCTCGGCGTAGTACCAGGTGAGTTCCAGTTCGCCCGCCTCGACGCGCCCGACGACGTCGAGCAGGTGCGCCCGTGCCGAGCGCGGGCTCTCGTCGGACTCCAGCCGGCCGGAACCGAACTGGCCCAGGTAGTTGAAGCTCACCTGCGGGTCGATCGCCGGGGCGGTCCCGGTCAGGTACCGCAGGGCGCCGTAGCCGATCCCCCGCCGCGGCACCGCGCGCAGCTGCTCCTTGACGGACTTGAGCGCCGTGCCCCAGTCGTCCGGGACGTCGAGTGCGACCGGGAAGACGCTGGTGAACCAGCCGACCGTCCGCGACAGGTCGACGCCGTCGAAGATGTCCTCACGGCCGTGACCTTCGAGGTCGACGACGGGCACCCCGCCGGTCCAGTCGCGCAGCACGCGGCCGAGCGCGGTCAGCAGTACGTCGTTGACCTGCGTGCGGTAGGCCGCGGGCACCTCGCGCAGCAGAGCTTCGGTCTCCTTCGCGGAGAGCCGGACGGTGACCGAGCGCATCGAAGCGACCGTGTTCGGCCCGGCGCCGTCGACCGGGACCGAGGTCTCCCCGGTCAGGGCCCGCCAGTGGCCGAGTTCGTCGTCGAAACCGCCGGCCGCCGCGTGCTCGGTGAGCCGGGTCGCCCATTCGCGGAACGACGTCGTGCGCGGCCCGAGGTCGATCGGCTCGCCCTTCAGCGCCTGGGCGTAGCCACGGTCGAAATCCTCGGCGAGCACGCGCCACGAGACGCCGTCGACGACGAGGTGGTGCACGGCGAGCCGGACTTCGTGCGCGGAAAGGTCGAGGCGCACCAACGGCGTCTCGGCGCCGACCGGGCCGTTCTCCTGGTGCTCGCCGGTGAACCGCATCCTCAAGGCGTCGTGGTGCTCCAGCAACGCGTCCACAGCCCGCCGGGCCGCGGCGAGGTCGACCTGGTCGGGTCCTAATCGGACGAACTGGTGGAAGTGCGCCGGATCGGCGGTCTGGGTCGCGAAGAACCACCGCTGGATCGGGGTGAGCGGGACCGGGCCGCTGACCGGGCCGCGGTCGACGGCCGCCTCGGCGGTGCGCGCTGCGGCCGCCAGCGCGGCCGGGGTGCGGTGGGTGAACAGGTCGCCGGGCAGCAGTTCCAGCCCGGCGCGCCGGGCCCGGGACACCACCTGGATGCTGAGAATGGAGTCACCGCCCAGCTCGAAGAAGTCGTCGGTGACCCCGACGCGCTCGGCGCCGAGCACCTCGGCCCAGATCTCGGTCAGCTCCCGCTCCCGCTCGGTGCGCGGTGCGACATGGTCGTGGCCGCCGAAGTCGGGCGCGGGCAGGGCCTGGCGGTCGAGCTTGCCGTTGACGTTGACCGGGAAGCGCTCGAGCCGGACGAACGCGGCCGGGACCATGTAGTCCGGCAGCGTCCGGCCGAGGAACTCGGCCAGGCCGTCGGTCTCGCCGACGACGTAGGCGACCAGCCGCTTCACGCCGCCGTCCGCGCGGGCCAGCACCGCGGCCTGCACGACGTCCGGGTGCTCGCCCAGCGCGGCTTCGATCTCGCTCGGCTCGACGCGGAAGCCGCGCACCTTGACCTGCTCGTCGACCCGGCCGACGAACTCGAGCGCGCCCTCGTCGTCCCAGCGCACGAGGTCGCCGGTGCGGTACATCCGCTCCCCCGGCGGCCCGAACGGGTCCGCGACGAACCGCTCGGCGGTGAGGCCGGGACGGCCGAGGTAGCCGCGGGCCAGCCCGGCCCCGGCGATGTGCAGCTCGCCGGGCGCACCCGGCGGGACCAGCCGGAGCTCGTCGTCGAGGACGTAGACGCGGGTGTTGTCCAGCGGCGCGCCGATCGGCACGACGTCGGGGATCTCGCCGGGCAGCGGGTGCACGGTCGCGAACGTCGTGGTCTCGGTCGGCCCGTAGACGTCGGCGACCAGCGTGTCCGGGCAGGCGGCCTGGACGCGGCGCAGGGCGACCGCGGGCACGGCGTCCCCGCCGGTCCAGACCTCGCGGACGCCGGCGAAGACCTCCGGCGCTTCCTGGGCGACCAGCCGGAACAGGCCGGTGGTGAGGAACGCGCCGGTCACGCCGTGGGTGGTGAGCACCCGGCCGAGCGTGTGGACGTCGAGGTCGCCGGGCGGGGCGAGGACGACGGTGCCGCCGTTGAGCAGCGGTACCCACAGTTCGTAGGTGGCGGCGTCGAAGGCCTGCTGGGAGTGCAGCAGGACGCGGTCGTGCACGGCGAACCGCCGGTCGGCGGCCAGCGCGGCGACGTCGCGGTGCCGCGCGGCCACGCCCTTCGGCGTCCCGGTCGAGCCGGAGGTGTAGATGACGTAGGCGAGCTGATCGCGGTGCGTGGTGACCTCGGGCGGGGTCGTCGGGGCGTCGTCCGCGCCGGTGACGATCACTCCACTGTGGACGTCCTCGGCGGTGGCCAGCCAGTTCCGGTCGGCCACCAGCACGTCGGCGCCGGCCTCGCGCAGCAGCAGCCGCATCCGCTCGGCCGGGGCCCGCAGGTCGAGCGGGAGGTAGGCCCCGCCGGCCTTCACGATCGCCAGCTCCGCGGCGACGAGCGCGGGCGAGCGGTCCATCAGCACCGCGACCCGGTCTTCCGGCCGCACGCCGAGGTCGAGCAACCGGTGGGCCAGGCGGTTCGACCACGCGTCCAGCTCGGCGTAGGTGACGGACTCGGCGTCGGTGACGAGCGCGACCGCTTCGGGAGCACGCCGGACGGCGGCGGCGAACAGCTCCGGCAGGGCGGCCTCGGGGATCGGGCACGCCGTCGCGTTGCGCTCCTCCAGGAGCTGCCGGGTCTCGGCGGCCGAGAGCATCGGGATCCGGGTCGCCGGCTCGTGCGGGGCGGCGGCGAACCCGCGGACCAGCGCGGCGAGGTGGTTGGCCAGCCGGCCGGCGAGCGCGGGCGCGATCACGTCCGGGTCGTGGGTCAGGATCAGCGAGAGCCGGCGGCCCGGGTAGGCGACGACGCCGAGCGGGTAGTTGGTGCGCTCGGCCGCCCGGACGTCCCGCAGCCCCGGTACCTCGGCGGCGGGGTAGTTCTCGAAGACGACGATGCTGTCGAAGAGGCTCTGCCCGGAGCTTTCGCCGAGCGCTTGCAGCCGGGTCAAGCCGAGGTGGCCGAACCGGCGGGCCTCCGCCTGGTTCGCCTGCAGGTCACGCAGCCAGTCCGCGACCCCGCGGTCACGGTCGAGCCGCACCCGCACCGGCAGCGTGTTGATGAACAGGCCGGCGATGTCGTCCGCGCCGGGCAGTTCGGCCGGGCGGCCGGACACCGTGGCGCCGAAGCACACCTCGGCCTCGCCGCTGTAGCGGGCCAAGAGCGCTGCCCAGGCCCCCTGCACGACGGTGTTGACCGTGAGGTGGTGCCGCCGCGCGAAGGCCTGGACCGCGGCCGACGCCTCGTCGTCGAGTTCGACCGGGACGCGTTCAGTCGAACTGGCCGTGTGCGCGCGGGTGGCGGCCCGGCCACCGGGCAGCGGCGTCGGTGTCACGCCTGCGAGTTCGGCCCGCCAATGCGCTTCGGCGCGCTCGTCGTCCTGGGCGGCGAGCCAGGCGGCGTAGTCGCGGAACGGCCGCCGGATGGGCGGCTCCTCACCGCGCAGCACCGCGAGGACGTCGGACAGGACACCGAAGACGCTCCAGCCGTCGAGCAGCACGTGGTGGAACGTCCACACGACCCGGACGGACGTGGCCGAGTCCTTCGCGATGACCAGCCGCATGAGCGGCGCGCGCGTCAGGTCGAGCCCGTCGGCGAGGTCGGTTTCCAGCAGCCGCGCCAGTTCCGCGTCGGCGTCCACTGTGGACCAGTCCGGGTAGGACACCGGGACTTCGGCGGTCCGCTGGACGATCTGCACCGGCTGCGGCACACCCTCCCAGGCGATCCGGCTGCGCAGCACCGGCGTCCGGTCGACGACCCGCTGCCAGGCCTCGCCGAGCCGCCGCGGGTCGGGGACGTCGTCGAGGGTGAAGGAGATCTGCTCGAAGTAGTTGCGGTCGCCGTGGCGGGCCAGGCCGTGGAAGACCATCCCGGCCTGCATCGGCGTCAGCGGGTAGGCGTCTTCGACGTCGTCGCCCAGCGCGTCCACCGCGGCCTGGCCGAGCCCGGCGAGCGGGAAGTCCGACGGCGTGCGGCCGCCCGCGCCGGGCTCGGCGCAGTGCCGGATGATCCCGCGCAGGGCGTCGAGGAAGCTCTCGGCGAGCCGGGCGACGGTGGCCTCGTCGTGCACGTTCTCGGCGTAGTGCCAGGTGAACCGCAGGGTGTCGCCGTCGGCCTGGCCGACGACGTCGAGCAGGTGCGGGCGGCGGTCGGCGAGGTCGGCGTCCAGGGACACGTCACCGGGCGGGCCCGCGTAGAAGTCGCTCGCGAGGTCGAACCGGCCGAGGTAGTTGAAGCTCACCTGCGGGTCGATCGCCGGGGCGGTGCCGGTCAGGTACCGCAGGGCGCCATAGCCGATCCCCCGCCGCGGCACCGCGCGCAGCTGCTCCTTGACGGACTTGAGCGCCGTACCCCAGTCGTCCGGGACGTCCAGCGCGGCCGGGAACAGGCTGGTGAACCAGCCCACCGTCCGGGACAGGTCGACGCCGTCGAACAGCTCCTCGCGGCCATGGCCTTCCAGGTCGATCACCGGTACCTCGCCGGTCCAGTCCCGCAGGACCCGGCCCAGCGCGGTGAGCAGGACGTCGTTGACCTGGGTGCGGTAGACGTCCGGGACCTGCCGCAGCAGCGCCCGGGTCTCCTCGGCGGAGAGCCGGACGGTGACCGTGCGCTCCTCGGCGACGGTGTTGAGCCCGGGCCCGTCGACCGGGAGCGGGGTGACGGCCGGCAACGTGCGCCAGTGACCGAGTTCGTCGTCGAAGCCGCCGGCCTCCGCGTGCGCGGACAGCCGGGCGGCCCACTCCTGGAACGAGGTCGTCCGCGGCCCGAGGTCACCGCCGCGGTAAGCGGTTTCGAGGTCCTCCAGGAGGATCCGCCAGGAGACCCCGTCGACGACGAGGTGGTGGGCGGACAGGTGCAGCACGCGGCCCGACAGCGACCAGCGCAGCAGCGAGTGCCCTTCGCCGGCAGGGGCGTTGTGCAGTCGCCACGTGCCGTCGTCGCGGGTGAACCGCGTCCGGAGGACGTCGTGGTGGTCCGCCAGCACGGCGATCGCCGCGATGAGGGCCGCTTCGTCGACGTCTTCGGTCAGCTCGACCGAAATCGCCTGGTCGAACCGGCCGGGCACCCGCACGGTGTCGAAGAACCAGCGCTGGATCGGCGTCGGCACCACGGGGCCGGACGCCGGCCCGCGGACCGGCGCCGCCCCGGCTTCGGTCACCACCGCGGCCAGAGCCGCGATCGTCTGGTGCCGGAACAGGTCGGCGGTGGTCACCGCGAGCCCGGCCCGCCGGGCGCGGGCGCTGACCTGGATACTGAGGATCGAGTCGCCGCCGAGTGCGAAGAAGTTGTCGTCGGCGCCGACGCGTTCGACGCCGAGCACCTCCGCCCAGATCCCGGCGAGCACGGCCTCCCGCGCGGTACGGGGCGCGCGGGCCCCGGCCTCGACCGCCGGTTCCGGCAGGGCCCGCCGGTCGACCTTCCCGTTGGCGCTCAACGGCAACGCGGCCAGCACGACGACGGCCGACGGCACCAGGTAATCCGGCAGCGTGCGCCCCAGCGCGCGGCGCAGCGCCTCGGTGTCCACAGTGACCCCGTCGGCCGGGACGACGTAGCCGATGAGCCGCTTGCGGCCGCCGGTGGCCCGGACCACGACCACGGCCTGCGCCACTTCCGCTTCGGCGGCCAGCGCGCGTTCCACCTCGGCCGGTTCGACCCGGAAGCCGCGGATCTTGACCTGGTCGTCGGCGCGGCCGGCGAACTCGAGGGTCCCGTCGGTCCGCCACCGGGCGCGGTCGCCGGTGCGGTACATCCGCTCGCCGGGCACCCCGAACGGGCAGGCGACGAACTGGTCGGCGGTCGCGCCGGGCCGCCCGGCGTACCCGCGTGCGAGGCCGGGCCCGGCGACGCACAGCTCGCCGAGTGCCCCGCGCGGCACCGGGCGCAGGTGCTCGTCCAGCAGGTATCCGCGCATGTCCTCCAGCGGGGCGCCGATCGGGACCACCTCGGGGACGTCGTCCGGCGCCGCCATCCGGTAGGCGGCCGCGAACGTCGTGGTCTCGGTCGGGCCGTAGCCGTCGACGACGGCCAGGCCCGGGCAGGCGGCCAGGACGCGGCGCACGGCGCCGGGCGGGACGACGTCGCCACCGGTCCAGACCTCCCGCAGCCCGGCGAAACACTCGGGGTCTTCCTCGGCGAACAGGCGGAACAACCCCGCCGTCAGCCACATCGCGGTGACCCCGTGGGCCGTGGTGAGCGCCCGGACCGCGTCGGCGTCCAGGTCGCCCGGCGGAGCGACGACGACGGTGCCGCCGGTCAGCAGCGGCACCCACAGCTCGTAGGTGGAAGCGTCGAACGCCAACGGCGAGTGCACCAGCACGCGCTCGTGCGCACCACCGGCAAACCGCGGGTCGGCGGCGAGCGCGACGACGTCGGCGTGGCGGACCGCGACTCCCTTGGGCAAGCCGGTCGAACCGGAGGTGTATTCGATGTAGGCCAAGTTTTCCGGGTCGAGCGTGACTTCGGGTGCTCCCGCGGCCTCGTCCACATCGGACACGACCAGCGTCTGTCCGTCGTGGACGGTCGTGGCGGTGCCGTGCCACCGGTGGTCGGTGAGCAGGAGGTCCGTGCCGTCGAGCAGCAGCCGCAGCCGGTCGGCGGGGGCGCGGAGGTCGAGCGGGAGGTAGGCGCCGCCGGCCTTGAGGATCGCCAGCAGGGCCACGACGAGGTCGGCCGAGCGGTCCATCAGCACGCCGACGCGGTCCTCTGGCCGGACACCCAGCCGGACGAGCCGCCGGGCGAGCCGGTCGGCCCGGGCGCGCAGCTCGCCGTAGTCCCAACGGACGTCGCCGAAGACCACGGCGGACGCGTCCGGGTGCTCCGCCGCGACGCGGTCGAACAGCTCGGTGACGGTGTCCCGCGGGGCGGCGTCGGCCGCGGCCGGGAGCAGGAACCGGCGGTCGTCCGGGGTGAGCAGCGGCAGCGCGCCCACCGGGCGGGCGGGGTCGGCGGCGATGCCGTCCAGGAGCACTTCGAGGCTCGCGGTCAGCCGGGCGATCGTGGCGGCGTCGAAGAGCGCGGTGGCGTACTCCACGGTGACCCGCAGGCCGTCGTCACGCGGCCAGAACTCGATGACCAGGTCGAACCGGGCGGACGGCCGCGGCAGGTCGTGCTCGCGCACCCGCAGCCCCGCCACCTCGCGGGGCCGCACCAGCGGCGTCTGCAGCACGACGACGGCCTGCACCAGCGGGGTCCGGGACGGATCCCGGTCCGGCTGGACCTCCTCGACGACGCGGTCGAAGGAGACGTCGCCGTGCGCGAACGCGTCCAGCACGGTTTCCCGGAACGCACCGAGGAACTCCGCGAACGGCCGCTCGCCGTCCACTTCGGACCGCAGGACGAGCGTGTTGACGAAGAACCCGGTCAGCGGTTCGAGTTCGGCCCGGTCGCGCCCGGCGACGGCGGTGCCGACGGCGATGTCGCGCTGCCCGCCGTAGGCCGCGAGGAGCAGCTGCACGGCCGCGGTCAGCGTCATGAACGGCGTCGCGCCGAACGGCCGCCCGGCTTCGGTGACCCGGCGGACGAGACCGGCGGGCAGGTCGTGGTGGTGGACGGCGCCCGCGGTGTCGCGCTGCGCGGGACGCGGCCGGTCGGTCGGCACGCCGAGCGGTTCGACGCCGTCGAGCCGCTCGCGCCAGTACGCGGCCTGACTGTCCACTTCGGACTTTTGCTGCCAGCGCGTGTAGTCGCGGTAGCCCAGCGGGAGCGGCGGCAGGGTGGCGCCGGCGTACAAGTCCAGCAGCTCGCCGGTCAGGATGCCGATCGAGCGGCCGTCGGTGACGATGTGGTGCTGGCACAGCACGAGCAGGTGCTCACCGGGGCCCTGCGGGTAGAGCACGGCCCGCGTCAGCGGCCCCGTGCGCAGGTCGAACGGGGTGCCCAGCTCGGCCGCGAGGACGTCGTCGTCCGCGGGCGTTTCGGCGATCCGCAACGGAATTTCCCCGGCGGGAGCGATCCGCTGCACGCCTTCGCCGTCCATCGACTCGAACGTCGTCCGCAGCGATTCGTGGCGGGCGCAGAGCTTCGCCAGGGCACCGCGCAGCGCTTCGACGTCGAGCGGGCCGGACAGCGTGAGGCCGACGCCGGTGTTGTACTCGGCGCTGCCGCCCGCCAGTTCGTCGAGGAACCACAGCCGCCGCTGGGCCGGGGACAGCGGGAGCACGTCGGCGGGCGGGGTCACCGGGATCGCGGCCTCGTCGGCGCGCGGCGCGTCCTCGATCAGCCGGGCCAGCGCGGCGACGCTCGGCGCGTCGAAGATCGCCCGGGCCTCGAGGCGCACGCCGAACTTCCGGCGCAGCCGTGACAACGCCTGCACCGCGAGGATCGAGTCGCCACCGGTCGCGAAGAAGTCGTCGTCGGCGCCGAGGCGGGGAACGCCCAGCACGTCGGCCAGTACTCGGGCCGCTTCGCGTTCGGTGTCCGTCCGCGGCTCGGTGCCGCGCTCCCCCGGGTCCACGGGCGGCGCGGGCAGCGCCCGGCGGTCGACTTTTCCGTTGCCGCTCAACGGAAGCGCGTCGAGGACGACGAACGCGGACGGCACCATGTAGTCCGGCAGGGTCGCGGCGGCGACCTCCGCCAGGTCGCCGGGCTCGGCGTCCGGCTCCGCGACAACGTAGGCGACCAGCCGCTTGGCACCAGGCCGGTCCTCCCGGGCCACGACCACGACCTCAGTCACCCCGGGCGCGGCGGCGAGCACCGTCTCGATCTCGCCCAGCTCGACGCGGAAGCCGCGGACCTTGACCTGGTCGTCGGCGCGGCCGAGGAACTCGAACTCGCCTTCGGCGTTCTGGCGCACCAGGTCGCCGGTGCGGTACATCCGGTCGCCGGGCGCCCCGGCCGGGTCGGCCACGAACCGGTCCGCGGTCGCACCCGGCCGCGCCCAGTACCCGCGGGCCAGGCCGGCCCCGGCCAGGTGCAGCTCACCGGGTTCACCGGGGGCGACCGGGTTCAGGGCGCCGTCCAGCACGCGCACGCCGACGTCGTCGAGCGGGCGCCCGATCGGGACCGCGTCGGGTACCCGCTCCGCCGACGGCATCCGGTGGCTGGTCGCGAAGGTGGTGGTTTCGGTGGGCCCGTAGCCGTCGACCACGGTCAGGCCGGGGCAGGCGCGCAGCACCCGCCGCACGGCGCCGGCCGGGACGACGTCCCCGCCGGTCCAGACCTCGTGCACGCCGCGGAAGCAGTCCGGGGCTTCCTGCGCCACGATCCGGAACAGGCCGGCCGTCAGCCAGAGCGCCGTGACGGCGTGCCGGTCGAGGAGCCCGCGCAGGGTCTCGACGTCCAGGTCTCCGGGCGGGGCGACCACGACCGTGCCACCGGAAAGCAGCGGTACCCACAGTTCGTACGTCGTCGCGTCGAACGCGGCGGGCGAGTGGAGCAGCACCCGGCGGTGCGCGGCACCGGCGAACCGGCTGTCCGCGGCGAGCGCCGCGACGTCGCGGTGCCGGACCGCCACCCCTTTCGGCGCGCCGGTCGAGCCCGAGGTGTGCATGAGGTAGGCGAGCCGGTCACCGTCCACATCGGGCAGTGCGCGATCCCGTTCCGACAGCGGCTGCCCGGCTTCGACCACAGGTCCACTGTGGACCCGGGCGGCGTGCTCGGGTTCGTCGGTCACCAGCACCGAAACCCCGGCGGTGGCGAGCACCAGCCGGAGCCGGTCATCGGGGGCCCGCAGGTCGAGCGGTACGTAGGCACCGCCGGCCAGCACGACCGCCAGCTCGGCGACGACCAGCTCGGCCGAGCGCCGCAGCAGCAGGCCGACCCGGTCCTCCGGGGACAGTCCCAGCCGGAGCAGGTGCGCGGCGAGCCGCTCGGCGCGGTCGGCCAGCTCGGCGTAGGTGAGCCGGTCTTCGCCGTCGACCGCGACCGCGTCCGGGGTTTCGCGGACCCGCGCGGCGAACAGCTCGGTCAGGGCCCCGGTTCTCGCCGGGGAGTCTTGCACGGTCATCGTCGGTGGCACCTTCCGGGCGCAGGCTGAGGAGCCCGCCGGCAGGGCGGGCACGGGGAGGGAGGGGTTCGTTCAGCAGCGTCGCGCGAGGCGGCCGCCGATTTCGACCGCGGCCGACGCACCGCGGTCACCGCGGAAGCGGCCGCACGGCGTGGCCCGGCCGGTCGCCGGGTCGCGGACGGTGAAGCTGCCGTCGTCGTGCAGGACGAGCTCCGGGTAGACCTCGCCGTCGACGACGAGCGCGGCGCCCGTACCGTCGGGGCGGACGGTGTAGTCGATGGCGCCGTTGCGGTAGGTGCCGAAATCTCCGTCCGGGACCGGTACGGGCCGGGCGCCGGGCACGCCGAAGCGCTGCTCGGGCAGGTCGAAGCCCAGCTCGCGCAGCTCGGCGGCGACGTCGTGCCACAGGTCCGTGCCCGCGGCGCCGTTCGCGGTGAAGGCGACCACGCAGGCGCCGGCCTGGTCGATGCGCAGGTGGCAGGCCGTGCCGTCGGCGGTGCCGTCGTGGCCGAGCCAGGCGTCGTCGCCGGAGCCGAAATGGGCGATCCCGAGGCCCCAGCCGTCGGCGAGCCCGAACGGATCGGCTTCCGGCACGGGCCGGTGCATGTCGGCGGCCGTCACGACGTCGAGCAGTCCCGGCTTGCCCAGGTGGATCCGGCCGAGCTCGACCAGGTCCCGCGCGCTGAACGCCAGCGCCCCGGCCGGGTCGAGCATCGGCGGCAGCACCTGCTCGACCGGCCGCGCCCCGGCCGGCCCGGTGGCCCGCCCGTGCCCGGAGACGCCACGCGTGCTCTCGGCGTAGACCGGCTCGATCTTCGACGGCCGCAGGACGATCGCCTCGACAGCCTCCCGCCAGGTCATCCCGGTGACCGCTTCGATCACGGCGCCGACCAGCGCGTACCCGAGGTTCGAGTAGGAGAACGCGGTGCCCGCCGGGCAGACGGGGATCGCTTCGCGCACCTCGCGCAGGCAGCCCGCGGTCGGATCGGCGGGGTCGGACGGCAGCCCGCTGGTGTGGCTGAGCAGCCGGCGCGGAGTCAGGCCGCGGTCGAGGCCGGCCACGCCCAGGACGTCACCGACGGGTTGATCGAGCTCCAGGTCGTCGTCGGCGACGAGGGCCATCGCGACCGTCGCCGTGGCCACCTTGGTGACCGACCCGGACGGCACCGCGGACTCCTCGGTCATCGGCGTGCCACGGTCCTGGTCTTCGACACCGGTCTGGACCACCAACCGCTCACCGTCCCGCAGGACGGCGAGCTGCGCTCCCGGCACCCGGTGCCGGCGAGCCGCGCGGTCCAGCACCGCGTCCAGCCGTTCCGCCGTGACCCGTTGCCTGTCCGAGGCGAGGTGACCGTCTCGTACGGATTGCATGACCCGACCCTCCGATATCGCACGAAAAACCCAGCACTGCGAATGCCCCACGACTGCAACCGCCCTGAACAATCCCCACCAGCACCGCACATCGGGGCGGCTGGAATTAATACGCTGCCCGTTCGCCGATGATCGTCAGTACCGCCAATCGTGGGATCCCAACATACGACGACCCCGGTTCGGGGTTACCCAACGTAGCAACGACAACGGCACCATTCCACGACTTGAGCAGCCATTTACCCGGCGGTTTCCCACGCCGGTGGACACGTCGAACAACGGCGAGCACCGGCAAATCGCCGTACCACCTCGCCGACTGGTTCACGCGGCCACTCCACGACCGCTGGAGGCTGTTACCCGGTGGCACAACGGGTTAAACAGGCGATCTCACGCCACTTTCCAGCCCTGGGTTCTCGACGTCTTGGCAAGCCCGTCAGCTGCGGAAACGCGATTCTTGATCTTTGTTCCGCAAATTACCGGCGAGTCAAGCAGCACATCCGGACGCACGTGCACCGTATCGTGCACCCGATCGCCGGTTTTATTTCGCATAATTAGCCGTTCGTCCCATCGCCTGGGAAACAGGACAAGAACCGGACCACCCGATTGGACCGTAACGAAATAGGCGATGGAATTCGGAGGGTCACCGGCCGTTTTCCGGTCTCCGACCGTTCACTGCGGTGACGACGTTCGTTCGCCGGAAACCTCCCCGAATGCGTCTTCACGGGGCACGTCGACAGCGGCTTCGTGCGGCCCTGGACCGGGCATCGCGGGCTCGGTGGCGCGGGGACGTGATGAAGGGGCCGTTCATGTCGCCTGGCGAGATGAACGACCCCTTCATGACGTGCGGGGGCCGGGTCGGCGGTCGGTCAGCGCTTCCGCGAGCGCGGGCCATGCGGCAGCTCGACGCACCGCCGCTGGAGATCAGGCACTCGCCGGCGCGGCAGACCGCGGGCCTGCG
The DNA here is from genome assembly GCF_014873755.1 of Amycolatopsis lexingtonensis. Taxonomy (NCBI): domain Bacteria; kingdom Bacillati; phylum Actinomycetota; class Actinomycetes; order Pseudonocardiales; family Pseudonocardiaceae; genus Amycolatopsis; species Amycolatopsis lexingtonensis. The sequence continues at coordinate 2,764,977 of NZ_JADBEG010000001.1, forward strand.
ACTCCGCCAATTGCCGCAGCCGCTCGGCCGCACGTCCGGCACCGCTTCTCAGGTGAGCCCCGACCTCGGCGGCATTCCGCAGCAGCCCGCGAATCTCGTCGTCGTGGCAGCCCGGCGGGGGCCGGCGGCTCCCCCGCGGTCCAGATCGGCCGCTCAGCCGCGCGGGGTCATCCCCGTGGGCTGGACCAAACCGCCACCGGCACGGACGCGGGCGCGCCGATCTTGGTGCCCTTCCGGTAACCACCGAAGATCAGGCCGAGGATCAGGATGACGAGCGCGATCACCAGCACCCACAGCCACCACTTGCGCACGGCCTCTCCCCTCTCCGGCGGGCTCGACCCCGCGAACGTACCCACCGAGCCGGTTCGCCAAGCGTGCGCTTGGGTATTCCTCCCGGCATGGGTGCATGGGGCAAGCGGCTCATCGGGATCGGTGTGGCAGTGGTGGTCTTGGCGGCCGCGGCGCTCGTCGGATCGGCGGTACACCTGTTGCCCCAGTTGCGCAATCCGTTCGCCCAGCAGACCGAAGAGCACTCCGGCCCGGTGCTGCTGCAGTCGATCGTCGAGCTGTCGCGCTACGAGGCCGCCAGTGGCTCGTTCCAGGTGGTCGTCGACATCACGACCAGCTCGGTGCTGCCCAGCTTCCTCGTCGGCAGCGACACGATGTTCATCGGCGTCGGCACGGACAACTCCTACGTGGACTTCTCCCGGCTGAAGGGCGACGCCGTCCAGGTTTCCGACGACCGCCTGTCGGCCACGATCACGCTGCCGCACGCCCAGCTGGAGCCGGCGACGCTGGACGTGCACGAGTCCCACGTCTACGCGCAGCAGCAGGGCCTGTTCACCCGCATCAACGACTTCCTGAACGGCAACCCGAACTCGCAGCAGGCCCTCTACGAGCTCGCTCAGAAGCAGATCCAGGCCGCGGCCGCGAAGAGCACGCTGGTGGCCGACGCGGAGCGGAACACCAAGGTGATGCTGACCGGCTTGCTGCAGTCGCTCGGCTTCAAGAACATCACAGTGAACTACGCGGACAACCCGACCGGGGGCTGACCTCGGCTCACCGGTGCAGGCGCTGGGGCCAGTCCTCCGGCAGCCGCTCCGCCGGGCCGGGCGCGGCCTGGGTGAGCGGGCGGTGCTCCGGGGCGGCCAGCGTGGGACCGGACTCGTACATCTGTTCCGTCTCGTAGTCCCAGAACCACTCTTCGCCCGGCTCGAAGCTGCGGACGATCCGGTGTCCCGTCGCCGCGGCGTGGGCGCTGGCGTGCTGGCCGGGTGAGGAGTCGCAGCAGCCGATGTGGCCGCAGCCGGCGCAGCGCCGGAGGTGGAACCACCAGCCCTGCGGGTCCGCGGCGTCGCAGTCCGCGCAGCCCGGGCCGCTCGGCGGCACCGACGGGTCGACTCCTTGCATGCGAACTCCTCTGCTCAAGACCAAGGCTGATCCGACTCTAATCCGAACCGCGGCGGGCGCCGAATCGGGCGGTGGTCGGCGGGAAAAAGTTCGGGATCGATTCAGAAATTTCTGCTAGCCTCGCCCCTGTCTCGCGGCTCACCGGCGCGCCGCCCCGTTAGGCGAACTCACCGAGGAGCGCAATGACTGCCATCGTCCGGGTCAAGGGCCGCGAAGTTCTCGACAGCCGCGGCAACCCGACCGTCGAGGTCGACGTCGAGCTGGCGGACGGCTCGTTCGGGCGGGCCGCGGTGCCCTCGGGCGCTTCCACCGGCACCCGGGAAGCGGTCGAGCTGCGCGACGGGGACAAGGCCCGATTCCACGGCAAGGGCGTGCGCAAGGCCGTCGACGCCGTCAACACCGAGATCGCCGAGGCCGTCGTGGGCCTGGACGCCGAAGCGCAGGCGGAGGTCGACCGGGCGCTGATCGCGCTGGACGGCACCGCGAACAAGGCCCGCCTCGGCGCGAACGCGACGCTGGGCGTCTCGCTCGCCGTGGTCAAGGCGGCCGCGGCCGCCAGCTCGCTGCCGCTGTACCGCTACGCCGGCGGCGTGTTCGCCCACCTGCTGCCGATGCCGATGATGAACATCATCAACGGCGGCGCGCACGCGGACAACCCGATCGACTTCCAGGAGTTCATGATCGGCCCGGTCGGCGCGCCGACGTTCGCCGAAGCCGTGCGGATGGGCTCCGAGGTCTTCCACACGCTGCGCAAGTCGCTGCACGACGCCGGGCACAGCACCAACGTCGGCGACGAAGGCGGGTTCGCCCCCAACCTCAGCTCTGCCGACGAAGCCCTCGAGTTCGTGCTGCGCGCGATCGAGCAGTCGGGCTACACCCCCGGCGAGGACATCGCCCTGCTGCTCGACCCGGCCGCGTCCGAGTTCTACACCGGCGAGGTCTACGACTACACCGGCGAGGGCCGCAAGCGCAGCGTCGAGGAGCACGTCGCCTACCTCGCCGACCTGACCGCCCGCTACCCCATCGTGTCCATCGAGGACGGTCTCGCGCAGGACGACTACGCCGGCTGGAAGCAGCTCACCGACACCATCGGCGACCGCGTCCAGCTCGTCGGCGACGACGTCTTCTGCACCAACGTGAACCTGCTGAACGACGGCATCGAGCGCGGCATCGGGAACTCGATCCTGGTCAAGGTCAACCAGATCGGCACCCTCACCGAAACCCTGACCACGGTGGAAACCGCGCACAAGGCGGGCTACTCCGTGGTCATGTCCCACCGCTCCGGCGAGACCGAGGACACCACGATCGCCGACCTCGCCGTCGCCACCAACTGCGGCCAGATCAAGACCGGCTCGCTGTCCCGCGCCGACCGCACGGCCAAGTACAACCAGCTCATCCGCATCGAGGAAGAGCTGGGTGCCGAGGCGCGCTACGCCGGCGCGAGCACGATCAGTGGTCGCCGCTGAGCGGGTAGTGGATCATCTCCACCCCGCCGGACGCGTAGTTCGGCACGTCGGCGGCCACGGCCTTGCCCGCTTCTGACCCGAGCGCGGCGGCCATGGCCTCGGCCGACTCGAAGTCGGCGTGGAAGACGGCGAAGTACTTGCGCTCCCCGGCGAGCGAGGCCACGTCGAAGGAGTACTGCGAGCGCACGAGGCCGGGCAGCTTCGCCGCCAGCGGCAGGTGGGTGCCCTCGTAGTACTCCCGGAAGTGGGCTTCGTCGGCGGGCGGCGGGTACAGGACGGTGAGCCGGTGCATCGGTCCCCTTTCGGCGGCGGTCCCCTCCACCCTGGCACACCTCGGCGGTGACCGCGCCCGGCGCGGTTACCGTCGAAGCATGAAGCCGAGCACATCGCACTGGGGAGCCTTCTCGGCCGAGGTCGGCCCCGACGGCAGGCTGCGCGTCGAACCACACCCCGCCGACCCGGCACCGTCGCCCCTGCTGGGCAACCTGGCCGCCGCGCTGGACCACCCCACCCGGGTGGCCCGGCCGGCGGTCCGCCGCGGCTGGCTCGAAGGCGGGCCGGCGCCGGACGAGCGCCGGGGCCGCGACGAGTTCGTCGAGCTGCCGTGGGACGAGGTGCTCGACCTGCTGGCCGCCGAACTGGACCGCGTCCGGACCGAGCACGGCAACCAGGCGATCTTCGGCGGCTCCTACGGCTGGGCCAGCGCCGGCCGGTTCCACCACGCGCAGAGTCAGCTGCACCGCTTCCTGAACACCATCGGCGGCTTCACGTCGGCGCGGAACACCTACAGCAACGGCACGTCGTCGGTGCTCCTGCCGCACGTCGTCGGCGACGCGCACGCGGTGCTGCGCCAGGCGTCGACCTGGCCGACGATCGCCGCGCACACCGAGCTGATCGTCGCGTTCGGCGGCGTGCCGGAGAAGAACGTCTTCGTCACACCCGGCGGGGTCACGGTCCACGGCACCCCCGGCCACCTCGCGCGGTTCGGTGGCCGCGTCGCGCTCGTCAGCCCGTTGCGCGACGACGTGCCGTCCACAATAGACACGCGCTGGTACCCGATCCGGCCCGCGACCGACACCGCGCTGATGCTCGCGCTCGCGCACACGCTCGTCGTCGAAGGCCTGCACGACAAGGACTTCCTGGACCGCTACTGCGTCGGCTACGCGGAGTTCGAGCGCTACCTGCTCGACAAGGACCCGGACTGGGCGGCCGGGATCACCGGCATCCCGGCCGCCGACATCGTCGCGCTGGCCAGGGAAATGGCCGCGCACCGGACGCTGATCACCGTCACGTGGTCGCTGCAGCGCACCGAGCACGGCGAGCAGCCGGTGTGGGCGGGCATCGCGCTGGCCGCGCTGCTCGGCCAGATCGGCCTGCCCGGCGGCGGGTTCGGCCACGGCTACGGCTCGATGGGCGACGTCGGCGACACCGGTCCCGAGCTGCGGATACCCGCGCTGCCCCAGGGCGTCAACCCGGTCGGCGAGTACATCCCGGTCGCGCGGATCGCCGACCTGCTGCTGCACCCGGGCGAGACCTACGACTACAACGGCGAAACCCGGCGCTACCCGGACATCCGGCTCGTGCACTGGGCGGGCGGCAACCCGTTCCACCACCACCAGGACCTCAACCGCCTGCGCCGCGCCTTCACCCGCCCGGACACCGTCGTCGTGAACGATCCTCATTGGACAGCCACCGCGCGGCACGCCGACATCGTGCTGCCCGCCACGACGGCGCTGGAACGCGAGGACATCGGCTCCGGCCGCCGCGACACGCACGTGATCGCCATGCACCGGATCGCCGACCCCGCCGGGGAAGCGCGGGACGACTACGAGATCTTCGCCGGATTGGCTCTTCGGCTCGGCGTCGCCGAGGCGTTCACCGAAGGCCGGTCCGCCCGGCAGTGGCTGCAGCACCTTTACCGCGGCTGGCGCGATTCCCCTTCGTTCGAGGAGTTCTGGGCCGCGGGCGAGCTGCGGCTCCCGCCCGGCCCCGAGCACCACACCCTGTTCGCGGACTTCCGCGCGGACCCGGACGCCCACCCCCTGCACACCCCGAGCGGCCGCATCGAGATCACGTCGGCGACCGTCGCGGGGTTCGGTTACCCGGACTGCCCCGGCCACCCGGTCTGGCTGTCGCCGAGCGAAACCGGTCCGCTGTGGCTGATCGCGAACCAGCCGCACACCCGGCTGCACAGCCAGCTCGACGCCGGCGCCACGAGCCTGGCCGGCAAGGTGGCCGGCCGCGAGGCGATCCGCCTCAACCCCACCGACGCGGCCGCGCGCGGCATCGAAGCGGGCGACGTGGTCCGGGTGTTCAACGACCGCGGCGCCTGCCTGGCGGGCGCGGTCCTGGACGACGCGTTGCGGCCCGGCGTCGTCCAGCTCCCGACCGGTGCGTGGTTCGACCCTGTCGAGGATCACGTGGGCGGACCGCTGTGCACGCACGGAAATCCGAACGTCCTCACCGCGGACATCCCGTCGTCGCGGCTGTCCCAAGGGTGCGCGGGTCAGCACGCGGCTGTCGACGTCGAGCGCTTCGAGGGCCCGGTTCCGGAGGTGCAGGTCCTGCGTGCACCGGTCTTGAGACGACGTCGATGACGCCTTGCCGTTACCCTGGCAGGGCGGAGTGCCGGTGAAACGGAGGGGGAGCACGCGTGCGGGTGGCCGAACTGGTGCAGTCGCCACTCGTACCGCCCGGCCGGCCGGTCCGCCGGGTGTCCCAGCTGCTCATCGGCCTCGTGCTCTACGGCGTCAGCGACGCCATGGTGGTCGCCGCCGGGCTCGGGGTCGAACCCTGGGACGCGCTCGCGCAGGGGCTGACCCGCACGGCCGGGCTCAGCATCGGGGTCTGGACCAACCTGATCGGCGCCGCCGTGCTGCTGCTGTGGATTCCGCTGCGGCAGAAGCCCGGGCTCGGCACGCTGTGCAACGTCCTGCTCGTCGGCACCTCGATGGACCTCGCGCTGGCGCTGCTGCCGCCGTTCGGGCACCTCTGGGTGCGCTGGGTCGTGCTCATCGCGGGCATCGTGCTCAACGGGTTCGCCACCGGCTGCTACATCGGCGCGCAGGCCGGCCCCGGGCCGCGGGACGGGCTGATGACCGGGCTTGCCCAGCGCGGGTACCCGATCTGGGCGGTGCGCTGGGGCATCGAGATCGCCGTGCTGGTCATCGGGTTCCTGCTCGGCGCCACCGTCGGGATCGGGACCGTGCTCTACGCCTGCGCGATCGGGCCGCTCGCTCAGCTGTTCATCCCGATGCTGGACATGGGCCGCCGCGAGGGAAAGCCCTGACGCACGGCCGCCAGCCGGGCCGCGACGCCGAATTCATGGAAGATCGCCGTGGAGACCGGGTCCGTCTCGGCGTACCACTCGGGGTGCCATTGCACCGCGAGGCAGAACCCGTCGCCCGCCGACGCGGCCTCGACCACGCCGTCGGCGGCCACCGCCTCCACCCGCAGGTCCGGCGCGATCCGGTCAATGGCCTGGTGGTGCAAGGAATTGACCGACACGCGCGCGTAGCCCAGCAGCTGCCGCAGCATGCCGCCCGCGGGGAGGTCGACCTCGTGCGCGGGCCGGTACTGCCGGTCCCGCGGCTGGGAAAGGTCCTCTCGATGACTGTCGCCGGGCAGGTCGCGCAGGGTGCCGCCCAGTGCGACGTTGAGCTCCTGCAGCCCGCGGCAGATCCCCAGCACCGGAATGCCCGCCCGCAGCGCCGCGGGCAGCACCCGCAGCGCGAGTTCGTCGCGGTCCGGGTCCACCGGGGCCGGCCGGGGACGGCCGCCGTAGCGGGCCGGGTCCACGTCGATCTGGTGCCCACCGAACACGACGCCGTCGAAGCGGTCCAGCACCTCCACCAAGTGCGGCGCGGGGCCGCCGACGACAGCCACCGCGCAGCCGGAAACCCGTTCCAGCGCCCGGGCGTAGACCTCGCGCACCGCGACGTGCGGGACCTCGTCGACCGGTTCGGCCGACGCCGCGAGCGCGACCAGCGGCCGGGCGCTCATCGGACCCGCTCCCACGGCCCCGGCAAAGTCGCGTCGCCGCGATCCGCCAACGTCTTGAATGAGTCATTCAGGTCTTCGGAGGTCCTGAATGACTCATTCAAGACGTCTCGCGAGGCGGTCACCGGGCCCGCTCCAGGGCGCGGGCGAGGTCTTCGAGCAGGTCGTCGGGGTGCTCCAGGCCCAGCGAAAGCCGGATCGAACCCGGGGTCACGCCGGCCGCGAGCTGGTCGGCCTCGGGCAGCTGGGCGTGCGTGGTGGACGCCGGGTGCGTGGCCATCGACCGGACGTCGCCGATGTTGGTGACGTGCGCGAACAGGCGGAGCGCTTCGATGAACCGGCTGCCCGCCTCCTGCCCGCCGTCGAGCTCGAACTGCACCAGCGGGCCGCCGTTGCCGCCGAGGTAGCGCCGCAGCAGCTCCCGCTGCTCGCCGCCGGCCAGGGTCGGGTGCCTGACCGAGGACACCGCCGGGTGCGCGTCGAGGAACTTCGCGACCGCGGCCGCGTTTTCGCCGTGCGCGCGCATCCGCAGCGGCAGCGTCTCGATGCCCTGGATGAGCAGGAACGCGTTGAACGGGCTCAGGCACGCCCCGAGGTCGCGCAGCAGCGTTTCCCGCGCTTTGAGCAGGTAGGGGCTGCGGCCCAGCGCGCTGTCGAGCCCGGCGCCGGTCTCGGTCCACACCGCGCCGCCGTGCGCGGGGTCGGGCTCGGTCAGCAGCGGGTGGCGCTCGGCGTGGCGCGGCCAGTCGAAGGTGCCGCCGTCCACGATGAGCCCGCCCAGTGCGCTGCCGTGGCCGCCGATGTACTTCGTGGCCGAATAGACCAGGATGTTCGCGCCGAAGTCCAGCGGGTTGCAGACCATCGGGAGCAGCGTGTTGTCCAGTACCAGCGGCACTTCCGCCTGTTCGGCGAGCCCGGCGACGTCTTCGATCGGGAAGATGCGCAGCTTCGGGTTGGGCAGCGTTTCGCCGAAGTAGGCGCGGGTGCGCTCGTCCGTGGCGGCGGCGAAGTTCTTCGGGTCTTCCGGGCTGACGAACCGGGTTTCGACGCCGAAGCGGGCGAAGGTGTTGGCCAGCAGGTTCCACGTGCCGCCGTAGAGCTCGTCGGAGCTGACGATGTTGTCCCCGGCCTGGCACAGGTTGAGCAGGGCGACGGTGGTCGCGGCCTGGCCGGTGGAGACGGCCAGCGCGGCCGGCGCGCCGTCGACGGCGGCGATCCGCGCTTCGAGCACGTCGCAGGTCGGGTTGTTGAGGCGGGTGTAGGCGTGCCCGTCCTCGCTCAGGTCGAAGATGCCGGCGGCGGCCCCGGTGCCGGGCAGCTCGTAGGCCGCGGTCTGGAAGATCGGCGTGATCACCGGCGCGGTCGGGCCGGCGCGCAGCTCGGCACCCGCGTGCATCACGGCGGATTCGGGCCGCCGGAAGTCCTTCGGCGCGGCGGCGGGGCGGTCAGTGACCGGCATGGGACAGCTCCCTCGGTTCGGACATGGACGTGACGATCGCGCTGACGGCGCTGGGCTGGCCCTGCGGTCCCCGGGTGAACAGCCCGCCCAGCACGGCGTCGACCGCGGCGTAATCCGGATCGGCCAGCCGCACCCGCCTCGCCTTGCCGAGGTTCCAGAACGGCGTGCGCGGATCGAGGTGGTGTTCCAGGTGGTAGTTGTCGTTGTGGATGCCGGTCAGGAACTTCTCCCAGCCGCGGCTCTTGCGGTTGCGCGTCATGTGCAGGTCGACGCGGGCATCGCGGACGAGCGGCGTGTGCTCGGAGAGTTCGATGTACCAGCCCAGGATCTGGAAGCTGGTCAGGTAGGGCACGAACCAGAACAGCAGCAGCTCGGTCGTCCAGCCCTGTGCCCAGCACACCCCGGCGACGGCGGCCCAGAAGCCCCAGAACCCGGCGCGGTCGAGCAGCCGCCTGCCGCGCCGGACCTGGGACGCTTCCTGGGCGCGGCCTTCGCGCAGCACCCGATAGCGGTTGCGGACCAGGTAGCGCAGGTAGGCCCAGGTCTGCGTGCCGAACAACGGCATCAGCACCACGCGGCGCACGTAGGTCCGCGGCGAGGCGGCCCGGTAGGCGCCCTGCTCGATGAAGAACCGCAGGTCCGGGTCGCGGTCCGGGTCGCCCAGCCGCGGGTGGTGGGTGAACACGTGCGAAACCTTGTACGCGTAGTGCTGCTGGAAGATCGGGTACGCGGTGAGCACGGTGCCGAGCAGCATCCGCACCCGGTGGTCGGCCGCGCCGACGCCGTGGGCGCAGTCGTGCAGGATCGTGGACAGCCCCCGCTGCCGGGCCCCGATGATCAGCACGGCGAGCGGGTAGCACCACCACGAAACGGCCACGCAGAGCCAAACGCAGGCCGCGATCCAGGCGGCGTCCTCGAGCCAGGCCAGTGCGGCGTGCCAGTTGTCGCTGCGGTTGAGGGGTTTCATCCGGGCCCGCACGTCGGCGGGGAAGCGGTGCATCCGGTAGCGCTTCCCGTCGTAGGCCCACTCGGTCTCGGACACGCGTGCTCCCTGGAGTCAGACGAGGGCGGTCAGCGGCACGCCGATGAACGTCGGGTCGAAGCGGCTGACGCCGTCGAGCAGCTCGTCGATCTTCTGCATCACCGCGGGGTCGAGCACGACGTCCACGGCCTTGAGGTTGTCCGTGAGCTGTTCGGGGCGCGAGGCACCGGTGATCGCGGTGGCGACGTTGGGGTTCTGCAGCACCCAGGCCAGCGCCAGCTGCGCCATGGTCAGGCCGAGCTGCTCGGCGACCGGCCGCAGTTCCTGCACGCGGCGCAGCACGTCGTCCTGCAGCCAGCGCACCATGTAACCGCTTCCCTCGCCGTCGGTGGCGCGGGAGCCGGCCGGGGGCTGCTTGCCCGGCAGGTACTTCCCGGTCAGCACGCCCTGTGCCATCGGCGACCAGACGAGCTGGCCCATGCCCTCGCGCTCGCAGGCCGGGATGACCTGCGCCTCGATGACCCGCCACAGCATCGAATACTGCGTCTGGCTGGAGATCAGCGGTACGCGCAGCTCGCGGGCCAGCGCGGCGGCGCGGGTGATCTGCTCGGCGGTCCACTCCGAGACGCCGACGTAGAGGATCTTGCCCTGGCGCACCAGGTCGGCGAAGGCCAGCATGGTCTCCTCCAGCTCGACCGTCGGGTCGAACTGGTGGGCCTGGTAGAGGTCGAGGTAGTCGGTCTGGAGCCGGCGCAGGGAGCCGTGCGCGGACTCCATGATGTGCTTGCGTCCCAGTCCCTGGTCGTTGGGGCCGCCGGGGCCGGTCGGCCAGTAGACCTTGGTGCAGATCTCCAGGCTCTCCCGGCGGAGACCCGACAGCGCCCGCCCCAGCACCTCTTCGGCGCGGGTGTTGGCGTACATGTCGGCGGTGTCGAACGTGGTGATCCCGGCGTCCAGCGCCGCTTCCACGCATTTCCTGGCTTGTTCCTCGGCCACTTGCGACCCGTGGGTGATCCAGTTGCCGTAGGAAATCCTGCTCACTGAGAGGCCGCTGCGGCCAAGTCGACGATGTTCCATGCCTTACGACCCTCCAAGCAAATTTCTGTGTAGTCAACGTTTGAAACGCGAGATCAAGGGGCCGCGAATGGGGTCATCAAAACTATTGATGAGCCGATCAACCGGTCCATGATCACATTTGCCCAGATCATTTTCCGCTGAGAGCGTGAGGTATCTGCCAGGGGGAAATCGAGATCGGGAGAACAATGGTCGACAAGATCATCGGTGCCGCACGTGCGGCGACCACCGCGGCCCCGCCGCTGGGCAACGAGGCGTACGGGCGGTTCTGCACCGCACTGGCGCACCGGCTCACCGCCGCGTGGCCACGGATCTGCGAAGCCAACGACACCGACGTGGGACGAGCGCGGGACCAGGGCCTGCCCGACGTGCTCGTCGACCGGCTCCGGCTGACCGAAGACCACCTCGACGGCCTGGTCACCATGACTTCTACGGTCGCCGGCGAGCTGGACGAGCTGACCAGCCGCCCGCCCGGGACGCCGATCGGCGACTGGGGCCTGCGGCACCGCGTGCCGCGGCCGCTGGGCGTGGTGCTGATGATCTTCGAGGCCCGCCCCACGGTCACCGTCGAAGGCGCGCTGCTCAACGTCGCCGCCGGCAACGCGGTGATCCTGCGTGGTGGCAAGGAGATCGCGCGGACCAACGTCGAGCTCGGCGCCGCCATCACCGCCGCGCTGGACGAGGCGGGGCTGCCGGCGAGCCTGGTCACCGTGCTGGACGACCCCAGCCGCGCGGTGCTGCGGGACCTGCTGCGCCGGCCCGACGCCATCGACGTACTCATCCCCCGCGGCAGCCCGTCGCTCATCGACTACTGCCACCGCGCAAGCACCATCCCGGTGCTGGCCAGCGGCGGCGGCGTCAACCACCTCTACGTGCACTCGAGCGCCGACCTGGCCGAGGCGGTCGCGATCGCGCTGGACAGCAAGCTGCCCGCCCCGGCCGGGTGCACGTCCCTCGAGGTCGCGCTGGTCGACCGGCCGGTGGCCGACGACTTCGTGGCGGCGCTGCTCGACGGCGCCCGCCGCGACGGCCGACCGCTGACCATCCGGGTCGGCGAAGGCCTCCGGCGGCCGGAAACCACCGGCGACTGGCAGGTGACCGAGCTGGGCGAGCACGACCTCGGCCGCGAATTCCTCGACAGCACGGTCGGCGTGGTGGCCGTGGACTCCCCCGGCGAGGCCGTGGAGTTCATCCAGCGCCACGGTTCCGGCCACAGCGAGGCGATCGCCGCCACCGACCCGGCGGTCACCGCCGAGTTCACCGACCGGGTGGACGCGGCCACCATCGTCGTCAACGGTTCCCTGCGGCTCAACGACGGCCCGACGCTGGAGCTGGGCTCGGAAATCGCGATCAGCACCAGCAGGCTGCACGCCCGCGGGCCGATCACCCTGGCCGCGCTGGTGAACTACTGCTGGGTGGTCGAGGCCAACGGCCGGCTGCGCGAGGCGAGCTGATGCCCGCCCAGGCGCAGCTCGCGGCCGCTCCCGCACCGCCACTGCTGCTTCCGCTCAGCCAACGCCCGCGGGCGTCGCAGGCGGTCCTCGTGCACCCCGGTGGCGGCGGCCTGAGCCCGTACACGCCGCTGGCCGTGCGGCTGGCCCGCCGGCACGCGGTGAGCGGGATCCGCGCCGACGGCCTGTTCGCCGGCGAGCGGCCCGACGACGACGTCGAGACGATGGCCGAGCGGTACCTGCCGCTGCTGGCCGGCCTGCCCCGCCGCCCGGAACTCCTGGTGGGCTGGTCGATGGGCGGGGTACTCGCCTGGGAACTGGGCGCCCGCCTGTCCGCGACCGGGCCCGCCCCCGCGGTGGTGATGATCGACAGCTTCACCCGCCGCGACGAGTTCGGCACGGCCCACCGGGCCGCGGTCGTCGAGCGGATCATGCGGTCGGTGCACGCCCGGGTCGCGCCCCGCGACCGGCGATGGGCCGAAGCGACCGCCCACGCGCACATCACCGCCTCGGGACGGCACCGGGTGACCCGCACCCACCCCGGCCCCGCGCTGCTGATGGCCTGCGCGAGCCCGCACCGCCGGACCCAGGTCGAGAACTGGACGCGGCTGTCCACACGGCTGCGGGTCCGCGAACTGGCGTGCGGTCATTTCGACGTTTTCGACAGGAAAGCGCTTCCCGCCGTAATCGGCCACCTCGACGAATTCCTCAGTGAAACACCCACCCGATCCCCGGAAACAGGAGGAAAAGGATGACGAACGGACCAGATCGCGAAACCGTATCCGACTCGGTGAAACGCGTCGTGATCGCCGAATCGCGGCTTTCGCTCGCGCCGGAGGAGATCAAGGACGACGAGCCGCTCAACGGCGACCTGCTGCACCTCAACTCGCTCGGGTTCGTCGGCATGCTGGTGCACCTGGAGGACGCGCTCGACGTGACGCTGCCCGACGACCTGTTCGTCGGCCGCACGTTCAAGACGGTCGACGACCTCGTCGACGTCGTCGCCGAAGGCGCGAGCGGGACGGAGGCGCTGCGATGAACACGGTCTCCCTCCCCACCAGCTGGCGCAGCGTACTGCCCCACCTGGACGAGCCGCTGCCCCCGGACCAGAGCCCGGAGTCGCCCGCCGGCGGCGGCCCGGACGGCGGTGTCTCGGTGAACCTGCCGTTCGCGCTGGTGCGCCAGTCCTCCCAGAACCGCGAGTTCTGGGACATCCCCGCCGAAGTGCTCGACGCCTACCGCAGCTTCCGGCCCACCCCGCTGTGGCGGGCCCGCCGGTTCGAGGACGCCGTCGGCGCGCGGGTACCGATCTACGTCAAGTACGAGGGCGGCAACATCTCCGGCAGCCACAAGCTGAACACCGCGCTCGCCCAGGCCCACTACTACGCCAAGGCCGGCGTCAAGGAGCTGGTCACGGGCACCGGGGCCGGGCAGTGGGGCACCGCGCTCGCCGCCGCCTGCTCGATGTTCGGGCTGCGCTGCCGCGTGTTCATGGTCGGCACGAGCCTGCAGAAGAAGCCGTACCGGGGCACGCTGATGCGGGCCCTCGGCGCCACCGTGCACGCCAGCCCGAGCGACCTGACCGACGTCGCCGCCCGCATCGGCGGCGGGGTGAACAGCCTCGCGCTGGCGATCGGCGAAGCCGTCGAGTACGCCGGGCGCACCGAAGGGGCCGCGTTCTGCATCGGCAGCGGCGAGACCTACAGCATCCTGCACCAGTCCGTGATCGGGCTGGAGGCCATCGAGCAGCTCGCCGAGCTGGAGGCCACCGTGGACTCGGTCGTCGGCTGCGTCGGCGCCGGCTCGAACTTCGGCGGGATCGCACTCCCCTTCTTCGCCGACGCCGCCACGACCGGCGCGGAATGCCCGCAGCTGGTGGCTGCCGAGTCGAGCACCACTCCGAAGCTGACGCGCGGTGTGTACGCCTACGACAAGACCGACGCCACCGGGGTCAGCCCGATGGAAGCGATGTACACGATCGGCAGCAGCTACCCGATCCCCGACTCGCACTCGGCGGGCCTGCGCTTCCACGGCGCCGCGAAGGTCATTTCCGCGATGCGGCACCGCGACCAGGTCACCGCCCAAGCCGTCGGGCAGGTCGAAGCGCTGCAAGCGGGCCAGACCTTCACGCGGTCGGAGATGGTGCTCCCGGCACCGGAGTCGGGGCACGCCCTGGCCGTCGCCGCGCGCCTGGCCACCGACGGCGGATCGTCGCGCGGCGTGGTCGCCTGCGTCAGCGGGCACGGCTACCTGGACCTGTCCGCCTACCAGCAGCTGCTCGACGGGGAGCTCACCACCGAGCCGCCCGAGGAGCAGGCACTGGTGTCGGCGATGGACCGGTTGCGGCCGGTGTCCGGCCTCGCGGTCGTGGGGGGTGGCCGTGGTGTCTGAGCCGATGGACCACCGCCTCTTCGACTGCGTCCAGGTCAACCTGGCCGAGCTGGCCGACCGCTGCCACGGCGAGGGCACGCACCTCGCGCTGGGCCGGGTCCTGCGCTTCTGGCCGCGTCCGGGCGCGGACGGGCTGCCCACCGTCGAGCCGCGGGTCGACGACCACGTGACCGAATCCGCCGACTTGCTCGGCTTGCGCGTCACCCGGCGCCGGCAGATCGCCTCCGCCGACGCGCTCGAACCCGGCCCCGGCTGCTACGTCGTGGCGGACGCCTTCCACCTGCCCTGGGTCCCGTACCACCGGAAGAAGCACTTGGAGCACAGCTTCCTGGTCGAGCCGGCCGACGACGGCGTCAAGGTCGTCGACGGCTACCACAACGACACCGAGTGGGGCGCGGCCCGGCCGGGCGAGTGGAGGCTCGGCCACGCGGGGCTCGCCGAAGCGCTGCCCGAGGGTGCGCTGGTGTTCGACCTGGTCGCCGGGGAGCCCGTCACCGAGCGCACGCCGCTGGTGGAGCTGACCGACGCCGGCACGTTCGTGGCGACCTACGCCGACCACCCCGACCGCGTGCGGGCGTTGCGGGGACTGACCCTGCAGACCTGGCTGCTGACCCGCAGCCGCCGCCTGCACGCCGCCGCGATGGGCCTGGACCCGAACGCGGTGCGGGCGCACCTGGACGAGTGGGACGCGATCGCGAAGCAGGTCTACCTGGCGAGCCGCCGGGTCGCCGCGGGCCGGGAGGAGCCGCGTGCGCTGTTCCCCCGCCTCGCCGAGTGCCTCGCCACCGACCACACGGCGTTCGGCGGCCCCACCGAGACCGCGACGCCGTCCACAGTGGACACCATCGAGGTGCCGCTGACGGTCCGCGAGTCCGTCACCGCGGTGATCGGGACCGTGCTGGGCACCGAGCCCCCCGCGGACGCCCGCACGCTCGGCGACATCCCGGGCTTCAGCTCGTTCCGCATGATGGAGATCGTCGAGCGGCTCGAAAGCGACCTCGGCGTCGAGTTCGCCGCCGAGGACCTGGTCCCGGAAAAACTCACCCACGTCGACGGCCTCTGCCGGGCCGTCGTGGCCGCTGGAGGAAGCCGATGACCTACGCACCGCGAGTGCTCCACGAGCTGCTCGACCACGCCGCCCGGCTGTGGCCCAACCGGACCGCGCTGACCTGCCGCGGCAGCTCCGTGACCTACGACGAACTTTCCGCCGCCGCGAAGCGGGTCGCCGCGGCGCTCGCCGACCGCGGTACCCACCGCGGGGACCGGCTGCTGATCAACGCACCGGCGAGCGCGCTGCTGCCCGCCGTGGTCTTCGGCGCCGCCCGCGCCGGCGTCGCGTTTTCCCTGCTGCACGAACAGGTCCGCGGCGCCAGCCTCGACCACGTGCTCGCGGACTCCGAGCCGGTGCTGGTGGTGACCGGCGACGAAGACGTGCGGCGGTCGGCCGAAACGGCCGGCGTCCCGGCGGTCTCGGTGGAGGAGCTGGCCGCCGGTCCCGGGCGGGACGTCGACCTACCCGCTCCCCCGCTGCCGGTCGACCCGGTGTGCCTGATCTACACCTCGGGCACCACGTCCCTGCCCAAGGCCGTGGTCAGCACCCACCAGCAGCTGCTGTTCGCCACCGGGGCGATCGCCTCGGTGCTGGAGTACCGCACCGACGACGTGGTCTACAGCCCGCTGCCGCTGTCCTTCGACTACGGGCTGTACCAGGTGTTCCTGTCCGTCACGGCCGGGTCGAACCTGGTGCTGGGCGCGCCCACCGAGGTCGGGCCGTCGCTGGTCCGCAACCTGGTGGACTCCGGTGCGACCGTGCTGCCCGCCGTCCCGGCCGTCGCCGAAGCGCTCAGCGCGTTGCTGCGGCGCCGCCCGAAGCCCGCGCCGGCACTGCGGCTGCTCACCAACACCGGCGCGGCGATGCCCACCGGCACACTGGAATCCTTGCGCCAGGCCATTCCGAGCCTGCGGGTGCAGCTGATGTTCGGGCTGACCGAGTGCAAGCGGGCCACCATCATGCCGGTGGACGGCGACCTGGAGCGGCCCGGGTCCAGCGGCCGGGCCCTGCCCGGCACCGAGGTCTTCGTGATCGGCGAGAACGGCGAGCGGCTGCCCGCCGGCGAGGTCGGCGAGATCGTCGTGCGCGGCCCGAACGTGATGGCCGGGTACTGGCGGCGCCCGGAGCTCACCGCCGAGAAGTTCCCGCGGGTGGACGGGCTGTTCCCCGAGCTGCGCACCGGCGACTACGGCCGGCTCGACGAGGAGGGCTACCTCTACTTCGACGGCCGCCGCGACGACATCTACAAGGAACGCGGGTTCCGCGTCAGCGCGACCGAGGTCGAGACCGCGGCGCGGGGAGTGCCCGGCGTCCGGGAAGCCGCCGTGCTGGTCCCGAAGGACACCCGCCCGGCCTGGCTGTTCGTCACCGGCGAGCTGGCCCCCGAGGGCGTGCTCGACGGCATGCGCACGCGGATCGAGGAGTTCAAGATCCCGGCGAGCTGCCTGCGCGTGGAGACGCTTCCCTTGACCGGCAACGGGAAGGTCGATCGCAAGGCACTGGCCTCGATCGCCGAGGAGGTGTCCAGTGGAGCTGCTCGCTGAACGCAACGCGGGGCTCGCGGACCTGCCCGGCGAACTCACCGGCCTGCCCACCCCCGCTTACGTCTACGACCTCGCCGAGGTCCGGCGCAACCACCGGCGGCTCGACGGCGCCCTGCCCCGCGGCACCGGCCTGCTGTACTCGCTCAAGGCCAACCCGCACCCGGACGTGCTCACCGTGTTGCGCGAAGCCGGTGCGCGCCCGGAGGTCTGCTCCTCCGGCGAACTGCGCGCCGCGCTCGACGCCGGCTGGCCGGGTTCGCAGGTGCTCTACACCGGTCCCGCCAAGCGGGACGCCGAGATCGCGGCGGCCCTGCGCGCCGGGGTGCGGGAGTTCTCCGTGGACTCCCCGCACGCCATCACCCAGCTCGACCGGCTCGCCGGTGCGGCCGGCGTCCGCGCCCGGTACCTGCTGCGCGTCAACGACGACCAGCCAGTGCCCGGCCAGGGCCTGGCGATGACCGGGGTGCCGTCGCAGTTCGGCGCCGACACCGGCTGGATCCTCGCCGAGCCCGCCCGCTTCGCCGGGGGCGAGCACGCCGAGGCGTCCGGGCTGCACCTGTACATGGGCACCAACCTCACCGAGGTGGCCGACCTGACCGGGCAGTTCCGCCGGGCGCTGGACACCGCCGCGAAACTGCGGGAAGCCCTGGCGCCGCACGGGGTCCGCTTCCGGACCCTCGACCTCGGCGGCGGGTTCGGCGCGCCGTTCGCGAAGGACGGGACGGCGGTCGAACTGCCGGGCCTGCGCGAAGAGCTCGAAGCGCTGCTCGGCGAACAGCTGCCGGGCTGGCGCGAGCAGGGCCCGGAAGTCGTGTTCGAATCCGGCCGTTACCTGGTCGGCACGGCGGGCACGCTCGTCACGGCGGTGCTGGACGTCAAGCGCTCGCACGGCAAGGACATCGTCGTGCTGGAGTCGGGCATCAACCACCTCGGCGGCATGTCGGGGATGCGGCGGCTGCCCCCGCTCGCGCCCCGCCTGCTCGGCCCGGCCGGGCCGGACGCGCTGGACGCGCTCGTGGCCGGCCCGCTGTGCACCCCGCTGGACACCTGGTCCCGCGGCGCGCGGCTGCCCGAGCTGAGCCCCGGCGACCTGGTCGCGGTGCCGAACGTCGGCGCCTACGGGCTCTACGCGAGCCTCGTGGCCTTCCTGGGCCACCCCCTGCCGGCGGAGGTCGTCGTCGACGGCGACCGCCCCGGCACCCCCGCGCGGACCTCCCGCGTGGAACTGGTCAGGACCACTGACCCCGAAGATGAGGAGTGAACCGATGGACCCCCGCATGGCCGAACTGCTCACCCCGTACCTCAAGTTCCTCAACGGCCGCGAACTCGGCCCGGACGACTCCCTGCGGGAGTGCGGGCTGGACTCGATGCAGTCGATCAACGTGCTGTTCGAGATCGAGGACGTCTTCGGCGTCTCCCTGCCGGACGAGGACATCACCGACGCCACCTTCGCCACCGGCGGCACGCTGTGGACCGCGGTGCAGGCCCAGCTCGAGCGCCAGGAGGTGTCGTCGTGACCACCGCCCCGCTGGCGGAACTCGTCGGGCGCGTGACCAAGGTCGCCGAGGAGCACGTCCGCCGGACCGACGACGAAGCGACGTTCCCGGTCGAGGCGCTCGAAGAGCTGCGCGCCACCGGCCTGCTCGGGCTGCAGGTGCCCGCCGAGGACGGCGGGCTCGGCGGGTCGCTGGCCGACGTGCTCGAGACGAGCACCGAGCTGGGCCGGGTGGACATGTCGCTGGCGATGATCTTCGCGATGCACTGCCAGCAGGTCGCCGCCGTGCTCGCGCACGCCGACGGCAAGCTGCGCGCCGAACTGGTGCCCGAGATCGCCGCGGGCCGGCTCTACCTCGGCTCGGTCACCACCGAGGCGGGCAAGGGCGGGCACCTGCTGACCGCCGAGTCCGCCGCGGCCTGGCGCGACGGGGAGCTGCTCGTCGACCGCTTCGCCCCGATCGTCACCGGGGGCAGGCAGGCCGACGGGTTCCTGATCACCATGCGCTCCCCGGATTCCGAGGCGGACAACCAGGTTTCGCTGGTCTACGCGTCCCGAGCGCAGGTGGAGATCGAGCCGGCCGGCGGCTGGAACCCGCTGGGCATGCGGGCCAGCGACAGCGGCGCCATGAAGCTGCGCGGCCGGCTGCCCGCGCACCAGGTGATCGGGCGGCACGGCGACTTCCACACCATCGTGACGACCGTGTTCGGGCCGATGGCCCACCTCGGCTGGGCGTCCTGCTGGCTCGGCACGGCGGCCGGGGCGCTGTCGCGGGTGATCGCGTCCCTGCGCGGCAGCCGCGGCAAGACGGACCTGAGCTCGGAACTGCTGATGACGCGGCTGTCGCGGGCGCGCCAGCGGCTGGACACCGTGCACGCACTGATCTCGCACGCCCGTGAAGTCGTCGAGACGACCGCGGACCTCAGCGTGCCGAAGGTGCAGCTGCTGATCAACGCCGTGAAGATCACCGCCGCCGAGGAGTGCTACCGGGCGATCGACGAGCTGGTCGACGCGGTCGGGATGCGCCACGGCTACCTGCGCGACTCCCCCACACGGCTCGAGCAGTCGCTGCGGGACCTGCGTTCGGCGGTGCTGAACTACAGCAACGACCGGCTGCACCTCGCCGACGGCCGGCTCACCCTGCTCGACCAGGAGGTGCGTTTTGCCTGACACCGCCATCCTGGACGGCGACGTGCTGTCCACTGTGGATCCGGACGCCGGCGGCGCCCAGGTGTGGCAGCGGCTCGGCTCGGCCGGCGTGCTGCGGGACCAGTACCGGCAGCGCACGCCGACCGGCCTGGTCGCCGATCCCGGGCGGCTCGCCGCCACGCTGCGCGCGGTCGACGCCCGCGGCGACAACGGGATCACGTTGAGCGTGCTGGTGCAGTCGGCCAGCGCGTTGCCGATCCTGGCCGCCGGAACCGGTCCGGAGTTCGACCGGGTCGCCGACGGCGACTGCGAGGTCGCGCTGGCCGCCACGGACGCCGCGGCGGCCGGCTCCGACCTCACCGGGCTGGGCACCGAGGTCGAGATCGACGGGGACACCGTCCGGCTGGACGGCGGGAAGCGGTGGGTGACCACGGCGACCCGCGCCGCGTACTTCCTGGTGCTGGCCCGCCACCGGCCTGGCCGGCACTTCACCGCCTTCACCTGGGTCCTGGTCCCGGCGGACGCGGCGGGCGTCCGGGTCACCCCCGCGACGACCACGCTGCTCGCGGGCGCGGGCATCGGCCACGTCGAGTTCTCCGGCGTCCGGCTGCCCGCGTCGGCGGTGCTCGGCCGTCAAGGACGTGGCCTGGCCTTGTTCGCCCGGCACATGGGCACCGAACGCCTCGCCGGCGCGCAGTGGGCCGCAGCGCTCACGAGCCGGGTGCTGGCCGAGACCAGGGACGCGCTGACCCGCCGGAAGATCGACGGCCGCGCGCTGTGGGACCACGATTCGGTCCGCCAGGAGTTCGCGGCCTGCCTGGTGCGGGTGCGCTCGTTGCGCGCGCTGCATGAAGCACTGGGCGAGCGGGTGGTGGCGGAACACGACGCGACGAGCGCGGCGCTGCTGAAGGCGTCGATCGGGCTGACCGCGGACGAGGTGCTGTCCCGCTGCGCCCGCTGGCGCGGCGCCGACGGCTTCGCCGACGACGGCCTCCAGCTGCTCCGCGCCGAGGCCGCGGTCTTCGGCATCGGCGGCGGCGTGACGGAGCTGATGCTCGGCGCGATCGCCGACGGCGCCGGCCCCCTGCTCGAGGAACTGCGCTCATGACCCCCGCCGATCCGGCACTTTCACGTGAAAGTGCCGACCAGGGAGCCGCACTTTCACGTGAAAGTGCCGCCCCCGGGGCCGCGCTCTCCCGGGCGAACGCCGCACTCCCGGAAGTGACCGTCGAGGGCGCCGAGGTCGCACCCGGTGTCTGGGTCGCCTCCGCCGATCGCGCCGACCTCGGCGATCAGCCCGCGCACCCGGACGACCTCGCCGAAGCCCGTACCCGGCCGGCCTGGCACCGCCCGGAGTTCCTCGCCGGCCGGCGTCTGCTGCGGCGGCTGCTCCGGCGGGTCCGGCCCGAGCTGGCCGCGCTGCCCGTCCGCGCCGACCCGGCCGGCAAGCCCCGGCTGGCCGGCGCACCGGATGCCGCGCTGCCCGGGATCACGGTCTCCCACGACGGGGACCGGGTCGCCGCGGCCGTCTGCGCGCACGGGGAGGTGGGCGTCGACGTCCAGCTGCCCCCGGACCGGCTGACCGACTCCGCCGTACGCCGGTGCCTCGGTGCGCACGCACCGGCGGTCGCCGCCCTGCCGCGGGCCCGGCGGGCGAAGGAGTTCGCCTGGGTGTGGACGGTGCAGGAGGCGTGCGTCAAGGCCGCCGGCACCGGGCTGGGCGGGCGGCCCTGGTCGATCGACGTCCCGCCCGGCGCGCTGTCCGGGCGCTGGGGCGGCTTCACCTGGCTCAGCCTGCGCACCCGGTCGCCGGTGCCGCTGAGCTGCGCCTTCCACCCACCACCCTGGTGACCCACCACGACAACGGAGGTCGACGTGCACCTCATCAACGCCCCGGACGTAGTCCCGGAACTCAGCTGCTACACCACCAACCTGGTGGCCTACCTCGAAACCGACGACCCCGGCGTCAAGACCCGCCTGGCGCACGCCGTCCGCCTGGCGGTCCGGTGCGACGGCGGTCCCGGGGAGCTGGCCTTCTCCCAGCACACCCGCGTCGACGACGGCACCGCGCGTGACCCGCTCGGCTACCGCGGCGCCGCGGACTGGGCGCAGGCCGCCGAAGGCCTCCACGCCGAGCTCGCGGGTTCGGGGCGGGTGCTGGCCGTCGCCGACACCTTCCACCTGCCCTGGTCGCCCGCGCACGGGATCGCGCATTCGCCGCACTGGCTGCTGCTGCTCGGCCGGCGCGACGGGCGCTGGCTGGTGGGCGACCACTTCTGCGCGCTGACCCCGCTCGGCGGGCAGGAACCCTTCCTCGGCTGGCTGGACGACGTCGCGCTGGAACGCGCGCTGGCCCCGCACGCCCCCTGGCCGGCGGAGATCGCCAACCGCGACCGCCTGGCGCTGGGCGCCGCCGTGGAGCCGGTGCACGCGAACCGGTTCCGCTGGCTCGCCCGCACCACCGGCGAAACCGCCCCCGCCGAACCGGACGACTGGACGTGCGGCCTGCCCGCGGTCCTCGGGCGCATCAGCGACGTGCTGGCCGAGGACGAGACCGCCGCGGCCCGCTACGGCGACGACCTCTGGGCGGCGAGCCGTCACTACACCTACCGCCTCGAGGTGCTCGCCGCGAACGGCGAGATCGGCGCGGAGGACGCCGCCGCGGCCGCGGTGAGCTGGGGCGAGCTGCCCAAGGTGGTCCGGTTCGCCGCCGAGTCCGCCGCCCGGGGCCGTCCCCGGACGGGGTTGCTGCAGCGCACCTTCGAGGACCTGCTGCGCACCAACGAAAAGACGACCGCCGGCCTGGAACAGGAGGCATGAAACGATGGAAACGCTCTACCAGTGGTTCGCCGAGTCGGCCGCCGAGCACGCCGACGAACCCGCGCTCGAAGTCGGCGCGCGGACCCTGACCTACGCCGGACTGCGGGAGCTCGCCGGGCACATCGCCGCCGAGGCCGTCACCGCGGCGGGGACCGTGCCCGGCCGGATCGGCGTGCTGGCCGAACGCAGCGTGCTGACGTACGCCGGATACCTGGCCGGGCAACGGCTCGGCAGCACCGTCGTCCCGCTCAACCCCGCCTTTCCCGAAGAGCGCAACCGGATGATCGCCGAAGCCGCCGGCCTCGACCTGGTCCTCACCGAGGAGAGCGCCGGCCTCGGCGTGCCGGAACTCGTCATGGCCGAGCCCGCGAACGGCGCCGCGCGCACCCCGCCGGAGCCCCGCACCGGGGACCTGGCCTACATCCTGTTCACCTCCGGCTCGACCGGGAAGCCCAAGGGCGTCCCGATCCGGCACCGCAACGTCTGCGCCTACCTCGGGCACGTCGTGCCGCGGTACGGCATGGCGCCCGGCAGCCGCGTCTCGCAGACCTTCGACCTGACCTTCGACCTGTCGGTGTTCGACATGTTCACCGCGTGGAGCGGCGGTGCGACGCTAGTCGTCCCCAGCCGCGAAGACCTGCTGGCGCCGGTGCGGTTCGTCGCGGAGAAGCGGCTCACCCACTGGTTCGCCGTGCCGTCGATGGTGTCCTACGCCCAGCGGCTGCGCAGCCTGCGGCCGGGGAGCATGCCGACGCTCCGCTGGAGCCTCTTCTGCGGTGAGCCGCTGACCACGCACCAGGCCGAGGCGTGGCAGCGCGCCGCACCCGACGGGGTGGTCGAGAACCTGTACGGACCCACGGAACTGACCATCAGCTGCGCGGAGTTCCGGCTGCCCGCCGATCCGGCGGACTGGCCGGCCACCGCCAACGGGACCGTGCCGATCGGGCGGCCCTACCCCAGCGTCAGCCACATCGTGCTCGACGACCGGGGGCGCCCCGCGGTGGAGGGCGAACTCTGCGCGCGCGGGCCACAGCGGTTCCCCGGCTACCTCGACCCGGCCGCCAACGAGGGCCGCTTCTACCACTTCGGCCCGGGCGACGAGGTCGCGCGCCCGCACGGTCCGGACGACGAGCTCGACGACACCGCCTGGTACCGCACCGGCGACCGAGTGACCTGGCAGGACGGCGCGCTCGTCCACTTGGGACGGTCGGACCAGCAGGTGAAGGTGCAGGGCTACCGGGTGGAGCTCGGCGAGATCGAAGCCGTGCTGCGGGACCAGGAAGCCGTGCGCGACGCGATCGTGCTGGCCCTGCCCGGCCGCGGCGGCACCACCGAGCTCGAAGCGGTCTGCACGGGTTCGGGCCTCGCCCCCGACCGCCTGCTGACGGCGGCGGCCGCCCGCCTGCCCGGCTACATGGTGCCGCGGCGGCTCAGTGTGCTGGACGAGCTGCCCCTGAACGTAAACGGCAAGATCGACCGTTCGGCACTCACCGCGCAAGCGATCGGGCAGCGCGGATGACCGCCGCGGAAGGGAAGACCATGGAAACCGCCGAACTGGTGCCCACGGAAGGTTTTTGCCAAGCCATCGCGAAGCTGCCGACCGGGGTCACGGTGCTGACGACCGTCGCCGAGGACTCCCCCGTCGGCTGCACGGCCAACGCGGTCATGTCGCTGTCGGCCGACACGCCGAGCATCCTGGTGTCGCTGGGCAGCCACAGCCGCACCCTCGCGGCCATCCTCGACACCGGGTCCTTCGCCGTCAACACGCTGTCGTGGTCCCAGCGGGAGCTGACGAGAAAGTTCGCGACCGGGAGTCCGGCCGAGCGCTTCGCCGGGGTGCCGTGGCAGCCGGAGCGCCGCGTCCCGGTCCTGTCCGCGGCGGGCATGGCGCTGGTGTGCGAGGTGGGTGACACGGCGGACCTGCTGGACCACACCGTGGTCGTGGGGAAGGTGGTGTGGCTGCGCGACACGAACGCGGCCCCGACGGTGCTGTACGGGCGGGAGCAGTACCCGCTCGGGGCTTGAGGAAGCCGGAAGCGCCCGGCCCGCCGAGGTCGGCGGGCCGGGCGCTTTGCTGTGCGCAATCTAGAGCGCGGAAAGGCCCGCCGGAGCTGGTGTCGCGTCCGAGGTTCGTGACGGCCGGCGGCGCGTGCGAACGTCTTGAATGAGTCATTCAGGTCTTCGGAGGTCCTGAATGACTCATTCAAGACCTTTGGTCCGGCTGCCGGGCCCGGATCAAAGTCGGCGTGCGGCCGACTTCGATACCGGCTCTAGAGCGCGGACCGGCGAGCCGGGGTCGCCTCCGCGACCTGCTCGGCGGTCGCGCGGGCCGCCGCGTCGAGCAGCACCGAAAACCGCGGGTCGGCGCGGATCTCGCGGTGCCAGGCGACTTGGGTGAAGACCTGGAACGGGGCCGTCCACGGGACCTCGACCAGCCGGCCCTCGGCCAGCTCGGCCGCGACGCTCAACCTGGGCAGCAGCGAGATACCCAGCCCCGCGGTCAGCGCGTGCTTCACCGCGTCGATCGAGCCGAACGTCAGCGCGCGGACGCGGGTGTCCGCGGCATCGCCCAAAGTCCGTTCGAACAGGCGCTGGTAGCCGCTGCCGCGGTGGGCGCAGAGCAGGGGTTGCCGCGCCAGCCGCGCCGTCGGCACCGGCTCCGGGCCGACCGGCCCGTCCTGACCGGCGACCACCACGAGCGGCTCCGGGCACAGCAGCGTCGAATCGGCCTTCGACGAAGAGTCGCAGACGTCGATGAAGAAGGCACAGTCCACATCGGAATCCCCGATCCGGCTCCACGGATCTTCTTCCAGCGGCCGGATTTCCAGCGCGAGCTCCGGGTGGCGGCGGTACAGGTACTCGACGATCGGCACCAGCCGGTAGGACGTGAGGCCGCTGTCGGCCCCGACCGTCAGCGCGTCGCCGACGGCGGTGCCTTCGAGCACGGTCTCCTCCGCCATGCGGCTCAGCTTCACGATCTTGTGGGCGTAGCGCCGGAACCGCTGGCCGGCCGTGGTGAGCCGGATGAGCGCGCCGGTGCGGTGGAACAGGTCGCAGGCGAGGTCGCGCTCCAGTTTCTTGATCCGGGCGGTGACCGTCGGCTGGGCGACGCTCAGGTCGCTCGCGGCCTTGGTGAAGCTCGACTTCTCGGCCACGCTGAGGAAAGTGTTCAATGACGCGGTGTCCACGACTGGTTCACCACCGGCCCGCGCGAGCAGCACAGGGGTCCGGCGGCGCACCCGGCCGTCCGGTTTTCCACAGGACCGTGGCCACGGCTTCCCCACGGTGGTGGCGCAACTCGGTCCCGCACACTAAGCCTCCCAGCCGCCGGCCGCTCTGCGCCGGAATCGAATCTTTCACGACGACGTTTCCCCCATCGGCGCCCACGGCACCTTCGCGGTCCGGGACGACCACTCGTTCTTCGCATCGCGGATACCAACCGGACACGACCGGCAAACTGCTCCCATCAGGCGGGCGGGCGCGGACAGCGCTTTCACCCGCCGTGGCCGGTACGGCAACGTCCTTCACTCCAAGAGACCAGCATCGCCCCGTCATCCCATTCATCCTCTCCGCGGGATGAGCACACTCTTCGAATCAGCCGAACACCAGGCGCAGCAGGGCGCTCACGACGGCGGCGCCGATCATCGCGGTCAGGATCGACCGCTTGCCGGCCAGCAGAGCCACCCCGACGCCGACGCCCGCCAGCGCGGTCAGCGTCCGCACCGAAGACACCTGACCCGAGGTCGGCCACAGCAGGGTGACCACCAGCCCGGCGATGAGCGCCGGGGTCGCGCAGGTCAGCGCGTTGCGCAGCCAGGTCGGCAGTTCCCGTCCGCCCGCCGCCAGCGGCACGACCACCCGCAACGTGAGCGCGGTGGCGCCGAGCGCCAGCACGATCAGCCACTGGTACGTCATCGCCGCACCCCCCAGACCGCACCGGCCACGGCACCCGCGGCGCCGGCGACCAGCACCGGGACACCCGGGGGCGCCCAGGCGACCAGCGCGCCCGCCGCGACGGCGCCGAGGATCGCGAGGACCCACGCGCGCGTGGTTTTCAGGTGCGCGCGCAGCAGGCCGAGGAAGAACACCGGGTAGGCGGCGTCCAGCCCGAGCCGCCCCGGGTCGCCGATGGCGTCGCCGAGGAGCGCGCCCAGCGCGGTCCCCGCGGTCCAGCCGCACAGGCACAGCGAGCCGGCGACCCGCAGGATCCGCAGGTCGTAGCGCCCGTCGCCCTGATGGGCGATCGCCCAGGAGCCGTCGGTGATCAGCAGCGCCGTCCCCGCCCGCGACCAGGCGGACCCGGTCAGCGCGGGGGCGATCGTGGTGCCCATCAACAGGTAACGCGCGTTGAGCGCGGCCGCGGCGCCGACCACGGCCCAGACCGAGCCGTGCTGCCCGATGACAGCGACGGCGCCGTACTGGGCGCTGCCGGAAAAGACCAGCAGGGACATGGCCACCGGGGCCAGCACACCCATCCCGACCGAGGCCGCGAGCGCGCCGAACGCCATGCCGTCCGCCAGGTCGGCCGCGGCCACCGGCAGCACCGGGCGCACGACCCCGGCCGGTGAACGGCGTTCAGCGGTGGTTTCGGTCACGATGTTCACCTCCTCGGACTCGACCTGATCGACGTTACCAACCAAGCCGAGTGTTGGTAACCCAGGTGGGTGGCTCTACCCGGCAAATACTTCCCTAAACCACCAAAACACCCGGTATTGCTCCGTTTGTGGTAACCATCAGAAGAACTTGCTGGTAATCTCCCGCGTATGACCCCTCGCCCGGCCGCACCCGCTCCGCTCACCGTGCTCCAGAGCCTGGTGAACACCCGTGAGCTGCTGGAGAACCGGGACGACCTGACCACGGCGTCCGGCCTGGTGGCGTGGGCGGCGGCCGAGGGCCTGCCGTGCCCCGCCCGGCCCACGCAGGCGGACCTGACCCGCGTCAGCCGCGTCCGGGAGGCGTTGCGGCAGCTGCTGCACGGTGGCGAGGGCGCACCGGGCGCGGCGGCGGTGCTCAACGGCGAGCTGGCGCGCACCGGCACCCGCCCACTCCTGCGAGCCGACCCGCCCGGCGCGGAGTTCGTCGGCGACGCCGCCACCTCGCTGGACACGGCGCTCACCCGGGTGCTCGCCACGCTGGTCACCGCCCGCCTCGACGGCTCCTTGTCGCGCTTGAAGATCTGCGGCGCCGAGGACTGCCTGTGGGCCTACTACGACCGCTCCCCCAACGCGGTGAGCCGCTGGTGCGAGACGTCGGTCTGCGGCGCCCGGCACAAGATGCGCGCCTACCGCGCCCGCCGCGCCGCGGCCAACGCGAACTGAGCCCGGACCGCGAACGGCGGCGCGGCGACCGGAGGGCCGCCACGCCGCCGTTCGCCGGGCTCACCAGCCGACCGCGACCACCAGCCACTGCGGGTCGCCGTGCGAGACGAACGACGACTGGGCCGCCACGTCGTCGTACGGGAAGCCGTACGCCAGGCGGTTGATGCCGTGGTCGTGCCAGAACTTGGCGTAGTAGTTCGCCGGAGCGCCCTGGTAGTACTGCGCGGGGTCCTGCCACTGGGACTGCGGGAGGTGCGCCGTGTGCCGGTTGAGCGCCGCGCACATGTCGGGGTTGCCGGCCAGCGAGCCGGCGCAGCCGGTGATGTTCGACGTGGGTTCGTTGACGCCCACCGACTGCGCGTAGGCGGTGAAGTAGTTCGCGTACCGGCCGCCCGCGCGGAAGTCCGGCGCGCTGCCCGGCGCCGGGATCCGGTACGGCGCGTTCACCGTCGCCAGGTCCTTGAACTCCGTGGGCACCTCGGCCTGGAACCGCGCGAACGTGGCCGAGCGGTCCTCCTGGAACAACCCGTAGTCGTCGCCGACCTGGACGTCGTAGCCGTCGTGGGCGTGCAGCCGCATGGCCAGCTTGAGCGCGAACGCGTCGACCCGGGTGGTGTTGCCGTTGAAGACGTCCGGCCCGACGGTGAACTCGATGAAGTCGGCGTACTGGCCGTTCGGGGTGCCGAGGTAGAAGTACATCCGCCCGGCGGAGTTGGCCGGCATGTCGATGTACGGCTGTTCGGCGATCGAGTGGGTCTGGCCGCCGAAGCTCCAGTACACCTGGCTGTCCGGGTACTTGCCGTTGGTGCGGTTGAGGACCTTCACGGTGAGCACGTTCCGCGCGGCGGGGATGCTGCCGGTGTCGCCCCAGAACGAGTCCGGCGGCGTGCCCGGCTGCGTCGGGGTGGTGCCGCCACCGGTGCCGTACACCTGGAACTCCCAGAGCGAGACGCCGTAGGGGGTCGCCCGCGCGGTGGTGTTCAGGCGCACGTACCGCCCGGCGCCGGTCACGTTCAGCGTCTGCGTGCCGCCGGTGCCGGTGGTCGTCTGGTACACAGTGGACCAGGTGGATCCGTTGTCGGACAGCTGGATCTGGTACGCCGTGGCGTAAGCGGCCTCCCAGCGCAGCACGACCTGGCTCACCGTCGCGGCCCCGCCGAGGTCGATCCGGATCCACTGTGGATCGCTGAACTGCGACGACCACCGGGTGGCGGTGTTCCCGTCCACCGCGGCGGCCGCGGGCGTTCCGGCGTTCTCCACCGAGGACGCCGTCACGGCTTTTCCTTGCGAGATCAGGGGGTCGGCGGCGTTCGCGGCGGGGGCGGCGAGCCCGAGCGCGGCGACCGCGAGAGCGGCGGCCACGGTCGCGAGGCGGCTGGTGGGTCCGCGACGGCGGGGCCGCGGCGGGGCGTTCGTGGGCATGGTTCCTCCCTGGCCGGGAAAGGTCGGACGCGCCGCCGGTCAGGGGGCGACGTCGTCCGGCTCGCCCCTGAGCGCCGGGCGGATGCCCACGGGGGCCGGCGGGGACGATCGGTAGAAAGGTTCATACCACCGGCACCGCCCTGTCAAGACTTGACAGTCCGGCGCCGCGGAGCGATCCTCGGA
The DNA here is from genome assembly GCF_014873755.1 of Amycolatopsis lexingtonensis. Taxonomy (NCBI): domain Bacteria; kingdom Bacillati; phylum Actinomycetota; class Actinomycetes; order Pseudonocardiales; family Pseudonocardiaceae; genus Amycolatopsis; species Amycolatopsis lexingtonensis. The sequence goes on from NZ_JADBEG010000001.1 coordinate 2,794,191, forward strand.
ACCGGTTCCACCACCGGACGAAGACGCACCGCCGCCGGGGGTGTTCGATGGCGGTGTGCGGAAATCGGAAGAAGCTGCGGCCACCCTGCCGGACGTGCTCGCCGAGGGGCTGCGGGTGGTGTTCGCCGGCATCAACCCCGGCCTCTCGTCGGCGGCCGCCGGGCACAGCTTCCACACCCCAGGCAACCGGTTCTGGCCCGCGCTGCACCGATCCGGCTTCACGCCGCGGCAGCTGCGCGCGGAGGAAGAACGGCTGCTGCTCGGGTGGGGGCTGGGCATCACGAGCATCGTGCGCCGCCCGACCGTCCGCGCCGCGCAGCTGTCGCGCGACGAACTCGTCGACGGCGGCCGGGACCTGGCCGAGCGGATCCGGGCGATCGGGCCGGAGTGGCTGGCGGTGCTGGGCGTGACCGGCTACCGGACGGCGTTCGGCGCCCCGGGCGCCCGGCTCGGCCCGCAGACCGGCACGATCGGCGGCGCGCGGGTGTGGATCGTGCCCAACCCCAGCGGCCTCAACGCGCACTTCCCGCCTGCGGCATTGGCGGTCGAGTTCGCCAAGCTGCGCGTGGCCGCCGGGATACCCGACCGTTCCGGCGTCCTCGGCGGGTGAAGTCCCGACTCAAGCCAGCGGGAACCGCTTACCCAGCCACTCGGCGATCTCCGCGGCCGCGAGCTCGTTCCCGGTGGGCTCCCCTTCGGCGATCGCCGCCCCGAAGTGGAGGCCGCGCACCTTGGCCGTGGTCAGGTCCGCCGCGCCGAGGGCCTCGATCATGCGGCGCGCGTCCGCGGGGAACGCGGCCTGGTCGCCGGTCAGTTCCAGGTACAGCGTCGGGACTTCGACGCCCGGCGCGCAGCGGACGAAGTCGGCGTACGAACTCAAGCCGGACCAAGTCGACAGCCACGCTTCGGGCGTGCTCAGGCGGCCGAAGCCGACCAGTCCGTAGTCGATCAGGTCGGGGCGCTTGCCGAACAGGGAGCCGTACGGCCGTGCGCTGGGGTCGAGGGTGAGGTCGACCGTGCGCGGATCGGCGTCCGTGCGGAACACCGTCAGGATCCGGGGTGCCAGTGCGCGCCGCCGATCGGCGGCCCGGCCGCCGGACTTGAACGCCGCGCGTGCTTCGGCCGCACGCGCGAGGTGGGCGCGGGCGATCGCGTCGATGCGGGCCACCCGGTCGCGCTGCGCCGCGCGGTAGCGCTCCAGGAACTCCGGCGGGTAGCGGGAAGTCCCCGGTGGCTCGGCGAACCCGTTGGCCGGGCTGAAGGGGTCGAGCTCGGGCACCACCGACAGCGGGTCAGCCTCGTCGGCCACCGAAGGGTCGATGCACGCCAGCAGCAGCTTGCCCTGACCGGGGTGCGGCGCGAGGAAGACGGCGCCGTCCGGCACCGGCATCTCCGCCTCCGCCAGCCCGGTCGGCCGCCCGCCCGGCGTGGTCCTCACGCGGTCCGCCGAGGACGCCTGCTCGCAGTAGTACGCGAACAGCGTGCCACCGCCGGAGTGGCCGAGCACCACCACCGCGTCGAAACCCCGCTCCCGCAGGAAGACCTGCCCGACGGCGACGTCCAGCAGCGCCTGCTCGTGGACCAGGTTCAAGTCGTTGTTGACCGAGCGGGCGTGCTGGGTCCAGACCGCCACGCCGGCCCGCAGCAGCAAGGGAACCAGCGGGTGGTGCGTCAGGTCCTGGCGCGGGTGCATCAGGCACACGACCGTGGTCGCACCGGGCACAGTGGACAGAACCCCGCGCACGGTCGCGCCGTCCGCGGTGGTCAGCTCGTGCACGGTCGAGGCCGGCCGATCACCGGCGGCGAGGTAGCGGCCGGCACCCAGGCGCTCGCTCACACCGGCTCCACGCGAAGGGCGTTCTTGTCGTGCTGGGTGATCCGGCTGTCGCGGGCGACCCCGGCAACGCACGAGTACCAGACGGCGTGCCGGCAGCTCGTGGCCCGCCGGTCCACCTCGATCGCGCCGGCCGCGCTGATCTCGAAGTACGGCCCGATCCGCCCGACGCGCACCGCGGGGTCTTCGGCGGCGATCTTGGCCACGGCGGTGTTTTCGGGGACGTCGAGGACGTAGAGCGCGGTCATCGCGCGGGAACCCAGTCGGCCGCGCGCTCGACGATCAGCTCCGCCTTGCGCGCCAGCAGCTTCCCGAACGACGGCTCCGGCTCGCCGACGACGTCGAGCAGCGCGTCGATGGTGAGGTTCGCGTCCAGGTCCTCCTGCGGCGTGACCGGGCGCATGGCGCGCGTGATCTCGAACATGTAGCCGTTCGGGTCGTGCGTGTAGATCGACTCGATGGTCTCGTGCTGGATCTGCATTTCGACCGGCCAGTCGCTGGCGTCGAGCCGGCGCCGGTACTCCAGCAGGTCTTCCTCGTTCTCGACGTGGATCGCGAGGTGCCGCGACCGCACGAAGTACTCCGGGACGTCCGCGCCGAACCGCGCGTAGACGTCGCCCTTGGCGGCCGGGGTTCCGCCGATCGCCGGGGTGGTGCCGAAGTAGTAGAAGAACGCGATCCGGTCTCCGTTGCCGATGTCGAAGAAGAAGTGGATGAAGTCGGGGTGGTCCTCCGGGCCCCAGCCCGCCGCGCAGATCGAGTGGACGACGGGGAAACCCAGCACGTCCCGGTAGAAGCGCACGGTGCCGGCGGGGTCGAAGGTGGGGAACGCGACGTGGTCGACGCCCCGCACCCGGTGGTCCAGCTCGGTCATGACATACCTCCCGCGTAGTTCTCGTGGGGTTCACGCTACGCGGAAGTCAACGAGTGCGTCAATATTCTGACGCCTGTGCTGAACGCCTCAGATGTCGAGGATGCGCTCGAGGTGGTCCAGGTCCTGACGCAGCATCTTCAACGCTGCCGCCGGCCCTTCCCCGTCCAGAACGTGCTGGTCAGCCCGCTGCAACGCACCCACCGCCATGTCGGCCAGCTGCTCGACGACCGACTCCGCCGAATCCCGCCCGCCCGGGGTGAACCACCACGCCACCCAGTTGCACATGCCCAGCACGCCGAGCGCGGCGACGCGGCCGTCGACCGGGCGGAAGCGGCCCGCTCGCACGCCGTCCTCGATGACGGCCGCGATGGTCTTCAGGACCGCGCGGCGGCCCTCGTCGTAGGCCTCGGTCAGCTCCGCGGGCAGCTCGGCCTCCGAGCGGATGAGCAGCCGGAAGCGCTCCGGCTGGCGGGCGCGGCGGCCGACGATGATCTCCACGATGCCGCGCAGCTTGGCCACCGGGTCGAGGTCGCGCGCCACCAGCTCGGTGAGCTCTTCCAGGGGCCCGTTGGTGACCTCGGTGACGAGCTTCGCCAGGAGCTCTTCCTTGCTCTTGACGTAGTAGTAGAGCGCGGGCCGCGTGATGCCCATGGCATCGGCGATGTCCTGCAGGCTGGTGCCGGCGAACCCGCGCTCGGCGAACAGCCGGGTGGCGTGCTCGTAGAGCTCGTTCTCCACCAGCTCCCGCCGGGACGTGGTCGCCTTTTCGCGGGACCCGCCCCGCGGTGTGCTGCCGCTCATCCCTGAGATGGTAGAGGTCCCGCCAGCAGCCGCCCGGCTCCCGGCAGGCGCGGCGCCAGGTTCAGCCGCCGCAGCAGCGCGTACGCCCCGGCCGTGGCCGCCGACAGCACGGGCAGCCCGAACTCCTCCTCCGCCGGCTCGACCAGGTCCAGCGACGGCATCTGCACGCACGCGGAGATGACCAGCGCGTCGGCGTCCGCCAGGTCCAGGCCGCGGGCGGCGGCCAGCACGCGGTCGCCGGGGATGCAGCCGACCTCGGCGTTGTCCCCGACCTCCAGGGCCGCCCAGTCGACGACGTCGAAGCCCTCCGCGCGCAGGTAGCCGACCACTTCCTCGGCCAGCGGCCGCAAGTACGGCGTCACGAGGGCGATCCGGCGGGCGCCGAGCGCGCGCAGGCCCTCGACGAGGGCGCCGGCGCTGGACAGCACGGCCGGGTGCGCGCCGCGCGCCGACAGCTGCCCCTCGACGAACTTCTCGGTGCGCTCGTGCTCGCCCGGGCCCTGCGCCATGACCGCGACGAGGCAGGCGTAGAGGAGAGCGTCGACGCCCGCGTCGGCCAGCTCGTCGACGCACCGCTCGCGTTGCGCGTTCATCGCGCGCAGCTCCTCCGGCGACACCCGGTGCATGCGCATCCGGCTGCTGTGGAAGGAAAACTCCTCGGGATGCCGCGCGAGCAGCGCCGGGACCTCCGTCTCCACGGTGACGTTCGAGCTGGGGACGACGAGCCCGATCCGGTGCGGGGTCACGGGTTTCCTCCTTGTTCGGTGGCGAGCTTCGCGGCGATCTCCGCCTGCAAGCGCTTCTTGTCGAGCTTCCCGACGACGGTCCGCGGGAGCTCGGGGACGACTTCGACGCGTTCGGGCCACTTGAACTTCGCGACGCCGTGCTCGGCGAAGTGGCGCTGGACGTCGGGCAGGCCGAGGGGCCCGCCGGTGACGAACGCGCACGTCCGCTCGCCGAGGCGCGGGTCCGGCATGGCCACGACGGCGGCCGCGGTGACGCTGGGGTGGCGCAGCAAGAGCAGTTCGATCTCTTCGGCGTTGATCTTCTCGCCGCCGCGGTTGATGACGTCCTTGAGCCGGCCTTCGATGGCCACGTACCGGACGCCGTCGATGACCTGCACCGAAGCGAGGTCGCCGGTGCGGTAGAAGCCGTCGGCGGTGAACGCGCGCGCGTTGTGCTCGGCGGCGTCGAAGTAGCCGCGCAGGGTGTACGGGCCGCGGCAGCACAGTTCGCCGACCTCGCCGTCCGGGACCTCTTCTCCGGCACCGGGTTCGAGCACGCGGACTTCGTCCACTTCGGACAGCGGGGTGCCGACGGTGGTGGCGCGCGCGAGCCGCGGGGCGCCGGGCCGGGTGGTGAGGAACAGGCCCTCCCCCATGCCGAACAGCTGCCCCGACCACAGCCCGCGGCGCTCGAGGTCGTCGAACAACGCGGGCGGCACCTTCGTGCCGGACAGCACGACCTGCGTCAGCGAGGCCGCCGCCGCGGCGAACGCGGGGTGGCCGACGGCGCCGAAATGGCCGTGGCCCAGCAGGACGTGCGTGGCTTTCTCGCGGGCGAGCAGCGGCAGGGAGCGGTCGAGGTCGGCGGTGCCGAGGACCAGGCACGCGCCGACGCTGTGCGCGCCGTGCAGGGCGCAGACGATCCCGGCGTTGTGCACGATCGGGATGAGGTGCGCGACCCGCGTTTCCGGCGTCCAGCCCCAGGACTCGGCGTAGGCGAGGGCGTTGTACCAGTACTCGGCGTGCAGCCGCGGGATCACCTTCGGCACGCCGGTGGTGCCGCCGGAGAGCTGGAAGACCGCGACGTCGTCCGGGCCGATCCCGGCCTGGATGTCCTCGACCGTCTTGCGCGCGGTGCCCAGGTCGAGGTCCCGCCCGAGGTGCTCGACGGAGACCCCGCGCGGGTCGTCGCCGAGCACGAGGACGTGCCGCAGCGTCGGGTGGTCGCGGCCTTGCTCGGCGGCGAAGCCGACGAGGTCGAACCCGCCCGTCTCCACCAGGTGGGCCACGGCGCCGACGCGGCGGCTGACCTCGCCGATCTCATGCGCGCGGTGCGCGGCCAGGGTGCACACCGGCACCAGGCCCGCCTTGAGGACGCCGTACCAGGCCAGCACCGTGCCGAGCCGGTTGGTCGTCTGGAAGAGCACGGGGTCGCCCGGCACCAGACCGAGCCCCGCGAGCCCGGCCGCCAGCAGGTCGGTGCGCTCGTCCAGCTCGCGGAAGGTGACCCGGCCGTCGAGCGCGACGACGGCGTCCCGGTCCGGGTGCGCCCGCGCGATCCGATGCAGCTGCCCGGCGATCGTGGCGGTCCCCCACAGGCCGCCGTCCCGGTACGCGTGCACGACGTCGGCCGGGTAGGGAACGACCTTGGCACCCCAGCGGCTCATGCGCCCCCCTCACTGACGCTCGGCGCCACCTGAGCCGGAAGCGCAGTGTCCGATGATTCGCTCACAAGCTCGCTCATGCGGTCTCCTCGATCAGGTCGGTGCGGGCGCTGACGAGACCGGCGGCGAGGTCGTCCCGCAGCGCCGCGGGGCCTTCCACCAGGACGATGCCACCGGCTTCGAGCCGGACGCGCTCGGCGAGGTCCAGGCGGGTGAGCAGGGCGCCGCGATCACCCGGTCCGGTGAACCGGAACCCGGCCGCACCGCGGTCCCGCGCTTCCCGGGCGCGAGCCACCACCGCGTCCCCCTCGAGGTCCCACGGGTCGGCGACGACGTCGCCGATCGTGACGAGGTCTCCTGGCGGCGCCGGTTGCCGGTCGAGCACCCAGTCGACGAACCCGCCCTCGGGCGGCGGCGCCCCGGCGTACTGGGTCAGCGCGGTCGCGACGACGTCCGGGCTGGTCACGGCGAACCGCTCGAGGGGGACGTTCCCGGCACGGGTCATGTAGGCGACCATCAGCCGTTCGACCGGCAGGTGCGTCCGCGCGGGGAACGACTCCCACCACAGCCGGCTCCGCCGGGCCAGCTCCTGCAGCCGTTCGACGGCCGGCCGCCGGTTCGTCTCGAAGGCGGCGAACGCCTCGGCGGTGCCCGGCGCGGACCGCAGGGCTTCGACCAGGCCGATCGCGTCCTCCATGGCCAGTTTCGTGCCCGAGCCGATGGAGAAGTGCGCGGTGTGCGCGGCGTCGCCGAGCAGGACGGTGTTCCCGGCCGCCCACCGGCCACAGTGGACGGTCCGGAACCGCAGCCAGCGGGTGCGGTTGCCGATCAGCCGGTGTCCCCGCAGCGGCCCGGCGAAGGCGTCCTGCAGGTACCGCAGGGAAACCTCGTCGGACGCCGTCTCGTCGACGGCCCGGTCGAACCCGGCCCGACGCCAGGTGGCCTCGTCGGTCTCGATGAGGAAAGTGCTGCGCCCGGCGCCGTACGGGTAGGCGTGCGTGACGAACACACCATGCTCGGTGCGGACCGGTTCGAACAGAGCGTCGTCGAGGGCGAAGTCGGCACCGCACCACAGGTACAGGCCTCGCCCGGTCTCGATCCGGGCGTCGAACGGGCCCTGCTCGCGGGTGGCGCTGCCGACGCCGTCGGCGGCGATGACCAGGTCGGCGTCGAGCTCGGCGGCCGTGCGGCGGGCGCCGAAGTGCAGCGTCACCCCGGCTTTTTCGGCGTGGCGCTGCAGGATCGCGAGCAGCTCGGTCCTCGCGACGCCGACGAGCCGGTCGTTGCGCACGCGGACGACGTCCGCGCCGACCCGCAGGGTCATGTCGTGCCGGCAGCCCGCGGCGACCACGTCGCGCAGGGTGGCGGGGTCGGCCGCGGCGAGCTTGCGCTGGGTGCCCGCGGCCAGCCCGACGCCGAACCCGAAGGTGGTGTCCGGCTCCCCCTGCTCGTGCACGGCGACCTCGCAGGACGGGAACGCGAGCTTGAGCAAGCGCGCGGCGTAGAGCCCGCCAGGTCCTCCGCCCAGCACCGCGACCCGGCGTGGCTGCATCTCCGACCTCCTTGTTTGACATCTACGTCGAGTATTTGACGTCATCGACCAGACGTCGTCAAGAGGGTTGACTCTTGTCACATGCGTTGAATAGTCTACGCCACAGTTAGCAGATTCTCCGCGCAAAGGAGCGTGAGTCATGGCCTATGTCATCGGCGTGGACGTGGGCGGCACGTTCACCGACGCCGTTCTCGACGACGACGCCGGGACCGTGCTCGCCGCGAAGTCCCCCTCCACCCCGCCGGACTACTCCCGGGGTGTGCTGGACGTCCTCGAGCTGCTGGCCGACCAGCTCGGCAAGCCGCTGCCGGAGATGCTGGCCGAGACCCACCACATCGCGCACGGGACGACGTCGTCGCTCAACGCGCTGGTGACGGGCAACGTGCCGCCGGTCGGCTTCCTCACCACCAAGGGCCACCGCGACTCGATCTTCATCATGAACGTCGAAGGCCGCTACCTCGGGCGCTCGCCGCACGAGCTGCAGAACGTGCTGGGGCAGCGGAAGGACCACGGGCTGCTGCCGAAACGGCTCGCCCAAGAGGTGACCGAGCGGGTCGACCGCGACGGCGCCGTCGTCGTCCGGCTCGACGAGGACGAAGCCCGCGCGAAGATCCGCGCGCTGCTGGCCGACGGCGTCCGCGCCATTGCCGTCTCGCTGCTGTGGTCGTTCCGCAACCCGGCGCACGAACAGCGGATCCGCGAGCTGATCCACGAAGCGGACCCGGACGTCTTCGTCGCACTGTCGTCGGAGGTGAGCCCGCGCATCCGCGAGTTCGCCCGCAACGCCACCACGATCATGAGCACGCAGATCGGCCCCGGCCTGCGCGACTACCTGACCACGCTGGAAGACACGCTGCGCGAGAACCGGCTCGCCGGGCCGCTGCTGGTGATGCAGAGCAACGGCGGGGCGGTCGCCGCGCGCGAGGCGCCCGCCACCGCGATCAGCACGGTCGGGTCGGTGCTCACCGGCGGGGTGATCGGCTCGGTCGCGCTGGGCCGCCAGCTCGGCCACCGCGACATCATCTCCACCGACGTCGGCGGCACCACGTTCCTGGCCGGGCTGGTCGTCGACGGCGAACCGGTGCGCGACACCACGACCGTCATCAACCACCACCCGATCAACGTGCCGACGCTGCGGGTCGACGCGATCGGGTCCGGCGGCGGCGCGATCGCCTGGCTCGACGCCGGCGGCAACCTGCGCATCGGGCCGCACAGCGCCCAGGCCGTGCCGGGCCCGGCCTGCTACGGCAACGGCGGCACCGAGCCGACCAACACCGACGCCAACCTGGTGCTCGGCATCCTGCCCGAGCGCGGGCTGCTCGGCGGCCGCAAGCCGCTGTCGCTGGAACTGGCCCGCGAAGCGATCGACACGCACATCGCCAAGCCGCTCGGCCTCACCGTCGAGGAGGCCGCGGCCGCGATCTACACCGTGCAGAACGCGCAGACCGGCGACCTGCTGCGCAAGACGGTCGTCGAAGCCGGGCACGACCCGCGCGGGTTCGTGCTCTACGCGTTCGGCGGCGCGGGTCCGGCGCACTGCGCGGGCTACGCGGCCGAAGTCGGGTGTACCGAGGTCGTGGTCCCGCTCGGGCCGGTCGCGTCGGCGTTCTCGGCGTTCGGGCTGGCGTCGTCGGACATCGTGCTGGCGGCCGAGCTGTCCGACCCGTTGAACGTCCCGTTCGACCCGCAGCGGGCCGAGCGCAACTTCGCCCAGCTGGAACAGCGCGTCCGCGACGGACTGGACCGCCAGGGCCTGAAGTTCGAAAAGGTCGAGCTGCACCGGGAAATCGACATGCGCTACTCGATGCAGCTCGCCGAAGTCACGACCCCCGTCGTCCAGGGACCTCTGGACACGGCGGCGATCGAAGAAGCCGCCGCCGGGTTCGAGGAGCGCTATGCCGCGCTCTACGGCAAGGACGCCGGGTTCCGCGAAGCCGGGATCCAGGCCATCACGTTCCGCGTTCGCGGCGTCGGCATCCTGCCGTTCAGCCCGGAACTGCCCGAAGTCCCGGTCGCGGACTCACCCGCCACGCAGGCCGGCACCCGGCCTGTCTGCCTCGACGCGGCACTCGGTTACGTCGACACCGCCGTCTACGACTACCGCGAGCTGCGCAGCGGCCACGTGCTGACCGGCCCGGCCATCGTCGAGGTCCCGACCACCACCGTCGTGGTGCCCGCCGGCTCCACCGGCACCGTCGACCACCTCGGCAACCTCACGATCAGGAGCGCCGCATGAGCATGCCCATCCCGGGCTCGGAGCAGTTCTCGAGCCGTCCCGTCGACCTCGGTGAGCTCCAGCGCTCGGTACCGTCCACTTTGGACGTCCATAGTGTCACCCAGGACCAGATCGACGCACTGGACCCGCTGACCTACGAGGTCATCCGGCACCGGCTGTGGTCGGTCACCGACGAGATGGGCGAAGCGCTCAAGCGCATGTCCGGCTCGCCGATCGTCACCGACGCCAACGACTTCGACTTCGCCATCTCCGACGAGCTCGGTCAGGAGGTGCAGGTCGGCCTCTACAACACGATGCTCGTCGGCGCGGTCGACCTCGCCATCTACTGGACGCTGCGCAACCGCGCCGTGAACCCGGGCATCGAAGCCGGCGACATGTTCCTGTGCAACGACCCCTGGGTCGGCGGCGGGCTGCACCAGAACGACGTCATCGTCTACCAGCCGGTCTTCCACGACGGGCAGCTGTTCGCCTGGACCAGCGCCATCGCCCACCAGCCGGACCTCGGCGGCGTCGGGCTCGGCTCCTTCTCCCCCGCCGCCGAGGACGTCTTCTCCGAGTCGCTGCCGACCCCGCCGGTCAAGGTGGTCCGCGGCGGGCAGCTGCAGCGCGACGTCGCCGACCTGTGGGTGCGCCGCTCCCGCGTGCCGATGCTCGTCGGACTCGACCTGCGCGCGAAGATCGGCGCCAACAACGTCGGCGCCGAGCGGCTGCACGCGCTGATCGGCCAGTACGGCGCGGACACCGTCAAGGCCGTGATGAAGCGGATGATGTCCGACGCCGAAAGCCGGTTGCGGGACAAGCTTTCCGCGCTGCCCGACGGCTCCTGGTCGGCCACCGGTTACCAGGACCAGTCGCACGAAGGCGACCGGAACCTGCACAAGATCACGGTCACCACCACCAAGACCGGCGACCACCTGACGTTCGACTTCACCGGCACCGACCCGCAGGCCGGCGTCATCAACTGCACGTACGCGGGCATGCGCGGCGGCGTCATGCTGGCGCTGCTGCCGATCCTCGCCGGCGACATCCCGTGGTCGGCGGGTGGGCTGATGCGCTGCTTCGACCTGGTCACCGAGGAAGGGACGCTCAACAACGCGACCTTCCCCGCCGCCGTCGGCCGCGGGCCGATCGGGCCGGCGTGGCTGACCGGCAGCCTGGTCGCCGAGTGCCTGTCCCGGATGCTCGACCGCGACCTGGAACTCGGCAAGAACGTCCAGGCGACCTGTTGCGGCACCTGGGACACCGCGGTCATCGCGGGCCTCGACGAACGCGGTGACGTCCCGGCGCCGTTCCTCAACATCATCATGGAACCGATGGCCGGCGGCTACGGCGCGCGCCCGGACGCCGACGGCATCGACACCGGCGGCCTGTTCTGCATCCCGATGGGCCGCGTCCCCGACGTCGAGATGACCGAGTTCCTCTACCCCGTGCTGGCGTTGTGGCGGCGGGAAGTCCCCGACTCCGGCGGCCCCGGGCGCCACCGCGGCGGGCTCGGCGCGTCGATCGCGCTGACCCCGCACGGCACCAGCCTCCCGATGGGCCTCGTGCTGGCGTCGGCCGGGAAGGCGGTCGCGCAGAACGGCGGGCTGGCCGGCGGGCACCCCGGCAACAGCGGGCTGGACGTCGTCGCGCGGCGGAGCCGGGTGGCGGACCTGTTCGCCGCCGGCCGCCTCCCGTCCACATTGGACGAAGTGAGCGACACCCTCGAGCCGGGGCAGAACTACGCGTCGAGCTACCTCGCGCCGGGTGAGGTGTTCGCGATGACGTGGCAGGGTGGCGGCGGCTACGGCGACCCGCTCACCCGCGATCCCGACGCCGTCGCCCGGGACCTGCGCGAGGACAAGATCACCGCGGCGGCGGCCACCGGCGTCTACGGCGTCGTCCTCGACGGCGGCGCGGTGGACCGGGCCGCGACGGCGGCCGAACGCGACCGGCGGCGCGACCACCGGCGCGCCCGGTCGGCCGCGGCGCCGTCCCTCGGCAAGACGTCCCTCGCCGCCGCCCGCCGCCTCGACGACAACCTGGTCGAGCCGTCCGGCGGTGGCCTGGCCTGCGGCCACTGCGGCGAGCTGCTCCGGACGGCGGACGGCGAACCGGCGGTCGCCGTGTACGAGGGGCCCGCCACCGAAGCCGGGCCCCAGATCATCGCCACCGCAACGGATTACGTGGACGCACCGGTCGTGTTCCGCCAGTACTGCTGCCCGTCCTGCTGGACGGCGGTGTATTCCGGCGTGGTCCCGGCCGGCCACCCGGACGCGCTGGCAGCACTCGGGCACCGGACCACCGCACCGGCCGGCTGACCCGGCGTCGGGATGGGTGCCCGCCCATCCCGACGCGGTTTCGTTCCGTGGCCGGCCGCCGTTCGCCCACGGTGCTGCGCCCGGCCACGCACCGGCGCTCTACTCGAATCGAGCCGACGATTCGCTGCCACGAGCGGGAGCAGGAGTGCCGGAGCGCCCGAACGTCACGGTCACCGTCCACCGGGTGGACGGGACGCGGGTCCTGGCTGTCGCGGGGGACCTCGACCTGGGCACCGTCGCCGCGATCCGGGCGCGGCTCGGCGAGATCTTCGCCGACGGCGCGACCGCGGTCGTCGCGGACCTCCGCGACGTCACGTTCTGCTCGACCGCCGGACTGCACCTGATCGAGGAACTGCGCTGCCGGTCCGTCGCCTGCCCGGCGTCGTTCGGGGTGGTGGTAGGAGACCCGATCAGCGGCCTGTTGCGGTTCCTCGAACTGCCCGACGGCCTGCGGATCTACCCCACCCTGGCGGCCGCGCTCGCGCCGCGCTGATCCCCCTCCACCCGGCCGCGCGCGTACCGTATCGGGTACCGCAGCCTGGAGAAGAGCGATCTCATGGCCACTACTCCGTCCTGCCTCGCCACGCCCGAACGGACGAGGTTCGCCACCGCCGACCCGGATGAGGCGCAGGAGTTCATCCGGCGGATGTACACCGCCCGCCCCGGCAAGGCCACGGCGTTCGACCGGCGGTCGGCAGTGGCGTTGTCTCAGGTCAGCGTGCGCGGGCTGAGCTTCGTCGACCTCACCCTGCCGCCGGACCTCACCCTGTCCCTGGAGGGCACCGACGACCTGTCGGTGAGCACGCTCGTCACCGGCAAGACCCACGCCGAGCTGGGCAAGGACGTCGAGCGCTACCGGCCCGGCGACGTGTGCCTCGGCAGCTTCCCCCGCGGCGGCTACCTCGTCGCCTGCCACGAACTGCACGTCCAGATCATGACGGTGCCGGCGGCCGCGATGGCCAGCGTCGCCGCGGCGCAGCCCCGGTTCAGCTCCCTGGCTCCCCGGTCGGCGGCCGCCGCCGGGCACTGGCGGCGCGCGGCGGCGTTCGTCCGGGGCCTGCTGGACGACGACCGGACGGCGTCGAGCCCGCTGCTCGTCGGCCACGCCACCCGCCTGCTCGCGGCGACCGCGCTGACGGTGTTCCCGAACACGGCGTACCCCGGCGACGGCCCGGACGGCACGACCGCGCCGGACACCCTGCGCCGCGCCGAGGACTTCGTCCACGAGCACGCGCACACGGACATCGGGCTGGGCGACATCGCCCGCGCCTGCCACGTCACGCCGAGGGCACTGCAGTACTCCTTCGCCCGCCACCACGACCTGACCCCGCTGCAGTACCTGCGGCGGATCCGGCTCGCCCGCGCCCACGAAGACCTCGTCGCCGCCGACCCGGGCCGGGGTGACACGGTGACCGCCATCGCGGTCCGCTGGGGCTTCCCGCACCCCGGCCGGTTCGCGGTCGCGTACAAGCGGCAGTACGGCCGCCCGCCCAGCCACACCCTGCGGGGGTGATCAGCCGGCTTCGTCGGTGACGCCGTGGGGCGCGCCGACCGGTTTCGACTCCGGCGAGCCGCGCTGGCGCAGGTAGACGCTGAACACGGCCATCGAGCCGATGGCCAGGAACTCCGACTGCCAGTTCTGCAGCGTCCGGGACCAGAAGTCCGCCGAGGCGAGGTAATCCGCCCAGGACACCGGGTCGCCGAAGTCGCTGAGCTGTTCGGCGTTGTACGCGGCGACGCCGGCGACCGACTGGGCCAGCCACGACAGCAGGAAGATCGTGCCCATCACCAGTCCGAGCGACCGCGCGAACACCGCCGTCCGCCAGCCGCCGGCGCGGGCCCAGGCGGGCGACCCGGCGACGGTGTACCGGCCGAGCTGCTGGTCGCGGTCGCTTTCGGTGCCGACGCGGCCCAGCGGCTTCGACTCCGGCGAGCCGCGCTGGACCAGCCACACGGTCGCGAAGACGTACAGGAAGAACTGCAGGTACTCCGACTGCCAGTTTTCCGCGACGTCGACGGCGAACGACGACGACGTCAGGTAGTGGCCGAGGCTGACGGGGTCGGCGCCGTGGGCGAGCCGGCGCTCGTCGAAACCGGCCAGCCCGGAGAGCGCCTGGCCGACGAGGCTCAGCAGGAAGAGGGTGCCGAACGCGAGGGCGAGCCCGTTGTCGCGGACGAACTTCTTCATCGGCCGAGCACCCCGATCACGATGAAGCAGGCCAGTCCACCGAGGACGAGGACCAGGTAGCCGGTGAACACCACGCGCGCTTTCACCGGCCACCCACCGCGCAGTCGTAGACCTGCTCGTTGCGGGGGTGGCAGCCCGCGCCGGTGATCCGCCAGCCGTCCGGGAAGTCGTGCAGGAACAACGTGTCCGCCGAAGAGCGGGCCTGGGCCTCGTCGCCCCAGACCACAGTGGACGCGACGCCGGCCTGCGGGAGCAGCGCGACCGGCGAGCCCGCGCCGCAGCCTACCGGCCCCAGCCCGTCGCGAGCCCGCGGTGCGAGCAGCACGCAGGCGGCGGCACCGTCGTGGTGCGCCACGGCGCTGACGAACTTCCCGGCCGCTTCCGCGGCATCCGGGGCATCGGCGGCCGAGCACGCGCTGAGCATCGCGGCGGCCGCGAGCACCGGCACGATCTTGGACACGCTCGGGAATACCCGCTTTTCGCCGCCTCAACCGCCGCCGTTCTACGACAGCAGGGCCCGGACCGCCGCCGGATCGGGGCCGTCCGGGGCGAGCAGCACGACGGCGTCGTCGAAGCCCGCCTCCGCGTACCGGTGCAGCACCTCGCCGGTCGGCCCCAGGTCCGCCGAAACCGGGACGGCGCAAACGATCGCGCGCTGTCCCCCGGCGGCTCGGTAGCGCTCGTGCGCCGCGAGGATCTGCTCGGGGGTGCGGCGGTACGCGGACGCCAGCCAGCCGTCGAACTCCCGGGCGGCTCGCTCGACTTTGGCGCCCCACGAGCCGAGCAGCAGCGGTGGCCCATCGGGAAGCAGCTCCCGCAAGCGCGGCAGGTTCTCGTCGAAGTTCCGGAAGCGCGCGCCGTAGTCCCGGCCGAGAGCGGCGTAGTCGAGGTCGGTCGAGCCGGGGCTGACGCCGAGGGTCAGGCGGTCGCCGCACACCGACAGCAGCGACCGGACCCGGTGGGCGAGGTCGGCGGGGTGGTGCAGCGGGACCTGCACGGTGGCCGTGCCGACTTCGACGTGCTCGGTGGCCGTGGCCGCCACCGCCAACGTGACGAACGGGTCCGGGACCGGGAACCCCCGCCCGATGATCTGAGGCGTCCACAAGCTCTCGAACCCTTCGCCCACCAAGCGTTTCGCCCACTCCGCGACCACGATCGGCGGTCCGGGGGCCAGGCGGGCGAGCGTCGCACCCAGGCGCATCTCAGCGCGCCCGGTCCGCCGCGAAGCGCGCGTACCAGCGCAACGCGTCCGGGTCGTCGACCGAAGCGACGTTCGCGGCCTTCTCCAGCTCCACGCCGGACAGCAGCCTCTTGATCGGCACCTCCAGCCGTTTGCCGCTCAGCGTGTGCGGGACGGCGGGCGCCTCGACGATCTCGTCCGGGACGTGCCGCGGCGTCAGGCGGGTCCGCAGGGTGGTGCCGATCTTCCGCTTCAGGGCCTCGTCGAGCTGGTGCCCGGGCGCCGGGACCACGAACAGTCCCAGCCAGTACTCGCCGCCGGGCCGGTCGAGGCCGATCACGAGGGTTTCGCTGATCTCGTCCAGGGTTTCCAGCACGTCGTAGAAGTCGCTGCTGCCCAGCCGGACGCCCTGGCGGTTGAGCGTCGAATCCGACCGGCCGTGGATGGTGACGCTGCCGTCGGCGTGCAGCGTCACCCAGTCGCCGTGCCGCCACACTCCCGGCCAGGTGTCGAAATAGGACTCGGTGTAGCGGACGGCGCCGGGGTCGTTCCACAGCGACACCGGCATCGACGGCATCGGCTGGGTGACGACGAGGTCCCCGACCGCGTCCACCACCGGCTCGCCGGCCTCGTTCCAGGCCTCGCAGTCGACGCCGGCGAGCCGCCCGCCGATGCGGCCCGGCCGGACCGGGTCGTACTCGCTCGCGCCGACGAACGAGCCCGAGATGTCGGTGCCGCCGCTGGTCGAGTCGATCCGCACCGCGGGGCTGACGTGCTCGGTGATCCAGTGGTAGCCCGCCGCGGGCAGCGCCGAGCCACTGACCATGACGTGCCGCAGCCGGCCGAAGTCGTGCTGCCGCCGCGGCGAAACCCCGGTGCCGGCGGTGACGACCGCGGCGCCGAGCAGCACGACGTCCGCCCGGGTCCGGGCCGCAACCTCCCAGACCGCGCCCGGCGGGTGGTGCGGAGCGCCTTCGTAAAGCGTGATCGCCGCGCCCTGGGTGAGCGCGCCCAGCTGCATGTTCCACAGCGCCCACCCGGTCGACGTGCAGGCGAACATCCGCTCGCCGGCCCGCAGCCCGCAGTACAGCCCGGACCACTTCAGCCCTTCCAGGGTGATCCCGCCGTGGCCGTGCACCAGGCCCTTGGGCCGCCCGGTGGTCCCGGAGGTGAACAGCACCCACAGCGGGTGGGAGAACTCGACCTGCTCGAACTCCAAGGGCTCGTCCCGGGCGAGCAGCTCGTCCCACGGCGTCGAGCCGGCCGGATCCGGCCGGTCGAACGCATACGGGACGTGGACGAAGTGGCGCAGCGCCGGGAGTTCCTCGCGCAGCCGCGCGACGACGTCGGCGCGGTCGATCACCTTGCCGTTCCAGTGGTAGCCGTCCGCCGCGATGAGCACGGTGGGTTCGAGCTGCGCGAGGCGCCCGAGGGTGCCGTCGGCGCCGAAGTCCGGGGAGCAGCACGCCCACACCGCGCCGACGGCGGCGGTCGCGAGGCAAGCGATCACGGCGTGCTCGGTGTTGGGCAGGTAGGCCGCGACGCGGTCGCCGGGGCGCACCCCCGCCCGGCGCAGCCAGCCGGCCGCGGCCGCCACCGACCGGCGCAGGGCGCCGAAGGTGATCTCGCGCGCGGACGCGTCATCCTCCCGGACGCACACCAGCGCCGTGCCGTCCTCGGCGCCGCGGCGCAGCGCGTGCTGCGCCCAGTTCAGCCGCGCGCCGGGGAACCAGCGGGTGTGCGGCATGGGATCGGCGGTGCGCACGCGCGTCCACGGCGTGCTGAAGGCGACGTCGTAGTAGCCGGCGACGGAGGTCCAGAACCGGTCCAGGTCCGCGACCGACCAGGCCCAGAGCGCGTCGTGGCCGGGGAACGGCCGTCCTTCGCGCCGCTCCAGCCAGTTCAGGTACGCGCGCAGCGGGGAGTTCTCGATCCGGTCCGCGGAGGGGCTCCAGAGCACGTCCATACCTGGGAACGTAAAGGCAGACCGCGGCGTGCGGCGGTGCTGTTGTCCGGGATTTGAGAATCACGTGTGATCGAGTTGAGCCGGCCGGCGCACGATCCGCTTGACGACGACGTCTCGAGGAGGCCGGACGCATGAAGCTCGCTCTCTACCTGCCCAACTTCCGCGACGAGGTGACGATCAAGGAGCTCGAAGACCTCACCGCGCTGGCCGAGGACCTCGACTTCGACTCCGTCTGGACGCTCGACCGGATCGTCGTCCCGGAGAGCTCCGACCGCGCCGAACTGCAGTACCCGTTCGGCATGATGACCGACCTGCCCAACGCCCTGCCGGTCATCTCGCGCGGCAAGTGGTTCCAGGGCATGACGCTGATCCCGTGGCTCGCGGCGAAGACCACGAAGGTGCGCATCGGGATGAGCATCATCGACACCCCGTACCGCTCCCCCGGCGTGCTCGCGGCCGAGCTCGCCACCCAGGACCACCTGTCGGGCGGCCGCCTCAACGTCGGCGTCGGCTCCGGCTGGATGCCCGAGGAGTTCGCCGCCGCCAGCGTCCCGCACCTGTTCCCGCGCCGGCACGGCCACGTCCGCGAAACGATCGAGATCATGCAGGGCATCTGGTCCAACGAGCTGTTCGAGTACCACGGCGAGTTCGCGGACTTCGAGCTGTCGGGCTTCGGCCACAAGCCGATCCAGCAGCCGCCGCCGATCTTCTTCTCCGGCCTGAAGGACCCGAAGCGCTCGGCCAAGCGCATCGCGAAGTACGGCCTGCAGGGCTGGATCGGCATCCAGGACACCCCGGAGGACATCAAGCGCTGGAAGGGCGAGATGGAGCGCGAGCTGGGCGAGCTCGGCCGCGGCTTCCCGGACGGCTTCGAGATGTGCAGCATGATCTGGTTCGTCATCACCGACGAGCCGATGGACCAGACCCCGGCGGGCAAGGGCACCAACCTGCTGGCCGGCAGCGCCCAGCAGATCGAGGACATCCTCAAGCGGTACAAGGATGCCGGTTTGACGATGCCGCTGCTGTGGCCGCCGTTCCGCGACGTGCCGACGTCGAAGACGCTCGACGATCTCAAGCGGCTGACCGAGGAGATCATGCCCAAGGTCGAGTCCGCGTGACACCATCCCCCGCGCCGGCTCGGTGATCTGGCCGTCGCGCCGCTGGTGAGGCACCATGGGTGCGGGCCGCGGCGTGGCGGCCGGACGGCGGCGAAGGAGCTCGTGATGGACGCCCGAGCGACGCTGCCCGGCAGCCGCCAAGTGCTCGTCGTCGACGACGATCCGCGGGTGCGGACCGTCGTCACCTGGCAGCTGGAAGCCGAGGGGTTCCGGGTCACCGAAGCGGCCGACGGCAGGCGGGCGCTCGAGGCCATCGAGCGCGACCGGCTGGACCTCGTCATCCTCGACCTCGCCCTGCCCGGCGTCGGCGGCCTCGACGTCCTGCGGCGGCTGCGCGGTGGCGAGCACGCCGCGCTGCCCGTGATCGTGCTGTCGGGCCGCAGCGGCGAGGCCGACCGGATCGTCGGGCTCGACCTGGGCGCCGACGACTACCTCGTGAAGCCCTTCTCCCCCGGCGAGCTGGCCGCCCGCGTGCGCTCGGTGCTGCGGCGGGCCGCGCCCGCGCCGCCGGGGCCCGCGGCCGGGCTGCGGATCGACCAGGGCGCGCGCGAGGTGTTCCTCGACGGCCGCGAGCTCACCATGACCGCGAAGGAGTTCGACCTGCTCACCTTCCTGTCCTCCCACCCGCGGCAGGTGTTCACTCGGGCCCAGCTGCTCGAACGCGTCTGGGCGAGCGCCGCCGAGTGGCAGGGCGAAGCGACCGTCACCGAGCACGTCCACCGCCTGCGCCAGAAGATCGGGGCGGAGCGGGTGCGGACCGTCCGCGGGGTCGGCTACCGGTTCGAGCCGTGACCCGCACCCGCGAAGCCGCCACCGACACCGAAGCGCTGCTCCAGGCGCAGTCCGGGGTCCTCGAACGCATCGCGGGCGGCGTCCCACTGCCCGACGTGCTGACCGAGGTCGCGACCACCCTCGAACGGCTCATGCCGGACTGCCACTGCTCGATCCTCCTGCTCGACCGCGAATCCTCGACGCTCCGCCACGGCGCCGCGCCCTCGTTGCCGCCGTCCTACTCCTCCCGCATCGACGGGCTCGCCATCGGCCGCGACGAAGGGTCCTGCGGCGCGGCCGCCTACCTGGGGACGCCGGTCGTCGCCGAAGACGTCACCACCGACCCGCGCTGGATCCGCTACCGCGACCTCGCGGGCGCGCACGGCCTGCGGGCCTGCTGGTCGACGCCGATCCGCGGCCGGGCCGGGGTGGTGGGCACCTTCGCCGTCTACCACGAGCGGACGCACCAGCCGAGTTCCCGCGAGCGGGACCTGGTCGACCGGCTCACCCACCTGGCGTCGGTGGCCATCGACCACCACGCGCTCTTCGGCGCGCTCGCCGACAGCGAGGAGCGGTTCCGGCGGGCGTTCGACGACAACGCGATCGGCATGGCGATCACCGCCGCCGACGGGGCCGTGACCAGGACGAACGAGGCACTGCGCGACCTGCTCGGGCGGTCCGAGCACGAGCTGACCGGCGTCCGGCTGGCCGAGCTGTTCACCCCGGTGACCGCGCCGGAGGCGCCCTACGAGGCGACACTGCGCCACCCCGACGGCCGGACGCTCGACGTGGTCGTCACGGTCTCGCCGGTGGCCGGGCCGGACGGCGTGCCGGTCCGGCTGATCGCCAACGTCCTGGACGTCACCCAGCGGCGCGCGGCCGAACGCGAACGCCAGGCCCGGCACGAGGCCGACGTCGCCCGCCAGGCCGCGGAGCGGGCCAGCCGCGCCAAGACCGACTTCGTCGCCGCCCTCGGCCACGAGCTGCGCACGCCGCTGCAGGCCGTCACCGGGTTCACCGAACTGCTCGGGTCGCTCGACCTGCCGCCGGAACGCCGCCAGGCGGCGCTCGAACACATCACCGGCGCGGCCGGGCACATCCTCGCCATGGTGGACGACGTCCTCGACGTGGCCCGGATCGAGGCCAGGGCGCTGCCGCTGCACCCGGTCGACATCGACGTGCCGGCCGTGGTCGCCGAGGTGCTGAGCCTGCTGGAACCGCTCGCCGATGCGGAAGGCGTGCACCTGCGCGACGAGAGCGGGCCGGCCGCGCTGCACGGTGACGAGCGGCGGCTCAAGCAGATCCTGCTCAACCTCGCGGGCAACGCCGTCCGCTACAACCGGACGGGCGGCACCGTCGTGCTCACCACCCGCACGGAGGCCGACGCGGTGGTCATCACCGTCGCCGACAGCGGCCGCGGCATCGCCCCGGAGCACCTCGACCGGCTGTTCACCCCGTTCGACAGGCTCGGCGCCGACTCCGGCGAGGGCGTCGGCCTGGGTCTCCCGCTGGCCAAGGGCCTCGCCGAGGCGATGGGCGGCGGGCTCGCCGTGGAAAGCACGCCCGGCCGGGGCACGACCGTCGAGGTGACGCTGCCGCGCTGATCTTCCCGGTTCGACCGCCCGGCGGCGGGGAACCGGGACGCGGCGAACCGTCCCCGAACCGGAGGTACCGATGCGCGCCGTGGACCACGACGTCCGGCCCGGCGTCGAAGCCGACATGGGTGACGGCGACGCGTGGCCGTCGATCCGCGCCAAGGTCCAGGCGGCCGACATCCTGCTCGTGGCCACGCCGACGTGGGTCGGGCACATGTCCAGCGTGGCGCAGCGCGTGCTGGAACGCCTCGACGCCGAACTGTCCGAAACGGACGGCGAAGGCCGGCAAGGTCGCCGTCGCCGCGGCGGTCGGCAACGAAGACGGCGCGCACAAGATCATCGCCGACCTCTTCCAGACCCTCAACGACACGGGGTTCTCGATCCCGGCCCAGGGCGGCGACTACAACGACCTCGACGAAACGCCCGACGCCGTCGCCTCGACCAACGCCACGCTGGCCGCAACGCCGTGCACCTGGCCCGGCTGCTGGAAAAGTCCCAGTACCCGGCCGCTTGAACCGCGCGGGTTCTGGGTAGAAGCACCAGTACCCGCGGTTCAGCCAGCAGCCGTGACGCTCTTCGCGTCGGCCCGGCTCCGCGGAGCCGCCGTCACACCGGAGGTGGCAGCACCATGCGCACTGAAGACCCGGTAGCCCGGTTCCACCGGCGCACCACGACCGTCACGGTCACCGCGACCGGCGAGGCCACCGTGCTGGCCGCCGTCGGCGACCTCGACCAGGACATCGCCGACCGCCTGTTCGCGCACCTGGACGCCGAGCTGCTCAAGCGCCCGCGCGCCCTGCTCGTCGACCTCACCCGGGTCGGCTTCTGCTCGGCCGGCGCCCTGCGGGTCCTCTTGCTGACCACGGCCGAGGCGCACGCCGCCGGCATCCCGTGCGTCATCGCGAGCGACCAGCACTCCGTCCGGCGGCCGATCGCCGCCCTGCACCTCGAACACCAGCTGCCGGTCTACCCGACCCTGGCCGACGCCCGCGATCGCCTGGCGCTCTGCGTGGCGTCGACGGCAGCACGAAGGTAGTGGTGCCGTCGGGCCCGGTGATGGTGATGTGGAAGCTGAACGTCTCCGTCGTCGTGGTCTCGGTGGTCGACGTCTCCGTCGTGCTGGATTCGGGCTGCTCTTCCGTGGGGCGGAACAGCTCCACCCGGAACAGCCCGAGGACGACCGCCGCGCCGAACAGCAGGCCCGCGAACGCGACCACCGCGAACGCGCACCCCTCCGGCGGCGGCCCGACCACAGTGGACTGCGGCGCCGGCTCGATCACCGCCTCTTCCGCCCGGCGCCGCCACTCCGCCGTCGGGTTCGGCACGACCTCGGCCCGCCACGGCCGGTCCGGTGGGTACTGGACCACGAGGACCTCGCCCGCCGGGAAGCCGGGCAGGTCGGCCAGGTTGACGCCGTGGGTGATCTCGACGCGGAACGACGGCGCGTCCTCGGGCGCGACGGTGAGGACGAGGGTCAGGGGGACGTCGCCCGTTTCCGTGCCGCCGGCCCGCCGGCTTTCGATCCTCGCGAGCGCGACGCGGGGAATGACCGCGGCCTCGCGGGCGCGGCGTGGCGCGCCGGCCACGTACAGCAGTAGTCCGTAGCCGGCGGGGAGGCCGAGCGCGGTCAGGATGAGCGGGACTTCCTCGAGCACGATCCCGGTGACGAAGGCGCTCACCGCCGCGCCGGCGACACCGCCGCCGAGGAAGCCGCGCAGGAGTGCGGCAGGGGACATGGGAACTCCTCAGAAGAAGGGCGATTCGGCCGGATCCGGTTCCACCAGCACGGTTTCCGGGTCGCGGGGGTCGTAGCGGACGCGGACGGCCGAGCCGCGCGACGGGGACTGGAGGACGGGCGTGACCATCGTCGTCACCACCGTGCGCTCCCCCGTTTCCGCCGGGAACCGGACGTGCACGACGTACCGCGGGTTCCCCAGCACCCAGACGTTGGTGAACTCGACGTGCGTGACGTGCCCGGTCACCTCGCGGCCGTACCGGCGCAGGGCTTCGGCGCGGTCGTCGGCCTCCGCCTCGGCGAGGAACGCCCGCAGCAGCACCACGATCAGCACCAGCGCGATCAGCGCGGCCACCGCCGGCACCAGGTAGGGCTCGTAGTAGACGACCCAGTCCACATCGGACCACGGCTCGCCGTCGCCGTCGAGGACCGGCAGCCGCCGCCCCACCGCCTCCGGCGGCGTCCACGAGGGAATGGCCACGCCGCTGCCCAGCGCCACACCCAGTGCGGCGGCGAGCGAGCCCGCCCGGAAGCGGACGGCCATCCGGTCCAGCGACAGGCCCGCCGTCCACAGCATCGCGAAGCCGAGCGACGACGCCACCGTGATCGCGAGGCTGAAGAACAGCACGAGCGAAACCACCGGGCCCGCGTCGGCCCCCCACGCGTCGACGCGGTTCAGCGACATCAGCCGGAAGCCGTCCAGCAGCCCGAGCGAGCCGGACCAGCCCACCGCGGCCCAGGCGAGCGTCGTGGGCACGCCGAGCAGCCACAGCCGCCGCCCGCGACGGTCCGGCCGCGGGTCTCCCGGCAATCCGAAGGCGAACACGGCGCCTCCTTTCGGTTCAGGTAAAGGTGATGGCCAAGTCACGACCGGCCGGCCGGCGACACCGGCCGGCTCGAACGGGGTGCCGCGAGGTCTTGAATGAGTCATTCAGGACCTCCCAAGACCTGAATGAGTCATTCAGGACCTCAGGCACCCCACGGCGAAGTACGCCGGACTAGGCGATCGGCCCGAACACCGCGACCTTCGCCGGGTCGGCCGGGTCGACGCGGGCCTCGTGCCGGGTGCCCGGTGCGTACTGCTGGATCGTCGCGAGCGGCGTGATCAGCGGCGTGACCGTCCGGTACGTGCTGCCGTCCGCCCGGGTCACCTCCAGCGTCGCGGTGTACCGGGCCTGACCGGCGACCGTCCGGTCGGTCGGCTCCAGAGCGCGCACGACCAGCGTGGCCGCCTCGCCGGTGTCGTACAGCCGCCGCAGTTCCGTGCCGTAGGCCTGCAGTTCCTGCTGCTGGCGCAGCTGCTCGTCGGCGGGCAACGCCAGGAACTCCGCCATCGCGGGGTCGGCGTTCATCGCCCGGAACGCCTGCGCGGCCAGCTGCGGCGTCGGCAGCTGCGGGGTGATGTCGTGGCCCTGGGCGGCGGCCGCCCGGCGGAACTGCTCCGCGTGCTGCTGGAACTGCTGCGCGCCGCGGGCCGCGCCCTGGCGGGTGGCTTCGTCGACCTGGCGCCGGATCTTCTTGAACATCGTGTCCTGCCTCTCTGTGCGGTGTGCACAGCTTCGGCGGGCCGCGGTGCTACCGAACCCAGGTTTGCCCGTCGTCGGAGGCGTCCAGGCAGGTCAGCGCCGCCCAGAACGCGGGCGAGCGGGCCGGCTCGGGCTGTTCGCGCCACCGCGCGAGGCGGGTGCGCTGCCACTCGCACAGCTCGGTCACCGGGTCGTCGCCGTCGAGGGCGGTGTCGACGGCGATCACCAGTTCGGCCATCGGGTCCGCGCCGGGCACCGCGGCCGACGTCGGCAGCGCCCACACCGTCGCGGCCACCAGGCTGGCCCCGGCCGCGACGGCGGCGAGCAGCACGCCGAACGGCTCGGGCAGGCCGAAGTCGCTCGCGCTGGCGCAGCCGAGCAGCGCCACCCGCGGCGGCATCGTGTCCACATCGGACAGTGCCAGGTCCGCGGCGGTGAACGGCCGGTGCGCCCCGATCGGCTCGGCGGTGCCGGGCAGCTCGGCCGGGCAGGACAGGTGCAGCGCGGTCTGCGCGCCGTGTTCGTCGCGCACCCGGCTGACGTGCCCGGCGAACACCAGCCGCGAACACGGCTCGGCCAGCAGCCGGGCGAGCAGCCGCCGGTCGGTGTCGGTGCGGCGGACCAGGTCGAGCCCGCGCGCGGCGGCGGGGCGGACCGGGCCGGCGGCGAGCCGCGCGTCCAGGTGGCGGATCAGCGGCGACGCCGGCTCCTGCTTGCCGAGCACCGAGCCCAGCTCCCCGAACGCGCTCTGGCCGGGGATTCGCGGGTCGAGCAGGTACACCGGCGGCCCGTCGGCGGCACGCGGCGGGCGGCGCGGGATCCCGGCGGGCGCGAGCAGGGAGACGTCGGCGACGTCGAGGACGCGCTCGTCGCCGTCGAAGCACGTGCCCTCCTCGCCGGGTTCGAGCGCGCGCTCCGGCCGCCGGTCGGGCAGGGCGAGCAGGCCCCACGGCACCGCGGCGAGGCTGGGCGAGGGCTGCACGCGCAGGAGCGGCCGCCGCCCACCGGCAGCGGCCTCCCGCAGCCGCGCGACCAGGTCCGCGGGCAGGAGGTTGAGCGCGAGCACCCGGGCCACACGCTGTTCGCCTTCGAAGCCGCCGAAGGCGTCCTCTCCCAGCGAGCGCCGGACGGCGTCGGCGACGCTCTCGCCTTCTCGCGGGGTCGGCGAAGCATCGGCCAGGACCTCGCGGGCCGTCGCCACCAGCGCGGCGTCGACCGGGTGGACGTGGACGGCGCCGAGGTCCCGCGTGCTCCGCCAGCTCAGGTAGGTGTGGCCGGCGTCGGCGTAGCGCAGGAGGAACGTTTCGCGCCCGGGCTCGGCGGTGGGCCACGTCGTGACGGGTCCGGCGGCCGGGCGGGGCGAGCCGTACCGCTCGGCGGCGACGTCGAGCCAGCGGTCGAGTTCCATCGGCGCGTCCGGCGACCAGCGCAGGGCGGGCGGCGGGGTGAGCCGCAGGGGCAGCGACGCCGTGACGGAACCCAGTGCGGCCAGCGGGAACCCGGCGCCGGGCGGCGCGGCTTCGGGGGCGGGCAGCGTGCCGGTCAGGTCGAGCGCGGGCGCCCCGGCCCCGGCGTACGCGCCGACCGCGCAGGTGCGCTCGATCAGTTCGGCGGCCAGCCTCGGCTCCCGCAGCCGGGCCAGCAGCGTCATCAGCAGTTCGGTGGCCGGGCTCGCGACGTCACGCGCCCAGGCCGTGCGCGCCCGCGGCGACGCGAACTCGAAGCGGTAGTCCGCCGCCGCCAGCGCCACCGGGAGCAGCAGGTCCAGCACGGCCGGCAGGTCTTCGCCGCGGGCGAAGCCGATCGTGGCCGCCACGAAGTCCGTGTGCAGGCGCTGGAGCCACTCCCCGGACGCCCGCGCCGACTCCCGCGCGCGCGTCACGTGCGCCTCCGCCGCCGCCCAGTCCCCCTCGGCCGCCGCGCACCGGGCCAGCGCGACGGCCAGCCGGCGCAGGCCCGGCGTGTCCCCGTTGGCCGTCCAGAGCGACCCGGCGTGCTCGAACTGGGCGCGGGCCTGCCGGGCGTCGCCCGCGAGCAGCAGGAGGGTGCCCAGCGCGTGGCTCGCCTCCGCCACGTCACCGGTCGCGCCGGCCGCCGCGAGGTCGTCGCGGGCCGCGACGATCGCCGCGACCGCGCCCGGGAAGTCGCCGCCCAGCGCCCGGTCCGCCGCGAGGTCGATGGCGAACTTCGCGCCCGCCGGAGCGCCTTCATGCCGGAGACCGAGCCGGACCAGGTCGGCCCGGGCGTCCGCGTCCTCGCCGCCGGCCTGACGGAGGCGGGCGCGCTCGGCTTGCGCCATCACCTGCAGCGACGCCCGTTGCTCGTCGGCTCCGGTCAGGGTTTCCAGCGCGGCGAGGATCTCCTCGAGCGCGGCCAGCGCCCCGGCCGGGTCGCCGGCCGCCGCCTGGACGCGCACTTCGAGGATCTGCAGCTCCAGCTCGTCGGCGCCGTGCGGGTCGAGCAGCTCGGGCGGATACTGCCCCGGCCCGGCCGCCTTGCGCCGCGCCGCCCGGTGCCGCTGTCCCGCGATCAGTTCGCGAGCGCGGGCGACGTCACCCTCCTCAGTGGACAGTGAGATCAGCACGCGGTCGGCGACCTCGCGAGACCCTTCGATCATCCGCAGCTCGGCGTACTGTCCGAAGTGGACAGCCGCGGCGGCGCTCACGGGGAAGACGGCCAGCACGGCCTCGGCGCACTGCCGCGCGGTGCGCAGGTCACCCGCGGCGTAGCGGAGGGTGGCCAGATCGCTGACGGCGGCCAGTTCCAGGTCGGTCCGATCGAGCCGCTGCGCGAACTCCCGCAGCCGGCCGTACTCCCGTTGCGCACCGGCGAAATCCCGCGCCGCGCCGAGCCGCTTGGCCTCTTGCTGGGTCTCGAAGGCCTCGCCGAGCAGCCGCCGGTACTCGGCGTCGGTGAGCGAGCACGCCGGCAGTTCGCCGTACGGCGCCGGGTCGAGGCCGAAGTGCCTTGCGACGCAGCGGCAGTTGTAGCCGTGCGAACTCGCCCCCGCCAGTTCGGCGGGCAGTGGCCGGTCCGGCGGGGTGAGCGGCGGCGGCAGGCCGGCGAGCACGTCAGAACTCCTCGTCGCCGGCCGCGGCCGCCGCCCGTTCGGCCAGGGTCCGGGCCGCCGTCGGCAGTGCCTCGCGCGCCCGCACGAGCGCGACCACCTCGGCGCGGTCCTCCGGCGTCGTGCCGACGAGAGCCTCGGCCGTCACGCCGACGACGAGTCCGATGTGGACGTCTCCGGTCAGGTCCGCCGCTCCGGAGAACTGTCCGACACCGAGCCGCAGCGGCACCTCCGCGACGACCTCGCCGTCCCGGGTCGCGAACGCCGTGAGCGCCGCGTCGGCGAAGGCCCCGGCGACTTCGACCTCGAGCCGGGTGCCGGTCGGCGCGGCGACGATCCGCCAGGTCACGGTGTCCTCCGCGGCGTCGAGGACGCCCGGCGGCACCCGCGCCCAGTCGACGCTCGCCCGGCCCTCGGCCAGAATCCCTTGCCCGGCCGACGATCCCTCCGTACCCGCCGCCAGTGCGTACGCCCGCTGTCCCGGCGAGACGGCGGCCGCCAGCGCGGCCGCGGCTTCGGCGCGCACGACGTCGTCCCGGTCATCGAACCAGGCGGACAAGCGCAGGCACAGGTCGCGGACTTCGTCGGCGACGGCGGTCGCCGCGATCCCCTCGGCGGCAGCGTCGAACAGCTCCCCCGGCGTGGCTTCGAAGCCGTCCAGCACGCCCTCGGCCACGGCCGTCGTCGCGACCGCGGCTTCCAGGTCCAGCAACGCGGGATCCAGCGGCGGAATGCCGAGGACGGGGCTCGCGGGCCACCACCGGCGGGCCCACAGCAGCAGCGCGAGCGCGGCCAGTTCCGGCCGGGCGGGCACCTCGGCGTGCCCGGCGGTGATGGCTCCCAGCGCGCGTTCTTCGCCGACGAGCCGCGTCAGCCACGGTTCCGCGGCCGCGGCGTCGCTCAGCTCGACGCGCATCGTCGCGGGCACCCCGGCGAGCAGTTCGGCGAGCGCGAACCGGACGAGCCCGCCGTCCGCCGCGACGACGGGGGTGTGCACCGGGTGCGTCACGACACGGCCTCCAGGTCCGGCAGCCGGGCCACGAGTGCGCGGCGCACCTTCGTCCGCAGGTCCAGCGAGGTGGAGCGGACGACGCCGGTGAGCAGATCCCGGACCTCGCCCGCGTCGGCCGGGCGGTCGCCGCGGACGTCGAAGCCGTGCAGCCGGACCCACAGCCGGCCGAGGAACTGCTTGGCGAACTCCCGCAGGTCGCGCACGAGCTCAGGGTCGGGCCGCGCGGTGAGCGGCGTGGTGCCGGCCAGCGCACGGCGGGCGTGCAGCACGTACCCCTCGCGCGCGACCCGGGCGTTGAGCTGCCGGGCGAGTTCCGGCGCCTCGCCGGGCGCGCCGCCGTCGAGCGGCCGGAGCGCGGGCGCGAGGACGACGCCGAGCGCGAAGCAGGTGGCGAGCGCGGGCAAGCCGAGCCCGAACCCGGCGGCGACCCGGGCGAGTTCGTCGGCGACGAGGGTGTCCACGGCACCCCGCTCGTCGGCGGGCAGCCGGCGCAAGGTGGCGCGCACCCGCCGCTCGACACTGCGTTCGAGCAGTTCGGGCCCGGTTTCGTCGTGCCGCCGCAGCGGGGGCACGGCGGTGCGGTCCCCGCGCTGCAGCCCGAGTTCCGGCGCACCGGGGACGGCTTCGGACCCGCCGGGCCGGCGCAGGGCGAGTCCCAGCGCGTGCCCGGCGGCGGAACCGGCGAGCGCGCGCCAGGCGTCGTCGCCGAGGTCGTCCGCGAAGGCGCCGAGCAACGCGACGGCGTCCCCGGGCGCGCCCCCGGGATCGGCCGGGCTCCGCCAGTGCCGGTGCAGCTCCGCGGTGAGATCGGCCGCCACCTGGGGATCGGCCAGGTACGCGGCCAGCCGCGCGACCCCGGCTTCTTCGGTGTCCCCGTGCAGCTCGCGCAACGCCGCCGCGGCCGCCTCCGGCGCGTCCGGGCCGGGCGCGCCGGACGTCGTGGCCAGCTCGTAGGCCAGGGGGAAGCAGACGTCCTGGACGTCGCCGGCGGTGATGCGCAGTGCCCGGCGCTGCCGCTTGAGGTGCGTGAACCACTCGGCGGTCGCCCGCAGCCGCGCGGCGTCGGCGACCAGCAGCGCGGTCAGCTCCGCCGCCTCGGCGGGTTCGAGCAGCGGCCGCCCCAGCCGCGGCCGCGCGGCGGTGCGCACGACGAGCGGGTCGATGATCTTCTTGACGGTGCGGGTCAAGGGACCGCCGTCCGCCGCGGACAGGACGTCGACCCCGGGGATCCGCGCCCACGCGGCGGCGAGCACGGCCGACCGCACCCGAGCCCGCCCCGATCCGGCCACCGCCACCCCCTCGTTCTCCCTCCCACCTTACGAGACGCCGAGGGTGCCCGGCAGCCGTGACGTCCGCAGTGGACGTTGCGTGCCGCCGCGCCGGGCCGCGGCGGCAGGCGGATGCGCCCCAATCCGGAACCAGAACACCAGACCCAGCAGCCACATCGGTCACCGCCCGCCGAAGCGGCCGCGCCGGCAGAGTCCGACGGCCTGCGGCGTCACGGCTGACAGTGGTACGCGGGCGAAAAACCGTTGGCGGACCGCGGCGGCCGCTGCTACCTTCCCGGAGGCCGTGCGAGAGACCGAGGAGGTGGTACCCGTGAACCAGGCGACATGGGTGCTCTCCTCCGGGGTCACGGTCGGGCGATAGGTCGCCCGGGAGCGCCGTTCGGCAGCACTCCCGGAAGGCACGACCATGCACTTCACTTCCGAACAACGCCTCGGCGACGGTGTCCTCGAGCGCGGGTTCACCCTCGGCGAAGTCCCCGGCATCCTGTGGACACCCGAGTCCGCGCCCGGACCGGTTCCGCTGCTCCTGCTCGGCCACCCCGGCGGCCTGGAGCGGATGCACCCGCGGCTCGCGGCCCGCGCCCGGCACGCGGTGGCGGACGGCTACGCCGCGGCCACGATCGAGCTGCCCGGCGGCGGCGACCGGCCCCGGCTGGCCACCGTCGACGAGGCACGAGCCGACCTGCGCCGCGCCTTGGCGGCCGGCGAACCGGTCGGCGAGGACGTCGTAGAGCGGCTCATCTTCCCGCTGGTCGATCAGGCGGTCCCGGAATGGCGGGCCACGCTCGACGCCCTCCTCGCGCAGCCCGGGATCGACGGCCCGGTCGGGTTCGCGGGCGGCGTGCTCGCCATCGCCGTCCGGCTGGCGCTGGTCGAGCCGCGCATCGCGGCCGCGGTCCTGTTCGCCGGCAGCTACGTGCCCCGCCGCATGTTCGACGAGGCCCGGCAGGTCACCACCCCGCTGCTGGTCCTGCTGCAGTGGGACGACGAAGGCAACGACCGGCAGCTGGCGCTCGACCTGTTCGATGCCTTGGGCGCCAAGGAAAAGACGTTGCACGCCAACCTGGGCGGGCACACCGGCATCCCGGGGTTCGAGGGGGATGACGGGAGCCGGTTCTTCGCCCGGCACCTGAAGTGAGCGAGCCCCGGCGGGTCAGCCAGGGCTCGCCCAGTGTCTTGAATGAGTCATTCAGGTCTTCGGAGGTCCTGAATGACTCATTCAAGACCTCTGCCGCGGCCGGGCAGCCCAGGCTGATCCGTCAGAAACCGGGGAACACCCGGCGCAGCTCGTCGAGCGTGACGCTCCCCTCGACCCGGACACCCTTGTCGTACGGCGCCTTCAGCCGGCCGCTGAGCAACCGGATGAACGCCTCCGCCGGGCCGTCGAACGTCGCCGACGGCGCTTCGAGGTGCGGAACCACCGTGACCGCGTCGTCGATCACCAGACCCCCGCCGGGGACGGCGACGGAAACCGGGTTCGCCAGCTCGGCGGGCTTCGCCAGGAAGCTCAGCATGAAGCCCACCGGCCCGGCGAGGAGGTCGAGGAGCACCGCGGCCGAGCCCGCGTCCACCCCGGCCTCGGGGTCGAAGGCGACGCGCACGTCCCAGGAGTGGTTGGCCACCTCGCTGAGCCGCATGCCCAACGCGGTCACCAGCGGCACCGGCTCCGGCAGGAAGCCGAGGTCGACGGTCAGCGACGACCGCTGCTCGGGCGTGAGCGCTTCGACGGTTTCGAGCCAGCGGCCGTTGTGCTCCAGGAAACCCTCGGCCTGCGCGCGCGGCGCGGACGAGTCCCAGCGGGCCCAGATCGTCTGGTTGTCTTCGACGGCCACGGTCTCCCCGGCGGCGCGGAGGATCGGCGCGCGGCCGATCTCGGCGCCGCTGCCGAGGTGGGACAAGGCCTGCGCGACGGTCCAGTCCGCGGCACCGCTGGTTTGGGTCAGCTGCTCGTCGGTGAGGGTGCGGGTGAGTCCGGCGAGCACGTCGTGCTCGGCGCGGAGGGCGGCGATCGTGCGATCCACGAGTTGGTCCATGCCCAGCACAACTCCCGGACCCGCGAGTGTGTTCCACCGATCACCGCGCGCGATGTGCCGACCGCCACCTTTGCAGTTAGGTAAGCCTGCCCTTATTGTCCTCGTGTGTCCCCAGCCCCCCACCAAGCCGGTGTCGACGCCCGCGAGGTCGATGTCGCCTACGGCAGCGACGTCGTCGTGCGCGCCGCGTCCATCTCCCTGCACGCCGGCCGCGTGACCGCGCTGATCGGCCCGAACGGGAGCGGGAAGTCGACGCTCCTGCGCGCGCTGGCGCGGCTGCACCCCCCGGTCGCCGGCTCGGTCACCTTCGCCGACGGAGCGGACCTGCGCGCACTGTCCGGAAAGGACATCGCCAGGCGGATCACCTTGCTGTCGCAGCAACGGAGCGCGCCGGGCGGCGTGTGCGTCCGGGAGCTCGTCGAGTTCGGCAGGCACCCGCACCGGTCCCGCTGGGGCGGGCGCGATCCCGAGGGGCCCGCCGCCGTCGAGCGCGCGCTGGAGCTGACCGGGCTCGCCGCGCTCGCCGACCGGCCGGTGCAGGCCCTCTCCGGCGGGCAGGCGCAGCGGGTGTGGCTGGCGAGCTGCCTGGCCCAGGACACCGCGCTGCTGCTGCTCGACGAGCCCACGACCTTCCTCGACCTGCGCTACCAGGTGGAGATCCTCGACGTCGTCCGCGACCTCGCCGACCACCACGGCGTCGGGGTCGGCGTGGTGCTGCACGACCTCGACCAGGCCGCGGCGGTCGCCGACCGGGTGCTCCTGCTGGAGGACGGCCGGGTGACCGCCGAAGGCTCCCCCGCCGACGTGCTGACCTCGGCGAACCTCAGCCGGGCCTACGGCATCCGCGTCGACGTCGCGCGGGACCCGGCCGACGGGCGGATCCACACCCGCGCGGTGGGCCGCTTCAACGACACCGCAGCGCGTACCGCTTCCGTCTGACCCAGCGAAACAGGAGAACCATGCGCACCACCCGGATGATCCTCGGCCTGACCGCGGCCGCCACGTTCTTCGTGGCCGCCTGCGGCACCACCGAGGAGCCCACCAGCGCCGCCGCGACGAGCGCCGCCGGCCCGGTCACGGTCGTCGACTCGCGCGGCAAGGAGGTGAAGCTGCCCCACCCGGCCAAGCGCGTCGCGGCGACCGAGTGGAACGGCGTCGAGCACCTCGTCTCGCTCGGCGTCATGCCGGTCGGCGTCTCCGACATCAAGGGCTACGGCCAATGGGTCAGCGCCGAGAAGCTCGACGGCACCCCGAAGGACATCGGCACCCGGGGCGAACCGAGCCTCGACACGCTCGGCTCGCTGGGGCTGGACCTCGTGATCGTCACCGACAGCGTGACCGAGGGGGCGCTCGAACAGATCGAGGCGAAGGTCCCGGTCGTCGTCATCACCGGCGGCAACGCGAAGGACCCGATCGCCGGGATGTACGCCGGCTTGGACGTGATCGCGAAGGCGACCGGCACCGAAGCCAAGGCCGCGCAGCTGAAGGCCGAGTTCGAGCAGAAACTCACTTCCGGCAAGGCCGAGGTGGAGAAGCTGGGCGCGGCCGGCCAGAAAGTCGCGTTCTCCGACGCCTACGTCACTTCCGGTTCGGTCAGCATCCGGCCCTACACCAAGGGCGCGCTGGTGTCCGCGGTGTTCGGCAGGCTCGGCCTCGAGACCGCCTGGCCGATGGACGGCGACCCGGTCTACGGGCTCGGGCAGGCCGACGTCGAGGGCCTGACCCGGCTGCCCGACGTCCGGTTCTGGTACATGGCCAACAACGCCGACGGCGACCCGTACCAGCAGCAGCTGGCGAACAACGCGATCTGGCGGAACCTCCCGTTCGTCAAGAGCGGCAAGGTGCACCGCTTCCCGGACTCCCTCTGGATGTTCGGCGGACCCAAGTCCATGGAGCAGTTCGTCGACGCGGCCGTCGCCGCCCTCAAGGGGTAGCGCGTACGTGAAAACCCTGACCGAGCCCCGGCGGCGCGGGCGGGCGGCGCTGCTCGCCACCGGCCTCGCGGTCCTGATCGCGGCGGGTTCGGCCGTGCACCTCACGCAGGGCACGGCGAACGTCCACGCGCTGGACGTGCTGCGGCTGGTGTTCGGCGGCGCGACCGGCGACACGACCGCGGTGGTCGTCGAGTCGCGGCTGCCGCGGCTGCTCGCGGCGCTGGTCGTCGGGGGCGCCCTCGGCGTGGCCGGCGCGGTGCTGCAGTCGGTGTCCCGCAACATCTTGGCCTCCCCCGACACGCTGGCCGTCAACGCCGGCGCGCACCTCGCCGTCGTCGCCGTCGCGGCGTTCGGCGTCTCGCTGCCGCTGCTCGGCGCGACCGGGGTCGCGTTCGGGGGCGGGCTGGCCGCGGCCGTGTTCGTGCTCGCGCTGTCCGGCACCGGCGGTACCGGGATCGTGCGGCTGGTGCTGGCGGGCACCGCCATCTCACTGGCCCTGATCTCGGTGACCCAGGTCCTGCTCCTGCTCTACGCGCAGGAAACCCGCGGCTTGTTCGCCTGGGGCGAGGGATCGCTGGAGCAGAACGGGCTCGGCGGCGTCCGCACCCTCGGCCCCCTGATCGCCGTGGCGGTGGTCGCGCTGCTCGGCATGTCCCGGCGGCTCGACCTCGTCCACGTCGGCGACGACCACGCCCGGACGCTGGGTGTCCACGTCGGACGGGTCCGCTTCGCCGCGATCGGGCTGGCGGTCCTGCTGGCCGCCTCGGCCGTCACCCTGGCCGGCCCCATCGGGTTCGTCGGCCTCGCCGCGCCGGCACTGGCCCGGCTGCTCGCGTCCGCGGTGCCGGGCCTGCACCGCCACGCCGCCCTGCTCCCGTTCTCCGCGGCGCTGGGTGCGGTTCTCCTGCTGGGTGCCGATGTGCTGCTCCGCGCGATCGTCGGCCCGCAGCGCGCCCTGGAGGTCCCGACCGGAGTCGTGACGACGATCCTCGGCGCGCTCTTCCTCGTGGTGCTGGCGCGCACGGCCCGGATCACGTCCGCGCCCGCCGAACCACCCTCGGCCGGCTCGCGAAGCGGGGTCAGCGCGCTGCGGTACGGCGTCGTCCTGGGCGTGCTGGCGCTCGTGACGGTGGGCGCCGCCGTCGGGGCGGTCCTGCTCGGGGACGCGAAACTGCTGCTGGGCGACGTCGTCAACTGGGTGACCGGCCAGGCGGGCCCGCTCGTCACCGGCGTGCTGGACACCCGCGTGCCGCGCGTGGTGGCCGCGCTGCTGGCGGGCGCGGCGCTGGCCCTCGGCGGGGCGCTCACCCAGGCGGTCGCCCGCAACCCGCTGGCCGAACCGGGGATGAT
The DNA here is from genome assembly GCF_014873755.1 of Amycolatopsis lexingtonensis. Taxonomy (NCBI): domain Bacteria; kingdom Bacillati; phylum Actinomycetota; class Actinomycetes; order Pseudonocardiales; family Pseudonocardiaceae; genus Amycolatopsis; species Amycolatopsis lexingtonensis. The sequence goes on from NZ_JADBEG010000001.1 coordinate 2,828,941, forward strand.
CGGCGTCGTCGGCGGCGCGGGCCTCGGCGCGGTCGCCGTGATCACCCTGGTCTCCGGGGTCGGGTTCTGGACCTTGACCGGTTTCGCGGGCCTGGGTGCCGCGGTGGCGATGGCCGTGGTCTTCGCCGTGGCGGCGAAGGGCGGCTTCAGCAGCGAACGCCTGGTGCTGATCGGTTTCGGCGTGTACGCGGCGTCGCAGGCGCTGGTGACGCTGCTGATCACCCTGTCCGACCCGTGGAACGAGACCAAGGCGCTGACCTGGCTGGGCGGCTCGACCTACGGCCGGACCTTCACCCACCTGGTGCCGATGGCGCTGGCGCTGCTGCTGGTGGCGCCGGTGCTGTTCCGCATGCGCCGCGAGCTCGACCTGCTGGCACTGGACGAAGAGACGCCACGGGTGCTGGGCGTGCCGATCGCCCCTTCCCGCCTGCTGCTGCTTTCGTGCGCCGTCCTGCTGACGGGCGCGGCGGTGGCCGGGATCGGCGTGCTCGCGTTCGTCGGCCTGGTCGCCCCGCACGCGGCCCGCGCGATCGTCGGCAGCAGGCACTCCCGCCTGCTGCCGGCCGCGGCTCTGCTGGGCGCGATCCTGGTCTGCACGGCGGACACGGTCGGCCGCACGGTCATCGCGCCGGGCCAGCTGCCGGCCGGGTTGATGACCGCGATCATCGGCGCGCCGTACTTCGTGTGGCTGCTGTACCGGCACCGCCGCGGCTGAAGACGGTGGACCACGAGGCGAGCACCGTGCTAGAAATAGAACGTGTTTCACTTCTGACCGCCGGTGCCGGGAGGTGCGTGGATGAGCGTCCCGACGGTGACCGAACTGCTGCTGGCCCGCGCCGGGGACGACCGGCCGGGCCTGCGGTTCGAGGACGAGACCTGGTCGTGGGCCGAACACGTCGAGGCGTCGGCACGCCGGGCCGGTGACCTCCGGGCGGCGCTGGACCCGGGCAAACCGCCACACGTCGGCATCCTGGCCGACAACGTACCGGCGTTCTCGATCCTCCTGGGCGCCTGCGCGTTCGCCGGGGCGGTGCTGGTCGGGCTCAACCCCACCCGGCGCGGCGAGGCCCTCGCGCGGGACGTCCGGCTCGCCGACTGCCAGTTCGTGCTCGCCGAGCGGAAGTACCAGCCCCTCCTGACCGGGCTCGACCTCGGCGGAATTCGCGTGCTGGACCTGGATTCCCGGCCGTCGGCGAACACGCCGATCGAGCCCGTTCCCGCGGCGCCGGACGACCTGCTCATGCTGATCTTCACCTCCGGCACCAGCGGCGACCCGAAGGCCGTGCGGTGCACGCACGGCAAGATCGCATTCCCCGGCGCGATGCTCGCCGAACGCTTCGGACTGTCCACAGCGGACACCGTCTACGTCACGATGCCGATGTTCCACTCCAACGCGATCATGGCGGGCTGGGCGGTCGGACTCGCGGCCGGCGCGACCATCGCGTTGCGCCGCCGGTTTTCCGCCTCCGGTTTCCTCCCCGACGTGCGGAAGTTCGGCGCGACCTACGCGAACTACGTCGGCAAGCCACTGTCCTATGTGGTCGCCACGCCCCCGCGCCCGGACGACGCGGACAACCCGCTGCGCCTGGTCTACGGGAACGAAGGGGCGAGCGCCGACCTGGCCGCGTTCGAAAAACGCTTCGGCTGCAAGGTCGTCGACGCGTTCGGCTCCACCGAAGGCGGTGTGGGGTTCGCCCGCACCGACGACACCCCGCCCGGCTCACTCGGCAAGCCGGCCGGCGACGTCGCCATCCGGCACCCGCACACCGGCCGGCCGTGCCCGCCCGCCGAATTCGACGCCGACGGACACCTGGTCAACGCCGGGGAAGCCGTCGGCGAGCTGGTCAACACCACCGGCGCCGGCTGGTTCGCCGGGTACTACCGCGACCCCGAAGCCGATGCGGAGCGGCTGCGCGGCGGCGTGTTCCACACCGGCGATCTCGCCTACGCGGACAAGAACGGGTTCTACTACTTCGCCGGCCGGCTCGGCGACTGGCTGCGCGTCGACGGGGAGAACCTCGGCACCGCGCCGATCGAGCGGATCCTCCTGCGCCACCCCGCGATCACCGACACCGCGGTCTACGCGGTCCCCGACCCGGTGACCGGCGACCAGGTGATGGCCGCCATCGTCACCGACGGCACCCCGCTGGACCCCGCCGAGTTCGGGCGCTTCCTGGCCAGCCAGCCCGATCTCGGCCCCAAGCAGGTGCCGAAGTACGTGCGCACGGTCCGGGCGCTGCCGCGGACGTCGACGTTCAAGGTGGTCAAGCGGCAGCTTTCCGCCGAGGGCCTGAACTGCGACGACGTGCTTTGGGAGCGAGCGGGACAGGAGATCGGCTACACGAGCCGGTAGCCCGCGGCCGAGAACTCCGCCGTCAACGCGTAGCGGTCGCCGCGGACCAGGGTGTGGCGCCACTCCACCGGGCGGCCGCGGGCGTGGCTGAGGCGGTTGATCGCGAACGCCGCGACGTCGTGCGCGCACGCGAGCTGGGCGCGCTCGGCCGCGGTCGGGATGACCGCGCGGACCTCCTCGCGGCCGTGGTCGAGCCGCACGCCGGCGCGCCGCGCGAGCTCGGCGTACAGGCCGGTGTGCGTGAAATCGGCCGGCAGCAACGGTTTCGCCACGTCGGCCGGCAGCCAGACGCGGTCGAGCGCCAGCGGCTCGTCCCCCGCCAGGCGCAGCCGCTCCAGGTAGACCAGCGGCGTCGACGCCTCCAGGTCGAGCCGCTCGGCGACGAGCGCGTCCGCGCGGACGTCGAAGGTGCGCACGACGCTGTGCTGCGAGAGCCCGGCCGCCTCCACCGAGGCGAACAGGCTGTAGAGCGCCCCGAGCGGCTGGGCGATCTCCGCGGGCGGTGCCACCCGGGGCTGGCGGCCCCGCTCGGCGACGATCACCCCGTCCGCGCGCAGCTGCCGCAGCGCCTGCCGCACCGTGCTGCGGCTCACTTCGTACTCCTCGACCAGTGCCAGCTCACCGGGGAACTGGTCGGTGAACTCGCCGGCATCGAGCCTGGTCAGCAGCTCGCGCTGGAGCTGGCGCCAGAGCGGCTCGGTGCCGGAGCGGCTGAGCGTCCGCGGTGGCATGGCTTCCTCCCGGCTCGTCGCGGCGACCCTACCCGTGGCCAAATGTCCGTACATCATCTAAGTTGAATGTACGTACATTTCGAGACGGAGGCCAGGGTGACCACGATCCGGAACGCACCGGCCGCGCCGCAGGCGCCGGTCCGCCTGCGGCGCGAGGCGGGGGCGGTGCCCGGCCTGCTGGTGGCGGTCGCGATCGCCGCGGTCGCGACCGGGCTGGGCCGGCTGGCCCCGATCGTCGGCGGCCCGGTCTTCGGCATCCTGCTCGGCGGGCTCGCCGCCGCCGTCGTGCCGGGACTGCGCCAGGAGCGGTGGACCCCGGGCTACGCCGTCGCGTCGAAGCCCGTGTTGCAGGCCTCGATCGTGGTGCTGGGCACCGGGTTGTCACTGCGCCAGGTGCTCGAGGTGGGCGGCGGCTCGCTGCCGGTCATGCTCGGCACCCTGGCGGTCGCCCTCGGCGGGGCGTGGCTGCTCGGCCGGTGGCTCGGCGTCCGCGGCGACACACAGACCCTCATCGGCGTCGGCACCGGGATCTGCGGCGCGTCCGCGATCGCCGCGACCACCGCCGTCCTCAAGCCGAAGCAGGCCGACGTCGCCTACGCCCTCGGCACGATCTTCGCCTTCAACATCGCCGCCGTCCTGCTGTTCCCGCCGCTCGGGCACCTGCTCGGCCTGAGCCCGCACGCCTTCGGCCTCTGGGCGGGCACCGCGATCAACGACACCTCCTCGGTGGTCGCCGCCTCCTTCGCCTACGGCGGCGACGCCGGGTCGTACGGTCTCGTCGTCAAGCTCACCCGCACGCTCACGCTGATCCCGATCGTCATCGTGCTGGCCGTCCTCAAGGCCCGCCGCGAAGCCCGGCAGGCCGGCCCCGGCAGCACGGTCGCGGCGATGCCCTGGCGCCGGATCGTGCCCCTGTTCCTGCTCGGCTTCATCGCCGCGGCCGCGCTGAACAGCCTCGGCGTCATCCCCGGCGCCTGGCACCCCGCCCTCACCGCGCTGGGCACGTTCCTGATCACGACGGCGCTGGCCGGGATCGGGCTTTCCCTGCGCCTGGGCGATCTTCGCCGCGCGGGCGGGCGGCCGCTGCTGCTCGGCGGGCTGCTCTGGATCGCCGTCGCCGCGACGAGCCTCGGCCTGCAGTCCCTCACCGGCACGCTCTGAACCGACTCCCCGGTAGCATGCGGCTGGTGACCGACAGCCACGGCGACCGGCCGGACCGGCCCCGTAAGGTGTCCCGCTTCGTCGACCTGCTGCGGGCCGCGGACCAGCGCCCGGGCCTGATCCGGTCCGCCCGCGCGGTACGCCGCCTGGTCCCCGGCGACCGCGACCTCGGTGACGCGCTGTCGACGACGGCGGGCCACCCGTCGGACCGGGTCGCCCGGCTGCTCGCCGAAGCGAAAGCCGAGCAGCCCAGCGCGATGCGGGAACTCGGGCTCGCGGCCGTCCAGGTCTGGCAGGCCGTCGCGCAGGGACGGCACGGCGAGGCCGGCGAGGCGACGATCGTGTTCACCGATCTGGTCGGCTTCTCCAGCTGGGCCCTCGACGTCGGCGACGCGCGGGCGCTCGAACTGCTGCGCGCGGTTTCGACCGCGAGCGAGGCGACGATCTCCCGCCACCGCGGCCGGGTCGTCAAGGGCCTCGGCGACGGCTTGATGGCCGTCTTCGGCGATCCGGCGGCCGCGGTCGAAGCGGCGTACGAGACGTGCGGCGCGGTCAGCGCCATCGACCTCGACGGCTACCGGCCCCAGCTGCGAGCCGGCCTGCACACCGGACGCCCGCGCAGGGTCGGCCGCGACTACTTCGGCGTCGACGTCAACATCGCGGCGCGGATCGCCGACGCGGCCGCCGGCGGCGAGGTCCTGATCACCGGGGACGTGCTGGCGAACCTCGACGCCGAGCGGTTCACCGTCCGGCGGCGGCGCCGGTTCCGCGCGAAGGGCGCGCCCAGCGACCTCGAGGTGTTCGCCGTCGTCCCGCGGTACGACGAAACCTAGCGGGCCAGCCAGTAGACGACGCCGGGCACCACGACCAGCAGTGCCACCGCGAGCCAGTAAGGGCCCGCTTTGAGCTGCGGAGCGCGGAAGGCGAACAGGGCGTTCACGCCCGCCACGACGAGTCCGGCGAACACCACGGCGGCCAGGCCGAGCCCGATCGCGAAGCCCGCGCCGTCGTCGACCACGGTGGGGTCGGGCGTGCCCAGCCCGAGCTCCCACGCGAGGACCTGCGTCCCCAGCATCGCGAACGCGACCGGGAAGGCGCACGGGATGGCCAGCAGCAGGTTGAGCGGGACGCCGATCATCCAGACGTGCCGCGGGCGGAGGTGACGAGGGGCCATCCGCACATCATGCCGGGCTCAGGCCCTCGCCGAGCACCCGGTTCAGCTCGGGCAGCACGGTGGCCAGGTCCTTCGTCGTCCGGAAGACCACGATGGACGCCTCACCGTCGTCTTCTGGCCGGGTGAACAACGCGACCGTCTCCGCCATCGCCGCGTCGAACTCCCGCTCCGGGTCGCTCGACCGGCCGCGCAGCCACCGGCGCAGCACGTGGTTGTGCGCGGTCACGACCGCACCGGCCATCAGCTCCGCCCGCAACGCCGTGTCCTCGCCGCCGCCCATCCAGCGGTGCAGGAAACCCCGGAACAGCCGCTGGTACTGCCGCAACCCCGAGATCTCCCGGTCCCGCAGCGCCGGAACGCTGCGCGTCAGGCGGTACCGGGTCCGCGCCAGCTCCCCCTCGGCGAGGTAGTGGCGCAGGACCACGCGGGTGCCTTCGGTGACCGCGAGCAGCGCGGTCCGCTCGGTCGAGGCGGCCAAGCGGGCCTCGATGGCCTGGAGCAGCACTTCGTGGTCGGGGAAGATCACGTCTTCCTTCGCCCGGAACGTCCGGAAGAAGGTCGTGCGGCCGACTCCGGCGCGCTCGGTGATGTCGTCGATCGTCGTGTGGTCGTAGCCGCGCTCGGCGAACAGCGCGAACGCCGCCTCGACCAGGCGTTCCTTGGCCGTCATCCGCTTCCTCCGCCCTGCCGTGGCCCAGCGTAGGGCGTGGCGGTCGTCATATCCGGGAGCGACGCCTTCAGCTACTGGGCGGTACTGAGTACCGTCATGAGGGTATCGAGTCCCAGAGAGGTGGCGGCGATGGAACGCGTTGGCGTGGTCGGGTGCGGGCAGATGGGGGCCGGGATCGCCGAGGTGTGCGCTCGCGCGGGCCTCGACGTGGTGGTCGTCGAATCGAGCCCGGAAGCCGTGGCGGCCGGCCGGCGCCGGCTCGAAGCCTCGCTGGCCCGCGCGGAGAAGAAGGGCAAGGTGCCGAGCGCGGCCGCGGTCCTGGACCGGATCCGGGTCACCGAATCCCTCGACGACCTCGCCGACCGCACCTTCGTCGTGGAAGCGATCGTCGAAGACGAAGCCGTCAAGACGGAGCTGTTCGGCCGGCTCGACAAGGTCGTGACCGCACCGGACGCGATCCTCGCGTCCAACACCTCGTCCATCCCCATCATGAAGCTGGGCACCGCCACCGAACGGCCCGCGCAGGTCGTCGGGGTGCACTTCTTCAACCCGGTACCGGTGCTCCCGCTGGTCGAGCTGGTGCCCAGCCTGCTGACCACCGAAGCCACCGTCGACCGGGCCCGGACGTTCGCCCAGGACGTGCTCGGCAAGCAGGCGATCCTCTGCCAGGACCGCGCCGGGTTCGTGGTCAACGCGCTGCTGATCCCGTTCATCCTCGCCGCGATCCGCATGTTCGAGTCCGGCTTCGCCACCCGCGAAGCCATCGACGAAGGCCTCGTGCGCGGCGCCGCCCACCCGCAGGGCCCGCTCGCCCTCGCCGACCTGATCGGCCTCGACACCACCAAGGCCGTCGCCGAATCGCTCTACGAAGAGTTCAAGGAACCGCTCTACGCACCGCCGCCGCTCCTGGCGCGGATGGTCGACGCCGGCCTGCTCGGCCGCAAGACCGGCCGCGGCTTCTACACCTATGAGCGGCCATGACGGAGTGCCGCTGCCTGTGCGTCCCGGCCGGTCACGAGCACCACATCTGCACCGGCACCGCCGAACGCGGGCACTCGGTTCCGCTGCCGGGCAGCCCGACCGGGGCGTTCGTCCCGGCCTGCCCGCCGTGCCACCGCGCCGCGCTCCCCCACCGGGGCCGGCCGCCGGTCACGCGGGTGGGCGAGCCGCCGCGGCGCCTCGACGCCCGCGACTGGGACGCCGCCGAGCTGGCCCGCCCCGGCCGTCGCTCCGCCCGATGGCCCAAGGCGGCTACGGCAAGCTGACGCCCCGGCGGCTGTCTGCAAGCGCCGACGGGGGTGCCGTCCGGCCGTGCCGATGCACGGCCATTCGCACACCGAAACCCTTGAGAGACAAGAAAACTCGTACATCCGTCAGCTGACGGATGTCTGATCCACGCGGATCGCGAAGCATTGCTCTACGGGGCCCCGACGCTCCGACCTCGAGACCCGAGGAGGAGCGATGTCCCGTGCTACCACGACCGTCTCCACACTGGTGATTTTCCTCTTGGCCATCAACCTGCGCCCGGCCGTGACGAGCTTGGGCGCGGCCCTTCCGGACATCTCGGTCGCCGGCAACCTCGTCGCCGCGGTGCTCGTGGCGCTGCCCCTGTGGGCGATCGGTCTCGGCGGCTGGGCGACGCCGTGGCTGGCCAACCGGATCGGGACGTACCGGACCGTCGCCGCGGCGCTCGGCGCGCTGGTGCTCTCCCTGGGCGGACGGGTCCTCGGCGGCTCGGCGCAGCTCCTGATCGGAACAGCGCTGACGTGCCTGGCGATCGCCGTCCTCGGCACCATCCTGCCCCTGCTGGCCCGGGGTTCCGCCGCCTTCACGTTCGGGCTCGGGCTCGGCAGCACGGTCGGCGCGCTGGTCACGCCCGCGGTGGTCCTCTCGTCGTCGTGGCAGGTCGCACTCGGCCTGTGGGCGGCCGTGGCCCTGCTGGCCCTCTACGTGTGGCAGCTGACCCCGGGCGAGTTCGCGGCGCCGCAACCGGCGTCCGGGGCGACCCCCGCCTTCGCCCTCACCATCCACTTCGGACTCATTTCGACGGTGACGTTCCTGGTCATGGGCTGGCTCCCGGGAATCCTGCGCGACGCGGGCGTCCCGGCGACGACCGCGGGCGGGTGCCTCGCGCTGTCGATGGCCATGGGGCTGCCCATGATGCTGCTGGTCCCGCGCTGGACGCGCCGGTGGCGCAACCAGACCCTGCTCGTCATCGCACTGGCCGCGCCCAACGCCATCGGGGTGACCGGATTGCTCGTCGCACCCGCGGCCGCGCCCTGGGTGTGGGCCGCGGCCACCGGCACCGGCATGGGCTCCCTCGCGTTCGCGCTGACGACGATCTCGTTGCGCAGCAAGGACAGCTCGCTCTCGCTGTCCGCGGTGGTCCAGGGCGTGGGGTACGTCATCGCCGGCTTCGGCGTACTGGCCTGCGGCTGGCTGCACACCTACACCGGCGCGTGGCGGACCCCGCTGCTGCTGGTGCTGGCCGTCCTGATCGGCCAGGTCGCCAGCGGGCACGCCGCGGTCACGCCGCGGACGTTGGCGTCGCTCGTCCCGCGTCCGCTCTTCGTGCGCCGGCCGCTTTTCGTTCGCCGCCAGGACGACGCACCGGAGGTCGGGGTCTGATGGCTTCCCTCAGCCCGACGCGGACTGGTGACGGCCGGCTTCCCGGGCGATGTCGATCCGCGAATGCACGCCCAGCTTGTTCAGGATGTGCGACACGTGCGTGCCGACGGTGCGCGGGGACAGGTACAGCCGGGCCGCGATCTGCGGGTTCGACAGGCCCTCGACCACGAGGGCGGCGATCCTCCCTTCGGTCGGGGTGAGGCTGTCCCAGCCGTGTGTGGCCTGGCGGTGCTTCACCGTCGGGCCGCGCCGGATGCCGAATGCCCGGAAAAGCGCGCGCAGCCGGGCCACGTCCCACTGCGCGTCCAGCTCCGCGTAAAGGTCGACGGCGTGGGTGAAGGCCGCCCGCGCCGAACCGCGGTCTTCCTCCTTGGCCTTGGCGAAGGCGATCGCGGCCGCTTCCAGCGCCTTGGCGCGGGATAGCGGCCGGCCCGCGTCGCGGTAGCCGTCGGCGGCTCTCAGCAACGTCGTCCCATCCCCGTCGAGCAAGCCGCGGCAGTACAGGGCCAGTGCGCCGAGGTGCGGGACGGCGGAATCGGCGGCGAGCTTGCGCACCCGGGCTTCGATCTCCGTCGCGGTCCGCGTGTCACCGATCGTCGTGGCCAGCCGGACCGCGTCACCCAGCAGGTCCTCCCCCGCGTCCACGCCGGCCAGCACCGCGGTGAGCACGGCGAGCGCCCGCTCCGGCGCCCCGGCGTACTCGAACGCGAGACTCCGGGCCCGTACCAGGGATTCCACCACCCGGTCGCCGATGCGTTCCCAGTACGCCGCGGCGACGTCTAGGTGCTGGCGGGCCGCGGCCGTTTCGCCGCGGTGGAAGTGGATGATCGCGGCGACGCCGTGGTCGCAGCACACCACGCTCGGATCCTTGCGGTCGTCGGGGACGACGTCGACCTCGGCCAGCGCGTCGTCCCACCGGCCGGCGCCCAGCAGCAGCTGCCCGAGCGCGCTCTGGGCCTCGCTCAGCCGGACGACGCTGCCGGTGCGGTCGGCCAGTTCCCGCGCCTGCGCGGCGGCGGCGTGCGCCTCGGGGTAGCGGTCGAGCGCGCCGAAGGTGACCGACTGGTTGATGCGCAGCTGCAGGGTGAGGTCGATCAGCGCGGGATCGCCCCGCACGACGGCCATCGCGCGCTCGAACAGCGGCAGCGCACCGGCCCATTCGCCCCGCACCATCGCGACCAGGCTCAGCACGTGCAGCGCCCACCCGGTCGCCCAGCGGTCTTCGGCCGGGCCGAGTTCCGCCAGCGCCTCGGTGGCGACCCGGCCCGCGGTGTCGACCTCGCCGATGTAGCGGTGCGTGCGCGCGATGAGCACCAGCAGCCGGGCCCGGTGCCGGGGCTGCAGACCCGGCTGGCCCAAGGCGGAGTTCAGCTCGGTGAGGAACTCGGCGGACCGGCCGGTCATCGCGCGGCACTGGACGACCGTCGTGTACAGGTCGACGCGCACATCGGGATCGCGCACGCGATCCAGTGCGCGCTCGGCGATCCGCTCGGCTTGGGCGACGTTGCCCACGCCGTAGTACGCGTCGGCCAGCCGGCAGGCCAGCGCGCCGGTCACGGCGTCGTCGAGCGGCGCGTCCCGGACCGCCCGCCGCAGGAGGGCGACGGCGACCCCGGGCGCCTGGCCGATCAGCGGCGTGGCGACGTCGAGCAGCCACCGCACGGCCCAGGCGGGCACCGGCACCCGACTGTCCGTTGTGGACACCATGGGCAGCAGCTGCCGGGCGACCCGCTCGACCGGGGCGTTCGCCTCGGCCAGTGCCCACGCGGCGCCCTGGTGCCAGGCGATCCGGACCGCCGTCGGCATGTCGTCGTACAACGCCGTGCGGATCAACGGGTGCCGGAACTCCAGGTCGTCGCCGGCCGCCACGAGCACTCCGGCGGCACGGGCCTCGTCGAGGGCGGGCAGCAGGTCGGCGAGCGGGGTGTTCGTCACGGTCACGAGGTCCGCGACCGAGAAGCCGACCCCCAGCAGCGCCGCCGCGCGCAGCACGCCCCGCGCGGGCTCCGGGAGGAAGCCCAGCCGGTCCGCGATCGCCTCCGGCAGCGAGTCCGGCGTGGCCGCGCCGGTCAGCTCCGCGATGCCCGCGGGATCGACCTGCAGGCACGAGCTCCTGGTCAGCGCGTCGAGGAGTTCGGTGAGGTACAACGGGTTCCCGGCGGCGTCGGCGGCCAGCCGGGCCAGCTCGGCGCCCGGCTTCCCCCCGGCCAGCTCCGCCACCAGTTCGAGCACCGCCGGTTCCGCCAGCCGGCCCAGCCGCAGCCGCTCGCCCGGCCCGACGATCCGGAAGAGCGACCGCAGGTCGTCGCGGCGCGGGATCGGGCGCAGGACACCGATCAGCAGCAACGGGAGCTGCCGGACCGCACGGGCCAGCCGGCTCCACACCGCCACCGTCGTGCGATCGGCCCACTGCAGCTCGTCGACGACCAGCACGGCCGGGCCGTCCTGGCTCAGCTCGTCCACCAGCGCGATCAGCTGCTCGGCGGCCCGGGCGGCGAGGTCGGCCTCCTTGCCCACGACGGCGCCGCCCCGCAACAGCTTGGAAATGGCCACCCGACGGGGATCCCGCGCGGCCGGCGTGATCCGCAACGCCTCCAGCAGCGGCAGCAGCGGCAGAGCCTGCCCGAGCTCGTCGCCCGCTCCCCAGTACACCTGGCAGCCCGCGTCGGTCGCGGCCGCGCAGGCCGTCCGCACGAGCGCGGACTTGCCGATGCCCGGCTCGCCGTCCACCAGCACGGCGACCCCGCGACCGGCACCCGCTTCACGGATCCAGGCGACCAGCCAGGACAGCTCGCTGTCCCGACCGACCAGCAGCTCGGTACCGTCGGTGAGCGGTCGCACACGGAGATAATAAGAGTAAAACTTGTTGCCCAACAAGAGGTATGGTGAGAGAAACCCGGGACCACCGGCCGTTAACCAAGGCTTCCCTTCCGGGCAAACATCCATTTCGATAATAATCCCGTTTTGTGATCCGAGCGTGATTCCGCTGCCCGGAAGAATGTGGCTACTCAGCGCGCACGACGCCACCGGACGACACTTTCGCCGATCCGGACGGAATGCGGGGAAACGGTGTTATCGCCAACGAAACAGGCCGCGGCCGCGGCCGCGTGCCCGGGTTCCCCTCCTTTCCGGCGCCCGCGCCGTCGGCGCCGCGCGAGGCGTTCGAATATTTCGACGACCACGCCGCGTCGACAAAGATCAGCGCGGCGACACCCGGCGAGCGCCTGGTTATCGCGGGGTGAACCGGCCGGATTCACCCGTCCCGGCACGCCGCCGATCCGTTGTTTCCGCCTCGCCTTCCCCCGCACACCGCGTTTTCCGCATCCGCCGATGATCCGGTGGCCGGACGGGCGGGCGGGTTTCCCGGCGCCGCCCATCGCCCGGCAAGCGCTTACCGCCTCATCACAGCGAGTGACCGACCGGCGGGCCGCCGGCGCCGGAGCCGGAGCGGACGAATCGGCGAACCCGGCGCCCGTCCCTCCGGAATCGGCGGGCTCGCCGCGTTTCGACCGGAGCTATTCGTAGCACGGGACGGCGTTCGCTGAGCAAAAACAAGATCGTCGATCCGGCATTCGTGCCGCCATTCTGGTGAAATCCCGTTTTCGATGTACGCACGCGTTGTCAAGCGGTGACGCGGTGCCTACAGTGGCCTGCCTGACTCCGGGGAATGATTCACGCAAACCCCTTGGACTCGGTACCTCAATCGTGATCTCCCGTCGAGGAGCAGGCCTTGTTCGGAATAGCCAGGAGCAGCAACCGGGTTCGCACTCGTCATATCGCACTCGCACTGGCGGGCGTCATGGTCACCGCCGGCTGCGGCGCGCTCGGCGCGGAAGTCTCGAACTCGTCGTCGAGCGGCCGTGACCTGGAAAAGCACACGCTGAAGGTCTCCATCCTGCCCACCACGGACCTCGGGCCGTTCTGGCTCGCCCAGGAAGGCGGGTACTTCCAGGCCGAAGGCCTCACCGTCGAGTCCGTGATCGCCAACAGCGGCCAGGCGTCGCTGAGCAAAGCGATCTCCGGCGAGGCCGACATCGCGTTCTCCACCTACCCGCCGTTCTTCATCGCCCGGAGCTCCGGCTCCGCCGACATGCAGCTGGTCGCCGACGCGACCTCGGTCAACCCGAAGTCCAATGCGATCGTCACGGTGCCGAATTCCCCGGTGAAAACAATCTACGACCTGGCGGGCAAGAAGATCGCCATCACCGCGAAGAACACCGCGTCGGATCTGCTCACCCGCTCGGTGATGCAGGACCACAACGTCGATTTCAGCAAGGTGAAGTGGGTGCTGGTCGCGCTGCCGAACATCGCCGCCGCGCTGCAGCAGGGGCAGGCCGACGCCGCGTACCTGCCGGAGCCGTACGTCACGCAGGCGGCCCAGACGGTCGGCGCGATCCCGGTGATCGACATCAACAGCGGCGCGACCCAGGACTTCCCGCTGACCGGCTACGGCGCGACGCGGAAGTGGGTGCGGGAGAACCCGAAGTCACTGGCCGCTTTCCAGCGCGCGCTGCAGAAGGCCACCCACGAAACCCTGATCGACCGGGGCAAGGTCGAGCCGCTGCTGGTGCGGTTCGCCAAGATCGACGAGGACACCGCCAAGCTGCTCACCATGCCGGGCTACGGCTCGATCCTGGACGCGCGGCGGCTGCAGCGGGTCCCGGACCTGCTGCTGCAGCTCGGCGCCATCCCGTCCCCGATCGACGTGAACTCGATGATCGCGCCGCAAGCGGGCAGATGACCCCGGGTGTGTTGATCCGCGCCTCGCCCATTCGACACAGGGAGGCGAGGGCCGAGCGGCGGCCACGCGGGACGAGGAACGCACGATGCCGAAGTACATGCTGATCATGCGGGGCACCCGCGCAAGAAGCCGTTGCCCGAGCGCTGCTGGCGTGGCCGCTCCATCCCCCCGGCCAACCCGGCCGGCTGGCTTCGGTCGACCGCCCGGCGGCGGGCCATCGACGCGATCCGCCGCCGGGCGGCCCTGCGGGACCGCTACGCCCGGCTCGCGCCCGACCCGGTGGCCGAACGCCGAGGTCGACTCCGACCGCATCGACGACGACGTGACGCTGACCCTGCGCGTGGTCGGCGGCTAGTCCAGCAAGGCGATCGCCCGTGCGTTCTTCGTACCCGTGCGCATCACCCGGGGCAAGAAGACCATCGCGGCCGCCGCATGACCGGCTGCTGCACCCCGAGGTCGCGTACGAGGCGATCCGGCTGGCCCGCACGCTGGCCGCGCTGCTGCCGGACGAGCCCGAGGTGCACGGCCCCGCTCGCGTTGTGGGAGCTGACGACGGCGCGCTTCCCGGCCCGGACCGGACGGCGAGCCCGTCCTGCTGGCGGACCAGGACCGGCACCGGTGGGACCACTCGGCGATCCACCGCGGGCTCGCCGCGCTGGCCAAGGCGGGTCCCCGCGGCCTCGGCCCGTACGGCCTGCAGGCCGCGATCGCCGCCACCCACGCGACCGCGCCCTCGGTCGCCGACACGGACTGGGACCGGATCATGGTGCGGTACGAGACACTCGGCCGCATCGCGCCGTCGCCGTGGCCACCGGCCCGGAGCCGGCGCTCGCGATCGTGGACGAGCTGGTCGCCACGGACCGGCTGCCCGGTTCGCACCTGGTCCCGACCGTCCGCGGCGAGCTGCTGGCCCGCCTCGGACGGCAGCCGGAGGCGGGCGCCGAACTGGAACTGGCCGCCCGGCTGTGCGCCAACGAACGCGAACGCTCGGTGCTGCTGCGCAAGGCGGCCGCACTGGACTGACGCCTCACCCGGGTCCGGCGTCGTCGGCGACCGCTAGCGCGAGCTCGCAGAACATCGAGTCCGCCCAGGAGAACCAGGGTCGTGAGAACGACGCCGGATCCGAGGCGTCGAAGCTTTCGTGGATGTGCCCGGTCCCCGCGTCCGTGCCGGCGAGGAGGTTCAGCAGCCGCCGCCGGTCGGCCGGGGTGCCGGTCAGGCCCTCGACGGCGAGCGCGATCGGCCACACGCGGCCGGGTTTCGTGTGCGGGCTGCCGATCCCGCTCGCCACCCGGCCGCGGAAGTAGTACGGGTTGCCGTCGCTCAGCACGAACTCGCGGGTCGCCCGCCACACCCGCGCGTCGACGACGTCGGGGGCGACGAGCGGCAGCGAAAGCAGCGACGGCGTGTTGGCGTCGTCCATGCGGAGCACGCCGCCGAGGCCATCGACCTCGTAGGCGTAGCTGCCGTCGACGATGCCGTGCGCCTCGACGCCGTCGACGAGTTCGCGGGACAGCGTGCGGGCGCCGGCGGCGAGCGCGGGATCCCGCAAGACCTCGTCGGTGATTTCGGCGATCGCCCGCAACGCCTGCGCGGCGAACAGGTTGGCTGGGATGTTGTAGCCGTACGTGCAGGCGTCGTCCGAGGGCCGGAACCCGCTCCACGTCATGCCGGTGACGCCGACCGGCGTGCCGCGGCCGCCGCGCGCGAGGGTCTCGGTCGGTTTCGCGCCCGGCCGCTCGAAGCGGTACGGGGACTCGTCGTGCCGTTGCTCCAGGCGCAGCTGCGCGACGATCGTGCGCAGCACGCGGTGGGCGCGGGCGTCGAACACCTCGGCCGAACCGGTGGCCCGCCACAGCGCGTGCGCCAGCGTGACCGGGTAGGCGAGGCTGTCGACCTCGTACTTCTGCTCCCAGACGTGCGGGTCGTCGCACACGTCGCCGGGTTCGTAGCGGGCACCGGTCGGGCCGTCGTTGAACGCGTTGGCGTAGGAATCGTGGTCCAGGCAGGCGAACTGGCGGCGCACGACCGCGGTGACGAGGCCGGCGAGCGGCGGGCAGTCGCCGAGGAAACGCAGGTACGGCGTCAGCTGGGTGGTGGAGTCACGCAGCCACATGGCCGGGATGTCGCCGGTGATGACGAACGCGCTGCCGTCCGCGCCGATCGTGATGGTGTCGCGCAGGGTGCGCAGCAGCGCGGCTTCGACCAGGTCACCGATCCGCTCCCCCGCCGTCGCGCGCACGCGCGCCGCGGCGGCCGCGATCGTCCCGGCTATCGTTGCCACGGCGTCGATCCGTCCTCGCCGGTGACCCGCACCCGCACGGGCTCGCCGGTGCTCCAGACGTCGACATCGACCGGCACGGCGATCGGCTGCCCGGTCGCCCACGAGCCCAGTTCGTCGAGGCCCAGCTCGAACTCGACCGGCGAACTCGTCACCCGCCGCACGGCCAAGAGGCTCCGGCGGCGCGGCCGCACGCCGAGTTCGTGACGGCGGCCGTAGAGCGGCACGACGACGGAAGCACCGGGGTCGGCGAAGTCCACCGTGACCGTCAGCGTGCTCCCGTTGTTCAGCGCGGCCGCCGAAATGGTGTACGAACCCTCGCGTACCCGGGCCGGCGGTGTCGCGCCGCTGCCGAAGGGAATCCCCACCGGGTGCCGGTGTTCGAGGTAGCCACGCGCGGTCTCCAAGCGCTCGTCGTGCGCGACCGGGAAAACCCCGTCGGCCACGGGAAAAGACGCGGGCAG
Source organism: Amycolatopsis lexingtonensis (assembly GCF_014873755.1). NCBI lineage: Bacteria > Bacillati > Actinomycetota > Actinomycetes > Pseudonocardiales > Pseudonocardiaceae > Amycolatopsis > Amycolatopsis lexingtonensis. The sequence goes on from NZ_JADBEG010000001.1 coordinate 2,845,144, forward strand.
CAGACCCGAGGCCGTGCCCTCGAACAACGCGCTCGCGATCGCGGAACCGCCGCTCGGGCCGGGAAACGGCACGACGAACAGCGCGTCCGCGAGCCTGGCCAGCTCGGTGAGGGCCCGCGGCCGCCCGTCGATGACGACCGCGACGACCGGCTTGCCGCTCGCCCGGGCCCGCCGCGCGAGTTCGAGCTGTGGCTCGGGCAGGGCGATCGACGCGAGGTCGACGCCTTCGCCGTTGGTCGTGTCGGCGGCCGGACCTTCGACGGCGCCGTTGGCGGCGAACTCGTCCTCATAGCTTCGGCGGCTGGTGCCGCCGAGCACGAGCACGCAGACGTCGGCGCGTGCCACGACTTCGTCGACGGCTGCAAGCGCTTCCCCGCCCAGCGCCGTGCGCACCCGGGAGCCGGGGGTGTAGACCACGCGAGCGCCGAGCGCCGAGCGCACGGTCGACGCGGCGGGGTCGTCGGCAGGCCGCGGCGGGGTGTAGTCGCCCAGCTGCGCGTCGAGGTCGTCGGCGTTGGGGCCGACGAGCACAATCGTGGCGGCGGGATCGAGCGGCAGCACGCCGTGGTCGTGCACGAGCACCACGGCCTGCCGGGCGGCCCGGTCCACGAGCGTGGCGACGTCCCGGGCGGGCGGCGGAACCACCGGCTCGCCGAACAGCCCGACCCGGCGCTTGAGCGCGAGCACCCGGTCGACGGCGCGGTCGAGGTGCCGCTCCTCGACGAGCCCGCGGTCCAAGGCCTGCTCGAGGTGCGTGAAAGCCTCGTCCCACAGGCTCAGGTCGACGCCCGCGCGCAGGGCCAGCGCGGCCGCGGCGGCGGGGTCGGGCGCGCTGTCGCGGAGGCGGTCGATCGCGGTGCCGTCGGCCATGACGACGCCGTCCCAGCCCCACTCCTCGCGGAGCTTTCCCGTCAGCAGCGCCCGGTTCGCGCTGCACGGCACGCCGTCTACGTCGTTATACGCGGCCATGAACCCGGCTACGCCGAGGCGGGCGGCGGCGAAAGCGGGCCGGAGGTGGATCTCGCCGAGTTCGCGGGAGCCGATCGGCGCGCCCGAGCCGTTGCGGCCGCCGATCCCCGCGCCCTGGGCCGCGAAGTGCTTGGCGACGACGGCGACGTGCCCCGCGCCGATCGGCTCCGTTCCGGTCGAGCCGCCCTGCATCCCGCGCACGGTCGCGGCCACGAGGAGCGCGGCGAGCACGGGATCTTCGCTGAAGCATTCCTCGGCGCGGCCCCATCGCGGGTCGCGCAGCACGTCGAGACCCGACACGAGCGCGACGTGCGTTCCCCGGGCCCGTGCCTCGGCGGCGACCGCGGCCGCGAGCTGCTCGGTGAGGTCCGCGTCCATCCCCGCGCCGAGCGCGAGGTTGACCGGCAGCGTCGTCCCGCCGAGTGCCTGGAGGCCGTGCGGGGCCTCTTCGACGAACAGCACGGGGATGCCGTCGCCGTTGCGCGTGACGTAGTCCTGCACGGCCGCGTACGCTTCCGCGCTGCGCTCGGGCGGGATCCCGTTGTGCCAGTGGACGGCCGACCACGGATCGGCGCGCAGCACCCCGTAGATCGCGCCGATGCCGCCGAAGCGGTCGACTTCGCGCCGGAGGACGTCGGTGACGCGCGGGGCGCCGTCGATCCAGCGCAGCGCCTCCCAGCCCTTGAGGCGCTGGTTGACCTGGCCGATCCGGCCGCGTAGCGAGAGCTTCATCCTTTGAGCGCCCCGGAAACCAGCGCGCGCTGCATCTGCCGCTGCAGGACCGTGTAGACGAGGTACACCGGCAGCAGCGTGAACAGCGTGCCCGCCATGAGGACGCCGTAGTCGGTGCCCGCGTCGACCTTGAGGGTCGGCAGGGCGACCTGGATCGTGCGCTGCGCGGTGTCCGGCCCGGTGAGGATGAGCGGGTACAGGTAGGCGTTCCAGAACGACAGGAAGTTCAGCAGCAGCACGGTCGCGATGCCGGGCACGCAGATCGGCAGGTAGACCTGCCGCAGCACCTGCAGCGTCGAAGCGCCGTCCATCGACGCCGCTTCTTCCAGCTCACGCGGGATCGTGCGCATGAACGACGTCAGGATCACGATCGACAGCGGCAGCGCCGTGGCCGGCAGCAGGAAGACGACGAACGTGCGGCTGTGGAAGAGCCCGAGCGACGCCGCGAGCAGGAAGGTCGGGAACAGCGCCGCGAACGACGGGATGAGGAAGCCGAGTGCGAAGACGTTCTCGACGAGCTTGCCGAGCCGTCCGGTCGACCGCGCGAGGGCGAACGACGCGGGCAGCGCGAGCACCAGCGTCAGGACGAGCGCGCCCACGGTCGTCAGGACCGAGTTCGCGACCGCGAGGACGAGGTCGGCCTGGCCGATCGCGGTGGCGAAGTTCCCGAAGTCCCACGTCCCCGGCAGCGCCAGCGGTGACTCGAAGATCTCGTCGTTGGACTTGAACGACGAGACGATGAAGTAGTAGAAGGGCACGATCAGCAGGGCGGCGTAGATCCAGGCCAGCGTGCCGCTGGTGATCGAGCCGACGCGGTCGCGCAGCGGGCGGAGGGCGGTCCGGGCCATGGTGGGCTCCTTCGGTCAGTGGGTCGCGCGGAGCACCCGGCGGATCGCACCCATGCCCAGCAGGCCGAGTACGAACAGGACGATGCCCACCGCCTGGCTGTAGCCGAGGTCGGTTTCGACGAACGCCTTGCGGTAGACCAGGTAGGACAGCGTTGTCGTCGCCGTGCCGGGGCCGCCCTGGGTCAGCAGCAGCACGGTCTGGGCCGAGTTGAACAGCATCGACAGGAACTGCAGCATCGTCACCACGCCGATGAAGTCGCGGGCGATCGGCCAGTACATCCCCCACGCGATGCGCCAGTCCCCCGCGCCGTCGATGCGCGCGGCCTGCACGATTTCGGTGTCGACGCTGTCGAGGCGCGAGGCGATGAGCACCGCCGAGTAGCCGATCCCGCTCCAGAGCTCGACGGCGATGAGCGCGCCGAGCGCCGTCGAGGGGTCGGCGAGCCAGGCGTTGCCGTCGAGCCCGAGCGAGCGCAGCACGCCGTTGAGCAGGCCGTCGGGGTTCAGCATCGCGTAGAAGACCATCGCGGTCGCCGGCGCGGAGATGAGCGCGGGGATGAAGAGCAGGTAGCGCAACACCTTGTGGCCACGCGGTTTCTGCACGACGTAGAACGCGAGCAGGAACGCCAGCAGCACCATGACCGGCAGGCCGACGACGATCTGGAGCGCCGAGTTCCCGGCGGCCGCCCAGAAGACGTCGTCGGCGAAGACGCGCTTGAAGTTGGCCAGGCCCGCGAACCCGGGCTTGACGAGCATGCCGGGCCAGGACAGGAAGCCGATGACGAGCATCGCCACGACCGGGCCGATCATGAAGACCGCGTACCAGATCAGGGCGGGCAGGGCGAGCCCGGGAAAGCGCTCTCGCAACGACGGCCGGGGACCGCGGCCGGGCGGGGTGGGTGGTTCCGGGGTGGTGGTGGCGCCGGCGGCCACGTCGGTCAGTGCGGTCACGGGTGGGTCCCTCCTCAGGCCGTGGCGTAGGCCTTTTCGAAGACGTCGATGATGCGTTCGGCGGAGAGCGGGCCGTAGGCCGCCGCGGTGGCCTGGATCAGGGGCTCGAACGCGGACTGGGGAATGACCAGGTCGGGCAGCATGACCGGCGAGACCTGCTCGGCGGTGAGCCGCGAAGCCTGCGCGACGAGCGGGAAGTTCTTGCTGAGCGTGCCGGTGATCCGGCTCATGTCCCGGCCGGAGCCGAGGATCAGCGCGTCGGTGACCTCGTCGGTGTAGAGGTACTGGACGAACGGCTTGATGAGGTCTAGCTTCTTCGCGCCGTTCTCGCTGATCCAGATGCCGTGGCCGTTGAAGCTGCGGATCACGCTCGGGTGCGCCAGCACGCCCCCGTGGGACGGCTTGGGCCAGCCGCCGACCGTCACCTCCTTGGCGCGCTCGGCGGACACCTTGGCCAGTGCCGAGGACATCGCCGGGACGATCGCGGCCTTGCCGGTGTTGAACTGCGTCAGCTCGGAGTCGGAGGTGTAGCCCTGGACGTCGTCGATGAAGACGCCCGCGTCCCGCAGTTCGACGAAGTGCCGCACGCCGGCGATCGCGCCGGGGCTGTCGGAGAGCTTGCCGCTCTTGAAGACCTTTTTCGCCTCCTCCGCGGTGAGGAAGCCCTGGACGATCTGCAGGAACAGCTTCTGGCCGCTCCAGTCGGCCCCGCCGACGGTCACCGGGCCGATCCCCTTGGCGCGCAACGCGTCGGCGGCGGCGATCAGCTCGTCCGACGTCGTCGGGATGCCGACGCCGGCGCGTTCGAGGAGCCTCGTGTTGAACGAGACCGGCCAGTTGGTGCGGGTGAAGGGGAAGGCGCGCAGGCGGCCGTTTTCGTCGGTCCACTCCGCGACGGCGTCCGGGATGATCTTGTCGCGCAGCCCCCATTCGTCGAGCAGGTTCGTGACCGGGATCGTGGCGCCGAGCCCGGTCCAGGAGAGCGTGCGGCCCTGCAGGTTGACCAGCGCGACGTCGGCTTCCTCGCCGGCGAGTGAGCTGGTCTCGAACACGATGGGCAGGTCGGAGCCGTTCTTCAGCAGCGCCACCGGCCGGCCGGTCCGCCGTTCGTAGGCGGCGACGGCGTCGGCGAACACCTGGGCGCCGGCGACCGCGCCGCTGAGCTGGGTGTGCACCGAGAGGGCACCGGGCTTGCCCGAGGCGGGCATCAGCGCCCCGCACCCCGCGAGCAGCGGCGCGGCGAGGCCACCCCCGATCGCGGCGCGCAACGCGGTGCGCCTGCTGACGGCGTGGGACACGTGTCCTCCTCGGGGAGCCGAGCCCGCTTTGTAAAGCGGTACACATCAAGTGGCGAGCAAGGTATACCGCTTTACATCGAGCGGTCAATTCCCTAATCTCGGCGGTGCCATGACTGAACCTGCCAAGCGCGTGACGATCGCCGCCGTCGCCCGGCTCGCCGGCGTTTCGCCGTCCGCGGTGTCGCACGTCTTCAACGGGCGGCCGAACGTCTCCGCAGCCACCGCTACCCGGATCCGCGCCGCCGCCGACGAGCTCAACTGGCGCCCGAACTTCGCCAGCCGCAAGGTGTCCGGCCAGGGCGGCCGCAGCCTTGGGCTCGTCATCGCGAGGTCTCGGGACACGTTCAACCGCGATCCCTTCTTCATGCGGCTGGTCGCCGGGCTGACCGGGCCGCTGGCCGAGCTCGGCTGGTCGCTGGCGCTGACCCTCGTGCAGGCCGACGAGGAGGAACAGGTCTACCGGCAGTGGTGGGGCGAGCAGCGCGTCGACGCGTTCCTGCTCGTCGACGTGCGCGACGACGACCCGCGGCTGGCGCTGGTCGAGCAGCTCGGCGCGCCGGCCGCCCTGCTCGGCGCCCCCGTCCCCGGCCCGGTCACCGCGGTCACCGTCCGCGACGGCACGGCCTTCGCCGAGGCGATCGAGCACCTGACCGCGCTGGGCCACCGCCGCGTCACGCGGGTCACCGACGCCCCCGGCCTCGCCCACACCCGGGCCCGAGACAAGCGGTTCCGCGCCGCCGCACGGGAACGCGGCGTCGAAGCCGGCCTGGCCGCGTGGGCCCCGGACGCCGAAGACCCCGTCGCCGACCTGCTCGGCCGGTTGAAGGGCGCGACGGCGATCATCGTCGACAGCGAGACGATCGCCGCCGAGATCGTCGCCCACGCGCCCGAAGTCGGCGTGCGGGTGCCCGAGCAGCTGTCGGTGATCGCGTGGGAAGACTCCTGGGTGTCGTCGATCGTGCGCCCGCGCCTCACCGCTTTCGACGCGCCCGTCGAGGAAAGCGCCCGGACCGCCGTCGCCCTGCTGGAACGGCTCGTCCGCGGCGAAGACGTCGCACCCCGGACCGTCAGCGGCCGCCGCCTGATCGTGCGCGAATCCACGGCGGCCGCTCCGAACAACCCCGAAGGAAGCTCTTGAGCACGAGGTTTGGCGTCAACTACACCCCGTCGCGGGACTGGATGTTCCAGTGGCTGGCGATCGACCCCGGCGTGGTGCGCGCGGACTTCGCGGCGATCGCGGCGCTCGGCGCCGACCACGTCCGCGTCTTCCCGCTCTGGCCGGTGCTGCAACCGAACCGCACCCTGATCCGGCAGCGGGCCCTCGACGACATCGCACTGGTGGCCGACATCGCCGCCGAGTCCGGGCTCGACATCGCGGTCGACGTCATCCAGGGCCACATGTCCGGCTTCGACTTCGTGCCGGCCTGGCTGGTGAACTGGCACGACGGCAACATGTTCACCGACCCGCGCGCGATCGAAGCCCAGGCCGCGCTCGTCGCCGCCGTCTACGACGCGGTCCGCGACCGGCCGAACTTCCTGGGGCTGACGCTGGGCAACGAGCTCAACCAGTTCCAGCTCCCCAACCCCGCGGCGATGCCGGCCACTCCGGAGCAAGTGGAGCACTGGCTGCGCGCCCTGCTGGAAGCGCCTCGCGACCGCGACCCCCGCCACGTCGTCACCCACAGCGAAAACGACCACCTCTGGTACCGCGACGAGCACCCGTTCCTGCCCGCGCACGCCGCCCGGCTCGGCGACCTGACGACCGTGCACTCGTGGATCTTCAACGGCACCGCCGCGCGCTACGGGGCGCTGTCACCGCAGTCGGTGCGGCACGCGGAGTGGCTGATCGAGCTGGCGAAGGCGTTCGCGACGGACCCGGCGCGGCCGGTGTGGCTGCAGGAAGTCGGCGCGCCGTCGATGAACCTCGCCGAAGCGGAGATGCCCGAGTTCTGCACCCGCACGATCGAGGCCGCACTCACGACGACCGATCTCTTCGCGGTCACCTGGTGGTGCTCGCACGACGTTTCCCGGTCGCTCGCGGACTACAAGGACCTCGAGTATTCGCTCGGCCTCCTCGACACCGAGAACCGCGTGAAGCCGCTCGGCCGCCGCTTCGCCGAGCTGATCGCGGAGTCCCGTCGCCATTCGCCTCAGCCGCGGACGGTCGGCGTGGTCGTCGACGTCGATGCTGATGACCGGCCGCTTTCGCGAGCCGCCCTCGGCCCGGGCGGCGCGGTTTTCGAGCGCTGGCACGAATTGCGTGAGCGGGGTGTCGACGTCACGGTCGTCATGAGCACGACGGCCGGGTCGCCCGCGGCGCTGGCGGCCCGGGGTATCCGGGAGCTCGATCGCGAGGCGGCGCCGGCCCGGCGGAACTGACGGCGCCCGGCTGCCGGCAGGTCCGGCTCGCCAAAGGTCTTGAATGAGTCATTCAGGACCTCCGAAGACCTGAATGACTCATTCAAGACGTCAGCCGCCCGGGATCCCTGGTCAAGCCCGCCGGGATGGAGCAGGATTCCCGGCGTGCCCGACATCAGAGGATTCAGCCTGTTCGCCCGGATCGGCCTGGTTTGCTACGCCTTCGTGCACCTGGTCGTCGCGTGGCTGGCGGCCCAGGTGGCGCTCGGCGACAACGAGAAGGCCGACAAGGCAGGCGCGCTGCAGATCGTGGCCGCGGGCGGCGGGGCGTGGCTGCTCTGGCTGATTGCCGTCGGCACCGGGCTGCTGGCGCTGTGGCAGCTCGTCGAAGCGCTCGCCGGCCACCGCGGCGCCGCCCCGCGCCGGCGCTGGGTGCGGCGCGCGACCAGCGGCCTCGAGGTCGTCCTGTACGCCCTCGTCGCCTACAGTGCGGGCAAGATCGCGACCGGCGGTTCCGGCAAGGCGGGCTCGATCGTGGCCGCGGCACTGGCCCAGCCGTGGGGCGCCGCGGCGGTGATCACGGCCGGCGGCGCCGTGATCGCGGCCGCCGCGTTCCTCGCCTACCGCGGGATCCGCAAGAAGTTCGTCCACGACCTCGACTTCGACGGCGCGTCCCCGGCCCTGCGCCGCTCGGCGATCCGGCTCGGCCAGGTCGGCTGGTGCGCGATGGCCCTCGCCTACGGCACCGTGGGCGCGATGTTCGTCGTCGCCGCCGTCGAGTACGACCCCGCCAAGGCCGGCGGCCTGGACCCCGCGCTCAAGACGCTCGCGGTGCAGCCGTACGGGCAGGCGATGCTGCTGGCGCTGGCCGCGGGGATCGCGGTCTTCGGGGTGTTCGGACTGGTCGAGAGCCGGTACCGCAAGATCTGACGCGGCATCAGGGCCGGTCGGCGATCCGGGCGCAGGCGGTCCGGTCGAAGGGAAGTCCGGCCTTGCGGAAGACCAGAAGCGAGTTGCCGATCCGGCTGTCCCACAGCCGGGCGTTGGCGACCGCCGCCGCGAGGACGTCCCGTTGCGTCGCCGACAATCCGGCCTGTTCGTCGTACGGGGTGCTGAAAGCAGCCAGCAGCAACGGACCCCAGGTGGTGTCGAACCCGGTCCAGTCCGCGTGCCGGACGATCGTCCCGGCCGGTGCCGCGATGAGCGCGAAGTCGTCGACCCGGGCGAGGACGACGGCGATGAGTTCGCTGAGCGTGTAGGGCGCGGCATCGGCGACGCCGTGGTCCGCCGCGTCGGCCAAGGCGGCGATGAGGACGCTCGTGGCCGTGGCATCGGCCGCGGCGCGCGGGGCCAGTGCGGCGCACACGCGCACGTCGTGGTCGGGATCCGCGAGGTACGGCTCGGTGTCGGCGCCGAGCTCGCCGAGTTGCCGCACCCACTGGGCCCGGTCTTCCGACGGATCGTCCGCCCAGCGGCGGAGGCGGGCGGCGAGAGCGGCCCGCCGATCGGCCGGCGCGGGTGTCTTGACACAGGACACCGCCGCCAGAACGGCCCATCTCCGCAACGCCGGATCAGCGTCGTCAAGGAAACCGGCCACCACGGGATAAGACTCCGTGATCGCCTGCCGCAACGGCCCGACAAGGCCCTCGAAATGCGTCGACCCGGCTGATCGCACGGTTGCTTCGGCGACCCAGCCGATGAACTCGACGAGCGCGACGCGCACCCTCGGGGAAACGCGGCCTTCGGCGAGCAGCCGGGCGACGACCCGGGTGGCGGGCGCGGTGGCGGACTCGGGAAACCCTTGGTGGAGCACGGCGGCATCCAGGTGGTCGAGCGCCGCGTTCTGCGCGTCGACGTCCGCGGAGGTGAGCGCGGCCAGGTGCCCGGGAGTGTCGGTGGCGGGGCCGTAAGCGTGGGTGAGCGATCCCCAGTCGATCTCGTCCGGCACCCGCCCATGCTTCCACACAGCCGGGCGTAACCGGCCGTGTGGAGCAATCCGTCGGTTTTCGCCCGGCATCCCGCGGGACGGTGTTAACTTCCGTCCGTCATCCGCGGCCCGAGCGAGGTGTTCCCGTCACCGTGACCCCGCACATGGACAAGTTCGCCGCCCACCTGCGCATGTTGAAAGACCGCAGCGGGCAGGGCTACGAACGGCTCGGCCGGCAGGCCGGGGTCAGCGGCTCCAGCCTGCACCGGTACTGCTCGGGCAAGAGCTTCCCCGCCGACTACCGCGTGGTCCACTCCTTCGCCAAGGTCTGCGGCGCGTCCACGGAAGAACTGCGCGAACTGCACCAGCTGTGGGCGCTGGCCGACACCGGCCGCGCCGACGAGCCGCCGCCGGAACCGGCCGAAGTTCCGCCGCGGCCACGAAGACGCGCGTACGTGGCGGTGGCCATCGCGATCGCGGCCCTGCTGGCGGGCGGCCTCGCCTGGGCCACCGCCGGTGGGACCGCGTCCGGCCCCGCGGCCCCCGGCCGGTACGCGGACCGGGTGCTGTTCTCCACGGGCTGCCAGCCGCCGGTCAGCATGGGCCAGCACGACGAGTGCGTCACCGAGGTGCAGAACCTGCTCGTCGCGGCCCAGGGGCGGCTTTCGGTCGACGGCTCGTTCGGCCCGGAGACGCTGCGCCGCGTCACCGCGTTCCAGGTGCTGGCCGGGCTGCCCGCGCGCGGCGTCGTCGACGAGGCCACCAAGAACGCGTTGTACGACCACCGGACCAGCATGGCGGGCTGGTCGGCGGCCATGGTGGAGCAGCGGATCCGGGCCGTCTTCACCGAAGCGCCGGACACCGCGGTCGCGATCGCCCGCTGCGCCTCGTTCCTCGACCCGCTGTGGGTGCTGCCGAACACCAACGGCAGCCGCAACTGGGGCGTCTTCCAGATCTCCGACGGCCGCCTGCTGGAGCTGGGTGGCACGCCGCGCCAGGCGTTCGACCCGGTCTGGAACATCGACGCGGCGCACCGCCTCTGGAGCGCGCGCCACGACTTCCACGACTGGCCGGCCTGCTCGGCGGCCCTCCAGCCGCCGCAGCCGCACTAGAGCGGACAGGGCGAAGCCCGCGTCCTCCGCGAGGGGCGGCCCGGCGAGCGGGCCCGGAGGGCGCGGGCTTCGCGGCACACTGACGCCGGAACCCCCAGGTTCCCGGCGGCAGCCTTCGGGTCAGACCGTCCCGTTCTCCCACCACCACGCGCGGCCGAGGTCGGCCCGGCTGTCCACGTGCTGGTGATCGGTGTTGTACGTCTCGAGGCCGGAGAACCCGCTGGTTTCGGCCTTCTGGTAGACGGTCTTGTTCGACACACCCGGCACGTTCAGGTCGGCCGCCGTGCCGTAGAGGTGCATGCTGTCGCTGGCGCCGCCGATGTCCGCGTTGTGCGCGATGCTGCGGAACCCGGAGTTCACCGTGATCGGCTTGTTCCCGAGCTTCTTGCGCACCGCCTCCAGCTTGTACATGCAGCGGCGGGCGTTCTCCTTGGCGGTGGCCGCGCTGACCTTGCCGCCGTTGAAGGTGCCGCTCACCCGGTCGGTGAACTCGCTGAAGTCGAAGTGCGCGGTCGAGCCGTCGCTCTGTTCCAGCGCGTTGAGCGCGGCCTGGGTGGCCGGGCCGACCTGGCCGTCCGCGCTCAAGCCGTACGCCGCCTGGAACCGGCGGACCGCGGCCGCCGTGCCGGGGCCGAACTCGCCGTCGATCGAAACCCGGCTGTGGCTGGGCGAATCGGCCGCCCAGCCGGCGACCCGGATCTGCAGTTCGGCGACGTCGGCGCCCGTATTGCCTTGCACGAGAGTGCGGGACCAGGAGTACGCCTGTGCGGTACCGGGCAGCAGCAGCGGGCTGACCGCCGCGGCCGCACCGAGCACCACCGCGCCGCGCAGCACCGTGCGGCGGCTCATGGGGAGCGTCATTCTTTTCCTTTCCTAGCGGGGATTCAGCGGTTGGCAAGCTGGTCGAGGTCGGCCTGGGTGCCGTTGAAGACGTCCCCGGTCGCCGGCGCAGGGATGCCGTCGGGGATGGCCGCGTCGGTGTACTGCCACATCAGCCAGGTCTTCGAGCCGGCGGGCAGCGCCGGCTGCGTCACGGACTGGCGGTAGTCGGCGAGCTGCATCGGGTACGCCGAAAGCGCCGTGGTGCCACCCAAACAGGCGTCCAGGAACGACTTCTGGGTGTAGATGATCGGGGTCCGGCCGAACGCCGCCTGCACCTTGTCCAGCCACGCCTTGGCGTCGGCGACCGTGACGTACGGCGGGCAGCCGCCGGAACCGTCGTCCTTCCACTCCAGGTCGAACACCGGCGGGAGGTCGCCAGCCCGCTTGCCGGTGTACCCGGTGGCCTTCACCGCGGCGATGAACCGGTCGGCCTGCGCGCCGCCGGTGCCGGCCGCCGTGCCCGTGTAGAAGTGGTACGGCCCCACGGCCAGCCCGGCGTTGCGCGCGGCGGGCAGGTCCGTGGCCAGGTACTCGTCAGTGACGTTCAGGCCGCGGGTCGCCTTGACGGTCGCGAACTCCACCCCGGACGCTTTGACCGCGCCCCAGTTGATGGGCGCGCCGCCGGGGTGCTGGTACTTCGCGGTGTCGACGCCGTCGATCGGGTGCCCGGCGGGCTTCGGCGGCGTGCAGTAGGTGTTGCGGCTGGACCAGTCGGTCACTTTTGCCCAGGTGGTCGGCCCGGCGACGCCGTCGGCACTGGCGTTGACGCAGTGCTGGAACTGGATCACCCGGTTCCGGGTGCCATCACCGAACTGGCCGTCGACCGTCAGCGGCGGGTAGTGCCCCGGTTCCATGGCGAGGTTCAGCCGGCACTGGAGTTCCTTGACGTCGGTGCCGGTGGCGCCGCTCTGCAGGGTCGGCCGCGCGGTGGAATGACCGCACACCACGCTCTGCGCGGTGTCCGACGTGCCCTGGGTGGCGCACTTGCGCGGCCGTGCGGCCCACGAGTTCAGCGCGGCCCAGGTGTTCGGCCCGATCTGGCCGTCCACGCTCAGCGCGGCGCACTTCTGGAAGACGCGCACGCGGGCATCGGTGGCCGGCCCGAAGGAGCCGTCCGCCCCGATCGGCGTGTAGCGGCTCGCCTTGGTCGCGAGGTTCAGTTCGCACTGCGCCTCCGCGACCGAGGTGCCGGTCGCCCCTTGTTTCAGCGTGGGCTGGGCCGTCGTGTGCCCGCACACGGCAACGGGTTCGGCCGCGACCGCGGTTGCGGCCGCGGCGGGGAACACCAGCAGCACCGCGACGGCCAGAGCGAGTCTTTGCATGGCTCGCAGGCTGGCAGTGATCGGCTTGCCGGTCCCCGGTTGGCGGGCGACTCGGGATGCCGGGACGGTCCCACCCCGGTGGACCTGCGGGAATGGCGGGGCGGTGGGACGCCGCTGGGACGTGGTGGCCACGCTGGGGTGGTGGAGTCTTGCGTCGGGTGGACCTTTCGCGGCGGCCAGCCCCAGTCGAGATGTTCGCCTAGCGCACCGGGTTGCGCGAATCGGCGACCTCGCCGGGCGTGCGCTGCCCGGCCGCGATGTTCTTCCCGGCGCCGTCACCGAAACTCCCCAGGGCTCGGGCAAAGTCAAGCCGGCAGCCACATCGGTCACCGCCCGCACGTCATGAACGACCCGTTCACCTCGCCAGACGTCAGGGCCCCGACAAAGTCGCGTCGGTGCAGTTCGCAGCGTTGCACCAGCGTCTTGAATGACTCATTCAGGACCTCCGAAGACCTGAATGACTCATTCAAGACGTGGGGCCAGCGGGTCACCGACGGCAGAGTGGCCCGGCCGCGTGACTTTGCCGCAACCCCGGCCGTGATGTCGTGAACGACTCGTTCATGTCGTCGGGTGAGGTGAACGACCCGTTCATGACGTCCCGCGCGCCGGGCAGACCAGGCACGACTTTGCCGGGGCCCTGCCGGTACCCCGGCGGCGGAAATCCGCGCCGCCGGACCCGCGCGGGCGCGCCCGGAGTCCCGCGTCCGCTGGACCTTCCGCGGCGGCCACAGCGTCGACGACAACCCGTCACCACTACAAAGAGTGACCAACACCCGAAGGATCCTCATGATCACCGCGCACGAAAACCAAGCAGTTTTCGGAAAATCCGCTCCTCTACCAGTCCACGCGATCACTCTGTGTATCAGGGGGTCACTGAGCGCTCGTGATCATCACGCTAAGTTTCCCCCTGTTCGCCGGGGCCCGACGACGCGTCCCCGCCCATCCTCCGCCGGCGCGTGCCCCGTGGCGCGCGCTCGTTCGCCGTGCCGAAAGGAAGTTGCTTGACCGCCACGACGTTGACACAGGTGCTTCGCGAGACCCACACCGTCGCCGGGCCCACCCGGCTGATCGTGCGGTGGGACCGTGAAACCGGCTGGGCGCACCTGGCCATCGCCGTTCCGGGTGCCGGTCCGGCCTGTTTCGCGGGTTTCCACCGGTTCGCCGGGGGAAGCGCCGGAGCCGTCGCCGCCGAGCTCGCGGCCGCCGGGTGTGTGTCCGCTCCCCCGCTCCACCTCGACGACACCTTGTCGGAGATCGAAGCCGTGCTGCCGGAGGTGACCGTCGATGCGCGTGGATGACCTGTACCTCAACGGGATCGGCACCGACGTCGGCGCGCTGAGCCCGGTCGCCGCCTCGCTGGCGGCCGGGGAGTTCACCGCCGACGACGCCGGGCGGACCGGCCAGCTCTCCACCGCCGTCGCCGGGCTGCCCGGCCCCGAGCTGGCGGTGCGCGCGGGGCGGAAAGCCCTGCGTGAGGCGGAAAGCACGGGTGGCGAGCCGGTGTGGCCGACGTTGTGCCTGCACGCCGGGATCTACCACTCCGGCATCGATTTCTGGCACGCCGCGTCCTACGTGCGCGACCAGCTCGGCGTCGGCGCCGGGCCCGGCCTCACGCTCGAGCTCGGCGCGATGAGCAACAGCCTGGTCGCCGGCCTGGACGTCGCGGCGAGCGTGCTGCGCGGCCGTCCGGACCACGACGCCGCGCTCATCACCGCGGGCGACCGGTTCGGCGCGCCCGGCTTCCCGCACTGGACCACCGACACCGGCATCGTCTACGGCGACGCCGGCAGCGCGGTCGTGCTGTCCCGGCGGCCGGGCCTGGCGCGGATCCGCGCGATCGCCTCCTACACCGACCCGTCACTGGAAGGCCTGCAGCGCGGCAACGAACCGTTCCGCACGGCCAGCATCGCCGCGCACCGGTCACTCGACATCCGCGCCCGCAAGCGCCAGTGGCTCGGCCGCCACGGCGGCCCGGCGCTCGTCGACAGCCGCAACGCCGACGGCGTCACGACGGTGGTGAAGACCGCGCTGGCCGACGCGGGTGTCGACCTGCCCGACATCGCCCGGATCTGCGCCCCGCACTACGGCCGCCGCCTGGTGCACACGCAGATCCTGCGCCCGCTGGGCATTCCCGAGCACCGCACGATGACCGAACTCGGACTGCGAGTCGGTCACCTGGGCGCCAGCGACCAGATCGTGGCGCTCGACCACCTGCTCCGCACCGGCGAAGCGGGCCCGGGCGACCACGTGCTGCTGCTGGGTATCGGCGTCGGCATGACGTGGACGGCGGTGGTCCTGCAGCTCGGCCCGGTCGCCGCGCGGTGACCACCCTGCCCGGCGAGTACGGCTCGCCGGGCAGGGGGCTCAGCTGACGAGCTGCCAGAGGAAGCTCGCGTTGTTCACCGGCGCGGAAACCTTCTTCGTCCAGAGGTACTTCGTCGTGCAGGGCGGGACGATGTGGTACTTCCGCACGGTGAACGTGCGGGCCTCCTTGTACTGCTGCAACCGCATCACCTTGCCGGCGGGCACGGTCGCCGCGTAGGACCACGAGTCGGACTTCGAATAGCTCGCGCCCACGCTCACCGCGAGGGAAACGCTGGCCTTGGCGAAGATCACGCCCGCTTCCGCGCTGGTCGTCCCCGTGATCGACGCGTTCACCGTCGACGTCGCCGTCCGGTTGTAGGTGATCGTGCCCGGCCCGCGCAGGTAGTCGCTGCGGAGGTTCGTCGCGAGCCACGAACGCGAAGGGCTGGAGAACGTGTAGTCGGGCGGATCCCGCACCTCGGGGCACGGGTACAGCGCGAGGGCCTGCGCGCCCGCACCCGTCACGGCGGGCACGACGGCAGGCGCGCAGGTCAGCAGGACCACTGCGGCGATGGAACGCAAACGCATACCGGTCTCCCCTGGTTGATCTTGGGAACAACCCTAAGCGCAGCGAATCGGCGAAGCGCGGGAAGTAACCTCTTCGGGCGACCCGCGCCGAGGCCGGCGGCCTACCGCGTGGCCGCCGCGGGGATCGACGGGCCGGCATCCGGCACTCCCGCGTAGTCGGGCAGTTCGACGCCGTTGAGCGCGCGCTGGACCAGATCAGTGAGCCACTCCATGTCCGGCTCCCCGGCCGGCTCGGCGCCACTGCGCATCTCCGCGTGCAGCCGGCCCATCTCCTGGTTGGCCTCGACGAACGAGCGCATCCGCTCCTCGTAGCGGGCGAACGCGGTCGCGGGGTCCCAGCCGGCCGCGGCCAGCTCGCCGGCCAGCAGGTAGGCCCCGATCAGCGCCAGCCCGGTGCCCTGGCCGGACAGCGGCGACGAGCTGAACGCCGCGTCGCCGATCAGCCCCACCCGGCCGCTGGACCAGCTGTCCATCACCACCTGGGCGACCTGGTCGAGGTAGAAGTCCGGGGTGTCGTCGAGGTGCGCGAGGATGCGCGGGGTCAGCCAGCCGAAATCGCCCATCCGCTCGCGCAGCAGGCTTTTCTGGGCCTCGACGTCGCGGTGGTCGACGTCGAAGTCGGGTGCGGTGAAGGAGAACATCGCCATCGCACGGGTGGCGTCGCCGATCGGGCGCAGCATGGCGGAGCGCCCGGGCTCCTGGTAGTCCAGCAGCCAGCGGTCCAGCCCGAACTCGTTGGGCACGCTGTAGAACGCCAGCACGTGCCCGAGGTGGCGGACGAACCGCTCGTGCGGCCCGAACACCATCGCCCGCAGCGCCGAGTGCAGCCCGTCGGCCCCGATCACCAGGTCGAAACGCCGCCGGCCGCCGCCCGCGAAGGTCACGTCGACGCCGTCCGCGTCCTGGGTCAGCTCGGCGATCCGGTCGCCGAAGAGGTACTCGACGCCGTCGCGCGTGTCGTCGTACAGCACCTGGGACAGGTCACCGCGCAGGATCTCGATCTCCGAGATGTAGCCGTCGCCGCCGTCGTCCTCCGCGCTGAAGGTCTCCAGCACGTTCCCGTCCGCGTCCACCGTGTACGCGCCGGCGGTTTCGGTGCGGGCCGCGCGCACCGCGTCGTCCAGCCCCATCAGCCGGATGACCTCCCTGGTCACCCCGCGCGCGTCGACCGCCTGCCCGCCGGGCCGCAACCCGGGCGCCCGCTCCACCACGGTGACCTCGGCCCCGCGCCGGCACAGCCAGTGGGCCAGCGCGGGCCCCGCGATGCTGGCGCCGGCGATCAAAACTCTCGTACCGCTCACGGTTCCCCCTACCGGTTCCGATCAGTGCCGGGATCCTACAGCGGCACCTCAGTCGGCAGTGGGTTGTTCGCTGGGAAACAGGATCGGGCTGAGCAGGTAGCGGGTGCGGCCGGGGGCGGGCGGATTGGCCAGCCGGGGCAGGATCGCGGCGCGCAGTTCGTCGTTCATGGCGATCAGTTCTTCGCGGTTCAGCCAGATCGCGTGCTGCCGGTAGCCGACGGGATCGGTGGCGGGGTCGGCGTTCTCGCGGTCCAGGTAGGCGTTGAACTCGGCGACGAGCGCCGCGACCGCCACCGCGAACCCGCGCCGGTGGTCCTCGGGGGACAGTCCCGCGGCCGTGTCCGGATCGATCGACGCCCGTTCCGGCCGCAGCTCGTAGTGGCGCTCGACCGCGCCGCGCACGCGCCGTTCTTCGGCCACGCGCAGGATCCCGCCCGAGGCGAGCAGGTCGACGTGCCGGTAGACCATCGCTTTCGAGACGTCCGGCAGCAACGCGCAGAGCTGGGCGGTGGTGTGCGTCCGCCCGCCGCGCATCGCGTGCACGATCCGCAGCCGTACCGGGTGCGCCAGCAGTTCCAAGGTGTCCACTACCCAACGATCTCACACGGTGATACCGTTCGCAAAAAGCGAGAAAGGTGGGGGGACGATGACGGAACGGGGGCCCGCGGCAGTCGCCGCGGCGGTGGTGGACCTGGCGGCCGAGCGGCGGTTCGCCGACGTCGAGGAGCTGTTCGCGCCGAGGCTGCGGGCGGTGGCGTCGGCCGAGACGCTGCGGGTCGGCTGGGAGGGCGAGATCGCCCGGATCGGGCCGGTCTCGGCGATCGGCGGGCCGGTGAGCGGGCCGGCCGGGGCGGGGCTCGTCCGGGTGCGCGTTCCGGTGACCTGCGAACGCGGCGGGCTGACCGTGGTCATGTCGGTCGACGACGCCGGCCTGCTGCACGGCCTGCGGCTCGCCCCGCCGTCGAGCACCTCCTGGGAGCCACCGGATTACGCGACCCCCGGCCGGTTCACCGAGCGGGACATCACCGTCGGCGAAGGCCCGCTCGCGGTGCCCGGCACGCTGACCGTCCCCACCGGGCGCGGCCCGTGGCCCGGCTTGGTGCTGCTCAGCTCCGGCCCGTTCGACCGCGACCTGACGACCGGCCCGAACAAACCGTTCAAGGACCTGGCGTGGGGCCTGGCGAGCCGCGGTGTCGCGGTCGTCCGCTTCGACAAGGTCACTCACACGCATCCCCACGTCGGCGCCGAACCCGGGTTCACGATGGCCGAGGAGTACGTGCCGCACGCGCTTTCCGCCGTCCGCCTGCTCCAGCGGCAGCGGACCGTCGACGCCGAGCGGGTGTTCGTCGCCGGGCACAGCGGCGGCGGCAAGGCGGCACCGCGGGTCGCGGCCGCGGACGCGTCCATCGCCGGGCTGGTGAGCCTCGCCGGGGACACCCTGCCGTTGAGCCGGACGGCCGTCCGGGTGGTCAAGTACCTGGCGGAGCTGGATCCCGGCCCGGCCACGACGGCGGCCGTCGAGGCCGTCACCCGGCAGGCCGCGCTCGTCGAGAGCCCCGGCCTGTCCCCCGCGATCCCCGCGTCGGACCTGCTCTTCAACTGGCCGGCGTCGTACTGGCTGGACCTGCGCGACTACGACCCGGTCGCGACCGCGGCCGGGCTGGACCGGCCGATGCTCATCCTGCAGGGCGGCCGCGACTACCAGGTGACCGCGGACGGCGACCTCGCGGGCTGGCGGGCGGGCCTGGCAGACCGGCCCGGCGTCACGATCCGCGTGCACGACGCCGACGACCACATGTTCTTCCGCGGCGAAGGACCCTCCACGCCCGCCGCGTACGAGTCGCCGCAGCACGTCGACCCGGCCGTGGTCGCCGACATCGCCGAGTGGCTGGCTGCTCGGCGGCGGAAGGTCCCCCGGCGCTGGTTCCGCCGCGAGCGTTAGCCGAGCCGGGCCGCCAGGAGACTGCGGGCGGTGTCGGCGATGGTCTCTTCCACCGGGCGGGTCCGCCAGCCGAGTACGCTGCGCGCCTTGTCCGTGCGGATGACCGGGACGCGGCCGAGCCGGGCGAGCGCGTCCCGCATCGCCGGGTCGGTCTCGGCGGCGGCCCGCACCTGTTCGGCTGTCAGCTCGCCGGTGGGGAGGCCGGCCCCGCCGACGGTCTCCGCGAGGATCCGGGCCATCCCGAGGAAGCTGATCGACTTCCCGGCCGCGGCCAGGAACCGCTCCCCCGCGGCCCGCGGGTGGGTCATCGCCCGGACGTGCAGCTCGGCGACGTCCCGGACGTCGACGACGCCGAAGTACAGCGGCGGCACGACCGGCATCGCCCCGTCGAGCATCGCCCGCACCAGCGCGACCGACGACGACAGGCGGCCGCCGAGGACCGGGCCGAAGATGCCGGCCGGGTTGATCACCGCCAGCTCCGGGCCGCCCGCCGACCGCACCTGCGCCCACGCGGCGCGCTCGGCGATGACCTTCGACCGGACGTAGGCGCTGTTGGGATCGGCCGGGTCGGTCCAGTCGGCCTCGGTGTACTCCGCCCGCGGCGTGGCGCCGTAGCCGACCGCGGCGAAGGACGACGTCAGCACGACCCGCCGGACCCCGGCCTCCCGGGCGGCCGCCAGCACCCGGACCGCGCCGTCGCGAGCCGGGCGGATCACCTCGTCGTCGGTTCCGGGCGAGCCGGGCGGGAACGGCGAGGCGACGTGGAGCACCCCGTCCACGCCCTCGGCCGCTTCGGCCCAGCCGGCGTCCGCGCCGAGGTCCGCGGCCACCACCTCCAGGTCACCGGGCCCCACGGCGGCCCGCACCTCGGCCGCGCGCCCGAGGTCGCGCACGGTGGTGCGGACGCGGTGCCCGCCGGCCAGCAGGCGCGCGACGGTGTGCCCGCCCAGGTAGCCGGTGCCCCCGGTGACCAGGACCACCGATCGCTTGTCGTCGTTCATGTTTCCGTCCTCTCAGAACCGCTCGATCAGCGCCAGGAGCTCCGGGACGAGCCGCTTCGCCGTGTCGGCGTCACCCCGGTCGCGGGCGTCCCACAGCCGTGCCTTCAGCCGCAGGTACGCCAGCCGCGACCGCAACCGCTCGATCTCGGCTTCGAGCCGATCGGCGTGGTGGTCGAACAATTCACGCTGCTCGGCGGCGGCCTCGTCCCCGCGTGCCAGGAGAGCGAGGTAGCGACGCAGGTCCTCGACCCGCAGCCCGGCCGAACGCAGGCACCCGAGCGAATCGAGGACCTCCAGGGTCTCGGCGTCGTACCGCCGGTGCCCGCTGCTCGGGTCCCGCGGCACCGGGCCGATCAGCCCGATCTGCTCGTAGTAGCGCAGCGTCGGCTCGCTCAGCCCGCTGCGCCGCGACGCCTCGAGGATCGTCAGCCACACCTGCTCGCCCGCAACTCCTGCCATGGGAGACAGCATGCCGAACTTCAAGCACTTGAAGTCAACCGCACGGAACCGGTGTCGCCGACCACATCCGCCACGCGGAAATTGATCCAGATCGCCCCGCGGGCACCGAATGCGCGAATTCTTCGAATTCACCCGCTGCCGACGAAGAATCGGACTACCGTATCCGGCGGAGGGGAGCCGCCATGGCGCGAGTCACCGCGAACGACAATCACGAACCACGGCGGAGATTCGCGCGGATCCGGCATTTCCTGCGTCGCCGGGGCCGCCCGCTGACCGGGCTCGAGGCGTTCAACCTCATCGAACTCAAGCGGGGCGCCGATCCGATGCGCTGGCATTCCCGCCACGGCGTCTGGCCGCCGGACCGGGAATCGTCCGGGAAACCGAGCCGCCGGCCGTAGCGCGCGGTCTGTCCACTGTGGTCGGTCGCCCGGCCCGCCCGGGTAGCGACCGGAAACAGCCGACATCCGGGTGCTGGCGGCCGCCGGGGATCTACGTGACGATGGGAAGCGCTTGCATCCGGACAGAGGAGTTCGCATGGTCGAAGCGTTCAGCCGTCGCACCGTCCTGATCACCGGCACCGGGATCACCGCCGGGCTCGCGTTGCCCGGCCTCGCCCACGCCTCCCCGGGCGGCCGCGTCGGGTTCACCCTCGACGCCGAGACACTCGACGGCGGCGAGCAGGTCACCTCGCTCACCCTCGGCACCGCCCGGCTCGGCCCGATCGACCCGGCGAGCCTCACCACCGCCACGTTCGGCGTGCACGTCAAGGCCACCAGCCCGATCGACACCGGTGGCCAGGACATCGGCTACGAACTCGACCGCCCGGTGACGGCGGCGCGGCTCGAGCGCGGGAACATCGTGCTGGACCTCAGCCACGGCGAAGGCCAGACCGGCGGCGGCACCCTCGGGTACATCAACAGCAAGGCCCGCAACGTCCGCTTGGACCTGGTCTACACCATCACCCAGAACGCCCCCGTCACGCGGCACAGCCGTCCGGTCACCCTGACCGGGTTCACCCAGGGCCGCCTGGTCAACCCCGAAGTCGACGCCTTCACCCACCACGTCTCGCGGTCCGGCATGAAGTACCGGCTGTATTCCCCGCCGCCGCGGCGTGGCCGGCGGCCCTTGATCGTCTGGCTCCACGGCGGCGGAGAAGGCGCTTCCCTGCCCGACGGCTACTACGACAACGAGACCACGCTGCGCGCCAACCGCGGCGCCCTCGGCTTCACCACCCGCGAAGCACAGGCGATCTTCGAAAGCGCTTACGTCGTCGCCCCGCAATGCACGGCCGCCTGGATGGACAACGGGCCCCGCTTCGCCCCGCTCATCCACGAAATCGTCCGGGACGTCCTCCGCACGCACCCGGTCAACTCCGCCCGCGTCCACGTCACCGGCTGCAGCAACGGCGGCTACATGACCATGAAGATGACCACCGTCTATCCCACCGCCTTCGCTTCGTCGGTGCCGATCTGCGGCGTCGTCGCCGGCCGGAAAGCGGGTGACCCGCCGCTGATCCCCGACCCCGAACTGGCCGCGATCGCCACCCCCACCTGGCTGATCGCCTCCCGTGACGACGACACCGTCGACCCGCTGGCCAACTCCGTCCACGCGCACGACCTCATCCCCCGCGCCGAACTCACGCTGTACGACCACGTCGTGCGCGACGGCCACCAGTTCCCCGGCCACTGGTCGTGGATCTACGCCGCCCGCAACGACCCCAGCGTCCACGGCACGCACCTGTGGCAGTGGATGGCGCGGCAGGTCAGCGGCGGATGAGGCCGAGGTCCGTCGCGGCGGCGACCGCGGCGGTGCGCGAGTCGACGCCGAGCTTGGTGTAGCAGCGCGCCAGGTGGGACTTCACCGTGCCTTCGGTGAGGTGCAGCCGCTCCCCGATGGCCCGGTTCGACAGCCCGTCGGCGACCAGGGTGAGCACCTCGATCTCCCGCCGGGTCACCGCGACGCCGGGCCGGCGCATCCGGTCCAGGAGCCGGTCGGCGACGGCGGGCGCCAGTGCGGTGCGCCCGGCCGCGGCGGTGCGCACCGCCGCGGCCAGGTCTTCGGGCAGGGCGTCCTTGAGCAGGTACCCGGTGGCGCCGGCCTGGACGGCGGGCAGGATGTCGGCGTCGGTGTCGTAGGTGGTGACGATCAGCACGCGGGGTGCCCCGGGCCGGGCGGTGATCGCCGCGGTCGCTTCGGCTCCGGTCATCCCGGTGCCGAAGCGCAGGTCCATCAGGACGACGTCGATGTCGCCGGCGGCGGCCCGGGCCACGGCGGCTTCGGCGGTCGCGGCCTCGGCGACCACCGCGAGACCGGGTTCGGTCTCCAGCACCGCGCGCAGTCCCGCCCGCACCACGGGGTGGTCGTCGGCCAGCAGCAAGCGGATCTCGGTCACGGGCGCACCTCCGGCAGGGGAAGCCGGGCCGTCAGCGCGGTGCCGCCGCCGGGCGCCGACTCGACGGCGAAGGTGCCACCCAGCGCCCGGGTGCGAGCGCGCATGGCGGCCAGCCCGAAGCCGCCCTCGCCGGGGTCGGGCACCGGCAGCCGGCCGGTGTCGAAACCGCTGCCGTCGTCGGTGACGTCGAGGGTGACCTCGTCGGCGAGATAGCCCAAGGTGACTTCGGCGGTGGCGGCGCCGGCGTGCCGGACGGTGTTGGCGAGCGCCGCCTGGGCGATGCGCAGCAGCGCGACCTCGTGGGCGGTCGGCAGCGGCGCCGGGTCGCCGGTCAGGTGGAAGCGCGCGGTGATCGGGTGCCGCGTGCTGGTCGTGGCGCACAGGCGTTCCAGCGCGCCGGCGAGCGTGGTGCCGTCGAGCGACGGCGGGGTGAGGGCGGCGACGAAGCGGCGGGCCTCGGCGAGGTTGTCCGCGGCGGCCTGACGGGCCTGCTCGACGTAGCGGGCGGCGTTCCCCGCGGGTTCGGGCAGGGAGCGCCCGGCGGCGCGCAGCAGCAGCTGGATGCTGGACAGGCCCTGGGCGAGGGTGTCGTGGATCTCGTGGGCCAGGCGTTCCCGTTCGGCCAGCACCCCGGCGGTGTGCTGGGCCTCGGCCAGGTCGGCACGGGCCGCGGTGAGCTCCTCGATCAGGTGCCGACGGTGTTCGCTTTCCCGGTACAGCGCTTGGTAGCCCCACACCACGGCGACCGCGACGGCCGCACCGAGCGCCGGGCCGATCGCGGCGGCCGGGGTGAAGGCGCCCTGGTGCCCGGCGAAGGCGGTGATCGCGGCCAGCGCCGTGGCGAGCACCGCGAGCAGGCCTGCCCGGCGGGACAGCAGGTGGAGCTGGAGGAAGTACAGCGGGAAGGCGACCCACACCCCGTCGGCGGTCAGGACGACCAGTGCCAGCCACCCGGCGCCGACGACGCCCAGCCACGCGGCGGCGGCCCGCCGGGACACGCGGACACGCGGGAGGAGCGGCCCGGCCGCGTACACCAGCGCGCAGGCCACCGCGACCGCGACGACCGCACCGGCCCGCGGCTGTCCCCCGGTAACGGCCCGCACCGCCGCCAGGCCGAGCAGGGCGACGAGCAGCAGGTGCAGGCACCAGGTCAGCACCCGGCTGGTCGGGGTCAGTGCAGGAGCGGCGGCGTTCACAGTGCGTCCAGGCTACGGAGCCGCGGCGCGAACCACCTCTATCGAAAGAGGGAACCGCGGCGCCGTCGTCCGGCCCGGGAAGTGCCGTCCGCCGCCGGATGCCCCGCCGGGGCACCGGGGACGACTGTGGAGACGTACCCGCTTCCCTCCGGAAAGGACAGTCCGAGGCCGTGTTCGTCGCCTGGAGAGACCTCAAGTTCGCCAAGGGGCGCTTCGCCCTGATGGGAACCGTCATCGTGCTGATCACCCTGCTCGTCGGCCTGCTGTCCGGGCTGACCGCCGGGCTCGGCGAGCAGAACGTCTCCGCCATCACCGGCCTGCCCGCCGACGAGATCGTCTTCGCCGGCGGCCAGGACCCGTCGTACGCCGACTCCACGGTCACCGAGGCGCAGCGGCGGCAGTGGGCGGCCGCGCCGGGCGTCACCAGCGCCGAGCCGCTGGGCATCACCACCACCAAGGCCACCGCCGCCGGCCGCAGCGCCGGCGTCTCGGTCTTCGGCGTCCGGCCCGGCTCCGCCCTCGCACCGGAGAGCGGCAAGCTCACCGGAGCCGACGTCGTCCTGTCCGCCCCGGCCGCCGCCGACCTGGGCGTCCGGCCCGGCGACCGCGTCACCCTGGCCGGACGTCCGCTGACCGTCACGGCGGTGTCCGGCGACGCCTCCTTCAGCCACACGCCCGTCGTCTGGACCACGCTCGACGTCTGGCGCGCGCTCGCCCCGCCGATCGGCGGCGACGCGACGGTGCTCGCCCTGACCACGACGGCCGGCGCGGACCTCGCGGCCACCGACCGCGCCGCCGGCACCCGGACGGTCTCCCGGGCGGACTCCCTGTCCGCGATCGGCTCCTACCAGTCCGAAAACGGCTCGCTGCAGCTCATGCGCGGCTTCCTGTTCGTGATCTCCGCCCTGGTGATCGGCGCCTTCTTCACCGTCTGGACGATCCAGCGCAGCGCCGACATCGCCGTACTCAAGGCGCTGGGCGCCACCACGGCCGGGCTGCTCAAGGACGCGCTGGGCCAAGCCGTCGTCCTGCTCGCCGGCGGCACCCTCATCGGCACCGGCCTCGCCGTCGCCGCCGGGGCCGCGCTGGCCGGCTCCGCGATCCCCTTCCTCCTCACCCTCGCCACCGTGCTGGTCCCGGCCGCCGTGCTGGTCCTGCTCGGCGGGCTCGGCGCGGCACTCGCCATCCGCCGGCTCACCTCCGTCGACCCGCTGACCGCCCTGGGAAGTGCCCGATGAGCCTCACCCTGACCGACGTCACCCTCACCTACCCCGACGGCGACACGCGGCTGACCGCGCTCGACCGGGTCAGCCTGGACGTCCCGCGCGGCAGCCTGACCGCGGTGGTCGGCCCGTCCGGCTCCGGCAAGTCCAGCCTGCTGGCCGTCGCCGCCACGCTGATCACGCCCGACTCCGGCACGGTCGTCGTCGACGGCACCCCGGCCACCGGATTGAGCCGCGGCGAGCGCACCGACCTGCGCCGCCACAAGGTCGGCATCGTCTTCCAGCAGCCCAACCTGCTGCCCGCCCTGACCGCCGCCGAACAGCTCCAGGTCATGGCCCGGATCGACGGCCGGTCCGCCGCCAAGGCCCGCACCCGCGCGCTGGAGCTGCTCGACGCCGTCGGCCTCGCGCCCCAGGCCGGGCGCCGCCCGCACCAGCTTTCCGGCGGTCAGCGCCAGCGCGTGAACATCGCGCGTGCCCTGATGAACGAGCCCACCGTCCTCCTGGTCGACGAACCCACCAGCGCCCTCGACCACGACCGCGGCGCCGCCGTCATCGACCTCATCACCCGCCTCACCCACCAGCGGGCGACCGCGACCGTCCTGGTCACCCACGACCGCGCCCACCTCACGGCGGCCGACCGGATCACCGAAGTCCGCGACGGCCGCCTGCACGTGCCGGCACCGGCTTGAGAAGTGCCCCACGTCTTGAATGACTCATTCAGGTCTTCGGAAGTCCTGAATGAGTCATTCAAGACGCCGGCGCAGCCCAATGGGACTGCGGCCCTCAGGCGAACCCGAGGAAACGGTCGTCGCCCTCCAGCACCGCCGCCCGGGTGCGGGCCAGCTCCGCGCCCGGGTCGACCGAGAAATCGCACCGCAGCCGGTCGTGGACCCGCTGGTACACGGCCAGCGCATCGGTGCGCAGGCCACGGGCGTACAGCGCGCGCATGAGCAGCACCGCGATCGGCTCGCGGTGCGGGTGGGCGGCGAGCACAGTGGACAGTTCGTCGGCCGCCGAGGCGTACCGGCCCAGGCGCAGCTGGGAGTCCGCTTTCCGCTGGGCCAGGGAAAGCCGGTATTCCCGCAGCCGCAGGCGCTCGCCTTCGGCGAAGGGACCGGGCAGGCCCGCCAGCGGTTCGCCCTGGAAGAGCCCGATGGCGTCGGCGCACAGCTCGGCCGCGGCGGCCAGGTCTCCGGTGTCCGCGGCCGCTTTCGCTTCCTGGTCGAGCTCGCGCAGGCGCGTGAGGTCGGTCCAGACGCCGTTGCTCGCGAACAGGTAGCCCGCGCGGCCGCGGCGGATCACCGACTCCTTGCTGGTTTCGTGGGCCGCGCGCAGGCAGGAACGCAGGCGCAGCACGTACGTCGGCAGCACGCCGGTGCCGGTGCCCGGTGGCTCGAGGCCCCAGACGTCGTCGAGGAGGCCGTGGTCGGTGACCACGACGTCCGGGCGCAGCAGCAGGGCGGCCAGCAGTGCCTGCTGCCGGACCGGGCCGAGGTCGAGCGCGGCCGTGCCGCGCCACGCCCGCAGCGGGCCGAGCACCGAAAACCGCAGCCGCGCCGCCGCGGGCCGGGGTGCGGGCGCCGGCGGGACCGGGGTGGCGGCGGTGCTCCGGGCGGTCACGATGCCGTGGTCGAAGGCGTACACGACGGCCGCGGCCCGGTCGCGCAGGCCGAGCTCCTTCATGAGGCGGGCGAACCGGGTCTTCACCGCCGCTTCGGGCAGGCCGAGCGAGCGGGCGATCTCGGCGTCGGTGCCGCCCCGGCCGGCCGCGCGCAGCAGCTCGAGCTGGTCCGGGGTCAGGTGTCCCGGCTCCGGGTGCCCGGCCGACTGCCGGAACGTCGTGAGCACGCGGGCGGTGACGGCGACGTCGAGCCAGGCGTCGCCCGCGGCCACCGCGCGGACGGCCCGGATCAGGTCCTCGGCGGGCGAGTCCTTCAGGACGTACCCGACCGCGCCCGCCCGCAGCACGCCGGCGAGCAGCTCGTCGTCGTCGAACGTCGTCAGGGCCAGCACCGGTGGGCGGGCACCGGTCAGGCGCAGCCGCCGGGTCGCTTCGATCCCGTCGACGTGCTTCATCCGCAAGTCCATGACGACGACGTCGGCTTCGGCCGCGGCGAGCGCCGCGGGCACCTCGGCGCCGTCGCCGCATTCGCCGACGATGGTGAACCCGTCGCGCGGCCGCAGGATCCGGCGCAGGCCGGACCGCACCAGCTCCTGGTCGTCGACCAGCAGGACCCGGATCGCGGTCACCGGGTCGCTCCGGCCGGGGGCAGGGCGAGGTCGACGAGCCAGTCGCCGCCGTCGGGCCCGGTGCGCAGGCGGGCGCCGATCTGCTCGGCCCTGGCCGCCATCCCGGTCAGCCCCGAGCCGTCGGCGGCGAACTCGGCCGGCCGGTCGGGCAGGGTGTTGCGGACGATGAGGCGGACCTCGTTCCGGCCGACGTGCAGCCGGATCCGGGCGGTGCTGCGCGGGGCGTGCTTGGCGATGTTCGCGAGCGACTCCTGGGTGATGCGGTAGAGCGTGAGCCCGGCCAGGTCCGGCACCTCGGCGGCGTCGCCCTCCTGCTCGAAGTGGATGTCGAGACCGGCCCCGCGGGTGTGGGCGACCAGGCCGGCGATGTCGCCGGCGCCCGGCAGCGTGTGCCGTTCGGCCGGGGCGTGCGAGAGCAACCGGACCGTGCGGCGGATGTCGGTCATCGCCGCCCGGCCCACCCGCTCGGCTTCGGTGAGCCCTTCGATCGCTTCGTCGACGTCGCGGTCCTGCTGCAGCGCGCGCCGGGCACCGGTGAGGTGCAGCAGCGTGATGCTGAGCGAGTGGGCCACGACGTCGTGCACCTCGCGCGCGATGCGCTGGCGTTCGGTGAGGATCGTGTGCTCCCGCTCGGCCGCCCGGCCGGCGCGCTCGGCGGCCAGCGCGCGGACGTACCAGCGGAGCATGAACCCGCCCGAGTGCCCGAGCAGCACCGCGGCCAGGTACACCGCCGCCCCGGTCAGCCCGGGCCCGGCCGCCGCCCAGCCGAGCACCGCGAGGTCGAGACCGAGGAACAGGAACGCGACCGCCGGCCGGGCGATCGAGGCCACCTCGGCGGCCAGCACCACGAGCACGATCGGCGCGAAGTCCGGCAGCCGCGGCACGGTCAGCAGGATCGCCACCGCGGCGGCCACCGTGACGCACTTGGTCCACACCGGCAGGATCCGGCCGGTGCCCAGCCAGGCCAGGCTGGTCGCCACGGTCAGCAGCGCGACCAGCACGAGCACGAGCGGCGGCAGCGCCCCCGCCCGCTGGGTGATGGCGGTGGCGGCCAGCAACGCGGAGAACGCGTTGGTGCAGACCGCCACCCACCACGGCAACGCGATCCGGGACTGGGCGAGACTCGCTTCCAGCTTTTCCCGCATCTTCACCATTTCACCCTAGGGCTCCTCGCAGGATCAGGGGTAGTAGACGCCGTTGTACCACTGGCCGCCGGCGTCGTCGGAATAGACGTCGACGTTGAAGTTGTAGTTGCCGTGCTTGCCTTCCCACAGGTAACCGGGCAGGCCCGAGGCCGCGTCGATGTCGCAGATGACGTCGTCGGTGCACAACGTCAGCGTCGGGATGTTCCCGAAGAAGTCGTCCACCCCGGCGAGCGGGGCGCCGGCGATCGGGGCGATCAGCGGGTGGCCCGCCGCCCCGGCGTTGCCCGGGCCCGGTGCCCGCTTCGGATCCGCGATGAGCACGGCGTTCACGTTGTCGATGGTCGGCCAGTTTTCGGTCACCCAGGTGTGCACCACCGCGGCGCCGAGCGAGAACCCGACCGCCTTGACGTGCTGGCCCCCGCAGGCGTTGCGCTGGTCGCGGATCAGCCGGTTCAGCTCGTTGACGCCCTGGCGGGCGTTGTAGCCGATCGGCTGGGCCGGGTACCCGACACGTTGGCTGATGTTGCCCTGCCAATAAGGAGCGTTCGAATCGTTGTCCCCCGTGCCGCCGACCACGATCGTGTAAGTGCCGTCGCACGACGCGGCCTGCGCGGGCGGGGAAAGCAGGCCCAGCCCGGCGGACGCGAGAATGCCCGTCAGCAGAATGGAAATCTTCTTCACTTCAACCCCCTTGCGCTGTCGCGGCCCGAAATGACCCCGACGCGGGGGATGCTGCCAAGCGATCATGAAATTCCGATGAAACGGCGGACCGGTCACCCGGTCGGGGCGCGGGGAAGTCGGGTCGGCACGGCCGGTTCCGCCGTCCGGACGTCATGAAGGGGTCGTTCACCTCACCACCCGGCGGGGTCCCGGCAAAGTCACGCGGCCGGGCCACCCTGCCGCCGGTGACCCGCTCGCCCGACGTCTTGAATGACTCATTCAGGTCTTCGGAGGTCCTGAATGAGTCATTCAAGACGCTGGTGCAACGCTGCGGGCTGCACCGACGCGACTTTGCCGGAGCCCTGTCACCACCCGGCATGAACGACCCGTTCACGACATCCCCGCCACACCGAGCAAGCGGCCGCGCCACAAAACTCGCCGGAACCCTTGCTCACCCCGCCATGCGGTAGCCGACACCCCGCACAGTCTCGATCAGCACCGGTTCGCGCAGCTTGCGCCGCAGGCGGCCGATCACCACCTCCAGCACGTTCGACCCCGGGTCCGCCGCCTCGTCCCAGGCGTAGCCCAGCAGCGCCGTGCGCGACACCGGCCGCCCGGCGGCGGTCATCAGGCGTTCGAGGACGAGGTACTCCTTGCGGGTCAACGTGAGCAGCACGCCGGCGCGGGTCACCTGGTGCTTGCCGTTGTCCAGCTCGACGTCCGCGCAGCGCAGCACGTCCGGGCGGCTGGTGAGGTCGCGGCGGCACAGGCGGCGCACCCGCGCCACCAGTTCCGGCATGGCGAACGGCTTGACGAGGTAGTCGTCGGCGAAGCGCAGGCCGTCGATCCGGTCGGCGACGCTGTCGCGCGCGGTCAGGAACAGCACCGGCATCGGCCAGGCCTCCCGGCGCCGCTCGCTCACGTACCGCAGCGCGTCACCCGAAGGCAGCATGCGGTCGAACACCGCGCAGTCGTAGGAGTTCACGCACAGTGCCTCATCGGCGGCCGGCAGGTCGGCCACCGCGTCGACCGCGAACCCGGCGGCGCGGAGGGCGGCGTCGAGCGCCACCCGCAGGTTTTCGTCGTCCTCGGTCACCAGCACCCGCACCCCAGCACGTTAGCGTGCGGCCGCCACCACCACGTCGTCGGCGAGCAGCTCGCGCAGTTCGGCCACGTCCGGGATCCGGCCCAGCCGCCGCAGCCGCTGGGACTGCGCCTTGCGCATGCCTTCGAACAGCCGCCGCGCGTCGCGGGCGTTGCCGAAGTTCGGTTCGGCGGCGGCGCCGGTGAAGAAGTCGAGCAGCACCGGGTGCGCCGCCCGGTCCAGTGCGTAGTCCCCCGCCGAGACCATCCGGCCGACGATGCCGAGCAGCTCGCCGGGCGTGTAGTCCGCGAACTCGATCGTCTTGCCGAAGCGGGACGCGAGACCGGGGTTGGCCGACATGAACTCCGCCATTTCGGCGGTGTAGCCGGCCACGATCACCGCCACGTCGTCGCGGCGGTCCTCCATCAGCTTGACGAGCATGTCGATGGCTTCCTGGCCGAAGTCGCCGCCCGCCGACGCCGAGCGCGACAGCGTGTAGGCCTCGTCGATGAACAGCACGCCGCCGAGCGCCTCCTCGACCACGACCGCGGTCTTCTCCGCGGTGTGCCCGATGTACTGGCCGACCAGGTCCCGCCGCGACACCTCGCGGAACTGGCCGCGCGGCAAGACGCCCAGTGCCTTCAGCAGCTTCCCGTAGATCCGCGCGACCGTCGTCTTCCCGGTGCCGGGAGAGCCGGCGAACACGAGGTGGTGGCCGGTCGGGCCGACCGGCAGCCCGGCCCGGCGGCGCCATTCGTTGACCTGCAGCTCGTCGACCAGCGCCCGCACTTCGGCCTTCACGCCGGGCAGCCCGACCATCGCGTCCAGCTCGGCCAGCAGGTCGTCCAGCTCCTGGCTGCCGAGGCCACCGGACGCCGCCGGGTCGGCCGCCGCGGCCACCGTCGTCGTCGCACCCGGCGCCACCACGATGCCCGGTTCCGCGGTGTTCTCCACGCGGCACCCGGACACCCGGCCGCCGCAGCCCGCG
Organism: Amycolatopsis lexingtonensis; assembly: GCF_014873755.1. Classification (NCBI taxonomy): domain Bacteria; kingdom Bacillati; phylum Actinomycetota; class Actinomycetes; order Pseudonocardiales; family Pseudonocardiaceae; genus Amycolatopsis; species Amycolatopsis lexingtonensis. The sequence continues at coordinate 2,876,079 of NZ_JADBEG010000001.1, forward strand.
GCGAACGTGATCCCGGCGCCCCGCGCGTCGCGGACCGTGCAGCCGGACAGCTCGGGCGCGCCGTGGTGCGCCACCGCGATGCCCTCCTGGCCGGTCCGGGTGATCTCGCAGCGTTCGACCACCGGCCGGGCGTACTGGTAGACGTACAGCCCGCGCAGCCCGCACCCGGTCACCGCGCAGTTGCGGATGACCGGGTCGGCGCCCATCGCGACGATGACGCCGTCGCCGGTGACGTCCCCGACCGTGGTGTCGGCGAGCGTGCCGGAGCCGCCTTCGACGACGATGCCCTGCTCCCCGCCCGAGACGGCGCACCCGGTCACCTCGAACCCCGCGGTCCCCCGGATCCGGATCGCCGGGCCGCGCCCGCCGGCGAAGACGCACTGCCGCACGGTGAGCGCGACGTCGTCGGCGAAGATCGCGGCCGCGTCCCCGGCGCGCACTTCGATCCCGCGCAGCGCGAAGGATCCGCCCTGCACGGCGAAGACCGGCCGGTCGGTGCCGACGCCGTCGACGACCACGGCCGCGCCGTCCGCGGCCACCAGCGTCACGCGGCGCCCGGCCAGTTCGAACACTTCGCGGTACGTGCCTGCGGCGACGGTGATGAGGGCGTCGTCGCCGGCGTCGGCCAGCGCTTCGCCGATCGTGGCGTACGCGCCGGGCCGCGCCGCGACCTCCAGCGTCCGGCCGGTCATCAGCCCGCCTCGGCCAGCAGCCAGCCGCGATCGACGGCCTTGGCCCCGGCCTGGAACCGGCTGCGCGCGCCGAGCCGGTTCATGATGTCGGCGACCATCCGGCCGACCGTGCGGACCGAGATGCCCAGCTGCGCCGCCGCCGACTCGTCGGTGCTGCCGGAGCACAGCAGCACCAGCAGGTCTCGCTCGCGCGCGGTCAGCATCTCGTCGTCGCCGGGCTCGGGCAGGTCCGACGGCCCGAGCGGCACGGCGGTCCGCCAGGCCCGCTCGAACAGCCCGGCCGTCGCGGTGACCATTCCCGGCAGCCGGAACGAAACCAGGCCGTGACATCCGGGGCTCCGCCCCGAGCCGGGGGCTCCGCCACCCGGGGCCCCCGAAACGAAATGGGGGCCCGGGCGTTCGGCCGGCAGCACCACGGACCGGCGGTCGAGCACCAGCGCCTCCATCGGGACGTCCGTGTCGGTCCGCACCCGCGCCCCGGCGAGCGCCAGTGCCCGCGCCGCGCCCGACAGCCGCGCCGAGTCCGGGAACAGCGCCCGGCAGGGCACCCCCGCCCGCAGGTTCGCGTGCGCGATCCGGCGGAACTCGCCGACGGCCGCCGCACTAATGTCGGCACTCATGATCAGGACCTCGCCGACCGCCGTGTCCGGTCCGGTCCCCTCGACGAGACTGAGCCCGCTTGCCTGGTCCATCGCCCCATCCCCTCGTTTCGCCGCGGCCGGTTCATGCCAGATCCCGCGGATCCGCTGGTCTTCGCCCGCCGACGCGTTAACGTGCTCGGGCATGTGGCCACTTTCCCCCGGGCACCTGAGGTTTCGATGACAAGCGTGCTGGTCGTCGAGGACGACGAAAACCTGCGGGTCGCGGTGGCCGCGCGGCTCGGCGCGGCGGGCCTCGCCGTCGAGGTCGCGGGCGATCTCGCGACCGCCGACCAGGCCCTGCGCGCCGGACGGCACGGCTGCGTCGTGTTCGACCGGATGCTGCCCGACGGCGACGCGATCGGGTACGTCCACGCACGGCGCCTCGAAGGCTGGCGGACGCCGGTGCTGTTCCTGACCGCGCGCGACGCGCTCGCCGACCGGGTCGCGGGCTTCGAGCACGGCGGCGACGACTACCTCGTCAAGCCGTTCGCCGTGGCCGAGCTGACCGAGCGCGTGCTCAACCTCTGCCGCAACGCCGGGCTCGACCGGCCGTCCGTGCTGCGGCACGACGACCTGGTGATGGACTGCGCGCGCCGCGAAGTGCGCCGGGCGGGCGTCCTGCTCACGTTGTCGAACAAGGAGTACGCGGTGCTGGAGTACCTCCTGGTGCACGGTGGCGACCCGGTGCAGCGGGCCGATCTGCTGGAGCACTGCTGGGACAGCACGACCGACCCGCTGTCCAACGTGGTCGACGTGACGATCCGCCGGTTGCGCCGCAAGCTGCGGGAACCGGAGCTGATCCACGCCGTGCGCGGCCTCGGCTACCGGCTGGGTGCCGGGTGAACGGGTCGTCGGCAGACCGCTTGCGGCGGCTGCGCTGGGCGTTGACGGCGCTGTTCACCGCGGTCAACGCCGTCGGGCTGATCGCGTTCGCCTGGTTCATGATCAGCGAAGACGCCGACCAGGGCACCGAGCGGATCAACGCCGACCTCCTGCGCGTCACGTCGTCGGTGAGCAGGCTGGTCGGCTACGACGACGCGATCGACCTCGCCCTCGTCAACACCGACGTGCTGAACGAGCAGTGCCCGCAGTTCGCGATCCTGCCCGGCGGCGCGGCCGGGTTCCAGCCGCACCTGTCGCGGCGGACGTGCGTGCCGGTGGACGCCCAGGTGCTCGACGGGCTGGCCACCGACGCGGTGCGCGGCGGCACGGTCGTGACCGGCTACCAGCGCGGCTCGGGCGGCGAGCTGGTCCAGGTCCGGGCCGAGCCGCTGCTCAGCCGGACGGGCAAGCCCTTCGCCGCGGTGGTCGCGGTCGAGGACACCGCGGCCGTGTCGGCCGAGCACACGCGCTACCTGCTGCTGGTGATCGGCAGCTGCGCGCTGCTGGTCACGGCGCTCGGGTTCGCGGCGCACGTGCTGTCCGGCCGGTCGATCCGCCCGGCGGCGTCGGCCTTGCAGCAGCAGGAGGTCCTCCTCGCCGAAACCGCGCACGACCTGCGCACCCCGGTGGCGGCGCTGCGCGCGCTGGCCGAGACGGCGATGCTCGACCCGGCCCAGCGCACGGACCTGCTGCCCCGCACGGTCCGCCTGGCGGCGAGGATGGGCGGCATCATCGACGACCTCCTGGTCCGCGCCCGCCTCGCGGCCGGCGTCGAGCAGCTGAGCATCCAGCCGGTGTGGCTCGACCAGCTCGTGGCGGGCGTGGTCGACGACACCGAACCGGACGGCGCCCAGGTCACGGTGACGACGGCCCCGACGAAGGTGAACGCCGACCCGGCCCTGGTCCAGCGAGCCGTCGGAAACCTCCTGAACAACGCGTTGCGCTACGGCCGCCAGCCGGGCGCCCCGGCGATCGTCCACGTGATGGTGGCGGGCGGCACGGTGACGGTCGCCGACCACGGCCCGGGCATCGACACGACGCTGACCGAGGACGCGTTCGACCGCTTCGCGAGCACCGGCGGGTCGTCGGGGCTGGGGCTCTCGATCGTGCGGTGGGTGGCCGAGGCCCACGGCGGGACGCTGTCGGTCTACAACGCCGACGAGGGCGGCGCGATCTTCGAGCTGCGGTTCCCGTTGAGCACGTCCTGAGCGGTCACTCCGCGGTCAGCCGCTGCCGGAGCCAGCCGGGAACGGTCTCTCGCGGGTACCTCCCGGCTTCGGCGGCGAAGTGTTCGCGGGACGGGACGTGGTCCCAGTCCGGCTCACCGTCCCAGTCGTACTCCGCGTCGTAGCGGCCCGGGTGCACCAGGTGGTAGCGCAGCGACGTCCAGGTGCCCTCGCCCGGCCGTGCCATGTCGTCCCTGAGGCCGGCGAAGAACTCGGCGACGCCGGGCGGCGGCGTCCACTCGAGGCCGCCGCCGAGCACGGTGATGATCGACGCGCGCAGCTCGACGTACCCGCCGACCGACCGGAACGTGAGGAACAGCTGGTCCCAGTCCGCCGGCACCGAGTGGATCATCCACGTGGTGAAGTCCTTGAGCACTTCGTGGGCCTGCGCCGTGGTCAGCGGCATCCGGGGCATCGGCATCAGTTCCGCTCCTCGCCGCTCGCCAGCTTTTCCCGCAGCCAGGCCGGAATGTGCTCCGGTTCGCGCGGGAACACCTTCAGGTCCTCGGCGTAGTCCGCGGCCGTCATCGGCGGGGTCAGCCGGGGCTCGTGGTCGTAGTTGTAGTTGTAGAAGATCGCCCCGGGCGGGTTCATCGAGACCCGCGCCGAGAACCAGGCGCCGCGACCGGGCCGGTAGGTCAGCGTGCGCAGCTTCGCGAGGACGACGTTCAGCTCGTGCGGCGGCCGGATCTCCGGCCGCGAGCCGTCGTCCATGATCACGGTCAGGCCGAGGTCCTGCACCGGCACGGTCATCGAGCTGACGAGGTCGATCCGCCGCCAGCCTTCCTCGGGCACCAGGTCCAGCAGCGCGATCCCGAGTCGCTGGACGAGGTCCTCGTGGCTCTCACCGCCGGAAGTCACGGGGCCAGAGCGGGGTGTTGTGGTCACCGGGGAAACTCCTGACATTGACGGTGATTCGGCCTTGCTCGTCCACGCCGTAGGAACGGTAGTGGCGGGTGTGCGGATCGTCGACGCCCGGGTCCCGCGCCGGCATGACGTCTTCGTGCGCCACCCGGTCGAGGTGCTCGTCGCGGACGCGTTCCATCTGGTACCAGCTGTCTTCGGGGTCGTAGGTGGCTTCGACGTCCTTGGTGCCCGCGTTGCTGTTGTCGATGCGCCCCTCGGTGGACTGGTTGATCGACTCGCCGCCCTTGCCCGTCGAAGTGCTGCCGTGGTGGCCACCGTCGTCGATGTTCCGGTTGTCCGGCCCCTTGCCGCCCAGCGCGCCCACTTCGGACTGCGCGGTGGTGTCGCGCCGGATCTGGCTGGCACCCGCCGCGTCGGGCGGCCCCGAGGTCGCCACCGTGTTCCCGCGCGCGTCGGTGCGGTGCACGTCGCCCTCGGTGATCCGAGTGCTGCCGTCCGGGTTGCGCACCTCGAGGCCGTGGTCGACGCGCACCGTCGCGCTCGGCGGCGGGTAGTTCAGGTCGGGGTTGGTCGGCTGGAAGGTGTGGACGTGGGTGACCGTGCCGTCCGGTCCGGTCTGGACGGTCGTGTACGGGTGCCCCTTCTGGTCGACGACGTGGATCCGGGTACTCGGCGGCAGGTCCGCGCGATCGACCAGCGGCGTGCCGCGCTTGCCGGTGACCGGGCCGGTCACGGCCTTCACCTCCGCGTCGCTCCAGCCGTCCGGGCGGCCCCCGGCGAAGCCACCGCCCTTCTTCTTGTGCGAGAACGTGACTTCCCGGTCGGGCGGGGGCCACGTCTCCTGGACGGTCTTGGCCTTGCCGGTGCCGTAGAAGCCGTCCTGGGTGACCTTCGCCCCTTCCGGCGCGTGGGTGATCTCGGGGTTGGTCCGGGCCCGCTGCCCGGTCGTCGTGTCGACGTGGGTGATCCGGCCGTCCGCGTCGGTGTGGAACGAACCGCGGAACTGCCCGTGGTCGTCGAACACCCGGTGCTCGCGCGCGCCGGCCAGGGGCGAGTTGCCCTCGGCGTCGACGTGGCCCTGCCGGTTGAACGCCTCGCCCTGGCGGAGGTTTCCGGTGTGCACGACAGCCTCACCCGAGTCGGGCGGCTGCCGCCAGGTGGCCGCGTGCTCGGGCCTGCCGTCCGCGCCGACGTGGAACTCCTGGTGGTTCGGCCCGCGGTCGACCCGGTAGTTGCCGTTCGCCACCCGGTGCTCGAGGTCCGGGTTGGGACGGCCGGGCGTGCCCTCGTGGGTGTCGACCCACTTGACCCGGCCCGCACCGTCGGTCTGGAAGCTGCCGCGCGGGTTCCCTTCGGAGTCCGTGACGTGGTAACGGGTGTCCGGGTCGAGGTCCCCCCGCGTGCCGAACGGCTGGTCCGCCCGCGGCGCGCGCGGGTCGTGCGGTCCGATATCGGTGTGCCGGGCCGGTTCCGGCGGGGTTTCGACGTGGTCGACGCGCGTGACGTCCCGCGTCCCGTGCACGGTCTTGACGTCGTGGTGCGTGACGGTCCGCACGCTCCCGTCCGGACCGGTCGGGTAGATGTCGTGCCGGCGCCCGACCTGCACCCGGTAGTCGGCGTCCGGGACCGGGTGGGCGACCTCCGGATTGCCGCCGCGCAGCGTGTTCGGCGCGTGCGCGTCCACATGGGACACCTGGCCGCGGTGGTCGGTGTACACCCGGGTGCGGACGGTGCCGTCGGGATCCAGGACGTGGTAGCGCGTGTCCGGCTTCAGTTCCCCGGCGTGGTCGAAGAAGTTCTCGTTCGCGCCGAGGCGTACTTCCTCACCCGGCGGCGTCCAGTTCGCCGGCTCCTTCCAGCGTCCCTCGACCTGGTGCTGCGGGTTGAAGTCGTCGCCGTCACCGCGGTGGCGCGCGCTGTCCGCGTCGACGTCGTGCGGGTCACCGTGGTGGCTGCCGGGGGCGAAGCCGTCTTCGCCGGCGCGGTGGGTGGAGCCGTCCGGGTGGTGGGTGTTCCACTCGCCGTCGGGTGGGATGCGGGGGCGGAGGCGGCCGTCCGGGCCGATTTCGAAGCCTGAGGAGAAGACGCGGCCACGGGAGTCGGTCCAGGCGGCCTTCGTCGGGGCCAGGACTTCGGTGTCGAGTTCGCGGGCCAGGCCGTGGGCGAACGCGTTGGAACTCGCGTCGCAGCCGATCAGGCGGATCGGGCCGCCGTCGTAGTCGGCATTGCGGCGCAGGACGTCGGCGAACTCCTTCGGGGTGTAGTGGTGGTCGCCGATGCGGGCGTGGCCGTCCGGGGTGACGTGGACGTCGACGGTGTAGCGGCCGTCCGGGTCGGGCGGTACCCGGTGGGGCAGGTCGCCCAGGTCCGGGTCGCCGACGTGGAACGAGCTGCCGGACGGGGTGCTTTCGGCGTGGGCGTTGGCGGGGTCCGGGGGCGGTGGGTCGTCGGGGTGGGGGCCGTGCTCGTGGGCGCCGTCCGGAGGCGGCGGATCGTCCGGCTGGGGACCGTGCTCTCGAGCGGCGGCCGGAGGCGGATCGTCAGGGCGGGGGCCGTGCTCGTGCGCGGTGTCCGGGTTGATCGCCCTGTCGATGTCGCTGCTCGGGTGGCCGCGGCCGGCTGGTGCGCCGGCCGGGGTCGGCTCCGGGTGAGGTCGCTCGGCGGGTTCGACGTGATCGACCTTCAGCGTGTCGGGGTCGACGTGCGCGACAGCACCCTCACCGGGCTTCGGCGGGACTGCCGGGTCGCCGGGCTTCGGGTCCGAAGTGGACTCCGGCGCGGGCTCGGCCGGCTTCTCCTCGTGGCCCTTCGGCTTGTGGTTCTTGGGCGGGTGCAACGGGGTCAGCTTGCTGGTGGGAAGCAAATCGTGCCCCGCGACCATGTCGATGCCCGTGTGCAGCACCCCCAGCCCCCGGAGTACGGCGAACGCCACCTTCTGCGTCGGCGTCTTCGGCTCGGGCGACGCGGCTCCCGCCCAGCGCTCCTGCTCCAAGAAGTGGTCGCCGCCCACGCCGGTCGTGGCGTGCGCTTCCCGTGCCGGCTCGAGGGAACCCGTCAGGCGTGCCTGCTGGGTGCGCGGGTCCAGCTCGGCCTTCGCGTCCCGCCACGGCGCGGTGTCCCCCGGCTCGTGGCGCCCCGACGGTTCGGGGTTCCGGTGCGCGGCGGGTGCCTCGCCCCGGCCCGGTTCCGCCGCGGTGTGCGGCTGGTTCCCGTGCGTTTCCCCGCCCATCGCCTCGCCGACGGAACCCGGCCGCGCCACGGGTTCCGCGGACCGCTCCCGCGCGCCCTCGGACGCCCCGTGCTCCGCCGGTCGCTCCGAAGCATGCTCGGCGGACCCCTCCAAAGCACGCCCACCAGGCCGCTCCGAAGCGTGCTCAGCAGGCCGTTCCGAAGCACGCACCGGCCGCTCCGGCGCGCGTTCGGAAGGCGTGTGCTCCCCCGTACGATCCGGCCGCCGCTCCCCACCCGGCCCCTCCTCCCGCGCCGAGTTCGGCCGGCTCGGCACGTTCTCCGGCGGCGGCCCGCCCGGCGGATCCCCCGGTGGCCCCTCCCCCGATCCCCCTTCCCGCCGCGCAGCCGGCTCCTCGACATGGGGCGCGCCCCGCCCGAGCCCGAACCGCGACAGCGCCCCCTCGACGCCCGGGATCTTGCGGACCACCTTCCCCGCCACTTCGGTGGCCGTGGGGATCTTCGTGATGGCCGAACCAGTCGTCTCCAGCACGCGACCGGCCGCCGCGACCGCGCCGATCCGGCTGCCCGCCGCGGCCGCGCCGGCGCCGCGCATCGCCGCGCCCGCTCCCTTCGTGCCCAGGACGGAGCTGACGATGTTGAACGTCGCCTTGCCGCCCGCGCGGGCCGGGTCGTCGCTCCACTCGTCCCACGCGACCAGGGACTTGCCGGCGTCGACGAGCGTGCGGCCCATCTCGCCGCGTTCGAAGCCCGGCAGGCCGTAGGTCTGGTCGATCGACGACAGCCCCGGCACGGCGTAGGTCGCGGCGGCGAGCGCGAACTTGCCCAGGCCGCCCCACGCCTGTCCGGCGGTCGACCACGACCAGTGGCCGTCGGCGTAACCCACCAGTGCGCCGAAGCCGACCACCATCTCCTTCGCGCCCTCGCCGATGCCGGCGAAGAACTCGCCGACGTTCCCCAAGAAGCCGTGCGGTTTATCAGGTTTCTTCGGTTCCGGGGGCTTGCCGAAGTTGTCGGCCAGGTCGGTTTGGATCTTCGCGACCCGGCTCGCCACGGTGATCACGAACACCAGCTGCCCCGCCAAGCTGGTGCAGTGCGCGAAGAGGCTTTCGTTCTGCGCGATGTACGTCCGGATCAGGAACTTGGCGCTGCTGACCTTGTTCGCGTAGTCCTGGCACAGCGCCGCCAGGCCGTCCATCGCGGTGGCGAGGCCGGCGATGCCCGAGTCGCCGGTGTCGCCGTGGTTCAGCGAGTGGACGGCGTAGTACATCTCGAACCCGGCCGCGTCCGTCCAGGTCACCCGCAGGTCGGCCGCGGCCTGGTCGGAGTGCTCGACGGCGTCGCGCAGCGCCTTCGCCGCGACGGTCCACGCCTGGGCGAGGTCGTGGGCGTCTGTCTCGCTGTCCGGCGGCCACAGCGAGTCCTTCGGCCGGCCGCCGTTCGCGACGACCCAGCGCCACAGATCGCCGTCCGGTTCGAGGAGGTCGGTCATCGCCGGGCGCGGGTCACCGGGGGAATTCGGCGGCGGCCGCGCGGTCCGCGGCCTCGTAGACCCGCACCGCCTGGTCACCGTTGGCCGCCAGCGTCTGGTACGCGCCGGTCAGCTGGGCCATCGCGTCGCCGATCGCCTGCTTCGGTCCATTGTAGACTTTTGCCAGCGCCTGCCCCAGCGGGCCGCCGCCCAGGCGCCCGGGAACCTCGATCCGGTCCCGGCACCCGGGCCAGGCCGCGTCCAGCGCCGTGCCGGCCTCGCGCAGCCGGCCCAGCCGGGCGGTGGTCTCGTCCGGGTCCATGTCGATGCGGCCGTCGCCGTCGTGGTCGATCCCGGTCATCGGGCGCTCCTGCGGTCGAGTTCGTGCAACAGCGGGTCGAAGCGCAGATCGGTCGACGCGGGGGTGGCGTCCGGCGGCAGCAGGCTCGCGACGATGGCGAGGCCCTCCTCTTCGGCGAGTTCGACGGCCCGGTGCACGGTGCCGGTGATGTCGCGCGCGAGCGCGGCCGCGTCTGTCGTGCGGTAGATGCGCGGGTCCAGCCGGAGGTCGAGCAGCTCGCCCGCGCCGCCGACGGTGACGCCGATCAGCCCGTCGTCGGACTCGGCGGTGGCCCGGATCTCGGCCATGCGCCGCTGCGTCGACCTGATGTCGCCGGCCAGGCGCGCGTGGTCGGCGCGCAAGTCGAACGGGAACGGGGAATCCACGGCCACCTCCGGAGGTCGTCTCCGGCCCAGTGTCACGCTGTCCGGGGCCTCGGACGGCCCGGTGACTTGTTCTTGCCACGACGGTCTTCTACGCCCCGCCGGGCCGGACGATGGCGGCATGACCTTCGACGTCGTCGCGCTGTGCCGGCGCGAACCCGGTCCCGAAGCCGTCGTCGCCGCGCTGCTGACGGCGGGCGAAGAGTCCTTTGTGGACTTCGACGCGGGCCGGCGGCTGATCGGGGTCCGGCACGCCGGCGGCCGGGTGCTGCTGACGGTCGAAGGCGCCCGGCTGGTGCGCGTTCCCGGCGAGGTGGACCGGTTGCTCGGTCTCGACGTTCCGCCTCCGGTGTGGTGGGTCGAAGGCCGCGCCCCGGACGACGACGCCGAAGCCGAAGCGGTGGCCAGGACCTTCGCCGAGGCACTGGCCGTCGCGACCGGGGGCCGGACGTGGTCGAGCCGGTGACCCCGGCCGCCGACCTCGTCACCGCGGAGGCCGTCGTCGTCGGACAGCACCGCGCCGTCGTGCCCGCCACGACGTGGCTGGTCGACGCGGCCAAGGCGGCCGCGCGCGGCGGGCGGGCGCTGCAGGTGCGCACCCCGGAGCACAGCCGCCTCACCTTCCCGCTGGAGCTGCTGCTCCGCGACGGCCTCGGCGACTGGGTCGCGGGCGACCGCGACGGCTTCCGGGGTTTTCCCTTGACGTGGAACGGGCTCCGGTTCGTCCGTGACGCCGGCCGCGCGCCGGAAATCCCGGTTCACGTACCGGGGTCCGGCGAGCTGGAGGTGCGCATCGTCACCGCGGATCCGCCCCGGCCCGGCGCGAGCGTCGAGACCGCGATGCGGGCCCTCACCGGCGGCCCGCCGCTCGGCTGGGGCGTCGCCGAGCCGGTCACGCAGCCGTGGTCCACCGACGACCTCGCGGATCATCTCCGGCGGCGCCATCCCCGTCCGGTGAACGTCGTCGTGGCCGGCGACGGCGTCATCGGGCGGCTGCGGATGTCGCAAGTGGACGGTGTGGTCGTCGAAGACGTCGAGCTGAGCGGCCCCGCGGCCGGCACCGTGGCGAGAGCCGGCATCGAAGCGCTGGCCACTGAATCCGCCCGCACGGCCCGGCTGGTCGTCGTCGGCGCGCACCCCGGGCGGCGGTCCGGGCTGCGCTCCCCCGGCGTGGCGACCGCGCTGCCGTACGGTGTCCTCTTCGGACCCGAGCTGGTGGCGGAGAACGGCATTGCCCACGCCCACCGCGCCCCGGCCGCACGGGTGAAACTCCTCGGCTCCGGCCGGCACACCGCGGTCTGGTGCCGGTTCGACGGCGACCCGGCGCCGCCGTACGAACAGTTCGCCGCCCTCCTGCACCACTTCGGCGCGGACTGAGCGGGTGTCCTGTTGTCGCCACGACGTCCCGGCGCCGCAGCTCGCGGCGGACGATGGCGGACGTGACCCGACCAAGACGACTCGCCGCCGTGCTGGCCGCGGCCGCGCTGCCCTTCCTCGTCGCACCGCCGGCCCACGCGGCGCCACCCGCCGGCGCCTGCCACGAACCGGAACCCGCGCACGCCACCGTGCCGGCCCAGCCGTGGGCCCAGCAAGCGCTTTCCCCGGAACGGGCGTGGCCGCACAGCCGCGGCGCGGGCGTGGTCGTCGCCGTCGTCGACTCCGGTGTGGACGCCGACCACCCGCAGCTGAACCGGCCGGGAAAGGTGTTGCCGGGCCGTGACTTCTACCTCGCCGGCGCGCTGCCCGGGGCGTTCGACTGCGTGTCCCACGGCACCGGGGTGGCCGGCATCGTCGGCGCGGACCCGGTGCCGGGCATCGGGTTCCACGGCGTGGCGCCGGACGCGGTGCTCCTGCCGGTGCGGATCAGCGACCGGGACGTCGGCGACCAGGGCGAGTCGCTGCGGATCGACCCGCAGGTCGTCGCGAACGGCATCCGCTACGCCGCGGACCAGGGCGCGAAGGTGATCAACCTGTCCTTGGCCGGCCACGACGACTTCCCGGTGATCCGCGACGCGGTCGCGTACGCGGTGTCGCGCGACGCGCTCGTCGTGGCGGCGGCGGGCAACGCGCAGAAGGACACGAGCGGCGAGCTGCCGTCGTACCCGGCGGCCTACGACGGGGTCCTCGGGGTGGGGGCCGTCGACATCGACGGCGCCCGGCTGAGTGGCTCGCAGATCGGCCCGTACGTCGATATCGTGGCCCCGGGGGCGAAGGTGCTGACCACGACCCGGGCGGGCGGGCACGCCTATGTGGACGGCACCAGCTTCGCCGCGCCGTTCGTCGCCGGGACCGCGGCGCTGGTACGTTCGGCCTGGCCGCAGCTGAGCGCGGCTCAAGTGGCCCAGCGGCTGCTGGCGACGGCGACCCCGGCCCGCGGCGGCCGCGGCAGCCACGCCTTCGGCGCCGGCGTGGTCGATCCCTACCGCGCGGTGACCGACGGGCTGGACCCGGCAAAACCCGCGCTGCTGCCTGCTTTCGTGCCCCAGCCACCGGACCGTGCCCGGCTCGACCGGGAGTCTGCGGAGCGCGAAACGGCGACGGCGGCGAAGTGGCTGGCTGTCGGCGTGGGAGGTGCGCTGGTGGTGGGCGGGCTGGTCGCGGTGGTCGTGCCCCGGGGCAGGCGGCGGCGCTGGCGGGCGGGCTGGGCCGCGCCGGTGCCTGTCGAACCCGCGGCTGTCGAACCGCCGGAGCAGGTGTTCCTCGTCTGACGCACGCGAAAGCGGCCCCGGAAGTCTTCCGGGGCCGCTCGTCTTCCCGTCCTCAGATGCCGCGGATCGCCTGCTCGGCGGCACGCACCGCGCTCATCAGGTGATCGTCGGCCCGGACGAGGCCCTGGCTCTGCGCGTTCTGCTGTTCCCAGGCCTCGTTGGCCTTCGCCTGGACGTTGCCGACGACCTCGTAGTAGCTCGAGCCGAACCTGTCGGTGAGTTCGTTCTCGTAGAGGAAGCCCGCGCCGTGGTGGTGGTCGTCGGTGTGTTCGCGGCTCTGCTGCGCGCCCTGCGCCACGGTCTGCGCCGTGCTGTGGATCGAGTCGCTGTTTCCGGTGATCCGGGACGTCATGGCGATTCCCCTTCGTCAGATCCGGTTCGAGATGTCGAAGCCGCCGCCCTGGTAGGTCACGCGGTTGGCTTCCTGGTTGGCCGCGTCGTCGGCGTCCTGGTAGCCGCCGGCGCCGCGGTGCATCGCGTCGGACGCCGCCAGGTACTTCGGGGCCAGGTGGTGGTCGACGACCGTCTGGCGGCCCTGATCGGCGTCGGCGAAGCCGTCGGCCCAGCGGCCGCTGCTCGCCGAGCGCAGGTCGGCCCCGGCACTCGTCACGTGCTGGGAGCTGTTCTGCAGGTTGGTGGCGGTCTCCGACGACGTCTTCGCCTGCCGCAGCATGGCGTCGACGTCGCCGTCGATTCCCCCTGTCGAACCGAACATCGCGGTTTCCCTCCGGTCGGATTGCGCCTGTCCCGGCCAGGCTAGGGCGGGAACCGGGCCTCGACGCCGCACGCGTCTTGTTCCGGTCACCGCGCCCACCGGGCGCCGCCGGGCGGGGACGCTCGTGGGGTGGCGACAATCGTGGTTAAGCGGCCGGCCCGCCGGCCCTCGCCGGAGCTGCCCTCCGGCGAGCTGATCCTCCAGGCGCCGCCGGAGATCCCGGCGCCGCCCGCGCGGCAGTGGGCGCAGCTGCTGATGGTGCTGCCGATGGTGGGCACCACCGGGGCGATGATGCTGATGTTCTCCGGCTCGGCGGGCGGATCCGTCCGCTACGCCGTTTTCGGGCTGATGGGCGTCGGCATGCTCGGCATGGTCGTGATGGGCCTGCTGCAGGGCGGCGGCCCGAGCCGGCGGGAGATGGGGTACGCGCGCCGCAAGTACCTGCGGCACCTCGCCCAGCACCGGCTGCGGCTGCGCCGCTCGGTGCGCCGCCAGCGCGAGGCGATGGAGTACCTGCACCCGGATCCGGCGTCGCTGTGGTCGCTGGCCGCGAGCTACCGACTGTGGGAACGGCGCAAGGACGACGCCGACTTCGGCGTCGCCCGGATCGGCCGCGGCGCGCAGGGGCCGGCCACGACGCTGGTCGCGCCGGACACCAAGCCGCTGGAAGAGCTGGAACCGTTGTCCGCGCTCGCGTTGCGCCGGTTCATCACCACCTACAGCACCGTCGACCGGCTGCCGCTGGCCATCGCCGTCAACGGGTTCAGCCGGATCCACGTGCGCGGCGACCGCGAGGCCGCGCTCGGTCTGCTGCGCGCGATGCTGGCCCAGCTGGCCACCCTGCAGTCGCCGGACGACCTGCGGATGGCCGTCTGCCTGTCCGACGACCGCCGCGGCGACTGGGACTGGGTCAAGTGGCTGCCGCACGCGCTGCACCCCGAGCGCGCCGACGCGCTCGGCCCGCTTCGCCTGGTGGCACCCACGATCCCCGCGCTGGAGTCGGTGCTCGAAGAGGAACTGGCGAAGCGGCCCCGCTTCGACCCGGAGTCCGACGGCCGGGTGCCCGGCCCGCACATCGTGGTCGTCCTCGACGGCGGTTCGGTCGCCGGCTCCGACCACCTGATGACCGGCGGCGGCGTCGAAGGCGTCACCGTCGTGGACCTGACGACGATGCCGCCGCGGGCGCTGGACCGCACCACCGTGGTGCTGGCGGTGGACGACGGCGGCGACCTCGTCAGCGAGACCATCGACGGCGAGGCCCCGCTCGGCCGCGCGGACGCGCTGGGCCCGCGCGCGGCGGAAGGCCTCGCCCGGCAGCTCGCCCCGCTGCGGCTGACCGTGGGCCGGGGCGGCGACGCGCCGATGACCGCGGAGCTGGGCCTGGCCGAGCTGCTCGGGCTCGGCGACCCGTACGCGTTCGACCCGGCCGACACCTGGGTGCCCCGGCCGAACCGCGACCGGCTGCGCGTCCAGTTCGGCATCCAGGCCGACGGGACGCCGATCGAGCTCGACCTCAAGGAGTCCGCCCAGGACGGCATGGGCCCGCACGGCCTGCTGATCGGCGCCACCGGGTCCGGCAAGTCGGAGCTGCTGCGCACCCTCGTGCTGGCGCTGGCGGTCACCCACCCGCCGAACTCGCTGAACTTCGCGCTGGTCGACTTCAAGGGCGGGGCGACCTTCACCCGGCTGGACGCGCTGCCGCACACCAGCGCCGTGATCACGAACCTGGCCGACGAGCTGCACCTCGTCGACCGGATGACCGACGCGATCAACGGCGAGCTCATCCGCCGCCAGGAGCTGCTGCGCGCGGCGGGGAACTTCGCTTCCCTGCGCGACTACGAAAAAGCCCGCGTAGCCGGTGCGCCACTGCCCGAAGTGCCGACGCTGCTGGTGATCTGCGACGAGTTCTCCGAGCTGCTGTCGGCCAAGCCCGACTTCATCGACATGTTCGTCCAGATCGGACGCGTCGGCCGGTCGCTCGGCGTGCACCTGCTGCTCGCCTCGCAGCGACTCGAGGAGGGCAGGCTGCGCGGGCTGGAAAGCCATCTGTCCTACCGGGTCGGGCTGCGCACGTTCTCCGAGATGGAAAGCCGCGCGGTGCTCGGCCACCCGGAGGCGTTCCGGCTGCCG
This sequence comes from Amycolatopsis lexingtonensis, assembly GCF_014873755.1. Classification (NCBI taxonomy): domain Bacteria; kingdom Bacillati; phylum Actinomycetota; class Actinomycetes; order Pseudonocardiales; family Pseudonocardiaceae; genus Amycolatopsis; species Amycolatopsis lexingtonensis. The sequence continues at coordinate 2,891,323 of NZ_JADBEG010000001.1, forward strand.
CGCGCGCCCGGGCACGGGTTCCTGAAGGTCGGCACCGACCAGCTCGACCGGTTCCGCTCCGCCTACGTCTCCGGCGTCCACCAGCGGGCCGCGACCGGCGGCGTGCGGCCGGTGACGCCCGCGGACCAGCTGACGCTGCGTGAGTACACGACCGCCTACGTCGCCGGCGAGCTCGACACCGGCGAGGCCGAGCCCGAACCCGCCGACGAGCCCGCCACCGGCGAAACCCTGCTGGACATCCTCGTCGACCGGCTGACCGGCCAGGGCACGCCGGCGCACCAGGTGTGGCTGCCCCCGCTGTCGGACTCGCCCACCCTGGACCGGCTGCTGCCCGGCCTGGCCGTCGACCGGCAGCGCGGGCTGACCGCCGGCGCGCCCGGCGCGTTGCGGCCCGTGCTGGGGATCGTGGACCGGCCGTTCGAGCAGCGGCGCGACCCGCTGGTCCTCGACCTCTCCGGCGCCGCCGGGCACGTGCTGGTGCTCGGGGCGCCGCAGGCGGGCAAGAGCACGGCGCTGCGCACGCTGATCACCAGCCTCGCGCTCACCCACACCCCGCGCGAAGCGCAGTTCTACTGCCTGGACTTCGGCGGCGGCACGCTCGCGTCGATCGCCGGGCTGCCGCACGTCTCGGGCGTGTCGGGCCGGCTGGACACCGGGGCCGTGCGGCGGACGGTCGCCGAGGTCGCGGACCTGCTGGCCCGGCGGGAACGCCTCTTCGCCGAGCACCGGATCGACGGCATCGCCACCTACCGCAGGCTGCGCGCGGAAGGCCGGTTCGCCGAGCTCCCGCACGGCGACGTCTTCCTCGTGATCGACGGCTGGCAGACCCTGCGCACCGACTTCCCCGAGCTCGAGGAGGCGGTCGGCGACCTCACCGCGCGCGGCCTGTCCTACGGCGTCCACGTCGTGGCGAGCTGCGCCCGCGCGTTCGACCTGCGGATGAACATCCGGGACCTGTTCGCCAGCCGGCTGGAGCTGAAGATCGGCGACCCGATCGACTCGATCATCGACCGGCGGGCCGCGATGAGCGTGCCAGCCGACGCGCCCGGCAGCGGGATTTCGCCGACCGGGCACCAGATGCTGGTGGCCTTGCCCCGCATCGACGGCGTGTCGGCAGCCGGTGACCTTGCCGACGGCACCGGCGCGCTCGTCGAGGCGGTCCGCACGGCGTGGCCCGGCGAGCTGGCGCCGCCGGTCCGGCTGCTGCCGACGCAGCTCCCCTACGCAGAACTGCCCGCCGCCGACGAGCTGACCGGCGAGCACGCCGGGCTCGCGGTCGGCATCCACGAGCACGACCTTTCGCCGCTGCGCCTGGACTTCGCCGCCGACCCGCACTTCTTCCTGCTGGCCGACGCCCAGAGCGGCAAGACGTCGTTCCTGCGCGCGCTGGCCAAGCGGATCCAGGGCGCCTACCGGCCCGGCGAAGCCCGCATCATCGTGGTCGACCACCGCCGCGGCCTGCTCGGCGAGGTCGCCGACGAGTACCTCCTCGGCTTCGGCGTCAACGACGAGCACAGCGGTGGCATGCTCACCGAAACGGCCGAGGCGCTGACCAAGCGGCTGCCCGGCCCGGACGTCACGCCCGAGCAGCTCCGGGCCCGGAACTGGTGGCAGGGACCGGAAATCTTCGTACTGGTCGACGACTACGACATGGTGGCCACGCACCGGGACCACCCGCTGATGCCGTTGCTGCCGCTGGTCGCGCAGGCCTCGGACATCGGCCTGCACGTGGTCTTGGCCCGCCGGACCGGCGGGGCCGGGCGCGGCCTGTTCGAGCCGTTCCTCGGCCGGCTCCGCGAAGTCGGCACGCCGGGCCTGATGATGTCCGGCGACCGCGACGAGGGCCCGCTGCTGGGCGGCATGCGCGCCCAGGTGCTCCCGCCCGGCCGCGGCTGGCTGGTCGACCGCCGCGGCGGCAAGGGCCTCGTCCAGCTCGCCTGGCACCCCCCGACGACGTGAGATCAGGAGTGGACCATGAGTGGTGACATCGAGGGCGACACCGACGCCATGCGGGCGTTTTCGAAGGTGCTGCTGGACAGCCTCGAACGGGACCCGGTCCCCGCGGCGGTCAGCCGGCGGGAAATGGCGCTCCCGTGCCCGGACGGCTTCGGCAGTCCCCTGTGCGAAGCGCTCACGAGCGCGGACAACACGAGCATGCAGGCCCTGCAGGAGTTCATCACGCAGGTGACGCAGGGGTTCGAGATCTACAGCTCGTTCGTGCACCGGACGGCGAAAGCGTACGTGGACGCTGATGAACAGGCCCGCGCCGAGTTCACGGCACTCGATCCGCCGCCCGCGGCCCGGCCGGAGCGGTGAGGAGGTTCCGATGGGAGATCAGATCGGGCAGTGCGTCGACACCTCCGCTATCGAAACTCGGTACCGGCAGATCACGGCCGAGCGCCGGTTCCACGTCGGCAGGCTCGCGTCCGCGGCGCTCATGTGGACCCAGGGCCGCGACTGGATTTCGCGGCACGCGGGCCTTTTGTACTCCCAGGCGTCGGCCCTCACCGCAGCCGACCACTGGCCGGACGCGGCGGGCCGGGAGTTCCGTTCCCGGGCCGACCGGGACGCCGCGATCATGCGCAGCTGGGTCGACCCGAGCGGACTCGCCAACCTGGCGCTGGCCGACGGGCTTCCGCCGACCGGCGGCGATCCGGCGTCGACGGTGATCCACTGCCTCGACGACCTGGCACTCGGCATCTCCGAAGCGCAGACCAAAGTCGAACAGCTGCGCAACGACTTCGCCCGCTTGTCCATCGAGGAGCAGGCCGAGCAGTTCGACGACGTCTACCGCGCCATCATGACGGAGATCGACGGCCTGAAGCCCAAGTACGAGGCCGCGACCACCGCGCTGCACAAGGCGAAGGGCCTGGAATGGCGAGGTCCGCGGCGCGCGGCCCAGGACCCGCCCGGTCCCGCGTCGAAACCGGGACCGGCGGCGACCGCGCCGGGTGCCACCACGCCGGCGCCCGCGAATCCCGCGCCCACGGCCGCGCCACCGTCCACTCCGGACGAACCGGCCACCGAGGACCCGGTCAAGGCGGCGCTGGCGGAGGCGCCGAACGCCCTGGACGCGGCAAGCCAGGCGCTGCAGGGACTTCAGCAGCTGATGGGCGGCGGCGTGGGCTCACCGAGCCCGACCGACCTGGGTTCCCCGACACCGGCCGAAGTCGCGGAGCGGCTCAGCGGTCTCGGCGACGGGAGTCCGGGCGGCGCCGGGTTGCCGAGCCTCGCCGGGGGCGGCGCCGATCCGGCCGGCGGCGGCTTCGGTGCGGCGGGACTTCCCGCCGCGGCACCGCCGGCGCCCCCGGCGCTCCCGGCGCCGGACCCCGGCTCGACGACGGCAGCGGCCGCGCGGGTGTTGGGCACCGCGGCCGCGACCGGTGCGGCGGCCGCCGCCGGGAGTCCCGGGATGCTGCCGCCGATGCAGCCGCGTGGCGCGGGTGGGAAAGCCGCGGCCGAGATCAAGCCGGGGGACGCCGAGCACGCCGCCACCGGGCGGTCCCGCAAACCCGGTGCCACGCCCGGTGTTCCGCTGCTCGGGCGGGCGGGCCGGCGGGGCTCGGCGGCCACGCCGCCACCCGCGTCGAGGCGGCGCTGGGACACCGAAAACGACACCGTCCGGCTGCTCGACGAAGAGCTGTGGCAAGTGGACAAGACCGACGGCGCGGCGCGCTTCCGCGCGGGTCACTGAGGAGGGGTAATGGCCGCACAGGAAATCAACGGCGACACCGACGCGATGAGCACGTACGCCGGGCAGCTCACCGCGCCCGCGATGCCGCCGTCGCTGGCCCGGCTCGGCACGCCGCCGAACCTGACCGGGCTGTTCGAGGGCATCGCGATGTCGGTGCTCGACAAGGCCGCCACCGCCGCGATGGCCGCGCTGCTGACGAAGGTCACCGAGGACATGGTCACCGACAGCACGAAGGTCAAGGCCGCCGCCGCGGGGTACACCGCCGCCGACGTCGCCGGCGCGCTGACGCTCGCGGCGTCGGCGACCAAGGTCATCAAGCAGGGCGTCGACCTGTTCAAGAAGACGGCGGGCTCGGTCCCGCACCCGTCCGAGAAAACCGCCTGAGGAGAGCACCCATGGTCGTGCCCTACAACCTGCTGCCCATCGAACTGCACCGGGACATGGTCCAGGCCGAACAGGCCAAGGTCTCGGTGCTGCTGGACGCGGCGAAGATGTGGACCGAGTGCCGCGCCTGGATCGACGCCGCGAGCACGGAACTCAACACCCGCGCCGGCCGGCTCAGCCCGGAATGGCAGGACGACGCCGGCCGCGCGCACGAAGAGAAAACTCAGCGGTCACTGGCCGAGCTGAAGATGTGGGGCGAGCGGATCGACGCGGCCCAGCCCGCCGAGACGCTGACCACGCTCGCCTCGTCGATTTCGGAGGCGTACACCGAGGTCATGGCGTGCTACGCGGCGTACTGCGCGGCCGACCTGAACCCGCTGACCGCGATCCCGGCCAAGATCGCGGCGCAGCAGGCGTCGGCGTTCCGGATGAACGCGCTCGGCGGGCAGTTCGACGTGTCGATGCTGAAGGTCGTCGCGGCGTCCGGCCTGCGGTCCCCCGGCGATCTCATGCCGACGCCGAAGGCGGCCGCGGAAGGCAACTCCCCCGCGGACTTCGTCAAGGCCGCCGAGGCCGGCATGAGCGCGTTGACCGAGCTGGAAGGCCTCGCCGAATCCGCGGGCGTCGGCAGCGGTGGTGGCAGTGATGCGCAGCTTCCGAGTCTGCCCGGGCTCGACCAGGACGGTTCGCCGGGCCTGTCGCTGGCCGGGCTGTCCCCGGCGGCGTCCCTCCCGGTTGCCGCGACGGCGCTCGGCGGCCTGGGCGGCGGCGCGGGGACACCGCCGGTGGCGTCGGGCCTGCCGGGCATATTCGGCGCGGGCGGCCTCGGCGCGATCCCGGCGCTGGCCAAGCCGGTCGCCGGGAAACGCGCGCCCAGCCTGGCTTCGGAGGTCCGCCCGGGCACCGCGAACCCGGCCACGGCGAAGCCGGCCGGCAGCTCGATGCCACCGATGATGCCGCCGCAGGGCGGGCAGGGCGCGACGGCGGGGACGTTGCGGCCCGGATCGGCCGAGCAGCGCACCGGCCGGGGCGGCGGCGGGCGCCGTGCCGCCGACGCGACCGACGGTGTGCCCGCGAAACTGCGCGGCCGGTCGGTCAACGGGAATCCGGACGCCGGGTTCACGCTCCCCCGCGGCCGCCGCACCGGGGAGACCGACGCCGAGTCCGTCCAGCTGCTCGACGAGGAGCTGTGGCAGCCCGGCCGCTGACCCACCACGACGACGCCCCCGCACGGTGCAAACCGTGCGGGGGCGTCGTGTCTCCGGGCGTGATGCGCCCCAATGTGGCCTTCGGTGCGTCAGACGCACCGAAGGCCACATTGGGTGCGTCTCACGCAACCAAGGCCGCCTTGGGTCGTTGGCAGGCCGTCAGTGCTCGGTCTGGTTGCGGGCGGCGGCCGGGTCCAGGCCCGGTCCCTCCGGCATCCGGGCCACCAGCCCGGCGGGCAGCCGCAGTACGCGGTCCGACGGGTAGCCCAGCATCTTCAGCACCTCCGGCGCCGACAGCGAGTAGCGGCGGCCCATGTCGGTCACCAATGTCAACGTCCCCGACGGGGCCTGCGCCGACGGCATCGCTTCGACCACCGCCGCGCTGCCCGGTGGGACGTACACCCGGTCCGCCAGCGGGGTTCCGGTCGCCGAGCGGCGGGTCGTGGCCGACAGCGCGTCCGCCGGGGGCAGCTCCGGGTCGATCGCCAGGCCCGGGGACGACGCGCCCGGCTCGAAGGTCGCGCACACCGTCGCTTCCCGGTCCCGCGGGCGCGCGATCGGCGGGCGAGTTGCCGGGGCCGCGCCCTCGGCGTCGTCGGCCGGGTCGAGGCGGCGGGACGTCGTGGCCAGCGACGGTGGCAGCGTCACCGCCACCGGGTCGCCGCCGGGGTAGGCGGCCGGTGTCTGGGCGGCTGCTCGCTGGATGTCGTACTGCAGCACGGAAATCGGGCGCAGGGCGTCCCGCTCGGCCAGGTAGTACTGCTCGCCGCCGCCCGAGGGCCGGACCACCAGCAGCATCCCGGCGCGGAGGTCGGTCCGGCCCGGGACCGCCGTCGACGGTTCGCCCGGCCGCGCCACCGGGATCGGGCCGATCGGGGCGCCTTCGGGCAGGACGTCCAGCCACGGCCGGCCGACCCGGGCCCACGGCTCGGCGGTCAGCGCCAGGCCGGTGCCGACCGCGGCGTAGTCCTCGATGCGGTGCCGGTACCCGCGCCAGACCAGGTAGCGGTCGCCGGTCGTCACCAGTTCCACCAGCAGCGCCCGGTCGCCCAGCGCCGCGCCGCCCGCCGGAGCGGCGCCGGCCAGCAGCACGGACTCCTCGATCCGGGTGCCCGCCAGGTCGCTGGCGGGTGCCGAGCACAGCGACCACGAGCCGGTCAGCAGCCGGTCGGGCGCGGGCAGCGCGTCGGGCGCGTCGGGGATGCCGAGCCGGGGCCCGCGCGGGACGCCGGCGAGGGACTCGCGCGACACGTGCTCGGTGGCCCGGTGGTCACCGAGCAGCAGCAGCGCGGACGCGTAGTTGGCCACCGGGTGCAGCCGCCCGTCGAGGTAGACGTACCGGGTGCCGGTCTCCTTCTCCACGATCACCGCGGAATCCTGGCGCCACGCGGTGTTCCCGCCCGGCACGATCAGACCGTACACCCCGGCGCCCGCCAGCGACACGATGCCGAGCGCGATCCCGGCGAACGTCGCGCTCCCGGTGCGCCGGAACGGCGGCTGCTCGGGATCGGTCTCGCGGGTGACGAGCGCGGACGTCGCCCGCTGCACGAGGAACTGGTACGCCTGCAGCTGGTCGCGTTTGGACGCCACGGGTCAGCCTCCCAGCCCGCGCACGAGGGCGTACAGGTCGAGCACCCAGCACACCACCGGCACGATCGCGACCATCAGCAGGATCTCGAAGTACTCGGCGAACCGGCCGAGGTAGGGGTTCGGGCGCCGGGTGCTCAGCAGGACGCCGGCGGCGATCGCCCCCGCCGCCACGACGACCGCGAGCGGCCCGGCCGGCAGCAGCGCGCCGCCCGCCATCAGCGGTCCCAGCGCGAGGCAGCCGACGCCGGACATTCCCGCCAGCAGTAAGGGAACCCGTTGCCGCAGGATCGGATACAGCCTCGCGCGCATCAGGAAACCCAGTGCCAGCACCGAAACCAGCACGACCGGGGCGGTGCCGCCGGCGCGGATCAGCACGATCTGGCAGTACAGCACCACCACCGACGTCCCGGCCAGCAGGCCGGTCAGCAGCCCGTCGGCCCTGGCCACGGCGCTGTGCACGAGCGGGAGCGGCGGCTGCGGCTCGTCGCGGACCAGGTCCGCGGTGCTGCGCGGCAGCACCGGCATCGGGACGCGGGCGAGCCGCAGGGCCAGCGGAGCGAACGCGCCGGACAGCGCCAGCAGGCCGCCGCCGACCACCGCAGCGGCCCGGTACCCCGCGAGGGCGTCGAGCGTGGCCAGCCAGCCGCCGAGCACGGCGAGCAGCCCGGCCGTGGCCGCCGCGGTGAACAACGCCGGTGCCGCGGCCACGCCGAGGCGTCCCGCCAGCGCGGCCGCCAGCAGCGCGGCGCCCGCGAGCACGAGGTGGCCCGCGGACAACGCGGTGATCGGGGTGCCGCCGGCCGGGAGCAGCCCGCCCCCGGCGAAGGCGTAAGGCAGCGCGGACGCGGCGAGCACCGCCCCGGCCGCGGCGTCCCGCATCGCGCGCGCGAGCACCACTCCGGCGGTCAGCAGCAGCACGGCGGCGGTGAGCGCCCACAGCGCGGGTCCGGGCCACGGCGGCCCGGCGCGCAGCACTGCCACCAGCCCGAGCAGCAGGGCCGCGGCGCCGGCGGCCAGCCCGGCCACCCGGGTGTGCCGCGGGCCCCAGGCCCGGCCGGTCCGGCCGGAGCCGGTGGCGATCGCGTCGACCAGGTCGTCGTATTCCAGCTCGGGCCAGTCGGTGCGCCGCGGGGTCAGGTGCAAGACCTCGCCGTCGCGCACCCGGTGCGCGCCGAGGGTCCGGTCGAGGTCGAACGCCGTCCCGTCGGCCCGGCGCAACGACCAGCCGCCGCCGGGGACGCCGTCGTCGGCGAGCCCTTCGCCGGCGCGGGCGAGCAACCCCGGCAGGATCTCCGCGACGGCGGCGTGTTCCGGCAGCGCGATGTCGATGCGCCGGTGTGGGGTGGCGACGGTGAGCCTGACGAGGCCGGCGGTCTGCATGGGAAAAGCCTCGGCCACCGCGCGCGCGAATGGGTGACGACGGCCGGAACCGGCCGCGCGAAACCGCCCCCCGCACGGCTTTCGTGCGGGAGAATGGCGGCATGAGCATCGAGCACGCCGCCGTCGACCTGCTCGCCACCGGCCCGATCGCCACGGTGCACGCGATCCGGGCCACCGGCGAAGCGGTCAAGGTGTTCCCCGGCCCGTTCGACCGCGACACCCTGGCCGGGCTCGAGCGCGAGCGCAAGGCGCTGGCCGCTACCGGGCCGGCGCCGTCGATCCTGCCGGTGCTGGGCGTGGTCGACTACCCGGGCGGCCGCGCGGGCGTCCGGATGGAGCTGTGCCGCGGTTCACTGGCCGGGCTGCTCGCTTCCGGCGTCCGCCTGCCCGCCGACGCCGTGCTCGCGCTGGGCACAGCGGTCGCTTCGGCGCTGGCCGCGGCACACGGCGCCGGCGTCCTGCACGGCGGCGTGACGCCGGACAACGTGCTCTACCGCGCGTCGGGCGAGTTCGTCCTCGCCGACTTCGGGCAGACGCTGCGCCGCCGGTTCCCGCGCGATCCGGTGCACGCCGTGGAGTACACCGCCCCGGAAACCCTGCGCGACGACACGCTTTCGCCCGCGTCCGACCTCTACGGCCTGGGCGCGGTGCTGTACAGCGCACTGACCGGGGCGCCGCCGTTCCCGCGCCGGACCGGGCAGCAGCCCGGCGAGCGGATCCTGCAGGTGCTGCGGGAACCGGTCGCCCCGATCCACGGCGCGGACATCCCACCCGGACTGTCCGATGTGGTCACCCGACTGCTGGCCAAGGAACCGGACGACCGCCCGGCGGACGCGGCGGCCGTCGTGACGCTGCTCGAGAACCTCCGCGACGGCGTCGCACCACCGGTTCCCGCCGCGGAACCCGCGCGGCCCGAGGCCGAGCCGGAGCCGGCCGCGGCCGACGTCGAATTCGACGACTTCGCCGAGGAACCCCGGCCCGCCACGCCCGCGCCGGCCCCGCCGAACCCGGGCGGGCGCACGCTGATCCGCACGTTCGGCGGCCCGGCCGAGCGCACCGCTTCGCCCGCCCGGCGCCGCACCGCGCTTTCGGCGGGCGCGGGTGTGGTCGTCGCGGGCCTGGCCGTGCTGCCGTTCTTCACCGGACCGGACGAGGTGACCGGGCACGCGCTCCCGATCGCGCCGGCCGCGCAGCCGGCGAACACCGCGGCGGCCCCGGACATCCACCTGGCGCTGGCTCAGCCCGCCGACCTCGGCGACCACGTCCGGCTGACCTGGCAGGCCGACGGCGACCTCGACTTCGCCGTGGTGGTGGCGGGCGAGCGGATCGACACGATGGTGCTGGTGGCGCACCGGCAGCGCGCGATGGAGGTGCCGATCGACCCGGCCCGCCGCTACTGCTTCCAGATCCGGGCGACCGACGGCAAGAACGTGTACACGAGCACCCCCATCCCGATCCGCGGCGGCCACTGCACCCAGTGAGCGCCACGGGACAAGCGCCCCAATGTGGCCTTGGTTGCGTCACACGCACCCAATGTGGCCTTCGGTGCGTCAGACGCACCGAAGGCCACATTGGGGCGCACCGAAGAGCCGTCAGCGCCGCCGTGCGGGTGGGAGCAGCGTGCGCGGGTCCAGTGCCGAGCGCAGGCGGGTCGTCCACGGGCGCGTGGCCAGGCTGCGGCGCAGCTCCCCCACCTCCTGCCAGGCCCGGCGCACCGCGCCCTCCGTCACCGGAACTCCCGACCACAGCGCCATGTCGAGCACCTTGCCCAGCCGCGTGATCGGCTCCCGCGTCCCCTCTCCCGCCAGCTCGGCGAGGTCGCGCGGGGTCATCCCGACCCGGTAGGGCACGCCGTCCGCGCGAAGCCGGTCGCGGGCCTCCGCCCACGCGCCGATGACGCCCTCCGCGCCGGTCGACCGGCGACGGCGCCGGGTGCGGATCCCCTTCGCCAGCGGCACTCCCCACAGCCAGCCGACGAGCAGCGCGCCCGCGGCGATCGCCGCCACGACGTCCCAGCGGACCGAACCTCCGGTGGACGCGTCGGCGTCGCCGGACTCCGGGTGGTCCGGCGGCAGCTGCGGCGGCTGCAGCGACTGCTCCGGCGGCAGCTGCTGCCGGGCCAGCGCGGTCGCCTTCGCGAGACCGGTCTGCTGACCGGTCTTGGCCGCCGCGGCCGTCGGGTCGAGCGGCACCCAGCCGACGCCGTCGACGGCCACCTCGGGCCACGCCAGGACGTCGCGGTTGCGCACGACCCGGTAGTCGCCGTCCACTTCGGACGATCCGCTGAAGCCGACCACCAGCCGCGCCGGGATGCCGGTCAGCCGCGCGAGGGCGACGTAGGCCGCGGCGAACTGCTCGCTCGTGCCCCGGCGCGTGTCGAGCAGGAACCGCCGCAGCTGCGGCCAGCCGTGCCCGGTCGGCAGGTCGGTGCCGACGGCGACCTGGTAGTTGGTGCTGAGGAACCGTTCCAGCTGCAACGCCGACTGGAACGTCGGGCGCAGGCCGCGCACGGCGTCCCGGGCCAGCTGTTCGACGTCCGCGGGCACCTGGCCGAGTTCGCCGAGCCCGCCTTCGGCCTTCGCGTCGACCTCCGCGCCCTCGAGCCGGGCGGCGTCGACGTCCGGCGACGACCAGGTGAGCCGGTACCGCGGGTCCGGGGCGGGCGGGTCGAGCAGCAGCGCTCCCGCCGTCTCATCGACGAGCGGGTCGACGCCGGTCACCCCGGTCGGCACCGGCTGGCTCGGCAGCCACGGTCCGGGCAGCCCGGTCACCCGCACGTCGGCGCTGCGCAGGACGCCGTCGCTCTCGAGGTGCTGCCCGAGCCGGCGTAGCCGCAGGTCGGTGGTCCAGCCGGCGCCGTCGAACCCGTCGAGGACGGCGAGCCGCCAACGGTCGACCGGCGCGTCGCCGCGGTAGCGGAAGACTTCCGCGCCGGGCCGGGCGAGCCGCTCCCCGACCTGGTCCAGCGGATTGCCGAGCCCGTGCTGCGCGAGCGGCGCGACCTGGCCATCGGTGAGCCGGACGGGCTCGCGCCCGGCCGGGTCGAGCGCCCCGAACGCCGCGGCCCCGGCGAGCAGCCCGGCGACGGTCGCCACCACGAGCCAGCCGCCCGACCCACCCCGCGACCGGTCCGGACGAGACCACAGCGCCAGAGCGGCGACGCCCGCGTAGAGCACGGCCGCCCCGACTGCGGCCGGCCCGGACAACGGTTGGTACGCCTGGGAAAGCGCGGCGACGAGCAGACCTGGCAGCACTGCGAGGAGCGGTTTTCGCAGCCGCAGCAGCACTTCCAGGCCGACCACCGACGCGAGCAGCACGGCGAGCGGGACGAACAGCAGCTGCTCGGGAACCGGCCGGGCCGGCCAGGTGGACTGCAGGGTCAGCAGCCAGCCCTCGGTCGCCCCGCGAACCAGGACGGCCAGCGATTCGCCGGTCGGCAGGCCCGCGAGGGTGGTCGGGAACGCGACGGCCTCGATCAGCCCGAGAAGTCCGGTCGCCAGCACCAAAAGCGGCCGGTACGGCGCGGTTTTCGGCCAGCGTGTGCAAAGTTCGGCGCAGGCGTATGCGAGCACCACGACGACGAGCACCGGGACGAGCACGGCGGCGAAGCCGAACACCGGCGTGAACAGCAGTCCCGCCACGGCACCTGAGCCGAGAACTCCGGCGACGGCGGCCCGGTTGAGCACGGCCGCGCGCTTGACGCTCCTCCCGCCCGGGTGGCGGCGCCCTCTGCGCGCCGCCACCCGGGCCCCGGGCTCCACCCGGCCCCGCCGCGTCACCGCCACGCCGCCCCCACGTCGGCGCCCGGTGCCCACGGCGCGATCCACCCCCGCGGTCACACCGCCCCCACGACTCGATCGAGCCCCGCCGTCACGCCCCTCGCAGATCGCCGGGTCACCCCCACCCCCGGCCCCAAGCGCCCCAATGTGGCGTTCGGTGCGTTGGACGCACCGAACGCCACATTGGGTGCGTCCAACGCAACCAACGCCACATTGGGGACGCTCCGCCCCACCACGGCACCCCGTTGCCCCCCGGCGTCCACGACCCGCTCGAGCCCCGCCGTCACACCGCACCTCTCAGCAAGCCGTTCCACCCCCGCCGTCACGCTGCCCCCGTCATCAACGCATTCCACCGCGCAGCCGCATCGGCCGCGTCGACCGCCGTGATCTGCCCGGCGCCCGCGACCGAAGCCGACGGCGCCGCGCCGAGCCGGATCACCGTGTCCGGGTGCCACCGCCGGGCCGGGCCGAGGTCCGTGTCCGGGCCCGTCACCACCACGACCACCCCGCCCGGACGGCGCCCCGCCGCCAGTGGGCCCGGCAGCAGCGGAGCGTCGTCCGCGGCGTCCTGGGTGACCAGGCACAGCTCGTCCAGTACCACCCGCGCCACCCGCAACCCGCTGTCCACCGGCGTATCCGTGCCGGTCGTGGTGATCAGCCGGCAGTGCTGACCCGCCGTCGCCGACGCGAACAGCAGGGACGCCGCCACCTCGACCGCCTCCTCGAACGCGGCCGCGGTCAGCGCCCGGGGCCGGGTGTCGAGCAACACCGTGCACCGCAGCTGCGCGGGATCGGCGTACTCGCGCACCATGAGCCGTCCGGTGCGGGCCGACGCTTTCCAGTGCAGGTGCCGGACTTCGTCGCCGATCACGTACTGCCGGACCGCGCGCAGGTCCGCGGAGCCGCTCAGCGGGGGGTCCGTGATCGGGCCGTCGTGGTGGTGACGCGGGTGGCCGGCCCGTGCCGGGCGCACGGCGTGCCGGCGCGGGTGCACCCACAGGCTCGCGGTGCCGCCGACGGTCCGCTCGCCGCGGGCGAGGGCGAACAGGTCGGGGCGGTCGAGCACGAGCGGGCCCACCTCGAGCCGGCCGCGCCGGGTGGTCGGCAGCTCGTAGTGGTACGTCGCCGCCGTGCCGGGGGCGAGCGGGCGCACGCGCACGCCGTGCCTCGCCTCGCCCATGCGGTCGGCCGCCGCGAATCCGCCGTGCCGGCGCGTGCCGGTGTTGCGGACGGTCAGCGACGCCAGCGCGGGTTCGCCGCGTTCGATCCGGTCCGGCAGCACGGTCCGGTCGACCTCGACGTCGGGCCGGAACCGGACGACGGCCACCGCGACGAGCACCGCACCCGCCGCGATCCCGCCCAGCGCACGGAAAAGCGCGTACCCCAGCACTTCGCCCGCGGCGTACAGCACGACGGCGGAAGCGAGCACGAAAACACCGCGGCGGGTGAGCCGCATCGCTACCGCCCCGCCGTGGCCGCCGGCGCGGGCGTCTCGGCCAGCAGTTCGTCCACGACGTCGGCGGTGCGCCGCTGGTTCAGCTCCGCGTCCGGCGTCAGCACGAGCCGGTGCCCGAGCACCGGGTGCGTGACGTCCTTGACGTCGTCGGGCGTGACGAAGTCCCGGCCGTGCGTGGCCGCGAGCGCCTGTGCCGCCCGGATCAGCGCGATGCTGCCGCGCGGGCTGGCCCCGTACCGGACGGCCGGGTGCGTCCGGCTCGCCGTGGCCAGCCGGACCGCGTAGGACACGATTTCCGGGGCCAGGTGCGACTTGCGGACCTCGGCGATCACGGCCTGCACCGCGTCGAGGTCGAGCACCGGCCGCAGCTCGTCCGGGGTCACCCCGGCGCAGTCGCCCATCACGACCCGCATTTCGGCGTCGTGGTCGGGGTAACCGACCGAAAGCCGCATCAGGAACCGGTCGAGCTGCGCCTCGGGCAGCCGGTAGGTGCCCTCCAGCTCGATCGGGTTCTGCGTGGCCACCACGAAGAACGGCCGCGGCACGTCCTGGCTGACCGCGTCGACCGTCACCCGCCGCTCGGCCATCACCTCCAGCAGCGCGGACTGCGTCTTCGGCGTGCCGCGGTTGATTTCGTCGGCCAGCACGACGTTCGCGAAGATCCCGCCGGGGTGGAACTGGAACCGCTCGGCGTTCTGGTGGTAGACCATCACGCCGGTGATGTCGCCGGGCAGCAGGTCCGGCGTGAACTGGATGCGGTTCCAGCTCGCGCCGACGCTGCGCGCCAGGCAGCGGGCGAGCGTCGTCTTGCCGAGGCCCGGCACGTCTTCGATGAGCAGGTGCCCTTCGGCGAACAGCGCGGCGACGGCGAGGCGGACGAGCTCGGGCTTGCCGCGCACGACCGTCTGGACGTTCTCCGCGATCAGTTCGTAGGCGGCCTTGGGAGTCGGTGTCACGTTTCCTTCTTCGCCTCGGGTTTTCCGGTTTTCTTCAGCAGGCGGCGCGTGCCCAGCAGCGCGAACGGCCCGAGCACGACCACGAACGCGGGCGTGCCGTTGAAGTGGTCCGAGCCGGTGCCCGCCGACGTCGTGATGGTGACGTCGACCGGGATCGCGCCGACCCAGTAGACGTTCGAGATGGTGAGGTTCGTGGTGCCGCTGCACGGCACGGTCGGGGACGAGGCCGAACCCAACGCGGTCGCCTTGCACTTCGCGGCGGCGCCGTTGCCGTTCGCGGTCACGGTGACGATGATCTGCTGGTCCGGTGCGCCCTTGCCCTGGACGTGGGTGATCTTGATCGTCGGCGGTCCCGAGGGCACGCGCACCGTCTTCCGGCCTGGGCTCCCGGTGAGCGCGGCGCCCGAGCCGTACCGGGTGACCGCGCGGACGGTGACCGTGACCGACCCGGAAAGCCCGGAGAACTCGGTCGACGTCCCGGAAACCTGGCGCTCCCCCGCGCCCGTCGCGCTGACCAGGTAGTGCACCAGGTCCGCGCCGTGCAGGTCCGGCGCGGACCAGCTCGCCGAGACCTTCCCGCCCGTCCCGGCGGTCAGGGTGACCGACGGCGCGCCGGCCGCCTGCCCCGGCGCCGCCACCTTCGCGCTCGCGCCCGGGCCGCGGCCCGCGGAGTTCTCCGCGGCCACCGTGACCACATAGGACTTCCCGTTGTCCAGCCCGCTCACGGTGGCGCGCCGCGACGTCCCGGAGACCGTCGTCGACCCGCCCGCCCAGGACACGCGGTACGCGGTGATCCGCGCGCCGTTGTCCGCCGCGGCCGCCCACGTCACGACGACGGAGCCGGCCGACGCCGACGCGCTGACGTTGCGCGGCGCCCCCGGCGGCGTCGCCTTCGCGACCGGCGGCGGCACCGGCCGGGACGGCGGCTGCGGCGGGGCCGGTGGCGCCGAACCGGTGTCCGACGGCTGCGGCGGGGCCGGCGGCGGGGTCGCGGCCTGGTGCCGGGCCTGCTCGTCGACGGCCACGTCGGCGACCGAACCGTCGTCCCCGTCGACGATCAGCACGTGCGAGCCGTCCGAGCTGTCGACGTAGACGCGGTCGTCCTGGCCGTGCGCCAGCCTCGGTCGCCCACCGGGCACCTTCTTGGTGCCCTTGAGGGTGCCGTGGCTGTCGTAGGTCCGGACCTCGTTGCGGGTTTCGTCGACCAGCGCGACGACGTGCGAGGTGGCGACCGGGCCGCTGAACCGGCCGTCCTTGGGCAGGTCGACCGAAACCGGACGGCCGGCGGGGCCGTCCTTCCCGAGCCCGGTGGTGTCGATCAGGTGCAGCTGGTTGCGGTCCGGGTCGGCGACGGCGAGCCGCCCGTCGACCGAGGTGTTGGCCACCAGCGCCGTCGCGGGCAGCTTGACGCCGATCGCGACGGGCTCGCCGAGCCCGTCTTTGCTCACCGGGCTCAGCGTGTCCGCGGTGACGTCCAGCACCACCGGCCGGTCGTCGGCCAGCGCGAGCAGCCCGCTGTGCCCGGCGGGCAGGTGCGCCGGGCAGGTCGGGGTGGCGGCGCCGCGCGGCAGTTCGCACACCGAGCCGGTGTCGATCCGGTACACCCACAGGGTTCCGTCGCCGGTCGCGACGGGCGTGGCCAGCGGACCGCCGGCCGCGACGGTGGCCACCGGGTCACCGAGCCGGACGATCCGGCCGGCGTTGCGGTAGACCAGGTACGGCCCGCCCGCGACCTCCAGTACCGACGGCGTTTCGGCGGCGGGCGGCGCGATCGTGCTCTCCACGCCCAGCGTCGACTTGTCGAACAGGGTGATCCGCGACCGGTCGACGACGTAGCCGGACCGGCCGCCCTGCGCGACCTGGCTGCCCGGCCCGGCGGGCACCCCCGCCCGCGCGTCGACCTGACCGGCCCCGCCGTCGACGTGCAGCGCGGACTGGAGCGCGTCGCTGTACACCCAGTGACCGGCCTGGACGTACTCCAGGTCCGACGGCATCGGCGCCCGGCCGGCGACGGCCACCCCGATCAGCGCGAGGCACCCGGCGACCAGGAACGCGAGCACCAGCCGGGTTCGCGCGGCGGCGCCGAGCCCGCGGCCCTTCTTCTCCGTGCCCTCCCCGGCATACATGGCGCCGACGCTAGGGCCCGATCATGAAATTTCGATGAAACGCCCTGACCCGCGCCGATGTCATCGAAACCTCAGGTCGGCCGGGAAAACTGAGGCTCCCGGCCGGCAGGAAGAGGGGGCGCGATGACGGATTTCGGCGCGGCACAGGCGAACGCGCACCGCGGCGCGACCGCACCACCGCCCGCGTACCCCGTGGCCGCGAGTCCGGCTGCGTTCGGCACGGTGGCTGGCGCGGATGCGGCTTCCCGCGCGGCGGCCCGCGAGGCCGCGCTCGCCGCGTTGTCCGCCGCCCAGCCGCCGTTCTCCGCAGTCCAGCCGCCATTGCCCGCGGCCCAGCTCCCGTCGTCCGCGGCCCGGCCAGCGTCGGCTGCGGCCCAGCTGCCGTTCTCCGCGACACAGCCGCCGTTGTCCGCGGCCCAGCCAGCATCGGTCGCCGCCCAGCTGCCGTTCTCCGCCGCCCGGTCGGCGTCGGCCGCGGGTCCGGTCCCGGCGCCCGCGCCACTTCCGACCCCACCTCGGAATCCCCCGCCCGCACCCCGCCGCACCGCCGGGCGGCCGCGCACGATCGGCGTCGCGCGGATCGTGTGCTGGCAGCTCGTCCTGGTCGCACTGGTCGCCGCCGCCACCCGGCCGTGGCCTGTGCTCGTCGCCGTCGCGCTCCCGGCCGCGGTGGTCGTCGCACTGACGACCGTCCGGGTGCGCGGCCGGTGGCTGTCCGCCTGGCTCGTCGTGGGTTCGGACTACGCGCTCCGGGACCGGGTCCGCGACCTGCGCGGTCCGGCCGAAGCGGGCCGGGAACTGCTGCGCCTGATCTCACCGGAAGCGACCGGGACCGCCGGCGACACCGGCTTCCTGCTCAGCCGCGCGGCCGGGATCACCGTGGTGCTGCAACCGAAGTCGGCCGAGCGGGACCTGACGAAGGCGATGCCGTCGCCGGAGAGCCTGCTGCCCCCGCCGCACGAACCGGCCAAGGCGGTCGCGGCGCAGGTCGTCCACCACGCGGGCATCGCGCGCGACCGCCCGCCCCGCGTGTGGCTCGCGCTCCAGGCACTGCGCACGGCCGACGTCCAGCACGACGCCGACGTCCAGCGCGCGCTCGGCAACACCGTGCGGCGGGTGCTGCGCCGGCTCCGGCGCGACGGGCTGCCCGCGCACGGGCTGACCGAACCCGAGCTGCTGGGCACGCTGGCCTCGCTCGCGCACGTCAACGCCGGACGCGGGCAGGTGCGCGAGGACTGGCGCCACTGGTACAGCGGCCCGATCGCCCAGGCCACGTTCCGCCTCGACGGCTGGGCCGAACTGCCGCCCGGGGTGGCCCCGCAGCTGCTGCGCTGGCTGCCGGCGAGGATCCCCCGCGCGGCGGTCACGGTGGCGGTCACCGCCCACCGCCCGGCGGCCACGGCCCGGATCCGCACCGAAGCCACCGTCCGCCTCGCGGCAGCCGGCCCGGAAGACCTGGAAGCCGCGGCCGGTGAGCTGATCCGGCTGGCCAGCGAGTGGGCCCTGTCCGCGGACCGCCTCGACGGCCGGCACGCCAAGGGGGTGGCGGCCACGCTGCCGATCGGCCTCGCCGGGCCGTGACGACCGGACCCGGAAGCCGAAACCCGGCAGGCCCTGGTCGAAATGTTCGACGAGGCCAACCAGACCGAGCTCGACCTGGCGTCGGCCCGGCAGTCGGCCCGCGAGGCCGCCGCGGCGGCGAACGACCTCGCCAAGGAGTCCGTGCCGGCCGCGGACGACCTCGAAGCCGCCTTCGCCGAAACCACGCGCCTGCTCGAAACCACCGAGGCGCGGGCGGAGCGGCCACCGATCCCGACTTCGCGGTCCTGCGGCTGGCCACGCCCCTCGACGTCACCCCGCTGCCGCCCGGCCGGCCGGCCCTCCTGCGGATCGGCGACCAGCTCTGGCTCCCCGGCCCCGCGGACGACGGCGGCCGGACGCTGCTCACCGGTGTGGTCAACCGGTTCGAGGCGACCGACCGCGGAACGCGGTTGTTCCGCACGAGCCTCGCGCTCCCCGCCTCGTACGCGGGGACACCGGCCTTCGACGAGCTCGGCGAGGTCGTCGGTATCGCCGTGCCGACGGACGACGGCGGCGGGCTGGTGCTGAGCATCGACGCCGTCGAGGATCTCCTCCGGGAAGCGGGCGCTCAGCCTGCGAGTTGAGTGCACGCCTGTACACTCAATGGGCATGGTCACCATCGACTGGCCCGGCGAAGTCGTCACCGCCTGCCGTGCGCGGGGTGGTGCGTGATGGCGGAAGTCGGAATGCGTCCGCCGGTGTCGCCGCTGCGGCGCCGGGCACTGCGCGCGCTGCGCTGGCTGTTCACGCCGTTGCGGCCGGACGACTACCTCGAACTGATCAACCCGCTCTGGTCCACCCGTGAGCTGCGCGGGCTCGTCGAGCGGGTCGAGCCCGAACGCGGCGGGGCGGCGACCGTGCTGATCCGCCCCGGGTACGACTGGGTCGGGCACCGGCCCGGCCAGTACGTGCGGCTGGGCGTGGTCATCGACGGCGTGCACCACTGGCGCGCGTACTCGCTGACGTCGCGCCCGGACCGCCCGGACGGGCTCATCTCCGTCACGCCCAAGCGGGTCGACGGCGGTGTCGTCTCGCCGTACCTGGTCGAGCGGGCCCGGCCCGGCGAAGTGGTGCGGCTGGGCGAGGTCGAGGGGTCGTTCACCCTGCCGGACCGGCTTGATCGCGGCCTGCTGTTCATCACCGCCGGGAGCGGCATCACGCCGGTCATGAGCATGCTGCGGCACCTCGCGCCGGGACCGGGGCTGCGCGACGTCGTGCACGCCCATTCGGCGCGGGAGGCGGACGGCGTCATCTTCGGCGACGAACTCGCCGCGCTCGAAAAGGAGCACGACGGGTTCCGGCTCGAACTGCGCATCACCGGGCGCGACGGCCGGTTCACCCCGGACGCGCTGGAAGACCTCTGCCCGGACTGGCCGGAGCGGGAGACCTACGCCTGCGGGCCCGGCGAACTCCTCGACGCGCTGCAGGCGCACTGGCAGCGCCACGGCGACGCCGGCCGGCTGCACCACGAACGGTTCCAGCCGATCGTCGGCGGCGAAGGCGCCGAAGGCGACGGCGGGACGGTGCGGTTCGCCCACCGCAACGTCGACGCCGACTGCCCGCCCGGCACCCCGATTCTCGTCGCCGGGGAGAACGCGGGCGTGGACATGCCGTTCGGCTGCCGGGTCGGGGTGTGCCACACGTGCGTGCTGCCGATCCGGGAGGGCCGGATCCGCGACCTGCGCACGAACGTCGTCAGCGAGAAGCACAACGAGATCGTGCGCACCTGTGTGCACGGCGCCGAAGGCCGGGTCACGGTCGAACTCTGAGGGAGAAAGGAAAACATGTCCACGACAACGCACCCGTTCGCCCACCTGAGCGCGGACCAGCTCGTCGAACTCGCCCGCGAGTTCGACGCGATCCACGACCACGTGCGCGCCGACCTGGGCGAGCGCGACCGCCGGTACATCAAGGGCGTCATCCGGCTGCACCGGCAGATCGCGGTCGCCGGCCGGGCCCTGCTGCTCGGCTCACGGTCCAAAGTGGCCTGGACGGCGGGCACCGGCTGCCTGGCCATCGCGAAGATCCTGGAAAACATGGAGATCGGGCACAATGTCCTGCACGGTCAGTGGGACTGGATGAACGACCCGTACATCCATTCGTCCACTTGGGACTGGGACACCGCCTCGACGGCCGCGGCGTGGAAGCACTCGCACAACTACATCCACCACACCTACACCAACATCCGCGGCAAGGACAAAGACCTCGGCTACGAGATCATGCGCATCGACCCGCACCAGAAGTGGCATCCCGCGTACCTCGCGCAGCCGTTGTACAACCTGCTGCTGATGGCCTTCTTCGAATGGGGCGTCGCGGTCCACGACATGGACGTCGAAGCGATCCGCGCCGGCGAAAAGCCGCTGAAGGACGTGTGGCACGACATCAAGGGCATCTCGGGCAAGGCACGCGACCAGATCCTCAAGGACTACGTCGGCTGGCCGCTGGTGAGCGCGCTCGCCGCGACGGCCGTGGGCCGGCTGGTGAAGCCCGAACCCCGGTCACGGCGCCGGGTCCTGGCCGACCGCGCCCGCGGCCGGGGGTTCCGGGGCGCGGTCCGGGCCCAGCTCGCCGCCGTCCGGAAGGAAGGCGGCGGCACGTTCGCCGCGACGTTCTGGGCCGACTTCACCGCGAACGTCATCCGCAACGTCTGGGCGCACTCGATCATCTTCTGCGGCCACTTCCCCGACCAGACCTACACGTTCAGCCAGGAGGAGGTCCGCGACGAAACCCGCGGCGGCTGGTACGTCCGCCAGCTCGTCGGCGCGGCGAACATCACCGGCTCCCCGCTGTTCCACCTGCTCAGCGGCAACCTCGGCTACCAGGTCGAGCACCACCTGTTCCCGGACATGCCCAGCAGCCGCTACGCCGAGATCGCGCCGCGGGTGCGGGACATCTGCCGGCGCTACGGCCTGCCGTACAACACCGGCCCGCTCTCCCGCCAGCTCGGCACGGTGCACCGCACGATCCTGCGCCTGGCGTTCCCCGGTGGGAAGCCGCGCCCGAAGCCCGGCCCGTACCGCGGTGACGAGGTGGCCCGCGCCGCCTGAGCGGGGCCGGTCAGCGGGCCCGGAAGCCGTCGGCGTAGGCGCAGAGTTCCGACCGGTCGAGGTTGGTCTTCGTCTTGAGGCTGGACACGTGCTTCTCCACGGTCTTCGGCGAAATGTGCAGCCGCCGGGCGATCTCCTGGTTGCCGAGGCGTTCCGACAGCAACCGCAGGACGTCGAACTCCCGGGTCGTCACGCGCGCCCGCCGCAGCTGCGCCGGCAGGTGCTCGAAGCCGGTCCGCCGTTGCACGACCGGGGCCCCGGCGGACCTCAGCAGCGCCCGGCAGGCGCGGGCCGCGGCGTGGATCCCGGCGTCGTGGAAGTACGCCTCCGCGGCACGCAGCGGGCCGACCGGGTCGCCCCAGCCGTCGGCGATGGCGGCTTCGGCGGCCAGGCGGCAGCCGAGGTGCCGGGCCACCGGGAAGGGTTCGGACGCCCGGAGCGCTTCGGCGAAAGCCGCGGCGGCCGCTTCGCCGTCCCCTTGCCGCCCGAGCAGGACCGCCTCGGCGAAGCAGCTGAACTGGCGGTTCCAGCGCAGGCGGCTGTCGGCATGGGAAGCCTGCTCCCGCACCTCCCGCAACGTCACCTCACCGTCGAGCGCACGCAGGAGCAACGCCACGCCCCGGGGACCGGCCAGCGGGAACGCCCCGGGAAACCGGTCGAGGCAGCCGGCCGCGGCGGTCAGGTCCCGGACGGCGCGGTCGCGGTCCTCTTCGAGCAGCGCGCAGAACGCCCGGGCCAGGCCGAGGACCAGCGCCAGCTCGGCCTGGCCGTCGCCGCCACTGCCCAGGAAGTCTTCGATCGCCTGCTCCATGCCCCGCCGGTCGCCCTGGTGGGCGGCCGAGACCGCGCGGATGGCGTGCAGGTAGCGCACCAGGTCCACGAGCTGGAACCGCGCCGCGGTGCGGACGTCTTCGCCGAGCAGGCCGTCGGTGCCGTCGAAGTCCCCGCGCAGCACCCGGCCGTAGAACAGGAGGATCGCGTCGGCCATCAGGCCCACGGTGACGGCGCCGGTCTGCGCGGCCTCCTGGCGCGCGAGCTCGAGGACGTGCACGTCGCCGCCGAAGACGATCCGGTGCCCACCCAGCCGCAGCAGCACGTGCGCCCGCCAGGCCGGCAGGCGGTGCCGCTCGGTCAGGGCCCGCGCGCGTTCGTAAAACGCTTCGGCTTCGTCCAGCGATTCTTCGCGGGCCACGCAGGCGAGCGCGAGCAACGCCTGGCACGCGATGACCGGCTCGTCGTGGCTTTCGGCGTGGGAAAGCGCGCGGTGGGCCAGCCGGTGCGCCGTGCCGATGCGCTCGGTCCCGTCCAGCTCGACCAGCACGTTCGCCTCCACGGCGTCGATGGCGGCCCGGGCCGCCCCGGGCGGCGAGCCACCCGCCAGTTCGCGCGCGGCGGCCACCTCGGTCGCGGCGGTCTCGAACCGGCCGCCGAGGTAGGCGGCCCAGGCGAGGCCGACGTGCAGGGCGATGGCGCGTTCGGACGTGCCCAGCTCGACGAACCGCGGGGCGAGCGAAGCCGCGCGGTCGAACTGCCCGGCTTCACCCAAGGCGAGGACCAGCGCTTCCAGCACTTCGCCGCGCAGGTCGAGGTCGGGATCGCCGAGCAGCAGGGCGTCGGCCTTGGTGAGCAGGTCCACGGCGGTGTCCGCGCCGCCGCGGGCGAAGGCCGCGTTGCCCGCTCGCGCGAAGAGCCGGCCGGCCGCCGGCTCGTCCCCGGCGGCCAACCGGAGTGCGGCGGCGAGCGGGCACCAGTCGCCGGGCAGCCCGGGGTGCACCGCTGCCACGGCGTCGGCGGCGCGCCCGGCCAGCCGGGCGAGGGTCACCGGATCGTGCAGGGACCGCAGCGCGTCGACGGTGAGCGCGTGCCGGAAGGAGTACCAGCCGGCGGCCCCGGCTTCGGGTTCGATCAGCTGACCGGCGATCGCCGAGCGGACGAACGCGAGGGTGGTCCGCTCGTCGGCGTCCGCCGCGCGGCAGGCGACCTCGAGCGAAAACCGGAGACCGAGCACGGCCGCATGGGACAGCACGCTCCGCGCGCCGGCGTCCAGTTGCTCCACGCGCCTGGCGAGGCCGGCGCTCAGCGCGGCCGGCACGACCGGGAGCACCTCGGCGACGCGCCAGTGCCCGCCGACTTCGGTGAGCACGTCGTCGCGGACCATCTGGTACAGCAGTTCTTCGACCGTGAGCGGGTGGCCGGCGCTGAGCCGGAACAGGCAGTCGGCGACCTCGTCGGGGACGTCCGGCACCGCGGTGCCGAGGCAGCCGGCGACCATCTCGTGGACGTCCGCCCGGCCGAGCCACGAGAGTTCGAGGACGGTGCAGCGACCGCGTTGCGCCGCGGCCGAAGCCATCCGGAGCGTCGCGGGCGAGTCGTGCCGCGCCGTCGCCACCACGAGGACCCGGGTCCCGGCCAGTGATCCGGCCAGGTAGTCGAGGACGAACAGCGACTCGGCGTCGGCGTCGTGGAGGTCGTCGAGCAGCAGCACGCATCCCGTGTCCCGGCCGACGACGGTGAGCAGCCGCAGGGCCGCTTCGGCCACGGTCAGCGGCGAAAGCTGGTAGCCCTGATGGCTTTCCCGCCACCAATCCGGCACGAGCGCGCCGAGCGCGGGCAGGTAGGGATCGAGCTCGGCGGTCAGGACGTCCGCAGCCGAGCGCGCCAGCGACAGCAGGGCCTCGGTCAGGAGGCGGTAGGGCACCGGCGGCCCGACCGAGCCGCGCCGGCCGCGAAGCACCCGGGCACCCCCGGCCGCGGCGGTGTCCGCGAGTTCGTCGGCCAGCCGGGACTTGCCGATCCCGGCCTCGCCGAGCACGAGCGCGAGCTCGCCGGAACCACTCCGGGTCCGGTCCCACGCTTCACGCAGGCGCCGGAGCTCGCGCTGCCTGCCGACCAGCTCCGGTGCTCTCAGCAGCACCCGCGTCCCCGAGCGGCCGGGCTAGCAGAGACCCCGGGCCGAGGGGTTGCCGTCGCAGTAGAGGCTCAGCGTGTCGGCGTCCACGCGCGGCTTGCGCCCGTTCAAGGCGGCGTTCCGTTCGCCGGTCGTGTTCACGGCGGGCAACCGCACATCGCCGATGACTTCGTCCACGGACACGTTGTCGAGTTCCACGTGAGACCCCTCCCCTGGGTTCGCGATGTGTGGACATCTTGCCGGAACCGGCCCTGGTTGGCCAGCACCCGGCGGACCGGATTGGGCCGTTCGAGTCATCGGTTCCGTTCGCGGCGGCGGGAATCCGGGGGTGTTTCCCCTACTGCGCCGGGCGTGCGGCCCGCGAAGCTGATCACGCCCGGAACCGGCTCTGGGGGGCCGGTTCCGCACTTTCGAAAGAGGGGAACGTGCACCGAGCCGACGACGTCCCGAGGCGCACGCGCGTCGCGCCCGCCGTGGCGGCACCGCACCACGGCGGGCGGACGGCCGAGGCCGAGCACGTGCGGCCGCGGGACGAAGAAGCCCGGTGAACCCGGCGGCGGCGCTCGCGGGCGTTTCGCTGCTGGCCGCGGGAATGTTCACCAGCCCGGCGCCCGCCGCGGACACCGGGGTCGTGCTGTACGCGGCCGAGGTGACGGTGGCGAAAGTGGTCGTGTCGCGGGGAACCACGGGCTCCGCCGCGGTGCGGCTGGCAGTCGTCGTGACCCCGGTCGCCGTCCTGCGCGCGGCCCTCCGGCCCCAGTACCACCCCGCGTTCACCGGCTGAACGAGAATCAGCCGTCGAGGGCGGCCGCGGTCAGGGTGAGGTGGCGGGCGAGCAGCTCGGCCGCCGCGTCGGCGTCCCGGCTCAGGGCCGCCTCCTCCAGGCCGCGGTGCTCGCCGACGGCGTCCCGGTCGGGGGCGCGGCGGGCCGACCAGCGGCGGGCGAGTTCGCTCGCGGCCCACATGCGGTCGAAGGTCTCTAGCAGGGCCGCGTTGCCGCAGCCCTCCAGCAGGGTGCGGTGGAAGACCCGGTGGGCTTCGGACCAGGCGCCGCTGTAGTGCTCGCCTTCCTCCGGCGCGTACGGCTCCGTGCGGGCCAGGCGATGGTGCGCGGCGCGCACGCGGGCCTCCCAGTCGACGTCGCCGCGCTCCACCGACAGGCGCAGCACCACCGGCTCGACCGTCCGGCGCGCCTCCGTGATCTCCTGCCAGCGCCGGTCGGAGACCGCCGGGACGGCGAAGCCGCGGTTGGGCAGCCGGTCGGCCAGGCCCTCCCCGACCACCCGCACGAGCGCCTCGCGCACGACGGCCAGGCTCACGCCCTGGTCCCGGGCGAGGTCCTGCGGCTTGAGCGCCTCGCCGGGGGCGTAGTCCCCGCGCATGATCGCGTCCCGCAAGTGTGCGTAGACCTGCTCCGACAGCATCTGACCCATGGCCAGAGCATAGATGTTGCGGTTAATAATCGATTATCTGTATGATCGTCGATGAACTGAGTACCTGGAAGGACATCGATGACCGTCAACGACCCGTTCGCCCGCCTCCCCGAAGCCGCCGCTTTCTCCGTCACCAGCACCACGGTCGCCGACGGCGGCGCCTGGCCTCGCGCGCAGTTCTCGTCGGGGGTCCCGGGCGGCGAAGACCGCTCCCCGCAGCTGAGCTGGAGCGGCGCGCCGGAAGGCACCAAGAGCTTCGCCGTCACCGTCTACGACCCCGACGCCCCCACCGGCTCCGGGTTCTGGCACTGGGCGGTCGCCGACATTCCGACGACCGTCGCGGAACTGCCGGAGGGCGCCGGCGACGACACCGGCTCGGGCCTGCCGGAGGGCGCTTTCCAGCTGCCCAACGATGCCCGCGCGCCCCGCTACCTGGGCGCCGCCCCGCCCGCGGGGCACGGACCGCACCGCTACTTCGTCGTGGTGCACGCCCTCGACGTCGACGCCATCGGCGTCCCGGCGGACACCACCCCGGCCGTCCTGGGCTTCACGATGGCGGGCCACATCCTCGGTCGTGCGGTCTTGACCGCCACGGCCGAAACAGCCGCCTGAAATCCCGCCGGCCCCCGATAGGCTGGCGGGGACGGCAAAGTGTGCGGTGACGGAGAAAGGGAACCATGCCCGATTTTGACGAGATCAACGCCAAAGTCATCGACGAGTACCGCGCCAACGGCGGCGAGCTCAGCGGTGGGTTCGCCGGGGAAACCCTGATCCTGGTGCACCACTTCGGCGCCAAGTCGGGCGTCGAGCGCGTCTCCCCGCTGGCCTGCTACGCCGAGGGCGAGCGCCTGTTCGTCTTCGCCAGCAAGGCCGGCCTGCCGGAGAACCCGGGGTGGTACTACAACCTGATGGCCCACCCCGACGTGACCGTCGAGTTCGGCGACGAGACGTTCCCCGTGCGGGCGACGGAGATCAAGGGCCCCGAGCGGGACGAGATCTACGCCAAGAACGTCGAGAAGCGCCCGCAGTTCGGCGAATACCAGGCCAACGTCGACCGGCTGATCCCGGTCGTCGAACTGGTGCGCCGCTGAGGCACACCCGGCACCGGAAGCCCGATGGGCGCTTCCGGTGCCGGGCCGGCGTCAGATCCCGCAGGAGGACGCCGACCAGAAGCGGGTCGAGCGGTGAGCCACGTGCGTGTGGTCGCTGTGGCCCGGGTACCCCGGCCCGAGGATCTCGCTGAACCCGTGGTTCCGCGCCTCCCGCGCCAGCGCGCAGAAGCCCTGCACCCCGGCCCCGAGATCGACGGCGTCCCCGTAAAGATGCCTGCTGGCGGCCGCGCCACCGACCGCGTTGTTGCAGGCCACACTGCGGAAACCGCCGTTGACCACGATCGGGCGGTCGCCCATCGCGTGCCGCATGGCCTGCAGCTTCCACATCGACACCAGCGCGTTGGCCTTGGCCGTCGCGGCGGGGACGTTGCCGCCCGACCAGTCCGAGTTGCAGCGGTTCAGTTCCGCGTAGGTGAAGTTGACCGGCGTGCAGTCGTCGTCCTGCAGCTGGTAGATCTTGCCGAACGTCGCCGGGCCGGCGATGCCGTCCGCGGCGAGGCCGTAGGCCTGCTGGAAGCGGGTGACCGCGGCCTTGGTCCCCGGCCCGAACTGGCCGTCGAGGGCCAGGACCCCGCCGTAGCCCGGGTAACCGGCGACCCGGATCTGCAGCTGCCGGACGTCTTCACCGGACGCCCCTTGCGCCAGCGTGCGCCCCCAGGAGTAACAGGCGTCGGCGGCGACCATCGCCGATCCTTGGTCGGCCGCGACCGGGGCGGCCGCCGCCGTGCCGCACGCGGCCATCAGCGCGAACAGGGACAGCACCAGACGAATGCGCATGGCAGGAACACCTTTCGGACGTCCGCGATTCACTGCCCCGCACGCTAATGCGGCAGTGAGCACCACACTGTGGGGTGTTCGCACCACAAGGCCGCGTCAGCGCGCCAGCAACCCCAGCACCAGCGCCAGCGGCGGCCACACCTCCCGCCCGCGCCGGGTGCAGGCGAACGCCCGCTGCCGAACGTCCGGCCCGGCCAGTGGCAGCAACGCGACGCCGGGCTTCACCGCCCGGCCCGCGGGCAGCAAGCCGACCGCCGGGGCCGGCCCGGTCGCGATCAGGTCCTCCACCAGCTCCAGGCTGTCCGCGCGGTGGGTCACGCGCGGGGTGAACGTCGACGCCAGCCTGCGGACGACGTCCTCGTCGGCGGTGTTGCGGGAGTTGACGATCCAGTCGTGGTCGCGGAACGCCTCGAACGCCGCCACCGTGCCGCCGGCGCGGGCGAGCCCGGCGTCGGCCGCCGGGACGGCGAGGCCCCAGTGCGCGGTCCACAGTGGACTGACCGTGAGCGCGGGGTCCACGCTCGCCGGGGCGAGGTCGTAGTCGTAGGTGAGCGCGAGGTCGATGTCGTCGGCCAGCAAGGCCGCGAAGGCTTCAGCCGGTTCGTACTCGCTGATCCGCAACTTGACCCGCGGGTGGTGCTCGGCGAGCGCGGCCGCCGCCGGCAGCACGGAGCGCCGGATCGCCGTGGCGAACCCGGCGACGCGGACGGTCCCGGCCGGTTCGGCGCCGGGGTCCAGTGCGGCGCGCGCGGCCTCGACCGCAGCGAGGATCGTCACGGCGTGCTCGGCCAGCCGCCGTCCCGCGGGGGTGAGCCGCACGCGGCGGCCGTCCGGTTCGAGCAGCGGCGCCCCGGTTTCCTTCGCCAGCGTGGCGATCTGCTGCGAGACCGTGGACGTCGTGGTGCCGAGCACATCCGCGACGGCGCGCATCGAGCCGTGGCGGGACAGCTCGAGGAGGAACTGCAGCCTGCGGGTGTCCATCCAGCGATTGTCCACGATTCGCGAACGGTACGTCCACGATCGGCACGTGGACGTGAACGGTGGGATGGGCTTTGCTCGGCACGTGCGCTCCTCCACCCGTACCGGCACGGCCTTCGCGGTCGCCGCCATGCTCTGCGTCCAGCTCGGGCTCGCCGTGTCCGTCGGCCTGTTCGACCGCCTCGGCCCCGAAGGAGCGGCGTGGCTCCGCCTGGCGTGGGCCGGTGTCCTGTTGCTGGTCCTGGTCCGGCCGCGGCCGTCGTCGTTCCGGCGGAGCACCTTCCTCGCCTGCTGCGGCCTCGGCGTGGTCACCGCGGGCATGACCATGCTGTTCATGCAGGCGGTCGCCCTGCTGCCGCTGGGCACGGCGAGCGCGCTGGAGTTCCTCGGGCCGCTCACGGTCGCCGTCACACGCGGGCGCGGCGGCAAGAAGCTGTGGCCCGTCCTCGCCGCGGTCGGCGTGCTCCTGCTGACCGAACCGTGGCGGGGCGGCGCCGACCCGCTCGGCGTCGGCTACGCGCTCGCGTCCGCGGTGTGCTGGGCGGGCTACATCCTGCTGACGCAGCGGGTCGGCGACGAAGTGGCGGGCGTGCGCGGGCTGGCCGTGTCGATGCCGGTGGCGGGGATCGTGGCGACGCTCGCCTTCGGCCCGGGCGCCTTCGGGCACCTGACGTGGGAGCTGCTGCTCATCGGCCTCGGGCTCGCGATCCTGCTGCCGGTGATCCCGTTCAGCCTGGAGATGCTTGCCCTGCGCCGGCTGAACGCCTCGGCGTTCGGCACGTTGATGAGCCTGGAGCCGGCCATCGCGCTGACGATCGGGTTCGCCGTGCTGCACCAGGTCCCGAACCCCGGCGCGGTGGCCGGGGTCCTCTTCGTGGTGGTGGCCGGCGTCGGCGCCGAACGCGGCGGGGCGCGGGAGCCCGTGCTCAGCCGGTCAGCGCCGGGCTGAGGTCCAGGTGGACGCGGTAGTCGACGATCCGCTCCTCCTCGAGCCACATCACCGTCACGCACGGCAGGGCCAGCGGCTGGCCCGCCGGTGACTCGGTTTCGATCGTGAAGCGGCAGAACAGCTGGTCCTCCCCCACCACCGCGACCTGGTCGACGACGTGGCGGACCCACGGCAGGGCGCCGGCCGCCCCGGCCGTCGCCGCGGTGATCGCGGCGCGCCCGATGAGCGGCTCGGCGTTGCCGAACACGTAGGTGGCGTCGTCGGCGAACCACGACGCGAAGGCCTCCGCGTCGCCCGCGTCGACGGCCGCGCACATCTCGCGGACCATCCGCTCGTGGTTCACTTCTGCAAGCTCAGGCCGTAGCGGGTCATCACTTCCGCGACCAGCTTCATGTCCCGCCCGGGCGGCAGTTCGGACAGCTCCTGGTAGTAGTTTTCCAGCCCCGGCGGGGAAACCACGGCGATGATGCGGGTCTCCTCGTCGAACGGGTTGCGGAACACGTGCGGCACCCCGCGCGGCATCAGCAGCGAGTCACCCGGGCCGAGCACGTGCCGGACGCCGTCCAACTCGACCTCGACGCGCCCCTGGACACACGTGAACAGCTCGTCCTCGCGGCTGTGGACGTGGGTCGGCGGGCCGCCGAGGCCCGGCGGCACGACGTATTCGAACAGCGAGTACGCGCCGTTCGTGTCGGCGCCGGTGAGCCGGGCGTGGATGCCCAGCCCGATCGCGCCGAGGTTCGTCCCGTCGCCGGGGCGGATCACGCCGGTCGTCACGGTGTCCATTTCGGACTCCTTTCTACAGCGGGGCTTTCGCGGGTTCGGGAGTGCTTTGCAGCCGGGCCAGCAGCTTCGGCGTCAGCGAGCGGTACGCCGACGGCGCGACCGGGTTCAGCCAGTGCGTGAAGCGGGTGAACCGGCCGAGCTGGACGCCGAGGTCGCCGAGCACCTCGTCGACGTTGTGGATGGAGAACGGGATGATCTTCGTGCCGCGGCAGTGGTGCGCCGCGGTCGCGACGTCCAGGAAGGCGAGCTGGGCGACGACGTCTTCGCGGCGCGCCGCCTCGTCCGGCAGGGTCAGCGCGCCGGCCAGGTCGGCCGCGATCCACAGCGCCGCCACCTCGGCGTTGAGCGGGCTGAAGAACGACGAGTTGTAGCCGTTGAAGTACAGCCCCGGCACGCCGATCGGCTGGATCTGCCGGTACAGCAGGAAGTTCCGCCGTTCGTCGAAGAGCCGCTCCTGGACGGGCGCGGGCAGGAACGGCACGCCCTGGGTGAACCCGGTGGCGCAGACGACGAGATCGGCGCGCAGCACCGTGCCGTCGGCCAGGTGCGCCACCGGGTGGCCGCCGTCGGCGGCGAGCCGCTTGATCACCTGGTCGCGGTGGACCCGGATCGAGCCGTCGGCGACGCCTTCGAAGAAGCCTTCGGTGGCCAGCCCGATCGCGTTCTTGACGATGTCCTCCATCCGCCCGCGCGGCACCAGGTCGTGCCGGGCGAGGCCGAACTGCCGCACCGACACCGACCCGATGGAGTTCAGCATCGCCCGCCGCAGCCGGTTTCCCGGGCCGTGCAGGAACTTTTCGAAGCCGCGCAGCCACCGGTAGCGGAACAGCGCCTCGCCCAGCCGGGTCAGCAGCAGCATCTTGAAGTTGAGCACGCCGGCGATCTTGCGCGGCACCTTCCACAGCAACTGCCGGGCGATGACGTCGGTGCTCGCGGCGACGCCGCTGATCGCGACGGTCACGTCACAGGCGGACTTGCCGTAGCCGACGACCAGCACGTGCTCGCCGCGCGCTTCCTCGACGTCGTGGAAGTCCGAGCCGGCCAGCAGCCGCCCGCCGGCCGCCTCGAACTCCGCGCGGCCCGGGTAGTCCGGGAGCGCGGGCTCGCAGAACACGCCGTTCGCGACCACCACCCGGTCGAACCCCGCGGCCCCCTGCGCCGCGGTGGTCACCACCCACCGGCCGCCGTCGGGCACCACCGACGTGACTTCGGTGCCCAGCCGCAGGTGCGGCGTGACGCCGTACTCGTCGGCGTAGGCCGCGAGGTACTCCTGGATCTGCGCGCCGGACGGCCATTCCGGGAACTCGCGCGGCATCGGGAAGTCCGAAAAGGAGTACTGCGCCTTCGGGCTCTGCGTCGTCAGCCCCGGGTAGCGCCGGGTCCGGCTCCACACCCCGCCGACGTCCGGTGCCTTGTCGAACACCTCGACGTCGTGCCCGGCCTGCCGCAGCACCTTGGCCGTGGTCAGCCCGGCGAGCCCGGCCCCGATGATCGCGACGCGCATGCCCTGCTCCTCCTCGTCGAGGCCGTCGGGACGGGTGCCCGGCTCGGCGTGCGCACAGCGTTCATCAGCGAGCCGCCGCGGGCCAACCGGGAGTCCTGCTCACTGGGACGGCAGCTCCGCGCGGGGCACCGCCCAGCGCCGGGCGGAGTAGGCGCGGCTGGCCGCCGCGGCCGCCATCCGCACCGCCGGCCCGATCCGGTCGGGCTGCACCGCGGCGCTCGGGCCGGTGACCGACAGGGCGGCCGTGACCCCGCCGGTGAAGTCGAAGATCGGCGCCGCCACGCAGCTGATGCCGACGTTGCCCTCTTCGCGGTCGTAAGCCCAGCCCTGCTCGTGGACGACGGCCAGCTCGCGTTCCAGCGCATCCGCGGTGGTGATGGTGCGCGGGGTGCGCCGGGTCAGCCCGGCCGCCACCACCGCCGCGACCGTTTCCGCGTCCGCCCAGGCGAGGATCGCCCGGCCGATGCCCGAGCAGTGCGCCGGGATGAAGCCGCCGACCTGGTCGAGCATCGGCAGCGGCCGGTGCCCGCTGATCTTCTCGACGACCAGGATCCGCGTGCCCTCCAGCACGCCGAGCTGCACGGTCGTCTTCGCCGCGGCGTAAAGGTCCTGCAGGTACGGCAGCACCGCCTCACGAAGTTCGTGGCGCACCGGCACCAGCCCGGACAGCTCGAACAGGCGGGTACCGATCCGGTACTTCTCCCCCGGCTTGTCCAGCCAGCCGAGCTCGATCATCCGGGCCGCGGTGCGGTGCACGGTCGAGCGCGGCAGGCCCGAGCGCTCGACGAGCCGGGCGAGGGTGAGCTCGCGGTGCGTCACGTCGAAGGCGTCCAGCAGCGCGGCGGCCCGTTCGAGCGCGCCGGAGTCCCGGGCAGTGGGACTCATCCTTGGTCACCGGGGGTCATGCGCCGAATGTAGGGCACATCATGGAGAGCAACCAGACCTTCGCGAACCGCCGCCGCGTGGCTCTCGTCGGCGGCGGCGCCGGCGGCATCGGCTCGGCCTGCGCGGCCACGCTGCACGCGAGCGGCCACTGCGTGGTCCTCGCCGGGCGCACGGAGACCACCCTCACCGAAACCGCGCTCGAGCTCGGTCCCGGCGCCGATTACGTCGTCTGCGACCTCGGGGACCCGGCCGCGGCGGCGGCCGCCGTGGACCACGTGCGCGAGCGGCACGGCTCGCTCGACGTCGTCGTGGCCAACGCGGGCGGGCCGGCGCCGGGCACAGTCTTCGACGTCCCCGCCGCACAGTGGCACCACGACCTCGACCTGCTGGTCCTCGGCCCGCTCTCCCTGATGCGGGCCGCGCTGCCCGCCATGGCCGAGCGCGGGTACGGCCGCGTCGTCGTGCTCACCTCGACGGCGGTGCGCCAGCCGCAACCCGGCCTGGCCGCGTCGACCGTGCTGCGCTCGGCGACGACGTCGGCGGCGAAGCTGGCCGCGCTCGAGTACGCCGACCGGGGCGTCACCGTCAACTGCGTCGCGGTCGGTGCGACGCTCACCGAGCGGCGCCTCGAAGTGGTGCGCTCCCGGGCCGGCGCGGCCGGCGTCGACGTCGCCACGGCGCTGGCCGAGGACCTCGCCGCCATCCCGGCCGGGCGGGCCGCGGCACCCCGCGAGGTCGCGGCCGCGGTGGCGTTCCTGGCATCCCCCGAGGCGGGGTACGTCAACGGGACGGTGCTGACGGTCGACGGCGGCCGCACGGAATGCCCAGCCTGAAAGGTGCGCCCATGACCACGTCCGGACCCGGCTTCGCGATGCCCGACTTCCTCGCGAGCATCGGCCACACCGTCCGCCCCGGCGAGCAGCGCCCGCTCGTCGTGCACGACGGCGAACTGGAGGAGATCCCGCCCGGCGCCGTCCCGAACCCGACGTCGCTGCGGATCGCCGGGAAGCTGCCGACCACGACGTTCGAGCTGTTCCGGCAGGTCATCCCGGCCGGTGCGAGCTCGGACATGCAGCGCCACCACCACGAGACCGTCCACTTCGTCCTCTCGGGCGACGGGCACAGCGAAATCGAGGACGAGACCGTCACGTGGACGACGGGGTCGTTCGTCTACACCCCGCCGTGGACCTGGCACCGCCACTACAACGACTCGGCCGAGCACCCGGTCGAGTTCCTGACCATCGAAAACTCGCGGCTGCTCGGCCTGTTCGGGCTCGGCCGCCGCCAGAGCGCGGGCCTGGCGACCATGGCCGAAGCCCGCCACCGGGAGGACCAGTGAGCACCACCGAACGCGCCGCCCCGCCGATCCCCGACCACGTCGGGATCTGGGGCGAGCTGGGCGAACTCGAGCACACCCTGCGCTACCTCGACGTGCCGCTGGACGGGCAGCCGGTGCGCACCCGCGTCCTGCAAGCCGGCGCCGGGCCGGACCTGGTCCTGCTGCACGGCACCGGCGGCCACCTCGAGGCCTACGCCCGCGACCTGGCCGGGCTGGCGCGCGACTTCCGCGTCACGGTCTACGACATGGTCGGCCACGGCTGGTCGGACCTGCCGGACCGGCCGTACACCATCGACGTCCTCTCGGCGCACCTGGTGTCCCTTTTGGACACTCTCGGCATCGGGCGCGCGCACCTGTCCGGCGAGTCGCTCGGGGGCTGGGTGGTCGCGTGGACCGCCGCCCACCACCCGGACCGCGTCGACCGGCTGGTGCTCAACACCCCCGGCAACATCGCCAACAAGCCCGAAGTGATGGCCAAGATGCGGGACAGCACGATGGCCGCGGTGCTCGACCCGAGCGACGAGACGGTCCGCCGCCGCGTCGAGTTCCTGTTCCACCACAAGGAGATGGTCACCGACGAGCTGGTGAACCTGCGCCGCCGGGTCTACTCGCGGCCGGGGTTCGTGCGGGCCATCGGCAACACGCTCGTGCTGCAGGACCCCGCGGTGCGCAAGGATTTCGCGTGGGATCCGTCGTGGGTTTCGCGCGTCACCGCGCCGACGTTGCTGCTGTGGACCAGCCACGACCCCACCGGCGGGCTCGACGAGGCCGAGCTGCTGCTGGACTGGCTGCCGGACGCGCTGCTGCACGTCATCGACGACGCCGGCCACTGGCCGCAGTGGGAGAAGGTCGGCGAATTCCTCGACGTCCACCGCAGGTGGCTGCTGACCGGCGAGGACCCGTCCTGATGGCCGAGCTCATCGGGTTCGCCGGCATGTCCCACAGCCCGTTCGCGACCCTGCTGCCGCCCCCGCCCGAAGGCGGCCCGGGCGCGAAGTTCCTCGCCGACGCCGCCGTCGTGCGCCGCGCGGTGGCAGCGCTGGCGCCGGACGCGATCGTCGTCATCGGCCCGGACCACTTCCACGGCAACTTCTACGACGTGATGCCGCCGTTCGTCCTCGGCGTCGAGCACGCGGCCGGCTTCGGGGACTTCGGCAGCACCGAAGGCCCGTTGCCGATCGCGGGCCCGCTCGCCTGGTCCGTCCACAACGGACTGACCGGCGCCGGGTTCGACGTGTCGCTGTCGTACTCGCTCACCGTGGACCACGGCATCGTCCAGACCTACGAGATGCTCACCGGCGGCACCACGCTGCCGCTGGTGCCGCTGGTCGTCAACACCGCGGCGCCCCCGCTGCCCTCCCTCGACCGGTGTCTCGCGCTGGGCCGGGCGCTCGGCGAGGCGCTGCGCTCGGCCGAGTTCCCCGGCCGCGTCCTGGTGGCGGCGAGCGGCGGCCTGTCGCACTGGCTCCCGTCCAACGACCCCCGCG
Source organism: Amycolatopsis lexingtonensis (assembly GCF_014873755.1). Lineage (NCBI taxonomy): Bacteria > Bacillati > Actinomycetota > Actinomycetes > Pseudonocardiales > Pseudonocardiaceae > Amycolatopsis > Amycolatopsis lexingtonensis. Next base: position 2,926,682 of record NZ_JADBEG010000001.1, read on the forward strand.
AGGTGGCGGGCGAACGCCGTGAGTCCCTCATCCACGGCCGCGCGGACATCCACGCGTTCGCGGCGGCCCGCGAACCCCGCGTCCGCGCCATGGCCGGCGACCCCACCGCGCGGGTGAACACGCAGTGGGACGCCTGGTTCCTCGACCGCCTGACCGCGGGCGACCCCGGGTCGGTGGCCGCGCTGGGCCACGAGCGGCTGGAAACCCTGGCCGGCAGCGGCGGCCACGAGGTCCGCTGCTGGCTGATCGGCCAGGCCGCGATCGCCGCGCCCCTGACGTGGACCAGCTACGAACCGGTCCCCGAGTGGATCACCGGAATGGGCATCGGCACCACGTTCCCGGTCGGGTGAGCCCGGCTACCACCGGAAGGGCACGAGCGTGGGACCGCAGTGGTGGTACTCGTCCGCGTGCTCCGGTTCGGCGTGGTGCCCGAGGTGACCGCAGTACCAGAGCACGGCGTCGGCGCTCGTCATCGGCTCACCGGTCAGGTAGGCGGCGAGCCCGTCCCCCTGCGCGGTGCCCTGGTTCCCGCGGAGGTCTTCCCCGCCGCGGTAGCGCATGATCCAGATGTCCCGGTCGGAGAACGTGTCCGCGACGCCGTCGTCCGGGTCGGGCAGGACGTGGTACCCCCGCTGGGAGTTCAGGTCCATGATCGCCCAGCTGCGTTTGGTCGGCGGGTTCTTGACGCGGCTGATCTCCCGGGTCTTCTGGTGCCAGCCCGGACCCCAGCCGAGGTTCGGCGTCGACGTGTTGTATTCGAACACGCTGTCCGTGCCGGCGCCGTCGATGTCGAAGTCCAGCCGCCAGTACGCGTGGTGGCGGTGGTCGGTGTTGCACTGGAGCCCGGCGCTGTAGAGGCGCGGGGTGATCCGGCCGTCGGCCCAGAACGTCCACCGCTCGGTCAGCTTGTAGGCCCCGATGCGGTGGAACGCCTCGACGGCGATCCCCGGCAGCCCGGCGCTGACGACGGTGTAGGTCTTGACCTTCTTGGTCCCGGCCAGCGGCTGGGCGTTGTTGTAGGTGAGCGGATCCTTGTACGGCCCGCAGGCGTTGTGGTCGTACTGGACCCGCAGCGACGGCAGGCTGCCCTTGTAGAGCACCTGGTGGTCCCGGTAGAACGCCTGCGTGATGGCAATCCCTTCGCAGGCAGGCGGGTCGGCCAGCGTGTAGGTGAACCGCCACAGCGCCGAACCCGGGCTCGGCCACGCGATGTACCCCGACTCGCCCATCAGTCTTCGCCTCCCGCGTTTCCGCAGCCACATTCGCGGTCGGCCCTGGCCACCTTGAGGACCTGCTCGGTGCTGAGGTCCACCCAGATCCGGTGGCGGGGCAGCCGCTGCCCGCACGCGCCGAACAGCACCTCGACGAGCCGGTGGTTCGCGGCCGCCTCGGGCAGCCCTTCCGGGGCGACCTGGATGGCCATGGCTTCCAGCTCGGCGAGCTCGGCCCGGTCGAGCCGGGCGTCGCCGCGGGCCAGCTCCACCGCTTTCTCGACCTCCGCGGTGGCGAGGGGCGGCTGCGTGACGGTTTCGGTGATCGCGACCAGCTCTTCACGCCGTCCGTCGAGCACGGCGTCGATCGCGCGATTGCCTTCGTAGTCGAAGGCGGTGACGACGAAACTCCACGCTTCGTCGCCCTTGTCCCGGAACCGGCTGACGCCGATGAGCTGCCAACGAGCCCCCAGCCGTTCCCGCAGTTTGGGCTGCGACAGGGCCAGCTCGACCATCCGCTCGGCCAGCTCGGCGGTGAATTCGTCCTCGTCCCGCTGCGCTTCGAACGGCTCCGTTTCGTCCGGGAGTTCCCCGGTCCAGGGGGCCAGCCGCAGCCCGCCCAGGTGCGGCGGCAGCTCCGCCGAAGCGGCCAGCCTCGGCGGTGGCACCAGATAAACCTCGTTCTCGGGCATGACGGCCTCGACCTCCCGGATCTCGAACGCACTTGTCGTACGCCGGGCAAAGAGAGCCGGGACCCCGCGCTGGATACCCGCGGCGGGAGGTGAAGAAATGGCGGGAAATCGCTGTTCCGAGGCGGTCGGATCACGAATTCGTCAGAGGCTGCCGCTTTGTGGCGGGGACGACGGACGCCGCGGCTACACCGAAGCCGCGCGCTGCCTCCGGTGGGCGGCCATCCGGACCGGCGAATTGACCGCGCCATCACCGGCATAGCCGCCGATCCGTTGCACCACCTCGAAGAACACCCGGCCGCCCAGCACCACCGTGAAGAAGTGCAGCAGTTCGCCGTGGTCGTCGCGGTCGTAGAGCACCGACTCCTGCCGCAACGCCGCCAGCAGCGCTGGATCCGGCGCCAGGCGGGCGTCGAGGTCGTCGTAGTAGTTGCCCGGGATCTCGAGCAGCGGCGCTCCCCGCTCGCGCATCCGGCGGGCGCTCGCCAGCGCGTCCCCGGTGGTCAACGCGATGCGCTGGGGCTCGCGCACCCCCGGCGCCCAGTCGCCGCGGCGGAGCAGGGCCGATTCGAGGGCGATGCGGACGCGGCCGGACGGGTCGGCCACCGTCCGGCTGCGCACCAGCCCGAACGGCGCCGCGAACTCCGTCACCGGCTCCGGCGCCAGGCCGAGCACCGCGCGGTAGAACAGCGCCGCCTCGTCGAAGTGGTCGAACGGCTGGGTGAGGGCCAGGTGGTCGACCCCGGTCACCCCGGCACTCTCGCCCACCGGCGACGTCTCCGTGAAGTCACCGAGCCAGCTGTCCGCGGTGTCCGCGCCGGTGCGGCAGAAGAAGACCGAGGTGCCGTCGGGCGCGGCGATCGCCGACAGGTCCGCTTCGTCCGCACGGTGGCCGCGGGGCAGGATCGGCGCGAGCAGCCTCTGCGCGCGCCGGGCCGACGCGACCGGGTCGGCGCTCTCGACGGCGACCGCGGCGACCGACGCGCCCTCGGGAGCGCCGGAGCCGTTCAGCAGGATCCGCGCGTCCCCCTGCCGCCACAACCGGACCGGCTTGGACCGGTGGTGGCCCGTCTCGGTGAAACCCAGTCCGGTCAACGCCTGCGCCAGCGCCGGCCCGGCCGCGTCGTCGACCGCCAGCTCGACGAACGCGTGCCCGGCCAGCGCCGGCGCGGGCGGCAGCTCGGCGGCCCCGAGCGTCTCCTGCAGGCCGAGCAGGGACCGCATCGCGTCGACGGCCGCGGGTCCCGGGTCGGCCTGGCGGAAGACGTCGTTGAACACCTCGAGCGACAGCGGCCCGCGGTAGCCGGCCGCCAGCACGTGCCCGGTGAACGCCGTCAGGTCGAACGCACCCTGGCCCGGGAAGAGCCGGTGGTGCCTGCTCCACTGCAGGACGTCCATCTGCAGCCGCGGCGCGTCGGCCAGCTGCAGGAAGAACAGCTTCTCGCCGGGGATCGTGCGGATCGCGGCCGGGTCGCTGCCCCGCGACAGGATGTGGAAGCTGTCCAGGCACAGCCCGAGCGCGGGGTGGGCGGCGCGGCGCACGATGCGCCACGAGTGGTCGTAGGTGTTGACGAACCGGCCCCACGCCAGCGCTTCGTAGGCGATCCGGATCCCCCGCGCCGCCGCGCGCTCGGCCAGCAGGTGCAGCTGCTCGGCGGCGAGGTCGTCGTCGTCGACCGCGTCCGGCGACACCGACGAGCACACCAGCATCGTGTCCGCGCCGAGCTGGCCCATGACGTCGAACTTCAGCTCCGCGCGCCGGAGGTTGCGGGCCAGCACGTCCGGCGGCACCGCTTCGAAGTCGCGGAACGGCTGGTACAGGTCGATCGTCAAGCCGAGTTCGGCGCAGTGTTCGCCGATCTCCTTGGGCGACCACGACGAGGCGACGAGGTCGTTTTCGAAGATCTCCACGCCGTCGAACCCGGCGCGGGCGGCCGCGGTCAGCTTGTCTTCCAGGGTGCCGGACAGGCACACGGTGGCGATCGAACGGCGGGACTCAGTCGAGGGCATCGGCGGGCTGCCTTTCCTGGGACGTCGTGAGCCGGGCGAAGTGATCCAGCATCCGCGCGGCGTCGGGTTCGGTGCCGGTGAACAGGCCGAGGGCGCCGGCGGCCTGGAACACCGCCATCCGGCCGCCGTCGAGGACCCGCGCCCCGAGCGCGCGGGCGGTGCGGACCAGCTCGGTTTCGAGCGGGCGGTAGACCACCTCGGCGACCCACAAGTCCGGGCGCAGCAGCCGCGCGGGCAGCGGCAGCCCCGGGTGGGCGGCCATGCCGGTCGGGGTGGCGTGCACGAGCCCGTCCGCGGCGCCCACCGCCGCGTCGAGGTCGGTTCCCGCCGAGGCGCGGCCGGCGCCGAACCGGGCGGCGAGGGCACCGGCCAGCTCCGCGGCCCGGCCGGCGTCGAGGTCGAAGATCCGGAGGCGGCCCGCGCCCGCGGTGAGCAGGCCGTACGCCACCGCGGCCCCGGCCCCGCCCGCACCGAGCACCAGCACGGAGTCCAGCTCCACACCGGGCAGCCCGGTCCGGAGCCCGCGCGCGAAGCCCGACCAGTCGGTGTTGTGCCCGATCGCGCGGCCGTCTTCGAACACGACGGTGTTGACCGCGGCCAGCGCGGCCGCGTCGGCCGACAGCTCGTCCAGGTGGTCGAGCACGACCTGCTTGCACGGGTGCGTGATGTTCAGCCCGCGGTACCCGGCGGCACGGGCCTCGGCCAGCATCGGGCCGACGGCGGTGGCCGGGACGTCGTGGTCGTCGAGGTCGAACCGGGCGTAGACCAGCTCCAGCCCGAGCCTGCGGGCCTCGGTCTCGTGCAGCGGCGGGCTCAGCGACGGGCCGATGCCCGTGCCGATCAGGCCGGTGAGCACCGTGCCCGGCGTGGCCCGATCCGCGTACCCGCGGATCGCCTCGGCGGCTGATGACAAGGTCACGCGCCCTCCCCTAATGTACGAACTAGTACGTTATTTGTACCACGGCCTAGAGTGGTCAGCACCAGCTGAAGCGAGGAAGGAAGTCCGTGGCAGCACCGACGTCGGGCGAAGTGGCGAACAGCGGACCCGGACGCGTCCGCGACGCCGACCGGACCCGCACCGAGATCCTGGACACCGCCGCCCGCGAGTTCGCCGAAAAGGGCTTCGACGGCGCCCGGGTGGACGAAATCGCCGCGAAGACCCGCACGACCAAGCGGATGATCTACTACTACTTCACGAACAAGGACCAGCTGTTCGTCGAGGTGCTCGAACGGGCCTACACCGTCATCCGCTCGCTCGAGCAGAACCTCGACGTCGACCACCTCGACCCCGCCGAGGCGATCCGGCAGCTCGCCGGGCTCACCTTCGACCACCACGAGTCCCACCCGGACTTCGTGCGGCTGGTCAGCATCGAGAACATCCACCGCGCCGAGCACATCGCCCGCTCGACCGCACTGTCCAATCTGGCCAACCCGGCCCTCGACGTGCTGACCCGCATCCTCGCCCGCGGCCGCGAAACCGGGCAGTTCCGCGACGACGTCGACGCGCTCGACGTGCACATGGCCATCAGCGCGTTCTGTGTGTTCCGCACGGCGAACCGGCACACGTTCAACGCGATCTTCGGCCGCGACATGCTCGACCCGGCCTTCCGGGACCACCACCGGCGCATGGTCGCCGACATGCTCGTCAGCTACCTGACGACCCGCTGAGCCGCACGATCCGGTCCGTCACCGGCGGGTACCGCGCCAGCACCTCCGGGTCGTGCCCCGGCACCGCCAGGCCGGGGCCCGCCAGCTCCCGGATCCGGTCGAAAGCGCCGTACACCCCGGCCATCGAGTGCAGCAGCGGCGCCGGGCGGTCTTCCTCGAGGTTCTCGTGGAAGTGACTGGCGTCCGAGGCCAGCACCACCGGACCGGCGGCCGTCTCGACCCGGACGACCTGCATGCCGGCCGTGTGCCCGCCGACCAAGTGGACGCTCAGCCCCGGCACGACCTCGGCGTCCCCGTCGACCAGGTCGGCTCGCAGGTCTTCGAGCGCCACTTCGTCGAGCAGCCACCGCTCCCGCTCGATCCGCTTCGCCAACGGGCCGGTCCAATAGTCCACTTCGGACCGTTGGACGACGACTCTCGCCCCGGGGAACTCGCCCACCGTGCCGCAGTGGTCGTAGTGCAGGTGGGTGAGGACGACGTGGTCCACCGTCTCCGGGCCGACACCGAGTTCGGCGAGCAGCCGGACGGGCTCGACGTAGTCCAGCCCGTCGATTTCGCGCGCCCGCTCGGCCCGGATGCCGGCGTCGACGAGCACCGTGTGCTCCGGCGACACCGCCAGCCAGACGTAGTAGGCGGTCGGGTGGGGTTCCGCGGATTTCCCGTCGTAGCCCAGGAAGTGCTCACCCCGGAACCCCGTCCGCCGTCCGTAGCAGAGCGCGTAGACCTCGAACTCGTTCATCGCGGAACGGCGACCTCGCCGCGCACCGGGTCCTTGCGGCCGAGCTGCGCGGTGGGCACCCGGTAGGTCTCCTTCCCGGTGGCCACGGCGACGACGTTCACCAGGCACAGCGCGGCGGTGAAGACGGCCACGCCCAGCCACGCGCCCCGGCCCGTCCCGGTCACCCCCACCGCGATGGTGGGCAGGAACCCGCTGATCGCGAACCCGATCTGGGTCCCGATCGCCGTCCCGGACAGGCGCACCCGCGCGGGGAACATCTCGCCGTAGAACGACGGCCACACGGCACTCGTGGCGGTGTAGACGATCCCGAACATCCCGATGCCGACGACGAAGATCCACAGGTAGCTGCCGGCCGCGATGGCACCGAGGTACGCGAAGATCAAGACGGCGCAGCCCAGTGAACCGGCAATGAAGATCCGCTTGCGGCCGACGCGGTCGGAAAGCTTGGCCCACAGCGGGATCGAAACGACGGCGGCGACGTTGGCCAGCACCCCGACCCACAGCATGGGCGTCTTGCTCAGGCCCACCGTGTTCACGGCGTAGCTGAGCGCGTAGACGGTGAAGATCGTGCTGACGGAAGCGATCAGCGCCGCGACGACGACGCGCAGGACGTCGGCCCAGTGGTCCCGCAACAGCACGGCCAGCGGCAGCTTCACGACTTCGCCGCCGGCGACTTCTTCCTGGAACACCGGCGTCTCGTCCAGCGAGCGGCGGATGTAGTAGCCCACCAGCACCACGACGGCGCTGAGCCAGAACGGGACCCGCCAGCCCCACGACAGCAGCGCTTCCTGCGGCAGCGCGGCGACCGGCAGGAACACCGCGGTCGCCAGGATCTGCCCGGCCTGCGTGCCGCTGAGGGTGAAGCTCGTGTAGTACGCGCGGCGGTGCTCGGGGGCGTGCTCGAGGCTCATGGAGTTCGCGCTGGCCTGCTCGCCGCCGGCGGACAGGCCCTGCAGCAACCGCAGCGCGACCAGCAGGATCGGCGCGGCGACGCCCCAGCTGCCGTAAGCGGGCAGGCAGCCGACGAGCACGGTGGACAGCCCCATCAGCAGGAGTGTGGCCAGCAGGACGCGCTTGCGGCCGAACTTGTCCCCCAGGTGCCCCAGCAGCAGCGCCCCGAGCGGCCGCGAGACGTAGCCGACGCCGAAGGTCGACAGCGCCAGCAACGTGCCGGTCGCCGGCGACGAGGCCGGGAAGAAGATCTTGTTGAAGACCAGCGCGGCGGCCGTGCCGTAGATGAAGAAGTCGTAGTACTCGAGCGCGCTGCCGATCCACGCGGCCAGTGCCGCTTTGGCGGGCCGGCCCGCGGGAGGGGCGTCCACTGCGCCATCCGGACGATCGGTCACGTCATTCTCCTCCGCGGGTGCGCCACTGCAGTCCGAGTAACTAACCGGTTAGGTATGTACCGTACGGTTAATTAGAGAGATTGAACGGCGCCCGCGGGCTTGTCAAGTACGAGTTCCCGGTCCTCAGGACGGCGGGGTGAGGTTCTGGCAGAGCGACCTGGGAAACGCCGGTTCGACGGCCAGGATTTCACCGCAGCCGCCGCCGCTGGCCGAGGCGAAGCTCGCCCAGCCGGTGCCCGCCCAGCGGTAGGCGACCCGGTTCGGGGCCTGGCCGCTGTGCCGCTGCAGGTCGTGGATCAGCCAGTTCTGGTCGCACGCCCGCGTGGTGCCGGGGTACTCGGCCTCCGTGCTGAACTCGATCTGCGCGACCCACGCCTGGGCGCAGTGGTCGGGGGGCGGTTCGCAGCCAAGGATCTTGTCGCACTTCTTCCAGCCGCCGGGCAGCAGCCGCCAGCTGTCCTCGGCGTTGACGATCACCGGCCGCTTCCCGATCGGTGCCGCCGTCTTCAGCGGGACGTCGGCCGGGACCTGCTGGCAGTCCGGCCCGGCCCCGGCCTGGAACAGGACGCCGGCGTCGATCCGCTCGGGGGCCTCGGTGACCTGGGCGTGCGGCGCGATGGCGCAGGCGGACAGGTCGACGTGCAGCACCGCGCTGTGGTCGTCCAGGCCCGGCCGGATGTCCGTGACCCACGCGGTCATCTCCGCCGGAGCGGCCGCGGGTACGGGCGGCGGTTCCGGGGTGGTCGCGGACGTGGTTTCCGGGGCGGCGGTGCTCCGGTACGGGATGTTGAGCGCCAGCAGCACGCCGAACACGAGGCCCCCGGCGGCGAGCGCCCCGAACGTCCACAGCACGGGTCTGACGAATCGCGACACCGAAGTTCCCCCTCCACCGTTGCCGGCGGGAGCCTACCGGCCGACGACGTCCAGGCAGTGCCGCAGCAGCCGTTCCGCGTCGCCGGGCGCCGGGCGCGTGCCGGGCAGCAGGTGCGTCGGCCGGTCCCGGCGGTCGTGCCAGAACCGCCCCGGCGGCGGGCCGGGCTCGGTCGCCGCCAGCCACACCGCCGTGTCGGCGCCCTCGGCGGCCGTGCGCAGCACGGGCCCGAGCAGCCGCCGGAACGACGGCAGGGACGCGGCCAGGCCCGGGGTGTCCGCCCAGCCGGGATGCGTGCTGTGCACCGCGATCCCGTCCGGCCGCCACCGGTCGGCCAGCACCGGCGTGAGCTCGACCTGCATCCGCTTCGTGCGCGCGTACGCGGTCGCGCCGCGGTAGCGCCCGCCCCGGTATTCCGGGTCGTCGACGGCGAGCGGCTGGGTGTACATCCCGCCGGAGGACACCCAGATCACCCGCGCGTCGGCCGACGCACGCAGCGCGGGCCGCAGCAGTTCGGTCAGCAGCAGCGGTCCGAGCACGTGCGTGGCGAACGTGCGCTCGTGGCCGTCCACGCTCTCTTCCCGCCGCGGCGGCAGCACTCCGGCGTTGTGGACGAGAACGTCCACACGCGACTCCCGGGCCGCGAACTCGCGCACCGACGCGAAATCGGCGACATCGCACCGGGCTGTCCGGACCTTCGCGTCCGGCACCGCCGCGTGGATCCGGTCGAGCGCCGACTCCCCGCGTGCGAGGTCGCGCACCACCAGCACGACTTCCGCGCCCAGCCGGGCCAGCCCGGTGGCGGTCGCTTCGCCGAGGCCGGAACTCGCGCCGGTCACCAGTGCGACCCGGCCCCGCAGCGCGTCCGGCGCGGGATCACCGGCCGCCCAGGCGCGGCGACGCAGCGCGTAGCCGAGGCGGGAATAGCCGACGACCACGGTGCGGTCGAGGAGGGTGTCGAGCAGCAAGGGGATTCTCCGATCAGTTCAGGACGACGATCGCGGCATTGAGCGCCGTCGCGAAGAGCGTCCACGCGAGGTACGGCAGCTGAAGCGCGGCCGCTGCTCGCGAGCGGCGCCGGAAGACCAGCGCGGTCGCGGCGATCACGACGTCGAGCGCCACGATCTCCACCAAGGCGACGGTGTACGCGCCCGCGGCGAAGAACAACGGCGTCCACGCCGCGTTGAGCACCAGCCCGGCGGCGTACCAGCCGAACTCCCGCCGCGGTCCCCCGGCGCGCCAGAAGAGCCAGCCGGACAGGGCGATCGCCAGGTACAGGACTGTCCACACCGGACCGAACAACCACGAGGGCGGCGCCCACGGCGGCTGCGCCAGTCCGGCGTAGACGGCGCGGGACTGCGTCGCGGCGAGGCCGCCGACGACGGCGACGACGGCCACCGCGGCGACGAACCCCGCCAGGGCCAGCGGCGGCGCGGGACGGTGGATGGTGGTCATACCGGCTCTCCTACGGTCGGGCGTGCGTCCGAATCGGTTTTGGCGCCCAGCAAGTGGGCGAGCGCGTCGCGAAGCCGGCCGTGACGGAACTCGTGCCCGGCGTCGAGCAGGCGCCCGGGCCGCACCCGCTGGTCGGCGAGCGCCAGCTCGCGAGCCCCTTCGCGGCCGAGCAGCAGCCGCGGGCCGAACGCCGGCACCGGCAGCAGCGCCGGGCGGTGCAGCACCCGCCCGAGGGTCTTCGTGTACTCGGCGTTCCGCACCGGTTCGGGACTGACGGCGTTCACCGCGCCGGACAGGGCCCGGTCGGTCACGGCCCGCAGGTAGACGTCGGTCAGGTCGTCGAGGCCGATCCACGGCAGCCACTGCCCGCCGGTCCCGATCGGGCCGCCCAGGCCGGCGGCGAAGAGCGGGCGCTGGAGCCGGAGCACGCCGCCGCGCGGGCTGAGCACCAGCCCGGTGCGCACCCGGACCACGCGGATTCCCGCGCCGGCCGCCGGTTCCGCGGCGGCCTCCCAGTCTTCGACGACGTCGGCGAGAAACCCTTCCCCGCGCTCGCTGTCCTCGGTCAGCACCTCGTCGCCCCGCTCCGGGCCGTAGTAGCCGACCGCGGACGCCGAGACGAACACCCCGGGACCGTCCGGGGTGCGGGCGGCCAGTTCGGCGAGCTTCCGGGTGGGGCCGATCCGGCTGTCGCGCACGGCCCGCCGGTGGCGCTCGTCGAACCGCCCGGCCACCGAGGCACCGGCCAGGTGCACCACCGCGTCGACGCCGGCCAGGAGGTCCTCGGCGGGCTCTTCCGGCCGCCACGTCCGCTCGTCCGGAGTGCGCGCGGCGCGCCGCACCAGGCGGATCACCCGGTGGCCGCCGGTGGTGAGCAACGCCGTCAGCGCGGTGCCCACCAGCCCGCTCGCCCCGGTCACCGCGATGGTCAGCGGCTCGTGCCAGTACCGCCGCTGCGCGGCCAGGTCGGCCGCGAGCTGGCGGTACCGGTAGGCGAACATCGAGCGCAGCGCCGCCGCCGGCACGGGCGTCTCCACGCGGTCGGTGAGCACGGTGCGGCCGGGGCCGTCGGCTTCGAACCGGTGAACGTGCCGCCACGGCACGACGGCCGAGAGCACCGGCGTGGCGAGCCGGTCGACGAACTGGTGCGGCGGCCGGTAGCCGGCGGGCTCGTGCTCGGCGGTCCACTTCAACCCGCCGGGCAGCACCAGCTCGGCCGTGCCGTCGCACAGGGACTCGGCCTCGGTCCCGACCCGGACCGGCTGCCACGGCGGGGCGAGCCGCGTGAACGCCCCGGGCAGCCCGTGCCACGAGAACACCTCAGCCAAGGGGGCGGAGACGACGCCCGAGAACTCCGCGACCACGCGCTCCTCCGATGCAGTATCGACTCAACTATCGCCGTAACCGTACCTCGGCCTGGTGATTCTCGCCTATTTCCCCTGTCAGGTGCGATTCATCTTCGATGCAGCCGCGTGCAATCTCGGCGCACCGGTGTGACGATCGAGAAGGCAAGCGACCGATCCCTGGAGAGTCCGATGAGTTCACTCACCACCCCGACCAAGGGGTCGAGTGCCGTGGAGCGGCACGTGGGCGAGGCCGCGGACAACGCGGACCGGCGGTACCACGCGGCCAAGGGCCTGCGGCACCAGATGAACAAGGTGTTCCCGACGCACTGGTCGTTCCTGCTCGGGGAGATCGCGCTCTACAGCTTCATCATCCTGCTGCTCACCGGTGTGTACCTGACGCTGTTCTTCGACCCCTCCATGCAGGAGGTCGTCTACCAGGGCAGCTTCAAGAACATGCAGGGCCTGGAGATGTCGCAGGCGTTCCGCACGACGCTGGACCTCTCCTTCGACGTCCGCGGCGGGCTGTTCATGCGGCAGCTGCACCACTGGGCGGCGCTGATCTTCGTGGCGTCGATGGCCGTGCACATGCTGCGGATCTTCTTCACCGGTGCGTTCCGGCGCCCGCGTGAGGCGAACTGGGTGATCGGCGGGCTGCTGCTGATCCTGGGCTGTTTCGAGGGCTTCTTCGGGTATTCGCTGCCGGACGACCTGCTCTCGGGTACCGGTATCCGCGCGACGCTGTCGGGCATCGTGCTCTCGGTGCCGGTGATGGGCACCTGGATCCACTGGGCGCTGTTCGGCGGGGAGTTCCCGGGCGACCAGATCATCCCGCGCCTGTACACGCTGCACATCCTGCTGCTGCCGGGCATCATGCTCGCGCTGGTCGGGGCGCACCTGGCGCTGGTCTGGTACCAGAAGCACACCCAGTTCCCGGGGGTGCGCCGCAAGGAGACCAACGTCGTCGGCGTCCGGATCATGCCGTACTTCGCGCTCAAGGGCGGGGCGTTCTTCACCCTCGTGGTGGGTGTGCTGGCGTTGATGTCGGGGTTGTTCCAGATCAACCCGGTGTGGAACTTCGGCCCGTACAACCCTTCCCAGGTCTCCGCCGGGTCCCAGCCGGACTGGTACATGGGCTGGGCCGACGGGCTCCTGCGCGTCTGGCCGCCGTGGGAGCTCTACCTCGGCGACCACACCGTCCCGCCGGTGTTCTTCGCCGGCGCCATCGGGATCGCGGTGCTCGTGACGCTGCTGCTCAGTTATCCGTTCCTGGAACGGAAACTCTCCGGCGACACCGCGCACCACAACCTGCTCCAGCGCCCGCGCGACGTCCCGGTGCGCACCTCCATCGGGGCGATGGCGATCACGTTCTTCCTCGTGCTCACCCTCTCCAGCTTCAACGACATCCTCGCGGTCCAGTTCGACGTCTCGCTCAACGCCATGACGTGGGCCGGCCGGATCGGGCTGCTCGTCGGCCCGCCGGTGGTCTACTTCCTCACCTACCGGCTCTGCGTCGGCCTGCAGCGGGCCGACCGCGAGGTGCTGGAGCACGGCATCGAAACCGGCATCATCAAGCGGCTCCCCCACGGCGAGTTCATCGAAATCCACCAGCCGCTCGCCGCCGGGCCGCTCGAGTACCAGGGTGCGCCGGTGCCGAAGAAGATGAACCAGCTGGGCTCGGCCGGGCACGCCGTCCCCGGCTCCCTGCTGACCCCGGACCCGGTCGAAGAAACCGCGGCGCTGGAGCGGGAGCGGCGATGACCGTCACGGCACCCCGCGTCGCCGTCGCGTCCCGCCTCGCGACAGGATGCGCCGCGGGGGCGGCACTGTTGTCCGCGTTCGCCACGACGAGCAGTTTCGGCTGGCTGCCCCTCGAATCGCCCGCGGTGGCCGCGGGGCTGGCCCTGACGGTGCACGCCACGCTGCTGCTGACCATTGTGGACAGCCGGGACCGGCGGCTGCGCGGCCCGGCCGTCGTCGTCGGATCGCTGCTCGCCTGCGGCCTGCTCGCCGGCTCGCTCTGGGCCGCGACCGCGCACTCCCCCGGCCAGGCGGGCCCGGTCTTCGTTCAGGTCGTGGAAAACATCGCCGGGCCGCTGGCCGTCCTGACCGTCCACATCGGAGCGGGGCGCACCTCGTGACCCGGCCGGTCCTGATCACCACGGCCGCGCCGTCGGCCGAAGAACAGCTCGCCCGGCGGCGCCGCAAGTACGTGGTGATGATGGCCTGCCGGATCCCGTGCCTGGTCCTCGCCGGGCTCACGGCGCACGTCTGGTGGCTGGCGCTGACCTTCCTGGCGATCTCCATCCCCCTGCCGTGGGCCGCGGTGCTCATCGCCAACGACGTCCCGGCGCGGCGGAAGGAGCCGGCCGCCCGCCACCTCGCGCGGCCCGCGCTGTCACCCGGAGAAGACCGCGAGCGCCCCGGCGAATGACGGCGGGAGCGGTTCGCCCACGGTCGGCAGCCCGCGCCAGCCGGGACCGGCCGGGCGCACCGGCACCCCGTCGGCGTGCAGCGCGCGCAGGATCCGCACGTCCGCGGACTGCGACGTCATCGACCAGACCACCACCTCCCCCGGCTCGAACCGGGCGGCGACCACGCGCAGGACGTCGAGGGAAACCAAGCCTCCCAAGAACATCGCCGACGCGCCGTCGTCGTTCAGCGCGGCGCTGAGCATCTTCACCGGCAGGTCGTGGCGCTCCGCCGGACCGCACACGAAGAGGACGGGCGCCCGGCCGGCCCGCGCGGGCGCGGGATACCGGTCCACCGCCCCGGACGCCGCGGTGGCCAGCGCCCACTCCGCGGCCATCGCGGCGCGGTCGCCGTGCCGCGCCCACCGTTCCCCGATGGCCCGCAGCACGGGGCCGACGACCTCGGTCCACGTCTTCGCCACGCCCAGGCTGCCGAGCGCGTCGTCGACCAGACCGCCCATGGTGGGCAGGTCGAGCGACTCCGCGGCCTCGGCGAGCCGTTGCCTGCGCTGCCCGGCGGTCACCTCGGCGGCCGAGCGGTCCAGCACCAGCCGGGCGGCGTCGCGCGCGCTGGTCCCCTGGGCCTGCAGGGCACGCATCCGGCGCAGCCGTTCGACGTCCTCGGGGGTGTACCGCCGCCGTCCGTTCGCTTCGCGCTCGGCGGCGCCGATGCCGTACCGCTGCTCCCAGGTGCGCAGCGTCACCTGCGACACGCCCAGCGTCCGCGCGACCTCGCTCGAGCTGAGGAACCGCGCCCCTGCGGTGCTGCTCATCGGGCCTCCTCGTGAACGCGTAGTGAATCACGAGCATACCGATTCAACTGCGATGCACACTTCCGCTGACTCGACCGAGTCTCCCGGATCGATCGCAGCCCCGCAACAGGTGATTGACCTGCTACTTCTCGCTCTCCGCTGCCGATCCGTCACTTGTGTGCCGAGCGAACGAGAGCAGGCGCCTTCGCGCTCGCGCAGCGCACGCGGCACACAAAGCTTAGATTCGCATCGACTCTGCATCGACCACCGGAAGGCGTCGCATGGCCGACAGCAGCCGGACCGCGGCCGGCCGCGGTCCACGTCCCGCGAGCAGCCGGTGCGCGGCTTGACCCTCCTCATGAGCGGCCGCGAGCACCTCCGTCAAGGCCGCGGCCACCTCGCCGGGGGTGACGCGGAAGGGGTCGAGCGCCCGGCCGGCCGGAATCCGTTCGAGGTCGTGAGCCACGGCGAACTGGTCGCTGGAAAACGGCAGGGCCACCGCGGGCACCCCCGCCGCCAGGCACTCCGTGAAGGAGTTGTTGCCACCGTGGTGCACGACGGCGGCCGTCCGCGGCAGCAGCGCCCGCTGGGGCACCTGGTCGGCGACGTCGACCCGGGGCTCGCCGTCGAACTCCGCGCGAAGACCGGCCGCGCGATCACCGGCGGCCACCAGCACCGACACCTCGCGCACTTCGAGCAGGCCGCGCACCACCGTGCGCAAGACGTCGTCCCGCGCGGACAGGAAGGTCCCGAAGGACACGAGGACGAGCCGCCGCCGGCCGCCGTCGGTCAGCGCGTCGGTCCGCCGGGCCCAGTCGCCGGGCAGCACCACCGCCCCGACGTCGCTGCAGTGTCCGGCGAAGATCCGGGCGGGACCGGCCGGGAGCTCGGGCAGCCAGGGCAGCTCGGGGTAGTTGAACAGCACTGCTTCCGGGGAAGTCAGCCCGAAGGCGCTCTTCGGCACCGGCCGGTCCGGGGCGTGCTCGGCGAGGAAGCCGGCGAACAGCCCGGTGAACAGCCGGTCGTTCGCCTCGGCCTCGGCGCGCAACCGGCCCACTTCGCCGTCGGTGGGCCGGATCGCGCGCGGCCAGTACGGCGGCAGCCCGAAGAAGCGGCCGGCACCCTCGAGGACGTAGCTGGGGTGGCCGGGGCAGAAGGCGGCCCACCGGCGCCCCAGGGTGTGCACCGCCAGCGTGACGGCGTAGGCCAGCTGGTCGATCAGGTACCAGTCCGGTCGCAGCCGCTCGTCGAGCGACCGGATGGACGCGAGCACGCCGCCGGGATCGGGCAGCATGTCGGCACGCCGGTGCCGGGCCTGGGCCAGCAACGCGGGCACCGCGCCGGCGCGGGTGGCTTCGAGGAACTCGGCCAGCCGCCGCGCGCCGTCGGCTTCCTGGCGGGTGCGCTCGGCGATGCCCGTGTTGGCGTTGTCCCCGAAAACCAGCGCCGTGAAGGGCAGTCCGTGCTCGGCGGCCAAGCCCGCGAAAGCGGGCGCGCAAGCGAACGTCACCTCCGCTCCTTCGGCGGCGAGCGCCGCCCCCACCGTCGCGAGTGGACGCGCGTGCGAAGCGAACGGCGGGCTCACCACCACGATCCGCGATGCCTTCATCCCGGTCTCCTCCCTCTTCCCCGCCGACCCTACGGCCCGACCACCGGAGCAGCGCAGTGATCAGTCAGGACACCCGGACCACCGCGGCCACCGACCCGCTGGCCGTCCTCCGCACGCTCACGCCCGGAACCGATCCGGCCCGGATCGACGCGGTCCGCCGGGCCCTCCACCCGGACTTCGCCGGGCCCGCGCTGGTCGAATACGCCGGCGCCCCGGCGGGTGGCGTCGATCCCGACGGGGCGGTGGCCGCGCTGCGCGCCCGCACCCGCGGGACCGCCACGCCCAGCGCCGTCGACGTACTGGCCGCGATCCCGGACACCGGGGACGACGTGCTCGACGACCTGGCCGGATCCATCGCGTTGGACCTCTTCGCCGCCGCGGTCGCCGCGCACGGCGAAGCGGCCGCGGCCGCGGCGATCGGCCTCGCGTTCGCCGATGCGCCGCCCCGGCGCGGGGCGCTCCTGCTGGATCTCGCGGAACGGCACGGCCTCCGCTGCCTGCCGGTCAAGGCACTGGCCGGAGCCGCGCCGGGCCACCGGCGGTACCGGCACGCGATGTGGCGCTACCTTTCCCAGCTCGACGAAGCCGCGGAAGCGACCGAACTGCTGGCCGCCGCCCACGTCCGGGCCGGGGATCCCTACGAACGCGCGCTGTCCGCGGTGTGCCTGGCCCGGCAGTCCGGGCCGGGTTTCAAGAGTCCCCTGTGGACCGTTCCGGCGTCCGGCCGGAGCGGGCTGACGGTGGCGCAGTCGATGCTGCTGGGATCCTTCGACCAGCCCGGCGCCGGTGCCAGCGGCGGCCTCACGGTCCTGCTGCGGCACCTCGGCACCGCCTTGCCCCGCCACGCCGGCATCGCCCGCGTCGTGACGCTGACCTTGGCGGGCCAGGACCTGCTGCGCGACCGGAACACCCTCGCCGAAGCCGACGACCACGGGCACGTCGTGCTGCGGCTGCCCGTCGACTCCCCCGGCGCCCCGGCGCAGGCGGCGCTCTCCCGGCACCGGCCGGCCATCGGGTTCCTGGCCCGGCACCTGCTGTGGCTCACGGACTGCATCCCGGACGTCGTCCACGTGCGGTATGCCGACGACGGCTCAGCCGCGGTCGCGGACGCCGCCGGGGCGATGGGCGCGCGGACGGTCTTCACCCTCACCGCCGATCCGCACCGCTCCCTGGCCGAGCGGTACCGGCCCGGTCTCGCGGCGGACCGCGCGGCGGCCCGGTTCGACCTGCACCGGATGTACGCTGCCGACCGGCTGGTGGCGGCCGCCGACACCCTGCTGGGGCTGCCCGGGCGCCCGGGCGGGGAACTCACGGCGTACTTCCCCCAGCTGCGCGAAGGCCCGGAACCGGAGTCACTGGCCGAAGGAATCCCCTTGCTCTCGCCCGTGGTCACGGCCGATGCCCGCCAAGAGCAGCTGATCGCGTCCTTGTTCGCGCCCGGCTCCGTGCTGCCCCGGCTCGCGCCCGAGGTCCGCGGTCTCCCGATCACGCTGTCGGTGGGCCGGCTGCACCCGGTCAAGCAACAGGACGTGCTCGTCGAAGCCTGGCTGGCCCGCGGCCTGTACCGGCACACCGCGCTCGTGCTCGTCGGCGGCGACCCCGCGCACCCGAACGACGACGAATCCCGGATCCTGGCCCGCATCCGGGAACTGGCGAGCGCGTACCCGGACGCGGCGGGCCGGCTGGCGGTGCTGGCCGCCGTGAGCAACGAGGACGTCCGCTCGCTGGAGCACGGCCTGGCCCGCCGGCTACCCGCCCCGACGCCGCACCTCTACGTCTGCCCCAGCCGCAAGGAGGAATTCGGCATCGCCGTCCTCGAAGCCATGGACGCCGGCCTGCTCGTCCTCGGCCCCCGCCGCGGCGGGCTCGGCCACTACATCGAGCACGGCCGCAACGGTCTGCTCGCCGACACCTCGACCCTCGCCGCGTTCGGTGACGCGCTCACCGCGTTCGTCCGCGGCGCGGCCGGCGATCCGGCGCGAGCCCGGGCGGTCGCGGCCGCCGGCCGGGACACCGTCGCCCGGCGCTTCGGCATCCACGAGGTCGCCGGCCGCTTCGCCGGCGTCTACCAGCGCACCGCAGGCACCAGCGCCCGGCGGGCGACCACGAACCGCGGACCCCTGTCCTCGCTGCCGCCGGGCCCGGAGCCGCGATGACCTCCCCGCGAAACGCCGTCCGGCCACGCTGCGCGGTCCTGGGCGCGACCGGTTTCGTCGGCCGGGCGCTCGTCTCCGATCTCGTCGCCGCCGGCCACCCGGTCCGCGTCCTGTCCCGCTCCGCGGCACACCGCTTCCCCGGGCAGGTCGAGGTGACGCTCGGGGACGCCGCGGACCCGCGTGCCCTCGAGACCGCGATCGCCGGCGCGGACGTGGTCTTCCACCTCGTGCACTCGCTGGCCCGGTCCGACTTCGCCGCGCGGGACCGCCTCATCGCCGAACGCCTCGCCGCCGCGGCCGCCACCGCGCGGGTCGGGCAGATCGTCTACCTCGGCGGGCCGCGCCCGGTGACCGCCGCTTCGCCGCACCTGGCCTCCCGGTCCGAAGCGGCCGACATCCTGCTCGGCGGCGACGTCCCGGCGATCGCGCTGCAAGCCTCGATGGTCCTGGGCCGGGGATCCGCCGGGGTCGAACTGCTGGCCCGGACCGCGCGGCTGCCGATCCGGCCGCGTCCCCGCTGGACCGCCCGGCGAAGCCGTCCGGTCGCGCTCGCCGACGTCCGGCACTACCTGCGGGCCGCCGTCGATCTCGCGCCGCTGCGGGGCCGGTTCGACGTGAGCGGCCCGGAAACGATCAGTTACCACGACCTGGTGCGCCGGTGCGCCCGCGTGCTGCGCCGGCCCGCCGCGCTCGACCTGCCTTCGCCGTGGTGGTCGCACGAGATCGCCGCCCGGGTCGCCGGGGCGGCGTCGCCCGTTCCGACCGCCGTCGCGGCCGGGTTGTTCGCTTCTCTCGAGCACGACCTGCTCCCGGCCGACGTCCCGGCGGAGACCGTCCTGCCGTCACTTCCGGCCGGGGCCACCAGCCTGGACAACGCCTTGCGGGCAGCACTCGGGGTTCCGCTGCCGGACCCGCCGGCGGGACGGTCCCACGTGGAGGAAGACACCGAAAGCTCGACCGCCACCCCCGAACGGCTGTGGCGGGCGATCACCGAGCTGGGCGGGGAAAGCGGCCGGTTCCCGCCCGGACCCGCGTGGGCCCTCCGCGGCCTGCTCGACCAGGCCCTGGGCGGTGCCGGGCTCTACCGCGGCCGTCCGGAACGCCCGGGAACCGGGGACGTCATCGACTTCTGGGCCGTCCGGCACCGGGACGACACCCGCCGTGAACTCGTGCTGGCCGCCGACATGCGCTTGCCCGGCGACGCCGAGCTGACCTTGCGCGCGGAACGGGCCGCTTCGGGGAGCCGGCTGCGCCGCCGGGTCCGGTTCACCCCGGCCGGCCGGCTGGGCGACGCCTACTGGTACCTCCAGAAGCCGGCGCACGACCTCGTGTTCGCGTGGCTCGCCCGCTCGATCGTCCGCGCCGCCGAAGGCTGAAGACCGCGGGGGATCAGCCGGGCACGGCTTCCGCGGCGGTGAGCCGGTAGCCCGGCACGAGCCGCACGTCGTCCGGGCCGAACTCGACCCAGACCGAACCGGGCCGCAGATCCGGGGTCCGGTCCACCACCACGCCGGTCCGGCCGCGGAACTGGCCGCTGTGCGCGCGGACGCGCAGCCCGGCGGGAAAACCGCCCGTCCGGGCCGGTCCGGGGTCGGGCGTGCGGTGGGCGAAAGTCATGCCGACCTCCAGGGAACGCCGGTCAGGACAGGGAAGCGGTGGTGGCGGCCGGAAGGGGCCGGTTCACCACCACCGTTCTCCGCGAGGGCGTCCGCCGCCGATTTCGACCGGGCCGGCGCCGGGCGGCTCCCTCATCAGCCAGGTTCCTCGCGCCGCCGGGCCCGCGCAGTGTTCGAAAGTCCTTGGGGGCGGGGACGAAAGGCCGTGCGGTTCTCTCGGAACTGACACGGTTCATGGACGGACGGCGGCCGGTGATAGGGGTCTGGGCCGCCGCCCGTCCGGGAAAGCGGCGATCCCCCGGGGGGAGGGGAGGGATCGCCGCCAGTCAGGGAGCCCGGTGGCTCAGTGGGTGGGACGGGTGGCCGGCGGCCCGGACGGGTGCGTCTCGGGCGCACCGGTCGGGTGGGTGGGAACCGTCGCCGGCGCGTGGTCCTTGCCGTTCTCCGAGTTGCCCGGGTCCGCCGGCGCTCCCGGCGAATCGGTGGTGTGCACCGGCTTCGAGGCCTCGTCCTTGAGCACCGTGTCGCAGTACCCGTCGACGCCGTTCTTGTCGCCCGCGGCCGCGATCAGCTCGGCGAACGCGGGGCTTTCCAGCGCCTTGCCGTGCTCGGCCTTGTCACCGGCGGCGTACGCGTGGCACAGCCCGACCAGGGACGGCGACGGCGACGGGTGGTCCGACGGCCGGGACCCGGCGGGTGCGTGGGTCGTGGCCGCGTCCGACGCGCCGGCCGGGGGCTGGGCGTGGGTGGAGGCCGAGGGGGCCGCGGGCGCGTTGCTGCCCGGGAGGGGCAGTGCGCCGGTCACGGCGGCCGCGGCGACGCCGCCGGCGGCGAACAGCGCCGCCACGACGGCGGCGACCTTGGCCGTCAGCAGCTTCGCCGAAATGCTCTTGATCATCGAGGGACTCCGGGGTTGAGGGGCGTTGGCGTGCTGAGCCGCCTCGAGGAACGCCGTCATGGCCGCTGGTTCCCCACCCAGCTCGCCGTCGCGCGGTGGGGCGGCCGCGGCGGCGAGCAGGCCGGCCAGCGCGTCCGGGGCATCGGCCGGCGCACCCCGCAGCAACTGCTCGGCGGTGTGCCGGTCGAGCCGGCGCCCTTCGTGCTTGCTCATCACATTCCCCTCAGCGTCGGGCCGCTCGAAAGTGTCACACCTGCCCGCCGAGCCGGTCGGCGAGCGTGCGAAGTCCCCGGTAGGCGGCGGTGCGCACGGCGCCGGGGCGCTTCCCCAGCACGGCCGCGGCGGCCTTGGCGTCGAGGCCGACCACGACCCGCAGCACCACCGCCTCGGCCTGGTCACGCGGCAGCGTCGCGATCAGCGCCAGCGCCGCGCCGGTGGCCGTCGCCTCGATGGCCGCGCCGGCGGTGTCGTCGGGCGCGGCCCGCTCGGGGAACCATTCCGCCGGCGTGTCCGAGACCGGGCGACGGCGGTGGTGCCGCAGGTGGTCCAGCGCCCGGTGCCGCCCGATCGTGGCGGTCCAGGCCCGGAAGCCGTCCAGGTCACCCCGGAACGACGCCAGGTCGCGCGTGATCTGCAGCCACGCCTCCGAGGCGACGTCCTCGGCGTCCTGTCCCACCAGGACCCGCAGGTAGCGGCACAGCCCGGGCTGCACCGCCCGGTACAGCGCGCGGAAGGCCTCCTCGTCACCGTGCCGGGCTCGTTCGAGGGCGGCCGACAAACCGGCGTCCACCGCCGGCTCCACCGGCGCGCGCTCACCACGGTAAGGGACCGAATCCAGCACCACACGCATCCTTTGCGGTCTGCCCCACCGCGTTCGTCCGGCCATCATGGTCCATCGCCCCGGCTCGCGATAGCCCGCCCCACCCCTGTTCCGCACGGCTTCCGACAAAGCGGCCAGGTCGGAAATTCTCCCCCTCCTCGCGGTACGCAACGGGATGGTGCTGCGGCTCCGGCAAAGTCGTGGTCTCGCGGTCTGCCCGGCGTCGCGGCGATGTCATGAAAGGGTCGTTCATGTCGCCTGGCGACAGGGTCCCGGCAAAGTCGCGTCGGTGCAGCCCGCAGCGGTGCGCCAGCGTCTTGAATGACTCATTCAGGACCTCCGAAGACCTGAATGAGTCATTCAAGACGTCGGGCGAGCTGGTCACCGACGGCAGAGCGGCCCAGCCGCGTGACTTTGCCGGGACCTGGGGGTGATGCTGCTCAGCGACGGCGGCTGGTCAGTCGCGTGAGCACCACGAGGACGGACTTCAGCCGGTGACCTTGGACGGGTGCGCCGCCAGCGGCGTGACCTGGATGTCCATGTAGGGGAACAAGGGCAGCCCCGACAGCACCGCGTGCAGCTCGTCGTGGTCCGCGACGTCCAGGATCGAGAAGTTGGCGTACTCCCCCGCGATCCGCCACAGCTGGGGCCACTTGCCCGCCCGCTGCAGCCGCCGGCTGTATTCCTTCTCGCGCGCCACGATCTCCTCGCGCGCGCCCGGGTCCAGGTCGGCGGGCAGGCGGACGTCCATCCGGACGTGGTACAGCATCAGGACCGCTCCGGGTCCAGGACGAAGCCGTACTCGATGGCCTCGCCGCCGTCGACGGAGCGCGGGTCCAGCAGCAGTTCCGGCTTGACCGCCGAGGCGATGTCGTCGTCGTTGTGCTCGTCGCCCGGGAAGTACAGCTGCGCGGTAAGCAGTTCGTGGCCCGGGGCGGACACCTTGACGTGCAGGTGCGCCGGGCGCCAGGCGTGCCAGCCGGCCGCCGCGATCAGCTTGCCGCAGGCGCCGTCGGTCGGGATCTGGTACGGCGCCGGGCGCACGGTGTGGATCTCGAAGCGGCCGGAGTCGTCCGCGGTGAAGGAGGCACGCAGGTTCCACTCCGGGATGCCCGGCGCGAACTGGGAGTAGAAGCCGTCGGCGTCGGCGTGCCACAGCTCGACCTTCGCCCCGGCCAGCGGGGAGCCGTCGGTCGAGGTGACCTGGCCCGTCCAGGTCAGCGGGGTGCCGGGCTCGCCGTCCCGCATGGGCACCGAGCCGCGGGCGCCCCGCTCGGGTGCGTCCGGGACGTAGTACGGGCCTTCGATGGTGCCCTTGTTGCCTTCGCGGTGCTCGGTGGCTACCTCTTCGACGACGTGCTCGACCCAGACGTCGAGGAACAGCGGCCATTCGCCGTCCTCGCCGACGCCGATCAGCCACGCCTTGAGCGCGTTGTACTCGTCGTAGGTGACCTTGTGCTTGCGGATCGTGCCGTGCACAGCCTCCAGGACTTCCCGCGCGAGCAGGCTGACGCGCTCGGGCGGAGTTCCGGCGACGCCGGCGAACTTGTCGCTCTTGAAGCGCTCGGTGGCGTTGGCGCCCGAAGCCGCGGCGGTCGCGGTCTCTTGGATGGCGGTCATGAATCCTCCTTGATTCGTGGTGGGAGTCAGCGGTCCTGGCGGTAGCGCCGGAGTTTTTCGGGATCGATCTCGGCACCGAGGCCGGCGCCGGGGCGGACGGCGAGTTCGCCGTCGCTGATGCACATCGGTTCGGCGAGCAGGTCGTCGCTCATGTCGAGGAAGTTGGACAGCTCGCCGGCGCGCCGTGAAGTCAGCTCGTACGCCGCCCCGAAGGCGACGGTGCACAGCGAACCGAGCTGGCCGTCGATCTGGTTGCCCATCACGACTTCCAGGCCGAGGCCCTCGGCGAGGTGGTGGGTGCGCTGCGACCGCGTGAAGCCGGTGCGCGCGGTCTTGATGCTCACCGCCGTCGCGGACCCGCCGAGGATCTCGCGGGTGACGTCGGCGGGCGTCACGGCCGACTCGTCGGCGATGAACGGGACGTCCAGCCGCTGCACGAGCCACCGCCGGCCCAGCACGTCGTCGGCCGGGCACAGCTCCTCCGCGAAGAGGAGGTCCAGATCGGCCATCTCCTTCATCGCGCGCGCCGACTCGGCGGCGGTCCAGCCGCGGTTGCCGTCGACGTAGAGGTCGGCGCTGTCACCGAAGTGCTCCCGCAAGGCACGCACGACCGCGGTGTCCAGCGACGCCGGGCGGCGGCCCACCTTGACCTTGAACGTCGTGATGCCGTGGGTCTGGCGCATCTTCTCGGCCTCGGCGACCATCGCCGCGGGCTCGTCGAACCCGAGCATGTGCGCCACGCGCATGCGGTCGGTGTAGCCGCCGAGCAGCTCGGTCACCGACACGTCGAGGCTGCGCCCGAGCGCGTCCCAGATCGCCATGTCGATGGCGGACTTCGCGGCCGGGTTGCCGACCGTCCGGGACAGTCGCGTGTGGACGGTCTCGCGGTCGAGCAGGCTCAGCCCGACGACCTGCGGCGCGAAGATCGAGTCGATGACGGCGACGATCCCGGCCTGGGTCTCGCCGTAGGTGAACGGCCGCGGGGGCGCCTCGGCCACGCCCACGACGCCGTCGTCGGTGTGCACCCGCACGAGGACGTGCTCGGCGGTGCGCACCTCGCCGGAGGCGAACCGCAGCGGCTTGCGGTACGGGATCGCGAACGGGATCGCCTCGACGTGCGTGATCTTCATCGGCTGACCTCCGAGGGTGGCCGGGTGGACGGGAAGACGTCCTCGAGCGCGGCGAGGACGGTCGAAACGAGCGGGGACCGGGTTTCGCGGTGCCAGGCGAGCGCGAGTTCGACGCTCGCCGCTCCCGCCACGTCCCGGAAGACGACGCCGGCCAGGGGCAGCGACCGCGCCGACGCGGGCACGACGCCGATGCCGAGGCCGCCGGCGACCAGCGCGAGCAGCGGCGCGGTGCCGGGTGCCTCGTGCTGGCGGCGCGGGGTGAAGCCCGCTTCGCGGCAGCTGCGCGCGACCGCTTCGTGCACCACCGAGTTGCGCCCGGTGTAGGTCACCAGCGGCTCGGCCCGCAGGTCGCTCATCGCCACCACCGGCTCGACCGCGAGCCGGTGGTCGGCCGGGACCGCGAGGATGAGCGGCTCGGCCTCGATCACGCGGAACGCGATGTCGTCCCCGGTCACCGGCGGGCGCAGCACGCCGATGCCGAGCGTGCCGGCCCGCAGGAGCTCGCACTGTTCGGCGGTGAGCAGGTCGGCGCGGACTTCCAGCTCGACCTGCGGCACCCGCTGGGCGAGCGCCCGGGCCAGGTGCGGCAGGTGGGAGAACGCGGCCGTCCCGGTGAAGCCGATCCGGACCAGGCCGAGCTTGCCCTCGCCGATGCGCCGGACCCCGCGCACCCCGGCGTCGACGGCGGCGAGCACGTGCCGGGCCTCGGCGAGGAAGAACTCGCCCGCCGGGGTGACGCTGACCTGGCGGGTGGTGCGGGCCAGCAGGGCCACGCCGAGCTCGTCCTCCAGCTGCCGGATGGCGTGCGACAACGCCGGCTGGGCGATGTGCAGCCGCTCGGCGGCGCGGCCGAAGTGGCACGTCTCGGCGACGGTGGCGAAGTAGCGCAGGTGACGGAGTTCCACGGTGAGCCTCCTCCCGGTGCCGTTGTCGCCGATCACCTCACGGTAAGGAGCAAGCTGATCGAAGACAAAGACCTGATGTCGAGTGATCCATAAACAGTAGCTATCAATCGCACCCTGGGTCAGGTCTAGGCAGATGTCCGGTGTGACCGACCGCACGGCCTGTCATGGTCGATCCATGACCGAGATGCTGGAGCACGTGTCCGCCGTCGTCGCCGACGCCGTCGTCGAAGACCCCGAAGCCGGCGTCTACCGCGCCAACCGGCGGATCTTCACCGACGAAGGGGTCTTCGAGCTGGAGATGAAGCACATCTTCGAGGGCAACTGGATCTACCTCGCCCACGAGAGCCAGCTGCCGGACCCCGGCGACTACTTCACGACGTACATCGGGCGCCAGCCGGTCGTCATCACCCGGGACGCCGGCGGCGAGCTGCACTGCCTGATCAACGCCTGCGCCCACCGCGGGGCGATGGTCTGCCGCCGCAAGACCGACAACCGCACCACGCTGACCTGCCCGTTCCACGGCTGGACGTTCCGCAACGACGGCAAGCTGCTCAAGGTCAAGGACCCCGACGGCGCCGGCTACCCGGACAGCTTCGACACCGGCGGCTCGCACGACATGACGCGCGTCGCCCGCTTCGACTCCTACCGCGGCTTCCTGTTCGGCAGCCTCAACCCGGACGTCACGACCCTGGAAGAGCACCTCGGCGACACCACCAAGGTGATCGACATGCTCGTCGACCAGTCCCCCGACGGCCTCGAGGTGCTGCGCGGCGCGTCGACCTACACCTACGACGGCAACTGGAAGGTGCAGGCCGAGAACGGCGCCGACGGCTACCACGTCACCGCGACGCACTGGAACTACGCGGCGACGACCGCCCGGCGGAACACCGGCGAGTCCAAGAACAGCACCAAAACGCTCGACGCGGGCAGCTGGGGCAAGTCCGGCGGCGGCTACTGGTCCTACCCGAACGGGCACCTGTGCCTGTGGACGTGGGCGGGCAACCCGCAAGACCGTCCACTGTGGAACCGCATGGCGGAGCTGAAGGAGAAGTTCGGCGACGCCAAGGGCGAGTTCATGGTCCGCGGGTCCCGCAACCTCTGCCTGTACCCGAACGTGTACCTGATGGACCAGTTCTCCACCCAGATCCGGCACTTCCGGCCGATCGCGCCGGACAAGACCGAGGTCACCATCTACTGCATCGCACCCAAGGGCGAGAGCGCCGACGCACGGGCGTGGCGGATCCGCCAGTACGAGGACTTCTTCAACGCCTCCGGCATGGCCACCCCGGACGACCTCGAGGAGTTCCGCTCCTGCCAGCTCACCTTCCGCGCCACCGCCGCGCCCTGGAACGACATGAGCCGCGGCGCGCGGCACTGGCTCACTGGCCCGGACGAAGTGGCCGAGGCCCTGGGCATGACGGGCGTGATCTCCGCGGGCAAGAAGAACGAGGACGAGGGCCTCTACCCCGTCCAGCACGGCTACTGGCGCGAGACCATGCAGGCCGCGATCGCCGCCGAGCGAGGAGAAACCCGATGACGACCGCCGAAAAGACGATCACCCAGCACGACATCGAGCAGTTCCTCTACCGCGAAGCCCGCTACCTCGACGACCGCGAGTTCGAGAAGTGGCTGGAGTGCTACGCCGACGACGTCGTCTACTGGATGCCGTCCTGGGGCGACGACGACCTGCTGACCGAAGACCCGCAGACGTCGATCTCGCTGATCTTCTACCCGGACAAGGGCGGCCTGGAGGACCGGGTGTTCCGCATCCGCACCGAACGCTCGAGCGCGACGTCGATCCCGGAGCCGCGGACCAGCCACAACATCACCAACGTCGAGCTGATCGAACGGCGCGGGGAGGTCGTGGACGTCCGGTTCAACTGGCACACCATGTACTTCCGGTACAAGACCGTGGCCCCGTACTACGGGACTTCGTTCTACACCATCGACTTCTCCGGCCCCGCGCCGCTGATCCGCCGCAAGACCGTGGTGCTCAAGAACGACTACATCCACCACGTCGTCGACGTCTACCACATCTGAGGTCCCGTCATGACGCACCAAGTCGCACTGTCCTTCGAGGACGGTGTCACCCGGTTCATCACGTGCGCGCCGGACCAGACGGTCGCGGACGCGTCCTACCGCCAGCGCATCAACATCCCGCTGGACTGCCGCGACGGCGCCTGCGGCACGTGCAAGGCGTTCTGCGAGTCCGGCGAGTACGACGGCGGCACCTACATCGACGACGCGCTCACCGCCGACGAAGCCGGACGCGGGTACGTGCTGCCGTGC
This sequence comes from Amycolatopsis lexingtonensis, assembly GCF_014873755.1. Lineage (NCBI taxonomy): Bacteria > Bacillati > Actinomycetota > Actinomycetes > Pseudonocardiales > Pseudonocardiaceae > Amycolatopsis > Amycolatopsis lexingtonensis. The sequence continues at coordinate 2,954,280 of NZ_JADBEG010000001.1, forward strand.
AGCATGAAACCCAAGTCGGACCTGGTCCTGCGGATCGCGAGCACGTCGGCGGTCGCCAAGACGCAGGCCGCCACCTACCCGGCGACGATCACCGCGCTCGACCGGCTCTCCCCCACGACCATGGCGGTCACCCTGGAGACGCCGGAGCGGGACAAGCTGGCTTTCCTGCCCGGCCAGTACGTCAACATCGCCGTGCCCGGCACCGGCGAATCCCGGTCGTACTCCTTCAGCAACGCCCCCGACGAGAAGCACCTGACGTTCCTGGTGAAGATCACGCCCGGCGGCGTGATGTCGGAATACCTGACCGGGCGGGCGAAAACCGGCGACGAGCTGACCTTCACCGGCCCGCACGGCAGCTTCTTCCTGCGGGAGACCGACCGCCCGGTGCTCCTGCTGGCCGGCGGCACCGGGCTCGCGCCGATCCTGTCGATCCTGCGCACCCTGCGGGCGGCCGGATCCACCCGGCCCGTCCACCTGATCTACGGCGTCAGCACCGACGACGACCTCGTCGAAGTCGAAACGCTCGAGGAGCTGGCCGCCCAGGTCGAGAACCTCACCTGGGACCACTGCGTGGCCGATCCGGGCAGCACCGCGCCCCACAAGGGGTACGTCACGACGCTCATCCGGGACGAGCACCTGCACGGCGGCGACGTCGCGGTCTACCTGTGCGGGCCGCCGCCGATGGTCGAGGCCGTCCGCGAGCACTTCAGCGGCGCCGGGTTCGAGCCGACCGGGTTCTACTACGAGAAGTTCGCCCTCGCCGCGACGCCGGTTCCCGAACCCGTCTCGGTGCCCGAGCCCGTCGTGGAGCAGCCGCCCGCGAGCCGCGGCCTGGGCGGGCAGGACCTGTTCCCGGCCGTCGCGGTCGACCCCCTGTGGGCGGGGACACCGCTCTCGGCCACCGCCGAGGCCGCCGTCGCCCGGACGATCGCGGGACAGGACGTGTTCCCGGCGCCGCCGTCGTCCGGCCACTACGAGATCGGCGAAGAACACCCGTCGGTGCACGAGTCGGACGCGGTGTTCGAAGCGCGTCAAGCCCTCGAACTGGGCGCGCTGGAACTCACCATCGGCCGGCTGGATTCCCGGCAGCTCGCCGGGTACCGGCTGCTCGCCGAGTCGGCGGTGCCCTATGTGGACGGTGACCGGTTCGTCGACGCCGCCGCCTACACCGAGGCCAACGCCGCGTTCCACGACTACCTGTTCACCCTCACCGGCAACGAGCACCTCCTGCAGGCCTACCGCGCGCTCGGCGTCAAGGGCCACATGGAGACCACGCTGCGGAACGCGACCTGGTGCCACCCGCGCTGCACGCAGGACCACCTCGACATCGTCACCGCCTTCGAAGCGGGCGACCGCGCCACGGCCCGCCGGCTGATCGCCGAACACGCCGGCCGTTCGAAGCTGACCACCCGCCGGGCGATGGCCACCGAGCCCGCGCGGCCGGCGTTCGTCACGCCTGGCCGGTTCGACGGCAGGGTCGTCGTCGTCACCGGCGCCGCCCAGGGCATCGGCGAGCGGACCGCACGTCGGATCGCGGCCGAAGGGGGCTCGGTCGTCCTGGCCGACCGCTCCGATCTGGTCCACGACGTCGCCGGCGAACTCGCGGGCGAGGCCGTGGTCGCCGACCTGGAGACCTGGGCGGGCGCGCAGGCCGTGGCCGAGGCGGCGCTCGCCCGGTTCGGGCGGATCGACGTGCTCGTCAACAACGTCGGCGGAGCCATCCGGTTCAAGCCGTTCACCGAGTTCTCCCCGGCGGAGATCGAAGCCGAGCTGCGCCGGTCGCTGCTGACCACGTTGTTCGCCTGCCGGGCCGCGCTGCCGTCGATGTCCGCGGGCGCGGTGATCGTCAACGTCTCCTCGGCCGCCACCCGCGGCATCCACCGGATTCCCTATTCCGCGGCCAAGGGCGGGGTCAACGCCCTCACCGCGTCGCTCGCCTTGGAGTACGCCGACGCGGGGATCCGGGTCGTCGCGGTCGCCCCCGGCGGCACCGAGGCACCCCCGCGGCGCGTCTCCCGCGGCGGCTCGGCGTTGGAAACCGACCAGGAACGGGCCTGGTTCCAGGCCCACATCGACCAGACGCTCGAGTCGTCGCTGCTCAAGCGATACGGCACGCTGGACGAGCAGGCCGCGGCGATCGCGTTCCTGGCCTCCGACGAGGCCTCCTACGTGACCGGGACGGTGCTGCCCGTAGCCGGGGGCGACCTCGGCTGAACCCGCGTGAGGTGGACGTGACACGACCGGCGCAGCCGCTGATCGGGCGAGCGGAGCTCGTGGCCGGGCTGGAGCAGGGCCTCCGGACCGGCCACAACCGCTTCGTGCTGCTGGCCGGGCCGCCCGGCAGCGGCACGTCGGCCATCGCCGCGCACCTCGCGCGCAGCCACCACGGCCCGACCCACCGCGCGACCGCGGCGGCGTGGGAGTCCCACTGTCCGTACGCCCTGCTCACGCAGGCGTTCCCCGGGCTCCCGACGTCCGAGCCGTTCCGCACCGCCGGGGAACTCGCCGCCCGGCTCGACCCCGGCACCCTGCTGGTCGTCGACGACGCCCACCTCGCCGACGAGGCCTCGCTGCAGACTCTGGCCTCCGCCCTGCGCCACCACCCGGACGCCCACCTGCGGATCATCGCCACCGCCACCACCGGCGACCCGCGGGCGAGTGCCGCGGCGCTCGACCTGCTGCCGCGCATCGCGACCGACCACCCCCGGATCCCGCCGCTGGACGCCGCGCAGATCAGCGAACTGGCCGCCGCCTACGGCATCGCGCTCCACCCTTCGATCGCCGAACGGCTGCTGCGCCACAGCCTCGGGCGGCCGAAGCCGGTGGTCGAGCTGCTCACCGAGCTGCCCAAGACGACCTGGACGCAGTTCGACCCCACGCTGCCCGCCCCGGCCACGGTCACCGCCCGCGTGCGGGACGCCCTCGCGGCGTGCTCGCCCCCGGCCCGGCGGTTCGCCGAGGCGGCCGCCGTCCTCGGCACCGATACCGCGGTGCAGGACGTCGTCGCGCTCGCCGGGCTCGACGCCGGCCCGCTGGAGCTGCTGGACGAAACCGCCGCCGCCGGCCTCGTCCGGCTGGCCCCGCGCGGGCTCACCAAGGTCGGCCCGCCCGACCCGACGGTGCGCGCGGCCGTCCTGACCGAACTCGGCCCGGCCCGGCGCGCCGTGCTGCAACGGCGGGCCGCGGAGCTGGTCACCGATCCGGTCCGGGCCCTGCGCCTGCTGGCGGCCGCCAGCCCGGTGCCCGACGCCGCCGTCGCCGTCCGGCTGGACGACCTGGCCCGCGAGCGGGCCGCCGAAGGTGCCTGGGGCACCGCGGCGACGTTGCTCAGCGACGCCGGCCGGCTCACCGACGACCCGCAGCTGCGGCAGGCCCGCATCACCCGCGCCGTCGACGCGCTGATCGGCGCGGGCGACGTGTTCCGGGCGGCGGCCCTGGTCCCGGAAGTGGAAAGCATCCGGGAAACCCCGCTGCGAGACGCCGTTCTCGGCTACCTGGCCGTGGTTCGCGGCCGCGCCACCGAGGCCGGCACCCGGCTCCGCCGCGCCTGGGACATCGTCAACCCCGAGCGCGATCCCGAGACCGCCGCGCTCATCTGCCAGCGCTACGTCCTCGACGCCCTCGCCCGCTACGACGGCCGCGACCTCGTCCGCTGGGCCGACCGCGCCATCGAGCTCGCCGGCGCCGACACCCCGCCGGCCGTCGAAGCCGCCGCCATCCGCGGCCTCGGCCTGGCCGCCACCGGCCGGGCTAAGCAGGCCCGGCGCGACTACGAGCAGCTCACCACGCGCCTGCGCCACGGTGCACAGGCGCAGCGCGCGACGATGGCGCGCGGCTGGCTCGGTCTGCTCACCGACCGGCTCGACGACGCCCGCGTCGACCTGGAAACCGCCGTGCCCACCAGCTACCTCGGCGGCTCCGCGCGGATTTCGCTGTGGGCCCGCGCGTGGCTGGCGCGCACGCAGTTCCTCACCGGCGAACTCGACGACGCCCTCGCCACCGTGCGCGAGGCCTCGGATCTGCAAGAACGGACCGGCATCCTGCTGACCGGCCCGCTGCTGTCGTGGACGGCCGCGGCGGTGCACGCGCTGCGCGGCGAGTGGGACGCCGCCGAGGCCCACCTCCTGCGCGGCGGCACCGGGGCGAGCGACTACCCGATCATGCGGATCCCGAGCCTGCTGGCGCGAGCGCACGTCGCCGAGGCCCGCGCCGACTCCGCCGGTGTGCTGCGCGCGCTCCACCCGTTCACCCGGCCGTCGCCGGAGTCCAGCGCCGACGAACCCGGCCACTGGCCCTGGCAGGACATGTACGCCCACGCCCTGATCCTGCTCGGCCGGCTCGATGAAGCCGGGGAATTCCTTGTCCCGCACGAAAAACTGGCCGCCAAGCGCGACCACGCGTCCGCGCGTGCCCGCCTCGCCGCGGCCCGCGGCCGCCTCCACGGCGTCCGGGGCGACGTCACCGGTGCGACCGCCTGTTTCGACGAAGCTCTCGAACTGATCAGCACCCTGCCCCTGCGTTACGACCAAGCCCGCGTCAACTTCGGGTACGGCCAGACCCTGCGCCGTCTCGGCCGCCGCGCCCGCGCCGACGTCGCGCTCACCGCCGCCCGCGACGGCTTCGCCGCGATGGGCGCGACGACGTACGTCGACCGCTGCGACCGCGAGCTGAAAGCCGGCGGCGTCCACCTCGCCCGGTCGGACTCGACACTGACGCCGCAGGAGGAAGCCGTCACCCGGCTCGTCGCACGGGGGATGTCGAACAAGGAGGTCGCCGCGGAACTGTTCCTGTCGAGCAAAACCGTCCAGTACCACCTGACCCGCGTCTACGCGAAGCTCGGTGTCCGCTCGCGGACGGAGCTGGCGGCCCACCACCGCACCGAGGACTGACCGAGCCGTCCGCCCGGACGGCGCGGGAATCCACGCCGTCCGGGAAGAACCGCGTCAGCTCAGCTTGTTCTTCGCCGACTTCGCCTTGCCCTTCACCTTGCCGACCGCGTCCATCGTCGGCGAATACGTGCCGTACAACGCCGGGTCGGGCCTCGGTGCGGTGCCCGGCCCGCCCAGGGGCTTCGGGTCGGTCAGGTACTCGATCCCGGCCTTGGTGGTCCAGCCGCCCTTCGGGCCGTCCGGTCCGTCGGACAGGCCCCAGATCGTGTTGTTGTGGGTCTGGTCTTCCTCGTCCAGCAACGCGTTCGGGGCGATCTCGCCCTCGAGGCCGTCGGCCTCCAGTTCCTCGATCGCCGCGAGCCACTGCTTCTGGTGCACGGTGTCGCGGGCGAGGTTGAACTGCAGCATCGCCTTCACGCCGGGGTCGTCGGTCATGTTGTACAACCGCGCGGTCTGCAGCCGCCCCTGCGCTTCGGCGGCGGCGTTGGCCCGGAAGTCCGCCAGCAGGTTGCCCGAGGCGATGATGTACTTGCCGTTCCACGGCGTGCCGTTGCTGTCCGCCGGCAGGGCGCCGCCACCGGCGACGATGGCCTGCTGCGGGTCCATGCCGCCGAGCACCGCCGCCATCACCGGATCCTTGACCGCTTCGGCGGTCGCGGTCGCGGGCGCGCCTTCCAGCAGCCGGGCGACCATGGTGGCGAGCATTTCGACGTGCCCGATCTCCTCGGTCGCGGTGTCCATGATCAGGTCCTTGTACTTGCCCTCGACGCGGCAGTTCCAGCCCTGGAACAGGTACTGCATGGTCACCGTCATCTCGCCGAACGCGCCGCCGATCAGCTCTTGGAGCTTGTGCGCGTACACCGGGTCCGGCTTCTCGGGCTTGGCCTCGAACTGCAGCAACTTCGTGTGACGAAACACGGGGACTCCTCCGTCTGCCTGGTGGATCCCGGCCGGAACCCGGCGGGATCGTCGGGGCTTTCCCCGCCGTCCGCCGGATAACCACGATCGGATCAGGCGCGCAGGGCGTACCGCCGCTCGGCGTAGGCGAGGTCGTCACGCCACAGCCGCGCCGCCGTGTGCCGCATGAGCGGGCGGATCGCCGGCGCCAGCTTGGCCGCGACGGCGAAGCCCGGCCGCTCCGACGCGGCGATCGTCGCCTCGATCACCGCGGTCCGGGGCCGCCCGTCCGCGCCGGGGCCGAGCGGCGTCGCGTGCGTCTCCACCACGCTGCCTTCGCCTTCGCCCTCGACGATGCGCATCACGACCGTGCGCGGCTCGGGACAGGCGAACTCGGCCACGACGGGCACTCCCCAGCGCCCGGTGATCCGGAACGTCACCTCGACGAGGAACCGGTCCTCCGCCTCGGGCACGTCGACGCCCTTCGGCGCCGAGAGCACCCGCAGGCGCGCGAAGGAGTAGGGGTGGAACCAGGCGCCGTGCCACGGGTCGAGCCGGTTCGCCACGACGTCCTCCGGTTCGCACACCCCGGTGAGCGTCGCGACGGCGTCGATGCGCGCGCCGTCCGGCCGGTCCGGGACCACCGGCCGGTCGGTGGGCTGCTCGCGCCCGGTCGCGTCGAGGCGGGCCCAGACGAGCACACCGTCGTCGTAGGCCGGGATCGGAGCCCAGCCACCGCGGCGGCCGCCGCCGAGGCGCAGCCCGTGCCACCGGCAGACCAGCTCCCCGCGGTCGAGCCGGGCGTCGGCGAGCGGGGCGCCCAGGTGCGGGCACGCGCCCGGCCCGGCGCGGACCTCGCCGTCGCGGTCGCGCCACGCGACGAGCTCGCGGCCGGCGACCGTCACGCCGAAGGGCCGGTCCGGCCGCACCGATCGGCTGGCCCCGAGGACGAACCAGTTCCCGGACGGGCGGGCCGACGCGCGTTTGCCCGCGGCCTCGATGAGCGCGGGCGCGCAGTCGCGGTAGGTCGGTTCCTGGCCGGCCCACCGCGGTTCGCGGAACGGCTGGACGGGCCACCGCCGCGGCCAGAGCCCGGTGATGCGCTGACTGACGTTCACCGCCCCATCGTGGCGGCCGCGCAACGAACGCGCACGACGGACCGTGGTGCCACTTTCGAGGGAACGCACGTTTAACCGCGCTTCACTAGGGTAAGGCTGAACGGACGCATCGCTTGCGCATCGAATGGTCCTGCGTCAACCGAAGGAGCCTGCATGACCGTGACGTCCGCCGCCGACGCGACCACGGCCTGGCTGGCCCACCTGCGCCGGAAGTGCGCCGACGACGTGCGGGAGTTCGTCGGCGACCGGGTGCGGGAGCACTTCACCGGCCGCGCCGCCACCCCGGCGGCCACCGCGCTGCCGGAGTTCGTGGCGGGCGGGAAGTTCCTGCGGCCGCTGTTCGCCTACACCGGCTGGTGCTGCGGCGCGCCGGACGACGAAGCCGCGCTGCGGGCCGCCTCCGCGCTCGAACTCCTGCACTGCTTCGCCCTTGCGCAGGACGACGTCATGGACGGCTCCGAACGCCGCCGCGGCCGTCCGGCGCTGCACGTGACGTTCGCGCGCTGGCACGCCGAAACGGGGCTCGGCGGCTCGGCCGCGCGGTTCGGCGAGTCGGCCGCGATCCTCGCCGGCGACCTGTTCCTCGTCTGGTCCGAGCAGCTGCTGCGCGGCAGCGGCCTGCCCGCCGGGACGCTCGCCCGCGGCTGGCCGGTGTACGACCACCTGCGCTCCGAGCTCGCCGTCGGTCAGCTCGGCGACCTGGTCAACGACGCTCGCGCGCTGCCCGCTTGGGGTGACGTCCTCGACGTCGTCCGCCGCAAGTCCGGCAACTACACCGTGCGCCGCCCGCTCGAGTTCGGCGCCGCGCTGGCCGGGTGCGACGAGCGCGTCCGCGCGGCGCTCGGCACGTACGGCGGCCTGGTCGGGGAAGCCTTCCAGTTCCGCGACGACCTGCTGGGGGTGTTCGGCGATCCGGCCGTCACCGGCAAGCCGGTCGGCGACGACCTGCGTGAGCGGAAGGCCTCCACGGTGGTCGTCCTCGCCGCCGAGCTGGCCGGCCCTCGGCAGCGCGCCGAGCTGGCCGACCTGCTGGCCCTCGACGTCGTCGACGCGGCCGCGGTCGAGCGCTGGCAGCGGCTGATCACCGCGACCGGCGCCCGCGACCAGCTGGAGAAGTTCGCCGACGAGCGGGTGCGCCACGCGCTCGAAGCGCTCGACCTGGCCGGGCTCCCCCAACGCCCCGCGGACGCGCTGACGACACTGGCGCTGCGCTGCACCGAGCGGGTCCGGTGAGGACGGTCACCGGCCGCACCGACCGCGTGGTGGTCGTCGGTGCGGGACTCGCCGGGCTCTCGGCCGCCCTGCACCTGGCCGGGCGCGGCCGCTCGGTCGTCGTCCTCGAACGCGACCCCGGACCCGGCGGCCGAGCCGGGCGGGTGGAGCGCGACGGCTACCGGCTCGACACCGGCCCGACCGTGCTGACCATGCCGGAGATCCTCGGCGACGCCTTCGCCGCGGTGGGCGCGGACCTGGCCGATCAGTTGCGGCTGCGGCGGCTCGAACCCGCCTACACCGCGCGGTTCGCCGACGGCTCGAGCCTGCCGGTGCACACCGACGGCGACCGGATGGCCGACGCCGTGCGGGACTTCGCCGGCCCGGCCGACGCCGCGGGCTACCGGCGGCTGCGCGACTGGCTGACCCGCCTCTACCGCACCGAGTTCGACCGGTTCGTCGCCGCCAACTTCGACTCGCCGCTCGGCCTGCTCACCCCGGCCCTCGCCCGGATCGTGGCGCTCGGCGGCTTCCGACGCCTCGACAACCGGATCGGGGCCTTCCTGACCGACGAGCGGCTCAAGCGCGTCTTCACCTTCCAGGCGCTGTACGCGGGAGAATCGCCGATGCGGGCGCTCGCGCTGTACGCGGTCATCGCCTACATGGACACCGTCGGCGGCGTGTACTTCCCCGACGGCGGCATGGCGGCCGTCCCGCGGGCCATGGCCCGGGCCGCGACGGAGGCCGGGATCGAGTTCCGCTTCGGCACTTCCGTGACGGCGCTCGAACGCCGCGGGACCCGGGTCACCGCGCTGCTCACCAGCGAAGGAGACCGGATCGAAGCCGACGCCGTCGTCCTGACCACCGAACCGCACGAAAGCCACCGGCTGCTCGGCCGCACCCCGCGCCGTCCCGTTCCGTTGCGCGCGGCGCCGTCCGCGCTCGTCCTGCACGCCGGCGGGCGCGCGGACCCGTCCCTCGGGCACCACACGATCTCCTTCGGGCACGGCTGGCGCTCGACGTTCCGCGAGCTGATCACCGAGGGACGGCGGATGAGCGACCCGTCCCTGCTGATCACCCGGCCCACCGCGACCGACCCGTCGCTGGCCCCGCCCGGCAGGGAGCTGTTCTCGATCCTCGCGCCGGTGCCGAACCTCGAGCGCGGGCCCCGCGACTGGGACGCCGAAGCCGGGCCCTACGCCGAAGAGATCCTCGCGCACGTCCGGTCCCGGCTGCTGCCCGGCTTCACCCCCGAAACGTCCTACGTGCTGAGCCCGGCGGACTGGGCCCGGCGCGGGCTGGTGGCCGGCACGCCGTTCAGCTATGCGCACTCATTTGTCCAAACCGGACCGTTCCGGCCCCGGAACCTGCCCCGTGGCAACGAAAACGTCGTGCTCGCCGGCGGCGGGACCGTGCCCGGGGTCGGCGTCCCGACCGTCCTGCTCTCCGGACGGCTGGCCGCCGACCGGATCACCGGAACCCGGCGCGCCGCGACCGCCGCCGCCGGCCTCGCCGCGGAAGGAGCCCGATGACGAGCCGTGAGCTCGACGCCGCCGGCATCACCGACCCCGGACTGCGCCAGGCCTACCGGCGCTGCCGGGAGGTCAACGCCCGGCACGGCCGGACCTACTTCCTCGCCACGCGCATGCTTTCCCCGGCCCAGCGCCCGGCCGTGCACGCGCTTTACGCGTTCGCGCGCCGCCTCGACGACCTCGTCGACGAGCCGGCGCCCGGCACCACCCCGGAGCGCATCGCCGCCACGCTGCACGATGTCGAACGGCGGTTCTTCGCCGCGCTCGCCGCCGGGCACAGCGACGACCCGCTGCTGACCGCGGTGCTCGACACCATCGGGCGCCACGGCATCGCCGAGGCGCACTTCCGCGCGTTCTTCGCGTCCATGCGCATGGACCTCACGGTCACCGGCTATCCGAACCGCGCCGCGCTCGACGAGTACGTGCACGGCTCGGCCGAGGTGATCGGGCTGCAGGTGCTGCCGGTGCTGGGCACCGTGGTCGCCCGTGCGGAGGCGGCCCCGCGCGCCGCCGCGCTCGGGAAGGCGTTCCAGCTGACCAACTTCCTGCGCGACGTCGCCGAAGACCTCGGTCGCGGCCGCGTCTACCTGCCCGAGGACGAACTCGCCGCGGACGGCGTCGACCGTGACCGGCTGCGGTGGTGCACCCGCGCCCGCCGAACGGATCCGGCGGTCCGCCGGGCGCTGGCCGTTCAGGTGGCCCGGACGCGCCGGATCTACGCCGAAGCCCGGCCCGGCATCGCGATGCTGCACCCGGCGTCCCGGCCGTGCGTGGCGACCGCGTTCGACCTCTACGGCGGCATCCTCGACCGCATCGAGGCCGCGGACTTCAACGTCTTCGGCGGCCGCGCCCGCGTCCCACGGCACCGCCGGGCGCTCGCGGCCGGCGGTGCGCTCGTCCGCGCGCAGTGGGCGCGTCGCCGCCACCCGGTGGCGGTGGCCTGAGGTGGGCAAGCTGGAGTACCTGCTGGTCCTGGCCGCCTGCGTAGTGGTGACGCTGCCGCTGGAACTGGCCGGGGCCCGCGTCTACCGGCGGCCGCGACGGCTGGCGCGAGCCGTGCTGCCCGTCGCGGCGGTGTTCCTGGTCTGGGACGCCATCGCCATCGCCGCCGGCGCCTGGGACTTCGACCCGGCGTTCGTCACCGGTGTCCGGCTGCCGCTGGGGATTCCGCTCGAAGAGGTGCTGTTCTTCGCCGTCGTCCCGATCTGCGGGCTGCTGACCTACGAAGCCGTGCAGCTGACCGGGCGGCTCGCCACGCGGCTGCTGCGCCGCCGGGAGCGGGTGCCGCGCTGATGCCTTGGGGCTACACGGTTCCCGCCGTCGCCGCCGTGCTCGTCGTGGTGGCCGCCGAGCTGCTCGTCCTGCGCACCGGCCTGCTGCGGCGCCCGGCCTACTGGGTCACGATGGCCATCGTGACCGCCTTCCAGGTCCCGGTCGACGGCTGGCTGACGAAGCTTTCCGCTCCCATCGTCCGGTACGCACCCGACGGCGTCACCGGGTGGCGGTTCCCGTGGGACATCCCGGTCGAAGACTTCCTCTTCGGCTACGCCATGGTCACCGCGGTCCTGCTGCTGTGGGAACGCGGCAAGTCGCGAGAGGACAGTGCATGAGCTCGTTGCCCCGCAACGGTTTGCCGCGCGCCGAGGTGCCGTCGGCGTTCGACGGGGGTGCCGCGGCCTACGACCGGCTCGTCGGCGCGAACCCGGGCTACCACCGCGACCTCCGGCTCTCCGCGCGCCGCCTGGAGCTGCCCGACGGCGGCGCGGGGCAGCACGTCCTCGACGCCGGCTGCGGCACCGGCGCGTCGACCGCCGCGCTGCTGCGGGCCGCCCCCGGGGCGCGGGTCACCGCGATCGACGCGTCCGCCGGGATGCTGGCGCGGGCGCGCGCGAAGCGGTGGCCGGCCGACGTCGAGTTCGTCCACACGCCCGTGGAGGAGCTGACGGCCGAGGAGCCCTTCGACGCGATCTTCGCCGCTTACCTGGTGCGGAACCTCGCCGATCCCGACGCCGGGCTGGCCGGGCTGTACCGCCTCCTGCGCCCGGGCGGCCGCATCGCGCTGCACGAGTACTCGGTGCGGGACTCGCGGCGCGCCCGCTGGGTGTGGAACGCGGTGTGCGGCGCCGTCGTGATCCCGCTGGGCCGGCTCGCCACCGGCGACGCGACGCTGTACCGGCACCTGCGCCGCAGTGTGCTCGCCTTCGACGGGCTCGCCGACCTGTGCGCGCGGCTCACGCGGGCCGGCTTCACCGACGTCCGCACCGGCACGATGCCCGGCTGGTCACGCGGGATCGTCCACACCGTCCTGGGTACGCGCCCGTGAGCCGCGACCGCCGCGCCGAGCTGCACCCCGCCCCCGGCGGCCTCCCCGACGCCGGAGCGCTCGGCCGTCGTCCCCGCACCGCCGTCGTCGGGGGCGGGATCGCCGGGCTCACCGCGGCGACCGGACTCGCCGAGCGCGGCGTCGAGGTCACGGTGTTCGAGCGCGAGCAGCACCTCGGCGGGCGGGCCGGCGGCTGGGCCGAGCGGCTGCCGGACGGCACCGCGGTCACCATGAGCCGCGGCTTCCACGCGTTCTTCCGCCAGTACTACAACCTCCGCGCGCTGCTCGCCCGCACCGACCCCGGCCTGCGGCGGCTCACGCCGGTGCCGGACTACCCGCTCATCGACGCGCTCGGCCGCACGGACACCTTCGCCGGGCTGCCGCGCACGCCGCCGTTGAACGCGCTGGCGTTCGCCCTGCGCAGCCCCACGTTCCGGGCGCGCGACCTGCTGCGCCTCGACGGACGGCGGGCGCTGCCCCTGGCCGGCGTCGGCGTCCCCCGCGTCTACGACCAGCTCGACCACGTCGACGCGGCGACGTTCCTGAGCGCGATCAACTTCCCGGCCGCGGCCCGGCACCTCGCGTTCGACGTGTTTTCGCGCAGCTTCTTCGCCGACCCCGGCGAGCTGTCCGCCGCCGAGCTGGCGACGATGTTCCACCTGTACTTCCTCGGCTCCGCCGAAGGCCTGCTCTTCGACGTGCCCACCGAGCCCTTCCCCCAGGCCCTCTGGAACCCGCTGGGCGACTACCTCACCGCGCGGCGCGCCGACATCCGCACCGGAGTGTCGGTCACCTCCATCGAGCTGCGCCCCGGCGGTTTCCTCGTCGACGGCGAGTTCTTCGACGCCGTCGTGCTCGCCTGCGACGTACCGGGACTGCGGCGCGTCGTGGCGGATTCGCCCGGCCTGGGCACCGCGGACTGGCGCGACGCGATCGCCCGGCTGCGCACGGCACCCCCGTTCGTCGTGCGGCGGCTGTGGCTCGACCGGCCCGTCGACGCCGCCCGGCCCGCGTTCCTCGGCACCGGCGGCCTGCGGCCGCTGGACAACATCAGCGTCCTCGACCGCTACGAGGGCGAGGCCCGCCGCTGGGCCGGCCGGCACGGCGGCTCGGTCGTCGAACTGCACGCCTACGCGGCCGGCGCGGACACCGCCCGCGTCTCGCACGACCTGGACGGGCTCCTGCACCAGCTCTACCCCGAGACCGCCGGTGCCAGGGTGCTCGGCTCGAGCACCCTCGTGCGCGAGGACTGCCCGCTGTTCCCGGTCGGCGGCTTCGCCCACCGGCCCGCCGTCGAGACGCCCCAGTCCGGCCTGCTCCTCGCCGGCGACGCGATCCGCGTCGACCTGCCGGTCGCCCTCATGGAACGCGCGGCGACCACCGGCTGGACCGCCGCGAACACCCTGCTGCGCGGGTGGGGCCTGGCCGGGCACCCGCTGCGCTCGGTGCCCAACCACGGCCGCATCGCGCTGTTCGACCGGCTCGCCGCCCGGACCGGGCGGCTGTCCGCGCACCGCTGATCAGCTGGCCAGGGCGGGCGCCGGGCCAGCCGGGCGATGCGCCCCAATGTGGCGTTCGGTGCGTTGGACGCACCGAACGCCACATTGGGTGCATCCGGGACCAGACCACCAGACCCAGCAACCACATCAATCACACCGCACGGGCCCAGCCAGCCGGTCGGACACAACTGCGCCGGAGCCCTGGCGTTCGCCCAATCCGCTGAGGCGACGTCCGCGAGTGACGGCTGATCAGCTGGCCAGCACCTGCGGGGAAAGGATCTTCAGCATGGCGTTGGTCCACTTCAGCTGACGCACCGTCCGCGGGTGACAGCGTCCGGCGAGCGCGAGCAGATCGGGATCCTTGACCGCTTGGGCACCTTGGGCCACCAGTTCCCAGTCCAGGGACACCCCGGCCGCCTTGCGGTGCAGCCGCCGCAGGTCCGCCAGCAGCACCAGTCCCGGCTCGGGACGGCGGCCGGTCAGCTCGGCGACCGTGGCACGGATCGCCTCCAGCGGCCCGGATGGCGAGGGGACTTCCGGGGACAGCTCGACGTCGTAGCCGCGGGCCGCTTCGGCCAGCTCGCGGACGTTTTCCCGCGACCAGCGCGCCAGATCGTGGGCGACGTGGTGGACCTCGTGCTCGGCGGCGTGCCGGTCGGCGACCTTGACCAGGTCCTTCGCCAGCGCCGTCTCCGACCGGTGCAGTTCGCGGAGCGCCAACCCGAGTTTCACCGCGCACCTCCGGTCGACACGGGCCGGATGGCGGCCGCGGCGGTCTTGAACAGCGGCTGTTTGGACACCGGGTCCCACTCGGTCCTCGTCAGCTCGTTCGCGGCGCGGTCGGCCCGGCCGCCTGTGGGGTCGTCGGTGTCGAAGTAGCCGTAGTGGAAGGGGATGAAGAGCACTCCTTCCCGGATTCCGCCGACGCGCACGCGGGCGAACACCCGGCCACGCGGGGTGGTGATCTCCGCCCACGCGCCGTCGTGGAGATCGAGCCGCTTCGCGTCCACATCGGACACTTCGACCCAGGACTCCGGGGCTGCGGCCTGCAACTGCGGCGCGCGGGCCGTCTTGGTCCGGGTGTGGAAGTGGTAGATCGTGCGCCCGGTGATCAGCGCGAACGGGTGGTCCTCCCCCGGCGTTTCGTGCGGCGGCAGGTATTCGGCGGCCTTGAGCATCGCTTTCCCGTCCGGGTTCATCGCCCGGTACTCGTCCGGTTCCACCGGCGCACCCGTGATCAAGTCGCGGCCGTAGCTTTCGCAGTAATCGGGCTGGGCGAAGAACTTCCCGTCGGCGTAAAGCCGTTCCGCGCCGTCGGGATTTTCCTCGTTGCACGGCCATTGGACGCCGCTGGTCGCCCGCAGCTTCGCGTAACTCAGGCCGGTGTAGTCGCACGGGCGGCCCGCCGTCGCGCGTTTCCACGCCTCGAACGCCGACTCGGCGTCGTGCCAGGACGGCAGCGGCGCGCCATCCTTGTCCCGGAAGTCCATGCGGCGCGCGTAGTCGAGCAGGATGTCCAGGTCCGGCCGCGCCTGCCCAGGTGGCTCGACGGCCTTCTCCGACAGGTGGACGGTGCGGTCGGCGTTGGTGACCGTGCCGGTCTTCTCGCCCCAGATCGCCGCCGGCAGCACGACGTCGGCGAGTTCGGCGGTTTCGGTGCGGAAGGCGTCCTGGACGACGAGGAAGAGCCGGTCCTGGCTCAGGATCGACCGGACGCGCCGCAGCTCCGGCAGCGAGACCGCCGGGTTGGTCGCCGAGACCCACAAGAACCGCAGCGTGCCGTTTTCGGCGTAGCGCAGCAGCTGCATCAGGTGCGTCGGCGGCCCGTAGTGCGGGATGGTCGACTGCTCGACGTTCCACAGCTCGGCCAGCTCGGCGACGTGCGCGTCGTTGGCCCAGTTGCGGAACCCGGTCAGGTCGCCGTCGGCGCCGCACTCGCGGGTGTTCTCCGCGGTCGGCTGGCCGTTCATCTGCAGGACGCCCGCGCCGGGCTTGCCCAGCATTCCCCGCAGCAGCACGAGGTTGTTGACCTGCACGGACGCCGCACTCGCCTGGTGCGACTGGTAGAAGCCCTGCAGGACGGTGCACAGCAGCCGTTCGGCCGACCCCAGCAGTTCGGCGGCGGCGGTGATCTCGCCGGCGTCGAGCCCGCAGATCTCCGCGACCCGGTCCGGCGGGTACCCGGCGACCATCTGCTTCAGGTCGTCGTAGCCGACGGTGCACCGGCGGACGTAGTCGTGGTCGACCCGGTCGTGGGCGATGACCTCGTGCAGGAGGCCGTTCATCAGCGCCAGGTTGGTGCCGGGCAGCGGGGCGAGGTGCAGCGTCGCCGCGCGCGCGACCGGGGTGTCGCGGGGGTCGACGCACAGGATGGCGGGCGGGTTCGGGCCGGCGAGCCGGTCGAGCACGCGCGACCACAGCACGGACTGCGTTTCCGCGACGTTGTGGCCGAAGAGCGCGATGACGTCGGCGTGGTCGACGTCGGTATAGGAGGCGGGCTGGCCGTCGCAGCCGAAGGACTCCTTGAGCGCGGCGGCCGCGGTGGCCGTGCAGAGCCGGGTGTTGCCGTCGAGGTGGTTCGTGCCGAGACCGGCGCGGGCGATCGCGGCGAGCGTGTAGTACTCCTCGGCGAACAGCTGGCCGCTGGTGTAGAAGCCGATCGCGCTGGGTCCCTGCTCGTCGAGCAGTTCCTTGCTGCGCCCGGCGACCAGTGCCATCGCCTCGTCCCAGGTCGCCGCGACGAGCTCGCCGTCTCGGCGGACCAGCGGGGTCGTCAGCCGGTCGGGCGAGGAGTTGGCCTGCCAGCCGTAAAGGTCTTTCGGGTCCAGCCGGCCGCGGTTGACGCGGTCGTCCGCCCGGCCCCGCACGCCGACGATCGCGCCGTCCTTGACCGCGAGGTCGAGACCGTCACCGTTGGAGTGCAGCACGGCGGCGGTGCGGACCCAGCGGTCGATGTCATCAGACGCCAGCCCGTCGGCGAGGTGGCTGTCCACGCGCACCGGCCACGCTTCGCCGGGGCCGTAAGGCGTCCGGGCACCCCACGGCTGGTCGATGGCGTCCCGTCCGGCCACGATCGCACCTCCCGTCCACTACCGGCTGAGGCGCGATTACCCGCGTGCGTGCCTGGCAAACACACGTCGTTTGCCGGACGCAAATGTCAGGGCGCGTCCGGGGTGGCGACCGAGGCGAAGTTCGCGAACGCGGTGAGCACCGAGGCCCGGACGTCCTCGTCGAGCCGGTCGAGCACGGCGGCGAGCACCCGCCGCCGGTCCTCGTCGACCCGCCCGACCAGCTGGCGCCCCTTCGCCGTCGGCGCCAGCAGCGTCTCGCGCCGGTTGAGTGGGTTCTGCGCCTTCTGGAGCAGGTCGAGGCCGGTCAGGCGCTCACACGCCCGGGTGACGGTCGAGGGGTTCATCGCCAGCTCGTCGGCGACGCGGCTCATCGTCACCGGAGTCCGCTCGCTGACCACCCGCAGGGCGTGGAACTGCGTCAGCGTGAGCTGCCCGGTGGCGCGCTCGACGGTCGAGTCCGCGATCGCCACCATCGCCCGCAGGACCGCCAGTGCGGTCTCCACACCGTGATCCGCGGAAATATTTTGCGTCACGCAAGCATGCTAAGCGCCGAGAGCGGGTACAGCGAATTCGAGTACCGCTTCCGCAGACGGGGTATCCGGCACCGCACCCGAGACACGGCTAAGGAGTTCCCATGGCCCAGACAGTCGGCGACCACCTGCTCCAGCGCTTGCGCGAATGGGGTGTCGAGCAGGTGTTCGCCTATCCCGGCGACGGGATCAACGGCCTCGTCGCCTCCTTCGGCAAAGCGGACAACCAGCCTCGTTTCGTCCAGACCCGGCACGAGGAGATGGCCGCGTTCGCGGCGGTCGGTTACGCGAAGTTCAGCGGAAATGTCGGCGTCTGCATGGCCACTTCCGGCCCCGGCGCGATCCACCTGCTCAACGGCCTCTACGACGCCAAGCTCGACCACGTCCCGGTCGTCGCGATCGTCGGGCAGACCGCCCGCAGCGCGATGGGCGGCAGCTACCAGCAGGAAGTCGACCTGCAGTCGCTCTACAAGGACGTCGCGAGCGAGTATCTCGTCGAGGTGAACGTCGCCGAGCAGCTGCCGAACGCCCTCGACCGGGCGATCCGCACGGCGCAGTCCTCCCGCTGCCCGACCGCGCTGATCATCCCGGCCGACTTGCAGGAAGAGCCGTACGAAGCGCCGAAGCACGCCTTCAAGCAGGTGCCCTCCAGCCCGCCGAGCACGTCCTGGCCGGCGCCGGTGCCCGCCGAGCGCGACCTCGATGCCGCCGCCGAAGTCCTCAACGCCGGCGAGAAGGTCGCCATCCTGGTCGGCCAAGGCGCCCGCGGCGCGGCCGAGGAGGTTCGCCAGGTCGCCGAGGTCACCGGGGCGGGCGTGGCGAAAGCCTTGCTGGGCAAGGACGTCCTGTCCGACGAGCTGCCGTACGTGACCGGCGCGATCGGGCTGCTCGGCACCCGGCCGAGCTACGAGCTGATGCGCGATTGCGACACGCTGCTGATCGTCGGCTCGAACTTCCCCTACAGCCAGTTCCTCCCGGACTTCGGCCAGGCGCGCGCGGTGCAGATCGACCTGGACGGCCGGTTGATCGGGATGCGCTACCCGACCGAGGTCAACCTCGTCGGCGACAGCGCGGCCACCCTCCGGGCCATCCTGCCCCGGCTGACGAGCAAACCGGACCGCTCGTGGCGCGAGACGGTCGAGAAGAACGTCTCGTCCTGGTGGGACACCATCGACAAGGAAGCCGACGTCGACGCCGACCCGGTGAACCCGATGCTCGTCGTGTCGGAGCTGTCGAAGCGGATCCCCGAAAACGCGATCGTCACCGCGGACTCCGGCTCCTCCACCAACTGGTACGCCCGCAACCTGCGCATCCGCGGCGACATCCGCGGCTCGCTGTCGGGCACCCTCGCCACCATGGGCCCGGGCGTGCCGTACGCGATCGGCGCGAAGTTCGCCCACCCGGACCGGCCGGTGATCGCCCTCGTCGGCGACGGCGCCATGCAGATGAACGGCCTCGCCGAGCTGATCACCATCGCCCGCTACCAGAGCCTGTGGACCGACCCGACGTGCGTGATCTGCGTGTTCCACAACAACGATCTCAACCAGGTCACCTGGGAGCTGCGCGCGATGGGCGGCGCGCCGAAGTTCGAGGAGTCCCAGAGCCTGCCGGACGTCGACTACGCCGGTTTCGCGCTCTCGCTCGGGCTCACGGCCGTCACGGTGGACAAGCCGGACCAGCTCGCGTCGGCGTGGGACACGGCGCTGTCCGCGGGCAAGCCCGCGGTGCTCGACGTCCGCTGCGACCCCGAGGTGCCGCCGATCCCGCCGCACGCCACCTTCGAGCAGGTGAAGTCCGCGGCCCAGGCGGTGCTCAAGGGCGACCCCGACGCGTTCCACCTCGTCGCGCAGGGGGTCAAGACGAAGCTGCAGGAGTTCTTGCCGGGCAAGAAGAACTGATGTCCACCGTCGACCGGGTCGGTGCCCGCGCCTACCGGGTGCCGACCCCCGGCCCGGAGGCGGACGGGACCCTGGAGTGGGACTCGACGACGATCGTCGTGGTGCACGTCGAGGCGGCGGGCGTCACCGGGCTGGGCTGGACCTACGCCGACGCGGCCTGCGTGCCGCTGATCGAGGGCACCCTCGCCCCGGTCGTGCGCGGTCGACCGGTGCTCGACGTCCCCGCCTGCTGGACGGCCATGCGGCGCGCCATCCGCAACCTCGGCCGTCCCGGCCTGGTCTCCTGCGCGCTGTCCGCCGTCGACATCGCGTTGTCGGACGCCGCCGCCCGCTCGCTCGGACTGCCCCTCGGCAGGCTGCTCGGCCGGGTGCGCGATGAGGCCGCCGTCTACGGCAGCGGCGGCTTCACCACCTTCAGCGACGGCGAACTGGTCGCGCAGCTGGACGATTGGGTGCGCCGCCGTCGCATTCCCCGGGTCAAGATCAAGATCGGCGAGTCCTGGGGCAGCCGGACGCGCCGCGACCTGGACCGGGTCGCCGTGACGCGGGACAAGGTCGGCGACGACGTCGAGATCTTCGTCGACGCCAACGGCGCGTACCAGGTCGGGCAGGCCCGCCGGATCGCCGAACGGCTGCTGGAGTGGGGCGTCACCTGGTTCGAGGAGCCGGTCTCGAGCGACGACCTCCCCGGGCTCGCGGCCGTCCGCTTCCCCGGCGGCCCGGACGTCGCGGCCGGCGAATACGGCTACGACCTGCCCTACTTCGCGCGCATGGTGCCGGTCGTGGACTGCCTGCAGGTCGACGTCACCCGCTGCGGCGGGTACACCGAGTGGGCCCGGGCGGCCGCCGTCGCCGCGGCGGCCAACCGCGACGTCTCCGCGCACTGCGCGCCGAACCTGTCCGCGCACGCCGCGGTGGCCACGCCGAACTTCCGGCACATCGAATGGTTCGCCGACCACGACCGGATCGAACGCGCCCTCTTCGACGGCTGCCTCGACCCGAGCGGCGGCACCGTCACGCCGTCGATGTCCGTCCCCGGGCACGGCCTGACCTTCCGGCCCGAAGCCGCCGCCGAATACGCACTCTGAAGGAGGAGCAGCGATGGCAGACCTCGACGTCGGCGCGCTCGCCGGAGCGCTGCGGGAAGCGGTCGCCGGCGAAGTCCGCTTCGACCCCGGCACCCGGGCCGCGTACTCGACCGACGCCTCGAACTTCCGCCAGGTCCCGATCGGCGTCGTCCTCCCCCGCACCCCGGAGGACGCCGTCGCCGCGGTCGCGGTCGCGCGGGAGTTCGGCGCCCCGGTCCTGTCCCGCGGCGGCGGCACCAGCCTCGCCGGCCAGTGCACCAACACCGCCGTCGTGCTCGACTTCTCCCAGTACTGCACCGAACTCGAGTCCGTCGACACCGGTGCCCGCACGTGCGTGGTCCAGCCCGGGATCGTGCTCGACGTCCTGAACTCCCGGCTGGCGGAGACCGGCCTGCGGTTCGGGCCGGAACCGGCGACGCACATGAACTGCACGCTCGGCGGCATGATCGGCAACAACTCCTGCGGCGCCACCGCCCAGCGGACCGGCAAGGTCGTCGACAACGTCAAGCGCCTGGAAGTCCTCACCTACGACGGCACCCGCTTCTGGTGCGGTGAAACCACCGACGAGGAATACGCCGAAATCGAACGCCACGGCGACAAGCGGTCGGCGATCTACCGGCAGCTCCGCCGGCTGCGCGACGAGTACGCCGACGAGATCCGCCGCCGGTTCCCGGACATCCCCCGCCGCGTTTCGGGCTACAACCTCGATTCCCTGCTGCCCGAGCACGGTTTCGACGTCGCCGGGTTGCTCGTCGGCAGCGAGTCCACTTTGGTCACCGTGCTGCGGGCCGAGCTGGAACTGGTGCCCGTGCTGCCGGAGCGGACGCTCGTCGTGCTCGGCTACCCCGACATCGCCACGGCCGCCGAGGCCGTGCCGTCGATCCTGCCGCACGAGCCGGTCGCGCTGGAAGGCGTCGACCACAAGCTGATCCGCGACCAGCAGATCAAGGACATGAACCCGCAAGCTCTCGAGGAACTCCCCGAGGGCCGCGCGTTCCTGATGGTGCAGTTCGCCGGGCGGACCACCGAAGAGGTCGACGCCCAGGCCCACCGGATGCTCACGGCCCTGCACGGCACCGCGCACGAAGCCGACGTCGAGTTCCTGGACGACCCCGAGCGGGAAAACGAGCTGTGGCAGGTCCGCGAAGCCGGGCTCGGCGCGACCGCGCACGTCCCGGGCAAGGCCGACACCTTCGAAGGCTGGGAGGATTCCGCCGTCGCACCCGGACGGCTCGGGGAGTACCTGCGGAAGCTGACGGCGCTGTACGAGGAGTTCGGCTACGCGAGCGAGACCGGGCCGAGCCTGTACGGGCACTTCGGCCAAGGCTGCGTGCACACCCGGATCCCGTTCGACCTCTACTCCGCCGACGGCGTCGCCACCTACCGCCGGTTCATGGAACGCGCGGCCGACCTCGTCGCGTCGATGGGCGGTTCCTTGTCGGGCGAGCACGGCGACGGGCAGTCGCGCGGCGAGCTGCTGCCGAAGATGTTCGGCGCCGACCTCGTCACCGCGTTCGGCAGGCTCAAAGCCGTCTTCGACCCGGAAAACCGGATGAACCCCGGCAAGGTCGTCGCCCCGGCCCGGCTCGACGAACACCTGCGCCTCGGCGGCGACTGGGCGCCGGCGGACCCGCGGGACCTGCGCTTCCGGTTCCCCGGCGACGGCGGTTCGTTCGCCCAGGCCGCCAACCGCTGCGTCGGCGTCGGCCGCTGCCGGCAGCACACCACCAGCGGCGGGGAGGTGATGTGCCCGTCGTACCAGGTGACCGGCGAAGAGGAGCACTCCACGCGGGGGCGGGCTCGGCTGCTGTTCGAGATGCTCGACGGGCACGGCGACAGCCCGGTCGGCGACGGCTGGCGCTCCACCGAAGTCCGCGACGCGCTCGACCTCTGCCTGGCCTGCAAGGGGTGCAAGACCGACTGCCCGGCCAATGTGGACATGGCCACCTACAAGGCGGAGTTCCTGTCCCACCACTACGAAGGCCGCCCGTGGCGCCGGCCGCGGTCCGACTTCACGATGGGCTGGCTGCCCGCCTTCGCCCGGCTCGTCGGCAAGCTCCGCGCCGGAAAGCTGGTCAACGCCCTCACGCACGCCCCGGGCCTGGCCCGGCTGGCCACGCTGGCCGCGGGCGTCGAGAACCGCGAAATCCCGCTGTTCGCAGGGGAAACACTGCAGCAGTGGTTCGCCCGCCGCATGCCACGCGGTACGGGCGCCCGCGGCACGGTGCTGCTGTGGCCGGACACGTTCACCAACTCCTTCCACCCGCACGTCGGGCAGGCCGCGGTCCGGGTCATGGAAGACGCCGGGTGGCGGGTGGCGCTGCCGTCCGCGCCCCTCTGCTGCGGCCTCACCTGGATCTCCACCGGGCAGCTCGACGTCGCCAAGCGCATCCTCGCCCGCACCGTCCGGGCGCTGGCCCCGCATCTGCGCGAAGGCGGACTCGTCGTGGGCTTGGAACCCAGCTGCACGGCCGTGTTCCGGTCGGACGCGTTCGAGCTGTTCCCCGGCGACCAGGACGTCCGGCGGCTGCGCGCGCGGACGGTCACCCTCGCCGAGCTGCTCACCGAGCACTCCCCCGGCTACCGCCCGCCACAGCTCGAGGTGAAGGCGATCGCCCAGGTGCACTGCCACCAGCACGCGGTCCTGGGCTGGGACGCCGATCAGCAGCTGCTGAAAGCGGCCGGCGTCGACGCCGAACACCTGGACTCCGGTTGTTGCGGCCTGGCCGGGAACTTCGGGTTCGAGAAGGGGCACCTCGACGTCTCCGAGGCGTGCGCCGAGCGCGTCCTGCTCCCCCGCGTCCGCGCCGCCGAGCCGGGCACCGCGGTGCTCGCCGACGGGTTCAGCTGCCGCACCCAGCTGCACCAGCTCGACAGCGGCGGCCGGGAAGGCGTGCACCTGGCCGAACTCCTCGACTTCGCGCTCGGCAAGGGCGGCCCGCGGTGACGCGCCCGGATGCGGCGGCCCGCATCGCGTGGGGCCTGGGAATTCTGGCCGCTTCCCGTCGGCTGCCCGTGCCGCGGGAAGTGGCCGTGGCCCTCGCCATGCGTCACCTCGCACAAGCGGTCGCGACCCTGCGGCGGCCAAACGGTTTCGTCGCGCACTGGGGCTGGACCGCCGACGTCGCACACGGCGTGAGCATGCTCGGCCTCGCCGCCGTTTCGCCCCGGTGGCGTGCGGCGGCGCTGGTGAACGCGGTCGTCGCGGCCGCCTGGGCCCGTGCGGCCAAACAGAACGGAGGTAACCATGTCTGACACCCAGGTCGTCGTCGTGACCGGAGCCAGCGGCGGCATCGGCCGCGCGGTCGCCCGTGCCTTCGGCGCCCGGCGGGCGCGGGTCGCGCTGCTGGCCCGCGGCGAACGCGGGCTGGCGGCCGCCGCCGCGGACGTCGAACGCGGCGGCGGAACCGCCTTGGCGATCCCCACCGACGTCGCCGACTTCGGCGCGGTCGACGCCGCCGCCGAGCGGGCCGAGAAAGAACTCGGGCCGATCGACGTCTGGGTCAACGTCGCCTTCACCTCGGTCTTCGCCCCCTTCGAAGACATCGGGCCGGACGAGTTCCGCCGCGTCACCGAGGTCAGCTACCTCGGCTACGTCCACGGCACGATGGCCGCCCTGAACCGGATGAAGCCGCGGGACCGCGGCACGGTGGTCCAGGTCGGCTCCGCGCTCGCGTACCGCGGAATCCCGTTGCAGAGCGCCTATTGCGGCGCCAAGCACGCCATCCAGGGCTTCAACGAATCGCTGCGCTGCGAACTCCTCCACGAAGGCAGCCACGTCCGGACGACCATGGTGCAGATGCCCGCCGTCAACACCCCGCAGTTCTCCTGGGTGCTTTCGCGGCTGCCGGACCACGCGCAGCCGGTGCCCCCGATCTACCAGCCCGAGGTCGCCGCCCGCGCCGTGCTGTACGCCACCGATCACCCCCGCCGGCGGGAGTACTGGGTCGGCGGCAGCACCGCCGGCACGCTCATCGCAAACGCCGTCGCGCCCGGGATCCTCGACCGCTACCTCGCCAAGACGGGCTTCAAAGCGCAGCAGACCGGCTCGCCCAAGCCCGCCGACCAGCCGGCGAACCTGTGGGCACCGGCCGACCGTGACACAGACTTCGGCGCCCACGGCGAGTTCGACGCGAAGTCCACGCCGCGCAGCCTCCAGCTGTGGGCGAGCCGGCACCACGGCCTCCTCGCGGCGGGCGGCAGTGCCCTGGCCGCGACGGCGCTGGCCGTCTGGCGGCGGGCTCGCTCGTGACCGGCTTCGCCCCGCACGTCCTGCGCGAGTACGCGCTGCTGGCCGACGGCGAGCGCGGCGCGCTGGGCGGCCCACGCGGGGACATCTGCTGGCTCTGCGCGCCCGGGTGGTCCGACAGCGCCGTGCTGTCCTCGCTCATCGGCGGCACCGGCAGCTACACCGTCAGCCCGGTGGACACGTACGTCTGGGGCGGGTACTACGAGCCCGGCAGCCTGATCTGGCGCAACCGCTGGGTGACGACGTCGACCGCGGTCGAATGCCGGGAAGCGCTGGCCCGCCCCGCGGACCCGCACCGGGTGGTCCTGCTGCGCCGCGTCGAAGCCGTCGAGCGGGACGTCCGGGTCCGCGTCCGGCTCGACCTGGCCGACGACTTCGGCCGCCGCCCGTTGTGCGAGCTTCGCCGCGGCGACGACGGGACGTGGACCGGCCGCGCCGGCGACCTTTGGGTGCGGTGGACCGGCGCCGCCGGGCCCGGGCTGGGGTTCGAGCTGACCGTCCCGTCCGGCGGCCACCACGACCTGGTCCTGGAGATCTCCTCGCGGCAGTTGCCGGACCCGGTCGAGGCAGGTCGGCTGTGGCAAGCCACCGAACAGGCCTGGCACGCCGACGTCCCCCGGTTCGAAAACAGCGTCGCGCCCCGGGACGCGCGGCACGCCTACGCGGTCCTGCGCGGGCTGACCACCGGCACCGGCGGCATGGTCGCCGCGGCCACGCTGGGCCTGCCGGAACGCGCCGAAGCCGGCCGCAACTACGACTACCGGTACGTCTGGCTGCGCGACCAGTGCTACGCCGGCCTCGCCGCCGCCGTCGGGGAACCCCATCCGCTGCTCGACGACGCCCTGCGGTTCACCACCGCCCGCGTCCTCGACCACGGCGACCGGCTCCTGCCCGCCTACCGCACCGATGGCACCCCGCCGCCCGGTGAGACGCGGCTGGACCTGCCCGGCTACCCCGGCGGCGCCGGCATCGTGGGCAACCACGTCAACGAACAGTTCCAGCTCGACGCCTTGGGCGAGCTGCTGCAGCTGCATGCGGCCGCGGCCCGCCACGGCCGCCTGGGCGCCGATGACCGGCGCGCCACCGCCATCGTCGTCCAGCTCATCACCGACAGGTGGGACACGCCGGAGGCGGGCGTCTGGGAGCTGCACGACGAGTGGTGGACGCACTCGCGGCTCGCGTGCGTCGCGGGCCTGCGCGCGCTGGCCCGCGAGGTACCCCGCGGCGACGAGCTGACCCGGCTCGCCGACAAGCTGCTCGCCGAAACGACCGCGCGCTGCCTCGGCCCGCGCGGAGCGTGGCAGCGCAGCCCGGCGCACCCCGGCACGGACGCGGCCCTGTTGCTACCGCCCGTGCGCGGCGCCCTGCCACCCGAAGACCCGCGAACGCGCGCGACGCTCGCCGCGGTCGAGGACACGCTGACCGAGGACGGCTACGTCTACCGCTTCGCCCCGGACGACCGCCGCCTCGGCGAGGCCGAAGGCGCGTTCCTGCTGTGCGGCTTCACCATGGCACTCGCGCACTGGCACCAGGGCGACCAGGCCACGGCGTTACGCTGGTTCGAGCGCAACCGCGCGTCGTGCGGACCGCCCGGGCTCTTGGCGGAGGAGTACGACGTCCGGCAGCGCCAGCTGCGGGGCAACCTGCCGCAGGCGTTCGTCCACGCTCTGCTGCTGGAGACCTCGCAGCGCTTCGCCTGCTGAGCGCGGGTCAGCGGAACTCGGGCAGCACGTGCTCCTGCCAGCCGCGGAAGAACGCGTCGTGGTCCGGGCCGACCTGCTGGACGTAGACCTCGTCCACCCCCGCGTCGACGTACTGCCGGACGCGCTCCGCGTGGGCCTTCGGGTCGTCGCCGCACACGATCGCCTCGGCGACGTCGTCGCGCGAGACCAGCGACATCGCCGCGGCGAAGTCCTCCGGTCGCGGGATGATCTGGCCCAGCTGACCCGGCAGCGCGTCGCTGGCCCACAGCCGGTGCGCGACGTCGAGGGCGGCGTCCGCGTCGGCGTCCCAGCTCACCTTCATCCCGGCCTGCACCGGCTTGTCACCGCCGCCGGACTCGCGGAACGCGCGCACCAGGTCGGCGTCCGGCATGACGGTGCAGTAGCCGTCCCCGATCCGGCCGGCGAGCTCGGTCGCCTGCGGCCCGAAGCCGGAGACGTAGATCGGCACCGGCCGCTCCGGCACCGTGTAGATCCGGGCGTCCTGCACCCGGTAGTGCGGCCCGCGGTGGCTGACGGACTCGCCCCGGATGCCGGCCGCGTGCAGTTCCCGGATGACCTCGATCGCCTCTTCGAGCATGGCCAGCCGTTCCCCGACCGACGGCCACGGGTCGCCGAGGATGTGCTCGTTGAGCGCCTCCCCCGACCCCACCCCCAGCACGAACCGCCCGTCGAGCTGCACGGCCGCGGTCGCCGCCGCCTGGGCGATCACCGCCGGGTGCAGCCGGATCGTCGGGCAGGTCACCGCCGTCGTCACCGGCAGCGAGACCGCCTCCGACAGCGCCCCGATCACCGACCAGACGAACGGGCTCTGCCCCTGCTCGTCGTTCCACGGGTGGAAGTGGTCGGAGATCCACAGCTTCTCGAACCCCGCGGCCTCGGCCGCCTTGGCCTGGGCGATCAGTTCACGCGGGCCGTACTGCTCGCAGGACAAGAAGTATCCGATCGACGTCATGGCCCGCGGGTACCCGGCCCGAGGGCCCGGTACACCGGCCGGAGCAGCTCGGCGACGTCTGCACCGGCCACGGTGACCCCGAACGGCGGCGCCTGGTCCAGCAGCGCGTCGACCGCCGTCCGCGGGCCGTGCAGCGGTGCCGCGGCACCCAAGCCCGGAGCCTGACCGCAGTCGAAGAAGGTGTCCATGACGTCGGTCAGGGCCGGCGACGTGTCGGCGGGGTCGCGCGGCTCGGCGGACATGAGCCGGTTCTTCAGCTCGTCGAGCAACGCTTCGCGGTTCCGGCCGCGCAGCGCGAGGACCGTGAACGGATCGTCGGCGACCCGCGCCACGAGCGCGGAGAACACCGCGTTCAGGTGACCGCACGGCACCTCGGCGGCCGGGCAGGTGCAGTCCAGGGACACCTCCCGCGCCGACGACGGGAACAACGGCAGCCGGGCCGCGGTGAAGATCTGCTCGACGTCGCGGGGCAGCTCGCCACCGAGCAGCAGCACCGTCAGCGACGCTTTCGCCGCGAGGGCCTGGGTGATCGCCGCCCAGTCCGGTTTCCCGAACGCCGTGAGCCCGATCCGCACCTGGTGGACGCGGTCGTCCCGCACCTCGGCGTCGACGCGCCCGGCGCCGACCGTCAGGGACTCGACGTGCCCCTGGCCCTGCGCGGGGAGGAGGACGCCGACGGCCGTCAGCGCCCGGATGAACCGGGCCGGCCACCACGGGAGCGGCTCAGTCATCGATCGCGTCCTCCCCCAGGGCGAGCAGGCCGCGCAGCGCGTCCGTGGACAGTTCGGTGAGCCAGCTTTCGCCCTCGCCCACGACCATGCCCGCGAGCGCGCGCTTCTTGGTGATCAAGGTGTCGATGCGTTCCTCGATGGTGCCCGGGCAGAGGAACTTCCGGACCTGGACCCTGCGGCCCTGCCCGATCCGGAACGCCCGGTCGGTGGCCTGGTTCTCCACCGCCGGGTTCCACCAGCGGTCCAGGTGCAGGACCTGATTGGCGGCGGTCAGCGTGAGCCCGGAACCACCCGCTTTGAGTGAGAGCAAGAGGATCCGCGGGCCGTCGCCGGCCTGGAACCGCTCCACGATCGCGTCCCGCGCGCCTTTCGCCAGGCTTCCGTGCAGGAACGCGACTTCGGTGCCGAGCCGGTCGGTCAGGTGGGGCACGAGCAGGTGGCCGAATTCGGTGTACTGCGTGAAGCACAGCACCCGGTCACCCGAGGCGAGGATTTCCGCCAGGATCTCTTCGAGGCGGCTGACCTTGCCCGAGCGGCGGCCGATCGGCGAACCGTCGTGCAGCAGGTGCGCGGGGTGGTTGCAGACCTGCTTGAGCTTCGTGATCGCGGCGAGGACGTTGCCGCGGCGCTTGATGCCCTGGCTGTTCTCGATCTTCTTCATCATCTCGTCGACGATGGCGCGGTAGAGCGTGCCCTGTTCGCGGGTGAGCCGGTACTCCTGCCGGATTTCGATCTTTTCCGGAAGCTCGGGCACGATCACCGGATCCGTCTTCACCCGGCGCAGCAGGTACGGCTGCGTGAGCCGGCGCAGCTCGGCGGCCGTGGCGGTGTCGCCCCGGCGCTCGATCGGGACCGCGAACCGTTGCCGGAACTCGAACCTGCTGCCGAGCAGCCCGGGGTTGAGCAGGTCCAGTACCGACCACAGGTCCGCCAGCCGGTTCTCCACCGGGGTGCCGGTCAGCGCGAGCCGGTGCCCGGCGGTGAACCGCCGCACTGCCTTGGCCGTCGCGGTGTCGGCGTTCTTGATGGCGTGCGCTTCGTCGAGCACCAGGCGCCGCCAGGTGACCGTCTCGAGCTCGCCGGCGTCACGGGCGGCGGTGGCGTAGGTCGTGACGACGAGGTCGGCCGCGGCGACCCGCTCGGCAAGGGCGTCCCCGTGCAGGCGGGCGCCGCCGTGGTGGGCGTGGACCCGCAGGCCGGGCGCGAAGTCCGCCGCCTCCCGCTGCCACATGCCGACCAGCGACATCGGGCACAGCACCAGCGTCGGGCCGCGGTCGCCGTCCGCTCGCTCGAGCGCCTCGAGGGCCAGCGTCTGGACGGTCTTGCCGAGGCCCATGTCGTCGGCCAGGCACGCACCGAGCCCCAGCTCCGACATGAACGCCAGCCAGGCGACCCCCCGCTGCTGGTAGGGGCGCAGCGTGGCGCGGAACGACGGCGGCAGCTCGACCGGCCGCAGTTTCTGCTGGACCCGCCCGGCCAGGACGTCCCCGGCCCAGCCGTCGGCGCTGACGCCGGTGACCGGGAGCGGCGTCTCCCGTGTGAGGTGGACGAGCTCCAGCACCTCGGCCGCGGTGGGGCGCCGGTGCGGGTCGCGGCGCAGGTACTCGAGACCGGCGCGGAGCCGTTCGGGATCGACGCTGATCCACCTCCCCCGCAGCCGCACCAGCGGGGTCTTCGCCGCGACGAGCTTCGCCAGCTCTTCTTCGCCGAGCTCGTCGTCGCCCACCGCGAGCGACCAGCGGAACGCGGCCAGCTCGTCGCGGCCCACCCGGCTGCGGGTGACGACCTGCTCCGACGGCGTGCTGCTGACCGACAGCCGCAACGCGAGCCGGCGCCGGCCGTCCCAGGTGGCCGGGAGCTGCACCTCGAACCCGGCTTCGACGAGCCGGGTCGCGCCCGAGGTGAGGAACTGTTCGGCTTCCTCGACGGTCAGGTCGTACTCGGCCGGTTGCGTCCGGCGCACGGCGGGCGCCAGCACCGGCTCGACGAGCGCGGCGCGGCCGAGTTCGGCGAGGAACAGCCCCTTCGGGTCCCGGACCAGGCCGTTCGCCTCGCCCGACCAGATCTGCCCCGCCGACAGCAGCAAGCTCGGATCGGCGGTCGACCGCAGCAGGAACTGCAGCTGCCACTTGGTGCCGTCCCCGGTCTGGTCGTCCGGATCGTCCTCGGCCGGCCGCCGCAAGGTGCCGACCTCGGCCAGCCGGAAACACGCCCGGCCGTCGACGACGTCGCTGTCGGCGACTTCGTCCCACTTCGCGACGGCCTCGGCCAGGACCCCGAGCTCGTCCAGCGGCAGTTCGACGCGGGGATCGCCGCCCGCCAGCGCGGCCAGCCACACCCCGGCCGCGCCCCGGCCCCCGCGCAGGTCGACGGGCGGATCCGCCCGCGCCAGCCGATCCCGCACCGCGGCGTCGGCCAGGGCGTGCAGGGCATCGGTGACGAGCGCTCGCGGCGAGGCCCCGGTGAGCGGCGCGATCTCCTCGGCCCGCCCGACCGGCGGCATGGCCGCGGCCAGCGCGTCGAACGCGACGAAGTCCACCCCCTGCAGCACCGGGCGCCACCGGGCCTCCGCTGCGTCGCCCCGGCGGAGCAGCGTCGGCAGGACCCGCCCGCGCCGCACCAGGTCCGCGGCCAGGCGGGCCACCGCCCGCAGGTAGGTGACCGAAGCGCCGTAGGAGGCCGAGTCGTCGAGGTCGTCCAGCTCGGCCGCGTCCACGACCAGGGCCGGGACCGACCACGGCCGCAACGACGGAGCCGCGCCCCGCCGCTTGGCGGCCGGCTCGGCGGACGCGAAGGGCCGGTTCGCCCGTGACGGCAGCAGCAGCGTCACCGACGTCGGCTTGCCGGGGTGCAGCGCGGTCAGGCTCGCGCTGGAGACCGCGAACGGGTGCGACAGGGCGATCCGGCTCGGCCGGCTCGACGGGCCGGCCGCGATCCGGTCGTGCTCCGCCCAGAGCAGCAGACCCCGGCCCGGCGACCACAGGGCGTGCACCAACGGCAAGGGCTGAGGCTCCTTCGTCGTCCGATCCGGGTTCCCCGCAGATCGTCGCACGGCGCACGTGGCGGCCCGACGCCCGCCTGAGGGAGCTTCACCGCCAGGGCAGGACTTCGCCGTGGCGGACCAGCTCGCCGTACTGCGCGGGGTCGAGGGGCGCCGACACGAGGTCCAGCAGCACCTCCGCCGCTTGGGCGGGGCTCGGCGCGTCGCGGACGTCCCACCACAGCGCCGACGTCGGGGTGTTCATCATCCCGGGGCAGACGGCGGCGAGCAGGATCCCGCGCGCCAGGTCGTCGTCACGGCGCCCGGCGGCGAGCGCGCGCACGGCCGCGACCTGGCCGATCTTGGACGGGATGTTGACGAACCCCGGCCAGTCACCGCCGCGGGCACTGCCGTCTTTGACCGCGTCACGCCAGGCGGCCACCTGCTTGTCCAACTCGTCCAAAGAGGACAGACCGTCGAACCGGTCGTGCAGCGCCGGTGCCAGGTGCCGCAAGGTGCCGAACGAGCTGGCCACGACGAGGAACCGGCCGCCGTCGCGCAGCAGCGGCGCGAACGCCCGCAGCAGCCGGGTGGTGCCGAAGTTGTTCACCTCGGCGTACTCCTCGACGATCGCGCGGGGGTCGTCATCGGGCCCGACGCGCATGACGGCGTTGCCGAACACGACGTCGACCCCGCCGTGCCGGTCCGCCAGCCGCTCGGCGAGCCGGGCCGGAGCGTGCGGATCGGCGACGTCGAGAACTTCGCCGCGGACCCGGGCGCCCCCGGCGGGCATGGCCTCGACGGCCTGGGCCACGCGTCCGGCGTCGCGGCCGGTGAGGTAGACGGTGTCCTCAGTGGACCACCGCTGGGCGAGCCCGTCGACGAGGGCCAGGCCGAGTCCCTGGGTGGCCCCGGTGACGAGGGCGGCTTTCGGGGTCATGCGATTCCTTTCGCGAGCAGGGTTTCCGACCGGGTCCACAGCCGCTCGGCGCCTTCGGGGTCGAGCGCGTAGCGGGCCACACCGTGCAACGGCGCGGCGTCCCCGCGGCGGTCGATGGTCCCGGTCTCGTTGCAGTCGGCGAAGTAGCGGCCGCCGATCCCGTCGAGCAGCGGCGAGGTGGCGAGCAGGACCGACGTCGCCGCGCCCTGTTCCGGCGTCTTGATCAGCTCCGGCGGGACCTTGCCGGAGCCGCGGCCACCGGTGTGGCGCTGGAGGTTCGTGTAGATCGCGCCGGGCATCAGCGCGTTGGCCGTGATGCCGTCCCCGGCCCAGCGGCGCGTCGCTTCGACCGCGAAGAGCACGTTGGCGGTTTTGGATTGCCCGTAGGCGAGCCACGGGTCGTACGGCTGGAAGGCGAAGTGAATGTCGTCGAAGACCACCGGCGACTGTTGGTGCCCGCTGGAGCTGACCACCACGATCCGCGCGGCGCCGGCCGCGGCCAGCGCGTCGTGCAGGCCGGTGGCCAGCGCGAAGTGCCCGAGGTGGTTGGTGGCGAACTGCCACTCCCAGCCCTGCTCGGTGTACTGCTCCGGCGTCGCCATCACGCCGGCGTTGTTGACGAGGATGTGCAGCGGGCCGTCCCAGGCCGACGTGAAGGCGGCGATCGAGTCGGGGTCGGTGAGGTCCAGCGGCGCGACGCGCAGCGCGGTGCTCCCGGTCGTGGCCGCGATGTCCTTGGCGGCACGCTCCCCCGCCTCGACGTCACGGACGGCCAGGGTCACCTCGGCGCCGGTCGTGGCCAGTGCGCGCGCGGTCTCGGTGCCGAGGCCGGAGGACGCACCGGTCACCACCGCACGCCGGCCGCTCAGGTCGATGCCCGCGGCGACCTCCGCCGCGGTGCTGCGGAAACCGAAGGGAGTCTTGATCAGGTCCATGACTCCACGCTAGATCCGCTCGGGCCATGCGAAAAGTGAAAGGTCGGCAGACCTGGTATGCGGAAAAGTCATGCCCGCACTCGTCGATGGCCCAGGGGCCCGGCGAAGTCACGCGGCCGGGCCACTCCGCCGCCGGTGACCCGCTCGCCCCACGTCCTGAATGACTCATTCAGGTCTTCGGAGGTCCTGAATGAGTCATTCAAGACGCCGGCGCGACGCCGCGGACCGCACCGACCCGACTTTGCCGGGCCCCTGCGTCGGTGGCCGGGCGGCAGCGGAGTTTCACATCTCGAAGACGACGCGGGCGGGGACCCGGCCGGCCAGCACGTCCGCGATCGAGTCGTTGACTTCGTCGAGCTTGCGGTCGACGGCGACGACCTTCGTCCGGCCGGCCGCGTGCAGGGCGAACACGTCGGCGAGGTCGTTGCGGGTCCCGACGATCGAGCCGATGACCGACTTCCCGCCGAGGACGGTGTCGAAGATCGGCAGGCTCATCGTGCCGTCCGCGGGCAGCGCCACGCACACCAGCCGGCCGCCGCGGCGCAGGGACCGGAACGCCTGGTCGAACGAGGCGGGCGAGGCCGCCAGTGCCACCGCGACGTCCGCGCCTCCCAGCGCCTGGATCGCCTCGGCCGGATCACCCGCCGACGCGTCGACGACGTGGTCGGCACCCAGTTCCTTCGCCAGCGCCAGCTTTTCGGCGGTCACGTCGACCCCGATGGTGAACCCGCCGAAGATCCGCGCGTACTGCAGCGCCAGGTGCCCGAGACCGCCGATCCCGAACACCGCGACCGTTTCGGCCGGTGCCACCCCGGCGACCTTGATCGCCTTGTACGTGGTCACGCCCGCACAGGTCAGCGGGGCGGCGTCACGGGAGCTCACGTCGTCCGGCACCGGGGTGGCGAACGCCGCGGGAACGGCCACGTACTCGGCGAACGCGCCGTCGACCGAGTAGCCGGAGTTGCGCTGCTGCTCGCACAGCGTTTCCCGGCCGGAGATGCAGTACCGGCATTCGCCGCAGGCGCCGGCCAGCCAGGCGATCGCGACCCGCTGCCCGATCTGCCGGTTGCCACCGCCGACCCGAGTTCCCGGATCACGCCGATGCCTTCGTGGCCTGGGACGAACGGCGGTGACGGCTTGACCGGCCAGTCCCCGTGGGCCGCGTGGATGTCGGTGTGGCACAACCCGCTGTGCTCGACGCGGACGAGGACATCGCCGGGCCCGATCGCGGGCACCGGGAGGTCCTGGATCTCACAACACCGGCGTCCGGCGGCTCCCCAGGTCCGAAAGTCCCCGGCCGCGTCGACCAAGGCCCTCCCGGGTCAGCGCCGCCACCGCGTGCTCAAGAACCCGCCGGGCTCTGGTCACCCTTGCGCCGGGTCTGCAGGACGTTCCACTCCCGTTGCCACTCGGCGAAGCGGTACCGGTTCAGCAGGAACACCAGCACGCGGTACGCCGCGACGAGCATCGACGTCACCGCCGCCCACAGGGTCAGCGCCGCGATCGGGGCACCGATCGCCGCCGCGGCCGTGGTCAGCGGAGGCTGGGTGGGCGCACCCGTCGCGTCCAGCCAGATGTCGATCCCTTGGCCCGCGACCGCTCCGGCCGGTGCGTCCACGTCGCCGGCGCGCTGCAGGCCGTCGCGGGTCCACCAGGTCGCCCGGGTCGGGCCGGCCTCGTAGGACGTTCCGCCGCGGCCGGCCGCGGCGGGCAGCGGGCCGTCGACGAGCAAGGTCGCCGTCGCCGGGTAGCGGGTGGCGCTCTGTTCGACGGCTTTCGCCGACTGGGCCGAATACACGCCGATACCGAACGGCACCGCGCCCGCCGTCGCCCCGAGCACCAGCAGGATCAGCAGTGCCAGGAGCCGCGCCTGCAGGCGGTCCGACGGGCGGGCCAGCGAGTCGCGTCCGGGCAGGAGGCTGTGCCGCAGCCGGGTCAACCGCATCCTGGTGTACATCTCTCCTGCCCTCCGGATCGCTCGGAAACGTGTCACCAGCATCGCCGGGGCGGTGGGGCGCACCGCAGGGGAAACGGTCCTCGTTCGGCGGGCACTGAGACCGTTCCGCCGCCGGGGGTTCCGGTGACTTTGGGCCCTGGCCAAGGCGTCCGTGGTGCCCGACAGTGGACATCCGCGCGTCCAGTGAGAGGCGACCCCATGCAGACTGTCGACGTCGGCACGCTCTCGATCTCGGCCTACCGGGCAGTCGCACCGGACTGGGTCGTGCAGCCTCTCCTCTCCGTCGCGGAGCGGCTCAGCGACGCGCGGGTGGTCCACCTGAGCGCCACCCCCTACGGTGGCGGCGTTTCCGAGCTGCTGCGCTCGGCCGTGCCGCTCTACAACGACCTGGGCGTCCACGCGAGCTGGAAGATCATCAGCGGGGAGCCTGCGTTCTTCACCGTGACGAAGAAGCTGCACAACGCCCTGCAGGGCGGCGGAGACCCGCTCACGGACGCCGACATCCGGCTCTACGAGGAGACCTCACGCCGCAATGCCGAGCAGCTGTCGGCCGACCCGGACTTCCTCGCGGCCGACTTCGTCTTCGTGCACGACCCGCAGCCCGCCGCCGTACTGTCCTTTGCGGACGGTTCGAGCGCGCGATCGGTGTGGCGGTGCCACGTCGACACCTCCGAGCCGGCTCCGGGCGCCTGGGACTACCTCGGCGGGTTCGTCGAGCGCTACGACGCGACGGTCTTCACCATGGCGGACTTCGTGCCGCCGACGCTTTCCCGCGACCGCGCCGACATCATCTGCCCGGCCATCGATCCGCTCAGCCCCAAGAACATGTCACTGGACGACCGGACCGCGCACGCGGTGCTCAACTGGATCGGCATCGAACCCGACCGCCCGCTCGTGACGCAGGTGTCGCGGTTCGACCCGTGGAAGGACCCGCTGGGTGTGATCGACGCGTTCCGCCTGGTCCGGCCCGAGGTACCCGGGCTGCAGCTCGCGCTGGTCGGCTCGATGGCGCTCGACGACCCGCAGGGCTGGGACGTCTACCGCCAGATCGGCGAGGCCGGCCGCGACGACCCGGACATCCACGTCTTCACCAACCTGACGGGCGTCGGCAACGTCGAGGTCAACGCGTTCCAGAAGTTCTCCTCGGTGATGATCCAGAAGTCGGTCCGCGAAGGGTTCGGGCTGGTGGTGTCCGAAGCGCTGTGGAAGGGCACGCCGATCGTGGCGGGCCGGGCCGGCGGGATCCCGCTGCAGGTCGCCGGCACCGCCGGCGGGGTGCTCGTCGACTCGACCGACGAGTGCGCGAAGGCGCTGCTCGGGTTGCTCCGGGATCCCGCCCGCTCGGCCGCGATGGGTGCGGCGGGCCGCGAGCGCGTGCGGCGGCACTTCCTCCTCCCCCGGCTCCTGCTCGACGAGCTGACGTTGCTGGACGGCCTCGCCCACGGCGATCCGCCCGGCGCGCTGATGACCCGGTCGGACCACCGCGATCCGGTCTGCGGGCTGACGGTCCCGCCCGACGCCGGGACCCCCACGGCGGTCCGGGCCGGGAAGACCCGCTTCTTCTGCTCGCCGGAGTGCCGCACCACCTTTCTGAACGGAGCGGAATCGTGACGACCAGGCGCTGGCACGGCGGCGAACTGCGCTGGAACGCCGAAACCGAGGACTGGACGGTGCTCGCGCCCGGCCGGCGGGACCGCCCGCACGGCGTCGGCCGGACCGCGTGCCCGTTCTGCCCGGGGCCGGCCCAGGACACCCCGCCCGAAACGTGGCGGCTCCCCGCTGCGGGCCCGGGCTGGCGCGTCCGCGCGGTCCCGAACCGCTATGCCCTCTCCGACAAACACGAGATCGTCATCGAATCGCCGCGCCACGACTGGGACCTCGCGACCGGAACACCGGCGGAGGTCGCGGACGTCCTCACGGCGTGGCAGGACCGCCACCGGTCGCTCCGTGCGTCGGCCGCCCAGGTCGTCGTGTTCCGCAACCACGGGCTCGCGGCCGGGATCTCCCTGGCGCACCCGCACTCGCAGGTGGCCGGCCTGCCCGTGCTGTCCGCCGGCACCCGGCGCGAACTGGAGACCGCGCGGGCGCACCACCGCGACCACGGGCGGCGGCTCGCGGACGAACAGCTCGAAGCGGCGCTGAGCGAGGGCAGCCGGGTCGTCTTCGCCGACGACCACGCGGTCGCGTACGCGCCGTTCGCGCCGGTCGCGGCGTACGAGTTCCGGATCGTCCCGCACCACCCGCGACCGGACTTCGCGGCCTCGACCGAGGAGGAGATCCACGCGACGGCCGGGTGCTTGCGGGCCGTCCTCGCCGCCCTGCGCGCCGAACTGGGCGACCCGGCCTACAACGTCGTCGTGCGGACCGCGCCGTGCGGTTACGAGGCCGCACCGTTCCTCGCCTGGTCGTTGCAGGTGGTACCCCGCCTGGAGATCCCCGCCGGCCTGGAACTGGCGACGGGTGTTCCCGTCACGACGGTCAGCCCGGAACACGCCGCCGCCCGCCTGCGCACCGCGGTCGGCGAGGCCCGGCCGCCGGGGTCCCGGCAAAGTCGTGCGTGGTCTGCCCGGGGTCGCGGGTCGTCATGAAGGTCGTTCATGACGTGCGGGTGGTGACCGGCGTGGCTGCTGGGTCTGGTGTTCCGGTCCCGGAAGCACCCAATGTGGCGTTCGGTGCGCTGGACGCACCCAACGCCACATTGGGGCGCATCCGCCAGCCACCTCCGGCCCGACTCTGCCGCAGTCCTGGCCGGACCGCGGTGAGCGAGGCCGCTCAGTTCCCGGGGTCCGGGGCCTCCGGGACGATCCGGAACACCGGGACGTCCGCGGCGATTTCGGCGAACTCCTCGAGCGAGGCGTGCCGGTCGACCGCGATGTGGGCCCGGGCGCCGGGCGCGACGGCGAGGTAGCGGCGAAGCACCGGCGGGCGTTCCTCCGGCACCACCTCTTCCAGCCGCACGGTTTCCCCGCGGCCGTGCCGGAGCACCACGTGACCCCCGGCCGCGCGGACGTTGCGCACCCACTGGGTCCGGTCGCCCAGCATCGCCACGAGGTACCGCTCGCCGTCGTGGTCGGCGACCACGAGGGGAACCCGGACCAGCCGCCCGGTGGCGCGGCCGGGCACCTCCAGCGTCGCGACCCGCTGCGGGAGCACGCCCGCCGAATACGCGAGCGCGGCGCCGCGGTTCATCAGCCGGGCCACGCCGTGCGGGCGGGCACCGCGGTACTGGCGGCGCGCCCACCGCTGCACCGGGCCGTCCGGCGGTGCCGTGCGGCCGTCGACGAGCGACGCCGCGTCGTCGCGGATCGTCCGCAAGGTGGCCAGCATGACGAAGCGGGCGAACGGCCGGACCAGCCGCCAGTGACGGGCGAACCGCCGGGCCGACTCCGGGTCGGTGGTGGCCGCCCGCGCCTCGTAGGTGACCAGCGTGCGGGAAGGTCCGTAGGGGCGAAGCGAAATCCCGGCCACGATGCGGCACCAGCCGGGTTCGGCGAACTCCGCGAACCCGCCGGGTGTCATCGTCCGCACGTCGTGCCACTCGACGCCGGGCAGCCAGAACCGCCCGATCGCGCCCAGGACCACCTCGCGTCCCGGCGTGTCGCCCAGCCGCAGCCAGCCGGGGAACCCCGTGGCGCGGTCGAAGGGCTTCAGCTCGGCCGGCGTGGTCCGCGAGAACACCGCCAGGCCGGTCAGCGGGGACCGGACCCGGGTGAGGTCCAGGTCGCGCACGGCGCGCCAGGTTTCGCCGATGTCGGCGTCGGCGACGACGTGCTCGATCAGCGTGACGTCGAACCGCGGGAGGAACCGGTCGACGAGCAGGTCCGCGCCCGCGAGGGCGGTATCGGTCATGGCCGTGCCTTTCGTTCGGCGGGCGGATCACCCGCGGGCTTCCGGAGGGCCGCCCGGACCACGGTCACCAGTCCGACGACGAGGCCGAGCACCGATCCCGCGATCCCGGCGACGAGCACGATCCGGGCCACCACGGCCCAGTCGAACGACCCGCCGCCGAAGTCGAACGGGAAGACCTGCCACAACCGCACGAGGGCGACCAGGCCGGCGCACGTCGTCACCACGCCGTCGAGCGCGACCAGCCACTCGGGGTCGTGCCACAGGTGCACGAAGCCGGTGACCGCGCCGACCACCAAGGCGAGGTCGACGACTCCGACCACCGAGGAGAACGCCGGGGTGAGGAACGGCACCACCGCCCAGCCGGGCCTGCCGTTGATCAGCACCAGCAGGACGCCGTTGACCACCACCCCGGCGAAGTAGCCGGCGAGCCGGGTCCGGGCGGGGGGACGGCGGGTTTTCACGCTGGTGGTCATCGCGGGCCTCCGTTCGCTCCGATCGTCGTCCGCCGGGTGGTTCCGGGGCAGGGTCCTGGGTCCACGACGGGAGAGCCGAAAGGCCGCTCTTCAGCCGGATTCCCCGCGCACCACAGCCAGTTCCGCCGCCAGTCCGTCGACGAGGACGTCCAGGTCGGGGCACCGGTCGGCGGCCGCGAGCACCGAGATCGTCAGCGTGCCCGCGTAGGAGAGCGCTTCGAAGACGACGGCCAGGTTCCCGCTTTCGCCCACGCTGAGCGGGATCGCCGCCAGGACCGGCGCACCGCCGAAGCCGACCGGCTCGGCCGGGCCCCGCACATGGCTGACGAGCGTGTGCATCCGGCGCTGGTGGTTCATGTACCAGCGGTAGCCACCGAGCGCGGCCGCCGCCCGGAAGGCCGCACCCAGCACGGCGATCGGCGGTGGCCCGGAAGCGGCGGCCTTGGCGGACCGGACCTGGGACGTCACCCGGCCGAGCCGGGCGCGCACGGAACCGGTGGCCGGCACCGTGACGAGCATCGGGCTGACCGCGTTGCCCAGGGCCGCGCCGTCGCCCGCGGTCCGGCCCGACACCGGCACGGTGATCACGAACGCGTCGACGTCCTCCCCGCGAGCGGCCGCCAGCCGGCGCAGCGCACCGGCCACGACGACCAGGACGGCGTCGTTCACCGATGCGCCGTACCGGTGGGCCGCCGCCCCCAGTGCGGACAGGTCGGTCCGGACCACCGCGAGCTTGCGACCCGGTCCGGTCGGGCCGACCAGCGAACACGGGGTGGCGCGCGCCGGGTGCAGGCCGCCACCGGCGGCGGTGGCGCGTCGCAACGCGCGCAGGGCCGGCCCGATCCGGCGCACCGCGCGCAACCGGCCGGCCAGCGCGTCCCGGCGCAGCGTCCCGGCACCGGGACGCGGGACCGGGAAAGGCGGCACGTCCGGCTCCGCGGTTCCGTCCACCAGGCGAGCCAAGACGGCGAGACCTCCGACGCCGTCCGCGAGCACGTGGTCGAACACCACCACCAACGCGGCTTCGTGGCCGGCCAGCCCGGTCACGAAGGTCGCCGACCACAGCGGGGCGTTCCGGGGCAACGGGGTGGACACCAGCGACAACGCGGTGTCGAGCACCGCCTGCCGATCGCCGGGCGGTGCGCACACCGCGGCCCGGACGTGGCGGCGGACGTCGAAGCAGGCGTCGTCGGCCCAGATCGGCCCGCCGCCGCCCAGCGGCGCCCGGACCAGCCGACGGCGCAGCCGCGGGACGGCCGGGATCCGCTCGGCGATCCGCTGCCGCACCCGGGCCAGGTCGAGCCCCGGAGCCGGCCCGAGCAGCAGGAGCACCCCGAACTGCACCGGTACCTCGGCCGTGTTCATCGCCAGGAAGGCGCGGTCGGCCGGACTCGCGCGGTCCACGACCGGCCGCGCCGGGCGGCCCCTTCGCACCATGGCCCGAGTCGACCCCGGAACCCGGGGTATCGGCCAGGGCCGGAAGTCACCAGGCCCGTGCCGGCCCGGACCGGTCTTCCGGGCCCATCGGCCGCGCCCGCCGGCGGATCTCCGCGAACAGCTCGCCGACGCGGTCGTGCATCTCCGGGCCGCCGTCGGGGCCGGTCCAGAAGCGGCGGACCACGCCGGTCAGGCGGTAGCAGGCGTCGACCGGGACGAGGAAGCAGTCCGTGGTCCGCTCCGCGCCGCGGAACACGATCGCCTCGACGTCCGGTTCCGCCGCCGCCAGGAGGGGGTGGCCGGCCGCGATGTCCGTCCAGAGGTCGGCGGGCAGCGTGGTCTCGGCGGCGCCGGCCGGACCGGGCTGGAACGCCGTGACCCGGGTGCCGCGGCGCAGCACGAACGCGAACCCGGCCGGCACGCCGAGGGCGCGCCAGTCGAGGCACGCGACCGGGTGGGCGGGGTCCCAGAGGTAGCGCTCCGGAACCGCCCGGTAGCGCGCGCCGTCGCACCTCGTGCACCGCAGGAAGCACGCGCGGCACGCGCACAGCAGGCCCCGCCGGCCGGTGTCGACCACGTGGGCGTGCCGGCCGGCCACCGGCGTCCCGCACAGCTCGCACGCCTCCGGGCGCACCGCTCCCCGGTTCAGCGCGGCGGGAAAAGCTCCACTGTGGACACTCATGACGCCGGTCCGGCGTAGCCCGGCGGCGGTCCGACGCCGATCCGGTGGAACGCGGTGACGAACTCGACGCCGGTGACCTCCGGTGCGGCGTCGCGGACCGCCGCGGCCACCGCCGGCCGGGACGCGGCCCCGCAGCCGCCGCCGAGCCACAGGCGCACCACCCCGCCGTCGGTGTTCAGGTACCCGGCGTCGGCGCCCACCCGGGCCAGGGCGCGCCGGATCCGGGCGGTGGCGTCGTGCGGATGGAGGTCGTGCAGCACCAGCAGGTCCGTCACGACGTCGTCCGCGGCGATCGCGTCCAGCGCGCCGGGAGCGTGCTCGCGCAGGAGGGCGACGACCCTGGTCAGGCCTTCGCCGTACAGGTCCGTCAGCTGCCGGACGATCTCTTCGGCGGGCCGGCGGCCCGGCCCGGCGAGCAGCGTGGACAGAAGTGTCCTGAGCCGGGTTTCGACGGAGCTCACCGCTCGCCCGCCGTGCGGATCTCGCGGAGGATGCGGATCGCCGAGCCGGTCACGCTTTCCGTCGCGGTCGGCACCCCGGCGTCGACCGGGTTCTCCATGAACGGCATGAACTTGTCCGGGAACCCGGGCATGGTGCAGCCGATGCAGATGCCGCCGACGTTCGGACAGCCGCCCACGCCGTTGATCCAGCCCCGCTTGGGCACGTTGCACCGGACCACCTGGCCCCAGCACCCCAGCTTCACCAGGCAGCGCGGCGAGTCGTGCCGGTCGGCGAACTCGTCCTGCTCGTAGTAGCCGGCCCGGTCGCACCCTTCGTGGACGGTGTTGCCGAACAGCCACTTCGGCCGCAGGGCCTCGTCGACGTCGATCACCGGTGCGCTCCCGGACGCCTGGAACAGCAGGTGCAGGATGGTCTCGGACATGTTGTCCGGCTGGGCCGGGCAGCCGGGCACGCACACGATCGGCAGCCCGGCCCACGACCGCCAGTCCCGGCCGAGGTACTCGGGCACCCCCATGGCGCCGGTGGGGTTGCCGGCCATGGCGTGCACCCCGCCGTACGCGGCGCAGGTGCCGACCGCCAGGATCGCCATCGCCCGGGGCGCCAGCCGGTCGAGCCACTCGGCGGCGGTGATCGGCTGGCCCGTCTCCGGATCGGTGCCGAACCCGCACCAGAAGCCTTCGGCCTTGTTCGTCTCGTCGGCGATCGAGCCTTCGACGATCAGGATGAACGGGTCGAGGTCGCCGCGGGCCGCGCGGTGCCACCATTCGATGAAGCTGTCCGGACCGCCGTCGGGCCCGCTCTGGAAATCGAGGAACGGCCAGTGCATCACGATCTCGGGAAGGCCGGGAAGACCACCGAGGACGATCTCTTCGATACCGGGCTGGGTGGCCGCGGTGAGGGCCACCGATTCCCCGTCGCAGCTCAGCCCGCCATTCATCCACAGAATGTGGACGGTCGGCGGGAGATTTCCCGAGCCGGCCTTCGCCATCGTCGATCCCTTCCCCGCGAGCGAGAAGACGCCACCGTAGTCCGTGCCCGGCGGGCGCGGCAAGGCCGGCCGGACACACCTGAGCGACGGGCGGGACAAAACCGGCCGTCCGCGCTCGGTATTCCGCGACTACACTGAACACCCCGTCGGAAGGGACTTTGATCGAAATGGAAACGGCCGGCCGGTCAGCGGGCAAGTCGATCGAGGTGGTACCGGTCGAAATCGTCACGAAGATCTTTCCGGCCCGGCCGTCCGCGGTTCCGCGAATCCGGGAATTCGTCCAGGGGTGTCTCGGGGACGCGCCGCTCGCCGACGCGGAAGACCGCGAGATCGGCAACACGATCCTCACGGCGCTGCTGAGCGCCGCCGGACCTTCGGGGGTGCTCGAGGTCTCGTGCCGGCGGTACCCCGGGCACGTCGAGTTCGACGTGCTCCCCTCCCGCGCCCCGCGGTCCGGCCCGGTTGCCCCGCGGCCGGAGCCGGCCGCCAGCTTCGCCGC
Source organism: Amycolatopsis lexingtonensis (assembly GCF_014873755.1). Taxonomy (NCBI): domain Bacteria; kingdom Bacillati; phylum Actinomycetota; class Actinomycetes; order Pseudonocardiales; family Pseudonocardiaceae; genus Amycolatopsis; species Amycolatopsis lexingtonensis. The sequence continues at coordinate 2,997,195 of NZ_JADBEG010000001.1, forward strand.
CTGGCTGGCCGAGGCGCTGCTCAGCCGGGGCATCACCAAGGAGGCCGCCGCCGAGCAGCTGGGCGTGTCGACCAAGACGCTGACCCGCTGGCTCGGCGGGCAGACCGAGCCCCGGCTGCGCGACCTGCGCCGGATCGAAGACCGGTTCGGTGACGTGCGGCTGCGGTGAGGACAGGTATGTCCGCGCCGCTCAGTCCCCGGCCGCGCGTTCCCGCATGGCCAGCTCGACGGTGCAGCCGGCGGCGTCGGAGCTGATGTCGAGCCACTCGCAGATCTGGTCGGTCATCCAGAGGCCGCCACCCGGGCCGGCCGCGGCGCGAAGGCCGTAGAACGCCGGGCCAGCGACCGGCCGGTCGCTGTGCAGCGTGCACACCACCCGGCCGGCCGCCGGCCGCACCCAGACGGCCGCCCGGTCGATACCGCGCTCGAGCAGGTAGGCGATCGCTTCGCCGACGGCGATGCCGAACAGCGTCGCCGTGTCCTCGGAACGGAGCAGAGCGCCGGCCCGGTCGAGCACGTACCGCCGGACGGCGACCAGATCCCCTTCGAAGCGGAAGACCTCATCGGCTTCCGGTGTCCCGGCCACCTCGAACGCGTCCCCTGCCGCGGGTGGCGTGAACCGCGCGGAGAGCCGGACCTGGCCGGCGATGACGCACTCGGGGTGGGTGCGGCGGGCCTCCTCGACGACGCCCGCGTCGAGGACCCTGGTGTCGTACGGGCAGATCAGCCAGATGCGGGTACCGCCCAGCGCCGCGTTGAACCCGTGTTCGGTGCGCTGCCACGCGGCCGCTTCACGGGCGCCGCCGCTGCGCGCGGGTTCGGCGAGGACGCGGACCGCCCCGGTCGGCGCGGTGGACCGGTGCCGGTCCCAGTAGCGCCGCAGCGCGTTGGCCAGCTTCGCCGGCCGACGGCCGATGTAACCCGATTCGGCGAAGGCGATCCGGTCGGCGTCGGCGCCCAGCACGGCGCGCAGCAGCTCCAGGTTGGCCGCGGTCGTGGTCACCAGCACCGGTTCGCCCCGGCACAGCCCTTCCTGCGCGAACGGCACGGCCGTCGCGAGGAACTCGGCGTCCGTGCCGTAGAGGAACCCTTGGTGGCGGAAACCGGCCTCCGGCACACCTCCCGGCGCCGAGCCGGTGGCCGCGGTCGTCTCGTGCACGAAACCTCCTGAAGCCGTCGTCGATCGCTTGTCGCGATGATCGCGTTTTCCCCCGAAATTCCCGAAGACCGCCGGAGCCTACTCGACGGCGCCCGATCCGGCTAATGCCCGACGAATTGATTGCACCCGTTCGGAGCAATTGCCGCCACCGGGACCCGACGGCCGGGAAACACTGCCCCATCGCAGGTCTAGGGCCAGATGTGTCTCACCGCCCAGCGACCCGGACAGTACTGTCCACCGATCGACCGAAAAAGGTCGGAACCATTGCACAATGGCGTTCCACGAACAATTGAATGACTGTTGCGACCAGGCATTCGAAATTGTTTCACCGCTCGCGCAGCACCTCTTCGACCGCCCGGCGAGGAGCGGGCGCGACCGCTTCCGCGGCGTAGCCGACGCGCACGAGAGCTTGCGGGAAGCCGGTGAGGCCGAGGTCCTCGCACAGCGCGGAGCGCACCGGCGCCCAGTGCAGCGGCTGCGTGAGCACCGCCGCGGCCAGGCCGAGGTCGACCGCCGCGAGCCAGGCCCGCTCCATCGCGTAGCCCACGCGGACGTGGTCCAGGCGGGCGTCGTCGGCGGTCACGAACAGCAGCAGGGTCTCGCCGGCCAGGCGGCGTTCGAGCTCGGCCGGCTCGGGGATTTCGGTCGCGCGGCGGACCAGGCCCGCCCACGGCACCGAGCCGGCGGGGATCCGGCTGGCGGGAACGCCGACGCCGTGGCGGTGGACAGCCTCGTCCCGGATCGTCCACAGGGACAGCTCGCGCTGGTAGACGCCGTCCTGGCGGAAGTGCTCGGCGGCGGAGTGCAGCAACCGGGACACGACGGCGACTTCCCGGCCGGCCTGGACCGGGCGCGCCTCGACGCCCCGCGCACCTCCGGCGGCGACGATGGCCCGTACGACCGGCGCCGGCACGGCCACCCCTTCGAACGGGGCGCGGTGGCTGACCCGGCGGGCGATGGCGCCGTAGCGGCGCAGTTCCTCGGCGGCAGGCGGTTCGGGGTCCCCGACGGCGATCCGCGCCACCAGGTCCGGCCGGCCGTCGTCGGGCAGGAAGGCGACCTCCGCCGAGCGGCCGAGGGTGCGGACCGCGAGTTCGAGGTTGGCCACGGCGGCACCGCAGGAAGCGGCGCGGTCGCGGCCGAGCGGGTCGTGGTGCGGCAGGGCCGGCTCGGCGCGTTCGCGCACCGACAGCTCCCCCGGCGCGACCTCCAGCAGCCACGGCTGGGTGTTGTGCACCGAAGGCGCGAGCATCATCGACCGGACCAGTACCTCGGTCTCGGCCGGCGTCCAGGTCGCGCGAGCCACAGCGGACATCGGCGTCACCCCGCTCCGGTCCGGAAGGGGACGGTCGTGGCCCACAGGCCGCGGCGGTGGCGCCGCAGCCGGTCCAGCAGTTCGCCGCGGTCGCCTCGCAGGTCCGGCGGGACGGGCTCGCCGGACCCGCCGCCGGCCAGCCGGACCGCCGCCACGAAACCGCGGACGCGCGCCGGGCTGGGCACGAGTTCCCCGCCGAGGTAGGCGAGCACCAGCAGGTCCTCGCCGGAATGGGTCTCCATGGCGAACGCCCAGCCGTGGCGTTCGTCCCACAGCAGCGCCATGTCCCGCCCGGGGTGCCGGGGCAGCCGGACGTCGAGGGCGACGTACGCGGAAGCGGGGGCATCGATGTCGACGGTGCAGGACTCCTCCCCCACCCCCACCGCGGCGCTCACCGCCGCCAGGTAGCCGGTCAGCCCGCCGCGCAGGCCGTGGTCACGGTCGATACCGGTCAGCAGGGGAATCACCTTCCATCGCTTCGGGACGTGCACCGGCCACATCGGACCGGGGTGTACCGGGATCCGACGGTACGTTCACGGAACGCCCGGCGGATGGCGTCGTTCGGCCCGGGATGCGAGGACTTTCGTCACTTCGCTTCCGGAAGGCACGCAGCAGGTCGCGCAGGACGGGGGTGCCCGGCCGGTCGTCGATCCGGCGCAACCCCACCCACCCCGCGGCCAGGACCGCGCCACCGGCGCCGAGCAGCACCACCCGGGCCGCGGGGATCCCCTGCGGGACCGCGCGAAGACCGACGAGCACGCTCGCGAGGGCGATCGACACCAGCAGGGCGACGCGCCCGCCTGCCTCGACGAAGCCGAAGACGCGGCCACGCAGGTCGTCGCCCACCTCGCTGCCCAGGAGGGTCCAGCCGACGAGGAAGGTCATGCCCGCCCCGGCGCCCGTGCCGACGCAGGCGGCCACGGCCGAGCCGAGGTCCGGGACGACGGCCAGCACCGCGACCGAGAACCCGGCGAGCACGATCGACAACGCGAACCAGCGGCGGCGGGAGAGCGCGTGCACGACCAGCGGCCCGCCGCCGACACCGAGCGCCATGCCGGCGAACAGCGCCGCGAACAGCAGTGCGAAGACGACGTCACCGTCGCCCAGAGTCCGGGCGTACCGCTGGGCGGCACCGATCACGGCACCCGCCCCGGCGAAGGCGACCAGGATCCCGGTGACCAGCCCGCGCACCGACGGGGTCCGGCGCACGTACCGCCACGCCTCGCCCAGCTCGCGCCGGACGCCGGGGTGCCCGGGCCGCGGCCCCCGGCCGCTCAGCTCGCGCACCCCCACCGCGAGCACGCCGGCGTTCGCCAGGAAGGTCGCGGAGTTCAGCAGCAGTGCGACGGTGACCGGGTCGAACCGGTCCGGGAGCCCGTACAGGCCCGCCATGGCCAGCGCGGAGACCACCGGCGTGACACCGTAGGTGGTCGCCAGGGAAAGCCGGTTGGCCGCTTCCAGCGCTTCGCGCGGGACGAGCGTGGGCACGGCGGCGTCACGGGCGGGCGACCACACCATCGCGAGGGCTTCGATGCCGAAAGTGGCGATCGCGGCCCACGCCACGACGGCCCCGGCGTCGGCCACCAGCAGCCCCACCGCCGGGATCGACGCGAAGAGCAGGAACCGGAGGAGGTCGCAGACGATCATCGTGTGCCGCCGGTCGAACCGGTCGGCCAGTACCCCGGCGACCGGGCCGAGCAGCAGCGCGGGCAGCAGGCGCACGGCCATCACCCCGCCGAAGGCGGCGCCCTGGGCCGTCGGGCCGGTGAAGCGCGCCGCGGCGAACGTCGAGGTGGCAAGCAAGCCGAGCCAGTCGCCGGTCGAGGAGACCGCGAGGACGAGCCACAGCCGCCGGAACGGCCGGATCCGCAGCACGGCGGCCACGGTGGGTGTCGTCGCCATCCGGACGTCCTTTCCCGGTTCCCGTGGCCGGAGTCAACGCCGTGCCCCGCGACCCCGCCAGTACCATCGGTCCCCCGGCCCGCGGACCTTCGGCCCTCCCGGTGCCGACCGCTCCCGCCGATGCTGGGCCGATGACGCACCAGGTAGCAGCGACGCCGGCGCGCTCCTCGACCGACGGGGTCCTGGCCGCGACCGGACTGGTCAAGCGCTTCGGTGACCGGCTCGCGGTCGACGACGTCACCTTCGCCATCCCGGCCGGAGAGACCTACGGGCTGCTGGGCCCGAACGGCGCGGGCAAGACCACGACCATCCGGCTGGTGTGCGGTCTGCTGCACGCGGACGCCGGCCACGTCGTGGTCGGCGGGACCGCGGTGAGTCCCGCTTCCACCGCCGGGCGGGGCCTGATCGGCTACGTTCCGCAGGATGTCGCGCTCTACCCCGACCTCACCGCCCGGGAGAACCTGACCTTCTTCGGGCGCCTGTACCGGCTGCGCGGCAAGGTGCTGCGTGACCGGGTGGACGAAGTCCTCGAGCTGATCGGGCTCGCCGACCGGGCGAAGGACAAGGTGGAGTCCTTTTCCGGCGGGATGCGGCGCCGCCTCAACATCGGCGCGGGGCTCCTGCACCGGCCGACGCTGCTGGTGCTCGACGAGCCGACCGTCGGCGTGGACCCGCAGAGCCGCCACGCGATCATGGAAAGCGTCCACCGGTTCGGCGCGGGCGGCATGGCCGTCCTCTACACCACGCACGACATGGCGGAAGCCGAACGGCTCTGCGACCGGGTCGGGATCATCGACCACGGCAGGCTGATCGCCGAAGGAACCCGCCGCGAGCTGGTCGACCGGCTCGGCGAACGGGACCGGATCACCCTGTCGGCGTCGGGCGACCTCGTCGGGTTCGCCACCCTCTGCCGCGACCTGCCCGGCATCGAGGGTGCGGACGCCACCGGGACCGAAGTCCACCTCATCGGGCGCGACGGCCGGAAGCTCCTGCCGTCGCTGTTCGCCGCGGCCGAGCGGGCGGGCGTGGCCGTCCGCTCGGCCGAGGTGGCCGAACCCGACCTCGAAGCGGTGTTCCTGCACCTCACCGGCACCGCACTGCGGGACTGAGCATGTGGCCCGTCTTCGTCGTAGCCGCGAAGGACCTCCGGCAGCGCGCCCGCGACCGCTCCGCCTGGGTGCTCGGTTTCCTGGCTCCGCTCGCGATCGCCGCGCTGGTGAGCTTCGCCTTCGGCGGCGCCGAGACCTTCCACGCCGACGTCGCGGTCGTCGACGAGGACCACGGTGTCCTCGCGCGTACCTTCACCGGCCTCCTGACCAGTCCCGAACTGGCTTCGGTGCTCACCGTCACCGCGGTCGGCGACGCCGCCGACGCCCGCGCCCGGGTCGACCGCGGCGCGGTCGGTGCGGCCGTGGTGATCCCCGCCGGGTTCTCGGCCGCCGCGGGCGGCGCACCGAGCCGCCCGGTCACCGTGCTGACCACAGTGGACAGTCCGCTGGCGGGCCAGGTGGTGCGCTCGGTCGCCGAGTCGTTCGCCGCCCAGCTCGACGCGAACCGGCTTTCGGTGGCGTCAGCGGTCGCCGCCGGGGCGCCGGCAGGCGACCTCACCGCCCGCGCGGCGCAGCTGCGGCTCCCCGAGCAGGTGGTCCGGCAGGCGTCCGGCAGCCGGCCGATCTCCGGCGTCGAGTACTTCGCGCCGGCCATGGGGATCTTCTTCCTCTTCTTCGCCATGGGGTTCGGCGCCCGGGGCTACTTCCTCGAGCTCCGGGACGGGACGCTCGACCGGATCGCCGTCGCTCCCGGGGGCCGGGGCGCCGCGCTGGCCGGCAAGTCGCTCGCCACCTTCGCCTACAGCGTCGCCGGCCTCGGCACGGTCTGCCTGGTGACCTCGATGGCGTTCGGCGCGGACTGGGGACCGCTGCCGGCCGTCGCCGTCTTGATCTTCGCGGTCGCGTTGAGCGTCGCGTGCCTGACCGCGTTCGTCATCACGGTGTCCCGCACCGAGCGCCAGGCCGACGGCCTGGCCGCGATCCTCACGTTCGGGCTGGTGCTCGTCGGCGGGCAGTTCGTGTTCGCCGGGACCGGACCCGAGCTCGTGCGGCGGCTGGCGCTGTTCACCCCGAACGGCTGGGCGCTGCGGGGGTTCACCGATCTGGCCGGCGGCGCGCCCGGGACCAGCGTGGCCGTGCCCGTCCTCGCGATCCTGGCGTTCTGCGCGCTGCTCGCCCTCGTGACCGGCGTCCTCCAGCGGCGGGCGGTGCGCCGATGACCGTCATCACCATCGCGGCCACTTCCCTCGCCCGGCTGCTGCGCGACCGGGTCGCCGCGTTCTTCATGATCCTGTTGCCGCTGGTCGTGATCCTCGTGATCGGCGCGACCGTCGGCGGTCCCACCACCCCGCGGGTCGGCGTGGTCACCGCCGCGGGGCCGCTGGCCGCCGGGCTCACCCAGGTCTTGGACAGCTCCGACGACCTGCGGGCGACCGCGTTCGCCGACGAGCGGGCCGCGCGGGATTCGTTGCGCCGCAACGAACTGGATGCCGTCCTGGTCATCCCCGCCGGATTCGACGCGGCGCTGGCGAGCGGCGGCACCGCCCGGCTGCCCCTGCTGACCGGTGGGACCACGGGGGGCGGGCAAAGCGCGTGGCAGGCGGTGTCCGCGGCGGTGGCGCGGCACGCGAAGACCCTGCAGGCGGCGGGATTCGCCGCGGCGGTCGCCGGGGGCACCGTGACCGGCCGGCTGCCGCTGGCCACCGCGGTGGCCGGTCAGGTGCCCGCGACGGTCGTGGCCGGCGAGGTGGTGAACGGCTCGAGCGACATCCTGCCCGGCGGGTTCGGCTACAGCGCGCCGACCATGCTCGTGCTGTTCGTGTTCGTGAACTCGCTCGCCGCCGGCGCCGCCATGGTGCAGACGCGGCGCCTCGGCGTCCACGCCCGGGTGCTGGCCGCGCCCGTGCGGGCGCGGGAGATCGTCCTCGGCGAGGCCCTCTGCCAGCTCGGGCTCGCGCTGCTGCAGTCCGCGCTGATCGTCACCGCGGGCGCGGTGCTGTTCGGGGTGCGCTGGGGTGATCCGTTCGCCGCCGCCGTGCTGGTCGTGACGTGGGCGGTCGTGGGCACCGGGGCCGGCCTGCTCGCCGGCACCCTGTTCCGCACGCCCGAGCAAGCGTCCGCGCTCGGCACGACGTTCGGCGTCGGCCTCGGGATGCTCGGCGGCTGCATGTGGCCGCTGGAGATCGTGCCGGGGGCGGTGCGCGCACTGGGCCACCTCACCCCGCACGCCTGGGCGGTCGACGCCTGGACGACGCTGCTTTCGCGGGGCGGCGGGCTCGTGGACATCCTGCTCCCGCTCGGGGTGCTGACCGCGTTCGCGGCGCTGCTGCTGGCCTTGGCGTCGTGGCGGCTGAACCGGGCACTGACCACCTGAGGCGGACGGTGGACGCGGCCCCTCAGGGGGTGCGGCGGCGCAGGGTGGCCGCGCCGAGCAGGAGGGCGACCACGCCGCAGCCGGCGATGATCGCGACGTTGCGGACCAGCGTCCCGTCGATCTCGGCCGAGCGCGTGACGTGCGTGAGCGCGTCGACGGCGTACGACAGCGGCATGACGTCCGACAGCGCGCTCAGCACCCAGCCCATGTCCCCGCGCGGGACGAACAGGCCGCACAGCAGGAACTGCGGCAGCACGAACACCGGCAGGAACTGGATCGCCTGGAACTCCGTGCGGGCGAACGCGCTGACGAACAGCCCCAGCGCCGTGCCGAGCAGCGCGTCCAGCACGACGATGAGCAGCAGCGTCCAGACCGAGCCGGCGATGTCGAGGCCCAGCCAGGTCAATGAAATTCCGGCGGCGACGACGACCTGCAGGGTGGCGAGCAGGCCGAACGCCAGTGCGTAGCCGAGCAGCAGGTCGAGCTTGCCGATCGGCATCGTCATCAGGCGCTCGAGCGTTCCGGTCGTGCGCTCGCGCAACGTCGTCACGGAGGTGAGCAGGAACATGATCGTGAACGGGAAGATGCCCAGCAGCGCCGGCGCGATCGCGCTGAAGCGCTGCTCGGAGTTCAGGACGTAGCGCAGCAGGATCATCAGCACGCTCGGCACGCCGATGATGAGCGCGACCGTGCGCGGGTCGTGCCGCAGCTGGGTGAGGATCCGGCGCGCGGTGGCCAGGGTGATCGGGGTGCTCATCGGGTCGCTCCTGCCTTGATCAGGCGCAGGAACGCCTGCTCGAGATCGGCCGCGCCGGTCCGCGCGCGCAGGTCCTCCGGCGTGCCCCTGGCGAGCAGCTTTCCCCGGTGCAGCAGGAGGAGGTCGTCGCAGCGCGCGGCCTCGTCCATGACGTGGCTGGAGATCAGCAGGGTCACCCCGGTCGCCGCGAGGTCGTGGAACAGCTGCCAGAGCTCGTCCCGCAGCTCGGGGTCGGAGCCGACGGTCGGCTCGTCCAGCACGAGCAGTTCGGGCGTGCCCAGCAGGGCGACGGCCAGGTTGGCCCGGCCGCGCTGGCCGCCGGAGAGCCGGCCGACCAGCGTGCGGGCCGACCCCGAGAGCCCCGTCTGCGCGATCACCCGGTCCACATCGGACGGACGCGCGCCGAGCACCGCGGCGAAGTAGCGCAGGGCCTCGGTGACGCTCAAGTCCGCGTAGATCGCGGGTTCCTGCGTCGCGTAGCCGATCCGGCGGCGCAGCTCGGGGCTGCCCGCCGGCCGGCGCAGCACCGTCACCTGCCCCGCGTCGACGATCTGCACGCCGACGATCGAGCGCATGAGAGTGCTCTTGCCGCAGCCGTTCGGGCCGAGCAACCCGGTGACGGTGCCGCGGCGCACGGAGAACCCGATGTCGCGCAGCACCTCCTGGCCCCCGCGGCGGACGCGCAGGCCCGCCACCTCGATCGCCGTCTCGTCCACGTCGCTCCTCCGCTCTCGACGGATCCATGGTGGGCGCCCGGCCGGCCCGGGACAGGTGGCCGCGGTCCCCGGCGCCGGTGACTTTCGTCCCCGGCGCGACAGCCCCGCGGAAGCCGATGCTCGGGACATGAACAGACCATGGGCCGACGTGCACGAAACCCACATCGGCGCGGTCTTCCTGGTCGGAGACCTGGCCTACAAGCTGAAAAAGCCCGTCGACCTCGGCTTCCTGGACTTTTCGGCACGGAAGACGCGCGAGCGGGTGTGCCACCGCGAGGTGGAGCTGAACCGGCGGCTGGCACCGGACGTCTACCTCGGCGTCGCCGACGTCACCGGCCCGGACGGCGAAGTCCTCGACCACCTGGTCGTCATGCGCCGGATGCCCGAGGACCGGCGGTTGTCCGCGCTGGTCCGCCGTCGGGCGCCGCTGTCCCTGGCGATCCGGCGGCTGGCCCGGCAGCTCGCGGCGTTCCACTCCCGGGCCGCGCGCGGGCCGGAGATCGACGCCGACGAGACCCGCGACGCGGTCCGCGACCGGTGGCGGGACAGCTTCGAGCAGGTCCGGCCGTTCCACGGCGCGGTGCTCGACCCGGCCACCGCGCTGGAGATCGAAGCCCTCGCCGAGGAGTTCCTGGCCGGCCGCGAGCCGCTGTTCGAGCGGCGGATCGCCGAAGGGCACGTCGTCGACGGGCACGGCGACCTGCTCGCCGACGACGTCTTCTGCCTCGACGACGGCCCCCGGGTCCTGGACTGCCTGGAGTTCGACGACCGCCTCCGGCACGTCGACGTCCTCGACGACGTCGCGTTCCTGGCCATGGACCTCGAGCGCCTCGACGCGCCCGAACTGGGTGCGCAGCTGCTGCTCGACTACCGCGAGTTCAGCGGCGACCCCGCTCCCCCGGCGCTGGTGCACCACTACCTCGCCTACCGCGCGTTCGTCCGGGTCAAGGTGGCCTGCCTGCGCCACGCACAGGGCGACCCCGAAGCGGCCGCGCTGGCCCGCGAGTACGCCGAGCTCACGCTGTGGCACCTGCGGCTCGGCCGGGTGCGCCTGGTCCTCGTCGGCGGAGAGCCCGGCACGGGCAAGTCGACGATCGCCGGCGGGCTGGCCGACCGGCTCGGCGCCACGCTGCTGCAGTCGGACCGGCTGCGGAAGGAGCTGGCCGGGCTCGCGCCCGTCCGGCGGCCCGCCGAGGGCTACCGGCAAGGCCTCTACGACGCGGGCCACACGGACGCGACCTACGCGGAGCTCGTGCGCCGCGCCGGTGAACTGCTGGCCCTCGGCGAGTTCGTGGTGCTGGACGCGTCCTGGAACGCCGCCCGGCACCGCGCGCTCGCCGCCGAAGTGGCCGGCCGGACGGACACCCCGCTCCTCGCCGTGCGCTGCCAGGCCCCCGAAGAGACCGCGGCGCGGCGGATCACGACCCGCTCCGGCGCGCTGTCCGACGCCACCCCGGAGATCGCGCACCGGATGGCCGCGGACGCCGACCCGTGGCCCGAAGCGCACCCACTGCCGACGACCGGCACCCCGGCCGAGACGCTCGCGCGGGCGGTCGCGGCCCTGGTGCCGGAGCACCGAAAGTCCCCCGGGCAGAGGCACTCCGACTCTCCCGGCGCCCGACGCCGCGGTGCGAAGGTCGAACCCGAAGACACCCACGATCCCGAGGAAGGCCGATGATGGAGCGAGGACTCCCGGACGAGTTCACCGTCAAGACCGCGGTCGCGATGGCCGTCCGCGCACCGTCGGTGCACAACTCCCAGCCGTGGTACTGGCGGATCGGGCACAGCTCGCTGCACCTCTACGCCGACGAGGACCGCCGGCTGCCCGAGACCGACCCGGACGGCCGCGACCTGATCCTCAGCTGCGGCGCGGCCCTGCACCACCTGCGAGTCGGCTTCGCCGCGCTCGGCTGGGCCGCGCAGGTGCACCGGCTGCCGAACCCGGACGAGCCCGCCCACCTCGCCGCGATCACGCTGCAGCGGCACGATCCGTCGCAGGACGAGATCGCGATGGCGGCGGCGATCCCGCGGCGGCGCACCGACCGGCGCCGGCACAGTTCGTGGTCCGTGCCGCGCAGCTACGTCGAAGCGATGGCCAAAGCCGCGGCGCTGGAAGGCACCGTCCTGCGCGCCGCCGACAACTCGGCGCGCTACTACCTGGCGACGGCGATCGAGGAGGCCTCGCGACGGCACGCCGGCGATCCCGCCTACCGCACCGAGCTGGCAGCCTGGAGCGGCCGCCACATCGCGCCGGACGGCGTGCCCGCGCGCAACACCCCGGCACCGGACGACACGCCGGGCGCGCTGCGGGGCCGCCCGTTCGCCGACCCGATGCTCACCCAGCCGCCGGACGCCAAGGCCGAAGACGACGAGACCGTGCTGCTGGTGCTGAGCACCGCCTCCGACGACCGGATGTCGCGGCTGCGCGCCGGCGAAGCGACCAGCGCCGTGCTGCTCACGGCGAACGCCTACGGCCTGTCCTCGTGCCCCCTGACCGAGCCGCTGGAGCTGGCCGACGTCCGCGAGAGCGTGACCGAGCACGTCACCGGCGGGTCGTTCCCGCAGATGGTGCTGCGCATCGGCTGGGCACCCGCCAACGCCGACCCGCTGCCCGCGACGCCGCGGCGCGACCTCGCCGACGTGCTGCAGCCGCTCGAGGCGGCCCCCAAGCACTTCCAGTCCCGCTAGGAGAGGAGCCGTCATGCCGTACTGGAACCACCCGGGAACCATGGGCTGGGCCGGCTGGGCCGGTGGCATCGGCATGCTCGTGCTGATGGTGCTGGTCCTGGCCGCGCTCGTCAGCCTCGTCGTGGTCTTCGCGCGCCGGGCGCCGCAGCCACCGCCCCCGGTCGACCCCGCCCGGCGCATCCTCGACGAGCGGTTCGCCCGCGGCGAGATCGACCAGGAAGAGTACGAACGCCGGCGCGACGCCCTCACCCGGGCGAGCTGACCGTGCGCGGGCAGGCGATCGTCGTCGCGCTGGGGTGCGGGCTCGCCCTCGCCGGGTGCGGGGCCGACCAGGGAGCGTCGCCGTCGACCAGTACGCCGCTCTCGGCTTCGGTGCTCCCGGCACCGGTGACCACCACGGCCACCACGCCGGCTCCGGCGACGACCACCCCCGCGAAGCCGGCACCGTCCTCGACGGCGCCGGCGACCCCGGCGTGTACGGAAACTTCGGGCTGGCGCACGGATCCGCGCGGCTCGGACACGATGAGCCGGGACGCGCTCTACCTGGTGCGTGCCGGGCGGCACGCCTGCTTCGACCGCGTGGTCTTCGACGTCAACGGCCCGGCCGCAGCCGGGTACGCCGTCCAGTACGTCCCCGTGGTCACCTCGGACCCGAAGGGCGACCCGCTGCCGGTCCCCGGCGGCGCCGCGCTGGAGATCGTCGTCCGGGCACCCGCGCTGGGCAGCGACGACGCCGGGCACCAGCCCGGGCGGGTGCTCGCCGCGGTCGGCGACACCCTCGTGAACACCCCGGACTGGCCGTCCCTGCGGGCCGTGCGCTTCGCCGGTTCGTTCGAAGGCCAGAGCACCTTCGCCGCGGGAGTCCGCGCGAAGCTGCCGTTCCGCGTCTTCACCCAGACCGGGCCGCAGGACCAGGTCCGCCGGGTGGTCGTCGACATCGCCCACTGAGAGGACGTCATGGACCGGCTCAGCCCACTGGATGCGGCGTTCCTCGAGATCGAGGACGAAGACCCCAGCTCGTCGCTGGCCATCGCCTCGGTGGCGATCGCCGAAGGTCCCGCGCCCGCGCAGGAGGAGTTCACCGCCGCCGTGCTCGCGCGCCTGGCCGGGATTCCCCGGTACCACCAGAAGGTGCGGACGGTGCCGTTCGACCTCGGGCCGCCGGTCTGGGTGGACGACCCCGAGTTCGACCCGGCCGCGCATTTCGGCCGGGTCTCGCTCCCCGCGCCGCACGACCGGGCCGCGCTGAACGAACTGGTCGCGCTCCTGATGGGCGAGCGGCTCGAGCGCGAGCGGCCGCTGTGGGAGTTCTGGGTGATCGAGGGCCTGCCGGACGGGCGCTGGGCCATCCTGTCCAAAGTGCACCACGCGCTCGCCGACGGGCTCGCGGCGACCCGGCTCCAGACGATCCTGTTCGGGACGACCCCGGCCGCCCCGGAACCCGCGGCCGAGGCACCCGATCCCGGCGGCGTGAACCTGCTGCTGGACGCGGCGGGCAAGCTGCTGCGCACCCCGTGGGACCAGGCGCGGCTGCTGCTGCGCCAAGCCCGGCACCCGAACCGGCTGGCCCGCCGCGTCAGCGACGTCGCCCTCGGCCTCGCGTCGATGGCCTCCGCGCTGCTGCCCGCGTCCCCGAGCCCCCTCACCGGACCACTCGGCCGCGACCGGCGCTACTCGACCGTTTCGGTGCCGCTGGCCGAGGTCAAAGCCGTCGCCCGGGCGTTCGACGTCACGGTGAACGACGTGCTGCTGGCCGCCGTCACCGGCGGGCTCCGCGAACTGCTGCTGCAGCGCGGGGAAACCCTCGCCGCCGACAGCGTGCGGTCCCTGGTACCGGTGTCGGTGCGGACCGGCACGGACCTCGACAACGAAGTTTCGCTCCTGCTGCCGCTGCTGCCGGTCGACCTGGCCGACCCGGTGCAGCGCCTGCTCCGGATCCACCACCGGCTGGGCACGCTGAAGGCGGGCACGGAAGCCGCGGCCGGCGCCCTGCTCACCGCGACGGCCGCCCGCGAGCCGTTCGCCCCGGTGGCGTGGGCGATCCGGGCCGCCGCGCACCTGCCGCAGCGCAACATCGTGACGGTCACGACGAACGTGCGCGGGCCGGCGGAACCGCTCTCCGCGCTCGGGCGGCCGATCGTCGAGATGTACCCGTACGTCCCGATCGCTTTGCGGGTGCGGATCGGCGTGGCGATGCTCAGTTATGCCGGGCAGGTGACGTTCGGGATCACTTCCGATGCTGACGCGGTGCCGGAGACCGATGTGCTCGTGAAGGGGATCGAGCGGGAGATCCAGTCCCTGCGGGGCGCCGCGCGCTGAGCTGCTGGGACCCTTCCGGATGTCATGAACGGGTCGTTCACCTCGCCAGACGTCATGAACAGGGCTCCGGCAAAGTCGCGTCGGTGCAGTCCGCAGGGTTGCGCCAGCGTCCTGGCTCGTAAATCGAGGTGACCGTGGGCGCGCGGTAGCGCCCCCGGCGCAGCGCAGCGGAGCCGGGGCCTGGACCTGGGCCCGGGTGGTGGGCTAGGCGGCGTGAGGTCGCAGGGTGACGTGCTGGCCGGTGAGGCGTTCGAGGTCACGGATGAGGGTGCGGCGGCGACGTTGCGTGGTGTACCGGTCGGCGTAGTAGCCCTGGCCGAGGTCCTGGTAACGGGCTCCGGGGTCGGACAGCAGATGCCAGATGATCTTGAGGACGGAGTTGCCGACGGCGGTGATGGCGCGTTTCTTGCCGCGGCGGCGCACCAGACGCCGGTAGCGTTCCCCGAGGAAGGTGCGGGTGCGAGAGAGACCGGCCACGACTTCGCCCAGGGTCCCGGCCAGCCACGGGTTGCCTTTGCCGGTGGAGCCGTAGCCGGTGGTAGCGGCGGACTGATGCGCGATCGGGGCGAATTTGGCCCACGAGACCAGATGCCCCGGGCTGGGGAACCGGGTCATGTCGACCCCGATCTCGGCGATCAGTTCCTGGGCGGAGATGATCCCGATCCCGGTAATCTCATCCAGCCGCTGCGCGGCGGCGCGAAAGGGAGCCATCGCCTCCTCGATCGCGGCGTTGACCTTCTCGACATCGGCGCTGATCCGGTCGATCCGGTCGATCATCGTGCGGGTCAGGAACGCATGGTGGTCGGTGAAATGCCCGGTCAGCGCCTCTTCCAGTACCCCGATCTTGGTGCGCATCCGGGTCCTGGCCAGCTGCGCCAGCACCCGCGGGTTCCGTTGCCCGCCGATCATGGCCTCCAGCATCTCCCGGCCGGAGACACCCAGGATGTCGCTGATCACGCTGGAGAGTTTGATCTGGGCGTCTTCCAGCAGTTTCTCCAGCCGTTGCTTCTCCCGGGTCCGGTCCTGGATCAGGGTGCGGCGATACCGGGTCAGATCCCGCAGCTGCCGGATCGGGGCGGGATGGACCAGGCTGGGCCGGCACATCCCGCGCTCGACGACCTTGGCCAGCCAGACCGCGTCCAGGGTGTCGGTCTTCGGGCGGCCGGGCAGATGCTTGACGTGCTTGGGGTTGAGCAGCCAGCAGTCGAACCCTTCGGCTTCCAGCAGGTAGAACACCGGCTTCCAGTAGGAACTGGTGGCCTCCATCGCCACCAGGGTCACCCGCTCGGCCCGCAACCAGTCCGCCAGTTCCAGCAACGACCGGGAAAACGTGTCATAGGAGCG
Organism: Amycolatopsis lexingtonensis; assembly: GCF_014873755.1. Classification (NCBI taxonomy): domain Bacteria; kingdom Bacillati; phylum Actinomycetota; class Actinomycetes; order Pseudonocardiales; family Pseudonocardiaceae; genus Amycolatopsis; species Amycolatopsis lexingtonensis. The sequence goes on from NZ_JADBEG010000001.1 coordinate 3,012,818, forward strand.
GACCTCCTGCTGGCGTCGGCCCGGCCGGTCCGAGGGCACCCGCACACACGCGACCAGACCGGCCTTGCCCAGATCCACCCCGGCCACGCGTTCGATGATCTGGTCGAGTTCGTCCACCTCTTCCACGACTCACCTCGCTTCGGTCTCGCATCAGCGACAACGGCGGTCACCCGGGGAGCCAGGGATGTGAGCCAAAGCCGGGCTCGCGTGCTCGAAGCAACAATGCAGGACCCTCAACGACTCCCAGCGTCAGACTGAATGACGGCCTTGACCCAGCGCCAAGGACACACGACGTCACGCAGGCGACCAGACACGATTTTCACCCCAGCACGGACGTCCCGCCAGGGACACCAACGACTGAATGACTCATTCAGGTCCTTGGAGGTCCTGAATGAGTCATTCAAGACGTGGGGCGAGCGGGTCACCGGCGGCAGAGTGGCCCGGCCGTGTGACTTTGCCGGGACCCGGCCCGCACGACATGACCTTTCAGGCCCGCTCGGCCGCCGCGGCGAACTCCTCCGCCAGGGCCTCCACCAACGCCTCCGGGTCCGGGATCAGCTTCCGGTCCGTGCCGAACCCGAAGCGGACCTCGCCGGCGTAGCTGAAGATGCAGATCGTGATCGCCTGGCGGCCGCTGCACGGTGCCCAGCCGACGATGCCCTCGACCGGTGCTCCCGCCAGCGTCATCGGGGTGCGCGGGCCCGGCACGTTCGTGAGCACGCCGACGGCCTTGCCGGCGAAGAACCGGCTCGCCGGCAGGCCCAGCGCCGCCGGGCCCCGCGCGATCGCGTACTGCACCCCGAAGGTCAGCACCGGCTCGTACGAGTCGCGGATGCGGGCGACCCGGCGGTGCACTTCGGCGAGGCGCTCGGCGAACGTCCGGCGGCCGAGGGGCAGCTGGGCCAGCACGAGCGAGAAGTGGTTGCCCAGCGTCGCCGGCAGCTCGTCGTCGAACGACGACAGGCTCACCGGGATCAGCCAGCCGAGGTCGGACGGGTCCGGGCGGGCGATGCCGTGGGCGGCGAAGTACCGGTCGAGCGCCCCGGTCACGAGCGCGGTGCAGACGTCGTTGAGCGTCGTTCCGGTCTCGTGCCCGATCCGGGCGAGGGTGAGGAGCGGAACCGGGTCGCCCCAGGCGGCGGTCTTCTCGACCCCTGGTTCGCCGTCCCACAAGCCGGTGGCGGTCGAGGGTCCGAGCAGCTCGCCGACGCCGGTGGCGCTGTGCCAGAGGGTCGTCGCCGCACCGGCGGCCGTGTCGACCGCCCGGCGCGGGCCACCGCTCAACGCCGACGACACGAACCCGGCGGCGGACCCCGCTGCTCCCGCGACCGCCGACGCGCCGAGAACCGGTAGCGCCACCGCGGACTCCAGCACCGGGTGCACCCGGGCGGCCTGCTGCCGGGCCTTCTCACCCGCGTCACCGAGCGCGCGCAGCACCGCCGCGCCGAGCCGGACGACCGGCTGGGCCACGGCTTCCCGGTGCGGCGCAGCGCCACCCACCTTCGCGTGCGGCGCGGTTTCGCCGTCGACCGGGTCCAGGAGGCTGAACAGGACCTGCGTGAGGCGGATCCCGTCCGCCATCGCGTGGTGCGTGCGGGAGACCAGCGCGCTGCCGCCGCGGTAGTCCTGCAGCAGATCGATGGTCCACAGTGGATGCTTCGGGTCGAGCGGCTCGCTCCGCCGCGTGGCGACGAACTCCTGCAGCGCCGCTTCGCCGGCGCCCTCCGGGAGGTTCCGCACGACCAGGTGGTCGCCGAGGTCGAAGCCGGGATCGGTTTCCCAGGACAGGGTCCGTCCGTGGGCCACGGGTCGCTGGCAGTACACCGGGTAGCGCGCGAGCAGCCGGTCCGAGACGACCGACCGCAGCCGCGCCGGATCGACCGGGGTCCGCGTCCAGAGCACCGACGTGACGACCATCAGGTTCTCCGGCCGGTCCAGGTGCAGCCACAGGCTGTCCTGCGCGGGGATCCGGCGGTGCGGGCCCGCCGGCCTTCTCGTGTTCGGCACGGGTCCACTCTCCGTCCGCGCGAAGTCGCCGGGAAAGGGCCGGAAGTCCTCCGTGCGGACCGCCGAGGACCCTGCCTCGCGCACTCTTCCGGCCGCATCGTGGAGGCACCCTCGAAACCCTGGAGCATCGGAGAGACTCATGTCCCCCACCCACGTCGTCGTGCTGGGCAGCGGGTTCGCCGGGCTGGAAACCACGTTCGCGCTGCGCGCGCTCGCGAGCCCGGAGCAGGTCCGGCTGACCCTGGTCTCCGACCGGGACGACTTCTTCTACCGGCCCGGCGGCAGCTACCTGCCGTTCGGCGCGGCCGAATCACCGCTGCACGTTCCGCTCGCGAAACCGTTGCGGCGCCGGGAAATCGACGTCCGGGTCGCCACGGCCGAAGGCGTCGACACCGCCCGCGGCGTCGTGCACACCTCCCGCGGCCCGGTTCCCTACGACCACCTCGTCGTCGCCACCGGCGCCGCGATGCGGCCTGAGGAAGTGGCCGGCCTGGCCGAGCACGCCCGCACCGTCTGGAAGCCCGGTCAGCTGCACGCGCTCGGCGAACAGCTGCGATGGGTCGCGCAGAACGCGCGGCACGGCCGGCTGCAGCAGGTCCTCTTCCTCGTGCCACCGGGCAACAAGTGGGCCGGACCGCTGTACGAGATCGCGTTGATGCTCGACACCTGGCTGCGCCGCCGCGAAGTCCGCGACAACGTCCAGCTCGCCTTCACCACGTCCGAGCAGAGCTACGTGCAGGCGTTCGGGCCCAAGCTCCACGACGTCGTGGCGGCGGAGTTCGCCGAGCGCGGCGTCGACGGCCGCACGGGAGCGTCGCCGGACAAGGTCAGCGAGCTCGAGATCGCCTACACCGACGGCACCGCGCAGGAGTTCGACCTGCTGGTGACGTTCCCGCCGTACGTCGCCGCCCATCGCTTCGACGGCCTCCCGGCCGACGACCGCGGCTTCCTCGTCTGCGAGGAAAGCACGCGCCGGGTCCTCGGCCACCCGAACGTGTACGCCCCCGGTGACGCCGGCGACTTCCCCGTCAAACAGGCCTTCCTGGCGCTGCGCCAAGCCCAGGCGGTGGCCGGGCAGATCGCCGCGGACGTGGGCGCGCACCTGCCGGGGCCCGGGTTCGAGCCGGTCGGCATGTGCGTGCTGGAGATGTTCGACAAGGCCACCTTCGCCCAGGTGCCCCTGTCGGTCACCGGTGACCCGGCGAACCCGGTGGTGGTCGACCCGAAGGCGCTCGACGCCTACCGCGTCGGCACTTCGCCGGTCTGGCGGCTGGGCAAGAAGGCCCTCGGGACGTACGTGACCGGGCGGTTCCGGGCCGGGCTGCCGGTGCACGCCGGCACGGGCTGGGACGCCATGGAGCTCGGCCTGCGCGGAGCGACGCGCTGGCTGGCCCGGTGAGCCACCGGTTGCTCCTGGTCCCGGCCGCTGCGGCGGCCGTGGCGGTGTACGCGGTCGGCGACGTGCTCTCGACCCTACGGTACGACGGCTACCGCGCCGCCGACCAGGCGATCAGCGAACTGAGCGCCTTCGGGTCACCCGTCCGGCCGCTGATGGTGACCGCGATCCTCGTCCACAACGCGCTGCTGCTCGGCTTCGGAGTCGGCCTGCTCAGGGCGGCCCGGAGCCGGAGCGCGTGGTGGATCGGCGTTTTGCAGATCGCGGACGTCGTCCTGGTCGGCATCGCGACCCACACGTTCTGGGCGATGAGCTCACGCGGAAGTCAGCCGGGGTTCAACGACGTCATGCACATCGCCTTGTCGGGCGTGTTCAGCGTGCTCGTGATCGCGATGGTGGTCCTCTCGGCCGTCGCGTACCCCGGCTGGTTCCGCGGCTACGCGCTCACGACGGCGATCGTGGTGGCGGGCTTCGGCATCGCGGCCGCACTGGCGATGCGCGGCCTGGCTCGGAACGACACCCCGTGGGCCGGCGCCTTCGAGCGGATCAACGCCTACGCCTACTTCGCCTGGCTCGTGGTCCTCGCCGTCGTGGCGGCCCGCCACGAGCCGCGGCCGTCGCCGGCACCGGAAATCCGTGAAGGCCACCTTCAGGAACGTTGAGTTCCTCAAGGTGGCCTTCACGAACCGGCGCGTCAGCGGGGTGCGGGGACAGGAACCACGGGTTCGCCGTTGGGCGCCGCCTTGACCTCGGGGGTGGCCGCGGCCGCCTCGCGGGCCAGGAACGTGCCCAGCTCGCCGATCGTGCTCATCAACGGTGCCGGGAAGACCACCGTGCTGTTGTGGTCGACGCCGATCTCCATCAGCGTCTGCAGGTTGCGCAGCTGCAGCGCCAGCGGGTGCGCCATCATCGTGTCCGACGCCGCCCCGAGCGCCGCCGCGGCCTGGGCTTCGCCCTCCGCGTTGATGATCTTGGCTCGCTTCTCCCGCTCGGCCTCGGCCTGCTTGGCCATGGCCCGCTTCATCGACTCCGGCAGCTGGATGTCCTTCAGCTCCACCAGGGTCACGTCGACGCCCCACTCGGACGTGGTCACGTCGAGGATCTGCCGGATGTCCGAGTTGATCTTGTCGGTTTCGGCCAGCGTCTCGTCCAGGGTGTGCTGGCCGACGACCTTCCGCAGCGTCGTCTGGGCGATCTGGTCGATCGCGGCGTAGACGTTTTCGATCGCCACCACCGACTTCGTCGCGTCCACCACGCGGAAGTACGCCACGGCCGAGACGTCGACGCTGACGTTGTCGCGCGTGATGATGCCCTGCGACTGGATCGGCATCGTGACGATCCGCAGGGACACCCGGCGCAGCACGTCGATCACCGGGATGATGAACCGCAGCCCCGGCTCGCGCACGCCGACGACGCGGCCCAGCCGGAACAGCACACCCTTCTCGTACTGCTTGACGATCCGGATCGACAGCGCCAGCAAGACGATGACGACCGCGGCGATGATCAGCCACACGGTCATGACGCCACTCCTTCCATTTGCCCGCTCCAGCGGTCGGAGCGGCCCGCGGTCATCAGGTCGACGACCGTTTCCTTGGTCAGCTCGCCGGTGGCGTACACGCCCGCCAGCCGGCCGAGGTACAGCACCGCGATGCGGTCGGCCACGTCGAAGACGTCGTTCATGTTGTGCGACACCACGACGACGCCGAGCCCGCGTTCGGCCAGCCGGCCGACGAGCTCCAGCACGACCTCGGTCTGCTGGACGCCGAGCGCCGCGGTCGGCTCGTCCATGATCACCAGTTTCGAGTGCCACAGCACGGCTTTGGCGATCGCCACCGCCTGGCGCTGGCCGCCCGAGAGGGATCCGACCGGCTGGCGGACGGACGTCACCGTCGTGACGCCGAGGCTGTGCAGGGTCTCCTTCGCGGCCAGCTCCATGGCGTCCTCGTCGAGCGTCACGCGACGGAGCTTTTCCCGGCCCAGGAACATGTTCTGCACGATGTCGAGGTTGTCGCAGAGCGCGAGGTCCTGGTACACCGTCTCGATGCCGAGTGCGGCGGCGTCGCGCGGGGTGCGGATGCGCACTCGCCGCCCCTGCCACGTGAGCGTCCCGGCGTCCGGGACATGGATGCCCGCGATGCACTTGATCAGCACGGACTTGCCCGCGCCGTTGTCGCCGACCAGCGCGGTCACCTGCCCGGCCGGGATGTCGAGGTCGACCCCGGCCAGCGCCTGCACGGGCCCGAACTTCTTGGTGACGCCCCGGACGCTCAACAGCGGCGCGGTGGTCACGGCGTCAGGCCTTTCCCGGCGTGACCTCGGCCAGCCGCTTGCCCAACGCGCTCTCCGGCGCCCGGGCCGGCGGCGGGATCACGGCCACCGGGCAGGTCGCGTGCCGCAGGCAGGCGCTGCTCACCGAACCGGCGAGCGCCGCGCGCAGCTTGCCCTTGCCGTGGCTGCCGACCACCAGCATGGTCGCGTCCTTCGCCCGGTCGACCAGGATCCCGGCGGGATCGCCGTCCGGGGCCAGGCAGCGCGCGTTCACCCCGCCGAGGTCCTTCGTGACCGTGGCGACGAGCTTTTCGAGCTCGTGGAAGTGCACCCGCCGGGCCTCTTCGAGCGTCCGGTTCACCGAGGCGTCGTCGAGCATGGCGTCGTGCGTCCACACCGTCACGACCTCCAGTCCGGCGCCACTGGACGCCGCTTGGCCGGCCGCCCACAGGAGTGCGGCCATGCCCGCGTCCGAACCGTCGACGCCGACCACGATCCGGCCCTTCCCGGTTGCTTCGGTCATCACCGCTCCTCTTCGGGTCGCAGGCCCCCTCGATCCCCAGCCAACTCCCTCCGGCCGCGGGGCGAAGCAGGCCTACTACCCGACCTGCGAGGACCAAAGGCCTTCCGCGAGCACCGCCCGTACCGCGGCCGGGATCGCCGCCGCCACCGGGGCCGAAAGCTCCTGTCCCGGCACGAAATCCGTCCCGGTTATCCCGATCACCACGAGCCGTCGCGGCACCAGGCCCAGCGCTTCGCCGAGCCGTACCGCCGCCGCGAGGTCTAGCGTGTGCCCGCCCCGGCCGGCGCCGGCTGGCCAGCCGCCTTCCCCGGTGATCCGCAGGATCTCCCCGGCCGGGGACGTGCTCCGGACCGCGTCGACGAGCACCGCGGGATCGGCGCCGGCCCAGGCGTCGAGGAGCTGCGCCGGGTCCGCGATCCGGGGCACGACCAGCACGCCGGGCAGCGCCGGCAACGCGGCCACCACCGCGGGGCCGATCCCGTCGTCGCCGCCCAGCGGGTTGCCGAGCCCCAGCACGACCGCGGTCACCGGCGGACGACCGTCAGGTCGAGGAAGTGCGTGGCGCAGGAGATGCACGGGTCGTGGTTGCGGATCGCCCGCTCGCAGAACAGCGCGAGGGCGTCGTCGCCGAGGCCGAGCCGCGTGCTCGCGAGCCGGCACAGGTCGTCTTCGATCGCCGCCTGGTTCTGCGACGTCGGCGGGACGATCGCCGCCGCGGTGACGAGCCCGGCCTCGTCGAGGGTGTAGCGGTGGTAGAGCAGGCCGCGCGGTGCTTCGCTGACGCCGTGCCCGGTGCCCGCGCGCGGGGTCACCTCGGCGCACGGCCGGTCGGGCCGCTCGTAGCCGTCGATCAGCCGCAGCGCTTCTTCCACCGCGTACACGACTTCGACGGCACGGACCACGATGGACCGGAAGGGGTTGCGGCACTCCGGCCCGAGCCCGGCTTCGGCCGCCGCTTCGCGCGCCGCCGGGCCGAGCAGCGCCGAGTTGAGCGAGTACCGGGCGAGCGGGCCGGTCAGGTAGCGGCGCCCGTCGAGGCTCGCGTGCAGCGCGGTGGAGTGCGGGACCTGCCGCTCGACGACGTGCGCCGGGAACTCCTCCGCGGGGAAGGCGGCACCGGTGCTCGTGACGACGCTCCCGCGGTCGATCGGGTAGCGCCCGGGCTCGCTCGCCGAGAGCAGGTCGTGGTCGGTCTCGAAGTCGGGGAAGTCGAAGCCGGCCACCCAGCGCACCACTTCGCGGGCCTGGTCGAGCGCGCCCAGCAGCCGTTCGCGCATCGGCGCGAGATCGGCCCGCGCGGGCACCGAGTAGAACCCGCCGACCCGGACGTTCACCGGGTGGATCGCCCGGCCGCCGAGCAGCTCCATCAGCGCGTTGCCGGTCTTCTTGAGCGCCAGCCCGCGTTCGAGGACGCCGCGGTGTTCGCCCGCCATGGCGATGCCGTCGGGGAAGCCGAGGAAGTCCGGCGCGTGCAGCAGGTGGATGTGCAGCGCGTGGCTGGAGATCCATTCACCGCAGTAGACCAGCCGCCGCAGGTCGGCGAGCGGCCCGTCGAGCGTGACGCCGCACGCGGCCTCCAGTGCGTTGCACGCGCTCGTCTGGTAGGCCACCGGGCAGATGCCGCAGATCCGCGAGGTGATGTCCGGCGGCTCGGTCCAGGCCCGGCCGCGCAGCAGCGCCTCGAAGAAGCGGGGTGGTTCGTAGATGTTCAGCTCGGCGGTGTGCACCCGGCCGTCCTCGACGACGAGCCGCAGCGCGCCTTCGCCTTCGACGCGGGCGATCGCGTTCACCGCCAGCCGGCGCGCGGTCACCGCCGCTCCCAGGACACCGCGGCGAAGTCGGGCGCGGCCGCGTTGAAGGTGGCGAAGACGCGGCCGATGGCGTCCTCGCCCATCCCGCAGGTCCGCAGGATCGGCAGCAGGGCCGCGGTGTTCGGCTTCGCCATCGGCCCGAAGCACCCGAAGCAGCCGCGGCGGTGCGCCGGGCACAGCGCGCCGCACCCCGCGTGGGTGACCGGCCCGAGGCACGGTGTGCCGTCGGCGACCGTCACGCAGGTGAGGCCGCGGCGCTTGCACTCGGTGCACACGCTGGTGTCGGGCAGGTCGGGTTTGCGCCCGGCGAGGAACGCGGCGAGGGTCTCCAGCAGCTGGCCGCGGTCGATCGGGCAGCCGCGCAGCTCGAAGTCCACCGGCACGTGCGCGCTGATCGGGGTCGAAGTGTCCAACGTGGACAGGTACTCCGGGTTCGCGTAGATCGACGCGGCGAACTCGGCGACGTCCCCGAAGTTCCGCAGGGCCTGGATGCCGCCGCTGGTCGCGCACGCGCCGATCGTGACGAGCACCCGGGACTGTGCGCGGACCTCGCGGATCCGCCGTTCGTCGGCCGGGGTGGTGATCGAGCCTTCGACGAGCGAGACGTCGTACGGGCCGGGCAGCACCGCGCTGGTCGCTTCGGTGAAGTAGGCGATCTTCACGCGGCCGGCGAGGTCGAGCAGCTCGTCCTCGCAGTCGAGCAGCGTGAGCTGGCAGCCGTCGCAGGAGGCGAACTTCCAGACGGCGAGGGTGGGCAGGCTCATGTCACAGCTCCCGGACCAGGAGGAGGGGTTCGGCTTCGGCGTAGGACACGACCGGGCCGTCGCGGCACAGCAGCAACGGGCCCAGCTGGCAGTGCCCGCACAGGGCCGCGCCGCACTGCATGTTCCGTTCCAGCGAGACGCGGATGTCTTCCGGCGCGAGCCCGTCGCGCAGCAGCACTTGGGCGCTGAAGCGCATCATCGGCTCGGGCCCGCAGAGGAACGCCGTGGTCCGGTCGGCGGTCGGCCGCACGCGGGCCAGTGGCTCGGTGACGAAGCCGACCTCGCCGCTCCAGCCGTCGGCCGGCTGGTCGACGGTCCGGTGGACTTCGATCGAGGTCTCCCAGGCCGCGAACTCGTCGCGGTAGAGGAAGTCGCCGGGCGTGCGGGCGCCCGCGACCAGGACCACCCGGCCGTAGGCGGCCCGGTCGGCGAGCACCGCGAGCACGACCGGGCGCAGCGGCGCCAGCCCCACTCCCCCGGCGACGATCACGACGTCGCCGCCGCGCGCCGACTCGACGTCCCACCCGCGCCCGAACGGTCCGCGCACGCCCAGCACGGTGCCCGGCCCGGCGTCGTGCAGGGCGTGGCTGACCGCGCCGACGTCCCGGATCGTCTGCTCGAGCGCACCGTCCGCTGTGGACGGATCGCCGCTGATCGAGATGGCGACCTCGCCGACGCCGCGGGCGTAGAGCATCGTGAACTGGCCGGGCCGGAACCGCGGCAGGCTGCGGCCGGCGGGTACCAGCCGCAGCGTCGCGGTGTCCCGGGTCTGCGGCGTGCGCCGCTCGACCCGGTACGGCACCGGCACCATCGGCTCAGTCACGCCCGCTCCGGTAGAGGTCGAGCAGCCGGGCCCGGGTGCCGCGCAGCCGGTGCGCCAGCACCTCGGCCATCGCGCGGGTCAGGGCGTAGCCGAACACGGGGTCCTCGTCGGCGAGCGCGCGCAGGAGGTTCCCGTCCAGCTCGGCCGCGGTGACGGTGGTGACCGCGCGGGCCCCGAAGTCCCAGCGGTACGGCGGGACGAGCCACGACCAGCCGAGCAGCTCACCGGCACCGAGCGTCTGCACGACGACGTCGCCGCGGCCCGGTACCGTGGTGACGATCTCGACCCGGCCGCTCTCGAGCACCCAGAGCCGGTCGGCCGGGCGGCCTTCCTCGCACAGCCGCTCCCCGGCGGCGAACGCGACCTCGCGGGTGGCGCGGGTCAGCTGGGCGGTCTCCGCGGGCGTCAGGCGGGAGAACGGGGGCAACGCGGTGAAGCGGTCAACCGCCGACACGGCCGGCTCCTTCCCCGGCGAGCCGCGCGGCTTCGGCCGTGATGTCGATCCCGGCCGGGCACCAGGCGATGCAGCGCCCGCAGCCGACGCACCCGGAGGTGCCGAACTGGTCGTACCAGGTGCTCAGCTTGTGGCTCATCCACTGCCGGTACCGGCTGTCCCCCGACTCGCGCACGCTGCCGCCGTGCACGTAGGAGAAGTCGAGCTCGAAGCAGGAAGCCCAGCGCTCGGCCCGCCCGGCGTGCTCGCCGGTGACGTCCGTGACGTCCTCGGTCGTCGTGCAGAAGCAGGTCGGGCAGACCATGGTGCAGTTGCCGCAGGTGAGGCACCGGCTCGCGATCTCCGACCAGACCGGGGACTCGCGCGAGTCCCGCAGCAGCGTCTTCAGGTCACCCGGCGGCATCGCGCGGCCCATCTTCGCCGCGGCGGCCTCGACGTCCGCTCGCGCGCCGTCGACTTCGGCTTCCGCCGCTTCGCGGGTGGTGACCAGCGCGAGGATGCGGTCGCCTTCGGCCGACCCGACGCCGACCACGAACCGGTGGCCGTCGTCGTCGACCCGTTCGGTGAGCGCGAGGTCGTACCCGGCGGTCGCGCCCGGGCCGGTGCCCATGGACGCGCAGAAGCACACTTCGCCGGGTTCGGTGCAGTTCGCCGCGATGGTGAACAGCCCCTGCCGGCGGCGGGCGAACGACCCGCTCGCGGCGAGGACGGTGCCGAGCACGGAGATCGCGGCGAGGTCGCAGGCGCGGACCCCCAGGAAGGCGTACCGCGGCACGTCTTCCTCCGCCGCGGTGTATTCGCCATCGGGGCCGATGTGCCACAGCGGCCGGTGCGGCGGGTGCAGGAAGCGCTTCCACGACTGGGGGCCCGCCGAATGGCCGAACACCGCGGCGTCCGCCCGGCGGCGCAGCCGGTACCGGCCGGGCGCGGTCTCCACCCCCCAGCCGGCGGGCAGTTCGGCCGCCGAGTCCAGCTCGGCCAGCACGATCGCGTCGTCGCGCACCACCGGTCCGACGACGCGGTAGCCCTCGCCGAGCAGGACCTCGACCAGCCGGTCGAGGCCGGCCCGGTCGAGCACACGATGTCCGGCCGCCATCCCGCTCCCCTTTCGCCGTCGTCCAGCCAACCGGGTCCGGCTCGATCACCCAAGGGCCGAAGGTCACCGAGCGGGGAAGTTCGGCTCCCGCCCTGGGGAACTTGGGCCCTACGGGCGAGGCCGACGGATCACCACCATAGAGGAGGAAATCGACGACAGGGAGAAGATGATGACAGTACGGCTCGGGATCAACGGCTTCGGCAGGATCGGGCGGGACATCCTCCGGTGCGTGCTGGAGTCGCCGGACAGCCCGATCGAAGTGGTCGCGGTCAACGACATCACGTCGCCGGAGATGCTGGCGCACCTGCTCGTGCACGATTCCACCTACGGCAGGCTGCGCATCCCGGTGGAAGTCGTCGACGGCGAAGCCCTGCGCGTCGGGGACCACTTGATCCAGGTGACCGCGAAGGCCGATCCCGCGCAGCTGCCGTGGGGCGAGTACGGCGTCGACGTCGTCGTCGAGTCGACCGGCAAGTTCCGCACCCGCGAAGCCGCGGGGGTGCACCTGGCCGCGGGCGCGAAGAAGGTCGTGATCTCCGCACCCGGCAAGGATGTCGACGCGACGATCGTGCTCGGGGTCAACGAAGGCGACTACGACCCCGCGAAGCACCACATCATCTCGAACGCCTCCTGCACGACGAACTGCGTGGCGCCGATGGTGAAGGTGCTGCACTCCGCGTTCGGCATCCGGCGCGGCCTGCTCACCACGATCCACAGCTACACCGGGGACCAGGCCCTGCTGGACCGCCCGCACAAGGACCCGCGGCGCGCGCGCTCGGCGGCGGTCAACGTCGTGCCCACCAGCACCGGCGCCGCGAAAGCGATCGGCCTGGTGCTCCCGGAGCTGGCCGGCAAGCTCGACGGCGTCGCGGTGCGCGTCCCGGTCGAGGACGGCTCGCTGACCGACCTGACGGTGGAGCTCGAGCGCCCGGTGACGGCCGAGCAGGTCAACCACGCGTTCGCCGAGGCCGCCGACGGCGATCTCAAGGGCATCCTGCGCTACACCGAGGCGCCCGTCGTCTCGCGCGACATCATCGGCGACCCGGCGTCGTGCGTGTTCGACGCGGAACTGACCAAGGCCGACTCGCACCTGGCGAAGGTGTTCGGCTGGTACGACAACGAATGGGGCTATGCGACCCGCACGGTGGAACTGGTGGAGCTGATCGGACGCTCGCTCGCCTAGTGCACCGGGTGCCCGCCGGTGGTGCGGCCCGGCGGGCACCCGTTCCTCACGCGGTCGAGACGATGTCCGCGGACAGCGGCGCGATGGCACCGATGATCGTCTCCGTCGTCTCCTGGGGCACCCCGGCGGCGAGGAGGGCGTCGGTGAGGTACTTCGCCACGAGGTCGAAGTGGTGCTGCTCGATCCCCCGGCCCAGGTGGACGTCTTTCATGGACCGGCCGCGGTACTCGTCGGGCCCGCCGAGCGCGGCCGTGAAGAACTCGACCTGCATGCCCTTGAGCCGCGGCAGGTTCGTCCCGCGGAAGAACACCGCGAGTTCCGCGTCGGCGAGGACGCGTTCGTAGAAGTCGTCGACCACGGCCACCAGTGCTTCCTGGCCGCCGATCCCCTCGTAGATGCTCGTCACGTCGCCTCCCGGTCGTGGTGGTCACCGTGGTGACCAGCCAACAACCGGGAGGTTTCGCGCCGGTAAGAACACGATCACCCGGGGGTTAGATCGGCCTCACCGCGTCAGGTGAAGATGATCTGACCGCCCGCGGCGAGGTCGTAGAACTCGCCGACCGTGATGATCCCGTTCACCTGGTCGATGAAGTCCGACTTCTCCATCCCGAACAGGTCCACCGACGCCTGGCAGGCGTAGAGCCCCGCGCCGGTGTCGGCGATCATCTCCACGAACTCCGGGATCGACGGGATGTCGAGCGCCTCCATCTTGTGCGCCATGTAGTGCGTCATCACCGACGACAGGCCGGGCAGGCCGCCCGCCCACGTCGCCAGGTGCAGGCCGGGGTTGCCGACCGTGGCGAGCTTGATGTGCTCGTGGCGCGCCTTGTGGATCGCGTCCAGTCCGAAGAACGTGAAGAACAGGTTCGCCTCGATGCCTTCGGCCCGGGCGCCGTTCGCCATGATCAGCGCCGGGTAGATCCCCTCGAGGGACCCCTTCGACACGATGATGGAAACCTTTTCGATCTTGTCGGTCATGACGTCCTCCGGACTCAGATGCAGCCACGCGGCTTCGGGATCCCGGCGATGCGGGCCGCCAGCTTGGCCGGCCCCTTCGGGAACAGCTGGTAAAGCTCCTTGACCGCCACCCCGGACGTCTTGCCGAGGACGCGGACCGTCGGGCCGGTGCCCTTCTCCTCGAACTCGGCGCGGACGAACTTCAGCACCTGCCAGTGCCGTTCGCCCAGCTCGCCGACGCCCGCGTCGGCGGCGATCTCCGGCGCCATCTCCTCGCGCCAGAGCGCGGGATCGGTGAAGAAGCCTTCTTCGTTCACGGGCACCTCGGTACCCGCGTAGACCTTCGTGAACATGGTCCTCCTATCGTCCGGCGGGTTCCGGGAACCGCTTTCCCGCGCGCGGCATCGCGCTCGACACGCCGGGCAGGTCCCGGCCGGGGAGCAGGCTGTGCCAGTAGAGCCACGAGAACATCAGCTTCCCGAGGTGGTTGAGCCGCGACTCCTTGAGCAGCGGCAGTCCCGTGTCGGCCGGGTAGTGGCCGGGCAGCGGTTCGGTGTCGTAGTTGAAGTCGATGAGCAGCGCCTTGCCGAACCCGCTCTCGATGAAGCAGTTCGTGTGCCCGTCGAAACTCGCGTCCAGCGGCCTGCCGTCCAGGAACTGCCCGACGTTGCGGGTCAGCACCTCGCCCTCGAAGTGGGTGACCGAGCCGGCCTTGGACGTCGGCACCGAGGCGGCGTCGCCGAGGACGAAGATGTTCTCCTTGACCTTCGAGCGCAGGGTGTGCTCGTCGGCGCGGACGAACCCGAGCTCGTCACCCAGCCCCGGCGATCGGTCCACATAGGACGCTCCGCCGTGCAGGGGTACCACCACGGCCTGGTCGAAGCCGATCTCGCGGCCGTCGAAGGACACGAGCCGCCCGCCGTCGCCGTCGACCTCGCCGGTGTTGAACTCGGTGACCAGCTCGATGCCCTTCGCTTCCAGGATCCCGGCGAGGGTCCGCGCGGCCACCGGCTTGGTGAAGGCCGCGTCGAGCGGCGTGACGTAGGTCAGCTCGACGCGGTCGCGGATGCCGCGCTCCGTGAAGAACCAGTCGGCGAGGAAGCAGAACTCCAGCGGCGCGACCGGGCACTTGACCGGCAGGTCGACGACGTTCACCACGAGGCGGCCGCCGTCGAACGCGGCGAGCGCCGACGCGAGGCCCACCGCGCCGTCGAGGTCGTAGAAGGTGTCCACGCGGCCGCGCCAGCCCGGGCCGGTGAGCCCTTCGGTCTCCTCCGGCAGGAGCCGGGCACCGGTCGCGATCACCAGCGCGTCGTAGCCCAGCACGGTGCCGTCGGCCAGGTGGACGCGGTCGGCGTCGATGTCGACCCGCTCGACTTCGCTGCGGTGGTAGCCGATCCCGGCGGCCAGCTGCCGCGGGCGCGAGCGGACGAGGTCCTCGGCGTCGGCCATGCCGAAGGGCACGAACAACAGCCCCGGCTGGTAAACGTGCTGGTCGTCCCGGTCGACGACGGTGATCTCCGCGCCGTCGCCGTAGTCGCGGCGCAGGCGGTTCGCCGCGAGGGTGCCGCCGGTTCCCCCGCCGAGGATGACAATGCGTTTCATCACTTCTCCTGTCAGCGCAGCTCGGCGGCCGCGCCGTCGTCTTGGGCCCACTTCATGCGGTTGCGCACCGCGACGACGCCGGGTATCGAGCCGGTCAGCCACTCGGCGCGTTCCACCTCGCTGCGCCGGTCGATGACCCCGCTCAACGTCACGACGCCGTCGTCGACCCGCACGGTGGCCGCCGCGGGGTCCGCCCAGATCGACCGCTGCAGCACTTCCCGCTCGACGGTCTCCTTGATTTCCTCGTCCGGGCGCAGGAAGGCGCCAAGGACGTCCCGCCGGGCGATGACGCCGGTGAGCCGGCCCGAGCCGTCGACCACGTACAGGCACCGCTGGTTCGTCTCGACCAGCCTCCGGCCCGCGGCGGTCACCGGCTCGTCCTTGGCGATCGTGGGCACGCGGCGGGTCATCAGCTCGCGCGCGGTCAGCCCCTGCGCCTTGCTCCACACCCGGCGCTTCCACAGCACCGGCTCCGGACGGCGCGCGTCTCGGCCGTGCCGGGCCAGCAGATCCGCCTCGCCGACCACGCCGATCGGCCGCCGGTGCTCGTCGACCACCGGGACCGCCGCGATGCCGTGCTCGGCAAGGAGAGAAACCAGTTCCTTGAACGGCGTCCCGGGCCCGGCGGACACCACCGGCGAGGTCATCAGGTCGGACACCAAGGGACCGCGCATGGCACACCTCCGTCGAAGGGTTTTCCCCACGGTAGGAACACGTGCCCCCGGACCGGAGCGGGCGACGGTCCCCGGTCCGAAGGCCTTTCGCCCCTTTGCCCGGACCCGGGGCGTGCCGTTGCCTGGACACCCCGGCGGAAGGAGCGGAAATGAACGACCACAAGCGGTGGCGCGAGCTGAGCCCCCGGCAGCGCGCCCGGATCCGCGTCGCGGCAGGTGTCCAGCTGCTGCTCGCCGCATCGGCGTGGTGGGACCTGGCCCGCCGGCCCGCCTCGCTGGTCCGCGGACCGAAGTGGCTGTGGGCACTGGTGATCGCCGTGAACTTCGTCGGCCCGGTGGTCTACTTCACCCGGGGCCGGGCCACGAGCACCGGGCAGAGCGCGTACGACATCAACGCCTGACTCGTCGAACCCAGCGCCAAACCACTGATCCCGCCCCGGCCGCGGCTGCCGGCGACCAGCAACTGCGCGCGGTCGGCGAAGTCGAGCAGCCGCTCGGCCGGGCGCCCGGTGACGACCTCGCGGTCGACGACGACGTCCGGGAACTTCTCCTGCCAGCCCGCCAGCCGCTGGGCGAGCAGTTCGCGCGCGTACTCCCCGGCGGGTTCGCCCGCGTCCCACCAGCCGTCGTGGCGGCAGTGCACGGCGATCAACCGCGCGCGCCGCCAGGACGCCTCCTCGAACGCGGTGGCGATGGCCTCTTCACTCGCCGGGCTGCCGTCGACGCCGACCACGACCGGTCCCTGCGCGGGCGGCTCGTCTTCGCCGGCGTGCGGGCGGATCAGCGCGACCGGGCAGTGCGCGTGCGCGGTGAGGGCCACCGTGACCGAGCCGAGCAGGAACCGGCCGAGGGGGCGCAGGCCCGGGGTGCCGAGCACGAACATCCGCGCGTCGCGGGATTCGGCGACCAGGGCGTCCGCGGGTCGTTCGGGGCGCAGCACCGTCTTCACGCTGATGTCCGCGGCCACCTCACGGGCTTCGGCCAGGACGCTCCGGCCCTGCCCCGCGGCCGCTTCCAGCAGCTGCTCGTAGGTCGGATCGGCCCGCGGGTAGGGCGCCGGCAGTTCCGGCAGCGCGTGCACCAGCCGCAGCCCGAGGTTCCGTTCCCGCGCGACGCGGGCGGCCCACCGGACCGCCGTGAGTGCGCCCGCCGAGCCGTCGACCCCGACGACGAGTTCCGAGCCGCTCATCCGTTTCCCCTTTCGCCTCACGGAAGTCAACCGGCCGAAGGCGCTTCCGGCGCGAGGCTTCGGCCCCCGCGCGGGAGGACTTCGGTCCCTTTCCGGGTGGTCCCCGTCAGGCGGCGCCCAAGGGCCCCCGGTCCGGTGACCTTCGGCCCCAGCACCCGCCGCGGACGCGGAACAAGCTGACCGCAGCACCGAAGAGAAAGAACGGAGGTTTCCCCATGTCCATCCGACCGGATGAGAAGAACACCCCGGTTCACCGGGCCACCGAACCGGCACCGGTCCCCGACTTCGTCGCCGCACCCACCATCGCCGGGAAGTCCCTGGCCGTCCTGCGCGTCGCCACCGGCTTCATCTTCCTGTGGGCGTTCCTGGACAAGCTGTTCGGCCTGGGCTACGCGACCCCGTCGAAGGGCGCCTGGCTCAACGGCGGCTCGCCGACCAAGGGCTTCCTCAGCAACGTCCACGTCGGCCCGTTCGAGTCGATGTTCCACGCCTGGGCCGGCACCTGGTGGGCCGACTGGCTGTTCATGCTCGGCCTCGGCGCCATCGGCCTCGCCGTGATCGCGGGCGTCGGGCTGCGCCTGTCCGCCGCGGCGGGCGCGCTGATGATGCTCATGATGTGGGCCGCCGAATGGCCGCTCGCGCAGAGCATGAGCACCGGCGAAGCAACGCACTCGACCAACCCGATCGTCGACTACCACATCATCTACGCGCTGATCCTCGTCGCGCTGGCCGCCGCGTCGGCCGGGAACACGTGGGGACTCGGCCGCCGCTGGTCCGCCCTCGTCGGCGACCGCACGTGGCTGCGCTGAAACCGATCCGTTCCCTGGGCGCCCGCCGACCGGCGGGCGCCCTTTTCCCCTGCCGGAAGGAAGAAAGATGAAGGCACTCGTGTACGACGGCCCCGGCCGGCGCAGCTGGACCGACCACGCCGAGCCGGGGATCGCCGCGCCGACCGACGCGATCGTGCGGGTCGACGCGGTCACCATCTGCGGCACCGATCTGCACATCCTCAAGGGCGACGTGCCCGAGGTCGAGCGCGGCCGGATCCTCGGCCACGAAGCGGTCGGCACGATCGTCGAGACCGGATCCGCCGTCACCACGGTCAAGTCCGGGGACAAGGTCCTGGTCTCCTGCATCTCCGCCTGCGGCCGCTGCGAGTACTGCCGGGTGGCCGCCTACGGCCAGTGCCTCGGCGGCGGGGGCTGGATCCTCGGGCACACCACCGACGGCGTCCAGGCCGAGTACGCGCGCGTGCCGTTCGCCGACACCTCGACGTACCTGCTGCCGTCCGGGGTGAGCGACGAGTCGGCGCTGATGCTGGCCGACATCGTGCCGACGTCCTACGAGGTCGGCGTCCGCAACGGCGGGGTCAAGCCGGGTGACACGGTGGTGATCGTCGGGGCCGGGCCGATCGGGCTGGCCGCGATCACGAACGCCCAGCTGTTCGCGCCGAGCACGATCATCGTGGTCGACAAGGAACCGGCCCGCCTCGACGCGGCCAAGTCGTTCGGCGCCGACGTGATGGTGCGGCCGGACGAAGCGGCGGCCGCGGTGGCGGAAGCGAGCGGCGGGCTCGGCGCGGACGTCGCGATCGAGGCGGTCGGCGTCCCGGAGACGTTCGAGCTGTGTGCGAAGCTGGTCCGCCCGGGCGGGCACGTCGCGAACGTCGGCGTGCACGGCGCACCGGCGACGTTGCACCTCGAGGAGCTGTGGATCAAGAACATCACGATCACGACGGGCCTGGTCGACACGTCCAGCACTCCGATGCTGCTGCGCATGCTCGCGGCCGGCCGGCTGGACACGAGCCGGTTCGTCACCCACCGGTTCGGGCTCGACGAGATGGACGAGGCCTACGACGTCTTCGCCCACCCGCAGGACAGCAACGCGCTGAAGGTCGCGCTGTTCCGCAGCTGAACCGGAAGCGGCCACCGTCCATTCCGGACGGTGGCCGCTTCGCGTCCCCGGCTCAGAACACCGGGCGCTTCCGGCTCAGCATCCCGGCCGGCCCGGGCGGGACCGGTGCCACGCCCCGGTCGTCGAAGTGGGACTTCAGGGTCTGGCGCACCTCGACGACCCCGTCGACCCGGCGGACCAGCGCGACGATGACCGGGATCATGCTCTCCCGCTCGACCGTGCCGTTGAGGGTCACGATGCCGTTGTGCACGGAGACGTACAGCGAAGCCGGGTCCAAGGCCATGTCCCGCAGCAGCACCTCGTCGCGGACTTCGTCCCGGATCTCCCGGTCCGTGCGCAGGAACACCCGGACCAGGTCCGAACGCGACACCACCCCGACCAGCTTTCCGTCCTCGTCGACCACCGGCAGGCGGTGGAAGTGGTGCTGCTCCAGCAGTTTGGCGGCCACCGCGACGTCGTCGTCAGCGCGCACCGTCACCGCCGGGCTGGTCATCAGGTCCGCGACGAAGGCCGCGCCCGCCTTGCGCCTGGCCTGTCGCGAGCCGGGCTGGAGCAGACCGTGCGGTGCCTCGCGCTCGAGCAGGTCGCCCTGCGACACGACCCCGAGCACCAGCCCGTCCTCGTCCACCACGGGCGCTCCGCTGATGTTCCACGTGGCCAGCAGGACCGCGACCGCCTTGAAGGGGGTGTCCGGCCCGACGGTCGTGACGTCGGTGGTCATGACCGAGCCGACTTTGCGGCGACTGGGCATCTTGATCTCCTTCACAGCAGCGGCCCCGGGTAGTACGTGGCCGCGGGCTCCACGGCCGGCTCGGCTTCCTTCTCGGCTTCCGGAACGGTCCGGGCCGGGATCACCACCACGGGGCAGCTCGCCTCGCGCAGGCAGTGCTCGGCGACCGAGCCGACGAGCAGCTTCAGCAACCGGCCGCGGCCGTGGCTGCCGAGCACGAGCATCGCCGCGGTCTTCGACGCCTCTTCCAGCGCCACCGGCGCCGAGTGCTCGACCAGCTCGGCGCGGACGGCCACGCCCGGGTGCTCGGCGCGGACCTGGCCGATGACGTCGTCGAGCTGCTGCCGCTCCCGCTCCGCGACCGTCTGCGGCGTCCCGGCGACCGCCGCGCCGAGGTCGTAGACCGGCTCGAACGTCCACGCCCGCAGCGCGACGACCCGACGGCCGCTTTGCGCGGCCTCGGCGACCGCCCAGCGCAAGGCGGCCACGCTGACCGCCGAATGGTCGACACCGACGACGATGTCGCCCTGGTTTGCCGTGGTCATTTCGGTTTCACCTTCTCCTCGTTCTCAAGAGTGGGTTTTGCGGTCCTGGTCGGCGAACCACTCCCGCTGCCACCGGGCGTAGCGGGCGCGGTCGAGCGCGAAGGCGGTGAGCCGGTAACCGGCCGCCAGCAACGCCAGCGCGGCGGCCCACAGCCCCAGCCCGACCCCGACCGCGTCGATGACGACGGCCGCGCCGGTCAGCGGCGGCTCGGCCACGGTGCCGTCCCGGTTCACCCAGACGGCCACCGTCTCCCCTTTGAGCGTGCCCTGGTCGGCGACGACCTTGCCGACGCGGCGGGTCCCGTCCGCGAGCGTCCAGGTCGCGTCGGTGGGTTCCCCGTTCCCGGCGACGCCGGTGCGCGGGTTCGGCGCGATGGCCGGCCCGTCGGCGAGCAGGGTCGCGTTCACCTGCGTGCGCTCGGCCAGCTGCTGCGCGGACTGTCCTTGCTGCCGCACATAGGTTTCCGAGCCGAAGCTGGCGGCGACCGGCAGGGCGGCGAGCGCGAGCAAGGCCACGAAGACCAGCAGGCCGGCCTGGAAGCGGTCCGAGCCGCGCGCCACCGAGCCGCGCCCGGGCAGGACGGTGTGCCACAGCCGCGTGAGCGGGTTCGACGACGTGCTCATGGTTCTTGCCCTCTCCGGTCGGGAGTCCTTTCTGTGTCCAGGATCATCGGAATCGCCGCCCGCCCGAAGAGGACTTGGACCCCGGCGTGAAGACCCTCGGCCGGTTGCCCGGGGACTTAGGACCCTGTGCCGGTCCCCGGCCCGCCCGGGATGGTCGGGGAACCCGACGGAAACGGAGCACGGACCATGCGCGCACGCGACATCATGACCACCCCGACGTTCGCACTGACGCCGTCCGCGACGCTCGACGAAGCCGCCGAGATGATGACCGGCCACCGGTTCACCACCATGCCGGTGGTCGACGCGGACGGGCGGCTGCTCGGCCTGCTCACCGAAGCCGACATCCTGCTGACGCCCGAGCCGTCCGGCGACCCCGACACCGGCGTGATGCTCGACAGCAAGCCGCGCACGGCGGGCGCGGCCATGCGCACCACCGGTCTCGCGGTGCCCGCCGGCACCGACGTGCGCGAACTGGCGCGGCAGATGACCGACGCCGGGGTCCGCTCGGCACCGGTCGTCGAAGGCGGGCGGGTGATCGGCATGGTGACCTTCCAGGACGTCCTGCGCGCCCAGCGCGCTTGACGACGTCGGCCCGGCCGCTCACCCCAGCGCCCCAATGTGGCCTTGGTTGCGTCCCACGCACCCAAGGCGGCCTTCGGTGCGTCTGACGCACCGAAGGCCACCTTGGGGCGCTGATCCGGCGGGCCTCACCAGAGCACGCGCTCACCGTCTTCCGGGACCACCGCGCACCAGCCCGCCTCGGCGTGCAGTGCCTTCGCCAGCGCGTGCGACGGCCTCGCCGGTCCGTCGACGACGAACGCGGTCTCCGGGGCCGGGCTTGCGGTCGCCCACGCCAGCAGTTCCGCCGGATCGGCGAACTCGCCCGTGCTGCCCAGCGCCGTCACCTCGGCCCGGACCGGGTGGTACCGCCCGTGGATCTTCACGTGGCGGGCCCCGGCCCCGAGCCGGGCGGCACGCGTGCCCGGCGCCGGATGCCCCAGCAGGATGACGCCGTTGCGCGGGTCCGGCAGCAGGGTCTCCAGGTGCCGGAGCACCCGGCCCACGTCCGCCGGCTCCGGCCCGGGCACGATGATCGACGGCCGGTCCGGCACCTCCGCGACCAGCGAGCCGGGCTCCTCGAACCGGCGGTCGCGGCGCAGCTCGGGCCACTGCTCGGCCACTGCCCGCCGGAAGACCTCGAGCCCGGCGCCGCCGTCGAGGAGCACCGGTGACGGCGGGATCTCCCCGGCGTCCACGAGGTTCCGCACCATCGTCAGCACCAGCTCCGTGCCACCGGCCGCGGACGCGAGGACGACCACGCTGCCCCCGCGCCGGAACGCGCGGTGCACCGCCGCGGCGAAGCGGCCGGCCAGGTGCCCGTCGCCGGGCGGGTGCGGGGCGGTGAGGACCAGGACGTCGGAGCGCGGCCGCGGGTCCGGGGCGCGCAGCAGCGGGTGGTCGTCCGCCCCGAGCGGCCCCGCGAGCACGACCGAGCGCCCCTCGGCGCGGATCCGCACCCACGCGGCCCCCAGCCGGCCGCCCGCGCGGCCGAACTCGAACTCGGCGCCGTCGAGCCGGTGCGGCGTGCCGAAGTCGACCGGCCGCAGCAGCGCGACGGCACGGGTGACGTCTGCCGGCCGGAACGGCGGCAGCCCGACGCCGAACGGGCTGCGGTCCGCGTCCTCCGCGAACTGCGTCGCGGCATCGGACAACACCGCCG
The DNA here is from genome assembly GCF_014873755.1 of Amycolatopsis lexingtonensis. Lineage (NCBI taxonomy): Bacteria > Bacillati > Actinomycetota > Actinomycetes > Pseudonocardiales > Pseudonocardiaceae > Amycolatopsis > Amycolatopsis lexingtonensis. The sequence continues at coordinate 3,035,101 of NZ_JADBEG010000001.1, forward strand.
GGAGCAGCGCGGCGGTGGCGGGCGTCGCGAACACCGGCCCGTGCCACCCTTCGGCGACCAGCTGCGGGAGGAAACCCGCGTGCCCGAGTGCGGCGCTCGGCAGGAGCACCGCGTCGGCGGCGTGGAACTCGTCGGGGCCGGGCGAGAAGTTGCCGCGCCGCGCCGCGTCCGGCCCAGCGAACAGGCCGCACCCGACCAGGAGCGTCGTGCCCGGTGTTTCGACGAGGCAGCGGGCGCAGCCGGTCCCGCCCAGGAACGTCAGCACCGGGTCCGGGAACCCGCCCGGCCACGGACCGGTGCGGTAGCGGGCGGCGAGCGCGGCGGCGCGGGAACCGTCGGACATCGGTTTCCTTCCCTTCACGGTGTCAGCCGGCGATGTCGCGCCGACGGAACCCCGCCACGCCGGCCGCGACCAGCACGGCCCCGAGCGCGGCGAGCCAGAGCAACGGCGTCGCGTGCACCGCCGCGCCCGGGAGCTTCGGCGAGTGCGTGAACGGCGACAGGTCGAGCACCCACTGGTCGAGCTTCAGCAGCGTGCCGAACTCGCCGAGGAGCAGGAACGCCACCAGCGCGACCCAGGCCGCGGTCAGCGCGCGGCCGAACAGCCCGAACACCGCGGTCGCGATGCCGGTCAGCACCCAGACCGCCGGCAGCTGCGCCAGCGCCGCGCCGGCGAGCCGGGCCACCTCCGGCCCGATCCGGCCGAGGTGGGCGCCGTTGGTCAGCCCGGCCGCCAGGCCGAGGGCGGTCAGCAGGACCGCCGGCGCCACCGCGGCGAAGACGAGGTAGCCGCCCAGGAGCCGGCGCCGGTCCACCGCGGCCGCCAGCAGCGGCTCGACCCGCAGCGCCCGTTCCTCGGCGCGCAGCCGGGCCAGCACGGCGATCACGTAGGTGGACGTGATCACGCCGGCCATCGCCAGCTCCGCCGCGAGGAACGCGTCGGAGATCCCCTTTTCGCCGCCCAGCGCGGTGATCATGGCCTGCGCCTGCGAGTTCGTGAGCATCGAGCCGACGTTGCCGGCGAGGCTGCCGCACACCACCCCGAGCAGCACGTACGCGCACGCCCAGACGGCCAGGGTGCCGCGGTTGAGCCGCCAGGCCAGGCCCCACGGACTCCGCAGCGCCCGCCCCGCACCGGCGGGGCCGGGGTGGTCGGGCAGCAGGCCCGCGTCGAGGTCGCGGACCCGGGCCAGCGCGATCGCGAGCCCGCCGAGCGCCGCGGCCGCCACGACCGGGAGCACGAGCACCCACCAGGCGTCCCCGGCGTACGGCCGGACCTCCTCGCTCCACCCGATCGGCGACGCCCAGGAGAGCCAGGCCGGGCCGGCCGAGTCGCCCACCGCGCGCAGGAAGTACGCGACGACCAGGGCGAGCACCGCCAGGCCCGACGCCGACCGGGCACTCTTCGTCAGCTGGGCCGTCACGGCCGCCGCGCCACCGAAGACCAGGCCCGCCGCCGCCCAGCAGAGCCCGAAGGCGAGCGAGCCGGCGACCGGCAGCCCGGTCGCGACGAGCGCCGCCGCGGTGGCCAGGCCGAGCACGACGCTCGCGCCCGCCGTGACGGCCAGCCCGGCGGCGAGCCCGGCGTAGCGGCCCACCACCGTCGCCCCCAGCAGTTCGCGGCGTCCCGCCTCCTCCTCGGCCCGGGTGTGCCGGACCGCGGTGAAGACCATCAGCAGCCCGACGAGCGCGGCCCCGAAGGCGGTCAGCTTGAACACCGACGTCGCGCCGAGGGTCGCCTCGCGCACCGGGCCGTACAACGCCCGCAGCGACGGCACGGCGTTGATGCTCGCGGCCGCGGCGTGCAGGTCGGCGTCCGTCGGGTAGACCGCCATCGTGGCGGCCGCGGCCGAGGCCGCCGTCGCCGCGAACACGGCGATCCACACCGGCAGGCGGATCCGGTCGCGCCGCAGGGCGAGCCGGACCAGCGCGCCGGTGCCGGCGAAGGCGCCGCTCATACCGGCACCGCCTCCGCGACCGGTTCGCCGCGGTAGTGCCGCAGGAACAGCTCTTCGAGCGTCGGCGGCCGGCTGACCAGGCTGTGCACGCCGCACCGGCCGAGCGCGGCGAGCACCGGCGACAGCGCGGCGGTGTCGACGGTCAGCCGGACGTCGGCGCCGTCCAAGACGAAGTCGTGCACCCCCGGCAACCGCGCGAGGCCGTCCGGTGCGCCCGCGAGCCGGGCGGTGATCGTGGTGCGGGTGAGGTGGCGGAGGTCGTCGAGACTGCCCGAGTCCACCAGCCGGCCGCCGCGGATGATGCTGACCCGGTCGCACAGGGCCTCCGCCTCGGACAGGATGTGGCTGGACAGCAGGATCGTGCGGCCGCGCTCGCGTTCCTCCCGGACACACTCCCGGAAGGTCTCCTCCATCAGCGGGTCGAGCCCCGCCGTCGGCTCGTCGAGCAGCAGCAGCTCGACGTCCGAGGCGAGGGCCGCGACGACGGCGACCTTCTGCCGGTTGCCCTTCGAGTACGCGCGGCCCTTGACCCGCGGGTCGAGCTCGAAGCGGTCCAGGTACCGCTTGCGGCGCGCGGGATCCAGGCCGCCGCGCAGCCGGCCGAGCAGGTCGATGACCTCCCCGCCGGTGAGGTTGGGCCACAGCGACACCTCCCCCGGCACGTACGCGAGCCGCCGGTGCAGCGCGACGGCGTCGTGCCAGGGGTCGCCGCCGAGCAGCCGCAGCTCACCGGCGTCGGCGCGCAGCAGGCCCAGGAGCACCCGCAGCGTCGTCGTCTTGCCGGCGCCGTTCGGGCCGAGGAAACCGTGCACCTCACCGGTTTCCACGGTCAGCTCGAGTCCGTCGAGGGCACGGGTGTGCCCGAAGGACTTCCGCAGCCCGCGGATCTCGATCGCCGGATTCATCGGGTGGCCTCCAGGAGGATCCGGCGCTCGGCCGAGGCGATCGCCGCGCGGGCGGGACCGATGACGTCCGGGTTGACCGAGATCGACGTGATCCCGAAGCGCACGAGGTGCTCGGCGAAGCCGGGCTTCGTGGACGGCGCCTGGCCGCACAGCGACGAGGTGATGTTGTGGTGCCGCGCGATGCGGACGATGCGCTCGATGGCGTCCAGCACGGCCGGGTCGGCCTCGTCGAACAGCTCCGCGCACTGCCCCGAGTCGCGGTCGACGCCCAGCATCAGCTGGGTGAGGTCGTTGCTGCCGATGGAGACGCCGTCGATGCCCATGCCGGCGTACTCGCCCAGCCAGTGCACGACCGACGGAACCTCGGCCATGACCCAGCGGTGCAGGCCGCGCTGCCGGCCCAGCGGGCTGGCGTCGACCAGCTCCAGGCACTCCTCCAGCTCCCACTTGGTGCGCACGAACGGGATCATCAGGTGCAGGTTCGGCGAGTGCTCGCGCACCCGGGCGAGGGTCTCCAGCTCGAGGGCGAACAGATCGCGCTCGCGGACGTACCGGTAGCAGCCGCGGTACCCGATCATCGGGTTGCTCTCGACCGGCTCGAACTCCTCGCCGCCGGCGAGGCCGCGGAACTCGTTGGTGCGCAGGTCGGTCGCCCGGTAGACGACCGGGCGGGTGCCGAACGGCTTGGTGATCTTCAGCAGGGATTCGGTCATCTTGTCCACGAAGGACCGTTCCTCACCCTTGGCGAGCAGGTCCCGCGGGTGGCGGCCGCCGAGCGCCTCGGTGAGCAGGAACTCGGCGCGCAGCAGGCCGACGCCGTCGACCGCCTGCGCGGCGACCTCTTCGGCGTGCTCGGGCATGGCGAGGTTGACGTACAGCTTGGTGCCGATCGCTTCCGGGGCCACCGGCCCCGCGACCGGCGCGGTGCGGGCGGCCTCGTGCTTGGTCGCGCCCGGCCGGACCTCGCCCTGCGTGCCGTCGACGGTGACGAGGCTGCGGTCGACCAGGACGCGGGTGGCGTCCCCGGTGCCGACCACGGCGGGCACGCCCAGCTCGCGGGCGACCACGGCCGCGTGGCAGGTCATCCCGCCGCCGTCGGTGACCACCGCGGCCGCCCGGCGGATCGCCGGTACCCAGTCCGGGTTGGTCATCGGCGCGACCAGGATCTCGCCGTCGCGCAGGTGCTTCGCCTCGACCGGGTCGTGCAGCACGCGCACCGCGCCGCTGCCCTCGCCCGGCGACGCGCCGAGCCCGGTCACCAGCGCGACGGTGCTCGCCGGGGTGAGCGGCGGCAGCGTGGTGATCGGCCGGGACTGCACCAGGAAGATCTCGTGGTCGGCGATCGCGAACTCGATGTCCTGTGGCACGCCGTAGTGCTCCTCGACGCGGCTGGCCATCCGGGCCAGTTCGAGCACGGCGGTCTCGCTCAGCACGCGGCGCCCGCCCGCGGGTTCCGGCAGCTGGACGGTGATGTCGCCGCCGCCTTCGTCCGCGACGATCTTGTGGGTCTGCCGCCCGATCCGGACGGACAGGATCAGCAGGTCCTGCTTGCCGACGACGTAGGTGTCGGGCTCGACGGCGCCGCTGACGATCGCTTCGCCCTGACCGAACACGGCTTCGATGACCACGCGCTCGCGGTCGCCGGTGCGCGGGTCGGCGGTGAAGATGACCCCGGCGCGCTCCGAGGCGATCATGCGCTGCACGACGACGGCGATCGCCGGCTCGCCGGTGAACCCGCGGCTGGCCCGGTAGCTGACGACGCGCGGGCTGAACAGCGACGTCCAGCAGTCGATGACGTGCTCGGCGACCGCGTGGTCGCCCCAGATGTTGGTGTAGGTGGCGTTCATCCCGGCGAAGGAGGCTTCCGCGCCGTCCTCCCCGGTGGCCGAGGACCGGATGGCGACCGGCGTCGACGCGCCGAGCTCGCGGTAGGCCTGCGCGATCTCTTCCCGCAGCTCGCCGGTCAGGCCGGCGAGGCGGACGAGGTCGCGGATGCGGTCGCACTGCTCGGACAGGAAGTCGGAATCGTCCACATTGGCCAGTGCCTTGGCGTGCAGGTCGGCCACTTCGGCGCGGACGCCCGCCTTCTCGAGCGCGGCCCAGTAGCCGTCGCGGGAGATGACGAATCCGCCCGGGACGGGGAACCCGGCGGAAATGAGCTCGCCGAGGTTGGCGCCCTTGCCGCCGACGGTTTCGTCGTCGGCGAGCCGGATCTCGGACAGGTCGCGTACGTAGGTCATCGGGGTCCTCCTGTGGGTGGGAACAGCTCGCCGAGTGGAAGCCGTGGTGAGGGTGCCGCCGGGACGGCGGGGTAGCCGAAGCGGAAGATCGCCTGGGGACAACCGGGGAGCGCCAGCTCCGACACGAGCCGGGCCCGGAAACCGGTGAGGTGCAAGGGTTGCGTCAGGACCGAGCCGACCAGCGCCTTCGTGGTCGCGGTGAGCCAGGCGCGCTGCAGTGCCGCGCCGGCGGCGAGGTGCTCGGCCCGGGTGTCGCCGTCGGTGCAGACGATCAGCAGGTTCTCCTCGGCCAGCCGGGCCGCGAGCACGACGTCGTCCGGGACCGGGGTGTCCGCGCGGACGAGTCCGGCCCCCGGCAGGGCTTCGCGGGTCAGCGCGTCCTCCGGAACGCCGTCGCCGACGGCTCCCCAGCCGTGGGTGTGCGCGGTCCAGACTTCGAGTTCGCGTTGGTAGCCGCGGTCTTCGCGCAGCACGCGCGTGGCGAAGCCGAGGAGTTCGGCCAGCTTGCCGAGGTTCCCGGGCGCGACGAGGTGCACGCCGGTCGTCTCCCCCGCGGCGGCCACCGCCGCGACGGCGGTGGCGGGCACCCGGCCGTGGTGGAACCGGTGCCGGTGGCTGCGGCGGCGGGGAATGGCGTTGTACAGCGCGAAGTCCCGGGCCGGCGTCGGGTGCGAACGCCCGATCGTCACGGTGGCCGCGACGTCGTCTTCGTACTCGACGTGGCAGTCCCGGCCGAGCGCGCGCACCGCGAGCTCGAGGTTGGTCACGGCGGCACCGCAGGAGAGCAGCCGGTCCCGGCCGAACGGGTCGTGGCGGCGCAGCTCGACGTCCCGGCGCTCGACCAGGTCCACCTCGGTGCCGCGGACGAGCAGTTGCCACGGCTGGCTGTTGTGCACCGAAGGCGCCCGGCTCACGGCCCGCGCGAGAATGCCGATCTGGTCGGACGTCAGTGCGGCCGGTGCGGCGGCGGTCATCGCGGTCACTCCTCCTCGGGCGGAGGCAGCCGCTCCGCCGCCAGTCATGGTGCGACCGCGGACGGTGTGCCCACCGGAGCACAAAGTCCCCCGCTCCGGCGGAATTCGTCCCCTACCGCGGCTTCGCGCCGGCCCGCACGCTCGGTACGACACCGGAGAGAAAGAAGGACACCATGACTGCCGGACGCGTGATCGTCGTCGGAACGGACGGTTCTCCCCGCGGCGACGCGGCGCTGCGCTGGGCGCTCGAGATCGGCGCGCACGCCGGCGACACGGTCCGGGCGATCCTCGTCCGGCCCCGCGACACCCTGCTGCCGGGCACCTCGTTCACCCTCCAGCCGCACGGCCGGGTGCCCGAGGCGAACTACTCCCTGGACGAGCACATCGCCGGCCTCGCCATCGAAACCGCCGCGGCCGTCGAGACCAGGACCGTCCACGGCGACCCGGCGACGGAACTGGTGACGGCGTCGGCCGACGCGGACCTGCTGGTGCTCGGCACGCACCGCGGTGGTGCGATGGCGGACCTGGTGCTGGGCAGTGTCGGACGCGAGTGCGTGCGCTTCTCCCGCTGCCCGGTCGTGGTCATCACGCCGGAAGCGGCCCACCGCCTCGCCCCGGCTTGAGCCCGTGCCGGCGCCCCAGGAGCGGGCTGAAGGGGACGTTCCGCTCATCTGATGCGGGGAACGTCCCCTTCAGCGCATCTGGTGCGAGGAAAGTCCCCTTCGCTTCGGGGTCGCGATGCCGATCAGCAGCAGTCCTTGCGGGCGCCCGGGCAGCGGTTCCGCGTGGCGGGCCCGCTCCGCCGTGGTCAGGTAAGGCAACTGGACCCGCTCCGACGCGAACCCGCGCATCGCCGCGGCCAGCCGCGTCGTGTGGAGCGCGGCGCCGGCGAGGACGTGGTGGCGGCGGCTGTCGCCCGGCGTCGTGACGAGGAGAGCCGACCGGCCGGCGAGATCCGCGCCGAGCCGCTTGAGAACCGCGATCCAGGCGGGGCGGACGGTCCGGACGTCGGTGTCCGGCCAGAAGTCGTCGGCCGCCAGCGCCCCGAGGACCGCGAGGCTGACCGGCCGCAGCACCGTGCCGTGGCCCGGGTCCGCCACTTCGCGCAGCGCCGCGTACCGCGCCCACTCCGCGCTCGACGGCGTGCGCGGGCCGCCCACCCGGACGACGGCGGCGACGTCGGGCCGGTCCGGGTCCTGCGGGAAGGCCACGACCGGGTCGCGGCCCAGCACCCGCAAGACCGTCCAGATGGTCGAAAGCGCGGCTCCGCATTCGAGCAGGGCGGCGTTGCCGGCCCGCTCGCGCCGGGCGGGCGGTTCGGTCAGCACGACCTCGTCCGGCCGGACCTCGGCGACGCACCGGTTGGGGCCCAGCCGTTCCAGGGCGTCACCGAGGACCGCCTTGGCCGAGGGGTCCCAGCGGAACGCGGGCCGGGTCATCCGCCCGAAACGGGAACGCCGAGGTGTCTCGTGGCGGCCCGGCAGGTGGCCAGCAGGCCGTCGACATCGATCACGGTGACCCGGTTCTCCAGGCCCGGCGGTACCTCGGCGCGGACGCACGGGTCCGGGGAGACCAGCGCGACGGGCACGTGGTCGCGGACCGCGCAGACGACGCCGAACTCGCGCGCGGTCAGCTCGGCGCCCTGGCCTCGCACGTCGACGAGCAGGTCGGGCTGGGCAAAGGGCTCGTCGAGCGGGCAGCGGCCGCCCGGGGCGAGCGCCCGGCACAGACCGGCGCGGCTGTGGCACCGGCTGACCAGGCAGCCGGCGTCCCGCAGGGGCTGGACGAGGAAGTCGGCGTCACCGAAGGACGCTTCGGTCAGCAGGACGTGCACGGGGTCACCTCACGGTCTCTCGGGCGAGCGCCTCCTCGGCGCCACGGGCCAGCTCCAGGTCTTCCCGGGGCTGCACGATCAGGGCGGGCACCGGCGAGCCGGCGCGGGTCACGACCCGGTCGACGTCGGTGTGCGGCACCTTCCCCGCCCGCAGGCCGAGCACCCCCAGCCCGTCGACGACGGACGTGATCAGCTCCGGCTGGTGCTCGGCGACGCCGCCGGTGAACACCACGGCGTCCAGGCGGGACAAGCTCATCGCCGCCGCACCGATCTCCCGGCGCAGGCGGTGCCGGTAGACGTCGAGGGCGACCGCCGCGTCCCCTTCGCCCCGCGCGGCCGCGGCCAGCACCCGCCGCAGGTCGCCGTTCGTGCCGCTCATCCCGGCCAGCCCGGACCGGTGGAACAGCGCGTCGGCCATCTCCGCCGCGCTCATCGGCGCGGTCTGCATGACGTGCAGCAGCAGGCCCGGATCGACCGAACCCGAGCGCGTCGCCATCATCGCGCCTTCGAGCGGGGTGAAGCCCATGCTGGTGTCCACGCCGTGGCCGTCGCGGATCGCCGTCACCGAGACCCCGGCCCCGACGTGCGCGCACACCAGCTGGAGGTTTTCGGGCGCCCGGCCCAGCAGCTCGCCGGTGCGGCGCAGCGCGTACTGGCACGACAAGCCGTGAAAACCGTAGCGGCGCAAGCGGTTCTGCGCGGTCCACGACCGCGGCAGCGGGTACCGCGCCGCGGCCTCGGGCATCCGGGCGTGGAACGCGGTGTCGAAGCACGCGACCACCGGGACGGCCGGGAGCAGGCGGCGGACCTCGCGGGTGACCTGCAGCGACAGCGGCTGGTGGTTCGGGGCCAGCGACGTCAGCCGTTCCAGGTTGGCGAGCAGGGCGTCGTCGACCCGGGCCGGCACCTTCTGGGAGCCGCCGTGCACGAACCGGACGGCGATCGCGTCCACGCCGGTCCACCGGCTGATCGCCTGGGCGACCGCACCGGGCGCGCTCAGGTCCCACGCGGCCCAGCCGACGCCCGTGCCGTCGTCGACCAGCGCCACCTTCATGCTGGACGAGCCCGGGTTCAGGGTCAGCACACGCACGGCTTTCCTCCTAAGAAAGTCAGTCCCGCAGTCCGCGCAGGAACGGGTCCGGCGCCGTCGGCCGCTCCAGCCGGGCGCGGACGTCGAGCGCCACACAGCCGTCGGATCGGACGCGCACGGGATTCAGGTCCAGCTCGGTCAGCTCCGGCACCAGTTCGGCCAGCCGGCTGACCTTGAGCAGCAGGTCGCGGACGGCGGCCCGGTCGAGCTGCCCCGGCGCCCACAGCGCCTTCGAGGAGCGCAGGCCGTCGAGCAGCAGGTCGGCGTCGGCGCCGGTGAGCGGCGCCAGCCGGGCGGCCCGGTCGTCGATCAGGTCGGTGTCGACGCCGCCGAGGCCGAACACGACCAGCGGCCCGAACACCGGGTCCGACCGCACGCCGACCAGCAGTTCGCGCCCGGGTTCGGCCATCGGCTGGACGGTCACACCGCGCAGGGCCGAGCCGAAGCGGGACCGCAGGGTGCGGAACGCCTCGAGGATCCGGTCGGCGCCGTGCACGTTCAGCAGCACGCCGCCGGCGGCGGTCTTGTGCAGCACACCGTCGGCGTCGGCCTTGAGCACGACCGGCGCGCCGAGGTCGGCGGCCGCGGCGGCCATCGAGTCGCCGGCTTCGACGTAGTGGGTCTCCACCATCGGAACCTCGGCCAGGCGCAGCAGTTCGACGGCGTCGGCGGGCGAGAGCCAGCCTTCACGCTCGGCGGCGAACGAGCGCAGCGCCTCCGGATTCTCCAGCGGGGCAAGGGAATCTTCGGTCTCGGGCCGGTTCAGCCACTGCTCGTAGCGGACGAGCCGGGCCAGCACGGCGGCCGCGGCGGCGGGGTCGTCGTAGCAGGCGGTCACCCCGCGGCCGGGCACCAGCGGCTCGACGCGGGCGCGCTGCCCGGGCCGCACGGCGAAGACGGTCTTGTACTCCGGCGGCAGCACGGCGGCCAGCGACGAGCCGGGATCACCGACGGCGGTGGGCACGGTCGCGGCGATGACCGCGTCGACGCCGTCGTCGTCGAGCACCGCGCGCAGCGCGTCGGCGAACACCGCCGGCGCGACGGCCGCGGTCGTGTCGACCGGGTTCCGCGCCGCCGCCTCCGCCGGGAGCAGCTTCACCAGCCGTTCCCGGGTGTGCTCGGACAGCTCGGCCATGACCAGGCCTTCGCGCTCGCACGCGTCGGCGGCCAGCACTCCGGCGCCGCCCGCGTTGCTGACGACGGCCACGCGGGGCCCGCCCGGCAGGAGCTGCCACGACAACCCGGCGATGACGTCGACCAGCTCGGCGACCGTGTCCACGGCGATCACCCCGGCCTGCTCGAAAAGCGCGTCGCGGGTGACGGCGGGGGTCGCGGCCGCGGCGGTGTGCGAAGCCGCCGCGCGCTGGGCGGTGTCCCCGCTGCCGGACCGGACCGCGAGCACCGGCCGCGTCCGGGCGAGCTGCCGCGCGAGGCGGCCGAACTTGCGCGGATTGCCGAACGACTCGAGGTAGAGCACGACCAGCTCGGTGCGGAGGTCGGCGGTCCACCACATCAGCAGGTCGTTGCCGCTGACGTCGTACTTGTCGCCGGTGGACACCAGCGTCGACACGCCGAGCCCGAGGTCGCCGAGCGACTCGGCGAGCGCGATCCCGACCCCGCCGGACTGGGTGACGACGCCGATGTTGCCGGGGCGGACCGGGGTGGCGAGGAAGGTGAGGTCATAGGGGTGGGCCGGATCGGTGGAGACGACACCGAGGCAGTTCGGGCCGACCAGGCGCATGCCGTACTCGCGCACGGCGGCGTGGACCCGCTCGCCGAACCCGGTGCCGGTGAGCCCGGAGGAGATGACCACGACGGCCCGGACACCGCGCTTGCCGCACGCTTCGACCGCGTCCGCGGCGGCCGGCGCGGGCAGGCAGATCACCGCGAGTTCGGGCGTGCGGGTCAGCTCGGCGACGGATGGCACGCTTCGCACGCCGAGGATCGCGCGGGCGTGCGGGTTCACCACCTCGACCGGGCCCCGGAAACCGGAAGCGGTCAGGTTGGCCAGCACCGCGTGGCCCACCGACCCCGGCCGCCGGCCGGCACCGATCACGGCGATCGAGGACGGCTTGAACAGGTGCGCGAGGCTGGCCGCGTCCGCGACCGAGTCGCGCTTCAGCACGGCGTCCAGGTAAGCGGGGTCTTCGTCGAGGTTCAGCACGACGTCGCGCTCGGGTCCGCCGACGCTGGCCTCGAAGCTGAGTCCGAGGTCCTTGAAGACGTGGAGCACCTTGGCGTTCTCCGCGAGCACCTCGGCGAGGAACCGCCGGAGGCCGGTCTTGCGGGCGTGGGAGACGAGGTGCTCCAGCAAGAGGGTGGCGACGCCTTGGGTGCGCACGGTCTCGTCGACGACGAGCGCGACTTCGGCGTCGGCCGAGCCGTCGAGGACTTCGTAGTTCGCGACGCCGAGCAGCTCACCGCGCCGGTAGCAGCCCACCGCGTAGTGGCCGGGCCCGGGGTCGGCGGCGATCTCCGCCGCGAGCCGGTCCAGGCGGGACGGTGCGCCGAAGAAGCGGAAGTAGGTGTCCTGCTGGGTCAGCCGGGTGTGCAGGGCGAGCACCTCGGCGGTGTCGGCCGGGTGCAGCGGGCGCACGAGCACCACGTCACCGCCGGCGAGCAGGGCCCGGGAGCCCGCCTCCACGCTCATCGAAACTCCTCGGGGCACGAGGGTGGGCGCGGCCGACCAAGGGCCGCGCCCACCGCGGGAGGGTCACCTAGTTCTTGGTGACCTGGATCTTGACGTGCTTGTCGCGCGGGTGCTCCGAAACCGGCATCGAGATCTCCAGGATGCCGTCGGCGTACGTCGCCTTGACCTTCGCCGGGTCGGCCCCGGCCGGCAGGCTGACCGTGCGGCTGAAGGTGCCGTAGTAGAACTCGCTGCGGCCGCCCTCGGCGACTTCCTTCGCCTCACGTTCGGCGGAGATGGTCAGCAGCCCGTTGTGCGTGGTCACGGAGATGTGTTTCTCCGGGTCGAAGCCGGGCAGTTCGGCCCGGACGAGGTACTTGCCGTCCTCGGTGGACTCCTCGATCCGGACCGGGTTGTGCTCGGCGAACGGCCAGGGGTTCTCCAGCCACGCCGCGATGCTCGGCAACGCCAGGCGTGAGCCCGGCACCAGGGTGGTCATCCGTTCTCTCCTCTCCGCGACGACGGGGCGTCGCAGAGCAAGGAAACCTCCGGAAGGGGGTCCGGCGACGCGGCCGGATTGCCCGAACCGCGAGGACCTTCGTCACCGAACGGGGAGAGCGGACCCGGTCGACCCACGGGCTCGGACCTGAGAGAGCAGGAGCGGCGACGGCCCGGACCACGCGGGGAACCGCGACGGGGTGGCGGGACGCGGGCCGGCGAGCCGAGGGGGAGGGAGCGCGCCGACCCGCGTGACAGACGCTAGCCGATCGTCACCGAACACGCCGATCGGACAGAAATCCCTCGGGACGCTCGCTCAGCCGACCGGCGCCACCCACTCCACCCGCACGCCACCTTCCGGACCGCTGCCGAGCGTGCACGACCCGCCCGAAGCTTCCGCCCGGTCCCGCAGGTTGCCCAGCCCGCTCGGCGTCACCCCTTCGGGCAGTCCCTTGCCGTCGTCGACGACGACCACGCGGATCAGGTCGTCCTTCACCGCCACCGAAACCGACACCGAGGACGCCTCCGCGTGCCGGACCGCGTTGCTGACCGCTTCGCGCACCACCGCCTCGACGTGCTCGGCCAGCTGGGTGGGCAGCGCGTCGAGCGGGCCGGCCATGCTGACCGTCGGGTGCACCGGGGCGTCGTCGGTCAGCTCGGCGATCGCGTCGTGCAGCCGGTGCCGCAGCCGCAGACCGGTCTCCCCCGCGACGCCGCCGTGCAGGTCGAAGATCGCCGTCCGGATCTCCAGCACGATCTCGTGCAGCTGCTCGATGCTGTCCCCGAGCCGCTTCTGCAGCTCCGGCGACTTCGTCCGGCGCTGCGTGCTCTGCATCGACAACCCCACCGCGAACAGCCGCTGGATGACGTGGTCGTGCAGGTCACGCGCGATCCGGTCGCGGTCGCCGAGCACGTCCAGCTCCCGCGCGGTCCGCTGCTGCGCCGCCAGCTGCAGCGCCAGCGCGGCCTGGTCGGCGAACGACGCCACCACCGGCAGCTGCGCCGACTCGAACAGCGCCGCGCCGCGTTCGCGCGCCGCGATGAGCACCCCGGTCGTCCGGTCGCCGGCCCGCAGCGGGACCACCAGCGCGGGCCCGAGCCGGTGCTCCCGCAACGCGATCTCCGCGACGCTGCGCGGCGTCCGGTCCCGGTACACCGCGCCCGGCACACTCGCGTCGAGGTCGATGTGCGTGCCCGACAGCTCCGCCGCCCGGGCACCCGCGCAGACCGTGACCGTCAGGTCGTCGGCGTCGTCACCGCCGTCTTCGTCCACGTCGAGCCGCCCGGAGTCGGGCAGCGCGAGCATCGTGACGTCCGAACCCGTCAGCTCCAGCGCGCGGCTCGCGATGGTGTTCAGCGCCTCGGCCGGATCGGTGCCGCCGAGCAGCTCGGTCGTCACCTCGCTGGTCGCGGCGAGCCACTGCTGCCGCACCCGCGCCTGCTCGTAGAGGTGCGCGTTCTCGATCGCGATGCCGGCCGCCGCGGCCAGCGCCTGGACCACCACCTCGTCGTCGTCGGTGAACGGCTCGCCGTTCTTCTTCTCCGTCAGGTACAGCCGCCCGAACACCTCGTCGCGCACGCGGACCGGCACGCCGAGGAACGAATGCATCGGCGGGTGGTGCGCGGGGAAGCCGACCGAGGCCGGGTGCGCGGAGATCTCCTCCATGCGCAGCGGCTTCGCCTCGTCGATGACCACGCCGAGCACGCCGTGGCCGGTCGGCAGGTCACCGATCAGCTGCCGGGTCTCGTCGTCGATGCCGACGTAGACGAACTCCGACAGGGAACCGTCCTCGGCGAGCACGCCCAGCGCGCCGTACTTCGCCTCACCGAGCTCGATCGCCGCCTGCACGATCCGCCGCAGCGTCGTGTCCAGCTCCAGGCCCGAGGCGACCGCGAGCACGGCGTCGAGCAAGCCGTCCATCTTGTCGCGCGTGCCGATCAGCAGCTCGATCCGGTCCTGCAGGTCGCGCAGCAGTTCGCGCAGCCGCAGGCCGGACAGCGTGCCCGCCATCCGGCGCGGCTCGTGCCGGGCTTCACTCACCAAGGCCTCCGCATCATCGGTGACTTTGTCCCCTTTCCGCGGCACCTCGGCACGAGAGACCGTCGACGGAAGCTTTCGGATCATCAGTGTGCCGCTCCGCGGCACCGAGGGGAAACCATGACACTACCCATCACTTCGATCGGCTTGCTGGACGCCGATCAGGTGAAGTCCGTCATCGGCGCCGCGGTCCTGGCGCCCTCGACGCACAATACGCAGCCTTGGCGGTTCCACTGCACGTCAGCGGGCCTCGAGCTGCACGCCGACCCGGATCGGGCGCTGCCGGTGGCCGACGCCGACCAGCGCGAGCTGCTGCTCTCCTGCGGCGCCGCGCTGTTCAACCTGCGCACCGCCATCCAGGCACTCGGCGCCCACCCGGCGACGACGCTCCTCCCCCGCCGCGACGACCCGGCGTTGCTGGCCGTCGTCCGGCCGTTCGCGGCCCGCCGCCCGGATCCCCGCCTGGTCGAGCTGGCCGCGGCGATCCCCCGCCGGCACACCAACCGGACGCCGTTCGAAGACGGCGCCGTCCCGCCGTCGGTGGTCAACAGCCTGCGTCACGCCGCCGAGGTGGAGCAGGCCTGGCTGCCGAAACTGGACACGCAGCAGCTCGAAGGGCTGCGAGAACTGGTGCACAAGGCCCACCACACCCAGATCGCCGACCCGGCCTTCCTCGACGAGTGGCGGCTGTGGACCGGACGCAGCCCGGAGTCCCGCGACGGCGTCCCCGAGTACGCCGCCGGTGCCATGCCGTCGAACAACGGGGGCTGGGTCCTGCGCGACTTCGGCGTCCGGCCGCGCGGCCGGACCGACAGCTCCGAGCCGCTGGTCGTGGTCATCGGCTCCTTCGACGACACCGCGGTCGACCGGATCCGGGCGGGTCAGGCCATGCAGCGGGTCCTGCTCACCGCGACCGCGGCCGGGCTGGACGCGTCCTTCATCTCCCAGCCGGTCGAGGTCCCCGCCGTCCGGGCCGAGCTGCGCCAGCTGCTCGGCGGCGGGCTCTGGCCGCAGATCGTGCTGCGCATCGGCCGGGGCACCCCGGTGCCGTGGACGCCGCGGCGTTCCCTCGACGACGTGCTCGGGTGACCCGGGCGGCGGCCGGTCACCGGCCCGCCGCCGGGCCACTCAGCTCCGCTGGTTGCGCAGTTCGGTGGCCAGCACGGCGGCTTGCGTGCGCCGCTCCATCCCGAGCTTGGTCAGCAGCCGCGAGACGTAGTTCTTGACCGTCTTCTCGGCCAGGAACATCCGCTCCGAGATCTGCCGGTTGGTCAGGCCCTCGCCGATCAGCTCCAGCAGCTTCCGCTCCTGGTCCGACAGGTCGGCCAGCGGCCCCTTCTTGACCTGGCTGTCGCGCAGCCGCGCCATCAGCGCCGCCGCGGCGTGCGCGTCCAGCAGGGACTTGCCCGCCCCGACGTCCCGCACGGCCGAGACCAGGTCCATGCCCTTGATGTCCTTGATGACGAACCCGCTGGCCCCGGCCATCACGGCGTCGAGCATCGCCTGCTCGTCGGTGAACGACGTCAGCATCAGGCACTTGAGCTCGGGCAGCTTCGACCGCAGCTCCCGAGCCAGCTCGATGCCGTTGCCGTCGGGCAGCCGGACGTCCAGCACGGCGACGTCGGGGTTCAGCGCCGGGATCCGCGCCAGTGCCTGCGACACGGTGCCGGCCTGGCCGACCACCGTCAGGTTCTCGTCTTCGTCGAGCAGGTCGGCGACACCACGACGGACGACCTCGTGGTCGTCGACCAGGAATACGCGGAGCATTCGACCTCCTGTGAACGGTTTGTCGAAGGTCAGCCTACGACCACAGGGCCCTGGGCTCCAGGGACCCGGGACCGTCCGGGAAGTGACCAAGGACCCTCTCGCCGGAGTGCCCCCGGCCCCGATGCTTCCGTGGTCACCAGCGTCCGCGCGAGCAGGAGAACCGGATGAACGCCCTGGACCTCGCCCGATGGCAGTTCGGGATCACCACCGTCTACCACTTCCTCTTCGTCCCCCTGACCATCGGGCTGTCCTTCCTGGTCGCCGGGATGCAGACGGCCTGGGTGCGGACCGGGAACGACAAGTACCGCCGGATGACGAAGTTCTGGGGAAAGCTGTTCCTCATCAACTTCGCCATGGGCGTGGCGACCGGCATCGTGCAGGAGTTCCAGTTCGGGATGAACTGGTCGGACTACAGCACGTTCGTCGGCGACATCTTCGGCGCGCCGCTGGCCATCGAAGGCCTGCTGGCGTTCTTCCTCGAGTCGACGTTCCTCGGCCTGTGGATCTTCGGCTGGGACAAGCTGCCGAAGAAGCTGCACCTGGCCACCATCTGGCTCGCCGCGACCGGCACGCTGCTCTCGGCGTACTTCATCCTCGCCGCCAACTCCTGGATGCAGCACCCGGTCGGCTACGCGGTCAACCCCGCGAGCGGCCGCGCGGAGCTGAAGGACTTCGGTGCCGTCCTGACCAACTCGACCGCCGTCGGCGCCTTCGCCCACACCATCACCGCGTGCTTCCTCACCGGCGGCATGTTCGTCGTCGGGATCAGCGCGTGGCAGATCAAGCGGCAGCGCAACGTCGACGTCTTCCGGCCGTCGATGAAGCTCGCGCTGGTCACCGTGCTGGTCGCCAGCCTGGGCGTCATCGTCACCGGTGACCTGCAGGCCCGGCTGATGACCGAGCAGCAGCCGATGAAGATGGCCGCCGCCGAGGCGCTCTACGACACCGTCGCGCCCGCGTCGTTCTCGCTGTTCACCATCGGCTCGCTCGACGGCTCGCAGGAGAGGTTCAGCATCCGCGTGCCCGGCGTCCTGTCCTTCATGGCCACCGGCAAGTTCGACGGCCGCGTCGAGGGCATCAACGACCTGCAGGCCGCCGAACAGCAGCAGTACGGGCCCGGGGAGTACCGGCCCGACATCCCGGTCGCCTACTGGACGTTCCGCCTGATGATCGGCTTCGGCTTCCTCTGCCTGCTGATCTCCCTGGTCGGACTCTGGCTGTTCCGCCGCGGCCGCACCCCGCGCGCCCGCTGGTTCTTCCCCGTCGCGACCGCCGGCCTCGCCCTGCCGTTCCTGGCCAACAGCGTCGGCTGGATCTTCACCGAGCTGGGCCGCCAGCCGTGGTCGGTCTTCGGCGTGCTGAAGACCGCCGACTCGGTGTCCCCCACCGTCTCGGCCGGGAACGTGCTGACCTCGCTGATCGTGTTCACCGTGCTCTACGGCGTCCTCGCGGTCGTCGACGGCGTCCTGATGGTCCGCTACGCGAAGGCCGGTCCCCCGCCACCGGAAGCTCCGCGCGAAGACACCGATTCCGACGAGCCGCGGCCCGCGGCCTTCGCCTACTGACGCCGGAGAAACCGTCATGGCCCTCACCGACATCTGGTTCCTGCTCATCGCGGTCCTCTGGACCGGCTACTTCGTCCTGGAAGGCTTCGACTTCGGCGTCGGCACGCTGCTGCGCGTCCTCGGCCACGACGACACCGACCGCCGCGTGCTGATCAACACGATCGGCCCGGTGTGGGACGGCAACGAGGTGTGGCTACTCGTCGCCGGCGGTGCCACCTTCGCCGCCTTCCCGCTCTGGTACTCGAGCCTGTTCTCCGGCTTCTACCTGGCGCTGCTGCTCGTGCTCGTCGCGCTGATCCTGCGGGGCGTCGCGTTCGAGTTCCGCGGCAAGATCGACAGCCCGCGCTGGCGCACCACCTGGGACTGGGTCATCGTGGCCGGTTCCGCGGCGCCGGCGCTGCTCTGGGGCGTGGCGTTCGGCAACATCGTGCACGGCGTCCCGCTCGACGCCCAGCACCACTTCACCGGCTCGTTCTTCACGCTGCTCAACCCGTACGCGCTGCTCGGCGGGCTGGCCACGCTGAGCCTGTTCACCTTCCACGGGGCCGTGTTCCTCACGCTGAAGACGACCGAGGCCCTGCGCGACCGGGCCCGGACGCTGAGCCGCGCGCTGGGTGGCGCGGCGATCGTGACCGGCGGCGGATTCCTCGCCTACACCGCCGTCGAGCACGGCGGCTGGACGTGGCTCACCTCGGCCGTCGCGGCCCTGCTCCTGGCCGCGGGCGTGCTGTTCGCCGCAGGTGAGCGCGACGGGCTCGCCTTCGCGAGCACGGCCGGCGCGATCATCGCGGTCACCTTCACGCTGTTCTGGGCGCTCTACCCGGACGTGCTGCCCTCCACGACCGACCCGGCGTTCAGCCTGACCACGACGAACGCGTCCTCGACGCCGTACACGCTGCGGATCATGACCTGGGTGGCGGTCGTGTTCACCCCGATCGTGCTGGCCTACCAGGCCTGGACGTACTGGGTGTTCCGCAAGCGGATCAGCCGGACGTCGATCCCCGCCGGCGGCGGCCTGCCCGCGAGCCGCCGGTGAAGCCCCTCGACCCGCGGCTGCTGCGCCACGCGAGCGCGGTCCGGCCGTTCGTCCTGGCCTGCGCGGCGCTGGGCGCGCTCACCGCGATGCTGGTGCTCGCCCAGGCCGAGCTGCTGGCCAAGACGATCACCTGGGCGTTCCTCGACGGCTTCACCTTCCGGGCCCTGCTGGTGCCGATCGGCATGCTCTCGCTGGTCGTCCTCGCCCGCGCCGGCGTGACCTGGCTGTCGGAGACGACCGCCCACCGCGCCGCCGCCCGCGCGCTGTCGCAGCTGCGGGAGACCGTCGTCGCGGCCGCGCTGCGGATCGGGCCGCGCCGGGCGGAGCGCTCCCCCGCGGAGGTCGCGGCACTGGCCACGCACGGCGTCGACCGGCTGGACGGCTACTTCTCGCGGTACCTGCCGCAGCTGCTGATCGCCGCCGTCGTGCCGCTCGTCGTCGGCGCGCGGATCCTGCTCGCCGACTGGGTGGCCGCGGCCGTGATCGGCCTGACCGTCCCGCTCATCCCGGTCTTCATGATCCTCATCGGCCGCTACACCGAGCGCGACGTCCGGCGCCAGTGGAAGACGCTTTCGGTGCTGAGCAACCACTTCCTCGACCTCGTCGCCGGGCTCGCCGAGCTCACGGCGTTCGGCCGGGCCCGGGCGCAGCTCCGGTCGTTGCGCGAGATCACCGGGAAGTACCGCACGCACACGATGCGGACGCTGCGCGTCGCGTTCCTGTCCGCCCTCGCCCTGGAACTGCTGGCCACGCTGTCGGTCGCGCTCGTGGCGGTGTCGATCGGCCTGCGGCTGCTCGCCGGCGAACTCGACCTGCAGACCGCGCTCGTGGTGCTGGTCCTCGCGCCGGAGGTGTACCTGCCGCTGCGGGCGGTCGGCGCGCGGTTCCACGACAGCGCCGAAGGCCTGGCCGCCGCCGAGGAGATCATCGCGCTCGCCGGCACGCCGTCCGGCGACCACGGCACCGGTGTCGTGCCCGACCTGACGCGGGTCGCACTGCGCTGCGAGGACGTGACCGTCGAAGGCCGGTCCGGGCCGGTCCTCGACGGCTTCAGCCTGCGGCTCCCGCCCGGCGAGGTCGTCGGCGTGACCGGGCCCAGCGGAGCGGGCAAGTCGACGCTGCTCGACCTCCTGCTCGGCTGGCGCCGGCCCGACTCGGGCCGGATCCTCGCCGGCGACGTCGACCTGGCCGGCATCGGCCGGGCCACCTGGCACCGGCACCTGGCCTGGGTGCCGCAGCAGCCGCACCTGGTGGCGGGCACGGTGGCCGAGAACATCCGGCTGGGCTGTCCCGACGCCACCGACGACGCCGTGCTGGCCGCCGCCGACACCGCGGCGCTCGACGTCGCACTGTCCACTGTGGTCGGCGAGCTGGGTGCCGGGCTGTCGACCGGGCAGCGCCGCCGCGTCGCGCTGGCCCGCGCGGTGCTGCTGGACCGGCCGCTGATCCTGCTCGACGAACCGACCGAAGGCGTCGACGCGGAAACCGAGGCCGCCATCCTGGAGCGGCTGCCGAAGGTGCTCGCCGGGCGGACCGCCGTCATCGTCAGCCACCACCCCGCCGTGCTGGCGCGGTGCGACCGCGTCGTCTCCCTCGGCGGGCCGGTCACCGTCGCCGTCCCGGCAGCGGTGTCGTCTGTTGCGCCCGGCCCGATTTCCCAGCCGGCTGGCATCACCGAACTCGACGAGCCCACCGGGGAAGTTTCCCGGTGGCGCCCCCTGCGCGAGGCGATCCGCCCGCACCGGCTCCGGCTGGCGCTGGCGTGTCTCGCCGCGACCGCCGCGCTGGGCTGCGGGGTGGCGCTCACCGCGACGTCGTCGTGGCTGATCGCGAGCGCGGCCCTGCACCCGCCGGTGCTGAGCCTGATGGTGGCGATCGTCGCGGTGCGGACGTTCGGCCTGGCGAAGGGGATCTTCCGGTACGTCGAGCGGCTGCTGTCCCACGACGTGGCACTGCGGGCGCTGGCCGACCTCCGGGTGCGAGTGTGGGCCCAGCTGGTCCGGATCGGCCCGGCGGGCACGGCCCGCCTGCGCCGGGGCGACCTGCTGCACCGGCTCGTGTCCGATGTGGACAGCCAGCAGGACGTCCTCGTCCGCGGCCTGGTGCCGGGCGTCTCGACGGTTCTCGTGCTGGCGGCGACCGCGGTCACCCTCGGGGTGCTCCTGCCGGGCGCCGGCCTCGCGGCGGCGCTGGGCCTGGCCGTGGCCGGGGTGCTGGCGCCGGTCGTCGCCGCGCTGGCGGCCCGCCGGGCGCAGCGCGAAACGGCCCGGCTGCGCGCGGACCTCACGGCGGGCACCGTGGAACTGCTACAGGCTTCGGCCGACCTGATCGCCTGTGACGCGGCGGCCCGCCGGCACGTGCGGCTGCGCGAACTCGACGCCGCGGTGACGGCCCTCAACCGCCGGTCCGCGGCCTGGCGCGGGCTGGGCGGCGGCATCGCGACGCTGGGCGTCGGCCTGACTTCGGTCGCGTGCCTGGCACTGGGCGTCCTGGCGGTGCGGGCGGGGACGATCTCCGGTCCGGCGCTCGCCGTGCTGGCCCTGATGCCGCTCGCGACCGCCGAACTGGTGGCTGGCCTGCCGGAGGCGGCGCAGCGGTTGCTCGGCGCTTCGGGCTCCGCACGTCGCCTCGCCGAGCTGGACGCCCTCCCCGCGCCTCACATGGCGGGCACCGCCACCGCACCGGCCGCCGCCGAACTGACGGCGGAGCGCCTGTCGGTCCGCTGGCCCTCGGCCCCGCGCGACGCGGTCCACGAGGTGGACCTGCGCATCGGCCAAGGCCGCCGGATCACGCTGACGGGCCGTTCGGGCGCGGGCAAGAGCACCGTGATCGCGGCGCTGATGCGCTACCTCGACCCGTCGTCGGGCCGGGTCCTGCTCGACCGGACGGACACGCTGGCCTGCGACGGGGACTCCGTCCGGGAGCGGATCGCCTGGTGCGGGCCGGAAACCCACCTGTTCGACAGCACGCTGCGCGAGAACCTCCGGCTGGCCCGGCCCGCCGCCGCCGATCCCGACCTGCGGGCCGCGCTCGAACGGGCCCAGCTGGGCCCCTGGTTCGCCGGACTGCCGGACGGCCTCGACACCACCCTGGGCGCCCACGGAACCCCGGTCTCGGGCGGCGAGCGCCAGCGCGTCGGCGTGGCTCGCGCGCTGCTGTCGGACCGCCCGATCCTGCTGCTCGACGAGCCGACGGCCCACCTGGACGCCCCCACCGCGGCGGCGTTGGCGGCCGACGTGCTGGCGGCGACGGAGGGCCGGTCGGCGCTGGTGGTGACGCACCGGCCCGCGGAATTCGCCTCGCTGCCCGCGGTGCGCCTGCCCGGCACCGGCGGTTCCCCGCGCGAGGACGGTCGGCCCACCGGCCGGGGACGGAGGACCCTGGCGGCGTCCCGGCGTCCGGCGCGAAGCTGACCCGTGTGAAGACCTACGAGATCCGCATCCGGAACCGGAACGCGCAGCAGACCGCCGTCGCCGAGGCGACGCTCGACGTCTCGGAGATCGGGGCCTGGCTGGGCCGGCAGTACCGTGCGGTCGCCGAAGCACTGGCCGCCCACGGCTCGGCGCCCGCCGGCCCGCCCTTCGCTCGGTACCACCCCGAGGCCGAGGGGCAATTCCACGTCGAAGCCGGGTTCCCGGTCGCGACCGCCATCGAGCCCGTGGCCGGGATCCGGCCGTCGACGCTGCCCGGCGGGCCCGTCGCGGAGACGGTCCACACCGGCTCGTACGACACGATGGAACCCGCGTACGGCGCGCTCGCGTGCTGGGTGCACGAGCACGACGGCGAACTGGCCGGCCCGGCGTGGGAGGTTTACCTGACGTCGCCGGAAGACCAGCCGGATCCCGGCTCGTGGCGGACCGAAGTCGTTCAGCCGTACCGGATCCACTGATCAGCGGTGGCTGGGCGGCTTCGCCTTGCCGGTGAAGGTGATGTCGCCCTCGGTGCGGAGGCGTTCGACCATGTGCGGGTAGTGCAGTTCGAACGCGGGCCGCTCGGAGCGGATCCGGGGCAGCTCGGTGAAGTTGTGCCGCGGCGGCGGGCACGTGGTCGCCCACTCCAGCGAGTTGCCGTAGCCCCACGGGTCGTCCACCGTGACGATCTCGCCGTACCGGTAGCTCTTCACCACGTTCCACAGGAACGGCAGGACCGAAGCGCCGAGCAGGTACGCACCGACCGTGGAGATCGTGTTCAGGGTGGTGAAGCCGTCGGTGGACAGGTAGTCCGCGTAGCGCCGCGGCATGCCTTCGTTGCCGAGCCAGTGCTGGACGAGGAACGTGGTGTGGAAGCCGATGAAGGTCGTCCAGAAGTGCCAGCGGGCCAGGCGTTCGTCCAGCATCCGGCCGGTGATCTTCGGGAACCAGAAGTAGATGCCGGCGAAGGTGGCGAACACGATCGTGCCGTAGAGCACGTAGTGGAAGTGCGCGACGACGAAGTAGGTGTCGGAGACGTGGAAGTCGATCGCCGGCGCGGCGAGCAGCACCCCGGAGAGACCGCCGAAGAGGAAGGTGACGAGGAACCCGACCGAGAACAGCATCGGCGACTCGAAGCACAGCTGCCCTTTCCACATCGTGCCGATCCAGTTGAAGAACTTCACCCCGGTCGGTACCGCGACCAGGAACGTCATGATGGAGAAGAACGGCAGCAGCACGGCGCCGGTGGCGTACATGTGGTGCGCCCACACCGCGACCGACAGCGCCGCGATCGACAACGTCGCCCACACCAGGCTCCGGTAGCCGAACAGCGGTTTGCGGGAGAACACCGGCAGGATCTCCGAGACGACCCCGAAGAACGGCAAGGCCAGGATGTAGACCTCCGGGTGGCCGAAGAACCAGAACAGGTGCTGCCACAGCACGGTGCCGCCGTTGGCCGGGTCGAACACGTGCGCCCCGATCAGCCGGTCGGCGAGCAGCCCGAACCCGGCCGCGGTGAGGATCGGGAACACGATCAGCACCAGGATGCTGGTGACGAGGATGTTCCAGGTGAAGATCGGCATCCGCCACATCGTCATGCCCGGCGCGCGGAGGCAGACGATGGTGGTGACCATGTTGACCGCGCCGAGGATCGTCCCCAGCCCGCCGACGGCGACCCCGACGATCCAGAGGTTCGCGCCGACACCGGGTGAATGGATGGCGTTGGACAGGGGTGTGTAGGCGAACCAGCCGAAGTCGGCGGCGCCGCCCGGGACGAGGAACCCCGAGAGCATGAGCAGCCCGCCGAAGAGGAACAGCCAGAAGGAGAACGCGTTCAGCCGCGGGAACGCCACGTCCGGGGAGCCGATCTGCAGTGGCAGGACGAAGTTGGCGAACCCGAACACGCTCGGGGTGGCGTAGAGCAGCAGCATCACCGTGCCGTGCATGGTGAACAGCTGGTTGTACTGCTCCTGGGACAGGAACTGCAGGCCCGGCCGCGCGAGCTCGGAACGGATCAGCATGGCCATCGCGCCGCCGATGAGGAAGAAGGCGAACGTGGTGACCAGGTACATGACCCCGATCTGCTTGTGATCGGTCGTCCGGAGCACCTGGAGCAGCCAGGCGCCCTTGATCCGCCGGCGCGCCGGCGACACGCTGAGGGTGATCGGCTTCGGTACGGTCGCCGCCACGAAGAACTCCTGTCTCCCGGAAGAAGGCCGGAGACAGTCGATCGTGAAAGCCGTCGCGCCGTTTAGGGACGAAAGTCCTCAGCGGCGTGGCCGAAGTCCTTCGTTCCGCCTCAGCTCTGCGAGAGCGGCACCCACCAGACCAGTTCGCGCTCGCGCACTTCCGAGGCGCCGCCCCTTCGCCGCGCGAGTTCGGCGATCCGCGCCGGCGCCTCCTCCGGTGTCGCGGCGAGCGGGCTGCCGTCGTGCGCCAGCACCACGCTCAGCCGCCCCTCCGCCGACCGCACCGCCACCTGAACCGACACCGCGCCGGTGCGGCGGGCGATCAGCGACAGCCCCTCGCGCAACGCCGTGACCAGCTCGTCGGCCAGCTCCGGCGGCGAAATCGCGTCCAGCTTGCCCGAGAACTCCGTCGACGCCGTGAACCCCAGCTCGGCCCCGACGTCGGCCAGGACTTCGAGGACCCGGTCGTGGACGCTGGCCGCGGCCCGGGGCAGCACGTCGTCGAGCTCGAAGACCGTGTCACGGATCCGGGTGATCACGGAGTCGAGGTCCGCGATCGCCGTGCGCACCCGGCGCGCCACCACTTCCGAGCGGGCCGCCCCCGCCGTCGTCTGCAGCGAGAGACCGATCGCGTACAGCCGCTGGACCACGTCGCTGTGCAGTTCCACCGCGATCCGGTCGCGCTCGTCGTACAGCTCGCTGCGCTGCTGCTCGGCGCGCGCGTCGGCCAGCTCGATCGCCACCGAGGCCTGGCTCGCGAAACCCGCCGCCATCGCGAGGTCGTCGGCGGTGAACCCCGGCCTGCCGATCTTCCTGGCCGCCGTGAGCACCCCGTTCACCTGGCCGGCCCCGGTCAGCGGGACCACCATGACGGCGTCGAGCCCGGCGCGGAGCGGATCGGCGGCGTCGGACCGCGCTTGCCGGTCGAGCCACGACCCCAGCAGCGGCGCACCGGTGGTGAAGACCTGTCCGGACATCGTCCCGTCGGGCTCGAGGACGCTCCCGGCGAGCTCTTCGGTCCCCAGGCCGACCGCGACTTCGATGCGCAGCCGCTCGCCGTCGGGACGCACCACGGTGACGAGATCGGCGTCCGCCAGGTCGAGGGTGTGCCCGGCGATCAGCTCCAGCGGCCGCCCGGACCCGGTCGAGAGCAGCTCCCGCATGATCGCCCCCGACGCCGCGAGCCACTCCTGCTGCTTCCGCGCGGTCTCGTAGAGCCGCGCGTTGTCGATGGCCTGGCCCGCGGTCGCGGCCAGCGCGAGGGCGAGCTGCTCGTCTTCCGCGGTGAACTCGCCGTGCCGGCATTCGGTGAGGTAGAGGTTGCCGAACACGATGCCGCGGACCCGGATCGGGACCCCGAGGAAGCTGCGCATCGGCGGGTGCTCGTCGGGGAACCCGGACGAGCGGGGATCGTCGCCGATGGTGGCCAGCCGGATCGGGCGCGGGTCCTCGACCACGGCCCCGAGCAGGCCTTTTCCTTCGGGCAGCCGCCCGACCCGCGCCACCGTCTCCTCGTCCATCCCGACGTGGACGAACTCGGCGAGCTGCCCGTCCGACCCGATCACGCCGAGCGCCGCGTACCGCGCGCCCAGCAGCTCGCGGGCCGCCTCGACGATCCGGCGCAGCAGGGTCGGCAGGTCGAGATCGCCGGCCACCACCTGGCTCGCCCGCAGCAGGCCGCGCAGGCGGCCCTGGGTGCCCATGACCTCCTGGGCCCGCTCGACGAGCTGGCCCAGCAGCTGGTCCAGTTCCATCCGCGGCAGGTCCGGGAAAGTCAGTCTGTCCTGCTCATCACCCGTCCGGCTCACACGAAACAGTGTCCCGCTTCGGACGGGGTGCGGGTCAAGCCGCGGTGTGCGTCATTACGGTGAATCATTCACCGTAATTTCGGGCGGTTTTGCCCGCGGTGGACCAGGCCGGACGCCCCAATCGCTGCAGAGCCGATGCGAAGTGCTCGGCCCGGTCAACGTCTTGAATGAGTCATTCAGGACCTCTGAAGACCTGAATGAGTCATTCAAGACGTTTGCCGAGCACGACCGGCGACACCGCGGCGGGCCAGGACGGCCGCGGCGATCACCTCTCAGCCCTCCCAGGTCCAGCGGCGCACCTCGGGCAGGTCCTCGCCGTGGGCGCGGATCCACCGCCGGTGCCGTCCCTGTGCCTCGGTCATCCGCTGCCGCAGCACCCCCGCGGTCGCGACCAGCCCCGGCACCCGGTCGATCACGTCGACGACCAGCTGGAACCGGTCCATGTGGTTGAGCACCAGCATGTCGAACGGCGTGGTCGTGGTGCCGTGCTCGGTGTAGCCGCGGACGTGGAGGTCGTGGTGCCCGGTGCGGCGGTAGGCGAGCCGGTGGATCAGCCACGGGTAGCCGTGGTAGGCGAAGATCACCGGCCGGTCCGGGGTGAACAGCGCGTCGAACTCCCGGTCCGAAAGCCCGTGCGGGTGCTCGTCGGCGGGCTGCAGGCGCATCAGGTCGACGACGTTGACCACCCGCACCGCCAGCTCCGGCAGTTCCGCGCGGAGGATCTTCGCGGCCGCCAGGACTTCCAGCGTGGGGGCGTCGCCCGCGCAGGCGAGGACGACGTCCGGTTCCCGGTCGACCCTCGTGCTCGCCCACTCCCAGATGCTCACGCCGCGGGCGCAGTGCAGCGCCGCCTGCTCGGCGTCGAGCCAGTTGGGGCTGTCGTTCTTCCCCGCCACCACGACGTTCACGTAGTCGCGGCTGCGCAGGCAGTGCGCCGCGACCTCCAGGAGCGTGTTGGTGTCCGGCGGGAAGTAGACGCGCACGACCTCGGAGCTCTTGTTCGCCACGTGGTCGACGAATCCGGGGTCCTGGTGGGAAAAGCCGTTGTGGTCCTGGCGCCACACGTGCGAGGTCAGCAGGTAGTTCAGCGACGCGATCGGGCGCCGCCACGGGATCTGCCGGTGCACGCGCAGCCACTTGATGTGCTGGTTCACCATCGAGTCGACGATGTGCACGAACGCCTCGTAGCACGAGAACAGCCCGTGCCGGCCCGACAGCAGGTAACCCTCGAGCCAGCCCTGGCACAGGTGCTCGGAAAGCACCTCCAGGACCCGGCCGTCCGGGGCCAGGTGCTCGTCGACCGGTTCGATCGCCGCCTGCCACTCCTTCGCGGTGACGTCGTAGACCGCGTCGAGGCGGTTGGACGCCGTCTCGTCGGGGCCGAAGAGGCGGAAGTTCGCCCGGTCGGCGTTGAGCGCGAAGACGTCCCGCAGGAACCGGCCCAGTACCCGGGTCGGCTCGGCGTGGGTGGTGCCCGGCGAGGCGACGGCGACGGCGTGGGACGCGGTGTCCGGCAGCGTCAGCGGCCGCAGGAGCACACCGCCGTTGGCGTGCGGGTTGGCGCCCATCCGCCGCTCCCCCACCGGGATCGTCGCCGTGACGTCGGCGACCGGGCGGCCGGACTCGTCGAACAGCTCCGAAGGCCGGTAGGACAGCAGCCAGTCCTCGAGCTGCTTCAGGTGTTCCGCGTTGTGCCGGACCTCGGCGAGCGGCACCTGGTGCGAGCGCCAGGTCCCCTCGACCGGCAGACCGTCCACAACGGACGGACCGGTCCAGCCCTTGGGGCTGCGCAGCACGATCATCGGCCACACCCCGCGGCGCTCCGCGAGGGTGGCGACCGCCGAGTCGAGCGCGGCCGCCATGGCCTGGTGCATCGGCTCCGGTTCGCTGCCTTCGACGTAGATCGGCGCGTAGCCGTAGCCGCGCAGCAGTGCGTCCAGCTCGGCCGGCGGGATGCGCGACAGCACGGTCGGGTTGGCGATCTTGTACCCGTTGAGGTGCAGGATCGGCAGCACCGCGCCGTCGCGGACCGGGTCGAGGAACTTGTTGGCGTGCCAGGACGTCGCCAGCGGGCCGGTCTCGGCCTCGCCGTCGCCCACCACGCACGCGACGATCAGGTCCGGGTTGTCGAACGCGGCCCCGAACGCGTGCGCGAGCGAGTACCCCAGCTCCCCGCCTTCGTGGATCGATCCGGGCACCTGCGGGGCGACGTGGCTCGGGACCCCGCCGGGGAAGGAGAACTGCTTGAACAGCTCCGCCATCCCGGCGGCGTCCCGGGTGACCTCGGGCCAGGCTTCGGAGTAACTGCCTTCCAGCCACGTGTTCGCCAGCAGCGCCGGGCCGCCGTGGCCCGGGCCGGTGACGAGCATCGCGTTCAGGTCGTGGGCGCGGATCGCGCGGTTGAGGTGGGCGTAGACGAAGTTGAGACCGGGCGAGGTCCCCCAGTGCCCGAGCAGTCTCGGCTTGATGTGCTCGGGCCGCAGCGGCTCGCGCAGCAACGGGTTGGCCATCAGGTAGATCTGGCCCGCCGAAAGGTAGTTCGCGGCCCGCCACAGGGCATCCACCTGCGTGAGCTCGGTGCTGCCGAGCACCGCGGGCCGCGCGTCGAGGGCGGTCACGCCGTCTTCTCCGGGCGGACCACGAGCACCGGGCACTGGGCGTGCTGGACCAGCGCCTGGCTCGTCGAGCCCAGGAGCATGCCCGAGAAGCCGCCGCGGCCCCGGCTGCCGACCACCACGAGCTGCGCCGCCGCGGAGGCCTCGAGCAGCGCGTGCCGCGGCCGGTTGCGCACGAGCACTCGGCGGATTTCGACGTCGGGGTACTTCTCCTGCCAGCCGGCGAGCCGCTGGCCGAGCAAGCGCTCTTCGTCCTCTTCCAGGCTTTCCGGCTGGGGCAGGAGCCGGGCGGTGCCGTAAGCGTCCTCCCAGGTGACGTCGTTCCAGGCGTGCAGCGCGGTCAGCGGCGCCCCGCGCAGCGAGGCTTCCTCGAACGCGACGGCGATGGCCTGCTCGCTGTTCGGGCTGCCGTCGACCCCGACCACGACCGGGCCGGCCTCCGGGATCGTCGAGTCGGCGCGCCCGCGGACGACGGCGACCGGCGAGTGGGCGTGGCTGACGACCGAAGCCGCCGTGCCGCCGAGCAGCATGTCCGCGAAACCGTCGGTGCCGGTCCGGCCCACCACGAGCAGCCGGGCGTGCCGGGACTCGTCGATGAGCAGCGGCACCGGCGGGTCGTTCGGCAGGTCCGTCGTGACGACGAGGTCCTTGTCGATCGACGCCGCCAGGCTGCGCGCGTCGGCCACGACCCGCTCGCCGTCGGCGCGGATCGCGTCGAACAACGCCTCCGCGCCCGCGCCGAGCACGCCGCCCCCGTAGTACACGCCGGCGAGCTGGAGCCCGTGCACGATCCTGAGTTCGAGGTGCCGGAGCGAGGCGATCTTCGCCGCCCACGCGACGGCGGCGGTACTGCCCGCCGACCCGTCCACGCCGACGGTGATCCTCGGGTCCGTGGTGCTCATCGGTTCTGCTCCTCACCCGCGTAGGCGGTTTCGGCGGCGACGACCCCCGGCACGGCGAGCGCCAGCAGCTGGGCGACGTGCCGGTCGGAGTCGTCGTCGA
Source organism: Amycolatopsis lexingtonensis (assembly GCF_014873755.1). Taxonomy (NCBI): domain Bacteria; kingdom Bacillati; phylum Actinomycetota; class Actinomycetes; order Pseudonocardiales; family Pseudonocardiaceae; genus Amycolatopsis; species Amycolatopsis lexingtonensis. Next base: position 3,064,659 of record NZ_JADBEG010000001.1, read on the forward strand.
ACTGGTCGGTGATGTGGACGAACCCGTCGCGGACGTCGACGCCCCAGCGGCCGCTGCCGCCGTAGATCTCCAAGCGGTGCTTGACGTCCCGGGCGATCTCGACGTCGTCCCGCGCGAGCACGCGCACGACGTCGCCGCGGGTGACGATGCCGACGACGGCCGAGCCGTCGACGATCGGCACCGCGCGGATCCGCGCGTCCACCAGCGCCTGGCACAGATCGGCGACGTCGGTGCCGGTGCTCATGGCGGTGACGGGGGTGGTCATCAGGTCGCCCGCGGTCTTGCCGGCCACGGCCACGCGGGGCTCGTGGGTGTAGCGGGGGTCGGCCGGGATGCGGCCGCGGATCAGGTCGGCCTCGGTGACGATGCCGACCAGCCGGTCGTCGTCGTCCACCACGGGCAGTGCGGTGAAGCCGTGCGCGGACAGCAGTTCGGCCGCCTCCTTGGCGGACGTCCACGGGTGCACGGTGATCACCGGCGCGGTCATCAGGTCGCGTGCTCGCATCGGGTGTTCCTGCCTTTCGGGTCACCTCCCAACGTAGGCAGGCGGCAGCCGGGCAACCGCTGGCGTCGGTCACCGGTCGTGGGGACTTATGTCCTTTCGCGCGCCGGTGTCCACAACGGACGAAGGTCCCGGCGGAGGTCGCGCCACGCTCCGGGCAGCGCCGACGCGCAGCGTTCGGCCGAGGCCGCTTCGGCGTCGATGATCGCGGCGAGGCCGCCGTCGCGGGCTTCGAGCACCCGCAGGTGCGCTCGTGCGACGACCGCGTCCTGGAATTCCCCGAGCAGGTCCTGGAAGTCCCGCAACGGCCCGGTGCCGACCGGCAGCACCCCGGCGCCGGCTTCCAGCGCGTACCTCAGCCGCTTGGCGGCCTTGCGGACCTCGTGGACCGCGCGATCCCGGTCCGGCGCCGCGGGCAGCGCGGCCACCCGGCCGTCGACGTCGTCGGCCATCGCCCGCGCGAGCCGGCTCAGGACCTTCGCGGCCGGCCGCCGCGCGGCTTTCGGCCACTCGCGCCGCGGCTGCTCGCTCAGGACCACCTCGAGCACGTCGAGGGCGTTGAGCAGCTGCACGTACCGGTGGCTGTCCAGCGCGCGCCGCACCCGGGCGTTCCCTTCCTCGGTGAGCTCCGCGAAGTACGCGTCCGTCCGCTCCCGGGCCCAGGCCCGCGAGCGCGCCCACTGGACTTCGGTGTCACGGGCGGGCGCGAGCTCGCCGCCCAGCCAGCGCAGGGCGCCGCCGAGCTCCTTCAGCAGCTTGCGCCCGCCGAGCACCGGCGCGTAGACGGAGAAGACGCCCCGCAGCCGCCGCGCGGCCACGCGCATCCGGTGCACCGAGTCGGGCTTGCCCTGCCGGACGGCCAGGTCGGCGGCGGCGAGCGCGGCGATCTGAGCCCGCACGTACTCAAGGACCACGCACCGGGCGGAGCCGTCGGACGGCCGGGCCGGTGCGGTCAGGCGGCCACCGACCAGGGCCCGCAGCTCGGCCGGGCCGCCCCGCAGCCGCGCGACCGGCACCAGCTCGTCGCCACGGGTGTAGGCGCGCACGAGCCGGGACAAGGTCGGCGGCACCGCCCGCGGGGAGCCGGCGACGCCGACCGGACCGTCCGGGGTGTCGAGGCACCACCGGCCGGCGTGGTTGCCCAGCGTCAGGCCGTTGCGGAGCAGGCGCAGCGAATCGGTGTCGAAGAACTCCGTTTCGTGCCGGACGGTGACGGACGCGCTCATGGCGACCCCAGTCTCCGGCGGGCCAGCAGCGCCAGCCCGGCCAAGACGATCAACAGCGCCACGGTCACCCACTGCACCGGTGCCCGCAGGCCGATGACGCCGAACTGGATCGCCAGCCAGCCGGCGAGCACCGCGCAGGCGGCGAGGGCCGCGACCGGCGCGCGGAAGTCGATCCGCCAGGCGAACACCGAGGCCGCGGCCAAGGACCCGCCGACCACGAGCACGAGCGCGATCCCGGGCAGCACCCAGCTGGTCAGGCCGAGCGGGGCCAGCCATTCGACGGGCATCGCGAACCCCGGTGCCCCGGCGGCCAGCGAGATCCCGCCGTACACCGCGCTCGCGGCGAGCAGCGTCTCGAACGTGGCCAGCAGGCGCATCGTGGCCCGGACCCGCAAGGTGGTCACCTCCCGGTCCGCTGGGGACGCACGACGGCCACCGGGCACGGCGCGTGCGCGATCAGCGCCTGGCTGACCGAGCCGAGCAGCATGCCGGTGAACCCGCCACGGCCCCGGCAGCCCACCACGACCAGCTGCGCGTGCTCACCGCGCTCCAGCAGTGCGCGGACCGGCCGCCCGCGCGTGACGTCGAACTCGATCGCGACGTCCGGGTACTTCGCCTGCCAGCCCGCCACCTGCTGCGCGAGCTTGTCCCGCTCCGCCTGCTGGATCGCCGCCGGGTCCTCCTCCAGCGGATGTGGCCGCAGCATGCCGTCGGCCAGGACGTCGCTCCACGTGTGCAGCGCGATGAGCCCGGTGCCGCGCAGCCGGGCCTCCTCGCAGGCGAACGCCAGCGCGGCCTCGCTGTCGGGCGAGCCGTCCGCGCCGACGAGCACCGGTCCGGTGACCGGCGGCGGGTCGTGCGGGGTCCGGCCGCGGACCACGACGATCGGGCAGCGCGCGTGCGCCACGATCGAGACGGCGGTGGAGCCGACGAGCAGGCCGGTGAACCCGCCCAGCCCCCGCGAGCCCAGCACGACGAGTTCGGCGTGCTGGGACTCCTGCACCAGCGCCGTGACCGGGCTCCATTCGCGCGCCGCGGTGGTGATTTCGGCCGCCGGATATGCTTCGAGCACCGCCGCCTCGGCTCCGGTGAGCCACTCTTCGGCTCGTTCCGCCAGGCCCGCGCGGACCTGCTCGTGGGTGCCGAACGCGGCGGGCGCGCGCACCGTCGGCAAGGTGTAGACCTGCACCAGCCGCAGCGGGCGGCCGCGGCGGACGGCTTCCCCGCCGGCCCAGACGGCGGCCTCGACCGCCGACGAGGACCCGTCGATCCCGGCGACGACCGCGCCCTCAACGAACCCGGACATGACCGTCCTCCTCGTGGATGGCCCGCCGGAACCGGTCGAATCGAGTCGACGCGCGGTCTTCGGCCGCCTTCTCTTCGGCAGCGGTCAGGACGACCGCGTCGGGGCCGGGGAAGACGGTCGACACGTGGTCGTCGGCCGTCCAGCGGACGACGTAGGGCGGCGCTCCGTCGGCGGAGCGGACCTCCAGGATCCGGCCGCGCTGTTCGGGCGCGTCGACCCGCGGGCCCTTGACGACGAGCCAGTCGCCCGGCTGTGCGTGCATGATCGTTCCTTCCTCAACTGTCCACTGTGGATTGTTCGGGCGGGGTGGGCGCCCCCGGCCGCCGCGAAGCGCGGTGGGCGGCGGCGCCGATCAGGACGGCACCACCGGCCAGCGCCACGGCCCCGGAAACCAGCAGCGCCAGCGCGATCCAGCCCAGCGCGGGTGCGGTCGAGCCCGCTTCGGCGCGCACGGACACCCCGCGCGAACCGTCCGCGTTCATCACCACGGCGGTCCAGTTCCCGTCGAGCACCGGCCAGCCGACGGTCTGCGTTCCCGCGCCGGACGCGCCGGCGACCCACACCCCGGCGGCGTCGCCGGGCGGGACGGCCGGGGCACCGCCCGGGTGCGTGCGGTTCCCGGCCGTCGTGTACTCCGTGGCGGCCAGGTAGCGCTCGACGTCGGCGGTGCGGCCGATGCCGACGAAGACCGGGCGGCCGGCGGAGTCCGTGGCCCGGATCCGGACGTCGCCGAGCACTACGTCGGCCTTGGGCGCGGCCACGCCCCGCAGCCGCACCGGGTCGGTGGCGACCGCGTAGCCGTTCGAAACGAACGTGCTCGACGCGGTGAGGTAGCCGTCGGCGTCGCGCTGGGTGCGATCCGCCCACAGCGCGGTCCCGCCACCGGTGAGCAGGCCCATCGACCCGAGCACCAGCACCGCGCCGGTCACCGCGGCGGCGATCCGCCCGGCGGACCAGCCGGCCGCGTGGGGGTGGGGCGCGTGCGGGTGCGGAGGCTCGTGGCCGGCTTCCGCGCCGCCCATGTCCAGCCGGAACGGCGGGTACTCGTCGGTCATCAGGGACACGTAGGCCGCGACGCGCAGCACCCAGCGATCCATGCCGAGGACGAAGTCGAAGATCGGCCGGGGATAGCGGCCGGTGAACAGCAGCACCACGCCGGCCACGAGGACCAGCACGCCGACGAGTCCGCCGGCGGCCCAGTCGAAGTCGTCGTCGCTCGCGCGGAAGACCAGCCAGCTGCCGCCGCCGGCGAACAGGCCCACGATGACGAGGTGCGGGATGGCCAGCAGCCACCACTTCACCAGCACCAGTCCGCGCGAAAGCCGTTCGGGGTAGGCGATTTCGAGCCGGGCCGGGTAGTCCGGGACGTCGGCGAAGGTGAACGGCGGGTACCGGTCGGTGCCCAGCGCGGCGTAGGAGTAGTACTGCACCCGCCAGCTCCAGCGCAGCACCCCGGAGGTGAAGTCGAACAGCGGCCGCGGGTACCGGCCGGTCACCAGGATCGCGAAGAACGCCGCGATCGTGACGAACGGGTAGGCGAACCACAGGAACGCCAGGATCACGTAGTGCGGGATGGCCAGCAGCCACTTCACCAGCCAGAGACCGCGGGACAGCGGCTCGTCCAGGGTCGCCTCGACCCGGACCGGGTAGTCGGTCATGGCACGCTCCTTTCCGCGTGGGCCAGGCTCGTCCCGATCTCGCGCCCCCACGCGCGGATCGACGGCCAGTCCCGGTTGTCGGCGTCGGGGACCCGCAGCGCCGTCACGACGGCGCGCTCGGGGAACTTCAAGAGGTGGCGGTCGATCTTGCCGCCGAAGAGCCGGTGCCCCCGCGCGTCCAGCCGCCGTACGAGGTCCTCGACGGCGACGGGCTCCTCCGCCGGGCGCTTCTGCTCGCCGACCGGGCCACTCGAGAAGAGCCAGACCGGCACCCGGCGGAGTTCGTCCGAAAAGGACTCCGCGAGCTTCCTGGCCGGCTCGATCCAGTGTCCCAGGTAGACAGCGCTGCCGAGGACCACGGCGTCGAAGCCCTCGACCGACCGCACCAGGCCCGCGTCCCGGACGTCGACCAGCGACCACACCCCGGCGTCGGTCAGCGCCGAGCCGATCGCGGTGCCCACGGCCTCGGCGATCTCCCTGGTGGCTCCGTGCCGGGTCGCCACCGCCACGAGGACCTTCATGTCCGCACCGAGGCGTCTTCCCACAGCTCGACGCCGACGACGCCGTAGATCGTCCTGGCCAGCGCGGTCACCACGCGGCGCTCGGCCTCGTCGACGAAGACACCGCGGATCGTCACCATCCCGCCGGTGACGGAGATCGTCCAGCGGTCGCGGTGACTGGAGTAGTCGGTCAGCAGCGCGTTGAGGTGCGACGCGATGGTGTCGTCCTGCCGCACCAGCGGGCTGAGCATGTCGCGGCGACTGACGATGCCCACGAGCACGCCCTCGTCGTCGACCACCGGGATGCTGCGCAACCGATCCCCCAGCATGTGCCGCGCGATCTCGGCGACGTCGGTGTCGAGCTGCACGGTCTGGGCCGGCGAGGTCATCTTCGTTCCCACCAGCGCTTCCGCCGCCGGCCCCTCGCCGGGGACACTGCTGCGCAGCGCGTCGGCTTCGGTGAACATCCCCAGCACGGCGTCCTCCGCCCCCACCACCGGCAGGGCCGCGACGCAGTGCTCGGTGAGCAGCACGATCGCTTCGCGGACCGGCGTGGCCGGGCCGACCCGGACCACGGGCCTCGTCATGATGTCGCGTGCCTTCACTTCGATTCCTTTCAGTGCACGACCGCGACCGGGCAGGCCGCGTGCGCGAGCAGTGCGTTGCCGGTCGAGCCCAGCACCCCGCCGGCGACCGGGCCGCGGCCGCGCGTGCCCACGACGATCAAGCGAGCGTCGGGAGCCGCGTCCCGCAGGGCGCGCGCCGGAACGCGGTCCGCCACGACCTTGGTGACGACCTCGAGGTCCGGGTACTTGCCGATCCAGCTCGCGACCCGGGCCTCCAGCTCCAGCTGTTCGGCGACGCCGTCGCCGCCGTGCCGGGCGTGGACGACCAGCACCGGCGCCCGCGCCGCGTCGGCCGCCTCGAAGGCGAACCGCAACGCGTGCTCGCTGGACTCGGACCGGTCGACCCCGGCGACGACGGGCCCGGTCCGGATCGGCTGGTGGCCCGGGACCACGACGACGGGGCACGGCGCCTCCGCCGCCACGCGCAGGGCGACCGAACCGATCAGCGCACCGCGCAGCCCGCCGAGCCCGTGCGAACCGAGGACGACCATCTCGGCATCGGCCGCCTCGGCGAGCAGGACGTCGACCGCGAGCCCCAGCCGGACCGCCGTCTCCACCTGCAGTCCCGGTGCCCATTCGCGGGCGATCTCGGCGGCCCGGCGGAGCCAGCGGTAAACGTGTTCGAGCAGGAGCTCGTCGTGGTCCCGGGGAGTGGGGTCGTCGAACACACAGGCGTGCAGCAGCCGCAGCGCGGTGCCGCGGCGCGACGCTTCCCTCGCGGCCCAGCGTACGGCTTCGAACGAAGGTGCCGAAGCGTCCACACCGGCGAGCACCGGGCGGTTCGGGGTTGCGGTCATCGAATCCTCCCTGCGGGTCCGGAATGAGCATGAGGCGGGCGGGTACTCGCCGGTCAGGGCACGAAGTCCCTTTCACCGGGGACCAAATCCGCCTGTCCCCGGGGGCCGGGTCCACGACCCTGGGGCGATGACCGCACCCGATCTGTTCATCGACCACTTCCTGCCGCACCCGCACTTCGAGCTGGCGCGCACCGAGATCGTGGACGCACCCGTCAGGGAGACCTACGCGGCGGCGCGCGAACTCGACTTCACCGATGTCCGCGGCGGCGTCGTCTCCGCGGCCGGCTGGCTGCGCCTGCTGCCCGAACGCTGGCACAACCGACGGCACGGCCCACCACGCCGCCCCACCCGCCTGACGCCGGACGACCTCGACGCGGGCTCCGAGTGGGCCCTGCTCGGCGACCGGCCGGGCAGCGAGTTCGCGCTCGGTGTCACGGGCAAGTTCTGGAAGCCGGTGATCACCTGGCACCGGGTGGCGGCCGAGGACTTCGCGGCCTTCGACGAACCCGGCTACGGGAAGCTCGTCCTGGCCGTGGCGGCGTTTCCCTACGGCCCGCACCGCACGGTGCTGACGGTGCACACGAGGATCCGGCTGAGCGACCCCGAAAGCTGGGTGAAGTTCCGGCGATACTGGCGGGTCTCCCGGCCCGCCATCGGGTGGGTGCACACCGCGCTGATCCGCACGATCGCCGCGAACGCCCGGACCCGGGCGCTCGCGGCTTACCGGCGCACCGATCAGTCCTGACGTCCGCCCACCGGCTGCCGAGGTGCGTCCGCGGCGGCCGGCACCTCGTCTTCTTCGTTCTCCTTGACCGCGTGGTGTTCGACCGCGTGCAGGTAGCGGCCCACCACCGGGCCGTGCCGGCCGCGCTCGGCGACGTCCCGCCGAGCCTCCGCCTCGATGGCGGCCTTTTCCTTGTCGTCCATGGTTCTCTCCTCCGGTTCAGCGCGGCAGCAGGGTGGCCGCGTGGTCGGGGACGTAGGTCTGCAGCCGCCGGTCGGGCCGGAAGTAGCCGGTCGGTTGGGGCCGCGGCGGCAGCGAGACGGCCTGGCGGGGCACCTCGAAGTAGGGAACGCTCGAGAGCAGGTGCGCGATCATGTTGAGCCGGCCGCGCCGCTTCTCCTCGCTTTCCACCACGTGCCACGGGGATTCGGTGGTGTCGGTGTGCACGAACATGTCGTCCTTCGCCCGCGAGTAGTCCTCCCAGTGCGTCACCGACTGCAGGTCGATGGTCGAGAGCTTCCAGCGGCGCATGGGATCGTCGATCCGCGCGGAGAACCGGCGTTCCTGCTCGTCGAGGCTGACCGAGAACCAGTACTTGCGGAGCAGGATGCCGTCGTCGACCAGCAGGCGCTCGAAGATCGGGCACTGCTGGAGGAACCTGCGGTGTTCTTCGGGCGTGCAGAACCCCATCACCCGCTCGACGCCGGCCCGGTTGTACCAGCTGCGGTCGAACAGCACGATCTCGCCCGCGGCGGGCAGGTGCTCGACGTAGCGCTGGAAGTACCACTGCGTGCGCTCGCGTTCGGTGGGGCTCGGCAACGCGGCGATGCGCACCACCCGCGGGTTGAGGTGTTCGGTGACGCGCTTGATCGTGCTGCCCTTGCCGGCCGCGTCCCGGCCCTCGAAGACCACGACCAGGCGAGCCCCCTCGGCCCGTACCCACTCCTGCAGCTTCACCAGCTCGGCCTGCAGGCGCAGCAGTTCGCGCTCGTAGACCGCGCGGGGGAGCCGCGCCTTCTTCCGTCCGGCCATGCCCCGACACTACGAATCCGGGACCCGCCCGTGCTGCGGCCGGACGTCGGCGGAGCGGGGGTCTTTGGTCCTTCGGTCCGGGGTGCCGCGAGGGTCGAAGGGCCTCGGCCGCGGCCCCTCGGTGTGCCCGGCCCGGAGGCCTTCGGCCCTGGGTACCGCGGCCCCGGCCGGGAGAGCATGGCGGCACGCGACCCGAGGAGGAGCGATGGACCACACGATGCCCGACGCGTACACCGTGAGGGCGGCTGTCGCGCTCGCGGTGCGTGCCCCTTCGGTGCACAATTCCCAGCCGTGGCAATGGCACGTCGGCGGCCGCACGGTCGAGTTGCGGGCCGACCCGCGCCGCCGGCTGCGGCACGCCGACCCCGACGGCCGCGACCTGCTGGTCAGCTGCGGGTGCGCGCTGCACCACTTCACGGTCGCCGCCGCGGCGATGGGGTGGGCCGCCCAGGTCGACCGGCTGCCCGAACCCGGCGTGCTGGCCCGCATCGACCTCGTGCCCCACGACACGCGCGACGGCGACATCGCCCTCGCCGCGGCCATCCCCCGGCGCCGCTCGGACCGCCGCCGCTTCGCCGAGCGCCCGTTGCTCGTCCGTGACGAGGTTTTCCTGCAGAAGAGCGCGGCCGACCAGGGTGCGGAGCTGCGGATCGTCACCGAGGCCCCGCACCGGTCGGCCCTCACCAACGCGGCCGAGGAGGCAGGCTGGGTGCACCGGGCCGACCCGGACTACGAGATCGAACTCGCGGCGTGGAGCGGCCGCGGCTACGCGACGGACGGCGTCCCCGCCCGGAACGCCGTCCCCGCCACCGTTCTGTCGCACGAACTGCGGGTCCGCGCCTTCGCCGGCGCCCAGTTGCCGGACACGGGCGAGCACGACGGCGCGGTCCTCACGGTGTTGGACACCGCGGGCGACACCGCTCTCGACCGCCTTCGCGCCGGTGAAGCCGCCAGCGCGGTCCTGCTGACCGCGACCCGGCTGAACCTGGCCTCGTGCGTGTACACCGAGCCGCTGGAGCTCACCAGCACCCGCGGCCTGATCCGCGACTGCGTCCTCGGCGGACGGCGCGAGCCCCAGCTCGTCATCCGCGTCGGGTACGCACCGGAGCACGCGGCCCCGCTCCCGGCGACCCCGCGCCGCCCGATCGGCGAGGTCCTCGGACCGCTCCCCCACCCGTACGGCATGGGGTTGCCGATCCCGGAGCAGCTGCGCGGCCGTTGACCGCGCGGGCGGTTCCTACGTCGGAAACCGGTTGTGATCAAACGCTTCCCGGTGATCTGCTCAGGCCGACGGCCTGCGCGTTCGCGCGGCGCCGGGGCCTCGAAGAGAAAGAGCAGATCGCATGAGCGAAAAGGACCGGCACGTCGTGCCGAACCCATCTGGTGGCTGGGACGTCGTCAAGCCGGGAGCGAGCCGGGCGAGCGCGCACACCGATACCCAGGCGCAGGCGACGTCTCGAGCTCGGGACATCACCGCGAACACGGGCGGGGAAACCGTGGTGCACGGCCGTGACGGCCGGATCCGGCAGAAGGACACCTCCCCGAAGGGGCACGACCCGACCCCGCCGCGTGACAAGCACTGACCGCCAACGCGAGAAGGCCTCCACCCGAGTCCGGGTGGAGGCCTTCTCGCATCAGGCCGCTCAGGCCACGTCGTTCCACACGTAGTCGAGGCGGTTGCGCACCTCCACCACCCCGGACAGCTCCTGGATCAGCCGCGTCACCGGGTCGATGTCGCTGCGCCGTTCGACGCGTCCCACGACCGTCACGACGCCGGCGCGCACCTCGACGCGGACGCGGTCCGGGCCGAGGTTGAGGCGCTCGCGCAGCACCTGGTCGCGCACCTCGCGCTCGAGGTCCGCGTCGCCGCGGGTGTAGACGCGCACCAGGTCGCGGCGGGACAGCACGCCCGCGACCTTCCCGTTGCGCAGCACGAACAACCGCCGGACGCCGGTGCGCGCGAACTTCGCCGCGGCGGCCGGGAGGGACTCTTCCACGTCGATCGTGACCGGCGGGCTGGTCATCAGGTCCTTCGCGGTGCAGGCGGTCGCCTTCCGGGCCAGCCGGCGGTCCCGCCAGCGGGGCTTCGGGCTGTCCCACAGGTGCGGCAGCAGGTCGGCCTCGGAGACGACGCCGACGAGCGCGCCCCTCTTGTCGAGGACACCGACCGCGCTGATCCCGTTTCCGGTGAGCAGCTCGGCGATGTCCTTGAACGGCGTCTGCTGGGAGACGGTGATCGGATCGGCGGTCATCACCGCGGCTACCGTGGTCATGGCAGGACTCCTTGTGGTTCAGGCGTTTTCGGTGCGGACGACCATCACCGGGCACGCCGCGTGGTGGATCAGTGCCTGGCTCGTCGAGCCGAGGACGAGACCGCCGAAGCCACCGCGGCCCCGGCTGCCGACGACGACGAGCTGCGCGCCGTGGCTGGCCGAAAGCAGGCGGGAACGGGGCTTGTCGTGCTCGACCCGGCGCTCGACGGCGACGTCGGGGTACTTCTCCTGCCAGCCGGCGAGCCGCTGCGCGAGCAGCCGCCGCCCGGAGTCCCGCAGGGATTCACCCTGGAAGGCGACGTTGCCGTCGCTGAACAGGCCGGCCGTGTCCCCGTCGTGCCAGGTGTAGAGAGCGATGAGCGGGGCGCTGCGGATCGAGGCCTCCTCGAAGGCCCACGCGATGGCGGCTTCGCTGAGCGGGCTGCCGTCGGTGCCCACGACCACCGGGCCGTCGACGCTCTCGTTCCCGCGCACGACGACGACCGGGCAGTGCGCCTTGGCGGCGAGGTCGACGTCGGGCGAACCGCTGAACAGGCCCGCGATCACCCCGACGGGCTCGCCGGTGACGAGCACCCGGGCCCGCCCCGAGACCTCCAGCAGCGCCGGGACCGGACCGCGGTCACTGGCTTCGGTGGTCACCGCCAGCCCGGGGACGGCGGCTTCCAGCGTCGCCCGCGTCTGCCGCAGCAGCTGGTCGGCTTCCGCCTCTTTGACGGCGAGCCAGTCCGACGGCGGGTAGACCTTGCCCCCGAACGCGGTGTCTTCGTAGCCGTAGGCGGTGAAGACGAGCAGCGAAGCGTGGCGGCGGGCCGCTTCCCCGGCCGCCCACAGCGCGGCCGCGGCGGCGCTCTCCGAGCCGTCCACGGCCACCACGACCGGTGGGTTTCCGGTTGCGCTCATGACGTTTCCCTCCGGGTTCCAGTTCGTGGACCCGACGGTAGGTCGCTTCCGGGGGCGCAGGCTGCGGTCGTTCGTCCCCGCGCCCGGTGACCTTTGGCCGCTCCTGGCCCCGGCCCCGGCGAGCATCGTGTACCGCGAGGAGGTGACCGCGATGTACCGCGAATGGCGAGACACCGCGGCGACCGTGCCGGTCCTGGTCACGATCGCCCTGTACATCGACTACCTGGCCGACGGGACGGCCCTGTGGGTGCACGGCCCGCGGGCGATGGCCGCCACCGTGCTCGTGCTTGGCCTGACCGCGGGCGCGCTCGGCGCGCAGGCGTTGACCCGCGCGGCGGGGTGGTTCGGCGTCCCGCTCGGCACGGCCGCGCTGCTGCTCGCGGTCTTCACGTTCGTCACCGGCGACGGCACGACGCTCGCCGTGCTGGTCGGGCTGGTCGTGGCGCTGTGGGCCGGGACCACGGTCCGGCACCTGCGCACCCCGGCCGGGCGGCCGTGACCGTCCGGCTGGTGTCCGGGTCAGCCGGCCCGCAGCACCGCCGCGCCGTTCACCCGGTCGGCAGCCAGGTCCGTCAGCGCCTGATCCGCTTCGGCCAGTGCGTAGGGCACCGTGCTGACGCTCAGGTGGTGCGTCCCGGCGAAGTCCAGGAACTCCCGTGCGTCGGCTCGCGTGTTCGCCGTGACGCTGCGCACCTGACGCTCCTGGAACAGGTGCTGCTGGTAGTTCAGCGGCGGCACGTCGGACAGGTGGATGCCCGCGATGGCCAGCGTTCCGCCGCGGTCGAGGGCTTCGAGCGCCGGGAGCACCAGCTCGCCGGCGGGAGCGAAGAGGATCGCCGAGTCCAGGGGCTCCGGCGCTGGGTCGGCGGCGTCGCCGGCTGACGCGGCGCCCAGTGCCAGGGCGAGCTCACGCGCCTCCGCGCTGCGCGTCATGACGTGCACGGTGGCGCCGCGGGCGAGGGCGACCTGGGCGGTCAGGTGCGCGCTGCCGCCGAAGCCGTAGATGCCGAGCCGCCCCTTTTCCGGTACCTCGGCCCGGGTGAGCGCGTGGTACCCGATCAGCCCGGCGCACAGCAGCGGCGCCAGCTCGTCGTCGGAGTAGCCGTCGGGCAGCGGCAGCGCGTACGCCGCCGGGACGACGGCGAATTCGGCGTACCCGCCGTCGGCGTCCCACCCGGTGTAGCGAGACTCCGGGCACAGGTTCTCCCGCCCGCGCAGGCAGTACCGGCACCGGCCGCAGGTGCCGCGCAGCCACGCGATCCCCACCCGGTCCCCGGTGCCGAAGCCCGTGACGCCGTCGCCGAGCCCGACGACCTCGCCGACGGCCTCGTGCCCCGGCGTCACCCCGGGCCGGTGCACCGGCAGGTCGCCTTCCGCGACGTGCAGGTCCGTCCGGCACACCCCGCAGACGAGCACCCGCACCAGCAGCTCACCGGCGGCGGGCCGCGGCACGGGCACACGGGACCACTCGAGCGGCCGGGTAGCCATCGGGCCGGGCCGGGTGACGTGCCAGGCCCGCATCGTCGTCGGCAGGTTCACGGGCGGTCTCCTCGGGTCTCGGGCGCACTTCGGGCCAGGATGCCGCCACCGACCGCGCGCCGCGACCTTCCGTGGTCCTCGCGGTCGAGGACGTTCGGCCCTTCTTGCCGGTCCGGCGCGGCCGGGAAGGTGGGCGGAACGGACCAGCAGCGACCCCAGGAGCACATCATGTCCCGAACCGCCCGGTCCGGTCCGCCGCCCACGCCGGCGCCGAAGCCGGAGCCGCCGCACCGGTCCCGGGGCGGCGGCTGGCTGCTCACGGCCATCACGTTGCTGATCCTCGGGGCGATCGTCGTGCCGGCCTTCTGGACGCCGTCCGCGCCGTCGATGACCTACACGGAGTTCCTGGCCGAGGTGGACGCCGGGCACGTCGAATCGGTGTCGATCGACGACACCGGCGCGGTCGACGGGATGCGGCGCGGCGGTGCGGGCTTCACCAGCCGGGTCCCCACCGCGCTCGAGCCGGCCGGGCTGGAAGCCAAGCTGCGCGAGAAGAAAGTCGCCATCACCGCCACGAAGGCGAGTGGCTCCCTGCTGTCGGGGCTGCTGGGCTACCTGCCCTTCTTCCTGCTCCTCGGGTTCCTCCTCTGGGCCGGGATGCGGGCACAGAAAACAGCGGGCGGCGGCCTCGGCATGACCGGGTTCGGCCGGGCCAAGGCGAAGATCATCGAGGCGCAGCGGCCGACCACCCGCTTCGCCGACATCGCCGGCTACGAAGGCGTCAAGCAGGAGATCGGCGAGATCATCGACTTCCTGCGCGACCCCGCGCGCTACGCCGCGGCCGGGGCCAAGGGGCCGCGCGGGGTCATCATGGTCGGGCCGCCCGGTACCGGCAAGACGCTCTTCGCCCGCGCGGTCGCCGGCGAGGCGAGCGTGCCGTTCCTGTCCATCACGGGCTCGGCGTTCGTCGAGATGTTCGTCGGCGTCGGCGCGTCCCGGGTGCGGGACCTGTTCGAAGAGGCGCGCACCCGGGCGCCGTCGATCATCTTCATCGACGAGATCGACGCCGTCGGCGGCCGCCGCGGCACCGGGGGCGGCCTCGGCGGCCACGACGAGCGGGAGCAGACGCTCAACCAGCTGCTGGCCGAGATGGACGGCTTCGACCAGAGCAGCGGCGTCGTCGTGCTCGCGGCCACGAACCGCCCGGAGACGCTCGACGGGGCGCTGCTGCGGCCGGGGCGGTTCGACCGGCAGGTCACCGTCCCGCTGCCGAACCAGGCCGAGCGCGCGGCGATCCTGGCCACCCACATCGACGGCAAGCACCTCGCCCCGGACGTCGACCTGGGCATCGTCGCGCGCGGCACCCCGGGCTTTTCCGGCGCCGACCTGGCGAACCTGGTCAACGAGGCGGCGATCAACGCCGTTCGCGACGACCGCACGACGCTGACGGCCGCCGACCTCGCCGCCGCCCGGGACCGGGTGCTGCTGGGGCGGCGCGACAGCTCGAACGCGCTGCTGCCCGAGGAGCGGCGCTCGGTCGCGGTGCACGAGTCCGGCCACGCGCTGGTGGCGGCGCTCTGCGAGCACGCCGACCCGGTCGCGAAGGTGACGATCCTGCCGGCGGGGATGGCACTGGGCGCGACCGAGCAGCTCCCGGAGGCGGAGCGGCACCTCTACCGCGAGAGCCACCTGACCGACCTGCTCGCGATCCGCCTCGGCGGCCGCGCGGCGGAGCTGGTGGTCTTCGGTGAAACCTCGACCGGCGCGGCGAACGACCTCGCCGGCGCGACGGCGCTGGCCGCCAAGATGGTGACGGAGTTCGGGATGTCTCCCGCCCTGGGCCCCGTCGGCTACGGCTCGGGCTCGGGCTCGGGCTCGGGCGAACGGCCGGAGCTGCTCGGCAGGCCGTATTCGGAACAGACCCAGCGAGCGGTGGACGAGGAGATCGCCCGGCTGGTCCGGGCCGCCCAGGACCGGGCGGCCGACCTGCTGCGGCGGCACCGGCGAGCGCTCGACGCGCTGGCGGGGCAGCTGCAGGAGCACGAGACCGTCGACGGGGGCGTGGTGCTCGCGGTACTGCGGGACGAACCGGCCACTGTGGACAGCCGCCCCGGTTCTCACCCCGTGGTCGCGAGCCAGGTGCGGTAGGCCGCCACCGCCGTCGGCAGCGTCGGGAAGATCCGCTCCTCCCCCACCTTCGCCACCAGCCCCGCCGCCACCAGGTCGTCGCGCAGGTCCTGCTTCACCCGCGCCATCGCGAACACGATGCCGCGCCGGCCGAACTCCTCGCGCAGCCGGTCGAGGGCGTCGGCCGCGGTCACGTCCAGTTCGACGTTCGCCTCCGCGTTCAGCACGAACCACCGCGTCCCGGCGGCCGCCGCCGCCAGGGCGCGGCGGCGGAAGTCCTCCGCGTTCGCGAAGCACAGGGGCGCGTCGTAGCGGTACACGACCAGGCCCGGTTCGGTCGTCGCCGCCGGGTAGTCGTCGACGTCGTGCATGCCGGCCAGGCCCGGCACCGTCCCGAGGATCCCGTCGTGCGGGCGGGCGATCCGGCGCAGCAGGTCCAAAATGGACAGCCCGACCGCGGCCAGCACGCCGTAGAGGACGCCGAGCCCGAGCACCCCGGCCGTGGTCAGCAGGGCCAGCACGAGCTCGCTGCGGCGGAACCGGGCGAACCGCCGCAGCTCGCGCAGGTCGACCAGGTGCACCGCCGCGAAGACGACCAGCGCGCCGAGCGCCGCCTTCGGGAACGCCGCCAGCAAGGGGCGGGCGAAGAGCACGGTGAGCGCGACCGTGCCCAGCGCGACCAGTGAATGCAGCTGGGTCCGGCCGCCGACCGCGGCGCCCAGCGCGGTCCGGCTGCCGCTGCTGCTGACCGGGAAGCCGTGCAGCAGCCCGGCCGCCACGTTCGCCGCCGCGAGCGCGCGCAGTTCCTGGTCCGCGTCGATCTCCTCGCCGCGGCGGGCCGCGAACGCCCGGGCCGTCAGCACGTTGTCGGAGAACCCGACGATCGCGATCCCGACCGCGGGCAGCACGAGCTGCCCGACGTCGGCCGCGGCGACACCGGAGCCCGCCGGCGGCAGGCCGGCGGGCAGGGCCCCCACGACGTCGACGCCCGTGAGCCCGGACGCGACCACCGTCGCCACGGCCATCGCGACGAGCGGCCCCGGTGCCCAGGGCGCGAGCCGTTCCAGCAGGAGGAGCAGGGCCAGCACGCCCGCGGCCAGCCCCACCGCGGGCCAGTGGACGTGCCCGAGCCGGGCGAAGAAGGAGCCGACCTCGGCCCCGAACTCCCCGCCGTCGACCGGCACGCCGGTGACCTTCCCGAGCTGCCCCGCGATCATGAGCACGGCGACGCCGGCCATGTACCCGGTGAGCACCGGCTTGGACAGCAGCTCGGCGAGCACCCCGAGCCGGGCCAGCCCGGCCACCAGGCACAGGCAGCCGACCATGATCGCGAGCACCGCCGCCAGCGCCGCGTAGTGCCCGGGATCCCCCGCGGCGAGCGGCATCAGGACGGCCGCCGTCATCAAGGCGGTCGTCGACTCCGGTCCGACCGACAGCAGCCGCGACGAACCCAGCAGCGCGTACACCGCCAGCGGGCCGAACGCCGCCCACAGCCCGGCGACCGGCGGCAGGCCGGCGACTTCCGCGTACGCCATCACCTGCGGCACGAGGTAGGCGGCGACCGTGACCCCGGCGACGACGTCCCCGCGCAGCCACGCGCGGCGGTAGTGGCGCAGGCGGGCGAGTCCGGGCAGCACGGCGGAAACGTTCACGCCGTCGAGGATGCGGGCCGCGGGGACCCCGGTGCTGCGGCCGGAAGTCCCGCCGCCGGGTGACTTCCGGCCGCAGCCCGGCCGCGGGCCGCCGCCCTACCCTCGGGGCCCGACACCCGTGATCAGGAGCTGTCATGACGATGACTCACGAACCGATCGTCACCGGAGTGGACGGTTCGGGCGAGGCGCTCGACGCCGTCCGCTGGGCCGGGCGCACCGCCCGGCAGCACGACGTCCCGTTGGAGATCGTGCACGCCCTCGACTTCTCGGCGCTGCTCGCCGGCGGCGTCGTCCCGCCGCCCGAGGAGATGAAGGACGTCCTGCGCGCGCACGGGCGGCGCTTCCTGCGCGCGGCGCGGGAGATCGCCGAAGCGCAGGGCGCACCCGCCGTCACCACCCGGCTGGACCCCGACCGCGCCGCCCAAGCCCTCATCGAAGCCTCGCGGAAGGCCTCGCTCGTCGTGGTCGGCTCGGGCGGGCGCGGCCGGCTCACCGGGCTCCTCGCCGGCTCGGTCGCCTCCGCCGTCGGCGCGCACGCGTGCTCCGATGTGGTGGTGGTCCGCGGCGACTCCTGGGACGAGCCCGGTGCCGAAGACCGGCCGGTCGTCGCCGGCATCGACGGCAGCGAACCGAGCGGCCGGATCCTGGCGACGGCGGTGGCCGAGGCCAAGGCACGGCGGACCCGCCTGGTCGTCGTGCACGCGTCGGCCGACGACCCGCCCCGGCCGGAAGCCGAACCGCACCTGGATCCGAAGGCGGTCACCGAGGCCGGAACCCGGCTGCTCACCGGCTTGACCGGGGAGCACGACGACGGCGGTGTCCGCATCGAACGGGTCGTGGTCCGCGGCCACCCCCGCCGCGAGCTGATCGAACGGAGCGCGACCGCGCAACTCGTCGTGCTGGGCGACCGGGGCCGTGGCGGCTTCCCCGGCATGCTGCTGGGCTCGACCGGCCAGGCCCTGCTGCACAACGCGGTCTGCCCGGTGTACCTCGTGCGCACCGCCACCTGACGGGACCGAAAGTCCTCCCGCGGATGGGCCTTCGCCCCACCGGAACCGGGGCCACCGGGCCCCGGGAACCGGGGCGGTCCGGCCCTCGTCGCCCGGCCCCGCCCGGCGGAGGCTGGAGCACGACGAAAGCGAGGCACCCCATGGACACCCAGCCCGGATCCGCCCCGGCGACCACCGCCGAGCCGACGTCCCTACGCCGCAACCGCCGCGACCGCCTCGCCCTGCGGCCCGCCGACTTCGTCGACCCGCGCTACGCCGACGTCGCCGACCAGCGGCTGGCACGCTCGCTGACCGCGGAGGACCGGTCCGAAGAGGACGGTCTGGACCCGCTCGACCGCGTCACCTGCCGCACCCACCGGCGCTGGCTCCACGACTGCGTCGCCTCCCCGCTGCACGTCGTCGTCATCACCGGCACCCGCTGGTGCCGCAGCTGCGAACGCGCGCTGAACGTCGCGATCGACCAGCTGGCCGGCGACGTCTCCGTCCACTGCCCGTCCTGCGGCGAACCGCCGTCGACGCGGGCCACCCGTCAGCTGGTCCGCGCCTGCCGCGCCAGCCTGGCCACGGCGTACGACCGCTGAGCCGGCGATGACGCGCAGCCGGCTGTACCGCAGCGGTGTCCTCGAGCGGGAGGACTTCCCGGCCGCCGAGGCCGCCCGCCACCTCGCCGACCCGTCGGTGACCCTGTGGCTCGACCTGGACGCGCCCACCGCGCAGGACCTGGCGGTGCTCGCCCGCGAATTCGATCTGCACCCGCTCGCCGTCGCGTCCGTGCTCGACGACGACCACCAGCGGCCCAAGCTCGTGCACTACGACCGGCACGCGTTCCTCGCCGCGTACGCGGTGCACGTCACCGACGGCGCGCTGGCGGCGTCCGAGATCGACGCCTTCCTCACCGACCGCGTGCTGATCACCGTGCACCACAACAACACCACCGGCATCGGCGCCCTCACCGAGCGCTGGGACAGCACCCCCGAGCTGGCCAAGAACGGCGCCGCGTTCCTGCTCCACGGGCTGCTCGACCACCTCGTCGACGGGCACCTCGACGCCGTCCAAGCGCTGGACGAGCAGGTCGAGGAACTCGAGGACCTGGTGTTCGCCGACCACGTCGACCACACCGATCTGCAGCGCCGGTCACTGCGGCTGCGCCGGAGCCTCAGCCGGCTGCGCCACCTGGCCGTGCCGATGCGGGAGATCGTCGCCTCGCTGATGCGCCGCGACGACACGCTCCTGCCGTACTTCCAGGACGTCTACGACCACGTCCTGCGCGTGACGGAGTGGACGGAGTCCCTGCGCGACCTGATCGCGACGATCCGCGAAACCCAGCTGAGCATCCAGGGCAACCGGCTCAACACGATCATGAAGAAGGTCACCAGCTGGGCGGCGATCATCGCGGTCCCGACCGCGATCACCGGCTTCTACGGGCAGAACATCCCCTATCCCGGGTTCGGCCAGGCCTCCGGCGTGTGGGTCTCGACGCTGGCCATCCTGGTCATCTCCGCGACGCTGTACGCGTTGTTCAAGCGCCGGGACTGGCTCTGATGGCGACCACCCACCGCCGCCGCTTCCCCCGGGCCGAGGTGACGCCGGAGACGCCGATCTGCGGCCGCGAACCCCTGCGGGGAAAGCGGCTGGCCCGGCGGTGGTTCCTCGTCGTGACGGTCGCCGAGTTCCTCGGCTTCTCGATACCCGCGGTGGCCGGTGCGCTGACCGCCGACCATCCGCTGGCCCTCCCCGTGCTGCTGCTCGCCGGAGCCGCCGAAGGTGCCGCGCTCGGGTTCGGGCAGGCACTCGTCCTCCGGCGCGCCCTTCCCGCGTTGAACGCGCGTCACTGGGTGGCCGCGACAGCGTCCGCCGCGGCGTTCGCCTACTTGCTGGGTCTCGCGCCGAGCACGTGGGCCGCGGCGCTGACGACCTGGCCACCCGCGCTGCTCTGGCCGGTGGCCGCCGTCCTGGGGATCGCCTTGCTGCTGTCCATCGGGTTCGCGCAGTGGCTCGTGCTGCGGCACCTGCTCGCCCGCTCGGCCCGGTGGGTGGTCACGACCGCCGCCGCGTGGCTGCTCGGGCTGGCGGTCTTCCTCGGCTTCACGATGCCGCTCTGGCAGCCCGGCCAGGCGCTCGTGACCACGGTCCTCATCGGAGTTTTCGGCGGCCTGCTGATGGCGGCGACCACCTCGGCGGTCACCGGCTTCGCGCTCGCGCGGCTGACGCCCGCGCAAACGCCGTGAAGGCCTCCTTACCGGCTTCTGGTGCCGGTAAGGAGGCCTTCACGGAACTAAAAGCCGGTAAGGGGCCCTTCACGGACCACCGCGGCGTGAGGCCCGGCGTGCGGTGAAGCGCAGCCACAGCAGCTTGTCCGCCTCCACCACCGCGAACGCCACCACCGCGGCCCCCAGCACCCACAGCCACGACACCAGCCCGACCGGCGCGGTGTGGAACCACGTGTTCAGCACCGGCACGTACGTCAGCACCAGCTGCAACCCGGCCGTCAAGACGAGCCCCAGCGCGAACATCCGGCTGTGGCCCGGCCACGCGCGCAGCACCGGGCGGTCGAGCGAGCGGCAGCTGAGCAGGTAGGCGGCCTGGACGCCGACGAACACGTTGACCGCGGTCGTCCGCGCCTCCTCGACCGGGGCACCCGAGCCGAGTTGCAGGCGGTACGCGGCGAACGCGGCCACCACCTGCAGGAGCGAGACGAGCACGACCCGGCGCAACAGCGATGCGGTGAACAACGGCCGTGCGGGTGGCCGCGGCGGGCGCCGCATCACGCCGGCCTCGGTCGGCTCGAACGCCATCGTCAGTCCCAGGAAGACCGCCGTGGTCATGTTGATCCACAGGATCTGCACCGGCACGATCGGCAGCGTCGCCCCCAGCACGATCGCCACGAGCACGACCATGCCCTCGCCGATGTTGGCGGGCAGCGTCCACGCGATGAACTTGCGCAGGTTGTCGAACACCCCGCGGCCCACCCGCACGGCCGCCTCGATCGAGGCGAAGTCGTCGCCGGTCAGGACCATGTCCGCGGCCTGGCGGGCGGCGTCGGTCCCGCCCGCGCCCATCGCGACGCCGATGTCCGCGCGGCGCAGCGCAGGAGCGTCGTTCACCCCGTCGCCGGTCATCGCGACGACGTGCCCGCGCCGCTGCAACGCCTGCACCAGCTCGAGCTTCTGTCCCGGCGACACGCGTGCGAACACACTCGTGTCCGCGACCGCGTCGTCGAACTCCGCCGGCGGCAGTTCCGCCAGCTCGGCCCCGGTGCGGACCCGCGCGGAATCGGCCAGTCCCACGGCGCCGGCGACCGCGAGGGCGGTCCCGGCGTGGTCGCCGGTGATCATCTTGACGTCGATGCCCGCGCTCCGGCAGGCCTCGACCGCGGTGACCGCCTCGGGCCGCGGCGGGTCCTGCATCGCCTGCAGGCCCAGCAGGACCGGCACCGGCGTGAGCCGCGCGAACGCGAGCACCCGCAATCCGCGCGCGGTCAGGGTTTCCTGCATCCGGTCGAGGGCGGCCCGGTCGAGCGGGCGCTCGCCGCCGCCGGGCAGCAGCTCGGTCTCGCAGCGGGCCGCGACCTCTTCGACGGCCCCCTTGAGATAGGCGACTCCATTGTGGACCGTGGTCATGGTACGGGTCTCGGACTCGAACGGGACGGTCTCCGTGCGCGGCGCGGCCGCCCGGATCGCGGCCGGGTCCAGTCCGGCCTCGACCGCCGCGGCGAGCAGCGCGATCTCCGTCGGATCGCCTTCGTCGAGTTCGGCGTCATTGCACAGGACGCCGGCGACGAGACACTCCCGCAGCGCGCTTCCCGCCTCTGCCAAGGGAACCGGCTCGCCCGCCGCCGCGAGGGTGGTCACGGTCATCCGGTTGCGGGTGAGGGTGCCGGTCTTGTCCGTGCAGATCACCGTCGTCCCGCCCAGCGTTTCGACCGCGGGCAGGTGCCGGACGATCGCGCCGCGCCGGGACATCCGCACCACGCCGATGGCCAGCACGATCGCCACCGCGGCCGGCAGTCCCTCGGGGATCGCGCCGACGGCGAGCGCCACCACGGCGGTGAACATCTCCGGCGCCGGCGTGCCCCGTGCGACGCCGAGCGCGAACGCCCCGGCCGAGACCGCGACGATCACCACGCTCAGCTGCCGCGAAAACCGGGCCAGCTTGCGCGTCAACGGCGTGGTGACGACTTCCGCGGTGGCCACCAGGTGCTGGATGTCGCCCAGCTGCGTCGCACCGCCGGTCGCGGTCACCAGGCCGCGCGCCTGGCCGCGGGTCACGAGCGTCCCCGAGTAGGCCGAGCCGGCGCGGTCGGCGACCACGGCCGACGCGGGCACCGGATCGGCGGACTTCACCACCGGCACCGACTCCCCGGTCAGCGCGGACTCGTCGATCTCGGCCAGGTGCACCTCGGTCAGCCGAAGATCGGCCGGAACCCGGTCACCGGCAGCGAGCTCCACGACGTCACCCGGCACGAGCCGCGCGGCGGGGATCCGCCGCGGGACGCCGTCCCGGACGACGGTCGCCTCCACCGGGACCATGGTCGACAGTGCCTCCAGCGCCCGCTGCGCCCGCGACTCCTGCACGAACCCGACGACGGCGTTCAGCAGCACGACCCCGCCGATCACCCCGGCGTCGACGCGCCCGCCGAACACCCAGGTCACCACGCCGGCGAGCAGCAGGACGTAGATGAGCGGGTTGTGGAACTGGACGAGGAACCGCCGGAGCGGCCCGGGTCCGGCGGGCACGCTGACGGTGTTGGCGCCGTAGCGGCGCAACCGGGCGTCGGCATCCTCGCTGCTCAGGCCGCGCCGCGGGTCGACCCCGAGCCGGTCGGCCACGGTCGACACCGGCAACGCGTGGAACTCGTCCGTGCCCAGCACCGTTCCCGAACTCATCGCGCCACCTCCAGGCTTTCGTCGTCCGTTCCCCGGGTCACCGCGGCCAGCCGAGCCGCGAACGCCGCCGGGGTCTTCGATGCCGCGCGAAGCGCGCGCTGCCGGCCCGCACCGCCGCCCCGAGACCCGATCGCACAGCAGCCCCGCTGCACCTCGTCGAGGTCACCGGTGGCCAGCAGCGCCGGGCGGACGTAAGCCAGCAAGTCCGCCACGAGCTTCTCCCCCGGCGCCGGCGACCCGGTGACGACGTCCAGGCCGGGTCCGGCCAGTCCGTGCCGGGCGGCGGTGCGCAGCGACCGCGCGATCACCGAGTCCGGTGGCCGAACCGCGGGAGCGCCTTCGCCGAGCGCCGTGACCACGAGCGCCCGCACCAGGCCCGCGAGCACGACAGCGTCGCCGACGTCGAGACAGACATCGGCGATCCGCACCTCGACGGTCGGGTGCCTCGGCGAGAGCCGGGCGTAGAAGTACACGCTGCGGGCGTCCGGCGCGGCGCCGCTCCGGATCGCTTCGCCGACCGCCGCGTCGTACTCGGCGACGTCGCGCCACGCGGCCGGTGGCCGGGCCGTCGGCCAGCGCGACCACAGCGGGTACCGGGCGCTCGCCCACCCCGAATCGAGGCCGTCGACGTACGGCGAGTTCGCGCTCAGCGCCAGGAGCACGCCGAGCCACGGTCGCAGCCCGGCGAGCGCGCGCACGCCGGCGGCCCGGGACGGGATCCCGACGTGGACGTGGCAGGCGCAGGTCCCCGCGCCGGCGACCAGCGCCGGGAACCGCGCCGCGAGCCGCTGGTACCGCACGTCGGCGGTGACCACCGGCGCGGCGCCGAACGGCGGGACGGCGGTCGCCACCGCCAGGCACCCCTCACCCGCCGCGGCCTCGCTCACCCGCCGGCGCAACCGCGTCAGGTCCGCGCGGACCTCGGCCAGCGACCGGCACACCCCCGTCAGCGTCTCGAGCTGGAAGCGCAGGAACTCCGGCACCACGCCGGGTTCGTCGTCCAGGACGCCGAGGACCGACGGCGCCGCCGGGACGGCCACCCCGGTCCGGGGGTCCAGCAGCACGAACTCCTCCTCCACGCCGACCGTAGGCGGTCCCCCCACGACGATCAGGAGAGGCTGCGGCCCAGGGCCGCACCCCACGCCTCGGCGCGCTCGACCTCACCGGGCTTCGGTCCGGCGTCGGCCGGGCTCGTCTCGACGAAGAAGCTCTCCGCCGGCCGGACGAGCCGGCACCCGCGCCGGCGCAGCCGTTTGGCCTCGCCGAGCGACGCGGCCCCGGTCAGCACGCGCGGCTTCTCCAGCCGGGTGTCGAAGGTCGCGGCCGGCAGCCCGGCCGGCACTGACTCGAGCGAGTCCAGCCATTCGCGCACGCCGGTCTGCGAGTGGGTCGGTTGCTCCGACTGCTCCGCGGCCGACTTGCGGGTGGCGGCGCGGCTCATCGCGTGCACGTGGGTCGGGCCGCCGACGACGAGCAGGTCGACGCCGGTCAGGTCCCGTGGCGCTTTGTCGACGTTGACCACCTCCACCGGGGCGGCCCCGGCCAGCCCCTTGCCGATGGCCTCCGCGATTTCTTCGGTGGCACCGAACATCGATTCGAAGACGACGAGGATCCGCATGTCCTGCTCCTCTCAGTGGTCCAGCCGGACCGGCTTGTGCGTGAGCGCCTCGATGTCGCCCGCGGCGCACTCGAGCAGGTTGTGCGCCAGGTCGCTCAGCGCGCGCGAGGTGGCGAGCTCGTCCCCGATCTCGGGGATGTCCCGGTCGGCGGGGTTGAGCCGGGCGACGCCGGTCCCGGAGATCCTGGTGTCGTCGGCCGTCTCGAGCCGGGCCGTGGCGCGGGTGCGGCCGTCGTCGTCTTCGTCGATGTGCACTTCGACGTGCCAGCGCTTCTCCTGCATGACTCACTCCTCAGGTTTCTTCGGGCACCATTTCGATGGCGCCGCAGGGGCATTCGGCGACGCAGATCCCGCACCCCTTGCAGTAGTCGAGGTCGATCGCGTACTTCTCGCCCGGCTCGAGCTTGAGCACCGCGTTGTCCGGGCAGACGCCGTAGCAGTTGTCGCATTCGAAGCAGTTGCCGCACGAGAGGCAGCGGCGTGCCTCGAACAGGGCCGTGGACTCGTTCAGCCCGCCCTTGATCTCGTCGAAGGTGGAGACCCGCCGGGACAGGTCGAGGTGCGGGCGGACCTTCCGGTCCGCGTCGCTGTAGTACCAGGTGTTCAGGTCGTCGAAAGTGGCCTCGCGCCGGGCGGGCGCCTCGGGGTCGACGGCGTCGCGCAGCCAGGCGTCGATCTGCCGGGCCGCCTTCGCGCCGTGCCCGACCGCGACGGTCGCGGTCCGGCCCGATGGCACCATGTCCCCGCCGGCGAAGATCCCCGCGTGCCCGGTCATCATCCCCGGGCCGACGCGCACGACGCCGTGCTCGCGCTCCACGTCGGGCAGAGCGTCCACAAGGGACAGATCGGCGTCCTGGCCGAGCGCCAGCACGACGCTGTCCGCGGCCAGCCGCTCGAATTCGCCGGTGGGCTGCGGGAAGCCGGTGTCGTCCAGCCGCATCTTCTCGATCGTGATGCCTTCGCCGTCGATCTCGCTGATCGTCGACAGCCAGCGCATCGAGACGCCTTCTTCGGCCGCCTCGGTCACTTCGGACTCGTGGGCGGGCATCCGGTCGCGCGTCCGCCGGTAGACGACCACGGCGTCGGTGGCGCCGAGCCGTTTCGCGGTGCGGGCCGCGTCCATCGCGGTGTTGCCACCGCCGTAGACGGCGACCCGGCGGCCGAGCAGCGGCCGCTCCCCGGCTTCCAGGTCGTGCAGCACGGAAATCGCGTCGAGCACCCTGGCCGAGTCGCCGGCCGGGATGTAGGCGCGCTTGCCGACCTGGGCGCCGACGGCGAGGAAGACGGCGTCGAACCCGCCGTCGGCCTTCGCGGCCACGACGTCGGTGACCCGGCTGTTCTGTTCGAAGGTCACTCCCATGTCGGCGATCCGGCGGATCTCGGCGTCGATGACCTCGCGCGGCAGCCGGTAGCGCGGGATGCCGTAGCGCATCATGCCACCGGGAGCGGCTTCCGCGTCGCGGACGGTGACGGCGTGCCCGAGCCGGGCCAGGTGGTAGGCGGCGGACAGCCCCGCCGGGCCGGCGCCGACGACGAGCACCTTCCGCCCGGTCGGCGCCGCGACCGGCATCTTCCAGTGCCGCTTGATCCCTTCGTCGCCGAGGAACCGCTCGACGGAGTTGATGCCGACGGCTTCGTCGAGCTGACCGCGGTTGCACGCGCTCTCGCACGGCCGGTAGCAGATCCGGCCGAGCACGGCGGGCAGCGGGTTGTCGGTCATGATCCCGCGCCACGCGTCCTCGTAGTCGCCGGATTCGGCGTGGTAGAGCCACTTCTGGATGTCCTGCCCGGACGGGCAGGCCTGGTTGCACGGCGGCAGCAGGTCGACGTAGACGGGCCGCTCGCTGCGCCAGGCGCCGGTCTTGTTCGCCCGGCTCGAGCCGACGTCGAGCGTGATCGCGAACGGCTTCTCGTGCTCCATCTCAGGCCTCCCCGAGCAGGTTGTAGCGGCGGATGTTCCGGTCGGCCTGCGCCTGGATCCCGGCGATCACGCCGGTCCGCGGCTCGTCGCCGAACAGGTGCGCGTACCGGGTCTGCAACCGCAGGTAGTCCTCGACGGGTACCTGGTGCCGGATCTTCGAGGTCGCGACGACCTCGCCGTACTCGGCCTCGAACACCGGGAAGAGCCCGCTTTCCTTGGCCAGCCGCGCGATCCGGATGGTGTCGTGGGACGCGCTGCCCCAGCCGAGCGGGCACGGCACCAGGACGTGCAGGTAGCGCGCGCCGTGGAACTCCATCGCCCGTGTCACCTTGGCCTCCAGGTCACGCAAGTCCGCGACGGTCGCCGTCGCCACGTACGGGATCTCGTGCGCCATCGCGATCATCGGCAGGTCCTTGCCCTGGCCGAACACCGCGCCGGGTTCGGGGCCGACGGCCGGGGTCGTCGCCGTGCGCGCGGCGGCCGGCGTCGCCCCGGACCGCTGGACGCCGGTGTTCATGTACGCCTCGTTGTCGTAGCAGATGTAGAGCACGTCGTCGTCGCGCTCGAACATCCCGGACAGGCAGGCGAACCCGATGTCGACGGTCCCGCCGTCGCCGCCCTGGCCGACGACGCGGACGTCGGTGCGGCCCTTGGCCTTCATCGCCGCGGCCACGCCGGTGGCCACGGCCGGGGCGTTGCCGAACAGCGAGTGCAGCCACGGGATCCGCCACGACGTCTCGGGGTACGGCGTCGAGAACACCTCCAGGCAGCCGGTCGCGTTGACCGCCACCATCCGGTTCCCGGTCGCGCGCATGGCCGCGTCGAGCGCGTACCGCGCGCCCAGTGCCTCACCGCAGCCCTGGCAGGCGCGGTGCCCGCAGTCGATGGAGTTGATCCGCTCGCGGTCGGACTGGACGCTGCGCTGGTCTTCACCGAGCAGCCGGCCGCCCACCGCGAAGCTGCCGGTCTGGTAGAACTTGATCGGCGTCACTGCCATCTCATCACCCGATTCGCGAGGCGACCGCACCGAGGTCGCGCAGGATGTTTTCGGCCGTCGGCCCGGAGCGGCGGGTGGCCGCGAGCCGGGACAGCTCGCGGTCGATCAGCGAGCGGTCGAGGTCGAGGAAGGTCAACGGCGGCAACCGGTCCGCGGCCCGCAGCAGCGCGGTGAGGGACTTCTTCGTGATCGCCCGGCCGCCGAGCCCGGCGACCACCGTGTGGACGTCGGCCGCGGGTGCCGCGCTGACGATGTTCTGCGTGACGATCCCGCCCACGCCGGGCTCGAAGGCCCGTTCCAGGACGACGACGCGCCGCGCGTGCCCGAGCGCCGCGCGAACGGCATCGGCCGGGAACGGCCGGAAGCACGTCAGGCCCAGCACGCCGACCCGCGCGCCGTCCGCGCGCAGCTCGTCGACGGTGTCCTTGAGCGTGCCCAGCACCGAACCGAGCGCGACGACGACCGTTTCGGCGTCTTCGGTGCGGTACGAGCGGGTCAGCCCGCCGGAGTTGCGGCCGAACGCCTCGGCGAAGCGGTCCGCGACGTCCGGGACGACGTCGAGGGCCTCCATCAGGCGGGCGTGCGCGAGGTAGCGGACCTCGGTGAACGCCTCCGGCCCGACCATCGCCCCGATCGACGACGGCTCGTCCGGGTCGAGGACCTGGCGCGGCTCGTACGGCGGCAGGAACGCGTCGACCTCTTCCTGCGTCGGCGTGTCCACCGGCTCCCAGGCGTGGGTCAGCACGAACCCGTCCATGCACACCATCACCGGCGTGGACAGCTCTTCGGCGATCCGGAACGCCTGGACGTGGAGGTCGGCGGCTTCCTGGTTGGTCTCGGCGTAGAGCTGGATCCAGCCGGCGTCGCGCAGGGCCATGCTGTCGCTCTGGTCGTTCCAGATGTTGATCGGCGCGCCGATCGCGCGGTTGGCCACCGTCATCACGATCGGCAGGCCGAGCCCGGACGCGTTGAACACCGCTTCGGTCATGTACAGCAGCCCTTGGCTGGCGGTCGCGGTGTAGGCCCGCGCACCGGCGGCGGACGCGCCGATCGCCACGGACATCGCGGCGAACTCCGACTCGACGTTGACGAACTCGCACGGCGTGAGCGCGCCGGACTTCACCAGCTCCGCCAGGCCTTCGACGATGTGGGTCTGCGGCGAGATGGGGTACGCGCAGATCACTTCCGGGCGGCACAGCGCCACGGCTTCGGCGACGGCCCGGGATCCCTCAATCTGCCTGCGCACCGGCCAGCTCCTCCCGCTCGGCCCGGACGAACTCGTACGCGGCGGTCGCCGCGCCGAGGTTTCCTTCGGCGGCCCGGCCGTGGAACCGGCCCGAGATGGCGGACAGCACGCTCTCCAGCCCGACGATCCCGGTCATCGCGGCGAACCCGCCGAGCAGCGCGGCGTTCGGCACCGGGCGGCCGAGGTGCTCCCGGGCGAACTCGGTCGCCGGGACGACGAGCAGCCGCTCGGGGCGGCAGCCGCGGACGAACTCCCCGAGCCCGAGCTCGGCGAAGCCGTGCGCGGAGTTGATCAGCAGGTACCCGCCGGGGTCGAAACCTTCGAAGACGTTCACCTGGTGCAGCAGGGTGGCGTCCTGGATGATCAGCACGTCCGGCCGGACGACCGGCTCGCGGGTCCGGATCACCCGGTCCCCGATCCGGCAGAACGCGACCACCGGCGCGCCGGTGCGCTCGGAGCCGAAGCTGGGGAACGCCTGCGCGTGCCGGCCTTCGGTGAACGCGGCGACCGACAGCAGCTCGGCCGCGGTCACCACGCCCTGGCCGCCGCGGCCGTGGATGCGGACCTCGGTGGCGCTCATGCGCTCGGGTACTTGGCGAGGATGTCCCGCAGCGCGCCGACGAACCGCAGGGACTCGTCGTGCTCGCGCTGCCAGACGTTGCGGCCGAAGATCAGGCCGGTCGCGCCGGCCTCCATCGACTCGCGGGCCTTTTCCAGCATCGCGTCGTCACCGGCCTTGCCGCCGCCGGAGACCAGCAGCAGGGTGCGCCCGGCCGAGCGGACGACGGCGTCGATCGCTTCCTGGCTGGTGGTTTCCCTGGCGTAGGCGCCGGGCACGTTGTCGATCTTCGCCGGGTGCGGGAAATTGACCTTGACGACGTCGGCGCCGAGCTCGGACGCGGTCCGGGCGGCGTAGTCGACCGCGTAGAACGAGTCGCGGCCGCCCTTGGCTTCGATGGCCGAGCCGCGCGGGTACGCCCAGACGATCAGCGGCATCCCGAGGCGGTGCGCGTCGGCGCGGACCTGGCGCAGCTGCGCGAAGTCCTGTTCCTGGGCGGGCGTGCCGACGTAGAGGGTGTAGCCGACGGCGTCGGCGCCCAGCCGGACGGCGTCCTCGACGCTGCCGTGCAGCGGGGAGAGCGCTTCGGCGTCGGACGGGATCTCGGTCTTGCCGTTGAGCTTCAGCACCAGCGGCAGTTCACCCGCGTAGTCCCAGTAGAACTTCTCGGCCAGCCCGATCTGGATGGCGATCCCGTTGAAGCCGCCCTCGAGCGCGAGCTTGAGGATGTACTTCGGGTCACCCGCTGCGGGGTTGGCGAAGAAGTCACGGGGGCCGTGTTCGAGCCCCTGGTCGTAGGGCAGGAAGAACGCCGTGCCGTTGCGCAGCCCGTGTTCGTGCAGGATGCGGTGCAGCCGCGTCTTCTTGCCGGTGTTCAGCCCGAGTTCGGCCAGCGGGGGACGGTGCGCCATGGTGGCCTCCGGAGTCGCTGATGCTTGGTGAAGCCAGCAAATCGCGCCGGGACGGCCGACACCGCTGGCGAACGCCACCGGCGCCGGGGTCCTCGGTCACCGGCAGCGGGGACCATCGGCTCTGCCTCGCGGGGGAACCCGGCGGGAAACTCCGGCTCATGAAGGTCGACGAACTGCTCGCGAAGGCGAAGGACGGGCTCCGGACCGGAATGGTCTACGGGGAGCCGTACGAGGTCGACGGCGTCACGGTGATCGTGGCCTCGACAGTCGGTACCGGCGGTGGTGGCGGGGACAGCCGGGACGAGAAGGGCCGCTCCGGCGAAGGCGGCGGGTTCGGCTTGTCGGCCAAGCCGGTCGGGGCCTACGTCATCAAGGACGGCAAGCTCCACTGGGAGCCGGCGATCGACGTGAACCGCCTCCTGGTGACGCTCGGCGCGATCGTGGTGGCCGCGCTCTTCGCCGCGACACGGCTGGCGAAGCTCAAGTACCGCGGGGACACCGGCTCCTGATCCGGCTATCCCGTCGGCTCGGCCGAGCAATCCTCTTCCCCGGTGGCCTGGATCTGCTCCGTGAGGGCTTCGGCGATGGCCGCGGGCTGGGCGGCACGTTCGCGCAGCGCCTGAGCGATCCTGGCGAGCACCACGGTGAACTCGCGGATGTGGGCGGGCTCCGAGCGCGAGACCGATTGGTACACGTCCGCTTTGAACAGCGCGAAGCTGGCCTTGATGGCTGCCCGGCCACCGGGGGTCAGCACGACCAGGACGCTTCGCCGATCGGTCGGGTGCCGCTCGCGACGGGTGTAGCCGGCGGCTTCGAGGCGGTCGAGCAGGGCGGTCACGCTCGCCGAAGCGATGCCCAGCCGCTTCACCAGCGCCGACGGGGGCAACGGGCCCTCGTGGAGCAGTTCGCCCAGCACCGCCGCCTCGTGCACGCCCACCCCGAACGCGGAAGCCATGGCGCGCCGGTACTCGTCGGTGGCCACGATGACCGATCTCAGCTGTTCAGCCAGACGTTCCATGCCTCACTACCCGAAAAGATCACAAGCGAAATTACTAGCTAAACTAGATAGTAGCCCATCTAGGGTCATGCTGCCCACGCGATGCCGCCTCACCCTCCCCGCACCACCGAGCCGATCTTCCGCGTCGTTCGCGCAAAGATAGGGCAGCGACCACGGCGGCCCACACCCGCCACGCCGACCGCGAAAAAACGGGGACCGACGGCGCGAAGATTCTCGCTTCCCGAAATAGGTGCCAGCCGAGAATCATGGCACCGGGCGCCCTGTTTTCGGTTGCCCCGCAGGAGAACCCGCAGATCGGCCAGACACTTTCCGACCCCGGTTGGAATGCGGCCGTAATCGACGCCGAGATACCGGATAACGGAGAAGTTTCATCGCGCCAACGACCGGCGAATTGCCGAAAGGATCGTTATCCTCGACACAGCACGCCGTTTTCGAGGAGATTCACCGATGACCGAAGCGCCGTTTCCCGAACCCGCCGCCCCGCTGCCCGAGGCAGCCCTCCTCCGCCGCGAGCGCAACCGGTGGCTGCGCCGCGAAGCGAACCTGGTCCTGGACCGCGCCGGAGCGGACGAGCCCGAAACCCAGCAGGCTCGCACCGCGCACCTCGTGCTCACCTACGCGCTGGCGATCGTCGAGCAGCGCCCCGCCGTCATCGGCTCGTTCGCCGACCTCACCCGGCACCGAAGCGGGACCTGACGTCCGATCACTCGCGCCGGTGCTCGTCTTCGGGCGGCGGGTCCACGACGACCGGGAAGACCTCGTGCTCGTGCACCACCGTCACCCGCGACGGCGGGGGGACGTGGCAGGCCGGATCACCGTCGAGGTGGAAGCAGCTGAACAACACGACGGGCAGGGGGTGCGCTTCGTCGCGGATCTGCCGCACCACATGGTCCTCGTCCGGGTGGATCGGGCGCCAGCAGCGCTCGCACAGCAGCACTTCGGGTACGTCCATCGCCGGCACCGTCCAATCCGGACCACAGCGCCGCCGTCGACCCGCGGGGCGGGGCCGCCGGCGGCGCTTCCTGGGTGCGTCATCCCGAGCCCGAGGGCGGTGGAGCTCCGGATGACCGCCTCCAGGCTGACAGTTCACGCGCGCTCCGCGGAGCCACCGGACGGAGGAGAATTGTTCGGAGAATTTCGGAAAGCGAAAATGATCGCAGCCGAGCGAAACCGAGCACCCGGCCTCGACGGTGCGGTGACTTCGGTCCTGCCCGCGAGTGACCTCGTCCCCTGGGAGCACCGGCGCCGGCAGCGGAAGAATCCTCCCTCCAACGAGATCTCGAGACCGGGGACGACCAGTGACCACACCGGATCTGCGCGCGCTGGGCCCGGCCCGCTGCCGCGAGCTGCTCGCCTCCGTCCCACTGGGCCGGCTCGGCTTCGTCCGCGACGGTCGCCCCGCGATCCGGCCGGTGAACTTCACCGTGGCCGGCGACGCGATCTGGCTGCGGGCGGGCCGCAGCTCCTGGGCCGACCGGCTCGACGGACAGCCGGTCACCTTCGAAGCCGACGCCTACGACGCCCGCGGCCGTACCGGCTGGAGCGTCATCGTGAGCGGGATCGCGACCCTGACGACCGACGTCGAAACCGTGGCGGCCCAGCTCGGCGCCGGCCTGCGCTCCTGGGCACCGCCACCGCGTGACCGGCTGCTGCGGATCCGCGTCGACCGGATCGAGGGCAGGCGGCTCGCGCGCCGTCCGGACGCCGACGACACGACCGAAACGGGGGCACCATGACGGGACGCCGCGCCGCCCTGACGAGCCTGACCGCCGGCCTCGCGCTGCTCCTCGCGGCGTGCGCCCCGGCCGGCAACACCTTCGCCGACCACGCTTCGCGGCCCGGATTCTGGCTGGGGCTGTGGCACGGGTTCATCTGCCCGGTCAGCTTCGTCGTTTCGCTGTTCAACGACCACGTCGGGGTCTACGAGGTGCACAACAACGGCCATTGGTACGACTTCGGGTTCGTGTTCGGCATCCTCGTCGCCGCGAGCGTCTTCCACGGCCCGAGCTACACCCGGCGCCGGCGGCGCGCCTTAACCGACCGCTAACCCGCCGCTGGCGTCCCGGAAACCCGGCAGGACGCGCGGCCCGCGTACGGGCATCATGGCGGCCATGCCCCACCGCGTTCTGCTCGCCGACGACGACCGCGCCATCCGCGAGTCGCTGGTCCGGGCCCTCGACCTCGAGGGCTACCACGTCACCGAGGTGACCGACGGGGTCGACGCGCTCGCCACCGCCCGGCGCGACGACTTCGACGTGCTGATCCTCGACGTGATGATGCCCGGCGTCGACGGGCTCGGCGTGTGCCGCGTGCTGCGCGCGGAAGGCGATCCGACCCCGATCCTCATGCTCACCGCGCGGGTCGAGACCCCCGACCGGGTGGCCGGCCTGGACGCCGGGGCCGACGACTACCTGCCCAAGCCGTTCGAGCTGGACGAGCTCCTCGCGCGGTTGCGCGCCCTGCTGCGCCGCACCTCGGCCGAGCCGGAAGCGCGGCGCACCCTGCGGCTGGGCGAGCTCGCGGTCGACCCGGCGGCCCGGCGGGTGTGGTGGCAGGGCACCGAGATCACCCTGTCGAAGACCGAGTTCGACCTGCTGGAACTGCTGGTGCGCAACGCCGGGATCGTGCTCGACCGCACCACGATCTACCAGCGCATCTGGGGTTACGAGTTCGGCGCGGACTCCAAGAACCTCGCCGTCTACATCGGTTATCTGCGGCGCAAGCTGGAGCGGGCCGGCGCCACGGAGCTGATCCACACCGTGCGCGGGGTGGGCTACTCGGTGCGGCCGGCGTGAACCTGCGCAGCAAGCTCGCGATCGCGTTCGCCGGGGTCGGCGCGGCGGCGGCGATCCTCGTCGGGGTGCTGAGCTACCAAGCCGCTTCGGAACGGATCCACGCGGAGCTCGACCGGTCGCTGCTCACCACGTCGGCGGAGGTCGCGGCCGGCGCGACGCAGGTGCTGGCCCCGAGCCCGGTCACCCGCGGCCCCGATGACGACGACCACGACGAGGCCCAGCCGATGGTCGCGCAGGCGCTCGCCGCCGACGGGACGACCCGGCCGATCGGCGGCCGCCGGGTGCGCCTCCCCGTCGACGACGCCGACCGCGCGCTGGCCGCGACCGGCGCGCCCGGGGACCACCGCTACCGGGACTTCACCGCCAGCCGCGACGACTACCGGGTCATCACCGTGGCCCTCGGCCCCGGCCGCGGCGCCGTCCAGCTCGGCATCGACGTCGACGAGTCGCGGCACGTGCTCGGCGGCCTCGCCAAACGCATCACCGGGCTCAGCGCGCTGGTGCTCGCCGGCGCCGCCTTGGCCGGCTGGCTGCTCGCCCGTCAGATCACCCGGCGGCTCGTCCGGCTGACCGACGTCACCGAGCAGGTCAGCGACGGCCGCCTCGACGACGTCGCCGTGCCCACCGGCGGCCGCGACGAGGTCGGCAGGCTCGCGACCTCGTTCGACCGGATGCTCGGCCGGCTCGCCGACGCCCGCGCCGACCAGGAACGCCTGGTCCAGGACGCCGCCCACGAACTGCGGACGCCGCTGACCAGCCTGCGCACCAACGCCAGCGTCCTGCGCCGGTTCGCCGAGCTCAGCCCCGAATCCCGCGGCCGCCTGCTCGACGACGTCGACGGCGAAACCCGCGAGCTGACCCACCTCGTCGACGAGCTCGTCGAGCTGGCCACCCGCCGCTACGAGGCCGAAGAGGCCACACCGGTCGCGCTGGGCGAAATCGTCGAGCACGCGGCCGATCGCGTGCGGCGGCGGTCGGGGCGCACCATCACGGTCGACACCGATCCGTCGGCGGTGACCGGCCAGGCGAAAGCACTGGAACGCGCGGTGGCGAACCTGCTGGAGAACGCCGTCAAGTTCGCACCCGGCGGCCCGATCGAGGTCGTCGTCCGCGACGGCCGGGTGCAGGTGCTCGACCGCGGCCCCGGCATCGCCGACGACGAGTCGGCCCGCGTGTTCGACCGCTTCCACCGCGCGGACGGCGCCCGCGGCCTGCCCGGCTCCGGGCTGGGACTGGCCATCGTGCGGGACATCGCCCTCGCCCACGGGGGCACGGTGTTCGCCGAGCCGCGCCCCGGCGGTGGCGCGGTGGTCGGCTTCACCGTCGGAGCGGATCTTCTCTTACCGAACTCTCACCCCGGTCACGTCGACGGCTAACCGGCCTCGGGAAGGGTGGACCGGAGAAAGCGATCACCCCGAGGAGCCCGATGACCGCCACGCTCACCACCCCCCGCTTGGCGCGGCCCCGGGTCCGCGCGTGGTGGCGGGACGCGGCGGGCCTGACGGCCTGGCTGAGCGTCCTGTTCGTGGTCGCGCTCTGGGTTTCCGGGCGCGGCCTGCAGGACCTCCGCACCGACTTCTTCACCAGCACCGGCCGGCTGACCGGGCTGCTGTCGGCCGACCTCCTGCTCCTGCAGCTGGTGCTGATGGCCCGCATCCCGTGGGTCGAACGCAGCTACGGGCAGGACGAGCTGGCCCGGCGGCACCGCATCGCCGGGTTCACCTCGATCACGTTGCTGGCCGCACACCTCGTGCTGATCACCCTCGGCTACGCGGCGACCGACCGCTCCGGCGTCCTGGCCGAGGCCTGGGCGCTGGTGACGACGTACCCGGGCATGCTGCTGGCGACCGCCGGGACGGCCGCGCTCGTCATGGTCGCGGTGACGTCGGTCCGCGCCGCCCGGCGACGGCTGCGCTACGAGTCCTGGCACCTGCTGCACCTCTACGCCTACCTCGGCGCCGGCCTCGCCTTGCCGCACCAGCTGTGGACCGGGGCCGACTTCACCGCCTCCCCCGTGGCGACCGGCTTCTGGTGGACCGCCTACGCGGTGGCCGCGGGCGCCGTGCTCGTGTTCCGCGTCGGCCGGCCGGTGTGGCTCAACGCCCGGCACCGCCTGGTCGTCGAGCAGGTCGTGCCCGAAGGTCGCGGCGTCGTCTCGGTGTACCTGCGCGGCCGCGCCCTCGACCGGCTGCCGGTGGCGGCGGGCCAGTTCTTCGTCTGGCGGTTCGCGGCCGGGCCGGGCTGGACCCGCGGCAAGCCGTTCTCCCTGTCGGCCGCCCCGGACGGGCACCGGCTGCGCATCACGGCGAAGGACCTCGGCGAGGGCAGCCGACGGCTCGCGACCCTGCGTCCCGGCACCCCCGCGTTGTTCGAAGGCCCGTACGGCCGGCTGACCGGCACTGTCCGAAAGGGACGGAAGCTGGCGTTCTTCGCCTCGGGC
The DNA here is from genome assembly GCF_014873755.1 of Amycolatopsis lexingtonensis. Taxonomy (NCBI): domain Bacteria; kingdom Bacillati; phylum Actinomycetota; class Actinomycetes; order Pseudonocardiales; family Pseudonocardiaceae; genus Amycolatopsis; species Amycolatopsis lexingtonensis. The sequence goes on from NZ_JADBEG010000001.1 coordinate 3,100,862, forward strand.
ATCGGGATCACGCCCCTGCGCGCGCTCCTGGACGAACTACCCTACCGGCCCGGGGAAGCCGTGCTGTTCCAGCGGGCCGGCCGACCGGCGGACCTGCTGTTCCGCGCGGAACTGGCGGACCTCGCCACCCGCCGCGGCATCAGGGTCCACTACCTGCTCGGCCGGCGCTCGCGCGACCGCGCTTCCTGGCTGCCCGCCGGCTACGCCCCCGTGCCCGACGAGCAGGTGCTGCGCCACCTGGTGCCCGACATCGCCGACCACGACGTCTACGTGTGCGGCCCCGACGCCTGGACCGGTGCCGTGCTCGGCAGCGCCCACCGCGCCGGCGTCCCCGCCGACCGCGTCCACGCCGAGCGATTCTCCTGGTAGGAAAGGACTTCCGATGCGCCGGATCGCCATCGCCTTCGCGGCGACCGTCTCCATCGTCGTGCTGCTGTTCAGCTACCGCACCAGCACCGACCAGACCCCGGTCGCCACCGGCCGCCCGCTCGGTGCCACCCCACCGTCCCGCACGACCGGCCCGGCCACCGCCACCGCCACCGCCGCGGGCGGCGGCGACGGGACGTTCACCGGAGACGCCGCCGACACCCGCTACGGGCCGGTCCAGGTGCGGATCACCGTCGCGGGCGGCAAGATCACCGACGCCCAGGCCGTCGAGTACCCTCAGGAAAGCGGCCGCGACGTCCGGATCAACTCCGCGGCCGTACCGGAGCTGAACCAGGAGACGCTGCAGGCCCAGAGCGCGCAGATCGACACGGTCAGCGGCGCCACCTACACCTCCGAGGGCTACCAGCAGTCGCTGCAGTCGGCCCTCGACCAGGCCCACCGGTGAGCACAAGGCTTCGCCGGTCCTGGACCCGGCCGGTCATGGGGACGGCGGCCAGCCTCCACCTGCGCGGCCCGCGCATCGACTCCGACCCCGCCGTCGAACCGGCCGTGGCGGCGGTGTTCGGGCACCTGCGGGCCGCCGACGAGCTGTTCAGCACCTACCGCCCCGGCAGCCAGGTCAGCGCACTGCGCCGCCATGAACTCCCCCGCGAGGAACGGCACCCGTGGCTGACCGAAGTCCTGGAGCTGTGCGAAGAAGCGCGCGACCGCACCGCCGGCTACTTCGACGCGTGGGCGCCCGGTGGCTTCGACCCGTCCGGTCTGGTGAAGGGCTGGGCGGCCGAGCGGGCCGCCGCGCACGTCTCCCGCCTCCGCGGGTTCGACCACTACCTCAACGTCGGCGGCGACATCACCGGCCGGGTCGGCCTCGCGAGCGCCCCGCCGTGGCGGGTCGCCGTCGAAGACCCGGTCACCGAAGCGGCGTTCCTGGCGATCCTCGACCTGCGCGACGGCGGTGTCGCGACCTCCGGCACGGCCGCCCGCGGCGCGCACATCGTCGACCCGCACACCGGCACCCACCCGCGCGACCTGCTCGCCGTGACGGTGACCGGCCCGACCCTGCTGTGGGCCGACGTCTTCGCCACGGCCGCGTTCGCCCGCGGTGGCGAAGACGTCGCCGACTGGGTCGCGACGCGCGCGCCCGGTTACCGCGTCGCCGCCCTCGCCCGCGCACCGTGACCACACCCCGCCGCCACGTCCCTCACCCTCCACAAAGGACACCATGACCACCGTCAACGGCCTGCCCGCCCACGTGCTGCTCGTGCACGCGATCGTCGTCCTGCTCCCCCTCTCCGCCCTGCTGCTGGTGCTCACCGCCCTCTGGCCGGCCGCACGCGCCAAGCTCGCCGGCCCGAACGCGATCCTGTCCGTCGTCGTGGTGGCGCTCGTCCCGGTCACCACCGAAGCCGGCGAATGGCTGGAACGCCGCGTCGCCTCGACGCCGCTCCTGCGGAACCACACCGAACTCGGCGACACCGCGCTGTGGGTCGCGCTCCCGGTGGCCGTGCTCGCGCTCGTCGTCTGGTGGCGACGGCGGGAGAGCCTCCGCACCCCGGCGAACGACACGAGCGCCCGCCGGACGTTCCTGGCCCCGGCATCGACCGCGGTGACCGTCGTCCTTTCGGTGCTGGCGGTCGGAGCCGCGGGCGCGGCGGTGTTCGACGTCTACCGCATCGGCGACTCCGGGGCGCAGGCCAGCTGGCAAGGCCAGTTCAGCACCGTGCCGGCCCCCCGCGGCCCGGGCGGGTGAGCCCCGCCGGCGACGCCGCTCATCACGCGGCGAGGCCACTCTGCCGCCGGTGACCCGCTCGCCCACGTCTTGAATGACTCATTCAGGACCTCCGAAGACCTGAATGAGTCATTCAAGACACCGGCACGACGCTGCGGACCGCACCGACGCGACTTTGCCGGGACTCGGGCGCCTGCGACGCCCCTACCGCCATCGCCGCCGCGACGTGCCCAGCACGAGCGCCGCGCCGGTGGTGGTCGTGAGGAAGGCGCCCAGCGCGAGCCAGGCGACCGCCACGCCCGTCTCGGCCAAGCCCCGCGAAGGCGTCGACGCCGACCGCGCCGCCGGTGCCGCGGCCGGTGCGGGGCGGACGGCGGGCGGCGTCGCGGGATCCGGATCGCGCTGGTACGGGCCGGGAACGACGAAGTACAGGTGGCGGTAGGGATGGTCGGGGTCCACCCCGTTCTCCCCGTCGCGCACCACGAACTCCGGGTCGGAGTAGACCAGCTGCCACGGTCCCACGATCCCGAAGTCGTACAGGCCGGCCGGCACGCCGAAGAACGTGAAGCCGCCACTGCTGCCGCTCACCGCGCGGGCGACGACCGCTCCGGTGACCTGGCTCTTCAGGTAGACCTTCACCCCGGGCAGGGGATCGCTGTTGGGCAGCCCGAGTTGCGGCTTGTCGCGGAAGAGCCCGAGGTAGCCGTCGACCCGGGGAGCCAGGCCGCCGGGGATCCTCGCGGTCGCCTGGAGGGAGCCCGTGCCGTTCAGGTTCGGCGGCGTGCCGACGGTGCAATGGACGCGCAGGTAGCCCTCGGTGAACTCTTCGGCCGTGATCCGGACCGTCATGCCGAAGATCCGCCGCTGCCCGGCCGGGATGGCCACTCCGGGCCCGCCTTCGGCCAGCACGCCGGTCTCGACCTGGCCCGAACCGGTGGCCCAGCACGCCGCGGTCAGGTGCGCGAGCGTCGCCTGCCCCTTGTTGGTCAAGTTCAGGGTCAGGTGGGCGACCTCGTCCTTCCGGTACACCGGCCGCGTGAACGCCATCGAAGCGGACAGCCAGGTGTCGACCGAGGGCGCGGCGCGGATCAGGAGGTCGGGATCGCCGGTACCGGTCACCTCGGCACCCGGGCCCAGCAGGAACCAGCCGGGAGCGGGCCCGAACCAGGTGTAGTAGCTGCCGGCCGGCAGGTCCGGGAAGGTGAAGCGCCCGCGGGCGTCGGTGGTCGTGCTGCGCTGGACCGTCGGAACGCCACCCGAGGTGTTCGCCGCGAGCCCGGCCAGCGCCTCGCCGGGATCCATCGCGCCGTTCCCGTTCCGGTCGCCGTAGACGGTTCCGCGGAGGCTCCCGCTGACGTGCGTGACCGGGACGGAGACGGTGACGGTGTTGTCCGCCGGATCGGCGTCCGGCTCGCCGGCGGGCAGGGCCGCCGTGACGGTGAGCGTCACCGGGCCGGAGGTGGTGGTCACGTACCCGGCGGCGCTGCCCGTCACGGTCTGCCCGGGTTCGACCGGCACGCCCAGGGGCGAAATCGGCGACCACCAGGACGTCGAGAAGTTCCCGGTGGAAACGAGGGTGACCCGGGACGCGGTCTTGGTCCCCGCGTTGGTGACGCTGGCGTGCGCGGTGATCTCTTGGGTGGCGAAGTAGGAAGGCCGGTCGAACCACACCGACAGCCGCAGGTCCGCCGACTCCGGCGCGGGAGTTCGCGGCTGCGTGGTCGCCGTCGCGATCGCGCTCGTCGGGGGAACGGTGGTCGCCGGGGCCGGGGTCGACGGCCCGGCCGGGAGCGCTTCGCCCGCGAAAGCGGGTCCCGCGGGGACCGCGAGGCAGAGTGCGATCGCCGACAGCACCACTGCGGCAGATCTGGATCGTGACATCATCGGACGCCTCGATTCGCCGGGGTTCGTGCTCTCGACACCGAGAGCCTTCACCCCAGCCAACTGCGTGCCGCGAAATCCCGACGCGGGCACAAGTCCTCCGGCCGGTGGACGAAAGACCATCGCGCGGGCACAAGTGCCCGAACGCACGGGAAGAACGGCTCACGCGTGCCTGGCTTCCGCCTCTGCCCGCGCTCGCCACCGAGCGTGATCCTGGTGAGGAAAGCAAAACACCCGGCACTTCCCTCCACGAGGAGGCCGAAATGAGCTTCGCCCACCACGATCGGCACCAGGGGCCCGCCCGTACGGACGGATTCCCCGACGGCTTGCGGGTGCGCGCGCACGGCGGCCGGTTCACCGGGCGGACGGGAACCGTGGTCGACCGCGCGCCCGACCTGCGTCCCGGCTCGGTCTGGGTCCGATTCACCGACGGCGACGCACGGCTCGTTCCCGGCTACCGGCTCGACCGCGCGGAGACGGACGACTGAAGGGGGCCGCAGTGCACGACGAGCCGACGCCCGGCGAGCGCACTCGCGTGATCCGCGTGGTGAAGCGGCAGGCGCGGAACAGCGACGAGGAGGCCGAGCTGATCGCGATGCTCGGTCTGGACCGCACGGAACCCGCGCCCCCGAAGCACCGGTCGCGCGGCGCGCTCTCGGCCGCCGAGTTGCACGACATGCTCGCGCCGTTCGCCGCCGAGCGCGTCCGCCGTTACCGCCGCACACGCAAAGAACAGGAGTAACCATGTCTGCTTCCGGTACCTGCCGGACGGCCGCGGCCGTCGGCATCCTCTTGGCCACGGCAGCGGCGTGCGGTCACAACGCGAACACCGCGGCACCGACCTCCACGCCGAACCTGACCACGGCGCCACCGGCGTCGACCACCACCGCGTCGCCGACCCAGCCGTCGGTGACCCCGCCGCCCGGGACCCGCTCGACACCGCGGACGAGCGCGCCGCCGGCCACGCCGTCGATCACCCGGTGCACCACTGCCGCACTGCGCCTCAGCCTCGGACAGGGCGACGGTGCCGCCGGGCACCTCTACGTCCCGGTCACGTTCACCAACACCGGGCGCACCTGCACCATCACCGGCTACCCCGGGGTGTCCTACTTCGCCGGCGCCGACCACCACCAGGTCGGCGCGGCCGCGGTCCGCGACCCCAGCGCCACGCCGACGCTCCTCCTGCACCGCGGGCAGTCCGCGGTGGCCTGGGTCGACCAGGTCAACATCGACGCCTACGACCCCGCCGTGTGCGGGCCCACCCCGGTGACGGGCCTGCGCGTGTACCCGCCCGGCAGCACGACGCCGGTGCTGCTGCCCGAACCCGGCGCCCGCGCCTGCACCAAGCAACTGCCCGGCGGCCAGCGGACCCTCGCCGTCCAGGCCGTGCGGCGCGACACCGGCGCCCCCTGAGGCAGGGTCCCCGGGCCCTCCCGGAAGTGTCTTTGTCCTTCTCCGGCAAGGACTTCGAGCCCTGCCCCCGGCCGGCTTACCGGCGAAGCATCGGACGTGAGGGAGCCGCCCGCCGCCTCCCGCGAACCCGGTGGCGGGGCCCCCTCCCCGCAACGGTGGTGGCGGCCCGGGCCGCGCTCCCCCTCCCCCCGCACCCGGCGGTCACCACCGTTCGCGGCCGAAAGCACGCACCCAATGTGGCGTTCGGTGCGTCCAGCGCACCCAATGTGGCGTTCGGTGCGTCAGACGCAACCAACGCCACATTGGGGCGCATCGCCGGGCCGCTGCCTAGTTCCGGTCGTCCGTAGTCTGGAGGTGCCGGATGGAATCCCCGCCCTTGTGGTGCCAGGCCCGGCCGTACTCGCTCTCCAGCGCGCTCACGAGCTTGCGCACCGCACCGTGGCACGCCTCGGCCACCGAACCCGCGTGGTGGGTTACGGAAACCGTCCGGTGACCGGCGAGGTGGGCGTCGACCACGCACCGCCGTTCCCCCTTCTCGCGGCCGGCGGCGGTTTCCTCGCCGAGGTGGACGCCGAGGCGGGTGATCCGGTCGGTGAACCGGGACAACGCGGACTCGAATTCGCCTTCCAGGCGCCGGATGAGTGTTTCGCTGCCGTGCACGGTCTTGTCCGTGCCGATCTGGATCTGCATGCCCTGATCGTCTTCGCCGCGGCGGGTCCGCCCCAGGACCGCAGGTCCCCGGCCCGGAGGACCAAAGGCCGTACCGGAGCGGGTCATGGGACCCGGCAGGTCAGGTCAGCTCGGCCGGCTCCGGCGTGAGCAGCGTCCTGAACGAGCGGGGCAGCGACGCCAGCACGTGGTCGAGGTTCCCCGCCGAGCACAGCGTGTCGAGCGCCGCGCTGACCGCGACGGCCGCGTCGGCGACCTGGCTCTGGTGGATCCCGGCTTCCGCGGCGAACCGTTCGCAGAACTCGGCGACGTCGTAGGTCATCGGGACGCGAGCGGGGTTCCAGCCGTCGAAGAACTCGCCCCGCAGCAGCACCGGCAACTGGGCGGCGAAGTGCACCGCGGGTCCGGCGGGCAAGCGGTCGCGGACCACGTGCAGCCACGCCCGCAGCACCCGGTGGGCCAGCGAGCGGTCGTCGGTACCCAGCTCCCCGCCCACGACGGCGAGCCACTCGTGGGCGGTCGCCTCGGCCCGGCCGAACGGATCGGCAACGACTGACATCGCACTCCCTCATTCCCGGTAGCGGCTCGTGCGCATTCCGCCGGACCCTATGCCTGGCGCGAACGCGGAGTATGCGGCCGGAAGTCACCACCGGCCGGGTCTTCGTGCCCCGCCTCACCGAGCCGTCAGGACGTGGTCACCGCGTCGATGACGGTCCGCGCCTGGACTCGCGTGAGGTGCAGCGTGCGCACCAGCTCGTCCGCGCCCGATCCGGTCGAGGCCAGTACCGCGGCGGTGCACAGGACACCGGGGAGCACCCCGGGCAGTGTGGTCCCGAGCCGGTCGAGCAGGTCGCGTGGACCGTTGTCGCCGGCCGGGCCGAGCCGGTCGCGCCAGAGCAGCATCGCCACGTCGTCGTCGGGTCCGCTGCCGCCCGCGGCCAGGCGCGCCATCGCCTCGCGGTAACCGTCCTGGGCGAGCTGGCCGTCAAGGAGCCGCGCGGTCAGCAGCCGCTCCCGGTCGGCCGCGCCGGGCTCGTCACCACTGGTCTCGACCGGCGCGCGCCGGTGCGCGCGCACGAGCCGCCAGGCGAGCAAAAACAGCACCAGGACCCCGGCCACCAGTCCGATCGCCATGATTCGCCCTCCCCGCGGGTGCGTCCCCTTCGATGGTGACAGCACCCGGCGGCCGAGCGGAGGGCCGAAAGTCCACTTCCACCCGGAACGCCGATACGCCTAGGCGTAGCCGGCCGGCGACGACACCTCCGCAGGCGTGCCCCGCCCGGTCACCAGCCGCTCGTAGAGCGCGATGTACTGGAAGAACGACCGCGTTCCCAGGAAGTCGCGCCGGACCCGGAGCCGGGCCCGCTCCCCCATCTCCGCCGCCCGGCCCGGGTCGGCCACCAGGCCCGTCACCGCCCGGCCGAACGCGGCCAGGTCGCGGGCCTCGACCAGGCAGCCGGTGCGGCCGTCGTCCAGCTGGTCCTGGATGCCGCCGATGCGGCTGGCCACCACCGGCCGCGCCTTCCACATCGCTTCGGCCACCGTGAGCCCGAACCCCTCGGCGATGGACTTCTGCACCACCACCTGCGCCCGGCGCTGGAGCGCGTTCACGATCGCTGCGTTCTCCTCGAGGTCGGCCATCGGCAGGCTCGCGAGGTGGACGTGGTCCCGCGCGTGCTCGGGAAGCGCGGCGTAGTAAGCCTTCGCCTCGCCCAGCACGTCCCCGCCCTCCGGGTCGTCGGCGACCTCCTCCACCGCGGGTCCCGCCAGCACCAGGTGGGCCCCGGTGGCCGGGAGGACGTGGTGCACGAACCCGTCGATCACCCCGAGCGGGTCCTTGAGCCGGTCCCAGCGCGAAACCTGCGCCACCACCGTGTCGTCCGGGCGCAGCCGCCGGGTTTCCGTCATGCGCGCGAGGCGCTCGACCCGCGCCGCCGAGCCGTCGAACCGGGTGAACACCGGCTCGGCCGCCGGCGCGCCGTCCTGCACGCCCGCCGCCGCGAGGATGGCGGACACCCGGTCTTCGGCGAGGTCCTGGTTCTTGGCCGAGAAAGCGTCGATCGACGGGGCGATGACCGCGGTCTTCGCCGGGTCCAGGTCGGCCCAGACGTGCTGGCGGCGTGAGAAGACGTAGGCGTCCGCCTGCCGGACGTAGCCGCGCAGGAACTCCCACGCCCGCAGGGTCACCGGGGTGGCGTGGTCGATCCCGACGTGGCTGCGCCACACGACCGGCACGCCGAGCCCGCTCAGCACCGGGACCATCCCCGCCGTCTGCGGATCGTGCAACAGCACGACGTCACCCGGCGAAAGCCGGTTCGCGAGCTCTTCGCCCGCAGCGCGGGTGAACGACTCGTAGACCTCCCTGGCCTCCCCGTCGAGCGGCAGCCCGTCGCCGGGCGCGCCGTGCAGGTTGTTGTGCAGCCGCTTGGTCACCGCGAAGTACGGTGCCGTGCCGGCGACGGCCAGCCAGCGCTGCTCGATGCCGGCGCCCCGCCCGTAAGCCAGCAGCGAGTGGAGCATCTCGGCCACGCCACCGCCGCGCGCGGTCGAGTTCACGTGCCACATGACGTGGTCGCCGAGCAGTTCCCGCCCGCGGGCGAACCGGTCCAGCAACCGGTGGTAGACCTGCTCGCCGACCAGCGGTTCGAACCGTTCGAGCGCCAGTCTGCCCACCGGGACCGGAACCAGCAGGGAACCGGCGGGCGCCGGGCCGGGTGTGATCATCGTGGGCTCCTCGGGTCGGTACGCTCGGCGGGGTGGTGGCTTTCGGCCCTGTGCGGCCGGGGAAGCCGTGAGCAAGCTGGCACCGTGACCCGACACTGGCTCGCGTACGGGATGCGGGACGTCGCCACGGCCGACGACTGGCTGTCGCCGGCCGAAGCCGCCCGCCTGGGCGCGCTCGCGCACCCGAAACGGCGATCGGAACTGAGGTTGTCGCGCTGGACGGCGAAACACGCGCTCGCGGCCGTGCTCGGGCTCGGCACCGAGGCGGCCGCCCTCGCCCGGATCGAAGTCCGGCCGGCGGCGACCGGCGCGCCGGTGGCCTGCCACGACGGCGTTCCCGCTCCCGTGGCGGTGTCGCTGACCGACCGCGCCGACTGGGCCGTCTGCCTGACCGGGCCGCCGGGCACGGCGCTCGGCTGCGACCTCGAACTGGTGGAACCGCGCTCGGCCGCCTTCGTGCGGACGTGGTTCACCGACCGGGAGCGCCGGGCGGTCTCCGCCGGCGACCGGTCCCTGCTGGCCAACCTGATCTGGTCGGCCAAGGAAAGCGCGCTGAAGGTGCTGGGCACCGGCCTGCGCCGGGACACCCGCTCGGTCGAGGTCGAACTCGGCGCCACCCGGCCCGGGTGGAGCCCCCTGGTCGTGCGCGCGGCCGAAGGCGGCGAGTTCCCCGGCTGGTGGCGGCGGTACGGCGAGTTCGTGCTCACCTGCGCGGCCGCGGCCCCCGGGCCCCCACCGCGCTGCCTGACGGAACCGCCGTCGCTGGCGACGGCGGTTCCGTCACACGGCTGGCTCACCGAGGTGCGGCGCACCGGGCCAGCCCCCGTTCCAGCGCCGCGATCAGGTACGGGCGGAGCTCACTCGCCGGGATGATGTGGTCCACCGACCCGACGTCGCGCGCGCGGCCGATGTCGTGGGTCTCGTCGAACTCCGCCGCCACCTCGCCGAGCTTCTCCGCCCGGACCCGCTCCTCCGTCTCGGCCACGTCGGCGGCGGAGCCGGTGCCGCTGCGGCGCCGGGCTTCCGCCTCGGCCACGCGCGGGTCCGACCGGGTGCGGGACCGCACCTCCCTGGCGAACACCACGGCCGCCGCCGGCGCCCCGCCGATCACCGACGCGTAGGAGCCTTCGACCGCGGCGACCTCCAGGTTCTCGTTGAGCTGCTTGGAGAACACGACGAACGCGCCGCCGTGGTAGCGCGACACGACCGCGAACACGATCGGCCCGGCGAAGTTGGTCACCGCGCGGCCGATCTCCGCGCCGTACTCCAGCTGACGGCTGCGCATCGACTCGGGCGAGCCGTCGAAGCCCGACAGGTTGGCCAGCACGACGACCGGCCGGTTGCCGCTCGCCGCGTTGATCGCCCGCGCCACCTTCTTCGACGACTGCGGGAACAGCGTCCCCGCGGTCCACACCGCCGGGCCGTCGCCGGGCACCGGGTCTTCGCGGGGCACCGGGTGCGACTCGAACCCGATCAGGCACACCGGGATCCCGCCGAGGTGCGCGTCCTGCACCACCGCGGTGTCGGCGTGCTTCCACCGGGCCCAGCGCTCCAGCGGCCGGTGGTCGTCGTCGGCGACCGCGCGCAGCACCGCCCGGATGGCGAAGGGCTTCTTGCGCTCGGGGTTGGCCGTGGGCGAGAAGATGTCCCCGACGGTCGTGAAGTCCGTGCCGGCCAGCCGCGGGTGCGGGGCGTCCCGGACGTCCCGGTCGAACGGGTCGGCGGTGCGGGCCCGCCGCGGGAACCGCTCGCCGGGCACCACGTAGGTGTGCTCGTAGTGCGCGAAGAGGATCTCGCACGCCGACTCCAGGTCGTCGGCTCGGTACTGGGCCTGCCCGTTCGGGCCCATGATCCGCTCGAACCCGCCGATGCCGAGGTTGTCCTCGGCCGAGACGCCGCCGGAGAAGTCGAGCGCCTGCTTGCCGGTGAGCACCATCGCGCTCTCCGGCAGCATCACGAGCACCCCGCGGGTGTGCATGAGCATCGTCGCTTCGGCGTTCCAGTACGGCTGGGCGCCGACGTTGATCCCGGTGACGACGATGTTGATCTCGCCGCCGCCCTGGGTGAACGTGATGATGCGGCGCAGCACCGCGCCGATCCAGTCCATGTTCTCCGTGCCGCTGGTCATCGAGATCCGCGCGCCGGAGGACACCGCGAACCACTCCACCGGCACGCCCAGCCGCTCGGCCAGGTCGAGGGCCGCGACGATCCGGCGGCACTCCGGCTCGGCGAGCGCGCCGAGGCTGCGGCTGGGGTCGCCGGCGATCAGCACGCGCGCCATGCCCTCCGGCACGGTCGTGGTGTGGTTGCGGATCAGGCCGGTGACGAGGTTGGCCGTGTTGCCGCCGGGCGGCTGGTCCACCGGGCCGAACCCGCCGTCGCCGAAGTCGTACTCGGTGAACTCCCCCGGCGGGAAGTCCGCCGACGCTCCGACCGGCGGGGTGAGCAGCCGGATCAGCTCGTACGGGTAGACGTCGCCGCGCCGCTCGGTCCGCAGGGCCTTCAGGTCGTACTCGCCGAGCGGGGCGATCGGCTCGTCCGACGGCACCGTCTCGCGCACGACGATCCCGACGCCACCGAGGTGGCTCACGTCCAGGGCGACGTCGCGGAGCCCGCCGTCCTCGCCGGCCACCCGCAGGCGGACCAGGACGTGCTCGACGCCGAGCCCGCGGAACGACGGCGCCAGCCGGTGGCCGAGGTCGCGCCACAGCTCGGCGGCGACCGTCCACGGTGGACGGACGTGCAGCAGCACCACGTTCTTCAGCAGCCGCTGCCCCGGCGGCCGGTGGGACTGGAACCGGCGCAGCCCGGACAGCACCTCGCCGAGCACCCAGTCCAGCGCGGGATAGCTCAGCACCTCGCCGTGTTCACCGGTGACCGGGGTCAGATCGCGGACCTCGGCGAGCGCGAACAGCCGTTCGTCCTTCGGGTTGTCGTGCGCGACGCCGTGGAAGAGGTAGACGTCTTCGGCGGAGTCGAGGCGGGTGATCGCGAAGCGGGACAGCCGGTCCACGTTCAGCCGCTTGGCCAGCATCGGGTGCAGGTCCCGGTACAGCGGCTCCTCGGCCAGTCCATCCACTGTGGACCGGAACGTCCAGTGCCGGGTCTCCCGCGGGCCGCTGACCGTCACGTCGGCGCGGTGCAGTGCCCGGCCGGTCACCGCCGCGGCGAGGACGTCCCGCAGGTGCTCGCGCAGGGTCTCGTCGGGCTCGGCGCCGGCCCAGACGTGCAGGTCGAGCACCGGCCGCAGGTGCGCGGCGACGCCTTCGAGGTACCGGCCGACGGCGTCCGCGAGGGTGTCGAGCCCCTCGGCCGCCCCGCAGCCGACCACCAGGTGGAACAGCTCGTCGCGGTGCCGGTACCCGGCCACGGCGAGCCGGACTCCCCCGGCGTCGACCAGGTCCACCGGGCCCAGGTCGCGGATCCGGTAGTAGCGGCGCGCCGACACCTCGAGCGCGACGTCCCGCGCCCGCTCGCCGCCCCGCCGGTACCACCGCAGCAGCAACGGCCGCAGCGGCTGCGGGCAGGCCACCAGCGCGGCCATGCGCCGGCCCCGTTCGGCCCCGGTGACCGCACCCGTGGCGAGCGCGGCGATGTGGCCGTCCATCTCCCGGTAGAGCCGGGCCCGCGCCCGCACCAGCACCGGTTGCTCGAAGCAGCGGAACCGGACGTCGCGGGCCAGGTCCATGACCGCCGGGTAGCGCCGGTCGGTCGCTTCGACGAGCCGGTCGAGCAGCTCGCGCAGGTCGTCGTCGGCGTGCCGGGCCAGTTCCGGGCCACGGGCGATCCAGCGGTCCAGCACCGCGGCGACCGCGGGCAGCACCGCTTCGAGCCGGTGCTGCCCGCGGTAGAGGCGCAGCAGGGCGTCCGCGACCCCGGCCGATGGGCCCAGCTTCGTGATCCCGTGGTGGCCCAGCACCCGCAGCAGCGCCTCGAGGAACCGGGGCGGCAGGCCCTCGCCACCGGTGCCGTAGGTCCGCAGGCAGGTGAGCAGGTACTCCTCGGGGGCGCGGACGGCCTCCTCGCCGGTTTCGTCAGCGGGCTCGGGCCGGCGGCGCGACACCGCGCAGACGTCGGTGAACAGCCGCAGGAACTCGCGCTCGCCGCGGAACCGCGCGGCGTCGGGCAGCGGGACCCAGGGGTCCTCGCCGCGGTCCAGCCGGGCCAGTGCGCCGGGATCCGGGTCGAAGCCGAGCACCAGCGAGCGCAGCGCGTCGGCCAGGCTCCACGCGGTGCCGGTGCCGACGCTCAGCGCCGGGACGGCGTGGCCCGGGGCGGGCGCGTCCCCGATCACCGGGTCCAGCCGCACCAGCGGCGCACCCGAGCCGACCTGCCCGTTCGGGGCCACGAGCACCGCCCGCACCCGGCCGGGGAACGTCGCGGTCACGGCCGTCTCCATCTTCATGGACTCGAGGACGACCAGCGGGTCGCCCACCGCGACCGCGTCCCCGGCCGCGACGGCGACCGACACCACCACCGCCGGGGTCGGCGAGCGGACGACCCCACCCTCGTCCCGGGCGATCGTGTGGGTGATCCCTTCGACCTCCACGGTGTGGATCGGGCCCGCGTGCGCGGCGAGCACCCGGTAGCCGCGGCCCGGGAAGCTCAGCCGCCGCTCGACCTCCCCGACGCGGACGACCTCGACGTCGGTTTCGGCGTCCCCGAGCGAAACCCGGTAGCTCGCCGGGCCGCGCCGGCGGACGCCGACCGCGCACGCCGTCCCGCGGTAGCGGAACTCGATGCGCCGGCCGCCGTCGGGCAGCTCGCCCGGCCGGCCGCGGGCCACGCCCGCGTAGAAGTTCGCGCGGGTGCGCTCGTGTTCCAGCTCGTAGGCCTCCACCCCGGCACACACCAGCGCGATGTCGGCGTACCGGCGTTCGAGGAGTTCGCCGGTGGCCATCTTCGCGTCGAGCCAGCCAGTGTCGTAGTGCCCGGCCACGACGTCGGGGTGGTCGAGCAGGGTCAGCAGGAACGCCTTGGTGATCCGGCCGCCCTCGACGATCAGCTGGGTGCGGGCCAGCGCGCCGGCCAGCCGCGCCCGCGCCTCTTCGCGGTCGCGGCCCCACGCCAGCACCTTCGCGATCATCGAGTCGAACTCGGCGGCGATCTCGTCGCCCTCGGCGACCCCGGTGTCCACGCGGACACCGGGCCCGGCCGGCAGCCGGAACCGGCGGATCCGCCCGGGCGCCGGCGCGAAGCCGTGGTCCGGGTCCTCGGCGGTGAGCCGGACCTCCATCGCGTGCCCGGACGGGGCCGGCGGCGCACCGGTGAGCCGTTCGCCGCGGGCGACGGCGATCTGCAGCTTCACCAGGTCGAGCCCGGTGGTCAGCTCGGTGACCGGGTGCTCGACCTGCAGGCGCGCGTTGACCTCGAGGAAGCAGTACTCCCGCGTCGCGGGCAGGTACAGGAATTCGACGGTGCCGGCGTTCGTGTACCCGGCGTCGCAGCAGAGCCGGGCCGCCGCGGCCCGGATCCCGGCCTCCTGCGCGGGATCGAGCAGCACGCACGCCGACTCCTCGAGGACCTTCTGGTGCCGCCGCTGCAGCGAGCAGTCGCGCAGGCCGACCGGCCAGACGGCGCCGTGCCGGTCGGCGATGACCTGGACCTCGACGTGCCGGGCGCCGGTGAGCTCGCGTTCGAGGAACACGCTCGCGTCGCCGAAGCCGTGCCGCGCCTCGGCGCGGGCCGACTCGAAGGCCGCTTCGAGCTCGCCGGGACCGCGCACCCGGCGGATCCCGCGGCCCCCGCCACCCGCGGTCGCCTTGACCAGCAACGGATAGCCGATCCCCGCCGCAGCCGCGGCGGCGTCGGCGAGGGTGTCGACCGGTCCGCCGCTCCACGGCACCACGGGCACGCCGGCCCGCTCGGCCAGCTGCTTGGCCCGGATCTTGTCCCCGGCCAGGCGCATCGCCTCCGGGCTCGGCCCGATGAAGACGACACCCAGCTTTTCGCACAGCTCGGCGAATTCCGCGTGCTCGGCGACGAAGCCCCAGCCGACCCACGCGGCGTCGGCGCGGGCCTCGACGAGCGCCTGTTCCAGCCGGGGCAGGTCCAGGTAGGCCTGGACCTGCCGGCCGGAGTGCTCGTCGGTGGTCGTGGCCGGGCCGAGGCACACGGCTTCGTCGGCTTCGCGCACGAACCAGGCCTGCCGGTCGGGTTCGGTGTAGAGCGCGATGGTGGTCAGCGGGTCGCCCTCGCGGGCGAGCTCGGCGGCGGCGGTGAGGAACCGCATCGCCGGCTCGCCGCGGTTGACGACGGCCACCCGGTGGAAGCCGCTCACGACATCGC
The DNA here is from genome assembly GCF_014873755.1 of Amycolatopsis lexingtonensis. Classification (NCBI taxonomy): domain Bacteria; kingdom Bacillati; phylum Actinomycetota; class Actinomycetes; order Pseudonocardiales; family Pseudonocardiaceae; genus Amycolatopsis; species Amycolatopsis lexingtonensis. Next base: position 3,115,953 of record NZ_JADBEG010000001.1, read on the forward strand.
CTCCGTCATCGGGGCGCTGCGCTCGACGTCGAGGGCGCCGGGCAGCTCGGTCGTGCGGTAGCCGCTCAGCTCCAGCAGGACCGCGCCGGTCTCGTCGAGCACGCGCCCGCCGAAACCGTCCGCTTCGGACGTCACGACGGCTTCGAGCCGTCCCCGCGGCTCGGGGGCGTCGTGCAGCACGATCCGGTCGACGTGCCGCGGCAGGCCGAACCGGCCGTGGCGGCCGATGTCCCACACGCCCGCGGTCTGGAAGACCAGCTCGATCAGCCGGGGCGACACGAGTTCCGGCTCCTCGGCCGGCACGTGGTCGGCCGGCAGGTCGCTCGCGTAGAGCCCCACCGGGCCGGCTTCAGCGCGCCAGGCCTGTTCGAGGACCTGGAAGGCCGGGCCGTGGAAGAAGACGTCGTAGATCGCGTCCGCGCGCACGCCCTTCCCGTCGGGCACCGGCGGCGCGGCCGTGGTGACCGCGTCGCCGACCGGGGTGCGGGCCAGCCGGACCCGGCCGGTGAAGTGCGTCGTCACCTGCGGTTCGGCCTGGCCGGCGAGCTGACGGCTGCCGGTCAGCGCGCAGTCGGCGACGAGGCCGTCGCCGTCCGCGCGGAAGACCGCGGTGACGGTGAGCGTCCGCGGCTCGTCCCGGTAGAACTTGCAGGGGGCGAGGAACTCGACGTCTTCAACGGCCACCGGGCGCCAGCCGGGCAGCGGCATGGCCGCCACCTCCGCGAACGCCTCGATGCCCAGCACACCGGGCAGCACCGGGGTGCCGTCGATGCGGTGGTCGGCCAGGAACGGCTGGACGCCCGGGTCGAGCGTGGTCCGCACGACGAGCCCGGTGTGCACGCCCATCCGCTCGACCTCGCCGGCCATCGGCCCGGCCGGGAAGCGCGCCGGCTCGATGCCGTCGCGTTCGCCGACGAGCGCGCCCAGCTCGCCCGCGACCACGACCTCGCCCCGGTGCGCGCCACCGGTCAGCTCGCGGCGGATCCACGGGACGCCGATCTCGGGCGGGAGCATCTCGATGCCGGCGCGTTCCATCATCTTCGGGATGGACCCGCGCGTCGCCATGCCGATGCCGGCCCACGCGGTCCAGTCGATGGCGAGGCCACCGGTCGCCGAGGTGAGCTTGCAGAGCAGGTCGTTGGCCGCGCTGTAGTCGGTCTGGCCGAGGTTGCCGAAGCGGCCGGCGACCGAGCTGAACACGACGGTCGTGCCGGGCGGGTGGTCGCCGAGTGCCTTGCGCACGGTGAACCAGCCGTCGGCCTTGACGCCGAACACGAGGTCGTACTCGCGGGGTTTCTTGTCCGGCAGGGCGTGGCTGATGTCGAGCCCGGCCGCGTGCAGCAGCACGTCGACGCGCTCGACGCCCTCGAGCGCCCGCGCGACCGCGTCGGCGTCGGTGAGGTCGACGCTGTGGTAGTGGACCTGCCCGCCCGCGTCGCGCACGGCGTCGATCGCGGCCTGAGCGGCGGCGAGCCGTTCGTACCGGGCCAGTTCCCGTTCGACCTTCACCGGGGTGGGGCGCTTGCCCTTCGCCGTGAGCCGGGTGATCAGGTCGGCTTTGAGGCCGTCGTGATCGGTGGTGAACCGGACGACGTCGGCGTCGCCCTCGGCCGGTTCCGGCGTCAGGTCGAGCAGGTGGAACGTGCCGCCGGAGGCCTGCGCGAGGTCGGCGGTGATGGCGGAGACGATGCTGCCCGCCGCGCCGGTCACGACGAAGACGGTGTCCGGTCCCAGTGCCATCCCTTCGCCGGTCATCGGCCGTTCCTCGACCGTGACGCTCCACCGCAGTCCGTCGGCCCGGCCGATCTCCAAGGCGCCGGGGTCGGTGAGGGTCTCCTCGATGAGCGCGTCCGCGATCTGGTCGTTCGTCGCCCCGGGCCCGAAGTCGACCGCTTTGACCAGCGCGTCGGGACGTTCCCGTCCGTAGGCCTTGGCGAACCCGGTGACGGCGCCGCCGAGCGGGGCGTACGCGCCCGCGTCGTCGTAGCCGTGGCGGCCGCCGAGGCGGGTGCCGGTGACGAGGAACGGTTCGCTGTCGTACAGCTTTCGCATCGTGGCGTAGAGCAGCTTGACGCGGATCCGGTTGGCTTCGCGCCAGGCGTCGAGGTCCATGGCTTCGATCGGGCCTTCGTGGTCGAGGGCCGGGAGCCAGTAGACGCCGTGGACGGGCCCGTCGGCGACTCGGGCGACGAGGTTCTCCGCCGCCGGGTGGCCTTCGACGAGGAGCACGTCGACACCACGGTCGGCGAGCTTCGCGGCGAGCGCGGCGCCCGCGCCCCCGTCGTCACACGCGACGACGACCCGCTGTCCCTCTCCGAGTTCGACGCCGGTCGACCGGCAGAACCCCACCGGCGGCCGGATGGTCGCGACCGGCACCCGGCGCGGGAACGCCCCGGACTCGGCCGGTGCTTCCTCCACAGTGGACTCTTCGACGGTCTTGAGGGTCGACGCCCGCTCGCGCACGAAGCCGATGACGTGGGCCAACGTCGGGTAGTCACGGAGCTTCAGGGTGTCGTCGCGCTCGATGCCGAACCGCTCGCGGATCTGCGCGAACACCTCGGCCTGCTTGACCGTGTCCACGCCGAGGTCGGCTTCCAGATCCAGGTCCAGTTCGAGCATGTCCTCCGGGTAGCCGGTCTTCCCGGCGACGACGGCGAGGACTTCGGCTTCCACGGTGTCCACATCGGACTCGGCCGGGACGCCGGAGCGCTCGCGCACGAAGCCGATGACGTGGTTCAACGTCGGGTAATCCCGCAACCGCAACGTGTCGTCCCGCTCGATCCCGAACCGCTCCCGAATCTCCGCGAACACCTCCGCCTGCTTCACCGTGTCCACACCCAAGTCGGCCTCCAGATCCAGGTCGAGTTCGAGCATGTCCTCCGGGTAACCCGTCTTCTCCGCCACCACGGCCACAACCTGCCCGGCAACGTCGTCGACCACCGGTTCAGGCACCACACCGGAACGCTCACGCACGAAACCGATCACGTGATTCAGCGTCGGATAGTCCCGCAGCCGCAACGAATCATCCCGCTCGATCCCGAACCGCTCCCGGATCTCCGCAAACACTTCAGCCTGCTTCACCGTGTCCACACCCAGATCCGCCTCCAGATCCAGGTCCAGTTCGAGCATGTCCTCCGGATAGCCCGTCTTCTCCGCCACCACCGACAGCACCTGCGCGGTGGTGTCATCACCGACCGGAGCAGGCTCGGCGACCGGGACGTTCCCCCGCTCCCGCACAAAACCGATCACGTGGTTCAACGTCGGGTAATCCCGCAACCGCAACGTGTCGTCGCGCTCGATCCCGAACCGCTCCCGAATCTCCGCGAACACCTCCGCCTGCTTCACCGTGTCCACACCCAAGTCGGCCTCCAGATCCAGGTCGAGTTCGAGCATGTCCTCCGGATAGCCCGTCTTCTCCGCCACCACCGCCACGACCTGTGCGGTGATGTCGTCACCAGCCGGCTCGGGTTCGGCGATCTCGACCGGCTCGGGCTCGGGTGCCGGCCGCCGCTCGGCCGGGTGGTCGGCGATCCGCAGCCGCCGGTGGTCGACCTCCAGCTCCGTGCCGCCCAGGTCCGTCAACCACCGCTGCCACGCGGCCCGGTCGGCGATGCGGTACCCGTAGCCCAGCTCGGCGGGCGCGCGGTGGCGGCCGTCGGCGACCGGGGTCCAGCGCAGCAGCACCATGCTGATCTGCGAACCGAACCCCGCCGCGAGCCGCAGCGCGTAGCGGACCGGGTAAGCGCCGCCGCCCGACAGGTTCAGGCGGCCCAGCGAAGGGTCGACCTCCTTGAAGTTCGGCACCGGCGGCACGATCCCCGTCTCCAGGGCCTTCACCGCGACGACGTCCTCGATCCCGACACCCATCGGGTGCCCGGTGAACCCCTTGGTGTTGGCGATGATGACGCGGTCGGCGTCCGGCCCGAAGACCGCGCGCAGCGCGTCGATCTCCGCCTGGGCGCTGCCGCCCCGGGCCGGCGTGTACGTCTCGTGGGAGACGAACACCATTTCGGACGCGACCGCGTGCCGGTCGATCCCCCGCCGCTCCGCTTGCGACACCAGGCTTTCCATCACGCCGGAGATGTGCTCGACGTCCAGCTTCGTCCCGTGGAACGCGCTGTTGGCGCTGACGCCGGCCAGGACTTCGCAGATCGGCCGCAGCCCGCGTTCCCGCGCGGCCGAAGCGGCCTCGACGACGATGCCCGCCGCCCCCATGCCGAGCAGCATGCCGTGGCGCCGCGCGTCGAACGGGACGGCCGCGTCCTCGACCGCCGCGTCGGTGGCCGCCGCGCCGCTGGCCAGGAAGCCGGCGCCGACCCATTCCAGCAGCGAGTCGGACGTCGCGTCGTCGGCCGCGACGATCACCACGCGGCGGCAGCGGCCGGCCCGGATCCAGTCCTCGGCCAGCCCGATCGCCTGGGTGGTGCTCGCGCAGGCGGAGTTGACCTGGGTGTTCGGGCCGCGCGCGCCGATGATCTCGGCGAACTGCGAGTGCCCCATCGACAGCACGCGGAACAGGAACCGCCGGTCGAACTCGAACGGCTCCGCCGCGATCGCGGCGTCCAGCTCCCCGATCCGCCGGTCGAGGTCGGCGGCGACGTCGCCCTCGGCCCGGACCCGGATCGCCTTCAAGGTGTCACGCTCGTGGCGCCGGTGCCGGTCGGCGAGGTACCGCTCGACGTCCTCGGCGAACTCGCCGAGACCGGGGAACGCGGACGCGAAGATGACGCCGGTGTCGTCGCGCAGCGCCGCGGGCAGGCCCCACCGGTCGGCCAGCCGCGTCCCGACCGTCGTGGTCTTGTAGTGCTGCGCCAACGGGATCCCGGCGTCGCGCAGCGCGTCGAAGCCCGCGCCGATCGCCAGCCGGGTGCACTCGCCGAGGGCCTTGTCGCGCTCGGCGTCGACCCCGAACTCGTCGACGAGGTCGAGCGCGCCCGCCCGCGCCGCCAGCTTGATCACGTCGTCCGGGCTGTCGATGGCCGTGAAGCGCGGCGAGCCGTTTTCGCTCTTGACCAGCCGGGTGATGTGCTTGTCCGCCATCGCGTCCCGCAAGGCCTGCGGGATCGCGCCGATGAACTGCTCGCCGTGCAGGATCCGGCCGACGTTGGCGTCGTCGAAGACGCGCTCGGTGCCGGGCAGGCCGAGGGCGGCGCCGGTGATCACGACCGGCTCGGTCTCCGCCGGAACCGGCGCCGGCGCTGGTGCGGCCACGCCGCCCAGCACGGCCTGGCCGCGGGTGAAGAAGTCGGCCACCAGGTGGCCCAGTTCGGTGTAGCGGTCGGGGGTCACGGTGTCCGTCCTCGGTTCGACGGGGGCCGGCGCGGCCGCTTCGGCGGCGCCGAACCCGGCGGCGTAGAGCCCGCACAGGGCCTGGTTGAACGACACCAGGTCGCCCTGCTTGGGGTGGTTGGTGAACAGGGCCAGCACGTCGTCGTGCCGGCTGCCGAGCGCGTCCTCGACGAAGCCGTGCAAGGCCTTCTTCGGCCCGACTTCGACGAACACCCGCGCGCCTTCGGCGTAGAGCGTCTCAAGGCCCTTGACGAACTGGACCGGCGAGGCGACCTGGCGCTCCAGGATGTCGAGCATCCGCTCGCGCGCGTCCGGCCCGGTCGGGTACAGCTCGCCGTCGACGTTGGCGACGACGGGCAGCGCCGGCACCTTCAGGTCGAGCCGCCGCAGCATCCGGCCCAGCGGTTCGCTGACCGGCGCGACGATCGAGGTGTGGAAGGCGTGGCTGACCGGCAGCCGCACGGCGGTGCGCCCGGCCGCGGTGAACGCCGCCACCGCGGCTTCGACGGCGGTCGTGGCGCCGCCGATCACCGCCTGGCTGGTGCTGTTGACGTTGGCGATCACGACGTAACCGTCGATCCCGGCGACCGTCCGTTCGATCTCCTCGAGCGGGGCGAACACCGCGGCCATCGCGCCGTTGTCCTCGATGGCGAGGTGGGCCATCTCGTTCCCGCGCGCGCTGACCGCTTCGAGCGCGTCCGCGAAGGACAGTGCGCCCGCCGCAACCAGCGCGCCGTACTCGCCGAGACTGTGCCCCATCGCCAGGTCCGGCCGGACGTTGTGCGTGGCCAGCAGCCGGGTGAGCGCGAGGTCCGCCGCCAGCACGGCGGGCTGGGTGATCTCGGTCTGCAGCAACTGCTGCTCCGCACGGGCGACGGCGTCGGCGCCGTCGGCGAAGAGGTATTCGGTAAGCGGTTTCCCGAGCAGTGGCGTCATCACTTCGTCCGCCTGCGCGAAGGTCTCGGCCACCACCGGTTCCCGCGCGGCCAGCGTGCGGAGCATGTTGACGTACTGGGAACCCTGGCCCGTGTAGAGGAACGCGATCTTGCCGCGCGGGCCGCGTCCGAGGAAGATCCCCTGGGCCCGCAACGCCTTCCACATCGCCGGCTTCTCGAACGCCTGCAGGGCGCGGCTCGCCTTCGCGGCCAGTTCGGCCGCGTCGCCGTAGTCGATCGCGATCCGCACCGGCGCGGCGAGGTCGGCCGCCGACGGCGGTCCCGCGGGTGGTGCCTCACCCGCGACCACCTGCCGGAGCCGGTCGGTGATCCCGCGTTCGTCGGCGGCGCCCGCGACGAACGCGCCGCGCGCGGGTTCCGACTTCGCGGGCAGGTCCGCTCCGGCGAAGGACACGGACTTCCGTTCCGGGTCGCGGTGCCGGCCGGGCACGTACTCCTCGAGCACGGCGTGGAAGTTGGTCCCGCCGAAGCCGAACGCGCTCACCCCGGCCCGGCGGATCCCGGCCGCGGGGGCGGCCCACTCGCGGATCTCCGTGTTGGGCCGGAAGGGACCGTGGGCGAAGTCGATGTTCGGGTTGGGCACCTCGGCGTGCAAGGTGGCCGGCAGCACCTTCTCGTGCAGGGCCATGGCGGCCTTGAACAGTCCCGCCGTCCCGGCCGCGCCCTTGAGGTGGCCGATGTTGGACTTCACCGAGCCGAGCGGGATCGAGCCCGCCGGCACCGAGCCGAAGACCTCGGTGAGCGCCTGCACCTCGACGACGTCGCCGACCGCGGTGGACGTGCCGTGGCCTTCCACCAGCGAGCAGGTCGCCGGGTCTTCGCCCGCCAGCCGCCAGGCCCGCTCGACGGCGAGCCGCTGCCCGACCGGGTTGGGCGCGGTGATGCCCTTGCCCTTGCCGTCACTGGACCCCGCCATGCCCAGCAGCACGGCGTAGATCCGGTCGCCGTCACGCTCGGCGTCGGCGAGCCGCTTGAGCAGGAACAGGTTCCCGCCTTCGCCCATCACGAACCCGTCCGCGCCCGTGCCGTAGGGCCGGGTGCCGGTGGCCGAGAGGGCACCGATCTTGCAGAACTTCACGTACGCGGCGATGCCCATGTTGCGGTCGATGCCGCCGGTCAGCACCGTGTCGTACTCGCCGTTGATCAGGCCTTCGATCGAGGCGGCCATGGCGGCGAGCCCGGACGCGCAGGCCGCGTCGGTGACGTAGCTGGGGCCACGGAAGTCGAAGAGGTTGGCGATCCGGCCGGCGATGACGTTGGCCAGCTCGCCGGGCATGCTGTCTTCGGTGACGGCCGGGATGGTTTCGCGCAGGCCGTGGCGGGCCTCGTCGACGATCGCGGCGCGGGTCGCCTTGGGCAGTGCGGAAAACGCCGCCGACCGCTCCAGCTCCCGGGCGAACTCGGGGAAGCTGATCCGCAGCGCGGTCTGGTAGTGCTTCTCCCCCGCCAGCGCGTTGCCGATCACGACGGCGGTGCGCTCGTGGTCCAGTTTCCGGTCGGGCCAGCCGTAGTCGATCAGCGTCGCGCGTGCCAGGTTCACGCCCCACTGCTGGGCGATGTCCATCGCCGCGGAGACCTTCGGTGGCACCGGCAGCCGCCAAGCCCGCGGGTCCCACTCGAACTCGCGGACCCAGCCGCCGATCTTCGAGTACGTCTTGTCCGGCACCGCGGGGTCGGCGTCGTAGTACAGCGCCGGGTCCCAGCGCTCCGGCGGGACGTCGCTGATCGAGTAGCGGCCGCCGACGATGTTGCTCCAGAACTTCTTCGCGTCCGGCGCGTCCGGCATGATCGCGCTCACGCCGACGATCGCGACGGCCCGTGCGTTGGGCTGCTCGTGCATCACTTGCCTCCGGAACGGCTGTTGAGGATGTCGGCGAGGGCGTCGGAATCGGCGAGCCCGCCGGCCTGGCTCGCGGCGACCTCGGCCAGCCGCAGCGCCGAGGTCAGGTCGGCCACCGGGCTCTCCACGCTGCCCTGGACGAGCTGCAGCCCCCCGGTAGCCACGCGCAGCACCGCCTCGCGCCCGAAGACCCGGGCCAGCACGGCGAGCTCGGCGAGGTCGAACCGCCGGTCGGCCTTCGCCGGCAGCTCCGCGAGGGCGGCACGCCGGCACAGGGCGGCGGCGCATTCGGCGTACGCGATGAGCTCGCCGAGGCGCAGCAGGACGTGCTGGCGCCGGGTGAGCCGCGCGGTGCGGCACCGTTCGAGCAGCTCGGCGAGCACGTGCAAGCCGAGCGCGGCGGTCCCCGCCCCGATCCCGGGGTGGGCGGCGTCGAGGGATTCCAGTTCGGCGGCCCGGTCGTGGTAGTACCGGCCGCGGGTCTTGAGGTGCTCCTGCCAGCGGTCACGGGAGATCGTCATCTCCATGATCTCCGACGTGCCTTCGTAGATCGTGGTGATCCGGACGTCGCGCTTGATCTTTTCGACGAGGTACTCGTGGGTGTAGCCGTAGCCGCCGTGCGCCTGGATCGCCGCGTCGGCGGCCAGGTTGCCGGCCTCGGTGGCGAGGTACTTGGCGATCGCGCCCTCGGTGTTGAGCCCCTGCTCGCCGGAATCCAGGCGGGCCGCGGTCTCTTCGATGTACGCGCGGGCGGCTTCGAGCCGTGCGGCGTGCGGCACGAGCAGCTTGTGCGTGTAGCCCTGCTTGCGGGACAGGGGCCCGCCGGCCTGGATCCGGTCGGCGGCGTAGGCGATCGCCTTGTCGAGCGCCGCCCAGCCGGCGCCGAGCCCGAAGGCGGCGACCATGAGCCGCGTGTGGCCGAACACCTGCTGGGCCTGCCACAGCCCCCGGCCCTCGACGCCACCGACGAGCGCGTCGACGCCGACCTCGACGTCGTCGAGGAACAGCGCGGCGGTGTTGCTCAGCCGGATGCCGTGCTTGTCCTCCGGTTTCGCCCGCGTGAACCCCGGCGTGTCGCGCTCGACGACGAACCAGCTCGGTCCGCCCGGCGCGTTGGCCAGCACGCTGTAGGCGTCGGCGATGCCGCCGTTGCTGATCCACTGCTTGCGGCCGGTGATCCGGTACCCGGTGGTGTCGCCGTCTTCGACGACCGGGACGGCGACGGTCTTGAGCGCCCCGAGATCGCTGCCCGCCTCGGGCTCGGTCGCCCCGTAGGCGAACAGCAGGCCCTCCCCGGCCATCCGGGACAACCACGTCTTCTTCTGCTCCGGGGTCGCGCCGACGGCGATCGGATCGCTGCCCAGCGCGGTCGCGAGCACGCTGGTCGCAACCCCGAGGTCGATCCCCGCCATGCGTTCGCAGACGCGGCAGACGTCCAGGCTGCCCGCCCCCATCCCGCCGTGGGCCTCCGGCACGAACAGCAGGTGGATGCCGAGGTCGTCCCCGCACATGCGGCGCACCACGTCCTCGGGGCATTCGTCGTCGTGGTCGAGCCGCAGCAGCAGCTCGGCGGGCAGGTTCCGGTCGGCGAACTCCCCGATCGCCTCCAGGATCATGGCCAGGGTTTCGGCGTCCAGGCCGGACAGCTCGGCATCACTCATGGCTCGGCCCGCGATGTCGCGCGATGACCAGGCAGCCCTGCATCGCGGGTCCTCCTCTCCGTTGAGACGGGACGTGCGCGGAGCTTCCACCGTCGGACCGACCCGCCGGTAGGACAGGGGCCTTACGTCACCGCCCGGGTGCCGATCGTCCCGAGATCGGCCCGCACCGGCGAACCTGCTGCCACGTGGGGGAAATCGCTCGTCCCGACGGCCCAGCGGGCAGCCGGGACCAGGTTCCTCCCGCGAGTGACCTCCTGCCCTATCCCGTGCTCCGCGTCGCCGCGCAGGCTGGCCGGGCGGCGCGCGAGCCGGGAGGTAAGCCATGGCCGAGAAGAGAACACTCGTGGACGTCGTCCCGTCGCCGAAGCGCGTCCGGCACTGGCCCGCCGGCTGGTGGTACGTCCCGCTGACGATCCTCACGGCGGGGCTCGCGGCGTGGGCTCCGTTCCTCCACGCCGCCGTGGTGCTCGGCAGTGCCCGCTTGCGCTGGGTCGCCGCCGCCTACGGCGCGGCGATCGTGGCGCTCTTCGTCTGCGCCGTGGCCGCACCCGCCGACGCGCAGGGCAACCCGGTGGGCGCCGCCGGAGACGTACTCCCGGTCATCGCCGGGATGGGCTGGCTGGCGCTGATCCCCGTGGCCTGCGTCCACCAGCTGTTCCTGCGGCGGAGGCTCGCTCCGAGCCGGCAGGAGCCCCGGCCCGAGCCCGCGATCACGCAGGCGCTCGCGGCCCGCACCCGGCGGAACGCCGCACGCGAACTCGCCGCGGCCGACCCCCTGCTGGCCCGCGAGCTGCGGATCGGCCGCCCGGACCTGCCCCACAGCTACGACGACGGCGGCCTGGTCGACCTCAACAACGCTCCGGCCGCGATCATCGCGCAGGTGTGCGAGATCCCGCTTCCGGCCGCCGAGGACATCGTCCGCGCCCGGCGGGACGGCGGGTTCTCCGGCGTCGACGAGCTGCTCGTCATGGTCACCGTTCCCGTGTCGGCGTGGGACCGGATCCGGGACCGGGGCCTGACCCTGCCCGGGTGACCCGGTTACTTTCGGGGCCCGGCAAAGGACTTTCGGCCTCTGACCCGCGACGTCCCCGGCGGGTTTCATCTCTACTCGACGGTGATCGTCGCCGGCGAGGGAGAGCGATGTCCGATCCACAAGAGACACAGCCGGCTCCGGGCCGGCCTGCCGAGCACCGGATGCGGGCGCTGGGACTGACGTCGGCGACCGGCCTGGTCGCCGGCAGCGTCATCGGCACCGGGGTCTTCACGATGCCCGCCGTGCTGGCCGGCGCGGGTACCAGCTCCCTGCTCGTCCTCGGCGTCGTCGCGGCCGGTGCGGCGCTGCTGGCCGTCCTTTTCGGACAGCTGACCAAGCGGGTGCCCAACTCCGACGGCGGCCTGTACGCGTACGCCCGCCACGAGTTCGGCGACTTCGCCGGCTACCTCGTCGGCTGGTGCTACTGGGTTTCGGCGTGGGCGGGCAACGCCGCGATCGTGTCCTCCTGGGTCCTCTACGTCGAAGCCCTGCTCGGCATCGACAACCCGACGGTCTGGGCGAACCTCGGCATCGCGCTGGCGGGACTGTGGATCCCGGCCGCGGTGAACCTGATCGGGGTCAAGCAGATGGCCTGGTTCCAGAACGTCACCGTGGCCCTGAAGTTCCTGCCGCTGCTGTTCGTCGGCGTGATCGGCTGGTTCTTCGTGTCCCGGGCCAACTTCGGCGCCTTCAACGCCTCCGGCGGCAGCCTCTACAGCGCCATCGGCATCGCGGCCGGCGTCGCGCTGTTCTCGTTCATCGGCGTCGAGGTCGCCGCGGTGACGGCCAAGCGGGTCCGCGAGCCCGGGCGCAACGTCGGCCGGGCTTCGCTGCTGGGCACCGGCGCCAGCGCGGTGCTGTACCTGGTGGTGTCCGCGGCCGTCATGGGCCTCGTCCCCCACGACGTCCTGGCCGGGAGCGGCACGCCGTTCGTCCCGGCCTTCGAGGCGATCCTGCCCGATGCCGCGTGGGCCGGGAAGCTCGTCGCCGCCCTCGCCGTGGTCTCGGGGATCGGCGCGCTGAACGGCTGGACCCTCGTCACCACCGAGGTCTCGCGCGCGGCCGCCGCGGACGGGCTGTTCCCGCGGGCGTTCGCCTGGACCGACCGCAAGGACACCGCGTGGTTCGGGATCGTGCTGGCGGCCCTGCTGCCTTCGCTGCTCATGGTGTGGCGCTACACCTCCGGCACCGGCCTGACCGTGTTCACCTTCCTGGTCAACCTCGCGGTGGTCACCGTCGCCATCCCCTACCTGTTCTCCGCCTGCGCGCAGCTGACCCACCTGGTGTCCCGCCGGCGCCGGGTGAACGGCTGGCTGCTGGCCCGCGACCTGGTCATCACCGCGGCGACCGTGCTCTTCTCGCTGTGGGTGACCTTCGCCGCCGGGTACGCCGCCGTCTACGAGGCGATGCTCGTGCTGCTCGCCGGCCTGATCCTGCACGCCGTGCTCAAGGGCCGCGCCACCGCGACACGCGGTCAGGCGGCACCGGCCGAAGACGACCAGTGGCCACGGGCCGCGTGACCGGGAAGGCCGCCGAGCGGATGAACTTCACCGTCGCCTCCGAGACCGGCCGGCTCCGGCAGGTCGTCCTGCACCGGCCGGGACCGGAGCTGGCGCGGCTGACCCCGCGCAACGTCCACGAGCTGCTCTTCGACGACGTCATGTGGGCCCGCAAGGCCAAGGAAGAGCACGACGTCTTCGCCGAGGCCCTGCGCGAACAGGGCGTGCGGGTGCACTACTTCGACCGCCTCCTCGCCGAGACCCTCGACGACCCGGCGGGCCGCGCGTTCGTGCTCGACCGGGTCTGCACCCCGCAGGCCGTCGGCCCGGCCCTGGTGCCCACGCTGCGGAAGCTGTTCGACGACCTCGACGGCGCGAGCCTCGCCGGTTCGCTGGTCGGCGGCGTCCTGAAGGCCGACCTGCACCCCCTGCGGACGAGCAGCCTGAAGTGGCACACGCTGCGGGCGGACGACTTCCTCCTGCCGCCCCTGCCCAACCACCTGTTCCCGCGGGACAACTCCTGCTGGATCTACGGCGGGGTGTCGATCAACCCGATGGCCAAGCCCGCGCGGCAGCGCGAAACCCTGCACGCCCGGGCCATCTACCGCTACCACCCCCTGTTCGCGGACGCGGAGTTCACCACCTACCTCGGTGACGACGACGCCACCCACTTCCCCGCGACCATCGAAGGCGGTGACGTCCACGTCCTCGGCGATGGCGCGGTGCTCATCGGCATGGGCGAACGGACCACCCCGATGGCCGTCGAGCTGCTCGCCCGGGCGCTGTTCGACAGCGGCCAGGCGCACACGGTCATCGCGGTCGAGCTACCCCGGTCCCACGCCATGATGCACCTGGACACGCTGATGACCATGGTCGACGCGTCGACGTTCGTGCTCTACCCCTACTTCGACCGCCGGCTGCGCTCGTGGACCGTGACGCCCGGCCCCAGTGCCCTCGCCGTCGAGCAGAACGACGACCTCTGGGCCACGCTCGGCCGCACCCTCGGCGTCGAGCGGGTCACCGTGCTGTCCACCGACGAAGACGTCCGGGCCGCCGAGCGCGAGCAGTGGGACGACGGCAACAACTACCTCGCCGTCGCTCCCGGCGTCGTCGTCGGCTACGACCGCAACGTCGCCACCAACACCATGCTGCGCAAGCACGGCATCGAGGTGATCACCGTCCCCGGCAGCGAGCTCGGCCGCGGGCGCGGCGGCCCCCGGTGCATGAGCTGCCCGATCGAGCGCGACCCCGTCCGATGACCACTCACCCCGTGGAGAACCCGATGCACCTGCAGGGCCGCAACCTGCTCAAGGAAACCGACCTCACCGCCGACGAGTTCCGCGGCCTGGTCAGCCTCGCCGCCGAGCTGCGCCGGGAGAAACGCGCCGGCGCGCGGCCGCTGCGGCTGGCCGGGCGCAACATCGCCCTCGTCTTCGAGAAGAGCTCCACGCGCACCCGCTCCGGGTTCGAGGTCGCCGCCCACGACGAAGGCGCGCACATCACCTACCTCGGTCCCGACGAATCCCACTTGGGCCACAAGGAGTCGGTCAAGGACACCGCCCGCGTGCTGGGCCGGATGTTCGACGGCATCGAGTTCCGCGGCTCGTCCCAGGACGCCGTCGAGACGCTCGGCGCGTACGCGGGCGTCCCGGTCTGGAACGGGCTCACCGACACCTGGCACCCCACCCAGATGCTCGCCGACGTCCTCACCATGCGCGACCACGCCCGCAAGCCCCTCGACGACGTCGCCTACTGCTACCTCGGCGACGGCCGCAACAACGTCGCCAACTCGCTGCTGGTCACCGGCGCGCTGCTCGGGCTCGACGTCCGCGTCTGCGCGCCGAAGGCACTCTGGCCCGCGCCGGAGATCCGGCGCATCGCCGCCGACGTCGCCCACGCTTCGGGCGCGACCGTGCTGGTCACCGACGACGTCGGCGAAGCGGTGCGCCACGCCGACTTCCTCTACACCGACGTGTGGCTGTCGATGGGCGAGCAGGAGGAGACCTGGGGCCCGCGCATCGAGCAGCTGCTCCCTTACCAGGTCAACGCCAAGGTCCTCGGCGCCACCGAAAACCCGGCGGTGAAGTTCCTGCACTGCCTGCCCGCCCTGCACGGCCGCGACACCGCCATCGGCCGCCGGCTCGGCGAGCAGTACGGGCTCGACGCCCTCGAAGTCACCGACGAGGTCTTCGAATCGCCCGCGTCGATCGTCTTCGACCAGGCGGAGAACCGGATGCACACCATCAAGGCCGTCATGGTCGCCACGGTGGGGTCGTGAGGATCGTCGTCGCCCTCGGCGGGAACGCCCTGCTCGAACGCGGCGAACCACCGGAGTCCGAGATCCAGGAGAAGCACGTGCTGGCCGCCGCGGAGGCTCTGGCACCGCTGGCGCGCGAGCACGAGCTCGTCATCACCCACGGCAACGGGCCCCAGGTCGGCCTGCTGGCGCTGGAGAACGAGACCGATCCGGCGTTGCGCCGCCCGTACCCCTTCGACGTCCTCGGCGCCCAGACCCAGGGCATGATCGGGTACTGGCTGGTGCAGGCCCTGCAGAACGCCACCGGGCGCCCGGCGTTCTGCGTGCTCACCCGGACGCTGGTGCACGCCACCGACCCGGCGTTCGCCGCTCCCACCAAGTTCGTGGGCCAGGTCTACGACCGGGAAACCGCCGGACGGCTCGCCGCCCGGCACGGCTGGCAGGTCCGCCAGGACGGCGGCGCGTGGCGGCGGGTGGTGCCGTCTCCGGAACCGGCCGGGCTGGTCGAGCTGCCGCTGCTCGAAAACCTGGTCGGCACCGGCGCCACCGTGGTGTGCGCGGGTGGCGGCGGGATCCCCGTGATCGCCGGGGAAAGCGGCCTCCGCGGTGTCGAAGCCGTGGTGGACAAGGACCTCACCGCGGCTCTGCTCGGCCAGGCGATCGGCGCCGACGCACTGCTGCTCCTCACCGACGTCGACGCCGTCCAGGACGGCTACGGCACGCCGCGGGCCCGGCCCATCCACGACATCACCAGCACGGAGCTGCGGGCCCGCAGCTTCCCCGCCGGGTCCATGGGCCCCAAGGTCACCGCGGCCTGCCGGTTCGTCGACGCCGGCGGGGGCTTCGCCGCCATCGGCCGCCTCGACGCGGCCGGGGATCTCGCCCGCGGTGCCGCGGGCACGCGGGTCCACGGCTGAGCGGTTCCTCGCGGCCCGATCAGGTCGTCACGGCGTGGGCAGGGTCAGCGAGTTCACCGCGGCCCGCACGGCTTCGACGCGGTCGTCGTCCCAGCTGACTTCCGGGTCGGGCTCGAGGAAGGCTACGGCCGTGGCGGCGATGCCCAGCGCCGGCAGCGACCAGTCCGCGGTCTCGGACGCTCCGAAGGGGCGCGCCGAGACCCGGCGGCCGGCGATGTCCGGTGTGGACAGTGCCATCAGGATCAGGCCCCGTGCGGTGGCGCTGACCAGGATCGCCACCGTCTCGAACGTCGACCCCAGCTCGGGCCGCAGCCGGTAGCCGAACAACGCCGCGATGTGCTCCCAGGCCGCGGCGACCCGGGTGGCGAACCCGTGCTCGGAGCGGGCGAGGATCTCCTGGATCCGCTGCCGCAGCTCGCCTTCCGCGATGCTGAGGAACGTCGCGTGCAGGGCGAGGTAGGTCCGCCACCGGGCCGACCCGTAGAGGTCCTGGAAGTCCTGCAGCGCCGCCTGCCGGAACAGCTCGACCAGCAGCGCGTGCCGCCCCTCGGCGGTGCCGAGCCGGTCCCGGCGCTCGGCCACGACCTTCTTGATCAGGCCGATGATCGCGTCGGTGTCGGCCGCGCTCGGGACGGCGGCCTCGGCCAGCTCGGTCAACAGGTCGCTGAAGAACAGGTCCTTGTACGGCCAGCGGCGGTAGACGGCACTGCGCGCGACGTCGGCCTCGCGGATGATGTCCTCGAACCGCAGGTGGTCCAGGCTCACCGTCAGGCCCGTGCGGTCGACCATCGCCACCGCCGCGTCGAGCATCCGCCTGGCGGTCTCCTGGTCCGACAGCCGGCCGCGGCGGCGGCCCAGTCCGGTCGGCTCACGGCTCGGCTCGTTCACGTCCACTCCGAAGTTACTTTGGACTCTATGTCTCAAGTCTCATACCGGGTCAAGCTTACCCCAGTCCGAGGACCCGACCAAGGAGACGAACGATCATGTGGCCGTACTCTTCCGACCGCTTGCGAGCGATGTACCGCGGTGGCCGCGCGGACCGCACCGCCCGGCGCTTCTCCCGGCTGTGGGCCGCCGTCTTCAGCTGGGGCGTGCTGCCCCCGCGCTGGGTGACCCTCCAGGTGACCGGCCGCCGTTCCGGTCGGCCGACCCGGTTCCCGCTGGGCATGGCCGACTGGCACGGCGGCTGGTACCTGGTGCCGATGCTGGGCGAACGGTGCAACTGGGTGCACAACGTCCGCGCCGCCGACGGCCACGCCGTCCTCCACCGCCGGGGCCGCCATCCGTGCCGGCTCGTCGAGATCCCCGTCGCGGACCGCGGCCCGATCCTCCGCCGCTACCTCGAAACCGTGCCCGGCGCCCGCCCCCACCTGGCGATCAGCCCCGACGCGCCGGCCGCGGAGTTCGACGCCATCGCGGCCGACTACCCCGTCTTCCAAGTTCTTCCCGACCCCGCGCCCCAGCGCTGAAAGGACCGTTACCCATGATCACCACGACGTCCGAAACCGCCAGCAGACCGCCGCGCAAACGCCGCTGGCTCCGCCGCACCCTGATCGCCCTGGCCGCACTGGTCGTCCTGCTCGTGGCCGCGGTCGTCCTCTACGTCAAGCTCGCGCCGGTGCCCGCCCCCCTGGCCTTGCCCGCCACGACCAGCGCTCCCACCGGACCCCTCGCGGGCCAATGGGATGTCACGACCGGCTCCGCCGCGGGCTTCCGCATCCAGCAGACCGTTCTCTTCGTGAGCAACGACGTCGTCCAGCGCACCGGGTCCGTCGCCGGCAGCCTCACCATCGCCGACGACCAGGCCACCGCCGCCCGGTTCACCGTCGACCTCACCACCCTCACCACGAACGGCAAGCCGACGCCCCAGCTCGCCATCAGCCTCGACACGGCCCGGTACCCCGAGGCGCTCGTGACGCTGGCCGCGCCGCAGAAGGTCGACGCCACCTTCGCCTCCGGCGACGCCGTCACCGAAACGGTTGCGGGGCAACTGATGCTGCGCGGCCGGACTCATCCCGTCACGATCACGCTCACCGCCCGCCGGGACGGCGACCTGCTCCGCACTGCGGGGACGATTCCGGTGACGTTCGCCGACTGGGACATCCCCAGCCCGGCGGGCTACGGCCCCTTCGGCTCATTGGCCGACCACGGTATCGCCGAATTTTCCCTGGTCCTGCACCGCCATTGACGCACTTAGTGCAGCGCGACAGTCAGCAGCACGGCGCTGTCGGCGAGCGCGGTCAGCCCGTGCCGGTCCGGCGGGATGCGGGCGAGCTGGCCGCGTTCGAGGGTCCAGGCGTGGTCGTGGGTGTGCAGCCGCACGCGGCCGGTGACCACGTACAGGGTGGCGGCCGGCGGCGAGTCGTGCTCGGCCAGCTCGGCGCCGTCGGCGAGCGCGATGAGGGTCGCGCGCTGCATGGTTCCGGTGATGAGGGTCCGCGCGGCGCGGCGGGTGCCGTGCCCGCGGGCCTCGTCGATCAGCTCGCCGGCGACGGTGTCGACCTGGGTGACTTGCGGGTGGGTGGTCATTTCGCGGGTTCCTCCGTCCGTTCGGCCAGGCCGGTGCCGACGCGCCGCCGGACCGCCTCGATCGCGTCCCACTCGGCCGGGTCCAGCCGGCCGAGTGCCGTGGGGAAGACGCCGTCCTGCTCGGCGAGGATGTGCTCGCGGAGCAGGTGCAGCGCCGCCAGCAGCCGGTCCGGCCAGGCCGGGTCGGCGGGCGGGCCCCCGGCGGCCTCGCCGAGCACCGCCTCGATGACGCGGTGCTGGGCGGTCAGGTCGGCGACGTGGTCCGGGAACTCCGCCGCCATCGCCGGGAACAGGCCGTCCTCCTCGACCGCCGTGTGCGGGCCGAGGACCTGCGTGATCCGGGTGGCGAGGCCGGCCATCGCCGGGACGTCGCCGTCGGCGTGCGCGGCGCGGACGTGGCTGATCAGCGCGACGACTTCGTCGTGTTCGCGGGTCAGGTCCCGGATGGCGGTCAGGGCCTGGCAGCCGCAGTACTCACACATGCTGGTGCAGCGAGCGCCGCGCCACCGTGGCGGTGAACGCGAGGGCCGCCCCCGCGACCAGGGCCAGTGCGGCCAGGCCGAGCGCGTACGACCCCAGCTCGCCGTAGAGCGCGCCCATCACCAGCGGTGGGATGAACCCGCCGAGACCGCCCGCGGCACCGACGACGCCGGTGACCGAGCCGACCTTGTTCGCCGGGGCGAGCTGCGCGACGAGCGCGAACACCGCGCCGCTGCCGGCGCCGAGCGCGGCCGCCATGGCCAGGAACGCGATCGTGCCCAGCGGCATCAGGCCGGGGGTGAACGCCTGGACGGCGGCGGTCACGGCGACCACCGAGAAGACGCCGCCCAGCACCCGCACGGGGCCGAAGCGGTCGGACAGCCAGCCGCCGATCGGGCGCATCACCACGGCGAAGAGCACGAAGCCGGCCATGCGGTTGGCCGCGTCGGCCTGGGCGAGCCCGTAGCCGGCCTTCAAGTAGGCGGGCAGGTAAACGGAGAAGGCGACGTAGCCACCGAACGCGATGGCGTACAACGCCGAGGCCTGCCACGTCACCGGCAGCCGGAGGGTGTCGCGCATCCTTCGTGCCAGCGGCTCGGTCGGCACCGTGCGCCCCGGCGCGTCACGCAGGAACACGGCCGCGACGACCGCGTAGAGGGCCAAAACGACGGCGGTGATGACGAACGGCGTCGCGACGGCCCCCGCCTTCACCAGCGGAACCGTGGTCAGCGCGCTGATCGCGGTGCCGCCCATCCCGGCGCCGAAGACGCCGATCGCCAGCCCGCGCCGCTCGGGCGGGAACCAGGCGTTGACGAACGGGACCCCGACCGCGAACGCCGTGCCGCCGAGGCCGAGGAAGAACCCGCCGATCAGCAGCGCGGCCAGCGACGAGTGCCCGGCGAGGCCGAGGAACAGCACGGGCACGATGGTCAGGGCCGAGATCACCGGGAACATCACGCGTCCGCCGAACCGGTCGGTCAGCGCGCCCACCGGGATCCGCCCGAGGGAGCCGACCACCACGGGGACGGCGACCAAGAGGGCTTGCTGGAACGCGGTCAGCTTCAGGGAATCCTTGAAGAGCGGGCCGAGGGGGCTCAGCAGGGCCCACGCCCAGAAGTTCAGCGCGAACCCGGCGGTGGCCAGGCCCAGCATGAGCATCCGCCGTCCGGTCTTGACCGGGTGGTCTGGTGTCGAGGTCATCGGCCCAGCATCCGCGCTCCGCGATGCCCGGGACAGAGCCGAAGTCCTTCCGTCCGAGGACCAAGGTCCACAGTGCACTAGAGGACCGGAAAGGCCGCTGCGGCAACGCAAACGAGCCCGCCCAGCTCGACCAGGCCGATCCGGGCCGGGCGCCAGGAGGGGTCGTGCCACCAGAACGCCCGGACGGCCAAGAGGACGAACGGCACCACCAGCCACCCGTGCCCGGAAACCAGGTACACGACAACGGGCGAGGCGAGCGCGAAAGCCCGGGATGCCCGCGTGTAGGCCGGGTTGGCGCGTTCCCGGATCAGCGATTTCACGTGCAAGGTGGAGCCGACGAGCGCGAGGGCGGTGAGCACCGCGGCGGTCAGCACGGGCAGCGTCCCGATTTCGCCGTCGACCACGCCGGCCACGACCGGCACCAGCAGCACGCACTCGGCGATCAGCACCAGGCCGTTGGCCAGCGAGCGTTCCCGGCGCGCCCGTGCCAGCCGCAGGTTGACGACGAAGAGCAGGAGGTACGCGACCAGTACGCCGCCGAGCCAAAGGTGGGTGACCAGCAGCGGGACGCCGGCGGCGACGCAGATCGGGGTCCACAGCCGCGCCGCCTTGCGGAACCGCTCGGGCCGCCGGGCGGTGAGCAGGCCCGTCAGCGCCCAGCTGCACGGGTAGGCGGCCACCCAGGCGACCGCCAGCGGGACCAGCCAGAACGACCAGCCGGTGGCCGCGATGCCGAGGAGCAGCGGGAGCGCGAGAAATCCCCACGCGCCGTGCTGCCCGGGCAGCACCGGATCGCGACGGCGGGCCGGAGTCCGCGTGCTCACGAGCCGCGCTCCGCCGCCCGCGCGGCGACATCGGCGTCGCTGCAGAACCCGGTGCGGCGCCGCTTGAGGCACAGCAGCCCCACGAGGACGCCCTCGGCGTCGACCGCAGCCAGCCGCCGCTGCCCGCGGGCCAGCATGAGCTGCCGGGCGTCCGCGGCGGGCAGCTCCGCCGGGATCGTCCGGCCCGCCACGCGCGAGTGGACCAGAGCCGGCCCGTCGGCGACGCCGGCCAGGTCCTCGCGGGCCAGGGTGCCCAGCAGCCGTCCGGCTTCGGTGAGCAGGAGCAGGTGGACGTGGTCGTCCGTGAAGCAAGCGCGGGCCTGCGCGACGGAGGTGTCCACCGGCAGTGTCTTGGGCAGCCGGACGACCACGTCGCCGGCCGTCGGCTCACGCAACGCTCTTCCGCTCCGCGACGGCCCGGTCGCGCACGACGGCCGGAGCGGGGACCGGCACGGGCGGCGCACCCCGCCGGGCGCGGTAGACCACGTACGGGCGCCACAGGTAGGCCAGCGGTGCCGACCACACGTGGACCAGCCGCGTGAACGGCCACAGCGCCAGGAACAGGAACCCGCCGACCGCGTGCAGCTGGTAGACCAGTGGCGCTTCGATCATCAGGTGGCTCTGCGGCGAGAACCAGAAGACGCTCCGGAACCAGACCGCGATCGTCTCGCGGTAGTCGTAGCCCTCCCCCAGCAGGTTGGTGCCGACGGTGGCCGTCATCCCGAGCACCACCATCACGGCGAGTGCCATATAAAGAACTCTGTCCATTGTGGTCGTCGTCCGGCGGAGACGGCCCTTGACGAACCGGCGGGCGATCAGCAGCACCAGACCGGCGACCAGCATGACGCCGGTGATCGTGCCGCCCCACACCGCGGTGGCGTGGTAGAGGCTTTCCGGGATGCCCAGCGCCGCCGTCAGGGAGGCCGGCACCAGCAGGCCCATGGCGTGGCCGCCGATCACGCCGAACGCGCCGAGGTGGAACAGCGGCGAACCCCAGCGCAGGATGCGGCTCTCCAGCAACTGACTGGTGTGGGTGGTCCACCCGAACTGGTCCTTGCGCCACCGCCAGACGTGGCCGAGCACGAACACCGCGAGGCAGGCGTAGGGAATGACGATCCAGACGAACGTGCTCACGGGGCACTCTCCAAGGACGGGCACGAACCGGCACCGAACCCGATCGCGCCGGTGCCGTAGGGCGCGAGGCCGACCGATTCGACGGGCGGTCCGTCGACGGCGAGCGCCCGGATCGCCTCCCGGTCGGTATCGGTGAGCGGGCACAACGCGGCGACGACGGCTTCGAGCAAGTGGTGGTAGGGCGATCCGGCCTCGGCCAAGGCGACGCGGAGCAGTTCCAAGCCTTGGCGGTGCTGGCGCAGCGGCGCTTCGCCGTCACCCGGGCCGACGGCGGCGGCGAACTCGAGCACCACCGGCAGCAGGTCCGGCAGCTCCCCCTCGGCCAGGCGCAGGCCGTGGGCGCGGTAGCGCTGTTTGAGCGTGAGCAGGGCGATGCCGCGCTTGCGGGTGTCGCCGTGCAGGTAGTACGTCAAGTACAGGCCACAGCGGCGGCGCAGGTCGAACGTCCGCACGTAGTGGGCTTCGACCTCGATCGGGTCGGTCGTGAGGAACCAGCCGAGGAACGCCGTGAGCCGCTCGCGCACCTCGGCGTCGGTGATTTCGCCGACGGCGCCGCGCAGTTCCGCCGCCGCGCCGGACAACCGGCTGTCGGGGTAGGTGAGCAGCAACGACGCGAGGTCGAACAAGCGCGGCCGGTCTTCGGGGATCACGACTCGCCTCCCGCCGGGCCGATGGACAGGCCGAGCCGCCCGTCGGAGCGACGGCTGGCCAGGGCGCCCGGCTCCGTCATGCCCGGGCCACCGGCGCAGTCGAGTGAACAGTCCGAAGTGGACGCTGCGTGCGCTTCCAGTTCGGCGGCAGCCTTGCTGTATGCGGTGGGGATGACGTACCGCTCGTCGTACTTCGCGATCGCGAGCAGCCGGTACATCGCCTCGATCCGCTCCCCCGGCATGCCGACGGCTTCGCAGATCTCCTCGGCGACGGTGCCGTCGAGCGTCCGGGCTCGCATGTACGAGCGCATCGCGGCGAGCTTCATCAGCACCCCGGCCACGGCGTCGGCGTCGCCCGCGGTGAACAGCTCGGCCAGGTACTCCACCGGGATCCGCAGGTCGCGGATGGTGTGGAAGACGTCGTCGGCGTCGGTGTCGTCGCGCCCGGCCGCCCCGACGGCGTCCAGCACCGGCGAGAGCGGCGGGACGTACCAGACCATCGGCAGGGTGCGGTATTCCGGGTGCAGCGGCAGCGCGATCCGGTACTCGCTGATCAGCTGCCACACCGGCGACGCCTGCGCGGCGAGCACCCACTCCTCGGGCAGCCCGGCTTCGGTCGCCAGTCGCACGGTCTCGGGGTCGTTCGGGTCCAGGAACACGTCGCGCTGCGCGGCGAGCAGCTCGCGCTCGTCCTCGACCGAAGCGGCGGCGAGCACGGCGTCCTCGTCGTAGAAGACCAGCCCCAGGTACCGCAAGCGGCCGACGCAGGTCTCGGAGCAGATCGTGGGCTGCCCGGCTTCGATGCGCGGGAAGCAGAAGGTGCACTTCTCGGCCTTGCCGGTGGCGTGGTTGACGTAGACCTTCTTGTACGGGCAGGCACTCACGCACATCCGCCAGCCGCGGCAGCGGTCCTGGTCGACCAGGACGATGCCGTCCTCTTCACGCTTGTACATCGCGCCCGACGGGCACGCCGAGACGCACGCCGGGTTGAGGCAGTGTTCGCAGATGCGCGGCAGGTGGAACATGAACGTCTTCTCGAACTCGAACTTCACCCGCGCGGCCGCTTCCGGGTCCATCGCGGTGATGTTCGGGTCGGTGCCGGCCCGCTCGTGGGCGCCGCCGAGGCCGTCTTCCCAGTTGGCGCCCCACTCCAGGCTCATCGGCTCGCCGGTGAGCGCCGAGCGCGGCTGCTTGACGGGAGTGTCGGTCAGCCCGGCGGGCGCGTCGACGAGGACGTCCTTGTCGAAGGTCGCGGGCTCGTAGTAGTCCTCGAGCGTCGGCAGGTCGGGGTTGGCGAAGATCCGCGACAGCCGCTTCACGCGGCCGCCGGAGCGCAGCACAAGCCGGCCCTTGGCGTCGAGCCGCCAGCCGCCCTTCCAGCGGTCCTGGTCCTCGTAGTGCTTCGGGTAGCCGATGCCGGGTTTCGTCTCGACGTTGTTGAACCAGACGTATTCGGTGCCCTCACGGTTGGTCCACGTCTGCTTGCAGGTGACCGAACACGTGTGGCAGCCGATGCACTTGTCGAGGTTCATCACCATCGCCACTTGAGCGCGGATGCGCATGTCAGTACTCCACTTCCTGGCTGCGCCGCCGGATGACGGTGATCTCGTCGCGTTGGCTGCCGATGGGGCCGTAGTAGTTGAAGGCGTAGGTCAGCTGGGCGTGCCCGCCCGCGAGGTGCGTGGGCTTGACCAGCAGCCGGGTCATCGAGTTGTGGTAGCCGCCGCGCTTTCCCTTGCCCTGGCCGGATTTCTCGGTCTTCGGGACGTTCACCGTGCGCTCGGGCGAGTGGTACTGGAACACCGTGCCCTCGGGCATCCGGTGGCTGACCACCGCGCGCGCCACGACGACGCCGTTGCGGTTGACCGCTTCGATCCAGTCGTTGTCCGCGACGCCGATCTTCGCGGCGTCCTGGACGCTCATCCAGATCACCGGCCCGCCGCGCGAAAGCGCGAGCATCAGCTCGTTGTCGTGGTACATCGAGTGGATCGACCACTTCGCGTGCGGCGTGAGGAACCGGACGGTGACGCCGCCATCAGCAAGCTCGCCGGGCTTGCCGAAGTGGCGCGCCATGTTCAGCGGCGGCCGGTAGCCGGGCAGGTGCTCGCCCAGTTCGGCGACCCAGTCGTGCTCGACGAAGAAGTGCTGCCGCCCGGTAAGCGTGTGCCACGGCTTGTGCCGCTCGACGTTGATGGTGAACGGCGAGTACCGGCGGCCGCCCTTTTCCGAGCCGGACCACTCCGGGCTGGTGAACACCGGCTGTGGCGCCTGCTGGGTGGCCGCGTAGGTGACGTGGTCGGTCTCGTGGCCTTCGACGAGGTCGGTGAACGGCTGCCCGGTCCGCTTTTCCAGCTGCAGGAAGCCTTCGTGGGCGAGGCGGCCGTTGGTGGTGCCGGACAGGGCGAGGATCGCCTCGCACATCCGGTCCGCTGTGGACAGTGACGGCCGGTCCGCGAAGGGGCCGTGGCCGACGACGCCGTTCCGGTGGCGCAGGTACGCCAGCTCCGGGGTGACGTCGACGGTGATGCCCTTGGTCGTCGTGCCGAGCTTGTCCAGCAGCGGGCCGACCGCGCGCATCTTGGCGCCGATCAGGGTGTAGTCCCGCTCGACCTCGACGAGCTTCGGCATGGTCACGCCGGGGATCGGCTCGCACTCGCCGCGGCGCCAGTCACGCACCCGGCCCGACGGCGTCGCCAGCTCGTCGGGGGTGTCGTGCTGCAAGGGCGCGGCCAGCACGTCCCGGCGCGTGCCGAGGTGGGTGACCGCGTACTCGCTGACCTTGTCGGCGATGGCCAGGAAGGCGTCGTAGTCGGTGCGCACGTCGGCCGGCGGCGCGACCGCCGGGGAGAACGCGTGCACGAACGGGTGCATGTCGGTCGTGGAGATGTCGTGCTTTTCGTACCAGGTGGCCGCGGGCAGCACGATGTCGGAGTGCAGGCCGGTGTTGGTCATCCGGAAGTCGATCGTGGTGAGCAGGTCGAGCTTGCCGGTGGGCGCCTCGTCCCGCCACGCCACGTCACGCGGCCGCTCACCGGGCCCGCACTCCTCGGCCGAGGCCAGCGAGTCGACGCCGAGCAGGTGCTTCATGAAGAACTCGTTGCCCTTGCCGGACGAGCCGAGCAGGTTGGCCCGCCACAGGGTCAGGCAGCGCGGGAAGTTCGCGGGGTCGTCGGGGTCGTCGGCGACGGCCGTGAGCCGTCCCGCCTTCAGCTCGCCGACGATGTGCTCGGCGGTGCTCACCCCCGCCGCGGCGGCTTCGTCGGTCAGGTCGAGGGGGTTGCGGTCGAACGCCGGGTGCCCGGGCGACCAGCCCATCCGCTGCGCGGCCGCGACGGTGTCGGCGAAGGTCATCCCGGCCAGCCGGCCCTCCCCCAGCGGGGACGCCAGCTCGTCGGCGGGAACTTTCTCGTACCGCCACTGGTCGGTGTGCAGGTACCAGAACGGCGTGCTCGCCTGGTGGCGCATCGGGCGCTGCCAGTCGAAGGCGAAGCTCAGGTGCTGCTGGCCGGTGACCGGCCGGGCCTTCTCCTGGCCGACGTAGTGCGCCCAGCCACCGCCGTTGACGCCCTGGCAGCCGGTGAGGGTGACCAGCGCGATGAACGCGCGGTAGGTCATGTCGGAGTGGAACCACTGGTTCGCGCCCGCGCCCATGGCGATCAGGGACCGGCCGTGGCTGCGCTCGGCATTGCGGGCGAACTCGCGCCCGATCTTCGTGGCGAGCGCCGCGGGCACGCCGGTGATGCGCTCCTGCCAG
This sequence comes from Amycolatopsis lexingtonensis, assembly GCF_014873755.1. Taxonomy (NCBI): domain Bacteria; kingdom Bacillati; phylum Actinomycetota; class Actinomycetes; order Pseudonocardiales; family Pseudonocardiaceae; genus Amycolatopsis; species Amycolatopsis lexingtonensis. Next base: position 3,141,976 of record NZ_JADBEG010000001.1, read on the forward strand.
GCCGGGGTGTTCGGGGCTTCGGCGTCGTCGTAGCCGGTCGGCCACTCGCCGGGCAGGCCGCCCCGGCGGACACCGTACTGGGCCATGACCAGGTCGAACACGCCGGTGACCAGGTGCTCGCCGACCCGGACGACCGGAACGCCGCGGCGCATCGTGGTGCCGCCCTCGGTCTCGCCGGCGTCGAAGCGGGCGAGGTCGACGGCGACCTGCCCGGTGGCGTGGTCCAGCACCCCGAGCGCCGGGACGACGGTGCCGAGGTCGAGGTTCCAGCGGCCCTCGCCCTCGGCGCCGTACCGGAACCCGAGCGAGCCGTTGGGCACGACGGGTCCGCCGGTGGCGTCGTCGAGCAGGACGGTCTTGTGCTCCGCGCTTTCGGTGGTGTCACCCAGGTCGGCGGCGGTGAGGAACCGGTCGCTGGTGTAGACGCCGGGCTCGCGCTCGCGCAGCGTGACCAGGAACGGCAGGTCGGTGTAGGAGCGCACGTAGTCGGTGAAGTACGGGACCTGGCGGTCGCGGAAGAACTCGGTGAGCACGACGTGGCCCATGGCCATCGCGAGCGCGCCGTCGGTGCCGGGGTGCGGGGCCAGCCAGTCGTCGGCGAACTTGACGTTGTCGGCGTAGTCGGGGCTGACCGCGACGACTTTGGTGCCGCGGTAGCGGGCCTCGGCGAGGAAGTGGGCGTCCGGGGTGCGGGTGACCGGGATGTTGGAGCCCCACATGATCAGGTAGGTCGCGTTCCACCAGTCGCCGGCCTCGGGGACGTCGGTCTGGTCGCCCCACACCTGCGGCGAGGCGACCGGCAGGTCGGCGTACCAGTCGTAGAACGAGAGCAGCGTCCCGCCGAGCAGCGCGTGGTAGCGGGTCCCGGCGGCGAAGGACGCCATCGACATGGCGGGGATCGGCGAGAACCCGACCACGCGGTCCGGCCCGAAGGTCTTGGTGGTGTACACGTGCGCGGCGGCCACCATCGCCGTCGCCTCGTCCAGCGTCGCCCGCACGAACCCGCCGCGGCCGCGCTGTCCCTTGTAGGCCTCGGCCTTGCGCGGGTCTTCGACGATGTCGGCCCAGGCCGCGACCGGGTCACCGAACCGCTTCAACCCCGCCCGGAACATGGTGAGCAGCGAGCCCCGCACGTAGGGGTGCCGGACCCGAGACGGCGAGTACTCGTACCAGGAGAACGACGCGCCGCGCGGGCAGCCGCGAGGTTCGTAGTCCGGGCTGTCCGGGCCGGTCGTGGGGTAGTCGGTGGCCTGGTGCTCCCAGGTGATGAGGTCGTCCTTGACGAAGACGTTCCACGAGCACGACCCGGTGCAGTTGACGCCGTGGGTGGAGCGCACGACCTTGTCGTAGCTCCACCGGTCGCGGTAGAAGGACTCCCAGGCGCCCGCGTCGATCTGGTGCAGGGTGCGCCCGTGGTCGCCGACGGTCTCCTTGGTCAGGAAGCGGCGGACGCCCAGTAGCGGTCCGTGCCCGGGAACGTGGTCGTTCGCCGGAACTGGTCGAGTGGACAAGGCGCGACTCCTCCGCGCGGACCGGCGCGGCGGCGAGCGCCCCGCCGCGACACCACCCTGGTGTCAGCCGCACGCGGTCCAGCTTCGGCGAAATCCCCGTGGCGATCGGCAGGCGAATGTCACGGGCCGAAGTGACCTTCGTCCTTCGTGGACGGCAGGAGGTCCGGTGGGCCCGGAGGCCGTCCCGGCCGGCAGTGTCTTGAATGAGTCATTCAGGTCTTCGGAGGTCCTGAATGACTCATTCAAGACGTCGGCGAAACCCGTTGCCAGGCGCACCGCCGCGCTTCAGTTGCGCTGCTCCGGCGGCACGTACTCGAACGTCGGGCCCGCCGTCGTCGTCCCGTCGCCGGTGGGCAGCTTCATCAACGCCTGTGCCTGCTTGCGCAGCGCGAACATCGTGCCGACCGCGTCCATCATCCCGCCCGGGCTGCCGTTGAACGCCTCCTCCAGCTGGAAGAGCAGCAGGCAGTACGTCTGGTTGAACTCCTCCTGCGCGACGCGGATCGGGCTGCCTGCCGGGTAGTCGGCGGTCCGCGGGTCGGGCCGCATCGGCAGCACACCGTCGAAGTCGACCGCGATCTGCTCGCCGGTCGGGCCGGACTGCGGGGTGTCGCCGGTCTGGTAGCGGCGGCCCACCTTCAGCTCCTGGAACCGGAAGTAGTGCGCGACCTCCTCCCGGTCGGGGTGGAAGACGTCACGGTCGCCGTCCCACACGTCGGTGCGCGCGGCGCCTTCGCCCTGCTCGACGATTTCCGCCAGCGCGGCCGACGCGGACTTCAGGTCGTGGACCGGGAGCACCTCGCCACCGCCGCCGCGGAGGTGGAGCTCGCCGATCTGGCGGGCCGGGTCGCCGGTGAACACCTGCTCCTCGCCCAGCTCGTCGCACAGCTTGCGCAGCCCCTGCTCGATCGCGGCGTAGAACTGCCCGATCGTGCGGTACTCGTCGGCCTGCGGCGGCGCGTCCGCCGACTCCGGCTGCTCGATGCGCAGGAACAGCTCCAGCGCCTCGGGGCCGAACGGGACCAGGTGGACGTGCACGGACCGGTCGCCGTGGGGCAGCGGGTGCGGGTACGGCGGCAGCAGCTCCGGCGTGTCGAGCTTCGGCTCGCCGCCGACGGCGTTGAGCAGGTTCGCGGCCAGGGCCAGGTGGATCATCTCCTCGGCGAGGACCGTGCCGACGACCTGGGTGGCTTCGGGGTTGCGCGCCGCGTCCAGCGAGTACAGCGCGCACAGGTACGGCGGGATCGTCGCGTGCTCGAGTTCGATCGCCCACTGCAGGTGGCGGCGGAGATCGTCGATCGTGTCGATGGCGTGGGCGCCACGGGTGTCCATGCGGTGCTCCGGTTCGTCAGGTGGGTGTCGCCAGGCAAGACCGGACGCCGTCGCGGTTTGTGACAGCCCGGGGCTGTCACAAACCGGGCGCCGGTCCGGTCCTTACTGGCGAACGACGTCCCGGAGCGGCCGGGACGCGGGAGGAGACACACCATGAAGATCGTCGTGATCGGCGGCAGCGGGCTGATCGGCTCGAAGCTCGTCCGGAAGCTGACCGCACACGGCCACGAAGCGGTCCCCGCGTCACCCGAATCGGGCGTGAACACGCTGACCGGCGAGGGGCTGGCCGAAGTGCTGGCGGGCGCCCAGGTCCTGGTCGACGTCTCGAACTCGCCGTCGTTCGCCGACGACGCCGTGCTGGACTTCTTCCGCACCTCCACCGGGAACCTCCTCGCCGCCGGGGAGAAGGCCGGGGTGGGCCATCACGTCGCGTTGTCGGTCGTCGGCACCGAGCGGCTCGCCGAAAGCGGTTACTTCCGCGCGAAGATCGCGCAGGAGAAGCTCATCAAGGAGTCCGGGCGGCCGTACTCGATCGTGCACGCCACGCAGTTCTTCGAGTTCGTGGGCAGCATCGCCCAGTCGGCGACCGAGGGGAACACCGTCCGCCTGTCGGACGCGCGCATCCAGCCGATGGCCGCCGACGACGTGGCCACCGCGGTCGGCCGGGTCGCCGCCGGCACCCCGCTGAACGGCACCGTCGAGGTGGCCGGTCCCGAGCAGTTCGGTCTCGACGAGCTGATCCGCACCGGGCTGGCCTTCCGCGGCGACCCGCGCGAGGTCGTCACCGACCCGGACGCGCGCTACTTCGGTGCCCTGCTGGACAAGGACATGCTCCTGCCCGGCCCCGGCGCGCAGCCGGCCGACACCCGGTTCGCCGACTGGCTGCCGCTCAACCCGCCGCCGGCCAAGTGAGCGTGACCGGCCGGCCGCCCCCGAGACCGTCCGGATCGTGGCCGCGAACGTGCGCGCCCTGCGGCGGGCGGTGCGGGACACCATGACCGAGCACGCCGGGGTGGTCCGCGACGAGACCGGCCTGGCCGCGCTGGAGAACCGGATGGGTGCCGTGGTTGTCCAGGACCTGGCGCACGCGTTCGGCCTCAAGGCCGCGGTGCCGGCCGCGCGGGCGGCCCTCGAGCGCCGGGGAGACACGGGCTACCACAATCTGGTCCGGGCACGGGAACCGATCTCGTAGAGTGGCTTGCGAGACGACGAGGGGACGTGGGGTGGCGGATTCCGGAGTGGGTGCCGAACTCGGCGACGTGGCCGGTCTCGAATCGGCCACGGCGGTGTTCACGCGGCTGCGGCCGCGCTTGTTCGGGATCGCCTACCGCATGCTGAGCAGCGTCACCGAGGCCGAGGACCTGGTGCAGGAGGTCTGGCTGCGGTGGCAGGCCTACGACCGGTCCACTGTGGCCAGTCCGGAGGCCTTCCTGGCGACCACCACCACCCGGCTGGCCATCAACGTCCTCCAGTCGGCGCGGAAACGGCGGGAGACCTACATCGGGCCGTGGCTGCCCGAGCCGGTCGACACCGGCGCGGACCCGTACCTGGGTGCCGAGCGCGGGGAAGCCCTGGAGTTCGCGGCCCTGCTGCTGATGGAGAAGCTCACCCCCGGCGAACGCGCGGCCTACGTGCTGCGGGAAGCCTTCGATTACTCCTACGCGGAAATCGCCGACATCCTCTCCTCGACCGACGCCGCGGTGCGCCAGCTCGTCAGCCGGGCCCGCAAGCACCTGAAGAGCGAGCGGCAGGCGTCGGTGCCCGCGGCCGAGCAGCGGGAGCTGCTGGCCACGTTCCTCGCCGCCGCGCGGTCCGGCGACATGGCCGAGCTGGAGCGGCTCTTCACGCCGGACGTCACCAGCCTGTCCGACGGCAACGGCCGCAAGGGCATCGCCCGCACGCCGGTCGTGGGCGCGGCGCGGGTGGCGAAGTTCCTGCACGCGATCTCCACCTGGTTCTGGGACGAGGTCGAGGTCCGCTGGACGGTCACGAACGGGCAGACGTCCGCCGTGCTCGTGCAGAACGGCGTCGTGTACGGCCTGCTCACGATCGGCGCCACCGCCGACGGCATCGACCAGGTGCTGTGGCTGGTCAACCCGGACAAGAACAAAGCGGTGTCGTCGGCGGGCTGAGCCGCCGGCGTCACCGCGCGAGAGAACGGGAGCACCGGGTGCGCGAATCCCGTGATCGGCACGACGACGTCGTCCGCAGGTTCGCCGACGCCTGCCGCCGGGCGGACGTCACGGGGCTCACCGCCGTCCTGGCCGCCGACGCCGTCGCGACGTGCGACGCCGGCGGGCACGTCCCCGGCCCGGCCGGCCCGGTCCACGGCCGGGCGGCGGTCGCCCGGCTGGTCGTGGCATCGCTGTGCGGGCGCCCCGGTGCGGTGCTGACGGTCGAGTCCGTCAACGGCCGCACCGGCCTCGCCCTGCGCCACACCTCCCGCCCGGTCGCGGTCGTCGGTGCCGAGACGGCCGGGTCCCGGATCACGACGCTGTGGATCGTGCTCAACCCGGCCAAGCTGGCCGGCTGGCACCGCGGGACCCCGGATACCGCCTAGAACCAAAGGTCTTGAATGAGTCATTCAGGACCTCCGAAGACCTGAATGACTCATTCAAGACGTTCGCACGCGCCGCCGGCCGTCAACGAACCTCGGACGCGCGACACTAGGACCCGGCAGCGGTGGAGTACATCCGGTTGAACCGCGGCGGCACGTAAGGCAGATACCGTCCCGGCCCGCCGTCGGCGGCCGTCGAGAGGTGGTTCATCGTCTCCGGTGCCGTGTCCGGCCAGTGCCCGCTCCGCAGGCGGGTCAGCATCCGGTCGATCGCCGCCTGCTGTTCGCCGGTCGTGTACGTGCAGTGTCCCGCAGTCTGCACGTACGTCTGCCGCAGCAGTGACGCGTTGCCCGCCCGCGCGACCAGCGTGCCGTAGGACTGCTGCTGGGCGACGGTCGAGATCTGGTCGCCGGTGCCGTTGACCGTGAGGACCGGGATCCGCAGGTCGCCGGTGAACACGATGCCGTGCTCGAGGTAGCGGACGGCGGCGGGATCGGCGGCCACGCGGGGTTCGGCGGCAAGCCGGCCGAGGTCGGCGCCCAGGTCGAGCCCGGCCCGCGCGTACAGCCGGCGTACGGCGTTCTGCTGTTCCGGCGCGGCCGTCGAGAGCTGGCGCGCGTAGTCGATGCCGGTGTTCCACGACGGGTTGCCGCCCGCCAGCTGCTCGATCGCGCGGCGGCTGCTCATCGCCTGCCCGAGGTACGGCAGCGGGCCGCCCGCGAGCGCGAGGAACATCCCCTGCTCGACGCCGTCCGCGTCGCGGGGGGCCGGGACCGGGGTCGGCGTGCCGTCGGCGGCCAGGCCCCAGCCCGGCACCTGGCCGATCGCCGCCGCGAGCGCGATCCGGGCCCGGCCCGCCGGGGTGGCCTGGGCCGACGTCATCGCCGAAACCCACTGCTGCTGAGTGCCGGGGACGTCGGCGGGGATGCTCGTGACCGGCAGGGCGGTGTCGCGGAAGAGCAACGTCTTGAGCGTGAAGACGGTGTCCAGCTTCTGGTTCCACTGCCCCACCGCGCCACCGAGGCCGCCGCACATCGGGACGGCCGCGTCGAAGCGGTCCGGGTGCACCTGGGCGACCCCGGCGGCGACCATGCCGCCCATCGAGCGGCCCTCGGCGATCGCGTACCGCGCCGGGCCGAACGCGGTTTCGAAGCGGCCGAGCGCTTCGGCCTGGTTGTCGATGGCTCGCGCGATGTTCCAGCCGGTGACCGTGCGCGTGGTGCCGCCCACCGCGTAGCCGTGCTTCAGCAGGCTCGCGGTCAGCCCGCTCGACAACCCGCCCGCGGCGAAGTCGAGGTCCACCAGCACGGTTCCGTTCCAGCCGGACGGCTTGGCGAAGCTGTACGGCGTGCCGTCGGCCAGCTGCCCGTCGGCGCAGCTCGCCGCGGCGGGACAGGCCGGGGCACCGTCCGCCGCGTGCGCGGCGGCGGGCAGGCCGGCGGCCAAGACGGCGACCACGGCCGGCAACGTCGTTCTGATACCCATTCGAACGCTCCTGTCAGAAGTTCTTGGCGGTGACGGTCCAGCCCGGCGTGGCGCAGAGACCGCAGCCCACGCCGAGGAAGTAGCCGCGCGCGGTCCGGTTTCCGTTGAGGGTGAAGTCGAACCAGTTCACGAGCACGCGCACCGCTTCCTCGCGAATGGCCGGGTCGGGATTGCCGTCCCGCTGGCCGTAGACGAACCCGGTGTGCCCGGCGGCGGGATTGGTCACCCGGACCGCGGGGACGGTGACGAGGTCGTAGTTGGCGCCGCTGTTCGCGTAGGCGACGTCGGCGGGGCCGCCATCGGCGAACAGGACGGGCGTGTGCAGCTTCCCCAGGTTTTCCCGGCCGTAGCCGAGGGTGCCGTCGGCGAAGAACCCGCTGTCGAGCGACAGCACCGACTTCACCCGCGGATCCGCGCCGGCGACGAGGGCCTCGATGCCGCCGCAGGAGTGCCCGGTGACGCCCATCCGGTGGGTGTCGAGCTTGTTCCGCAGCGCGCTCCCCCGGCGGTCGTTCTCCCGTTCCGCCCAGGTGAGCGCATCGGTGATCACCTTCGGCTGCGGGCTGCCGTTCTCGGTCAGGGCGGGCTCGTCGAACCCGCCGACGGCCACGACGACGAACCCGTGCGCGGCCAGCAGCGTCTCCAGCGTGAGCAGCTCGTCGTTGCTCGTGTGCCGGCACGCGCCGTTGCCGAACACCACGACCGGCAGCCGGCCGGGCACCCGGTCCGGGTCGGCGGGCCGGTAGACGGTGTACTCGGCGGCGTAGTCCCCCGTCCGGGCCGCGGGTTCGCGGACCACCGGGTGGAACACCGCGGCCGCGGGCGGCGCGGGTGGGGCCGCGACCTCCGCCTCGGGGGAACCGGGCACCGTCGCGGCGGTCACCGCGACGAGGGCGGTCACGGCGGCGACCAGGGCGGGCTTGAGCCAGGCGTGTCCCATCGAACGTCCTTTCACCGTGGGGTGGCAGCGTTGAAGACCGGCTTCGGCACCGCGACCTGGTTGAGCCCCCAGCGGGACATGATCCCGACGTAGGTGCCGTTCTCGAAAAGCTCCTCGAACGCCTTCTGCAGCACCGGGCCCAGGCCGGACGACTTGGGGACGTACAACGCCAGATCGTCCTTGCTCGCCCCTTGCGCTTCGGTCTGCGTGACGTACTTGTTCCCGCCCTGCCGCTGGGTGACGTCGATCGCCGCGGCTTCGGTCATCCCCGCGGCGTCCGCACGGCCCGAGCGGGTGGCCAGCAGGGTGGCGTCGGTGTCGTCGAGGCCGACGGTCTGCGTTGCTTTCCGCTTGCTGTCGGTGCAGAACCGGGACAGCTTGTTCAGCTGCTCTTCGACGACGCTGGCGGTCACCACCGCGATGCGCTTGCCGCAGAGGTCTTCGACCCGCGCGATCCCGGCCGTCGAGTCCGTGGGGAAGACGTAGGCGGTGCGGGTGGTCATCCAGGTGATCGTGTCGAACTGCTTCTCGCGCTCGGCGGTGACCTTGACCGGGCCGTTGAACGCGTCGTACCGGTCGGCCAGCATGCCCTGCAGCGCGGCCGGCAGCCCGGCGACGACGAGGGTCTGCGTCTTGACGCCGAGCACCTGGCCGAGCGCGGCCTGGAAGTCGGCGTCGATCCCGGTGACCGTGCCGTCCGGCGCCACCGTGCGGTAGGGCGGGTGGGAGTCACCGGCGAACCGGAGCACCCCGGCGTCCTTGATCGCCTGCGGCAGGGCGTCGTGCAAGGCCGGCACCACCGGGAGGTTCGTCCCGGTGGCCAGGCTCGGGGAGCCGCCACCCACCGTGCACCCGGTGGCGGCCAGCCCGAAGGCGGCCGCCGCGAGGATCGCACTCCGGCTTCGTCGGCGAAGTGAAGATCGCACAAGACTCCTTTTCGGACGGTCACATCAGGGCATCGAGCCATTCGGTCATTCGCGCGGTCAGTCCGTCGCCGGTGCGGGCGTCGACGTTGTCGGCGTGCAGTTCGAGCACCGGGATGCCCGCCGCGCGCAGGGCGCGGGTGGTGAAGTAGCTGCCGCGGGCGTCGTCGGAAACGAGGTGCACCACGCCATCCACACCGTGGTGCCGGGCTTCCTTGACGTACCACTCCGCCGACCACGGCGGCGTGTACAGCTGGTCGCTGAAGGCGGCGAAGCGGGCGGCCAGTGCCCGCAGCGGGTCGTCGCCGTAGCGCAGGTAGCCGTCGGCGGCGATGGCGAGGTACATCGACCACACGAAGACCGCGCCGTGCGACTCCTGGAACCGCCGGTAGAAGTCGAGGTCGAACCACAGCCCGCGGCCGATCCACATCAGCCGCCGCCGCTCGTCCGGGCACACCGCGACACCGGCGTCGATCCGGTCGCGGACCTCGTCGTGGAACGCGCGCGCGGCGTCGCGCGCCCATGCGGTGCCGCGGTGCCACTGGGGCACCATGACGCTGGGGATGCCGTCGGTGACGGCGATCGGGCACGGCCGGGCCGCCGCGATCAGGTCGCGCGTGCGGCGGTTCCACTCCTGCTGCTCGTTGACCAGGTCCAGGACTTCGCGGAACCGGGTCTCGGAGAACACCCGGCCGGTGGTCTGCTCCAGGAACCGGATCAGCCCGGTCAGCTCGCCGGTCAGCAGGTCGAGCCGGTCGCTGCCGATCGCCTCTTCCCAGCGGTGCGGCATCAGCTCCCACCACCGCTCCGGGACCTCGTTCTCCGCCGCGCTTTCCAGGGGGTAGTAGGTGACGCCGGGCTGGGCGTCCCAGACGTCGAAGATCTTGCGGGACGCGTCCCCGGTCGTCTCGCCGAGCACGATCGACGGCTTCGGCAGCCCGCCCCACGGCGCCTGGCCGGGATCATCCTCGAACGCCGACGCGAGCGAGGTGGCGCTGTACTGCTCGACGTAGTCGGGGTAGCCGCGGTCGCGCAGCAGGCCGAGGTAGCGCTGCGTCTGGCGTTTCGCGGCGACGATCGAGGCCCACCACTGGTTGACCACGTACGGGATGCCCATCGCGCGGAAGATCTCCTGCGGCGCGTCCGCGTTGACCAGTGCCAGCGGGCCACCCTCGTCGCGCAGCCGGGCGAACCACTCGCGCTGGTAGGCGGTCGCGGTGGTCGCCGACGCCAGCCGGGCCGTCATGCCGCCGCTCCGGCCGGGACGAGCGCCGCCAGCGCCTCGGGCGTCAGCTCGCCGTACGGCTGGCGCTCCGCCAGGACCACCGGCAGTCCCGTCGCGGCCCGCTGCTCCGGGAAGTCCCACGGCGGCGCGTCGTCGTGGATGCGTGCGTAGGAAAACAGGATCTCGGCACCGCAGGCGCGCGCGGCGGACGCGGTGTGTGCGGCCCGCTGCCGGATCGACGCGCGCGCCGCGGCCGGGCCGTTGTACTGGTAGCGCTCGGCCAGCGCGAGTTCCGTCGGCGCCGCGCAGGTGCGGGCGAAGAGCAGCTCGCCCCAGTCGTGATCCTCCCCCACGACGAGGAAACCGTTGCGCTCCAAGGTTTCGTACACGGCCGGGCCGTCGTGGGAACTTCCCGTGAGGAACAGCCCGACCCCTTCGGTCTCACGCGGGTCGGCGGATACGCCGTCGACGAGCGCGATGGCCTCGGTGACCGGCAATGCGGTGGTCCGGGCGACGACTTCGAGGAACCGGGTGCCGCTCAAGCGGTTGGCCCGGCGCAGGTCGGCGAGCCGCCCGAGCGACCGCCGCAGGGTGTCGTGCGCGGTGATGGCCGCGGCGAGGTCGTCGTCGGTGATGGGCCGCCACTGCCCCAGCCACTCGCGCAGCTGGGCGATCTTCGCGTGGACGTACCGGGTGGTGGTGTGGTGCGGCAGGTGCAGGACGTCGACCAGGCGCACCGGCGGCAACCCCAGCTCCGGCTCGACGCGGTGCAGCTCGCGCAAGGCGTAGAACAGCCGCAAGGACGCCTCGCAATCGCGGGAGACCACGATGGCTTCGAGCGGCCCGTAGGCGCCGGTGAGGATCCGCGTCAGGACCGACCGGGCGACCGGATCGACGCCACGGCCGAGGTAGCGGTCGCCGAGCGCGCTGTCCTCGCCCGGGTTCCCGGTCAGGCGCCGGGGCCGCAGTCCGGCCGCGGTGATCAGCTCGACCGGGACGTCGGCGCCGACATACCCGACGGTGCTCAAATCACGGCCTCCGAGACCAGCTCCGCCAGCTGCTCTTCGGTGTAGCCGAGCAGCTCGCGGTAGACGTGTTCGTTGTGCTCGCCGAGCCCCGGCGCGGGCCGGTCGAGGGCGACGCGGGCGGCGGAGAAGCGGATCGGCACCCCGGTCCCGGCCAGGTCGGCGACGTCCCCGTGCCGCGGGTGCCGCAGCGGCACCACCTCTTCGCGCGCCAGGACCAGCGGGTCCCGGATGGCGTCGCGCGGCTCCCGGACTTCGGCCGCGGGCACGCCTTCGGCGGTGAACGCGGCGAGGATCTCGGCGAGGGGCCGCACCCGGCACCACTCGCGGATGAGCCCGTGCAGTTCGTCGGCGGCGCGGACCCGCTGGTCGCGCGTGCGGTAGCGGTCGTCGTCGGCCAGCTCCGGGCGGCCGATCGCGCGGAGGACCCCGTGGGCGAAGGCGTCGGTCGGCGCGCAGAGGGCGAGGTAACCGTCCGAAGCGGGCAGGATCCCGAACGGCGCCAGCCGCGGCACCATCGACCCGGTGCGCTGCGGCAGGCCGACCGCGTCGAAGGCGTCGAACGGCTCGCACGCGACCAGCGACGTCAGCGCACCGAGCATCGACACGTCCACGTGCTGGCCCTCGCCGGTGTGCTCGGCCTGCAGCAGCGCCGACACCGTGCCGACCACAGCGAACAGTGGAGCGAGGAGGTCACCGATCGGCAGCCCGAAGCGGACCGGGCCCTCGTCGGGCTCGCCGGCGGTCAGCATCACGCCGCTCAGCGCCTGGATGATCGAGTCCATCGCCTTGCCGGACCCCGGGCCGCCCTGGGCGCCGAACCCGCTGATCGAGGTGTAGACCAGCCGCGGGTTGATTTCCCGGACGTCGTCGTAGGAGATGCCGAGCCGGTCGGTGACGCCCGGGCTGTAGTTCTCGACGAGCACGTCGGCGTCGCGGACGAGGTCGGTGAACACCGCGCGGGAGCGCGGGTTCTTCAGGTCGAGGGTGACGCTGAGCTTGTTGCGGCCGCGCAGCAGCATCGACACCGACAGGTCGTCGTCGTGCCGGCGGGCGAGGTTCAGGCCGTCGCGGCCGACGTAGGGCGCGTTGTTGCGCGACGAATCCCCGCCCGTGGCCGGGTTTTCCACCTTGATCACGGTGGCCCCGAGCCCGGCGAGCAGCAGCGTGGCGTACGGCCCGGCGAGCGCGGTGGTCAGGTCGATGACGGTGCGGCCGGCCAGTGGCTGGTCGGTCATGCGGGAACCCCCTCGGTGAGATCGACGAGCACTTCGGTGCCGCGGGTGGTGAACCGGCCGTTGAGGTTCGCGCCGCGGGTGATGTCCTCGATGTACTTCGCCACGGCTTCGCCTTCCGGCGTGCCGCCGACCGGGACCGGACGCCCCTGGTCGTCGACCCAGCAGGGGACGAAACCCGCTTCGCGCAGCCCGGTCTCGTCGAAGCGGCAGAAGGCGATGGCGGTGTTGCGGCTTTCCGGGTGGAACGGGAAGAACGGCATGTCCGGGTTCGGCGCGAAGCCGTAGAGCTTCGTCCGTCGTTCGGCCCACGCGCGCAGTTCGTCCGCGCCCACGCCCGCCCCCGGCGTCAAGGCGTGGGTGACGGTGGCGAAGTTGCCCAGGCCGTGGAAGATCGGCCGTCCTCTGTGGACTTCGATGCCGCGCATGATGTGCGGGTGGTGGGAGAACACCGCGTCGGCCCCGGCGTCGATCGCCGCGCGGGCGACCGGGCTCTCGTACATCGCGACGACGACCGGCGTGTGCCCGACGCCCTTGTGCAGCGCCACCATCACGACGTCGACCTCGGCCCGGAGGCGGCGGACGTCGCCGGCCATCGCGTCCAGGCTGTCCGGGTCGGCGAAGGTGTAGATCTTCGGCGGCCCGCCCGGGCTCGCGTGGTCGAGTTCGTAGTGGGTCAGGACGTGGACGTACGCGCAGCCGGGCTTGCGCGAGGTGGCCCAGGACTCGCGTGGGCCTACGCAGTTGTACGACAGGACGCCGATGCGCAGGCCGCCGCGTTCCACGATCGCCGGGCGCCGGGCCTGCGCGAGGTCCGGCCCGGCGCCGGTCGTCAGCATGCCCGCCGCGCGGGCGTAGGCGATGGTGTCGGCCAGTCCCCCGTCACCGGCGTCCATGACGTGGTTGCCCGCCAGGGTGGCCACCGCGAACCCGGCCTCGGCCACCGCTTTCAGCGCCGCGGGGTCCGCGGGCGGCGCGGGGACGTCGGTGCTGTGCTGGACCGCCGTGGTGGAGTGCGGGACCTCGATGTGGCCGATCGCCAGGTCCATCCCCTTCAGCACCGGCGCCGCCGGGGCGAGGAAGAACTCCGGGTCGGGCTCGTCCAGGATGAGGTCGCCGACGGCGCCGACAGTGATCACGAGACACCTTCCTTTTCGGACAGATGGCGGGACAGGAAGGCACGCAGCCGGTCCGTCCGCGGCCGGGTGAACAGCTCGGCCGGCGGGCCCTCCTCGACGATCCGGCCCGCTTCCATGAACACGCACCGGTCGGCGACCTCGCGCGCGAACGCCATTTCGTGGGTCACCACGACCATCGTGGTGCCCGCAGCGGCGAGGTTCCGCAACACGGCCAGCACTTCGTCGACCAGTTCCGGGTCGAGGGCACTGGTCGGCTCGTCGAACAGCATGATCCGCGGCCGGACCAGCACCGCGCGGGCGATGGCGACGCGCTGCTGCTGCCCGCCCGAAAGCTGGCGCGGGTAGTGGTCCTCGCGCCCGGCCAGCCCGATCCGCTCGAGCAGTTCCCGGGCCTCCCGCTCCACAGTGGACCGATCGCGGCCGTGGACGCGGATCGCCGCGTCGGTCACGTTGCGCAGCACGGTGAACTGCGGGAAGAGGTTGAACTGCTGGAAGACCATGCTCATCCGGCGCCGCTGCGCCGCGATCCGCCGCTCGGTCAGCGGGCGCAGGCCACCCGGCGAGCGGCGGTGGCCGAGCAGCTCGTCGTCGAGGTACATCGCGCCGCCGTCGATCGGTTCGAGCTGGTGGGCGCAGCGGACGAGCGTCGACTTGCCGGACCCCGACGGCCCGATGACCACCACCGTCTCGCCTTCGTGCACGTCGAGGCTGACCCCGGCCAGCGCGGTCACCGCGCCGAACTCCTTGCGGACGTCGCTGATCCGCAGCACCGGCGCGCTCATCGGGCACTCCGGTGGCCACGGGAGAAGCGGCGTTCCAGCCGGCGTTGCCCGGCGGTGAGAACCGTGACGACGACCAGGTACCAGAAGCACGCGACCAGCAGCATCGGCACGATCTCGTAGGTGCGGTTGTAGATGACCTGCACCGAGTGCAGCAGGTCGGACATCGCGATCACCGACACCAGCGCGGTGCCCTTGAGCACGTTGATGAACTGGCTGCCCGCGGGCGGGATGATCACGCGCATCGCCTGCGGCAGCACGATCCGCAGCAGCGTCTGGCCCGGCGGGTACCCCATCGCGCGGGCCGCGTCGCGCTGGCCGGGATCGACCGACAAGACCCCGGCGCGGAAGATTTCGGCCAGGTAGGCCGATTCGACGAGCGACAACCCGATCACCGCGGCGGTCAGCGGCGTGATGACGGAGTTGGCGTCCCACGTCCCGAACACCGGGCCGAACGGGATGCCGATCGACAGCTTCGGCAGCAGGTAAGCGAGGTTGAACCAGAAGATCAGCTGCACCAATGGCGGGATGCCGCGGAAAAGCCCGACCCACAGCGTCGCCACCCACCGCGCGGGCCCGAACCCGCTCAGCTGCATGGCCGCGACCACCCCGCCGGCGAGCGACCCGAGCACCATCGCCGCGACCGCGAGCAGCACCGTGGTGCCCAGGCCCGCCATTACGCTCTTCTCGAACAGGTACTTCACGACGACGTCCCACTGGAAGCGGGAGTTGCCGATCAGGAAGACGATCAGCTGGGCGGCCAGCACCGCCAGCACGAGCACGAACAGCCAGCGCAGCGGGCGGAAGCGGCCGCGGGCCCCGGCGACGTCGTCGCGGACCGGCGTGGTTTCCTCCACAGTGGACACCGCGGTCATTTCGCCGACGCCGCGTCGAAGATCGGCGCCGGGACCGTGACGTCCTGCAGGCCCCACTGCTTCATGATCCGGGCGTAGGTGCCGTTGCGGAACAGCTCCTCGAACGCCTTCTGCAGGACCGGGCCGAGCTTGCCCGCCTTCGGGGTGTACAGCGCGAGGTTGTCCTTCGTGGCGCCCTGTTCCTCGGTCTGCGTCACGTATTCGTACTGCCCCTTCTGCTGGGTGGTGACGTCGATCGCGGCGGCCTGGGTCATCCCGGCGGCTTCGGCGCGCCCGGACTTCGCGGCCAGCAGGGTGGCGTTCGTGTCGTCGAGCCCGACCACCTGCACGGCCGGGCGCTGCTGCTTCTCGCAGAACGCGGACAGCTTGGCGAGCTGGTCTTCCACGACGCTGGCGGTGACCACCGCGACGCGCTTGCCGCACAGGTCGTCCGCCCGCTTGATGCCGGCCGGGGAGCCTTCGGGGATCACGTAGGAGGTGCGGGTGGTCATCCACGTGACGGTGTCGAACTGCTTCTCACGCTCGGCCGTGGCCTTGACCGGCCCGTTGAAAGCCTCGTAGCGACCGCTGAGCATGCCCTGCAGCGCGGCCGGCAGGCCGCTGACGATGGTGGTTTCGGTGCGCACGCCCAAGAGCTGGCCGAGCGCCTGCTGGAAGTCGTGGTCGATGCCGGTCACCGTCTTGCCGTCCGGGCCGACCGTGCGGTACGGCGGGTGCGAGTCGCCGGCGAACCGGAGGACACCCGAGTCCTTCACGGCCTGCGGCAGCTGGTCGTGCAGCGCCTGGTCGGCGGTCAGGGCCGCGGCGGTGGGCGCCGCGGCGGGGCCGTCGTCGACCGTGCACCCGGCCAGCGCGAGTCCCGCGGCGACCGCGGCGAGCGTGCTTCGACGCCATTGACGAAGTGAGAAACCCATGTCGGTTACTTCCTACGGAAGGCAATAGGTTGCTAATCGAGTGCCGATCGTCGCATGATGTGTCGCGTGATTCAACCCCTCGATGCGTCCGCCTGGACGGCACTGCCACCATGGAGGCCATGGACACCCGCAGTGGGCAAGCGATGACAGCGACGCCCTCGGGCCCGCTGCCCCGCGCACAGCAGGGCGCCGAACCGCAGCTGCTGCTGACGTCCCTGCTCGGCGACTTCTGGTACTGGCGCGACGAGCACATCCCCTCGGCCGCGCTGGTCGAGCTGCTCGGCGAGTTCGACATCAGCCCGGCGAGCGCGCGGGCGGCGATCCGCCGCCTGTCCGCCCGCGGCCTGCTGACCGTGTCGCGCAGTGGACGGACCACGGCCTACGGCATCCCCGCCCGCACGTCCGAGGTGATCATCGAGCGCACGCACCGGATGCTGACCTTCGGCACCACCCCGCCCGAGTGGGACGGCCGGTGGACGGTGGTCACCTTTTCCGTGCCGGAGCAGGACCGCGGGCTGCGCACGGCCTTGCGCTCGCGACTGCGGGTCCTGCGCTTCGCCGCGCTCTACGACGGCGTCTGGGTCAGCCCGCACGACCTGACCGGCCCGGCGCTGGCCGCGCTGGACGAGCTCGGCCTCCGCAGCGCGACGGTCTTCCGCGCCACCGAGGTCCCCGGGTCGGCCGCGGCGGTCACGGCGTTCGACCTCGAACCGCTGGCCCGCGAGTACGGGCAGTTCGTCGAGCGCTACGAGCAGGTGCTCACCGGGCTGGAAGCCGGCCTGATCAGCCCGGCGCAGGCGCTGCGCACCCGGACCGAGCTGCGCGTGGACTGGCGCCGGTTCCCGGAGACCGATCCCGACCTGCCCGCCGAACTGCTGCCCGCGGACTGGGCGCGCGACCGGGCCCAGAAGGTGTTCCTCCAGATCTACGACCGGCTCGGCCCGCTCGCCGAGCTCCGGTTCCGCCAGGTGCTGGCCGCCACGGACCCCGCGCTGGCCGAGTTCGCGTCCCACCACGACTCGGTCAAGGTGGCCGCGTTGTTCGCCGGGCTCGGCGACCGCCACCCGGCCGGCGACACGCCGTTCGAGCAGGCGGCCGAGGCGCGCCGCCTGGACGACGCACGGCGCCGGTAAGGGCGGCACTTCCCGCGTCGTCCGAACGGCCACGTGGGCTCGAAAGTCGATCGAAACTCTTTGCGGACCGGCGCTGAACCGTGTTCTTCTGCTGACGGTAAGCAACACCGTCGATGCGTGCCGTTAAGGAGACCACCCATGGCAGGAAGTTCGCCGAGCCCGCGCAGCAGATGGTGGCGATCACCCGCCACCAGGGCACTGGCCGGAGTGGCCACCGTGGCCGCGACGGCCGCTGTCCTGGTCACCGCGCCCGGCGCCGACGCCGCCGCCAGCACTCTGGGTGCCGCGGCCGCGCAGTCCGGCCGGTACTTCGGCACGGCCATCGCGGCCGGCCGGCTCAACGACTCGACGTACACCTCGATCGCCTCGCGCGAGTTCAACATGGTGACGCCCGAGAACGAGATGAAGCCCGACGCGACCGAGCCCAACCAGAACCAGTTCAACTTCTCCTCCGGCGACCAGATCTACAACTGGGCCGTCGGCCACGGCGCCAAGGTCCGCGGCCACACCCTCGCCTGGCACGCCCAGCAGCCGGGCTGGATGCAGAACATGGGCGGCAGTTCACTCCGCAACGCGATGATCAACCACATCCAGAAGGTGATGGCCCACTACCAAGGCAAGCTCGCCTACTGGGACGTGGTCAACGAAGCCTTCAACGAGGACGGCAGCCGCCGCTCGTCGAACCTGCAGAGCACGGGCAACGACTGGATCGAGGTCGCGTTCAAGACCGCGCGCGCGGCCGACCCGTCGACGAAGCTCTGCTACAACGACTACAACATCGACAACTGGAACTACGGCAAGACCCAGGGCGTGTACCGCATGGTGCAGGACTTCAAGTCCCGCGGCGTGCCGATCGACTGCGTCGGCCTGCAGGCCCACTTCACCGGCGGCAGCTCCGTCCCGAGCAACCTCCAGACGACGATCTCCAGCTTCGCGGCGCTCGGCGTCGACGTGGCGCTGACCGAGGTCGACGTCACGAACGCGAACACTTCGCAGTACGCGGCGCTGACCCAGGCGTGCATGAACGTCGCGCGCTGCGTCGGCATCACCGTGTGGGGCGTGCGGGACAGCGACTCGTGGCGCTCCAGTGAGAGTCCCCTGCTGTTCGACGGCAACGGGAACAAGAAGGCCGCGTACAACTCGGTGCTGAACGTCCTCAACTCCGGCGGCGGGACGACCACCACACCGACGACCCCGACGGGCCCCACGACGACACCGACGGGGCCCACGACGACCCCGACCACGCCGGGCGGCGGCAGCTGCACCGCCTCGCTGTCGGCGGGACAGTCGTGGAGTGACCGGTACAACCTCAACGTCTCGGTGAGCGGCGCCAGTTCGTGGACGGTCACCATGACCGTACCGAGTCCCGCGCGGATCAGCGCGACCTGGAACATCAACGCGACGTGGCCGAGCAGCCAGGTCCTCGTCGCGACGCCCAACGGAAACGGCAACAACTGGGGCGTCACCATCCAGCACAACGGGAACTGGAACTGGCCCAGCGTCAGTTGCAGCACTTCCTGAGGGGGTGACAGGGGCTCGTTCGCCGGGACTCACCGGTGAACGAGCCCCTTTCCCCAGCGCCGAAATGTTAGCGATAACAGTGCCCTGACCAGGAGAGGTCCTCATGAACGAAGCAGGTACCGGCCGCAGGTTCGCGGCACTCGCCGCCGCGACGACCGTCGCGGCGGCCGTCGTTTCGGCGGTGACCTTGGGAGCCGGCGCGGCCTCGGCCGACGTCACCGGTTCCTTGCGCGGCACCGGGTCGGGCCGGTGCCTGGACGTCCCGAACGCCAGCCAGACCGACGGGACGGCCGTGCAGATCTACGACTGCTGGGGCGGTTCCGGCCAGCAGTGGACGTCGACGTCGGCCGGCGAGCTGACGGTGTTCGGCGGCAAGTGCCTGGACGTACCCGGCAGCGCGACCACCGCCGGCACCCGGCCGCAGATCTGGACCTGTCACGGCGGCGCCAACCAGCAGTGGCGCGTGAACGCCGACGGCACCGTGGTCGCGGTGCAGTCCGGGCTCTGCCTGGACGTCACCGGCGCCGGGACCGCCAACGGCACGGCGGTGCAGCTCTGGACCTGCACCGGGGCCAGCAACCAGAAATGGACCGGCCTGTCGAGCACCCCGACGACGACGCCGACCACCACCACGACCGGCGGCAGCAGCTGCTCGCTGCCGTCGAGCTACCGCTGGTCCTCGACCGGCGTCCTCGCCCAGCCCAAGAACGGCTGGGTCTCGCTCAAGGACTTCACCAACGTCGTCTACAACGGAAAACACCTCGTCTACGCGTCCAACGTCTCCGGCTCCACCTATGGCTCGATGGCCTTCACGCCGTTCACCAACTGGTCCGACATGGCCTCCGCCGGGCAGACCGGCATGAGCCAAAGCGCGGTGGCGCCCACCCTGTTCTACTTCGCACCGAAGAACATCTGGGTACTCGCCTACCAATGGGGCGCGTGGCCGTTCATCTACCGCACCTCCAGCGACCCCACCAACCCCAACGGCTGGTCCTCGCCGCAAGCGCTGTTCACCGGCAGCATCTCCGGCTCCAGCACCGGCCCGATCGACCAGACGCTCATCGCCGACGGCTCGAACATGTACCTCTTCTTCGCCGGTGACAACGGAAAGATCTACCGAGCCAGCATGCCCATCGGGAACTTCCCCGGCAGCTTCGGCTCCAACTACACCACCGTCATGAGCGACTCCACCAACAACCTGTTCGAAGCCGTCCAGGTCTACAAGGTCCAGGGCCAGAACCAGTACCTCATGATCGTCGAATCCATCGGCGCGAACGGACGCTACTTCCGTTCGTACACGGCAAGCAGCCTCAGCGGCTCGTGGACTCCGCAGGCCACCAGCGAAAGCAACCCCTTCGCGGGCAAGGCCAACAGCGGCGCCAGCTGGACCAACGACATCAGCCACGGCGACCTCGTCCGCACCAACCCCGACCAGACGATGACCGTGGATCCCTGCAACCTCCAGCTGCTCTACCAAGGGAAGTCGCCGTCCGCCAGTGGCCCCTACGACCAGCTGCCCTGGCGGCCGGGTGTCCTGACGCTGCAACGCTGATTCAGCGGTCTTGGTCGGCGTGTTTCCACCAAAAGGCCGTCCCCAGCACTCCGGCGACGCCGGCTACGGCCACGAGGCCGTAGCCGACGGGCCCGGGTGGCTGGCGGCCGGCGATGTCGCTGACGAGGGCGGGTACGGTCCACGGGAAGTACGGGCCGTACCCGAGCAGGGCGATGACCTGGGCGAGGAAGACGGCGAGGAACAGGGCACCGACCCCGGCGAGGTAGCCGCGGCCGACGCTGGCGGCGAGGGCGAACGGGGTCGCGACGGCGATCGTCAGCACCGCGGTGAGCAGCAGTTTCGCCAGACCGGTCGCGGCGACCGCGGCCGACCAGCCGGACAGGCCGAGCGCGGCGCCGATCGCCAGCCCGAGCAGGTACGTCTGCCCGGTGAGCACCAGCGACCAGCCCGTGGTGACGGCGAACTTCGCGCCGACGAGCGTGGTGCGCGGAGTGGGCAGGGCCAGCAGGTCCTTGGCGGTGCCCTGGCTGAATTCGCGGCCGAACGTCCAGATCACGATGACACCGAAGAGAACGGCGCCGCCGACGGCGATGATCTGGGCGAGCAGCGCGAAGTAGGCTGGCCAGTCGGCGGTGCCGCCGGTGAGCGCGGCCTTGGTGCCGAGCAAGCCGAGGGCCCGCGCGCGGCGGACGTCCTGCAGGATGAACATGATCAGGCCGCCGAAGCCGGCCGCGACGGTGAACGCCGCGACCGTGACCCATGGCAGCCGGGAGCGGCGGGCCTTGAGCAGTTCGGTCCGGACCGCGGCCGTGGCGGTGCTCATGACCGGCCGACCAGGCGCAGGAAGCAGGTCTCGAGGTCGTCCTGCTCCACGGCGAGCCGGGTGGGCGGGCAGCCCGCGGTCACGAGCTGGGTGGCGATCTCTTCGGGGTGGTGGATCGCGCGGTCACCGGTGAGGGCGAGCCCGCCCTCCTCGTCGGAGACGGCGTGCCCGGCCGCGCGCAACACCGCCGTCGCGCGACCGGAATCGTGGACCTCGACGCGCAACCGCGGGCGTGACCGGCCGGCCAGGTCGGCGGCGGCGCCTTCCCAGACCAGCCGTCCGTGGTCGAGGACGCCGATGCGGGTGGCCAGGCGGGCGACTTCGGTGAGGATGTGGCTGGAGAGCAGGATTGTCACCCCGTCGTGGTGGGCGAGGTCGTGCAGCAGGTTCCGGATCTCGGCGACGCCCGCGGGGTCGAGGCCGTTGGCGGGTTCGTCGAGGATCAGCAGCTCGGGCCGGTGCAGCAGCGCTTTGGCCAGTGCGAGGCGCTGCTTGTTGCCCAGCGAGAGGGTTTGCGCGCGGCGGTGGGCGTGGGGTCGCAGGCCGAGCCGGGCGATGGCATCGGTCACGGCGTGCTCGTCGCGCAGGCCACGGAGCTGCGCGATCACCTGGAGGTTTTCGGTCACGGTGAGCTCGGGGTAGGCGGCGGGAGTCTCGACCAGGTACCCGACCCGGGCCCAGCCGGCGTTGTGGCCGGGCCGGACCCGTTCCCCGAACAGCGACACCTCACCGCGGGTCGGGCGCAGCAGGCCGAGCAGCATCCGGATGGTCGTGGTCTTGCCGGCGCCGTTGAGGCCGAGCAGGGCGTAGATCTCACCGGGTGCGACGCGCAGTGTCACCTCGTCCACGGCCCGGACGTCGCGGTACTGCTTGGTCAGGTGGACGGCGTCGATCGTCATGGGAGCCTCGTTTCGCGCGCAGGACTGTCGCGCCGACCAGGCTTCCCGGCACACCCGGGGCCAGCGTACTCCCGCGGCGCGCCTGAGTGTCCTCAATGGACGGTATCGGCCAGCACCGAGCGCTCGATCTCCGACACCGGCAGGTCGCGCCCGGCCGGCTGCAGGTAGCGGGCGGTGAACTCCGCCGGCCCGAGCTGTTCGCGTTCCCGCCACCCGTACTCGGCGAGCAGCCCCGCGACCTCGCCGGGCGCCAGCCCGAACCGCCAGAGCCGCCACTTGACCACGAAGTCCTCGTAGGCCGCGCGTGCCCCGTAGAACTGCTCGCCGTCGAGGAAGTCCTTGCGGAGGTAGGTGAAGGCCAGCCGGCTGCCCGGCGCGAGGTCGGCCAGCTGCTCGAGGGTGTGCCGCACGGCGGGTTCGGTGAGGTACTGGGTCACCGCCTCCCACACGACGAAGGTCTTCCGTCCGCCGGTGAAGCCGTGGCGGCGCAGTTCCGCCCGGAAGTCCTGGGTCTCGAAGTCCACCGGGACCAGCGTGACGTCCCCGGGGACCCGGCCGAACCGCCTGCGCAGCGCGGCGGCCTTGCGGGCCGTGTTGGCCGGCAGGTCCACCTCGTAGACCGGGATCCCGCGCAGCCGGGGCAGCCGGTAGGCCCGGGTGTCGAACCCGGCACCGAGGATCACCACGGCGTCGAGCCCACCGGCCGCGGCGTCGAGCAGCTGGTCGTCGACGTAGCGCTTGCGGCAGAGCATGCTCGCCCACAGCCCCGGCATCTTCTTCTCGGTCGTCGACCAGCGGCGCGGGCTCGAACTGCTCGACGGCCACGATGACCATCGGCCCCAGCGCGGTCCCGTCGGCGGTCTTGCTCATGGCGTGCTCCTCGGTCGGCGAAAGAAGACGCTCAACCACCGTACGGCTACTCCTGGCCGAACACGTCGCTCACCCAATCGGCGATGTAAGTGCTGACGTGCCCCAGATGGTCCAGCCCGATGTGCTCACTCCCCCCTTCCTCGACGCTGAAGATCCGCAGGTCCCGCCGCGGGCTGCCCACCGCCTGCTCGTACGAGCGGTGCGCGTACGCCACCGGGATCTGCCGGTCGCGTTCGCCGTGGCAGATGAGGAACGGCACGGTGATGTGCTCGACGACGCCGTCGAGGTTGATGCAGTCGGCGAACGCGATGAACTCGTCCAGGTCTTCGTGGCCCCACACCCACCGGACGTGCTCCCAGTAGTGCGGCACCGGGCGCTCGCCTTCGCGTTCCAGCCGGCGCCGCTGCACCGCGCCCCAGTCGTGGTTGGCGCCCCACGCGACGACCAGCGCGAGCCGCTTCTCGAAGGCGGCGGCGCGCGGGGCGTAGTAGCCGCCGAGCGACCAGCCGACCAGGCCGATCCGGGCCGGGTCGACGTCGTCGCGGGTTTCGAGGTAGTCGACGCAGGCGCTCGCCCACGCCTCGGTGTCGACGCGGGCGGTGAGGCCCTGCACGCGCAGCGCCTCACCGGAACCGGGGCAGTCGACCATCAGGGCCGAGATGCCGCGTGCGGCCAGCTCTTCCCAGTGCCCGGAGGCGTACATGTGCTCCTTGGTCGAGTCCAGCCCGTTCCACATGATCATGACCGGGGCGTGCTCGCCGGCGGAGCTGAAGTACGCCGGCAGCGTCGTGCCCTCGTACGGGACCTCGACCCGGGTGATGCCCGGGTCCTTGAGGTCGAACGCCTTCTGCTGCAGCTCCAGCACGCGCCGGTAGCTGTCGAGCCGGCCCTCGGCGGACGCGCTCTGGAGGCGTTCGGCCTGCGAAAGATAATTGGTGGCGCGCGCGTACAGCTGCCCGGCGGTCCGCAGGTGGCCGGTCTTCTCGGCTTCCTCGGCCTGCGCGACGAGCTGGTCGGTCAGCGCCGTCCAGGCGCGCAGGAAGTCCGGGGTGCCCGCGTCCTCGCCGCGGGTGGCCGCCTCACGGATGGGGCGGCAGGCCCGGTCGACCTCGTCGATGAGCCCGCCGCTGTTGAGCGTCGCGACGACCCCCAGGCTCCACGGGTAGTTCTCGGGGAAGTACTCGAACACGGTGATCCTTTCGTTGTCGTCATCGCGTGCGCTGTCTCGGCCGCGGGCGGGCGGGGGCCACCGGCGGCAGCGCGGAACCGGCGACGACGGTGTTGCGGATCGTCCCCAGCCCCTCGACCGTCATCTCGACGACGTCGCCCGGGGCCAGCGGCGGGAGGTCCCGGCCCCGGCCCCACAGCTCGGCCAGGCAGCCGCCGTTGCCGCAGGTGCCCGACCCGAGCACGTCCCCGGCGCGGACCCACGTGCCCCGCGAGGCGTAGGAGACCAGCTCGGCGAACGGCCAGCCCATGTTCGACAGCAGGTCGTGCCCGACGCGCACGCCGTTGACCGCGACGGTCATCTCGAGCGCGAGGAAGCCGTCCTCGTCGTGGTGCGCCGCCAGCTCGTCCGCGGTCACCAGCCACGGCCCCAGGGTGGTGGCGGAGTCCTTGCCCTTGGCCGGCCCGAGCTGGACCTTCATCTCCCGGCGCTGCAGGTCGCGGGCGGACCAGTCGTTGAGGATGGTGTACCCGAAGATCGCCTCCCGGGCCCGCGCGGGATCCAGGGACGCGCCGCCGCGGCCGATGACCGCGGCGACCTCCAGCTCGAAGTCGAACAGCTCGCAGCCCGGCGGGACCGGGACGTCGTCGTGGGCGCCGAGCAGCGCGTACGGGTTGGTGAAGTAGAAGGTCGGGGCCTGGTACCACTCGGGCGGCACCCCGGCCCCGCCGGACACGCTCGCGACGACGCCTTCGACGTGCTCCTCGAAGGCCACGAAGTCCCGGACGGTGGGCGGGTCCAGCGGCGGCAGCAACCGCACGGCGGACAGCGGCACCGCCGGTCGCCGCAGCGCCGCCGTCCCGGCTTCGAGCGCGGCGGGCAACCCGGCGCGCACAAGATCGAGCACAGTTGTCTTTTCCGGCAACGGATGCAGCCCGTCGTCGCCGGCGATTCCGGAGTGGACGGTCCCGTCCAGCTCGTAAGTGGCGAACCTCATGGCTACACCGGCGGGGCGACGAAGAGACCCTTGTCGGGGTCGTTGAACGACTTCCGCGCGACGAACTCGTTCATCGCGTTCGCCGTCCCCCACTGGTCGGAGACCTCCGGCTTGCTGAAGTCGTAGAGGTGGGGGTGCCAGGTGTCCTCGTCGACCTCGTCCAGCTCGGTCGTGTATTCGAGGGTGTTGCCGTGCGGGTCGAGGAAGTAGGAGAACGTGTTGTTCCCGGCGAGGTGCCGGCCCGGGCCCCAGATCTTTTCCACTCCGGCGCGCAGCAGGCGGCCGGTGCCGCGCATGTACTCGTCCAGCCCGCGCAGTTCGAAGGACGCGTGGTGCAGCGACGGGTGCGGCCCGCGGGCGATCGCGACGCTGTGGTGCCAGGCGTTGATCCGCAGGAACCACATCATCTCGCCCATCCGCGGGTGCATGAGCGTGTCCGAGAGCCGGAACCCGAGGTGGCGTTCGTAGAACGCGCGTGTGCCCTCGGGATCCGCGGAGTTGATGACCACATGCGACAGTCGCACCGGGACGGATTCACCGGCTTCGACCTTGCGGTGCGCGCGGATCGCGACGTCGGCGCTGACCTCGATCGTGCGGCCTTCGTTGTCGAAGAACCGGAAACCGTAGCCGCCACCCGGCGTCAGGAGGGTCTTCGGTTCGTGGACGAGGGTGACGCCGGAAGTCGCCAGGCGCGCGGCGAGGGTGTCGACGTCGGCCGGGGTGGCGGCGCCGAACGCGATCAGGTCGATCCGCTTGTCCTCGGCTTGGCGCAGCCGGACGACGTACTGCTCGGGCGAGCCCGCCGCGGCGAGGAACGCGATGCCGGTGTCGGTGTGCTCGGTGCTCAGGCCCCAGGCGCCGGTGAAGAAGTCGCGCTGCCGGGCGAAGCCGGGCACGGCGAGGTCGACGTGCCGCAGGTGGGTGATCAGGCGGTCGGTCACGGATTCCTCCGGGGGGGTCAGGCGGGCTGGGAGACGAGTTCGGTGATCCGGCGCATGAGGCCGGGGACGTCGCCCGGCTCGCGGTCGAGCAGCCACTGGCCCAGCTGGTTGGACGCGTCGACGACGGCTTTGGCGCGGGCGTAGCGGCGGTCGGTGAACGCCGTCCACAGCCGCTCGTCCACGACGTCGTGCCCGGTCAGCAGCTCGGCCAGGACCGCCGCGTCTTCCAGGGCCTGCGCCCCGCCCTGGGCGAGGGTGGGCGGGCAGGAGTGCGCGGCGTCGCCGATCAGCACGACCCGGCCGCGGTGCCACGGCGCCGGCAGGACGTGCGTTTCGAACCAGGTGTAGTGGATGCGCGCCGGGTCGTCGAGCGCGGCGCGGATCTCGTCCCACGGCCCGTGGTAGGCCGACGCGAGCTGCCGCATCGTCTCGAGCCGTTCCACGGGACCGAGCCCACTGCGGTCTTGCGCGTCCTCGACGAGATAGGCGTAGAGCGAGTTCTCCCCGGTCGGGCAGTACCCGGCGATGTGGCACGGGCCGCCGTAGCAGAGATCGGTCCGCGTGATCGACGCCGGGCGCGGACCGAACGCGCGCCAGATCCCCATCCCGGTGGGCCGCGGGCCGGTCTCGATGCCGAGCAGCCGCCGGACCGTCGAGCGGATGCCGTCCGCGCCGACGACCAGGTCGTACCGGCCGGTCGAGCCGTCGGAGAAGGTGACGTCGCCGGCTTCGCCCAGCCCGGTGACTGACAGTCCGAAGTGGAGTTTCACGCCCGAGTCGCGGGCTCGGTCGATGAGGATGCGCGCCAGCGCGGGCCGGGGCATGCCCAGGGTCGCGGGCAGGTCGGGGCCGCCGGTGCGAGCGTCGGGGATCTCGGCCAGCACGGTGCCGTCCGGGGCACGCAGGCCCACGCTGTCGAAGCAGTAGCCTTCGGCTCGCGCGGCCTCCCAGACGCCGAGGTCGCGCAGCACGCGCAAGGCATTGCCCTGCAACGTGATTCCCGACCCGAGCGCGCTGATTCCGGCGTCGACCTCGACCAGGTCGACCGTGACTCCGCGGGCGGCGAGCAGGATCGCGGTGCCGGTCCCGGCGAGACCCGCGCCGACCACGAGGACGGTGTTCACGGCGGTCACGACAGGCTCCTTCGGTTACTTGACGGCGATGGGGGCGACCGGGGCACCGACGGCGCCGGTCACGGGCAGGGGCGCGGCGGTCAGCCAAAACTCGTGAACGCCGTCGGCCGCGCAGTCCTCGGCGAGGGCGTCGAGGTCCCACATCTCCCCCAGGAACAGCCCGATGTGCGGGATGGCGACCTGGTGCAGCGGCTGGAACGCGTCGTCGAACTCGTTGGGCCGCACCTCGACACCCCAGGTGTCGGTGGCGATCCCGGCTATCTCGGTGCCGTGCAGCCAGTCCGCGGTGGTGAACGACAGGCCGGGCGAATCGCCGCCCGCGTAGTCGCCCCAGCCTTCGCGCCGGGCCCGGGTGAGCCGGCCGGTCCGGACGAGGACGAGGTCGCCGCGGCCGACCCGGGCGGTGGGACCGTGGGCGGCGATCGTGGCCTCGAGGTGCTCGACGGTGATCGCGAACCCGTCGGGCAGCTCACCGCCGCCGAGCACGCGCCCGACGTCGAGCAGCACCCCGCGCCCGGCGATCAGCCCGGCGGTCGTCTCGATCCCGGTGACTCGGTCACCCTCGCTGGTGACGACATCACCCGCGCGGCGGCCGTTGTAGGCCACGCCGTGGTCGAAGATGTGGCCGAGCCCGTCCCATTGGGTCGAGGCCTGCAGCGGCATGAACACGACGTCGTCGGCGCCGCCGATCCCGTGCGGGAAGCCCTGCGTGCCGCGTTCGGCGTCGACGCCGGTGTCGAGCATCGTGTGCACCGGGTTCGTCCGGCGGCGCCAGCCCTTCTGCGGGCCGTCGGCGCCGAAGCTCTGCGCCAGGGAGAAGCTCACGCCACGCCGGACGAGCGCGGCGCCTTCCACGCGTTTGGCCGCGTCGAGGTGGTTCAGCGTGCCGAGCACGTCGTCCGGGCCCCAGCGGCCCGCGTTGGTGCACCGTTTCGCCGCCGCCGCGATCGCGCCTTCGGGATCGTTTCGTTCCACGCACCCCAGGGTGGAGCCTCCGGGGGCATCCGGGAAGACGAATCAGCTGATGCACCACATCAGCGCGGTGGATATCCTGCCGCGATGAATCTCGCCACGCTGGACCTGAACCTGCTGGTCACGCTGGACGCGCTGCTGCAGCAGCGCAGCGTCACCCGCGCCGCCGAGCAGGTGGGGCTGAGCCAGCCGGCGGTCTCGGCCCAGCTCGGCAGGCTGCGCCGGCACTTCCACGACGAGCTGCTGATCCGGGTCGGCAACGCCTCCCGCCTGACGCCGCTGGCCGTCCAGCTGAAGGAGCGGGTCCGGGTCGCGCTGGCCGGCGTGGACCGGGTCTTCGCCGCCGCGGCCCACTTCGATCCCGCGACCACCACGCGCGAGTTTTCTTTCGTGGTCAGCGATTACGGCGCGGCGGTGCTCGGCCCGGCGCTCGTGGCGTTGCTCGACGAACAGGCTCCCGGCGCTCAGCTGCGGCTGCTGGCGAACACCCCGCACCTGGTCGACGCGGCCGAACAGGTGCTGGCGGGCGTCGACTTGCTGTTGCTGCCGCACGGTTTCCTCCAGGGCCTGCGGCACCAGGACCTCTACACCGACGAGTGGGTGTGCCTCGTCGCCGCCGACAACCCGGACGTCGGGGACGCCCTGACGACCGCGCAGCTCGAAACGATGCCCTGGGTGGCCACCTACCACGGGCCGACCGCGTCGACGCCGGCCGCGCGGCAGATGCGCATGCTGGGCATCGAACCGCGCGTGCAGATCGTCACCGAGTCCTTTTTGGCCATTCCCGGCCTGGTCGCCGGATCGCCCCGGGTCGCGTTGCTGCAACGGCGGCTGGCCGACCGGATCCCGGCCGCCCTCGGCGTCCGGGCGCTGCCGTGCCCGTTCGAGGTGAGCCCGTTGCTGGAGGCGATGTGGTGGCACCCGATCCACGACGACGATCCCGAGCACCGCTACCTCCGCGACCTAGTCGCCGCGGCGGCGGCACGAGTCGCCACCTGACCGCATCCACCGCGGTGATGCCCGACTTCACGAATGGTGATTTCCGTTCCAGGGCCGGGATACCCAGACTTCTTCCACAGTTTCCCCTCCTGGACCGATGACGAATCTAGGTGCCGCCATGCCCGAAAGCCCCGCACGCAACCGGCCGCCGGACACCGGTCTCTCGCACCAATCTGCCTCCCGGCGATCGGCGGGGATCACGCAGCTGGTGCTCCTGCTGTCCGGCAGCTGCATGTCCGTGCTCGGAGCCGTCCTCATCGCCCCCGTCCTCCCGCGGATGACCCGGGCGTTCGCGGACACGCCCGGCGCCGACGTCCTCGTCCCGCTCGTGCTCACCGCCCCGGCGTTGCTGATCGCGCTCACCGCGCCACTCGCCGGCATCGCCGTCGACAAGATCGACCGGAAGCGGCTGCTGATCGCCGCGATGCTGGCCTACGCCGTGTTCGGCACCGCACCGCTGTACCTGGACTCGCTCGGCGCGATCCTCGCCAGCCGGGTTCTGGTCGGATTGTGCGAAGGCGCGATCATGACCTGCTGCACGACCCTGATCGGCGACTACTGGTCGGGGTCACGCCGGGCGCGCTACCTGGCCCTGCAGACGCTGGTCGCCACGCTGTCGGCCACCGCGTTCCTGGCCCTCGGCGGCGCACTCGGCGCGTCGAGCTGGCGCACGCCGTTCTGGCTGTACGCCGTGGCCGCGCCGCTCGCGATCCCGATGCTGGTCAAGCTGTGGCAACCCGTCTCGCCGGAGAAGCGGGCCGCGAACCGCCACCTGCCGAAGCTCCCCTGGGGCGGGCTGGCCGCGCCGTGCCTGGTCACCGTCTTCGGCGGTGTCGTCTTCTACGCCCTCATCGTCGAACTGCCTTACGTGCTCACGGAAGTGGGCGTCACCTCGACCGGCGCCATCGGGCTGGTCTCGGTGATCATGTCGCTGGGCACGGCCGGCGGCGCGCTGGCGTTCGGTCCGCTGGCCGGGAAGTCCCCGCGGGTCCTGCTGCCGGTGGAGTTCGGCCTGTCCGCCGCCGGTTTCCTGCTCGTGTTCGCCGCCGCGTCCCCGGTGCTCATCACCATCGGCGCGGTCCTCACCGGATTCGGCACCGGGATGCTGCTGCCCACCTTGGTCACCTGGGCCGTCAAGCGGCTCGCGTTCGAGCAGCGCGGCCGCGGTACCGGCTTGTGGACGAGCACGCTGTTCCTCGGCGAGTTCGCCTCCCCGCTCGCCATTTCCGCCATCGCCACCGGCACCGGTGGCGTCCGGAGCGCGCTCGCGGTCCTCGGCATCGCGACCGCGGTCATGGCCGCGCTGACCGCGATCGCGGTGCGGCGCACCGACCGGCCCCGGCACATCTCCGACACCTGACCTCACCGCCCCGCCTCCCGACGGCGATCGGCCGCATCGCGCCGCAGCCGTTCGGCGTGCTCGCCGATCGCGCCCACCTGCTCGGCCAGCCCGACGTGATCGCGCTCGAGGTGGGTCCGGATCTCGGCCAGGGGCGGCAGCAGCCCGGTGACGTCGTCCTCGCCCAGCGCGGCACCGAGCCGGGCGGCGCTCGCCTGCCCGGCGTCGCCGAGGCCGCGCACCGCGCTGACCTGAGCGGCCAGCTGCCGCAGCACCGCCGAGTTCCGGCGCGCCCACTCGGCGACCGCCCGGTCGCCGGCGCGACGACCGCGTTCGGCGGCCACCCGCGCTTCGCCGGTCAGCTCGCCGTTCGGCGTGGGCCGCAACCGGAGGAACCGGCGCTCGGCCGCCTGCCGGCTCGCCACGCCCAGCGCCGGGGCGAGCGCCGCCCAGCTCACCCCGCCGGCGCGCGCCGCCGCGATCAGCTCCGGCTCCCACGACCCGAGCTGGTCGCGCAACGCCCGCAACCGGGTCAGCGCACCGAGCACGTCGTCGGGAGCCGCACTGCCGGCCCGGGCCGCGCGCACGACGTCACTGATTCCCGGCACTTCCTCATCGTTCATTTGTCATCCTATCGACGACGCCACACTTGTCATCCAAATGACGACATGCTAGAAAAGCGATGCGTGTTGACGCAAGACGACCCTGGAGGTGGACCCCGATGTTGATGCGCACCGACCCGTTCCGCGAATTCGACCGCTTCGCCCAGCAGGTGTTCGGCACCCCGGCCCCCGGCACCTGGTCCAGGCCCGCCCCCATGCCCCTGGACGCCTACCGCGCGGGCGACGAATTCGTGGTCAGCTTCGACCTCCCCGGCGTCGACCCCGGCGCCATCGAGCTCGACGTCGAACGCAACGTCCTGACCGTCAAGGCCGAACGCCGTCCGCTGCCGACCGGCGACGACGTCCGGCTGCAGGTCTCGGAACGGCCGCTGGGCGTGTTCTCGCGGCAGCTGTTCCTCGGCGACACCCTCGACACCGACCGGATCACCGCCGACTACGACCGCGGCGTGCTCACCCTGCGCATCCCGATCGCCGAGCGGGCCAAGCCCCGGCGCATCGAAGTCACCGGCGCGAACACCGATCGGCAGCAGATCCAGGCCTGACCCGGTATCGGCGGGTGGCCGGACCCGGGTGTCCGGCCACCCGGCGCACGCGCACGAAGGACGTGTTCATGACCACCCCGCTGCACCTCGGCCGGGGCAGCCACCCCGCCCTGGCCACGCTGTACGACTACCTGGCCGAAGTCACCGCCGCACTGGGCATCGGCATGGAGTCCTGCACCGTCGACCACGACACCCCGGTCTCCGCCTACGTCGCCCTCGACGAGCGCCTGCCCGGGTACCCGGATCGCGATGTCGCCCTGCTGTGGGACGAAGTCCACGGCTGGTCCGCCGCCGTCGAAACCCACTCCGGCGAAGACATGATCGTCCTGCGGTACCTCGGCGGCCCCACGGTCACCCCGCCACCGGCGCGGATCACGCGGTTCCTCACCGCGCTGCAGGAAGACGACCACCGCATCGGCCGCCTCGATCCACCGGCCCTGCGCACGGCCGCCGGGCCGGACGAGCTGCGCGCCGCCCTGCGGGCCCGGAGGACGGCATGACCCTGCCCTTGCCGACCAGCTTCGCGCTCACCCTGCGCGGCTACGACCGCGAGCAGGTCGACGAGCACCTCGCCGAAATCCGGGACGAGCTGCGGCTGCTCACCCTCGACCGCGACGCCGCTGTCGCCGAAGCCGAAACACTGGCCCGGCGGCTCGAAGCGGCCCGAACCGAAATCGACCGGCTGCGCGTCCGCCTGGACCGGCTCGCCGCCGCCCCGGCCGATCCGGCGGCGGTGGGCGACCGCGTCCGGCACATGCTCGAACTCGCCCGCGCCGAGGCCGACGCCGTCGTGACGACCGCGCGTCGGCGCGCGGACGCGATCGTGCGGCAGGCCAATGCGGTGGAACAGCGCGCCGCGGCCCGGTTGCGCGCGATCGACGACTACCTCGCCCGGGCGGAGCACCTGCTCGCCGAGGAAGCCGAGCCGGCCGTGCGGAGCAAGCACCTCACCGCCGCGTGAGGCCGGGCCCGCGCGGTCTGCCGACGTCGCCGACGTCTTGAATGAGTCATTCAGGTCTTCGGCGGTCCTGAATGACTCATTCAAGACACCGCATCGATCTCCTCCGTGCCGGGTGACGGCCGGGCCGCGCCGAGCGGGCACCGTGGGCCTCGCCGCCGTCCGTCTCCGGAGGGATCCGCATGCTGCGAGCATCGTTCACCGATTTCCCGGCCCACCGGTTCCGCAAGCCCCGGCGGAGCCGGACCGCGGCCGGTGAGCGGCGGGCGGACCGCCCCGCACGGCAGCCCTTCCGGAGACTCGCCGACCGGTTCGGTGGCGGCGCGCACCCGCCGCCGGTCCCGTGGCCGCCCGAAAGCGACCTCGGGACCGGTGGCACTCCCCTGCCCCGCGCGCTCGTGGTGCTGCTCGGTGCCGCCGCCGCGGTGGTCGTGCTGGCCGGCGTCCAGGCCGTCGCCTGGCTCGTCGGCCCGGTCTTCCTCGCCCTCGTCGTCGTGATCACCCTCGATCCGGTGCGGACGTGGCTGCGGGACAAGGGAATGCCGCGCTGGCTGACCGTCGCCGTGCTGGTGATCACCGTCTACGCGGCCCTGCTCGCCTTCTTCCTGGTCGTCGTGGTCTCCGTCGCGCAGCTGTCGGCCCTGATCCCCGGCTACACCGGCCGGGTCGACGAGCTCCTGCACGACGGGCTGACCGTGCTCGGCCGCTTCGGGGTCGGCGAACCGGAGCTGCGGACCATGCTGTCGTCCGTCGACGCCGGCAAACTGGTCGGCCTGGCCGGTTCCCTCCTCGCCGGGGTCGGCGGCCTGGCGACGAACCTGGCCTTCCTGCTCGCCCTCCTGCTGTTCCTGAGCGCCGAGACCGCGTGGGCGGGCCAGCGCCTCGGCCGGATCGGCCGCGACCGGCCGTGGATTTCCGCGTCGCTGCGCGGTTTCGTCACCGGCACCCGCCGCTACCTGCTCGTGACGACCGTGTTCGGCGGCCTCGTGGCGGCGCTCGACACGACCGCGCTGGCCCTGCTTTCCGTCCCGGGCGCCGTGCTGTGGGGGCTGCTCGCCTTCGTCACCAACTACATCCCGAACGTGGGCTTCGTGATCGGGGTCGCCCCGCCCGCACTCATCGCGCTCCTCGACGGCGGCTGGAGCAGCCTGCTCGTGGTGCTGATCGTGTACGCCGGGCTGAACTTCGTCGTGCAATCGCTGATCCAGCCCAGGTTCGTGGCCGGCTCGGTCGGTCTGTCCACTTTGGTCACCGTGCTGGCGCTCGTGTTCTGGACCTGGCTGCTGGGCCCGCTCGGCGCGGTTCTCGCCGTGCCCGCCACCCTGCTCGCGAAGGCGCTGCTGGTGGATGTCGACCCGCGCGCCCGCTGGGCCGACGCGCTCCTGTCGGCCCCTCGCCGCGACGAAGACTGAGGGGCTTCGGGCCGGATCGTGCTGGCAGGCGACTTCTGAACCTGGTGCCGTGCGTCCGATGTTCGTCGACAGCGTCCCGGCGTGCGCCCCAATGTGGCGTTGGTTGCGTCTGACGCACCGAACGCCACATTGGGTGCGCTGGACGCACCGAACGCCACATTGGGGCGCTCGGCCCGAGCGTCAACCAACTTTCGACGCGTGACACTGGCTGCTGTGCCCGCTGAGCCGACGCGCTGCTCTCAGCACACCCCGCCGCGACGAAAGCCGTCAGGTCAGCCCGTGGTGGCGGGCGACCACAACGGCCGAGCGGCGGTTGTTCACACCGAGCTTCCCGTATATGGCCCGCACATGGGTCTTCACCGTGTTGACCGAAACCGTCAAGTCGGACGCGATCTCGTCCAGCGACCGCTGAGACGGCAGCCGCTGCAGGACCACCTGCTCGCGGTCGGTCAGATCACTCGGCGGAGCGTGCGGCACCAGCCGCCCGCGAATCCCCTGAGCGAACCGGTCCAGCGAGCCGAACCCACCGGAGTGGTCGATCAGCAGACGCCCGACCTGCGGTTCGGCGAGGGCGAACGGGCGCACCAGCCCGTTCGGCCGCGCGAGCGCAAGTGCCCGGTCAAGAGCGTGGAGGGCCTTGGTCCGCCGGTGCGAACGCAGGGCGAGCGCCGTTTCGGCCAGGCAGCGGTCGACCGGGGTGGCCGGCAACAGCGACGTCGCCGACGCGGTGTCCCGCAGGACCGCTTCGGCCGCGTCGGTCTCGTCGGCGGCGAGGTGGCCGCGGACCCGCAGGAGGGCCAGCTCGCCGCTGCCGGGCAGCCGTTCCTGGGCCCAGGCGAGCACTTCGGCCGCGTGCAGTCCCTCGCCGAGGGTCAGCGCCGCGTGGTACTCCGCGACCGCGCACACCCCGATCACTTCGCGGGGCAGCTCGAGGTCGGCGAGCCGGTGCCGCGCCGCCCGCATGAGCTGCGAGCTCGCCGGCCGGTCGCCGTCGTCGAAGCGGACCATGCCTTCGAAGAACTCACGCAGCGGCGGCAGCATCGGCACGCCGCCGGGGACTTCCGCCGTCGCCGCCTGGGCCAGTTCCCGGCCCGCGGCGACCGGCTCGGCGCGCATCAGGTCGTCGTAGGCCAGCAGCAGGTGGCACTCGGCCACTCCCGGGGACCGGCGCCAGCCGTGCCGGCGCGCGACGGCGAGGGCGCCGGTGCAGGCCCGCCGCATCGCCAGGTGGTCCCCGCCCACGGCGGTGGCGACGGCGACCGCGAGCCTGCTGTGCAGCACCAGGTGGTCGAGCCGCTCGCCCTGGGCCAGCCGCAGCGCTTCCTGCGCCTGCGTGAGGGCGTGCCGGCGCGCCCCCCGGTACACCGACCGCCACGCGCGATCGAGGGTCGCCCACGCGACGATCTCCGGGTGACGCGCCGCCGGCAGTTCGGCTTCCGGCGGGCGCCGTCCGGTCACCGAGGCCAGGTGGCGGACGGCGAGCGGCCACAGGTCTTCGCCGTCCACCCCGTCGCCGAGGTCGGCCGCCGCTTCGGCGAGGCGGCCGCCTTGGACGTTCTCCAGTGCGGAGGCCAGCCGCAGGCGCGGGTGCCCGGCGACCGTCGCGGCGCCCAGGTGGGTGAGCGCGATCCGCACCGGGTTCCCGTCGCCCACCAGCACCTGGCGCACCGCCTGCTCCCGCGCGAGCGCCAGGACCTGCTCCCGGTCGCGGGCCGCCACGGCGTGCCGGAGCGCCTCGCCGAAGCGTCCTTCGCCGGCGTACCAGCGCGCGGCGATCCCGTGCAGCCGCGGGACCCGCTCCGGGTTCCGCCGGTCCAGTTCGGCACGCAGGAAGACGCGCAGCAACGGCGGAAGCCGGTAGGTCTCGGCCGGGGTCCGCGTGACGAGGCCCATCGCGCGCTCGAGTCCGTCCAGGCGGGCCCCGGCATCCGAACGGCCCGACAGGCGGACCGCGAGCGCCGGCGCCGCCGCGTCGCAGACACTGAGGCACAGCAGCAGATCCGACGTGGCCGCGGGCAATCCCGAGAGGACTTCGTCGGCGAGGAAGCGGGCGACGGCGCGGTCGTCGCCGGTGATGGCCGCGACGAGTGCGTCCGCGTCGTCGGCTTCCCGCACCGAAACCGCGGCCCAGCCGAGCGCCGCGGCCCAGCCCGCGGTGCGTTCGGTGAGCTCGCGCACGCGGTCGTCGCCGACCGCGGCGCCGGCGGCCCGCAACAGGTTCGCGGTTTCCTTCGCGGTGAACCGGAGTTCGGCGGCCTCCACCCGGGACAGCGCGCCTTCGACGTGCAGGCGGGCCAGCCGCAACCGCGGCTCGGCACGGGTGGCCAGCACCAGCCGCAGGCCGGGCGGCAGGTGCCGCGCGAGGGCCGCGAGCGCCTCCAGCGGTTCCGGGTGCGAAATCTCCTGGAGGTCGTCGAGTACCAGCCGTACCGGCTGCTTCAGACCGGCGAGCGCGTCGTCGAGGTCGGCCAGGAACGGCTGCCGCCGCCCGTGCCCGGGCGGGGAGAGCCGGTCCAGGGCGCCGCCCGCGGGCACGCCGGGACAGCGTCGCAACGCGCAGAGGATCGCCGCCCACAGCCGGGACTCGTCGTTGTCGTCCTGGTCGAGGGACACCCACGCGACGGCCCGGCCGTCACCGGCCCAGCCGGCCAGCGCCGTGGTCTTGCCGGCGCCGGCCGGTGCCCGGACCACCGTGACCGGCCGGGTGGTGGCGTGGTCGAGCAGCACCGCCAACCGCGCACGGGGCACGAAGATCCCCGGCAGCCGCGGGACGGCGACCTTGCCGCCGGGCACCGGCCGGAACGAGCTCGTCGCTGGATCGGGCACGTCAACCTCTCGGCTGTGGGGAGACTTCGCCCCGGTTCCGCGGTCGACGCCGGGCGGAGGCAACGACTGTACTGATCACCGGCGTGCGCGCGGGCCGCCGGGTCACCAGATTTCGTAGGTGGATTGGTCGCCGTGCACGATGACGGCCCAGATCACGAGGACGTCGAGGGCGATCACGATGGCGCCCCAGAACGGGTACGCGGACAGGAAAGCCAGCTGCGCCAGCGCGTTGAACCCGGCGAGCGCGACCGTCACGACCCGCGCCCACTGCGAGCCGGTGGACAGCGCGATGCCGGTCACCACCACGAGGCAGCCGACGATCAGGTGGATCCAGCCCCAGCCCGCCAGGGAGAAGACGAGCAGCCCGGACGGGCCGACGACGTAGTAGTCGCGGTCGAACAACGCGACCACGCCTTCCACCACGTTGAACAGTCCGACCAGGACGGTGATCGCCGAGGCGAACCAGATCCAGCCGACCCGCCGTGACCGCGCGACGGCCCGATCCGGCGGGAGGGGTGCCCGGTCGCCGGTCGTTCCGGTCCGGGGCTGCATGGGTTCGGTCATGATCCCTCTTCCTCGTTGCGTCGACGAGCTGCGGACCCGGGCGATCATGGTCGGTCGGCCGTCCGCCGGTCCTCGCCCGCCCCAGGTGAGATCAGGTGGCCCGGCCGCGGCGGGCGGGCGGCTCACACGGCGTGGGCGATGCCTTGCCCCGTGCGGGAGGACACAGTCCGGCAAGACCACCGAACCCGGACCGAGGAGGACGTCGTGTCCACGTTGACCGTGTGGCGGTTCCCGACCGTCGAAGGTGCCGAAAACGCACTGGATCTGCTCCGTCAGCTGCAGAAGCAGCAGCTGATCTCGATCGCCGATGCGGCTTGCGTGAGCTGGCCCGAGGGGCGGAAGAAGCCGAAGACCAAGGATCTCGGTTCCCTGACCGGGGCCGGCGCGCTGGGCGGGGGCTTCTGGGGCCTGCTGTTCGGCCTGATCTTCTTCGTCCCGTTGCTGGGCATGGCCGTCGGCGCCGCGATCGGGGCGCTGACCGGGTCGCTGAGCCACGTCGGGATCGACGAAGAGTTCATCGGCACCGTCCGGGCCCGGGTCACCCCCGGGACGTCCGCCCTGTTCGTGATGTCCGAAGACACCGTGCTGGACCGGGTCGTCGAGCCGTTCAAGGAAACCGGTGCGTCGCTGCTGAGCACCAACCTGTCCGAGGAGGAAGAAGCCCGGCTGCGCGACGCCTTCGGCGAAACCCCGCAGCGGGAGCCGCGCTAGTCACGCGTCCCAGATTCGTTGACAACGCCCCAGCGATGCCCAGAGTCGTGCGGGCGGGACCGCGGCGGCGCCCCCGAGCGTCGCCGCGGCCCCGCAGGAGGTTCCGCCCGCCCGGTGGCACTCCCCCGAGAGCACCGCGGGGCGGGCCGACGGGATGGCGGAGCGAGGCGCCGAACGTCGCCGGGGAGATCCCCGTGGCGTTCCGGCCCGGCGCCGGCGAGCGCCCGTCGTCCACTCCGTCATCACCGCACCTCCACGGATCACCCTGCGGCTCGCGCCGCTTCCGGTCGTCACCCGTGGTGGATGACTCCCCGCTTCACCCCCGGCGGGCGACGCAGCGGCCGGTTCCGCGGCCGACGATCCGTCCATGACTCTCACCGACAAGGAGACCGCGGCCCCCGATGCGCGGATCGCCAGGGCGCGCGCCGCGCGTACCGCCGTGCCGGCAGCCGCCCACGCCGAATTCCCCGGTCCCGTCCGGCGCGCGGACCCTCTCACGCTGCTGGCCCGCCAGGACCGCGACCGCGTCGCGGAACTGGTACCCCTGCGCTACGGCCGGATGGCCGCCTCGCCGCTGGCCTACTTCCGCGGCGCCGCGCTCCCCGCGGCGGCCGATCTCGCCATGACCCCGCGGACCGGCTTCGTGGTCCAGGCGTGCGGAGACGCCCAGCTGGCGAACTT
This sequence comes from Amycolatopsis lexingtonensis, assembly GCF_014873755.1. Classification (NCBI taxonomy): domain Bacteria; kingdom Bacillati; phylum Actinomycetota; class Actinomycetes; order Pseudonocardiales; family Pseudonocardiaceae; genus Amycolatopsis; species Amycolatopsis lexingtonensis. Next base: position 3,180,542 of record NZ_JADBEG010000001.1, read on the forward strand.
CGGCTTGTTCGCCGCTCAGGGCAGGCGGCTCGTCTTCGACTTCGCCGACTTCGACGAGACTCTGCCCGCGCCCTGGGAATGGGACGTCAAACGGCTGGCCGCGAGCTTCGAGGTCACCGCACGGGAAAACGAGCACCCGGCGGGCCAGTGCCGGCGCACGGTGCTGGCCGCGGTCGAGTCCTACCGCCTGGCGATGCACGACTTCGCCCGCCGCACACCGCTCGACATCTACTTCGCCCCCGCCGACGCCCGGACGCTGCGGGTGGTCGCGTCCCACCGGCTGGGACCGGCGAAGCGGCGCGTCGCGGGAACGCGCCGGTTCACCGAGATCCGTGACGGGCACCTGCGGCTGGCCGCCGGGCAGCCCTCGGTCGTCCCGGCGGGCCACCTGGCCGGCGACGGCGACCCGGCGACGCTCGCCGACCGCCTCGGCGCCGTGTTCGCGCGGTACCGGCGCACGCTCGGCCCGGCGCGGCGGGCACTGCTGGACCGCTACCGGCTGGCCGACGTGGCCCGCACCGTGCCCGGGCCGGGTGACGCGGGCACGCGCTGCTGGGTGGCGCTGCTCGTCCGGACCGGTGCCGGGGACCCGCTCTTCCTGCAGCTCAAGGAAGCCCGGCCGTCGGTGCTGCAGGAGTACACCGGCGCCGCCGTGCCGGGCGGCCCGGCCCGGCGGGTGGTCACCGGGCAACGGCTGATCCAGGCCACCGGCGACGTCTTCCTCGGCTGGGCCCGCGCCGCGGAGTTCGACGGGCGGGCCGGCGAGTTCCACGTCCGGCGGCTGCGCGACGACCACGACGCCGGCGACGTCACGGCGATGACCCCGGACGTGCTGAGAGCCCACGCCCGGCTCTGCGGGTGGACGCTGGCCCGGGCCCACGCGCGGACCGGGGACCCGCTGGCGATCGCCGCGTACCTCGGCTCGGGCCCGGCGTTCGCCGAAGCCGTCCGGGAGTTCGCGGTGGCCTGCGCCGACCAGAACGAACGCGACCACGCCGCCCTGAAGCAGGCGATCCGGGCCGGCTACGTAACGGCGGCGTCCGGGCCGTGACGGATCGTCCGGACCCGGTGCACCGACTCGACGTGCATCCCGAACACCTCGAGCCGGCGCAAAATCTCCGGCAGGCATCCGGGGTCGGCCACCGTACCGAACACAATCGTCTCCGGCGGAACGGGCACGACGAGCACTTCCCGGAAATCGTCGGAGCCATCGGACACCCATTCCGGAATGGCACCGCGAACCCGGAACACGTAATTCGAACCCGTGGCGAGCAGGCCCGCGCGGCTCACCGGGCGGTCCCGTCCCGGCGGGGCCGCCCCGCCGAATACCAGGCGCGGGCGACGACCGCGACGTCGAGCAGCACCACCAGGATCGACCAGCCGCGCGCCGGCAGGAAGACCAGCCGCGCGACCAGGTCGGCACCGGCTCGGACACCGGTCCGCACCTCCGCCACCGGGGTCAGCGCGGAGAGCGCGACGGCCACCCAGAGCAGCACCGACCCGAGGCTGATCCGGCCCGTCCGGACCACGTCGAGCACCAGGACCTCGCCCGGCCCGAGCCAGAAGAACTGCGAGACGGCGAATCGCCGCCGACGTCTTCCCGAGGAATTCCCGTGGATTTTCACCCGCCACACGATCGTGCTCGCTGCCGTTCTTTTCCTCGCCTGCCACGGGTGAGCCGAGCCAATTGCGTGGCAAGATCCGCCGGGAATGTCCGAAACCGATCACGAAGGAGAACAGCGCATGCACCAGTGCCACGACATCTCGTCCCGAAGACGGGTACCGAGGACGAAGATCACCGTTCCCGGCGCCCCGGCGGATCTCGTGTCGCGACCGCGGCTGCTCACCGCCCTCGACCGGGCGAGCGAGGCGGCCATGGTGTTCGTCGGCGCCCCGGCGGGGTTCGGGAAGACCGTCCTGCTCGCCGACTGGGCGCGGCGCCGGGACCACGGCGCGGTCGCCTGGCTGTCCGCCGACGCCGACGACAACGATGACCGGCTGTTCTGGTCCGCGGTCCTGGAAGCACTCGGCTGCTGCGGCCGGGTCCCGGACGGCAACCCGCTGCGGCGGCTGGCGGTCCCCGACCACCCGAGCACCGACCTCGCTTTCCTGGCCCAGGTCGCCGACGCGCTCGACACGCTGCCCGGACCCGTCGTGCTCGTCCTCGACGGCGCGCAGGAAATCACCGCGCCCGATCCGTGGCACGGGCTGCGGGCGCTGGTCCGCCACCAGCCGGCCGGGCTGTGCCTCGCGGTCTCGAGCCGGCGTGAACCGCCGTTGCCACTGGGCCGGGCCCGGCTCGCGGACCGGCTCGTCGAAATCGGCGCCGCCCGGCTGCGGTTCACCGCCGACGAGGCCGACGCGCTGCTCGCCGCGGGCGACGCGGCCATCCCGCGTGACGAGGCCGGCCCGCTCGTCGCTCGGACCGGCGGCTGGCCGGCCGGGTTGCGCCTGGCCGCGGCGTCCGCGGCCCGCTACGGCAGCCTGCGGGAGTTCGACACCGGACAGGACGGCGCCGTCCTCGACTACCTGACCGACGAGGTCCTCGCCCCGCTCACCCACGCCCAGCGGGACCTGCTGCGGGCGATCAGCATCTGCGACGAGCTCCCGGCCGGGCTCGCGCCGGTGCTCAGCGGCCGCGCGGACGCCGAAGCGATGCTCCACGAGCTGAGTGAGCCCGCCATCCGCGTGGTCGACTCGGGCGACACCCCGCCGCACCACCGCGTGACCCCGCTGTTGCGCACGTACCTGCGGGCCGAGCTGCAGCGCCGGGTCCCGGACCGGGCGCGGGCCCTCCACGCCGCCGCGGCCCGCTGGTTCGCCGGGCACGACCGGTCCGCACCGGCCCTGCTGCACAGCGTCCGCGCGGGTGACCCCGCCCGGATCGGCGAACTGCTGCGCGAGCACGCCGTGACCTTGTTCCTCTCCGGCGAGCACCACGTCCTGCGCCTCGCGCTCACCGCGCTGGAAGGCCGGCGGCGGCCCGCCGATCCGCTGGCCGCGCTGATCTCGGCCGCGCTGTGCCTGGAAGCGGCCGAGACGTCGGCGGCCGGGTTGCAGCTGGCCAGGACGGAGGCGGCGTGGCCGGAGCGGCCCACGGCGGAGCTCACCGTCCTGCGCCAGCTCGCGTACTCGCGGCTCGCCCAGCTCGACCGCGCCCCGGCCCAGATCCGCCGCGCGGCCGAAGAGATCGACGAAGGTCTCGCCGCGGGCACCGCACTCGGCAGCCTCGCGACCCTGCACCGCGCCGGGACCCTGCTCGCCGCCGGGCAGGCCCGGGAGATCCTGGTGGGGCTGCTCGGCACCGCGGAAGCGCTCCGGCAGGACTTCACGGTCGCCCAGTGCCTCACCACGCTCGCCGAACTGGCCGGGCACGACGGCGACTACCGGGTCATGGAGACGCTGGCCCGCCGGGCGGAGGTCCGCCGGCCGCGGCAGGAGTCCCTCCGGTCCCTCCAAGGCGCGCAAGCCACCGCCATGCTGGCCTACGGCGCCCTGCTGCGCGGGGAGCCCGCCGAGTGCCTCAAGCACGCGAAAGGAACCCGGAACCTCATCGGTGACGCCCCCGCCCGCGCGGCCCGTGACGTGCGGTTGTTCTCGGAAACACTGCGCGGGGCCGCGGAGTTCGAGCTCGGCGGCTGGCACGCGGGGCTGCGGCGGATGCGGCGGGCCCGGACCCGCCTCGGGCACGGCCGCGCCTACCCGGCCGGGTACGCGGCGCTGTGTGCGGTGCTGGAGCAGCGCGCGGCGCTCCGGCTGGGCGCGGCGGCCCAGGCCAGGGAGACGGTCCGCTGGGCCCTGCCGGTCCTCGCCGGTTCGGGCGAGCTGCTGCTGATGCGCGCCCGGACGCAGCTCCGGCTCGGCCGGCACCAGGCGGCCGGCTCCGTGCTGCGCTGCCTGAGCGACGACGAAGTGCCATTGGAGCTGGCGTGGGCGGGGATCGAGGCGTCGCTGGTCGGCGTGCAGGCCGCACTGGCGGCGGGGGCACCGGAGCGCGCGGCCCGGCTGCTCGACGAGGCGTTGCGCACCGCCGAACCCACCGGGGTCCGGTTCCCCTTCGTCTTCGCCCCGGCCGAGCTCGTCGGGTTCCTGACCAGCCGGCTGGGCGGGCTCGGCGCGGGCGAACGGTTCGCGGGCGAGATCCTGTCCGTGCGGCGCCGGCTGCGCACCCCGCCGATCCCGGCGCCGCTGACCGAACGCGAACGCAGCGTCCTGCGTCTGCTGCCGACCCAGCGGTCGATCGACGAGATCGCCCAGGACCTGACCGTCTCGCCGAACACCGTCAAGACCCACGTGCGCGGCATCTACGCGAAGCTCGACGTCCGCAGCCGGCGCGAGGCCGTGTCGGCCGCGCGGGAACGCGGCCTGCTCGACGCCGAAGTCGCCGATTTCACGGTCTGACGGGCGCTCGCCTCACCCGCCCCGGGTGAGGCGGGCGCACCCGGGATCGGTGTCGAGTGGGCCGGGCACGTTCGAGCGTGCCCGGCCCCGACCCCCCGGATGAGGAGATGTCATGGCACTGGCGAGCGCGGAGTACCCGTTCCTCGATCTCATGTGGACGATGCTGGTGTTCTTCTGCTGGATCGCCTGGTTCTGGCTGCTGTTCGTGGCTTTCGGCGACCTGTACCGCCGCGCCGACGTGTCCGGCTGGGCCAAGGCGGGCTGGACGGTGCTGGTGATCGTGCTGCCGATCATCGGCGTGCTGCTCTACCTCGGCACCCGGGGCAGGCACCTCGCCGAGCGGCAGCGGGCCCGGGAAACGGGTTACATGTCCACATCGGACACGACCGGTGCGGCACAGATCGCCGAAGCCCGGCGGCTGCTCGAGGACGGGGTCATCAACGACGAGGAATACCAGGCGCTCAAGCAGAAGGCCCTCGCGCGGTGACGCGCCGGTGGCGCTTCGTCCACCTCGCGGTGCTCCGGCCGCTGTGCACGGTCACCGCGCTGGTCTGCCTCTACTACCTGCTCCCGGTCGGTCAGGCCCTGCGGCCGTGGACCGCGGTCGTGTTCACCGCCGGGCTCGCGCTCGTCGCGCTGCTGGTCGTCGGCGAGGTGCGGATGATCCTGCGCTCGCCGTTCCCGGCCTGGCAGGGTGTCCAGGCGCTGGCCCTCATCCTCCCGCTCTTCCTCCTGCTGTTCGCCGACGGCTACTACGTGCTCGCCCACGACAGCGCGGGCTCGTTCGGCACGGCGCTGACGCGGACCGACGCCCTGTACTTCGCGGTCACCGTGTTCACCACCGTCGGCTTCGGCGACATCGCCCCGCTCTCCACCGGTGCGCGGGTGCTGGTGACCCTCCAGATGATCGCCGACCTCGTGGTGCTGGGCGTGGTGCTGCGGGTGATCGTCACCGCGGTCCGGCATTCGTCCACACCGGACGGTTCACTCGGGCAGCAGCAGGGCCGCGACCAGGCCGGCCACCGCCACGGCGCCCAGGGTCGTGAGGGCCAGCGCGAAGGACCGGCCGCCGAGGTGCGGCGCCCCGGCCAGGACGGAACCGGCCAGCGCCGTCCCCACCGACGAGCCGAGGTTGGACGCGCTGCGCGACACTCCCGAAATGTCGCCCTGGGCGGCGTCCGGGAAGCGCGACTGCACCAGGTTCACCGACGCCGTCAGCATGATCCCGACGCCGGCGCCGAGCAGGAACAGCCCGGGAACGGCGCTCGCCACCCCGGAATCGGCCCGCACCAGCAGGAGCACGAGACCCAGGCCCGCGACGGTGAGGACGAAGCCGGCCCGGATGAGGTACCGCTGGGAATGCCGGCGCGCCAGCCGCCCGGCGGCCGCGGAGGCGCCCAGGATGCCGACCGTCGCGGGGGTCAGCATCAGCCCGGTCTCGATCGCGTCGTAGCCGCGGACCTGCTGCAGGAAGACCGCCACCACGAAGAACGAGCCCTGCAGGACGAGCCACTGGACGTGCTGCGTCGCCAGCCCGAGCCCGGTGACGCGGTCGCGGAAGAGGCCGGCCGGGACCAGCGGTTCCCGGCCGGCCCGCTCGCGCGCCCGGACGTGCGCGAAGAACACGGCGATCAACCCGGCGCCGATCCCGGCGAACAGCCACACCGGCGAGATCCCGCCGGCGGGCAGCAGGACCACGCCGCCGACGGCGAAGTCCGCGCGTGAGACGAGCCAGCCGTAGGTGCCCGTCTGCAGCACGCCGAACACGACGAAGAACAGGCCGGCCGCCGAGAGGATCGCGCCGGGGACGTCGAATTCCTGCTCACGGGGCGGTGCGGGCGGTTCGGTGATCCGCACCGCCAGCAGGACGATCAGGCCGACCAGCAGCACCTGCAGGAGGAACGACGCGCGCCAGCCGAACCACGTCGTGACCAGGCCGCCGACGAGCGGGCCGGCCGCGGCGCCGAGCGCGCCAGCCCCGCTGACCACGCCGAAGGCGCGGGCCCGGCTCGGCAGGTCCGGGCTGGTCACGGTGACCAGGATGTAGATCGGCGGGATCAGCAGCGCCGACCCGATGCCCTCCAGCAGCGAGTAGCCGAAGATCAGCATTCCCTGGCCGTGCGCGAGCGAAGCCAGCAGCGCGCCGGCGCCGTAGACGGCCAGCCCCGCCAGGAAGCAGCGCTTGCGGCCCAGCAGGTCGCTGAGCTTGCTGCCCGGCACCATGAGCGACGCCATCGTGAGGGTGAACACCGTGATCGCCGTCTGCACGCCGATCACGGTCGTGCCGAGGTCCGCGGCGATGTCGCTGACGGCCACGGTCATGGTGGTCGCCGCGTAGCTCGCGACGAACTGGGCGAGGGCCAGGGGCAGCACGATCATCGGCGGGCCTTCCTCGTCGGGTGCCGCACACGGTGGCCCGGCCGGGGCCGGGCCACCTCACCTGCGGTGGATGAGGCAGTCCCGGCCCGCTCGGGCGACGGTGCACACGACCCCCTGGAGGAAAACTATGACCGAGACGACGATCGCCGAACACGCGCTGATCGGCGACCTGCAGACCGCCGCACTGGTCACGACCGACGGGTCGATCGACTGGTTCTGCGCCCCGCGGTTCGATTCGCCGTCGGTCTTCGGCGCACTCCTCGACGACGAGCGCGGCGGCCGGTTCCGCATCCGCCCGGCCGGTGCCTGCGCGAGCTCGCAGATGTACCACCCGGACACCGCCGTGCTGATCACCCGGTTCTCCGGCCCGGACGGCATCGCCGAAGTCGTCGACTTCATGCCGCCCTGCGGCCCCACCGCCACCACCGCGCACCGGATCGCCCGGCTCGTGCGCTGCGTCCGCGGCCGGATGACGTTCGACGTCGTGGTCGCGCCCCGGTTCGACTACGGCCGCCGGCCGCACCAGGCGATGCTCGTCGCGAACGGGGCCGTGTTCATCGCCCGCGACACGTCGCTGACGCTGAACGTGGTGCGCGAGCCCGGCGACGAGCACCTCGCCGAGGCGAGCATCGAAGGCGGCGACGTGCACCTGCGGCTCGCCCTCGCCGCGGGCGAGGTCCGCGGGGTCGTGCTCGAGACCGACGCTTCGGCGCCACCGCGGGAAATCCGCGTCGCCGAGTTCACCGCGCTCTTCGACTCCACTGTGGACTGGTGGCGGGAGTGGCTGGCCCGCTCCACCTACCGCGGCCGCTGGCGGGAGATCGTGGCCCGCTCCGCGATCACCCTCAAGCTGCTCACCTACGCGCCGACCGGCGGGCTGGTCGCCGCGCCCACCCTCGGCCTGCCCGAGCAGCTCGGCGGGGAGCGCAACTGGGACTACCGCTACACCTGGGTCCGGGACGCGTCGTTCTCGGTTTCGGCGTTGCTGGCGCTCGGGTTCACCGAAGAGGCCGCCCGGTTCGGCGGCTGGCTCGGCGACCGCATCCGGGACGGCGGGAAGGGGAACGGGACCGGCGGGCCGCTCGCCGTGCTGTACCGGGTGGACGGCACGTCGGACCTGCGGGAGGAAAGCCTCGCGCACTGGTCCGGGTACCGCGGCTCGAGCCCGGTCCGGATCGGCAACGACGCCTCCGGGCAGCTGCAGCTCGACATCTACGGCGAAGCCCTCGACAGCGTGTTCGCCGCCGACCGCGCGGGGTTCGAGCTCCCCCACCAGGGCTGGACCGCACTCCGCGCGGCGCTGGACTGGCTCGGCGACCACTGGGACCAGGCCGAAGAAGGCATCTGGGAGACCCGGGGCGGGCGCAAGTCGTTCACCTACGGCCGCCTGATGAGCTGGGTCGCGTTCGACCGCGGCATCCGGCTCGCGAGTGCCCACGGCCGCGCGGCGCCGGTCGAGGAGTGGACGTGGCAGCGCGACAGCATCCACGGCCAGATCCTCAGCCGGGGCTGGCACCGGACGCGCAACGCCTTCGTCCAGCACTACACCGGCGAAGAGCTCGACGCGTCCCTGCTCCGCATGCCCCGCACCGGTTTCCTGCCGGCCACGGACCCGTTGTGGCTCTCGACGCTCGACGCCATCGGGACCGGCCTGGTGACCGACAGCCTGGTCTACCGCTACGACACCGAGACGTCCCCGGACGGGCTCGCCGGCGACGAAGGCACGTTTTCCCTGTGCAGCTTCGCCTACGTCGACGCCCTCGCCCGCGCGGGCCGGCTCGAGGCAGCCCGCACTGCGTTCGAGAAGATGCTGACCTACGCCAACCACGTCGGCCTCTACGCCGAGGAGATCGCGCCGACCGGGGAGCAGCTCGGCAACTTCCCGCAGGCCTTCACCCACCTCGCCCTCATCGACGCCGCGGTCACCCTCGATGCCGCGCTCGGCTGAGGAAGCGGTCTCGCCCGCAACGGATGACCCGGACGGGACCGGCCCGGAACACGATGAAGCACCCGTCGAGGCGAGCCCGGGAGGCCGACAGCCATGACCACGACCAACCGACCGAGCCGGCCCCCGGAGTCGACGGGCGCCTCCCCGCCACCCGCCGAGGGGGCGCGGCGCGCGAGACCGCCCGCCGCGGCGTGGATCTCCTGGATCGCGCTCGCGCTCATGACGACCAGTTCCGTCGCGAGCCTGCGCCCGTCGCCGACGATGGCCGTGTACGGCCTGGCGGCCGTCTTCCTCTACGTCGTCCCGGCGATCGTGTTCCTGCTGCCGACGTCGCTGGTCTCGGCCGAGCTGGCTTCGGGCTGGCCGGGCGGGGTCTACAACTGGGTGGCGCTCGGGATCTCGAAGCCGATGGGGTTCCTGGCCGTCTGGTGCCAGTTCGCGATGACGATCTTCTACTACCCGAGCCTGCTCGGCTACGTCGCGAGCACGCTCGCCTACGTCTTCGACCCGAGCCTGGCGGACAACGGGTGGTGGACGGCCGCCGTCATCGTCGTCGCGTACTGGTCGGGGGTCTGGATCTCCTCTCGCGGCACGAAGGGCGTGGCCGGGCTCGCCGGTGGCGGGCTCGTCATCGGGACGCTGGTCCCGGGCGCGCTGCTGGTGGTCCTCGGCATCGTGTTCCTGGCCCAGGGCCACCCGTCCGCGGCGCCGATGTCGGCGGACCACCTGCTCCCGACCTGGGCGGGGCTCGCGAGCCTGGTGCTGATCGTGAACAACTTCCTGTCCTACTCCGGCATGGAGATGAACGCGGTGCACGTCTCCTCGCTGCGCAAGCCGGGCAAGGAGTTCCCGCGGGCCATGTTCCTGGCGATGGCGCTGGTATTGCTCATCTTCGTGCTGCCCGCGCTGGCGATCAGCTGGGTCATCCCCGCCGACCAGCTGTCGCTCACGGCCGGGGTGATGCAGGCCTTCGAAACCGTCTTCGCCACCTTCGGCATGCAATGGCTGACGCCGCTGATCGGCGTCATGCTGGTGCTGGCCTCGCTCGGCGGGATGCTGACCTGGCTGGCCGGCCCGTCGAAGGGCCTGCTCCTGATCTCCCGGCAGGAGGGGTACCTGCCGCCGTTCCTGCAGCGGCTCAACAAACAGGGCGTGCAGCGGAACATCCTCGTCGTCCAAGGCGCGGTCACCACGTTGATCGCCCTGTGCTACGCGTTCATCCCGGACGTGTCGAGCGCGTACTGGATCTTCTCGGTGATCACCACCCAGGTGTACCTGATCATGTACCTGCTGATGTTCGTCGCGGCGGTGCGGTTGCGGCGCAAGCACCCCGACCACCCGCGCGGGTACCGCGCGCCGATGCTGCTCGGGCTGTGCGGGGTCGGGTTCTGCGCGTCGCTGGCCGCGCTGCTGGTCGGGTTCGTCCCGCCGTCGCAGTTCGGTTCGGGCAACCCGTGGGTGTACCTCGTGGTCGTCGCGGGCGGCGCGCTCGGCCTCGGCCTCGTGGTGCCGTTCCTGTTCTACCGCCTGCGCAAACCGTCGTGGCGGCAACCGGAGGTGAGTGCGTCGTGACCACAGTGGACGAACGATCGACCCGGAAGCAGCGGATGCTCGTGTACCTCTTGGTGGGCCTCGTGCTCGGCGGCCTGCTGGTGGCCGGGTACGTGCTCTTCCGCTCCGCGCGGGTGACCGCCGAAGCCGGGGCGAAGGCCGACCGGCTCAGCGCGCGGCTCACCGAGGAGGGGGCGCGGGTGCCGGCGCGGGACCAGCTCGTCCGGCTGCTCGGCACGGACGGCGGCCCGATCTGCGTCGACCCCGCCGCCGCGCTCGCCCGCGCGACGAGCGACACCGGGATGGCCAACGGCGCCGGCGGCCCCGGGACGCGCCCGGTGCTCGCGACCGGCACCGCGGTGCACGCGCAGCTGCTCGTCATCGAGGTCTACTGCCCGGCGAAGCTCGCCGGCTTCCAGGAGTACGTCAGCGGGCTGGGCTTCGCCGGCGTGGCGGGCGGGTGAGCGCGGTGGAACTCCGGGACCGGATCGCCGAGCTCATGCCCCGGGCGCGTGAAGAACTCGCGGCCCTCGTCGCGATGCGCTCCGTCGCGGACCCGCGGCAGTTCCCGCCGGCGGAGTGCCTGCGGGCCGCGGGCTGGGTGGCCGACGCGTTCGCCGCGGCCGGGTTCGCCACCCGCATCGCCGAGACCCCGGACGGCAGCCCGGCCGTGGTCGGTTCCCGGTCGTGCGGCCGGACCGGGGCGCCGACCGTGCTGCTCTACGCGCACTACGACGTGCAGCCACCGCTGGGGGAAGCCGAGTGGCGGACCCCGCCGTTCCGGCTGACCGAAGTGGACGGTCGCTGGTACGGGCGCGGCGCGGCCGACTGCAAGGGCAACATCCTCATGCACCTCACCGCCCTGCGCGCGCTCGGCGACGACGTGCCCGTCCACCTCAAGCTCGTCGTCGAAGGCTCCGAGGAACAGGGCACCGGCGGCTTGGAGGCGTTCGTGCCCGGGCACGCCGACCTCCTGCAGGCCGACGCGATCCTGGTGGCCGACACCGGGAACATCGCGGTCGGGCAGCCCGCGGTGACGGTCAGCCTGCGCGGGATGGTCAACGTCGTCGTCACGGTCGAGGCGCTCTCGTCCGAGCTGCACTCGGGCATGTTCGGCGGCCCCGCCCCGGACGCGCTGGCGGCGTTGGTGTCGGTGCTCGCCACGCTCCGCGACGACGCGGGCGACACCACCGTCCACGGCCTGCCCAACGACGGCCACTGGCCCGGCGCCCCCTACCCGGCGGACCGGTTCCGCACGGACGCCGGCCTCTCCCCCGGCGCCCTCCTCCTCGGCGGCGGCGAAGTGGCGGACACCCTGTGGGCCCGCTCGACGCTGACGGTGCTCGGCATCGACTGTCCCCCGGTCATCGGCTCGGCGGCGGCCATCACCCCGCGCGCCCGGGCCCGGCTGAACCTCCGCATCCCACCCGGCATCGAGCCATCCGACGCGGCCCGCGCACTGACCGGCCACCTGCTCGCGGCGGCCCCGTGGGGCGTGCGCCTGTCGGTGGAGGTGGAGGCCACCGGCCGCCCGTTCCGCCCGGCCACCGACGGCCCGGCGTACCGCGCGATGGCCGAGGCGATGCACAGCGCGTACGGCCGCCCGATGCGCCAGCTCGGCCAGGGCGGGTCGATCCCGTTGTGCACCGTCTTAGCCGAGACGTATCCCGACGCGGAGATCTTGCTGATCGGCGTCGAGGAACCGCAGGCGCGCATCCACGCGCCCAACGAAAGCGTCGCACCGGAGGAGATCGCGTCGATGGCACTGGCAGAGGCACTCTTCTTGCGCGGCTACGGTTCGCGCCCCGCCTGAACCGGAGGTGTCAGGGTCCCGGCAAAGTTGCGGCAGATCGCTCCGCAGCGGCTTCACCGGCGTCTTGAATGACTCATTCAGGTCTTCGGATGTCCTGAATGACTCATTCAAGACATCGCAGGCCCGCGTCGGCGACTTTGCCGGGACCCGGCGGGGTCAGCCGCGGTCTGCGGCCGCCTGCTCCCGGAGGGCATCGACCATCGCCGTCGCCCCCGCCGACCGGCCCTGCCGGGTCACCGCCACCGCGGCCCGGCCGCGCCACGACGGATCCTCCACCGAAACCACCACCACACCCGCCGGTACCGACGCGGCCGCCACTCCCGGCAGCAACGCGATCCCCAGCCCCGCCGCCACCATGCCCAGCCGGGTCGTCCAGCTGCGGACCGCGTGGCCGACGCGCGGATCCTCCAGCGTCGGCCAGGCACCGAACTGCGGCTCGCCTCGCCCGCCACGGCCGACGATCCACGTCTCGTCGCGCAGGTCGGCCACCGCCACCCGGGGCCGGTGGGCGAGGCGGTGGCCGGCCGGGACCGCGACGCGCAGGTCGTCCTCGGTCAGGACGTCCTGTTGGAGGCCCCCGAGGTCGTAACCCGGCAGTCCGTCGCCGACCCCGATCACCACGACTTCGGTGCGGCCGGCGCGCAGCCGGGAGAGCAGGGCCGGGGTCGCGCCTTCCTCGAGCGTGACGGCCAGACCGGGGTGCCGGGTGCGCAGGACGGCCAGCGCCCGCGGGACCAGGACCGCCGCCGCGGCCGGGAACGCGCCGATCGACAAGCGGCCGGCCAGCCGGTCGCGCAGGCCCGCGAGTTCCTGCTCCGCGGTGTCGACGACGGCCAGTGCGGTGGTCGCGTGCCGGGCCAGCAGCGCCCCCGCGGGGCTCGGCCGCACCCCGCGGGCGTGCCGCTCGAACAGCGCCGTGCCCGCCGCGGCTTCCATCATCGCGATCTGCCGCGAGATCGCGGACTGCGTGTACCCGAGCGAAGCGGCCGCCGCGGTGAACGAGCCCGTGGCCGCCACCTCCCGGATCACCCGCAGGCCGGTCAGCGTCACTTCTGCCATGCCGCCAGCCTAGCCATGAGTGCTGCGCACAGCAGCGGTGCGAAAACATCGCTGGTGCTCATACCTCAGGGAGCTCACTCTGGAAGCATGATTTGGTTCATCACAGGATCTTCGAAGGGCTTCGGCCGCCACTGGACCGAAGCCGCCCTCGACCGCGGCGACCGGGTCGCCGCGACCGCACGGAACCCCGCTCGGCTGGCCGACCTCGTCGAACGCCACGGCGACGCGATCCTCCCGCTCGAGCTCGACGTCACCGACCGCGCCGCCGCCTTCGCCGCGGTCCGGCGCGCCGCGGACCACTTCGGCGGCCTGGACGTCGTGGTCAACAACGCCGGCTACGGCCACTTCGGCCGGGTCGAGGAGCTGAGCGAAGCGGACGTCCGCGCGCAGCTGGAGACGAACTTCTTCGGCGCGCTCTGGGTCACCCAGGCCGCGTTGCCGATCCTGCGGGCGCGGCGGCGCGGGCACATCATCCAGGTCACCAGCGAGGGCGGCATCGTCGCGTTCCCGGGCATCGGCGCCTACCACGCGTCGAAGTGGGCGCTGGAAGGGCTGTCGCAGTCCCTCGCCCAGGAGGTCGCGGAGTTCGGCATCCACGTCACCAACCTGGAGCCGGGTCCCTACGCCACCGACTGGCTGGCCGTCGGCTCGCGCCGCAGCACCCCGAACCCGGCCTACCCGGCCCCCACCGACGGCCACTGGGAGATCGGCGACCCGCACGCCACCCGGGCGGCGATCCTCGAGCTCGTCGACGCCGCGGACCCGCCGCGCCGGATGTTCCTCGGCAAGTCGCTCGCCGCGGTGACCGAGGAGTACCAGGGTCGGCTGAAGACGTGGCAAGAGTGGGAGGACGTGGCCGTGCGGGCGTTCGGCTGACCACGCGGCTCAGGTCACCTTGATGACGACCTTGCCCGCAGCGTGACCGTTTTCGACGGTGGCCAGCGCGGCCGGGGCGTCGGACAGCGGGTGGACCGCGGTGACCACCGGCGCGAGGACGCCGTCGAGGGCCAGCTGTGCGGACCGCTCCAGGTTCGCCCGGTCCAGGCGGCGCTCGACGAACCGGCCGCCCAGCTCGGACACGGACTGGTCGCCGACGGAGATCACGGTGCGGGGCTCGCGCGCCAGCGGGGCGACGGTCCGCAGCGAGGTGCCGCCGACCAGGTCGACGATCCCGTCGAACCCCTCCGGCACCAGCTCGCGCAGCGCCTCGACGACGTCCTGCGCGGTGTAGTCGACGAACCGCACCCCGATCGCTTCGGCCTGCTCGCGCTTCGCGGCGCTGCCGGTGCCGAGCACGCGCAGCTCGCGCGCCGCGGCCAGCCGGGCGACCGCGAGGCCGACCCCGCCGCCGACGCCGTTGACCAGGATCGTGGCGCCGGCCGGCAGGCCGAGCTGGTCGAGGGCGTCCACCGCGGTCGTCCCGGCCACCGGCAGCGTCGCCGCCACCGCCGCCGGCAGGCCCGCCGGGATGCGCGCGGTGTTCTCGGCGGACAGCACCGTCGTCTCGGCGTACGTGCCGCCGCCGGTCAGGGCGAAGCCGAAGACCGCGTCACCCACCTCGAGCCCCTCGACGTCTTCGCCGAGGGCGAGCACGGTCCCCGCCGCCTCCATGCCCAGCACGCGGGGGAACGGGCGCCCGCCGTCGAGCCCGGGGACCAGCCCCGCGCGCAGGAGGTGGTCGAGCGGGTTCACGCCGGCGACGTCGACCCGGATCAGCACCTCACCGCGCCCGGGGGCGGGATCGGGGCGTTCGAAGAACTCCTGCACCTCGGGCCCGCCGTGCCTGCCGAAACCCCATGCCTGTCCCATTTTCCGCTGCCTTCCGGATGACCGGCCCGGTGGTTCCGGGCCCTGCGGCCATGCTCACCGCTGACACCGGTGTCAGGGGCAACCGGCTGAGGCGCGGGTCACAGTCTCAGGCCGACCGGGCCACCGGCGCCGCGGCCAGCGCCGCGCGGTGCCTGCTGTTGGCCTCGAGCACCACGTCGAGCGCGTCCCTGGCCTCGGTCAAGCGGGCGATCTCGGCGTCGATCCGGTCGCGCTCGCGCGTCATCGTCGCGAACGCCTCCTCGGCGACCTGCGGGTCGGCCGGGCTTTCCACGCACGGCAGCACCGAAGCGATCACCCGGCTGGACAAGCCCGCGTCGAACAGCTGCCGGATCAGCGACACGCGCTCGACCACGGCTTCGGCGTAGTGCCGCTGCCCGGCGCGGGAGCGCGAGCTGGTGAGCAGGCCCTGCTCTTCGTAGTACCGCAAGGAACGCGAACTCACGCCCGTGCGCTTGGACAGCTCGCCGATTCGCATACCGGAATTTTACGCTGACCCGAGCCAAGTAAACTGTTCCGTACCGAACACTTGAGGTGGACGCCCATGGCCCGACGCGGGGAAGCGCTGCGCGAACACATCCTCGACACGGCGAAGCTCGCGTTCCTGGAGACGGGCTTCGAACGGACCTCGATGGACGCGATCGCGGCGCGCGCGGAAACGTCGAAGCGCTCCCTGTACGCGCACTTCCCGACCAAGGACGTCCTGTTCCACGCGGTCGTCGAACGCATCCGCACCCTGTTCGCCGACCGGATGGGCACGCCTGCCGACTACGCCGAGCAGCCCGCGGAGGCGATCGTCCGGTACTGCGGGCGCTTCGTGCAGCTGCTGCGCTGGTCCTCGGTCGCGAAGATGGTCCGCCTCGGCATCGGCGAGGCGGACCGGCTGCCGGAACTGGCCGCGGGACTCTTCGACGTCGTCTTCGGCGTCACGACCGGCAATCTCGCGGCCCACCTGGTGACCGCGTGGGGACTTCCGGCCGACGAGGCCGAGACCGTGGCGAACGAACTGGTCGGCATCGCCATCCACCCGACGCTCCCCCGCCTGCTGTTCGGCGTCGAGCCGCTCACGGAGAAGATGCCGGAGCGAGCCCGGTTGGAGAGCGACGTCGACCTCGACCGGATCCGGCGGCTCCTCCGCCACGTCCTGCCGGCGACGTAACGCGAAACGATCGCCCGTCAAAAGATCGCCAGTGGGTTCACCGGCAGGCCGGTGGTGCCGAGGATCCGGGGAACCGCGGCGACGAACAGAAACGTGCACCGCCCCTGCTCTTCGCACACCGCAACGAGTTCCTCGCCCCGGGCGCCGTCGATCAGCACGAGACCCAGACGGCCGAGCCCCAGCCGGTGCAGCGCGCCCGGGAAGTCGTCCTTCACCGGCGGAGACGCGTCGCCGATGTCCCCGGCGTAGACGGCGATCCCGTGGTCGTGCATCCACCGGACCGCACCCGACGTCATGCCCGGCAGCGCCCGGCCGTCGTCGGGCACCCGGTCCCAGCCCGCGCGGACGACCAGTGCGTCACCGGACCGCACCTCGACGTCGGCCCGTGCCGCCGCGGCCGCCAGGTCGGCGCCCGTGACCGGGTGGCCGTCGGGCAGCTTGCCGCCCGGGGCCAGGTCGAGCAGCACGCCCCGGGTCACGATGCCGTCGGCGAAAACGTCCGCGGCACCATGGGTCACTCCCGCCGGGCTGGAGCTCTCCGCCTGCGCGAGCCCGGGGTACACCCGCCCGTCCACGACCATGTGCGACAGCGCATCCAGGTGCGTGACCTCGGGGTGGTGCGTCGTGACGAGCATCAGTTCGGCCATCGCCAGCGGCGGCGAGCCGGTGAACGACATGATGGTCTGCACGCCCGTGGTCTCCGCCCGCAGGGCGGCCATCGGCCCGCCCATCAGCGGCGCCGTCGGGGTCTTGCGGGCCAGCGAAACCGACACTCCCGTCCGCGCTTCGGCGACGCCGCGCGCGCGGGCCTCCGGGGTGATCAGGTTGACGGTGCCGAACTGGTCGGCCTCGCCCCAGCGTCCCCAGTTGCTCGGGAACCCGGCACCGTGCTGATCCATGTTTGCTTCCTCCCACTCGTGGCTTGGCCGCATCGTCACCGGACCGGCCTGTGGCCCACCAGCCCATCCGGTGCCCACCTGGTGCCCGTTCCGGTGGGCAGCGGTGGCTACAGTCGGGCGCATGACCTCCCTCGGCCACACGGTGCGCGAGCTGCGGCGGCGGTCTTTCGTCGGCCGGGACGAGGAAGCCGCCGTGTTCCGGGACGCGCTGGGCGCGGCCGGCGTGCTCTTCGTGCACGGTGCCGGCGGCGTGGGCAAGAGCACGTTGCTCGACGTGTTCGCCGAGATCGCCGTCGAGAAGGGTTTCGATCCGGTCCGGGTCGATGCCCGCCACCTCACTCTCGGGCGGGAAGCGCTTCCAGCTCCGGCCGGCGACGCGCCCGCGGTGCTGTTCATCGACACCTACGAACTGCTGGAACCCGTCGACGACTGGGTCCGCGAGCGGTATCTGCCTTCCCTGCCCGCGTCCTGCCTGGTGGTGCTCGCCGGACGGCGCGAACCCGGACCGCGGTGGCGCGCGGACCCGGCCTGGCGGACGTTGCTGCGGGTCGTCGCGCTCGGCGAGCTGCCGCCGCGAGACGGACTCGCCTACCTGACCGCTCAGGACGTGCCCGGGGAGCTGCACGACCGGCTGCTGCGGATCAGCCGGGGCCACCCGCTCACCTTGTCGCTGATGGTGGACGCCGTGCGCCGCGGAGCCGCGCCGCGCAGCCTGTCGGATCTGCCCGGCGGGGTCGGCGCGTTGCTCGCGCAGCTGCTCGACGAAGTGCCGAGCGCCCGGCACCGCGCGGCACTGGAAGTGTGCGCACTGCTGCTCGTCACGACCGAGGACCTGTTGCGCGCCATGACCGGCGGCGATGCCGGTGAGCTGTTCGCCTGGCTGCGGACGCAGGTGTTCGTCGAGGAGTCCCCGTACGGGCTCTACCCGCACGACGTCGTCCGCGACGCCCTCATCGCCGACCTGCGCTGGCGCGACCCCGGCCGGTACGCCGACCTCTACCGCCGCAAGCTCGGCGTGTTCCACGGCCAGGTCCGCGCGATGGCGGACGACCGGGAGCGGCTGGACCTGATGGCGATGACCGTCGTGCTGAACGGCGCTCGTTCGCCGCTCGCCGCGCTGGCGTCGCTGCCGCCGACGATGCGGGCCCACGCCGACGCACTGCACGACAACGACCGGTCCGCGATCGTCGCCATGACCGCCGAGTGGCAGGGGCGCGAGCAGGCCGGCCTGGTGGCGCACTGGATGCGGCGCCGGCCCGGGGCGTTCCGGGCGTTCCGCACCGCGACCGGCGAGCTGCAAGGGTACGGCGCGTGCCTGGACCTGACCGAAGACGACCTCGGCGCAGACCCGGGCGTCGACGCGATCTGGGGCTATGCCGGGAAGCACGGGGCGCCGCGCGCCGGCGAACGGGTCCGCGCCTGGCGCTTCTTCCTCGACCGCGACCACGGGCAACGGCCGTCACCGTCGCTGACGCTGTTCGTAGCGTGGCAGATGCTGGACATCATCCTGATCGGCGAAGACACGGCGTGGAGCTTCGTGGGCGCGTTCGTAGACGGCGAACTGTGGGCACCCGCCATGCAATCCCTCGACTTCTGGACCGCCGACGAGGCCGGCTACACCGTCGGCGAGTCGCGGTTCCCGGTGTTCGCGCACGACTGGCGCCGGACCGGCACCGCGAAGTACACCGATCTGCTGCACGCCCGTCAGCTCGGCCTGCCGACCCGGCCCGCCGGGCAAGCCCTCGGTGAACCGGTGCTGTCCCGGCCGGAGTTCGCCGACGCCGTCCGCTCGGCCCTGCGCACCTTGCACACGCCGGAACTCCTGCGGTCGAATCCGCTGACGCGATCCCGGATCGTCCGGCAGCACGAACGAACCGGCCGTGCACCCACAGAAATCCTGCGGGAGCTGCTCGACGAAACCGCCGCCACGCTGAAGCCGGAATTCCGCGTGCTGATCGACCGCACTTTCCTGCGGCCGACCGGCGTTCAGGAGCGCGTCGCGGACTCGCTGCACCTGTCGTTCAACACCTATCGACGGCGCCGGGACAAGGCGATCACGCACCTGACCGAAGTACTGTGGGACCGCGAAACCGGCCGGCCGGCGTGACAGCCCCCGGCCCCCTGCCGGTGTAACTTTCACGAGCCCGGCTGTCCGAATCCGCGCACCCGGGCGAGCGGATTGACAACTCTTCCGCTGGAAGCACAGGCTGATCCGGCTTTATGTTAGCGATAACAGTCGTTTCCTAACTGGCTGGGAGAAGTTCACGATGGACAGAAGAAGTATCAGCCGAAGGAGCCGGTCCAAGATCGCCGCACTCACCGCCGCGGGAACGGTCACGGCGGCGATGACGGTCGCGGTGACGCTGGGCGCCGGGCCGGCGCTGGCCGACGTCACCGGATCGCTGCGCGGTGTCGGTTCCGGCCGCTGCCTGGATGTGCCGAACGCCAGTCAAACCGACGGCACCTCCCTGCAGATCTACGACTGCTCGGGCGGCGCGGGCCAGCAGTGGACGTCCACCGCCTCCGGCCAGCTGACGGTGTTCGGCGGCAAGTGCCTCGACGTACCGGGCAGCGCGACGACCGCTGGTACGCGGGTGCAGATCTGGACCTGTCACGGCGGGGCCAACCAGCAGTGGCGGGTGAACGCCGACGGCACGGTGGTCGGCGTGCAGTCCGGCCTCTGCCTGGACGTCACCGGCGCCGCCACGGCCAACGGCACGGCGGTCGAAATCTGGACGTGCAACGGTGGCAGCAACCAGAAGTGGACGGGCCTGTCGGGCACACCGACGACCACGACCACCACCGGTGGCGGCACCGGCTGCTCGCTGCCGTCGTCCTACCGCTGGTCCTCGACCGGTGTTCTCGCCCAACCCCAGCACGGCTGGGTCTCGCTCAAGGACTTCACCAACGTCGTCTACAACGGCAAGCACCTGGTGTACGCGTCGAACGTCTCGGGATCGTCGTACGGCTCGATGGCCTTCACCCCGTTCACGAACTGGTCCGACATGGCCTCGGCCGGGCAGACCGGCATGAACCAGGGCACGGTGGCCCCCACCCTGTTCTACTTCGCACCGAAGAACATCTGGGTGCTGGCGTACCAGTGGGGTGCGTGGCCGTTCATCTACCGCACCTCCAGCGATCCCACCAACCCCAACGGCTGGTCGTCGCCGCAGCCGCTGTTCACCGGCAGCATCTCCGGTTCGGGTACCGGCCCGATCGACCAGACCCTGATCGCCGACGGCTCGAACATGTACCTCTTCTTCGCCGGTGACAACGGAAAGATCTACCGAGCCAGCATGCCCATCGGGAACTTCCCGGGCAGCTTCGGCTCGAACTACACGACGATCATGAGCGACTCGACGAACAACCTGTTCGAAGCGGTCCAGGTCTACAAGGTCCAGGGCCAGAACCAGTACCTCATGATCGTCGAATCGATCGGCGCGAACGGACGCTACTTCCGTTCGTACACGGCAAGCAGCCTCAGTGGTTCGTGGACTCCGCAGGCCACCAGCGAAAGCAATCCCTTCGCGGGCAAGGCCAACAGCGGCGCCAGCTGGACCAACGACATCAGCCACGGCGATCTGGTCCGCAGCAACCCGGACCAGACGATGACCGTGGATCCCTGCAACCTCCAACTGCTCTACCAAGGGAAGTCCCCGTCCGCGGGCGGTCCTTACGACCAGCTGCCGTGGCGGCCGGGTGTCCTGACGCTGCAGCGCTAGCGACACTCCCCACCCGACGCCGAGAGCACGGCACCCGGATGGGTGCCGTGCTCTCGGTCTGTTCCGGCGGACGCGGTGGGCCTAAGCGGCCGACGGCCCGCTCCACTGCTGGTTGGACCCGCCGTTGCAGGTCCAGATGATCACGGCGGTTCCGTTGGCGGTCCCCGCGCCGGTCACGTCCAGGCACAGACCCGATTGGGCGTTCGTGATGGTGCCGTTGCCCGGGAACGTCCACTTCTGGCCGTTGCCGCCGGTGCAGTTCGCGATCACCGCGGCGGTGCCCGCGGCCGTGCCGCCGCCGGCGGTGTCCAGGCAGCGCTGCGAATCACCCGAATAGACGGTCAAGGCCCCGGTGCTCGTCCGGGTCCACTGCTGGTTGGTCCCGCTGTGACAGTCCCAGATCTGCAGCGAAGTGCCGGCCGTGGTCGACGAGTTCGGCACGTCCAGGCAGCGGTTCGCGGCCACCGCACGCAGCGCGGCGTCACCTCCGTTGCCGCCGCCGCCGTTGAGCACGTCGAGGACCGCGGTGTAGGCCTGCTTCTTGCCGTAGTTGCCGTCGAACAGCAACGGCGTGTCGCCCGACCGCCACGAGTACTTGTCCGTGACGCCCCAGACGGTGATGCCGGTGCAGCGGGCCACCGCCTTGCACGCCTGCGTGACCTGCCGGTACACGTTCGCCTGGCCGGACCCCGAACCGCCGACGTCCAGCTCGGTGATCTGCACGTCGACCCCGAGGTCGGCGAAGCGCTGCAGGTTCGCCTGGTAGCTGCTCAGGTTGGACGTCGAGCCGAGGTGGCTCTGGAAGCCCACGCAGTCGATCGGCACGCCACGGCTCTTGAAGTCCCGGACCATGTTGTAGATCCCGGTGCTCTTCGCGTTGACGCCGTCGGTGTTGTAGTCGTTGTAGCAGAGCTTGGCGTTCGGGTCGGCCGTGCGGGCGGTGCGGAAGGCGTCCTCGATGTAGCCGTCACCGAGCTTCTGCTGGAACACCGACTGCCGTCGGGTGCCGTTCTCCTCGAACGCCTCGTTGACGACGTCCCACGCGTAGAGCTGGCCCTTCCAGTGGCCGGCCACCTGGCTGATGTGGTTCTCCATCGCCGACCGCAGGTTGCTCGCGTCCAGGCCGCTCACCCACCCGGCCAGCTGCCCGTGCCACACCAGCGTGTGCCCGCGGATCTTCATCCCCTTGCTCCGGCCCTGGCTGACGATCTGCTCCCCCGGCCCGAAGTTGAACTGGTTCCGGTTCGGCTCGACCGTGGCCCACTTCATCTCGTTTTCCGGGGTGACGCCGTTGAACTCCGCCGTCCACGTGTTCACGTAGGCCGCTTCGCCGAGGTGGCTCGTGGAGATCGCGGCGCCGAAGTACCGGCCGCTCTGCGCCGCCGCCGCGCCGAGGGTGCTCGCCGCGCCGGCGGTCCCTGGCGACAGCACCAGGGAAGCCACCGTGAGGGCGGTGGTCGCGGTGGCGGCGAGCGCGGTCCGCCACCGGGTCGGGCTGGTGGTCATCACAACCTCGTTCCTTCCCTCGAAGGTGCTCAACCCAGCGTCCACTGCTGGTTGCTGCCGCCGTTGCAGGTCCACAGCTCGACCAGCGCGCCGTTGGCCGTGGACGCGCTCGTCACGTCCAGGCACAGCCCGGACTGCGCACCGGTGACCGTGCCGTTGGAGTTGACGGTCCACTGCTGGTTGGCCCCGCCGTTGCAGGACCAGGTCACCACCTTCGTCCCGGCGCTGGTGCCGTTGCCCGAGGCGTCCAGGCAGAGCGTCTGCCCGCCGACGGTGGCCGTCAGCTGGTTCGACGACGTGCGGGTCCACGTCTGGTTCGCCTGGCCGCTGCAGCTGTAGATCTGCAGCTGGGTGCCGGCGGTGGTGGTGGAGCCGGGGATGTCGAGGCACTTGCCGGCGCCCACCGCGTGCAGCGGCCCGGTGGTGGTGCCGGTGCCGCCGGTGCCGTACCCGGCCGCGGTGATGTTGGCCTGCACGGCGTTCTCGGTGGCGTCCGACGGGTAGCCGGACGTCATCACGCCTTCGTAGAAGGTGCCCGCGGAACCGATGCTGTTGTCGCCACCGGTACCGAGGATGATGGCGCCTTCCTTGCGCATCGGGTTGTAGCCGGACACGTTGGGCCGGGCGCCGTCGTAGAAGGTCGACAGCCCGCCGGACTGCGCGTTGCCGCCGCGGATGGCCCAGCGGTTGGGCCCGCCCTTGATGATCGCGGTCAGGTAGCGGTGGCTGATGGTCGGGTCGTTGGCGTTGTAGCGCTGGTTGATCCCGGAGAAGAGGCCGTTCTCGAGGTCGGCCATGATCCACGGGCCGTTCCCGGCGCCGTAGCCCCAGACCTTGATGTTGCCGAAGTAGATGGCTTCCATCGTGCCGTTGCCGTTGTCCCGGCTGTTGCGCTCGGCGTTGCCGTAGTCGAAGCAGCAGCCGCCGTTGTAGTGCGTGCCGTCGAAGATCGCGTACATGCCCTCCGGCTGGTCACCGGTCGCCGTCCCGGTGGCGTTGTTGTTCCGGTAGCCGGTGCCCGGGGCCACGAACACGCCGTACGCCTTCTGCCCGCCGACGGTGATCGGCGCGGCCGCCGCGTTGGCGAGGTTGTCGTACCCGCCGGCGGCCGGGCCGGAGAACCCGCCCGGCGGGGCCTGCGTGAGGTGGTTGCCGCGGCCGGACTGGTCGTAGATGACGGTGATCAGGCACGTCGTGCCGGCGCAGAAGGAATCCTGCGTCGCGGCGTTCGCGACGCCGCCCGCGCTCAGCACACCGACGTCCCGGGTGGCGTTGTCCGAGGCCCGCCGGACTTGGTAGAGCGCGCCGTTGTAGGCGCCGTACAACGCCCGGGTCGTCGAATGGGCCGCCACGCACGGCGTGCCGCCGGCGGCGTAGAGGTCGCACGGCCCCTGGGTGGCGGCCTGCGCCGGTGCGGCGGGACCAGCCAGCGCGCCCGAGGCGAGCACCACCGCGGCTCCCGTGGTCTGCAGCGTCCTTATCCATCGTGCTTTCATCGAACTCCTTTGTCCGGACGAAACACTGTCAGCTCCGTGCCCACTTCTGGGCGTCGCCGCCCGTGCAGGTCTGCAGGGTCACGGGCGTGCTGTTCGCGGTGCCGCCGCCGGTCGGGGCGAGGCACAGTCCTGATTGGACACCGGTGACCGTGCCGTCGGCGTTCGCGTTCCACTGCTGGTTCGTGCCGCCCGTGCAGTCCCAGGTGATCGCCCGGGTGCCGGGAGCCGTGCTCGCGCTCTCGGCGTCGAGGCACTTCGCGCCGTACACCTGCAGCTGCTTGGCGGAGGTGAGCGTCCACTGCTGGTTCCCGCCGCCGTTGCAGTCCCACAGCGCCACCTGGGTGCCGTTGGTCTGGGACACGTTGGGGACGTCGAGGCAGCGGCCGGAGCCGGTGTTGCGCAGCACCGACGTCGACCCGCCGCCCGAGCCGGTCACCGCGAAGTTGTCGAACTGGGCGGTCTCCCCGGTGCTCGTGCCGATCCCGGCCTGGCCGGCCGGGAACGTGCTGTCGGTGACCGTGCCGAGCACGGCGCCGTCGACGGAAGCGGTGATCGTGCTGCCGGAGAAGCCCAGCGACAGCTTGTGCCAGCTGTTGGTGCCGAGGGCGGCCGCCGTGCCGCTGCGCAGCGTGGTGACCTGCTGGCTGGTGTTGTTGCGCTGGATCGACCACGCGCCGGTGTCGCTGATCCGCAGGTAGTAGGCGTTCACCGCGCCCTGGTTGCCGGTGTCCTGCGAGCCGACCCGGCCGAGCAGCTGGACGGAACCGGACTTCTCCAGCAGCACGTCCGCGTTGACCGTGTAGTTGCTCCAGGCCACGTTGCCCAGCAGCGCGTAGGGATCGACGAACTTCTTCCAGGGGATCGTCTTCTGCGGCGCGGCCTGGCGCACGCACGTGCCGGCGCGGCCGGCACCGCAGGCGGCCGTCTCGAAGGCGCCCTCCATGTCCATCAGGTACTTGGCTTCCTTGCCGGTCGCGTACCCGTCGAAGTCGTCGCTGTAGGGCAGGTTCAGCGAACCCTGCGCCGGGCTGGTCGCGGTGCCCTTGCCCTGCCCGGTGGTGGTCGTGATCGTGTAGAGGTACCCGGGCTGCGCGGTGAGGGAGAACGCTCCCCCGGACGGCGTGATGTCGGCCGTGTGCTTGAAGAAGTCCGCGGAGTTGTTCGAGTTGAGGTTCGTCGCCCACACGTGCACCTGGCCGGTCGACAGCCCGCCGGTGACGTTGAGGTTCAGCGTCTGGGCCGACGTGGCGTCCATCGTCTCGATGACCGTGCTGTAGTCACCGGTGCTCGGGGACCTCAGCGAGACGTAGCTGCCGTTGGCGCGGTTCCCGCCGAGGTACCCGCTGGAGGCGTCGAGGTACTTCCAGCCGGGTGCGGTGAACTGCGTCGTGTGCGCCAGCGCCCAGGCGTCCTTGCCGACCGAGTAGTAGCCCGACCACGGCTGGTTGGCGAGGATCAGCCCCACGGTCGGCCAGGGGATGTTCGGCGTGGTGGCGGCGATGAGGTCCCAGTTGAGGTAGGCGGTCATCTTGCCGTCGAGGTAGACGCGGTTGATGCCGCGGGCCAGCGGCTTGGCGCCGTCGTTGTAGTCCTGGGAGCCGTTCTCGCTGGACCACAGCGTCTTGCCGGTGCCGGTGACGCTGGACGGGACACTGCACGACGTCTGCGCGCTGAGGTAGCCGCAGGTGTAGTGCGCGCTCAGCACGTCCGTCGCGTCGCGGTAGGCCGTGTTCGTCGAGATCGCGCTCGCGGGCCCCCAGTCCCCCGGCCACGAGTCGCCGGAGATGACCTTGACGGCGCTGTACCCGTTGGCGTTGAGCGCGTTGCGCATCGTCACGGTCCAGTCGGCGCTCCACTGCTTCTCGTTCTGGACGGTCGTGAGGTAGTCGATGGTCAGCCCGTGCTGCTTCGCGCACCCGAGCCACGACAGGTAGTAGCCGGTCAGGTCGTTGGAGAAGAACGTGCCGTTGCCGATCCAGCCCGGCGCGCCCCACGGCAGGCCGACGAGCTTGATGCCGGGGTTGCGTGCCTTGGCCTGCTCCATGAGCCACCACTCGTACCCGCGGTTGCAGTCCAGGTCGCCGCGGAAGTGCGCGTGGCTGGGTTCCGCGCCGCTGGTGGAGTTGGTGTCCCCGCCCATCTCCACCTTGAGGATCTGCAGCGCGGCGCCGTAGCCCGGCTTGAAGAGGTAGTCGAGGATCTGGCCGCGCTGCGGCTCGGGGTAGTCGATCAGCAGGCGGCTGTTGCCGCCCCCGCCGCTGACCGCGCCGACGCCGTCGAACGTGCGCCCGGCCGACCCGCCGTTGATCGTGATCGAGGTGGCCGCCTCGGCCGGCGCGGTGGCGGCCACCAAGCCGGCGGCCAGGACGACGGTGGCGACCACCGCGGCTCGCACCCTCCGCAGCAGGGTTCGGGGCATGGCAGTTCTCTCTTCCGACGAAGGGGATCAGACGGCCGTGACGGTCCACTGGTTGTTGGTGCTGCCGTTCGGGGCCCACAGGACCACGGCCGAGCCGGCCGTCGTGCTGCCCGCGCCGTCGAGCGCGGTGCCGGTGGCCCGGTTGACGATCTGGTAGCGCCCGTTGCCCAGCGCGGCCAGCCGCCACTGCTGGTTGTCGCTGCCGGTCCAGGCCGCCTGCACGGCGTTGACGCCGTTGCCGGTCCGGCCGGCGCTGTCGGCGACCATGCCGTTGGTGCGGTTGACGATCCGGTGGTAGCCGGTGCCCAGGTCGACCAGCTGCCAGTGCAGGTTGGTGGAACCGTCGTAGGACCACTGCTTGAGCACCGATCCGGTCGCGACGTTCCCGCCGCTGTCGAGCACGAGACCGGTCGTGACGTTCGCGATCCGCACCCAGCTCGTGGGGAGCGGACCGGAGCCCGGGGCGGGGATCTGGCCGGCGAACGTCAGCTTCACCACGTACGCCGGGGCGCTGAACGGCATCGACGGCAGCCGGATGTGCAGCCCGGAGCCGTCCTGGGTGCGGTCGGGCAGGTCGGTGTACGACCCGGCGGTGGCGCCGAGCAGCTGCACCGACTGCAGCGAGCCGAGGTTGATCCGGCCCGAGCCGAGGGTGGCGATGTCCAGCGTGCCGCTCGGCCAGCCCATGACCGTGGCGTACAGGACGGTGTTGTCCTTGCTGCGGGTGAAGCGGATGTCGCGGTTGGTGCCCTCGCGGGGTGTCGTGAAGGAGCCGCCGCCCATCTGCGTCGGGCCCTCGCCGTAGACCGACCAGGCGCGGGTGGCGTAGATCGACTCCCCGAACCGGGCGAGGTAGTCGCCGATGCCGAGCAGGATCGTCCGCTGCCCGGCCGGGATGGTGCCGTCGGCCATCGGCGCGATGTTCAGCAGCATGGTGCCGTTCTTGCTGACGCGGTCGATCAGCGAATGCAGCATCGCCTTCATCGAGTAGTAGCCGATACCGGTCGTGTAGCACCAGCTGGAGCTGGAGATGCTGTCGTCGGTCAGCCAGTACGGGGTCTGGATGTCCCCCGGCCCGCCGCGCTCGAAGTCGAAGACCTCGCCCCGGTTGTCGAACCCGTCCTTGTAGGTCGCGACGACGTCCTTGTTCCACGCGACGGCCTTGTTGTAGTAGTACGCGAGGAAGTTCAGTCGCCGGGACTCGTCGACACGGGAGAGGTTGAAGTCCTGCCACAGCAGGTCCGGCTGGTAGCCGTCGACGACCTCGGCCAGCTTGTCGTACCAGAGCTGGTTTTCCGCCGCCGAGCCCAGCTGGCCGTAGAGCTTGCGCAGGCTCGCGTCCGACTGCGCGGGCACGTGGTCGTAGTAGCCGGTGAAGTGGTAGGCGTGGTGCAGCGACACCATGAACTTCAGGCCACGGGCGCGGATCGCGTCGGCGTGCAGCCGCACCAGGTCCAGCCGCGGCCCCTTGGCGACCGAGTTCCATTCGTTGACGGCGCTGTTCCACATCGAGAAGCCGTCGTGGTGCTCGGCGACCGGCCCGGCGAACTTCGCGCCGGCGTCGGCGAACAGCTGCGCCCACTCCGCGGGGTCGAAGTTCCCGCCCGCGGACTTCAGCTTCGGCGCGAACTGCACCCAGTTGCCCGCCTTGTCCCGGGCCCCGTTGACGAAGTTGTGGTACGGCCACGCCGACGGGTCGCCGTACACCGCCTTGTGGTGGTTGTTCTCGCTGGACCCGCTGATGTACATGTTGCGCGGGTACCACTCGTTGCCGAACGCGGGGACGCTGAAGACGCCCCAGTGGAAGTAGATGCCGAACTTGGCGTCCTGGAACCATTCCGCGGCGGGCGGGTGCTGGT
This sequence comes from Amycolatopsis lexingtonensis, assembly GCF_014873755.1. Classification (NCBI taxonomy): domain Bacteria; kingdom Bacillati; phylum Actinomycetota; class Actinomycetes; order Pseudonocardiales; family Pseudonocardiaceae; genus Amycolatopsis; species Amycolatopsis lexingtonensis. The sequence goes on from NZ_JADBEG010000001.1 coordinate 3,208,580, forward strand.
CGACCGACGACCAGGTCGGCGTGTAGCTGCTGGGCCCCGCGGTGGCCGAAGCGATGCCCCCGCGCAGGAGACCGGCCGCCGCCGCGCCGCCCACCGTGATCAGGCCCAGTGCTGTGCGACGGCTGAACTCGGGCATGTCGGGAAGCCTCCTCGGCACCGAAATAAGTTAGCGCTAACACGCTCTGTTTAGGCTCGTGCGAGCCAGGTGGTCAAGGCTTGCGCGGGCCCGAAACCGGGGAATGCGGCGAAATCCCAGCGTGCACCGCACGGGCGAGGTGTAACTTTCACGCGCTGCGGCAAATGCTTGTGAGCGTGAACATCCGCGTGCCACACTGCTCCTCGCCTGGCCTCGGAGCGCGAGCAACGGTGACCACAATCGAAGGAGCACCCGTGAAAGTCGTCACCCTCCTCGTCGCGCTGCTGTGCGCGCTCGGGCTGTTCCCGGCTGTGGCCGCGGCGGACAACCCGATCATCCAGACCATCTACACCGCCGACCCGGCACCACTGGTCTACAACGGCCGCGTCTACCTCTACACCGGCCACGACGAAGACGCCTCGACGTACTTCACCATGAAGGAATGGCGGGTGTGGTCGTCGGCGGACATGGTGAACTGGACCGACCACGGATCGCCGTTGAACCTGGCCAGTTTCAGCTGGGCGAGCGCCAACGCCTGGGCGGGCCAGACCGTCTACCGGAACGGCAAGTTCTACTGGTACGTCCCGATGACGGTCCGGGCGACCGGCGCGATGGCCATCGGCGTGGCCGTGTCGACCAGCCCGACCGGCCCGTTCAGCGACGCGCTCGGGCACCCGCTCGTCGCCAACGGCGAGTTCGACCCCACGGTGTTCGTCGACGACGACGGGCAGGCTTACCTGTACTGGGGCAATCCGCACCTGTGGTACGTGAAGCTGAACGCCGACATGATCTCCTACTCCGGTGGGGTGAACCAGATCCCGCTCACCACCGCCGGGTTCGGCACGCGCACCGGGGACGCGAACCGGCCGACCCTGTTCGAGGAAGGCCCCTGGGTCTACAAGCGCAACGGCTTGTACTACAACGTGTTCGCGGCGAAGTGCTGCTCCGAGTTCATCGGGTACTCGACCGCGCCCGGCCCGACCGGACCGTGGACCTACCGCGGGACGGTCATGCCCACCCAGGGCAGCAGCTTCACCAACCACCCGGGCGTGATCGACTTCAACGGGAACTCGTACTTCTTCTACCACAACGGTGCTTTGCCGGGCGGCGGTGGCTACACGCGCTCGGTGGCCGTGGAGAAGTTCGCCTACAACGCCGATGGCTCCATCCCGACGATCAACATGACCACCACCGGCGCACCGCAGGTGGGCACGCTGAACCCGTACACGCGGCAAGAGGCCGAGACGATCGCCTGGGAGTCCGGCGTCGAGACCGAGCCGTCCACCGAGGGCGGGATGAACGTCGGCTACCTCGAGAACGGCGACTGGATCAAGGTCAAGGGCGCCGCTTTCGGTACCGGCGCCCGGTCCTTCACCGCGCGAGTCGCGTCCGCGGCCTCCGGCGGCCGGATCGAGCTGCGGCTGGACAGCACCGGCGGCACCCTGGCCGGCACCTGCACCGTCGGGGGCACCGGTGGCTGGCAGGCCTGGACGAGCGTGTCCTGCCCGGTGTCCGGCGCCACCGGGACCCACGACCTGTACCTCCGGTTCACCGGCGGCAGCGGCTACCTGTTCAACGTGAACTGGTGGCAGTTCGCGGCCTGACGACTCCTGGAAAGGGGCGACGATGCCCGTTCGACCGCGCCACCTGCTCACCGCCGCGGCCACCGCACTGGCCGTGCTCACCGTGCCTACGGGCGCCGAGGCCGCGCCCGGCAGCCCGGCGCTCACCCCGCCGCTGGGCTGGAACAGCTGGAACAGCTTCGGCTGCGGTGTCACCGAGACCGCCGTCCGCCAGGCGGCCGACGCGATGGTCTCGTCCGGGATGAAGGACGCGGGCTACCAGTACGTCGTCGTCGACGACTGCTGGTTCGACCCGCAACGCGACTCCCAGGGCGCGCTGCGCGCCAACGCGTCGAAGTTCCCGAACGGCATGAAGGCCCTGGGCGACTACATCCACAGCCGGGGCCTGAAGTTCGGCATCTACCAGGTGCCGACCGACCGCACCTGCGCCCAGCGGACCGGTACCTACCCCGGGTCCACCGGCAGCCAGGGGCACGAGGCCCAGGACGCGCGCACGTTCGCGTCCTGGGGCGTGGACTACCTCAAGTACGACTGGTGCTCCCCCGCCGGCACGCGCGACGAACAGGTCGCCCGGTTCACGGTGATGCGCGACGCGGTGCGCGCCACCGGGCGCCCGATCGTCTACAGCATCAACCCCAACAGCTACCACGCCATCACCGGCGACAAGTACGACTGGGGCCAGGTCGCGGACCTCTGGCGCACCACCGAAGACCTGCTGGACATCTGGCAGAACGGCAACACCAACAGCTACCCGATGGGCGTGGGCAACGTCCTCGACGTCACCGCCCCGCTCGCCGCGCAGGCCGGGCCGGGACACTGGAACGACCCGGACATGCTCGTGGTCGGCCGGCCCGGGCTGTCCCTGACCGAATCCCGCGCGCACTTCACGCTGTGGGCGCTCATGGCCGCGCCGCTGATGGCGGGCAACGACATCCGCACGATGTCGGCCGACATCAGCGCGGTGCTCCGGAACCCGCGGCTGCTGGCGGTCGACCAGGACCGGCTCGGCGCCGGCGGCCGCCGGGTCCGCGACGACGGCGACGTCGAGATCTTCGCCAAGGCATTGGCCGACGGCTCGGTGGCGGTCGGGCTCCTCAACCGCGGCGGCGCCACGGCCACGGTGAGCACGACCGCGGCCCAGGCCGGCCTCTCCGGCACGGCGTTCACCCTGACCGACCTGTGGAGCGGCACGACGTCCACGACCGCGGGGGCGATCAGCGCGAGCGTCCCGGCCCACGGCGCCGTGGCGTACCGCGTGTCCGGCGGCACCCCGCTCACCGCGACGACGTCCCGGCTGCGCGGCACGGGCTCCGGCCGCTGCCTCGACGTCGACAACGCCTCGACGGCCGCCGGCGCGGGCACGCTGATCTGGGACTGCCAGACCGCGGCGAACCAGCTGTGGACGAGCTGGGAAACCGGCGAAGTGCGCGTCTTCGGCGACAAGTGCCTCGACGCCGACCACCAGGGCACCACCAACGGCACCCGGGTGATCAGCTGGCCGTGTTCCGGGCAGGACAACCAGAAGTGGACGTTCGGTGCGGACGGCTCGATCCGCAACGTCCATTCCGGACTGTGCCTGGACGCCGAGGGCGCGGCGACGGCGAATGGGACGCACGCGATCCTGTGGAGTTGCAACGGGCAGCCGAACCAGCGGTGGAGCCGCGTCTGAACCCGGCTGGGACATCCAGGTCCAGTCCTCGCAGCAGCACATCGGTCACCGCCCGCCCGTCATGAAGGGGTCGTTCACCTCACCAGACGACAGGGTCCCGGCAAAGTCCCGCGGCCAGGCCACTCCGCCGCCGGTAACCCGCTCGCCCCACGTCTTGAATGACTCATTCAGGTCTTCGGACGTCCTGAATGACTCATTCAAGACGCCGGCGCACCGCTGCGAACCGCACCGACCCGGCCGTGTGGAACACCGGCTTGACGAACCGACGCCGGGCACAGCCGGACGCCCGGGCCGTCCACCACGGCCCGGGCGTCCGGTTTCTCCCCGCCAGTCAGCTCAGCGATACCCGGCAGCCACGATGTTCGCCTGCACCGCGTTCTCTGTCGCATCGGACGGATAACCGGCGACCATCGCCCCTTCGTAGAACGTCCCCGCGCTCAGGTTCGCACCCCCACCAGGCTTGCAGCAGTCACCGCCGCTGCCCAGCACGATCGCGCCCTGCTTCTTCATCGGGCTGTAGCCGTTCGGGAGGTTTCCGTCCCACAGCGTCGTCAAGCTGCCGGACTGGGCGTCGCTGCCCTTCAGCGCGAACCGCGACGTGCCGTTGTTCTTCAGCACCGCCGTGACGAACTTGCTGCCGAACGCCCGCTGGTTCGGGTTCCACGACTGGCTGCCGCCGGGGTACAGCCCCCACTCGAGGTCGGCCTGCACCCACGGGCCGGTGCCGGAGCAGCCGCCGAACCAGCACTCCTTGCCGAAGTTGATCGCGTCCATGGCGCCGGCGGCGTCGGCCTTGCGGGTCGTTTCGCTGTTGCCGTAGTCGAAGCAGCAGCCGCTGTTGACGTGCGTCCCGCTGGTCACCATGTACATGCCCTCGGGCGCGCTGCCGGTGGGCACGCCGGTCGCGTGGCCGTCGCGCCAGTAGCTGTTGCCCGGGTTGATGTACAGGGAATAGGCCTTCCGGCTGCCGATCGTGAGCGACTCCGTGGTCGACTTCGCCGGGCTGCTCTGGCTGGATCCCGGCACCACGCTCGACCCCTGGTACCACAGGTCGTTCCCCCGGCCGGACTGGTCGTAGACCACCGTTGTGACGCAGGAAGTGTTCGCGCAGAAGGAATCCTGGCCCGTGGCGTCGGCCGCCCCACCCGCCGCCACGACGCCGATGTTGCGGGTCGTGTTGTCGGACGCGCGCCGGACCTGGTACAGGTTTCCGGCGTAGGAACCGTAGAGCGCGCGGACCGTGCTGTGCGCGGCGATGCACGGCGTGCCGCCCGAAGCGTAGATGTCGCACGGGCCCGCGCCGGTCGGTGGCGGGGTGTTCGTGGTCCACCGCTGGTTGCTCTGGCCGTGGCACGTCCAGAGGATGACCGCGGTCCCGTTCGCCGTCCCAGCCCCGTTGACGTCGAGGCACAGCCCCGACTGGACGCCGGTGATCGTGCCGTCGGAGTTCTGCCGCCACTGCTGGTTCGCCCCGCCGGTGCAGGACCAGATGATCACCGCCGTCCCGGGTGCGGTCTGGTTGCCGTAGGCGTCCACGCACCGCGTCCCGCTCATCGCCCGCAGTTCCCCGGCGGAGGTGAACTCGAAGGCCTGGCTCGCCTGGCCGGTGCAGTCCCGGATCTCCAGCGCCGTGCCCGGCGTGTCGACGCCGCCCGTCACGTTCAGGCACCGCCCCGACGCCGCGCTCGTGAGGGACGTCGTCGCCGCGGACGCCGATGTGGCGCCGGCCAGCGCGGCCGCCAGCACCGTGGCCACCACCAGGACGGCGCGCACCGGGTTGCCTCGAATGGTCACGAATCCTCCTTCGCGCACTGCGGATCACCCCGCAGGCGATTGTTAGCGCTAACAGTAATCGTCAGGCGGTGGCGCGCAGGATGAGCTTCGTGTCCAGCACGGCACAGCGAGGCGCGGCCGAGCCGCCGAGCATCGCGAGCAGCTCACCCGTCATCCGGGCGCCCATCTCTTCGATCGGCTGGCGGACGGTGGTGAGCGGCGGATCCGTCCGGCGGCCGATCGGCAGGTCGTCGAACCCGATGACGGCCACGTCGCCGGGCACCCGGCGGCCCGCGCGGTGCAGCGCCCGCATCGCGCCGACCGCCATCATGTCGGAGGCGGCGAAGATGGCGTCGACGTGCGGCCTGCGGTCGAGCAGCCGGGTGGTGGCGTGCTCGCCGGAGGCCTGGCCGAAGTCGCCGAACACCACCAGGCCGCGGTCGGCCTGGCCGGCGCCCACCACCGCCTGCCGGTAGCCGAGCAGCCGGTCCACGCCGGCGGTCATGTCCTGCGGGCCGGCGATGGTCGCCACCGTGCGCCGGCCGGCGTCGATGAGGCGCTGGGTGGCCCGCTGCGCGCCACCCCGGTTGTCCACGTCGACGTACGACGAGCAGCCGCCACCCCCGACCGGGCGGCCGCCGAACACCACCGGGATGCCGAGCCAGTCCAGGTCGAGGGGACGGCGGCCGTGCATGCCGACGACGAGTGCCCCGTCGACGTGACCACCGTCGAGGTACCGCACCACCGGGGCCTGGTAGTTCTCCGTCGCCGGCACGGTGAGCAGGACGAGCTGCAGGCCCGCTTCGGTCAGCTCCTTGCCCGCACCGGCCGAGATGCGGGCGAAGAACGGGTCGGCGAACAGCCGCAGCACCTCCTCGCACACGACCAGCGCGACCGACCCGGTCCGGCCCGCGGTCGCCCGCGCGGCTCTCTGCCGGGCGTACCCGAGAGCCGACATCGCCGACTCCACCTGCTTGCGCGTTTTCGGCCGGACCCGCGGAAAGCCGTTGAGCACGCGGGACGCGGTGGCGGTCGACACCCCCGCCTCCCGCGCGACATCGGCCAGGGTCGGACGGAGCTGAGGCAACTCGACGGACGACACGTTCGCTCTCCCAAGACGTCTTTGTCTCTGCAGGGCTCGATCGAGGATACCGCCGGGTAGCGGCTTTTCAGGCGCGCTGGACCCGGAATCGCTGGTTGGCCCCTCCGGTGGACGTCCACTGGGAGATCCGCGCGCCGTCGGCGGTCGAGGCGCCCCAGACGTCCATCGTCAGTCCGCTCAGGCGGTTGACCAGGCTGACGACACCGCCACCCAGGTCGGTCACGCGCCACTGCTGGGCGGCGGCACCGGAGTCCGGCTGCTGGCTGATGTCCGCGCCGGTGCCCGAACCGGCCACCTGGAGCACCAGCCCGCTGTGGCGGGCCCGGATGCGGTAGTACCCGTCACCGGAGTCGAGGAAGTCGAACTGCTGGTTCTGCCCGCCGGTGGCCGGCCACTGCTGCAGCAGGGCGCCGGCCGCGGTGGAGACGCCGCTGACGTCCAGGAGCTTGCCGCTGTGCTCGGCGGTCAGGGTGTAGTTCACCCCGACCTGCACCGGCGGCCCGGGCGGCGGGGTCGACGAATCGAACTGCGTGATGAACTTCCACACCTCGCCCGAGGTCCAGGTCTGCCAGCCGCTGCAGGTGCACCCGTCGCGCGGGCCGGGGTCGTGGCCGCCGTCGAACGCGGCCCAGACCACCGGGTAGCCGGCCCGGCAGCCGGAGTAGGCGGTGACGATGTGGGTGTGGCTCCCGCTCGATGGCTCCGGCGGGTTCTGCGGCGTGCACCCGTTGTTGCGGACGAACTGGTCACGCAGTGACCGTCCGGACGCGATGGGCAGGACGTTGTCCCCGATGCCGTGCATGCCGATGTAGGCGACCGGCTGGGTGCCACCGCTGCAGCCGCTGAGGTTCGCGCCGGAGTAGACGGCGACCGCGCGGAAGACCGTCGGCCGCGCACAGGCGAGCGCGTAGCTCATGGCGGCGCCGTAGCTGAAGCCGCCCGCGAAAACCTGCGAGGTGTCGACGCACAACGCCGTTTCGAGCTGCCTCAGCAGGTCGTCGATGAACGTGACGTCCTGGCCGCCCGGGTTGGCCCAGCCGTTGCCGTTGCCCTGGGGCGCCACGAAGATCGTGGTGTTGCCCGCGGTGTCCGCGAGCCGCCGGAGGCCGTAGTAGGACCAGTTGTAGCCGTCGGTCCCGCCGGAGTCGACGTCGTTGGCCGTGCCACCGCGCCAGTGCAGCCCGACGAACAGCCGGTACGGGTGGCTGTTGTCGTAGTTCGCCGGCACCCGCAGGATGTAGCTGCGGTTCTGGCCGCCGCTGGAGATGGTGTGATTGCCGCTCGCCAAGCCGGGCGCGGTCCCGCAGCCCGCGGTACCCGCGGCGGCGGCCGACGGCGCGGCGGGAACGGCGGCTTGAGCGGTGCCGATCCCGGGCGTCATCAACAGCGCCCCGATCGCGGCGGACGCGAACAGCCGTCTGAGCTTCATCGCAGCAGTTCCTTCCACTGGTCAGTTCCGGGTCCATTGCTGGGTGGTTCCGTGGGTGCAGGTCCCCAGCCGCACGGCGGTGCCGTTCGCGGTCGCGCCCGCGGCGAGCTCCAGGCAGAGCCCGGACTGCGCCCCGGTGATGGTGCCGTCGGAACCGATCTGCCACTTCTGGTTGGTCCCGCCGTGGCAGGCCCAGATGATCGCGGCCGTGCCGGACGAGGTCCCGGCGCCCTCGGCGTCCAGGCAGCGCAGCGAGCCGCCGGAATAGACGGTCAGCTCCCCGGCCGCGGTGGCCGTCCAAGTCTGGTTCGTACCGCCGTGGCAGTCCCAGACCTGCAGGCGCGTGCCCTGGGTGGTCGACTGGCCCGGCACGTCCAGGCACCGGCCCGCGCCCACCGACCGCACCGGCGCGCCGGTGGTCGTGCTCCCGCCGCTGTCGAGGCCGAGGAAGGAGATGGCGTACGCGATCATCCCGGCCTGCGGCAGGGTGTGCCCGGTGCCCGCGATCGTGATGCCCTCGACCGGCGCCTGGGTGCCGGTGCCGCCGTAGCGGTTCCGGGTCCACGACGACTGCGGGTGGTCGGTGGCCGACGGCGTCTGGCCCAGCCCGCGCAACGCGGTCCACTGCTTGATCTCTTCGCCGTAGTTCGGGTACGCCAGGGTGGTGTCCTGGTCCCCGTGCCACAGCTGCATCCGCGGGTAGCTGCCGGCGTAGCCCGGGTACATGGCGTGGGCTTGGTCGGCCCACTGCTGCGCGGACTTGATGACGTTGCCGCCCGAGCACTGGCTGTTCCAGAGCGAACCGTCGGTGGTCGCGAAACAGCCGGCCGGCACGCCGGAGAACGCGGCCCCGGCGGCGAAGACGTCCGGGTATTCGGCGGCCAGGACGTTCGTCATCATGGCCCCCGAGGAGAAGCCGCTGACCACGATCCGGCCCGGGTCGACGTTGTAGTGCTGGCGGGTCCAGGCCACCATCGCCATGATGCCGGTGGAGTCGCTGCCGCCGTCGCGCGTCAGGCCCGCTTTCGTGGACACGTCGAAGCAGTGCCCGTCCCGGGTCGCCTCGGGCACGACGACGAGGTAGCCGTAGCGGTCGGCCGCCGTCGCATAGTCGTGCCCGTTGCCGTTGAAGATCGCGCTCGCCGAACCGCTGCAGTAGTGCACCAGCACGAGCAGGGCCGGCTTGGGTGCCACGTGGTCCGGCACGTACAGGTACATGCCGAGGTTGGTGGGGTTGGCGCCGAACCCGGTGATGCGGGTCAGCGTGGCGGCCTCGGCCGGCCGGGCGGCCGCGAACACCACGGTGAGCGGCAAGAGGAGAAGGAACGCGAGGGCGCCGGCAAAGCCGCGCCGTCGAGCCCGCCTGCCGCCGGTGCCTCGCTTGCCGTACGTCTTGAATGAGTCATTCAGGTCTTCGGAGGTCCTGAATGACTCATTCAAGACACTGGCGGAACGCCCCGGAGCCCTGCGGAGAAGGAGGGTGAGCAGACGTCTCATCGCAGGCTCCACTGCTGGTTGGCCTGGCCGCCGCAGGACCAGAGGATGATTTTCGTGCCGTTGGCCGTGCCCTGGGCGTTCGCGTCGAGGCACAGCCCCGACTGGACGCCGGTGATGGTGCCGTTGGTGTTGACGTTCCACTGCTGGTTCACCTGGCTGTGGCAGTCCCAGATGATGACCTGCGTGCCGTTGGCCGTGCCCTGCCCGGACGCGTCCAGGCACTTGTTCCCGTAGACCACCAGCTGCTTGCCGCTGGTGTAGGTCCACTGCTGGTTGGCGGCCTGGCTGCCGCAGTCGCGCAGCTGCACCTGGGTCCCGTTGGCCGTCGAGGAGTTCGGTACCTCCACGCACCGGCCGGACTGCGTCCCCACGATCTGCTTGCCCGAGGCCGGGGTGCCCGGCTGGCCGACGCCTGAGCCGGTGAAGTGCACCCAGTTGACGTTGAACAGGTAGGCGGCTCCGCCCTGGCCGGCGGGGTTGCGGGCCACGAAGTAGAGCTTCCCGGTACCGGTGGGCGGGCTCGCCAGGCTGACGGCGAAGTCCTGCCAGTTCTGCCAGCCGCCGGTGCCGGTGATCGGCACCGAGGCGACCAGTGCGCCGTCCGGCGCGTTGCGGCGCACCTCGAGCGTGCCGCCGGAGCCGCCCGAAGACGCCCGGACGCTCAGACCGGTGATGTTGTCCAGGGCGATCGGGTCGAAGGACCACCAGTCGCCGTCCTGGACGAACGCCGCGCTGCTGCCGCCGCCCATCGGGTCGGTCGCGGCCTCCACGGTGACGCCCGCGGTGTCGGTGCCCTTCCCGTCCGCGGTGCGGCCGGTGGCGGTGAAGAACTCGGCCTGCTTCACCTTCGGTTGCAGGATCACCTGGGCGCGGCCGGTGATCGGGCCCGATCCGCCGGCGCCGCCCTTGTCCGTGTAGGACGCTTCGACGACGTAGAAGATGTTGTCGTTTTCGTTGTGCCCCGAGGAAAGCGTGGTCTGCACCTCGGCGGTGCAGCCGTGGTACTGGTCGAGCGGGTGCCCGTGCTCGTCGTGGCCGAGGTAGGCCTGGACGGTCACCTGCGAGCAGTCGATCGTCCCGTCCTCGGGATCGGTGACCGTGACGGCGAAGTTCACTTTGTCGCCCCACTCGAACAGCCCGCCGGCCGGTGGATCGGTGATGGTGACCGTCGGCGCCGTGTTGCCCGCGGTGATCGCGACGCTCGCGGTCCCGGTGGCCCCGGCCGAGTTCGTCACGGTGAGCACGGCGGTGTAGTTGCCCGCGGCGTAGGTGTGGCTCGGGTTCGCCGCGGTGGACGTGGTGCCGTCCCCGAAGTTCCAGCTGTAACGCAACGTGGAGCCGCCCGGGTCGGCCGAGCCGGCGCTGGAGAAGTTCACGGTGAGCGGGGCGGGCCCGCTGGTGCGGTCCGCGGCGGCCTTCGCGACCGGCGCGGCGGAGCCGCCACCGAGGTAGTCGACCCGGTCGATGGACGCGTCGCTGTTCCCGCCGCCGTACCCGGTGCCCCATTCGATGACGTAGAGCGCGCCGTCCGGGCCGAACTTGAAGTCCATCGGCCGGTTGAACTTCACCGACGGCAGCAGCGGGTCGATCGAGGTGACGTTCGTGCCGCCGCTGTCGAGCTGGAAGGTGTACATCGAGCTGGTGTTCCACTCGGCGAAGACCGCCCGGCCGTCGAAGTCCACGGGCCACTTGCGGGTGGAGGCGAGGTCCGGGTCGTACCGGTAGACCGGGCCTGCCATCGGCGCGCCACCGGAGAGCTGCGGGAAGTGCGCCGGGTCGGCGGTGTAGTGGTAGTACACCTGCGCCGGGATGGCCGGCGGCAGCTTGGTCAGGCCGGTGTTGTTCGGCGAGCTGTTGGTCGGGCCGCCCGCGCAGTCGAACTTCGCGCCGGAGGTGCCGGTGGCGAAGTCGTACTGGTTGTAGGCCAGGTTCGGGCCGATGCAGAACGGCCAGCCGGCGTTGCCGGGCTTGCTGACGACGTCCCACTCCACGGTGTTCTCCGGCCCGCGGTTCGCGTTGGCCGACCCGGCGTCCGGGCCGTAGTTGGCGACCAGCGGGTAGCCGGTCTTCGGGTCGAGGCCCATCCGGAACGGGTTGCGCTCACCCATCGTGTAGATCTCCGGGCGGGTGTTCGCCGTGCCGGGTGCGAACAGGTTGCCCGACGGGATCGTGTAGGTGCCGTTCGTCTCCGGGTGGATCCGCAGGACCTTGCCGGACAGGCTGTTGGTGTTGCCCGCGGTGCGTTCGGCGTCCCAGTACGCCCGCCCGGAACGCCGGTCGAGCGGGCTGTAGCCGTCCGAGGCGAAGGGGTTGGTGTTGTCACCCGGCGACAGCCACAGGTTCCCGTTCTTCTTGTCGATGACCATGCCCGCGCCGTGGTGGCAGCATTCGGCGCGCTGCACCGGCACGTCCAGCACGACCTTCTCGGTCGACCGGTCGATGGTGTCGCCGGTGACGGTGAAGCGGCTCAGCCGGTCGACGTTGCCGGCGCTGTTCGGCGAGTAGTAGACGTACACCCATTGGTTCGTCGCGAAACCCGGGTCCACCGCGATGTTGAGCCCGCCGGACTCGTTGGCCGTGAAGACGTCGAGGTGCGTGGAAAGGACCGTGGTGCCGTTCGGCTTGACGACCTTCACGTCCCCGAGCCGGTCGATGTAGAAGACCCGCCCGTCCGGGGCCACGTCGAGCGCCATCGGGTTGGCCGTTTCGGTGTGCAGGGTGACCTTCTGGAACTTCGAGTCCGGCGGCAGCGCCGCCGCGGCGGCCGGTGCGGCGGCGTTCACGGGGGTCGCGAGCACCGGGACCAGCGCGGCGGCCAGTACCCCGGCCACCGCCAGCGCGCCGCGGCGCAGCGCGGAAAATCCGGACATGACAGGTCTCCTCGAGGCAGCCGGGGGTGGGACGGGGTCAGCGCAGGGTCCACTGCTGGTTGGCCTGCCCACCGCAGGACCACAGGATGATCTTCGTGCCGTTGGCCGTACCGCGGCCGGAGGCGTCCAGGCACAGGTTCGACTGGACGCCGGTAATCGTGTTCGCGTTAACATTCCACTGCTGATTGGACTGCCCGGTGCAGTCCCAGATGATCACCGGGGTGCCGTTGGCCGTGCCGCGGCCGGAGGCGTCCAGGCACTTGTTGCCGTACACCGTCAGCTGCTTGCCCGCGGTGTAGGTCCACGTCTGGTTCGCCTGGCCCGCCACGCAGTCCCGCAGCTGCACCTGCGTCCCGTTCGCCGTCGAAGCGTTCGGCACCTCCACGCACCGGCCCGACTGCGCGCCCACGATCTGCTTGCCCGACGGCGGCGGCGTGGTGGCGACCGAACAGTCGGCGGGGACCGCCCCGGCCGCGGTCCGGATCCCGCCCAGCAGCAGGTGCAGGAAGTTCGGTTCGCTGAAGCTTTCGATCGTGTGGCCCATGCCGGTGTACCAGGCACGGCCGCCGTCGAAGTCGTGGCACCACGTCATGGGGTGGTCCGCGCCCATCGTGGCGCCCGAGTAGCTCGATTCGTCCACAGTGGTCAGAACGTGGACCGAGGGACGCGGGTTGGCCCGGAAGTCGTACCACTCGTCGTAGCGGGTGTACTGGGCCGGCAGCCCTTGCGTGGACGGGTGGTTCGCGTCTTCGACCTTGACGAGCGCGTTCTGCTGCGCCGGGTGCTGCTTGAAGTAGGCCCCGACGAGCTGGCCGTACCAGGTCCAGTCGTAGCCGCTGTCGGACGCGGCGTGGATGCCGGCGAAGCCGCCGCCGTGCTCGATGTAGCGCCGGAAGGCGTCCTTCCCGGCCTGCGTGCCGACCGGGTCGCCGGTCGTGGACAGGAAGACCACGGCGGCGTACGGGGCCAGGCCGGCGTCGGTGAACACCGCGTCGTCCTCGGTGGCGTCCACCGCGAAGTCGTTCTGCTGGCCCAGTTGCCGGATCGCGGCGATCCCGGCCGGGATGGAGTCGTGCCGGAATCCGGTGGTCTTGGAGAACACCAGCACTTTGAAGGCCGCCGCGTTCGCGGTGGGAACGGGCGCCGCGAACGCCAGGATCAGTGCGGCGAGCGGGAAAACCACGCGGAGAGCACGGGACAGCGTCGTCACGGGTACTCCTCTTCAGGAGCGCGAGGAGCGTGCGGGGTGCGCGCTCCGGAATCGTTCAGCTACCGACCGAACGGGTAAGAGCCAAGATAAGAGTGCTTGGCGGCAAAGGTCAATGCTCGGTGAAACTTACGCAATCCCGCTGCTGAGTCCACAAAGGAATGAGCACGGCGGTGCCGTGCTCATCGGTCGAAGAGGCGCCGCTGGATCTCCCGCCGGTAGTCCTCCAGGGTGTTGTCGAGGTGGATGGCGGCCGCACGGGCCGCCTCCTCCGGGTCGCCGTCCCGGATCGCCCGGAAGATGGCGGCGTGCTCTTCGACGGCGTCGGACGCGTGGCCGCCGACCGCGCCGGACATCCCGATGATGTTCGTCTGGCGTTGCAGGCGGCGGGCTTCGCGCACGGCAGCGACGAGGAACTGGTTGTGGGACGCGGTGGCGATCGCGAGGTGGAAGTCGTCGTCGCCGCGGTCGAACAGCGCGCTCTGGCCGGTCAGGTGGCCGTGACGGCAGGTCTCGGCGGCGGTCTCGATCGCACGCAGCTCGACCGGGGTGGCGTTCGTCGCCGCCAGCCGGCCGGCCGCGGTCTCCTGGACCCGGCGGAATTCGAAAAGCATGTAGACGTGGTCGAGGTCGGCGGGCAGGAAGAAGCCGCCCCAGCGGGAAGCGCCGAGCATGCCCTCGTCGTCGGACACATACAGCCCACGCCCCTTGTGCGCTCGCACCCGGCCGATCGCCGAGAGGATCTTGACGGCCTCCCGCACCACGGTCCGGCTGGTTCCCATCCGCGCCGCCAGCTCGACCTCCGTCGGCATCCGGTCACCGGGTTTCAGTTCCAGCTCGGCGATCAGCTGCAGGATCTGCTCGGCCACCACTTCGTAGCCGGGCCGGTACGGGGCAGGCGGTGCGGTCTCCTCGTCACGAGTCACCCGATGAGTATGACTCACCGGGCTCCGGCCAGTGACTGTACCTCGCCGCCCTGCCGTGCGGTCAACACCGGCGAGAGCCGGAATGAAACTTACATACGTTCCCACAGGTGAAAGTGTCGAAGGCGAACACCGGGCCGGCACACCTCTTGACGGCGGTCACCCGATGACCTCGTATGAGTCGTACACATCCTTCCCTCGACCTGTCCGATCCACTGTGGACCGTCGAGCGGCACGATCCCGTCCCCGGAGAGGTTCCCACCATGCCGCCGCGCACCGGTTCCGCGGCCGCCGCACTCGTCACCGCGCTTCTGGTGACCGCGGTGGCCGCGCCGCCCGCCCACGCCGCGACCGTCACCATCGCCGTGGCACCCACGGGTGACGACGCCAACCCCGGTACCCCCGAGCAGCCGGTCGCCACCCCGGCGAAGGCCCAGCAGCTGGCCCGCGCCCAGTCGGGCGCCTCCGACGTGGTCGTGCAGCTCGCCGGTGGCACCTATCGGCTTTCCGCCCCGCTGAAGTTCACCGGTGCCGACTCGGGGCAGAACGGCCACACCGTCACCTGGCAGGCCGCGGCCGGCCACGCGCCGATCCTCTCCGGCGGCACCCAGGTCACCGGCTGGGCGGTGCAGGACGCCGGCCAGAACATCTGGGCGGCCGCCGTGCCGCAGGGCACCGACTCGCGGCAGCTGTTCGTGGACGGGGCGCTGGCGCCGCGCGCGGCGATCCCGATCTCGCGCGGCGACGTGCAGATCACCACCAGCGGCATGACCATCGTGAACTCCGCGCTGAACTACCTGGCGACGTTGCCGCGGCAGAACCGGATCGAGGTGGAGAGCCAGAACTCCTTCACCGACCGCTACTCCCCCGTCGACCACGTCAGCGGCACCTCGATCGTCATGCAGCAACCCGCGTGGAACAACAACAACTGGGGCTACGACACCCTCGCCAAACCCTTCGGCGGCGGCCAGCTGTTCCTGGAGAACTCCTACTCGTTCCTCAAGAACGCCGGCCAGTGGTACCTGGACCCGCAGGCCGGTCAGCTCTACTACAAGGCACCGGCGGGCTGGGTGCCCGGCGACCACGACGTCGAGCTCCCCCGGCTGACGTCGCTGCTGCAGATCAGCGGCACGTACGACAGTCCGGTGCGGGGAATCACGTTCCAGGGCCTGCACTTCGAGCACACGACGTGGCTCACGCCGGGCACTTCGGTCGGCTACGCCAACCAGCAGAGCGGCACGTTCCTCCCCGCCGCGGCGCCGATGCCGGGCGACTTCCTGAGCTCGTGCCAGTCGGGCTGCCCGCTGTTCGAAGGGGCCCGCAACGGCTGGGCGCAGGCCCCGGCCGCCGTGCAGGTCTCGGCCGCCACCGGGATCACCTTCAGCGGCAACACCTTCAGCCACCTCGGGCAGGTGGCGCTGGGTATCGGCAACGACGCGAACGCCCACGCGTCCGGGATCGGCCTCGGGGCGTCGTCGATCGTCGTGGACCGGAACACCTTCACCGAGAACTCGGGCGCGGGCATCGTCGTCGGCGGCGTGCGGCCGGACGCCCACCACCCCTCGAACGCGGCGATGACCAACCGCGACATCACGCTGTCGGGCAACACGGTCAGCCGGGTCGCCCTCGACTACCGGGAAATGGCCGGCATCCTGTCGACCTACGTCACGCACGCCGTGATCACGCACAACGACGTGGCGAACCTGACCTACGACGGCATCGACGTCGGCTGGGGCTGGGGCGCGAACGACCCGGGCGGCAGCCAGGACTACCGCAACCGCGGTCTCTACAACTACCAGCCCGTGTACTCCACCCCGACGACGTTGCGGGACACCGTCGTCAGCTACAACCGGGTGCACGGCACCAAGAAGCTCATGCACGACGGCGGCAGCATCTACAACCTCTCCGCCAACCCCGGCAGCTCCATAGACCACAACCACGTCTTCGACAACAACCACACCGTCGGCCTGTACCTCGACGAGGGCTCCCGCTACGTTTCCCTGTCGGCCAACGTGATCCAGGACTCCGGCGTGTGGGCCTTCACCAACGCCGGCGGCAGCAACAACACCAGCGACAGCACCTTCAGCGGCAACTGGTACAACGGCGGCGCGACGAACGTGGCCACCGGGCCGCCGCACAACAACGTCCTGAGCGGCAACGTCCAGGTGAGCGGCACCAACTGGCCTTCGGGCGCGCAGCAGGTCATCGCCGCCGCGGGCCCGGGCGGCACCGGGACGGCCGCGAGCCCGGTGCGCGCGGCCGGGGCGGGCAAGTGCCTGGACGTCAACGGCGCGAGCACCACCCCCGGCGCCCAGGTGCAGATCTGGGACTGCAACGGCGGTGCCAACCAGTCCTGGACCCGGACCACCGCGGGCGAGCTGACCGTCTACGGCGGCGACAGCACCCGCTGCCTGGACGCCTCCGGCCAGGGCACCACCCCTGGCACCAAGGTCGTCACCTGGACCTGCAACGGCGGCGCGAACCAGCGCTGGCAGGTCACTTCGGCCGGCACCATCACCGGTGTCCAATCAGGACTGTGCCTCGAGGTGACCGGCAGCGGTACCGCCAACGGCACCGCCGTCCGGCTCTGGACGTGCACCGGGCAAGCCAATCAGAAGTGGACCTTCGGCTGACCGATTCGAGGAGAACCATGAGAATCCGGCTCATCGCGGCCGCGACCGCCCTGTTCCTGAGCGCGTTCCTCCCGGGCACCCCGGCGGCCGCCGAATCCAACGGCGGGGTCCGGGTCATGCCGCTGGGCGACTCCATCACCGAAGGCACCCAGGTCCCCGGCGGGTACCGGATCGGGCTGTGGCAACGCCTGAGCGCGGGCGGCTACCAGGTCGACTTCACCGGCTCGCAGTACAACGGGCCGGCCGCCCTCGGCGACCACGACCACGAGGGCCACCCGGGCTGGCGCATCGACCAGATCGACGCGAACGTCGTCACCTGGCTGCGCAACACCGGCTCGCACACGGTCCTGCTGCACATCGGCACCAACGACATCCTGCAGAACTACGACGTCGGCCGCGCGCCCGCCCGGCTGTCCGGATTGATCGACCACATCACCGCGACCGCACCGGACGCCGAGGTCTTCGTCGCCACGATCATCCCGCTCGCCAACGCCGGGCAGGAGTCCGCGGCCCGCACGTTCAACTCCGCGATCCCCGGCATCGTGGCGAACAACCAGAACGCCGGCAAGCACGTACATCTGGTCGACATGCACTCGGCGCTGACCACCGGCGACCTGACCGACGGCATCCACCCCACGGCCACCGGCTACGACAAGATGGCCGCCACCTGGTTCAGCGCGCTGAAGGCCGTGCCCGGGAGCATCGGCAACCCCGGGACGTCCGCGGCGCGGCAGATCGTCGGCGCGCAGTCGGGCCGGTGCGTGGACGCCGCGAGCGCGGCCAACGGGACCCAGGTACGGCTGCAGGACTGCGGCGGGCAGGCCGGCCAGGCGTGGACCCGGTCCGGCCAGACGCTGACCGTCGGCGGGACGAAGTGCCTCGACGCGTCCGGCCACGGGACCACGAACGGCACCCCGGTGATCGTCTGGGACTGCCACGGGCAGACCAACCAGCAGTGGACCGTCGCCGCGAACGGCACGATCACCGGCGTCCAGTCGGGACTCTGCCTCGACGCGTACGGGCAGGGCACCGCCAACGGCACCCAGCTGGTCCTCTGGACCTGCAGCGGGCAGGCGAACCAGCAGTGGACACTGCGCTAGGAGGCACGACATGGCCCGGGTGCTGATCCTGACCGGGGACGCCGCCGAGGAACTCGACTCGATGTACCCGATCTTCCGCCTGCGCGAAGGCGGCCACGAGGCGGTCGTGGCCGCGCCCACGACGCGCCCGGTGCACCTCGTGGTCCACGACTTCGAGCCCGGGTGGGACGCCTACACCGAGAAGCCGGGGCACCTGCTCCCGGTCGACCTGGCGTTCGCCGACGTGGACCCCGGCGATTTCGACGCGCTCGTGATCCCCGGCGGCCGCGCCCCGGAGTACCTGCGGACCGACCCGGAGGTGGCCCGGATCGTCCCGCCCTTCTTCGAGCGCGACCTCCCGGTCGGCACGATCTGCCACGGCGCCCAGGTCCCGGCGGCGCTGGGTCTCCTCCGCGGCCGCACCACGGCCGCCTTCCCGCCCCTGAAGCCGGACGTGGAGCAGGCGGGCGCCACGTTCGCCGACGCACCCGACGTCGTCGACGGCACGATGGTGTCCTGCCGCGGCTGGCCCGACCTGCCCGAGTGGTCCCGCGCTTTCCTCCGGCTGCTCGAGAAGGCGAGCCCGGCTTAGGCCGTGTCCGTCACCCCTCGGCCCCGTCGCAGGGCACTTCCGCCCACACGGTCTTGCCGCCGCTCGCGCGGTGTTCCCGCACGCCCCAGGCGGCGGCGAGCTTGGCCACGATCTGCATGCCCCGGCCACCGGGCGTGTCCGCCGACGGAGTCACGACGACCGGGTGCTCCAGGCAGTTGTCCTCCACCTCGATCCGGACCCGGCACGGCCGCGCGGTGCGGCTCATCCGGACCTGCACCGGCCCCTTGCCGTGGTCGTAGGCGTTGGTCACCAGCTCGGTGGCCACCAGCAGCACGTCCCCCAGGTGGTCGTCGCCGACGTGGGCCAGCGCGCGGGACGCCCACCGCCGGATGCCCACGAGCGCCGGGGCGGTGGTGCCCCGCAGGTCCATCGCCCACGGCGCCGGGGCGCCGCGCTCGCCGTCCGTTTCGGGCATGGGGACACCACCCCTCCCCGGGGCTCGCCGTCCTCGCTGGTGAAGACGTCCGCACCTCAGCCATTCCCCGCAGAGCGCCGGCTCAACCATCGGGGTCAGCCGAAGACGCGCCGCCGGATCTCGCGCCGGTAGTCCTCGAGGGTGTTGTCGAGGTGGACCGCGGTGGCCCGCGCGGCGGCTTCCGGGTCGCCGTCCCGGATCGCCCGGTGGATCGCGGCGTGCTCGCCGACCGCCTCGGCCGCGTGCCCGCCGACGGTGCCGTGCAGCCCGATCGTGCTGCACTGATGCTGCAGCCGGCGCGCTTCGCGGACGGCCTCCAGGAGGAACCGGTTGTGGGACGCGGCCGCGATGCCGAGGTGGAACTCGTCGTCCCCGCGGTCGAACAGCGCCGCCTCGCCGGTCAGGAGTCCCTGTCGGCAGGTTTCCGCCGCCGCCTCGATCGTCCGCAGCTCGACGGGGGTGGCCCGGGACGCCGCCAGCCGGACGGCGGCCAGCTCCTGGACCCGGCGGAACTCGAACAGCAGGTAGACGTGGTCGAGGTCGGTCGGCAGGAACAGCCCGCCCCAGAACGCCGAGCCGAGCATCCCCTCGTCGTCGGCGACGTAGAGGCCGCGCCCCTTCTGGGCCCGCACCCGGCCGATCGCGGAAAGGATCTTGACCGCCTCGCGCACCACCGTGCGGGAGCTGCCCAGCCGGGCGGCCAGCTCGTTCTCGGTGGGCATGCGGTCGCCCGGCAGCAGCCGGAGCTCGGCGATGAGCCGGAGGATCCGCTCGGCCACGAGCTCGTAGCCCGGCCGGTACGACGGCGCGCCGTCCATCACTCGGCTCCTTCACCCTCGGCGACAATGAAGCATACCTTTGCCGCAGCCCTCGAAGAATAAGTACTACACATTTATCGAGCCGCACCCTCTTGACTCCAGGCAGACAACCGACTCTGATAGACGGCACCCCGCCGACATCGCGCGATGTGTCACACACATAGCCGGATGACGTTGCCTGATCAGGTTGACCCGCGGGCCCCCACGATGGAGTGGAGCAGCTCATGACGACCTCAGCCCCAGGAGCCCGGAGATCACCCCGCCGCCGCCGGTCCGCGGGACTGGTGCTCGGTGTCACGGCCGTCCTCGCCGCGGTCACGGCGTGCGGGAACGGCGGCACCGGCACCGGCGCCCAGAGCGAGTTCCAGCCGGCGCCGCAGACCGGCGGCCCGCTCACCGTGTGGGTCGACTCGACACGGCTGCCCGCCGCGCAGCTGTACCAGAAGCAGCACCCGGCGGTGCAGCTGAACATCGTCACCTACGACGGCGACGCCAACGGCTCGAACTACCTGCAGACCAAGGTGAGCCTGTTCAACCGCACCCGCAGCGGCTGGCCCGACGTCGTGTTCAGCACCCAGAACAACGAGACCTCCTGGGCGGTGCAGGCCGGCTTCACCGCGCCGCTGAACAAGGGGCAGATCCCGGCCGCCATGCTGAGCGGGTGGGCCTCCGGCGCCAACGACCCGTGCACGGTGGACGGCACGCTCTACTGCCTGCGCAACGACCTCGCCCAGACCGTGCTCTGGTACAACGCCTCGCTGATGCGGCAGTGGAACTACCAGGTGCCCAAGACCTGGGAGGAGTACGAAGCGCTGGGCCGGCGCGTCGCCACCGAGCACCCCGGCTACCTGGTCGGCACGGCCGGGGACAGCTTCACCCCGGAGATCTACCTGTGGGCCGGCAAGTGCGGCGCCAACGAGATCACCGGCCCGAAGAAGGTCAAGGTCGTCACCACCAGCCCGGCCTGCACCCGGATGGCCGGACTGCTCGACACGCTGGTCCAGAACAAGACGATGTCCACCAGCAGCGTGTTCAGCTCGGACTTCGACAAGAACTCCGGCCACAAGATCCTCATGCTGCCGGGCCCGTCCTGGTTCGGCGGTTCGATCTTCCAGGAGTCACTGAAGACGCCCAAGGGCCAGATCTCCGTCGCGCCGATGCCCCAGTGGGCGGGCGAAACGGCGCCGTCGGTCGGCAACGTCGGCGGCGGCACCTGGCTGCTGTCCGCGCACAGCGCCAACCTCAAGGACGCCACCGACTTCCTCACCTGGGTGACCACCGCGCCCGACTACCAGGGCCAGGTCGCGCCGGGCTACCCGGCGCACACGACCGCGGCCAAGGCCTGGCTGGCGAAGCAGACCTCCAGCGGTTACTACGCCGGCGACATCACCGCGCCGCTGCAGACGGCGGCCGCGCAGGTGTGGCCCGGCTGGGGTTACGGGCAGTTCAGCCAGGAGGCGATCTGGGCCGCGACAGTCACCCCCGGCCAGACCGCGGGCAAGTCGATCGTCTCCCTCCTCCCCGAATGGCAGAAGGCGATCACCGACCACGCGCGGTCCAACGGCTACGAGGTCGGGCAATGAGCACGGCCACCCGGCCGGCCGCCGCACCGGCCCGGCGGCGGACGCACTGGCCGGGCCGGGCCGGGCACTCCTTCGTCGCCGCCTACGTCGTCCTGCTGGTCGCGTTCGGGGTCGTGCCCACGGTGTACGCCGTGTACTTCGCGTTCACCGACGCGGGCGACCGCTTCGCCGGCCTGTCGAACTTCGTCGAGGCCGCCGAGGACTTCCGGTACCTGCCCGCGGTCGGTCACGTGGCGCTGTACCTGCTGTGCTGGCTGGTTTCGCTGGTGGTGCTCGTCGTCGGGCTGGCCCTGCTGCTGCACCGCCTGAGCTCCCGCGCGGCCGGCACCGCCCTGCGTTTCCTCTACTACATCCCCGGTGCGCTGGCGGGCGCGGCGAGCGTGCTGGTCTGGCTGTTCATGCTGGACCCGTCGGTGAGCCCGGTGAGCTTCCTGCTGCAGGCGTTCGGGTTCGACACCTTCGGCCAGGTCGTCGCGCCCGGGCACCTGCCGGTCCTGTTCACCGTGATCGCGTTCTGGACCGGGGCGGGCGGCTGGATCGTCGTGATGTACGGCGCGCTGAACACTATCTCTCCCAACCTGCTGGAAGCGGCGCGGATCGACGGCGCGGGCGCGTGGCAGACCGCGTGGCGCATCCAGATCCCCCTGCTGCGCAAGTGGATCGTCTACATGGTGATCCTCGCCTTCGCCGGCGGCACCCAGCTGTTCGTCGAACCGCAGCTGCTCTCGCAGGCGAGTGTCGGCGTCGCCGGGCGCGACTACTCGCTCAACCAGCTGTCCTACGATTTCGCGTTCCAGAACAACAACGTGAACACGGCCGCGGCCATCTCGGTCGAGCTGCTGGTGATCAGCGTCGTCGTCGCCGGCGTGTTCGTCGCCCGGTCGGGGTTCTTCGATGCCGAGTAGCCCCGGGCGGAAGCTGCCGAACCCGCTGTCGGTCGTGGTGCTCGCGCTGTTCGTGATCTTCTTCGTGCTGCCGGTGCTGTGGCTGCTGCTGGCCGCCACCAAGACCGACGACCAGCTCGTGCACGGAAACCCGCTGTCGTTCGGCTCGTGGGAGGCGCTCGGGGCGAACTGGACCGCGTTGACCTCCTTCGGGGACAACGCGATCCTCCGGTGGCTGGGCAACTCCGCGACGTACTCGTTCCTCGCGCTCGCGATCACGCTGTGCGTGGCGATCCCGGCCGGCTACGCCCTGGCGATGACCGAGTTCCGCGGTCGGCAGACGCTGCTCGTCGCGACGCTGGTGGTCATGCTGATGCCGAACGCTACGCTGGTGGTGCCGCTGTTCCTCGAGGCGAACGCCGTGCACCTGATCGGTTCGATGTGGTCGATCATCCTGCCGTATTCGTTCTACCCGTTCGGGGTCTACCTGACCTACATCTACTTCAGCACCGCGCTCCCCCGCGACCTGATCGACGCGGCGAGGCTCGACGGCTGCTCGCCGTTCGGCGTGTTCCGCCACATCGCCCTGCCGCTGGCCGCCCCGGTGGTGGCGCTCGTCGGCTTCTTCAGCTTCGTCGCCAACTGGACCAACTACTTCCTGCCCTACGTCCTGCTCCCGGAAAGCGACCAGTTCCCCGTCCAGGTCGGCCTGGGCACCCTGCTCGACGCCGTGCCCCAGTTCAACCCGACCGTCGGCACCGCGGCGGTCCAGCGTCCCGAACTCGCGCTGGCCACCCTGCTCGCGATCACCCCGGTGCTCGTCGTCTTCCTGTTCTCCCAACGTTTCCTGGTAGCCGGGATGCTCGCCGGCGCGACCAAGGAGTGACCGCGATGCCTCCCGTCATCACCGCCTCGGTGCCCCTGCTCGAGCCGCCCGGCTGGGCGCTCGCCGAGCGCGCGCTGTTCGACCTGCTCGACCGCGCCTGGCGCCGGTTCGCCCGCGACTTCACCGATCCGGACGGACGGCTGCGCTACAGCGGCGAGCTGACCACCCGCGACGGCGTGGACGACTTCTACGAGACGTTCTTCAACTGGCCCCAGCTCTACCTGCTCGGCGGCGCCGGCGACCTCCTCGCCGAGTCCGAGCGCCACTGGGAAGGCGTCACCCGGCAGCTGACCGAGCTGGGCATGCTGCACGACGAATACGAACGCGGCTACGACTGGTTCCACCAGGGGGAAAGCCTGCTGCTGCTGTACTTCCTGTGCATGGCCGCGCCCGGGCGGTGGCGGGAGCGGGCGGTGCGGTTCGCGGAACTCTACGTCGATCCCGCGCACGGCAACTACGATCCCGCCCACCGCATCATCCGGCGTCCCCACAACGGCAGCGACCCGGCGCGCGAAGGACTCTTCGACGGCGACTCGTACCCGTGGCTGCCCCGGGAGGCCAGGACGTACGGCTTCCCCCTGGAGTGGCTGGCGCCGGAGGGCTCCGCGATGGGCGAGCAGATGCGCCGGCGGATGGGGACGGGCGACACGGCGGTCAACCTGGCGGCGTCCGGGCTCGTCCTGAACGCCCTGCTGCTGACCGGCGACCCGCGCTACCGCGACTGGCTCGCCGAGTACGTGGGCGCCTGGCGGCACCGCGCGGCGGCCAACGGCGGCATCCTGCCCGACAACGTCGCTCCCGACGGCACGGTGGGCGGCCTGTTGGAGGGCCGCTGGTACAGCGGCCACTACGGCTGGTCGTGGCCGCACGGCTGGTACAGCGTCGGCCACGCCGCCGTCGTCGGCGCGCTGTCGGCCGCGCTCGCGACCGGCGACGACACGTTCACCGACCTGGTGCGCCCGGCGCTGGACGAGATCATCGCCCAGGGCAAGGTCATGACCTTCACCGAAGCGGACTCCAGCCTCGAGACGAAGTGGTCGGTCCAGCTGCGCGAGGACGTCCACACGCCGACGCTGCACGTGCCCTTCCGCCACGACGACCGCGGGTGGTTCGACTACAACCCGATGCTGATGGGCGTCCCGATCGCGCTGTGGCACCACTCGGCTTCGCCTGACGACCGCGAGCGCCTCGAACGCCTGCGCGCCGCGAGCGGCTACGACTGGCGGACCGTGCGGCCCTTCCGCAGCAAGGAAGAGGCCGGTCACGAGGAGCCGTGGTTCGCCTACCTGGCCGGCGACGACCCGAGCTATCCGGAACGGATCCTGGCCGCCGCCCAGGCCCAGGTCCGGCACCGGCTGGCACGGATGGAGCGCTACCGCGGGCAGGACGTCCCCGAAGCCGACATCCACCTGTGGCAGCAGTCCAACCCGGTGGTCACCGAGGCGCTGGTCCAGCTCACATGGGGTGGCCCGCAAGTGGTCTACAACGGTGGTTTGCCGCAGGCCCGGGTGCGGTACTACGACGCGCAGGGGCGGCGGCCGGGTCTCCCTTCGTCGGTGGCGGCTCTGGTGTCCGGGATCGCTCCGGACGCGACTGTGCTCGAACTGGTCAACCTCGATCCGCTGGCGGCACGGTCGGTGGTCGTGCAGGCCGGGGCGTTCGCCGAGCACGACATCCGGACCGCGGAGTACAGCGTGTGCGACGACCCTTCGTGGGTGGGCGATCTCTATGACTACGGTCATGGCGAGCCGGTGGTGACGACGGCGTCGATCATTGTCGGAGGGCCGTGGTTGCGGGTGGAGTTGCCTCCGTCCACCCGCATCCGGCTGTCGCTGGAGCTTGCGCTGCGGGCGCGTCCGGCGTCATACGCGACTCCGTTCGACGAATAGCCGGGTGCCTCGGGGCTCCGGCGAAGTCGTGGCCGCGCGGTCTGCCCAGGGTCGCGGAGATGTCATGAAGGGGTCGTTCATGACGTCTGGCGACAGGGCTCCGGCAAAGTCGCGCGGCCAGGCCACTCCGCCGCCGGTAACCCGCTCGCCCCACGTCCTGAATGACTCATTCAGGTCTTCGGACGTCCTGAATGACTCATTCAAGACGCCGGCGCACCGCTGCGCGCCGCACCGACCCGACTTTGCCGGGCCCCTGACGTCTGGCGAGGTGAACGACCCTTTCATGACGTGCGAGCGGCCGGTCGGGTGCCTCCCGGGCCCGGCAAAGTCGCGCGGCCAAGCCACTCTGCCGCCGGTTGCCCGCTCGCCCCACGTCCTGAATGACTCATTCAGGTCTTCGGACGTCCTGAATGAGTCATTCAAGACGTTGGCGCACCGCCGCGGACTGCGACACGGCGCCAGGCATCACATGTCTAAGGTCTCAATTACCGCAATCCCCGTCGAAATCGTAGAATACTTTCCCCCGAACTCAAGATTCATCATACGAATGCTAAGATCTCGCCAATCGATGCCCGAGGAGTGCCATGGCGAGGTCCCTGACCGACGAAGCGATCGACCGGATCCGCGAATTCGTCCGGTCCGGCCGCTTTCCCGCGGGCGCCAAGCTGCCTCCCGAGCACGAACTCGCCACCGAGCTGGGCATCTCCCGCAGTCCCACCCGCGAAGCGGTCAAGGCGCTGGCACTGGCCCGCGTCCTCGAAGTCCGCCGCGGCGACGGCACCTACGTCACGAGCCTCGCCCCCGGCCTCCTGCTCGAAGGCCTCGGCAGCGCGGTGGCGCTCATGCAGGGCGGCACCGTGCTGGAACTGACCGAGGTGCGCCGCCTCCTGGAACCCGCCGCCACCGGGCTCGCCGCGACCCGGATCACCGACGCCCAGCTCGCGACCGTGGCCGAACTGCTCGACGCGATGCAGGAAGCCGTCGAGGACGTCGAACGGCTCACCGTGCTCGATGCCGCCTTCCACCGCGAAGTGGTCACCGCGGCGGGGAACGAAACCCTGACGGCGCTGCTGGACGGCATCTCCTCGCGGACGCTGCGGGCGCGGATCTGGCGCGGCACCATCGACCGCGGCGTGACGCACGAGACCCTGTCCCAGCACAAGGCGATCCACGACGCGCTGGCCGCCCGAGATCCCGCCGTGGCCACCGCCGCCGCGCTGCTGCACGTGGACACCTCCGAACGCTGGCTGCGGGCCCACCTGGCGGACTTCCCGAATCTGGAAGACGGGTAGCCGTCAGGTCTGCCGCTTGCCGCTGGTGATGCGGGACATCACCAGCGCGACCAGGATGATCGTGCCGTTGAGCGCCCCGATCCATTGCGCGGGTACGCCGGCCAGGGTGAGCACGTTCTGGATCATGTACAGCAGCAGGATTCCGGTGAAGGCGCCGAACAGCGTGCCGCGCCCGCCGTTCAGGCTGACGCCGCCGATCACCGCCGCGGCGAAGACGGTGAAGATGTAGCCGTTGCCCTGCGCCGCGGCCACCGACGCGAGCCGGCCCGAGAGAAGCAGGCCGCCGAGCGCGGCCAGGACGCTCGCCGCGATCAGGACGATCCACACCATGCGGTCCGTCCGGATGCCCGCCGCCTTCGCCGCGTCCTCGTTCCCGCCGATCGCGTAGAGGCTGCGGCCCGGCCGGGTCTTCCCGAGCAGGACCACGCCGCCGGCGAACAGGAGCACGCAGATCCAGATCGAGGCCGGGATCCCGGCCCACAGCGTGGTGCCGAGGTACAGCATCGACTCGGGCATGCCGAAGAACGTCTGGCCGCCGGAGATCCCGGTCAGCAGGCCGCGCAGCACGATCAGCATGCCGAGGGTGACCACGAACCCGCTCAGTCCGAAGCGGACGATCAGCAGGGCGTTGAGCGCGCCGACCAGCACCCCGACCAGGAGCACCACGGGCACCGCGGTCCACGACGGCAGGAGCCCGAGGGAATGGCCGCCTTCGATCGTCAGCCAGGCCGCCACGCCGGGAGCCAGGCCGAACGTCGACTCCAGGGAGAGGTCCATCTTGCCGACGACCAGTACCAGGGTCTGGGCGAGCACCAGCAGCGCGATCTCCGACATCGTCTGCAGGATGTTGATCACGTTGTCGTACTGGAGGAACACCGGGTTCACCAGCTGGCCGACCACCGCGATCGCGATGATCCCCGGCACCAGGGCGAAGTCGCGCAGCCTCGCGACGGCGATCCCGCGCGGCGGCCGGGCGGTAGCGGGCTCGGCACGCAGCACGGCAGGGCTATCCGGCATCGAGGTCGACTCCTTCCACGGCGGCCACGACCTCGCGGTCCTGCCAGCCGGCGGGTAGTTCGGCGGTGAGCCTCCCGTGGACCATGACGAGCACGCGGTCGCAGAGGCGCAGGTCGTCCAGCTCGTCCGAAGCGATCAGCACCGCGGTGCCCGCGGCCGCGGCTTCGGCCACCTTGCCGAGGAGGAACTCCTTCGACCGCACATCCACGCCCGCGGTGGGGGTGATCAGCACGAGCACGCGTGGATCGCCGGCGAGCGCGCGGGCCAGGACGACCTTCTGCTGGTTGCCGCCGGAAAGCGCCGACACCGCGAGCTCCGGGCCGGGTGTCTTCACCGCCAGGCGGGTGATCATCGTCCCGGCCAGCCGGTCGCGCAGGGCGGACCGGACGAAGATGCCGGGGCCGAGCCGGTCCAGGACGGACAGGGTGGTGTTGTCCGCGACCGACATCTCCGGGACGAGTCCCTGGCGGTGCCGGTCCTCCGGGACGAAACCGATCCCGGCCGCGAGCGCCGCCGGGACGTCGCCGGGCCGGGGACGGCGCTCCCCGACGGCGATGGTGCCCGAATCGGCCGTCCGCAGGCCGGTCAGCGTCTCGGCGACCTCGGTCTTGCCGCTGCCGCCGGCCCCGGCCAGGCCGACGATCTCCCCTGGCGCGACGTCGAAGGAAACGCCTTCGTAGCCGGGGTCGAGGCTCAAGTCGCGGACCCGCAGCACCGGCGGGGCGCCGGGCCGGACGGAGGAAGCGCGTTCGGCGGACAGGGTGGCGTCTTCCCCGGTCATCGCGGCGACGAGGTCGAGCTTCGGCAATCCGGCGACCGGCGCGGTCAGGACGTGCCGGGCGTCGCGGAAGACCGTGACCGTGTCGCAGATTTCGTAGACCTCCTGCAGGTGGTGGCTGATGAACAGGAACGTCACGCCCTGGCGCTGCAACTCGGCGAGGTGGCCGAACAGCCGGGTGATGGCGCCCCCGTCCAGCTGCGCGGTCGGTTCGTCGAGGATGACGAACCGCGCGCCGAAGGACAGCGCCCGCGCGATCTCGACGAACTGCCGCTGCTCGACGCCGAGCTCGCCCGCGGGCCGGCGGACGTCGACGTCGACCGACCAGCGTTCGAGCAGCTCGGTGGCCGCCCGGCGCACCGCGGACCAGCGGACGAAGCCGCGCCGGGTCTCCTGCCGGTTGAGGAACAGGTTCTCCGCCACCGAAAGATGCGGGATGATCGTCGACTTCTGGTACACGCACGCGACCAGCGCGCGCCACTTGTCCCGATCGGACAGTCCCGGTACCGGCTCGCCGTTCACCAGCAGGGAACCGGAATCCGGCTCGGTCAGGCCGGTGAGGATGGACACGAGGGTCGACTTCCCCGCGCCGTTGCGGCCGACGAGTGCGTGTGTCTGTCCCGTTAGGACGGTCAGGTCGGCGTGGTCCAGCGCGACCGTGGCGCCGTAGCGCTTGACCACCTGCCGCGCTTCGACGACCGGCACGGTGCCCATGTACGCCTCCGTTCAGCTCTTGCTGTTGCCCCACAAGGACTGGTCGTCGACCTTCACGCTGGCGACCGTCCCGAAGGTCGCGCCGTCCGCGGTGACCAGCGGCGCGACCAGCTGGTCTTCCATCAGTCCGTCGCGGACGGCCACGATGGTGCTGTCGTGGTCGGTCCGGCCCGGCACCTGCTTCTTGCCGGCGATGGCGTCCTTGACGTACTGCAGCGCGTACCGGGCGAACAGGTCCGCGGGCTGGGAGACGGTCGCGTCCATCTCCCCCGCCCGGATCTTGGCCAGTTCCTCGGGGATGCCGTCGTTGGAAACGATGAACACGTGCTTCGGATCGGCCGCCGGGACGAGCAGGCCGCGCTGCTTCAGCAGCTGCAGCGTCCCGGAAAGCGCGAAGCTGGACTGCATGTAGACGCCCTTGATGTCCGGGTTCGCCGTCAGCCGGGTCTGCAGTTTCTGGGCCGCGGTCCCGGCGTCCCAGTTGGTGGCTTCGCCGAACACCGTGATGCCGGGGAAGTTCTGCTTCATGCAGTCGTTGAAGGCTTCGGTGCGGTCGCGCCCGTTGATCGAGGCGAGATCCCCTTGCAGCATTACGACTTTGCCGTGGCCGCCGAGCTTCGTGCCGAGGAACCGGCACGCCTTTTCGCCGTAGGCCCGGTTGTCCGCCCGCACGACCATGTAGACGTCGCCCTGGTCCGGGCGGGTGTCGACGGAGACGACCGGGATCTTCTTGGCGGCCAACTGCTGCAGCGTCGGGATGATCGCCGCGGTGTCCTGGGGCGCCATGACGACACCCTTGACACCCTGGCTGATCATCGTCTGCACGTTGGCGGTCAGCGTGGCGACGTCGTTCTGGGAGTTCGTGGTCTTGAGCTCGAACCCGTCCTCGCCGGCGAACCGGGGCACGTACTTGATGTAGGCGTTCCAGAAGTCGGTGTCCGACCGGGGGTAGTCGACGCCGACGACCGTCCCGCCGGTCGCGGAGGTGCCACCGCCACCGCAGCCGGCGAGCACCGCCGCGGTGAGCAGGCCGGCGGCGACGGCGCACAGGGACCGGATCTTCATGACCTCTCCTCGCTGAAAGGGTGGGACACGCGAGTACAAGGGACAGACAACATATGTATGGCTACGCCACGCCCGGTCGATTGTCCAGATGCCCGACTGGCTCGCGAAAAGCCTGGTAGAGACATCATATGTCTGCTACGGTCTACGACAGTTCCGCACCAGTCCGCTGAGTCGACTGAGATGATCGCGGGGGCACCATGACTGCCGAAGCAGGCGCCACTTCACGAAGAACCGCACTGAAGTACCTGGGCATGGGCGGGGGAACGGTCGCCGCGAGCGCGCTGCTGGCGGCGTGCACCAGCGTCCAAGAAGCCCAGAACGGTGGTAAATCGGGCCCGTTCCCGAGCACCCCGGGGTGGCGGTTCGTGTTCGTCAACCACGTCACCACCAACTCCTTCTTCGTCCCGACCCGGTCCGGGCTCGCCGACGCCGCCGCGCTGCTCGGCGTACCCGAACCACAGTGGACCGGCTCGGAAAACGGCAACGTCGCCCAGATGGCGAGCGCCATGGAAACGGCGATCAACAGCAAGGTCGACGGAATCGCCGTCTCGCTGACCGACGACAACGCGTTCGTCGACCTCACCAAGCGAGCGCTCGGCCAGGGCATCCCGGTGATCGCCTACAACGCGAGCGCGGCCGGGAACTACCCGCTCACCTACGTCGGGCAGGACCTGTACCTGTCCGGATTCCGCATGGGACAGCGCATCGCGCAGAAGATCACCTCCGGCGACATCCTGGTCGGCATCGCCCAGCCGGGCGGCAACAACGTCCAGCCGCGCCTGGACGGGATCACCGACGCGCTCAAGCAGGCCGCACCCGGCGTCCGGGTCCAGTCGGTGAACACCGGCGCCGAGCAGGCCGGCGAGCTCAACGCGATGACCGCCGCCTACACCGGGAACACCGGCGTCAAGGGGATCTACGCGGTCGACGCGGGCAGCACCGCCGCGTGCGCGAAGCTGATCGCCGACCGCAAGCTGTCCGGCAAGATCGGCAGCGGCGGGTTCGACCTGCTGGACGACACGGTGACCGGGGTGAAGGACGGCGCGCTCGACTTCACCATCGACCAGTCCCCCTACCTCCAGGGGTTCCTTTCCGTGCTCTACCTGTACCTGTTCCGCCTGTCCGGCACACTGGTCGCGCCGCCGGTCACCGACACCGGTCTCACGTTCGTCACCAAGGAAAACGTCGGCCCGTACGCGTCGGCCCACAGCCGGTTCGAGGGCGGCGACAACAAGGACGTGCTCGCGATGCCCGCTTCGATCCCGTTGCCGCCGCCGTCGGTGCTGAGCCGGTAGCGGGTGATGTCGTCGAAGCCGTTGCTCCTCGGCGTGCTGCAGGTCAAGGAGCTGAGCATCCTGCTGGTCACGATCGCCGCGGGGATCTACTTCACGGCGACCAGTGACGCGTTCAACTCCCTGGACAACTACCAGACGATCGCCCAGTACGTCGCACCGTGGTCGATCATCGCCGCGGGGCAGGTGATGTTGCTGATCTGCGGGGAAATCGACCTGTCCGCCGGCTTCGTGTTCACCCTCGCGCCGTTCACGATGATGCAGTTCTTCGTCAACGGCTGGCCGCTGTGGCTCGCGCTGCTCGGCGCGATCGTGGTGAGCACGCTGGTGGGCCTGGCGAACGGGCTCATCCGGACCGTGCTGGGGATCCCGTCGTTCATCACCACGCTGGGCATGGCGTTCCTGTTGCAGGGCCTGGTCTTGATCATCTCGAACGCCCGTCCGGTGGGCACGCCGAAGAACAGCGGCGTGCTCGAGGTGTTCGGCGGGGCGCGCTGGACCGAGTTCCTGTGGGCGCTCGGCGTGGTCGTCGTCATGCAGGTCGTGCTGTCGGCGACCCGGTTCGGCATCCACACGCAGGCCACCGGCGGGAACCCGGTCGGCGCCGCGGAGTCCGGCATCGCGGTGAACCGGGTGAAGGTGGTCAACTTCGCGATCACCAGCACGCTGGCCGGGCTCGCCGGCATCCTGCAGGGCACCCGGGTCGGCTCCTACGACCCGACCAACGGCGGGTTCACGACGATGTTCTTCGCGGTGGCGTCGGCCGTGATCGGCGGCACGGCGCTGCTGGGCGGGTCCGGCACGGTGGTCGGCGCGTTCCTGGGCGCGCTGCTGCTGGGCATCGTGTTCGACGGGTTCAACCTGACCGGGGTCAGCGCGAACGCGTTCAACGTGGTGCTCGGCGCCGCCATCTTGCTGGCGATGGTGCTGAACGTGACGCTGATCGTGGTGCGCAAGCGCATCGGCAGCCGGGAGCTGACATGACCGAACCCGCCGCCGAGGTCATCCGGGTCGAGGGCGTCGGCAAGAACTTCGGCCCGGTCAACGCGCTCGCCGACGTCAACCTTCACGTGCGGCGCGGCGAAGTGCTGGGGCTCATCGGGGACAACGGCGCCGGCAAGTCGACGCTGATCAAGATCCTCACCGGCTACCACCAGCCGAGTGGCGGGCGGATCCTGTTCGAGGGGAAGCCGGTCACGCTCAAGTCGGTGGTGCACGCGAGGTCACTGGGCATCGAGACGGTGTTCCAGGACCTGGCGATGGTCGACGAACTGCCGGTGTACCTGAACCTGCACCTGAACCGCGAGCTGACGCACCGCCCGGTCCCGTTCCTGCGGCGCCGCGAGATGAAGCGCCTCGCCCGGGAGGCGCTGGACTCGATCGGCATCAGCATCCCGTCGGTGGCGGCCGAGGTCGGCATGCTGTCCGGTGGCCAGCGGCAGGCGATCGCGGTGGCGCGGTCGGTGTACTCGAAGGCGAAGCTGTTGCTGCTCGACGAGCCGCTCGCCGCGATGGGCGCCAAGGAAAGCGCGATGATCCTGCGCCTGCTGCGGGAGCTGAAGCAGCGCGGGGACATCGCGATCATCCTCATCGCGCACAACTACGGGCAGGTGATGGACGTCTGCGACCGGGTGAACCTGCTGCAGCACGGGGAGATCACCTTCGACCGGGCGGCGGCGGACACCTCGGTGGCCGAACTGCTCGAGCTGGTGAACGCGGAATACCGCCTGGGCGGCGGGAACCAGGAACCGGGCCGGCCCTGACAGCCCAGACCAAAGGTCTTGAATGAGTCATTCAGGTCTTCGGAGGTCCTGAATGACTCATTCAAGACCTCCGCACTCACTGCCGCGCTGTCACTCGTGAGTCGACGGATAAGGGCGTGGGCGGTGATCGAGCCGTCGCTCTCACCCTCGGCGAAGGACTCGGCCGGTCACGCGGCGGACTGAGCACGAGATCCACCTCGCCGCCGTGCACTGGCTCCGCCGATTTGAAGGACGGCGCCCAGGAACCCGGGCCGGCTGGAAGGGGGTGCGCTTGGCGGAAGTGCCGGGGCGCGAAACGCACAACCCCTTCGTTGCCGGGTGAGCGCGGCGGTTCAGTCGCCGGCGCGCAGTTCGGTGTTGCGGCGTTGTGCTTCGTGGAGCTGGTCTTCGAGCGAAACGATCCGGCAAGCCGCCTCGACGGGAGTGCCCTGGTCGACCAGTTCCCGCGCCCGGGCGGCCAACCGCAGCTGCTGCCGCGAGTAGCGGCGGTGCCCACCGGCGGAGCGTTGCGGCGTGATCAGCCCGGCGTCGCCGAGGCTGCGCAGGAAACCCTGCGTCGTGCCGAGCATGTCCGCGGCCCGGCCCATGGTGTAGGCGGGGTACTCGTCGTCGTCGAACTTGTCGGCCCGGCTCGGCGTGGCCGGTCCTTCCTGGTCAGGTATCAAATCCACCTCCACATCACGAAGGACCCCGGGTGCCGTGGACGGCACCCGGGGTCCTCAAGGGTTGGGTTTCACCATTGTCAACCGGCGCGACCGCCGGCTTCCTGCACCCGCGTCCGGCCGAAAGCCGGATTGCGCGGGGATCGCTTACTCGTGACCGAGCACCACCTCCGAACTCGATGGAACTGCGGCACCCGCGCGGCGCTACCCAGCCGCTGCGGGCGATCCAATGATGGCTCCGTTCCCTTCTTTCCTCGGTATTCCACTTACTCGGTACTGCAACTGCGGATACTGCAACTTCAGGTACTGCGATTTCAGGTACTGCTACTGCACTTGCTACCGACGTCACTGCTGAGACCCTTCCACTGATCGGTCCCAGCACGCTGACGCCGCTGGCCACTGCCCGGAGCCCCGTTCACTGATCGGCTCCGGCCACCTGACCGGTCCTGCCACTACATCTTGCTTGCACTGCTTCGCGGGTAGTTACGTCCTCTCCCGCGCCTGCTTGATGTTGTCTCTCTCGGTACGAACAGAAGACTACACACACCCGCCGTTGAATGTCTACCCCGGCCGACATAGATTTTCGGCGTTGCTGACGACGACACGAAGGGGGAGACGCGATGCGGGACGAGGCCACCCAGGATCCGCTCGGGGAGCGCTACGGCCTGACAGGGGCCGCTGACCTCGGCGAATACGCCGAGGCACTGGCGCGGCTGCTGGCCCGGGGACGACGGGAGCAGTGCGTGGCGCTGGTGTCGGAGGCCGAGGCCTACGCGGCCGCGGAGCTGCTCGGGCAGTTCGCCATGCTCGATCCGCAAGCCGCGCTGAACCGGCTGGCCGCCACGCTCGCCAGCCGGCTCTACAGCCGGCTCGGCGCCTGACCAGGAACCGCTCACACGGGGCCGCTCCCCCACAGGCGCCACGTCTGGTTCAGCGGGCTGCTCTGGGTGACCGCCCGGCACGTCCACTGGATGAGCTGGGCGCGCGCGGCCGTGGCCGCCTGGTTGACGTCGACGCACTTGCCGCTGTGCCGGGCGACCAGCTGGTAGTCGTGGGAGTCGTTGCCGCTGTAGGTCACCTTCCGCAAGGTGAACTGCTGGTTCGCCGCACCGGAACCGCAGCTTCCCTGCTGGACGGCCGCACCATCGGCGGTCGACGCGCCGGCCACCTCGAGGCACTTGCCCGACTGCTGGTTGACGACGGTGAACGCGCCGGCGACCGGGCGGAAGTTCCACAGCTGCTGGTCGCCGCCCTCGCAGGGGAACTGCTGCTGGCGGTTGCCGTCGGCGGTGCTCAGGTCGGTGTTGTCCAGGCACTGCTGGGAATGCTGCGCGACAGCGACGGACTGGAACCCGGTCTCCGACGGCGGGAGCAGCGTGATGGTGAAGGTGTCGTCGGCGTTGGTGTGCGGGACGTTCACGGTCACGGCGTTGCCGGACAGCGTCAGCACCGAGTTCTGGACGGTGACCGGGCCGGCGACCGCGGCGCCGCCGTTGTACGGGATCCGCTGGACGAGCACCCGGACCTGGTTGCCCTGGACGATTCCGGTGGTGGCGTCCAGGCGCCGCAGGGCGACGGCGACGTTGCCGGTCGTGCCACCGCCACCGACCAGCACCTTCGCCGTCCCGATCGTCGCCGTGGCGAACGCGTCGTACGAACCACTGGGCGTGGTGGCCGCGATCCGGCCGGTCTGCGAGCCGTAGAACCGGTAGACCCACCACTCCCCCTTGGGCTGGTGCTGCCCCGCGGAATCATGGACGAGCAGGTTGCCGAGGTCGTTGTGGAGGTTTCCCCCGCTGGCCCAGTTGGCGCGCAGCCCGTCGGCGCCGGCCCGTTCGAGCCGGGTGATATACCACGAGCCGTCGCCGGGGTTCTGCTCGTTCGACGCGCCGTACTCGTTGATCTGGTAGGGCCGCGGGTGCGGGATGCCGCGCGCGTCGAGGGAAGCGTTGGCGGCGGCGACGTTCGCCACCGGATCGCCCGGCAGCGAGTGCCAGCTGACGATGTCCGGGACGACGTTCGCGGACCGGACGAAGTCGAGGTACTGCGTCCACCAGCCCGCCGAGGTCGACGGGACACCGGCGAGGCTCGGGCCGACGATCGGCTGGTCCGGGAACGCCGCCCGGATGCGTTGGTAGGCGCGTTGCCACATGGCGAAGTACTGGCTCTGCGGGCGGTTCCAGAAGAGCGAGATGTTCGGCTCGTTCCAGAGGTCCCACTCCACCGGGGCGCCGGTGGCGCGCACGTCGTTGATCAGGCGGGTGAGGAAGTTGTCGTAGTCGGTCCAGTCGCCGTTGTCGCCTGGGAAGCGGGAGATCGGGTAACCGTCCGCGCCCCACAGGTCGTGCACCAGCAGGACGAACTTGCCGCCGAGCGCGCGGGTGCGCAGCAGCTGGGCGCGGGTGGCGTTCCAGCGGCGGTCGTACCGGCCCGAGACCCAGCCGCCCGGGCTGTCCAGCTGCGCGCCGCCCGCGCGCATGGCCTGGAACTTCACGTCCCGGTAGAAGTGGTCGGCCGGCGCCGAGGCGGTTTCGGTCATGCCGTAGATCCAGCCGGATGCCCGGTAGGACGGCGTGCCGCCCCCGGCGGAGAAGTCGACGGCGATCGACTCGTCGGCGGCTCGGGCGGGCTCCGCGAGAGCCACGGCGGACGCGCCGGTGAGGGTGGCGGTGAGGAGGAAGGCGGCAAGGCCACGGCGGGCGCGCTCGCGCGAGATGTCCACGTGCGACTCCTTCGGGGCACGGACGACGAGGGTTGGTCGAACCGGTTCGACCAAGCAGTGAAGCTACGCCGTCGGGGAATCGCCAACAAGCGGCCAAATGGCGTCGAACCGGTTCACTTCTGCAGGCGGCGAGCCCCGGTACTGGACCGCAACGTCACTCCCGGCTGAAGCAAAGCGTGCCGCGGCTCGGCCGACCGGTCACCGATCTGCTCCAGCAGCAGCTCCACAGCCAGCCGCGCCATCTCCCCCGCCGGCACGTCCGCCGCGGTCAGCGGCGGATGGAAGTCCTCGGCCAGCCGATCGGCCAGCACCCCGGTGAGCGAGAAGTCCCGCGGAACGTCCAAGCCAGCCCGGTCGAGGGCCCGCTGCACCCCGGGCAGAGCGGCTTCGTTGATCGTCACCGCGGCGGTCACCTCAGGCCACCGCGCCCGGATCCGCTCGAAGCACTCCAGCCCGGCGGCCGGTTCGTCGGCGCAGCACAAGGTGTGCCCGGTGATCCCGCACTCCCCCGCCGCGCCGAGGAAGCCGGCCGTGGCGCGGACCGCCGGGCCGTAGCCCGCGGCGACCAGGTACTCGGAGCGGTTGATCAGCACCACGTGTTCGTGGCCGAGATCCGCGAGGTGGCGCACGCACCGCCCGATCAACGTCGCGTAGTCGACGTCGACCCACCACGACGCGCCGGGGTGCTCGACGTGCCCGATCGCGACGAACGGCAGCCCGGCGCCGGTCAGCCGGTCGACGCGGGCGTCCTCGAGCAGGATCTCCATGAGGATCACGCCGTCGACCCGGCGCCCGGTCACGATGCGCTCGAACGAGCGGTCGTGGTCGCCGCCGCTGGGCGAGAGCAGCACGTCGTGGTCGTGCGCCGCCGCGGCCTCCACGACGCTCGCCACGAACCCCAGCTGCGCGTCGGTGAGGCGCGCGCTCGCCGGCGGGATCACCAGGCCGATGGTCCGGGTCTTCCCCTCGGCCAGCGCCCGCGCGCTGGCGTTCGGCCGGTAGCCCAGCTCGGCGATGACGTCGTTGATCCGCCGCACCGTCCGCGCCGACACCGGCCGCTTGCCGCTCAGCGCGTAGGACACCGTGCTGCGGGACACCCCGGCCCGCTTGGCGATCTCGCCGATGTTCATGTCCGCCTCCCGTCCCCGGATCCGTCGGCGGCAACCGGTTCGACCATCTTGCCATCCCGGAACGCCGCCTCTTGCGGACGGGCCGAGCCTCGGTCTACGTTGTCCCCGCTCCCCTCATCGAACCGGTTCGATAACTGTCGTCGCCGTAGCCGCCAGGAGGACCCCATGCCGTACCCCCCGCGCTCCCGCCCGATCCCGGCCGCGCTGGCGGCGGTCGCCCTCGCCGCGACGCTGGCGGCCTGCTCGTCGTCCCCGGACACCGGCAGCACCGGCACGCTCTCGATCTGGGACCCGTACCCGCAGTTCACGGCCGGCTCCGCGTGGGCGAAGGTGATCGACGAGTGCGCGGCCGGAGCCGGGGTGAAGATCCAGCGCCAGGCCTACGACACGACCGACCTCACCGGCAAGGTGCTGCTCGCCGCCCAGCAGCACACCGCGCCCAGCGTGCTCGTGCTGGACAACCCGGTCGTTTCCACCATGGTCGAAGCGGGCGTGCTCAAGGCGAACGACGAGGTCGGGCTGGACGCTTCGCCTGCCTCGCCGAACCTGGTGGCCGCCGGCACCGTGCAGGGCCGGACGTACGGCGTACCGCTGGGTGCCAACACCCTCGCGCTGTACTACAACAAGGACGTCCTGGCCGCCGCGGGCGTCGACCCCGCCTCCGTCAAGGACTGGGCGTCGCTCGAAACGGCCCTGGGCAAGGTGAAGGCCGCCGGGAAGAAGGGCATCACGTTCTCCGCGATCGGCACCGAGGAAGGCAGCTTCCAGTTCCTGCCGTGGTTCTGGGGGTCGGGCGCGACGCTGACCGACCTGTCCGCTCCCCCGGCCGTCGCGGCGCTGACCCAGTGGAAGTCCTGGCTCGACCGCGGCTACGCCCCCAACTCGGTCATCAACAACACCCAGACGACCAGCTGGCAGGAGTTCGCCACCGGCCAGTACGCCTTCGCCGAGAACGGCACCTGGCAGCTGGAGAACGCGAAGAAGGCCGGTTTCCCGTACGGCGTGATCCCGATCCCGGGCCGCACCGGCGGCACCGCGCCCGCGCCGACCGGCGGCGAGTTCGTCACCGTCCCCGCACAGGACAACCCGGACACCGAGCGCACGGCAGGCAAGATCGCGGCCTGCCTCACCGCCCCGGACAAGGTGCTGACCTCGGACACGGCGCTGACCTACGTCTCGGCGGTGCCGTCGGTCCAGCAGCAGCAGGTGACGCAGAAGCCCGAACTCGCGGTGTGGGTCGACGCGGTGAAGAACGCCAAGGGCCGGACCGGGGACAACCTCGGCACGCGGTACCCCCGGATCTCGCAGCCGCTGTGGAACGCCGTCCAGGGCGCCCTCACCGGCTCGAAGACGCCGGACGCCGCGCTCAAGGACGCCCAGACGGCGGCGAAGTAGCCGCCCGGTGCGACTCGACAAGAAGCGGCTCGCCGGCTGGGCGTTCCTCGTTCCGCTGGTGGCCTACCTGCTCGCCTGCTACGGCTACCCGCTCTACACCACCGTCGACCTGAGCCTGCGCGACTACACCGTCCGGACCTTCGTCCGCGGCGGGGCGCCCTTCACCGGGTTCGCCAACTACGCCACCGTGTTCGCCGACCCGCGGTTCACGACCGCCTTGGTGAACACGCTCGTCTTCACGGCCGCGTCCCTGGTCTTCCAGTACGCGATCGGCCTGGCGATGGCGGTGTTCTTCACCCGCCGCTTCCGGTTGTCGGCGACGCTGCGGGCACTGTTCCTGGTGCCGTGGCTGCTGCCGCTGATCGTGTCGGGGTCGACCTGGGCCTGGCTGCTCAACAGCGAGTCCGGGCTGGTCAACGCCTTTCTCCACGGGCTCGGGCTGGCCCCGGTCGACTGGCTGACCTCGCCGTCCTGGTCGCTGGTGTCGGTCACGATCGCCAACATCTGGATCGGCATCCCGTTCAACCTCGTCGTGCTCCACAGTGGACTGCGGAACATCCCCGCCGAGGTGTACGAAGCGTCCGCTTTGGACGGTGCGACCGGCTGGCAGACGTTCCGCCACGTCACGTTCCCCGTCCTGCGGCCGGTTTCGGCGATCACCCTGCTGCTCGGCCTGGTCTACACGCTGAAGGTGTTCGACATCATCTGGATCATGACCAGGGGCGGGCCCAGCGGCTCGTCGAGCACGCTCGCCACCTGGTCCTACGAACTGGGGTTCGGCTCCATGCTGCCGAAGTTCGGGCCCGGCGCGGCCGTCGGCAACGTGCTCATCCTGCTCGCGTTCGCGGCCGGGCTGGTCTACATCCGCCTGCAGCGCCACCAGGAACAAGCGTGAAGCGCCCGGCGTGGCTGACCGCGATCGGCGTCCTGCTCACCGCGGCGATGCTCTTCCCGGTCTACTGGATGATCGCCGTCTCGCTCACCCCGGCCGGCGATCTCCGGAAGTCACCGCCGGACTTGTTCCCGGCCTCGCCCACCTTCGCGGGCTATGAGCAGGTCCTGCGCGAACAGCTGCCGTACTTCGGGACCAGCCTGCTCGTCGCGCTGGGCACCGTCGCGCTCACCCTGGTCATCGCCGCCCCGGCGGCGTACGCGCTGGCGAAGCTCCGCCCGCCGGGCCGGCGCGTGCTCGGGTTCGTGCTGCTGGTGGCGCAGATGATCCCGGGCATCATCATGGCGCTGGGCTT
Source organism: Amycolatopsis lexingtonensis (assembly GCF_014873755.1). Taxonomy (NCBI): domain Bacteria; kingdom Bacillati; phylum Actinomycetota; class Actinomycetes; order Pseudonocardiales; family Pseudonocardiaceae; genus Amycolatopsis; species Amycolatopsis lexingtonensis. Next base: position 3,248,646 of record NZ_JADBEG010000001.1, read on the forward strand.
CTACGGGATCTACGTCAAGCTCGGCCTCACCAACTCGGTGGGCGGCCTGGTCGTCGCCGACTCCACCATCGCGGTGCCGTTCGCCGTGCTGATCCTCACCTCCTTCATGGCGACCGTGCCCGACGAACTGCTGCAGGCGGCCCGCATCGACGGCGCGGGGCCGTGGCGGACGTTCGCGTCGGTCGTACTCCCCGCCAGCCGCAACGGCGTCGTCACCGCGGCGCTGTTCTCGTTCCTGTGGGCGTGGTCGGACTTCGTGTTCGCCACCACCCTCGACGCCGGGGGCCGGCTGCGCCCGCTCACCCTGGGCATCTACCACTACATCGGCAACAACAACCAGGAGTGGAACGCGATCATGGCCACCGCCGTGGTCGCGTCCGTTCCCGCCACCGTGCTGCTCGTGCTCGCCCAGCGCTACGTCGCGGCCGGTGTCACCGCCGGCGCCGTCAAGGACTGAAGGGATCACCCTGTGACCGCCGAGTTCTCCGTCGGGGACATCCCGTTCAGCCGCGCCGGATCCTGGCTCGGCCTGTCCCCCGTGCTCAGCGCGACGCGGCGTGCCGACGACGTGCACGTGGTGTCCCACCGGCACGGCCTGCACCCGGTGCTGACGCTCGTGCCCGAGCGGGACGGCCACCGCGCCGCCACCGACGTCTCGGCCGATCCCGCCGTGCTCACCTGGAGCTCGCCCGACGGCCGGATCACCGCGGCCTTCCCGGACGCCGGAACGCTCCGGATCACCGGCACCGGCCTGGGCATGAGCATCGTCGCCACGGAGCCGGTCCTCACGCCGTTCACCGGACCGTACTTCTTCGCCGATCCGGCCGGGGCGGCCGTGTTCACCTTCTACGAGACGGGAAACCGCCTCCGGCTGACGCTGTTGTCCGGCCAGTGGACGTATCTCGGCGAGCAGGAACTCGGCTCGGCACGGCGCGGCGTCACTGTGGGTGCCGACGGCGGCCCGTGGGAGGTCGCGCTGGAGGAGATCACCACCGGCGCGCCGGCGTACGCGTCCACTGTGGACTTCCCGGGAGCCGCCGCCTCGGCGCGCGACGACTTCACCGCCTTCGCCGACGCGGTCGCCCCGTGGCGGGACAGCTCGACCCCCGCCGCCGAACTCGCCTGCTACGTGCTCTGGTCCGCCACGGTCGCACCCGCCGGGTTCCTCGCCCGCCCGGCCGTGCTGATGTCCAAGCACTGGATGAACAAGGTGTGGAGCTGGGACCACTGCTTCACCGCGCTGGCACTGGCCCCGGGTGCGCCGGAGCTGGCGTGGAACCAGTACCAGCTGCCCTTCGACCACCAGGACGGCCAGGGCGCGCTGCCGGACTCGGTCACCCACGCCGAGGTGCTCCGCAACTTCGTCAAGCCCCCGATCCACGGCTGGGCGCTCGCGCACCTGCGCGGCCGGCTCCCGGATGGGCTGCCCGATCCCGCACTGGCCTACCGGCAGCTCGCGGCCTGGACGTCGTTCTGGCTCGACCACCGCCGCGCCCCCGGGCAACGGCTCCCCTACTACGAACACGGCAACGACAGCGGCTGGGACAACGCCACGGTGTTCGCCGGCGAGCGGCTGGTCGTCACCGCGGACCTCGCGGCCTTTCTCGTCCTGCAGCTGAAGGAACTCGCCGCGCTGGCCCCCGCCGTCGGCGACACCCCCACCGACTGGGAGCGGCGCGCCGACACCCTGCTGGCCGCGCTGCTCGCCGAACTCTGGGACGGCTCGGCCTTCCGCAGCCGCACCGTGCGCACCGGAACGTCCCAAGGCGGCTCGAGCCTGCTCGACCTCATGCCGATCGTGCTCGGCGAGCACCTGCCCCGCGCCGTCTTCGAGCGGCTGTGCGCCCGCGTGGCCGAGCACCTCACGCCGATCGGGCTCGCCACGGAACTGCCGTCCTCGCCGTACTACGAACCCGACGGGTACTGGCGCGGCCCGGTCTGGGCCCCGGTCACGGTCCTCGTCGAGGACGGCCTCCGCCGCGGGGGCGCCACCGACCTCGCCGACGAGGTGAGCAGCCGGTTCCGCAGGACCTGCGAAGAACACGGCTTCGCCGAGAACTTCGACGCGTTCACCGGAGCGGGCCTGCGCGACCACGCCTACACCTGGACCGCCGGCGCCTACCTCCTGCTGAGCGAGGCGGCGCAGCAGCGGGAGGGCACGCGGAAAGCCGCCTGCGGGCCTGCCGCGCCCCGGTGAGCCGGAGCAGGGCGGCACCGCCGATCGTCCGATTGACGACCGGCAGCCGTTCGCTACCGTATGGGAGCGCTCCCAGGAATCGACGGCAGGAGTTTCCGATGGTTGCTCAGCGACGAGTTCGCCTACGCCCGGGCCCGGCGAGCGGTTGTGTCCTGGCCGCACTGCTGGCCGCGCAAGCCGTCGCGGCACCGCCGGCTTCCGCCGCCGAACTGACCCTGGCCGTGGACCTGTCCGCGGCCCGGCACCCGATCAGTCCCGACATCTACGGGATGAACGGCGGTGACCCGGCGCTCCTCGCGGAGCTCGGCACCCCGGTGTCGCGCTGGGGCGGCAACGCGAGCAGCCGCTACAACTTCGAGAACCACACCTACAACACCGGCAGCGACTGGTACTTCGAGAACATCGTGGCGGGGCCGGACGACACCCTCGAGGCGTACGTCCAGCGGAACCGGGACCGCGGGATCAAGCAGGTGGTCACCCTGCCGATGTCCGGCTGGGTCGCGAAAGACTCGCCCAGCTCGCCGCACGCCTGCGGTTTCCCGGCCACCCGCTTCCCCGCCCAGGATTCGTTCGACCAGTGGGACGCCAACTGCGGCAACGGCCGGCTGAACAACGCGGAGCTCACCGGAGCCGTCCCCACCGACACCTCCGTTCCGGCGGACGCCTCCTTCGCGGGCAAGACGGTCTCACACCTGGTGAGCCAGTTCGGCCCGGCAGCCCGCGGTGGCGTGCCGATCTACGAACTCGACAACGAACCGGTGCTGTGGAGCTCCACGCACCGCGACGTGCACCCCCAGCCCGTGACCGACGACGAGCTGGGCACCAAGAGCACGGCGACCGCCGCGGCCGTCAAGACCGCCGATCCGCGGGCGGCGGTCCTCGGCCCGTCCGGCTGGGGCTACTGCGAATGGATCGCCTCCGGGCTGGACGGGTGCGCGCCGGGCGCGGACGCCGCCGCGCACGGCGGGCTCAACCTGTCCCAGTGGTTCCTGAAGAACATGAAAGACGCGAGCACCACCGCCGGCAAGCGGCTCCTCGACTACTTCGACCAGCACTACTACCCCCAGATCAGCGGCGACAAGACCCCCGAAGCCAACGCGCTGCGGCTGCGGTCGACCCGCTCGCTGTGGGATCCCGCCTACGTCGAGGAATCCTGGATCGGGCCGAGCGGGGTCAACGCACCGCCGCTGCAGTTCATCCGCACGATGAAGCAGTGGGTCTCCCAGTACAACCCGGGCACCAGGACCGCCATCACCGAATACAACTGGGGCGCCTTGGACGACATCAACGGCGCCCTCGCCGAAGCCGACGTCCTCGGCATCTTCGGCCGTGAAGGACTCGACCTGGCCACCATCTGGGGCGAGCCGAAACCGGCGGACCCGGCCGCGTACGCGTTCCGGATGTACCGCAACTACGACGGCGCCGGAAGCCGGTTCGGCGAAGTGAGCGTGTCGGCGGCCAGCAGCGACCAGGGGCAGCTCGCGATCTATGGCGCGCAACGCCGCTGCGACGGCGCCGTGACCCTCATGGTGGTCAACAAGACCGGCACGGACCTCACTTCCCCGCTGTCGATCGCGGGCGCTCCCGGCACCGGCAAGGCACAGCGTTTCACCTACGGGCCGGCCGATCTCTCGTCGATCGTGCGGGGTCCGGACCTCGCCGTGGACCACGGCCACGTCACCACGACGTACCCGGCGAACTCCATCACCCTGCTGGTCCTGCCGCGTTAGCCCTGAATACCGGCCACCGCTACTCGAACACCCCGTAACCCTCGACGGCGTGGGCCCGGACGCCGTCCATGTCGAGCTCCACGCCGATGCCGGGCGTGTCGGGCAGCGTGATGTAGCCGTCCTTCACGATCGAGCCGCTCCCGTCGGGGGCGTGGACGTAGCTGTCCCACACCGCGCGCTCTTCGAGGGCGTGCCATTCCTGGACGAGGAAGTTGGGGATCGCGCCACACTGGTGCGACGTGGCCATCGTGCCCAGCGGCGTCGACACCAGGTGCGGGGCGAACGGGATGTAGTGCAGCTCCGCGAGGTTGGCGATCTTCTTGGCCTCCGCGAGGCCCCCGCACTTCGGTACGTCCGGTTCGATGACGTCGACGGCGCCGCGTTCGAGCAGCTCGCGGAAACCCCAGCGCAGGTAAAGGTTTTCTCCGGCGCAGATCGGGGTGCGGGTCTGTTCGCGCACCCGCACCAGCGCGTCGACGTTCTCCGCCGGCAGCGGCTCCTCCAGCCACATCAGGTGGAACGGCTCCAGCTCCCACGCGATCCGGCACGCGCTCGGCACGTCGTAGCGGGCGTGCAGGTCGATGGCCAGGTCGACGTCCGGTCCGATCGCTTCGCGGACGGCGGCCACGCGCTCGACCATCGAGCGCAGCTCGGCGGCGTTGATCGTGTGGTTGAAGGCGTCGAACTTGGCCGGGTGGTGCAGGTCGTCGATGTCGAACTTGATGGCGGTGAAGCCTTCCGCGACCATCCGCTGGGCCCGGTCGACGCACCCGGCGACCGAACCGGCGGGGTCGTCGCCGTCGCCGCAGTCGGCGTAGAGGCGGATCCGGTCGCGGAACTTCCCGCCGAGCAGGCGGTACACCGGCTGGCCCGCCGCCTTGCCCGCGAGGTCCCACAGCGCGATCTCGATACCGGACAGGGCGATCACGAACACCCCGCTCTGCGCGCCCGCGAAAACCTTGCTGCGGCGCAGTTTTTCCCAGCACCGCTCGACGTTGCGCGGGTCCTCGCCGATCAGCAGTGGCTTCAAGGAGTCGATCATCCCCACGACGGCACCCGCGCCGGCGTCGGGATTGGCCTCGCCGAACCCGCTGAGGCCTTCGTCGGTGTCGATCCGCACCAGCGTGGCTTGACCGTGGTAGGCCACCACCGCCGTCGTCACGTTCACGATCCGCATTGGTCTCCTGCCGCAGGGTAGTGCCGAAGAACGGGACTGTCGCGATGTCTAACTTGTCCTATAAGCTGATGACATGCCAAGGAGACAAGAGTCTCCGGACGCTGTCAAGGTCCGGACTCTTCCGGTGCAGGTGGCGGCCCACCTGACCCGGCGCATCGTCAGCGGCGAAATCGAGGACGGCCGGGCGCCGTCGGAACTCGAGATCTCGAACGAGTTCGGCGTTTCCCGTGTCGTGGCGCGGGAAACGCTCAAGATCCTCGCCTCGCTCGACATCGTCGACGTCGCCCAGGGCCGCCGGGTCGTCGTGCGCCCCCGCGCGGAATGGGACTACCTCAACCCGTTGCTGATCGAGTGGCTGCCCACGGAGATCGTCGACGAGCTCTTGCAGGAACTGCACCAGATGCGCACACTGCTCGAACCCGAACTGGCCGCGATGGCCGCGGCCAGCATCACCAACGAGACGCTGGCCCGGCTCGGCGACGAGATCGGCCGCATGGCGGCGCTCGAAGCGGATCCCGAGGCTTACCTCGAGGTCGACCACGAATTCCACATGGAGATCTGCCGGGCGGCCGACAACCGCATCCTCGACCGGATCATGTACTCCGCCCGCTGGCTCGGCACGGCCAGCCGGCGCGTCACCAACGAGGCGCCGGCCGGGCTGCACCGCGCCACCGCCCAGCACACGGAGATCTACGAAGCGCTCGTGGCGCGTGACCCGGCCGGGGCCCGCGAGGCGATGCGCAAGCACCTGAGCAACAACTTTTCCACGCTCCTCGCGGAGAAGGGGCAGCGAAGCAAGCGGGCCGCCAAGCGGCGTTGACACCCTGCAGGACCTGGTTCCGGAACCGATGACGAGGACGGACGAGGCATGGCGGCACCGGCGATCCCACCGATCCGGCTGGGGCTGATCGGCACCGGTCTCGCGGTCGAGAAGCTGCACTGGCCGGCGTTGCGCGCGCTCGCCGACCGCTTCACGGTCACCGCGTACACCGACGCCTCTGCGGAGCAGCGCAGGCGGTTCGCCGCCTACAGCGGGATCGACCCGGCCCGGGCCGTCGCCGGCCGGGCCGCGTTGCTGGCCCGCGACGACGTGGACGCCGTGCTGATCGCGGTGCCGATCCCGCACTTGTACGAGGTGGCGCGGGAAGCGCTCGCGGCGGGCAAGGACGTGCTCTGCGAGAAGCCGGCCGGTGCCGACGCGGAGCAGGCCGCGGCCTTCCTGGCCCTGGCGGCCGGGTACCCGGATCGCACCTTCGTGGTGGGCGAGAACTACTTCTACCGCGACGACCTGCGCTACGCCCGCACCCTGCTCGACAGCGGCGTGATCGGCCGCCCGCACCTGATGGCGTGGCGGCACGCCGGCCAGTCGGTGCCCCGGCCGGGCGGGTTCACCAGCACGCCGTGGCGGCACCGGCCGCAGTACCGCGGCGGCGTGCACCTCGACTTCGGTGTGCACCACATCGCCCAGATCCGGTTGCTCTGCGGCGACATCGCGTGGGTGCACGGTGCCGTGCAGGCGGCCAACAGCACCATCGACGCACCGTCGGACCTCACGCTCAACCTCGTCTTCACCGGAGGCGCCATCGGCAACTACACCGCGTCCTTCCCCGAAATCCCGGTGCCGCCCGAACCCAACGAAATGCGGCTGTACGGCACCGAGGGCGTGCTCGTGCTCGCCGGATCCGATGTGGAGCGCCGCGTGACCCGCAGCAGCGCCGACGCCACCACCCGCACGACCGTCTTCCGCGGTATCGACAACGGCTACCGGGCGGAGCTCGTCGACTTCGCCGACGCCGTGCAGTTCGGGGTGCGGCCGGTCGGCAGCGTCGCGCAGAGCGTGGCCAACGCGATGGTCGTCCAGCGGGCGTTCGACTCCGCGGAACGGGCGGCCGCTCTGGCGCTCGACCCCGTGCCCGGCGCGGGCCCGGTACCGCTGTGGCGGCCCCGTGGTTCGACGGGGCTGTTCGACGGGCTGCCCGGACAACGCATCAGCAGTACGGCGTCCTTCGCCGCGTGAACGACCCGCAGCGCGGCACTCGCCCCGCTGTCCCCGCCGGTTGCACCGTCGCCCCGTCGGTATGAGGAGTTGTCATGGAAGAGAAAACGGACCTGTCGAGGCGCACCTTCCTCGGGATGAGCGCGGGGATGAGCGCGCTGGGCGTGCTCGGCCTCGCCGGGTGCGGGAGCGGCCCCGCCCCCGCGCCGCAGGTCGACGTCCAGGTGCCCCAGGCGCTGCTCGACCAGGCAGCCGCGCTCCGCGGCGGGTCGGTGGGGATGCTCTCGCAGAAGCTGTATTCGGAAGCCGCCAACAAAGCGCTGGACAAGTCGCTGCAGGTCTTCGCGCAGGCCACCGGCACCACCATCCACAACGACCTCGTCTCCGGCGACGCCGGCGACATGGTCGCGAAGATGGACGCCGAGGTGAAGGCGGGCACCAACCGCGACCTGGCCTTCATGAGCGACCGCCGGTTCGTCGGCCAGCTCCACAACCTCGGCGCCCTCACCGACGTCACCGACGTGGTCACGGAAATGAAAGCTCTTTACGGGGAGCCCGCGACCGAGGCGAACGACTACTGCGTGTTCGGCGGGCGCTGGTTCGCGATCCCCTACCACTTCATCGCGACCGGGATGTACCTGCGCAAGGACTGGTACCAGGAGAAAGGCCTCCCGCTCAAGCCCTACTACTCGTGGGAAGAGCTGCGCGACAACGCGTTGGCGGTCTCCGACCCGGCGAAGCGGCGCTACGGCTGGGGCCTCACGGTGAACCGCTCCGGCGACGCCAACGGCTTCATCGCGAACGTCATCAACACCTACGGCGGGGCGATCGCGGACAACACCGGCACGAAGGTGGTGTTCAACTCGCCGGAGACCGTCGCCGCCGTTTCGTTCATCGGCGACATCTACACGAACCCGAAGTACAAGCCGATGCTGCCGCCCGGGATCGGCAGCTGGACCGACTCGAGCAACAACGAGAACTGGCTGGCCCAGATCCTGGGCCTGACGCTCAACCAATTCAGCGTCTACGCCGACTCGAAGAGCAAGAAGAACCCGGTCTACGGCAACACGCACGTGTTCAACGGCGCCACCGGGCCGGCGCTCGACCGGCCGCTCGCGTTCGGCGAGTCCAACTCGTTCGTCGTGTTCAAGGGCGCGAAGAACCCCGCGCTGGCCAAGCTGGTGGCGAAGTTCATGGTCGGCGGGACCGCGCTGCTCGGCGTCGCGAAGGAAGCGCCCTGCCTGGTCAACCCGTCGTGGAGCAAGGTGTGGGACTCCGACCCGTACTACACGAACGGTGACCCGGCCTTCGCCGCGTTGCGGGAGCAGACCCGCGCGAAGCTCCCGGTGACCACCAAGACCGGCTACGCGTTCCCCCAGGCCCCGAGCCCCGGCGAGCAGGCCGCCACCGCCGCGTACCTGCTGACCGACATGATGCAGTCGGTCATCCAGGGCACCCGGCCGGCCGACGCCGTCGCCACGACCCACGGCCGGATCGTCCAGATCTTCGAGCAGCAGGGCTACCGCCAATGACCGTCGTTCGTCCGAAGAGGACACTGCCGGCGCCGGCCCGCCCGGCGCCGGCCACGTCGTCCTCGCTCTCCCGGTCGCAGCGGCTGCTCGGACGTGACTGGCGCCTCGCCGCCGTGTTCGTCGGGCCGACGCTGGTGCTGGTCGCCGGGCTGATCCTGGTCCCGATCGTCAGCTCGGTCTTCACCAGCGTCACCGAACGCCACGGCGCGGAAACGGTTTTCGTCGGCCTGGACAACTACACCGCCCTCGCCGGCGACGGCTTGTTCCACCAGGGCGTGCTCAACTCGTTCGTCTTCACCGCCTACGCCGAGATCTTCAAGGTGACCTTCGGTCTCATCGCGGCGCTGATGCTGCACCACATGCGCCGCGGCAAGGCGATCATCGCCGGGGTGATCCTGCTGCCGTGGGTGATCCCGACGGTCGTCACGGCCTTCACCTGGCGGTCCCTGCTCGACCCGATCTTCGGCAGCGTCAACGTCCTGCTCACCGAATCCGGGATCGGGCCCGGCCTCGCCGCGATCGGGCTCGTCGACAAGTGGCCAGCGGAGTGGCTGTCCGATCCCGCGCTCGCGATGCCGGCGGTCATCCTGGTCAACGTCTGGAAGGGCATCCCGTTCTTCACGGTGACGTTCCTCGCCGGGCTCAAGGCCATCGACAGCGGTCTCCACGAGGCGGCGATGGTGGACGGCGCCTCGCCGTGGCAGCGCTTCGTACACATCACGCTGCCGGGGCTGCGTCCCGTCATGATCGTGACGGTGCTGCTGTCGTCGATCTGGACGTTCAACAACTTCGACCTGATCTGGCTGATGACCCAGGGCGGGCCGGGGGACGCCACCGCCCCGTACGTGATGGTGGCCTACTCGAAGGCGATCCAGCAGCTGCAGCTCGGCGCGGGCGCCGCGGTGACGCTGGTGATGCTGCCGGTCATCGCGATCCTCGTGGTGATCCTCGTGCGGATGATGCGCCGCAGCGACCTGCCCGGCGCCGCCGACCTCGGGCACCGGCGGCTCAGTCCCGCTCAGCGCCGGGCGCTGCCCTGGGTGATCGTCGTGGCCTCGGTGCTGGTGCTGGTCTGGGCGTCGCCGCACATAGTCTGGAAAGCCGCGCTCGTGCTGGGCGTCTTCGTGCTGCTCGCGGCCGTCGTCGGCCGGATCGTCTCCGCGCTCGCCGCGCGGAGCAAACGGCTGGCCGCCCGCCTGGTCGGCGGCACCAGCTCGGGGGTGGCGCTCGTCGCCCTGCTGGGCTTCGTGCTCGCCCCGCTCTACTGGATGACGGTCACGGCCTTCAAGTCCGACGACCAGATCGTCGCGCGCACCGACGACCTCTGGCCGACCCCGTGGACCACCCAGCAGTTCACCAACCTGTTCTCCGGCCGGGCGTTCGGCACCTGGTACGTCAACACGATCCTGGTGTCGGTGGCGTCCACGGTGATCGCCCTGATCTGCGCGGCGCTGGCCGGCTACGCGCTGGCGCGGCTGAAGTTCCGGGGTTCGGAGAGCTTCACGGTGACGATCCTGCTCACCTACGTGATGCCGGGCGCGCTGCTGTTCATCCCGCTGTACCAGCTGATGAGCGGGATCGGGCTCAACGACTCGTTGTGGTCGCTCGTGCTCGCCTACCCGACGTTCACCCTGCCGTTCGCGACGTGGCTGCTCGTCGGCTACTTCAAGTCGATCCCGGCCGACCTCGAGGAGGCCGCGCTGGTCGACGGCTGCACGCGGTTCGGGGCGTTCCGGCGGATCGTGCTGCCACTGGCCAAGCCGGGCCTGCTCGCGGTCGCGCTGTTCACGCTCACCAACGCGTGGAACGAGTTCCTGTTCGCCTTCGTGTTCATCACCAAGGACGACTACAAGACGCTGCCGGTCGGCATGCAGTCGATGATCTTCGGCGACGTCGTCCCGCAGGGCCAGCTGGCCGCGGCGTCGCTGCTGATCAGCATCCCGGTCGTGCTGATGTACGGCTTCGGGCAGCGGTTCCTGACCGAGGGACTCACCGCGGGGGCCGTGAAGGGATGAGCGCGATCACCGAGGAGCACGTCGCGACCTCGTCACGGCCGAGCGACCTGCGCATCACCGACCTGCGGGTGGCCAACGTGACCGGCGTGCCGTTCCGCTCGTCGATCATCCGGATCGACACGAACCAGGGACTGTCCGGCTACGGCGAGGTGCGCGACCAGGCCAGCGCCACCTACGCGCTCGTGCTGAAGAGCAGGCTCCTCGGGGAAAACCCGTGCAACCTCGACAAGATCTTCCGCAAGATCAAGCAGTTCGGGTACCACGGCCGCCAGGGCGGCGGGGTCTCCGGCGTCGAGATGGCGCTGATGGACCTGGCCGGCAAGGCGTACGGCGTACCCGCGTACGCGTTGATCGGGGGCCGGTTCCGGGACGAGATCCGCTGCTACGCGGACACGCCGTCGCTGCCGGACCCGCACGCGATGGGCGCCCGGCTGCTGGAACGCAAGCGGCGCGGGTTCACGATGCTGAAGATGGACGTGGGCGTCGACCTGCTGTGGGACGTGCCGGGAGCGCTGATCGCGCCGCCGGGCGCCCGCGCGGACGACACGACGATGCACCCCTTCACCGGCATCCAGGTCACCGCTCGCGGCGTCGAGCACTTGGTGTCCTATGTGGACATCGTCCGGTCGGTCGTCGGCTACGACGTCGCGCTCGCCGCCGACCACTTCGGCCACATCGCCCTGGACTCGTGCATCCGGATCGGCCGCGCGCTGGAGCCGTTCACCCTGGCGTGGATCGAAGACCTGCTCCCGTGGCAGCTGACCGACCAGTGGCGCCAGCTCACCACGTCCGTCGCCGTCCCGACGTGCACTGGCGAGGACATCTACCTGCTCGACGGCTTCCGGCCGTTGCTGGACGCCGGCGCCATCCGCGTCGTCCACCCCGACCCGGCGACGTCGGGCGGCATCGCGGAGACCAAGCGGCTCGGCGACTACGCGCAGGAGCGCGGGATCGCGATGGCCCTGCACCTGGCGGCGTCGCCGATCGCGACGATGGCGTGCGTGCACCTGGCCGCCGCCACGGAGAACTTCCTCGCCCTCGAACACCACGCGGCCGACGTGGAGTTCTGGAGCGACCTCGTCACCGGCCCGCTGATCCGGGACGGCCACATCGCGGTCCCGGACACGCCGGGCCTGGGCTTCGGCGACCTCAACGAGGACCTGCTGCGCCGCCACCTCGACCCGCGCGATCCGGTGTTCTTCGCGGAAACGACGCACTGGGACGCGGAGTCGAGCCACGACCGGCTGTGGAGCTAGTCCCGACTGTGAGCTCGTTCACATGTGGTCACAGCCGAGCGGAACGCGGTGTCTGGTGGGCATGACGAACGAAGAACAGACCTCGGTGCTGATCACCGGTGGCAACAAGGGACTCGGTTTCGAAGCGGCCCGGCGGCTCGGGGAGCGGGGCTGGACGATCTTCCTCGGCTCACGGGACGAAGGCCGGGGCCAGGCGGCCGCCGACAAGCTGGCCGCCGGTGGCGCGAACGTGGTCATGGTCCCGCTGGACGTGACCTCGGACGAGTCGGTGGCCGACGCCGTACGGCTCGTGCGCAAGCACACCGACCGGCTGGACGTGCTGATCAACAACGCCGGCGCACCGGGAAACGCTGTCCCACCCGCGGAGGCTACGGCCGACGAGATCCATTCCGTCTACGACACCAACGTGTACGGGCCGGTCAGGGTCACGCACGCGTTCCTACCCCTGCTGACCGCGGCGGACCACCCACGGGTGGTGATGGTGTCCAGCGGGGGCGGTTCCTTCGCGGTCATGGCCGATCCGACGCAGGCCGTCTCGAAAATGCACGAACTCGCCTACAGCTCGTCGAAAGCGGCGCTGAACATGATCACCGTCCGGTACGCCCAGGCGCTCCCCAACATCAAGTTCAACGCCATCACCCCCGGCGAGGTCGCCAACCACAAGTACACCGCCACCGACATGAACAACCACACCGGACAGCTGACGGTCACCGAGGGCACCGACCCGATCATCGAACTCGCGACGCTCGACGCCGACGGACCGACCGGGATCTTCATCGATCGCCTCGGCCCCGTCGGCTGGTAACCGCGAACCGTAGAGGGTGCGGGGCTCGGGCCGGCGGGGTCAGCAGCGGCGCGCCAGCGTCTTGAATGAGTCATTCAGGACCTCCGAAGACCTGAATGAGTCATTCAAGACGTGGGGCGAGCGGGTCACCGGCGGCGGAGTGGCCCTAGGCACGGCCCTGTTCGGCCCGCCACCGTTCGTACTCGGGCCGGGCCTCGTCCGAAAGCGGGTAGTACCGCCGCAAATCGCCGCCCTCGGACAGGCGGATGCGGGAGAACTCCTCCCACTCCGCGTGGTCCTGGGCGTGGGCCACCAGCGCGGGCGCGAGCTTGACCGGCACGACGACCGCCCCGTCGTCGTCGGCTACCACGATGTCGCCCGGCTCGACGAGCGTGCCGCCGCACGCCACCGGGACGTTGACGGCGGCCGGGACGATGCCGGTCTGCGCGTGGAAGTTCGGGGTGGCGCCCCGGATCCACAGCCCCAGACCGAGCTGCTTGGCCTCGCCGGTGTCGCGCAGGCACCCGTCGACCACCACGCCGACGCCGCCGCGGCCTTTGAAGTAGGTCAGCATCATCTCGCCGAACACGCCGCTGCTCATGTCGCCGCGCGCGTCGACGACGATCATGTCGCCGGGCTGCGCGTGGTACATGACGTGGCGGTGCAACTGTTTTTCCGGTTCTTCGTACTCGTCGACCGGGTAGAGGTCCTCGCGCTTCGGCAGGAATTGCAGCGTCAGCGCCGGACCGGCCACGCGCAGGCCGGGCGTCACCGAGACCGGTCCGCGGATGAACGCGCTGCGGATCCCCATGCGGCTGAGCTCGCCGCTGGCCGTGGCACTGCCGATGGCCGCGAGGGCCGCACTGAGTTCGGCGGGCGGGCGGACGATGTCGTGCGTCTCGACCAAGTCGGTAGCTCCCTCGGATCCGCGCTGACCGTGGCTTTCGGAGAAGTTCGAGCCTCCACTCGAGGGTAGCTCACAGATCATTGCCGGCGTAGGAAAGATTGAAGCTCTTGTTGGTCAACGGGAAATCGGGGACGATCGTGTCGGCCAGCGCCACCGGCAGCGCGGGCCAGTTGAAGAAGCTGGGGTCGGCGATCTTGACCCGGCTGAGCGTGCCGTCCGAAGCGACTTCGACGCGGTGCACGATGGTGCCGCGCCAGCCTTCGACGATGCCGACCCCCGACCGCACGACTCCCGGCGGCCCGGGCACCGGCGCACCCACCGAGCCGGGACTCGAACCTTCGGTCAGGGAGGTGATCAGGGCGATCGAGTGGGCGATTTCCTCCGCCCGCACGACAAAACGGGACAACACATCACCGTCGGTGCGCGTGTGGACGGTCCGGTCGATCACGTCCGGGAGCAACGCGTGGTCGTGGCGGGCATCGGCGAGCACGCCGCTGGCACGGGCGACGTAGCCGAGGGTGCCCAGATCGGTGGCCTGGGCGCGGGTGAGGACGGCGGTCCCGGTGAACCGGTCGGCGACCACGGTGTTGGCCAGGGCCAGCCCGGCGATCTCGGCGACGTCGGTGCCGAGCGCCGCCAGCGCCGCCGGGTCCGGGACGTGCGCCAGCCGGGTGGCGCCGGGGCGGATGGCGCCGCGCAGGAGCCGGTGCCCGGTCACGTGGTCGTTGAGGCGCAGCAGTTGTTCGCGGACCCGCTGGAACTGGTTGTTGAGGATGCCGTACCCGACGTCGTTGCAGAGCGCGCCGAGATCGGTGACGTGGTTGTAAAGCCGTTCCAGTTCCAGCAGGATCGCGCGCATCCGATGCGCGTCCTCGGGCACCGGGATGCCGCACGCGTCCTCGACGGCCTGGCAGAACGCGAGGGTGTGGCCGACGGCGGTGTCGCCGCTGACGCGTTCGGCCAGTTCGAGCGCGTCGCCGGGACGGCGGCCCTGGAACAGCTTCTCGATTCCCTTGTGGACGAACCAGAGCCGGGCCTTGAGGTTGAGGATCGTCTCGCCGACGACGGAGAACCGGAAGTGCCCCGGTTCGATCATCCCGGCGTGCACCGGGCCGACCGGGATCTCGTACACACCGTCGCCCTCGACCGTCCGGAACGGGTACGGGCCGTCGACGGGACCGAACGCCGGCGGATCACCGGCGCCGGCCAGCATCGGGTACCAGCCCCGGGGCCAGTGGAAGTGCCGCACCAGCCGCCGCGGCAGCGGGTGTCCGGCCGGGACGATGCCGAACAGGTCCCGCAGCTCGCGTTCGAACCGGCCGGCCGGGAACGACAGCCCGGCCAGGCTGGGCACCGCCGGCCGGGCGGGGTCCAGGGGGACGTGCAGTTCGACGCGCCGGTCGGGACCGGCGGCGGTGAACAGGTACACCGCGCGCAGCGCGTCGCCGTCGTCGTGCCCGGCGATCAGGGTGACGCGGTAGCCGTGCGCGAGCAGCGCCCGCGCCCGCTCCGGCAGCTCCGCCGGGGCGATGGTGCGGGCGGAGCGGCGGAAGCCGACCTCGTCGCTGAACGAATCCGGAACGGTCATGACGCCCCCGTGAGCGTGTCGGCGGCCAGGTGCACCAGGGAACTCAGCGGCCCCGCGGCGACCCCGAGCGCCGCGCTGCCCACCAGCCCCGTGACCAGGACGAGAGCCAACGTCCGCGGCAGCCGGACCGGTGCGGTGGCCGCGCCGGGTCCTTCGGGCGCGGGGCCGAGCAGCATGCGGCTGGTGTGCGTGACGAGGGCGGCGGCGATCACGGCCACGAGGGCCAGCGCGGCGGTCGTGGCCCAGCCGAGGCCGGCGGCGAAGCCGGTGCGGGCGATCCCGAGCTCGCTGGCGAACACGCTGAACGGCGGCAGCCCGATCAGCGCCAGCACGCCGGACCCGAGACACCCGGCCAGCAGCGGCTGGCGGGCCGCGAGGCCGCGGACGCCGTCGATGCGGCTGGTGCGCTCGGTCTGCAGGACGCGCCCCGCGGCCAGGAACAGCACGCCCTTGACCAGGCCGTGCCCCAGGACGTGCAGCAGGGCCGCGGCGAGCGCGAGCGGCGTGCCGACGGCGGCCCCGAATGCGACCAGGCCGAGGTGTTCGATGCTGGAGTAGGCCAGCATCCGCTTGTAGTCGCGCTGGGCCAGCAGCAGCGACGCCGCCAGCAACAGGGACGCCAGTGCCATGACGATCAGCAGGGAGCGGGCGAAGCCGGTCCCGAGTGCGGCGTCGGCGACGACCTTGACCCGCAGGATGGCGTAGAGGGCGACCGAGAGCAGCACCCCGGACATCAGCGCGGACACCGGGGCCGGCGCCTGGGAATGCGCGTCGGGCAGCCACGCGTGCAGCGGCGCCAGCCCGGCTTTGGTGCCGAACCCGATGATCAGCAGCGCCACCGCGATCCGGGTGACGCCGGGGTCGAGCCCGGCCGCGGCGTGCGTGAGCGCGGCCAGGTCCAGTCCCGGGCCGCCGGGGGCGTGCCGGGCGGCGTAGTTGAGCAGGAAGGTTCCCAGCAGCGCGAGCGCGATTCCCGCCGAGCAGATGACCACGTACTTCCAGGCGGCTTCCACGGCCTGGCGGGTGCGCCGCTGCCCGACCAGGAACGCGGTGACGATGGTGGTGGCCTCGATCGCGACCCACAGCACGCCGAGGTTGCCCGCGACGACGGCCAGTGCCATGGCGGCGAGGAACAGCTGCACCAGCACGCTGTGCCGGGCCGCGGTGCGCGCGGTGGCCCGCCCGGCACCGATCTCGGCGCGCAGGAACGCCGGCGTCGCCGCGGTGGCGAGGCACCCGACCACGCCGATCACGATCAGCATGAACGCCGACAGCGCGTCGGCCCGCGCCAGCCCGCCGAGCGCAGCCCGGGGACCGGACGCGACGACGTCGACGGCGAGCGCGACCGCGGCGGCCAGCGTGACCACCGCGCTCCCGGTACTGACCCAGCGCGTCGCGGGGCGCCAGCCGGCCACCAGGTACAGCCCGGCACCGAGGAGCGGCACGGCGACCGGGGCGAGCAAGAGGACAGTGGTCATGAGTCGCGCAGCTCCCGCAGCTCGTCGAGGTCGGCCTCGCCGAAGGTCTCCCGCATCCGGGTGGTGAGGATCTGCAGCACCAGCACGACCAGCAGGACGTCCAGCGACACGCCGAGCTCGACCACGAGCCCGGCCCCGCCGGTGGTCAGGAACCCGACCGCGGTGATCCCGTTGTCCAGCAACAGGAAGCCGACCAGCTGCGACAGCGCCCGCCGCCGGGTCACCAGCGTGAAGAACCCGATGAGGACGACGGTCAGCCCGACCGGGATCGCCTGCGTGGCCGGCGACGGCGCGAGCGCGACCAGCGGCTGGGACACCGCGTAGGCGAGCAGGGTCAGCGCGGCGGCGGCCAGCAACGAGGACGCCACGTTGACCAGCGGCCGGGTCTCGCGCCGCACCGCCGTACTCCGGGCCAGTGCGCGGCGCAGCAGGTACGGCAGCACCCCGGCGCGCAGCACGGCGATCCCGGCGGCGGCCACGCCGAGTTCGGCCGACCCCTCGCGCGCGGCCAGCACCGCCACCAGCACGGTCAAGGCCAGGCCCTGCAACGCGAAGACCCGGATGATCACGGCGAGTTCGCGGCGCCACAGGATCAGCACCGCGGTCAGCAACAGCGCCCCGCAGGCCAGATCCAGCAGCTGCACGTAGGTCGTCTCGCTCACGGCAGTCCTTTCAGGCCAGGAAGAACGACGCGGCGACCGCGA
This sequence comes from Amycolatopsis lexingtonensis, assembly GCF_014873755.1. Classification (NCBI taxonomy): domain Bacteria; kingdom Bacillati; phylum Actinomycetota; class Actinomycetes; order Pseudonocardiales; family Pseudonocardiaceae; genus Amycolatopsis; species Amycolatopsis lexingtonensis. Next base: position 3,266,010 of record NZ_JADBEG010000001.1, read on the forward strand.
GCAGCGCCAGCAGGAACGACCCGGCGAGCAGCTCGGGCACCCGGAACAGCCGCAGCTTGGCCAGGAACACCTCACCCGCCGCCAGCACCGCCCCGAGCAGCACGACCTTGACCAGCCACGCGCCCACGCCGATCGCGATCGCCATCGGGGCCGCGGACGTGGCGATCCCCCACGGCAGGAACAGGTTCGCCAGCAACCCGAGGAACACCGACAGCCGCATCGCCGAGGCCAGCTCCACCAGCGCCAGATCGGGACCGGCGTACTCGAGGATCATGGCTTCGTGCACCATGGTCAGCTCCAGGTGCGTCGACGGGTTGTCCACCGGCAGCCGCCCGGTTTCGGCGACGATCACCACGACGAGCGCGACCGCGGCGAGCAGGCTCACCGGGGAGATCACCCGCGCCGGGTCGTGCAGCGTCGAGGTGACGATCGAGGCGAGGTTGGTCGACCCGACCCGCACCGACAGCGCGAAGATCGCGACCAGCAGTGTCGGCTCGACCAGCGCGATGATCGTCATCTCGCGGCTGGCACCCATCCCGCCGAACGCCGTCCCGGTGTCCAGCCCGGCCAGCGCGAGCGCCACCGTGCCCACCGCGAGCAGCGCGACCACCGCGAACAGGTCGGCCACCGGCCCGATCGCCGAGTCGGTGGTGGCGAACGGCGTCACCACGGCCACCACGAGCGTGGTCGCGACCAGGACCAGCGGCGCGAACCGGAAGACCTCGCTGGTGCCGCGCGGCGCGATCGGCTCCTTGCGCAGCAGCTTGCGCAGATCCCGCCACGGCTGCCCCACCCCGGCGCCCGCCCGCCCTTCCAGCCGGGCCCGCACCTGCCGCATCACCCCGACCAGCAGCGGCGACGCGCCGACGACCACGACCGGCTGCACGAACCCGCCGATCAGCCCCAGCGCGGTCACCGGGTCACCGCCAGCAGGAGCAGCAGCCCGCACAGCGTGGAGAAGCCGTAGCCGAGGTAGCGGTGCACGCTGCCGTTGGCCAGCCGCCGTCCCGCGCTCCCCCACGCCCGCACCGCGGCCAGCACCGGCTCGTACAACCGGCGCTCGACGCGATCGGGCACCCGGGTCCGGTAAGCCACCGCTCGCACGAGGTAGTCCGACTCCTCGTGGTGGGTGACGTCGACGTCGGTTTCGGGCCGCACCACGTCGTCGAACACCCGCTGCAGCGGCTCGGCGAACGACGTCGCCGTGTATTCCATCCGCGCCGACATCGGCCCGCCGCCGCAGTCCCACAGCCGGGCCGCACGCCGGGCGCGCCGCACCGCCACCAGCCGCACCCCGGCGACCGCCACGATCGCCGCGCCCAGCAGTGCGAGAGTCAACATCAGTGGCGACAGCGCACCGGCGACTCCGGCCAGCCGGACGGTCACCGCCTCCGCGACGACCGGATCGGCCGCCCCGGTGACGTTCGCGGCGACCCGGCCGATGGCGGGCAGGACCAGTCCGGGCAGGACCGCGAGCACCGCGCACACCAGCGCGGCCAAGCCCATCCCGGCGAGCATGCTCGGCGGGCTCTCGTGGGCCTTCCCGGCGGCGGCGCTGCGCGGGCGGGCCAGGAAGCCCACGCCGAACGCCTTCACGAAGGTCGCGACCGCCAAGCCGGCGGTCAGCGCCACGGCGGCCACGGCCAGCGGCATCGCGACCGCGGTGGCCACGCCGGCCGCCGGCAGGCCGTGGATCAACGCCTGCAGCAGCAGCCACTCGGACACGAACGCCGTCCCCGGCGGCAGCGCCGACGCCGCCAGCGCGCCCCACCCGAACAACGCCGTCGTCACCGGCATCCGGGCGCGCAAGCCGCCGAGCGCGTCCAGGTCACGGGTTCCGGTGCCGTGCACCACCGACCCGGCCCCGAGGAACAGCAAGGTCTTGAAGGCCGCGTGCCCGGCCACGTGCAGCAGCGCCGCCGCGAGCGCGAGACCGGCGAGGTCGCGGCGGCCGGAGGAGGCGAACAAGCCGGCCGCGCCGATCCCGGTCAGGACCAGGCCCATGTTCTCGGTCGTGGAGTAGCCGAGCAGCCGTTTCAGGTCGGTGCCCATGGCCGCTTGCAGGATCCCGTACACCGCCGAAACGGCGCCGAGGGCCAGGACGAGCAGCCACCACCAGCGGGGTCCGCCGCCGAGCAGGTCGAACCCGACCCGCACGATCCCGTACACGCCGAGGTTGACCATCGCCGCCGACATCAGCGCCGACACGTGGCTCGGCGCCTCCGGATGCGCCCGCGGCAGCCACGCGTGCAGCGGCAGGATCCCCGCCTTCGAGGCGAACCCGGCCAGCGTCACCACGAACACGACGTTCGCGGTGCCGGCCGGGAGGTGCGCGGCCCGCAGCGTCGCGAAGCCGTCGTCGGCCGTGTTCGCGACCGCCAGGAGCAGTCCGATGAGGACGGAGAGCAGCCCGAGGTGGGTCATCACCGCGTACCACCGGCCCGCGCTCGCCACCTCGGGCCGCCGCCGGTGCTCGGCCAGCACCAGCAGCAGCGACGCCAGCGCCATCAGTTCCCAGCACACCAGGAACGTGCCCACGCTCGCCGCGGCCGGCACCAGCAGCATCGCCACCACGAAAACGGGGAAGGCGGCCTGGACACCCCGCGAATCGAGGCCGTGCCGGGTGTAGGAGATCCCGTAGATCCCCGTCACGACCGCGACGCCGCCGGTCACGGCGACGAACAGCCCGCCGAGCGCGTCGAGGGTGAACGACACCCCCGACAGCGGCAGAATGGCAGGCAGGGCAAGGGAAAACGTCTGACCGGACAGGGCCGCGCCACCCGCCGCGACCCCGGCGGCTCCGGCGAGCGCGGTGCCCACACCGGCCACAGTGGACCGTGCCCCGTCGGGCACGAGGACCGCCGCGACAGCGCTGAGCACACCCAGGGCCACCGCCGCGGCGAAACCGTACTGCACGAGGGTCATCGACCGGTCATCTTCCGCAGCCCCTCGACGATCGCCTCCGGCCGCGGCGGGCACCCGGGGATCTCCAGGTCCACCGGCACGACGTCCGACACCGCGCCGGCCACCCCGTAGGCACCGGCGAACACCCCGCAGTCGCGGGCGCAGTCCCCGACCGCGACCACCAGCCGCGGTGCCGGCGTCGCGTCGTACGTGCGCCGGAGGGGCTCGGCCATGTTGCGGGTCACCGGCCCGGTCACCAGCAGCGCGTCGGCGTGCCGGGGCGAGGCCACCAGCCGGGCGCCGTAGCGGTCGGCGTCGTACACCGGCCCGAACGCCGAACCGATCTCCACCTCGCACCCGTTGCACGACCCGGCGTCGACGTGCCGCACCTGCACCGAGCCGGCCAGCCCGGCCGAGGCCCCGGCCCCGAGCGGCGGGCCCGCCGGCCGCGGCGGCGCGGGCTCGGCCACCCGCCCGGTCCGGCGGATCTTGCGCCACAGACTCAGCACACTCGCTCCCGATCAACCACGCAGGCTAAATATTCAGCAGTTGCGAAGTTTAGCAAGTCTGAAACAGCGCGGGGCGGCGCCCCGCAAAGGGGGTTGACCGGGGCTTATCGCCGGCGCGTGCCCTTCCGCCCGGCGGTGGCCGCCGGCGCACGCAGGTCGTCGAGCAACTCGACCTGGCCGGTGAGCACGCCGGTCAGGATCTGCCGCGCGACCTTTAGCAGCTCCGCCACGTGCGGGCTGGTCAGGGAGTAGTGGACGGTCGAGCCTTCCTTGCGGGTCACCACGAGACCGGCGCGGCGGAGGACGGCCAGCTGCTGGGACAGGTTCGCCGGCTCGATCCCGACCTCCGGCAGCAGCTCCGCGACCGCGTGCTCGCGCTCGCTCAGCAGCTCCAGCACCCGGATCCGCGCGGGGTGCCCCAGCGTCTTGAAGAACTCGGCCTTCGCCTGGTAGAGGGGCCTGCTCATCGACACTCCTCGCCGTTGTGACCAGTTGCCAACCTTAGCAACTGGTGAATCGCTCGCCGTGACACCGGGCGGCGGCATCGGGCGCCGTTGGTACGGTGAAGGCGTGACGGCGGACCGGCTCGGCAAGGTGCGGCAGGTCATCCTGCTGTGCGCGCTGGCCGTGTGCGTCGCCGCGATGCACCACGTCGGCATGAGCTCCGGCATGCCGGAAGCCCCCGGGATCACGGCGCACGCCGTGTCCGCCCCCGGGCCGGCGACCGGCGCCGGTGACCACGATCCGGGCATGCCGGGCGGCATGCACGACATCCTCCACCTCTGCCTGGCCGTGCTGTACGCGTTCCTGCTGGTCGTCGCCTTCCTCGGGGTTTCCCGGTGGACCACGGCGTTCTCGCGGGTCGCGAAGCTCCGTGGCCCGCCAGGCCGTGGTCGCCCGCCCGACAGACGTGGCCGCGGCATCCTGACTTCTCTGTGCGTCCTGCGCGTGTGATCGACCCGGGCTCCAGACGGTCCCGTCGATTTCATTCCCAGTAGTACAGCGAAGGATTTGTCATGCGCAAAACCGTCATCTTCAGCGGCCTCGCCCTGGTCTCCGCCGTCGTCCTCGGCGGCTGCAGCAGCAGCGATTCACCGTCGTCCGGAATGGACCACAGCTCGCCGTCGGCTTCGCCCGTCCAGCCGGCGAGTGAGCACAACGCCGACGACGTCACGTTCGCCCAGCAGATGATCCCGCACCACAGCCAGGCGCTCGACATGGCGAAGCTCGTGCCGTCGCGCAGCACCAACCCGAAGGTGCTCGACCTCGCGAGCCGGATCGAGAAGGCCCAGGACCCCGAGATCCAGCAGATGCACGGCTGGCTCACCACCTGGAACGCCGGGATGCCGAGCATGCCGGGGATGACCGGCGGTGCGATGCCGGGCATGAGCGGCATGATGTCCGAGGCCGACCTGGGGAAGCTCGGGGCCGCCAAGGGCGCCGAGTTCGACCGGATGTGGCTGGACATGATGATCGAGCACCACCAGGGCGCGATCGACATGGCCAAGACCGAGCTGACCAAGGGCGGCAGCGCCGACGCCAAGGCTCTCGCCCGGAAGATCATCGACGCCCAGCAGGCCGAGATCACCGAAATGCAGGGCCTGCTCACCCAGAGCTGACCAGCGGTGGCCGGGGCGGCGGACCGCCGTCCCGGCCACGGCACGGGAAGTATCCTGGCCCGCGGAGGTGTCATGCTGGGCTTGGGCGAGCTTGAAGCGTCGGTGATGGACGTGCTCTGGGACGCGACCGGACCGATGCGGGTCCGTCAGGTGCTCGACGAGCTCAACCGGAGCCGGAAGCTCGCCTACACCACAGTCATGACGGTGCTGGACAACCTGCACCGGAAGGGCCGGGTCGTCCGCGAGCTGGAAAACCGCGCCTACCACTACCGCGCCGTCACCACCCGCGAAGAAGCCACCGCGCAGAGCCTGCGGGAAGTGCTCGACTCGGTCGACGACCGCGAGTCGGTGCTGCTGCACTTCGTCAGCACGGCCAGCGAGGAAGAGTCCGACGTCCTCCGCAAGGCGCTGCGCCGGAAGCCGAGGAAGCGGTGATCCTCGCGGCGGCCCTGCTGCTCGGCAGCGTCGCGGTCGGCTGGTGGTCACCGCGGCCGCTGAGCCGGCTGGCCGCGGCGAGGATCGATCCGGGCACGGTGCTCGCCTGGTGGCTCCTGACCGCTGTCGGCGTCGCCGCCGGAGCTGTCGCCGGGGTGCTGTTCCTCGTCCTGCCCGGGCACGGCCCCGCCGACGCGCTCGTCCGCCTGCTCCACGACTGCTGGTCGGCGCTCGACCACGACGGCCTGCCCGCCCTCGACCCGATCGCCGGGACCGTCTCGGGCACGGTCCTGGCCGCCGTGATCGGCCAGCTCGCTCTGGCGTCGCTCCGCCGACGGCGCCGACGCAACGTCCTGCACCGGCGCCACCTGACGGCGCTGCGGCTCACCGGCGCCCGCGACACCCGGCCGGTCCCCACCCTGTGGCTGCCGGAAGCGCGGCCGATCGCCTACAGCCTGGGCGGGCGACGGCCACTGGTGGTCGCCAGCGACGGGCTCGCGGCCCGGCTGACGGACCGCGAGCTGGGGGCGGTGCTCGCGCACGAGCGAGCCCACGTGCGCCGGCACCACCACCTGCTCACCGCCTGGTCGGAGGTGCTCGGCCGGACGCTGAGGTTCGTGCCGCTGATGCGGGAGCTGCCGGTGGCGGTGCGGCTGCTCGTCGAACTGGCGGCCGACCAGGCGGCAGCCGCCCAGTGTGGCTCCGAGCCGCTCCGCTCGGCCCTCTTGTCGATCAGGGCGGTGAACGGCCCGCCCCGCGCCCTCGCACTGGCGGGCGGCGACACGGCCATCCGGCTGAGTCGCCTCGGCAACGGCTCACCGACATCCGCGGCGGCGACCATCACCGGCTGCGTCACGGCCCTCCTCGCCCCAGCGGCGGTCGCCGTGCTGCTCGTGGTGGGCGGCAGTCTTCTCCTCTGCCCTTAGGTCGATCAAACCGTCGCGCGCGACCTGAAGCCACGCAGCCGCAGGCTGTTTCCCACCACGAACACCGAGCTGAACGCCATCGCCGCGCCCGCGATCATCGGGTTCAGCAGTCCCGCCGCGGCCAGGGGCAGTGCCGCCAGGTTGTACGCGAACGCCCAGAACAGGTTGCCCTTGATCGTCCGCAGCGTCCGCCGGGACAACCGGATCGCGTCGGCCACCGCCCGCAGGTCGCCGCGGACCAGCGTGATGTCGCTCGCCTCGATCGCGACGTCCGTGCCGGTGCCCATGGCCAGCCCGAGGTCGGCCTGCGCCAGCGCCGGCGCGTCGTTCACCCCGTCCCCGACCATCGCGACGACCCGGCCCTCGTCCTGCAGCCGCTTGACGACGTCGAGTTTGTCCGCGGGCAGCACCTCGGCGATCACCTCGTCGATCCCGACCTCCGCCGCGACCGCCTCGGCCACCGCCGCGTTGTCGCCGGTGAGCAGCACCGGGGTCAGCCCGAGCGAACGTAGCTGGGCGATCGCTTCGGCCGACGTCGGCTTGACCGTGTCGGCGACCACCAGGACGCCGCGGGCCGCGCCGTCCCAGGCCACCGCCACCGCGGTGTGGCCCCGCGATTCGGCCTCGGCCTTCGCCGCGGCGAGGTCCGCCGGCAACGGCTGGCTCCAGTCCTCCAGCAACGCCGTGCGGCCCACGAGCACCGCGTGCCCGTCGACGATCCCTTGCACGCCAAGGCCTTCCACGTTCACGAAGTCCTCGACGGCGGGCAACTCGCCGCGCTCCCGGGCGGCGCGGGCGATCGCCGCGGCGATCGGGTGCTCCGACGCGTCCTCGAGGGCGCCGGCCAGCCGCAACAGCTCGGTCTCGTCGGCCCCCGCCGCCGCGTGGACGCCGGTGAGCGTCATCCGCCCGGCGGTGACCGTGCCGGTCTTGTCGAGCACGACGGTGTCGACGCGGCGGGTCGACTCCAGCACCTCCGGCCCCTTGATCAGCACCCCGAGCTGGGCGCCGCGGCCGGTGCCGACGAGCAGCGCCGTCGGCGTCGCCAGCCCGAGCGCGCACGGGCAGGCGATGATCAGCACCGCGACCGCCGCGGTGAACGCGGCCGCCGTCCCGGCACCGCTGCCGAGCCAGAAGCCGAGCGTCGCCACGGCCAGCCCGATCACGATCGGCACGAAGACCCCGGACACCCGGTCGGCCAGGCGCTGCACCTCGGCCTTGCCGCTCTGGGCGTCCTCGACCAGCTTGGCCATCTGCGCCAGCTGCGTGTCCGCCCCGACCCGGGTGGCCCGCACGACCAGCCGCCCGCCCGCGTTGACCGTCGCACCGGTCACCGCGTCGCCCTCGGCGACCTCGACGGGCACCGACTCGCCGGTGAGCATCGACGCGTCGACCGCCGACTTGCCTTCTTCGACGACGCCGTCGGTGGCGATCTTCTCGCCCGGCCGCACGACGAACCGGTCCCCCACCGCCAGTTCGGCCGTCGGGATGCGGACCTCGGCACCGTTGCGCAGCACGGCGACTTCCTTCGCGCCCAGCTCCAGCAGCGCCCGCAGCGCGGCACCGGCGCGGCGCTTGGACCGCGCCTCGAAGTACCGGCCGGCCAGGATGAACGTCGTGACGCCCGCGGCGACCTCGAGGTAGATGGCGCCCGCCCCGTCCGACGGCGCGATCGTCAGCTCGAACGGGTGCACCATCCCCGGGGTGCCCGCGGTGCCGAACAGCAAGGCCCACAACGACCACGCGAACGCGGCCAGCACGCCCATCGACACCAGCGTGTCCATGGTCGCGGCGCCGTGGCGCAGGTTCGTCCACGCCGCCCGGTGGAACGGCCACGCGCCCCAGGTGACCACCGGCGCGGCCAGCGTCAGCGAAATCCACTGCCAGTACGTGAACTGCAGCGCGGGCACCATCGCCAGGAGGATCACCGGCACGGCGAGCACCGCGCTGGTGATCAGCCGCTGCCGCAGCGGCCGCGTGGGGTCGTCCTCGGCTTCGTCGTCGTGTTCGGGCTTCTCCGGTTGCGGCAGCGTCGCGTGGTATCCGGCGGCCTCGACGGTGTCGACCAGGGTCGCCGGGTCGACGCCGTCGGGCGCGTGGACGCGCGCTTTCTCGGTGGCGTAGTTGACCGAAGCGGTGACGCCGTCGAGCTTGTTGAGCTTGCGCTCGATGCGGTTGGCGCAGGACGCGCAGGTCATGCCGCCGATCGCGAGTTCGATCTCGGTCACCGGGCCCACTGAGGCCGTGGTGCTGGTCATGATCGTCTCCCTTCGCGGTTCAGTGGCCGTGGCCGGTCGTGACGGTGAACTCGGCCGTCCGCACGACCCCGCCGTGCTGGAAGTCGAGGAACAGCCGGTAGGTCCCCGCGCTGGGCACCTCGGCGGCGAACCGCACCTGCGGCCCGGCGGCTGTCTTGCCGTCGCCGGGTGCGCCGTCGGGGTGGACGTGCAGGTACGCGAGGTCGCCTTCGCGCAGCGCGACCAGGTGCCCGTAGGCGCCCAGGTACGGCTGCAGGTCGGTGACCGGCACGCCGTCGCGGCTGACCGTCAGCGTCAGCGGCGACGTCTTCCCGGCCGTCAGGTCCCCGGCGAGCTCGACGGTGTAGCCGTCGACCTGGGCGGTGCGGCTCGGCGCGTAGGTCGCGGGCTGGTAGTTCCCGGCGACCGACAGGTCGACCCCGAGCGTCATCGGCTTCCCGCCGGTGGGCGCGAAGTCGGCGAACGCCCGGTACGAACCCGCGTCGGGCAGCGTGAGCGGGACGCTCCACGTGCCGTCCGGCGCCAGTTCGGGGTGGACGTGCCGGAAGCCCGCGGTGTCGCGGCGGACCACGATCAGGTGCAGCTTCTTCTCGTGCTCGACGTCGAACGCGGTGACGGCCTTCCCGTCCGGCCCGGTGATCGTGAACGAGAACCGGCCGGGTTCCGGGACGGGGTCGGCGACGGTGAAGGTGTAGCCGTCCTTGCTCGAGGCGAGCCCGCCCGGCAGGTCGCCGGCCGCGGCCATGCCGGCGTTGTCGGGCATGGCGCTGTCATGACCTTCGCCGTGGTCGGCGGTTTCGCTGGGCGCGGCCGAAACCGGGCCGGCCGCGGTCCCCACAGCGAAACCGCCGGCCGCGAGGAGGACGAGTGCGCCGCCGAAGACGGCGAGCCGTGCTGGGGTGTTCATGGTGGACTTCCCTCGGTCGAGGGCCGGCGGTCAGCCGGCGAGCTGGTAACCGGCCTCCTCGACGGCCGCGCGGACCCGCGCGCCGTCGATCGGCTCGGCACTGGTGACGGTGACGGCCCCGGTGGGCAGGTCGACGGCGACGTCGGTGACGCCGTCGAGCGCGCCGACCTCCTCGCTGACCGAGGCCACGCAGTGCGCGCAGGTCATGCCGGTGACGGTGAACGTGGTCTGGCTCATGGCGATCTCCTCGAAGCGGTTCGGGTGGTGGATCAGGACTTGACCAGGCGCGCGATGGCCGCGCTCGCTTCGGCGACCTTGGTGGCGGCGACGTCGCCGCCTTGCGCCGCGGCGTCGGCCACACAGTGCCGCAGGTGGTCGTCGAGCAGCCCCAGTGCGACGGCTTCCAGCGCCTTCGTCGCCGCCGACACCTGCGTCAGCACGTCGATGCAGTACTTGTCGTCCTCGATCATCTTGGCGATGCCGCGGACCTGCCCCTCGACCCGGCGCATGCGCTGGAGGAAGGCGTCCTTGTCGCCGCTGTAGCCGTTCATGCCCTCAACGTACCCCTAGGGGGTATGGGTTTCAAGTGAGCTGCGTCTCGGCGGCGAAAGACGGTCTACTACCGCTGATAGCAGCCAGTACTATGCGACATAGCAGAACGTGACAGGTTTCTTGCGCCGCAAGGTAGACGCGGCCGAAGTCTTTTCGTAGCCTGGCCGAGATCTCGCGGCGGCTGCCGTCGACCGGACGGCGACGCGGGATCGCGCCGGCCGGCTTCGTCGCCGAAGCCGCGGATCGGAACCGCCCCGCGAACGCCATCCTCTCGCGGGAGAACGCGGCCCGGTGCGCGGCGGACAGCGAGCAGGGGTCCCCCGGCCTCTTCGCCCGTTCCGGCCGGCGGACAACGAGCAAAGGAGAAACGCGCGACCGTGCAGTCGCAGCCCATCAGGCGGATGGTTTCGGGCATCCTCGCGGCGACCTCGGTGATCCTCGTGGTCGCCGTCGCCCAGCCCCCGGCCACCGCCGCCCCGGTCCCCTTCCGGCAAGCGCCGCCCTCCGGGTCGGACGCACTGGCCAAGTACCGCGACCTCGCGGCACAGGCCGAAAAGCTCAACGAAGACCTCCTCAACGCGCAGAACGACCTGACGGCCAAGCAAGGCGAGCTCGACAAGGCCACCGGCGATGTCAACGCGGCGAAGGAGCAAGGCGCCAAGGCCTCGGAGAACCAGAAGAAATACCAGGCCGAGGTCGACAAGTTCGCCGGCGCGTCGTTCACCAGCGGCGTCCAGCTGAACAAGCTGTCGGCACTGCTGTCGGGAACGTCCACTCAGGACTTCCTGGACCGCTCGTCGGCGCTCGAAGTGCTGGCCACGGACAAGAACTCCGCGATGAACAACCTCACCGCGGCCGTCCGGCAGGCCGACGACGCCACCAGCAAGGCCGCCGACGCCGCGAAACGGGCTCAGGACGCCCGCGACGCCGCGGCCAAGCTGACCGAGGACATCAAGGCCAAGCAGAAGACGCTCAACGACCAGATCGAACAGGTCAAAGCCGCCGACAAGACCCTGAGCGCCGCCGACAAGGCCGCGCAGCGGGACACCGGCGGCAAGGCTCCCACCGTCAAGGCACCGACGGCGGCGGCCCAGACCGCGGTCAACGCGGCGCTGAGCAAGCTCGGCAGCCCCTACGTCTGGGGCGCGACCGGGCCGAGCACGTTCGACTGCTCGGGCCTGATGCTCTGGGCGTACGCGAAGGCAGGCATCACGCTGCCCCGCAACTCCGCGGCACAGGCCCGGTTCGGCACCCCGGTGCCGCGCGACCAGCTGCAGCCCGGTGACCTCGTGGCCTACTACTCGCCGGTCTCCCACATCGGGATGTACCTCGGCGACGGCAAGATGGTCCACGCACCGACCAGCGGCGACGTCGTGAAGATTTCGCCGTTGCAGAGCCAGTACGCCGGAGCGACCCGGCCCACGGCCTGAGCACCGGGGCGGTGTCGCGGACCGCGGCGCCGCCCCGGTCACGACCGACGTTCGGCGAGCACGGGCAGCTCGACGCATTCCGCGGTGTGGACGATGTGCCGCAGCGCGAAGCGGAACGGCCATGGCATGGCCTTCGTCCCCTGCTCGACGGGCACGAGTTCCGGTGCGCCGAGCGTGAGTTCCCTGCCGCCGAGGCGAATCCGGCACGTGCCGGCCGCCTCGATGTTGCGGTACCAATCCGACCGGCGGCCGAAGTTCAGCCCGATGACCACGGTGTCCCGGTTGCGGAAGGCACGTACCGGCGTGTGGCGGGTGCGGCCGGACCTGCGTCCCACGTGCTCCAGGTCGGCGAACGCGAGATGCCCCGCCATGCGCAGCATCACCTTGTTCGCCGCACGGCTCGCCAACGCGCGGGGGAACACCATGGCTCGACCCTGCCGTGGGCCCGGCCCGGTCACCAGGAACGAAGGTCGCCGGTTGCGGGGCCGAAAGTCCACCCCCTCACCTCCGGTAGCCGAGGACGGTCGCCATGCCGGATTCGGCGTGGTAGGTGTTGTGGCAGTGGATCATCCACTGGCCGGGGTTGCCGGCGTCGAAGTCGCACGCGACGGTCCGGCCGGGCAGCACGATCGCGGTGTCCTTCCGGGGACCGGCGGCGCCGAGCTGGAACGTGTGGCCGTGCAGGTGCATCGGGTGCCACATCATGGTGCCGTTGCGGAAGACGAGCCGGACCCGTTGGCCTTCCCGGACGAGCAGGCGCCGGTTCATGTCGAGCGGTGTGCCGTTGATGCCCCAGTCGTAGCCCATCATCCCGCCGGTGAGGTCGAGGGTGTGCGTGACGTCCGGGGCCTTGGCGGGGAGTCGCACGCCGGTGGCGGCGGCGAGCCGGTCGTAGCCCGCCAGATCACCCTCGAGTTCGGCCGGCCGGATCGTGGCCGGTGGCGGTGTTCCGGCTCCCGTGCGGATCAGGGCGAGTGCGGTGGCGTCCTTGCCTTCGGCGAGGGCGACGAGGGGGAAGACGCCGTCGCCGAGGGTGGTGAGCACGTCATAGCGCTCCCCCATGGCGATCAGCAGCGTGTCGGTCTCCACGGGCTCGACCGGGTAGCCGTCGGTGTGGGTGATCCGGAGCCGGTGCCCGCCGAGCGCGACCCGGAACGCGGTGTCGGAGCCGGCGTTGACGATCCGGATGCGGGCGCGTTGCCCGGGGCGGGCGGTGAACGTCGCCGGCGCGGCCGGGACGCGACCGTTGATCAGGTAGTGCGGGTAACGCAGGTCTCCCGCGTCGCCGCCGAGCAGCGCGCTGCTGCCGCCAGTGCCGGACATCGAGCCCATCATGCCGCCCGTGCCCTGGCGGAGCGTGGCGAGGACGTCGTCGGGGGTCTGGCCGGTCCCGTCGATCCAGTCGTCGAGCACGATGACCCAGTCGTGGTCGTAGCCGCCGGGCTCGGCCGGGTCTTCGACGATCAGGGGCGCGTAGAGGCCGCGGTCGAGCTGAGTACCGGAGTGCGGGTGGAACCAGTAGGTGCCGGGGTTTTCGGCGACGAACCGGTACGTGAACGTGCTGCCGGTGGCGATGGCGGCCTGGGTGAGGTCGGGGGCGCCGTCCATGTCGTTGCGCAGGGCCAGTCCGTGCCAGTGGACAGAGGTCTCGGCGGGCAGCCGGTTGGTCAGCTCCGCCCGGATCGTGTCGCCGGCGCGGACGCGGATTTCCTTGCCCGGCAGGACACCGTCGTAGGTCCAGGTGGTGACCTCGGGGCCGCCGAGGTCGACGGTTCCGTTCTGCGCGGTCAGCCGGACGGTCCGGACCTGGCCGGTCGCGCGCCGCCGGGCCTCGGACCCGGCCACGCGGGGATCGCCCGGCAGCACGAGGTTCGCATTTTCGGGGGTGCACGCGGACAGCACTGCCGCGCCGGCGGCCAGAAGCCCGGCGCGCAGAACGCTGCGGCGGCTGAGCGCGGTCATCGTGCCGTCTCCTGGAGCTGCCCGGTTTCCGTCGGCAGCGGTTCGACGACGACGTCGACACCCGGCATGGTCAGCTCCTCGACGGCGGAACGGGTCAAGCGGCAGCGTCGTCCACTGTTCGCGCGCACAGCCGTCGGAGGTAGGGACCTTCGGCATCCCTTACGAGGACCGCCGTCCTCAGCCGGGACAGCGGTTACCGGTGCTCGATGAACGCGGTCACCGCGTCGACGACCGCGCCGGGTTGCTCGTCGGGGATGAAGTGCCCGGCTCGGGGAATGACGACACCGCGGGTGTCGGCCGCCCACGGGCTCAGGGATGCGGCCATGTCCGGGATCGAGCCGTGCGAACCCGAGATCCCCAAGACCCGAACGGTCAACGCGCCCCGGGCGAGCGCGTCGTGGTTCTTGCGTCCCGATTCCGCCGCGTCGCGGTAGTAGGCGAGCAACGCGCGCAGCCCGTCCTCGGCGGCCACGGCGGCGGCGTAGTGGTCGATTTCGGCGTCGTCGAAGGTGTCGGGGGACAGTGCTTTGGCCTTCAAGAACCAAGCCACGTAGTCGCGCTCGCGGCCGGCGAGCAGCACCTCGGGCAGGTCGGGCACCGCGTGGAACGCGAAGTGCCAGGTCTTCCAGGCCCGGCCGGGGTCCGTCGGAACGGACTCCGGGAGGGTGATCCCGGGAATGCCGGCGTCCAGCAGCGCGACACCGTGCAGCCGCGGTTCGTGGTTCAGCGCCAGCGAGAAGGCCACCCAGGCCCCGACGTCGTGGGCCACCAGCCAGTACTTCCCCACGCCGAGCCCGGCGACGGCGGCCTGGACGTGCGCCGCGACGGTGTGCGTGTCGTAGCTGCCGCGCGGCCGGTCGGAGTGGCCTTGGCCGGGCAGGTCGAGCGCGATGACCCGGAACCGCCGGGCCAGGTCCGGCATCACCTTGCGCCACGCCCACCAGGTTTGCGGGAAGCCGGCGAGCAGGACGACCACCGGGCCGTCCGGTCGGCCGCCGTCCACGGCGTGCAGGCGGACGCCGTCCACGTCGGTCCAGCGGTGGGTGAAGCCCGCGAGGTCGGGCAGGGGCAGTCGGGAGATGTCGTGCATGTCTCGACACTAACCCATCTTGAACTGTTCAGTTCAAGATAGGATGAGGGAGATCACTCGCCCCGGCACGAAACGAGGTAGCGGCGAAATGGCCGGAAGGAAGCAGTTCGAGGTGGACGTCGCGCTCGACGCGGCGATGGTCCAGTTCTGGCGGGCCGGCTACGCCAGCACGTCCGTGGACGACCTGTCCCGGGCGACCGGGCTGAACCGCAGCTCCCTCTACTCTTCGTTCGGCGACAAGGATGCGCTGTACCTGCGCTGCCTGGACCGCTACGCCACGCGGTACGGCGACCGGTACGACCAAGCTCTGTCCGGGGCGTCCGGAGAACTGGTGCGGGCCGTACGCGCCTTCTTCGACGTCACTTTGCGGCGCATCGCCGACCCCGACGTGCCCGACGGCTGCCTGATCGCCCAGACCGCGATGGCGATACCGGCACTGAGCCCCGCCATCGCCGCGCGCGCGGTCCAGGCCCTCGACGCCCAGCAAGCGCGCCTGCGAGCCGCCCTGACCGCCGGGAAGCTGCCCGCCCGCGACGCCCGCGACTTCGCTGTCCACTTCGCCGCGGTCAACCAGTCGGTGGCCGTGATGAGCCGGGCCGGCGCGAGCGGGCCGCAGCTCCGCACGATCGTCGACGTCAGCCTGGGCGCGCTCTCGCAAACCGTGCGCTCTCTCAGCTGACCGGGCGCATACTGATGAAGTGGACAAACAAGCCGTTCACGACGAGCTGGACCGGGCGCGCCGGGACTTCCACGAGCTGCTGACCGGCGCGGGCGCCGCCGCGTTGCGCGCGCCGAGCGACGGCACGCGGTGGACCAACCGGCAGCTGCTGTTCCACATGCTGCTCGGCTACCTCATCATCCGCGCGCTGTCGAACCTGGTCCGGCTGTTCGGCCGGCTCCCCGACCCCGTCAGCCGCCGCTACGCCCAGGTGCTCAACGCCGCGACCAAGCCGTTCGACGCGGTCAACTTCGCCGGCTCCTGGCTCGGCGGGACGCTCCTGCCCCAGCGGTGGATGCTTGCCCTGTTCGACCACACGATCGCGGCGCTGCACCGCCGTCTCGACCGGGAGACCGACACCGACCTCGCCCGCGGCATGCACTACCCGACGCGCTGGGACCCGTTCTTCCGGGACTACATGACGCTGGCCGACGTCTACCGCTTCCCCACCCGGCACTTCGACTTCCACCGCCGCCAGCTCACCCTCCACTGACGAACGGAAAACCAACGGCAAAAGTTTGTTTCCCATCGGAACCGAAAATCGTCAAGGGAAATCGGGTGCGCTGAGTATCCGCGCCGCCCCGGACGGTCGAATCCGCAGACACCATTGGCAGCGTCGCGCAGCGAGGTCGTTCAGGTACCGTCGGACGGTCCTCCTGTCGCCTAGCGGATATTCGGTGCTGCCGGTTCGAACCACCGTTCCGGACGGCTGGATGAGCGGAGACGAGTTGAAGATCCTGTTGCTGTGCACCGCATTCAACGGACTGAGTCAGCGCGCGTGGGCCGAACTGCGCGCCAACGGCCACCGCGTCACCGTGCGGACGGCACACGACCCGAAGGAAATGGCCGCCGCCGTGGCGGAAACCGATCCCGAATTGATCATCTGCCCATTCCTGAAGCACCGGGTGCCCGAAACCGTCTGGCGGCGCCACCGCACGATCATCATCCACCCCGGGCCGCCCGGTGACCGCGGGCCGTCCGCGCTGGACTGGGCGATCATGGACGCCGAGCCCACCTGGGGCGTGACGGCCCTGCAGGCGACCGGGGACATGGACGCGGGGCCGATCTGGGGGTCGCGGCTGTTCCCGATGCCGTCCGACCCGCCGCGCAAGAGCACCCTCTACAACACCCAGGTGGCCGACGCGGCGATGAGCCTGATCGCCGAAGTGGCCGGCAAGGCGGAAAGCCCGGGGTTCACCCCGCAGCCCCTGAACCGCCACCGGCCCGGTGCCACCGTGCGGTCCCGGCCCGCGGTGCGCCAGGCCGACCGGCGCTTTTCGTGGCACGAGCCGTCCGCGCACATCCTCCGCCGCATCCGCGCCGCCGACGGCAGGCCCGGGGTGCGCACCACGCTGGCCGGGGTGCCGGTCGCCGTCTTCGACGCGCATCCCGGCACCGCCTCCCCCGGTGAGCCCGGCACGATCGCGGCGCACAGCCACGGCGCCGTGCTGGTCCGCACCGGGGACGGCGCGCTCTGGGTGGGACACGCCCAGCGGCCGGCCGCCGCACCCGGCATCCCGGTCAAGCTGCCGGCGGTGCTCGCCCTCGCGGGCGTTCCCGAACTGCCGGAAGCCGAGGAACCGCCGGGCTTCCGGGAGATCGGTTACCGGCGGACGGGCGACGTCGGGGTGGTGAGCTTCGACTTCTACAACGGCGCGATGTCCACCACGCACTGCCGGCGGCTGCTCTCGGCCCTGCGCCACGCGGTGGCCCAGGACACCAAGGTCGTGGTCCTGGCCGGCGGCGAAGTGTTTTCCAACGGCCTGCACCTGGGAGTCATCGAAGCCCACCCGAACCCCGCGGTGGAAGCGTGGCGCAACATCACCGCGATCGACGACCTGTGCCGGGAAATCATCACCTGCACCGACCAGATCGTGGTGTCGGCGCTGTCCGGCGGCGCGGGTGCCGGCGGAGTGATGCTGGCGCTGGGCGCGGACAAGGTGATCGCCCGGGACGGCGTGATGCTGAACCCGCACTACCGGACCATGGGTCTCTACGGCTCCGAGTACTGGACCTACGTGCTGCCCCGCCGGGTCGGCGAGGCACAGGCGCGGCAGCTGACCACGCGCTGCGAGCCGATCAGCGCGGCCGAAGCGGCCGGGCTCGGCCTGGTCGACCGGCTCGCCGCGAGCGACCGGGAAGCGTTCACCGCGGCCGCGCTCGAGTACGCCGCCGAACTGGCCGACGGTCCGCGTGCTCGCGCGCTCCTCGCCCGCAAGCGCTCCGCCCGGGCGGCCGACGAGCAGCACCGGCCGCTGGAAACCTACCGCGTGCGCGAACTCGCCGAGATGAGCGGCGACATCTTCGACGACCACCGCGGTTTCGCCGGTGCCCGGCGCGCGTTCCTGGCCAACCAGCCGGTCCCCGGCACGCCATCGAAATCGCCCGCCGTACCCGCTCCGCGGCAGCCGGGCCTGAGCCCGGTGTCCCGGTAACGGACCCGCCGGCCCGGGGCAGGGCTCCGGCAAGTCGCACGGCCAGGCCACTCCGGCGCCGGCGGCCGCTCGCCGAACGTCTTGAATGACTCATTCAGGTCTTCGGAGGTCCTGAACGACTCATTCAAGACGTTTGCCGGAACGCTGCGGACTGCGCCGACGCACCGTCAGATCCACGTCGTATCGCCCACCGGAACGAATGATCCAAGAAACACGCCGGAAGTGCTACAATTTCGGCGAAACGTTCCCGCCAGCGAAACGAATTCCGAGGACCACGAGGTTGGCCGTCAACAGTACCGCCGGGCGCAAGCCCGCCAGCGCGCCGGACAATGCCGGCACCGAGGCCGCCGCCCGGGTGGCCGACGTGCTGCTGCTCTTCACCGGTGGCCCCCGGCACCTCGGGGTCAGCACGATCAGCCGCGAGCTCGACCTCTCGAAGGCGGTCGTCTACCGGATCCTGCAGTCGCTCGTCTCGCGCGAGATGCTGGCCACCGACCCCGGCGTCTCCGGCTACCGGCTCGGCCCCGCGGCCGTCGCGCTCGGGGCGAGCGCCCTGCGCCGGTTCGACGCCCGGATCGCCGCCACGCCCGTCCTGCGGCGGCTACGGGAGGAAACCGGGGAGACGACGACGCTTTCCGGCCTGGTCGGCGACGAACGCGTGTACCTCGACCAGTTCGAGAGCCCTCGCGAGATCAAGATGACCGTCGAGCTCGGCCGCCGGTTCCCGCTGCACGCCGGGTCTTCCGGCAAGGTCATCCTGGCGTCGCTGCCCGAGGACCGCCGGGAAGCCGTGCTGCACCGGGAACTCCCCGCGCTGACCGAGCACACGATCACCACCGCCGAGGAGCTGCGCGAGGTCCTCGCCGAGGTAGCCCGCGACGGGGTCGCCGTCTCGCTCGGCGAACGGCAGCCCGGCGCCGGGTCCGTCGCCGCTCCTCTGTTCGGGCCGGACGGCGACGTCCACGGCTCCATCAGCATCTGCGGCCCGCAGTACCGCTTCACGCCCGAAGCCGTCAGCCGCTACCGCGATCTCGTGCGGGAGGCGGCGGCCGAGATCCGGCAGAGCTGGGCCTGGCTGCAGGAGCCGGACGGCCGGTAGGGCGCGGCCCGGTGTCCTGAATGAGTCATTCAGGACATCCGAAGACCTGAATGAGTCATTCAAGACGCCGACGAAGCCACCGCAGAGCGAGCTGCCGCGACTTTCCCGCACGCACCCAATGTGGCGTTGGGTGCATCCAACGCACCGAACGCCACATTGGGGCGCATCCGGCCTGACTTTGCCGGAGCTCTGACCGCCGAAGATCCGAATGAGTCGTCCAAGACCTGTCAGCGGCCGCGCTTGAGGTAGCGGCCCACCGGGTCGCCGGCGATCTTGCCGTCGGCGAACACGTGGTTCCCGCGCACGAACGTGTCGGTCACCTTCGCCGTCATGTCGAAGCCCTCGAACGGCGTGTACTCCTGCGTCGACTCGGACTCGGCCGCGCGTACGGTCCACCGGACGTCCGGGTCGACCAGCGCGAAGTCGGCGTCGAAGCCCTCGGCGATCGTGCCCTTCTTGAGCAAGCCGTAGCGGCGCGCCGGGTTCTGCGACGTCAGCTGCGCGATCCGTTGCAGCGAAAGGCCCCGCTTCACGCCTTCGCCGACCAGCCCGGGCAGCAGGTACTCGGCGCCGCCGAAACCGGACTTCGCCAGGAAGACGTCGTCGCGGTCCGAACCGAACTTCAGCTCGTCGCGGCAGCAGGCGTGGTCGCTGACCACCCAGTCGACGTCGCCGGCGAGCACGTGCCGCCACAACGCCTCGACGTCTTCGCGCTCGCGCAGCGGCGGGTTGACCTTGCCGCCGATGCCCGACGCGGTGTCCACATCGGCCAGCAGGTGCCCGATCGTCACTTCGCGCCGGAAGTCGATGTGCGGGAACGCCTTCCCCATCGTCAACGCGGCCGACAGGGCCTTCTCCGACGACAGGTGCAGCAGGTTGATGTTCGGTAGCCCGGTCTCGTGCGCCAGGTAGGACGCGATGGTGACGGCCAGCCCTTCGGAGTGCGGCGGCCGCGACGCGCTGTAGGCCCGCAGGCCCGACAGCGAGCCGTCCTGCTCGACCAGCTTGGTGTAGGCGGTCATGATCTCGGCCGTTTCGCAGTGCAGCGACAGCGAAAGGTGCGGCGCGTATTCGGTCAGCACCTCGCGGGCGTGCTGCACCCCGCGCATGACGAACTCGAAGTGCGCGATGTCGTAGCGCTCGTCCGGCGGGATCATCAGGAAGTCGCTCTGGCTGGTCGAGCGCCCGTGCAGGCCGTGGCTGCCGTAGAACATGAAGATCTTGAACGACGTGACGCCGAATTCCTCGACCAGGTAAGGGATTTCGGAGATGTGCTGCGAGCTCATCGGCGCGAGGTGGAAGGCGTAGTCGACGTAGGCGTTGCCCTCGGACGCGCTCAGCACCTCGGGGAAGAAGTCGCGGTAGCTGCCGCCCTTGTTGAGGTAGTACTGGCCGGTGCGCATGTACGTCAGCGACGTCGTGACGCCGCCCTGCGCGCTCGCGCGGCTCTCGGTGCGGGTGTCCGTGGCCAGCTCGTTGTAGATGCCCCAGTGCTGGTGCGCGTCGACCACGCCGGGGAAGGCGAGCAGCCCGCGGCCGTCGACGACCCGCGCGGCGTCGTCCGCCGGCAGGTCCGGCGCCACACGGACGATGGTGCCGTCGTTCACGGCGATGTCCAGCAGTTCGGGCTCGGATCCCTCGGCGTCGTCGGGGCGGACGACCCGGACGTTCTTCACGAGCAGTTCCGTGGTGGCCATTTCTCTCCTCAGCTTGCGGTGTTCGAAGTCAGGCGCCGGGCGACGGCGCCGGCGGCCAGGTAGGCCAGCCCGAAGGCGGGCAGGAGCCCGTTGCCGGGCAGGTAGCCGGCGGCGCCGTGGCCGGAGATGCTCGCCGCGGCGCCACCCGCGGCGTACAGCCCGGGGATCGGGCGGTCGTCGTGGTCGACGACGGCGGCGTGCTCGTCGACCAGCAGCCCGCCCTGGGTGTGGAAGAGCGCGGGCACCACGCGGACCGCGGCGAGCCGGCCCGAAAGTGGGCGTTCCCAGTGGGTGCGGCCGTGCTCGTCCGCACGCTCACCGCGGGCGATCGCGGCCGCGGTGGCGATTTCCGCCTCCAGGGCGTCCGGGGGCAGGCCGGTCGCCGAAGCGAGCCCACGAGCGTCGTCGGCCCAGACGAGCGCACCTGCCGAGACGACGTCCCGGAAGTCCTGGAACGGCTGGCACTGCTCGAAGATCGCCTCGTCGAGCACGATCCAGCCCGTGGAACCGGGCCGTGCGGCCAGCTCGGCGGCGTACTCGGAGTAGCCGCGGGTCTCGTTGCCGAAGCGGCGGCCGTCGAGGCCGACGAGGAACCCGCCGTGGATGATCGTCGCCCAGCCGACCAGCGTGCCCGCGGCGGCGGAAACCGCGCCGTGGCCCTGGTAGGCGTCGAGGAACCCGGTGGCGGCGCCCAGTTTCTCGCCGATGCGCAGCGCGTCGCCGAGCGACTGGTCACTCCCCTGGTACAGCGCCCCGGAGATCTCCGGCAGGTGCTGCGCGACGAGGTCCGCGTCGGCACCGAACCCGTTGGTGGCCAGCAGGACCGCCCGGGTCGGGATCTCCTCCTCGGTCCCGTCCGGGTACCGGACCACGACCCCGCACACACCGTCCACATCGGACAGGACGTCGACGAGCCGGGCGGGCGCGAGCAGCTCGATGTTCTCGTGCTCGGTCACGCGGCGGGCGAGGTGGTCGATGACGCCGGAGCCGTGCCGCCCCGGGATCGTGTGGCAGCGGGGCACGGAGTGGCCGGGGTAGTTGAAGTCCGTCACCAGGGACAGCGGCAGCCCGACGGAGTCGGCGAGCCACTCGACCAGCGGCGCGCTGACCTCGGCCAGGGTGCGAGCCAGGCGCGGGTCGGCCTGCCCGTGCGTCTTGGCCATGATGTCCGCGACGAACTTCTCGGGCGAGTCGTCGACGCCCTCGTCGGTCTGCCAACGGGAACCCGCGCCGGGGAACATCGCCGTCGACATCGAGGTGTTGTTGCCGCGCCGGAAGTGCTCGCTCGCCTCGACCACCAGGACGGAGAGTCCCAGCTCGGCGGCCCGCAGGGCCCCGGCGAGCCCGCCGCCCGCCCCGGCGACGACGAGGTCGGGTCCGTCGCTCACGAAACCCCCTCCACGGTCAGCAGCCGCAGCGCCAGCTCGGTGGGATCGACGATCCGCGCGGGCAGGTCGGCGGGCTCGACGTCGACCGCCGAGCAGCCGTTGATGACCGCCACCGCACCGAGCGCGGCGAGTTCGTTTACCGCCGTGCCGAGCGCGGCGTTCCACGTTTCGGTCTCGGCGATCGCGGAAAACGGCAGATCCAGCACCCGGACGCCGGCGAAGTACTCGGTCAGCCGGTAGGCGGCGATGCGCTTGGCGAATTCCTCGGCGATGGCCTCGTTGCGCACGACCGCGCCGAACCGGACTCCCTTCGCGGCGAGGTAAGTCGCCGACAGCTTGAGCAGGCCGTGCACCGGCAACGGCGGCTCCGCGACGGCGTCGGGCACCGCCGGGTCCAGCACGCAGTCCGGGAAGGCCAGGTCCCAGCCATCGCCCGCCGCCGCGAGCACGGCCGCGACCTCACGCTCCGAGGCACGTACGGCGTCGCCGGTGTCCAGGGTGGCCGGGGCCGCCGGGCCGACGTCCCGCAGCTCGATCTCCAGGCCCGGCGGTGCGAGCCGGTCGTAGCGCTCCTGCCGCCGCCGGATCTCCTCGGGCGGCAGGTGGATGGGCGTCACCGCGAGGGCACGCATCAGTTCGGCTCCTTCTCTGGAGTTCCGGCCAGCTCGCGCAGCGCCGCGCCGACGCGGGGCAGCCCGGGCAGGGCACGGCCCAGTGCGGCGGCGCGGTCGACGACGGCCGCGGGCAGCCACGTCTCGAGCACGCCGACCAGGCCGGGTTCGGTCAGCGGGTGGTGGTCGGCGTCGCCGACCGGGTTGGGGACTTCGCGGGTGAGCGACGTACCGTCGTCGAACGCGACGGTCACGCGGGCGGCTCGCTCGTCCGGCAGGCGCGCGGTGAGGTCGGCGGCCTCGACGAGCCGCACCCGGCTCGCCAGGGCCCGCACGCCCGCGTCGTCGAGGAGGCTTTCCGGCCCGACCTCGCCGGTCAGCGCGGCGGTGGCGACGACAAACGGCGTCGAGAACATCGCCGAAAGCCGGTTCGACCAGTCCACATCGGACAGACCGGCTCCGAGGACGTGGGTCTCGACCAGGATGTGGGTGATCCCGTCGAGCCGGAACGCCGGGTGCGCGCGCAGGTCGAGCACGGCGTCGGCGGCCGGGTGGGTGAAGGAGCAGGACGCGTGCCGCTTGAAGTACCCGCGGGTGATGTCCCACCGGGTGCCCAGGTCGGCGGTCAGCTCCCCCGCGTCGAACTCGCCGAGCAGGGTGCCGAGCGAGAGCGCGGCCGTGCCGGTCGTGCGGGCCATCCCGGCGGCCGCCATCCGCGCGGCGGCGAGCCCGGACGTCGCCGATGCGCCCAGCCACGCGTTGCGCACCGGGTTACCCTGGGTCGCCGAGTCGAAGTGCCCGGCGACCGCCAGCCCGGCCGCGGTGTCGATCGCGGCCGCCACCGCCCCGGGCGGGAGCCCGAGCAGCCGCGCGCAGCCCGCCGCCGCGCCGGGGACGCCCCAGCTGCCATGCGGGTGCGCACCCGCGCGCAATGTGGTCGCGCGGCCGAACCGCGCCGCCACCTCGTAGGCGGCCAGCAGCGCCGCCGCTGTGTCCGCGCCCGTGCTGTCCAGCTCGGCCGCCAGCGCCAGCACCGCGGGGAACCCGTGTGCGGCCGGGTGGCCCTTGGCGTACTTGTGGCCCTCGTCCAGCTCCAGCGAGACGAGCGCGACGCCGTTGAGCCAGGCCGCCGCGTCGGTCGTGACCAGGCGGCCGCCGCCGATCAGCGGCGCCGGACCGGCCGGCGCGCGCCAGGCATCGACCAGGGACCGCTGCTCCGGCAGCGAAGCACCCAATGCGGTGACGCCGACGATGTCGAGCAGGACGAGGGACAGCCGGTCGAGCACCGCGTCCGGCACGCTCGCGACGTCCAGTTCGGCCACCCAAGCTCCGAGTGATGCGGTCGCCGAAGCGGCTTGTTCGCGTTTCACAGTCCCAAGTACGCCTTCCTGACGCGCTGGTCGCCGGCCAGTTCGGCCCCGGTGCCCTGCAGCACCGTCGAGCCGCTCTCCAGCACGTACGCCCGGTCGGCGATGGCCAGCGCCTGCTTCGCGTTCTGCTCGACCAGCAGCACCGCCACCCCGCTGTCCCGGATCCGCTGGACCGCCTCCAGCACCGTCCAGGTCAGTTTCGGGGACAGCCCGGTCGACGGCTCGTCGAGCATCAGCAGCCGCGGCCCGGCCATCAGCGCCCGGCCGATCGCGAGCATCTGCTGCTGGCCGCCGCTGAACGTCTGCGCGATCTGCGTCCGGCGCTCGGCGAGCACCGGGAACAGGTCGTAGACCTCCTTCAGCGACTTCGCGGCCTGCGCGGGGGTGCGGGTCCAAGCACCCATCCGCAGGTTCTCCTCGACGGTGAGCGTGCCGAACAGCGCCCGGTCCTCGGGCACGTGCACCAGGCCGTCGCGCACCAGCTGGTCGGGACGGCGGCCCGCGGTCAGCTCGCCGTCGAGCGTGACGCGGCCCGACAGTGGCTTGAGCTGCCCGCAGATGCTGCGCAGGGTCGTAGTCTTGCCCGCGCCGTTGGCGCCGACGAGCGCGACGATCTCGCCGGCGCCGAGGTGCAGGTCGACGTCGTGCAGGATCCGCATCCGCCCGTACCCGGCGCACACCTTCTCAAGCGTCAGCATGGGTCGGCTCCTCACCGAGGTAGGCGTCGATGACTCGCGGGTCGCTGGTGACGGCTTCGGGCGAGCCCACAGCCAGCACGCGGCCCTGGTCGAGGACGAGGACGCGGTCGGCCAGCCGCATCACCGCGGCCATGATGTGCTCGATGAACACCAGCGTGACGCCTTCCTGCTCGCGCAGGCCGGCGAGCAGGTCGAGCACCGGCTCGCGCTCGGCCGGGACGAGCCCGGCCAGCACCTCGTCGAGCAGCAGCACCTTCGGCCGGGTCGCCAGCGCCCGGGCCAGCTCGAGGCGCTTGAGCCCGGCGGTCGGCAGGTCGGTCGCGTTGCGGTGGGCCCACGGCCCGAGCCCGACCCGGTCGACGACGTCGAGCGCGTGCTCCCGCAGGGCCTTGGCGCTCAGCCGGTGGTGCTGGGCGGCGAGGCTGACGTTCTGCGCCACCGTCATGCTCGCGAAGGGCCGCATGAGCTGGAACGTGCGGACCATCCCGGCTCGCGCGATCCGGTCGGGCGCGCGGCCGGTGACGTCGTCGCCCGCCAGCCGCACCCGGCCGGTGTCCGGGGTGAGCGCCCCGGAGATGACGTTGAACAGCGTGGTCTTGCCCGCGCCGTTCGGCCCGATGACGCCGAGGATCTCGCCCTCGGCGACGGTCAGGTCCACATCGGACAGGGCGTGCACGCCGCGGAACGCCTTGCCGACGCCGCTCACCTCGACGATGCTCATCGACGCCACCTCGCAGCGAGAGTTCCGACGATCCCCTTGGGCAGCAGCCGGACGATCAGGATCACCAGCACCGCGTACAGCACGACGTCCAACCCGCTGCGGCCCTGCAGGAAGCCCAGGAACTCCGGTGGGGTGCGCAGGAGCGTCGCCGTGACGTCGGTGAGCGAGCCGATGATGATCGCGCCGACCACCGGGCCCCACACCGTGCCGATGCCGCCGATCACGACGGGCACGATGGCCTGGATCGAGATGGCCGAGCCGAACCCGAGATCGGGGTTCACGAACAGGTAGTACTGCGTGTAGAAGGCGCCGGCCACGGCGGTGATCGCCGCGGACAGCGCCACCGTGAGCAGCTTGTGCCGCAGCACCGGGGCGCCGAGCGACGCCGCCGCCAGCTCGTCGTCGCGGATCGCCGTGACGTACCGGCCGGCGCGGGAGTGCAGGAAGACGATGCTGATCGCGACCGCCGCCCCGGCCAGGACGAGCGCCACCCAGAAGTACGCGGGCGAGTCGGCCGGGAACTGGATCAGCCACAGCGACGAGTCCTGGATCAGCGGCACGCTGAACCCGACCGCCTTGTTCGCGAACGCGCTGCTGGTGACGATCAGCCGCAGCATCTCCGCGAAGGCGAACGTCGCCAGCGCGAAGTACGCGCCTTGGAGCTTGTAGCGGAAGGAGAAGTAGCCGATGATCACGGCGACCGCGGCGGCCACCGCCATCCCGGCCAGCATCCCGATCCACGGCGACACGTTGTGCTTCACCAGCAGGTACGCACTCGTGTAGGCGCCAAGCCCGAAGTAGGCGGCGTGGCCGAAGCTGAACATCCCGCCGAAGCCGCTCATGATGTTCCAGCCGACGGCCATCAGCAGGAAGATCAGGATCCGGACGGCGACCGCGCCCTGGGCGGCGGGGAGGATCAGCGGCAGCGGGATCGCGACCAGCACGAGGACCGCGAGGATCGCGAGCTGCTTGTTCTGCGGCCGCAGCGGCGGTGCCTTGACGGCCTCCGCGGAACCGGCGGGCGCTTCGATGGTGATGCTCATGCGCGCCTCCCGAACAGGCCCTGCGGACGGAGGAACAGCACCAGCAGGAACACCACGAACACGCCCAGCAGGGAGCTCTGGCCGCCGAGGTAGATCGTGGTGAGCTGCTCGACCAGGCCGATCAGCAGCCCGCCGACGAGCGCGCCGACGACGTTGCCCATCCCGCCGAGCACCACGACCACGAACGCCGTGATGTTGAACTGCTCCCCCAGCGTCGGGGTCACCGTGACGAGCGGGCCGGCGAGCACCGCCGCCGCGCCCGCGCACGCCGTGCCGATGGCGAAGGTCAGCGTGTGCATCCGGCGGACGTTGATGCCGACCAGCGCCGCGCCCGGCGCGTTCGCGGCGACCGCGCGGATCGCCGTGCCCAGCCGGGTGCGCCGCAGCAGCC
This sequence comes from Amycolatopsis lexingtonensis, assembly GCF_014873755.1. Taxonomy (NCBI): domain Bacteria; kingdom Bacillati; phylum Actinomycetota; class Actinomycetes; order Pseudonocardiales; family Pseudonocardiaceae; genus Amycolatopsis; species Amycolatopsis lexingtonensis. The sequence continues at coordinate 3,292,773 of NZ_JADBEG010000001.1, forward strand.
AGTACAGGAGGCCGCCGAGCACGATCGCGCCGAGGAACGCATACAGCCGCGAGCCCGCGACGACGGCGCCCAGCAGCGGGAACTGGAAGTCGCCGGGCAGGTCGATCGTCTTGGGCTCGGCGCCGAAGAACATCAACAGCCCGTTCTCCAACAGCAGCGACAGGCCGAGAGTGATCAGCAGCTGGTTCTCCAGCGACCCGCCGCCCGCCCCGGACAGCAGCCCGCGGTGCACGGCCGCGCCGAGCAGGAACAGCGCCGGCACCGCGACCACGAGCGTCAGGTACGGGTGCAGCCCGGTCGCCTGGATCATCCCGAAAGACAAGAACATCGCGACCGTGAGGAACGCGCCGTGGGCGAAGTTGACGATGTCGAGCACGCCGAAGATCAGCGTCAGGCCCATCGCGATCAGGCCGTAGAGGCCGCCGGTCAGGATGCCGGTGACCACCGACTGCCAGACCACCAGCCCGCTGCCGGACTGCAGCAGCGCGACCACGATCGCGACGACCAGGACGGCGGCCACGATGCCGGCGCGGCCGAGGAAACCCTTGTCCGCCTTGGCTTTCTTGTCGGGTGGTGCGGTTTCGGGGACGACGGGCGCCCCGGTGTCGAGTTCGGTCATGGACGCCACGCCACCCTGTAGTCGGGCCGGGATTCGGCTTTTTCGGGGGGATAGACCTGCTGGACGCGCCCGTCCAAGACCTGCATCAGGACGGGGAAGGCGTTGCTGTTGTCGCCGTTCGGCGCGAACCGGATCGGCCCGCGGCCCACGGTCAGGGGTGCGACCTGGGACGCGGCGATCGCGTCCCGCACCTTCCGCGGGTCGGTGCTCGCCGCCTGCTCCACGGCGTGCGCGATCACCTGGACCGCGTCGTAGGACAGCACCGCGCCAGTGCGCATCGGGTCGCCGTAGAGCTTCTGGTACTTCTCGCGCAGCGCGACGGTTTCGGGGTTCGTCGCGTCGTAGTGGTAGTTGGTGCTGAAGTAGAGGTTGCCGACCGCGGCCGCGTCGGCGACGAACTTCGGCTGGTCGTACGCGCCGTTCGAGACGCCCCAGACCGCGCTGAGGTCCGGCTTCACCGAAGCGATCGCCTTCGCCGCCAGCAGGCTGTCGCGGTAGTAGCCGGCGACCGCCAGCACGTCCGCGCCCGACGCCTTGACCTGCGTGACCTGAGCAGTGAGGTCGCTGACGGTCGCGGCGTCGTAGCTGATGTTCGGGCCGATCCCGATGCCGAGCTGCTTGGCCGCCGCGGTGAAGGCGTCGGCGGCGCCGCTGCCGAAGTCGCTCTGCTCGTGCAGGAACGCCACCTTGCGGACCGGCTTGCCCGCCTGTTCCGACACTGCCTTCAGGTACTGCGCGGCGGCCGTCGCGATCGCCTTGCTGCCCGGCTGCACCCGGAACGAGTACTGGTAGCCGTGGGCGAAGATGGCGTCGGAGGCGGTCACGTCCATCACGAACGGGACCCGGTTGCGTTCGGCCACGACGGCGACGTTGGTGCTCACCGCGCTCTGGTAGGTACCCACCAGGCTGACCGCGCCGGCCGAGATCAGCCGCTGGGCCTCGCTCTGGCCGATGTCGGCCTTGCCCTGCGTGTCCCCCGTGACCAGTTCGACCTTGCGGCCGCCGAGCGACTTGATGCCGCCGGCCGCGTTGATCGCGTCGACCGCCAGCTGCGCCCCCCGGCGCATCTGCAGGCCGTCGACCGCGTTCGAGCCGCTGACCGGGTGCAAGGCGCCGATCTTGACCGGGCCTTCGTCCCGCCCCGCAGCGGCTCCCCCGGCCCCCATCGGAGCCGATCCCCCGCACCCGGTCACGAGCAGGGCCACCGCCCCGAGCCCCGCGACGAGCATTCGTGCGGACATGTCACCTCTTCCCCTTCGGCAGGGCTGTCGTTCCGCTTAGCGAAACGACAGATTTGTTGCCGGTCATCGTGACACCCGCCCCAACGTCAGGTCAACATCTGCGCACAACTTGACGGATGAGCGTGATCAGTGCGAACTTGGAAAACACCGAACGACGTCGCTACGAAACTCGACGTTCACAAGTGTTCCTCTCGGCGAAACGGCGGTCCGCCCCGGCTCGCCGGACGTGAAAGGCAGGTAAGCCCCATGACGGGCGCTTTGTCCGGGATCCGGGTGCTCGACACCGCCACCCTGTTCGCCGGCCCCCTCGCCGCGACCCTGCTGGGCGACTTCGGCGCCGAGGTGATCAAGATCGAGCACCCGAACGGCGACCCCGTCCGCAGCCACGGCGCGCAGCGCGACGGCGTCGGCCTCTGGTGGAAGATGCTCGGCCGCGGCAAGAAGGCGATCACCCTCTACCTCGGCTCCCCCGAGGGCCAGGAGATCTTCAAGAAGCTGGTGGCGGACGCCGACGTCGTCGTGGAGAACTTCCGCCCCGGCACGCTGGAGCGCTGGGGCCTCGGTTACGACGAGCTGCGCGAGATCAACCCCGGCCTGGTGCTCACGCGGGTCACGGGGTTCGGGCAGATCGGCCCCTACGCCAAGCGACCCGGCTTCGGCACGCTCGCCGAGGCGATGAGCGGGTTCGCCGCGATCACCGGCGAGCCCGACGGCCCGCCGACGCTGCCGCCGTTCGGCCTGGCCGACGGGATCGCCGCGCTGACCACCGCCTACGCCGTGATGACCGCCCTGCGGGCCCGCGAGCAGACCGGGCGCGGGCAGGTCGTCGACCTCGCCATCATCGAGCCGATCCTGACCCTGCTCGGCCCGCAGATCATCGCCTACGACCAGCTCGGCACGCTGCAGCCGCGCACCGGCAACCGGTCCACGAACAACGCGCCGCGCAACACCTACCGCACCCGCGACGGCAGCTGGGTGGCCATCTCCACCAGTGCCCAGTCGATCGCCGAACGCGTGATGCGGCTGGTCGGGCGCCCCGAGCTGATCGACGAGCCGTGGTTCGCCAGCGGCGCCGAGCGCGCCCAGCACGCCGACCTGCTCGACGACGCCGTCGGCTCGTGGATCGCCGACCGCGACCGCGACGAGGTCGTCAAGGCGTTCGAGGAGGCCCAGGCCGCCGTCGCGCCGATCTACACCGCCGCCGACGTCATGACCGACCCGCAGTTCGCGGCGCTGGGCAGCATCACGACGGTCGACGACGCGGAACTCGGGCCGGTGAAGATGCAGAACGTGCTGTTCCGGCTGTCGGAGACCCCCGGCGGGATCACGTCGACCGGGGCGCCGCTCGGTGCGCACACCGCAGAAGTGCTCGGCGGCCTCGGTCTCGGCGAACCGGAACTGGCGGCCCTGCGCGAAAAAGGCGTGATCAAGTGAACGGCGTCCCGCGCAGCTGGCTCTACGTCCCCGGCGACCGGCCGGACCGGATCACGAAGGCGCTGAACGGCCCGGCGGACGCGGTCATCATCGACCTCGAGGACGCCGTCGCCGCGGCCGCGAAGAACGAAGCGCGGCGGAACGCGGTGTCCGCTTTGGACGGTGGCGCTAAGGCGTACGTCCGGATCAACGCGCCGGGCACCCCCGCCGGGGAAGCCGACATCAAGGCACTGCGCGGGGCCGCCGGCGTCCGCGTACCCAAGTGCGAGGACCCCGGCGAGGTGCGCCGGGTCGCCGACGCACTCGGCGTGCCGGTGTACCCGGTGCTGGAATCCGCGCTGGGCGTGGAAAACGCGCTCGCGATCGCCACCGCGCACCCGCTCGTCGCCGGGATCTCGCTCGGCGAGGCCGACCTCGCCGCGGACCTGCGCGTCGCGGGCGGGGACGCGCTGACCTGGCCGCGGTCGCGGGTGGTCGTCGCGGCACGGGCGGCCGGGCTGCCGAGCCCGGTGCAGAGCGTCTGGACTGCCGTGCGCGACCTCGACGGCCTGCGCGCGAGCACCGAAGCCGGGCGCGCGGCCGGGTTCTTCGGCCGGTCGGTGATCCACCCCGCGCAGATCTCCGTGGTGCACGAGGTGTGCGCGCCCGACCCCGCGGAAACCGCCTGGGCGAGCGACCTGCTCGACCACCTGGAAACGACCGGGTCGGCGGCCTGGATCGACCACCACGGACAGTTCGTCGACGCCGCGATCGTGGCGCGCGCCCGCTGGGTGCTCGCGATCGCGGGGGAAAAGGAGGGCCAGCACTCATGACACGTCCCCAGGATCCGCTGCTGTCGGCGGTCGCCGGCGGGGTCCGGCTGATCGAGCTCGGGCAGCCGTTCTTCACCGGCATGCCGTGCTCGCCGAACCACCCCGGGTTCCGGATGACCCTGATTCGCCGCCACGGCGACATGCGGCGCCCGGACGGCGGGTCGGCCGCCAACGAGATCATCGTGACCGGCGGGCACGTCGGCACCCACATCGACGCGCTCTCGCACGTCAGCCACGACGGCAAGCTGCACGGCGACATCGACGCCGCCGAGGCCCAGCAGGGTGGCGTGTTCCGCACGCACGGCGCGGAGAACCTGCCCGGTCTGCTGCGGCGCGCGGTCCTGCTGGACGTCGCCGCCGTCCACGGCGTCCCCACGCTGGAGCCAGGCTACGGCGTCACGGCCGAAGACCTCGACGCGGCGGCGAAACTCGCGGGCACCGAGCCCGGCGCCGGTGACGTCGCCCTGATCCGCACCGGCTGGGCGCGGAACTTCGCCGACGCTGTTTCCTATATGGGCAAGGAAACCGGCGTTCCCGGCGCGACGACGTCGGCGGCGGAATGGCTGGCGGCGCGGGGTGTCGTCGCGACCGGCGCGGACACCACGGCCTACGAGCAGATCCCGGCCGGCGCCGGGCACGCCGTGCTGCCGGTGCACCGGATCCTGCTGGTCGAGTCGGGCATCTTCATCATGGAGCACCTGAACCTGGAAGCGGTGGCCGAGGAAGGCGTGCACGAGTTCGTGTTCGTGCTGGCGCCGCTGCGGATCGTCGGCGGCACCGGCTCCCCCGTGCGTCCCCTCGCGGCGGTGAGCGCATGACCGCGACGATCGTCCAGCAGTTGGCCGCGTTCGCCGCGTCGGTGCGGGCCAACGGCCTGCCGCCGGAGCTGCGGGACGACGCCGCCCGGCGCGTCCTGGACGTGCTCGGAAACAGCCTGGCCGCTACGGGCGAGCGGCCCGCCGCGGCGGTCGGCGCCCTGGTCCGGGAGTGGGGCGGCACCGGCCGCGCGACGGCCATCGGCACCGGCGACCGGCTGCCCGAGCCGAGCGCGGCGCTGCTCAACGGCACCCTCGCGCACTCGCTCGACTTCGACGACACGCACCTGCCCTCGGTGCTGCACCCCTCGGCGTCCGTGGTCCCGGCGGCGCTCGCCGTCGCGGAGTCCCGCGGCGCGACGGGCGCCCAGCTGCTGGACGCGATCGGCGTCGGCGTGGAGATCACGGTCCGGCTCGGCATGGCGGGCTACGACGAGGAACTCGGCAACTCCGTGTTCTTCGAGCGCGGCCTGCACGCGACGGCGATCTGCGGCGCCCTCGGCGCGGCGGCGGCCGCGGCCATGCTGTCCGATGTGGACGAATCGGGCATCGCCGACGCGCTGGGCATCGCGGCCAGCATGGGTTCGGGCCTGCTCGAGGCCAACCGCACGGGCGGCACGGTGAAGCGCATCCACTGCGGCTGGGCGGCGCACGCGGCGGTGACGGCGGCGGGCATGGCCCGGCACGGCATCACGGGACCGCCCACGGTGCTGGAAGGCCGCTTCGGCCTGCTGCAGGCGTTCTGCGGCGACCAGTCCGATGTGGACGCTATCGTCGACGGCCTCGGCGAGCGCTGGGAACTGCCCGGGATCTTCTTCAAGCCCTACCCCTGCAACCACTTCACCCACGCGGGCATCGACGCGGCCCGCCGCCTGCGCGCCCGCGGCGTCGACCCGGCGGAGATCTCGGAGATCGAGCTGGGCGCTCCGACGGCGGTGCTGCGCACGATCGCCGAGCCGCGCGAAGCCAAGATCCGGCCTCAGTCGGGTTACCACGCGGCGTTCTCGGGCCCGTACACGGTGGCGACGGGCTTGCTGGGCGGCGGCGGGCTCGGCGTGTTCCACGACGACTTCACCGACTCGGCGGCGGCCGATCCGGCCCGCCTGGCGCTGGCGGCGAAGGTCCGGTGCGTCCCGGACGCCCGGTGCGACGAGATCTTCCCCCACCAGTTCCCGGCGGTCCTGCGGGTGCGGCTGCGTGACGGCCGCGAGCTGGAGGAAAGGGTCGACGCCAACCGCGGCGGCCCGCAGAACCCGCTCTCGGCGGAAGAGCTGGCGACGAAGTTCCGTCTGAACGCGTCGCGGGTGCTGCCGGCCGAGGTCAGCGAGCGGATCACGAAGCTGGCCTACGGGCTCGCGGGGCTGGAAGACATCACCGAGCTGACAGGGTTGCTCCGCACCTGACCGCCGACCGCGAATCGTCCGGAAGCGGGCCCGCCGGGGAAATCCCGGCGGGCCCGTCCTGTCTCACCGGCCTACGGTCACCGACCCGGTGAGCGGCCCGAGCCGCACCGTGTGGGTTCCGCGCGGTAGATCCCGCACCTCGAACGACACCCCGGTCGTCTGGTCCTTCCGCACGAACACCGCCCGCTCGCCGGCGATCGCGCCGTCGATCCACAGCAGTGCCTGGTACGTGCCCGCGACCTCGCCGACGTCCTTCACCGACGCGGTGATCCGCACCGGCGCCCGGCCGTGGCCGCCGTCGGTGCGCAGGTCCGCCACCGCGAAGCGCGGCTCGGGGCCGGGTGCCCGGTCGTGGACGAAGATGTCCGAGTAGCCGTTCGTGTCGTCCTCGACGAGGTTGGTCGCCGCGCTTTCGAACGCGACGTACTTGCCGTCGGTGCTGATCGACGGGAAGTCGCTGTAGGCGTCGCCGAGCCGGCCGCCCACCCCGCCGGACACCTTGGCCGTCGTCCGCGCCCGCAGGTCGCGCACGAACACGTCCGACATGCCGTCGTCGCCGGGCACGAGGTTGGCGGCGAAGCTGAAGAACGCGACGAAGTTCCCGTCGCCGCTGATCCTCGGGCTCGCCGTGTACGCGTCCGCGCCGCCGGTCCCGCTCGCCGCCTGCGACACCAGCGTGCTCGCGCGGGTTTGCCGGTCGTACACCGAAACCTGCGGCGGCGCGTCGGGGCCGCTGCTCACGTAGGCCACCAGCCGGCCGTCCGCGCTGATCGACGGCTGGGTCGCCTCCACCCCGGCCGCCACCGGGATGATCTCCGTCGTCCCGGTCCGCCGGTCACGCACGAAGACGTCGCGGTGGTCGTTGGCCGCACCGGGCACCAGGTTCTCCGCGCCGCTCTCGAACGCGACGAACCGGCCGTCGGCGCTGACGCTCGGCTCCAGCGAGTCGCCGTCCGCCTGCACCCCGCCGGCACCCACCGAGACGCGCTCGGTCGTCCCGGCCACCCGGTCGCGCAGGAAGACGTCCTGCTTGCCGTTCGTGTCCCCCGGCACCAGGTTCGTGGCCTGGCTGAGGAACACCGCGTACCGGCCGTCGGTGCTGAAGACCGGCTGGCCGGACAGCCCGTCGGCCTGCCGCTCGTCGGACGACACCGAGATCAGCTCGTTCGCGCCCGTCCGCCGGTCGTGCGCGAAGGAGTCGGGCACGCCGTTGACGTCGCCGGGCACGAGGTTGGTCGCGCCGCTGAGGAAGCCGACGTACCGGCCGTCCGGGCTGATCGTCGGGCTGATCGCCCACGCGTCCGCCCCGGTGCCGTCCGCCGCGGCCGAGATCCGTTCGATCACGCCGGTGCGGGTGTCCCTGGCGAAGATGTCCATGTCGTCGTTCGCCTCGCCGGGCGCGATCTCCGAGGCCATGCTGGCGAACGCGATCACCCCGCCGTCGCCGCTCATGGCGGGCCAGAAGGTCTCGGCGTGGATCTGCCCGCCGTCGCGGGTCACCGAGACCCGCTGCGTCGCCGGTGGCCGCGGCAACGCGAAGTCGGCCGTGGCGGACCGGATCGGGCGCACGGTGACCTGGCGCGGGTTCGCCGTCGAGATCCCGGCCGCCGAGGCGGTCACCCGGTAAGCGCCTTCCGGCACGTCCTTGATGGTGTAGCGGCCGGTTCCGTCCGAGACGGCGGTGAGCTCGTCGAGCACGTCCGCCACCCGGACCGTCGCGCCGGGCACCGTCGAACCCGTCGGCCCGTAGGTGACGCGGCCGGTGATGACGCCCCGCGGCGTCGGCTTCAGCGCGACTCGCAGATCGGTCAGCTTCCCGCCGGACACGACGACCCGCACGCGCTGGTCGTGGTAGCCGAAGCGGGACAGCGTCAGGTCGTAGGTGCCCGCGGGCACGCGGATCTTGAAGTGGCCCTCGGCGTCGCTCGGGTACGACCGGCCGGTCGACGCCACGGTGATCGTCGTGCCCCGCAACGGATCCCGGGACTTGTCCGCGGTCACCGTCCCGGTGATGCCGCTGGTGAGACGCGCCTCGGCGACGGCGGCGGCCGCGTCGATCCGGCCCGCGCCGAAGCGGGTGTTCGGCCGCGCGCCGTAGCGGTTGTCGAAGAACGCCGTTCCGGTCAGGATGTCCAGCGTCTCGTCGGGGGTCAGGCGCGGGTTCGCCTGCAGCATCAGCGCGACGGTGCCCGAGACGTGCGGGGTCGCCATCGACGTGCCGCTCAGCAGACCGTACTCACCGCCGGGCAGCGACGACAGGACGTCTACGCCGGGCGCGGACAGGTCCGGCACGACGTAGCTGTCCGGCCAGTTCGCCGGGGCGTCGGCCCAGTCCTTCTTCCGCACGACGCCGCCGCAGGAGAAGTCCGGCACGTTGTCGTCGACGTCGGTCGCGCCGACGCCGGTCGCTTCGAAGACGTTGCCGGGCGCCGCCGAACCGCCCGCGACGCACTCGTTGCCGATGGCGAAGGCCGGGAACGCGCCCGCCAGGTAGATGTTGCGCGCGGGCTCGACCATTTCGCTGCTGTAGCCCTCTTCGCCGAGCGACATGCTCACGACGTCCGCGGGCTTGCCCGCCGGCTTGCCGTCGGCGTCGTAGGGCGCGATCGCCCACTGCATCCCGGCGATCACCTGGGTCAGGGTGCCGGTGCCGCCTGGGATGACGAGCCCCGCCATCAGCTCCGCGCCGGGCGCGACGCCGATCTGTGTGCCCGAGCTGTGCCCGCCCGCGATGGTGCCCGCCACGTGGGTGCCGTGGTAGGAGCTGTCGTGCGGGGTGGAGTGGACCGGGGAGCCGTCGGCGGCGAACTCGAGCCAGCCACCGGGGTGCTCCGGGTTCGCCGGGTCGGCGCTGACGAGCTTGCCCGCGAGGTCGGGGTGCTCGGTGTCGATGCCGGTGTCGAGGATCGCCACCCGCACCCCGGCGCCGGTGCCCCCGTCCCGCTGGACCTGGTCGGCGCCGATCTTCTGCACGCCCCAGGCCACCGCGGGTTCCGCCGCCGCCTGCTGCGTCTTGCGGGGCTCGGTCGGCGAGTGCAGCGTGAAGTTGGGGATGACGCGGTCGACCAGCGGCAGCGCGGCGACCGCGTCGAGGGTGCCCGGGGTGGCGCGGACGAGCACCATGTTCTTGAGCCAGAACGTCTTCACGACCTGGTCCCGGCGGGCCCCGACGAGGTCGACGACCGGCGCCTGCATGGCCGTCGCCGAGTCGGTGAGCGCCTTGCGCGCGGCCGCGGGAGCCGACGGCCGCAGACCGCGGTCCTTCAGGACGACGACCGCCTCGAACTTCGCGTCCGGGCCGGATCGGGCACCGGCCATCCGGTCGAGCAGTTCCTTGGCGATCTTCGAGTGGGCGGCCGCGGTCGGCGGGGCGGCGGCGGCCACCGCCGGCCCGGCACCGAGGGACCCGGCGGTGACGAGCACCGCGAGCACCAGGTGCCGGCCTCGGGTCCGCAAGGCGGACAGGGACATGGGGAGACTCCTTCGTTCCGTCAGGTCGCGGCGGACAAGCGAGACGGCGCGCCCCGTGTGAGGTTGCGCGCCGTCGACTTCCAAACGGTGCAGGAATGATCACCGCGTGACAAGCTCACGAAGGCGGCGGATTCCGGTCAGGTGTCGGAAACCCGACACGAAGGAGGACGACGGTGCTGGAGCCGATCGGGGTGAGCGGTGCGGACGAAGCCACCTACAACGCCCTCGTCCGGCGGACGCAGGCGACCGCCCCCGAACTCGCCCAGGACACGCACCGCTCGTTGCCCGCGACCCGCCGGGCGCTGCAGGCGCTCGTCGAGGCCGGCCTGGCGACGCGGTCCGCCGGACGTCCGACCCGGTACGTGGTCGTCCCGCCCGACCGGGCCATCGAGGCGGTCCTGCGCGAACGCGAGGCCGCGCTGCGCGACACGCGCCGCCACATCGGCACGCTGATGGAGACCTACCGCGCGAGCACGCGGTTCGCGCACCCGGGCGAGCTGGTCGAGGTGATCTCCGGGCGGGACGAGGTCAACGACCGCTGGACGCGGATGCAGCAGGACATCCGGGTGCAGATGCGCGGCTTCGACCGGCCGCCGTACGCGGCCCCGCAAGGGCACGGCGAGCCCAACCACGTGGAGCTCGCGCTGCTGGAACGCGGGGTCAAATACCGGGTGGTCTACGACAAGAGCGCGGTCGAGCTGCCGGGGCTGCTCGACGACATCGAACTGGGGGTGCGGCACGGCGAGCAGGCCAGGATCGCCGGCGACGTCCCGATGAAGCTGGCGATCGCCGACGACCGGCTCGCGATCATGCCGCTGATGCGCCCGGGCGACCCCGCGCTCACGGCGTCCTACCTCATCCACCCGTCCCCGCTGCTGGACGCGCTGATCGCGTTGTTCGAGTCGGTGTGGACGCGCAGCGTGCCGGTCCGGTTCGGCGCCGACGATCCCGGCGAGCTGTCCGCGGACGAGTCGAAGCTGCTGGCACTGCTGGCTTCCGGGGTGACCGACAAGGCCGTGGGGCGGGCGCTGGGCTGGAGTGAACGGACGGTGCAGCGCCACGTCACCAAGCTGATGCAGCGGACCGGGGCCCGGACGCGGTTCCAGATCGCGATGGAGGCCACCCGGCGCGGCTGGATCTGAGCGCGGTTGGAAACCCGCTCACCGGTCTTGTCGGCGGCAAACCCTTTGCGCTACGGTCCCCGGGAGCGCTCCCAGTGGCTTCGCATCCCCTGAGAGAGGAACACCATGCGAGCTACTCCGAGAAGGAACCGCACGGGCCTCCGGGCGGTGACCACCGTGGTGCTGCTGGGCTTGGGTGTCGTGCTCCCGTCCCCCGTGGTGTCGGCCGCGGACGGCGACACCACGCCACCGACCGCGCCGGCCGATCCCCGCACCTCGGACCTTTCGTGCACCGGCGTGACGTTCTCGTGGTCGGCGTCGTCCGACGACGTCGGGGTGGCCTTCTACGACGTCTACCACGATGGCCAGCTGATGACCTCGGTGCCGGGCACAGCGCTGTCGGCGCAGCTGACCGTCGTGCCCGGGGCCACCTGGGGCCTGTACGTCAACGCCCGCGACGCCGCGGGCAACGTCTCCCAGGCCAGCCCGACGGTCCCCGTCACCGTGCCGCAGTGCCAGGCCGACACCGAGCCGCCCAGCACCCCGGCCGGCGTGACGGCGACCGCGGCGGGCACCACGGTCACCGTGCGCTGGTCGCCGGCCACCGACAACGTCGGCGTCACGGGCTACGAGGTGCTCCGCGACGGCACCCAGGCCGGCTCGACCAGCGGCGCCACGACTTCGTTCACCGACAGCGGCCTGGCCGCGAACACCCGCTACCGGTACCAGGTGCGGGCGCGTGACGCCCAGGCCAACCGCTCGGCCCCGAGCCCGGCGATCGCCGTGACCACCGGCACTTCCTGCGCCACGGCCATCTGCTCGGTCACCCGGGTCGCCACCGAAACCGACCTGCCGTGGGGCCTGACCACCCTCCCCGACGGACAGGTGCTCTACGGCCGCCGCGACGCGTTCGAGATCGTCCGCCTCGATCCCGCCACCGGCACGCAAACCGTGGCCGGGCGGATTCCCGACGTGGTGGGAACCGACGGCGAGGGCGGGGTTCTGGGGCTTGCGGTGGCCGCCGACTTCGCGGCCGATCCGTGGCTGTACGTCATGCACACCAGCGCGACCGACAACAGGGTGGTGCGCGTGCGCTACAGCGGCGGCGTGCTCACCGGCACCCCGGAGGTGCTGCTGACCGGCATCCCGCGCAACAAGTACCACAACGGCGGCCGGTTGCGCTTCGGCCCCGACGGCAAGCTCTACATCTCCACCGGCGACGGCCAGAACGGCGACTGGGCCCAGGATCTAACCGTCCTCGCGGGCAAAGTCCTGCGCATCAACCCCGACGGCACCATTCCGTCGGACAACCCCTTCGGCACCCCGGTGTGGAGCTACGGCCACCGCAACCCGCAGGGCCTGGCCTTCGACGCCCAAGGCAGGTTGTGGGAACAGGAATTCGGCAACAACGTCATGGACGAGACCAACCTGATCGTCCGCGGCGGCAACTACGGCTGGCCCGGCTGCGAGGGCACCACGGGCAGCTGCGGCGAACCCGGCTTCATCGCGCCCAAGCACACCTACCACGTCGCCGAGGGCTCGTGCAGCGGCATCGCCGTGGTCCGCACCGGCCTCTACATCGCCTGCGAGCGCGGGACGCGGCTGTACCGGGCCGAAATCTCCGGCGACAGCCTGACCGACGTCCAGCCGTACCTCACCGGCACGTACGGGCGGCTGCGCACGGTGGAACCGTCCGCCGACGGCGGCTTGTGGCTGACCACCAGCAACTACGGCGACAAGGACAGCATCCCGAACAACAGCAACGAAAGCATCCTCAAGGTCGAGCTCGGACGGTGAAACCCTCTTACGGAAGGAGAGCCGTCATGGCTCATCGAAAGAAGCTTCGTCGCATGTGGACGGTGACGACGGCGATCGTCGCCGCGGGTGTGGTGCCGCCCGCGGCGTCCGCCACCATCGCCTCACCGTGCGCACCGGACGGGACCTACGGTCCGCCGTTGCCGAGCCAGTCGGTGGCGGCCCAGCTCATCCGCGGCGGGTTCAACTTCCTCGAAGGGCCCACGTGGGACCAGCGCACCGGCACGCTGCTGCTGTCGAACATGCAGAACCCCACCGGCCCCCAGGGCGTGCAGCCGTCGGCGATATTCCGCTACACGCCGCCGGCCACCTTCGAGACGTTCATCGCCGACTCGGGCAGCAACGGCCTGGCGATCACCGCCGACGGCACGCGGGTGCTCGCCGCCACCCACGACAACCGCACGGTGTCGTCCTACAACCTGGCCGACCGCAGCCGGACGACCGTCGCGGCGAACTACCTCGGCCACGCGTTCAACTCCCCGAACGACCTGACCACCGGCCGGGACGGCACCACCTACTTCAGCGACCCGAACTACCAGCGCGGCAACCGCGCCGACGAGCAAGGCGGCCGCACCAGCGTGTTCCGCGTCCGCGACGGCGTGGTCGGCCTCGTCGACGACACGCTGCCGCAGCCGAACGGCGTCGTCCTGTCCCCCGACGGCAAGACGCTCTACGTGGGAGCGACCGGTGCGAACGCGATCATGAAGTACACCGTCTTCCCCGACGGCACCACCGGCAACCGCACGACGTTCGCGAACATGCGGACGCCCGACGGCGCGACCATCGACTGCGCGGGCAACGTCTATTGGGCTTCCTTCGACGAAGGGCTCGTCCGCGTCTTCTCGCCGTCAGGCGTCCAGCTCGGCACGATTTCCGCCGGCCGCAACATCACCAACGCGGCATTCGGCGGCCCGGACGGCCGGACCCTGTACCTCACGTCCGGCGTTTCCGGCGCGTTCGGCCTCTATCAAGTGCGGCTCAACGTGCCCGGCAACCCGTACTGAGCGCCTCCCGCCATGCAGCTCACCGCCGACCGCTGAGACAGACGAAACGGATCACGCTCCACTTGTGCTACGGTCGATCACGTAAACGAAGCACGTTCCGTTTACGTGGCTGCACGAGACGCTCCAGGAGACAAGTGAGCATGAACGAAACCAGCGTCACCACGAGCCGGGCGGTGCGGTTCGAGTCGTTCGGTGGGCCAGAGGCCTTGCGCCTCCACGAGGTCCCCGTGCCGCAGGCCGGGTCCGGGCAGATCCGCGTGCGGGTCACCGCGGCCGGCCTGAACCCGATGGACTGGTTCATGACCTCCGACGCGGAGACCGCCGCGCGCTTCGGCTTGAGCCTGCCGTGCGGGTTCGGCACCGACTACGCCGGCGTGGTGGACCAGGTCGGCGCCGGCGTGACCGGGTTCGCGGTCGGCGACCGGGTGTTCGGCGGCGCCCTGTCGCGGGCGGTCGCCGACCACGTCGTAGTGGCCGAAGCGGGGACCATCGCGGCGGGCGGCGACGCGCACCGCACCCCGGACGGCGTCGACGACCGCACCGCCGCCACCCTCGCCATCGCGGGCTGCACGGCGGCCGCGGCGCTGGCCGTGGTCGCCCCGGGTCCGAGCGACACGGTGCTGATCGGCGGCGCGGGCGGCGGGGTCGGCGTGTTCGCCGTCCAGCTCGCGCGTCTCGCGGGCGCGCGGGTGATCGGAACGGGGTCGGCGACCTCGGCCGAGGCCCTGCGCGCACTGGGGGCCGAGCCGGTCACCTACGGCGACGGCCTGGTCGACCGGGTCCGCGCGCTGGCGCCCGACGGCGTCACCGCGGCCATGGACCTGCACGGCACGGACACGGCGCTGGCGGCCCGCGAACTCGGCGTGCCGGACGAGCGCATCACCCTGATCGCCGCGCAGGTCGACGGGATCACGTCGGCGAACGGCGCCAACGCGGCCCCGGGCGCCATCGAGGAAATTGCCGGACTGGTCGCGGCGGGCCGGCTCCGGGTGCCGATCGCGGCGAGCTACCCGGTCGAGCAGATCCGTGAGGCGGTCGAACTCCAGGCGGGGCGGCACGTGCACGGCAAGGTCGTCATCGACCTCGGGGAGCATCGATGACCAAGGCGGTCAACTCACCGCGCACCACCATGTCGATCACGCGCCAACCGTAATGGCTCACCTTGATCGGGAAGCGCGGGACGCGTGCAACGACGCCAAAAGCCGCAGCCGGTCCGCGTCGGGGCTGCCCGGCTCGGCCGTGTACACCAGCATCACCGGTCCCGGGTTGCCGGGCAGCGGATAGGTGTCCCAGTCCAGGCGGATGTCGCCCACCTCGGGAACGTGGAAGATCTTGGTGCCGCGCACCGACTCGCGGACGTCGTGGCGGGCCCACAACCGCCGGAACTCGGCGCTGCGGATGCTCAGCTCGCCGACGATCGCGGCGGCGCGGGGGTGGGCGGGGTCGGTGGCGACGGCGGCGCGCAGCATGCCGATGTAGTCCAGCGCCTGCTTCTCCCAGTCCGGGCAGGTCCGCCGGCCGGTCCGCTCGTCGTCGAACAGCAGCAGGAGCATGTTGAGCCGGTCCGGCGGGAGACCCTGCGGGTCGCCGAGCAGCGCCTCGGCCATCGGGTTCCAGTCGAGCAGGTCGAGGTGCCTGCCGAGGACGAGCGCCGGGGTGTCGGTCACCCGCAGCAGCCGCCGGGTGCCCTCCGGCACCCGCTCCGGCCCGCGACCCACCGGGGCGGGCACCGGCCGGCGGGCGGCGCGGCCCAGTGCGAACAGGTGCCGGCGTTCCTCGTCGCCGAGGCCGAGCGCGCCGGCGAGCGCCGCCAGGACGTCGTCGGACGGGCGGACCTCGCGGCCCTGCTCGATCCGCTGGTAGTAGTCGGTGCTCAGCCCGGCCAGCAGCGCCAGTTCCTCGCGCCGCAGCCCGGTGACCTTGCGCCGCCCGCCCGGCTCCAGGCCGACGTCGTGCGGACGCAGCCGGGTGCGCCGGGCACGCAGGAATTCCCCGAGCTCGCGGGCGTAGGGATGCGGACTGCTCATGCCACCAGTGTGTCTGTTCCGCAGGTGCCCAAGGTAGGTCTGGCAGACCCACCGAGATCGCCCGGACCACTCCTAACGTCGTCGGCAGAACGCACCGACGACCTCCAGGAGCAGCAGATGACCGGCTGGACCGCCGACCGCATCCCCGACCAGCACGGCCGCGTCGCCGTCGTGACCGGCGCGAACTCGGGCCTCGGCCTGGTCACCGCCACCGAACTGGCCCGCCGCGGCGCCCACGTCGTCCTCGCCGTCCGCGACACCGCCGCCGGCGAGCGGGCCGCCCGCCGGATCGACGGCGGCACCGAGGTCCGCGAGCTGGACCTGGCTTCCCTCGACTCGGTGCGCGCGTTCGCCGCCAAGCTGGCCGTCGACCACCCGGCGATCGACCTGCTGGTCAACAACGCCGGCGTGGTCCTGCTCGGCCCGCGCCGCACCTCGGCCGACGGCTTCGAGCTGCAGTTCGCCACCAACGTGCTGGGCCACTTCGCCCTGACCGGCCTGCTGCTCGAAAACCTCGCCGCGGCGCGGGAAGCCCGGGTGGTCAGCCTCAGCTCGATCACCCACAAGAACGCGCACCTCGACTTCGACGACCTGATGTTCGAACACGGCTACCGGGCCGCCACCGCCTACGGCCGGTCCAAGCTCGCCACCACGATCTTCGGCCTCGAGCTGGACCGCCGCCTGCGGTCCGCCGGATCACCCGTCCTCAGCGTGCTGGCCCATCCCGGGATCACCCGGACCAACCTGACCCCGCGCGCCTGGGAACACCGCGGCCGGCCGGGAAAGATGATCGCGCGGATCGGCCTGCTGGCCACCCAGCCGGTCGAACAGGGTGCGCTGCCGCAGTTGTACGCCGCGACGGCGGCCGGCGTGCGGGGTGGCCAGTTCTTCGGGCCGGCCGGGCTCGGCGAGACACGCGGCCGCGTCACGGAGGCCCGCCTCAGCCGGGACGCGGCCGACCCCGGCATCGGCAGGCAGCTCTGGGCAGCGGCCGAGCGGCTGACCGGCCTCAGCTATCTCTGAAGCTGCCGTTCAGGACGCGACGCGCAGGACGAGCTTGCCGCGGGTGCGGTTGGACTCACCACGCACGTGGGCCGCGGCGGCCTGCTCGAGCGGGAACACCTCTTCGACCTCCACCGCCACCTCGCCGGAGTCGATCAGCCCGCCGATGGTGGTGAGCGCGGGGCCGTCCGGCTCGACCAGGAACGGCGTCACCCGCATGCCCTTCGCCTCGGCCGCGGCGGCCAGCTCGGGCGACACACCGGACGGCACGGCGACCAGCAACCCATCCGGGCGCAGCACGTCCAGCGACCGCGTACCGGTGTCGCCGCCGACCAGGTCGAGCACGACGTCGACGTCGGAGGCCGCGTCCTCGAAGCGGACCGCCGTGTAGTCGATCAGCTCGTCCGCGCCGAGCTTGGTGAGCCAGTCGTGGCGGGCGGCCCGGGCGGTCCCGAGCACGTGGGCGCCGAGGTGCTTGGCGAACTGGACCGCCAGGTGCCCGACGCCGCCGGCCGCGGCGTGGATCAGGACCCGCTGTCCGGCCTGGACGTGTGCGGTGTCCACCAGGGCCTGCCACGCGGTGAGCGCGGCCAGCGGCACCGCCGCGGCCTGCTCGTGGCTGATGTTCGACGGCTTGCGGGCGAACTGCCGCGCCGGGGCGGTGACGTACTCGGCGTAGCCGCCGGCCGCCCGCGGGAACCACGGCATGCCGTAGACCTCGTCGCCTTCCCGCAACGTCGTGACACCGAAGCCGACCTTCTCGACCACACCCGAGACGTCCCAGCCCAGGACGAACGGCGGCTCGCCGACGACGCCGGCCATGCCGGTCCCGGCCCGGGTCTTCCAGTCCACCGGGTTGATCCCGGCGGCGTGCACCTTGACCCGGACCTCGGTCGGCAGCGGTTCGGGGCGGGGCACGCGCTCCACCGAAAGCACGCCGGGACCGCCGAAGGTGTGCTGGACGACGGCGCGCATCGAGGCGTCGGACACGGGTTCTCTCCTTGGATCTGCTTCTTGGGAAAGGCCGGAAGGTGGTCTTTCCCGGGACTCCGGCAACGTATCCCCGGGGATATAGTTACCCGCAAGGGATAGAACTTCCCATCGGGAAGTATCGAGGTGAGAGGCTCGCATGACCACCGTTTGCCTGACCGGACAGCACTCCGACCACGACGTCTACGCCGCGCAGTGCCCGTGCCGGGCGATGCTGGACCTGCTGGCGAACAAGTGGTCCGCGCTGGCCATCGGCGCACTCGAGGACGGTCCGCGGCGGTTCGGCGAGCTGCAGCGGCACCTGCAGGGCGTCAGCCCGAAGGTACTGACCCAGACTTTGCGGCGCCTGGCGGAGTTCGGCCTGGTCGATCGCACGGTCTACCCCGCGGTCCCCCTGCACGTCGAGTACTCGCTCACCCCGCTCGGAAAGAGCGCGGCCGTGCCGCTGCGGATGCTGCGCAGCTGGGTCGAGGACAACATCGACAACGCCGGAACGTCGGCCGCTTCCTGCGAAAGCGAAAGCGAGCCGTCCGCCGCGGAAGCCGGCGAATAGCCGGCGGGTGGTCCGCCGACGTCTTGAATGACTCATTCAGGTCCTCGGAGGTCCTGAATGAGTCATTCAAGACCTTTGACCTGGCGAACACGGCGGCAGCGCGGCGGGCGGGGCGTGGACGGTCTGCCGAAATCCGGGATCACGCTCACGGCAATCCTGCGCCTAGGAGACGGGGCCACGGTCGCCGAACGGCTCTGAACGATTTCGATACAGGCACTAGCCGGGTGTAGCGGCTTCCCGGTTCAGCACCGGCAGCACCCAGAAGTATACGGTACAGTTGAGTTTACTTCTGAACCCCGCTGACAGGAGCCGTCATCCATGATCACGATCACCGCCCCCACCGGGCAGATCGGCAGCAAGCTCGTCGCCGCCCTGCTACGCCGGCCAGAACCGGTCCGCCTCGTCGTCCGCGACCCCGCCAAGCTGCCCGCCGAAGTGCGGGAGCGAGCCGAGATCGTCGCCGGGTCGCACCGCGACCCCGACGTCTTGGACCGCGCCCTCGACGGCGCCGACGCGCTGTTCTGGCTCATGCCGGCGGCCGGGACGGCGAGCAGTCCCTACGAGGCGTACGTGACCGCCTCCATCCCGGGCGCCGACGCCGTCGTCCGCCACGCCGTGCCGCGCATCGTGGTCGTCTCCGCGCTCGGGCGCGGCTCGCAGATCTACGCCGGCCACATCTCCGCGTCCCACGCGATGGAGGACCTGTTCCGCAGCACCGGCGCGCACGTGCGCGCGCTCGCCCTGCCCACGTTCATGGACAACATCCTCCGGCAGACGGCCACGATCAAGGACGGCGTCATTTCGGGCACCCTCCCCGCCGGGTTCCGGATGCCCTGGATCGCCACGAAGGACATCGCCGCGCTCGCCGCCGAATACCTCCTCGACCGCACCTGGACCGGGCAGGACTCGGTCGAGACCCTCGGCGGCGAGGACCTCTCCCACCACGACGTCGCCGAAATCCTCACCGACGTCCTCGCCACGCCCATCCGGTACCAGCCGGCCGAACGCGCTGCCCTCAAAGGGTTTCTCACCGGCCGCGGCGTCTCCGAAGCCATGGCACAGTCCATGATGGACATGGACGTCGCCGGCGAACGCGGCATCAACAACGCCATCCCGCGCACCCCCGGGAACACCACGCCCACCACGTTCCGTGAATTCGCCGAGGAAACCGTCAAGCCGGCCGTGGCCGAATAACTGGCACACAGAGGAATCAGCCATGACCTTGATCTGTATCGAAGAGCACGCGATCGACCCTCCGATCGCCGAAGCGGCCCGCCCGGTCCTGGACCGGGAAGCGCCCTACCTGCGCATGCAGAGCTCCAGTTCTTCCCCCGTGCGGCCGGGTCCCGGCCGGCACCCCGCCGTCGACATCCACGAAGCGATCCGGCTCGGGACCGACCTGGGGCCGGACCGCGTCCGGCGGATGGACGAGCACGGCATCGACACGCAGATCGTTTCCTGGACCAGCCCGATCCAGCTGGTCCCCGACGACCAGGCGCTCGCCCTGTGCCGGTCGGCCAACGACCGGCTCGCCAAGGCGGTCGCCGAGCACCCCGATCGGCTCCAGGGGCTCGCGGCGCTGCCGTGGCAGCAGCCGGCCGCCGCCGCGGACGAACTCGATCGCGCCGTGGGCCTCGGCCTGCGCGGGGTGCTGATCCTGGGGCGGCCCGGTGCCGGGTTCCTCGACGATCCCGCCTACCTGCCCGTCCTCGACCGCATCGCCGCGCGAGGGGTGCCGCTCTACGTGCACCCGTTCCACCCGGTCCCGCAGGTCCAGCAGGCCTACTACGCGGGGTTCAGCGAAAAGGTGACCGCGGAGCTCTCGCTGAGCGCGTGGGGCTGGCACCACGAAGCCGGGATCCACGTCCTGCGGCTCATCCTCGCCGGCGTCTTCGAACGCCTCCCCGGCCTGCAGGTCATCAGCGGCCACTGGGGTGAGATGGTGCCCTTCTACCTCAGCCGTCTGGACGACGTCCTTTCGCCGGGCGACACCGGGCTGTCGCGGACGATCACCGAGGTCTACCGCTCGAACGTCTGGGTCACCCCGAGCGGGATGTTCCACCGCCCCCAGTTCGACTTCGTCCGTGCCGTGGTGGGGCTCGACCGGGTGATCTGGTCGACCGACTACCCGTTCCTGCACCTCGACGGCACGCGGGAGTTCCTCGCCGGACTCGACCTGACGGCCGAGGAACGGGAGAACATCACCCACCGCAACGCGGAACGTCTCTTCCGGCTGAACGGCGCGTAAGCGCCCGTCACGGCTCCGGGGTGTCCGCCAACGCCCGGACGAACGAGGACACGCAGACGTCCGGAGTCCGCAGCGAAGCGACGATGTTCCCGTCGATGCTCAGCGGCGGGTCGAGCGGCAGCGCCCGGACCCGGCGCGCGGCGAACCCGGTCAGCTGGTCCGCGGTCAGCAGCGTCCAGGCGCCGTGCCCGCCGCCGACCTCGATGAGGACGGTGAGGACCGAGCCGGCCGAGCGGCCGGTCGATCCGCGGCCGGCCTGGTGCAACGCCGAGGTCACCGCGTCGTGCCACGGCGGGTCCTCCGCCCGCGCGGGCAACCGGAGGGCGGCGCGGTCCAGGTCGGCCGGGCGGGCCACCGGCCGTCCGGCCACCGGGTGCTCGTCGGACACCACGGCCAGCAGCGGCTCGGACCACGCGCGCACCACGCGGACGCCGTCCGGCTCCACCGGGCCGCGGACCAGCGCCAGGTCCAGCTCGCCGCCCCGGACCGCCGCGAGCCGCGCGGGAACCGGCAGGTCCACCAGCGAAACCTGGGCGGGCTGGTCCTGGTCGAGCAGGAGCTGCGCGGCGCGCTCCAGCCGCGCGGTCAGGCCGGGGGCGACCCCGATCCGCACGTGCGAAGCGGGCTCCCCCGCGACCACGCGCACGCGGGCCGCCGCGGCGAGCGTCTCCTGGGCCGCCGCCAGCACGCGCTCCCCCGCGGGCGTGAGCCGGACGTGCCGCGGGGAACGGTCGAACAGCCGGGTGCCGAGGTCCCGTTCGAGCCGCGCGATCTGGTGGCTGACGGCCGGCTGCACGATGTTGAGCCGCTCCGCGGCCCGGCCGAAGTGCAGTTCCTCGGCGACGGTCACGAAGTACTTCAGCGCGCGCAGTTCCACGGTTCCTCCGGACAGCACGATGACAAAAAGTGATCGCTGAGCAGTCCAAGTGGATCTGGTTCCGCGGTATTCCGGCGACTGGGATGAAGGCATGCACATCGGCACCGGTTTGATCAGTCCCCCGTCCCCGGCCGAGGTGGTGGCCGCCGCGGCCGACGCCGCCGACCGCGGCCTCGCCGCCTTCTGGACCAACCAGAACCCCGGCGGCTGGGACCCGCTCACCCTGCTGGCCGCCCTCCGCGAACGGCCGGCCGAGGTCGGGACGGCGATCGTCGCCACCTACCCGCGCCACCCCGTCACCACGGCGACCGAAGCACTCACCCTCCAAGCCGCCGCCGGCGGTCTCACCCTGGGCGTCGGCCCCAGCCACGCCTGGTACGTCAAGGACCAGCTCGGCCTGCCCTACACTTCCCCGCTGCGGCACACCCGCGAGTACCTGACCGTGTTGCGTCCCCTGCTGGCCGGCCAAGCCGTCCGGTTCGACGGCGAGTTCTTCACCGTCGACACCCGGCTCGACATCACCGCCCCGGCGCCCAGCCTCCTGCTGTCGGCGCTCGGGCCCCGCATGCTCGAACTGGCCCACGACCTCGCCGACGGGGTGGCCGCCGCCTGGGTCACGCCGGACATGGTGGCCGGGCACATCGCCCCGCGCACCGCCCCCGGCGCGCGCATCGTCGCTCAGGCCGTCACCTTGCTGAGCCCGGACCCCGACCGGGCCCGCGCCGAATTCGCCGAGCAGCTCACGGCCGTCGGGCAGCTGCCCGCCTACCGCGCCTCACTCGACCGCGCGGGGCTGGCCGGCCCCGCCGACACGCTCGTCATCGGCGACGAGACCACCGTGACGGACGCGGTGAAGCGCTACGAAGACGCCGGCGTAACCGACCTGATCGTCGTACCCCTCAACGAACGGAGCCGCACCCTCGACCTGCTCACGTAAAACACGAGCGGGCGCCCGGATTCCGGGCGCCCGCTCGTGGTCGGCCTCCGCTCAGGGTGCGCAGGCGTTCGGGTTGTCGAAGTGACCCGGCGTGGTCGGGAACGCCGGTCCGGACCCGTGGTCCTGCAGGTCCGCCTGGTACACCAGCGCCAGCTCGTCGAACGCCGACGTGCCCGCCGTCGTCACGTCCGCCGCGCCCTGGCCGGCGCCCAGGGAGTATGCCCACCGCTGCAGGAAGTCCTGCTGCGTCGGGCTCCACTGCCGGACGTCGTTGTACCCGCCGTACGCCGCATTGCAGTGCGTGTACAGGTTGTACGCCCCGCCCCAGTCGAGCAGGCGGTCGCCGAGGTTGGGGCCGTTGTCGGCCACGTCGGCCTGCAGTACGTCCCGGTCCCAGCCGCCGTAGATCCAGTCGATGCCCTGGTGGTGCTGGTTGTCCGCGACGTCGGCGTTGTCGAGGTTCGTCATTTCGAACCACGAGCACGGGTCCACCGTGACCGCGGTCTTGCCGTTGCCGAACGTCTGCGGCCACGGGTTCGCCGAGCACGTCGACGATCCCGGTGCGCCGTACGTGCCGCGCGGGCGCCAGTCGATGATGTCCGAACCCAGCGCGCCGGTGTTCGGGTCGACCGACGGGCCGGTCGTCGCGCCCTTGCCGCCGAGCACGTAGTCGACGAGCGAGTCGCCTGTGCCGCGGTCGTTCGGGTTGGCCGCGTCGGTGCCGCCCTTGCCGCCCCACAGCACGTCCGCGCCGTCGTCACCGAAGACGTTGTCCCCGCCCGAATCTCCGTTGGCCAGGTCGTCGCCGAAGCCGCCGTGGATCGAGTCGTGGTCGTCGCCGCCGCGGATGCGGTCGGTGCCGCCTTCGAGGTCGCCGCGGTGCGGCATCGCCGGAGCGGTGCCGGGTGCGGCGAACGCGTCGCCGTTGACGTCGTGCTGCAGGTCGACCTGCCGCGTGACCGAGCCGGCCAGGAAGCCCTCGTAGTGGATCGCGGGCACCTGGGTGTTGTCGATGACGAACTTGTTCGACCCGTTCTGGTACACGTCGACGATGCCGCCGCG
Source organism: Amycolatopsis lexingtonensis (assembly GCF_014873755.1). Classification (NCBI taxonomy): domain Bacteria; kingdom Bacillati; phylum Actinomycetota; class Actinomycetes; order Pseudonocardiales; family Pseudonocardiaceae; genus Amycolatopsis; species Amycolatopsis lexingtonensis. The sequence continues at coordinate 3,316,204 of NZ_JADBEG010000001.1, forward strand.
GTCGCCGACCATGGCGTCGTCGCCGCCGGTGCCCCACATCCGGTCGTCGCCGAGCTCGCCGTACATGTCGTCGGCGCCGTCACCCGGAGCCGTCGCCGTGCCGGTGTCGCCGTACATCAGGTCGTTGCCGTCCTGGCCGTACAGCGTGTCCTCCCCGGCGTCGCCCCACAGGTTGTCCCCGCCGGAAGCGCCGGGCGCCTCGCACGTGGCCTGCGTGGTGGTGCAGAAGCGGGTCGGAGCCCCGTTCGCGCCGTGGCGGACGAACGCCGCACCGGTCGGCGGGGTCGCCGGGTAACGCTTGGCGTAGATCCGGTTGGTCAGCGGCAGCGAGACCTTCGACAGGTCGTCGCCGAGTGCCACCGGCTTCCCGGTCTGGTCCACGATGTCCCGCACCGCGGTGCCGCCGTCGCCGAGGATGAAGTCGGCGGCGCCGTCGCCGTGTACGTCGTCGGCCGTGTCGCGGAAGACCGCCAGCGAGCTGCCGCCGAGCAGGTCGTCCTGCCCGTTCGGCGCGGAGACGTCGCCGAGGTCGCCCGACGCCGTGCCCGGCCACGCCGGGTTCGGCGGCGTGATCGGGATCCCGGCTTCGGCCAGGGTCCGGTCGCCGAACATCGTGTCGTGCCCGCCGTTGCCCTCGGCGTAGTCGTCGTTCGCACCGCCGGAGATCTGGTCGTCGCCGTCCTGGCCGAACACGACGTCGACGCCGCCACCACCGGAGAGCTGGTCCCCGCCTGCCACCGGACGCGTCGGCGCACCGAGGAACCCGTTGCTCCACGAGAGATCCAGCAGCCGCAGCGAACGTTGCGTCTCGAACGTCCCGTTGCTGCCGACGCGGAGCAGGTACGGCGACGGCGGCGCGATCCGGTCGGTGATCGCGTTGTCGCCGAGCACCACGTCGTCACCCGTGCCACCGAAGACGGCGTCCCCGGCGTCCGGCTGGCCCTGCGTGGTCAGCGCGGTGTCGGTCCCGAAGATGACCGAGCTGCCGCCGACGAGGTCGTCGTCGCCGCCGTTGCCCTCGAGCCAGTCCCGGCCGGGCCCGCCTTCGGCGTAGTCGCCGTCGGCGTTGCCCTTGATCCGGTCGTTGCCGGACTGGCCGAGGATCGCGTCGCAGCCGTTGTCCCCGGTGATGTCGTCACCGCCCGAAGTGTTCGGCACCGGTCCGTCGCCCAGGTCGTACAGCTGGAGGCTGCGCTGGACCATTCCCGGTGCGCCCTGCGCGTCGGAATCGAAGCGGCCCTGCGTGATCGGGCTCTTCGGCAGGCCCGCGTCCCGGGTGAGCAGGGCGTTGTCGCCGGTGATCAGGTCGGCGTCGTCGCCACCGGAAATGGTGTCCCCGGTGTCGAGCTGGCCCGCGGTGCCCTGGCCGGTGCCTGATTCGACGTACGAGGAGCCGCCGACGAGGTCGTCCTGCCCGGCCTCGCCGAACAGCTTGTCCGCGTCCTGGTCGCCTTCCGCGTAGTCGTCCCCGGCGTCGCCGTGCACGGTGTCCGTGCCGCCCTGGGCGTAGATGACGTCCGCGGCCTCGCCGCCATAGATGGAGTCTCCACCGGACGTGCCCGCCGCCGGCGTGTAGCCGAGGTCGAACAGCACCACGTGCCGTCCGGCCGACAGCCCGCGGCCCCGGGTGACCGGGTCGCCGGTGTCGCCGCCGCCCGTGCCGGTGATCGTCGCGTTGTCGCCGGTGATCACGTCGTCGGCGTCGCCGCCGGAGATCGTGTCGCCCGCGTCGGGGTAACCGGCCGCGTTCTTGACCGCCGGGTCGCCCGGCGTCTGGTGGCTGCCGCCGATGATGTCGTCGGCGTCCGCCTCGCCGTTCAGCTTGTCGGCGCCCGGGTTGCCTTCGATGCGATCGGGGTCCTTCCCGCCGAAGACCGTGTCGTTCTCCAGCCCGCCGAACAGGGCGTCGTTGTCGAACCCGCCGGAGATCGTGTCGCCGCCGCCCAGCGCCGGGTCGGTACTGGCCAGGTCGAACACCGGCCCGCCTGCCACCAGCGGATCACCGTTGTCGCCGATGATCGTGTCGGGGCCGCTGTCGCCGAACAGCTGGTCGGCGTCGTCGGGCTGCCCGGCCGCCCGGGTGCCGCCGACGATCGTGTCGCCGGCCAGGCCACCGGAGACCCAGTCCGTCCCGTCGTTGCCCTCGATCGTGTCGGGGTCGTCGCCGCCGAACATCGTGTCGACGCCGTCGTTGCCGTAGAGGGTGTCCGCCCCGGAGTCACCGTAGACGGCGTCGTCGCCCGAGCCGCCCCAGACCTGGTCCGCGTCGCGGCCGCCGTGCAGCGCGTCCTTGCCCTTCTCGCCGCACACCAGGTCGTCCGCCGCTTCGGCGTCGACGTTGTCGTCCCCGCCGCCCGCGCGCACGTTCTCCACGCCGGCGCCGCCGATGATCCGGTCGTTGCCGTCGAGCGGGTCGTCCACCGACTCGTCGACCGGGGTCGACGGGATCGGCGCACCCGCCTTGCACGGCGTCGTCTGCTTGTCGCCGTAGACGTCGGCGCCGCCGTCACCGCCGATGACGTGGTCGAAGCCGAGGCCGCCGACCAGTGTCTTGTGCGACGGGGTCACCCCCGACGGCAGCGGGGTGTGCGTGACGACGTAGAAGGGCCCGAAGCCGTCGGTCGTCCCCGGGTTCGGGAAGTCCAGAGTGGACGGTTCGGCGATGACGTAGTCGTCGTCCGGCCCGCCGTAGAGCGTGTCGGGCCCGTACCCGCCGAACAGGATGTCGTTGCCGCCGCCACCGCGGAAGTCGTCGTGCTGGTCCTTGGTGGAGTGGCCGGTGACGCGGTCCTGGCCCTTGCCGCCGTACACCGTGTCGTTGCCGCTGCCGGTGTCGACGGTGTTGATCGGCCCGCCCACCGGGCCGCCGGTGGTGTTGGCGTCGTCGGAGCCGTAGCCGTCGACACCGGGGTCGACCTGGCCGGCCGGGTAGATCTTGTCCGGCCCGGTGCCACCGGCGAACCGGTCGCTGCCGTCCCCGCCGACGAGCGTCGCGCCTTGCGAGACGAACAGCGCCTGCGGGTAGGTGGGCACATCCTTCAGCGGATCGTCGGCGGTGACGCCGAGCGTGTCGTCGCCGCCGTTGCCGAACGCCGTCGACTTCGCGAGCCCGACCTTGATCGTGTCGCCGCCGTCGCCGGTCCCGGTGCCGCCAGCCGGGTCGGGCAGGAGCGCCCAGTTCGGCACGGTGACGGTCGGCCCACCCGTGCCGTCGGCGAGGGGATCGCCGCCGTCGCGGCCGTCGTTCGGCAGCTCCTTGAGCCCGATCGACGTCACCGGGGGCGCGCCGAGGCTCGAGTCGCCCGCGACGACGTCCACGCCGTTGCCGACCGTGATGCTGTCGACGCCGGGGCCACCCGCGACGCGGGCCTTCGCGTCGTCGCGGGCGTAGCTCGTCTTGTTCGCGGCGAGCACGGTCCGGTCGCCGGTGACGATGGTGTCGTCCCCGGCCCCGCCGTCGACCCAGGAGTTGCCGATGCCGGTCTTGATCTGGTCGTTCACCTTGCCGCCGAAGACGATCGCGTCGCGGTCGAACTGCGCGGTCGGCGGCGGTGGGCCGGTCTTGGTGGTGTCGGCCTTGGCGTCCCCGATGAACGTGACGCTCATCGGCTTGCCGTAGTTTCGGCCGTCGACGACGACCCGCTCGATGTTCGGGTTCCGGAACTCGCGCCGGATGCCGAGCATGTCCACGGCCACGCCGGTGAACGCCGGGTTCGCCGGGTTGGCGTAGTCGTGCAGCGAGGTGATCTTGACGGTCTCCTTCTCCTGCTTGTCCGACTCGTACGGGTCACCCGTGCCGCCGCCGCGTTGCGCGGTGTGGCCGAGCGCGCCCGCGTACACGACCAAGGTCTTCCCGTCGCCGCTCAGCCCGCCGAGCTTCGGTGGTGGTGGCGTGCAGTTCGGTGTCGCGGTGAAGTCGAGCAGCGTGACGTCGACGATCGTGAAGCTGAACGACACCGAGAACGGGCCGAACCCGACCGTCACGTACAGCTTGAGGAAGACGTAGAGCCGCCCGGACACGGTGAACAGGCAGATCGGGTTGTTCAACGCGGTTTGCAGGAACTCGGTTATCCGGAACTTCCCGTCGTGGTTGGGGTCGTTCCACAGGAAGGACACGGTGAGCCCGAGCCCGCCCTCGATGCCGACCGTGATGATCACGGCCGTGACGGCGGCGCCGGCCGCGATCTCGCCCGTGAAGGACACGACCGGGATCGGCTTGCCGTTTTCCGTGGTGTAGAAGAACAAGCTCTGCAGGAACGCGTTGCCGATGGTGCCGAGGTCGAGGTTGCCCGCGCGGGCCGCCTCGAACGCCTTGCGGATGCCGTAGGTGTCGAAGCCGGCGACGATCCGCAGCGACACCGTCGCCGAGCCGTGCAGGGTGATCACCACCGGCGGCGGCGCGTACACCGGCCCGAACTGCTGGCGCCAGTCGAAGCCGAGGCGCAGCGGCCCGGAGTCGAACTTGACCAGGTCGACGTCGCCGCCGAGCAGCACGTTGAACAGCGAGGCGGGCTTCTCGAACACCGGGAAGCTGAACCCGGCCGCCGACGCCTGGGTGGTCATCGGGTTGACCGACTTCGCGTTGGAGTTCTTGCCGTTGATCGTGTCGAGCAGCGGCGCGAAAGTGGTGCCGCCCCCGGCGTCCTTCTTGCTGCTGATCAGGCTTTCGGTGTTGTCGGGTGTCGCGGTGGTGTCCAGGGCCTGCTGGCCGCCCAGTTCGAACGACCCGAGCGGGATGAGGCACTTGGTCGTGCACGTCGGGAAGTTGTTGATGAAGTTGACGATCCCGGCGATCGTGTCGACGAACTTCAGGTCCGGGCCACCGGCGATCGTGGTGAACGCCTTGCCGAGGGAGACGAGCGTGACGTCGCCGCCGCCGGCCAGGTGCGACAGGTCCGACAGCACCGGGATCGGCGCGTACAGCGTCTTGATCACCGGGTCGAGCGGGCCGGTCACCTGCTTGACCTTGTTCACGATCGGGCCGAGGATCTTGCCGAAGATCTCCCCGCTGTCGATGGCGACCTTGTCGAAGGCCAGCGTCAGCGGGTTGTTGCCGGCGTCGGCCGAGTTGGTGCCCGGCTTGACGTTGTTCCACGCCCAGTGCAGCCGGAAGTTCGCCTGGATGCCCGGGAACCCGGCGTCGTCGCCCGGCCGCGCCTTGAGCAGCCAGTTGATGTCCGCGCTCGCGTGCAGCTTGACGTCGGCGAGCCGGTCCAGCCCGGCGTTCTGCAGGTCGGTCAGGTGCAGCCGGCCGTTGGTCGGGTCGTCCGGGGCGATCAGGTCGATCTTGAACGCGCCGCCGAACAGCGGCAGGACGCCGTTGGCCGGGGGCGCGGCCGCCCCGTTGCAGTCGTCCGCGCTCAGGTCCTTGGTGCAGTTCTCCGCGGTGATGTTGATGAACGCCAGCTGCGCGTTGATCTTCTGCGGCAGGGTGACGTTCAGCCCGACCGCGAACTCCGGCTGCGCGGAATCCTTGGTGTTGACGAAGAACCCTTCGCTGCGGCTGATGCCCATGGCCAGGTGCAGCCGCCAGCCGAGCTGGACCTCGGGGCCCGCTCCGCCGTCGGCCTTGAGCGAGAACCCGGGGATGCCCAGGTCCAGCGGCACGGACTTCTTCAGGCATTCGTGGCCCGCCGGCAGCCCGGCGCAGTTGAGCAGGTCGCCGCTGAAGTCGCCTTGGCTGACGTTGAGGCTGATGGTCACGGCGTCGAGGTCGTTATACGCGCAGTCGTGCGGCTGCGGGTTCTCGGCCGGGTTCTCCGGTGCCCCGCCGATGGCGGCGGCACCGGTGTCGGTGGTCTTGGTGTCGGTGACGTCGGCGATGAGCTTGAAGACGCCGCCTTCCTCACGGAACACCAGGTACCCCGAAGCGCTGTCGACCGGTTCCCACGAGATGTCGAGGGAGTCCGTTGTGGACAGTGCGGCCGGACCGTTCGTGATCGAGCCCGGGTCGCTCGCCTTGGCCTGCTTCTTCTCCCCGTTGATCGTCGCGTAGGAGGCGACGACGTACCGGTAGGTCTTGTCCGCCGCGGTGGCGCCGTCGTGCAGCTTGACCGTCGGGGCGCCGACGGTGCCCAGCCGCGTCTTGCACAAGGTGTCGACGGTGACGGTGTCCGGGTTCAGGCCCGCGGCGGCGAGCTTGGCGGCGAGCTGGTCGTTCACCCAGCCGCGCACCGCGGCCATGTCGGTGAAGTGGCCGTCCGCGGGCAGCTGGGCCAGTGCGGTGTGGATCGCCGTGCGCAGCTTGCCGATGAAGTCCGCGCCCTGCTGGAGGTCGTCGCCGAGCAGCGGCAGCTTGCCGCCGAAGCTGGCGGTGTTGAGCGCCTGCTCCGCCAGGTTGAGGTAGCTGTCGAGGCCGTCGAGCCGGCCGAAGTCGATGAGCCGCTTGGCCAGCTCCTGGCCCAGCAACGTCGGATCCGGCGTTTCCAGCCGTGGATGGCCGTCGATGGCAGCGCCGCCGAGGTTGAAGTAGTCGTCCGGCGTCGTCGACTTGGGCAGGCGCAACGCGAAGTCGTTCGCCTTGGTCTCGTCGGTGATCACCTTGGTGTAGGTCGCGCCGCCGTCTTCGCTGATGTACAGCGGCAATTTGGCGCACAGGGCCAGTGGCGTGCTGCCGTCGAGGCCGCAGTTCACCGCCGTGCTCGCGGCGTTGATCGACGGCCCGACCGCCCCGGCGAACTCGGCGAACGTGACCGGCGCGCCGGTGCCGCCGCTCTTGGCCAGGTCGAGCGAGTAGGACGCCTTCGCGGTCGCCTTGTCCGCGGACTTCGGGTCGCCGAGCGAGACGGTCAGCGGGCCGAGGGTGGTGGCGATAGTGGCGTTCTCGACGGCGGCGTCGAGCTTGACGCCGATCGACGAGTCGTCGAGCACGCGCAACGCGTTCGCGTCGGCCGGGCCGGGCCCGGGCGCCAGCGGGACGACCAGGCCCATCTTGACCTCGCCGCCGACCCCGAGCGACACGGAGCCGTCGCCCTGCACGCCGGCGACGCGCTGGTTGCCCGCGGGCAGGCTGAAGTCGAACTGCACCGGCGTGCTGGTGTGGTAGGCGCGTTTCCAGTCCAGCCGGATGATCAGCGACGGCGTTCCGGCGGGCTCGGCGTACTCGAACTGCACCGGCACGCTGCCCTTGAACCGCTCGTTGACCGTCTGCACCAGCCGCTGCAGGTTGTCCGACGGGGCGGCTTCCAGCATCGAGATGACGTCGTCCAGTTCGGACCGGATCACGTACGCCGTCGAGGGTGCCGGCTGACTGGCCCACGGCCCGGCCAGCACGAGGGTGTCCGCCGTGACGCTGCCGACGATGCCGACCTGGGTCCCGGCGACGACGGTGCGCCCGACGAGGGTCTGCGGGAACGCGTTGCCCTTTTCGACGCTGCGCGCGGCGTCCTTCACGGAGTTGGCGCCGTAGGTCACCTTCGGGCCGGAGCCGGCTTCGTCGGCCCGCAGCAGGTCCCGCAGCGAGCGGCCGACCAGCGGGATCTTCGTGCCGAACACCGCGGCCCCCGCCGGGGAGGCGTCGCTGATCGACGCGTTGAGCGTCTGGAGCGTCTTGAGGATGATCGAGAACAGCGCCTTCGGGTTGGCCGGGTCGAAGTCGAAGTTCGCCAGCTCGGAAAGGTCGCTCGTGCTGAACTGCGGGCCGTCGGGCCCGGTGGGCTTGGTCAGGTCGTTCCAGGTGAACCCGGCGTGCGCGGTGGCGCCCTTGAGGAAGTCGGCCGTGCCCGGCGCGCTCGCGTCGACGCCGCCCGCGCCGCGGACGTGCACCTGGAAGTCCAGCAGCGAGCCGGGGTCGTGCAGCAACTTGTCGACGACGCCGCCGAAGGTCAGGTCGCCCTGGTCCTTGAGCTTCACCTGGAGCATGTGGTCGTCGGCGGCGGGGGTCCCGGCGCAGTCGGCGCCCGCGTCCGGGTGGCAGACGTGTGCCGTGCCCTTCAGCTCGACCTGCAGGAACCCGGCGTTGGCGAACAGGTCGATGCCCGCGTCCATCGGGAAGTCCGCGGTGAACAGCGACGGGCTGCCGGACGTGCGCAGCAGCACCCGGTCCGGCCCGGTCGGCGTCGCGCCGACCAGGATCGTGCTGCCGTCCGGGTTCTTCTGCTCGATCGGCGGGGTGTGCACGGTCGGGTTCTGCAGGTCGAGCACGAGCGTGACGGCGGCGTCGTAGGACGGCCGGACCTTCGCGGTGGCGTTGACCGCGTTGGCCTCGCCCACGCCGCGGCCGCCGGTCTTGAGGTCGTTGCCGAGCTGGACGACGCCGACGTCGCCCTGCATCCCGGAAATCGTGTAGGGCGCGCCGGCCACCGGGATCACCGGTGTCCAGCCGGGCGCCTGGAGGAAGAGCGTGTGCTCGTCGTTGTTCTCGACCGTCGCCCCGGCCGCGCCGGCGACGACGTGCCGTCCCGCGAACTCCCCCGGCTTCCACTTCTGGTTGTCGTCCTTGAGGGTGGTCTGCGTGTAGGTCGTCTTCGCCGGGCTGCCCGCCGGGCCGGACGCCGCCGCCGCGGCCGCGTTGAGGTCGATCGCCGTCGCGGGTGCCTGGCGGGACAACGTGATCTTGAAGTCGAGCTTGGTCGTGCCGGCCGGGAAGTGGACGTCGGAGATGCCGATCTTGCCGCCGCCGGGCAGGTCCGTCGCGGTGTTGAGCTTGTCGAGCAGTTCCTGCAGGGAAACGAACTTCGGTTCACCCGCCTGCGCCGGGTCCGCCGCGGTCTTGGTGTTGTCCTGCAGGAACTTCTTGATCGACTCGTTGAGCTGGATCGCGTCGGCCAGCGAGCCCTTGAGGAACGGCAGGTCGAGGTTGCCGATCGGGCTGGCGGTGTCGCCCCACTTGGCGCGCTGGATCGACGTCAGCGTCGTGGCCAGCTGGGCCAGGCCGGTGGCGAGGTCGCGCGGGGTCATGTTCAGGAACGGGCCGACCGTGGAAATGCCCTGCGGCGTGATCTGCGGGGTGCCGGTGGCGAGGTCGGGCCAGCTGATGCCGATCTTCGCGTCCACCGCGGGCAGGTCGAGGGAGAACGAGCTCGCGGGTGCCGCGGCCAGGTGCAGCGAACCGGTCAGCGAGCCGGCCGGGCTGGCGAAGCCGAAGCTGACCAGGCCGGCCAGGGAACCGTTCTGGGCGAGTTCTCCCGCGGTGCCGTCGAAGTTGGTGAAGGCCAGCCTGCCGTCGTTGTCGGGATCGTTGACGGTGGCGGCGAAGTGCGCCTTGAGGTCCACTGTGGAATCGGACTCGAGCTTCACCCCCAGGATGCCGACCGCAGCTTTGACGGCCTTGATCGCGTCGGCGTCGGGGAAGTTCGCCGCGGCGTCGACGGTCAGCGCCGGGGTCGTGCCGTCGTCGACGAAGTAGGCCTTGTCGTGTGCCTTGTCCCAGACCAGGGTCAGCTTCAGCGTGGTGGTGACGGTGAGCCGCACCCCGCCGAGGGAGGAGAACGCCGACTGCGGGGCGTTGGTGCCGTCGCCGATCGGGATCGGGACGCTCAGGGCCTGGTCGTTCAGGACCCGGGAGATCGTCAGGCTCAGGTCGAGCTTCTTGTCCTCGCCGACGGTGCTCAGCGTCGTCTTCAGGGTTCCGGCGCGGTCGGCGGACAGGGTGATCGGCTGGTCGATGTCGAGGTCGGCGTCGTCGACGGCGTCGGCGAGCTTCTTGGTGCCGGTGTGGAAGGCCTCCTGCGCCAGGGTGTCGAACCCGAGCGCGGCACCCGGGCTGGTCTGTACGGCGGGCAGCGGCTTGGCGAGCTGCCCGAGGGTGCCCAGCCCCTTCGACCACGCGGCGAAGCTGTTCGCCGGGGCGGCGAGCGCGTTCACCAGCGTGCCGACGCCGGGGCTCGCGGCGTGCGCCGGAGCGGCGGTTACGACGCTGCCGCCGAGTGCCAGCGCGAACACCGTGATCAGTCCGAGCCACCTTCTCGAGCCCATGGCCACCCTCCACGTTCGCGGGCACCCGGAAGCCGGGCGCCGCCACGGGGCGAGAGTGACAAAGAGGACAGAACCTCGGGAAGGCCCGGTTCCGCTCAGTGGACCCGCGGGAAACCGGTCAGCTCGCGCGCGGCTTCGGCCGCGGCGAGCACGACCAGGCGCCGCAGCCGCGCCAGCTCACCGGGGCACGAGTTCAGCACCCCGAGCGCGGCGACGACCCGGCCGTCGGGTGCGTGGATCGGGGCCGCGGCACAGCTCAGCCCCGCCGTTTGGGCGGATCCCTCCGCGGCATCGGCGCCGTTGTGCAGGACTTCGACGAGCGGCGTCGGCGACGCCAGAACCGTGCCGGGCCGGATCACCGGCAGCCGGGCCGAGTGCCCGGCGAAGGTCGCGACGACGAGCACCTCGGAGCCGGACGACACCCCGACGACGACGTCGGACCGCGACAGCTTGGCCAGCCGCACCGCGGGCCGCCCGACAACGGCGCGGATCCAGGCGTGGGTGCGGCCGCGGCCTTCGCACAGCCGGCCGAACATCGGCCCGACGCCGTAGCCGTGGATCCGGTGCTCCACCGCGCCCATCCCGCACAGCTGCTCGAGCAGCCGGTGCGAGGTCGACTTGGGCAGCCCGGCCCGCCGCGCGGCCTCGGTGAGACCGAGCTCCGCTTCGGCGTCGGCGAGCACTTCCAGCAGGGCGAAAGCCCCGGCGAGCACACTCCGGCCCCGCGCCCGCCCGGCGTCCCCTTCGGACACGGCGTCGGCTTCGGCGTCGGCTTCGGTCAAGCGCAGGTCAGACCCGTCCGTGAGCATCCGCGCCTCCCGTATTGGGCCGGATGGCCCCGCCGGGGTGACAGTCGCACGACGCCACGAGGACGTTACGAGGCGGAAACCGCGCGGGTGAAAGTCACTGCACGGGAACGAGTGGAGCGTCCAGGAGGCTCCGGTCCCCGTCGTAGCCGCCGGCCAGCGCGGCCGCCGTGTCTTCGTGGGGCGGGCCCAGCCGGACGGCGCTGACCTCGTCCAGCAGCCGGTAGTGCTCGTCGGCGAGTTCGACGTCCAGCGCGTCGAGATAGCCCTGCAAGTGAGCCGGGGTACGGGGTCCCACGATGGGGATCATCGAGGTCTTGGCCCGAAGAGCACGCTCACGCAGCCACGCCAGGGCGACCTGGACCGGCCCCGTCCCGGTCTTCTCGGCGACGGAGAGGACCGCGTCGAGCACTGCGGTGCGGTGCCCGCCACCTTCGATGTCCGTCGTCCCGGCCCGGGCGCTGAGCCGGCCTTGCTCGCCGTTGCGGTACTTGCCGGTCAGCAGGCCGCCCGCCAGCGGGGAGTACAGGACGACGCCCAAGCCGTGGGCTTCGGCCATCGGGATCAGCTCCCGCTCCGCGGCGCGTTCGGCCAGGCTGTACTCGGTCTGGAGGCCGGCCAGCAGTGCCCGCCCGCCCGGCTCCGAGCGGACCGCGGCGCCCGCGACCCGCCAGGCCGGGAAGTTCGACAGGCCGCCGTGCCGGATCTTGCCCGCGCGGATCAGGTCCTCGAACCCGGCCAGGATCTCCGGCATCGGGGTGACGCCGTCGGGGAAGTGCGGCATGAAGACGTCGACGTAGTCGGTCTTCAACCGCCGCAGGCTCTCCTCCAGGGAACGGATCATGGTTTTGCGGCTGTTGCCGGTGGTGCCCGGCCGGACGTCCGCCTGCCGGGTCCCGCTGTACTTGGTGATCACCACGAAGGCGTCGCGTTCGCGGCCGAGGAGGTCGCCGAGCACGGTCTCGGCTTCGCCGTTCTGGTAGATGTTCGAGACGTCGAACGTGGTGCCGCCGGCGGCGGTGAACGCGTCGAAGATCGCCTTGGCGCCCGCCACGCCCGTGGCGGACGGCGCCGAGCCGAAGCCGGCCGTGCCGAGTACGTACTCCGAGACCCGCAAGCCGCTCTGCCGTCCGAATGTCTGATAGCGCAAGGGATCTCCTCGTGGCACGAACCTCGGGGGTAGGCTTCGGACGCTACCACAAAAAACGAATGGTCGTTCTTTTATGCCGAGAGTCACCCAAGCGCACCTCGATGCGCGCCGTCAGCAGATCCTCGACGCGGCCCGCGCCCGCTTCGCCACGCACGGCTTCGCCCGGACGTCGATGACCGACCTCGTCGAGGCTTCGGGCCTGTCCGTCGGCGCGATCTACCGGTACTTCAAGGGCAAGGACGAGATCGTCACCGCCATCTGCGAGCAGGTCGGGCACTCGCTCCCCGCCGAGCTGACCGCCGCGTCCGTGCACGAGTTCCTCGAGCACATCCGCACCGCCGCCCGCGAGGACGACCACGCCCGCCTGGTCGCCCAGATCTACGCCGAGGCCGCCGTGTCCCCGCCCCTCGCCGCCCTCGTCCGGCGGCAGCTCGACGACCTGCGCACCGCGGTCGCCGCGCTCCTGCCCGACCGCGAGCCCGCGGACGCGGAGCGGATCGCCGAAGCGTGCGTCAGCCTCTGCATGGGCTACAACCAGCAGCTCGCCGTCCGCGGCGACGTCGACCCGGCGCCCTTCACCGCGGCCCTGGTGGCGATCATCGGGTCGTGACGGCTCAGAAGGCGGGCGGCGCACCACCGAGCGCCCGCAGGACCGTCGTGACCATCAGGTTGGTGCGGGCCGTCACGTCGTCGGCACCGGCGAGCTCCGGGGCGCCGGCCGGGGTGTGGTGCACCGCGTCGAAGATCGCCAGGTAGAGGCGCAGGCACCAGGACGGGTTCTCCGCCGTGATCGCACCGGCGGCGTGCAGGCGGGCGAACAGCAGCTCGGCGCGCTCCTGAACCTCGGCGCTCAGGTGGGAATCGCGGCCGGGCAGCGCGGAGACCACGGCGTCCAGCACGGAGCGGTTGCCGAGCTTGAGCTCCATGACGCGCTCGGTGACGCGGTACAGGGCGACGAGCGGCGGCGCCGTGTCGACCTTCGCCTCCTGGAGCGCGCGCAGGTACTGGTCGTCGAGCTGGGCGCACAGGGTCTCGAGCAGGGTCTTCCGGGACGCGAACCGGCGGTGGACGGTGGCGCGGCCCACGCCCGCTTCGTCCGCGATGCGTTCCATGGACGCGGTCGGGTCCTCGGCGAGGACGACCCGGGCGGCTTCCAGGATGCGCGCGACGCTCCGTTCGGCGTCCGCTCGGACCGGGCGGGACGGGACGGGCGTGCTCATCTGACCTCCTCGGGATCACCCAGCCTAACGAACAGCATAGTCGAGAACTAGCACTTTCATTTGTTGACAGAAGTGAGACTTTGCTGTTTCGTTTGTGAGGTCAACGGCTACTTAGCCGTCCACCACAGGAGGCAGGGAACATGGATCTTCAGCTCGCCGGGAAGCGCGTCCTCGTAACCGGGGCCAGCAAGGGCATCGGCCTGGCCATCGTGCGTTCCTTCGTCGCGGAAGGCGCGTCCGTGACCGCCGTGGCGCGGCGCAGCACGCCCGAACTCGAAGCGACCGGCGCGACGTTCGTGGCCGCCGACCTGGCCGATCCCGATGGGCCCCGGCGCGTGGTCGAGCAGGTCCTCGCGGCCGACCCCCGGCTCGACGTGCTGGTGAACAACGCCGGCGGCGGCGACCTGCCGGACGGGGTCCTCGGCACCGTCTTCGAGGGCGGCGACGACATCTGGCTGGACGTCTTCGCGCTGAACCTCCACTCCGCCGTGCGCGTCACCCGGGCCGCGCTGCCGGCGTTGCTCGAAGCGCGGGGCGCCATCGTGAACATCACCTCCGACAGCGCGCGGCGCATCGGCGCTCCCGGCAGCACTCCCCTGCCGTACGCGGTGTCCAAGGCGGCGCTGAGGTCGTTCTCGCGCGGGCTCGCCGAGCGCGTGGGTCCGGAAGGGGTGCGGGTCAACACCGTCTCGCCGTCCGCGACGCGGACTCACCTGATCGCGGGCGAAGGCGGCTACCTGTCGCAAGTGGCGGACGCGATCGGCGTCGAGCACTCCGCCGTGCTGGCGGGGTTGCCGAAGGACGTGGGCATGCTGACCGGCCGCCTGATCGAGCCGGACGAGATCGCCCGTGCCGTCCTGCTGCTGTCCTCGCCGAGCATGCCGAGCGTGATCGGCGCGGACTGGGCCGTGGACGCCGGTTCCGTCAAGGTCGCTTAGACGCCCTGGCCCGAAGTCGGCAGCGGTGCGCCAGCGTCTTGAATGAGTCATTCAGGACCTCCGAAGACCTGAATGACTCATTCAAGACGTGGGGCGAGCGGGTCACCGGCGGCGGAGCGCCCTGGCTCGGGCACCATCGGAGGAGCCGCGGGAGCCCGCCCCGGGAAGGAGACCGATGCAGATCGGCGACATCACCATCCACCCGTTCAGCGACGGCACGTTCCGGGCGTCGCCCGCCTACTTCGGCGAGCACGTCCGGCCCGAGGGGCACGAGCACCTGTTCCAGCCGCGCGACGGGATGGCGTGGCTGCCCATCGGCTGCTTCCTCGTCCGCACCGGGGACCGGACCGTGCTCGTCGACGCGGGCATGGGTCCGGTGCTGGACGACGGCGGGCCGCCCCGGCTCCTCGTCGGCGGGCAGTTGCCGGCCGGTCTCCGCGCGGCCGGGGTCTCCCCCGCCGACGTCACCGACGTCGTGTGCACCCACCTGCACGTCGACCACTGCGGCTGGCTCTACGACACGAACGCCGAGCCGGTGTTCCCCCGGGCCACGATCCGGTTCGGCACCGGCGACTGGGACCACTTCGTCGTGGGGAAGGCGAAACTGGCCGACCACATCCGCCGGGGCTTGCTTGCCGACCGCGAGCGCGACCGCGTCCAGCTCGTGGACCGGGACACCACGATCGCGCCCGGCCTCTCGCTGGTGCTGACGCCCGGGCACACGCCGGGGCACCTCTGCCTCGTCGCCTCCTCGGCGGGTCGGCGGGCCCTGCTGCTCGGCGACGCGATCACCTGCCCGGTCCAGCTCGACGAGCCCAGCTGGCAGTCGATGGCCGACGTCGATCCCGCCCTCGCGCGGCAGGTCCGCGACCGCCTCTTCCGCGAACTGGAGGACGAAGCCACCACCGGCGTCGGCGCGCACTTCCCGGAACTGGCCTTCGGCCGGGTGCTCACCGGGCAGGGACGGAGCTGGCACACCTGACGACCACTCAGGACGGCCCGATCCCCGCCGCCCGCAGCCACACCACCTCGCAGGTCTCGGCGGCCTGGTCGAGTGCTTCGAGCGAAACCGCCGACGCGTGGTAGAACGTCCGCTCGATCATCCAGCACACCGCGCCCGCGAGGGCCGGGGCACCGTCGGGCCCGTCGTGGGACGGCACGCCGGCCCGGACCAGGATCGCCGCGATCGCGGCGATGAAGATGTCCGCGGTCTCCGTCCACAACGCGCCGATCTCGGGGATGGTCGAAGCCTGGTCGATCGCGACGCGCATGATCAGGCCGTGCTCGCGCCAGTGGTCGCGGGTGCGGCGCATGGCCGTCGCGATCGCGTCGCGCGGTGCCGCCGGGTCGTCGGCCGCCGCGCGGGACTTTTCGCGCAGTGCCTCGATCATCCTGGCGAAGAGCGCGACCAGGGCCTCCTGCTTGGAGCTGAAGTAGAAGTACATCGACGCGCGGGAGAGCCCGGCGCGCTCGGCGATGTCGCCGGCCGTGAGCGCGTCGAAGCTCTTGACCGCCAGCAGGTCCTCGAGGACTTCGAGGAGCTTCGCCTCGCGGATGTCCCCTTTGGACGGTGCGGCGCGCCGGCGCCGGAGTTCAGGCATCGTTCGCCGCGATCTGGTGCCCGTCCGGGAAGTCCGTGGACCGCGACAGCTCTTCCCACGCCTCGATGTCCGCGGCCACCGCGGCCCGGCCGCTCGCGACAAGCCGCAGCGCGTCCGACCCGAGCACGAGGTGCACCGGCGGCTTCTCCGCCTCGACCACGGCCAGCACGGCTTCGGCGGCCTTGGCGGGGTTGCCGAGCTGGTTTCCGCTGGCGGCCTGCCGGGCCGCGCGGACCGGCTCGAACAGCTCGTCGTAGTCCGCGATCGACCGCTCGCTGCGGACCATCGAACGGCCCGCCCAGTCCGTGCGGAACGAGCCGGGCTCGAGGATGGTCACGCGCACCCCGAACCCCGCGACCTCCTTGGACAGGGTCTCCAGCATGCCCTCCACCGCGTACTTGCTGCCGCAGTAGTACGCCAGCCCGGGCACGGTCATCAGCCCGCCCATCGAGCTGACGGCGACGATGTGCCCCGAGCGCCGCTTCCGCATGCCCGGCAGGACCGCGTGGACGGTGGCCGCCACGCCGAAGACGTTGACGTCGAACTGCCTGCGCAGTTCGGTCATCGGGGACTCCTCGAACACGCCTTCGTGCCCGTAGCCGGCGTTGGCGATCAGCACGTCGATCGGGCCGACCGTGCGCTCGACCTCGCCGACCACGGCGAACACCGCCTCGTCGTCGGTCACGTCGAGCTGCCGGGCGTGGGCGCGGCCGGGCGCGAGCGCCTCGAACTTCGCCAGGTCTCCGGGCTTGCGCACGGTGCCGACGACGGTGTGCCCGGCCGCCAGCGCGCCTTCGGCGAAGGCGCGGCCGAGGCCGCTGCTCGCGCCGGTGATCAGGAAGGTTCGCTTCGTCATGCCCTCGACTCTACGCCTGGTCGAGAAAATTCGACACTGTGTCGACTCTCTCGTTCAGTGCCGTGCCCAGGTTTTCCACCGCGAGGTAGGGGTTGAGGTGCGGGTGCCTGCTGCCGACGGCGACGTCCCGCCAGAACCGCTGCAGCACGTTCGACGTCGCGAAACCGCTCGAACCGTGCAGGTCGAGCATCCGCTCGACGGCGGCCCGGCAGTCCCGCCCGGCGTCGGCGAGGGCCATGCGCAGCCGCGGACCGTCCACAGGGGACAACTCGGCGGAACTCGCCTCACGGGCGACCTCGAGCATCGTCTTCTCGGCACGCTCCACGAGGTAGGTGGCCTCCGCCAGCCACTGGCGGGCCCCCGCCGACTCGCCCATGCGCGAGTACGCGGTCATGAACGGCTTGCGGTCCGAGGCGAACATCGCGGTGACGGCGTCGAGCGCCCCTTGGGCGGCGCCCACGACCGGGCCGAGCACCGTGGTGGCGTACAGCATCGCGTCTCCCAGGGGGAAGGGCGACGCCGCCGCGATCCGGCCGGACGGCACGAGGACGCCGTCGGCGACCAGGGTGTGGCTGCCGGTGCCGCGCATGCCCGCCATGTCCCACGTCCGCTCGACGACGAGGTCGGCCGTCGGCACCAGC
The DNA here is from genome assembly GCF_014873755.1 of Amycolatopsis lexingtonensis. NCBI lineage: Bacteria > Bacillati > Actinomycetota > Actinomycetes > Pseudonocardiales > Pseudonocardiaceae > Amycolatopsis > Amycolatopsis lexingtonensis. The sequence continues at coordinate 3,333,331 of NZ_JADBEG010000001.1, forward strand.
GCGAAGGAGAACTCGCCGTCGACCATGACCGCGAGCGTGGCCCAGACCGCGTCTTCGCAGCCCGAGACGTTCGGCCAGCGGCCGGTTACGCGCACCCCGTCCGGCACCCGCTCGCCCCGCGCGCCGGGCACCCCCGAACCGCAGAAGAGCGTGTCCGGATCGGCGAAGAAGTCCGGCGTCGCGGCGCCGGGGAAGGTGCGGGCGGCGAGGTTCTTCGATGTCACGCAGGTCCCGGCGATCCACGCGGTGGACGGGCAGGCCCGGCCGAGACCGGTCAGCCGGCGCGCGACGGTCTCCGCGTCCGCCCATTCCCCGCCGTGCTCCCGCGGGGTCCGCCAGGCGAAGACGCCGTCCTCGCGCAGTGCGGCCAAGCCTTCACCGGCCGGCCGGTCGTTCTGCTCGGTTTTTCCGGCGTGGGTGCGCAGGACGTCAACGGTCCCGGCGTTCGCGTATTCGATCACTCCACCGACTCAAGCACCGGCCGCGCGCGGCGTGCCATGCGCGAGCGGCACCGGTTCATACGCGGCTGTGCGCCGGTAGCATCGCCGGCATGGACCTGATCAGCGAGGTGATCCGCACCGTGCGGGTCGGGAGCGCCGGCGCTCGCCTGATCAGGCAGACCTCTCCGGCGGGCCTGCGGTTCGCCGCGTTCGACGGCAGCGGGTTCCACATCATCACGCGCGGCACCTGCTGGCTGATCGGCCACGACGAGCCCGTCGCCCTGCGGCCGGGCGACATCGTGCTCACCTCGTCCGGCGCCGAGCACGGGCTCAGCGAGGAACCTCGCGCACTGGCGGACATCCCGCTCTTCGAGCTGGGCGCGGACCTGCCGGGCGCGGGGCCGGCGTCGTTCGAATTCCTGTGCGGGGCCTACCGGCTCGACCACGGCCAGGCGCCCCAGTACCTGCGCGCGCTGCCCGACCTCATCACGCTGTCGCCGGACCACGACCGCCACCCGGAGCTGCGGTCCCTGATCGACCTCCTCGTCGCCGACGTCTCCGTGGCCGGGCCCGGCTCCGGCGCGACGCGGCGGGCGCTGCTGGACCTGATCCTCGTCCAGGTCCTGCGCCAGTGGCACGAGCGCGACGGCGCGGCCGGGTGGCCGGAGGTCGCCCACCCGGGGATCGCGGCCGCGCTGCGCGAGATCCACGAAAACCCGCACCGGCCGTGGACGGTGGGCCGGCTGAGCGAGGTCGCGGGCCTGCCCCGCACGGCCTTCTCCCGGCTGTTCACCACCGCGGTGGGCCGGCCGCCGATGACCTACCTGACCGGCTGGCGGCTGGCCCGCGCCGCGCAGCTGCTCCGGGAAACCGACGCCGCGCTGGCGAGCATCGCCCCGAAGGTGGGCTACTCGACCGAGTTCGCGTTCTCGGCGGCCTTCCGCCGCGAGTACGGCGTGTCACCGGGGCGGTTCCGCAGTGCCCGGCCGACCCTCACCGCCGCCGACGCTCACTGATCGTTCAGGAGCTGAGCGACGTGCTCGGCGAGCACGAGGTAGGCTCGCACCGTGCCCCTCACCGTCCGTTTCGCCCGTGGCCGCCGGCCGCGTGGCTGCCAGGCGCCCGCGCGGCGCGTGCGCGGACGCCGGGTGCGGTACGCGATCGGCTCCGAAGCGGGCCAGGTCGACGGGATGCGATGGCACCGTGCGCCGCACGTCGCGAGGGATCACCGGCTGACCTGGTGAGCCCGCGTGTTCGTGCGCTCCGGTGATCCCCGACCAGCCACGAACCACCCGGGACTCCCCCGGGTCAGGAGCACATCGCCATGCCAGAATTCTTCTTCCCGGCCGCGCCGGGAACCCTTCCCGACTCCGCGGGCTACTTCGGCGCCTTCGGCGGGCAGTACGTCCCCCAAGCGCTCGTCGCCGCCATCGACCAGGTCGCCGCCGAATACGAGCGGGCGAAAGACGATCCCGCCTTCGTCGCCCGGTTCGAGGATCTGCTCGCCCACTACGTCGGCCGTCCCAGCGCGCTCACCGAGGTCCCGCGCTTCGCCGCGCACGCCGGTGGCGCGCGGGTCTTCCTCAAGCGCGAAGACCTCAACCACACCGGCTCGCACAAGGTGAACAACGCGCTCGGCCAGGCCCTGCTGGCGCAGCGCATGGGCAAAACCCGCGTCATCGCCGAGACCGGCGCGGGCTCGCACGGCGTCGCGACCGCCACCGCGTGCGCGCTGACCGGCCTCGCCTGCACCGTCTACATGGGAGAGACGGACATCCGGCGCCAAGCGGTCAACGTGGCGCGGATGGAGCTGCTGGGCGCCGAAGTCGTCCCGGTGACCTCCGGGTCGCGCACCCTCAAGGACGCCATCAACGAGACCTTCCGCGACTGGGTCGCCCGCGTCGAGGACACGCACTACCTGTTCGGGACGGTCGCCGGGCCGCACCCGTTCCCGGCCATGATCCGCGACTTCCAGCGCGTCATCGGCGTCGAAGCCCGCCGCCAGCTCCTCGAGCGGACCGGACGGCTGCCCGACGCCGCGATCGCTTGTGTGGGCGGCGGATCCAACGCGATCGGCCTGTTCCACACCTTCCTCGACGACCCCGGCGTCCGGCTGATCGGCTGCGAAGCCGCCGGGCACGGCGTGGACAGCGGGGAGCACGCGGCGTCGCTGTCGGCGGGCGATCCGGGGTTCCTGCACGGCTCCCGCTCCTACGTCCTGCAGGACGACGAAGGCCAGATCCTCGAAGCCTGGTCGATTTCGGCCGGGCTCGACTACCCCGGCGTCGGCCCCGAACACGCGCACCTGCACGACTCCGGCCGCGCCGAGTACCGCCCGGTCACCGACGACGAGGCGATGCACGCGTTCCGGCTGCTCGCCGCGACCGAGGGCATCGTCCCGGCGATCGAGAGCGCGCATGCACTGGCAGGCGCGCTCCGGGTCGGCGCCGAACTCGGCCCGGACGCCGTCCTCCTGGTGAACCTTTCCGGGCGCGGCGACAAGGACCTCGACACGGCCGCCGTCCACTTCGGACTGGAGGGCGCGCGATGAGCCTGCGGTCGCTCACCGAGACCCTCGCCCGGACGAAGGCGGCCGGGCGGGCCGCCCTCATCGCCTACCTGCCCGCCGGGTTCCCCACCGTCGACGCGGGGATCGCCGCCATCCGGGCGACCCTCGACGCCGGGGCCGACATCGTCGAAGTCGGCCTGCCGCACAGCGATCCGGTGCTGGACGGCCCGGTCATCCAGACCGCCGACGACATCGCGCTGCGCGGCGGGCTCCGGATCGCGGACGTCCTGCGCACGGTCCGCGAAGTCCACGCCGCCACGGGCAAGCCGGTGCTGGTGATGTCCTACTGGAACCCGGTGGCCCGCTACGGCGTCGAGCGGTTCGCGCGCGAGCTGGCCGCCGCCGGTGGTTCGGGCTGCGTGCTGCCGGATCTGCCGGTGGCCGAGTCGGCGGAGTGGCGGCGGCACGCGGCGGCGCACGACCTGGCGACGGTGTTCGTGGTCGCGCCGAGCAGCACGGACTCGCAGCTGGCGGAGACGGCCGCGGCCGGCACCGGGTTCGTCTACGCGTCGGCGCTGATGGGCGTCACCGGGACGCGCGAGTCGGTGGACGAGGCCGCCGCCGTGCTGGCGCACCGGCTCCGCGCGGTCACCGACCTGCCGGTCTGCGTCGGCATGGGTGTCGCGGACGCGCGCCAGGCCGCCGAAGTGGCCGCGTTCGCCGACGGCGTGATCGTCGGGTCGGCCCTGGTCGAGACGCTCCTCGGCGCGCACGAGGGCACGGCCGCGCTCGAACGGCTCACCGCACGGCTCGCGGCGGGCGTGCGCGCCTGACCCGGGTGGCCGGGCTCGCCGCGGCGGGCCCGGTCACTCGGCCTCGAGGAACTGCTGGGTGCCGATCACGCGGAGCAGCTCGAGCTTCTCCGCGGCGTCCGTGCCCTCCAGCGGCAGGAGGATCCGGATCCGCAACCCCGCTTCGGGCAGCTGGAGCAGCCGGCACCGCAACCGGATCACTCCCACTGCGGGGTGCTGGACGTCCTTGAGGTCGGCGTGCCGGACGGCGACGTCGTGCCGCTCCCACAGCGTGCGGAACTCCTCGCTCCGCGCGGTGAGGTCGTCGACCAGCCGCGTGATCTCGTCGTCCTCGCCGCGGCGGGAGTACGTGGCGCGAAGGTCGCTGACGTGCGCGGCCGACAGGCGCGCCCGATCGGCCTCCGGAACGTGCGCACGGGACTCCTCGCGGGTGAACCAGAGCCGGTAGACGTTGTTTTCCCCGTCCGGGCGCTGCTCGGTCCGGCACGCCACGGCGTCGTCGAGCGCGTTGGTGTGGAGCACGTCGCCGACCTCGTTGTAGACGCACGTCGGCAGGTCGTCGAGGTGCGCGACGAGCTGACGCAGGCCGGGGTCGAGCCGCCGTCCGACCTGGCGCGGCGGCGTGGGCACACCGGCGAGCCGGAACAGGTGGTCCTTCTCGTCGGGGGTACACCGCAGCGCGCGGGCGAGGGCGGCCACCACCTGCTCCGAGGGATTGGAGCCGCGGGCCTGTTCCAGCCGGGCGTAGAAGTCGCTCGACAACCCCGCCAGCACCGCGACCTCCTCGCGCCGCAAGCCAGGCGTCCGGCGGCGTCGGGTGGCCGGCAGGCCGACTTCCGACGGCGAGAGCCCTTCCCGCCGCCGGCGCAGGAATTCGGCGAGCCCGGTCCGGTCGATCACGGCTCCAGCATGCGCGCGGGGCCGCGGCCGCGTCCAGGACCAGGTCGGTCCTGGATGGACCGGCCCTGCCCGGCCCCGGTTTCCGGCCACAGGCTGGGCCCATGGAAAACAATTACGTCCGGCTGGCCCGGCGCATCCCGGTTCCCGACGCGGTCCCGGCCGTCGCGGTCAACCCGGTCACCCTGCCCGCGCCCGGCCGCGGCCTCCCGCTGGAGCTGCGGGTCACGGCGCCCCTGCGGGGTGACGCGCTGCCGATCGTGCTCCTGTCCCACGGCGGCGGCAGCTCGCAGTACCTGAAGTCGAAAGACGGCTACGCGCCGCTCACCGACTTCTACGCGAGCCACGGGTTCGCCGTGCTCCAGCCGACCCACCTCAGCTCGCCCAACGGCGGGCTCGGCCTCGACGAAACGGCACCGGGCCACCCGCTGTTCTGGCGCTCGCGGATCGACGACTTCGTGCTGATCCTCGACCACCTGGCCGCCATCGAGGCCCAGGCCCCGGTCCTCGCCGGCCGCCTCGACCCGGCGCGCGTCGCCGCCGTCGGGCACTCCGCGGGCGGCAACACCGTCAGCGCGCTGCTCGGCGCACGGACCGGCGTCGACCTGCGTGACCCGCGCATCAAGGCCGGGGTACTGCTCACCCCGACCGGCAGCGCCGAGGGCATGACCGAAACCATGCGCGCGCGGTACCCCGAGCTGGACGCCGACTTCTCGCACCTGACCACGCGGACCTTGGTCGTCCACGGCGACGAGGACGGGAACCCCGCCGCCACCACGCGGGGCGCCGCCTGGCACGCCGAGCCGTACCACCTCAGCCCCGGCGCGGACGCGCTGCTGGTCCTGCCGGGCGCGAAGCACTACCTGGGCGGCATCATGGGCTACAGCCTCGCCGAAACGGACGATGAGGACCCCGAGCGGCTGGCGGTCACCCAGCGGATGACGTGGGCGTACCTGTGGTCCGCGCTGCACGAGGGAGATCCGGCGTGGCAGCGGGCGATCGAGGCGATCGGTACCGACCCTTCGCTCGGGCGGGTCCAGACCAAGCACCCGTGACGCGGTTGTCCACAGTGGACCTCAGCGTCGCGCGCCAAAGGTCTTGAATGAGTCATTCAGGGCGCCGGAGGTCCTGAATGACTCATTCAAGACATCCGAGCGGGGCCCTGAGGTCAGCGGCGTGGTCCGGCCTGGGCGGCCTTGATCAGGAGCCCGTGCAAGACACCTCGCTCGGCTTCGGTCAGCGTGCCGATCGACTCCGCCAAGACCTCCTCGAGGATGACCGACCCGGCCTCGTAGGCGCGCCGGCCGTCCTCGGTCAGCTCGTGCCGCGTGGCCCGGCCGGGGCCGTCCGCGCGCTTCAGCAGCCCCCGGTCGATCATCCGCTTGGCGAGGGTGCCCATCGACTGGTCGGTCTGGAAAGTCAGCTCCGCCAGCGTGTGCAGCGTGGCGTCCGGCTGCTCGTTCAGGTGCCGCAGGACGTCCCACTGCACCAGGGAAAGCCCCGCGTGCGCGGACAACCGGCGGTTGCCCTCGCGGTGGTGCCGCCATTGCAGGCGCTTCACCGCGAGCCCGACTTCTTTAAGCGACGGCGACACTGACGCAGCGTATCCCACCACCGGCGTTCTCCTCACACTTGGCAAACTAAGGATGTTTATATAAGCTTGTTTACATGACTACTCCAGTTCCCGCAGGCAGCCTCCGGCCCACCCGCATCGTGCAGGCCCCGTTCGGCACGGTCACCGTCGAGGACCGCGATCACACCCGCCCCTTCCTCCTGCTGCACGGCGGCGGGGGCCCGGCGACGATGACCGGGTTCGCGGACCTGCTCGCCCAGCGCACGCACTCCCGCGTGCTGACCCCGACCCACCCCGGCTTCGCGGGCACCCCGCGGGTGCCGGGCGTGGACTCCACCCGCGCCCTCGCCGCGGCCTACGTCGGCATGCTCGACGAGCTGGGCCTCAGCGACGTCACCGTGATCGGCAACTCCTTCGGCGGCTGGCTGGCCGCGGAGATCGCGCTGCTCGGCAGCCCGCGGGTCAGCGGCGCGGTGATCGTCGACGGCATCGGGATCGAGGTCGAGGGGCACCCGGTGACCAGCGTCGCCGGCCTCGCACCCGCCGACCTGCAGAAGCTGTCCTTCCACGACCCGCGCAAGGCACCCGCGCCCCCGGCGGCGGGCGGGACCGGACCGAGCCCGGACGTCCTGGCCCTGATCTCCTACACCGGCCCGGCCATGTCCGACCCGACCCTGCTGGACCGGCTCGCCACCCTGGGGCACTTCCCCGTGCACGTCGTGTGGGGCGAAAGCGACGGGATCGTCAGCCCGGAGTACGGCAAGGCGTACGCCGCGGCGATCCCGACGTCGCAGTTCACCCTGCTCCCCCGCTCCGGCCACCTGCCCCAGGTCGAGACGCCCGAGGAACTCCTCGGCGCCCTCCTCGACCTCGGCACCAACTGACGGGGGCGGGCATGGACACCACCCTGGCGGTCACCCGGATCGCCCACGCGTGCCAGCTGATCGAGCTCGGCGACCTGCGCGTCCTCACCGACCCGTGGTTCACCCAGAGCGCCGTCTACTACCAAGGCGAGCGGCTCGCGGCGCCGCTGTCCACTTTGGACCACCTGGACGCCGTGGTGATCAGCCACGAGCACTACGACCACTGCGACCTCGACGCCCTGCTGGCGGGCGGGCTCGACCCGGACACCCCGCTCGTCGGGCCGGGCACCGTCACCACCATCGCGAAGGAAAAGGGCTTCACCCGGCTGCACACCATCGAAGCGTGGGAGTCCACCCGGATCGGGGACCTCACGGTCACCGCCACGCCGGGCGAGCACGGCGTCCACGAGGTGACGTTCGTGCTCCAGGCAGGCGGCCGCACCGTGTTCTTCGGCGGCGATTCGCTGCGGGTACCCGAACTCGACCGGATCCCCGACCGGCTCGGGCCGATCGACCTCACGATCCTGCCCACCAACGGCCTCTGCATCCGACCGGCGAACCTGGCCCAAGTGGTGATGGACGCCGAAGAAGCCGCGGAGCTGACCGCCGTGCTGCGGCCGAAGCTCGCCATCCCCCACCACTACGCGTTCCACAGCGGCTGGCTCGGCGACCGGATGATCACCAAGGGCGACCAGGACCCGCGCCACTACGCCGACGCCGTCGCCCGCCTCGCCCCCGACCTCGACGTGCGCATCGTCCTGCCCGGAGTCCGGGTGACCGTCCCGTAGACGTCACGTCAAGTCGCCGGTCAGGTTCTGGGAGCCCAGCACCGCCAGCATGTCGAGGGCGTCGGCGCTGTCGGTGCCCAGCGCCGGGGTGAACCACAGCAGGCGCTGACGGCCGTCCTCACTGAACAGCGTGAGGCAGTTGACCTCGACCGTGCCCAGTCCCGGGTGGACGATGCGCTTGCGGTCGTCACGTCGGAAGGCGACGGCGTGCTCGGACCACAGTCCGGCGAACTCGGGCGAGGTCGTCAGCAGCTCCTGGATCATCGACGCGGCTTCGGTGTCGCGGGGACCGCGGGCCGCGGCGGCCGCTCGCAGGTCGGCCGTGAACGCGCGCGACTGGGCGTCGTGGTCCGCCTCCGGGTAGAGGCTCCGCGCCGCGGGATCGGTGAACCACCGGTAGGCGAAGCTCGCGCGCTTGCCGCGGAAGCCCGACTGGTCGCCCAGCAGCGCGACGGCGAGGGGGTTCTGCACCAGTGTGACGTGCAGGTCGGTGATGACCTGGGCGGGCGTCGAGGGCAGGCGGCCGAGCAGGTCGAGCATCCCGGGGTGGACGTGCGCGGCGGGGCCGGTTTCGGCGGGCACCGGGCGGGCGGCGAGGTGGAAGAGGTAGTCGCGCTCGTCGCGGGTCAGCCTCAGCGCGCGGGCGAGCGCGGCGAGCATCTGCTCCGACGGCTGCGAGCCGGCGCCCCGCTCGAGCTCGTTGTAGTAGTCGACGGACGCGCCAGCGAGCTGCGCGACCTCGTCGCGGCGCAACCCCGGGACCCGCCGCCGGGGGCCGGCGACGAACCCGACGTCGCCGGGGCGGATCCGCTCGCGCCGGGAGCGCAGGAACGCCCCCAGCTCGCTGTACCTCGCGGGACTCATGGCTCCAGTCTGCCCGTGCGGTGCCCGGGACACAGGGGATGACGTCCCCTGGCTCCGGGCCGCGCGCGGGCCGATCGTGGAGGGCACATCGGAGAGAGGAACCACCCATGCCCTTCGCCAACCTCAAGGTGCCGGCCGGAACGCTGACGCCGGAGTCCAAGAAGAAGCTCCAGGACTCCGTCACGGACGCGTTCGCCGACGTCTACGGGGAACGCGCCCGCCCGACCACGCTGGTGATCGTCGAGGAGGTCACCGAGAACGGCTGGAGCCTCGGCGGCACGATCCTCAACGAGGAGGTGCTGGGCCGCAGCTGACTCAAGCACCCGTCAGCTCCGCCGACACCCGCCAGAGCCGCTCCGCCGCGGCCGGGTCGAGGGCCCACGCCTTCACCCCGTGCGGGTGCTCGGCGAGTTCGGCGTCGTCCGGCACCGGATAGGCCTCCTGACAGTCATCGAGGTAGTGGCCGCCGGTGCGCGCGAACTGCGGTGCGACGGCCGCGACGACGCTCGTCGCCGCGCCCTGCCCGACGGTCTTGTAGGTGAAGACGCCCGCGGCTTCGGCCTCGGCGAGGGATTTCCGTTGCGCCGGCGTGAAGTTGCGCTGCAGCCCCGTCGCCACCCCGCCCGGGTTGACGGCGTTCGCGAAGATCCCGTCCGCCGCCCACCGGCGGGTCGCTTCCACCGCGAACAGCGAGTTGGCCGTTTTCGACTGCGCGTAAGCGATTTGGGGGTCGTACGCGCGGCGGGCGAAGTGCAGGTCGGCGAAGTCGACGCCGGCGCGCATGTGCGCCGTCGAGCTGACCGAGACGATCCGCGCCTCGCCGCGGTCGGCCGCGCCGCGGGCGAGGGCCGTGTGCAGGCCGGCGGCCAGCGCGAAGTGGCCGAGGTGGTTGGTCGCGAACTGCAGTTCCCAGCCTTCGGCGGTGTGGGCCGGGCCGCCGGTGACGATGCCCGCGTTGTTCACCAGGAGGTGCAGGGGCCCGGTCCACTCGCGCGTGAACCGGTGGACGGACGCCAGGTCGGCGAGGTCGAGCCGGGCGACCCGCGACCGGGGTCCCGCGGGCACCGCGGCCGGGTTCCGGACGGCGAGTGTCACCTCGGCCCCCGCGGAGGCCAGCGCGCGGGCGGTTTCCGCGCCGATCCCGGACGACGCACCGGTGACGATCGCGCGGACGCCGTCGAGGTCGATACCCGCCAGCACTTCGTCCGCGGTACTGGCGGCGGTGAACGGGGTGGAGATCAGCTCTCGGGCGGTCATGCCGCCGACTATACAGTTTGAACAGAAGTTGTATAGTTGGTTCAGTCGCCGTAGCATCGGCGCCATGGCCGTTACCGAAGACGCCGCCGAGCCAGGCCGCCGCGACGCGGTGCTCGAGTCGGCGCTGCTGACGTTCGCCCGGCACGGCTACCGCAAGACCTCGATGGCCGAGGTCGCGCACGCGGCCCGGATTTCCCGGCCGGGCCTGTACTTCCTGTTCGCGTCCAAAGAGGACTTGTTCCGAGCCGCGGTCACCCGGGCGCTCGAGCAGGACCTCGCCGCGGCCGAGGAGATTCTCGCCGACGCCGGAAAACCGTTGCCGGAGCGGCTGCTCGGCGCGTTCGACGGGTGGGCCGGCCGCTACGTCGGGCCGATGAGCCGCGACGTCCCGGCGGTCATCGAGCAGAACCCGGACCTGCTCGGGCCCATCACCCGCACCGCGCCCGAGCGGTTCGAAGAACTCGTCGTCACCGCGGTGGGCGATCCGGCGGTGGCCCAGACCTTGATCAGCGCGTCGGTCGGGCTCAAGCACCAGGTCGGCACCCGGGAGGCCTACCTCGCCCGGATGGCCACCGCGATCGGGCTCCTCGTGCCGGCACCGGCGTGACGATTGACAAAGGGCGGGCGCGCGGGGACTCTGGGAGCGCTTCCAGAGAACGCCGCCGGGGACGTTTTCCGCCTGCCGCGGCACCGAAGGCGGAAGGAGTGTCCATGGGATCCGCCTCCCGCCGGCCGGGCGTGCTCGCCGCGATCGCCATGCTCGTCGTAGGTGTTTCCGTGCTGTGGCCGTGGCCGTCGGGCGCCGCGCCGGCGACGCCGATCACCGGCAACGCGACCCACTTCGACGCACTGGGTGCGCCCTACGGCGGCTGCGGCCTGCCGCAGGACGTGCTCGATTCGCCGGACTTCGTCGCCCTCAACGTCTACAACACGCCCGGCGACTACAGCTTCTACCCGCGGCCGATCCCGCCGTCCCAGGCCGCCAAGATCGGCCTGTGGGACAACGGCCGCAACTGCGGGCGGTTCGTGCAGGTCACCATCGGCGACTACTGCACCGGCGTCAACGACGGCGCACCGGGACAACCGTTCTGCCGCAACGGTTCCTGGGTGACCGACGGGTACGCCGGCGCCCGGCTGACCATGGTCGTGGCGGACAGCTGCGGCGACGCGAACGCCTGGTGCCGCGACGATCCCGGCCACCTCGACCTCTCGACCGCGTCGCTCAACCGGTTCGTGAAGGACGGTGTCCCGGTCGGGGACATGAACCCCGCGCACTGGAACAACCGGCAGGTCTCCTGGTCGTACGTGCCCGCCCCGGGCTACACCGGCGACCTCAAGCTCGGCTTTCTCCAAGGCGCGCAACGGTACTGGACGGCCATCGCCGTGTCGCACCTGCCCAACGGCGTCCACGGCGTGGAGTTCCTCGGCGCGGACGGCAGCTGGCAGCAGGCGCAACCGGACAGCGACCTCGGGGAGGCGTTCATCATCGGCCCGACCGCCACGGCGGGCACCGCGTACGCGATCCGGGTCCGCGACGCGGACGACGCGCTCGTCAACGACGGCCGCGTCTACCGCTTCACGTTGCCGGACCAGTGCCTTTCGGGGTGCGCGGCCGCCTACACCCCGATCGGCTACACGACCGGGACCGGCACGACCACGACGACCACGCCCACCACGACGACCAGCCCGGCCGGGGCGTCGTGCGCGGTGACCTCGGCGGTCACGTCGTCGTGGAACGGCGGGCACCAGCTGGAGTTCACGGTGAAGAACACCGGCTCGGCCGCCTTGACCGGCTGGACCACGGAGTTCTCGTTCGCGGGCAGCCAGCAGGTGACCAATTCGTGGAACGCCGTGCCCACCCAGACGGGCCGCCAGGTGCGGGCGGCGAACCAGACCTACAACGGGACACTGGCGGCCGGCGCGACGACGACGTGGGGTGCCGTCGCGACCGGCGCGGCCGAGCCGCTGGCCGGGCTGGCCTGCACCGCGAGCTGAGCCTCAGCCGAGGGTGGCCCAGAACCCGGTCAGCACCGCGGCGGCGCGGGCCGGGTCGTGGGTCATCCACCAGTGCCCCATTCCTGCGAGGACGGCGACCCTCGCCCCGGCGCGGGCGGCCGCCCGGCGGCGTTGCGCTTCGCTCCCGACCACGTCGTCGGCCGTGGCCAAGATAGCCAGCCCCGGCCGAACCGCCGCCCGTTCCAGCGGCAAGCCCAGGCCTGGCTCGCCGGCAGACCGGTACACCGAGAGCACCGCTCGCCCCATCACCTCGTCCTGCCCAGCCGCGACACGAGCCGCGACAGCCTCGCCCATCCCCCGCTCCACCAGCACCGCCGTCCGCGCCTCGGCTGTGCCGCCGAACCGCTGCGCGACGTCGGCCTCGCCCACCCCGGGTGTCCGCCAGCGGCGGGCGAGTTCGTGCCACTCGTAGCCCGGGTCGAACATCCCCAGCCCGTCGCTGACCCAGCTGCGGACCAGGTCCGGGCGGCTCAGCACGACGTTGACGACGTGCCCGCCGCCGAGGTCGTGACCCACGAGGTCCACCGGCTCGCCGAACGCTTCCAGTTCGCCGATCAGCCAGTCGCGGTACTCCACGCGGGTGGCGCCGAACCCGGCGGGCAGCGGCGCGCCGAAACCGGGCGGCGACAGGCAGACCAGGTCCGGCCGCACCGGGGCGAGTTCCGCCAGCAGCAGGTCCCAGACCGCCGCCGTCTCCGGGTTGCCGTGGACGAACACCGCGGGCATCAGGCCGCCACCGGTGTCGTCGGCTGCAGGACCGATTCCACCAGCGCCTCGGCGCGCAGGTGGGCGATCGCCTGGTATTCGGGGTCGCGGACCATGGCCGCGAACGCCTTCCGGTCCGGGTAGCGGACCAGCACCACCATGTCCCACGCCTGCCCGTCCTCCGCGACGAGCGCCGGGCCGCCGGTCCCGAGGTACTCGACCTTCAGGCCGTAACGCGGGTTGAGCTCGCGGCGCAGGGCTTCGGCGTAGCGCTGGTAGCTCTCCCGGCCGCCGTCCGGGCGGAACCGCAGCAGGTTGAGCATCACGACCGGGCCGCCGGGGTCGTCGGCGAGCAGGGCGTCGAGGGCGTGTTCTTCGATTTCGATCATCAGGACCTCCTGGACCGCCACTGTACACATACTTGTTGAACAACACGCAAGTTAGTTTGCTAGGCTCGGCTCATGCCTCCCACCCGACGCACCCAGCAGGAACGCCGCGACCAGGCCGAAGCCGCGATCCTGGCCGCCGCCGCCGAACTCGTCGTCGAGCAGGGTGTGCGTTCGCTGACGCTCGCCCGCGTCGGGGAACGCGCCGGGTACAGCCGCGGCATCGTCACCCACCACTTCGGCGGGAAGCAGGCGCTGGTCGAACGGCTGGCGCGCGCCACGCAGGCCGGGTTCGTCCCGGGCCTCGAGGACCTGCCGCCGGGCCTCGACCGGCTGCTGCGGCTGATCGACGGCTACCTCGGCGAGCTCGGCCGGATCAGCGTGTTCAACCAGGCTTTCCTGCTGCTGTGGGCGGAAGCCGCCACCCAGCCCGACCTGGCCCCGATCTTCCGCGAACGGGACGCCGCCTTCCGGGCGGACCTGCGCGAAGACGTCGAGGCCGGCATCGCGGACGGCAGCATCGCCGCCGACGCGGGCGCGGACGAAGTCGCGACCGCCGTCGTCGGGCAGCTGCGCGGGATCGCGCTGCAGCGGCTGCTCGATCCGGGGAGCGTCGACACCGAGGCGCTGCGCCGGACCGTCACCGGCCAGTGGCGCCGCGCCCTGTCCCCCGGACTCGGCGTCTGACGGGAACCTCGGCAGTCGGCCGTTCAGATACCGACATTTGGCGGTATCTGGGAGTCCAACTTGTCTGATTGGATCGCCCAGAGCGTTTTACAACGTTGTAAAAGTGAAGGGTCCTCGCCGATGAGAAGAGCCGCTTCCGTCCTCCTCGCCCTCCTGGTGGCGCTGGGCGTGGCGTCGGGCACGCCGCCCGCCGGCGCCGCCGAGCCCGTGCACGGCTTGAAAGCCGAATACTTCACGATGTCGGCGCCGGGAGCGCGCGACTTCGCGAACCTGGCCGGTACCGCGCTCGACGGGGAGGTCGATCACGCGGACCTGACCTCGGTCTTCGGGCTGGTCGCCGGGCGCACCGAAAACACGACCGCCCGATGGTCCGGGCAGCTCGCCGTGCCGCAGACCGGCGACTACACGTTCTACGCCATCGGTGACAACGGGTTCCGCCTGTTCATCGACGGCGCGCCGGTGATCGACCACTGGGTCGGGGACTGGGACACCGAGCAGACCAGCGCGCCGGTCACGCTGACCGCGGGCAAGCAGTACGACTTCAAGCTGGAGATGTTCCAGGACACCGGCGGCGCCAACATGTTCCTGCGCTGGTCGAGCGCGGCGATCACGAAGCGGATCGTGCCGCTGTCGGCGTTCACGCCGCCCGCCGACTACGCGGTCGTGCCGCGCTCGGCGGACGTGTCCAAGGACGGCCGCACCCTCACCGCCGACTTCGACGGCCGGGTTTCGGGGACGAGCGACCTGAAGGACCACCTGCGCATCGAGGTCGACGCGACGCCGATGCCGATCGCGTTCATCACGACGTCCCGCACCCGCGCCACGATCCAGCTGGCCGAAGAAGTGTTGAAGGGCCAGCGGGTCACGCTCTACTACGACGGCGCGGGCGCGCTCGCGGTGAACGGCGCGAAGGTCGGCAAGGCCGGGCGCCTCGTCGCGAACGCCTCGACCGAACGCCTCCGGACGCCGTGGGGCGAGAACGTCGACACGCGCCACCCGTTGCCGGAGTACCCGCGGCCGCAGCTCGAGCGCGACAAGTGGGTCAACCTCAACGGCCCGTGGGAGTTCTCGGCCGCCACCGAGGGCCAGCAGCCGACGTTCGGCAAGCGGCTGCCCGAAAAGGTCGTCGTCCCCTACCCGATCGAGTCGCAGCTCTCCGGGCTCGAACGGCACGAGGACCACATGTTCTACCGCCGCACGGTCACCGTCCCGCGCGACTGGAAGATCGGTGGCGGGCAGCGCCTCAAGCTCAACTTCGGCGCGGTCGACTACCAGGCCAAGGTCTGGGTGAACGGCAAGCTCGTCGCGGAGCACACCGGCGGCTACACGGCGTTCGGCGCCGACATCACCGACGCGCTCAAGCGCGGCGACGAGCAGGAGATCGTCGTCGCCGTCACCGACACGACCGGCCCGTACCAGCCCAAGGGCAAGCAGTCCGCCAACCCCGGCGGCATCTTCTACACCCCGTCGTCGGGCATCTGGCAGACGGTGTGGCTGGAACCCGTGGCGGACAAGGGCATCGACGAGATCAAGACGACGCCGGACCTCACCACGAATTCGCTCGCGCTCACCGTCAAGTCCGCGGGCAACGCCACCGTCACGGCGGTCGCCAAGGACGCGCGCGGCCGGCAGGTCGGCACGGTCAGCGGACCGGCGAACGCGAACCTGAAGCTGGCGGTGCCGAACCCGCACCTCTGGACGCCGGACGACCCGTACCTGTACCAGCTGGAGGTCAAGCTGGGCGGGGACAAGGTCAAGAGCTACTTCGGCATGCGGTCCACCGGCATCACGAACGTCGGCGGCACGCCGAAGCTGACGCTCAACGGCAAGCCGTTCTTCTCGCTGATGCAGCTGGACCAGGGCTTCTACCCGGACGGCCTGAACACCGCGCCGAGCGACGAAGCTCTCGTCTTCGACCTGAAGGCGCAGAAGGACCTCGGCTTCAACGCGGTCCGCAAGCACATCAAGGTCGAGCCCGCCCGCTGGTACTACCACGCGGACCAGCTCGGACTGCTGGTGTGGCAGGACTTCGTGTCCGTCGAGGACGGCAACAACCCCGCGGCGCAGCAGGCGTGGCTCAGCCAGGGCCTGGAAGAGATGCACCAGCTGCAGAACCACCCGTCGGTCTACGCCTGGATCGTGTTCAACGAGGGCTGGGGCGAGTGGGACAAGGCGGCCACCGGCCGGATCACCGAGCAGGTCAAGGCCACCGACCCGAGCCGGATCGTCAACGCCCACAGCGGGGTGAACTGCTGCGCCTCCAAGGGTGACTCGGGCGCGGGCGACGTCATCGACCACCACGACTACAACAACACCGACCCGGCCCGCTCCGACGGCAAGCGGGTCGCGATGGACGGCGAGCACGGCGGCTTCACGCTGCGCACGCCGGGTCACCAGTGGCCGGGTGCGCCGATCGCGATCTACAGCGGTGTGCAGGACAAGGCGGCGCTGACGGCGAAGTACGTCGACAACACCCGCACGTTCTACCTCGGGCAGGCCAGGGCCGAGCTGTCGGCGTCGGTCTACACGCAGGTCACCGACCTCGAAGGCGAGCTCAACGGGCTCTGGACCTACGACCGCAAGCGCATCAAGGTCGACCCGGGTCCGGTCCGCGAAATCAACCGGCGCGTGATCGAGGCCGGTGCCAACGCCGGCAAGCCCTACCCGTACGCGGGAAAGGGTGAGTGGAACCTCGACGAGCGCGGAGGAACGACCGCGAAGGACTCGAGCGGCGGCAACAACCCGCTGACGCTCACCCCGACCGGCGCGGCCTTCAAGGACGGCGCACTGCAGTTCTCCGGTGGCTCGGCCGACACCTACGGCCCGGTCGTCGACACGACCGGCGACTACACCGTGTCCGCGAAGGTGCGGCTCGACGAGCTGCCCGGCAACTACGCGACCGCGGTGAGCCAGGACGGCCGGGAGCGGGAAAGCCCGTTCTACCTGCAGTACGGGCAGGGCGCGTTCGCGTTCAGCACCCCCGGCGGCAACCGGGCCCGGTACGAGGTCGTGCCGGAGCTCGGCCGCTGGTACGAGCTGACGGGTGTGCGGTCCGGCACCGAGATCCGGCTCTACGTGGACGGCGTGAAGGTCGCGACGGCCCCGGCCGGACCGGCACTGGTCAGCACCGGCGCGTTCACGGTCGGACGGGCCAAGTACGACGGCCGCAACGTCGACTTCTGGCCCGGCGCGGTCGACGAAGTCGGCGTGGTCGGCAAGGCGCTGACGGACGCGGAGGTCGCCCAGCTCTCCTGATGCCCTCCCGCGACGCGGGTGCTGCGCTGCGAAGCGCGGCACCCGCGTCGTCTTTGTCGGCTACTCACCGGTACTCCTCAGCCCACGGCACCAGCTTCCGCTCCAGGTATGCCAGTCCATGGAACAACGCGATGCTCATGAGCGCCAGCAGGGTCATCGCGGCGAAGGCCAGCGATGTGTCGGCACTGGCGCCGGACTGCACGATGACGAAACCGAGCCCGGCGTCGGCGCCGACGAACTCCGCGATCACCGCGCCGATGACCGCCAGGGAGATCGCCACCTTGAGACCGACGAAGATCTGCGGCAGGGCGTGGCGGAACCGCAGCTTGAAGAACTCCTGGCGGCGGGAGGAATCCCACGAGCGGAGCAGCTCGACGAGCTCGTGCGGCGTGGACTTCATCCCGGACGCGGTCGAGATGACCACCGGGAAGACGCACACCAGCACGACCAGGACCACCTTCGGGCCCTGGCCGAAGCCGAACCACACCACCAGGATCGGGGCGATGGCGATCTTGGGCACCGCGTTCACGGCGAGCAGGATCGGGTAGAACATCCGTTCCAGGAGCGGGGAACGGACGATCAGCATCGCGAGCGGCACACCGACCACTATGGACAGTGCGAACCCTTCGACGGTCTCGAGCAGGGTGACCAGGCTTTGCGCGAGCAGGTACCCCGGCAGCTCGAGGAACGCCGCGACCACGTCGGCCGGGCTGGGCACGAGGAAGCGCTCGATCGAAAAGACGATCGTCACCAGCCACCAGAGGCCGACGAGCACCAGCACCCCCACGACGGGCAGCACGCGGCCCCTCACGCCACTCCCCCGTCGACCGGTTCGGTGAGCAGATCGCGCAGCTCACGACCGGCCTGATCGACGTCGGGCCGCCCGGGCACGCGTGGCCGCGGGAGGGCGAGGTCGACAGTCTTGCGAAGCCGGCCCGGCCGCGGGGTGAGCACCGCCACCCGGTCGGCGAGCACGACGGCCTCCTCGATGGAGTGCGTCACGAACACGACCGTCCGGGGCCGCTCCAGCTGGATGCGTTGCAGTTCCCCGGAAAGCTCCGTGCGGGTCAGCGCGTCCAACGCGGAGAACGGTTCGTCCATGAGCATGACCGCCGGCGCGTGGATCAACGACCGGCACAGCGAAACCCGTTGCTGCATCCCGCCGGAAAGCTCGTGCGGCAACCGCTTCTCGAAGCCGCGCAAGCCGACCAGCTCCAGCAGCTCGTGCGCCCGGTCGCGGTAGGACTTCCGCTCCAGGCCGAAGATCTCGATCGGCAGCATGACGTTCGACAGCACCGACCGCCACGGCAGCAGCGCCGGGCGCTGGAACATGACCGAGACGTCGCGACGCGGCTTCGTCACCGGCTCGCCGCCGATGGAGATCCGGCCACGGGTCGGCGGCAGCAGCCCGGCGATGAGCCGCAGCAACGTCGACTTGCCGCACCCGGACCGGCCGGTGACCGCGACGAACTCGTTCGCCCCCACCTCGAGGTCGATCCCGGCGATCGCCTCGACCGGCCCGGCCCGGCCGTCGAAGACCTGCGCCACACCGTCCACGACGATCACGGCTGGGGTACCAGCCCGAAGGAGACGAGGTCGGCTGGGGTGAGCGCGCCGGCCGGGACCGCGCCGGCGTCGGTGAGGGTGCCGATGATCTTCCGCACCCGCTCCTCGGCGACCTGGCCGAGCGGGCCGCTGAACCCGGCGGGCCGGACGTAGGGCGCCATCAACCCGATCTCGGCGCCCGCCACGCCCGCGTCCTGGGCCGGCTGGTACTTCTTGAGGATCGCGCCGAGCTCATCGGGGTGTTCGATCGCGTAGCCGAGCCCCTTGAGCAGCGCCGTGGTGAACCGCTTCACCAGCGCGGGATTCCGGGCGGCGAGCTCCTTCGACGTGACGACCACGTTGCCGTACAGGTCGGGCACCAGGTCACCGTAGGGCAGCACGACGGCCTTCTTGCCCCGCGCCGCCGCTTCGATGAGGGGCCGGCCCACGACGAACTGCCCGATCCCGTCCACCTGGCCGCTCGCCAGCAGCTGCGGGAGGGCGGGCGGCGTGGCCGGCACGAACCGCACCGAGGCCGGGTCGACGCCGGCGGCCTTGGCGTAGACGGGGAACATCACCTGGTTCGTCGAGCCGGCCTGATCGGCGATCTTCTTCCCGGCCAGGTCCGCCGGCTTGGTGATGCCGCGGCCTTCGAGCGAGACGATGGCGGCGAGGGACCGCTGGTGCACCGCCGCGACGGCGGTCACCGGCAGCTTCTCCTTCGCCACGGTGATCGCGGTCGCGGTGAAGTCCGCCGTTCCGACGTCCGCCCGGCCCGCGGCGACCAGCTTGAGCACGTCCACCGTGCCGCTGCCCGGCGTGATCGTGACATCGATGCCGGCTTCGGCGAAGAAGCCTTTCTCCTGGGCCACGTAGGCGTAGGCGTCCCGGCCGAAGGTGCCGAACGACGTCAGGTAGCCGATCTTGTCCCGACTGCCGGAGGACGTGTCGCCGGATCCGCCGCACGCCGTGGCGACCAGCGCTACCGCGAGCACAACACCCAGACCAGGCCTCATGACGCCCTCCCCGACGAACGTGACGGTCTTGTCCCAGCAGCTTCGACCTTCTTCGCGATCACGGACAACCGCTACTCGCATGAACGGCGCCGTGGTCGCCCTCGGCGCCCCCGGAATCGGCAAGTCGACACTCGTCGCCGGCGCGGGCCACGGGGTCCGGGTGTTCATGGCGGTGGGCGTGGAGTCCGAGGAGGACGTCGCCTGCGCCGGCCTGCACCAGCTGGTCCACCAACTGCGAGACGGGATCGACGACCTGCCCGGACCGCAACGAGCCGCGCTGCGGGCGGCCATCGGGCTCGCCGACGAGGCCGTGGCCGACCTCTACGTCGTCGGGCTGGCCGCGCTGACCCTGCTGTCGGACGCGGCGGTGAAGGCACCGCTGCTGGTGGTCCTCGAGGACGCCCACTGGATGGACCGGGCCAGTCTCGACGTGCTCGGGTTCGTCGCGCGGCGGATCGAGTCCGACCCCCTCGCCCTGGTCGTCGTCACCCGTGGCCTGGACGACCGGCTCGGCGGTGCCGGGCTGCCCGTGCTGACCCTGGACCCGCTGCCGGACGAGGTGTCGGGTGAGCCGCTGAACGCGGTGGCGCCCGGAACCTCACGTGTCCCATGCTGAAATCGCCACCGACCTACAGCTCGACTTAATCACGCCAGATTGACGAACTCGCCGACAAATCAGTCAGGAGCAGTGGTGTCGACCACCGCGGACTGTACCTCGGTCACAGTCTGACGCTCGTCGTCAGACTTCGCCAACTGGTCGTTACCCTTTTTCGCCCGTTGAGTTTCCTGGATTGTACGTTGAAGGCTGCCGACAGCAGTTTCGAGCTTGTCGATCTGCTCGCCGACCACTTTGAGTTCCGGCACAGTCGTCGGCAGGTGATGGAGCAGCTCGGCGGCACCTTTCAGTGTTTCCGCGTTGCCATCCAAGATCACCAGCTTGTCAGCGGCTCCGTTGAGGCGCTCCGCGGTGGCAGGCAGATACTGCAATCCGGTAGCGACGTCTTGGAGACGATCCGCGCTTGAGTCGAGATTGCCCAGTTCTCCCACTAGTCTCTGCACGGTTTCAACGATGGCGGCGAGCCGAGACGTTGTCCCGTCCAGGCTTGCAAGCTCGCGCGCGGTGGCGCCTAGTGCGTCCGCACTATCGGGAAGGTGCGACAGTTGCTTGGCTGTTTCGTGCAGCATCTCAACGGCATCGACGTTGAGCACCGAGGAACTCCTCACCGCATTCAGTTCCTCCAGGAGCGCATTCATCAGGTCCGCAGCCTCGGAATCCCTCTGCTCCAGACGCCCAATGATGACTTTGACGTCAACATCGCGCAACTTGATCGCTTCGTTTACCAGCTCGGCCAGCCGGCTCTCCGTGAGACCCTGGAGACCCTTCAGCCTCTCGATACCGCCCCGTTCACGTTTATGCTTCCAGCTCTTCAGCAGCTCGACCGAATACTCCGCTCCCGCACCACCTTCGTCGACCACCTGGTGATGCAAACGGCACAGGACGATCAGATTCTCGAAGGAGTTGCGCTCGTCATCGGACATCTCCGGGTCGAAGCGCTCGCCGGTCTCGTTCAGTGCGCAGATGTGTGCGATGTCGAGCGTGACCTTGAAGGTGCCCGCAGCACGTTCGACGATCGGCTTCTGGCACCCAGGCCAGTAGCATGTTCCAGCACTGAAAGCGATCAGAGCAGCACGGTCACCTCTGCTGTAATTTCGACCACCGCTCAAGACACCCCTCCACCGTCGAGCCTGACTTGCCACCTTAGCCTGCGGCATGGTTTGCGTACTTGACAGAACATCGACAGAACGCAGCCAGAAGACTGACCCCTTACGCGCGGATCCGGGCAGAACGACGTTGGACACTCGCCGCACCGACGGTCTCGCGTCGGAACCCAGCTGCAGACCGCTTCGGACCGAGTCCATCCGCTCTTCGGTATGAGCGCGTGTCCTGCCGAAGGACCGATCAGCGGCATGGACGGATATCTTCTTGTCGTGCATCCGTGAAAGGCTCACGTGATGCCTCTGGAGAAGGGCAACCGGTCCAAGGGCGAATCGACGATCCTGTTGGTCGCTTACCGGATCCCGATCCGGCCCTGCTGCCCAGCGGTGACACGCTGGGGGTCGCGATCCTCGGCATACTGTCGCCGGACACCTCGGTCGCCGCCGCGCTCGGCCACCGGAAGCGGTGCGGTTCCGAGTGAACGGAGGGGCGGACATGGCGTCGTCGGAGGCGTTGCTGGTGAAACCGTCGATCAGGGGCCAGCTGCCGGTGCTCGGTGTACTGGCCGGGTTCCTGGTGTTGGAAGTCGTCGTCGCGGTGCGGGGTCTACTGGAACCGTGGCTGGCGATCGCGTGCCCCGCGGTGTTCGTCGTGGTGCTGGCGGTCGGGGTCGTGTCACTGGTGCGGTCGCGCGGGAAGCCGTGGCAGCTGCGCTGCGGGCCGCACGGTGTCGAGGCGCGCGGGTTCGAGGCGGTGCCCTGGTCGGCGCTCGCGCAGGTGCGGATCAGCCTGCTTCGGCCGCGCTGGCTGCACTTCGCGACGCCGAGCCACTACCGGGTGGTGGCGTTCGTGCCCCGTCCCGGGGTGAACGTGCCCGCGGTCGCGGTCTTCGATCCGCTGTCCCGGCGCGGGGCGTCCTCGAGCCGGGCCGCGCGGTGGCAGACGAAACACTACGGCAGTCCCTTCGTCGTGTTCACCCACACCGTGGACGCGACTGCCGAAGAGATCGCCGAGGCGATCCGGAAGCTGACCGACGTTCCGGTCGTCGCGAACCGGTAGCCCCACGGGAAAGCGGGCCGTCCCCTTCGGTTCGAGGGAGACGGCCCGCCGTCGGGAATCGGCGGTCAGCCGTGCGCGGCCGCCAGTGCGGCCGTGGCCGGCTGGTCGGCGGGCGGCATCAGCTTCGGGTACTCCTTCTGGAACTTGTCGATCATCGTCGCGGACGGGATGATCCGGTTCGGGTTGCCCTGGCTCGTCGCCTGCTTCTCGCCCCACGCGCCCGCGGCCTTGCGCTGGTCAGGGGTCCCGTGGCTGTGGTAGCAGTCGCCGATGGAAGCGTCCAGGTACGTGACTTCCTGCTGGGTGCGGGCGTTCCACGCGTAGCCCTTGGCGTGGGCGACGAAATAGCCGCCGTAGGCGTCGGGGCCCATTTCGGACGACTCGTTGGGCGGGTAGTTCTCGTGGGCGAAGTCGACCTGGTGGCCGTATTCGTGGCCGACCACGGATTCCACCGAGACGTCGTCGAACCCGAGGACGTTGACCGTGTCGAGCAGGCCGTCGCCGAGGGCCACGCGCTTGCCGCCGAGGCTGTCGGCCGGGGCGGAAAACGCGTTCAGGGTGAGCAGCGGGTGGCGGCCGCCCTGCAGGGTCGGCACTTCGTAGAGCACCTTGGTGGCGAGCGCGGCGGCGGCCTTCACCTTCGCCGGTGCCAGGCCGAGGCTGAAGGTCTGCGCCATCTTCGCCTGGCTGCCGAGGTCGGTGCCCTTCCAGGCGACGAGCTGGATGTTCCAGCTTTCGATGTCCCAGAAGCCGCGCAGCTTGTCGATCGAGTCGGTGGCGCGCGAGGTGTACTGGCCGTCGGTGCCGAAGACCTGCGGGGTCTTGTCGGACGCGACGCCCTGGACGTAGAGCTGGCTGAGCCCCGACAGCGCGTTGAACGCCTGGTTCTCGAGCGGGGTGAGCTGTGCCGCGAGCTTGTTGGCGTAGGTCAGCAGCGATCCCTCGGTACAGCCCGGGATCGGGCCCGCCGCCGCCCGGCTCCGGGGGCCCATTCGCGGGATGGGCGAGTCGATGAGCCGGTCGACGCCGCGCAACGCGTTCGCGGGCAGGCCGTTGTAGAGATCGACCACGTCCTGGTACAGCTGCGCGACGTCCTGCTCCACGGTGGAAGCCGGCGCCGCGTTCGCGGGAACGGCCGTGGCGAGCACGAGCGCCGCCGCGGTGCCCGCCGCCGCGAATGTCTTGCCGAGGAATCTGGTCCGGTTGGTCAAGGTGGTTCCCCTCTTCGGTTCCGGTTCAAGATCACGAAGCACCGCCACAGTAGGGAGATGCTTGGCGGCGAAACCGGCGCGGGGGCAATATCCCCGGAATGGCTCACGCCTTTCGGAGGGTTTTCGCCGTGCGGACATCGGCCGAAAGTACTAGGTGTGACCGCGGAGAAAGATCTGTCACGTCGCCGATTTGTCCAATCGCTTGACGCGCAATACCCCCGTCAGCATCGGGAGGACGAACTCGCCGCCGGCGGTTTCCGGCGTGCTCGCGAGAAAGGCGCGGATCCGGCCGAGCGTGGCCGCTCGTTCCGGTTCCGGCATGACCAGCACACCCGCGCGCGTGGCGATCGTCGCGACCAAAGTGTCGGCGGTGCGCACCTGCCCGTGCGGGAACTCGGCCTGCTCCGGTGCGCCGAACCGGGTGGCCAGATCGGCGGTCGCGGCGCGCCAGCCGCTGAACGTGTCGCGCGGGCCGATGGCCGCGGTGCCGCCGATCCGCTCGAGCCCGGCGACCCAGCCCACCCGATCGTCCACGACGTTCCAGAGACCGGCCACGACGCCGCCGGGCCTGAGCACCCGTGCTATCTCCGGCCCGGCCACGGCCATATCGAACCAATGCAGAGCGTTCCCGGCCAGGACGGCGTCGACCGACGCGTCCGGTAAGGGGATCGCCTCGGCACTGCCCGGCCGGGCATCGACACCGGGCAGTGCCCGGCGCAGTTCGGTCAGCATCGCCGGATCGGGTTCGACCGCGGTGACGTCGGCACCCAGGGCGACCAGCGTGCCGGTCAGCTTCCCGGTACCGGCCCCGAGATCCAGCACGCGCGGGCCGGCCGCGGCTTCCAGCGCCCAGCGCACCGCGGCCGACGCGTAATCCGGGCGGTGCTCGGCGTAGGCGGTCGCCGCCGCGCCGAAGGACGAGGCGTGCCGGAGCCGCGTTTCCGGGTGCATCGAATCACCCTAACTCGCTCAGGCGAAAACGAAGTAGCGCAGCCACAGGTACGGCGCGGCCACGAGAACGGTGATCACGGTGACGACGGCGCCCTTCTTGGTGAACTCCCAGAAGGAGATGGGTGCTCCGGACCGGGCGGCGATGCCGAGCATGACGACGTTGGCGCTGGCTCCGACGGCGGTCATGTTGCCGCCGAAGTCGGCGCCGATCGCCAGCGACCACCACAGCGCTTCCGAGTGCGCCGGGTCCGGGATGTCGTTGGTCAGCGCGAGCACCAGCGGGCTCATCGTGGCGACGTAGGGGATGTTGTCGATGACGCCGGACAACAACGCCGAGACGACGAGGATCAGCATGACCGCGAGCAGCGCGTTGCCACCCGTGGCGTCGGCGGCCAGCCGGGCGAGCGTCTCGATGACGCCGGTCTTCACGAGGGCGCCGATCATGATGAACAGCCCGGCGAAGAACAGCAGCGTCTCCCATTCGACCCCCGCGAGGTACTGCTTCGGCTCGGTTCCGGAGAGCAGCACGAGGACGCCGGCGCCGAGCAGGGCCACGATCGACGGCTCGATGTGGATCACCGAGTGCAGCACGAACGCCGCGAAGACCGCCAGCAGCACGACCCCGCATTTGATCAGCAGCCGCGGTTTCTGGATGGCCTCGCGCTCGTTGAGCGCCAGCACGTCGGCGACCCGTGCCGGGTCGACGGTGAAGGAGCCGCGGAACAACCGGGGCAGCACGAGCGCGAACACGACGAGCTCGATGGCCACGATCGGGGCGAGGTTGACCAGGAAGTCGTTGAACGCCAGCCCGGCGCGGCTGCCGATGATGATGTTCGGCGGGTCGCCGATCAGGGTCGCCGTGCCGCCGATGTTGGCGGCGAGCACCTCGGCGATGAGGAACGGCGCGGGTTTGATGTCGAGGCGGTCGCAGACCAGCAGCGTGACCGGCGCGATCAGCAGCACGGTGGTGACGTTGTCGAGGAACGCCGAGGCGACGGCGGTGATCAGCGACAGCAGGATCATCACCCGCAGCGGGGATCCCTTGGCCCGCTTGGCCGCCCAGATCGCGACGTACTCGAAAACGCCGGTCCGCCGGAGGATCCCGACGATGATCATCATGCCGAGCAGCAGGAAGATGACGTTCCAGTCGACCCCGGTGTCCTCGGAGAAGAACGCGTCTTCCGATCCGCTGACCCCCAGCGCGAGCACCACTCCGGCGCCACCGAGCGCGGCGGCGGTCTTCGGGATCTTCTCGGTCGCGATGAAGAGGTAGGCGACCACGAACACCGTGACCGCGATCGCGGTGGTCACGCCACCACCCCCGCGGCGGTCAGCGCGGGGTCAGCGCCAGCTCCAGGAGACGGGACGCGGAGATCACGCCCAGCAGGGTCTTGCCCTCCATGACCGCGACCAGCGGGCACCGCAACCGCGCCATCATCGCGGCGACCTCGATGATCGTGTCGTCGGCGTTCACCCGGGGCAGCTCCGTGGCTTCCTCGGGCAACAGGGACCGCACGGTCTTGCCACCCAGTTTGTCGCACACCCGGTCGGCCATCGACTCGTTGAGCACCCCGGCCAGCGACGGGTCGTCGCGCACATAACCGGGCACCAGGAACTGCACCACCTGCGAGGCCGGCAGCACCGACTGCGGGCAGCCGGCCTTGTCGGTCACCACCAGGCCGGGGAGCCGCCGCTCGGCCAGCAGCCGCGCGGCCTCGAGCGCGTTGGAGTCGAGCTCCACGACCGGGTATTCCTCGGCCATCTGGGCGGCGTGCATCTTCCCAGCGTACGACGTCCCGAACGGGGGCGCCGGGGTTCATGGGCTTCTCCTGTCGGTTTCTTGACGGGCCGCGTGGCCGGTGGGGAGGTTGTCCGGCGGCTCGACCCGCAGCGCCTTCGCGATGGGGACGTCGGTCGAGGAGTGCAGCACGATCGACAGCGCGATCGTCACGGCGACCAGGTCGAACACCAGCTCGCTGTCCGGGATGCCGGACTGCAGCGCCAACAGGCCGTAGACCACCGAGGCGAACCCCTTCGGCCCGAACCACGCGGCGGTCGACCGTTCCCGCCCGGACATCGGGGTGCGCAGCAGCGACAGCAGCACCGCGGCCGGCCGCACCAGCACGATCGCCAGCACCGCGACGATCCACGCGCCGACGCTCAGGTGCGACAGCCGATCCGGGGTGATCAGGGCGCCGAACACCAGCAGCGCGGCGAACTTCGTGATCTCCGAGAGCAGGTCGCCCAGCGGCTCGAAGTGCTCGGCGGCGAGCCGGTCCATCGTCGCGAGGGTCGAGCCGGCGGCGAACGCGGCCAGGTACGGGTTCGCGTGGGTGAGGTGACAGCCCGCGTAGAGCATCACCGCGATCGCGAGCGGCCCGAGCGCCTGCAGCCGCGGCTCGGCGGTGAGGATCTTCAGCCGCCACGCCAAGCACACCAGTGCGGGCACGGCGACGCCGAGCACCAGGCCGAGCACGAGTTCGAGCGCGACGGTGCCCAGATCGGACTCGGTGTGCGCGGCGGTGGCCAGGAAGATCAGCACGAACGGCAGCGCCAGGCCGTCGTTGAGGCCGGACTCGACGTTGAGCAGCCGCCGCAGCCGCAGCGGGACGTCGTCGCGCCCGACGATCGCCGCGGCGAACACCGGGTCGGTCGGCGACAGGATCGCCCCGACCAGCAGCGCGGTCGGCCAGTCCAGCCCGACCAGGAAGTGTGCGGGCACGGCGACGCCGATCATGGTCAGCGGCATCCCCAGCCCGAGCGCCCGGCCCGAGAGCCGCCAGCCCTCCCGCAGCGCGGGCAGGCTCGCGCGCTGACCGTCGGTGAAAAGCACGGTGAACAACGCGATGTCCGCCAGCGCGGTCACCAGCGGATCGCGGGGGTGGATCTCGACCAGCCCGAACCCGCCCTGCCCGATCAGGGCACCGGCCAGCAGGAACAGCAGCGCGGTCGAGAGGATCGTGCGGGCAGCGACCCCGGACAGCGACACGCTGACCAGCAGCACGACGCCGAACGCCAAGATGAGCGCCATCGGACTCCCACGTTCGGTCCAACCGCCCGCCGCCCAGGCCGGGCACGGGCAGGCCGACCAGACTTCCCGGCACTCCTCGCGTAAAGATGCCGCAAAGACGGCTCCGGCGCAAACCGGATGACGCCGGTCAGTTCGCGGGTTGCCGATCCCCGGCGAGCGACAACAAGGACATCCCGGCGGCAACGCCGACCATCGTGAACACGCCACGCGGCCAGAAGATGTGACTGTCCAAAAACGACACGCTCGAGAGCAGGAGAACCACGGCACCCGGCGCCGCCCGCCACCGCTCCCGCAGGGCGGCCGCGGCCACGATGAAGACGCCGGCGGCGAGGAAGCAGCCCGCACCGAGGTACCCGAGCAGGTCCCCGATCTCGAAGACGGCACCGACGACCGGCGTGGCCCCGTGCTGGGCGCGCACCACCGTTCCCGCCCCGATCCCCGCGACGGCGTCGAGACCGCCGTAGAACGCCGCGAACCCGAACGCGGCCAGCCGCCCGGGCCACCGGAGCCAGGGCGGCGCCGAAGTGAGCAAGAGCCACTGCGCCACGGCGAGCAGGGGGAAGACCGGGAGCAGGATGACGTGCAGCGTGACCCACCAGGAGGCGGTAGCCGCGTCGAGCTGCCCGGGATGCACCGCGCCGAAGCCCGCGAGCAGGAGTCCCGGCACCGCGAAGAAGACGGCGCGCTGCCACCGTGACCCGATCACCGGGCGACCATAGCCCGCTCAGTGGGCGATCGAGCGGGCGACGAGATTAGAGAACCCTTACGTCCGTGCACCGGGTCTGTCAGGGTGTCCGTCGGAACCGGCTCGACACCGATCGACGGAGGTAGCTCGACCTTGGCCCCGACCGCCACCGCACCACGACGGGCGACCAGCAGGCCGATGCTGTTGTTCGCGTTCGCCTTCGCCGTGATGGCCGACCCGGTCTCCTCGGTCGCCTACGCCATCGAAGCCGCCCTCCGCGCCTTGCACGGCGACCTCGCCCTGCTGCTCCCGACGATGGCGCTGGTCGTGGCGATCGTCGTCGTCGTGATCGTCAACTACCACCAGCTCGTCGCCCGCTACCCCCAGGGCGGCGGCGCCGCGGCCGCCACCGGCGAGGCGTTCGGCGAGGCCGGCGCGTTCATCCCGATCGGCGCCCTGATCGTCGACTTCGTCCTGACCATCGCCATCAGCTCGGCCGCCGGCGCGTCCGCGGTCATCGCGTTCTTCCCGGCCCTGGCCGGGCTGCGGATCCCGATCGCGCTGCTGCTGGTCGCCGGGGTCGCTGGCGGCACCTGGTTCGGGCACTTGGGCCGCACGGTGTTCGCGGTGATGACCGTCACCTTCATCGCCCTGGCCGTCGCCGTGCTGGTCTCCGGCCTCTTCGTCACCCCGCACCCGGCCGGGGTCACCACCGCCGATCCCGGGCACGCGCCGCCGCTCGCGGTCGCGCTCGCCTTCCCGGTCGCCATGGCGCTGGCCACCGGGATCGAGGCGCCGTCGTCGGCGATCGCGCAGCTCGGCCAGCTCGACGACCCCGGCCGCCGCCGGTTCGGCCGGGTCACGCTGTGGCTCACCCTCGGCGTCGTCGGCACGATCACCCTCGGCCTGACGGCACAGGCGGTGCGCCTCGGCATCGGCGTCCCGCACGAGGACACCACGCAGATCGCCGAGCTCGCCCGCGCCGCCACCGCGACGCCGGTGTTCGCCGCGTTCCAGTTCACCACCGCGCTCCTGCTGCTGTCGGCGGCGAGCTCGTCGTTCCAGGCCGGACCGGGGTTGTTCAAGGCCCTCGCCCGACACCGCCACCCGGACGGCTCGACGACCGGCATCCTGCCCGCGTGGCTCGGCCGCACCAACAGCCACCACACGCCGTACTGGGGCGTGGTGGTTTTCATGCTGGCCGCCGGCGTGGTCACCGCCGCGGCCGGCGGACGAGACCAGGAGCTCGTGCTGTTCTACGCCGCGTCGGTGTTCGTCAGCTTCCTCGCCGGTCTCGTCGCGATGGCCCGGTTTTCCTGGCACGAGCGCAGGTTTGTTTTCCTCGCGATCAACGTGGTCGGCGCCGCCGCGGTCGGGTTCACGCTGGTGGTCAACCTGACCCGGGGCGACCCGATCATCTCGATCGCCGCCGCGCTGCTCATCGCCGCCGCGCTCTACGCGCTGTGGGTCCACTCTGGACGGCCGCGCGGGATCCGCAATGTCGCCGCCGAAGCCGAACACGAAGAACACGGGACCGTCCACTGAGGCCAGGAAACCCGAACACCGCATCGCCGCGGTCATCAGCGGCGCGGCGAAGGTGTAGCGGGCGAACCGCTCGCGTGACCGGCCCTGCGGATGTCAGGCCGTCGTCACCCTCGGGACGTCCGATGTGTACACGACTCGGTAGTCAGCCCCGGCTGACGGCCCGCTTGACCGTCTTGATCACCGGTGCGGTCTCGACGTGTGTGATGGCCGGCAGCTCGGCCACCCGCGTCGTCAGGTACCGGTACAACGCTCGCTGGTCCGCGCACACCACGCTCCCGTACAGGTTCGTCGGCCCGGTCGTCGCGGCGGCGAACGCGATCTCCGGATGCCCGGCCAGCGCCTCGCCCGCCTCCTCCAGATAAGCGGGGGCGACCGAGAGCCAGAGCAGGGTTCGCGGGCCCACGCCGAACAGGCGCACGTCGACGTCGATGTCCAGGTACAGCACGCCGCGCTCGCGCAGCTCGGTCATCCGGCGCCGGACCGTCGTCGGCGACCAGCCGGTCACCGTGGCCAGCTGCTCGAGCTCGGCGCGGCCGTCGGTGGCCAGCGCGGCGAGGAGCTTGCGATCCCCGTCGTCGAGCCTCACCGGTCCCGGCCGGTGGGGCACCGGGAGCGGGCGCAGCCGTTCGATCGCCGCCTCGTCCAGCGACCCGAGCTTGGCGACCAGGCTGTCCGGGCCGCCGTAGAACGCGTGCAGCACGGAGTGCGCCGTCACTCCCTCCACGCGCGGGGTGCGCGGGAGCTTGGCCAGCAGCAGCGCCTCGCTGTCGGCCTCGCTCTCGGTGCGGACCGTGCAGGTGATTTCCGTGCCCCCGGAGGTGATGCTCACCCAGGACGTGTCGGGGCGCTGGGCCAGCGCCTCGGCGACCGGGACCGACGCGGCGGGCGCGCAGCGCACCCGCAGGAACCACAGCACCGCGCCCAGCGCGGTCGGGTCGACGCCGCCGAGCACCCGCACCGCTCCCGCCGACCGCAACCGGGCGTAGCGGCGGGCGATGGTGCGATCCGACACGCCGAGCACCTCGGCGATCACGCTGAACGGCGCCCTGCCGTTGACCTGCAGGGCGTGCGCCAGCCGGCGATCCAGCTCGTCGTAGTCGGATTCCACCGTTCCGAACGTAATCGACGTCGGATATCGACGCAATCAACCCTGGTTCTGGCGCGACCGGCTCGGCAAGCGGGAGCGTCGCTCTCGTCCTGATCGACACCACCAGGGGAGAAACCATGGACACCGAAGTGCTCATCGTCGGCGCGGGCCCGACCGGCCTGACACTGGCCAACGAACTGCGGCTGGCGGGGGTGCCCGCCGTGCTGGTCGACAAGCTGCCCGAGCGCAGCACGCTGTCGAAGGCGGGCGGCGTGCAGTCCCGCACGCAGGAGGCGTTCGACCAGCGCGGTCTGCTGGAACCGTTGCTGGCCAACGGAAATCACCCCATCGGCACCGCGCACTTCGCCAGTATCACGCTGCCGCTCACCCGGGGCCGGCACCGGCACCCGTGGCGGTCCATCCCGCAGGTGGAGATCGAGGGATTCCTCGTGCGGCACCTGGCCGCACAAGACGTCCACGTCCGGCGCGACCGCGAACTGACCGGCATCACCCAGGATGCGGACGGGGTCACCGCGACCTTCGCGAACGGCGACGTCGTCCGCTCCCGTTACCTGGTCGCCGCCGACGGCGGCCGCAGCACGGTGCGGTCGCTGCTGAACGCGGAGTTCCCCGGCCGGCCGGGCACGATGACCACCGTCGCCGCCGACGTGCGGTTGGCCGGCGACGTCCAGGCGATGACGCACGCCCGGAGCGAGGACGGGCAGTGGGCGTCGGTGTTCCCGCTCGGCACCGATCCGCAGGGCCGGCCGCTTCGCCGGCTCGCGCTGGGCGGGCCGGGCCGGTCACTCCCCCGCGACGTCCCGGTCACCGAGGACGAGATCCGCGAAGGTCTGCGCGCCGTCTTCGGTGACCGGGTGCGGCTGCTCGAACTGCGCTACGCCCGCCGCATCACCAACGCGGCCCGGCAGGCGGCCCGGTACCGGCACGGGCGGGTGTTCCTGGCGGGCGACGCCGCCCACGTCCACCTCCCGATCGGCGCGCAGGGCATGAACACCGGCATCCAGGACGCGCTGAACCTCGGCTGGAAACTCGCTGCCGCGGTGCACGGCTGGGCCCCCGCGCACCTGCTCGACACCTACCACGCCGAACGCCATCCCGTCGCGGCCGCCGTGCTGCGCAACGTCCAGGCGCAGAGCCTGCTGATGGACCAGCAGGGCACCGGCGACCCGGATCTGACGGCCGTCAAGGAACTGTTCGCGGCCCTGACGCGACTGCGGGAGGTGCAGTACCACCTCGACGACATGCTGTCCGGGATGGGCATCCGCTACCCCGTGCCGGGCGCCGAGGGGCAGCCGCTCCTCGGCCTGCCCGCGCCGGACGTCGATCTCGGCCCGGTCCGCTCGCACGAGCTGCTCCGGCGCGGACGCGGCGTCCTGATCGATCCGGCCGGCAGGTTCGCCGAGGTCGCCGCCCGCTGGCAGGACCGCGTGGACCGCGCGGGCCAGGGCGCCGACGCCGAGCCGATGCTCATCCGGCCGGACGGCTACGTGTGCTGGGCAGGCAAACCGGACGACCTCGAACCGGCGCTCGGCCACTGGTTCGGCGAACCCTGCTGATCGGCGGCGCCCGGCCGGTGGCCCTCAGGGAGTCTCTTCGCGCAAGGCGGCGGCCATCCATTCCTGGACCGCCGCCGTCTTGTCCGGGTCCGGCTTGGGCGTGCCGTTGATCGTCGCCACGAGCGTGCTGTACCTGACCATCAGGTTCGTCCCGGTCAGCCTCGCTCGCATCTGCGCCGACCTGGTCCGGTCGAAGCCGGCCATGGTGCGGCGGGCCTTGGCGATGTCGTGGTCGCCGGTCATGGCCGCGACGAAACCGGCCGAGTCGGCCGCCATCCGCTCGGCGATGTCCCTGGCCTGCGGGGAATCCGCCGGTACGCCTGCCTGCTGTGCCGCCTGCGCCTCCAGGTAGAGCGCGCGCTGCCGCTCGGCGCGGGCCAGCATCTCCGGTGTGGCCATCAGCTTGCCCTGCTCGGTGCCGAAGGCGCGGTGGAAGTAGGTCCGCAGCTCCGTGCGGAACTGGTCGTCCCGCACGATTTCGGCGAGCTCGATCCACGCCTCGAGCTGCTCGGTGGACGGCTCCTCCGGCAGGTGCGGCCGCCGGCTGCGCAGCAGTTCCAGGTAGCCGGGGTGGACGTCCACGCCGTCGGTCACGAAGTCCCAGAACCGGCTGATGAGCCGGTCGCGGTCGTCGTCGGACATCGAGACGAGCTTGTGCATCAAGCTCACCTGTTCCGTCGTGGTGTGCTGCCGCACGATGGTCCGCAGCACGGCGCGGCGCGCGTGGAACTGCCGCAGCTGGTCCTCGACCAGCCGCAGGTGCCTGACGGCCAGCTCCCGCAGGGTGCTTTCCTCGGCCAGCACCCGGCGGATGTCGTCCAGGCCGGCGCCGAGGTCGCGCAGGGTGCGCACGAGTTCGAGCCGGGCGATGGCGTGCACGTCGTACT
Source organism: Amycolatopsis lexingtonensis (assembly GCF_014873755.1). Lineage (NCBI taxonomy): Bacteria > Bacillati > Actinomycetota > Actinomycetes > Pseudonocardiales > Pseudonocardiaceae > Amycolatopsis > Amycolatopsis lexingtonensis. The sequence continues at coordinate 3,366,694 of NZ_JADBEG010000001.1, forward strand.
GCCGGAAGCCGCCCTCGGTGAGACCGGTCGGCGGCACGACGCCCTCGTCGGCGTAGAACCTGATCGCGCTCACACTCAGGCCGGTGCGGCGGGCGACGTCGCCGATGGGGTAGAGCTCGTTCATACCCGCCACTATGCGACCTCGACCGGCTTGAGAATCAAGGCCTGGCACGGGTCGTCGCGATCATGCCGCCCGCCGCACCCGCCAGTGCGCCGAGGAGCGTGGTGACCAGCACCAGGGACACCCCGATTCCCAGCCAGGTCAGCGCCGCCGGCCCGGTGCCGTTGACGAGGGTGTAGAGCACCGTCAGCAGGAACACGACGACGTGGCCGGTCAGCGCGGTCACCGCGCCGGTCTTGACGGCCGGCTCGAGACCGCCACACCGGGCGGCCAGGAACCCGGCCCCGACGTAGTAGGGGAAGAACAGGACGACCACGATCATCGGGCCCGGCGCGTCCCAGTTCCGCATGAGGTACACCGACACCGACATCAAGAACCCGCACAGCAGTCCGTACGGGTGGATCGCGCGAGACCGACCGCCCGGCTGGGATTCCACAGTCCTCAAGTCGCCAGCGCGAAGCGCCCTGTTACCACCGGCTTCACCGATGAGGAATCCGTTGCCCCGTCGTCAGTTCTGGTACCCCCCTCGCACCGTGGAAGGATCGACGACCATGACCGACGCCAGGCCGCTGGGCACCGACGAGGCCGCGTTCATCGCGGCGGCCCGCTCGGGCGACACAGCACGGTTCGCCGTCGTCACCGAGCGCCACCGGCGTGCGCTGCAGACGCACTGCTACCGGATGCTCGCGAACTACGACGACGCCCAGGACCTGACCCAGGAGACGTTCCTGCGGGCGTGGCACAAACGGGAGTCGTTCAAGGGCCACGCCGCGCTACGGACCTGGCTGTACCGGATCGCGACGAACGCCTGCCTCGACTTCCTCGAGAAACGCAACGACCGCACCCCCGTGCCGGCCGAGCTGCCGGGGACCGAGATTCCTCACCTGCAGCCGTACCCCGACCTGATGCTCCCCGAAGACCCGCAGGACTCGGTCGTGGCGCGGGAAACGATCGAGCTGGCGTTCATCGTCGCCGTCCAGCGCCTGCCGCCGCGGCAGCGGGCGGTGTTCATCCTGCGTGACGTCCTCGGCTGGCCGGCGTCGAAGGCCGCCGTCGCCCTCGAGCTGACGGTCGCCTCGGTGACCAGCGCACTGCAGCGGGCACGCGTGACGATGCGCGAGCAACTGCCCGGCCGCCGCCTCGACTGGCGGAGCCCCGCCACCCACGAGCTGACGAACGCCGAGCGCGGCGCGGTGAAGTCGTACATCGACGCCCACGAGCGCAACGACCTCGACGCGCTGACGTCCCTGCTGCGCGACGACCTGCGCTTCGCGATGCTGCCCGATCCGGGCACCGTGACCACGACGGCTAAGGACGCGGTCGACGGCTGGGTCTCCGGCGGGCTCTTCCAGCCCGGCCACGACGACTGGCGCGGGATCACCACGACGGTCAACCGCATGCCCGCCGCCGCGCTGTACCTCCGCACCCCCGACGACCCGCGGTACCGGTTGTTCGCCGTCGCGGTGCTGCACGTCGTCGACGGGCAGATCGCCGAGCTCACCGGATTCGAAGCCGCCGGCAAACCCTGGCTGGGCCTGCCCCCGGCACTGTGATCCGGGGGCAGGCGGCCTCATCGCCTCGTCTCGTACCGGGTCAGGATCGCGCCGCCGGGAAACGCCCGCGTCTCCACCAGGTTCAGGCTCACCCAGCTGTCCAGCGCGGTGAAGAGCGGTGTGCCGCCACCCACCAGGGCCGGGTGCGTGACCAGGACGTACTCGTCGATCAGCCCGGCCCGCATGGCCGCCCCGGCGAGCGTCGCGCCGCCGATGCCGATCGGGCCGCCGTCCCCGGCCTTGAGCCGGGTGATCTCGGTGACCGCGTCGCCGGTGACCAGGCGGGTGTTCCAGTCGACCTGGTCGATCGTCGAGGAGAACACCACTTTCGGTGTGTCCCGCCAGTTCCGCGCGAACTCGATCTGCGCCGGGGTCGCGCCGGGCTGCTGGTCACCGGTCGGCCAGTAGGAGCTCATCGCCTCCCACAGCTTGCGCCCGTACAGCGTCAGCTCGTTCGCCCGCTCGTAGTCGAGCCACCACTGGAACAGCTCGTCGCTCGGCGCCCCGCTCCAGCCGATGTCGTCGCCGGTCGCGGCGATGTAGCCGTCCACGGTCACGTTCATGCCGAAGATCAGTTTCCGCATCGTGCCAGCCTCCTGTGAGTCGATGTCCCCCGTACAGACGGGCGCGGCGCGAAAACCTGATCGGTGCGCATCCCCCGTGGGGGTGGCCGTGGTCGGCCGTGTCGTCACGACCACGAACGGCGGAGGTTTCACGGCCGGGGAGCCGGAGGGTGGCACCGAGGGAACGGTGTGCCGGGCTCGCGTAGGGGGCGAGCCCGGCTTCACCGCGCGGGGCCGGCAACGCCCCCAGGCCTTTCCCGTTGGTGACACAAGGGTGGCGAGAGATCCACCGGATGAGCTAACCCTCAGGGGTGGCCGCTCGGCGGCTCGGCCTTGGCTTCGTCCGTGCAAAACCACCCGTTCGAGTGGGGCAGTTCGCTCTGCTCCCCGCTCGCCGCGGGCACGGCGTCAACCCAGGACAGGCCAGCCTCGGCGAGCAGCCGGTCGAAGATGGGGGTTGCCGGACGCCGCACCGAGCCGCCGTGAGTGTCCACATCGTTCATCGGCGTTCCCGCAAATCGGCGGGCGACCACCGATCCGGCAGGTGGTCGTCGTCCGTGGAATCGTCCATCGCCTACTCCGTGATCATTTGCGCCGCTTGCACTCTCGGTGATTTGTGAGCGCACAAAGTAACAGTTACAGAAGCGTAGCCCGTAATGGCCACCCGGTACGCTTCGCGAAGTGACGTCATCCAGAGCGGGCACCAGCTCCGGCGACGGCCGGGCGGCGCGCTGGGCCGGGCAGCGGGAGCGCCGTCGCCGCGAATTCGTCGACGCCGCCCTGCGGGCGATCGCCGAACACGGCCCGCACGTGTCGGCCGCACACATCGCCGACGCGGCCGGCGTGGCCCGCCCGCAGCTGTACCGGCAATTCGACGACGCGGCCGACCTGACGCGAGCGATCGCCGACCGGGCCACCGAGCAGATCATCGTGTCGTTGCGGCCGGTGTGGGAGCCGCAGGGCAGCGCCATGCAGATGATCTCCGCCGCCGTCGACGCCCACACCGGCTGGCTCGCCGAACACGGCAACCTGTACCGCTACCTGATCCTGCACTCCCAGATCGGCCGCCGCGAGGGCGAGGACGCGATCGCCGACGTCAAAACCGTCATCGCGCGCCAGCTGACCCAGGTTTTCGAGTACTACCTGACGATGTTCGAGCTCGACGCCCGCGTCGCCACCGTCCTCTCCTTCGGTGTCGTCGGTCTCGTCGATTCCTGCGCCGCGCAATGGCTCGAGGCCCCGCTCGGGATCACGAAGGCGCAGCTCTCCGGCATGCTCACCCGCTGGATCTGGCACATCCTCGACGATTCGCTCCGCACCGCCGGGATCGAGATCGACCCGGATCTTCCGCTGCCGCCACCGCCACCGCAGCCGCGCTGAACCGGAGAAGGCCGCCCCGGTGCCCGGGACGGCCTTCCGCGGTTTCGGTCAGCTCAGCGTCAACGCGGTGTCGTCGACGCAGAACGACGTCTGCAGGGACGAGTCCTCGGTGCCGGTGAAGGTCAGCGTCACCGTCTGCCCGGCGAACGCCGAGACGTCGACGGTGCGCAGCTGGTAGCCGGTCGCCTGGTTGAGGTTCGAATACGACGCGAGCGTCGTGGACCCGGCCTTGACCGTGAGCTTGTCGTACGCCGTCGTGGTGGTGGTTTCGGCGGTGTCGACGTGCAGGTAGTAGGTCAGGGTCGCGTGGCAGCCCGCGGGGATGCTCACCGACTGCGACAGCGTGTCCGTGTGCGTGCTGCCGTAGCCGTCGAGGTAGGCGAGGTAGGTGCCGCCGTGGGGCGCTTCACCGCTGGACGACGTGCTGACGACCCCGCTGGACGCGGTCCACGGGCTGGTTCCGCTCTCGAACCCGGGGTTGCCCAGCTTCTGGCCGGAGCAGCCACCGCCGCCGGTCGGGCTGATCGTCCAGGTGAAGGTGGTGCTGCCGGTGGCTCCGGAGGAGTCCTTGGCGGTGGCGGTGACCGAGTACGTGCCGGCGGTGGTCGGGGTGCCGGAGATCAGGCCGCCCGAGCTGATCGACAGCCCGGCGGGCAGGCCACTGGCGGTCCAGGTGTAGCCGCCGCTGCCGCCGGACGCGGACAGCTGCAGGCTCGCCGCGGTGCCGACGACCCCGTTCTGGCTGCCCGGGTTGGCCGCCGTGACGGGGCCGGGGCCGCTGCCGCCGGTGAAGGCCGCGGTGCCGTTGGGGGTGCCGAGCCCGGTCGGGCCGTCCCAGCCCGCGCCCGCCTTGCACTGCACCGCGACCGAGCAGCTTCCGTTGCTGCCGGAGGTGACGTCGTACAGGTTGCCGGTGTGCGAGTACGGGTAGGCACCGGGGGTGTCGGACGAGCCGGGCGTGCCGGCGAGGGCGTACACCGACGCGATGATCGGCGCCGACGCGCTGGTGCCGCCGTACACGGCCCAGCCGCTGCCGCCGTAGGTCTGGTACACCGCGACGCCGGTCTGCGGGTCGGCCACCGCCGAGACGTCGGCGACCGCGCGCATGGCGCAGCCGGTGGTGACGTTCTGGAACGACGGCTTGGCCACCGAGCCCGAGCAGCCGCTGCCCGCGCCGCTCCACGCCGTCTCGCCCCAGCCGCGCGTGCTGCTGTTGCGGCTCAAGGAAGTCCCGCCGACGGCGGTGACGTACTGCGACGACGCCGGGTAGCTGATGCCGTAGCCGCTGTCGCCGGTGCTCGCCGTGATCGCGACGCCGGGGTGGTGGAAGTAGCTGGAGTCGTAGGAGTTCTCGCTGCCGTCCTCACCGCCGCCGTAGCTGTTGGAGACGAACTTCGCGCCCAGGGACACGGCGGTGTTCACCGCCGTGCCGAGGTCCGCCATGCTCGGCTGGTTCGCCTCGACGAGCAGGATGTGGCAATTCGGGCAGATCGCCGAAACCATGTCGACGTCGAGGGAGATTTCTCCCGCCCAGCCCGAATCCGCGGTCGGCAATGGACTGGTTTGGCCGTTTTCGTTGACTTTCTTGAAGCAGCCGTTCGCGGTGGTGCAGGCGGGCAGCCCGTAGGTGGACCGATAGGCCGCGAGGTCCGATTCGGCGTTCGGGTCGTCGTTGGAGTCCACAATGGCCACGGTGGCCGACGCGCTCCCGCCGGCGGTGAGGTTGTAGGCCGCGCGCAGGTCCGTGGGGCCGAATCCGCCGGGCAGCGCGTTCGGGGAAAGCGTGGCGCGCATGGTGTCGGTCTGCCGTTCGGCGAAACACGTTGCCATGCCGGGCCGCACGTCCTGGGCGCAGACGCGGGCGGTCGGGTGCGCGGTGGACGGCGCGGCCACGGCGGGCAGTGCCGGGGCGGTCAGTGCCAAGGCCGCGAAGCCGGCCAAGGCGAGGATTCTTCGAGCTGAACGGGACACGATCCCTCCAGGGAATTTCCTACGAACGGCGATGGGATGCCGGTGTCCCGTTGTCTACAGTTCGTTCAGCCCTGGTGGTGACGCACTGGTGCCAGTGGCGCAATGGTGTCGGCTCGTCCGGTGGAGGTGCCCCCGAATGGTCCCCGAAACAACTGGCCATCTGGTGACTCTCGGCCTCAAACCGGACGAAGCCGAAATCTATCTCGGCCTACTTTCGTCGGGCCCCGTTCCCGTCGAGCAACTCGTCGCCGACACCGGCCGCGAGCCCGGCGAGGTCCGCCGTCTGCTCGACGTGCTGGCCGAGGTGGGCCTCGCCGGTGCCGTCGACGGACCCGGCTCGCCGGTTTCGGCGCTCCGGCCGGAACCCGTGCTGGAAGTGCTGAGCCGGGCACGCGAGACCGAACTCGCCAGGGCCCGGCTGGCGGTGACGCGCGTCTACGAGCAGAGCCGCCGGTCGGCGGGCGGCGACCACGACGGCTCGATGATCGAGGTGGTCAGCGGAACCGTGGCGGCCGAGCGCGTCCGGCGGCTCGAGCGGGCCGCGCGGACGGAGGTCCGCGGGCTGGATTCGCCGCCGTACTACGCCGACGCGGACGCCAACGAGATCGAGCTGGAGAACCTCGCCCGCGGCGTCCGGTACCGCGCCGTCTACGGGCGGTCCGCGCTGGAACGGCCCGAGTACGTCGCGGAAAACATCCTGCCGTGCGGGAAACTGGGCGAAGAAGCCCGGATCCTCCCGGAGGTGCCGGTCAAGCTGCTGATCATCGACGACGACTGCGCGGTGCTGTCCGGCGTGGACCGCACGGTGCTGCTGATCCGCCCGTGCGGCTTGTTCGACGCACTGGCCGGGTTGTTCGACATGTGCTGGCAGGTCGCCCTGCCGCTCGGCCTGGCCGACGACGGCTCCGGTTCCCCGATCCGGCCCAGCGAACGACGGCTGCTGGGCCTGCTCGCCGCCGGTCTCACCGACGACCAGGTCGCCCGCGTGCTCGGGGTGAGCAGGCGGACGATGTTCCGCTACCTCGAGAACCTGATGGCCCGCACCGGCGCGGCCAACCGGTTCCAGCTGGCCCTGCACGCCACCCGCAACGACTGGATCTCCGGCCCCGGCCGGCCCCGCGCGACGCCGATCCGGTCGGTGCCGGTCTGAGCCGTCCGCCCGGTGAACCAGGCGCGGCGCTCGTTCGTGGAATGTCATGTGGGTGTGAGGAGATCCCCTTGACTGTCACCGAAGAAAACCGGACAACTCCGCCGGGTCCGGGCAAGCGGGCGGGCTGGAACTTCGATCCGGTCCTCGTCCTCACGCTCGTCGTGCTCGCGGGTTTCCTCTTGCAGGGACCGGTCCGCGGAGCCTTGGCCACGCCGGCGATGCAGAGCTGGCTGACCGTGTTCGTGGCGGTGGTCGTCCAGGCGCTGCCGTTCCTCGTCGTCGGGGTGCTGCTCTCAGCCGGGCTCGCGGTGTTCGTGCCGCCGTCGTTCTTCAGCCGCGCGTTCCCGAAGCGGCCGGTGCTCGCGGTGCCGGCGGCCGGGCTGGCGGGGGCGGTCCTGCCCGGGTGCGAATGCGCGTCCGTGCCGGTCGCCGGTGCCCTGGTGCGCCGCGGGGTCACGCCCGCGGCCGCGCTGGCGTTCCTGCTCTCGGCGCCGGCGATCAACCCGGTCGTGCTGACGGCCACCGCCGTCGCGTTCCCCGGCCGGCCGGGGATGGTCGTCGCCCGGTTCACGGCGAGCCTGCTCGTGGCGTGCGTGATGGGCTGGCTGTGGCAGCGGCTGGGCCGCGCGGACTGGCTGCGTCCGCGGGCGCACACGTCGGCCGAGGGAGCCGGCAAGGGGGCGGCGTTCTGGGGTTCGGTCCGGCACGACGTGTTGCACGCCGGTGGCTTCCTCGTCGCCGGCGCGATGGCCGCGGCCACGCTGAAGGCGGTCGTGCCGGCCGGCTGGCTGCACGCCGCGGCCGCCGACCCGGTCGTGGCGGTCCTGGTGCTGGCCGTCCTGGCGGTGGTGCTGTCGATCTGCTCGGAGGCCGACGCGTTCGTCGCGTCGTCGCTGACCCAGTTCTCGCTGACGGCGCGGCTGGTGTTCCTGGTGGTCGGGCCGATGATCGACCTGAAGCTCTTCGGCATGCAGGCCGCTACGTTCGGCCGCGGGTTCGCGCTCCGGTTCGCGCCGGCGACCTTCGCCGTCGCGGTGGCCATCGCGGCCGTGACCGGGGCGGTGCTGCTGTGAACAGCCGGGCGGCGCAGGCGATCGTGCTGTTCCTGCTCGGCGGGGTGCTGCTGCACGCCGGGCTGACCGGCCTCTACCTGCGCTACATCAAGGCGGGGCTGCAGCCGCTGGTGCTCGGCGCCGGCGTCGTGCTGATCGCCGCGGCCGCCGCCACCGTCTGGTACGGCTGGCGCCGGGGACGCGCCGGCGCCCACCGCACGCCGCGAGTCGCGTGGCTGCTCGTGCTGCCCGTCTTCGCCCTCGTCCTGGCCGCGCCGCCGGCACTGGGCTCCTACAGCGCCATGCGCGCCGGCACCGCGCTGACCCCGCCCCTGGCCCTGCCCGCGCTGCCCGCCGGGAACCCGGTCCGGCTCGGCGTGATCGACTACGCCGACCGCGCGGTCTACGACCACGGGCAGTCGCTCGCCGGGCGGCGCGTCGTGCTCACCGGCTTCGTCGCCTTCGACCGGTCCGGTGCTCCTTTGCTGGTGCGGATGCTGCTCAGCTGCTGCGCCGCGGACGCCCAGCCGGTCAAGGTCGGCCTCACCGGGCAGGTCCCGCCCGTGCTGCGACCCGACTCCTGGCTCGAAATCACCGGCACCTACACCGCCCAGCAGGCCAAGGACCCCGCCAACGACGGGACCATCCCGTTCATCACCGTCGAACAGGCGAATCCGGTGGCGCCGCCGGCGGATCCGTACGAAGGCCTCGGCTACGCCCCGAGTCCATGACCCTGCCGCGGAACCTCCACATCGGACTCGGGGGCCGCGGTCCCGGCGAGCCGGCGGTGGAGGTCGAGGACGGCCCGGGCCCTGGCCAGCTCCGGCGGCGTGAACGGCAGCAGCGGCCTGGTCACGACCACGTCGCCGTCGGGGTCCGCCAGCCGCATCGTCGTGGTGCCGATGCCGTCCGCCGTCGCTTTTCCGGTGCGCCCGCCGGGTGAGGTGCGTTCGACGGCGCACTCGCCCAGCACGGCCCGGAGCAGCTGGGCCAGGCCGGCTTCCGGCTCGGCCGCCTGGGCCGCGATCGTCAGCAGGCGGGTGGGCAGATCGACGAACTCGTGCACGTCCGCCGGGACGACCCGGACGTCCCGGCCCCCGCCCAGCTCGGTCACCTCGGCGATGTCCGCCGCGCGCACGGATTCCCGTGTGCGGACGAGGAATTCGTCCACGACACCGTCCGGGACGGCGAGCACCTGCAACGAGACGATGTCGTAGCGGTGCGCGGCCAGGGCCGCGGTCACGCCCGCCAGGCTCCCGGGCACGTCGCGCACGGTGGCGCGGATCCGCCACGCCGTCCCGGTTTCCGGTGGGTGTACTCCCCCGGTGCCGCGTGCGGGCTCCGGTCGCGGACGGTGCGCCCACCGGCGCCACGCGACGGTGGCGATCAGGAGCCCGCCCAGCGCGAACAGCACCACCGGCCCGACCCGGTTGTGCGACAAGGTGCTGACGAACAGGTCGGCGACCCCCGTGGCGATGAACAGGGCCGCGAGCTCGATCAGCTCCCGGCCCATCGAGGTCCTCGCTCGCTTGGCGCTCTTCGGCTGTACCTCGGCATCGGTCATGCGGACAGCATCAGCGTCCTCTTTTACCCCGGCCTCGCCGCCCTGTCACGATTCAGTTAACGGCATCAGCGCGCCGCCGTCAGACCGCCGTCGATGGTGACGATGGTGCCGCTGATGTAGCCGGCGCGCCCGGACGCCAGAAACGCCACCAGGTCCGCGACCTCCTGCGGCTCGGCGATGCGCCCCGAGGGCAGCGAGGCGAAGCTCGCGTCGAGGTCGGCGTTCGCGGCGCGCATCGTGGTGATCCGCTCGGTGGCCACCGGGCCGGGGTTCACGCCGACCACCCGCACCCCGTGGCGCGGGCCTTCCCCGCCGAGCGCCTTGGTGAACGCCATCAGGGCCGCATTGCCCGCCCCGCCGGCGATGTACCCGGCGGTCGGCCGTTCGCCGCCGGTGCCGATGACGTTGACGATCACGCCGTGGCCCCGGTCGCGAAGCCGCGGGTACACGAGCCGGACGAGGTCGATGTAGCCGAGGACCTTCAGGTCCCACGCGTGCCGCCACCGGTCGGGACCGACGTCGTCGAGCGTGCCGGCCGGGATGTCCCCGGCGTTGTTGACCAGGATGTCGGCGTCGCCGGCGGCCTCGGCGAGTTGCTCGAGGGCGGCGGGGACCCGCAGGTCGACGGCGTGGGTGGTCACCGCCACGCCGTGGTTCTCCCGCAGCCTGCGGGCGTGGTTGTCCAGCGCTTCCCCGTTGCGCGCGGCCAGGTGCAGGTCGCACCCTTCGGCGGCCAGCGTCTCGGCGATCGCCACGCCGATGCCTTTCGAGGCGCCGGTGACCAGCGCGCGTTTCCCCTTGAGGTGCAGATCCATCGGTCCCGTTCCGTTCAGCTCGTCGCGGCCAGCACGTCCTTCGCGGTACCAGTCTCGGCGATGCGCGGAAAGATCTTCGTGATGGCGTGATCGCGCGTCCGAGGTTCGTTGACAGCGCCGCGGCTCAAGCGCCCCAATGTGGCGTTGGTTGCGTCTGACGCACCGAACGCCACATTGGGTGCGCTGGACGCACCGAACGCCACATTGGGGCGCATGGCCCCGAGCGTCAACCAACTTTCGACGCGTGACACACGGTGGCCTGTGGAGCCGTGCGCAGGATCCGCCAGCTCAGGTAGACGCAGACGCCCAGCGCCGGCGCACCGCCCAGCAGCGTGGCGGCGATGCCGAGCGGGACCACCGATTCGGCCAGGTACAGCGGCACCAGCACGGCCACGGCGATGGCGTACTTCGCCAGGAAGATCGCCGTGCACGCGTAATAGCGCCGCCGCTCCCGGCGATCTCGCCGCCAGGCGGCGCGTTCACCGCGCGCGGTGCCGATCACCAGCCCGATGACCGGCCACCGCACCAGGATGGACACCAGGAACAGCGCGCCGCCGACGGCCTGCCAGAGGACGGAGGTGAGGTAGAAGTCGGCCGCGTTCCCGGTGCCCCCGGCCAGCAGTGCGGACACCCCGACCACGAGCAGCCCGACCACCGGCTGCCAGACCTTGCCGGTGGTGCACAGCCGCACCACGGCGAAGGCCACCACGCCACCGACCGCGATCAGCGCGGAAGTCAGCACCTGCCCGGTCAGCAGGTACGCGACGAGGAACAGGGCCCGCGACGCGACGCTTTCGGCGACGGTGCGCCAACCGCCGACGGCACTGAACAACGACAGGGACTTCTGAGTGAGCATGCCGAAGCTCATGCGGTCGCCTTCGCCGTGACGGACGCGAAACCGTTGCGGCGCATGGTCTCCTCGTAGGCGCCGATCGCGTCGAGCAGGCCGAGCCGGCCGCGATGCGCCTCGGCCAGTGCCTGGCAGAGGCGGTGCGCGTCCTGGATGGCCAGGTTGCCGCCGAAGCCCGGGGCCAGGTGGATGGCGTCGCCGATGACCGTCACCGGACCGGGCGGCCAGGCGGGCATCGGCGGGATGGTGCCGCCGCGCAGCGCGACCGTGACGTCCGGCCACGCCTCGGCGACGATGGTTCGCAGGACCGAGGGCAGGTCCGCGGTCAGCTCCTCGGCCCGGCGCCCCACCGCCACCGGCGATCCGAGCTGCTCCCGCGTAATGGGCAGGGCCCACATCACGTAGTCCTCGATCCCGGCGACCGCACTGGAACGCAAGGCAGGCAGCCACTGTTGCCGCGCGGCCACGGGAGACTCGGTGAACCGCAGCACGCCGAACACCATCATCGTGCCGCGCACCCGCACGCTGGCGGGGCTGTCGCCGATCAGGCCGGGCAGCCCGGTGCCGGCCACGGCCCGCAGCGGAGTCGCGCCCATGATCGTGCGGCGTCCCGTATCCACGACCCGCACGTCGGGCAGATACCCGCGGCGAACCGCCGAACCGACGCCGTCCGCGCCGACCAATACGTCCGCGGTGTCCGTTGTGCCGTCGGCGAACCACACCCGGACGGTGCCGTCGGCGCGCCGCTCGAACCGCGTGAACTCCGCCCCGAATCGCACCACGTCGTCCAGTTCGGTCAGCAACACCGCCCACAGCAACGGCCGGTGGACCTGCCGGCCGGGCCGCGGCCGTCCCGCCACCCCGTCGGACGGCTGAGCGCCCGCGACGGTGAGTTCTCCGTCCACTTCGGACAGCGTGAGGGTCCGCTCACGCGGTCCGCCCGTGGTGGCCGTCAGCATCGCGACATGCGCCGGCGGCAGGCACGCCCGCAGCCCCGAAGCGCCCCGGTCGTCGAGGTGCAGGCTGATGCCCTGCGGACGGCCCAGCGCACCGTCCCGCTCGTACACCGCGACGTCGATCCCCGCCCGGCGCAACCCGTGAGCCAGCGTCAGCCCGCCGAGACCCGCGCCGACCACAACCACTCTCATCGCGCCATCCCCATTCTTCATCGCTTGGTGAAGACCACCGTACGGCGGGTCCGGCCAAAACTCCACCGAGTGATGAAGAAAGGTGTTAGGCTTCGGTGGTCATGACAGACCACGACACCCACCGCCCCGGACGCTGGCGCTCCGGCGCGGAGAGCAAACAGCGGATCCTGCGGGCCGCCCGCGAGCTGTTCGGCCAGCACGGCTACGGCGGTACGACCGTGCGCGCCATCGCGACCGCGGCGGAAGTCGACCCCGCGATGGTGTTCTACTTCTTCGGCACCAAGCAAGGCCTGTTCAGCGCCGTGATCGACATGCCGGGCACCGTCCCGCCGGCCATCGAGTCGATCTTCACCGGCGACCTCGGCACCATGGGCGAACGCATCGTCCGGACCCTCGTGGAAAACCTCGACAAGTCCGACCGCCCCCCGCTGGTGATGCTGACCAGGTCGGCGCCGACCGACGCGCAATCCGAAGCGCTGCTGCGCGAATTCATCGACCGGGAGATCACCGGCCGGCTCGCGGCCCTGCTCGGCACACCGGACGCCGTGCTGCGGGCGAGTATGGTCAACGTCCAGATCCTGGGTCTCGCGGTGGCCCGGTACATCGTCCGCGTCGAGCCGATCGCGTCGGCCTCCGTCGACGAGCTGGCCATCACGTTCGGCCCGCTCGTGCAACACTGCCTGACCGGGCGAACGGCACCGTCTTGAGCGCGAGTCATGCGCCCGCTTCGTTCCGGTGTGGCCAGGTGGTCGCGACGAAGTCCTCGAACGACCGCGGCGGGCGGCCGAGGGCACGCTGGACACCGTCGGCGAGCTCGGCGCCGCGGCCGTCGCGGAGATCGACCAGCAGCCCGGTGAGCAGGTTCGCCACGTTTTCCGGGACGCCGTAACGGATTTGCCGCTCGACGAAGGCCTCCGGGGCGACGTCGAGGTAGTCGATCTTCCGGCCGGTGGCCCGCGCGATGAGTGCGGTCGCTTCCGCGAAGCCGACTGCTCGCGGCCCGGTCAGCTCGTAGACCCGGCCGTGGTGCCGGTCGTCGGTGAGCGCTGCGGCGGCGACCTCGGCGATGTCCTCGGCGTCGACGAACGGAGCTCGTCCTTCGCCGGCCGGGAGGGTCAGCACGCCGTCGCGGATGCCGGCCGCCCACGGGCCCTCGCTGAAGTTCTGCGCGAACCAGTTCGGGCGCAGGACGGTCCAGCCCGCGCCGCAGCCGCGGACTGCTTCCTCGGCGGCGTGCAATGGATGCTCGGCTTCGCCGGCACGCGGGGCGGACAGCAGCACGAGCCGGCGGGCGCCCGCCGAGACCGCTTCGGCCACGAACCGCGGGAGCCGGTCCCCGCCGCCCAGGTTCGGTTCCACGAGGTAGACGGCCGTGACACCGGCCAAGGCGGCGGCCCAGGTCGCCGGGTCGGCGAGGTCGAAGCCCCGGGTGCGGGAGCCGACCCGGGCGGCGGCGCCGAGCCTGCGGGCGATGCGGCAACCGGTCTTGCCGGTGCCGCCGAGAATCAAGGTGGTGGGCATGCCCATAAGCCAACTCGCTGACGGCGAGACGATCCATGGGTGAAAATCGCCGATACCTTTGTCAGCGTCTACAGTGCCGAGATGGACGTCCTCAGCGACCTGCTGGACCGGGCCCATGCCGGCCACGCGCTGGTCCGGCAGCTGATCCAGCGGCCGCCGTGGTCGCTGGCCTTCGCCGACGCCCCGCCGCTCACGCTGGTGGCCACGCTCGGCGGGCACGCGTCACTGCGCGTCGGCGACGCCGCGCCGGTGCGTCTCGCCGCCGGGGACCTCGCGCTGATCACCACGTCCGCGTACACCATCGCCGACGCCCCGGGCACCCCGCCGCAGCTGGTGATCCGCGGGACGAAGAAGTATCCGGTCCCCGGCGCGGAGCGGGTGAAGAACCGGTCGCCGCGCACGTACGGCGGCGGCGAGCCCGGGGCCACGACCATGCTCCGCGGCGCTTACGAACTCCACGGCGCCGCCGCGGAACGGCTGCTCGGCATGCTCCCGCCGGTGGCGGTGGTGCCCGCCGGGCCGCGGACCCGTGGCGCGCTGGACCTGCTCGCCGCCGAGGTGGCCCGCGACGAGCCCGGCCAGGACGCCGTGCTCCGACGGCTGCTGGACCTGGTGCTCGTGCTGGCACTGCGCGGCTGGTGCGCCCGGCTGGAGCCGTCGCCCGCCTGGTACCGCGCGTTGAGCGACGCCGGCGTCGGCGAAGCCCTGCGCTTGCTGCACACCGAGCCGGCGCACCGGTGGACGGTCGCCGAGTTGGCCGTCCGGGCCGGCCTGTCGCGCGCCGCGTTCGCCGCACGCTTCGCCCGGCTGGTCGGCGAGCCGCCGCTGACCTACCTGACCGGCTGGCGGATGACGCTTGCCGCGGACCTGTTGCGCGACACCGAAGACACCGTCGCCACCGTCGCCCGCGCGGTCGGGTACGACGACCCGTTCGCCTTCAGCGTCGCCTTCAAACGCGTCCGCGGCGCCAGCCCCTCGGACTGGCGCCGCGGCCGGGTGACTCCCGGTCCGTGACCGAGGCGCGCTCAGGGCTCAACCGTGCAAAGCGCTACCGGCCTGCCAGGCGCTCCAGCTGATGGCCCAGTCCCCGTGGCCGTTGTTGATCGACAGCTGCGGACCGCCCGAGTTGGTGATCTCGACGACGTCGCCGACGTTGAAGTTGTCGAAGAACCACTTGGCGTTCTCGGTGTTCATGTTGAGGCAGCCGTTGGAGACGTTGGCACTCCCCTGCACGCCCACCGTCTTCAAGTTCTCGTGCAGGTATTCGCCGTCGTTGGAGATCCGGACGTTCCAGTTCTCCGGTGCGTTGTAGTAGCCGGGGTCCCCCTCGCACACGCCGTAGCTGCAGGAGTCCATGATCTTGTGTTCTTCCTTCCCCAGCACCGTGTGGGTGCCGTTGAAGGTCGGCGTCGGGCCCCGCGGCGGGGTGTCGACGGTCTTGCCCATGCTGATCGGCGCGGTCTTCACCAGCTCCCCGTTGTGGAACGCCTTGATCTGGTGCGTTTTGCCGTCCGCCTTGGCGATCCAGGAGTCGTGGACCTTGTAGCTGGCCGAGACGTCCTGCCCGCCGTACACGCCACCGCCGATCGGCATGCCGAAGGTCGTGGTCTCCAGCTTCACCGTCGACCCGGCCTTCCAGTACTCCTGGGGCCGGAAGTGCACCTCGCGCTTGCCCACCCAGTACCAGCCACCGCCCTGGGCCGGCGAGGAGGTCACCTTGAGGGACTTCTCCACCGCGGCCTTGTCGGTGATGTCGTGGTCGAACTTCAGGCCGAGGACCAGGCCGACACCGACATCGCCCGACGGCGGCTGGGAGAGCGACGGCGTGGCGACTCCGGCGGGCTTGAGCGTGTGCACTTCGCCGCGCTGTTCGGTCGCCGCGCCCGCCGCGTTCACCGCCGTGGCGACCACCTGGTAGGTGGCCCCGTACCGGAGGTGGTCGTCGCTGGTCCACGTCGTCTTGTCCGGCGAAAGCCCGCCCTTGACGGCGTTGCCGGTCTGCGGGTTGGTGACCGCGACCGCCTGCAACGTGCCGCCCGCGGCCTTGACGACGATCGGGTCCTTCGGGCTCAGCTGGTCCTCGCCCGCGGGCACGAACGCCACGGTCGCGGCCGGCACCCCGGGCACGCTTGTCATCCCGGCCGCCGCGGGCGCACCGGCCGCTAGCGCCGTCCCCGCGGTTTCGGTCTGCCCACTACACGCGGCCAGCACCAAGCCGGCCAAGCCGAGCCCGGCGATACGGATCATTCTCACGATCCCTCAGACGTCCGAACCGCCACCCCGTTGTGTCACGATCCGATCTCCGTTCACCGGCCGACCGCGACGAGGAGCCTCCGGAGCTCGCGCCGGTCCTTTTCGCCGAGTTTGGCCAGGACCCGGTCCTCGGCTTCGGCCACCGCGGGGTCGAGGCGCGCGAGCAGGGTCACGCCTTCGCGCGTCAGCGTGGCGGGCAATGACCTCCCGGACGGCACCGTGGCGGGTCGCGTCACCAGGCCGCGATCCTGCAGCTCGCGAACCACCTTGTTCATCGCCTGCGGCGACACCTGGGCCTCGCGGGCCAGCTGGGCGTTGGACTTCGGCGCCTGCGCCAGCATCCGCAGGCAGAGGTACTCGGGCGCCGCCAGCTCCGCCGGCTCGAGCACGGCGGTGGCCACCTCGGCGCGCAAGGCCGCGGTGACCCGGTGCAGCAGGTAGCCGAGCGGCTCGTCCCGGAGTCCTTCCATGTCAACCATGTTGACATATATCAACCGGGTTGACATCCTCAGGTGCATGACGAACTCGACCGGCGACGCGTTGTTCGAATCCGCCTACCGCGGCCAGGCTCCTGAGATGGGCCAGGGATTCCGGCCCCCGTGGAGCATCGGCGAACCGCAACCCGAGATCGCCGCGCTCATCGACGCGGGCGCGTTCCACGGTGAGGTTCTCGACGCCGGCTGCGGTGAGGGCGCGACGTCGCTCCACCTCGCCGAGCGGGGTTTCACGACCGTCGGTCTGGACCAGTCGCCGACCGCGATCTCGCTCGCCCGGGAGGAAGCCGCCAAGCGCGGCTTGGCCAACGCCGGCTTCGCGGTCGCCGACATCAGCACCTTCACCGGCTACGACGGCCGGTTCGGCACCATCGTCGACAGCACCCTGTTCCACTCGATGCCGGTCGAGCTGCGCCGGCCCTACCAGGAGTCGATCGTGCGCGCCGCGGCGCCCGGCGCGTCCTACTTCGTGCTGGTGTTCGACAGCGCGACCGTGCCCTCGGACAAGGTCAACCCGGTCTCCGCGGAGGAACTACGGGAGGTGGTGGGCGCGTACTGGACGATCGACGAGATCCGGCCGGCCCGCATCCACGCCAACGTCCCCGACGGCTTCCCCGGCTTCGCGGACTTCGCCGGCAGCGACGTCCGCGACGAGGGCGACGGCCGCAAGTCGGTACCCGCCTGGCTGCTGTCGGCGCACTTGTCCTGACCGGACGACCACCTTGGCGGTGTCAACCATCCCGGATAGCCTGAGGACTTCATCGCCGAGCGAAGGAGTCCCGTGACTTCAGCAGGGCACGCACCTGACATCTTGTCACCGGAGTTTGCCGCCGATCCCTATTCCGCTTATGACTTCATGCTCGAACATTCGCCCGTGCTCTGGCACGAAGGAATGCAGAGCTACATCGTTTCGCGGTACGACGATGTGTCTCGCGCCTTCAAGGAGAGCACGTTCACCACCGACAACTACGGCTGGCAGCTGGAACCCGTGCACGGGCGCACGATCCTCCAGATGAGCGGCCGCGAGCACGCCATCCGCCGCGCGCTGGTGGCGCCCGCGTTCCGTGGCAACGAACTGGAGGAAAAGTTCCGCCCGGTGATCGAGCGGAACTCCGCCCAGCTCATCGACGCCTTCCGCGACCGCGGCACGGCCGACATCGTCACCGACTACGCCCGCCACTTCCCGATCAACGTCATCGTCGACATGCTCGGGCTGGACCAGAACGACCACGCCCGGTTCCAGCGCTGGTACAGCGCGATCATCGCCTTCCTCGGCAACCTCAGCCAGGACGAGCGGATCACCGCCGCCGGGCTCGAGACCCACGACGAACTCGCCGCGTACATGATCCCGATCATCCGGGAGCGCCGGGAAAACCCCGGCGACGACCTCCTTTCGGCACTCTGCGCCGCCGAGGTCGACGGCACCAGCATGAGCGACGAAGACATCAAAGCCTTCTGCAGCCTGCTGCTGGCCGCCGGCGGCGAGACCACGGACAAGGCGATCGCCAGCCTGTTCCGCAACCTGCTGGCGCACCCCGATCAGCTCGACGCCGTCCGCGCCGACCGCACCCTGATCCCGAAAGCGTTCGCCGAAACCCTGCGCCACACCCCGCCGGTGCACATGATCATGCGGCAGCCCGCGGCGGACGTCGAGATCGGCGGCCAAACGATTCCCGCCGGCAGCACGGTGACCTGCCTGATCGGCGCGGCGAACCGCGACCCGCGCCGGTTCGCGAACGCGAGCGCGTTCGACATCTTCCGCACGGACCTCCCGACCGAGACCGCGTTTTCGGCGGCGGCGAGCCACCTTTCCTTCGCACTGGGCCGGCACTTCTGCGTCGGCGCGCTCTTGGCCAAGACCGAGATCGAGGTCGGTGTCAACCAGCTGCTCGACGCGATGCCGGACCTGCGCCTGGCGGAAGGCGCGGCACCCGCCGAACGAGGCGTGTTCACCCGGGGGCCCGAGTCACTGCCGGTGACGTTCACCCCCGCCTGACCCGCCGGGCCCCGGCCGGCCGAGGCCGCCGGGGCTCGACGGCTCAGCCGCGAAAGAAGGCGCTCACCACAGCGCCGGCCCGGCCACGTGCACCGGGGTGAAGTGCACCGGCAGGCTCTCCAGACCCCGCATCCACACCGACGGCCGCCACTTCAGCTGCTCGGCCGGCACCGCGAGCTCCAGGTCCGGGAGCCGGTCCAGCAGGACTTCGACGGTGGTGCGGGCGATGACCTCGGCCACCTCCGGCGCCGGGTAGGGACAGCCGTGTTCGCCGTGCCCGAAGGACATGTGCGCGTGGTTGCCCAGCGCGCCCGACGCCGCGTCCGGCCGGGCGTGCGGGTCGGCGTTCCCGGCCGCCAGCCCGAGCACCACCAGATCCCCTTGCCGCACGCGGACACCGCTGAGCATGGTGTCGCGGCTGGCGAAGCGCCCGATGAAGTTCTGCGTCGGCGTGTCGTGCCACAGCACCTCGTTGAGGGCCTGGCCGACACTGCCGCGCCCGCCCGAAAGCGTCATCGCGAAGCGGCTGTCGGTCAGCATCAGGCGGATGGTGTTGCCGATCCAGTTCGCCGTCGGCTGCTGCGCCGCGGCGGTCACCACGAGGAGGTCCTGGACGACCTCCTCGTCGGTCAGCGCCGCGGGGTGCTGCAGCATCGCCGTCGGGACGTCCGCGCCCGGCTGCTCGTGCTTCACCGCCACGAGCCGCGCCATCGCCTCCTGCACCCGCATGTACGCGGGCAATGCCTCGGGACCGACGTCGAGGGACAACGCGACGTCGCGCACCAGCGCCGGCGCCTCCGAGTCGGGCATACCGTACATCTTCGCGACCGCGAGCAGCGGCGCCTGCTGGGCGAAACCGGCGATGAGGTCGGCTTCGCCGGTGCCCGCGAACCCGTCGATCAAGCGGTCCGCGATGCGCTCGCAGTGCGCGCCGAGGTCGAACTGGTCCACCGCGGACAGCGCGTCGCCGATCGCGCCCGCCCGGCGCCGGTGCTCCCCGGCCTCGGTGAACATCACCGACGGGTTGTGCATCACGTAGGGCAGCAGCGGCCAGTCTTCGGGGACGTTCTTCCACTGGTTCCACCGGCGGCTGTCCCTGGCGAACAGCTGCGAGTCCTGGCACACCTGGTGGATTTCGCGGTAGCCGGTCGCCAGCCACGCGGGGATGTCACCGTCGAGCAGGACCGGGACGACCCCGCCGTGCTGCCGCCGGATCCGGGCGTACAACGCGGCGGGGTCCTTCTGGAACTCCGGCCCGTACAACCGGACGCGGTCCGACGTGGAGGCCGCCTCCGCGTGGGTGCTGGTGTGGGAACCGGTCACGATGCGCCCTCCCGGACTTTGGACAGGGTGTAGAGGTGGTCGACGAGCGAGATCAGCACCTGCTTCGACGAGTCCCGGTCGCGGGCGTCGCAGTCCACGAGCGGCACCTCGGCGGACAGGTCGAGCGCCGCGCGCACGTCGTCGAGGCTGTGCTTAGGCGGGCCGAAGTTGTTGCGCGCCACGATGAACGGCGTGCCGTGGTGTTCGAGCCGGTCGATCGCGTACCACGAATCGGCCAGCCGCCGGGCGTCCACCAGGACGACGGCGCCGAGGGTGCCGGCGAACAGGCTGTCCCAGAGGAACCAGAACCGTTCCTGCCCCGGGGCCCCGAACAGGTAGAGCACCAGCTGCTCGTCGAGGCTGATCCGGCCGAAGTCGAACGCGACCGTGGTCGTCGTCTTGGCCTGCACCCCGCGGGTGTGGTCGACGCCGATCCCGGCCTGGGTCATCGTCTCTTCGGTGCTCAGCGGCCGGATCTCGCTGACCGACCGGACCATGGTCGTCTTCCCGACGCCGAAGCCGCCGACGATGACGATCTTCACGCCGTCGTTGGCGGTGTCGGCCAGGGGCAGCCGTTCTTCTCGTTCAAAGATTGCGGAGTCCAACGAGCACCTTCTTGAGGAATTCCGAGTCGGAGGTCCGTCCCGCGGCCTGGGCCGACGACGGATGTCGGGCGGACACCTTGCCCGTGGCCAGCAGGTCCGCGAGCAGGATCTTGATCACACTCACCGGGAGCGCCAGATCGGCCGACAGCTCCACGACCGACGTCGGCTTCGCGGTGATCCGCAGGATCCGGACGTGCTCGGACTGCATGCCCGCCGACGGCTCCGACTCCCGGACGATCAGGGTGACGAGATCGAGATCGACGTCATCCGCGCTGCTGCGCCCACCCGTGACCGTGTAGAGCCGGTCCGGGTCCTCCCCGTCGAGCGCGGCGCGCGTCACGAAGCCGGGTGGTCGGCCGCCGCGAAGCGCGGCGGGGCGGTGAAGATCGAGCCGATCTGTTCCACCAGCTCGTCCATGTTGTGGCCGATCAGGCCGACGTCGGCGTCTTCGGTGGCGATCACGGCCAGGTGCGAGCCGACCCCGGCCTCGACGATGAAGAGGATCCCGCCGTGGAACTCGGTCATCGAGTTCCGCACGCCACCGGTGCCGTCGCCGAACTCGACCGACGCGCCGTGCGCCAGCGCCTGGACGCCGGCGGCGATCGCGGCGAGCTGGTCGGCACGGTCGACGGTGAGCCCCTGCGTGTGGCAGAGCTTCAGGCCGTCGCGGGAAAGCACGAGGGCGTGGCAGGCCCCGGCGGTGTTGGTGACGAGGTTTTCGAGGAGCCATTCGAGGCTCTTGTCCGAATCAGTCATCGAATCCGGGGACCGGGCGCGGCGGGTCCCCTTGCTCCCATCTGGCGGTGTGCGGGTGTACGGGCGGGGCGACGGGTCACGCGTCTTCGCCGGTGTCCGAAGGGGAAGCGGCCTGGCGGGTCGGCAGGGAACCACCGCTGCGCCGCTGCTGGAAGGCCCCGAACCGGGACCCGGTGTCCCGCTCGGCCCGGGCGGGGCTCGGGGTGGGTGACGGCGGCCGGCGCGACGCGGCGGTCAGCGTCTGCCCGCGCGAGCGCTTCGGCAGCTCCGACGGCTCGGACAGGTCGCCGGCGATTTCGTGGCTCGTGTCGGCGGGGCCGGGCCACACGACCGACGCGGCGTGCTCGTCCGCCTCCGGCAGGGCGTCGGGCCGGGGCTGGGTGATCAGCTGGGTCGGGATGCGCATGACCACGCCGATCCCGCCGCGGGAAGACGGCCGGAAGAACACGTGCAGCTGGTGCTTGCGCGCCAGGCTGCCCACGACCGCGAGCCCGAGCCGCGTGCCCGACATCGAGGTGAGGTCGAGCGGCTGGTCGAGGGAAACCGTGCGCTCGGCGCGGGCGAGCGCCTGCGGCTTCATGCCGAGGCCGCCGTCCTCGATGGTGATCACCGCGCCGTTGTGCAGATCTTCGACGTAAACGTGCACTTCTTCCGACGGGGCGGAGAACTTCGTGGCGTTGTCCATGAGTTCGGCCAGCGCGTGCATGACGTCTTCCGCGGCGTAGCCGACGACCGCCACCCCGCTCGCGGAATGCACCCGCACCCGCTGATAAGCGCCGATCCGGCCGAGCGCCCCGCGCAGGATGCTTTCCATCCGGATCGGTTTCGTCCAGCGGCGGCCCGATCGCGCACCGGTGAGCACGGCGATGCTGTCGGCCAGCCGCCCCGCCTGCGCGGTGAGGTGATCGACCTTCAGGAGATCGCCGAGCATCGCCTCGGACGACCGGTTCTCCATTTCGCGCAGGTCCCCCAGCGTGCTGGTCGCCAGTGCCTGCAACCGGCCCGCCGCGCTCGCGCAAGCGGCCGTCGCGGCGGCGCGGCGACGTTCGCCGACGGCGATCTCGTCGACCAGGAGCCGCAGGGCGCGCTGGTGCAGTTCGTCGGCGGGGCGCGGCACCTCGGCGAGCACGCTGTCCGCGAGCCCGCCACCGCGCAGCCGCCGCACCGCGTCCGGGACGGTCCGGTCGAGCAGCAGGGCCAGTTCGCCGCGGCCCTGCTCGACGGCTTCGCGGGCGTGCCGGGCTTCGTCCTGCGCGGCCTGGGCCTGCGCGGTCGCGGCCGATACCTGGTCACCGCGGCGCAGCGCGAAGAACACGGCGACACACGCGACGATTCCGGTGAGCGCGCCGGCAACGGCGACGAGAATCGCCTGACCACCGGAAACGGACAAGGACACCCCGGTCCAGATCGCGGCCGCGGCGACGGCGGTGACCACTACCCCGGTTACCGCCCGGCCGACTGACGCGCGTTCTTCCCGATGCTGTGCGGGCGGTCGTTCCGACATCGCTCCACTTCCTCGAGTCCGATTGGTGTCCGAACAGTACTCGGTTCGCCCGGAGAGATCACGACTCGGTTTCGGAGCGCCGCCGGACCGGCGCACCGGCCGCAGCCGGTGTCCGACGGTGTCGGCGAAAATCTTGATTACCACACATGCGGAGAATTGGCGGCGAAATTTGATTCACCGCAGGTCGGCACCTGTGCGGTCACTGTCCATTGTGGAATGCTGCGCGGGGCGACGCGCCGGCGTCGCCCCGCGGCAACCCGTGCTACTGGATCACGAACGGCGCCGACACGTCGACCGCGTACGGCGTCGTGCCGTTCTTGTCCAGCTGCAGCACATAACTGCCCGGCACGACCGCGGGCGGCCCGGACGCGTTGATGTCCGGCGCGCTTTCGGCCAGCGTGGCCGCCGGGAAGGACACGCGCACGACCTGGGACCGGCCCGGGTCGAGCGTCACGCGCGCGAAGCCGACCAGCCGTTGCGGCGGGACGACCACCGGGCTCACCGGCTGGGCCACGTACACCGGCACGACGTCGGTGCCGGCGCGGGTTCCGGTGTTGGTGACGGTGAACGTCGCGGTGGCCGTGCCGTCGCGCGCGACCTTCGGCGTCACCGCCAGGTTCGTGTGGGTGAACGTCGTGTAGGACAGGCCGTAGCCGAACGGGAATTGCGGGTTGTACGCGTTGCCCGGACCGGACGCGGTGCTGGGCAGCTGGTCGAAGAACTTCGGCTGGTCCCCCAGCGGCGACGGGGCCGTGCCGGCGAAGTCGGCGCCGACGGCCGGCGCGTCGGACGGCCAGCTGATCGGCAGCTTGCCCGCGGGGTTCGTCTTGCCGAACAGCACATCCGCCACCGCCGTGCCGGCTTCCGTGCTGCCCTGGTAGGCCATCAGCACCGCGTTCGCCTTCTCGGCCGGGCCCAGCCCGACCGGCCGGCCCGCGACGACCACGACGATCACCGGTTTGCCGGTCGCCTCCAGTGCCGAGACGAGGGCCTGCTGGTCGGGCGCCAGTGCCGGAGCCGGGTTGTCGCCCAGCCCTTCCGCGTAGGCCTTCTCCCCCACCACCGCCACATAGGCGCTGGTGTCGGCCGCGGCCGCGACGGCGCTCGCCTGATCCGGCGCGTAGACCGCGGCCGGGTCCGCGGCCCGGATGCCGCCCAGCACGGTGGTGCCCGGCGGGATCTGGTTCTCGGGGCCCATGCAGCAGACGTGCCCGGCCCCCGCCACGCCCTGCCAGCTCACGCTCCAGCCGCCGAGCTGGTTGGTCATCGAGTCCGCGCTCGGACCGGTCACCACGACCTTCGCGCCGGCCGGCAACGGCAGCGCGTTGTTCTCGTTGCGCAGCAGGGTGATCGACTCGCGTGCGGCCTTCGCCGTCTGGTCGCGGCCCGCGGTGACGGCGGCGTTGGCGGCGTTCGCGTCGACGCACGGTTTCGCCGGGTCGGCCACGCACGGCTGGTCGAACAGGCCGAGCTGGAACTTGAGCGTGAGGATGCGGCGCACGGCCTGGTCGATCCGCGCGTGCGAGATCTTGCCCGTGTCGACGGCCTGCAGGATCGCGGCCTGCCACCCGGCCGGGTCGGTGACCTGCATGCTCATGTCGACGCCCGCGTTCACGGCGGCGGCGATGGCACCCGGGAGATCCGGCGCGATGTGGTAGGCGGTCTGCAACGCGGTGACGTCCTGGTAATCGCTGATCACGACACCCGGGAAGTGCATCTGGTTGCGCAGGACGTCGGTCAGCAGGTAGTGCGACGAGGTGGCGGGAACGCCGTTGATCGAACCGGAGTTGACCATCACGGTCCCGGCGCCCGCGTCGATCCCGGCCGCGTACGGCGGCAGGATCGTCGTCTGGAGGTAGTTCATCGGGAGGAGCGCCTCGGCCCGGTCGTGCCCGTTGACCGACTGCGAGTAGCCGGCGAAGTGCTTGACCGTCGCGCTGACGTTCAGCTCACCGCGCTTGCCGGGCGTCTGCATGCCCTTGATGTTCGCGGCCCCCATGGCGGCCGACAGGACCGGTTGCTCGGCCCACGTCTCGTAGGTGCGGCCCCAGCGGTTGTCGCGCGCGATGTCCTGCACCGGGGCGAAGTTCCAGGTCCAGCCGGTGGCGCGCAGGGCGTCCGCGGTCGCCTTGCCGCCGGCCTGGGCGAGCGCGGGGTCCCAGGTGGCGCCCATGCCGATGGACTGCGGGTACAGCGGCGCCTGCCACGGGTGGCCGAAGCCGTGCACCGCGTCGATGCCGAACACGACCGGGAGGTGCAGGCGCGAGTTCTTGATCGCGAACTGCTGGATGGTGTTGTACTCGGTGGCCCAGTCGTAGCCGGTATTGCCCACGCCGCCCTTGCCCGTGGTGTCGACCGGATTCTCGGTACCACCCGCGAGAATCGAGCCGACGTGGGCGTCGAGCAGGATTTTCCGCATGCATTCCGGATTGGGCATGCCGAATCCGTTGTTCCCGCACGTCGTGCTGTTCGCGTCGGTCAGCGTGGTGACCAGCTGCTGGTCCATCTGGCCGACCTTTTCGGGCAGCGTCATCGCGTGCAGCAGCGCCTCCACCCGCGCCGGCACCGGGCGATGCGTGTCCAGCCAAGGCGCGGCGCCCGGCTGGCCGGCGGCACTGCCGCTGGCGGTGAACGCGGGAACCGCGAGCAGGGCAGCCGCCGCGAACACCGTGACGGTGGCGCGGGTACTGGGTCTGTGGTTGCGGAACACCTGACCTCCTTCAGCCGTGGTCGGCGCAGACCGGCCGGATGGGTGCCAGCGCACCGTAGGCACCTTCCGCCGGGCTGTAAAGCGCCGAACGGCCGCCGGTAACGGCGTTCGTACACACCTTGAAGGAACGCCACGGCGCGGTCGACGACGTTGCGGGCAATGCGCCCGGGAGCTACGCGAGGAACAGAACGCCTCAGGCGTCCACGATGGACCCGAGAAGTTCCCCGGCCAGCTTGCCCGCCGGGCGGGCCCACTGGTGACGCAGCTCGCCGAACAACGCCGCGGCACGGACTCCGGGCCAGTCCGCCGGCAGGAGCGCGGGCGGGAGGACCGGGTCGCGGCGGATCAGCAGCAGCCATTCCGCGCCCAGCCGGACGCGGCGGGACAAATCGTCGAGGTCGGCGAAGGCCCCGCCCGTCCAGCTGCGGAGAAACCGGGTGTACCCGTCGGCGATCCCGGCCAGGTCCCAGGCTTCCGCGGCGATGCGCGCGGGGTCGGTCCACAGGAAGGATTCGGCGCGGAACACCTCGGCGTGGTCGAGGAGATCGAGTTCGGCCAGCGCCGCCGAAACGTCCTGCGCCGACGGCGAAACCCAGAGGCCGCTGCGCAACGCCCCGAAGCCGAACCAGCCCAGCCGGGTCCGCAGCGCGTGCCGGTCCGCGCGGCGGCTCTCCGGCACCGAGAACGTCAGCAGCGTCCACCGGCCGTCCCAGTGCCGGTCGACGACCTCGCCCTCGAGCTTGCGCTGCCCGTCGCGCAGCACTTCGGTGCCGTGCGCGGTCAGCCCGAGGAACGCCTGGCGGCCACGGCGTTCCGTGCGGAGCAGGCCTCGGTGCCCCATCCGGCCGAGCGTCGCCCTGGTCGCGTGTTCGCCGACGCCGAGGCGGCCGAGCACGCCGAGGACACCGCCGGTCGACACGACCGTCCCGCGGTCCAGCACGTGGTCGCCGAACAAGGTGAGGAGCAGCGTCTCGGGCCGTACGACCGGCATTCCCGGCCCCCTCTCGCCGAACCGGAGCACCGGCCGATATGCACCAAGAATGCGACGATCTTCAAATATTCGTCCACCTTTTACCGAAACTTTCGGCGCGATCAGAGTAACCACAATTCCAATGTTCGGCAAATCATTGACGGTCGTTGGGGAACTGCCTACCGTCGTGGCGGGGAATTCCCAACCGGAGGTCGACGATGACGAGAATCAGGACCCTGCTCGGAATGCTCGCCGGTGCCACGCTGATCGCCGCCGCCGCGCTGTCGGCGCCACCGCCGGCGGCCGCCGCCTCACTGGTGGAGGTGACCGGCTTCGGCGACAATCCCGGCGGCATGCGGATGCACGTCTACGTGCCGGACTCGCACCCGGCCCACCCCGGGATCGTGGTCGCCATGCACGGGTGCGGCGGCTCGGGCCCCGGCTTCTACGCGGGCAGCGAATTCGCCTCGCTCGCCGACCGGTACGGCTTCCTCGTCATCTACCCGAGCGCCCAGCAGCAGGCCGGCTTCGGGAACTGCTTCGACACCTGGTCCGACGCGGCCAAGCGGCGCGGCGGCGGCAGCGACCCGGTCTCGATCGTCTCGATGGTCACCTACGCCGAGCAGCACTACGGCGGCGACCCCGGCCGGGTCTTCGCCACCGGATCGTCCTCCGGCGGCATGATGACCAACGAAATGCTCGCGCTCTACCCCGACGTCTTCAAGGCCGGCGCGGCGTTCATGGGGGTGCCGTTCAACTGTTTCGCGAACGCCGCCGACTACCCGCCCGGCAGCAGCAAGTGCACCGGCGGCAGCATGAACCGCACCCCGCAGCAGTGGGGCGACGCGGTCCGGCAGGCCTACCCCGGCTACACCGGTCCCCGCCCGCCGATGCAGCTCTGGCACGGCACCGCCGACACCCTCGTGCCGTACTCCCTGCTGCAGGAGGAAATCGAGCAGTGGACGAACGTGTTCGGGCTGAGCCAGACCCCGACGTCCAGCGACACCCCGCAGTCCGGCTGGGACCGCCGCCGCTACGCCGACGCGTCCGGCACCGTCCAGGTCGAGGCGTACAGCATTCAGGGCGCCGGCCACAGCCTGCCCGCCACCGGCATGGCCGCGTACGCCATCGCCTTCTTCGGCCTGACCGGTACCACCCCGCCGACCACCACCACGACCACGCCACCGACCACGACGACCCCGACGACCACCACCCCGCCGCCGTCGGCGTCGTGCGCGGTCGCGGCCGCGGTGAACGCGTGGAACAGCGGGCTGACCGAGAACCTCACCATCACGAACACCGGCACCACCCCGGTCGACGGCTGGTCGCTGGTCTTCCCGCTGCCGGCCGGCCAGACCATCACCTCCGGCTGGAACGCCACGTACTCGCCGTCGTCGGGCGAGGTGACCGCGCGCGCCGCGGCCTACAACGGCACGATCGCGCCGAACGCGTCGGTCACCATCGGCTTCCAGGCCACCCACACCGGGACCACGGCCGCGCCCGCGTCGTTCGCCCTCAACGGCTCGGCCTGTTCGCGCGGCTGACCGGGCGGCGGGCAATCGAACGGTTCGCCGCGCCCCGGCCGGGTATCCGCCTCTGACACCGTCAGGAAGGAATCCGGAGGATGTGTCGTCTGTTCGGTTTGTCCGCCGCGCCGCAGCGCGTGCACGCGACGTTCTGGTTGCTCGAAGCGCCCGACAGCCTCGCCGCACAGAGCCGCCGGGAGCCGGACGGGACCGGCCTCGGCGCCTTCGACGCCCGGGGTGAGCCGCTGGTGTGGAAACAGCCGCTGGCCGCCTACGCGGACGAAAAGTTCGCCTACGAGGCCAAACAGTGCGAGTCGGCGACGTTCCTCGCGCACATCCGCTACGCCTCGACCGGGGGTGTCGAGCCGGCCAACACCCACCCGTTCGCCCAGCACGGCCGGCTCTTCGCCCACAACGGCGTCATCGGCGACCTCCCGGCACTGGAAGCCCGCCTCGACGGCGAACACCGCGAACTCGTCGGCGGCGACACCGACTCCGAACGGTTCTTCGCCCTGGTCACCCAGGAAACCGAGGCGCACGGCGGTGACGTCGGGGCCGGCCTCACCGCCGCGGCTCGCTGGGTCGCCGAGAACCTGCCGGTCTACGCGCTCAACGTCATCCTGACCACGGCCTCGGAGCTGTGGGCGCTGCGCTACCCGGACACGCACGACCTGTACGTGCTGCAGCGCTCGCCCGGCGGCCCGCACGGCGACCGCCACCTCGAGCACGCCAGCGCCGCCGGCCGCATCCGCGCGCGGTCCGGGGCACTGGCCCACCACCGCGCGGTCGTCGTGGCCAGCGAACGGATGGACGAGGACCCCGGCTGGCGGAACCTCGAACCCGGGCAGCTCCTGCACGTCGGCGCCGACCAGGTCGTCACCCGGCGCACCGTCCTGGAGCAGCCGCCGCGGCACCTGCTCGCCCTCGACGACCTCGGCGGCCACGCCGCCGCCTCCCAGCTCGGCCGGTAGCGGCTCCGCCGGATCCGCGAAAGTTTCGCGGCAGCTGAAAGTTACATCCGGAAAGCACAGCCCGGCGATCGGGCGGAGCCGAAACCCTTGCCTCGAAACGGGAACGGCTGCTAACGATGACGGGACCAGGCCGGGGATTTCGCCGGAACACAGCAAGCACCCAGGTGATCCCCACCGACACTCTGTGACGGAGATCCGATGTCCTTGCTCCTCCGGCGAAGGGCACGGCTCACCGCCGTTTCCCTGCTCGCCGCCACCGTGACCGCGGCCACGTTCGTCCCGTCCGCGTGGGCCGGCCCGCAGCCGGCCGCCGCCGCGCCGCCGGTCTACCGCGACACCCACTACAGCTTCGCCGAGCGGGCCGCGGACCTCGTCTCCCGGATGACGCTGCCCGAGAAGGTGCTGCAGCTGCACACCAACAGCGCGCCGGCCATCCCGCGGCTCGGCGTGCAGCAGTACACGTACTGGAGCGAAGGCCAGCACGGGCTCAACACGCTCGGCGCGAACACCAACCCCGGCACCGCGACCGGCGGCGTGCACGCCACCAGCTTCCCGACGAACCTGGCGAGCACGATGTCCTGGGATCCGGAGCTGGTCTACCAGGAGACGACGGCGATCTCCGACGAGGCCCGCGGCATGCTGGACAAGTCGCTGTGGGGCGTCGCGCAGAACAACATCGGCCCCGACAAGAACGGCTACGGCTCCCTGACCTACTGGGCGCCCACGGTGAACCTGGACCGCGACCCGCGGTGGGGCCGCACCGACGAAGGGTTCGGCGAGGACCCGTACCTGGTCGCGAAGATGGCCGGCGCGTTCGTGAACGGCTACCAGGGCCAGACGCGAGAGGGCCGGCCGATGACGCCCTACCTGAAGGTCGCGGCCACGGCCAAGCACTACGCGCTCAACGACGTCGAGAACGACCGCCACGCGGACTCCTCCGACACCACGGACGCCAACATCCGCGACTACTACACCGCGCAGTTCCGGGACCTGATCCAGGACGCGCACGTGTCCGGCCTGATGACGTCGTACAACGCGATCAACGGCACGCCGGCGCCCGCGAACACGTACACGGCGAACGAACTGGCCCAGCGCACCTACGGCTTCGACCGCTACACGACGTCCGACTGCGGTGCGGTCGGCGACGTCTACGCGCCGGGCAGCCACAACTGGGCGCCGCCGGGCTGGACCACGACCACCGCCAACGCGGCGACGCAGTGGACGAACACCGCGACCGGCCAGCAGGTTTCCGGCGCCGCCGGTGGCCAGGCGTACGCGCTGCGCGCGGGCACCCAGCTCAACTGCACCGGCTCCGAGGACACCCTGGCCAACATCCAGGAAGCCATCAAGGCCGGCGTCCTCTCCGAGGGCGTCATCGATAACGCGCTGGTGCACCTGTTCACCATGCGCATGCAGACCGGCGAGTTCGACCCGGCCGACCGGGTGGCCTACACGAAGATCACCAAGGACCAGCTCCAGAGCGCCGCGCACCAGGCGCTGGCCACGAAGGTCGCGGACAACTCGCTGGTGCTGCTGAAGAACGACCGGGTTCCGGGTGCCGCCGCGCCGCTACTGCCCGCCGATCCGGCGAAGCTCGGCAGCGTGGTCGTCGTCGGCGACCTCGCCGGCAAAGTCACCCTCGGCGACTACTCCGGCGAGCCGGCGCTGCAGGTGAACGCCGTGCAGGGCATCACTTCCGCGCTCAAGGCGGCCAACCCGGCCGCCACGGTCACCTTCGACGCGTGCGGGACCTCCACCGGCACGACCGCGGCGGCGAGCTGCTCGGCGGCGACCACGGCCGCGATGAAGACCGCCGACCTGGTCGTGGTGTTCGCCGGTACCGACACGAACGTGGCCACCGAGGGCAGGGACCGCACCGGCATCGCCATGCCGGGCAACTACGACTCGCTGCTCGACCAGGTCGCGGCGGCCGGCAACCCGCGCACCGCGCTGGCCGTGCAGGCGGGCGGCGCCGTGTCGCTCGACCACGCCAAGAGCGGCTACCCGGCCATCGTGTTCAGCGCGTACAACGGGGAAAGCCAGGGCACCGCGCTGGCCGACGTGCTGTTCGGCAAGCAGAATCCCAGCGGGCACCTGAACTTCACCTGGTACGCCGACGACACGCAGCTGCCCGACATGAAGAACTACGGGCTGACGCCGTCCCAGACCGGTGGCCTCGGCCGCACCTACCAGTACTTCACCGGCACCCCGGCGTACTCATTCGGTTACGGCCTTTCCTACACCGGCTTCGCCTACTCACACGTGCACGCCGACGCCAAGACCGCCCGCGCGGACGGCAAGGTCACCATCGGGCTCGACGTCACCAACACCGGCCGCACCCCTGGCGCCACCGTCGCGCAGTTGTACGCCGCCACGGCGTTCAGCGTGCCCGGCGTGGAGCTGCCGCGCCAACGGCTGGCCGGCTTCAAGAAGACGGATGTGCTGGCCCCCGGCCAGACCCAGCACCTGAGCATCCCCGTGCGCATCGCCGATCTGTCGTTCTGGGACGAAGGAAAGCACCGCCAGGTCGTGTACAACGGCGCCTACCGGTTCGGTGTCGGCGCCGACGCCGCCCACCTCGCCGGCAGCGCCACGGTGGCCGTCACCGGCGCCATCACGCCGAAGACGCAGTACGTGACCGTGCAGCCCGACCAGGTGGTGTTCGCGCCCGGCCAGAGCATCGACCTGGCAGGCAAGAACCCGTGGATCGCCGACGACACCGCCCAAGCCGCGCAGCACGTGCCGGCCGACCACGTCGTGGAGGCGGTGAACAACGACCAGTCGTTCGTCGACCTGGCGCGCAAGCGGGTCGCCTACCGCAGCAGCGATCCGCGCGTGGCCCAGGTGAGCCGGACCGGCAAGGTGACCCTGCTCGCGCCCGGCGTCGCGACCATCAGTGTCACGGTCGACGGCGTCACCGGCTCGACGCCCGTCGTGGTCAAGCAGCCGTTCACGCTCAGCGCGCCCGACCGGGTGCAGCCGGGCACGACCTACACCGTCACGACCACCCTGCCCAACCCGGCGGGAGCCCGGCCGCTGCGGGACGTGACGCTGACGCTCAGCGTGCCGGCCGGCTGGACGGCGCAGGCCACTTCGCCGTCGACCTTCCCGACCGTGGCCGCGGGACAGACCGTCAGCACCACGTGGCAGGTCGGCGTGCCGGCCTCGGCGCAGCCCGGGAAGTTCGACGTGTCGGCGCAGGCCACGTTCACCTCCGCCAACGGGCCCGGCAGCTCGGTGGACGCGACCACCGTGATCCTGCCGCACCCGCCGTACCCGTCGTTGGCCGCGGCCTACAACAACGTGGGCGTCAGCGACGACGCCACCCCCGGCGCGGGCAACTTCGACGGCGGCAACGCCAGCTTCTCCGCGCAGGCGCTGGCCGCCGCGACGCCGAGTCTCACCCCGGGCGCCACCTTCACCCACGACGGCCTGACGTTCACCTGGCCCGACGTCACGCCGGGCAGCCCGGACAACGTCGTCGCGGGCGGGGTGGCCGGCGGGCAGACCATCACGGTCTCCGGCACCGGCCACACCCTCGGCCTGATCGGCGCCGGTGACTACGGCAGCCCGACCGGCACCGCGACGGTGACCTACACCGACGGCACCACCGAGTCCCACAGCGTCAGCTTCGCCGACTGGTGGGCCAACGCGGCGACCGGCGGCGACATCCTGACCACGGTGCCGTACCTCAACAACAGCAACGGCCGGCTGAACCAGCAGGTGAGCCTGTACTACGCCCCGATCCCGCTGCAGGCGGGCAAGACGGTGCAGTCGGTGACCCTGCCGGACGTCAGCGACGGCGCGAACGCCGGGACGGCGGCGATGCACATCTTCACCCTCGCCATCGGCTGAGCCGTGGGTCCTCTTCGGACGTGTCCGAAGAGGACCCACGGCACCCTCAGTGCGGAAGGACGACGTGGTCGGCGATCGCGTACAACTCCGCCTGCGTGCTGGGACCCGCGACGGCGATCGGCGCGTCGTGGACGGCGTCGAGGATCCAGAGCGTGCGGTAGCCCTTCTCCTCCACGTAACGGGTCGCGTGTCCCTGGACCGGCCGCCCCGCGGTGCCGCGCACCTGGCCGGCCTCGTCGCTGCGGACCTGGACCGGCGGCACGGTGCTGCACGTGCCCACCGAGTAGCTCGTGCGCTCCCCGCCGCCCGGACCGCCCTTCTCGACGTCGAACGTGCACATCCGCAGGCCGTCGGGCAGCTTGCCGAGGCCGAACGCCGGGGTGACGGTGGTCTTGCCCGGGAAGGTGACGTTCTCGGCGACGCGGCGGCCCGCGTCGATCAGCTGCTGCGCCGGCGCCGTGCTGCCCGGCTCCGCGGACACGTTGACGTACAGCGAGCCGCCTTCGGGGTGGGTCAGGTACACCTCGTAACCGCCCCGGCCGCCGGAGTTCGAGCTCTCCACCCCGGCCCGCCCGCCGATGGTGACGGGCCGGCCCGGCCCGGACTTGAAGGCGGCCTCCGAGACCGGCATCATCCGCATTTCCTGCACGTCCACGAGCAGGACCTGAGGTCCGGACGTGACGGTCAGCATGTACTCGCCGCCGTACACCGGCTTGTCGGGGTTCGCCGCGCTGCCCCCGGTGTTGATCCGGCGCGCGTGGTAGTCGGCCTTGCCCGGCGGCAGCCAGCCGAGCGAGTACGGCATGGTCAGCTCCGCGATGGCCGCCTTGGGCGGGGCCGCGACGGGAGCCGGAGCAGCGGGCCGGCCGGCGCCCGTGGCCACCTGGTCGTCGGGCGCGGACCGGTTCAGCGCGACGACGGCGACCGCGGCCAGCGCCAGCAGGACCACCCCGGCACCGGCCGCGAGCGGACGGCTCACCACGGCGCGCTTGCGGTCGAGGCGCTGCCGCGTGGCCGCCAGCACCTGGTCGCTGTCGGGGGCGTCGGGCTCGTGGGCGGTGAAGGTGTCCTTGATCAGGTTCTCGAGGTCCATCAGCTCTCCTTCGCCTGGGCCACCCGGTCGATGCTCAGGCCGTGTCGCAGGGTCGTCAGTGCTTTGCGGGCGTGGGCCCGGACGGTGGCCTGGGCGCAGCCGAGCAGGCCGGCGATGTCGGCGTCGGCGAACTGCTCGTAGTACCGGAGCACCACGACCGCGCGCTGGCGCCGGGGCAGCCGCGCCAGGCGCTGCCACATGTCCTCGCGCGCCGCGTGGTCCGCCGCGAAGTCGTCCGGCCGCGCCGCGTCCGGCGGGTCGCCCACGGCGATCAGCCGCGCCGACCGGCTGCGCCGCCACGACAGGTAGTCGTTGGTCACCATCCGCAGGACGTAGCGGTCGGGGTGCTCGGCGTCGCTGATCCGCCCCCACCGCCGGTACGCCTTGACCAGCACGTCCTGCACCAGGTCAGCGGCCTGCTCCCGCTCGCCGGTCAGCATCGTCGCGTAGCGCAGCAACCGCGGCAGGTGCGCCCGGACGAAGTCCTCGTAGTCAGCCATCACTAGGAAGACTGCTCCCGCGCGCGATCCGTGTACCGCCGGGCAGAACTTTCTCGCGAATCCCGCGTACCTCGCCGGGTGAGGGCGTTTGTCCCCTCCCGCCGAGGCCGCGGCCGTGGTCGGCTGGACCGATGATCATCCTGCGCCTCGTCGGCACCGTGTTGTGGTTCGCGCTCCCGGCCGCGCTGCTCACCTACACGATCCACGACCTGGCCGTGCGGGACGCACCGACCTACGACGTCGAGGGCACGGTCATCGCCCACCGGAAGGAGGTCCACACCGGCAGCGGGTCGGACGCCACCTCCTCCACCATCTACTTCATCACCGTCCGGGACGCGGAGAACGGGACCTTCGAGTTCGGCGACGACGACCAGGCACTCGACACCGACCCCGGCACGCCGGTCGTGGTCAAGGTTTCGAAGCAGACCGAAGAGATCGTCCTGGTGCGCAAGGGCGGCACCGTGGTCGACCTGCGCGCGACGATCAGCCAGGACGTCTGGATGATCGTGTTCGGCGGGCTCGGCCTGCTCGTCGCGCTCGTGCGCGAGTTCCTGCTCGAGGACTACGACATCCCGCGCTGGGCGGGCCTCCTCCTGGGGTTCCTGGCCGCGGGCGGCGGCGTGTACCTCGCGCTGCGGCTCGCCGGGTAGCCCCTCCTCAGTTCCGGGTCCACTTCTGGTTGCCGCCGCCGGTGCAGGAGGCGAGGTCGATCAGGGTTCCGTTGCCGGTGCCGTTTCCGATGGCGTCCAGGCACAGGCCCGACTGGGTGCCCACGATCGTGCCGTCGGACTTGAGCGTCCACTTCTGGTTGGCACCGCCGGTGCACGTCCAGATGATCGCCTTGGTGCCGGGGGTCGTGCCCTGGCCGCTGGCGTCGAGGCAGGAGCTGCCGTACACCCGCAGCTCACCGGCGGCGGTCGAGGTCCACTGCTGGTTGGCGCCACCGTTGCAGTCCCACAGTTCCACCTGCGTACCCGACGTCTGCGAAGCGTTGGGCACGTCCAGGCAGCGCCCCGAACCGGTGCCGACGACCGTCGACGTCGTGCCGCCGTTCCCGCCGCTGCCCGGGGTGATCGACAGGTTGTCGAACTGGGCCGTCTCCCCTTGGCTCGTCGCGTAGCCGACCTGGCCGGCTCCCCAGGTGGCATCGTTCGCCGAGCCGACGGTCGCGCCGTCGACGACGGCGGTGACGGTGCTGCCGGAGAAGGTGAGCGCGAACGTGTGCCACCGGTTGGTGCCCAGCGCCGCGACCGTGCCGTGCGCGAGGGTGGCGACCGTGCCGTTCGTGTTCGAGTTCAGGATCGACCAGTTGCCGGTGTCGCTCACGCGCAGGTGGTAGGCGTTGAGCCCGGCCGCCCCGGTGTAGCTCTGGCTGCCGGCCCGCCCGATCACCTCGGCGTACCCGGACTTTTCGAGCAGGACGTCGGAGGAAACGGTGTAGTTGCTCCAGCCGAGCTCGCCGAGCAGGGTGTGCGGGTCGGTCAGCGGGTCCCAGGTGATCGGGGCCTGCGCGCTCATCTGGCGCACGCACCGGCCCGCGCGGCCGCCGCCGCAGGCCGCCACCTCGAAGGAACCCTGCCAGTCCATCAGGTACTTCGCCTCGGTGCCGATCGCGTTGCCGTCGAAGGAGTCGCTGTAGGGCAGGCTCAGCGCGCCCGCCGCCGGACCGGCCGCGGTGCCCTTGCCCTGCCCGGTCGTGGTGGTGAGGGTGTAGACGTACCCGGGCTGCACGGTCAGGCTGAAGCTGCCGCCGGACGGGGTGAGGTCGGTGGTGTGCACGAAGTAGTCGGCCGCGTTGCCGGAGCTGACGTTGGTGGCCCACACGTGCACGGCGCCCGTCGACAGGCCACCGGTCGCGGTGAAGGCCAGCGTCTGCGGCCCGCTCGCGTCGACGGTCTCGACGACCGTGCTGTAGTCCTGGTTGTTCGGCGACTTCAGCGAGACGTAGCTGCCGTTGTTCCGGTTGCCGCCGAGGTAGCCGCTGGAGGCGTCGAGATATTTCCAGCCGGGCGCGGTGAACTGGCTCGTCTGCGCCAGCACCCAGGCGTTCTTGCCGATCGAATAGTGGCCGGACCACGGCTGCGCGGCCAGCGCGACACCCATGGTCGGGTAGGGCAGGTTCGGGGTGATCGCGGCGACGATCGGCCAGTTGAGGTACGCGGTCATCTTCCCGTCGATGTACCCCCGGTTGAGGCCGCGGGCCATCGCCTGCGCGCCGCCGTTGTAGTCGTCCGAGCCGTTTTCGCTGGCCCACAACGGTTTTCCGGACGAGGTGGCGGCCGCGGGCACGCCGCAGTTCGTCTGGGCCGAGCGGTAGCCGCACGGGTAGTGCGCGCCGATGATGCCGATGGCGGAAGCGAAAGCGGGGTTGGAGTTGACGTCGTTGGCGATCGACCAGTCGGAGTCGGCACCGACGATCTTCACCGCCGAATAGCCGCCGGAGTTGAGCGTGGAGCGCAGGTTCTCGTACCAGCCGACGTTGTAGCCGCGCTCGTTCCAGCCGCCGAGGTAGTCGATGGCCAGGTTGTGCTGCTTGGCGCAGCCCAGCCACGTGGTCAGGTAGCCGAGCGTGTCGGTCGACCAGAAGTTGCCGCCGCCGATCCAGCCGGGCGCTCCCCAGGCCAGTCCGTACAGCTTGATGTTCGGGTTGCGGGCCTTCGCCTGCTCCGCGAGCCAGAACTCGTAGCCGACGTCGCAGTTGACGCTCCCCCGCGTGTGCTCGACGCTCGGCTCCGCGCCGGAGGTGGAGTTGGTGTCGCCGCCGATCTCGATCTTGAGGATCTGCACCGAAGCGCCGTAGCCGGGTTTGAACAGGTAGTCCAGGATCTGGCCGCGTTCCGGCTCCGGGTAGTCGATCAGCAGGCGGGAGTTGCCGCCACCGCCGCTGATCGCCCCCACGCCGTCGAACGTGCGCCCGCCCGACGAGCCGTTGATCGTGATCGAAGTCGCGGCTTCGGCCGGTGCGGCGGTGCCGGCCACGACACCACCGGCGGTCAGGGCGAGGCAGCCGACCATGACCGCCACCCGCCGGCTCCTGAACCTTGTCATGACGAGTTCCTTTCCCGACGTGGTGGTTGCGCGGCTAGCCGAGGGTCCATTGCTGGTTGCTCCGGCCGTTGCAGGTCCACAGTTCGACGAGGGCGCCGTTGGCGGTGGACCCGCCGGTGACGTCCAGGCAGAGCCCGGACTGCACGCCGGTGACCGTCCCGTCGGCGTTGACGGCCCACTGCTGGTTGGCCTGGCCGGTGCAGGGCCAGATGATCACCTTGGTGCCGGCACTCGTGCCGCGGCCGCTGGCGTCGAGGCAGTCGCCGCCGTTGTACACGCTGAGCGCGCCCGAGGAGGTGCGGGTGAAGGTCTGGTTCGACCCGCCCGAGCAGTCCCGGATCTGCAGCTGCGTGCCGGCCGTGGTGGTCGAGTTCGGCACGTCCAGGCACTTGCCCGCGCCCACGGCGTGCACCGGCCCGGTCCCGCCGCCGGTGGGAGGCGGGCCGCCGAGAGCCGTCGCGGTGGCGTTGTAGGCGGGCTTGGGCTGGTAGTTGCCGTCGTACATGCTCGCGGCGCCATAGCCGGGGAAGGTCCCGGGAATCCAGGAATCGGCGTCGCCGACGCCCCACTGCGAGACGCCGGGGCAACGCGTCACCGCCAGGCAGTCCTTCACCACGGTGGCGTAGTCGTTGGCCTGCTGCTGAAGGCTGCTGCTGGAGGCCGGCAGCTGGATGCGGTCGTCGAGCTCGGTGATGGCGACGTCCAGTCCCAGCGCGGCGAAGCGCTGCATGTTCGCGAGCATCGACGACGGGACCTGGCCGACGATGAAGTGGCTTTCCAGGCCGATCCCGCCGAGCGGGACGCCCTGGGACAGCAGGGATTGCGCGAGGCTGTAGAGAGCGTTGCTCTTGGCGTTCTGGCCTTCGATGTTGTAGTCGTTGATGTACAGCACGGCGTTCGGGTCCGCGTTGTGCGCGGTGCGGATCGCGTCGGCGAGGTAGCCGGTGCCCATGGCGCCGGTGAAGGCGTCCTGGCGCAGGCTGCCGTCCTCGTTGAAGGGCTCGTTGATCACGTCCCAGGCGTAGATCTTGCCCTTGTAGTGGGTCACCTCGGTGGTGATGTGGGCTTCCATCGCGCCCTGGACCTGGTTGCGCGGCAGGCTGTTCACCCAGCCGGGCAGCTGGGCGTGCCAGACCAGGTTGTGCCCGCGCACGCGCATGTTGTGCGCTTGCGCGAAGGACACGACTCGGTCGCCGGGGCCGAAGTTGTACGAACCGTTGCCGGGCTCGGTGGTGTCCCACTTCATCTCGTTGCCCGGGGTCACCATGTCGAACTGGGCGCCGGCGAGCGAGGTGATCGTCGCGTTGTTCACCATGTTGCCGGTGAGCTCGGTGCCGATGTACTTGTTCTGGGCCTCGGCCAGCGAACGCAGGGGCGAGGCCGCATCCGCGGGCGGTGCCGCGGCCAAGACCGGCGCGACGGCGAGCCCCACCGCGACGGCGAGCGCACCGGGCCGGCAGCGGGGTGATCGACGCGGTGAGCGGGCGAAGGGGCGCATGGCGAACTCCGATGGCTTCGTTGGCATCTCTGCGGGTGGCGCAGTCCGAAAGGCGGCGGTCCGGCACCAATCCCTGGTGCGACAGCGAAAACAGGTAACTCCCCGGCGGTGATCGGTGTCAAGCGACCGTGAAAGGTGCACGGCCGGGACCTCGGCACGCAGGGCCTCCGACGTCGAACCGGTTCACCCGCCAGCGGAAATCCGGCCAGCCGCCGGGACTGAAACTTTCATCGGCGTGCGCTTGAAACCCGGTGGTCATCCGGTTTCCGGCAACCGGCACATTGACCGCGTCCGGCTCACGACGTACCGTCCGCCCGACCTCGTCGGTCGAACCGGTTCGATATCGCCGGCCGGTTCCGGCGGTCGCGTGCGACGCGGGAGGACCCATGAGAACGAGAACCGGGCGCGGCCGGCTGTGGCCGGTGCTGGGTGCGGCGCTGGTGCTGGCCTGGTCCGTGCTGACCCCGGCCACCAGCCAGGCGGCGGGCGTTTCGCTGTCCGTGGACCTTTCCGCGACGCGAGGACCGGCGACCGGCGTGGGCGAAGGCTTCCTCTACGGCATCACCCAGGACGGCAGCCAGCCGGCCGACGCGTTGCTGCAGCCGTTGGACATCAACGCCTTCCGCGGCGGCGGCTGGTTCTCCGGCGGCTGGATCAAGGACGGCTACCAGAACGGCTCCGCGACCAAGGCCGACCTCGACTCGATCATCGCGCAGGCGAAGCGGCTCACCCGGCCGCCCTACCACGCGCAGTACCAGGTGCTCGTCACCGACATCTACGGCCTCAACGGCGGGCAGCCGTCGAACACGGTGTACCCGTGCGACAACGGCGACTGCTCGAACTGGCTGAAGTTCATCGACGCGACGGTGGGCGCGTTGCAGGCGTCGGGGCTGAAGTTCGCCTACGACATCGACAACGAGCCGGACATTTCGGTGTTCTGGACGCGCGGCGTGAACAGCCCGCAGTACTTCCAGATGTGGGACACCGCCTACCGGGAGATCCGGCGGCTCGCCCCGGGAGCGCAGATCGTGGGACCGTCGTTCGCTTACACCCCGCAAAGCCGGCCCGAGCAATGGCGAACCTGGCTGGCGCACGCAAAGGCGGCCGGGACGGTGCCGGACATGATCACCAACCACGACGAGGGCGACGTCGACGACCCGGTCACCGTCTCGCAGTCCCTGAACAGCGCCCTGGCCGCGGCGGGGATCGGCGCGGTGCCGCTGTCGGCGAACGAGTACCAGCCCGCCGACCGGCAGACCGCCGGCGTGACCGCGTGGTACCTCGCGCGCTTCGCGCAATCCGGGTACACCAACGCGATGCGCGGCAACTGGGTCTGCTGCGTGACGCCGAACCTCACCGGCATCCTCACCCAGAGCGGCGGGACCTGGCAGCCGACCGGCAACTGGTGGGTGATGCGCGACTACGCCGACCTCACCGGAACCCTCGTCGGCACCGCCGGCCAGGTCGGCTCGACGGCGATCTCGGCGGCCGAGGACGCCACCGCCCGGCGCGCGGTGGCGATCATCGGCGACGCCAACGGGTACACCGGCGCCGCGTCCGTCACCTTCACCGGCCTGGGCGCGGTTCCCTGGCTGGCGGACAACGGCAGCGTGAACGTCACCGTGCACCGCATCCCCGACCAGGCGCCGCTGGCCGCACCGCAGGTGGTGTACAACCAGAACATCAGTGCCGGCACCGCGATCACCGTGCCGCTCACGTTCCAGGCGTCGCACGACGCGTTCGCCGTCTACCTGACCCCCGCGTCGGGTTCCGGCGGCGGGTTCCCCACCGGCTACCACCGGCTGGTCGCCGCCCACGACAACCTGTGCCTCGACGTCTACGGCAACACCTCGGCCGCGGGCGCGGCGATCGACCAGTGGACCTGCAACGGACAGGCCAACCAGCAGTTCCAGTTCATCCCGGGCACCGGCGGCTACGGCGAACTGCGGGCACAGAACTCCGGCCAGGACGTGGCGGTGTCGGGCGGTGCCACCGTCCAGGGCACGCCCGACATCGTCCAGCAGCCCCCGAACACGGCCACCGGCAACCTCTGGCAACCGGTCCCCCAGTCCGACGGCTCGTACGAGTTCCGCAACCAGCGCAGCGGTTTGTGCCTGGACGTGCCCAGTGCCGGCACCAGCCCCGGTCAGCAGCTGGACCAGTGGCCGTGCAAGAACGCGCCCAGCACGAACCAGGACTTCCTGGTCGGCTGACCGGCGCCTACTCCGGGTCGGCCCGCAAAGACAACCAGGCCAGGACAACGGAGACCGGCGGTGCGAGCAACGCTGCTACCCGCGCCGCCCGCACCGGCATCCCGGCTCGCACCGGCGGATAGCCGGGCGGGACGGGCGGTGGGACGAAGCGCAGCCGGGCGTCCAGGTGGTGCCACCGGTGCACTTCCAGGTACATGATCCGCCAGCTGCCCGCCCAGATCGCGAGTGCGCCCACCAGCGCACCCCTCAGCACCCGGACTTCCGGCTTCATGACACCACTCTCGCACGTGACGACGACCACTTACATAAACAATGAATATAAACCTGCTATGCTCCGGGCATGCGCCGTAGAGACAACCCATCCGCCGCCATCGGGGCAGCCCTCTACGGCCTGGCCACGCGAGCCACGAGACGCCTCCCCCGGGACATGAGCCTGACGTCCGCCGCCACCCTGGCCACTCTGGACCGGACCGGCCCGCGGCGCATCACCGATCTGGCCGCGGTCGAGGGCGTCACCCAGCCCGCGATGACCACCCTGGTCCGGGTGATGGAAGAGTCCGGCCTGGTCGAGCGGCGGGGCGACCCGTCCGACAAGCGGGTCACGCTGGTCTGCCTGACCGAGGCCGGCGCCTCCTACGTCCGCGCGCGGCACCAGGCGGGCATCCACGCGTTCGAGCGGTTGATCGGCGAGCTCGACGGCGACGAGGTCGACGCGCTGGTGGCGGCCCTCCCCGCGCTGAAGCACCTGGCAGAGCTCGAAAGCCAGGACCGCGAAGCAGTGACCGGCGCCCGGTCGGCGGGGTCGCGGTGAAGGTGCTCCCCGAGACGCGGTTGCTGGTCCCCGCCCTGATTTTCATCGCTCTGGTCGTGGCGGCGGTGGCCAGCCTCGGGACGCCGCTCATCACCAGCGTGGCGACGTCGTTCCACGTCTCGCTCGGCAGCGCGCAGTGGACGCTGACCATCGCGCTGCTCAGCGGCGCCGTCGCCACGCCCGTCCTGGGCCGGCTCGGCGCCGGCCCGCACCGGCGGGCCACGATCCTCGCCACGCTGGCGGTCGTCGTCGCCGGCAGCGCGCTCACCGTGCTGCCGCTGCCGTTCGCGTGGCTGCTGGCCGGCCGGGCAGCCCAGGGCGTCGGGCTCGGGCTGACGGCGCTGATGATGGGCGTGGCCCGGGACCACCTCCCCGAGGAGCGCAGCGCGGCCGCGATCGCCCTGATCTCGGTGGTCTCGATCATCGGCGCCGGCGTCGGTTACCCGCTGGCCGCGCTGCTCGCCGACCTCGGCGGGGTGCGGGCCGCCTACGGCCTCGGCCTGGTCGTCACCGCCGCCGCAC
Organism: Amycolatopsis lexingtonensis; assembly: GCF_014873755.1. NCBI lineage: Bacteria > Bacillati > Actinomycetota > Actinomycetes > Pseudonocardiales > Pseudonocardiaceae > Amycolatopsis > Amycolatopsis lexingtonensis. The sequence continues at coordinate 3,409,030 of NZ_JADBEG010000001.1, forward strand.
TCCTGACCGCGTGGCGCTCCATGCCCGAGGCCCCCGAAGGCCGCTCCGCCCGCGTGGACGTGGCCGGCGCGGTCGTCCTGGCCGCCGCGCTGCTGCTGGTGCTGTTCCTCGCCGGCGAACGGAATCTGTGGAGCCGGCACCTCGCCGTGGCGGCGGGCCTCGCCGTCGTCGCGGTGGTGCTGCTCGGCGTCTGGGCCGTCACCGAGCTGCGCAGCGCTACGCCCCTGGTCGACGTGCGGGCGGTGCGGCACCCGGCGGTCGCCGGGGCGAACTTCGCGATGTTCGCCGGCGGGATCGGCATGTACCTCCTGCTCACGCTCATCACCCGGTACGCGCAGACGCCGCACGACGCCGGCTACGGCTTCGGGCTGACGACCTTCGTCGCCGGGCTGGTCCTCATCCCGTTCTCGGTGCTGGGGTTCGTCGCCGGCAAGCTCACGCCGCGGCTGCGCACGCGGATCGCCGACCCCCTGCTCCTGGCCGGCAGCGCCGTCGTGGTCGGCGGCGGGTTCGCCCTGTTCGCGGCGGCCCGGTCGAACCTGGCCGAACTGTTCGCGGCGATGGGCGTGCTCGGCTTCGGCGTCGGCGGCTTCTCGGCCGCGATGCCCGGCGTCATCCTGGCCGTCACCCCCAAGAGCGAGACGTCGAGCGCCATGAGCTTCAACTACGTCGTCCGCAGCGTCGGGTACTCCCTGGGCAGCGCCATCGGCGGCCTGATCCTCGCCGCGGGCACCGGCCCCGGCCGGCTCTTCCCGGACGACAGCGCCTACACCACCGCGGCGCTGGTCGGCATCGGCGCACTGGCGATCACGACGCTGACGAGCCTCGCTCTCGCCCGCCGGCGCTCGTAAGCCGGATTCACCCATCACAACACTGGAGGTTCCATCATGCCCAAGGGCTACTGGGTCAGCGTCTACCGCACCATTTCCGACCCCGAGAAGCTGGCTGCCTACAACGAGCTGGCCCGTCCGGCCGTCAAGGCCGCGGGCGGCCGGGTCTTCGTCCGCGGCGGCCGGGTCGAGGCGCACGACGCCGGAATCGCCGAACGCACCATCCTGATCGAGTTCGACAGCTTCGAGCAGGCCGTCGCGGCACGCGAGAGCGCGGCCTACCAGGAGGCGCTGGCCGCCCTTGCCGACGGCGTCGAGCGCGACTTCCGCATCGTCGAAGGCATCGACTGACCGCTCACGACGGGTCCTGCGGCTTGACCTGGTGCGCGCTCCAGGTCCTAGCGTCGAAGGCGTTCGCCAGCCCTCGAGCTACCGCCCGGTCCGCCGGGCAGGAGGAGTATCCGCGCATGATCACCCGAACCACGCTCGGCTCGCCCGGTCTCACCGTCAGCGCGATGGGCCTGGGGTGCATGGGGATGAGCGAGAGCTACGGCGCCGCCGACTGGGACGGCGGCCTGGCCACCATCGACCGGGCCCTGGAGCTGGGCATCACGTTCCTGGACACCGCCGACGCCTACGGCACCGGGCACAACGAGGTGCTGGTGGGCCGGGCCATCCACGGCCGCCGGGACCAGGTGCAGCTGGCCACCAAGTTCGGCATCGACCGCAGCGCCGGAGATCGGGCACGCCGCATCCGCGGTGCGCGGGACTACGTGCTGCGCTCCTGCGACGCCTCGCTGCTGCGGCTGGGCGTCGAGGTGATCGACCTGTACTACGCCCACCGCCCGCCCCAGGACGTGGAGATCGAGGAGACCGTCGGGGCGATGGCCGAGCTGGTCCAGGCGGGCAAGGTCCGCCATCTGGGCCTGTCCGAGGTCGACGGCCAGCTGCTGCGCCGGGCGCACGCGGTGCACCCGATCACCGCGGTGCAGAGCGAGTATTCGCTGTGGACCCGCGACGTCGAGGCAGTCACCCCGGTGCTGGCGGAGCTGGGGGTCGGGCTGGTGCCGTACTCCCCGCTGGGGCGCGGGTTCCTGACCGGCGCTCTGGACCGCTCCGCGCTGGGCGAGAAGGACTTCCGGCGCACCAACCCCCGTTTCGCCGGCGAGGCGGGCGAGGCCAACGAGAAGATCGCGCAGACCGTGCGCGAGGTCGCCGACCGCCTCGGTGCCACTCCGGCTCAGGTGGCGCTGGCCTGGGTGTACGCCCAGGCCGACCGGCTCGGCGTGGCGGTGGCGGCCATTCCGGGCACCCGCAGCCCCGCGCGGCTGGAGCAGAACGCGGCCGCGCTGGAGCTCACCCTGGACGCCGAGGCGCTGGCCGCGCTGGACCCCCTGAGCGACCAGGTGCTGGGCGAGCGCTACCTCCCGGCGCACACCGCCGAGGTCGCCCGGGGCTGAGGTCGTTCAGGATGCCGGTGCGGTAGGCGTCGGCGACGACCTGGGCACGGTTGTTGCCGCAAAAGTCTGCCTACACCGGCACCCCCTCGAAACCGAGCACGCGCTCCAGACCGGTCACCAAGTCCCGAAATGACAATCCCGGAACGTCAACCTTCAGCTCTACCTCGCGGGCAACGGCGAACAACTCTGACGCCTCCGCGGTGAACTCGAGGAACAACCTCGAGCCCGCCAAGGCCACGCAGAACACGCCCAGCGAGTCCGACTCCTGCGCCTTCGCCGCCCGCAGCGTGTACACGCTCACCTGGTCGCCATCCACGTTTCGTCGCCCCATCCGTGATCGAGCCGCCGCCGAGGTGGTCAAGGTGACGAGCCGACCCGGCGCCGCAGTTCCTCGATCCGCTCGACGAACAGCTTCGCCGTCTCGACCTCCCCGTCGTCCACCTCACCGCCACCGCTGCGGAAGCCGATGGTTCTCTCGCGCTCCCTCTTCAGCGACTCGGCCCCTTCGACGTGGTGCCGGTACAACGCGTCCAGCAAGGAGTCCGCCAGGCGTGTGACAGGGCTTTCCGGCGTGACGTCGTACTCGATGCTGTAGATCGTCGACCGGCCCGCCGCGAGTTCGGTGACGCGGTAGCACCAGAACACGCCGCCGAACGCGCTGCCGATGCTGTAGCTCACGCCGAGGGGAACCAGGTCCGCGTCGCGGGCGAGGATGTCGGTCTCGAGGTCGTCCGTCCGGTCCGGTGGCGGGCCGCCGCGGGTCAGCGGGACGGCCAGGTCCCACGGCTGGTAGGTGTACTCGAACATCAGCACCGGCCGTGCCTCGGCGAGCACGAAGAACTCGTCCGGGAACGCCACGCCGTAGCACTCGCGGAGGACCGCGCGCGGGTCGAGCCCGCGCTCGTACAACGCCCGCGCCAGGCGGGTCATCGCCGGGTAGTCGTCGCGGGCCGCCTCGGCGCGGAGGCGGTCGAGCGGTTCCTCGGTCAGGACGATCCGCCTCCGCTCTGGTGCTCGCTCATGATGGTGTCCAACAGCCGGTGCAGCCGGTGCCAGGTCGCACGCAGGTCGTCCGCCGTCAGCGCGTTGATGATCTCGCCGGCGGTGTTCTCCGCCGCGCGGATGGTGTCCACCATGGCCTTCGGCTTGCCGTCCCGGACCGCTCGTTCCGCGATCCTATTCGCCGTCCGGTGCAGGGTCCGCACCCGGGACTGGACCTCGCGGCTGTCCGCGGTCAGCCGCGGGTTGTCCGACATCAGCAACGCGATGTTCTCGACGTGCTCGAAGATCGCGTTCTGGATCTGGCCCTGGAACTGCTCCCGGACGTCCCTGGGCAGCTTCATCAGCTCGGCGTTGGACTTGACGAGTTCCCGGGCCAGGTTCTTCGCACTGGCCATGCTCTGCGACTGCAGCATCAGCACGTAGGCGCGGTGCGCGACCCGGATGCGCTCGTCCGCAAGGGTCCGGCCCTCGGCCGCCGCCACGACGTGGCGCGGGGTGGACTCGAGCCCACGCGGGATGTTCCCCGGCGCCGCGCTCGTGACCGTGCTGACCTCCGGCGCGAAGTGCAGGGTGAAGTCGACGCCGAAGACCCGCATCAGCTTGTTGCGCAGGAACCGGCCCTCGGCCTCGCCGACGCCGTAGAGCCCGCCCTGCACGTGCAGCAGCGCCCTCGTCCTGATCTTCTGGAAGATGCCCTTGACCGCGCCCTCGTTCACGTCGAGCAGCTTGATCAGCATGTTGGGCTCGGTGGGGTAGAGCATCTGCGGGTGCACCTTGTTGATCGCCGCCCGGATCGCGTGGTCGACCTGGTTGGACCACAGCGTGAGCTGCCTGCGACGCCGGGCGTCGCCCCGCCGCCACTTGAACCCGCCGAACCGGTACCCGCCGATCACGATAAGCGGGTGCTGGCCCAGTTCGTCGAGGACCTTCACGTACGCGGCGAGCACGCCCATCGTGTTCTTCGCCGTGACGGAGGTGTCGGCATCCTGGCCGACGGCGTACACGACGTCGTTCATCTTCGCCAGCACACGCGTCGCGGTCCGTACGTAGGACGAGCCGAGCACCTCCTCGCGGAAGAGCCCGAACGGCAACGCCTCCTTGGCGCGCAGACCCTTCTCCCGCTCCTCGGCGAGCGGCTTCTTGTCGCCCAGCTTCTTGAACTTCCGGCGCACTTCGGCGATGCCGACCCGCTTCCTCTTGCCCTTCTTGACGCGGACCCAGTTCGGGGTCCACACGAAGCCGAAGACGGCCATGTTGAGCTCGGGCCGCGTCTCGACCTTCCCGACGGCCGCGCCGATCTCGCTCTTCCCCTTGTCGGGATCGAGGAACTCCATCGCGTTGATGCCGATCACGACCGCGGTCCGGGCCGCCGCGAGGTCCTCGGTGCCGCCCTCCCACGCCTTGGTGGTGTAGCGCACGGCCATGTCCGGCTTCACCTCCGACGGGATGGTCGCGATGGTGACGACGAACCCGATCCGGCGGTCGTTGCCTTCCATCGGGATCACGGTCGCCGTCAGCCGGCTCACCGCGCCCGGAAGCTTCTTGAGCTTCATGCCCTTCTCGGCCTTGTCGATCTCGTAGGGGAACTCGTCCTCCGTGAGCTCGACATCCGACGTCGTCTTCGACGGGTTGACGGTCACCTGGACCGCGTAGACGTCCTCGCCGTGCTTCTCCAGCCGGATCGACGTCAGGCGGTGCCGTCGTTTGATGCCGGGAAGACCCTTCCGGACCGACTCGGGGGTCGCGTCCTCCGCGTGCAGCAGGTTCGTGGCGTCGCGGACAGCCGCGTCGAGGGCGCGTCGCTTGGCCTTGTCGGACCGCTTGTCGGGCTTGCGGTCCTTGCGGCGGCCGGGCCTCTTCGCGGGGCGGCGGCGGTCGGGGCGGCGGCGCGGACGGGCGCGGTCCCCGGGCCGTCTCTTCGGCGGCCTGACCGGCTTCTCGTCCGGCTTCTTCTTCGGGCGCTTCTTCCGGTCCAGGGCCGCCTTGAGCTTCGCCCAGAGTTTCTTGACCAGGGAGACGATCTTGTCGACGACCCAGTCGATGGCCCGGTTGACCGGGCGGGCCAGCTTCTGGAAGATCTCGCGGACCTTGCCGGCGATCCCGCCGATGCCGAGCAGTGCCGCCAGTGCGCCGATCAGGACCGGGATGGACCGGGCCAGTGCGCGTTCCACCAACGCGGGCACGCCGCCGGTGCCGCCGCCGGCTATCGCGATCACCGCGTCCAGCACCGCGTTGACGAACTCGATGATCTGCCGGCCGTTCGTGACGATGAACCGGATGATGTCGATGATCATCTTGCAGGCGCGGATGAACGCGGAGGCCGGGTTGAACAGCGACACGATCCACGTGACGCCGGCGATGACGATGGTCGGCAGCAGGTAGGAGACCAGGTTGCCGATCAGGTCCTTCTTCAGGTCGCCCACGCGCTCCTTCAGGTCCGACCACATGCCGGCGACGCCACGTTTCTTGGTCTCCGCCACGATCGGGATGGCGGTCTCCGCCGCGGTCACGGCCTGGTCGGGCACCTTGCGGACGAGCCGCGACCGGATGTTCGCCCACGACAGGCCGAGCATCGCCGCCAGCATCATCAGGATGCCGAGGATGTCGAAGCTGGTCGGCAGTGTCAGGCCGGCCGCCGCACCGGTGCCCAGCAGCCAGGCCAGCACGCCCTGTTCGAGGTGCCGGCCGGCGTTCTTGGCGAACAGCTTGAGACCGCCGCCGACGCCGGTGACGAGGTTGCCCAGGAAGCCGATCGGGTCCTTGAGAATGGCCTTGACCGCGGCGGCCGCCTTGCGGAGCACACCCATGAGCAGGGAGCCGAGCTCCTTGATGGTGGTGATGACGCTGCCGATCGCGTCCTTCGCCTTCGAGACCAGGCCCTTGTTCTTCTCCTTCTCCGCCGCGATCTCGTCGTCCACCGACTTGACGGCGTCCTTGTACTTGGTGGCCAAGGTGTCGACCAGCTCGGTGCCCTTGTCGTCGACGGTGTCCCGCAGCTCGTCGAACTTGCCCTCGAAGTCCGCGGCGGCCTCGCGGCCGATCGACCGCAGGTCCTTGGGCAGCTTGTCCACGGCGGTCTTGAGGTCCTTGCGGCCGGCGGCGATGCGGTCCTTGGCCCGTTTGAGCTCACGCTCGATGGTGTCGGCGATGTCGGCGATCACCTGGCGCATCGCCGTGAGGTAGTGGTCCTTGGCCGTCTCGTAGATCCGGTTGGCCTCTTCGGGGAGGTCGGCGAACAGGTCCTTCACCCACCGGCCCTTGCCGAGCAGGCCGGAGTAGCGGCGGTCCTTGTACTCCGCCATGCCCTTCTCGTGCTCGGCGGTGAACTTGTCCCGTGCGGCCTTCTCCTGCCTGGTGAACTGGTCGTCCACCGTCTTGTCCAGGTCGGTGAGGATCTTCTCGACGTCGCCCTTGGTCTTGTCGAAGACGTCCTGCAGGATCGCGGTGACCTGGGTGCGCTTCTCCTCGTCGGTGGTCTTGGTGCCGACCTTGCCCGCGCCGACGTTCTTGCCCGTGGTGACCCTGGTGGCGTGCATGGCGGTCATGGCGGCGGCACTCCGGGTGGCCGCCACGGCCTTGACGTGCGTGATCTCCTTCGCCTCGCCGGCACGCAGCTGGCCCGGGGCGGTCTCCGAGTGGGCCTCCATCGTCTTCTTGTCCTTGACCGCCTTGGTGAAGGCCGGCTCGTTGGACTTCTGCAGCTGCGGCTCGGTGACGGCCGCGTCGGCCATTTGCCGGTCGACCTGCGCCGGACCGGCCGACATGTCCGTCGCCGAGAGCGGCAGCACGTCCGGGGCGGCCTGGTTCGGGTCCGGGGTGCCGGGCTTGCCCGGCACCTTGTCGCCGGTCAGCGGCACGACCGGCTTCTCGTCGGGCGCGGGCTTCGGCGTGGCGTGCGTGGTGTCGGCGATCTCCTTCGCCGAGGCCTCCTTGCCTTCGCCGACCTTGCCCTGGACGTCCTTCTTGATCTGCTCGGCCTTGCCCGACTCGCCGAAGCTGTCCGCCTCGTCCAGGTTCTTGGGGGCCTGCTTGGCGACCGCGTCCTCGACGGCCTTGACGAAGTCGGTCTTGTTGAACTCCTTGGGCTGGGCGGCATCCATGTCTTCGGCGTGTGCCGCCTTGCCGCGCGCCTCCCGGTCGTCGCTCGGGGGCACGGAGGCGGCCTGTGCCGAGCCTGCCTCGGCCTTCGCCGGCGGGTGGCTCGAGCCGACCCGCCGCTTCTTGGCCCCGACGTCCTTCTTCAACGCCTGGAACTTCGGGTCGCCACCCGGCGACCGCGGCCCGGTGGCACCTTCCTTCTTGGCCGCACCCTTGTCCTGGCCCTCCTTCGGGGCCGTGCCGGGATCTTTCTCGTCAGGCTTGGGTGCCGCCGGCGCAGTCGCCTTCTCCAGCGGCGCGGGTGGTGCCTTTTTCACCGGAGGCGTCGCGGGTGCCTGCCTCGAGGGTGCCGGCGCCGTGAGGGCGGGAAGCGTTCCGGCGTGGGTCGCGACCGCCTGGTTGCCGACGAGGTTCTGCCCGGCCGGCAGCAGCTGCCCGCGCCAACCCGGCGACAGCGCCGCGGTGCCGGGCGCCAGCCCACTCATCGCCGCCGCGACGGCCGCGTTGCCCGCCGCCGGTGTCCGCGCCTGCACGACGTCCGCCGAGACCGGGTCCATCGCGGTACGGGGCTCGTGGGAGTTCGGGAGGGTCGTCACAGCTGGGGACGTCGCCAGCCGTGGCGGGCGGACCTTCAACGGAACAGGCATCCGGCATTCCCCACCGCGAGCTGCGTTTCGCCGGATACTCGCACAATGCTTGTCGCGCGAGCGCTATCCCGGCGTCACCACGGCGTCACCACGGTCAGTGCGGTAGCCCACGAAGCGAAGTTCGGCCGGGTGGTCGTCATCGGCCAACCGGGCCACCTCGTAGACAGCGCCCGGTCCGCCGGGGCGGAATGGCGGTAAGAGGGAGGTGCCACGGCTTCCCAGGTCGTTGACGGCGTATCCACGCTCTCCGGCGAGCGGGCCGTCCAGATGAACCGCCGGGCAGAAGGCGACATCCGGCATGAGGACCACCCGATCCACGCCGTGCAGCCGGGCGATCTCTTCGTGGGGCATGGCGGGATCGACCAGTACCTGGCGTCCGTCGGAGATGGTCATGGGTACTCGCCCGTCAGGGGTGCAGGCTCGTCTGCCGAGCACGCCTACGAGGTCGTCCATATCCCGGCACTCTTCCATCCGTCGCCCCCGCGTCCTGCGGCGACCTCGCCGAAGGGGATGCGATGATGGCACGATGACCGCCGAGCAAAACGCCACCGGTGTCGTGCGGCGCCCTTGGCGGGGTGTGGCCCCCGACGAGCGGCAGGCGCGGCGGCGTGAGCAGCTGGTCGAGGCCGGGTTCGCGATCATGGGCGTCGAGGGGGCGGCCGCCGTGACCATGCGGCGGGTGTGCCGGGACGCCAAGCTGACCGAGCGGTACTTCTACGAGTCCTTCGCCCGCCGGGAAGATCTGCTGGTCGCCGTGCTCGAAACCACCGCGGCGCAAGCGCGGGACGTGCTCGTCGCTGTTCTCGAGCAGGCGCAAACGGACACCGTGCGGACCGCGGTCGGTGCCTTCACCGGGTTCATCACCGAAGACCCGCGGCGCGGCCGTGTCCTGTTCGTGGAGTCGCTGGCCGCCCCCGAGCTGGCCGGCCGCGGCGCCGAGCTCGTCGGGGAGTTCACGGCGACCATCGCGGCGGCGCTCCGCGATCCCGCGCTCGCGGGCGACGAGGCCGACGACCGCGACGTCGAGCTGAACTCCCAGGCCGTGTTCGGCGCCCTGGCCTACCTGTTCCAGGGGTGGCTCGAGGGCCGCCTCGCCGTCGACCGCACGCGGTTCGTCGACCACGTCGTCCAGGTGATCGAGCAGCTCGCCAAGGCGACCTCCCGCCGCTCCGGCTGAAACCGACCGCTCTCCTCTCGCTCCCGAAGACCGCCCCAAAGTTGACATCACCTGATGTTGACATCATGCGATGTCAACGTTTAGCTTCAAAACGGTCAGGCATGCGTCAACGAGGAGGCGGCCCCATGACGAACGCACCCCCGCGGCGGGTCCGGGTGGCGATCATCGGCGCGGGTTTCGGCGGGCTGGCCACGGCCATCGCGCTCAAGCGCGCCGGGATCGACGACTTCGTCATGCTGGAACGCGCCGGCGACGTCGGCGGGACGTGGCAGGTGAACACCTACCCCGGCGCCCAGTGCGACATCCCGTCGATCCTGTACTCGTTCTCGTTCGCGCCCAACCCGCGCTGGAGCCGGCTCTACCCGCTCCAGCCCGAGATCCACGAGTACCTGCGCCAGTGCACCGAGGACTTCGGGATCACCCCGCACCTGCGGCTGCGGCACGAAGTGCGGGAAGCCGCGTGGGACGACGCCGCCGCGGAGTGGCAAATCCGCACCGACCACGGCGACTGGACGGCGCAGATCCTGGTCGGCGCGATCGGCCCGTTCAGCGAACCCGCCGTACCGGACCTGCCGGGGCTGGCCCGCTTCCGGGGCACCACGTTCCACTCCTCGGCCTGGGACCACGACCACGACCTGGCCGGGCGCCGGATCGCGGTGATCGGGACCGGCGCGTCCGCGGTGCAGATCATCCCCCGGATCCAGCCGGCGGCCGCGCGGCTCACCGTCTTCCAGCGCACCCCGACGTGGATCATGCCGCACCCCGACCGGCCCCTGGGCGACCGGTCGCAGCGGTTGTTCGACCGCGCGCCCGCCGTCCAGCGGCTGGCGCGGACCGGGTGGGACCTGCTGCAGGAAGCCCTCGTGCCGGGCCTGGTGCACCGGCCGTGGCTGCTCAAAGGCCTGGAAGCGGTGAGCCTCGGCCACCTGCGACGTCAGGTGCGCGATCCGCGGCTGCGCGCGAAACTGACGCCGTCGTACGCGTTCGGCTGCAAGCGGCCCACGTTCTCCAACGCCTACTACCCCGCGCTCGCCGCGCCGAACGTCGACGTCGTGACCGACGCGATCCGCGAGATCACCCCCGAAGGCATCCGCACGGCCGACGGCGTCGAGCACGAGGTGGACACCATCGTCTTCGGCACCGGCTTCCGGATGACCGACCACCCCGGGTTCGGCCGGATCCACGGCCGCGGGGGACGCTCGCTCGCCGAGGTCTGGGCCGGCAGTCCCCGCGCGTACCTCGGCACCACGGTCGCGGGCTTCCCCAACTTCTTCCTCATGCTGGGCCCGAACTCGGTCGTCTACACCTCGCAGGTCGTCACGATCGAGGCGCAGGTCGCCTACGTCCTGAGCTGCCTGGCCGAAATGGACCGAAGTGGACTGTCCACAGTAGAGGTACGCGAGGACGTCCAAGAGGGCTTCGTCCGCGAAGTCGACCGGGGACTGAGCGGATCGGTGTGGAACACCGGCGGCTGCCGCAGCTACTACCTCGACCCGACCGGCCGCAACTTCGTCTTCTACCCCGGCTTCAACCGCCGCTTCCGCGCCCGGACCCGGCAGGTCGACCTGGCCGACTACCACCTCGGCGTCCGGCTCCCCCAACCGACAAGGACCGCGTGATGCTCAAAAAACCCGTCGTCGACCCGCGCGGCGCCCGCCGCTACACCGACCAGGCGCACGCCATCGCGGCGCGGGACGTGCACTTCTCGTGGGACGGCGTGCCGATGCACTACATCCCCGGCGAGCCGATGGCCACGCACATCATCAACGTGATGCACCTGGTGCTGCCCGAGGGCGAGCGCGCGATGTCCGCCGCGCTGACCGAAGCACTCCCCCTGATCACCGAACCGCGGCTGCGCGAGGAAGTCATCGGGTTCATCGGCCAGGAAGCCACCCACGCCTCCTCCCACGAAGGCGCCCGCGAACACCTGGCGAAGCTCGGCCTGCCGGTGGAACCGGTGGCCCGCAAGATGGACTGGCTCGTCGACCGGGTCCTCGGCGACCACGGGCTGACCGGCAAGGCCCGGCACGCGTGGCTGTGCGAACGGCTCGGTCTCTTCGCCGCGATGGAGCACTACACCGCGGTCGTCGGGGAATGGCTGCTCGGCGCCGACCAGCTCGAACGCGCCGGGATGCACCCGACGATGCTCGACCTGATCCGCTGGCACGGCGCCGAAGAGGTCGAGCACCGCAACGTTGCTTTCGACGCGTTCATGCACGTCGACGGCAGCTACGCCCGGCGGGTGCGCACCGCGCTCCTCGCCAGCTTCACTCTGGCCGTCCTGTTCCTCACGACCGCGCGGTACCTGCTCGGCGCCGACCCGACGCCCGGCGTGCGGCGTTCCACCTGGGTGCGGCAGCTGGTCAGCGCGACCCGCCGCGACCTCATCCCCAAGGCCACCATCTTCCTCACCGAGATCCCGAAGTACCTGCGCCCGAGCTTCCACCCGTCTCAGCTGGGCAGCATGGACGCCGCGATCCGCTACCTGGCCCGGTCCCCGGCCGCCAACGCGGAGGCCCGGCCGTGACCACGACGCGCGCGATGCGCCTGGCCGCCGCGGCCAGCACCGCCTACCAGCGCGTGTTCGCCACCAGCCGCGTCGCCCCGCTCCTCTCCCGCCCGCGGCCGGTGCGCCGCAGCGGCTACGAGCTCGAACTCACGGTCCAGGCGGTCCGCGCCGAGGCCGACGACGTCGTCAGCGTCGTCCTTGCCGCCCCGGACGGCGGCCCGCTGCCCACCTGGATCCCGGGCGCGCACCTCGACGTCTTCCTGCCTTCGGGACGGCAGCGGCAGTACTCGCTGTGCGGTGCTCCCGGCGACCGGTCGTCGTACCGGATCGCGGTCCGCCGGATCGACGGCGGCGAGGGCGGCGAGGGCGGTTCCCGCGAGATCCACGACACCGTCCACGCCGGCGGCACGCTGCGCGTCCGCGGCCCCCGCAACGCCTTTCCCCTGGCCGCCGCGGACGCCTACCTGTTCGTCGCCGCGGGCATCGGCATCACGCCGATCCTGCCGATGGTGCGGACCTGCCACGACCAGGGCGTGCCGTGGCGGCTGGTGTACCTCGGCCGCAGCCGCGCGAGCATGCCGTTCCTCGGCGAACTCGCCGCCTTCGACAGCGGGACGGTCGAAATCCGGCCGGACGACGAGTGCGGGCCGCCGTCACTCGGCGACATCCTGCCGCTCGCCCCCGACGGCGCCGCTGTGTACCTGTGCGGCCCGCCACCGCTGATGCGCCCGGCCCGCGACCTCCTGCGGGCGAGCAACCCGCGGGCGTCCCTGCACACCGAGCGGTTCTCCCCGCTGCCCGTCAGCGGCGGCGCGCCCTTCGAGATCTTCCTGCGCCGAACCGGGGTGACGGTCGAGGTCGGTCCCGGCGAGACCGCGCTAACCGCGATCGGCCGGGTCGCCGACGTCCCTTACTCGTGCCGGCAAGGCTTTTGCGGCACCTGCAAGGTCCGGGTCCTCGACGGCGACGTCGAGCACCGCGACCGCCTGCTCGCCCCGGCCGACCGCCGGGACTCGATGCTCCTCTGCGTCTCCCGCGCGACCGGCCGGCTGGTGATCGACCGATGACCGCGGCGGAAAGGACCGAACCCATGACCGCCGAAACCTTCGACGTGCTGGACCCGGCCACGGGCGAACTCGTCGGCCGGCACCGCACCACGACCGAGTTCGAAGTCACCGGCGCCGTCCGCCGGGCCCGCGACTGCGCGGCCTGGTGGGCCGGGCTCGGGTTCGCCGGACGGGCCCGGCGGCTGGATGCCTGGCGCCGCCGGATCGCCCGCGGCGCCCCGGAACTGGCCGGTCTGATCAGCCGCGAGATGGGCAAGCCGCATGCCGACGCGATGCTGGAGATCGCGATGGGGCTCGAGCACCTCGCGTGGGCGTCCCGCAACGCCGCCCGCGTCCTCGGCCCGCGGGCCGTGCGGCCGAGCGCGCTGACCATCAACCAGAAAGCGGTCGTCGAATACCGCCCGCTCGGCGTGGTCGGCGTGATCGGCCCGTGGAACTACCCGGTCTTCACCCCGCTGGGCTCGCTGGCCGGCGCGCTCGCCGCCGGCAACACGGTGGTGTTCAAGCCGAGCGAGTACACCCCGGGCGTCGGGCAGTGGCTCGGCGACGCCTTCCGCGAGGTCGTGCCGGAACACCCCGTGCTGCAGGTCGTCACCGGCGACGGGGTCACCGGAGCGGCGCTGTGCCGCGCCGGGGTGGACAAGATCGGGTTCACCGGCTCGACCGCCACCGGGCGGGCTGTGCTGGCGGCCTGCGCGGCGACCCTCACCCCGGTGCTCATGGAATGCGGCGGCAAGGACGCCCTGCTCGTCGACGCGGACGCCGATCTGGCCGCGGCCGCCGACGCGGCGGTGTGGGGCGGCCTGTCCAACGCCGGGCAGACTTGCCTTGCCGTGGAACGGATCTACGTCCACGCCGCCATCCACGACGAGTTCGTCGACCGGGTCGTCGCGCTGGCGCGCAAGGTGAAACCCGGTGCGCAGATCGGGCCGATCACCATGCCGTCGCAAGTGAAGATCATCGAGCGGCACATCCGGGACGCCCTCGACCGCGGCGGCCGGGCCGTGCTCGGCGGCACCGACGCCGTCCGGGACCGGTTCGTCTCGCCGACGATCCTCGTCGACGTCCCCGACGACAGCGCCGCGGTCACCGAAGAAACGTTCGGGCCGGTCCTGGTCGTCACCAAGGTCGAAGACATGGACGAAGCCGTGGCGCGGGCGAACAACGTCCGCTACGGGCTCGGCGCCACGGTGTTCTCCCGCCGCAACGGCCGCGCCATCGCCGGACGGCTCCGGTCCGGCGCGGTGTCGGTGAACGCGTTCGTGGCCCACGCGTCCGTGCCGTCGCTGCCGCTCGGCGGCATCGGCGATTCCGGGTTCGGCCGCGTGCACGGCGCCGACGGCCTCCGCGAGTTCGCCTACGCCCGTGCCACGACCGTGCAACGGTTTCCGTCCCCACTGCCGCTGACGACGTTCCGCCGCACCGCCGGGATCGACGCGCTGGTGCGCGTGCTCGTCGGCATCCGGCACGGAAGGGGCGTGCCGCGATGATCGCCGTGCTGCGAGACCTCGGATTCCCCCTTCCCGGCGGCCGCACCCACCGGGTGGCCGGCCGGACCGTCCTGATCACCGGGGCCGCCGCCGGGATCGGCCGCGCCCTGGCGGAAACGCTGCACGAGCGCGGCGCGACCGTCGCGCTCGTGGACCGGGACGCCACCGCGCTGGCGGACACCGCGAAGGCGATCGGCGGCGACCGCGTGCTGACCGCGGTCGCCGACGTGCGCGACCGGGACGCGCTCACCGCCGCCGTCCACGAGCTGGCCGAGCGGGCCGGTGGCCTGGACGTCGTCGTGGCCAACGCGGGCGTGACCCCGGCCCCGGCGACCCTGCGGCGCATCGACCCCGCCGAGTTCCAGCGGGTCCTCGACGTCAACGTCACCGGCGCGTTCACCACGGTCCGGGCCGCCGCCGACGCCGTCATCGCCCGGCGGGGCCACGTGCTGGTCGTGTCGTCGGTCGCGGCGTTCGTGCCCGGTCCCGGCGGCGCCGCCTACATGATCAGCAAGGCCGCGGTCGAACAGCTCGGCCGCGCCCTGCGCCTCGAGCTCGCCCCGCACGGCGTCACCGCCGGCATCGCCTACTTCGGCGTCGTGGACACGCAACTGGCCCGGACCACTTTGGACGATGACCCGCTCGGCCGCGAACTGGAGAAGCGGCTCCCGCCGCCCCTACGCCGCCGTCTCACCGCCGCCCAGGCCGCGGGCGTGCTCGCCGACGCGATCGAACGCCGTGCCGGCCGGACCCTCGCCCCGGCGGTCTGGCAGCCCTGGGCGCTGCTGCGCGGGCTGGTGAACGTCGTCACCGACGCCTACCTCACCCGCGACCGCCACGTCCAAGCCTTCGTCCGCGACCTCGAATCCCGTTCGTGAGGACCACGCCATGACCCTGTGCGCCGCCTTCCAGCACGTCGCCACGATCGACCCGGACGCCGTCGCGGTCCACACCGTCGGCGGCACCCGGACGCTGACCTGGCGCGACTACGCCGCCCAGGTGCGTGCCGTCGCCACCGGCCTCGCCGCGCTCGGCGTCCGCCGCGGCGACACGGTCGCGCTCATGATGGGCAACCGCGTCGAGTTCTACCCCGTCGACGTCGGCGCGCTGCACGTCGGCGCGACGTCGTTCTCGATCTACAACACCCTTCCGCCCGCCGGGATCGGGTTCGTCCTCGGCAATGCCGGGGCGAAGGTGGTCGTCTGCGAAACCCAGTACGTCGAAAGCATTCGCGCCTCCGGGGCCGCCGTCGAGACGATCGTCGTCGTGGACGCGGCGCCCGACGGCACGCTCGCGCTCGGCGAGCTGATGGCCCTCGATGCGCCGGGATTCGACTTCGACACCGCCTGGCGGGCCGTGCGGCCGGACGACGTCGCGACCCTCATCTACACCTCGGGCACCACCGGCGACCCGAAGGGCGTCGAAACCACCCACGCGTCGCTGCTGTTCGAAGCCCGCGCTGTCGCGGACATCCTGCCCGTCGAGTTCGGCGACCGAATCACCTCGTTCATGCCGTCGGCGCACATCGCCGACCGGATGACCGCGTTGTACTTCCAGCTCGTCTTCGGCACGCAGGTCACCGTGGTCGACCACCCCGGCGCCGTCGCGGCCGCGTTGCCCGACTGCCGTCCGACGATCTGGGGCGCGGTGCCGCGGGTGTGGGAGAAGCTGAAGTCCGCCGTCGAACTGGCCGTCGAGCGCGAGCCGGACGAAACCCGCCGGGCCGCGCTGCGCTGGGGTCTGGAGGTCGGCGCCCGCCGCGTCGCCCTGGAACGCGCCGGGCAGGAGGTGCCTCCGGAGCTGAGGGCCGAGCACGCCCGCGCGGAAACCGCGGTTCTCGCGCCCCTGCGCGAAAAACTGGGCTTCGGCGACCTCAAGTGGGCCGTGTCCGGGGCGGCGCCGATCTCGCCCGACACCCTCGCGTTCTTCACCGGGCTCGGCCTGCGGGTCTCCGAGATCTGGGGCATGTCCGAGCTGACCTGCATCGCCAGCATCGCCCCGGCCACGCCGGACCGGCTCGGCACCGTCGGGAAGATCCTGCCCGGCATGGAAATGCGCGTCGCCGCCGACGGCGAGCTCCAGGTCCGCGGGCCGCTGGTGATGAAGGGCTATCGCGGTGAACCCGGGAAGACGGCCGAAGTCCTCGACGCCGACGGCTGGCTGTCCACAGGGGACATCGTCACGGTGGACGACGGCTACCTCACCGTGGTTGACCGCAAGAAAGAGCTCATCATCAACGCCTCCGGCAAGAACATGTCCCCGGCCAACATCGAGAACGCCGTCAAAGCCCGGTCCTCGCTCATCGCCGGGGTCGTCGCCATCGGCGACCGCCGCCCGTACACGACGGCGCTCGTCGTCCTCGATCCCGAAGCACTCACCGGCCGGGGCATCGCTGTGACACCGGCGGACCTGCCGCGGCACCCGGACGTCGTGGCCGAGGTCGCCGCCGCCATCGCGACCGCGAACGCCGGGCTTTCCCGCGTCGAGCAGATCAAGCGGTTCCGCATCCTCCCGCACTTCTGGGAACCCGGCGGCGACGAGCTGACCCCGACCATGAAGCTGCGGCGCAAACCCGTCGCCACCAAGTACGCCGGCGAGATCGAAAGCCTTTACGCCGAAACGATTCTTGACGACGTCCGAGAGCCCGCCGTCCCATGACCGCACCGTCCTGGCAGTCCCGGCTGCTCGCCCAGGTGCTCGCGCGGACAGCCCGTCCACTCGGCGCGCACCTGCCGCTCAACGCGACGACGTTGCCGTGGATCCGGCGCGCCATCGACCGCGCCGCGGCCGGCACCGGACGGCTGCCCCGCGGCACCACCTGGGAACCCGTCGTCCTGCCCGCTTGCCGCGCCGAACTCGTCCGGGCACCGGCGGCGGCTCCGGTCTTGCTCTACCTCCACGGCGGCGGCTTCATCGCCGGATCGGCCCGCGCTTGGCGGCCGTTCGTCGCGGCGCTGTCCGCCTGCACCGGGCTGCCTGTGCTCTCCGTCGACTACCGCCTGGTCCCCGAGCACACGATCGGCGACGCGACCGAGGACGCGCTCGACGCCTACCGGTGGCTCGTCGGCCGAGGCGTCCCGGAAGCCGGAATCGTGCTGGCCGGCGATTCCGCCGGGGGCGGGCTGGCGCTCGCGGTGGCCACCCGGCTGCGCGCGGAAGGACGGCCCGGCCCCGGCGGGATCGCGGTCATCTCGCCGTGGGCCGACCTCGACCCCGTCTCCCGCACGCCGGTTCCGGATCCGTTCCTGTCCGCGAACTGCGTCGCCCAGGTCACCCGCCTGTGCACGGCCGGCGGCGTGGCCCTCCCGCCGCCCGCGGACACCGACCTGCGCGGCCTGCCACCGACCCTGATCATCGCCGGAGAACACGACTTCCTGCGCCACGAC
The DNA here is from genome assembly GCF_014873755.1 of Amycolatopsis lexingtonensis. Taxonomy (NCBI): domain Bacteria; kingdom Bacillati; phylum Actinomycetota; class Actinomycetes; order Pseudonocardiales; family Pseudonocardiaceae; genus Amycolatopsis; species Amycolatopsis lexingtonensis. The sequence goes on from NZ_JADBEG010000001.1 coordinate 3,426,696, forward strand.
AGCGAACTGCTGGCCCGCCTGCTCGGCGCCGCCGGTGTCCCGGTCGAGCTGGTCTCCTGGCCGGGACAGTCACACGCCTTCCCCTTGGCCCGCGGGCTGCCGGAAGCGCGTGCGGCGTTGCGGCGCCTCGCCCGTTTCGTCAAGGCACTTCCGGCACCTCGATGAGTGGCTGCCTCAAAGCAGGGCTCCGCCGGAGACTTCGATGCGTTCCGCCGTGATCCAGCGCAGCTCGTCCGATGCCAGTGCCGCGATGGCGTCGCCGATCTCCTCCGGGTGCCCGACCCGGCCGAGCGCCGTCTGACCGGAGAGGGTTTCGCGCAGGCCGGGGTCGTCGCGCATGGCGCCACCGTTGAAGTCGGTCGCGCTCGGGCCGGGGGCAACGGCGTTGATGCGGATGCCGCGCGGCCCCAGTTCGGCGGCCAGGCTGCGCGACAACGCTTCGACAGCGGCCTTCGACGCCGAGTAGACCGAGGTTCCCGGACTGACGTGGCGGGTGAGTGACGTCGACACGTTGACGACGCGGCCGCCGTCGGCGAGGTGGGGCGCGAGTGCCTGGATGAAGAAGAAGGTGCCGCGGAAGTTGGTGTTCACCAAGGCGTCGAAGTCTTCGGGCGTGACGTCGGCGAGTGCGCCGAAGCGCCCGATGCCGGCGTTGTTGACCAGGACGTCGAGCGTGTCGGTCCCCCATCGGCTGCGTAGTGCGTCGAGCAGGTCGGCGGTGAATGCCCCGAAGGTGGCGATGTCCCCGATGTCCAGCCGCGCCGCGAAGGCGTCGCCGCCTTCTTCCTGGATCAGCCGCACGGTCTCCGCCCCGGCCTCGGCTCCCCCACGGCAGGCCACGACGACGTTCAGGCCACGCCGGGCCAAGGCCAGTGCGGCGCTGCGGCCGAGGCCCCGGTTCGCGCCGGTCACGAGCGCGGTTCCGATCATTCGAGTCCTTCCGGGAAGTCGACGCGGACGAGCGGGCTGCCGGCCAGCCACGCGTCCAGCGGTTCGACCGGTTGCGGGAGGCGCGCGGGGTTCGACGGCTGGTTGAGGTCGGCGATGATCGAGGTGAACACCGCTTCGCGCTCGGCCGGGTCGTGGACCGGGGTGCCGATCGCGGCGAGGTCGGCGCGCACGCCGTGCTTGAGGTGGAACGTGAAGGCCGGGTTCTTGACGATGTTGGCGTACCAGCCGCGCTTCGCGGGCGTCGTGCTGAGGTAAATGCGCCCGCCGGCCCGGTAGAACCAGACCTCGATGCGGCGCGGCAGGCCGGTCCGCGCGCCGGTCGTCGTGATGTCGATGGTGCGCTCACGGGCCGAAGACGCCGGCGTGATCGCCAGCGCCCGTTCGATCTCGGGTTTCATGACCCTCCTGTAAGTAAGTCCTTATTTACTTATACCCTGAGACCGCCCCCACGCCACGGAGACGGAGACCACATGCCCCCACGCGACGGCCGAGCGACGAAGGCCCGCATCCTCGAGGCCGCCGTCGCCGAATTCGCCCAGCACGGCCTCGCCGGCGGCCGCGTCGAACGGATCGCCCGGGAAGCCGAAACCAACGTCCGGATGATCTACGCCTACTACGGCAACAAGGACGGGCTCTTCGACGCCGCCCTGACCAGCGCGATCCAGTCGATGGCCACCAAGGTTCCGCTCCGGCCGGACGACCTGGCCGGCTGGGCCGGCGACCTGTTCGACTTCCACGGCCGCGAGCCGGCACCCCTGCGGATCAACATCTGGGCGCAGCTGGAGCGCCCCGAAGCCGCGTCCGAGCCGCTGGAGACCTACCTCGCGAAGACCACCGCGCTGGCCGGCACCACGACCGCGGCACCGCTCACCGCGGTGGACCTCCTCGTCTTCATCTACGCCATCAGCCAGGCCTGGCAGCTGACCCCGGTCGGCCTGCTCGAAGCCGACGGCTCCGGCGCGCGGGATCCCCGGCGGATCGCCGCGCACCGCGAGGCCGTCGTGACGGCGGCGACCCGGCTGATCCAGGCGTGATCAGCGGGCCAGCAGGTCCCGGATCGCCCCGGCGATCTCGCCCGGTGCCTCCTCGGCCATGAAGTGCCCCGCCTTGGTCAGCCGGTGGTCCAGGTCCGGCGCCCACGCCTTCCACACCGCGGCGGCGTCGTAGCCCAGCTGCGCGCCCCAGTCCTGCTGGACGACCGTCACCGGCATGGCCAGCTGCGACCCGGCGTCCAGGTCGGCTTGGTCGTGCGTGACGTCGATGCCCGCCGAGGCCCGGTAGTCCGCGACGATCGACGGCACCGCCGCCGCGCTCGCCCGCAGGTACTCCGCGCGGACCTCCGCCGGGATCGCGGCCGGGTCGTTCGCCCAGGCGTCGAGGAACGAGCCGAAGAACGCGTCCGCGCTGTTGGCGATCATCGTCTCCGGCAGGCCGGGCGGCTGCGCCATGAGGAACAGGTGGTAGCCGACCGCCGCCGGGACGCCGTGCAGGACGTTCCACATGTCCAGCGTCGGGACGACGTCGAGGATGCCGAGGTGCGAGATGGTCTCGGGGTGGTCCAAGCCGGCCCGGAAGGCGACCAGCGCGCCCCGGTCGTGGCCGACCAGGGCGAAGCGCTCGTGGCCGAGCGCGGCCGCGAGAGCCACCACGTCGGCGGCCATGGTGCGCTTGGCGTACACGTCCTCGCCGGTGGCCGCGGGCTTGTCACTGGCGCCGTAGCCGCGCAGGTCGGGGCAGATCACCGTGTGCTCGCCGGCGAGCCGCTCGGCGACCTGCCGCCACATCAGGTGCGTCTGGGGGAAACCGTGCAGCAGGACCACCGGACTGCCGCTGCCGCCGACCGCGGCCGCCAGCTCGGCACCGCCGGCACCGGGCAGGCGGACGTGGTCGAAACCGGGAATGGAGAGTGTCATCGAAAGCCGTCTTCCGGGTCGGGAACTTGACCTGGCCGAGCCTGGGCGACGGCGATCAGCAACCGATCAGTGCGCCCGGGCGCACCCGGCCGCCGGCACCGATGATGGGGACATGCGAATCGACGTGCTCGGTGCCGTCCGGGCCCTGGGCGACGACGGCAGCCCGGTCGGCCTCGGCGGCCCCCGCCACCGCGAGGTGCTCGCCCGCCTCGTCGCCGCCGAAGGGCGGCTGGTCACGACCGACACCCTCGTCGCCGACCTCTGGGCCGAGCCACCGGCACGCGCGGTCGGCGCGCTGCGGACGTTCGTCGCCGCGCTGCGCCGCGCCCTGGAACCCGACCGGCCGCCCCGCACCCCGCCGCGGGTGATCGTCACCGAAGGCCCCGGCTACGCGCTGCGGCTGCCCCGCGAAGACGTCGACGTCCACCGGTTCGAGGACGCACTCGCCCGCACCCGCCACTCCCCCGGCGCGGTGACCGAGCTCAGTGCGGCGCTCGCGGCCTGGCGCGGCCCGGCCTACGCCGACCTGCCGGATTCGCCGTGGGCGCACCGCGAACGGACCCGGCTGGAGGAACTCCGGCTGTCGGCGCTGGAACTGCGCGCCCGCATCCACCTCGACGCCGGGGAAGGCGCCGACCTCGTCGCCGAACTCGGCGCGCACGTCACCGAACACCCGTGGCGCGAACCGGCGTGGGGACTGCTGGCCCGCGCGTTGCACCGCGCGGGCCGCCAGGCCGACGCGTTGGCGACCCTCCGCCGCGCCCGCACGATGCTCGTCGACCAGCTCGGCCTCGATCCCGGACCCGACCTGCGACGTCTCGAGACCGAGATCCTGACCGGGCCCGCGCCCGGGTGGACCGGCCCGGGCGCCCGGCTCGGCCCCCGTACCACCGTGGACCTCGCCCGCACGCTCGCGCTGGCCGGCGGCGACGCGCTCATCCACTCCCGGCGTGACCGCCTCACCGCGATCCACGCCGCCGAGCGCACCGGGGACCTGGGCCTGACCGCCCGGATCATCGGCGCCTACGACGTGCCCGCCATCTGGAGCCGGGCCGACGACCCCGAGCAGTCCCGCGCGGTCGTCACCGCCGCCGAACGCACGCTCACCCAGCTCGGCCCCGCCGACCTCCGGGCCCGTCTCCTGGCCACGATCGCGGTCGAAAGCCGCACTGCCGGCCTGGCCGCGGCCGAGCTGAGCCGTGCCCGGCAGGCCGCACAGCAAGCCGAAGCGCTGGCCCGGGAACTGGGCGACCCCGCGCTGCTGGTGTTCGCGCTCAACGGCGTGTTCCTGCAGTCCTTCACCCGCCCCGGCCTCGCGGCAACGCGCGACGGGATCGGCGCCGAGATCCTCGACCTGGCGACCAGGCACGGCCTGCCGAACTTCGCGGTCCTCGGCCGGCTGATCCGCCTTCAGTCCGCCTCGGCCCTCGGAGACCTGGACACCGCGTCAGCGCACGCGACGGCGGCCGAACAGCTCGCCGTCACCACCGAGGCTTCCCTCGTCGCCGTCCTCACCGCGTGGTTCCGCGCCCGGGCCACGGCCGCCCGCAGCACCGAGCCCGGCGGACCGGCCCCCGCCGAGGCCGCGGCCCAGTACCGCGCCGCCGAAGAGGCCCTTCGTCCCGCCGGAATGCCCGGACTGCACCGCGGCCTGTTCCCGCTCGCCCTGCTGGGGTTGCGCCTGCTGCACGACCGGCCCGCACCCACCGACCGGCACCTCGACTGGGGGCCGTACCTGCCGTGGTCGCGTCCCCACGTGCTGCTCGCCCAAGGCCGTGACGAGGAAGCCCGAGCCGCGCTCGCCGCGGCGCCGGAGCCACCACCCGACCACATGCAGGAGGCGATGTGGTGCCTGACCGCCCACGCGGCAGTCCGCCTCGACGAACGCGAAGCCGCCGCACGGGCTGCCGCCGCCCTGCGGGACGCTCGGGCGGAAGACGCCGGCGCTGCCAGCGGAATGCTGACCCTGGGCCCGGTGGCACGGTATCTGGCGAAGGCAGAGGCACTCGCCGGTCAGCCGGGTCAGCGGCTGGGGTAACCGATGGCGACGACACGATCCGCGACGGCCGCCAGGGTGGTGGCGGGGTTGAGCGCGGTCACGACGTCCGCGGTCAGTGGCTGCCCGGCGTAGACGTGCCGCACGGCGTCGAGGTCGATCGGCATCTCGTGGTAGTCCTGCGCCCAGTCGCGGAACGCCTCGGGCGTGCCGTCGGTCAGCAGGGCGAACAACCAGTCGGCTCCGTCGTCGCCGTTGCCGGGGAAGGTGATGGTCCCGTGCCGCCAGGCGGTGTCACCGTGCTCGCGCCACAGGCTCACCGTCACGTACGGCGTGCCGGTCTCGTCGCAGAACGCCGGTTCCTTGACGCACTCCTGGAACACGGCGGGAACGTCGTCGAGCACACCGGGCCACGGCTCGTAGTCGTCGGTGGCGTAGGGACTCATCGGCGACTCGTGGTCGAACCCGCGCACGTAGGCCCCGGCGGCGGTGAACACCACGGAGTACTCGTTGCCGGCGCCGTCCCGCATGGACGCCATTTCCTCGCCGGGTGCCCAAGCTGCGTCGTAGAGGTGGTAGCCGTGTTCGCTGCCGGGGCTCAGCACGGCATCCAGCACGGCCAGCGCACGGCACAACGCGCGCAGGTCGGGAATCGCGGGCAGGCGGCGGGCGACGTCGTACACGGTCACGCCGTCATCCAAGCAGACAGCCTGAAACGACAGCCGCTGATCGGCATGACAGGGCTCGCGAAACAGGCGAGCGGTCGGAGCGCACTTCGATGGGTTCACCTGCGAGTTCGCACGACTGCTCCCTCGGCCGAACCGCTCCCGGCTGCGGGCGCACCGGCAGCAACCGCCGGTGTGCCGCTGACGTCCGCTCGTCGGCATGACAGGACGTTGGCTTGCGCCGCCGTCCGGATGACCGGCGCAGCTGATCGTTGCCGGATCAGCAGCACGCCGCAGCAGGAGAGCGGTTGTAGGCTGCGGAAATGGTCGGGATCCGGGGGCAGCTCGGCAAGGGTGAGCTGTCGGGCGTGGTGCGGGCGGCGTTCGGGGAGCGTGCACTGGTTTCGGTGGAACGGCTGCGCGGCGGTTCCAAGAAGGGCGTCTACCGGCTGGTACTGGATGACCGGACGACGTGCGTCGCCTATGTGTGGAACGCCGATGAGAACTACTGGCCGGAAGCGGTGTCACAGGACGAGAGCGACCCGTTCGGTCATGCCAGTGGTCTCGATCTGTTCGAAGCCGCTCATACCGCCCTGTCTTCGATCGCCGTCCGGATTCCGCGGGTGGTGATGGTGGACCGCAGCAGGAGCCTGCTCGCGGGCGAGGTGGCCGTGCTGGAGGACGTGCGTGGTGGCACGCTCGAAGCCCTGCAGGAACGGGGCCCGAGGCGAGCTGGGCATGTGTTGGCCCGCCTCGGTGACGTGGTCCGGGCGATGCACGACTGCCGGCGCGATCGGTACGGTCGTCCGGGCGTCGGCCGGGCCGGCGGCGCCGATCCGGTGGAGCAGGTCGTGTTGCGCCGCGCGGTGGGCCATCTCGCCGAGGCGACGGCCCGCGTCGACCGGATCGCGGCGGCCGAAGGTCGCCTCCTGGACCTTCTCCACGAGCGGTGCGCCGCCGTGGCTCCTCGTGCCGAGTACGGGTTCGTCCACGGCGAGCTGGGGCCCGATCACGTCTTGGTCGACGACCGCGACGAGCCGGTGCTGATCGACATCGAGGGTGCCATGTTCTTCGATGTCGAATGGGAGCACGCGTTCCTGGAGTTGCGCTTCGGAACCGGCTACTCCTGTTTTCGCCGTGACGACCTCGACGGTGACCGGATGCGCTTCTACCGCCTCGCCATGTATCTTTCGCTTGTGGCGGGTCCGTTGCGGCTGCTGGACGGTGATTTCCCGGATCGGCCGGCAATGCTGGACATCGTGGAACACAACATCGGCCGGGCCCTGGCGCAGCTTTCCTGAGGTCGGCACCCGCGCAGGCCGGATCGCCTACCTCTACGACATCAGGATCGACGCGGACCTGCGTGGGCAGGGGCATGGTGAGGCAGTCATGCGGGCGATGGAGAACTCTGACAGCGGTTGAGGTCGACCAGCACCTTCACGACCGCGCCGCCATCGCCAGGGACTTCTTCCGCGAAGACGTCGCGAACAGCGTCCACGGCACGAGCCCCACGTACACCGCGACCATCAGGACCTGCGACAGATCGGCGGCGACGTCCACCGGCAGCAGGTAGATCGCGGCCACGCGCACCAGCGAGTCCGTCAGCAGCGCGATGCCCCAGACCAGGGAAATCCGGTACCAGTGCGCCTGCCCGCCCGGCGCGGCCGCCGCGGCCCGGAACTGCTCGGTCCGCCCGGCGGACCGGGCCATCCGCTCCGCCGCGTAGTAGGCGAACGGCCTGCGGACGAGGCAACTGCCCGCCATGACCAGCCCCGCGAGCAGAGACGTCGCGGCGTCCTTGGCGAGCAGCAGCCGCGCGTCGCCGCTGACGAAGGCCAGCACCAGGCTCGCGCCGAACATCAGGAGCAGGAACACCGCGAACGGCTCGATCCGCCGCTGGCGGGCCACCACCCACAGCACCCGCAGGCCGGCGACGACGGTGCCGGTCAGGAGCGCCTGGTAAGTGCTCGCGCCGACCAGGCCGGCGACGAAGTACGCGGCCACCGGCATCCCCACGTCGAAGGCCAGCGTGCCGATCAGGGTGCGCGCGGCCGACGCTGCGGGGCCGGCTTCCGCGGGTTGCTGCATGGCGTTTCTCCTTGCTCGGAACAGGTTTTCGGGTGTGTTCCGAAACCTACGGACGGCGTGCCGCCGGGTCTTGCGCCCGAGGTTCGACTGCGGGTGGAGAAGCCTCTCCACCCGGACTACACCGGCGCTCCCACGACCGGCGGGCGGATCGCCGGTACGTTTTTCCCGACGGAATCGGAAGCGGGGGCACGGATGAACGCGGCGGCGCCGGAATGGAAGACTCGGGGCCGTGCGCGTCGCTGATGAGCAGACCCTGGCCACGTCGCCGGGTACCTTCCACGACCACCTGCTCCGGCCGTTCCTGATGCTGTTCGCGATCGGCGGGACCATCGTGCAGTGGCCGGCGGTGCTGGCGCCCGGCGTCGCGCTGCCGGTGTTCGTCCTGGCCTGCGTGTCCGCGATCGCCACCCTGTTCTCGTTGCGGCGGCTCCCCACCGGGTGGCTCGTCACGCTCTTGTCGATCGCGATGCTGTCGGGCTCGGTGCTGCTGCCGCTGACCGAACAGACGACGAGCGGGCCCTTCTTCGCCTTCCTCGCGGCCGGTGCGGCGGGCGGCCGGCTGGCGTCCCGCCGGATCGCGGTCGGGATCGCGGTGGCCGGCGCCGTGGTCGCGGCGGTGCTCACGGCCGTGACCGGAGCGCTGGCCCCGGCCGCCGCTCCGTGGCCGTGGTGGCTCGCGCTGACCGTCGCGCTGCCGGTGTACATCGGCGTCGCGCAACGGGACCGCAAGGTAGCGCTCGGGCTCGCGGAGCGCGGGCGCATCGCGCGGGAGATCCACGACGTGCTGGGGCACTCGCTGTCCGGGATCGCGCTGCAACTGGACATGGCCGACGCCCTGCGGGAGAGCGGCCGGGACGAGGAGGCGAACGCGGCCGTGCGCAAGGCCCGTGCGCTCGCCGTCGACAGCATGGCCGAGACGCGGCGCGCGGTGCACGCGCTGCGGCAAGGAGCGTTGCCGCTCACGAAATCCCTGCGTGCGCTGACCGGGGACGTGACGATTTCGGGCCCGGTCCGGGACGTCGGCACCGAGGCGGCGCACACCGTGCTGCGGACCGCGCAGGAAGCCGTGACGAACGCGGCGAAGCACGCGCCCGGCGCGAACGTGTCCGTGCGGCTCGCGTACCGCAAGAACGGGTTGCGGCTGACCGTGCACAATGGACCCGCCACCGAGGAGCGCACCGACCTCGCCGGGGGCACCGGGCTGGGGCTCGTGGGCATGCGTGAACGCGCCGCGCTGCTCGGAGGAACTCTCGAAGCCGGACCGGACGGCGAAGGCTGGACCGTGGAACTGGAGCTGCCGCTATGACTCCCGCACCGATCACCCTGGTCGTGGCCGACGACCAAGCCACCGTCCGTGAGGCGCTTGTGGTGATGCTCGACCTCGCCGCCGACGTGAGCGTGGTGGCGGGCGTGGCCGACGGCGAGGCGGCGGTGCGGGCGGTCGAGGAGCACCGGCCGGACGTCGTGTTGATGGACCTCAACATGCCCGTGCTCGGCGGGGTCGAGGCCACCCGGCGCATCCGCGAAGCCGAACTGGACACCGCCGTGCTGGTGCTCACCACCTTCGACGACGACGAGTCCATCCTGGCCGCGCTGCAGGCCGGCGCCACCGGTTACCTGACCAAGGACGCCGACCGCGCGACGATCCTCAACGCCGTGCGCACCGCGGCGCAGGGCCAGACGGTGCTGGCCCCGGAGGTCCAGCGCCGCCTGCTGGCCCTGGCGACGCGCTCGGCCCGGCGCCCACGGGACGACTTCGGCCTCACCGCCCGGGAACGCGAGGTCCTCGGCTTGATCGGCGAGGGCCTCCGCAACCCGGAGATCGCGGCCCGGCTGGTCATCTCCGAGGCGACGGTGAAGACGCACATCAACAACCTGTTCGCGAAGGCCGGGTTCCGCAACCGCGCCGACGCGGTCCGGTACGCGCTGAACCCGGGGCGTCAGCCGGCCGCGCCGGACGTACGCGGCCGGCCCTTTCCGTGATGTCACCGGAACTTGCCGGTCGAGCAGGCGTCAGCCACCTTGCGATCTCGAGCGATTCGATAGTCAGGGCCGCGGTGAGCACCACCTGACAGCGTCGGCGGAGGCCGGAGCTCTCCGGCTCATCCGCGCAGCAAGCCGGTGAAGAATTCGACGACCGGTGGGCGGGTCCCCGCGGCGCTGTGCCCCACCCCGGGGACCACCACCTGCCGGACCGCGGCGCCGTACCGGGTCAGGGTTTCGGCCAGCCGGTCGAGCTGCTCCGGCCGGCTGCGGCCGTGGTCGCCCATCGCGGCCAGGTCGGCCCGCCCGTCGTCGTCACCGCCGATGACGAGCAGCACCGGCACCCGGGCGACCGCGGCGGGATCCACGGTGATCCCGAAGCGCTGCCGGGTGTCACCGGTGCCTTCCGGCCAGGCGAGCGAGTCGTCCAGCAGGGTCACACCGCCGGGCGCCCCGACCGCGACGGCGGCGACCCGGTCCGGGTGCAGGTACAGGAAGCGGTGGGCGAACTGGCCGCCGCCGGAGTGCCCGCACAGCAAAACGGTGTCGACCCGTGCGTTCCACCGGTGCCGGACCTGTTCGAGGATGCCGAGCAGCACCCGGTCGAACCGGATCCCCTTCGCGTCGACGAGCTTGTAGTCGTGCACGTCGTCGGGATCGTCGATGCCGACCGGGAACAGCGGGAGCACGACGATGACGTTGTGCTGTTCGGCGAAGGGGATGAGCCCCTCGCGCAGCTCCCCGACGCTGCGGCCGGTCCCGTGCACCGCCACCAGGACGGGCAGTTCCGCATCCGGGGTCCAGCTCGTAGGGATGTAAGCGCAGTAACTGCAGCGCGGCTCGTCCGGCGCGACGAAGAACGGGGTGCGCTTGGTGAGCAGCCGGCGCCCGGGGTGCGTGGCGGGCAGGTCCGCGACCCGGATCACGAGACGCCGCCGGTGACCGGGACGCGGGCCAGCGGGACGTGGTGCTGTCCCGCGTGGACGTCGCGGTCCCGCAGCGACCCCTGGCTCACCGGGCGCGGGAAGGAGATCTTCACGACGTTGAGCGAAGGGATCCGGAAGATCCGGACGCTGCTTTGCTCCAACCGGTACAGCCGGGCGATCATCCGCTCGTCCACCAGGTCCGCGGCGATCCGGTAGCCCTCGGCGTCGCGCATGAAGAGTTCCATCGTGACCCAGAACGGGCCCGCGTTCTTGGACCGGACCTCGTGCGCGAGATCCGCCAAAGTCGTTTCAGGCACGGGTCTTCTCCCCCAGCTCGGTCCGGAACAGGTCGGCGGGATCGGCGCAGTCGACGACGTGGTTCAGCACGAACTCGTACGCCGCGCCGCGCTCGACCTCCGCGGGTGAGAACGGGAACGCGAGACTGGGCAGGTAGCTCATCCCCGGCGTCGGCAGGTGCAGCATCAGCGGGTTGGCGACCTTGGCGACCGCCGTGGCCGTGGCCTGGTCGGGGGCGTTGACGAGCAGCATCACGCCGACCTCGCGCGGCGGCCCGCTTTCGGGCTCGAGGTCGTCCAGCACGGCGTTGTGGCCGTACAGGCGGAGGTCGAAGGCGTACTCGTCGTCCGCCAGGCCGAGCGTCTGCCCCACCCGCTGCGTGATCATCGTGCGCATCAGCTGTGCCCAGGCGTCGATGTCGGCGAGGATGAGCGGGTCCCGGACCGCCGAGAACGACACCGTCTCGTAGCCGGTGATGCGGGCGCCTTCCAGCTTGATCGTGTACTGCTCCGCGGTGTGGAACCGCGACCCCTCGACGCGGACGATCCGGTCGTCGACCGCGGTGTACCGCGCGTCCCGGACGTCGAGGGTGCCGGCGGGCTCCCGCATCTCGAACGGGTCCGCGGACTCGTAGAGCATGTGCGCGGCCACCGAAATCGGCGTGCAGGACACGGCGGGGTCGAGCGGCTCGATGGTGAAGCCGTCCGCGTCGATGGTGGCGAGAACCCCGCCCGCGCGCGGGTTGCTCGTGCACTGGCCGCCGCATTCGACGATCTTGGCGGCGTGCCACGTGGGTCCGGCGGGCATTCCCTTCATGAGCGGGTAGGCGGCCGCGACCGCGGTGTCGGTGGCGCGGCCGGCGAGCACGACCTGGGCCCCGGCGCGCAGTGCCGCGACGATCGGTTCGTGCCCCATCGCGCCGACGATGTGCGTGCAGCTCTCCAGGGTCTCGGCGGTCAGCTCTCCCAACGGGGGCAACGGATGCACGCGGCCCGCGTCGAGGTGTTCCTTCAGCTCGGCCGCGTTCTGCTCGCTGTAGATCTTCGCCACCTTCAGGTCCAGGCCTTCCTCGGCCAGCACGTCGGCGGCGATCCCGGCGACCCAGTCGACGCCGGTGTCGGTCCCGCTCGTGCCGCAGGAGCCCACGATCACCGGGATCCCCGCGCCCGCCGCGGCCGTGAACAAACTGCGCAGGTCGCGGGCCACCGCCTTCGCCGTCGTCTTGGCCGTCGCGGCACCGAGGTAGTACGGACCCGAGTCCGTCGAGCCGCCGTCGATGCTGATGACGTCGGCGCCCAGTGCGATGCCGCGCTCGACGGTCGCGTGGTCCCAGCCGGCGCCGAGCATTCCGCTCGGGGCCAGCACGCGCACTTTGTCCATGTCCCTCATTTCTGTTGGTTCACCACGAACTTCGCCCGGCCCGCGAGGGCGGCCACCAGTTCCTCCGCGCCGCGCAAGCCCGCGGCGGCACGTGCTTCGGCCGTCTGCCCGGCCAGGTGGGAATAGACGACGATCCCGTCCACCCCGCGCAACGGGCTTTCGGACGGAAGCGGTTCCTCGGCCACGACGTCGAGCGCCGCACCCGCGATCTCGCCGGACCGCACGGCCGCGACCAGCGCGGCTTCGTCGACGATGGCGCCCCGGGCCGTGTTGATCAGCAGCGCCGTCGGCTTCATCTGCTTGAACGCCACCGCGTCCAGCAGTCCCCGGGTCCGTTCGGTGAGCGCGGTGTGCACGGAGACGTAGTCCGAAGTGGACAGCAGCTCGGGCAGCCCGGTGAACCGGACGCCGGGATCCCGCAGCTCCGCCGGGACGTTGGTCGTGCAGACGACGTTCATGCCGAACGCGCGCGCCAGCGGCACCACGGCCCGCGCCGCCGCCCCGTAGCCGATGAGCCCGAGCGTCGAGCCGCGCAGTTCGCGGCCGTCCTCGCGGGGCCAGCTCCCCCGGGCCACGCCGTGGGCGGACTGCACGAGCCGCCGGGCACCAGCGAGCAGCAGGCCGACGGTGTACTCGGCCACGGCGTTGGCGTTGACCCCGGGCAGGTTGCTCACGGAGATCCCGAGCCGGCGCGCGGCGGCGACGTCGATCGAGTCGTACCCCACGCCGGTGCGCACGATGACGCGCAGCTTCGGCGACCGGGCAAGGACATCCGCTGTCAGCGGCTCGTTGGCCACCAGTGCCGCGTCGATCCCGTGGAGAGCGGCCGCGAGTTCGCCGGGATCGCGCCGGCCGGACATGGGCAGGTGCACGGTCTCCAGGCCGGAGCTTTTCAAGAACAAGTCGACGTCGTCGCCGGGACGCAGGTAGTCCGTGGTGATCAGCACGCGTTCGTTCACAGCGCCCGCCCGGCGGCCGACCGGCGCTGCAAGGCACTCACCCGCGCGACCGCCAGCACGGCGAGGAGCGCGACGATCGCGACGTGGAGCAGCAGCAGGGACCAGCCCGTGAGATCGACCAGGCCGCCGACCACGGCCGGGCCGAGGAAGCCGCCGCTCACCCAGCCCACGGTGTAGAGCCCGGTGTAGGTCCCGACCACGCGGTCGGACGGCGCGAGGTTCCACAGCACGACGACGGCGTTGACCAGGAACGCCGACGCCCCCGCGGACGCCACGCAGAGACCGGTGACGACCCCGGTGGGCGTCCGGACCACGGTGCCGAGCACCATGCCGGCCACGAACACCGTCATCCCGAAGGTCATCACCCGCAGCCGGCCGAAGCGTTCGGCGAGCCTCGCCACCGGGTAGGCGGCCACGATGAAGGCCACGCCGCTGGGCAGGGTCAGCCCGCCCGCTCCGCCGCGGGACATGCCCAGCACTTCCATGCCGTACGGCGTGACGAGCGCCCGCGAGGCGGCCCACGCGCCACCGAACAGCAGGATGGACGCGATGAGCAGCAACCGGCTGCGGTCGGCATCCCGCACGATGTCGAGCACGGTGTCCCGCACCCGTGCAGCGGGTGCTGCCTCTTCGCGTTCTTCGTCGAGTGCGACCTGGTAGGCCGGCGACCGGCTGTCGCGCACGTTCGCGGCCAGCACGGCCAAGGACACCACCATCAGGATCGCCGGGATCGCGAACGACAGCTTCGGATACGTGTCGATCAGGAAGATGCTGATCAGCGCCGCGACCATCACCGTGAGGCTGGACGCGATCTTGACGACCGCATTGGCGCGGCTGCGCCGCTCGGGCGGGACGAAGTCCGGGAGCAGGGACTCGGCGATCGGCTTGAACGAGTTCGCGACGAGCGCGTAGCCGAACATCGTCAGGATCAGCAGCGGCAGCGAGGCCGCGGCGTGCGGGATCAGCAGGAACAGCAGCGCGGCCACCGGCATCCCGACGAGGAGGTAGGGCATGCGGCGGCCCCACGAGGTGCGCGTGCGGTCCGACCGGTTGCCCATCCACGGCTGGATGAAGATGCCGAGCACGTTGTCCATCCCCATCAGGAGACCGATCAGCGCGGCACTGCCGATGTGTTCGCGAAGCAGCGGCGGAACCTGGGAGTCGTAGAGGTTCCACGTCGACTCCTGCGCGAAGACCGCCAGGGCCACGAAGAACGTGATCCGCCCGGTCCGCACGCGTTGTGTGCTCGACGTCGTCGTCATGCCGCCAAGCTACTTTTGCTATAGCAAGAACGTCAAGTGTTTCTTATTGACTTTGCGATGGCAGATAGAGTGACGCCATGGCAAGTGAGACCTTGAAGGGCCTGACGGCCGACACGCTGGCCGACCGCGCCTACCGCGCCATCCGCGACGCGGTCACCACCGGCGAGCTGCGGCCGGGGCAGAAGGTCACCGAGCGCGGGCTCGCCGAGCGGCTGTCGGTGAGCCCGACGCCGGTGCGGGAGGCCATCCGGCGCCTCGAGCAGGACGGTCTCCTCGAACGGACCGGACCGCGGACCGTCCAGGTCGCCGCGTTCGGGGACACCGCGATCCAGGACCTCGCCGAGGTGGAGGTGGCCCTGCGCGGGATGGTGGCCCGCTTCGCCGCGCGGCACGCGACCGCGGCCCAGCTGGACCACCTCGACGCCGTGCTCGACGAAGCCGACGACCTGCTGATCGTCATCAAGCAACGGCAGCAGGCGGGGCAGGACCTCTCCCGGCACCTGGATCGGCTGCTGGACACCATGCAGCGCTTCAACGAGGTCGTCGAATCGTGCGCCCACAACCCGGTCCTGGTGCGCCTGCTCGGCCAGACCCGGGTGTTCTCCTGGCCGGAACGGCGGGCCCGGCTGATCGAACGCATCGCCGAGAACGACCGGTTCGGCCTCGATCGCTACGGCAGCCACCGCGCGCTCGTCCGTGCGTTGCGGGCCGGCGACCCGGCGGTGGCCGAAGCGCTCGTCATCGAAGACGCCCGTGGCGGGCTGGGCGACCTGCTCGCCGCGCCGGCTTGAGGGATCGTCACGGCCCGACGTCGACGAGGAGCGTCAGGTCGCGGTCGACGCGGATCCGGCACTCCGGCCCGAACGCGCACGAGGACTCGCGTTCTTCGAACACCGCCGGCCCGGTGAGCTCCGTTCCGGGGCGCAACCGGTAGCGGTCCCACACCGTGGCCTCGAGCCGGCCGTGGCCGGGGAACCGGACGTCGCGGACGCCGCGGCGCGGATCGCCGTCGAGCGGCTCGCACCCCAGCGGGATGTCGGGGCCGGGCAGGTGGGCCGAAAGCCGCCAGGTGACGACTTCCGCGGGTCCGTCGAGGGATCGCCCGAACGTCGCGCGGTACGTCTCCTCGAAAGCGTCTTGGAGAAGGCCGGCGTCCATCGTCTCGGGGAGATCGACTTCGATCGCGGATCCCTGGCCCAGGTAACGCAAGTCGGCCGAACGCCGCAGCCGCACCACATCCGTGGCCTCCGGGGCCAGGACCGCCGTGGCGCGTGCGGCCATCTCGGCGTAGAGGGCGGTGACGCGCTCCCAGTCGACCTCGGTGAGCGCCGAAGGCAGGCTGCGCGCCTGGTCCACCGTGGGCGGTGCGACGAGGAAACCGTAGGCGGACATGACGCCGGCGCGCATCGGCACGACGATCCGGGAGATCTTCAGCTGCTTCGCCAGGCCGTAGGCGTGCACCGGACCCGCTCCGCCGAACGCCACGAGCGCGAAACCGGCGGGATCCCGGCCCTGCTCGGACAGGTGCATCCGGGCCGCCGCCGCCATGCCCGCCGTCGCCACCTCGACGACTCCCGAAGCGGCGCCGACCGTGTCCAGGCCGAGCGGCTCGGCCACCTCCCGGTCCAGCGCCTTGCGGGCCTCGGCCGTCCGCAACCGCATCTCACCACCGAGGAAGGCGGCCGGGTCGAGGTGACCGAGCACGAGATCCGCGTCCGTGACGGTCGGCCGCTCCCCGCCGCGGCCGTAGGCGACCGGCCCCGGAACGGACCCGGCGCTGCGCGGGCCGACCTTGAGCAGCCCCAGCGAGTCCGGGGCGGCGATCGACCCGCCGCCGGAGCCGATCTCGATCATGTCGACGACCGTCAGCCGGACCGGCAGCCCCGAACCCGGCTTGAACTTGTCGACGCGGCCCGCCTCGAAGTCGTGCCGCCGACGCGCGCCGCCCCCGCTCACCACGGCGATCTTGGCCGTGGTCCCGCCCATGTCGAACGAAAGGACGTCCGGTTCGCCCAGCCGCCGGGCCACGGCGGCCGCGGCGATCGTGCCCGCCGCCGGGCCCGATTCGAGCAACCGGAAGGGAAACGCCTTCGCGTCGGCCGAGGTCGTGACCCCGCCCCCGGAGAGCATCACGCGCAGGGGCGCCTCGATGCCCATGGCGAGCAGGTCGTCGCGCAGGCTGTCGAGGTAGCGCGTCATCAACGGCTGCACGTAGGCGTTGAGGCAAGCCGTGCTCGCCCGCTCGTACTCGCCGACGACCGGCGCGACCTCGCAGGAGAGGGTGACCGGCAGCCCGGGGCAGGCCCGCGCGAGCAGTTCCCGCACCCGCTGTTCGTGCCGGTCGTCGCGGTAGGCGTGCAGCAGGGCCACCGCCACCGCCTCGACGCCCTGCTCCACCAGGTAGCCCGCCTGCGCGAGCACGCCGGCCTCGTCCAGCGGCTCCAGCTCGGTGCCGTCGGCGGCGATGCGGCCCCGCACCCCGCGGCAGCGGTGCCGGGGAACCAGCGGGCGGGCCGGCCGGGCCAGCAGGTCGGTCGTGTCGAACCTGATCTCCCGCGCCATCTCCAGGACGTCGCGGAACCCCTCCGTGGTAAGCAATCCCACCACCGCCCCGGTGCGCTCCAGCAGCGTGTTGGTCACCAGCGTCGTGCCGTGCACGACCCCTGCGACGTTCCGGGCCGGGGTGGCGGTCTCCGCCAGCAGCCGCGCGATGCCCGCGGTGATGGCCTCGTTGGGGGCGTGCGGCGTGGTGGGCAGCTTGCCCGGCCAGGTCAGGTCGCGCACCGGGTCGTGCAGCAGCAGATCGGTGAACGTGCCCCCGACGTCCACGCCGATCCGGACGGTGCGGCTCATCGGACGTACCCGCCGAGCTCGTCGGCCAGTACCAGGTCCGGCTCACGGTCCTCCGGCGCGCCGAACCCGCCACCGCCGGGGAACGAGATGACGATCGACGCACCGGGCGCCAGTTGCGAAATCGACTTCAGCGGCACGCTTTCCCCGGTGTCCAGCACCGCCCGCGCCGCGGCGCCCGGCTCCCCGCCGTCGAGCCCGAGCGCCGGGTGCCGTTCGCGGTCGCCGAGCACCACCAGCTGGACCGGGCGGCGGGTCGGGTTGTGCACCTCGACGTCCTGCCCCAGCCCGCCGCGGCGCCGGCCTCGGCCACCCGAGCCCGGCCGAAGTTCCTTGCGCACGAACCGGAGCGGGGACGCGACCTCGAAGGCCTCGATGCTGCCGCTGCCGGAGTTCGTCGGAAAAGCGGTCGTGGACAAGCCGTCCTTCTCCCGGGACGCGCCCATTCCGGCGTTGGCGAAGAGCATCTGCGCGAACGGACGGCCCGCGTCGTCGACGCCGGCGAACCGGACCCGCAGCGCCGGCGCTCCCCCGCTGTCGGCGATGACCCGGCCGGGCAGCACCGGTGCGAGCGCCCGGTAGATCGCGCACGACAGCAGATGCCCGGTCAGGTGCCGGGCGACGACGGGCGCGGGGAACACGGGGTTGACGATCGTGCCCTCCGGAGCCGTCACGCCGATCGCCCGGTAGGAACCCCAGTTCGTCCGCGTGGCCGGGTCGAGCAGGATCTTCAGCGGGTACATCGAGTAGGCGCGCGTGTAGTTCAGGGTGGAGTTGACCGGGAACGGCACCTGCGCCGAGGTTCCGGCGTAGTCGATCCCGATCCGGTCACCGCGCACCGTGACCGCGCACTCGATGTGCGTCGGGTGCCCCTCGACCCCGTCGGCGTCGACGCTCGCCCGGTACGCGCCGTCCGGCAGCTCGCGCACGGCCGCCCGCATCGCGGTCTCGGCCAGCGCGTGCACCTCGGCGGCGAACCCCTCGAAATCCGGCTCGCCGAAGTCGTCGAGGAACTCCCGCGCGCGCCGCCGGCACACCGCGTGCGCCGCGGCCTGCGCCTCCAGGTCACCCCACAACGGGTCCGGGAGGCGGACGTTGGCCAGCAGGAGGTCCTTGACCCCCGGCTCGACCCGGCCGCCCCGGTACAGCCGCAGCGGCGGGATGAGGACGCCCTCGGACATCAGGTCGGTGGCGCCCAGCGCCGGGGTCCCGCCGATGTCGGGCGAGTGCGCGGCGGTCCCGGCGAAGGCGACGAGCGCGCCCCGGTGGAAGACCGGGGTGATCATGGCGATGTCCGGCAGGTGCCCGGTGGCGATCCACGGGTCGTTGGTGATCACGGCGTCGCCGTCCTGCCAGTCCGCCGCCGGGAACCGCGCCAGGACCAGCCCGGTCAGCGAGCTCATCAGGGCCGCGAAGCCGGGGATGCCGGCCCGTGACTCCGCCATCGTGCGCCCCCGGCGGTCCATCAGCACGACGGTGTAGTCGTTGGATTCGCGGATGATGGTCGAGAAGGCCGTGCGCAGCATGGTCGACGCGGCCTCGTCGGTCGCGGACGCGAGCCGGTCCCACCGGACCTCGAGGCCGACCGGGTCGAACGCGGGTGTCATGACGCCACCACCTTCCGATGCGCGATCTCGGCGGCGATCGCCGTGCCCAGGCCGTCGGTCGTGCCGGAGCCGCCGAGGTCGGGGGTGAGCACGTCCGGCTGTCCGGCGAGCACGGTTTCGATGGCGGCCAGGACCCCCGCGGCCGCAGCGGTCTCCCCCAGGTGCTCGAGCATCATGGCGCCGCTCCAGATCTGCCCGACGGGGTTGGCGATCCCGCGCCCGGCGATGTCGGGGGCCGAGCCGTGGACCGGCTCGAACAGGCTCGGCCACGTCCGGTCCGGGTTGATGTTGGCGCTCGGGGCGATCCCGATCGTCCCCGCGCAGGCCGGCCCGAGGTCGGAAAGGATGTCGCCGAAAAGGTTGCTCGCGACGACGACGTCGTACCGCTGCGGCTGGAGCACGAACTTGGCCGCGAGGATGTCGATGTGGTCCTTGTCCGCGGCGACGTCCGGGTACTGCCGCGCCATCAGCTCCGCGCGTTCGTCCCAGTAGGGCATGGAGATGGCGATGCCGTTGCTCTTGGTCGCCCACGTCAGGTGCTTGCGGGGGCGGGCGGCGGCGAGCTCGAAGGCGTAGCGCAGCACCCGGTCCACCCCGGTCCGGGTCAGCACGGTCTCCTGCAGCACCGTTTCGCGGTCGGTGCCTTCGAAGATCCGGCCGCCGATGCTCGAGTACTCGCCTTCGGTGTTCTCGCGGACGACGAGGAAGTCGATGTCACCGGGCTCGTGGTCGCGCAGCGGGCTGCGCACTCCTCGCAACAGCCGCACCGGCCGCAGGTTCACGTACTGGTCGAAACCCCGCCGCAGCTGCAGCAGGCTGCCCCAGAGCGAAACGTGGTCGGGCACCACCTCGGGCCACCCGACGGCGCCGAAGAAGAGCGCGTCGAAGCTGCCGAGCACGTCCTTCCAATCCGGCGGCAGCATCTCGCCGTGCCGCAACCAGTACTCGGCGCAGGCGAATCCGTAGTGGACGGTCTCGAGCTTGAACCCGTAGGCCTCGGCCGCGGCTCGCAAGCACCTGAGTCCCTCCGGGACGACCTCGCGGCCGATGCCGTCGCCGGGGATGACCGCGATGCGGTGACGCTGGGGCACGGGGGACGCTCCTGTCGATCCGGTGGGCACGCGCCTTCACCCTGATCGGCCGCGCACGCCACGACAAGAGCGCCGGAGGCAACCTATCCTTTCGCTCATGGAAAGGGTGACCACCTCGATCGACGACCTCCGTTTCTTCCACGTCGTCGCGGCCAGCGAGACGCTGACGGCCGCCGCGCGCGAGCTGCAGTGCTCGCTCCCGGTCGTCAGCAAGCGCCTCAGCGCCCTGGAACGCCGGCTCGACGCCCGCCTGGTGCACCGCGGCACGCGACGGCTCACGCTGACCTCCGAGGGCGAACTGTTCGCCGCGCGCCTGGAACCGATCCTCGACCAGGTCCACGAACTCGAGGACCTCGTCACCCACCGCTCCGGGGACCTGCGGGGAGCCATCGTCGTCCAGGCCACCCTCGGCCTCGGCCGCGCGCACGTCGCCCCGCTGCTCGGCGAGTTCACCGCCGCGCATCCCCAGGTGAACGTCCAGCTGCGCACGTCCGCGCTGCCCCTGCGCCCGCACCGGCGCGAGTTCGACCTGGCCGTCCATGTCGGAACGCCACCGGACTCCTCGCTGCGGATGCGCCGGCTGGCGAAGAACCGCCGGGTGCCGTGCGCCGCGCCGTCCTATGTGGAGCGACGAGAGATGCCCGAGCGGATCGAGGACCTGGACGACCACGACTGCATCGTGCTCCGCGAGAACGACGGGGACTTCGCCCTGTGGCGCTTCGGAGACGCCCGCAACCCACGTCAGGTGCGCGTGCGCGGCCGCCTGTCGAGCAACGACGGCGACGTCGTGACCGACTGGGCACTGCGGGGGTACGGGGTGATCATGCGCTCGGAGTGGCAGATCCGCGCCCACCTCGAAAGCGGCGCCCTGGTGCGCGTCCTGCCCGACGTGCCGACGCCGGCCG
Organism: Amycolatopsis lexingtonensis; assembly: GCF_014873755.1. NCBI lineage: Bacteria > Bacillati > Actinomycetota > Actinomycetes > Pseudonocardiales > Pseudonocardiaceae > Amycolatopsis > Amycolatopsis lexingtonensis. The sequence goes on from NZ_JADBEG010000001.1 coordinate 3,447,569, forward strand.
CCGACATCTACGCCCTCCGGTCCGACGACGTCCACGTACCCCGCCGGATCAGCGAGCTGATCAAGTACCTCGCCGCGCGGCTGCCCGAGCGGATCGCCGCCTCCCCCGGAAAAAGGTGACCTTCCCGCGGCGCTCGCTGGGCGCCCTTGGCCGCGTCCAGCGCACCCAATGTGGCGTTCGGTGCGTCAGACGCAACCAACGCCACATTGGGGCGCTTGAGCCGGGCCGCTGTCAACGAACCTCGGACGCGCGACACGCTAGCGTTCGAAGGCACCGTTCACCCGCCCTGGGAGCTCCCGATGACCCGACCGTCCCCCGAAGAGCAGGCCCGTGAGCTCGCCGCCGCGACCGGCCGCGACTACGACGACGCGCTGCGCCTGGTCCACATCGAACACAAGGTCAGGCTCACCGTCGGCGAAGCCGCGTTCGCGCTCGGCCATCCGGTCGCGGTGCTGGTCGACGGCCCCACCGCTCCGGAGGTCGTCGGCACCTCCGGGCGCGGCCCGCACCTGCGAGACGTGCGCATCTCCTACGGAACCGGCCGCTATCCGGACTTTTTGGTGATCACCAGCATCCCGATGCCCGGCGAGGAGGTCGAGGACCAGCTGCTGACCGAGGTGCTGGCCAACTTCCTGAGCTTCCACGACCGTTCGACCGACGAGCTGAAGCGGACCAGCCCGCGCAAGAGCTGGGAGCGGGCCAACGCCGCCGTCCCGGAGCCGTTCGAGGTCACCTTTGCCGGGGCTGGCACCCGGGGCACCCGGATCAGCATCGACGGACTCACCGCGCTGCGCGTGCCCTACCTGCACGGCCAGGTCGTCGTCGGCACCAGTGGCGCGGAAATCCCGGACCTCGGCCTGACCTGCTGAGAGCCGTGTTCAGGCGGCGGTGTCCGGCCCGGTCGCCCGGATGTCGCGGTCGGGCAGGGATCAGCCGACTGCCATTGTGCGCTCCGGAGGGCACCCGCGTGCTCCCCGCAGCACGGTGTGCAGTGTGGACTCCTCCCGTTGCTCACTTCGTGCATCCCCCACCGGGGCCGGGCTGGCTAGCGTGGCCGGAAATCCGTCCACAGCCGCCCAGGAGGACACATGGCCCAGGAGCACTACGACTACGTCGTCGTGGGCGCCGGATCGGCGGGGTGCGCGCTCGCCGCCCGGCTGTCCGAAGACCCGGACCTCACCGTCGCGCTCGTCGAAGCCGGGCCGCCCGCACGGGGCCGGCTCTTCGAGATCCCCGCCCTGTTCTCGCAGCAGCTCAAGACGGCCTACGACTGGGACTTCGAAACCGAACCCGAGCCGCACCTCGGCGGGCGGCGCGCCTACCTGCCGCGCGGCCGCGCGATCGGCGGCACCAGCTCGATGAACACGATGCTCTACGTCCGCGGCCACCGCCACGACTACGACACCTGGGCGGAGCTGGGCAACAAGAACTGGGGCTACGACGACGTCCTGCCGTTCTTCAAGCGCTCCGAAGACAACCAGCGCGGCGCCGACGACTTCCACGGCGTCGGCGGCCCGCTCACGGTGAGCGACCCGGTGTCCGTGCACCCCCTGCTGCGCGGCTGGGTCGAGGCGGCGCAGGACGCCGGGCACCGGCCGAACCCCGACTTCAACGGCGCCGAGCAGGACGGAGTCGGGTACTACCAAGTGACCCAGCGCCACGGCCTGCGGTGCAGCAGCGCGGTCGCGTTCCTGGGTCCGGCCGCCGGCCGGCCGAACCTGACCGTCCTGCCCTCGACGCTCGCCCTCCGGCTGCGCTTCGACGGCGACCGGGCCACCGGCCTGGAGGTCGACCACCTCGGCGACGTCCGCACGATCGGGGTGACGCAGGAGATCATCCTGTCGCTGGGCGCGTACAACTCGCCGCACCTGCTCCTGCAGTCCGGCGTCGGCCCGGCGGACGAGCTGACCGCCGCGGGCGTGACCCCCGTGCACGACCTGCCCGACGTCGGCCGGAACCTGCAGGACCACGCGGGCTGCTTCCTCAGCTTCTTCAGCAGCACCCCGCCGGTCGTCGGGCCGGACACCTCGGCCGAGGAAAAACAGTTGCGCGACAACGGAACCGGCCCGATGGCCTGGACCGAGGTCGGCGGGTTCCTCCGGTCGTCCGACGACGTCCCGGCGCCGGACATCCAGGTGCACGCCGCGCTGGGCATCGTCCGCGACCAAGGGCTGGCGGCACCGCTCGAGCCCGGGATGTCGTTCGGCCCGTACGTCGCCCGGCCCGCGAGCCGGGGCAGCGTCCGGCTGCGGCATTCGCACCCGTACGCCAAACCGCGGATCGTCCACAACTACCTCGACGACGCCGACGACCGCGCCCGGCTACGCGAAGGCGTCCGGATGTGCATGGAGATCGCCCGGGAGGGGCGGCTCACCTCGCTGCTCGACGGCGACCTGCGGACCGCCGCCGACGCCGGGCTCGCCCCGCGGTCCGATGTGGACAAAGACATCGACGACTACATCCGCACCCAGTCGTTCTCGTTCTACCACCCGTCCGGCACCTGCATGATGGGCAAGGTCGTCGACGCCGAACTGCGCGTGCACGGCCTGGCCAACGTCCGGGTCGCGGACACCTCGATCATGCCGACTCTCGTCACCGGCAACACCAACGCCCCGGCCATCATGATCGGCGAACGCGCCGCCGCGTTCCTCCGGGGCACCGACCAGGAAGACCGCGCCTCATGACCGACCCGTCCGTCGTCACCCCCGACGCCACCGGCGAAATCGACACCGACGTCCTCATCATCGGCTCGGGCATGGGCGGCGGCACCCTCGCCTGGGCCCTGCGCGATTCCGGCGCACGCGTGCTGATCGCCGAACGCGGGGACTTCCTCCCCCGCGAGCCGGAGAACTCCCAGCCCGAGCAGATGTACCTCAAGGGCCGCTACAAGAACGCCGGGCGCTGGTTCGACGGCCGCACGGGCGAGCCGTTCGCCCCGGGCGTCTACTACTGGGTGGGCGGGAACACGAAGTTCTACGGTGCCTCGCTCCCCCGGTTCCGGCGCAGCGACTTCGCCGAGGTCGAGCACCAGGAAGGCCGTTCGCGCGCGTGGCCGTTCTCCTACGACGACCTGGAACCCTGCTACAGCCGGGCGGAACGGCTGTTCGACGTCCACGGCCAGGTCGGCGAAGACCCGACCGAACCCCCGCACTCGACGCCGTACCCCTTCCCGCCGCTCGCGCACGAGCCCACGATCCAGCGGTTCGCGGACTCGCTGACCGCCCAGGGCCTGCACCCGTTCCACACCCCGAACGCGCTCGACGTCGAAACCCAGGCGGACCGCGCCGCCGTCACCACCGCGGATGGCTGCCCGGACGGCACCGGGCGCAAGGCCGACGCCGAGAACCGGGTCGTGCGGCCCGCGCTGGCGGCCGGGGTGAAGATCATGGTGCGCACCGAGGTCACCCGGCTGGTCACGTCCGAGGACGGCCGCCGGATCGTGGCGGCCGAAGCGCTCCGCGACGGCCGCAAGGTCCGGATCACCGCGAAGCGGGTGGCGCTGGCGGCGGGCGCGGTGAACTCCGCGGCCCTGCTGCTGCGTTCGGCGACGCCGCAGCACCCGGCGGGGCTCGCCAACTCCTCGGGCCTGCTTGGCCGCAACTACATGGTCCACAACAGCACGTTCTTCGTCGGGGTGAACCCGCTGCGCACCAACCCGACGCAGTGGCAGAAGACGCTGGGGATCAACGACTTCTACGAAGCGGGTCCTGGCACGCCGTTCCCGCTGGGCAACCTGCAGATGCTCGGCAAGCTCCGCGCCCCGATGCTCAAGCCCGCGCGAGCGTGGGCGCCGATGTGGGCGCTGGACTTCATGTCCGCGCGCAGCCTGGACATCTACCTGACGACCGAAGACCTGCCTTCCCGGGACAACCGGGTGCGCGTCGACGGCGACCGGATCCTGATCGACTGGACGCCCACCAACGTCGCGCCGCACCGGGAGCTGGTCCGCCGGGTGACGAAGCTGGTCCGCAAGGCCGGCTACCCGCTGATCTTCACCCAGCGCATGGGCATCGAGACGAACTCGCACATGTGCGGCACCGCGGTGGCGGGCCACGACCCGGCGGACAGCGTGCTCGACGCGTCCTGCCGCAGCCACGACGTCGAGAACCTGTGGCTGGCGGACGCGTCGTTCTTCCCGTCGTCGGCGGCGCTCAACCCGGCGTTGACGATCGCGGCCAACGCCCTGCGGATCGCGCCGTCGGTCGTGGCGGGGCTGTCTGCTTGACGAACACGAAAAGGCCGCCCGCGGCTCCGCACTGTCGTGAATGAGTCATTCAGGACCTCGGAGGTCCTGAATGACTCATTCACGACGTTTGGCGAGCCGGTCACCGGCGAGAGAGTGGCCTGGCCGGGGTCGGGAGGGGCGGCCGTTCAGCGCCGGATCGCCGGCAGGAGCGTGTCGCGCAAGGCGTCGACCTGGTCCCGCTCGTCCCCCGGAAGCGGCGCGAAGACGACGGCGTCCGCGCCTGCCTCCTCCAGGATCTCGAGCTGCCGCACGCAATCGGCGAGGTCACCCGAGACCGTCACCTCGGCCAGCGCGTCTTCGACACCGCGCGCGGTCCCCAGCTGGAACCGCATGAACTCCTGCCCGAGTGCCCGCTCGACGACGGGCCGGAGGGCGGCCCGGGCGGCGTCGCGCTCCGGCCGGAGGCACAGCCAGGCGAACACCGTGATCCGCCGGCCGGGACCGACCGCGTCCCGCACCGAGCGGACGTAGGCCGGGCCGGAGCCCTCGGCCAGGATCACGCCATCGGCCGCCCGGGCCGCGAGCGCCACGCCCTTCGGGCCCCGCACGCCGAGGTGCAGCGTGGGCGGGATCCGCGGCGGGTGGGTCAACGCGACCTCCTCGAGGCGGACGTGGCCGCCGTGCAGCGTCACCGTCTCCCCGGCCAGCAGGCGCCGGACGGCGTCCGTCACCTCCTCGAGCGCGGTCATCAGGCTCGCCGGGTGGGCGCCGACCTGCCGGAGCCAGCCGGGCATGCCGTGCCCGATCCCGGCCCGGAACCGGCCCGGGTGCATCCGGGCCAGTGTGGCGATCTCCATCGCCAGGTAGGCCGGGTTCCGCACGGCCGCGGGGCTGATGCCGAGCCCGACCCGCACCGCCGAGGTGTCCGCGAGGAGCGTGGCCGCCTGGGCGAACCCGCCGGCCAGCCCCAGGTCCTCCACGACCCACAGCTCGTCGAGGCCCGAATCGTCGATCGGCCGGGCCAGCCCGCGCACGTCCTCGGCGGACAAGCCGTCCAGCTTGATTCCGTAGTCCACGACCGTCCTCAGAGGTGTTGTTCGGTGGCGCGGGTGCGCCGGTACTCGTCCTGGCGCTCGTCGGTGACGTAGGCCGGCACCGGGAAGTCCCACCAGCCCGGCACCCACGGCCCGGCCGCGTCGCGGTCCGTCGGGACCTCGACCAGCGCGGGCGCCCCGGACTGGACGGCCTTGCGCAGCGTCGGCTCCAGCGAATCCGCGTCGGAGACCTTCCACGACTCGATGCCGAACGACGCGCCGAGGGCGGCGAAGTCGGGGCTGTACGGGGTGCCGTCGGGGCGGGAGAACTCCGTGCCGATGTGGCGGGACGTCTGCTTGCGCTGGCCGCCGCGGATCGACATGTAGCCCGCGTTGTTCTGCACCACGAACACCACCGGCGCGCCCGTGGTCACGCTGAGCGCGATCTCCTGCGCCGTCATGAGGAAGTCGCCGTCGCCGACGACGCACACCACCGGGCGGTCCGGCTGCCCCAGTTTGGCGCCGATCGCCGCCGGGATCGCCCAGCCCATCGACGAAAACCCGCCGGACGTCAGGTGCGTGCGGGGGCCGTAGACCGGGAACGTCTGCTTGACCGCGCCCTGGGTGTTGCCCGAGCCCGCGACGATGATCGCGTCGCGCGGCAGCACCGCGCGCAGCGCGCCCAGCGGCCGCTGGGACGTGAACGGGAAGCGGTCGCTGTCGCGGCGGCCCGCGAGCTTCTCCTCCCAGTCCGCCTTGAGCGAGGCCAGCTCCGCGAGGTACTCCGGCCGGTCGGCGGCCGTGGTGGGCAGGGACGCCGCGATCGCGCCGACCGCGCGCTGCGCGTCGGCGACGATCCCGACCTCGGCGGGGTAGTTCTTGCCGATCTCGTGCGGGTCGATGTCGATGTGGATCAGCTTCGCAGGCGGGATCGAGAAGCTGATCCCCTTGGCGTAGCTGGACGCCGACCAGTCGGTGAACCGGCAGCCGACCGACACGACGACGTCGGCCGAGCTCGCGATCGCGTTGCCGGTCATCGTGCCGGTCTGCCCGACGCTCCCGGCGAACAGGTCGTGGTCCTCGGGGAAGGCGCCCTTGCCGTTCCAGGTCGTCACGACCGGGATCTTCCAGTGCTCGGCGAGCGCGACCACGTCGTCGGACGCGCCGGAGGTGATCGCGCCGCCGCCGGCGACGAGCACCGGACGCCGAGCGGCGCGCAGCACCGCCACGGCGCGCTCGACCGCCTCGGGGTCCGGGTGCTGGCGGCCGACCGGCAGCCGGCGGGCGAGGTCGTGCAGGTCGACGTCGGCGGCCTCGGCCTGCACGTCCATCGGCACTTCGAGGTGGACCGGGCCGGGCCGGCCGGTCAGCATCGAGTTGAAGCACCGGTGCAGGACGAACGGCAGCTCCTCGACCCGGGTGACGACCCAGTGCCGCTTGCTGACCGCTTCGGCGACCTTCGGGAAGTCGTTGGCCGTGTAGCGGTCCAGCTCCTGGAGCAGCCCGTGCCCGCGCATGTGGGTCGGCGGGCCGCCGGTGATGACCAGCACGCTGGTCGAGTCCGTGAACGCCGTGCCCATCCCGATCACGGTGTTGCTCGCCCCGGCGCCGATCGAGGTGATCGCGGCGATCGGCCGGCCGGTGGCGCGGTAGAAGCCGTCGGCGAGGTGGACGGCGCTCTGCTCGTGGAACGTCTGGATGAACGGGATGTCGGATTCGGCGTCGAGGAAGGCGTCGGTCAGGGACCAGATGCCGTGGCCGGGGATGCCGGCCACGTAGTCGACGCCGTAGTTGCGCAGGGTGCGCGCGACGATCTGGCCGCCGGTGAGGACAGGCATGGTTTTCTCCGCTCTCGCGTGGTGACTACTTCGCGTCCCGGGCGGCCCAGGCGAAGCCCTGGGCGCACAGCCGGGTGACATCCGGGTTCCGCAGGTCGTCGAGGTCGTGGCCGACGGCGCTGTAGAACACCCGCCCTCGCCCCCACGTCCTGGTCCACGCCTGCGGGATCCGGTACCCGTCGATCCAGGGCACGTGCTCGCCGGTGAAGGTGGTCTCGGCCAGCACGTGGTTGTTCGGGTCGACGGACATGTAGTACTGCTCGGAGGCGACGCGGAAGTCGCCGACGCCTCGGGTGATCTCGTGCGACTTGTCCACTATGGACACTTCGTACGGGTGCTTGACGCCCTCCCCCGCCGGGTGTTCGAGGAAGCTGCCGCCGAGCAGCCAGTGGTACTTGATGCTCGTGCGGAACGCGGCGGCCGCGCCGTGCCACGCGGCGATCCCGGTGCCGGCCGCGACCGCACCGAGCAGGCTGTCCTCCTGGGCCGCCGACAGCCCTTCCGACAGCAGGGCGTTGTTCCAGTTGAGCGCGATCAGGTCGTAGCCGGTGAGGTCGGCGTCGAGGGCGAAGACGTCGTTGGTCTCCTCGACGTCGAACCCGAGCTCCGCGAACAACGGCCGGGCCCATTCCCCGGCGACCTGGTAAGGCTTGTGGCCGGGCCAGCCGCCGTAGAGGTAGAGCACGCGTGTCATGAGCCGATTCCTTCCTTCGCGGTGGCCCGGGCCCGCAGCCGGGCGGCGACTTCGAGCGCGTCGCCTTCGGGCGCGGTGGACTTGCGTTCCGGCTTGGCCGCCAAGAGGTAGACCAGCCCGACCGCGGACACGACGAGGAACCCGATCAGCGCGATCCACCGGTCGACGAACGGGGTGTCGGCGTCCCCGGTGGGCGCGGCGAGCAGCACCATCGCGAGCACGCCGTAGACCAGCGCGGCGATGTTGACGACCAGCCCGTAGCGGCCCAGCGACCAGGCACCGGCCGGGCGCCAGCCGCGCAAGCGCATGCGCAACGCGGCCAGCACGACCAGCTGGAAGGCCGCGTACCCGGCGAGCACCTGGAACGCGGCGATCCGCACCAGCGAGTCCGGCGAGAAGTAGACGAACACGAAGATCAGCACCGGCACGACGTTCACCGCGAGCAGCGCGTTGACCGGCACCCGGTGCCGCCGCGAGACCTGGGAGAACACGCGTGAGCCGGGGAACATGTCGTCGCGGGCGAAGGAGAAGACGATCCGGCTCGCCGCGGCCTGCTGGCTCAGCACCCCGGCGATGAACGACGTCAGGGTGACCACCAGGACGAGCTTCGTGCCCACGGTGCCGATCGAGTTCTGCAGGATGGCCGGGATCGGGTTGGTGTCCGCACCGGACACGATCGCGGTCAGGTCGGGCGCGGCGAGCGCGTACCCCGCGAAGGCCAGGATCGCGGCGAGCCCGCCGACGACGACCGTCAGCTGCATGGCCCGCGGGATGCTGCGCGCGGGGTTCGGGACCTCTTCGGCGACCTCGCCGCACGCCTCGAACCCGTAGTAGAGGAACAGGCCGACGAGTGAGGCGGCCATGAACGCCCCGAAGTAGCCGCCGGCGCCGCCGGTGCCCATCCCGTCGAAGAAGACGGACACCGGGTTGTGGCGCTGGAACACCAGCAGGTAGAGGCCGACCAGGACGATGCCGATGAGCTCGGCGGCCAGGCCGATCTTGGAGATCAGCGCCAGCACCCGGGTGCCGAAGGCGTTGCACACCAGGCAGAACGCGGTCACGGCGAGCGCGATCACCAGCCGCTGCCCGGGGGTCGAGCTGACGCCCGGCTGGGCTGCGGTGCCCCCGAAGAGGCTGGCCACGAAGTCCGAGCTGAACAGCGCGGTGCTCGTGATGCCGATGGTGATGCAGCTGATGTAGGTCCAGGCGGTGAACCAGGCGTACCGGCCGTTCCACAGCCGGCGCGACCACTGGTAGAGGCCGCCGGCCAGCGGGAACTGCGAGACGACCTCACCGAAGACCAAGGCGACCAGCAGCTGGCCGACGCCGATGACCACGATCCAGAAGATCGACGGCGGGCCGGCGGTCGAGAGACCGATCGCGAACAGGGACACCACGCCGACCAGCGGCGAAAGGTAGACGAAGCCGAGGGCGAAGTTGCCCCACAGGCTGACTTTGCGGTCGAAGCGCTGCTCGTAACCCAGCGCGGCCAGCAGTTCCGCGTCCTCCGCCGACGACGCGGGCGCGGCCGTGGCGGGTGCGGCTGCTTTTTCCGGTGCTGCCATGACGACCTCCGTCGGTCGAGGCGGGAAGGGGGAGTTCCGGAGCGCCGCTCAGGCGCGGCCGAAGGAGTGCTCGGTCCAGTCGAGCCGGGCCGAGCCGAAGCGGGCGGTGCGGACGTCGCCCGAGCGGGCGTGTCCCTCGAAGTTCTCCAGGCGCGACGCGCGGCCGCAGATCTCGCCCAGCTCCGCGCTGGAGCGAACGTCCTGGATCTCTTGGTAGGTAACGGTTTTGAGGTACTTGCCGACCCAGAGCCCGCCGGTGTAGCGGGCCGCGCCCAGGGTGGGCAGGACGTGGTTGGTCCCGATCACCTTGTCCCCGTAGGCGACGCAGGTCTTGTCGCCGAGGAAGAGCGCGCCGTAGTTGCGCATGCGGTCCAGCGCGAGCCGCGGCCGGTCGGTGAGGATCTGGACGTGCTCGCTCGCGTAGTCGTCGGCGAGCTCGTAGGCCGCGGTGAGGTCCGGGACGACGACGACCTCGCCGTGGTCGCGCCAGGCCCGCCCGGCCACCTCGCCGGTCGGCAGGCCGGGCAGCAGTTCCTCGACGTACTCGATGGTGCGCCGGGCCACCTCCGCCGACGTCGTGATCAGCACCGCCGGGGAGTCCGGACCGTGCTCGGCCTGCGAGAGCAGGTCGGTCGCCACGGTGAACGGGTCGGCGGTGTCGTCGGCGACGATGAGGACCTCGGTGGGGCCGGCGAACAGGTCGATGCCGACCTCGCCGAAGAGCTGCCGCTTGGCCTCGGCGACGTAGGCGTTGCCCGGTCCGGCGAGCATTTCGACCGCGGCGACCGTCTTGGTGCCCAAGGCCAGCGCGGCGACAGCCTGGACGCCGCCCAGCACGTAGATCTCGTCCGCGCCGGCGAGGTGCATGGCCGCGACGCTGATCGGCGGCGGCCCGCCGCGGTCCGGCGGCGTGGTGGCGGCGACCCGCTCGACGCCGGCGACCTTGGCGGTCACCACGGTCATGTGCGCCGACGCGGTCAGCGGGTACCGGCCACCCGGGACGTACGCGCCGACGGCACCGATCGGGATGTTGCGCTGTCCCAAGTAGACACCGGGCAGCGTCTCGACCTCGAAGTCGGTGAGCGAGTCCCGCTGGGCCTGGGCGAACCCGCGCACCTGGCGCTGCACGAACCGCAGGTCGTCCAGCACGGTTTCCGGTACCGAAGCCAGGACGGCGGCGATCTCGGCCGGCCCGAGCCGGTAGGAGTCCGGGCTCCACGAGTCGAACTTCTCCGACCAGCGCCGGACCGCGGCGTCGCCGTTGGCGCGGACGTCCGCGATGATCTCGGCGACCGTGTCGGCGATTTCCGGGCGGCCGGCGCGCGGTGCCGCGGCCACCACGGGCTTCTTCACGATCATGGACGATGTGGACACTCCGCACTCCTTGCCGTTACGCGAATCCCGGTGGGCTTGACCGTGAATTCTGGGGAAGGCGTGACCCCCGCGACAGACACAAGCCGTGCCACCCCGGGGTCCGGAGTTGCACACACTGGACGGGATCAGCGGCGGCGCGCCCGCCGGTCGAGCAGGTCGTGCCCGCGGACGGCGAGCTGCAGCCGGTGCTGGACTTCGACGTCCGCGAGGTCGAAGCCGAGGACGGCGGTGAGCCGGTCGAGCCGGTGGTAGAGCGTCCGCCGTTGCACGAACAGCTCTTCCGCGGCACGTGCCTTGTTGCCGCCGCACCGGAGGAAGACGCGCAGCGTGGGCAGCAACGGGTTCGAGGCGGTCGCGTCGTGCTCCAGCAGCGGGCCCAGCTCGTCCTCGACGTACCGCGACAGCTCCGGGCCTTCCGCGAGCGCCACCAGGAGCCGCAGGGCCCCGAGTTCGTCGAACCGCAGGAGCTGCCCGGACTGCCCGTCGGCCGCCGACGCGGCGCTGCGGCTCTGGCGGATCGCGGCGGGCAGTGCGGCGGGGGCGACGATCCGGCTGACCCCGCCGCGCAAGTCGTGCTTCGCCAGCAGCGCGAGCAGGTCGGTGTCCCCCGCGCCGGGCGGCAGCCCGACCACCGCGAGGTCGAGATCGCCGAGGTCGCCGACGATCGCGGGGTGACCGGCTTCGCGCAGGACCAGCGCGAGGTCGGCGTCGGCCGCGCGCCGGGCGACCACGGCGATCAGGTCGCGGTGGCGCAGGTCCTGGCCCAGCGCCAGCGCCCGGTCGAGGAACTTCTCCCCCGGGATGTCGCCGAGCTGGAGCCGGTTGAGCAGCGCGCCCTGCCGCTGGGCCGCGCGGGCACCGCTTTCCCGTTCGCCCAGCAGCGTGATCGCGACCGCCGCGGCCGCGCGTTCGAGCGTCCCCAGTTCGACCGGGTGGGGCGGGACGGGACCGTGCAGCAGGTGCAGCCAGCCCCACGACTCCCCGCGCAGCACGACCGGGCGCCGGGCGCAGGCCGCGACGTCGCGGAACGACCCGGCCCGGGCCGTCGGAGCCGCGCGTCCCTCGCGCAAGACCGGTTGGTGCCGCTCGTGGATCGCCCGCGAATGAACGCCCCAACCGGCGACGACGTCATCCGCTTCGGGAGTGGCACCGGCGTAGGCGAGCATCCGGTGGGCGACGTCTTCGAGCACGACCGGGTGGCCGGTGCGGCGTGCGACCTCCTTGACCATCCCGACGTAGTCTTCGCCGGCCAGCAGCAGGTCCATGAACGCCTGACCCGTCGCCTCCTCGGCGATCAGGCGGCTCACCCGCAGTTCCACCAGGACTTCGTGGACCTGCGCCGAGGCTTCGGCGAACGGGATCTCGTCGCGCAGCCCGACGAGCGGCAGCCCGGCCGCCCGCGCCTCGTCGACGACCGCCGCCGGCATCGCCGAGAACATCCGCCCGGCCAGCTCGACGACGAGGACGGCCGCGCGCGCGTCGGCGATCCGCCGGACGAACGCCCGCTGGAGCTCGGCCGTCGCGCCCATGCCGAGCCCGGCCGTCAGCAGCATCTCCTGGCCGGAGAGGAAGCGGTGGATGTCCGGGATCTCGCCGGTGTGGACCCAGCGGACGGGCTGGTCGAGCCGGTCCTCGCCGGCGAGGACCGCCACCTCGGTCCGGCGGAAGACCTCGAGGTCGAGCGCCTCCCGGACGGTCAGGACATCGCCCATCCCGCACGTCCTCGCTCGAAGGTTTCCGCCGTTTTCCGCACTCGCGCCGCGGCCTCGGTCAGCCGGGCCGCGAACGGGTCGTCGGTGCTCGCCCGGGCGGCGATGCGGCCGGCGAGCCCGGCGAGTTCCGGGCCGCCGGGCAGCAGGAGCAGGTCCGCGCCCGCGTCGAGGGCCGCCATGACGGTGCCGATCAAGGACCGTCCCCTGGTCGTGGCAGGCGTGTCGAGGTCGTCGCTGACGACGAGGCCGGCGAAGCCGAGTTCGCGCCGCAGCAGCCCGACGGTCGCCGCCGACGTCGAGGCGGGTTCGGCCGGGTCGATCGCGGGCACCACCACCGGTCCGGTCATGACGGCCCGCACGCCGGCCGCCACCACCCGCCGGAAGGGTTCCAGGTTCGCCGGGACGGCCGCGTCCAGCGTCGTGTCGTGCAGCGCGGGATCGAGGACGAGTTCCGGGTGGCCGGGGAAGTGCTTCGCGACCGCGAGCACCCCGGCGCCCTGGACGCCGGTCACGAACGCGGCCGCGATGCGCCCGACCTCGGCGTGGCCGAAGGGCAGCGTCCGGCCGGTCAGCCACGGGTTCTCGCCGGAGAGGACGTCGAGCACGGGCGAGAGGAAGACGGTGACGCCCAGCGCGCGGGCGGCGCTCGCGACGGCGGCCGCGGCGGCGGCGATCTCCTCGTCGGGCAGCCCGCGCAGGACGTCGGCGGCCGGGAAGGCGGGCACCAGGTCGTGCAGCCGCGCGATGCCCCACGGCTCCTGGTCGACGGCGAACAGGAGCGGCTCCGCGGCGGCGCCGGCCAGTTCGGCGGTGAAAGCCTCGAAGTCCGCGGCCGACTCGGTGGCCCGGCGCTCGGGGGTCATCGCGCGGGCGACGTACTCGGCGCGGGTCTCCCCGATCAGGACCGCTCGTGTACCCCGTCCCACCAGGTCGCGAAGCCACGGTTCGGCCGTCAGCGCACCGGCGACGGGCAGCAGCACGGCATGCGCGTCACGCTCGAATTCGGTCACGTTCGACCTCTCCTCGACTCCGCTGAGTAGTTAGTGATACGATTAACTTTGCACAGAGGGTACGCGTCCAGGCAGCGCTGTCAAGCCGTCGCGTTCGGGCGGGAGCGGATCGAGGAGACTTCGCCGATGGTCACGATGAAGGACGTCGCCCGGGCCGCGGGGGTGTCGCAGGCCGCGGTGTCCTACGCCTACAACCGGCCGGAGAAGCTCTCGGCGGGGCAGCGCCGGGCCATCATGGAAACCGCCGCCCGCCTCGGGTACGCCGGTCCCAACGCCGTCGGCGCGAGCCTCCGCTCCGGCCGCAGCGGGGCGATCGGCGTGATGCTGATGGACACCCTCGAATACGCGTTCACCGACCCGTCCACCCGGTGTCTCCTGGAGGGCATCGTGCGGACGCGGCGCTTCGACGATCTGGCCCTCACCCTGCTGCCGCTCCCCCGCGGCGGCGAGCAGGCCGCGCTGCGCGGGCTGGTGGACGGCGTGATCGTGCACAGCCTGCCCGACGACCACCCCGCGCTGCTGACCCTGCGCTCGCGCGGCATCCCGATCGTCGTCGTCGACGCTCCCCGGCTACCCGGCGTCCCGCTCGTCGGCATCCCCGACCGGGCGGCCGCCCGGGAGCAGGTCGAGCACCTGCTCGGCCTGGGCCACCGCCGGCTCGGGATCATCGCGGACCGCCTGATCCCGGACGGCTTCCGCGGGCCGGCCGACGCGGCCCGGCGCGCGAGGTGCGCCGAACGCGTCGTGCGCGAGCGGATCACCGGCTACCAGGAGGCGTGCGAAGCCGCGGGCCTGGACTTCGATGCCGTTCCACTGGTGGAAGCCGGCGGGTTCGACCTCGCCGCGGGCGTCCCGGCGGCACTCGGCCTCTTGTCGGACAACGAGGTCACCGCGGTCGTGTCCACTTCGGACACGATGGCGATCGCGGTGCTGGAAGCCGCGCGGGAGCTGGATTTGCGCGTGCCGGAAGACCTGTCGGTCGTCGGGTTCGACGACGCTCCCGAAGCCGAACCCCACGGCCTGACCACCATCCGCCAGCCCATGGTCCACAAGGGACAGCTGGCGGCCGAGCTCCTCTTCGCCCTGCTGCGCGGCGATCCGCGGCCGGACGACGTCGACCTGCCCACCGAGTTGGTGCGCCGCCGCACTTCGGGCCCGGCGCCGACGGGCACAGCTCGCGGCTAGCGTCGCCGGCTCAGCGGGCGTTCCCGGTGTCACCGGTCAGAGCGCGTCCGACGATCGAGGCGTACAGGCGCACGGACCACCGCCGGGGCAGCAGGTACTTGCCCATGAGGTCGGCCGCGCGGTTGGCCGCGCCGGGGATGACGTGGGCACGTTTGCCGAGGTTCTCCAGCGCGGTCCGCGCCACTTCCGCGCTCCACGGCGACGCCGTCGTCATGGCGGCGCACCCCGGCCCCGTCGCGACCGGTTTCTTCGACGGCACTTCGGCCACGATCCACTCGGTCGCCGACACACCGGCGACCGTCGCGGCCAGCACGCTCGACGACTACGCCCGGCGGCGCGCCGTGTCCTACCCGGGCCGGACCGCGATGCGGACCCTGAACCGGGCCTCGACCTGGGCCGCGCGCCTGCTGCCGCGCACCGCGGTCACCCGGGTGACCGGCGCGATGAACCGCCGGCTGGGCATGCACGAGGTCGTCGACCTCGCCTGACGCGGTCAGAGCTTGGGCTTACCCGGCTGGTAGAGCCAGGTCTGGAAGAACGAGCCGAGATCGCGGTTGGTCAGCCGCTCGACGAACTGGATGAACTGCTGCGTCGAAACGTTGCCGTACCGGTGGACCGCCGGCCACTGCGCGAGCAGGCGGAAGAAGTCGCGGTCGCCGATCTTCAAGCGCAGCGCCTGCAGTGTCATCGCGCCGCGGTTGTAGACCAGGTCGTCGAAGATGTGATCACGTCCGGGGTCGGCGACTTCGCCGGTCCAGTCCTTCTCCCCCGCGTAGACCTTCGCGAAGGTCTGCTGCACGGGGACGTTGTTGAACTTCTCCTGGTAGAGCCACTCCGAGTAGGTCGCGAAGCCTTCGTTGAGCCAGATGTCGGACCAGTGCACCGGGGTGAGGCTGTCGCCGAACCACTGGTGGCCGAGTTCGTGGGCGAGCAGGTCGCCGTCGAAGTCGCTGGTGCGGTGGTCGTAGACCGGCCGGCTCTGCGTCTCTAGGGCGTAGCCGACCCCGACATCGGCGAGGATGCCGCCGGTCGAGTCGAACGGGTACGGCCCGTACACCGAGGATTCCCATTGGGTGATCTGCGCGGTGGTCCGGTTGAAAACCTGGCCCTGACCGGGCTTGGTGTCGATCGACTTGCCGATCGCGGTGATGTTCGGCAGGCCGTCGGCCGTCGCGCCGCGGGTGACGTCGTAGTCGCCGATCGCGAGCATGCTCAGCTCGCTGGCCATCGGCCGGTTCATGGTCCAGCGGAACGTCGTTTGGTTGCCGCGCGTGGTGGTGGGCCCGGGTTCGCCGTTGGCCAGCACGGTGAGTCCGGCCGGCACGGTGATCGTCTGGGTGTAGGTCGCTTTGTCGTCGGGCGTGTCGTTGACCGGGTAGTAGGTCGCCGCGCCGATCGGCTGGTTGAGCGCGACCGCACCGTCCTTGGTGGCGACCCAGCCGGAGACGCCCAGCGCGGGGTCGTCGATCTTCTCCGGCACACCGGCGTAGGTCACCGAGACGGTGAACTCGCTGCCCTTCCGCAGCCCGCCCGGCGGGGTGATCACCAGCTCCTGGGCACCGCTGCGGGTGTAGCCGGCGTTCCGGCCGTTCACCGAGAGCTTGCTGATCGCCAGCGGTCCCTGGAAATCCAGGTCGAAGCGAGAAAGGTCCTGGGTGGCCGTGGCGAGGATCGTCGTGGTCGCGTCGATCGCCCCGGTTCCGGGGCTGAACCCCAGTCGGATGTCGTAGTGGCCGACGTCGTAGCCGCCGTTGCCCATGTCGGGGAAGTACGGATCCCCGGCACCGGGCGCACCTGGGGAGTATCGCGGGGCCGACGCCGCAGCCGCCGGGTTCGTCGCGGCCAGCAGACCGGCGGCCAGTGCACAAGAGACGATCAGCAAATGACGACGATTGCGCTCGGCGCCTGGCATCGGTCCTCCTCGGCAATCATCGACGCTGAAGAGTAGGTCGCATCCAGCACGCGGATCAACCCCGATGTGGCGGCCCGGAGTCCGGTTCGGGCGGTTCGTAACCGGTCGTCTTCATTGGACTCTCGGCCGCCGGCGGGTCAGTACCTCCGGAGTTCGGCGAGCAGCAAGTTCGGATCGTCCCCGGCCAGGTTGGCACCGTTGGTCACATAGACGCTGTTTCCGCGGACGGCGACGGCGGTCGTCCCCTGCATGCCGTCCTCGGCGTCGAGAAGTGTCTCATGGGCACCGTCCGCGCTTACCCTCACAAGCTCGCCGGCTTGATTGATCGCGGCGAAGATCTCGGTCCCCCGGCCGGTGAAGTCGAAGTCGTCAATGCCCTCCAGGCCCGTGGCCCGGACCTCGGCACGGCCGGCGCCGCCGTCCCCGGTCATCGGGATGCGGAGGATGGTGCCGCGATCGGAGTTGCTCGCCCACACGGCGTCGTCGTGGATCTTCATGCCGTTGGCGCCGAAGAAGCCACCGGGCGCCAAGGTCGGATCCGCCGACCACACCGATGCGTTGCCACCGCGCAGCGGGGCCTGCCAGATGCGCCCGCCGGTCGAGTCGGTGATCAGGAAGCGGTCCCGCTCGCCGTCGACGACGAGCGCGTTCGGGAAGGTGTCGGCCGGAAGCGGCACGACGAGCCGGGGCGCGCCGGAGTGGCGGAGCTGCCAGACTCCGGTCAACCCGCCCTGTCCGGCGGAATAGAGGAAGTACAGGGCGCCGGTACGCGCACGGGCGACCCCGGTGACCACAGGCATCCCGACGACCGGGGTGGTGCCGCCCCCGTCCGGAGGCAGCGGCATGGTGACGAGTACCTGGACGGCCCCGTCCCGCGCGACCCGCACCACCTGGCGGGCGGGGATCATGCCGATGACAACGCTGCCGCCGGGCTCCAGCGCGATGCTCTCGGCGACTTGGCCCGCGCTCCGGTCGAAGTGGGCCAGGAAGCGCACGTCTCCGACGCCGGTGCCGGAGGCGTGGTGCCCCGGGGTGGCGGCCAGGGCATCGGTCGGGCCCGCGACGAGCAGGGCGGCGAGGCCGACCGTGGCGGCACGCCACCACAGCCCGGTGGTCCGGTGGGAGGACACGGGATTCCTTTCGGTCGTGCGGGGTGAGTGGCCAAGGCAGGACGCGCCGCCCGGCTAGCCGCGGAGGTGCCGGTCCGTGGGCGTTTCGCCTTCGAACCGTTCCTGACCGAGCACGGCCAGCAGTTCCAGCTGCGAGACCGCGCCACTGCCCGGCGCGGGCGAGTAGACGATGAGACGCTGGTCGGCCCGGGCCGTCGCCAGGACGTCGAAGTCCAGCTCGATGAGCCCGACCGAGGGGTGCAGGATCCGCTTGCGGTCGCCGCGACGAACCGCGACGTCATGCCGTGCCCAGAGCCGGGCGAACTCCGCGCTCTCCGCGCGCAACGCGCCGACCAGCTTGGCCGCCAGAGGATCGTCCGGGCGAGCCGCGAGGGTCGCTCGCAGGTCGTCCACTTGCGCACGGCTCTCGTGCTCGTGGTCCTCCGAGGGATAACGCGCGCGCATCGCCGTGCCGGTGAACCACCGGTAGGTGCAGCTGCGGGCGAGCCCGCGGAACCGGGTCTGCGCCCCCAGCAACGCGTCCGCCATCGGGTTCTGGGCGAGCACGACGTTCAGGTCGGAGGCGATCAGCGCGGGCAGGCCCCGCAACCCGTCCAAGAGCCGGAGCAGCCCGCGGCCGACATGCTCGTCAGCACCGGTACGAGGCGGAGCGTGATGACCGGCGAGGCGGAAGAGATGGTCGCGTTCATCGACTGTCAGCCGCAGCGCGCGCCCCAACGCGGCGAGCATCGCGACCGACGGTCGCGGACCGCGCCCCTGCTCGAGCCTGGCGTAGTAGTCCGGTGACATGCCTGCGAGCTGAGCGACCTCGAAGCGCCGAAGCCCCGGCGTCCGGCGTCGCCCTCCATCGGGGACACCGACGTTTTCCGGCTGCAGCAGCGCACGTCGGCGTCGGAGGAAATCCGCGAGTTCGTTCCGTTCCACATTTCCAGCATGATCCGCACCCGGAGGGACAACCAGGACTCGTCGATACCACCTTCACCGGACACTCCACGGCCAGGCGGCCGGAGTGCGCTGCGCTGGGTGTCAGCCTGATTTATAGTCCCCGCGTGGCGAGGCAATCCGCCGTTCACCTGGCGAACCTGGATCTCAACCTGCTGGTCGTACTGCGCGAGCTCCTCGGCGAGCGGAACGTCACCCGCGCGGCGGCCCGGCTCGGGGTCTCGCAGCCCGCGGCCAGTGCCGCCCTCGCCCGGCTGCGGCGGCACTTCGGCGACGAGCTGCTCGTGCGGACCGGGAACGGCTACGTACTTTCCGCGCTGGCCACGCAGCTGGCCGACCAGGTCGAGGCCGTGTGCACCGGCGCGGAACGGCTCTTCGGCACCGGTCACGACTTCGATCCCGGCGCGTCCGCCCGCGAGTTCACGCTGGTCATGGCGGACTACACGATCGAGGTGCTGGGGTCGCGGCTGTCCGCGCTGCTCGCCGAGCGGGCGCCGGACGTCCAGCTGCACGTCCGGCTGGTCCGGGAGGCGTTCGCCAGCGACATCACCGACACGATCCGGCTGATCGACGGGATGGTCGCGCCTCCGGTGAGCCGGTTCGAGCTGCCCGACGTGCGGTCGGTCGCGTTGTTCACCGACCGCTGGGTCTGCGTCGTCGACGCGGCGAACCCGTCGGTGCGCGGCGATGAGCTGAGCCTCGAGCAGCTCGCCGCGCTGCCGTGGGTCGCGCCGTTCCAGCCGGACCGCGGGTTCCCGCCCGCCGCGCCGATGGGCCGGCAGCTCGCGCTCTTCGGCATCCAGCCGCGCATCCGGGTCCGCGTCGAGAGCTACCAGGCCGTGCCCCACTTCGTCGCGGGCACCGATCGCGTCGCGCTGCTGCAGGAACGCCTTGCGACGCGCGTCGCCGACCGGCTCGGCCTGCGGATCCTGCCGTGTCCCGGTGATCCGGAACCGATCGTCGAACGGTTCTGGTGGCACGCCGGCTACGACGGCGACCCGGCCCACCGCTGGCTCCGGACCGTGCTCACCGACCTCGCGCGCGAGGTATAACCCACACTGATACTTCCGCAGCGCGATTCTCTATTTCCGGGGGCCCGGGAGCGCGACCTAGCGTGTGAGCCATGCCGCACCCCCTCACCGAGCTGAAGGTCCACACCGTCCGCAAGCCCGCCGGGGCGAGCGCCCACCAGGTCTCCGCCGACGTCTGCGTCGTCGGCGCCGGCATCGCCGGGCTGTCCGCGGCCATCGAGTCCGCCCGGCTCGGCCGCGACGTCGTGCTCGTCGACGCGCTGCCGGTGCTCGGCGGCCAGATGGTCAACTCCCTGATCGGCTTGTTCTGCGGGGTCTTCGGCAACGCCCCGGACTACCACCAGCTGACGCACGGGATCTTCGACGACATCTTCCGCGACCTCGACGCCACCGGCGACCTGTTCCGGCAGTGGCGGCACACGCTCACCGTCGGCTACGACGAAGTGGCGCTCGGCCGGTGGGTCGAAGACACCGTGCGGGAGCACGGCATCCGGGTGATCACCGGCGCGGTGATCACCGGCGTCGTGCGCAGCGGTGACCGCATCGAGTCCGTCACCTTCGCCACCCGCTACGGCGGCGTGGACGTCGACGCCACCGGGTTCGTCGACGCGAGCGGGGACGCTTCCCTGATCTGGGAAGCGGGTTTGCCGTGCCGCCTGCCCGAGCGCGAGATCTACGGCTCGCAGCAGCTCGTCGTCGAGCACGTCGCCGAGGACGCCGCCCCCGAGCCCGACGAGCTGGCCGAACGCGTCGGCGCGAAAGCCGCCGAGTACGGCCTGCGCCGGCACGACGGCCTCGCCTTCCACTTCCCCGGCCGGGGCACCGCAGTGCTCAACATGACGCACATCGAGGCCCCGCTCGAACCGATCGCCGCGGCCCGAGCCCAGCTCGCAGGGAAGGCCCAGGCCGACCGCGTGGTGACCTTCCTGAGGACCGAGTTCCCCGAGGCGTTCGGGGGCATCCGTGTCCGGGCCTACGGGCTGCCCGGGCGGCGGCAAACCCGCTGGGCGCAAGGGGTCCACCAGCTGACCATCGACGAGGTGCGCGCCGGAACCCGCTTCCCCGACGCCGTCGCGCGGACCGCCTGGCCGGTGGAACTGCACGACAGCCCCGAAGGCTACGTGTGGGAGACGTTCGGGCCCGGCCACGTGCACTACGTCCCGCTGCGGTCGATGACGCCCCCGGACGTCCACAACGTCCTGGTCGCCGGCCGGTGCATCGACGGCGACGCGGCCGCGCTGTCGAGCGTGCGCGTGATGGGCCCGTGCGGGGCGATGGGCATGGCCGCCGCGCATGCGCTGGACCTGTCCGGAAAGGACAGCGTGCACGACGTCGACCACGGCGAGCTCGCCACCCGCCTGGCCCGCAACCTCGAGTCCTGAACGGAGGAAAGTCATGGTCCGCAGCGACTTCCCGCCCGGCTCGGTCCGCTGGGCCACCCGGCGCGCCCAGTGGCGGGCACTCGGGCTCACCGACGAGGACCTGGCCAAGCCGAAGATCGCCGTCGTCAACTCCTCCTCGGACCTCGCGATCTGCTTCAGCCACCTCGACCCGATCGCGGCCAGGATCAAGCAGGGAATCGCCGCCGCGGGCGGGCTGGCGTTCGAGGTGCGCACGACCGCGCCGAGCGACTTCATCCACTCGGCCGGGCACGGCGGCGGGTACATCCTTTCGGCGCGCGACCTGATCGTGAACGACATCGAGGTCGGCGTGGAGGGCGCGCAGCTGGACGGGATGGTGTGCCTGGCCAGCTGCGACAAGACCGCACCGGCCCAGCTGATGGCCGCCGGGCGGCTCGACATCCCGACCTTGCTCGTCGCCTGCGGCTACCAGCCCAGCGGCTGTTTCCGCGGCGGCCACTGCGACATCGAGGACGTCTTCCTCCACGCCTGCGGCACGTCCACTGTGGACGAACTCGCCGAGATGAGCGAGAGGGCCGTCGGCGGCCCCGGCGTCTGCCCGGGCATGGGCACCGCCAACTCGATGCACGTCGTCGCCGAAGCACTCGGCATGGCCCTGCCCGGCACCACGCCCGTCGCGGCGAACTCGCCGTCGATGTGGGCCGCGGCCGACGCCGCCGCGGCGCGCATCGTGCGGATGGTGGAAGAGGACTTGCGCCCGCGCCGGATCATGACGGCGGCCGCGTTCGGCAACGCCGTCCGCGTCGCACTGGCGGTGGGCGCGTCGATCAACACCGTGAAGCACCTCCAAGCCGTGGCCGAAGAGTCCGATGTGGACGTCGACGTCCTCGGCCGCTACGCCGAGCTCGGCCGGGACACCCCGGTGGTGTCGGCGGTCCGGCCGAACGGGCCGCACCTCATCGAGCAGTTCGAGGCCGCGGGCGGCGCCCGCGCGGTCATGAAACAGCTTGGCGACCGGATCGACCCGGCACCGATGACCGTCAGCGGCACCACCGTGGGCGACAACCTGTCCTCGACCGAAGTCGCGGACCCCGAAGTCATCCGCCCGGCCGACCGGCCGTTCGCCGCCGAGCCGCTGATCGTGGTCCTGCGCGGGTCGCTGACCCCGGACGGCGGCATCGTCAAGCTCGCCGTCGGCGACGAGCGCCCGGCCGCGTTCACCGGCCCGGCCCGCTGCTTCGAAAGCCAGGAAGCCGCGGTCGCCGCCCTGGCCGCCGAAAAGATCACCGCGGGCGACGTCGTGGTGGTCCGCGGGCTCGGGCCGCGCGGACGGCCCGGCATGGGGATGGCGTCGCAGATCGTCTTCGCCCTCGACCGCGCCGGGCTCACCGGTCAGGTCGCGGTGGTCACCGACGGCCAGCTGTCCGGGCTCGTCAACCGCGGCATCGTCGTCGGTGAAGTCCGGCCCGAAGCGGCCGACGGCGGTCCCCTGTCCCTCGTCCGCGACGGCGACACCGTCCACATCGACCTGCCCGGGCGGGTGTGCGACCTGCGCGTCGACCCGGCCGAACTCGGCGCGCGGCAGCCGGTGCCCGCCGAAGACCACCACGAAACCGGCTGGCTGTCGGTCTACCGCCGCACCGTGCGCCCCCTCGGCCACGGCGCCGTGCTCCGTCCCTAGCGCGGAGGCGGAGCTTTCACGTGAAAGCTCCGCTTCGCTCCCCCACGACCAGGAGGCCGCAATGACGCCGCCCGAAGTCACCCCGTCCACCGTCATCACCGAAGCCGACGAACGGCGTTCCGCGCGCGGTGGCGCGTTCTCGATGTTCGTCGACAGCTTCGACGTGTACCTCCCGGCGCTCGTGCTGCCGGCCGCCATGGCGTACTTCATGCCCGCGAACCTGTCGCCGGCGATCCGCGCGACGTTCACGACATTGCTGTTCACGGTCGGGCTGCTCGCGCGGCCGATCGGCAGCGTCATCTTCGGCAACCTGTCCGACCGGATCGGGCGCAAGCCCGTCACCATGATCAGCGGCTGGGGCTTCACGATCGTCACCCTGCTGATCGGCCTGCTGCCCGGCTTCGCGACGTGGAACTACGGCGCGATCGCCGTGTTCGCCGTGCTGCGGCTGATCGGCGGGATCTTCCTCGCCGGCGGCTACGCCGCCCCGATGCCCCTGGCACTGGAACAGGCCAAGCCCGCGCGGCGCGGCCGGGTCGGCGGGCTCATCGGCGTCGGCGCGCCCGGGTCGTTCCTGGTGATCAACCTGCTCCTGCTCGGCTTGCTCGATGTGCTGCCGCACAGCGGTTTCCTGGCCTGGGGCTGGCGGATCCCGTTCTTCCTCGGGTTCGTGCTCGGACTGGTCTACCTTTGGCACTACCGCGGCGTGAAGGAGGACGACTCGGTGTTCCGGCAGCGCCGGACCGGACGGCAGCCGGTGGCGGAGCTGTTCACCACGCACCGCGCGCTGTTCTTCAGCGTCTTCCTGTTCACCTGCGGGTACTGGTTCGCCACCCAGATGTCGGTGTCGTTCTTGCCGACCCTGCTGGTGCAGGTACTGGACCAGAGCCCGCGGCTGTCGTCCACAGTGGAGATCATCAGCTCGGTCGTCACTATGGTGCTGATCCTGGTGCTCGCCGCGGTCGGCCAGCGGATCGGGCGGCGCGCGCTGCTGATGCGCTGGGCGCTGGTGCTCACGTTCGTCGTGAGCGGCGCGTTCGCGGTGCTCGCGGTGGCCGGCCGGGCCGGGGCGCCCGCGTGGCTGATCGGGCTGATCGCCGTGGTGGCGAAGGTCCTGCCGTCCGCGCCGCTCGGCGTCATCCTGGTGTACCTCAACGAGCGGTTCCCGGCGTCCGTGCGGGCGAGCGGGTACGGCATCGGCTACATGTTCGGCCTGATCCTGCCCGGGCTCTACACGTTCTGGCTGCTGGGACTCAGCTCGATCATGCCCTACGAGTTCACCCCGATCGCGCTGATCGTCTTCGGCGGCCTGCTGATGTTCGTGGCCGTGCGCCGGGGTCCGGAGACCAACGGCGTCGCCGACCCGGTCCCGGCGGTCGCTCAGCAGGAGGTCGCGCGGTGATCCTCACCGACGACGAGAAGGCGATGCGCGACGGCGCCGACGGGCCGGCCGTGGCGGCGGCCATGGACCTGCTCATCCGCTACGGCGAGGCGCTGGGCGCGGAACACCTGTGCGACACCCGCAACGTCGCCGGGACGAGCACCCAGCCGTCCCCGGTGAAGGCGAAGCTGGTGGCCGAAGGCGGCTGGAACAAGGCGTTCGCGGTGCTCAACCTCGACTGCGACGACGTCGTCGACATCCCCGACATGCGGGTGCCGACCTGCCAGCTGCAACAGGGTTTCGGCCCGGATTCGGTCGGCGTGGTGCCGTACCCGAAGGAGTTCGTCGAGCTGCAGAGCGACGCCGAAGCGTTCTACGGCCGGCGCGGGGTGAACATCCTCGCCACCTGCACGCCGTACCAGGTCGGCAACCTGCCGGTCCGCGGCGAGCACTGCGCGTGGATGGAGTCGTCCGCGGTCGTGTACGCCAACTCCGTGCTCGGCGCCCGGACCAACTGCGAAGGCGGGACGTCGACCGGCGCGGCGTCGCTGACCGGGAAGATCCCGTGCTGGGGCAACCACCTGCCGGAGAACCGGTTCGGCACGCACCTCGTCGAAGTCGACGCGGGCGTCCGCGACTTCATGGACTGGGGCATGCTCGGCTACTTCGCGGGCGGGCTGGTCCAGGACGAGCGACCGGTGGTCACCGGCGCGTACTCGCGCCCCGATCTCGTCGACCTCAAGCACTTCGGCGCGGCCGCGGCGTCTTCCGGCGGGGTCGAGCTGTACCACCTGCCGGGGACCACACCCGAGGCACCGACGGTCGAAGCGGCCTTCCGCGGCCGCCCGCCTTCCGCAGTCCACTATGGACTCCGGGAGCGGCGCGCGGTCTACGAGACGCTGAACGACCAGGGCCGCTCGACCGACGTCGACTTCGTGCTGCTGGGCTGCCCGCACGCGTCGATCGACCAGATCCGCGCCGCCGCCCGCGCCCTCGACGGCAAGCGGCTGCACTCGGGAACGCAGCTGTGGATCATGGCGCCCCGGGCCCTCAAGGCGGTCGCGGACCGCAGCGGCTACACGGCCGTGATCGAGGCCGCGGGCGGGCGGCTGCTCGCCGACTCGTGCCCGGCGATGTCCCGCGTCGCGCCGCCGGGCACCCGCGTGTTCGCCACCGACTCGGCAAAACAGGCGCACTACCTGCCCGCGATCCTCGGGATCGAGGCGTGGTTCGGCTCGCTGGAGGACTGCGTGGACGCCGCGGTCACCGGCCGCTGGCGCGGTGACCTGCGATGACGGTCCTGCGCGGGCGGACGATCGTCCCCGGCGTCGTCGAGGGTGAGGCGCTGGTGTCGCACGAGACGATCTCGGGCTGGGGCGGCATCGACCCGGCCACCGGGACGATCATCGAACGCCGTCACGAGCTGCACGGCGTGTGCTTCACCGGCAAGATCCTCGTCTTCCCCGGCGCGAAGGGATCGTCGGGCTGGTCGGGGTTCTTCCAGTCGACCCGCCTGCTGGGCACCGCGCCGCTGGGCATGGTCTTCACGGTCGTGACGACGAAGGTGGCGCTCGGCGCGGTGGTGACGCGGGTGCCCGCGCTCAGCGACCTCGACCGCGACCCGGTCGAGGTCATCCGCACCGGCGACCGCCTCCGCCTCGACGCCGACCGCGGGTTCGTCGCAATTGTCCGGAGAGGCGACGGCACAGCGGCGGACGAGTGATGCGCAAGCCCGTACCGGGCACCATCCGAAGGGATTTACGGGCAAACTTCGATCACCTCTCGTCATCACCCGACTGTGTGGTGTTAACTGCCCGGACAGACAGAGAGCGTTTCCCCGACCTCGGCCGCGACGGCACAACGCAGTACCAGTTCGCCCGCCCCGCCTGGAAAGGCCGTCCTCGATGCGAGTGTCCGCACCGCTGTCGTCCGGTCAACAGCGCCTTTGGACCGTTTCCCAGCTGGACGGGGCCGGCCCCGCCTACAACGAGACCATGGCCTTCGCCCTGCGTGGTCCCTTGGACCGGGAAGCGCTGCAACGGGCGTTCGACGCTCTCGCCGACCGGCACGAAGCCCTGCGCACCCGGATCGTGGTCGAAGACGGCAGGCCCGTACAAATCGTCGAACCCGCCGGTCACGGGCTTCCCTGCCCCGTCACCGACGTCGCCGGGCGGCCCGGCGAAGCGGCCGAGCTGCGGCGGAGCGACCCGCTCGAGCCGTTCGACCTGGCGCGGGCTCCGCTGGCCCGGGCCCGGCTGCTCGCCGACGGCGACGAGCATCACGTCCTGCTGATCACCGTCCACCACGTCGTCTTCGACGGCTGGTCCCGCACCCTCCTGCTGCGCGAGCTGGGCGTCCTCTACGCCGCTCAGCTGAGCGGCGTAGAGGACCTCCCGCCCGCGCGCCCCTACCGCGAACACGCCGAAGCGCAGCAGGACTGGCTGGCCGGCGAAGGCCCGGCGCCGCACGAGGCGTACTGGCGGGACCGGCTCGACGGCGTGTCGCCGGTGCTGGAGCTGCCCGCCGACCGGCCGCGCCCGGTCCGCCAGGACTTCACCGGCGCGCGGGTGCCGATCCGCCTCGGCCCGGACCTCACCGCCCGGCTGAAGGCGGTGGCGCGCGAACACGGCGTCACGCTCTACTCCACCATCCTGACCTGCTGGTTCATCTTGTTGTCCCGGCTTTCCGCGCAGTCTGACATCGTTGTCGGCGTCCCCACCGCCAACCGCGGCGCCGGCGGCGAACACCCCGACACGATCGGCTTCTTCGTCAACACCCTGGCCGTGCGGGCCGAGCTGACCGGCGCCCGCACCGGTGCCGTGCTGCTCAAGGAGGTCCGGGCGGCGCTGCGGGGCGCGATCGACCACGCCGAGCTGCCGTTCGAACGGGTCGTCGAGCTGGTCAACCCCCCGCGCAGTCCGGCGCACACGCCGTTGTTCCAGACGATGTTCGCCTGGGTGCCGACGCAGCACGACCTCCTGGCGCTGCCGGGCGTGGCCGTCGAACCCCTGGAGATCGAGTTCGCGCCCGCGAAGTTCGACCTCGCGCTCAACCTCGCGGACGAAGACGGCGACGTCCTCGGGCACCTCGACTACGCCGTCGCGCTCTTCGACCGGGACACCGCCGAGCGGTACGGTCGGTACCTCGTCCGGCTGCTGGATCAGCTGGCCACCCGTCCCGAAGCGGACATCACGAGCTACGAGCTGCTGGACGCCGCCGAGCGCCGCGAGATCCTCGACTCCTGGAGCACTGGTCCGCGGCCGCGCCGTCGCCCGGGCGGGCTGGTCGACCGGTTCACCGCCCACGCCGACGCCACCCCGGACGCCCCCGCGCTCGTCTGCGACGAGCGGACCTTCACCTACGGCGAACTGGACCGCCGCGCCACGAGGCTGGCGAACGCCCTGCGGCGGCGCGGGGCCCGGCCGGGCCAGGTCGTCGCCGTCCGCAGTGGACGGTCGGCCGAGCTGGTCGTCGCGGTCCTCGGCGTGCTGAAGACCGGCGCCGCCTACCTCCCCCTCGACCCGGCCCAGCCCCCCGCCCGGCAAGCGGCGATGATCGAGGACGCGCGCCCGGTGCTGATCCTCGGCGACGACGTCACCGCGCTCGAAGCCGAAGGCGACGAGACGCGCAGACCGGTCACCACCGACCTCGGCGAAACCGCCTACGTCATCTACACCTCCGGGTCGACCGGGCGCCCCAAGGGCGTCGCCGTGACCCACCACAGCGTCCTGGCCCTGTTCGACCAGTGGCTCGACCGCTTCGGCGCGACCCCCGGTGAAGCGACGTCGGCGTGGTCGAGCATCGGTTTCGACGCCTCGGTGCACGAGCTGCTGCTCCCGCTGACCACCGGCGCGGTGCTGCACGTCGTGCCCGAGGACGTCCGGCCCGACCCGGCCGCGCTGATGGCGTGGCTGCGGGACCACCACATCGTGCAAGCGTTCCTGCCGCCCTCCTACGTCCGCTGGATCGACGAGGATCCAGCGCGCGTGCACGGGCTCGCCCTGCGGCAGGTCCTCACCGGCGTCGAGCCGCTTCCGGAGGCCGCGCTGGCCCGGTTCGCCGCGGCGCTGCCCGGCCTGAGGATCTGCTTCGGCTACGGGCCGACCGAAGCCACGCTCTACGCCACCGCGCACTTCGACCCGCGGCCGGTGGACCGGCCCGCCCCGATCGGGCGGCCACTCCCCGGCTCGCGGCTGTACCTGCTGGACGAGCGGTTGCGCCCGGTGCCGCCGGGGGTGGCCGGCGAGGTCTTCCTGGCCGGCGACTGCCTGGCCCGCGGCTACCTGCACCGGCCGGGCCTGACCGCCAAGCGGTTCGTGGCGGACCCGTTCGTCCCGGGTGAGCGCATGTACCGCACCGGGGACCTGGCCCGGTGGCTGCCTAGCGGCGAGGCCGAGTACGCCGGCCGCCGCGACGACCAGATCAAGCTGCGCGGCTTCCGCATCGAGCCCGGCGAGGTGACAGCCGCGCTCCTGGCCGTCCCCGGCGTCCGGGAGGCCGCGGTGCTGGTGGACCGCGAAGGCGAGCCCCGGCTCGTCGCCGGTGTCGCGGGCGGTGCCGGCCGGACCCCGCACGAGTGGCGGGCCGCGCTGGCCGACCGGCTGCCGGACTACATGATCCCGTCCGTGTTCGCCGAGTTCGACCGCTTGCCGGTGAGCCGCAGCGGCAAGCTCGACCGCGACGCCGTGCTGGCGCACGCCCGGGCGAGCGCGTCGCACGACCCGGTCAACACCGCCGCCCCGCGCGACCGGGTCGAGCTGGCTCTGCTGCGGCTCTGGCAGGACCTGTTGCTGCACCCCGGGATCGGCGTCTCGGACGACTTCTTCGACGTCGGCGGCACGTCGATCTCGGCGATCAAGCTGGCCCACGCCATCGGCGCGGAGTTCGGCCGCGAGCTGCCGATCCGGGACGTCATCCTGCACCCGACGATCGAGGCGCAGGCCGCGCTGCTGCGCGCGGACCACCCGGCGGACGGGGGCAGCCTGATCGAGTTCCGCCGCGGCACCGGCGGGACCCGCGTCGTCTGCGTGCACCCGGCGGGCGGGACCGCGTTCTGCTACCTGCCGCTCAGCGCCCTGCTGCCCGCAGAGACCGGCGTCGCCGGCATCCAGTCCCCCGGCCTCGACCCCGGCGAAGAGCCGCTGCCGAGCGTCGAGGCGATGGCCGAGGAGTACCTGCGGCTCGTCGAACCGCGGCCGGACGAGGCACTCGTCCTTTGTGGACTTTCCTACGGCGGTCTGGTCGCCTACGAAATGGGACGACGGCTGGCCGAGTGGCACCCTCGCGTCAGCGTCGTCCTGCTCGACACCACCGCCACCGACGACCCGGCCGCGCGGGCGGCGATCGCGCCGGTCCCGGCGGCCGAGTTCCGCGAAAAACTGGTGCGGTTCAACGGGATGTACCCCGGGATCGAGGACGCGCAGATCGAGCGCTACCACCGCACGTACAACCACAACCGGCTGACCGCGCGCGAGCACGACCCCGGTGAGACGACGGCGCGGGTGGTGTTCGTGCAGGCGGTCGGCGAGGACACCACCCCCGGCACCGCGGAGTTCTGGCGCCGCCGCGCCCGCGGCGAGTTCGAGGTGGTCCCCGCGGACTGCGGGCACTGGGACATGCTGGAGAGCGACGCCCTGCCACTGGTCGCCAAGGTCATCACGGCCGAGCTGGCGGCGCGATGACCTCGATCGCGCGCCGCGTCCACGACCGCGCGCTGCGGCATCCGGACGCCCTCGCCGTGTCGGACGGCGACCGCCAGCTCACCTACGCCGAGCTGAACTCCGGTGCCGCGGCGGTCGCGGAGTGGTTGGCGCGCAAGGGAGTCGGGCCGGGTGACGCGGTCGCCGTCGGCCTCCCGCGTTCGGCGGAACTCGTCCTCGCGATGCTGGGCGTGCTGCGCCTGGGCGCCCAGGTCGTGCCGCTGGACCGGCAAAGCCCGCCCGCGCGCCGCGACGTCATCCTCGCCGACGCGGGCGCGGTCGTCGTCTGCGACGAGCTGCCCGGCTTGACGCCGGCCGAGGCCGGGGTGCCCCCCGAACCCGCGCCGGCGTCGTTCCTCTTCTACACCTCGGGCACGACCGGGCGGCCCAAGGGCGCCGAGGTGCGCGACGCGGGAATCCTGCGGCTGGCCGAACCGGGCTGGCTGGACCACGGCACGCGCTTCGCCTGCCTGGCCAACCCGGCGTTCGACGCGATCAGCTTCGAGGTGTGGGTGCCGCTGCTGACCGGCGGTACGTGCGTGATCCTCGACGACGACACCGTCCGCGACCCGCAGGCGTTCGCCGACGCACTGGTCCGGGAACGCATCGACACGATGTTCGTCACCGCGACGCTGTTCAACGCCGTCGCCGAGACCGTGCCGGGCAGCTTCGCCACCGTCCGCCGGGTCGTCATCGGCGGCGAGCAGCTCAACGCCCCGCTGATCCGCCGCTGGTACCGGGCCAACCCGGAATCGCCGACGCGGCTGCAGAACGGCTACGGCCCGACCGAGACGGCGACGTTCGCGCTCAGCTACACCATCCCGCGCGGCTTCGACGGCGACGTCGTGCCGATCGGCCGCCCGCTGCCGGGCACCGGCGCGGTCGCGGTGACGCCCGACGAGCGCGTGGCCACCGAAGGCGAGGTCGCCGAGCTCTACATCTCGGGGGCCGGGGTCGCGCTCGGCTACCGCGGCCTGCCCGCGGAGACCGGGCGGAGGTTCGTCCGGCTGCCGTGGCTGGACGAGGGCCGCGCGCGGTTCTACCGCACCGGCGACCTGGTCCGCGTGCTGCCGGGCGGCCGGTTCGCCTACGTCGGGCGGACCGACCGGCAGGTCAAGGTCCGCGGGTTCCGGATCGAGCCGGGCGAACTGGAGCAGCGGCTCCTCGCGCACCCGGAGATCCGGCAGGTCCACGTGGCCGTGCGCCGCGCGGCCACCGCCGAACTGCTCGCCTTCGTCGTGGCGGGAGACCTGTCCTTCGACGCGTTCGAAGCACACCTGGCCGAGACCGTGCCCGCCTACATGCGGCCGCACCACGTGTTCCGCGTCGGCGAGCTGCCCCGGAACGCGAACGGGAAGGTCGACGAAACCGCGTTGCTGGCCGGCGGGTTCTCGCCGTGGCGGCCGGCCACCGGCGGCGAGGCGACCGCGTGGGAGCGTGCAGTCCTCGCCGTGGTCACCGAGACTCTCGACGTCCCGGATCTTCGTCCCGGCGACACGTGGCTGCGGTCCGGCGGCGACTCGCTCAAGGCGTTGCGGCTGCGGTTCGCGCTGCGGGAACGGTGGGGTGCGGACCTCGCGCCGTCGGTCGTGCAGCGCGGTACCTTCGCCGATCTCGCGGCGGCGGTCTCGGCGGCGGGGCAGGCGGCCTACCCGGAGCCGGGCCCGCCGACGACGGCGGCGACGGCGCCGGCCACCAGCGAGCAGCAGCGGCTTTGGCTGCTGCAGCACCGGAATCCGGCGGCCACGGCCTACCACGTGCCGCTCGCGTTCCGGATCACCGGTTCCCCCGACGTCGACGCGCTGCGCCGGGACGTGCGGGCGCTCGTGGAGCGGCATCCGGCGCTGCGCACCGCGTTCGAGGCGACCTCCGACGGCCTACGGCAGGTGGTGAAGGCGCCGTACGACCCGTGGACCGAGCCTTCCGACGACTTCTTCACCGCGCCCTTCGACCTCGCCTCGGGGCGACTGCTGCGCGCGGCCTGGCGTCCCGACGGCACGTTCCTGCTGTGCCTGCACCACATCGCGGTCGACGGCTGGTCGCTCAACATCCTGTTCCGGGAGCTGTCCGGCGACTCGCCGCGGGACGCGCACACGCCACTCGACTTCGCCGCCTGGCAGTCCCGCTGGTTCGCCTCCCCCGGCTACCGCGCCCAGCTGACCGAGCGCGTCGACGACGCCGAGCCGCTCGGCGAAGCCTCCCTGGCCGGGCGGCTGCACACGACGCGCATCGACCGTGCGCGCGTCGACGAGTGGGCCGGCGAGCTGGGCCTGACCCGCTTCCAGCTCCTCCTCGGCCTGTTCGCCTGGAGCCTGTACGCCGTCACCGGGCGGACCCGGCCGCGGATCGCCGCGCCGGTGGCGAACCGCCCGGTGCGGGAGTTCGAGGACAGTGTCGGGATGTTCGCCAACACCGTGCGGGTCCCGCTTTCCGTGGACCCGGACGAGGACCTGGACACCCAGCTCCGGCGACTCGGCGAGGCGTCCGGTGCGGCCTTGGACCGCCAGGACGTCGCGTTCGCCGACCTCGACCCCGGGTACGCGGCCTTCGACTACCTGTTCGTCCTGGAGAACACCGACTTCGGCGCGCTGCGGTTCCCCGGCTGCTCGGTCAGTCCACAGTGGATCGAAGCGAGCGAGGCCAAGTGTGCGCTCACGCTTTCGGTCGTGGAACGACCGGACGGCTTCGACTGCCTGTGGGAGTACGGCGAAGGCCACTTCACCGAAGCCGAAGCGGCGGCCCTCGGCGACGTCTTCGAACGCGCCTTGCGCGGCGACGCCCGGACGCCGGACCACCGTGACCACGGCCGCGGCGAAGCAGCCGGACTGACCTGGGAAACCGTGGCGGAAGGCTTCGCGCGCCAGGTCGCGCGGACGCCGGACGCCCCGGCACTGACCGGCGACACGACGCTGACCTACGCCGAACTGGACGCGCACGCGGCCCGGCTCGCCGCCACCCTGCCCGCCGGCGCCACCGACATCGCCCTGTACTTCCGGCCGTCGGCCGAGCACGTCGTCGCGCTCCTCGCGCTCGCGCGGCTCAACATCACCGCCGTCCCGCTGGATCCCGCGTACCCGCCCGCGTTGCTGCGCGACATGCTCGGCCGGGTCGAACCGAGCTGCGTCCTGCTCGCGCCCGGCGAGTCCTTCGAGACCGGCTTCGAGCAGCGGACCGTCACGCTGACCGGCGGCCCGGTGCCCGACGTCCCCGCACAGCACGCCGGACGGCCGCTCTACACGCTGTTCACCTCGGGCTCGACCGGCGCGCCCAAGGGCGTGCGCGTCCCGGACCGCACCCTGGCCAACCTGGTGCAGTGGCAGGACCTGCCGCCCGCGGCGACGCAGCAGTTCTCGATGCTGTCGTTCGACGTGTCGTTCCAGGAGATCTTCACGACCCTCTGCGGGGGTGGACGGCTGCACCTGGTCCGCCCGGAATGGCGCCACGACGTCCCCGCGCTGCTCGCGCAGCTGGAAACCGCGTCGATCGAACGGATCTTCCTGCCGTACGTGGCCCTGCAGCTGCTCGCCGAGCACGGCGTCCGGCTCGGCCGGTACCCCTCGCGGCTGCGGGACGTGATCACCGCCGGCGAGCAGCTGGTGTGCACGCCGTCGATCCGCCGCTGGTTCGCCGGGCTGCCCGGCGCGCGCCTGCACAACCACTACGGCCCGACCGAAACCCACGTCGTCAGCGCACTGACCCTCGACGGCGATCCCGCGGCGTGGCCCGAGCGCCCGGCCATCGGCCGTCCGGTGGCGAACGCGGTCCTGCGGGTCGCCGGCGCGTCGGGCGCTCCCCTGCCGCCAGGGCAGATCGGCGAGCTGCTCATCGGCGGTCTCGCGGCGAACCGCTGCTACCTCGGTGACGCGGCCGAGGACAAGTTCGCCGAGCTGCCGGAGCTGTACTACCGCAGCGGCGACCTCGCGCACTTCGACCGCGCCGGGCTGCTGCACTTCGACGGCCGCGCCGACCGGCAGGTCAAGCTCAGCGGGCACCGCCTCGAACTCGGGCAGGTGGAAGCGGCCCTGCTGCGGCACGCCGACGTCGTCAACGCCGTCGTCACGGCCGAAGACGGGCGGCTGACGGCGGTCCTGGAGTGCGGCCGAACACCTTCGGCGGCCGAGCTGGCGGACCACCTCGTGCCGCTGCTGCCGCCGCACGCGCGCGTCGACCGCTTCCGCGTCGTGGCCGCCCTGCCGCGCACGCCCAGCGGGAAGCTCGACCGCGACGCCGCGGCCGGCACGCCGGGCACGGACCTGCACCGGACGCCGGTGGCTCCGTCGGGCGAGCTGGCCACGCTGTTCGAGGAGGTGACCGGGACGCCGATCGGCCCGGACGAGCCGTTCTTCGCCGCCGGCGCCACCAGCCTCACGCTGATGCGGTTCCACCTGCGCTGCGCGGAAGCGGGCTACCGGTTCACCGTGGCCGACCTCTTCGAGCACGTCACCCTCCGGGACCTGACGCGGCACCTGGACCACGGCCCGGCCGCGGCCTCGACGTCTTCGCAAGCCCCGGTCGACGAACCCGTGGCCGTCGTCGGCATGGCGGTGCGGCTGCCCGGCGCCCCGGATCTGGCCGCGTTCTGGGACCTGGTCGTCTCCGGGCGCCGGGGCATCGAGGAGTTCCCGGCCGCCGAGGGCCTGGTCGGGGCGCGCAGTCTCCTGGACCGGCCCCTGGCGTTCGATCCGGAGCACTTCGGGATCAGTCACCGCGACGCGGCGCTGATGGACCCGCAGCAGCGGCAGCTGCTGATGGCCTGCGTCGAGGCCCTCGCCCACGCGGGGCTGACCGGACCCGGCCGGGTCGGGCTCGTCGCGGGCTGCGGCGAGAACACGTACTTCCAGCAGCTGCTGCGCGAAGGCGACCCGGCCGCGCTGCCGGACGGCTTCCAGCTGGCCCTGCACCACGAAAAGGACTTCCTGGCCACGAAGGTCGCCTACCACCTCGACCTGACCGGTCCCGCGCTGACGACCCAGACGGCGTGCTCGAGTTCGCTGGTCGCCGTCCACCAGGCCGCCGGGATGCTGCGCGGCGGCGAGGCGGACGTGATGCTGGCGGGCGGGGTGCTCGTCGACGTGACGCTGGCCGAGGGCTACCGGTACCGGCCGGGGCACATCTTCTCGGCGGACGGGCACTGCCGCCCGTTCAGCGACGACGCGGACGGCACGGTGGGCGCGAGCGGCGTCGGCGTGGTCGTGCTGAAGCCGCTCAGCGCGGCCCGACGCGACGGCGACACCGTGTACTCGGTGATCACGGGCTCGGCGCTGACCAACGACGGCGCGGTGAAGCAGGGTTACAGCGCGCCTTCCCCGGCCGGGCAGCGGGAAGCGATCCGGGCGGCCCTGCGCCGGGCGGGACGGTCCGGCGCGGACGTCGGGTACGTGGAAACGCACGGCACGGGCACGCGCCTCGGCGACCCGATCGAGGTCGCGGCCCTGCGCGAGGCGATGCCCGAAGCGTCGGCGTGCGCGTTGTCGTCGGTGAAGAGCCAGCTCGGCCACCTGGGCGCGGCCGCCGGGGTGGTGGGCCTGATCCGCGCCACCCTGGCCGTCCACCACGGCGTGCTCCCGCCGACGGTGGACTTCCGGGCCCCCAACCCGGCCCTCGACCTGGGTCCGTTCCGGGTGCCTACGCGGGCCGAGCCGTGGCCGGCGGGGCCGCGGGTGGCCGGGGTGAGCAGCTTCGGCATCGGCGGGACGAACGCGCACGTGGTGCTGGAGTCGGTCCGTCCGGTGCCGGTTCCGCGTCCGGAGCCCGTGCGGTGCCTGGTGCTCTCGGCCCGCAGCGCCGAAGCGTTGCGGATCGAGGCGACCCGGGTGGCCGACTACCTGTCCGCCCACCCGTCGTCCTATGTGGACGTTCTCCGGCACCTGCAGTCGGGCCGCCCGCAGGAGCGTTGGCGCCTGGCCGCCGTCTGCGACGACGCGGCCGCCGCGGTCTCGTGGCTGCGCACCGCCGAACCGGACCTCGCACTTTCACGTGAAAGTGCGGGGCCCACCGCGGAGCTTTCACGTGAAAGCTCCGCCTCGGCCCCGGCGCCGTGGGACTTCCCGCCGCCCGCCTTCGCCGTCCGGGACTTCGACTTCCCGCGGCGCGCCGGGGTCGCACGGCGGCCCGAAGCCGAGTGGCTGCACCAGCCCGTCTGGGTCCGGCTGCGCCGGACCGCGAAAGCCCGGCCCACCGGCCGGGTCCTCGTCATCTCCGGTGAGGGGCCGCTAACCGCTCCCGCGCTCGACGCCGCCTACCCCCGCGTCGTCCGGGTCCACGCCGCCGGGCACTTCGCCCGTCTAGGCCCGGACACTTTCGAAGCCGACCCCGCCGACACCACCCAGCTCCGCCAAGTCCTCGACACGCTGGCCCCGGCGGAGATCGACTGGCTCCACACCCTGCCCCTCACCATCACCGGGCCGGTCACCGAAGAGTCACTCGCCCAGGCGAACCGGGCCTGCCTCGACACGCCCGCCGCGCTGCTGCGCGCCGGCCACGACCGTCCAGTGCGGACGTGGTGGGTGTCCGCCGGTGCCGTGCCCGCGAACTCCGCCGTCACGCGGCCCGAAGCCGGGCTGCTGGCCGGGGTGACCGCGGTCGGCCCGCAGGAAAGCGGCGTCCCCGGCCAGTGGGTCGACCTCCCCGGCCCGGACCTGGACCCGCTCGCCGACCTGCTCACCGGCCCGACCCCGCCGGAACGCGTCGCGCTCCGGAACGGGTTCTGGTGGGTCCAGGACACCGCCCCGGTCAGCCCCGGCGAACCGGCCACCACCGACGGCACCCACCTGATCCTCGGCGGCACCGGCGGCATCGGCACCGCCGTCGCCGAGGAACTGCTGACCCGCACCACCGGCCGCGTCATCCTGCTGGCGCGCCGCCCCTTCCTGCCCGAAGCCCTCAAACCGTGGGCGGACCGCGTCGACCTCCTCGCCGCCGACCTCACCACCGTCACCGCCGACGAGATCATCGCTCCCCTCGCCGGGATCGTGCACGCGGCCGGGAACCCGGACGGCGGCCTGATCGCCACCCGCGGCGCAGGCACGCAGTCGGTCAAGCTCGCCGGCGCGCTCCTCACCGAACGGCTCGTCGAACGCGACCGGCCCGCCTACGTCGTCTACTGCTCGTCCCTGTCGGCCCAGTTCGGCGGGACCGGCCAGCTGGACTACGCCGCCGCCAACGGGTTCCTCGACGCGCTCGCCCACCTCGACGGCCCGACCGCCCGGCTCTCCCTCGGCTGGGACGTCTGGCGCGACAGCGGCATGGCCGTCACGGCACTGGAAACCGACGCCCGCCACCAGGCGCACCTGTCCGTCGGCCTCACCGACGAGGAGGGCCGCCGCACATTCGCCCGCGCTCTCGGGTCGGGCCTGCCCCAGCTGCTGGTCGCGACGACCGGCCTCGACACCGCCCGCGCGTTCCACGAACGCGACGCCACGCCCGCGGCGAAACCGGCGGGGGCGGACCTGACCGAGGAGGTGCGCGCCCTGCTGGGCGTCGCCGAACTCGACCCGGACGTGCCGCTCCACGACCTCGGCGCCGACTCCCTGACCCTGCTGGACGTCGTCGACGCGGTGAAACGCCTCTACGGCGTCGACCTCGACCTCGCCTGGCTCGGCCCGGAAGTGACGATGACCGCGTTGCTGGCCAAGCTTTCCGAAGCCGCCGACACCGGCGAAGTGGTCGTGCAGATCTGGCGCGAAGGAACTGGGCACCAGGCGGTGTGCCTGGTGCACCCGGTCGGCGGCGACGTCCACGCCTACCGCCCGCTCGTCGAAGCCCTCGACCCCGCACTCGGCGTGTGCGTGATCGCCGACCCGGCGCTCGGCCGGCCGGAACCACCCGGGTGGTCCGTCGCGGACCGGGCCCGCCGCTACCACGCGGCCCTGCGGGCGAAACTGCCCGGCCGCACCTGGCGGCTGGCCGGGTGGTCGTTCGGCGCCTGGGTCGTCGCGGGCATGGCCGCCGAGGCCGAGACCGCCGGGCAACCGGTGCGGGCGCTGCACCTGATCGACCCGCCACCGCCCGGCGCGAGCGCGGCGGACTACAGCGACGCCCAGCTGGCCGCGGTGTTCGAGCGCGAGCTGGGCGCCTCCGGTGGCACGGCGGGCGAGCACGCCCGGCGGCTGGCGAGCGCGTGCCGCGCGAACCTGCGCAGCATGGCCGGGCACGAACTTCCCCGCCTGACCGCGACCCCCAGCCACGTCTGGCTCGCCACCGAAGCCGAACCCGGGCTGCCGGTGGCCGACCGCGGGGGCTGGCGCGCCCTGCTGCCCGAGCCGAGCCACTGGCACGAACTGCCCGCCACCCACTACGGCATCGTGCGCGCCCCGCACGTCACCGCGGTGGCCGCGGCCATCGGACTGTGAGACCCACAGGAGGAGAGGAAACCCATGGAGCAGTACGAACTCGACGCCGTCAAGGCGATCACGACGCGGCCGGCGCGCGACTACCGGACACTGGCGGTGCGGGGCCTGACCCCGGTGATCGGCGCCGAGGTCACCGGCCTCGACCTGAGCCGGGAGCTCACCGAAGAGCAGCTCACCGAGCTGAAGACGGCGTTCCTCGACCACCACGTGCTGGTGTTCCGCGACCAGGACATCACGCCGGACGACCACCAGCGCCTGGCCGCGTGCTTCGGCGAGCTGCGCCCGGTGAACCCGCCGCCCGAGCACGGCAACCCGTACATCCTCGAGGTCGCGACCGCCCCGGAGGCGGCCACCGTGTTCGGCAACGGCTGGCACGCCGACGGCACCGCCGACGCCGAGCCGTCGCTGGGCTCGATGCTGCACATCACGCGGATGCCCGAGCCGGGCAGCGGCGGCGACACGCTCTTCGCGAACATGCACCTCGCCTACGACATGCTGTCGCCGAAGCTGAAAGAACTGCTGACCGGGCTGACCGCGATCCACGACGGCGCGCACGCCTTCCGCGGGCACAAGATCCCGGACGGCTACGAGCCCCCGGTCAGCGAGCACCCGGTGGTGGTGCGGCACCCGGAGACCGACCGGCCGCTGCTGTACGTCAACCCGGCCTACACCTCGCGCATCCCGCAGCTGTCGGCCGACGAGAGCCAGGCGGTGCTCGACCTGCTGTTCTCGGTGGTGCCGAACCGGCCGATGCTGGCCTGCCGGGTGCGCTGGGAGCCGAACACGCTGGTGTTCTGGGACAACCGCTGCGTCCAGCACCACGCGGTCTACGACTACTACCCGCACACCCGCTTCGGGCACCGCGTCGCCATCAACGGCGGCCCGCTCAAAGGCTGACAGGAGCCCTATGTCGCCCGAACCCGTGGTGGACGTCCGCGACCGGTGCGTCCTCGACGACCCGATGCGCGGGTACGACCGGATCCTCGCCGAGTCACCGGTCTGCTGGGCCCGCCTCCCCAACGGCGAGGAGGGGTGGCTGGTCACCGGCAGCGACGCCGTCCGCGCGGTCCTGTCCGATCCGGCCGTGCGCAACGATCCCGCCGGCCTGCCCGGGCAAGGCGCGCAGACGCAGGAGGAAACGTTCCTCGCGCTGGGCACACCTCCCGAGCACCTGCCGTACCTGCGGGCGAGCCTGCTGAGCCTCGACGGCGCCGAGCACACGCGGCTGCGCCGCAGCATCAGCCACGCTTTCGGCGCTTCCCGCGTCGAGACGCTGCGCCCGCGGGTGCGGGAGATCGTCGACGGGCTCCTCGACGGCCTGGCCGGCCCGACGGCGAACCTGCTCGACGAGTACGCCTACCCGCTGGCCATGGCCGTGGTCTGCGAGCTGGTGGGGGTGCCCGAAGCGGACTGGGCGGACTGGTACCGCTGGGGCAAGGTGCTGGTCGACGGCGACCCGGCGCGGATCACCCCGACGCTGGGCGAGATGTTCGCCTACTGCCACGCCCTGGTCGACCGGCGCCGGGCCGAGCCGCGTGCGGACCTGCTCAGCGAGGTCGTCGCCCAGGACGACCTGACCGACGTCGACGCCGTGGCCCTCGTGGTGTTCCTGGTGCTCGCCGGGCACGAAACCATGGCGCACATGCTGTCCAACGCGGCGCTCGCGCTGATGCGCGACCCCGGCCAGCTGAAGCTGCTGCGCACCGAGCCGCAGCTGTGGCCCGCCGCGGTGCGCGAACTGGTCCGCACGGACGGCCCGGTGCAGCTGGCCCGCTTGCGTTACGCCGCAACGGATCTCGAGGTCGGTGGCGTGCGGATCCGCGCGGGCGACCCGGTGCAGGCGGTGCTCGGCGCCGCCAACCGCGACCCGGCCCGGTTCGCCTGCCCGCACCACGCCGACGTGCGCCGGCAGGCCGAGCACGGCGGCCGCGAGGGCAGCGTCGGGTTCGGCTGGGGACCGCACTTCTGCCTCGGCGTCGCCCTGGCGAAGGTGGAGGCCGAAGTGGCGCTGCGCAGCCTGTTCGAGCGCTTTCCCGCGGTGACGCCGGTGGGCGAGCCGGCGTGGGTGCCGCTGCCCCGGGCCCGCCACCGGGTGGCTCTGGAGGTGCGGCTGCGATGACCACACCCGTCCCCGATGTTTCGGTCATCCTGCCCTGCGCCGGGCTCGGCACGCGGTTCGGCGCGCCGTACGCGAAAGAGCTGCACTGCCTGGCGCCCGGGGTCACCGTGCTCGACCGCAGCCTGGACGCCGTGGTGGAGGTGGCGAAGAGCGGGCTCAGCGTGCGCGTGGTCGTCGTGTTCGGCCCGCACAAGCTGGACACGGTGAAGTACCTGGCGCGCTACGCCGGGATGTTCCAGCTGGTCTTCGTCTACCAGGACGACGTGGCCCAGCCGGGGCTGGACGGGGCGATCCGGTGTGCGCTGCCGCTGACGCGGGGTCCCGTGGCGCTCGTCCTCCCCGACATCGTGGTCAGCGGCGTGGACAGCCTCCTCGCCGCCCTGCGGGAGACGGCGGTGGCGGGCTGGAGCGTGGTGGCCGCCGAAGAGCGGGATCCCGGGGTGCTGCGGCAGATGGGCGCGCTGACCGTGGCCGGCGGGAGCGACGTCGTGACCGTCGAGGCCGCCGCGGAAAAGCCCGCCGATCCGTCGGGCTTCAACGCGCTGTGGGGCATGGTGGCGGTCGCGGAGGACCAGGCCCACCGGCTCCCGGACGTCGCCCGGCGGGACGCGGACAGCCCGCTGGCCGGTGCGCGCGCCCACATGGTGGCGCGGATCGTCAACTACAACACCACCGAGGGATGAGCATGCTCGACGACGTGCTGGCGGCGCTGGACACCGTCCTGCCCCGGCTGGCCGCGGTCACCGGGACCCCCGGGGTCGCCGTCGCGGTGGCCACGAGCGACGACCTGCGCACGGCCGCGACCGGGTTCGCCGACCTGGCCGCGCGCACGCCGATGACCGCCGAGACGGTCGCGCCGGCGGGCTCGCTCACCAAGCCCGTCACCGGCCTGGCCTTCATGCAGCTCGTCGAGGCGGGGGCGGTGGCGCTGGACACCCCGGTCGACGAAGTACTGCCCGCGGGGCTGCGGGGTCCCGGTGCGCCGCCCGCCACCACCGCCATGCTGGCCGCCCACCAGGCCGGCTACTACAGCGACATCGTCACCGCAGTCGCGCCCACGGCGCCGGCCGAGCCGATCCTGGACTACGTCCGGCGCCGCCACGAGATCGGCCGCGCCGTCGAGTACGGCGGGGTGCTGCCCCTCCTGACCACACCCGGCCCCTATTCGTATTCGAGCTTCGGGGTCGGAGTGCTCGGCGGCGTCGTCGAGCACCTGGCCGGTGAACCGTACGGCGCCCGCGTGCACCGGGACGTGTTCACCGCGGCCGGGATGACCGCCACGAGCATCGACGACGGCAGCCGGACCCCGGCGGCGAGCGCGACCGGGTACCTGGCGTTCGGCGACTGGTGCGTGCCGAGCCCGCCGCTGCGGACGTCGGCCTACCCGGGGGTCGGGATGCACACCAGCGCCGCGGACTTCGCGCGCCTGCTGCAGTCCCTGCTGCGCACCGCCCGCGGCGACCGGGGCCTGGTCGGGCCGGACGCGCTCGCGAAGATGGTGGCCCCGCGCGTACCGCGGCCGAGCCCGCACGGCGTCCGGTCGTTCTCCGGCCTGACCCTCGAGCTCGCCGACCCGGAGCTGGGCGAGGACTGGTGGTGGGGGCACACCGCGGCGTTCCCGTGGGGGTTCTGGTGGGAGGCCAGGGTCTGGCCGCACCGCG
The DNA here is from genome assembly GCF_014873755.1 of Amycolatopsis lexingtonensis. Taxonomy (NCBI): domain Bacteria; kingdom Bacillati; phylum Actinomycetota; class Actinomycetes; order Pseudonocardiales; family Pseudonocardiaceae; genus Amycolatopsis; species Amycolatopsis lexingtonensis. The sequence goes on from NZ_JADBEG010000001.1 coordinate 3,489,435, forward strand.
ACCTGGCCGCGGTCGCGGTGGGCAACCGATGGGACATGGCCCGGTTCCACAATCCCGCCACCCGCAGCGCGCCGGGCCTGGCCGTGGAGTGGGCGGGCCGGTGGGCGTGCTCCGGCGCGCCGGCGAAGCTCCCGGACATGGACGGGCGACCGCGGTGGACCGGTCCCCGGCCGACCCCGGAAAGCTCGGGCTGGATGGGGGTGCTCCTCGGCGAGCGCACCCACGGCCTGCTCGGCGTGCCCGATCCGCTGCCGGTGCCGGCGCTGACCGCCGGCGCGCGTTCCCTCGGCGACGGGGATTCGGCCGGCTGGGACCCCGCCGCGTTCGCGCGCGGGGTCGAACAGGCGCGGGCGGTGGCCCCGGACCCGGACGCGCTCGAGGCGCTGGGCCGGGAGCTGGGTCCCGCCGCGGCGCTGTGGATGCTGGAGTGCGGCGCATCGGCCGCGGACGTCACGATGCCGGTCGGCTTCTACGCCCGCGCATCGCGGTGAACGAAGGGACGCGAATGCGGGTACTGCTCTCGACGTACGGAACGCGGGGCGACGTCGAACCGCTGGTGGCGCTGGCGGTCCAGCTCCGGGCCCTGGGCGTCGAGGCGCGGCTGTGCACTCCGCCGGACGAGGAGTTCGCGGACCGGCTCGCCGGTCTCGGGATCGACTGGGTGCCGCTCGGGCTCCCGGTGCGGGCGCTGATGCGCGGCACGACCCCGCCGTCGGCAGCCGAGCTGTCCCGCTACCGCACCGAGTTGCTCGACGCGCAGTTCGACGTGCTCCCCTCGGCGGCCGACGGGTGCGATGCGCTGGTGGTGGCGGGCCTCGCGCAGGTCGCCGCGCGGTCGGTGGCCGAGGCCGCGGGCCTCCCCTACGTGTACGTGACCTATTCGGCGGTCAACCTGCCCTCGCCGCACCACGCGCCACCACCGCGGCCGGGCTGGCCCGAGCCGGAAGCGGCTGGCAACGCGACCCGGTGGGAGATCGACGCCCGCCGGGTCGACGAGCAGTTCCGCGAGCCGCTCAACGGCCACCGCGCCGCCCTCGGCCTGCCCCCGGTGGCCACCGTGCGCGACCACGTCTATTCGGACCGGCCGTGGCTCGCGGCGGACCCGGTACTGGGACCGTGGCCGGGCGGCGCCGGCCTCGAAGTGGTCCAGACCGGCGCGTGGACCCAGCCGGACGACCGCCCGCTGCCGCCGGACCTGCAGGCCTTCCTGCAGGCGGGCCCGCCACCGGTGTACGTGGGATTCGGCAGCATCAGCCCGGCCCCGGACATCCCCCGCTGGGCCGTCGAGATCGCCCGCGCCCGCGGCCACCGCGTCCTCGTCTCCCGCGGCTGGGCGGATTTGGACCCGGCCGGCTGCTTCGCCATCGGGGACGTCAGCCACCAGCGCCTGTTTCCTGAACTGGCGGCGGTGATCCACCACGGCGGCGCGGGGACCACACAAACGGCGGCACGGGCCGGCGTCCCGCAGGTGGTGGTCCCGATCGCTTTGGCGGACAACCCGTACTGGGCGGGCCGAGTGGCCGCCCACGGGATCGGCACCGCCCTCGACGGTCCGACGGCGACCCGTGAGTCGCTGTGCGCCGCTTTCGACACGGCACTGACACCCGAAACCCGCGTGCGGGCGAAGGCGCTGAGCGCCGAGATCCGCACCGACGGAGCGGCGGTGGCCGCGCAGCGGTTGCTCGACGCTCTCGGCTGAGCGTTCGCGCTTCACTGCAACCGGCTCGCGAAGTCAAGATGAGATTCGCGCCTGCACGCGATCCGCGTCCGCGGCACGTCCTTGTGCTTTGAGCAAAGGCAGAGCGTAGGCGGTGTCCCGGTAGAAGCCGACGACTCGCCGCAAGGGCCGCCGCGGCGGGCACCCCGATGTCCGGGCCGGGAGCGGAACCGAGCAGTGCGAAGAGCTCTGCCGGTAAAAGGGATTGCGCGAAGAGCGCGTTGGTGCCAGTCTGACCAGCACACTCTACGCATCGGACACACCATGGAATTGACACCCTGGGACGGCTCGAGAATCGGGTTGGACCAGGAGGAGATGCGTCGGCACAATCGCGGTACTTTTCTTCGCCTTGTACACCTGAGCGACGGAATCTCGCGGGCCGAAATCGCGAAACGGATGAACCTCAACCGAAGCACGATCAAGGCGTTGACGGCGGAACTGAGCGCGGCGGGCCTGGTCCGGGAAGTGTCGCAGACGGACAATCGTCACCAAGGCCGCCCGTCGCTCATCGTGCGGCCGGAGACCCATCGTTTCCACGTACTGGCATTCGACGTCGCGGTGGACCGATTGGTCGCCGCCCGGATCGGCCTCGGCGGGGTCGTCCTGGACCGCAAGGTCGCTGCCCGGCGCCGGTCCGGAGTCGATCTCGACTATGTGGTCTCGACGCTCGCGAAGCTCGGCCGCGAGTTGGCCGAAGCGGCACCGTCGACGTCGACCTGCGTGGGGCTGGGGGCCTCGTACTGCGGGATGATCCGTCCCGGCGACGGGACCGTCCGGTTCGGCCCCGACCTCGGCTGGGTCGACCAGGCGTTCGGCGCCGAACTGGCCCGCCGGCTGGGACTGGGACTGCGGGTGCCGGTGGGAAACGAGGCGCACCTCGGAGCGCTCGCGGAAAACCTTCGCGGGGCCGGGATGGGGGTGCAGAACCTCGTCTACCTGCACGGCGACGTCGGCGTCGGTGGCGGGATCATCGTCGGCGGCACGGTGCTGGACGGCGACGCGGGGTACGGCTGCGAACTGGGCCACATGGTCGTCAACCCGCACGACGGGCGACCTTGTGGCTGCGGCTCCAGCGGGTGTCTCGAGGCGGAAGCCGGTGAACGGGCCTTGCTGGACGCCGCACGCCGACCGCCGGAGGTCTTCGGCCGCGACGCCGTTCGGGCGGTGGCCGCCGACGCGGCCGCGGGCGATGCCGACGCTCGCGACGCGCTCGATTACGTCGGGGATTGGCTGGGCATCGGCGTGGCCAATCTCATCAATCTCTTCAATCCGGCGGTCGTCGTCTTCGGCGGAATGTTGCGGGATGTGTACGCCGGTGTATTGCCGCGAGTACGTAGTCGCGTCGCACGTAATGTGTTGCCGGTCGCGAAGGAAAAAGTGCGCCTGAGTGTCTCGGCGCTCGGGGACGACGCCACCCTGATCGGCGCCGGCGAGCTCGGATTCGAGCGGCTGCTGCACGATCCGTTGAGCGAAAGTCAGCGGGCGTGCAGCTGACGCAGCCCGTTGATGATCAGCTCCAGGCCGAAGGCGAACTCGTCCTCCAGCGGCACCGGCAGGGAGTCCGCGACCGCGTGGGTGGCCGGGAAGTCCCCGGCCGACACGTCGTGGAAGCGCGTCGACACCCGCTCTCGTTCGGCGTCGTTCCCGGATCCGGAGAGCTGGATGGCGAAGCCGAGGACGTAGCGCGAGAGGGTCGCGTAGGCGCGCACGGCGACGTTCGGCGGTAGTCCACCGCCGAGGAGGACGGCCAGGCAGCGTTCCCGCAGCACCATCGCGTTCGGCCCGGTCGGGGTCTGCTCGATCAGCAGGGGCGCGATCTTCCGGTGCTTGCCCAGCGTGTCGAACATCGCCCGGGCGACGGCCTGGCAGGCCCGGTCCCAGCTCAGCTCCGCCAGCGCACCCGGGTCGAGTTCGATCTCCCCGAAGACGCGGTCGATGACCTGGGTGATCAAGGTCGCCCGGTTGCCGAAGTGGCGGTAGAGCGTGGCCGTGCCGGATTCGAGCCGTTGGGCGAGAGTCCGCATCGACAGCGCCTCGGCGCCTTCCTCGTCGACGAGCTGCAGTGCCGTGGCGAGGATCCGGTCCAGCGGAACGGCGGGGCGACCCCGGGTGCGCGGGGCGGAGGCGGCTGGCGAGGGCGAACTGGTCACACCCGTGAGTATGACGGCGTTGACACGCCACGCAATAACGGCAACACTGTTGCCATTATGAAGGACATGCAGTCAATCCCGATCGACGGACTCCGGGTGCACTACGAACGCACCGGGCAGGGCCCGGCGGTGCTGCTGCTGCACGGCAGCGGGTCGTCGTTGGAGGGCTTCGGGCGAGTGGCGGAGCTGTTGTCGGCGTCGCACGACGTGATCCGCCCGGACCTGCCCGGGTTCGGGCGGACCGGGCCGCGGCCCGACCGCGACTACCGCGTCCGGACCTACGCGGGCACGATCGCCCGGTTCATGACCGCGCTCGACCTGCCGCACTTCGCGGTGGCCGGGAACTCCCTCGGCGGCAACATCGCGTGGAACCTGGCTCTGGACGCCCCGGAGCGGGTCGATGCGCTGGTCCTGGTCAACGCCACCGGCTACCCGGAGAAGACGCTGCCCGCCGGGCTGCGGCTGGCCCGGAACCCGCTGCTGCGCCCCCTGCTGCGGCGCTGGCTCCCGCGTGGCGCGACCGAACTCGGGCTGCGGGAAGCCGTCGGCGCGAACTCCGCGATCGTGGACGACACCATGGTCGACCGGGTGCACGCGCTGACCAGCCGTCCGGGGAACCGGTCGGCGTTCGTCGACTTCGCCAACACCGACCAGCCGGACCGCAGCGCCGAACTCCCGCGGATCGCGGTCCCGACGCTGGTCCTGCGCAGCGCCGGCGTCGACGGGCAGCACTTCGCCCGCGACATCCCGGGCGCCCTCGAGCGCGTGCACGCCGACGGCGGGCACCTGCTGCCGGAAGAAGATCCGGACTGGGTGGCCGCGGCGATCGCGGAGTTCCTGCGATGAAGTACTTCGTCGCCGCCGATGAGGACCGCCGGCTCGACGCGGTCACCCGCCGGACCCTGCGCGGCAGCTTCATCACCCTGTCCGACGGGGTGACGCACTACGAGCTGACCGGACCCGCGGACGGCGAACTCGCCGTCCTCGTCGGCGGCCTGACGATCCCACTGTCCTATTGGGACGGTCTCGCGGCCCGGCTGCACGCCCACGGCTTGCGCACCCTGTCCTACAGCGCCTACGGACGCGGCTACTCCGACCGCGTCCGGGGCCGCTACGACGAAGCGCTGTTCGTCCGCCAGCTCGCCGAGCTGACCACGACCTTGGACCCCACGCGGCCGCGGCACGTCGTCGGCACCTCGATGGGCGCCCTGGTCGCCATGGCCTACACGAACCTGCACCCCGAATCGGTCACCACGCTCACGATCGCCGGGCCGGCCGGGCTGGGTGAACGTCCTCGGCCGCAGCGGCTGCTGCGCAATGACGTGCTCGCCCGATTCGTCGCCCGCCGCTTCGGCCGCAAACTCCTGGAAGACCACCTCGGGCACAACGTCCGCGACCCCGCCCTCTCCGCCCGGCTGGTCGCGATGGTCCGGGACGCCTATCGCTACGAAGGCTCCCTCTACGCGTTCTTCCAGACCCTGCAGCGCTTCCCGCTGTACGACCGGCAGGACCTCTTCCGCGGCACCGGCGAGCTGGGACTCCCCGTCCTGCTCCTGTGGGGCGACGACGACCAGGTCACCCCGATCACCCACCTCGACACCGTCCACGAGCTGCTGCGTCCACAGCAGACTCACGTCCTCACCGAATGCGGCCACATGGCCCCCTACGAACGGCCGGACGACGTCGGCGACCTGCTCGCGTCGTTCGCCGTCCCGCACCCCGATCGGCTCGCACCATGAACGACACCCTCGACGTCCTGATCGCCGGCGCCGGCCCGGCCGGCACCACCCTGGCCATCGACCTGGCCCGCCGCGGCCTCGCGGTCCGGATCATCGACAAGGCCCCGCGTTCCTTCGAAGGCTCCCGCGCCAAAGGCCTTCAGCCACGCACCCTGGAGGTGTTCGACGACCTCGGCGTGCTCGACGACGTCCTCGCCGGCAGCAGCGACTACCCCCGCCTCGGCATCCACCTGGGACCGGTCACCGTCCCGTGGCGGATGTTCCGCAACCGCGCACGCAGCACCGACGTCCCCTACCCGAACACCCGGTTGCTGCCCCAGTACCGCACCGACGCCGTGCTGCACGACCGGCTCGAGCAGCTGGGCGGCAAGGTCGAATACGGCCGCGAGCTCGCCGGGTTCGCCCAGGACGCCACGTCGGTCACCGCCACCGTGCTCGGCGACGACGGCCCCGAACGGATCACCGCGCGCTACCTCGTCGGGGCCGACGGCGGTTCGAGCGCCGTCCGCAAGCACCTCGGTCTGGGCTTCCTCGGCGAGACCCGCGACGGGGACCGGATGCTCATCGTCGACGCCGTCACCTCCGGCCTGTCCGGTGACCGGTGGCACGTCTGGCCGGGGGTGAAGGGCCGGTTCGCCGGAGCCTGCCCGCTGCCGCACACCGGCCTGTTCCAGTGGATGATCCGCCTGGCCCCGGACGAAGAACCACCCGAGGGCGAGGAGGCGATCACCCGGCGGATCCGGGCGCACACCCGCGACCGGGCCATCGCCGTGCGGGACATCCGGTGGCGGTCGGTGTTCCGGCCGAACATCCGCCTGGCCGAGGCCTACCGGCGCGGGCGCGTGTTCCTCGCCGGCGACGCCGCGCACGTGCACACCCCGGCCGGCGCGCAGGGCCTCAACACCGGCATCCAAGACGCCTACAACCTCGGCTGGAAACTCGGCCAGGTCCTCGCCGGAGCCGACCCGCGGCTGCTCGACACCTACGAGGCCGAACGCCTCCCGATCGCCGCCGGCGTGCTCGGCCTGTCCACGAAGAAGTACGAAGGCCTCGCCAAACTCGACCCGTCCAGCCTGCGCCGCGGCCAGGACGAACAACAGCTTTCCCTCACCTACCACGGCGGCCCGCTCGCACCCGGCGAAACCGACCGCACGAAGACGCTGCGGGTCGGCGACCGGGCCCCGGACGCGGACCTGGGCGGCTCTCGCCTGTTCGACACCTACCGGGGACCGCACTTCACCCTCCTCGCATACGGCCCGCAGGCCGCCGCGGCGAGCGAACAACTCGACTGGCCGGACGCGGGAGCACCGCTGCGCCGGATCACGGTCGAGGACCGGCGCGGCTACGGCATCGAGGGCGACACGCTGCTGCTGGTCCGGCCCGACGGCTACCTCGGGCACATCGCGACCCACGACTTCCTCGCCTCGACCCGCGCCGCCGCCCGGGCCCTGACCCCTGAGGTGACCCGGTGAACCGCACCCTGCTGCGCGGCGCTCGCGTGATCACCATGGCACCGCACCGTCCCGACGCCGAACACGCCGACATCCTCATCGACGGCGACACCATCGCCGCGGTCGGCGAAAACCTCGACGCGACCGGCGCCGAGGTCGTCGACATCGCCGGCCGGATCATCATGCCCGGCCTGGTCAACGCCCACCTGCACACCTGGCAGACCGCCCTGCGCGGCGTCGGCACCGACTGGACGCTCGCGGACTACCTCGGCCGCCTGCACGGCGCCGTGGCCCGCCACTACCGGCCCGAGGACATGCGCGTCGGCACCCTCGCCGGCGCGCTGGACCAGCTCGACCGCGGCACCACCACCCTGGGCGACTGGTGCCACAACACGCCCACCCCCGACCACACCGACGCCGCACTCGACGGCCTCCGCGCGTCCGGCGTCCGCGGGGTGTTCCTGCACGGCACCGCGTACTCCGCGCCCGACGCGGCCCACCCCGTCGACGAGATCGACCGGGTGACCGGTGGCCCGCTGCTCACCCTCGGCATGGCGGTCCGCGGCCCGCAACTGTCCACTCCGGACACCGCGGTCGCCGACTTCCGCGCCGCCGCCGAACGCGGGCTCGTCGTGTCGCTGCACCAAAGCGGTGGCGCGCCTGGGCCCGCCTGGGCGGCCGTGCGCGCCGCCGGGCTGCTCGGCCCGGCCACCGACGTCGTCCACGGTGCCGGGCTCACCGAAGAGTGGCTCGAGATCCTGGTCGACGCGGGCGCGAGTCTCACCAGCACGCCCGAGAACGAACTCGGCCAAGGCCACGGCCTCCCCGTCACCGGGCACCTGCTCCGGCTCGGCGCCGCGCCGTCGCTGGGCACCGACACCGACGTCGTCACCCCCGCCGACGTGCTCTCCGCCGCCCGCATCGCCTTGGCGCACCAGCGGGGCCACGACCACGAGGACCACCGCAGGGCCACCGGATCCTTCTCCCTCACCGCGACGATCACGGCCAAGCAGGCGCTCGCCTGGGCCACCGTCGAGGGCGCCCGAGCACTCGGCCTCGCCGACCGTGTCGGCCGGCTCGACGCCGGCATGCAGGCCGACCTCATCGTCATCGACGCCCCGGGGCCGAACCCGGTCGCGGCGGCCCTGCACGCCACCGCCGGTGACATCGAAGCGGTCATGATCGCCGGGCACTGGCGCAAACGCGACCACACCCTCCTCGACGTCGACCTCGACGCCGTGCGAGACGAGCTCCGCGAATCCTCGGCCCGGCTCCTCCCCCACCTCGCCGGCTGATGAGCACGCGGGACGAACACGCGAGCCGGACCCGGGCGGACCTGCTCGCCGCGGCAAAGCGACTGTTCGCCGAACGCGGCTACCCCGACACCAAGATCACCGACATCGCCACCGCGGCCGGCCGCGCCGCCGGCACCTTCTATACCCACTTCCGCGACAAGGAGCACCTGCTCGCCGTCCTGCGCAGCGAACTCGCCGGGACAGCGGCGCCGGACCCGGCCGGCGACGACCCGATCCGCGAGCACGTCACGGCCTGCTGGACCGCACTGCGCACCCACCGCCCCATCGCCATCGCCCTGCTGCAGTCGGCGACCGCCGCCGCCCCGGCCTCCGGACGATTGCGGGACGAGCTGACCACCTGGACAGCCCCGCTGCGCAAGCACCTGGAAAACCGGCGCGACCGCGGCGAGCCGCTCCCCGGCGACCCCGAACTGCTGGCCGCGGCCATCGGCGTCATGCTCGCCGGTCTCAACCACGCCCTGCCCACCCTCGACGACCGCGTCCCGGATGCGGTCACGAACCTCGTCCTCCACGGCCTGGCCGGCCCTGAACGGTGAGTGGCTGCGCGGCACACGAACTGCTCGTCGCCCAGCCGTCCCTTTGCGCTCAGCCGAGTTCGAGCAGGCCCCGGCGGACGGCTTCCGAGACGGCCGCCGCGCGGTTGGCGGCGCCGAGCTTGCGGTAGATGCGCGCGCCAGCAGCCGGACGACGTCGAGTTCGCGCCCGGTCAGCTCCGGGTCGGGGCTGAGCACCTGCCCGACCAGGTCGCCGACGACCTCCGGGGCCAGCCCGAGTCCGCCGGCGGCGGCACTGCGGACGGCGCGGAACAGCGGCAGGAGTCCGCCACTACAAGCGCGCCTGAACCGGTCGTGCGGGACTACGCCGGGTTCTCCGCGACGGCGAGGTAGTCCGTGTAGATCTGCGGCGAGCCCGAGAACGAGGCCAGCTGCTTCCACTCCTCGTACATCTGCTTGGTGTCGCGGTGGGCGGCCGCGAACTCCGCGGCCTCGCCGGTGGCGATGTCGGGCTCGGGGTAGAAGACGTCCAGCGCCTCCAGGCTCGCGATCTCCATCATCATCACGTACTGGTCGAGGCGGTTGCCCCGCTCGCCCTTGAGCACGTGGAACCGCCAGTCCGGGTAGTCGTCGATCCGGTGGTGGTTCTCGGCGATGAACCGGTCGAACATCTCCTCGGTCACCCCGGCGCGCAACGCCAGGTTGTGGATCCCGACGACCCGGGCGACGGGCTCCTCCCCCGGACGGTCGCGGTAGCGGGGGCCGGGCGTGACCGTGCTCCGCGGATTGTCGGCCAGCAGCCGGTAGTCGGTGAACAACGTCGGCAGCTCACCGTAGGTGCCCAGCCGCCGCCACCGCGCCAGCACCGCCTCCGCCTCCGGGTGCCGCGCCCAGAACTGGCGCGCCGCCTCGGTCTGCTCACCCCGGGCCGTGACGTAGCGGTCGCGCTGCTCGGCGCTCTCGATCTCGTACAACATCAGGTACTGCCCGGTCCGCTCGCCACGCAACCCGCGCAGCAGAGTCCACCGCCACCCCGGGTACAAGGGCAGGTGCACGCCTTCACCACGCACGAAAGTCTCGAACTCCTCCGGCGTGACACCAGCCTCCGTGTCGATGGCGATGTACTGGAAAGTGAACACCGACGAGCGTCCCATTGCGCATCCAATCCTCGGGCCGGGAAAGGGTTATCCGTCCACCTCCATGGCGTCCGGGTCGGCGGCCCAGCCCGGTCCGCGGCCTGCGCGCTGCTCGCCGACCATCTGCTGCATGCGCTCCTGCTGCGCCTGGATCCGCTCCCGCACCGCCTGGTCCGACATGTCGACGTCCTTGACGTCGTCGTTCCAGTACTTCTGCTTGTCCGCGTCGGTCGGCTGCCCGAGGCGGTGGCCCATCTCCTTGTCGTGGAGGAACATCGGCATGTCCTCTTTGGACACTCCTGCGCCGTCCCGCACGACGTCTCGCGCCGTGTGCATCTCGATGACGTCGTCGTGCGAGACCGGCGGGGTGTGGGCGGTGCCGCCCGGCTTGCCGACACCGCCGGTGCCGTCGCTGTACTCGATCGACTTGCCCTCCATCTTGTCCACCATGTGGTGGTAGGAGTCGTCGGCGACCTTGCCCTGCACCGTCCCGGCGGTGGGACGGAAGGTGTCCCGTGCGGGCGCGGGCTGCTCCGCGTGGGTCATCTTCGGCTCGTCGGGCGTCTCGATGTCGTTCTTGTAGTGCGGGTTCGGCTCCCACTTCTGGATTCGCTCGGGCACACCGGGGGTCTTCTTGTCGCTGATGTAGGCGGGGTTGTCGATCATGCCCCCGTCCTTGTGCTGGTGGGCGTAGGTGAGCTGGTTGAGCTGGACGCCGTCGCTCGGCCGGCCCTCCCGCAACGTGTTGCCGAGGGATTCGCGGTAGGTGTCGGCGTTGAACCCCGAGCCGTCCTTCTCGCCGCGCACGCCGGTGCCGATGTTGTCGCGGTGCGCCTGCGCCGACTCCTGGTAAGCGGGCGCGTCGTCTTCCATGCGCCGGGCGTCCTTGATGTTGGCGGCCTCGTCCGCGGTTTTCGGCCCGCGACCGCCGGAGTTGACGCCGTCACGGATCTGCTTCTCGTGGGCGTTCGCCCGCTGGAACTCGTCGCCGCCGATGGCCTTGTACCCGATCGGGTGCTCGGACTCGTGCGTCTTGCCGCTGACGAGCTTGTTCGGGTCCTTCCAGGTCGAGTCGTTCTTGATCTCGTTCTGGTACTTCTCCCAGGTGCGCGCCTGCTCGTGTTTCGTCGTGCCGTACGAGCCGTCGGACTTCGCGGGGTTGCCGTCCGGCTTGGTCTTCACCTTCGGGGCCTTCTTGCTCGGCCCCGCGCCGCCGGTACCGACCAACTGCTGCTTCGCCTTGCTCACCTTGGACTTCGAGGAACCGGAGGCGGCTGCCTGCTGCTTCTTCTTCGCCGCGCACGGGGTGACGGTCGGGGCGAGGCCGAGCGGGTCGGCCAGCGCGGTCGGGTTGTGGACGTAGGCCTGCGAGTCCGGGCCGGGGTCGAGGCCCAGCGGGTCGTGGGACAGGTAACGGCCGGCCTCGGGGTCGTAGTAGCGGTTGAGGTTGTAGTGCAGCCCCGTTTCGGCGTCGTGGTACTGACCGGGGAACCGCAACGGCGTGGTGGCGCGGCCCGGTCCGTCGAGGACCTTGCCCCAGAGCGTGGCCTGGCGGTGCCACGCGACCTCACCGGACTCCTCCAGCAGCTCGCTCGGCGTGCCGGCGAGGTCGGTGACGATCGTGTGGAACCGCTCGCCCGGCGCGCCGAGGACGCGTTCGGTCTGGGTGAGGGCGCGGCCGGTGCCCGGTTCCCACTCCCACACGGTGGCGACCGGGGGCTGACCGGGTCCGGTGCGCACCTGTTCGGCGAGCGCGTCCCCGTCCCAGGCGAACTGGACCTGCTCGGCCACCCGGCCGTCCGGCGTGAGGCGCTGCTTGGCGACACGCTGGCCCAGTGCGTCGTAGCGGTAGCGCCAGTGCTCGCCCCGGGGCGTGAGCACCGAGGTCAGGCGGCTCTCGGCGTTCCACCGGAACTGCCACTGCGGACCCGCCGGCCCGGCACCGCGCAGGGTGGTGCGGCCTTCGGGGTCGTGGGCGTAGCGGACCGCGCCCGCCGCGGTGAGCAGGGTGCCGCGGTACTCCCGCGGCCCGGCCGTCGGCGCTCCCGGCGTCTGCGCCTGGGCGATGACACCGGTCTGGTGGTAGACGTAGTTCTCCTGCCAGCCGTGGCCCACGACGGCCTGGACGCGGCCCGAGTGGTCCACCTCGAAGGTGCGGGTACCGGTGATCGCGTCGGCCACCGAAGCCAGGTAACCGTCGGCGAGGTAACCGTATTCGCGGTGCTGGGTCGTGCGCTGGCCCGCGACGACCGTCTGGGCCACCAGCCGGTCGCCCGGCGCCCAGCTCTGGCGCAGTTCCGCGGTACCGAAGCGGCGGACCCGCTCGTGGCCGGCGAGGTCGTGCTCGAAGCGCAGCGAGCGGTTCCCGGCGTGCAGCGCGGCGAGTGTGCCGGCCGGTCCGTACTCGAAGCGCGACATCGCGCCCGACGGCGTGTGGCGCGCGCGGCGGCGGCCGAGCTCGTCGTACTCCGAGCGCACCACGCGCCCGTCCACCGTCTCGGCGACCACGCGGCCCAGCGCGTCGTAGGCGAAGGTGACCTCGGCGTCGGCGTTGCGCGCGGAGACCATGCGGCCGGCCGCGTCGTAGGCGAAGGTCGCGACGTCGTCGCCGGTGACGCGGCGGACCACCTGGCCCATCACGTCGCGCTCCAGCGTCGTGGTCTCCCCCGCACCGTTCGTACGGCCGATCAGCTGCCCGGCGGCGTCGTAGCGGTAGTGCAGGGTGCGGCCGTTGAAATCGGTCTCGCTGGTGAGGTTCCCGGCGGGGTCGTAGCGGTAGTGCCAGACCAGGCCCTGCTCGTTGGTCACCGACACCAGGCGCAGCTCGGTGTCGTACGCGTAGGCGAGCCGCGAGCCGTCCGGGCCGGTTTCGGCCACCGGCAGGTCGAACTGCGCGTACTCGGTGCGGGTGGTGTTGCCGCGCGCGTCGGTGCTCTCGTCGGTGTTCCCGACGGCGGAGTCCTGCCACCGCCACGTCGCGCCGTCCGGCTCGATCCGTTCGGCGAGCTGGTCGCCCGCCGCCCACGCGAACCGGGTGACGGCGCCCAGCTCGTCGGTCACCGACGTGGTGCGGCCGAGCAGGTCGTAGGTGTAGCGGGTGACGGCGCCGTCCTCGTCCTCGACGGTCAGCGCCCGGCCCGCCGCGTCGGACTGGATCCGAGTGGTGCCGCCGAGCGCGTCGGTGACCACGGCGACGTTGCCGCGCTCGTCGTAGGCGTAGGAGGTCCGGGCACCGAGCGGGTCGACGACCCCGGTGACCTTGCCGCGCGCGTCGTACTCGTAGCGCCACGTGGCGCCGTCGGGGCCGACCGCGGTGACCGGGCGGCCCTGCTCGTTGTACTCGGTCAGCGACCGCGTGCCGTCCGGCGCGGTGATCGCGACGACCCGGCCGGCCCGGTCCCGCTCGTAGCGGACCTGGCGCCCCAGCGGATCGGTCCGGGTGAGCAGCCTGCCGTGCTCGTCGTAGGCGAGGCTGGTGGTGTGGCCCAGCGCGTCGGTCTCGGCGATCACGCCGAGCCGGTCGTCGAGGTGGAAGCGGCGCACCGCGCCGAGCGAGTCGGTGACGCTCGTGACGAGGTTCTCGCGGTCGTAGTCGATCGTGCAGTCGAGGTAGCCGCCGGTGCCGCGGGCCCGCACCACCCGGCCGGCGGCGTCGAAGCCGTAGCTGTACCAGCGGCCGTTGACGTCTTCCCAGCGCACGATCCGGCCGTCGGCGTCGTAGGTGAACCGGGTGGGTGTGCCGGCGGCGTCGACGACCTCGGCCAGCCGGCCGCGCGCGTCGTAGGAGTAGCTCGCGACGACCGTGCCGTCGGCCGCCCGCAGCGCGGTGATCCGGCCGCCCGCGCTGTCGAACAGCACCCGGTCGCCGGAGGAGTGGACCAGCTCCGCCGGCACCCCGTTCGCACCGGGCACCACCTCGATGCGGTTGCCGTCGCCGTCGGCGATCGTCCTCAGCGGGAACACGCCGTCGGCGGACTCCTCGAAGAACAGCGTGTGCTGCTGCTGCGGATCCTCGACCAGGTAGCCGCCCTCGACCCGGCGCAGCGGGCGTGCCGGGCCCGCCACCGGCAGCACCGGGGAGCTCACCGGCACGGGGTAGCTCTGGAGGCTCCCGTCGGCGAGCGCGACGTGCACGCCGTCGTCCTCGACCTCGAGCCGCTGGTCCACGGTGGAGGCCCACGACGGGCCGAACCAGCGGCCCGCGCGGTAGGACGAGATGTGCGTGCGCGAGACCTCCAGCGGCAACGCGCCGGGGATCTCCAGGTCCGTCTGCGTCAGCAGCATCCACCCGGTCGCCACGTCGATCGGATCGCCGCACACCGACCGGTCCGGCGGCGGAGTGCCGTTCTCGTGCGGGTTCGCGTTGCTGTCCTTGATGCTCTTGCCGCCGCCGGAACCTGCGGAACCACCGGAGCCCGAGGTGACGGTCTTGTCGTCCCCCAGCTCCTTCGGGGTCTGCGCCGGCGGCGGTTCGGGGTCGGTCTTGGGCGGCGCCTCGTCGGCCTTCGGCGGCGGTGGGGTGCTGCCACCGCCGTGAGAGCCGCCGTCGCCGGTGCCGGAGGCGTGGGTGGCGTCGTCGCCGCCCTTGGCCGCCGGTGGCGGTGTGTGGTCCTTGGGGGTGCCCCCGCCGTCGCCACCGGGGGTCTTCACCGGTGGCGCCTTCGGGGTGCCGTTGATGTCGCCGGCCTTGGGCGGCGGCGCGGTCTTGCCGACCTTGATGTTCTTGAGCGCCTTGCCGGCGTCCTCGAAGAGCGTTCCTGCCCGCTTCAGCAGCGGCACCAGGGCCTTCAGCGCCTTGACGAGCTTGGTGACCAGGTCGGTGATCTTCGAGGCGGTTTTCGCGACGGCGGTGACGACCTGGGGGACGACCCAGGTGAGGCCGATGCCGAGGGTGAAGACGACCTGCAGCGCCCAGCTGATCAGGTGGCCGACGAGTTCGGAGATGATGTCGCGCACCAGCGTGCGGACCGCGGCCACGACCTCGCCGGCGGTCTTGACGCCGCTGGAGGCACCTTCGCAGCCCTTCTGCGCCGCCTGCAGGGTGGTGGCCACGTCCTGTCCGCGCTGCCGGTAGGCGTCCGAGGCCGGTCCGGACCACGACTGCAGATCGGCCTTGATGGCGTCGGTCAGGTCCGAGGAGACGCTGCCGAGCTCTTTGGCGACGTTGGCCCAGGTCTCGGACTGGGCCTGGATCTCGTCGGCGTTGCCGGTGAGCGCGTTGAGGGCGTCCTTGAGCGGGCCGACGTGCTCCATCAGCCAGCTGACACCGGCGGCGAGGATCGCACCGAACGGGTCCATGGCCATCGACAGGGCGTCGAGCGCCGTGCCGACCGCGCCCATCGCCACCGAGGCCCAGTCGCCGCTCTTGATGGCGGTCGAGAGATCGTTGGCGGATTCCAGGAGCGAGATGCCGGAGTAGGCCTTCGTCGAGTCCTGGGTCTGCGCGATCAACGGGTTGCTCACACCAGCACGCTAGCAGCGGCGGGAGCACAGCGATCTTGACCGCCGCGCTCCCGCCGCACCCGGCACCTCGGCTCCGGACAAGTCGGGCGGCTGATCGCATCAGCCTCGGCGTATAGATCGTTATACGACCTGCGAGCACCCGATCCGCCGCGCCGAACGAGCGAGCTCGAACACGTCGGTATAAGGCGCCAAACTCACCATCGGTCCGACGTGCATCCGCATCGACCAGCTACTCGCGCAGTGGCCGAGCAGAAGAATCCGACCGGCCCAGCATCCACAAATGTCTATGTCAACGGCCTGCGATTCGCGTTCTACGGCCGCACCTCGACCACCCGCCGTCAAGACCGCGTGTCATCCCAGGACTGGCAACGCGACATGGCCGATGAGTTAGTGGCGGGCCACGGCCAGGTCATCGCCGCCCTCTACACCTGGTGCACCCGGCACGGCCTCCAGCTGTGGCTGCCCGAAACCGGAGGCCCCGTCGATCTCGCCAACCGCGACCTCCGGCGCTCGTCACCGAGTTGGACTTCGTCGCCGCTCAGCAGGTTCGGGCGGCCCGACCAACCACCGACGGGCAAGTCCGGCAGTCTGCCCTCGCCGGCCTGATCCACTGCGGTGTCCGCAACCGACCGCTGGACTCCCCGGTCGGCGCCGCCCGCAGACCGCACTGGCCCACCGGCGTCAGGGCACCGGGACCGTCCACACCAGACGGGTGCCACCTCCGGCCGGGCGGTCGAGCCGCAACGATCCGCCCGTCTCCGCGGCGCGCTGCTCGAGGTTGCGGAGTCCGCTGTGCGCCACGGCTTCCGGCATCCCGATCCCCGTGTCCGACACCTCGACGACCAGGTCGCCGTCCAGGGACACGGTGACCGCCAGTTCGGCCGCCCTCGCGTGCCGCAGGACGTTGGTGATCGCTTCCCGGACGACGGCTTCGGCGTGCTCGGCCAGTGCGGCGGGTACCCGGTCGAACGCTCCCGACAGCCGCACCGTCGTGCGGATCGCGGAGTCGGCGGTCGTGTCGGCGATCGCGTTCTGCAGGCGCGCCCGCAGGCCCCGGCCGGCTCCCGGCTGCGCGTGCAGGGCGAAGATCGCGCTGCGGATCTCCTCGATGACGTCCTGGAGCTGGTCGATGTGCTGGGTGAGCCGGCTGGTGACCGACGGCGAATCGGACCGGCGGCGGGTGCCCTCGATCCCCAGGCCGACCGCGAACAGCCGCTGGATGACCTGGTCGTGCAGGTCGCGGGCGATCCGCTCGCGGTCCACCAAGACGTCCAGCTCGCGGCGGGCGGCCTGGCTTTCGGCGTCCCGCAGCGCCAGCGCGGCCTGGTCGGCGAAGGCGGACACCAGCTGCAGCTCGTGCTCGTCGAACCGCGCCGCCCCGGGGCCGCGGACGGCCAGGAGCACGGCCGCACCGGACCGCGAGCCGGAGCGCAACCGCACCGCCAGCGCCGGCCCGAGGTCCACGCCGAGGCCGGCGGCCAGGTCGAACGCCAGGTTCGGCACGCTGCGCGGCACGTGGTCGCGCAGTACCGCGCCGGAGGTCGACCCCTCGAGCGGGATCCGGCGGCCGGTCAGCACCTCGGCAGCGGGGCCGGCGCACACCGTGACGACCAGCGCCCCACCGGGCGACTCCGGCAGCGCGATGAGCGCGTGGCCGGCGCCGGTGAGCTCGGCGGCCCGGCTCGCGATCAGCCGCAGCACCTCATGGACGTCGGTGCCGCTCAGCAGCTCGGCGGAGATCTCCCCGGTGGCTTCCAGCCACCGCTGCCTGCTCCGGCTCTCCTCGTAGAGCCGCGCGTTGTCGACCGCGATCCCGGCCGCCGCCGCCAGCGCCACGGTCGCCCGTTCGTCGTCGGCGGTGAACGGCTGCTCGCCGCCGAGGTACAGCCGTCCGAGGACCTCACCCCGCACCAGCAGCGGCACGCCGAGGAACGCGCGCAGCGGTGGATGCTCACCGGTGCCCCGGTGGGCCGGGCGCACCGGACCCCGGCCGGTCGCCGGCGCGCCGAGCGGCCCGTGGCCGTCCGGCGGCGGGCCCAGCCGCTCCCGGGTGGCGTCGTCGACGCCGGTCACGGCGAACGCCGTCGTCCGGTCGTCCTCGTCGAGCAGCGCGAGCTCGCCGTACCGGGCGCCGACCAGGCCGGCCGCGGCGGTGACGATCCGGTGCAGCGTCGTCTCGAGCTCCAGACCGGCCGAAAAGGCGAGGACGGCCGCCGGCAGCGCGTCCATCCGGTCCCGGCCCGACGTCGTTTCCTCGGGCATGTCACCACTGTGGCACAGCGATCCCGCCCCGGGCGGGTTCCGGCCGGACCGGGTTCGCAACCGACGACCTTCGCCCGGCGGCGGAGGCCGTTCGGCACTGGGCGGATCCCGCGGCCCGGGTGGACGGTGAAAGCGCATCCAGCAATCCAGGAGTTCGGAGCCGTTCATGAAGACCGGTGTCATGCCCGTAGGCCACCTCAGCGCGAGCCAGGTGCACGCCGTCCTCCTCGCGGCCACGGCTCCCCCGCCGCTGCGGTCCGCCCGGCCGTGGCGGTTCCAGTGCACCCCGGATTCCGTCGAGCTGTACGCGGATCCGCTCACCACCGGCACCGACACCGAGCAGCGGGAACGAATGCTGGACTGCGGTGCGGCGCTGCTCAACCTCCGGCTGGCGATCAAGGCGCAGGGCAGCCACGCCGACGTCCGGCTGTTCCCCGCGGCGGGGCGGCCCGACCTGCTCGCCGTCGTGCAGCCGCACGGCTACGAGACCATCGCCCCGCACGACGAGGAACTCGTGGCGGCCATCGCCGGCCGGCGGAGCAACCGGCGTCCGTTCACCGCCGCCGTCGTCCCCGACGCAGTGCAGCGGCAGCTCCGGCGGGCGGCCGAAGTGGAACGCGCCTGGCTGGCCACCATCACCGCCGACCAGGTGCCGCAGCTGCGGGAGATCATGCGCCACACGGAAGTCCCGCCGGCGACACCCGGGCCCGGCGGCGGGAGCGACCTCGACGTCGAACCCGGCCGGCTGGTCGTGGTCATCGGCTCGATGCACGACACCGCCCTGGGCCGGCTCCAGGCCGGCCAGGCCTTGCAGCGGGTGCTGCTGACGGCCACCGCCGCCGGGCTCTCGGCGGCACTTTCCACTCAGGCCATGGCCATCCCGGCGACCCGGCGTGAACTGCGGCAGCTGCTCGGCGGCGGGCTCTGGCCCCAGATCATGCTGCGCCTCGGCCACGGCACCGCGGTGCCGTCCGCCACGCGGACACCGCTCGAGGACGTCGTGATCAGCGACGAGCACCCGTTCGCCCGCTAGGAGCCGGAACGGCGCTGGGCCTCGTGGATCCCGGTGACCAGCACCGCCGCCTGGGACCGCCGCTCCAGGCCGAGCTTCGCCAGCAGTCGGGACACGTAGTTCTTGACGGTCTTCTCCGCGAGGAACATCCGCTCGGCGATCTGCCGGTTCGTCAGGCTTTCCCCGAGCAGGTCCAGCAGGACGAGCTCCTGCTCGCTCAGCCCCGCCAGCGGGCCCGGTTTCCCGGTCTTCGCCCGCAGCTCGGACACGAGCGCGGCGACCGCCCGGGCGTCCAGCAGGGTCTCGCCGGACCCCACCCGCCGGATCGCGTCGACCAGCTGCAAACCCTTCACGTCCTTGATGACGTACCCCTCGGCGCCGGCCAGGACCGCTTCGACCATTGAGTCTTCGTCGGTGAACGAGGTCAGCATCAGGCACCGCAGGCCGGGCAGCGCGTCGCGCAGGTCGCGGCACAGCTCCACGCCGTTCCCGTCGGGCAGCCGCACGTCGAGCACCGCCACGTCCGGGCGTAGGGCCGGAACCCTGGCCATGGCCTCGGCGACCGAGGAAGCCTGGCCGACGACGGTCAGGTCGGGTTCGTCGTCGACGAGTTCGGCGACCCCGCGCCGCACGAGTTCGTGGTCGTCGACCAGGAAGACCGTGATGACGGGCAGGTCGTGCTGCGAGCTGTCATCCACTCCCCCAGGCTACGCCCGCCCGCGCCGAACGACCCCGGAAGAAAGGTCCGGCGGCACTAGGCCGCGCGGGGCGAGCGGACCACGCTCGGAAGATGACAGAGATCCAGCACAGGCCCGATCATCACCTCAAGACCGCTGTCACCGATGAACTCGCCTGGACTCCCAGCGTCAACGCCGAAGGGATCGGCGTGACCGTCTCAGGCGGTGTCGCGACGCTGTCCGGACACGTGGGCACCTACCCCGAGAAGGAAGAGGCGCTGCGCGCCGCGACGCGGGTCCAGGGCGTGACCACGACCGCGGACAAGATCCTCGTCCGGCACGGCCACGACGTTCCGGTGGACGCGGATCTCGCCCGGGAGGCCATGACCGTGTTCGACCGGCACACGGTCGTCGTGCCGAAGGACTCGGTGCAAGTCGACGTGCGCGACCGGGTGGTCACCCTGCGCGGCTCGGTGGACTGGCACTACCAGCGCGAAGCCGCCCGCCGGGCGGTGGCCGTGCTCCCCGGGATCAGTGGCGTGCGGAACCTGATCACGCTGCGGCCTTCGCCGGGGGTCTCGGCGGCCGAAGCGAAGGCACAGATCATCGCGGCGCTCGCCCGGCACGCGCCGGGGTTCGCGCAGCACGTCGAGGTCGGCGTCGACGACGGCCAGGTCACCCTGACCGGCCAGGTCCTCACCCCGGCCGAACGCCGCTCGGCCGAGCAGACCGCGTGGTTCGGCCCCGGCGTGACCGCGGTCGACAACCAGGTGAAGCTCTCCGGCTGAGCCTCCTCCCGCGCTCGCCGCCAAGTCTGGAGCACCATGAACGTTCTCGTGATCGCCGTCATCGCCGCCGCGCTGCTGCTTCTCCTGGCTTCCGCGGTGCGGATCGTCAAGCAGTACGAACAGGGTGTCCTGTTCCGGCTCGGCCGCGTGATCGGCGTGCGCGAGCCGGGGTTGCGGCTGATCATCCCCGTCGTCGACGTCCTGCGCCGGGTGCCGTTGCGGATCATCACGATGCCGATCCAGTCCCAGGGCATCATCACCCGTGACAACGTGAGCGTCGACGTGTCCGCGGTGGCGTACTTCCGGGTGCGGGACGCGGTGAAGTCGGTCGTCGCGATCGAGAACGTCTACGCCGCGATCGACCAGATCGCCCAGACGACGTTGCGGAAGGTCGTCGGGCAGCACACGCTGGACGAGACGCTGTCGGAGACCGACAGCATCAACGTCGACATCCGGCGGATCCTGGACGTCACCACGCTCGACTGGGGCGTGGAAGTGACTTTGGTGGAACTGAAGGACATCCAGCTGCCCGACACGATGAAGCGGGCGATGGCCCGGCAGGCCGAAGCGGAACGCGAAAAGCGCGCCAAGATCATCAGCGCCGAAGGCGAATCCCTCGCCGCCGCCGCACTGGGCGACGCGTCGGACACGATGATGGCGCACCCGCTCGCGCTCCAGCTGCGCAACCTGCAGAGCCTGGTGGAGATCGGCGTGGACAAGAACACCACCGTCGTGTTCCCCGCCCCGCTGATGAGCACCATCGGGGAGCTGGGCTCCTTCCTGGCCCGCGAGACCGCCGCCGCGACCCGGCCGGAACCGGCCGCGACGGCCCCGATCGTGCCGCCGAAAGCGGCCGTGAACGGAACCCGGGCCGACGAGCACTGACCCGCGCCCACGGACTCCGCAGTGTTCTGTGCGAAAAGGACAGAGCACTGTGGACCCGGGCGGGTCACCGGCCCCGTGAGGAGAGCCCATGTCCACCGCCACCCCACCGGTACGAGCCCTGCTCCCGGACGGCGAAGTCGCTTGGGTACGCGAGCTGGAAGCTCGCGACACCGCCGCGGTCCTCGCGCTGCGGGCCCGGCTCTCCGGGCGGCACGACCGGCACCTGCGGTTCTTCGGTCTCGGCGTGGCCGGGCTGGCCGAGCTGGCGGCGCAGCTGTCCCACAGCTCCGGCGTCGGGCACACGGCGATGGGGTGCTTCCTGCACTCCCGGCTGGCCGGCGTCGCCCGCTACGACATCCTCGCCGACCCGGCCGAAGCGGCGGTCGCGCTGGTGGTCGACGGCCACGGCCCGACGCTCGGCGTGGCGGCCCTGCTGCTGGAACAGCTGGTCGTCTCGGCTGAACACGAAGGGGTGCGGATGTTCGTCGCCGACGTGGACGAGGGAAACGCGAAGATGCTCGGCGTCTTCGCGGCACTGGGCATCCCGTTCCGCCCCGGCCTGCCGGGGCGGAGTCGCTCCCCGGAATGACGGCCGGTCAGCCGCCGGTCCGGTCGTGGGGCGCCGGTGCCGAGGCATCCAGGCGGGCGTGCAGCCGTTCGCGGATCTCGTCCGGGGTGTAGGCCCGCCGCCGGCGCTCCTCGCGGGCGATCACCGCCCCGGTCGCGGCGACCCCGACGAGCCCGGCCAGTCCCACTGCCTTCCACCAGCGCATCGGCCTAGGCTACCGCCGTGCCGGAGAACCAGCTGGATCTCGACGAAGCCGTGGCCGTGACGCGCACGGGCGACCTGTGGTTGTTCCGGGGCCGGTCCGCGGCCGACCGCACGATCCGCGTCGTGACGAACAGCCCGGTCAACCACGTCGGCATGGCCGTGGTGATCGAGGACCTGCCGCCGCTGCTGTGGCACGCGGAGCTGGGGCGGTCCCTGCCGGACATCTGGTCCGGGACCCACCAGCGAGGCGCCCAGCTGCACGACCTGCGCCGGGCGGTGCTCGTGTGGGCGGAGAAGTACCACCAGCGGGTCTGGCTGCGCCAGCTCGACCACCCCGTCACCGGGGAGGCGGAGGACGCCGTCCTGCGGACGATCGCGCGGCTGGACGGCACGCCGTTCCCCTCGACCGCGCGCCTCGCGTCGCGCTGGCTCGGCGGCCGGCTGCCCCGCCGCAAGCGGGAGGCCCGGGAGGCCGGCCTCGAAAGCGCTTACTGCGCCGAGATCGTCGCCCTGACCTACGAAGCCATGGGCCTGCTGCCCCGAGGCCGCCGGCCGAACTGGTACGACGCCGGCCGGTTCTGGAGCGGTGACCACCTCGAGCTGGCCGGCGGCGCGACGCTGGGCGACGAGATCGCCGTGCGCCTCCCGGACTGACTCGTCAGTCCACTGTGGACGTCACCGGCGGACTTCGGTCGGCACGCGAGGTTCGCGGTGCAGCAGTTCGAGCGCCTCGGTGTCGGCCACCGCGGCGAACTTCCGGTAGCTGTTGCCGACCGCGTGCAGCCAGGGCAGCGTGCGCAGGCAGACGAACTGGTCCACCTCGCGGGCGAGCCGGTCGACCACGTCGGCCTGGGCGACCGGGACCGCCAGCACGATCCGGCGGACCTGGCGGGCCCGCAGGACGCCGATCGCCGTGTGCGCGGTCGTCCCGGTCGCGGCGCCGTCGTCGGCGAGGACGACCGTGCGGCCGGCGATGGACACCGGCGCCACGGTGCTCCGGTAGACGGCGACCTGACGGGCCAGCCCGGCTCGCGCGTCCTCGGCGAGCCGGGTGAGCTCGCCCGGCTCGATGTCGAACCGGCGGATGGCGTCGTGGTCCCAGACGACCAAACCGCCCTCCCCGACGGCGCCGAGCGTCGTCGGCGGCGGCCCCGCGGCCTCGATCCGGCCGGTGAGCAGGATGTCCAGCGGCGCGCCGAGGACGGCGGCGATCTCGCCGGCCACCACCAGGCCACCCTCGGACAGGCCGAGGACGATCGCCCGGTCGCCACGCAGCGGTCGCAACCGCAGGGCCAGCCGCTCGCCGGCTTCCCGGCGATCACGAAATCGCATGGGAACTCCCTGCCCTCGAAAGCCGGTCAGTGCGTCTTCAGCATCACGGCACCGCATCCGGGGCGCGAGGGCCGCTGGTCACCGCGAGGCGGACCGTTCGGCACCTTTCGCCGGTGCCCGCACCGGACCGGTCAGCGGGTGTGGCTCGTCGGCGCGGGGGCCAGCACGACCGCGGGCGCGAGTTCGCGATCGGCCAGTGCGCGGGCCACGTCGCTGAGCCGGAGGTTGTTCCCCCGGGCGAAGCCGCGCAGGGCCCGGAAGGCCTCGTCCATGCTCAGCTGCCCGCTGACGGCGAGCACACCCTTGGCCTGCTCGATGATCACCCGGCTGTTCAACGCGGTCTGCAGCTGCTCGGAGAGGATCTCCCCCTGGCGCAAGGCTCGTTCGTGGAGGATGCCGATCGTCGCGGTGTCGGCCAGGCCCTGCGCCAGTGCCACGTCGTCCGCCGACAGGTCCCCCGAGCTCTGCCCGAAGAGGTTCAGCGCCCCGATCGTCTGCTTGCGCAGCCGCAACGGCAGCGCGTGCACCGACGCGAACCCGTCCTTGGCCGCCTCGGCCGCGAACCGCGGCCACCGCCCCGCCGCCGCCGCGATGTCGGCCACCAGCACCGGGGTGCTGGTGGTGAAGCACTCGATGCACGGCCCTTCGTCGATGTCGAGCTGGAACAGCTCCAGCAACCGCGCCTGCTCGGTGGAGGAGGCCAGCACCTGCAGGCCGCCCCGCTCGTCGACCAGCGTCAACCCGGCCGCGGCGACGTCGAGCAGCTCCACGCACTGCTGCACCAGCGTGTGCAGCAGATCGGCGACGTCGTAGTCGTCCACCAGGGTGTCCGCCAACGCGACGAACGCGCGAGTCACCTGTCGTTCACGGTCGGCCATGCCCACCATCTCCCGCATCGTCAGCTGCCTTCATGGTGTACCTCACCGAACTCCTCGTCCAACCGCAGCCGACCGGCCACGATGTCTCCCGCGACCTCGAGCAGGGAACGGCCGTGCCCGAACGCATACGCCCGCAGCCGCGCCAACGCGGCCGACGCGGACAGGTCCAGGTGCGCGATCAGCATCCCGGTGGCCTGGTGCACCTCCCGGAACCGCATCCCCGCGCCCGCCATCCACCGCCCGTCCCCGTCGAGCCACAGACCACCTCCGGCGCGCAGTCCCGACAGGGCGAGCGCGGCGATGTCGGCCACCTGCAGCGCCGTCGACAGCTCGTCCGGGCTCAGCGAGCCCGGCGTCGACCGGTAGGTGTCGAGGGTCGCCACCCGGGCCGCCCCGATCTGCACCGGGAACGTGAACAGCGCGGCCACCGGCTGCGCCGCGGCCTCGGCCGCGAACACCGGCCACGCCGCAGGCGGGTCGGTGGCCAGATCGGGCACCAGGACCGGCCCGCCGACGGTGAAAGCCTCGAAACACGGCCCTTCACCCAGGGAGAACTGCAGTTCCGCCAGCGCCATGCTCACCGCGTCGCTGGCGTAGACGACCTCGCGGTGCCCGGCGTCGACCATCATCGAGACCGCCGCACCGTCCACCGGCAGCAGGCGCACACACGCCCGGCAGACCCGGCCGACGACGTCGACCCCGCTGCCGGCCCCACCCTCGCCCAGCGCGGCCAGCACGCTCGCGCGCAAGACTTCGACCTCAGCCACCGCGTTTCCACATCCAGTTCCGCCCATGCCGGTGCACGTGATCGCCACACCAACTCGGACACAGCCAGGTCCGGATCAGCACCGCTGTCGCGGCTGCGGGCACCCACCTTACCCGCAACCGCGGACCGGCCCGGGCCATCACGGCACCGGCGCGGCGGCGATGTGCCGGCGCAGCGCGGTCAGCGCCCGATGCCGGCTCACCCGCACCACGCCCGGACTGGCGACCCCGAGCACCGCGGCCGTGGCGTGGGCGGACAGGCCGAACATGACCCGCAGGACCACGACGTCCCGTTGCTGCGGTGCCGGCAGGCCGAGCAGGCGGTGCAGCCGTACACGAACCCGACGAACTCGCCCGCACCGTGCCGGTAGCCCAGCACGCCCGGGTGCAGCAGACCCGGCAACGCGCCCGTCGCGGTGCGGTCGCCCGACACCGCCGCTGCCAGGAGTGCGCCGTCGACCCACATGACGTCCTTCCCGCCTCGGTCAGCTTCGCGTGGTCAGGTACGGGCTGGGATCGCTGCCGGCCTTGGCGCCGCTGTCGAGCCAGCGGAGGAACCCGCGGCGGTCCCGTCGTTCGATCTCGTCGAGGAAGTCCTGCCGGCGCTGGACGACGCGCCGGCGCGCCTGCTCGTCGGTGGCGAGGATCAGGAGGAAGTAACTGCGCCGCCACGCCACGCACAGGTCCTCGGTGGCCAGGTCGGCCACCGGGACGGGCGGCACGGGGCGCGGGACCGAGCGGTCGCGGGCCTCGGGTGCGGTGGGCCGCGCGACGCGGTGGCGGTAGCCGGCCACCACCCCTCCGGCGACCAGCAGGACCAGGACGGTCGCGGTCAGGGCGCCGCCCACGGTCGCGAGCAAGCCGGCGAGGACCAGGCACGCCGTGACGAACGCCGCCGCCGCGGCCGCGCCCACCGGCAGATCGGGCCCACTCGCCGTATCCCGCCCGGGCCGGAGCCGCGAAGCGCCGAAAGCGACGAGGATCCCCGCGCCGGCTCCCAGCAGGATCCAGCCGAACAGGACGTCGGCCGGCAAGGTGAGGGCACCGATCGCGGCCAGGGCACTGACGGGACCGATCAGCACGGCCACCACCGAACGTCCCACCATCGTGCGCCTCACCGTCCGGGTCGGGCGCCGGCCGCGTAAGCCGTGCCGGGGAAACCAGGATCGCCGAGGTCCGGGGCGTGGTGCCCAGTCTAGCCCCCGGCGCCCGTTCGCTATCCGTTCGCCCGCGCCGGCGGCCTGCTCGGCACGGCGAGAAGGTCAGCGGGACTTGCCGTGTTGCCGGGGTCCGCGGCGGCCTTCAGTGCGGTGGTGGCGGTGTCCCGCGGGGTGTCGGGTGCGATGACGAGCAGGGTCAGGCGCCGCTGTTGCGTGCCGATGAGGGTCAGGGTGCGCGACGGCATGGCGTGGAACCCTTCCAGCCGCACGAGGCGGCCGTCCACCACGAGTTTGCGGTGGGTGACCTCCCAGCCGTCGGCCAGCGGGTAGCTGATCCGCTCGACCTGGCCCACCCGGTCGCGCACCGCCGTGATCAGGTCGGCGAACCCGACGCCGGCGTCGCGGGAACGCGGCCACCACGCTCCGTCGACGTAGCCGCCGCCGGCCGGTTTCAGCTGCAGACGGACCTCGTCGCGAACGGCGGTCATGACCGGCTCCCGTCGCCGGACGGCTGCCGCGCCGGTGTCCCGGCGAGCAGACCGCGCTCCAGCTTGCCGAACCCGCGGGGCGCCGCGGAGTAGCCGGGGTTGAGCTTGCGGGCCAGGTGTTCGGCCCTCGGCCAGCGGACGTCGGTGGCCCAGCCGAGCTTCTCGAACAGCCAGATCAGCCGCGCGGACATGTCCAGCTGGCCGCGGCGGACGCCGTGGCGGGCGCCGGTGGGGTCGGCGTGGTGGGAGTTGTGCCAGGACTCGCCCATCGAGGCGATGGCCAGCGGCCAGAAGTTCGCGGACTTGTCGCGGGCGGCGTAGGGCCGCTCGCCGATCATGTGGCACAGGGAGTTCACCGACCAGGTGACGTGGTGCAGCACCGCCACCCGCACCAGGCCGGCCCAGAAGAACGCGGTCAGCGCGCCCCACCAGGACAGCGTCACCAGGCCGCCGATCAGTGCCGGGCTGAGCAGGGTGAGCACGGTGAGCGCGGGGAACCAGCGGTCGATCCGGACGATGTCGCGGTCGGCGAGCAGGTCGGGGGCGAACCGCTGCGCGTTGGTCTTCTCCCGGTCGAACAACCAGCCCATGTGGGCGTGCCAGAAACCCTTGGCGAGCGCGGCGGCGGACGTGCCGTAGCGCCAGGGCGAGTGCGGGTCGCCGTCGCGGTCGGCGTAGGCGTGGTGGCGGCGGTGGTCGGCGACCCAGCCGATCACCGGGCCCTGCATGGCCATGCTGCCGGTGACGGCGAGCGCGATCCGCAGGCCGCGGTTGGCCTTGAACGCGCCGTGGGTGAAGTGGCGGTGGAACCCGATCGTCACCCCGAGCCCGGTCAGGAAGTAGAACCCGACCGTCAGGGCGACGTCGGTCCAGCCGAGGCCCCAGCCCCACGCGAACGGCACCGCCGCGGCCAGCGCGAGCAACGGCACGACCGCGAACAGCTTGACCAGGAAGGTCTCGGTGCGGGACTTTTCGCCCGACAGCATCGGCTCGGCGGCCTTGGGCGGCCGGGTCGGCGGGCGTTCCAGGGTGTGGGTCATTTCAAGCGCTCTTTCCGTGACTTTGCGTTCGCCAGGGTCCGGAGCGACTGAATATCGGGTAGCCCGCCGACGGCGGACCAAACCCGGAGGAGGTGGAAACTGCACCAGGCCCGCACGGTGCCGGGCGGGCGAATGCAACCACTTCTCACAACGACCGAGCTCCCGGAAAGGTTCCCGCGGGTCCCCTCGGGCACCTACCGGTACCGTGCCCGCCCGGCACGCCGGCCGGCGGCCGCCTAGCGTGGCGGGCATGGAGCACGCCGAACCCGACACCCGAACCCTCGAACGCAGCCTCGGCGAGTACGTGCGCGCGGTCGCGGCCGCGGTCGGTGTCCCGGACGAGAGCACGACGGTGGAGATCAGCGACACGGCCACCGCCTACCTCGGGCTGCCCCGGCGCTGGCTCGACCGGCCCGACCACGACGTCATGCTGGTGTGGAGCGAACGGCGCGGCTGGTCGCTCGCGGTGGAAACCGACCCCGCCGACGCCGCGGTGGTCCTCGCGTACCAGGGCGGCGGCAACCTCGTGCCGTCCCCGGACGCGGTCGCGCGGTTCGTCGCCGACACCGCTGCCGGGCGCCACGCCGGACAGGAGCGGCCCGGGCCGGTGCCCGCCGCGACCCGCCGGTCGCTCGCCGAGCAGCTGAGGCCCTACCTCCACGACGCCCCCGAACCGGGTTCACCTCACCCCGCGGGCGGCTGACCGCGCCGGAACCCCGACAGCGGTAGGATCGGAGCGCGGCTTCCCGAGCGTCCGGACCCTGCTCTCGCGCGGCCGGCAGTACTGCCGGACCAGGCCATCCCCCATCAGGAGCAGGATCTTCATGACCGCAACGCAACCCATCGCGCGCTGATCCGATGCCGGATCCCGACTCTTCCCCGGTACCGTACGGGCTCCGCGTCGCGGCCGCCGTGGCCTGGCGCACGCTGGTCGTCGCGGCCGCGCTGACGGTCGTGGGTTTCCTGGCCGTCAAGCTGGCCTCGGTGCTGGTCCCGGTCGCGGTTGCCCTGCTGCTGGCGGGCCTGTTCTCCCCCGGCGTTTCCTGGCTGGCGGGCAAAAAGGTCCCCCGCGGGCTGGCGGCCGCGATCGTGCTGGTCGGGGGAATCGTGCTGGCCGGCGGCGTGGTGACGTTCGTGGTCATCAGCGTCACCGTGGGCATGCCCGGACTGATCGACCAGGTCACCGTGAGCTTGACCGACCTGCACACCTGGCTGGGCACCGGGCCGCTGCACCTGAGCCAGAGCCAGCTCGACGAGATGCTCGGCAACCTGACCGCCATGCTCGGCCGGAACAAGTCGGCGATCGCCTCGGGCGCCCTCACCACCGCGGTGACCGTGGGCGAGCTGCTCGCCGAAGCCCTGCTGGTCGTGTTCTGCCTGATCTTCTTCCTCGCCCAGGGCCGCGTGATCTGGTTGTTCGTGCTGCGGGCCGTGCCGGCCCGCCTGCGCGACCGCGTGGACGTGGCCGGGCGCAGCGGGTTCACCACCCTGGCGCACTACATCCGCGGCACGGCGGCCGTCGCGTTCGTCGACGCCGCCGGCATCGGCCTCGGCCTGGTGATCATCGGGGTCCCGTTGGCGGCTCCGCTGAGCGCGCTGGTCTTCCTCGGCGCGTTCATCCCGGTCATCGGCTCGGTGATCGCGGGTGCGATCGCCGTCCTCGTGGCCTTGGCGGCCAACGGCGTGTGGGCCGCCGTCATCGTGCTCGCCGTCGTCGTCGGTGTCATGCAGCTCGAAAGCCACGTCCTGCAGCCACTGCTGCTGGGGCGCGCCGTCCGGCTGCATCCCCTGGCCGTGGTCCTCGCCCTCGCCATCGGGCTGGTCGCGGCCGGCATCGTGGGTGCTCTGTTCGCCGTGCCGCTGCTCGCCGTCGTCAGCTCGGGCGTGCGCAGCCTGGCCACCCGGCCGGAGAACCACTCGCCCGGGCGAACCGCGCCCGGGGCTACCCGTTCTAGTCTGGAAGACCGCGCCCCGGACCCCGGCGAAGCATGACGGCGCACTCCGTGCGCCGCGAGCGAAGGCGGGCACCGGTGGACGACGAGCAGACCGATGCGTACCCGGCGGGACGGACCGCGGGGAGCGCGAACCGGACCTGGCCCACGCGCCACGGCGGTGGTTACCCACCCGGGTGGCTCGTCCGCTACCGCCACCGCGCCGGCCGCGCGTCGCGCGCGACCCCGGCGGGGCGCGAAAACTTCGGGACCGTCGCCGGGCGCAGCTTGCGTGACGAGCACACCAGCACCACCTGGGTGCCCATCCGCCGGCAGGGGTCCGCCGCCGATGAGCAGGTCAGCCTGGTGCGGGCCACCGACATCCTCGACGCCCGGCCACCCGGTCCCGGCGAGCGAACCGGGATCTGAGCCGTCGCGCTGCCACGCGAACGCGGCCAAGCAGGTGAAACCGGGGTCCCCGCGGTCAGCCGGTGTCCGCCGCCGCCCATCGCGGCGCGGCGATGGCCGCTGCCCGCGAGGTGTGGACGACCAGGCGTTCATCCGTGCGAGTGAGCCGCAGCGGCCGCCAGGTCGCGCGCGTCGTGGCGACCAGCCGCACATCAGTGCCCGGCGCGGCCCGGCGGTGGGCGTCGAGCAGCACCTCCAGCCCGGCGGTGTTCAGGAACCGGACGAGTGACAGATCCACGACGATCCGCCGCGGCGCCCGGCTCAAGTTCGCTTCCAGGACGTCGTGGAGCATCGGCGCCGTGCAGAGGTCGACGTCACCGGCCACGGCGACGACCAGCGTCTCGCCGAGCCGCTCCACGGTGATCGTGAGGTCCTGGTACCGGTGACCGGCGACCGGCGCGCGCGGGAAGTCGATGACGACGTGCGGCTCGCCCGCGAAATTCTGTCCATGGTGGACGGTCATGATCCGGCACGCCCACCCTGGTGCCGGATGGAGTCCCCGCCCTTGTGGTGGTCCGTCCGCCCGTACACACCTTCGAGCACGCTCTCGAGTTTGTGCACGGCACCCCGGCACGCATCGGCGACCGAACCCGCGTGGTGGCTTACGGCCACCGTCCGCCGTCCGGCCGGCCGGGCCTCGAGCACGCAGCGGCGGTCCATTCCGTCGGCGGCAGCGGATTCCTCGCTGAAGTGGGCTTCCAGCCGCGTGATGTGGTCGCTGAACCGCGACAACTTGGCGGCCAGCTCCCCTTCGAAGTGCCGGACCAGCTCTTCGCCGCCGGGCACCGTTCGGTCCGTGCTGATCTGGATCTGCATGCGTCGTCCTCTCGCCGGCCGGGTCTGCGCGATGCGGGTGCCCGGCCTTCGACCATCGTGTCCACTTCGGCGACGGTCTGCCCAGGGTCACACGTCCCCGGCCCGGGCGCCGAAGGAACCTTTCCCGCGTCCACCGCACTGCCGTGACGGCCGCCGGCCGGGCTCAGCCGGCGTGGACGTCCCCCGCTCCCGCCCGGAACTCGGCGATCCGGGTCAGCAGTTCCCGGCCCGCCCGGCCGGCGGGGCGGGCCCGGAGCGCGGCTTCCAGCGGCCGCAGGCGCCCTTTTGCGCGCACCGAACGGATCTCGCGTGCGACGCGGATGGCCTCGGTCCCCACGCGCGCGGCCGCCTCGGTGTCGCGCCGGAGGGTGTGGGCGAGGGCGAGCATGATCTGGGTCAGCGAACGGCTTCTGCTCATCTCCGGCCCGTAGGCGGCCACTGCGTCGTCGAGGAACGGGATCGCGAGGACCGCGTGGCGGTGGTCCACGGTGCACCCGAGTTCGACCCGGACCGTTCCGGTCATGGCGGCGAGATCGTTCGCGTCGAAGAACCGCGTCCAGGGCGCCGCCGCCGCGTCGGCGGGGAAGGCGTCGATCGCCTGGCCCAGGTGCCGCAAGGCGGCGGACTCGTCCGCCCGCATCGCCCAGGCCCACGCCTGGTTGACCGAAAGGATGGCCCGCGCCCGGGCCGACGCCCCCCGCGCCGCCGCGTCCTGCCCCCGGTCGAACTCCGCCAGCGCGTCGTCGACCGAGCCGCGGTGCAGGTGCAGCCGGCCGCGCCGGTAGCTGACGTTGGCGAGCAGATCGTGGTCCCCGGCCTCCACCGCGAGCTCCGCCGCCACGTCGAACGACCGGAAGGCGGACTCGTCGCGGCCGGAGTCGAACTCCGTCCACGCCAGCAGGTTGTGCAGGTCGGCAAGACCGCGGCAGAGCCGTCGCCGCAGTCGCGGCGAAACGGATCCCTCGCGCAGCAGAACCGTCCACGAGGCGAGCGCCGCGAGCGGGGCGTGGCAGTACCCGCCGCCGTACCGGTAGTCCAGGGCGCGGAACGCGCGGGTCGTCGCCTCGAGCACTTCGAGATCGCTCACCTCGACCCGGAACGGCAGCGGTTCGCCGCGCGCGGCGGTGATCATCGACGATTCCGCGGTAACGACACGGGCGCGAACAACACGAAAAGATGGACCATCGCAGCGTCTCCGTTTCCAGGTGTGACTGGATGCACCACCAGGGTCCGGAGCGTCAACCGAGTTTAACCGATCGTGAGCGCCACGAACCCACCGGACGGGTAATGCCGAAAGATTCTTCGGAAAAGGGCGGGAACATTCACGTGCATTCGCTGGAACACAACCGCGAAAGGGCCGAAAGATCCCCGATGGGTGACCTGAGGCCCTACGCGGGACCGGGTGAGCCGGTGAGACTGGCGATCCGACGAGGGATGGAGCCCGGCCGTGCACGTGCGACTTTCCTTGCCGGAAAGGAACGATCTCACCCTCGGCGTCGAGGAGGAGTTCGTCCTCGCGGACCCGGCGACCGGTGGGGTGGCGCTCGCCGCGCCCCGGGTGCTGGAGCTGCTCGACGGCGAACCCGCCGTGATGCCGGAGTTCCTGCGGTTCCAGATCGAAACCGCCACCGGGATCCACACCGGCCTCGACGAACTACGGACGGAGCTGCTCGGGTTGCGCCGGCTCGTGGCCGACGCGGCCGGCCACGCCGGCTGCCTGGTGCTGGCGTCCGGGACACCCCCGTGCGGCGACCTGCCGGGCCTGCCCGGCGTCACCGCCGAACCCCGCTACCGCGCGCTGGCCGCCCGGTATCCCGCGCTCCTCCCGGAAGCCGGCACGTGCGCCTGCCACGTGCACGTCGGCATCCCGTCCCCGGCACTCGGCGTCCGGGTCCTGGCCGGCCTGCGGCCCTGGCTCGCCCCGCTCCTCGCCATCAGCGCCAATTCGCCGCTCGCCCACGACGAGGACTCCGGGTGGGCCAGCGGGCGGTACCCGCTGTGGTCGCGCTGGCCGACCGCGAACCCGCCCCTGGACTGGCCGGACGCGGCCGCCTACGCCGCGAGCGTCGACGGCGCGGTGCGCCGTGGTGAGGCGTTGGACGCGAACGGCGTCTACTACTACGCCCGGCTCTCACCGAAGTACCCGACGGTCGAGATCCGCATCGCGGACGTGGGCTTGACGGCCGAAGACGCGGTGCTGCTCGCCGGGCTGGTCCGCGCCCTCGTGGTCACGATCCTCGCGGAGGCCCGGGCCGGCGTCGCGCCCCGGCCGGTCCGGACCGCGCTGGTCGTCGCGTCGCTCACCGCCGCGGCGCGCGGCGGCTACCCCGGCCACGGCGTCGATCCCCGCACCGGCCAGGTCCTCCCGAACCACGTGCTCGTCGACCGGCTCCTGGAATACGTCCGGCCGGCCTTGCAGGCCAACGGGGACCACGCGGCGATCGACCGTCAGCTCGCCGTGGTGCGGGCCGGCCGAACCGGCGCGGCACGCCAGCGCGCGCTGTTCTCGGAAGCCGGCTCACCGGCCGCGCTCGTGGCGGAGCTGGCCTCGACGACTCTTGCCGGGAGAGGTGGCTCCGGCCCGGTGCCGGTGCGACGACCGGTGGCCGTCCACGACGGCTGAGCCGGCTGCGGACCCGGAACCGCCGCCGCCATTCGAGGTCCCTCATCCGGGGGATTCATTTCTGGTGGATGGCGTAGGGCGCCTAGGCTGACCGGGCCGCCCCAGACCTCGGCGTGCCCGCCGTTCCCCGCACCGCGGGAACGCACCCACGGCCGAGGAGAAGACGGATGACTGCCGGGAACCCGGACCGCAGTGCGCCGGCGGACGACCACACTCCCCTCCCGCCTCGGCGCCAGATCGCGTTCAGCGTCGGGAACTGGCGCGTCACCTACGCCGGCCCGGATCCACGCTCACCGCGGACCGGAACCCTCGCCGGCCGGCCCGAGTTCGGCCCCGGCGGCGCTCGCGTGCCCGTCGTCGCCGACGACGGCCCCGCGGCCTCGGTGCGCTGGGTCGACGACCGCGACATCATCGCCGTGACCGCGCGGCCGGCCGGCGAACCACCGGTCCCCGGCTGCCCCTGAAGAGATCGCGTCTCGCCGCCGCGACAGGTGTAGCATCCGGGGTACCGAGAGCATTTCGCGCGTCGGCGGCAGAGCCCGCGCCGTCCTCGGTTGCCCTCCACATCGATCACCGCGATCGGGACGGGACAGCGGCATGACGCCGGAATCGCCCACCAGAACCGGAACGCCCTCCGCGCGACCGCGTCCAGGTACCCCTCCCGCACCCAGGCTGGGGTGGAAACCGCAGGGCGGCCCGGCTGGTCACGTCGACGGCGGCTGGTGGCCGCGGTCGCGTGATCTCGCGGCGGAACTGCCGGGACTGGCCGCGGCGCTCACGGCCCGGATCGGCCACCTCACCAGGGTCGCGTACACCGTGTCCGAATGGGACAGTGCGCCGCGGCGGGTGGAGATCGGCGGCCACGTCGTCCGGCTCGACGGTCTCCTCGACCGGGACGGCCACGTCCTGTCGATCACCGGCCCGGAATCGGATCAGCTCACGCTCCTCGTCGTTCCACCGGACGCGACGGACGCAGCTGGCCACCGAGCGCTGACGAGCGCGTCCCGTCGCGGCAACACCGACCGGCCCGCGGACATCCTGACGGCGAGCGGGGCTCTCGTCGCTCCGGCGGCGCCCCGGCGCCACCCCGACACCACCGAAGACGGCTGGGAAACCGAAGGCGGGCAAGTCTCCTGACCTCCCCCACCGAACCACGGGACGACCGGAACGGGCCGATGAAAGTCCGAAAAGGACACAAGCGCGAATACCGCTCCCCCGTCAACCGGCACCGGTACGAGCACCGGACCGCGGGTGAGCGGATCGCCGACCGGGTCACCGCGTCGTTCGGCTCCTGGCCGTTCATCGTCGGGCAGAGCGTGATCGTGCTGCTGTGGATCGGGCTCAACCTCGTGGCCTGGGCCGGTGGCTGGGACCCGTACCCGTTCATCCTGCTGAACCTGGTGTTCTCCACCCAAGCCGCCTACGCGGCCCCGTTGCTGCTGCTGTCGCAGAACCGGCAGGCCGAACGCGACCGGATCGAAGCCGAGCACGACTTCCGCGTCGACCAGCTGGCCCTGCAGTACCTGTTCGCCTGGCACCTGGACGCCCACGGCCCCGGCTGCGACTGCGTGCGGAAACTCGGCCCCGCCGTCGACACCGTCCTCGCCGGGCTGGCCGACGACGTGATCGCGCGCGACGCGACGGCGACCCCCTAGTCTGTATCGAAGTCGGCGTCGGCGTCGGCGTCGGCGTCGGTGTCGGTGTGGACAGCCGGCGGGTGGTCCGCCGACGTCTTGAATGACTCATTCAGGACCTCGGAGGACCTGAATGAGTCATTCAAGACCTTTGACCTGGCGAACACAGCGGCAGCGCGGCGGGCGAGGCCACCGGTCGCCGAACGGCTCTGAACGATCTCGATACAGGCCCTAGTGTCACGTCATTCTGCTGGGTTTACGTCGTGTTGGCCGTTCCGGTCGTTGTCGGCGATCGAGCTTTCACCGAATCCCGTTTTCCGGCACGCGACGGCCCGGCGGCGAGGGCAGCGGGCCACCCGTTCGCCGACGGCCCGAGCGGGCCGGGGCGGGCTATCCTCGGTGGTGTCCGCCCCGGACCTCGGCGGTGCCACCACGAAGTGGCCGAACCGGGCGGAGGGCTGTGATGATCACTGCGACACCGGGCGCACCGGGTCACCGGCGAGTGAACGGCACCGCGGAGCCACCCCGATGAGGCAGCCGAAGGTGACCCCGCACAGGGAGCCGGACCCGTTCGCGCTCAGCCCCGAGCAGCGCCGTCGTGGTGCCCGCCTGGTCGCGTCGGCGGCGGACGACGCCGGCGACTGCGCCACGCTGCTCGCCATCCTCGGGCTGGATCCGGCCGACGGTCTCGCGGCGCCGGCCGACGAGCCCCCCGTCCCGGGCTGAACCGGCCGCGGCGCGGATCCGGTGGTCACCGCGCGGCGGTGGAGCTCGGCGATTCCCGCGAGATCGACGGATGCCACGGGTGCGCCTCGGTCGGCTGGTCGTCGCGCCCGGAACGTCGGGCACGGCCGCGGAGTCCTTCTCCGGCAACAGCGATTCGCCGTTCCCGGATTTGGTCCCCGGCGAAGGGTCTTCGTGCTCTGCCGCGCGGACGCGGCGGAGGACATGCTGGCAGGGGTCGCCGTCCGGGCGGCGCCGGAGGGCAGGAGTCGGCGATGGCCGAAAAGGCGAAGGCCGCGGTGATCGCCGGGGTGGATGCCTCGGAGGGGTCGCTGCGCGCGGTCCGGTGGGCGGCGCAGGAAGCGGCCCGGCGCCCCACCGGCCTGCGGTTGCTCCACGCCTGTGTGATCGAGCCGGGCGACGGGTCCGGAGTCCTGCCCGAACACGTGACCCGTCGGACGCGCCACGCGGCGAAGATCGCCCGCACCGCGGCACCGGGCCTCGAGGTCGAAATCGACGTGCGGCTCGGGCTCGCGGTCGACCTGCTGCTCGCCGAGTCGGTGACCGCGCCCTTGCTCGTGCTCGGCTCGCAGCGCCCCGGCGGCCCGCGGGGCGCCCTGGTCGGTTCGGTCGCCCTCCGGGTCGCCGCGGCCGCGAAGTGCCCGGTGGTCTTCTTCCGCGGCCACGCCGACCCGCGGGGCCCGGTCCTGGTCGGCGTGGACTCCTCACCGGCGAGTGCGGAAGCGCTGCACTTCGCGGCCGACTGGGCGGCCGCGCGCGGGGTACCGCTGGTCGTGGCGCACGCCGCCCGCAGACGGACACCCAGCATCGAACCCTCCTTCACCGACCAGCGGGCCGAGGACCGGCGCAAGCTCGAGGAGCTGGTCGCCGGCTGGGCACGGAAGCACCCCCGGCTCGAGATCACGACGCGGGTCGTCGACGACGGTGAGCCGGCTCGCGCGCTGATCGGGATCACGCCCGGCGCCCAGCTGATCGTGGTCGGCAGCCGCGGCCGGCTCGCCGGTGCCCTGCCGGGATCGACGGGCAACGACCTGCTCGCGCACGCCACCTGCCCGGTCGCCGTCGTGCACTGAGCGGGTGGCGGAGCCCTTCGCCGGTCCGTCGAGGTCGTTGGCCTCTGCGCACGAAGCCGCGGACGCGCGAGGCTGGCACCATGAGAATCCTCGTTGCGGTGGCCACCCGGCACGGCGCCACCCGGGAAATCGCCGAGCACCTCGCCACGTCGCTCGGCTCCGCGCTGACCGACGCCGGAGTGGCGCCCGAGGTCGAGGTGCGCGACGTCGGGCTCGTCTCTTCGCTCGAGGGCTTCGACGCCGTGGTGCTCGGCAGCTCCGTGCACCGGGGACAGTGGCTCGACCCGGCCCGGAAGTTCGCGGAGTCCTTTTCGGACGGTCTGCGGTGGCTGCCGGTCTGGCTGTTCTCCCGCGGTCCGGTGGACGAGCGGGACGAGCCCGCCCGCGAACTCGCCCGGCAGCTGGCGGCCCGCGACCACCGGGTGTTCGACGGGACCGCCGACCGGCCGCTGATCCGGGCCTGGGGCCACGAGATCGGCGCGATCCTGGCCGCCGCGGCCGTCGCCGGGAGTGCGTCGTGACCACGTCACCGGGGGTCCGGCCGGCACCGCTCGACGGCCGGCGGGCGGGCCGGGCCATGCACGGCGCCGTCGTCGCCGGGGTCGACGGCTCGTCCTCCGGGCTGCGCGCTGCGGTCTGGGCCGGTGCCGAAGCGCTCCGGCGAAACCGGCCACTGCGTCTGGTGCAGGTCTACGCGCTGCCGCCGGTGCGCGCGCCGATCGCGGCCGGGGCCGGCGAACAGGTGCGCGCCGGGCTGGCCGGGTACGCCGAAGGCCGGCTGGCCGAAGCGCGGGCCGCGGTGCTCGCGCGGTCTCCCGGCCTCGACATCACGGTCGCCGCGCGGGAATGGAACCCGGTCGCGGCCCTCGTCCAGGAGTCACAGCACGCGGAGCTGGTGGTACTGGGTTCCCACGGCCTCGGCGGGTTCGCCGGGATGCTCGTCGGCTCGACGGCCGTTTCCGTGGTCGCGCACGCGCACTGCCCGATCGTGGTGGTGCGTGGCCGGCGGCCGCAGGACCCGCCGCCGGACACCGGCCCGGTCATCGTGGGCACGGACGGCTCGTCCCACAGCGACGGCGCGCTGGCGTTCGGGTGTGAAGAGGCACGGCTGCGAGGCGTCGGGCTGATCGCGGTGCGCACCTGGAGCGACATCGTCGCCGGCGAAGTGCTCCGGGCGCATCCGTTGCAGAACGACCCCGCCGAGATCGAGCACGTCGAGCGCGCCCGGCTCGCCGACCAGGTGCGGCCCTGGCGGGACAAGTTCCCGGACCTGACGATCGACCTCGAGACCACCCGTGGCCGCCCGGTCCGGACGCTGCTCGAGCGCGCGGAGCACGCGCAGCTGATCGTGGTCGGCTGCCGGGGCCGCGGTGGCTTCACCGGGATGCTGCTCGGCTCGACCAGCCAGGCGCTGATCGGGCACTCGCCGTGCCCGGTCGCGGTGATCCGGCCCCGCGACGCGGGAGCCGAGGAGGTCCGATGACGGACCGGAACCCCACGATCGTCGTGGGGACCGACGGCTCGGCAGCATCGGCGACGGCCGTGTCGTGGGCCGCCGAGCTGGCCTCCTCCCGTCATCTCGGCCTCGAGATCGTGCACGGCCTGCCGATCGCCGCGCTCGGTCACGGCGAAGGCTTGCCGGGCATCGATGTCCTGGTCGACGCGATCCGCCAGGACGGCGAACGCATCGTCGCCGTCGCCCGGAAGCTGGCCGCTTCGGTCGATCCGGACCTGGTGATCACCACGGAGACGCCGATCGAGGCTCCGGCGCCGCTGCTCGCCGAACGTTCGCGGCGGGCCCGGATGGTCGTCGTCGGCGCGACCGGCTCGAGCGGCCTCGCCGGGATGCTGCTCGGCACCACCGCGGCCACCCTCGTGAGCCACGCGCACTCCCCGGTGGCGGTGATCCGGGGCCGGCGCGGATCGGCACCCGTCTGGCGGCCGGGGCCGGTGGTGGCCGGGGTCGACGGGAGCCCGCCGAGCGAGCTGGCGCTCGCCGCGGCGTTCGAGGAGGCCTCGGCACGCGGCGCGCCGCTGGTCGCGGTGCACGCCTGGAGCGACGTCGCCGACGAAGACTTCTCCGGCACCATCCGGATCATGCCGCGGTGGGCGGCGGTGAAGGACGACGAGGAACGGCTGCTCGCGCAGCGTCTGGCCGGCTGGCAGGAGAAGTACCCGGACGTCGAGATCCGCCGCGTCCTGCGCCGCGACCGCCCCCGGCACGCTTTGCTGGAAGCCGCGGAGGAGGCCCAGCTGGTCGTCGTCGGCAGCCGCGGGCGCGGCGGGTTCACCGGGATGCTGCTCGGTTCGACCGGCCAGGCGCTCGTGCGGCACGCCGGCTGCCCGGTGCTCGTGGTCCGTCCGGAGGACCCGGTCGCGGAGTGACGCACCGAACCCCGCCGGCTGCCGGGCCGGCCCTCACCCCGCGGGAACGTCCAGGGTGACGCGGCGGGTGGACCTGCCCGCGGCCGTCGAAGATCCGGTCGGGCGCTTCCCGGGTCTGCGGTGTCTCGAAGGGCTGGGAGAGGAACGAAGAACGTGCTGCATGGCCATCCCGGCCCGGACTTCCGCGTGCGGCCCACGGTCCCGGGTGAGGACGGCGGCGTGCGGGGCATGGCGCACCAACGTCGTCACAGTGGAGAAGTGCCCGGCCTGGTCGAGGTACCCACAGGACAGCCGTGCTTCGCGCGCGCCGGCCGTCGGTCACCGGTGGCCGGGCCCCATGGCCCGCGGGGCGGTGGCGCTCAAGCCGTCCCGGTGGGCGGGCCGAGGGCGCCGCTGGTGGTCAGGATCAGCACGGCGGAACCCACCGCGTCCGGCGCGGCGGCCGCTTCCAGCGCTCGCTCCGCCGCGGCCTGGTCGGCGCCGGCCGGGACCACCAGCAGGGTCAACCGGCGGATGCGCGGTCCGATCACGACGATCGTGTGCCGATCCAGGCCGAAGAACCCCGCCAGCCGGACGAGACCGCTCTCGAGCGCGAGCGTCCGGGGCGCCAGGTCCCACACACCCGGGTTGAAGCCGATCCGGTCCACCGGGCCCGAGTCCGCGGCGAGCGCGGTCACCAGCGCGCTGAACTCCGCGACCGGCTCCCGCGAGCGTGGCCACCAGCCGCCGTCGAAGCAGCCCTTGACCGCACCCGGCGGTTTCACCCGCAGCCGCCGCTCGACGGCCGGCGAGCCGACCACGGGCCCCGCCGTGCTCTCCGACAAGAACGTCATTTCCGGACTCGCATCGCGGCGGCGGCTTTTTCCGGTCCGCCCGAACAGACGCAGCCACGGGTGAACGCGCCCGCCTGCGTCGCCGTGCAGAACCGGCGCGCGATCACGTCGTGCGATTCGGCGGGATGGGGACACACCGCGCAGGCGGTCACCAGCGGGTCGGCGATTTCCGCGACGGCGACACCCGATTCGACATCGATCCTCGACATACCGGATTCTCCTTTTTTCGGATGGCCGACCACGCGGGCGCGGTCCGCTGATCAGACGAGGAAAGTCGGGACTCGCTGGATATTCCGGCTTCGGATCCCGGCTTCACCGAGTACGCCGGGGTCCGGGACGATACCGCCATCTTACGCGCCGTGCCGGCCACACCCACGCTCCGGCCCCGGCCGCCGAACGCCCCTCGGAAAAAGGTCACATGACTCTAGGCCGGGGCCGCGTGGGAAAGCAGAGTCGCTGCATGACCGCGGCCGCGCGACGTCCCGGCGATTTTCCCCGCCCGCCGGGTTTCGAGCGCCACCGTCCACCCCGTTCCCGGCTGCCGGGCGCGGCCTCCGACCCGAAGGGCCCGTGTGATCACGTTCGGTCTCCTGAGTACTTATCCGCCCACGCTCTGCGGCCTCGCGTCGTTCACGGCCTCACTGCGCGCCGCGTTGCCGCCCGGCGCCGCGGGCGGGGTGGTCCGCGCGGTCGAGTCCGCGGCTCCCGCGGGCGGCCCCGAGGTGGTCGGGGACCTGGTCGCCGGCTCGCCGGAGAGCTGCCGCGCGGCGGCGGCCCTGCTCGACCGGGACGACGTCGCGATCGTCCAGCACGAGTACGGCATCTACGGCGGCCCGGACGGCGAAGACGTCCTGGGCGTCCTGGAACTGCTGCGCGTACCCGCGATCGTCGTGCTGCACACCGTCCTCAGCGCGCCGACACCGCACCAGCGCGCGGTCCTCGACCGCGTGCTCGCCACCGCGGCCGCGGTCGTGGTGATGAGCGAGACCGCGCGGGCCCGGCTCGTCGCCGGCTACGCCGTCCCCGCCGGCCGGCTCGTGGTGATCCCGCACGGTGCCCCCGACAACGGCGGCTCGGCGGCGGTGCCGCACCACAGCCAGCACCGCCAGATCCTGACGTGGGGCCTGCTCGGTCCCGGCAAGGGCATCGAATGGGGCATCGAGGCGATGGCCCTGCTCCCCGCCCAGTGGCCGGAGCCGCGGTACCTGGTGGCCGGCCGCACCCATCCGAAGGTGCAGGCGCAGCAAGGGGAAAGCTACCGCCGGTCGCTGCAGCTGCGGACCGAGCGGCTCGGCGTGCGGGACCGGGTCCGGTTCGACGCCCGCTACCTCGCCGCCGCGTCGCTGCGGCGCCTGGTGGCCCACGCGGAAGTGGTCCTCCTGCCCTACGACTCCCGCGACCAGGTCACCTCCGGGGTGCTCATCGAAGCCGTCACTTCGCGGACACCAGTCGTGGCGACCCGCTTCCCGCACGCCGTCGAGCTGCTCTCCGGGGGTGCGGGCCTGCTCGTGGACCACCGGGATCCGGCGGCCATCGCGCACGCGCTCCAGGAGATCCTCACCGACCGGGCCGCGGCGGGCCGGATGGCCGCGGCCGCCGGGATCGTCGCCGGCAGCCTCGGCTGGGCGTCGGTGGCCGCGCGGTACAGCCGGCTCGGCGCCGAGCTCGTCTCCGCCCGGCCCCGGGTCGTGGCGTGATGCTGGACGACCGGCACCTGCTGCGCATGTCCGACGACGCCGGCCTCTTCGAGCACGCGTGCGGGGCCATCCCGCGTCGCGAGCACGGGTACTGCCTCGACGACGCCGCTCGCGGCCTGGTGGTGCTGAGCCGCGAGCAGGACCTGACCCCGCAGCTGGCACGGGTGCAGGAAACGCTGTTCGCCTTCACCGCGCACGCGCACGAACACGGCCGTTTCCGCAACCGGCTCGGCTACGACCGCCGCTGGCAGGACGCCCCCGGTCTCGGTGACTGGTGGGGCCGCGCGCTCTGGGGCCTCGGCAGCACGGCGGCGCACGCCGGACGCGCGTGGCTGCGCGCCGAAGCCCGCCTGCTGTTCGACGCGGGAGCCCGCCGCCGGTCTCCGGACCTGCGCGCGATGGTGTTCGCCGCGCTGGGCGCCGCCGAGGTGCTCACCCGGTTCCCGGCGGACGAGCCGGCGCGGGCGCTGCTCGGTGCCGCCGTCACGACGATCGGGCCGGTTCCGCCCGGCCGGGACTGGCCGTGGCCCGAGCCCCGGCTGGAATACGCCAACGCCGCGGTCGCCGAGGTCCTGATCGCCGCCGGCGCGCTGCTGCCCGATCCGGCCGCGCTCGCCGACGGCCTGCGTGCCCTGGACTGGCTGGCGGACCGGCAGACCCGCGAGGCCCGGTTGTCGGTGGTGCCCACCGGTGGCTGGACACCGAGCCAGTCGCCGCCCGGATTCGACCAGCAGCCGATCGAGGTGGCCGCGCTCGCGGCGGCGTGCGCCCGGGCCCACGCGGTCACCGGCGACGCCCGCTGGACGTCCACTGTGGAGCTGGCCCGCGCCTGGTTCCTGGGCACCAACGACGCCGGCGTGCCGTTGCTGGACCGGGACACCGGTGGCTGCGGCGACGGGCTCCGCGCCGACGGCGTCAACCGCAACCAGGGCGCGGAATCGACGCTGGCGATGCTCGCGACGTTCCAGCTCGCGCGGCCGCGCACCGGCGCGCTGACCGGCGCCGGTACGGCGTGACCGGCGAGAGCGGATTGGTGACCCGGCACCCGGCCGGGATCCGGCCCGATCCCACGCGGGTCATGACGAAGCTGTTCGTACCGGGCGAGGAAGCACCGGAGACCCGGTCGCGGGCGGGTGCGCTGATCGCGCGCGTCCTCGCCCTGCCGGAAGGTTCGGTCGATTCCACAGTGGACCGGGTACTGGCCGGTTTCGCCGGCCGCCACCGGGATCTGCTCGCGGTTCTCGAGCACAACGCGTCGATCATGAGCCACCGGCTCGTCGATCCCCGCTCTCTCGACGCGCGGCGCCGGCTGCTCCTCGGCGCGTACTTCACGCACGAGTACGCGGTCGAGGCGGCCGCGCTGTGCAACCCGTCCCTGGTGGCGCACCCCCGGCAGGACGGGCTGTCGCCCGGGCAGGTGCGAGTGGTGCTCAGCCTGCGCGGGATCGGCGAAGGGCACATCTCCTCGATCGGGTTCGCTACCGGCGTCCTGGGGCCCGGGACGCGCGCGGAGTGGCATTCCCGGTCCGGGCCGGTGAGCGCGGGCGAGCGCCGCCCGGACTCCTGGAGCCGCTCGTGGTTGCGCGCCGCCCTGGACCACGACGACTGCGACAACGAGATCACCGCCACCGTGACCGCGACCCTCCCCGATCCCTTCGGCCAGTACGAGCTCGACCACGCGCTCGCCACCCTCGATCCGCGCCTGCTCGAA
Organism: Amycolatopsis lexingtonensis; assembly: GCF_014873755.1. Classification (NCBI taxonomy): domain Bacteria; kingdom Bacillati; phylum Actinomycetota; class Actinomycetes; order Pseudonocardiales; family Pseudonocardiaceae; genus Amycolatopsis; species Amycolatopsis lexingtonensis. Next base: position 3,532,875 of record NZ_JADBEG010000001.1, read on the forward strand.
CGCGCCGGGGCGGCCGGCACGACCCAGCGCATCCGCGAACTCGCCGCCTCCGGCTACACGGTGGGCTTTCCCGGCGACACCGATCTCGCGCAACGGCTTCTGTGGCCGGTCGGCCCGACCGAAACCCACGGTATGGAGGACGCTCGCTTCGTCCGCTTCACCGACGACGACGGCGTGACCGGTTACCGGGCCACCTACACCGCGTACAACGGCGCCACCGTGACACCCCGGCTGCTGGAAAGCGCCGACCTGACGTCGTTCAGCGCGCTCGCCCTCACCGGACCGGCGGCCCGCAACAAGGGGATGGCGCTGTTCCCCCGGCTCGTCGGCGGCCGGCACCTCGCGTTGTGCCGCGGGGACGGGGAAACGATGAGCCTGGCGACCTCGTCCGACGGCCGGTCCTGGTCCGGTGAAGTGCCGCTGCACGGCCCGACGGCGGCCTGGGAGCTGCTGCAGGTCGGCAACTGCGGCTCGCCGCTGGAAACGCCGTCGGGCTGGCTGGTGCTCACCCACGGCGTCGGCCCGATGCGGACCTACGCCATCGGCGCGCTGCTGCTCGACCTCGCCGACCCGGCCCGGATCGTGGGCGCGCTCCCCGAGCCGCTGCTCTTCCCGGACGAGGACGAGCGTGACGGCTACGTCCCCAACGTCGTCTACTCCTGCGGCGGCCTGATCCACGACGGCACGCTTTGGCTGCCCTACGGCAGCAGCGACACCCGGGTCGCGCTGGCCACCGTGCCGGTGGCCGCCCTCGTCGCCCGGCTCGAAGTAGCGGGTGCTTGACCGCGCACCGGTGAGCCGGTGACGGAACCGGAACCGCCGATCCCGCCCGCGCGCACTCGCCCCGTCGCGGATCCCTGGCAACCGAAAGCCGATAGCTCACTCCTTTGCGAGTATTTCCCCCAATACCGGCGTCGAATCCGGCGACAAACATCGATTTCCTCTGAATCCGACCAATCGCGGGGCGGCGCGGGCCCGCAAACCATTCAAATCGGCCGCCATTCGGGGGACCCGGGTATCGATCATCCGGCGGCCGAGGATAGGCTGTCGGCTGTTACCCAAGACCTCGGTATCCGATCTGTCCGCCACGATTTCGGCACAGATCGCCAGCCGAGGTCTTTTTTCGTGGACCGATCCCACTTGGCCCACACTATCCTGTTCCAGGAAAGAAACAGTCATGCGACGCATCCACGCCATTGCCGGAGTCGTGTTCGGCGCCACCGTCGCGACCGGCGGCCTGATCGCGCTGGCCCCGGCGGCGCAGGCCATCACGATTCCGGTGGCCTGCGGCGAAAACGCCCTCGTCGCGGCGGTCAACCTGGCCAACTCCACCCCCACCTCGGACACGCTCGTCCTGGCGGGTGGCTGCACCTACGGCATGACCACCGCCCACGGCGGCGCCGCGAACGCGCTCCCGGTGATCACCACCCCGATCGAAATGATCGGCCCCGCCACCGTCACCAACGCCTCCTTGCTGGGCCTGGGGCTGTTCCGCATCGCCGAAGTCGGCCCGACCGGCAGCCTCACCCTCACCACCGGCGTCGCGTTCACCCGCGGCAACGTGCTCGGCAACGGCGGCGGCATCCTCAACCGCGGCGCGGTCACCCTCACCGGAAGCACGTTGACCGGCAACACCGCCTCCGGCAACGGCGGCGGCCTCGCCAACGCCGACACCCCCACCGGCACCGCACCCGCCGCGACGTTCACGAACAGCCCGCTGCAGGGCAACACCACCCTGCTCGGCGACGGCGGCGCCGTCTACAACGGACTCCGCGGCACCCTGACCGTCACCGGCGTCACCGGCAGCCCCCTGTTCATCACCGGCAACAGCGCCGGCCGCGGCGGCGGGATCTCCGCCGTCGCCGCCACCGCGACGACCCTCACCCAGACCGCCGTCACCGACAACCACGCACTGCTGCTCCTGGGCGACTCCGGCGGCGTCTACCGCCAGGGCGGCACCATGACCACCACCAACGCACCCATCACCGCCAACACGCCCAACAACTGCGTCGGCAGCGTCCCGGCCGTCCCCAACTGCACCGGGTGACCCCCGCGGCCCGCAGACGGATCCCACCCAACACAAAGGAGAACCCATCATGGGCATCGTCATCATCGGCGGCTTGATCGACTCCGTCACCGGCATCGTCAACGGCGCCGTCGTAGCCATCACCAGCGCCGCCGCCGCCGTCCTCCTCCCCCTCCTGCCGCTGTAGCACCACCGCGATCCCCGCCGGCCCCCACGCCCGGCGGGGCTTCCGGCCGTGTGGTCACGATCCGATCGTTCGCACGGCGTTCGCCCGGACCTGGTAGGTGCCCGTGGTACCGGCGACAACCTCGCCGGCGGCGTCGGTGATCGTCGCGTCGAGCACGAACTCGGCCTTGCCGTGGTCCTCCGCCTCGCGCCGCAGCCGGGCGATCGTGTCCGCGCCGAGGGATGCCTCGGCCCGCACGTCGGTGGTGGCCGGACGCCGGTACCGGATCCGGACGTCCTTCACCGTCGGGTGGAACCGTTCGACGTCGAAACTCGCGACGAACAACGCGCCGCCCAGCATTTCGGCCAAGCCGAACAAAGTACCGGCGTACATCGTGCCCAGGTGGTTGCCGTTTCCCGCCAGCGGAGCCGCCCCGAGCACGTATCCGGGCCGCAGCTCGACGACGCGAATCCCCAACGCGTGCATCGGCGGGACGCCGTGCTCGATCACGGCATTCATGAATTCCGCCAGATCGGCATCCGCGGTCGCCACCCTCACCACTCCCTGCTGCCGCTCGCGATCGCCCGCCACAGCCGGCGCGCGTCACGGGTGCCGGCGGCTCGCATGAACCTGGCGAACAGTTCTGCCTTTCCCCGGGTATAGGGGAACCAGTGCGGGGTGACCGGCAGCGGGAACCACTCCGAGAGCACCGCCTGGGCGCGGCAGTACTTGCGGATTCCGTACGGTCCGCCGTTGCGGGCGCCGAGCCCGGAGGCCTTCCAGCCGCCGTGCGGCAGCGGCAGCGCCAGCAGGTTGACGATGACGTCGTTGACGTTGACCGCGCCCACCTCCAGCCGGGGTGCCAGCCGGCGCGCCAGGGCCCGGTCGCGGGTCCAGACGCTCGCCGACAGCCCGTAGGGCGAGTCGTTGGCCAGCCGGATCGCCTCGTCGGCGTCGGCGACTTTCATGATCGGCAGCAGCGGCCCGAAGCTCTCCTCGCGCATGCAGGCCATCGAGTGGTCGACGGCCACCAGCACGGTCGGCTCGTAGCCGTGCTCGCCCCGGCGCATCCCGCCGGTCAGCACGCGTGCGCCGCGCTCGCGGGCGTCGGCGACGTGCTCGGCAACGATCTCGGTCTGCCTGGCGCTGACGATGGCGCCGACGTCGACGCCGTAGCCGGGCGTGGCCGCACCGAGCCGCAACCGCCCCACCTCGGCAACGACGGCGGCCACGAACCGGTCGTGGACTTCGGCGGCCACGTAGACCCGCTCCACCGACACGCACGTCTGCCCCGCGTTGTACAGCGCACCGAACACCGCACCCCGGGCGGCCCGCTCGACGTCGGCGTCGGCCAGCACGATCATCGCGTCCTTGCCGCCGAGCTCCAGCCCGCACGGGACCAGGCGCGCCCCGGCCCGCTCGGCGATGCGGCGGCCGGTGCGCTCGGAGCCGGTGAACTGGACGAAGTCCACCTGGTCGACCAGCGCCGCGCCGCTCTCCCCCGCCCCGGTCACGCAGGCGAGGACCGCGGGGGCGCCGATCTCGCGCCACCCCGCGACGGCGGCCAGGGTGGCGAGCGGGGTGAACTCCGACGGCTTGATCGCCACGGCGGCGCCCGCGATCAGCGCGGGCAGCGCGTCCATCATGGCCAGCGCGAGCGGGAAGTTCCACGGCGAGATCACCCCGACCACCGGGTAGGGGCGCAGCAGCCGTTCCTGCCGCTTGTTCGCCACCAGCAGCGAGGCCGGGCGGGGGCGTTCAGTCGCCAGGAAGCGTGCGGCGTGCTTCGCGTAGTAGTTGATCACGTGGACCGGGTAGGCGGGTTCGGCGCGGGCCTCCGGCCACGCTTTGCCGGTCTCGTCCTGCAGCAACCGGGCCAGGTCGCCGGCGTGGTCGAGCAGCCAGTCGCGGTAGCGGCGGAGCCAGCGGGCGCGCTCGCGCGGCCCGAGTGCTTCCCACTCCGGCTGCGCGGCACGCAGGTCCGCGACGGTGCGCGCCACCGTCGCGGCGTCCGTGCGGCCGACCGACGCGAGCAGTCTGCCGTCGGCCGGCGATCGCACGTCGATGCTGCTTGCGGTTTCGTCCACGGCCACGACGGTAGGCGCGGGCGGCCCGGCGCCCCATGGCCCGGCCGCCCGGATGATTGGCCGAAACGCTCAGGCGTTCCGGCGCTGGTACGCGCCGGGCGGGCTGCCCGTCCAGCGCCGGAAGGCCCGGGAGAAGGTGCTGGGCTCGGAGAAGCCGAGCCGGCGCGAGAGGGCCTGCACCGTCTCCTGCCCGCGCACCAGCCCGGCGATGGCGGCGTCGCGCAGGATCTGCTCCCGGATCTCCCGCGCGGACGTGCCTTCCTCCCGCAGCCGGCGGCGCAGCGTCTGCGGGCTCATCGCCAGCCCGGCGGCGATCTCCTCGACACCCGGCCACGCACCGCCCAGGCCACGCGCCATCCGCGCCCGGACCTGGCCGGTGAGCGTGGTGCTGTACCCGCCATCGGTGAGGAAGCGGGCCGGCGAGTCGCGCAGGTAGCCGTCGAGCTCGTCCGCGCCGCGCACGATCGGTGCCGCGAGCCACCGGGTGGCGAACACCAGGCCCGGGCGGTCGGCGCCGAACGCCATCGGGGCGCCGAAGATCAGGTCGTGGTCGTCGATCTCCGGCTGCCGCCGGTAGGGCACCTCGACGACGTGCAGCGGCAGCCGTTTCCCGATCGCCCAGCCGAGGAACCGGTGGACGACCGCGAGCATGGTGTCGACCAGCAGCGGAACGGGATCCTCGACGGCCTGGACGTCGCAGGTGAACCTGGCCCGCTCGCCGTCGGTGGTCAGCTCCGGCGGCGGGAACCCCGGAACCGCGCGCCGGAACCCCTGGCACCGCCGCAGCATCCCGCCGAGATCGGGCGCGGTGATCATGGCGTGCGCCAGCAGATGGGCGGTGCCGCGCGGGACCGGCGCCAGCCCGAACCCGAGCAGCTCGTCGTCGGTGGCGCGCCACAGCGCCCGGATCACCGAGGCGAGCTGCGCGGCGGTGACCCGGGAGCGGCCCTCGGCCAGCAGGTCCGGCGCGATCCCGGCGGCGGCGAGCAGGGCGTCGACGTCCCAGCCGCGCCGCAGGGCCAGCGCGACGGTCTGCTGGACGCGCTGGATCGGGACGGTAGGGCCGGTCTCGACCGACACGTCGGGCACGACACGGAGGCTAGCCCGCGCTCGCGGCTGCGGCGACCGCGGACGTGAGCGGTTCGGCCACCGGCGCGAGTGGTTCGGCCATCGTCAGGCGTGCCGTGTGGTTCCTACCGTCGAGGTATGTCCGATGGAGCACAGGAAACCACCGCGGCCTACCCGCTCGACCGCCTCGACGTGTGGGGCGAGGAACACGAATTCGCGGTCGAGGCCGAGCGGACCATCGCGTACGCGAAGGCCACCAACGACCCCATCGCCCGGCACCTCGACGGCACCTGCGCGCCGCCGGTGTTCGCCGTGGTGCCCGCCATGGTGGTGATGACCGACGCCACCATGTCCGTGGTGCCGGACGAGCTGATGCTGCGCATCCTGCACGGCGAGCACGACTTCCGGCTGCACCGGCCGATCGTGCCGGGCGAGACGCTGGCGGTGCGGGCCAAGCCGGTCGGCGTCCACGGCAAGGAGTCCGGCGTCGTGGTCACCACGCTGGTGGAGACGCGCAGCCGCACCCACGGCGACCTGGTCAACGAGCAGTACTTCATCGGCTTCTTCCGCGGTGGCGCGTTCGACGGCGGCGTCGGCGTCCCCGCGCCGGACCACGCCTTCCCGGCCGGACTGCGCGAGCGCGAGCCCGGCTTCACCGCGGTGCAGCGGTTCGACGAGGACCAGACGTTCCGCTACGCCGGGCCCGCCGGTGACCCGATGCCGATCCACACCGACGACGAGTTCGCCCGGGCGATGGGCCTGCCCGGGATCATCGTCCACGGCCTGTGCACGATCGCGTTCACCTCGCACGCGCTGATCACGAGGATCAGCCCGGACGACCCGGGCCGGCTCAAGCGGCTCGCGGTGCGGCTGACCAAGCCGGGCCTGCCGAAGGAAACCATCACCACCAGTGTGTGGCCGGCCGGCGACGGCGCCTACGCGTTCGAGACGGCCGGTGACGAGCGACCCGGCAAATTCCTGATCACCGACGGCCGCGCCGAGTTCGCGTAGCCGGCAGAGGAGCAGCCATGAGCACCAAGGTCTACGTCATCGGCGTCGGCATGACGAAGTTCGAGAAGCCGGGCCGGCGGGAGGGCTGGGACTACCCGGCCATGGCCGGCGAGGCCGGCACGAAGGCACTCGAGGACGCCGGCATCGGCTACGGCGAGGTCCAGGAGGCGGTGGCGGGTTACTGCTACGGCGACTCCACCAGCGGCCAGCGCGCCGTCTACGAGCTGGGCCTGACCGGCATCCCGATCGTCAACGTCAACAACAACTGCTCCACCGGCTCCACCGCGCTGTACCTCGCGGCCCGGGCCGTCCGCGGCGGCGACGCCGACTGCGCGCTCGCCATCGGGTTCGAGAAGATGCAGTCCGGGTCGCTCGAGGCCGGCTACGCCGACCGGGAACAGCCGCTGCTGCGGCACATCGAGGCGCTCGCCCGGGTGCGCGAGTTCGCGATGCCGGTGGCGCCGTGGATGTTCGGCGCGGCGGGCGCGGAGCACATGGAGAACCACGGCTCCACGCCCGAGCACTACGCCAAGATCGCCGAGAAGAACCACCGGCACTCGGCGAACAACCCGTACGCCCAGTTCCAGGACGTGTACACAGTGGACGAAATCCGCGCCGCCAAGATGGTGTACGAACCACTCGGCATGACCCGGCTGATGTGCTCGCCCACTTCGGACGGCTCGGCCGCCGCCGTGCTGGCCAGTGAGCGGTTCGTGGACGAGCACGACCTGGGCGGGCGCGCGGTCGAGATCGTGGGCCAGGCCGTGGTCACCGACCTGCCCTCGACGTTCGAGGCTGGGACGGCCCGCGCCCTGGTCGGTGTCGACATGACGACCGCGGCCGCCGAGCGGGTGTACGCCCAGGCCGGGTTCGGCCCCGCCGACGTCGACGTGATCGAGCTGCACGACTGCTTCGCCCCCAACGAGCTGCTCACCTACGAGGCGCTCGGGCTCGCCGGGGAAGGCGAAGGGCACAAGCTCGTCGACAACGGCGACACCACCTACGGCGGCCGCTGGGTCGTCAACCCGTCCGGCGGGCTGATCTCCAAGGGCCACCCGCTCGGCGCCACCGGCCTGGCCCAGTGCGCCGAACTGACCTGGCAATTGCGCGGCGAGGCCGCGGCCCGCCAAGTCGAGGGCGCCCGGATCGCGCTCGCGCACAACATCGGCCTCGGCGGCGCGGCGTTCGTCACCGCCTACCGGCCGGCCCACCGCTGAAACCCGCACCACCCCAGGAGGAAACGATCATGGCTGAGGCACACGTCTCGAAGGAGTTCGCCGTCGCGCCGGAAAAGGTGTGGGCGGTCATTTCCGACCCGAAGCGCTTCGAGGAGTGGCTGACGGTGCACACCAAGTGGAAGGAAGAGCCGCCGGCCGTGCTGGCGAAGGGCGCCACCATGGCCGAGGTGCTGACCATCATGGGCATGGCCAACACCATCACCTTCACCGTCGAGGAGTACGACGCGCCGAACAGCACCCGCTTCTCCGGCGCCGGCATGGCGGGCGCGAAGATCACCTTCACCCTCTCAGTCGTGGCCCAGGGCCCGGACGCCTCCGTGGCGACCGTCGACGCCGAGTTCGTCAGCCAGATGATGGTCGGCGCGATCGGCGGCGCCGTCGAGCGGGCCACCACCAAGGAGCTCACCGCCTCGCTGGACAACCTCGAAAAGCTGGTGGCGTGAGATGGGCGTGCTGGACGGACGGGTCGCCGTCATCACCGGGGCGGGCCGGGGCATCGGCCGCGAGCACGCGCTGCTGTTCGCGAAGGAGGGCGCCGCGGTCGTGGTGAACGACCTCGGCGGCGGCAACGACGGCAGCGGCTCGGACGCCGGTCCGGCCAAGCGGGTAGCCGACGAAATCGTCGCCGCCGGGGGCCGGGCCGTGGCCAGCACCGACGACGTCGCCACCTGGGACGGCGCGAAGGCACTGGTCGACCGGGCGATCGCGGAGTTCGGCGGGCTGGACGTCGTGGTGAACAACGCGGGCATCCTGCGCGACGCGTTCATCGCCGGGATGACCGAAGCCCAGTGGGACTCGGTCATCGCGGTCCACCTGAAGGGCCACTTCTCGGTGCTGCACCACGCGGCGGCGTACTGGAAGGAACAGACCAAGGCGGGCAAGCCGGTCACCGCGTCGGTGATCAACACCGCCTCGGCGTCCGGCACCTTCATGCCCAACGCGGGCCAGGCCAACTACGGCGCGGCCAAAGCGGGCATCGCCGCCCTCACCGAGGTCGCGGCCCTGGAACTGGAGCGGTACGGGGTGCGGGTCAACGCCGTCGCCCCGGTCGCGCGCACCCGGCTCACCCTGGCCACCCCGGGCATGGGCGCCATGTTCGCCGAAGAGGTGCCCGAGGGCGAGTTCGACGCCTTCTCCCCCGCCAACATCGCGCCCGTGGTGGCGTACCTGGCGAGCCCGGACTGCCCGCTCACCGGCAAGGTGCTGGCCGTGCAGGGCGGCGCGGTGTCGCTGCTGCGGGGCTGGGCGTACCAGGAAGTCGTGGAGACCGACGGACCGTGGGAGCTGGCGAAGCTGCCCGGCCGGTTCGACCAGTGGGCGACCGCGTGACGACCGGCGACCGGGCCGCCGCGATCACCGGGAAAGTCGTCGTCGTCACCGGCGGCGCCCGCGGTATCGGCCTCGCGACCGCGACCGCGGTGCACCGCCTCGGTGCGCGGGTCGCCATCGGCGACGTCGACGAGGCCGCCGCGAAGACGGCGGGCGAGGCGGCCGGGTTCGCGGTCGCCGCGAAGCTGGACGTGACCGACCCCGAGTCGTTCGAGGCGTTCCTCGCCGAGGTCGAGAGCCGCGTCGGACCGGTCGACGTGCTGGTCAACAACGCCGGGGTCATGCCGGTCGGCCTGCTGGCCGACGAGCCCGACGCGGTGACCCGGCGCGTCCTCGGCATCAACACCTACGGCGTGATCGTCGGCACCAAGCTCGCGCTGCGGCGCATGCTCCCCCGCCGCACCGGTCACGTCATCAACGTCGCGTCCCTGGCCGGTGAGGCGTACGCGCCCGGGGTGGCCACCTACTGCGCCAGCAAGTACGCCGTCATCGGGTTCACCGACGCGGTCCGGGTCGAGAACCGCGGCAGCGGCGTCGACTTCTCGGTGGTGCTGCCCTCGTTCGTCAACACCGAGCTCACCGCGGGCACCCGGGGGATCCCCGGCTTCCGCGCGGCCGAGCCGGCGGAGATCGCCGCCGCCATCGTCCGGCTCATCGCCAGGCCGCGTCCGGTCGTGCGGGTCACCTGGCAAACCGGGCTGCTGCTCGGGTCGCAGAAGTTCCTGCCCCGCCGGGTCTCGGAGGCCGCGGCCCGGGTGCTCGGCGGCGATCACCTGTTCACCGACGACGTCGACGCCGATCGGCGGCGGGCCTACGAGCACCGCGCCCGCGGCATCTGACGTCCACTCCCGTTCGCCGAAGGAGCCCGCGATGCCCCCGCCCCGAACCCTCTGCGAGGCGTTCCAGTCCATCGCCGCGCTGGAACCCGACGCGGTCGCCCTGCGCGATCTCGGCGGCACCGTGACACTCACCTGGCGGCAGTACCGGGACCGGGTGCGCGCCATCGCCGCCGGGCTGGCCGGCCTGGGCGTGGACCACGGCGACACCGTCGCGCTGATGCTGACCAACCGGCCGGAGTTCCACCTGTGCGACACCGCGGCCCTGCACCTGGGCGCGACGCCGTTCTCGGTCTACAACACCAATCCGGCGCACGTGCTGGCCTACCAGTTCGGCAACGCCGGGAACCGCGTCGTGATCTGCGAGCGGCAGTTCCTGCCGGTCGTCCGCGAGGCGATCCGGCACGGGGGCGACGTCGAGCACATCGTCTGCGTCGACAGCGCGGACGGGGGCGTCGTGCCACTGGCACGGCTGGAAGCCGAGCCGGCGACCGCGTTCGACTTCGAGGCGGCCTGGCGTGCCGTCGTCCCGCGGGACCTGCTCACCCTCGTCTACACCTCGGGGACCACCGGACCGCCCAAGGGCGTCGAACTGACCCACGCGAACTTCATCGAGAACGCACGGGTCCTCGCCGACTTCGGCGTCCGCGACCAGCCCAACCGGATGATCTCCTACCTGCCGGACGCGCACGCGGCCAACCGCTGGTTCAGCCACTACGCCCACCTGCTGCACGGCGGGCAGATCACCACCGTCGCCGACGCCCGCCGCCTGCCGGACGCACTCACCGAGGTCCGGCCCACCTACTTCGTCGGCGTGCCCCGCGTCTGGGTCAAGCTGAAGGCGGGGCTGCAGGACGCGCTCGCCCGGCAGGACCCGATCCGCCGCGCGCTCGCCGGCTGGGCGATCGGCACCGGCCGCGCCCACGCCCGTGCCCGGTCCGACGGCCGCGCGCAGCACCGCGCGGCACCGCGCGGCACGGCTGCACTACGAGCTGGCCGACCGGCTGGTGCTGGCACGGATCCGGCGGCGGCTCGGCCTCGACCGGATCGCCGCCGCCGTCAGCGGAGCGGCGCCCATCCCGCGTGAAGTGCACGAGTTCCTCCTGGGCCTCGGCATTCCGCTGTCCGAGGGCTGGGGGATGTCGGAATGCACCGCGGCGATCACGGTGAATCCCTTGCACCGCATCAAGATCGGCACGGTCGGCTTGCCGGTGCCCGGCGCGCGGATCGCGCTGGCCGACGACGGCGAGGTCCTCGCACGCGGCCCGATGGTCATGCGCGGCTACCGCAAGGACCCGGGCAAGACCGCCGAGACCATCGACCCGGACGGCTGGCTGCACACCGGCGACATCGGCGAGTTCGACGCCGACGGCTACCTGAAGATCGTCGACCGCAAGAAGGAGATCATCGTCAACGCCGCGGGCAAGAACATGTCGCCCACGAACATCGAGAACGCCGTTCTCGCGCACTGCCCGCTGGTGAGCAGCGCCGTCGTCATCGGCGAACAGCGCCCGTACAACACGATGCTGCTCTGCCTCGATCCCGACGCCGCCCAGGCCTTCGCCCACCGGCACGGGCTGCCGGGCGACCTCGCGACATTGACCGGGCGCGCCGAGCTGGTGGCCGCCGTGCAGAGCGGGGTGGACGCCGCCAACGCCACGCTGTCGCGGGTCGAGCAGATCAAGAAGTTCACCGTCCTGCCCGAGATCTGGCTGCCGGGCAGCGCGCACCTGACCCCGACCGGCAAGCTCAGGCGCACCCCGATCGCCACCCACTACGCCCAGGCAATCGAGGCCATGTACTGAATCGTCAGACGCCCGCCGGAACGACCGCGGGAACGACCGGCTTCCGGCGGTTACCGGGAAGCAGCCGCAGGGGACGGCGGGCCGCCAGGTCCTCGACCCAGCCGAAGGCGAGCACGGCCACGGCCGTGAGAACGGCCGATGTCGCCAGCCGAACCGGCAGCGAAGACCAGCCGAGCCAGTCGTCGACGGGATAGGAAACGTCGATGGCGACGTTGTGCCACAGGTAGATCGTCACCGCACGCGCGTTGAGCACGGTCACCAGCCGGCCGAACACCGGCGTCCGGTCCAGCCAGGCGAGCTTGGGCGACACCCGCAGGAACACGAGGATCGCGGCGGCGGAGATCAACGCCTGCCCGAGCGGGATCTCGTTGAGGTCGAACGTCCCGTCCGGCAGCGGGTGCCCCGCCGTCCACCAGGCGCCCAGTCCGACCGCGGCCGCGAACAGTCCCGCCAGCACGGCCGGGTGGATCCGGCGCAGCATGCCTTCCCGGTGGGCGAAGCCCAGCATCCAGCACGCCCCGAAGGTGACGAAGTCCAGCACACCCTCGCCGACCGGCCCCGAATCGGCCAGCGGGGAGCCCAATACGGCGTCCACCGCGACGAAGACCAGCGGGGCGAGCACGGTGACGACCGGCCGGCGGCGGAACGCGAGCAGCAGCAGCGGGCTGAGCAGCACGAACCACAGGTAGGCACGGAGGTACCACAGCGCCACCGTGAAGTCCGCACCCCAGAGACTGCCCGGCGGGTCCAGGATCGGGAACACCCAGAACACCATCCGCGGCCAGCTCAGGGCGAGGTCGCCGGTGTCGCGCGCCCAGCCGTGCGCGAGCATCAGCCCGACCGCGACCAGGCCGAAGAGCCACAGCGGGGGCAACAGCCGGCGGATGCGGTGGCCGACGACGTCCACCGCGGGTGTGCGGCGCAGTGAGCTCACCATGAGGGAACCGCCGAGCGCGAACATCACGCCCATGGACGGGAAGGCGAGGCTCAGCCACCCCCAGCCCGTGGCGTGGTAGAGCACGACCCGCACCAGCGCGACCCCGCGCAGGCTGTCGAGCCAGCGGTCACGGCGCCCCGGCGGCGGGGGTTCGGTCGCCGGAGCGACCCGGGGCTCGACCGGCCCGGCGGGCGCCACCCCGGCCCGCACGGTCGCCCGCAGCGCACCGATGCGGTGCATCCGCTGCCAGCGCACGAGAATCCCGGACACCGCCGCGCCCAGCGACTGGATGAGGACCACGTACATCAGCTGGCGGTACACCAGCTGCTGCATCGGGATCAGCCACAGCGCGCTCTTCGGCTCGCCGTCGAGGTGGAAGGCGTACGCGGCGCCCGCGCTCTGCAGCAGCATCACCGACAGCCAGAGCACGAGCGTCGTCCCGGGATCGAGGAAGAACAAGCCGTAGACGAAGAACACGTCGATCAGCGGCGCGGTCACCGGCAGCACGATCTGGAACGCGAGGACGTGCAGGAGCCCGAACCGGCCCAGGCGGCCCGCCGTGCCCCGCTGGACGACCGCCCGGCGGTGCCGCCACACCGACTGCATCGTGCCGTAGGTCCAGCGGAACCGCTGCTGCCACAGCTGCCGCAGGGTCGCCGGGGCCTCGGTCCAGGCGACCGCGTCGTCCACATAGGACATGCGCCAGCCTGCCCTGCCGATCCCGATGGTCAGATCGGTGTCCTCGGCCAGGGTCAGCGAGCTCAAGCCGCCGGCATCGGCGATCGCGGCCCGCCGGAACGCGCCCGCGGCGCCCGGGATCGTGCAGATCGACCCGGTCAGGTCGTGCACGCGGCGGTCCACGCTGAACCCGATGACGTACTCGATGTGCTGCAGCCTGGTCAGGAAGGTGTCGCGGTTGACGATCTTCACGTTGCCGGACACCGCACCCATCCCGGGCCGGGCGAAGGGTTGCACCAGGCGCCGGACGGCGGTGGGCTCGACCACGGTGTCGCCATCGACCATGACGATGAGGTCGTACCGGGCCTGCGCGATCCCGGCGTTCAGCGCGGCCGCCTTGCCCTGGTTGCGCTGGCGGAGGACCCGTACCCCGGGCAGCTCGAGAGCTTCGACGAGGTCGGCGGTGCCGTCGGTGGACCCGTCGTCGACGACCACGACCTCCACCGGGTGGTCACTGGCCAGGATGGACCGCAGCGCCACTTCGATGTTGGCCGACTCGTTGTAGGCGGGCACGACGACCGAGACCGGTTCGGTCACCGGGGGTCCCCAGCTCCAGCGCGGATGGCGGCGCTGCCGGGCGTGCCTGCCCGCGTAGCCGAGCATCAGCAGCAGCCGGAGGATCACCAGCACGCCGACGCCCAGCAGGATCCACTGCAGCCAGGCGACCACGGTGAGGGAAACACCGATGGCGCCCAGCAGGATCTCCCCGGTCACCCGGTCCCGGGCGGTGGCGGGCTGGTTGGCCGGGGCCATCCCGGCCGCGGCGGTGACGGTGGCGAAGTGGTAGCCCTGCTGCTGCAGCCGCGGGATCAGCAGGTCCAGCGCCGCGACCGTCTCGGACCGGTCGCCGCCGGCGTCGTGCAGCAGCACGATCGAACCCGCGTCCGAGGGCGGTGTGGCGTTGTGCACGATCGCCGAGACCCCCGGCCGCGCCCAGTCGTCGCTGTCGGTGTCGGTGAAAACGCTGAGGTAGCCGCGCGCCGCAGCCGACTGCACGGTGCGGTAGCCGAGGTCGTCGACCGCGGAGACGCTGGAGGAGTACGGCGGGCGGAAGAGGTTGGTGGTCAGGCCGGTGCTGCCGACGAGCACCATTTCCGTCTGGTCCAGCTCCCGGTCCAGCCGCCACGGGGAGACATCCACCAGGTCGGGGTGGGTGAAGGTGTGCAGCCCGATTTCCGAACCGGAGTCGTGGATCCGGCGGAGGAGTTCCGGATGGCGCGAAGCCATCGAGCCGACGACGAAGAACGTCGCGGGCACTTGGTGCTTGCGCAGGATGGAGAGGATCTGGGGCGTCCAGGTCGGATCGGGTCCGTCGTCGAAGGTCAGCGCGATGGTCTTGGCGGCCGGTGCCCGCGAGACCACCGGAGACCGGATCGCGTCGACCACCGCACCACCGTTGACCACCGCGGCGGGCACCGAAGAGGTGCCCACCGGGTCGTGCGCCTTGGCGTCGTTGCTGACCTGAGAGCTCGCCAAGCCCGCGATGACGAGCATCACCGACAGCAGGGCCACCGCGATGCCCGCGAACACCCAAGGCAGCCGGAGGCGGCCTCGCCACCTCCGGCGCCCGGTCACAGCAGGTTACCGAGCAGCGACCCGACCGCCCCGGTCACGGGTGCGACCACGCCACCGACGACCTCGACCACGGGTGGGACGACGGACACGACCGGCGCCACCACCGCCGGAGCGGGTGGCTGCACGACCACGGGCGGAACCACCGCTACCGGCGGAACCGCGGCTGCGGGCCGTGCCTGCGGAACGGGATCGGCCCGGTTCACCGGCGCCGGGCCGGCGACCGCCTGGTTCCCCGGCTGCGCCGCCGCCGCGGGCCCGCTCGTGCCACTCTGCGCTCCGCCCGCCGGCTGCTGTCCCCCTGCAGCGGCGCCGCCCGCTACCGCGGACAGGGGAAGGGCGTTGGCCGGTATGGCGATACGCGGCCCGGAACTCCGGCCCGTCCCCGGTGACTGCTGCTGTCCCGCGCCGGCGGCCGGCGGCCGCCCCGCACCCGGTACGGCCGGAAGGGCGCCCGGCGCGGAGTTGGACTCGGCGTCGCCGGCGGCGGACGTCGCCGGCTGGTTGGCCAGCAACAGCCCGGTACCCGCGATGAACGCGACCCCCGCGACGGCCAGTACCCCGGCCGAACCGCGGACCAGCAGCCGCCGGCGCCCGCTCGGATCGACGAACACCGGATCGACGCGACGGTTCGCCTCGACGTGGCGGGCCTGCTGACGTTCGCCGGAACCGAGCCCGGCGAACAGATCCGGACCGCGCGGATAATGATGGGTGACCACGTTGACTCCTTCATGCACTCGTGAACCGGGGAAACCGGTCAGGGGCCGGAGGTACTCCGAAGCGGCAAGCACGATGTGCGACTGAGCCCCCAGCGACGCGGAAGCGGTGTGACGACTCCACCCGCCATCCGCGTGTTGCTCTCCGTGTCCCCAGCATCCGGTCGAGGCACGGGTGACAGCTAGGGCCGTGTGTCACAGCAATTGCGCCGAAGAGACCAATCTGCGGGCTCCCCGGCGGCACCACTGGTCCATTCGGCTGAACCCGGCCGCCGGCGGCGGAGTATCGGTCACCGAATCGCTTGCCCGCGGAAGTGGGCCTAGGATTCGGGAGAACAGCACGTCACGGCAACCCCGGACCCCGGTGGCCGAACACGCGTCACCCGCCACCGGGAGCAGCCGATGACCAGCGTCCAGCACACGACGAAACCCCTCCTCACGCGCGAGTTCACCCGGCGGGCAGCCGGCGCCTGGGTCCGTGCCGCGGACGCCGGGATCATCGACGCCGCGGAACTCGTCTGGCTGCTGGAGCACCTGCCGGCGGAGCCGGCGCGGCCGAAGGCGACCGGTTGACGACCGGGAGCCACTCCCGGCCCGCACCGGCCCGCCCGGTGCCGGAGTGGGAATCCGCGGAGGTGGATCTGCCCGGCCGGATGCTGACGCTGGTCTACCGGGTCGCGTGCCAGACCGGCCATTCCCGGCGGAAGAGTGCCGCGTTGTGCAGCCGGATCCTTTGCGCACAGCCGGATGCCGCCGGATCACGGGCGGTCGTGGACGCCGGACGGCAGGTACGCACCCGCGTCCTGGTGGAGCTGCGTGCCGTCCTGGGCCGGCGGATCGGCCGGTCACGGCTGGACGCGGCACTGCGCGACGCGGTACTGCTCGACGAAGTGACGCTGCTGCCGCCTCGCCAGCGCTTCGCCTTGTGGTCGACGGCGGTGGACCACCTCACGACGGCCGAACTCGCCACCCGCACCGGCTGGACGTCTCCCCAGATCGCCCGGCTGCTGCGGGGCGCGCTGCGAACCGTGACTTCGAAAGCCACCTTGCCGGCGTGAAAGGCGACCAGCGCCATACCGACCGGATGGTATGTTGACCGCGTGATCGAAGCGGCGCGCCGGACCTGGCGACTTCTCGAGCCCTACCACGGAATGATCTACTTCGCCCCGGAAGCCGCCGCCGCGTACGAGAAGCTCGGCCTCACCGGCCGCGCCGGCTATTTCGCGTCGAGGTCGGCGGCGCTCGGCGCGGTCCCGGCGCCGGTCGTGGTCGCGACCTTCTACAACTTCAACCCGGTCCTCGTCCGGACGTCGATCACCGCCGCCTGGTCCACCACCGACCCGGAAGCCGTCCTGGCCGCGCGGTACGCCGCGGCCGACCGGGCGTTGCGCGACACCCTGGGCGAGGCGATCGGCTCGCCGGAGATGCGGCGGGCCGCCGCTCTGGCGCGCGAGGCCGCCGAGACGGTCGCCGGCGATGTCATCGGCCGGCCCCTTTTCGCCGCCCACGCGGCCTTGCCGTGGCCCACCGAGCCCCATCTGGTCCTGTGGCACGCGCAGACCCTGCTCCGGGAGTACCGCGGCGACGCGCACATCGCGGCTCTGCTGACGGCCGGGCTGGACGGCATCGAAGCCCTCGTCACGCACGCCGCTTCCGGCGCCGTTCCCGCCGAGACGTTGCGCACCTCCCGGTCGTGGTCCGAAGTGGACTGGAGCCGGGCCGCCGCCGGCCTCCGTGAGCGAGGCTGGCTCACCGGCGACGCCGACCCGGCGTTCACGCCCGCGGGCGCGGCCCGCCGAGCGGAAATCGAAAAAGCGACCGACGAGAACAGCGTGACTCCCTACGCGCACATCGGCGAGGCCGCCTGCACCGAACTGCGGTCACTGGTCCGCCCGTTCAGCCGGGCGCTCGCCGCGAGACTCATGCCGTGGGTGCTCGCGAGGCAGGAATGACGCGGTTCACGAAGCGACGGCGTCACAGCTGGGTTCCGCCGCCGTCCACCACGAGCTCGGCGCCGGTGGTGTAGGTCGCGTCGAACGCGAGGAAAAGGGCGGCACGCGCGACCTCTTCCGGTTCCCCGATGCGCAGCATGGGAATCCGGGCGGCGAATCCCGCCTTCATTTCTTCCGCGACTTCGGCGGGCAGGGTTCTGCGCAGGATGCCCGTGTCGATCGGCCCGGGGCTCACCGCGTTGACCCGTACCCCGCGCGGCAGCAGGTCGCGCGCCCAGGTCCGCGCGAACGACCGCAGGGCCGCCTTGCTCGCCGAGTAGACGCTGTGGTCCTGCTGCCCCAGCACGTCCGAAACCGAGGTGGTCAGCACTACGCCGCAGCCCTCGGCGAGCAGCGGGGTCAGCCGCTGCAACGTGAAGAAGGGGCCCTTGGTGTTGGCCGCGAAGATGGCGTCGTACACCTGCTCGGTCGTCGCCTCGAACGGCGTCACGGCAGTGGTGCCCGCGTTCAGGAACACCGCGTCCAGCTGGCCGAAGGCCTCCTCGACCTCGCCCGCGAGGGCGTCGATGTCGGCTTGCACGGTGACGTCGCTGCGCACCGCGACCAGCCCCTCCGCGCTCGCCTTTCCGAGCGCGGCTTCGTCGCGTCCCGTGACCACCACCCGAGCGCCTTCGGCGGCCAGCAGGCGCGCGATCGCCAAGCCGATTCCGGTGCTGCCGCCGGTGACCAGAGCGCGTTTTCCGTCGTGCTTTCCCATGCCTTCGATCAAATCCCGGTCCGGCGACGGCGTCCAAGACCTGTCCGGCAACCCGTCATGCACGCGCTGCATGGCGTAACGTCGGGGCTGTGCGTGTTCCTGGATCGGATCTCGACCTCCGGCTGGTCGGGTACTTCACGGTCGTCGCCGAGCACGCCAACTTCGCCCGCGCCGCCGCGGTGCTGCGCGTCGCGCAACCGTCACTGAGCCGTCAGATCCAGCGCCTCGAGCACCACCTGGGCGTGCGCCTGTTCGACCGCACCCCCCAGGGCAGCCGGCTCACGGACGCCGGCCGCGCTTTCCTGCCCCGGGCTCAGGCGCTGCTCCAGGCCGCCCAGCAAGCCGAGGCCACCGCCCGCGACGCCGGCGCGCCGCGCGAGTTCACCATCGGGTACGCCGAGGACCTGGTGATCACCCACGCCGTCCGCCGGCTGCGGCACCGGCATCCCACGGTGCACATCCGTACTCGCCACCTGGCCTGGAACGACGCCCACGCCCTCGCCGACCGTCGAGTGGACGCCCTGGTGGCCCGTGCCCCCCTGCCCTTCCCCGCCGACCGCCTGCGCCTGACCGAGCTGTGGGCCGAACCGCGGGTCCTGGTCGTTTCGACGAGCCACCGCCTGGCGGGAAAGGAGTCGGTGGCTTTCGACGACCTCCGCGACGAAGTCCTCCCCCAATGCCCGAGCGCCGTCCCGGAGTGGAGCGACTTCGCCCGCCTCGAGCCCCGTCCGGACGGCGCTGCGGCCCGGAACGCGCCGCCCGGCTACGAATCGTTCGAGGACAAGCTCGACCTCGTCGCCGAGGAGGACGCGGTGTTGATCCTGGCCGCCGGCGACCGGCGGCCCCGGCTGCGCCCCGACCTGACCACCGTGCCCATCGAAGACATCGAGCCGGCCCGGGTCGTCCTGGCCGCCCGCGCGGGCGATGACAACCCCCTGATCACCGATTTCCGGAACACCTGGGCCGCCGACGCACCTGCTCCGGCTCCTCGGGGGCATTGAGGCGCTACCACGCCGTGATCGACGGTCACGGCAACCAGGCGCGCGGATCCCTGGACACCGGGGCGGCGACGGCGGCCGCGCGCGAGGTGTGGATCACCAGGGTTTCGTGCAACCGGGCGATTTGCAGCGGCCGCCACGTCGATCGCGTCGTCGCGACGATGCGCAGATCAGTCCGCGGAGCGGCGCGCCGGTGGCAGGCGAGCAGCACCTCGAGTCCCGCCGAATTCAGGAAACTGACCTGCGAAAGGTCCACCACCAGCCGCCGCGGGGCCCGGCGCAGGATCAGGTCGAGGGCCCGGTCGACCTCGGGTGCGGTGTACAGGTCGAACTCGCCGTCCAGGGCCAGGATCGCGGTGCGGCCGATCAGCTCCTCCGACAGCGTCAGCCCGGACGGGAGCGACGGTGTCCCGTGCGGGCCGAACATGATCAGCACCAACGGTTCCGCTGCGAGGTCGTGACGACGACGGCCGGCCAGCGCGCTGATTCTCATGGGTTCGCTCCAAGCATCGCCGTCCGGCTCTCGCCACGCCGGACACTGCACGGATCCGGTGCGGACGTTCGTCGGCTGTCGGTCGTCGCAAGAGCGGGGACTCGGCACTTCGGCGCTGTCCCCCTCAGCATACCGCGCCCCGGTACCGGTGAGCCTTTCGTTCAGCCCAACTTCCCTTGCTGACAGGAGAATGCGGATGATCCGCGGCTGATGCGCACCGTCGGCGTGTCAGCCGGCCCAGGTCCAGCCGCGGATTTCCGGCATGTCCTCGAAGTGTTCACGAATGTAGCCGTGGTGGCGGGTCAGCATGGCCTGGCAGTGCCCGGCCAGTGCCACGCCGCCTTCGGGGACCCGGGCGGACCTGCGCAGTGCTTCGAGGGCGAGGTGGTAGCGGCTCATCCGGTTGAGCACGACCATGTCGAACGGCGTGGTGGTGGTGCCCTGCTCGGTGTAACCGCGGACGTGGAACCGGCCCGGCCCGGGGCGGCCGTGCAGCAGCTGGTGCACGGCCCGGGGGTAGCCGTGGAAGGCGAACACGACGTCGGTGGTGGCGCTGAACAGCCGCTCGAACTTCCGCTCGCCGAACCCGTGCGGGTGGTCGGCGGGCGGGAGCAGGCCCATCAGGTCGACCACGTTGACCACCCGCACCCGCAGGTACGGGACGTAGTCGCGGAGCAGCCGGGCCGCGGCCAGGACCTCCAGCGTCGGCACGTCACCGGCGGCGGCGAGCACGATGTCGGGTTCGCCGCCGGTCGTCTCGGTGCCGGCCCAGTCCCAGGTCGACGCTCCCGCGGCGCAGTGGGCGGCCGCTTCCTCGATGTCGAGGTACTGCAGGTGCTCCTGCTTGTCCGCGACGATCAGGTTGACGTGGTCGCGGCTGCGCAGGCACTGCTCCGCCACCGACAGGGTGGTGTTGGCGTCCGGCGGGAACCAGAGGCGCACGACAGCGGGCGCGAGCGGGATGGCGATGTCGATCAGGCCCGGCCCCTGGTGCGAGAAACCGTTGTTGTCGTTGCGCCAGCAGGTCGAGGTCAACAGGACGTTGAGCGACGCGACCGAGCGGCGCCAGGGCAGGTCCGCGGCGTGCTGCAGCCACTTGGCGTGCTGGATCAGCATGGAGGCCGAGACCATCGCGAACGCTTCGTAGGTCGCGAACACGCCGTGGCGACCCGAAAGCAGGTAGCCCTCGAGCCAGCCCTGGCACAGGTGTTCCGAGAGCACCTCCATGACGCGGCCCTCGGGTGAGACGTGGTCGTCGGTGGTGAGGATCGGCGCCTGCAGGCAGCGGTCGGTGGCCTCGAAGACGGCGCCGAGCCGGTTGCTGGCCGTTTCGTCCGGGCAGAACAGGCGGAACGTGCCGCCGCCGTCGGATTCCCGGGTGCTGGCGCGGTAGACGTCGCGCAGCAGCTCACCGAACGGACGGGTGTTGCCGTGGTGCACGACACCGGGCGACGGCACGGTGACGGCATACGGGGCCAGGGCGGGGACGTCGAGCCGGTGCAGCAGCCTGCCGCCGTTGGCGTACGGGCTGGCGGACATCCGCTTGTCACCTTCGGGGGCAAGCGCTCGCAGTTCCGGGACGAGCCGTCCGGTGGCGTCGAACAGGGTTTCCGGCGCGTAGGACCGCAGCCACCGCTCCAGCAGCCGGAAGTGTCCGACGTCCTCCCGGACCAGGGTCAGCGGCACCTGGTGCGCCCGGAACGTGCCTTCGACGGCGACGCCGTCGACGACCTCCGGGCCGGTCCAGCCCTTCGGCGTCCGGAGGACGATGGCCGGCCAGCGGACCGGGCGGAACGGCTCGGCCACGCCGGTGCGGGCCTGCCGCTGGTTGTCGCGGATCCGGTCGTGAGCGGCGGTGAGGACGCGGTGCAGGTCGGTGAACACCGCGGCGGGGTCGTCCCCGGCCACGAGGACCGGGTCCCAGCCCTGCGCCGTCAGCAACCCGAGCACGTCGGTGTCGTCGGCCCGGCCGAGCACGGTGGGCCCGGCGATCTTGTACCCGTTGAGGTGCAGGATCGGCAGCACGGCACCGTCGCGGCGGGCGTTGAGGAAGGCGGGGATCTTCCAGGACCCCGCCAGCGGGCCGGTCTCCGCCTCACCGTCCCCGACCACGCAGGCCACGATCAGGTCAGGGTGGTCGAACGCGGCGCCGGCGGCATGGGCCAGGGAGTAGCCGAGCTCGCCGCCCTCGTGGATGCTCCCGGGCGTCTGGACTCCGACGTGGCTCGGCACGCCCCCGGGCGTGGAGAACTGCCGTACCAGCCGGGTCAGCCCGACGATGTCGGCGGAGACGGCGGGGTACGCCTCGCCGTAGGTGCCTTCGAGGTAGGCGTTCGCGAGCAGGGCCGGTCCGCCGTGGCCGGGTCCGGCGACGTAGACGCAGTCGGCGCCGGTGTCGCGGATGAGCCGGTTGAGCAGGGTGTAGATCATCGACAGCCCGGGGCTGGTGCCCCAGTGGCCGAGCAGGCGCGGCTTGATGTCCTCCACCGAGAGGGGTTCGCGCAGCAGCGGGTTGTCCTGCAGGTAGATCTGGGCGACGGTCAGGTAGTTCGCCGCGGCCCACCACCTCAGGTCCAGGTCCCGCTCGTGCTCCTCGTACGCCGAAGCCGTGGTCGTGGTGCCGGTCGAGGTCGTGGTCTGGTGCATCGCCGTGGCCTTCCGCCGGGTGGGTCGGGCCGACCGGTCAGCCGGCCGGGCTGGTGCCGCTCACGCGGACCGCGGTCACCCCGGGCACCGCCTGCGCCAGCACGGTCGCGACGTGCCGGTCGGTTTCGTCGTCGAAGGCGTCCACGACCTCGACCTCGCCGCCGTGCACCGCGACGGTCCAGCGCGCCGCCCCGCCGTAGATCGACAACTGGTGGCGCACGTCGGCCGAAATGACTTCGTCGTCGCGGGCGAGCGCCCGGACGAGGTCGCGCCGGGTGACGATGCCGACGACGTGGGCGCCGTCGACGATCGGCATGCTGCGGATCCGGTCTTCGAGCAGGACGCGGACGAGGTCGACCACGTCGGTGCCCGCGCCCATCCCGACCGCCGGGGTGGTCAGCACCCCGCCGACCGTCCCGGCCGGCGGCCTCGGTGGGTCGTCCGGGCCGGTGCCGTCGGCCGGGCGGTACCGCGCGTCACGCGGAAACCGGTCCCGCACGAGGTCCGCCTCGGTCACCACGCCGATGAGCCGGCCGTCGTCGTCGAGGACCGGGAGCGCGGTGAAGCCGTGGGCGGACAACAGGTTCGCGGCGTACTTCACCGTCATGTCCGGTGTCACGGTGACGACGGGGCTGCTCATGATGTCGCGTGCTTGCATCGAACTCCTCTTCCGTCGGCCTTCACGCTAGGTGCGTGCCCGCCGGGCGCGCTGCGGCCGTTCGTCACCGATCGCGAGGCCCACCGGCACCCGCGGCCAGTTCCGGCGACAGCGGCTGGTGCGGCGGCGTCGACGCGTCGATCGGACGCCGCCGGACCACCAGCTTGACGCTCGACGAGCCCGGGTTCCCCGTGAGCACTCTCATCGGACGCCCCTGGTGTGCCGGCGACCCACCCAGCGGAACAGCTCGTCGGCGCCCCACACGAGCAGCGGCATCGGCAGCAGCAGCGCGATCACCCAGGCGGGCAGCGCGGCGGTGCCGAACACCGGCTGCAGCGCCGGGACGTAGATCAGGACCGCGGCGAACGCCAGCTCGAAGGCCAGGCCGGCCAGCAGCAACCGGTTCGTGGTGAGCCCGACCGAACGCAGCGACGCCCGCTGGGTACGCGCGGCGAACGCGGTACCGAGCTGGCAGAACACGATCGCGGCGAAACTCGCCGTGGTGGCCTGCAGGTAGGCGTGGTGCAGCGGCGCGCCGGCCGAGACGTCGGCGCCGTAGTGCCAGCCCGCCTCGTACAGGACCGCGAAGAAGGCGGCCAGCACCAGGATTCCCGAGAGCAGGCCCATGATTCCCCAGGCGCGCAGGAGCATCCGCCCGGAGACGACACCCTCGGACCGGCTGCGGGGACGCCGGTCCATCAAGCCGGGCTCGGCCGGCTCACGCCCGAGGGCGAGTGCGGGCAGGGTTTCGGTGCCGAGGTCGATCGCCAGGATCTGCAGCACGGTCAGCGGCAGCGGGATCGCGCCGCCCGAGATCGCGAACAACAGGAACGGCAGCACTTCGGGGACGGCGTGCGCGAAGATGTACAGCACGAACTTGCGGACGTTGTCGTAGACCCGGCGGCCTTCGCGGACGCCCGCGACGATCGTGGCGAAGTTGTCGTCGGTGAGCACGACGGTCGCCGCCTCCTTGGCGACGTCCGTCCCGCCGGCCCCCATCGCGACGCCGATGTCCGCCCGCCGGAGCGCGGGCGCGTCGTTCACGCCGTCACCGGTCATCGCGACGACCGCGCCACCGTGGCGCAGCGCGTCGGCGATCCGCAGCTTGTCCTCCGGCGCCACGCGGGCGAACACCAGCTCCTCTCCGGTCGCCAGCGCCGCGTCCAGCTCCGCCTCCGGCATCGCGAGCAGTTCGCCGCCGTCGATGACGCGGCCCACGCGGATCCCCACCTGGCGCGCGATCTCCGCCGCGGTCAGCCCGTTGTCCCCGGTCACCACGTGCACGGTGATCCCGGCCGAGTGGCACGCCGCGACGGCGCCGGCGACTTCCGGACGGGGCGGGTCGGCCAGCCCGACGAGACCGAGCAGGCGCATCCCGGATTCGGCCGCGTCGCGGGTGAGCGGGACCTCGCCGGGCACCGGTCCGTCGGCGACGGCCAGCACCCGCAGCCCGCGGCCGGCCATCTCGTCCACCAGCTCGGTGATCCGGGCCCGGCGCGGCGCGGTCAGGCCGGCCTCGTGACCGGCCGCGTCGAGGGCGGTCAGGCAGCGGGGAACGACCTTCTCGGGTGCGCCTTTCATGTCGCGCACGCGGCGTCCGGCAGGCAATCCGTCCACTGTGGACATCATCTTGAGCCGGGGGTCGAACGGGTACAGCACCACCCGGCCGGCGTCCCTTGCGGACGCGTCGAGCCGCACGCCGCTCGTGGCCGCGAACTCGAGCAGGGCCAGCTCGGTGGGGTCTCCGGTGCGCGATTCGAGATCCGCGGTACTGCACCGGGCGAGGGTTTCGGCCAGCGGCGCGGATCCGGTCAGCCGCTCCCCCGCCGGGTCACGCGCCTCCACGACGTGCATGGCGTTGCGGGTGAGCGTCCCGGTCTTGTCCGTGCAGATCACCGTCGTCGACCCGAGGGTCTCCACCGCCGACAGCCGTTTGACGAGCGCGCCGGACTTCGCCATCGAACGCACCCCGCCGGCCAGCGCCAGCGTGATCGTCGGCAACAGCCCTTCGGGGACGTTCGCCACCAGCAGGCCGATCGCGAACACGAACGCGGCCGGCCACGTGAGGCCCGCCGCGACGCCCAGCGGCAGGAAGCCGATCCCGACGGCGAGTGCGACGCCGGCGATGAGCCAGGCCACCCGGCGGACCTGCCGTTCCAGCGGGCTCTCCTC
The DNA here is from genome assembly GCF_014873755.1 of Amycolatopsis lexingtonensis. Taxonomy (NCBI): domain Bacteria; kingdom Bacillati; phylum Actinomycetota; class Actinomycetes; order Pseudonocardiales; family Pseudonocardiaceae; genus Amycolatopsis; species Amycolatopsis lexingtonensis. Next base: position 3,558,080 of record NZ_JADBEG010000001.1, read on the forward strand.
GTGGCCGATCCCCGCCGTCAGCGCAGCGATCCGCCCGATCTCGGTGTGCCGCCCGGTGGCGTGGACCACGCCGCGGGCGGCACCGCCGACGCAGGCGGTGCCGCTGAACACCAGCACCGGCGAGTCGAGCGCCCGATCGGCGTCGTCGACCGCGTCCGCGGTGCGGGTCACCGGCCCCGGCTCGCCGGTCAGCATCGAGGCGTCCACCTCGAGCAGCCCGTCGACGAGCCGCACGTCGGCGGGCACGCGATCGCCCTCGGCGATCAGCAGGACGTCACCGGGGACCAGTTCCCGCACCGGAACGGATCGCGGCCGGCCATCGCGCAGCGCGGACGCCTGAGCGGGCAGGTACGCGCCCAGCGCGTCGACGGCCCGCTCGGCCTGCTGTTCCTGGACGAAGGCGAGGACACCGTTGAGCACGATCACGCCGACGATCGCGTACGCCAGGCTGGTGGTCCCGGCGAGCCAGGACAGGCCAGCCGCTACCCAAAGCAGCAACGCCAGCGGGTGGATCACCTGACGCAGCAGGGCGAGCGGCCAGTGCCGGGACCGGTTCGCCGGCAGCTCGTTCGGGCCCCGGGCCAGCAGCCGGCGGGACGCTTCCCGCGAAGTCAGTCCTCCGGTGGTGGTGCGGAGGTCGCGCAGCAGTCGCGCGAGGGGTTCGCGGGCATCCGGCCGCGGTTCCGCGGCGCCCGCCCGCTCGGCACCCACTCGGGTGGTCATCGCGGCTCACCGTCCTGGTTCCGGGCTCGCGCGGCGACGGTCCGCCCAGCGGCTGGGGCCCCGCGGCCGTCGGAAAGGCGCGCGGCAAAACAGGCGGAGGTCGCCGTCATGAGGGTTCCACGCCGGTGCGCGGAGTCGGGATGACGGAGCCACCGGCCGCGGCGCGGATCCGGCCGATCATCAGGAGCGCCTGCGCATCGGTGAACAGGCCTTGACGGGCTAGATCAATGATCGCGGTGACCGTGCTCCGGTGGGGCTCGGCGATCCCCGCGAGTTCGATGCGTGCCATGACAGGCCCCTCGGTCGACTGGTCGTCGCACCGGGGTCCGGGGCACTCGCCGTCAGTGTACGCGCCCACCTCGCGCCGGGAATACGTGACGGACAAGCAACGTCAGGCCGCGCCGGATGTGCCATGCTGGTGGGGTCGTGACCAGGACGACTCGAGCCTTTCACGCCCAAGACCCCGGATCGGGGCTCGGACCGCGTTTCACCCACCCGTGGAGGCGGCCGTGCAGGCGGTACCACGACACGTTTTCGATGGGCCCGGACAGGTCCCGGCCCGGATCTGTGATGTCTGCGGGCAGTCGATCGCGCCGAGAGACGTGATCGGTTCCCTGGTTCCGGACTCCTCGGTCGTGGACGAGCTCGATCCGGGGTGCGACGGCTGGCGCCCGGTGACGGTCTGCTGCTCCGAACACCTCCACCTGCTCACCGACCGCGGCCGGGCAGCCTGGATCGACGAGCAGCTCTGGCTCGGCCGGCTCGCCCGGGCCGGCACCCAACCGGGACTGCACCACGCCGACCTGGCCACCCTCGCCCGCCGTGCGGCGCTCACGCCCGAGCAGCTCCAGCGGCTGCTGACCTGGAATTCGACCCGCCCCGGCGCGGTCTCGTCCCTGCCCACCGGCCAGTCCCTCGTGCCCCGCCCGCGAGCGGTCTGAACCATGGCGTGAAGTCCCCGGTGACTCAGCGGCCGATCTTGTCGAGCTCGGCGAGTTCTTCGCCGGAAAGCTGAAGTCCGGCGCCGGCGACGTTCTCGGTCAGGTGCGCCACCGAGGAGGTGCCGGGGATGAGCAGGATGTTCGGCGCCCGGTGCAGCAGCCAGGCCAGGGCGACCGACATCGGTGCCGTGTCCAGTCGCGACGCGACGGCCGACAACGCCGAGGACTGCAGCGGGCTGAAGCCGCCGAGCGGGAAGAAGGGCACGTAGGCGATGCCCTTGCCGGCGAGTTCGTCGATCAGTTCGTCGTCGTGGCGGTAGGCGAGGTTGTACAGGTTCTGCACGCACACGATCGGCGCGATCGTCTGGGCTTCGGCGATCTGCTCCGCCGTCGCGTTGCTGACTCCCAAGTGCCGGATCAGGCCTTGCCGCTGCAGCTCGGCGAGCGTTTCGAACGCCTCGGCGAGCGAACCGGGCTGCGGGCCGAGGGCATTGCCGAGCCGGAGGTTGACCAGGTCGAGCCGCTCGACGCCGAGGGTCTCCAGGTTTTCGCGCACCGCGCGGCGCAGGTCGTCGGGCCGCCGGGCCGGGGGCCAGCCACCCTGCTCGTCGCGGGTCGCGCCGACCTTGGTCACGATGTGCAGCGAGTCCGGGTAGGGGTGCAGTGCTTCGCGGATCAGCCGGTTGGTGACGCCTGGCCCGTAGGCGTTGCTGGTGTCGATGTGGGTGATGCCGAGCTCGACGGCTTCGCGCAGCACCGCGAGTGCGCCGTCGTGGTCGGCAGGCGGGCCCATGACGCCGGGGCCGGCCAGCTGCATGGCGCCGTAACCGAACCGGGTGACCGTCAGCTCGCCGAGAGACCAGGTGCCGCCGGGCAGCGGTGCAGCGGGGGATGCGTTGTTCATGCCGTCGATGGTCGCTCCCGGACGAGCGGTGCGGCCAACACCGATCCGGTGAGCTGTGATACCCAGTCGGTATGACCGCAGTATGCTGCGGCCATGGACACCGCGGACACCCTGGAGACCCGTGAGCTGAGGTACTTCGTGGCCGTCGCCGAGGAACTGCATTTCGGCCGTGCGGCGGAGCGCCTCGGCATGGCCCAGCCGCCGCTGTCCCGGGCGATCCAGCAGCTGGAGCGGCGGCTCGGGGTGTCCCTGCTGAAGCGTGACCGCCGTGGCGTCTCGCTGACCGGAGCCGGGGAGATGCTGCTGCACGAGGGCCGCGCGGCTCTCGACGCGACCGCGGCCGCGGCTCGCCGCACCCGCCGTGCCGGCGCCGCCGCCACGGCGGACGGCTCCCGCGACCGCCTGGTGCTGGCGGTGAAGGCCGGCGCGTTCCACGAACTGCTGCACAAGCTCCTCGACGCCTACGCGGCCGAACCGGGCGCCGCCGAGATCGAGGTCCTCCCGAGCGGCATGTGCGAACAAGAAGGGATGCTGCGTGACGGCCGCGCCGACGTCGCGCTCATGCACGCGCCGTTCAATTCCCTCGCCGGCTTCGACAGCGAGGAACTGATGACCGAGGGGCAGATCGCCATCCTCCCCGCGGGACACCCCCTCGCCGCGCGCAAGACGTTGTCGCTGGCCGAGGTCGGCGACGTCCCCGACCTCCCCCTCGCCCGCTGGCCCCGCCACGGCGGTTACCCGCCCGGCCCGGGACCCGAGATCCACGACCAGACGCAGCTGGCCCAGCTGATCGCACTCGGCCGCACCGTGGCCGTCCTGCCCGACTCGGCCCGCACCTGGCTGTGGGCCGAGCACGCCGCCGTCCCCTTGCGCGACGCACCTCCTGTCGTCACCCACATCGCCTGGCCCGCGCACAGCCGTTCCCCGGCCCTGGCGAGCCTGGTCCGCACGGCCTCGCGCCTGTGACCCGGTGGTCTCCCCGCCTCGCCGGACGGGACCTCGTCAGCCCCGCTCGACCGGCCACCCGGGCCGGGTAAGTTTCATCCGCCGCCGCTCACCTGTCCTGCCGGCAGTCACCGTGGCTGAGCAGCGAACGGGCCGGTGATCGCCGGCCCGCCGGGGCGCAGACCGGCCGCGAAGTACGTGACAAGCCTCAATGTTAGCGCTAACGTTCCCCTCCGGTCCGACGCTGGACGAACGGAGAACCCCGTGACCTCACCCTTCACCCGGCGGCGGTTGCTCCAAGCCGCCGGCGCCGGCGCCCTCGTTTCCGCGGCCGGATCCGCCTTCGGGTGGACGCCCGCCGCCGGCGCCGCCACCGGGCCGGTCCGGCCGGAGGCCGGCGTGTCCGCGTTCCCGTTCGAGCTCGGCCAGGTGCGGCTGACGGCGAGCCGGTGGCTGGACAACCAGAACCGGACGCAGAACTACCTGCGGTTCGTCGACGTCGGCCGGCTGCTCTACAACTTCCGGGCCAACCACCGGCTGTCCACCGGCGGCGCCGCCACCAACGGCGGCTGGGACGCGCCGGACTTCCCATTCCGCGGCCACGTGCAGGGGCACTTCCTCACCGCGTGGGCCCAGCTGTGGGCGGTCGCCGGAGACACGACGTGCCGGGACAAGGCCACCTCCATGGTCGCCGAGCTGGCCAAATGCCAGGCCAACAACAGCGCCGCCGGGTTCACCGCCGGGTACCTGTCCGGCTTCCCCGAGGCCGACTTCGACAACCTCGAGGCCGGGCGCTTGTCGAACGGCAACGTGCCGTACTACTGCATCCACAAGACCATGGCCGGCCTGCTCGACGTGTGGCGGTACGTCGGCAGCACCCAGGCCCGCGACGTGCTGCTGAACCTGGCGGCGTGGGTCGACCGGCGGACCGGACGGCTCAGCTACGCGCAGCAGCAATCCGTGCTGGGCACCGAGTTCGGCGGCATGAACGCGGTGCTGACCGACCTCTACCAGTACACCGGCGACGCACGGTGGCTCACCGTCGCGCAGCGGTTCGACCACGCCGCCGTGTTCGACCCGCTGGCGGCGAACCGGGACCAGCTCAACGGGCTGCACGCCAACACCCAGATCCCCAAGTGGATCGGCGCCGCGCAGGAGTACAAGGCGACCGGCACCACCCGCTACCGCGACATCGCCACCAACGCGTGGAACATCACCGTCGGCGCGCACACCTACGCCATCGGCGGCAACAGCCAGGCCGAGCACTTCCGCGCCCCCAACGCCATCGCCGGGTACCTCAACCAGGACACGTGCGAGAGCTGCAACACCTACAACATGCTCAAGCTGACCAGGGAGCTGTTCAGCCTCTACCCGGACCGCGCCGACCTGGCCGACTACTACGAGCGGGCGCTGCTCAACCAGATGATCGGCCAGCAGAACCCGGCCGACAGCCACGGCCACGTCACGTACTTCAGCTCCCTCAACCCGGGCGGCCGCCGCGGTCTCGGCCCGGCGTGGGGCGGCGGCACGTGGAGCACCGACTACGGCTCGTTCTGGTGCTGCCAGGGCAGCGGGCTGGAAACCCAGACGAAGCTGGCGGACTCGATCTACTTCTACAGCGACACGACGCTGATCGTGAACCTGTTCCTGCCTTCGGTGCTCACCTGGACCCAGCGCGGCATCACCGTCACCCAGACGACGTCATACCCGGCCGGTGACACCACCACGTTGACGGTCACCGGCAGTGTGAGCGGCACCTGGGCCATGCGCCTGCGCATCCCGGGCTGGGCGAGCGGGGCGACCATCACCGTCAACGGCGTCGCGCAGAACGTGACCGCCACGCCCGGCAGTTACGCCACGGTGTCGCGGTCGTGGGCCTCGGGTGACACGGTCACCGTCCGGCTGCCCATGAAGGTCGCCCTCAAGGCGGCCAACGACAACGCGAACGTGGCCGCGGTCACCTACGGCCCGGTGGTCCTGGCCGGCAACTACGGCAGCAGCACGCTCGGCGCGCTGCCGTCCCTCGACCCGAACTCGGTCACGCGGACGAGCACCACCGCGCTCGCCTTCAGCGCGAAGGCCAACGGCTCGCCGGTCACCCTCGTGCCCTTCTACGACGCGCAGGGCTTCAACTACACGGCCTACTGGAACACCGGGGGCGGCTCCGGCGGGACGACGAGCCGGCTGGTCAACGTGGGCAGCGGGCTGGTGCTGGGCATCGAGAACATGTCCACCGCCGACGGCGGCCGCGCGCTGCAGTGGTCGGACAGCGGCACGGCGGACCACAACTGGGAGATCATCACGGACGGGACGGCCGTCCGGTTCCGCAACGCCAACAGCGGCAAGGTGCTCGGCGTCCTGGACATGTCGACGGCGGACAACGCCCGCGTCCTGCAGTGGTCGGACAACGGCACGGCCGACCACCGGTGGACCGTCGTCGACCAGGGCGACGGCACGGCGAAGATCCGCAACGTCAACAGCGGCAAGCTGTTGACCATCGAGAACGGCTCGACGGCCACGGGCGCGTTCGCCGTCCAAGGCCCCGACAACGGCGCGGCGGCCAACCGCTGGCGGATCGTGCGCAACGGCTGAAGCCGCACCGGGCCGTAGGGTGTGGGGCATGGATCTCGGTCAGGTGTTCGCCGGAGTGCCCCGAGCCGGGTCGGTGGTCGGCTGCGCCTATTGCTACTCGCGGTCGGACCTGGACCTGCTCGGCGGTGATCCGGCGTTGGTGCCGGACGATCTCGTCGCGGCTTTCGCGAGAGAGGTCACCGATCACTGGACGCAGGAGCAGTACGGCCTCGTGTGGCGCGGACTCGCGCCGCGGATCCTCGCTGTGCTGGAAGCTTCGCCGGATGAGCTGCTGTTGCGCGGCTTGGCCTTCGCGCGCTTTTCCGCCTGGCCGGCTGAGGAGCGAGACGCGGTGCGCGCGGCGCTCCGCGCGATGCTGGCGCGTGCCGTCACCGGCGCCCCGCCCCCGCGTGACGTGGCGACGCTGGTCTGCGCCGCGGCGCATGTCGACCACGACTTGCCGCACTGGCTGAGCCACCTGGACACGTTGCCCGCCGACGCCGACGCGGGGATCGCGGCTCTGGCGCGTTATTGGGCCGATGACCTTGCCGTGGGCGGCGAGCCGAGCCTGTGGTGGTTCCCGTCGGACCCGGCGGCACCGATCCGCGACTGGCTCTACTCCGACGCCCTGCACGAGCGTCTGTCTCGAATGGACGATCAAAGCACGTTGATGGCCATCGCGCGGATGTGAACGAGGAATCCCGCGAGGAGCCTCGGCCGACTCAGCGAGCTTGCGACGGCGGATGGCCATACCGCCGGCGAAACGCCGCGGCGAACCGGCTCGCGCTCGAGAACCCCCACCGGGCCGCGATCTCGCTGACCGACAATTCAGGGCGCGCTCGCAGGTCGGCGTGGGCACGTTGCAACCGGACACCGACGAGGTGGTCCGTCGGCGTGCAGCCGACCCACTTCTGGGAAGCTCTCTTGCAACCTCCGGACCGTTGTGCCGGCGACAGCGGCCATGTCGGCGGCGGTCCAGGCCCGGGCCGGATCGTCGCGAACCGCGTCCACCACCCGGGAGATCGCGCGCGGGCGGACGATCGGCCCGCGGCCGAGGTCGGGGCAGCCGGCGAGCAGGAAGCCCGCCGCCACCGCACCGGCCAGCTGCTGCCGAACGATCGGCTGATCACCGAACAAGCGGTGGTCAGGCATGTGGGAGGAAAGACCCGTGACGAGGTGCCGCCAGTCCTGCCCCGCACCGGAATCGAGGCGCAGCTGGTCCGGTAGCACGCCGGCCACGCGAACCGGCTCGGCGCCCAGAACCCGTTCGGCCCCGCGGTCCAGCCAGTCGCGGTCGAACTTGACGCCGAGCACCGTGCACGTGGCGTCCCAGTGGCTGATCAACGACGAGGTGTCGGCACGGAAGATCGTCGCCTGCCCGGCCACCGACGTGACCGTGCCGTGCCGTCCCCGGCTTTCGAGATGACCGGTCAACGGCAGGTTGACCTCGTAGGCGCTCGGGTAGTCGCAGGCGACCTCGACGTCCGCACCCCACCCGACGTACCCGATCAGCACCGGACCGAGATCCAGCGTGCGCAGGGTCAGCCGGGGCTCACGGCCACGACTGAGCGGAGTGAGCTGGTGCGGGAAGTCACCCCGGCGCGCAACGCCAGGTTGTGGATCCCGACGACCCGGGCGACAGGCTCCTCCCCCGGGCGATCGCGGTAGCGGGGACCGGGCGCGACCGTGCTCCGCGGATTGTCGGCCAGCAGCCGGTAGTCGGTGAACAACGTCGGCAGCTCACCGTAGGTGCCCAGCCGCCGCCACCGCGCCAGCACCGCCTCCGCCTCCGGGTGCCGCGCCCAGAACTGCAGGGCCGCCTCGGTCTGCTCACCCCGGGCCGTGACGTAGCGGTCGCGCTGCTCGGCGCTCTCGATCTCGTACAACATCAGGTACTGCCCGGTCCGCTCGCCGCGCAACCCGCACGAAAGTCTCGAACTCCTCCGGCGTGACACCAGCCTCGGTGTCGATGGCGATGTACTGGAAAGTGAACACCGACGAGCGTCCCATTGCGTCCAATCCTCGGGCCGGGAAGGGAACGTGCGTCCGCCCGGCACGACTCCCCTGCACCACATCCTGCCAGCTCCAGCGCAACGGGGCCGCCGAGACTTCCCCGCTCGACCCAATGCGGCCCGGCTTCGGCGTGGGCGAGCAACGCGTCGGCGGCCGTCCGAAGAGGACGGCTCGGGCAAGGGCGGATCACCAGTCCCTGAATAAGGCAGCCATCGACATCACCATCCCCCGACCTGTCGGGAAAACTCGCCGTCGTCACCGGCGCCAGCGACGGCATGGGCCTGGGTATGGCCGCGCGCCTCGCGGCGGCGGGAGCGGAAGTGATCATGCCCGTGCGCAACCCGCGCAAGGGAGAGACCGCGATCACCACGATCCGCGATTCCGTACCCGACGCGAAGGTTTCGCTGCGAGAGCTCGACCTGTCCTCGCTCGGATCCGTGGCCGCACTCGGTGACACGCTGCGCGCCGAAGGGCGGCCGGTTCACCTCCTGATCAACAACGCGGGGGTCATGACGCCACCGGAGCGGCAAACCACGGCCGACGGGTTCGAGCTGCAGTTCGGCACGAACCACCTGGGTCACTTCGCGCTCGTCGCGCAGTTGCTGCCGCTCCTGCGGGCCGGCCGCGCGCGGGTGACCTCGCAGCTGAGCATCGCCGCGAACCAAGGCTCGATCAACTGGGACGACCTGAACTGGGAACGCAGCTACGTCGGCACGCGCGCCTACAGCCAGTCGAAAATCGCCTTGGGCCTGTTCGGCCTGGAACTCGACCGGCGCAGCCGCGCGGGTGGCTGGGGCATCACCAGCAACCTCTCCCACCCGGGACTCGCACCGACGAACCTGCTCGCGGCGCGCCCCGAACTGGGCCGCGGCGAGGAGGTGACGGGCCGGCGGGTGATCCGCGTCCTGTCCGAGAAGGGCATCCTGGTCGGCACGGTCGAGACGGCCAAGCTGCCCGCGCTCATGGCCGCCACGGACCCCGGCGCCAAGCCCGGGGGTTTCTACGGTCCGCGCTGGCCCGGACGCGTCGGAGGACCACCCGCCGAGCAGAAGCTCTACTCGCGACTGCGCAGCACGGACGAGGCCGCACGCGTTTGGGAGGTCTCCGAGCAGCTGACGAAGACGACCATCGCCGCCTGAGTGCGCCGTGCCGAAAGCGCGTCACGGGCGAGGCACCCGCCGCGCAAAGGGGGATCGGCGATCCGTGGCTCGGACCGTGCTCCCGACGGTAGGAAAGAAGAGCGACGAGAAAGGCGGCGTATGGAGATCGATCGGACCGGCCTGGCGGAGTTCCTCCGCCGCCGCCGGGAAGCCCTGCAACCGGAGGACGTCGGGCTGCCCCGCGGGCCACGCCGCCGGACCAGCGGACTGCGACGGGAAGAAACGGCCGCGCTCTGCCACATGTCGGCCGACTACTACTCGCGGCTCGAACGGGAGCGCGGCCCCCACCCGTCCGAGCAGATGATCGCCTCGATCGCGCAGGGCCTGCACCTTTCCCTCGACGAGCGCGATCACCTGTTCCGCCTCGCCGGCCACCGCCCACCCACCCGCAGCAGCACCAGCGACCACATCGGACCCGGTCTGCTGCGCGTGCTCGACCGCCTCGACGACACCCCCGCGGAGATCGTCACCGAACTCGGCGAAACACTCCGGCAGAACGAGCTCTGCGTTGCCCTCACCGGGGACACGACCTCGTTCACCGGTCCCGCGCGCAGCATCGGCTACCGGTGGTTCACCGACCCGGCCACGCGGAACCGGTACGCGACCGAGGACCACGCCTTCCTGTCCCGGCTGTTCACCTCGGGCGCGAGGGAGATCGCAACCCTGCGCGGCCCGCATTCCCGGGCCGCCCGTCTCGTGGAACTGCTCCTCGAACGGAGCGAGGAGTTCCGGACGCTGTGGGAACAGCACGAGATCGGCATCCACCCGGAGGAAGGCAAGACCTTCATCCACCCCGAAGTCGGCCGGCTCGAACTGCACTGCCAGACGCTGATCGACCCCGGGCAATCCCACGCCCTGCACGTCTACACCGCGACGCCGGGCACCGAAAGCTACGAAAAACTGCAGCTGCTGTCCGTGATCGGGACGACCTCGTTGCCCTGACCGGCATTCGCAGTCTCGGCGCCTCAACGGCTCCGGCCGGCACATCGCCGCCCGGGAAGTATCTGCACAGCACGGAATCGGTCGAGTCCGCCGACAGCGGGACCGTCGACGGCCACAGGGCGACGCCGGCAGACCTGAACACCCCCGCGGGACCTGATGCTCGGCCGCGGCGCGCCCCGGCTGCTGCCCGTCCTGCACGGCCGTCCGCGACGGTCAGTAGCGAGCCGAAAGCCCAGACAGCCCAGACGGCGAGTCCCTCGGCCAGCCTCCCTGTCCGAGACCCACCCACAGTCGACATCGATTGACTGTGAACCATTCTTTCGTGTCCACCTCGAAGTGGTCACAGGCGTTACCGAAGTTGTTAGGCTGCCAGCCGATGCGAGCTTGTTCCGATTCCCCACCAGAATGCCGGAGGTACGCGGCATGACACTCGCACTACCCCCTGGCCTGTTCACCGCCCGGACGTGGCGGCGCCCGGTCGCCTCGCCGGCGCGGATCCACGACGCGGCCCTCGGCGGCACCGACAACTACGTCCTCGACCGCGAAGCACTCGCCGCCCTCGAACACGCGGCACCCGGCTTCACCGAACTGCTGCGCGCGACCCGCGCCTGGCACGTCCGGGTCGTGCGGCACCTCGCCGGCCGCGGCATCGACCAGTTCCTCGACCTCTCCGCCGGCCTGCCCCGCACCCGGGAGAACACCCACCAGGTCGCCCAGCGGTACAACCACGACGCGAAAGTCGTCTACACCTACACCAACCCGCTGCTGCTCAGCTACGCCCGAGCACTGCTGGACGACAACGACGCCACCCACATCGTGCCCGGCGACCACCTCGACCCACACCGCCTGCTCGACAGCGAGCACCTCTGCTCGGCCCTGGACCTCCGCCGTCCGGTCGCGGTCCTGATGACCCGCGGCGTCCAGCACGAACTCGACGACCACCGCCTCGGCGCGGCTCTCGCCGGATACCGCGCCCTGCTCGCCCCCGGATCGGTGCTCGCGCTCAGCGGCTGGGCCGAACCCGACGACGACCGCGACCTGCCCCGAACCATCGAACAGCTGTGGCACACCCACTCCGGCCTGCGCGTCCGGTGTCGCCGTGTCCCCGAGCTGCGGCGGCTGTTCGACGGCTACGACCTGCTCGACCCCGGCCTGACCACCGTGCAGGACTGGTGGCCGGACGGACCCCGGCTGCGCACACCGGGAATGGCCCTTCGACTCGGCTACGGCGGCGTCGGCACCACCCGGTGAACACCCCGAGTACTCGCCGCACCAGATCTGTCAGCGTTTGCCGTTCGTCGGCGTCGAGTTGTCGAGGTCCGGGAAGTCACCGTCGCGGTACTCGCCCGCCGGCCGGTCGTCGCCGCGGGCGAAAGCGTCGAACCAGTCGTGGACGAGGTTGAAGGTCGGGCCGACGTCGGGCCGCTGGCACGAAGCCACCGTAGGACGTCCGCAGGTCCTGCAATCGGTCGGACACGGGTCACGAGCCGGCCGGCCGGTGGGCGTCGCGCAGCATGCCGGTCCGGGGGTGGCAGTTGATGTACTCGAAGGTCTGGTCTCCGCCGTCGGACACCGAGACCTCGTGGTACAGGCGCAGCTTTTCCAACCCGGTCACAACACGGAAGAACGTGACGAAGATGCGCAGGTGGGTGGGGTGCGACTCGGCCCACCGCTCGAGGTGTCCCAGCGACTTCCAGTGGCCGATGTTGTAGCTTTCGTCGAGGTCGTTTCCGTCCAGGTCGATGCTGCGCACGAAGCGGTTGCTGTAGCAGCCGATCGCCTCGCCGTTGTCCCGCAGGAAGTCCATGCCTTCCTCGAGAGGTGGGAGGAGCTCGTCCAGATAGAGCGTGCGTTCTTCTTCCCCGGCTTCGCGCCAGTCCTGACCGGACCGGATGAGCGCGATGTTGTCGTGCCCGCGGACGACAACCCTGCCTCCCTTGTCCGGGTCTCCGGACACGACGGTGAGGTCGCCGCCGGGCTGCATCCAGTCGGTCTGCGACAGCGGGATGCGGTCGCGCATCGAGCCCCAGTAACCGTGCTCGCTGATTTCCCCGCTGATCTCCCCCATGACGCCTCCGACGCCGGGCAGGTCGTCCTGGAACGCGTAGAGGGTCTCGAACTGGTCGGTCCGGGGCGTCAGGACTTCCCGGAAATAGCCGAGACCATCGGCGAGCCGCTCGTCGGACTCCCACCACCCCTTGACCCGCTCGGAGCGCAGCCAGCGGCAATAGGCGGCGGGGTCGCTCCAGTACCCGACGGCGATGAGGTTGTGGTGGTCCTGGTTGTCCACGTGGTCGGTGAGGTCGTGCTGAACGGGTCCGTCCTCGCCGTCGAAGGTGCCGACGATGTGACGCAGTGCCGCGAGGGCGGCCGGGCGCTGCGCATCCTGCCGGTACTGGACACCGAGGTAGGCCATCACCACCTGCTGCAGGGCGCCCTCGGCGCGGGCCACCCACATCGGGAACGGCGGCTGGTAGTCGTCGGGAACCCGGCGCGACAGGGTGCGCGGGCACTGGAGGCGGGGCTCGATCGCGGATTCCATGGTGTTCTCCTTGACGGAACGTTCGGCAGGCAGGGGGTGCTCACCGGTTGGTGGAGCTGACGCGCCGGAGCCCGGCCGCGGACAGCACTTCGCCGAGCTCTGCCGGCGGATCGGTGGTGCCCGGGCCGCCCCGGCGCACCCAGTCGGCGAGGGCGTGGGCGCGTTCGACGGTGTTGACCCGGGTGACCCAGGCCGGCCGGGCACCTCGCCGGCGGGCGTCGGCGGCCGGGTTCACGACCACGACGTTGGACAGGTCGCAGGCCCACAGGCAGCCGACGCGGACCAGCCGCGCGTCGGGACCGATCGCGGTCTCGAGGACAGCGGCGATGCCCTCGTGGTCGACATCGGGGTGTTTGCGGGTGGTCCCGCAGCAGCAGCCGCGGCACATCCGGATCCGCGGCCCGGACGCTGCCGCGGTCACCGGACTCGGGCCGCGCTCCGCGGACTCGCGTCCGGCGCCGGAGTGAGCCGCGGGCGGGCGAACGTCAGGAACGCGAAAACGGCGGCGAGAACGAGCCACATCACCCCGATCTGCGCCAGCGACGCGACACGGAAGTGCCAGATCAGATCGGCCGGGACGGCCGCCGGTACCGGGTCGGCGACGTCCGGCAGGGCCCAGAGCAGGACCGCTGTTCCGGCGATACCCAGCGATGTGGCAGCCACCGCCCGCGCCCCGGGCGTCAGGTTCTTGGCGCGCGCGACGCCGGTGATCACCGCCGTCAAAACGACCGCGCCCACGATGGCCCCCAGGTAGGTGAGGGTGCGGGCGTCGACGGTCATCGGGTCGCCGACGGCGGGCGGGTTCGCCGGGATGACGATGGCCGGAGTCAGGGTGAAGGAGACGAAGCCCAGTCCCGCCAGCGCCATCACCGACGCCGCCGTCGAACTGCCGGGGAGCCTCGGCCGGAGGAACCGGTGGACGAGTGCGAACGCGATCCCGATCAGGATCCCGACCAGCACCACGGTGGCCAGGCCGAACGAGACCTGCTCGCCGCGCGTCACCACCTCCCCCGCGGCCTGCGCGTGACCGGTGTGCGCCTCGGGCTCGGAGCCGGCTTCCTCGATGGCGATCGCGGCGCGGATCAGCGGCTCGACGAGCCAGTACATCGTCGCGGCGCCGGCCCCACCGGCCACGGCGCCCGCGAGAGCGCCGTAGCCGAGGGTGCGGCCGATCGGAACGGTGTCCATCAGCTGTCCCCTGCCGCTCAGTGGCACGGGACGCCGAGGGCGTGCCGCGCGTCGTGGGTGGCTTCGTGCAGGTAGTGCGCCGCCTGCGGGGAGAGGGCGAACCCGTTCTCCTGCAGGAGGAACAGAACACCGAGCAGGGCGAGAACCGTCAGCGCGATGCTGAGGTTGGTGGTCGCGATCTTGCCGTTCGCGACGGCGATGCGCTGTGTCATGGCAGTTCCTTCCGGGTCAGGGGTGACGCGCGGGGTCGACGGCGATCGGTTCGGTGTGCGCCTCGTGGTGGTTGCGGTTGGCCGGCAGCGCCAGGACTTCCTTCGTCTGGACGTCGAGGTCGGCCGCGTCGAGCACGCCGGCCTTCGCCAGCACCGCTTCCAAGGCGGAAACCCAGTGTTCGTAGTAGGACCACGGGGACTCGCTCGCGGCGTCGGCGCGCTCCCAGTCCTGAATGGACGCGATCAGCGCACCCTGGAACGCCGACCAGTCGAACCCGAGCCGGCGATGGGCGGCGACGGCCATCGCGAACGCCCGGATCTCCCAGGGGTGGTCGAAACTCGGGTCGCCGCCGGGCATCCCGCAGACGAGGTGCTCGACCTCGCGGCGTGCCTCGCCCAGGGCCACGGCGCTGGTATACGGCGCCGGGAGGGTCGTGCCGGACATCAGGCGACCTCGGCGACCGGGCCGACGCCGATCATCGACTCGCGGGTGACGAGGGCGGCCAGCTGCTCCTCGGTCCACCCGTCGGTGCCCGCCGGGCGCTGCGGCAGGACCCAGTAGCGCATCTCGCTGCTGGAGTCCCACACCCGCACCTCGACGTCCTCGCCGACGGTGAAACCGAACGCCTCGTGCAGGACCTTGCGCGGCTCCCGCGTGATCGCGGCGCGGTACTGCGGGTCCTTGTACCAGTTCGGCGGCAGGCCGAGCACCGGCCACGGGTAGCAGGAGCAGAGGGTGCAGACGATGATGTTGTGGACCGTGCCGGTGTTCTCCACCACGACCATGTCCTCGCCCTGCAGGCCGCTGATCCCGAGCTCCTTGCACGCCTCGGACGCGTTCCCGACGAGCCGGGCCTTGAAGTCCGGGTCGCTCCACGCCTTGGCCACGACCTTGGCGCCCAGCTGGGGCCCGACCTCGTTCTCGTAGATTTCGACCATGCGGTCGATGGCCTGGGTCGTCATGACGCCCTGCTCGATGAGCATCGACTCCAGCGCTTTGACGCGGGCGGCGATCTCTTCCGGGGTGCGGATCTTGGCGCTCACGCGTGCGCTCCTTCGGCGGTCGTGGGTGCGGAAGTGACGAGCTCGATGTAGGGGTCCCAGACGTCGAAGTACACCGACCCGTTGGGTTCGGCGTGGTCGGCGCCCCAGAGCTCCTCGTTGGTGAACCGGACGGTGTAGACGTGTTCGGGGTTCTCGCCGAGGCCGTTGCCGGCGGTGTCGGGGTAGATGAACGAGCCGTGGGCGAGCACCACCTCGCCGACGGCGCCGCGGATGTACCGGGCGCGGCGGGTGTGGCCCTTGGGCGCGGACCGGTCGACGCGGACGGTGTCGCCGACCTTGAACCGGGCCGGCTTGTCGGACGCGCGCTGCGCGGGGGCCCCGGCCGGTACGACGGCTTCGACGAACGCGAGCAGTTCGGGGTCGTCCTCGTGCGCGGGCAGCGGGGCGTCCGGGTGGGCCAGGTAGTGCTCGGTCCGGCGGTCGAGCTCGGCCATGTCGAGCTTGCCGAGCTGCTCGCCGAAGTGCTCCACGGTGTGGACCCAGTGTTCGTAGTACGGGGATTTCAGGTAGACGGCGGGGTCGATCAGCTCGATGCCGTGGCGGAACTGGTCGACGCCGAAGAACCCGGCCCGGAAGCACATGGCGAACATCGGGAACACGGCTTTCTCCCACTCGGCGCGGAAGACCGGTTCCTCTTCGGGAACGATCACGGGACCGACGCCGTCGGTGCCGGCGAGGTCGAACACTCCATTCATGCGCTGAGCTCCTTCTGGTGATCGGGTGCGGTGAGCGTTCCGAGGGTGCGTTCGAAGGCGTGGGCGGCACTCAGCACGCCCGCGTCGTCGAACTTCTTGCCGATGACCATCAGCCCGACGGGAAGGCCGTCGGACAGGCCGGCGGGGATCGAGCAGGCGGGGTGGCCGGTCACGTCGAACGGTGCGGTGTTGGACACCATTTCCAGGGCGCGGCCGATGATCTCGTCGACCGGTGCGTCCGCGGGCGGGATCAGGCTCGCGGTGATCGGGAGCGTCGGCATCACCAGGACGTCGTAGGTGGCGAGAGCCGTGTCGTAGGCGGCAGCCAGGACCCGCTCGAGGTTGCGGGCCTTGGCGTAGGCGGCGCCGTAACCGTTGCGCAGCGCGTAGGTGCCGCCGAGAGCGACCAGCTTCACCGTCTCCGAGAAGGCCGACGGGTCCCGTCGCCACTGCCGGCCGTAGAAGGCCATCTGGTCCGGGTCGTAGGCGCCCTTCCAGTTGAGGCCGTAGGCGTTGCCCTGCACCATCTGCCACGTCGCGCCCTCGACCGAGATGACGTCCCAGATCGCGGCGCCGTGCTTGTGCCACGGGATCGACACCTCCTCGGCCGCGTGGCCCGCGGCGGTCAGGCGCTCGACGGCCTGGCTGACGACGGCGTTGACCGCCGGCTCGGAGTTCGCCTGGTCGAAGCCCTCGGTCACCACCCCGATGCGCAGGCCGCGGTCCAGCTGCTCGAGCGCGGCGAGGTAGTCGGTGCCCGCGATGCCGGCCGGCTGCCGGGGGTCCTTGCCGTCGGTGCCGGCGAGGACGGTCAGCATGGCGGCGGCGCCGGCGACCGTGGGTGCGAGGGGACCGAGGTGGTCGATGGTCTGCTCGATCGGGAACGCGCCGGTGTAGGGCACGAGCCCGAAGGTCGGTTTGTGCCCGACGACCCCGCAGAAGGAGGCGGGGATGCGAATGGAGCCGCCTTGGTCACCTCCGAGCGCCAGGTCGACCTCGCCCGCGGCGACCAGGGCGGCGCTGCCGCTGGACGAACCGCCGCTCGTGCGGTCGAGGGCCCACGGGTTGCGGATCGGCCCGGTCTTGGCCGTGTGCGAAGCACCGGAGAAGCACAGGTCCTCGCACACCGATTTGCCGGCGATGGTCGCACCCGCGTCGAGCAGCCGGGTGACGACGGTCGCGTCCACGCGCGGGACGAACCCGCGCAGGGTCTCCGAGCCGTTCATCATCGGGACCCCGGCGACGGCGATGTTGTCCTTGACGGCCACGCGCCGGCCCGCCAGAGGCCCGGCCACGCCGCTGGTGAGCTCCGTGGTGACGTACCAGGCGCCCAGCGGGTTGACGGCCGGCTCCGCCCACTCACGCCGCGGCGCTGTGGGTTCGACCTCGCGGGCGTAGAGGTCGTCGACGGTGCCCCACGAGCCCAGCAGACCGGTCGTCGCGGCGTGGTACGTCTCGAGGTCCCCGGGCGCGATCCCCAGCCGCAGCTCGGCGGCGAGGCTTTCGATCTCGCTGCGTGAGGGGAGCTCCATGGTTTCTCCTCTTCATCGGAAATCGACGCGGCCCGCGTCGTGTCCGCCGATCGAACGCGCGAGGCGCCGGGCGGGTCAACGGTGACCGGCGACCTTGGATAGCGAGAGTCAAGGCGAGGTCACTGCCGTGCACGAACGCCCGGTGACCCTGGCGCGAAGTTGACAAGGCCCGGCACCCGCCGCATTGTTTTCCCATGTCAGGTTGGGTCCAGATCGACGCGGCGGACCGGGCTCCGGCGGAGCGCGGTGACTTCTGGCGCTCGACCGTGTGCGACCAGTTCGTGCCGCTCGCCGTGGAGCCGGCCGGCGAAGTCCTGCGCGGACGGGTCGCCGGCCGCGGCGTCGCCGAGACCCGGCTGCGCCGGATCCGGGCCACCCGGCACACGTTCGAGCGGCGCGCCCGCGACATCCGCGTCGACGACCCCGGCGTCCTGCACCTCCTCTTCCAGGACCACGGCCAGGCGACCATGGAGCAGGACGGCCGGACAGCGACCCTGAACACCGGTGACCTCCTGCTCTACGACAGCTCCCGGCCGTTCCGCTTCCGGACCGCGGAAGAGTTCGGGTTCACGATCTGCTTGCTGCCGAAGCGACTGCTCCCGCTGCCGGAGAAGCTGCAGAAAGAGCAAACCGCCCGGGTTTTCTCCTCACGGGCGGGCGTCGGCGCCGCGGCGGCCGCGCTGCTCACCTCGATGTCCCGGCAGGTCGCCGAGGCCAACCCGAGTCAGCAGCCGGCCCTCCAGCAGGCCTTGGTCAGCATGTACGTCGCACTGATGTCGGAGGACGGAGTCGGCGGCAACCCGCCATTGGTCAACCTGTCGATGGCGAAATCGTTCATCGTGCGCAACCTGGGTGACCCGGACCTGTGCCCGGCCGACGTCGCGGCGGCGTGCAACCTCTCCTTGGGTTACCTACACCGGATCTTCGCCGGCGACGGCACGACGATCGCCGGTTACCTGCGGGAGAAACGGCTCCAAGGGGTCTACAGCGAGCTTTCCTCGACCGCGGTCGAGGAGCCGGTCAGCCAGACCGCAAGGCGGTGGGGCATCACGGATCCGGCCCACTTCAGCCGGATGTTCAAGAAGCGCTTCGGCTTGACGCCGGGCGAGCTGCGCCGCACCACCCACCGCTCAGCCGCACCCTCCGGGTGACGTGCCAGAAGTCGGCGGATCTCCAGCAGCGAGGCGGGTCGACTGTGCGCCGACCTGCCGGTGTCGTTGAAGCGCTCGACCCCAGCGCTGGTGACAAGGGCGACGATGCTGCCCTCGGTGTGCAGTTCGGCGTAGTCATCGGGGCCGAACGGGGGTACGACTGGGGCGGTCTCGCCTCCTGCGTCGCCACCGCCCTGTGGCCCGAACGCGTGGCCGGCCTGATCTCCCTGGCGAGCTACGACGTCATCGACGTCGAAGGGCAGAAGCACGCCCAAGAGCCCGGCCTGGAACACGCTTTCCGGTACCAGCACCTGTTCCAGACGGAGCGGGGTCGCGAATGCCGCACCGGCCACCGGCGCGAACTGTGCCGCATGCTGTGGCGGCAGTGGTCCCCGGACTGGCAGTTCGACGACGCGACCTTCGAGCGGACCGCCGTGTCGTTCGACAACCCCGACTTCGTCGACGTCGTGATCCACGCCTACCGCCACAGCTTCGGCCTCGCCGCGGGGGATCCCGCCTACGCGGAGCTCGAGGAGCGGCTCGCCCGCCGTCCTCCGATCACCGTGCCGGCGGTGCCCCTGGACGGGGCGAGCGACACGCTGAAACCCGGTGGAGCCCGCGGCTCCTGCGGTACTACGAAGAGCAGGGCTTGCTGGTGTGCGCACGAACCCCGAGCGGCCAGCGGCGGTACGGCGAAGACCACGTCCCGCGGGTCGCCCTCATGCGTGACTTCGTCGCCGCGGGCCTGGCCACCCGCACCATCGCGGAAATGGTGCCCGGCATGGCCGACCCCAGCCCGGGCAAGCCACGCCGGCCACGATGGAGCACGAGCGGGAGCGGTTGTCCGCCGCGATCGACGTCAACCGGGACCACCTGCTCCACCGCGTGGCTTCCTGATCGCGGTCGCGGCGCGGGGCACCCGCCGGGACACCTCCGCGTGGAAGGCACTGACCGCGGGGGAACGGTCGGCGGCGCGGCTCGTGAGCTCGACCGTCCGGCTGAGCCCGGCCGGGGTGACGATGTCGAGCAGCCGCAGGCCGGGGCGGGGTGCCGCCGCGAGTTCCGGTACCAGCGCGACGCCGAGCCCGGCGGCCACCAGGTCGAGCAGCGCGACGTACCCGACCGTGCGGCCGGTGATCCGCGGCCGGAACCCGGCCGCCTCGGCGGTCAGCTCGGTCAAGGCCTGGAACCCGCGGTCGGGACGGGTCGAGATCCAGTCCGCGCCGGCGAAGTCGCGCACGTCGGCGGCGGTGCTGTCCGATCGCGCGAGGTGCGCGGGTACGGCGAGCAGCAACGGGTCGGCGCACACCGCCACCTGCCGCAGACCGTGGGTGTCCGGGGCCGCGAGAACCGGGTAGTGGTGGGTCACCGCGACGTCCAGCTCGCCCGCCCGGACCGCGTCCAGCGCCGCTTCGGGCTCCACTTCGGTGAAGGAGATCCGCATCCCGGGGTGGCGGCGGCGAAGCGCGCCGAGGGCCGGGGCGGCGAACAGGCGGGTCGCGGTGGCGAACGAGCCGACGCGCAGTCGTCCGCCCCCGGTGGTGCCGGCCAGCGCGAGGTCGCGCTCGGCCGCCTCGAGGTCGGCCAGGATCACGCGGGCCCGGTCGGCCAGCAGTTCGCCGGCCCCGGTCAGCCGGACGCTGCGGGCCGACCGCTCCAGCAGGTCGGCTCCGGTCTCCCGTTCGAGGGCGGACAACTGCTGCGACGCCGCGGCCGCGCTGCACCCGGCGGCGGCCGCGGCACCGGCGATCGAACCGGTGCGCGCCAGCGCGACGAGCAGCTGGAGACGACGGGTGCTGAGCATCCGAAGATCTTATGCTCAGCCCCACGGAGACGTCGTTTCGCCGATTCTCGGCGCGGCCGAGACTGTCCCTCGGCACGCCCACCGAGAGGACGACATGCACGACACCGGCTTGCGCGAGTTCGCCAGCGACAACTACGCGGGCGTCCACCCGGACGTCCTGGCCGCGATCGCGGCGGCCAACGGAGGACACCAGGTGAGCTACGGCCACGACGTCCACACCGGCCGCCTGCAGGAGGTCTTCCGGCAGCACTTCGGACCCGAGGCCCGGGCGTACCCGGTGCTGACCGGCACCGGCGCGAACGTGATCGCGCTGCTGGCCGCGTGCAGCCGGTGGGCGTCGGTCATCTGCGCCGACACCGCGCACCTGCACGTCGACGAGTGCGGAGCGCCCGAGAAGGTCGGCGGCGTCAAACTGCTGACCGTACCGGGCGAGCACGGCAAGCTGACCGTCTCCGCGCTCGAGCGCGAAGCGCGGGGCTTCGACGACGAGCACCGGGCCCAGCCGCAGGTGGTGTCGCTCGCCCAAGCCACCGAACTGGGCACGGTGTACTCGCCGGAGGAGATCCGGGCCATCGCCGAGTTCGCGCACGCGCGGGCCATGCTCGTCCACGTCGACGGCGCCCGGCTCGCCAACGCGGCCGCGCACACCGGCCTGCCGCTGCGGGCCTTCACGACCGACGCCGGTGCCGACATCGTGTCGTTCGGTGGCACGAAGAACGGCATGCTGCTCGGCGAAGCCGTGGTCGTGCTCGACCCGGCGCTCGACCACGGAATCCCCTACCTGCGCAAGTTCTCCATGCAACTGGCGTCCAAGATGCGGTTCGTCTCCGCCCAGTTCGTCGCGCTGCTGGAGGGCGACCTGTGGCTGCGGAACGCCCGGCAGGCCAACGAAATGGCGCGGCTGCTGCACGAGGGCATCCGGGACGTGCCCGGCGTGAACGTGACCAACCCGGTCCAGAGCAACGCGGTGTTCGCGACGCTTCCGGCCCGCGCACTCGCCGAACTCCACCGGCGATTCCACTTCTACGACTGGGACGAGTCCACCGGCGAGGTCCGGTGGATGACCTCGTTCGACACCACACCGGAAGACGTCCACGCGTTCGTGCGGGCTGTTCGAGCCGCCTGCTTCCGGGACGGCGGCGAGGACACGGAGGCAGCGCGGGCCGGCGTCGTTGCCGGATGAGCGGGGATCAGAGGTCGTAGAGTCGTGCCCAGTTCTCCCGCGACGTGAGTTCCGGCATGGCGCGCTTGTACTGCTCCTGCACCGCCGCGCCTTCCTTGCGCAGCCGCTGGACCACCTTCGCTCCATGCTTGGCCAGGTCGACCATCTTGACCTTGTCGTAGGACCGGACACGGACGCCTTCCTGGTTCGCGTCGGTCACCACCACGCTGCTGAACAGCGACGTGTGCCACCAGTGGGCTTCGTCCGCGGGGACGGCGCCGAGACCGAACCGGTGGCGGCCCCTGGTCTGGTCGAGCAACCGCTTGAGCAGGACCGCGACGGTCCGGCTCGGCGGCGGCGCGCTGTTGATGATGCCGATGTCGTTGGACGCGATACCCGGGACGTCGGTCGCCTTGTGCCGCTTGGTCTCCGGGTAGGCGTCGCGGATCCGGCGGATCTCCTGCATCGCCTCGACACCACCGTCACGCAGGATCTCCGGACCCTCCAGGAAGTCCTCGACCGCCTTGATCAGCGTCGCCGACAAGCCGTACTGCATGCCGAGCAGGTAACGCACCAGCTGCGCCAGCAGCACCCGCGACAGCAGGTTCAGGTTGAACGGCGAGTGCAGCGCCGCGGTGATGATCGAGTTACGCAGGTTGAAGTACCGGTGCCACTCGTCCCAGTCCTTCATGTGGAAGTCCGCGTGCCACACGCCCGCGCCCGGCAGGGTCACGGTCGGGAAGCCGTGCGCGCGGGCCCGGTAGGAGTACTCGGCGTCGTCCCACTGGAAGAAGAACGGCAGCGGGTAGCCGGTCGCCTGCACGACCTCGTACGGGATCAGGCACGACCACCAGCCGTTGTAGCCGGCGTCGAGGCGGCGCTCCTGACGGTTCGGCTTGAGCGTCTCCTCGTCCACCCCGAGCAGGTCGGCCGTCGACAGCGAGTGCTCGACCGGCTGGCCGGGCTCGAGGGTGTTGAGCCGGGCGTACTCGGCGCCGACGTGCAGCTGGTTCGGGTGGAACAGGTTCAGCATCTGGCCGCCGACGATGATCGGGTTGGCGGCGCGGTTGGAGAACGCCGTCATCCGGATCACCAGGTCCGGCTCGAGCAGCACGTCGTCGTCCATGAACAGGACGTTCGCGTGCTCGGTCGCGGTGTGCCCGGCCACCTCGAACAGGCCGCGGGTGAAACCACCGGCACCACCGAGGTTCGGCTGCTTGATGTAGTGCAGCTTGTCCGCGAGGTCCTTCGCGACCTGCTCGAACCCCTCACGCGACTCCACCAGGTCGGTGCCCTGGTCGGCGACGTAGATCGCGTCCAGCGTCTCCAGCGACGAGACGTCCGCGGCGAGCGCCTGCAGGTTCTTCAGGCAGTCGTCGGCGCGGTTCATCGTGCAGATCGTCACCGCGGTCGGGCGGATCTTCTCCGGCGCCTCGACCGTCCAGCGGACCTGCTCCACCCGCAGCGTCTGGCCACCCTCGGTCTCCAGGTCGAGCCAGAGCGCGCCACCGTCGTAGAACTTGTCCAGCTTGCCCGTCAGCGAGACCTTCAGCTGCGTGGCGTCGGCGACCTGCTCGGCGGCCACCACACGCGGCTCGCCCTCGACGTCGGACGCACCCATCGACAGCAGGCCGGTACCGGTCACGACCGCCTCGACCGAGACCTCGGACACGGTCGTCCAGCGCTGCCAGTAGCTGGCCGGGAACCGGCCGAAGTACGTGTTGCCCGACACCTTCGTGGCCGGGGCCAGCCGGACCGCGTCGCGGTCCCGGACCGCCGAACCGGTGTGGACCTCGGCGTAGAGGTCCTTGCTGACGATCGGCGCCGGGCCCGCGTACAGGCCGCGCTGCGCGGTGAGGTCGGTCATGCTCAAGCTCCGCTTCCGTTGCCCCGGACGAGATACAGCTGCTGGGTGCCGGCCCACGGCGACGTCAGTGTCCAGTGGGCCAGCGCACCGGGCGGCGGGTCGCCACGTACCAGGGCGTAGTCGGTGACGATCGGCCGGTCGCCGAAGTCGAAGAACCGGAAGTTGACGTCGACCAGCGCCCGGCCGAGCGCGCCGAGGTGGGCCTCGCGCTCGGTGATGGCCGGGCCGACGGCGCCGCGGTCGTCGAAGAGGTCGACGATCGCGCAGCCGCAGCTGTAGGCCAGCACGCCGATCTCGCCGCCGCTGCGCACCGTGCCGCCGCCGACCAGCCGGCCCAGCTCCGGTCCGATCCGTTCGTAGTCCGCGGTCGCGTCGTGGTTGGACATCAGCGGCGCGAACCGCCGCGGCAGGCCGTCGGCCGCGTAGGCCCCGACGCTGACCACCACTACGCCCGCGACGGCGACGGCGGCCGCCACCCGGGCCGGTACGCGGACCGCGGCCGTCGCGGCGGCCGCGAGGAAGAGCGTCGCCGCGACCAGGCTCGGCCCGTAGTACCAGTGGTACGGCGGCACGTGCAGCCGCGTGTAGGCCAGGTAGTGCGCGATCCCGGCGGGCACCAACGGGACGAACGGCCGCACCCGGGCCCACAGTGGACCTCCTCGGGCCGCGTCCGCCACGCAGAGCGCGAAGGCGAGCAGGGCGAGCGCGGCCGGGAGGAAGGCGGCGATCGTCGCCAACGGGAAGACCTCGGCGTAGAGCCCGGGGCCGTTGCCGAAGTCCCACTGCCCCCAGGACTTCTGCAGGGTCTTGATGATCACCGTGTCCGGCACCGCCGACCCGAGCACCACCCAGCTGAAGGCGAACCAGGGGAACGCGACCGCCGCCGCGGCGAGCACCGACTGCCACGCCTTCTCCCAGAACCGGCGCCGCAGCGCGAAGAGCACCAGCGCGACCACGACCAGATCGAGCCGGACGAGGGCGAGCAGCCCGGTCAAGACGCCGAGGGCGACCGGCCGCCGTTCCCCCGCGAAGACCAGCAGCCAGGCGATCCCGGTCGCGCCGAGCTCGACCTCGAGCCCGATCGACGACAGCAGCAGCGGGTTCACCGTCAGCAGGGCGACGGCGGCCGGCGCGAACCAGGACGGCAGCCCCGCCCGATCGCCCGCCCGGCGCAGCGCGAGGACCAGCGCGACCTGGCAGAGCACGAACAGCGCACCGGCGGCGAGCACCGCGTCGCGCAGGACCAGGGTCAGCGCGGCGAGGAGCAGGACGTTCAGCGGCGACGTCGCGGTGTTCGACGTCTCCGCCGCGATCAGCCCCCAGTGCCCGTGGAAGGCGAGGTTGCGCGCGTAAGCCAGCGTGATGAACGTGTCGTCGACGAGGTGCGGGCGCACCACCGCGAAGACCAGAGCGGACACCACGGCCACCACGCCGGGCAGCACCCAGCGCCGCGACCGGGACTCCGGGGCCGCGATCCCGGCGACGGGGTCCCGCCGCTGTGCCACGCTCACGGTTCGCGGGTGAGGGTCAAGTGGCCGACGCCCTTCGCCGCGGACTGCACCTGCCAGCTGTCCGGCCCGGTCGCGGGCCCCGATCCGTACTGCAGCCGGTAGTCCGGCTTGCGCGGGGTGATCGAGCGGTCCAGCCAGTGGTAGTTCAGCCGCAGCGCGAGGCTCATCAGCGGGTTCGCCGTCGCGATCCGCCGCTCGACCAGCTCCTTCGCGTGGCCGCGATCGGAGAACTCGTCGATGATCGCGCACTCGCAGTAGTAAGCGAGGGTGCCGATCTCCCCGGGGCTGGCCACGCTCGCGCCGTCGAGCCTCGCGCCCAGCTCCTTGCCGACTCGCGCGTAGTCCTGCGCGCTGGCCCAGTTCCCGAAGATGACCGGCGACTTCCACGGCACACCCTGCGCGGCGTCGACGGCCGCCGCGCTCAGCACCAGCACCCCGGTCAGCCCGAGGGCCAGCAGCGGCGGACCGGTGCGCAGCGCCGTCCGCGCGCGTGCCTGGCCGGACCAGGCACCGAAGGCCGCGACGGCGAAACTGCCCACCGTCGTCGTCGGAGCCACGTAGTACCAATGGAACGGGCCGACGCCGATGAACGAATAGGCGACGAAGTAGAGGATCCCGCCGGCACCCAGCGCGGCGACCGGGCCGAGCGCGGGGAACTCCGGCCAGCGCACCGAAAACCGCGCGGCGGCCCAGCCGGCGAGGGCGACCACGCCGAGCAGCGCCGGGACGAACGTCACGAGCACGGTGACCGGGTACCCGAGGTAGTACATGACCGGCCCGGTGCTGTAGGTCCACGGCGCGAACAGCCCCACCTGCGTCTGCTTGATCGCCAGCGTGTCGGGCACGAACGAGCCGAAGGCGAACCAGCTGAAGACGAACCACGGCGCGGCCGTCAGCACGGCGAAACCGGCGGCGGGCAGCAGCCGCCGCCGGAGCGCGGGCGCGCTGAGCGCGATCACCACGACGAACACGACGAGGTCGAGCCGGGTGAGGACGGTGAACCCGGCGGTGACGCCGAACAGGATCGGCCGGCCTTCGAGCGCGAAGACCGTGAGCACCAGCAGGACGGCGGGGATCAGGAGGACTTCGAGACCGATGGCGGACAGCACGAACGGGTTGAACAGGACCAGGGTGACGCCGAGCACCCCGGCCGCGGGCGGCAGCGCGAGCTTCCGCCCGATGCGCTGCCAGGCCCAGCCGAGCGCGCCGCCGCACAGGACGGTCAGGATCCCGAGCGCGACGACCGGGTGCGGGTCGCCGGCCACCCGGGTCACCAGGGTGAGCGCGGCGAGGAGCAGGACGTTCAGCGGTGACGTCGCCGAGTTCGCGGGCGCGCCGGGGATGATGCCCCATTCGCCGTGCACCGCGAGGTTCTTCGCGTAGGCGAGGGTGATGTAGCTGTCGTCGGTGAGACTGCCGCGTACCACCAGGAAAAGCCCGGCGCCCAGTACCGCGCCGAAGACGGGCAGCCACCACCCTCGCGCGTGCACCTGCCCCGTTTCCGCGTCAGGTGGCACCTGTTGACCGCGGGGAAGCGCCACCGGCGCCGGATCCGTCATCTGCCCGATCGACATGTCCCGGGGACCGTAGTGACGTTTCGTTACAGTGGTGCTACGTCTCGGTTAGGTCCGGCTGCTCTGTGGAACATCACGCCGGTGACAGCACGGTGGCCGGCCCGAGGCGCCGCCCACGACGCAGGACGCACGCGCGGACGCAGCAGCGCGGGAAACTGCCGCCCATGCTGTTCCGCCTGCTCGGTTCCGTCGAGGTGCTCGGCGACGACGGATCGCCCGTCGCGCTGCCGGGAGCCAGGGCCCGGGCCATTCTCGCGATGCTGCTGGTCTCCCGGCCGGATGCGGTGTCGCCCAGCCGGTTGTTCGCGACCGGCCGATCCGCGAAAGACCCCGTCAACGCGCTGCACGTGCAGATCGCGAAGCTGCGCGCCGCGTTGCCGGAGCTGCGGCTGGTTTCCGAACGCGGGGGCTACCGGCTGCTCACCCGGGCCGGCGAGATCGACGCCGACGTGTTCGCCGATGCCTGCGAAACGGGACGCGAGCTGGCGCGGCAGGGCGATCCGGCCGCCGCGGTCGCCGTGCTGCGCGAGGGGCTGACGCGGTGGCGGAAGCCGGTCGGCTACGACTTCGCCGAGGCGTGGCGGGTCCGGCTCGAGGAGCTCCGCTTGGCCGCGCTGGACACCGTGCTCGACGCGAAACTGACGCTGGGCCGGCACCGGGAACTGGTGCCGGAGCTCGCCGGGCTCGTCGCGGAACACCCGTTGCGGGAACGGTTCGCGGAACTGCTGATGCTCGCCCTGCGCAGCGGCGGACGGGCGGCAACCTGCCGCACCCGGTCGGTGCCCTGTTCGGGCGCGACGCGGATCTCGGCACCGCCGGGCGGCTGCTCGGCGAACGGCACCTGGTCACCCTGACCGGGCCGGGTGGCGTGGGCAAGACGCGGGCCGCCCGCGAGCTCGGGCACCGCCTGCGCGGCCGCTTCCGCGACGGTGTCTGGCCGGTCGAGCTCGCCTCGGTCGCCCGCGACGGCAGCGTGCTCGACGCGGTCGCGGCGACACTGCTGGACGGCGAGCCCGCGGCGCCGGCCCGCGACCGGTTGCTCGCGCACCTGCGCGAGCGCGAAGTCCTGCTGGTGCTGGACAACTGCGAGCCGAGTCCGGCGAGGATCCCGTTCGACGGCGGCGAGCTCGTCGAAGTCGGCTCGCAGGTAGCGCACCTCCGCGTAGCTCGCCGCGCGGAGCCGGTCCATCAGCGGCCGCACGTCGGCCGCCGCCAACGGGCCGTGGACGATCAGCCGGTCGGCGCGGTCCGCGAGCGCGAGCGCCGTGGCGCGTCCGATGCCGCTGGTCGCTCCGGTGAGGACGATGGTGGTCATCGGGTTCTCCCTCCGGGACCGTGGGTCTGCCTCACTCAACCAAGTTCCGCGGCGCGAAACGGGTTCGAAGCAGGCCTGGCCTATCGGGGGACAAAATGGACCACCCCACGAAAACTTCGCGCGCCGCGGCGCCGACCTGACCACCGCTGCGGTGCACGAGCTCGACCGCGGGCACGCGGTGCTGGCCGCTCAGCACCTGCTCGACACGGTCCTCACCACCGGCACCGCCACGTTCGGCCGCTACACCGCGAGCCCGGCGCACCGGCTACTCACCGATCCGGCCGTGCTCGCGTCCCGGATCCTGCGCACCGCCGAAGCGCCATGCGCCGCCGATCCCGATATCGGAGACCCGAGCGACGCCACCACCCGTGCTTTGTCCGTACTGGGCGCCGCCGACGAGACGAATGCCGTCGCCCTGCTGGCCTCCTTGTGCGCGTCTGGCAGTGCGGGCCGGAGTCTGGTCGCACCGCACCACTCCCGGCAGCGGCCAATCACTCCGCAGCTGGCCTGCGTCCTGCAACAGGCTCGCCGCACCCTGAACACACGTTCGATGACATCGTGAGCAACTCAGGTATATACCGTTATACAACTCTAAGTTTCGGCCTTCACGCATGGATCGCGCCCGCGCGCGTCAACGGCCAGATGGGTCTGGCTGCAGACGTGAGGAGCACAGTGATGTCGCCCCGGCCGGGCCCACCCGCTGTGGTCCATCCCCGCGGCGCTTCGGCACGGCGAACCGACGCCGGGCCGGACGCCTCAGCATGTACGGGTCGGTCGCGTGGCTGCTGTCCGGTTTCGGCGTCGTCGCCCTGCTCGTGTCGCCATGGTTCGGCAGCTTGTGGCGTGCTCTGGACGGCCGCCTTGTGACGGTGTCGTACAACCGACCCGCGCGAAGACCGGCCGGGTGATCCTGTGACTGGGCGCCTGCCGCGACGCACCGGGCGCGGGGAACGCTCGAGCGGCCTGTCGTTCGATCTGGCGAAGGAAGCGTGCGGCCGCGCGAACCGATCCGAATACCGCACGGGTGAAGATGGCCGAAGACGAGCCGACCAGGCGGACGGGCTCCGACTTCGGCGTCGCTTATGGTCTTTCATCATCTTTGCCTTCCCGGCGGCGGATTGATCCACCAGCAGCCGTATCGGCCGATCTGGCCGCTCGCCGCCGGGATCTTGGCCTTCGCCGGTGGGTGGGGGCGGCGGCTCCGGGCCAAGCGGAACAAGACCTGATTCCGAGCCGCCCTCATCTCCTGATCCGGCCGAAGTCGCGGCCGGCGCCGAGTACCGCGGCGGCCCGGACGCGAGCGTCAGCGACCCGAAGCCCGCCTGCGGCCGCCCGTGCCAGCCCGGTTCCGGCACACCGCTGTGAGGACACTAAGTCCGGCCGGCTTTCTCAGCGTCCTCACAGCGGTGTTCCGACAGGGTGCGGGTGCGGCAGCGTCTCCTCCGAGAATCGAGACCGGTTTTGAACGACCCCCTCACCCGCCGGGGCCTCTTCGGCTTCGCGCTGGGTGCCGCCGCGCTGACGGCGTGCTCGGCTCCCTCGCCGTCGCCCGCTCCGGGACCCGGCTCCGCGAGCCATTCCCCGGTCACGACGACGCCGTTCGCGACGTCGGCCCCGGCCTCCCCGCCGCCGTCCGGCCCGGCCACCGAGGTGAGCCGCTCGACCTCCGGCCGCCCCCAGGTCGGGCTGACCTTCCACGGCGCCGGTGACCTCCAGGTCACCCGCGAGGTGCTCGACGTCGTGCACCAGCACGGCGCGCGGATCACCGTGCTCGCCGTCGGGACCTGGCTCGCCGCGCACCCCGACGCCGCCCGCATGGTGCGCGACGGCGGGCACGAGCTGGGCAACCACACGTGGAGCCACCCGGCGCTGTCGGGGTACGCGGCCGAACCGATGTACGCCGAAATCCAGCGCTGCCGCGACAAGCTCGTCGAGCTCACCGGGTCCCCGGGCGGCTTCTTCCGCCAGTCCCAGGGCCAGCACGCCACCCCGCGGGAGCTCGCCGAAGCCGGGCACGCCGGCTATCCGAAGGTCCTCTCCTACGACGTCGACTCCCTCGATTGGACCGACCCTGGGCCCGCCGCCATCCGGGCGGCCGTGGCGAAGGCCCGCGCGGGCAGCGTGGTGAGCATGCACCTGGGCCACCCCGGCACCGTCGCCGCGCTGCCCGGCATCCTCGCCGATCTCGCCGACCGCGGCCTCGCTCCGGTCACCGCGTCCGAGCTGCTGGCGTAGCCCGATGCGCTTGCTCCCCGTCCTCGCCGTCGTCGCCGTGCTCGCCACCGGATGCTCGTCGGGAGGTGGCGACCCGATGTCCGGCATGCCCGGCATGAGCGACCCGCCGCCGGCCGGGCTCCCGCACGAGAGCACCCCGCCCATCCCGGGTACGCACCCGCTGCCCGGCATGCCCGCCGTCCCCGACCCGCACGACGTGGACGCCGCCGCCGGGGCCGGCATGCTCGCCCCCGCCGTCGCCGCGGACAAGCCGCTGGTCTACGTGCCCCACAGCGGGTCCGGTGACGTGTGGGTGATCGACCCGGCCACCTTCCAGGTCGTCGCGAAGTACCCGGCGGGCAAGGAACTGCAGCACGTCGTGCCCTCGTGGGACCTGCGCACGCTGTACGCCACCGACGACCGCGGCGACCACGTCCTGCCCTTCGACCCGCGGACGGGGCAGCCGGGCAAGCCGTTCCCGGTCGTCGACCCTTACAACATGTACTTCACCCCCGATGGCCGGTACGCGATCTCGGTGGCCGAGCGGCTGCGCAAGCTGGTCTGGTACGACCCGCATACGTGGCAGGTGCATGACGAAACGCCCGCCCCGGGGTGCGCGGGCATCGACCACGCGGACTTCTCGCCCGACGGCCGTACCGCGGTCTTCACGTGCGAGTTCGCCGGCCGCGTCGCGGTGGTCGACGTCGCCTCCCACCACCTGCTGCGGATGGTCGACATGCCGCACCGCAACACGCGCATGGGCCCGCAGGACATCAAGCTCGCCCCCGACGGCTCGGTGTACTACATCGCCGACTCCGACGCGAACGGCCTCTGGATCCTCGACGGCGCGGCGACGAAGGTGCTCCGCTTCATCTCGACCGGCCGCGGCGCGCACGGGCTGTACTTGTCGCGGGATGCCAAGCAGCTCTACGTGACCAACCGCCACGAGGGCAGCGTCAGCGTGCTCGACGCATACACCGGCGCACCTGTGACGGTGTGGCACATCCCGGGCGGCGGCAGCCCGGACATGGGCAACGTGACGTCCGACGGCACACAGCTGTGGCTGTCCGGCCGCTACGACCGAGTCGTCTATGTACTGTCCACAAAGGATGGTGCGTTACTGGCGAAGATCCCCGTCGGGAACGAGCCGCATGGTCTCTGCGTGTGGCCGCAGCCGGGCCGATATTCCCTCGGCCACACGGGGATCACCCGTTGAGTCAGCGGAATTCCCGTGACACGCGGCCGGTTGAGGCGCCTTCCGGTCCGGCATCACCGGCTCTGTTGCGCCACCGGCCGGCGTGGCCGCGTCGAAGACCTGGTTGGTGCTGACGTCAATGCCCCAGACGGTCTGAGCACGCTCTTCACCGCGTCGAGTTCGTTCTTCACGCCGGTCAGTTCCGCCCTGCTGTGCTTGAACTTTCGCCCAGTCAACCCCGCCGCGTGCACCTCGGCCACGGACGCGGGTGCTCAGGCCGAGGCCGCCGGCGAGGCCAGCGTCCCGATGCCGCGCAGGTCCAGCCACGGGCAGCCGCTGTGGGGGAGCGACATTCCGAGCACCTGAACCTGAACCTGAACCTCGCCGGGATACACCGGCAGCGAGCAGACCGTGCGCCGCTACTTGTACCCTTTCCGTGAGATGCTCATCCCACCCCCGGCGCCGCCGGTCGTGCCCAAGATCCGCCACGTTACCGGTTGGCTGCTGCGCCGTCCCGGCGATCTCGAGGACGACGAGCAGCGTCAACTTGACGGCATCCGGTCGCGCTGTTCGCACCTGGACCGCCTCGCCGAGCACGTCAAGTCCTTCGCGACCATGATGGTCCAACGACAAGGCCAAAACCTCGACACCTGGCTGTCCACAGTGGAAGCTGACGACCAGCCCCACCTGCACTCATTCGCCACCGGAATCCGCCGCGACCACGACGCCGTCACCGCCGGGCTCACCCTGCCCCACAGCTCCGGCAAGGTCGAAGGCAACGTCAACCGGCTCAAGGCCATCAAACGACAGATGTACGGCCGTGCCAGAGCCAATTTCGCTTAGCGCCATCATCTCGACGTACTAGTTGGTCATTTCGACTCCGATCCCGTTCCAGGTAGGCGGAGTCGCTGTCGGACGCTGTCCTGTTACTCGTGCAGGCGTCGCCGGCCGAACGGCCCGCGTGGTCTCGGAGGCACTGGTCGCCGCGTTCCGGGTCGCGTTCGAGTACTAGGGCGAGCACCCCGACCGGGAGCTGCCGCAACTGGTGGACGAGGCGATGGAGGAGCTGGGGAGCACCCTCGGGATCGCCGCCCGGTCGACCTGATGACATTGCATGCTGTCAGTCTGATTACTGCACGTAATCACGACAGTGCACTCGTGGGTTCCGTTCACTTCCGACTCGGCGGTCGCCGACCGAGTCGGGAGCGACCCGCGCAACCGCACCCTGTCGTTCGTGATGACATTGAATGTCGTCAGACGGCCCGCGATCAGTGCGCGAAGGTGCGACGGTACGCAGTGGGAGTGGTGCCCAGTGCACGCCGGAAGTGCAGCCGCAGGTTGGCTGCGGTGCCGAGGCCGCACTCACGGGCCACCGCGTCCACCGAGCGGTCGGTGGATTCCAGCAGTTCCCGTGCCCGGCCGAGGCGGGCGCCGAGCAACCACTGCAGCGGGGTCATGCCCGTCTCCTCGGCGAAGCGGCGCATGAAGGTGCGTTGCGAGACGCCGGCGTGCCGGGCGAGCACGCGCAGCGTGAGCGGCTCGCCGAGCCGCTGCAGCGCCCATTCCCTTGTCGCGGAAAGCGAGGCGTCGCCGGATACCGCTACCGGGACCGGCACATACTGGGCTTGGCCGCCGTCCCGGTGCGGAGCGGCGACCAGGCCGCGGGCGATCTGGTTGGCCACCACCGCGCCCAGGTCGCGGCGCACGATGTGCAGGCACAGGTCGATGCCGCAGCACACCCCGGCCGAGGTGAGCACATCGCCTTCGTCGACGTAGAGCACGTCGCGGTCGACCGTGACCGCGGGGAAATCCCGTTCGAGCTCGTCGGTGTGCTTCCAGTGGGTCGTGGCGTGGAGCCCGTCGAGCACGCCGGCCGCGGCCAGCGCGAAGGCACCCGTGCAGATCGACACCACCCGCCGGCCTCGCTCCCGGGCCTCGGCCAGCACTTCGACGACGGCGTCGGGCGGTCTCCCAAGTGGCTCATAGCCGGGGACGATCACGGTGCCGGCGGCGCGCACCTGCGCCAGATCCCCGCCGGTGTCCAGAGCGAAGCCCGCGGTGGTGGCCGCCCGCCCGCCGAGCGCACACACCGTCATCTCGTAGGGAGTCTCCGGCCGCGCGGTGAAGATCTGCGCCGGTATGGCGAGGTCGAGCGGGGTGACCCCGTCCAGCGCCAGTACCGCGACTCGATGCATGGCAAGATCCTATCGAAAGGTGGCAAACTTGCCACTCGCCAGGTCAGGACCGTGGCCACCACTCTGGAGCGCATGACCGGACCGACTTCCGCTGACCTGACCGCGCTGCCCCGCACGCCACTTGCCACGGCCGTCGTGAACCTGATCCAGCCGCTGGAAACGCCGTCCGTGTTCAACCACAGCATCCGCACCTACCTGTTCGCCCGGCTGGTGGCCGCCCGGCTCGGCCTGCTCGCCGCCGACGAGTACGACGACGATCTGTTGTTCGCCGCCTGCGCGATGCACGACCTCGGCGTGGCGCCGGACGGCCCCCACCGTCAGCGGTTCGAGGTCGAAGGCGCCGACCGGGCCGCCGAATTCCTCACCGCGCGCGGAGTCCCCGCGGCCGACGCCGACGCGGTGTGGCAAGCCATCGCCTTGCACACCTCGTCCGGCATCGCAGAACGCCGCGGCACCCTGTGCGTGCTCGTCCGCGAAGGCGTCGCCGTCGACTTCGGCGGACCGCTGGGAACCGACCACCTCGATGCCATCACCGACGAGCAGGCCGACGCCATCCACACCGCCTATCCCCGGCTGAACATGATCCGCTCACTCACCGACGCGATCGTCACGCAAGCCGCGAAAAACCCGGCGAACGCGCCGCGCTACGCGATTCCCGGAGAGTTCCTCCGCGAACGCGAGACCTCCGGCCGGACCCGGCTGGAACACGCCTGCCGTTCCTCTCGCTGGGGCAACTGACTCGACAAGGAAGGGACAACACCACGATGACCATCGACACCGTAGAGATCCCGGAGAACTCCGAAGTCTTCGGAGAGACCAGGAACGCCTTCGCGCGCTTCGGCTACTCCGCCGCGGTTCGCGCGAAAGGGCTGCTGTTCATCGCCGGAACGATCGGCCGCCGCAGCGACGGATCCATTCCGGACAGTATCCAGGAACAGACCGAGGCCGCGATCCGCCGCATCGAAGAGATCCTCCGCGTGGAGGACCTCGACCTGAGCGCCCTCGTCGACGTCACCAGCTACCACGTCGACATCCACCAGCACCTGCCCGGCTTCAGCGAGACCAAGCAGCGCCTGATCAAGCCGCCCTACCCGGCCTGGTCCATGATCGGCGTCAGCGGCCTGGCCAGCCCCGGTCTGCTCGTGGAAATCCGCGCGACCGCCGCGTATCCCGACACATCCCGGTAGGTCGGCGCTCAGGGGCCCGGCACGGCCCATCTCCACCTCCGGCTCGTCACCCCGAGGCCAGCAGCCGCCGGATCCAGGCGGACCGGGTCGCCGAGGCGGTCTGGACGCCGGCCCGCAGCAGCCGGGTGGCGTAGTCGATGGTCTCGTCGCGGAAGGTTTCGACAGAGCCGACGTCGAGGAACGCGGTGGGCAAGCCGGTGAGATCGGCCGCCCTGGCCGGTGCCGCGTAGCTGCTGACGTCGGCGCCGCCCCTGCGTTCGCCGAGCAACGAGTTCCATCCGGTCAGGTTGCTGGTGGCGTCCCAGATGCCCTCGCCGTCGAGTTCCCGGCTGCTCGGCGTGACGAGCCGGTCGTCGAGCATCGGGCACATGAGCACCTGGCCGAACAGCCGGGGGCCACCGCGGTCGCGGGCGAGCAGTGCGACACCAGCCGCGAGCCCGCCGCCGGCGCTGGCCCCGGTGACGACGATCCCGTCCGGGTCGCCGCCGATCTCCGCGGCGTGCTCATGAGTCCACAACAGACCCGCGTAGCAGTCCTCGATCGGCGCCGGGTCGGGGTGTTCCGGTGCCAGCCGGTACTCCACCGAGACCCAGTCGAGAACGGCGCCGACTCCCGTGCGGCTGTTGCCGATGATCATGCCGCCGCCGTGCATGTGGTAGAAGACAGGCGCTCCAGCCGCCAGGCCGACGGGCTTGAGCACCAACAGCGAAACGTCAGGAGCACCGGCCGGGCCCGGCACGGAGACGTTCCGCGGTTCGACGGTGCCGTCGCGCGTCAGGTCCTCCCCCGCTGCCGCGAACATCGGGCCGGCACCGCGGCGAGCTCCGGATCGAACGGTGGATGCGTCCTCGTCATCATCGTTTCCTCGGCTGTGGACGAAGAGTGCCGGCCGGTCACTTCGAGTCGATCCTGCCCAGCGGGTCGCCGCTCGCCGCCAAGTCTGCCCGGACTTCAGGCCACGCCACGGCGTCGAGACCCAGCGTGGTCCGCAGGTACGCCAGCGTGGCTCGCTGGACGAGCGCGACCCGCTCGGGGCTTTCGTCGGTGGTCCGCGTGTCGTGGGCGCCCTGGATGCCGCCGAGCCCGTGTTCGGCCCCGAAGAGGGTGAGCAGGTCGGTGGCCCCCGAGGCAAGGTGGAAACCGTCGGTGAACCAGTCCGGACCGCGCACCGTCAGCGGGGACTGGTCGTGGTCGCCGGCGACGATCAGGCTCGGCGTCTTCAGCTCGGCGAAATCCGGGCTCATGAAAGGGAAGTACTGAAGGGCCATCGGACTCAGGTCGGCGCCGCCGGTCCCGGGCAGGCAGAGCAGGACCGCGGCCCTGACTCGCGGGTCGGTCATGCTTTCCCCGGGCGTGCCGTCGGCGCCGACGACCCGCGCACCCACGAGGGTGCTCGCGGTCTGCGCGCCCCACGAGTGACCGGCGGCCGCGATGCGCTCGTGGTCGATGCGTCCGGCCAGGCCGGGCACGGCGGCTTCGATGGCGTCGAACCGGTCGAGAATGCCGGTCAGGTCGTCGGTCCGGATGCGCCAGATGAGCGGGGTGCGGGGGTCGTCGGGTGCCAGCCCGAGCGAGTCGAGGTGCGTGGGCTGGATGACGACGAACCCGTGCGCGGCCCAGAAAGCGGCGAGCGGGGCGTAGTCGTCCATGCCGAGGGTCATGCCGTGCGAGAAGACGATGACCGGCAGGTCGCCGCCCGTCGTGGGCGCGGTGACTCGCACCTGCAGGTCCTGCCCGCGATCGGGGGCGGCGAGCGTGACCGGGTTGACCGAGATGACCGGGGTTCCTGTGTCGTTCATGGAATGAGACCTTCCTGGTGGAGCGCATCCGGCTGCGCGGTGACGAATGTGAGAGGATGACCTATCCGGATCGGTGTTCCGCATCAGCGTAGCGGAACATTGATCCGCTTACCAGTGAGGAGGGAGACACCTCGAATGACGAGGGCTCACACGACGCCGTCCGGTAGGCGCAAGCGGTCCGATGCCCGCCGCAACGAGCAGGCACTCCTGGACGCCGCCGCCACCGTGTTCGTCCGCGCGGGGGTCGAGGCGCCCGTGCGGGACATCGCCGCCGAAGCGGGCGTCGGCATCGCCACCATCTACCGGCACTTCCCCACCCGCGCGGACCTGGTGGTCGCCGTCTTCCGGCACCAGGTCGACGCGCTCGCGGCCACCACGCCCGCAGCCGGGGAATCGCCAGAGGACACCTTGCGGAACTGGGTGCACCGGTTCGCCGACTTCCTGGTCACCAAGCACGGCCTCGCCGAGGCGCTCCACTCCGACCAAGCGGGGTTCGAGAGCCTGCACGCCGAGTTCGTCGACCGTCTCCTGCCCGTTCTCGACCGGCTACTGAAGGCAGCGGGCGCGACCGGCCGGACCCGCGACGACATCCGGGCCTTCGACCTGATGCTCGGCGTCGGCAACCTCTGCATCGGCGCCGGCACCTTCCCCGGTTACCAGGCCCGGACCATGATCGACCTGCTCCTCGCCGGACTCGCGCACACCGACTAGCGCCACGAGGCGCGGGGCTCACGCCAGGCGGGCACAGGGAGCGAGGGCCGACGCCAGCTCGCCGAGACCGTCGCGGAACATCGCCGGCAGATCCTGGTGCCCGGGGTCGGTGATCCAGCGCTCGAAGGACAGTCGAAACACGGCGACCGCCGTGTGCGCGATCAGCTTCGCGAGAGGCTCCGGTGTGTCGCGCCCGGACAGCGCCTCGGCCATCCCGGCGGCCAGTTCGGCGTGCTTGCTCAGGTCGCGTTCGCGCAGCTCGGCGTTGGCCGACACCAGGTTGTGCCGGATCAGGGCGGCGTCCGCGTGCTCCTGGATGATCGCGCAGCGCTGTTCCAGTGCCGCGGCGACGGCGTCGACGGGAGTGGTGCCTGCGGGTAGGCCGGCGATGACGGCGACAGCCTCCCGCTGCGCCGCTTCCACGGCGTGGAAGAAGACTTCGCGCTTGTCGGGGAAAAGACGGAAGAACGAGCGCTCGTGCATGCCGGCGCGCGCCGCGATCTGCGCCCCGGTGGTCTCGTCGAACCCCTGGGCGGCGAACAGCTCGACCGCGGCCTTGGCCAGCCTGCCCCGCGGATTCGGTTCCCATCGGCCCATGACCACGAGTCTAGGCGATAGCAGTGACTGCTATCGCGGTGCTACGCTGATGGCAGTCACTGCTATCACGGAGGTCGTCGCCATGAAGGTGTTCGTCACCGGGGCAAGCGGCGGGATCGGATCCCGGCTCGTCCCCGAGCTCATCGCCGGAGGCCACGAAGTGCTGGGGCTGGCCCGCTCCGACGCCGCCGCGCGGAAGGTCGCCACAGCGGGCGCCCGGGTGCTCCGCGGCGATTTCACCGACCCGGAAACCCTGCGCGCCGGCGCCGTCGAGGTGGACGCGGTGATTCACGTCGCGTTCAACCACGGCACCGACATGGCGCAGTCGGTAGCTGACGAGGCGATGGCCGTCGAGACATTCGGCGCCGCCCTCGATGGGACCGGCAAGGCGCTGCTCATCGCCTCCGGCACGCCGATCGTGCCCGGCCGCCTCGCCACCGAAGAGGATTCGCCCCTCGCCACCGATCCCCTGGCCGGTTCACCCCTGGGCCGGCGCGGGCGGACGGCCGAGTACACGCTCGCCTTGGCCGAGAAGGATGTCCGGTCCGTGGTCGTGCGGCTGCCCCGGTCGGTGCACTCCCGCGGCCACCGGTACGGACTCGCCTCCGCCCTCATCGCCACCGCCCGCCGCACCGGCGTGTCCGGCTACGTGGGCGACGGTGCCCAGCGCTGGCCCGCAGTGCACCACCTCGACGCGGTCCGGCTGTTCCGGCTGGCCCTGGAAGACGCCGAGCCGGGCACGGTCGTGCACGCGGTCGCCGACGAGGGCGATCCGATGCGGGCTCTCGCCGAGACCATCGGCCGGCAACTCGACGTGCCCGCCGTTTCGGTGCCCGCCGAGCACTTCGGCCCCGCTGGTGCCGTCTACGCCCTCGACCAGCCCGCCTCCGGCGAGCTGACCCGGAAGAAGTTCGGCTGGCAGCCCGCTCAGCCCACCCTGCTCGACGACCTGGCAGCCGGGAACTACCCGGAATGAGTCACGGTATCCCCGATCACCGTGCGGCTTCGATGTTGTTTTGCTCGTGGATCAGCCGCCGGGCCTCGACCTGGTCTCGGGCCTCGATCGCGTCGACGAGCCGCTCGTGGAGCAGGTAACGCGCGGCGACGTAGTCGGGCAGGGGCTGTGTCTCCGTGCCCCCGACGCCGCGGGTGTGCGCCTGGATCAGTTCCAGGAAGGAGATGCCGCCGCCCGGCCCCGATCGGGACACGACGAAACTCGGCTGACCCGGGACACGCCGAACAGCCACAGGATGAGAAAGCAGAACGAATTCATGCGACAAGTACGATATGACCGCTTCGGCGGGGTCGACCAATTGTCGATCGACGACGTGCCCATGCCGGAAGTGTCTCCAGGACAAGCGATAGTGCGGGTTCAGGCGTCATGCATCAACCCAGGCTCTCTGTCCGCGCTCCACGGAGCGCCCTACACGCCCATCCGCGACCTGGCGGGCGTAGTGGTGAGCGTCGGTGACGGCACCCAGGACGTGCGGGCCGGAGACGAAGTACTCGGCTGGTCACAGGAATGGTCCGCACACGCCGAGTACGTTGCCGTTCCGGCAACGCAGCTGATCCCCAAGTCGCTCGGACTGGCCTGGGACGTCGCCGGTTCCCTCTTCGTCACGCCCATGGCCGGTCTGGCCGGGTTCAACGCCGTCGGGCCCGCCGCGGGAGAGGTCGTCGTCGTATCCGGCGCCACCGGCGGTGTCGGCTTCACCGCCGCACAGCTCGCACGACGAACCGGCGCGACCGTGCTCGGTATCGGCAACCCCGCGAAGGCCGACCACCTGCGGGCGCACGGCATCACCCCGGTCCCCTTCGTCGGCGACATCGCCGAAGACGTCCGGAACGCCGCCGGCGGCCGCAAGATCGACGCCTTCATCGACGCGGTCGGATCGGGCTACGTCCAGCTCGCCCTGGATCTCGGAGTACCTCCGGAACGCATCACCACCGCAGTCGACTACCAGGCCGCCAAAGAGCACGGAATCGCGGCGAAGGCACCATGGACGCCGGCGGTCTGCCGGCCCTCCGCATGCTGGCCGACCTCGCCGTCGAGGGTGCTCTCGACATACCCATCGCTGCGACATACCCGCTGGCCGAGGTGAAGGCCGCGTACACCACCCTCGCCGAGCGCCGGCCGTTCGGCCGCGTCGTCCTGCACCCACAGGAGTAGGTGGCTTCCGCTCACCTGTTCCACCGGCGGAAGCCCGCGCCGGACTCTCGCCCGAGGTGACCGCGACCTGCACCGGCCCAGGCGAGAGCCGAACAGCACGAGACGTCATGCTGCACACCGGGTTCACGAACGCGGCGCCGTCCCGCTGGGGCGGAGGCCACGGCGTGTCCCGCCTGCTGGTGGCCCAGCGGTCCACCGCCGCCATCCGCGCCTTCAGGGAGACTCCGCGCGGCGGGTGGGCTCTGCCGCCTGCGATCGCGTCGCCGCCCAGCTGGCGAGGAGCTTGAGCCGGTCTTCGGATGCGGTGCCGGGTTCGGCGGTGTAGGTGATCAGGTTGTGCACGGCTCGGCCGGACAGGGGCAGGTCAAGGTCCTGGAAGTTCAGTTCCAGGTCGCCGACGTCGGGGTGTCGGAGCCGTTTGATGCCGTCGTGGCGGATCAGGACGTCGTGCGCGGCCCACAGGTCGCGGAACTCGGGGCTGAGGGTGGACAGCTCGCCGACGAGTTCGCGCAGTGCCCGGTCGCGGGGCTCGCGCCCGGCCTCGGCGCGCAGCAGGGCGGCGGTGGCATTGCCGGCGGCGTCCCAGTCGACGAAGAAGTCGTGTGCGCCGGAGTCGAGGAAAATGTAGCGGGCGATGTTGGGGCGGCCGCGCCGGTCGACGGTGGCGCTGCCGAACATCGGCGCGTACACGGCTCGGGCCAGGGAGTTGGCGGCGACGACGTCCGTGCGGCCGTTGCGCACGAACGCCGAGGACATCGTCATGGAGTCGAGCAGCCACTGAACCCGGGGCGGGACCTCGACGTCCCGGCGGCGCGACGGCGTGCGGCTCCCTCGCCGCGATGACCGGGCCACGTCGAACAGGTAAGTGCGTTCGTCGTCGTCCAGCCGCAGTGCGCGAGCGACCGCGTCGAGAACGTCCTCGGACACGCCGCCGATGTGCCCCTTCTCCAGCCGCGTGTACCACTCCGTGCTCACGCCGGCGAGGACGGCGACCTCCTCACGCCGCAGCCCGGCGACCCGGCGGCGGGCACCGGTCGGCAGTCCGGCCTGCGCCGGGGTGATCTTGGCGCGGCGGCTGACGAGGAAGTCCCGGATTTCGCCGCGGTTCCCGTGCTGCTGGTCCATGCCCTTGACGGTAGCCGCCGGTCACGGCCCGAGGGGGGTGGCGGTCGTACCCCCGATAACCGCGACCTTCTCCGGTGGCGGCGATCGCGGTCTCCTGGGGATCGACCGTTCCGTATGGAGGTAGGAGACATGACGAGCAAGACGCTGACCGCGTCGCCGGTGGCGCTGGGCACGTGGGCGTGGGGAGACAGCGGCGAGGTGGGCGACGGCCAGTTCGGCAGCCGGCTGACCGAGTCCGGTCTGCGAGAGGTCGTCGAGAAGGCGCACTCGAATGGGTTCACCCTGTGGGACACCGCCGTCGTGTACGGCATGGGCCGCTCGGAGACGGTGCTCGCTCAGGCGCTCAAGGGCTACGCCCGCAGCGAGTACCAGCTGTCGACGAAGTTCACCCCGCAGGCCGCGGGCGACGGCGGCAATCCGGTCGCGGACATGCTGGAGCAGAGCCTCGACCGATTGGGTACGGACTATGTGGATCTGTACTGGATTCACAACCCTGCCGACGTGGCCCGCTGGACGCCGCTGCTGATTCCGCTGCTGCGGAGCGGCACGATCAAGCACGTCGGCGTCTCGAACCACAATCTGACGCAGATCGCTCTCGCCGATCAGATCCTCGGCGAGGCCGGCTTCCGCGTGGAGGCGGTCCAGAACCACCACAGCCTCCTGTACCGGAGCTCCGAGCGCGCGGGCATCCTCGACCACTGCCGCGAGCACGACGTGCGGTTCTTTTCCTACATGGTCCTCGAGCAAGGGGCGCTGACCGGCAGGTACAGCCCGGCCCATCCGTTGCCGGAGGGCAGCGACCGGGCGGCCGTGTACAACGGCATCCTGCCCCGGCTGCAGACGCTGACGGACAGGATGGCGGCGATCGGCGAGGACCGGGGCGCGTCCGCCGCCGACGTCGCCACCGCCTGGGCCATCGCCAAGGGGACCACCCCGATCATCGGGGTCACGAAGGCCGGTTACCTCGACGGGCTGGTCCGAGCTCACGGCATCGAGCTCGCCGACGAGGAGATCGCGGAACTGGAGACGCTGGCGGATGCCGCGGACGTCGACACGCGCGGCTGGTGGGAACCCGGCATGTAGCCACTCGACGACCAGGAAACCGGTGCGCGGCGCGACGGTTCCTCAGCGTGCCCGCCGCAACCGGTCGTGTGGCAGGGTGAAGGCGTCGGGGATTTCCCGGGTCTTTTCGTCGAACACCAAGACCGGACGGGTTCCGGCGGCATAGGTATTCCATCCGGGTCTGCCGTCGCGCACGAAGCGCACGAGTGCGCCGTGCAGAGCGGTCGCCAGCCGAGCCGGCGCGTCGGGTCCCAGCAACTTGTTGTGCCAAGTACGGTGATCACGAGCGACCCGCTGCACAAGCGTAATCCTTGCTCTCTCAGGGACATTCACCGTGCATTCACCAGAGCAGCCGCGGGATCTCGGGTGTTGCTCAGAACATGTCCGAACAGGTAAGAATGGGTGCGTGACGACGTTGCATGTCGCGATCGCCGAGGACCTGCGTGAGCGGATCCGGGACGGCCGCCTCGAGGTCGGCGGGGTGGTGCCCTCCGAGGCGGAGCTCTGCGAGCAGTGGAAGACCTCGCGCGCACCGGTTCGCCAGGCGCTGGCGACGCTCCGGGCGGACGGCGTGATCTCGGGCGGGCGCGGCCGACGCGCGACGGTGAGCTCGAACGCCCTCGGGCAGCCGTTCGACGCGCTGATGTCCTACTCGGCCTGGGTGCGTTCCCTCGGCCGCACTCCCGGCCAGCGGACGCTGGAGCTGGCGCTGCGGCCGGCGGATCCAGCGGCGGCCGCCGCCCTGCACATCGAGGAAGGTGCGCTGGTGGTGCAGGGACTGCGGCTGCGCCTGCTGGACGGTGTCCCCGTGATGCTCGAACGCGCGACCTACCTGGAAAGCGTCGGCCGGCTGCTCTTCGACTTCGATTCGGACTCCGGGTCCCAGTGGGAGTACCTGCAGAGCCGCGGCGTGGAGTTCGCCGCCGCGTCCCACATCATCGACGCCGTGGCAGCCGACGAGACCGACGCGGCGCAGCTTGAGGTGCCCGAAGGCACTCCGCTGCTGCGGCAACGGCGAAGCGCGCGGAACCCGCGGGGCGTCATCATCGAGCACAACGACGACCGCTACCTCCCGACCGAGATCGCGTTCACGCTCGAGAACGCCCCGAACGTGCGCGCCCCTCTGGTCCGCCGCGCTCAGCCCTGAGCGGAAGGAACGGGAATGACTCAGTCCACAACAGACCTCGCCGGGCCCGGCATCGCCATCAGCCGCGCCAGGCTGAAGGCGGCCTACGCGGCTCATCCACCCGAGCCCCTGCCTGGTGTCGTCGAGGCGGTCGGCGGGCTCCTCGTGACCACTCCGGGCCCGGTGCCCCGGTACTCCGTGGCGCCCGCCCGATGACGGCCGGGGAACCCGCAGTCGCCGTCGTCGGGCCGGGAGCGATCGGCACGACGATCGCGGCGGCGCTGCATGAGGCGAGGCGTACGCCGACGATCTGCGGG
Organism: Amycolatopsis lexingtonensis; assembly: GCF_014873755.1. NCBI lineage: Bacteria > Bacillati > Actinomycetota > Actinomycetes > Pseudonocardiales > Pseudonocardiaceae > Amycolatopsis > Amycolatopsis lexingtonensis. The sequence continues at coordinate 3,601,595 of NZ_JADBEG010000001.1, forward strand.
CGCTCGGCGCGCGAGCACCTGGAGCTGCGCGACGATGACGGTGCTGCCGTCGTCGTGCCAGGGCCTGTGCGGACTGATCCGGCCGAGATCGGGAACACCGTCGACCTGGTTTTCGTCGCCGTCAAATCGACACAGGTGGAGTCGGCGGCGCCGTGGCTTTCCGCCCTGTGCGGCCCGGAAACCGTTGTCTGCGTCTTGCAGAACGGCGTCGAACAGGAAGAGCTTTTCGCGCCGTACTCGTCCGGCGGACCGCTGCTGCCCTCGGTGGTGTGGTTTCCCGCCCAGCGCGAGCCGGACGGTTCCGTGTGGCTCCGCGGCGAAGCGCGCCTGACCCTGCCGGACACGCCGGCGAGCGGCGTGGTGCTCGCGGCGCTGCGCGGCACCCGGTGCGCGGTCGACGTGGCAAGGGATTTCACGACCGTCGCGTGGCGGAAGCTGCTGCAGAACGCGGTCGCGGGTCTGATGGTGCTGACCGGCCGACGAGCCGGCATGTTCGCGCGAAGCGATGTCGCCGAACTGGCCCTGGCCTACCTGCGGGAGTGCCTTGAGGTCGCCCGCGCGGAGGGCGCGTCGCTGGGCGACGAGGTCCCGCAGGCGATCGTCGACGAGTTCCGCGGGTACCCGCCCGACCTGAGCACCTCGATCCTCGCCGACCGAGAGGCGGGCCGGCCCCTGGAATGGGACAGCCGCAACGGGGTCGTGCTGCGACGTGGCCGGTCCCGCGGCATTCCCACCCCGATCAGCGACCTGGTCGTGCCGCTCCTGGCGGCCGCCGGCGACGGACCGGGCTGACCCGCGGTCTTCGCCGGCGGCCGTGCGTTCAGGTCGGTGTCCTAATCGAGCACGGGTTCGAACAGGGCCGGTGGCACCGGGGGCTTCGCCAGGAGGGCGGCGAGCCGCGGGATCTGGTCGGCCACGGTCGCGCTGTGCTGCCTGAACCCCTCGATCGAGGTGAACTCCTGGATCACCAGCAACGGTCCGTCCGCCTCGCCGTGGGTGCGGTGCACCGTGTACCGCAGGCATCCCGGTTCGGCGCGGATCCGCGGGGCGAGTTCGGCGAGCAGCGCGACGAGGTCCTCACGTCGTCCGTCCTTGGGCTCCATTGTGGACACTGTCACCACCGTGCCCGGCACGGCTACAGGCCGGCCGGCCTGTAGCCGTGCCAGCGCCTCGTCCGCTTCGGCCCGGTTGCCCAGCCTGAACTCCCGGCTGCCGACCTCGATGGCGGCCGAGGCGGCGACGGCGATCGCGCCGACCTGGTCGGCGCTCACCCAGTCCGGTGCCGCGGTGTCGGCGAGGCGGGTGCCGACCGGGCCGAGCACGAGGGCGTGGGCCCGCTGTGGACCGGTGAGTTCGGCTTCGGCGACTCGTCGCATCATCAGCAGGGCGGACTGCTCCATGCTGACCAGGCCACTGCCGGGAACCGGCGTGAGCGCAGAAGTCCCGACGATCAGCGTGTAGGTGCCGCGGGTGCTCAGCTTGGGCAGGAAGGCCCGCAGGACGGCCATGTGAGTGGAGGCGAGCCCGACGAAGGCGCTCTGCCAGTCGCTCTCGTCGATCTCCCAGAGCGGTTTGCCGGCCCACCAGCCACCGATCGGCGCCACCACGTCGTCGACGGCGCCCAGCCTGCGCTCCATCTCGTCGGCGAGTTGCGCGGCTCCGGGGAACGTCGTGTAGTCGTGCACCACCAGGTGCAGCCGATCGCCGGCCGCGTCGCCGAGCACGTGCCGGAACTCGTCGGCCCGTTCCTGGCTGCGGGTCGGTACCACGACGTCCGCACCGGCGGCGAGGTAAGCGCGGACGACACCTTCGCCGACGGCGCCTGTACCACCGGGCACGACAACGCGGTGACCGGACAGATCGGGATGCGCACTGCTGTGGTTCATGAGACCACTCCTCCATGAATGTTGGGGTGACCAACGTTGGTGATCCCAACATAACACATGTTGGGGCCACCAACGGTTAGAGTGGGTGCATGGTGGTCACGAATCACGCGTTGCAACCCCCGGCCCGGCTGCGCGGGCTTGTGAGCTGGCAGGCGAACAAGGTGGCCACGCTGGGCGCCCGGCTGACCGCGGAACGCATGCCGTTGGGTGCCCGCGCCGATTTCGCCGTGCTGGCCGCGCTGGAGGAGTACGGGGCGCTCAGCCAGGCCGAGATCGGCCGCCGCCTCGGCCTGGACCGCAACGACGTCAGCGGCATACTCGCCCGGCTGGAAAGCGGCCGCCGGGTCGACCGTCAGGCCGATCCCGACAACCGGCGTCGCAACCTCGTGACCCTCACCGCCGCCGGAAGGCAGTACCTCGAAGAACTCCAACAGCACGCCGGCACCGTCCAGGCCGAACTCCTGGCCGGCCTCGACCGGACCGAGCAGCGGCAACTCCAGTCGTTGCTGGCCAAACTGCTCGACAGCCACGCGGCGCAACCAGCGTAGGACGCTCGCCGCAGGGCGGCGTCTGCCTCGTCGAGGAGGGTTGCGACGGCTTGGAACACGTGGTGGACGCCGGGAGTGATGTCGAGGGTGATGGCCACGTTGTCGGTCGCGGCGCGTCCGGCGAGTCTGACGGCGTCGTCGAGCAGGCACTCGTGTGAGCCGGCCTGGATGAGCAATGGCGGGAAGACGTCGAAGTCGCCGAAGAGCGGGCTGACGAACGGGTCGGTGCGGGGTCGGTTGCCTGCGTACTCTTGGGCGCGCAGCTCGAGCGCCGCGCGGTAGATGACGGGATCGATATCGGCCTTGGTGTCGATGCTCGCGCCGGAGAGGGTGAGCTCCACCCACGGAGACATCACGAACGCGGCGGCGGGCATCGCCAGGCCCCGTTGTTTGGCGGCCAGGAGCGTGGCGAGGGCGAGTCCTCCGCCGGCCGACTCCCCCGCGACAACCAATCGGGTTGGTGCGTAGGCATCGAGTGCGGCTTGGTAGGCGTCGAGTCCGTCGGAGAGTGCTGCCGGGAAAGGGTTTTCCGGTGCGAGGCGGTAGTCCACGGACAGGACCGTGACGCCGTTGCGGGCGGCGATCCGGCCTGGCAGTCCGATGGTCTCGGCCGCGGTTCCGATCGCGTACCCGCCGCCGTGGAAGTACAGGACGGCCGGCCTGGCTTCGCCTGTCCGATGGAGATTCGAACGGCCGGCGTGTCGCCGAGTCGGATGTCGTCGGTGACGAGATCGGCCGGGCGCGGACGTGAAGCCATCAACTGCGCGAACAGCGCTCGCTGCGCTACCGCCTCGCCACCGACATCGAGGGGTGAGTCTCGCAACGTCCGAGCGATGGCTTCGGCTTGCTCTCTGCTCATGAGCGTTCTTTCTGGTTGGAGTGGTCATCGGGTTGGCTGGCGTGTCAGGCGGCGTCGTCTTCACCCCAGCAGGGTCCTCGCAACGTTCGCTGCGGTGGTGTGGGCAGCCGTGGCCGACCGGGTCCAGGCGACGTGGCCTGGGCGCCCGTGACTCGGGAACGAATCGGGCAGTCAACGCGATCGCGGCCGCGGCGACCGGGACGTCGACCCAGAAGATCGACCGCCATCCCGCAGAGCTGACGAGCGCGCCACCGACGATCGGGCCGAGCGCCACCGGCGCCCGCTCGCACGGCGCCCCCTCATCGCCGGTCGTCGCTCATCGCTTCGCTCCTGTCGCTCTTGGAAGCCGCGATCCGCACCGTAGCTAAAAGTCTTGATGAGGATCAAGTCCTTGATCTACCTCAAGGCATGTCTACACTGACGCCGTGAGCCAGCCACCAGACGTCATCCCGGAACAAGCGCTCCAGCGAGTCGGCTGGGCGTTACGCCGCGCCGACCTCACGCTCCAATCCGCCAAGGAGCCAGCCCTGCGAGCGGTCGGGCTCTCCACCGCCTCGTACTCGCTGCTGATGCACGTCCACGTCTACCCGGGACTCAACGGCGCCGAGCTGGGACGCCGCCTTGGCGTCACCACCCAGGCGGTCGCGCTGCTGGCGGCCAAGCTCGAAGCCAGCGGACTGGTCGAACGACGCACCCACCCCCGGCATCGCAACATCCAAGAGCTGCACCTCACCGACGAAGGCCACCGCACCCTCCAGGCCGCCTACCAGCACGTCGGCAAAATCGAGGACAAGCTCACCGACGCGCTGGGCCCCGAAGACGCCCAACACCTCCGCGACCTCCTCGACACGGTGATAGCCGCGCTCGCAGACATCGAATGAGGCCAAGCACCCCGCGAGCCTGAGCCGCCGCCCCGGAGCCTGACCGACATCCGATCCGACAACGCCATACGAGGAAGGAGCCCCGTCATGGCCGCCGAGCCGTTCGAGGTCAGCATCACCAAAGCCGAGATCGCCGATCTGCGTGAGCGACTGCGACGAACACGGTGGCCCGAGCCCGAGCCCGTGGACGACTGGTCACAGGGTTTGCCGCTGGCCTACGCACAGGAACTTTGCCGCGCCTGGGCCGAGGACTACGACTTCGGGTTCGCCGAGCGGCTGAACGCCTTCCCGCAGTACCGCGACACCATCGACGGGCTCGGCATCCACTTCCTGCACGTCCGCTCCCCCGAGCCGGACGCGTTCCCCCTGGTGCTCACGCACGGGTGGCCGGGCTCGGTACTCGAGTTCCTCGAGGTCCTCGGCCCGCTCATCGACCCGCGCGCGCACGGCGGGGACCCGGCGGACGCCTTCCACGTCGTCGCGCCATCGTTGCCCGGGTACGGCTGGAGCGACAAGCCGTCGACGACCGGGTGGGGCGTCACCCACATCGCCCGCGCCTGGGACACGCTGATGGTCTCGCTGGGCTACCTGCGGTACGGCGCGCAAGGCGGTGACTGGGGTTCGGCCGTCTCCGGCGCGCTGGGCGAGGTGGCACCCGAGCGCGTCGCCGGCGTGCACCTGAACCTCGGATCCGTGGCAGCGGGCACCTTCGACGACCCCACACCCGCGGAACTGGCGAACCTCGCGGCCGAGAAGGAGTTCCAGCGCACCGGCCGCGGATACTCCGCGATCCAGGCGACCCGGCCGCAGACGCTCGGCTACGGCCTCACCGACTCCCCCGCCGGCCAAGCCGCCTGGATCGCCGAGAAGTTCTGGGCCTGGACGGACAACGACGGCCACCCCGAAGACGCGGTGACGCGGCAGCAGATCCTCGACGAGATCTCCGTCTACTGGTTCACCGCATCGGCTACGTCTTCCGCACGCCTGTACTGGGAAAGCTTCGCCAACTTCCGCGACAAGGTCACCGCACCGACCGGACTGTCGATCTACCCACGTGACATCACCCGCCCGTCGCGGCGGGAGGCCGAACTGCGGTTCACCGACCTGCGCTGGTTCGAGGAACTGCCGCGAGGCGGCCATTTCGCCGCGCTGGAGCAGCCGAAGTCGCTGGTCGAGCAGGTGCGAGGGTTCTTCCGCCTCTTCCGCTGACCGGCCCCGATCACCGGCACGACGATCAGGTCCGGGTGGCGCTCTTGGTGGCAAGCGTCGCCGTCGTCATCGGAGCGGCAGGCTTTCGAGGGTGAACACCGGGCTGGTCAGCGGAGTGCCGTACAGGTAGGTGTCCATCTGGGAATTGGTCACCAGCAACCGATCGCCGCTCACGACGACGCCGGTCGTGGTGTCGGCGCCCGGGTAGGTGCGTTCGGAGACGACGGTCGCCCGGGTGCTGTCGCCGGAGAGCCGCACGGTGTCGACTTCGTCGTCGACCGAGCGGGCGATGTAGAGGACGTTGCCCCGCAGCGCGATGCCGTCGGCGCTGGGCAGGGGCGGCGCGACGATCTTGCGGACTTCACCGGTGGCGAGGGTGAGCCGGTAGAGCGCGCCGCTGTACCAGTAGCCGATGATCAACGACTTGCCGTCGGGGGTGGCGACGATGCCGTTGCCGTTGGACTGGCCGGCCACGTAGTCCGGCAGGCGGTAGGCCACTTCCAGAGTCCGGTGGGCGCCGGTGGCGGGGGCGCGCACCTCGGCGGCCGGGATCCGATAGACCACGGCGCGGAAGGAGTCGGTGATGTAGACGTCCCCGTCCGGGGTGACGGCGGCGTCGTTGACGAGAGTCGGCTCGCCCGTTTCCGGGACGGTGTAAGCGGAAACGAGCTTTCCGGTGGCGGTGTAGGTGAAGAAGCGTCCGGTGAAGGCGCCGGCGACCAGCAGGCGATCGCCGGCGATCTTGATCCCGGCGGCCTGGGTGCGCCCGTCCTGGCCGCCCGGCAGGAACGGCTCGAGCGTCTTCGCCCCGGCGCGCCCGCGGTACACGGTGCCGTCGCCGATGCTGGCGGTGTAGACGTACTGCTGGTCGGCCGTGACGCTTTCGGGGAAAGCATTGCCGCCGTTGATCGTGATCGCGTAGCCGCTGCTCCCGTGTGCAGTGGCGGGAGCGGCGAGGGTGGCCAGAGCGGCAGCCGTCGTGGTGAGGGTGAGCAGCGTGCGCCGCAGGGCGGTGCGGGTGGACATCGTGCTGGACCTTTCCGGTCGAGTCGAAGAGAAAGTGCGGCTGGTCAACGCAGTGCGTCGGCGACCGCGGTGGCCAGGGACGTGGTCGGGCGGCCGAGCAGGCGGCTCAGGTCGCCGGATTCGGTGAACAGCTCACCGCGGCCCAGGCCCAGATCCGCGTCGGCGAGGACGTTCGCCAGCTCGGCGGGCAGCCCCGCGCCGATCAGCGCCTCGGCGAGCTGGTCCGCCGGCAGATCGGTGTAGGCGATGGGCTTCCCGGTGGCGGCCGAGACCGTCGCGGCGAGCTCGGCCAGGGTGAACGCCTCGTCGCCGCCCAGTTCGTACACCGCGCCGTCGTGCCCTTCGGTGGTCAGCACGACGGCCGCGGCCTCGGCGTAGTCGGCGCGGGTTGCGGCGCTGACCTTTCCCTGGCCCGCGGCGCCGATGACCGCGCCGTGCTCGCGGACCGCGGGCAGGGTGGCGGTGTAGTTCTCCAGGTACCAGCTGTTGCGCAGCAGCACGTGGGTAACACCGCGCTCCCGCAGGTACTCCTCGGTGGCCCGATGGGTCGCGGCGAGGATCGTGGTGGCCGTGTCGGCGTGCGTCATGCTCGTGTAGACCACTGAGGACACTCCCGCGGCCAGCGCGGCGTCGATGGCACGCCGATGGTGGGCGACGCGCTCGTCGACGGGGAACGAAGCCGAGACCAGGAGCAGTTTCCCGGCTCCCGCGAAAGCCGCCGTGAGGCTGTCCGGGTCGGCGAAATCGGCCCGGCGCGCCACGACGCCGCGATCGGCCAAGTCCTTGAGCGCCGCGAGGTCCCGGCCGGTCGCGACGATCCGCGAAGCGGGAACTCCGCGCCGCAGCAACGCTTCGACGGTGAGCCTGCCCAGCTGGCCGGTGGCTCCGGTGACGACGATGGACACGTGCGATCCTCGTTTCCGCCGCGGCCCTTCCGCGGCACGGGGTCCACGATGACTCCATGGCTTACCATCGGGAAGTAGCCACCTTTTGGTAAGGTAGCCACCCGCCGGAAAGGGAAGAGGTGGGCGTGGTGACGACCGGCAAGGCTGTGACCGGGAAGACAGCATCGTGGGATCCGTATGCGCGCGGCTGCCCGTCCCGGGATCTGCTCGACCGGATCGGCGACAAGTGGTCGATCCTGGTGCTCGGCGAGCTCGGCAAGCAAGGGCCGTGCCGGTTCACCCAGCTGCGCAACCGGCTGTCGGGCGTGAGCGAGAAGATGCTCACCCAGACGCTGCGCGCCCTCGAGCGTGACGGCCTGGTCCGGCGAACGGTCTACCCGGCGGTGCCGGTGCGCGTGGAGTACGGCCTGACCCCGCTGGGCGAAACCCTGCGGGTGCCGCTGAAGGCGCTCACGGAGTGGTCGGTGCAGCACCTGCCGGAGGTTCTCGCGGCCCACGATGCCTACGACAACCGCGACGAGCACGCCGGCTGACGGCCTGCGCACCGATCCCGACATCCGCCGGCACCATCTACGCCGGCTCGTCCCAAGTGCAACGGGACCGTGGGAACTCCTGCTCGGCCTGCGCAAGGAACCGAAACGAGCCTGATCGAGAAGTTCAGGTGCGGATGGCCCGGACGGCGGTGTCGTAGAGCTCGAGCATGTCGGCTTGCCCGCGCAGGCGGACCCATTCCTCGTTGGCGATCTGCAGGCAGACGATCGCCGCCGCGGCGATCGCGCGGGCGTTGAGAGCGCGCTGGTCGGAGCCGGGCAGCCGTGGCTCGATCAGCGGGGCGAACAGGTCTTGCCAGCGGGCTTGTTTCTCGGCGTGCCCGGCGCGCAGGGAGTCGTTGCCGAACAGTAGCGAGATGAACGCCAAACGGTCTTCGGCGGTCATCTCGATCTCCTCGAGCACCCCGAACGCCGCACGCAACGCCGTCCACGCATCCTCACCGGCCGGACGCTCCGCGAGACGCGCGGCGATCAGCTCGCCCTGTTCGGCCAGGCTGCTCAGCGCGAGATCTTCCTTGCTGCGGAAGTAGTTGAACAGCGTCCGCCGGGACACTCCCGCCGCGGCGGCGACCTCGTCGAGGGTCGTGTTGTCGTAGCCCTTCGCGGCGAACAACTCGATGGCGGTCCGGGCGAGCAGTGAGCGGACCACGGAGCGGGTCTGTTCCCGAAGAGGTTTGGCAGCCATGCACCCATGGTACGTCACGTCACACCATGCACTGTCTTGCACTCAGTGCACGACAGTGCGTAGGGTGAAGCCATGAGCAAAATCGACTACCACCGCCAGACCGTCATCGTCACCGGCGCCAGCTCCGGCCTCGGCGCCGAATTCGCCCGCCGGCTCGCCCGCCGCGGCGCCGACCTCGTCCTCGTCGCCCGCCGCGCCGACCGGCTGGAGAGCCTGGCCGCCGAACTCACCCGCGCCCACGGCGTCACCGTCACCACCGTCGCCCGTGACCTGGGCCGGCCCGACGCCGGCCGCACCCTGCGCGCCGAGCTCGAATCCCGTGGCATCCACGCCACCGGGCTGGTCAACAACGCCGGCTTCGGCACCCACGACGCCTTCACCGACGAAGACCCCGACCGCCTGCAGAGCATGATCGCGCTGAACATCAGCGCCCTGGTCGACCTCAGCCGCGCCTACATCGGACCGCTGACCGCCGCCGACACCGGCATCCTCATCAACGTCGCCAGCCTGCTCGGCTTCCAGCCCATCCCCTACATGAGCGTCTACGCCGCCACCAAAGCCTTCGTCCTGAACTTCACCGAAGGACTCTGGGAAGAAGCCCGCGGCACCGGCCTGCGCGTCCTGGCCGTCAACCCCGGCGCGACCCGCACCGAGTTCTACGACGCCGCCGGCAGCCAGACCGCCGACCTCGGCACCAAACGAGCCACCCCCGAACAGGTCGTGAAGATCGCCCTGGACACCCTCGACCGCCGATCCGCACCCCCCTCCGTCATCACCAACAGCGGATCCCTCGCCCTCCTCGGCAGGCTCCTGTCCCGCCGCCACATGGTCCGCCTCATCGGCTGGATGGCCCGCCGCTCACAGACCGCCGCTCCCGCCCACAGCTGAGGAACACCGCCATGACCACCGGAGAAGTCACCACACCGGCCACCGACGCCGAGCGGTTCCTCCTGATCCGGCAAACCCAGCGCGCCGAGGCGGCGATCGACACCGACTTCGGACATCGCTCGCGACACGAGACCGCGATGAGGGAACTCGTGGCCGTCGTGCAGGGCATCGGCTACCCGCACCGCAACCTCCGCCGGTTCATGCGCCCGGCCCGCCGCCGGCGAGCACCTCGTCCCCGTCACGCTCGGCCCCGCCCCGCCGCAAGGTCCTCGACCGCACGACCTCCGGCAACGTCACCCCAAGAGCATCCGCGGGCAAGATCGCCGGAACGCCGCCCGCCTGCTCTACTCCCCCGTCGGCCAGCGCGCCGAAGCTCTCCTCGGCTTCTTCCTCCGCTGAAGGAAGCACCACCAGCACCCGCGAACACTCCTGGCAGGAGACCATCGATGGCTGATCACGACCTCGTTCTCGTCACCGGCGCCGGCGGCATCGGGCGCCGCGTCACCGAGCTGCTGCGCGCGCAGGACGTGCCGGTCCGCGTCCTGGTCCGCCGCGACGACGACCGCGCGGCCGCGGTACGGGCACTCGGTGCCGAGGTCGTCACCGGAGACCTCACCCGGCCCGACACCGTGTCGGCCGCCCTCGACGGCGTCCGCCGGGCGTACTTCGGGCTCAGCGTGTCCCCGGACCACCTGCTGGCGGCGACCATCATGGCCACGGTCGCTAAGGCACACGGCGAACTCGACCTGCTGGTGGACATGTCGCAGATGACGGTGTCCCAGATGACCGCCACCAGCACCGCGGAATCCCACCAGCAACGGCTGCACTGGCTGGCGGAACAGGTACTGGACTGGTCCGGCCTGCCCGTGGTGCACGTACGCCCGACCTCATTCCTCGACAACCCGCTGTTCACCGCCCTCGCGGCGCGATCGATCCGCGAAAACGGCACACTGGCACTGCCGTTCGGCACCGGACGCACCTCGCCGGTCGCCGCCGAAGACGTCGCCCAGGTGGTCGCCACTGTCCTGCGCGAGCCCGAAGAGCACGCCGGGAAGGTGTACGAACTGACCGGGCCCCGGGTGCTCGACATGGCCGGAGTGGCTGCGGAGTTCTCGACCGCACTCGGCCGACGAGTGTCCTATGTGGATGTCCCGTTGGCACGGTGGCGCACGGAGGTCCTCGCGAACGCGGGCCTGCCACCGCACACCGAGCAGCACATCGTGACCATGGCAAAGCTGCACCGCGAAAACCGGTACGACCGCGCCACCGACCACGTCGAACGCCTCACCGGGAAACGGCCCCTGACCGTCGAGGAGTTCGTCACCGCCCGCAAGGACCGCTACCTCGGCTGACCGCCCGTGTTCTCTACGCCTTGTCCGGTGGCGACGGTGCTCTTGTGCATCTTGGGTTCTAGCGGTCGTCGCAACACCTGACACTGGAGGTGTTGCCATCACAGAAAAACGTCGACGAGGATGCCGCTGCCCTATCCTTGTAGTCGGCAGGCTCGGGAAGTGACTGTTCCGAAGTGCTGACCACGGGGTTCAGGTCAGCCGCGCTGGAGTCAGGAGCCGCCCCCGAATGTCCTCCCGAGCCTGCCGCCAAACGCTCCGCGTCACCGACCATCCGACGGTAGACGACATCGGACAGACGGCGTTTCAGACACCGCATCGCTTCCATGCTCGTCTTGCCCTCCGCCAATCTCCGCCGGTAGCAGGCACGGCCGGGGGTGTCGTGCCGGAGCTGGACAATGGCCACCACGTGCAAAACCCGATTGATCCTGCGGTTTCCCGCCCGCGACAGCCGGTGCCGACGACGATCACCATAGGACGCCTCCAACGGTGCGGTGCCGTTCCAGGACGCGAACAGCTCCAGCAGGGTGCTGCCGGTGGAGGCGACCAGCTCGCCCAGTTCGGCGTTGGCTGTCTTGATCCGCTTGTCGATGCGGTCCAGCTCGGTGATCAGGTCCGCGGCCGGCCGCCGGCGGGTCCTGCCCACGACATCACGCGGCCGCACCGAGGACAGCAGCGCGCGGGCCTGGGTGGCGGACAGGAACTTCTTCGCCCCGCCGGCAAGCAGCTCGAACAGCAGGCGATGCAACCGGTTGACGACCTGGGTGCGAGCGTGGCCCAGCTCGTCACGGTGATCGACCAGCAAACGCAGCGCCACCGTCGCGTCATCGACCTGAACGAACCGCAAACCCTTGGCGCGTAGGGCAACCACCGCGACCGAGTGCGCGTCGACCGGGTCGGTCTCACGGCCCTGACCGGTAGCGAACACCCGCACCCACGCCGACAGTTTCGCCGGCACATCGACCACGGGTCTCGCTGTCGGCGACCAAGCGCTGCGCGAGATGGTGGCCGATGCCCCTGACAGCCCTCGACCGCCCACAATCGCTGCGAGTGCCGGCGACCGGTGGCCAGCATGCGGTGGTAGCCGTCCTGATCGGTGCCGAACCGGCCGGTGTGCAGCACGTGCTCGTGTTCGTCGATGATCTCGATGGTGGCGGACCGCTTGTGCGGATCCATGCCGATGACCACTGGCGTCACGGAGTTCTCCTCGCTGTACCTGGGTTGGTATCAGGCGAGGTGGGCAGCGCTACTTCGAGCTGAGCAGACCCCTCCTGAGCCACATCCCGCGTCGAACACCTCGACCAAGCCTGGCCCGGCATCGGTCGTACCGCCATTCAACAAGTAGCCGATGTGCGGACGAGGTACCTCGAGGAACGGGGCACCGGAAACCGGGTCTCTCTGGCCCGCAACCGCACCACCGGCTGTCCCGTGCACGCCGTACCGAAAGACCGGGAGCACGCGCGGTCAACGGGAATCCGGTCTGGGGATGTGGATGCCGGCGGCGCGGAGCTTGGTCTCGAACAGCGCGGTCAGCCGCGCGACCGCCGGGGTCGGCTCTTCGCCGTGGCGGGCGATCAGCATGTAGCGGGTCGCGGCCTCGGTGCGGGCTTACAGACCGGTCACGATCGGTCAAGTCGGTTCCACGACGTCGCCGCCTGTTGGCCCGCTGCACGACATCCACGATTCCGGCCGCTGGCACGCCGAACAGCCGATTTCGAGTCGGCGGTCAGACCGCCAGCTCGACGACCACCAGCGTACCCTCGCCGCACGGAGGATCCTCGAACCGGGCGCGTCCGCCGTGGGCGGCTGCGGTGTCCGCGACGATTGCCAGGCCCAGGCCCGATCCCGGCAGCGCGCGGGCCATCGGGGCGCGCCAGAACCGGTCGAACGCGGGTCCTCTGTCCTCCGGAGCGACCCCGGGGCCGTCGTCCGCGACGGAGATCCGGCCCGGCGTCGAGCGGACCGTCACCGCGGACCCGGCCGGCGAGAACTTGATCGCGTTGTCGAGCAGGTTGAGGACCATCCGCTCCAGCGCGGCCGCGTCACCGCGGACCGACCACTCGGCGTTTTCGACGTCGAACGTGTGGTCCCGGGCGCGGCTCGAAGCCCGCCGGACCGCCTGCCGGACCACGGTGGCCATGGCGACGTCGGCGTACTCCAGTCCGTGCTCGTCGCGGGCGAGCACGACGAGTTCGGTGACGAGGTCGCCGAGCTCCTCCGCCTGCACCTGCAGCCGGTCCAGCGTCCGCGCGCGCTGCCCGGCCGCCAGCGGACGGCCGGTGTGCTCGCTGCGGGCGAGCAGCTCGATGTTGGTGCGCAGACTGGTCAGCGGGGTGCGCAGCTCGTGGGCCGCGTCCGCCACGAGCGCCCGCTGGCGACGGCGGGACTCGGCGAGCGCGCCGGTCATCGCGGCGAACGCGCGGCCCATCCGGCCGACCTCGTCGCGGCCGGACACCGCCACCGGGAGCTCGAGGTCCTGGGTCCGGGCGATCTCCTCGGCGGCGCCGGTCAGCCGCGCCATCGGCTCGAGCGTCCGGCGGGTGAGCAGCAGGCCCGCCGCGGCCGCGAGCGCCGCACCCAGCACCGACACCACGACCAGGACGTTGCGCAGCCCGGTCAGCGTGCTCTCGACCTCGGCGAGGCTGCGCGAGATGGCCACGACGTTCCCGTCGCCCGCCGGGCCGAGCAGCACCCGCACCGGCGTGCCGGACTGCGTGTGCCCGTCCCGCAGCGTCACCGTCCGCGTCGTGCGGTCCGACGGCTCGAGGACGACCGAGTCCACGCCGGCGGGCGAGCACGTCGTCCCGTCGGCCTTGAGCAGCTGGACCCCTTCGAGGAACCGCTGCAGCGGGCGGCCCCGGTTCACCGCGCGGCACAGGTCGGTCCAGTCCGGCTTCGGCAGGGCGGGGTCCTGCGCGCCGGGTGGCGGCCAGCCGCTGAGCAGCGTCTCGTCGAGCTGAGCGCGCAGGTTGTGCTGCGTGGTCACGTACGTCACGGTGCTGATCGACGCGATCGCGAACGCCACGATCGCCGCGGTGATCAGCGCGACGCGGCTGCGCAGCAGCATCCGGCGCTCTCCACGGCGTTTCACGGCGCCCGCAACACGAACCCGACACCGCGCACGGTGTGCAGCAGCCGGCTCGCCCCGCCCGCCTCGGTCTTGCGCCGCAGGTACCCGACGTAGACGTCGAGGTTGTTGGTACGGCTCGGTTCCGTCCCCCACACCGCCTGGCGCAGCTGATGCTTGGTCAGCACCTTGCCCGGGGCGTCCAGGAAAGCCGTCAGGAGGTCGAACTCGGTCGGCGTCAGCTCCATCCGCTGCCCGCCGCGGGTGACCTCGCGGGTGCGCGGGTCGAGCTCCAGGTCGGCGAACCGGCGGACCTCGGGCACGGACCGGCGGCCGCGGTTCTGCTTCAGCAGCGCCCGGACGCGGGCGAGCAGTTCCTCCAGGGCGAACGGCTTGACGAGGTAGTCGTCGGCCCCGGAGTCGAGGCCGGTGACCCGGTCGCCGAGCGCGTCGCGCGCGGTGAGCATCAGCACCGGCAGCCGCTCGCCCGCCGCGCGGATGCGCCGGCACGTCTCCAGGCCGTCGACCCCGGGCATCATCACGTCGAGGATCACCAGGTCGGGCTTCCGTTCGCCGGCAACGACTTCGAGCGCCGTCACACCGCAGATCGCCGTGTCGACGCCGTAACCCTCGAACTCCAGGCTGCGCTGAAGGCTTTCCCGCACGTCGGGATCGTCGTCCACCACCAGCAGTCGCACCCGGCGGAGGCTACGCGGTCAGCCTGTGCGTGAGCTGTAGATCCACTTCTCATGATTCTCTCAGGTAAAGACCAGGTGCTTCTCACGATCAGTAGTCCACCGTATGGGCAACGTAACCGGTCACACAGCGTCGTGCTCGGCCGCGAACCAGCGAGAACGGAGGAAGCATGTCGGTCGGCGCGACCGGAGGTCTGCGGACCTCCCCCGAACACCGTGCCGCGACGGCCACGGTGGACATCGTCATCCCGGTGTACAACGAGGAACGCGCACTGCCCGGCTGCGTGCGCGTACTGCGCGAGTTCCTCCGCGACCAGTTCCCCTTCGGCTGGACCATCGTGATCGCCGACAACGCCAGCACGGACCGGACACTGGAGGTCGCCGAGGCACTCGCCCACGAGCACGACGCGGTCCGCGTGTGCCACCTCGACCGCAAGGGCCGCGGCCTGGCCCTGCGCGAGACCTGGCGGGCCAGCACCGCCGACGTCGTCGTGTACATGGACGTCGATCTCTCCACCGGGCTCGACGCGCTGCTGCCGCTGGTGGCTCCGCTGGTCAACGGGCACTCCGACCTGGCCATCGGCTCGCGGCTGGCCCCCGGGGCACGCACGGTGCGCGGGCCGAAGCGGGAGTTCGTCTCCCGCTGCTACAACGGGCTGATCCGGCTGAGCCACGGCGCGCGGTTCTCCGACGCGCAGTGCGGGTTCAAGGCCGCGCGCACCGACGTGATCCGGCCGCTGCTGGACCACGTCGAGGACGACGCCTGGTTCTTCGACACCGAACTGCTGCTCCTGGCCGAGCACAACGGGTTGCGCGTGCACGAGGTACCGGTCGACTGGGTCGAGGACACCGACAGCCGCGTCGACGTCGCCAAGACCGCGCTCGACGACATCCGCGGGCTGGTCCGCGTCGCCCGGGCGAAAGCGGCCGGGACCGCACGGGTGCCGGACCTGCCTCGGCGACCGGCGCCGCGCGCGGCCCACCCCGACGCGGTGCTGGGCGAACCGAACGGCGGCCGGCTCTGGGAAGTCCTGTCGTTCGCGGCGATCGGAGTGATCTCCACCGTCGCGTACCTCGTGCTGTACGGGCTCTTCCGGCTGTGGTGGCCGGTACTGGTGGCGAACCTGGCCGCGCTGGTGCTCACCACGCTGTTCAACACCGAAGCCAACCGCCGCTTCACCTTCGCGGGCGCGGGCGTCGCCCGGGGCATGGCGCATCTGCAGGGGCTCGTGGTGTTCGGGCTCTACTACGCGTTCACCTCGGCCGCGCTGCTCGCGCTGCACGCGTTCGCCCCGGAACCCGGGCGCGTGCTGGAGCTGACGGTGCTGTTCGCGGCCTCGGTGCTGGGCACCGCGGGCCGGTTCGTGCTCCTGCGCAGCTGGGTCTTCCGCAAGGACAACCGAAAGGACGAACAATGACAGTCGCCGCCGAACACGCGGCACCCGCCGGCCGTGTCGCAGTCCCGCCCAGGACGAGGTGGCAGGTCTGGGCGTTCGCCGGGATCTGCGTCGCCGCGGGTGTGCTGTACGCGTGGCGAATCGGCGCGGGCCAGCTGGGCAACACGTACTACTCGGCCGCCGTGAAGTCCATGACGGGCAGCTTCACGAACTTCCTCTTCGGCTCGTTCGACCCTTACGGCGTGTTCACCGTGGACAAACCGCCGATGTCGCTGTGGCCGCAAGCACTTTCGGTGCTGGTGTTCGGCTTCCACGGCTGGGCGCTGCTGCTTCCCCAGGTACTCGAGGGCGTCGCGGCGGTGTTCCTGCTGCACCGCGCGGTGCGGCTCTGGGCGGGCGAGAACGTCGCGCTGCTGGCCGCGCTGATCCTCACGCTGACCCCGATCACCGTCGCGATCAACCGGGACAACAACCCGGACACGCTCCTCGTGCTGCTGCTCATCGCGGCGGCCTACGCCTTCACGCGCTCGGTGAAAGCGGACACGAGCCGCGCGCGGACGAAGTGGCTGCTGTGGTGCGCCTTCTTCGTCGGCTGCGGGTTCGTCACCAAGATGATGCAGGCGTGGATCGTCGTCCCCGGGTTCGTGGTGGCGTACCTGGTCGGAACGAGCGCGCCGGTCAAGCGGCGGATCCTCGACCTGCTCGGGGCCGGGGCCGTCCTGTTCGCGTCGTCCTTCTGGTGGGCGGCGCTGCACGACTGGTGGCCCGGGGCCAAGCCGTACATGGGCGGCAGCACCGACGGCACCGCCTGGAACCTGATCTTCGGCTACAACGGCTTCGGCCGGATCTTCGGCAACGAAGGCAACCCCGGTGGCGGCGGACCGCGCCCGGACCTGCCCGAGGGAATCACCCTGCCGTCCGGGATGGGCGGCGGCGCCGGCGGGATGTTCGGCGGTGACACCGGTCTCGGCCGGATGTTCAGCACGTCCGTCGGCGGGCAGATCTCGTGGCTGCTGCCGCTGGCGCTGGTCGTCCTCGTGGTCGTCGCCGTCCAGGGTGTTTCGCGGATGGCGGCCAAGCAACCGGGCGACGCGGCGCTGCGGGCCGGCTGGTTCGCGTGGGGCGGCTGGCTGCTGGTGACGGCGGTGGTGTTCAGCTACGCGCAGGGCATCTGGCACCCGTACTACACGACGATGCTCGCCCCGGCGATCGCCGCGATCTCCGCGGCCGGGCTGGCGCGGTTCTGGCGCGCTTACCGCGGCGACGGCGCCGCCGGGTGGCTGCTGCTGCCCGCCGCGGTGGCACTCACCGCGGTGTGGGCCTTCGTGCTGGCGAGCCGCGATCCTTCGTGGCAGGGCTGGACGCGCTGGGCGGTCCTGGTGGCGGGCGTCGTCGCGGTGGTCGCGCTGCTCGCGGGCCGGCTGGCCGAGGCGCGCCGCGCGGTGCTCTCGCGCGTCTCGCTCGTGCTCGGGCTGGTCACCGTGCTGCTGGTGCCGGCGGTGTGGTCCACGGCGACCGCCGCGACCGGCGAGAACCTCGGCGTGATGCCGGCCGCGGGCCCGAGCGGCGGCTTCGGCGGTATCCGACCGGGCGGCACGGGTGGCCCCGGCGGCTTCCCGGGCGCCGGCGACCTGCCCGGTGGCACCGGCGCAGGCTTCCCCGGAGCTGGTGGGCTGCCGCAGATGCCGGGCGGCACCGAACGACCGTCCGGCGGCTTCGGCGGCATGCTGGGCGCCATGGACGGCAAGCTCACCGACGAGCAGCACCGCGTCCTGGACTACGCGAAGCAGCACAGCGGCGGCGCGGAGATCACCCTGGCCGTAGACGGCTCGGCGACCACGGTGGCGGGCTTCATCATCGGCTCCGACGAGACGGTCATCGGCATGGGCGGCTTCTCGGGCAGCGACGACTCGCCCTCGGTCGGCCAGCTCCAGCAGTGGACGGCCGAAGGAAAGCTGAAGTTCGTCCTCGGCGGATCCGGCGGCGGCATGCCGGGCATGAGCGGCGGCGCCGGTCAGCGGCGGCAGCAGTGGACCGCGCAGCACTGCACCGCCGTCGACCCAGCGGCCTACGGCGGGCAGGCCGCACAGCAGGACGACCAGAACGAGCAGACCGGGCCGATGGGCATGGCGCAGACCCTCTACGAGTGCCACGCCTGATCCCGCCCTGACGAACAGCCCGGTGTCAGCGACGGCACCGATCAGAAATCCTCCGCCACGCCGTCAGTTCCGGCAGCCCACTCGCACCGGTGGAAGGATCGATGACCATGACCGACGCTGGACCGCTGGACGCCGACGAGGCCACGTTCATCGCGGCGGCCCGCTCAGGCGACACAGCTCGGTTCGCAGTGGTCACCGAGCGCCACCGGCGTGCGCTGCAGACGCACTGCTACCGGATGCTCGCGAACTACGAAGACGCCCAGGACATGACGCAGGAGACGTTCCTGCGGGCGTGGAACAAGAGGGAGACGTTCAAGGGCCACGCCGCGCTGCGGACCTGGCTGTACCGGATCGCGACGAACGTCTGCCTCGACTTCCTGGACAAGCGCACCCCCTGCCGTCCGGGTTTTCGGACTCCGGCTCCGAGCTGCCGTACCTGCAGCCGTACCCCGACCGGATGCTCCCCGAGGACCCGCAGGAATCGGCGGTGGCGAGGGAGACGCTCGATCTGGCGTTCATCGTCGCCGTCCAGCACCTGCCGCCGCGGCAGCGGGCGGTGCTCGTCCTGCGCGACGTCCTCGGCTGGCCGGCGCCGAAGGCCGCCGACGCGCTCGAGCTGACCGTCGCCTCGGTGACCAGCGCACTGCAGCGGGCACGCGTGACGATGCGCGAGCAGCTGCCCGGCCGCCGCCTCGACTGGCGGAGCCCCGCCACCCACGAGCTGACGAACGCCGAGCGCGGCGCGGTGAAGTCGTACATCGACGCCCACGAGCGCAACGACCTCGACGGGCTGACGTCCCTGGCGCGGTATCACCACGACGGTCAACCGCATGCCGGCCGCCGTGCTGTACCTCCGCACCCCCGACGACCCGGAGTACCGGCCGTTCGCCATCGCGGTCCTGCACATCGTCGACGGGCAGATCGCCGAGCTCACCGGATTCGACGTCGCCGGCAAACCATGGCTGGACCTGCCCCCGACGCTGTGATCACCGGCGGCTCATCGCTTCGTCTCGTATCGGGTCAGCACCGCGCCGCCCGAGAAGCAACTCCAAAGTTGGTGGCGGGTCATCGGCGACGAGGTAAGGAAGCTCCATGGAGACAGAGGCGTGGACCTCGAAGGGCGCGGCCACCCGCGCACGGATCATCGACGCCGCGGCGGCGCTGCTGTACGAGCGTGGCATCGATCAAGTGGGGATCAACGACATCCGCAAGGCCACCTCGACCAGCCACGGGCAGGTCTTCCACTACTTCCCGTCGGACGTGCGCAGCTCCTGCAGGCAGTCGTCGAACGGCAGACCCGGCAAGCGCTCTCGGACCAGCAGCCTCCGCTCGAAGAACTGGACACCTGGGAGTCCTGGCTCGCCTGGAAGGACCGGCTTCTCGCCGTGCACACCGAGCGCGGCGCGATCGGCGGGTGCCCGCTCGGGTCATTGACCGCTCAGCTCGCCGAGGAAGATCCCGAAGCACGCCGCCTCATCGAAGCCGGGTTCCACCAGTGGACCGGGTACCTGGCACGCGGCTTGAGCCGCATGCGGGAAAACGGGCACCTGCTGCCCGACACGGATCCCACCGCCCTTGCCGAGAACATCCTCACCATCGTCCAGGGCGGATTCGTCCTCATGCAGGCCTCGCGGTCCATCCGCCGACTGTCCGACGCACTCGATCTGGCCCTGCGGGTGCTGGCCGCCGCTATGCCACCGGCCTGACCGCCGGCCGGCGCCGCACCCGGACCTCGTGGCGCCCAGAGGAGTTCGACCGGCGGCTCCCCACCGCAAAGGACACCACGGTCCCGCCGAGAAGGTCAACATCCGACCCTCCCCGACGGCTGCCCACGGACAAAAGGGCGGCCACTTGCAACGCAACATGGGTGGTACCGGCGGCAATGCGGCCATTCGAGTGCAGATCAGCCTCAAACTCGTCATCAGTGCCGGGAGACTGCGTTCCGCCGTCGACCCGAACTCGCCTCAAGCACCGAGGTGCACAATGATCAGTACCGCTCGCAGAGCCAGCCCGACACGCGCAGTCTCCCCGCGCCGATCCGGTGCCCGGCGCCGCCGACAGGCCATCGAGGGCCATGGGCTGAGGTTCGCGTTCTACGGGCGGATGTCCACGGTCGAGTTCCAGGACCGGGCGACGTCGTTGGGGTGGCAACGGGAGGTCGCCGAGGCAAGGCGGCCCTGGTGCGAACGCCAGGCCGCAGCCCAGCTGATCGCGGCCGCGAAACAGCCGAACCGTTCGTTCGACGCGGTCATGATCGGAGAACACGAGCGAGCGTTCTACGGAGACCAGTTCGACGCCGTGCTGAGCACGCTCCAGGCGCAAGGTATTCAGCTGTGGCTCCCCGAGGCGGACGGTCCGGTGAACCTCAAGGACCCTGTGCACCAGGCATTGATGCTCCTGCTCGGGTCCCAGTCGCGCCGCGAGGTGCTGCGGGCCCGGCATCGGGTGCTGGCCGCGATGCACATTCAGACCTCCGTGCAGGGCAGGTTCCTCGGCGGCAGGCCACCCTACGGCTACCGCCTCGCCGACGCCGGCCCCCACCCCAACCGCGCCCACGCGAGCTGGGGTCGCCGTCTGCACCGCCTGGAACCTGATCCGGCCACCGCACCGTGGGTGCGGTGGATCTTCCAGCAACGCGCTACCGGACGCAGCGTGGCCGGCATCGCGCGGGAGCTGAACGACCGCAGCATCCCGTGCCCGTCAAGCGCCGACCGGGACCGAAACCGGCACCGGACGAAGCACGAGTGGATCGTCCGGACCGTCGTCGGCATCCTCGAGAATCCGAGGTACACGGGCCGGCAGGTATGGAACCGACACGGCGCCAGAACACCCGGCCCGGCTCACCAGGGTTCTCCAGTCCGGCCATCGGCGGCACGAGGCTGGGCCGAGTCGAAGGAGGTGACACACCCAGCTCTCGTGGACGAGGCCACCTTCGTGGCGATCCAGGGCATGCGCGCGGCCCGACCCACCCAGGACGGCGGCACCAGGACGTCCATCCTGACAGGACTCGTGCAATGTCAACTCTGCGGCCGCCGACTCGACTCCCACTGGGTGAACGACCGCCCCGGCTACCGCTGCCGCCACGGCCACACCAGCGCCCGCAACCGCCCACCAGAACTCGCCAGGAACGTCTACGTCCGCGAAGACCACCTACTCGACGACCTTCGGGCCCGGTTCCCCGAGACAGCCGATGAGGATGGTTCCGCGATCGCGAACTACCTGAGATTGAATGACCTGACCATCATGTGCGGCGGTCCCACGCGCGAAGTCAAACCCTGCGCTCCACAACCCACACGAGCCGCTGCAACCGAACCGTCGGCGGACAGTTGCTGTTACTCTGACCTCGCCGCGACGCGCGGCTCCATGGGGTAATTGAGTGTCCGAAGACGATCTTGCTCACTATCTACACGGCTATTCGTCGGCAGAGCCACACTGGAACACCAGGGTCGCTGAACCCGTCCATGACTCATGGCGATAAGTGATTTATCGCAGGCGCTTAAGCAACCGTCACGCGCTAACTCTAACTTTCCTCTGATGCCACACTTGGCAGCCCGTGGCACTTTTTGAATTTTTTTCCAGAGCTACATGGACATTGTTCGTTTCTTCCCACCTTCAACTTATCGGTCCTGAAAGTACGAAAGTTCGCAAACCCGAAAGTCCACTCGGTCATCTTCCTTACATCTCCCGGAACCTCGATCTCTGGCCGCATGAGAATGTACGTGTACTCTTTTTCGCTCTCTTCAATATATCTAACCCCTACACCGACCACGTCATGCCTGGCCTTCATTTGCTCACGCCATTCAATCGCCCGCACGGCCGTCAAGCCCCACAGTTGCGTAAACCAATCTTGTCTATCGGGTTGATTTTCAAAGAAGTCACACATGTAGACTAGAGGCCGATAGCCCAATAGCGTGGTTCCACTGACGCGATGCCTGACCCGCCGCAAAGTCGCATCCTGTTCACTAAGCCACAAACCTACATATTCCTGAACACTTGCGGGTGCGTCGTCAAAGAAGTCCAAGATCGCGCGATAATCGCCGATTGGAAGCCCGGGCAACTCTTCATTTGGGCCCCACGTATTGTCAATTAGCTGCCGATAATTGGCGACCGCCCTCGGATTACTAGTGGCAGCCGACGATACGACCGGCACGGCGAGATGAGACCCTCGGTAAGTTCGCGTACGAGATAGCTCCAAGGAGGCCACCTCAGAAAACCTCTCCGATTCGTGACCTAGCGGGAAGTGTGCCTCAGAACCAGCTTCCAGCACAGCATTGACATACCGAAGCAGTCCATGCACCGACCGAATACGACGATTCAACTCGAGCCAGTCTGATAGAGTGACACAGAAAGCGTCTTCATATTGCGGTAATTCGACACCCACAGACTTCGGGTGATCAACAACAACTATTATTGGCCAGTCTGAACAATCACTATCGAGAACAACCTCGAATCCGGCACGTACGTCATCGCCGAGCACCATCGATCTGAATGGCACTATTGAAAGTGGATCACCATTGCCTTGGTAGCTAATTATCGTACGCTTGGACCCCCGCCCTTGGCGCACGGCTCGTTCTACGTGCTTTACTATCCATCGAACAGCATCTCCACTTGAATCGCGACGCCCTTCACGTCGAGCCCGAGCCTTCACCTGCAAGACGGCGCCGCCGGCACCACAATACAGAATGCCATCCCCAACTTCACGGACCGCGCCGCTCTTGCGCACAAGTGGAGGTACATAAACAAATTCTGGCACTCCAAGCGTGGCCGCAACGTATCGCACGCGACGTTCAACCATAATCCCGTAAGTGGTCGACATGGAACTCACATTAGCCTGAATGAGGCCCTGCGACCAACGACCGGGCGTTCCGATCCGCCCGCTCTTCATCGGTCAGAAACTTCCCCGATCCATGGTCGCGGACGCTGAGCCGCATAACTGACGGTGCAGACACAGTGGTTGATCTCGTCACTGTTCTTCCCCGTCGTAGGCGGCACTGCGACGCGGGTTCCTGTCGGGCTGTCGCGGATCAGCCGTCACACCCCCGGCCCGCGAGGCGTCACGCCCACCACACGTGCTGTGACAGCGATAAATGCTGCTCGACCTGCTGAGGCGTTGCCCGTGACGGCTGAGACGGGCCTCGTCAAACTCCGTCACAGCCGTCACTGCAAGCCCGCCGCACAGGGCTTTGGCTACCGGTGGAGCGACTGTGACGGCTTGCGAGGCGGCCGGAGAGCTGTGCGCTGGGCGGTGACGAGTGCGGCGGCCGCGACTCTGTCGAGCGCGGTTACGTGCTCGACCAGCCGATCGAGCCCGAGCGTTGTGAGTCGGAGCTTTACGCTGCGTCGTTTCGAGAACTTGTGTTACACCGCTCGGCAGGTGTGGAACCGGCACGACACCAGCACAACCGGTCCGGGCCGCCCCAGGGATCCAGTCCGCTCGTCGGAGACACGAGGTTGGGCAGAGTCGGAGAAGGTGGCGCATCCGGCTCTCGTGGATGAGGCGATGTTCCTGGCGGTGCAGGGCATGCGGTCCATCACGCGCAATTGCCACGATGGACGAGACCGTCGGCGACCAGCTGCTGTTACTCTGACCCGGCCGCGACGCGCGGCTCTATGGGGTAATTGAGTGTCCGAACCGAGTTGATCTACAACCCCAGCTTGAGGTTCGCGATAGACCTGCAGTTGTAGTCACGGCTGTGCTGGCCGAAGAAGCACTCTGCCCGACCATGCGAATCTGCGAGCTACATACAAACGGCATGGAAAACCGCAGTTGCCTGGGCTGCCGCAGACAGAGCCTGCCCTGTCCCCGGTTCCGGTGCAAGCGGCATCGGCGGATTCTGTCGGACCTTGCTGAGAGAGTCCTCGTGTGTACCGACACCTGGATCCCGGCCCCGCACCGCCGGCATCATCTGCAGCCACTGCAACCGTTATGCGCCGGACCAGGAGGTCGGGCACACGTCCGGAAATCGAGCTCCGGCGTGCGTTACACCGCCGAGGTCTTCGGTTCGTCGTCGATCAGCCGGTTCCGGGCGGGAATCGGCGTCGGCGGGTCGATGTGCTCCTGCGAGGCACGCGCATCGCGGTCTTCGTCGACGGTTGTTTCTGGCACTCCTGCCCCGAACACGGTCACCTCCCCATCGCGAACAGGAGCTGGTGGCGGCTCAAACTCCGCGGTATCGCCAGGCGTGACCGTGACACCGACTCTGTCTTGGCTGCGATGGGGTGGTTGGTCGTCAGAATCTGGGAGCACGAAGACCCCGTCGAGGCCGCAACACGTTTGGAGCACGTCGCCCGCGCGAGAAAGCTAGTGGTGAACCGAAGCACCCGCAGCGGCACCTAACGAATGTCAGCCAACGACCTCGTTGGACCTCGCGCAGCAAGATTTTACCAGGATTCTCACAGAATCACGTCAAAGAGTCGTCTAGGTGCGCCCAACCGCCGTGGTCAGTACACCTAGTCCGCCTCCAGCAAGTCAGGAACTCGCCGACCTCCCCGGCGCGGGGTGGACTCGCCAGGCGGACTTCTGTCGACCGACCATGATGGGAATCAGGCGCTCGGCCTCACTTGCACGCGTCGGTCTGGCCAGCGCCGTAGGCGGCCTGCGCTTTGGTGTAGCCCTCACCGGCGGACGACGAGAGCTGCTGCTTCAGGCCTGAGCAGGAGAACGATGTGAAGCTCAGGTAGCTCTCGGCAGACTTGACGGCCTGCACGTTCCAGTCGACCGACAGGCTGTCCACGGCTTCGGTGGCCACGGCTTTCGGAAAACCTTCACCAGCATCCGAGGACAGTTGCCGAATCAGGCCGTTGCGTGAGAACGCGCTGAAACCGAGGTAGCTCTGCGCCTTGTCGCGGGCCATTTCCACCTGTGGCGAGAACTGTGCAGCCGCCTCCACGGTGCTCGTTTCGTTGGTGGGGCTCGGGCTGGGCGGCGACGGCGTGCTGGGCGGGTAGGTGACCGGCTGGGTAGTAGCCGGCTGGGTAGTAGCCGCGGCGGGCAGCTGGCTCGGCGCGGTCGCCCGATGTGCCGGGCTGTTGCACGCCGTGGCGATCACGAGCAGGGCAAACCCGGCGCTGACGCCGATCAGGATCTTCTTCACTGTGCTTCTCTCTCTGAGTTGTCGACCCCCAGTTGGTCGCCGGGGCGGTGCGGGCGGAGGTGGTGCACCGCCGATCGCGGGCTGGCGGTGGCTACGCGCAGCGGAGACAGAAGATCAGCGGTGCTTCACGGTGACGCCCGGCCATCTGGCGGTGGTCCAGCGCGACAGGGCGGCGGCGTTGTCGATAGCGTCGGGTGATCGCACTGGCGGTCAAGCTGGCTCCAAGTGACCGGAGACAGATCAGAAGGGCCATTCCCAGCCCTTGACGTTGTCGATGCCCGCACCGTTGAGCTGCAGCTTTCCTGAGGAATCTGCGGTCGCGAGGGCGATCTGGCCGGTGTAGGTGCTGTTCAGCGCGTACACGTTCGGCAGCCGCTTTACCTCCGGGTGGCAGGAATCCCACTCCGCCTGATTCTTCACCCCCGCCGGGCCCTCGGTCGAGAATGCAAACTCGTTCAGCAGGCCGGGCATCGCGTTGATCGATCCATAGCCGTCGTCCTGGTGGGTCTTGACCGTCACGTCAAGGATCAGCGAGTGGGTGCCGGGTTTGCGCTGACTGTAGGGATTGCACTTCGAGTCGACGGCGATTTTCGTGATCCAGAACTCGACCGCCGGCTCGGTGCCCGCACCGAGTCCGGCGCGTTCGCCGACCTTCTTGGTCAGATAGCCCGTGTTGTTCGGCACGACCGTCGGAACGGCGGACGTCGTCGCGGTAACGGTGGCCGGCGCCGCCGCGGCCACGTTCATCGTCGGGCTGGGCTGCGTAGGCTGAGCGGTTGTCGCCCGGGTTACCGCGATTGTGACCGCGACGATCGCGACCACCCCTCCAGCAGCGAGCAAGATCCGCGGCCACCGTTTGTGCCGCGACTGGGCGATGAGGGTGTCCGACGCGGCGTCGCTGGTCATGGATACAGCCTCTCGGTGACAGTGAGTGCGAATGAGAGGTCGCAGTGGCTACCCTGCGTGTTACGTCCGTGTTCGCGGCGCTGCTGAACTGTGATCAAGTGCAAATAGGCACGATTCCGGCGCAGTCCGCCCGCGAGCAACTGCGTGTCCGCCATCGCTCTACCGGAATCCGCACGGTCGCAGCGCCAGACCGTCACCGTTCAGCGACCTCTTCGGCGGGTGTGGCCGGCGCGGCGTAGTCCGTTACCCATGACGCACCTGGAGCGACGTTGTAACAGGCCATGAGGTGCTGCCGATCTCAGGTGAGCCGTCCGGGTCCGTTGTGACCGGATACGAGTTTCACTGGGTGAAGGGGCAACGGCAGTGGCGCTGTTCGGCGGTCGGGAGAATGCGGATTTGGCCGCGTTGCAGCAGCAGCTCAGTGCCGCGCACGCGACGATCGCGGAGTTGCGCGGATGGGTCACCCAGCTGCGTGGCGCGGGAACGCCTGCGCTCGAAGCCGATTTGCGGCGGCTACGTTCGACCGTCGAGAACGCGAAGCAGGAACGCGCGGCACTGGACGCCTCGGTCGGACAGCGGAGATCCGAGGTCGCGGCGTGGCAGTCAAGACTGGTCGAAACGCGAGAACTCGCGCTGCTGCAGGAAGTCGGCGTCTACGAGTACGCCCACCCGCTCGACGACGCCGTCGCCTACAAGGACGAACTGAAGCGGCTGCGCGAGCAGATCAAGGTCGAGGCGCGGGGCAGCGCGGTGTCCTGTCAGGTCGACTGGGCCGTCAACGGTTCGGTCAAGGAGGGCCAGAAGCTCGGCCGGGACATGGCCAAGTTGATGCTGCGTGCCTACAACGCCGAAGCCGACAACGCTGTCCGCGTCGTCAAGCCACACACCCGTGAGGCCGTGAAGAAGAGGCTGACCACCACCCGGGACACGATCGGCCGGCTCGGCGTCCTGATGCGGATCGCCGTCTCGGACAGCTATCACCGGCTCCGGCTGCGCGAGATCGACCTGACCGCCGATTACCTGGTAAAGGTCGAGGCCGAACGAGAAGAGGCTCGGGCGGAGCGCGAGCGACTTCGCGAAGAGGCCAAGGTGATGAAGGAGATCGAGCGGGAACGCGCTCGTCTGGCCAAGGAACGAGCCCACTACGCCACCGCCATCACCAAGCTCGAAGCGAAAGGCGACCTCGACGGGCTCGCGAGGGCGAAGGAACAGCTCACATCGATCGACGACGCCATCGCCGGCGTCGAACGGCGGGCCGCCAACATCCGGGTCGGGCACGTATACGTGATCTCGAACATCGGCGCGTTCGGCCCGGACGTCGTCAAGATCGGCATGACCCGACGGCAAGAACCCCTCGACCGGGTCCGCGAGCTCGGTGACGCGTCCGTGCCGTTCCGCTTCGACGTCCACGCTCTGATCTTCTCCGACGACGCGGTGACGCTGGAGACCGAACTGCACCGGCGGCTCAGCCACAAGCGCGTCAACCTGGTCAACATGCGCCGGGAGTTCTTCTACGCCACACCGGCGGAGGTGAAGGAGCAACTTCTCGCCATTCGTGACGCCCACGTCCTCCAGTACACCGACACACCGGAGGCCGTCGAGTGGCGCGCGTCCGAGCCGAGCCGCCGCGGCGCCGGTGAGGTGGCCGTGCCCGTAGGGGCGCAGGCGCTGCCGACCATCGCGCTGCACGCCAACGGCGATCTGTCCGACGACGGTGGTGAGTGACGCATGACCCAGCCACCGATCGCCCCGGTCCGCCCACCTGGATGGTTCACCGATCCGCTCGACGAGCTGCTGCTCCGCTACTGGGACGGCCGACGCTGGACGTTCCACACCACCGAAGTGCCGGTTCCGGCGCCAGTAGCTGCGCAGGCGGCTCCTGCGAAGCAGGCAGAAGCGGCTCCTGCTCTGCGACCGGACATCGCGCACGCTGTCGGCCGGGTGAGTGGCTTGCTCGTCGGCTCGATGAAAGAGGTCAACCTCCTGGCCGGCTACCTTCGTCCCGAGGAGCGGGTCTTGGCACTGACCGGAGCGCAGGGAGAAGGCTTCGGCGTCCTCGCCTGCACGAGCCAGCGGCTGCTGTTCCTCTTCGTCGGCGTCGTGCGCAAGCAGGTTCTCGAGGTTGACTGGAACCAAGCCAAAGCGGCGATCTACAACCGCTCGACGAAGTTCCTCGCCGTGTACACGACCCGGCCGACGAAACGCGCGGTGCCGGCCATGGCGGTGCGCGTGAGCAACGCCGCCGACGCACACGCCATCGTCGACGCCGCGGAGGCAGCGTCGGCCGCTCCCCGACTCGACGTCATGTGACTGTCACAAGGGTTCGCTTGCACGCGGACGTGGCGCCAACGAATAGAGCGTTATACGCGATCGCCCTGGCGGTGGGCTGGACCGCATCGCGAGCTCAACTCGGCTGCGGCTTGTAGCATTCGCGGGCCGGCCGGGTCTCCATGGCGCGCGTGCAAGCGAGACACAGCACGCCGCCGGGACCAACTGGGGCACGATCACACTTGAAACAGGTTCGTTCGACGATCTGCTGGTCGTGGATTGGATTGACGCAGAGCGCACTGTCCGCGGCTCGCCCACCTCGAGGACGACGGGTGTCCGGGACGTACGCGCCGTTCTGTCCAGTCAGCTCCTCGAACCAAGTCAGGGTCTCGGGTGCGACAAGGTGGACGTCACCCCGCAGCGCCCTCATGGGCACGATCTGCTCGGCCGGGAGCATGGCCGCGACGTCATCGACGGTCAGCCCGGGCCACGGCTCGCGATACGGGTGGTACTCCCGGCCGTGGGGCTTCGGACGCTTCTTCGTGCCGTTCGGACAGGTCCCGAAATTCGTGACCGTGCAGGCGCGCGCAACGAACCGGCTCGGTCCCAGCGCTGTAGCGGACCGCCTCGGCGGCAGCGAACTCCACGGCAGTTTGTTGCAACCGAGCGCCGGAACTTCGTGAAACCACGGCGGTGTCCGGTCGGAGTCCAGGAACCAGACAGATAGCCAGCCGGCACGGAAAGACTTCGTGGTCCGCGATTTGGCTACCCGGGACTGCAGCTGTGAATGCTGGACCTCGATGCCCGTTCGGCGGGGGCCGTCGATCGCTACGTCAAGGATCGTGCCCGCCCCGGTTCGCACCTCCTGCGACGTTCGGTAACCGGCGTCCTCGGCGGCCCGCTGCCAATAGTCCTTCTGGCGTCGGTGCTCTGGCGACTCCACGGAAATCTCGTGGGTTTGTGTGCACTCGCTCCCTCGGAAATGCACCGCAGCGTAGCGGCCGTACTTGAGCCGGACGAACATCTCGGCTCCCTCGTCCTCGAGCGAAGCCCGCTGACAGAGCAGAATCCGATCGCCGCGCTTGATCTTGTATTGCAGCGAGCTGATCAGCGCGAAGTCACGTTCGGCGAGCCTGGCCAGGTCGAGCAGCCGATTCTGCGGCGTGTACAGACATCCGACGCCTCCCGACGGCTACCGACGGACAAAGGTCGACCACTTACAGTGCAACACGCGTGATCGGGTCTGCAACACGGCCATTCGGGTGCAGGTCGGCCCCAACCTCGTCATCGGTGCAGGGCGACCGCGTTCCGCCCTCAACCCGAACCCGGCTCAAGCAGCGAGGTGCACGATGATCAGTACCGCACGCAGAGACACCACGACATGCGCCGTGTCGCCGCGTCGGGCCGGCGCCCGACGCAGCGAGAAAGCCTTCGAAGGTCGTGGGCTGAGGTTCGCGTTCTACGGTCGGATGTCCACGGTCGAGTTCCAGGACCGGGCGACATCGTTGGGGTGGCAGCGCGAGGTGGCCGAGGAGACGATCCGACGGCGCGGCGTGATCGTGGCGGAGTACTTCGACGAAGGGTGTTCACGTCGGCTGCCCTGGCGCGAACGGGCCGCCGCGGCCCAGCTGATGGCAACCGCGGAGCAACCAAACCGTCCGTTCGATGCCGTCGTCATCGGCGAGTACGAGCGGGCATTCTACGGCGACCAATTCAACGCCGTGCTCGCCGCGCTCCAGACGCAAGGCATCCAGCTATGGCTACCCGAAGCGGACGGTCCAGTGAACCTCGACGACCCCATACACCAGGCGCTGATGCTCCTACTCGGGTCCCAGTCACGCCGCGAGGTACTGCGCGTTCGGCACCGGGTACTGGCGGCGATGCGCATCCAGGCTCGTGTTCAAGGCAGGTTCCTCGGCGGCCGGCCACCTTACGGCTACCGCTTGGCCGACGCCGGGCCACACCCGAACAGGGCCCAGGCGAGCTGGGGCCGCCGCCTGCACCGCCTCGAACCCGATCCGGCCACCGCACCATGGGTGCGGTGGATCTTCCAGCAACGAGCCACCGGACGCAGCGTGGCCAGCATCGCGCGGGAACTGAACGACCGCGGCATCCCGTGTCCATCAAGCTCCGACCGAGACCGCAACCGCCACCGGACGAAGCACGAGTGGATCGTCCGGACAGTAGTCGGCATCCTCGAAAACCCGCGCTACACCGGATGGCAGGTGTGGAACCGACACGGCACCAGAACAACCGGACCGGCCCACCACGGTTACCCAGCCCGACCGCCGACGGCACGAGGCTGGGCCAAGTCGGACAAGGTGACACATCCGGCGCTCGTGGACGAGGCGACTTTTCTGGAGGTCCAGGGCATGCGCGCGGCCCGGCCTACTCAGCACGGTGACACGAGGACGTACGTGCTGGCGGGGCTTGTGCGATGTCAGTTGTGCGCTCGCCGCCTGGACTCGCACTGGGTGAACGGCCGACGGGGCTACCGCTGCCGCCACGGCCACACCAGCGCACGCAACCGCCCACCGGCGCTCGCGAAAAACGTCTACGTCCGCGAAGACCACCTACTCGACGATCTCCGCGCGCGATTCGCCGAGACCGTCGGTGATGATGGGTCCGCGATCGCCGACTACCTGAGGTCGAACAACTTGACAATCATGTGTGGCGGCCCGATTCGAGAAGTCAAGGCATACGCCCCACAATCCGCACTTGCCACGATAGACGAGACCATCGGCGACCAGCTGCTGTTACTCTGACCTCGCCGCGACGCGCGGCTCTATGGGGTAATTGAGTGTCCGAGGACTTGAACCCCCACGCGTGGGATATCTCCCGTGTTTGGGGAGATCATGCATTTACAGTAGCGCAGAGTAGCGACTCTCGCACGGACCATCGTTAGCCCCAGACGGTTCGGTTGCGTACCGTCCCGGACTGCCCTCACACGACACCAGTGCAAGACC
This sequence comes from Amycolatopsis lexingtonensis, assembly GCF_014873755.1. Taxonomy (NCBI): domain Bacteria; kingdom Bacillati; phylum Actinomycetota; class Actinomycetes; order Pseudonocardiales; family Pseudonocardiaceae; genus Amycolatopsis; species Amycolatopsis lexingtonensis. The sequence goes on from NZ_JADBEG010000001.1 coordinate 3,632,934, forward strand.
GCGAGCACTGCCTTTCGCTCGAGGTCGAACGGCTACCGACTGGTGCCATCGGCTCGGTCTCAACGTGTAAGGGTTACCCGCTCTCGACAGACGCTTCAGGGCCCGACTAAGCACAACCGTTATCGCGTCGACCATGTCGTGATTGGAATCGACATCAGCCGACGGCACAGCTCCAGCTCGACATCTACGGCGAAGCCCTGGACAGCATCTTCGCCACCGACCGCGCCGGGTTCGGGCTGCCCCACCAGGACTGGGAGGCCGTGCGCGCCGCCCTCGACTGGCTCGGCGAACACTGGGACCAGCCCGAAGAAGGCATTTGGGAAACCCGCGGCGGCCGCAAGCGCTTCACCTACGGCCGCTTGATGAGCTGGGTCGCGTTCGACCGCGGCATCCGCCTGGCCGCCGCGCACGGCCGTCCGGCTCCGGTCGAGGACTGGACCTGGCAACGCAACAGCATCCACGGCCAGATCCTCGCGCGCGGCTGGCACCGGACGCGCAACGCCTTCGTCCAGCCTGACCACCGAAGCCGTCGTCGCGGACAAACCCGAGGCGAAGGACAAGAACCCGGCGCCCGCCGACGACCCGGACTACTGACCGGTGCCCACGCACACCGCCGGGCGATACCGCCTTGGCGGCCGAGCAGCTCGCGACGAACGGAGGAACAACCCCATGGGGCTGAGCAAAGTCTGGATCCGCACCCTCAGCGACAGTCTCTTGCGCGCCGACCAGGTCGTCGGCCTGACCTCGCACGCCGCGCCGTCGCTTCCCGGCAAGGCACCGCGGTGGCTGCTGGACGCCACCGTCTCCGTCCCCGCGGGCAGCGGTGCGGGCGGAAGCGGCTGGGACATCGGCATCCTCCACCGCACCCTCGCCCAGACCCGGGTCGAACCGGTCGGCGCGCCGCAAGAGCTCGACCGGCTCCTCGCCCGCCTGGACCGGCCGGAAACCGCCGGCATCATCACGCCGTCACCGGCCGACGGAAGCATCCTGTTCGCCTTCACCTCGTTCACCGGCGACCCCGATCTGGCGGGAGTCCCCGATCCGGCACGGCGAGAGGCACTGGTCGGCTGACGAGCCGAAACCCGGCAGGCTGCGGCCCGGAGAATTCGTCCCGGGCCGCACTTGCGTTCCGGTCACTGGGGAACGAGCACGATCTTGCCGCGCGTGTGCCGGCGCATCAGGGCGCGATAGGCCTCTCGGACCTCGCCGAGCGGGTAGGTGGCGGCGATCGGGACCTCGAGATCGCCCGCCGCGACCAGCTTCACCAGTTCGGTCAGCACCTCGACGTTCGCGGAGCCGGTCATGCCCTCGGCCTTGACGCCGGTCCGCGCCGCGCCGGCGAAGTCGATGATCGTGTTGATCCGGTCCTTCGCCACGCCCAGCTCCAGCGCCAGGTCGACGTAGCCGTCGCCGAAGTTGTCGACGAACGCGTCGACGCCCTCCGGCGCCAGCTCGCGGATCCGGTTCAGCACGCCGTCGCCGTAGGCCACGGGGAGCACGCCGTGCTCGCGCAGCCAGGCGTGGTTGAACTCGCCGGCCAGCCCGATGACGGTGGCTCCGGTGTGGCGGAGCAGCTGGACGGTCAGCGAGCCGACCCCGCCTGCGGCACCCGCGACGACGATCGTGTCGCCCGGACCGGCGCCGACGGCCCGCACGTTCGCGTGCGCGGTGGTGCCCGCGACGAACAGCGAGCCGCCGGCCTTCCACGACACCGCGGGGTCTCGCGGCACGAGGTGGGCGGCGGGAACGACGACCAGCTCGGCATGGCTGGACCGGGTGTCCACCCAGCCGATCACCTCGTCGCCTGCCGACCAGGTGCGCACCCCGCGGCCGACCTCTTCGATCACGCCGGCCAAGTCGCTGCCCTCCCCGGACGGGAACGTCGCGGGCCAGCGCTCGTGCAGCGCGCCGAGCCGGATCGCGTTCTCGCCGGGGTTGATCCCCGCGGCCCGCACGCGCACCAGCACCTCGCCGTCGGCCGGCGACGGCCGGGGCACCTCCCGCACCTCCAGCACGTCGATGTCGCCGTAGTTGTCGAACCGCACTGCCTGGGGCATGGGCCTCTCCTTCCGGGCTCTTTGTTCCGAGAGCCAGCAAACCCGAGCCGGAAGGCATGATCCATGCTGGATCCGCGCGAAAAAATATGCGATCGTCTCATGCCGTGGACGTCCTGACGGATCTGTTGCAGCGCTCACGGGCGCGCGGTGCCGCGTTCTCGCATTCGACCGCGCGCGGAGCATGGGGCGTCGAGTTCCCCACGGGCGCCAAGCTCGCGATCCACGGCATCCTCGGCGGCGAGGCGTTCGCCTGGACCGACGACCCCGGCCGGTCCCGCCGGGTGCTCCCCGGCGACGTCGTCCTCATCCGCGGCCCGGTCCGGCAGTTCATGGCCCACACTCCGGGCGCCGCCGTGGTGCCGTTCGCCTACGAGCTCTGCACCACCACGGCGGGAGGTGCGCGGCGGATGAAGTTCGGCGGTGAGTCGGGCGACCCCACCACGTTCTTCTGCGGCGCGTACACGTTCGAAGGCGAACTCTGCGCCGGGCTGCTCTCCGGGCTACCGGAGCTGACCGTGGTGCGCCCGCGCGCCGGATCGAGCCTCCGGGCGATCCTCGACGTGTTCGCCGCCGAAATCCTCCGCGACGCGCCCGGCCAGCAAGCCTTGCTCGACAGCCTGCTCGACGTCGTCCTGGTGCAGGCGCTGCGCGAACAGCTCACTGCCGACGTGCAGGCCGCACCCGCCTGGTTCCGCGCGATGGACGATCCGGCGGTCGGAGCCGCGTTGCGTGCCGTGCACGAAACCCCGGCCCGCGCCTGGACGGTCGCCGACCTCGCCGGCGAGGCGTCGCTGTCCCGCGCGACGTTCGCGCGCCGGTTCACCTCGCTGCTCGGCGTGGCCCCGCTGACCTACGTCAACGACTGGCGGATGGCGCTGGCGCGCGAGCAGCTGCGCGAAGGCGACGCAAGCCTGGCCGCGATCGCGCATTCCCTGGGATACGCCTCGGAATTCTCCTTCGCCGCGGCCTTCAAACGCCACCACGGCACCCCGCCCGGCCGCTGGCGGACGTCGAAGGCGATCGCGGGCTGAGCCGAGGGTCCGCGGAAGCCGGGGCACGGCACCCGGAGTGCGGGCTTGCGTTCGAGCGCGCTCGAAGCCATAGCGTCGCCGCCATGACGACACAGACCTGGATCATCACCGGCGCGACCCGCGGCTTCGGACGCGCACTGGCGGAATCGGCACTGGCGGCGGGCTACAACGTGGTGACCGCGGCGCGCCGGCCCGAGAGCGTGTTCGACCTGGAGGCCGAGTACCCGGACCGCTGCCTGGGCGTGAAGTTCGACGCCCGCGACACCACGGCGGCCGCGGACCTGGTCAAGGACACCATCGACCGCTTCGGACAGCTCAACGTCCTGATCAACAACGCAGGCCGCGCGGTGGTCGGCGCCGTCGAAGAGTTCAGCGACGCGCAGCTGCGTGAGCTGATGGACCTGCATCTGTTCGGAACGGCTGCGCTCGTACGTGCCGCGCTGCCCGGGATGCGCGAACGCGGATCCGGGACGATCGTGCAGCTGAGCAGCCAGGGCGGGCGGCAGTCCTTCCCCGGCGTGGCCGCGTATTCGGCGTCGAAGTTCGCCCTCGAAGGCTGGTCGGAGTCGCTGGCGGGCGAGGTCGCCGGTTTCGGCATCCGGGTGATGCTCGTGGAGCCGAGCCGGTTCCGGACCGGGTTCAACGAGACCGACGTGCTGGAGTTCGCGGAGCCATCGGAGGTCTACCGCGACGTGCTCGCCAGGGTGCGCGCGGACATGGCCGGTGCCGACGGCCGCCAGGAAGGCGATCCGGTGCGGGCCGCGGACATCATCGTGTCCCTCGTGCACGGCGACGACGTGCCGCTGCGGCTGCCGCTGGGCAGCGAGGCCGTCGAGCGGCTCACCCGGGCCTACCGGCGCGACCTCGACGGCGTCGAGCGGTGGGCCGAGACCGCCCGCAGCGCCGACTTCACCGACGTCCCGCCGTCGTCGCGGCCGATCGAGGCTGCACGGCATGGCCACGGACGAACTGCTGACCAGGGCGCTGGCGATGCTGGGCGAAGACGACGTGTCGGTCGATGCCATCCACCGGCTCACCGACGTGGGCGGGATGACCGGGCCGATGACAATCGCCGAGGTCGCCGACATGCTCGACGTCTCGCCGCACACGCTGCGCTACTACGAACGTGCCGGGCTGGTCGAGGTCGGCCGCGACAGCAGCGGATACCGCGTCTACGACGAAGAAGCGGTGCGGCGCCTGGTGTTCCTGACCCGGATGCGGCTGTCCGGGATGCCGATGCGCGACCTGCAGCACTACATCGCGCTCCTCGACGCCGGCGACGGCACCGTGCCCGAGCGGCTCGACATGCTCATCGAGCACCGCGACACGATCCGCCGCCGGATCCGGGAGCTGACGCTGTCCCTCGCGGCAACCGAGTACAAGATCGCCACCTACGGCGGTGCGACGGGGCCGGACGTGACCGTCCGGGCGGAGCAGTCCTGACCGTCGCTTTGCCGGACGGAGTCACCCAGCCGACTCCGTCCGACACCTTCGTGATGCCGCAGCAGTCTTTGGTTGGGACGTACTCCGCCTAGGGCGTGTCCTGTAAGCGGTTGAGCTGGACCTCTGGTAGTTGTGCCCGGTGGTTGGTCGCGGTGAGTTGACGGACAAGGCGTGGGCGGTGATCGCGCCGTTGCTGCCGCCGCAGCAGGGCGGTGGCCGGCGGTGGCGGGATCACCGTCAGGTGATCAACGCGATCCTGTGGAAGCTGCGCACTGGTGCTCCGTGGCGTGACCTGCCCGAACGCTATGGCCCGTGGAAGACCGCGCACGAACGGCTGCGGTTGTGGACCAAGGACGGCACCTGGGACAAGATCCTCGACCGGGTGATCGTCAAAGACGACGCTGTCGGCGACCTCGAGTGGATCATCTCGGTCGACTCCAGCGTGGTCCGGGCACACCAGCATGCCGCTGGCGCCCGGAAAAAAGGGGATGCAGCGACGGAATCGAAGCCCTCGCCTGCGACGGGGAAGGACTCGGCCGGTCCCGCGGCGGACTGAGCACCAAGATCCACCTCGCCGTCGAAGGGCGAGGCCTGCCGATACGGATCCTGCTTACCCCAGGCCAAGCGGGAGACAACCCGCAGTTGCTTCCGCTGCTGGACGGCATTAGCGTCGCCCGGATCGGACCAGGCCGGCCCCGCTGTCGTCCGGAGACGGTGATCGCGGACAAGGCGTATTCGCATCCTTCGACCCGCCGGGCGATGCGAGACCGGCAGATCGCCTTCGTCAGCCCGGAGCGGGACGACCAGATCGCCCGCCGCGCCGCCAAAGGCTCCCGCGGCGGGCGACCACCCGCATTCGATGCTGAGGTCTACAAGCAGCGCAACGTGGTCGAACGGTGCTTCAACCGGCTCAAGCAGTTCCGTGACCTGGCCACCCGCTACGCCAAACGCGCTGCCTACTACCAGGCCGAACTCACCATCGCCGCCATCGTGCTCTGGCTCCGATGACTTACAGGACAGCTCCTAGCCCGGCAGCTCGACGAGCTGGACCAGCGCGCCGGCGTCGGCGGTGCTGTGCTGGGCCAGCTCGGTGAAGAAGTGCGCCACGTGGCCGGTCGCCAGGTGCGCCCGGAACGCCTCTGTGTCGGCGTAGATCTCGTACAGGTGGAAGACGCCCGGCTGCGCGGCGTCCCGGAAGGACCGGAACTCGACGCAGCCCGGCTCCCGCCGGACCGCCGCGGTGAGCCTCGAGATCGCCGCCGCCAGTTCGTCTTCGTGCCCGGGGATCGCCCGGACGACGGCCACCATCGGCCGCTCGCCGGGCGGGAGGTCGTCGGCGACCTCGGGCATGTACTGCCGCTCGCTCACCGGACCACCACGGGGGTTCCGGGCAGGACCATGCGGACTTCGGTCTCCGGGGCGAGCCGGGCCACGGCGTCGGCGTAGTGCCGCGGATCCTGGTCTCCCTTGGTGATCATCTTGTCGCCCAGCCGTCCACTGTGGAACGCGTAGTGGTGCGGGATGGCCATCGCCGGCTTCAGCGCGGCTGTCAGCCCGGCGGCCTCTTCGGCGTCCATGACGACCTGGGCGAGGTTCATCGGCCGGATGCACAGGCCGTTGGTCGGCAGGATGGCCAGGTCGACGGGTCCGAACCGGTCCGGGATTGTATCCAGCTCCGGGACGCGCAGCGAGTCGCCGCCGAAGAAGACCGTGCGCCCGCCGGCCTGGAGGACGAACGTGACCTCGTGGACGCCGTGCTTGCCGGGCGTGGCGGTCACCGTCAGGTCGCCGACCGTCGCGGCTTCCCAGGCCTCGACGACGCGGACGTCGCTAAATCCCCTGTCCCGCGCGATGGTCGCCACCGTGCCCGGGCCGATCAGCGGCGTGCCGAGGTCGAACCCGCCGTCCACGAGCGCGTCGAGGTCGCAGTGGTCGTAGTGCTCGTGGGTGACGACGAGTGCGTCGATCCGGCCGAGCGATCCGACGGTCGCCGCGACCGGTTCGCCTTGGTAGTAGGTCGCGGTTTGGGTGAACCACGGGTCGGTGAGGACGCGGCTGCCGCCGATCTCGATCAGCTGGCAGGCGTGCCCGATCCGGGTCACGGTCAACGAAGTGCTCATGCCTGCTCCCCGAGGTCGAGCAGCGCGCCCAGCAGTTCTTCGGGCGTTTCGAGCTGCGGTAGGTGGCCGGTGCGCGGGAGCAGGGTGAAGGTCGACATCGGGATCGCCGCGGCGTAGGCCTTTCCGTAGCCGGGGTCGACGATGCGGTCGCTCTCGCCCCACACCACGTGCACGGGGAGGTCGATGTCGCCGAGCCGGCCGGCGAGCGTCGGGTCGGACATGCTCGGGCCGGTGTAGCCGATGAGTGCCTGGATGTCCGGGCTGGGCCCGGTGCCGCCGCCCGGCGGGACGGGCGCCTTCGCGGGGTCGTGCCAGGAGTGCGCGCGGATCTCGTCGAGGCTCAGGCCGCTGACATCGGTCGGCGGGTGGCTGTCGACCTCGATGCCGATGCCGTCGATGATCACCGCGCCACTGACGCGTGGGCTTTCCTGCAGGGCGATCTCGGCGGCGAGCCAGCCGCCGAAGGAGTTGCCGATCACCGTCACGTCGGTGAGGTCCAGCTCTTCCAGCAGCGCGACGTACAGGCGTGCCAGCTCGGCCACGCCGGTGAGGCTTTCGGACTTGGGGGTGCCGCCGAAGCCCGGGTGGGTGGGCAGCAGCACCCGGGCATGGGTGCGTTCGGCGAGGAGGTCGGCGAAGCCGGACATCGTCGCGACCCCGCCTCCGCCGTGCAGCAGCAGGTACGGACGCGTGCGGTCGCGGTCTTCGACGGTCACTTCGACCGGGCCGAGGGTGTGGGTTTCGGTGCGGGTGGGCCGGAGCGAGCCGGCAGCGGGAAACTTCGTCATATCAGGAACCTTATATAAGGTTTCTTAGATAAGCAACCTGTCTTTCGTGAGTTACAGTGAGGCCCATGAAGTACCACCCGGGCGAAGTCTCGCTGGCCGTCAAGCGTCTGCAGCACCGGCACCACCGCGCACTGAGCCGCGCGCTGGCGCCGCTGGGCCTTTCCCTCGTGCAGTGGGACACCCTGCGCCACCTGCACCGCAAGCCGGACGCGTCGCTGCACGACCTGGCGGTGCTGACGTTCCAGACCGACCAGTCCTTCGGCTCGCTGGCGACGCGGATGGCCGAGCGAGGCCTGATCGAACGCGTCCCGGGACCGGGCCGGGCGGTGCGGCACCGGCTCACCGAGAAGGGCGCGCGCCTGCGCGCTGAAGGACAGGAGCTCGCCGACAAGGTCATCGAGTCTTCGTTCCGGGACTTGTCACCGGCCCAGATCGACGCGCTGGGCGACCTGCTGGCCATCGCGCTGGGACCCGATCCGACCGCTTAGCGCGGCGCCCGCAGCCCCACGCGTTTTCGGCCCCGCGCAAGTGTCGTGTCCGGGCCCGCACGCCCGGAGGCACCACCGGTGTCCGGTCAGCGTGCGTAGGTCTCACCCCAGATGCACAATTCGCGCAGCACGGGCCCGAGCGCCTCGCCGGCTTCGGTGAGCTGGAGATCGTCAGCCTGCTGGACCCGAACGGTGTTCCAGCCGTGGTGTTCACCGCCTCCCCCGTACTGCAGTGGCTCGGTAATACCGTCGGGCGTCCTGTCGGCGAGGACGACGCGCGGGATGGCCTGGCGTGCCTGCACCGGTTGAGCCTGATCACCTGTAAGCCGGATTCCGTGCCCCGGGCGGTGCGGGCCCATGCTTTGGTGCAGCGCGCCACCCGCGACAGCTTGTCCCGGGCTCGGCTGGCGGTCCTCGCGCACGCGGTAGCCGACGCTTTGGTCTTGGTGTGGCCGGCCGTCGAGAGGGATACTTTCCTGGGTCAGGTATTGCGGGCCAGTACCGATGCGCTGTCCGCGGCCAGCGACGCGTGCCTGTGGGAGCCGGCCGCGCACCCGCTGTTGTTCCGCGCCGGAACCAGCCTCGGACAGGTAGGTTCGGCCGCCCAAGCGATGCGCTACTATCAGAGGCTGCATGCCACTGCGGTTCGTCGCCTGGGTTGTGACCATCCCGACGCCCTGGCTGCCCGTCACGGCCTCGCTCGATGGCGTGGCGAGGCGGTACACCAGCTGAATGAACCTTGGTTGCGACCGCAATTACCGCAGCGGCGCAAACGTACTTTCGTGCCGTCGAGCGAGCCGCTGGGACGCACGCACGTGCCGATGGACGGACGTTGGCGGAGCGCGATTGATCTCGAGGTGCTAGCTCGGCGGTCGCTGAGTTCGCGGGCCGGGCTGCGGGTGACCAGGCTAGGGGGCAGCCGTGCTGGGGACTCACAAGACCCGGCTGCGCGGCCGCCGGATAGCCGACTGGTCCCGGATACGATGCGAGTCCGCATCGCCGCCCGCCTCGACGAACTCGTGGAAACCGGCCGCCGGGGTGGCTGCCCGGCGTCATCGGCCCTGTGGCGGAAGCCCAGCGCTCGGCGTGTCACGAAGGCCTCGCGTCGTCAGCGGATCGCCGCCTGGATACCGGCGGCGCTCGCCCGGGCGCCAGGGACGTTCGGCGTGCAGAACTCCGCCACCATCGCCAGGAGCCGCCCCGAGGCCGCGTCCTGCGAAGCTGTCACGTCCGGGCTGGACCCGACCGTGATCCCGCGAGTGCCGGTCTCGTCGCTCATGCTCCACGTGTTGTACCCGGGCACGTCCCCGGCGTGCCCCCAGACCTCGGGAGCGCCCGGACCGCAGGGCCCCACCAGGGAGATCCGCATCAGCCCCAGCCCATAACCGATCCGCCCCTCCGTGTCCGGCCACGGAACCGTGGTCTTCATCTGCGCGAGCAGGCCGGCCGGCAGCAGCTCGCCGCCGAGCAGTGCGTGGAAGAAACGGTTCAGGTCGGTCCCGCTCGAAATGATGTCCCCGGCGCCGAAGTAGCGGCTGAGGTTGTAGGCGGTGACGTCGGTGAGCCCGTGCGGGGCCGGGTAGAGCTGCTCGTAGCCGTGCATGGCCGGGTTCGGCACGAGCGGGAAGTCCCTCGGCAGGAAGGTGTCGGCCAGGTGCAGCGGACCGGTGATCCAGTCGGCCAGCACCTGCTCGAACCGACGACCGGTGAGCTTTTCCACCAGCAGGGCCAGCACGTTGTAGCCGGTGTTGGAGTACGACCAGCCCGTGCCCGGCGGGAACAGCAGCGGCTGCACGGTGCTGTCGTGGATCGCCTCGACCTCATCGAAGTGCACGAAGCGTTCGGTGTCCAGTTCCGGCAGGGTCGTCCAGGTGTACTGCGGGGCGAGGTCCCGGGGCAGGCCGCTGGTGTGTTGCAGCAGCTGGCGGACGGTGATCGGCTCCGGGTAGGGCAGCAGGCCGGGCAGGTACTCCGAGATCGGCGCGTCCAACCGCAGTCGGCCCTTCGCGGCGAGCTTCAGCACGAGGGTCGCCGTAAACGTCTTGGACACGCTGCCGATGCGGAACCGCCCGCCGATGTCCGGCTTCGCCCCGGTGATGATGTCACCGGATCCGGCCCGCCCCCGCCAGTGGCCGGCCGGATCCGCCGCGATCGCGATGATTCCCACGTTTCCGGCCTGCACGGCCGCGTCCAGTGCGGTCTGACGTGGATCGGTTCCCGCGGCGGCGGTACCGGTTCCGGCGAGCAGAAGCACGGCGCAAGCAGCGGCTACGATCGATCGGCGCATGGTTCCCCCCGGAGTTGTGCGGTCGCGAGACCGTAGCGCAGTCCGGCCGATGCCGTAAGGGATTCCGTCCTGTTGATTCGTCTTTTCCTTGCGCAGTATGAGGTTCTCACACAGTCGCGACCGTCCATTGCGTGCGGGGTTGGTCGAGATCGAGTTCGCGTTTCGTGGACGCGATCGCAGGTATGCCGCATTGCTCGACCAGCGCGTCACATCGTCCTGTGCCGTCAGCTCCTACCGCAGCTCGAACGTTCTCAACTGCCGATTTGCGAGCGTTCGCGCCTTGTGCCTATACCGTGCAGGGTGAGCATTGGCGCACGACCCTCGTGATTCTCGCTCTGACTGCAGTCAGAGCGGCTCCGAAAGGAGCTGGTCGACCTTGAGCCATCCGGCTGCCGGCTGAGGGCAAGCGATAGGCGAACTGCTCTTCGGCGCTGTCTCGCCTGCTCTGTAGACGTTGCGGCGCCGGTCAGCTGGAGCCTACGCACACGAACGGTCGCCGGTACGGGTCCTGCGCAGTGACCAGGGCAAGTGCGCTCGCCGGGCGGCTTCCCGCGGCGACCCGCCGGTGAAACTCGGTCATGGCTTGCGTCGCGGCGTTCCTGCCGACCCTTGTCACCGCGGCCACGACCGTGCTGACACCGGACGCCAGCAATGCGCCGGCGAAGCCCAGCGGCTCGTCGCCCGGCCTGACGTGGGTCAATGCGAGTTCGCTCGCCGCCAAGACTACCTGCGCCGGCGGCACGCCGAGCCGAAGCACGTCATGAGCGAACAGAGGGCCGTCCGCCAGTTCGAGTCGTGAGAACAAGGCATTTTCTGGCTCATGCTGGCCCTGGACCGCCAGATGAGCCATTCCCGCCCCATCCAGGCACTCCAGCACCGCCGCGACGGTTGCGTCTCGCCCGCTCAACGACACCGCGTGCGGATAGAGCCTGAGCAGGCCTTCGAACTCACTCCCGTCGGTCTCGACACCGGGCCCACGGATCAGGACCGTCTCACCCACGCGGTCGCGCTTCGGCGGAAGCTCCGCTGCCAGCCACGCCGTCGCGGAAGGAGTGACCACGTAGGGACGGCTCTGCAATGACGGTAGGGAGCCCCACGAGACCGAATGCAGCGGCCCGCTGGGAACGATCACCAGTTCGCGATCGGATAGCAGCTTCGCCAGCGGTGCCAGCAGCAGGTCGTCCAAACAGCCAGCTCGCCTGCGCGCCGATGCGATCACCACCTCGGCGATCGGCTGCGGTAAGTCGTCCGGCGCGTACGCGTCGATGTCCGCGTAAAGCTCCCACGCAAGTTCCTCCGCGCGACGACGGCTGCCGATCTGCACGACGTGGGCGTTCCGCCCGACGATCACCACCGCGAGCTGGGTCTCGCCGATCGCGAGGAAGTTGACGAAGGCGCGGTCGCCGAGCTGGTCCGTGAGCTGAAAGAAGCTGGCCCGTCGTCGGGAACCACCTCGCGTGTTGGCCTGCCGGCCGAGGCGGGAGATCTCGTGCTGCAGGGTGTTGTGGCGGGAGACCAGTTCGGCGGCGGGCTCACCGCGTAGCTGGGCCAGCTGGAGCGACCGCGTCAGCTGGCGGAACGCGTCGACGCGTTCAGCGAGCGCCGGGTCGTCGATCGGTGACTCGTACCGGTAGGCCGTCGCACGAGCGAGTTCGACCCACGCGAAAAGCCGTTGCGGGTCCTGATCAGCCGGCCGGTCGCTGAGCATCATCTGGATCCCCAGCTGTCCCAGTTCGCGGGCGTGCATCGCGGTGCCGCCGGCCAAGTCCGGACCGGCAGGACGGTCGTTGCGGTGATCCAGCTCGATGAGCCCGTTGCGCACACACGACAGGGCACGGCGCCGGTTGCCCATCGCAACCGCGATCTCTGCGCGGCAGAGCCAGCGAAGGACCTGGTGGTCGGTCGGCGTCATGTAACGCGGCTTGGGCACTCTGTCCATCTCCGCTTCGGCCTCTCCCACCCGACCCAGCCTGAGGAGCACCCGAACGGCCAGCAGACGCGCCGCCGCCGACTCGTCGACCAGCCTCAAGTTGTGGAGGCGGTCGGCCAGCCGCACCGCACATTCGGCCAGCCACCCGGTGACCGCTCCGTTAGCCAGTCCGAACTTGACGTCCGCCCGCAACCGGGTCAACGCCGCGACCGCAGACCACCCGATGTCACCGTTGGTCGAGAACCTCCGTTCGGCAGCGTGCGCGAACTCATGGGCGACACGGCCGTTCCCGTCGAGCAACGCCGCCACAGCGCGGAGCAACTCAGCCTCCGCAAGATCCGCGTCGTCGACCGCGTGCTCGGCCGCCGCGATCACTTCATCCAAGCTGTTGGCCGCCTCGTTCGACAGTCCGGCCAGCAGCAGAGCTTCGGCCTGGTCCAGCCAGATCCGTCGCAGGTAGCTGGGCTCCGACGACGCCAGTGCCCGGCTCGCCCGCTCGAAGTGCTGCAACGCGCCGGGTACGTCGCCGACGTGGCGCGCGAACAGCCCCAGATTGTGCTCAGCGGCAACTCGGCAAAGCGCGGTGACCGGGCTTTGCTGGTCTCCGGACTCCTTCTCGCGGAAGCGCCTCGCGATCGCCACGACGTTCTGGCGCTCGGCCGCCAGCCAGGCGATGGCCTGCTCGTCATTCTTCAGCTTCAGCGTGGGGCTGGCCGGTCCGGGTATCACCGGCCGGTTGCGACCGTGCTGAGGGTTGAGCAGGTCGAGCGCCCGACACGACATGTAGGTGTGATAAACGAAGAGGCGATCGAGCGCGTGTTCTCGCTCATCGCGATGCGACCCTTCCCCGCCCAGTTCCGCGGAGTAGGCCCGCAGGAGGTCATGGAGGAAGAATCTGCCGTTCGCGGCCTGCCGGACGAGGTTGACGCGCATCAAGCTGTGCAGCGCATCGCCTGCCTCAGCGCGGGTGATGTCTCCGGTCAGGGCCGCGAGCCCATAGTCGTCGATGGCGCAGCCGGAAGGCGGCACACTCATCAGCCGGAACGCTCGAGCTTGCAGCGGACTCAGTTGCTGGTACGACCACGAGAACACCGAACGCACGGCAATGCGCGCGTGACCGTGCGAGCCGAGAAGAGCCAGCTTCCGCCGCTCGTCGGCGAGCTCGCCAGCGAGATCACGCAGTTTGGTCTGGGGCCTCTCCAGGGCCAGCTCGGCCACGATGCGGAGCGCGATCGGCAAACAGGCGCACTGCTCGACCAGCTCGTCCGCTGCGGCAGGCTCGTCGTCCACGCGTGTCGTGAGCCGCCGTCTCAGGAGATCTACCGCATCTTCGTGCGAGAGCAGGTCGACGGTTACCCGGGACGCCCCCTGGGTGACTGAAAGGCCTGGGAGGGCGTCGCGGCTTGTCACGACGACGAAGCAGCTGACCGTGCCCGGCAGCAAGGGCTCGATTTGATCGACCGTGCGAGCGTTGTCCAAGATGACCAGGATGCGCCGATCGGCCACCATCGACCGGTACATGCTGGCCCTGCGGTCGAGCCCAGCCGGCATCGTCGCCTCGGCGATACCGAGCGCGCGCAGGAGATCGGCGAGCACGTCTTCGGGGGCGGCGGGATCTTCGGTGTCGTACCCGCGCAGGTTGACGTAGAGCTGCCCATCGGGGAATCTCCCACTCACCCGATGGCCCCAGTGCACGGCCAAGGCGGTCTTTCCCACTCCCGCCGTGCCGGAGAGTGACGAGATCACGACCGACGTCGTGGTTCTGGAGCCGTCGAGCAACCGGTCAAGCTCGTCGAGCTGCTCGGTCCGGCCGGTGAACCCGGAGATATCGGGCGGGAGCTCTCGCGGAACCGGCAACTGTGGTCCACGAAGGGTCGCCGACTCGAAGGGCGGTGCGCCGTCGTGCTCCGCCACCCAGCCTCCTGATCACCCTCTCGCTGACGTACCCGATACGGTAGCGCCTCGCCAGCTGTCGGGCAGGAACACGTGACGATGACGTCGGGTTGATCGCCCGTCGACCGACGCGACGGCGGCCGGTGCCCAGGTCAAGCAGCGAAGCCTGCGGCTCGTAGATGACGAGCAGGCCCGGTAACGAACTGCTCCGCCCACGGCGGTTTCACTAGCTCTCGACAAGCTATTTTGTCCCGCTTTTGTCAAGTACCGACGCCTCGCTCTACGCGAGCTGCACAACGTTGACCCGCCATTCGCGGCTTTATCATGGTCCTGGCGGCGACCTTGACACGGGAAGCCGACGCAATCGAGCGAAATGACCAGGTGGCGGAGAACTCGGCTTCGGGCAGATTCACGGGTCCGGTGGTCCAAGCCGCCACCGTGCACGGCGGCGTGCACATCGGTAACGCCGAACCAGTGCGCAGTTACTACCTAACGCGGGTCGAGTCGTTCGCACCTCGAAGCCTGATCGGCCGCGACGACGAACTTGCCGAACTGGCCCGGTTCTGTACCTCGCCCGACACCGCAGGCGCCTACGCCTGATGGCGCGCTGACGCTTGGTCGAGCAAGTCGGCGTTGCTGAGCACATTCGTCCTCGAACCGCCGCCCGGGGTCCGGGTCGTCGCCTTCTTCATCACCGGCAGCCAGCCCGACCAGAGCGACCGTCGAGCGTTCGTCGACAACCTACTCGAGCAGCTCTGCGCACTCCGCGGAATCCCCCTTCCGCAAGTCACCGATTCGACCAGGGAGACCCGCATGCTGGGGCTTCTGACCGAAGTGGCGCAGGACTGCGTTCGGCGTGGTGAACAGCTCGCGCTGGTCGTGGACGGCCTGGATGAGGATCGCGGACTCGACGGCACTCCCGACGCACACAGCATCGCCGCCCTGCTCCCGATGAGACCGCCAGCAGGGATGCGCGTGATCGTCTCCGGACGAGACAGCCCACCCCTTCCCGACGGCGTGCCTGACGACCACCCACTGCGCGACCCGGCGGTCATCCGCCGGCTCGCCCCGTCCGAAAAGGCTCGCGACGTGCGCGATGCAAAAGAGCGCGATCTCAAACGGCTCCTCCACGGTTCATCCATCGAGCAGGACCTGCTCGGGCTGCTCACGGCGGCCTCCGGCGGACTCACAACGCCCGCTAGCTTGAGTTTTAACCTGTTTGGCGGGGTCGTGGGTTGCTGGACTTGGTTTTCTTGCCGTGTTTGGGTTTTTGCTTGTTCGTGCCGGTGACGGTGTGGACGTCGTGGCGTGTGGCGGGCTGCTGGTTGGGCAGTCCCGCGGGTCGTCCGGGGCCGGGCCGGGAAGGTTTCGGGACACGGGCGGGACAGGCCAGTTGTGGACGCAGGTTGCGAAACCCCCGTCGGATCCGTGCCGGGCTGAGTCGCTGGGCGGGGCGGGGTTTCTCCCAGGGGCGGCGCAGATCCTCGGTGAGGTCGCGGGCGAGGCGGAGCTGGGTGTAGGCGATCAGAAGAAGCCAGGTCCAGCGGTCGGCGGCGTCGGCTGAGCGCAGTTTCGGGGTGGTCCAGCCGAGGGTTTGCTTGAGCATGCGGAAGGTGTGCTCGATGTCGAACCGGCGCAGGAAAGCCTGCCAGGCCAGATCGACCTCGGCGACCTCGAGGCCGGTGCGGGAATGCCAGAGCCACACGGGTTTCGGGATCGCGCCGGAAGGCAGCCGCTGGACCTGCAGAAGGATGACGGTGCCGTCGAGGATGGGCAGGTCTCCGGTGTGGCCGGTCCAGGCGGTGCGGGAGGTGAGCTTGGGGTGCAGCCGGTCCCAGGCCCGGATCAGTGCTGGGCCGTAGAGCCGGGTCGTGGTCTCGATGGTGATATCCGGCTCGCCCCAGGTGGCCGGGTCGCCGAAGGCGAACTCGGCGCCGTGGCGGGCGGGGCGGCCGGGGCTGGGGCCGGGCCGCAACGGCGGCGCGGGACGGCGCAGCACCCGGTCCGACCGCATCCGCACCAGCACGACGACCGGGAGATCGGCCAGCACGTGCGCGAGCCGGGGTCCGTCGTAGCCGGCGTCGGCCACGAGCAGGATTTCCGGATCCCCTGGTGACCAGTGTCCGGCGGTGATCAGCCGGTCCACGACGTCGCGGATCTGGCGGGCGGTCACGCTCGCGGTGTCGTCTCCGGGCGCGAGCCGGACCGCGTCCAGCGGCGCGGTCCACGAGTGCCGCCCGCTCTCCAGAGCGACGACGATCGAGTAGGGCCAGCCCGGCACCATGATGTGCTGGTCCTTGCCCCGGCCATAGGTGTGACACAGGATCCGTTGCGGGCTCGTGTGTGCTTCCGGGCGCAGCCAGCAGGTGACGTCCACCGCCAGTACCAGCCGCCCGTCCGCGGCACGAGGCAGCGACACCGTGGTCAGGGCGGTGCGTAACCGGTGGAAGTCGACCCGGCCCTGGGCCAGCGCGGCATAACCGCTGCCATGCCCGCGGCGATGCTCACCGGTCAGTGACAACTCCGCGACCGAGCGGACCGGGCCGTCCACGCACAACACCGCGTCGGTCAGCTCGAACAACGCGTCCGCCCGCCGGGGCAGACAACGGTAGAACTCCTGCCGCAACGCCGACAGCTCCCCGGCCGCATCGACGTCCCCAGCATGGTGCACACTGATCAACTGAAGCCCTTGGTTCGATCTTCCATCTGTCGCAAGAGGAATGATCGAACAAGGGCTTCACTCATGATCAACCAGGGTCTCACCCAGCCACGCAAACGTTAAAACTCAAGCTAGGGGGCCCGTGCCTCCATGCCGCAGGCACTCTGGCCCGGTTGCGAGAGGCGAAAGCCTGCTTGTTCGGCCCACGTTTCCCGGTCCCGGACAGCTCCCTCCGGGTCGCCGAGTTTCCTGACGCCAGCAGAGTCCGCCGCCACGCTCTCCGTGATCGTCGAGGAGATCGACGAGTACCAGAAACCATCGCGATCAGTCCCGGCCCAGACCACGACAGTCCATCTCCGTCACTGCAGCGCGGCCCGGGATCGGTCGCGGTCGCGCAGATAGGCGCTGAGCCGGATCCGCAGCCCGCGCACATCCGGCAACGGGACGCTGAAGCTGTAGACCGGCCGATAGCCGGCCGTGTTCTCCCAGCTGGAGCAGGGACCGCTCACGTACACGAACCCGTCTTCGGTATCCGGCCGGGGCACCGACTAGACCTGCTCACTGCCCCGGCCAGCCCGGGTTCCTTTCGACTGGCGTTCTCGCCAACAGCGGCGGGTCTTCATCACCTCGCCCAGCGCGGCGACGAAGCCGGAGATGTCCTGTTCCGGCAGCCCGGGGCCGCGTCCCGGCCAGACGTCAAGGTGCGCGGTCCAGCGTCGCATCGCCTTCGTCGCCGGGACAACCAGCATGGTCAACTCTGCTGCGATCACTGTCAGCAGCGAAGTCAAGCACACTGAAAGCACTGCCCCAACGGGTGATCAGACAGTGCGGACCCGTGTCACCGCTCCGGCGCGGCCTGCGAGCCGCCACGAGCGCAGCGGCTCGTCCCGCTCTCAGCAGCCCACCTTCCGTACCTAGGATCGTTGGCTTCGCAGCCGGTGGGTGAACTCGGAGCGGGTGGCCCGGGACCAGAGGTGGCCGAATTGGGCCTGGTTGGCGCGGGCGGCGGCGCGTTCGCGTTCGATGAGCCGGCCGCAGGTGGGCGTCACCGCCGGGTCGTCCGGGTGCCGTCCGGCGAGTTCGGCCCATTGCTGGGCGGCGATGACGGCGTCGTGGTGCTCGCCGAGGCCTTCCTGGACTTCGGCGATGGCGCCGGCCAGCCGGGTGGCCTCCCGGCCGATTACCGGGGCGACGGCTTCGGCCGCGTAGCGCGCGGACGTCGATGCCGGTTGAGTCTCAGCGCGAGTCGGCCGCTGCCGACCGCGAGGTCGTGGTCGACTTCGGTCGGTTCCGCGGCCGCCGGCGTGCACTATCTGATCAGCTCGTCCGATTGTGTGCGCGGCCCTGCGGTCACCACTCAATGCTCGCTCGGTCCCCGGCGCGGGCAAAGCGCAGGCTGACCGCATGGGAGTTGAGCAGCTGGCTCACGTGCTCGCAGGCGGCGTAGAAGCCTCCGCCGAATCCGCTGCCGGGAGTCGCAGACCGGCGCACGGCCGTGCTCAAAGTCGTCAGTTCGCTCCGGAGGAACGAACTGACCGATCGGTTCGTCACCACAAGATCACCGGGCGCCCGGAGTGCGCCGGTCAAGTCCGCGATCTCGGTCTGGACCTCACTAATGTGCGCTTGGGCGACGCTAAGGGACTCCTGGGCCACCGAGGTGGTCACCGATGCCAATCGCACGGCCGCTTTGGCGCTGTCCGCCGGCCGACCACCGCGCAGCCAGCTCGACAGCAATTCGGTGACGCCTGCTGCGGCTGTTTCGGGATCGGGCAGTTCAATATCGTGGTCATAGGGCCGCAGCAGATAATCCGGAACGCAAGCGGGGGGTAGCGGAGGAGATCCGAGTCGCTCGGACAGGTGATGCCGACGTGCCGCAAGCATTCCCGCGGCGTATCCTTGGCCGAATTCGCTACGGCCCAGCCGGGGCAGATTCATGATCTGCACGTCGACGGAATGCAGGGCGACCTGGCCGGTAAACCTCCGAAGCTGAGCAGCCACCGACAGCGCTTGCTCGTACACGGCGACCAGGCGCTGGGCTTCGACCCACTCAGGCTGATTGTTGAGAATCGCTTCGGCCAGCATCTGGTAATGTGATTGCCGCGAAGCTTGGATGTACGAATCTTCTGATAGCGCTTCGGTGAGCCGATCCAGCCACATTATTTCTCCTCAGGCGGTGTCCACGCCGGACCGAGGTCGCAGGGCGGGTGGTAAGTCCCGATCGGCCGTTTCGCCGGGCTGGTCGCGGAGCGTGGCGCGGCCTCATCCGGGGAGCAGCGGCGGATCGGGAAGCTCGAGCCATTCGAGGTCCATCGGCACCAGGGTCGTCGAAAGCACCAGCTCCCGCAGCAGGTTCACGGTCAGGGTCAGCCCCACCGGCTCCCCCACCTCCTCCCGCCGCAGCCCGTGCACCCCGGCGTCGGAAAGCCGTTGCCGGACCCGGGAAACGAGGTGCTCGACACGCTTGGCCGTCCAGTTCTCGCGAGGCCGCCGTTCGGCGAGCTCGGCGGCCGCCTGCTGACGGGACAGCGGCAGCGGGTGGGGGTCGTAGCCGAGGTAACGCTGCCCGAGCACCGCCAGCACAAGGTGCTCCTCCGGGGACAGCCGCCAGCGTTTCGGCGGTGCCGTCGGGTGCGTCGGGCGGCGCGTGGCGACACCGGCCTCGCCGTCGGAGACGAGCAGCTCCAGCACGTGCTCGCGGGTGCCGCGCAGGAACACCGCGGTGTAGCCGTCGGCCAGTGGCAGCGGTTCGCTGTCGCGGTGCAGCAGGACGTTATCGGACAGCCGGATCGGCGAGCGGCCGGTGTTGCTGAGCCACCAGCGGTCCCGCTCGCGCACGAGCAGCCCGTGGACCCGGCTGATCCGCACGTCTTCCTCGCCGACGCAGACGTCGACCTCCAGCCGGTTGCGCCCGAAGCTCACCCGGCTCCCCGGTGACGGGGGCACCGCGACGCCGCCGGAGACAGTGAGGGCGCTCAACATGCCCGGCACGGTGCCGGCGACGCCGTGCCGCAGGCTGCGCTGGTGGTGTGGGTCGAGCCGTCCGGTGGTCACGGCCACCTCCGTTCGTAAGCACCGATGTCGAAGCCCGCGCCGGCGGGCCGGGCGACACCGTCGAGATCGAACGCGGGCGCGCGCTCGGGACTGCCGGCGTCGACTGCGGCCGAACCCTTCGCGAGGTGGTAGTCACCGCGGACCGGATCGGCGAACCCCGGGTTCCCGGCGAAGTTGTGATCGGCCGCGAACGGCCCGGGGTCGACCGGTCCGTCCCCGAACACGTTGTTGCGCAGGGTGTTCACCCCGGTGAACCGGTCGGCGTCGATCAGCAGCGAACCACGGGCGTTGCCGTCGAAGGTGTTGTTGACGATCTCCAGGTTCCGTATGGTCCCGGTCGACTCGGCCCAGAGGCTAAGCCCGGCCTGCGCGTTGCCGGTGGACAGGTTGTCGAAGACCCGCACGTCCGACAGCAGCCGGGTTTCCGAGTAGTCCTCGACGGCGAGCCCGATACCGGCCTTGGTGGCCTCGCGGGTCCCGCCGACGACGTTGGCATAGACGTCCACAATGGACGAGGAGTCGACGTAGATGTCCGGGCCCCGGTTGCCGGTCACGACGTCGTGGTGGATCTTCACCCGGGCGGCATCGTCGTACTTGACGTCGATACCTTCTTCGCCGTTGTCGTGCACGCGGCACCCGGACACCTCGACGTCCGACGAGCCGGAGGCGATGCTCAGCGCTTCGTGGTCGGCCGAGGTGCCGCGGGCGTTGGCGCCGCGGATGTCACAGCCGGTGATCCGCACCCGCCGGGTGCCGACCAGCACGAGCCCGCCGTCGCGGGAGCCGTCGACGCCGAACCGGTCGAACACGAGGTCGTGCGCGCCGGCGGCGTACACGCCGAAGCGGGTCGAGCCGGACACGGTCACATCGGTGAACTCCAGCCAGCTGTGCCCGCCCACCGCCAGGCCGCCGGCGCCGGTCAGCACCGCGGTGCCGCCGGTCCCGGTGAACCGGATCGGACGGCCCGGGGCGCCGTCGCGGCGGACGGTCAGCCCGCCCGGGTACCTGCCGGCCTCGATCGCGATCGTGTCGCCCGGCCGGGCGAGGTCGGCCGCGGCCTGCACCGTGGCGTACTTCCCGTGCGGGCCGACGTGCCAGGTGCGCGGCACCGGTCCGGCAGCCCCCTCGGCTGCCGGACCGGCCATTGCCACCACCAGGAGCGCCCCACCGGCCAGTACCCGTATCGCCACTTCTCGTCCCGTCTGCTCCGGCCCGCGAACCCGGCCTCGGCTCCCTTTCTAGCCGGGGCCACCGGGGACCGGTCCCCGGTTCACGGCAGCCGCCGGACGAGGACCTCCGCCAGGGAGCGTGCGGTGGCGCACAGCGCGTTCCCGTCGGCCGCCGCGGTGTCCTCGACGGCGACCGTGGCGACCTCCTCCCGGTCCTGGGGCGTACCGCGCATCATCGGCGCGGCCGGGGTGTAGGAGCGGTGCACGACCTCGACGGAGCACTCCGGGTTCCCGCCGGGCACCGGCGCCACGACGGCGTTGCGGTTCCCGATGCGGATCCGGTCGCCCGGCACCTCCTCGTCCCTCTCGATCGGCCACTCCCGGCTGTACTCGACGGTGATCGTGCGCGGATCGTGCTCCCAGGTGCAGCCCCAGCCGCCGAACGCGCGGTCCGGTTTCTTGGCCCGGCCCAGCACGCCGGTTGTCGTAGCGTCGTCGAGCAGCCCGCAGGCGTCGACGTGCGCCAGCGACCACTCCGGGAGCTGGGCGCGCCGCGGCAGGGGCCCGTTGGCGAGCGTGGCCAGCACGCCGGACAGCACCGACTCCGAGTAGGAGCACACCGGCGCGTCCCGCGCGCGTTCGATCGCGCGTGAGGTGACGACGATTCGATTGGCATCGGCCAGCGAGATGGCGCGCTCGCAGGAGCCGTCGTGCATCTCGGGGTACTCGATTTCGCCCATCTTGCCGGGTACCGGCGGCCGGGGCGGGTACCGCAGCGGGCCGGTCAGGTCGAGCCGGGTCTGGACCTGACCGGCCTTGCCGGTCAGCGTGGTCGTGACAACGCAGGTGCCGAAGTTCGACACCTCCGGGTCCACGAACGGCTCTCCGAACCCGGTGAGCGAGTTGAGCGAGATCGCCGCGCACGGGTCCGTCCCGGCCGGGTCGGCGCCGAGGGTGTTCGCCCCGGCCGGGGCGCTGTGGGTGGGCGGCCCGGTTGGAGCGCTGCCGGTGGTGGTCCACAGCGGCCGGGCGAGGACGAACCCGGCCACCAGCGCGGCCACCGCAGCCACCGCGGCCCCGGCGAGCACCCGGCGGCGCAGGAGGCGGCGCGGCCGGGGCACGGGCGCGTCCGCCGTGAGCAGCGTGACCGCTTCGGCGGCGCCGGGCCGGTCGGCCGGGTGCCGGGCCATGAGCGCGGCGAGCACCGGCGCGAACCGCCCGGCGCGCTCGGCGGGCTCGGGGCGCCCGGCGGCCGCGCGGCGCATCTGCGCGAACGGGCCGTCCTCGCCCGATCCCCACGGCGAGCGGCCTTCGATCGCGGCGTAGAGGGTGGCCCCCAGGGAGAAGACGTCCGAGGCGGGTCCGGCTTCGGCGCCGTCGGCCACCTCCGGCGCGACGTACCCGAGCGTGCCGGTGAGCTGCGCGCCGCCGGTGCGGGTGACCTCGGTCCAGCGGGCGATGCCCAGGTCGGTGAGCTTGGCGACGTCGTCCGCGGTCACCAGGACGTTGCCGGGCTTGACGTCGCGGTGGACGATGCCGCGGGCGTGCATGTCCGCGAGCGCCGCGGCGAGCTGCGCGCCGATCCGCCGCACCCGGTCCTCGGGTAGCGGCCCGCCGTCGTCGACGAGCTCCTCGAGGCTCCGGGCGGCCAGGTACTCGGTGACCAGCCACTGGGCGTCCCCGTCGGTGACCGTGTCGAACACGGTGACGACGTTCGAGTGCAGCAGCCCGGCACCGATCCGCGCCTCACGGCGAATCTGCCCGGCGTCCTCGCCCAGCGCCCGCTTGAGCGTCACCTGCCTGCCGAGTTCGAGATCGACCGCCCGCCAGACGACGCCCATGCCACCCCGGCCGAGCTCCTCCTCCAACCGGTAGCGGTTGGCCACGACTCGCCCCTTGCCCACCCGGGGAGTGTACGAAATCCCGTGTCGATCCGCTGACACCGCGTCACTGCTGCGGTCGGCCGAACCAGTTATCACTCGGTTGGCCGTGCCCGCTCCGGAACACGAGCGGTCGCCGGCCGGTCGACGTTTCAATGCTCGCCACGAGTTCGCGTGCGGCATAGGTGAGGCTAGTGACGACGATCTTCTCGCCGTCCGCCAGGTGGATGAAGCACCGGAAGTCGCCGCCGGTCCACTGCGTGAATGCAGTACCCCTGACGATGGGTTGCGGTTCCACATCCACGATTTCGGTCCAGTCGTAGGTTCGTGTCCGGCCGGCACGCTCCACGCGAAGGCCGTTCTGATGAACTTCGTAGACCTCACCGCGGTGGCGTAGCGCCCAGACACCGAAGACCACCGCGGCGATCAGCATGCCGATCGCCGCGCCTGCGAGCACGCCGGACAGCGGCCCGAGATGATCCAATGGGTCCTCGCCGGCCGCGGCGTTCAGCAGCCACAGCACCCAGGTCGGCAGAGATAGGAGAACCCCCGTGATCAGGAGGGCAACCGCGAACCACCCCCGGCGGTGGGTCAGGGTGTGATGCATCCCCAGCAGCTCGCCGAGTTCCGTATCCGCTGTCACGAGCACCTCACTTTCCATCCTGTCACGACGACACCACACAGTGGCGGGATGCGCCGGGGACCGGTCCCCGGCGCATCCCGCACCACGACAGGAATCCACTCCAGGAAGAACCCGGCCACGAGCGCGGCCACCACCGCCACCGCGGCGCCGGCGAGCAGCCGCCTGCGCAGGCGACGTCGGGGCCGCCGCGGCACCGCGCGTCCTCGGTGAGCAGCGTGATCGCGTCGGCCGCGCCGGACCGGTCGGCGTGGTGGCAGGCCATCACCGCGGCGAGCACCGGCACGAACCACCCCGCGCGTTCGGCCGGCAAGGGGCGTCCGCCGCGTAGAGGGTGACCCCAGGGAGAAGGCGGGCGTGGCTTCGCCGCCGTCGGCCACTTCGCGCGCGACGTACCCGAGGGTTCCGGTGAGCTGGGCGCCGCCGGAGGGCGATGCCCAGGTCGGTCAGCTTGGCGACGTCGTCCGCGTTCACCAGGACGTTGCCCGGCTTGACATCACGGTGGACGATGCCGCGGGCGTGCATGGCCGCGATCGCCCCGGCGAGCTGCGCGCTGATCCCGCGGACGGGCGGTTCTCGGGCAGCGGCCCGCCGTCGTCGACGAGCTCCTCCAGGCTCCGCGCGGCCAGGTACTCCGTGACCAGCCACCGGGCGTCGCCGTCGACGACCGTGTCGGACACGGTGACGACGTTCGCGTGCAGCAGCCCGGCACCGATCCGCGCCTCACGGCGGATCCGCCCGGCGTCCTCATCCAGCGAGCGCTTCGGCCAGCCAATACCGGCCGGCCACGACGCGCCCCTCGCTCACGCGGGCAATCTACGAAACTCCTCATCCCGGTGGCGGGCCGTACCGGTTCTCCCCCGGCGTGCCCCGTTCGCTCCAGAAGACGGTCAGGACGATCCAGCCGATGCAGGAGATGACGCCGACGCACCACCAGCCGGACCGCCCGGTGTCGTGCAGCCGCCGGATCCCGACGCTGACGAACGGCACCAGCCACGGCAGGTAGAGGATCGTGCCGACGGTGTAGAGCCACTCCTCGTCGACGACGTTCTCGACGCCACCGAGGATCAGCACCAGCGGCACGTAGGCCATGAAGAAGTACCAGAACTCCGGCCGAGAGGCCCGCCCGCGGGGCCGGAAGCTCAGGCGCACCGCGCGGGCCAACGCGGCTCCGAAGCCGATTCCGCGGAACCCGGTAACGCTTTCGAACTGCATTGGCCGAGCTTGGGGCGTCGCGCCGGGGACCGGTCCCCGGTCAGCGCGGCACCCCGCCGACGAACGGGCTCAGGTGCGTGCCGAGGTTCTCGCTCTCGGGGAGGTCGTAGTCCTTGCGTCGCTTGGTATCCGCTTCGGAGGCCGGGACGAGGAGACGCTCCCCGCAGCCGGAGCGGGCCTTCCCGGCTTCGATCGGGAACGAGCCGACCAGCCGGCCGGTATGCGCTTCGACGACGTCGACCCGGTACTGACCCCGGTAGTCCACGGTGGTGTAGCCGTCTTCGTAGTCGCAGTGCCCGGCCTCCCTGCCACCGGTGATGACGACGCAGCCGACCAGCTGCACCGCGGCCGGGTCGCCCTTCGGGGCCGAGGAGTACCGCTCGGTTCCTTCGGCGAAGACGACGACCGGGTGGGGCGCGGCCCCTTCGTAGGCGGCGGTGCTGCCGAACGCGCGGCCGCCGTCGCAGAGCCGGGCCAGCTGGTCGGTCTTCGCCGGCGCGTCACCGACCAGGTAGTTCCGCGCGACCGGCACCGCGGTGAACCAGACGGCGGCCGCGCCAAACAGGGTCAGTGCGGCCAGGCTGGTGATCCTCCTCGCCGTCCAAGCACCCACCGGGGCCCGCCGCAGCCGCGAAGTCGCGAGGTCGCCGGCACCGCACATGGTGTCTTCATTGAGCTGCGGGGTCTCCGCCCAAGTCGCGGTCCAGCCGGAATCGCGTTGCCAGACGACCACCCCGCCTTCCGCGACGGCGATCCAGTGTCGCCCGCCGTGCACCGGGCCGAAGTGCGTCACGAGGACGGCCAGCCCGACCAGCGCGCTCCAGGCCAGCAGCGGCCACTGCCAGATCGTCGACTGCTCGTAGCGGAGGATGATCGTCACGATCACGGCGACGACGGCGCCGATCCCGGCCAGGACCCACAGCCCGATGGCCACGCCGCTGTGGCTCCGGTGGATCCGGACGACCTCCCCCAGCCCGGCGGCGCGGGCGGCGTCGCGGATGGCCTGCCGTCGCCGCCCCGGGCTCACTGCGGTGCCCCCGCCTCCACGTGTGCCACCAGCCCGCGGGCGTCCGCGGTCAGCCCGGTGACCACGAACTTGCCGCCATCGGTCAGGTGGACGACGCAGCGGAAGTCGCCGCCGGTCAGCCGGGTGAGCGCGGTGTCCTTGGTCTGCCCGTGGACGACGCGGGCGATCTCCGGCCACGGCACCACCCGCGTCCGCCCGCTGCCGGTCAGCCGCAGGGCGTGGTCGTGGACCTCGAAGGCCTCCCCGCGGTGCCGGACGGCCCAGGCGCCGAACACGACCGTGCCCCCGAAGCAGCCGATCGCCAGGCTGATCATCGCCGCCGGTACGACGAACGGATCCGCGGCCAAGCGCACTTTCCCGTTGACGGTATCGGCGATGCCCCAGAGCACGACGCCGGGCAGGCCGAGTGCCACGCCGGCGGCGAAGAGGATCACCGCCGCCCAGCCGCGCGGGCGGACGTTCGTGCGGTGGGTTCGCACCGCCGGGCCGAGTTCCGTCACCGTTGTCCCCTCGCGCGGTCCGCGTTGTCTCGCGCCATGATTCCCGGAGTGCTCGGGGACCGGTCCCCGCAGGCCGGGTCGGCCGGCCGCCACCGCAGCGGCCCGGCCGATGACGCGGCCTCCCGCCCCCCCCCGTCACGACCAGCGCCACCGCCGCGCTGCCCGTCTTGACCACCTCGAACGGCATCACACAAACCAACGCGCCGACAGTCGCCGCGGTTTCGCGCAGCAGCATGCCTTTCGCCTGCATGCCGTTCGAGCCCAGTAGCGCCAGGACAGTGCACGCGTTGCACATCGGCCCCAACGCCGGACTCGGCCGCTCCCGAGACTTGCCGCTCGCGGTGTCATACCAGTCCCACGACGAGGACATCCTCGAAAACCAGCTACTGGCCGCAGCCGTCGAGAAACTGGCCAAGGTCCCGACGCACAGCACCAGGACTTAGCGCTCCCTGGCGCGCTTGCGACGCCTCTTCGAAGGCATCACTGCTCACCCACTGCACCAGGCCCACCTACCTGAGATGCGGTGGACCCGGCTCAACGAGCACTACCGACCAGCCGTCGAACTCGCCCGGCTCATCCTCACCGAAACAGAGGCCGACCTCGGCGCCGGCCAAGTAGCGGCGCCCGGTCTCGTGGTCACGATGCACAACGTCTTCGAGAAGTTCGTCCGCACCGCCACCCGACGCACCCTCGGCCTCACCGAACACGAATTTCCCGCCGGCAAGCACGCCCCAGCGCTGCACCTGGACGACCAGCGGAAACTGAACGTCCAGCCCGACCTGAGCCTCTGGGTCAACGGCCGGTGCCGGTTCGTCGACGAACTCAAATACCGCATGGACACCAGCGCGGAGACGCCCAGCACCTCTACCAAACCCTCGCCTACGCAACCGCCACCGGACTGCCCGACGCAACACTCATCTACGCCGACGGCCCGCCGACCGACAGCATCCACACCCAGCCCCTCGCCGGCACCAGAATTCACGTACGACACCTCGACCTCGCCGCGAGCACCAACGAGATCCTCGGACAGATCAGGCGACTTGCCCAGCACATCAAACATGACGTCGCGCATCCCGCCATCCCGGGTCGCTCCGGGCCCTAATCCAGCGCTTCCGACGATCACGATTCCACGGAAGGGCGGCGTTGCCGGAGAAGCGGCCAGGGTTCCGATCGTGACGGCCTGGATCGTGATCGGCGCGCTGGACAGCTCCCCCGGGCGTGTCGACCGTCTCACGATCCCGAGATCCCGCACACTCGGAGAGCGCGGAACAGCACAGCCGAACAGCCGAGGAACGTGGATGACCAACGCCGACGTCGACCAGCCGTCGCCCGAAGGCGCGCGGACCGAGCCCGCCCCCGCACCTTTCAAACTGCTGTCGTTGTCCTCCGAGTACATGACCGACCAGCACGGGACCTACTTGCGGCACCTGCAGGAGGCGGTGGCGGCGCCGAAGAACTTCAACATCGCGCTCGCCGGCCGGTACGGCACCGGCAAGTCGAGCGTGCTGGACCGGTTCGCGGCGCTGAACAAGAAGACCACGATGCGCATCGCGATCTCCACACTCGGACCCGACATCGACGATAAGAGCAAGGACATCACCAACCGCATCCAGAAGGAGCTGGTCAAGCAGCTGCTCTACCAGGCTGTGCCGCGGCAGTCCCGCTTCTCGCGGTTCAACCGCATCGTCGCCCTGTCCCGGACGCGCGCAGCGGTGGAAACCGCCGCGGCGGTGGCGGTCGCCGGTGCGATCCTGGCATCGCTCGGCTGGCTGCCGAACGTCATCTGGACCGGGCCGGGCAACCCGGGAGCGGTCCGCGCGCTGGCCTGGGCCGGTTTCGCGATGCTCGTCATCGTGGTGCTCACCACCCTGAGACTGGTCATCTACGGACGCTTCCTCATCTCCGACGTCTCCGCCGCCGGTGCCACGGTGAAGCTCACAAAAGACTCGTCGACCTATTTCGACGAGTACCTCGAAGAGATCGTCTACTTCTTCGACCAGCGGAAGACCGAGGTGGTCATCTTCGAGGACCTCGACCGTTTCGACGACCCGCACATCTTCGAAGCAGTCCGAGAGCTGAACACCCTTCTCAACCAGACGCCGAAGCGCGTCAAGAAGAAACCGCTCCGGTTCGTCTACGCCGTGAAGGACAGCTTGTTCGAGCGGCTGGGTAGCGAGGCAGGCGCGCCGCCGGAAGACGCCACCGCGGACGAGACCGTTCGCGCCAACCGCACCAAGTTCTTCGACGTCGTCATCCCGGTCGTCCCGTTCATTTCCCACCACAACGCCCGCGAGCTCCTCGCCCGCCTGATCGCCGACGGCGGGTTCACGGGAATCGACCGCCAGCTCGTCACACTCGTTGCCCAATACGCCACCGACATGCGGCTGCTGAAGAACATCTGCAACGAGTTCGCCGTGTTCGCCGAACGGCTGCTGCTGAACGGGAAGACGGCTCCCGGGCTACGACCGAGCGTCCTGTTCGCACTAGTGGTATACAAGAACTTCCACCTCAAGGACTTCGAGGACATCGCTGGCCGCCGTAGCGACCTGGATGCCTTGCAAAGCCGGCGCCGCGAGCTGGTCCGTGCGACCATCGAAGACTGCGAGCGGCGACGGCGCGAGATCGTCGACGGGGTCCGGCGATTCGACACCAGGCAGGCGTTGGCGAGAAAGCTGGGCGACCGCCTCGTTGCCGCCGCGCAGCTGTTCAAGGACACTTCGGGACACAGTGGATACCGGCATGTCTTGTTCAACGCCGGTGCTCGGTGGAATTCCGAGGAGGAAACCCGGAAGTCGGAGTTCTGGGCCGCCGTGTGCGAGTCGGACCAACTGGCATTGGCAGCCTCGAACGACCCGAAGAACGTTCAGACCGGCCTGCCCTGGCGGCTGACACGTGCTCACATCGATGCGCTGTTCCCCGAAGCAGCCGACGCCGACCGATGGGCGGAGTTCGACCGGAAGCGGCAACAAGAGGAGATCACCAAGATCGACTCGGACATCGCGTTCCTGCGCGGGGCAGACTTCAAGGATCTGGCCGGCCGGACCCGGTTCATGACGCCCGCGGCCGACGAGGAAGCGTTCGGCGATTTCATCGAGCGGAAGTTGCGATCTGAGCTGGCCGTCCAGCTCGTCAAGCAAGGCTACCTGGACCGGAACTTCGCACTCTACGCGGCGCAGTTCTACGGCGACTTTACTGGCGTCGACGTCGCCAACTTCATCGTGCAGACCGTGCAAACCAACGCGATGGACGTCGACCACCCGTTCAGCGGGCCGGCCGCCATCGCCAATCTCCTCGAAGAAGCCCCGGACTACTTTCCCGACACGATCAGCGCCTACCACCCGGCCGTGCTGGACTACCTTCTCGAGCGAGACGACGCGCGCGCAAGGAGGATCGTCGGCACGATCGTGGCTGACTTCGGCGATGAAGCCCGGAAGTTCGTCAGCGTCTACTTCAACTCGGGCACATGGCGGGTGAAATTCGTGATGTGGTTGACGGCGCGACCTTGGCGAGATGTCTTCACCTACCTGACACAGGCCGCGGACATCCCGAGCGACGTCACGCCGGAACTTGTCGGCGCCGCGCTGCAGGCGGCTACCGAGCCCAGGAACTACCAGCTCGGCCCCGAAATTCGGGACTTCATCGTCGAGCACTTCCGCACGATGCCGGTCTTCACATCCCGTATGCTGGTCAAGAGCGCGAGCAAGATCGTCGGGCTGCTGAAACACATCGGAGTCATCCTCCCCGAACTCGACGGGGTGGACGCGGTCATGCGGGGTTGCCTGGTCGAGGAACACTTGTACCGGCTGACCGCGGACAACCTGCGGAAGGCACTCGGCGGCGCGGGCGACATCAGCCTCGACCGTGTGCGGCAGAACGCCGACGTCCACGAGTTCTGCCTGAACTCCCCGGCTGAGTACCTGGCCGCCGTGGCGAGCGACACAGACCGCACTCCCCACACGGTCGTCTCCGAGACAACCTTGGTCGAAACGCTCACAAAGATCGCCGAAAGCTGGACCGAGACCCACGCCCGTGAACTCATCGCGAAGGCCGCGCCCAGCTGCCGGGTGGCACAGCTGGATTCGGCGCCGGTCGTGTGGTGGCCCCTCCTTGCCGACAACCACTTATTCCGGGCCACCGCCGGGAACGTCCTGGCTTACCTCGACACTGTCGGTTCCTTCGGGCAATCGCTGGCGGACTTGATCGTCGAGGCAGGGAGCATCGACGCCCCGCACGCCGACGCCGACGTCGGCACGCGTGTCGCCGTTGTGGTGCTCAACGCCGCTGCCGTGATCCCCGACGCGCGGCGGAGGGTCTCGCTGGTGTGCGGTCTCCCCCTCGACCTCCCGCTGCCCGTGGCGGAGCTGACTCCTGAGGCCGGCGACCTCTTGGCCCTCCTGCTCAAGCACGGCTTGGTGGCGGATTCCCTCGAGACCTTCTGGCACTTCCGTGGCTGCGGCTGGAGCGCGTTCGAACGTGCGATCCCGCAGTCGAAGGGCTTCGTGGACTTCATGACTCCTGACCTGATCGACGGCTTCACCGGAGCCGTCCTCGGAGCGCGGCACCTGCCCGAGCAGATCCGGGACAAGATCATCAACAATCTCCGGGAGTACGCCAGCGACGGTGACGCCACGACGTTCGACGCCGCTGCCCGGTACGTCATTGATCAAGGACGCGGCCTCCCGCCGATCGAGACGTCCCGGGTCGCGGCAGCGACCCGGGACGCCAACCTGACGATGCAGTTGTTGAGCGTCGGCACGCTGTCGCCCGAGGAAATCGTCTCGTCACTGAACTCGCTAGGCGCGCCCTACGACAATCTGGGGGCCAGAAGCGAAGGGAAGTTCGACGTGCCTTTCGAGGCCGAGCACCGGAAGGCGTTCGAGAAGACCCTCGCGCGGCTGAAGCGGGCCAGAGTGATCGCCGACTACAAAAAGCCGCGGATGAGAGACGTGTTCACGGTGTCACTGGGAAGTTGAGCACGCGAGTGTTACAGCGCTCCCTCTTCGACCTCGCCTTCCGGCCCCGACAGCCGGGGTTCCGGCGGCTTTCGATAAGGCCACCGGTGTAGTAGTGCAGCACCACTTTCTCGGAACGAGCGCGTGACGGACGAGTTCGGGACTACCGAGGGCCGGGGAGCCGGGGCCGACGGTCGAGACGCGCAGCAGCCGCGCGGGACCGGCTGAGGCACCAGGACCGGTTCGGGTTCATGGACGTACCGCGGGCTTCGGGTTTCTGACTCGCGACCTTCCCCGCACGGAACCCACACAGTGCTCGCCCCGGTGGTCGTCATGCGCCTGGCCGGTGCGACGGTCCGGGTATATCACTGAAGCAGCGCAGTGGACATTTACAGAGGTGAGGTATGAGCGCACACCAGCAGTACCGAACCCGGAATGTTCACACGGGGCTCATACCCAGTACAGGCTGTCTAGCAGCCCGCCCTAGCACAAGATCGAGTTCGTCGAAGTACCGTATGCCCCCGATAAGGTCGGATGGTCAGATCCGGCGAGAGGGGATTGGGTATGGCGGAGCTGCGCGAGCGCCTGAGAAACGGCCGCTTCCGCGAGCACTCAATGGGTCTCTTCGGGGTACTCGTCGACGAAGGGCTGTGCTCGGCCGCCGAAGCTCGTCGGGCTCGCTGGAGCGCCCATCGAGCCGAGTACGGGTCTCAATACCTCATCCTGTCGAGCGTGATCCTCGCCTCGTTCGCGTACCGACTGGTCGAGCCGCTCCCGCCCGAAGGCCGATCGGCGACTATGCCGTTCGTGATGGGGCCCAGCGTGCTGCTCGTCGTGTACGTATTCGCCGGTGCGTGGGGAGCCCGGTTCGCGGGCAGCCGGATCCATCGTCAGGTCGCGAAGCTGCTGGACGAGCTGGGTGATGTGGACGCACTGGCGTCCGGCAGGTCCCGCTGTCGCCTGGGCAATCCGGCGCGTCTCGAGCAGATGCGGATCCGAACGCTTCGTGCACTTCTCCGCCGAGCGGCTGTGACCGTTCCCAGGGAGTTGCTGCTCCTCAGCGGCCGTGGCCATCAATCAGGTGACCTCGTAACGACCGACAAGGTGATGAACGTTTTCCTCGACGCGCTGATAGCTGTGCCGAGGCCGGAATCTGTGGCTGAGCGGAAGGAGTTCCGCGGATTCCTGGCAACCCTTTCCGTTGCAGTCATGGAAGCTGACCCGTACTCGCGTCTGGAGCGCGCGGTCCGGGCGGTGCCGGCCGCTTGCTCGGCTCGATCCGCGCCGCTGAAGACGTGGAGGTGGCAGCTGAGTTCGCTTTCCATCCCGGTGCTGCTGTCGATCATCGCTGTCCCGGTTGCGGGCTTCCTGATCATCAAGTTCGCCGGATCTTCTACGCCGACCGGCCTGGTCGTCGCGGCTGTCGCCACGGCGTTCCAAGCCGCGATGCGGTACCTCAAGAACCACAGGGACTGACCTCGGTGCTTAGTCGGGTTGAAAGAGAGGCTCTTTCCGGTCGCCCGTCGACCTGGTTTCGCCAGCGAAGGTTGCGCGGGACTGTCTCAGGATCGGTGTTTCGGGCCCGACACGCCAGGCTGAGGTCCGGCGGGATGGGCACTGTGAGTGATGCCATCGGAGCTTGTGAGTCCACGCAAGCGTGAGTCCAAGTCGGCGCGGGAGCTGTCGCCGGAGCAGGCCGCCGCGGCGGCGATGGTGGCCGAAGCGAAAGCCCGCGGGCTGGCGCTGACCGGGCCGACGAGTTGCTGAATCTCGCTACTCCGTCCTCGGGTCTCCCGTCGCCCGTTTGCCACCCGCCGTTACTCACCGAGACCGGATCGCGATCAACTCGGCCCACCTGGCGAATCGCGCGATTCTGTAACGCGGCACAGCCGGCTGGACGACTCCTGGGTGGGGTCGGACCGGAAAGGAATTCCATGGCTGTCGGTGTCGAGGCCGAGCGGAGCCGGCATTGCCGTCGCTGCCGGTCCGTCAATCAAGCCGGTGACAAATACTGCCAGCGTTGCGGCGCTTCCCTGGCGAAACGGGACATCACCACGCGCTACCTCTGCGCGGCGGCGCAGCTCAGCGAGAAATTCGCCGACACGGCGATCAGGGAATTCCTTGTCGAGCCTTGTCGCGCCCTTCCCCAGACGCCCGGTGTGGACACCACCGCCGTGCTGCGCGAAGCCGTGGCCGCCCGTGCGCGGCGGCGCATCCGCGACGGCGCGCTGCTGGTTCTGCAACTGGTGCTGCTGGTCCTCAATCCGGTGGTGTTCTTATCGTGGCTGGTGGTCGCCGTGGGGCTGACCGTCGCCATCGGCCGGCGGGAGCTCGGCAAGCGGGGCGGCCTGCTCGCGGCCGTAGTTGCCCTCTTCGTCGTCGTGCCGCTCGCCGCGATCGGCGTTTTCGGCGTCGGCCTGGCGGCGATGTTCAGCTCGGAAGGCGGCTCGTCGGTCGCGGCCGTCGGCGCCGAGGTGGGCGTGGCCGCCTTCGTCTTCCCGGTCGTTGTGGTGCTGCTGATCATCGGCGTGCTGACCTTCGACGAGTTCTCCGTGCACTTCCTGGTCTTCGACCGGTTCCGCGAGAACACCTTCGTCCCCAACCGGGTCATGAGCAGCGACGAACGGGAGCGGCGGCTGCGCGGGCTCGGGCAGGATCAGTTCGCCGGGCCGCTGGGCGACATCGCGCGCGTGGAACAGGAGCTGGCCCGGCACCCCGGCAAGGTCGACGTCGTCGTGCACCGCGGGTTCTCGCCGTTCGTCGGGGCTGGGATCCCACTGCACCAGCAAGTGATCACACTGCCGCTGGAACCCGCCGACGACGCCGAACCCACCACCATCAGCGTCCTGGAACTGCAGGACCAGGTGAGCGAGGCGATGGCGCGGCTCCGCGGAACGTCGTCGCTGGGCCCCGGCCGTCGCCTCGAAGACCTGACGCTGCGAGAACAGGTCCTCATCCCAGCGGACCGGCTCGTGGCCGATCCGGATGCGGTGCCCGGCGTGCTGCCCGGCCTGCACGAGCGGCCGGCCGTGCAGCTCGACCCGGACGTGGCCCGCGACCTCGCCGACGCCTCGGTCGAGTGGGCGCGGTACTACCGGTGCTACCGCATCGAATCCTGGGACCGCGACCTGGCGACGTCGTGCTACCTCCACGTCGGCACGAACCAGCGCATGCTTTTCCTCGAATGGCAGTTCCTCGCCCTGCTGCCAATCGACCCGCGGTACCGGACGATCGACCAGCACCGCGCACCAGTCCTCGGCCCGCTTCGCGACACTTTCGCCGAGCTGTGCCTGCTGCCGGCGACGATCCTCCAGCGCGCCACGAGGGTGTTCCGCTCGTTCAAGGCCATCCCGCAGCGGCCCGGCGAGATCGCGCCAGCCAAGTACGGGGCCGACCGGAGCCTGCGGGAACTGGCCCAAGCCGACCGCGTGCAGAGCTACTTCCAGGACGTCGACGTGGAACGGTACGTGCGCATCCTCGACGCGACGCTGTTCCGCGCGGTCGGCGCCTACCTCCAGGAACGCGGCTACTCCGTCGTCGAGTTCACCAAGCTGGCCGATCCGGTCCACAACACCTACGACCTGCGGGGCAGCACTCTCGTCGACTCGGCCGTCGGCACTCACAGCAGCGCGGGCGGCCGCGCCAAGACCACGAAGGAGAAGTGAGATGGGTGACCAGTTCGACCTGCGCGGCGCGCACGTCAGCGGCAGCGCCGTCGGCTCGCACTCGCGCGTCTACCACCAGTCCGGGCCGGAGCTGTCGGTAGCGGATCTGTTGGCCGCCCTCGCCGCAGCACGGCCGGACATCGTCGCCGCCGCAACCGAAGCCGACCGCGACGAGGTGCGGGCCGAAGTCGGCAAGATCGAAGCGGAACTCCGGCGGGACACCCCGCGCGGCACGGTCGTCGCAAACCGCTGGCAGACCATCACGACCGTCGTCGGGGCCATCAGCGAGCCGCTGACGAAGATCACCGAGCTCATCGCCAAGCTCTTCGGCTGACAGCATTAGTGCGGCACGTCAGTACGGAACCGTCAGCGCGGCTTGGAGTTGCCGGCCGGGCCACCCGTGTGGGTGAGCCGACCGGCGTGGCAGTCCTCCGGCGCGAAGCCCTGCTGGTCGCACCAGGCGTTGGCCAGGTCGGCACTGGCGAAGGTTTCCGCCTTCAGGGTGACGAAGAAACCCTTGCGGGAGAAGTTGTTGTAGTCGCCGGAGTCTACCATCACGGCGTCGGGATAGTTTCCCTGCAACCGCCGGAAGTCTTCTATGATCGCGGGGTAGTCGTAGGTCACGCCGTGGACCACCAGGCCGACGCTCTTCGACGACAGCTGCGGAACCCAGCTGCCGACCAGCCGTTCCGCGACGTCGTGGTCGTGCGCGATCTGGCGCCGCACGTCGGCCTCGGTGACCGTGGTGCTCGGGGTGACCGACGGCGTCGTCGTCCAGATCGAGTCCGTGGTCGTCGTCGGCGGCGGCGCCCATTCCTGCGTGGGAGTGACGATCGGCTCGGGTGCCTGCTGCCCCGCGGGCGCGGCCGTCTCCTTCGAGCGGGAGACCGCGAAGACCACGGCCGCCGCGGTGATCAGCGCGACCACCGCTCCCCCAGCCACCAACGGGGTCATCACATTCCGCGACGGCGGTGCGGTGGAGGGCCCGGGCAACACCGGGGAAAGGGGATCGACCGGTGTCCCGCAGGTTCCGCAGAACCGCGCCTCGGGGCTGAGTTCTCGTTCGCACGCCTTGCAGGAGCTCATAGCCTTAAGTCCTCGTCGCGCCGCGGCTTGTTACAGCCGGAACGCACCGACCGCGCAAGCGTCACGATCCCGGAATACCAGCACGAGAAGATCTTCACATCATTTCTGCCCGAATTCGGCGGACCAGATTCCCGGAAAAGCGCGGCTTCGCGGACACGCGGGTGCGAAGGCTGGCACAGATCAGGACCTGTGGGATTCCATAAGTCTGCCACCGGCTCTGACCAGCAGTTTTACGGCGCCTGTTCGTGCTCGTTGATCAGACCCCCGAGCAACTACTGTCGCTTGATCCGGTGGGAGTTGACGTTCGCCACGGGGTGGGTCGGCCGTGGTGGGCGAAGCTCGCGGGAACGACGCGGCCGTCGACCGTTGTAATGCCGGATGTGCCCGTAGCACCTTGGGCAACAGCCGAGCCAGCGCGGCGAGAACAGCCCGGTCGGCCCAGTACAGGGGAGGTTTCGAGTTACTTCTGCGCAGCACAGCAACCTCATGGCGTAACACCAGCAACTCGACGTCCTTCGACTCCGAGGAACGGCCAAGCAACCCCAGCAGACCTACCAGCCGGAGGAAGATCAGGTAGAGCAGACGCAGCGCCATGGCTGCCGATCATGCCCTGCCCGTCGAACTTGCCCGCCGCCGCAGGTCAGATACGTGGGCCGGCTTCTGGAACCCCACACCCTCGTTCGGTACTACTCCCTCTACTGGGTGCTCGCCGACCTCGCAGGGCGGCGGGATTGGGATACCAGCATGTGCCAGACGGTTCTCCGACGGTCGGAAGTTGCATTTGCCCTGGTTTCCCGCGGCATGAAGATCGCCGCGCATGGAGTCGACCGTGTGGAAGCCATGCTCATCCGAGGACAGACCGAGGAGGTCGCCGAAGTCGGCCGCGCCTCCTACTCACCCCGTCCGTGGGGTTTCTGGTCGCGGTACAACGGACCCAGCGCCGTCTTGAGCACGGTCACCGTGGACAGCGGCGCCCTGCGACCCAGCAGAACCCGAAGCGCTCGGCGGAGCAGTCCGCGCCCGAGCCGAACAACCGGACGAGCGCCTCGTCTCCCCCGTCGTCTTCCTCACCGACACAGCCCGATGCCAGCCCCGCGAGGACACCACCGACTCGCCGCGGATGACGTTCATCGCCGAGGACGACGCCGTCTTGACCGATGAGGTGCTCGCGCGCCGGTTCAACGCCGACCTGCTCCGGCTGCTCAGTCACGTTCAGGAGCGGACGATGACCACCGGGTCCTCGGCCTTGTGCTCGGGCACCGGCACCACCGCAGCCGCCACGCCGCCCGACGACCGGTGGGGCGTGTGGCTGGAGTCGGTGGAACGCAGCCTGGGGCCACACCTCACCGGACTGCTGTTTCCCGGTGTACTCGCCGCCCCTGGCCTGGGGAGCACCGGCTGGTCCGTCGATACCGACGTCGACGACACCGAGCTGGCGGATGGCAAGAGCGACGACGCGGTCGAAGACCTGACCGAAACCGCCTCAGCCGGCTCGGTGCGGACCGCCCCCGACATTCCCACGTCACAGCGGACTCAGTACCGGTCCTGGGCCCGCCGCTGGACACGCGCCGCGACCGCCGCACCGCGTCCACCGCTCGAGCTGCGAATGCTCGTCACTCGCACCTACCTGGTGCTGCTCGCCGCCGCGGTATGGGGTACCGACGAGACGTGGCGCTTCCGACCTCGGCGACATGACGCGCGCCCTAGTGCCGGATGCGGCCGAGCAAGAGGATGTACCTGGTCAAGCTCTGGACTTCGTCAGCTCGCTGACTGCAGTCTCTCTCGCTCTGCTGCTGCAGGACGCCAGCCTCCACGGCGGCGGAGAACACGACATCATCGCCAAAGCAGCCTGGACAGACGCCGCCGAACTCGCGGCCTACGTCAGCCTGGAACTCGCCCAAGAATACCTCCACGTTCCCGACAAGCCATACGCCCGCGTGCCCACCTGGACCGGCGGACTTTCGCGGCGGACCGCGGCGATTCAAGGGTTTTCTGTCTCGGCCGAACCGGTCGGATCAGGCAATGAACCGGCCACCTCGCGATCCGGCGCGGCTTCGGGCGTAGCGACGACCGCAGCAGACTCGGGTTCGGTCGGCTCGGCCGCCGATGCCGCCAGCTCGCCGTTATCCGGTTCAGCCGAGGGGGTGACGTCCGGCTCGCTCTTCGGACTTGCCTCGACGTTGGCCTCTGGTGGCACCCACGGCAGCCGCACGAACTGCTCGCCGTACTTCCGGCTGACGAGCGTCCCCCGCCCCCGCGGCAGTTCCGCAGGCCGCACCTGACCGATGACGGTCATTTCCAGCTCAGACGCCGCTCCCTGCAGCGCGGGGCTCTTCAGCTCCTTCAACGTCCCCAGCACCCCACCGGACGCTGCCTCCGCCGGGCCGCCGGAGCGCCGCGCGACGACGAGGTGCAGCCCGATGTCCTTGGCCTGCCACAGGTAGACCGCCGCGAGGCTTAGCGGATCCTCGCTTCCCATCGGACAGACCAAGTCGTGGTCGTCGACGACGATGAACAGCTCAGGTCCCTGCCACCACGAGCGGTCACGCAACTGCTCTCGCGTGACTTCTGGCCCAGGCAACCGCTTGCGCATCGAACCGGCAACGTCCCTCATCATGCTCTTGAGCTGCTCGGGAGATACCGCATAGCCGAGGAGGTGCTCGCTCCGAACGAAATCCAGCATCGTCCGGCGGTAGTCGACCAGGAGGATGAGTGCTTCTTTCTCGGTGTAGCGCGACGCGATGCCGCGCACGATCATCCGCAGCAGGTTCGTCTTGCCGGCTTCGCCGTCCATGAGCGCGAAGAAGTGCGGCTCGCGGTCGAAATCGAGGAAAACCGGAGCGAGGTCACTCTCTTGCAGTCCGATCGGGATCGCCCTCGGGCTGTCAGCCGATTGCTCGTTCTCGACCACGTCGTGGGGCAGCGGATCGGGCAGCACACGCACTCGCGGCGCCCGCGCGCCGGTCCAAGCCGCGGCAATCCGGTCGACCGCGGCGCGCACCGCGGAAGTCAGATCCTCCGTGCCGGTCTGGCCGTCGAGGCGAGGTAACGCGGCGAGAAACGGTAGCTTTTCCCTGGTCAAGCCGCATCCAGGCCGTTTTGGGACCGTCGCGGCCGCCCGCGAGTCGATGTGGGAGTCATCCGGGTCGGCGAGGCGCAACTCCAGCCGGGTACCAACCAGGTCGAGGAGCTGCGACTGAATTCCTGACCATCGGTAACCGGAAAGGATCACGTGCACGCCGAACGCCAGACTGGCCCCAGCGAGGCCCGCCACCTGGCCGGCCGTTTCCGGAAACCGGTCGGCGAAGGTCTCCCAGCCCGCGATCACGAGAAAGACATCCCCTCTCGGATCACCGGCGAGCTCACCAGCCCGCTCCCGCCGGCGGAACGTGGCCGGCGCGTCTATTTCTTCAGCGCGGAATAACCGCTCCCGCTCGGCGACCAGAGCACCGATTTCTCCGACTGTCCGTCGCACCAGCTCGTCCGGGGCGCGGCTGGTCGTCACCTCGCCCACGTGGGGCAACCCCACCAGCTGCTGCAGTGAACCGTCGTCGAAGTCGAGACAATAGAACTGCGCTTCCTCCGCAGTCTGCGTCAGCGCTACTGACAAGATCAGCGTACGCAGAAGCGCCGATGCCCCCGATGCGTAACCGCCGACGATCGCGGCATGTCCCGCCGCGCCGGAGAAATCGGCCCAGAGAATGTCCCGACGCTGGTCGAGTGGCCGGTCGATCACACCGACGGGCACCAGGAACTTCCCGTTGCCGATGAACCCGCTCGGGGAGAGGCCGCGGTCGGCCGTCTCTTCGAGCCTCGGCAGCAGGCGATCCAGCGGATATGGCTCGGTCAGAGGTGGCAGCCACACTTGGTGCGTCGTCTCGTCTCGCTGCGCCACTCGTGCGATGAGGACTTCCAGTTCGGATGGCGTGTCCAGGGCAGTCCTCCCCGATCCGGCAGCGACGTTTCGGACGCTCGGATCCGACGCGTTCGATGCTTGCGGCAAGTACGGCGCAGAGACGTAGGCCGCCTTGAACTGCACCAAGGACGCAATCTCGAACCGCAAGTAGCCACCCCCCGGCGCGGAAGGCAGCTCATACGCGTCTGGCACGCCGAGGACGTTCCGGGACTCGGCTTGGGTGAACGTACGCAAGCCGATCCGGTACGAGAGATGCGTACCCAGCCGGCCCAGCAACTCTTCGTCCACATGCTGGGTGGCGAGAAGCAGGTGCATGTGCAAGACCCGGCCGACCTGCCCGATGACCCGGAACGCTTCAGTCATCTCCGGCTTCGCTGCGAGCAGTTCGGTGACCTCGTCGACCACGATGAGCAGCATAGGCAGGGGCTCGATCTCCGCGCCGAGTTCCCGGGCGCGCTCGTAGTCGCCGACGCTCTTGTAGCCGCCCTTCGTCAGGGCCTCCTGTCGACGCGTCATTTCGCCAGCAAGCGTGTCGCGCAGCCGGTCGACCAGGGTCAGGTCTCCGGCCAAGTCGAAAAGGTTGCCACTCACATGCGGCGATCGGCTGAACTCCGGGAACCCGTTACTGCCCTTGTAGTCGATCAAGAAGACGCTCAGCTCGCTCGGTGCGTGCGTGATCATCAAGCCGGCTATGATCGTCTTGAGCAGCTCCGTTTTGCCTGAGCCGGTCGCGCCCGCGCACAACCCGTGTGGGCCCATACCGCCGATCGCGGCTTCCTTGAGGTCCAGCATCACAGGCCGGCCTTGCTCGTCGACGCCGATGGGCACCCGATAGCGATCTTGCAGCGGCCGACGCCGCCGCGCCTGCTCGAGGTCGAAGGTCATCGCGTCGCCCGGCAGGCCGAACAACTCCAGGAAGGTCGGGTCCTCCAGGAGAGCTCCGCCGCCGACGTCGAGCATCTGAGTCGTCTCACTCAGCCGCTTGAGCGCGGCGTCGATCGCTTCGAGCTCGTCATCACTGTCTTCGAGGTGGGTAGTCGCCACCAGGAACGGGCGGCCGTTGTGCAGCCCCCATCCTGGCCGAACGGGCAAGGCCCTGGCGAGTTCCGCGTCGACTCTCGACGTGGACGGGTCGTCCAGGGCCAGCTCGATCCGGCCGATCAGGAAGCGGTCGACGGGTTCGGGGATCTCGACCCAATGCCGCGCGGCGAGAATGAGGTGCACCCCCTTACTCAGCCCCGCGATCGCGAGCTGACGCACCTGCCCAGCGAAGGTCGGCTCGTACTCTGCGAATTCCTCCCACCCGTCGATGACGATGAAGATATCGGCGTTATCCCCGGGTGGGAGCTTGTCCTTGGCCCGCAGCGCGCGGAACCGCCGCATCGTGCCGATACCCACCGATCGGAAAAGCTGGTCGCGACGCTCCATCAGTTTCGAGACCTCGGCGAGGGACGAACCGACCGCGCTCGGCGCGACATACTCACGTACGTGCGGTACTGCCGCCAAGTCGCTGAGCTGGGCGCTTGCGTCGAGTAGCACGAACGAAACTTCTTCCGGCGTACGACCGAACCGCAGGCCAGCGATCAGCGTGCGGAGCAACGTCGTCTTGCCGGACCACGCCTTACCGACGATGCCGACGTGCCCGTCCGGACCAGCCAAGTCCAGTCGGACCACCTCTGAGCCGGGCGAAATGGAGCGGTGGACCTGGCCGATCGGCACCGTCAGCTCCCGCACGGTGTTTGGCGGTTCAAGGCTGATCAGCGTCTCGAGGAGCGGCGACGACGCCGCCTCGTCCACGGCCAGTGTGCGTGACCGCGCCTTCGCGACGACGAAGGCACCCTGGCCTTGATTCAGCCGGTGTGGCACCTGCACCCGCGCCCCCAGGCGGGGCCGGGACAACTCTTGGTGCAGGTAGTCGTAGAGAGCGTCGATCGTGATGACGTCCGCGTCGGCCGCTGCGGCGGCCCCTGTGTCCAGCCCCTTGATCAGCACGTCAGTGAAGAGCGAAAATGGTTGGCTGTTGCCGAACACGACGCGGTCGTCTTCGAAGGCTGGATCGAAGGCGCTCGTTGCCGTGACGATGTAGGTGCCCTCGCCCAGCAGGCTGACGTCTACCGAGTTGTCCGACTTGGCGATCGGCCCGGCTGCGAAGGTACCGCTGTAGCAGCAGTCGAGCACGATCGCCTTGTACTGAGCCTGGCACTCGTGTAACAGCCGCTGCACGACGACTACCGGGATCGCCGTCGAATACGGCCGTTGCTGCTTCGTGTCCGTCGTCGCGAAGAAGAGCTCGTTCTCCCCGTTCTTAAGTCCATGCCCGGAGATGTAGAGCAGCACGTGGTCGTCTGGCCGGCTGTCGGCGAACAGCTCTTCGATCTCGCGCTCGACGACCTGCTTGCGCTCGTCGATCAGGTACTTGGCCCGGAATCCGCCGATCGACGGGTCCTTCAACAGGTTCCAGAGCCGCCGCGTTTCGATCGCTGGTGCGCGCAACGAGGGCAAGGTGACATCGTCGTACGAAGCGGTGCCGATCAGCAGGGCGCGGCGCTCACCCATCGTGCTCCGGCTTGTTAGCGTCGGCGGCGTGCTTCATCGCGAGCGCCAGCGCCTCGGCGACTTCATTCTTCGTCGCTGCGTTCACGACGATCTCGG
Source organism: Amycolatopsis lexingtonensis (assembly GCF_014873755.1). NCBI lineage: Bacteria > Bacillati > Actinomycetota > Actinomycetes > Pseudonocardiales > Pseudonocardiaceae > Amycolatopsis > Amycolatopsis lexingtonensis. The sequence continues at coordinate 3,675,383 of NZ_JADBEG010000001.1, forward strand.
CGTCGCCCAGTTTCACCGTGACGGAACGGGCCTTGCTGCGGTCGAGGAACCCCATCAGCGTTTTGTACAGAAGGGCTGCGGCGGATGCGGCCACTCCGTTGACGGTCAGATCACCCAGGACCGGGACGACACCAGACTTACTCCCGTGCTCCGCCTCCGCAGTGGACCGTGCGACGCGGCCTATCCGCGCCGCACAGAGTTCACCCATGAGCACGGTGCTCAGTCGATCGAGCGCCGCACGGGAGCCCCCGCCGGAGTCAATCTGTAGCATTAGACCGACAGTGTCCTCGTTCATGAGCCCTCCTCATCTCATCGCGAGTACGCCGATTCTATTGCCTTCGTCGGCTCAGCGCCTCGAGCAGGCCCGTTCCAGGCGATCTGGGATCCTGAGCGAGTGCCACGGCCCCTTGCGAAGATCAGCGGGATGCCCAGTTCCGCCGGGCACCACTTGTCACCCCACCGCGACCAATATCGCCCGGCGCCGCCGCCAATTCACGAAGCCGGCGACGGCCTGCGTCGCAACCGCGAGGGCCGCGTACCCAATCAGCCACGGGATGTACCCCGGCGGCTGCGCGTTGTCGATTATCGGATCGAAGAGCATCGGCACCGCGTAGACCGCGGGCATCGCGATGAGGAAGTCCTGGAGCCGCACGGCGGCGTCCACCGCCAAGGACGTCTCGTCCTCGGCGATGACCGGGCGCCGGAGGATGCCGGTCAGGATCACCGAAGTGACGGCGCCGCCCAGCGCTAGGAAGCCGAGCCAGCTCACCGCGTACGTCCGGAATGGTGTCGTCACGAAGATCGTCACGGCGAGTGCGGCGGCTCCGCCGAACGTGACCAGCAGCGCCGCGATGTCCCAGCCGCCCATTGCGGGGCCCGGCGCGCGCTTGATCGCTCGTATCCCGAGCAGCGCCCGCGCCTGGCGGTCGCGCGCCCGCACCGGCCCCCAGAGGGATAGCTGCATGACGATCATGAGGAAGAACAGGTACGCGCCACTGGTCAGCTCCTCGCCGCGGACGCCGGGCAGGAACGCCAGGCTCAGGTAACCGACATTGGCAGCGGTCACCACCAGGATCGCCGGGACGATCCACCGCCACGACCCGGGCGGCCGGGCGCCCCCGCGGAAGCCGAGGCGCCACGCCAGCAGGTCGGTCAGCGCCGGCACCTCGACGCCGTGCTTGACCAGCCAGCGGCCGGCTGCCGCGCGCTCCGCGTCCGTCACCGCCGGGGCGCTCACCGGGCCACCGTCCCGTCGCCGCTCGACGGCACGCGGCGATACCTGCGCCGGAACGAGAACGCGGCGGCGACCAGCGTCGCGAACGCCAGCCCGATGTACCCCACCCGCACCGAGAACCACGGCGGCACGGACGGCCAGGTGGCGGCGAAGTCGATCCAGGCGAGGAGCGTGAACCCAGCGGGCTGCGCGAACAGCAGGGCGGACTGGGCGCGCAAGGCCGCGTCGACGCCGAGCGACGTCTCGTCCTCGGCGATCACCGGGGCATGCAGCGCCGGGACGAGGACCAGCGCCACGCTACCGGCCCCGAGCGCCAGCGCCGCCGCCCAGCCCGCGCCGGCCGCCGGACTCGAGACGAACGTCGCGACGCACAGCACCGCGCCGCCGCCGAACGTGATCACCACCGACGCCAGGTACCACCAGCCCACCTGGGCAGCCGCTGCCCGCAACGACGGCCGGGCTCCTGCGGCTGCCAGCCCGGCGGCAACGCGTTCGCGCGGGCGGACCCGACCCCACTGCAGCACCGGGAAGACCGCGTAGACCGCGCCGACCACCACGAACCGCGCCGGCACCGGAACCGGCGGCAGGATCACGACGCCCCAGACCGAGCCCAGGAGCAGGCCGTAAACCGGATAGGACCGCCGGGCCCGCACACGGGACCCGACGCGCAGCGCAAGCAGCCGCGTCAGCCGGTCCGCCGCGACGCCGCGCCGGGCCAGCCACGACCGCGCCGCCTGCACTTCGGCGACCGTCGGCTGGTCCAGCGTTACCGGTCTCGCCGGTCCCTCCACCACCATCGAACCTCCCTTGTCCCGCCATACACGCACGCAGCGCCACAAAGGTTTACCTGCCGCAGAAAAGCAGGCAACGGACGGACGGCAACCGGCCGGCTGCATGCAGGTCAGAAGCGACCTCGCAACACCGCTCATCTGGCATCGAAGACAGAGTCTGCGTGTGTCGCAGGCGCGCGATCGACGCGTAGTAGTCGGTAGACGCCGTCCCATCACGGAAGGCGTTTGAGGACGACCTCGCTGCGTCCTCGTTGCGCAGCAGGGATTTCGACCGCCACAGGTACGTCTCCAATCCCGCCAACGTCCGTTTTGAGCTGTTTGGGTGATTTGCGCTCGAAGGTCGAGAATCGCCACCCTACTGTGGGACTCTGTGGCCAGAACGCCACGCACTTGGGGGAGTCATGACGGCAACGTTCTGTCCGCGCGACCTGCAGCTTCCATCCGCGGCGCCGCCGGCCGGCAGCCGATGTTCCGCGGCACCGGACGGTCGCGCTTCGGCGTAGCGGGCAGGTATCGATTCCCAGCGTCGCCCTGACCTTCCTGACGGGGTGGGAGTTCAGCAGGCCATCCCGGTCCCTCGCCGGTCACGGGTAGATCCGGCGGTGGACATGGACGCACATCGGCGTTCTCACACAGATGATCAACGATTCGCGGGGAGGACATTCATGCGCGAAAACAGCCGACCGGGCCGAGCAGTGAGCAGACCGCCGTCGACGGTGCAGGGCCGGGCCAGACGCGCTCTTGGCGTCGTCGTGGCGTCCGCGACGATGCTGGTTCCCACGGCGCTCATCGCGGGACCGGCGTCGGCCGCGCCGCCGACGCCGCACGCCGGCCAGGCGATGGTTGCAGCGGGTGTGCAGGACAGCTGCGCTTCGGTGCGGGCGCGCGCGAGCATCCTGGCCGCCCACGGCACCCAGCGGGCCATGTGCCTACGCCCGGTGCCCGCCGACCAGGTCCCGCCGAGTACACGAGCCGCGGCGGCGAAGGCGGTCCCCGACTCGTGCCTGGGAGCGATGCCGGAGCTGACCTGGGTGATCGACCGATTCTCCGGGTGCCGTCAGGAGTTCGGGGCGGTCGACATCCTCGTCGTCCCCCAGGGCACCTGGATCGGCACGATCGACATCGTGACCATCACCTCCGTCCGTGCCGACGCCCGCGCCCTCACCTGGACCCACGACATCCAGATCGTCAAGCTCGGCGGCAGAGGCGACATCAACGGCGTCATTCCCGAGGGCGTGGCCTCATGCCCGGTCGAATGCACCGTGACCGCTCAGAACTTCCCCTACCGGCTGATGGACAGCAGCCCCGCCGGCACCTCGACCATGACCTCGGCCGTCGTGCCGGGCACCTCCGGTCAGGTTGTCGCCGAGCAGGCCCAGTGGACCGTGATCTTCACTCAGATGGGCAGTCTGCCGTCGCCGCCGGTCACGTTCACCAGCGAACCGGTGCGCTGCGACACCAACACACCCAACGCCACCGCCGGGTGCGTCCTGTCCCGGCACACCCCGACACTGCACTACACCACCGCCGTGCACGGCGAACTCGCCGCGCACATCAGCACCGCCCAGGCCGGCAACCTGCCCGGCGCCCCCGGCGGGACGCCGCTGACCCGGCTGGTCGACCCGGTCCAGCAGCAGAAGAACCGGGACACCGCCTGCCCGTCGAGCATCCCTCGCCCCGAAGGCGAGGAATGCGACGAGTACCCCTTCGCCTCCACCAACCAAGGCGCCTTCACCTCCGGCGGTGCCTACTCCAGCATGATGATCGACAAGGACGACAACCAGCGCGGTGGCACGGACCTGGCCGGGTTCTATCTCGACAACCGCATCATGAGCAACGACCCGTTCTACGTCCAGATCGACTGACCACCACCTAGCCCACCGGGCTCTGCCACCATGCTGGCATGACCGAACAGCCCGAACGGCGCGCTGGGGACCTCCACGTCAGCCATCACCGGTTCTTCCTGATCGACGACAGCGCGCACCTGTCCGACATCACCGCAGATCTGCAATGGGAAGACCAGCGCATGGCTACCACCGGGCCGGGCGCCCTCGCGGTCAACACAGAAGTACACACAGGGTTGATCAACCTGGTGGTGGAGCGGCACACCGTCGCTCCACCACCCGACCCCGGCCGATGGGAGACCATCGAAGAACACCGGATCGACTCCTCCACCGGGCGCCTTCGACCGGCCACGTTGTTCAACCCGCCGCCACCCGAGCTGTACGCACCCGTCACCGGGCCGCCGGGCGACTACATCGTCCGAGTCCACCGCCACATTCACGAGGTCGTCGACGACCCCGCTTTCGACCCCGCCGAGAGCTACCTCCTCCAATGCTGGCCCAAGACCACGGACAACTAGCCACAAGAAAGATCAGCCATCTTCGCCAGGTCGTCCTCCACATCCCTGTACGCGCCACGGCGATGGAGAGCAATGGCCGGAGCCTGCCTGCTTTTAGCCACCACTCAAGTCGGCCTGGCGCTCTAGGGTCTGCCCAGCCCCCTATGTCGTCGAGCCAGGCGCCACCAGCGAAGGCCTCGACATCGACGTTCAGCCGGGCTGGCGCAGATCTCCCGAAGGGCCGTCACCATACTTGGCATAAATCCACGCCGGCGCCACAGTTTCCTTGACGTGGACCATGACCCGCACGTACCGGCCCGGCTGACTGAGGGCACTGTGACGAATGACTTCGTCGTAGAACCACGCCGAGGTTATCAAGGCCAGGCAGCCCGGCGACTGCGCGAGTTCCTGCTTGATCGCCAGGGAATCAAGTAGCCGAAACGCGTGAACGATCGCCTGGCCGGTCGCTCCGTGGGCGTCGTAGCTGACTTCGCCCGCATGCAGCACCAGCCGGAGCCGGATCTGCTCGGCCAGCAAATGTTCCTCGTTGTAGCCGACGAGGGCTCCCGCGAGGGCGGGAACCACCTGTTCGCTGAAGATGGCCTTCGGGTATGCGGATGGCACCAGCACGAGGATGCCGTCGCCGAGATCGGCATGATGACACTCGCCCCAGACGACACCGGAGTTCAGCATCGCGTGGTGGACGGCCTCGTACAGTCCGGAGCGGATGGTGAGGCGGTCAGCGTTGGTACGCCACGGGGAGGAGAACTCTTCGACGTCAACGGCCATGATCGTCCGATGAAGTGCTGCCGGGCCAGGCCGTTGTAGTTCTGGCGCAGCCGACGATGTGGCGAGCTTCTGCGCCACGACTTCAGCGGTGTCCATTCGCAACCGTCGCAGCCAGCGCCGCAGCGAACTCGTACTGGCGGCCGCGACGAACGCGGTGGCGGGTAGGCATCGTGGACTGTCGCACACGATCAGTTCGTTCTGATTCCGACGGTAGACGTCGTGTGGTGTTGGCATCTGGCCACCTCCGCTGGGCCGGTCGTACGATCCCGATCGTGCGGCCCGGAGGTTGACACTGCGGTTGCCATCAACAGGACAGATCCTTGACAGCCGCCGTCACCAGCGGCGCGGCCCGGTTCACCGGCGTTAGGGTGCACGTCATCGCGACCCTTGGCCGGCACTCCGTGGGGTGACAAAGGAGCCCGATGGAGTTGAACATCCTGGGCAGCGTGGAGCTGCGAAGTGACGGCCGGAAAGTCGACTTCAAGCGCGCGAAGGAACGTTTCCTGCTCGGTGTGCTGGCGATGCGCCACGGCAAGCTCGTGAGCACCCAAACGGTCATCGACGCGCTCTGGGATGATCCGCCCCTGCACGCGAGAAAGACGCTCCACGCCTACGTCAGCCGGCTGCGCGCGACGCTACGCACGGTCGGCTCCAACGCCGAGATCCTCACCCATGACGGCGGCTACACGTTCATCCAGGGCTCGGACACCCTCGATTACCTCCACTTCCAGAACCTTGTCCGGGCTAGCCGAGCGGCCCGCGAAGCCAACGATCTTGACGGAGCCGCCGAGGCACTTGAGAAGGCAGTTGCCCTGTGGCGCGGCGAGGTCGTCCGTGGCCTGGACACGCTGTGGATGGAACGCGAGCGCGAAGATCTTGAGGATCGCGAGTTGCTGCCCAGCTACCAGGCCTTGTGCACGATCGAGCTGAAACGCGGCAACCTCCACGAAGTACTAAGCCATCTCGACGCAGTACCAGAACGGCACGAGCAGGACGTTACCTTCGCAGCTCTGCGACTCAGCGCATTCAACGGACTCGGGCACTTCGAGGATTTCGACGCCTGCTGGAGACAGATCCGGGACCGGTGCGCCGAGTCCTACGGTACGAGCCCTCCTCGGGAGCTGCAGGAGCACTACCGCAGGCTTCTTCAGGATCGTGAGCTGGTCGAACCTGCCGATTACCGCCGTACCCACGCTGCGTTGCGCGCCATCCCGCCCGCACAGCTACCGCTCACGGTCAGCGGATTCATCGATCGGGCCGGACATCTCGCCGAACTGGAACAGCGGCTGATCAAGGCACACATGAACGGGCCGACCTCGACGCTCGTCGTCGTGATCACGGGGCCGGTCGGCGTCGGGAAGTCCCAGCTCGGGCTGCGCTGGGGGCACATGATCGAGGAGCAGTTTCCCGACGGTCAGCTCTACGCCGACCTCGCCGGCTACTCCCCCGCGCCAGCGCGTAACCCGGATGACATTGTCACGGAGCTGCTGGAATCGCTCGGAGTTGCTGCACCGGACCTACCGAGTTCACCGGCACTGCGGGAGCGCGAGCTGCGGACGAAGCTGGCGGGACGGCGGGTTCTGGTGTTTCTGGACAATGCGCTCAACTCTGCACAGGTGACACCCCTGCTGCCCGGCAGCGCCGCCTCGGTGGTGATTGTGACCAGCCGGCATCGTCTCACCGATCTGGTCAACGATCACGGCGCCTACCGGCTCGTCGTCGAGCGGTTCACCGCCGCAGAGACGGCGAGCCTGCTGACGGCATTGGTGCCTGACTCGCACGCACCAGCCGGGAGCCTGACGGCCGAGGCAGCTGCAGAGCTGACCGGCGGTTTGCCCCGAGCGATCCGCATCCTCGCCGACGCGCTCACCACCACGACGGCCTCAGCTCACCCGCCCGGCCCCGTCGATCTGCTCTTGGCTGGTGAGTCCGACACCCGGACGTTGCTGGCGTCGATCGTGTGGTCTTACGACCGCCTCTCCGCCGGCGCGGCCAGGACGTTCCGGACGCTGAGCATGCACATCGAGCCGATGCTCAGCCTGGCTGCGGCGACGGCGCTGGACGGCACCAGCCCGGAAACTACACGCGCTCACCTCAAAACGCTGAGTGACCTGCACCTGATAGACGCGCGCGGCGACGGCTACACCATGGACACCTTGACGCGCGCCGCGGGCGAGCACTTAGCCACCAAGATGGACTCCGCCGACAGCCGGACCCGCGCCCAAGCCCGCCTCCTCGACTGGACCAGCAAGCTCGCCACCGACATCGCCGAAACCCTGTCCCCCACGCGCCCGCGCCCCGAGATCGACCTGCCCAGCCCAGAGAACGGCCACGGCGACTCCTACGCGGATGCGAAGACCTTGCTCGAGCGCGAGCGCGCCAGCATGGCCGCGAACGTGCGGCGCGCCGCACGGACCCACCTTGGGCATGCTGTCGCCATTCTGCGCACGCTGCGCCCGCATCTGCAGATCGGCGACAACCTGTACGACTGGCGCCGCACCCACGAGACGGTTCTGGCCGCAGCGGTTGCCGCTGACGATCGCTACGGCGAGGCCGAGACGCACGTCGGTCTCGCTCAGCTCCACCATCACGTTGGCGATCTCGACGCGACCCTGGAGTCGGCCTACCTGGCCGCAGCTCTGTTCCGGGCAACGGCCGACCAACGGGGCCTCGCCGAAGTCCTGCTGTTGCTGGCCACCCACTACAGCACGACAGGCGAGCACGAATTGGCTACCGCCCGAGCCCGTGAAGCGCTGGAAGCCCACAGCGACATCGACCAGCCCGCACTGGCCGCGCGTACGCACCTGCAGCTCGGGATCGACCTGCAACACCTCGATGATCTCGCTGTGGCACTCAGTCACCTGACCGCCGCCGAGCAAACCTTCCAACGTCTGCCCGACCACCGACGACGAGCACAAGCGCTGCTCCAGCTCGGCCGACTGGCCCGACGGCAAAACCGGGCCGACGACGCAGCCACATACCTGCGGGAAGCAGCGGAGCTGCACACCCGCCACCCGGCTGACCACGCTCAAACCGTGGCAGTTCTTCTCGAACTGAGCGAGGTCAGCCTCGAGCGACGCGACTACGTCGAGGCAGTGCTGCGGGGACGGGAAACCGTGGGCCTGTGCCGGTCGCGCGAGGACCACACCAGTTCCGTCCGCGCACATGTCACGATCGTGCGAGCACACGCCGCGACCGGACGACAAGCCGAAGTCTGGGCCGAATCCCGCCGGACACTTGAACTGATTGACGAGATCCAGGACGAGGTCAACAACTACGTTCGAGAACAGTTCACCAAGCTCGGGCTCTGGCCCACGCCGTGAATGCCGCCCGAGCGGAGCCCAGACGGAGCCGCCCGCCCGCCACGACCCGCCGGCGACACCCTGACCGGGCCTTCAGACGTTCCTGCCCTAGCACCAAGGTCTACGGCCAGGTCGAGCGTCCGCTGTGCTCGTTCGACCGGCGTGGCCTACGGCTTGGCGTGCATATCGAACGCCTGCACCGTCGATACTCAGCCGAACCGATGACGACTCGCTATTGAGGTCCGGACGTACGCATCGACGACCGGCACCGAAGCCTGTGTGACCTGCTTTAGGAGAGCCGTGCTCTATCCCCTGAGCTACGAGGGCTTTACACCCAAACCCTAGCACTCGCCAGCCAGTCTTCTCCCGCAGTCGCGGGAAGTGCGTGGCGAATAAGGACTTCGTCCATAAGGCTGCGGTGTTGCACACAGGCACGGGGAGCACAATTCGTCGAGCCGGGCGCGCGAGACCTTGCCCGGATCATCCCCGCAGGCGCGGGGAGCACCTCCTCGTCGGCCACGGTGGTGAGGCACTCCGCGGAGGATGCTCCTGCACGGCACCGCAAGCAGCGCGGTCAGGCTGACTACCCCGCTTGGCTCGTTTGCCGTACCTCAGCCAGCTTGCCCAGGTAACGCTGCAGGGGCGGTCCGAAGAAGCGGCGGGCGTGGCTCTGCTCGGGCATGGCATCGATGTACGCCTGTGCGCCGGCCAGGTTGCTGCGGATGTAGCGGATCATCTCGGCCGCGTGCCAGCCGTTCGGCCAGTAGTCCGCGCCACGGGTGAGGTCTTCGTCGTGGTCGAGGTAGATGTTGCCTGCTTGCAACGCTCTGCCGTAGTGCAGCCCGTTGGTCCGGTCGGTGTCGGTTCCGTCGTACCAGGACCAGAAGTCACTGTAGAGCATCACGACGGTGCCGGACACCGCATAGGTGTAGCGATCGAGGTCCTGCTCGGTCCGGATGGTCACCCCCGGACGACACCAGGCGGACATGCGGGCGGCCATGACAGCGACAGTCTCCAGCGCCCGAGCTTCAATACCGTCCGGGATCACCGCCGCCCACTCGGCCAGGCGCAGAGTGACCTCAGGCAGGCTCTCACGGTGCGGGGCGAACACGCGGTCCAGCCGGGGATCGGTGATCGAGGACTCCAGGGTGCGGGCCACCCCTTCCAGCAGCGCACTCCGATCCTCCGCGCCGAGTTCGGGGTGATCCTCGATCTCGTCGATCGCGCGCAGGCACAGGTAAGCGCCCGTGATCGCCTCGTCCAACCCCGCCGGCATGGCCAGAGTCGGTTCGTACCAGGTGGTGGAGTAGCGGCGCAGCATCCGGTGCGCCTCGACCAACGCCGGCGCGGTCATACCGCGTCCCGCACGGGGAGGTGGTCCCACCACCAGGCGATCGCCGCGATGTCCGGTGGCACGTGGGCGTCGGCGGGGGGAATGCTGGTGATGGTCAGAGGCTCGTCGGTCTGAACGGCCGCGTATCGAGGGGAGCGTAGTTGCCACGGAATGAACACGCCCACCAAGCGGATCATGGACCGCACATAAGCGCGCAGTGCAGGACTTCCTTCGCGCAGCAGTATCTGCGAAAGCTCGTTCATGGCGTAGAGGGCCCTGCTGATCACCGCCACGGCGGCGTCGACACTCTCGCGCGCGTCGCGACCTGACCGATGGGCCAACACGGTGACCAGGTTGTGGTGGCCCTCCCGAACGTCCTTGGCGAAAGCGACGACGTCGTTGGTCCAGCCCGCTGCAAGGTGAGCAGCCTGGGAGAATGCCCGCACCTGCGGTCTGTGGTATTCGTGCTCGGGAATGTCCATGCCGCTGGCAAACTCCACGACGGCCGAGAGGGCAGCCATGATCGATGCGGCCTCGCGCACCCCGGCGTACACCTCCACCGACGGCGATTGCTCCACGGTCTCGAGCAGGTGCTCGGTGACAATCGCGGCGAAGTACTGCTGGTGTGTCGCCCTCAGCCGCTGGCGCTGCGCGGGTGTTGCCAGTGTCAGCAGCTCCCGGGCGTTCTGCTGCACGACAGCGGTGATCGGAGTATCAGGCACGGGTCCGTTCGGGTCATCCCAGACGCGCTGGCCGCAGGCGGCCATGATCGCAGCCTCCTCGCTGGGCGCGGCCTCGAGGACGTCGTCGACGAGGAGGTAAACCGCGGACCACACCGCGGTCGGCTTGAGCAGTTCCGGGGTCGCCGGTGACGCCAGGAACGCCGTCGCCGCGGCCACGCGGGAACCCACGATCGCATCCAGCTGCTCCTGCGGCAGGTCGCTGCACCGCGACAACCACCTCGCGGCTTCCCGGTCGTAATCCTCGTGCCCGATCTCGGAATGAACGGGGAACGGGAAGTACAACTCCGCCACAGTCACCACCTGCCCACGGAAGACCGGATGCGGACGTTGTACATGGATCATCCTCCTGCGGTCGAACGTTGACGGGCCTCAACAAGGGGCGGGTAAACCGCATTCTCCGGCGTGGTTCCGGCGACCGAACAAGTGTGGGCCGGCTTGGACAGGGTCCGGCACCGCCGAGCAGGTTTGCCAGCCCTCCCTATCCGGGTGACAAAATGATCACACCAGGGCCGGGGAACCATCCGATCGATACCGGCCGGGCCGCCGGAGGTCGCCAGATCAGGTGCTGTAGCGACGAAAAGCGTGATTACGCAGGAACACCGCACCGGATCCGCGAGATGCTGGTTTGCTCGAGACCACCCGACCCCGCCACCGCCTCGCGGAATAGATCACCAGAGCGCCGCACGCGGGGTCTTTCGTCTCTCCCGACCGGGCCGGCGCCGGAGCCAGCATGGTGGCGGCCGATCGCCCGAGCAGGCCGACGAGGGACGCGATGACGGAACTGACCGATACCCCGGGCCGGTCGTGGTCGGCGTGGACGGCTCCGCACGACCGGCCGCTGGTGATCGTGCACGTGTGCGCCCTGGTCCCGCTGACGGTGCCGTACGTGGCGGCGTTCGGTGGCTACAAGTCCACCCTGGCCGAGGAAGGACTGCGCTGGCTCGCCGCGGCCAAGGAGGCGGCGAGCTTGCCGACGCTGAACGCGGCGCGACGGGCAGCATCATCGCCAAACCGTGAATTCCAATCCGCTTCCGACTGGAAGGTGAATTGATAACGATCGCGCCACGCGAATGATGTACGCGACCTTCTCCGAGAGGAATCAAATGAACCTGATCGTATATGCGGATTTCAGCAGCCCGTTGTGCTATTTGACCAGCGGCCGGGTGGACGCGCTGCGTGGAGCCGGGATCGACGTGGACTGGCGCGCTGTCGAGGACGCACCGTGGTTGCCGGTAACCGGCCGTCGACTCGACAGTGACAGCCGGCTCACGCTGGAGGCCGAGCTCGCCGAAACACTCGACATGCTCCAGCCCGACGAACAACTGGACTGGACGATGCCCGACTTCGTACCGAAGACGGAAGCCGCCGTCGTCGGGTATGCCGAGGCATACGGCGCGGGCGTGGCCGACGACGTGCGACGACTGCTGTTCCGGGCGTACTGGTGCCGCAAAGCGGACATCGGCGACCCCGAGACGCTACGGAACCCGCTGGCCGGACCCATTCTTCGTGGCCATTCCACTTCCGACCCCTTGCGATTGTACGGCTACGCGGTGAGCACGGGCCGCGGACCGATCACCACCAGCGCATGGCGACGCATTCAAGCGTGGCAGGACGAATGGTCCACTATCGGCGCGGGCGCCCTGCCGGTGCTCGTCGAGAACGGGTTGCCCATGTCCGGCCCGGCCGTTCCTCGACACCTGACCAAGATGATCTCCCAGCTGAGTATTCCCTTCAGCCCGGAACTCCCCGAGCCGGAACGCTACCCCCTGCCTCGTGTGCGGCCACCGAAGTGGTGGGCAGCCCAAACCGGTGGCCGGTGGCTCTACCCCAGCAGGTGCCGGTAGCCCTCGTCGGCTCCACACTTCCCACGCTGAGCGGTCCGGGGTTTCGCCGCGGTGGTCAGTGGAGCGCGAATGGTGAGCGGGACGGCGGTGTCGGCGAGGACGGTCAGTCCGTGTCGTTCGGGTGGGACGCGGACAAGGTCGTCGTGTTCGAGGCCCCATGTGTAATCGCGGGTGTGCAGCGGCACCCGTCCGGTGCCGATCCGCGAGGGCGCGTCGTGTTCGGCGAGCTCGGCGCCCTCGGCCGGCGCGATGAGGGTGGCTCGCTGCACGGGTGCCGGTGACGAGGGTCCGCGCGGTCCGGTGGGCGCGGGCTTCTTTGAGAAGCTCACCGGCGAGTTCACTCACTGGGGTTGACGTTCGGGTGAGCGGTCATTTGGCGCTTTCCCAGCCACGGTGGGGTTTGCGGTTACCGAGCTGGGCGTCGCGGCTGCGGTAGACGATGTAGGGGCGGGTGAGGTAGCCCAGCGGCATCGAGAACACGTGCACGAGGCGGCTGAACGGCCAGAACGCGAACAGCGCCCAGGCGGCCAGGACGTGCAGCTGGAACCCGAGCGGAGCTTCGAGCATCAGCGATGTCTTCGGTTGGAAGGCGAAGATCGACCGGAACCAGGGGGCGACGGTTTCGCGGTAGTCGTGCGGGTGGCCGGTGAGGTTGCCCAGTACGGTGGTGCCGAGCCCGAGCAGGATGGTGCCGACCAGCAGGACGTACATGACCTTGTCGTTGCGGGTGGTGGCGGAGAAGACCGGCCCGACCGTGCGGCGGCGGTAGACGAGGATCGCCGCGCCGGCGAGGGTGCAGAACCCGGCGAGCACGCCGAGCGTCACGGCCATCGCGTGGTAGGCGGTCTCGCTGACACCGAGGGCTTCGGTCCAGGACTTCGGGATCAGCAGGCCGCCGACGTGGCCGAGGGCGACGAGCAGGATGCCGAAGTGGAACAGCGGGCTGCCCAGGCGCAGCAGCCGGCGCTCGTAGAGCTGCGAGGAGCGGGTGGTCCAGCCGAACTTGTCGTAGCGGTAGCGCCAGTAGTGGCCGACGACGAACACCGCGATGGACACGTACGGCACCGCCACCCACAGCAGAATGTCCAGTGCGCTGAGCGGCGCGTCGGCGGCTTCGGCGAGGAGCTGCGTGGTCATCGGCGGGCTCCTTCGGGGTCGGGCATGTACTCGGGCGGGGCGAAGGGCGCCAGGCCGACTTCTTCTTCGGGAGGCCCTTCGGCGGCCAGGCGGGCGACGGCGTCGTGCTCGCGGCCGCTCAGCGGGGGCAGGGTGGCGGAAACGGATTCCAGCACGTGCGCCCACGGTGAGCCGGTTTCGCGCAGGCCCAGCCGCATCAGCTCGAGCCCGGCGCGGTGTTCGGTCAGCAGCCGCAGACCGGTCTTGGCCTGCCCGGCGGCGGCGAACTCGAGGACGACGGCGAGGTGGTCGGGCAGTTCGCCGTCGTCCAGCTCCAGCCCGGCAGCGCGGTACGCGTGCTTGAACCGCAGCAGGGCCATGCCGCGTTTACGGGTGTCTCCGTAGGCGAAGTAGGTGAGGTAGGGGCTGAAGCGTTTGCGGTGGTCGAACGTCGCCACGTAGTCGGCCGCGAGCTCGGTGAGCGGGGTGGCCGCCACGTGGTCGAGGAAGGCCGCCAGCGGCTCGCCGAGCGGAGCGGGCAAGGTCGCGGACGCGGCCCGCAGGAGCGGGATGCGCTCGAGCAGCAGCTCGTCGGGGTAGCTCAGTAGCAGCGACTGGACCTGCCAGGCCGTCGCGCGGCCGGTGTCGGTGACGGTCATGGCTTCGGCTCCCCCTCCCCCGCGGGATCCCCGCCGCCGGGGCGGTCGCGGGGCGGGAAGAGCCCGTCGGGCTGTCCCTTGCCGTCCCAGTTCAGGAGGTTGACGCGGCTGCCCTTGTCCACGGGCGCGGCGACGGTGTCGGTGGTCTGGCGGTCGCGCAGCATGCGGAAGTTCTCCACCGCGATCGGCGACGGTCCGCCGGAGCTTTCGCCGAACGGGCCGGAGCCGGTCATGCCCGGGCCGCCTTCGTAGTCGAGGCTGCATTCGGTGGCGAGTTCCTCGAGGCCGTGGGCCTGCTCGGCGTGGGCGGGCGGGATGACGTAGCGCTCGTCGTACTTGGCCAGCGCCAGCAGCCGGTACATGTCGTAGAGCTGTTCACCGGTCATGCCGACCTTCTCGGCGATGGACTCCTGCGGTTCCCGGCCGAGGTTGATGTCGCGCATGTAGCAGCGCATCGCAGCCAACCGCCGCAGCACCGCGTTGACCGGCTCGACGTCACCCGCGGTGAACAGCTCGGCGAGGTACTCCACCGGGATGCGCAGCGCGTCGATCGCGGCGAACAGGTTGCCGTGGTCCTCCGCGTCGTGGCCGGTGTCGCGCACGATGTCCACGACCGGCGACAGCGGCGGGATGTACCAGACCATCGGCATGGTGCGGTATTCCGGGTGCAGCGGCAGCGCCACCCGGTAGGTGTTGATGAGCGCGTGGATCGGGGACCGGCGGGCGGCCTCGATCCAGTCCCGCGGGATGCCCGCGCGTTCGGCTTCGCGTTGCACCCGCGGGTCTTCCGGGTCGAGCAGGACCTCGCGCTGGGCTTCGCAGAGGTCGTGTTCGTCCGGGGTGGACGCCGCTTCGAGAACCTTGTCGGCGTCGTAGAGCACGAGGCCGATGTAGCGCAGCCGGCCCACGCACGTCTCCGCGCAGACCGTCGGCAGGCCGACCTCGATGCGGGGGAAGCAGAACGTGCACTTCTCGGCCTTGCCGGTGCGGTGGTTGAAGTAGACCTTCTTGTACGGGCAGCCGGACACGCACATCCGCCAGCCGCGGCAGCGGTCCTGGTCGACCAGCACGATGCCGTCCTCGCTGCGCTTGTAGATCGCACCCGAGGGGCAGGACGCGGCACAGGAGGGGTTGAGGCAGTGTTCGCAGATCCGCGGCAGGTAGAACATGAAGGTCTGCTCGAACTCGAACTTCACCTTGTCGGCGATGTTCTTCAGCAGTGGGTCCTTGGCGCCGTGCTCGGGGGCGCCGCCGAGGTCGTCGTCCCAGTTGGCCGACCAGGAGATCTTCATGTCCTTGCCGGAAATCAGCGACTTCGGCCGGGCGACCGGGGTGTGCTCCTGCTGCGGCGCGGTGGTGAGGTTCTCGTAGTCGTAGGTCCACGGTTCGTAGTAGTCGTCGATCGAGGGCAGCTTGGGGTTGCTGAAGATGGTCAGCAGCTTGCGCAGCCGGCCGCCGCCCTTGAGCTTCAATCGGCCCCGGCGGCCCAGCGTCCAGCCGCCGCGCCAGCGTTCCTGGTCCTCGTAGGTTCGCGGATACCCTTGCCCGGGCCGGGTTTCGACGTTGTTGAACCACACGTATTCGACACCCGAGCGGTTGGTCCAGGCCTGCTTGCAGGTGACCGAGCAGGTGTGGCAGCCGATGCACTTGTCGAGGTTCATCACCATCGCCATCTGGGCCATGACGCGCATCAGTAGATCACCTCCTGGCTGCGGCGGCGGATGATCGTGACTTCGTCGCGCTGGTTGCCGGTCGGACCGAGGTAGTTGAAGGCGAAGGACAGCTGCGCGTAGCCGCCGATGAGGTGCGACGGTTTGATCAGCAGCCGGGTCAGGGAATTGTGGATGCCGCCGCGCTTCCCGGACGTCTCCGCGAGGGGCACGTCGATGAGGCGGTCCTGGGCGTGGTGCATGTAGACGGTGCCCTCGGGCATCCGGTGCGACACGATCGCGCGGGCGACGACGACGCCGTTGCGGTTGACCGCTTCGATCCAGTCGTTGTCGGCGATCCCGGCCTTGTCCGCGTCCTTGTCCGACATCCAGATCGTCGGCCCACCCCGGGACAGGCTGAGCATGAACAGATTGTCCTGGTACTCGGAGTGGATGGACCACTTGCTGTGCGGGGTGAGGTACCGGACGGTGATGCCCAGTTCGGTCCGCTCGCCGATGCGGGGTTCGTCGAACAGGGCGGTCATGTCCAGCGGGGGCCGGAACACCGGCAGTCCTTCGCCGAGCTCGGTCATCCAGTCGTGGTCGAGGTAGAAGTGCTGCCGGCCGGTGAGGGTGTGCCACGGTTTGAGGCGTTCGACGTTGATGGTGAACGGCGAGTACCGGCGGCCGCCCGTCTCGGAGCCGGACCATTCGGGTGAGGTGATCACCGGGACCGGCGCGGCCTGGGTGTCGGCGAAGGTGATCTGCTTGCCTTCGTGCTCGGCGGCCAGGTCCGCCAGCCGCGTGCCCGTGCGCTGTTCGAGGGTGTGGAACCCCTGGGTCGCGAGATGACCGTTGGTGGTGCCGGACAGCGCGAGGATCGCCTCACAAGCGTGCACATCGCGGACCAGCGACGGGCGGCCGTCGGCCGGACCGCCGCGGATGGCGCCGTTTTTGTGCCGCAGGTACTCGACCTCGCGGCCGACGTCGAAGGTGACGCCCTTGGTGGTGGCGCCGAGTTTCTCCGCGAGCGGGCCCAGCGCTTGCATCTTCGCGGCGATGGCGCCGTAGTCGCGTTCCACCACGACCAGCTTGGGCATGGTCACCCCGGGCACCGGCTCGCACTCACCGGTCTTCCAGTCCCGGACCCGCCCGTGCGGCGTCGCCAGTTCGTCGGGGGTGTCGTGCAGCAGCGGCACCGCGACGACGTCCTTGCGCACGCCGAGGTGGTTCTCGGCGAGGCGACTGAAGACGTCGGCGATGGCCTGGAACGCGGCCCAGTCGGTGCGGGTCTGCCACGGCGGCGCGATCGCCGGGTTGAACGAATGCACGAACGGGTGCATGTCGGTGGTGTTGAGGTCGTGCTTCTCGTACCAGGTCGCCGCCGGCAGCACGACGTCGGAGAAGACGGTGGTGCTGGTCATCCGGAAGTCCAGCGTCAGCAGCAGGTCCAGCTTCCCCGCCGGTGCCTCGTCATGCCACACTACGTCCTTCGGCCGCTTGCCCGGCGGGGTTTCCTCCGCGCGGACCGAGGAATCGGTGCCCAGCAGGTGCTTGAGGAAGTATTCGTTGCCCTTGGCCGACGAGCCGAGCAGGTTGGCCCGCCAGATGCTCAGCACGCGCGGGAAGTTCTCCGGCGAGTCCGGGTCTTCGCAGGCGAACCGGAGGTTCCCGGCCTTCAGCTCCGAGACGACGTACTCCCCGGCCGGCTTCCCGGCGCGCTCGGCGTCGTCGGCGAGGTCGAGGGGGTTGCGGTCGAAGGTCGGGTACGACGGCATCCAGCCCAGCCGGGCGGCCTGCGCGATCACGTCGGCGGTGGTCTTGCCGGCCAGCTGCCCGCCGGCGGTGGCCGCGGCCAGGGTGTCGGCACCGAAGGCGTCGTAGCGGAACTGGTCGGTGTGCAGGTACCAGTAAGCGGTCTGGATCATCTGCCGGGGCGGGCGCGACCAGTCCAAGCCGAACGCCAACTGCGACCAGCCGGTGACCGGCCGGCACTTCTCCTGCCCGACATAGTGCGCCCACCCGCCGCCGTTCACGCCCTGGCAGCCGGTGAGGGTGGTCAGGGTGAGGAAGGCCCGGTAGATGGTGTCGGAGTGGAACCAGTGGTTGGTCCCCGCCCCCATGACGATCATCGACCGGCCGCGCGACTCTTCAGCGTTGGCCGCGAACTCTCGGCCGATCCGCGCCGCGGCCTGGGCCGGGACGCCGGTGAGCGCCTCCTGCCACGCCGGGGTGTAGGGCTCTTCGGCGTCGTCGTAACCGGCGGGCCAGGTGCCGGGCAGGCCGTCGCGGTGCACGCCGTACTGGGCCAGCAGCAGGTCGAACACCGTGGTGACCAGGTGACCGCCGACGCGCCGCACCGGCACCCCGCGACGCAGGGTGGCGGCCGAGCCGTCCGGTGCGTCGAACCGCGGCAGCGTCACCTCCACCGCGTCCCCGCCGTGCAGCGACAGCTCCGGGACGACGTCGCCGAGGTCGAGGTTCCAGCGGCCGGCGCCCTGCTCGCCGAAGCGGTCCCCCAGCGTCCCGTTCGGCACCACCGGCTCCCCGGTCGCCGAATCCAGCAGGACGGTCTTGAACGCCGCGTTCTCCACCCCAGCGTGTTCGTCGAGATCGGCCGCGGTGAGGAACTTACCCGGCACGAAGCCGGTTTCCCGTTCTTCGAGCCGGACGAGGAACGGCAGGTCGGTGTAGCGGCGGACGTAGTCGGTGAAGTAGGGCACCTTCCGGTCCACGAAGAACTCGCGCAGGATCACGTGCCCCATGGCCATGGCCAGCGCACCGTCGGTGCCGGGCCGGGCGGGCAGCCACTCGTCGGCGAACTTGACGTTGTCCGCGTAGTCCGGGGCGACCGCGACGACCTTCTGGCCGCGGTAGCGGGCTTCCGCCATCCAGTGCGCGTCCGGCGTGCGAGTCACTGGCAGGTTCGAGCCCCACATGATCAGGTAGCCGGCGTCCCACCAGTCCCCCGACTCCGGCACATCGGTCTGGTCGCCGAACACCTGCGGCGAGGCGACCGGCAGGTCCGCGTACCAGTCGTAAAAGGACAGCATCGACCCGCCGAGCAGGGACACGAACCGCGCGCCGGAGGCGTGGGAGACCATCGACATCGCCGGGATCGGCGAGAACCCCGCGACCCGGTCCGGGCCGTAGCGCTTGATCGTGTGCACGTGCGCGGCCGCGACCAGCTCGGTGGCCTCGTCCCAGGTCGCCCGCACCAGCCCGCCCTTGCCGCGGGCCGCCTTGTACCGGCGCGCCCGGTCGGGGTCCTCGACAATCTCGGCCCAGGCTTCGACCGGGTCGCCGGTGCGGGCTTTGGCCTCCCGGTACATCTCTAGCAGCACGCCGCGGACGTAGGGATACCGGACCCGGGTGGGTGAGTAGGTGTACCAGGAGAACGCCGCGCCGCGGGGACACCCGCGCGGCTCGTACTCGGGCCGGTCCGGGCCGACCGACGGGTAGTCGGTCTGCTGGGCCTCCCAGGTGATGATCCCGTCCTTGACGTAGACCTTCCAGGAGCAGGAACCGGTGCAGTTCACGCCGTGGGTGGAGCGCACGACCTTGTCGTGGCTCCAGCGGTCCCGGTAGAAGTCGTCGGCCTGTCGGCCGCCGATCTTGTGCAGCGTGCGCAGATCGTCCGACACGTTCGCGCGGGTGAAGAACCGGCGGGTGCGGATCAGCGCGTCGGTCAGTTCGGAGTCCAGGCCCGCTGCGTGCGGCCGGGGCTCGGCTTCGCTGGTCACCGTGTCGTACCTCCTGGCCAGGGCGAGGTGGGTCGATCAACCGGGGCCTCTCGACGGTAGTGGCTCCGGCTCGGTGACGCAGCTCTCATGTTCGGTCAGTGCAGTTGTTTGACCAGTCCGGTTCCCACTCGCCGGCGGACTTCCTCGATCGCGTCCCAGTCGGCGGTGTCGAGGTGGCCCAGCGCGGCGGGGAAGACGCCGTCCTGCTCGGCGAGGATGTGCTCGCGCAGCACGTGCAGCGTGTCGATCAGCCGGGTGGGCCAGAGCGGGTCGGCCGGCACGCCGTCGGCGGCCGCTCCGAGGACGTTTTCGATGAGCCGGTGCTGGGCGGTCAGCTCGGCGACGTGGTCCGGGAAGTCGGCGGCCAGCGCCGGGAACAGCCCTTCCTCCTCGACCGCCGTGTGCGGGCCGAGCACCGTGGCGATCCGGCCCGCCAGGTCCGCCATCTCCTCGACGTCGCCGCGGGCGTGCGCGGCGCGCACGTGGCTGATCAGCGTGACGACGTGGTCGTGTTCCCGGGTCAGGTCCGCGATCGCGGTCAGGGACTGGCACCCGCAGTACTCACACATGGGGCGGCTCCGCCTTCTCGTTGCTTTGGTGGGCGTGCAGCGAGCGCCGCACGGTGGTCGAGGTGAAGGCGAGGGTGCCCGCGGCGACCACGGTCAGCGCGGCCAGGCCCAGCGCGTACGAGCCGAAAGCGCCGTAGAGGGCGCCCATGACCAGCGGCGGGATGAACCCGCCGAGGCCACCGGCCGCGCCGACCACGCCGGTGACCGAGCCGACCTTGTTCGCTGGGGCGAGCATGGCGACCAGCGCGAACACCGCGCCACTGCCCGCGCCGAGCGCCGCGGCCATGGTCAGGAACGCGACCGTGCCCAGCGGCATCAGCTCCGGGGCGAAAGTCTGCAGGGCCGCGCCGAAGGTCACCGCTGTGAAGACGCCGACGAGGACCCGGACCGGACCGAAACGGTCCGACAGCCAGCCACCGACCGGGCGCATCACCACGGCGAGCAGCACGAACCCGGCCATCCGGTTGGCCGCGTCGGCCTGCGCCAGCCCGTAGCCGGTCTTCAGGTAGGCCGGCAGGTAGACCGAGAAGGCGACGTAGCCGCCGAAGGCCACGGCGTAGAGCGCCGACGCCTGCCAGGTCACCGCCAGCCGAGCAGTGTCCCGCAACCGGCGCGTCACCGGCTCGGTCGGCACCGTCCGTCCGGGCGCGTCCCGCAGCAGCAGCGCCGCGGCGAGGGCGTACACGGCCAGCACGATCGCGGTGACGAGGAACGGCGTCGCCACTCCGTTGGCTTTTACCAGCGGCACGGTGGTCAGCGCGCTGATCGCCGTACCCCCCATGCCCGCGCCGAAGACGCCGATCGCCAGCCCGCGCCGCTCGGGCGGGAACCAGGCATTGACGAACGGGACACCGACCGCGAAGGACGTGCCGCCGAGGCCGAGGAAGAACCCGCCGATCAGCAACGCGGCCAGCGACGAATGCCCGGCAAGGCCGAGGAACAGCACCGGCACGATCGTCAGCCCCGAGATCACCGGGAACATCACGCGCCCGCCGAACCGGTCGGTCAGCGCGCCGACCGGGATCCGGCCGAGGGAGCCGACCACCACGGGGACGGCGACCAGCAGCGCCTGCTGGAACGCGGTCAGCTTCAGGGCGTCCTTGAACAGCGGGCCCAGCGGGCTCAGCAGCGCCCACGCCCAGAAGTTGATCGCGAACCCGGCGGTGGCCAGGCTCAGCATCAAAGTCCGCCGAGCCACGGCTGGCTCGGCGGGTGGTGCGGCCGGTGGTGGTCCGGCAGCCGTGTGGTGTGTCGAGGTCATCGGTGTCTCGTCCGTGAGTAGTGCAGGTGTCCCGGCCTGCCGGTCGGTGGGTATACCCAGATTGGGACGACCAGTCATGCCGCGAACAGGGGCCATGGCCTTCACACGAGTGGACCAACGTCCCTACCCGGTTCCCCCGAGGCCGGGATTTCCTGGACGGCGTGAACCAAACCGGAACCGGATTCACCGCTGCCCGACGGCGGGTGTGCCGGTGACCCAGTTGATCGACCTCGCCCCGCCCTCCCCCGGCCGTCGCCGCGCCGGTCCGCGGGGACCGGTGTTCGTGTGGGCCAACGTCGTGGTGCTCGGCTGGCTCGCCGTCGCCGTCGCGCTGCTGGCCGTCCACGACGGACTCGGGCTGCCGGCGTGGGTCGCGCTCCACGCCCTGCTGCTCGGTGCGGTGACCAACGCGATCGTGATCTGGTCGGAGCACTTCACGGTGACGTTGTGCCGAGTCCCCGGCCCGGCACCGCGACGGCTCGCGCTCGGGCTGACCGTGCTGAACGCGTTCATCGTCGCCGCGCTCGCCGGCGTCACCGCCGACCTCACGCCACTCGCCGGCGCCGGCGGAACCGGCGTCGCGGTCATCGCCACCGTGCACACGGTCCACCTGCTCCGCATGAGCAGGAACGCACCGGCGGGCCGGTTCGGCTACCTGATCGGCTTCTACGCCGCCGCGAGCGTTTCGCTGATCGCCACCGCGGCGCTGGGCGCCGGGCTCGCGGCGGGAACCGGCACCTGGTACAGCCGGTTGTGGGGCGCGCACGTGCACCTCGCGCTGCTCGGCTGGGTCGGGCTGTCCGTGCTCGGCACCCTGTTCACCCTGTGGCCGACCACCACCGGCACCCGGATCACCCCGGACGCGATCGTCGCCGCCCGCCGGGCACTGCCGACGCTGACCGCCGGGCTGGCCGTGCTCACCGGGGGCGTGCTCGCGGCGAACGTGTGGGTGACCGTGGCCGGCCTGGCGGGCTACGCCGCGGGTGTCGTCATCGCACTCCTCCCGCTGCGCCCGCGCACCAGGCCCCACGGTCCCGCCGCGTGGATGCTGGCGGCGGGGACCGGCTGGCTCGCCGTCGCGGTGCTGATCGACGCCGTCCGGCTGCTGGTCGCCGGGACGGTCGACGCGCTCCCCGACGTGGTCGCCACGGTGGGGCCGATCCTGGCGGCGGGCTTCGCGGCGCAGGTCCTCGTCGGCGCGCTGACGCAGTTGCTGCCGGTCGTGCTGGGCCGCGGTCCGGCCGAGCACAAGGCGGTCGCCGAGGTGCTGGCGCGAGGCTGGCTCCTACGGGTTCTCCTGGCCAATGCCGCGGTTCCGCTGATGACTCTCGGCCTGCCGGAGATCGGGTGGGCGCTCGCGGCCCTGAGCCTCGCCGTGTTCCTCGTGCTGGCCCTGCGCGTGGCCGTCCCGGTGGCCCGGCACGGCTCGCTCGGCCTCGAACCCGGCCCGGTGCCCGCGCGGGGCACCACGACCGGGGTCCTGGCCGGCCTGAGCGCCGTCGTGTTCGCCGTGGCCCTGGCCACCAGCGGGCCGGGCACCACCAGCCCGTCTCCCGCCGCGGCCGACGCCCACACCGTCGAGGTGACCTTGAGCGGGATGCGGGTGCGGCCCGGCACGGTCGAAGTCCCGGCGGGGACGCACCTGGTCCTGCGCGTCACCAACCAAGACGCGATGCCGCACGACCTGCGCCTGGACAGCGGCGAGCGCACGCCCCGGCTCGGCCGGGGGGAAAGCGCGCTGCTGGACGCCGGGCAGATCCGTGGCGACCGGCAGGCCTGGTGCGACATCGCCGGCCACCGCGCCGCCGGGATGACGATGGCCATCCATGTCCAAAGTGGACACACGCACGCTTCCCCGGGCGGTGGCGACGATTCGGCGGCCGCGGGCCTCGACCTCGGCGCCGACCCTTCACCGGGCTGGACGCCCCGCGACGCCGCGCTCGCGCCGGCGACCGGCACCGTGCACCGGGTCGAACTCCACGCCCGCGACCAGGAAGTCGAGGTCGCCCCGGGCCGGCGGGAGACCCGCTGGACGTTCGGCGGCTCCCTTCCCGGCCCGACTCTGCGGGGCCGGGTGGGCGACCGGTTCGAGATCACCTTGGTCAACGACACCGCCATGGGCCACGGCATCGACTTCCACGCCGGCGCCCTGGCCCCGGACGGCCCGATGCGCACCCTCGCGCCGGGCGAACGGCTGGTCTACCGGTTCACCGCACAGCGCGCGGGCGCGTGGCTCTACCACTGCAGCAGCATGCCGATGTCCCAGCACATCGCCAACGGCATGTACGGCGCCGTGATCATCGACCCACCCGGCCTGCCCGCCGTCGACCGCGAATACCTCCTGGTCAGCTCCCAGCTCTACCTCGGCGACCCCGGCAGCGACGCCCAGGTGGCCAAGATCCGCGCCGGACAACCCGACGGATGGACGTTCAACGGCACGGCCGCCCAATACGACCACGCCCCGCTCACCACCCGCGCCGGCGAGCGCGTCCGGATCTGGGTCGTCAACGCCGGCCCCGGCGACACCACGGCGTTCCACGTCGTCGGCGCCCAGTTCGACACCGTCTACCGCGAAGGCGCCTGGCTCCTGCGTCCCACGGACACCTCGGGAGGAGCCCAGGTGCTGGACCTGGCCCCGGCCCAAGGCGGCTTCGTCGAACTCACCTTCCCCGAACCCGGCCACTACCCGTTCGTCGACCACGACATGCGGCACGCCGAAACCGGCGCCCACGGGATCTTCACCGTCACGGAGCACCAGTGATCGACATCTGGACCGGGATCCGGTTCGTCCACGTCCTCGGCGCGATCGTCTGGGTCGGCGGCCAGCTCACCATCACCGTGGTGGTTCTCCCACCCGTGCGGCGCATCCTCGCCACAGCCGAGCAGGCCGCCGTGCTCCGCACGGTGGGCAGACGATTCGCGCTGATCACCGGCGCCGCGTTCCTGCCCCTGCAGATCACCACCGGGATCCTCTTGGCCGCGCGGCACGGCGTCACCTGGGGGACACTGCTGCAACCCGGCTACGGCCGCACGCTCGCCGCGAAGCTGCTGTTGTTCGCGGTGGTCATGGCCGCCGCGAGCGTCCACGGCGTCGCCCAGGCCAAGCGACAGCCAGGCCGGGCCAGAACCGTCTCCATCGCGGCACTGGTCGGCTCGCTCGGCGTCGTACTGCTCGCCATCGCCCTGGTCGAGGGTGGCCCGGGGTGAACCACGCGGCAATCCGGGCACCCGGCCACCGGCCCCTTGCCTCCGACCTTCCGAACCGGAACCGAAGGACACCCGGGGCGAGGACCTCCGGCACCAGAAGCACCGGCTGCTCCCGCCGACACTGATGCCAGAGCAAAAACGGAGGTTGCCATGTCCACCCGCCCGACGGAAAAGAAGACCACCACGGGTCAGATCCCGGTCCAGCGAGCTACCGAACCGGCACCGGTCCCCGACTTCGTCGCCGCACCCACCATCGCCGGGAAGTCCCTGGCCGTCCTGCGCGTCGCCACCGGCTTCATCTTCCTGTGGGCGTTCCTGGACAAGCTGTTCGGCCTGGGCTACGCGACCCCGTCGAAGGGCGCCTGGCTCAACGGCGGCTCGCCGACCAAGGGCTTCCTCAGCAACGTCCACGTCGGCCCGTTCGAGTCGATGTTCCACGCCTGGGCCGGCACCTGGTGGGCCGACTGGCTGTTCATGCTCGGCCTCGGCGCCATCGGCCTCGCCGTCATCGCGGGCGTCGGGCTGCGCCTGTCCGCCGCGGCGGGCGCGCTGATGATGCTCATGATGTGGGCCGCCGAATGGCCGCTCGCGCAGAGCATGAGCACCGGCGAAGCAACGCACTCGACCAACCCGCTCATCGACTACCACATCGTCTACGCGCTGATCCTCATCGCGCTGGCCGCCGCGTCGGCCGGGAACACGTGGGGACTCGGCCGCCGCTGGTCCGCCCTCGTCGGCGACCGCACGTGGCTGCGCTGACACCGATCCGTTCCCAGGGCGCCCGCCGACCGGCGGACGCCCGTTCGCGTTCCCGGGCACCGGGCTCAGCGGAGCGGCGCCGTCCACTCCACCTTCAGGCCGCCCTCGGGGCCACTTCCCAGCGTGAACGAGCCGCCGACCGTCGTGGCTCGGTCGCCGAGGTTGCCGAGCCCGCTCGGCGAGATGTCCTCGGCCAGGCCCTTGCCTTCATCGATCACCAGGATCCGCAGCAGGTCGTCCTTCGCCGCGACCGACACCGACACCGTCGAGGCTTCCGCGTGCCGCACCGCGTTGCTGACCGCTTCCCGCACCACCGCCTCGACGTGCTCGGCCAGCTGCGCCGGCACCGTGTCGATCGAACCTGACATGCTCACCGTCGGCTGCAGCGGCGCGTCGTCGGTGAGCTCGGCGATCGCGTCGTGCAGCCGGTGCCGCAGCCGCAGGCCCGTCTCCCCCGCCACACCGCCGTGCAGGTCGAAGATCGCGGTGCGGATCTCCTGCACAATCTCGTGCAGCTGCTCGATGCTGTCCCCGAGCCGCTTCTGCAGCTCCGGCGACTTCGTCCGGCGCTGCGTGCTCTGCATCGACAACCCCACCGCGAACAGCCGCTGGATGACGTGGTCGTGCAGGTCACGCGCGATCCGGTCGCGGTCGCCGAGCACGTCCAGCTCCCGCGCGGTCCGCTGCTGCGCCGCCAGCTGCAGCGCCAGCGCCGCCTGGTCGGCGAACGACGCCACCACCGACAGCTGCGCCGACTCGAACTCCGTAGCCCCTCGCTCCCGGATCGCGATGAGCACGCCGGTCGTCCGGTCCCCCCGCGCGCAGCGGCACCACCAGCGCCGGCCCGTAGCGGTGCTCCCGCAGAGCGAGCTCCGGAACGCTGCGCGGCGTCCGGTCCCGGTACACCGCGCCCGGCACGCTCTCCTCGAGGTCGATGTGCGTGCCCGACAGCTCCGCCGACCGCGCCCCCGCGCACACGGTGACCGTGAGGTCGCCGACGTCCTCGCCCCAGTCCTCGTCGACGTCCAAGCGCCCGGAGTTCGGCAGCGCCAGCATGGTGACCTCCGAGCCGGTCAGCTCCAGCGCCCGGCTCGCGATCAGGTTCAGCGCCTCGGCCGGGTCACCGCCGCCCAGTAGCTCGGTGGTGACTTCACTGGTGGCGGCGAGCCACTGCTGCCGCATCTGCGCCTGCTCGTAGAGGTGCGCGTTCTCGATCGCGATGCCGGCCGCCGCGGCCAGCGCCTGGACCACGACCTCGTCGTCGTCGGTGAACGGCTCGCCGTTCTTCTTCTCCGTCAGGTACAGCCGCCCGAACACCTCGTCGCGCACGCGGACCGGCACGCCGAGGAACGAATGCATCGGCGGGTGGTGCGCCGGGAAGCCGACCGAGGCCGGGTGCGCGGAGATCTCCTCCATGCGCAGCGGCTTCGCCTCGTCGATGACCACGCCGAGCACGCCGTGGCCGGTCGGCAGGTCACCGATCAGCTGCCGGGTCTCGTCGTCGATGCCGACGTAGACGAACTCCGACAGGGAACCGTCCTCGGCCAGCACACCGAGCGCGCCGTACTTCGCCTCACCGAGTTCCATCGCCGCCTGCACGATCCGCCGCAGCGTCGTGTCCAGCTCCAGGCCCGACGCGACCGCGAGCACGGCGTCGAGCAGGCCGTCCATCTTGTCGCGCGTGCCGATCAGCAGCTCGATCCGGTCCTGCAGGTCACCCAGCAGCTCTCGCAGCCGCAACCCGGACAACGTCCCTGCCATCCGCCGGGGGTTCGGCCCGTCTCCGGCAAGTTCCTTCACTGACACGCTGCCCACAACCTCCGCGTCGCTCGCATCGCTGGTGACCTTCTCCCCTTTCCGGAGCCCAGCGACCTGAGGGATCGTCGCGATGAGCCGTCCGAACCACAGTGTGCCGTGCCGCGGCACGAGGGAAAACATGACATCAGCCATCAAGCCGATCGGCCTGTTAGGTCCCGACCAGGTGAAATCCGTGATCAGCGCCGCGACGCTCGCCCCGTCGACGCACAATACGCAGCCCTGGCGCTTCCGCTGTACTCCCGCGGGCCTCGAGCTGCACGCGGACCCGGAGCGTGGGCTCCCGGCGGTGGACGCGGATGGCCGGGAGCTACTGCTGTCGTGCGGGGCGGCGCTGTTCAACCTGCGCACCGCCATCCACGCCCTCGGTGCCCACCCGGCCACGACGCTGCTCCCCCGGCGCGACGACCCGACCCTGCTGGCCCTCGTCCGGCCTTTCGCCGCCCGCAAACCCGACCGGCGGCTCGTTCAGCTGGCCGACTCGATCCCGCGCCGCCACACCAACCGGACCCCGTTCAAAACGGCCGCCATCCCCGCCTCCGTCGTAGCCGAACTACGCCACGCCGCCGAGGTCGAGCAGGCCTGGCTGCCCCGGCTCGACGCGCGCCAGCTCGACCAGCTCCGCGAACTGGTGCACAAGAGTCACCAGGTCCAGCTGAACAATCCCGAGTTCGTCGCCGAGTGGCGATACTGGACCGGACGCGACCGCACCAGCCGCGACGGCGTCCCCGACTACGCCGCCGGCGCCATGCCCGCCGACGACGGCGGCTGGATCCTGCGCGACTTCGGCGCCGAACCTTCTCCCCGGCGCGGCCGCATCGACGAATCCGACCCGCTCGTCGTGGTCATCGGCTCGTTCGACGACACCCGGCTCGACCAGCTCCGGGCCGGTCAGGCCATGCAGCGGGTCCTGCTCACCGCCACCACCGCCGGCCTCGACGCCTCGTTCATCTCCCAGCCGATCGAGGTCACGGACGTGCGTTCCGAGCTGCGTCAGCTGCTCGGCGGCGGCTTGTGGCCCCAGATCGTGCTGCGGCTGGGCCGCGGCGCGCCGGTGTCGTGGACTCCCCGCCGGTCCCTGACCGACGTCATGCTCGAGCCGGACCGCCCAGTTGCCTGAACCTGAGAGCGATACGGGAACGCCTCGGCGACGCCAGTGCTGCCAGGCATGGACGTCGCCGGATGGTCAGGCCTTCCGCTCCGGCCGGACCACCAGCACGGGGCACTGGGCGTGCTGGACCAGCGCCTGGCTGGTCGAGCCGAGCAGCATCCCGGCGAAGCCGCCGTGGCCATGGCTGCCGACGACCAGCTGGGCGGTCCGGCTCGCCTCGAGCAAGGCCTGCGGGACGGGCCCGAACCAGCTCACGGCGGATCTCCATGTCGGGATACTTCTCCTGCCACCCGGCCAGCCGCTGGCCGAGCAGCCGCTCCTCGTCCTCGCCGAGCGTCTCCGACCTGATCGCCAGCCCGGAAACCCGTCCAGCTTCGCCCGAAGCCCACCCATCCGAGATCGACAACTCCAACCTGCCCGCGATCCACGCCCTCGGCGGCGCCATGGACTTGATTACGTCGATCGGCGTCTTGGCCATCTCCGAGCACCTGCTCGATTTGAGCGACCACTTTCATCGAGCACCTCGACTGCCTCGGCATCGAGCTGGCCGACCCCGCGAACGCGAGCAGCGCAGCCACGTTCAAGTAATGAAGCTTGCGGACCCCGGCCGGCAGCGAGGTCCGCCGATGAGCTACTCGGAATTCACAGGCCCGACCATGACAACCCAATCCTCCAGCGGTTATTCTCAACCCCGTCCACGAGATCAAGAATTACCATCAGCAGCTCATCGATGCTTCCTTCGAGGCCAAGTAAGGTACAGCAAAATCGTTGATACAGTAGCCAGTAAACCTACCCCGATCCACCAGAACAAGGCACCAGAAACCAGACCTGGCGATAATGCGATAGCGATTCCCGCACCCAGCGCAGCACCGCCCGCAAGAGTTCCAATTCCCAGTAGCCAAGCCTGCCTTTCAGACTCGATATTTCCGATCACGCATCTATACGCCGAATCAACGTCGGCAACGTCGACCGCGGACGCACCTCGCTCCCCGGAAATATCGATTGCCTTGCAGCCCAGCCGTGCAGCAATTTCCTGAGAAAGAACCGACAATCGATTTTCGGCAGACTTCAGAAACCCTGCCGATCTGGGTGCATGAACAGCCAGGTGATTTGATATCTCATAGAAAGCCCCGCATCCACACCCTTGCGGCACCCCAGCCTCCGCACGCGGTAGATCTGCGTCATCGCGCGCAGAGGGGTCACTTGCCATCTTGACCGACACTCAATTCTTGATTTCCAATTCGATAATTGTAAACCTCACACGAGGTTAATTCAGTATCTACAAAAAGTAAGCATGCAAGTTGGATAAAATGACTTGCCTTCCGCACATGGATGCTTCACTCCCGGCATCCCTCCACACCTGCCATCAGCAAGTGCATCTCGATCGATCACACATGAGTCGGTCGACGCCATCGACCAACCCACCGTGACGCATCCGACGCCGCTAGACTCACCCAGCCGCCCATGAACTTCATAGAACAACGATCACTCAGAACCCGATATCGAAACATCCGTCAACCGACGTACAGACGAACGCGGATCGCCAACGTGAACCCGACCAGCCTCACGTTCACGTGCATTCGCACATGAATTATCACGTTTAATAAGTATCGGAAGGCGTCGCTCGAGTCTCCACGCCTAAGCGATCAGGTTGAGACATCCGTCAATCGACCGATCTCGAACACGGTCCGACTCGAGCCGTCAGCTAGCGAGCGAACACACGTGCACTTGCACGTGCATTCCACATGATCGGGTGGCACCGCGGGGCGCACTCCACTGAGGGGTCTTTGAGCACAAGTGACGAAGGCCAGCGCAGCCGCAGATACGCGGGTTTACGACGCGAGACGGCGGGTGCTCGGTAGCCAGGTGCAGCTTGGTCGGCCAGTCTCCCCCGTAACCGGCCGATCGCGTGGTCGGCGGTTCCGGCTCGCCGACACCGCCGGGCGGTTCTTTCTGCAGATCACCCTCGATGCGGGCGCCTGACCTGGCCGCCACACCACCGCGCCAACAGGAGCTGTCATACCTGCCGGCCGGCATGAGGCGCTGCTGACCGGCGCCGACTACCAGCACCATTTCATCGGCAGGCCGCCCGCCGACACTGTCGGCGACCTGTCGCTGCGGCACTGGAAACGCGCCGAGCACCCCGGCGCGCCGGACGACACTCGCCGGGCGGTGTTCGCAACTTGACTGGATCCGGCCTCGCTGCGCCAGCCCATGCACCACTCCCTCACCCGGGACTGGGATGCGAAGCGGCGGCGAGCGCTGTTCACCGGCGCCCTCATCGACGTCGGCGACACCGGCGCCGCCCCGGAACTGCTCGCGGCGCTGGAGCATCTACCTCGACCGCGACCGCCGGCTGCTGCTGGAGCGGGGCGAGAAGGTGATCGTGGCGCCCGAGCTCGCGTCCGGCTAGACGGTCGCCGGTCTCGTTATCGGCCGAACCTTGCTCAAGGTGAAGTGGTCGGTCGAGCCGACCGCCGAGGACGTCGTGATGTGGCTGCGCCGGCTACGGGGGTACGCGCTGGCCGACCGGCACGACACCTTCGCCCTCGACACGATCGCGGTCTGCTGCGGCTGGTCCGGGCAGCTGCTGATCTGCCCACTGCTGGCCTGCTGAAAGCCTTCGGCCACCGGTCGGACTACAGCACCATGGCGCGGCTCGCAATGACCAGGTGTAACCGATCGAAGCGTTCCAGCGATTCTAAACGTATCGGTGAAGCAGCCCGCCGAACGCATTCATTGGCACGTCGTGGGAGGCCTACCGTGATGAACGGTCGTTCACGCCGGGTACTCGTGCAGGTCGAGCACCGCACCGCCACCCTTAGTGAATCCTCGGCGTCTCCAGGTGACTCGCAGCCGAGCCACCGCGTCGACGAGCTGTACTATCCCGGGATCCTCGTGTCGCACCTTCAAGACGGCGTCGTGGACCACGAGATGTGGCTGCCGATGGGCGAGACGCCGACCCTCGCCGACGAGGAAGCCCTGATCGCCGCGCTGCACGCGGCGATGCGCTGGAACCGGGGCGAGCTCCCCGAACACCTCAGGACCACCTAGCTGCCCGTAGGTTCACCGCCCGCCGCGGCACTTCTCTTTACCGTCCTCCTTGGCCTCGAGCTTGGCCTTCCCGGCGACCTTGCCACTCCTGGCGCCCGGACCGCCGTCCGGGCCCGGCCGGCCACGGTCCGGCGAAGCGAACGCGGCGCCCCTCGGCGCACATTTTGCCTGGTCAAGTCAGGTATCGCACTTCCCTGACACGGAAGAGGTCACACGCACGTTGCTAGGCAGCGGGCGAGAGCAGACCGCGAAGACGTTGCAGTGCAAGGCGACCGGCCTCGGCGATGGCCGGGAGATGGCCGTGCTGGGCGGCGCGGACCGCCCGCTGCAGCTGATGCGGCAGGCGGCGCTGCTCAGCCGTCGCGATCGCCGTGCTCAGGGCTTCCTCCGCGCCGGCGCGCTCGCCGGTCGCGGCAAGGACTTCTCCGGCGGTGACTCGCTCGATCACCTGCCACTGCGGCGCGGCCGGTTCTCCCGCAACCGAATCGAAGACTCGGAGTGCATCGCGTGGCCGGTTCAGGGCAAGCAAGCCCCGAGCGTGGATCTCACGCAGCGTGAAGGGATTCAGCAGCAGTTCGGTCCCGCTCGCTGAGTCCAGGCGTCGTCGGCATCCGTCGATGGCGCCGGCGAACTGGTCCGGCAATCCAGCATCACCAGCGGCCCGGGCAAGCAGCGCGAGCGCGGCACCGTGCCCAGCCGCGGTCGTGGACACCGCGGCAGCACGTTCCAGCCGGGCGACAGCGGCGCGGAGGCGACCCGCTTTGCGGAGCTCGTTGCCGTGCATCCGCAGCGTGTCCGCGAGAAAGTCGTTATCACCGAGGTGGCGGGCGAGGACGAGGGCTTTGCCGGTCCAGGCTGCGGCGCCGGTGAGGCGTTCCTCGGGCAGCACGGTACCGAGGGAGACGCCGAGGGCCAGGCGGGCGGACGCGAGCAGGGACAAGGTGTCGCGTTCAAGACGGCCTTCGGCAGCACGGGCCTCGAGCCGAGCGGCCAGCGGCCACAGCTCGTTGACGGCTTCGACAGCCCGGCCGGACTGGCGGGCGATCTCGGCCAGCCGGACCACGCTGTCGCCGAACTGCACCAGCGCAGCGAAGTCTGCGTCGTCCGGGTCGGTAACGCCGAACAGGTGGAACGGCAGCCCGAGGGCACGGGCGATGTGCCGCCGCCCGGCTACATCACCGGGCGTGCGTTTGCGGGTTTCGATCATCGCGACGTACGACTTGTCGTAGCCGAGCAGCGCGGCAAGCGCCTCCTGGCTCAGCCCACTCGCCGCCCGGTACGCGCGCAGGACCGACGCGAGATCCCGCGAGCCGAGTGCCGCCGCAGCGGCAGGGTCGGACCACATCCAGACCGCCGGCGCCAGCCGGGGCGGCCGCGGAGACAGGCTGGTGGTCACGGCGCGGCAGGCCGGGCAGACCGCGCCGCGGACGTAGCGGCCCAGGGGCGTCCCGCAGCGTTCGCACCCGGCCATGGTCGCTACCGCGCAGCTTGCAGGGTGCGAAGCCGGTCGAACCAGGCGGCGATCGAACGCTTGTACCCGTCCGGCATGCGCAGCCCGGAAACCTCGTGCTCGGCGAACTCGGCGATCCGGCTGTGCTCGTGGCTGAGCACCGGCGCCGCGTCCGAGGTGCAGGTACAGCCGTAGGTCACGATGAACACGTCCTTGCCGGCCACGGCGATGTGGTATACCCACGCGTCGAGAATCTCCTCGACGTCGACCGGCAGCCCGGACTCCTCGGTGATCTCCCGCGCGACGCACTGTTCGGGGGTCTCGCCGGGTTCGATCCGGCCCCCGGGCAGCTCCCATTCGTCGCGCTCGTTGTGGACCAGCAGCACCCGGTCGTCCCGGATCAGCACGCCCTTGATCGACACCGGGTATCGGGACTCCGCCACCGGCACCACTCTCCTGCCCTCGGCACCACCGCTGTCACCGACCGTAGCAGCGCGCGGTCGTCCACCAGGCCGCCGCGGGGTTGACGATCTGTCAGTGGACGCCGCGCTGCTGGAGCCGGTGTGCTGGCCGAGCCGACGAACCACCACCGGAGGGGATGCCACCATGCTGATGACTGCGCTGTCGGAGTGCCGCGTCGACATCGGCGCGGCAGGCGGCGTCGGCGAGCTGGCCGCCGTGCTGGCAGGTGACGGTATCGCCCTGTTCGACGGCGTGCAGACCGAACAGCAGATGCTGCAACTGGTCGTCCGGCTCGGCCGGCTCGTGCCGCACCGGGACAGCGCGCGCTCGGGCATCACCGTGCTCTCCGACCGCGGCGCGGTTCATCCGTGTGCCGGGCAGGCCGGGTTCAGCCGGCACGCCTTGGCGGCGCACACCGACTGCTCGGACCTCCCCCGGCCCCCACTGCTCGTGGCGATAACCTGCGTCCGGCCCGCCGACCGTGAACGAACGGCCGGGCAGGAACGAGGTCTCCAGATAGCCGTTGACCCGCTCGACCAGGCCTTTGGCCTCCGGGTCACCGGGCCGGCACTGGATCACCCGGATCCCCAGCGTCCCCCGGAAGGCGTTCATCGCCTCCGTGAGCTGCGGTTTCCCTCCCCGCCACTGCCCGATCGCGGACTCGTTGTCCCAGACCAGCGCCTTCGGGACCCTGCCCCAGCCCGAGAGCAGGCGCCAGTGCCCGGCCAGCAGATCCGGGGACTGCCGCGACGGCAGCATCACCGCAGTGATCATCCGCGAATAGCCGCTGACCAGCACCAACACCGGAGGCCGCCCGGTCTGGCCGAACCCGAGCGGGACATCCGCCGGCGGGAACCACAAGTCGCACTGAGCCAGCTCGCCCGGCCGATACTCCGTCCGCGACGCCGGATCCGCGGGCTTGAACAGCGGCCGCAGCGCCTGGACCCGTTCGAAGAACACCGTCTTACCGCGGTCCCAGCCGACCCGTTCCATGATCACCGTCGAGGGCATCTCCGGGAACTCGGCCAGCAACGCCCGGATCTGCGGCTCCACCGCGTCGACTATCGAGCCCTTCGCCTGCCGCTCATAGCGTGGTGGCTCATGCGCTTCCAACGCTCGCCGCACCGTGTTTCGCGCGATCCCCAACCGCCGGGCTATCGCCCGGATCGCCATCCCCTCGGCGCGATGCAACCGGCGGATCTCCGCCCAGTCCTCCACGTTCAACACCTCATGATCGTTCACGGGTGGGTCAAGGTTCACCCGGAACCAGAGGGTCAGTATTCAGCCGGAACCGACAGCAGCTGGGAGCAGTCGGGTGAGCTCGGCGAGGGAGTCCTTTCGTCCGATCCGGGTCACCACGACGAGCGGGACTCGGCGACGATACGAGCGGCTACAGCTGTCCAAGGGCCAGCCCGCGTATCTGTAACCAAGTCACATAACCAGGAGCGCCGGCGTCGGATTCTGCGATGTTCGATTAGCTCCGACTATCGCTGTCGTGGCTGTTGAGCGCGCAGAAGGCTGCCCGCTCATCCTGTTGCAGTCTTCCTGTGATCCGCGGTTGAATCTGGTATGACAACCGGACGTATCGCGATGATCGTCACTTGCGTGCTGGTGGCGGGGTTGGGCATGTGGCTCACACTCGCACGCTGGGATGATGCCAACAAGGTCGCCACGTCGGTATCCGCTCTTGGCGCCGTCGCTGCGGTCGGTGTGGCGGTGTGGGCAGTGGTGCGCGCCCCCCGATCCGGAGGCTCGATCGTGGTCTCCGAGTCCGGTCGAGCGAGTGCGACTTCCGAGGGCTCAGCTGTGACGGGTGTCTCCGGCAAGGCGAGCGTGGACATCGGCTCAATACGAGCCGAACGGACGGGAGATGCAGAGGCTTCCGGAGGTGGAAACGCAACGAGCGGCGTAGAGCTGGACTGATTCGAACGTCGAACGGGGGTGTCAGACTGGCGGGGTGAGCGAGGGATGACCGCACGCCCAGGACGTGTCACGGTGACCGGCAGCGGCTCTGCGACCGCGACAGGCGGGTACGCCAATTCCGGCGTCCACACGGGTGATGTCAACCTGCTGACGGGTACCCCGGTCCGGACCCGGTACCGCCAGCAGGTCCAGCGGATCACTCCAGGGCAGCTCATCGGGCGGCACGCTGAGCTAGCTCAATTAGCTGAGTTCTGCACGTCGAAATCAACTTCAGGCACCTATGTCTGGTTGCGCGCGAAGGCGTGGTCGGGCAAGTCGGCCCTGACGTCCTGGTTCGTGTTGCATCCCCCGGAAGGGGTGCGGATAGTGTCGTTCTTCGTCACCGCGCGGTTGGCAGCACAGAACGACCGCAGCGCCTTCATCGACAATGTCATGGAACAGTTGCTGGCGATGCTCGACGAAACGCCGCCCAGCCTTCTGACCGAATCGAACCGTGAGGCGCACCTTCTCGGTCTGCTCGCCGAGGCGGCCGAGCTTTGCCAACGTCGCGGAGAACGATTTGTACTGCTGGTCGATGGTCTGGACGAGGATCGAGGAGTCCACGACGGGCCCGACTCCCACAGCATCGCCGCCCTCCTCCCTGCCGAACTGCCCGCTGGAATGCGGGTCATCGTTACCGGCCGGCCGAATCCTCCGATCCCGTCAGACGTACCGGCGCACCACCCGTTACGAAGCGAGACCACGATCCGACCGTTGAGTCCGTCGCGGGAAGCACAGGCAATACAGGTAGAGGCCCAGCGCGAACTGAAGCGGCTACTGCGTGGAACGGTCGCGGAACAAGATCTACTCGGCCTGGTGACCGCGGCCGGCGGCGGCTTGTCCGCAGCAGATCTCGCGGAGCTGACAAGCTTGTCTGAATGGGAGATCAACGAGCATCTACGCACTGTATCCGGACGCAGCTTCACCATCCGCGGCAGTCATTTCCAGCCGGACGGTCCCGAGGTCTTCCTGCTGGGGCACGAAGAACTGCAGCTCACGGCACTCGTGATGCTGGGACCTCGCAGGATGGCGGGCTACCGCGACCGCGTGCACACCTGGGCCGAGCTGTACCGGGCACGACGGTGGCCCGCGGACACCCCGGAGTACCTGCTGCGTGGCTACTTCCGCATGCTCCAAGCGACCGACGACTGGCGGCAGATGACAGTCGTCGCCATCGATCCCGCTCGTCAAGACCGGCTGCGCATCCTTTCGGGAGGCGACGCCGGCGTCCTGGCCGAGATCACCACGACCCAGGACGCCATCGCAGCCGACGAAACCCCGGATCTGAGCGCCATGGTCCGCCTGGCCATCCATCGCGACCACCTCTTGGCACGAAGCAGCAACATCCCTCCCGAGTTGCCCGCCGCGTGGGCGGCACTCGGCCGCCTCGGCAGAGCCGAATCGTTGGCAGAATCACTACCCGACCTCGGTGATCGCGCACACGCGGTGGCGTTGATCGCCCAAGCCCTGTCGACGACACGAAATCACCAGCGGGCGAGCGAGCTCTTCGACCAAGCCGAAGAGATCGCTCGGACCATCGAACCCGGTCATCAGGAAGCCGCACTGCATTTGTTGGCCGAGACCGTGGCGAAGACAGGCGACCACAACCGAGCGGAGGCGATCGCACGCTCCATCGCCGAACCCGACGAGCAGGCGGCGGCTCTGAGCACGTTGACCGAGCGGCTGGCCGCAACCGGCGATCACGAACGCGCCGAAACGATCGCTCGCTCCATCCACTGGCCCAACCACCAAGCACATGCGCTGGCAGCGGTGGCCAGGGCAGTGTTCAAGACCGGCGACGACGAGCGCACCCGCGACGTTCTCGACCAAGCCGAGGCCGTAGCCGGTTCCATCACCCGGCCGGCCCGCCTGGCACGTGCATTGATGTCGGTGGCAAGGGCGGTGTTCGAGACCGGTGATCACGAACGCGCCCGCCGACTCCTTGATCAAGTCACGACGGTCACCCACTACATCAGCCAACCTAGCGTGCAACAGCAGATATCAGCGTCGCTCGTCAGGGAAGTGGCCAAGACGGGCGACCACGAACACGCCGAGGCAATCGCCCACTCCATTTCCCGAACCGACCACCGCGCACGAGCGCTGATGTCCCTGGTCGAGGCAGTCGCCGAAGCCGGCGATCACGAGCACGCCCAACGCCTCCTCGACCACGCAAGAGCACTAATGCATCCAAGCAACCGGCCCAGCCTCCAGACGAGGGCTTTGGTGTCGGTCGTCAGGGCGGTAGCGAGAGCCGGCGACTACGCGCGCGCCGAGACGATCGCCCGCTCCGCTCCCCGGTCCAGCCTCCAGAACCAGGCGTTGGTGTGGCTCGTCCGGGAAATGGCGAAGGCAGGCGACCACGAGCGCGCAGAGACGATCGCCCACTCCATCCCTCGAATCGGCCACCAGGCGCGAGCGCTGATGTCAGTGGCCAAGGCCGCCTCGCGGGCCGGCGACCAAGAGCGCGCTCACAGGCTTCTCGAGCTGGCCGAGACAATCGCTCACTCCAACACCCGGCCCAACCATCAGGCGCGAGTGCTGATGTCAGTAGCCGAAGCAGTCTCAGGCGCCGGTTACGACAAGCCGGGGCGTCAATTTCTCGACCAAGCCGAGGAGATCATCCGTTCCATCGTCGACCCCGATGAGCGGGCACAGGCCATGACGTCCTTGTCGAGATCAGCGGCGACGGTGGGCGACTACGACCGCGCCGCGGCGCTCGCGCGCGCCGACCCCCGGCCTAGTGACCGAGCACGTTCTCTGATGTCGTTGGCCGGAACAGCGGCCAGGGTGGGCAAGCACCAAGACGCGGAAGGTATCGCCCGCTCCATCACCGAACCCGACATACAGGCAGCGGCGCTGAAGTCACTGGCCGAAACCATCGCCGAAGGCGGCGAACATCAACACGCCGAAGCGATCGCCCGCTCCATAGCCGAACCCGACCAGCAAGCTCAGGCACTGGCATCCCTGGCGGAGACGACGGCAGAAGCCGCCAACTACGACTACGCGAAAGCACTCGCGTACTCCATCAGTCAACCCAGTCACCGGTTCCTGGCACTGATTTCAGTGGCCGAGGCCATTACTGATACTGGCGACTATGAGCTCGTCCGCCATCTTCTCGACCAAGCGAAGGAAAGCACCACACTCATCACTGATCCTGACGACCACGCGCAGGCGCTGACGGTCTTGGTCGAG
The DNA here is from genome assembly GCF_014873755.1 of Amycolatopsis lexingtonensis. NCBI lineage: Bacteria > Bacillati > Actinomycetota > Actinomycetes > Pseudonocardiales > Pseudonocardiaceae > Amycolatopsis > Amycolatopsis lexingtonensis. The sequence goes on from NZ_JADBEG010000001.1 coordinate 3,713,769, forward strand.
ACCATGGCTGAGATCTGCGACCACGAACCCACCGGCGACCTTGTCGACCAAGCCGATACGATCGCCCGTTCGATCACCCGCCCCAGCCACCGGACACACGCGCTGATCTCGTTGGCTACGGCCGTCTCCGGAACCGGAAACCACGAGCGTGCCGAAAACATCGCCCACTCCATCACCGATCGCGGTTCGCGTGCGCGGTTGCTGGTCTCGGTGGCTGGAAGGGCGGCCAGAACCGGGCAACACGAATACGCCCGCGAACTTATTGACCAGGTCGAGTCAGACACCCGCTCCATCACCAACCCCGACGAGCAAGCTGAGGCACTGGTCTGGCTGGCTGGATCGGTGGCCAGAACCGGCAACCTCGAACGCGCCGAGGCAATCGCCCGCTCCATCACTCAACCCGGCCGTCAGTCACGAGCAAGGGTCTCGCTGGCCGGAGCAGCCGCCAGAACCGGCAACTCCGAAATCGCGGAGGCAATCGCCCGCTCCATCACCCAACCCGGTCAGCAAGCACAGGCGTTAGTATCCCTGGTGAAGACTCTGTCCAGAGTGGGCCAGCACCGGCGCGCCGAAGCGATCGCTCGATCGATCGCCGAACCTGGTCAGCAGGCGCGTGCGCTGGTGTTGGTGACTGGCGCAGTCGCGGGGACTGGTGAGCACGAACACGCGGAGACAATCGCGCGCTCCATCACTGAACCCGGTCAGCGAGCACGGGCCCTGGCATCTCTGGTAGAGGTGATGACTGAAGCTGGCGACTACGAACACGCCGAGACGATCGCCCGCTCCATTACTCGCCCCGACCATCAAGGACAAGCGCTAATTTTCTTAGTAGGGGCAACGGCGGAAGCTGGCGATCTCGACCGCGCCGAGGCGATCGCCCGATCCATCAGCCAGTCGACACATCAAGCCGAAGCACTGCTATTGGTGACTCGCAGGAGTGATCATCAGCGAAGCGTCCGCACCCTTGCTGATATATTGAGGCTCACCAACTGGTATCACCCAGTTCAAGAATTGACTCGAATTGAACCAGAATTGATCGCGGATATCATGACAGAACTGGCGACCGCCTGGCGATCGCAACCCTTTCACACCGGCCCCTCAAGCGGCATTAACTGAACTCATTTCGGGGACGTGGTGCGTCCAGCAGCATGCCTCGGGCACGCGGTTCGCGCTGCGGAACGCCGGTCGATCCACTCCATGCGATGCGTCTCACGCGACTAATCCTGAGAGGCGTAACGTGCGTTCACATTCTCGTTCCGTCGCAGCGGGACGCTGGCCAGGCTGGGTCAGCCATCACCACCAACGGCTCGCACTCGAGGCGGTCCGCGCGAACTTCGCTCAGATACTCAACCTTGCCTCGACCGCCGAAGTCGTCGACGACACCGCCCGTTACCGGGTCAAGCCAGGAGCCGACCACCCATGACCCGCCGGCCCCCGCGCATGCTTCCCGCGCTGTTGCTGGCCGCGGCCACTGTCGCCTGCACGCCACATCCCCGGCCACTCCCCCAACGTTGTCGGTGTCGGTTCCGCCGATCCCCGGCACCGGGCTGCACGTAGACCGGGTGACAGCCGATCCGTGCGCGGCGGTCACCCTCGATCAGCTCCACGACATCGAATTCACTGGCGGACACCAGCAAGCGGGCAGCGACCGCCGTTGCACGGCACGCTTCGACGCCACCACCGTTAGCGTCTGGATCGACGGCGCCACCCTCGCCTACCTCTATACCGAACGCGCCCGCGGCCACTCCGGCAGCGGCAACCACTTCGACCCGATCACCATCGACACCTACCCCGCTGTTATCATCTCCGTCGCCGACTTCCTGGCTCCACCGGCACGGACACCGACGCCTGCACCGTCGCCCTGGACGTCCGCGACGACACCCTTATCAACGTCGCCGTCGACATCGACTACGCCAGCACCAACCCCGCCGACCCCTGGAAAAACGACGCCCGCGGCGCGGCGCAGAAGATCACAGCTCTGGTCATCGCCAATCTCTCCCGATGAAACAGCCCTTCGGGGCAACACGTCCGGTTATCACCCCACGAAGCAGTAACGATGGGTAGTCGTACCGCCTTTCGAGTGAACAATTAGCAGGCAATATGGAGTAATTTCCGCCAGTGCCGCGCACAGAGTGAGAACTTTGCGAGAAATCTGCACGTGCATTTACCGGTGCAGGCACCCGTGCTAGCCTCTGCTAGCGAGCGAACGCACATGCATGTTTGGTTCTGGAACAGTCGGTGCGGTAGCCGAGGTACACGAGCGATCGCCTTGCTCGCAGCGATTCTTCCGAGAAATGAGAGCTTCGAGTTCGTGGACGTGACCGTTCCAGACGACATGACTTCGTCCGTTCACGCGTCGCTGGCAAAGTTGATCGAATGTCCTCCGCGACGGCTGGAGATCATGCCGATACGCGGGCACTCTCAACGACTGCCTGAGCTCACCGCCTACACCGAACGTGAGCACGATCCTGTGCTACGCCAGACGGTCACGAATGCCGCCTGCGGGAACAGTGGCATGTTGACCCTTGTCAGCCGGTCCCCTGCCGGGAAGAAGAGGTCGCTGTGGGAAGCGCTCCGTACCCCTCTTCCAGGCACCCAGACACCCCTGCTGCGCGACTGGCATATCTGGCCCAGCACCAGCCCGGAAAATCCCGCGGTCTTGCTCACCGTAGCCCGACAACTACCGCCACGGTGCGTGCTGTGGCTGCCGCGTGCCGTCCGCTATTTCGCCGTTGACGGCAGCGACCTCGGGAACCTCATCGCCCGCGAGCTGCGTACCATTCTCGACGACGACCATCATCGGCCAACCCTCATCCTGGCCACGATGACACCCGCCGAGTGGCGGCAACTGACCAAGCCGCACCAAGACAGCGGGCCCGACCCGTACTCGCACGTACGGCTACTGCTCGCCGGCACCGATCTCAGCGTTGCTGACCAGTTCACCCCGAATGAGGTCGAACGTGCTGCCGCATCGACCGACCCGCGCTTGATCGCCGCGGCCGGCGCCGCAGAACGCTACGTAATCCAGGAGCTCGTCGCCACCCCCGACATGCAGGCCCGATACGACAACGCGAGCCCCGCCGCGAAGGCGGTTCTGCAGTGCGCGGTCGACGCCCGCCACGCGGGTCACGGCCTGTGGCTCACCCGCGAATTGCTCGAACGCGGCGCGCCCAGCTATATGCCGACACGGACCTGGAGCCAGCTGACCCACGACTGGTTCGAGTCCGCGATCACCGAGCTGACCGAACTCGGCCCGGGTGAAACCTGCCTGCTTACTCACCGCCCTGTGGCCGGGCCGGAGTCGTCGATGGCGCCCGGCCAACGCTTTCGGCTCGACAACTACCTCGAGTGCCGGTTCGTGACCGAGGTGGACCATCCTCGGCTGCCCCAGCGACACTTGTGGCCGATCCTGATCGAAACCGCTGACCGCGACAGCCTGCTGCCCATCGCCGCCGAATGTCGCCGCCGATATTTGCTCCAGCAAGCGTCGTCTTTCTACCAGCGAGCCGCCGAGCTCGATCTGCCCGGCGCACGTCGCGGCCTCGCCGACATGCTTCGCCACTCTGGACGTCTTGCAGAAGCGCACGACCAGCTGTGGGAGCTCGCTGAGGCCGGCGACCGCGACGCTCGTCTTGAAGCCGCCGAGGTCTCATTGGCAGACGGCCGGCCCGGCAACGTCATCGAATCCCTGCGCGCGCTGGCCGACGCCGGAAACCGAACCGCCCTGAAGCTCACTGCCATGGCGCACATCGATCTCAAACAACGCGCCGTCGCCATCGACACCTACCGCCGATTGGCCGAGCTCGGTGACGAAGATGCTGCGGCCGTCGCGGCCGCACTGATGGTCGAGGACCGTAACGACGAGGCGGCGATCGACTGGCTTCTTCTTCTCCACGACAAGCACGACCTAAACACGATCCCGATCGCCGCGGACCTGCTCATCGACCGCAACGGAGTAGACGACGCGATCCAGCGACTGCAGAAACGGGCCGACGCCGGTGACTACCACGTCTACCTCCTCGGAGCGCAGATCTTGGCAGGCAACGGACGAGCTGAGGAAGCTGTGGCATGGAGCGAACGCGCCGTCGACCGCGAGGTTCCCGGCGCTCACGCGATCGCAGCCGTCATTCACGCACGCGCGGGGCTGTATGAAACCGCGATGGACCTCGCCACAACGGCAGCGAACATCGGCACTCCGCGCGTACTTATCGAGATCGCCGAAGCCTTGGCACAACGACGACTCACCCAGCGAGCACTGATTTGCTGCAACCGTGCCGGAGAACGCGGCGATCCCGCCGCATGGCCTCTTGCCGCCACCCTAAGTGCGTCCACCGGAGCGATCGCCGAGGCCACCACCTACTACCACCGGGCACAACAATCCTTGGCAAGCTCCCCAGACGACCTCGCGGCCGTGATCACCGTTCGCTTGTGTCGCGCCGGCTCCGCAGAGAAGGCAATCGACTGGTACATCCGCACCGTCGACATCAGCACCTCCGACGTGCTCATTCCCGTCAGCGACTTTCTCCTATCAGACGACTTGCTCGACATAGCCGCCAATGGATACCAGCAACGTGCCCACGTCAGTCGTAGTCGCGCGCTCACCTGGATCGCAGAGGGTCTTGCCCGCGCTGGAGAATTAGATGCGGTAGCCACTCAGGTACTTGGCGGCAACAGTGGTGGCGCTGTCGGTGCCGCGACGCCCACCACGTCGTTGAAGCAGACCCAAGCGGTCTACCTACTCTACGAAGCTGGAGAGAGATATCCCGCCGCGCGGATTCGCCTCGCAGAGCTGCAAATTCAACTCGGTCGATACCTCGAGGCCGCCACCACAATCCGCGAAAACCAGAACAAGGGATTACTTGCCGAAGCCGACCCGCGACTAGCAGTCGCCCTCGTCCACCAGAAAGACATCGCCGGAGCACGGGCCCTCGTCGAGCAACACCTACGAGAATCGCGTACCGCCGTCATCGCCCCCGTCGTCCACGCCATGTTCGCCGTGGAAAAGTCCGCCGATGCAGTGGAAATTCTGCTTCGGGGTGTGGACGCCGGCGACATCAGAGCACACATCGTGTACGGCGACTACCTCAGTCGCGAAGGCCACTATCCTGACGCTCTCCACCACTACCTCACCGCACTCGCCCACGGCAACAACGAGGCTATCGACAAAGCTACCCGCATCCTCACCATCACCGACACCGACGCACTACGGGACCTCACGACCTACGGTATAACTCTCGACTCCTTCATCGCTCGGCCTTGGCGCGTCCAGAACACGTCACGCCACGCTTAGACAGACCCGCGATGATTCTCGTCGTGGTATCGGCGACGTCGCCGTAGAAGCTGTGTGCTAGGAGGTGGACAACACCCACGCAACTGCGGCACTTGTCGATGACCGGCGATATTCCACACGGCCGCCGCGCGACAACGGCGCATCGACTGAGCTCGGCGAGCCGTCAGTACTTCCAGTTCGAGCCGGTGCCGCAATACTGTTCGACGGGGATCGGGTCGACGTCCTCGCGCATCTGGTCGGTATTGAGGATGCCGTGCACGTGGTCCACCTCGTGGGCGACCAGGCGGGCGTCTCCATGCTCGAACAAGGTGATCTTGGTCTGCCCGTCGACGGTGGTGTGCTCGACGTGGATCACGTGCGAGCGCGGGACCTGGCCACGGACGTCGAAAAAGGACAAGCAGCCCTCGTACTGCTCATCGACGTCCCCCGCGGACTCGATGGCCGCGTACTGGCGGACGAACCTCACCCTGCGGCAGCTGGCCCCGCTGTTCGGGCTCTCGAAGTCCGCCGCGGACCGGATCCTCGCCCACCTCGGGCCATTGCTCGCCCAGCAGCCTTGCAAGAGGTTCCGGAGGGACACCGTGCTGATCGTTGACGGCACTCTGGTTCTCACCCGTGACCACGCGATCGCGAAGCAGTCGAAGAACTGCCGGTCCTTCACCAACCACCAGGTCGTCATCGACGCCGACATCCGCCTGGCCGTCGCCGTCGGCCGGCCGGTCCCAGGGAACCGCAACGAGTGCAAGGCGTGGGAGGTGTCCGGTGCGAAGGATGCCGTCGGCCGGACCATCGTGATTGCTGACGGTGGCTACCGGGGAACTGGCCGGATCATCCCTGGCCGCCGTGAACCCGGCCAGTCCGAACGTCGCACCGCCGTCATCCGCCTGGTCGGCGCGGTCCTGGCCGAGCAGAGCGACGAGTGGCCCGAAGCCCGCCGCTACATGGGCCGCGCGCTCCTCGCCAGGGCCCGACTCCACCCGATCGGGTCAGAAACCGACGACCCCGCCCTGCCCACCGAACTCACCGCACAGCCTCAGACCGAGATCACCGAGTGGCCGTCTATACACCACTCCAGCGGACGTGACCCGGCCCACCGGTCAGCGTTTTCCCATGAGGGCCGACAAGGTGGCAGTTGAGCCAAGACACCGCAGGTCTACCGTACGCTCCTGGCATAGCCACCTGCACTCAGGCCGAACTCCCGCCGGAAGTGCCGATTGAGCTGGCTCTGGTCACAGTAACCAAGCTCGGCGGCGGTCTCTGCCACGGATCGTCCCGCTGCCAGCATGGACTTGGCGCGCGCCAAGCGCAACAGGGTCCGGTAATGGTGTGGCGGAACCCCGTAAGCCTGCCGGAAACTCCTGATCAAGTGGCGTTTGCTGCAACCGGCGACTGCCGCGAGGTCGTCGAGCTTGATGTTGGAGTTCAGTTGGCTGTGGAGCATCTCCCGTACTTGACGAAGCGATCGAGGACGAAGTGTCGGACTCGCTGCGCCGGGAGCATCCGCATGCCTGGTGAGCAGGACATTCAGCAAGCGGATCAGCGACGACTCAAGATCCAACTCGTCCTCGCCGTGCGCCAAATCCCTGTGCAGCGCAGCGATGCCGTCGAAGAGGCCGCGGTCTGAATAGGTCACCTCGTGAAAGCGCGGCCGGCCTGTGCCGACCGGCATGAGGTCGGCGTCGAGGAACATCAGTTGCACAATGGCCTGGTCGTCAGCGGCGGCTTTGTCCTGTTCGAGGCAGCTCACGACCTCATGGGGCTCGATCACCGTCACCGCGCCAGGAACAGGGGGGCTCTGGGTTCGCCCGAGGTACTGAAAAGGGGGCGCGGAGCCGCCATGCGTGATCTTGACGGTGTACCCGCCGTTCACAGCGGTCGGGAAGTCACCATCCGCAGCGCGCACAACCAGGCTCTCGACTCCGAACCGTGCTCTTCTGCGACGCCCATCGGTTGCGGACTCAGCCATGTCACTTTCGCCCTAGTTCGGTTTGTTCGATTGATCCTACAGTTCCCGGTAGAGCAAGTGCACCCGTCGTGCTAGGGAGGCATGACAGTCGATGATTGAGCCAGTCGTCCTCCCCTGCCGCAGGACCGCGGGACGAATACCTGACGAGATCTGTGCACCGCTGCGGAGATCGCCGTCCACACCGACCCCAGGTGCCGGGTGGCCGTCCCTGGCCGATCAGGCTCGCGGCCACGACCGCCGATTCCATGCCTACCACCAGTTACGACAGGCGCTATATCGACACCCATCTCGAAAGGGCTCCGATGAGCAAGCCGTACAGCGACGCCGCCAACATCCCGGTCAACGCGTCGCAACCCGTCCTCACCTACCACCCGGTCACCCTCGACGTTCCCGGCCGGCCCGTGCCGCTGGAGGTCAAGGTGTCGATCCCCGCGACCGGCACCGACCTGCCGCTCATCCTCCTGTCCCACGGGCACGGGCTGGCGAACTTCCTGTCCTCCTACAACGGCTACGGGCCGCTGGCGAACTTCTTCGCCGCCCACGGGTTCGCGGTCATCCAGCCCACCCACCTGGACTCGACGGCCCTCGGTCTGCGCGACACCGACCTCAAGGACGCGCCCCTGTTCTGGCGTGACCGCGCCACCGACATGCACAACATCCTCGACCACCTCGACGACATCGAGGCCGCCGTACCCGGTCTTGCCGAACGGCGGATCGACAGGGACCGTGTCGGTGCCGTAGGGCACTCCATGGGTGGCAACACCGTCTCCCTCCTCCTCGGAGCCCGGATGCTGGACCCGGAGGACGACCGGCCGAAGGACCTCTCCGACTCTCGCGTCAAGGCGGGAGTGCTCATCGGAGCTCCCGGCATCGGCAACGACGAGCACTTCGCCGAGTGGGCCAAGACGAACTACCCGGTGCTGTATTACACCGACTTCGAGCAGATGGCAGGCAGCGCCCTGATCATCGTGGGCGATCAGGACCTCAACCCCAACTTCTCCAACCGGCTCAGCTACCGTGCGGACGCTTACTCGGCCAGCCCCGGCGGCAACAAAACCATGGTGACCATGTACGGCGCTGGTCACATCTTCGGTGGCATATCCGGATATGACGCGGCAGAGACGAACGACGAGAATCCCGAGCGCGTGGCGACTCTGCGGGCTCTCGTGTGGGCCTACTTGCGCAGCCAGCTCTACTCGGGCGACCCGTCCTGGAAGGACGCGGTGAATGCTCTGGAGAACGGTGAAGACCCGATGGCCATGGTCGAAACGAGGTAGTTCCGCGAGGTGGGCGGCGGTTCGACGGGCGCCGCCCACCGCACTTCATCGACACCATCCACCCCGCACGGATCGCACAGGAGCAACCGCCATGTGGACCACGTTCGCCGCGACCGTCGGCGGAAGCGCCGCCGGCCTCACCGGCCTCACCTTCATCGTTGTCGCCTTCCGCTTCGACGTCGTCGCCACCTCCCGGGAATACCGCAACCGCGCCGCGCAAACCGTCTCCCTGTTCCTGACCACCACAGTCACCGCGTCGCTGGTCACCCTGCCGCAGCCGACCTGGGCACTCGGGGTCGAGCTGTTGGTCGCCGCAGCGGCAAGTGCAAGTCTGCTCTCGGTGCTCGACTACGCAGCCCGCCGTGGCACGTCCCAGCATGCGCAGCCCATCCTCGTCCTCGCGCTCGTCGTGTTCACGGCAGGTATCGCCGCCGCTGGACTGTTCGCCACCGTCGGCTCCACCGACGGAATGGGCTTCTACGCCGTAAGTTCGCTGCTCGGCCTCGTGTGGGGCGTCTACGGGACGTGGGTCTTCCTCACTCAGGCGGGCACAGATCAGATCAACGAACACCAACTCGAGGACCTCGACCAGGCAGTTACCGGTTAACGGACCATTATCGGCAGAGTGATCCACAGCGGCGGGCGGCGACCTGCGGCGGCCGCCCGGCAGGAGATTCGCGACTCGTGCACGTGGCGCCGGGGCACGTTCGAGGGACGTCGCCGCCGGGCGCCACGCCTGCGGTGCCGGTCGCCGGTAGCAGAGGGCGGTCGGGGTCCGGGGTAGATCGTCGGGGTCGGGGGCCGCTGTCCCGCTGAGCTCCGGGCGCCGGCGCGTCCCCCAACTCGGTGATCCGCGGTCCGGGGCGTCATCCCGGACGCGGCCAGCTCTCCGGAGTGCTGCTCGACAGCTACGCAGGGGCGGCGCGCGACAACACGGAGTTCGAATCCGCCAGCCCGTCGACCATGACCGGCTAGCGTGACCGGGTGAGCATCGAAAGCCACGACGCCGCCGATCCTGCCGTCGAGCCGGCGCCGCAGCGCGCAGGGGCGCACTGGTCGGCCCGCGACAGCGGGATCCTGCTTGACGGGCTCCGCAGCGGGATCCCTCTCCCCGATCTGGCTGTGTCCCTGCAACGCCGGGTCAGCGCTCTGCAGGCCCGCTGCAAGAAGATGCTTCCGCCGCACCTGCAGAACACTGTGCTGCGCGCCGACGCCGACGTGGTGCTGCGGGACCTGCTCGCCGCCGACCCGGCCTTCGACGTCGAAGCGAACCTCGATCGCACCACCTCCCGGCGCTGGAATCCCGCACGGGAAGAGATCCTGACCCAGGGCTGGAAAGACCGTCGGCCGCTGGCCGAGCTGGTCACCGCGGCGGCGGCGTCGGAGACCGAGATCGCCGGGCGGCTGATCCAGCTCGGGCTGGCGGCCGACAGCCTCGCCGTGGCCGAGCGGCTCGGCTACACCCCCGGCGGCGCCCTGGACCTGCGCTGCCGGATGATGCGCGACCGCGCCGCCGCGAGCGTCTGGGTCCTGGTCGTCGACGGGCTCGAGGACGGCCGTCACGTCTCCCTGCACCCGACGCGCGGTGACGCGTGCGATCACGCCGACATGATCATCGCGGCCGATGACGTCGACGCAGGTGCCGTCGTCGCCACCGTGGCGCAGCGGGCGATCGGATCGTCCCAAGGCCCCGTCGAGATCATCAGGCAGCGGCAACCGCCGGCCACGACCGACGCCGCAGCCGGCGGCTGACCGGCGAGGCGTTTACTCAGGTTCGACCGGCGTCGCGGTCCGGGTCGCTGCGGAGTCGCGCCGGTGGTTAGGCCAGGGCGGCGAGCAGGCCGCGCCGGTGGTCCGGCCAGAGCCAGTGCAGCACGTCCTCGTGCAGCTCATCGACGCCGACCCAGCGGTCGCCGACGCTGTCCGGCAGGGCCGGGCGCTCGCTTCGCCCGAGGTCGACGTGGACGGTGAAAGTGCAGGTCCAGGCGTTCAGGGTGTGCGGGCTGCTGATCGGCCGGACCGCGCGCACGATCCGCATCCGCGCGTCGACCGGCACCCGTAACCCGGTCTCGTCGCCGACCTTGCGGGCCGCGGTGGTGAAGATCCCGCGCGTGGTGACCGTCCGGTCGCCGGCGCGCCACTGCGCGGGCGTGCGGCCCTCGTCGGCCGGGATCGCGTAGCCGCCGGTCAGGCACGGGATCCGTCCGCGGTCGGTGTCGCGGGTGGTCAGCAGCACCGCCCCGACCGCGGTGACCACGGCGTCGACGACCGCGGTCTCGCCCAGCCACCAGGCGAAGCCCAGTCCGGTCGGCAGGCCGATCCGCTCGTCGGCCAGCAGCTGCACGTGGTGCGGGTGCAGCGGCCGGCCGTGCTGGTCGAGCACCCACCCCCGCGACCGGAAGTACGCCTGCAGCCCCGCGGCCGCCTGGACCGGCTGGTTGCCGACCGAGGTCAGGAACTCCGGATCCGCCTCGGCGGCCGCGGCGCGGTGGCGGTTGGGGTGCCCGACGGCGTCACAGCCCGGCGGGACCCGCGCCGGGGCGCCCTGGGCTCCCGGAATGTAGCCGGGGCTCGTGGCGCGCAGCCGGTTCCCGTATCCGGGCTGGCGGGTCTCGCCGACGTACTGCGCGAACTCCCCCAGCGTCTTCGCCGGGTAGGGCCGGGTAGGGCCGGCCAGGGCCATAGCCTGGGCCCCAGCAGCGATCATCAGGTACCAGCCGGACATCGAGATCGTGGACCGTGGTCATCTCGAAAGCCCACCGCGTATCGGCGACGACGGGGAGTAGTTTCCCGTTTCCGCATCTTGATCGCCGCCGGACGGACCGCTGGGTGGGACTCGGGTTCGGTCAGCCGATCCCGAGCACGGACTTTGCGGTGGTCCAGTTGTTCAGCATCGCCGTCTGGGCGGCGGACAGCGTGACCTGGTGGGCGCAGACGGCCTTCTTGACGGCGTTCTCGACGGAGTCCTTGCTGTAAGAGTTCGGGCTGCCCGAGTGCGGCTCGGGCCAGAGGTTGCGCGGGTCCTTCGGGGCGCCGCCGAGCTCCAGCGGGAGGAAGTGGTCCTCTTCGTAGTCGGACATGCTCGTGTCGCTGTAGCCGTAGTCGATGATGCCCTGCTGCTTCAACCCGTTGGTGTAGCTCGTCGACGGGCGGATCGTGGCCGTCCAGCCGGACACGCAGATCGTCGAGCCGATCGTCGACTGGGTGACGTCCGGGTTCTTCGCCCCGGGCGTGCAGGCCGGGTCCGGCAGCGGCAGGTAGGCCTGCGAGCACGACGCCGTCGTCGACAGCGGGCCGGCGGCCACGGCACCGGCGGCGTAGGCGGGAACATCGATCAGGCCGACGGTGACGGTGACCGCGGCGGTGGCGAGGCAGGCACGAAGACCGAGGTGGCGCATCCGAGTCCTTTCCGGAACGACAGCGAGCCCTCGGGGCTCAGCTTTGCTTGGTGGTCATCACCATGCGCAGCGTCGGCGACGCCACGATGACAGTGAAGAAGCCACCAGATGACCACACCACTGCGAAACTGTTCACCGGGACGACTTTGTGTCACATCGTCCGGAACATCCCGACCTTCGACGGGTCAGCCATCACGACCTGCACGACGCCGGCTTTGGCTGGCACCGCGCTGCCTAGCGCGGTCGTAGCGGCAGGCCGCGCCGCAGCGACTGACCATCCGTGACGAAGCGGAAGCTGATGCTCTTCGGATCGGTCGGGCGGGGCTGGGCGCCGGCGCGTGGGCCGCTGGTGCTCAGCGGGGTGGCGCTATTGGCCGGGATGGTGGTGCTGTTCGAATGGGTGGACTGGCCCGCACTCGGTGACTGGGCGCGCCCGCTGGCCGTGCCGCTGTCGCTGTTCGCCGTTGCCACCGGTGGGTTGGCGGTCGCGGTGGCGCGGCGGCGGGACGAGCAGGCGCCTCGGACCCGGCCTGTGGGGATGAGCTGGTGGGTCGTGGTGGCCGCCGCGGTCGTGGTGGCCGCGGTGGGGTGGGCGGCGACCAGCTGGTTGCTCGGCGAGGCCAACCGAGCCGGCGATGCGGACAAGAGGGCGGCGGCGCGGGTCGAGGCGATCAAGACCGGGCTCGGGGTCGGTGCGGGCACCACCGGTATCTTCGCGCTGCTGTTGGCGGTGCGGCGTCAGCAGCACAACGAGAGCGACGCGACGGAGAAGAACGTCACCGAGCTCTATACCAAGGCCGCCGACCAGCTCGGCTCCGAAGAGGCTCCGGTCCGACTGGCCGGGCTGTACGCGCTGGAGCGCCTGGCCCACAACAACCCTGGCCAGCGCCAGAGCATCGTCAACGTCATCTGCGCGTACCTGCGGATGCCCTTCACATCGCCGGACGCCCAGCCGCCCGCCGTGGCCGACGAGGCGCAGTTCAAGGAACACCACAGGCGGGTACAAGAGCGGGAAGTCCGGCTCGCGGCCCAACGCATCATCACCGAGCACCTGAATCCCGAGGAACGCCGGCCGTTCTGGCCAGACATCGACCTCGATCTCACCAACGCCCACCTGATCGATTTCACGCTAGAAAACTGCCGAGCACGGTCGGCGTGCTTCGACAGCACGACTTTCGTCGGCAACGTCTTCTTCAGCTACGCGAACTTCACCGGCCCCGCCCGGTTCAACGTGGCGACCTTCACCGGCCGAGCCACGTTCTTCGGCGTGAGGTTCACCGGCGCTTGGTTCCGCGGCGCGAACTTCACCCGCAGCGTTCAGTTCAACGGCGCGAACTTCACCAGCGACGCCCTGTTCAACGGCGCGAACTTCACCGGCGACGCCTTGTTCGACGGCGCGAACTTCACCAGGGGTGCCACCTTCAACGGCGCGACCTTCACCGGAAACGCCCTGTTCAGCGGCGCGCACTTCAGCGGCGTCGGGTTCAGTGGCGCGGCCTTCACCGGTAACGCCCTGTTCAGCAACGCGACCTTCACGAGCGGCGCTTATTTCCGCAGCACGACCTTCACTGGCGAAACCCGGTTCGACGACGCCACCTTCAGTGGCGAAACCCGGTTTGATGGCGCCACTTTCATCGGCGAAACCCGGTTCGACGACGCCACCCTCACCGGCGGCGCCTCGTTTGACGGCGCGACGTTTGTTGGCGATGTCCAGTTCTGCGGCGCCAAGTACAAGGCCCACGAGAGGATCGCAGAGATTATTGAAGAGGATCCAGTTGGCCGGCTCGCGGCCGCCGAAGTCGATGCCGCCGAGGTTAGAAGACACGACTCAATCGGCGGGTTCGGCAACGTAACCGTTGTAGGGGGCGCCACGTTCGCCCGCGTGACTCTCCTCGATAGCCAGGAGAGGCGACGCGCTGTTCTCCGGGCGACCTTGCGGGGCTGTATCGCGTCCTGTAGCGCGATTGTCGATAGGCAGCACTTCAGGACCGTCATGTCCGAGCAGCCTGCTCCGGCGGCGAACAGAGTCCTCGGCGACCTGATGCGGTCTGCATCACGTGCGCTTAAGGCATTCCGAGGGAGATCGACTGACTGATGGGTCTGCCCAGGGTCTGGTTGACACCTCACCTGTGAGGTTCCGGCCTCGCCTGGAAGGATGTCACCGTGCCCAAGCCCTACCCCCGTGAGTTCCGTGACGACGTCGTCGCTGTGGCCCGTCGCGGCGAGACCCCGTTGAAGCAGGTCGCGAAGGACTTCGGGATCTCCGAGTCGTGCCTGGCCAACTGGCTGCGCACGACCGAGATCGAGGACGGCACCCGCCCCGGCGTGACCCGCGAGGAGTCCGCCGAGCTGCGCGAACTGCGTAAACGTAACCGGCTGCTGGAGCAGGAGAACGAGGTTCTGCGTAAGACGGCGGCTTATCTGGCGCAGGGCAATCTGCCGGGAAAATAGCGTTCCCGCTCGTCCGTGAACTGGCCGCGGCCGTCGCCCCTGTGCGGGTGTCGGTCGCGGTGACGTGCAGGGTGCTCGGCCTGTCCCGGCAGGCCTACTACCAGTGGCGCGCAGCCCCGGTCTGCCAGCGCGACTGGGATGACGCGTATCTGATCAACGCCGCGCTCGAGATCCACGCCGACGACCCAGCCGACGGGTACCGGTTCATCCCCGACGAGCTCGCCCGCCGGGGTTTCATCGCCTCGGAGAACCGGGTGTGGCGGATCTGCTCGATGCAGCAGATCTTCTCGCTGCACGCCAAGAAGAAAGGACGTTCCCGCAAGGCCGGGCCGCCGGTGCACGACGACCTCATCCGCCGCGACTTCACCGCCTCTGCACCGAATATCAAGTGGTTGACCGACATCACCGAGCACTCCACCAGGGAGGGCAAGCTGTACTTGTGTGAGGTCAAGGACTGCTACTCCAACAAGATCGTCGGGTACTCGATCGCCTCGCACATGCGGGCCTCACTCGCCGTCAGCGCGTTACGTAACGCGATCGCGCTGCGGGACCCGCGCGGCACTGTCATCCACTCCGATCGAGGCGCCCAGTTTCGATCCGCGAGCTATCGTCGTCTGCTGCGCGCCCATGGGTTGTCCGGATCGATGGGCCGGGTCGGTGCCTGCGGGGACAACGCGGCGATGGAATCGTTCTTCTCGTTGCTGCAAAAGAATGTTCTGGACACGCGGCGCTGGCGCACCCGCGAGGAACTCCGGTTGGCGATCGTGTCCTGGATCGAGACGAAGTACCACCGCAAACGCCGGCAACGAGGGCTGGGCAAGCTCACCCCGGTCGAGTTTGAGACCATCTACACCACCGCAGCAGCGGCCTGAGAACAGTCAGCTCCGGTGTCAACCGAAGTCTGGGCAGCCCCGTCAACCAAACTCGGGGCAGTCCCCCCTGCTGCACGGCCAGCGCAGCCATTGCCCGCACCTTGCCGATACCCCGCTGCTGGACACCGTGCGGCTCGCCCGCACGTGCCTGCCGGAACTCGCCTCGCACAGCCTCGACCACCTTGCCCGGCACCTTCAGCTGCAGATCCCCCGCGACCGGCACCGTGCACTCGCCGACGTCCGACTCACCCTCGCCGTGCTGCAGCGCCTCATCAACCGAGGACATTGGTCCACCCTGATGGACCTCGAGCGCATCGCCCTCATGCCGGCGAAGAAGCCAGGCCCGTCCGTTGCCGACCAGCCCGGCCTGTTTTGACTGGAAACGCCGCGACGTGATTTCTTCGGTTTCAGTTCACCCGCACCGGTGTCGTCACCCTCAAGCCGATCCGCCGACGCCGTACTTCCAGCTCGAGCCGGTGCCGCGATACTGCTCGACGGGGATCGGGTCGACGTCCTCGCGCATCTGGTCGGTATAGAGAATGCCGTGCACGTGGTCCACCTCGTGGGCTACGAGCCGGGCGACGCCGCGCTCGAACACGGTGATCTTGGTCTGCCCGTCGACGGTGGTGTGCTCGACGTGGATCACGTGCGAGCGCGGGACCTGGCCGCGGACGTCGAAGAAGGACAAGCAGCCCTCGTACTGTTCATCGACGTCCCCGGCGGACTCGATGATCGCGGGGTTGAACAGCGTGATCGTCTCGCCGTCCGGCGTGCGGACGATCGCCGCGGCCCGGTCGATCCCGATCTGCGGCGCCGCGATACCCATTCCCTTACCGAACGTGTGGGCCTGGGCGACGCGCTCGCACGCCGAGTTCAGCTCGGTCACCACCCGGCGGGCGTCCTCGGCCTCGGCCGGGAGGTCGAAGCGGCGGGCGACGCGGCGCAGGGCGGGGTCGGTGTCCTGCACGATCCCGAGCGAGGCCATCACTTCGCTCGGCGATGGCGGTGGCCCGTCGACGAGGGCAGCGCGACCGCGGAAGTCCCATTCGAGCCGGTAGCGGGCGTGCAGCGGCGGATCCTCGCATGACCAGGAGAACACGTGCCGGTCGCCGGTGTCGTCGCGGGCGATGGCGGTGGCGAACGGCATGGCTTGGGCGGTCATCGAGGTGTGCAGTCCCCACACTACCGCGGCGAGGTCGGCGGGGAAGTCCAGGCACACCGACAACGTCCGCGTCGGTAGCCGGACGGCGCGCTGGAACCAGTTGCCCCAATGGACTTCGCTGACGGTGTACTCGTACTCGATCCAGCAGGATTCCCCGGGGTACAGCGGAAAGTGCCCGTGTTCGCCGGCGAACTGCAGCCACACTTCCTTGAACGCGTCGCGGTCGTGGTGGGGTGTCCAGTCCATCGGGCTCGCACGGGTCCGGCCATGCCAGGCGTGCAGGTTGATCTCGTCCCACGCCAGCGGGTTTTCGCTGTAGAGCTGGTTCGAGCGCTCGGGGTCACCGGGGTACCGGTCGACGGAGATGCGGATCAGGTAGCGGGTGATCGGTTCGGTGCCGTGGTTGACCAGGTGGCGGCGCTGGGTGAGCCGGTAGACGCCGTTCTCGTAGCGCAGGGTCGCGTCGTCGTGGTCGACCACGAGACTTCCCGTCGTGGCAGCTGCCTCGGTGACCGGTGGTGCCGGCGGGCGGGTCTTGACCGGGCGGTGGGCCTCGAAATCGCGGAAGGCGGCGGGCAGAGCTCCGCCGGTGCGCAGTGCGGCCTCGGCGTGGGCGGCGAAGGCTTCCGACGGGCGCTCGGCGCCGGTGAGCACCTTGGAGACGTAGGAGCGGTCGTATCCCATGGCCTTGGCGAGTGCGGCGCGGGAAAAGCCCCGGACGTCGCGCCAGCGTTCGAGTTCGACGGCGAACACGTTCACCTCGGCGTCCGCGTCGCCGGCGGTGCTGGTCGTGCCCGTCGTCATCGCCGCCTCCGCCATCCGCCAACTGTGGGTGTGCGTGAACGCACCGTGAGTCGCTTCTCAGTCTAGTTGCCCACCGGCCCGACGCGGTGTTCTCGACCGCGCAGCGACCACCAGCTCACCCGATCCGCCAATGAAAGCAGCGGGCTGCGGTCGTGAGCTAGCTCCTCGTCCACGCAGGCAGCGGGCGCCTCGATATGTCGCTGCGGATGACGGGCGTGGTCAGGCCACCGTTCGTCCGCTAGCACTCCGCACAGAGCGGATGCGGCCCGAGTCGCACGTTCATTCGGCCGCCGGCCGTTGCCCAGGTACGACTCCCGGCTTCGTGTCGGTGGCAAGAACCTGCTTTGCGATCACACGCACCTTTCGTCCGCCGAAATCTTCCACTTTGTTTCATACGAATGAGGCTCCCGCAGGCCCACACCGGTCCCGCCGGAGCCTCATTGTCATCTCTTCCCGCTACAGCGGTAGCGACCACCGCTTGTCCGCGGCCGGATGGGTTACGACCTGTTCGCCGTCGGGCGTGACCAAGATGGTGAAGTCTTCCGGATGCGGCTGCCTGAGCTGGAGCCACAGCTCGTGCGCGGCTTCGAGCTCATCCCACAGGGGCCGGTCGCCTCCTTGTGTCACCTGGCGGTCGGCGGCCGGGTCACCGGTGGTGGCTTCGACGCGTGCCCATGATCCGCTGGGCGGGTCAGTGAGGCAGAAATACATCGGTCCATCCTGGACCTTGACATGCCCGGACTCAGTACCAGGCATGGCGAGTTGGGCGAAGAACGCGAACACGCGCCCGCGCTCGCGCAGCACGGTCGGGGCCAGCCGAGTCGTGCGGTCCTCGCCGGCCTCGTGGACAGCGCGGCTGAACAGCGCCGGCTGCTGGCGGAAAGGCTGCTCGGGGCTTCGCAGCGGCATGAAGTTCAACCGCGTGGGCAGAAACCGGCCATGCGCGGACTGGTTGGTATCCACGGTCAGGCAGGCCAGGTTGCCAGCGAAAGCACCGCGGATATCGGTGAGGATCGTCCCGCCCCGCCGGACCTGTGCGAGCCACGCCGGGGGCACCTGCCGCAGCGATGCCGTCGCGATGATCCGGTCGTATGGGGCACGCAGCTGGTAGCCGAGGTAGCCGTCCGCGATGCTGAGCGTCGGGGCCAGGCCGAGGCCGCCCAGTCGCTTGCGGGCTTGGTCCACGTACGCCGGGTTGACGTCGACGGAAGTCACCGACTCGGGCCCCAGCCGGCGCGACAGCAAGGCGGCAGTCCATCCCGTGCCGGTGCCAATCTCCAGCACGGAGTCCCCCTCGGTGGCCCTGCTTTGCTCCAGCATGGTGGCTACGACCGTCGGGGCGGAACAGGAGCTGACGAGTACGCCCTGCTCGTCGAAGTCGGTGAGCAGGGCGTCATTGTGGTAGACCGCGCGCAGCCATTCTTCCCGCTTGGCGCTGTCGGCGGCGTCGTGGAACTGGCCGCCCAAGTTGTCAGGCAACGTGAACCGGGGTGCGAACAGGTGCCGGGGCAGGGCCTCGAACGCCGCTCGCCATGCGGGCGTGGTCAGGGCCCCCTTGGCAACCAGCTGCTCGACCAAGGCGCGGTTAAGATCGTCAGCCAAGCGCTGCAGCTGGCTGTCGAGACGGGTCACAGGTCTTCTCCTGTCAGGTGGGCGGCGAGGGCGGCGGCGATGGGAAGCCCGGTCGCTTCCTGAATCCAACCCCATTGCCCGCTTGGGTTCAGGTCGACGAAGTGGTGCTGACCGTCGGCGGCCACGACGAAGTCGGCCGCCGCGAAGACGAGGCCGAGCCGGTCCAGCAGGGCGAGCAAGGCAGCTTCGACACTGCTCGGGAGGCTGACCGGTTCGTAGCGCAGCGCCGAATAGTTCGTCCGCCAGTCGATCGGACCCGCGTCGGGCGACAGGATGCTGGCCGCGAACACCCGGCCGCCGACCACCGTCGCCCGCACGTCGCGGACTTTCGGCACGCGCTGTTGGAACTGGTGCGCGGTCAGAGCCACGCGCAGGTCGGCCAGGTCCGAAGCCGCCACCTCGGTCGTGGGAATGAAGGCCATCTTGTTGCCAGTCACCGACTGGGCACCCGCAGCGATCGACCGACGCTGGACATGCTCGATGAGGGCACCAGCCAGACGCACGCCGACAGCATTCAGGACACAGTCCGCCGTATCGCGTCGGCAGCTCTGCGCGCAGAGACGCCGGGGTCCGCACCTGCGATGACTTCGACTTCCGCCCTTGCCAGATGCCCCCACACCTCGGGCATCTCCGCAAAGGATGGCATGAGCATAGTTTTGTCGCGAGCGGACACAAGTTCACTCGTCGTAGAGTCGGTCAGCGCGGTGGCTTCTTTGCGCGCCACCGGCGATCCGATCCGGGCCGACAGTGCGGACATTACATCGAACCGGGTCAGGTAATCCGGAAGGAGATCGCTGGCAATCACTCTATTGCGACCGAAGGGTGCTATATAGAATCCATAAATTGTAGTAAAGGATCTCGCTGGGCCGCCGTCCCGAAATCCGGGAACAGGACTTACGACCACATTCATGCCGGCATCACGAGCTCTGGCCACGTCGCCATAAGCCCCCAACATGAATGGGCACGTGCCGCCAATGAACGTGCGCTCAACCCAAGCCTGATCCATCTCACACCGAATAATCCCCTCGCCAGCTTCGCCAAGTGCGGCAATTCTCTCGAAGGCCGAAATCGACTCCGGGCTATCGATTCCCACCTGGTGGATATCCCACGCGCCGTTGGGTTCCATACCGAAGAGCCAGGCGCCACCCGAAGAGAGCAGAGGCCAAATCAGGAAGGGATCACCTTCAGGGCCAACTCTAACCACGATGATCTCTTGCCCAACGTTCGCACGCTGCAGTGCACGGCCGACTTCCACTACTTCTTCAAAGCAGGACGGCTCATCGCCGACAAGGTCGACATTTATTATTAACATTACAGTGTCCATCGTGGCCGGAATCCCATAGATGTCACCATTGAAGCAGAAAGGTTGAAGTGAAAAATCGAGCAAGTTCTGACGCTGTTCTTCGGAAAGAGCCACAGGCTCCACTGCCTGCTCTGAGACGAGTTCGCCGACCCAGTCATGAGGTCCGACGAACACGTCGACATTTCCGGCTTGCCGTGCCTCTGCGATATACTTGCGTCGAAGACGTTCCCCGACGTCCGTGATGTCCAACTTGACGTCAACGCCATACGAGGACTGGATGTCTGCCCGAAACTCGATAAATATCTTTGCAATGTCGTCGCCGACCCACATGACCAACTCGGACCGCAGGCAGTCGAGACGACCATACTCGTCTCTGATCCAGCGGGCCCCGGTTGCGTCGGTGAAGGTAAGGCGGGTTCGACAACGTTCCAATTCAGTGTCGCTCACTCGGTAGAATGACGGCCGATCACTGGGAGGTATCAAATCGAGCCCAATCTTTGTGACGGTTCTCCGATCATCGGCCCGTACGAAAGCGATGTGAGCCTGGTAGATGGGCGCCTGCGACGCATTACGAACGTATGCGCCCCACTCTCCCGCGCCCGAGTCGCGCCAACCCCACCACACCGACACGAGTGAGGCCTGCGCTCTTCGTTCCGCTTCGACGCCAGCCCGGTACTGGCTCGACTGAATCCCGAATGTTCGCCTGGACAAGACCGCCGCCGTTGCGGCAAATATGAGAGCCAGAACCGCCGCAAGCGAGGATAGCCAGGCGGGGACGCTACCCCAGTCCGCGGCGGCCAACGTAAACTCGAGTCTGATCATAGCTCATTGTACCGCCAGACGGCGTCACTGACTGCGAGGTAAATAACTGGCCGAGACCGGTGATCCAAACCGTGGTCAACCACAATTTCCGTGGTGATCTTGGAATGATTTTTCGATAGCGCAAGCAAGGTTCATCCGAACGGTGAACCGGGGCTTTCGAGGTTTCAGGCAGCCCCTCGGAGCGACCGCTCGAATTTTTCGGGACTTTAGTCTCGATCGAGAGCGCCGCCACTGGATCAGAGTTGACGCCGTTGGAACGTACCGATGAGCGCACTGTAGAGACGTACCGAAATGGTCGATCTCCAGCAGTACCGCCCGAAGGCTCTGCTACACGACGATCGCGAAGCTGGCCGCGCACGTGGCGGCGGCCCGCGCAGGCGGAGCGCGTCACGATCCACGGGGCAATCATGGCGAAGGCGATCGAACGTCCGCTATTGCCGAAGAGCGGACGTTCGGCGCCGCCGTGCAGTCAGTTCCGTAGCGAATAGCAGGGTGGCGGCTTCAGGCCGATCGCACACCGTCGAGGCTCGATCGGATGGTCCTGGTTGTGGGATGGTCGGCGCCCAGCACCCGCTCGCTGTCGGTGAGAGTGGCCTCGTACAGCGGGATCGCCCGTCCCGAATCACCCGCTGCCTGGTAGGCGTAGGCCAAGTTGTTCCGCGACACCAGCGTATCGGGGTGGTCCGGTCCAAGCACCCGCTCGCGATCGGCGAAAGTCGCCTCAGACAGCGGGATCGCCCGCCCCAGATCACCCGCCAAGTCGTAGGCACCAGCCAGGTTATTCCGCGCAGTCAGCGTGTTGGGGTGGTCAGGGCCGAAGAGAGGTTGGTAGCGGTCGCCGGCTCGGGTTAGGTAGCCAATGGCGGTGCGTAGGTCGCCCTGCCCTGCGAGGTAGAGGCCCAGCTCGTTGAAGAGTCGGCTGGTCTGTGTTGTGTCGGTGTTGGGCGTGGTGCGTTCCAGCAGAGCCCGCGCATGCGGCAGGACCATCCGATAAACAGGCCAGTCCGCGGGAGCGCGTGGATCCAGATCGGCGAAGGCGGCCGCCAGAAGAAGTGCGGTGCTGTCGCGGGAGTTGCGATGTCGGCGACCTGGCGGTGCGGGTCGGTCGGATCGGGGGTGCGGGTAACCGCCTGAACCAGACGATGCACGGCCACGGCGTTCCCGGTCAGGGTGATCATGCTGTAGGCCGGGAGGCGGCCCAGCGCCTCGGGCAGCTCGGGTTCCCCCACCGCGGCGGCCAGCAAGTCCCGCGGGATGCCGTCCGGATGCCGGTCGGGTGAATTCCGCCGCCGCCGGGCTGCGCAGCGGCGGGGCGGTGCCACGCTGTGTGCCATCGGACGGCGACCGGACCGGAGGTGGCTCGCGGTGGTGACGCCCGATCTGCGGCAGCCCGAGGACCCTGCGGCGCAGGACCCGCCGCCCGACGCAGGCGACGACGGCCCGCTGCGGGTGCGCAACACGGTGTCGGGAACCGTGGGCGTGGTGGTGCAGGCCGGTGTGGTGCACGGCGACGTGTCGCTGCACACCGCGCCGCTGCCGCCCGCGCCGGTGGTGCCGCGGCAGTTGCCCGCCGCGCCAGCCTTGTTCGCCGGGCGGAGCGCGGAGCTGGCCCGGCTGAATCGCGTGCTGACCGCCACCACAGCGCCCGCCGACCCGGCGGGTGCGGGGCAGGGCGCGGCGGTGCTGGTCTCGGCGATCGGCGGTGCCGGCGGCATCGGCAAGACCTGGCTCGCCCTGACCTGGGCATACCGGCATCTGGAGCGGTTCCCCGACGGGCAGCTGTTCGTCGACCTGCACGGCTTCAGCCCCACCGGCGAACCGGTGCAGCCGGCGGTGGCGGTGCGCGGGTTCCTCGACGCCCTGGGCGTCGAGGCGAACCGCATCCCCACCGACCTCGACGCCCAGGCCGCGCTCTACCGCAGCCTGGTGGCCGGGCGGCGGATGCTCATCGTGCTGGACAACGCCGCCACCAGCGACCAGGTCGCACCCCTGCTGCCCGGCTCGCCGTCCTGCACGGTGCTGGTCACCGGCCGGCACCGGCTGGACTCGCTGATCGACCGGCACGGCGCCCGCCACCTGCCCCTGGACGTCCTGTCCCCCGAGGAGGCCCGCGGCCTGCTGGCCGCCCGCCTGGGCGACGACCGCGTCGCCGCCGAACCCGAGGCGGTGGACGAGCTGATCGGGCTGTGCGGGGGCCACCCGCTGGCGTTGTCGATCACCGCGCGCACCGCCGATACCCGCCCCGGCGCCGCGTTGGCCGAGGCCGCCGCCGAACTGCGCGACCTCGGACTGGAGGCGCTCGACCACGACACCGACCCGGCCGCCAGCCTGCCCACCGTGCTGTCCTGGTCCCTGCGCCACCTCACCGACCAGCAACGCACCGTGTTCGCGCTGCTGGGCATCGCCCCCGGCCCCGACACCACCCCACCCGCCACCGCCGCCCTCACCGCCCTGCCCGACCGCCTCGCCCGCAGGACGCTGAGCGGACTGGAGAACGCCTCCCTGCTGGAACGGCGGCCGAGCGGCCGCTACGCCATGCACGACCTGGTCCGCCGCTACGCCACGGACACCGCCCACACCACCCTGACCAAGGAGGTGCGGGAAGCGGCCCTGACCCGGGTGGGGGACCTCCACCTGCACACCGCCCATGCCGCTAACCGCCTCCTGGACCCCCACTACGTGCTCGTGCCGCCCGAGCCGCCCGCGCCCGGCGTGCACCCGCACCCGCTGCCCGACACCGCCGCGGCACTGGCCTGGATGGACGCCGAACACGCCACCCTGCTGGCCACCCAGCGCACCGCCGCCACGCTCTGCCACCACCACACCGTCTGGCACCTCGCCTGGAACCTGCACACCTTCCACCTCCGACGGGGACACCGGCACGACACGTTCACCACATGGCAAGCCGCACTGCACGCCGCCGACCACCTGCCCGACCCCGCCACCCGCAGCCGCACCCACCGGCACCTCGGTGACGCCTGCTCCCGGCTGGGCCTGCACGACCAGGCCAGCACCCACCTGGCGCAGGCCCTGGACCTCGCCTTGCGCCACCACGACCCCGCCGAACAGGCCCACACCCACCATGCACTCGCGGTCGCCTGGGAACGACGGAGGGACAACCAGCAGGCCCTGGAGCACGCCCACCACGCCCTCGACCTCTACCGCGCCCTCGACCAGCCGGTGTGGGAAGCCTGTGCGCTCAGCGCGGTAGGCTGGTACGCCGCGCGCCTGGCCCGGTTCGACACCGCCCGCGAGCACTGCCAGG
Organism: Amycolatopsis lexingtonensis; assembly: GCF_014873755.1. Lineage (NCBI taxonomy): Bacteria > Bacillati > Actinomycetota > Actinomycetes > Pseudonocardiales > Pseudonocardiaceae > Amycolatopsis > Amycolatopsis lexingtonensis. The sequence goes on from NZ_JADBEG010000001.1 coordinate 3,738,011, forward strand.
CCGCCCTCACCCTGCACCGCCACCACCACAATCCCGACGGCGAGGCAGGCACCCTGGACAGCCTGGGCTACATCGCCCACCACACCGGCGACCACCACCAAGCCCTCGACCACTACCACCACGCCCTCACCCTGCTCCGCGGCGTCGGCGCCGCCTACACAGTCGCGGACACCCTCGACCACGTGGGCCATCCCCACGCCGCGCTCGGCCGGCACGAGCAGGCCCGCACGGTGTGGCGGGAGGCGCTGGAGCTGTACCGGGAACAAGGCCGCGACGCCGACGCCGAGCGCGTCCAACACCAACTCGACAACCTCGACCACACCTGAACCACGACGCTGCCTACCAGGCAGTTACCGGATCGCGGAGCACTATCGGCAGAGTGATCCACAGCGGCGGCACCACCGGCATCTTCAAGCGGGGCGAAGGTTCCGTCAGCTCGTCGATAGCGGACGGTGCCGTCGGGCAGGACATACCAGCGGTCACCTCTCGTGCTGCCCTTCACCGCGTAGGCGGTGGCCTTGGTGAGGTCCGGCGCGTCGTCGCCGTCCCACACACATCGGCGGGAACCGGTCAGGTCCCGCTGATGTCGTATGGGAGCTTCTATGCTGCTCTGAACAGCGGAGAGAAACTCGGGGGCGGCAGGGATGGCGGAGGGGCAACCGGACCTGGTGATCGGCGGCCGGTACCGGCTGATCAGCGAGCTCGGAGCTGGCGGTTTCGGGCGGGTGTGGCGGGCCCACGACGAAACACTCGGTGTGGACGTCGCGATCAAGGAAATGCGCCTACCGCCGTCCTCCAGCGAGGTCGAGCGAGCCGAACGACTCAAGCGCGCCGAACGGGAAGCGCGACACGCCGCCCGCCTGCGCGACCACCCGAAGGTCGTCGCCGTCCACGACGTAGTCGTCGAAGACGGAACGCCGTGGATCGTGATGCGCCTGGTCGACGGCCACACACTGGCAACCCGGCTGGACTCCGGCCCGCTCTCGCCCGAGCAGGCGGCGCCGATCGCGACGGCGCTGCTGGAAGCACTGCGCGCGGCCGGCGACGCGGAGATCGCGCATCGGGATGTCAAGCCCGGCAACGTCCTGCTGACCGAGCGGGGCCAGGTACTCCTGACCGACTTCGGGATCGCCACCCACGACGCCGACACCCGGCTGACCTCCACCGGCATGTTCATCGGCTCCGTCGAGTACACAGCCCCCGAGCGGCTGGAGGGCCGGGGCCGGGGCACCGTCAGCGACCTGTTCTCCTTGGGCGCCACCCTCTACCACGCTGTCGAGGGCGTCTCCCCGTTCCGCCGCGACACCGCCAAGGCGTCGATGGCCGCGATCCTGTTCGACCAGCCACCGCACCCAGCACGCGCGGGCGGCCTCACCCAACTCATCACACGCCTGCTGGAAAAGGACCCGGACCGCCGCCCGAGCTTCCCCGAAGCCCTGGCCCTGGCCCTGGCCCTGGCCACAGTCGACTCGCCGCAGCGCGAGACGCTCCCTCCGACGCGGCGGGAGCACCAGCCACCGCCGACCTCAGGACCGATGACGTTCGCAGTCCACCGTTTTGGTTCCTACCGCGCCATCGCCATCGCAGTAGTGCTGTTCTTCGCCGCTCTGGGCCTAGGGTTCATGATCACCGCGGCGATCGAGAGCGGGGACAAGAGCCTCAACTTCTGGGTCGGGATTGCGTGGCTCGGCTTCGCGGCCGTCCTGGGATGGGTCATCGCCAGGAACCGGAACCAGTTGGTCATCACCCCGGACGACGTGGGGATCAGACAAGGGAGCGGGCAAACCCTCAGCCTCGAATGGCCCGCCGTGGACACCGTCACCCTGTTCTCCCACAACGCCCGATCCCGGACGTTCACGCAGGTCCAGATCAAAGCCCATCCCGACCGCGCCGACGTCCACGGGGGCGCCGGCGCGGCGGTCAAACGCAATCACCTGGGGCACTGGGTCATCCCCTACGTCGACGCGGACCTCGCCGAGCTGACCGAGGCCTTCCGCAGTTACGCCCCGACAACGGTACGGATCCGCTGAGCTCCCAACGGGACCGACGCCATATTGGACCTCGCGCTGTCGGGTGCGTCGTATTCACCGTGCACACAGCCCGGTCTCGGTGGGTGTTTCATCGAACGCCGCCTCGACCGCAACAAACCTGCACCGGTCTGCCCGACCGGTCCTCGACGGAGTCCTCGCACGCATGATCACTACGGTCCGCTCGCTCCCCGACACCCTCCCCACGGTCGCAAACGGTCACACTTCGCGCGGGTTGTCCTCAAGGCGACAGGAGAAGCCGTGCGAAGCTCAGCTTCGGAGATGTCGAGCATGTACGAGCTTCGATGTGCGTGCGGCATCCGTCCCTACCAACACACAGTCCCGCTCACGCAGCGGAGCCGCAAGCGCACCCATCAGGGCAACGGCACGACGCCGACGGCGGTGCCGGAAGGGAACACTTCGCAGTTCAATAGGCGGCTGTAGGGGGCAGAAAGCCGGGCTGGGCCCGGGGCTGCGTCTTTCAGCCCCGGGCCCAGCCCACCTTCTTTCCGACAGTTCCGATCAGCCGAGGCGCGCCCGGCTGGCCTGGTAGCGGCTCAGCCGCAGCAGCCCGATCAAGCTGACGACGGCGCCACCAGCAGCCGCTAGGGCCACCGAACCGGCCAGCAGGACGCCGCAGACCACCACCCCGAGCGCCACCAGCAGCAGGACCGATCGGCGGACGTGCGCAGGATGTCCCAGCAGGATCTGCCGCAGCAGGTCCCAGCCAGGGTGCACCCGACCGTCCGCGGTATCGCGTGGCATCTGCCGACAGGCCGGCTCGAGCACGGTGCCGGACGGGGTCAGCTCCGTCACCTGCTCCGCAGCGGACTCGAAAAGCTCGTCGAAGCTGACGTAGTCGGGACTCGTACTGAATGTGATCCGATCGGGGGATCGTCGCTCTGGCATGTCGCCACCCCGCGGCGGTAACGTCGACATGTTCGTTGCCCTTCTTGATCTATGCGTGTCGAGTGGTGCTACGGATTACTACGCGGCTCCCAGTGACAGCTGGGAGCCGCGTCTTCGCGTTCCGGGACGAGCCCGGCGGCGCTCTCGTCATCTTGGCGAAGGTCTCGAAGTTACGGCTCGGTAGGCACCGGATTTACACGGTTAGTCGCCGACCGGTATTTCCCGGACGACGAACGGTCCCCAAGGTAATTTTGCGTGACTTTGCGCTGATCAGGCACCTTTTCGGATCAGCCCAAGTAGCACTTTGGAGTGAAAGCACTCATTGCGCGGGCAACGCTGTAGCGAATTTCGTCCGAACGTTAACTCGTTCGAGTGATCTTGTGCGAGCACATCAGCCTGACGGCCAATTGAGCAGTAACCAGGGGGTGCAAACGCCCGTGCAGGTGCAGTGGCACCTGCACCGACCGGCCATCGCTCGACACCGGCACGCGCGGCGGCAGGGTCGGACGACGTCCGGACCGCGGGCGCCAGCCGAGGCGGCGCGACACAGGCTGCACCGGACGTGCCGCACCGCAGGAACCGCCGCGCTATAAGGCCGCCGTAGCGGGGGGCCATCGTGTTGGTCGGGCTACGCCAGGGCTCCGCCGACGATGCCCCCGAGCACACCGGCACCGAACTCGCCACCGGGTTGCCCGCCCACGGTCCGACCGCGCAACAGGTGCGAACCGGCTGGCTGCTGTCGGACCGCCGGCTGCCGGGCTCCGCACACATACGACGAACCTGCCGCGCTGGTATGCGCCCCCGCAGGCGCGCTGCCTGCCGTCGCCGACGTCGCGCGATGACTCGGCAGGAACGGATCGTCGTAGCAGACCTCGACCAAGGCCGCATCTACGCCCTCGTCCGCCGCTGAGTACGTCCCCTGACGCGATCGACAGGACTTTGCCTGACTTACGAGACGGTGTTGGGGTGGTCGTCGCCCGAGAGACGTTGGCGGCGGGCGAGAGTGTCCTCGTCCAGCTCCCGAGCCCGCTCGTACTCGCCCAACGCCTTCAGGTCGGCGGCGAGGTTGCTGGCGGAGCTGAGAGTGTCGGGGTGGTCCTCGCCGAGGACGCGTTGGCGGCGGGCGAGAGTGTCCTCGTCTAGCTCCCGAGCCCGCTCGTGCTGGTCCAAGTTGGTGAGGTTGCTGGCGAGGTTGTAGGCGGAGCCGAGGGTGTCAGGGTGGTCCTCGCCGAGGACGCGTTGGCTGCGGGCGAGAGTGTCCTCGTTCAGCTCCCGAGCCCGCTCGTACTCGCCCAACGCCTTCAGGTCGGCGGCGAGGTTGCTAGCGGAGCTGAGGGTCTCGGGGTGGTCCTCGCCGAAGAGTCGTTGGCGGCGGGCGAGAGTGTCCTCGTTCAGCTCCCGAGCCCGCTCGTACTCGCCCAACCTCCTGAGGTCGACAGCGAGGTTGTTGGCGGAGATGAGGGTGTCGGGGTGGTCCTTGCCGAAGAGTCGTTGGCGGCGGGCGAGGGCGTCCTCGTCCAGCTCCCGAGCCCGCTCGTACTCGCCCAACACCTTCAGGTCGACAGCGAGGTTGCTAGCGGAGCGAAGGGTCTCGGGGTGGTCCTCGCCGAAGAGTCGTTGGCGGCGGGCGAGAGTGTCCTCGTTCAGCTCCCGAGCCCGCTCATGCTCGCCCAATGCCCGGAGATTCACGGCGAAGTTGCTAGCGGCGGCGAGAGCGACGGGGTGGTCGTCGTTGCCAACGTCTTTGACAAGCACGTACACGCGTTCCAGCAAGGGCAGCGCAGCGCGAAGATTGCCGCGGGCCTGAAGGTATACCCCGGCGCGGTCGAGCAGATACACGACCTGTGCTCTCAGAGCGGCAAGAGCGCGCTCAGAGTCGCAAACAGCGAGCACATGTGGCAGGAGTGCTTGCCAGCGGGGCCAGCTCGCCGGGTTGTTCCAAGGGTTATCGGGGAGCCCGGCGTCCAGCAGGCGGACCGCAATGGCGGGCCAGGTGGAGTCCTCGTCGTCTTCGGCCGTGATGTCGTGGCGGGTACGGGCCCGCAGCAGGGCGGCGGGAACACGATGGAGCTGGATCGTGGTCGTGGTGACCTCGGCCATGCCGCGGCTGCGTAGGGCGGCCGTGACGTCAGCGAAGGCCAGCGGGTCCCGCGCGGCGGCTCCGGCGTCGCCAACCTGGTGGGTGAGCAGGGCCAGCGGCACCGGCTCGGGCGCCAGCCACGCCACCAGGGTCAGCGTGTTCAGCGCGGCGAGGTTCTCGCGGCCAAGCTGGTCGAACGACACCGTCCACGCCGCAGCCACCGAGACGGGATAGCCGCTGCCCTTCTCACGGCGGGCCAGGAGCTCATGGGTGCGCTTGGCGTGCAAGTCGAGGTAGGTTTCGGCGGTCCAGCCAGTCGTCGCGAGCAAGCGAGCGGCTTGGTCGACGGCCAGGGGCAGGTCACCCAGGGCGTCGGCGATACGGTCAGCGTCGATGGCGGTGAGCCGGTCACACCGGGATCGCAGGAGATTAATCGACTCGGAGCGAACGAACTCCCGCACCGGCAGCGCGGCGCCGATATCGTCCCAGTCAGGGTTGCGGGACGTGATGATCACGTGCCCCCCGGCGGGCAACAGTGGTCGCAGGGCGTCCGGGTCTTCGGCGTTGTCGAACACCACCAGCCACCGCCCGCGCGACCGCAACGCCCCGGACAGCAGCGCCAGCGCACCGGCGGTCGAGTCCTTCTCGGTGGCGACATCCAAGGTGTGGGCAAGGTCGGCGAGGTGCCCGGCGACGAGGGACGAGTCCTCCGACGGGACCCACCAGGCCACGTCGTAGTCCTCGGCGTGACGGTGGGCGTACTCGATCGCCGTGGTGGTCTTACCGACCCCGCCCATCCCGTTCAGCGCCTGCACCACCGCCGGGTGCCCCGAACACAACGCGGCCCGCAGGCCGGTCAGCAGCTCGTCGCGGCCGGTGAAGGTGACCGTGCGGGCGGGAATGTTCCAGATCCGGGTCGCCGGCATCGACTCCTGCTGGGGCCGGGCGAGCTGGGTCAGCGCCTGGAACAGCTTGATTTCCAGCTGGGCGGGTGAGGACACGGCGGTGACGGTAAGGCCGCTGTCGTGCAGCCGCTGCCGGAACGCCTCCTGCTCGCGGCCGTAATCCAGGTCCCGCGTCAACGCGGGCGGGCCTTCGGTGTCCTCGGAGAGGATGAACACCAGCCGCTCCATGCCTGTCTCGGTGGCGGTTTGGAATTCCTGCTCGGTGTAGGACACCTCCGGCCGGTCCCGGACCGGCATCCCATAGCGGAAGCCCGCGATCAGGACGTAGATGTCGGCCTTGGCCAGCATCTCCCGGTCCAGCTGCTCCGGCGTTGCGTCGCGGGCGGTGAAGTCCTCCATCTCCAGCACCGCGTCGCCGGCCTTGGCCACCGCCGCCTTCGCCGCCGCCACGAACGACCGTTCCTTCGGCCACTTGCCGAGCTCTTTGGTGTGGCTGAGGAACACCCGCCGCGCCGGCGGCTTCCGCCCGTGTCCCTCGGCAGATTCGTCCGCCAACACCCGCTCCCTACGCCGCCATCACTGAGAAAAGAGTCTCCGCGTTCCAACCGAGTGTTACGGCATCGAGGATCGCAGATAAACGGTCCTGTGGGACGACCGCGCGACCGACATCGCGATCGCGTTCGTCGGCGGCGACTGCTACCAGGTACTGCGCCGGGAGCCGATGCTCTCCAGCCGGGTGTACGTGGAGCCAGTAGCTCCAGTGGACTCCCGCCGACCAAGTGCAAATCATCACGGCCTATCACCCGACCTGGACGAACACCGACCCTCAAGGTGATCACCTTCGCAGACGCGCACGCCGGGCACGGCAACTTCCGGTCGTGGGCGAAGATCACCACGCCCGCCACCCGCGCGCTGATTCAGCTGGAGTGCTCCACGGTGGACCGCGACGTCCTGGCTGGGCAGTCGCCAAGCTCACCGGCCGGTCCGCATGACCACGACGGCACCAGGCTCGCAGGTGCTCGACGACGGGACAGGCGACATCGGCGCCGACGCGGCGGAGCGACCGCTACCCCCCGGTGACGGTGCTGCTGGACCCGGCCGACGACGCCGGGCGCACCGCGCGGCTGCTCGCGGCGCACGATCCGGCAGCGGGCCGGGTCACTGTGCACCCACCCCTCGGTCACGAGCCCAGGCAACACCGAGAACCCGCGGACACTTCCAGGCAGATGCTCATGTGTCCCAGCGAGCGCCCGATTGGTTGCGAACTCGCACGTCGAGCTGCCCGACCTCTAACCGGCAGCAAGGCAGCGCGGATCCAAAGAAGTACTAGGCTGCGGTGGGTGAGTCCCAACGAAGACGGGAAGGGCGGTTTCGCGAACCTCCCGTCGCCGCTCGTCGAGCTGAACGACGAGCGGCTTACACGTCACGGGGTCCACCTCCGGCTGAAACGAGATGACCTCATCAACCCGGAGATACCGGGCAACAAGTGGCGCAAGCTCCGCTACAACCTCCAGGCAGCCCAACAAGAAGGTTTCCCAAGGCTACTGACCTTCGGCGGCGCATATTCCAACCACATCCGCGCGACGGCGGCCGCCGGCCACCACTTCGACTTCGAGACGGTCGGCGTCATCCGCGGCGAGGAACACAACCCGCTCAACGAATCGCTCGCCTACGCCGTCGAACACGGCATGGTCTTGACCTACCTGGACCGCGCCACCTACCGCCGCAAGACCGAACCCGACGTGCTCGCCGCGCTGCAGGACCGGTTCGGCCCCTGCTACCTCCTCCCCGAGGGAGGCAGCAACGGCCTGGCCGTACGTGGCACCGCCGAACTCGTCGGCGAAATCACCACGGACTTCGACGTCATCTGCTGCGCGACCGGAACCGGCGGCACGCTGGCCGGTATCGCCGCCGGGTTGACCGGCCAGCAACGCGCGCTCGGCTTCGCAGTGCTCAAGGGTGGACAGTTCCTGGAGGAAGAAGTCCGCCGCCTGCAATGGGAAGCCTATGGCACGGCTACCACGAACTGGACCATCGAGGTCGACTTCCATTTCGGCGGTTACGCGAAGCGCACCTCGGCGCTCGACAGCTTCATCGCCGACTTCCGCGAGCGCCATAGCGTCACACCGGATTGGGTGTACGAGGCGAAGATGCTCTACGGGCTGTTCGCCCGCATCGAGGCTGGCGCCTTCCCGCCGGGGACTCGGATTATCGCGGTGTTGAGCTAGCGCTCAAGCCTTGCCGTAGTAGGCCTGCTGGGCGGCCTGCGAAACATCGGTGCCACACCGCTCCAGGCGCCACTCGCCGCTGTTGATGGTGAAGTCCCGGCCGAATCCGAGCCACATTCCGCTCATCCGCCGCCCGGCAGGGTCGACCATCATCTGAAGCGTGCCGTGGTAGGACGCTCCTTTGTAGTAACCAGTCGGAGAGGTTTCTTCACGCCATGTGCCGGTCGCGACCGCCATGTCCTTGCTCAGCTCCAGGTGCAAGCGAGAGCCGCTCGAATGCGGCAGGCTGTGACCGAGGAGCCGGGAACCTTGCGTGCGCAGCACCACGTAGTGCTCGCCGGTCAGGACTTTGCGGCGACCAGAACTGGGATACTCGTACCGGCTGTGCCAAATTCCCGTCAACGTGCCGCCGGATTCAGTTACCTCGGTTACCGGATGGGCGGCAGCGGTATCGGTCGCCAACGCCCAACCAGCCGAGGCCAAGGCCAACGCCGCGCTCACCTTCAGCAGCAGAGACCTTCGGCTGACCGCGTTGGTCCCGGCGTGGGACCACGTCGAAGCCATCTGCGCCAGGTCACGCACGTCGATGCCCTCGAGCTGGGTCACGATTTCCTGCAACCCGTCCGGACCCGCGGGTTTCAGCTCGACCAGTTGCTGGCGCATTCGATGCGCCTCGTCCGACGCCCTGAAGTCGGGAGCATCTGCGATGAGGTCGGCGACGCTGCATTCGTAGAGCGCAGCCATTCGCCCGAGTACGGCAAGAGAGGGCGCATGCCCGGTGTCCGACGGCCACAACTCCCAATACGAGAAGTTCTTGAAGGTTTTCGGATCATCGGGCCACCGCGAATTCCAGCAGTCGGCGACGTCTCGCTGGCTCCAATCGTGCACGAGCCGCAACGCCACGCGCATGTTCACGTTGTAGCGCTCAGTGAACACTTGCGCGATCTCCACCCAGGTCTTTGACTGGGCACGGAGTTCAGCAGACAATTGCCGCTGTTCCTGTCGCAGGCTGCGCGTCGCGGGTGGCATTTTGGGCAGGCTCCTCTTACCGGGTGCTGCGCACCGTATCCGACTTGGATTATGCCCCAGAATCTCCCCGTTGAACAGGGAGATCCTGCGCCCCAAGATCACGACTGAACTGGGTGGTTTGCCGTACTGAACTGCGGTTTTGTGGTCACCAGCACCCGGTGACCGACCACTTCGGTCACCTGAACGGGTGTCGGAGCGTCCAGCCGTCTTCAAGCCTGCACGTTGAAAGGGGTGTCGACGATGAATCCCACGGGCCCAATAGACCTAGCTGGCGGCCGGAACGGACCTTCTCGCGATGCCCGACTCGACAACTCCGGGCGTGATCGCCGATGACCCCACCCGGCACCAGTCCGTTCGCGTTCCTCTGGGACGACCCAGCCCTCGAGCCATTCACGACCTTGCTGAGACGTGGCTGGGACTTCAACCCAAAGTTCGACACCAACGGCCTCCTCGAACGGTTCACAGCCTCGTTCACGTGGGACACCGACGGCTTCGTCGACGCTCTCCGCATCAAAAGCGAGACCGACGCCGCCGCCATCCGCATGGACCACGCCGACCGGAAAGTCTGGGAATGCAACGGCGACGCCCTCACCGTCCTACACCAGCTCCTCGAGCTCCCCGAACCCAGCGACCCACACGCACCCCTCCTTGTAACGGACTCGGCTCCCCGACCACCGACTCCATGAAACCCGCCATGGCCGCGGCGACAACCGCGACAACAGCCCGCCGCCCTCCGTCCACGACACGTCGCTGGAACACACCGATGACCGACGCCGAACGGCGACCACTCGCGGGTGAACCCGGCGCCCCGCCGATCACACTGCTCCGCCTGATCACCGACACCTACACCGACGCCCTGACGCGACTCGCCTACGCCGAGCGTGACCGGCACGACTGGACGTCCTACCGGAAGCTCGGCTACGACCTCATCGGCGTCGGGGCCCGCGTCATCGTGCACGCCTACGCCCGTCGCGAGCCGCCCGCCGATACCCCTCACGAAGTAGTGAACCCGCGCGCAGTGGCGGCGGAAGCCGCCCGGCAGTTGCGGACCACACTCGCACTCGCCGAGCAGGTCGCCGGCACCCCAGCGAGTGCCGAATCGGTGGCGATGGAGCTGGAGGCCTTGGCCGAAGACTGCGCAACAACCACCGGGCTGCTCTACCGGAACTCCGCCGGAGCCTCCCCGGCCGCGATCGTCGAAATCAACCCCATCGGCGAGGACGACGGCAGCGACGACCGCAGCCGGCAATCGGGTGGTGAACCCGCATGAGCAGCGACCCGACCCTGATTTCCCCGCCCGTCGCCGCCCGGATCGACGACGGCCTCCTCACCGCCGCACGCGGGCCCTCAGCCCGGCCGACACCCGCGGAGGACACGCCTGGCTCACCTGAACCCGGCCCGGACAGGCCGCCGGTGCTCCATCCTGTCCGGTCCGCGCGCCTCGACCGCCCGCGAAATCCCCCCGTTCCGGGCGGTCGAGGCGCACCCACCCACCCCACCGGGGAGGCAGCCGGCATGACCAACCGCACAGCACCCCCGCCCACCGGCACGGTTCTGCGGTCACCCACCGGCAACCACCCGCGAATCCACGGTGTCCATGCCGCCACGTTCGCCTCCGACGGCGTGCTCGCCCCGGCGTGCGCGTCGGCGCAGGCCTGCCGCGAGATCGTGCGGGCCACACGCACACGCGGCGGAGCCCGCTACCGCGCGACATCCGAAGCGATCACCTGCAAAAACACCCCCTGCGCAGCGCACACCAGCGGCCACCACGCCGACGACACGGCAAGAACCGATCCGCCGACGGTGCAGGTATGAGGCCAGTGAGCGACGGCAGGGACGCCGAGTCCATCTGGTGGAGCGTCCCCCGCGCACGCCCCTTCTACGACCACTTCACCGCCCAGGCACCCACGGTCCGGCTGCCCTACGCCACCCGGCACTGGCCCACCCGCGACCCCGACCACCCGCACACCATCCACCCTCTACAGCGAGCACTGGACGACCCTGATGGCGACGAGCGACACCGACACCGGCGACCTGGCCCGAGCCACCGGAGCGGAACTGAAATCCCACCGCGAACAGCACGGGTGGTCCCGCAGATCCCTGGCGATCTGGTCCGGCCGCGACTGCCCAGTGAGCACGCTGGCCTCCTGGGAACAGGGGACCCGGTCGATGAGCCTGCGTCAGCTGGACCGGGCCGGCCACCTCTACGACATCGCGCCGTCGGAGCTTCTGCGCCGAGCTGAGCACCGCATCTCCTGGGCCCCCGGCATCCCGGTCGACCTCGACGCCCTCGCCGCCGTCGAGGTCCGCTCCCTCATCCCGGCGGCGCGGTGGGCCCGCTACCAGATCCAGGCCGGAGGGGACTCGGTCCGCCGTCTGTCGGTGGCCGAGATCGCCTCGCTCGCCGCGCAGTGCGGGATCGCCACCGCCGAGCTGACACTTCTGCTGGCGCCCGATGCGGCGGTGCGCCCGTGACCCACACGCGCCGTCGCCCACCTGCGCCCGTCACCCCGGCACGGCGGGACATGCCGCGATGGTGGATCCCCGCCGGGGCCGACCCGACCCGAGTCAACCTCGCCTACCTCTACGACGCCTTCCGCGAAGCCCGCAGCAACGACCCCGGCGACGACCGCACGTACCCCTCCGGCAAAGTCGCCCACGAGAACGAACGCGACGCCGCCCGGGATCTATCGGCACGGGTGCCACATGTCGGTTTCGTGTTCCGATCCGAGCAGGCGTTCCTCGACCGCGTCACCACCTACCTGGTCAAGTACCAGGACGTCGGGACCGTCATCGTCGCCGGCGCGGGCCTGCCCCACCTCGATCCCCGCAATGACCTGCATCGCCACATCCGCACCTGCGAAGCCAACTACCGCAAACCTCACCGCGCCAGCGTCGTCTACGCCGAACGCGACCCCCTGGTCCTCGCGGCCCTGCGCACCATCGCCGACGACGACGCCGACATGCACGTCGTGGCGGCCGATCCGTGGGATCCCGCCGCGATGTGGAACGCCCTGCACGCCCACAACGAACGCAGCGGCATCCTCGCCCGCGACCACCAGCCCGTCGCGCTACTGCTGGCCGGGTTGATGTCGTTTCACGGCGGCACCCGCACCGACGTCGCCGAGGCCGTCCAAGAGCACCTCGCGCAGCTGCCCGCCGGGTCGTTCCTGGCCATGACGCACCTTTATCTTCCTGAGCATCCGGACATGACCGCTCCAGGCCGCACGTTCGAACGGGCGCTGCGCACGTTCGGGCCCGGCACCGGCAGCCTCGCCACCCACGCCGAGATCGAAGCGATGCTCGCCGGGACACATCTGCTGCCGCCCGGAATCGTCCCGGCGTTCAACTGGTATCCGGAGGGCCCGCCCGACCCGCCGGTGTGCGGGCACTTCAACGCCGCGGTGCTCGCCCAGAAACCGCTGCCTGACGCCAAGCTGCCCGGCCCGCCCTGGCGCCCGCGAGAACCGCCCTGACCTCCTGGCCTGTCCGGGGCCCGACACCCCGGGCAGGCCAGGAAGGCCGGCCCTGACGACCGTCGCGCCCCCGCGGATTCATCGCGACGACACGTCGGGTTCCGGGAACGACCGGTCACCGTGGCTGCCGGTCACCCGCGCACCGGAAGGTCGAGAACCCGGCCCTTCCGGTGCGCGGGGCCTGGGGGTGTGCCTGGCCGTGCACGCCATTCCCGTGCACGGCCAGGCACCCCCGCGCCCCACTTCGCACTCCCCGGGCCCCGGTCCGTACCCGACTGTCCACAAGAGAGGGACATCTGCTCGTGCGTCTCAGCACCACCCGCCCGTCCGCCGCGATGCCCGCACCGCCGCTCCCCGCCGACCCCGCGGCGCCGGGAGCGCGGTCGTGACGTCCGGTCTGCCGTGCCCGTGCGGCATCGCAGCCCGCGGCGTCCTCGAGGCCACCGATCCTGCCCAGGCGATCGCGGCCTACGAACACGCCGCGCTGCACGCGCTCGCGGTCGGCGCACAGCTCGACGCGGACCGGCACGCCACCGACGACACCGCCACCGAACAAGCCGGCGAGCTGAACCTGATCGCGCGGCAGCTGCGGACCGCCCACGCACACTTCGAGCAGCACCTCGCCGACGCCCCGCCACAGCAGAGCACTCCCGCACGCCGGGGAGACGAGCTGCGGTTCCACGCGCGTGCCCTCACCCAGATCGCAGCCCGCCTCTACCGCCACGCAGCTCGGGAAAATACCCGCGGCAACGCACCACCCGCGCCTGCGCCGGAACCACCGCGGTGGTCGACAGGCACATGAATTTCCTGACCGCCCGCGCCCCCGACAGCGCAGGTTGGTCAGGATCCAGGAGCCGGTGCCGCCACACGAGACTCGGGATACCCGAGTGACAGCACCGCCCCCTGGACGACCGTCCACTGAGGAGTGGCCGGTCAGCTCTCGCCGACCACCGGGGTACCAAATCGAACCCCGCAGGTGGGTGAGATCCCGCGAGTGCCTGGCCGCGCACAGCCATTCCCGCGCGCGGCCAGGCACTCGCAGCAGCACCGACCACGACACCGGTCGATCAAGTCCACGCACAACCCTCAACCGCTCAAGGAGAAATCGTTCGTGTCCACCCCCACGGCCGCCGGCGCCACCGAGATCGCCGCGACCAGCACCGCCCACATCATCAGCCGGCTGGACGCGCAGATCGGCGACCTGACCGCGCAACGTGACGCCGCCCTCGCGACCGCGATCGACACAGCCACCCACGTCCTGACGACGCTCCCGATGACCCCTTGCATCGCATCGACCGCCGTCGCGGCGCCGTGGATGGTCGCCACCCGCTGGGACTGCCCCGACCGCGGCCGGTTCGACGAGGCCGAAAGCGTCGGCGTGCTGATCGGTCCCCGCCATGTCCTGACCCCCGCCCACTTCTTCGACACCACCCTGACCGTCCCACCGGCCATCCAGCAGAAACCCGACTTCGTCCCCTTCGCCGACCGCGCACGGTTCATCCAGGTCGGCGCGTTCACCCCCGGCGGCGGCGAACGCTACGAGATCGTCGACGTCCTCAGCCGCGGCTTCGACAGCTCACTCACCAGCATCAGGCCGGACGAGGCGAGGAACGACATCGCCATCGCCGTGCTCGACCGACCGGTCGCGTACCCGCCGATCCGGCGGGCAACCACACCCGCCGCCGTCGGCGAACGTGTCAGCCTGCTTGGCATCACCCCGCCGATCAGCAACGGCCGCCGCCTTGTCCAGGTCGACACCTGCGTCATCGACCGAGCCGCCTGCGGTATCCACGTGAGCGCCGACGAGTTCTGCGCCGCCAACCTCTCCGGCCCACTGCAGGTCGGGGCAGGATTCTCCGGCGGAGCACTGTTCCGGATCGGTGAGCAGGACGCGGACGCCGAGCTGCTCGGCATCTGCAGCCGCGGAGTCCACGTCAGCGCCGAGGTCAGCCCGCCGGTCGTCATCGTCGACACCGTTCGCGCGCACCGCGACCTGTTCGACGAGGCACTGCAGACGTGAAACCCACCGACGCCGACGCCGACGACGCTCCCGCCCGGCAGCGGTCTCACGACCTCCTCGCCGCTGCCGCGGACGTCCTCATGACCGCGCTGCTGAGCTGGACGCCCTGGTAAACCGCGCCGTCCCCGGACCGCAGCAAGCACCGAACACGCCGGCGACCAGTGCGTCGCCGCGACTGCCTGCCCCTCCGACGCTGACTCCGGCGTCCTGATCCGCCGACCTGCTCCTGTCCGCTCCTCCATGAAACGACGTCTTCCCGATGGATTTCCTGTTCACCCTGCTGCTGACCGCCTGGTACCCGGCCATCGGCATCTACACCGCCCGCACCATCCTGCGCGAGGACACCACCCCAGGGGCCTGGGATTGGCTCTACGCCGCGGCGATGGTGCCGCTGTGGCCCGCGGTCGAGGTCGTCCCGCCCTCGGCAATCTGGTTGCGTACCTGTGCCGCTCGGCTGTCCCGGACTATCGGGCGGACTCGGTGAGTCTCGTCCACGGGCACCTGCCCGACCCCGCCCAACGCGTCTACGAGCTGCTGGCCGACCTTCCCGGCCCTGACACCACCGCCGCACCCCTGGCCTGCGCTCTCGGCTGGCCCGACCACGAGGTCACCGCCGCGCTGCAGGTCCTGCACGCCGCCCGGCTGGTCGAGCACCAGCCCCCAGACCGCTACCGGCTCGCCGACCGATATCGCCGCCACGCCATCCACCTCCGCCATCAGATATCACCGCCGGTCCGCGCCGCCCAGCTCGCGGGGGTGCTCGGCTGGTACGCCGCCAGCGCGGGCACGGCCATCCCCGCGCTGGCCCCGCACGCGCACCGGTTCAGCCCATCCGCCGCCCACCACGGCGCCGTCCCGGCCACCTTCGCCAGCGCCGATCAGGCCCGCACCTGGTTCGGCCGCGAACACCACGTCCTTACCTCCGTCGTGATCGCCGCCCTCGACACCCGCCACGACGACCTCGCGCTCGAGCTGGCCGAAGCCTGCTGGCACCTGGCCCGCCCCACTTACCACCACGACGACCTCGCCCACATCCAGCACGCCGGCCACACCGCCGCCCACCGCACCGCCCCGGAGATCGCGGCAGTCTTCCAGGCCCGCCACGCCGTCGCCCTGGCCGACCTCGGCCACCACGACGACGCCCGCACCGCGGCCGCCGACACCACCGACCTCGCCCACACCACAGCCGATCCGCGCCTCGCCGCGCTGGCCCACGCCGCGGCAGGCCGGGTCCTGCTGACCGCCGGCTCCCCCGAGGCCGCCCTGCGCGACCTCGCTCTCGCGCTGCGCCACCAACGCCGCCTCGCCGACGACACCCACGGCCACGCCGTCGTCCACCGCCGGATCGGCCAGGCCCACCTCGCCCACCGCCGATTCACCGACGCCATCCGGCACCTGCGCGAGTCCCGCGACGCCATGACCCGCGCCCGCAACCCGCTCGGCACCGCCCAAGCCGTCACCCCCCTCGCCGAGGCCCTCATCGAGACCGGGCGGACCGGGGAAGCCATGGGCGAACTGGGCCGGGCCCGCCGCCGCCTCGGCGACACCACCGCCCTGCGTTACCGGGCCGGGCTCGACCTGGCCGCCGCCCGCGCCGCCCACCTGCTCGGCGACACCGGCATCACCCGCCGCCTGACCCACGACCTCATCGACCAGCTCACCGGTGCCGGCCCCGGCGCCGCCACCGACCTGCAGACCGCCACCGACCTCTACGCCGCGACCGCCCCGCACGGGCAGCGCTGAGCACCACCGATATCCGACCGCTCCCCGGAGGACACCGAACTCGTGGAACCGTTCTTCCAGCCCGACCGGCTCTGGCCCGCCGGAACCCGCCAGCTCCAGCTGATGATCATCCCCGACCTGGCCCGCAACCCCGCCCTCGCCGAGCTCACCGCCGCCGGCCGCACGATCATGCGCGCCCACGCCGCCACCACGCAGCCGGTGCCGGACGAGAGCCTGCACCTGACCGTGCAGCCCATCCACTCACCCGGCCACCCGCCGCTGGGCGCCACCACCTCCGCCCAGCTGATCGCCGCGCTCGAGCGGGAGCTGGCCACCGTGCCGGCGTTCGAGCTGCTGATCGGCTCACCGCTGGTGTACCACCGCGGTGTCGTCGCCGACACCCACCACCGCGCCGGCTTCAACCAGCTGCTCGACCGGGCCCGCCCCGTCATCGCACGGATCTGCGGGCCCGAGGCCATCGCCTACGACACCCGCCCCGCGCACATGGCGCTCTGCTACGCCGGCGGCCACAGCTCCAGCGACGACCTGCAACGCCAGCTCCGCCACCACCTGCACCCCAGCCACGCCACCCTCACCGTCGAGCAGATCCATCTCGTCGAGACCTGGCAAGTCCCAGACCTGTGCCGGTTCGACTCCACCATCCGCCGCACCTTCACCCTCGCGCCGCCAGCCGACACCACCGGCACCACCGCCGGTGCCGAGGCCGCGGCCGCGGCCTCGGCAGCGGCAGCAGAGCCCGGGGGCGTGGTGATGGACGTCCGTGGACTAACGCCGCCGGGGCGGATCAGCGACATCGGCCCGGCCTACCCGACCACCGCACCCGGCGGCGGCACCGCGTGCTGACACCCCGGCATCGTCCCACCCCGACATCCCTTCCCGTGAAAGGACAACGGTCATCGTCGCCGCGGCACCCCAGCACAACCGCACCGCCACGCCGGCCCCGCAACCGGTGTCACCGGCCGGGATACTCGCACCGGTCACCGACTGCGGCGCCGCAGTCCGCGCGGCCGTGCATGCCCTCGGGGACGAGCTCGCCGAGGTCCCGTTCACGCTGATGCGGCAGCGGCTGATCGTCGCGTTCCGGCTCGACACCACCTGGCGGGCCTGGCGCGTCACCATCGCCGCCACCGTCGCCGAGATCCGCATCGCCGCCCACGCCGCCGCCGAGTCCACCGGCAGCCACACCCCCGCCACCATCACCGAACCCCTCACCACAGGCCGCCGACGCCGGGTGACCTCAGACGCCTTCGCCGCACCTCAGCACCGATCCGACGGCGTCGCCGTCGAAGCCCAGGACCAGCTGGCGGCACGCGCACACGCTCTCGCGGCGGCGCTGCGCGCCGTCGCCGGGACGCTGGCCGAACAGCCGTCCCCCCTCCGCAAGCGCCTCGTCCGCGACCTGCGGACCTGGCAACGGCAGTGGGACCGCGCCGTGAGCACCTCCGTACTCGGGGTCATCGGCGAGACGTGCGTCGCCGCGAAAACGAAGAACTGGACCTTCCGGGACATCTCCACCGCCACCGGAATCTCCTGCAGCACGGTGTATCGCCGCGCGGCCGAAGCGGCGCGCCCGGTCCGAGGCCAGACCGCCGCACCACCCGCAGAGATCTCCGCGTGGGTCGGTGATCTGGTCGCCGCCACACACGACACCCCTGACGATCCGACCACACCCGAGGATGGCAACAACGTGGTCTCCGTCCCGCAGCGCCGCCCCAGCGCGGCCGACCAGCCTGGTACCCCGGCCCGCCCGGACACCCCCGCAGCCCGACGCGGCCTCACAACACCCACATTCCCACCACAGAGCCACACCCCGGCGAAGCCGACCCAGTACTTCCCGGCTCCGGACACCCGGACCGACTGGACCGACCGGACAGCCCGAGCCGCCGGAGGGTCCTCGCCGACGACCGCCCGTCTTCCAGCCGACACCACCGGCCATCCGCGCCGCGATCCGTTCAGGATCGAATTCAGCTCCGCTCTCACACCATCCACAATGGACGCCCCGGGTCAGAGTCTGGTCGACGCTGGCCGGGAACCAGTCGCCGGACCAGCATCGGATTTCCCAACAAGTCCCCGAGCCGCAGCCACTCCCGACGTACCGCCACCGCCTGACCCCACCGCACCCGCGCCCGCCGACGACCTCACCGCCGAGATGGCACACCGGTGGGCTGAATCCGGTCCCGCCTTCTTCGACGAGGATCGCTACCAGAAGATCCTCGGCGACGAACTTCGGAAGCTGCGCCGCCAACGTGGCTGGACACGCAAACACCTGCGCGAACAACTGAGGTTCGATATCTCGCTGCAAACCCTGTCGACCTACGAGCACGGCACCCGCCGGATGTCGGTGCTGCGCCTGATCGAGCTCTCCCTTGCTCTCGGCGAACGTCCCCAGGACCTGATCGCCAGAGTGCACCAGCGCGCCACCCGCGATCCGCTCACCGTGGACCTCACCGTGGACCTCTCCGCACTCGCGGCCCTCCCGGAACCGCACCTGGCGCCGCTGCGCAGCTGGGCCACCCAGCTGCTCCATCAGCCCGATCCGCCCACCCACGTCCGCCTGAACCCCGACGCCGTCGGTCGCATGGCTCAGCTGTGCGGTGTCCCGCCCGCCGACCTCCTGACATTCCTGGGCGAGCACGCCCGCTGACACCCACCCTCAACCACACGCACAACCGATCCTGCCCCAGCCACAAGGACTCTCGATGACTGCCGCGGACCCGGCCACCAGCGGACCGGCACCAGCAACCGCCAAACCCTCAGTGACCCCCGTGCCCACCGCCCCGGGCACCGGCGTGGCGACCACCGGGCACGCCGCAGTCGAGAACACGGCCTTCGCAGGTCCCGGTCGCACCGTCGCACCCCCGGCGCGGCACGGGCTGCTGGTCACCTCCTACCACCTCGGCACGCCGGCCCCGCAGTGGCGGGCCACCACCCACAGCCACACCCTGACCCTCGCCGCACACGACATCCGCGCCGGCCGATCCCTGTTCGTCAAACTCATCCGCGGCGACGACCCCGACCTCGATCCCGATCTCGCCCCCGACTGGGCTGTCCTCGCCGCCGCCCGCGACACCGAGAACCTGGTCCTGGGCGCCACACCGCTGGCCGCGCAGCTGCGAGACCAGCTGGCCGACGGTGCTGCCGGGCTGCGCCTCCTTCCCGTCCCGGGACCGGCAGTGCCTCTGCACCTGCTCACAGTCCCGCTGACCACCGCGACCCGGCTGTCGCTGGAACGCGCCGGGTTCCGCTCGGCCGACGAGCTCGCCGTCGTGTCCGACCCCTGCTGGGACCAGCTGCCCGGCTTCGGTCCGAAACGCCGCGAAGTACTTGCCCACGTCTTGTTCCGCAAGCAGCAGGCACGTCCCCACCGCGACCCGATCACCCGCCGTGCCCTGCTCGTCGCCGGCCTCACACGCACCGACGTCGCTCGGCATAGCGTCATGATCGAGCTGATGGCGCGCTCCGCCCTGCCCGTCGAAACGGCCCGGCAGGTCTGTGCCCGGCTCGCACGCGAGGACATTCCGCCCGTGGACCCCGAGATCATCGCCATGCTGACCGAGGACGACGCCGACCCGGCCCTGCTCGACCACTACCACCACACCCATCGCCCGGCCGTCCCCATCCTCACTGAGACGCCATGACCGCCGTTCCACCCACCCGGCTGGCGCGGGAGGCTGACGTGAACGACGCCGCAGAAGCCGAGGGGATGCCGGTTCTGGCCTGTGGTCTCCTGCGCGACACCGCCGGGCAGGTCCTGCTTGTCCACATCGGACACGATCCGGGTGGGGTGCCGATGTGGTGGCTGCCCGGCGCGCACGTCCCGCCCGCTCGCAGCGCGACCGAGACCCTGCGGGCGTTCCTCACCGCCGACCTCGGGATCCACCGGCCGCGCATCCGCGGGCAACACCTCATCTCCTGCGATCCCTCACCGGCCGAACCCGCCGGCCAGCTGCTGATCCTGTTCGACTGCGCCACCATCGACCCACGCCAGCTCGACCGCCGCCGCCTGCGCCCCGACGCGTTCGTCCACGACGCGTGCTGGGCTAGCATCGAGCACGCCCCGGGCCGTGCTGCCGCGGGTCGAATTCCTCGCCCTGACTCTCGCGCTCGCCCACCGGCCCGCCGGGCTCTACCGGCATCTCCCCTCCGCCCCGCCAGACCCAGCAGCAGTACCGCCGCGCGGCGCCCCATCGCGCGGCAACCGGTTGCCGGAGAACACGATGGTGCTGCCGGGAACGTCTCACCTCATGCCGGTGGTTCCCGACCGCCGCACACCGCCGCCAGCCCTGCCCCGCCGGCAACCCGCGGGCCCCGGCCCGGCCACGCCGCCAGGCGAACCGCATCCCCATACAGCGCCCGACCCCGGCCGCGGGCACGCCGGCACACCCTCGGCCAAGGAACCCGGTGAACAGCAGCATCGATCGCGCGACGAGGCCGCACGCCTCGCCGCCGGACACTCACGCATCGGACCTGCCCCACTTCCAGCCCGCCGCAACGACGCACCCGAGGCGACCGCCCGGTCCCGTGTTCTCGCCGACCGGCACGTCCTCGACTGCCCTGCACTTCCCCTCCTACCTCCCGACAGCGCCTCGCACCCCCGCCGCGGCCCTGACCGGGCACGCGCTGCGCCAGATCCGCGCCGCCCACGACAGCAGCCTGCGGGAATTCGCGCGCCGCTTCACGCTGAATCCCGGCGAGCTCCTGGCGTGGGAAACGGGAACCCGCGTCCAGCCCCTCGCCCGGATCGCGTGGCTGCTGGGAGCCCTCGACACCGACCTCACCGTCGCTGCGCGCATCCTCAGCCACGCCGCCCATGCCGGATACCCGCACCTGATCACCGACCACCTCGACCACGCCACCGCAGCCCAGTGCTACGACACGATCGCCAGCCACATCACCCACTGGGCCCCTGCCCGGCTACCCGACCTGCTGCGCACCCACGAGCACGACCACCTCCTGTCCGGCTACCCGCTCCTCGACGCCGGCCACGCCGACCACCAGCGCCAGATGCTGCTCCACCGCCGCCGCGCACTCACCGCCCCGGGTACCGGCGCTCACCACACCTTTTTCATCGGCGACACCGCCCTGCACGCCTGCCCCGCCCCGGCACGCACCCGGCAGCTCGACCTGCTCCAGGCGCTGTCGGACCACCCGGACATCACCATCCATATCGTGCCCGCCGAGCGGTGCCCGCCCGACCTGCTCAGCCCGTTCACCCTCTACCACCTCGACGGCACGGCCATCGCCGTCGCTCTCCACCACCAGCACGCCGGCACCTACACCGCCGCCCGCGACATCCTCGCCCGCTACGCCGCCACCACGACCTGGCTCGCCGCCAACGCACTCGACCCCGCCAACACCGCCGCCGCACTGGGACACCCCGCCCAGCACCCGCCACCGCCCGGCCCGCCGTCCGACGACGCGCGCGGCGCGGGAAGCTCGCGCTGTGGCGACAGCCGACCCGCATCCGGCGGCCCGCCCGACGACGTCGCCTGCCACGTCCCGGGTCCATCGATGCCGCCCGGCATCGACCGTCAGACCACCGGACGTCCCATCCGCACCCCGGCAGCCGTCGGTGTCGGTCTCCAGCTGCGCCAGGCCCGCGAAGCCCGCGGGCTGGGCCTGCGCGCCTTCGCCCGCACCCTCGGCATCCCCGTCTCCCACCTCTGGAGCCTCGAACTCACCCACGCCCTGGCAGAACCGGTTCCCACCGCGTTCATGCTCGGCGCACTCGGCGCCGACCACGCCACCACCCGCCGCATCATCACCCAGGCCCAGCACTCCGCAGTAGCCGAGTTTGTCGACACCGACCCCCGCAATCACGCCGCCGTCGCCTGGTACTACGAACATATCGCCGACCGCGTCACCGTCTGGGCCCCCACCCTCATTCCCGACCTGCTGCGCACCCCCGGCCACGACCTCGCGCTGATCACCCACCCGCTCTCCGACACCGACCTCGACGACGCCCGTACCGAAGCCCTGCCCCAGCGCCGCGACGACCTCACCGACCCCCGGCGGCACTACACCTTCCTCATCGGCGACACCGCCCTCCACGCCTGCCCGACACCGCTACGCCAGGATCAGCTCACCCACCTGCGGTCCCTGACCACCCGGCACCGCAACATCACCATCTGGATCGTGCCCGCCGACCAGTGCCCACCGGGCCTACTCACCCCTTTCACCCTCTACCACAGGGCGAAACGCCCGATCGCCATGGCGAGCCACCATCACGGGGCCAGCACCTACATCACCGACCCCACGGTCCTCGACCGCACCCGCCAGCTCGCCCGGCAGCTGAGCAAGCTCGCCACCAGCACGACCACAGGCATCACCGACCACGCCACCCCTCCGGAGCGCTACCCCGGCGCCGGCCACACCAGAACGCAGGGACCGCAACCCCGTCACCCTCGCCCATCCCCCGCAACGTCGGGTTCCCCGGCCCAGCAACGAGTTCCGACCCTGCCGTGCGACGCCGCGTCACCCCCATCGACTGTGCCGGCTGCCGAGCCCAGCCAGCTGATCCTCGGCCGCCACGTCGAGCAACTGCGCACCGAGCGGGGACTGTCGCGGCTCCGGCTGGCCACCGCGGCCGGCATTCCGGCATCCCGCATCGAGAGACTGGAGCGCCACACCGCCACCTGGACGTCACTCGCCGACACCGCGGCTGTGGCCGACGCCCTCGCGACATCACGTGCCGAGCTCGCGACATCAGCGCTGCACGACTACCAGATCCACTACAACCAGCCACCGAAACGGCTCTACGACCGGCTCGTCACACCCATCGACGCCCTCGCAACCCAGCCGGTCGGGGACTGGATCAAGACCGAACGCGAAGCACGCGGGCTGAGCATCACCGACCTGCACTACCTGTCACGACTGCCGCCGAACACGATCCTGCAGATCGAAAACAACGGACTCCCCGACTCCTTCGCCCCCATCATCACACTCGCGGATACGTTCAGCATGCCCCGTCCGGCGCTGGTCATCGCCGCCGTCGGCAGTTTCCCGGCACGCCCACCCTCGGCCCGCCGGAGCGATCCTGCGCCCCAAGGACAAGCCAGAGGCGGCATCCGATGACACCCGAGGAACGCGACGAGCACGAACGGCAGCAACGTGCCGCCCGCAACGCCAAGATCGTCGCAGCCCGCGAAGCCGGCGACTCCATCTCCGAGATCGCGGCGCGGTACGGCCTGTCAGCGAACAGGACTGGCGCGATCATCCGCGCCGAAGGCGGTCCGGCACCCGAGACCGGCCGAGGCTTCGCTCTCGACATCGACTTTCGCCCTCACCGCGAAGCGTACGAGGATGGCCGTTCGGTGCGCGAGCTTGCCGCCGAGGCCGGAATCTCCTACGGCTCCATGCACCGAGGCCTCACGGAGGCCGGTACGGAATTCCGCCGTCGCGGCGGCCACCGATGACCGGCAACGAGCGCCAGCTCCGCGAGGGCGATTCGCCCGCCGGATACCGCCGCGCCGACAGTGCCGGTTGCCCGGCGCGACGGATCCGGATATCGCTCGGCGGCGATGTCGACGCGACCGAGCAGGTCCTGACCGATCTTCACATCTGTTGCCGCGGGCTGTACGAGGGTTGCGGCGCCGTGACGGAAGTCGTGCAGTCACGCCGGCAGATGACCAGGAGTCTCGGCGACGACCTGGACGGCGTCGCTGAGATTGGCCGGGGACAGCAGGCCAGCCACGACTGCACCGTGTCCAGCGTCGCCTGTCAGAAACCGCGCACGACCTCCCCAGCAAGTTTCCGGTTCCAGTCCGGCTACCGGCCCACCGGGTGTAACAGCCGGGGCCGCCACAACGTCTTTGACAACGCCCGAGTAGCTCGCCGGTGCCGAAAAGCATCCGAACGCCGTACCTTTCCGCCCTTGGTGACACAGCTATGCCGAACAGCGTCCGCGCGGCCGCGGGTCGGGCGCGCCCTCATGCCCGACCCGCCCACTGCCGCCCGGAGCAGGCAGCCGCGTTGGCTCTCATCTCACGAGAGAATCAACGCACGCGCCGATCATGCCGGCGGCGGTGCGGACGTCGGCCGGCATGCCGGCCAGCTTGTGCAGCAGAGCACGCCTCATCGGCAGCCCTGCACTTCGAGGTACCTGCTGGCCTTACCAGCTCTCCTCGCGCGGCGCATATCGCGTCCGGGATCCGCGAACGCAAATCGCATCATGGGCCGCCGTATCGCCTGTCCCATCACCAACGACAGGTCCTACGGCAGCACAAACACACTCGTGAGTCGGGAAGTGACCATGCGGTGACCACGACAACGTCATATGTCGCCTACACGGGCGAACGAGTAGAACTCCTTTGGCGGTGCACACGCCCGCGCGCATCGCCTTGCCTGAAAGAGCACCTCAGATCGCCTGAGGCAGTAGCAACGTCGCACCCCGCCTCGGCGATGCCGGATCGGATTTCGGGACGGGGATGATCTCATGAACGACCCCGGAAACCCGCACGCCCCTCACGGGCGACCACCGCGACTGGCGGCAGATGTGCCCGCCACGGAAGCCGCCGAGTTGCGGCGTAGATATCTGGCCGGAGCGACCCTGAGTGCCCTGATGGAGGATTTCGACGGCAGCTACCGAACGTTGCGCAACGTGTTGGAGGATCAAGGCGTCAGGTTCCGGGCACCACAGCCGATCATGCCGCCTGCGCCTCCGGGAATGGTCGAGACCTACTACAGTGGCAAGTCGATCGTCGAGACCGGAAAGGCCTTCGGACTCGGCCGAGAGATCACCAAACGTATGCTGCTCGACGCGGGTGTCGTCCTTCGCGGCCGGGGGCGGCCACCGAGAAGATCGTCTCGGATCCTCGCGCGTGACCCTGACCGGCGAAGCGAGCCGTCGCGTCACCGGCGAGGCGCCCAGCCTTAGCCGGGCGCCCTTCCCACCTCAGTAGTACCGCCAGTAGTCACACGACATCTGGTGCGAACCGGTGGCGCTATAGGTCGACGCCAGGTTGGTAGCCGTGGCGTCGTGCGCCGGCACCTGGATGGTGCTGGCAGCACTGTGCGTCGACACCTCAGCGGAGGCGGGCGTCACGGAGAGCACCCATACCGCGCCGGTCACGACCAAGACCGAAGCCATCGTACGATTCACTCGTCACCCTTATGGCGTAAGCGGCCTGCGTATCGGCAGCCGCGCTTTACTTGAATGACGAGACTCTAACCGCAACGATTCCACGTTCGTTCGTGGCCCCCCGGTACCGATGTGACGACCCTTGGCAACTCCGAGATACCGATTTCGCCGTCAAACAGGACGACACTGACGTTACTTTCCAGTAATGCCACCCGATCAGGCGAAATCAACTTTTTCTTTCAGTGAAAGTTGATCATGATGCTCGATCACCGGGTTCGACCACAACGAGTGACTGCCATGAGTTGACCGCGAAGTAACACAGCGTCACCGTTGCGGGTGAGCCCGGCCCGTCCATGTTCCTAAGCACGCCGAGGCCATCCGCGACACCGGCGACTCAGCATCTGCCCTCGCAAACCGCGCGCCGTTCGCGGGCGACGAACGCTCAGGGAGACTCCCGACGTGACAAATCCTCAGTATTAGTCACTTCTCGCGTTCCGGGATGACGATCGAGGTCCACTACGACCCGCTCGTGATCCATTTCCACCCTTGCCAGGGACGCTGTGTGCCTCGGCGTACATCCTGCCCCACGCGCCGTGCCAGCTGCCCGGCGCAGCGACGATCACCAACACGTCTCGGTCCAGCCACGCCCACGATCAGCTCCGTCACGTGCCCGCCCAGCAGGGGCGGGCACGTGACCACCGCGCAATTCCCGACGCCCCCGGCCATCAGGTTCATCCCAGCGACAAGGCACAGCCGAGGAACGGCCGGTGACCACTACGACTAACCGAGGACAGCGGCAGCGCCCTACGCCAGCTCGTCGAAATCGGCCGGCGACCGCCGGCGCCACACCCGCGTCGACAACCGCGGGGACGGCATCGCCACGGTGTCGCGGTCGCCGTCACGAGCCTGTGGAATCACCGCGAAATCCAGCTCCTCCAGCAGCGCCTCGATTCGCCGCGCCTGCCCGACCCGTTCCCGGTCACGGAATAGCTGCGCCGCACGCTTCCACAACGCCCGCGCGTCATCGAGGTTGCCCCGATCGCACAGAATCCGAGCAAGCGTGTCCAGCGCTCTGCCGCGGCCAGTCGCATGCCCGGACCGATCCGCGAGCTCGACCGCCTGATGCGCGTGCCTCAACGCTGCGCGGTCATCACCCTCCGCATGGCGCAGCCGCGCGAGAACCGTGTTCAACTTCATCGCCGCCGGCAGGTACTGGTTGGCGCTGATCAGCGCAGACGCCTTCCTGCACTGCTCGGCCGCTTCCTCACGTCGTCCCATGCGAATCAGCAGGTCACCCAGGGCAATGTGGGTCAGGATGCGACCGGGCCCGTCCTCGATACGTTCCCGCAAGGCCAGAGCCTCCCGATACAGGTCGAGCGCATCGGCGTGGTGTCCCCCCTGCTCCAACAGCGCATCGGCCAGCCGATGCAGCGCTGCCGCGCACCGCTCCGGCTCTCCCAGCGTTCGCGCCGCCGCCAGCGTCTCCCGCGACATCTTCACCGCCTGCGCCACCCGGCCAGCGTGCAAGTGCCGGCGCGCCATGTTCAGCATCACCGTCACCCGCCCGATTCCGATGCCGTGCGCATCGACCAGCCGTAATGCAGCTTCCAGGTACGGCTCCGCCCGCGAGTCCTGCCCCATCAGCAGCAGCACATGCCCGAGATCGTTCAAACTTGACGCCTCGGCATCGACGTCACCCACCGCCGCAGCCGAAGACGCCGCGACCGTGAACCCGGTGATGATGTCGCCGAAGTAGCCATGCCGGTCGAACACATCCGCTGTGAGCGATGGCAGCGTGAATGCGATCTCATGCAGCTGTTCCCGCGCGGCAAGTTCCACCGATGCTGTGAGAGTCGTGCGCTCACGCAAGAACCACTGCCGTGCCGCTGCCGCGGTGGCGAACCGCGCCGCTACTACACCGTCGCTGATCTGCGGCATGTCCAGACGCCCTCGCCCCGGATACACCATCCGATGCGCTTCGAACGCAGTCGCCACGTAGAACTCGAGCAATCTGCGCCGCGCCGCGTCGGCATCGGAGAGCATGCGCGCCAGCGATCCCGCGAACAGCTGCAACAAGTTGTGCATGCGGTAGCGGTCAAGATCGCCGGGCTGCTCGATCAGATGCGCCGCCACCAACACATCCAGCGAACGCCGCACGCTCGACACCGACCGCCCATCCGCCGCCGCGACGGCCTCCGAGGCCACCTCGATGCCCGGATGCAGCCCGAGCATCGCGAACGTCCGCTGCTCGGCAGGCGCCAATCCCTGAAACGACAGCGTGAACGCCGACCGCAGGCTCCGCCCCGGCCCGTCGCCGTCGTTGCCCAGGTCCAGCAGCATGTCCGCGTCCCGCAACGCCTCAGCCAGGGTCGTGAGCCGCATGCCCACCCGGGCAGCCGCGCGCACAGCGACCAGGGTCAGTGCCAGCGCGTTGCCCTGACACAACCGGATCAGCCCCATCACACCAGCCGAGTCCTGCCGGACCCGCACTCCGACGCGGCGCTCCAGCAGCTCGCGCGCTGCCTCCGCCGACAACGGTGTCACCGTCACCACCGGACTGGGCCGCACCGCCAGCAACGCCGAGAGCCGCTGCCGAGTCACCACCACGACCGTGCACCCCGCCAGAACCCCCAACAGCGGCTCGACCTGATCCGTCCTGGCCACATTGTCCAGAATCACCAGCATCCTCCGCTGCTGCAGCAGACGGGTCAGCCGCGCCGCCCGCGCAATCGAGGACACGATCTGATCGACCTGGACATCCAGCAGCTCCAGCAGCAACTCGACAACATCCGCCGCGGTCGCCCCCGCGGTTTGACCATCACCGCGCAGGTCGAGCATCACCACCCCATGCGGGTAGCGACCAGCGACCCGATGCGCCCATTTCAGCGCAACCGTCGTCTTGCCCACGCCGGGCCCGCCGGTCAGCATGACCACCTCCGAGCGAGGAAAACCGGCCGAATCGGTGGTGAAAGCATCAAGCTCCGCGATCACGCTTTCCCGACCCACGACACCATCGACATCCGGTGCAAGGTGCCAGACAGCAGGAAGCAGCTGATCATCGGCAACCGGTTTCGCCGCCGCCGGCGGCGAAACCGGCCTCGTCAAGGCCGGGAACGTGACCGCGCCGGGTTTGATCACCTCGTTGTAGACGGCAAGCAGCTCATCGGCCGCCTGCGGGTCACCACTGTCCTGGAACTCACGATGGACCCGCCGGAAATACTCCGATGCTTCCAGACCCCGACCAGCCGCAACCAGCGCGCGGATGCGTAGCTTCGCCAAGCTCAGTTCCATCGGGTGTGCCGCATCCAGCTCCTCCAGGCGAGCCACGACCAGTTCCGTCTGCCCGAGCAGCAACTGCTGGGCGGCCACGAACGCGTTGGCCGGTATCCATTCGTTGCGCAGCCAGCGACGGCGCCACTCCCCGGCAGCATCGGTCCGTAGGTCCACCAGAGGCTCGTCGCGGCGCAGCCGCAACGCCGCCAGCGCCTCGACGTGAGCCCGGTCGTGCTGCCCCTGGTCGTGAAACTCGCGCGCACGAGCGATCTTCGCCCGGAACTGCCGATAGTCGATGCGCTGGTCATCGACATCAAGCCGGCAACCGCCCTTGGCGATGCTGATGCTGCGCGGATCAACACGTTCGGCTTGGAAGATCTGCCGCAACCGGGCACCCACCTGATGCAGTGTCGCCAGTCCGTCTCGCGGCAGGTTCTCCCGCTCATCCCACGCCCAGGCAACAACGGTGTCCACCGGCACCCGCTGATTTGGCTGGGCCACCAGCGCCGCCAGTACCTTGCCCGGCCGGCCTCCCACAGGCTTCACGCCCGGATTCCCGTGCAGAAGCAAGGCCGTTTGCCCAAGAATTCCGAAACCGATTTCCACCCAGACCCCTCCCCTGGCAAAACCGCATCGCCAACCCCTCGCCGCCTCGGGCATTTTCCCATTCATCCGGAGCATCAGCCAGTTCACGGCCCCAAGTGTCCCAAAATGATGATCACCACCCGCCGAGCGCACTACCACCGAACGGCTGGCCAGCACGTCATTTCCACGCTACGGCCCGACAGGATGACAAATTCGGGACACCCGATCACAAGCAGCCGACCGGCAGCGGATCCGTCCACTGCTGGCAGCACGCCAGCACCTCAGATCACGAATACACAACATACTCCGATTATTCCAAGATTGGATTTCCGCGACCGCAAGAAGTCAATCGTTTAATCCCGCCCGCACCGTTGCAGGCTCGTGCTCGCGAGAAGAAGCGTTGGTTCAACCATCGAAAAGCCCCACGCTGACGATCACAGTTGATCAACTGTCAACGACCAGACAGACAGGCCGAAAGCTCTTTCTCAACCTCTCCCCGCAACCTTGATGCGAACCCGCGATGCGAGGGAGAACCGCACGATGAACGCCACCATCTGGATACGCAGCCCCATCGACCGCACCGATCAGCACCTGCTCACCCGGCGCGGCACGAAATCCGTGCTCGTGCTCATGCCACACATCGTCGCCGGCACCCGCCTGCTGGATCTGCTGCCGCTGCTGGACGCCGACCACCGCATACAGGTCGTATTCACCAACCCGCACGCCGACGACAACTGGCAAGCCACCCACGACTTCCTCCACGCCCACGGCGCCGCCGTGCTCCCCTGGGCACAAGCCCGCCGCAGCAATCCCGACCTCGTCCTCGCCGGCAGCGGCGCCGGGCTCGA
The DNA here is from genome assembly GCF_014873755.1 of Amycolatopsis lexingtonensis. Lineage (NCBI taxonomy): Bacteria > Bacillati > Actinomycetota > Actinomycetes > Pseudonocardiales > Pseudonocardiaceae > Amycolatopsis > Amycolatopsis lexingtonensis. The sequence continues at coordinate 3,768,213 of NZ_JADBEG010000001.1, forward strand.
CCAGCTCGCCGCCCCGACGCTGCTCATCCCACACGGCGGCGGATTCGGCCAATACCGCAACGGAAGCCCGCCCGGCACCACCTTCGACCAGCCACCTCAGCTGCGCACCAACCTCGGCCCCGATCAGCTAATGCGCGAAGGTCGCCTGCGCGCCGACACGATCGTCCTGGTCCACGACCGCGAACACGCCCTGCTCGCCCAGATCTGCCCGCCCGCGCTACCGGCAGCCATCGTCGCCGGCGACATCGCCCTCGACCGCCTCACCGCCAGCCTCCCCTACCGCCGCCAGTACCGGCGATCCCTCGGCGCCACCGACGACCAGCAGATCGTCGTGGCCACCTCCACCTGGTCACCCCGATCGGCCTTCGGCCGCAACCCCGACATGTTCGACCGCGTCATCGCCGAACTCCCCCGCGACCGCTATCGCGTCGTTGCCGCTTTGCACCCGCAGATCTGGTCCCACCACAGCCCCTGGCAGGTGCGCTCCTGGCTCGCCGACGCCCTGCGCGCCGGCCTCACCCTCCTGCCCCCAGAGGAGGGCTGGCGCGCCGCCCTGGTCGCCGCCGACCACGTCATCGGCGACTACGGGTCTGTCACCGGCTACGCCGCCACCACCGGCGCGTCAATCCTGCTCGCCGACACCCCCGACCGGCCACTGCTGCCCGGAACCCCTACCGCAGTACTCGCCGACCACGCACCCCGCTGGCAGCTCGACCAGCCCCTTGTGCCACAGCTGCACGCCGCGACCCAGACCTGCCACGCCAGCAGGCTCCCGGACCTCATCCGGGAACTGCTCACCTCGCGGCCCGGACAAGCCGGCCAAATTCTGCGCCGCACCATGTACCGGCTACTCGACCTGCCCGAACCCGCCCGCACCGTACCGATCTCCCCCGTCCCATTACCCAGGCCGGTGAGGTCATGAACACCGACCCGCCGGTCATCACCGTCCACCCCGCCCGCGCAACCGGTACGCGCTGCGACATGATCCGCTGGCACTACACCCGCGGCCGGCAGCACGGCACGCTCCTCGCCGCCCGCCGCGACCGCTGCCCGCCAGAACGCCAAACCCTCGCCGACGTCCTCATCACCTCGCCGCAGCCGTGCCGCGCCGACGGCCGAGCAGAACTCGCCACCGTGCTCGACCGGTTTCCCGGCCTCACCCTCGGTACCACCCCGATCGGCTCCGCAGAACTACTGATCGGCGATCACACCGGAAACGTCGCCCTCATGACCAACGGTCACGGCCTTCCCGTCGAGTTCGCCGCGGTCGGCGCCTTCGTGTGGCTCGCCACCGGCCGCCGACTGGGCGCCCTCGCCACGATCGACCGCATCGAGCCTGCTCAGCGCCGCCTTCGCCCGCTCCAACGCAGCACCGCCGACCTCGCTCAGCAACCTCACCGCTTCGGTGAGGTAGCCACGGGCCTCGACACACTGGTCATCACCTTCGGCAATCTCGGCCAGCACAACCAGTACATCTGCCTCATAGACCACCGATCCTGACCTACCCAGCACATCTCGGGCTTGCCGCAGACGACTCACCGCCGCCGCACGACGCCCGGATCGCGCATCGATCCGGGCCAGCCCCAGCGCGACCTGCGCCTCGCTCTTCTCATCCCCCAGCTCAACGAACAAGTGCGCAGCCGCCTCCAAATGCCGCCTCGCCTCCACCTCGCGACCGGCCTGACGTAGCACCTCCCCGATCCGCCGATGGCGCAACGCCACCCCGCGCTCGATGCCCAGCTCTTCCTCCAGGCGCAAGCTGTCGGTGAACAACCTCACGGCTGCGTCCAGATCACCATGCTGCTGGGCCACCATTCCCAGCTGTTGCAGCGCTGCGGACTCGTTGCGCCGATCCTGAGCCTCTCGCGCCAGCTCGGCCGCCCGACGCGTCTCCTGCTCGGCAGGCCCCAGCTGCCCGAGATCCAGGTGGGCGCGTCCCAGCTGGTGACGCAGCCGCGACTCCGCCACCCTGTTTCCGCACCGCTGCGCCGCGGTGATGCCCAGCTCATGGGAGCGCAGCCACTCCGGATAGTGCTTGCGGTTGAGCATCAGCTCCCACAATGCCTCACACAGCTGCCACGCCAACTCGTTCTGCTGGTCGGCGACCGCACCCTCCAGCACCGCGAGCACGTTCGGCAGCTCCCCCGCCAGCCAGTGCAACGCCTCTCTGCCGGAGGTGAACCGCGCCGGCTCGGTAGCCAGCTGGTCGGCCACCGAACTGACCCGCCAGCGCATCGGGATCACGACAACGTTGGCGCGCGTCATCTCCTCCAAATACCACTGCCCGATCCGCACCACGACCTCGTCGCGGTCAGGGTCACGCTGCGCTCGTCCATGTAGGCGCACCAGATCGTGGAAGCGATACCGGTCGATGTCGAGTTCCTCCAGCAGGCTCGCATCCACCAGCACCTGCAGCCCCTCGGCGGCTTGACCTGGACTCTCCTGACTGGCCGCCCCGGCAACGTCAGCGCCGAAATCCAGTCCCGGATACGCGCTCAACAGCCGATACAGCCGGGCCGCGTACTCCGGAAGAGCCTGATATGACCAATCGAAGGTCGAGGCCACCAGTGGATCGCCGTCAGCCGACAGCCTGCTCAGGCGAGAGTGTTCATCCCTCAGCTCGGCAACAACCCGCGACACACTCCAGCGCGGACGTGACGCCAGCCGGGCCCCGGCGATCCGCAATGCGATCGGCAGCCGCCCGCACAACCGGACCAGGTCTAGGACGTCCTGCTGCTGACCGGCAACCCGCTGCCGCCCCACCGTACGAACGAGCAACTCCACCGCATGCGCGTGCGGTAGCGGATCCAGTTCCACGAACTGCGCCCCTTCGGAGAACAGGCCATCCAGGCGCAGCCGGCTGGTGACCACCAGCATGCATCCGGCCTCGGCCGGGACCAGCGGCCGCACCTGTGCCGCCGACGCCGCGTTGTCTGCCAACACCAGTAGCCGCCGACCGGCCGTGAGCGTCCGGAACAACGTCACCTGCTCGGCAAGCCGCGCAGGCACATTCCCCGGTTCAATGCCCAACGCTCGCAAGAACGCGGCCAGAACCTCCTGCGGCAGCGCAGCCGACTCCGGAGAGAAACCCCGCAGGTCGACGTAAAGCTGCCCGTCAGGAAACAGATCGGCGTTACGCGCCGCCCACGTGATCGCCAAGGCGGTCTTGCCGACCCCGCCGGGACCGACAATCACCGCCACTGGCGCAACTGGGCCCGGCACACCATCCACGGCCCCGGCGATGCGGTCCAACTCGTCCAGCTCATCCCCGCGGCTGGTGAAGTACGCCGGCATCGGCGGCACCTGCCGGGGAACCATTCTCCCACGCACAGACCCTGCGCCGGACCAGCCGACCTCGTGTGCCCGCCGCTGTGGCCCAAGCTCAGCCACTGACCGAACCCGGTCATCGTCAGATCCGGCCAGCCGGTCCGCCTGCACGCGCTCGACGTCATCAACAGCCACAACGCCCGTCCGCTCTCGCGTACAACGCAGGCAAACCGCCTGAGGTAACCACGCAAACAAACACGCTTGTCGAGACCACCACAGTGCCCGCGCTTGGCACAACCCGGCTACTGCCGCGCATCACATCGAAACCAGCCATCCGAGAACTCTCCCCACAATCCCCGAACTTCCCTGTCTACCGTGACCGCCGCCTGCGGCGACACTCCCACGCCGAGGCCCACCCAAAAGCAGCAACGCTCGACCACCCGAACCTCGCCGGAATCCGCGCAGGCTGCTCAGCGAGCCAGTTACGCTCCCGTAGCCGGCACGGCATCCGGATGACACCCGCTCGTCGACCCGCGAATCGACGAGCGGGCGCCGCAACGCAGAGTGGCACCGGCCGCCATCCCTCGAGCGTGGCTGCACATCGGTATAGGAGACCTCGTTCCGATAACCAGTCACCCTGCGATCGACAGAACGGGTTGCTTTGTTGACAGGCACGTCGACGACGAACGGTCGACGTCGGCCACTGAAGATTTTGGCTCGGGAGAGGCGCCCTCCCCAGTGCCCTCTCCCGAGCCGGGAACCCTTATACCGCCGGTGGTTGAGAACGGTCCGGATCCCCGGAAGGGTCCACTGTGGCTACTCCCTGCGAACCACAGTGGATCACCTTCTAAAACCAGAGTGCCCCAGAAACCAGTAATTCGCCACAAGTGTGGCGAGTTTTCTGGAGCTAACTTTCCGTGCTGATTCCTGCACGAAACGCGGATGCTGACGCTGGTTCTCGTGCTGTGTCGACCGGCCAGGGCGACGTGGCTGCAGCTCAGTGCAGCAGACCCGCGGTCCGGGGCAAGCCCACCGTCACCGCGCCCGTGCCGGTTACCGAGTGCGCGGCTTGCCCCGGACCCCGGGGCCCGCTCGCGAAGGCCGCGGCCACCGCCCACCCGGGCGACGGCCACCGAGGAGGAAACCATGCTCAAGTACTTCGTCTCCACCCATCACACGCAAGGGCAGCGCACCAACGACTCCAACAGCATCCCCGGAACCGAAATCGTCGACCTGGCCAGCCTCTCCCACGAAGACCCGGACTCCCCGATCTGCGGCTGCGCCCGCAGCTTCGTCGGCATCACCAGCCACCAGACCACCACCACCGCAGAGATCGTCGAATCCGACATGACCCCCGCGCAGTACATCGGCCGTTTCCACGCCGCATTCCTCGCCCGCGGCGGGCAAGACAACGCCGACACCCGCAACGGTGTCATCAACGACGCAGTGGAGCTGCTGCTGCTCGCCTCGATGTGGCCGGCCGGCACCGTCGTCGAACGCCGCCTCCACGAGATCCGCGTGCGCAGCTTCCCCGACGAAACCTGAGCCCCCTCACGCCCAGCACATCGTCTGAAGGAGTACCCATGTCCAGCTCCACCGACGCACGGCGCGCCCGCGCGTTCCTCCAGCACGCCGCCGAACCCGGCTTGTGGTCGCTCGCCCGCTACGTCACCCGAGTCGGCGCCATCGACGCCGCCCACCGGATCGCCGAACGCACCGCACCCTCGGGCGTGCTCGCCGACTGCTGCGACGAGGCCAGCTGGGAGCTCGCCGACACCAGCCTCGATGCCGCAGCACAGGCCGGCGGCCGCTTCGTGATACCCGAGGACGACGAATGGCCCACCGACGTCCTCACCGGCCTGACCCACGACGACGACCCTCCCGGCGTCCCGCCGCTGGGCCTGTGGGTCCGCGGCGACGCGCGTCTGAACGAACTGGCAGGCGCGCGCTCAGTCACGATCGTCGGTTCCCGCGCAGCCACCCAGTACGGCGAACACCACGCCGCAGAACTCGCCTACACACTGGCAACCCGCGGTCTCACCGTCTGGAGCGGCGCGACCTACGGCATCGACGGCGCCGCCCACCGCGGCGCACTCGCCACCGACCGCCCCGGCTCCACCGTCGCGATCCTCGGCTGCGGGTTCAGCGTCGGCTATCCCGCCGGGCACGCCGGCCTGCTCAAGCGGATCGCCGGCAGCGGCGCGGTCGTGTCGGAGTACCCGCCCTGCACCCCACCAACACGGCACCGGTTCATCGCCCGGAACCGTCTGCTCGCCGAGCTCACCCGGGCAACAGTCGTCGTCGAGGCCGGAGTGCGCAGCGCCGCCCGCACCACCGCCCGGACCGCCGCCCTCCTCGGCCGTCCGGTGCTGGCCGTACCGGGTCCGCTCAGCTCGGCGCAGTCCGCAGGCTGCCATCGGCTGATCCAGGACGGCACCGCCCGCCTGGCCACCTCCGCCGACGACGTCATCGCCGTGATCGAGCGTGGCGCGGAGACGGACGAGGACCAGGAGACCGAGACGACCTTCCCGGTGCCTGAGACCGGCCGACGCTAGCACGCGCTCCGGCGGTGGCAGCTCACACCGCGTGAGCCGCCACCGCCTCCCACGGCCCATACGCCGGATGGGCCGAGCCGAGGAGCGCCGACCGCGACCGCGTACCCGACCCCGGGTGAGCTGATCGGGCCCCTGCCCGACACCCTGCACGTCATCGCCCTGCCCGCCCACGCACGCACCATCACCTGAGGACGACTCACCTCACCGACCGGTGCATCGTTCACCGCGACCAGGGTGCGCAGCCTGACCACCCACGAGGTCACCCAGCACGTGCAGGTCGCGCTGCCGGGCTGACCTCGACATCGACCTGGAGCCTGTTTCGTTGCACTGACCAGCGGAGCTTCTGGCTGGCGTTGTGGGTGCGGCGTGCCTTGGATCAGATAGACGAGGTCTCCGGTAGACCGGTCAACGACCAAGCTGATCAAGAACACCGGGGACCTAGTGCCCAGCCTAGCGGCGACGGGGCGAGCCGATCTGACCGACGCGCAGTGGGCGATCCTGGAACCGCTGCTGCCTGTCGGCAAGAAGCCCGGCCGCCCGCCACTGTGGAGTAAACGCCAGCTCCTGGACGGCATCCGCTGGCGGGTCCGTGTCGGTTCGCCGTGGCGTGACGTCCCACCCGTGTATGACTGCTGGCAAACTGTCTATGGCTTGTTCCGGCGCTGGCAGCGCGCTGGCGTGTGGGCGCTGATCCTGGCCGGGTTTCAGACTCGGGGCCGACGCCGCCGGGCTGATCACCTGGGAGGTGAGCGTGGATTCCACGATCAACCGGGCGCACCAGCATGCCGCAGGCGCCCGTATCGAGGGCGACCTGCAGAAAGAATCGCCCGGCGGTATCGGCGTACCCGAACCGGCCGACCACGCGCTGGGCCGGTCGCGGGGAGGCTGGACGACTAAGCTGCACCTGGCGACCGAAAGGCCAGAAACCATTGTCGTTGCTGGTGACCGCCAGGCAGCGTGGATTCACCGCAGTTCGAGGCGGTGCTGGCCAGGGTCCGGGTCGCCCGGATTTGTGGTGGGCGAGCCCGGAGCAGGCCGGATCGGGTTCTGGCGGACAAGGCCTACAGTTCTCGCGCCAACCGGGCCTATCTGCGGCGGCGAGGGATCGCGTGCACGATTCCCCAGCCCGCTGATCAGGTGCGGCATCGCCGCAACCGCGGCCAGGCTGGCGGCCGACCACCAGCGTTCGACTCGGAGATCTACAAGCAGCGGCACGCGGTCGAATGCGGCATCAACAGGCTCAAACGGAACCGAGGCGTCGCCACACGGTTCGACAAACTCGCGGTTCGTTACGAGGCAACTGTGCACATCGCGGCGATCAACGAGTGGCTACGACATTGAAACAGGCTCTAGCCGTCATCGTGATCGCCTAGGGCCGCGCCCAGAGGTGGCGGCCACCGCGGGCCGCAATCGCCACACTCGAGACCGAAATGCGCCCCGCCGGACACATCGACGTCGCCCACGCGCCGACCTCGACTTCTCCCAGCCGATCCAGCTCGCCAGCCGCGCTCCACGCCAGCGAGCTATCACCTCATCCATCGTCATTCAGTTAGCAGCTCGTCGAGCTTCTCAATTGATTTGTTCTCCCCGAGCTCAGATGCCGCACGCCGTAACTTTTCGTAGAACTGCGCCGATATACGCAATTCGTCTTCATATATCCATGAGCATAAAGTCCCGAAAGCCAACTCTTCCTCGCCCGCAGATACTAAGTGGCGAACATCCGATATCACCTCTTCCCTCACAATTGGAGAATCAGCAAGCAAGCCGAGCACTAATTCTTTGACGTATTCGTAACGCTCTACCACAGAAGTTCATACCTCGGAAACACCGTAAGGACAGTGCCAGTCAATGGTTCGTAGCGAACTTCGATTTTCACACCCCGAACTTGCCCAGTGATCGCCTGCACGGCCAGGACCGGCGTCGAGGCATGGTTGCCGATCTTCACCTTACCGCCGAGCCGGGACCCGACATGGCAGTCATGCCCAGCGCGCACTCGGCGCCGACCACGACATCGTCAGCGGCCTGCGGGTGACGCCGCAGCGAGCAAGGCAAGAAGGTCCCCAATCTTGAGATCAGCACATCGGTCCACTACAGTCAGCACCTGGCCAGCTTGAAGGAACATTCGGCGAAGGCCGAAAATTGCACTGGCGCTAGACTTACCGTTTCCGATAAAGGTCTTCCGCATACCTCAGAAACGCTTCCAATCTTTCAATCATTCCAACAATTCCTCCCACACCTCCGACCGGAGGTGGCATGTACTTTACAAATCCTTCCATCTCCTCGGGATATTCGAAGTCCGAATACAACTCCTCAATAACATTAAGTAAGGCATCTTCAGTAAGATTACTTTGATAAATCCATGCCAACGAGAGATAGATCCATACTGCCCGCAACTCACGATCACAGCCAGAGTCACCAAGGGGAAGATCTGGAAGACCTCCAGATGCCACGTCCCCCGACAGCGCGAGCGCCCATTTTTCTTCCACGCCAGAAAGGGCGCGGCCGAGACGCATCTTGTGTTCGTAGATCTGCGCGACAGCAGAATCATCCAACCAACCCCGGCGCCTCCCATAGGCAACTTCGCCGGCAGTCAAGTCGACGCGATCTATAACAAAGTTGCCGGGAATTTTGAACTTAGCCATCGCATTCATGGTTTGTTCGGCAATCCATTAATTGACCCTCCATCAACGAATCTTTGATGGGTGACCAGGTAGCCGCTCCCACCGCGCTCGACCAGCCATTCGAAGCGCCCCAGCTTGCCATCCATCTCTCCAGGCATCTGCACCAGCAAGCGCACTACTTTATCTCCTCCTTCAAGTGTCGTAACTACACCAGAGGTTGAAATTTCATCCACAACCAGATCTGCAGCTCTATGCCCGCCATCCTTCTTCAATCCGGAACCGATCCTATTAGCATTCTGGATGATTTCCTGAGCCTCCGCCGGACCGATCCCGCACCACGTTCCATTGTTGTGCACGAGTACAGGGGTGACCTTTGTCAGCACATAGTACATGTGCAGGCCATCGATGCTCAGATCGTAGGTCGCACCAGCAGCAGAGTGATGCTCGACCTCGGCAATGGTTGCACTGGCGCCGAGTGTCTGAACTTGGTCGCCTGCTTGCAGCTGGCCAGCTTCGACCCAGTGATGGCTACGAGCTTCCCAGATCTGATGATGCTCAGTCGTCCGGATCGGCTCATCGCTACCAGTCAGCAGCAAGTCCACCCGATCACGGTCGTCCTGCGTGACGTGTACCGCGGTCACCTTGTGGTGCTCGATCGTCTTGCCGTCCGGGCCGGCGTTCGAGATCTCGTCTCCGACCTTCACCTCCGAGATCGGCTTCGCCGTGCCATCGGCCATCAACACCTGCGTGTCACCGGTGAAGCTGTGCGGAACACCGCACGCCGCCCGAGCCAGATCCCACAGCCCGTCTTCGCCCCTGACGGCGTCATCGATCATGCCCACGAACCGCGCGACCCGGCCCAGCTTCGCCGAGTTCGCCAGCGCCTCGATCGCCTTGCCACCCTTGAGGTACGGCGCGATGGTCAACGCCGCCCCCAGACAGGACCCCCAGGTCGGGTCGTTGCTGCAGTCGACGATGTCGGGGATGCCGGTCATCTGCCAGCCGAGCTGCAGGATCTCCTGCAGCGTCATGCCCTCGGTGTGATACTCCCGGTAGATCGCCTCGGCACGCTCCCGCGTCGGCGGCTTACTCCCCTTCCGGGTGACGTCCCGGTTGCTCGCCAGGCAGTACCGGCTCCAGTTGCACCCCCAGATCGACGACGACTTGTACTGCCCGTAATACCGGTCGTCGCTGGCGTTGCCGGTGCTGGCCGTGTAGCCGTAGTTGAGGCACGCACGACGATCATCAGCCTTGTCGCAGTAGCTCAGCTGAGGCTCAAGCCCGGTCGGGTCCGAGTTGGCGAGCGGATTGCCGAACCCGTAGGTGTAGGCGTTGAGATGGGCCGGCTTCCCGGGATCCAGCAGCGGGTCCGGGGTGATGAAGCTGCCGGTGGCCGGGTCGTACTCGCGAGCTCCCAGGTGGGTGAGCCCGGTTGGGTTCTGGTAGCCGCCCAGGAAGCCGTGGTTGTCCACCCACGGACCTGCCGGTACGCCGCGCGGAAGACCGTAGGGGTCCTGAAAACGCTTGCGCACCGTCATCTCGTCGTTGTCGTCGACGCTGGCGTAGGTGGTGCCCTGCTCGTCGGTCAGCAGCCACGACACCCCGCCGGTGGCCTTGCGTTCCGCGATCGGGCGACCGTTGTAGCTGTAGAACCGGGTGCCGGTGGAGAAGCTGCTGCCCGCCGGCACCCGCAGCTCGATGTCGCCGACGGTCAGGGTGACGCCGGAGGGGTCGCGGGCGATGAGCCGGTTGCCGTCGGCGTCGTAGACGTAGGTGCTGGTCTTGCCGTCGGCCTCGGTGACCGAGGAGAGCTTGCCTTCGGCGTCGTAGGCGAAGCTCTGGCCGCCGGTGTCCGGACCGCGGGTTTTGGTGCGGCCGTCGTCGAAGTAGGTGTTGCCGGTGGTGCCCCCGGGGCCGGTCACGGCCTGCGCGGCGTGCGGGCGCGGGTCGCCCGGCGCGGGGTAGGTGGTGGTCGTGGTGGCGTCGCCGCCGGTGGTGTGCTGGACCTGCCTGGTGCGGTTGCCGCTGGTGTCGTAGTCCCACGACGTCCAGTACTTGGCCGCGCCGCCGAGGCCGCCGACGGCCGGCTCCGGTGCGCAGTCGCCGGAGTTCGGGGTCCATGCTCCGGTGAGGCGCTGGGACCAGTCGTACTGGAAGCACTGCACGTCCGCGGTGCCGTCCTGCGGCGTGTCGGCGAGCTTGGTCAGGTTGTCGTCGGGCCGGTAGGTGTAGGTCCGGTTCGTGACGTCGTGTCCAGCGGTGGTGGCGCGCTGAGCCAGTGTCGTGGCGAGGCGGCCGGTGCCGTTCTCGTAGGTGTTGGTCACCGACACCTGGTGCGGGTTCACCGGGTCCTGGAAGTCGGTGCGCAGGACCTGCGCCTGGGGGTTGTACTGGGTGTTCGACACCAGGATGAGCGGGGAACCGCCGACGACCGCGGTACTCAGCTTGCTCGGCTGCCCGAGCGAACCGTAGTCGTGGAAGATCGTCTCCGCCGGGAGACCGCCCCTGGCCGGGCTCGAGGTGGTGGCCACCGCGCCGCTGAGCGGGTCGTAGGTGGTGCCGAAACTGTAGGTGCCGCCGAGACCGGTCTCGAACGCCGGGATCGTGTAGCTGACGCCGGTGACACGCCCGGCGGTGTCGTAGCCGGTGACCGCGGTCGAGTAGGCGCGGCCACCGACATAGTGGGTGGAGCCGCTCGGTTGTCCGGCCAGCACGGTGTCGTAGGTCCAGTCGGCGAGCTTCGTGCCTGTGACGGTGTTCTGGTATTCGCCGGTCTTGCGGCCGAGGTTGTCGTAGCTGTAGGCCAGCGTCCGGTGCTGGGCGTCGGTCGTGGTCGCAAGCCGGTCGACCTCGTCGTAGGTGTAGGACGTGGCACCGGTGTCCGGATCCGTGGCGGAGGTCTTGCGGCCGCGCAGGTCGTAGGTGGTGGTCCAGACGTTCTTGCCGGTCGCGTCGGTGACCGTGGCCAGCTGCCCGGCCGGGGTGTAGGTGTAGCTGGTGACGTCGGCCGGGTCGTTCGGGCCGGTGTGGTCGCGGTCGTGGTACTGGACCGTCCGGATGTTCTGGCCCAGGCCGTTGGTCACCACGGCGGTGGCGATCCCGCCGGCCGGCGGGATGGTGACGGCGCGGTCGCCGTCGTAGCGGGTCGTCGTGCGCCACTGCTCGGCACCGTTGAGCACGAACGCCGAACCGGTCGTGCGGCCCGCGCTGTCGAACGTGGTGAACGTGCTGTTCGGTACGGCGTTGTGCTGGACGACCTGCAGCGTCGCCGATGGGCCGGATGCGCCGTTCCAGTAGGCGTTGTGCGTGATGTAGGTACGCCCCTGGGAGTCGTAGAGGGTGTCGGTGATCAGCCGGCCGCCCTGCGCGTAGGGCGTGGGTGTCTGGGTCTGGACCGTTCTGCCCAGCCCGTCGACGAGGGCATAGCTGGTGGCATACGAGCCGTTGGCCAGCAGGGTCTTGGTCGCGACCGAGCTGACCTTCCCGGCGTCCGCGGTCACCGTGTAGGCGTAGGTCGTCGACGCGGGCTCGTTCTTCGCCTTGCTGTGTCCGGGGCTCCACACCGAGGTGAGCCTGGCCAGCGGGTCGTAGGCGGCGTCCGTGCGAAGACCGCTGTTGTCCGTTTCGGCGAGGATCGCGCCGCTCACCGGATCCAGTTCCTTGACGGAGGTGAACGTCTTCTGGTTGGTCGCGCTGATCTGCGGCGTGGTCGTCGCGATGCGCGTCACCGGTCCACCGGTCGCCGGGGTGTAGACGGTGCGCGTCGGGAGGTTGCGGTGATCGGCCACGGTCAGGTTGCGGCCGTAGTTGTCGAACGTCGCGGTGTGTGCCGGGCTCTGGAACTGCTCGGCTCCCCCGGCCGGCCAGCTGTCCAGAACGTCGGTCGCGGTGACGTCACCGACGGTGGGGGGTGTTCCGAACGCCGTCGTGTCGAAGGAGTTCTTGGTGTCGGAGATGATGTTCGCGCTGGTCACCGGCGTGTCGCAGGTGCCGGTGAAAGTCTGGGATCGCTGCACCGCGTTCAGCAGCCAGGCGCCGAGGTTGGGCAGGTAGGTCGTGGTCGTGCACGTCACCTGGTCCGGTGCCGGGGTGTCGCCGACGAGGACACCGGCGTTCTCCGTGGCGACTTCGAGGCCGTAGTCGCCGAACGTGGACTTCTTCCGGCTCACCCGCCACTGCTGTGTCGCCTCGATCCACGTGCGCGTCCGCTGCGCCGATGTGCCGGTGTAGAAGGACTGGAACCCGTCGGTGTCGGTGGCGGTGGCGTCCTGGCTCCGCCACGGGTCGCTGAGCTTCTCCTCGATGACCTTGCCGTCGAGGTAGGTGAGCTCTTCGCGGACGAATCCGGCGTACTGGTCGAGGTCGGTGACGCTTTCGCCCCAGTAGCTCGGCACGGGCGTCCCGTCCATGCCGCGCAGGTAGCGGGTTTCGGTGACGGTGCGCGGACCGGAGGGGTCCCCGGTCGCGGCGCCCTTGGTGGTTTTGACCGTGCCGTAGCCGCGGAACTGTGACCAGGTCCGGTAGTTGGGGTTGACCAGCGGGTTGTCGTCGTGGTGCCAGGCCGCGCCGCCGAGGTAGTCGTAGTGGGTGACGGTCTGCTGGGACAGCACCGTGTTCCCGTCTTCCTTGACTTCGGTGACCGGGAACTTGTTGAACCAGTCGATGATCGGGTCGGTCGCTCCGCCGGGGGTCCAGTAGATCGGGTAGCAGGCGAGGGTGTTGCCTTCGGGCGCGGCGGGCATCTTCACCCCGGTGACGCATTCGGGCTCGGCGTAGGTGACGGCGGTGACGCCGCCGGTGGAGTTGGTGACCGAGTCGATCCGCTGCCGGGTCAGGGCCGTGTAGCCGGTCGTCGTGTTGACCCGGTTGGCTTTCGCAACGCCGTGGAATTTCGTGGGCGGCAGTGAGATCGCCGGGCGAGTGCTGGTGACGCCCGCCTGACCGGTCTCGGTGACCGAGTCGAGCCAGAGGGCAGGGCTGCCGCCGCTGCCGGGGGTCGGGAAGGACTGCGCCAGTGCCCACGACACGACGGGTTTCCAGCCACCCGCTCCGTCGGTGACCTGCGAGGTGATCGTGGTGTAGCGCTTGCGGCTGAAGAAAGTCGGTGACGCGTTCAGGCATTTGACGCCGGTGGCGCAGATGCGGTCGAACGGGACGTCGGGCCAGCGTGTCGCGTTGTCCTTGGTCAGCAGTGCCGGGTCGCAGGTGAAGGTGCTGGTGGGCAGGCACCGTTCCGCGGTTCCGAACACCACCCGTGCCGGCGGTGTGGTGTAGACGTTGGCGACGCGGGTGTTGAAGCCGTACTCGACGCGGGACAGGTAGCCACCGCGGGTATACGCGGTGGAGGTGGTGGTGTTCCCGTTGACCGCGTAGGCGTTGTTCTCGACGTCGTAGTAGAAGGCCGTGGCGTTGCCGTGGGTGTCGACCGAGTAGTCGAGGTTCCACCGCCACGCGGTGTTGGCGCACAACGAGTCGGCGAAGGCGGTGTGGTTGCACGGCTCGCCGGTGTTGTTGCCGTACACCGGCTCGGTCCACGTCGAGCGGGTTTCCGGATTGCCTTGCTGCCAGCCGGGAAGGTGGTTCAGGCCGAAGAAGTACTGCGTTCCGTCGGCCGTGGTGACCTTCCACGCTTCGCCGCCCTGCGCGCCGTTCGCGGCGTTGGCGAGCTTCTCGATCTTCGCGCCTTTGTCGATCTTGGTGTGCCAGCTCTTGGCGTCGTTCTTGTCGTGCACGAGCATGTCGCTGGCGCCACCGAAGGACAGCGTCGCGTTGTCGGAGAACCAGCAGAGGTCACCGTTGAGCTTGTTCTGCCCGTTGTTGCCACCGAGGTCGTCCGCGCAGGACTTGTACGACCGTTCGATGAACCCACCGCCGGACAGGGACCACCCGTCCCCGATCGCCGAGGCCTGGTTGTTCGTCGCCGAGGTCAGCCCGTCCACGGCGTCGGAGGAGTAGTCCAGGCTCAGCGCCGGCCCGGTGCCGCTCGGGCCGGCCGGCGTCTTGAGGGGGTAGGAGTAGGTGAAGGCGCCCGTGGACCCGCCGGAACTCCACGACCCTGACGGTTTGAGGTCGGTGGCCTTGAAGTCCCCGCCGTCGCCCTTGTCCCCGGCTTCGGCTGCGACCAGCGCCGAGGTCTCGGCCGCGGCGAAGCCGACCTGCCCGCTCACGTGACCGGCCTTCGAGTCGTTGTGCGACAGCAGAGGGGTCTTCTGCCGGCACTCCGGCACGTCCGGGGTGGTGAGCACGCACGCCGGGTAGGTGAACAGCTGGAGCCTGCTGCCGTAGTCGCCGCCGTAGGCTGCGGCGAACGACCGGTAGTCGACGTCGAGGTCGAGCGGGCCCGCGGTGTCGCCGCTCAACCGGGACAACCGCACGAGGGTGCCCTGAACGCCGGACCGGTCTGCCTCGGCTTTGCCGAGGACGTCCACCCGCACCGAGCCGGCCGCATGCGAGGCCTGCTTACCGGTGGCCACGTCACGGCCGCTACGCGCGACCGTCACCGGCAGCGCCGACGCCGCCTTGCTCGCGGGTGCGCCCGCAGCCACTGGGGGCAGCGCGACGTCCGCGGTCGCGGCAGCTAGCCACGACGCCGACGGCGTGGCAGCAGCGGCCGCCGCGACCGGCGGAGTCCGGAGACCGCCGGGCTGGACGTCGACGGAATTCGTGGCTTGCAGAGCGGGCAGGTCCCAGCCAAGGCCGTGCCAGCCGGACGCCGTCGCCGGTGCCGCGACCGCCTGCTGACCGGCGCCCAGGAGCACGACGACAACCGCGCCGGCGACGACTCTGACGCGTCTGCTCGTCCTCGAGAATGTGCGCATGACCTGTTCCGCTCTCTGAAGATTCGAAGTGACGGCGCTGCGTTCAGCCTTGGAACAGCAGCTGGGGATTGTCGTTGAGGGAGTCGTTGCGCACATCGGACCCGCTGCGCACCCCGGAGTAGACCCTGATACCGGCGATGGAACCGATGAGGTTGTTGGTGTGCTGGCCGGTCCACACCCCGCCACCCATCAGCAGGGTGCCGGTGCTGGCCCCCACGTCGACCCCGGTGGCGTTTCCGGAGGCGGTGTAGAACACCCCGCGTTGCAAGACGCCGTTGACGTAGAGGGCGATCGTCTTGGTGGAGATGTCGTAGGTCGCCGCGAGGTGGGTCCACTGGTTGTCGACCGTGTCGAGGTCGCTGTACTCGGTGGAGGCGAAGATCCCGTTGCCGGTGGGCACGGTGACGATCAGGCTCCACGCACCGTGATCACGTCCGCCTGCGTCTTTGTAGGGGCGGTAGCCGAGGAAGAACGGCGAGTACTGCGACTCGTCCGTGCTGATCATGGTGCGGGTTTCCGGATCAACCGGCCCGCGGGCGCTGACGTCGGCGTCGGTCCAGGTGTGCTTGACCCAGCCCTCCACGGTGAAGGACTTCTCGGTCCGCAGGTTCGCCGGACGCGGCCCGACGACCCGCCCGGTCCCGCTGCTGTCGAACCGCGCCGCGCACCCGACCGGCGTGCCGGCGCTGTCGGTTTCGCTCGTCAGTGCCACTCCGCCGCTCGCCGTGGCCGCGGACCGCGTGACCGAGTCGAAGTAGCGCAATCCGCTCATCGACGCGACCTGGTCATCGGTCAAGGCGGCGGACCAGACACGGGCCTGGTCGAGCACGCCCTTGAACGGCTTTTTCCCACCCGGTTCGGCTCCGAGCAGCAGTGGTCCGGTGCCGGTCCAGGCGGTGGTGACAGCCGCGTCCGCCTCACGCACGCCGTTCACCGCCACGCCGAGGCGCAGGGTCGCCCGGTCGAACGACGCGGTGAGCAGCGTCCAGGTCCCGGCCTGCGGCGCCGACGTGCCGGTGGCCCACGTCCAGGGCGCGGCGGTGTCGTCGGCCGAGGACATGCCGAACGCCCACCGGTTCGCGGCTTTGTCGTAGCGCAGGACGAAGCTTGCCGCGTTGCCGCCGGCCTGGGACAGGACGGTGTAGTCCCCGCTGAGGTCCGCCGGATTCACCCACGTGGACACCGTGAACGAGTTCGCGGTGTTCGCGACGGGCCCGCTGGTGGCTCCGTAGCCGCTGGCGCCGTCGAGCTGCAGCCCGCCGCCGCCGTGACCGGGCACCCACGCATAGCCGCCGGTGAGGCTGATGGCGTGGCCGTGACCGGTGCTGTCGGCCGCGATGTTCCCGCTGGTCTGCCCCAGCGCCCAGCTGCCTTGCAGGGAGGGAACGCGTGACGTCGCGGAGATCAGCTCCGGACCACAGCCTTCCGCGAGGCCGTAGTTCGCGAGCGGAACCACGGTGCCGGCGAGGTCGTGCACGTCCTGCGCCGAGAGTGCGCGCTGCCAGACCTGCGCGTCGTCAAGTGAGCCGTGGAAGAAGTCGGTGCGGGCTCCGGCCCACTTCCCGGCGCCCAGCACCGTCGGGCCGGTCGCGGCCCAGGGCTGAGCGATCACCGTGCTGTGCTTGGCTCCGTCGACATACAGCGTCGCGACGCGGGTGGATGCGTCGTATGTTGCGGCGAGGTGTGTCCACACTCCTGTTTGCGGTGGCCTGGCCGAGACCGCGCGTAGCTCGCTGGGCGCGGCTTGGTCTCCTGCGGTGATGCGCAGTGCCCAGGCGTTGCGTTCCTTGTTGTACTGCAGGATGAACGGCGCCGACTGAGTGCCGTCCTGGGCGATGACGGTCTGCGAATGTGCGGTGTCCGTGAGCTTGGCCCACGCCGCCACGGTGAAGGACTTCGACGGGTCGAGTACCCGGTCGCCGGTCTGGGCGTAACCGCTGTTGCCGTCGAGGGTGATCGCGCCCTTCACGCCGTCGCTGTAGCCACCGGTGTCGGGGTGGGACCAGGTGTTGCCGTGGTTGTACCCGGGTGACCGGGTTGTCCCGCCGGACACGGTCGCCGCGTGGGCGGCCAGGGTTGCGTTGTCCGGCGTGGACGACGCGGTGTCGGTCAGCGTCGCGCCGGACGGTTCGTCGGCGCTCCACGCCGCCACGAGGTTCTTGCCGGGAGTCAGTGGCTGGACGTGGTAGGAGCAGGACGGGCCGTCCAAGGCGGGGTTGGAGTCGGCGAGCACGACGCAGGAAGCGTCAGGGCTGGGCGTGCCGGCTTTGTTCACCGACTTGACCTTGATCAGGTTCTGGTTGCCGTTGGCAGCAACCACCTTCAGCGCCGTCGTCGCGACCATCTTGCCGTTCGCGTCAACACCCTGGGTGGCCGGTGCGGTCGGAGAGCCTTGGGGCTGCGGCTCGGAACCGTCCGTGGTGTAGATGAAGTGGTCGATGTCGTAGAAGTTGTCGGTGGCCATTCCGGTCCACACGCTGAACTCCACGGCATCACCCTGGACTTTCGGGTCGGTCGACGACGCCATCGCCACCACCGGCGGCTTGGGGATCTTGGTGTCCACGGTGAACTCGCAGTTGCCGACCCAGCCCGACCATAGCTCGCCGTCGGTGACCTGCATCGACCAGTTGTAGATGCCGTCGTCGTTGATCCACCCGGCCGGTACGGCGGCCAGTTGCGCGGTCGCCTGCTGGTTCGGCCCCGCGGTGCCCACCGACACCAGGTTGGCAGCGTTGTCGTGGGTGTAGACGTTGTGGCCGAGCGCGCCGAAGGCGACGGCGAACTTGCCGTAGACGGTGCCGCCGTCCGGGTCGGACACCCGGCCCGCGATCTGCGGGGTTTTCGTGTACACCCACGGCCGGTTCGCACCCGACGTGCACGGCAGCAGGCCGTTCTGCATCGACAAGCTCGCCGGCGGGTTCGGGTAGGAGTCGTAGTTCACCTGGAAGTACGGGTTCAGGTCGAACCGCCGCCACGCCGCCATGCCATCGCCCTCGTTGGCGGCCGCGAGCGCAAACCAGGTGCTCTGCCAGCGGTTCGCCGCGGCGTCCTTCGCCGCCCGGGTGGCATCGAACTCCCCAGCGACGCCCGTAGCGTCATGGCAGTTCGCGACGTTCATCGTCGACACTTGATAGGCCCAGCCCGGCTGCGCTTCCCAGCTGGTGTCGGGGGTAGCGGGATTGGACAACCACAACCCGGTCGGCGCCGGATCACAACTGGCACTGTGCTGAATCGTCGTGTTCAGCGTTGCGCTGTGCACCACGGTGCCACCGAGCCGAGCGGAGCTCATCTGAATGTACGACCGCGACGTTCCCGCACTGTCATAGCTCTCGTAGCCTGCCTTGAGGTTCGACAGGTCCCCGGTCGAGGCGTTCCAGTTGTGCGCGCGCGGAAAACCGGACTGGACCACCACGTGCGATTGGATCCCGCAGGAGGTGCACCAGTTGTCCGGGTCCAGCGACACCGGATACCGGGTCGCGGGATCGGCCAGGAACGCCTGATCCGGGCTGATCGTCACCTCGCCCTGCCCCAGCGCGACGTCCATCACCGCTTCACGACGGCCACCGCCCTCGCCGAGCTGCTGCTCCGCGGGTGAACCGGCGCCGGAGGAGTCCCACATCCGCGACGCGTCGCCGGCGAATACGACCTGTCCGGCGGTGTCCTTGACCTCGAGCCCATCGGTCGGGGCAGCCTGTGCCGGTGTGCCGCGCCCCTCCCCCTCGGCCACCGAGACCGTGGTGTTGCGGGTGTGCAGGCCGAACGAGATCTCGCGCAGCTGCGAGTTTTTCGCTGCCTCCGGGGTCTTGATGACCAGGTTCTCGGTGTACCCCTGAGGCGCCGCCTTCACCGTGAGGTCGACATCCGGGAGGACGTTCGCGTAGACGGCGGTGTCGCCCGTCAGCGTGGGCACGGGCAGGTCGCTGGCCCATTTCAGGCCGACTTCCTTGTCGTCCTGTCCTTGCTGCACGATCGGCTTGGTGGCCGAGCCGGCACCGCCGGGGTTGAGCGTCACCTCGACGGTGACCGCCTTCGGCCCGATCGACCCGTCCGCCCGCCGCACCAGCGTGGTGTCCACCGGCGTCCACTCCCCGGCTTGCTGCACGCGGACCGGGTGGACGTACTGCGTCATCGTCCACGAGCCGTCCGGGTTGGCCAGGGTCTGTGATGTCTCGGTGGTCTCTGAGGTCACCTCGACCTGCTTGCCACCCTCGCGGGCGTATGCGGCTGCCGTGACTTCGTCAGGAGCCGAATCCGGCACCGAGGGCGCCGCCTGAGCCGGCGCGACCGCGACGACCGTTGCCGCAACCGTCGCGGCGCAGAGAAAAAGAGCGCGCCAAGGCGCACCGATGACAGACACGAGATCCCCCTCGTCAAGAGCAACCAGCACACAGCCGGGCCCCCGACGAACCCGTGATCACACTGCCAAACCCGACGGCGATCCGGAATAGGCCAACAGGCGTATTCCGGTCACCGAAATTTTCTCACCGAATACGGACTAGCGCCCACCAACAGTCAAAGCGGACATTATTCGTGATCGAACGCTGCCGCGTACAGCGGTGCCGTCTTCGTGGCCAGTGCCTTCACCGCTTTCAGGCTGTCGCTCCACTTGCCCTCGAAGGTGATCGAGGTGGCACGGTTGCCATGGCCCAGGATCAAGACGCAGCGCACCAGGAAACCGGGGCGCTGGTTCGCGCAGAAGCCCGCCTGCGGGTCACCCAGGCCGGGTACCGAGAAGTCGCCGACGATCGGAAACTGCTCGTCGTGGAACGTCGCCTTCCGGCACGCGATCGCCTGCTTCACGCTCGCCACGACATCGGCTCCGGTCACACCTGCGTACTCCGCCACCAGCTGGTGGAAAGCACCCTTGCCGCCGCCGGGAACGTAGTTGATGCCCTGCGCTGCCCGCTGCACCGAGTGGTCCGAGGGCAGACCACCGCACGCCTCGAGCAGGTGGAACGGCGTGTGCTCACCGATGACGTAGGCGATCGGCTGCGTTTCCACGGCCAGACCCGCCTTGTTCACCTCGTCCTCCACCGGCAGGTAGACCGTGGCGTCCTTCACCGCCGGCGCCTGCGACGTGCTTGCCGTCACCGACGGAGCCGGAACCGAGGTCGACGGCGCCGGCGGGGTGGCGGCTTCGGTACCCGCGCAGCCGGCGAGGACCAGCGCCAGGCACGTGAGCGCAACAGTCTTGTACATGTCTCCCCCTTGGTCGGCAGCTTGATCGTCAGCTCTCGCGCAGGCGTTACCGCGCAACCAACAGTTTTCGGGGACACGCCCCACGTAGGTGCGCGCGCGATCGGCCACGTGCCCATCGGCGAGCTGTCCCCACCACCGCGCTCGAGGAGCGAGGAAATGGGTGAGGAGAGAGCAGGCACTCCCCATCGGGTGAGGCCGGCCGACGCTAGCGCACGCCGACGGCGGCCCAGGCCTCGCCACGCCCGGTCATCTCCACGCCGCCAGGGGCCGCCACCGGGCGCGCGCACGGGCGAGAGCGGCTCACCCCGGAGGTGAGCCGCCACCGCTCCGCCCGCGCCACACGGGACGGGGCCGACCGACGGGAGCTGCTCCGCCCATGACCAGCTATCTGACCCCCAGTGAAGCGATCAGCTTCCTGCCCGACACCACCTCGGACACCCTGTTCGTCCTCGGATTCCCCACCCGCGCCACCCCCACGGCACCAGCGGTCCTGGCCTTCCCCTCCCCAGACCTCGCCACCCTCCACACCCCGGCGCTCGCCACAAACGTCCGCGACCAGCTGCCCGCCGGCAGCGACGCCGACGTGCTCATCGTCGTGATCGGCGACGGCCAAGACAACCAGGATCCACTCCCCCACCGCGCCGCAATCGCCGCGCTCGAGACCGCGCTGCGCCCCGCCGGACACACCGTGACCGGCTGCTACTGGACCCCGCACACCCAACCGGGCGCCCACCTGCGCGACTACCGCAACCCCCGACGCATCACGACCATCATGCCGGCCACCACCCCCATCGACCTCGCACCGCCACTGCGGATCATGGCCGACACCGCGCTGCCCTGGGGACTGCCGTTCACCGAACGCGGCGAGACCATCCCCGCCCGCCTCGGCCGCTTCGCCCGCACCGTGCTGCCCCTGCTCGTGCGCTACGACGACCGCACCCACGACGCCGTCGCACAAGCCCTCGACGACGCCGCCCGCGGCGAGCTCCCCGACGACGAGAACGGCTTCGCCCTCACCTGCGCGCTACGCGACAACACGATCTACGGGCCGCTGCTCGTCCCACCAGCCGACCTCGACCTCCGCCGGATCGAGCAGCTGTGGCTGGCACTGCACCGCGGTACCGCTGACCCCGCCATCCGAGCCAAGCTCGCCGCCCTCACCGCAGCCAGTGCGCTGCGCCGGCGGGCACGGCACTTCGCCGCCTTCGCACTCGCCCACGCCACCACCGCGCCCGGCACGAACACCCTCGGGATCCTGCTGCAGCAACACACCAGCGGCGCAGCCCTCGATGAAGAACTGCAGCACCTCGCCGAACGAGTCGCCATGCAGCGGGGTAACCACTTCTGACCCGTTGCCGGCCGCGGCGTCCTGCTCAGTGCACGGGAGCAGGACATCGCGGCCCTCCAGTCCTTGAGGGAGCGTCCCTGTGCAGCACGTGATCCGATGGTCCGGCGGCATCGGATCGTGGCCACCGGCGAGCTGGCCCACCGGCCGCTACCCCGATGAACGCCGTACGGTGTGGCACGAACGGGGCGTGGGAACCGCGGTTCGAGCCGCGCGGAAATCCTCAGCGGGCGTTCGTCTGCCAGGCGGTGACTCGGGCGCTGATCATGATGATCAGCGCAGCGGCCGCGACTTGGGCGACCGCCGCCACGGTGTCGAGGTCGCGCGCCGTCATCGCGTCCTCGGTGAGGCGGCCGCCGATCGTCGACAGCACCTGGTTAGTGAGGAAGGCGGCCCACCACCAGGAGACCAGCTCGGCGCCGGGCGTTGGGTACAGCCGGCCCGTACCACGCGGCCGCTGGGGGTTGCTGGCGTTCCAGACGTCCCGGACGACCATCTGCGGAAACCAGAAGCTGACGATCGGCACGATCCAGCCGAGCACCACCCACATCGGCGAGTGCCGGTGCTGGGCGGATTCGATCACCTCGGCATTGGCGCGGGCGAGCCACAGCCACCGCACGAAGACGATCCCGGTGACGACCTGGATCCCCAAGGAGGCCCAGCCCACGACCAGCCAGACCGAAATGGGGAACGCACCCCACTCGCCCGCGACATCCGCGACGCCGACCGCGGTGGTCACGATGATCAGGATCGCGGACGCGCTCTGCCACCCGGCAAGTGCCCGAACCCGCGGCATCGATCTTTGCGGAACGGGCGCGGAGAATTGTGGCTGCATAGATCCCCCAGTCCAGTGCGTGAATCACGAAGAGAAGCAAGTGCGGTCGCGCGTGTCAAGAGGCCCTCACCTGCGCCCCGCACCGACGCCCTCGCTGGCCTCGAGCCGAAGACGGCGATGGCGCACCAGATCGTGTCATATGGGTGTCGCCGACGTGGATTGCGTCCGGGTCTCGGTCCGCGCGGAAGCCTGCACTATGCGGAACAGCCGTGGTGGAACGTCGCCAGTGCGGAGCCGACACGATCACGATGACGCGGTTGTCGGCAATCACCGGCCTGCCGAGGCCGCTGGCATCTGGCTGGTGAACAGGGTGTCGCGAGGTCGGCGCTTACCCCGACTCCGTGTGACCCGCCGCCGTCGGCGGTTCGGCAAGCACTGGCCGCGCGGTATCAGAGCCGACGACCGGCTCGATTGCCCAGGCATCGGACAGCCGACAACGGTGCCGGTCACGTTCCCTTCGCCACGTCACCGGATTCGTAGCGACGTTGCGCCGCGGTTCACCCCGAGCGCGCCAGGCGATCGGCCGTCGTTGTGCGGATCGGTCCCAGTGAACCAGGCGAGCGCCGGCGGTGCCCACGCGCGAGTTCAGACGCCAGCGTCGACGCAGCGCAGGGGCAGGTGCACCGCCGGCGCTCCGCCTGGTGAGCCGTGACCCGTCCACCCGCGAGCCCGCCGCCCCTACGCACCCGCTCGCCAACAACGAAAGGGCGATCCACATGTCCAAAGAAACCAGCACGTGGCTCAACACCAACGTCCTCATCGGATTCACCGACAAACGCGGACACGCCTGGCACTACCGCGCCGAAGACCAAGGCACCGAACCGAACCACTACCCCGGACCGATCCCCATCACCGACGTCAAACGACGCCTCTTCAGCTGGACCGCCGAACCGGCCCGGGTCCTGGTCGAAGACCGCTTCGGGCTCCGACCCGCCACACACCACCTGGGCGTCACCGCCTCCGACACCGGCGACGTCCTCGCCATCCACACCAACGAATACGAAATCCACCAATACAGCACCTGGCTGCTGGACAACGTCGCCGCCCTGCTCGACGACGGCCTCACCATCGGCTCCGCCGGCCTGCTGCGAAACCGCAAGCAAGCCTGGGTCAGCGTCGAAGTCCCCGACAACATCACCACCCCCGAAGGCGTGGAGTTCCGGCCCAACCTGCTCGCCTGCTCCAGCCACGACGCCAGCCTCAAAACCCGCTACAAGCGAGTCGTCACCAACGTCGTCTGCGACAACACCATGGCTGCCGGACTCCGCGAAGACGGCCAGGACCACGCCATCATGCACAAGCGCAACAGCACCCTGCAGCTGCTCACCGCCCGCCAGGCGCTGCAGATCGTGCACACCCTCGCCGACGACTTCGCCGCCGAAGTCAAGACACTGTGCCAGACCACCGTCACCGACCGAGCCTGGAAAGCCTTCCTCGACGCCCACACCCCCATCCCGGCCGCGCCCGGCCGGGGGCGCACCAACGCGGCCACCAAGCGCTCCGCCCTCACCCGGCTGTGGACCAGCGACAGCCGGGTCAGCCCGTGGAAGAACACCGGCTGGGGCGTGATACAGGCGGTCAACACCCACCTCACGCACGAAGCGATCATCCGCGGCGCCAGCCGCCCTGAACGGAACATGACCCGGGTCATAACCGGCGAGCTGGCCAAGCACGACCGCGCCGCCGCCGAGACCCTACGCAAAGTCCTCGCCACCGTCTGAGCGCTCTCCGGTACCCGCCTTCGCGCGTGGACAGTCGATCGCGACCCCGCGGCCGATGCCGCAGCCGCCCGGGCATCCGTGACCTCGCGGCGTCGTGCGACCTCGATCACGCGACCAGGTCCCGCGACACCGGTCAAGGCCCACCCCAGAACATCGACGTCCCGGCCGCAGGACCGGGGCCTTGACCGGCGCCACGGCGGGACCTGGATGACCGGAGTCGTCCGCACACCACCCCACATGAGGCCACCTGAATGAACCGGGAAACCCCGAGTCGGCACGCCTTCCCCCGGGCGAGCCGAATCCCGGTTCGAGGCCGGCCGGGACAGCGCACGCGCCGCGCTGCCCCGGCCAGCCTCCTCTAACGCCTCTCGCCGAACGCCGTCGGAGGTCCGACCATGCCACGCGCGACCGAATTGACCGCCATCGAACGCGACGTCCTCTGCGACGCCGCATGCGGGCTGAACAACATCTAGATCGGAGCGAAGTCGACAATCCTCAACTATCAAGGGTCGATCCGTCTTTTCTGTGACTACATCACGTCGCCGCACTACCGTTGGAACGAGGAGTGTGAGGCGCGGTTCGGTACACATCTGCTGAACTGGCTACGCACCCACGGCCAAAGCCTGTCCAGCTGCACCCAGGATGACATCGACGAGTGGCTCACCCACGACACTTTCTCCCGTGCTCGCGGATTCGTGTCCTGGGCAGTCCGGAGCGGTCACACCCACGGCATCGACCTACCCCATTTCAAGAACTAACCCACCTGAGAGGTATTCAACGACCACGACCGGCGGTGGGCCCTGGCCCGTCGCCTGCTGACGGAGGACACCGCCGCGCTGGCCGACCGCGTCGCCGGGCTGCTCATACTCCTCTACGCCCAGCGCGCCCCCGAAATCACCCGACTCACAACGAACCATGTCCGGCTCACCGACCACGGCATGGAGATCCGGCTTGGTGACCAACCGATTGTTGTGCCGCCATCGTTCAGCGATCTCGTGGGCGATCTGCTCACTGATCTGCCAGTCACCACGACCGGCGGCTCTACCGACGCCGCTTGGATATTTCCCGGATTCCGAAGAGGCCAGCCGTTGTCACCGAAGATGCTGCTGCGCCGGCTGGCAACACTCCGAGTCCCCGCCACCGTCGGCCGCAGCAGCGCTCTGATCGAACTGGCGGCCGACATGCCAGCCACGGTGCTCAGCGGACTCCTCGGCATCAGCCTCAACCAAGCAACGCGCTGGACACAGGACGCAGGCAACACCCGACCCGGCTACGCCGCAGACGTCGCCAACCGACCGTCCACCTCGCGCGACGATTGACCCACTGGGCAAAGAACTTCGCGCCTACCAGCACGGCAGCCAAGTATGGCGGCAAATCGAAACGGCTGGTTCGGTGATCGGTTATCCCGCTGCACCGCGTTGGTTGTCGGCATCAACGTGCAGAGGCTGGCCTGACCAGAAGTCAGTGCGCTTGTCAACAAGCATGGCCAGAGCGGATCCTCACACTGCGCACTGTGCGAACTGGTAGCTAAAATCAAGACGCACACGAAACTGCATCCCGGTTGGTAGTCCGGGTCGCTGCCCGGTGACAAGTTTCCCCGGCCGCGCAACCTCCCTGCCCGACGGCAGGGCCCCGGTGTGTTCCGAGTACGCGACTATGCACTGGGAGCACTGTGTCCAAAGCACGTATCGTCATCGCCGGCGCCGGGTTGGCCGGCTTGACTTTGGCCCACTATCTGCACCGTCACGGCATTCAGGTCGCCGTCTACGAGCGCGACAACGGCCTCTCGGCACGCGAGGCCGGGTACCGCGTGCACATCAATTCGACCGGTACCTCTGCCTTGCACGCCGCCCTGGAACCGCGGTTGTGGGAGTTGTTCCTGGCGACCTGCGGCATGCCCGACGATGACATGCTGCTCTTCGACGAACAACTCAACCTGCGCCCACCCCGCGACAAGGCCGCGTCCACAGGTACCGGAGTACCCACCGAGATCCCGGAACACCTCGCGGTGTGCCGCTCCACCCTGCGCCGAATCCTTTTCCTCGGCCTCGAAGAGGTCGTGCACTTCGGCGCGAAGGTCACCGGCTACCGGAGCAACCCGGGCTCGACGGTCACCGTGCTGCTGGAGGACGGCGGCACGGCCGAGGCCGACGTGCTCATCGCCGCGGACGGCATCAATTCCGCCGTGCGAGCCCAACGGCTGCCGCAGGTCCGGGTCGCCGATCTCGGTGCCCGATCGATCGCCGCCAAGATCCCCCTCACCGAAGAGACCAAGGCGAAGCTCCCGGCTCAGCTGTACAACGCGTTCTCCATGGCCTACGACAGCGACTACACCGGCCTCACCCTGGGCCCCCTGGAACGCACCAACCCGCGCTCACCTCTGGTCACCCAGCAGGACCCCGAGTTCCAGCAGGAAGCCCGCGAGAACTACGCGCTGAGCATCTTCAACTCGACGGCGGAACACATGCTCCCCGACGCCGATCTGTTCAGCGCCGGACCGGACAAGCTAAAAGCCTACGTGCTGCAACGGCTGAGCACTTGGCACCCCGCCCTGGTGGAAATCGCCCGGCTCTGGGACACCGCCACAGTGCAAGCCCTCGCCGTCCGCAGCTGCGTGCCGATCGCCCCATGGGAATCGTCGAACGTGACCGTCATGGGTGACGCCATCCACGCGATGAGCCCGGCACTGGGCATCGGCGCCAACACGGCACTGCGGGACGCACACGTCCTCGGCAACCACCTGTTGGCAGCGGCCGACGGCGACCCGACGCTGCTCGACGCGATCGCCGCCTACGAGCAATCGATGCGCGAGTACGCCTACCAGGCGCTGCGGAAGTCAGCGTTCGTCGGTCAGAAGGTGGTCGGCCACCTCCCGCTGCCCGAGTAGTCCGAGCGATGGTCCAGGGCACGTGCCGGTACTGGCATCTGCCCTGGACCACGTCGTTCACCCGGATTCCGCCCCGAGCCGGGAAGATCGACAATCATCTCGATTCAACTGATCATCGGATCACCAAAATCCAGCGCACATACAGTCCCCGACCCCTCGAACAGAGTCAATCCCGTAATTCTCGGTGGACGCGCTTCCTGGCGAGCCGACTGCAACCAGCTCTCCATCATCACGTCGATCGATCGGCGGGATTGCGTCGCTTGGTGCCGAAACGGCGCCTTGCGCCCTCATCTGGTGCCGCTCGTCTGCCCCGGTCGAAGTGACCAAAGACCTTTCTGCTGCGCTTGTGACCAGGCCTGCGCCGATGAGGTAGAGCAGGGCCGTGCCTGCCGGGAACCGGCCGTCGGGCGCGAAGCCGTGCAGGGCGAACCGGAACAAGGCGAACGTCATCACGCCGACGCCGACGAGGAGAACCGGCCCCGCCCGCTGCCCGACAGCCGGCTGCCACCGCGCGCTCACCTTCCGGACGGCCGCGAGCAACGCCAGCCCGGCGGCCATGACTGCCGCCAGCAGCAGGAGCCACGGCACCCGGAACGCCCACCAGCCGGGCGAGCCGAGGTGCGGCCGCGGGAACAGGCCCAGGGGGTAGCCGACGAGTGCCACGACGACCACCGGCACCATGTGCCACAGGTAGAGCGCCAGCACGGGCGCGTTCACCCGCGCCAAGCGGCCGCGGATCCGCGCGGTCACCGCAGGAGCGGCGCTCACCAGCAATCCGGCCTGCACCGCGGCAAACGCCAGCAACGCCGCGTTCGGCGGCGACGTGTTCCGCACCGCCTCCCCCCGGCACTCCGACCATGCTGACCGGATAAGGACCCAGCCACACCAGGACCGCCAGAACGCCCAGAGCTCCACCTGCCAGCACGAGCGGCCGCCTGCCGGCCAGCACCCCCGCCTGCCAGGCGATGCCGAGCTGGAATATCGCGCCCCAGCCCAAGAGGTAGTTCGCCCAGCCGAGCACCGGAACCAAGCCGGTCAGCGAAAGCACGTCGACGAGGACCACCGCCACGGCGGGCAGCACGGGCGCCGCGGCCCAGCGCCGCTGCAGCGTCACCGCCGCCGGCGTGAGCAGCACGAGCACCAGGTACACCGGCAGGAACCACAGATGCAACGCGACCGCCCAGGCACCGTAGGCCAGCTGCGGGCCGCTCGCTCCACACCAGCGGACGATCTCGGCCGCCACGAGCATCGCCACGACGTACGCCGTGACCGGCCCGGCCACGCCGCTCAGGCGGTGCCGCAACCAGTCCGCCCAACCGCCTCGCCACCGCGTCCACGGCAGCGCGGCGAGCACGTTCTCGTCGGCGAACCGGCCGCCGGTGTAGGTCACCGACGCCGCCAGCCAGTGCCCGAGCACCACCACGACCACCGCGACGACGCGGTAGAGATCGACAGCCGGCTCTCGCCCCGACGCCGACGGCCCGGGCCGGCCCCCTCGCCCGGGCCGCGGGACCGCCCACCGAGGCGCCGGCCGCCGCCGGAACCCGGCGTCGTTCGACCTGGACGGCTCCGCCATGCCGGCACTGTGCGGCACCGGCGTCCGGCCGGGCCAGTGGCTTTCGCCCCCGGCCCAGGGGCCCGAAGCACCGACCCGCGCACGGGCATCCCTTGGGCGGGTGGTTCCGAGGTGTGCTTCCGGCTGTCGCACTGCCCCCGTGGACCGGTGCGGGTCTAATGGTGTCGGTTCCGGAGGCGCAGGTGAAGACAAGGGGGCGCAGCCGATGGTGAGCAACCCGCTGCCGATTCCCAACGGTCCGCCGGGCGTGGAAACCTTCCCGGACGGTGCTCGCGTGCAAGTGACCGGCGGTCTGTACCACGGCGCTCGCGGTGTCGTCATCGTGCAGGATCCGGACCTGCGACCGGGCTCGGTGTGGGTCCGGTTCGACGACGGCCGGCCGGTCCTCGTGCCCGGCTACCGCCTCGAACCGGAAGACTCGTGAACCGGACCGGCAGTTCCGCTCAGCCGGTGTCGCCGAGGTAAGCGATCTCCTGGATCGTGCTCTGGTAGCCCCCGGGGCCGGGAGCGAGGCGGACGAGCCAGACCAGCACGACCGCACTCGCCGCACCGGACGGCACCGGGATCATGGTCGTGCCCGGTGCCAGGGTCGCGGTTGCCACCGGCACCGTCTCGGCGAGGGTGGGCTGCGCGGTGGCCGCGACCCGGATTTCCACCACCGATCCGGCGCTGGGTGAGGTGACGTCCACCCCGCGCACCCGCAGCGGACGCCCGAAGCCCGCGAGCAATCCGACTCCCGGCGCGAACTGCGGGAACTGCTCCCGATACTGATCGGTGGGCCACGCGGTCGCCGGATCACCATCGGCGGCCAGCCCGGCCTCACGCGAGTGGTCGGGGCTTCCGGTCACGCTGAACACGGCCACGCGGTCGGGCCGGACCGCGACGGGAGCGGCCGGCGGCGTCGAAGACGGGACCGGCGAAACCGGAGCGGGACGCGGCAGGACCGCCGCCGGCGCCGGGGAAGGCAAGGACAGCGGGACCGCGGCGGGAGTGCGGTCGAACAGCCCGCTCACCTGCGTCACCCCGCCCGCGACCAACACCACCACCGCGATCGCCAGAATCGCCGTGAGCGCCGAGCGCGCGTCCATGGGACGGAGGCGCACCGGCCGGGACGGCGGCTCCGCGGCCGGTTCCGGAACAGGGCGAGCCACTGACGGCTCGGGGATGACGGCATCGGTCTCGAAGCGCGCCATCGCCTCGAGCAGCGGGGTGGCCGTGTGGATCTCCCCCAGGCCGGCACAACCGAGGCTGAGCTGCACCACGAGCCGCAGCCGCTCCGGCACGGCGTCGGGTAGCCACTCGGCCGCGTCGGGCGCGGGCCACTCCCCGACGATCAGCGCGTACAACAGCGCACCGAGACCGTAGACGTCTTCGCGTTGCGTGGCAGTCGGCGCCGGGCCGGGGAAAGCCAGGACGAGGGTGCCGTCCGCGCCGATCCTGATCCGTTGTGGACAGTCGATCCCGGCGAGCAGGCCCCGGTGGTGGAGGCGGTCGGCTGCGGCAGCCAGCGGACGCAGCATCCGGCAGGCACGCTCGGCCGGCACCGGAGCCTGCCGCACGGTGTCGAGCACCTCCGCGCCAGGGGTCCAGGTGGCGACGACCAGGCCGGCCGCTCCCGCGCCGAGTTCGGTTTCCTCCGCCGGGCCGAACACGTCGAGCACTGGGGCCACGGCCGGCTCCCCGGCGGTGGCGGTCAGCCGGGCGTGTTCCAGCACGCGGGCGCCGCCGTCGAAGAGGTGCCGCCCACCGGGATCAGCCGTCAGGACCGTCAATGCCACGTCCCGCGCGTTCGCTTCGTCGTGGGCGAGCCAGAACTCGGCGCCTCCGTTGCGGGTGGCGCCGCACGGGTTCAGCAGGCGGTAGCGGCCGTCGGCGAGACACGTGTCCGTGACCAGCATGGCTCCAGTGCATCCGGGCACCGCCGCAACCCACAAGAGCACAAAGTCGTCGGCGGCGAGACGAGTGCCTCGAAATCGACTTAGGTCCCTATCCGATCATCCCTCACCCGCGAATGCTCGCCATCGGTGGCACACCGTCGCCGGGCACGACTGGAGAACCAGATGACCGAAAGATCCTCGTCCGGGCACCGCGCCGTGGCGCACACACCGCCGGCCAGATCCCGGTCCACACCGACATCCAGGCCGCCCCCGGCGGGCTGCGCGCCCGGTTCGCTGTGATCGACGCCGCAGCCGCGACCCACATCGGATCCATCCCGAAAGCCGTGTCACTGCACGAGCTGCGCTGCGCACCCGGACGGCACGGCTGGTCGTGCTCGGTCACCACCGACGTGTGAGGACACCGTGGACCTCATCCCCGAAACCCCGTACCGCTTCCGCATCCCCCGGCACGGCCCGATGCGGGTGCCCGGCATCGTCTACGCGACCCGCGACCTCCTGCCCGAAGCGACCGGCGACAAGTCGCTGGAGCAGGTGGCCAACGTCGCCACCCTGCCCGGCATCGTCACCGCCTCCTACGCCATGCCGGACGTCCACTGGGGCTACGGCTTCCCCATCGGCGGCGTCGCCGCGACCGACGTCAGCGCCGGCGGTGTGGTCTCTCCCGGCGGGGTCGGGTTCGACATCTCCTGCGGGGTCCGGCTGCTCGCCGCCCGCCTGGACGCCGACCGGCTCCCGGCTGTCCTCGGCCCGCTGATGGACACCCTCGGCCACACCGTCCCCCGCGGCCTGCACCACGGCGGCACCTGGCAGCTCGCCGACCGCGCCCAGCTCTACGACGTGCTGCTCGGCGGCGCCCGGTACGCCGTCGACGCCGGACACGGAGTTCCCCGCGACCTGGCCCGCTGCGAAGACGCCGGCCAGATCCGAGGCGCCGCACCCGGCCGCATCAGCACCCACGCGCTCGAACGCGGCCTCGGCCAGCTCGGCAGTCTCGGGTCCGGCAACCACTTCCTCGAAGTCCAGGTGGTCGACGACATCTTCGACGAGGCCACCGCCGCGGCGTTCGGCCTCCACCGGCACCAGGTCTGCGTGCTGATCCACACCGGCTCGCGCGGGCTCGGGCATCAGGTCTGCACCGACTACATCCGCACCATGGACGAGGCGATGAACCGCTACGGGATCCAGCTACCCGACCGGCAGCTCGCGTGCGTCCCGGTGACCTCCACCGCGGGACAGGCCTACCTCGGTGCCATGGCCGCCGCGACGAACTTCGCCCGCGCCAACCGCCAGCTGCTCACCGAAACCGCCCGCCGCGCGTTCGAGCGGCACACCGGCGCCGAACTCGACCTCGTCTACGACGTCTCCCACAACCTCGCCACGATCGAGCACCACGAGCTCGACGGCCAGTGGCGCCGGTTGTGCGTGCACCGCAAGGGCGCGACCCGGGCGCTGCCACCGCACCACCCGGATCTGCCCGCCGAACTCGCCGCGACCGGCCAGCCCACGCTCATCCCCGGCACGATGGGCACCGCCTCCCACGTCCTGGCCGGGGTGGCCGGCTCCCCCGCGTTCCACTCCACCTGCCACGGCGCCGGACGGACGCGCAGCCGCCACGCCGCGGCCCGCGAAGTCGACGGCCAGCGGCTGCGCGACGACCTCGAATCCCGCGGCATCGCCGTGCGGGGAACGTCGTGGCGAAGCCTGGCCGAAGAGACGCCGACGGCTTACAAGGACGTCGACGCCGTCGTCGACGCCGCCGAGGGCGCGGGCCTGTGCCGCAAGGTCGCCCGCCTGGTCCCGGTCGGTGTGGTCAAGGGGTGAGCAGCTCGGCGCAACCCACAGCATCCTCACCACGGCGTCGTTCGGCTGGGACAGCCCACCGCCGCGCCCGCATCCTCCGCGGATCCGCGCCCGCGGCGACGCACTCGATCAGGATGTCCCGATCGCCGCATGCGCCGGGCGGCCGCTTCCGGTTTTCGTTCGCGCCGAGGCTCCCCCATCAGGGGGTGGTCACCGCGGCGATGACGGTGCGGGCCTGGACGCGCGTGAGATGCAGCGTCTCCATCAGCTCGTCAGCGCCGGCTCCGGTCGAGGCGAGCACCGCGGCGGAACAGAGGACACCGGGCCGGACGCCGGGCAGGGTCACGCCGAGCCGGTCCAGCAGGTCCGCCGGACCGTCGTCACCGGCCGGCCCCAGCCGAGCCCGCCACAGCAGCATGGCGACATCGTCGCCCCTGACACATTCGTCGTCCGCCAAGCGGGCCATGGCGTCGCGATAGCCGGCCTGCGTCAGTTCTCCGGTGAGCAGCCGCGCGGTCAGTTCCCGTTCCAGCGCAACCGCCTGGCGGCCGGCACCGCCCGAGTGCGAGCCCGAGCTATTCGGTTCTCCGGAGCGCCGCCACCACCCGCGGCGCGGGCTGGGCGAGAAGTGGGCCACGAGCAGAACCAGCACAAGGATTCCGGCCAGCAACGTGATCGCCATGGTTGGACCTCCCCCTGCGACGTCGGGCACGGGACTTCCGGTTTCGATGCTGGCAGCCCGGGACGACCGAGCGGAGGGCCGAAAGTCCACACCGACCGGCCGAGAGCCCCTGCGACAGGCGGAAGCGTCGAGGACAGATGTCCTTCGGCCCTTTTCGTCGAACCCGATTCGCCGTACCCCGGGAGTACGGGTTCCTCGCAGCGAAAGGACGGCAGCCGTGACTTCACCCCGGATCTCCAGCACCGTCACCATCGAAGTGACCACCGACGGACGCGAACTGTCCGGCGCACCCGGCTACGCCCGCCGCAAGGTCGGCGCGCTGCTCCACCTCGCCCACCGCCCCGTGCTCGCCGCCCACGTCCGGCTGGCCCGCCACCCCGACCCCGCCGTGCCCTACCCCGTGACCGCACGAGCCGACCTCGACGTCAACGGCCGGCTCGTGCACGCACACGCCGACGGCGAAAACTCCACCGAAGCCATCGACCGGCTCGAAGGCCGGCTGCGGCACCGCCTCGAACGCGCCGCCGAACACTGGGAAGCCCGCCGCGGCCGCACGCCCACCGGCGAACCGCACGAATGGCGGCACGAGTCCGAACCCGCCCGCCACGACAGCTGGTACCCGCGACCGGAAGCCGAACGCGAAATCATCCCCCACTTCTCCTTCACCCCGCACCCCTGCACCGTCGACGACGCCGCCCACGACCTCGGCCGGCTCGGCCACGAATTCCAGCTGTTCACCGAAGCCGGCACCGGCCGCGACGCCATCCTCTACCGCGCCGGGCCCACCGGATTCCGGCTCGCGCTCGTCACCCCGCCACGGAAAGGCGAACTGGCCCCGTTCCAGCTCCCCCTGACGGTCAGCGCACAATCCGCACCGCTGCTGTCCACCTCCGAGGCCGCCGCGCGGCTCGATGACCTCGGCCTGCCGTTCCTCTTCTACACCGACGCCGACCACGGCCGCGGCGCCGTGCTCTACCACCGCTACGACGGCCACTACGGACTCAGCACCCCCGCGGAATGAGTCCCCGCCACGCTCAGGAGCGCAGGAGCAAGGCGGAGTCGCCGGTCACCGTCAGATGGGTGAGGAACCAGTCCCGGGCCAGGCACGCCGCCTTGTCGAGGGTGCCGGGTTCCTCGAACAGCGTCCCGGTGGCCGGCACCAAGGCGAGTTCGTTCACGCACGCGAGGTGACTCCTGGCCCGCCAGCCCAGATCGATTCCGGTGTAGTCGGCGGCGCCGACGATCAGCAGGGTCGGCGCGTGTACCCGGCCGAGGCGGTCGGCAATCCGGTCCGGCCTGCCGCCATGCGAAACCACAGCCGCAATCCGGCTGTCCGGATCGGCGGCCGCCAGCAGCACCGCCTCCGCGCCGGGACCGGTGCCGTGGTAGCCGACGGGAAGGTCCTCGCACCCGGGCTGGGCCCGCAGCCACGACGTCACGGCGGCGAGCCGGCCGGCGAGCAGATCGGCGTCGAAGACCATCCGCCGATCGGCCTCTTCCACGCGAGTGAGCAGGTCAATCATCAGGGTCCCCAGCCCCGCCGCGACGAAGACGTCGGCGATCCGGCGGTGGCGGGGGCTGTACCGGCCGCTTGCGCTGCTGTACGCCTGGATCACCAGGCCGCCGGGTTCTTCGGGCAGGACGATCCGGCCGATCAGCGGCGTCGGCCCGGCGAACACCTCGACCCGTTCGTCCTGTACCGGCGGATCGTCCGTGCCCGCGGCGACCGGATGCGGCTCCGGCTGAAGCAGGGCCAGCACCTCCTCGTCTCGCACCTGGGGGAAGTGGTCGTACCACTGTCCGACGGCGGAGAACCAGGCCGGCGCCTCCAGGCAGACAACCTTGTCGGCAACGGACTCCAATGCGGCAACGGAATCCGGCGCACCCACGGGAACTGCCAACACCACCCGAGCCGCTCCTTCGGCTCGGGCGACCTGGCAGGCTGCCCGAGCCGTGGCACCGGTCGCGACCCCGTCGTCGACGATCAAGGCGACCCGGCCCCTGATCGGCTCCCGTGCCCGGCCGCCGCGGAACCGGCGAACCCGGCGGCCGAGTTCCGCGCGCTCGGCGCGCTCCACGCAGTTCAATTCAGCCTCGGTCACCTCACACGCCTGCATCATCCCGGGATTCGTCACCCGGACTCCGCCCTCGCCGATGGCCCCCATCGCCAACTCCGGCTGGAACGGGACACCGATCTTGCGCACCACGAGGACATCCAGCGGAGCGTTCAACGCCCGAGCGACTTCGAACGCGACCGGCACGCCCCCGCGGGGAAGCCCGAGCACCACGACATCCGCACCGCGGAACTCCTCCAGCACCTCGGCAAGCCGAAGTCCCGCGTCGGTTCGATCGGCAAACGGCATGAACCGACGATCGGTGCACCGCACCACCGCGGGCAAGGGCCATTGGTCACCAAACGTGCCGAAGACACCCCTTCTGCCCCCATGAGGGGAATTCCGTACGGATTGCGGACGTTTCACACATAGCCGGACAGGAGGTGAGAAAGAAGGTGAAGGAAAATACGAAAAAATTGCCGGTAATCGAGAACGAAGTCGACAAGGTCGGCCGGTACTACGCGGAGATCGGCTCGACCCCGCTGCTCACGGCGGCAGACGAGGTGGTCCTCGCGAAACGCATCGAAGCAGGCGTCTACGCCGCGGAACTCCTGCGCCGGTCGGAGACCGGGAGCCGGGAACTTCCGGCAGCGGCCGGAGACCTCCGGGCGATCGCCGACGACGGCCGGCGCGCCAAGGACCACATGATCCGGGCGAACCTGCGGCTCGCCGCCGCCGCCAAGCGGTTCCGCCACCCGGATCTGCCGCTGCCGGACGCGATCCAGGAAGGCAATCTGGGCCTGATCCACGCGGTCGAAAAGTTCGACTACACCAAGGGGTACAAGTTCTCCACCTACGCGATGTGGTGGATCCGGCAGGCGATGCAGCGCAGTGCCCGCCTCACCGCCCGCACGATCAGGGTACCCGTGCACGCTGCGGAGCAGCTCGCCAAGCTCGACCGGCTCAGTGGTGAGCTGTGGGTCCGGCTTCAGCGCGAGCCCACCGACGGGGAACTCGCCGAAGCAGCAGGAATGACCACGGAACGAGTCGTGGAGTTGCGTACCGTGGCCCGGGCCACCGCGAGCCTGGACGCGCCGGTGGACGACGACGGGAAGGCCGTGCTCGGTGACCTCGTCGCGCAAAGCTCGGCAGCGCCGGCGGCGGAGAACGAGCCCGATTCCGCTCGCGCGCACGAACTCCTCGAGCGGCTGCGGCCGCTGGAACGGCTGGTCATCACAATGCGATACGGGCTGCACGACGGCCGGCCGCACACCCTGCAGGAGACCGCCGACCGGCTCGGGCTGCCCCGAGAACGGGTCCGCCGGCTGGAACAGCGGGCACTGGCTCGGCTGCGCGAGCCGGACGAGCACCCACGTGCACTCGCCCCCACGGGGTGATCGGCATACGGAACTCCGGTCCCGGAGGTCGAGGGCCTTCGCCTGTACGGACCGGGCCGGATCCGCGCCACGCCGGTGGGTCGCGGGAAACCCGGTGACCCGCTCGAAGAGATGGCCGGGGATTCGACCGTTCCGGAACTCGGACTCCCACGTCGTCGGACGAAAGCCGCTCGATCCCCGGGCGGCCTTGTCGTCTGTCAGATCCGGTCCCGCACGCCCACGACACCTGCCGCCGCCGCGCAGCTGGCGCTGCAATACATGGCGTCAATGGCTTCGACGCCGTGGCCGATGATCCGGCAGTGGCACCGCACGCACACCGGCGCGAGCTGGTGGATGGCGCACTCGAAGCTGTCGAACACGTGCGGACCCGTACCGTCCGGTGTCGTGACCTGGAACGCCTTGTCGTAGTCGTTGCCGCAGACTTCGCATTCAGCCATGACTCTTTGCTCCTCTCCTTGTCCTGAGCGGGCACCACGTCGTGGCGACCCGCTGATCCGGTAAAGGATCTCGCCGGTGCTCCGGCAGCCAAAAGGGCCGGAACGACGTGGAGCCGGCACATCCGCTAGGTCTGCACGGTGTCCCGTGACATCAGGATGCGATGTGCCTCTTGCGCCGCCGTCGCGACACGGCCGCCGCCGGGTTCGCTGGTGGGGAGTTCTTCCAGGCCGCGCGCAAGCGCCGAGACCGCGTCGGTCAACAGCAGCACCGTGTCCTCCAGGGCGTTGAGCCGCAGGTGTTCGGTACCGCGGCTCGCCGGCTCCGCGGCAGGGACCGCGGGCCGGCCTTCGAGCTCACTCCGGAGCCCGGCGGGCAGCATGGCGAAGACGTGATCGAGCTGGCCAGGCGAAAACAGTCCGTTCATCGCCGCCGACACCGCACCGGCGATGGCAGGCACCTCGGCGATGCCGACCCGCGCCTCACCGGCGAACAAGGCGCTGAACCGCTCGGCGTCGTAGCGGACCGGGACCTTCGCCGGCGCCCAGCCTTCGTAGTAGACACCGCGCAGGAACTGCGGCAGCTGCGCACCGAGGTGCACCGCGCTGTCCACGGTCAGCCGATCGCGGACCAGGTGCAGCCAGGCACGCGTCGCGCGGTAGGCAAAGTGACGGTCTTCGGTGCCCAGCTGCGCGGCGACGGCGGTCAGCCACTCGTGGGCTCGCTGCTGCGCATGGGCGAGCGGATCACGATGCGGGCTCATGGCACACCTCCTGATCGTCGGAAACCACCAGGCTCACCCTTCTTCCGAGCACGGTAAAGGGACCAAGGGCCTCAATGCGGCAGCCGGTCCTGATCGAGGTGCAGCATGCCGGACGGCTCCCGGCGGACTCGGACGCCGAACGGGCGGCACACGCGGTCGAGCCGCGAGCGCAGCCATTCGACGTTCCGGTCTTCGGGGTGCTCGAGCCGCATCTTCCGCGCCTGCACGGGCAGCATGCGCAGCGATACCAGCTCCCCGCTGTCCGATGAGAACGAAGCGAAATACAGCAGCCGAAGATCATCCCGATAATAGTCGTGTCCGGGTATCCCTTCGTAATCATTGATGGCATCCCCGCAGCCGTAGAGGATCAGCCTGTTGCGATACAGCTCGATCGGCCGCGGATGATGCGAGGAATGCCCGTACACGACGTCGACGCCGGCATCGATCAGCCGATGCGCGAAACGCACCTGACCCGGATCCACCCGGTACCCCCAGTTGGTGCCCCAGTGCAGCGACACGATCCCGATGTCGCCGGGCCTCTTGAATTCCAGCACCCTCCGGCTCACCTCCGCGGCGCTGCGGCCGGAGAGGCCATGGACGAACGAGACCCCGGGCCGGTCCCCCGTCGCGGCCCAGCGCCGGGGAGCACCACTGCTCGCCATACCCGCGGCGAAGACCACGACCCGCCGGCTCCCGTCGACCGGGACGATGACAGGCTCCTTCGCCTCGATGACGTCGTAGCCGGCACCGAGCCCGCGAAGCCCCGCTTGGTCCAGGAAGCCGAGGGTGTCGGTGAGCCCGGCCATACCGAAGTCGAGGACGTGGTTGTTCGCCAGTGCGCAGGCGTCCGGCCGGACCGCGGTCAGCACCGGCAGGTTGCCGGGACTCATCCGGTAGTGCAGTTGCTTGTCCAGCGCGAACTCGCCGCCGGCGGTGACGCTGGTCTCCAGGTTGAGCAGCCGGACGTCCGGCGCCTCCGCCTCCAGCACCGGGATCGCCGCACCCCACGGCCAGGAAAAATCGACCGGCCGCGGGATGGGTCCGTTCGCCTTCTCGGCCAACGCGACATACGTGCGCGCGTCGTCGACGGCGGGCTCCCGCAACGCCGGATCACCGGGACACGGGAGGATCTGATCGACCCCGCGGGCCGGCATCACGTCACCGCACAAAAACACGGTTACCGCCACGTCTCCTCCCGCCACGGCAGGCACGTTCATCGCTCATGACGTTCTCCGTGAACCACGCAGCCGATTGTCGCGCGACCGGAAAGCGCTCACCCCATCTGAGGGGAAACGAAAGTCCCTCCCGCATGAGTCCTTCGCCCCTTCGAGAGAGCGGTCGGATGCGCGACCCTCTTCGCAGGGAGGGACCGGGACCCGTCCGGGGAGGGCGAACATCCGGCGGAGCAGAGTGCCGGATTGTCCTCGGGCGGGTCCTCGTTGCCGACGCACGGTCAGAGTCCTCGGGATTTTCCGGATTTCGGGGTGATCGCGCGGCCGGTCCGGATGAGCCCGGTCGTCGACGCCGATGTCGCAGGGCACGACCACCACCGGGCACGTCGCCTCCCGCAGACACTGGTCCGCGACCGAGCCGACGGCCACCGGCGGCGACGCGCCGTGCCGGCGGACGCCGAGGACGAGCATCGCCGCCGCCCGGGAAGCTTCGACGAGCGCGACCGCGGGTGAATGCCCGATCACCTCGGGCCGGATCCGCACGCCGGGAAGGCCGGCCCTTACTCGCGCGATGATTTCGTCGAGTTCGCGCAGTTGCCGCGACTCGGCGGTTTCCGGCCAGCCGGTGACCCCGGCGCTGAGGTCGTACCCGGGCTCGCACGTCCAGGCCCGTAGTGCGACGACCCGGCGCCCGCTCACGGCGGCCTCGGCGGCTGCCCAGCCGAGCACCACCTCGCCGGCGGTCGAACGGTCCACACCGACGACGATGTCGTCCCGTCCTGGCGTTTCCATGCCCCTTCGCCTCCTGCCGTGGCCGCGGTACCACAAGCGGTTCCCTCGTCGAGGATCGCTGCAGCGAGGCGCGCATCCAAGAGGCATTGGACGTCTCTTGGCCGGTCGCCGGTCACCACGTCCTCATGGCACTTCGCCGACAGTTCCAGGACTTGGTGCCCTTCGTTCTCGCCGAGCCGGAA
Source organism: Amycolatopsis lexingtonensis (assembly GCF_014873755.1). Lineage (NCBI taxonomy): Bacteria > Bacillati > Actinomycetota > Actinomycetes > Pseudonocardiales > Pseudonocardiaceae > Amycolatopsis > Amycolatopsis lexingtonensis. Next base: position 3,808,212 of record NZ_JADBEG010000001.1, read on the forward strand.
GAAGGGGTCGGTGACGACCGCACGTGGTTTCACCAGCCTGCCGGTGATCGAGTCGGACGGCCGGCGACCCCGGCTCCGGAGCGGTGCCGGAAGGCCGGACCCGGACAGCCGCTTCCGCGATGCGTCCGGGCCCGGCCGTCCCGGCAGGCACTCGCGTGCGCGAACTGGCGAACCACGTGGCGGAACCCGGCACCCGCTCATTGCCGGTGGTCGGAGCCGGGGGTGTTGGTCGGCATCGTTACCGCGGGCGACGTGGTGCGTGCATTGGCCGGCACTCACGGACGCTCACGGACCACTGCTCGATGACGTCCGTGCCGCCGCGGTGAGCGATGGGGCCGCGGGCCGCGGAATGTCTCCGTCCGCCACGGGTGTCAAGCGACGGCCGACCGTGCTTTCCCGGCTTTCCCGTCACGCCGGGCGGGAGCTTCGTGCTCGACGATGGCCGGCTGCCCGGAACATTCCCGTGTGCGTAGGGGTACCGGCCGCACCGGCCCGGTCAGAAGATGACCTCGCACCGGGCCAGTGCCTCGAACCGCGAATCGCAGCGGTCGGCCGCACCGGGACCGCCATCCCCGAAGTCCACGCCCTCCGCGTCGGTGAGCGTGTCGTTGCCTTCGGCGCCGCGGACGATGTCGTTGCCTTCCCCGCCGTCGAGGTTGTCGTTGCCCGCACCGCCGTCAAGGGTGTCGTCCCCGGCGTCACCGCTGATGCGGTCCGGCCCGGCCTGTCCGTTCAGCGTGTCGGCGCCCGCGCCCCCGTTGACGGTGTCGCCGCCGGCTCCTCCGTCGGCGGTGTCGTCACCCGCGCCGCCTTCGATGACGTCGACTCCCTGGCCGCCGCTGAGCGTGTCGGCGCCGTTCCCGCCGTCCAGCCGGTCAGCGCCCTGACTGCCGAACAACGTGTCCGCGCCCGCTTCGCCGTTCAGCGTGTCGGGGCCGGCCTCGCCGTCCGCCCAGTCGGCCCCGTCACCGCCGAAGAACTGGTCGCTGCCGTCGCCGAGGCAGGCGGTGTCGTTGCCCCCGAGGCCGAACACCACGTCGTTGCCGCCGAGCGTCACGAACACGTCCGCGCCGGGCGTGCCGTACAGCACGTCGGCGCCGGCCGTGCCGACCTCCGTGGCGGGCAGCCCGTGGCAGGTCGGTGGCGCCTGCGCCACTGCCGTTCCCGCCGGCACCAGCACGAAGCCCGCCGCCAGCACCACCGGGCCGAGCACCCGGTTCACGCCGCACCACTGATTGATCATCGAGACCTCCCTTTTCCGGCAGCCGGCGAGAATTTCGCCGTCCGCCGGAAAAGTACGAAGCCACACCGCCCGGCCCTACCCCTCGGCGTGTGATACCGCGGGCATTCTTCGACCGACGGGCTGATCCGGGGATGCGCCGCTGTGGCCGCCGGCTTCGTCGAGCAGCTCGCCGACCGGGACGTTGTCGGCCAGACAGGTGGCGGTGAACTTCGTGAAGCCGTGCGCCACCGCGGCTTCGCCGAGCATCCGGACGAGCGCGGTGGCCAGGCCGGCGTGCCGCCACGCGGGATCCACGACGACGGCGACGTCCGCCACCCCCGGTTCGGCGGTGGCCTCGTACCGCGCGACCGCGGCCCCGTGCCCGTCCGGAGCGCGCGCGACGAGCGCGTAACGGCGTTCGTGGTCCAGTTCGGTGAGCCGCCGCAGCAGCTTCGGGATGGCCCGAGGCGGTGGCCCGCGGAAGCGGCGGTACCGGGTCTCCGGGTCGGCGTGTTCGATCGCCGTCCCGAGCTCGGGGGCGTCGGCCGGGGTGAGCAGGTCGATCGAGACCTGCCGCCCGTCGGTCAAGCGGACGCTTCGGTACGCGGTGGGCATCGTCCATCACTCACCTCCCCCGACGCCGATCCGGCCACGATCGCCGGGGTGAGGACTTTGTACCACCACAGGCCGTGACCTCCAGCCCTCCCACGTCGCCGGTCCGGCGGGGAGGGTGCGGGCACGGCCACACGGTGGGAGGCAGTCATGCGATACCGCACCCGAGGCGACACCGGCCCGCCGCACGAACCAGCCCGCAGCGGGGAGGCCGGGTCATGAGGTGGGAGCCGATCGGCAAACCGGCGGCCGTGCGGGCCGCGGCCAACCTCACCGACTACGCCCAAGCACGCCGGGACTTCAGCTGGGACGCGGCCGGATCGGCACTGTCAGGCCTGCCCGGCGGCCGCGGGCGCAACATCGCTCACGAAGCGGTCGACCGGCACGCCGGGGGCCCGCTCGCCACGAAGGTCGCTCTGTCATTCGTGGACCGGCACGAGACCGTCACGGAGATCACCTACGCCGAGCTGAAGGAGCGGTCCGACCGGTTCGCCGTGCTGCTGGGGAATCTCGGCGTCCGCCCCGGTGAGCGCGTCTTCACCCTGCTCGGCCGCACCCCCGAGCTGTACGTCGCGGTCCTCGGCGCGTTGAAGGCCGGCTGCGTGCTTTCGCCGCTGTTCCCCGCGTTCGGTCCCGAACCGATCCGCCAGCGCCTGACCCTCGGTGAAGGCAGCGTGCCCGTGACGACGCCGACGCTGTACCGGCGCCGGATCCGGAGCATCCGGGACCGCCTGCCCGCCCTCCGGCACGTCCTGGTGACCGGGACCGCCGAGGAGCCGGACGTGACCGCACTGGCCCCCGCGCTGGCGGCGGTGGATCCCGCGTTCACCATTCCCCCGACGTCGCCGGAGGACCCGGCGCTGCTGCACTTCACCAGCGGCACGACCGGCACGCCCAAGGGTGCGGTCCACGTGCACGCCGCGGTGCTCGCGCACCACGTGACCGCCGGGTTCGCCCTGGACCTGCACACCGAGGACGTCTTCTGGTGCACCGCCGACCCCGGCTGGGTCACCGGCATGTCCTACGGCGTCATCGCGCCGCTCACCCACGGCGCGACCGTCGTCTGCGACAAAGGCGACTTCGACGCGAAACGCTGGTACCGCGTGCTCGCCGCCGAGCGCGTGACGGTCTGGTACACCGCGCCCACCGCGCTGCGCATGCTGATGCGCCACGGCCCCGAACTCGCGAAAGACCATGACCTGTCCGCGCTGCGGTTCGTCGCCAGCGTCGGCGAACCCCTCAACCCGGAGGCCGTCGTCTGGGGCCAGGAGGCGCTCGGGCTGCCCGTGCACGACAACTGGTGGCAGACCGAGACCGGCGCCATCATGATCGCCAACCTCGCCGCGGAAGAAGTGCGCCCCGGCTCGATGGGCCGCCCGCTGCCCGGTGTCGACGCCGGTCTGCTGGAACGCGGCGAGGACGGCCGCGCCGCGGTGACCGACGGCCACGTCCGCGAGATCACCGAGCCGGACGTCGAAGGCGAACTCGCCCTGCGCCCGGGCTGGCCGTCGATGTTCCGCGGTTACCTCGGCGAGCAGGCCCGGTACGAGAGCTGCTTCGCCGGGGGCTGGTACCTGAGCGGGGACATCGCGCGCCGCGACGCCGACGGCTATTACTGGTTCGTCGGCCGTGCGGACGACGTGATCAAGTCAGCCGGTCACCTGGTCGGCCCGTTCGAGGTGGAAAGCGTGCTGATGGCGCACCCCGCCGTCGCCGAGGCCGGGGTGATCGGCACCCCGGATCCGGTGGCCGGCGAGCTGGTCAAGGCGTTCGTGTCCCTCGTTCCCGGGGCCGAACCCACCGAAGAGCTGCGACGGGAACTCGTCGCGTTCGGCCGGCGCGAACTCGGGGCCGTGGCCCCGAAGGAAATCGTGTTCGACCAGAACCTGCCGCACACGCGCAGCGGCAAGGTGTTGCGCCGGCTGCTCAAGGCGCGCGAACTCGGCCTGCCCGAAGGTGATCTGTCCACAGTGGAGCAACGATGACGAGCGAACCGGAAAGCGCGGTCACCCCGAGAGCGAAAGAACGGGTCGAGCTGCTCCGCCAGATGGTGCGGATCCGGCGGTTCGAAGAACGCTGCGTCGAGCTTTACAGCGCCGCCGAAATCCGCGGGTTCATGCACCTGTACATCGGTGAGGAAGCGATCGCTGCCGGTGTGCTCCAAGCGCTGGACCCCGGCGACGCCGTCGTGTCGACCTACCGGGAGCACGGGCACGCCCTCGCCCGCGGCGTGCCGATGGACGCGATCCTCGCGGAGATGTACGGCCGGACGACCGGCTGCAGCCGCGGCCGGGGCGGCTCGATGCACTTGTTCGACGCGAGCCGCCGCTTCTACGGCGGCAACGCCATCGTCGGCGGCGGGCTGCCGATCGCGACCGGGCTCGCGCTGGCCGCCTCCAGCAGCAGCGCCGCCACCGCTGCGCTGACGTCAGCCCGGCCTGACCGCTCAGGTCTCGGCACTTCACTTCCTGTGACGTCGATCGTCGGCTTCGAGCCATCGGGTGAGCTTGGACCTGGTGGCCTGAGCCCGGATGCCGTCGAACTGAGCCCGGTTGACGCGGGCGGCAGCGCGTTCGCGCTCGACGAGGCGGCCGCAGCTGAGCATCACCGCCGGGCCGCCCAGGTGCCGCTCGGCAAGTTCAGCCCACTGCTGGGCGGCGATGACGGCGTCGTGATGCTCGCCGAGGAGGTCCTGGACTTCGGCGATCTCGATCGTCAGCCCGGCTCACTTCGATACCACGGACATCCGCGCGCGGGTCCGGCTCAGGGTTCGAGGCATTCGGGAATGGAGTCGACGTAGCCGTCCGGACGTTCGGTCTGACCGGCCGGGTCGTAGATCTTGACCCAGCGCACCGACGGGAACTGCTTGAGCGTCCGCATGATCTCCTCGGCGATGCTGAAGGTCGAGCCGTGGCTCGAGCAGCCCCCGGTGAGCCGGACCCGCGCGATCGAGTCGCTGATCGTCAGGCCGGTGAACCCGGTGGCGTCGGAGCTGACGAACGCCAGCCGCCGGCCCAGCTCGGCCTCGGTGGGCCCGGCGAACAGCCGTTGCAGGGCGCCATACGCGGTCGCGGGCGGGATCACCGGCCGGGCCACCGCACGCGTGTACGGCTCGGTCCCGGCTTCGAACCGAGCGACGTCGAGGAAGTACGCCTGGACCGGAACCGTCTGGAACGGGGTGTCGATGTCGATCACGACGCGGCTCGGGTTGCTCAGGACGGACAGCCGGACCGGCGATTGGCGGGCGAGGCCGATGCCGAAGTTCAGCACCCCTTCGAAGTCGCCGGCATTGACGACCTGGATGACGTTCGGCAGCGGATACGTGCGCTGCGGTGCGCCGTAAGTGGGGTTTCCGTTGTCGTCGTGACCGGCGGCGAAGGCCATGCGGACCTGCAGGAAGGCTTGGCCGACCACCGGGACCGGCAGCCCGGACGGATCACCGATCACTTCCGGCACGTAACGGACCTCCCGCTCCGCGGGGAGCGGGCCGTCGAACTCGAAGACCACGCGGTCGTGGTCCGTGTGGTGGGCGGCACGGATGGCCACGAGCGTGGCCTGGTTCTGCGCCGCGGATCGCGAGCCGGGCGCACCGGCCGCAGAAGAGTGCATCGGATCTCCCAAGAGCGGACGAAGAATCTCGGGCAGGTCTTGCTGTCGCACCATGGTGACCGTCGCCGCACCGCACGGGACAGGGCACAAAGTCACTCGGGCATGGGATCAACGGCGATCCCGGCGGCGGCTCCCACACCTGGCAGTTCCACAGTGGACGGCGACATCCCGGAGCCGGAGGTCACCCCCGGCCGGAGCCGTTGTCCTCTCACCACCGCACCCGGCGGGCGCGACGCTGTGCGCGCACGACTCGAACGGCGCTGGAGGTGCCGATGAAGGTCCTGATCGCGGCCGCCGGGCGGCACGGTGCCACGCGGGCGATCGGCGCGGAGATCCGCCGTCCGCGGCGCGTGCAGGGTGCGGATGCGGGGACCGCCGAGGTCCACGAGCTGGCCGCGCACGCGAAGCTCGAAGGGGCGCAGCACGGGGAACGTCCGCACGGCTCACTCAGGCCGTGGCGGCGATCGCCGCTGTGTTCCGGGCCTGCCTGCGCCCGACGGTGATGAGCCCCGTCGCACCGGCCAGCAGCACCACCGTGCTCACCGGCCAGAACCAGATCCGGCCGGTGCTCGAGCCGTCCAGCAGCAAGCCGGACAGCAGGCCCGCCAGTGCCGCGCCGACGCCCCAGGACATGGTCGTGTAGCCCAGGTAGACGCCGGTCGCCCCGTCGGGAGCCAGCTCGGACGCAACGACGTCCGCCGCCACGATCAGCGCGAGCTCGCCGAGGGTGACCACCAGCATCCCGGCATAGAACCAGGGCGTGCCCGTCGGCAGGCAGAGCAGGCAACCGGCGGACATCGCCAGCGACCCGCCGCCGAGCAGGACCAGCCGCCGGGACATCGCCCAGCCTTCCGTCAGCCGGCCCGCCACGTGGCCGAGCCCGCTTAGTATGGGGCCCGACCACGAGGAGGCGGCCTTGTCCACGGTGGATGGCGTGCGGTACGCGGCGGACGGCGCGGTCGCGACCCTGACGTTCGACAAACCCGACCGCAGCAACGCGATGGACGTCCCGATGCAGGCCCGCTACGGCGCCCTGCTGCGGCAGGCCGACGCGGACGCCGGGGTCCGCGCGGTCGTCGTCACCGGGGCGGGCAAGGCGTTCTGCCCCGGCGCCGACCTGGGGCTGCTCGACGACATCGCCGCCGCTCCCCCGGCCGGGGGCGGCGGGCACGAGAACTTCCGCGACGTGCTCGCGGCGGCGTCGGTCGGGGTCCCGGTGGTCGCCGCGATCAACGGCGGCTGCGCCGGGCTCGGGTTCGTCATCGCCTGCTCGGCGGACGTCCGGTTCGCCGCCGCGGGCGCGAAGTTCACCACGGCGTTCGCGCGGCGCGGGCTGATCGCCGAGTACGGCGTCGCGAAGCTGCTGCCGGAGCTCGTCGGTCAGGGCCGCGCCCGCGACCTGCTGCTGTCCGGCCGCACGTTCACCGCGGAGCAGGCCTTGGACTACGGCCTGGTCCAGGAGGTCGTGCCGGCCGGGGAGCTGGCGCTGCGCGCGCACGCCTACGCGACCGAGCTGGCGACCTACAGCGCGCCCCGCTCGATGGCCGTGATGAAGGAGCAGTTCGGGCGCGAAGCGTCCCTGACGCTCGAAGAGGCTGCGCGCGAAGCCACGGCGCTGATGATCGAGTCGTTCGGCCGCCCCGAGCTGGCCGAGGGACTGGCCAGCTGGAACGAGCGGAGGCCCCCGAAGTTCCCGGACCGATGAGTTTCCGTGGCCCGGCCGGTCAGTACTCCCGTCCGAGACGCCACCACGGAAAGCAGGTCCCATGGCCAAGCTGCTCTACGCCTTCAGCACCTCCCTCGACGGGTTCATCGCCGGCCCGGGCGGGGACATGTCCTGGCTGACGCCCCACCTCGGGCCCGACCCGCTCGTCGACGAGCTCATCCCCCGCATCGGCGCCCTGCTCGTCGGGCGCCGGACCTACGGCGGCGACGACCCCCACCGCGGCACCGAAGGCGAGGGCAAGGCGTTCGGCGGCGGCTGGGAGGGACCGCAGTTCGTGCTCACCCACCGGCCCGCAGCCCCCGCGCCAGGGGTCACCTTCCTCAGCGATCTGAAGGAGGCCGTCGGGCAGGCGAAGAAGGCGGCCGGCGACAAGTACGTCAACGTCCTCGGGGCCGACATCGCCCGGCAGTGCCTCGAAGCGGGTCTGCTGGACGAGATCCTCGCCCTGCCGGTCCCGGTGCTCCTCGGCGACGGCGTCCGGATGTTCGACCGGCCCGGCGGCGAGCCGGTCGCACTTGAGTTGCTCCGGCCGCACTGGTACCGGGTCCGCTAAGGCGTGTGCCGGCTCGGGGAACGGGACGCGTTCCCCAAGTTGGTGCGGGCTCTGGCACCACCCGCTGTGGCGCTATGTGCGGAGCATGGTGGGCTCCCCGCACGTCGCGGACGACCTTGCCCAAGAGACGTGGGTCTCCGTGGTGCGCGGGCTCCCGCGCCCGCACGAGCCGCAGCGGTTCGCCCCGTGGCTGTTCACCATCGCCCGGCGCACCGTGACCGATCACCTGCGCCGGAGGTACGGGGCGCCGCGGATCACCGAAGTCGAGACGGACGCCGTCGCCGCCGACGACGGCCTCGGTGACGTCCTGACCGCGATGGAGATCGAAGCCGGCCTGAGCGGGCTGCCGCCGCTGGAACGCGAGGTGCTGATCCTGTTCCACCTGGAGGATCTGCCGGTCAAGAGCAGGCTGCACCGCGCGCGCCGCATGCTCCGGGACGTCCCGGTGGAGAAGGGATACGAGACATGAGTGAGCACGACGACGCGGCACGCCGGGCTGTGCTGGAGGAACTCCCGGATGCGGCACGTGGCCGTTGAGCTCGCGGGCGGGTGCGGTGCGGCGCTGATCACCGTGCTGTGGGTGACCGAACCGCACCCGCTCGCACCCAGGCCGCCTTCGCCGCGTTGATCGCGGTCGGCCTTGCCTGGGCCGCCTTCGCCGGGTGGGTCCTGAGCCACCGCCGGCCGCTGTTCGCCCGGGACCAAGTGGTGGGCGCCCGGCTCGCGCTCGCGGTCAGCGTGGGCACCTGCGCTGCCGGTACGGCTTTGGCCGCGACCCGCCGCACCACGGCGGAAATCCTGGCCACCGCCCTGGCCGGCGGCGTCCTCATCGCGGTGGCGGGACTGCTGCTGGCACGAGCACACGCTCGTCGCCGTGCACTGCTGCGCTTGCGGGACACCCTCAGCGGCAGCACCGCCTAGGGCCGCATCCCGAACGACGGCGGGCCGGCAAGTCTTGGCAGCACCGCGTAGGCGTCCCCGATCCAGTCGCACAGCCGGGACCGGGTCTCGCGCGGGTCGATGACGTCCTCGACCGAGAAGCGCTCCGCCGTCCGGAACGGCGATCGCACCGCGTCCAGGCGCGCGCGGATCTCCTCGATCCGCGCCGCCCGGTCGTCGGCCGCGTCCAGTTCCGCGCGGTAGGCCGCTTCGATGCCGCCTTCGACCGGCAGGGAGCCCCAGTCGCCCGAGGGCCAGGCCCAGCGGCGGACCAGGCGGTGGCGGTTGACCTGGCCCGCGCCGCCGACGCCGAACACGCGGCGGACGATCACCTCGGCCATCGGGACCCGCGCCTGGTAGACCGCCGTGACCGCGCGGACGCCGTGGCGGATCGCGCCCGCGCGCTCGGCCGCCGCGCCGATCACCATGCCCGCCTGGTCGGTCAGCGAAACCAGGGGCAGGTGGAACGTCTCGCAGAGGTCGACCAGCCGGGTCATCACGTCGGCGCCCTCGGGGGTCAGCGTCGCGCCGCGGTAGGGATCGGTGGCCAGGACGCCGACCGGGTGCCCGTTCAGCCGCGCCAGTCCCGCGTACGCCGAGCCGCCCGACACGGCGTAGTCGAACACCGAGCCCGCGTCGAAGACGCCGTCCAGCAGCGGCCGCAAGCGGTAGGGCTGACGCCGGTTGCGCGGCACCAGCGAAAGCAGTCCCTCGTCGGCGCGGTCCACGGGGTCCGATGTGGACGTCACCGGCGGCAGGCAGTCCACAGAGGACGGAAGGTACGACAGGAACTGTTTCGCCACCGAGAAAGCCTCGGCTTCGGACGCCACGATCCGGTCGACCGCGCCGCTGCGCCGGTGGACGTCGGCGCCGCCGAGCTCTTCCTTGGTGAGGTCCTCCCCCGTCGCGTGCTTCACCACCGGCGGCCCGGCGACGAACAGCTGCCCGGCGCCTTCGACCAGCACGTTCAGGTGCGACATCACCGCCCGCGCGGCCCCGAGCCCGGCCACCGGGCCGAGGCAGAGCGCGACCACCGGGACCGTCGAGAGGTTGTCCACCACGAGGTCCCAGCCCGGGTTGACCGGGACGTAGGTGAACCCGTGCTGCTCCAGCATCTTGACGCTGCCGCCGCCCCCGGTGCCCTCGATCAGCCGCACCAGCGGCAGCCGGAGCTCGTTGGCCAGGCGCTCGGCGTGGACCTGCTTCTCCATGATCGCGGCGTCGGCGGCACCGCCGCGGACGGTGAAGTCGTCACCGCCGATCGCCACCCGCCTGCCGTCGAGCCGGGCGGTGCCGATGACGAAGTTGGCCGGGGTGAACGACTCCAGCGCGCCGTCCACATAGGACGCCGTGCCGGCCAGCGCGCCGATCTCGTCGAAGCTGCCGGGGTCGGCGAGCGCCGCGATCCGCTCGCGGACCGTCGACCGCCCGGCGGCGTGCTGGCGGGCCACCTTCTCCGGACCGCCCATGCGCTCGGCCAGCTCGCGCCGCCGGGCCAGCTCGTCGACCTCCGGCTGCCAGCTCATTCCGCCTCGAGCGCCGCTTCGACCTTGCGCTGCAGCTTGTTCATCCCGCCGAGCCAGCGGTCGGTCTGCGTCGCGCGCGCGGCGTAGTACTCCGCGACCTCCGGGTGCGGCAGGACCAGGAACTGCTTCGACTCCATCGCCGCGAACAGCGCGTCCGCGACCTGCTCGGGTTCGATCGCCGAAGCGCCCATCAGCAGTTGACCCGCGGTGCCGGTGCTCTCGAGCATCGCCGTCCGGACGCCCTGCGGGCAGATCGCCTGCACGGTGATCCCGCGGTGCCGGTAGGTCGCCGACAGGTACTCGGCGAACGCGAGCGCGCCGTGCTTGGTCACCGAGTACGGCGCCGAACCGAGGCTGGTCAGCAGCCCGGCGGCGGACACGGTCGCGATGAAGTGCCCCTCGCCGCGTTCGAGCCACGCCGGCAGCAGCTGGTTCGCCGCGCGGACGTGCGCCATGACGTTGACGTCCCAGGTGTGCGCCCAGACCTCCTCGGGGCTTTCCGCGCCGCCGAAGGGCGCGATCCCCGCGTTGGCGCAGAAGACGTCGATCTCGCCCAGCGTCGCACGGGCGCTTTCGATCAGCTTCGCGACACCGTCGACGCTCGCGACGTCGCCGACGAACGCCGTCCCGCCGATCTCCTTCGCGACTTCGGCGGCTTTGTCCCCGTCGAGGTCCGCCACGACGACCTGGGCGCCGCCGGCGGCGAACCGGCGGGCCAGCGCGGCGCCGATGCCCCCGCCGCCACCGGTGATGACGACGCCGGTCACAGGCCACCGCCGAGGGTCACGCCGCCGTCGAGCACCATGGTCTGGCCGGTGATCCAGCCCGCGTCGTCGGACAGCAGGAACGCCACCGCGCCCGCGATGTCGGCTGGCACGCCGAGCCGCTTCATCGGGTACGCCGAGGCGACCTCCTCCTCGCGGCCCTCGTAGAGCGCGGTCGCGAACTTCGTCTTGACCACGGCCGGGGCGACGGCGTTCACGCGGATCTTCGGCCCGAGCTCGGCACCGAGCTCGACGGTCAGCCGGATCAGCGCGGCCTTGCTGACGCCATACATGCCGATGCCGGGCGAAGCGCCGAGGCCGGCGACGGAAGCGACGTTGACGACGGCACCGCCGTGCTCGCCCATCCACGCGTCGCGGGCGCGCTTGGTCCAGCCCAGCGGCGCGAGCACGTTGACGCCGAGGATCTTGGCCGCGGCGGCCGGGTCGATGTCCAGGGTGGAGCCGTAGACCGGGTTGATGCCGGTGTTGTTGACCAGGTAGTCGAGCCGGCCGAAGGTCTCGATCGTCTTGGCGACCGCCTCGTCCTGGTGGTCGGTGTCGTCGGCCTTCCCGGGCACGAACATGGCGACGTCCGGGCCGCCGAGGGAGTTCACGGCCTCTTCGAGGGCCTCCGGCTTGCGCGCGGTGATGCACACCTTGGCGCCGCGTTCGACGAGCGTCTTCGCGATCCCGAGGCCGATGCCCCGGCTGGCCCCGGTGACGATCGCGACGCGATCCTTGAACGAGTTCACGGCAGTGTGTCTCCTTCGTGTGGTGCCCGGCACATACCAAGCAGTCGGTCAGTGGCCCATTATGCGCGATGGGACCACCGCGCACACCCTGCCCGGATTGTGACCTTCCCCGATTACCTTCCCCCGGAACACGACTTCGAGGGGGCCCGGGTGCGCAAGTCCGTCCTGACCGTCGCCGCGGCGGCACTGGCGTTGACCGCCTGTTACCCGGCCCCGGTGCCGCCGCCGGCCCCGCCGGCGCTCGCGCCACCGGCCACCGACGTCGCCGGCCTGGTGGGGACCGCCCGGACCGGCATCGGCCGCGGGCCGTCCGCCGGCTTCACGACGACCTCGGTGTCCGGACCCACCACCCAGGAGCTCACCGGCTCGATCCGGTTCGACGGCGGGGAGACCTCGCTGTCGATGGCGTTCGACGGCGGCGAGACGCGGGTGATCGGCCCGCGGACCTTCACGCGGACGCCGCAGGAAGCGATCCCCGGCAAGCCCTGGGTCGGCACCGACGCGGGCAGCGCCGACCCGGTCGCGCAGGCGCTGGGCACCGGGTTCCTGCTCTCGGTCAAGCTGCCGGACCTCGGCCGGGCCCTGACGGAGATCGAGCGCACCGGCCGGATCGTCTCGGCCGGCCAGACCAAGCTCGGCGACGTCGCCGTCAACCACTACCGGCTCGAACTCGACCCGGCGAAGGCGCCGGAGCTGTTCCCCGAGTTCGGGCCGCAGCCGGGCGCCGTCAAGGTCCCCGCCCAGCTGTGGCTCGACGCCGCGGCCCGGCCCGTCCGCTACGCCGTCGACTTCTCCGCCGCCCCCGCGCCGGCCAAGGGCACCACCGACTACCGCGACTGGGGCAAGCCGGTCGACATCCCGGCCCCGCCCGCCGGCCAGGTCGTGGACGCGGCGGAGTTGCTGAAGCAGCTGGGCCGGTGACGGCGGCGCGCTGCGGTCTTCCTCGTCCGGCCGATCAGCGCGGCACCAGCGCCAGGACCGCCTCGATCAGCTCCGGGCCGTCCAGGAGGACCGGGTCGTTGTGGTCGGCACCGGGGATCTCCACCACCCGCGCCGACGCCGCGGCCGCCACCGCGCGGCTCTGCGACGGCGGCACGATCGAGTCCGCGCCGCCCAGCACCACGGTCACCGGCACCCGAACCCGCGCGACCTGCTCCTCGACCGGGAAGCGGTCGCGCAGCAGCAGCCGCACCGGCAGGTACGGGTAAGCCTCGGCGCCCACCGCCGCGAGGTCGGTGAACGGCGAGCGCAGCAGCAGCCCGGCCGGCGGGTACGCGGTGGCCAGCTCGGTCACGACGGCGCACCCGAGGCTCTCGCCGAAGTACAGCAGCCGCTCCGGCGAAACCCGCCGCTCTTCGACCAGGAACCCGCGGGCCGCGCGGACGTCGAGGGCCAATCCGGCTTCGCTGGGGTCGCCCGGATTGCCGCCGTAGCCGCGGTAGTCGAACAACAGCACCGCCAGCCCCGCCTCCGTCAGCTTCGCCGCCAGCGGCGCGCGCCCGGCCCGGTTCCCGCCGTTGCCGCCGGCCACCAGCACCGTCGCCGACGGCTCGCGGTCGCGGGGCCGGACGTACCAGGCGCCCAGCTCCAGGCCGTCGGCCGTGCGGAGGCGGACGTCTTCACCACCGGGCAGCACGCTCGCGGCGGCCGGCACCGGACCGGCGTCGGGCAGGTAGATCAGCCGGCGCTGGAACACCCAGACGAGCCCCAGCACCAGCACCACGACCAGCACGGCCACCACCAGCACCCGCACGACCACACGCCACCTCCTCCCCGCGAGTATCCCGGCCGAAAACGACTCGACGGCGCAAACCGCCCTCTGACACAGTGCCGCTCCATGATCACCGTCGACGACCTGCGGCTCATGCAAGGCCTCGCGCAGCGGGTCACCGCCACCCGCCCCGAGCTGGTGAACGGCGACGCGTCCTACGGCGAGCTGGCCTGGAACTGGGGCAAGGACCACACCGCCGCCGGCGCGAGCTGGCGCCGGGAACTGTGGTTCTCCGGCGGCGAACTGGTGGCGTGGGCCTGGGCGCGCCTCCCCCGCCGGGTGCGGCGCAGCGACGGCACCGTCAAGGACGTCACCGGCGCTTCCCTCGCGCACCAGGTCCACCCCGGCCACGCCCCGCTCATCGACGAGGTGATCGCCTGGTACGAAGCCACGGCGGGCGACGTCGAGCGCTCGGCGCTGGCGGGCGCCGCGGACGAGTTCGCCTTGGCGCGCTGGGCGGCGCACGGCTACGAGACCGACCCGGACGCGCTCGGCGACACCGGCTCCTGGACCCAGCTCAACGAGCGCGACCTCGCCGACGTCGCCGGGCCGGTCCTGCCCGCCGGGTTCCGGTTCCGCACCGCGGGCGAAGCCGGGCCGGCGGCCGCGGTCCAGTCCCATGTGGACGCTTGGGCTCCCACCACGTACACGGCCGAGAGCTACGAAGGCGTCCGGCAGGCCCCGGCGTACCGCGACGACCTGCACGTCCTGGTGGAGGCACCGGACGGGACGATGGCGTGCTCGGCGATCCTGTGGCTCGACGAAGCCAACGAGACGGCCGAGTTCGAGCCGGTCGGGACGCACCCGGGCTTCCGGCGCCGCGGCCTGGCCCGTGCGCTGCTCCTGCAGGGCATGCGCCTGGCGCGCGCGGCCGGCGCCAGGCACGCGACGGTCGCCTGCCTGGGCGCGCCGGGCCACCCCGCGGCACGCGAGCTGTACTACGGCGTCGGCTTCCGCGAGCTGTGCCGGGACGCCCCGCTCGTCAAGACCCGCCCCGGAGCGCCGGCTGGTGTCACGCGTCTTGAATGAGTCATTCAGGACCTCCGAAGACCTGAATGACTCATTCAAGACGTTCGCACGCGCCGCCGGCCGTCACCGAACCTCGGACGCGTGACACTAGGCCGCGGCGCGCTCGGCGAGCGGGCGGCGGCGCAAACCAGGGTCGTGCACGGCCGGCGGCTGGTAGTTCTGGTCGAGCGCGCCGATGTTGGTGCCGGGCGGCACGATTGCGTCGATGCGGTCGAGGACGTCGTCGGTGAGCCGGACCTCGACGCCGGCCAGCAGGTCGTCGAGCTGGGGCATGGTCCGCGGCCCGAGCAGCGCGCTCGTGACGCCGGGGTGGGCGATGACGAAGGCCATCGCCAGATGGGTCATCGGCAGGCCCGCTTCGGCGGCCAGCGGAACGAGCTGCTCGACGACGTCGAGCCGGCGTTCGTCGGTGAGGTGCTTGAGCAGGTGGGCCCGGCGCAGGTCGTTCCGCTCGCCCTTGCGGACGCGCCCCGTGAGCAGGCCCTGCCCGAGCGGGCCCCAGATCAGCGTGCCCATGCCGAAGCGCTGGGCCAGCGGCAGCACTTCGCGTTCGACGCCGCGGTTGAGGATCGAGTAGGCCGCCTGCTCGGCGCGGAACCGCGCCAGGCCGCGCCGTTCGGCGACCCACTGGGCTTCGACGATGTCGGACGCGAGGCTCTGGGACGTGCCGATCGCGCGGACCTTGCCGGCGCGGAGCAGGTCGGTCAGCGCGGAAAGCGTTTCCTCGACGTCCGTCGCGGGATCGGTGCGGTGCACCTGGTAGAGGTCGATGTGGTCGACCCCCAGGCGCCGCAACGAGTTCTCGACGGCGGTGACGATCCAGCGCCGGGACGCGCCCTGGTGGTGCGGGTGGTCGCCGACCGGGCGGCCGAACTTGGTCGCGAGCACGACGTCGTCGCGGCGGCCCCGCAACGCTTTGCCGACGACCTCTTCGGAATCGCCGTACGCGTCGGCGGTGTCGATGAAGTTGAGGCCCGCGTCCAGTGCTTTGTGGATCATGCGGGCGGAGTCGTCCGGGTCGGGGTTGCCGAAGGACGTCGCGAACATCATCGCGCCGAGCGCGTACGGGCTGACCTTGATCCCGGTCCGGCCGAGGGTGCGGTACTGCATGGGTTTTCTCCCGCCGAGGTGCCGGCCGGCGCGGATGCCGTACGCTGGCCGTAAGTGGAAAGCTATTCCGGAACTATACGGAAAGCTTTTCCGGTTACGCAACCGAGAGGGGCGAAGTGACCCAGGAAACCCGACGGCGGCGCGCCGACGCCCAGCGCAACGTCGAGGCCTTGGTCGAGGCGGCGCGGACGGTCTTCGACACCTCCGGCGTGGACGCACCGGCCAAGGAGATCACCGACCTCGCCGGAGTCGGCGTCGGCACGCTGTACCGGCACTTCCCGCAGCGCTCGGACCTGGTCAAAGCGGTGGTACAGACCGGGATCGACGCGGTCGCCGACGCCGGCCCGGAGCTGAGCGACGCCCACCCGCCGGAGCGGGCGCTGTCGCTGTGGATCGACCGGTTCGTCGAGCTCCTCGGGGCCAAACGCGGGCTCGCCTCGGCCCTGCACTCGGGCGATCCGGCGTTCGAGGGGCTGCCCGGCTACTTTATGGAGCGCCTGGGCCCCACGCTCACGGCCCTGCTCGACGCGGCGGCCGCCGACGGCGCGATCCGCGGCGACCTCGGCGCCGAAGACCTCCTGTACGCGATCGCGTTGCTGTGCCAGCCCGTACCCGGCCGCGAGCCGGGGCACGGCAAGCGCATGGTCGGCGTTCTCGTCGACGGCCTCCGCTACGGCGCCGGCTAGCGCCGCGCGGACACCTCGGCCGGGTGGAGTTCGTAGAGCGCGTACGCCTTCCGGATCACCGGCTGCGCTACGTTCCGCACCCGGACCCCGCCGGGCGTGACGCCCTGCTCGCACCCGAAGTGGGCGTGGCCGTGCAGCGCCAGGTCGGCCCCCACCTCGTCGATCGGTTCGCACAGC
This sequence comes from Amycolatopsis lexingtonensis, assembly GCF_014873755.1. Taxonomy (NCBI): domain Bacteria; kingdom Bacillati; phylum Actinomycetota; class Actinomycetes; order Pseudonocardiales; family Pseudonocardiaceae; genus Amycolatopsis; species Amycolatopsis lexingtonensis. Next base: position 3,824,688 of record NZ_JADBEG010000001.1, read on the forward strand.
AGGTACGAGCCGAGGAACGGGTGGATCTCCGGCGGCTCGCCGTGCAGCGTGCCGGGGATCGGCGCGTAGTGGGTCAGCGCGACGACGACGTCGGTGTCGAGGCTCTGCAACGCTTCGCGCAACGATTCGGCCGACGCCATCGTGTGCTCGACAAAGTTCTTCATCTCGCGCTCGCCGAAGCGGCTGGCGCACTTGCCGGCGAACCCGCCGCCGAACCCCTTGACCCCCGCGACGCCGAGCGAGCCGTCCGGCAGCTCGAACCGGGCCGCGTCACCTTCGAGCACCGTGACACCCGCGTCCCGGAGCACGCCGGCGATGGCGTCCGCGGCGTCGCTGTGGTGGTCGTGGTTGCCCAGGACGGCGACGACCGGCACGCCCAGCCCGGCGACCTCGTCGGCCACGACGCGGGCTTCCTCGAGCGTGCCGTGCCGGGTGAGGTCCCCGGCCAGCAGGAGGACGTCGGCAGTGCCGTCCAGGTGCCCGAGGGCCGGCCGGAGCAGGCCGCGGGAGTCTTCGCCCAGGTGCACGTCCCCGACCGCGGCGATCCTCATCGGCCGATCTCCTCCGCGCTCGCCGGCTCGCGGACGTCGGCGACCCGGACGTCGTTGTGCACCAGCTCCCCGGTCAGGTACTCGCCGACGACGGCGTCCACCTCCGCCTTCCGCGCGGGGCAGGTCACTTCGCCGGTCAGGTGGACGTGCTCGCCCCGCACGGTCACGTGCACGCCGAGTTCGGCGGTGCGGGGGTCTTCGGCGAGGGCCCGGCTCAGCCGGGCGACGAGGTACTGCGGTGGTTCGGGCACGAGAGCCTCCTCCGGATCGATCACGGCCAGGTCACCGAGCAGCGCCAGGAGCGCGCGGGCGTACGGGGACGCCGACACCTGCACGGCGACCTCGGTCCAGTCGACCTGCTCGCGCAGGTCGCGGGCGATCTGCAGCAGCGGCACGAAGTCGCACCGGTGCGCGCCGAGCACGAGCAGCTTGTCGACGAGCAGGTCGGTGCCGGACACGACCGGCGCGGCGGTCGACCCGACCCGCATGAAGGCGGCGCGGTCCAGCAGCTCGTCGGTCACCGGCCGGTGGTTGGGCCGGTGGATCAGGTCGACGAGGATCTCGCCGTCGTAGACCTTGGTCAGCCAGTCCTCCGGCGGGTGCACGCGGCGCAGCCCGGCGGCGGTGAGCACCTCCGCCGCCCGGTCCGCGTCGCCGGGCTTGAGGAACAGGTCGACGTCGTGGTCGGACGGCGGGCCGCCGCGGGCGTACACCGCCAGGCCACCGGCCACGGCGAACCGGATACCGGTGCCGTCCAGCGCGGTCACCACCCGGGTCAGGCTCTGCAGCAGCGCCTCCGCTTCCATGGCGGAGGACTACCCGGCCGAACTCCCGTTCATGCCCGCTCGCGCAGCCACGCGCGGGCACCGGCCAGTGTCGGGTGCAGGGCGAGGGTGGTGTCGAGCCGCGTGAGCTGCAGCGCGCGCAGCACCGCGCGCCGGTCGGTGACCAGCGCGAACGGCACGTCCGCCGCGGTGGTCGCGGCGACGAGCTCGGCGATGACCTGCAGGCCGGCCGAACCGCAGAACCCGACGCCGCCGAGGTCGACGACGAGCGCCTCCGGCCGCCCGTCGAGCGCGGCTCCGGCCCGGGTGCGCAGCACCGGCGCGCTGCCGAGGTCGAGGTCGCCCTCCGCCGCGACTACGACGGCTTCGGGGACGGCGCGCACGTGCACCGTCAGCACGGGCAGGCGGTTCTCGGGCACGGGCTCTCCTTCCCTCTGGCGCCCGAGCCTAGAGGCGTTGCATCGATTTGTCATCGATTCACCCAGCGCCGCGTAAGTTACGTTACATACATTGGTCGTAATGTAAGGCGTACCCTCGGGCCATGGACCTTTCCCTTCCCAGCGGCCCGGCCTGCACGACCGCGGCCGAAGTGGCGGCGGCGTACTCGTCGCCGTCACTGCTGAACCATTCGATGCGGGTCTACGCCTGGGCGGTGGCGCTCGGCGAGGCGCACGGGGTGCACTTCGACGACGAGCTGCTGTTCGTCGCGGCGATGCTCCACGACGTCGGGCTGGCCCCGGAGTTCGACAGCCACACGAAGCCGTTCGAGGTGGCCGGTGGCCACGTCGGGTGGGTGTTCGCCGCCGGCGCCGGGTGGCCGGCCGCGCGCCGGGACCGGCTCGCCGAGGTGATCGTCCGGCACATGGCGCCCGAGGTGGACCCGGCGGAGGACCCCGAAGGCTTCCTGCTGTCGAGGGCCGCCGCGGCCGACATCGCCGGGCGCGGGGTGGCCGAGCTGCCCGCCGGCTTCCGGTCCGACGTGCTGGCCTGCTACCCGCGGCTGGACCTCGTCGGCGAGTTCCTGCGCTGCTTCCGTGACCAGGCGGACCGCAAGCCGGACAGCTCGGCCGCCGCCGCGATCCGCAACGACCTCGCCGCCCGGATGGCGGCCAACCCCCTCGAACGGAGCTGATCGCCATGCGTGCCATCACGGTCCGGGACCGCACCGCGGAACCCGCCCTCACCGAGCTGCCGCACCCGCACGCCGCCGAAAACGACGTCGTCGTGCGGGTGCACGCGGCCGCGTTCACCCCCGGCGAGCTGACCTGGCCGGCCACGTGGACCGACCGCGCGGGCCGGGACCGCACGCCGAGCGTGCCCGGCCACGAACTTTCCGGCGTGGTCACGGAACTCGGCTACGGCACCACGGGCCTGACCGTCGGCCAGCGCGTCTTCGGCCTGGCCGACTGGACCCGCGACGGCACCCTGGCCGACTACGTGGCGGTGGAAGCGCGCAACCTCGCCCCGCTGCCCGCGGATGTCGACCACGTGACCGCCTCGGCCCTGCCGATCTCGGGATTGACGGCCTGGCAAGCGTTGTTCGACCACGGCGGCCTCACCGCCGGCCGCACGGTCCTGATCCACGGCGCGGCGGGCAGCGTCGGTTCACTGGCGGTCCAGCTCGCCCGGCAGGCGGGCGCCCGAGTAATAGGTACCGGCCGCCCCGCCGACCGCGACACGGTGCTGGGTCTCGGCGCTTCGGCCTTCTTCGAGCCGAGCCGACTGGAGGAGATCGGCGAAGTGGACCTGGTCCTCGACGTCCTCGGCGGCGAGATCCTCGACCGGTCGGCGGCTTTGGTCCGCGCGGGCGGGACGCTGGTCACGATCGCCGAGCCGCCCCGGGTGCGTCCGAAGGACGGGCGAGCGGTCTTCTTCGTGGTGGAGCCGGACCGGGTGAGGTTGGCGGACCTGGTCCAGCGCGTACGAGACGGCCGCCTCGAAGTCCGGGTCGGCGCGGTGCGGCCGCTCGAGGAGGTGCCGGCGGAGTTCGCCCAGCGGACCCGCGGGAAGACCGTGATCCGGGTGGCGGACGGGGATTGACGGGTGTCAGGCGAGCGCCGGGTTCCCGCGCGCGGGCATGCGCGGCGGTTCACCGCAAGCTGCGGTCCCCGGCCCGCCCGCCCAGGCCCAGACCAGCACGCCCACCCCGCACCGGGGCGCCCGCCAGCCCGCACTGGGATGCGCAGCAAATTCACCGCGAACTGCGGTCCGGCCGACCCCGGCGCGAGTCGTTCTCCGCGCACACCACTGCCCGCACCCGTGATCACTCGGGTGCGGGCAGCGGCAACCGGGCTCAGCGAGCCTTGTGCTGGCCCCGCCCGGCCGGCTCACGGCCGTTCTTCGCGCTCTCCGCCGGCTTCGGCGCGGGCTTCGGCGCGGCCGGATCCGCCTTCGGCGCGACCGGCTTGTCGGCCGGTGCCGACGCCGCCGGGGTCGGCTTCGGGGCCACCGGCTTCTCGGCCGGGACCGCCGCGGGCTTGTCGCCGGACAGCGTGGCCGCCGTGTCGGCAGCCGGTTCCGTGGCGGGGTTTTCCTGCTCCGCCAACGGGTTCGGCCGCCGGACCTGGACCACGGCCACGATCGCCGCGGCCACCGCGCCGAGCGCCACCAGCCACGGCCAGCGCGCCCGCTTGGTGCGCTCGCCGCGGGCCACGCCCTTCGCTTCCTGGAGCGCCGCGGCCAAGTCGCGCTTGGCCGTCGACACCGCCTTGCGCTGGCGGCGGCCCGACTCGTTCGCCGAACCCACCACCGCCGCGACCGCTAGGGCGGCCTTGCGGCCCGGGTCGCGCAGCTTCGCCGCGCGGGCCAGCACTTCGTCGCGGGCGGCCGTGGAGCTGGACAGCACGTCACGCCGTGACGCCCGCGTGCTCTTGTCCAGGTCCTTGGTCGCCGCGCGGCCGACCTTGGTCAGCTCGTCCTTGCTCTCGGCCAGTTTCCGGTCGGTGATCTCCACCGCCCGCGCGGCCGCGGCCGCACCCACTCGCGCGGCCTCCGCGGCGAGATCCCGAACGCCGGCCGCCGCCGTCTTCACCGATCGCCCGACCGGGGCGTCGCCCTGGCTCATGTGATCACCTCTCACTCGTCGCAGCAGGCACCACCTGCTCAGCCTCACACCTGTGGGCTACCCAGTGCCGGGCCGTCCGGAACCTCGACCACCCATCGGCGTCACGCGCGTACGTCGGGCAGGCTCTTGCCGCGCTGAGCACGCCATGCGTCATCGGCGTCGTCGTGGTCGGTCGAGCGGGTCAGCCCGGCCCACTTCTCGTCGGTCTCGACGCGGTGCCGCCACGCCTCCCGGCCGAACTCGTAGGCGTCGCTGCCGGCGAGCAGGCGCAGCGGCGGATCGTCGAGGCCGGCGACGGTGAGCACGAGATCGGCGACCTTCCGCGGGTCGCTGTTCGCGTGCTCTTCGAAGCCGGCCATCGCCCGCTCGGACGCACCGACGGTCGCCTCGTACGGCTCGCTGATCGGCGGTGTGGTCATCGAGACGCCGCCCCAGTCGGTGCGCATCCCGCCCGGCTCGAGGACGGTGATCTTGATGCCCAGCGGGCCGACCTCGGTGGCCAGCGCCTCGCTGAACCCGCCGACGGCCCACTTCGCCGACTGGTAAGCGGTCAACCCGGGACTGCCGACCCGCCCGCCGAGCGAGGAAACCTGGATGATCCGGCCGCCGCCCTGCCTGCGCAGGACCGGCACGGCCGCCTTGGTGACGTGCACCGTGCCGAAGAAATTGGTCTCGACCTGGCGGCGGAAGACGTCGAGGGAAGTGTCCTCGAGCGAGGCCCGGTCCGCCTGCCCCGCGTTGTTGACCACCACGTCGAGCCGGCCGAACGCGGCCACCCCGGCGGCGATCGCGGCTTCGGCCGCGGCCGGGTCGGCGACATCGAGCCGTTCGACGTGGACCTGCTCGCCGTACCGGGCGGCGAGGTCGTCGAGCGTCCGCGGATCACGGGCGGTCGCGACGACCTGGTGCCCGGCGGCGAGCGCCTGCTCGACGATCCGGCGGCCGAGCCCGCGGGACGCGCCGGTCACGAAGAAGATCATGATTCCTCCTTAACGCAATGTCTTTGCGTTAATTCCACCGTAGGCGCGTCCCGCAGTTAAGTCAAAGCCGTTGCGTTAAGCTGGCGGACGTGCCCCAGCCCCGTCAGCGCGCCCGCTCCGAGCAGGACAAAGAGGCCCGCAAGACCGCACTCCTGACCGCCGCGCGCGAGCTCGCGGCGGAGCGCGGTGTGCGCGAGGTCACGCTGACCGAGGTGACGAACCGGGTCGGCCTGCACCCGTCGGCACTGCGCCGCTACTTCGAATCCCGCGAGGAGCTCCTCCTGGAGCTGGCCGAACAGGGCTGGGCCGACTGGCGCGACCAGCTGCTGGCCGACCTCGACGGCCGGCACGGACTGACCGCGGCCGAAGTGGCCGACGTCGTCGCGGGCTCGATGGAACGGTTGCCGCTGTTCTGCGACCTGCAGACGCACGTGGTCCTCAGCCTGGAGGGCGCGGTCCGCCTGGAGCGCGCCCGCCAGTACAAGACCGCGGCGACCACGGCGTTCGACGTGATGACGAAAGCCCTGACCGAGGCGGCCGACCTGACCGAGCCGGGCGCGCAGACGCTGCTGACGGCGGCCATCAGCGGCGCGGCGTACCTGTTCCAGCTGTCGCAGCCGTCCCCGACCCTGCGACAGCTCTACGACGAGAACCCGAAGTGGGCACACAGCGCACTCCGGTTCCGCGCCCAGCTGACGACGTTGCTGACCGCGGTCGCCCACGGCGTCTGATTCGCCTCGCCGCGCCGGGGCCGCTGCTCACTCCCCGTACAACGCGATCCGCTGGAAAGCCGCCAGCGCGGCGTCGATCGGGTGCGGCTGCGGCCGGCCCGAGGCGTCGAGGGTGTTCCACCGCTGCAGGTTCAGCCCGAGGGCCAGCTGCCGCCCGCCGTCGGCCCGGGTCATGGCCAGGGCGCCGCCGCCCCAGACCGTGCCGCCGTGCCCCCAGAACGTCGGCCGGCCGGGCGCCTCCGTCGGGTGCAGGCCGAGGCCGTACGGAATCACCTTGCCCTCCTGGGAAATCACCGGCACCGTGCGCTGCATCTCCGCGAGCGAAGCCCGGCTGACGATCTCACCGGCCAGCAGCCGCGCGTAGAAGCGGTTGAGGTCCGCGACGGTCGAGATCAGCGACGCCGACGGCCCGACCCACGACATGTCGTAGACGCTGTAGTCGCGCGGCGGGTCGATCATGCCGAACCAGGACTCGTAGAGCCGCGAGTGCGGGCCGTCGATCTGCGTGCCGCACGGGAGTTCGGTGTCCCGGAGCCCGGCGCGCTCGATGACGTCCCGCGTGATCACCTTCTCGGCCGCGACGCCGGTCACGTGTTCCAGGAGTGCGCACAGGAGCAGGTAATTGGTGTTCGAGTACAGCCCGGGGGTGGCGCCCGGCGCACTCGCGGGCGGCGCGCCGACGCCCAGCTTGATCAGCTCCACGGGGTCGAACCGCGTGAACCGGTTGTCGTCCAGGCTCTGCGGCGACGTGTTCGCCAAGTCGGGGAACGCGCGCAGCGACGGATAGGCGTAGGGCAGGTATTCGGCGAGCCCGCTGGCGTGGTCGAGGAGCATCCGGACGGTGATCGCGTCGCCGGGCACGAGGTCCGGCAGGTAGTCGCGCACCGGCCGGTCGAGCTCGAGCCGGCCGGCTTCGACCTGGAGCAGCACGGCGGCGGCGGTGAACGTCTTGGTGATGCTGCCGACGCGGTGCCGCATGCCGGCGGTGACCGGCCGCCCGGTCTCGACGTCGGCGACCCCGGCGGCGCCGCGCCAGACGTCGCCGCCGTCGCGGACGTCGGCGAACAAGCCCGGCACGCCGGCGCGGTGGACGTCTTCGAGAGCCGCGTCGAGTGCGGCGAAGTTCTGCATGGTTCCTCCCAGTGCTGATGTGTCCTCATTATGCACGCGGTGCGTGCAACAGCAAGTGCATAGGCTATGCTGACGACGTCGAAAGGGGCGAAATGGCGGGCCGCAGGCGTTGGACGACCGAAGAAATCCTGGACACGGCGGCGGAGCTGCTGCGCACGAGCGACGCGGAGTCGTTCAGCGTGCGCAAGCTCGCCGCGGCGCTCGGGACGGACTCCTCGAGCCTCTACCGGCACTTCCGCACCAAGACGGAACTGCTGCGCGCGCTCGCCGACCGCATCCTGGTGTCCGCCGTGGACGGCTTCCGCCCCGAAGGCGACTGGAAGCAGCGCCTCACCGCGCTGGCCCTGCGCCTGCGGGAGGCCTTCGGCACGCAACCGCAGATCGCCGCGATCTGGGGCCGCTATGCCTCGGGCGGCCACGGTTCCCGGCTGGTCATGGAGCAGGTCCTGCAGGCGTTGCGCGAAGCGGGCCTGCCCGACGAGGAAATCCCGGCGCGCTACCACCGGCTCGCGATCCTCATCGCCGCGCTGATCTCGGCCGAAGCCGGCGTCACCACCATCACGCCCGAGGAGCGCGAGCAGGGCATGGAACTGTTCCGCGTCGCGGTGCTGGGCGCCGACCCCGAGCGCTTCCCCGCGCTGGCCCACTTCGCCCGGGACGTCCGCCCGCTCGGCGCGGAACGCGGCGAGGCGTTCGAAGAGCTCATCGCGGCCCAGCTCGCCGACATCGAGGCCGCGATTCCCCGCTGAGCCACCGCATGGCCGTATACACCCGCCCTCGTGGTTGGTTAACCTCCGCCGGTGAGGTTCCTCAGTGCCGTGCTCACCGTGCTGTCGGCCGTCGGCTTCGTCGTTCCCCTTTCCCATCCCGCGTCGGCTTCGACGGCGGAGTGGGCCGGGCCGCTGAGCACCCGCGGGCGCTACATCGTCGACGCGAACGGCAACCGGTTCAAGCTGAAAGCCGCCAACTGGCACGGCGCGAGCGGGACGTGGACCGGGTCGGGCGACACGAACGACCCCGCCAACCACCACGCCGGCGAAATCGCCTACCAGACCCCGCTCGGGCTGGACCGCGCGTCGATCGACGCCGTCATCGACGGGCTGGCGCAGCTGGGCCTCAACAGCGTGCGGCTGCCGTTCTCCAACGCGATGATCCACGACACCGCGGCGGTCCCCGACCTGCCCGCCAATCCCGGTTTACACGGGCTGACGCCGCTTCAGGTGTACGACCGCGTCGTCGAGCGGCTCACCGCGCGCGGGTTCGCCGTCATCCTCAACAACCACACGACGACGTCTCGCTGGTGCTGCGGGCTGGACGGCAACGAACGCTGGAACACCGCGCAGAGCGAGCAGCAGTGGCAGGACGACTGGCTCTTCATGGCCCGCCGCTACGCCGCGAACAAGCGCGTCGTCGGCGCCGACCTGTACAACGAGGTCCGCCGCAACACCTTCGACGACCCGAACTGGGGCTGGGGCAACGGCACCGACTGGCAGCGCGCGAGCCAGCAGGTGGCCGACCGGATCCTCACCGAGGCCAACCGGGATCTGCTGATCATCGTCGAGGGCATCAACTGGACCGGCCTGCCCATCGACGGCTTCGCCCACGGCCGCCCCACGCTCGAGCCCGCGCGCACCCTGTCGCACACGCTCGTCGACTCCGGGAAGCTCGTCTATTCGGCGCACTTCTACGGCTACACCGGTCCGAACCACTCCGGCGCCACCGGCGTCGGCGAGACGCACGACCCGCGCTACCGCGACCTCACGCCCCAGCAGCTGCGCGATACGTTGTACCGCCAGGCGTTCTTCGTCGAGGCGGAGACCGGCAAGCACTACACCACGCCGCTGTGGATCAGCGAGTTCGGCGAAGGCCGCGGCACCACCGACGCCGCTTCCCGCGCCTGGTTCGAGAACTTCGTGGACTACCTCGCCGAGACCGACACCGACTTCGCCTACTGGCCCGCGGTCGGCTTCCACACGAACGGCTCGGGCGACGGCTGGTCCCTGCTGGCGTGGGACGCGGCGGGCCGGCGCATCGACGTCCTCGACGGCACCGACTGGCGCGGCCCGGCCTGGCAGCGGCTGGTGAACGCGCCGTCGCGGACCGGGCAGATCGCGCCCGCCGAGCACTGGTCGATGCTCAACCTCGACTACGCCGACTTCCCGGCTTCCCGCGCGATGCGGGCGCAGCCGGACTGGGATCCGGGCGCGCGCAAGGGTTCCTGCCCCGACGGCCAGCGCCTCACCGGCCTGGCGCACACCGGCAACCGCGGCCTCTGCACCGGCACGCTCGCGACCCCGACGGCGTACACGGTGGTCCGCGACGAGTCCTATGTGGACACCGACTGGGCGTCCGGCTACACCAAGGCGCAGTGCCCGCCCGACCACGCGGTCGTCGGCTACAGCGTCAAGGGCGCGGCGGTCTCCGCGGTCCTGTGCGGCCGCTCCCCCACCCCGCTCGGCCGCACGGGCCGCACAGTCTGGTTCGACCGCGGCGACAACCGGCCGTCCGGCGACCTGGGCGGCGACTTCGCTTCGGGCAACTACAAGGGGCAGTGCGCCCCCGGCGAGTACGTCGCCGGGGTCGCCTACACCGGCCGGATCGGGTCGAACCGGACGCCCGACGCGCTGCTCTGCCGCTCCTAGGGTCACGCGTCGAAAGTTGGTTGACGCTCGGGCCGAGTACCCCAATGTGGCGTTCGGTGCGTCCAGCGCACCCAATGTGGCGTTCGGTGCGTCAGACGCAACCAACGCCACATTGGGGCGCACGCCGGGACACTGTCGACGAACATCGGACGCGCGACACTAGGTCACCGTGAAGCTCGACGACAGCGTCGCCGCGGCGCTGTTGCCGACGTACACCTCGATCTTCCCCGGCTCGACCCGGAACGCGGCCCCGTTGTCGTAGAACCCGACGTCGTCCGGGGTGAGCGTGAACGAAACCGTCGTCGACGCGCCCGCGGCCAGGGTCACCCGCTGAAACCCGCGAAGCTTCCGGACCGGCTGGACGATGCTCGCGACGGGGTCCCGCAAGTACAGCTGCACGACCTCGTCACCCGCGCGGCCGCCGGTGTTGGCGACCCGGACGCTCACCTGGATCCGTCCGCCGCGGGCCGGCATGCGCGTGTCCGAAAGCCGGAGGCTGTCGATGCGGAACGTCGTGTACGACAGGCCGTGGCCGAACTCGTACAGCGGGCCGGATTCCAGGTCGAGGTACTTCGACGTGTACTTGTTGGCCGGGTCGGCCGGGCGCCCGGTGTTCTCGTGGTTGTAGTAGATCGGGATCTGCCCGACCGCGCGCGGGAAGCTCACCGGCAGCTTGCCGCCCGGGTTGACCGTGCCGAACAGGACGTCGGCGATCGCGTGGCCGCCCTGCACGCCCGGCGCCCACGCCTCGAGCACGGCGGGCGCGTTGTCGTGCAGGTACGGGATGGTCAGCGGCCGCCCGTTGACGAGCACGACCACGAACGGCTTGCCGGTCTCCTTGATCGCGGCCACCAGCTGCTGCTGCACGCCCGGGAGGTCGATGGAGCTGCGTGCCGCCGCTTCGCCGCTCATCGCCGCGGTCTCGCCGACCACCACGACCGTCACGTCGGCCGCGCGCGCCGCTTGCTGCGCGGCGGCGAACCCGCTCGTGTCGGTGCCTTCCACCGTGCAGCCGGCGGTGTAGGTCACCGTGGCGCCGGGCGCCGCGGCCTTGATCCCGTCGACGACCGTCACCGGCGGCGTCGTGCCCGCGCCGGCGCCCAGGCCCGCCCAGGTGCCGTTGAGGTCGTAGGTCGCCGCGCCGAGCGGGCCGACGACCGCGACCGAGCCGACCGACTTCGCCAGCGGCAGCACCGGGCCGTCGTTCTTGAGCAGCACCATGCACCGCCCGGCGGCCTGCCGTGACGCCGCCAGCGCGGCCGGTGACGGCGCCTTGACCTCGCCGGACTCGTCGACGTAGGGACGTTCGAACAAGCCGAGCCGGAACTTCACCAGCAGGATCCGGCGGACGGCGTCGTCGATCTGCTCGCGGGTGATCCGCCGCTGGTCCAGCAGCCGCTGCGCGAACTCCGCGTAGTTCGTGCTGACCATCTCCATGTCGACACCGGCGGGCAGCGCGGCCGCCGCGGCGTCGGCGCCATCGCCGGCCAGGCCGTGCAGGATCAGCTCCTGGATGCCGGTGTAGTCGCTGACGACGAACCCGCCGAAGCCGTAGCGGCCCTTGAGGACGTCGTGCAGGACGTAGCCGTTGCCGTGCGCGGGCACGCCGCTGATGGTGTTGAAGCTGGCCATCACGGTCGCCACGCCCGCCTCGACGCTGGCCTTGAACGGCGGCAGGTAGAAGTTGTGCAGCCGCTGCAGCGAGACGTCGACGGTGTTGTAGTCACGCCCGCCTTCGGCCCCGCCGTAGGCGACGAAGTGCTTGGCGCAGGCGGCGACCCGGTCCGGTTTGCCGTAGTCGTCACCCTGGTAGCCGCGCACCTTCGCGACGGCGAACTTCGTGGCCAGGTAGGGATCTTCGCCGTACCCCTCGGCGATCCGCCCCCACCGCGGCTCGTGGGTGACGTCCATCATCGGGGCGTAGGTCCAGTGGATCCCGCTGCTTCGGGCTTCCTTCGCGGAGACCGTCGCGTCCGCGGCCGCGACGGCGGGGTCGAAGCTCGCGCCCTGGGCCAGCGGGATCGGGAAGTTGGTGGTGTAGCCGTGGATCACGTCGAGGCCGAAGATCAGCGGGATCTTCAGCCGCGTCCCCTCGACGGCGAGCCGCTGCAAGGCGTTGAGCTTCGCCGCGCCGACGACGGAGAAGACACCGCCGAGCCGCCCGTCCGCGAGGGCCGCGCGGGCGGCGTTCTCGTCGCCGACGAGCTGGAGCTGGCCGATCTTCTCGGCCAGGGTCATCTTCTTGAGCAGCGCTTCGACGCGTTCATCGTGCGGCGGCCGCCCACTACTTTCGTCGGCGGTGGCGGTGGGGGCGAGCAGCCCCATCGAGGCGACGCCGCCGGCGAGCCCGGCGAGCACGCTGCGCCGGTTCACCCCGTCCGCGGCCGAAGTTGCGTGAGTTACCTGCTGCGACATGGCGGGGACCCTTTCGCGAGGCGAGCGCGAACAGCGTATGCCGCCGCGACGCCGGTCGCAGTGCTCGTCAGGAGCGGGTCAGCGCCACGGGTTCCCGGCGGTCAGCCGGACCGTGAACCCCGTGTCGTCGCGGTGCAGCGTGACCTGGTTGCAGATCTGGTGCGTGATCCACAGCCCGCGGCCGCCGACTTCGCGGTCGGCGGGCAGCAGCCCGGCGAACGGGTCGGCGGGGCCCTCGCCGGCGTCGTGCACGGTCACCACCAGGCAGCCGGGGCCGGACCAGACCCGCAGGGTGACCGGTGGGCGGCCGTGGCGGAGCGCGTTGTCGGCGATCTCGCTGACCGCGAGGACGAGGTCGTCGACCTCGTCGGCGGGCAGCCCGGTCCGGTTCGCGGCGAGCACCGCTTGGCGGGCCTCGCGCGGCTGCGGGTCGGTGAGCGTGATCAGCGGCTCGGCGCGCTGGATCGGGTGCGGCGTCATCGGCCGCGGGACGGCCAGGAACGCCAGCGGGTCGACGTAGCCCTCGTTCGCGCGGTACGCGCCGCCGGTGGTGGCGACGAACGGATGGGTGCGGGCGACGTCGTCGAGCACGTGGCGCGGGGTCGTCCGGACGTCGTAGGCGCACACGCTGCGCAGGGGGAACTGGTCGTAGGCGTGGTTGACCGCGGCCTCGTAGCGCGCCCACCAGTCCCACGACGTGTCGATCGCGGCGCGCGGGATCTCGCCGAAGATGCGGATGCCGGTCGCCCCGCCGTCGACGAACCCGGCCATCAGCTCGCGGTAGGACCGGATCGCGGCGGCGGGCCGCACGTAGAGGTCGTTCGTCGTCAGGAAGTGCGTACCCGAGTCCGGCGGGAGCGCCTCGCGCATCAGCTCGGCGCGGGCGGGCTCCAGCGAGACGGCGGTCGTTTCGCCCGCGGCGATCCCGGCCAGCAGGAACGGAACGCCGACGGCGAGCAGTTCGGCGTCGGACGCGTACTGGACAGCGGCGTGGTCATAGCCCCTGGCGGCGGTTCCGGTGCTCATCCCGCGGCCTCGGAGGCCGCCGGGGAGGGCCGGTGGGTCGGCAGCTGCACGATCCGAGCGTACGCCGCGCGGCCGTCCGGGTGAGAGAGGCACGTCACGGGTTCGCGGCGGGCCGGCCGGGTACCCGGTCCGGAATTCACCCGCGCACTGTGGAGGCCCTGTGCAGCCTTGGCCCGGCTCCCCCTATCCGCTCGGAGCCGACTACGACGGTGTCGGCACCAACTTCGCCCTCTTCTCCGAGGTCGCCGAACGCGTCGACCTCTGCCTGTTCGACCCCGACGGGACCGAGACCCGGATCCGGCTGCCGGAGGTCGACGGCTTCGTCCACCACGGCTACCTGACCGGCATCGGCCCTGGCCAGGAGTACGGCTACCGGATCCACGGGCCGCACGACCCCGCCCGCGGCCTCCGGTGCAACCCCGCCAAGCTGCTGCTCGACCCGTACGCCAAGGCCGTCACCGGCCGCGTCGACTGGGACGAGTCCGTGTTCGGCTACCGCTTCGACCGGCCCGACGAGCGCAACGACGACGACTCCGCGGCGCACACCGTCCGCGCGGTCGTCGTCAACCCGTACTTCGACTGGGCCAACGACCGGCCGCCGAACGTGCCCTACAACGAGACCGTGGTCTACGAAGCCCACGTCCGCGGGCTGACCAAGCTCCACCCGGACATCCCGGAAGAGCTGCGGGGCACCTACTCCGGGCTGGCGCACCCCGTCATGATCGACTACCTGCGGACCCTCGGCGTCACCGCCGTCGAGCTGATGCCGGTCCACCACTTCCTGCACGACCACGCCCTGACCGAGCGCGGCCTGGCCAACTACTGGGGCTACAACACCATCGCGTACTTCGCGCCGCACAACGAATACGCCGCCTCGATCCGGCCCGCGACACCGGGCAGCGAGGTGCACGAGTTCAAGGCGATGGTGCGGGCGCTGCACGAGGCCGGGATCGAGGTCATCCTCGACGTCGTCTACAACCACACCGCCGAGGGCAACCACCTCGGGCCGACGCTGTCGATGCGCGGTATCGACAACCAGGCCTACTACCGGCTGGTCGAGAACGATCCGCAGTACTACATGGACTACACCGGCACCGGCAACTCGCTCAACGTGCGCCAGCCGCACACACTGCAGCTCATCATGGACTCGCTGCGGTACTGGGTGACCGAGATGCACGTCGACGGCTTCCGCTTCGACCTCGCCGCCACGCTCGCCCGCGAGTTCTACGACGTCGACCGGCTGGCCACGTTCTTCGACCTCGTGCAGCAGGACCCGATCGTCAGCCAGGTGAAGCTGATCGCCGAACCCTGGGACGTCGGCCCCGGCGGCTACCAGGTCGGCAACTTCCCGCCGCTGTGGACGGAGTGGAACGGCGCCTACCGGGACACCGTCCGCGACTTCTGGCGCGGCGAACCCGCGACGCTGGGCGAATTCGCCTCGCGCATCACCGGCTCGTCCGACCTCTACCAGAACGACGGCCGCCGCCCGTTCGCCTCGATCAACTTCGTCACCGCGCACGACGGCTTCACCCTCACCGACCTGGTTTCCTACAACGAGAAGCACAACGAGGCCAACGGCGAAGACGGCCGCGACGGCGCCGACGACAACCGCTCGTGGAACTGCGGCGCGGAAGGCCCGACCGAGGACGAGAAGGTCCTCGACCTGCGCGCCCGCCAGCGCCGCAACCTGATCGCCACGGTGCTGCTGTCCCAGGGCGTGCCGATGCTGCTGCACGGCGACGAGCTCGGCCGCACCCAGCAGGGCAACAACAACGCCTACTGCCAGGACAACGAGCTGTCGTGGGTCGACTGGTCGCTGCTGGAGCGCAACCGTGAGCTGTTCGAGTTCACCTCGGCGGTGATCGGCCTCCGCCGGCGGCACCCGGTGTTCCGCCGCCGCCGGTTCTTCGCCGGCCGGCCGATCCGCCGCGGCGACGAACTGCGCGACATCGCGTGGTTCACCCCGGCCGGCGACGAGATGACCGACCAGGACTGGGAAGCCGGCTTCGGCCGCAGCATCATGGTCTTCCTCAACGGCACCGCGATCCCCGACCTGGACGCCCGCGGCGAGCGGGTGGTGGACGACTCGTTCCTGCTCTGCTTCAACGCCCACGAGGACGACATCACGATGACCGTCCCGGACGGCGAGTACGGCGAGGAGTGGGCGGTCGTGCTCGACTCCACCACGGGCGAGGTGTTCCACCGGTCGGTGGGCGGCGTCCTGGTCGGCGACCGGCTGACGACCCCCCGCACGGTGCCCGGCGGCGGCACGCTCGTGGTCGGCGCCCGCTCCCTCGCCATACTGCTCCGGACGACGGGTCAGGAGGTGTAGCCCGGCCCGCGGCCCGCCCGCGCGGTCAGCAGGCCCAGCGCGATCATGCCGATGCCCAAGCCCAGGTGCAGCCAGTTGTCCGCGGTGTTGACCGGCACGAAGTTCGCGTCACTGCCGCGGTCGATGACCAGGCCGTACAGCCAGAGCACCAGGTAGACGGCGCCACCGGCGATCAGGAACGCCCGGGCGCCGCGCGCGGTGCGGGCCGCGGCCAGGCCGATGACCCCGAACAGCAGGCCCATCGAGTCGTGGCCGGCGAAGCCGAGCCGGTCATGATCCGTGGTGATGCACGGGACGAAGCCGAGGACGCCGACCAGCAGGAACATGGCGTTCCTTTCGGCGGTCCGCGCCGTGTCCGGCACCGCGGGTGACGGAAACCCGGCTCGTCGCGTGTAACCGCGGTCACCTGGGGGTACGCGCGCGAGGACCGCTGTTCCGCCGTCCCCAGGTGGCGAGTTCGATGACCGAAACGGTGCACCGCACGACCCCGATCGCCCACCGGCCGGTGCGGCGCGGCCGGCGCGGTGCCACGCTCCTCAAGACGATCGGCACCACCGACCACAAGACGATCGGCGTGCTGTACCTGTCGACGTCGTTCGGGTTCTTCCTGATCGGCGGCCTGACGGCGCTGCTGATGCGCGGCGAGCTGGCGCGCCCGGGCCTGCAGTTCCTGTCACCCGAGCAGTACAACCAGCTCTTCACCATGCACGGCACGATCATGCTGCTGCTCTACGCGACGCCGAACGTGTTCGGGTTCGCGAACTTCGTCCTGCCGCTGCAGATCGGCTCGCCGGACGTCGCGTTCCCGCGGCTCAACGCGTTCTCCTACTGGCTGTACCTCTTCGGCGGCCTGATCGTGCTCTCCGGCTACGTCACTCCCGGCGGCCCGCCCGACTTCGGCTGGACCGCCTACACCCCGCTGTCGAACGCGATCCACTCCCCCGGCGTCGGCGGCGACCTGTGGATCACCGGGCTGATCGTCGCCGGGCTCGGCACGATCCTCGGCGCGGTCAACATGATCACGACCGTGGTGTGCCTGCGCTGCCCGGGGATGCTCATGTGGCGCATGCCGATCTTCACCTGGAACATCCTGCTGACGTCGGTGCTGATCCTGCTGGCGTTCCCGATCCTGACGGCGGCGCTGTTCGGGCTGCTGGCCGACCGGCACCTCGGCGCGCACGTGTTCGACCCCGAAAACGGCGGGGCGATCCTCTGGCAGCACCTGTTCTGGTTCTTCGGCCACCCCGAGGTCTACATCGTCGCGTTGCCCTACTTCGGGATCGTCACCGAGATCATCCCGGTGTTCAGCCGCAAGCCCTTGTTCGGCTACCGGACCATGGTGTTCGCGACGATCGGGATCACGGCGCTGTCGGCGGCGGTCTGGGCGCACCACATGTTCGCCACCGGCGCCGTGCTGCTGCCGTTCTTCTCGATCATGACGTTCCTCATCGCGGTGCCGACCGGGATCAAGTTCTTCAACTGGATCGGCACGATGTGGCGGGGACAGCTGACGTTCGAGTCGCCGATGCTGTGGTCGGTCGGCTTCCTCGTCACGTTCCTGCTCGGCGGGCTGACCGGGGTCATCCTCGCCGCCCCGCCGCTGGACTTCCACATCCACGACACGTACTTCGTCGTCGCCCACTTCCACTACGTGCTCTTCGGCACGATCGTCTTCGCGACCTTCGCCGGCATCTACTTCTGGTTCCCCAAGATCACCGGCCGGATGCTGGACGAACCGCTGGCGAAGTGGCACTTCTGGACGACGTTCGCCGGCTTCCACACGACGTTCCTCATCCAGCACTGGCTGGGCGACGCGGGCATGCCGCGCCGCTACGCCGATTACCTGTCCTCGGACGGGTTCACCTGGATGCACATGGTGTCCACGATCGGCGCGTTCCTGCTGGGGCTTTCGGTGCTGCCGTTCATCTGGAACGTCGTCAAGAGCTACCGCTACGGCGAACCGGTCGGCGTCGACGACCCGTGGGGCTACGGCAACTCGCTCGAGTGGGCCACCACCAGCCCGCCGCCCCGGCACAACTTCCTCGACCTGCCCCGGATCCGCTCCGAGCGCCCGGCGTTCGAGCTGCACCACCCGCACATGGTCGAGCGCATGCGCGCGGAAGGCCACGTCGCCAAGGGCCACCCGGAGCGAACGTCATCATCTGGATGACTTGAAACTTGTCATCGCTTCGATGACATGCTAAAAACGTAGGTGCGTGTTGACACCCCGATCGCGAAGGAGGAACCGATGTTGATGCGCACCGACCCGTTCCGCGAGCTGGACCGCTTCGCCCAGCAGGTCCTCGGCACCCCCGGCACCTGGACCAAGCCGGCCGCGATGCCGATGGACGCCTACCGCGCCGGCGACGAGTTCGTCGTCTGCTTCGATCTGCCCGGTGTCTCCCCCGACGCGATCGAGCTGGACATCGAGCGGAACGTGCTGACCGTCAAGGCCGAACGGCGCCCGGTCGCCGGCGGCGACGACGTGCAGATGCAGGTCTCCGAACGCCCCCTCGGCGTCTTCTCCCGGCAGCTGTTCCTCGGCGACACCCTGGACACCGACCACATCGCCGCCGACTACGAGGCCGGCGTGCTGACCCTGCGCATCCCGGTGGCCGAAAAGGCCAAGCCGCGGCGCATCGAAATCAGCGGCGCCGCCTCCGACCGCAAGGAAATCCAGGCCTGACCTGCTTCGCCGCGAGACCTCGGCGGGCCACCGTCCGTGCCCCGCCGAGGACCTCGTTCAGTCCGCCCGCCGCACCGAAATCCCGGCTCCGCTGCCCGCCACCGGGGCCGGGCCGAACCAGTCGAGGCACACGACCATCGCGTCGTCCTCCGCCTGGCCACCGTGCCGGCGCGTCGTCAGCTCCCGCAGGACCGCGCCCGGGACGTGCGCGGCGGGCAGCTCGGCGGTCGCGGTGACGGCCTCGGCGAGTTCGCGGTCGCCGTAGCGCTCGCCGTGCGTGCCGACCGCGTTGTAGACGCCGTCGCTGACGAACACGAACCGGTCGCTTTCGGCCGCCTGGAGGCTTTCGACCTCGTAGATCGTGCCGTCGAACGTGCCGAGCGGCAGCTGTTCGTCGAAGAGGACCCGCTCGGCCTTCCCGTCCCGCAGCCGCCAGAGCCGGGGCGAGCCGGCGTCGACCACGGCCACCGCGCCGGTGGCGAGGTCGAATTCCAGCAGCAGCGCGGCCACGTGCTCGGCGCCGCGGTAGTGCGCGTAGAGCGCCTGGTCGGCGAGCTCGGCCTGCGCGTCGAGCGGGATCCCGGCGCGGCGGGCGTTGCGCAGCGCGTTGATCGCGAGATTCGTCAGCAGCGCCGCCTCGCTGCCCTCCCCCATGCCGTTGATCAGCGTGACGGCGAGCTTGCTCGCGGACGCCGACCAGTCGAAGCAGTCGCCGTAGATGGCATACGCGGGTTCGAGCTGGCCGCCGAGCGCGAACTCCGCGCGGGTGCAGGCGCGGCCGGGCAGCAGCTGCCACTGCATCTCCGCGGCGAGCGTCAGCCGCGACGACCGCCGGGCCTGGATGTAGAGGTCGGTGTCGCGGTCGGCCACGAACAGTTCGTGGGCCACGGCTTCGGCGAACCGCTCGAGCTCGGCCCAGACGGGCGGCTCGGGTTCGGCCGGCAGCGTGACCGCCAGGACGCCGAGCCGGTCCCCGCGCACGCTGACCGGCAGGTACCCGGTGACGCCGTCGCCGGCCGGCTCGAACGCGGCCGCCTGCGCGACGAACGCCGCGCCCGGCGTGGTCCCGTCGACCGGGATCGGCTCCGACGTGTACGGCTGTTCGCCCACCTGGCACAGTTCAGTCAGTGCGTAGTCGGCCATCAGCAGTTCCACCGACTCGGCACCGAAGTGCTCGCGCAGCGCCGCGCGCAAGGCCCGGGGCAGGTCGTGCGGCGGTACGTCACGGAGGAGACGCTCCACCGCCAGGGATCTGTCCAACGCCTGCCTCCTGCTCACGGGTCCCGCGCGCGGCGGCGCGGGCAAGTCTGTCGAGTCTGCGCCGCTCCCGGCGCGCCGGTCTACGGCGATTCGCGTGAGCTGTGCTGCCGGTTCAGCATAGGGATGCGAGAGTGGACGCCGTGGATCGATCCCGCGAGCAGGCCGCCCCGGACGAGGTGGCCGATCTCGCGCGTCTCTTCGCATCGGTCCTGGAAGGCGTCACGGATGTCTCGCCGCGGCCGCTGTCGGTGTCCCAGCTGCGCGCGGTCGTCGCGCTCGACCGCCGCGACGGGGTCAACCTGCGGGAGCTGGCCGAGCAGCTCGGTTCCACCCCGCCGCTGGTGAGCAGGCTGTGCGACCGGCTGGAAGCCGTGGGTTTCCTCGAGCGCCTCCCCAGCGCGCGCAGCAGGCGGGAGCTGACGCTGCGGCTGTCCGACCGCGGCCGCGCCTACCTGCAGGACCTGCGGTCCCGGCGCCGGGACCGCGTCGAGGCGCTGCTGGCGAAGATGACGCCCGCCGGCCGGGACGCGCTCGCGGCCGGCCTGGAGGAGTACCGGGCCCTCGCCGACGAGACCCCGGATTTGCATCGCTGACACAACTGTTGTTATATGACAACAGTCAACCGGCGTACAACAGAGCGCGCCCTCGATCATCGGAGGAGGGCTCGGTGCTGGGCACGGACGACAGCCAGGTCCGCACGGTGCTGGCGCGAGTGCTGGCGGAGGACCGGGCCGCACTGGCCCGGGACTGGGCCGGCCAGGAACCCGAGGGCGGCCGCACCGGTCAGGAACTCCGCCGTGAAGCCGAGGACCTGCTGGAAGCGCTGGGCACCGCGATCGGCGGCTCCCTCCCGGTGTCCCGGATCGTCGAGCAGGACCCCGCGGTCCGCGACGCGCTGACGTCGCTTTCGGAGCGCCGGGCCCGCGCGGGTGCCGAGCCGAGGGCCACCGCCATGGCGATCCTCGCGCTCAAGCGCACGATGCTGGGCGCGATCGAGCGGCACACCGAGGATTCCGCGCTGCGCTACCGGGCCGCGCTGCTGGTCGACGAACTGCTCGACAGCGCGGGCGTGCTGACCTTCGAGGTCTACGCGGCGGGCCGGGAACGGATCATCCGCGAGCAGCACAGCCAGGTGCTGGAGCTGTCCACGCCGGTCGTGCGGCTCTGGCGCCACGTCCTCGCGGTGCCCCTGATCGGCACGCTGGACAGCGCCCGCACGCAGGTCGTGATGAACAACCTCCTCGAGTCGATCCAGGCCAACGAGGCGCGGGTGGCGATCATCGACATCACCGGCGTCCCGACCGTCGACACCGCCGTGGCGCAGCACCTGCTGCAGACCGTCAGCGCCGTCCGGCTGATGGGCGCGGAGTGCGTGATCAGCGGTATCCGCCCGTCGATCGCGCAGACCATCACGCAGCTGGGCATCGACCTCTCGCACATCGTCACCCGCGGCTCGCTCGCCGACGCGCTGGCGACGGCGCTGCACCTCATCGGCGAGGGCACCGGCCGGCCGGGCGTGTCCGGGTGAACGCCGGCCTGCCCATCCTGCGGCTCGGCGACATCCTGCTGAGCGGGCTGATGAGCGATCTCGACGACAAGACCGCGCTCGCGTTCACCGACGAGCTGACCACGCGGATCGCGGACGAGGAGATCCGCGGGGTCATCATCGACATCTCCCGGCTGGAGATCGTCGACTCCTTCGTCGCCCGCGTGCTCATGCAGCTGGCCGGCACCGGGCAGCTGCTCGGCGCGCGGATGATCGTGGCGGGCATGCGCCCGGCCGTCGCGCTGACGCTGACCGAGCTCGGCCTGCAGCTGACCGGGGTCCGGACCGCGCTGAACGCGGAACAGGCGATGGAGCTGCTGGGCTGGCGCCGTCCCGAGGCCGCCGAAGAGGCGCCTCATGCTTCCTGACGAGCGGACCGTCCCGCCCACCGAGCACCCCGTCCGGGTGGAGGAAGACCTCCTCGCCGCCCGCCACGCGGTGCGGGCCGCCGCGGTCGCCGCCGGGTTCTCGATCGTCGACCAGACGAAGATCGTCACCGCGGCCAGCGAGCTGGTCCGCAACGCCTACATCCACGGCGGCGGCGGCACGATGACCGTCAGCGTGGTGCGCGACGCCGCCGGGCGGACCGGGCTGCGGCTGCGGGTCCGCGACGAGGGCCCGGGGATCGCCGACGTCGAGCAGGCGATGACCGACGGGTTCAGCACCGGCGCGGGACTCGGCCATGGCCTCGGCGGCACCCGCCGCCTGGTCCACGACTTCGACCTCGACACCGGGCCCGGCCGCGGCACCACCGTCACGGTCGCGCGCTGGCAGCCGTGACCGCCACCGTCGCCGAGCCGACCCTCCGGATCCGCGTCGACCACCCCAGCGCCGGGTACGCCGCCGCCCGCGTCGCCCGCGAAACCGCGCGCGCGGCCGGGCTGCCGGACGTGCTGGCCGAGCGCGCCGCGGTCGTGGCCACCGAGCTCGCGGGCAACATCGACAAGCACACCATCGGCGGCTCCCTGTTCGTGCAGCGCTCGCTCACCGGGCGCGGCGTCGAAGTGCTGGCCGCCGACGACGGTCCCGGCATGGC
Source organism: Amycolatopsis lexingtonensis (assembly GCF_014873755.1). NCBI lineage: Bacteria > Bacillati > Actinomycetota > Actinomycetes > Pseudonocardiales > Pseudonocardiaceae > Amycolatopsis > Amycolatopsis lexingtonensis. The sequence goes on from NZ_JADBEG010000001.1 coordinate 3,846,873, forward strand.
CGACCTCGACCACTGGCTGCTGGACGGCAACACGACCACCGCCACGCTCGGCGCCGGGCTGGGCGCGGTGCTCCGGATGGCGACCGAGTTCCGGATCACGTCCTCGCCCGCGGCCGGCACGCTCGCCGCCGCCCGCCTGCTCGCGCCCGCGCCGGCCCCGCCCGGCGGCGCGGTCGGGCACTTCCGCCTGGCGCGCGAAGACGAGCAGCACTGCGGTGACGCCGTCGCGCTGGCCGACGTCACCGGCAGCCGGACCGCCGTCGTCGCCGACGGGCTCGGCCACGGGCCCGACGCCGCCGAAGCCGCTGAAGCCGCGGTGCGCGTGTTCACCGAGAACCCGGACCGCCCGCTGTCCCACCAGCTCACGAACATGCACCGGGCGCTGCGCACGACCCGCGGCGCGGCGGTCGCGCTGGTGCGGATCGCGCCGCGGCGGCTCGAGTTCTGCGGTGTCGGCAACGTCAGCGGCGCGAGCGTCGGCAGCGGCGCGTCCCGGCTGCTGCTCAGCACCCCCGGCGTCGTCGGGTTCACGCTGCCATCGGCACCGGTCCGGCACGTCGAGCTGGCCGACGGCGACGTCGTGGTCCTGCACACCGACGGCGTCGGCACCGGGTGGCGCGTCCCCGGCCGGGTCCCGGACCTGCTGCTGCTCGCCGCGGAGCTCGCCCACCGGCACCGGAACCCGCGTGACGACGCGGCCATGCTCGCCCTGCGCGTGGACCGGTCCGGCTGATGCGCCCGGACCTGGCCCGGATCCGGGCGCGGCTGCGCACCGCCTGCGCCGAAGCGGGCGTCGATCCCGGCGACCGCGCGCGGCTCGTGCTCGCCGTGACCCTGCTCGCCGAACCCGCCCTCACCGCGGGCGAAACCGTCGACGTGGCCACCGCGGCCTCGGACCGCAGGCTCGCCGTCACAGCGCGGCTTGACCACGCGGTGAGCCAGCGCAGCCGCAACGCCTTGCCGCTGCTGCCCGACACGGGCGACGACGAGACGCTCACCTGGCACCTCGCCGGCGGCGGCCCCGCGGCGCCCGCCGACCTCGACGACGACCGTGCGACGCGCGAGGAGATGCTCGCGCTGATCGCCCGCGCCGACACGCTCACCCAGGAACAGCGGCAGCTCAAGCACGAGCTGGCGGAGACCAACAGCGGCGTGCTCGCGATGTACGTCGACCTCGAGCAGCGGGACGAACAGCTCCGCCGCGCGCACGCGGTCATCTTCCGCGAGCTGGAGGACGCGCTGCGCCCGCGCCCGCCCGCCGTGGCCGGCCTGGAACTGGGCGTCCACTACTCCCCGACCGACCAGGACTCCCCCACCGGCGGCGACCTCTACGACTGGTTCGTCCTGCCCGGCGGCCAGGTCCACGTGACCCTGGTCGACGCGGTCGGCCACGGCGTCACCTCGACGCGCCACGCCCTCACCGTCACCCACGCGATCCGCACCCTGGCGCTGGAGGGGCACCCGTTCCCGGACCTGATCGCGCGCGCGTCCCGCACCCTGGCCTCGATCGAGCCCGACCTGATGGCCACCGTCGTCCTCGCCCGCATCGACCCGGCGACCGGCCGCACCCACCTGGCGAGCGGCGGCCACCCGGAACCGGTACTGGTCACCGCGTCCGGCCCCGCCCGCCTGCTCCCCGCCCCGGTCGCCGGCCGCGGCGTCGGCTTCCCCGACCCCGGCAGCCGCGGGCTCGTCGAGTTTGACCTCGCACCGGGCGACACGCTCCTGCTCTACACCGACGGGCTGGTCGAGAGCCGCAAGGACATCGACGAAGGCCAGGCCCGGCTGCTGGCCGTGGCGGAGAACCACCGCACCCACCCGGCGGCGACGCTGCCCCGCGAGCTGGTGACGAGGATGCACGACGTCGTCCGGCACGCCGACGACACGGTGGTCCTGGCGCTCCGCCGCCCCACTGTCCTTTCCGGACGTTAGCCGGCCGCCGAGTCCGCGGCTGTGTGCTCCGCTACTGCGGCCCGTTCGTCAGCGAAAGGTTGAACGTGTACCGGGACGCCCGATACACATGCCACCCGTACTCGACCACCCGCCCGGTGTCGTCGTAGGTCGTCCGCTGCATCGTGAGCAGCGCCGCCCCCGGCTCCTCGTGCAGCAGCTCCGCGTCCTCCTCGGTCGCCAGCCGCGCGCCGATGTTCTGCTCGGCGGCGTGCAGGCGGACCCCCGCCGAACGCAGCAGCTGGTACAGGCCGCGTTCGCGCAGTTCGTCGTCGGTCGGGTCGATGACGTCGGCGGGCAAGTAGTTGTTCATCAGCGCGAGCGGTTCGCCGTCCGTGGACCGGATCCGCGTCAGGCGGCGCACATGAGCCAACCCGGGCGCCTCCAGCAGCTCGGCCACCTTCGCGTCGGCGTCCTCGACGCGGTTGGCCAGCACCGCCGACTCGGGCTTGCCGCCGAGGCCGGCGAGGTCGTCGAACAGGCTGCTCAGCCGCAGCGGGCGGGCGACCTTGGTGCGCACGACCTGCGTCCCGACCCCGCGCCGTCGCACGAGCAGCCCCTGGTTGACCAGCGTCTGGATCGCCTGGCGGACGGTCGGGCGCGAGAGGCGCAGGTTCGCGGCGAGGTCGACTTCGTTGCCCAGCCGGGCCCCCGCCGGCAGCCTGCCGTCCTCGATCGCGGCGTGCAGCTGCCGCGAGACCTGGAAGTACAGCGGCTCGGGGCTGCCCGGGTCCAGGACGATCTCCCGCCCGGGGTCCCAGGCCGGGAAGGTCACGTCGGGCTTGCTCATCCCCGGATGCTACCGCCTCGGCGTCCACTGTAGGGATGACGTGTTGTCCATATGTCTTGACAAATGTCCGGCCCGCTGGAATCGTCGATCACCGTGACCGAGATGGTGCGGCGGATCGTCGCCAAACGCGTGCACGACCCGGAAGCGATCGCCGAGGCGGCCGCGAACCGGGTGCGAGCCGAGTCGCCGTTCAACGACAAGGGCCGCACGATGATCATCGCCGCGGACCACCCCGCCCGCGGCGCGAACGCGGTGGGCGGCAACCCGACGGCGATGGCCGACCGCGGCGAGCTCCTCGAGCGGCTGTGCCTCGCGCTGGAGCGCCCCGGCGTCACCGGCGTGCTGGCGACCGCGGACGTCATCGACGACCTGCTGCTGCTCGGCGTGCTGGACGGCAAGACGGTGCTCGGCTCGATGAACCGCACCGGGCTGGCCGGCTCGAGCTTCGAGATCGACGATCGCTTCGCCTGCTACGACGCCGAAGAGATCGAGCGGATGCGCTTCGACGGCGGCAAGACGCTGACCCGGATCTGCCTCGACGACCCGGCCACGCCGGGCGTACTGGAGAACACCGCGCGGGCGGTCAACGACCTGGCCCGCCGCAAGCTGATCGCGATGGTCGAGCCGTTCCTGTCGGTCTGGGCCGACGGGCGTGTCAAGAACGACCTCTCCCCCGACGCCGTGATCAAGTCGATCACCATCGCTTCCGGGCTCGGCCATTCGTCGGCCTACACCTGGCTCAAGCTGCCGGTGGTGGACGAGATGGAGCGTGTGCTGGCGTCCTCGACACTGCCCGCCGTCCTGCTCGGCGGCGAGGTCAAGGACGCGGACGCGGCCTTCGCGGCGTGGCAGCGGGCCCTCGCGCTGCCGACCGTGCAGGGCCTGGTGGTCGGGCGGTCGCTGCTCTACCCGCACGACGGCGACGTCGCCAAGGCCGTCGACACCGCGGTGGGGTTGCTGTGAACCCGCACCGCGACCAAGAGACCCGGCGGCACAATCTGGAGGAACAGGCGTGAACACCATCGAACACTGGATCAACGGCACCGCCACGTCCGCGGGCTCCACCCGCACGGCGCCGGTCTACGACCCCGCGACGGGACGGCAGCAGGCGTCGGTCCTGCTGGCCGAGGCGTCCGATGTGGACACTGCTGTCACGGCCGCGAGCAAGGCCTTCGAAGCGTGGGGCAACTCCTCGCTTTCCCAGCGCACCAAGGTGATGTTCGCCTTCCGCGAGCTGCTGGTGAAGCACGAGGACGAGCTGGCGCGGATCATCTCGGGCGAGCACGGCAAGGTGATCGAGGACGCCCGCGGCGAGATCGTGCGCGGCCGGGAAGTCGTCGAGTACGCGTGCGGCATCGCCGACGCGCTCAAGGGCAGCTTCTCCGACCAGGTCTCCCACGACGTCGACGTGCACGACTTCCGCCAGCCGCTCGGGGTGGTCGCCGGGATCACCCCGTTCAACTTCCCGATCATGGTGCCGCTGTGGATGCACCCGATCGCGATCGCCACCGGCAACACGTTCGTCCTCAAGCCGAGCGAACGCGACCCGTCGGCCTCGAACTTCGTCGCGCGGCTGTACGCCGAAGCCGGCCTGCCGGACGGCGTGTTCAACGTCGTGCACGGCGACAAGACCGCAGTCGACGCGCTCCTCGACCACCCGGACGTCGCAGCGGTGTCGTTCGTCGGCTCGACGCCGATCGCCAAGTACGTGCACGAGCGCGGCACCGCGGCCGGCAAGCGCGTCCAGGCCCTCGGCGGCGCGAAGAACCACGCGGTCGTCCTGCCCGACGCCGACCTGGAGTACGCGGCCGGCCACCTCACCGCGGCGGCGTTCGGCTCGGCCGGCCAGCGCTGCATGGCGATCTCGGTCGGCGTGGCGGTCGGCGCGGCCGGCGACAAGCTCATGGAGATCCTCGAACGCAAGGCGAACGAAGTGAAAGTCGGCCCGGGCAGCGACCCGGCGAGCGACATGGGCCCGGTCGTCACCGAAGCCGCCCGCGAGCGGGTGGTGAACGCCGTCGCGCGAGGCGCCGAGCAGGGCGCGACGGTGGTGGTCGACGGCCGCGGCCTGCAGGTCGAAGGCCACGAGGAGGGCTTCTTCGTCGGACCGTCCTTGCTGGACAAGGTGACCACGGAGATGGACGCCTACCGCGAGGAGATCTTCGGCCCGGTCCTGGCGATCGTCCGCACCGACACGGTCGACGAGGCGATCGCGGTCATCAACGCCAACCCGTACGGCAACGGCACCGCGATCTTCACCGGCAGCGGCGAGGCCGCCCGCAAGTTCCAGCGCGAGGTCAAGGTCGGCATGATCGGCGTCAACGTCCCGATCCCGGTCCCGATGTCGTACTACTCCTTCGGCGGCTGGAAGGACTCCCTCATCGGCGACAGCCCCATCCACGGCCCGGCAGGCGTCCGCTTCTACACCCGGGCCAAGGTGGTCACCACCCGCTGGCCGCGCACGGAGGCGGGATTCAACTTCCCCACCTCCAGCTGATCCCGGCCCACCTAACCGGAACACTCATCTCCGGTTTCCGGTACGGTGGGCGGCGGCACCGACGAAGGAGGCCACCGTGGGATACCGAGGCCCGCTCCCGAAGAACGCCGTGACCCGCTTCAACACCTGCGTGGGCTCACTGCGGACGTCGCCGCGCTGGGGGAACCTGGTCCGCCGCCACCTGACCCAGGTGACCTACACCGGCCGCCGCTCTGGCCGCACCGTCAGCACCCCGGTCGGCTACCGGCGGACGGGCGACGTCGTCACCATCGGCGTCCGCCTCCCGGACGCGAAGTCGTGGTGGCGCAACTTCACCGGCGACGGCGCCCCGCTGTCCCTCGAACTCGACGACACAGAACGCACCGGCCACGCCGTCGCCCGGCGCGACGAGAAGGGCCGGGTCACGGTGACCGTCCGGCTGGACGAACCCGCCTAGCGGGCCATCCCGTGCCAGAGCAGATCGGCGAGGTTCGCCGCCTCGTCCCGCCAGTCGCCGCCCGGGTCGAGCAGCAGCAAGCCGGCCAGGCCGCGCAGCACCACCACCGGGTCGAGGCCGGGCCGCACCGTGCCGGCCGCCATGTTCGCTTCGAGCAGCGTCGCCATCGCGCCGATCATGGACTCGTACGCGCTCGCGGGCAGCTCGCCGCGCGAGGCCGTCGCGCGGCGCAGGGCGTCGGCGAGTCCCTTCTTCGTCATCATGTAGTGCGCCAGGTGGTCGGTGACCCACACCCGGAACGCCTCGTCCGGCCCGTGCTTCTCCAGCAGCACCGGCACGATGTCCACGATGTGCCGCACCTCGCGCTGGTAGACCGCCAGGATCAGCGACTCCGGCGTCGGGAAGTGCCGGTACACCGTGCCGACGCCGACCTCGGCCTGCTTCGCGATCGCGTTGAACGAGACCTCGCCCGTCCGGGCCAGCGACTCCCCCGCCGCGACGAGGATGCGCTCGTGGTTGCGCCGGGTGTCCGCGCGCCGGGGGCTGACCGAACCCGTCGTCATCGTCCCTCCCGTTCCTCGTACCGTCCGCGGGCTTCCGTCCGCCGAATCTAACCCAGACCTGGAGCAACTCCAGCGTGAGCGGTTCATTGCGAAGCGGATTGTAATCCGCTAGCCTCGCGAACGGGTGAAGCGGATGACTATCCGCTCCCTTGATCGCCGCCACCACCACCGTCCGGAACCGATCCTGACGAGCTGCGGAAAGAGACCAGTGGACATCTCACTCGAAGTCAACGGCAGTACCGAACACCTCACCGTCGATCCCGGCGGGACGCTCCTGGACGCGCTGCGCGAGCGCCTCGCCGTGACCGGCCCCAAGAAGGGCTGCGACCGCGGCCAGTGTGGCGCCTGCACGGTGCACGTCGGCGGACGGCCCGTGCTGTCGTGCCTGACCCTCGCCGCCACCGTCAAGGAGCCGGTCACCACCGTCGAAGGACTGTCCACAGAGGACGCACTGCACCCGGTGCAGCAGGCGTTCGTGGACCAGGACGCGCTGCAGTGCGGGTTCTGCACCGCCGGGCAGATCATGTCGGCGGTCGCCGCCGTCGAGCAGGGCGTCGAAGACGTGCGCGAGTTCATGTCCGGCAACCTCTGCCGGTGCGCCGCCTACCCGAACATCGTCAAGGCCGTCGAGCAGGCGAGGAGCGCCGATGCGTCCCTTTGAGCTGACCGCTCCCACCACCGTCGAAGCGGCGCTCGCGACCCCCGGCACCTTCCTCGCCGGCGGCACGACGCTCGTCGACCTCATGAAGCTCGACGTCCTCACGCCCGAGCACGTCCTCGACATCAACCAGGTCCCGCTGCGCGGCATCGACACGAGCGACGGCCTGCGCTTCGGCGCGCTGGAGCGGATGAGCGCCATCGCCGCGCACCCGCAGGTGTACCCGGCGATCTCGCGGGCCCTGCTGCTCAGCGCGTCCCAGCAGCTGCGGAACATGGCCAGCATCGGCGGGAACCTGTTGCAGCGCACGCGCTGCACGTACTTCCGCGACGTCGCCTCGCCGTGCAACAAGCGCGTGCCCGGCAGCGGCTGCCCCGCGCAAACGAGCGCGAACCGGATGCACGCGATCCTCGGCACCAGCGACTCGTGCGCCGCGACGCACGCCAGTGACGTCGCGGTCGCCCTGGTCGCGCTCGACGCCCGCGTGAAGCTGGCCGACGCCGAAGGCACGCGCGAGGTCGCCCTGCGCGACTTCTACCAGCTGCCCGGTGAGACCCCGGCGCTGGAGAACGACCTGCGCCCGGGCGAACTGATCACCGAGGTGATCGTGCCCCGGCTGGACTGGGCGGCGAACTCCACCTACGTCAAGGTGCGCGACCGGCAGTCCTACGAGTTCGCGCTGTGCTCCGCCGCCGTCGCGCTGGACGTCCGGGACGGCGTCGTCGCCGACGCGCGCGTCGCGGCCGGGGGCGTGGGGACCGTGCCGTGGCGGCTGCCCGAGGTCGAGGCCGCCCTGCGGGGCCGCCCGGCGACCCAGGCCGCCTTCGAAGAAGCCGCCGCCGTGGCGGCCGACGGTGCCCGACCGTTGTCCGACAACGGGTACAAGGTGCCGCTGCTCAAGCGGACCATCGTCCGCGCGCTGCTCGAACTGACCGAGGAGGGCTCCCGATGATCACCCGGCTGGACGCGCCGCTGAAGGTCACCGGCCAGGCCAAGTACGGCGCCGACCACCACTTCCCCGGCATGGCCTACGGCTACGTCGTGCTCAGCACGATCGCCCACGGCGAGATCGAAGCCATGGACTTCTCCGCCGCGCGGGAGGCGCCCGGCGTGCTCGGCGTGTACTCGCCGTTCGACCCGCTGGAGATGCGCACGGCCACGTCGCCGCTGTTCGGCGAGACGTGGGTTCCGCTGCAGGACAAGGAAGTCACCTACTACGGCCAGCCGATCGGCTTCGTCGTCGCGGAGACGTTCGAGCAGGCCCGTGACGCGGCGTCGCTCGTGAACGTCGCCTACCGCGCGCTGCCGGCCAAGACGTCGCTGATGGACGGCCTCGCCACGGCCGAAGACGCGCCGCCGGCCCGGGACGGCGCGCCGCCGTCGCTGGAGGTCCTCGCCGACGGCGTCGAATCCATCGAAGACGCCTTCGCCGCGAGCCCGGTCGTCGTCGAGGCCACCTACGTCACCGCGACGCAGAACCACGCGGCGATGGAGCCGCACTCCGCGGTCGCGGTGTGGGACGACGGCGAACTGACCGTCTACAGCGGAAACCAGGCGTCGGACCTGCAGGCGGTGGAACTGGCCAGCGCCCTGGGACTCGAGCTGACCGCCGTCCACTGCGTGAACCCCTTCGTCGGCGGCGCGTTCGGCGGCAAGGGCCGGACGTCCGCGCCGGCGTTCCTCGCCGCCGCGACGGCCCGGGCCCTCAACCGCCCGGTGAAGGCCGCACTCACCCGCGAGCAGGTGTTCACCGCGACCGCGGGCCGGGCCGCGACGGTCCAGACGATGAAGCTCGGCGCGGAACGGGACGGCACGCTCGTCGCGCTCAGCCACGACTCGTGGTGCAGCACCGACACCGCCCGCTCGTTCGTCGAGCCGACGTCGCACGGCACCTCGCGCGAGTGGTACGCCACGCAGAACCTGGCCATCAGCCAGAAGATCGTGCCGCTGAACATCCCGCCGACGACGTTCATGCGCGCCCCCGGCGAGGCACCCGGCTCGTTCGCGCTGGAAAGCGCGATCGACGAACTCGCCGTCGCGCTGAACATGGATCCGATCGAGCTGCGCATCCGCAACAACTCGACCGCCCCGCCCGGCAAGGACCTGCAGTGGTCGAGCAAGCACCTCGACGAGTGCTTCCGCATCGGCGCGCAGCGCTTCGGCTGGGCGCACCGCCCGCCCGGCACGCGCACCGACGGCGACTGGCTCGTCGGCATGGGCGTGGCCACCGCGATGTTCCCGGCACTGCGGTTCCCGGCCACGGCCGGGATCACGCTGCGGGCGGACGACACCGCCGACGTCGCCATGAGCGGCGCCGACCCCGGCACCGGCCTGCTCACCGTGCTCGCGCTGGTGGGCGCGGAATCGCTCGACATCCCGGCCGACCGGATCACGCCGCGGCTCGGCGACTCGGCGTTCCCGTCGGGCGGGCTGTCCGGTGGCTCGACGGCGACGGCGAGCGCGGGCACGGCGATCATGATCGCGGCGGTCAAGGCCATCGACGAGCTGGTGGCGCTCGCCGCCGACCCCGGTGCGCCGTTCGAAGGCCACGAGGTCACCTACGCCGACGGCAAGGTGTTCGCGGACGGCCGAAGCATGACCTTCGGCGAGCTGCTGCGCGCCGTGGGCCGCGAGACGCTCGAAGTGACCGGCTCGTCGGCGCCGGGCGAGGAGCTCACGAAGCACTCGTTCAGCTCGTGGGGCGCCCAGTTCTGCGAGGTCCGGGTGCACAAGCTGACCCGCGAAGCCCGCGTCTCGCGGATGCTCGGCGTGTTCGACTCGGGCCGGATCATCAACGACAAGGCGGCTCGCAGCCAGATCATGGGCGGCATGATCTGGGGCGTCTCCGCAGCGCTGCACGAGGGCCTGGAGATCGAGGCCAGCGGCCGGCTCGCCAACGGCGACTTCGCGAGCTACCTGCTCCCGGTGAACGCCGACATCCCGGAGGTCGACGTCCACTTCGTCGAGTACCCGGACACGCTGCACAACGCGGTCGGCGCGCGGGGCCTCGGCGAAATCGGCACGGTCGGCATGGCGGCGGCGGTCGCCAACGCCGTGTACAACGCGACCGGCACGCGGGTCCGGCACATCCCGATCACCATCGAGGACCTCCTCGAAGACTGACCGGGGAGCGGGGCGCCCGCGGGCGCCCCGCTCCGCCGTTACCCATCCGCGACAACGGCGGGGACGATCGCCCATGACGGCGACCGGTCCGCGGTCCTAGGCTGTCGGCACTCCTCCTCCGGTGTGCCACGAAGGGATCCCCCGCATGACCGACCCGGTCGTCCCCACCACTTCCGGCGCGGTCCGCGGTCAGGTCACCGCCGACGGCGTCGCGCTCTTCCGCAGTGTCCCGTACGCCGCCGCGCCCGAAGGCGACCTGCGCTTCGCCGAGCCCGTCCCCGCGCCGCCGTGGGAAGACGTCCGTGACGCGAGAAGACCGGGGCCGACCGCGCCGCAGCGCCGCCACGACATCCCCGGCCTGGACCTGACCCCGCTCGCCGGCACCGGCTGGCGGCCGGGCCCGGAGTACCTGACGGTGGACGTGTGGACGCCGCAGCCGGGCGCCGCCGCGCTGCCGGTGCTGGTGTTCGTCCACGGCGGCTCGTTCCTCGGCGGCACCGGCTCGGCCGCGGCCTACGACGGCACGGCGTTCGCCCGCGCCGGCGCGGTGCTGGTGACCGTGCAGTACCGGCTCGGCATCGACGGCTTCCTGCCGCTGGAGGGCGGCAGCACCAACCTCGGGTTGCGCGACCAGCTCGCCGCGCTGCGCTGGGTCCAGGAGAACATCGCCGGGTTCGGCGGCGACCCCGCCAACGTCACCCTCTTCGGCGCGGCCTCCGGCGCCGTCAGCGTCGCCTGCCTGCTCGGCTCGCCGCTCTCGCCGGGCCTGTTCCGGCGCGCGATCGTCCAAAGCGGACACCCGGACATGGTGCGCGACGGCGTCCAGGCCCGGCGGCTGGCCCGGGTGGTCGCCGACGAGCTGAAGGTCGAACCCTCCGCGGAGGCTTTCCGGAAGGTGTCGACCGAGCAGCTGCTCGACGCCCAGGACGCGGTCCTGCGCCCCGGCGGCGCACCCGACCTGCGCGACGCGCTGGGCTACGACCGCGGCTACGGCCTGAGCCCCTTCCTCCCGGTGATCGGCGACGACGTCCTCCCGCACCACCCGGCCAAGGCGATCCGCGCGGGCGCGGGCCGCGACGTCGACCTGATCGCCGGCAGCTGCAGCGAGGAGATGCGCCTCTACCTGGTGCCCACCGGCGCGCTGGAAGCGGTCACCGACGACCAGGCGATCGCATCGCTGGCGGTGTCCCACCCGGACCCGGCCGGCATCCTGCACGCCTACGGCCTCGGCTCCGGCGCCGCGGCCGGCCAGGTCCTCGTCGACGCCCTCACCGACCTGGTCTTCCGCGACGGCGTCCGCGACCTGGCCGACAACCACACCGGCCGCACGTTCCGCTACGAGTTCGAGTGGGGTTCCCCCCTGCTCGACGGCCGCCTGGGCGCGTGCCACGGCCTCGAGCTGCCGTTCGTGTTCGACGCGCTGGCCGCGGTGCCCGGCCCCCGCGGCCTGCTCGGCGAGAACCCGCCACAGGAACTGGCGACCGAGCTGAACGGCGCCTGGCACAGTTTCGCCACGACCGGCTCGCCGGGGTGGCCGGAGTACGCGGGCGAGGACACGGTGTTCCACGCGTACTGAGGCCCACCCGGCCGCCCGGTGATCCGCCGCCTCAAGGTCACGAACCCGTCGCGCACCTTGCTCCACCGGGCTGGACTCCGGGCCCGGACGGTTGACGGCTCCCCCGCCGCGCTGCCAGGCTCAGGCCGCCCGGACGGCCGGATGAATGGGGACCACCGATGCCCGAGGCGGGCTCTGCCGCACCGCCGCGCGCCTTCGTCCGCACGCTGGTGCGCAGCGGCACACCCGCGGAACCGGCCGGCCCCGTCGCCGACGACGGCGACCTCACCGCGGTCGGGGACGCGACGCTCGCGCGTGCCTCGCGCTACTGGGTCCTCGTGCCGCTGGCCTACCGGATCGCGGCGTTCGTCAAGGTGTTCATCGGGTTCGCCGCCGCCAACGGCGGGCTCGGGCTCGGGCCGGTGCTGGGCGCGACCGTGTTCGCGGTGCTGGCCAACACCGCCGCGGCGGTCTGGGTGCTGCGCTCCGGCGGGCTGCGGGCCCGCATCACCACCCGCGCCCTCGGCCTGGACCTGGCCGTCGGCGTCCTGCTGAACTTCGTCGTGGCCATGACCGCGCCGGCCGCGGTGCAGCCGTTCGCGGTGGACGTGTCGTGGACCTGGCTGGTCAGCGCGGTCGCCATGTGGGCGGGCACGTCCGGGCTGCCGGCCGCGCTGTGGCTGTTCGCGGCGGCCGTGCCGCTCAGGGCGGCGCTGACCCTGGCCGGCGGCCTCCCGCTCGGTCACCAGCTGGCCATGACGCGGTCGATCGGCTGCCTGGTCGCGCTGGCGGTCGCGATCGTGCTCGCCGTCACGATCCTCATCCTGCTCGGCGTCGGCACCCGGTTCGCGGTGGACATCGGGCTGCGGCGCGGGCGCGAGGCCGAACGCCGCCGCACCCGGCGGATCATGCACGACAGCGTGCTGCAGACGCTCGAAGCGCTGGCCATTTCGGCACCCGGCGACGAAGCGCAGGCCGTCAGCCGGCTGGCCGAACTCCGCTCGGTGGCCAAGGCGGAGGCGGCCGACCTGCGCCGCCGGATCACCGAGCCGGTGCCGACCGGCCCGACGCGCAGCTTCGCGGTCGAACTCGCCGACGTCGCCACCGAGCTGGCCCGCGACGGCCTGCGCACGCAGCTGGTCGCCGCGGACTTCGCCGACGACCACAAGGTTTCCTCCGACCGCCGCACCGCGCTGGTCGAAGCGGTCCGCGAAGCGTTGCGCAACACCGTGAAGCACTCCGGGACCAAGCAGGTCGTGCTCCGCGTGGAGGAACGCGACGGCGGGATCGCGGTGGTCGCCCGCGACCAAGGCCAGGGCTTCGACGTCCGAGACCGGCCGCCGGGCTTCGGCATCAGCCAGTCCATCGTGGCCCGGCTAGCCGAAGTCGGCGGCCACGGCACCGTGGACTCGCAGCCCGGCCGCGGCACCCGCGTGACGATGTGGGTGCCGGGCTAGGCAACGGTTCTGCGCTGCGGCACAAGACTCCCGCCACGACCGGGGCGCACCATGCCCGGACAAGTCCCCGCGGGAGGAGCAACCCCATGGCCGGATCGGGCTCCCTGCGCCGCGACGCGCTGGGCACACCGGGCGTCGTCTTCCTCGTCCTCGCCGCCGTCGCGCCGCTCACCGGCATCGTCGTCATCGCCTCGCTGGGCATCGCGCTCGGCAACGGCGGTGGCATGCCCGGCGCGTTCCTGCTCGCCGCGCTGATCCTGGTGCTCTTCGGCGTCGGCTACGCGCAGATGAGCAAGGTGGTCACCGGCGCGGGCGGCTTCTACGTCTACGTCACGAAGGGCCTCGGGCGCCCGATGGGCCTGATCGCCGCGCTCATCGCCCTGCTGGGCTACAACTGCTTCGTCGCCGGCGCGGTCGGGACGAGCGGTTTCTTCACCGCGAACGTCGTCGAGCTGGTCTTCGGCCTCCACACACCGTGGCAGCTGTGGAGCCTCGCCTCCGCCGTCGCGGTGTTCGCGCTCGGCCGCCGCGGGGTCGACGTCAGCGCGAAGGTGCTCGGCGTTTCGCTCGTCCTCGAGGTGTCGATCCTGCTCGTCCTGGACGTCGCGGTGGCCGTCCGGTCCGGACTGGACGTCGACGCGTTCGCGCCCGGCGTGGTGTTCTCGGGCTCGGTCGGGATCGCGTTCTTGTTCGCCTTCAACGCTTTCGTCGGCTTCGAGGCCACCGGGCTGTTCAGCGAAGAGGCGCGCGACCCGCACCGGACGATCTCCCGCGCGACCTACACCGCGATCGTCCTGATCGGCGGGTTCGCCGCGGTCACGACGTGGGCGATCGTCAGCGCGACGAGCGTCGCGCAGGCCGGGCAAACCGCCCAGGACCACCTCGCGACCGGGGACCTCGTCTTCTCGATCAGCCGGACGTACCTGGGCTCGTTCCTCACCGACGTGATGATACTGCTGCTGGTCGTCAGCCTGTTCGCGGCGCTGCTCGCGCTGCACAACTCCGCGACGCGGTACCTGTTCGCGCTCGGCCGGGCCCGCGTGCTGCCCGCCGTCCTCGGCCGGACGAACGCGGCGAACGGGGCGCCGTACGTCGCGAGCGGGACGCAGATCGGGCTGGCGACCCTGATCGCGGCGGGGTACGCGCTGGCCGGGCTGGACCCCCTCGCCGACCTGACCGCCAGCATGACCGGCATCGGCACCCTCGGCGTGCTCGCGCTGCAGGCGCTGGCCGGGATCGCCGTCGTCGCGTTCTTCCGCAAGCGGCGCGACCCCCGGCTGTGGCGCACCGCGATCGCCCCCGGCCTCGGCGGGCTCGGCCTGCTCGCCGTGACGGCACTGGCGATCGTCAACTTCCCCACGCTCGCCGGCTCCGAAGCGCCCGCGATCGCGTTGCTGCCGTGGCTGCTCGCGGTGGCGGTGGCCGCCGGGCTCGGCCTCGCGGCCTGGCTGCGGCGGCGCCGGCCGGACGTCTACGCGGGCCTGGACGAGCTCGGTCTCGACGCCGAACCCGCCCTGCGCTGACCCGGACCCCGAGCGCCCCAATGGGGTTGTTTCATCCTGGTTGTGGCTGGTCAGGGTGTCGGTTTTGTGGTGGTTTCCTGTCGTGACAGGAAGTGGTGCTGGGACCAGCGTGGCGAACCTGGAGATGGGTGAAGCCCTCGGCAGGATCGAGATGTGAGTCAACCATCCGCCGAGGGCTTCGGTCCTCTTTCCTACCAGGTCGCCCTTCCGCTGTCCCGGCAGACCCTGCAACTGGTCGCGGGGTTGATCTGTGCCCACCGACGGCGGTTGCGGTCGCGCTGGCGCAAAGCCGGCCCCGCCCAGCAGGCTCTGGTCGTACTCGCCGTGCTGCGCGACGACCCGCGTCTGGCCCACCTCGGAGCCGGCATGGGCGTCTCCGCGGCCACGGTCCGGCGGTGGGTGCTGGAAGTCATCACCCTGCTCGCCGCCCGCGCCACCCGCCTGAACCGGGTCCTGCGCCGCCAAGCAGCCCGGGGTGCGCAGGTGGTTCTGGTGGACGGCACC
Source organism: Amycolatopsis lexingtonensis (assembly GCF_014873755.1). NCBI lineage: Bacteria > Bacillati > Actinomycetota > Actinomycetes > Pseudonocardiales > Pseudonocardiaceae > Amycolatopsis > Amycolatopsis lexingtonensis. Next base: position 3,861,929 of record NZ_JADBEG010000001.1, read on the forward strand.
CTGATCCGGACCCGCCGCCGCACCGGAAAAGCCAACCGAGCCAATTACAGCGGCAAGCACAAACACCACGGCCTGGTCGTGCTCGCCCTGACCGACGAGACCGGCCGGCTGCTGTGGATCTCGGCGGCGCTGCCAGGCCGCACCGCCGACATCACCGCCGCCCGCCGGCTACGCCTGCGGGAACGGCTGCACGCCCACGGCCTGACCCCGGCCGGAGACAAAGGCTTCCACGGCTGGCACAAAGACGTCCGCACCACCCGTGACTGCCCAGACTGTGAGGGACCGTGTGAGCAGATCGTGCTCACCCCCTACAAAGCCGAAGCCCGCCGACCGCTGACCAAGGCACAGAAGCAGGCCAACGCCGCATTCGCGGCGATGCGATGCGCGGTAGAAGGCGGCTTCGCCGCCCTCAAACACTGGCACATCCTCGACAAACTCCGCCTCGACACCCGCCACGCCACCACCCTGCTGCGCGCTCTGCTCGTGCTCACCCAGCACGAGCAGAGCGTCCGCGACACCGCCCGGACAGCAGAAGCCTGAGCATTACCAGACCTGATCAGCCCATCCTGACCAGCGCAAATCACGATGAAACAACCCCAATGTGGCCTTCGGTGCGTGAGACGCACCGAAGGCGGCCTTGGGTGCGTCTCACGCAACCAAGGCCGCCTTGGGGCGCTTCGAGCCGGCGCGTCAGGCCGCGCGGCAGATGTCGCGTTCGGCGGCCAAGCTCGCCCGGCAGGCGGCGGTCAGCCGGGTGGTGGCGGCGCTGACGCCGTCGCCGCAGCGCGGGCAGGACATCGCCACGGCCAGGGACAGCTCGTCCACCGCGACCGACAGCGCGGTCCGGCAGCCGCGGCACCAGCGGTGCCGGGTGACCGGGCTGACGTGCGCCGGCGAGGCGACGCACTGGTGGATCCACCGGCCGTGCACGTGGCAGGTCAGGCGGTCGTCGGGCGCCAGCAGGCCCATGTCCTCGGCGTCGTCTTCGGTGGCGAGCAGGACCGGCAGGCTGCGGACCCGGGTGGTGGGGCAGGTCGTGGTGGTCATCGTGGTCCCCTTTCGCTACTTGTTCGTCGAAGGGGGACCGCCGGATTCGACATCCCGGCGAGGTTGGCCGGAACCCGGTGGTTCTTGGCATTCCAGCCACTCCCGGGCCGCCCCGTGACCCAGTAGGTTCGCCGCGTGTCGAAATTCCTGCTCTCGGTCCACGTCCTGGCGGCGGTGCTGGCCGTCGGACCGGTCGCCGTCGCGGCCAGCATGTTCCCCGCCGCCGTCCGGAAGGGCGAGGTCAAGGTGACGGCGATGCTGCACCGGATCTGCCGCGTCTACGCCTACGCCGCCATCGCCGTCCCGGTGTTCGGGTTCGGCGTCGCGGGCACCATGCACGTCATGGGCGACCCGTGGCTGCTCACGTCGATCGGACTGACCGCCCTCGCGGCAGCCGTCCTCGCGCTTCTGGTGCTGCCACGCCAGAAGCGGCTCCTGACCGGCGAGTCCACTTCGGACAAGCTGAGCCGCCTCGCGATGGTCACGGGCGTGTTCAACCTGCTGTGGGCGGCGGTGACGGTCCTGATGATCGTGCGGCCGGGCTCCTCGACGGGCGCTTAGCCGGGCACGCGGACCGCGACGAAGTCCGGCCGCCGCCGCAGGGCGAACCCGAGCGACAGGTACAACCGGATCGCGGAGGTGTTGCTCGCGGCGGCGTGCATCATCGGCGTCTCGCCGCGTTCGCGGATCCCCGCCGCCACGGCGAGCACGAGCCGCGTCGCCAGGCCCTCCCCGCGGTGGGCCGGATCCGTGCAGACCGCGCTGATCTCGGTGAAGCCCGGCGGGTGCAGCCGCTCGCCGGCCATCGCGACCAGCGCGCCGCCCCGCCGGATCCCCAGGTACGTGCCGAGTTCGACGGTCCGCTTCCGGAACGGCCCGGGCTTCGTCCGCTCGACGAGGTCGAGCATCTCGGGCACGTCGGCGAGCCCCAGCCGCACGGCCTCCGGCTCCGGCGCGGCCGCGACGCCGTCGTCCACGAGCTGGACACCCGGGGTCACGCCGAGCACCTCCCAGCCGGACGGCGGCCGCGCGGCGGTGGCGGCGAGCACGACGGTCGTCCCCGGCCCGGCGAGCTCGGCGACGTCCCGCCAGTCCTGCTCGCCGGGATCGTCCGGCAACGCCAGGAAGGGGGCGACGTCTTCGGGGTAGCGCAGCACGCGGCCGCGCTGTTCGGCGAAGCGGGCGTGCGGCCCGGTCAGGGACGCCAGCGCCGGGTTGTCGAGCGGAGAAGCCATGCCACCAGGATCCCTGCCCCGGCGGCCGCGGCGGCACCGGTCCCACATCTTGAGCGCCGCCGGTAGGGTGCGCTCGTGGGTTCCCAGGTCCCGGTGTGGATACCGATCGTCGTCGCGCTGCTCGGCCTGGCCGGGGTGATCACCACCCAGGTGCTCTCGGGACGGCGTGAGTCCAAGCGGATGGCCGAGGAAGCCGCTCGTGAAGAGCGCCGGTGGCAGCGCGAGCGCGAGGCCCGCACCCACGAAACCCGCGCCGGCGCCTACGCCGAACTCCTCGGTGTCCTCGAGGCGTTCGACATGGTCCTGTTCCGGGCGCTCCGGTCCCGCGAGCTGCGCAAACCCGTCGACGAGCACCAGGTCACCGAGCTGCGCGAGGTGCGGAGCGAAGCCCAGCACGCGCTCGGCGCGGTCGCGCTGCACGCACCCGAGCCCATCCGGGAACTCGTCAGCGACGCCATGCTGCCGCGGCTGCGGCTCGCCTCACGGCTGATGGACTCCGAGAACACCGGCGACGACCGCACCTTTTGGACGGCGGGCCAGCGCGGCTATCGCCTCTTGCGCGCGAAGATGCGTCTCGACCTGGGGTTCGACGCGGAATCGATGGACGTGATCGAGGCGATCGGCGCTCAGCCGACGGGCGTCAGCGGCTCGTCGGAGAGCACTTCGGCCCCGGCCGACACGACCAGCCTGCCGCCGCCCACCTTGTAGCGGTAGTCCCCGTTGACCGCGACGAAGCCGTCGCCCGAGGCCTCGGCGGGCAGCGTGATGTGGGTGTCACCCGACGCCGCCTGCCCGCGGGCCTGGCCGTCGTAGAAGATCCGGCCGTCGGGGGTCCGGCAGATCGTGATCTGCGACTTCGCGGTCTGCCCGACGAGCAGCGCCGTCCCCTGGCCACCAGGCAGGTACTGCGCGGCGTCGCCGGGGCACGGCTTCCCGTCCGGCGGGGAAGCCGTGGTGGCAGGCGTGGACGGCGTGACCGGCGGCGTGAGGGCCTCGGCGGTCGTGACCACGGTCTTGGTCGTGGGCAGCGCGGGTGTCGTGTACGCCGGGAACGGCCCGGACGCGGCGGGCTTGGGATCCGAACGCCCGGTGAACAGCAGGACCCCGCCCACCGCGACGCCGGCGACCACCATCAGGGTCAGCAGCACCCACAGCGCCCGCGCGCGGGCGCGCCCCGGAGCGAGGGCCGTGCAGGTGCCACAACGGCCGGCGGCGGGGTCGTTGACCGCACCGCACTGCGCGCACATCCACGGGGTACCCGCCATCGGGCCTCCTTCGGCCCGGCGCCTCGCAGGCGCCGTCACCTCATCGTCACCGACGAGGGCGCCCGCTGCAACGGTCCGCTACGCCCCCTGGACGACGTTGACCATCCAGGGAATGCCGAACTTGTCGACGAGCGCGCCGAATTCGTCGCCCCACATCTGCTTTTCGAACGGAACCGTCACGGTGGCGCGGTCGTGCCGACCCCTTCGGGTGAACCGAATTCCCCGAAGGTGTTCACCGTCGGCGTGCCGCCGAAGACGCTCTCGCAGAACGCCGCCACAGCGCCAATCGGCGGATTTTCAGCGTCACCCTCAGAGCACGAACCGGCGCTGCACGTCGGGTTCGAGCGGCAGCGCGCCGTGCAGCGCGGCACGGGCGCGCAGCTCCAGCGCGCGGTCCAGCGGCCGGGTGCCCGGGGCCGGCGCGGTGTGGAACGTGCCGCGGTCGAACAGGTACACCAGGGCGAGCTTCCGGTCGAGGCGGCCGGTCTGCTCGCCGAACTCGACGGTCGCGAACCGCAGGCAGCCACCGTAGCCCGCCCGCGACAGGCGGTCCGCGACGTCGACCAGGTCGCCGGTCAGCACGCGCAGGTCGCGGTTGCGGCGCCAGCACCGCACCGTCGACCGGCCGTTCAGGTCCTGGGTCACCAGCGGGTGCACCGGCAGCCGGGCCGACGTCGCGGCCAGCAGCTCCGCTTCGGTGCGGGCCAGCGCGTCCCCGTCCACCTTGAAGCCGACCGTGCCACCGCCGGTGGGCGCGAGGCCGAGCGCGGCGCGCATCCGCGGGGCGGCCGCGGCGAGGGTGTAGAGGGACTGCAGGTGCGGGCGGGACGTCCAGCACCGGACGAGCTTGCTGTCCAGCAGGGTCACGACGATGTGTCCTATCTCCGATCGAAAAGACCGCCGGGCCGGGCGCACTGGCAATGTCCACAGTGGACGTCAGGCGCGGGGACACCGGGGTCGGAGAGGACAGCATGCGCCCGCGCCGCGTGGTTCCGGTCCGGAACCACGCGGTCACGCGGTGAACGGCAGCACTTCGCCGCCGAACGGTCACGCCGAGTCAGGTTCAGCCGATCAGCGGTACCCCTTTCACCTCACGGCACCGAAATGACGACCTTCCCGAGGTTCTGCCTGCTCCGGAACCGCTCGAAGGCCCCGTCCGCGTCGTCGAACGGGTGAACGCTGTCGATAACCGGTTCCAGCGGCCGGACGGCGAGCCACCGGAGGAGGTCCTCGGTGTCCTCGCGGCTGCCGACCCAGATCTTCCGGATGGTCGCGCCGCTGCGGAACAGGTCCATGAAGCCGACCGGTGGCCCGTCGGCGCCGACGAACCCGACGAGCGCGATCTCGGCGTGGTGCGTCCCGGCCGCGACGAGCGACTGCGCGAACGTGCCCGGCCCGCCGACCTCGACGATCCGGTCCGCGCCCCGGCCACCGGTGGCGTCGAGGACGGCCCTGCCCCACTCCGGCGTCGCCCGGTAGTCGATCACCGTGTCCGCGCCGAGTTCGGTCAGCCTGGCCGCCTTTTCCGCGCTCGACGTCGTCGCGACGACCCGCGCGCCGTGCTGCCGGGCGAGCTGCAGGGCGAACAGCGAAACGCCGCCGGTGCCGAGGGTCAGCACCACGTCGCCCGGGCGCACGCCGGCGAGCGACGTCCACGCGGTGACCGCGGCGCACGGCAGCGTCGCGCCTTGTTCGTAGGTGAGCGAATCCGGCAGCGCGACGAGCGCGTGCTCCGGCACGGCGCGGTACTCCGCGAGCCAGCCGTCTTGGCCGTTCCCGTAGCCGACCAGCGTGTCCGGCAGCCGTCCCGCGATCCAGTGCGAGTGGAAGTTCCCGAGCACCCGGTCGCCGGCGGCGAAGCGCGTGACCCCCTCCCCGACGGCGACGACCTCGCCCGCGGCGTCGGACACCGGGATCAGGTCGCCCGGCCCGTTGGTGAAGTGGTCGCCGTCGAGGATGAGCAGGTCGCGGTAGTTCAGCGACGTCGCGCGGACGCGGACGAGCACTTCCCCGCGCTGCGGCTCGGGCTCCGGTTCGTCGTGGCGGATCAGCTTTCCGGCCTCGGGACGATAGACGCGCACCGGGGAACCTCCCTCATGTTAACCAATTGGCTAACATCGACCATGGCACAGCGCCGCGCGTCCCGGCAACCGGGGATACTCGGGACATGGCCAGCCGCACTGCGACCCCGTTGGACCACCCGGCCCTCGACGACGTCCCGTTCAGTGCGGCCCTCGAAGCACTGCGCGACCCGCACCGGCTGGCCATGGTCGCCACCCTCGCCCGCGAGCCCGGCCAGTCGTGCGGCGCGATCATGCCGCCGGTCAGCAAGCCCGCGGCGTCCCGGCACTTCAAGATCCTCCGCGCGGCCGGTCTGCTCAAGCAGTGGGACAGCGGCACGCAGCGGCTGAACGCGCTGCGCCGCGAGGAGTTCGACGCCCGCTTCCCCGGCCTGCTCGACCTGGCCCTCGCCGAAGCCGCCCGCTGATCCGGGAGCTTCCACGCCAACCGGACATTTAGCGTTGCTAATAGATCTGAGTCAGAGCTACTTTGGCGGCATGACCGAACTCGCCGACCGGCTGCTGGGGGCCGTCCAGGGGATCCGCCGCGTGGTGCGCCGCCGGGTGCGCGCCGAGGTACCCGGCTTCCCGCTGCCCGGCGCCCAGGTCGAAGTCCTGCGCGTGGTGGCCGACCACCCCGGCATCGGCGTCGCCGCGGCCGCGCGCGAGCTGCACCTGGCGAACAACTCGGTCAGCACGCTGGTCAACCAGCTCGCCGACGCCGGGCTGCTGCGCCGCGAGCCCGACCCCGCCGACCGGCGCGCGGTCCGGCTGGAGATCACCACCGCCGCGCGCGACCGGATCGCGTCGTGGCGGCGCGCCCGGACCGGGCTCGTCGCCGAAGCCCTCACCGCACTGTCCGAAGAGGACCTCGAAGCCATCGAGAACGCGTTGCCGGCGTTGGAAAAACTCGTGGGCGTCCTGAAGGAGCAGGCATGACCGAACCCGCGGTGCGCTGCACCGGGCTGAGTCATTCGTTCGGCACCACCCGCGCGGTCGACGGCGTCGACCTGGAGATCCGCGCGGGCGAGGTGTTCGGCCTGCTCGGCCCGAACGGCGCGGGCAAGACCACCACCCTCCGGATGATCACCACCCTGCTGCCCACGGCGCCGGACCGGATCACCGTCTTCGGCGTCGACGTCGCCCGCCGCCGGATGGCCGTGCGGCGGCTGATCGGCTACGTCCCGCAGCAGCTGTCCGCCGACGGCGCGCTGACCGGCCGCGAAAACGTCGCGCTGTTCGCCCGGCTCTTCGACGTCCCGCGCGCGCACCGAGCACAGCAGGTGCGGAGCGCGTTGGAGCTGGTCGGGCTGGACGGCGACGCCGACCGCACGGCCAAGACGTACTCCGGCGGCATGATCCGCCGCCTCGAACTGGCCCAGGCCCTGGTCAGCTCGCCGCGGCTGCTCATCCTCGACGAGCCGACGATCGGCCTCGACCCGGTCGCCCGCTCGTCGGTGTGGGACCGCATCGCCGAGATCCGCGCGGCGACCGGCATGACCGTGCTCGTCACGACCCACTACATGGACGAAGCCGAGCAGTACTGCGACCGCGTCGCGCTGATGCACGCCGGCCGGATCCGCGCGCTGGGCACCCCGGCCGAGCTGGAAGCGGGCCTCGGCCCGGAGTCCACTTTGGACGACGTGTTCCGCGCGGCGACCGGCGACCGCCTCGACGGCGACGAAGGAGGGATCCGCAATGTCCGTGCCACTCGCCGCACCGCCCGCCGTCTCGGCTGATCCGGGCCCGCTCGGCCGGCTGCGCGTGCTCGCCGCCCGCGTCGGCGCGATGTGCCTGGTGGAGCTGCAGAAGCTGCGCCGCGACCAGGCCGAGCTGCTCACCCGCGCGATCCAGCCCGCGTTGTGGCTGCTGATCTTCGGGGAGACGTTCACCCGGCTGAAGGCGATCCCGACCGGCTCGACGCCCTACCTCGACTACCTCGCGCCGGGCATCCTCGCGCAGTCGGCGCTGTTCATCGCGATCTTCTACGGCATCCAGATCATCTGGGAGCGGGACGCGGGCGTGCTCGCCAAGCTCCTGGTGACCCCGACCCCGCGGGCGGCGCTCGTCGCCGGGAAGGCGTTCGCCGCCGGGGTCCGCGCGCTCGTCCAGGCGCTGATGGTGCTGGTGCTGGCCGCGGTCCTCGGCGTCGGGCTGACCGCGAACCCGCTGAAGCTGCTCGCGATGGCCGTCGTCCTGGTGCTCGGGTCGGCGTTCTTCTGCTGCCTGTCCATCGTGATCGCCGGGATCGTGCTGTCCCGCGAACGGCTGATGGGCATCGGCCAGGCGATCACGATGCCGCTGTTCTTCGGCTCCAACGCGCTGTACCCGGTGGACCTGATGCCGTCGTGGCTGAAGGTGATCGGCCACGTCAACCCGCTGAGCTACCAGGTGGACGCGCTGCGCGGCCTGCTGATCGGCACGCCGGCACACCTGGGCCTCGACTTCGGCGTGCTGGCCGGGGCGACGGCGGTGGCGATTTCGGTCGCTTCGGCACTGCTCGGCAGGTTGGCCCGGTGAGGTCCATGTCTCACCGAACGGAAGCTTCATTCCCGGGTGGCTAATCTCGGTTTCGTGAATGGTCGCCCTGGCGTGTTCTCTTTGGTCGGATTGTGCGTTCTCGCCGGAATACTGGTGGCGGGCACGGTGGCACCCGCCGCCATCGGAGCGGGACTGGTGTCGAATCAGGTGAGCGATTCCGTCGACGCCATTTCCGCCCGGCTCGCGGCGGCCGATCCCCCGCTCACCACCACCGTGACCGACCGCGACGGCACCCCGATCGCGACGCTCTACGCGCAGTACCGCCTCCCCGTCACCGCGGCCGGGATCGCGACGACGATGAAGGCCGCGATCATCGGAGTGGAGGACCGCCGCTTCTACACCGAAGGCGGCGTCGACCTGCAAGGAACCCTGCGCGCGGCGATCAACGACAGCACCGGCGGCGCACTGCAGGGCGCCTCGACGCTGACCCAGCAACTGGTCAAGAACTACCTGATCAACGTCGTCGACCGGACCGATCCGGCAGCCCAGCAGGCCGACCGCGAAGACTCGCTCGCCCGCAAGCTGCGGGAGGCGAAAATGGCCGTCCAGCTCAACGAAACGATGAGCAAGGACGACATCCTGGCCGAATACCTCAACGTGGTCGAATTCAGCGGAACCGTGTACGGGGTCGGCGCGGCGGCGAAAGCGTACTTCGGGACGACGGCGGACAAACTGACCGTGCCGCAGGCGGCGTTGCTCGCCGGAATGGTGAACAACCCCAGCGTCTACAACCCGTACACGCACCCGGACAAAGCACTGCAACGCCGCAACCTGGTCATCGACGACATGGTCACCAACGGTTCCCTCCCGGCGTCCTACGCGGCGACGGCGAAAGCGGCACCGCTCGGCCTGCTGCCGGACGGGCCGGTGACGCCGTCCGGCACCTGCCTGGGCGCGGCGCCGGACGCGGGGTTCTTCTGCGCCTACGCGGAAAGCTACCTCGTGCACGCCGGGTTCACCGCGGACCAGCTGGCCACCGGCGGGTACACGGTCAAGACGACGCTCGACCCGCGCGTCTCGCAGGTGGCGAAGGACGCCGTCGACGCGAACGTGCCGACCACGCAGGACGGCGTGGCGAACACCTTCGCCGTCGTGCAGCCGGGTTCGGCCGGGCACCAGGTGCTCGCCATGGTCGCCAACCGGAACTACGGCACGGATCCGGCGCGGGGCGAGACGTCCACCGACATCGTCGCGGACGCGAGCAACGAGTTCGGCGCCGGCTCGTCGTTCAAGATCTTCACCTCGGCCGCGGCGCTCGTCACCGGCAAAGCCGGCCTGGACACGCCCCTGCCGAACCCGGACAGCCAGTGCTTCCCCGTCCCCGACGCGCATTCGGCTTGCTACACCGTCCACAACGACGGCCACTACGCGGATCCGATCAGCCTCGCCGACGGGCTGGCGACGTCGCCGAACGTGGCGTTCGTCGGGCTGGAGAGCCAGGTCGGGATGCCCGCCGTCCTCGACATGGCGTACAAGCTCGGGCTGCGCAACACCCTCGCGACCAACGACGCCGGCGCGGCGCCGGACCCGAGTTCGAGCAACCCGCAGTACAGCCAGCCGCAGTCGAAGTACTTCCAGAACCTGCTGTCGTTCACCCTCGGCAACAGCCCGGTCAGCCCGCTGGAGATGGCGAACGTCTCGGCGACCCTGATGAGCGGCGGCGTCTGGTGCCCGCCGGACCCGATCCTGTCGGTGACCGACCGGAACGGGAACGCCGTGCCGGTGCCGCAACAGGCGTGCGAGCAGGTCATCCCCACGGGGGTCGCGAACACCCTCGAAGCGGGGCTGAGCAAGGACACGACGGACGGCACGTCGGCCCAGGCCGCCCACGCGGCCGGCTGGACCCGCCCCGACATCGGCAAGACGGGCACGACCCAGCAGAGCGAGTCGGTCGCGTTCGTCGGCGGCGTCGACGGCTACGCGGTGTCGTCCATGGTCTTCGCCGACGGCCCGCACCCGCGCGAGATCTGCCCGGGCACCCCGGTGCACCTGGGCGACTGCGGTCATGGGGCGTTCGGCGGCACGGTCGCCGCGCCGCCGTACTTCCACGCCATGAGCCAGCTGCTGGCCGGAGTCCCGGACCAGCCGATCCCCGGCCCGGACCCGGCGTACCTGCAGGCGCGGAGCTAGCGCGGTTCGAGGAAGACGAGCGGGATCTCGCGCTCGGTCTTCGTCTGGTACTGCGCGTAGTTCTTGAAGTCACCGGCGATCTTCGGCCAGAGCTTCGCACGCTCTTCGGCGCTCGCGACCCGCGCGCGCATCGGCCGCTTCGGCGCGCCCTTGAGCGACACCTCGACGTCCGGCTGGTCGCGCAGGTTGAGGAACCACGCGGGGTGCTTGTGGTCCCCACCCCGCGAGGCCACGACGACGAGTGCGTCGCCCTCCTGGTGCGGCGAGGTCAGCAGCACGGTCCGCGGCTGCCCGCTCTTGCGCCCGACCGTGGTGAGCTCGAGAACGGGCATGGCGACCTGCCAGCCGACCTTCCCGCCGCTGAGCTTGATCAGGCCGCGGTGCACGGCGTTCATCGTCTTCAGGACGCGGTCGCTCGGCATGATCCCAATCTAGCCCGGTGAGCCGGCCGTCACAGTCGGGCCCCCGATGTCCCTTTTGCCCGCTCCTGGTCCGGACCAGTTCCCGAAAACCCCCACGCGGCGCGGGAGCGGTGTGCGAGGCTGCGGCGAACACGGACCGAAAGAGAGAAGACCGATGCTGATCTGGGGCTGGCGGACACGGATCTACGTGCTGGCGATGACGACGTTCCTGTGCGGCCGCTGCGGCAACCCCGCCTCGCACGCGGTCCGCAAGGCGGTCACGAAGTTCACGCTGTTCTTCATCCCGCTCTTCCCGATCGGCGTCAAGTACACCGCGCAGTGCACCTTCTGCGGCATCGAAAACCGCATCCCGAAGGAGGACGCGGTCCGCCTGCAGGCGCAGGAGGAGAGCCAGTCCCAGCCGCCGTCCGGCTACCCGCCGCACCCTTCGCAGGGCTTCCCGGCGCAGGGCGCCGGACAGCAGGGCTTCCAGTCCCCGCACCCGTCCCAGCCCCAGGGTTTCCCGGCACCGCAGGGCTTCCAGCCGCCGCACCCGTCGCAGCCGCAGGGCTTCCCGCAGCCGGGCCAGCCGGGCCAGTTCCCCCAGCAGGGCCAGTAATCCCAGGTCGGCGGCGCAACCGACCCGATCGGACCGAGCCCGGCACCAGTACGACGGTGCCGGGCTCCGCTAGGGTCTCGACCGCGGCCGCTTTGCCGCACGTCCGCCACGGATTCCCAGCTGGGACAAGGCCGCCCCGCCTCCAGCCGAAGCGAGCCCCGCCCACTGCTCCCAACCCGGCAGCCCGCAACGCCAGCTCCGCAGCCCCACCACCAGCTTCCAGCGGTGGCAAGTCCCGCCCACCCAGCACCACGCGCCGGTCCCAGCCGTCGCGAACCCGCTAAGCCCCGACCGGCACAAACCCGGCAGCCCGCCGAGCAACCCGAGCCGCCATCGCCGCGAAGCGCGCGTGCACGGCACCCAGCAGCACGACATCCACCGCGGCCCGCACCCCAAACGGCCACTCCGGACCACCGGCCCACTCCCGCAACTCCCGCTCAACCTCCCCGGCGAGCGCGACCGCATCCCCAACCCCGCCACCATCCCCACCACCGAGCAACTCCCGCAGCGCCCGAGCGGCCCCAGCAGCCTGCGCCCCCAACCGCGCCACCACAGGCCGCACCGGCTCCGGCACGACTCCCCGCGCGTCCGCGACCTCCCGCGCAAGTCCACCCATCCGAGTGACTTCCCCGGCAATGTGGACGGCGGCGAGCACCGCCTTCACCTCTTCTTCCCGCGGCGCGTGCAGCGCCAGCAGCGCCCCCGCCTGGTCCTCGCACGCGGCCCCGAGCGCGGCCACCGCCGCGGCCTCTTCGCGGGCACGTCCGCCCAGCGTGGGGTCACTTTCGAGCACCGAGCGCGTGGCCTCTTCGAGCGCGATCGCGACGAGCGCGCACAGGTCCGCCAGCCGGTGGGCGAGCGTGACCAGTTCCTTCTGAAACGCCGTCGGCATGGCGGCAGGAAACCAGCCCGGCCGGGTTCCGGCATCTCGTCGCCCGGCCCGGAATTGTCGGACCCCCGTGCTCTCCTCGTCGGCGAGAGCGGTGCACCCCGCACCCGGAGCGGAAGGAGAGCCCGATGGCGGGCGAAACGATGGTCACGGTGATCGGCAACCTGACGGCGGACCCGGAACTGCGGTTCACCCCGGCCGGCGCGGCGGTCGCGAACTTCACGATCGCGTCCACCCCACGGCAGCTCGACCGCGAGTCCGGCGAGTGGCGTGACGGCGACCCGGTGTTCCTGCGCTGCAGCGTGTGGCGGCAGTACGCGGAAAACGCGGCGGAGTCCCTCAACCGCGGATCCCGCGTCATCGTGCACGGCCGGCTGAGACAGCGGTCGTACGACACCGCGGAAGGCGAGAAGCGCACGGTGACGGAGCTGGAGGTCGACGAGCTCGGCCCGTCGCTGCGCTACGCGACGGCCAAGGTGACCAAGCTCAGCCGCCCGGCCGGCACCGGAGGCAGCAGCACCTGGACCCCGGAACCGGCGGCCGCGGGATGCCCGCCGTTCTGACCCTATCCGTTCACGCCCGGCATCCGAACGCCTGTCGACGGGGTTTCGAGCCGTACTGGATCAACGGCGGTGACGATGGAGGGGCGCTCCGGCCGGACCGAACCCGGGTGTGCTGTCGAAATCGGCTCGACCGGTTCGACGCACGGGTAGGACGAGGCCGAACCACGAGCGGGAGGGACCGAGATGAACGGGAACGAGAACACCGGATCACCGGAAGCACGCCCCGAGCTCAACCACCGGATGCGGGCGATGCTGAGAGCGGTGGCCGCGGGCCGGGGCCTGGTGTCGTGCAGCAGCGAACCGGACCTGTTCATCGACGGCCTCTCGTGCGGCGACCAGTTCTCCGCCCACGCCTTGGCCCACCAGGGACTGGTCCGCCCGTCCCGCCCCGGCCGCCCCGGCGAGCTGGTCCCGGCCATCCTGACGACGGCGGGCCAAGCCGTCCTGACCGAGAAGCACCGCCCGGCCGCCTGACAGCTGTTTGACAACTCCAGAAAGCAAAGCGCCGACCCCGCGGGCGGCGGCCACCAGGCCCCACCCGCCCCACCGCGACTACCGTGGCGGACATGAGCAACACCGAGGCCACCCCGGCCGAGCTCGCCTGCGCCGACCGGCCGACGGCCACCGATCCCGACCGCCCCGCCGTCGAGATCCTCGCCCCGCGCGAAGTCCCCCTCGGCGGCCCCCGCGCGATGCGCGTCCGGCGAACCCTCCCCCAGCGCGCCCGTTCCCTCATCGGAGCCTGGTGCTTCGCCGACCACTACGGCCCCGACGAAGTCGCCTCGATGGACGTCGCACCGCACCCGCACACCGGCCTCCAGACGGTGAGCTGGCTCTTCGCCGGCGAAATCGAGCACCGCGACAGCCTCGGCACGCACGCGATGGTCCGCCCCGGCGAGCTCAACCTGATGACCGGCGGCCACGGCATCTGCCACTCGGAAGTCTCGACCCCGGCCACGAAAACCCTGCACGGCGTCCAGCTCTGGGTCGCGCTGCCCGAGCGGCACCGGAACACCGCCCGCGCCTTCGACCACTACGTGCCCTCGGTGAACCGGATCGAAGGGGCCGAGATCCGGGTGTTCCTCGGTTCGCTGGCCGGGCGCACGTCGCCGATCCCGACGTTCACCCCGCTGCTCGGCGCGGAGATCGTCCTGAACCCGGACGCCCACATGTCCCTCGGCGTCGACCCCCGCTTCGAGCACGGCGTCCTCGTCGACACCGGCGACGTCGAGGTGGCCGGTTCCCGCGTCCGCGCGGCCGAGCTGGGCTACGTGGGCATCGGCGTCCGGAGCTTGACCCTGAGCAACCGCGGGAGCGTCCCGGCCCGGTTCCTCCTGCTCGGTGGCACTCCGTTCGAGGAAGAAATCCTCATGTGGTGGAACTTCGTCGGCCGCACCCACGAGGAGATCGCGGCCTTCCGCGAAGCCTGGGAAGCCGGATCCGACCAGTTCGGCAGCGTCACGGGCTACCCGGGCGAGCGGCTGCCCGCACCGGCGCTGCCCGCGGTCCGCATCAAGCCGCGCCGCAACCCGGCGTCAGGCCAGGAAACCGCCCACGGCTGAGGTGAACGCGGGCGCGTCGTCCAGCCACGGGTAGTGCGCCGCACCGGCCATCACGACGACCCGGCCGCGCGGGAAGAGCGCGGCGATGTCGGCGGCGACGGCCGGGCTGACGATCCAGTCCAGTTCGCCGGCCAGCACGAGCACCTCGGCGGTGACAGCGCCAAGCGCGGCACGGGTCACCGACGGCTCGAAGGCACCAGGGGCGTTGTACATCCGCGCGGCCGCCCCGTTGCGCTGACCGGGTTCGGTGGCCTGGTGCTGCCGGGCGGCATCGTCCCAACGGCCGTAGTACATCGGCGCGAAGGCGGCCCAGTCGGCGCGGGTCGCCGTCCGGGTGGCGATGGACTCGTAGGCGGCGGCCGCGGCCTCGAACCACGGCGCGCCGGCCCGCCGCGCCATGATCCGCCGCCGTTCGGCGACCGGCAGCTCGAAGCCGACGGCCCGCGGGCTCGGCGCGATGAGCGCGAGCCGGTACAGGCGCTCCGGGTACCGCTCGGCGTAGCAGAGCGCGAGGCTCGCCCCGGCCGAGTGCCCGAGCAGGTCGAAGCGGTCGAGGCCGAGGTGCTTGCGCAGCGCCTCGACGTCCTCGACCTGGCGGTCGCACCGGTAGGTGCCCGGGTCCACCGGCTCCGCGGAGTCACCGGTGCCCCGCAGGTCGAGCACGGCGGTCCGCCGGGACGCGCTCAGCCCGCCGAGATCGCCGAGGTAGGCGCCGGCCCGCATCGGCCCGCCGGGCAGGCACACCACCGGCGGCTCGGCCCCGGTGCCGGAAAGGCGGACGGCGAGCGCGGTCCCGTCCGGCGCGGAGAAGATCGGCATGGCCCGACCCTGGCACCCGGCGGCGGCCGGGACAAGCGGGTGCGCCCTCACCGGGTCCGGGCGAGGTAGGCCTCCAGCGTCGCCAGCCGGTGCTCGCGGGCGAACCGCTCGACCTCGTCCGGCGCGGCACCGCCCTCGATCAGCGCGAGCAGCCGATCGTGCTCTTCGACGGACTTCGGCGCCCGCCCCGGCACGGAGGAAAACGTGCTGTCGCGGACGGCGGCGAGCCGGGTCCAGCAGCGCTGCACCAGGTCGACCAGGTTCGGGTTGGGGCACGCGCCGAACAGCACCTCGTGGAACTCGGCGTTCAGCGCGGTGAACGCCAGCGGGTCGAACTCGGCGAGGCTGCGGCGCATCCGGTCGTTGAGCGTGCGGGCCCGCGCCAGCTCGTCCGGCGTGAGCAGCGGCGCGGCGAGGCCGGTGGCGGCGCCCTCGACGATCGCGACCGTCTGCATCGCGTGCTGGTAGGCGACGGGGTCGATGGCGGTCACCCGGGCGCCGACGTTCCGCTCGAACTGGATCAGCTCCTCGGCCTCGAGCCGGCGCAGGGCCTCCCGGACGGGCACCGCGCTGACGTCGAGTTCGCGGCCGATCTGGTCCAGCACCAGCCGGTAGCCCGGGCCGTAGCTGCCGTCCAGGATCCTGGCTTTGATCGTCTCGTAGGCCAGCTGGGACTTCGTGACCGGTCTTCCCGCGGACGCGCTGATCATGTAGGAAACAATATATGGTCTCCCCTGCGTCTCCGGCCCCGACCGCGGCCGACCTGATCGTCGGCGGGCTGCGCGCCCACGGCGTGGACACCGTCTTCGGGCTGCCCGGCGTGCAGACCTACGACCTGTTCGACAGCCTCGCCCGCGCCGGCGACGAAATCCGGGTCATCGGCGCCCGGCACGAGCAGACCGTCGCCTACATGGCCTTCGGGTACGCGCAGGCGACCGGCCGGACGGGCGTCTACACCGTGGTGCCGGGTCCCGGCGTCCTCAACGCGTCGGCCGCGCTGCTCTCGGCGCACGGGGCGAGCGCGCCGGTGCTGTGCCTGACGAGCGAGATCCCGCGCGCCTACCTCGGCCGCGGGCTCGGGCACCTGCACGAGATGCCCGACCAGCTGGCGACCCTGCGCACGATGACGAAGTGGTCGGCGCTGGTCGAGCACCCGTCCGGGGTCCCGGACGCGCTGGCGACCGCGTTCCGGGAAGCGGCGGGCGGGCGGCCACGGCCGGTTTCGCTGGCGGTGCCGTGGGACGTGCTGGGGATGCGCGCCCCGGCGGAAGTCGCCGGCCCGTTGCCGCTCCCCCGCCCGGCCGTCGACCCGGTCGCGGTGGAGAAGGCCGCGGAGCTGCTGAGCGGCGCGAAGCACCCGATGATCATGGTGGGCGGCGGCGCCCGGCACGCGGCCGCCGAGGTCCGGGCGCTGGCGGAGCGGCTGCAGGCACCGGTGGTCGCGTTCCGCGGCGGGCGCGGCATCGTCGGCGACGACCACCCGCTCGGCTTCACCTGCGCCGCCGGCTTCGAGCGGTGGGCCGAGACGGACGTCGTGATCGGCATCGGGTCGCGGATGGAGCTGTCCTGGTTCCGCTGGCCGGACAAGCCGCCCGGCCTGAAGACGATCCTGCTCGACATCGACCCGCGGCAGGCGACCCGGCTCGAAGCGGACGTCGCGGTCGTCGCCGACGCGGCCGACGCCACGGCCGCGCTCACCGAGGCCGCCGGTCCACAACGGACGGATCGGACGGCGGAGTTCGCCGCACTGAAAGCCGAGGTGGCGCAACGCTTCGCCGACGTCGGGCCGGAGCTGGAGTACCTGCGGGCGATCCGCGACGTGCTGCCCCGCGAGGGCTTCTTCGTCGAGGAGATCTGCCAGGTCGGCTTCGCGTCCTACTTCGGCTTCGAGGTCTACGCCCCGCGCACCTTCATCACCTGCGGCCACCAGGGCACGCTCGGCTTCGGCTACCCGACGGCGCTGGGCGTGCAGGCCGCGTTCCCGGGCCACCCGGTCGTCTCGGTGGCCGGCGACGGCGGCTTCATGTTCGCGGCGCAGGAGCTCGCCACGGCTGTCCAATATGGACTCAACGTGGTCGCGGTGGTGTTCGACAACGGCTTCTACGGCAACGTCCACCTCGACCAGGAGCGCCTGTTCGAGGGCCGGGCGCTGGGCGGCCGGCTGCGGAACCCGGACTTCGCCCGGCTGGCCGAGACGTTCGGCGCGCTCGGCCTGACCGCGCGCACCCCGGACGACCTGCGCGCCGCGCTGGACAAGGCGTTCGCGTCGGGCCGCCCGGCGCTGGTGCACGTGCCGTGCGAACTGGGCACCGGCGCCTCGCCGTGGAAGTACCTGATGCCGAAGTCGGACCGCAGCTAGCCGGCCGCGACACGCTCCAGCGCGGCGAAGACCAGCTCGACGTCGGCCGGCGTGGTACGCCAGTTGCTGAACGCCGCGCGCAGTGCCGGGCGGCCGTCGAACACGGTCGGGGTGAGGAACGTGGTCCCCTCCTCGGCGATGGCGCGGACGAGGCTGTCGACGCGGGCCTGGGTGACGTCACCGGCCGGGGCGAAGCAGACGACGTTGAGCCGCACCGGCGCGAGCAGTTCCCAGTGCGGCGAGCCGTCGATCCGCGCGCCGAGGTCGCGCGCCAGCGAGACGCAGCGCTCGACGATCTCGCGGTGCCCGTCGCGGCCGTAGGCCGTGAGCGAGAACCAGGCCGGGAGCGCGCGCAGCCGCCGCGAGTTCTCGGGCGTCAGATGCAGGAAGTCCGGCGTCTCGCCGATTTCGCCGAGGTAGGCGGCGTTGTTGCTGAACACCCGCAGCTGCAGGTCTCGGCGCCGGGTGAACTGGACGGCCGAGTCATAGGGCACGTTGAGCCACTTGTGCAGGTCGACGACGACCGAGTCGGCCTGGTCGAGGCCCGCGGTCAGCGCGGCATGATCCGGCGCGAGCGCGGCGAACCCGCCGAACGCGGCGTCGACGTGCAGCCAGAAGCCGTGCCGCCGCTTGAGTTCGGCGATCGCGCGCAGGTCGTCGAAGTCGACGGTGTTGACGGTCCCGGCGTTGGCGACGACGACGGCCGGCCCGTCGAGACTCTCGAGCACTTCGGCGAGCTTCCCGACGTCGACGGCTTCGCGCCCCGGCAGCACGGGCACCTTCCGCAGTGCGGAGCGGCCCATCCCGAGGAACGACAACGCCTTCAGCACACTCGAATGCGGCGCCCCGGACAGCACGGTCACCGGCCCGAGCGCGGCGGCGCCGTCCTCGGAAACCGTCACCCCAGCCTGTTCGCCGAGCCACTCGCGGGCGATGGCCAGCCCGGTCACCGTCGACATGGTGGCCCCGGTGACGAACGCCCCGGAGAACTCCGCCCCCAGCCCGAACAGCTCGGCCAGCCAGCCGACGGTCTCGCGTTCGAGGTCCTGCGCCGACGAGTCCATCCCGCTGGCGGGATTCTGATCGTGCGCCGAGGTCAGCCAGTCCCCAGCGAGCGCCGCCGGCGTCGCACCGCCGGTGACGAAGCCGAGGTACCGAGGCCCCGCACTGGCCGCGAACCCGGGTTCCCACCGCCGCGAAAACTCGTGCAGCGCCCCGCGAGCCCCCACCCCACCGACTGGCAGCGGCGCGGGCCTCACGCCGACCGGCGGCACGGCGGCCGCCCGCTCCCCCACCCCGCCCAGCGCCTCGGCGGCGAGCTTGCTCGCGGCATCGAGCAGATCGGGCAGCGAGTCCAGGTCTTCGGCAAGCCTCGGGTGCATTCCCCGAACGCTAGGCCGCACCCCTGCGGCTGTCGCGGGCCAATCCCCCGAAACTGGCCCGCTCGAAACCCGGCGACACGCCGCGCGTCCCGGCGTCGGACGATCCTTCCGCGACATAGGTCAAACTTGCCCCATGCGGACCACCCACGCCTTGGTGCAGCTCGCCGCTGCGCTGATGGTGGCACCTGACGACCGGCATTGGGGCTACCAGTTGTCGAAGGCTTCCGGCGTCCAGTCCGGCGCCATGTACCCCCGGCTCAGTGCGATGCTGGCCGAAGGCTGGCTCGACGACGGCTGGGAGGACCAGCACGAGGCCGGCGGAAGGCCGCCTCGCCGCTACTACACCCTCACTGAAAAAGGGAAGGTCGAACTGGGCGCGCTGCTGAGCAGGGCCGAGCAGGACCAGCGGTTCCGCGGAATGAACCTGGGGTACGCGTGACCAAGGAACTACTCGCTCTCGTCACGCAGTGGGGCTTCGGCACGGTACTGACCGTCGCGGCGCTCTTCGGCTTCTTTCCCAAGTTCGTCGTGAACCTCATCGTGCTGGTCTACCCACCGGACCACCCTCGCCGCCGGGAACTCCCGGCCGAGCTGGAGGCCGTTCCCTTGCGGGAGCGGCTGACCTGGGTGTTCGGGCAGTGCGCCACCGTCTTGTTCGACGGGGTGCCGGCTCGCGTCCGCGACCTGCGTTCTCGAATCCGGCCCGCCGCCGGGCCCGACGCACCGGAGAGCCCCGAACCGGCCACGCCGCCGCTCTCCCCCGAAGAAGCACGCCGGGCGAGCTTCCTCGCCCGCGCCGCCGAAGTCACGATGGGAGGCGCCGTCTTCGGCCCGCCGATCGCACCGACCACTCCTCCGGACCGAAGGCTGCACACCACCCGGGTGTCCGGCGGCCGCTTCGCCGGCGCTTACGTTTTCGGGGCCGCAGACCCCATGCGTCCGCTTCTCGACGAAGCGGCTCGCAGGCGAAACAACCGTGACGCCGCCGACCTCGCAGAACGGCTCAAGGCCTTCTACGAAGCCTGACGACCCCGGACCCGGCGCACGCGCCCCTCCGCCGGGTCGAACGTCACCCGGCGCAGCGGGCCCGTCAGCAGCAGCACCACCGCCATCGCCGACAGCGCGGCCAGCACCATCGCGGCGACGAACTGCGCCGCGCCGGACGTCGCCGTCCCGAGCACCGCGTAGCCGGCCAGCACCAGAACCAGCGGCGCGAACAGGCCCGACAGCACCGGCAGCAGCGGGACCCGGTCACCGTCGGGGCGGCGGGCGGACACCACCGCCGCCCCGGCGCAGGTGACCGCGGCGACCAGGAGACAGCCGCCGACGGTGTCGCTCAGCCGGTGCCAGCCCAGTGCCACCGCCGCGGCCGAGACCCAGGCGACGACGATGCCGCCGGTCACCAGGGCCGGCAGGCGGAAGCGGCGGGGCAGGACGATCGCGAGGGCCACGAGCATGGCCATCGCCGCGCTGACGTGTCCGCTCGGGAAGCTGTTGTGGCTCGCGACGCCGAACCGGTCACCGGTGCTCGGCCGGTCCAGGACGTAGAGCTTGAGCAGCTGCGCCACCATCAGCGGCGCCGCGAGCAGCGCGAGGGCCGTGACACCCAGCGCGAGCCGCCGCCGGAACAAGGCGATCACGACGACCAGCAGCGCGACGCCGCCGAGCACCACCACCTGGTCCGACTGCCGGAGCGGGTCGGCCCACTCCACCACGTGCCCCGCGGACTGGGCGCTGCGGACGACGCCGTTCTCGACGCCGCGGCCGGCCTCGGTGCGGACGAACAGGAGGTAGGCCGCGACGAAGGCGAGGGCGAACCCGGCCGCGCTCGCGGCGAGCACGGTCGTGCGGGACGCGGCCCGCGTCACGAGTGCGTGGCGTCCGGCCGGCGGGGTCACAGGGCGTACCTCGGAACTGATCACTGCCATGTCCCCGAGTCTGGATCCGGCGTTTCGAGATCCCGTCAGCGTGATGTCATGGTTTTGCTACAAGATCGGCCCGGGTCGCCACGACGTGCGGTTTTCCGAATAATGGCGCCGTGGCCGAGGTACTGGTGGTGGAAGACGACGCGGCGGTGCGGGAAGGACTGCAATTGGCCCTGCGCCGGCAGGGACACGTGGTGCGCACCGCGGAAACGGGCGAGCTCGGGATCGAGGTGCTCGTGCACCACCGGCCGGACATCGTCGTGCTCGATCTGATGCTGCCGGGCATGGACGGTTTCGAGACGTGCCGGCGGATGCGGGCGTCCGGCCCGGTCCCGATCATCATGCTCACCGCCCGCACCGACGACTTCGACATCGTGGCCGGGCTCGAAGCGGGCGCGGACGACTACGTCGCCAAGCCGGTCGAGCCGCGGGTCCTGGACGCGCGGATCCGGGCGGTGCTGCGGCGGGCCGTCGCCGAGCGGCCGGGTGAGCCGCCGCAGCCAGACGAGCGCCACGGTGACCTCGTGATCGACCGGGCGTCGCTCGAGGTGACCAAGCGCGGCGCGGCGGTTTCGCTGACCCCGACCGAGCTGAAGCTGCTGCTGGAGCTTTCGCGCACGCCCGGGCAGGTGTACAGCCGGCAGCAGATCCTCTCCGCGGTGTGGGACCACGACTACCTCGGGGATTCGCGGCTCGTCGACGCGTGCGTGCAGCGGCTGCGCGCCAAGATCGAGGACGTGCCGGCGAAGCCGGAGTACGTGCAGACCGTCCGCGGGTTCGGCTACCGGTTCGGCCGGTCGTGAGCCGGCTCCGCTCGTGGCTCACCGGGCTGCGGTTCCGGCTGGTCGCCGCCTTCGCGGTGATCATGATCCTCGGCGCCACCGCCGCGGCCGGCGCGAGCTACGTTTCCGCGCGCACCGCCATCCTCAGCGGCATCCAGGACCAGACGATGCTGAAGCTGCGCGACCAGATCACCGCGTACCTGCCGACCGTCTCGCTGCCGCCGACGCAGGGCACGCTCGACGCCTTCGCCACGGCGCTGAAGTCCAGCGGCGCGCTCGTCGTCTACCACGACATGCGCGCGACGTCGGGCATCGGCTACGACGACGTGCCCGCCGAGCTGCGAAACGCCGTGGCGCACAGCACGAACATCCAGTTCCAGCGGGTCGACATGCAGGGTTTCCCGATGTTCTTCGTCGGGATCCCGGTGCAGAGCGGCCGCAACGGCGGCGAACCCAGCGGGCTGGAGGTGTACGCGACGGTCTCGCTCAGCCAGCAGCAGGAGGCGATCGACGACCTGGCGCGCAATGCCTGGCTCTATTCGGCGCTCGCGCTGCCGTTCGCGGTCGCGGTGGCCCTGCTCGCGGCGCGCCAGGTGCTGCGGCCGGTGCGCGCGCTGAACACCGCGGCCAGCCAGCTCGGCCGGGGACGGCTGGACGTGCGGCTGCGCGCCACGGGTTCCGACGAGCTGGCCCAGCTGGTCGCGACGTTCAACAACACCGCGGCGGAGCTCCAGCGCACGGTCGGCACGCTGCAGGCGATGGAAGCGGACGCACGCCGGTTCGTCGCCGACGTCTCGCACGAGCTGCGCACGCCGCTGGCCGCGATGAACGCGGTCACCGACGTCCTCGACGAAGACGCCGGCCAGCTGCCCGCGGACACCGCGGTCGCGGCGCGGCTGGTGTCGGCGGAGACCAAGCGGCTGACGCGGCTGGTGCAGGACCTGATCGAGATCTCGCGGTTCGACGCCGGGCGCGCGGAGCTGCGGCGCGAACAGCTGGACGTCGCCTCGGCGGTCGCCGACAGCCTCGCCGCGCGCGGCTGGGAAGCCGGCGACGAGCTGGTCGCCGAACTCCCGGTCGGCATCGTCGCCTCGCTCGACCGGCGGCGGCTCGACATCGTCGTGGCGAACCTGGTCGGCAACGCGATGCGGCACGGCGCCCCGCCGGTGGAGGTGGTCCTGCGGGCCGAGGGCGGCGATGTCGTGCTGACCGTCACCGACCACGGCCCGGGCATCCCGGAGGAGGTCCTGCCCGCCGTGTTCGACCGGTTCACCAAGGCCGACACGGCCCGCGCGCGCTCCGAGGGCAGCGGACTCGGGCTGTCCATCGCCCGCGAGAACGCGCGGCTGCACGGCGGCGACATCACCGCGGCCAACACCGGTTCCGGTGCCCGGTTCGAGCTGCGGCTGCCCCGGGAGGCGTGGTGAAGAAGCTCCTCGTCCTGGCGGTCCTGCTGCTGGTGAGCGCCTGCGGGGTCAAGCCGACGCCGGTCGTCGGCGCCGGGCCGGCCCCGACCCTGCGCAACCCGGAGGGCGGCGCGCGCGGCGCCGAAGTGATCCTCTACTTCGTCCTCGACGGACGGCTCACCCCGGTGACGCGCCCGATCGCGAGCTCGGTGGGCGTCAACACGACGTTGTCGCTGCTGCTGGGCGGCCCGTCCTACGCCGAGACGGCCGACGGCTACACGACGATGCTGCCGCCGGCCGGCGGGGAGATCACGCTGTCCCCCGAACCGCCGCCGACCATCACGCTGCCGTTCCCGGTGCAGCAGCTCAACCCGACCGCGATCAACCAGCTGGTCTGCACGACGTTCGCGGCGCTGGCCGCCCAGAGCCGGTACGTCATCGACAACGCCATCGTGCTCGCCGGGACCGACGCGAAGCTGCCGCCGCAGACCTGTCAGGCGTTCTGACCGAACCCGCCCACGACCAGCCGGAGCGCCTCGGCGACCACTTCGGGTTCCGGGCGCCGGGCCCGGCCGTGCTCGTCGATGTTGGCCTGCAAGGCCGCTTGCAGGCCGCCGAGCACGGCGCCGGTGATGGTCGCGGCTTCGATTTCGCCGAGCTCGGGGCGCGCCTCGCGGAGCAGGCGGGCCCAGGAGTCCGCGACGAAAGCGTTGCGCAGCAGGAATCCCGCGCGCAGGGCGGGTACGGACGCGATGAGCCGGGTGCGCACCGCGGTGAGCGGGTGGTCGAGCGGGAAGCTCCAGGCGTCGGCGGTGGCGAGCGCGCCGAGCGTGCGGAAGACGAGGTCGGCGACCGGCTCGTCGGCGGGAGCCGCGGCGAAGGCCCCGGCGAGGATTTCGTCGTAGAGGTGCTGGTCGGCGAAGACGACGTCCTCTTTGCCCGCGAAGTAGTTGAAGAAGGTCGCGGGCGAAACCCCGGCCGCGGCGGCGATCGCGACGGTCGTGGTGGCCTCGTAGCCGTGTTCGTCGAACAGCAGCAGCGCGGCCTCGATCAGCGCCTTGCGCGTCCGCTGCTTCTTCGCTTCCCGCAGTCCTGGTGCCACGGGACCGAGCTTAGCGTCACTCCAATTTTAGAGTGTCTCTAAAATTATGTGCTACGGTCGGGCTCATGGAACGGGTGCGGTGCTGCATCGCCGGGGGCGGACCGGCGGGGGTGATGCTCGGGCTGCTGCTGGTCCGGGCCGGGATCGAGGTCGTGGTGCTGGAAAAGCACCACGACTTCCTGCGCGACTTCCGGGGTGACACCGTGCACCCCTCGACGCTGCGGCTGCTGGACGAGCTGGGGCTCGGCGAGCGGTTCGCCGCCTTGCCGCGCGGCCTGCTGACGAAGGCGCGGCTGCGGGTCGAGGACGAAGCGGTCGTGGTCGCCGACTTCGGCGGGCTGCGCGGCCCGCACGCGCACATCGCGATGGTGCCGCAGGCGGACTTCCTCGAACTGCTCGCCGGCGCCGAGCCCGGGATGTCGCTGCGCATGGACTGCGAGGTGACCGGCCTGCTGCGGGAAGGCGGGCGCGTGACCGGCGTCCGCTACCGGGACGACCGCGGTGAGGTCCGCGAACTGGCCGCGGACCTCACCGTCGGCTGCGACGGCCGCTGGTCGGCGGTCCGGCGCGCGGCCGGGCTGCGGATGCGGGAGTTCGCCGTGCCGATGGACGTCTGGCAGGTCCGCGTCCCGAAGGGTCCCGAACCGGGCCCGGACGGCGCGGTGTTCATCCGCATGGCGGGCGGCCAGGCCGCGGCCACGATGGACCGCGGCGACTACTACCAGACGGCGTACCTCATCCCGAAGGGCCGCGACGCCGAGCTCCGCCGCCGCGGCCTCGCGGAGTTCCGCACCCGCCTCGGCGCCCTGATGGGCTGGGACGCCGGCCGGCTCGCGGCGATCCGGTCCTGGGCCGACGTCCACCACCTGGACGTCCGGATGGGCCGCCTCCGCCGCTGGTACGGCGACGGCGTGCTGTGCATCGGCGACGCGGCCCACCCGATGTCCCCGACGGGCGGGGTCGGGGTGAACCTGGCGATCCAGGACGCGGTGGCGACCGCGACGCTGCTGGCCGCCCCGCTGCGGCAGGGCCGCGTGCCGACGGCGAAGCTGGCGGCGATCCAGCGCCGCCGCGCCCTCCCGACCGCCGCGGTCCAGCAGTCCCAGCGCGGCGAGCAGGCGATGCTGCTGGCGCCCTGCCTGAACGGGACCCTCCGCCGGCTCCCGGCCCCGCTGCGCTTGATCGGCCGCACCCCGCTGCTGCAACGCTTCGCGGGCTTCCTCGGCGGCGTCGGCTTCCGCCCGGAGCACGCGCCGGCCTTCGCCCGCCGGCCGTCCACTGTGGACGGCTCGAACCGCTGAGCCGGCTCAGCCCGGGTAGGGGCGGGCCGCCCTGGCCTCCGTCAGGGAGCGGGCCCACCACGCCAGCTGGTCGAGCATCGCCTTCGCCGCGACCCCGGCCGCTTCGTCGGTCGGCGTCCCGTCCGGCCCGAAGCGCGTGTGGGCGCCGTGGAAACTGACCGTCTCGCGGATCGTCACCGAGTGGAGCTCGGCGAAGACCGCCCGCAGGTGCTCGACCGCGCGCAGCCCGCCCGAGATCCCGCCGTAGGACACGAACGCGACCGGCTTCGCCCGCCATTCGTCGCGGTGCCAGTCGATCGCGTTCTTGAGCGAGGCCGGGTAGCTGTGGTTGTACTCCGGGGTCACCACCACGAAGGCGTCCGCGGCCGCGAGCCGCGGGGTCACCTTCCCGATCTCCGCGACCACCGCGGGCGCCGGCGCCGACCCGAAGGCGGGCATCGCCAGCGGGAGGTCGGGTTCGGCGAGGTCGACGACGTCGACGTCGAAGCCGCCGCTCTCCGCCGCCACACCGGCCAGCCAGTCGGCCACCACCGGGCCGAACCGTCCCTCTCGGACACTTCCCACGATCACCGCGACCCGCACGGGTGCTTCGGACACGCTTTCCTCCTTGCCACTGCGGCGTTGTCGCCGTCCGGGCCAGGATGGGACTTCAAGCTCGCTTGAAGTCAAGGGTGCGGCTGTGGTTGCATGACGGGCATGGCGAACGCGACGCTGCCCGATCTGACGGTCGGCGAACTTTCCCGGCGCAGCGGGGTACCCGCGTCGGCCCTGCGGTTCTACGAAGACGAAGGCTTGATCCGGAGCCGCCGCACCGCCGGGAACCAGCGGCGCTACTGCCGGGACGCCCTGCGGCGGGTGACGTTCATCAGGATGTCGCAGCGGGTCGGCATGCCGCTGTCCACCATCCGGGAAGTGCTGGCCCTGCTGCCCGACGACCGCACCCCCACGCGCGCCGACTGGGCGCGGATCTCGCAGTGCTGGCGGGAAGACCTGAACGCGCGGATCCGCCAGATGGAACAGCTGCGCGACGACCTGACCGACTGCATCGGCTGCGGGTGCATGTCACTGGCCAAGTGCCGGTTGGCCAACCCGGGCGACCGGCTCGGCGCCGACGGCCCGGGGCCCCAGCGCCTCGCCGACCACCGCGCGGACGGCTATGCCTGACGTTCCAGCACGCCGCGCAGGAACATCGCCTGGCCGGCGTGCTGGATGTCGTCGTCGAGGACGCTGATCAGGCGCACGCCCAGCGTCACCGGCGGGTCCCAGGCCTCGTCGACCACCCGGTCGAGTGCCTTGGCGTCGAGACCGGTCACGAACCGGACGGTCTGCTCGTGCACGGCGTCGTAGTAGCCCGTGAGCAGGTCCGGCTTGTCGACGCGGACCGCCTCGACGTCGGCGGGGCGGTGGCCGTAGCCGGTGTCGCCGGCCGGGAACGGGAGGCCGAAGCGCGACAGCCAGTCCTCGCCGGTCCACACCTGTTCCGTGCCCGCCACGTCCGCGACGTGGTCGTCCTGGACCCGGGTCAGGTGCCACACCAGCCAGGCGATCGAGTTGGCCTCGTCGTCCAGCCGGGCCCGGAGCCGGTCGGCGGTGAGTCCTTCCACCGCCGCGTGCACCGTGCCCTGGACCCGGCTGAACCCGTCGACGAGCAGATCGGCCACGTTCATTCGGCTGCCTCCCGTTGCTGACGCCGTTCTCTCGCGTGCTACCCGATCATGCCCGCCGGCAAACGGTTCCCGCTAGCGCGGCAGCAGCTGGTCGAAGAACGAGCGGTAGCGCCGCAGCGCGATCCGCAGCTCCTCGGTGGCCGGTTCGCCCTGCTGCCACTGGGCTTCCAGGTCGCTCTTGTGCTCGGCGAACGTGGTGGCCAGCGCGCTGATCACGGCGGCGACCAGCTCGTCGGCCTGCCGCACGGCCTGCTTCGGGTCGTCGACGAAGCCGGTCTGGACGTTCTGCCAGCGGTCGCGGAAGCCGGTGACCTTCTCCTCGTCGATCAGCGGGGGCGTCTCGACGTCGCCGCCCGACTCCGCGGGCGCGGTGCCACTGTCCGCCGTGCCGGAGCCCGCGGTGTCAGAGCCCGCCGATGCCAGGTCCGCGGTGCTCAGGCCGTGGTCCTGGCCGGTGCCCGGCTCGCGGAACTCGGCCTGCTCCTGCTCGGGAACCCCGGCGGTGTCGTCGCGGGAGTCGCGGGACGAGTCGTCGTGCGCGAGGTCGTCGCGGCCGAGGTCGTCGTCCTGGTCGGTGCTGTGCCGCGTCAGGTGGTCAGTCATGGTCAGCGTCCTCCGTTCCACTCGGTCCGCGGCTGCGCGGACGCCTGGTGCTCGTGCTGGTCGGTGTCGCCACGGCCGTCGCGGTCGTGGTCGTGGTCGTGCTGGTGACCGTTCCGGCGGTCGTGGTGCTCGTCGTCGGCGCCGTCGGTCAGCAGGTCCTCGACCACGGTCCGGTAGCGGACCATCGCGTCGCGCAGGTCCTCAGTGGACGCTCCGTCGCGCTTCTGCTGCGTGGCGTGCGCGGCGCGGTAGTGCTCCAGCGTCTTGGCGTGGCGCACGGAAAGGTCGGACAGCTGCTGCTCGTACCCCTCGGTCGGGTAGCCGCGTTCGGCCATCAGTGCGACGAGGAGCTGGTCCGCTTCGGCGACCGCGGCGGACGGCTGGTCGACGAACTTTTCCTGTACCTGCGCCCATTCCCGGGCGTAGCGCTCGCGGGCCGAGGCCGAGAGCGGGCGGATGTCGAGCTCCTTGTGGCGGCGTTCCCGCTCGGCGAGCTCGCGTTGCGCGGCGCGCGGGTTGTCGCTTTCCTTCACGGCGCGGTCGTACTCCGGCCCGAAGCGCTGCTGCAGCCGTTTTCGCTGCATCTCTTGTGTCACAAGCCAGATCACGGCGCCGAGCACCGCGACGGCCACGACGACGATCACGACGATCAGCCAGGTGGGCATCACACAACTCCTTCATGGATGTCGCCCCCGATGGGACCGGTGTGCCCGCTACCCGGGTGCCGAAAACCACGGCCGCCCGCGATTCGGCCGACCGGCCGCGCCGATGCCGCCGGATGCGCGGTGTAACGACGGTAACACCAGGAAAATAGCGTCGTTAACATCCGAGTGCTATCGTCGATAACAGAACGACGAAATCAGCGTTACCAAGCAGGAGGCAGGCACCGATGAGCACCACCACCGAACCCCGCGTCGCGATCGTCACCGGCGGCTCCCGCGGCATCGGCCGCCAGGTCGCCGAGCGGCTGGCCGCCGACGGCATGGCCGTCGTCGTCAACTACGCCGGCAACGAGAAGGAGGCCACGGCCGCCGTCGACGCCATCACCGAACGCGGTGGGCGGGCCATCGCCGTCCGGGCCGACGTCGCCGCCCCGGCCGCGGTCGCGGAGCTGTTCGACACCGCGGAACGCACCTTCGGCGGCGTGGACGTCGTCGCGCACCTGGCCGGGGTGATGACCGCGCCGACGCCGATCGCGGACACCGACTTCGAGGTCCTCGACCGGGTGCACCGCACCAACATCCGCGGCACGTTCGCGGTGGCCCAGCAAGCCGCGAAGCGGGTGCGCGACGGCGGCGCCGTGATCACCACCTCGACGTCCGTGCTCGGCCTGAACCTGCCCGGCTACGGCATCTACAACGCGACCAAGGGCGCGGTCGAGGCGATCACCATGATCCTGGCCCGCGAGCTGCGCGGGCGCGACATCACCGTCAACACCGTGGCCCCCGGCCCGACCGCGACCGCGCTGTTCCTCGACGGCAAGGACGAGGAGACGATCACGCGGATGGCCAAGCAGCCGCCGCTCGAGCGGCTCGGCCAGCCCGAGGACATCGCCGAGGTCGTCGCGTTCCTGGCCGGCCCGGCCCGCTGGGTCAACGGCCAGGTGCTGCGCGCCAACGGCGGAATCGTCTGAGGAGGACGGCCACGCCGACCTGCTCAGCCCGGCGCCCGCGTGAACCGGGTGACGATCAGGTGGTCCTTCGCCGGCCCGCGGACCGCCCACTCCTGACGCCAGCGCCGCGCGTCGAGCACCTGGTAGCTCCCGCGGTAGAGGTCGTCGCGGCAGGGGTGGTCGGTGGCCCAGTGCCCGGCGCGCAGGTCGAGCTCGTGGAAGAAGCCGCCGTGGTCGAAGTGGACGTCGGCCCGGCCGGGCGCGGTCGGGCGGTAGTGCAGGGTGCGTGTGACCGGGCCGGTGTAGCTGCCGAGGCGCATCTCGCCGGCTTCGCGGTAGACGAGCTCGCCGTTCTCTTCGGTGAAGCTCGCGGTGCCGGTCACCTCACCCGCCGCCTCGCCGTCGGCGGTGAGGATTTCGCGGTCCAGCCGCCACGCACCGGCGAAATGCGCGACGAGATCGGGAACGGGCCAGTACTCCACCCCGCCAGTCTGCCACCCGGCGGCGGGGCGGCCCGGAACTGTCGGACCCCCGCTCTATAGTCGGCCGGGTGGCAGAGACCGACCTCGCACCCGCGTCCGACGCGCTGGAGACCCTCCGGCGCGTGTTCGGCTACGACAGCTTCCGCGGCGACCAGGCGGCGATCGTCGAGCACGTGATCGCCGGCGGCGACGCGCTCGTGCTGATGCCCACCGGCGGCGGGAAATCCTTGTGCTACCAGATTCCCGCGCTCGTGCGCCCGGGCGTCGGCGTGGTGATCTCCCCGCTGATCGCGCTGATGCAGGACCAGGTCGACGCGCTGCGCAACGCCGGCGTCCGCGCCGGGTTCCTCAACTCCACCCAGGACTACGCGGCCCGCCAGGAGGTCGAGTCGGCGTTCCTGAGCGGCGAGCTCGACCTGCTCTACCTGGCACCGGAACGGCTTTCGGTCGAATCCACCGTGCGGCTGCTCGACCGCGGCAAGATTTCGCTGTTCGCGATCGACGAAGCGCACTGCGTCGCCCAGTGGGGCCACGACTTCCGGCCCGACTACCTCCAGCTCTCCGCGCTGCACGAGCGCTGGCCGGACGTACCGCGGATCGCGTTGACGGCGACCGCGACCGAGGCCACGCACCGGGAGATCTCCTCGCGGCTGGGGCTCGACGAAGCCCGGCACTTCGTCGCGAGCTTCGACCGGCCGAACATCCAGTACCGGATCGTCGGGAAGAACTCGCCGCAGCGGCAGCTGCTCGAACTGCTGCGCACCGAACACCAGGGCGACGCCGGGATCGTCTACTGCCTGTCCCGGAACTCGGTCGAGAAGACCGCGGAATTCCTGGTGCAGAACGGGATCCCGGCGGTCCCGTACCACGCGGGCCTCGACGCGCGCACGAGGGCGAAGCACCAGTCGCGGTTCCTGCGCGAGGACGGGCTGATCGTGGTCGCCACGATCGCGTTCGGCATGGGCATCGACAAACCGGACGTCCGGTTCGTCGCGCACCTCGACCTGCCGAAGTCGGTCGAGGGCTACTACCAGGAAACCGGCCGCGCGGGCCGGGACGGCCTGCCTTCGACCGCCTGGCTCGCATACGGGCTGCAGGACGTCGTGCAGCAGCGCAAGATGATCGACACGTCCGAGGGCGACGACGCGCACCGCCGGCGGCTCGGCGCGCACCTGAACGCGATGCTCGCGCTGTGCGAGACGGTGGAATGCCGCCGGGTGCAGGTGCTCAACTACTTCGGGCAGCAGGCCGAGCCGTGCGGCAACTGCGACACGTGCCTGAACCCGCCGGAGAAGTGGGACGGGACGATCGCGGCGCAGAAGCTGCTCTCGACGGTGGTGCGGCTGCGCAACGAGCGGCGGCAGAAGTTCGGCGCCGGGCAGATCATCGACATCCTGCTCGGCAAGTCCACGCCGAAGGTCACGCAGTTCCAGCACGACACGCTCAAGACGTTCGGCATCGGCACCGACCTGCGCGAACAGGACTGGCGGGCGGTCGTGCGCCAGCTGCTCGCCCAGGGCCTGCTCGCGGTCGAAGGCGACTACGGCTCCCTCGTGCTCACCGAGGCCAGCGCCGAAGTCCTGGGCGGTGACCGCCAGGTGATGCTGCGCCGCGAGCCCGAGCGCGCGGCGGCCGCGAAGGTCCGCGGCACGCGGAAAGCCGCCGCCGCGGCGGTGGACATGCCCGCGGAAGCGGCGCCGCTGTTCGAACGCCTGCGTGCCTGGCGGGCGAGCGTCGCGAAGGAGCAGGGCGTACCCGCGTACGTCATCTTCCACGACGCCACCCTGCGCCAGATCGCCACGCGAAAGCCGTCTTCGCTGGCGGATCTGGGCACGGTCAGCGGGGTCGGCGAGAACAAGCTCGCCAAGTACGGCGAAGGGGTCCTCGAAGTCCTGACCGCCGAGTGACCTAGCGGGCGGCCGGCCCCGGCTGCCCGGGCTGTCCCGGTTCGCCGGTCACGGAGTTGACCTTGCGGACCGCGCCGGCGATCTGCTCGTGGTACTTGCCCTTGGTCTTGTCGTCGACGAACTTGGCCGCCTTGCCGACGGCGCCGTTCACCTTTTCGGGGTTTTTCTTGGCGTACGCGCGGGCGGCGCCGGCCGCGCCGGCCAGCACGGTGAGCTTGCGCAGGAAAGCCATCGTCGTCTCCCTCGTCGGTGTGCGGTCATCCTGACAACGCGGACGAACCACCCGGAGGTTCCCCGTGTGACGATGGCCAAACAAAATTGCCGCGCGAGCGGCGCCTGTCGGCCTCTAGGGTCGGGCTCATGCGCGACCTGGCGGCCCTGCCGAAAGCCCACCTGCACGTCCACCTCGAGAGCACGATCCGGCCGGGCACGCTGCGCGAAC
This sequence comes from Amycolatopsis lexingtonensis, assembly GCF_014873755.1. NCBI lineage: Bacteria > Bacillati > Actinomycetota > Actinomycetes > Pseudonocardiales > Pseudonocardiaceae > Amycolatopsis > Amycolatopsis lexingtonensis. Next base: position 3,894,030 of record NZ_JADBEG010000001.1, read on the forward strand.
TCGGCGAGGCGAACGGCGTCGCCGTCCCGGCCGAACCGCCGGAGTTCGACGGCTTTCGCGCGTTCGCCGACTACAACGCGCTCATCCGAGCCTGCCTCCAGCAGCCCGGGGACTTCGAGCGCATCGCACGCGAGTACTGCGAAGACGAGCTCGCCCAAGGCACGCGCTACGCCGAAGTCACGTTCACCGCGGCCTCGCACGGGGAACGACTGGGCGACCTCGAAATGCCGCTGGCGTCCGTCCTCAACGGACTGTCCGGGCTCGAAACCCGGCTCGTGCTCGACCACTCCCGGCGGCGCTCGGTCGAACGCGCCGAGCGCACCCTCGACCTCGCCCTGAAGTACGACGAAGTCTTCGCGATCGGCATGGCGGGCGAGGAAAACCACTCGCTGAGGCCGTTCGCGACGCTCTTCGAAAAGGCCCAGGCGGCCGGGATCCGCCTGCTGCACCACACCGGCGAGGACGCCGGGCCGGACAGCATCCGCGAAGCACTCGAAGTGGGCCGGACCGAACGGCTCGGGCACGGCATCCGCGTCCTCGACGACCCGGCGCTCGTCGCCGAGGTCCGCGAACGGGGCCTGGCGCTGGAAGTCTGCCCGTCGTCGAACGTGACGCTGGGGCTGGTGCCCTCGCTGCCCGAGCACCCGCTCCCCCGCCTTCGCGAGGCCGGGCTGACGGTCACGATCAACACCGACGTTCCTTCGGTGACCGGCGCGCAACTCGCCGAGGAGTACGCCCGCGTCCGCGACGCCTTCGGCTACGACGACGCCACGATGGCGGACTTCGCACGCGCGAGCGTCAAAGCGTCCTTCGCCCCCGAAGCGACGAAGCGGAAGCTCCTGGCGGACATCGACGCGTGGCTCACACCGGCAGCAGGCGGGTGACCAGCGCGGACAGCTGCTGCACCGTGCGGCACTCGTGCATCTCGACGACGTCGGCGTACTCCAGCGCCGCCGAGTCGCCGGTCGACCAGAGCGAGCGCCGTTCCGGGTTCAGCCAGTAGACGTGGCGGGCGCGCGACTTGATCGCGCGGACCGCGTCGAGGTTGGGGTCGCCGCCGTTGGTGCGGGCGTCGCCGAGGATCAGCACCGACGTGCGGGGGCCGACGGCGTCCAGCCAGTTGTCGGTGAACTGGCGCAGGGAGCCGCCGTAGTCGCTGTGGCCGTCCCAGCGCACCAACGCCGCTTCGGACAGCATGCGCGCGCCGAGGTGCTCGGGGTCGGCCGTGCCGGTGGTGACCAGGTGGGTGACCTCGTCGGCGCTGTCCACGAAGGCGAACACGCGGATCTTGCTGAACTGGTCGCGCAGCGCCTGCACCAGCAGCATGGTGAAGTTCGCGAACCCGGCCACCGACCCGGAAAGATCGCACAGCAGCACGATTTCCGGCCGGCCGGGCCGCCGGTGGCGGTAGGCCGGGCGCAGCGGGACACCGCCGGTCGACAGCGAACGCCGCAACGTGCGGCGCAGGTCGATCTGCCCGCGCGTGGTGCGCTTGCGCCGGGCGGCCAGGCGCGTCGCCAGCTTGCGGGACAGCGGCTGGATCGTGCGGCGCAGCTCGGCGAGCTGGTTGCGGCTGGCGATGAGGAAGTCGACGCGGTCGGGCGCGGGCGCGATGGCGTGCTTGGCGACGCGTTCGCGGCCGCGGACCTCGGCCGCGCGGCGGCGTGCTTCGGTGCGGACCCGCCCGCGGAAGCCCTCGACGCGGCGGCGGATCTCGTCGCGGTCGAGCCGGTCGGTGAACTCGCCGCGCGCGCCCCCGCCGCGGACCGCGGCGAGCACCCGGGCGATCAGCGTCTGCGGCTGGAGCCGCTCCAGGGTCTGGTGCGCCGAGAACCCGCCACCGGGACCGGACGCCGAGCCGTATTGGCCGAGCATGTCGACGGCCAGCCCGGCGAGCTGGGCGAGCGCCTGCTCGTCCCCGTCGGCCAGCGCGGCGGCCAGCTCTTCCCGCAGCTCTTCCAGCGTCGACGGCTCTTCGCGGGCGCGTTCGGGCGCGCCGATCCCGGCCGGGAAGTACAGGTCGAAGGCGGCGTCGAAGACCGCGCGCTGCCCACCGCGGCGGACCAGGGCGGCGGCCAGGCCTTCGCGGACGAGCGCGCGGTCGTCCATGCCGAGGACTTCCAGCGCGGCCGCGGCGTCGACCGTCTCGGCGGGGCCGGCCGGGATGCCCTGGGCCCGGAGTGCCTTGACGAACGACGCGAGCCGCTCCGGCACGCCGCCGGTCACGACGCGTCCAGGACCTGTTCGAGCTGCAGCCCGGCGCCGGCCTTGGCGATGTCGTCCTGGTGCTTGAGCACGACGCCGAGGCTCTCCCGCACGACCCGCTCGTCCAGCGTCGACGCGCCGAGCGCGAGCAGCGTGCGCGCCCAGTCGATGGTCTCCGCGACCGACGGCAGCTTCCGCAGGTCCATCGCCCGCAGCGCGGCGATCACCCGGACGACGGAATCCGCGAGCGCGGCGTCGATGCCCGGGACCTTGAGCCGGACGATTTCGCGTTCGAGCTCTTCTTCGGGGAAGTCGATGTGGAGGAACAGGCACCGGCGGCGCAGCGCTTCGGACAGCTCGCGCGTGGCGTTGGAGGTCAGCACGGCGAACGGCGCGCGGGTCGCGGTGATCGTGCCGAACTCGGGGACGGTGACCTGGAAGTCGCCGAGCACCTCCAGCAGCAGGCCCTCGACCTCCATGTCGGCCTTGTCGGTCTCGTCGATGAGCAGCACGGTCGGCTCGTCGGAGGAGATCGCGGTGAGCAGCGGGCGGCGGAGCAGGAACTCCTCGCCGAAGATGTCGGTGCGGGCCTGCTCCCAGGTCTCGTCGCGGCCGGCGGTGATCCGCAGCAGCTGCTTCGCGTGGTTCCACTCGTAGAGCGCGCGGGCCTCGTCGATGCCCTCGTAGCACTGCAGGCGCACCAGCCGCGAGCCGCTGACCTGGGCGACGGCCTTGGCGAGCTCGGTCTTGCCGACACCGGCCGGGCCTTCGACCAGCAGCGGCTTGCCGAGGCGGTCGGCGAGAAACACCGTGGTCGCCACGGCCGTCGACGCCAGGTAACCGGCTTCGGCCAGCTTGGCCGACACGTCGTCGACGGAGGTGAAGAATCCGGTGCCCACCACGTGCCTCCTAAGCGGTCGCTCACCAGGAGCGTACCCGACAAGCGGGTTAGGCTCGGCCGCGTGACCTACCTTGCGGCATCCGGCCGATACGACTCGATCCCCTACCGGCGCTGCGGGCGTTCCGGGCTGAAGCTGCCGGCGATCTCGCTCGGGCTGTGGCACAACTTCGGCCACGACCGGCCGCTGCAGACCCAGCGCGACATCACCCGCCGCGCCTTCGACCTCGGCATCACCCACTTCGACCTGGCGAACAACTACGGCCCGCCCTACGGCTCGGCGGAGGAGAACTTCGGGCGGCTGCTGGCCACCGATTTCAAGCCCTACCGCGACGAGCTGGTGATCTCCACCAAGGCGGGCTACGACATGTGGCCCGGCCCGTACGGCGAGTGGGGCTCCCGCAAGTACCTGCTGTCCTCCCTGGACCAGTCGCTCGGCCGGCTGGGCCTGGACTACGTCGACATCTTCTACTCCCACCGCTTCGACCCCGAGACGCCGCTGGAGGAGACCGTCGGGGCGCTCGACCGCGCGGTCCGCGCCGGGAAAGCGCTTTACGTCGGGATCTCGTCGTACAGCTCGGAGCGGACCGCCGAAGCGGCGCGGATGCTGCGCGAGCTCGGCACGCCGCTGCTGATCCACCAGCCGTCGTACTCGATGCTCAACCGCTGGATCGAGGAGGACGGCCTGCTGGACACCCTGGACGAGGCGGGCGCGGGCTGCATCGCGTTCTCGCCGCTGGCCCAGGGCCTGCTGACCGACAAGTACCTCCAGGGCGTCCCGGCAGATTCGCGGGCCGCGCAGGGCAAGTCCCTCGACCCGGGCACCCTGGACGAGAACCGCCTGAACCGCGTCCGCGCGCTCAACGACATCGCGGGACGGCGCGGCCAGTCGCTGGCCCAGCTGGCGCTGGCGTGGGCCCTGCGCGACCACCGGGTGACGTCGGTGCTCATCGGCGCGAGCAGCGTCGCGCAGCTCGAGGACAACGTCGGCGCGCTCGGCAACCTCGACTTCTCGTCGGAGGAGCTGACCGAGATCGACGGCCACGCGACCGACGCGGACATCAACCTCTGGAAGCGGTCCTCGGACGCCTGATTCGTCCGGGGCAGTGGGGCGCTGTCCGCGCCCGACCGCCCCGGATCAGCGGGCGCCCTGCGCCCGCTGATCCGGTGGTGCGGTGGATGTGCGAGCACGAACGCCAGCCGCCCGAAGTGCGGGTCCACACGGCGAACCCTGTCGGCCGGGGTGGCCTCCACAGCGTCGAGCGAACCACCCACCGAAGAGCGGTTGCGCGAGTCGCAGCGGCTGCTCGGCGACGTCGAGCGGGACCTGAAGGCCGCCGCGCTGGGGTGGGCCGGCCGGGTCACCGCATCCGTCCACGCGCCGATCGAGGTGCGCGCGCTCGCCTGGTTCGCCTGAGCCGGCTTAGCGCGGCGCCGGCAGGTGAGCCGTCTCCGGGAACAGGTTCAGCGCCCGCAACGCCGCGCCCAGCTCCGCGATGTCCGCCGGGTTCGTCAGCGACCGGCCCAGTTCCTCCGTGATCCGCTTCAGGCGGTGCCGGATCGTGTTGGGGTGGCAGAACATCCGCTCCGACGTCAGCTTCGTCGAGCCCTGGCAATCGAACCACGCGCGCAGCGTCAGCAGCAGCACGTTCCGGTCGTCGCCCGGGAGGTCCAGCACCGGCTGGAGGACGTGGTGGGCCAGCTGCACCGACGCCTCCGGGGCGCTGGCCACCAGCCCGGCCAGCGGCGACTCGGTGAACTGGACCAGGCCGGGCGTGCCCGGCGTCATGCTGGACAGCGCGACCCGGGCCAGGTGCAGCGCGCGGGCGGTGTTGCCGAGGCCGGTGAACACCGGGCTGATGCCCACCCGGCCCACCGGGTGCTCGCGCACCAGCTCCACGACAGCCTTCGACGCGGCCGGGTCGCGCAGGGACACCACGCCCACCTGCAGGTCCGGCGTCAGCCGCCAGGCCGACGCGTGGTGCAGGCCGCGCAGCCGGGCCTCGATCTGGGGCAGCGGTTCTTGGCCGAGGCGCGGGGTTTCCGCCGCGACGACGACGAACGTGCCGTCCAGCGACAGCTCGAGCACGCGGGCGATGTCCCACAACGTGCCCTCGGTCGCAGTGCCGCCCGCGAACAGCGCCTCGACCAATGCCGAGCGCCGGTTCTGGTGCGCCACCGTGACTTCCGCCGTCGTGTCGCGGTAGGACGTCGTGAGCGCTTCGGCGAGGTCGTCGATGAGCGCCCAGATCGCCGTGGTCGCCGCGACCAGGCCGGCCAGGTCCTGCTCGCGGGCGGTCAGCTCGACGAACCGGTGCCACACCTCGGTCAGCCCGATCCGGTACGCCCGCAGCAGCTCCGGCAGCGGCGCGCCCTGCAGTGCCCGGGCCCGGGCGGTCGCGTGGGCCTGCGCCAGGTCCGGCTCGTCCGAGCCCCGCAGCGTGCGCATCACGTGCTCGAGGTTGGCGCGCACCGACGCGCGCAGCTCGGCGTGCGTGACGAACCGGGCGTCGGCGTAGACCGGCATCTCGGCGCGGATCTGCCGCACGGTGCTCTCGATCAGCTCGGGTAGCTTCCGCTCGACGTCCGCGGCGAGGACGGCGACCCGCGGGGCGAGCCCGTCGGACAGCAGCGCCTGGTAGTGCATGGGTGCCCTCCGGTCCCCGACCTCCTCGTCGAGGTCTGAGACCCGCATCTAACCCGAAAGCACCAGCCACGACCGGGTGAACTTGCTACAGGTACCGCGAATGCGGAGGTTCTTCTGTAGAACCTCCGCATCCGCGTCAGGCCATCTTGGCGGCCGCGCTCTTGATCGCCTCCCGGATCCGGAAGTAGGTGCCGCACCGGCACACGTTCTGGATGGCGTCGATGTCCGCGTCCGTCGGGTTCTTCGTCTTCTTCAGCAGCGCCACGGCCGCCATGATCTGTCCCGGCTGGCAGTACCCGCACTGGGCGACGTCCTGCTCGAGCCAGGCCTCCTGGACCGGGTGCAGCTCGTCGCCGTCGGCCAGCCCCTCGATCGTGGTGACCTCCTTGCCCGCGCAGTCGGAAACCGGCGTGACGCAGGGGTTGAACGCCTCGCCGTCGAGGTGGCTGGTGCAGGCCTTGCAGACGTTGATGCCGCAGCCGTACTTCGGCCCGCGGACCTTGAGCTTGTCGCGCAGCGCCCACAGCATCGGCAGGTCGGCGGGCGCGTCGACGGTGACGGTCTTCCCGTTCACCACGAAGGTGTAGTTCGGCATGGCAGGGGCACTCCTCAGCGCGGGAACGGGTCGAAGTCGACCGGGAAGGTGATCGGGAAGCTGCGGGGCTTGATCCCGGTCGCCCGGGCGTAGGCGTTGGCGATCGCGCCGACCGGAGCGGGCAGGCCGAGCTCGCCCGCGCCGCCGATGTCGTCGCCGGTCGCCGGCATGACGTGCACGGTGACGTCCTTCGGCGAGTTCTTCTGCCGCGCGTAGTGGAACTGCGAGTAGCTGCCCTCCAGCGGCAGGCCCTTGTCGATGTGCAGGCCGGCGGTGAGCGTCGTCGAAATCGCGTCGGTCAGGCCGCCGAGCATCTGCGCCTGGATCCCGCGCGGGTTCACCGGCTTGCCGACGTCGACCGCGATGGTCGCCTTGGTGACGCGCGGGTGCTTCGGGTCGCGCGCGTCCAGTTCGACCAGGCAGGCGGTGTAGGACTTGTACTCGCCGTGCACCGCGATGCCCTGCGCGAACCCGGCGGGCATCGCCTTGCCCCACTCGCCGAGCTCCGCGACCTTGTCCAGCACCGCGCGCTGCCGCTCTTCCTTGATGAACTCGCGGCGGAAGGCCACCGGGTCCTTGCCGAGCTTCTTCGCGATCTCGTCGACCATGATCTCTTCGGCGCCACGGGTGTTCGCCGAGTAGACCGACCGCCACGCGGAGGTGTGGAACTTCAGCGGGACCTCGTTGAGCAGCTGCGTGGTGACGCCGAAGTTGTACGGCGACTTGATGGTCAGCAGGAACACCGTCTGCGCGAAGCTCAGGTTCCCGCCGACGGGAAGCTTCGCCGCGAACGCGGTGAGGATCTCGCCGAGGCCGTGGCTCCAGTCGGTTTCGACGCTGGCGACGCGGTGCTCGAACGTCAGCACCTGCCCGAGCGCGAAAGTGGCGCGGATCCGGTGGAAGCTGGCCGCGCGCGCCCGGCCGTGGCGCATGTCGTCGATCCGGCTCCACATCAGCCGGACGGGCTTCTTCATCGCCTTCGAGATGTGCGCGGCTTCGAGGGCGGCGTCGAAGAACAGCCGCCGCCCGAACGAGCCGCCGCCCTGCTGGACGTGCACGGTGACCTTGTTCTCCGGCAGCCCCAGCTCCTGGGCGATGGTCTGCTTGGCCACGATCGGCGACTTCAGCCCGGCCCAGATGGTCGCGCTGTCCTCCCGGACGTCGGCGACCGCGGAGTTCGACTCCATCGGCGCGTGGCTGGCGAAGGCGAAGTCGAACTCGCCGTCGACGTACTGCGTCAGCAGCGGCGGCACCACGAACGGCAGCGCGGCCCCGCGCAGCTTCTTCTTGATGCTCTCGTTGTCTTCACCGTCCACTGTGCCCGGACCCCAGGTGACGTCGAGGGCGTTCTTGCCGTCGAGGGCCTGGCCGAACGTCTCGGCCATCACCGCGACGCCGGTGGGCACGACGGCGATGTCGATGATCCCCGGCATCGCGCGGACGGCGGCCTCGTTGTTGACCTTCTCGACGGTGCCGTTGATCGACGGCGGCCGCCGCACCATCACCGGGTTCGCGCCGGGGATGTCGAGGTCGAGCGTGTAGACCTGCTTGCCGGTGACCATCGCGCGGGCGTCCTTGCGCGAGGTCGGCGTCCCGACGAGCGTGTGCGCCGACTCGGCCTTCGGCACGATGGCCCCGGTGGTCAGGTCCGTGCGCGAAGCCGGCCCGGCGAGGACGCCGTAACCCGCGCTGCGGCCGTCGGGTGCCCACACCGCACCGTCGCGTGTGGACAGCCGCGTCGCGTCGGTCCCCCACTGCGCCGCGGCCGCGGCGACCATCCGGGCGCGCGCGGTCGCCGCGGTGGCGCGGACCGGGTCGTAGAGCGAGCGCATCGTGTTGGAACCGCCGGTCAGCTGGTTGAACAGCAGCTCGGTGCGGGCATCCGACAGCACGACGTCGACGCGGTCGAGCGGCAGGTCCAGCTCTTCGGCGACGAGCATCGCGGTCGCCGTCGTGATGCCCTGCCCGACTTCGGCGCGGGGCAGCTGCAGCCGTGCCCGCCCGTCGGACGTCATTTCGAGCACGAGCATCCCGGCGGTCGGGGCGCACGACAACGTCAGCACGTCGCCGAGGTCGAGGATCTCCGCGGGCTGCGGCAGGGTCGGGACGACGGCATCGGCGGTCGCCGGGGCCACCGCGTCGGCGGTGAGCTTGGTGGCGACGGTGAGCGTGGGCGCGGCGACGAGGTAGGTCAGGAACCGGCGGCGGCCGACTTTTCCGGCTTCGGCGGGCTCGGCGGGTTCGGTGGTGGGACTGGCCATCGGGAATCCCTTGCAGCGTGGTGGCGGGGTGCGCGCCACGCTAAGCAGGCGTTGTCAGGCCGTCAACGCGGCGTAGTCGAGTTCGCCCATTCCTGTGACGAGATGACAGCCGAAGCCGCCGAATGTGTGCGCCGCCACAGTGCCGGACGGCCTAACGGACTGGTTCAGCCGGCGTCCGAGCCGCGTTCGCGCCGGGCTTCGAGCAGGTCGTCGCGGGCCCGCGCGACCCGCGAGCGGACGGTGCCGACCGGCACGCCGCAGACGTCGGCGGCCTCGGCGTAGGACAACCCGAGCACCTGCGTCAGCACGAGCACCTCGCGCCGGTCCGGGTCCAGGCCGTCGAGCAGCACGCCGAGCTCGACGAGGTCCTCGAACCCGGCGGCGGCGCGCCCCTGGTCGACCGGGGCGTCCCAGTCGATCTTCGGCCGGGCGGCGGCGGCCCGGATCTGGTCGACGACCACCCGGCGCGCGATGGCCAGCAGCCACGTGCGCGACGACGAGCGGCCGGCGAAGCGGCGAAGGCTGCCGAAGGCGCGGAGGTAGGTCTCCTGCGTCAGGTCGTCGGCGGCGGCCGGGTCGGTGAGGTGCGCGAGGAAGCGCCAGACGTCGGCCTGGGTCGCGCGGACCCACTCTTCGAGGGCGCGCCGGTCACCCCGGCCGGCGGCCAGCGCGAGAGCCGTGACGCGTTCGTCGTCCTCACCGCGGGTCATGATCCGGAACGTAGCAGTAACCGGGAACTTTGTGACCCCGCCTTCCGACTGGTGGACCATGAGGTGCGAGGACTGCCGCGAAGCGCTGTCGGCCCGGCTGGACGGCGAGAGCGAACCGGTTTCCCCCGACGAGCACCTGGCGTCCTGCGCGGCCTGCCAGGAGTGGTTCGCCGGCGCGGAACGGCTGCGGCGCGCGATGCTGCTGCGCCCCGCGCCCCCGGTCCCGGACCTCACCGCGGCAATTCTCGAGCGCACCCCGGCGCCGTCCGGCGAAGGCTGGGGTACGCGGATCGCGCTGGCCGTGGTCGCGATCGCCCAGCTCGGCCTGGCGTTCGCCCAGCTGCTCGGCACCGCGGGCGGGCACGCCGGCCTCCACTTCGACCACGAAAGCGGCGCGTGGAACCTGGCGGTGGGCATCGGCCTGCTGGCCGCGGTCCTCCGCCCGAAGACCGCGGCCGGCCAGCTGCCGCTGCTGACCGGGTTCGTCGGGGTGCTGCTGGTGCTGTCGGCGGGCGACCTGGCGGCCGGTCAGGTGACGCTGGCCCGGCTGGCAACGCACCTGCTGGTGGTCCTGGGTTTGGCGCTGCTGTACGCGGTCCACCGCGGCCACCGCGGCCGCGGCACCCCGCTCCCGGCGGCGACCGGCGAGGACCAGGCGACGTCCGGGTCCACAGTGGACGCACCGGCCCCGGAACGCCCGCGTCCCCGCGGTTTCCGGCGCCAGGCCCACGGCCGGCACGCGGCTTGAGCCACGCGGTATAGGGCGTTATACGAGCTTGGGCACCAAGCGGTCCGCCGTACGGAAGACGAAGGCGAGCGGCCGGGCGAAGACCGCCACGAGCAGGCCGACCAGCGGGCCGCGACGGCGGGCCGCCACGCGGGGCGGCAGCGCCGAAAACAGCGTCGCGAGGCCCGGGAGCGGCCGGGCGAACACCTTGCACTCGGCGATCTGCCCGTGCTCGTCGACGCGCACCACGTTCATGGCTTCGAACTCCGCCCCGCGGACGCGAGCCCGGAAGGAGAACGACGCCGTGTCGCCGCGCACGAGCGGCTCGGTGGTTTCGACGTCCTCCAGCACGGCGAAGATGTCGCGGTGCAGGGCCGCCACCTGCTCGCGGCCTTCGAAGCGCACTCGCGCGGTGAGCGGGGAATGGAAGACGACGCCGGGGGCCAGCAGGCCGGCGACCGCATCGGCGTCACCGCTTTCCCCGGCCGCGCGCAGGGCGGTGATCGCCGGCGGGACGGTCATGACAGACTCCTCAAGCTCGTCGGGTGACTTGATATAGTCAGGCGCGCTTGAGATTGTCAAGTGAGGGAAGCATGAGCCGAAGCTACGGTCAGTACTGCGGTCTCGCCCGGGCGCTGGACGTCGTGGGCGACCGGTGGAACCTGCTCGTCGTCCGCCAGCTCCTGGTGGCCCCCGCGCGCTACCGCGAGCTGCTCGACGGGCTCCCCGGCGTGGCCACCAACCTGCTCGCCGGGCGGCTGCGCGATTTGGAGGACGCCGGTGTCGTCGAGCGGCGGCTGGCCGCGGACGGCAACGCGATCGAGTACGCCCTCACGCCGTGGGGCGCCGGGCTGCGCGAGCCGATCGAGAGCCTCGTGCGCTGGTCCGCGCCGCTGATGGTGCGCGGTCCCGGGAACGACCGCTTCCGCCCAGAATGGTTCGTCGTCGCCCTCCCGGCCCTGCTCGGCGGGCGGAAGACCGCGGGCAAGCCGTCGACGGTGGGGATCGCGGTCGACGACCGGCTGGTCCAGGTGCGGGCGACGCGCTCCGGCGTCGAAGTCGCCCCGCACGACGGCCGGGACCTCGACGCCGTCGTGCGCGCCGACCCCGCGACCGTGCTGGGGCTGGCTGCCGGCGTGCTCACCCTCGACCAGGCCGCCGTCGAAGTCGACGGCGACGAGGCCGCGGTGCGGGCGCTCTTCGGCGGCTGAGGCGCTCAGGCGAACTTCGTCTTCGGGCGCTCCTGCCGCACCCCGTCGACGAAGACGTCCACCTTCTCGTCCAGGAACGCCACCAGCCCGGCGGCCCGGCTGCTCTCCGGCAGCGGCGTCGGGTAGCTCCACGCGAGGTCGGCGTGCCCGGCCACGTCGAAGTGCTCGGCCGCGCCCTTGTACGGGCAGTGCGTCACGGTGTCGATCTTCTCGAGCAGGTCCATCCGGACGTCGACGCGGGGCAGGTAGTAGCGGACCGGCAGGCCGGTCTCGAACAGCAGGTGCGGGCGGACGGAGTCGGCGACCGTGACGCCGTCGACCTCGATCCGGACGTGCCGGGAGCTCGGCAGGATGTCGACGCGCACGCCGGGGTCGCGCGGGTGCGTGAAGATCTGCTCGTCCTCTTCGAACCAGTCGAACGCGGCGAAGTCGAAGCGGACGTGGTCGCGGAGCTCCTCAATGGGCGAATCGGGGTGTTCCAGCGCGGCGTCCACCGCCTCGGCGCGGCCGACCTTTATCGTCGACAGAACACCATCTCCCCGGCTCGGCGAGTGCGTCGTCCGGCCGGAGGGGGTGAAAACGCCGCTCACGACGTCCGCGCGCGGGAAGTAGTACGTGGGGTAGTACGGAACTTCCCACACCAGAAGGGGGTGCACGGTGTCCGCGACGAGTTCCCCGCCGAGGAACACCCTTACCCGCTTCGCGCCTTGTGCCACGCGGACCCGGCCGCGTACCGGAGTGCTCATGCCCCGGTCAACGGGTCCGGAAGCGGGCGTATTCCGGCGGAACCGGGGGCCGGGCGGCTAGCGTGGCGGGGAGTACGAAGACGAGAGGCGGGCACGGGTGACCGGCGTAGGAGCTCCAACGGTCGGGACCCCCGCCGGGATGCGCAAGATCAACCAGCGGGCGGTGCTGGACCTGCTGCGCCGAAGCGGACCGGCGACGCGGCCGCAGGTCGCGAAGGACACCGGGCTGTCGAAGCCGACGGTCAGCCAGGCGCTGCTGGCGCTCGAGGCCGCGGGACTGGCGCGCCCGACGGGGCAGACGTCCACCGGCACCGGCCGGTCGGCGGTGCTGTACGAGGCCGACCCCACGGCGGGGTACGTGCTGGGCGTCGACATCGGCCGCGAGCACATCCGGGTCGCGGTGTCCGACCTCGGGCGCGTGCTGGTGGCCCGCCGCGACGAGCGCAACACGGCGCGCTCCGGGGCGGCGCTGGTGACCGCGGTCGGGAAGATCGCCGCCGACGCCGTCGCCGAAGCGGGCCTGACGCCGTCCGACATCGTTGTCCGCGTGGTCGGCTCCCCCGGCGTCGCCGATCCGGAAAAGCGCTGCTTCCGGCACGCGCCGAACCTGCCGGGCTGGGGCCGGGCCGGGCTGATCGACGACCTCGAAGCCGCGCTGGGACCGGACCTGATGGTCGAGAACGACGCGAACCTGACCGCGGTCGGCGAGTGGGAAAGCGGGGCCGCGCGCGGTGCGTCGGTGTTCGGCTGCATCACGATCGGCACCGGCGTCGGCATGGGCATGATGGTCGACGGCCGGGTGTTCCGCGGCGCGACCGGCGCGGCGGGCGAGATCGGCTACCTGCCCTACGGCCGCACGCGCGCGGCGGAGGAGCCCACGAGCCCGCCCGCGCGCGGCCACCTCGAAGAGGCGACGGCGGCGCAGTCGGTGGTCCGCGGGGCCCGCGAACTCGGCCTCGGCACGGCGAAATCGGCCCGCGAAGTCTTCCGCCTGGCCCGCGAAGGCGACGAACTCGCCCGGCGCGCGGTGGAAACGGAAGCCGACCGCCTCGCCTACACGGTCGCCTCGGTGGCGGCGGTGATCGACCCGGAGCTGATCGTCCTGGGCGGCGGCATGGGCACGGCGGCCGACCTGCTGCTGGAGCCGATCGACCGCGCCCTGCGCGCGTTCACGCCGCTGGTGCCGAAGGTGGTCCAGGGCGAGCTGGGCGAGGACGCGGTCCTGACCGGCGCGATCAGCGTGGGACTGCGGGCGGCGGAAGGCCTGGTCTTCGACCACCGCGTCGGCGCTTAAGCCGCCCGCCAGGCCTCGCCGGCGGCCGAGAGGCGCCAGGGTGTCAGGCGCAGCACCGTGATCTTCGGGTCGAGGTGGTCCTCGCCGCCCAGGATCTTCGGGTCGAAGCCGAGCGGTTCCGGCGTCGAGGCGAAGAGGTCCCATAGGTCCTTTCGGCTCTCCTCGTCGTCGGCGAACTCCGCCCGGCACTCCGCGATCGCGACTTCGTGCCGCGGGTCCCAGTACGAGCACGACACGTACGGCGACGCCGCCAGGTGCGCGAGCTTCAGCGGCGTCGGGCGGGTGAAGAGGCGGCCCCGCAAGCCATCCGGCGTCCGCTCCCAGATCGGGTGGACGACCCGGGAGCGCGGCCTGCCCCGCCGGTCGACCGTCACCAGCGTGCACCAGACGATCCGGTGCGCCACGCGCACGAACGCTTCGGCCAACCCGTCCGGCACTCTGCTAGATTCCACAACCATGGTTGTGCATCCTAGCAGCCTCGACCTGTCCCTGACCGCACTCTTCGCGGGCTGGGCCATGACCGACGAGGTCCAGCGGCGCCTCGCCGGGCGGGGCTTCGACGAACTGCGCTTCAACGACGGCGTCGTGATCCAGCACGTCCTGGCCGCCCCGCTGTCGATCACCGCGCTGGCCGAGCGGATGGGCGTGACGCAGCAGGCGGCGTCGAAGGCCGTCGCGGACCTCGAACGCCGGAACCTGCTGCGGCGCGAACCATCACCGGACGACGCACGGACGAAGCTGCTGCACCTGACCGAACACGCGGTCGCTGCCGTCGAGGCGACCCGGGTGCTACGACAGGAGCTTCAGGAGGAATTGGTCGCGGAGTACGGCGCCGGGCGCGTCGAGGACGCCCGGGCGTTGCTGGCGTCGGTGATCGGGCGGTTCGGTGGCGAGGACGCGATCCGCGGCCGCCGCGTCCGGCCGCCCCGCTGATGGCCCCAATGTGGCGTTCGGTGCGTCGGACGCAACCAACGCCACATTGGGGCGCATTTCCAGGCCGCTCAACGAACGTCGCAACACTCAGCGGGTGATCACGCACGTCCCCGACGCCGTCGCCAGCAACCTGCCCTCGGCGTCGCGGATCTCCCCTTCGGCGAACGCGATCCGCGCACCCTCCTTCACCACGCGGCCGACCGCCCGGATCTCGCCGCGACCCGCGTGGATCGCGCGCAGGTAGCTCACCTTCAGCTCCACCGACGCATAGCCGACGCCGGCCGGGAGCGTCGTGTGGACCGCGCAGCCGACGACCGAGTCGAGCATCGTGGCCGCCACGCCGCCGTGGACCATGCCGATCGGGTTGTACAGCGACTCGTCCGGTTCGGCGACTGCTTCGACCTCGCCGTGCTCGATGCGCTCCCAGCGGAGCCCGAAGTGGGCGGCGATCGGCGGGCCCGGGATGCGGCCGTCCTTGATGGCCGTCAGGTACTCCAGGCCGGACATGGCCGCGCCGAGCCGGGCCGTGGGCAGCGGGTCCTGCCAGGTGATCGTCTTCGAGCGGGTTCCCGCTTCGGCGGCCACGTCGGTCATCTCGGGCTCCTCGACTATGACAGGTGTCTTAATCGCAGCTTCGCCCGGGCGCCGGGACGACGTCAAGCGCGCGTGACCCAGGCCACCGGTGGTCGGCCCCGGGCGCGGGTGGAATCATCCGGGGGTGAGCACCGAGCGCAAGCTGATCGACCCGGAACGCGTCTCGGCGGCGGTCGACGGGCTCGGCGACCGCGCCGTCATCGACGAATGGGCCCGGCGCTTCTCCGTGGTCGCCGACCCGTCCCGGCTGGCCCTGCTGGTCTCCATCCACTACGCCCGCGAGATCAGCGTCACCGATCTCGCCGCGGCCACCGGCATGACCGACACCGCCGTGTCGCAGGCCCTGCGGCTGCTGCGGGCCCACGGCCTGGTCACCCCGCAGCGCACCGGCCGCGTCGTGCGCTACCGGCTCGCCGACGCGACCGTGCACGAACTCATCCACCACGTCCGCCCGCACCCCGAACATCCCGCGAACGACGACGAGGACCGGTAGCGTGCGGGCATGACGGGATTGCCGGAAGCCATCACCGCCTGCCTGTTCGACCTCGACGGAGTGCTGACCGGGACGGCGATTCTCCACCGCGAAGCGTGGAAACGGACATTCGACGAATTCCTCCGCGCCCGCGACGGTGCCGGGTTCGCCGAGTTCACCGACCACGACTACGCGGCCTTTGTGGACGGCCGCCCCCGCGCCGACGGCGTGCGGGAGTTCCTGCGGTCACGGGAAATCGAGCTGCCCGAGGGCACGCCGGACGACCCGCCGGACGCCCCCACGGTCAATGGCGTCGGCAACCGCAAGAACGAACTGGTGCTGAAGATCATCGACGAGCGCGGCGTCAGCCCCTACCCCGGCTCGATCCGCTACCTCGAAGCGGTCAAGGCCGCCGGGCTGCGGATCGCCGTCGTGACGTCCTCGGCGAACGGCGCCAAGGTCCTCGACGCCGGCGACCTGAGCAAGTACATCGAGGCCCGCATCGACGGCGTCGTCATCCGCGACCGGCACCTCAAGGGCAAGCCCGCCCCCGACTCGTTCCTGGCCGGCGCCGCGGCGCTCGGCGTCGAGCCGGCGCACGCGGCCGTCTTCGAGGACGCCCAATCCGGTGTCCAGGCCGGGAAAGCCGGCGGTTTCGGGTACGTCGTGGGCGTGAACCGGGCCGACCAGGCCGCCGCGCTGAAGGCCCACGGGGCCGACATCGTCGTCGACGACCTCGCCGACCTGCTGGAGGACCGATGACCGACGAACCCCGCGGCTACGAGTGCGCCCCGTGGGAGCTGCGCTGGCGCGGCATGGACGTCGACGCCCTGCAGCGCACCGAATCGGCGTTCGCGGTGTCCAACGGCCACATCGGGCTGCGCGGAACCCTCGAAGAGGCCGAACCGCGCGGGCTGCCCGGCACCTACCTCAACGGGTTCTACGAGCAGCACGAACTCCCCTACGCCGAAGCCGGTTACGGCTACCCCGAAGAGGGCCAGACCGTCGTCAACGTGACCGACGGCAAGATCATCCGGCTGCTGGTCGAGGACGAGCCGCTGGACATGCGCTACGGCGCGGCCACCAAGCACGACCGCGTGCTCGACTTCCGCAAGGGCACGCTCAGCCGCAGCACCGAGTGGTCGTCGCCGACCGGGCGGCGGGTCCGCGTGCGCACCGAGCGGCTGGTTTCCTTCACCCAGCGCGCGATCGCCGCGATCCGGTACGAGGTCGAGCCGCTCGACGAGGACCTGCAGCTGGTCGTGCAGTCCGACCTGCTGGCCAACGAGCCGATCGAGTCCGACACCAGCGACCCGCGGGTGGCCGCCGCGCTGGAATCCCCACTGGTGGGCGAATTCCACCGCGCGTCGGAGTACAACGCCGTGCTGGTGCACCAGACCCGCCGGTCCGGGCTGCGGATGGCGGCGGCGATGGACCACAAGATCGAGGTGGACGACGGCATCCGCGCCCGCATCCACTCCGAAGAGGACCTCGCCCGGCTCACGGTCGCGGTCGACGTCCCCAAGGGCGGCAAGCTCCGGATCACCAAGTTCCTCGCCTACGGCTGGTCGGCGCAGCGCTCGGTGCCGGCGTTGCGCTCGCAGGTCGAGGCGGCGCTGGCGGGCGCGCGCCAGACCGGCTGGAAGGGCCTGATCACCGAGCAGCGCCAGTTCCTCGACGACTACTGGGCCACCTCCGACATCGAGATCGACGGCGATCCCGAGCTGCAGCAGGCCGTCCGCTTCGCCCTCTTCCACCTCCTGCAGGCCGGGGCCCGCGGCGAAAGCCGCGCGATCGCGGGCAAGGGACTGACCGGGCCGGGCTACGACGGGCACGCGTTCTGGGACACCGAATCGTTCGTCCTGCCGGTGCTCACCTACACCATCCCGGACGCGGCGCGCGACGCGCTGCGCTGGCGTCACTCCACAATGGACAAGGCGCGGGAACGCGCGCACCAGCTGGGATTGCGCGGAGCGGCGTTCCCGTGGCGCTCGATCAACGGCGCCGAATGCTCGGCGTACTGGCCGGCCGGCACGGCGGCGTTCCACGTCAGCGCGGACATCGCCGACGCCGTGCTGCGCTACCTCAACGCGACCGGCGACGAGGAGTTCGAGCGCGACTACGGCACCGAGCTGCTGCTGGAAACCGCGCGGCTGTGGGCGTCGCTGGGCCACCACGACCGGCACGGGACGTTCCGCATCGACGGCGTCACCGGCCCGGACGAGTATTCGGCGGTGGCGGACAACAACGTCTACACGAACCTGATGGCGCGCCGGAACCTGCTGGCCGCGGCGGACTCCTGCGAACGGCACCCGGACGTGGCTGCGCACTTCGGCGTCGACACCGTCGAACTGGACTCGTGGCGCGCCGCCGCGGCGGCGATGTACCTGCCCTACGACGCGGAAATCGGCGTGCACCCGCAGTCGGAGGGGTTCCTCGACCACGACGAGTGGGACTACGAGAACACCGACCCGGCGCACTACCCGCTGCTGCTGCACTACCCGTACTTCGACCTGTACCGCAAGCAGGTCGTGAAGCAGGCGGACCTGGTGCTGGCGCTGCACCTGTGCGGCGACTCGTTCAGCCCCGAGGAGAAGGCGCGCAACTTCGCGTACTACGAAGCGAGGACCGTGCGGGACTCCTCGCTGTCGGCGGGGACGCAGGCCGTCGTCGCGGCCGAGGTCGGGCACCTGCAGCTGGCCTACGACTACCTCGCCGAAGCCGCGCTGACCGACCTGCACGACGTGCACAACAACGTGCGCAACGGCCTGCACATGGCGTCGCTGGCCGGGGCGTGGCAGGGCGCGGTGGCCGGGTTCGGCGGGCTGCGCGACCACGGCGGGACGCTGGCGTTCTCCCCGCGGCTGCCGGAGCAGCTGGGCCGGCTCACCTTCCGGCTGATGTTCCGCGGCACGCGGTTCCAGGTCGAGATCGACCCCGACCAGGTCACCTACCACGTGCTCGACGGCGAGCCGCTGGAAGTGCTGCACCACGGCGAGCGCATCACGCTCACCCCGGAGCCGCGGCGGTTCCCGATCCCGAAGATCGACGCGGGCGACCCGCCGAAGCAGCCGCCGGGCCGCGCCCCGATGCGGCGCGACTCGGAAATCGTGCGGCAGTACGCGGAACCGGCCAACCCGATCAGCGAGGTCTACGCCACCTGAGCCGGGCGGCTACTCCGGGAGGTCGCTGAGGGCGTCCCGGCCGGGCGGGGCCGGGACTTCTTCGGTCCCGCTCGGACTCACGTCCGGGTCGGGGGCGGTCGGCACGTCGTGCGTCAGGCTGCCGGGGGTCGGGAGCTTCGGGAGCTCTTCGTCTTCGTCGTCGCGGCCGTGGATGCGCTGCTGTTCGCTCATGGTTTCCGGAATACCCGGTTTTCCCGGTCCCGGCCAGGGGATCAGGCCGCCCGGTGGTCCCCGGCGGCCTTCGCCTTGTCCTGGAGGGTGAGCAGCAGGCCGTCGCGGGTCGACCACGGGCAGATCGCGACCTTCCCGCCCGCGACCGTCAGCAGCGCCTCCGCCACGATCGCGCCGGCCAGCGCCTGGTGGGCGCGACTGCGCGAAATGCCCGGCAGCTCGGCGCGCTTCGACGGCGGGAGCGCGGCGAGCCGCGGGATCCAGGCACGCAGGTCGTCGAGCCGCAGCTCACGGCGCTTCCCGGGCCGGGCACCGGACAGCCGGGCCAGCTGCTGCAGCACCTTCGAGCAGCCGACGACCCGCGGGTCGTCGACGCCGGCGGCACCGAGCGTGGTGCTGACGACGTCGAGCGCGTGCGTGCGCAGCGCCTTGACCTGCTTGTTCGACACGCGCTCGGACGGCAGCCAGTCCCGCGTCATCGACCGGGCGCCCAGCGGTAGCGACCGCGCGAACGTGGCCTGCTCACCGCAGCCCGCGGCCAGCTCGACCGTGCCGCCGCCGATGTCGAGCACCAGCAGCGGCCCGGCGTCCGCGCCGTACCAGCGGCGGGCGGCCAGGTAGGCGAGCCCGGCTTCGGCCGGCCCGGACAGGAACCGCAGCTCGACCCCGGTTTCCCCGGCGACGTGCCGGACGACGTCGGCGGCGTTGGCCGCGTCGCGGATCGAGGACGTCGCGAGCGGGTACACGCCGTGGACGCCGTGGCGGTAGGCGGTGCTCATCCCGGCGGCGACGGCGGTGGTGACGGCGACCACGCCCCGGTCGGTGAGCCGGCCGCGGCCGTCGAGTTCGCGGTCGAGGCGCAGCCGCGTCTGGTGGTTCAGCACCGGCTCCCGCGGGGACCCGGAGACGGGCACCACCACGAGCCGGGCACTGAACGAACCGACGTCCAGCACGCCCACCGCGGGCTCTTCGATTTTTCGCACGACTCGGCGCACCTCACTTCCGCCTGCTGAATATCCCCAGCGGGGCTGGTTGAAACCAGCAATGATGTCGGATCTCACCGCGCGCTGCCGGGTGTTTCACGAGATTGGACCCTCCGGCGGTGTGTTCTTGACGCGAAGGTCACAGCGAGATAACCCGAACGAGTGAATTGGACACGATTCGGTAACGTCGAGGGCGGCGCTGCGATCAACCGGTCGTCAGCACCGGTGTGGAGCGGGGAAAAGTGATCGAACGGCCCGAGCGGCGAGCCGCGCTCGCCCGGCCGGCCGCGGCCGTGCTCGCGGTCGTGGCCGGGCTCGGCTGCGTCCTCCTGGGCGTGACCACGGTCCTCGCCCCGGCCACGACGGTCCCCGCGGGAGCGGCGGCGGCTCCCCTCCCGGCCCTCGGCGCGCCGGCGTCGATCGGGATCCCGGACCTCGGCCTGGCGCTGGACCACGTGACGGCTTTGGGGCACGTCGGTGGCCGGCGTGAGCAGCCCGGGACGGCGCTCGGGGTCGGCTGGTTCGCCGACGGCCCGGCCCCGGGGGCGCCCGGCGTCGCGGTGCTGTCCGGCCACGCCGGCTTCGGCTACTCGGCCGGCGCGTTCGCCCGCCTGGCGGCGCTCCGCCCGGGCGCGCCGATCACGGTCCGCGACGCCGACGGGCACGAGTCCCGCTTCACGGTCCGGCGGACGGCGCAGTTCCCGCCGGACGAGCCGGACACCACGCTGGTGGCCCCCGAGGGCGCGGGCCCGCAGCTGCGCCTGATCACCAGCGACGGGACCTATGACGGCGCAGGCTTCAACGGCGCACGGGTCGCCGTCTACGCGACTCCCGCCTGACGCCCCGGGGTCAGCCGATCAGGTCGCGCAGCTGGGAGACCGCGGCCACGCGGGCGTCGCGGCCCGGGAGGAGGGGGTTGACCACCAGCGTCGTCGCGCCGGCCTCCTTGAACGCCGCCAGGCGCTCCTTCACGTACCCGGCCGGGCCGACCAGGGAGATCGCGCGCAGCAGTTCGAGGGGAACGGCCGCCGCCGCTTCCTCCTTCTTGCCGTCGAGGTAGAGGTCCTGGATCAGCTTCGCCTCGGCCTCGTAGCCGTAGCGGCGGGCGAGGTCGTTGTAGAAGTTCTTGCCGCGCGCGCCCATCCCGCCGATGTACAGCGCCAGGATCGGGCGCAGGTGGTCGAGCAGCGGCTCGACGTCGTCGCCGATGGCCAGGGCCACCGACACGTACGTGTCCAGCTCGCCCAGCTCCGGAGCGCGCTTCGCCTTGCCCTCGGCCAGCGCCGCGCCCCAGGCGTCGGCCGCCTTCTCCGGGTGGAAGAAGATCGGCTGCCAGCCTTCGGCGATTTCCGCGGTGAGCGCGACGTTCTTGGGGCCGAGCGAAGCCAGCAGCACCGGGATGCGCTCGCGCACCGGGTGGTTGATCAGTTTCAGCGGCTTGCCGAGCCCGGTCCCCTGCTCCGGCGGCAGCGGGATCGTGTAGTGCTTGCCCTCGTGCACCACGCGCTCACGGCGCCACACTTGACGGCACACCTCGACGATTTCGCGAGTGCGCCCGAGCGGCGCGTCGTACTTCACGCCGTGGAAGCCCTCGATGACCTGCGGACCGGACGCGCCGAGCCCCAGGATGAACCGCCCGTCGGAGACGAAGTCGAGTCCGGCCGCGGTCATCGCCGTGAGCGTCGGCGTGCGCGTGTAGATCTGGAAGATCCCGGAGGCCAGTTGGACGCGTTCGGTCTTGGCCGCGAGGTAGCCGAGCTGGCTGACGGCGTCGAACGAATACGCCTCCGGCACGAAGGCGACGTCGAGGCCCACCTTCTCCAGTTCGACGATGTCCGCGACGCTGTCGGCGAAGCCTCCGGCGTAGTTGATCGCGGTCCCGATCCGCATGTCCACCTCCGTTGCTGAGCAAGCGCTTATTCGTCCTGGTCCGTCATACCGCACGGGCCCCTTGATCTCAGCACGTGGCGGACACCCGGCCGAGTGGCGGTGGTCACGCCCCACCGCCCGGTCGCCTCAGAAGGCGGTGAAGTCCAGGACGAGACGGCCGCGGACGCCGCCACCGGCCAGCCGCCGGTGGGCGTCGGCGGCGCGGCCGGCCGGCAGCACGTCGGCCACCCGCAGCGTCAGCTCGCCCGCGGCGGCCTGATCCCGCAGCCGCAGCAGGCGGGCGTGGTCGGTCACCGCCGCGGGGACGAACACCTTGTGCAGCCGGATGCCGCGGTCGACCGGGCCGTCCCAGCCGCGGACGACGGCCAGCCCGCCGCCGTCACGGATCGCCGCGACGATCAGTTCGTGCTGCGCCGCGCCGTCGAGCACGGCGTCCACACCGTCGGGCGCGAGCGCGCGGAAGCGGGCGGCGACGTCGTCGCCGCGGGGCACGACCTCGTCGGCGCCCAGTTCCCGTACGAGCCGGACGTCGGCCGCCGAGGCGTCCGCGAACACCCGCAGCCCCTCGGTCTTGGCCAGCTGCACCGCATACCCGCCGAAGGCGCCGACCGCTCCGGTCACCGCGATGGTGCCGCCGGCCGGCACGGCGACCGCATCCAGCGCGAGCCGGGCGGTCAGCGCGTTCATCAGCAGCGTGGACGCGGCCGGGAAGTCCACGCCGGGTGGCATCGGGACCACCGATTCCACCGGCGCCACGACGAGTTCGGCGTAGGCGCCGCCGCGTGGGCCGTAGGCGTGCAGGATCGCCATCACCCGGTCCCCGGGCCGGAGTGCGGTGTCAGTGTCCGGGCCGATCGCGTCGACCACGCCGGCCGCGTCCATCCCCGGCACGTAGGGGCCGGGGCGGCCTTCGAACCAGGCTGGCACGACCCCGGCGCGCAGCATGGTGTCGGTGGGGTTGACCGCCGCGGCGTGCACGCGGATGCGCACCTCACCGGGGCCCGGGACGGGGTCGGGCAAGTCGATCACCCGCAGCACGTCGGGGCCACCGAACTCGGTCAGGCCGATCGCACGCATGCCCGGTCCTCAGTTCTCGATCGCGGTTTCGGCGGGGATCCTGGCGGCCGCGGGATTGCCCACCGACCAGCGCGAGCTGACCCGGTTGCGGCGGACCCGCCACACGTGGCCGTGCTCGCGGACCAGGTCGGTCTCGAACCGGTTGCCCAGCAGCAGGTGGTCCTGGAACTCGACCGACGGCCCTTCGCCGCTCCGGTGGTGCTGCCCGATCAGGTAACAGGTCAGCTTGGCGGTGTCGCCGTCCACCCACACCCGGATGTTGGCCAGGGCGTGGAAGGTGTCCATCGCGGTTCCCACGGTCCGCATCAGGGTCTCGACGACCTGTTCGCGGCCGACGTAGGGCTCGAACACGTGGATGCTGGGGTCGATGCCGCCGAGGTCGAACACCGCGTCCTCGGTGAAGGCGGACCGCAGCAGGTCCTCGTCGCCGAAGTCGATGCCCTCGACGATCCGCGTGACCGCGTCCACGACGCCGTCCCGGTCGGTGTAGGCCGTCGCTTCACTCGGCTTCATCGGCAATCTCCTGTCTCGAACCAACGCCAACGTTGGTGTTGGTTCGACCGTAACACCCGACTTTCGCCAACGGCAACGTTGGCGTCGGTGTTAACCTCCGGGGATGAAGCGAACCGTCGACGACACGCGCCGTCTGCTGCGGGAAGCGGCGATGGCCGAGTTCGCCGCGCACGGGTCCGACGGCACCACCGTGACCCGCATCGCCGCCCGCGCCGGTGTCAACAAGGAACGCCTCTACGCCTACTTCGGCGACAAGGACGCCCTCTTCGACGAGGTGCTCACCGAAGCGCTGGAGGAACTCTCCCGCGTCGTCACGCCGGAAGGCGTGGACTTCGGCGACATGGGCGAAGTCGCCGGACGCACCTTCGACTACTACGGCGAGCACCCCGAACTGGCGCGCCTGCTGCTGTGGGAAGGCCTGCGCGGGGCGCCGCCGGTCAACGCCACCGCGCGCGTCGAGCACTACAGCCGCAAGGTCGCCGCCACCGGCCGGGCCCAGCGCGACGGGTCCATCGACGGCGGCATCGACGCCGGCCACCTCATGTTCATGATCATCGGGCTCGCGGCGTGGTGGTTCAGCGTCCCGCAGCTCGCCACCATGCTGACCGGCACCGAGGCCGACGACGCGGACGAGCGAGCCCGGAGGCGAGCGTTCGTCGTGGAGGCGGCCCGGCGCCTGACCCGGTCACCGGCGGACGTCCCGGCTCCCTGAGGGAAGCTGGGCCGGGTCCACGAGCGTGACCTCCTCGAGCGTCTCGAACCGGCCGTCCGGCGCGAAAGTGCCGAACACATACGACTCCCGCACCTGCCGGGTGCCGTCGCGCATCTCGATCGTGAGCACGTGGCGGTCCGCGTAGGCGGATCCGAGGACCAACTCGTCCAGCAGGTCGATCTCCACCGAGCGGATCATCGTGCGGATCTGGGCTCCTCGAGCACGAACGCCATGCTCCTCATCGTTTCCTCCGTCAGACCGGCTACGAACGACTTTCGCCGGGGGTGCCGCGCCGGAGGAACGCGTGCCAGGTCTGCTCGAACGAGCGGGTCAGGGCCGACGCCGGGGCGAAGCGGTCCCAGGCGTGGAACGCCCGCGCGTAGAGGTGCAGGTCGACCGGAACCCCCGCGGCGGTCAGCCGTCGCGCGAAGTCGATGCCCTCGTCCCGCAGCAGGTCGAACTGGGCCACGGCGACGAAGGTGTCCGGCAGGCCCGCGAGATCGGTGGCCCGGCCGGGCGCGGAGTACGGGTCCACGTCCTCCGCACCCATCCGGTCGCCCAGCACCGCGGCCCAGGCGTACCACATGTCCGCGTGGGTGAAGACGACCTCGGAGACGGCCTCCGTGCTCGACGCCGTCTCGAGTCGGTCGTCGAGCATCGGGTAGAGCAGGGACAGCGAGCACGGCGGCACGGCCCCGCGGTCGCGCACCATGAGCGCGGTGGCGGCGGCCGGTGCGCCGCCGCCGCTGGCGCCCGCGAGCCCGATCCGGTGCGGATCGATCCGCTGCTCGGCGGCTTGCTTGACGAGGTGGGTGTAGGCGAGATAGCCGTCTTCGGCCGCGCCGGGAGCCGGGGTCTCCGGGGCGAGCCGGTAAGCGACGGCCGCCACCACGCAGCCGAGGCTCAGGGCCAGCGCGGTGTGGTACGCGTCGTCGGCGCGGACATCGCCGCCGAGGACCTGGGCGCCGGCGTGGAACCAGAGCAGCGCCGGCAGGACGTCTCCGGCGTCCGCCGGGCGGTACAGGACAACTTCGAGCTCGGTCCGGTCGTCCCGCGGGATCCGTAGCGCCGAAATCGTCACTCGCGGGTCCGGGGGCGCCGCGGGCAGGTTAGCCATGGCCGCGGCCAGCTGCGCGCGCAGCGCCGGGATGTCGGAGAGGTCGAGCAGGGTGCCGTTCGCGACCTTGGGCAGGGCCGCGAACGCGGCGGCGAGGTCCTGGTCGAGCAGGCTGTGGGTGCCGGGCATGAGAAGTCCTTTCAGAACAGGGAAGGCTGGCCGCTGCCGGCGGTGATGCCGCCGTCGACGGGCAGGACGGCTCCGGTGATGACCCGGGCGTCGGCCGAGGCCAGGAAGGTGACCGCGCCGGCGACGTCGGCGGGCGTGCCGGCGCCGGCCAGCGCCCGGCGCCGGTCGAAGCGTTCGACCAGGCCGGCGTACTTCGTCGCCAGCTCCGCCGAACCGGTCAGCGACGGGGCGACTGTGTTCACCCGGATGCCGAACCGGCCGAGGTCGAAGGCGAGCCCGCGGGTGAGGTTCACGACCGCGCCCTTGGCGGCGTTGTAGGCGGTGAGCCTGCGGTCGCCCCCGAGCCCGGAGGCGGAGGCGATCTGGACGATGCTGCCGCGGCTTTCCTTCAGGTACGGCACTGCCGCCTGGGCACCGAAGAAGCAGCTGTCGACGTCGGTGTCCATGATCAGCCGCCAGTCGGCCGCGGTGGTCTCCTCGAACTCCTTCACGAGGCCGACCCCGGCGTTGGACACCAGCACGTCGATCCCGCCGAACCGCTCGGCACCGGCGTCGATCATCGCCCGCACCTGGTCCGGGTTCGTGACATCGGTGGCGACGGGCAGCGCGCGGTCCGCGCCGATCTCGGCCGCGAGGGCCACCAGCCGGTCCATCCGCCGCGCGGCCAGCACGAGCGCGGCCCCCTCGGCGGCGAACCGCCGGGCGATCCCGGCACCGATGCCGGAACTGGCACCGGTGACCACGACCACCTTCCCCGCGAAACGTTGCTCCACTACATCTCTCCAACGTCAGTAACTGACACTTTCTCGGACAGTCACTGACGCTAGCGTGAGTCAGTCACTGACGCAAGAAGCATCAGTGACTGACACTTGTGATAGGTTTCCGGACGTGTCACGAAGAGGCGATGAAGTGCGGCTGCGGCTCCAGGAGGCCGCCCTCGACCTGTACCTGGAGCGGGGCTACGACAAGACCACGACCGGGGACATCGCCGCCCGCGCCGGGGTCACCGAGCGCACCTTCTTCCGCCACTTCGCCGACAAGCGCGAGGTTTTCTTCGACGGCGAGACCGAGCTGCGGGATCTGCTCACCGGCGCCGTCGCCGAGGTCCCCGCCGGCGTCAAGCCACTGCCCGCGCTGCGAACCGCGTTCCACGAAGTCGTACCGCTGATCGAGCGCAACCTGCCGGTCACCGAGCGGCGGGCGCCCGTCATCGCCACCACGCCGGCCCTGCAGGAACGGGCGCTGTCCAAGACCGCGTTCCTGGTCGCCTCGCTCGCCGACGCGCTGCGGGCCCGCGGCGTCCCCGGCCCGCAGGCCGCCCTGTACGCCCAGGTGGGCATGGACACGTACTCGATCGCCATCCGTCGCTGGGGCGCCGACCGCGACGAGGACCTGCACACCCACATCGACCGCGCCTTCACCGATCTGCGGCTCGCCGCGAACGCCCTCAAGTGACGCCGGACCGGCGCCTAGCCCCGTCGTGGACGCGGGCTACCAGCCGAGTTTCGATCTTGCGTAGCGTCGCGATCGCGGCGTCGATCTCGGCGTCGTCGGCGACCGTCCCCTCGAGCAGCCGGCTCCAGGCCACACGTAGCCGCCGCAGGTTGTCGTGCGCTTTCTCGGTGGGGTAAAGGCGAACGCGCCGTGCGTCGTGCCGGTCGACGTCCCGCCGCACGAGACCCGCCGCTTCGAGGCCGCGCACCGCCCGGCTGAAGTTGCTCGAGATCAGCTGGGTGGCCTCGGCGGCCGCGCTGACCGTGGTTCCCGGGTTGCGGTCGATGTAGCGCATCACCGCTCCCTGCAGCGGCGTCCCCGCCTCGATCTCGGCTTCCTTGGACGCCACGATGTGCCGGCCCACGGCCAATACCACGTCGGCGAGCTCGAACAGCCTCGACGTCTGCTCCTCGTCCATCTGCCAGAACCTCCCGGGATCACTGTCAGATGAATGCTATCATTTGACAGGTACCCGTGACCCGCACGAAGGATCGGCCATGACTCTTGTCGCCATCGAGGAGCATTGGATCCACCCTGCTCTCACCACCGCGCTCAAGGGCATGCCGCGCCCGGACGAGAGCCTGGCCTTCAACGAGCTGGGCGACCATTCGCAGCGGCTGACCGACCTGGACGAGGGCCGGCTCGCCGCCATGGACGCGCAAGGCATCGACGTCTCCGTCCTCGCCCTGACCCCGCCGGGAACCCAGCCGCTGCCGCCCGCCGAAGCCGTGCGGTTGAGCCGCACCGTGAACGACGTCGCCGCGGCCGCCGCCGGCCGGCATCCGGCGCGCTTCCGGGTGCTCTCGACCCTGCCGATGTCTTCTCCGGAGCACGTCGTCGACGAGCTCGTGCGCGCGAAGAGCCTCGGCCACGTCGGGACCATGGTCTACAGCCGCTCCGGAGAGCGCTTTCTCGACGATCCCGCCTACGACGAGTTCTTCGCCGCAGCCGCCGACCTCGGCCAGCCGGTGTTCATCCATCCCCAGATCCCCTCGGACCGCGTCCGCGACGCCTCCTACCGCGGTCTCGGTGACATGAGCGACCTCGCGCTGGCCACCTTCGGGTGGGGCTGGCACGTCGACACCGCGACCGCGGCACTCCGGCTCATCCTGCGCGGCACCTTCGACCGGCACCCCGCACTGCAGGTCGTGCTGGGCCACTGGGGAGAGCTGCTGCTGTTCTGGCTGGACCGGGCCGACAGCCTCTCGCGCGTCGCCGACCTGCGGCACCCGGTCTCGCACTACATCAGGGCGAACTTCCACATCACCGCGTCCGGCATGCTCAACCCGGCCCTGCTCCGCCACGCCCTTTCCGTGACGACCGCCGACCGGTTGCTCTTCTCCACCGACTACCCCTTCCAGCACCCGAGCCGCGACGAGATCGGCTCCTTCCTCGCACACTTCGACACCGAAGCAGACCGGCGGAAGTTTTCCTCCGCCAACGCGGCGGCACTCTTCGGCCTCACGCTCTGACCGGCCGGAGCCGGGGCGATGGCGGGCGCTCCTACTCCGCGGCTTCCTCCGCCGGCGCGAGTTCCAGCACTCCCCATCCCTCGGGAAGCGCGTCGGCCTCGCCGGGCACCCGGATCACCGTGCCGGGCGGCCAGGTGCTTTCCACGTCCACCTTCCGCTTGTGCCCGACCAGGCGGACCCACACCCCTCCGATCCGGGGCGGCCGCGCGAAGTGCGCGCCGGCGAACCCGACCGGGCCGTCGAAGCGCACGTCGTCGAAGACGGTTTCACCGTCGAAGCGTGCGCGGGCGAACCCGCCGACGTCGTCGAATCTCGTGTGGAGGAACCGCGCAGTTTGGCCGAACTCCGCCTCCCGGAACCCGGCCAGATCGGCGAATTCCGTGTTCTCGAACCACACGTCCGCGGCGAACCGGGTGCGTTCGAAGTCGGCCGCATCGGCGAAGCGGCATTCGTAGAACCTCGTCACGCCGCCGAACGCCGCCTCCTCGAACACCGCGAACCGCGCGAACCGGGTGCCGCCGAAGTTCACGCCGGCGAACTCCGTCCGGACGAACTCCACTCCTTCGGGGAACTTCGCCATGTTGAACGAGACGTCGCCGGTGAACCGGGTTTCGGTGAAGTCGGTGTTCCGGCCGAATTCGGTGGTGAAGAAGTCCGCCCCGGCGAGCGTGGCGTTGCCGAACTGGGTGAACGCGCCGCCGAACCGCACCTCCTTGAAACTGGCGTAAGCGCTGAACTCCGCGTGGGTGAAGTAGGCGTTGCCGGCGAACCGGGCGCCGCCGAACCAGCACCGGCCGAAGCGGGCCCGGTCGAACTCGGCCCGGTCCCCGAACCGCGTTTCCGTGAAGGACCCCTCTTGGGAGAACTTCGCCCGGGTGAACAGCGCGGGCGCGCGGAAGTCCGCCCGGTCGAACTTCGCGCTCGTGCCGAAATCGGCGTCGTCGAAGCGGGCGTAGCCCTCGAAGGTCACCCGCCCGAACCGGGCTTCGTGGTCGAACCGCGCGTGGTTGAAGCCGGCTTCGCCCATGAACCGCGCCCCGGTGAACACGGCGTTCAGCCCGAAGCGCGTCCGGTCGAACCACACGTCACCGGTGAAGGTGACGCCGGTGAAGTCCGCGGCGACGACGCGGCAGTCGATCAGGTTGGCCGGCCCGAGCACGGCGCCGGTGAGGTCGAGGCTGATGCCCGCCCAGAACGTGGCGGCCGGCTCGTCCTCGCCGCCGTGCACGAGGTGGCGGAACAAGATGCCCTGCGCGGTCCGCCGGACCTGGTACTCCGCCTCCGCCTCCGCGGGGGCGGGAGCTGCGGCGCGGGGCGCGGGCGGGGCGAGCCGCAGCGACGCCCGTTGCCGGGCCGCGCCGCCCAGCAGCGGCCGCGGCACCCCCGGTGGCCGGGCCGACGGCCGCGGCGCCGGCTCGCGCCGCGGCGGGGCGTACGGCATCCGGAGGTACGCGCACAGCAGGTCGACGATGGTCTGGCGCTGGGAGGGGTTGTCCTGGGCGAGCCGCTCCAGCGCGTACAGCCCGGCCAGCCGGGCCGGGGCCTGCGGCGAACCGAGCTGGTCGGCCGCCTTGCCGTACAGGTCGGTGATCCGGCGGGCCTCGGCGTCGGCGACGGTGGCGGCGTGGGCCGCGCGGACCTGGTTCAGGCTCAGTTCCGAGGTCCGCTGCCGGCGCGCGGTCAGCCACAGGGCCGCCGCTCCCCCGGTGCCGACCACGATCGTGCCCGCGGTCTTGATGGCGTCCAGCTGATCCGAG
Source organism: Amycolatopsis lexingtonensis (assembly GCF_014873755.1). Classification (NCBI taxonomy): domain Bacteria; kingdom Bacillati; phylum Actinomycetota; class Actinomycetes; order Pseudonocardiales; family Pseudonocardiaceae; genus Amycolatopsis; species Amycolatopsis lexingtonensis. Next base: position 3,923,823 of record NZ_JADBEG010000001.1, read on the forward strand.
TGCCCGCCGCCGCCGAACGCGACGAGCAGCCCGGCCGCCAGCCCGACACCGAGCACGACCAGCGCCACGCCCGCCCAGGCCATCGCCCGGTGGGACAGCACGGGCAGCTCCTCCGGCGGCGCCACGGGCGGCCGGTAGGTCAGCAGCGACAGCGGCGGGGAATCCGGCGGCGGGACGGGCTCGAGCGGGTCCGGGACGGGCGGCTGCGTGCTCACCCGCCCATCATGGCGGCCTCCGGCCACCGACGGGGCTCGATCAGGACACCTGACCGGACCTCAAACCCGAAACGCCGGACGCGGTCCCGCTACCGGCCCGCCGCCGTGCGATCAGCTCCGGAGCAGGTGTCACGGCCGGGTGCCGAAGGGGCAGGTGTGGCCGATGCGCACCACGTCCTCGCCGAACAGGGAGGCCGCCCAGCCACGACTGCTGAGCCTCGCCGAGGATACCGGCGAGTCGGCTTCACTGGTCGTGCTGGACGGTGCCGAGGTCGTCTACGTCGCCCGCACTGGTCGACGAAGTGGTGGCGGCCGTGGAGGAGCTGGAGGAGGGTCTGCTCTCTCGGTGTCGGCGCTCGTCCGCGACGCGAGCGGCGCGGTGGTGGCGGCGCTGGCGTCGTCGACGTCGAGCGGCCGGTCGGACGTCGAGACGCTGCGCCGGGAAGTGGTGCCACTGGTCGTCCGCACCGCGGCGCGGATCAGCGCCGACCTCGGGCACCGCGTCGTGCCGGGCACCGGCCGGGAAGGGTTCTTCTAGACCGCGGTAGCCGGCGACCCCCGCCCCGCACCCATCGCTGATGACCGTCGCGAACGACCACCGGCGTGATCCGCGCGTGCCGCAGACGATTGATACCACCTCACCCGCGAAGGTGAGTTCTCGACTGAGAACGAATGCGCACTCCGGGTGGTGGGTCATGACCGAGTCGAGCCCTCGACGAATGATGAACCCCGAGACCTCAAGTCGACGCTCCCGCGACGGGCACTCGACGCGCAGGGGGTCAAAGTGTGCAAGTTCCTGATCGAAACGTAACGCCTCAGCACACCCACGCCGAAGCGAGCGGTTACGCCCCCATACAACGCCCGGATCAACCCACCACCACGCAGAGCCGCCTGATGCCAACATCGCGAAGTACCGTCGGCAGCCAGCGAGCCATCGATAACTAAGTCTGTTGAGTCGCCGCTGGCTTACAGCAAGCAACCGAAGCCTCAACCAGCTTCCGCACCCAGACGCGATTGATCACCGTGTAGGAACTTGATGATCTCTTGAGTGACTTTGTGGGAACCTCCGAGCAACTGCTTGAAGTTCAACTCAATTTCGAGACTTTGTCGGCGAATTGGAATAGATCGATCACGCTGCCCATAGAAACCAGTGTTACAAAGAAGCAACCGTGCGATCTCAGCGTCAGAGCCTTCGGAGTCGAGCAGTCGTCGCCATTCATCAACCATCTTATTCAACAGAACTTTTGCCAGTTCTTTCTTGCCAGCCTGGGCGATACATTGGGCTTCACTGTATCGATGCACGAAAACCCAGGCATTACTGCGGTCGACACCCAGCGTCCGCTCGACATCGCATGCGAGCCGCCGATACATTTCCGCTGCACGTTCCGGATCGCCCGCCCGGGCAGTAAAATTCGCGAGGCCGCCACGCGTCTGGAAGACACGAGGGTCGTCAATTCCGAGAATACGTTCTCGATCACCAACCAAGTCGCTGAGCAACGCGGCCGCTCGACGAGGGCTACCCGCGTCACCAATACATGTGGCCATGCAGTGACGGGTCATCAGCGTGTCGGGATCATCTACACCCAACGCGAGCTGTTGCTCCTTGAGGAGCACAGTGAACTCTGCCAGCGCAGCAGAGTGATCACCCAAGGTCATGAGGTGGTCTGTGCGCTCATGACGTGCATCAAGTGTATCCCGGTGCCTCGGACCCAATATTTGCTCTTGGTCAGCAACCAAAGCGGTGTACAACTCGACAGCTCGCGCAAGATTACCCGAGCTTGCAGTGTTCAAAGCTAGAAAGTAACGAGCACGCAGAGTGCCGGCAATATCAGGATCGTTACTTTGCTCGCGCCGTCCCACAATTTGCTCGAGCATCCGCACGGCCGTCCCGTTGTCACCCGTAGCTCCTATCGCGCTCGCCCATTTCCAGTCCGCATTAGCGATTCCATAGTCGGCAGCCTTTCGATAAGCGGCGACCGCAGCGTCAACCATAAACCGCCTGGATGCCGATTCACCGATAGCATCGACAACATCGGGAGTAGCTCGATCGATCAACACGTCCCACGTTGCCCGAGGAACGCGGTCCGCGCCAGGAAGATCGACAAGGTAGTCGAAAGCGATGAAATGGTTGCTGATACCACAAGGCAGCAGGAGGCTACTGGTGCCATGACTCGGCGTAGTGGCCCAAGCCAAGGCCTCGTCAACAGGTTCCGGGCGCAGGAGCGGACCTCCCTGAGCCTCTAGATAGTGTGTCGACAACTCGATCAGCAAGTCGAGACTCACCGGTTCGTGATGGCCCGCGCGCCGACAGTCGACACCTGCCGCCACGAGAGCAGCGCCACGGGGATGAGCTCCGGCGCGCCATGCATTGCGCCAATCTTTGGCCAATTCCGGGCCTGCGGCGAGCATCTCGGCTAGCCCGAAATGCGCAACATGAGCGAGTGCTCCTCGAATGCGCGGATCATCGGCATGCTCGTGAGCCCGGTCAAGCTCGGCCGCACTCCACTTCCGGCGGATCTCGACCACATGGGCCAGCTCGAGAGCGTCACGAGCTGCCCGCCAGGACTCGCGGTCGAGCCCCGACAAAACTGGTTCCTCCCGTGCACTATAGCGGTCGAATTCCGCGCTTCGCAGGGTCGCCACTACGACACGTCGGTCACCGCCGCCCGCGAGCCTGCGCACCATGCTCACCGTCAATCCCGCAGGGCCGAGAAACCGCTCCAAGTCGTCTAGCCACACCACACATCGACGCTGGTCCAGCGCTGTCTGCAAGGCGGTCGGGAGCGAATCACGGCTCGCCGGAACGACAAGCACATGATCAGGAAAAAGTCTCCGAATCGCTTCATAGGCTGCACGCGACTTACCGGCGGTCGAATCTCCGGTCAGCAAAACAAATCCGCAGCTCAACAGTAACTCGTCGAGCCGAGCCTGCACGTCGCGAGGAATATAGGGTGGAACCCGATCAATGGTAGTTCTATGTCCGTCAGCCCTGTCAAGCGAAGCTGCGGGATGTATCCGCAGAGCGATCGGATCGTCCCAATTACGCACTCGACGCAATCGTCCTGATCCTTTGCCTGCGAGAACGTGATCAGGGACGGCCTCCCGATAGGCATCCGCTCGCTCCAGGGAAGCTCTACTACGAGCGCTGACAAAGCTGAAAACCGCAGTTGCGAGGACCGACCCCACTGCGGCAGCTGCTGGCCCGCTCACCCACGCAGCCGCGACTGCGCCCGCAGCGACGCCCAGGACGACCGCGACGAGGAGCGCCAACCAGATGATCAGGCGGCGCGAACGGGATCGTATCCGCTGCATACTCCTCCTCATCTATCGAGCGACGTCGTCGCGACTGCATCCAATCTGACCAGCCAGCTCGCGCAGGCACAAGTGGCACCACATCGAACAGCCATGGACCGCGTTACTCGCTGGGGCCCGCGCTGATCACAAAGAAGAAGCGGCAGTCATGATCGACCACGGAATCGCCGCTCTGAGACCGAGCCGAGCCCAGCTCAACCGCAACATCCTGCTCGTTACACTCCGACGCGGTGCGACTAGCGACATCGCACCGTCCCAGGCTTCAGATATGCCGGCACCCTCCTTCCCCACGCGCCGCCGTGAAGAAACCAGTCGGCGCTGGCGGCTGGAGCACCGCGTTTGGGCCACTCTCACTGAAGCTGGCACGGCTCAACGCTGCCATAGACGGGCAGCTGGCCGCCGCTGGCGTACAACTGCTGCCGTGCATCTAGCCCATCGTGCCGGCCCCCGTGGCAGCGCAGCATCAACAGTGCGGCTGAGTGGGCGCACTACAGCGCTGCGACGCCATTTACGGCCTGCGCCTGCAGATCTCATCTGCGCGTTCGCTGGCTAGAACGTGGTCATGATCCCGCGCATGCAGTCACCATACTGGGAACAGACCTCGAATTGCCCGCAAAGCAAGCGCTTAGCCGTGGATCCTACGGTGGTCTGGCGGCCTCCGCCGCAGGCGCTGTACGGCCGCCACGCTCAGCGGCCCGACAGGGTGCGGACCACCAGCTCCGCCGACGCGCCCGCGCCCAGCGTCGTGCCCGCGTAGCGGACGTCCGCCGCGAGCGTGCCCGTCGGTTCGTCGCGGACCGTCAGCCACACCGTGACCATCAGGAGCCAGCGGACGATCAGGTAGCCGAACAGCAGGAGGCCGACCAGGGTGCCGAAGGCCGCGACCGCCGGGGAGCGGCCCAGCAGGTGCAGGTACAGGCCGCCGGCCTGCTGGATCGCGCCGAGGCCGACCGCGGCGGCGCCTGCCGGGCGGAGGGTCGAGCGCAGGGGTAGTGGGCGGCGGGGCAGGCGGGCCAGGCACCAGGCGATGACCAGCCAGTTCGCCGCGAGCCCGAGCAGCAGCGAGCCCGCGACCAGCACGAAGTGCGCGAACCCGCCGTCCAGGCCGGTCAGCCGGAGCAGGGCCGCGCCGGCCGCGCCGGTCAGGGACGCCAGGCCGAAGGAGAGCGCCATCGCCAGGCCGACCCCGACGAGCACCAGGACGTCGGTGACGATGCCGCGCAGCAGGGGCCGCGAGGTGCGTTCCTGGCCGAGCATCGCGGTGACGGCGTCGCGGACGTTGCTGATCCAGCTCCAGCCCGAGTACCCGGCGACGGCCAGCGCGAGCAGCCCGATCCGGCCGCGCTCGCCGACCACGGTGTGCACGACGTCCGTGGCCTGGCCCGCGAGTTCGGGCGGCAGCGAGCTGCCGATGACGTGGTCGAGCTCGGCGGCCAGGATGCGGTCGCCGGCCAGCACGAAGCCGGTCACCGAGACGGCGACCATGATCAGCGGGACGAGCGCGAGCAGGCTGAAGAACGTCACGGCGGCGGCGTAGTGGTCGCCGTCGCGCTCCCGGTACCGGGCAAGCGTCGCCCCGGCTCGCCGGAACCCCTTCTTCACCACTCCACGCACCACCGGCCGACCCTCTCATCCGCACGTGTCCTCCGCAGTCCGGACACGGCGGGAGCCGGATCGTCACGCGCTAGCCGGGCACCACCGTGCCCCGCACGTCGCCGAACCCGATCCGCGTGCCGCCGGGGCCGGGCGCCGTCGCGCTGATGACGACCTCGTCGCCGTCCTCCAGGAACGTGCGGGTCTGACCGCCGGGCAGCTCGATCGGTTCCCGCCCGCCCCAGGACAGTTCGAGGAACGAGCCGCGCTGGTCGCGCTCCGGGCCGGTCACCGTGCCCGACGCGTAGAGGTCGCCCGTGCGCAGGTGCGCGCCGTTGACGGTCAGGTGGGCCAGCTGCTGCGGAGCCGTCCAGTACTGCGTGGCGAACGGCGGGCTCGACACCAGGTGGCCGTTGAGCCGGATCTCCAGGGCCAGGTCCAGGCCCCAGTTCTCACCGGTCCGCAGGTATTCGAACGGCTCCGGGTCCTGCGGCGGGCCCGCGACGCGCGCGTGCTCCAGCGCCGCCAGCGGGACGATCCACGGCGACACCGACGTCGCGAACGACTTGCCGAGGAACGGGCCCAGCGGCTGCATCTCCCACGCCTGGATGTCGCGGGCCGACCAGTCGTTGACCAGGCAGACGCCGAACACGTGGTCCGCGAAGTCCGCAGTGGACACTCCGGTGCCCGGCGTGGACGGCACGCCGACGACGAAGCCCACCTCCGCCTCGATGTCCAGCAACCGCGACGGCCCGAACGAAGGAGCTTCGGCGGTGCGCGGCTTGCGCTGCCCGTGCGGCCGGACGACCGGCGTACCGGACGCCACGACGGTGCCCGCCCGGCCGTGGTAGGCGATCGGCACGTGCTTCCAGTTCGGCGGCAGCTCGGTGGCGTCCGGCCGGAAGATCCTCCCGGCGTTGAGCGCGTGGTGCTCGCTGGAGTAGAAGTCGACGTAGTCGGCGACCTCGAACGCCAGGTGGGTGTTCACTTCGGCGAGCGGCACGAGGTGCGGCCGGAGCTGGTCGGCGTACCGGGGTTCGGTCAGCCATTCCCGGACGCTCTCGCGGACCTCCCGCCAGGTGCCCGGCCCGGCGGCCAGCAGCGGGTTGAGCACTCCGCCGGTGAGCAGCGGCGCGAACGCCGCCGCGGTCTCGGCCGCCGCGGCGGTCAGGTCGAGGACCTGGTCGCCGACGGGCACGCCGATCCGGCGCTCGGGCGCGCCGGCCACCGAGAACACGCCGTAGGGCAGGTTGTCCAGGCCGAACGGCGTGTCCTCGGGGAGTTCGAGCCAGGTCACGAGGGCTCCCCCGCCCGGGCGGCCACCCAGTCGGCCACGACCGTCGCCAGCACGGAGAGCGGGAGCGTTCCGCTGCCCAGGACCGTGTCGTGGAACTCGCGGATGTCGAACCGGTCGCCCAATGTCTGCTCCGCTTCGGCACGCAGGCGCTCGATCTCCAGGCGGCCCACCATGTAGCTGAGGGCCTGGGCGGGGTGGCCCGCGTAGCGGTCGATCTCCGCTTCGATCTCGATCGGCGCCATCGGGGTGTTGTCCCGCAGGAAGTCCACCGCGCGCTGCCGGCTCCAGCCCAGCGCGTGCATGCCGGTGTCGACCACCAGCCGGCCCGCCCGCATCGAATCCTGCGTCAGCAGCCCGAACCGCGAGACGTCGTCGGAGTACAAGCCCATCTCGTCGGCCAGCCGCTCGGCGTACAGGCCCCAGCCTTCGACGTAGGCGTTGAACATGCAGATCCGGCGCAGCAGCGGCACCCCGGTCAGCTGCTGCGCGAGCGTCAGCTGGAAGTGGTGCCCCGGCACGGCTTCGTGGAACGCGACGGACTCGCTCAGCGTCCGCTGCCGCTGCTCCGCCTCGTTCGTGTTGGCGTAGTAGGTGCCCGGCCGCGAACCGTCCAGCGACGGGTCGATGTAGTACGCGATCGAGCCGCTTGCGGCCTCGGCCGGGGGCACCGGCGCGACCTCGCAGCGCTGCTCCGGGACGCGCAGGAACCATTGCGGTGCCACGGCTTCCGCACGGGCGATCGTCCGGCGGGCCGCCTCCAGCAGCTCCTCCCCGTCCCGCCAGCGCAACGCCGGGTCGGTGCGGATCCGCTCGAAGATCTCGGCGAGCTCGGTGGTGCCGAACACCTTCGCGCCCAGCTCCCGGTACTCCCCCGCCAGCCGCTCGATGATCGCCAGCCCGGTGTCGTGCAGTTCCTGGGCCGTGCGCTCGGTCGTCGTCTCGGCGCGGATCAGGGCCGCGTACCGCTCCGCGCCGCCGGGCAGGTCACCCAGGCCCGGCGACGTCTCCGGCCGCGCGACCGGGACGACCTCGCCGGCCAGGAAGTCGCGGTACCGCGCGTAGGCGGGCCGCACCACCTCGGCGAGCAGCCGGTCGCGCTCGGCCTCGAGCCCGTGGACCGGGACCTTCAGCGGGTCGTCGTCCGGGGCGCCGAGGTAGCGCTCGACGTACCCGATGCCGATGCGCGCCAGGAACTCCGGCGGCGTCAGCCCCTCGGCCAGCGCCGCGCGCTGCCGCTCGATCAGCTGGTCCAGGTACGTGCCGACGGCCGCGAGCCGGCTCAGGTAGCCGCGCGCCTTGACCTCGTCGTCCAGCACCGTCTGCGGCAGCTCCACCAGCAGCATCAGCGCCGGGGCGGCCAGGCCGTCGCTCACCGCGATGTCCGCCCGGCCGGAGTCGAGCAGGTCGATCTCGGTGCGCGCCTGCCAGATCACCACGTCCCGGGTGACGCGCTCGGCCGGGGCCAGCGCCGTCGCGTCGAGCGCTTCGGCCCGCGCGATGATCCCGGCGAGCCCGGCGCGGTACCGCCCGGCCGCTTCGGCGGTCTGATCGGCCAGCTTGTCGTGCGCGCCCGGCAGGCCGTAGAGCGACGGGATCAGCGGCTGCGCCTCGAACATCAGGTCCAGGCACTCGTCGGCGAGGCGGTCGGGCGTGTCGGCCTGCCCGGCCACCCACTCGGCGACGACGCCGGCCAGCACCGGCAGCGGGAGCGTCCCGCTGCCGAGCACGACGTCGTGGAACTCGCGGATGTCGAAGCGGTCGCCCAGCGCCGCTTCGGCTTCGGCGCGCAGCCGCTGGATCTCCAGGCGCCCCACCATGTAGCCGAGCGCCTGGCCCGGGTTGGCGGCGTACCGGTCGATCTCGGCCTCGATCTCCAGCCGCGCCATCGGCGTGTGCTCGACCAGGTAGTCGACCGCCTGCTGCCGGCTCCACCCCAGCGCGTGCAGCCCGGTGTCGACCACCAGGCGGCCGGCGCGCATCGAATCCTGGGTCAGCATGCCCAGCCGCGAGACGTCGTCGGAGTACAGCCCCATCTCGTCGGCCAGCCGTTCGGCGTACAGCCCCCAGCCCTCGGCGTACGCGTTCACGTGCGCGATCCGGCGCAGCAGCGGCAACCCGGTGAGGCCCTGGGCGAGGCACAGCTGGAAGTGGTGCCCCGGAACGGCTTCGTGGAACGCCACGGCCTCGCTGGTGAACCGCGGCCGCTTGTCGGCCTCGTGGGTGTTCGCGTAGTAGACGCCTGGGCGCGTCCCGTCGAGCGACGGCTGGAGGTAGTACGCGATCGTGCCGCTGGCCGCCTCCGCCTCGGGCACCGGCGCCACCGCGCACTGCTGCGCCGGAACCCGCGAGAACCACTGCGGGGCAACGGCTTCCGCGCGCGTGATGGCGGCCCGGGCGCCGGCCAGCAGCTCCTCGCCGTCCCGCCAGCGCAACGCCGGGTCGGTGCGGATCCGGTCGAAGATTTCGGCGAGGTCGGTCGTGCCGAAGAGCTTCGCGCCCAGCTCGCGGTACTCCTCCGCCAGCCGCTCGATCAGCGCCAGCCCGGTCTCGTGCAGGTCTTGCGCGGTGCGGTCCGTGGTCGTTTCGGCGCGGATCAGCGCCGCGTACCGCTCCGGGCCGCCCGGCAGGTCGCCGATGCCCGGGGACGTCTCCGGCCGCGCGACCGGCGCGACCTCGTCGGCCAGGAACGCGCGGTACCGCTCGTACGCCGGGTGGACGACCTCCGCGAGCAGCCGGTCGCGTTCGGCTTCGAAGCCTTCGAGCGCGTACGGCGGTGTGACCCGCAACGGGTCGCTCTCCGGCGCGGCGAGGTAGCGCTCGACATAGCCGATGCCGGTGCGCACCAGGAACTCCGGCGGCACGAGCCCCTCGGCCACCGCGGCGCGCTGCCGGGTGATCACGGCGTCGAGGTAGTCCCCGACGCCGGCGAGCCGGCTCAGGTAACCGCGGACCTTCCGCTCGTCGTCCAGCACCGTCTGCGGCAGGTAGAGCAGCAGCTGCAGCGCGGGCGCGCCGAGGCCGTCGCTGACCGCGATGTCGCCGCGGCGCGAGTCGATCTCGTCGATTTCCGTTCGTGCCTGGGAAAGCACGACCTCGCGGGTGACCCGCTCGGCGGCCGGCAGGCCCGTGGGGTCGAGCGCCTCGGCACGTGCGGCGATCGCCGCGTACGCGGCCCGGAAGCGGTCTTCCGCGCCCGGATCGGGCAGCTTGTCGTGCTCGCCCGGCAGCCCGAACACCGACGGGTAGAGCGGCTGCCGCTCGAAGTTGAGCGCCACCAGGTCGTCGGCGAGCCGATCGGGCGTGTCGCCCTGGCCCGCCACCCAGTCCGTGACCACCTTGGCCAGCGCGGACAGCGGCAGCATGCCGTGGCCGAGCACGACCTCGTGGAAGCCGCGGATGTCGAACCGCTCCCCCAGCGCCGCCTCGGCTTCCGCCCGCAGCCGCTGGATCTCCAGCCGGCCCACCATGTACCCGAGCGCCTGCGCCGGCCAGGCCACGTACCGGTCGATCTCGGCCTCGATCTCCAGCCGCGCCATCGGCGTGTGCTCGACGAGGAAGTCGATCGCCTGCTGCCGGCTCCAGCCCAGCGCGTGCAGGCCGGTGTCCACCACCAGGCGGCCCGCCCGCATCGAATCCTGCGTCAGCATGCCGAAGCGCGAGACGTCGTCGGAGTACAAGCCCATCTCGTCGGCGAGTCGCTCGGCGTACAGGCCCCAGCCCTCGGCGTAGGCGTTGAACATGCCGATCCGGCGCAGCAGCGGCAGGTCGCGCAGCTCCTGGGCCAGGCTGAGCTGGAAGTGGTGCCCCGGCACGGCTTCGTGGAACGCGATGGCCTCGCTGGTGAACCGCGGCCGCTTGTCCGCTTCGTGGGTGTTCGCGTAGTAGGTGCCCGGGCGCGTGCCGTCGAGCGCCGGCGGGAGGTAGTACGCGATCGTGCCGCTCGCCGCGTCGGCCTCGGGCACCGGCGCGACCTCGCACTTTTCCGCCGGCAGGTGCGAGAACCAGCGCGGGGCGACGGCTTCGGCACGGGCGATGGCGTCCCGCGCCGCGGACAGCAGTTCCTCGCCGTCGCGCCAGCGCAGGGCCGGGTCGGTGCGCAGCCGCTCGAAGATCTCCGCGAGTTCGGTGGTGCCGAAGACCTTCGCGCCGAGTTCGCGGTATTCCGCCCCGAGCTTTTCGATCAGCGCCAGCCCGGTCTCGTGCAGTTCCTGTGCGGTGCGCTCGGTCGTCGTCTCCGCGCGGATCAGCGCCGCGTACCGCTCCGCACCGCCCGGAACGTGGCTGATCCCGGGCGCGGTGTCGGGCCGCCCGACCGGCTCGACCTCCGCGCGCAGGAAGTCGCGATAGCGCGCGTAGGCCGGGCGGACGACCTCGGCGAGCAGCCGGTCGCGGTCGGCTTCGAAGTTCTCGACGGCCGCCGTCGTGCCCACCTTGAGCGGATCGCGGTCCGGTGCGGCGAGGTAGCGGTCGATGTATTCGGCGCCGACGCGGGCGAGGTACGCCGGCGGCAGGAGCCCTTCGGCGAGGCTCTCGCGCTGCCGTTCGGTCAGCGTCGCCAGGAACGTCTCGACCGCGGCGAGCCGGGCGAGGTAGCCGCGCGCCTTCTTTTCGTCGTCCAGTTTGTAGTACGGCAGGTACATCAGCAGCTCGAGCGCGGGCGCGGTGAGCCCGTCGCTGACCGCCATGTCGGCCGTGCGCGCGCCCAGCCTGTCGGCCTCCACCTCGGCGGCGGCGATGACGACCTCGCGCGTGACGGCTTCCTCCGGGGACAGGCCGGCTTCGGGCAGCGCCCGCGCGCGGGCCGCGAGCCCGGTGTAGGCGGCCCGGAAGCGCTCCTTCGCGGCCCGGGTCTGGTCGGCGAGCCGGTCGTGGCCGCCGGGCAGGCCCAGCACCGACGGGGTCAGCGGGTCCTGCTCGAACGTCAGCTCGACGAGCTCGCCCGCCAGGCCGTCGACGGTGTCGCCGTGCCCGGCCACCCACTCGTCGACGACGGCGGCCAGCACCGACAGCGGCAGCGGGCCGCCGGCCAGGACGAGGTCGTGGAACGCGCGGACGTCGAACCGCGAGCCGAGCCGCTCCTCGGCGCGGGCCCGGTTCCGCTGGATCTCCAGCCGCCCCACCATGTACGCCAGCGCCTGGCCGGGCCACGCGATGTAGCGGTCGACCTCGGACTCGATCTCGGCGCGTGCCTCCGGCGTGTGTTCCAGCAGGTAGTCGACGGCCTGCTGCCGGCTCCAGCCCAGCGCGTGCAGCCCGGTGTCGACGACCAGCCGGCCCGCCCGCAGCGAGTCGCCGGCCAGCATGCCGAGCCGGGCGATGTCGTCGGAGTAGAGCCCCATCTCCCCGGCGAGGCGCTCGCTGTAGAGGCCCCAGCCCTCGAGGTAGGCGGTGAAGCCGCCGATGCGGCGCAGCAGCGGCAGCTCGGTGAGCCCTTGCGCGATGCTGAGCTGGAAGTGGTGCCCCGGCACGGCTTCGTGGAACGCGGTCGTCTCGGCCATGTGCCGGAGCCGCTCGGTGGCCTGGTGGGTGTTCGCGAAGTAGATGCCGGGCCGGGAGCCGTCGGCCGCCGGGCGCAGGTAGTACGCCGCGGGCGCGCCGGGCGCGACCTCCGCCGGCACCGCTTCGACCGTGCACTCCTGCTCGGGGATGCGCCCGAACCACTTCGGCGCCTCGGCGGCTGCCCGGGCGACGGCCGTGCGTGCGGTGTCCAGCAGGTCGTCGGCGCTGGCCCAGCGCAGCGCCGGGTCGGTGCGCAGGCGCTCGAAGATCTCGGCGAGGTCGTCGGTGCCGAACACCTTCTGCCCCAGCTCGCGGTACTCGGCGGCGAGCGAGTCGATGACGTCGAGCCCGATCCGGTGCAGCTCTTCGGGCGTGTGCCGGGTGGTCGTGTGCATCCGTGCCAAGCGCGCGTACATCTCATCGCCGCCGGGCAGCCACGAGAGGCCGGGCCGGTCTTCGGGCCGCCCGTGCGGCTTCACCTCGTCGGCGAGGAACGCGCGGTACTCCGCGAAGGCCGGGCGCACGACGTCGGCGAGCAGTTCCTCCCGCCGCCGCTCGAACTCCTCGTCCGGCGCCGGCTGGCGGCGCAACGGGTCGGTGGCCGGGTCGGCGAGGTAGCGGTCGAGGTGCGCGATCGCGGCGTCGACCAGGTGGGCCACCGGGACCAGGCCGTCGGCGATGCCCTCGGCGTGCCGCCGGGCGGACTGGCGGAGGAACTCCGGGATGGCGGCGAGCCGCCCGAGCTGCGCCTCCGCGGCCTCGCCCGCCGTCACGGTCGTCATCGGCAGGGCCAGCAGCAGGCCGGCCGCGGGGCCGATCGAGAGGTCGGTGACGGTGAACTCGGCCATCCGGCTGTCGGCCGACGCGATGCGGTTCTCGGCCGTGGTGATCAGCACCTCGCGGGTGACCCGGTCCTCGGCCGAGAGGCCCTCGGCGGCGATCGCGCGGGCGCGCTCCAGGAACTCCGCCAGCCGGGCGCGGAACGCCCGCTCGGCCTCGGCGGACTGGTCCGGCAGACCGGGTTCCGCCGGGCGGATGCCCATCAGCGCGGGCGTCAGCGGATCGGCGGCGAACAGCGCTTCGACGAACTCGTCGGCGAGTTCGGTGACCGCGGTCATGGGCAGGACCCCCAGCTTCGTTCGGTGTCTCGCCGGTGACCCTAACGGAGATCACCGACAGAAACGGTGTGCGTTTCGCCGGGGGCGGACAGCCTTCGGCACGGCCGGACGGGCGAAGCGGTAGCGTTCCGGGAGTGGCCGTGACCGATCCCGTGGATACCCGCCTGCTCGCCGCGCTCGCCGAACTCGGCAAGACCGCGGTGCACGAGCTCGCGGCCAAGGTCGGCATGGATCCCCGCGAGGTCGCCTACCGGCTGGTCGCCCTGTCCGGCAGCGGGCTCCCGCTGCTCGTCGGCGTCGAAAGCGACCCGCAGGGGTTGCGCGCGGCCATCGCGGGCGCCCCGCCTTCGTGGGCGAACCGGCCGCCGCAGCAGTACCCGGCGCCGCCGCCTTCGCAGCCGGTTCCGCAGCAGCCGCCTGCGCCGGGGCCGGGGCCGGGGCCGGGGCCGTACAACGTGCAGGGCGCGCCTTCGGGGCCGTACAACGTCCAAGGCGCGCCATCCGGGCCGTACAACGTCCAAGGCGCGCCATCCGGGCCGTACAACGTCCAAGGCGCGCCATCCGGGCCGTACAACGTCCAGGGCACGCCGTCCGGGCAGTACCCGGGGCCGCCGCCGCGCCCGCCGCAGCCACCGCGCCCGTTCACGCCGCCGCCGGTGCCGCTGGACCCCGCCGTGAGCACCTGGGGCCTCCCCCAGACGGCGTCGTGGGCCCGCGGCGACGAACCGGTCAAGCCGGCCGGCACGGGCAAGCGCGGCCGGCTCGGCGAGGTCATGGAGACCCAGGGCCTCGAGGGCGAGCAGCTGTCGGTGCAGCTCCTGGAGGTCCAGGACCCGGCGGACTACCTGTTCAGCGCGGCCGGCTACCGCCTCGAGGACGGCGAACGCGCGGTGGTCGTGCACACCGAGATCACCAACCGCGGGTCGATCCCGTTCGCGTCGCTGCCGGACAACTACCTCGAGCTGCTGACCGCCGACGGGACGGCGATCGGCAAGGCGCCGGTGTCGCTGACCTCGCGGCCCCCGCACAAGATCGGCGTCAAACCGGGCGAAACCCTCGGCGGGCACACGGTGTACGTGCTGCCGGACGCGACGCGTGTGGTGTCGGTCCGGTGGAGCCCGCGGCCGGAGCCGGACGAGCGCACGCTGACCTGGTCGATCGAGGACTAGTAGCTCTCGTCCCGGGGGTCGTGAACGACCCGTTCATCACGGCCAACGTCGGGGCCCCGGAAAGTCACGCCGGTGCATGCGCCAGCGTCCTGAATGACTCATTCAGGTCTTCGGAAGTCCTGAATGAGTCATTCAAGACGCTGCTGCAACGCTGCGGGCTGCACCGACGCGACTTTGCCGGAGCCCTGTCGCCAGACGCCATGAACGACCCCTTCATGCCATCCCCGGCCGCTAGTAGCTTTCGTCCCGCAGGATCTCGAGCGCCTTCGCCAGGTCGTCCGGGTACTCCGACTCGAACTCGACCCACCGGCCGTCCGCCGGGTGGGCGAAGGCCAGGGTCTTCGCGTGCAGCCACTGGCGGCTCAGGCCGAGGTGGCGGGCCAGGACCGGGTCGGCGCCGTACGTCAGGTCGCCGACACACGGGTGGCGCAGCGCCGAAAAGTGGACGCGGATCTGGTGCGTGCGCCCGGTTTCGAGCTTGATGTGCGCCAGCGACGCCGCCCGGAAGGCCTCGACCACTTCGTAGTGCGTCACGCTCGGGCGGCCGCCCTGGACCACCGCGAACTTGTAGTCGTGGCGCGGGTGGCGGTCGATCGGGGCGTCGATCGTGCCGCGCGTCGGGTCCGGGTGGCCCTGGACGATCGCGTGGTAGCCCTTGTCGACCGTGCGTTCCTTGAACGCGCGCTTCAGCACCGTGTACGCGTGCTCGCTCTTGGCCACCACCATCACGCCGGTGGTGCCCGCGTCGAGGCGGTGCACGACACCCTGGCGCTCGGCCGCGCCCGACGTCGCGATGCGCAGGCCGGCCGCGGCGAGGCCGCCGACCACCGTCGGGCCGGTCCAGCCCGGGCTCGGGTGCACGGCGACCCCGACCGGCTTGGAGATCACGACGATGTCGTCGTCGTCGTGGAGGATCTGCATGCCTTCGACCGGCGCCGCCACGACCTCGACCGGGTTCGCCGGCTCGGGCAGCGTGATCTCCAGGAGGCCGCCGCCGGAGAGCCGGTCGGACTTGCCCGCGGGACGGCCGTCGAGCAGCACGTCGCCACTCTCGGCCAGCTCCGCGACGACCGTGCGGGACAGGCCCAGCAGCTTGGCGAGGCCGGCGTCGACCCGCATCCCGTCGAGCCCGTCGGGCACCGGGAGCATCCGCGAGCTCACGCCTGGTCCTCCTGCTGCTTCTTCTTGTCCTTGGTCGACGTGCCGTCGTAGTCCTTGCCCAGCAGGGACAGCAGCACGATGAGCGCGCCGCCGACGCAGATCGCCGAGTCGGCGATGTTGAAGATCGCGAAGCCCTTGCCGTTGGGCGCGAACGCCGAGATGAAGTCGACGACGTGGCCCTGCAGCCCGCCGGGCGCGCGGAAGATGCGGTCGGTCAGGTTGCCGGTGGCGCCGGCGAGCACGAGCCCGAGGCCGATCGCCCAGCCGATCGAGCGCAGCCGCCGCGACAGCCAGATGATCGCGATGACGACGGCGAGCGCGACCAGCGCCAGCACCCACGTCATGCCGGTGGCCATCGAGAACGCGGCACCGGGGTTGCGGATCACCTGCAGGTAGATGAGGCCGCCGAGGATCTTGACCGGCTCCTTGCCCTCCAGGTTGGCGGCGACCAGGTTCTTCGTCACCAGGTCGATCGCCCAGAACACGACGGCGATCGCGAACACCCAGCCGACCCGCCGCTTCGGCAGCAGCGGTTTCGCCGGGACTTCGGGGTTCTCCGGGGCGTCGGCCGCCTGGTCGGGCACCGCCTCTTCGGGCGTGGCGGTGTCGGGTTCGGAACGGCTGGGCTCGGTGCTCACCGGTCCATTGTCCACGGCCCTGGTCAGGCGGTGTCGCGGCGGTGCCGCAGGAGCGCGGCGAAGGCGGCGGCGAGCAGGACGATCGCCCCGAGCAGGACGCCGACGAGGTCCGCCGAAAGCACGACGGCGAAGACCGCGAACAGGGCCGCGGTGACCAGGACGAGCACACTGCGTTCGTACGCGGCGAGCACCAGCAGGCCGAGCGTGGCCAGCAGCGGACCGCGCAGCCCGTCGCCTAGCCGGAACTGCCAGGACCCGACCAGATCGAGCAGCGGGATGGCGAGCAGCGCGGCGATCGTGCCGAGGACGAACCACCCGGTGCGAGCGGGGCGCAGCGCGAGGGCGTACCAGACGGCGGTGCCGGCGAGGGCCACACCGAGCGCGCCGAGCCACAGCGGCCCGGCGGGCAGGCCCGCGCCCGGCGCGTAGTAGTCGTCCTGGCTGAGCCACTGCAGCTGTGCGTAGCCCGTGCCGCCGACGCCCCCGGTGCCCAGCGATCGGCCGGGAGTCAGCAGCGCGCCGACGTTCACGGAGGCGCCGACCGGGCTCCGGCGTGACAACAGCTGCACGACCGCCAGGCCGAGCTGCGCGAATCCCAGCAGTGCCAGCGGAAACCAGTAGCGCGGCCCTCTCCCCATCGGGCCAGGCTAGCGCTCAGCAGAACGGCGGGAGCTCGCGCGGGTCGCCGACCGGGGCCCAGCGGCCGTCCACCTTCGCGTACTCCCAGTCCGCCCCGCGCGCGACGATCCGGCGCAGCGCCAGCAGCACGCGGTCGACGTGCTCTTCGGTGCTGCCCAGGCCGAGGCTGACGCGGATCGCCTGCTGCCCGTCGCCACCGGCGACGGCGATGAGGCGCTTGGCCGCGATGTGGGCGCAGAACGCGCCGTCGCGCACGCCGATGCCGTATTCGGCGGACAGCACCGCCGCGAGCCAGCCCGGGTCGAACCCGGCGACGGTGAAGCTGACCGTGCCGACGCGGTCGACCGGCGCGTCGAACAGCCGCAGCTCGGCGCAGCCCGGGATGCTCTCGAGGCCCTTGCGCAGCCGGGTGAGCAGGGCCTGCTCGTGCGCGACGACGGCGTCCCAGTCGCGGGAGAGGGTCTCGCACGCGACGCCGAGCGCGTACACGCCGACGGTGTTGGGCGAACCGGCTTCGTGGCGCTCCGGCCCGTCGTTCCAGACGACGGCGTCTTCGGTGACGAGCTTGGTCGCCCCGCCGCCGGCGAGGTACGGGCGGGCGGCGCGCAGCCAGTCGGCGCGGCCGATCAGCGCGCCCGCGCCGAAGGGCGCGTACAGCTTGTGGCCGGAGATGGCGACGTAGTCGACGTCCAGCTCCCGGATCGAGATCCGGCGGTGCGGCGCGAGCTGCGCGGCATCGAGGGCGATGCGAGCGCCGTGCTTCCGCGCCACGGCGGCGATTTCGGCGACCGGGAGCAGCTCACCGGTCACATTGGACGCTCCGGTGACGACCACGAGCCGGGGCCCCTGCGGGGAATCCGCGAGCGCTTCGTCCACAGCGGACACCGCGGCGAGGCGGGTACGCGGGGTCGGGATCCGCCGGACGTTCGGGCCCAGCCACGGAAGCAGCGCGGCGTGGTGCTCGGTGTCGAAGACGACGACGGTGGTGTGCCGCGGCAGGCTGCGCGCGAGCAGGTTGAAGGAATCGGTGGTGTTGCGCGTGAAGACGACGGTGTCGGTCCGGCGGGCGCCGACGAACCGGCGCAGGACGTCGCGGGTGCGCTCGTAGAGCTTGGTGGAGACCTGCGAGGCGAAGCCGGCGCCGCGGTGGACGCTGGCGTACCAGGGCAGGAACTCGTCGACCTTGGCACGGACCGCGTCGAGGCAAGGGGCACTCGCCGCGTGGTCGAGGTTGGCGTAGCCGACGGTGCCACCGGTGACGAGCGGAACCCGCAGCGCCGCGCCGGCGACCGTCGGGATGCCTTGCCGGACAACGGTTTCGACGGTCTTCGCGGGGTGAACGGTGACGCTGGTGCGGTCGATGGCGAGAGTCATCGGGTGCCTCCTCGGCGATCCGGGGGACCCCCGGCGAGGGGCCCGCGCTTGCCCGTCGCGGGACGCGACCGGCCCGGTCTTCACCCGGGGCACCCCACCGCGGTAGGAGGGTTGCCGGCCAGCAAGCCGGGGCTTCGCGCTGGCACTCATGACCTGGCACAGAAGGTAACCGAGAACGCGCCGGGCGGCCAACCCCCGACTCACATTCTGAGACGCCGCTCACAGAATCACGGTTTCGCGCGGAACCGCCCCGGCAGTTCGGTGACCGCGTTGTCCGCGAGGTGGGTCGCGGTGCCCTCGTACTGCCCGGCGCCCGCGGCGAACCGCCAGCCGCCGAGGGACTTGCCGTCGACCGGCTCGCCGTACGCCGTGGCGAGGGTGGTCGAGACGGCACCGAACGCGACGCCGTCCCAGTTCGCCGCCGGGGCGTCGGGGATGGTCCAGAGCGTGAAGTGCACGTGGGCGCCCGTGCTGGTGCCGCCGCACGGCAGCGCATTGCCGGTCGAGCCGAGTTCGGCGCCCGCCTCGACGTGCTCACCGTCGGTGACCTTGATGCCCTCCATGTGGTAGTAGCCGGTGCGCCAGCCGCCCGCGTGGTCGATGGTCACCCAGTCACCGCCGGCGCAGTGCTGCAGGTGGACGGTGCCCGCGAGCGGCGCGCGCACGGTGCGGTCGGCGGGGCTGAAGTCGATGGCGTTCTTGACGCCGGTGCTGCCGTCGTCGGAGTGGATGCCGGCGGAGTAGACCTGCTGGCCTGCTTTGAACGGCAGGGTGAGGGTTGGGAAGGGGGCTATTTCGGCGGTTGCGGGCGGGGTGTTGAGCAGTCCGAGAGCGGCGGTGAGTGCGACAGCGATGGCCGTCTTGCGCAGTTTCGTCACTCTGAGTACCCCTTTGGCTAGCTACTCACCCGTTTGAATGAGCGCACGGTAAGCCAAAGGGAGTAGAGATGGAAGATCGAGTGAGGTTTTTGTGAGGTGTGCGGCTCTGCCGATGACGTGAACGACTCGTTCACCGCGTCCGGCGTCAGGGTCCCGGCAAAGTCGCGCGGCCAGGCCACTCCGCCGCCGGTAACCCGCTCACCCCACGTCTTGAATGACTCATTCAGGTCTTCGGAGGTCCTGAATGACTCATTCAAGACGCCGGCGCACCGCTGCGGACCGCACCGACCCGACTTTGCCGGGACCCTGACCTCCGGCGTCATGAACGACTCGTTCATGACGTTCGTGGCGGACCGCGACGGGGCGAACTCCGGGGCGAACCGAGGCGCGCGGCTCCGCGACCGGCGAGGCGGCTCGCCCGTCAAAAGCGTCGCGACCGGGGTCAGGTCAGCGACCCGACTCGCCCTTCCAGCGGGCCAAACGCCCGGCTCGGTCCACCGCGCGCAGCCGTCGCTCGACCGAATCGCGGACCACCGATGTCGTGACCACCAGCAGCTGGTCGTGCTCCTGCAACCGGCTGGTCTTCTGCGGCGTGAAGCCCGCGCCGTCGCGCACGACCAGGCTGATCGTCGCTCCAACAGGCAGCCGCAGCTCCGACAGGTACACGCCGTGCAGCTTCGAACCGGGCTGGATGCGTACCTGCAGCAGTTCGGCGCCGAGTTCGTCCAGCGGGGCCGAGTCGACCTCGATCTCGTGCGGCTCGGACTTCTTCGCCAGACCCAGCCAGCGCGCGAGCGGGCCGAGCGTCGCGCCCTGCAGCAGCGTCAGGACGATGACCAGCACGAACACCGCGTCGACCAGCCGCTGGGCGCCGGGCACTCCCTGGGACAGCGGGATCATCGCGAGCACGATCGGCACCGCGCCGCGCAGGCCGGCCCACGACAGGAACGCCTGTTCCCGCCACGGCAGCCGGAACGGCAGCACCGACAGCACCACCGAGATCGGCCGCGCCAGCAGCAGGACGACCGCGCCCGCGACCAGGCCCGGCACGATCGCGTCGAGCAGCCGGCCCGGCGAGGCGAACAGCCCGAGCAGCACGAACAGGCCGATCTGCGCCAGCCAGCCCAGTCCCTCGGCGAACGAGAGCGTGTCCGAGCGGTGCGGCAGCCGGGAATTGCCGAGCACCAGCGCCGCGACGTAGGTGGCGAGCAACCCGGACGCGTGCGCCAGCTGTCCGGACGAGTACGCCACGACGCACACCGCGACCGTGGCCAGCGGGTACAGGCCGGTCGCCGGCAGGGCGGCGCGGCGCAGCGCGATCCCGCCGAGCCAGCCGAACGCGAGCCCGATGGCCAGGCCCGCGCCGAGCTCGTAGACCGCGAGCAGCGGCAGCGTCCAGTCCACAGTGGTGCCTTCGGCCAGCACGACGACGGCGATGTACGCCGGCGCGTCGTTGATGCCCGACTCGAGTTCGAGCGCGCCGGTGAGCCGTTTGCCGATGCCGGCCGAGCGCAGCACGGAGAACACCGCGGCCGCGTCGGTGGAGGCGAGCACCGCGCCCCACAGCAGCGCGATCCGCCAGTCGAGGCCCAGCAGCCAGTGCAGGGCCGCGCCGGTGACCGCGATGCTCACCACTACGGCCATTGTGGACAGTGCGATCCCGATGCCCAGCGCGGGTTTCACCGCCGACCAGCGGGTGGTCAGGCCACCTTCGGCGAGGATCATGACCAGCGCGGCGAGGCCGAGCGACTGGGTCAGTTCGGGGCTGTCGAACCGGATGCCGAAGCCGGCTTCGCCCAGCAGCACCCCGATCGCGAGGTAGAGCAGCAGCGAGGGCAGGCCGAGCCGGATCGAAACCCGCACGGCGAGCACGGAGGCGAGCAGCACGACGCCGCCGACGCCGAGCAGCACGGGAAGCTGGTCCATGCCGCCTCCCTCCCGAGTGCCGTGGGGCCCTCAGAATAGTGAAGCGGCCTGGTTAACTCGTTCGTGTACCGCTGCCGCGCGCCGGACACCCGGTGTGTTAAGGACCGCCGAGCGCGTCGAGTTCGACACCGAGCGCCGCGAACGGCCGCCGCGCCGCCGGGAGGACCTTGACCGCGCGGTGCCCGTCGCGGACGACCCAGCCGGCGTCGACGGCCCGGTCCAGCAGGGCCGCGGGGAGCGCGCCGGCGAGGTGGTCGCGGCGCTCCGTCCAATCGAGACAGTCGCGCAGCAGCGCCCGCCGCCCGGCGGCGACCGGGACGCCGAGACCGGCCAGCACCTCGCGGCCGGGCCCGGTCAGCGTCAGCCCGTCGGCGGTGTCCACCAGCCCGGTCGCCAGCATGCCGTCGCGGAGTGCGACGCCGAGGACGCCGGCGAGGTGGTCGTAGCAGGTCCGCGCGAAGCCGAGCCGCTTCACCCGCAGCGACGCCTTCAGCCCGGTGACCGGCCGGTGTTCGGCGTGCTGGGCCAGGTGCTCGATCAGCTCGGCCACGCGCGGGTCGGCGATCCGCACGTAGCTGGCCCGGCCCTGCTTGACGCGGGCGACGAAGCCGGCGTCGGTCAGCCGGGTGACATGCTCGCTGGCGGTCGAGAGCGCGATCCCGGCCGTCTTCGCGAGTTCGCCGACCGTCCAGGCCCGGCCGTCGAGCAGCACGAGGCACATGGTGGCCCGGCTCGGGTCGGCGAGCACCGCGGCGACCTCGGCGAGGGCGATCGTCTCCATGCCCCCACGGTACGAGCCGCGCGCTTCGGCCCCCGCCGAAGCGTCACTTTCACGTGAAAGTGACGCTCAGAGCGCCTTGAGGAACTTCGCCGCCAGGGTGACCGCCGGGCCCGAGTCGTTCGAGTTCTCCAGCACCACCGCGAACGCCACGCTCCCCCGGTAGCCGACGAACCAGCCCGTCGCGTTGGAGCCGTCGCCGAACTGGGCCGTGCCCGTCTTCCCGAAGACGGTCCCGGCGCCCGCCGCGGCCCGGCCGGTGCCGCTGGTCACCACCGCGCGCATCAGCTTCCGGACCTCGCCGAGCACCGCACCGGGCGGCGCCGAATAGCCCTTGACCACCGTGGTCGGCAGGTCGTGCCACAGCCTCGGCGTGATCGCCTTGCCCGCCGCCACCGTCGCGGCCATCATCGCGCCACCGAGCGCGCTGGCCTGGATGCGGCCCTGGCCGAAGCCGTCCTCGACCTGCTCGTCCTTGCTCGCCGCCGGCTCGACCTTGCCCAGCTCCGTCTTGATGCCGGGGATCTCGTAGTCGGCGTTGAGCCCGAGCTCGTCCGCCGCCTTCTTCAGCCCGTCGGCCGGCAGCGCCAGCGCGAGCTGCCCGAACGTCGTGTTGCAGGACCGCGCGAACGCCGTCTGCAGGTTCGTCGCGCCCAGCTCGAAGCCCTCGTTGCGCACCGTGCGCGTGCCGATCGTGGCGACGCCGGGGCAGTCGACGGGCGACCCCGCGTTCAGCCCGCTCTGCTGGACCGCCGCGACGGCCGTCGCGATCTTGAACGACGAACCGGGCTCGTACAGACCGCTGAGCGCCTTCGGCGAGTTCCCGGCGGCCGCGTTCTGGGCGACGGCGAGGATGTCGCCCGAGCCGGTGTCGAGCGCGACCAGCATGGCCGACCCCGAGTAGCCGTCGACCGCGGCCTGCGCGGCGTTCTGCGCGGCCAGGCTCAAGCTCGACGTCAGCGGCTTGGTCCCGTCCTCGGCCGGCTTGCCGAACAGCGTCTCCAGGCTCTTCCCGCTCGTGTCGACGCGCTGGACGGCGAACCCGCTGCCCGAAGCGGCGGTGACCTGCCCGGTGAGCGCCGAACGCAGCAGCGGCGCCGGGTTCCCGTCCACCGGGCGCGTCCCGCCCGCCCCGGCGATGAGCAGCGGCTTGCCGTCGCGGTCGGCGACCGCCGTGGTGTCCGTGGCGGCGGTGCTGACCACCAGCCGCTGGCCGGCCTCCAGCTTCGGGTGCAGCAACGACGGCGCCCAGTGCACGAGCCACTTCCCGCCGGCGAGGTTGAGCTGGAACGGGACGTCGTAGTTCCACACCCCGCCCTTCAGCGACCACGCCATGCTGAAGGTCCCGCCGGTCGTCTTCGCCCCGGCCGGCGTCGGCTGCAGCACGGTCAGCTTGGCGACGACCGACTTCGGGCTCAGCGTGTTCCGCGCGTCCCGCAGCGCCACCGCGGCCGCGGCGTTGTCGTCGGTCAGCCGGGCGGCCGCGTCGGGGTTGTTCTCGGTCAGGTCCTGGACGTACTCGGTGATCGCCGAGTGCGGGTCGAGCGCGCCCGGGCTCTCGACCGAAGTCGCCCCGGCCTCCGCCGTCGGCGCCGCGTTCCCGCCGTTCAGCACGAAGAAAGCCGCCACCACGACCACGACGACCAGCAGCGCGCCGCCGATCAGGATCCCGCGTCTCTTGCCAGGACTCATCCCGGTTTCCCCTCCCCCAAGGAATGCCACCGTCGTGGGTGACCGGCCGAGCTTACCGGTCACCCACGACGGTTCGTCAGGCTTTTTCGACCGCGGCAGTCACCTTCGTGCCGTCGCCGACCGTGCCGGCGAAGCCCGCGCTCGCCGGCTCGTACGCCACCGACGTCGCCAGCGTCTCCGAGGCCAGGAACTCCTGGTACGCCCGAGCCGCTTCGACGACCTCGGCCGGCGCGTCGACGGTCAGCGCGATCCGGTCCGCGACGTCGAGCCCGGCGTCGCGGCGGGCCTGCTGCACGACCCGGACCAGGTCGCGGACCACGCCTTCGGCCGCCAGCTCCGGCGTCACCTCGGTGTCGAGCAGGACCAGCCCGGACCCGCCGGGCAGCTCCGCCGCCGCGCCGCCGCCCTTGGCGACCAGCCGGCGGTCGAACTCGCCTTCCTGCAGTGCGATCCCGGCCGCGACCACGGTGTCGCCCTGCAGCGACCAGTCGCCCGCCTTGACGGCCTTGATCACCGTCTGGACGTCCTTGCCCAGCCGCGGGCCGGCGGCGCGGGCGTTCACCGCGACCTCGAACCCGCCGTGCGCGGCGACGTCGGTGGTCAGCTCGACCGCCTTGACGTTCACCTCGTCGCGCAGGATGTCGGCGAAGGCCGCCAGCGACTCGGCGTCCTCGGCCGCCACGACCAGCGACGACAGCGGCAGCCGCACGCGCAGCTTGTTCGCCTTGCGCAGCGACAGCGCCGACGACGCCACCTGCCGCACCCGGTCCATCGCGGTCACCAGCGCCGCGTCCGCGGGCAGGTCGAGCGCGTTCGGCCAGTCGGTCAGGTGCACCGAGCGGCCACCGGTCAGGCCGCGCCAGACGACCTCGGTGGTCAGCGGCAGCAGCGGCGCCGCCACCCGCGAAGTCACCTCGAGCACGGTGTGCAGCGTGTCGATCGCGTCCTTGTCGCCGGCCCAGAAGCGGTCCCGCGAGCGGCGCACGTACCAGTTGGTCAGGACCTCGAGGAAGTCCCGCACGGTCTGGCACGCGCCCGCGACGTCGTAGCTGTCCATCGCGTACTCGACGTCGGTGACCAGCTCGTGCGTCTTCGCCAGGACGTACCGGTCGAGCACGTTCGGCGAATCCGTGCGCCACCGGCCTTCCACGCCTTCGGCGTTCGCGTACAGCGCGAGGAAGTAGTACGAGTTCCACAGCGGCAGCACGGCCTGGCGGACGGCGTCGCGGATGCCCTTGTCGGTGACGACGAGGTTGCCGCCGCGCAGGATCGGGCTCGCCATCAGGTACCAGCGCATGGCGTCGGAGCCGTCGCGCTCGAAGACCTCGTTGACGTCCGGGTAGTTGCGCAGCGACTTGGACATCTTCTGGCCGTCCGAGCCGAGCACGATGCCGTGCGACACGCAGGTGCGGAACGCCGGCCGGTCGAACAGCGCCGTCGCGAGCACGTGCAGCAGGTAGAACCAGCCGCGGGTCTGCCCGATGTACTCGACGATGAAGTCGCTCGGGTAGTGGTGCTCGAACCAGTCGGCGTTCTCGAACGGGTAGTGCACCTGGGCGTAGGGCATCGAGCCGGAGTCGAACCAGACGTCGAGGACGTCCGGCACGCGGCGCATGGTGGACTTCCCGGTCGGGTCGTCCGGGTTCGGCCGGGTCAGCTCGTCGATGTAGGGCCGGTGCAGGTTGTCCAGCCGCACGCCGAAGTCGGCCTCCAGCTCGTCGAGCGAGCCGTAGACGTCGGTGCGCGGGTACTCGGGGTTGTCGGACTGCCACACCGGGATCGGCGTGCCGAAGTACCGGTTGCGGGAGATCGACCAGTCGATGGCGTTCTCCAGCCACTTCCCGAACTGGCCGTCCTTGACGTTCTCCGGGTACCAGGTGATCTGCTGGTTCAGCTCGACCATCCGGTCCTTGAACTGCGTCACCGCGACGAACCACGACGACACCGCGCGGTAGATCAGCGGGTTCCGGCAGCGCCAGCAGTGCGGGTAGCTGTGGTCGTAGGTCTCGTGCCGCAGCAGCACGGCACCCTGCTGCCCGGCCGAGCCCGTGCCGTTCTTGAGGTCCCGCACGATGTTCGGGTTGGCGTCGAAGACCTGCTGGCCCTCGTAGTCCGGCACGGTGGCGTCGAACTTGCCGTGCGCGTCGACCGGCGTGACCGGCGGGATGCCCGCCGCGTCGGTGACCACCTTGTCGTCGGCGCCGTAGGCCGGGGCGATGTGCACGACCCCGGTGCCGTCGTCGGTGGTGACGTAGTCGGCGGCGAGGATCTGGTGCGCGTTCTCGGTGCCGGTGAAGTACGGGAACGGCGGCGCGTACCGGGTGCCGAGCAGCTGGGTACCGGTGTAGCGCGCGACGACCGCGGGCTCTTCGCCGAGTTCACGCTCGTACGCGGCGACGCGCGCTTCGGCGAGCAGGAACCGCTTGCCGTCGCTCTCCACGACGACGTAGTCGACGTCCGGGTGCACGGCGGTGGCGAGGTTCGACGGCAGCGTCCACGGCGTGGTCGTCCAGATCAGCAGGTAGGTGCCGTCGAGGTCGTTGTCGTTGCCCTGCAACCGGAAGCCGACCGTGACGGCCGGGTCCTGGCGGTTGCGGTAGACGTCGGCGTCCATGCCCAGCTCGTGGTTGGACAGCGGCGTCGCGTCGCGCCAGCAGTAGGGCAGGACGCGGTAGCCCTCGTAGACGAGTCCCTTGTCCCACAGGCGCTTGAACGCCCAGAGCACCGACTCCATGTACGTGACGTCGAGGGTCTTGTAGTCGTTGTCGAAGTCGACCCAGCGCGCCTGGCGCGTGACGTACTCGCGCCACTCGTCGGTGTAGCGCAGCACGGACTCCCGCGAAGCCTCGTTGAACTTCGCGATGCCCATCTCTTCGATCTCGGACGTCTCGGTGATCCCGAGCTGGCGCATGGCCTCGAGTTCGGCGGGCAGGCCGTGGGTGTCCCAGCCGAAGCGGCGCTCGACCTTGCGGCCCTTCATCGTCTGGTAGCGCGGCACCAGGTCCTTGACGTACCCGGTGAGCAGGTGGCCGTAGTGCGGCAGGCCGTTGGCGAACGGCGGGCCGTCGTAGAAGACGTACTCGTTGTCGCCGTGCTCGCCCGCCGGGCGCGCGTCGATCGTCGCCTGGAACGTCCGGTCCGTCTCCCAGTAGGCGAGGACCTGCTTCTCCAGCTCGGGGAAGGACGGCTGCGACGGGACGCCCGCACCGTCGTTCAGCTGGGCCTGGGGGTACATCCGGGTGCTCCTCGGTTCGTCGCTCTCGTACGGACGACCGGGTTCCCGGTCACCCACACGGGGACGAGACGCCTGGCGGCGTTCCGCGGTACCACCCCGCTTGCCCGCTCGCGCGGACCGCTTCGTTCGGCGGCTGTCACGGGCCGCACCCGTCCGGTTCTACTGAGAGCGGTGAAGCTCGGTTCTTCCGGAGGCTCCCCGGTGATGGCCGGATCGGCGCCTTGCTGGTACCAGGTTAACCGCCCCGCGCAACCCGGTTGTCACGAGGGGCGCACCGGAAACGAACACGACCGCCGCGGCGATCCCCCGTTAGCATGACCGCGTGCCGCCGAGAGGGTTCGCGGCCCGAAACCACAGGGGAACTTTTCACGGTGAGCCGCACTTTTCAGGTGGATCTTCGCGGGGTCGTCGACCTCCTCAGCCGCCACCTCTACTCGAGCCCGCGCGTGTACGTGCGGGAGCTGCTGCAGAACGCCGTCGACGCGGTGACTGCCCGCCGCGCGCGGGAACCCGGCGCGCCCGCGGAGATCGCGGTCGAGGTCGGCGACGGCGTCCTGAGCGTCACCGACACCGGGATCGGCCTGACCGAAGCCC
This sequence comes from Amycolatopsis lexingtonensis, assembly GCF_014873755.1. Taxonomy (NCBI): domain Bacteria; kingdom Bacillati; phylum Actinomycetota; class Actinomycetes; order Pseudonocardiales; family Pseudonocardiaceae; genus Amycolatopsis; species Amycolatopsis lexingtonensis. The sequence continues at coordinate 3,950,941 of NZ_JADBEG010000001.1, forward strand.
AGGTGCACGAACTGCTCGCGACGATCGGGCGAAGCTCCAAAAGGGACGAACTGGGCTTCCAGCGCCACGAGTTCCTCGGCCAGTTCGGGATCGGGCTGCTGTCGGCGTTCCTCGTCGCCGACGAGGTGCGCGTCGTGACGCGGTCGGTGGACGGCGGCCCGGCCGTCGCGTGGACCGGCCGGTCCGACGGCACGTACGCCATCGGGCCGGGCGAACGGGACGAGCCGGGCACCACGGTGACCCTCGACGCGCGTCCCGGCGCCGAGCAGTGGTTCGTCCCCGGGACGGTCGCCGAGCTCGCCACGCTGTACGGCTCGATGCTGCCGTTCGGGATCACCGTCGACGGCCGGCCGGTCACCACGCCCGTGCCGTGGGCCCACGACGACCGCGCGCCCGGGCAGCGGCAGGCCGACCTGGTCGGCTACGCGCAGGACACCCTGGGCTTCACGCCGTTCGACGTCGTCGAGCTGGACGTGCCCGCCGCCGGGCTGACCGGCGTGGCGTACGTGCTGCCGTTCCCGGCCAGCCCGGCCGAGCACGGCGGCCACCGCGTCTACCTCAAGCGGATGCTGCTCGCGGAGAACGCGCCCGGGCTGCTGCCGGACTGGGCGTTCTTCGCCCGCTGCGTCGTCGACGCGGGCGAGCTGCGGCCGACGGCGAGCCGGGAAGCGCTTTACGACGACGGACAGCTGGAGTCGGCGCGCGAGGCGCTCGGCGACCGGCTGCGCGGCTGGCTCGCCGGGCTGGCGCGGACCGCGCCCGACCGGCTGAACCGCTTCCTCGGCATCCACCACCTCGGCGTCAAGGCGCTCGCCCTGCACGACGACGAGATGCTGCGGCTGGTCGAGCAGTGGTGGCCGCTGGAGACGAACGTCGGCCGGATGACCATGGCCGAGTTCCGCGGCCGCTACGGGCTGCTGCGCTACTGCGCCACCACCGACGAGTTCCAGCAGCTGGCCGGCGTCGCGGCCGCGCAGGACATCGCCGTGATCAACGGCGGCTACACCTACGACAGCGAGCTGGCCGAGCGGATGCGGTCGCTCGAACCGGACCTGGTGGTGACCCGGCTCGACCCGAGCGACCTCACCACCGCGTTCGACGAGCTCGACAGCGCGACCGCGCTGGCCACCCGGCCGTTCGTCGCGGCCGCGCAGCGCCACCTCGACCGGCTGGGCTGCGAGGTCGTGCTGCGCGAGTTCCAGCCGTCCAGCCTGCCGGTGCTCTACCTGCTCAACCGCGCCGCCGCGTTCGCCGGCGAGCTGCGGTCCACCAAGGAGCAGGTCGACGAGCTGTGGGCGGGCGTGCTCTCGGCGTTCGAGAAGCCCGCCGAGGACCGTCCGCAGCTGGTGCTCAACCACCGCAACCCGCTGGTGCGGCGGATCAGCCTGCTGCGGGACGACACGCTGCGCGGGCTGGCCGTCGAATCGCTCTACGGGCAGGCCCTGCTGTTCGGCAGGCACCCGATCCGGCCGGCCGACGCCGCGCTGCTGAACCGTTCGTTCCTCGGCCTGCTGGAGCAGGCCGTCCCCGAAGAGGAGACCCGATGAGCACCCCCACCGCCGGCGAGCAGGAGGTCTGGGACCGGCTGTGGGCCGCCGAACGGCTGCCGCGCGGCCGCGCCCAGATCGCCGCGCTCGAGGACGGGCTCCGGGAGGCCGACGCCCTCGGTTCGCCCGAGCTGCGCTTCGGCGCCCGGATCTTCCTCACCAGCGCCTACCAGCAGGGTGGCGAGCCCGCGAAGGCGTTCGTGCCGTTCGCGTGGTGCCTGGCGGTGCACGACCGCGGCGAGGCCGACCCGCGCTGGACCCACGACCTGCACTGGTACTTCAAGTTCATGGCCGGGTCGATGGCGACCTTCCCGGAGGTGCCGCTCGACCGGACCCGCGCCGTGCTCGACGACATGGAACGCCGCTACCGCGCGGCCGGGTACACGATGAACCCGGTGCACCAGTACCGCGCCGTGCTCGCCCGGCACGTCGGCGACCGCGAAACCGCCGCCGAGCAGTACCGGCTGTGGTCGGCCGCGCCGCGCGGCCAGATGTCCGACTGCGTCGGCTGCGAGCCGAGCGACAAGGTCGCGCACCTGAGCTGGCTCGGCCGGTACGCCGAAGCCGCCGAGGTGGCCGAGCCGGTGCTGGGCGGGCAGTTCAGCTGCGTCGAGCAGCCGCAGCACATCCTGACCGAGCTGCTGCTCCCCTACGTCCACATCGGACGGTACGACGACGCCGTGCAGGCGTACCGCCGCGCGTACCGGGCGATGCGGCACGACCCGGCGCAGCTGCAGTCGATCGCCACCCACCTCGCGTTCTGCGCGCTGACCGGGAACCACGCCCGCGGGCTCGACCTCGTCGAGCGGCACCTGGGCTGGCTCGACGCGCCGCCGACGCCGTACGCGGAGCAGGAGTTCGCCGCCGCGGCCGCGTTGAACCTGCGGCTGGTGGCCGAAGGCGGCCACGGCGACGCGCCGGTGCGCCGCGCCGGCGGCATGACCACGGTGGCCGCGCTGCGCGACGAGCTGGCGGACCGCGCGCTGGCCATCGCCGCGCGGTTCGACGCGCGCAACGGCACGGCCGAGCAGAGCGACCGGGTCCGCGCGATGCTGGCCGCCGAACCGCTCGTCGAGCACCTGCCGCTGTCCGGGACCGCCGCGCCGGCCCCGGTGCCCGCGCCCGCTCAGGTCTACCCGGACTCGCCGGAGGAGCTGGCCGACCTCGGCGAGCAGGAGGCGCGGCTGGGCCGCTCGCCCGACGCCGTCTGGGCCCGGTTCGACGAGGTGTGCCCGGAACCGTCGGGGGCGCTGCGCGCCCGGCGGCTGACCGCGGCGGCCGACGCCGAGGTGCCCGGTGACCTCGAGGCCGCGAGCCACGGCTTCGCGCACGCGGCCGGGCTGTTCGAGGAAGCCGGCGACGCCGTGGGGGCGGAAGCCGCGCGCGGCAAGGGAATCCTGTTCTCGGCGCTGGCCGGGGACCGCCCGGACGCACCCGCCGAGCTCGAAGCGTCGGCGGCGCGCATCGCGGAAATCGGCGAGCCGGCCGAACACGCCCGCGCCCTGCTGCGGCTGGCGATGCTGCACTTCGCGCGGCAAGACCTCGAGGCCACCGCGGAGGTTCTCGACCGAGCCGGCGACCCGGTCCGCGCCACCCCCGAGCTCACGGGAGCGTGGCTGGAGCGCCGGGCGCTCGTGCTGGCGAACCAGGGCGACCTGCCGGGCGCGATCGAACTCGTGGCCTCGGCGGCGGCGCGGTACACGGAAGCCGGGTCTCCCGAGCGGACCGCGAACGCCCGGCTGCTCGGCGTCCGGTTCCGCGCCGGCCTCGGCGACCGGCAGGCGGCGTTCGCCGAGGCGACGTCGATCGACCCGGGCACCAGCCGGTCGACGCGGGCCCAGCTGCAGCAGGTGCGCGGGCACCTGGCGAACGACCTGGGCCGTCCCGAGGACGCCGCCACCGCCTTCCGGGCGGCCGTGGGCGACTTCGCCGCGCTCGGGGCCGAGGTGGACGCGGCCGTGACGCGAGTCGAGTTGGCGGCCGCGTCGCTGGACGCCGGCCGTCCGGAAGACGCGGCCGAAGCGATCGAGGACGCGGAAGCGGTGCTGGAGCGGGCCAGCGCGGGCCACGAGCTGGCGCGCGGCCGGTACCTGCTGGCGAGGGCTTGCCAGGAGCTGGACCGCGAAGTCCAGGCGGTGGAGCTGTTCGCCGCGTCCGCCGGGCAGTTCGCGGAGATGGGCAACGAAGCCGCGGCAGGGCAGGCGACCGAGTCCCGCGCGGAGGTCCTCGACGGGCTGGACCGGGACGCCGAAGCGGCGGAGGGCTTCGCGGCCGCGGCCGAGCGGTTCAAGACCGCCGAGTTGCCGGCCGAAGAGCTGCGCAACCGCCGTCGCGCGGCGCTGTCGTGGCTGTGGGCCGGCGAGCCCGCGCGAGCGGAGGAAGCGCTGGTGGCGGCGGACGCGGTCACCGGTGAGGGGCCGCAGTTCGAGTGGGAGCGCGCCTTGGCGGCGTACGACGGCGCCCGCCTGCTGGCCAATCTGGACCGTCCGGCGGAGGCCCTCCCCCGCGCGACGGCGGCGGCGGAAGCCTTGCGGGCCATGGAAGCCGAGGGCCCGGCGGTGGCGGCCGACGTCCTCAGTGGACGGTTGTGGCGGGACCTCGGCAAGGTGACCGAGGCCCGGGAGGTGCTGACCGCGGCGCTGGCCCGGCTGCCGGAGGAGGCGGCGGGACAGCGCGCGGACATCGAGAACCTGTTGGCCGAGCTCGACACCTAGTGGTCGTGAGTGTTTAGTCGGGCTTGGGTTCCAACCCGACTAAACACTCACGACCCGGACCCCCGCGAGCGTGACGCCGATCGCCACCAGCCACAGCGCCGCCGCGATCACGCCGGCCTCGCGCAGTCCCGGGAGAAAGCCCGCTCCCGGCGCACCCGCGACCGTGCCGAGGACCGCCACCCCGAGTGCGCCGCCCGCTTGCCGGGCGGTGTTGTTGACCCCGCTGGCCACCCCCGCGCGCCCGGGCGGCAGGCCGGAGACCGCGGCCGTCACCACCGCCGTCGTCAGCAGGCCCATGCCGACGCCGAGCCCCAGCAGCGTCGGCAAGAGGTCCGCGTAGCCGCTGGTTTCCTTGAGCCGCACCAGGTTCAGCATCCCGAGCACGCCCAGCGCGAGCCCGGCGACCATGAGCGGCCGCGGGCCGAACCGGCCGGTCAGCCGTCCCGCGATCGGCGCCAGCACCGACAGCGGGCCGAACAGCGGCAGGACTTCGAGCCCCGCCGCCAGCGGGGACGCGTGCCGCACGCCCTGCAAGTACAGCGTCAGCACCAGGATCGCGCCGATCCCGACGAAGTTCATCGCCGCCGAGACGAAGTTGGCGCTCAGCGTCCGCCCGGCGACGTCCAAGGGCAGCATCGGGTCCGCCGTCCGGCGCTCCACGGCCACGAAGGCCGCCAGCGCGGCGATCGCCACCACCGCGGCCACGGCACTCCCGCCGATGACCGCGTACACCCCGGCGCCGAGGGCGGGCGCCGCGGTGACGACGCCAGCGACGTCGACCCGCCGGCCGGGCGCGCGCGTGCCGCGTGGGACGAGCCGCCAGGTCGCGAAGGCCGCCGCCAGCACGATCGGGACGTTGAGCCAGAACACCGGCCGCCAGCCCGCCGCCGACACGACCGCGCCGCCCAGCACCGGGCCCGCCGCCAGCGCGAGCGCGGACACCCCGGCCCAGACTCCGAGCGCCCGGGCCCGCTCGGCGCGTCCCGGGTAGGCGTTCGTGATCACGGCGAGCGTGCCGGGCAGCAGCAGCGCCGCGCCCAGGCCCTGTCCGGCGCGGGCGGCGACGAGGACCGGTGCGGTGGCCGCGAGCCCGCACGCGGCCGAGGCCACGCCGAAGAGCCCGAACCCGGTGAGGACGACCCGGCGGTGGCCGAAGACGTCGCCGAGGGCGCCGCCGGTGAGCAGGAACGCGGCCAGGACGACGGTGTAGCCGTCGACCACCCACTGCTGCGCCGCGAGGTCCGCGTGGAGGCCGGTGCCCAGCGTGGGCAGGGCGACGTTGACGACCGTGACGTCCAGCTGCACCAGGAACATCCCGGCGCACATGGTGAACAGGAGCATGCGCCCAGTGCACCGCGCGGACGCTTCCGTCGCGGTGGAAGCGTGCCGGGGGCATCCTGGAGACGTGGAAGGGGACGCCGACATCGCCCGCACCGCCGCGTTGTTCGCCGACCCGGCGCGGGTCCGGGTGCTGCTCGCCCTCGGCGACGGCCGGGCGCTGGCGGCGTCCGTGCTGGCCGCCGAGGCGCGGCTGTCCGCCCAGGGTGTCAGCGCGCACCTGGCGAAGCTGCGGGCGGCGGGCCTGGTCGTCGCGGAGAAGTCGGGGCGGCACCGGTTCTACCGGCTGGCCGGGCCGGATCCCGCCGAGCTGCTGGAGACGCTGGCGCGGTTCTCGCCGTCCCAGCCGGTGACGTCGTTGCGCGAGGGCACGCGCGCGGAGGCGCTGCGCACGGCCCGGACGTGCTACGACCACCTGGCCGGACGGCTCGGGGTCGCGGTCACGTCAGCGTTGCTGTCGCGGGGCGCGCTGGCCGGAGCACCGGACACGCGGCGGCGGGCGGGTGACCGGATTTCGGCCCCGCTGCGCGAACACCCGTACACGCTGGGGCCGTCGGCGGAGGCGGTGTTCGGCAAGCTGGGCATCGACGTCGACGCGGTCGCGTCCGGGCGGCGGCCGTTGCTGAAGTTCTGCCTGGACTGGAGTGAGCAGCGCCATCACTTGGCAGGCGCGTTGGGTGCGGCGGTGGCGACGCGGTTCATGGAAGCGGGCTGGGTCCGGCGGCGCGCGGAGGCCCACCGCGCGCTGCGGCTCACGCCGGAAGGGGCCCGGGCGCTGGAGGTGCACCTGGGCCTGGCCGACCTGGCGGCTTGACCGTCAGCGGTGGGCCGCCACCAGGGTTGCGTCGGGGGCGCAACGGGCGCAGGGGGTGAAGCCGAGCTGGCGGGCCTCGCCGATGCCGATCGGGATGAGTTCGCGGCTGCCGAGCCACGGGCAGGCTCGCAGGTGGTAGCGGGGGTGCTCGTCGACGACCACGACCTCGTCGTCGAGGTCCGCCAAGACGGCGATGTCGTCGGCCGGGGTTTCTTCCTCCCCCGGCTCGGCCGGTTCCGCGGCCTCTTCGACAGGCTCGGGCGTGTCGGCCGGGTCGCCCAGCTCACCGGCCTTCGGGATGAGGGTGGTCTGCTCCGCCTCCGGTTCCGGCTCGGCCTCCGCTTCAGCGGGTTCCGGAGCCGGCTCAGGTTCAGGAGCGGGCGCGGACCGGCGACGGCGGCGCAGCCAGTCGGCCACCAGGAGCAGGCCCGCCAGCACCGACAGGCCGATGGAAACCCACGCCCACAGCGAAGAAGCGGTGATCAGCGCGGTGACGAGCAACCCCAGAGCCGCCAGTACCAGTACCAGCACGATGTAAAGCACGCTGCATTACAGCACGAACCGGGCAAGATCGGACCGCGACCCACCCACGTGCCGTACCGGATCGACTCCGAACCGTGGCCTGCCCCGCCGGCTCATGCCGACGGGGCGGGCCCGGGGGAAACTCAGCCGGCTTCGGCGCGCGGGCCGAAGGAGTAGCCCTGGCCGCCGCTGGACGAGCCGGAGGTCTGGCCGGAGCCCGACGAGGCCGACGCGGGCGCGGCGGAACCGCGGTCGTCGAGCTCGCGCAGCTGGGACTCGAGGAACCCGCGCAGCCTCGTGCGGTACTCCCGCTCGATCGTGCGCAGCTCTTCGATCTTCTTGCCCAGCCCGCTCTTCTCGGAGTTGAGGCTGTTCATCGTCTCGGTGTACTTGCGCTGCGACTCGCGCTCGAGCGTGGTGGCCTTGTCGCGCGCCTGGCGCTCCAGGGTCTCCGCCCGGGTCCGCGCGTCGTTCAGCATCGTGTCGACGCGGGTGCGGGCCTCGTTGACCATCGAGTCGGACTTCGCCCGGGCGTCCGAGAGCAGCTGCTCGGACTTGGTGCGGGCCTCGGCCAGCATCCCGTCGGACTCGGTCTTCGCCTCGGCGGTCAGCCGGTCGGCCATCTCCTGGGCGAGGCCCAGGACCTTGGCGGCCTGCACGTTCGGCTCCGTGCTGTCACCCACCATCGAGTGCGCCTGGGTCTGCTCCATGGCGGACTGCGGCGGCGGCACCGGGGCAAGCCGGCGCGAGGGCTCTTCGCGCATCGGGGGCTGCGCGGACTTCGCACTGTCGAGCTCGCTTCGAGTCGACTCGAGCTCGGCGTCGAGCTGCTCCATCTGCTGGCGCAGCTCGTTGTTGTCTTCGATCAAGCGGGCCAGCTCGGTCTCCACCAGGTCGAGGAACGCGTCCACCTCGTCCTCGTTGTAGCCCCTCTTGCCGATGGGCGGCTTGCTGAACGCAACGTTATGCACGTCAGCGGGGGTCAACGACATCAGATCACCTCACGCACTCCATGGCCTGCAGGGTCCACCCAAGTTTCCCCGATCAACTTGGAGTCGCCAGTTGCATCGCGAAGAACACAACCAACAGCAGCACCATAATCGACAAGTCCAGTCCGACGCCGCCGATCCGGACCATCGGAATGATCCTTCTGAACAACCGGACCGGCGGGTCCGTCACTGTGTAGATGGTCTCGAGCGTCACCGCAACCCCTCCGGCGGGATGCCACTCACGCGCGAACGTCCGGACGAGTTCGACCACGATCCGCGCCGTCAGCAGCAGCCAGAAGGCGAACAGCACGTACCAGACGACCAGCCACACAGCTTCCACGTACCTACTCTAACCAGGCGTCCGGGCATAAGACGCAGTCAAGGGGGGTCGACGCCGCATCGAGTCGACAAAATCACGTCTGCTTGCGCTCAGCGGTCCACTCGACTTCAGCCCCGCAAAAACAATCCCCCTTCGGCGATCCGCCGACGGTCTTCGGCCGTCACGTCCACATCGGGCGGTGAGAGAAGGAACACCTTGTTGGTGACCTTGTCCATCGACCCGCGCAGCGCGAACGCCAGCCCGGCGGCGAAGTCGACGAGCCGCTTCGCGTCCGCGTTCTCCATCTCGGTGAGGTTCATGATCACCGGGATGCCCTCGCGGTAGTGCTCCCCGATCGCCCGCGCCTCCGCGTAACTGGTCGGGTGCAGTGTGGTGATCCGGCTCAACGGGTCACGCACCGGCTGCCGCACGACCGGCTCGGTGACCGGTCGCAGCCGCGCCACGGGCTCCGGCTGGCGGTCCATCGCGAGCGCGCCGTGGACGGCCGGCTCCGAGGCAGCCACGGAGCGTGACCGGCTGCGGCTGACAGGCTCGTCGTACGTGTCGTCGACGTCGCGGTAGCGTGAGCGCGACGACCGAGGAGCCGGCTCCTCGTAGGAGTCGTACTCGTCGTCGTAGCCGCGTCGATAGTCGTCCTCGACTTCGTAGCCGTCGTCGTCAGCGGGCACCATCCCGAAGTAGGCCTTCAGCTTCTGCAGCGCGCTCATGCCTCTCCCTAGCCCTAGCCGCTCCCGCACCAACGCTTCTCCACGCCGTCAGTGCCCCGCCCGGGCGACCACTAAACGTGACGACCGGGCGAGCTCCCTACGGCGAGGCTAAACCGCGTCCACCGAGCAACGCGGTTCCGACACGCACACAGGTGGAGCCGTGCGTGATCGCCTGCTCGAGATCATGGCTCATCCCGGCGGACACGTCTGCGGCATTCGGGTGATCTTTTCGGAGAGCCTCACCCGCGCGAGCGAGGCGTTCGAAGGCGGCGGCGGGGTCGGCGCCGAGGGGTGCGACGGCCATCAGCCCGCGAAGCCGCAGCTCATCCATGTGGGTGACATGCTCGGCGAGCGCGCCCAGCTCATCGAGGGGGCAGCCGCCGCGCGAAGGGTCGTCGTCGAGGCTCGCCTGGAGGAGCACGTCGAGGGGTTCGTCACGTATCTGGGCGTCCCGGGCCGCACGCACCGCCTTCGCCAACGCGTCGGCGAGCCGGGCCGAGTCGAGCGACTGCACCTCGTCCGCCCAGCCGACCACGGAGCGTGCCTTGTTCCGCTGGAGCCGGCCGACCATGTGCCAGCGCACGGTGGCCTCCGGCCGCAACTCGGCGACTTCCAACGTCTTCGGGGCGGCGTCCTGGTCGCGGTTCTCGCCGAGGTCGGTGACGCCGAGGTCGGCCAGCAGCGCGGCGTCCGAAGCCGGGAACGTCTTGGTGACCGCGAGCAGCTTGACCTCCTCCCGCGCGCGCCCGGCGGCGCGGCACGCGGCGGCGATCCGCGCCTCGACCTCGGCGAGGTTCGCGGCCAGCTCGGCCTTGCGGTCGGTCATGCCTCCACCCACGTGATGCCCGCGATCCGCCCGGTCGTCCCGTCGCGGCGGTAGCTGAAGAGCGTCTTGTCCTCGTTCGTGCACCGCGGGTCGACGCCGATCTTGCCGACGCCGAGGTCGGCGAGCTGGCGCCAGAGACCGGCGCGCAGGTCGAGGCCGGGGGTTCCCTTGCGGGTCTTGCACGCGCTGCCGGGGACGTGCTTCTCGACGTCGGCGGCCATTTCGGCGGGGACCTCGTAGCAGTCGCCGCAGATGGCCGGCCCGAGCAGGGCTTCGATCCGGCCCACCTCGGCACCGGCCGCCCGCATGGCCTCGACCGCGGCCGGGACGACGCCGACGCGCGTGCCGACGCGGCCCGCGTGCACCGCGGAGACCACCCCGGCCTCGGCGTCGGCCAGCAGGATCGGCACGCAGTCGGCGACCAGCACGACGAGCGCGACGCCCGGGGTCGCGGTCACCAGCGCGTCGGTCGCTTCGGCGGCCCGGGTCTCGGAGCCGTCCACTGTGGTCGCGGTGCGGCCGTGGACCTGCTCCATCCAGGCCAGCTTGTCCTCGGCCAGGCCCAGCTCGGCCGCGAGGCGCTTGCGGTTGGCGTAGACGTTCCCCTCGTCGTCGCCGACGTGGTCCCCCAGGTTGAACGTGTCGTAGGGCGGCCGCGACGCGCCGCCCGCCCTGGTCGTCACCACTCGCCGAACCCGCATGCCTTCATCCTCCCAAACGCCGTGAAGGCCTCCTTCCCGGCCTTGCGAGCCGGTAAGGAGGCCTTCACGGACCACCTGTGTCTAGCGGCGCATGAACGGCGGGACGTCGACCTCGTCGTCCGACGGGTCGTCGTGGACCGGCATCGCGCGCCCGGGCAGGCTGCCCTGGGTCGGGTTGGAGCCGATCGGCGAGTAGCCGCGCGAGCCGCCGCCGGGCTGCGGGAGACCGCCGGACGGCTGTCCGCCGGTCGCCGACGGCAGCGGCGAGTGCGAGCGCGGCGGCGCCACCGGGTAGCCGGAGCCGCCCGTGGACGGCACCGGCGTGGCGCCCGACGGCGGGGTCGGCGGGTTCGAGACCTGGCCGGCCGCGGCCGACGCGGTCGTCGACGACTGGCGCGAGCCGGAGCCGAACGTCGACGGGTCGAGCTTCTTGTGGGTCGGCGCCCCGGCGTCGAACCCGGCCGCGATCACCGTGACGCGGACCTCGTCGCCGAGGGAGTCGTCGATGATCGTGCCGAAGATGATGTTGGCGTCCGGGTGCGCGGACTCCTGCACCAGCGAGGCGGCCTCGTTGATCTCGAACAGGCCCAGGTCGGAGCCGCCGGCGATGGAGAGCAGCGCGCCGTGGGCGCCGTCCATGGACGCCTCCAGCAGCGGCGAGTTGATCGCCTTCTCCGCCGCCTGGATGGCCCGGCCTTCTCCTCTGGCCGACCCGATGCCCATCAGCGCGGAGCCCGCGCCGGACATGACGCTCTTGACGTCGGCGAAGTCGAGGTTGATCAGGCCCGGGGTGGTGATCAGGTCGGTGATGCCCTGGACACCGGACAGCAGCACCTCGTCCGCGGAGCGGAACGCGTCCATCAGCGAGACGCCGATGTCGCCGAGCTGCAGCAGCCGGTCGTTCGGGATCACGATCAGCGTGTCGCACTCGTTGCGCAGCGACTGGATGCCGTCCTCGGCCTGCTTGCCGCGGCGCTTGCCCTCGAAAGTGAACGGGCGGGTCACGACGCCGATGGTCAGCGCGCCCAGCTTGCGGGCGATCTGCGCCACGACCGGGGCGCCACCGGTGCCGGTGCCACCGCCTTCGCCGGCCGTCACGAACACCATGTCGGCGCCCTTGATGACCTCTTCGATCTCTTCGCGGTGGTCTTCGGCGGCCTTCTGGCCGACCTCGGGGGCGGCACCCGCGCCGAGGCCACGGGTGAGTTCGCGGCCGATGTCCAGCTTGACGTCGGCGTCGGACATGAGCAGTGCCTGGGCGTCGGTGTTCACCGCGATGAACTCGACACCCTTGAGGCCGACCTCGATCATGCGGTTCACGGCGTTCACGCCGCCACCGCCGATGCCGACCACCTTGATCACCGCAAGGTAGTTGTGCGGGGGCGTCATCGAAGTCCGCCTTCCTGATCGTTGTGCCCGTACAGCCCGCCGGCGGATGATCGACTCTCAACCTCAACCGCAGATCGAGAGTTATGTCAACTGCCGACGTTAGGCAGGACGGTAGGCACCAGGCACGCTCTAATCCAGTAGGCACGCCGTGTGTCGCAAAGGTGTTTTGCCACAACACGTTCGAGCGCGCAAGAGCGAGGAGCCGCGAGCACCGCCGGCGCCCCGTCTGCTATGGCGCCCGGCTCAGGCCGGTACGGGCATGCTCATGAGCACTTCGGTGGGCGCCCCGGTGGGCGATCCGCCGGCCTGTTCGAGGCTCACCGCCAGGTGATCGGCCGTCCCGACGCCGTCCGCGACGACCAGTCCCCCGTCCGACGGCGGGGCGAGCACCCCGGCCGAGCGGGGCGCGTCCTTCCCGGTGATCAGCCAGGCCTCGTAGACCTTCCCGCCCGGCTGCGCCGGCAGCCCGGCGTCCATCACCATCACGCGGTTCAGCGTCTTCGACAGCACGACCGTCACGCCGCCGCCGGTGGGCGCCACGCCGTGCGCGGTCTGCGCGTCCGGCGCGGCGAGCAGCGCCGCCACCGGGGCGTAGCGTTCCTTCGCCTGGTCGAGCTGCGTCTGCGCGGACTGCAGCTCCTGCCGCTGGGTCAGCGCGATCCCGCCGAACACGCCGCCGGCGGCGAGCCCGACGACGGCGGCCGCGGCGGCCACGAGGACCGCCCAGCGCGGGGCCCGCACCGAACGGCGGGACCGCTCGGGCGAACCAGGCCGCGTCCGCGGCGGCAGCTGGCGGGTGGCGTGCATGGCCGCCAGGACGCGGTCCTTGAACTCCGGCGGCGGCTCCTCGGCCATCGCCGCGCCCAGCCGCGCCGCGGTCGCGCGCAGCTCGGCGACCTCCTGCGCGCAGGACTCGCACTGTTCGAGGTGGCGGGCGAACTCCGCGCGCTCGACGTCGTTGACCGCGTCGAGGGCGAAGGCGCCGGCCAGGGTGTGCATTTCGGGCGTGCTCAAGCGGTCACCCCCAGGCAGTCCCGCAGGCGGATCAGCCCGTCCCGCAGCCGCGTCTTGATGGTTCCTTGCGGCGTCGACAGCACTTCGGCCACCTCGCGATACGTATAGCCCTGGTAGTAGGCGAGCAGCACGGACTCGCGCTGCAAATCGGTCAGGAAGGACAGGCACCGGCGTACCTGGGAGCGTTCGAGCCGCGCGGTGACGGACTCGGCGACCTCGTCGAAGGGACGGCCGCGGGCGGCTTCGAAGGTCGCCTTCTGCTCGCGTTCGGTGCTGGCCCGCGCGGAGCGGACCCGGTCGACCGCGCGGCGGTGCGCCAGCGTCATCGCCCAGTTCAGCGCGGAGCCCTTGGCCGGCGCGTACCGCGTCGCGGTGCGCCACAGCTCGACGAGGACCTCCTGGGCCACCTCTTCGGACTGGGCCGCGTCGCGCACGATCCGCCGGACGAGCCCGAAGATCGGTCCCGCGAACTGGTCGTAGAGCAGCTCGAAGGCGCGCTCGTCGCCCTTCGCGACGCGCACCATGAGCTCCTCCGCGGTGGGGCCGGGAGCGGCTTCGGCGGGCACCGGAGCCATGTGGCGCGGGCGGGCCGGCTCATCCATGCAGCTGTCCTCCGGCGTTCTGCGGGGTGCGCGCGATGACCGGCGCCTTGCGCAGCCACAACGCGATGCCGTGGCGGCGGATGAGCGCGGACACCCGCTGCGGGAGCAGCGGCCGGGCCAGCACGAGCCGGGCCAGCCACCGCGGGTCCACCGGGCGGCGGACTCCCCGAAGCGTAGCGACCAGCGGGGTCGAGCTCCCGCGGCGCAACGCCACCGTGAGGTCGAGCAACGCTTCCGGGTGCGGCAGGCGCATCCGGTACTCGCCGTCCATCTCCTGGAACGGCGAGACGTAGAACTCCTTGGCCGCCCGGGCGAGCCCGGCCTCGTCGGGGCGCAGCAGGTAGGCGTGGCGGCCGCCGTAGGTGTTGTGCACCTCGGCCACGACGCACTCGAGGCGGCCGTCCGGGCCGTGGCACCAGTAGACGCTGATCGGGTTGAACACGTACCCGAGCACGCGCGCGGCGGCGAGCATGACGACCTTGCCCCCGCGCAGGTCGACGCCGCGCTCGGCGAGCCAGGCGTCCAGCTTCTCCCGGATCCCGCGCGGGTCGGACGCCACGAAGTGGTCGCGGCGGTCGAAGCGGGCGAACGGCCGCAGCCACCACGGTAGCCGCGGCGGCGCGTCCAGGTCGACCAGCCACAGGTACACGCGGTGCGCGAAGGAGTGCGGCGGGTCGATCCGCCGCACGTGCGCGACCGTGGCGTCGTAGAGCGCGTTCGTCACCAAGCCACTCCGAGGCTTTCGGCGGCGCGGGCGCCCGAGGAGCAGCCGTCCTCGTGGAAGCCCCAGCCGTGGTAGGCGCCGGCGTAGGCGAACACGCCGTCGTTGAGCTCGGGCAGCCGGCGTTGCGCGGCAACGGATTCCGGCGTGTAGACCGGGTGCTCGTACCGCATCCGCGCGACGAGGTGCTCCTTTTCGGGGCCGTCGCCGGGGTTCAGCGTGACGACGTAGCCGGTCGGCTCGTCGAGCCGCATCAGGCGGTTCATGTCGTAGCTGACCTGGACGGCACCGGTGGGCGCGCCGCAGGCGGGCGCGCGGTAGTTCCACCCGGCCCGCGCGTCGGCCAGCGAGGGCAGCACGCTCGTGTCGGTGTGCAGCCAGGCCTCGTTGGCGGAGTAGCGGAACGGGCCGAGCACCTCGCGCTCGGCGGCGGTCGGGTTGGCCAGCAGGGCCAGCGCCTGGTCGGCGTGCGTGGCGACGACGACCTTGTCGACCCGGTGCGGCGTGTCGGCGTCGTCGCGGATCTCGACGCCGTGCGCGGTCCGCAGCACCGAGCGGACCGGCGTGGACAGGTGGACCGCGGTGAGCTGCTTGGCGGCGCGCTCGACGTATTCGCGGGAGCCGCCGACGACGGTCCGCCAGGCCGGCGAGTCCTTGACGCTCAGCATGCCGTGGTTGCGGAGGAACTCGAACAGGTACCGCGCGGGGTACCGGAGGGTGTCGCTGCGGTCGGCGGACCAGACCGTGGACACCAGCGGCAGCATGAAGTGGTCGACGAAGTAGCGCGTGTAGCCGCCGATGGCGAGGAACGCGCCGAGGGTGACGTCCCCCGCGTCCGGAGCCGCCAGCAGCCGTTTCGCGTGCCGGTGGAACCGCTTCACTTCGGCGAGCATCCGCAGGTAGCGGGGCCGGGTGAGGTTGCCGCGCTGGGCGAACAGCCCGGCCAGCCCCTTCGCGCCGGCGTACTGCAGGCCGCAGCCGTCGCAGCGGATGCTCATCGACATCTCGGTGTCGCGCGTGCGCACGCCGAGCTCCCCGAACAGCCTGAGCAGCGTCGGGTAGGTGCGCTCGTTGTGGACGATGAAGCCCGAGTCCACGCCGATGGTGCCCCCGTGCGCGCTGGGCACGTCGTGGGTGTGCGCGTGCCCGCCGAGGCGGTCGTCCGCCTCGAACAGCAGCACCTCGTACTTGCGTTGCAGCAGGTATGCCGCCGTCAGCCCGGCCACCCCGCTGCCGATGACGGCGATGCGTTCTCCCGTGATCTCCACACCGGTACTTCGCGGCCGGGCCGGATGTGGATTGGATGGACCCGGTACCAATCCACGACGCAGGGGAGAGCGAATCCCGGACATGCCGAACAGCACCGCGCACCGCCTCGCCTCGTTCGCCGGGAAGCTCCTCGGCGGGCCGCTCCCCGTCGGCCTCCGGACCTGGGACGGGACCCGGGTGGGTCCCGTCGACGCGCCCACCGTGGTCCTGCGCAACCGCCGCGCCCTGCGCCGCCTGCTCTACGCGCCGGGTGAGCTGGGTCTCGCCCGCGCCTACGTCACCGGTGATCTCGACGTCGAAGGAGATCTGGCGGACGGCTTCCGCCGGATCTGGGCCCTCACCCGCGCGGGGGAGCTGAACCCGGTGAAGCTCGGGCCACGCGACTGGGCCGAAGCCGTCAAGCTCGCCGCCGCCCTCGGGGTCGTCGGGCCGCCGCCGAAGCCCCCGGCCGAGGAAGCCCGCCTGACCGGCAAGCTGCACAGCCTGCTGCGCGACAAGTCCGCCATCGCGCACCACTACGACCTCGGCAACGCGTTCTACCAGCTGCTCCTGGACGAGTCGATGGCGTACTCGAGCGCGTACTTCACCTCCGAGTCGCAGGGCCTCGAACAGGCGCAGCACGACAAGCTGGAGCTGATCTGCCGCAAGCTGGGGCTGCAGCCGGGCATGCGGCTGCTCGACATCGGCTGCGGCTGGGGCTCGCTGCTGGTCCACGCGGCCAAGCACCACGGCGTCCACGCCGTCGGCATCACGCTCTCGGCCGAGCAGCTGCAGCACATCCGCGGCCGGCTCGCCCAGCACGACCTCGAAGACCGCGTCGAGGTCCGGCGGCAGGACTACCGCGAACTGCCGGACGCGCCGTTCGACGCGGTCGCGTCCGTCGAGATGGGCGAGCACGTCGGCGAGGTCAACTACCCCACCTACGCGGCGACGCTGCACAAGATGGTCAAGCCCGGCGGCCGGGTGCTGATCCAGCAGATGTCGCGCGGGAACGTCGCACCCGGCGGCGGCGCGTTCATCGAGCGGTACATCGCCCCCGACATGACCATGCGGCCGGTCGGCCGGACCGTCGAGCACCTCGAGACCGCGGGCCTCGAGGTCCGGGACGTGCACGCGATGCGCGAGCACTACGTCTGGACGGTGCGCGCCTGGGCCGCCACCCTGGAGGAGAACTGGGCCGACGTCGTCGCGCTGATCGGCGAGACCGGCGCGCGGGTCTGGCGGCTGTACCTGGTGGGCGGGGCACTGGCGTTCGAGGAGAACCGGATGGGCGTGGACCAGATCCTTTCGGTGCGACCGCACCCGGACGGCACGAGCGGGATGCCGGCGACGCGGGAGTGGCTCTGATGCCGCAGCTGCTCGTCACGGCCGCCGTCACGCTCGTGGCGGTCGCCGTGACCTTCGGGATCGCGCGGGCGCGCAAGCGGTACGACACGATCGACACGTTCTGGGGGCTCGGCTTCGCGATCCTCGCGGTCGCCGCGTTCCCGTTCGGCGACGGCCCGCTGTACCTCCGGCTCGTCGTGGTGCTCCTGACGGTCGTCTGGGGCGTGCGGCTCTCGGTGCACCTGCACCTGCGCAACCACAAGCTGCCCGAGGACCCGCGGTACGCGCGGATGGGCTACGGACCGCTGAAGATGTTCGCGCGCGTCTACCTGTTCCAGGCCGTGGTGCTGTACTTCGTCTCCCTCCCGGTGCAGTTCGCCGTGGACGGCACGGGGATCGGCGTGCTCGGCTGGCTCGGCGTCGTCGTGTGGCTGATCGGCTTCGGGTTCGAGACCGTCGGCGACGACCAGCTGCGCCGGTTCAAGGCCGCCCCGGCGAACAAGGGCAAGGTGCTCGACACCGGGCTGTGGCGCTACACGCGGCACCCGAACTACTTCGGCGACGCGTGCGTGTGGTGGGGCCTCTACCTGCTGGCCTGCTCGACGTGGCCGGGCGCGCTGACGATCCTCTCCCCCGTGGCGATGACGTTCACCCTCGCCCGCGGCACGGGCAAACCCATGCTGGAGAAGGGGATGGCGAAGACGCGCCCGGCGTACGCGCACTACGTCGAGCGCACCAGCGGCTTCTTCCCGCTGCCGCCCAAGAAGGTCACTCCCCGGTGAGGCCGTCGGTCAGCTCGCGCAGGACGTCGAGGTGGCCGACGTGCCGGGCGGTCTCCTCGATCATGTGCGTGAGGACCCAGCGGACGTTGAAGGTCTCGCCCTTGTGCGTCACCTCGTCGTCCAGGCTACGGCCCGCGACGATCTCGCGGCTGCGGGCGCACTGTTTTTTGTAGTCGGCGAGGAGTTTCTCCACGGTGGTCCCGAGCGGGACCCGGAACTCGGCGTCCGGGTCCTGCTCGAGCTTTTCCTCCCAGGTGTCCTCCTCGCCGTCGACGACCACGCCGAACCAGAACCACTCGTTGAGCGTGAGGTGCGCGACCAGTCCGGCGACGGTGGTCAGCTCGCTCGGCAGGTGGGCCCGGCGGGCCTGCTCTTCGGTGAGCCCGCCGGACTTCCACGCGACGGTGGCGCGGTGGTAGTCGAGCAGGCTCGTCAGGATCTCGCGCTCGCCGCCGGTGAGCGGAACCTTCGGGCGCTGCGGTCGTTCGGTCATGGCCGGGACTCTGCCAGAGGGGTCCGACACTTTCCGATACCTTGCGCACGATGTAATCGTGGGCTAGGTTTACGGGCGTGCCGGATGAGTTCCTCTTGGAAGAGCAAGCCTGCTTCGCGCTCTACGCGGCGTCGCGCGCGGTGACGGACACCTACCGTCCCCTGCTCGGCGAACTGGGTCTCACCTACCCGCAGTACCTCGTGCTGCTGGTGCTGTGGGAGTCCGACGCCCGGCCGGTCAAGGAGATCGGCGAGGCGCTGCACCTGGACTACGGCACGCTTTCCCCGCTGCTCAAACGACTCGAGGCCAACGGGCTGGTCACGCGGGCGCGCCTGCCCGAAGACGAACGCACCGTGGTGGTCAGCCTGACCGAAAAGGGCCGCTCGACGCGCACGCGCGCCAAGGGCGTCCCCTCGGCCATCGGCTGCGCCCTGGGCCTCGACGACAACGAGCGGCGTCAGCTCATAGACACCCTGCGGCGGCTGACGGCGTCGGCCGCCGCCTACTCACCTGGAGGCCCTGATGCCCAGCCGTGACGCGACCACCCACTGGGTCGGCGGACTGCAGAACGGAAAGGGCGAGGTCACGCTAGACTCGTCCAACGCAGGCACGTTCTCCGTCTCGTTCCCGACCCGCGCGGGCAACCCGGACGGCCAGACGAGCCCCGAGGAGCTCATCGCGGCGGCCCACTCGTCGTGCCTGGCGATGAACCTCTCGGGCGTGCTCGAGGCCCAGCAGCTCACCGCGGACTCGATCGACGTGAGCGCGGAGGTGACGCTCGGCCCGGCCAAGGGCGGCGGCTTCGAGATCAGCGGCATCGCGATCACGCTGCGCGCGTCCATCGAGGGCGTGACGGCGGAGCAGTTCGCCGAGTACGCCGAGACGGCGGAGAAGACGTGCCCGGTGTCGAAGGCACTGGCGGGCACGACGATCACGATGGACGCGGCCCTCAGCTGACGCTCACCCCAAGCGCCCCAATGTGGCGTTCGGTGCGTCTGACGCACCGAACGCCACATTGGGTGCGCTGGACGCAACCAACGCCACATTGGGGCGCTAGCCCTGCGCCGTCGCCTTGGCTCGATAAGCCGACTTCTTCGCGTGGTTGCCGCAGATCTCCATCGAGCACCACCGGCGCGTGCCCGGCCTCGACGTGTCCAGGAACAGCGCGCCGCACGCCGGCCCCGCGCAGCGGCGGACCCGCGCGAACTCCGGGGACGTCGCCAGCTCCAGCGCGTCCCGGGCCAGCAAGGACAGCATCGCCGCCGCGGGATCCTCGGCCTGCCAGCGCACTCCGCCCGACGGCGCCAACGACGGCGCCGGTACCGGCAGCGCCGCGAACCGGTTCAACCGCTGACGCGACGACGGGCGCAAAGAGCCGGTGAGCAGTTCGTAAATCGCTTCGCGCACGGCTCGTGCGTCATCCGCCGCGGCCGGGCGGACCGGCGCGGAAAACGGGCCCAGCTGGTCGATCCACGCGCCCCACGCCGCCGCGTCCGGGAGCTCCTCGGTCTCCGCGGGCGTGCCGCGGTAGCGCAAGGTGCGGATGAAGTCCAGGCACAGCCTGCCCGCACCCGAGCGGAAGCGTTCCGTCATGGAGCTCACAGTACGCCGGAACCGGTTTGACTGGTACCGTCGGGAACCGATCAAACCGGTTCCAGGGGGCACGATGACCGACACGAAGCAGGAAGCACCACCCGGCTGGCTCGTGCTGCTGCTGGCCGTCTCCTGTGGACTGACGGTCGCGAACCTCTACTACGCCCAGCCGCTGCTCGCGGAGCTGCGCGGGACGTTCGGGGTGGGCGAAGCCGCCGCCGGCGGGGTCGTCACCGCCACCCAGATCGGGTACGCCGCGGGGATGCTGCTGCTCGTCCCGCTCGGCGACCGGCTCGAGAACCGCGGGCTCGTCGCGACGCTGCTCGCGGTCGCCTCCGCCGGCCTGGTCGTCACCGGGGTCGCGCCCGGGTTCGCCGTGCTGCTGCTCGCTTCCCTGCTCGTCGGGGCGACGTCGGTCGTCGTGCAGATCCTCATCCCGTTCGCCGCCGACCTCTCCCCCGACGACATCCGCGGCCGGATCGTCGGGCGGGTGGTGAGCGGGCTGCTGTTCGGCATCCTGCTCTCGCGCGTGGTCGCGAGCTTCCTGGCCGAGGTGACGAGCTGGCGCGTCGTGTTCCTCATCTCGGCGGCCGCGATGGCCGCGCTCGCCGTCGTGCTGCGGTTCACCCTGCCGCGACGGGCACCCAAGACCGACGTCCCCTACGGGCAGCTGATCCGCTCGACGCTGGCCATGTGGAAGAAGCACCCGGCGCTTCGCCACCGCGCGCTGTACCAGTCGGCGATGTTCGGCGCCTTCAGCGCGTTCTGGACCACCATCGCCTTCGTGCTCACGGCGCCGCCGTTCAACTACAGCCAGCTGGGCGTCGGGCTGTTCGCGCTGGCCGGGGCCGCGGGCGCCGCGGTGGCACCGCTGGCCGGGCGGTGGTCGGACCACGGCCACGGCCGGCGGCTCACCGCGGGCGCCTTCGTGCTCTGCGCGGCGGCCTTCGCGCTCGCCGGGTTCGGCGCGCACAGCGTCGTCCTGCTGGCGATCGCCGCGATCGGCGTCGACATGGCGGTCCAGGCGACGCTGGTGACCGGCCAGCACGTGATCTACCAGCTCGACCCGTCCGCCCGCGCCCGCGTCAACAGCGTGTACCTGGGCACGTTCTTCATCGGCGGCGCGATTGGCTCCCAGGCGGGCTCGGTCGCGTTCCACCTCGGCGGCTGGACGGCGGTGGCCGTGTTCGCCGGCGCCCTCCCGCTGCTCGGCCTGGCCGGGATGACCCGCACGCGGGTCTAGGCGAAGACGTCCCGCCGCGCGGCGGCCCATTCCGCGTACGTCGTTCCGGGACGGCCGAGCAGCTCTTCGACGACACCGGTCGGCACCTCCGGGTGCCGCAGCGTCTCCTCGAAGCCGTCGAGCAGCCAGTCGACGGCCGTTTCCGGGACGCCGTAGCCGATCCACTGCGCACGCTGCTCCTCGCGGGACAGCTCGCGGAAGCGGATCTCCTTTCCCAGCACCGATCCCAGCGTCGCGACCTGCCCGCGCAGGCTGATCGCCGCCGGTCCGCTGAGGACGTACGTGGCTCCGACGTGCCCGTCCGAAGTGCACACGCGGGCCGCCACCGCCGCGATGTCGCCCAGGTCGATCGGCGTCTGCGTGGCGTCGCCGAAGGCCATCCGGACCTCACCGGCGCGGACCATGTCCGCCCAGTCGAGCGTGTTGTTCATGAACGCCCCGGGCCGCAGGAAGGTCCAGGCGAAACCGGCCTCCCGCACGGCCGCCTCGACGGCACCGTATTCGTTGCCACTGGACCCCTCGTGCCCATCCCCGACACTGCTGCCCGACAGCGCGACCACCCGCTCGACCCCGGCGCCGGCCGCGAGCTCGCAGAACCGCCGCACGGTCCGCGCCATCGGCGCCAGGTAGACCGCCGAAACCCCCTCGAGCGCCAGGGGCAGCGTCGACGGCTTCGCGAGCGAACCGACCACCACCTCGGCTTCCGGTGGCAGTTTCGCGCGTCCGGGGTCGACGGTCAGCGCCCGCACCGGCACCCCCGTGGCCAGCAGTTCGTCGACCACCAGGCGCCCCACGCTGCCGGTCGCGCCCGTCACCAAGATCGTCATCACCAGTCCCCTTCTCGTATGCCGTACGACATCGTACGGCATACGAGAAGACGGTGGGTCAGGCGCAGCTGCCGGCGTCCACGGCGAGCAGCGGGTCGTTCGCCGGCCGGGCGGTGATCGGCGTCGACTCCTGGACGCTCAGCGCGCCGTCGCGCAGGGTGTAGACCGTGCGCGTGCCCGAGTAGGTGAACCGGTCGGTCGGGCGGCTGACGTCGTCGTTCTCGCTGGCGACGACGACGAACGCGCGGCCGCCCTCGAACGGCGTGCACGCGTAGCCGAGGTGGGCGGCGACACCGCCGCCTTCGGCCAGCGAGAACGGCTGGTCGTCCGGGCCGACGACGGGACCGAGGTTGCGGCCGTCGAAGTGCAGCGCGGAGAAGAACGTCGTGTTGGCGCCGACCGACTGGGTCACGATCAGCTCGGCGCGGCCGTCGCCGTTGAGGTCGGTCACCCGCGGGGCCTCGACGCCGAACTGGCTGTCCGCCGGGAGATGGATCGAGGTGTAGCTGCCGTTCACCGTGGCCGAGATCAGCTGGTCGTCCCCCACCTGCCGCGCGGTCACGGTTTCGAGTTCGCCGTCGCCGTTCAGATCGGCGGCAGTGGTGACCGGGTCGGCGGGTGCGGCCAGCGCCGGCACGACGGCGGCGAGGCTCAGCGCGGCGGCGACGCCGGCGACAGTGGCGGTGCGGACGATTCCGGTGCGGTTCATGAGATCTCCCTCCACCTTCCGGTGATCTTTTCACCGGAAGTGCTCTCATGAAGAAAGACGGCCACGCGAACGTCAGGTGCGCCCGGGGTGTGATGCGCCACACAAACGCAACCAGGCCCGTGCGGAACAGTCCAACAGCCTCGCGTCGCTGTTGGTTGAACTTTGCCCGATTCGCCGCTAAGCTCCGTTCCGCACTGGGAGCGCTCCCACATGGATCAGCACCACTCATCGCCGAGAATGGAGGCCCATCCATGCGCAAGTGCAGCAGCTCCAGGTCCGTCACCCGACGGCGGAGCGTCCTCGCGCTGATCATCGCCACGCTGGCCGGACTGCTCGCCTGGACCCCGGCGGCGTCGGCGCACGGCACCATCGTCAGCCCCGCCACCCGCGCCTACCAGTGCTGGTCGGACTGGGGCAGCCAGCACACGAACCCGGCCATGCAGCAGCAGGACCCCATGTGCTGGCAGGCCTTCCAGGCCAACGCCGACACCATGTGGAACTGGATGAGCGCGCTGCGGGACGGGCTCGGCGGCAACTTCCAGGGTGCGACGCCCGACGGGCAGCTCTGCAGCAACGCCCTGTCCCGCAACAACTCCCTCAACACCCCCGGTGCGTGGAAGACGACCAGCCTCGGCAGCACCTTCTCGATGCACCTGTACGACCAGGCCAGCCACGGCGCCGACTTCCTCCGGGTCTACGTCAGCAAGAACGGGTTCGACCCCACCACCCAGCGCCTCGGCTGGGGCAACCTCGACCTGGTCACCCAGACCGGGAAGTACGCCCCCGCCAAGGACATCACGTTCACCGTCCAGACCTCCGGGGCCTACCGGGGACACCACGTCGTCTTCACGATCTGGCAGGCCTCGCACCAGGACCAGACGTACATGTGGTGCAGTGACGTGAACTTCGGCTAGCGGAGCGCGGCGAGGTAGGCCGAAACCGCCTCGCCGTCCCCCGTGTCGGAGATCAGGCCGAGGTAGCCGTCAGGACGGATCAGCACGAGCGTGCGATCGGTCGCGCCGTAGGCCGCGGCCAGGTGACCGCCGGTGTCGGCGAGTTCGCCGGCACCGGCCAGCCGGTCCACCACGCGGAACGTCCGCACGCCGGGCGGCAGGGCCGCGGTGCCGAAGTCCAGCACCGTGAAGCGGCCGCCGCGGGTCAGGTCGAACAGCCGGCGGTCACCGTCCACTGTCGACAGACCGGGCGCGTCCGGGGCCCGGTCGCCGGCGCGGAGGGCCGCCGTCTCGTCGCGGTCGTCGCGCGCCAGGACCGAGCCGCGGTAGTTCACGGCGAGCTGGGACGTCTCGGCGTCGCGGCGGATCGGGACGCGTTTCTCGTCGATCGCCTGCTTGAGGCGCGCGTCGGACAGCGCGAGCACGTCCGCGGCGACCGGCCGCCGTTCGGCTTCGTAGCTGTTGAGCAGCACCGGCGAGGCACCCATCGCGAGCTTCCAGCCGAGGTTGTGCGCGTCCTGGATGCCGGTGTTCATCCCCTGCCCGCCGGCGGGCGAGTGGATGTGCGCGGCGTCGCCGGCGAGGAACACGCGGCCCTCGCGGTAACGGGCGGCGAGCCGGACATTGGCGCGCCACAACGAAGTCCACTCCGGCTCGCGGAGGCGGAGATCGGTGCGGCCGCTGCGCCGTTCGAGGACCGCCTCGAGGTTCGCGAGGCCGAGCCCGGGATCCTGCCCGGGCGCGAGGCTCGCCTGGTACTGGAAGAGGTCCGTCGACGGCAGCGGGCAGAGGGTGACGAGCCCTTCCTCGTGGCGCCACATGTGCCAGGCGTCGCGGTCGAGGCCTTCGACGCGGACGTCGGCGACGAGCATCCGCACCTCGTCGCGGGTTTCGCCCTCGAACGGGATCCCGGCCCGCTTGCGGACGGCGCTGTGGCCGCCGTCGCACCCGGCCAGCCACCGCACGGTGACCGTCTCGGTCCCGCCGTCCTTGACGAGCACCGCCGACACACCGTCGGCCGACTGCTCGAAATCCACGAGCGCGGTGCCGAACTCGACCGCGCCGCCGAGTTCCGCCAGCCGCAGCCGCAGTGCTTCTTCGACCCGCCATTCGGGCGTGATCAGGCTTGCCGGGTAAGGGATGCCGGGCTGCTCCGGCAGTGGTCCGGCGCCGCTCAGCGTCACCTCGCCGCCGGGCGTGGTCGACCGGATCGGCATCGCCTGGCGGCCGTGGGCGAGCACGCGGTCGACGACGCCGAGGTCGTCGAACACCTCGAGCGAGCGCGGCTGGACCCCCTTGCCGCGCGAGCCCGGCCGGGGACCGGGAGCGGCCTCGACCAGGCGGAACGGGACGCCGCCGCGAGCGAGTTCGCAGGCCAGCGTGAGCCCGGTCGGGCCGGCCCCGGCGATCAGCACTTCGAGTGACATCGTTCCCCCCGCACGTAAGAAAGTCATTCCTTTCTTATCAGGCTAACCCGGGTTGTCAAGAAAGGAAAGACTTTCTATCGTGTGGTGTGCCCACCGAACCCGTCCGCCGTCGCCGGCACGGCAAGCAGCTCGAAGCCGAACTGCTCGCCGCGTGCTGGGACGAGCTGGTCGAGACCGGGTACGCGCGCCTGACGATGGAGTCGATCGCGGTCCGCGCGCGCACCAGCGAGGCCGTGCTCTACCGCCGCTGGGCCCACAAGGACGAGGTCGTCCTGGCCGCGATCGAGCACTACGGCGCCACCCACCCGGTCGCGGCCCCCAACACCGGCACCCTGCGCGGTGACCTGATCGCCGGGCTGACGGCACTGGGCGAAACCCGCGCCACGTTCTTCGCCATCGCCGCGGCCACCGCGTTCTCGGGGCTGCTGGCCAGCACCGGCCTGACCCCCGCACAGGTCCGGACCAAGATGATGGGCGAAAAGGCCCGCCCACGCGAACGGCCCCTCTACCGGCGCGCCCACGACCGCGGCGAGATCGACCTCGAGCGCTTGCCCACCGCCCTGCTCGAAATGCCGTTCGACCTGGTGCGCCACGACCTGCTGATGGAGCTGAAGCCGCCCGCGCCCGCCCGCATCCGGGCGATCGTCGACGAGCTGTTCCTGCCTCTGGCCGGCCGGGCTAGAGGGTGAACCCGAACCGCGCGATCACCGGGCCCCAGCGCCGGTAGGTGGCGAGGTCGTCGAGCATGCCGGTCCGGCGGCTCGCTTCGAGGCCGCGGTGCAGGCGCACCCACTCCGCGAAGTCGTGCGGCAGTTCGCCGGGCTCGGTGTCGTTCGCCAGCTGCGCGAGGAAGCCGGCCCAGCTGTCCCCGTCCGCGGCCTGGAGGGCGACGAGCAGCCGGTCGGCCAGTGCCGGGTGGCCGGCGACCGCCGCGAGCAGGGTCAGCACGGCCTGGAACTCACCCGGCCGCCCGTCCCCGCCGAGGAAGCGCGACCGCGACCCGACGTGCCGGGTCGCCCGGATCAGGCGGTAGGTGTTCATCAGCCGCTTCGCCGCCCGCGGGCTGGTGACCAGGGCACCCAGCCGCTGGGCGAACTCGACCTCGGGCTCGGTGAGACCGATGCGCTCCCCCGGGACGGCGGCGGCCGCGGAGCCCGGCTCGACGTCCAGCCGGGCCCGCGCCGGCGTGCGTTCTTCGCTGGTGGTCGCGGCCGGTTCGCCGGGGTCGAGCGGGGCCGGCGGGTCCGCCGGCGCGGGCGGCAGCGGGAGGTCCGCGACGCTCCCGATCAGCCGGGCGTAGGCCTCCGGCTCCATTTCCGGCAGGGTGAACGGGATCTGGAAGATCTTCTCCAGGTACTCGACCGGCATGCCGCGCAGGTAGGCGTCCGCCCGGGGGTCGCCGCCGGCCGCGAGGTCGCGGTACTGGTGCCACAGGCTGCTGCTCAGCCAGCGCGGGTCGACGCCGACGACGACCACGAACAGCTCGAGCGCGAGCAGCAGGTGCACGGCTTCGAGCACTTCGAGGACCTTGGCGGGCGGGCACCGGTCGAGGTCGTCGATGTAGAGCACGACCCGCGAGACGGGCTTGACGCCGGCCTCGAGGCTCCGGCTTTGGCTGCGCAGGAGGGCGTCCAGGAAGCGGAAGTCGCGGTGCAGCGTGCCGACCACGCCCTGGTGCTTCTGGTACCCCGAAGCCCGGTCGTTCAGGAACTCGTACAGCTTCCGCCCGACCGAGAGCGCCTCGGCGGCGGCGCGGGTCGTCGCGATCTTCTCGTCGAGCGCGGTGATCGCCTGGGTCGTCTCGGCGATGGCGTGTTCGGCGTCGGCGAGCTTGAGGTCGAGGACGCGTTCTTCGCGGCTTCGTTTGCTCCGCAGGGTTTCCCGTGCTTCGTTGGCGATGCGGATGGCGTCTTGGACGTGCCCGAGCGCGGTGTTGACCCGTTTCGCGGCCGGACGGATCAGCTGGGTGACGCCGACGATCGAGGCCGCGGTAGCGCCCAGGGAATAGAGCCACTCCACTCCCCCGCGCCCGGCGAGCGCGATGGTGAGCACGGCCAGCACGGCGAACGCGGCGGCGAGCGTCCCGAACAGGGATTTGTGCTTGATGCCCCGCCAGAGGGCCGGCAGGTAGCCGGCCGTGGTGCGGAGGTCTTTGCCCAGTCCGGTGAGCTCGTCGATGGCCGGTTCGAAGCCCAGCTCTTTCGAGATGTCCTTCAGTTTCCCTTGGACTTCGGGGTTTTTCGCGAGTTCCTTGGCGACTTCGGTGAGCGGTACTTTCTCGATCTCCTTCCGGCGCTCTTCTTCCGCGTGGCTCCGCTTGGTGACGAGCTGCCGTCGCTCGTGCTCCAGCTGGATCCGCTCGGCGTCCAATGTGGACTTGGCGTCGCGGTAGGTTTCGAGCTCGGACAGCAGCGCCTCACGCTCGGCTCGGTTTTCGTCGCCGTGGCTGCGGTGCCAGTCCTCCCGTTCGCGGGGGTCGACGGGCTCGGGGTCGGCCAGGCGTTCGAAGATCTCGATCGCGAGGCTCGCCCAGAGGCTCGTGTCCGCGTAGTGCCAGGCGTTGAAGCGGATCTGGACCACGGTGAACCCGTCGTCGCCGGGGGCGCGCCCGGCGATCCGCTCGCGCATCTTCTCCATGAAGAAGCTCTTGCCGGTGCCCCATTTGCCGAAGAGACCGATGGACAGCGGGGGCGTGACGGCGGGGTCGGTGATCACCTCGCAGACGGCGTTCACGTAGCCCTGGACGTCGAGCTGGTCGGCGCCGCCGGTGCCGTCGTTGTGGTAGCCGTGGGCGAAGCGGACGCCGTTCAGGACCGGCCAGAGCGGTGAGCCTGGTGGGGCCACGGCCTCGTCGATCTCCGTGATCAACGCGGTCCAGGCGCCCTCGCTCTTGAACGAGTCCAAGAGGTTGGGGGCTTCGAGGCCGAGGCCGAGCAGGAACAGCCGCCCGTCGAGCACCTCGTGGCGGGTCTTCGCGACGACGTCGGCGTCGAACCAGCGCGCGACCAGCTCATACCACTCATGCCAGTCGCGCTGTCGGCGTGGGCTTCGGGTGATGACCGACCCCAGCCGGCCGGCGGCGTATTCCGGGTGCCGCCGGGCGATCGCCCGGACGATTTCCACCGTGGTCAGTCCGGTCGAGGGGAGGCTGTCGGCCACTGCCTGCATGCTGCGCGACAACGGAACCAGCCGGCGGGCGTGTGGCCCGGCGAGCCGCGAAAGGCGGGCCAAGGCAGCATCGACGTCGGCGCCCATCTGCCTCAGCCGTTCCGGCAAAGCGCCGCCTCGTCCGTCACGGACCGACCGCATGATCGCGACCGCGATGTCGGCCAGGTCGACGACTTGCTGGTCGCGGGGCAATGACCGCAGGTGGGCGGCCAGGGCGCGAGCGAACCACTCGTGCACCGCTACCTCTTCGCCGGCCGGGCTGAACGTGACTCTCTCGAGTGCGAGGATCGAGCCGAGCCGATCAGGCTCCACACCGCTTTCGAACAACGCGAGCCTGATGTCCTCGTCCATCATCATAAGCGCCAGGAGCGCGGTAGACCTGGTGATCCCGGCGGTGTCACTCGCGCCCGTCTCGCGGCGGTACCGCTGCGCAGCCGAGACTGTCGAGGCGAATTCGGCGATCCGGGAGCCCGGGGCGCGGCCGGCCTCCTCGATGATTCGCCTGACCGTGGGCGGAGTGTCGTTCACCCCCGGTGAGTCGCCGTCAGCCGGGTGATTGTTTCAGGGCGCGGTCGATCGCCGGCATGTTCTCCTCCGCCCACGTTCGCAACGCGGCGAGCGGGACCTCCAGGGACAGGCCCAGCTCGGTCAGGCGGTAGTGCACCTTCGGTGGGACCGTCGGCTCCACGCGGCGCGCGACCAAGCCGTCCTGGGTGAGGCTCTGCAACGTCACCGAAAGCATCTTCTGCGAGACGCCCGGCATGCGGCGCTGCAGCTCCGCGAACCGCACCTCGGCCGGGGCGGCTTCGGCCAGGACCTTGACCGCCATCGACGTCCACTTCGTGCCGATGCGGTCGAGGAGCTTGCGGGTCGGGCAGGCGGGGTCGAAGAGGTCGCCGCGCGTGCCTTTCGGTGAGGGGGTCACCTGGAGCTCACCACCTGTCGGGGAAGTGCCGTCTTGGCTCGGCCTCGCTGGTTTCTTACGCTCAGCCGGTAACCAATGGTAACCACTGAGGAGAGTCACGTGCGCGAGCAGCGGGTCAGGGCGAACGGCATCGAGATCACCGTGGCCGTCGCGGGGCAGGGGCCTGCTTTCCTTCTGCTGCACGGCTTCCCGCACACGTGGCGCTTGTGGACCGAAGTGATTCCCCACCTGGCCCGGCACCACCGGGTCATCGCGCCGGACCTGCGTGGCCTCGGGGCGACCACCCGCGCCGAGGGCGGCTACGACGCGGGAACCCTCGCGGACGACGCCGAAGCGCTCCTCGACGCCTTGGGTGAGCCGGACGCGACGGTCGCCGGCATCGACGCCGGGACGTCGCCCGCGTTCCTGCTCGCGATGCGGCGGCCCGGGCGGGTGCGGCGGCTCGTGCTCATGGAGTCGCTGCTCGGGCGGCTGCCCGGCGCCGAGGACTTCCTCGCCGGCGGGCCGCCGTGGTGGTTCGGCTTCCACGCCGTCCCCGGGCTCGGCGAGACGGTGCTCGCCGGGCACGAGGCCGAGTACGTCGACTGGTTCCTCGACGCCGGCACGCTGGGGCGCGGGGTGCCGACGGCGATCCGGGACCACTTCACCGCGGCGTACACCGGACGCGAAGCATTGCGGAACGCCTTCGGCCATTACCGCGCCATGCCGGAAAGCGCGCGGCAGATCGCCGAAGCCGTCGCGGCCGGACGGCTCACCGTGCCCACGACGGCGATCGGCGCGCACCCGGTGGGCGACGCCCTCGCGCGCCAGCTGCGCCCGGTGGCCGACGACCTCACGGAGCACCTGATCGACGACTGCGGGCACATCATCCCGCTGGACCGGCCCGACGCCCTCCTCCCGCTCCTCCTCGGCCGGACAGCGTCAGCCGAGGCCCTGCTGTGACAGCCAGTCCTTGGCCACGTCCGCGGCCTTCTCGCCTTCGGAGTCCACTCGCTTGTTCAGCTCGCGCATCCCCTCCGTCGTGAGCTTCGCGCTCACGGCGTTGACCACCGCCGCGAAGTCGGCGCCGCGTTCGTCGAGGACCTTCTTGTTCACCGCCGGAACCACGTTCTCCGTGGGCACGATGGCCAGGTCGTCCTTCAGCGCCACGTACTTCGGGTCGCCGGCCAGCGGGCTGACCGAGTCGACCGGGATCACCGTGACCGCGCCGGAATCGAGCTGCTGCGCCCGCGGCCCGAGCTCCTGCACCGTCTGGAACGTCACGTTCGTCAGCTTGTAGACGTCCGTGAAGCCCTTGAAGCACGTCGTCCGCTTCTCGCACTCCGGGCCACCGGCCAGCACGACCTTGTCGAGCTTCTTCAGGTCGCCGATGGTCGCGATGCCCTTCGATTGGGCCAGGTCCGCCTTCACGATGTAGGTGTTCTTGTCTTCGGCCGGGGCGTAGTCCAGCAGCGAGACGCCGCTGGGCTCGAGCAGCTTCGCCAGCTGCTCGTGTTCGCCCTTCGCGTCCTTCACCGGCTCCTTGCCGAAGCCGGCGGCGATCGCCGAGCCCTGGTACTCCGGGATGAACTGCAGCTCGCCCGATTTCAGCGACGGGTAGATCAGCTCCCGCGAGCCCAGGTTCAGCTTCTTCGCCACCGGGTAGCCCTTGGCTTCGAGTGCGCCCGCGTAGATCTCGGCCAAGATCTGGCTGTCGGTGAAGTTGAAGGACGCGACGACGATCGGCGCCCCGCCCTTGCCCGCAGCGGCGGGTTTGTCGTCCCCGCCGCCGCACGCTGTCAGGCCCAGAGCGGCCACCGCCACCAGCGCGGCCACTCGGATGTTCCGGGTCCAGCCCACGTCCCACACTCCTGTCGTCAAGATCGGACGGTCAGGACCCTAACCAGCACCACCGACAGAAACCACATACCGGGATTCACTCGGCCAGGTGTTCACGCAGCGTCGAGCCGGCATATTCGGTCCGGTACCGGCCCTTGCGCTGCAGGATCGGCACGACGTGGTCGACGAACGCGGTCAGCTCGTAGGGCAGCGTCGATCCCATGATGGTGAACCCGTCGACGGCGCCGGCGTCCTGCCAGGTGAGCACGTGGTCGGCGAGCTGCTCCGGCGTGCCGACGAAGTGGACCTGCCCCGCTCCCCCGGTGATCCGCGCCGCGATCTCGCGCAGCGGGGCCTCGGGCCGCTCCCGAGCCGCCGCCGCGAGCTGCTGCAGGCGGGACGAGCCGCCCTCGGCCCGCAGTTCGGCGGGCAGCGGGGCGTCCGGGTCGAACGCGTCCGGGTCGAGGCCCGCGGTGTACAACGCGTTCTGCCAGCGGAACTCCGGGCTGGCCAGCTCTTCGAGCCGCTCCGCACGGGTCTTCGCCTCGGCCTCGGTGCCGCCCAGCGTGACCATCAGCGCGGGCAGGACGCGCACTCCTGACGGGTCCCGGCCCGCCGCGACCACCTGGGCGTCCAGCCCGGCGCGGAACTTCACCGCCGCCTCGAGCGACGGCGGCCCGGAGAACACCAGCTCCGCGTACCGGGCCGCGAGCCCGATCCCGGCGGCCGACTGTCCCGCTTGGACGAGCACCGGCCGCCCCTGCGGCGACCGCGGGAACGGCAGCACGCCTTCGACGTCGTAGAACCTGCCGTGGAAGCGCGGGGCGTGCAGCTTGGCGCGGTCGGCCCACACGCCGTTCTCGCGGTCGCCGACGATCGCGTCGTCGTCCCAGCTGTCCCACGCCCGCGTGACGACGTCGACGAACTCGTGCGCGCGCTCGTACCGGTCGGCGTGGTCGGGGTGGGCCTTCTCGCCGAAGTTCGCCGCGGCCAGCGAAGTGATGGTGGTGACGATGTTCCAGCCCGCGCGGCCGCCGCTGAGGTGGTCCAGCGTGGCGAACCGCCGGGCGAGCTCCCACGGCTTGTTGTAGGTCGTCGAGCCGGTGCCGATCAGGCCGATCTTCCCGGTGACCGCGGCCAGCGCGGACAGCACGGCGACCGGGTCGAACTGCGTCTGCGGCAGGTGCGTCACGCGGTATTCGGCGATGGCGATGTTGTCGGCCAGGAAGATCGAGTCCATCAGGCCGCGCTCGGCGGTCCGCGCGATGTCCGCGTAGTACGGCAGCCCGAGCACCCCGCGGACGTCGTCGTCGACCACTCGCCACGCGGACTCGTGGTAGCCGTTCGGCCAGATGAAGGCGTTGAAGTGCAGGGAATTCACCGGGTTGCTCCTTCGCTCGCGCCCGTGCGGCGGAGCCCGTTGACCAGGAGCCGCACGAGCCGGCGCGGGTCGTAGGCGCTGCCCGCGCCGGCGCACAGGCTGCCGACGCCGCGCATCAGCTCGTACGGGTCCTGGCCGGGCTCGATCTCGCCGGCCGCCGCGGCCGACTCCAGCAGCTCCGTGCACACCGGGCCGAGGCGCTCCAGGAAGTAGGCGTGCAGCGGGTCGTAGCACGGTTCGTCGGACTGCAGCACCGACGCGAGCCCCTGCTTGGTGATGACGAAGTCGACGAACCGGTCGATCCACGCCACGAGCGCCCGGTGCGGCCCCGGTTCGCCCGCGAGCAGCGCCGGGCCGGCTTCGGCCAGCGACTCGACCTGCAGCCGGTACACCGCGAGGATCAGGTCGGCGCGGGTCGGGTAGTGGCGGTAGATGGTCGCCGTGCCGACGCCGGCCCGGGCGGCGATCTCGCGGATCGGCGCTTCGACGCCGGAGCTCACGAACACCGCGGCCGCGGCCTCCAGGACGTTCTCGGCGTTGCGCCGCGCGTCGGCACGCTTCACACCCGCAGGCTACCGGCCCCGACCCGGTCGCCGACGTCCAGCAGCAGCTCGGCGAGCTCCGCGGGCGCGGTGATCATGCAGTCGTGGCCGGTGGCCAGCTCCCGCACGTCCGACGGCTCGCCGTTCGGCTGCACGGCGGGCACCGGGCGGCGGTCGAACCCCTCGGGCTTGACCGTGCAGTGGATGTGCGTGCGCGGGATCTCCCGCAGCGCGGGGTTGTCCATCGCGACCGGTTCTTCGAGGCACCGCAGCGACTGGTCGGACAGCATGGTCCGCACCCAGGCGATGTCGCCGGGATCGGTCACCCCGAACAGGCCGTGGGGCGCGGGCAGCTCGGGCAGCGGCGGCACGCGCCAGCTGTCGACCGGCATGTTCCGGGTGATCGGCATGACGTCGAGCGCGTTCTCCCCGTCGGTGGGCACCATCGCGTCGAGGTAGACCAGCCGCGCGATGCGCTCGGGCACCTGGTTGGCGACCGCGGAGATCACCATCCCCGCGTAGCTGTGCCCGACCAGGACGACGTCGTGCAGGTCCGCCTCGACCAGCAGCCGCACGACGTCGGCGGTGTGCGTGCCGAGCCCGACGTCGGGGCTCAGCAGGTGCGTGGTCTCGCCGTAGCCGGTCAGCGTCGGGGTGAAGACCCGGCGGCCGCTGGCCGCCAGGTGGGGCACGACCCGCGCCCAGGCCTGCCCGGTGTGCCAAGCGCCGTGGACCAGCACGTACGTCGTCATGAACGATCACCCTTCAAGTGGGACATTGTCCCGGTTACTATATGGGACGCTGTCCCACTTAAGTCAAGGGCCGCGAAGTCTGGGCATCCCACCAGACTTCGCGCCCGGCGCTGGGCCGGGCGCGGCCGTGGGCGGTTCACTGGGCCTCCCCGCGGGTGCGGGCGGAGAAGGGGGTGCCTGGCGCAATGCGGATGGCCGAGCTCAGCGCGGAAACGGGTGTTCCGGTCGCGACCGTCAAGTACTACCTGCGCGAGGGACTGCTGCCCGCGGGCCGCCGGGTCGGGCCCAACCAGGCGCAGTACACCCCCGAGCACGTCAAGCGGCTGCGGCTCGTCTGCGCGCTGCGCGAGATCGGCGGGCTGTCGCTGGCGGAGGTGGCCGACGTGCTCGGGGTACTCGACGCGGGGCGCGCGGCCCGAGTCGTGCTCGGCGTCGCGCAGGACGGCCGGGTCTCCGTCCGCCCGGTTTCCGCGGCGGCGCGGGCGTGGGCGCTGGGGCGCGTCGGCGAACTGCTCGGCGCGCCGGCGGACGACACGGATCCCGCGGTGGCGAACCTGGTCACCGTGCTGGCCGTCTGCCACGGGCTCGGGCACGACGCCGTCTCCGGCAAGCTCGCCGAGTACGCCGCCCTTGCCCGCGAGGTCGCCGCCGTCGACGCGGCCTTGATCGACGACGTCGGGCCCGCGCGGCGGCCGGGCGAGACCGCGCTCATCACGACTCTGCTGGGCGAGCGGCTGTTCGCGGGGTTGCGGCACTTCGCGCTCGTGGACGCGCTGGGCGCGGCGCCGGCCGAAGCTCAGCGCGACCGGTCCGGCCCTGCCCGTCTGGCGACCGGCTCACCGACGTCTTGAATGACTCATTCAGGTCTTCGGAGGTCCTGAATGACTCATTCAAGACCATTGGCGCACCGCCGAAGCCTGACGCCGGGACGCGAACGCCCCGGCGCCGGCCCGCTCAGCGCTTCCGGTTCAGCGGCGCGCGGCCCGCGTACTCCGCCGCCGCGCCCAGGTCCTCCTCGATCCGCAGCAGCTGGTTGTACTTCGCCGTGCGGTCGGCCCGCGACAGCGACCCCGTCTTGATCTGGCCGCAGTCGACCGCGACCGACAGGTCGGCGATCGTCGTGTCCTCGGTTTCCCCCGAGCGGTGCGACATCACCACGCCGTACCCTGCGCGAGACGCCACCTCGACCGCGTCGAGCGTCTCGGTCAGCGTGCCGATCTGGTTGACCTTGACCAGGATCGCGTTGGCGACGCCCTGCTCGATGCCCTCGGTCAGCAGCGCCACGTTGGTGCAGAAGACGTCGTCGCCGACGAGCTGGATCTCCTCCCCCAGCGCCCGCGTCACCAGCTGCCAGCCGTCCTTGTCGTCCTCCGCCATGGCGTCCTCGATCGACGCGATCGGGTACCGGGCGACCAGGTCGCGCAGGTAGCCGGCGTGCTCGGACGCCGAGCGCTTCACGCCTTCGCCGCGGTAGTGGTAGATCCCGTCCTCGTAGAACTCCGACGCGGCCAGGTCCAGCATCAGCGCCACGTCGTCGCCGGGCACGTAACCGGCCCGCTCGATCGCCCGCACCACGAAGTCCAGCGCCTGTTCGGCCGTGTCGAGCTGCGGCGCGAACCCGCCTTCGTCGCCGACGTTCGTGTTGTGGCCCGCGTCGCGCAGGATCCCGCGCAGCGTGTGGAAGACCTCGGCGCCGACCCTGACCGCTTCTCCGAAGCTCGGCGCGCCGACCGGCGCGATCATGAACTCCTGGAAGTCGATCCCGTTGTCGGCGTGCACCCCGCCGTTGACGATGTTCATCATCGGCGTCGGCAGCCGGTACGTGCCCTCCCCGCCCAGGTGGCGGTACAGCGGCAGCACGTGCGCCTGCGCGGCCGCCTTCGCCACCGCCAGCGACACCCCGAGGATCGCGTTCGCGCCGAGGCGCGCCTTGTTGGGCGTGCCGTCCAGCTCGCACAGCACCCGGTCCACCTCGACCTGCGACCGCGAGTCGAGACCCACGACCGCATCGGCGACTTCGCCGTTGACCGCGGCGACCGCCTTCCGGACCCCCTTGCCCAGGAACCGGCCCGGATCACCGTCCCGCAGCTCGACGGCCTCGCGCGTGCCCGTCGACGCACCCGACGGCACCGCCGCGCGCCCGAACGACCCGTCGGCCAGCTCGACGTCGACCTCGACCGTCGGGTTGCCGCGGCTGTCCAGGATCTCCCGGCCGGTGACTTGGACGATGGCAGTCATTTTTCTCCTCAGCGGCACGACGGGATCGCACCTCGGGGTCAAGGGAAGGCCGGCGGGACGAACACGGCACGGGCGGGACGACGTCGTCACCTGCCACCGGCCGGACCGGTACCCACCGTTCTACCGGGCCGCCACTGGGGAAAACCCCAGCATCGCGCCGCTAGCGTTCGCCCCGAAACCCCGCCCGAGTCCGAAGTGGAGCCCGCATGCCCATCGCCACCCCCGAGGTCTACGCGGAGATGCTCGACCGGGCCAAGGCGAACGAGTTCGCCTACCCGGCCATCAACGTGACCTCGTCCGAGACCGTGAACGCCGCCATCCGCGGCTTCGCCGAGGCGGAGAGCGACGGCATCATCCAGTTCTCCACCGGCGGCGCCGAATTCGCGTCCGGCCAGAAGGTCAAGGACATGGTCACCGGCGCCACCGCGCTGGCCGAATTCGCGCAGGTCGTCGCCGCGAAGTACGACGTCAACGTCGCGCTGCACACCGACCACTGCCCCAAGGACAAGCTCGACGGCTTCGTCCGCCCCCTGATCGAGATCTCGGCCGAACGCGTCAAGAACGGCCAGAACCCGCTCTTCCAGTCCCACATGTGGGACGGCTCGGCGATCGACCTCGACGAAAACCTCGAGATCGCCACCGAGCTGCTCGCCAAGACCGCCGCGGCGAAGATCATCCTCGAGGTCGAGATCGGCGTCGTCGGCGGCGAAGAAGACGGCGTCGAAGCGGAGATCAACGAGAAGCTCTACACCGCCGAAGGCGACTTCCTCAAGACCATCGACGCCCTCGGCGCCGGCGAGAAGGGCCGCTACCTGCTCGCGGCGACCTTCGGCAACGTCCACGGCGTCTACAAGCCGGGCAACGTCAAGCTCCGCCCGGACGTCCTGAAGGGCGGCCAGGAAGCGGCGGCGAAGAAGCTCGGCCTCGACGCCGGCGCGAAGCCGTTCGAGCTGGTCTTCCACGGCGGCTCGGGTTCCCTGCCGGAGGAGATCCGCGAGGCGGTGTCCTACGGCGTGGTGAAGATGAACGTCGACACCGACACCCAGTACGCGTTCACCCGCCCGATCGTGGACCACTTCTTCAAGAACTACGACGGCGTCCTGAAGATCGACGGCGAGGTCGGCAACAAGAAGGTCTACGACCCGCGCTCGTACCTCAAGGCGGCCGAGACCGGCATGGCGGCGCGGATCGTCGAGGCCTGCGAAGCACTCGGGTCGGCCGGCACCCGGCTGAAGTAGCCGGCTTCCCGGAGGAGCCCGGTGCCGCGCCCCTCCGGCCGATGGGCCAGGCTGGGAACCGCCGGCACGGGCTCCGGCGATCGCGCGCGGACGGGAGGACTGTGGCTGTTCGGAGTGGGGTGCGGGGATCGGCCCGGCCGGATCTGGCGGGGCGGGACTGGGAACTGCGGGTGCTCACCGACCGGGCGCGCGCCGCCGCCCTCGGCGAGGGGCAGGCGGTCCTGGTGCGCGGGCCCGCCGGGATCGGGAAGACCGGGCTGCTGGCCGTCGCGCTCGAGGAGCTGGGCCGCGGCGCCGCCACCGTGCTCACCGTGACCTGCGCCGACACCGGGGCCGGGGCCTACGAAGCGGTCCGCGCGCTGTTCGGTCCACTGTGGCCGCGCGGGGACGCCGGCGAGGCCGGCCTGCTCGCCGGCAGTGCCCGGCTCGCCCTGCCCGCCCTCGCCCCCGGGCGCGGCGACGGCACCGCCGACACCTACTCGGTCATGCACGGCCTCTACTGGCTGGTCGCCGGCCTGGCCGCCCGCGGGCCGGTCGTGCTCGCGGTCGACGACGTCCAGTGGTGCGACGAAACTTCCCTGCGCTGGCTGGGCTTCCTGCTGCGCCGGGCCGAAGACCTGCCGGTGCTGGTGCTGCTGGCCCAGCGCACCGGGTCCGACGGGCCGGGCCCGGCGGTGCTCGCCGAGATCGGCACGGCGGTGAACTGCCTCGCGGTCGACCTCGCGCCGCTGACCGCCGAGGCGGTCGCCGACGTCCTGGCGGCCGGGTTCGGCGCGGCGCCGGACCCCGAGTTCGTCCGCCACGCGGTCGACATCACCGGCGGCAACCCGTTCCTGCTCGACCGCGTGGTCGGCTCGCTGCGCGACCGCGTGCCGCCGGACGCCGGGCACGTCGGCGAGCTCGAGGAGCTCGGCCGGGAAGCCGTGGTCCGCCCGCTGCTGGACCGGCTGTCCCCGGACGCGCTGGCCGTCGCGCGCGCGATCGCGGTGCTGGGCGGTGAAGAACTGGAGACGATCGCCGCGCTCGCCGGCACCCGGCCCGGGCCGGCGCGGCACGCCGTGCAGGCGTTGCGCGACGGCGAGCTGCTCGAACCGGACCGGCTGGACTACGCCCACGACCTGATCCGCGCGGCCGCGCTGAACACCGCGGCGCCGGCCGAGCTGGCCCGGCTGCGCGAACGCGCGGCCACGCTGCTCAACGACAGCGGCCGTTCCAGCGAGGAGGTCGCCGTCCACCTGCTGGTGCTCGACGGCCCGCCGCAGCCGTGGATGGTCACCGTGCTGCGGGAAGCGGCCGCGGCGGCCGAAAGCCGGGGCGCGCCCGCGGCGGCGGCGCGGTACCTGACGCAGGTGCTGCGGGCGCACGAGGACGACGTCGCGGTGCTCGTGCACCTGTCCCGGGTGCTCGGGCAGACCGACCCGGCGGCGTCGCTGCGGCACCTCGAACACGCGCTCGAGCTCGTGGCCGACCCACGGCGGCGGGTGCCGATCGTCATGCAGTACGTCATGGTGTCGCTGGGCGCGCAGAACTCCCGGCGGTCCTACGCGCTGGCGACGGAGGTGGCCGACGCGCTCGAAGCGGTGACCGATCCCACCCCCTCCCCCGCCGACCGGGCGCTGCGGATGGTCGGCCAGTCGGCGCTGCTGCTGTCCGGATTGGACGAAAAGGCCACGGTTTCCCAGGTCGGCGCGCGGTTGCGCGACGTCGTCCCGCCGCCGGGCGACACCGCCGAGGAGCGCGAACTGCTCGGCATGCTCTCGTCGCTGGGCACGTTGCAGGGCCGCCCGGCCGGCGAGGTCGTCGCCCAGGCGGCCCAGGTGCTGCGCATCGGCGACGTCGCCCCGGGCGGCTGGGCCGTGCTCGGCGCCGTGCTCACCCTCTACCTCGCCGACCGGCCCGAGCCCGCGCTGGCGGCGCTCGGCGGCGTGCTCGACCACGCGCAGCGCCGCGGCCAGGGGTGGACCTACGTCCTCGGCGCGACCACGCGCGCGCTCGTCCACCAGTTCTGCGGCAACCTCACCGACGCGCTGGCGGACGCGCAGTACTCGTTCGACGTCATCACGCAGGAGCGCTGGGCGCCCGGCACCGCGATGCCGCAGACCGTGCTGGCCTCGCTGCTGGTGCGTCAGGGCGACCCGGCCGGGGCGGAGGAGGTGCTGGCCGCGATCGTGCGGCCGCGGCTCGAGCACTTCACGCTCGAGTACCACTGGTACCTGATCGCGAAAGCCCGCGCCCGCGCCGCTTTCGGCGACGTCGAAGGCGCGCTCGCCGTGCTGCGGACCTGCGGGGAAAGCCTGGCGGGCAACGGGATCGGCAACCCGGTACTGGCGCCGTGGTGGTACGAATCGGCCGAGCTGCTGGCCGGGCTCGGCCGTCGCGCCGAGGGCGAGGCCGTGCTCGACGGCGTCGAGCCCGCGGTCCGCCGCTGGGGCACCAACCGGGTGCTGGGCATGCTCGAGACGTCACGCGGGGTGCTCGCCGACGGGGGCGCGGCGATCGAGCGGCTGCGCGACGCGGCCGAGCTCCTCGCGGATTCGCCCGCGAAAGTCGAGCAGGCGAAGGCCGAGTACCTGCTCGGCAGGCGGTTGCTGGCCCGCGGCGACGCCGAAGGCGCGCGGGAACGGCTGCGCCGGTCCATCGACCTTTCCGTGCTCAGCCGGGACAAGCAGCAGCTCGGGCTTTCGCTGCCGGCGCTGGCCGAAGCGGGCGGCCGGATGCGCCACGGCACCGATTCGCCGTCGGACGCCTTGAGTGGAAGCGAGCGGCGGGTGGCCGAGCGGGCCGCGGAGGGCGCGACCAACCGCGAGATCGCCGAGTCGTTGTTCATCACCCAGCGCACGGTCGAGGTGCACCTGACGAGCGTCTACCGGAAGCTCGGCATCGGCGGCCGCGCCGAACTGGCGGAAGCGTTGCGCGACCACTGAGTCACGGTCGGTCGCCGATTGCCCGCCCGTCCCCGGGAATTCTGGCCGCGCGGGCAGAGCTCCCGCCTCCGGCGCCCGGCCCCGGGCCGCGGCCGCCGGCGCGGCTTACGCTGCCCACGGCCAGGGTCGCCGTGGACCGGCCGCCGGAGGAGGTCGTCCTGTGCGCCAATCGCGTCTCGTCGGCCGGGAACGCGCGGTGAGCGTGCTCGACGACTTGGTCGCGGGACTGTCGCGGGGCCGCGGGGCGACGGTGGGCATTTCGGGGGCGGCGGGGGTCGGGCGGACGGCGCTGCTGTCGCGGGTGCGCGGCGCGGTGGCTTCGTGTGTCCCGGACGGGATTCCGTTCGGGGCGGTGACGCAGCTGGCGGCCGCGTTGTTGTCTCCGGCTGCTTTCGGTGAGCTGGTGGGCGGTTGTCTCGAGGATCGTGAGCGTGCTGCTGGGCTTTTGTGCGATGCGTTCGCGGGGCTCGCGGCGGAGCGGCCGGTGGTGCTGGCGGTCGATGACTTGCAGTGGGCGGATGAGTGGTCGCTGCGGTGGTTCGCGGAGATGGCCGGTCGGACTGGTGACGTGCCGGTGTTGTTGATCGGGACGGCGTACGAGCCGATTGCCGCGGGGCACCGGATTTCGTTGGCACCGTTGAGTTCGTCCGAGACGGCGATGCTGGTGCGGCAGGTGCTGGGTGAGTTGCCGGCGGAAGCGGAGACGGCGGTCCTGGACATCGTCCGCGGACGACCGGCGGTGCTGCACGAGCTGGCTGAGCAATGGGCGGCGGCGCATGATCCGGCCGGGGCGGCTGCCGGGCTGGCGGTGACCTCGGCCGGGCAATACAACGCAGCGGCCGTTGAGCGGGCGGTGACCCCGGCCCAGCAATGGAATCCGGCGCGAGCAGCCGCTGCAGGGCGCGCGATGTCCTCGGCCGGGCAATACGACGCGGCGGCCGTTGGGCACGCAGAGACCTCGGCCGAGCAGTGGAATCCGGCGCGGGTAGTCGCTGCGGGGCGGGCGGTGTCCTCGGCCGGGCAATACGACGCGGCGGCCCTTGGGCGCGCGGGGACATCCGCCGAGCAGTGGAATCCAGCGCGGGTAGTGGCTGCCGGACGGGCGGTGATGTCGGCGCGCACGGCCCGGATCCGCCGTGGACTGCCGCCCGGGGCGTTGGCGCTCTTGCGGGCGATGTCGGTTTCGGAGCGGCTGGATGTCGTCGCCGCGGTCGGGCTGGCCGAGCTGGGGGCGGCGGATGTGCCCGCGGCGCTGAGTGCGCTGGAGGCGAGCGGCCTGGTGACGGACGGGCGTCCGGCGGAGCCGCACCTCGCCGCGGACGTGCTGGCGGAGCTGGCCGAGCCGGATCGGGACGAGCTGTACCGCCGGGGTGCGGAACTGGCGCACCGGACCGGGGCGGGTGCGCTGGTCGCGGCGGAGTTGCTGCGCGCGGCGCCGCCGGTCGGTGAGCCGTGGGCGCGGGCGGTGCTCGCGGAGGCGGCGGAACAGTGGTCGGCCCAGGGGAACCCGGTGGCCGCGGCCGAGTCGTTGCGGCGCGCGCTGGCCGAGCCCGCCTCCCCGGCCGACCGTGCGACGCTGCTGGTCCGGCTCGCATCGGCGGTCGTCCGCCGCGATCCCGACCACGCGGACCGCCGGCTAATCCAGGTCCTGGCGGAACCCGCACTGGCCGCACTCCCGGCCGCCACGACGGCGGCAGACCTCCTCCTGGCCCGCGGCGACGCCGAGACGGTGCACCGGCTGGTGGCGGAACCCGGCCGGGCGTCCACTGTGGACCCAGCGCTGGTCGCTCTGGGGCGGCTCGCCCGGGAGGAAGCCGCGGCCGATCCGGAGATGCCGGTGCCCGTACTGCCCGGCTCGGACACGATTGGCCCGGACACAGCCCGCCCAACTGCGGCCCGCCTGGATACCACTGGCCCGGTCGCGGTCCACCCAGCCGCAGTCGAACCCAGCGCAACCGGCGCTGAAACGAGCAAGAACCGCACCGCCTCACTCCCCGCCTTCCCCGGCACCAGCACACCGAACCCCGCCGACGCCGGCGTCACCGCCTTCCGGCTCGCCGTGCGCGGGGAACAACGAGGCGCCGTTCTCGATCTCGCCTCCCGCGCGCTCGTCGTGCGGGAAGAGGCACCCCTCATGCCGCGGATCGCCGCCTGCCGGGCCCTGATCTGCGCCGGGACCCTGGCCGACGCCGCAGACGCGCTCACCGCCGTCATCGCGGCGGCCAGGCGGCGGGATGCCCGGGC
This sequence comes from Amycolatopsis lexingtonensis, assembly GCF_014873755.1. Lineage (NCBI taxonomy): Bacteria > Bacillati > Actinomycetota > Actinomycetes > Pseudonocardiales > Pseudonocardiaceae > Amycolatopsis > Amycolatopsis lexingtonensis. The sequence goes on from NZ_JADBEG010000001.1 coordinate 3,993,017, forward strand.
CGCCGCCGCGCAGGCGCTCGTCCACCGGGCCGCCGCCGCGCTGCGCGACGATCGGCCTGAAGAAGCGCTGCGGGATCTCGCCGCCGCTGATCGGGAGCTGCCCGTGCGGTGCTGGCACCCGCTTGCCGTGCCGGTGCGGGCCGCCGTCGAGATCAGTGCGCGGTTGCGGGTCGGGCGGCTTGAACACGCTCGGCACCTCGGCGCCGAGCCGCTGCCTCGCGGGAGTGAACACGGGGCGGCCGCCGCGTTCCTGCGGCACGCCGAGGCGGAACTCGCCCTCGCCGAAGACGATCCGGCCACCGCGCTTCAGGCGGCCCTCGAATGTGGACGCGTCCTGCGCGCACGCGGGTGGGTCAACCCGATGGTCGCCACTTGGCGCACGACGGCGAGCCTCGCCCTGCGCCGGCTCGGGGAGCACGCGGCCGCCGCCTCGCTGGCCGCCGAGGAGGTGGCCCTCGCCGAACGGTGGGGGACGGCCGCCGCGCTCGAAGGGCTGCGGGAGCGGGCACCGGATCGGCGGGCCGTGCCCGTGCCGCGGCGGCCTGCCGATTCGCTGCCCGCGCCGCGGTTCCCCGTACCTCGCCCCGACGCGCTGTCGCCGGCCGAACGTGATGTCGCCGAGCTCGCCGCCCGCGGGCTTGCCAACCGGGAGATCGCACGGGAGCTGTCGATCGCGCTGCGGACCGTCGAACTGCGGCTGACCAAGGTGTACCGCAAGCTCGGGCTCAAGGGCCGGGCGGCGCTCGCGGACCACTGGCCCACCCGCACGGCGGGGAGCTGACCCGGGTGCTGTTCGAACGCGAAACCCAGGAAACCGCGCTGGCCGGCGCATTACGGCAGGACGGCGGGGTCGTCGCGATCAGCGGGGAAACCGGGACCGGCCGCACGGCGCTGCTGCGGCTCCTCGGCCGTCTCGCCGCCGGCCGCGGGGCGCGGGTGCTGCGGGCGGGCGGGGCGCCCGGCGAGCGGGACTTCCCCTTCGGTGTCGTGCGGCAGCTCGTCCTGCCCCTGCACGGCGACCCGTGCGAAGCCGGATTGCCGCCGCTCGCCGGGAAGCTGCTCCGGTCCGCGGCCGGGGCCGGCTGCGACGACGCCGTGGCGCTGCTCCACGGCCTGCACGTCCTGCTGGTTTCGCTCGGCGCCCGCGAGCCGGTCGTGGTGCTGGTCGACGACGTGCGCTGGGCCGACGAACCTTCCTTGCGCGCCTTGGCTTTCCTCGCCGGACGGCTGCGCGGGACCCGGGTGCTGCTCGGCGTCGTGCTGCCGGACGCCCCGCGCGCACCGGCGCTGCAGGACCTCGCCCGGGCCGCCGGGCCCGCCGTCCGCGCGCTGCCGTTGTCGGCCGGCGGCACGCGCCGGGTGGCCGCCGCGCGGCTCGGCGCCGGGGTCGATCCCGCGTTCGCGGCGGCCTGCCACGAGCTGACCGGCGGCCGGCCGAAGGAGCTCGACGAGCTGCTGTCCCGCGCCTTCGCCCAGCGCCTGGCCGGGCGGGCCGAGGACTGCGAGCCGCTGCGCGACCTCGGCGCCGCCGTGCGCCGGGAACGGCTGCGGCTGCTGGTCCGGCGTGAACCGGAGGTCGAGGCGCTGGCGCGGGCGGTCGTCACACTCGGGCGGCACGCGGAACCCGAGCTGGTCACGCGGCTGGCCGGGCTGGACGCGGCGGCGTGCGCCGAAGCCCGCGCCCTGCTCGGCGACGCGTGGCTGAGCACCGCCGTCGACGGGCGGCTGGTCCCCGAGCCCGCGCTGGTGCGGGTGGTCGAGGAGACGCGGAGCGCGGCGAGCACCGCGGAAGCGCACCGGGCCGCGGCGGCTTTGCTGACCGCGCAAGGGTTTCCGCCCGAGCACGTCGCCGCGCAGCTGCTCAGCGTCGACGCCCTCCGCGGCCGCGAAGACGTCGCGACCCTGCGGACGGCGGCCGTCGCGGCCCAGCGCCGCGGTGCCCCGGACCTGGCCGCGCGCTACCTGCGGCGCGCCCTGCTGGACGTGCCGCCCGGCGATCCCGGCCGGGCCCGGCTGCTCACCGAGCTGGCCGCCGCCGAACCCGATCCGCGCGCGGCCGTGCGGTACCTGGTGCAGGCCGCGCCGCTGCTGCCCGCGGGCCGCGAACGGGCCGAAGCGGTCGCCCGCATTCCGCTCACCGCCGCCGCGCGCGGGCCGCTGGTGACGGAGCTGGTCCGCACGGTCACCGACCCGGGCGATCCCGACCTCGGGCTGCGCTTGGAGGCCCGCGACTGGTTTGCCGCGCTCGAAGAGCCCGGACGGCCGGCCGCGGCGGCGGAGCGGCTGCGGCAGCTGCCCGACCGGCCGGCCGGGCCCGGCGAGCGGGAGCTGCGCGCGGTGCTGCTCCTGGCCGCCACGCTCGGCGGGCGCGTCACCGCCGACGAGGCCGCCCGCCACGCCGGCGTGCTGCTGGACCACGAGCCGGCGCGGACCGTCCGGGCCGGGACCGCGCTGCGGATCGTCCCGCTCGTGCTGATCGCCGCGGGCCGGCCGGACGCCGTGACGCCGTGGCTGGCGTCGGCGGGCGGGCCGCGGGCCACCACCGCGACGCGCGTGCTCGTCGACGTCCACCAGGCGCTGGCGCTGCTTTCCCGCGGCCGGTTCGCCGAGGCCGGGGAGCCGGCGGAGCGGGCGTTCCGCGCGGCCGAGCCGGGTGGCTACGACGTGCTGGCGCTGCCGGCCACGACCCTGGCACTGGTCGCGGACTCCGCGCGCAGCCGCGACCTGGCCCGCCAGGTGCTCGACGGCCTGCCCGACGCCGACGACCTCGCGGTGTTCGCGGTCCGGCGCGGCCTGCAGGGCATGCTGGCCGCGCGCGAGAACCCGGAAACGGCGCTGGCGCAGTTCCTCGACCGCGGCCGCCTGCTGGACCGGGCGGGCTGGCGCAACCCGGCGATCTACGCGTGGCGCGGGTCGGCGGCGCTGCTGGCCCGGCGGCTCGGGCGGACCGACCAGGCGCGGCAGCTCGCCGAGGAGCACCACCGCCACTCCCTCGCGTGGGGCGCGCCCGCGCTCGTCGGGCGGTCCCTGCGGGTGCTCGCCGCGCTGGCCGGCCGGCAGCACGCGGTCGAGCTGCTGCGGGAGGCGGTCGAGCTGCTCGACGGTGCGCCGGACGAGCTCGAAGCGGCCAAGGCCTGCGCCGACCTGGGGACGTGCCTGCGCGAGACGGAACCGGTGGCGGCGCGGCGGTTGCTGGCCCGCGCGCGGGCGCTGGCCGAAGGCTGCGGCGCGGGCCGGCTGGAGGAACGCGAGGACGGCACCTTCGGCCACGCGGAGCTGCCCCGGCCCACGGCGGAGCTGACCGCGGGCGAGGCGACCGTCGCGCGCCTGGCGGCGGGCGGGCGGACCAACACCGAGATCGCCGGTGAGCTGAGCATCAGCCGCCGGGCCGTCGAGAAGCACCTGACGAGCCTGTACCGCAAGCTGAAGATCGACGGCCGCGCTCAGCTGGCCTCGGTGCTGGGCGACCGTTCCACAGTGGACTGAAGGGTCCGCTCAGTCGCCGGCCCCCAGCTTTTCGTCGAGCAGCGCGAACATCTCGTCGTCGCTGGCGTCGTCGAAGTCGAAGCCGTCGTCGACGTCGTCGCGGGCGCTCCACGCCCCGCGCACCTGCTCCAGGCGCGCGGTGATCTCCTCGTGGGCGCCGGGGTCGATCGCCGTGTCCCGCAACGCCTTTTCGAGCCGGGCCAGGTCGGCCAGGATCGCCTGCTCGGGCTTCTCGTCCGGAGCGAGCAGCTCCGCCAGGTGCGTGGCGAGGTCGCGCGGGGTCGGCTGGTCGAACGCCAGCGTCGCCGGCAGCGCCAGGCCGGTCACCGCGGTCAGGCGGCGGCGCAGCTCGACCGCGGTCAGCGAGTCGAAGCCCAGTTCCGTGAACGCCTGATCGGGCCCGACGCTGTCCTGGTCGCCGTGTTCGAGCACCACCGCGACGGCGTCGGCGACCACGTCCAGCAGCAGCTCGACCCGCTCGGCCGCGCCGAGGCCGGCCAGCCGGGGCGCGAGATCCGGCACAGCCGCCGTCGCGCGGGTCACGGCCCGCCGGGGCGGGACGAGCGCGCGCAGCACCGGCGGCACGTCGTCGAGGGCGCGCAGCGCGGGCAGGTCGAGGTGCACCGGCACCACCAGCGGGTCGGTGCCCGCGCGGACGGCGTCGAACGCGGCCAGGCCGTCGTCGGCGGCGAGGAGCCCGACGCCCGCGCGGGCCAGCCGCCGGATCTCCGCTTCGGGCAGGTTCGCGGTCATGCCGGTCTCGGCCGTCCACGGTCCCCACGCCAGCGACAGCGCGGGCAGGCCGCGGCGCTGCCGGTGGACGGCGAGTGCGTCGAGGACCGCGTTCGCGGCCGCGTAGTTCGCCTGCCCGGCCCCGCCGAACGTGCCCGCCAACGAGGAGAACAGCACGAACCCGGCGAGGTCGCGCCCGGCGGTCAGCTCGTGCAGGTGCCGGGCGCCGTCGGCCTTGGGCCGCAGCACGGTGTCGAACCGCTCCGGCGACAGCGTGCCGATGACGCCGTCGTCGAGGACGCCGGCCGCGTGCACGACGGCGGTGAGGTCGAGACCGTCCAGCAGGGCCGCGACGGCCGCGCGGTCGCCGACGTCGCAGGCCCGCACGTCGGCTTCGGCGCCGAGGCCCGCCAGGTCGTCGAGGAGGCCGGGTTCGGGCCGGCCGGACCGGCTGACCAGAACCAGGTGCCGGTGCCCGCCGGCCGCGAGGCGGCGGGCGACCAGTGCGCCGAGGCCGCTCGTGCCCCCGGTGATGAGCACGGCGCGGTCGCGGTCCCATTCGGGGCCGGGCTCCCCCTGCGTGGCCCGGCCGACGCGCGCGGCCGACGCCACTCCGTCCACGATGGACAGTTCTGGTTCCCCGCTGCCGAGGACGTCTTGTGGGGCCAGGGATCCGTCGGAGTCGACGAGCACGAACCGGCCCGGGTTCTCCTGCTGGGCCGAGCGCACCAGGCCCCAGACGGCGGCCGCGGCGAAGTCTTCGCCGTCGAGCGCACCGGTGGTCCGGACGACCAGTTTCGCGGCGTCAAACCGGGAATCGGCCAGCCACGTCTGCACGAGCGTCAGCACTTCGGCGGTGACAGTACGGATGTCCGCTCCCGACGGGACGGCCACCTCGACGAACTCGGGGACCACGGCCAGTCCGTCCAGCGCGTACCCGGGAACCGTGACGACGTCGGCGGGTGCGGCGGCGACCGGTGTCCAATTCAGCCGATAGAGGTGCGCGGCCTGCGGCTGCCCGGCCTCGCGCACGGTGAGTCCCTCGACCGACGCCACCGGTGCGCCGGACGCGTCGGCGATGGCCAGGCTGATGGTGTCGGGCCCCGCCGGGGCGAGCCGGACGCGCAGGTCGGCCGCGCCGGGCCGGTGCACCGACACCCCGCGCCAGGTGAACGGCAGCGCGGGCGGGCCGTCGGGGTCGGCCACCAGCTGGGTGTGCAGGACGGCGTCGAGCAACGCCGGGTGCAGGCCGAAGCCCTCGGTCTCGTCGACCCGGACTTCCGCGAACAGCTCGTCCCCGCGCCGCCACAGCGTTTTCAGGCCCTGGAACGCCGGGCCGTAGGCGAACCCGCGCTCGGCCAGCGCCTCGTAAGCACCGTCCACAGTGACCGGTACCGCGTCGGCGGGCGGCCACTCCCCCACCTCGAAGTCCGGCGCCGGGTCCGGGGTGAGGACGCCGGTCGCGTGCCGGGTCCACGTGCCGTCGTCGTCGCGGGCGTGGATTTCCACCGGGCGGTGGCCGTTCGCGTCGGGCGCGCCGGTCGAGACCTGCACGGTGACTCCGCCGGTGAGGACCAGCGGCGCCAGCAGGGTCAGGTCGCCGACGCGCGGGCAGCCCGCTTGGGCGCCGGCGTGGCGGGCCAGTTCGAGGAACGCCGTGCCGGGCACGAGATTCGTGCCGAAGACGGTGTGGTCGGCCAGCCACGGCTGCGTGGACGCCGACAGGCGGCCGGTGCTGACGAGCGTGCCGGTCCCCGCCACTTCGACGGCCGCGCCGAGCACCGGGTGCCCGCCGCGCGGGTCGCCGGCCGGGCGGGCCGGAGGCCAGAACCGCCGGTGCTCGAACGGATAGGTGGGCAGGTCGGCCCCCGGCCCTTCGGTGGCCCAGTCGACGTCGAGCCCCGAGACGTGCAGCCGGGCCAGCGCGGTGAGGAACGTCCGCTCCTCGGCGCGGTCGCGGCGGGCGACCGGCACGACGACCGCGCCGGGCACGTCGACCAGGCCGGACAGCACCGCGTCCGGGCCGACCTCGACGAACCGGGCCGCCCCGGCGAGCCGCTCGAGGGCGTCGCCGAAGCGGACGGTGTCGCGCACGTGCCGGACCCAGTACGTCGGGTCGGTGACGTCGCCCGAAGCGATCAACGAGATCTTCGGCTCGGCGAAGGAAAGCCCGGAGACGACCTCGCCGAACTCCGCCAGCATCGGGTCCATCAGCAGCGAGTGGAACGCGTGCGAGACGCGCAGCCGCCGATGCTTGCCGAACTTGTCCGCGACCGCGGTAACGGCGTCTTCAAGGCCGGACAGCACGACCGACGCGGGCCCGTTGACGGCGGCGAGGTCGACGCCCTCGCCCAGCAGCGGGCGAACGTCCACTTCGGATGCTTGGACAGCGATCATCACGCCACCTTCGGGCAACGCGCCCATGAGCCGGGCGCGGGCCGACACCAGTACGCAGGCGTCGTCGAGGGTGAGCACACCGGCGAGGTGCGCGGCCGCGATCTCGCCCACCGAGTGCCCGGCGACGAAGTCCGGGCGCACGCCCCGCGATTCGAGCAGCCTCGCGGCGGCGACCTCGAACGCGAACAGCGCCGGCTGCGTGTATTCGGTGCGGTGCACCCGTTCGTCGTCCCAAGCGGACCGGACGGCCGGGTCGAGGCGGTCCAGGATTTCGTCAAGCGCAGCGGCGAACACGGGGAAGCGCGCGGCCAGCTCGCGGCCCATGCCCGGCCGCTGCGCGCCCTGCCCGGAGAACAGGAAGGCGGTCCGGCCGGTCGTGGCGACGCCTTCGACGACGTCCGGAGACGGTTCACCGGCGGCGAAGGCCGCCAGCGCTTCGGCAGGCCGCTCGGACACGACGACCGCGCGGTGCGTGAACCGCGAACGCCGGGTCAGCGCTCGGCCGACGGCACCCACGGGCAAATCGTCCACAGTGGACACCAAGCGGGCCGCGTGGGTCCGCAGCGCCGCGGCCGACCGCGCGGACAGCGGCCAGATCGCCGTCCCCACAGGATCTTCGGCCGCAGCGGGCACCTCGGTGCCCTGCTCGATGATCACGTGTGCGTTGGTACCGCTGATGCCGAATGACGAGATCCCGGCCCGCCGTGGCCGTGCCACCGAAGGCCAGGCACGGCTTTCGGTGACGACCTCGACAGCACCCGCTTCCCAGTCCACATGGGACGACGGCGTTCCGGTGTGCAGGCTCGCCGGGACGATGCCGTGCCGCATCGCCTGGATCATCTTGATGATGCCCGCGACCCCGGCTGCGGCCTGGGTGTGGCCGATGTTCGACTTCACCGAACCGAGCAGGAGCGGCGTCGAGCGGTCCTGGCCGTAGGTGGCCAGCAGCGCCTGCGCCTCGATCGGGTCGCCCAGCGCGGTGCCGGTACCGTGCGCCTCGACGACGTCGACGTCCGAAGTGGACAGCCCGGCCCCGGCGAGCGCGGCGCGGATGACCCGCTGCTGCGACGGCCCGTTGGGCGCCGTGAGCCCGTTCGAAGCACCGTCCTGGTTGACCGCGGAACCCCGCACCACGGCGAGGATCCGGTGCCCGTTGCGAAGTGCGTCGGACTGCCGTTCCAGCACTAGCAGGCCGACGCCTTCGGCCCAGCCGGTGCCGTCGGCGTCGTCGGAGAACGCCTTGCAACGCCCGTCCGGCGAAAGCCCGCGCTGGCGGGCGAATTCGACGAACGTCGCCGGGGTCGCCATCACCGTGACCCCGCCCGCCAGCGCCAGGGTGCACTCCCCCGACCGCAGGGCTTGCGCGGCCCAGTGCAGTGCCACCAGCGACGACGAACACGCCGTGTCCACGGTGACCGCTGGGCCTTCCAGCCCGAGGGCGTAGGCGACGCGGCCGGAAGCGACGCTCGGCGCACTGCCGTTGCCTTGCTGGCCTTCGTAGTCGCTGCCGGCGAGCAGGCCGCCGTAGTCGCTGTACATCACGCCGGCGAACACGCCGGTCGCCGAACCGCGCAGCGTCGCCGGGTCGATGCCCGCGTGCTCCAGCGCTTCCCACGACGTCTCGAGGAGCAGCCGCTGCTGGGCGTCGGTCGCGACCGCCTCGCGCGGGCTCATGCCGAAGAACGCGGCGTCGAAGTCCGCGGCGCCGGACAGGAACCCACCGGCCCGCGCGTAGGTCGTGCCCGGGTGGTCGGGATCCGGGTCGTAGAGCGCGGACAGGTCCCAGCCGCGGTCGGCGGGGAACGGGCCGACGGCGTCGCGCCCGGCGGCGACCAGGTCCCAGAACTCGTCGGGCGACGCGGCACCGCCCGGGTAGCGGCAGCCCATGCCGACCACGACGATCGGGTCGTCGTCGCGGGCGCGGACCGGGCGGTTCTCGGCGGCCGGTGCGTCGGCGCCGGTCAGCTCGGCGAGCAGGAACGCGGTGAGCGCGGCACTGTTCGGGTGGTCGAACACCAGCGTCGTGGGCAGCCGCAGACCGGTCGCGGTGGCGAGCCGGTTGCGCAGTTCGACGCCGGTGAGCGAGTCGAAGCCCAGCGCGGAGAACGCCCGCGACGGCTCGACGGCCGCGCGGTCGGCGTGCCCGAGCACGGCCGCGACCTGCGCGGTGACCAGGTCGGCGACGACGTCGTGGCGTTCAGGCTCCGGCAGCGCGGCCAGGCGCTCGGCGAGCCCGCCGGTGGCGCGGCGCGTGGTCGTCCGGACCAGCCCGCGCAACGGGGCCGCGACCTCGCCGGACGCGGTCGCGGCCAGCCGGACCGGCACCAGCGCCGGCGTCCCGGCCCCGACCGCCGCGTCGAACAGGGCGAGGCCGTCTTCCGCGGTCAGCGCCGTGATCCCGGCGCGGGCCATCCGCGCGACTTCGGCGCCGCTGAGCTGCGCGGTCATGCCGCCGACCCCGGTCCACGGGCCCCAGGCGAGCGACACCGCGGGCAGCCCGCGGGCGGCGCGGTGCTCGGCCAGGGCGTCCAGGTAGGCGTTGGCGGCGGCGTAGTTCGCCTGCCCGGCGCCGCCGATCGTGCCCGCGACCGACGAGAAGAGCACGAACCCGTCGAGGTCCGCGGTCAGCTCGTGCAGCAGCCACGCGGCTTCGGCCTTCGGGCGCCACACGCGGTCGAACTGCTCGGCGGTCAGCGTTTCGACCGTGCCGTCGTCGAGGACGCCGGCCGCGTGCACGACGGCGGTGAGGCGGTGGCCGTCGAGGACCGCGGCGAGCGCGGCGCGATCGGTGACGTCGCAGGCGGCGACGGTCACCTCGGCCCCGGCGTCGGTCAGGTCGGTGACGTCGGCCTCGCCGGTGCGGCTGAGCAGCAGCAGGCGGCGCATCCCGTGCGTGGTGACCAGGTGCTTCGCCAGCAGGCGGCCGAGACCGCCGGTACCGCCGGTGATCAGGACGGTGCCGTCGGGGTCCCAGCCCAGCGGCGCGGGTTCGGCGGGTGCTTTCGCGAGCCGCGGGACTTCGACGACGCCGTCGCGCACGCGGGCTTGCGGCTCCCCGGCGGCCAGCGCCGCGTCGGCCGGGTCGGCGCTGTCGACGAGCGCGAACCGGCCCGGGTGCTCGGACTGCGCCGCCCGGACCAGGCCCCACACGGCGGCGGCTTCGAGGTCGGTGCCGTCGGTGGCGCCCGTGGTGTGGAAGACGAGTTCGGCGTCCCGGGGCTCGGCGAGCCAGTCCCGGACCAGCTCCAAGGCCTGCGCCGGACCGGCGGCCGCGACGACGACCTGCTCGCGCGGATCGCGGCGGACCGGGGTGGCCGGGAGCCAGCCGAGCCGGTACAACGCGTCCTGGGTGCGGGCGGCGGCCGCGGGCCGGAACGTCACGGCGTCGACGCCGGCGACCGGGTTGCCATCGGAGTCCACAAAGGACAGCGAGACCGCGTTGTCCCCGGCCGGGGTGATGCGGACGAGCAGGAGCGTCACGCCCGTGGTGTGCCGCCGGACGCCGCGCCAGCTGAACGGGACGTGCGGCCGGTCGTGCCCGGCCGTGAGCGCGACCGCGTGCAGTGCCGCGTCGAGCAAGGCCGGGTGCAGGCCGAACGCCGTGGCCGGTTCGTCGCCGAGGCTCAGCTCCGCGAAGACGTCGTCGCCGTGGCGCCAGGCGCGCCGCAGGCACTGGAACGCGGGGCCGTAGCCGAGGCCGAGCGCGGCGAGCCGGTCGTAGGCGTCGCCGACGTCCAGGGGTTCGGCGTCGTCCGGGAGGGTCACGGCGCCGGGCGCGGTGTCGATGTCCGGTTCGAGGACGCCGGTCGCGTGCCGGGTCCAGGCGCCGTCGCTGTCCTCGGCGCGGGAGTACACGCCGAAGTCGCGCAGACCGTCGTCGTCCGGCTCGGCCACGCGGACCTGCAGGTGCACGGCGGCGTCGGCCGGGAGGACGAGCGGTTCGAGGACGGCCAGCTCGCGCACCGCGCCCAGCGTCAGCGCCAGTTCGGCGAAGGCCGCGCCGGGCAGGACGGTCGAGCCCAGCACGGTGTGGTCGGCCAGCCACGGCTGCGCGGCCAGGGAAATCCGGCCGGTGAGCAGGCGGCCGGTGCCGTCGGCGAGGTCGACCGCGCCGCCCAGCAGCGGGTGCCCGGCCGCGCCGAGCCCGAGGCCCGCGGGGTCGCCGGCGCCGCGGCGGGCGGCGGGCCAGAACCGTTCGTGCTGGAAGGCGTAGCCCGGCAGCGGAACCGCGCGGCCGTCGGCGAGGCCGGGCCACTCGACCGGCAGGCCGGCGGCGAAGAGGCGGGCGAGCGCGGCGCGGAAGGTGCGGGGTTCGTCGCGATCGCGGCGCAGCAGCGGCACGACCACGGCGTCGTCGCTCTCGGCGAGCCCGGCGAGGACGGCGTCCGGCCCGACTTCGACGAACTTGTCGACGTGCCAGGCCCGTAGCGCGCGCAGGGCGTCGGCGAAGCGGACCGTGTCCCGGACCTGCCGCACCCAGTACGCCGGATCGGTGACGCTTCCGTTCGCCACCACGGGAATCACGGGCTCGTGGTAGGTCAGCCCGGCCGCGACTTCGCCGAACTCGGCGAGCATCGGGTCCATGAGGGACGAGTGGAAGGCGTGCGAGACCGAGAGCCGTTTGGCGTCGCCGAACTTTGCCGCGACCGCCGCGACGGCGTCCTCCGGACCGGAAATGACGACCGAGCGCGGGCCGTTGACGGCGGCGATGTCCACGCCGTCAACCAGCAGCGGCCGGACGTCGGCCTCGGCGGCTCGCAGGGCGACCATCGCCCCGCCGGGCGGCAGGGCCTGCATGAGCCGGCCGCGGGCGGTGACCAGCCGGGCCGCGTCGGCCAGGGAGAACACCCCGGCGACGTGCGCGGCCGCGAGCTCGCCGATCGAGTGCCCGGCGACGTAGTCCGGGCGGACGCCCCGCGCGGTCAAGGTGCGGAACAGCGCGACTTCGACGGCGAACAGCGCGGCTTGGGCGTACTCGGTCCGGTCCAGCGCGGCGGCGTCGTCGCCCCACATGATGTCGCGGACCGCCGGGTCGAGTTCGGCGAGCACGGTGTCGAGCGCGGCGGCGAAGTCCGGGTCGGCGGCCAGCTCGCGGCCCATGCCGAGGCGCTGGGAACCCTGGCCGGAGAACAGGAACGCGGTCCGGCCGGGTGCGGGCGTGCCGGTGACGACGTCCGGGTGCTCGGTGCCCGCGGCGAGCGCAGCCAGCGCGTCTTCGCCGAACACGACGGCTCGCTCGTCGAACCGGGCGCGGCCGTGGGCCAGGGTCCAGGCGACGTCACGAGGGTCGTGCTGTCCGATGTGGACCTTGAGCCGTTTTGCCTGTTCGGTCAGGGATTCGGGAGTCCTAGCGCTGAGCAGCCATGGCACGTCGAGCGCCGCGGGCCGCTCGGGAACCGGGCGTAGGGCGGGCTGTTCCAGGATGACGTGGGCGTTCGTGCCGCTGATGCCGAAGGACGACACGCCCGCGCGGCGGGGTCGGCCCCGGTCGGGCCAGGCCGTTTCGGCGGTGGCCAGCTCGACCGCGCCCGCGGTCCAGTCGACGTGCCCGGACGGCTCGGTGACGTGCAGGGTCCGCGGCACGACGCCGTGGCGCATCGCCTGCACGACCTTGATGATCCCGGCGACCCCGGACGCGGCCTGCGTGTGCCCGATGTTCGACTTCACCGACCCCAGCAGCAACGGCGTCTCGCGGTCTTGCCCGTAGGTCGCGAGCAGGGCCTGGGCTTCGATCGGGTCGCCCAGGGTGGTGCCGGTGCCGTGCGCCTCGACGACGTCGACGTCCGAAGTGGACAGTCCGGCGCCCGCGAGCGCGGCGCGGATGACGCGCTGCTGCGAGGGGCCATTGGGGGCGGTGAGGCCGTTGGACGCGCCGTCCTGGTTGACCGCGGATCCCCTGACCACGGCGAGGATCTCGTGGCCGTGGCGCTCGGCGTCGGACAGCCGTTCCAGGACCAGCATGCCGACGCCTTCGGACCAGCCGACGCCGTCGGCGCTGCCGGAGAAGGGCTTGCAGCGGCCATCGGTGGCCAGCCCGCGCTGGCGGGAGAACTCGACGAACGCGGCCGGCGTCGACATGACCGTGACGCCACCGGCGAGAGCGAGGTCGCAGTCGCCGGAGCGCAGGGCCTGCGCGGCCCAGTGCAGCGCCACCAGCGACGACGAGCACGCCGTGTCCACGGTGACCGCGGGGCCTTCGAGACCGAGGGTGTAGGCGACCCGGCCGGACGCGACGCTGCCCGCGCTGCCGCTGGTCTTGTACCCCTCGGCGTCTTCGCCGCCGTCGAGCAGGCGGCTGTAGTCGCCGTACATCACGCCGGCGAACACCCCGGTCGCGCTGCCGCGTAGTGACGACGGGTCGACGCCCGCGCTTTCCACCGCGGCCCACGACGTTTCGAGTAGCAAGCGCTGTTGCACGTCGGTCGCGACGGCCTCGCGCGGGCTCATCCCGAAGAACCCGGCGTCGAAGTCGGCGGCGTCGTGCAGGAACCCGCCGTGGCGCGTGTAGGAAGTGCCGGGGTGGGCCGGGTCCGGGTCGTAGAGCGCGGTGAGGTCCCAGCCGCGGTTCGCCGGGAAGCCGGAGATGGCGTCGCCGCCGGTTTCGACCAGCCGCCAGAGGTCCTCGGGCGAAGCGACCCCGCCCGGGTAGCGGCAGGCCATGCCGACGATGACGATCGGGTCGCCGTCGACGGCCTTCGCCGCGGGTGCGGTCTCGGCCGGGGCGTCGCCGGCGAGGTGGTCGGCCAGCGCGCCGACGGTCGGGTAGTCGAAGACGAGCGTCGCGGGCAGCCGCAGGCCGGTGGCGGCGGTGAGCCGGTTGCGCAGCTCGACGGCGGTGAGCGAGTCGAAGCCGAGTTCGGCGAACGACTTGGCGGCGGTGATCCGCGCGGTGCCGCGGTGCCCGAGGACGTGCGCGACCTCGTTCGCGACGACGGCTTCCGCTTCGGCGCGGTCGCGCAGCCGCCGTTCCCGCGTGGCCGCCGCCCGGCGCGCCGGGGCCCGGACCAGGCCACGCAGGGGGTGCGGGAGGTCGTCGCGGCGGCGCAGGACGGCCTTGTCCAGCCGGACGGGCAGCACCACGGGCGACCCGGCGGCGAGGGCGGCGTCGAAGAGCGCGGTGCCCTGCTCGACGGTGAGCGGCGGGTAGCCGGCACGGGCCAGCCGGTCGAGACCGGCGTCGCCGAGGTCGGCGGTCATGCCGGACGTCGGCGCCCAGGGTCCCCAGGCGAGGCTCACGGTGTGCGGGCGGTGGCGGGCGAGCGCGTCGAGGAAAGCGTTTGCGGCGGCGTAATTGCCCTGGCCGGGGAGGCCGAGGGTGCCGGAGACGGAGGAGAACAGGACGAGCGGGGTGTCGTCCGGGATGAGTTCGTGCAGGTGCCAGGCGGCTTCGGCCTTGGGGCGGTGCACAGCCGCGAGGCGCTCCGGCGTCAGGTCGGCCAGAAGTGCGTCGTCGAGGACCCCGGCGGCGTGGACGACAGCGGTGATCTCGCGGTCGCGGAGCAGTTCTTCGAGGGCTCCCCGGTCGACGACGTCGCAGGCGGCGACGGTGACGTCGGCTCCCGCCTCGGTGAGTTCGCCGACCAGCTCGGCCGCGCCAGGGCTCTCGGCCCCACGACGGCTGACGAGCAGCAGACTCCGGGTCCCCTTCGCAACAAGGTGCCGGGCGATGACCGCGCCGAGCCCACCAGTCCCGCCCGTGATCAGGACCGTACCCTCCCAGAAGGCGTCACTTTCACGTGAAAGTGCGGGGCCCAGGGCGGCACTTTCACGTGAAAGTGCCGGGGTCAGGCGGGCGGCGAGGAGGGTGCTGTCGCGGAGGGCGAGTTGGGGTTCGTCGCTGGAGAGGGCAGCGAGGAGCAGGTCGGGTGACGCGGATTCGTCGAGGTCGACCAGGCCGAAGCGGCCCGGGTGCTCCGACTGTGCCGCGCGGATCAGGCCCCACACCGCCGCCGCGGGCAGGTCCGTGCCGTCCGTCGCGCCGCGGGTCAGGAACACCAGCTTGCCCGTCTCGGACTCCGCGACCCAGCGCTGGGCCAGTTCCAGCACCCGGCTGGTCAGGTCGTGCGCCGAGGCCGGGACGTCCGCGCCGCCGGTCAGGCACGTCGCCACCAGTGGTGACGTGAGGTCGTCTGCGGTGGGCAGCGCGAGGCCGAACGGGTTTTCGCCCCACAGGACCGCGGGGGAAGCGGCGGGGGCGGGCACCGGGGTCCAGTCCAGGGTGAACAACGCGTCGGTGCGCGGGGCCGCCGGGCGGTGTTCGCGCAGGTCGAGGGCGTCGATTGTGGCGACCGGGGTGCCATCCGTGGCGGTCAGAGAGAGGGCGTCGCCGCGGATGTGGACCCGCAGGGCCACCGCGCCCGACGCGTGCAGGGACACCCCTCGCCACGAGAACGGGAGCACTCGCGACGGCGTGCCCGGGCGGAGTGTCAGGGCGTGCAAGGCCGCGTCGAGCAAGGCCGGGTGCATGCCGAACTCCGCCGCCTCCGCGTGGTGCTCGTCGTCGAGCGCGACCTCGGCGAAGACCTCGTCACCGCGGCGCCACGCCGCGCGGAGGCCGCGGAACCGGGGACCGTACTCGAAGCCGTCCGCCGCGAAGTCCGTGTAGAAGTCCTCCAGCGCGACCGGTTGCGCGCCGGCGGGCGGCCACGCGCCGGAAGTGGCCGCGGGAGCAGGCGAAGCCGCGCTCAGCGTGCCGGTCGCGTGTTCGGTCCAGGCGTCCCCTTCGGACTGTCGCGAGTGGATAGCGACCGCGCGGGTGCCGTGCTCCCCCGGATCGCCGACGCGCACCTGCACCCGCGCGGGCACCACCAGCGGGACGGCCATGGTCAGCTCGTCGAGCCGCGGGCAGCCGCACTCGTCGCCGGCACGGATCGCCAGTTCGGCCAGCGCGGTGCCCGGCAGAAGGGTCGCGCCCGCCACGACGTGCTCGGCCAGCCACGGCTGCGCGGCCACCGACAGCTGGCCGGTCAGCACGACCTCGTCCGACCCGGCCAGCGCGACGACGTCGTCGAGCAGCGGGTGCGCCGACGAGCCGGTCGCGCGGACCGGTCGTGGCGCGGGCCAGAACCGTTCGCGCTGGAAGGGGTACGTCGGCAGGTCCGCCGTCCGGCCACCGGTCGGCCAGCCGACGTCGACGCCGGCGACGAACAGCCGGGCCGCGGCCTCGACGAACGCGGCTTCTTCACCACGGTCGCGGCGCAGCAGCGGCACCGCGAGCCCGTCCGGGACCAGTGCGGACAGCACGCCGTCCGGACCGGCTTCGACGAACCGGGTCACCCCGGCGCCGGTCAGCGCCGTGACGGCGTCGGCGAACCGGACCGCCTCCCGCGCGTGCCGCACCCAGTACTCCACCGTGGTCGGCTGCGTGCCGGACTCCACAGTGGACACGAACGGGATGCGCGGCGGCTCGAACGTGATTCCGCTCAGGACTTCCGCGAACTCCGCGAGCATCGGCTCCATCAGCGGCGAGTGGAACGCGTGCGACACCGTCAGCCGCCGCGTCTTCTCGAACCGCGCGGCGACCGCGTCGACCGCCTCCGCCGAGCCGGACAGCACGATCGACCGCGGCCCGTTGACGGCGGCGATCGCGACGTCCGGACCCAGCAACGGGCGGACGTCGTCCTCGCTCGCCACGACCGCGACCATCGCGCCGCCGTCCGGGAGCGCCTGCATCAGCGCGCCTCGGGCGACGACCAGGCGGCACGCGTCGGCCAGGGAGAACACCCCGGCGGCGTGCGCGGCCGCGATCTCGCCGATCGAGTGCCCGGCGACGGCGTCGGGCGTGACACCCCACGATTCAGCCAGCCGCAGCAACGCGACCTGCAGGGCGAACAACGCGGGCTGCGCGAATTCGGTGCGGTCCAGGCGAGCCTGGTCGTCCCCGCGCACGACCGCCACGACCTCGGGCCCGAACTCCGCGAGGACGGCGTCGTACGCCTCGGCGAACACCGGGAACCGCGTCGCCAGTTCACGCCCCATGCCGGTGCGCTGGCCGCCTTGGCCGCTGAAGAGGAACGCGGTCTTCCCGGGCACCGCGGTGCCGATGATGGCGGCCGGGTGGTCGAGCGTCAGCGCGTCCCGAGTGGACACCGGATCGGTCGCGAGCACCACGGCCCGGTGCGCGAACCGCGACCGCCCGGCCAGGGTGTGCCCGGTGGCCAGTGGCTCGTCGGCGAACACGGCCAGGCTCGCCGCCTGTGCGTGCAACGCGGCCTCGGACTTGGCCGACAGCGGCCACGGGACGACCGCGGGTGTGGGTACCGAAGGTGTGTCCGGGGTGGCCGGGGGCTGTTCCAGGATGGCGTGGGCGTTGGTCCCGCTGATCCCGAACGACGAGACCGCCGCTCGCCGGGGCCGGCCGCGTTCGGGCCACTCGGTCGCGTCGCCGAGCAGCACGACGCCGCCGTCTTCCCAGTCGATGCGTGACGACGGCGTGTCCGCGTGCAGGGTCCGCGGCAGCACGCCGTGCCGCATCGCGAGGACCATCTTGATCACGCTCGCGACGCCCGCGGCGGCCTGCGTGTGCCCGATGTTGGACTTCACCGAACCCAGCAGCAGCGGGGTTTCGCGGTCCCGGCCGTAGGTCGCGATGAGCGCTTGCGCCTCGATCGGGTCGCCCAGCGGGGTGCCGGTACCGTGCCCGTCCACCGCGTCGACGTCCGAAGTGGACAGACCGGCGTCGGCCAGCGCGGCGCGGATGACGCGTTGCTGTGACGGGCCGTTCGGCGCGGTGAGGCCGTTGGACGCGCCGTCCTGGTTGAGCGCGGATCCCTTGACCACGGCCAGGATCCGGTGCCCGTTCCGCTCGGCGTCGGAAAGCCGTTCCAGCAGCAGCATCCCGGCGCCTTCGGCCCAGCCGGTGCCGTCCGCGCCGTCGCCGAAGGAGCGGCAGCGGCCGTCCGCGGACAGGCCGCGCTGGCGGGAGAACTCGATGAACGTCGACGGCGTCGCCATCACCGTGACACCCCCGGCGAGCGCGAGGTCGCACTCCCCCGACCGCAGGGCCTGCGCGGCGAGGTGCAGCGAAACGAGCGACGACGAACACGCCGTGTCGACGGTGACCGCCGGGCCTTCGAGACCGAGCACATAGGACACCCGGCCGGACGCGACGCTGCCCGCGCTGCCGCTGGTCAGGTAGCCCTCGGCGTCTTCGCTGCCGGTGAGCAGGCTGCTGTAGTCGTGGTACATCACCCCGGCGAACACTCCGGTCGCGGTGCCGCGCAGGCTCGCCGGGTCGAGGCCCGCGCGCTCGACCGCCTCCCATGACGTCTCGAGCAGCAGCCGCTGCTGGGCGTCGGTGGCGAGGGCTTCGCGCGGGCTCATGCCGAAGAACTCGGCGTCGAACTCGGCCGCGTCGTGCAGGAAACCGCCGTGGCGGGTGTAGGACGTGCCGGCGTGAGCGGGGTCCGGGTCGTACAGCGCGTCGAGGTCCCAGCCGCGGTCGGCGGGGAACTCCGAAACGGCGTCGACGCCGTCGCGGACCAGGTCCCAGAGCTGTTCGGGCGTGCGGACCCCGCCCGGGTAGCGGCAGGCCATGCCGACGATGACGACCGGGTCGCCGGTGACCGCGCGACGCGTTTCGGCGACCGGCGTGTCGGTGTCGAACAGTTCGGCCAGCAGGTACGCGGCGAGCGCGGTGACCGTCGGGTGGTCGAACACCAGCGTGCTGGGCAGGCGCAGGCCGGTGGCGGCGGTGAGGCGGTTGCGCAGGTCGACGCCGCTGAGCGAGTCGAAGCCGAGGTCGGAGAACGCGCGGGCGGGGTCGATCGCGGCGGCGTCGGCGTGCCCGAGGGCGAGCGCGACGTGCGTGGCGACCAGCCCGGCGAGAGCTTCGGCACGCTCGGACGCGGGCAGCGGTGCGAGGGTGCGGGTCAGGTCGCCGGCCTGCGCGGACCCCGCGGCGGCGCGGCGGCGGGCGGGCCGGACCAGGCCGCGCAGGACGTGCGGGATCTCCGGCTGCCGCCGGACGGCGGCGAGGTCGAGCGGCAGCGGGAGGAGCGCGGGCTCGCCGGCGCCGCGGGCGGCGTCGAACAGGGCGAGCCCGGTTTCGACGGTGACCGGTGGCATCCCGGCTTCGGCGAGCCGTCGGAGGTCCACTTCGGACAGTGTCGACGTCATGCCGCTGCGGGATTCCCACGGGCCCCAGCCGAGGGAGACGGTGTGCGGGCGGTGGCGGGCGAGCGCGTCGAGGAAAGCGTTTGCGGCCGCGTAGTTCGCCTGGCCGGCTCCGCCGAACGTGCCGACGACCGAGGAGAAGAAGACCAGCTCGGTGCCGGGCGCGGTCAGTTCGCAGAGGTACCAGGCGCTGTCGGCCTTGGCGCGCAGGACGTTCTCGAACCGCTCGGGGGTGAGGGACGCAAGGGTGCCGTCGTCGAGGACACCGGCGGCGTGGACGACGGTGCTGATTTCGCGGCCGTGGAGCAGTTCTTCGAGGGCTTCTCGGTCGCCGACGTCGCAGGCGGCCACCTCGACGTGGGCGCCGAGGTCGGCGAGCAGCGCGGGGTCCGCGGTGCCGGAGCGGCTGACGAGCAGCAGGTCGCGGTGGCCCTGGCTCGCGAGATGGCGGGCGACGGCACTGCCGAGGCCGCCGGTCCCGCCGGTGATGAGGACGGTGCCGTCGCGCTCGGCGGGTTCGGCGGGCGGCGCGGTGACGCGGGCGAGCCGGGCGGCGAAGAGGCGGCCGTCCTCGATCTTGAGCACGGGTTCGTCCGCGGCGACGGCCGGGTCGAGGGAACCGTCGGTCTCGACGAGCGTGAAGCGGCCCGGGTGCTCCGCCTGTGCGGCGCGGACGAGCCCGCCGGCGGCGGCCGCGACCGGGTCGGCGGCGGGGATGACGACGACCAGCGCGCGGTCTTGGGCGAGCGCCTCCTGGAGTGCGGTCAGGACGTGGGTGGTGACCTCGCGCAGGGACCGCGGGACGTCGGTCAGGTCCCCGCTGACGGTGAGGACCTCGGCTTGGATTGCCTGGGGCGAAACGGGAGTCCAGTCGAGACGCAGGAGCGGTTGCGGCGCCTTGGTCGCGCCCGGGCGGCGGAGGACGAGCCGGTCGACGGAGACGACGGGGGTGCCGGCCGGGTCGGTGGCGGTGAGCCGGACGCCGCCGTCGGCCGGGGTGAGCCGCACGCGGAGGGTGGCGGCACCGGTGGCGTGCAGGGCGATGCCGTGCCAGGAGAACGGGACGCAGCCGGTGAGGTCCGGGTCGAGGAGGGCGACGAGCCGGAGGGTCGCGTCGAAGAGCGCGGGGTGGAGGTTGTAGGCGCCCGCGTCGGGACGCTGCGGTTCGGCGAGGGCGACTTCGGCGAAGATCTCGTGGTCCCGGCGCCAGGCGAAGGTGGGGCCGGGGAAGGCGGGACCGTAGCCGAGCCCGTCGGCAGCGAGGCGGTCGGTAAGGCCGGTGAGATCGAGGGGTTCGGCCCCGACGGGCGGCCAGGTGTCCGGGAAGTCCTCCGGCTCCGCGATCTCCGGCGCCAGACGTCCACTCGCGTGCTGTATCCACGGCTCGTCCGTCCCATCCGGACGTGAGGAAACGACGAACTCTCGCGCGCCGTCGTCCGCGGGGCCCAGCCGCACCTGCAGGCGACGGTCCGCCGTCAAGGCCAGCGGGGACTCGATCGTCAGCTCGTCGACGCCGAGGTCCGCGCCCGCCGCCAGGGCCAGCTCCGCGAATGCCGTGCCCGGGAGGACCGGGGTGCCGTGGACGGTGTGGTCCGCCAGCCACGGCTGGGTCGCCGTCGTCACGACGCTCGTCCGGACCACGCCGCCGTCGGTGAGGTCCACCGCCGGGCCCAGGAGCGGGTGGCCCGGGGCCGACGGCCAGAAGCGCCGGTGCTGGAACGGGTACGTCGGCAGGTCGGTCACCCGCGCGCCCGAGCCGGTGAACCACGCCGGCCAGTCCACAGTGGATCCCGCGACGTGCAGGCGGCCCAGCGCCTCGAGGACGGCGACCGGCTCCGGGCGGTCGCGGCGCAGCACGGCGGTGACCACCGCGGCCGGGTCGTCGACCAGGCCGGCCAGCACCGCGTCCGGGCCGATCTCGGCGAACGTCGTCACGCCCGCCTCGCGCAACGAGCCGAGCGAGTCGGCGAACCGGACCGTCGCGCGTACGTGCCCGACCCAGTACTCCGGGGACGTCACGTCGCCGGCCGCGATCACCGGAATCTCCGGCGGGGCAAACGACAGCTCCGCCACGACCTCGCGGAACTCGTCCAGCATCGGGTCCATCAGGTGCGAGTGGAACGCGTGCGACACGGTGAGCCGCTTGGACTTCCCGAAACGGGAAGCCACTTCGAGGACCGCGTCCTCGACGCCGGAAACGACCACCGAGCGCGGTCCGTTCACCGCCGCGAGATCCGCGCCGTCGATCAGCGCGGCCCGAACGTCCTCTTCGGACGCTTCGATTGCCACCATCGCCCCGCCGCGCGGCAGGGCCTGCATCAGCCGGCCGCGCGCGGCGACCAGGGTGCACGCGTCGGCCAGCGACAGCACCCCGGCCACGTGCGCGGCCGCGATCTCCCCCACCGAGTGCCCGGCGACGAAGTCCGGCCGGACGCCCCACGACGCCAGCAACCGGGCCAGCGCCACTTCGATCGCGAACAACGCCGGTTGCGCGACTCCGGTTTCGGCCAGCGCTTCGGCGTTGAAACCCCACACCACCGAGCGCACCGCGGGATCGAACGCCGCCAGGACCTCGTCGAAGGCCTCAGCGAACACCGGGTACTCCGCGGCCAGTTCCCGGCCCATCCCGATCCGTTGCGCGCCTTGCCCGGTGAACAAGAACGCCAGGGGTCCCGGCGATGCGACACCCCGGGCGACCTCGCGCACCCCGTCGGCACCGGCCACCAGCACGGCGCGGTGCGCGAACCGGGCCCGGGCGGCCGCCAAGGTGAACCCGGCGTCGAGCGGCGCGGGGGAAACGGCGGTGACGCGGACGATCTGGTCCGTCAGAGCGTCTTCCGAACGCGCCGAAAGCACCCACGGCACCAAGGGACGCTCGGCGGCAGCGGGCACCGGAACGACGGCCGGAGCCTCGATGACGACGTGGGCGTTGGTGCCGCTGATCCCGAAGGACGACACCCCGGCCCGCCGCGGCCGGTCCGCGACCGGCCACTCCCGGGCGTCGGCGAGCAGCTCGACCGACCCCGACTCCCAGTCCACATGGGACGACGGCGTCCCGGCCCACAACGACTTCGGCACGACGCCGTGGCGCATAGCGAGGATCATCTTGATGATCCCGGCGACCCCGGCAGCGGCCTGGGTGTGGCCTATGTTCGACTTCACCGACCCGAGCAGCAACGGCGTCGAGCGGTCCTGGCCGTAGGTGGCCAGCAGCGCCTGCGCCTCGATCGGGTCGCCCAAAGTCGTGCCGGTCCCGTGCGCCTCGACGACGTCGACGTCCGCTGTGGACAGTCGGGACTCGGCCAGCGCGGCGCGGATCACGCGTTGCTGCGACGGCCCGTTCGGCGCGGTGAGTCCGTTCGAAGCCCCGTCCTGGTTGACCGCGGACCCGCGCAGCACGGCCAGCACGCGGTGCCCGTTTCGGACGGCGTCGGACTGCCGTTCCAGCACGAGCAGGCCGACGCCCTCGGACCACCCGGTACCGTCGGCGTCGTCCGAAAAGGACTTGCAGCGGCCATCGCTCGCGAGACCGCCTTGGCGCGCGAAGTCGAGGAACGTCGTCGGGGTCGACATCACCGTGACGCCACCGGCCAGCGCCAGCGAACACTCCCCCGACCGCAGCGCTTGCGCCGCCCAGTGCAAGGCCACCAACGACGAGGAGCACGCCGTGTCCACTGTGACCGCCGGGCCTTCCAAGCCGAGCGCGTAGGCGACCCGGCCGGAGGCGATGCTGCCCGCGGTGCCGTTCACGTCGAAGCCGCGCGCCTCCGGATCCTGCGCGAGCGCCGCGTAGTCGTGGTACATCACCCCGGCGAACACGCCGGTGTCGGAGCCCTTCAGCGACGTCGGGTCGATGCCCGCCCGCTCGAACGCCTCCCACGAGACTTCCAGGAGCAGCCGCTGCTGCGGGTCGGCGCTGAGCGCGTCACGCGGTGAGATGCCGAAGAAGTCGGCGTCGAACCCGGTGGCCTCGTGCAGGAAGCCCCCTTCGAAGCCGGCCCCGGGGACGTGCCAGCCGCGGTCGGCCGGGAACGGCGTGATGCCGTCGCGGCCCTCGGTCAGCAGCTCCCAGAAGTCCTCCGGCGAAGCCACTCCGCCCGGGTACCGGCAGGCCATGCCGACGACGACGATCGGGTCGGCCTCACGCGGCGCGCTGACCCGCGTCGGCCGCAGCGACAAGCCGTCTTCGAGGAACGCGGTGACGGCGTCCGGGGTCGGGTGGTCGAACACCAGCGTCGCGGGCAGCCGCCGCCCGGTCGCCTCCGCGAGCCGGTTGCGCAGCTCCACCGACGTCAGCGAGTCCAGGCCCAGCTCGCGGAACGTCAGCGAGGAGTCGACCGACGCCGCGGACGCATGGCCCAGGACGTTCGCCACCGTCGCCACGACGAGCGCGCCGAAGTCGGTCGCCGCCGCGGCCGCGCGACGCGGGCGTGGCGGAGCCAGGCGGTGGAACACCGGCGGCACGACGTCCAGCGCACGCAGGGCGGTGCGGTCGACGTGCGCGGCGACGACCGCGGGCGCGGCCCCGGCAAGGGCCGCGTCGAACCAGGCCAGGCCCTCCTCGACCGTGTGCGTCGGCAGCCCGGCGCGAGCCATCCGCCGCAGCGCGGCCTCCGACAGCGTGCCGGTCATCCCGCTTTCGCGCGCCCACGGGCCCCAGGCGATCGCACGCGCGGGCAGCCCGGCGGCGGCACGGACGCGCACGAGGTCGTCGAGGGCCGCGTTGGCGGCGGTGTAGGCGCCCTGGCCGCCGTTGCCGAGCACGCCGAACACCGACGTGAACACGACGAACGCGGACAGCTCCGGCGCGAGTTCGTTCAGGTGCCAGGCCGCGTCGACCTTCGGCGCGAGGACGCGGGCGAGCCTGGCGGGAGTCAGCGCGTCGAGCACGCCGTCGTCGAGGACACCGGCGGCGTGCACCACACCGGTGATGTCGTGCGCGGCGAGCAGGGCGGCGACGGCGCCGCGGTCGGAGACGTCGCAGGCGGCCAGAGCCACCGACGCGCCGAGACCGGTCAGCTCGTCGGCCAGTTCACGGGCACCGGGCGCGTCGGCACCCCGGCGACCGGCGAGAACCAGCCGCGTGACGCCGTGGGTGGTCACCAGGTGCCGGGCGACATGGCCACCGAGGCCGCCAGTGCCGCCGGTGATCAGAACGGCGCCGTCACCCCACTCGACCGCGCCCGGTTCGGCGGCGGCCACCGGCGCGAGACGCGGGACCTCGACGCGGCCGTCGCGAACCCGGACCTCGGTCTCACCGGACGTCGGGAGCGCGGCCAGCTCCGCCGCCGAGGGCACGCCGGAGAGCAGGAAGAACCGGCCCGGGCGCTCGGCCTGGGCCGAGCGGACGAGCCCTTCGGCGGCCGCGGCGGCCGGGCCACCGTGGGTGAGGAACACCAGTCGCTTGTCGTCCTCGAGGTGCCCGCGCAGGTGGCTCAGCACCGTCGACGTCGCCAGGCGGACGCCGTCCGGAACGGGCAAGCCGACCGGGTCCGGCACCGGGATCAGCAGCACGTCGGCCGACGACGGGACCGCGTGGCGCCCGGTCAGCAGCGCGCCGAGGCCGTGGTCGTCCGCGCCGACGACGGCCCAGGTCAGCTCGGCCGGGGCGCCGAGGTCCTTGGGAGTCCACTCGACGTGCAGCAGCGGCGGGGTCGCCGCGATCGCGTCGGCCGGGGGCCGCAGCACGAGGGACCCGACGGTCGCGACCGGCGCGCCTTCGGGGTCGGTGACCGCCAGGGTCACGGTGTCCGGGCCGAGGCGGCGGAGCCGCAGCCGCAGCGTGGACGCGCCGGCCGCGTGCAGGCCGACGTCGGAGAAGACGAACGGCAGCCGGGCGCGCGGGCGCGGATCGAGCCCGAGGAACGGGACCAGGTGCAGGGCGGCGTCGAACAGCGCCGGGTGCAGCAGGTAGCCCACCGGGTCGCCGGCTTCCTGGGGCAGCACGAGGTCCGCGCACAGGTCGTCGCCTTCGTGCCAGGCCGCGCGGACCCCGCGGAACGCCGGCCCGTAGGCCAGCCCGGCCGCGGCCAGGGTCGGGTACAGCTCGTCGACGTCGATCGCTTCGCCGCGCTCGCCGGCCGGGAGCACCGGGGCCGCGACGGCCGGGACCAGGCGGCCGGTAGCGTGCTCGGTCCACGCGCCGCCCGCGGCGCGGGAGTGGACGGTGACCGGGCGGCCGCCGTCGTCGGCACCGACGCGGACCTGCACGGTCACGCCGTCGTCCGGCAGCGGCAGCGGCGCGGTGAGGGTCAGTTCGGCGAGCGCGCCGCAGCCGAGTTCGGCGCCGGCGCGCAGCGCGAGTTCGACGAACCCGGTGCCGGGGAACAGGATCCGGTCTTCGACGACGTGGTCGGCCGGCCACGGCAGCGCGTCCGGCGAGACGTGCCCGGTGAGCACGACGCCGTCCTCGCCGGGCAGTTCGACGGCCGCGCCGAGCAGCGGGTGGTCCGAGCGGTCGACCGGGCGAGCCGGGGGCCGTGCGGTGACCCAGAAGCGTTCGTGCTGGAAGGGGTAGGTGGGCAGGGTGACGCGGCGGGCGCCGGTGCCGGCGTAGAACGCCGTCCAGTCGAGCTCGGCGCCGAGGACGTGGAGGCGGCCGAGCGCGGTCGCGAACGCCGTTTCTTCGGGGCGGTCCGAACGCAGCAGCGGCACCGGGGACGCGTCCGGCAGCGTGCGCGCGACCAGGCCGGCCAGGGTGCTGTCCGGGCCGAACTCGACGAACGTCTCGATGCCGTTGTCCCGCAACGACTCCAGCGCGCCGGCGAAGCGCACGGTCGCGATCACCTGGGCGACCCAGTAGCCGGGGTCGGTCAGCTCGCCGGGCCCGGCCGGGCGGCCGGTGACCGTCGAGACGACCGGCAGCACCGGCTCGCGGAACGTCAGTTCTTCGGCCACGCGGCGGAATTCGTCAAGCATCGGCGTCATCAGCGGCGAGTGGAACGCGTGCGACACCGACAGTCGCCGAGCCTCCTCAAAGGACGCCGCCAGCCGCAGCAGCGCGTCCTCCTCGCCGGAGACGACCAGCGACTCGGGCGCGTTGACGGCGGCGATCGCGATGCCGTCGCTGAGCAGCGGCCGGACCTCGGCTTCGGTGGCCTGCAAGGCGATCATCGCACCGCCCTCGGGCAGCGCCTCCATCAAGCGGCCGCGCGCGACGACGAGCGCGCACGCGTCCGGCAGGTCGAGCACCCCGGCGACGTGCGCGGCGGCCAGCTCGCCGATCGAGTGCCCGGCGACGCGGTCCGCGCGCACCCCGAGCGACTCGGCGAGCCGGAACAGCGCGACTTCGAGGGCGAACAACGCGGGCTGGGCGACGCCGGTGCGGTCGAGCACGGCCGGGTCTTCGGTGCGGATCGCCTCGGCCACTTCGGCCGGGAAGTGCGCGCAGACCTGGGCGTACGCGGCCGCGAAGACCGGGAACCGCGAGGCCAGCTCGCGGCCCATGCCGGGACGCTGGGTGCCCTGCCCGGCGAACACCGCGGCGACGGCGGGCGCCACCGCGGGCGCGGTGCCGCTCGCGATCTCGGCCCCGCCCAGCAGGACGGCACGGCGGTCGAACGAAGACCGGGTGGTGAGCAGGGAATGGCCGACGTCGGCCGGGTCGGCGTCGAGCGTCCGGATCCGGTCCACGGCCGCCCGCAAGGCCGCTTCGGACTGCGCCGAGACGACCCACGGGACGGCGGTGGCGACGACTTCGCGCGCGGGCTCGGCGACGGTTTCCGCCGGAGCCTGCTCCAGGATCAGGTGCGCGTTGGTGCCGCTGATGCCGAACGACGACACGGCCGCGCGGCGCGGGCGGCCGGCCTCGGGCCACTCGCGGGCCGCGGTGACGACGTCGATCGCACCCGCCGTCCAGTCCACATGGGACGATGGCGTGTCGGCGTGCAGCGTGCGGGGCACGATTCCGTGGCTCATCGCCGCGACCATCTTGATCACGCCCGCGATCCCGGCCGCGGCCTGCGTGTGCCCGATGTTCGACTTGATCGACCCCAGCAGCAACGGCGTTTCGCGCTCCTGCCCGTAGACGGCGAGCGCGGCGCGCGCTTCGATCGGGTCGCCGAGCCGGGTACCGGTGCCGTGCGCTTCCAGGACGTCGACGTCGGCGGGCGCGAGTCCCGCGTCGCCGAGCGCCTCGCGGATCACGCGCTGCTGCGCCGGGCCGCTGGGCGCGGTGAGGCCGTTGGACGCGCCGTCGGAGTTGACCGCCGAGCCGCGCACGATCGCGAGGACGTCGTGGCCGAGTTCGCGGGCCCGCGAAAGCCGTTCGACGACGACCATGCCGACGCCCTCGGCCCAGCCGGTGCCGTCCGCGCCGTCGCCGAAAGCCTTGCAGCGCCCGTCTTCCGACAGACCGCCCTGCTTGGCGAACTCGACGAAGATGCCGGGCTCGGCCATCACGGTGACACCGCCGGCGATGGCCAGCGACGTCTCCCCCGACCGCACGGACCGGACGGCCAGGTGCAGCGCGACCAGCGACGACGAGCACGCCGTGTCGACGGTGACGGCCGGGCCGCCGGTGCCGAGGACGTAGGCGACCCGGCCGGAAACCAGGCTCGGCGAAGTGCCGGTGAGCACGTACCCTTCGGCCTCGCCGGTGCCTTCGGCCAGCCGCGGGCCGTAGTCCTGCGCGGTGGCGCCGACGAAGACGCCGGTGCGGGTGCCGCGCAGCGACGACGGCGCGATCCCGGCGCGTTCCAGGGTTTCCCAGACGACTTCGAGCACCAGCCGCTGCTGGGGTTCCATCGCCTGGGCCTCGCGCGGCGAGATGCCGAACAGGCCGGCGTCGAACCCGGCGACGTCGGCGAGGAACCCGCCCGGCCGTCCGGTGCCGAGCACCGAGGCGGGCCAGCCGCGGTCGGCGGGCATCGGGGTGATCGCGTCCACTTCGGACTCGACCAGCCGCCAGAGTTCTTCGGGGGAACCGGCTCCGCCCGGGTAGCGGCAGCCGAGGCCGACGATGACGACCGGATCCGCGTCGCCGGCCGAGACGATTTCGGGCGCGGTCACCAGCGCGGCGCCGGCGAGGTGCTCGGCCAGCGCACGGGCGGTGGGGTGGTCGAACAGCACGGTCGTGGCCAGCGTGCGGCCGGTGGCGGCGCCGAGGCGGACGGCCAGGTCGACGTTCATCGCCGAGTCGAAACCCAGTTCGCGGAAGGACGTCGAGGGATCGACGGCGGCGCCGAGGACGGCGGCGGCCTCGGCGGTCACGAGCTTCAGCAGGTCACGGTCGACGGGGGCCGCCGCGGGTTCCGGTTCCGGTGCGTCGAACCAGTGGCGTTCGCGGTCGAAGGCGTAGGTCGGCAGGTCGACCGGGCGGCCGCCGTCGGTGAGCTTCGTCCAGTCGACGTCGATGCCGTGGACGTGCAGCTCGGCCAGCGCGGCCACGGCACCGAAGTCCTCCGGACGCCGGGAGCGCGCCGAACGTACTGTCACCGCTTGGTTTTCCAGGCAGGCGCGGACCAGCGAGGTGAGCGTGCCGTCCGGGCCCAGCTCGAGGAACGCGGTGATCCCCTGACGGGACAACGCGGTGACGGCGTCGGCGAAGCGCACGGTGTCGCGCGCCTGACGGACCCAGTATTCGGGGTCGCACAGCTGGGCCTGGCGGATGACGCGGCCGGTCACCGTCGAGACGATCGGGCGTCGCGGCGGGCGCAGGTCGAGCTGCTCGACGACCCGCCGGTACTCGGCCAGCATCGGGTCCATCAGCGGTGAGTGGAAGGCGTGCGAGACGGCCAGGCGGCTGACCTTGCGGCCGTCGGCCTCGAACCGCGCGGCCAGCGCCAGCACCGGCTCTTCCGGGCCGGCGAGCACGACGTGGCTGGGGCCGTTGACCGCGGCGAGCACGACGTCGTCGCCTTCGCCCAGCAGGGGCTCGACCTCATCGGCGGCGGCGCGGACCGACACCATCGCACCGCCCGGCGGCAGCGAGCCCATCAGCCGGCCGCGGGCGGTGACGAGCACGCAGGCGTCGTCGAGCGACAGCACGCCGGCGACGTGGGCGGCGGCGATCTCGCCGACCGAGTGCCCGGCGACGTACTCCGGCTCGACGCCCCACGAGGTGAACAGCCGGTACAGCGCTACTTCGTACGCGAACAGCGCGGGCTGGGTGTGCCCGGTTTCGGCAAGCACGGCGGCGTCCGCCGAACCCGGCTCGGCGAACAGCACGTCCCGCAACGGGCGTTCGGTGTCGCAGCGCGCGCAGATCTCGTCGAGGGCCTCGGCGAAGACCGGGAACCGCTCGTACAGCTCGCGGCCCATGCCGGGGCGCTGGGCGCCCTGGCCGGGGAACAGGATCGCGAGGCGGTGCTCGCCCGCCGTCCCGGTGACGACGTCGGCCGACGGTTCGCCCGCCGCGAGCGCGGGCAGAGCGGCGGGGTCGAGCACGACGGCCCGGTGCGGGAACGCGCTGCGGGTGGTGGCCAGGGAATGCGCGACGTCGAGCGGGTCGGCGTCTCGTCCGGTCAGGGCGGCGGCTTGGCCGCGCAGGCCGCCCGGGGTGCGGGCCGACAGCACCCAGGGGGCTTCTTTCCGCACGCGTGGGAGCGGCTCCGGGGCCGGGGGCGCGGCGGAGACGACGAGGTGGCAGTTCGTGCCGCCCATGCCGAACGAGGAGACCCCGGCGTAAGCGTTTTCCGGCCAGGGCACGGATTCGCGGGCGACGCGCAGGCGCCAGTCGTCGAAGCGGATGGCCGGGTTGGGGTGTTCGTGGTTGCGGCTGGGCGGAACTTCGCCGTTTGACAAGGAAAGCGCGACTTTGAGCAGGCCCGCGATGCCCGCGGCGCCTTCGAGGTGACCGATGTTCGTCTTGACCGAGCCGACCCACAGCGCGTCCTCGCCGCGGCCGGGCGCGAAGACGGCGCCGAGCGCGGCGGCTTCGAGGGGATCGCCGACGCGGGTGCCGGTGCCGTGCAGTTCGACGTACCGGACGGCGTCGGCGGGGACGTCCGCGCGCTTGAGCGCGGCCCGGATGACGGCTTCCTGGGCTTCGGCGCTGGGCGTGGTGAGGGTTTCGCTGAAGCCGTCGTTGTTGACCGCGCCGCCTTCGATGACGCAGTGGATCCGGTCGCCGTCCCGCAGCGCGGCGGCGAGGGGCTTGAGGACGACGAAGCCGCCGCCCTCCCCGCGGACGTAACCGTTGGCGCGCGCGTCGAAGGTGTAGCAGCGCCCGTCGGGCGAGAGCCCGCCGAACCGGTCGGCGGCGATCGTGCTCTCCGGGGCCAGGTTCAGCTGCACGCCGCCGGCCAGCGCCAGCTCGGCTTCGCCGCTGCGCAGGGCTTCGCAGGCGAGGTGCACGGCGACCAGCGACGACGACTGCCCGGTGTCGACCGACAGGCTGGGCCCGCGCAGACCGAAGGCGTAGGAGATGCGGTTGGCGACGACCGCGCGGCTCTGCCCGGTGAGCGTGTGGTGCCCGATCGCTTTCGGGCCGCCGTGCTTGAGCAGGGTGGCATAGTCGTCCGCGCTGGCGCCGACGAAGACGCCGGTCGAGGAGCCTTCGAGGTTCTTCGGGACGATCCGCGCGTCTTCGAGGGCTTCCCAGCCGAGTTCGAGGGCGAGGCGCTGCTGCGGGTCCATCGTGGCGGCCTCGCGAGCCGGGATGCCGAAGAAGCCGGCGTCGAAGGTGTCCACTTCGGACAGAAACCCGCCGCGCCGGGTCCCGGGCGGGACCGAATCGCGGCGGTGCGGCGGGACCTCGGTGGTGCCGTCGGCTCCGTCGCGCAGCAGGGTCCAGAAGGCACCGGGCGCGGGCGCCGAGGGCAGGCGGCAGGCCAGCCCCACGATCGCGACGGCACCTTCGCGGACAACGTGCTCGGCTCGATCCACCGCGGCGCTCCCAGTGATCCGGTTCGGGCGGGCGCCCGGCCGCCTCGCGACGCCGGAGCCACCGCCGGGGTTCAGGTCGAAGGCGACTATGCCGGGAGCGGGCCCGGTTTTTCCCCAGAGATCGGCGCGGGTACGGGTCTGCGGCCCGAGGTCTTGAATGAGTCATTCAGGACGTCCGGAGACCTGAATGAGTCATTCAGGACGTCCGCGGCGGCCGGCGGACCCGCGAAGTCTGCGGTTTTCCGTGGTTTCCCGGCGGCATGCTCGTCGCGCCGGATGTCCCGAAGGAAGGCGAACCATGGCAAGCATCGGACGGGCGTTGAGACGCCCCTGGATCATCCCCTTCTACTTCCTGGTGTTCGGGTTCC
Source organism: Amycolatopsis lexingtonensis (assembly GCF_014873755.1). Taxonomy (NCBI): domain Bacteria; kingdom Bacillati; phylum Actinomycetota; class Actinomycetes; order Pseudonocardiales; family Pseudonocardiaceae; genus Amycolatopsis; species Amycolatopsis lexingtonensis. Next base: position 4,023,940 of record NZ_JADBEG010000001.1, read on the forward strand.
TCCTGTACCGGCTGCCCAACTACCTCGGCTTCGACCCGAGCAAGTCCACCGCGGCCACCCGGCTCGACCTGCCGTTCTACTACCCGCTGCTGGTCGCGCACATCCTCTTCGGCTCGGTGGCGTTCGTGACGGCGTCGATCCAGGTCTGGCCGTGGCTGCGCAACCGCAACCCGAAGCTGCACCGCATCTCCGGCCGCGTGTACGTCCTGGGCGGCGCGCTGCCGGCCGGGCTCGCGATCCTCACGATCACGCCGTTCCTCACCCACGGCGCCGGCCAGAAGGCGGGCAACGCGCTGCTGGGGCTGCTGTGGCTGGGCACGACGATCGTCGGCTTCCGGCGGGCGCGGCAGGGGCGGATCGTCGAGCACCGCGAGTGGATGCTGCGCAGCTTCGCGCTGTGCTTCTCGATCCTGGCGTCGCGGTTCTGGCTGGGCCCGGCGATCCTGTGGCTGGAGCCCGAGGTGTTCACGATGGGCGTCGACGGCCCGCCGGCGGTGCAGGACCAGGTGTCGACGCTGACGTCGTGGGTGCCGTGGGTGGTCAACCTGCTGATCGCGGAGTGGTTCAACCACCGGGCGCGGTACAAGGCACTGGGCCGCCAGGCAGCCAAGCGCGCGGCGGCGAAGGTCGCCGTCCCGGTCGAGCCGGCGCTGGCCCCGAACACCAAGACCCCGGTTCTGGAGCGGCCCGCCCCCGACCCCGTCCCCTAGTCTCGCGGCTGCCTTCCCGCGGCGGAAAGACCCCGGCACGACCCCAGGTGCCGGGGTCTTTTCGCGCGCTCGATCCAGCGGGACGAAGTCGTGGTCACGAGAGTCGAAGCGCGCGTCAGGAAGCGTGCCCGCCCCTCCCGCCACCTCGGCAGGGCGCCGATCTCGTCGGTCACCACTGCCGAGGGGATGTCGAGCACTCCCGGTCAGCCGACCGCAGGCAGCCAAGCCTGCACCGCCGCGACCGCGTCCGCGATGTGCTCCTCCACGATCGTGAAGTGGTTGCCCGGCACGTCCGTCACCATGTCCGCGTGCGGCCACGCCGAGCGCCAGTCCACCGACTCCTGCGCCGCCACGATCGGCTCCGACGCCCTGACCAGCAGCGTCGGGCACGGCAGCGGCCCCAGCTCCCAGCCCTCCATCAGGTCGAAGCACCAGGCCATCGCCGACAGCCCCGCGCTCGTCACCTCGGTGTACTGCTGGTTGCGCTTGTACAGCCCCTGCATCAGCCCGCCACCGGCACTCGCGACGAACTCGCTGTCCACCGCGTACGGGTCCAGCAGCGCGACGCCGGCCGGGGGTGTGCCGCGGCGGCACAGCTCCGTCGCGATCGCGTGCACCAGCAGGCCGCCGGTGGACACGCCAAGGACGATCGCCGGTTCGCCGCCCGTGTACGCCGAGATCGCGTCGGCCTCGGCCGACACCAGCGCGGCGCGGTCGGCAGGGAGTGCCTCGCCGTCGGTGAAGCCCGGGATCGGGACCGCCGAGACGTCGTGGCGGCCGCGGCAGGACGCCGCGAACAGCGAGTACTGCTGCACCCCCGCCATCGCCACCAGCGCCGGGACGCAGATCAGGTGCGGGCCGGGCTCGGCGTCCGGGGCCCGGCGTGCGAGCCGCAGCGGGCGGATCGGGCGGGTCAGCTCCTCGGTCGTGCGGAACTTCGGGCGCAACGTCGCCGCCGCGCGCAGGAACGCGATCGCGTCCGCCTGCTGCCCGGCCTTGAGCGCCTCGGTGAACAGGCCCGAAATCGTCTCCGGCGCCTGCACGGACACCGTCGAAACGACCTCGCCGGACGCCGGTTCAGCGTCCAGTTCCGCGGCCAGGTGGGCGGCCAGCTCCTCCGGCGTCGGGTGGTCGAACACCACGCCGACCTGCAGGATCAGGTCCGTCGCGGTCTGCAGGCGATTGCGCAGGTCCATCGCGGTCAGCGAGTCGAAGCCCAGTTCCGGGAAGCTGCCGTCGACCGGGACGGCGGCGGCACTCGGGTGCCCGAGCACCGCCGCGGCCAGGCCGCGGACCAGCTCCAGCACCGCGGCGGGCCGGTCGGCGGCGGGCAGCTGCGCGTACGTCCGGGCGAACGAGCCCGTGTCCTGTTCGGCCGCGGCCGCCGAACGGCGGGACGGCGGCGGGAGCAGCGCGTGCATCATCCGCGGGACCTCGCCGGCCGCGCGCATCGCGGCCAGGTCGAGCCGGATCGCGGCGAGCACCGGTTCCGGGCGCGCGAGGGCGGCGTCGAACAGCGCCACGCCCTGCTCGGGCGACAGCGCCAGCGCTCCCCCGCGTTCCTGACGGCGGCGGCTCGTCTCGTCGAGCTGCGCGGCCATCACGCTGCGGTCCCCGGCCCAGGTGCCCCACGCGATCGACGTCCCCGGCAGGCCGAGGGCACGCCGATGACGGGCGAGGGCGTCGAGGAAAGCGTTTGCGGCGGCGTAGTTGCCCTGCCCCGCGTTGCCCGCGAGCCCGGCGAAAGACGAGAACAGCACGAACGCCGTCAGCTCGCGGTCGCGGGTCAGCTGGTGCAGGTGCCAGGCCGCGTCGAGCTTCGGCGCGAACACCGTGTCGAGCTTCTTCGGCGTCAGCGAACCGAGGACACCGTCCTCCAAAGCACCCGCGGTGTGCACGACCGCTCGCACCGAGGGTTCGGACTCGAGCAGCCGGGCCAGCGCGTCCCGATCGGACACATCGCACGCGCGAATGTCCACAGTGGCGTCCAGCTCGGCGGCGAACTCCGCCGCACCCGGCGCGTCCGGGCCGCTGCGGCTGACCAGCAGCAGGTCGCGGACGCCGTGCTCGCTGACCAGGTGCCGCGCGACCGTCCGCGCCAGCGCCCCGGTACCACCCGTGATGAGCACCTTGCCCGACCAGTCCACAGTGGATTCCCCGCCGCGGGCGCGGGTCAGGCGGCCGACGTGCGGGACGCCGTCGCGCAGCACCACCTGGGGCTCGCCCGAGGCGAGCAGGCCGGGCAGCAGCGGCAGCAGGTCGCGAATGGACTGGTCGCCTTCGCGTTCGAGGTCGGCCAGCACGATCCGGCCGGGGTTCTCCGTCTGCGCCGAGCGCAGCAGGCCCCACGCGGTCGCGCCGGCCAGCGCGTCTTCGGTCGCGCCGCGGGTGACGAACACCAGCCGCGTGGTGCGCAGCCGGTCCTCCTCGAGGAACGCCTGGACCTCGCCCAGCACCCACTTCGTCAGGTCGCGGGCAGCCTCGCGGTCGTTCTCCGGGCGCACCGGCACCAGCGGCATGAGGATCACCTGGGGCGCGGGCAGGCCGTCGTCGAGAGCGCTGGTCAGGGCGCCGATGCCGAGGAACGTCTCGACCGCGCGGCCGAGGGTGTAGACCGCGCCGGTCAGCCCGAACTCGTCGGCGCCGGCGACGACCCACGTGCCGTCGACGAGTCGGCCGGGTTCCGGGGCCGGCACCGGCTGCCACTCCCAGCGGAAGAGGCTGTCGCCGTACGTCGGCGTGGTCTCGATCGCGCCCGCCGCGCGCAGCAGCAGCGAGCCGACCGAGACGATCGGCGTGCCGGTGGTGTCGGCGAGGTCGACGCGGACGCTGTCCGTGCCGGTCGGGCTGATCCGCACGCGGGCCCGGGACGCGCCGACCGCGTACAGCTCGACGTCCGTCCACGAGAACGGCAGCCGGCTGCGGCCTTCGCCGGTGAACGACGCCGCGTGCAGCGCGGCGTCGAGCAGCGCGGGGTGCAGCGCGCACGCGGTCGCTTCGGGACGGTTGGCCTCCGGCAGCGCGACCTCGGCGTAGACGTCTTCGCCGTGGCGCCAAGCCTTTTCGAGGCCGCGGAAGAGCGAGCCGTAGCCGAAGCCGTTCTCGGCGGCCGTTTCGTAAAAGCCAGTCAAGTCGATCGGCTCGGCGCCGGCCGGGGGCCACTCTGCCGGGAACTCCCCCGCCTCGGGCACTTCGCCGGCGCGCAGGACGCCGGTGGCGTGGCAGGTCCACGGCTCGTCGCCGGCGTCGGGCCGGGCGTAGACGGACAGCGTGCGCCGCCCGGCCGGGGTCAGCGGGCCGAGCACCACCTGGGTCCGCACAGCCTGGCCGGGCGGGACGACCAGCGGCACGGTGAGGGTCAGCTCGTCGACGACCGGACACCCGGCCTCATCGCCCGCACGGACGGCCAGCTCCAGGAACGCGGTGCCGGGCAACAGAACCGCGTCGCCGAAGGTGTGTTCGGCCAGCCACGGGTGCGTCGGCACCGACAGCCGTGAGGTGAACAGGAAGCCTTCGGTGTCGGGCAACGCCGTCACCGCGCCGAGCAGCGGGTGGTCGGCGGACGCCAGGCCGAGCGCGGTGATGTCGCCGGTCGCCTGCATCGTGCCGCGCGGCCAGAAGTCCTTGCGCTGGAAGGGATACGTCGGCAGCGCGACGCGGTCACCTTCGGGGAGCTGCCAGTCGATGTCGGCGCCGCGGGCGAACGCGGCGCCGAGCGCGGCCAGGAACCGGTCGGGGCCGCCGTGGCCGAGCAGCAGGGTCGCCGACGCCGTCGCGCCGGTGCCCGACTGCTCCAGCAGCGCCTGCAACCCGAGGCTCAGCACCGGCTGCGGGCTGATCTCGACGAAGTGACGGGCGCCGCGGTCGAGCGCGGCGAGGACACCGGCGTCGAACCGCACGGTGCGTTCCAGGTTGCGGTACCAGTATTCACCGTCCATTTCGGAGCCGTCGAGCCAGCGCTGATCGGCCGTGGAGAAGAACGGGATCTCCGACGCACCGGGGTGCAGTTCGCCCAGGACGTCGAGGAGTTCGTCGTGCAGCACGCGCACCTGGGGGCTGTGCGCGGCGAAGTCGACGCCCTCGACGCGCCAGCGCATCAGCCCGGCCGCCGAGAGGCGCTTTTCCAGTGTGGTCAACGCTTCCGGCTCACCGGCGACGGTGACCGTGCGCGGCCCGTTGACCGCCGCGATCGACAAGGTGCCTTCGAAGTCGCCGAGCAGTTCGGCGACCTCTGCTTCGGACGCCATCACCGACAGCAGGCCGCCGTGGCCGGCCAGCCGGTCGCCGATCAGGCGGCTGCGCAGGGTCACGATCCGCGCGGCTTCGGGCAGCGACAGCACCCCGGCGAAACACGCGGCGGCGATCTCGCCCTGCGAGTGCCCGAGCACCGCGGCGGCCCGGACGCCGTAGGAGCGCCAGAGGTGCGCGAGCGACACCATCACCGAGAACAGCACCGGCTGCACAACGTCGACCCGGTCGACCGAAGGCGCGCCCTCGACGCCGGTCAGGACGTCCAGCAGCGACCAGTCGACGTACGGCTTGAAAGCCTCGGCGCACTCTTCGACGCGGGCGCGGAAGACCGGCTGGGTTTCGAGCAGCGCCATCGCCATCTCGGGCCACTGCGAACCCTGACCGGGGAACACGAACACCGGGCCGGGCGCGGCGGTCACCGTGCCGGTGGCGACGGTCGAGGCCGGGACGCCGGCCGCGAGCGCGGCGAGACCTTCGCGGAAGGTGGCGTGATCGGTCCCGGCCACGACGGCGCGGTGGTCGAACCGGCTGCGGGACAGCAGCGTGCGAGCGATCCCGGCGAGCGGCTGGGCGGGGTGCTCGTCGAGGTGGGCCAGCAGCCGGGAAGCCTGCGCGGCCAACGCTTCCGGTGACTTCGCCGACAGCACCCACGGGATCGCGGCCGGTTCCGCCGCGGCCGCAGCTGGCTCGCCGGGCGGGGCTTGTTCCAGGACGACGTGCGCGTTGGTCCCGCTGACGCCGAAGGAAGACACGGCGGCCCGGCGCGGGGCTCCGGTGCGCGGCCACGGCCGGGGTTCGGTGAGCAGCTCGACGTCGCCGGCAGTCCAGTCGATCTTCGTGGATGGCTGCTCGGCGTGCAGGGTGCGCGGCAGAACGCCGTTGCGCATGGCGAGGATCATCTTCAGCACCCCGCCGACGCCGGCCGCGGCCTGGGTGTGCCCGATGTTCGACTTCAGCGAGCCCAGCCACAGCGGCCGGCCTTCGGGCCGGTCCTGGCCGTACACCGAGATCAGCGCCTGCGCCTCGATCGGGTCGCCGAGCGCCGTGCCGGTGCCGTGCGCCTCGACGACGTCCACATCGGACGGTGACAGCTTCGCGTCGGCCAGCGCGGCGCGGATCACTCGTTGCTGCGACGGGCCATTGGGGGCGGTGAGGCCGTTGGACGCGCCGTCGGAGTTGACCGCGGAACCCCGTAGCACGGCCAGGATCTCGTGGCCGTTGCGCCGCGCGTCCGACAGCTTCTCCAGGGCCAGCATGCCGACGCCTTCGGACCAGCCGGTGCCGTCGGCGCCCTCGGCGAACGCGCGGGAGCGGCCGGTCGGCGAGAGCGCGCCTTGGCGGCTGTACTCGATGAACACCATCGGCGTCGACATGATCGCGACCCCGCCGGCCAGCGCGAGCGAGCATTCGCCGCGCCGCAGGGCCTGGGCGGCGAGGTGCAGGGTGACCAGCGACGACGAGCACGCGGTGTCGACGCTGACGGTCGGGCCTTCGAAGCCGAAGGTGTAGGAGATGCGCCCCGACGCGACGCTGCCGGCGCTGCCGTTGCTCTGGTAGCCCTCGAGGTCTTCGGTGACGCCCTGCAGCGCGATCGCGTAGTCGTTGTACATCACGCCGACGAACACGCCGGTGTCGCTGCCGCGCAGGGAAAGCGGGTCGATGCCCGCGCTTTCGCAGGCCTCCCAAGCGGTTTCGAGCAGCAGCCGCTGTTGCGGGTCGGTGGCCAGCGCCTCGCGCGGGCTCATCCCGAAGAACGCCGCGTCGAACCCGCCGGCGCCGTGCAGGAAGCCGCCCTCGGCGGTCGCCGACGTGCCGGGCCCGCCGACGTCGCCGAGCAGGTCGGCCAGCGGCCAGCCGCGGTCGTCCGGGAAGCCGGAGATCGCGTCGGTGCCGTCGTCGACCAGCCGCCACAGGGCTTCGGGGGTGTCGACGTCGCCGGGGTAGCGGCAGCTCATGCCGACCACGGCGATCGGCTCGTCACCCGCGGACTCCGCGGCGACCAGGCGCTCGCGGGTGCGCTGCAGGTCGGCGGTCACCCGGCGGAGGTAGTCGAGCAGCTCGGCTTCGGTCGCCACGGGTCACTTCACCCCCAGATCGTTGTCGATGAACGCGAGGAGCTCGTCGGCGCCCAGCGCGCCGGCGGACGGCGTTTCGGCCGCCTCGCCGGGTCCGGTCCACTTGACGAGCAGGGCTTGCAGCCGCACGGTGATCGCCGTCCGGGCTTCGTCGTCGGAGGCCACGGCCGACAGGAGGTCTTCCAGCTTCTCGATCTCGGCCAGCGCCGGGCGGGCGGCGGCGCCGTCCCCGAGCGCGGCGGCGACGAGGAACTCGGCGACCCGGGTGATCGTCGGGTGGTCGAAGACCAGCGTCGCGGGCAGCCGCAGGCCGGTCCGCGCTTCCAGGCGGTTGCGCAGCTCGACCGACGTCAGCGAGTCGAAGCCGAGGTCGGTGAAGCTCACCTCCGCCCCGACCGTGCCGTCGTGCCCGAGCACGGCCTCGACCTGCTTGCCGACCAGGCCGATCGTGACCGGGAGCCGTTCGTCGGCCGGCAGTGGCGCCAGCCGGGCGGCCAGGTCGCCACCGGGCTCGACGGCGGTGGTGCGCCTCGGCGTGGTGGTGACCAGGCCGCGCAGGGCGGGCAGGAGCGGGTCCTGCCCGCGCAGCACGGCGAGGTCGAGCCGCAGGGCCGCGACCGCGGGCAGGCCGGTGCTCAGCGCGGCGTCGAACAGCGCGACACCGTCCTCCGTGGACAACGGCGGCAGGCCGGAGCGGTGCATCCGGGCCAGTTCGGCTTCGGTGAGCGTGCCGGCCATGCCGGTGCTCCACGCACCCCAGGCGATCGAAAGCCCGGACTTGCCCTCGGCGGCCCGCTGGTGGGCGAGCGCGTCGAGGAAGGCGTTGGCGGCGGCGTAGTTGGCCTGCCCGGCCGCGCCGAGCGTGCCCGCGATCGAGGAGAAGAAGACGAGCCGGGTACCGGGGGCGGTCAGCTCGTGCAGGTGCCAGGCCGCGTCGACCTTCGGTGCGAACACGGTGTCCAGGCGTTCCGGGGTGAGGGCCCCGAGGACGCCGTCGTCGAGGACGCCCGCCGCGTGCACGACCGCGGTCGGCTCGACCGAGTCCAGCACCTTCGCGAGCGCGTCACGATCGCTGACGTCGCAGGCGACGACGCGGGCTTCCGCACCCAGCTCTGCCAGCTCGGCGACGAGTTCGGCGACTCCCGGCGCGGCTTCCCCGCGGCGGCCGAGCAGCAGCAGGTGCCGCACCCCGCGGCCGGCGAGGTGCCGGGCGAAGGTCGCACCCAGCCCACCGGTGCCACCGGTGATGACCACGGTCCCGCCCAGGTCCCAGGATGCGGAGCTTTCACGTGAAAGCGCCGCTTTGTCGCGCAAAGCGTCACTTTCACGTGAAAGTGCCGGGGCGAGGCGGGCGGTGTGGAGGCGACCGGCGCGCAGCGCGACCTGGGGTTCGGCGGCCGCGAGGGCGCCCGCGATGGCGGTCTCCGGGACTTCGCCGGTGTCCGAGTCGGCGAGGACGATCCGGCCCGGGTTCTCCAGCTGGGCCGCGCGGAGCAGGCCCCAGACGGCGGCGTGGGCGAGGTCGACGTGCTCGTCGGGCTCGACTGCGACGCCGTTGCGGGTGACGACCACGAGGGTTGGCTCGTCGGCGAGCGCACGCTGGACGTCCGCCAGCACCTGGGCCGTGACCGAGCGGACGGCAGCCGGGACCGGTCCCTCCGCGGAAGGCACCTGGAGCAGCGTCACCGGAGGTTTGCCGGGTGGTAGCGGCGCTTCGGGCAGGGGGGGCCAGGTGAGCTGGTAGCCGGTCGGCGCCGGGGCAGCCATCGTGGGCACGGCCCGCAGGGCCAGGGAGCGGACGGCGACCACCGGCGTGCCGTCCGGTGTGGTCGCGGTGACTTCGAGCCCGCCGTCGACCGGCGCGAGCCGGACCCGGAGCGCGGTCGCGCCGGAGGCCAGGAACGCCGCACCGGACCAGCTGAACGGCAGCCCGCCGCCGATCTCCAGCAGCGACGCGGCGTGCAGCGCGGAGTCGAGCAGCGCGGGGTGCACGACGAACTGCGCGGCCGCGTCGTGGTCGTCCTCGGCCAGCGCGACTTCGGCGTAGACGTCGTCGCCGTGCCGCCAAGCCCGCGTCAGGCCCTGGAACATCGGGCCGTACCCGAGGCCGCGGTCGGCCATCGTGTCGTAGAAGCCTTCCAGGGCAACGGCTTCCGCGCCCGCCGGTGGCCACTCGGGCCACGAGACGACCGGTTCGTCCACAGCGGACACGAGCGTGCCGCTCGCATGGCGGGTCCAGGCCGCGCCCGGCTCGCCTTCGTCGCGGGAGTAGACGCGCAGGGTGCGGACGCCGTCCTCGGCGCCGCTGACGGCGACCTGGACGACGACCCGGCCCCCGTCCGGGACGACCAGCGGGGCTTCCAGCGTCAGCTCGTCGACGCGCGGGCACCCGGCCTGGTCGCCGGCGCGCACGGCCAGCTCCAGCAGCGCCGTCCCCGGGACCACCACGGCCCCGCCGACGGTGTGCCCGGCCAGCCACGGCTGGGCGGCCAGCGACAGACGGCCGGTGAACAGCAGGCCGCCGGAGTCCGGCAGCTCGACCGCGGCGCCGACCAGCGGGTGCCCGGCGGCCCAGAGCCCGGCCGCGGAGACGTCGCCGACCTGGGCCAGCCCGCCACCCGGCCAGATCCACTGGTGCTGGAAGGCGTAGGTGGGCAGCGGCACGGCCCGCGCGTCCGGACCGGCCAGCGCCCGCCAGTCGAGGGCGACGCCGGCGACGTGCCACCGGCCGAGGGCTTCGGCGACCGCGTCGGCTTCGGCCCGGTCGCGGCGCAGGAACGGGACGGCGAAATGAGCGGCGCCGAGGGACTCCGCGGCCATCGCGGACACCGTGGCGTCCGGGCCGATCTCGGCGAACGCGGTGACGCCCAGCTCGGTCAGGCGACGCACGGCCGGGCCGAACAGCACGGGCCGCCAGACCTGCTCGACCCAGTGCTCGGCCGACGCCAGCACCGACGCGGTGACCAGCTCGCCGGTGACGGTCGAGACGATCGGCAGCGACGGCGCCGAGAAGGTGATCCCGGCGACGACCTTGCGGAAGTCGTCGAGCATCGGGGTCATCAGCGGCGAGTGGAAGGCGTGGCTCACGCGCAGCCGCCGCGTCTTGCGGCCGTCGGCGGCGAAGTGCGCGGCGATCTCCTCGACGCGGCCGGCGGCGCCGGAGACGACGACCGAGGCCGGCCCGTTGACCGCGGCCAGCGCGACCTCGTCCTCGCGCCCGGTCAGCAGCGGCCGGACCTCGGCTTCGGTGGCCTGCACGGCGATCATCGCGCCGCCCGCGGGCAGCTGCTGCATGAGCCGGCCGCGCGCGGCGACCAGCGTGCACGCGTCGTCGAGGCCGAACACCCCGGCGACGTGCGCGGCGGCGATCTCCCCGATCGAATGCCCAGCCAGGTACTCCGGCGTCAGCCCCCACGAGCGGACCAGGTGGTACAGCGCGACTTCGAAGGCGAACAGCGCGGGCTGCGCGTACTGGGTCTCGTCGAGCGCGTCCGCCTCCTCGGCGAAGAGCAGCTCGTGCAGCGGGCGGTCCAGCTCCCGGTCGAGCCGCGCGAGCACGGTGTCGAGCGCTTCGGCGAACACCGGGAAGCGCTCGTAGAGGTCACGGCCCATGCCGGCGCGCTGACTGCCCTGCCCGGCGAAGAGGAACGCGGGCACCTGCTCCCCCGCTGTCCCGGTGACCAGCCCGGCGACGCTGCCGCCGCGGGCGAGCACCTCCAGGCGGGTCTCGAGGTCGGTCCGGGTGGCGCCGGTGACGACCGCGCGTTCGGCGAACTGCGTCCGGGTGGTGGCCAGGGCGAACCCGATGTCGGCCGGGTTCTCGTCGCGATGCTCGGCGAGGTGCGCGAGCAGCCGGGAAGCCTGCTCCCGCACGGCTTCCGGGGTGCGTCCGGACAACGGCCAGGCCAGTACGGGCGGCGCCGGTTCGGCGCGCGGCGGGACCGGCACGGCCGGCGGTGCTTCGAGCACGGTGTGGGCGTTGGTGCCGCTGATGCCGAACGACGACACGGCGGCGCGGCGCGGGCGGCCGTGGTCGGGCCAGGCACGCGGCTCGGTGAGCAGCTCGATCGCGCCGCCCGACCAGTCGACGTGCGTGGACGGCTCGGTGACGTGCAGCGTGCGCGGCAGCGCCCCGGCCCGCATGGCCTGCACCATCTTGATGATCCCGGCGACGCCGGAGGCGGCCTGGGTGTGGCCGAGGTTCGACTTGATCGACCCGAGCAGCAGCGGCGTTTCCCGGTCCCGGCCGTAGGTGGCCAGCAGTGCCTGGGCTTCGATCGGGTCACCCAGCGTGGTCCCGGTACCGTGCGCCTCGACGACGTCGATGTCCGAAGTGGACAGACCGGACGCGGCGAGGGCCTGGCGGATCACGCGTTGCTGGGCCGGGCCGTTCGGCGCGGTGAGGCCGTTGGACGCGCCGTCGGAGTTCACCGCGCTGCCGCGGACGACGGCGAGGATCTCGTGGCCGTTGCGCTTCGCATCCGACATCCGTTCCAGGACCAGGACCCCGGCGCCTTCAGACCAGCCGACGCCGTCGGCGGTGTCCGAAAAGGACTTGCAGCGGCCGTCGGCGGACAGGCCGCGCTGACGGCTGAAGCCGATGAACGTGCTGGGCGTCGACATCACGGTGACGCCACCGGCGAGGGCGAGCGAACACTCCCCGTTCTGCAACGCGCGGGCCGCGAGGTGCAGGGCGACGAGCGACGACGAACACGCCGTGTCGACCGTGAGCGTCGGGCCTTCCAGGCCGAACGCGTAGGCGACGCGGCCGGAGGCGACGCTCGGCGCGCTGCCGTTGCCCTGGTAGCCCTCGGTGTCCGGGCTGCCCTGCAGCAGCAGGCCGTAGTCGGAGTACATCACGCCGACGAACACGCCGGTCCGCGAGCCGCGCAGCGAGCGCGGGTCGACGCCGGTCCGCTCGACGGCCTCCCAGGACACCTCCAGCAGCAGCCGCTGCTGGGAGTCGGTCGCGAGGGCTTCGCGGGGGCTCATCCCGAAGAACGCCGGGTCGAATTCGCCGGCCTCGTGCAGGAAACCGCCGCTGCGGGTGTAGGACGTGCCGGGGTGGTCGGGGTCCGGGTGGTAGAGGCCGTCGACGTCCCAGCCGCGGTTGGCCGGGAAGTCGGTGACGGCGTCGACGCCCTCGTTCACCAGGTTCCAGAGGTCTTCGGGCGAGCCGACGCCGCCCGGGTAGCGGCAGCCCATGCCGACGATGACGATCGGGTCGCCGTCCACCGCGGCCGTCGTGGTGACCGGTTCGGGGACGTCGACCTCGCCGAGCAGGAACGCGGCCAGCTCGGCCGGGGTCGGGTAGTCGAACGTGAGCGTGGCGGGCAGCCGCAGCCCGGTGGCCGCGTCGAGGCGGTTGCGCAGCTCGACCGCGGTGAGCGAGTCGAAGCCCAGCTCGCGGAACGGCCGGTCGGCGGCCACCCCGGCGGTGCCGGCGTGGCCGAGCACGGCGGCGACCTGCGCGCGGACGAGGTCGAGCACCGCGCGGGAACGCTCCGGGCCGCTGAGGCCGAGCAGTGGGCCGTCGAGGCGCGGGAGGTTGGCCGCCGTCTGCCGGGCGGGGGTGCGGACCAGGCCGCGCAGCAGGTGCGTGACCTCGGGCAACGCGCCGAGCGCGGTGAAGTCGAGGCGCACCGGCAGGACGGTGTCGAGCCCGGACGCGCAGGCCGCGTCGAACAGCCGCAGGGCGTGGTCCGGTTCGAGCGCGGGCATGCCGGTGGCGGCCATCCGGCGCAGGTCGGCGTCGGTGAGGGTGGCGGTCATGCCGCCCGCGCGCGACCACGCGCCCCAGCCGAGGGAAAGCGCCTGCTGCCCGCGGGCCCGGCGGCGCCGGACGAGCGCGTCGACGGCCGCGTTGGCCGCGGTGTAGTTCGCCTGCCCGGCCGCGCCGAACGTGCCGGCGACCGAGGAGTAGACGACGAACGCGGTCAGGTCGAGGTGGCGGGTCAGCTCGTCGAGGTGCCAGGCGGCGTCGAACTTGGGCGCCAGCACGGTGTCGAGCCGCTCGGGGGTGAGCGAGCCGAGGATGCCGTCGTCGAGGACGCCCGCGGTGTGCACGACGGCGGACAGCGGGACGCCGTCGAGGACGCGGGCCAGCTCGGCGCGGTCGGCCACGTCCGCCGCGGCGACGTCGACTTCGGCACCGGCGAGGGTCAGCTCGGCGACCAGGTCGGCCGCGCCCGGAGCGTCGAGACCACGGCGGCTGACCAGCAGCAGCCGCCGGGCGCCGTGGGTGGTCACCAGGTGGCGGGCCAGCGCGGCGCCGAGCCCGCCGGTGCCGCCGGTGATGAGCACGGTGCCTTCGTCCCACTTCGGCGGGACGACGTCGTCGGCGTACGGCACGCGGGCGATCCGGGCGGCGCTGATCTCGCCGCCCCGCACGATCGTCTGCGGTTCGCCGGACGCCACCACGGCGGGCAGCGCGGCGAGGGACTCCGGTGCTTCGTCCACATCGGACAGGAAGAACCGGCCGGGGTGCTCGCGTTGCGCCGAGCGCACCAGTCCCCAGACGGCCGCGGCGGCGGGATCGTCCATTCCGGACGTGACGAACAGCAGCCGGGAGTCCTCCGAGGACTGCAGCACCGCCAGCGCGTCGGCAGTAGCGGTGCGCACGCCCTCGGGTCCGCCGGCCGCGACGTGGTGGACGGCGAACTCGGCTTCCTCGGCCGGGCGCGGAACCGGGACCCAGTCCAGGTGGTACAGCGAGTCGACGGGCTGGGTCCGCGCCGGGGCGGCTGGGCGCAGCACGAGCGAGCCGACCGAAGCGACCGGGTCACCGGCCGCGTCGCGCAGCTCGATCGCGACGGAGTCCTCGCCGAGCCGGGTCAGCTTGGCCCGCACGACGGCCGCGCCCCCCGCGTGCAGCGTGACGCCGCTCCAGGCGAACGGGAGGCGGCCACCGTCCACTTCGGTCAGCCCGGCGTGCTCGGCGGCGTGCAGGACGGCGTCCAGCAGCGCCGGGTGCAGCCCGAACGCGGCCGCGTCCCGCTCGGCTTCCTCGGGCAGCACGACGTCGGCGTACACCGCCTCGGGGGTGCGCCAGACGGCTTTGAGCCCGCGGAACAGCGGCCCGTAGGCGAACCCGCCCGAGGCGAGCCGCTCGTAGAACCCCTCCAGGGCAACGGCTTCGGCTTCCGGCGGCGGCCACGCGGCCGAGTCGTCCGGCGTGGCCGTACCCGTGCCGAGACGGCCGCTCGCGTGCCGCGTCCACGGCTGCTCGCCGCCGCCGGACGGGGTGGAGTACACGGCCAGGGCGCGTTCGCCCGCGGGACCGGCCGGGCCGACGGCGACCTGGAGCCGCACCGCGCCTTCCGGCGGCAGGACCAGGGGGACTTCGAGGGTCAGCTCGTCGACGCGGTCGCAGCCCGCCCGGTCGGCGGCGCGGATCGCGAGGTCGAGGTAGGCGGTGCCGGGCAGCAGCGCCGCGCCGAGCACGAAGTGGTCGGCCAGCCACGGCTGCGTGCGCAGCGAAAGCTGGGCGGTGAACAGGAACCCACCGGAGTCCGGCAGTTCGACGCCGGCGCCGAGCAGCGGGTGCCGGGCCGCGTCGAGACCGGCGGCACCAAGGTCGCCGGGGACCGCGCCGGACGTGCGCGGCCAATGGCGTTCGCGCTGGAAGGGGTAAGTCGGCAGGTCCGGGCCGGGGCCGCCGGCCGGGCTGAAGAACGCGGGCCAGCCGACCCGCACCCCGGCGACGTGCAGGCGGCCGAGCGCCGTCACGAACGCGGTCTCCTCGGCCTGGTCACGGCGCAGCAGCGGGACGCAGGCGACGTCGGAGCCGAGGACTTCGCTCGCGGCGGCCGACAGCGACCCGTCCGGGCCCAGCTCGACGACGGCGGCCGCGTCCTGCTCGCCGAGCACGCGCACGGCGTCGGCGAAGCGGACCGGCTCGCGGACGTGCGCGACCCAGTACTCCGGCGTGTGCGGGTCGGCGAGTTCACCGGTCACTGTGGACACGATCGGCAGCCGCGGCTCCGCGAACTCCAGGCCCGCCAGCACTTCGGCGAAGTCGTCGAGCATCGGATCCATCAGCGGCGAGTGGAACGCGTGGCTGACGGCGAGGCGCCGGACGTGGTGCCCGGCCGCCGCGAGGGCGTCGGTGGTCCGGGTGACGGCGGCTTCGGTACCCGCGACCACGACGGCGTTCGGCCCGTTGACCGCGGCGATCGTCACGCCGTCGACCAGGAACTCGCGGACTTCGGCTTCGGACGTGCGCACCGCGGCCATCGCGCCACCGGCCGGGAGTGCGGCCATCAAACGGCCGCGGGCGGCGACGAGCGTGCACGCGTCCTCAAGGGACAGAACCCCGGCGACGTGGGCCGCGGCGATCTCGCCGACCGAGTGCCCGGCGAGCCAGGACGGCTTGACCCCGAACGATTCCAGCAGCCGGTACTGCGCGACGCCGAGGGCGAAGGTCGCCGGTTGCGTCCAGTCGGTGCGGTCCAGCAGCGTGCCGTCCTCGCCGAAGACGACGTCTCGCAGTTCCTCGCCGAGGTGGGCGCACACGGCGTCGAAGGCTTCGGCGAACACCGGGAAACGCCGGTACAGCCCGGCGCCCATGCCCGGCCGTTGCGCGCCCTGCCCCGCGAAGACGAACGCGGTCTTGGCGCGGGTCCGCGCCGGAGTCACGACGGGTGTCTCGGCGAGCGCGGCCAGCTGCTCGAGGGGGTCACCGACGATGGCCGCGCGGTACGGGAACGCGGTGCGGGTGGTGGCGAGCGCGCGGGCGATCCCGGCGGGGGCGCGGTCGCTGAGCAGCGCGTGCAGCTGAGCGGCCTGCGCGGACAACGCCTCAGGCGTACGCGCGGACAGCAGCAGCGGCGCGGTCGGGGGCTCTTCGGCGACGACGTCGTCGAAAACCGGAGCCTGTTCGAGGATCGCGTGCGCGTTCGTGCCGCTGAGCCCGAACGACGAGACCCCCGCACGGCGCGGTCGCCCGGACTCCGGCCAGGCGCGGTGCTCGGTGAGCACCCGCACGTCGCCGGCGGTCCAGTCGACGCGGCTCGACGGCTCGTCGACGTGCAGCGTCCTCGGCAGCTCGCCGTGCCGCAGGGCGAGGACCATCTTGATGATCCCGGCGACACCAGCCGCCGCCTGGGTGTGGCCGAGGTTGGACTTGACGGCGCCGAGCCACAGCGGTTCTTCGCGGTCGCGGCCGTAGGTGGCCAGCAGTGCCTGCGCTTCGATCGGGTCGCCGAGCACGGTGCCGGTGCCGTGCGCCTCCACCGCGTCGACGTCCGTTGTGGACAGTCCGGCGTCGGCGAGGGCCTGGCGGATCACGCGTTGCTGGGCGGGCCCGTTGGGGGCGGTGAGTCCGTTGGACGCGCCGTCGGAGTTGACGGCGGTGCCGCGGACCACGGCGAGCACCGGGTGGCCCTGCTCCCGCGCGGTGGAAAGCCGTTCGACGACGAGGATCCCGGCGCCTTCGGACCAGCCGGTGCCGTCGGCGCCCTCGGCGAACGGCTTGCAGCGGCCGTCGGCGGCGAGGCCGCCCTGCCGGGCGAACTCGGCGAAGGAGTTGGGCGTGGCCATGATCGTGACGCCGCCGGCCAGCGCGGTCGTGCACTCGCCGCGGCGCAGTGCCTGCGCGGCCCAGTGCAGCGCGACCATCGACGACGAGCACGCGGTGTCGACGGTGACCGACGGGCCTTCCAGCCCGAGCGTGTAGGACAACCGTCCGGAAAGGACACTGGCGGTGGTGCCGGTGGCCAGGTGCCCCTGGACGTCTTCGCCGGAGGTGGCCAGCAGGGTGCCGTAGTCCTGGCCGTTGGTGCCGACGAACACGCCGGTGTCGCCGCCGTGCAGCGTCGCCGGGTCGATCCCGGCGCGTTCGAGGGCCTCCCAGGAGACTTCGAGCAGCAGCCGCTGCTGCGGGTCCATCGCCAGCGCCTCGCGGGGCGAGATGCCGAAGAAGTCGGCGTCGAAGTCGGTGACGCCGTCGAGGAAGCCGCCGGTCAGCGCGTACTCGTACCCGGAGGCGAGGGTGGCGAGGTCCCAGCCGCGGTCTTCGGGGAAGGCGGTGATGCCGTCCCCGCCGCCGGCGAGCAGGCGCCAGAAGTCCTCGGGGCCACGGACGCCGCCGGGGAACCGGCAGCCGATGCCGACGATGACGATCGGGTCGTCGTCGGCCGACGCGCGCACCGGTGCCGCGGCCTCGACCAGCGTGCCCGCGAGTTCGCCGAGCAGGTGGCGGGTGAGGATCTCCGGGGTCGGGTGGTCGAACACCAACGACGGCGGGAGGTCGAGCCCGGTCGCCAGCGCGACGACGTTGCGCAGCTCGACGGCGGTGAGCGAGTCGAAGCCGAGGTCGCGGAACGCGCGGTCGGGCGCCACTCCCCCGGTGCCGCTGTGGCCGAGCACCACCGCGACCTGCTCCAGCAGCAGCCCGAGCAGGAAGTCGAACCGGTCGTCCTCGGGGACGGCGGCGAGCCGGGCGCGCAGCTCTTCGTCCCCGCGCGGGGCATCGACACGCGCGGCCGCCGGGATGCCGCTGAGCAGCGGGCTCGGGCGCAGCACCTGCGCGTAGCGGGTCCAGTCGATGTCGGCGACGACGACGGTGGGGTCCGCCAGCGCCCGGTCCAGCGCGGCGGCCGCGCGTTCCGGGTCGAGGGGGTTCAGGCCGCCGCGGCGGGCGCGGTCGGCGACGGCCGGGTCGGCGGCGAGCATGCCGCCGCCCGCCCACGGGCCCCAGGCGATGGACGTCGCGGGCAGGCCGAGGCCGCGGCGGTGCTCGGCGAGGGCGTCGAGGGTGGCGTTGGCTGCCGCGTAGGCCGCCTGCCCGGCCGAGCCGAACGTGCCCGCGACGGAGGAGAACAGCACGAAGCTGCGCAGGTCGGCGGTCAGTTCGTGCAGGTTCCACGCGGCCTCGGCCTTGGCGCGGAACCCGGCTTCGAAGCGGTCCGGGGTAAGAGTGTCGAGAACGCCGTCGTCGAGGACCCCGGCGGTGTGCACGACGTCGGTCAGGTCCGGGATGTCTGCCAGCACGGCGGCGAGGGCGTCCCGGTCGGCGGCGTCGCACGCGGTGATGGTGACCTCGGCGCCGAGCGCGGTCAGCTCCTCGCGCAGGTCGGCCGCGCCGGGGGCGTCGGGACCACGGCGGCTGAGCAGCACCAGGGTGCGGCCCGTCTTCGCGAGCCGGCGGGCGATTTCGGCACCGAGCGCGCCGGTGCCGCCGGTGATGAGGGTGGTTCCGCCGCCGGGCGCGCGGCCCGGTGCCGGGGGCGCGGCGACGACCCGGCGGCCGAACAGCCCGGCCGCGCGGATCGCGAGCTGGTCTTCGCCGTCGGCGCCGGTCAACGCCGCCGCGAGCCGTCGGGGCACTTCCGCGTCCAGCTCGGCGGGCAGGTCGACGAGACCGCCCCAGCGCTGCGGAAGTTCGAGCGCGGCGGCGCGGCCGAGGCCCCAGACGGCGGCTTGGGCGGGCCGTCCGACGGGGTCGCCCGGGGCCACCGCGAGGGCCTCGCGGGTCACGCACCACAGCGGGGTGTTGCCGAGGGCCTGCAGCAGCGTGGCCGTGGCGGTGAGCCCGGCCGGGACGCCCGGGAAGCCGGTTTCGTCGAGGGCCAGCAGGGAAAGCACGTGGTCGAACTCGCGCTCGCGCAGGCGGTCGGCGATGGTGTCGTCGAAGACCACCGGCTCGCCGTCGAAGTACCCGGCGACGGTGGTGACCCACGGGTCGCCGGCCAGCGCGGCCGGGACGACCACGAGCCACGATCCGGTGCCGGGACGGGCCGCGGTGACCGGGACCCAGGTCGCTTTGTAGCACCATCTGTCCACAACGGACTCTTCGTGGCGTGAACGACGGTAGGAGGACAGCGCGGGCAGGACGGCGCTGAGGGACGCGTCGTCGACGTCGAGCCGCGCGGCCAGTCCCGCGGCGTCACCCCGATCCACGGCAGCCCAGAACTCGGCGTCGGCCGTCTCGCCGGTGGGTGCGGCGGCCGAGGGCCAGAACCATTCGTGCTGGAACGCGTACGTGGGCAACGGAACCCGGCGCGCGCCGGTCCCGGCGAAGAAGGCGGACCAGTCGATCCGGACGCCGGAGACGTGCAGCTTCCCGACGGCGCCGACCAGGGTCTCGACGTCGTCGCGGCCGCGACGGGCCACCGGGATGCCGTCGGTCATCGCGGACAGGACCGCGTCCGGGCCGATTTCGACGATCACGCCGGTCCCGTGCAGCTGCTCGGCGGTGTCGGCGAACCGGACCGGCTCCCGGACGTGCGCGACCCAGCGTTCCGGGTCGGTGACGTCGCCCTCGGCGATCATCGGCACGGCGGGCGCTTCGAAGGCCAGCCCGGCGATGGCGTCCCGGAACGCGGGCAGCATCGGGTCCATCAGCGGCGAGTGGAACGCGTGCGACACGGTGAGCCGTTTGGTGTCGGCGAAGTGCTCCGCCGCGGCGAGCACGGCGGCCTCGGCGCCGGACAGCACGACCGAATCCGGGGCGTTGACCGCCGCGAGCGCGACCTCGTCGTTCAGGTAGGGCGCGATTTCTTCCTCGGTGGCGCGGACGGCGACCATCGCGCCCCCGGGCTCGAGGTCCTGCATCAGCGACGCGCGGGCGGTGACCAGCGTGCAGGCGTCCTCCAGCGTGAGCACGCCGGCCACATGCGCGGCGGCGATCTCGCCGACGGAGTGGCCGCCGACGAAGTCCGGCCGGATCCCCCACGTGCCCAGCAGCCGGACGAGCGCGACCTCGACCGCGAACAACGCGGGCTGCGCGAACCCCGTCTGCGCCAACGCGTCGGCGTCCTCACCCCAGAGGACTTCGCGCACCCGCGGGTCGAGGCGGTCGAGCACGGCGTCGAGCGCGGTGGCGAACGCCGGGAAGCAGTCGTAGAGGCCGCGGGTCATGCCGGGCCGCTGGGCGCCCTGGCCGGTGAAGACGAACGCGACCTTCGGGACGCCCTTCGCCTCGCCGGTGGTGACCAGCGGCGACGGGCGGCCCTCGGCAAGCGCGGCGAGCCCCTCGGCGGTGAAGACGACGGCGCGGTGGTCGAACGTCGAACGCGTCGTGGCCAGGGAGTACCCGAGATCGACCAGGTCCGCGTCGACGTCCCGGAGCCGGGCGGCTTGGTCGCGCAGCGCTTCCGGCGTCCGTCCACTGAGGACCAGCGGAACGCACGGCAGCTCGCGCTCGGCCTCGTCACGGGCCGGGATGACGACCGGCGGTTCCTCGATGATGGCGTGGGCGTTGGTGCCGCTGATGCCGAACGACGAGACACCGGCGCGGCGCGGGCGCCCGGCCTCGGCGGGCCACGGCCGAGCGTCGGTGAGCAGCTCCACGTTCCCGGCGGCCCACTCGACGTGCGTCGAGGGCTCGGTGACGTGCAGCGTGCGCGGCAGGGTCTGGTGGCGCATCGCCTGGACGACCTTGATGATCCCGGCGACGCCGGCCGCCGCCTGGGCGTGCCCGATGTTGGACTTGATCGAGCCGAGCAGCAGCGGGTTCTCGCGGTCCTGGCCGTACGTGGCGAGCAGGGCCTGCGCTTCGATCGGGTCGCCCAGGGTGGTCCCGGTGCCGTGCGCCTCGACGACGTCGACGTCCCTCGTGGACAGTCCGGAGGCGGCGAGTGCTTGCCGGATCACCCGTTGCTGCGACGGTCCGTTCGGCGCCGTGAGGCCGTTGGACGCGCCATCGGAGTTGACGGCGGAGCCGCGCAGCACGGCCAGGATCTCGTGGCCGTTGCGGCGTGCGTCCGACATCCTTTCCAGGACGAGAATCCCGGCGCCCTCGGACCAGCCGACGCCGTCGGCGGTGTCCGAAAAGGACTTGCAGCGGCCGTCGGCGGCGATGCCACGCTGGCGGCTGGACGCGACGAACGATCCGGGTGTCGACATGACCGTGACACCGCCGGCCAGCGCGAGGGAGCACTCCCCCTGCCGCAGGGCCTGCGCGGCCCAGTGCAGCGCGACCAGCGACGACGAGCACGCCGTGTCGACGGTGACGGTCGGCCCTTCGAGGCCCATCGTGTACGCGATCCGGCCGGAGGCGACGCTGGGGGCGCTGCCGTTGCCCTGGTAGGCCTCGGCTTCCGGGCTGCCCTGCAGCAGCATCCCGTAGTCGGAGTACATCACGCCGACGAACACGCCGGTCCGCGAGCCGCGCAGCGACACCGGGTCGACGCCCGCGCGCTCGACGGCTTCCCACGACACTTCGAGCAGCAGCCGCTGCTGCGAATCCGTGGCAAGCGCTTCCCGCGGGCTCATCCCGAAGAACGCCGGGTCGAACTCCCCCGCGTCGTGCAGGAACCCGCCGTGACGCGTGTAGGACGTGCCGGGGTGGGCAGGATCCGGGTGGTAGAGGCCCTCGACGTCCCAGCCGCGATTGACCGGGAAGCCGGAGACCGCGTCGACGCCGTTTTCGACCAGCCGCCACAGGTCTTCGGGCGAGCCGACCCCGCCCGGGTAGCGGCAGCCCATGCCGACGATGACGATCGGGTCGTCGGACACCGGCCGCGCGGTCACCGTGGTCTCCTCGGCGACCGCGCCGGACAGCTCCCGGTCGACGTGCGCGGCGAGCGCTTCCGGCGTCGGGTAGTCGAAGACGAGCGTGGCGGGCAGGCGCAGGCCGGTCGCCGCGTCGAGGCGGTTGCGCAGCTCGACGGCGGTCAGCGAGTCGAACCCGAGGTCCTTGAACGCGCTCCGGCCGTCGACGGTGTCGGTGGCCGCGTAGCCGAGCACAAGCGCGGCCTCGGTGCGGACCAGGTCTTCCAGGGCCCGGGCGCGGTCGGCTTCGGTGAGCCCGCCGAGCCGGTCGGCCAGCGCGGACACGGGACGGCTCGTGCCCGGCGCGGCGCCGCCGGGCACCAGCCCGCGCAGCAGTGCGGGCACGCCCGGGCGGCCGCGCAGGGCGCCGACGTCCACGCGCATCGGCAGCACGGCCGGTTCGGCCTCGGTCAGTGCCGCGTCGAACAGCGCCAGGCCCTCGGCCGGGTCGAGCGGGGGCAGGCCCGCCGCCGCGAGACGGCGGTGGTCGGCGTCGGACAGCCGGGCCGCCATCCCGGCGTCCCCGGCCCACGCACCCCAAGCCAGGGACTGGCCCGGCAGGCCTTCGGCGCGCCGCCGTTGCGCGAGGGCGTCCAGGTAGGCGTTGGCGGCGGCGTAGTTGGCCTGCCCCGGGCTGCCGAGCACGCCGGCGGCCGAGGAGAACAGGACGAACGCGCCGAGGTCGCCCGTCAGCTCGTGCAGGTTCCAGGCCGCGTCGACCTTCGCCCGGAAGACCGTCGCGATGCGTTCGGGCGTAAGGGTTTCGACGACACCGTCGTCCAGCACCCCGGCCGCGTGCACGACAGCGCCGATCGGGTGCTCGGCCAGCAGCGCGGCGAGGGCGTCCCGGTCGGCGGCGTCGCACGCGGCGATGGTGACGTCGGCGCCGAGCGCGGTCAGTTCCGCGTGGAGTTCTTGCGCGCCAGGGGCTTCCGGGCCGCGGCGACCGGCCAGCAGCAGGTTCCGGACGCCGTGCTCGGTGACCAGGTGCTTCGCCACCAGGGCACCGAGCCCGCCGGTGCCGCCGGTGACCAGGACGGTGGCGCCGTCCGGGAAGTGCGCGGCCGGGCCGTCGCCGACCGGGAGGCGGGCCAGCCGGGGCAGGACGATCCCGCCGTCGCGCAGGGCGGCCTGGGCTTCCCCGGAATCGAGGACGCGCCGCAGCGGCGCGGTCAGCTGCTCCGGCTCATCCACGTCGATGAGGACGAACCGCTCGGGGTGCTCGGCCTGCGCCGAACGGACCAGGCCCCAGACCGCCGCGGCGGCCGGGTCGACGACGTCACCCTCGGCGGCCGGCACGGCGTGGGAGGTGACGAAGACCAGCCGTGACTGGGCGAAGTCCGGCTCCGCGATCCACGTCTGCAGCAGTTCGAGGGCCCACGAGGTGGCCGCGTGGGCGGCGGCAGGGTCGCCGTCGCCGGCCGCGACGGGGGCGAGCACGACGGCCGGGACCGGGTCCGCGCTGATCCGGACGGTCGCGAGGTCGGGGAACACCGCCGGGGCGGTGAACCCCAGCCCGGTGCCGAGCACCACCCAGTCCGCGTCGTCGGCGGGCTGAGTCACGGCGACCGCGGGCGCGGGTGTCCACACCGGACGGAAGAGGGATTCGTGCCGGGTCGCCCGCAGTTCCCCGGCGGCGACCGGGCGGAACGTCAGCGCGTCGGCGGCCAGCACCGGCGTGCCCGCGGGGTCGGTGACGGCGAGCGCGACGGCGTTCTCGCCGACCGGGGTGAGCCGGGCGCGCAGGGTGGTGGCGTGCGCGGGCTGCACGCCGACGCCGGTCCACGAGAACGGCAGGCCCTCACGGCCTTCGAGGTGCGCGGAGGCGTGCAGGACGGCGTCGAGCAGGGCCGGGTGCAGGCCGAACGACGCGGCTTCGGCCTCATGTTCCGGTGGCAGCGCGACTTCGGCGAGGACCTCGTCGCCCAGCCGCCAGGCCGCGCGCAGCCCCTGAAACGCCGGGCCGTAGCCGAGTCCCTGCCCGGCCAGGCCCTCGTAGAAGCCGTCCAGGTCCAGGGGTTCGGCGCCGGCGGGCGGCCACTCCCCCGGCAGGGCCGCGGCGGGCGCGCCGCCGACGCCGAGGCGGCCGGAAGCGTGCCGCACCCAGGTTTCCTCCTGCTGGGAGTAGACGCTGACCGACCGGCTCCCGTCTTCGGCGGCCGGACCGGCGACGACCTGCACCCGCACGCCCCCGGACGCGGGCAGCACGAGCGGCGCGGCGAACGTCAGCTCTTCGACGCGGGCGCAGCCGACCTGTGCGCCGGCCCGACCCGCCAGTTCCAGGAACGCCGTCCCGGGCAGGAGTTTCGTCCCGAGGATCTCGTGCTGGCCCAGCCAGGCCTGCCGCCGCACGGACAGCTCGCCGGCGAACAGGAAGCCGCCCGACTCGGGCAGTTCGACAGCCGCGCCGAGCAGCGGGTGCCCGGCGGGGTCGAGCCCGACCTGGCCGAGGTCGCCGCCGGCGCCGCCCTCGAGCCAGTAGGTGCGGCGTTGGAAGGCGTAGGTGGGCAGGTCGACGACGCGGGCGCCGGTGCCCTCGTGCCACGCCGTCCAGTCGAAGGCGCCGCCGCGGACGTGCCAGCGGGCCAAGGCCGCGAGCAGCGTGGCGGTTTCGTCGCGGCCGCGGCGGGCGGTGGGGATGCAGTCGGCGTCCGGGCCGGTCAGCTCGGCCGTCATCGCCGAGAGCGTCGCGTCCGGGCCGACTTCGAGGAACGTGGTGACGCCGCGGCCGGTCAGGTCGGCGACCGTGTCGGCGTAGCGGACGGCGTCGCGCACGTGCCGCACCCAGTAGTCCACTGTGGATACGTCGCCGGAGGCGATCATCGGAATCGACGGCGCGGCGAAAGTAAGCGTTTCCAGTACCGCGCGGAAGTCGTCGAGCATCGGGTCCATCAGCGGCGAATGGAACGCGTGACTGACCGTGAGCCGCTTGGTCTTCTCGAACCGCGCGGCGATGGCGAGGACCGCGTCCTCGGCGCCGGACACGACCACGGCGTCCGGGCCGTTGACGGCCGCGATCGAGACGTCTTCGGTCAGCAGTGGCAGGACGTCGGCTTCGGCCGCCTGGATCGCGACCATGGCACCGCCGGCGGGCAGCGCCTGCATCAAGCGGCCGCGGGCTTCGACGAGCTTGACCGCGTCCTTCAACGACAGCACGCCGGCCACGTGGGCCGCGGCGATCTCGCCGACGGAGTGCCCGGCGACGAAGTCCGGGCGCACGCCCAGGGATTCGAGCAGGTGGAAGAGCGCGACCTCGAAGGCGAACAGCGCGGGCTGCGCGAACCCGGTGTCGTCCACAGTGGACGTCTCCGGCAGGTCGAGCAGCGCGAGGATCTCTTCGCGTGCCTGGGTGAACACCGGGAAAGCGAGCGTCTCACCCATGTCGGCGCGCTGGGAACCCTGGCCGGTGAACAGGAACGCCGACGCGCCGGGGTGCCCGGCCGAGCCGGTGTGCACGCCGGGGGCGGCCGCGGAGGTGGCGAGCGCGTGCAGGCCGGTCAGCAGCTCGTCGCGGCCCGCGCCGGTGACCACGGCCCGGTGCGGAAAGGCGACGCGCGTGGTCGCGAGGGAGTGCGCGACGTCGAGCGGGGTGTGCCCCGGGCGGGCGTCGAGGTGGGCCAGCAGCCGGGCGGCCTGCTCGCGCAGCGCGTCCGGCGTACGGCCGGACACCGGCCACAGGTACCCGGCGGGCTCCCGGCGTTCGGGGGCTTCGACCGGTTCGGGGACCGGCTGTTCGAGGATCAGGTGCGCGTTGGTGCCGCTGATGCCGAACGACGAAACGGCGGCGCGGCGCGGCTTCCCGGTCTCCGGCCACGGGCGCGGCTCGGTCAGCAGCGAGACCCGCCCGGCTGTCCAGTCCACATGGGACGTCGGCGCGTCGACGTGCAGGGTCCGCGGCAGCACGCCGTGGCGCATGGCCTGGATGGTCTTGATGACGCCGCCGACCCCGGCGGCGGACTGCGTGTGCCCGACGTTCGACTTGAAGGACCCGAGCCACAGCGGCTCGCCCGCGCGCTCGCGGCCGTAGGTGGCCAGCAGTGCTTGGGCCTCGATGGGGTCGCCCAGCACGGTGCCGGTGCCGTGGGCCTCGACGGTGTCGATGTCGTCGGTGGTCAGCCCGGCGTTTTCCAGCGCCTGGCGGATCACGCGCTGCTGGGAGGGGCCGTTGGGGGCGGTGAGGCCGTTGGAGGCGCCGTCGGAGTTGACCGCGGAGCCGCGGATGACGGCGAGCACTTCGTGGCCGTTGCGGCGGGCGTCGGACAGCCGTTCCAGCAGCAGGAGCCCGGCGCCTTCGGAGAACCCGGCGCCGTCGGCGGCCTCGGCGAAGGACTTGCAGCGGCCGTCGGAGGCGAGGCCGCCCTGGCGGTCGAACTCGCCGTAGAGCCCGGGGGTGGCCATCACGGCGACCCCGCCGGCGAGGGCGAAGGAGCACTCCCGGGCCCGCAGCGCGCGGGCGGCCCAGTGCAGCGCGACCAGCGACGACGAGCACGCCGTGTCGACGGTGACGGCAGGGCCTTCAAGGCCGTAGAAGTAGGCGATGCGGCCGGAGATCACCGAGGATTCGGTGCCGGTGACCAGGTAGCCCTCGACGCCGTCGGGCAGCGCGGCGAGCCCGCGGCCGTACCCCATGGACCCGGCCCCGACGAAGACACCGCCGGTCCCGCCCTCGACCTCGCGCGGGTCGATGCCGGCGCGTTCGAAGGCTTCCCAGGCCAGCTCGAGGACGATCCGCTGCTGCGGGTCCATGGCCAGCGCCTCGCGCGGCGAGATGCCGAAGAAGGCGGGGTCGAAGTCCCCGGCGCGGTGCAGGAACCCGCCCTGGTGCCGGGATTCCGGCCAGCCGCGGCCCTCGGGGAACCCGGTGACGGCGTCGACACCGTCGTCGACGAGCCGCCACAGGTCCTCGGGCGACTGCACGCCCCCGGGATACCGGCAGCTCATGGCGACGACGGCGACCGGTTCGGCCGCCGCGGCGAGCAGCGTGGTGTTCTGCCGCCGCAGCTGCTTGTTCTCCTGCACGGCGACGCGCAGTGCTTCGACGACTCGATCCGACCCGGCCGGCATAGACATCTCCAGGGTGAGCGTGTTCTTACCCGGGTGACGCCACCGCGACGGCGTTCGGCGCCGAGCGACGTCCACTTGCCGGGGAGTCAACCGCACCCCCAGCAGGGAAACCCCCAGACTTGCCCTTCGACCTGCGGTCCGCCCCGAACGCCCCGGAACCCCAGCTCAGCCCCGGTCCCCTCCCGCCGCCCCGCGAGCGCCCCAATGTGGCGTTGGTTGCGTCAGACGCACCCAATGTGGCGTTCGGTGCGTCTGACGCACCGAACGCCACATTGGGGCGCTTGCCGGGCACGACCGACGCGGCACTTTCACGTGAAAGTGCCGCCTCCGTGAGCCCCGGTCAGGCTTCGTCGCCGCCCAGGACGAAGCGGACCAGGTCGTCCGCGTCCATCTCGCCCACGTCGCCGTCCTCGGACTCGGGGGTGGCATCATCCGAGCGCTCCGCCGCCTCCGACAGCAGCTCCACCAGCCCCAGGGAACGCAGCTGGTCGAACGACACCGAAGCCAGGAACTTCCGGACCCTCGCCTCCTCCGCCGACGCCGGGACGTCGGCCTCGTCGCCGAACAGCTCGCGGTGCAGGTGGGCCGCCACCGCCTGAGACGTCGGGTGGTCGAACACCAGCGTCGACGGCAGCCGCAGGCCGGTGCGCTCGCCCAGGACGTTGCGGACCTCCACCGCGGCCAGGGAGTCCACGCCCATCTCGCGGAACGCCTGTGACGGCTCGATGTCGCCCGGTTCGCCGTAGCCGAGCAGCTCGGCCGCCACCGTGCGGACCAGCTGGAGCAGCGCGTCCCGCCGTTCCGCCGGGTCCAGTCCGGCGAGTTCCTCGTGCAGCGTCGCCTCGGCCACCACCGCGTCGCGTTCGGAGCCCGCCGCCGACAACGCCTGGCGGACCTCCGGCAGCTCGCTGAGCAGCGGGCTTTCGCGGGGCAGCGTGAACGTCTGCGCGAAGCGGTTCCAGTCGAAGTCCGCCGCCAGCACCGAACCGCGGACGCTCAGGGCCCGCCCGAACGCCACCATCGCCTCTTCCGGGACCAGCGGCACCAGGCCGTGGCGCTGCATGTGTTCGAGCATGTCGCCCTGCATGGCCATGCCGGCCTCGCCCCACACGCCCCAACCGATCGACACCCCCACCAGGCCGCGGCGCTCGCGGTCCTCGGCCAGTGCGTTGAGGTAGGCGTTCGCGGCGGCGTACGCGCTGAGCTTGCCGCTGCCGAGCATGCCCGACACCGACGAGTACAGCACGAAGAAGTCCAGCTCCCGGTCCCCGACCAGCTCGTCGAGGTGCCGCGCACCCTCCACTTTGGACTTCAGGACGCCTTCGACCTCCTCCAGGGTCAGCGTGACAACGTCGGCGCCGTCCTGGGCGACGCCCGCGGCGTGCACGACGCCGCGCAGCGGGTCCGTCTCGGGGATGGCCGCCAGCACCGCGGCCACCTGGGCGCGGTCCGAGACGTCGCACGCGACCACCGAAACCTCGGCGCCGCGGCCGGTCAGCTCCTCGACCAGCTCGGTCGCGCCCGGGGCGGCGGGTCCGCGGCGGCTGGTCAGCACCAGCCGCCGGACGCCGGCGTCGGCCAGCCAGCGGGCCGTCTCGACGCCGAGCGCGCCCGTGCCGCCGGTGATGAGGACCGTGCCCGGCCCGGCCAGCGCCGGGGTGACCGACGGGGTCTCCGCCGCCGTCGTGCGCCGGAGGCGGCGGCCCAGCAGGCGGCCGTCGCGCAGGGCGATCTGGTCTTCGCCGCCGAGGCCGGCCAGCACGTGCGGCAGGTGCCGCAGGTCGGCTTCGCCGGGGTCGGCGGGCAATTCGACCAAGCCGCCCCAGGCCGCCGCGCGTTCCAGCGCGACGGTGCGGCCGAAGCCCCAGACCGCCGCCTGGCCGACGGTGTCCGCGGCCGCGTGCCGTCCCTCGACCGGCAGCGCTTCGCGGGTGAGACACCACAGCTTGGCTTCGACCCCGGCCCGGGCCAGTGCCTGGACCAGCACCGCGGTGAGCACGACGCCCGGTGGCGCGGTCGGCGCCGCGTCGATCGGGCGGGTGCTCAGCGCGAGCAGCGACACGACGGCGTCGAACGGCCCCGCCAGTTCCCCGAGCCGAGCGGTGAGGGCGGCCGGGTCGGGGTCGGTCACGGTGACGACGGTGACGTCGCCGGGGAGCGCAGCGAGCACCCGCGCGCCCCAGTCGCCGGTGTCCTCCGGGACGACGGCCAGCCAGCGGCCCGGCCCGGCGGCACCCGCCGGGGGCTTCAGCGGCGTCCAGTCGATGCGGTACCACCAGCGGTCGACGGCGGCTTCGGTGCGCAGCTTCTCCCGCCACGACGACAGCGCGGGCAGCACGGCGTCCAGCGCGGCCCGGTCGACCTCCAGCGCCGAGGCCAGCACCTCGCCGTCGGTCGCCGCGACCAGGCCCCACAGCCGCGCGTCGGCGGCACTCTCGCCGCCCTCGGGGACGGCCTGCGGAGCCGGTTCGGGCCAATAGGTCTTGCGCTGGAAGGCATACGTCGGCAGCGGCACCCGTGCGGTGACGCCGGCTCGTTCGTAGAACGCTTCCCAGTCGATCGTGACGCCTTGGGCGTGTGCCCCGGCGACCGCGGTGACCACCCGGCGCCAGTCGCCTTCGCCGGTGTGCAGCGTTTCCTGGAACACCAGCGGTTCGCCGGTGCGGTCCATGGTCTGTTCGAGGGCCATCTTCAGCACCGGGTTCGGGCTGGGCTCGATGAACGCGCTCGCGCCGCCGGCCACCATCGCGTCGGCCGCTTCGCCGAACAGGACGGTCTGGCGCAGGTTCCGGTACCAGTACCGGGCGTCCAGCTCCGCGGTGTCCAGCAAGCCGCCGGTCACCGACGAGTAGAACGGCACGTCGGAACTGCGCGGCGTCACCGGCGCGAGCAGTTCGAGCAGGTCGTCCTCGAGGAGTTCGACCTGCGGCGAGTGCGCGGCGAAGTTGACCCCGGCCAGGCGCCAGCGCATCATCCCGGCGGCAGAGAGCCGCTTTTCCAGTTTCGCCATGGCGTTCTCGTCGGCGGAGACGGTGACCAGCTTGGGCCCGTTCACCGCGGCGATCGAGACGTCGTCGCCCACGAGCGCGCGGACGTCGTCGACCGGGGCCACCACCGAAAGCATCACACCGGTGCGGGCAAGCTTCTGCCGGATCAGGCGGCTGCGCAGGGCGACCACGCGCGCGCCGTCCTGAAGGGACAGTCCACCCGCGACACACGCGGCGGCGATCTCACCCTGCGAGTGCCCGGCGACGGCGGCGGGTTCGACGCCGAACTCGCGCCACAGCGCGGCGAGCGACACCATCACCGCCCACAGCGCGGGCTGGACGATGTCGACCTCTTCGAGAGCTTCGGCGTCGTCGAGGACGTCGAACAGGGACCAGTCGACGAACTCGCTCAGCGCGGCGGCGCACTCGGCCATCGTCGCGGCGAACACCGGCGACGCGGCCAGGAGGTCGCGAGCCATCCCGGCCCACTGCGAACCCTGGCCGGGGAAGACGAAGGCCGGGTTGCGCGTGCCGAACGCGCGTCCGGTCACGACGTCCGGGGCCGCCTCACCCGCGGCCACCGCGGCGAGCGCCGCGACGAGCCCGGCCCGGTCCTCGCCGACGACGACGGCCCGGTGCCCGAACGACGTCCGGCCCGCCAACGCCCGGCCGACGGCGGAAACATCCTGGTCGGTGAGGTGCGCCAGCAGCCGTTCGGCCTGCCCGCGCAGGGCACCGGCGGTCCGCCCGGACAGCACCCACGGCACGATCGACGGCGGCTGCGCCGGTTCGGGCGCGGGCACCGGCGCCGGGCCGGCTTCGAGCACGGCGTGCGCGTTGGTGCCGCTGATGCCGAACGACGACACCGCGGCGCGGCGCACGCGCCCGGTCTCCGGCCACGGCCGGGCCGCGGCCAGCACCTCGACGCCGCTGTCGTCCCAGTCCACATGGGACGACCGGGTTTCGGTGTGCAGCGAGCGCGGCAGGACGCCGTGGCGCATCGCGAGGACCATCTTGATGATCCCGGCGACACCCGCGGCGGCCTGGGTGTGCCCGATGTTGGACTTGACCGAGCCGATCGGCAGCGGGTGTTCCCGGTCCCGGCCGTAAGTCGCGATGAGGGCCTGCGCCTCGATCGGGTCGCCGAGCGCGGTGCCGGTGCCGTGCGCCTCGACCGCGTCCACGTCCGAAGTGGACAGCCCGGATGCGGCGAGTGCCTGGCGGATCACGCGTTGCTGCGACGGGCCGTTCGGCGCGGTCAGGCCGTTGGACGCACCATCGGAGTTGACCGCGCTGCCGCGCACGACCGCGAGGATCTCGTGGCCGTTGCGGAGCGCGTCGGACTGCCGTTCCAGCACCAGCATGCCGACGCCCTCGGCGAAGCCCAGCCCGTCGGCGTCGTCGGAGAACGCCTTGCAACGGCCGTCGGCGGCGAGCCCGCGCTGGCGGCTGAAGCCGACGAAGGTGCCCGGCGTGGCCATCACGGTCGCGCCACCGGCCAGCGCCAGTTCGCATTCGCCGCCGCGCAGCGCCTGCGCGGCCAGGTGCAGGGTGACCAGCGACGACGAGCACGCCGTGTCGACGGTCAGCGTCGGGCCTTCGAAGCCGAAGGTGTAGGCGACGCGGCCCGAAGCGACGCTCGGGGAGCTGCCGTTGCTTTCGTAGCCGTCGGTGTCGGCGAGGTGGTTGAGCGTCAGGCCGTAGTCGTTGTACATCACGCCGACGAACACGCCGGTGCGGCTGCCGCGCAGGCTCACCGGGTCGATGCCGGCGCGTTCGACGGCCTCCCAGCCGGTCTCCAGCAGCAGGCGCTGCTGGGCGTCGGTGGCGAGGGCTTCGCGCGGGTTCATGCCGAAGAACTCGGGGTCGAAGTCGCCCGCGTCGTGCAGGAAGCCGCCTTCGCGCGTGTACGTCGTGCCCGGGTGGTCCGGGTCCGGGTGGTAGAGCGAGGCGACGTCCCAGCCGCGATTGGCCGGGAACGCCGTGATGGCGTCGCGTTCCTCGGCGAGCAGCCGCCAGAGGTCCTCGGGCGACTCGACGCCGCCGGGGAAGCGGCAGCTCATGCCGACGATGACGATCGGGTCGCCGGCCACCGCGGCCGGCTTCGGCGTCTCGTCGGCGACGGCCCCGGAGCCGAGCAGTGCCTCCAGGAGGTGCTCGCCCAGCGCGGCGACGGTCGGGTAGTCGAACACGGCAGTGGCACCGAGCCGGACACCGGTCACGCCGTCGAGCCGGTTGCGCAGCTCGAGGGCGGTCAGGGAGTCGAAGCCGAGCTGCTGGAACGTCTGGCCGGCGTCGATCGCGCCGCCGTCGGCGTGCCCGAGCACCTGCGCGACCTGGGTGGTGACCAGCTCGCGGACGGCACGGGTGCGCCCGGCGGCGTCGAGCGCGCCGAGCCGCTGGACGAGCCCGACGGCCGCTTCGGCGCCCGCCGCGGACCGCTTGAGCGGGACGCGGATCAGGCCGCGCAGCACCGGCGGGACGTCGCCCAGCGCACGCAGCACCGGCAGGTCGAGCCGGACCGGGGCGACGTCGGGGACACCCGCGGCGAGCGCGGCGTCGAACAGCGCGGTGCCGAGTTCGGTGGAGATGGCCGGAGTGCCCGCGCGGGCCATCCGCGCGAGGTCGGCGTCGGACAGGTCGCTGGTCATGCCGCTGCCGGACGCCCACGGGCCCCAGCCGAGCGAGGTCGCGGGCAGGCCCTGTTCGTGGCGGTGCCGGGCGAGGGCGTCGAGGAAGGCGTTGGCGGCGGCGTAGTTGGACTGGCCCGCGGTGCCGACGGTGCCGGCGACCGAGGAGAACACGACGAACGACCGCAGGTCCCGGGTCAGTTCGTGCAGGTTCCAGGCGCCGGCGACCTTGGGCCGCAGGACGCGCTCGAAGCTCTCCGCGGTCTGCGAGCCGAGGACCCCATCGTCGAGGATGCCGGCGCTGTGCACGACGGCGGTGAGCGGGTGCTCGAGACCGTCGATCAGGGTCCGCAGCGCGTCCCGGTCGGCGACGTCGCAGGCGGCGGTGGTGACTTCGGTGCCGTGCGCGGCGAGTTCCGCGACGAGGGTGGCGACTTCGGCGGGGTCGCCCCCGCTGCGGCTGACGAGCAGCAACCGCCGCATCCCGTGCTCGGCGGCGAGGTGGCGGGCGAAGACCGCACCGAGGCCGCCGGTGCCGCCGGTGATGAGGACGGTGCCGTCGGGGTCGCCGAATTCCCGTGCTTCGGGTTGAAGTGCGACGCGGGCGAGCCGTCCGCCGTGCACGCGGCCGTTCTTGACGGCGACCTGCGGTTCGCCGGCCGCCAGTGCGGCTTCGAGAGTGCTGCTTCCGTCGGTGTCGACGAGTGTGAGGCGGCCCGGGTGTTCGGCCTGGGCGGAGCGGACCAGGCCCCACACGGCCGCGGCGACGGGGTTGCCTTCGGTGGCACCGCGGGTGACGACGGCCAGGCGGGTCTCGCGGAGGCGATCGTCGGCGAGCCAGCGCTGGAGGAGGTCCAGGACGCGGGTGGTGACGGCGAGGGCGGTGGCCGCGGGGTCGTCGCCGGGCGGGTCGAGCAGCGGGAGGACGACGAGACTGGGCGCGGCGGTGGCGGCGGCTTCGAGGTCGGTGAAGGATTCTGCTTCCCGAAGCACATCAGCCGACCCGAGAACGCCGAAATCGGTGAGTTCCTTCGGCTCGACGGCCAGTGGGGTCCAGGTGAGCCGGTACAGGTTCTCCTGGCTGACCTGCCGGACCTCCGTCGGCTGCCGCAGGCGCAGCGTGGCCACCTCGGCCACCGGCTCCCCCGCGGTGTCGGCGATCGCGAGGGAAACCCCCGCGGCCGTCCGCGTGATCCGCACCCGGACCGAAGCCGCGCCGGTGGCGTGCAGCTGCACCCCTTCCCACGCAAACGGCAACCCGGCTTCGCCACCCAGCAAGCCGATCGCGTGCAGGCACGCGTCGAACAGCGCCGGGTGCAGGCCGAACGCGCCCGCCTCCCCCGCGTCGTCCGCGGGCAGGGCCACCTCGGCGAACACCTCGTCGCCGGACTGCCACGCCGCCCGCAGGCCGCGGAACGGGCCGTCGTACGACAAGCCGCCGTCGGCCAGGCGCTCGTAGTGGTCGGAAAGGTCGACCGGCGGAACCGCGGGCGGCCAAGGGAAAGCAGCCGTCGCCGCACGGCGTGGGCCGAGTACGCCGGTCGCGTGCTGGACCCACGTCAGGTCGTCGCCGTCTTCCGGTCGCGAGTGGACGGTCAGCGTCCGGCGCCCGTCCTCGCGCGGTGCGGACACCCGCAGCTGCAGCTGGACCCCGCCGCGCTCGGGCAGCACCAGCGGCGCCTCCAGGATCAGGTCGTCCAGGCACGGCGTCCCGGCTTCGTCCCCGGCCCGCAGCGCCAGCTCCGCGAACACCGTGCCGGGCAGCACGACCGCGCCGCCGACGACGTGCCCGCGCAGCCACGGGTGCCCGGACACCGACAGCCGGCTCGTCAGCAGCACCTCGCCCGACCCGGCCGGGCGCACCACGGCCCCGACCATCGGGTGCCCGCCGACGCCCAGGCCGGCCGCCGTCGCGTCGCCGCGCGGGGTCGCGCCGCCGCGGGGCCAGAACCGCTCGCGCTGGAACGCGTACGTCGGCAGGTCCACGCGCCGGCCGCCCGGCAGCACCGCGGGCCAGTCGACCCGGGCCCCGACGACGTGCAGCCCGGCGAGCCCGGCCAGCGCCGCCCGCGGCTCGGGGGTTTCCTTGCGCAGCAACGGAACCGTGACCGCGTCGGCCACCGTACCCGCCGTCATGGCGGAGAGGACGCCGTCCGGGCCGAACTCGGCGAACACGCGCACGCCGTGCTCGTGCAGCGCCGTCACACCGTCGGCGAACCGGACCGTCCGGCGCACGTTGTCAACCCAGTGCTCCGCGGTGAAGTCCGTGACGAGCGCACCGGTGACCGTCGAAACCACGGGGATCCGCGGCGGCGCGTAGGCCAGCTCCAAAGCCACCGCGCGGAACTCGTCGAGCATCGGGTCCATCAGCGGCGAGTGGAACGCGTGGCTCACCGTGAGCCGCTTGGCCTTCTCGAACCGTTCGGCGACAGCGAGCACGGCTTCTTCGGCTCCAGCGAGCACCACGGCGTCGGGGCCGTTGACCGCCGCGATCGCGACGTCGTCGCCCAGCAGCGGCTCGACTTCCGCGGCGGTGGCGCGCACGGACACCATCGCGCCACCCGCCGGCAGCGCACCCATCAGCTCGGCGCGCGCCCGCACCAGCGTGCACGCGTCGGCCAGCGACAGCACACCCGCGACGTGCGCGGCCGCGATCTCGCCGACCGAGTGGCCGAGCACGTAGTCGGGCCGCACGCCCCACGACTCGAAGAGCCGGTACAGCGTGACTTCGAGGGCGAACAGCGCGGGTTGCGCTGCGGCCGTGTCCGCGAGCCGCCGCGAGTCCTCGCCCCAGACGACCCCGGCCCACTCGCCGGGCAACTGCTCGGCGATCGCGTCCCAGGCCTGCGCGAAGACGGGGTACCGGGCATAGAGCCGACGTCCCATGCCGAGCCGCTGGGCCCCCTGCCCGGCGAACAACGCGGCCAGCTTCGCCGATTCGACGACCCGGCCGGTGACGACGGCGGGGTGCGATTCGCCGGACGCCAGCGCTTCCAGCGCCGCGGACAGTTCGGCGCGGTGCTCCGACAACACCACCGCGCGGTGGTCGAACGCGGCCCGGCCGGTGGCGAGGGTGTACCCGGCGTCGACGCGGTTGACGTCGAGTCCGGCCAGCCGCGCGGCCTGCTCCCGCAGCGCGCGTTCGGTCGTGGCCGACACCGGCCACGGCACGACCCCGGCGTCCGGCGGCGCTTCCGCGAGCACCGGTTCCGGGGCCTGCTCGATGATCGTGTGCGCGTTGGTGCCGCTGATGCCGAACGACGACACCGCCGCACGCCGCACCCGGCCGGTCTCCGGCCACGGCCGGTTGTCGGTGACGACCTCGACGTCCCCGGCTGTCCAGTCCACATGCGACGACACTTCCCCGGCGTGCAGCGACGGCGGCACGACCCCGTGCCGCAGCGCGGCGACCATCTTGATCACGCCCGCGACACCGGCCGCGGCCTGGGTGTGGCCGATGTTCGACTTCACCGAGCCGAGCAGCAGCGGCGTTTCCCGCTCCTGGCCGTAGGTCGCGAGCAGCGCCTGCGCTTCGATCGGGTCGCCCAGCGTGGTCCCGGTGCCGTGGCCTTCGACGACGTCGACGTCCGAAGTGGACAGACCGGCGACTGACAACGCCTGCCGGATCACGCGTTGCTGCGACGGGCCGTTCGGGGCGGTCAACCCGTTGGACGCGCCGTCGGAGTTGACTGCGCTGCCCCGGACCACCGCCAGGACCGGGTGGCCGTTGCGGCGGGCGTCGGAAAGCCTTTCCAGCAACAGCATCCCGGCGCCTTCGGACCAGCCGACGCCGTCCGCGCCGTCCCCGAAGGACTTGCAGCGGCCGTCCGGGGAAAGCCCGCGCTGGCGCGAGAACCCGACGAACGTGCCCGGCGTCGACATCACCGTGACGCCACCGGCCAGCGCCAGCGAGCACTCCCCCGAGCGCAGCGCCTGCGCGGCCCAGTGCAGCGCCACCAGCGACGACGAACACGCCGTGTCCACCGTGACCGCCGGGCCCTCCAGCCCGAGCACGTAGGCGACGCGCCCGGATGCGACGCTGCCCGCGCTGCCGTTGCCCTGGTATGCCTCCAGGTCCGCGCCCGCGACCAGGCTGTTGTAGTCGTTGTACATCACGCCGGCGAACACGCCGGTGCGGCTGCCGCGCAGGGTGCGCGGGTCGATGCCGGCGCGCTCGAACGCCTCCCACGAGACTTCCAGCAAGAGCCGCTGCTGGGTGTCGGTGGCGACGGCCTCGCGCGGGCTCATCCCGAAGAACGCGGCGTCGAACTCGGCGGCGTCGTGCAGGAACCCGCCGTGGCGCGTGTAGGACGTGCCCGGGTGGTCCGGGTCGGGGTCGTAGAGGGCGTCGACGTCCCAGCCGCGGTCGGCCGGGAACTCGGTGATCGCATCGGTGCCGCCGGTGACCAGCTCCCAGAGCTGCTCGGGGGTGGTGACGCCGCCCGGGTAGCGGCAGCTCATCGCGACGATCGCGATCGGCTCGTCGGCCACCGCCGCGGTCACCGTTGCGACGTCGACGCGGTCGCCGTCGCCCTCGCCCAGTTGCTCGCCGAGGTGGCGGGCCAGCGCGGTGACGGTCGGGTAGTCGAACACCGTCGTGGCCGGCAGCGCGACCCCGGACGCGGCGGTCAGCTTGTTGCGCAGGTCGACCGCGGTGAGCGAGTCGAACCCCAGTTCCTGGAACGTCTTCGCGGCCGGGACGGCCGTGGCGTCGGCGTGCCCGAGCACCAATGCGACCTGCTCGCGCACCAGCGTCAGCAGCGCGTCGGCGCGCTCTTCCGGCGTCAGCCCGGCGAGGCGGCGGAGCAGCCCGGCGGCCCCGCGGCCGGCCTGCTTGCGGCCGGTGACGCGGACGAGGCCGCGCAGCAGCGGCGGGATCTCCGGCTGGGTGCGGAGCACCGGGAGGTCGAGGCGGACCGGCAGCAGCACCGCGCGGTCGGTGGTGAGCGCCCGGTCGAACAGGCGGATGCTCTGCTCCGGCTGCAGCACGGGCATGCCGAGCCGGGCCATCCGCTCGAAGTCGGCTTCGCTCAGGGTGCGGGTCATGCCCGTCGCCGCGGCCCACGGGCCCCAGCCGAGCGACTGCGCGGGAAGGCCGTCGGCGGTGCGGTGCAGGGCGAGCGCGTCGAGGAAGGCGTTGGCGGCGGCGTAGTTCGCCTGCCCGGCGCCGCCGAAGGTGCCGGCGACCGAGGAGAACGAGACGAACGCGGCCAGGGGGAGGTCGCGGGTCAGCTCGTGCAGGTTCCAGGCCGCGTCGACCTTGGGCCGCAGCACAGCCGCGAGCCGTTCGGGCGTGAGCGAGCCGAGGACGCCGTCGTCGAGGACACCGGCGGTCTGCACGACCGCGGTGAGCGGGTGCTCGCTCGGAACGTCGTCGAGCAGCGCCCGCAGTGCGTCGCGGTCGGCGATGTCGCAGGCCCGGACGTCGACTTGGGCTCCGGCCGCGGTGAGCTCGGCGGCCAGCTCGGCCGCGCCCTCGGCGGCCGGGCCGCGGCGGCTGACCAGCAGCAGGTGCCGGGCGCCGTGCTCGGTGACCAGGTGCCGGGCCAGCAGCCCCCCAAGCCCGCCGGTGCCCCCGGTGATGAGCACGGTCCCGTCCGGGTCCCAGCCCGCACTTTCACGTGAAAGTGCGGCTCCCTGGTCGGCACTTTCACGTGAAAGTGCCGCTTTGCGGTTCAAAGCGTAGCTTTCACGTGAAAGTGCCGCGTCGGCGCGGGCGACGCGGGCGGCGCGGGGTTCGCCGTCGACGAGCGTGAGCTGCGGTTCTCCGGTGGTGAGCGCGTTGGGCAGGGCGGCCAGGGACGCATCGGTGCCGTCGAGGTCGATGAGCGCGACGCGGCCCGGGTGCTCGACCTGCGCGGTGCGGACCAGGCCCCAGACGGCGGCCGCGGGCAGGTCGGCCCCGGTCGTCGCGCCGCGGGTGACGAGCACGAGCCGCGCGGGCCGCTCCTCGGCCAGCCAGTCCTGCAGCAGGCCCAGCACGTGCGTGGTCAGTTCGTGCGTCTCCTGGACGACGTCGGCGGTCTCGTCGGCGGCCAGCGGCCACAGGACGACGCCCTCTTCGCCGTCCAGTGGGCCGGAAAGCCGGGTGGCGGCCGGGAAAACGCCCGCCACGCCGAGCGGATCGACGCCGGCGACCGAGACCGCGCCGGTTTCGGGTGCGCCGACGGCGATCGGCGTCCAGTCGAGCTGGAACAGCGAGTCGCGGTCGGCGGCCGGGGCCGCGGTCTGGGGCCGCAGCACCAGCGAGCGCACAGTCGCGACCGGTTCGCCGTCGAGGCCGGTCAGGTGCAGGGACACCGCGTCGTCGCCGAGGGGCGAGACGCGCAGCAGCACCGCGGTCGCGCCCGAGGCGTGCACGGTGACGCCCTCCCACGAGAACGGCAGGGCGCCCGGGCGGACGGTGGCGCCGAACGAGGTGGCGTGCAGGCACGCGTCGAGCAGCGCCGGGTGCAGCCCGAACGCCTCGGCGGGCTCGTCCTCGGGCAGCTCGACTTCGGCGTAGACGTCCTCGCCGTGGCGCCAGGCGGCGGTCAGGCCGCGGAAGGCCGGGCCGTACTCGAAGCCCTGGTCGGCGAACCGGTCGTAGAGGCCGTCGAGGTCGATCTCGGTGGCGTCGGCCGGCCGGACGACCGGTGCGGCGGGCTCTCCGGTGGCGCGCAGCGTGCCCCCGGCGTTGCGGAGCCACAGCTCGTCCGGCGCGTCTTCGCGGCGTGAGTAGATCGTGACGGGCCGGTCGCCGTCCTCGCCCGGTGCGCCGACGGCGACCTGGACCTGCGTACTGGCCTCCTCGGCCAGGACCAGCGGCGCTTCGAGGGTCAGCTCGCCGACGACCGGGCAGCCCGCCTGCTCACCGGCCGCGGCGGCCAGTTCCAGCAGCGCGGTACCCGGCAGCAGCAGCGAACCCGCGATCCGGTGCCCGGCCAGCCACGGGTGCGCAGCGAGGGAAAGCCGTGTGGTGTAGAGGAATCCGCCGGACTCGGGCAGCTCGATGCCGCCGCTGAGCATCGGATGCGCGACGGCGTCGAGCCCGGCACCGCCGGTCAGCAGTGCCACGCGCGGCCAGAACCGCTCGTGCTGGAAGGGGTACGTCGGCAGCTCGACGCGGCGGCCACTGTCCAGGTAGGACGCCCACTCAACTTCGACCCCGTGCAGGTGCAGCGCGGTGAGTGCGTCGACGACGGACTCTTCCTCGTCGCGGTCGCGGCGCAGGCACGGTACCGCGACCGCTTCCGGCGGCAGGGTTTCCGCGGCCAGCGCGCTGAGCACCCCGGCCGGGCCGAGTTCCAGGAACGCGGTGACGCCGTCCTGGACCAGGGTCATGATGCCGTCACTGAACCGGACGGCGCCGCGGACGTGCCGCACCCAGTAGTCCGCAGTGGACAGTTCCGGACCGGCGACCGCGCCGGTCAGGTTCGACACCACCGGCAGCTCGGCGGCCGCGTA
This sequence comes from Amycolatopsis lexingtonensis, assembly GCF_014873755.1. Lineage (NCBI taxonomy): Bacteria > Bacillati > Actinomycetota > Actinomycetes > Pseudonocardiales > Pseudonocardiaceae > Amycolatopsis > Amycolatopsis lexingtonensis. The sequence goes on from NZ_JADBEG010000001.1 coordinate 4,063,599, forward strand.
CTCGATCGTCTCCGCGACCGCGCGGAAGTCGTCGAGCATCGGGTCCATCAGCGGCGAGTGGAAGGCGTGGCTCACGGCGAGGCGGCGGGTACGGTGCCCGTCCGCGGCGAACGCGGCGGCGATCTCCGTGACGGCGGCCTTGTCGCCCGAGATGACGACCGACTCGGGCCCGTTGACGGCGGCGATGGACACCCGGTCGTCGAGTGCTTCCGCCACCACGGCTTCGGGTGCGCCGATCGCGATCATCGCGCCACCGGCGGGCAGGGCGGCCATCAGGCGGCCACGGGCGGCGACCAGCCGACACGCGTCCTCGAGAGAGAAGACTCCGGCGACGTGTGCCGCGGCCAGCTCGCCGATCGAGTGCCCGAGCAGCAGGTCGGGGGTGACACCCCACGAACGCACGAGCCGGTACAGCGCTACCTCGATCGCGAACAACGCGGGCTGGGCGACGTCAGTCGATTCAAGCGACGCCTCGGCGTCGAACATCCGCTCCTGCAGCGAAGGGTCGAAGTGCGCGCAGATCTCGTCGAGCGCGGCGGCGAACACGGGGAACCGCTCGGCCAGCTCGCGGCCCGCTCCGGCGCGCTGGGCGCCCTGACCGGTGAACAGGAACGCCGTCCGGACGCCGGATACCGCTTCGCCGACCGCGAGCCCGGGAGCGTCGGTGCCGTCCGCGAGGGCGGCGAGCGCGGCCAGGGGGTCGCCGGTCAGGACCGCGCGGTGCTCGAACGTGGTGCGCGTCGTGGCCAGGGACCAGGCAACGTCACCCGGGCCGGACGCCAGCAGCCGGCTCGCCTGCTCCCGCAGGGCTTCCGGGGTGCGGGCCGACAGCAGCCACGGCGCGGGCCGCCCGGCGGAAGCGGGTTCCGGCTCGGCGGCCGGGGGTTGTTCCAAAACGACGTGGGCGTTGGTGCCGCTGATGCCGAACGACGACACCGCCGCGCGGCGCGGACGCCCGGTCTCCGGCCACGGCCGGGTCGCGGTGACCAGCTCGATGTCCCCGGCCGTCCAGTCCACATGGGACGAAGGCGCGTCGACGTGCAGGGTCTTCGGCACGACACCGGACCGCAGCGCGTACACGGACTTGATCACGCCCGCCACACCCGCCGCGGCCTGGGTGTGCCCGAGGTTCGACTTGATCGAGCCGAGCAGCAGGGGCCGGAACTCGTCGCGGTCCTGGCCGTAGGTGGCCAGCAGGGCCTGGGCTTCGATCGGGTCACCCAGGGTGGTCCCGGTGCCGTGGCCTTCGACGACGTCGACGTCCGAAGTGGACAGACCGGCGGCGGACAACGCCTGCCGGATCACGCGTTGCTGCGACGGGCCGTTCGGCGCGGTCAGGCCGTTGGACGCGCCATCGGAGTTGACCGCGCTGCCCCGGACGACCGCGAGCACCGGGTGGCCGTTGCGGCGGGCGTCGGAAAGCCGTTCCAGGACCAGGACACCGACACCCTCGGACCAGCCGACCCCGTCGGCGGCGTCCGCGTAGGACTTGCAGCGGCCGTCGGCGGCGAGCCCGCGCTGACGGCTGAAGTCGATGAACGTCCCCGGCGTCGCCATGACGGTGACACCACCGGCCAGGGCCAGCTCGCACTCACCGCGCTGCAGCGCGGTCGCGGCCATGTGCAGCGCGACCAGCGAAGACGAGCACGCCGTGTCGACCGTGACCGACGGTCCTTCCAGGCCGAAGACGTACGAGAGGCGCCCGGACAGCACACTGCCCGCGTTGCCGGTACCGAGGTAGCCGAGCGAGTCGGCCGGGAACTCGACGTTCGCGCCGAGGTAGTCGTGGTACATGATCCCGGCGTAGACACCGGTGCGGCTGCCCCGCAGGGTTTCCGGCCGGATCCCCGCGCGCTCCAAGGCTTCCCACGACGTCTCGAGCAGCTGGCGCTGCTGCGGGTCCATGGCGAGGGCCTCGCGCGGGGAGATGCCGAAGAAGCCGGGGTCGAAGCCGGCGACGTCGTCGAGGAAGCCGCCTTCGCGGGTGTAGCTGGTGCCCGCGTGGTCGGGGTCCGGGTGGTAGAGGGCGTCGACCGGCCAGCCGCGGTCGCCCGGGAAGCGGGAGACGCCGTCGCCGTCGCCGAGCACGAAGTCCCACAGCTCGTCGGGCGAGGTGATGCCGCCCGGGTAGCGGCAGCCCATGGACACGATGACGACCGGGTCGGTCTCGACCGGGGCCGTACGCACCGGGGCCTGGACCGCTTCGAGGGTGCCGACGAGTTCGTCGTGCAGGTGGCGAGCGAGGGCGAGGACCGTCGGGTAGTCGAAGACGAGCGTCGCGGGCAGCCGCAGGCCGGTGTCGGCCTGGACGGCGTTGCGCAGCTCGACCGCGGACAGCGAGTCGAACCCGAGGTCCGAAAAGGACTGTCCGGGTTCGACCTGGCCGATCGAGCTGTAGCCGAGCAGGCCGACGACGTGCGTGCGGACGAGGTCGACGAGCGCTCGCTGCCGATCGGCCGGGGCCAGCCCGGCGAGGCGGGCGGTGAGCCCGGAGTCGGCGCGGGCCCGGCGGCGCGTGCTGCCGCGGACCAGGCGGCGCAGCAACGGTGGCACTTCGGGTGCGGCGGAAAGCGTATCGAGGTCGAGCCGGACCGGCGCGAGGAGGGCGTCGTCCGCGCCGAGAGCGGCGTCGAACAGGCTGAGGCCCTGGTCGAGGGTCAGCGGCGGGGTGCCGGCGCGGGTCATCCGGTCGAGGTCGGCGTCGGTGAGGGTGCCGGCCATGCCGGTCTCCCACGCGCCCCAGGCGAGGCTGACGGCGGGCAGGCCGCTCGCGCGCCGGTGGGCGGCGAGGGCGTCGAGGTAGGCGTTGCCGGCGGCGTAGTTGCCCTGCCCGGCCGCGCCGAAAACCCCGGCCACGGACGAGAAGAGCACGAACGTCTGGGCGTGCTCGGCGAGTTCGTGGAGGTGCCAGGCGGCGTCGACCTTGGGTCGCAGGACGGCGTCGAGCTGGTCTTCGCTCAGCGCCCCGAAAGTCGCGTCGTCGAGCACGCCCGCGGTGTGCACGACGGCGGTGATCTCGTGCTCGGCGAAGACCGCGGCCAGTGCTTCGCGGTCGGTGACGTCGCAGGCGATGGCGGTGGCTTCGACGCCCAGCTCGGCGATCAGCTCGGCCGCGCCCGGGGTGTCCGGGCCGCGGCGGCCGAGCAGGAGCAGGCGGCGGGCGCCGTGTTCGGCGACCAGGTGCCGGGCGAGGTGCGAGCCGAGCCCGCCGAGCCCGCCGGTGATCAGGACGGTGCCGTCGAAGCGGCCTTCGGACGCGGGCGCGACGGCGGCTCGGCCGAGCCGCGGGACGTGCAGCTTCCCCTCGCGGACGACGACCTTCGGCTCCCCCAGCGCAACGGCCGCGCCGAGCAGCGCGTCGTCGGTGGTGTCGACGAGGGTGATACGGCCGGGTTGCTCGGCCTGCGCCGAGCCGAGGAGGCCCCAGACCGGCGCGGTGGCGAGGTCGGTGGAACTGGCCACGACGACCAGGTGCGAGTCGGTGAAGCGGTCGTCTTCGAGCCAGGTCTGGACGGTGTGCAGGACTTCGCGCAGCGTCTCGCGGACAGCTTCGGGGGTGTCGCCGCCGGAGGGCCGGTAGACGACGTGGGAGGGCGTCCCTGTGGCCTCGCCGAGCGCCGGCCAGTCCACCGGGCCCGCCGCCGCGGTGGCCGGGACCGGGACCCAGTCCACGGTGAACAGCGATTCGTGCCGGGCCTTCCGCCCGGCGCCGGTGCCCGCGGCGACCGGGCGCAGCGCCAGCGCCTCCACCGACGCCACCGGCTCGCCCGCGGTGTCGGTGACCTCGATCGCCACCGACACCGGGTCGGCCGCGTCGATCCGGACCCGCAGCGCCGAGGCGCCCGGCGCGTGCAGCGTCACGCCCGTCCACGCGAACGGCAACAGCCGGTCGGCGTCCTCGCCGCGGTCGGCCGCGCCCAGGGCGTGCAGCGCCGCGTCGAGGACGGCCGGGTGGAGGCCGTACGCGTCCGTCGCACCCGCCTTCCGCGGGGCGGTGACCTCGGCGAACACCTCGGTGCCCCGGCGCCAGACGCGCTCCAGGCCCTGGAACGCCGGGCCGTAGCCGAACCCGGCGGACGCGAGGCCGTCGTAGAAGCCGGTGAGGTCGACCTCTTCGGCGTCCGCGGGCGGCCAGGCCAGCGGCACCGGATCGGCGGCCCCGGGGGCCAGCACGCCGCCGGCGTGGCGCTCCCACGCCGTGTCCTCGGGTTCGTCCTCGAGTCGCGAGTGGACGGTGAACGCGCGCCGCCCCGCGTGGTCCGGGGCGCCGACCAGCAGCTGCAGCCGGACGCCGCCGCGTTCGGGCAGGACCAGCGGCGCTTCCAGGGTCAGCTCGGCGACGCGCGGGCAGCCGACGCTGTCGCCCGCCCGCATCGCCAGCTCCAGGAAAGCCGTGCCGGGCAACAGGATCGCGCCCATGACGACGTGGTCGGCCAGCCACGGCGTCGCCGCCGCGGAGAGCCGGCCGGTGAACAGGTGGCCCTCGCCGTCGGCCAGGCCGGTGGCCGCGCCGAGCAGCGGGTGCCCGGCCGCGGTCAGGCCGAGCCCGCCCGGGTCGGTCGCCGCCGCGCCCGGCGGGGTCGCCTCGGGCCAGTAGCGCTCGTGCTGGAAGGCGTACGTCGGGAGGTCGATCAGCCGCGCGCCCGTGCCGGCGTAGAAGCCCCTCCAGTCCACGGGAACCCCGGCGACGTGCAGCGCCGCGACGGCCGTGGCCACGGACTGTTCCTCCGGCCGCCCGGACCGCAGCAGCGGCACGCACTTGACGTCGTCGCCACTCACCATCGCGGACAGCACGCCGTCCGGTCCCAGCTCGACGAACCGGGTGACGTCCCGCTCGGCCAGCCACCGCACGCCGTCGCCGAAGCGGACGGTGTCCCGCACGTGGGAGACCCAGTACGCCGGGTCCTGCAGCTCCCCCGCGGTCGCGGCGCGGCCGGTGCGGTTCGACACGACCGGCAGCGTCGCCTCGCCGTAGGAGATCCGGCGCGCGACGGCGGCGAACTCACCGAGCATCGGTTCCATCCGCGCCGAGTGGAAGGCGTGGCTGACCCGCAGCCGCTTGGTCCGCCGGCCGCTCAGCGCGGCTTCGAGCGCGACGATGGCCGCCGCGTCCCCGGAGAACACCACGGAGTCCGGCCCGTTGACCGCGGCCAGCGAAACCTCCGGGCCGGTGATCAGGCCGAGGGCTTCGGCTTCGGTGATTTCGGCGGCGAGCATCGCGCCACCGGCCGGCAGCTCCTGCATGAGCCGGCCGCGGGCGGTGACGAGCGCGCAGGCGTCTTCCAGGGAGAACACCCCGGCGACGTGTGCCGCGGCCAGCTCGCCGACGGAGTGCCCGAGGAGGTAGTCCGGCCGCAGCCCCCACGACTCCACGAGCCGGAAGAGCGCGACCTCCAGCGCGAACAACGCGGCCTGCGCGTGCTTCGTGTCGTCGAGCCCGGTACCGGTCCGCACGACCTCGGCGAGCGCCGGGTCGAGGTGGGCGCACACGGCGTCCCAAGCCTCGGCGAACACCGGGAACGCTTCCCGCAGTTCGAGACCCATCCCGGCACGTTGTGATCCCTGTCCGGTGAACAGGAACGCCATAGCGCCCGAAGTCGCGACACCGGAAGGGCCGTTCCCCTCGGCCAAAGCGGTGAGCCCGGCCCGCAGATCGTCCACAGTAGACCCAGTGAGCACCGCTCGATGAGGCAGCGCGGCCCGTGAAGTACCCAAGGAGAAAGCGAGGTCCAGCGGTGACGAGTCCACAACGGACAACAGCCGCGCGGCCTGGCCGCGCAAGCCCGCTGCGTTCTTGCCCGACACTGGCCAGTTCAGCACCCCGGGCACCCGCGGCGACGGCTCGGCGACGGCCTCGACCGCGGGCGCCTGCTCCAGGATGACGTGCGCGTTGGTCCCGCTCAGCCCGAACGACGAGACACCGGCCCGGCGCAGCCGCCCGGTCTCCGGCCACGGCCGGGTGCCGGTGACCAGGGCCAGCCCGCTGCTGTCCCAGTCGAGCGCCGACGTCGGCGCGTCGACACCCAGCGTCTCCGGCAGGACGCCGTGCTGCAGCGCCAAGACCATCTTCAGCACCCCGGCCACGCCGGCGGCGGCCTGGGTGTGCCCCAGGTTCGACTTCACCGAGCCGAGCCACAGCGGTTCGCCGTCGCGGTCCCGGCCGTAGGTGGCGGCCAGCGCCCGGGCTTCGATCGGGTCGCCGAGCGTGGTGCCGGTACCGTGCGCCTCGACGGCGTCGACGTCGGCCGGGGTCAGCCCGGCACCCGCCAGCGCCGCGCGGATGACGCGCTCCTGCGCCGGCCCGCTCGGGGCGGTGAGGCCGTTGGACGCGCCGTCCTGGTTGACCGCGCTCCCCCGCAGCACGGCGAGAACGCGGTGGCCGTTGCGCTCGGCGTCGGACAGCTTCTCCAGCACGAGCACGCCCGCGCCTTCACCCCAGCCGGTGCCCGCCGCGCCCTCGGCGAACGAGCGGCAGCGGCCGTCGGGCGCGAGCCCGCGCTGACGGCTGAAGGCGATGAACAACGTCGGGGTGGCCATCACGGTCGCGCCGCCGGCCAGCGCCAGCGAGCAGTCGCCGCGGCGCAGGGCGTGCGCGGCCAGGTGCATCGCGACCAGCGACGCCGAGCACGCCGTGTCGACGGTGATCGCGGGCCCCTCCAGGCCGAGCGCGTAGGCGACGCGTCCGGAAAGGACACTGGAGGCGTTGGCCGTGGAGAGGTAGTCCTCGGCGCCTTCGGCCGCGCTCGCGGCGAGGTGGATGTAGTCCTGGAAGTTCGTGCCGGAGAACACGCCGGTGGATGAGCCGCGCAGCGACGCCGGGTCGATGCCCGCGCGCTCGATCGCCTCCCACGAGATTTCCAGCATGAGCCGCTGCTGCGGGTCCATGACCAGCGCTTCCCGCGGCGAGATGCCGAAGAACGCCGGGTCGAAGTCACCGGCCTCGTGCAGGAAACCGCCGTGGCGCACCGAGGACGTGCCTCGCGAGGTGCCGTCCGGGTCGTGCAGCCGGTCGACGTCCCAGCCGCGGTCGGCCGGGAACTCCGTGATCGCGTGCCGCCCCGAGGACAGCAGGTTCCACAACGCTTCGGGCGTCGACGCGCCACCCGGGAAGCGGCAGCCGAGCCCGACGATCGCGATCGGTTCCTGGTCGGCCGTCTCGGCCTCCCGCAGCTTCGCGCGCGTCTCCTGCAACTCCACGGTGACGCGCTTGAGGAAGTGCCGGAGCTTCTCTTCGTTGTCCATCAGCGCTCGCCCATCCTGCGTGCTCACGAGATCCCGAACTCCTTGCCGAGCAGGTCGAACATTTCGTCGTCCGAAGCCGCGAAGACGTCTTCGCCGTCCGCGCGCTCCGGCCGCAGCCCGTCGAGCAGGCGGTGCAGCCGCCGGGACACCGCGTCCCGGCGGGTTTCGTCGAGGTCACCGGCCGTCATCGCCCGTTCCAGCGCGGCCAGCTCGGCGTCCAGCGGATCGGCCGCGGGCTGACCGTCCGGCACCAGCTCCGCGCGCAGGTACTGCGCCAGCGCGAGCGGCGTCGGGTGGTCGAAGACCAGGCCCTGCGGCAGGTTCAGCCCGGTGCGGCGGGCCAGGAGGTTGCGGAACTCGACCGCGCTCAGCGAGTCGAAGCCGAGCAGGCCGAACTTCGCCTCGGGCTCGATCGCGTCCCCCGAGGCGTGCCCGAGGATCATCGCGGCCGCCGTCCGCACCGCCTTCGACAACGTGCTGACGCGCTCGGGTTCCGACATCCCGGCCAGCTGCTCGGCGAGCGGCGCCTCGGCGGTATCCGGGGCTTTGCGCGCGGCTTCGATGGCCGTGCGGGCGCTGGGGATGCCGTCGAGCAGGTGCGTCGTCCGCATGAGCGCCATGCCGGGCGCGTACCGCGTCCAGTCGATGTCGGCCACGGTGACCGAGGTGTCCCCGCGGCGCAGCGCTTCCCCGAGGGCGAGCAGCGCCCGGCGCGGGGCGAGGGCGGCGGCGCCGCTGCGGCGCATGCGTTCCTGGATGGCCGGGTCGGCCGCCATGCCGACCTCGCCCCACGCACCCCAGGCGACCGACAGCGCGGGCAGCCCGGCGGCGGCCCGCTGTTCGGCGAGCGCGTCGAGCACGGCGTTCGCGGCGGCGTAGCTGCCCTGCCCGGGCCCGCCGACGGTGCCGGCGATGGAGGCGAAGAGCACGAAGAGGCTGAGGCCGGTGGTCAGTTCGTGCAGGTTCACGGCGGCGGTGGTCTTGGGCCGCAGGACCGTTTCGAACCGGCTCGGGTCGACGGCGTCGACCACGCAGTCGTCGAGCACCCCGGCCGCGTGGACGACGCCGCGCAGCGGGAACTCCTCGGGCAGGTTCTCGATGAGGGCCCGCAGGGCGTCCCGATCGGAGACGTCGCAGGCGGCGACGGTCACCCGTGCCCCGGCGGCGGTGAGTTCGTCGGCCAGTTCGCGGGCGCCGGGCGCGTCGAGCCCGCGGCGGCTGGTGAGCACGATGTGGCCCGCGCCGGCGTCGGCGAGCCAGTGCGCGAGCTTGCCGCCGAGGGCGCCGGTACCACCGGTGACGAGCACCGTGCCGTCCGTGGGCACCTCGCCTCCGTGTCCAGTGGACGGTCCGGCCGGGTCGGGCACGAGCCGTCGCACCAGCGCGCCGTTCGCGCGCAGGGCGATCTGGTCCTCTTCCCCGGCCGCGGCCAGGGTTCCGGGCAGCCGGGTCAGTGCGCGGGGTTCGAAGTCCGGCGGCACGTCGACGAGCCCGCCCCAGCGACCGGGGTACTCCATCGCGGCCACCCGCCCCAGACCCCACACCGCGGCCTGCGCGAGGCTGCCCGCCGCGTCGCCCGGCCCGGTCCGCACCCCGCCGGTGGTCAGGCACCACAGCGGCGCGTCGACCCCGGCGTCCCCGAGGGCCTGGACGAGCGTCGCCGTCGTGGCGAGGCCGCCGGGCACCGACGGCGCGTCCGGCGTCGGCGTCTCATCGAGTGCGAGGAGTGACAGCACGCCCGCCGGGCTCGGGAACGTCTCCAGCAGCGCCGTGATCCGCTCGGCCAGCGCCGCGCGGTCCGGCCCGTCGACGACCAGCCGGACGGTGTCCGCGCCCAAGACGTCGACGAGCACATCGACGCGCTCGTCGCCGTCGAGTGCGGCGGGCACCGCGATCAGCCAGTCCTCCCGGCGCGGCGCGGCCGTGCCCGTGAACGGCTGCCAGTCGACGCGGTAGCGCCAGCTGTCCGTTGTGGACCTGTCGACATATCCCCTGCGGTGCGCGGAAAGCGTGGGCAGCACCCGGGCCAGCTCGCCGGCGTCGGCACCGAGTTCGGCGGCCAGCGTTTCGACATCGGTGCCTTCGAGCGCGGCCCAGAAGCCGTCCGCGGGCTCGACCGGCATGGCAGCAACGGGTTCCGGCCAGAACCGCTCGCCCTGGAACGGGTACGTCGGCAGGCGGACCCCGCGCGCGTCGACCCCGGCGAAGAACCGGTGCCAGTCGATCGCCACGCCGTCGACATGCAACCGGCCCAGCGCCGTGACGATCGCCGTCTCCTCGTCGTGCCCCGCCCGCAGCAGCGGCACGAACGTGGCGTCGACGCTCTCGGCGGCCATCCCGCACAACACCGCGTCCGGGCCGACCTCGACGAACCGCGTGACCCCGCGCCCGGCCAGGTCCGCGACGACGTCGCCGAAGCGGACGGTCCGGCGCACGTGGTCGACCCAGTACTCGGCGGTGGCGAACAGCTCCTGTTCAAGCCGCCCGGTCACCGCGGAGAGCAGCGACCGCCGCGGCACCCGCAGGTCGAGCCCGGCGACGACCTTGGCGAAGTCCTCCAGCATCGGCTCCATCAGCGGCGAGTGGAACGCGTGGCTGACGGTCAGCCGCCGGGCCTTCTCGAACCGTTCCGCCACCGCGAGCGTGGCCGCTTCGGTCCCGGCGATCACCACCGACGACGGCCCGTTGACGGCGGCGAGCGCGACGTCCGGGCCGAGCAGCGGCTCGACGTCGGCGGCACTCGCCCGCAGGGCGAACATCGCCCCGCCCGCGGGCAGTTCCTGCATCAGCCGGGCGCGCGCCGCGACGAGCGTGCACGCGTCGGCCAGCGACAGCACCCCGGCGGCGTGCGCGGCGGCGATCTCCCCGATCGAATGCCCGGCCAGGTGGTCGGCCCGGACCCCCCACTCCTCCAGCAGCCGCAGCTGCGCGACCTCGACGGCGAAGATCGCGGGCTGCGCCCAGCCGGTGGTGTCCAGCCGGGCGGCGTCGCCGAAGACGACGTCCTTCAGCTCGGTGCCGAACTCCGCGCAGACCTCGTCGAAGGCGGCCCGGAACACGGGATAGCGGTCGTACAGGCCACGCCCCATACCGAGGCGCTGGGAGCCCTGGCCGGTGAACAGCAGTGCGGTGCCGCCGTCGCGCGCGGTGCCTTCGACGAGGTTCCCGGCCAGGTTTGAGCGCATCGTTTCGACGTCGGCGCCGATGACGACGGCGCGGTGTTCCAGCGCGGCCCGGCGGGTGGCGAGGGCGAGCCCGGTGGCGGCGAGCGGTGTTCCGGCGTCGGCCAGGCGCGCGGCTTGGGCGTGCAGCGCGGTCCGGCTGCGGGCCGACAGTACCCACGGCACCACGGCGGCCGGCGGTTCCGGCGCCGGGGCGGGTGCCTCGGGAGCCTGTTCGAGCACGACGTGCGCGTTGGTCCCGCTGACGCCGAACGCGGACACGCCCGCCCGGCGCGGCCGGTCCACCTCGGGCCACGGCGTCGCTTCGGTGACCAGGTCGATCGACCCGGCCGTCCAGTCCACATGCGACGACGGCGCGTCGACGTGCAGGGTCGGCGGCACCAGGCCGTGGCGCATCGCCTGCACGACCTTGATCACCCCGCCGACCCCGGCCGCGGCCTGCGTGTGACCGATGTTCGCCTTGAACGACCCCAGCAGCAACGGCGTTTCGCGATCCTGACCGTAGGTCGCGAGCAGCGCCTGGGCTTCGATCGGATCGCCGAGGGTCGTGCCGGTGCCGTGCGCTTCGACGACGTCGACATCCGAAGTGGACAGACCGGCGTCGGCGAGCGCGGCCCGGATCACCCGGCGCTGCGACGGGCCGTTGGGCGCGGTGATGCCGTTGGACGCGCCGTCGGAGTTGACCGCGGAACCGCGCACCACAGCCAGTACCTCGTGGCCGCGGCGGCGGGCGTCGGAAAGCCGTTCCACGACGAGCATCCCGACACCCTCGGCCCAGCCGGTGCCGTCGGCCGCGTCGGCGAACGCCTTGCAGCGCCCGTCCGGCGCGAGCCCGCCCTGCTGGCTGGTGCCGAGGAAGTAGTTGGGGCTGGACATCACGAGCACCCCGCCGACGAGCGCCAGCTCGCACTCCCCCGCCCGCAGTGCTTGCGCCGCCAGGTGCAACGCGACCAGCGACGAGGAGCACGCGGTGTCGACGGTCAGCGACGGGCCTTCGAGACCGAGCACATAGGACACTCGCCCGGAGACCGCGCTGGCCGCGTTGCCGAGCCCGGCGTGCGCGCCGACGTCGGCGTCGCTGCCCGCGAGGACGCTCGCGTAGTCCTGGCCGTTGGTGCCGACGAACACGCCGGTCGGGGTGGCGCGCAGGCCGAGCGGGTCGATCCCGGCGTCTTCCAAGGCCTCCCAGGAGGTTTCCAGGACCTGCCGCTGCTGCGGGTCCATCGCGAGGGCTTCGCGCGGGGAGATGCCGAAGAACGCGGCGTCGAAGCGGTCGATCTCGTCGAGGAACCCGCCGTAGGTGGTGGCGGACGCGCCCGCGGCGAGCGTCGCGAGGTCCCAGCCGCGGTCGCGGGGGAACGGGCCGACGGCGTCGTGGCCGTTCGCGACCATCGTCCAGAGGTCTTCGGGCGAGCGAACGCCCCCCGGGTAGCGGCAGCTCATGCCGACGATGACGACCGGGTCGTCGGTGCGCGCCCGGGCCCGGCGGACCGGGCCGGCGCGCTCGTCGTCGCCGAAGAGCCCGGCCAGCAGCAGGCGGGCGACGGCGGCCGGGGTCGGGTGGTCGAACACGAGCGTGGCCGGCAGGTCGAGCGCGGTGGCCGCGGTGAGCCGGTTGCGCAGCTCGACCGACATCATCGAGTCGAAGCCGAGGTCGGTGAAGGGATCGCCGGTACCGACGGCGCCGGTGTCACCGTGGCCGAGCACGGCGGCGACGGTGGTGCGGACCAGGTCTTCGGCCGCGCGGACGCGGTCCGCGTCACCGAGCGCGGCCCAGTCTCCGGCGACCGGGCTCGCCGGCACCCGGACCGGCGTGGCCGGCGCGGCTTCGATCTCGCGGACGGCACCGCCGAACTCGACCTCGGCGGCGGTGAACACGGGCCGGTCCGCGGAATCGAGCAGGGCGAGGCTTACCGTCGTGCCACCGAGCGGGGCGACGCGCAGCCGTAGCCGCGTCAATCCCTGTGCGTGCAGGGAAACCCCGCGCCAGGTCACCGGTTCCTCGCCGCACGCTTGAACAGCTTCGGCGAGGAGCAGGGGGTGGAGGTCGAAGGCGCCCGCGTCCCCTTCGAGCGAGACGTCGGTCAGGTAGGCGCCTTCGGCCAGCACGGCGGGTTCCGGGCCCGCGGTCGCGGCCAGGGTGCCGGTGGCGTGGTGGGTCCAGGCCGTGGTTTCGGTGGCGGAGTGGACGTCGACCTTCCGGCGGCCGTCGGGGTCGGGCGGGCCGACCCGCACCTGCAGCACGACGACGTCCTTCGCCGCCAGGACCAGGGGTTCGGTGAGGGTGAATTCGGCGATCTCCGGGCAGCCGAGGTTGCGGGCCGCGCGCAGGGCCAGTTCGAGGAAACCCGTGCCGGGGAAAGACGTCCGGCCGGTGAGCCAGGGCTGGATGGCCGGGGACACGGTGCCGGTGAGCACGGTCTCGGTGCTCGCGGCGACGTCGAGGACGGCGCCGAGCAGCGCGTGCCGCACGGGGGTGAGGCCGAGCCCGGCCGCGTCGCCGGTACGCGGGGTGAGCGTGGGCCAGTAGCGCTCGCGCTGGAAGGCGTAGGTGGGCAGGTCGACCGGGCGGGCGCCGGGGTGCACGGCCGCCCAGTCGACGGTGCCGCCCGCGACGTGCAGCGCGGCCAGCCCGGCGATCAAGGCGGTGGCTTCGTCGTGGTCCTTCCGCGCGAGGGGGATCGCGCCGTTCACGAGTCCGGAAAGGACGGCCGACGGGCCCAGTTCGGCAAACCGCGTGACTCCGGACTCGGTGAGCCGGTCGACGGCGTCGCCGAAGCGGACGGTGTCGCGGACCTGCCGCACCCAGTACTCCGGGTCGGTGACGTCGCCACCCGCGACGACCGGGATGTGCGGCTCGGCGAAGGAGAGTTTCGTTACCACGACGCGGAAGTCGTCGAGCATCGGGTCCATCAGGCGGGAGTGGAACGCGTGGGACACCTTGAGCCGCCGGGCTCCGGGGAACCTGGCGGCGACCGCGGTGACGGCGTCCTCGGGGCCGGAGAGCACCACCGACTCCGGGCCGTTCACGGCGGCGACGTCGACGTCCTCGGCGGCGACGTCCACTTCGGACGCCCGGACCGAGATCATCGCACCGCCCTCGGGCAGCGCGCCCATCAGCTTCGCGCGGGCGGACACGAGCGTGCAGGCGTCGTCAAGCGAGAGCACCCCGGCGACGTGCGCGGCCGCGATCTCCCCGACCGAATGCCCGGCCAGGAACGCCGGGCGCACGCCCCACGACTCCAGCAGCCGGAAGAGGGCGACTTCGTAGGCGAACAGCGCGGGCTGGGCGTGCTCTGTCCGATCGAGACGGTCGTCGGTGACCACGCCGAGGCGTTCCGAGATGTCGGCGAACGTCTCGGCGAAGACCGGGTGCACCTCGGCGAGCCGGGTGCCCATTCCGAGTCGCTGCGCGCCTTGGCCGGAGAAGAGGAACGCGGTCTCGCCACGCGACGCTGTTCCGGTGGTGACGTTCGCGGCGGAACCCTGCTCGAGCCAGGAACGCAAGCCGTCGCGCAGGTCCGCGGTGTCCGTTCCGGTGACCGCGAGACGGTGCTCGAAGGCCGTGCGGGTGGTCGCGGTCGACAAAGCGACGTCGGCCGGGTCGGCGTCGGTGGTGGCGGCTAGGAGGGCCTCGGCCTGGGCACGCAGGGCGGGTTCGGACCGGGCGGAGACGAACCACGGCACGGGTCCGGCGGCGCGCGGCCCGCGGTCGGCCGGCTCGGGTTCGGGAGCCTGCTCGATGATCGTGTGCGCGTTGGTGCCGCTGACCCCGAAGGACGAGACGGCGGCGCGGCGCGGACGGCCGGTCTCCGGCCACGCTTCCGGCTCGGTCACCGGCCGGACGGCACCGGCTGGCCAGTCCACTTCGGACGAAAGCCGGTCGGCGTGCAGGGTGCGCGGCACCTCGCCGTGCCGGATGGCCAGGACGGCCTTGATGATCCCGGCGACCCCGGCCGCGGCCTGGGTGTGCCCGAAGTTCGACTTGACCGAGCCGATCAGGAGGTCGTGCTCGCGGTCGCGGCCGTAGGTGGCCAGCAGGGCCTGTGCTTCGATCGGGTCGCCGAGCCGGGTGCCGGTGCCGTGCGCCTCGACGACGTCGATGTCCTCCGTGGACAGTCCGGAGGCGGCGAGCGCGGCGTGGATCACCCGTTGCTGCGATGGTCCATTGGGGACGGTCAGGCCACTGCTGGCGCCGTCGGAGTTCACCGCGGTGCCCCGCAGCACGGCGAGGACGGGGTGGCCGTGCCGCTGGGCGTCGGAAAGCCGTTCCAGGACCAGGATCCCGGCGCCTTCGGCCCAGCCGACGCCGTCCGCGCCGTCGGCGAAGGCCTTGCAGCGCCCGTCCGGCGCGAGGCCGCCCTGCTTGCTGAACTCGGCGAACGCTTCGGGCGTCGCCATGACCGTGACGCCGCCGGCGAGCGCGAGGGAGCACTCGCCGGAGCGCAGCGCCTGCGTCGCCCAGTGCGCGGCGACCAAAGAGGACGAACAAGCGGTGTCGACGGTGACCGACGGCCCTTCGAAGCCGAAGGAGTAGGCGACGCGGCCGGAGAGCACGGCCGCGGTGGTGCCGGTGCCGGCGTGGCCCTCGACGGTCTCCCCGGACGCGGCGAGCAGCTTGCCGTAGCTTTGGCCGTTGGTACCGACGAACACCCCGGTGCGGCTGCCGCGCAGGCTCGCGGGCACGATCCGGGCGCGTTCGAGGGCTTCCCAGGTGACTTCGAGCAGGAGGCGCTGCTGCGGGTCCATGGCGAGGGCCTCGCGCGGGGAGACGCGGAAGAACCCGGCGTCGAACCGGTCGGCCCCGTCGACGAACCCGCCGCGCCACGCGTCGACGTCCCCCAGGCTGATGGTGCTGCGGTCCACGCCGGCCAGTAGCGCGGACCACCCGCGGTCGGCCGGCAGCGGCCCGATCGCGTCGGTGCCGCCGGCGACCAGGTCCCACAGCTGATCCGGCGTCGACACCCCACCGGGAAACCGGCACCCGATCCCGACAACGGCCACCGGCTCCCCGGCGGCGGCTTCCATCTCCCGCACACGCTGCCGCGACCGGTGCAGGTCGGCGGTGACGCGCTTGAGGTAGTCACGCAGCTGGCTCTCGCTGGCCATCCTCGCCTCTCGGTGTCGTCCGGCCGGGACTCGCGGCACCGCGGTCCGGGTTCCGCATCGCTGGAGTCAACCGCGTCCGGCGCCCGCAAACCCTTAGTCTTCGCGCCGCCGGCCGTCCTCGGGCACTTGGCGGCAGCTCGCCAGCGTCTTGAATGACTCATTCAGGTCTTCAGCGGTCCTGAATGACCCATTCAAGACCTTTGCCGGGGCCCACCGAAGCCGTCGCGGAATGTAGGTGATTCACGGAAAGCCCGTTGTTACGGTCGCGGCGGCCGTGTGCTCCCGCCGAGGAAAGGTGCTTCTCCATGAGCCGAGAACGGCGTCCGATCCTGTTCGTCAGCTCACCCGACAGCGGGCTGGTCAACTCCCTGCTCGTGCTGGCGGCGGAGCTGTCCCGGCGCGGGGTCCCCGACGTCTACTTCGCCACCTTCGACAACCGCCGCGCCGAGGTCGAGGCCATCGGGGCCGACGGCACCGGCAGCCGGGTCGGGTTCCGGTCGCTCGGGGCGCCGATTCCCGAGTTGTCCTCCGGTGAATGGGACGACGAGACCTACCACGCGGTCACCCAGAAGTCCCGCTGGAAAGCCCACAAAGCCCTGATGCGCCACACCTTCGACACCCGATTCCGCGACCAGGCCTACCGCGCGCTCACCGAGATCGTGCGCGAGGTCGAGCCGGCCGCGATGGTGATCGATTCGCTGCTGCACGCCGGGTTCGAGCTGGCCGTCACGCAGCGGATCCCGCACGTCGTGAGCGTGCCCTTCTCGGTGAGCAACCACCTGACGAACCTGCCGCCGGGCTTCCCCGTCCCGCACTCCGGGCTGCCGCTGGACATGACCGCCGGGCAGCGCCTGGCGAACGCGTGGTTCGGGTTCCGCCGCAAGGCGCTCTACTTCACCGATTCCCTGCTGCGCAAGCGGGTCGTCGAGTACGTCAAGTCCAACAAGGAGCTCGGCGTCTCACGCCTGGCCGCCAAGTACACGTCCCGCATCGACGAAGCCGCGCTCGTGCTGGTCTACTCGCTCGCCGAGCTGGATTACCCGGTCGACATCCCGGCGCACTTCCGGATGCTCGGCGCGATCGTGCCGCCGCTGCCGGAACTGCCGGACGAACAGGACGTCAAGGGCTGGCTCGACCGGCACGAATCGGTGGTCTACATCGGGTTCGGCACGGTCGTGCGGATGAGCGAGGCCGAGATCAAGGGCCTGGTCGAGGTCGCGCGCCGGCTCGAGGGCAAGCACGCCGTGCTCTGGCGGCTGCCCGCCCAGTCGTGGCACCTGCTGCCGCCGGCCGACGAACTGCCGTCGAACCTGCGGGCCGAGAAGTGGCTGCCGTCGCAGCTCGACGTCCTCGCCCACCCGCACGTCCGCGCGCACTTCACCCACGGCGGCGGCAACGGCTACATCGAGAGCCTCTACTTCGGCAAGCCGCTGCTGCTGCGGCCGCTGTTCGTCGACGGTTACGACCAGGCCGTCCGGGCGCGCGACACCGGCGTCGGGCTGGTGGTCGAGTCCTCGCACGGCATCGACGTCGACGACGTCACCGCGAAGCTGACCGAAGTGCTCGAGAACCCGTCCTTTACCACGCGGGCCCGGGAAATGGCGCGGTTGCAGCACGAGCCGGGCCGGGGCCGGGAGGGTGCCGTCGACGCGCTGCTCGCGCTCGCCGCCGGGACGCCGGCCGCGACCGAGCCGGCCCGGTGATCGAGGCCGCGGGGCTGGCCCGCACCTTCACCTCCGGCGGCCGGGAAGTCGCCGCGGTCCGCGGGGTCGACCTGCGGGTCGAGGCCGGCGAGATCGTCGCGTTCCTCGGCCCGAACGGCGCCGGCAAGACCACGACCATGCGGATGCTCACGACGTTGCTGCGCCCGACCGCCGGGCAGGCCCGGATCGCCGGCGCCGACCTGCTCACCGAGCAGAAACGGGTGCGCCGCCACCTCGGCTACGTCGCCCAGGGCGGCGGCACGGTCGACGAGCGCAAGGTCCGCGAAGAGCTCATGCTGCAGGCCCGGCTCTACGGCCTCAACAAGACCAACGCCGCCGAGCGCGTCCGCGAGATTTCGGGTCAGCTGGGCCTGACCGGCCTGGAAGACCGGCTGACGTCGGACATGTCCGGCGGCCAGCGGCGGCGGCTCGACCTGGCGCTGGGCATGGTGCACCAGCCGGTGGTGCTGTTCCTCGACGAGCCGACCACCGGCCTCGACCCGCAGAGCCGCGCCCACCTGTGGAGCCACATCCGGCGGCTGCGCGACGAGCAGGGCGTGACGGTGTTCCTGTCCACGCACTACCTCGACGAAGCCGACGCGCTCGCCGACCGCATCCAGGTGATCGACGACGGCGTGATCGTCGCCGAGGACACCCCGGACGCGCTCAAGTCCCGCCTGCTCGGCGACGGCGTCGAGGTGACGGTGCCGCCGGACCGCGCGGACCACGCGGAACTGCTGCTCGCCGGCCTGCCCGGGGTACGCGGCCTGCGGCGCGAAGACGCGACGATACGGTTCCAGGTCGCGCAGAGCGAGGAGGTCCTGTCGCCGCTGGTGCGGGCGCTGGACCAGCAGGACATCCCGCTGGTGGCGCTGCGCGTGCAGCGCCCGACGCTCGACGACGTGTTCTTCGCCCTGACCGGCCGGGGTCTGCGCGAGCCGGTCAAGGAGGTCACCGATGCTGCGTGAAGCGATCCTGGTCTACCGCAGCGAGCTGGCGGTGGTGCTGCGGAACAAGCCGTACCTGATGCTGGGCATGATCCAGCCGGTGCTGTACCTGGTGCTGTGCGGGCCGCTGCTGGCGGTGCTGGTCAGCAAGACGCCGGGCGTCCCGGCCCAGACATCGTGGGTCGACCTGACCCCCGCGCTGATCATCCAGATCGCGGCGACGAACGGTGTCTACTGTGGATTCGTCCTGCTGTCGGGCATCAAGGCGGGCGCGGTCGACCGGCTGCGCGTGACGCCGGTGAGCCGCACGGCGCTGAGCCTCGGCCAGGCCCTGCCGTCGGTGACGCTCTCGCTGGTTCAGGGCGTGATCATCCTGCTGCTGGCGAGCCTGGTGTTCGGCGTGGCGGTGAGCGCGGTGGGCGTGGCGCTGGTCCTGGCGATCACGGCGCTGACGGCATTGTCGATCGCGTGCTGCGCGGACGCGATCGTGCTGAAGCTGCGCAACGAAGAGACGTTCTCGTCGATCGTGAACGTCGTGATCCTGCCGCTGACGCTGCTGTCGGGGATCCTGCTGCCGATCACCCCGGACCGGGCCCCGATGTGGCTTTACGTGCTCTCGCGGTTCAATCCGCTGGCGTATGTGGTGGACATCAGCCGGGCGAGTTTCCGGGAGACGTTACCGCTGGTGCCGACTCTGGTGGGTGCGGTGGTGATCATCGCGTTGACCGGGCTCGCGGTGCGCTGGAACTCGCGCACCTTCCAGGCCGTGGCTGCCTGATCTCGCTCCACGAAAAACCGGGCCGGGGATCCTTTCCCCGGCCCGGTTTTTCGTGCCCTCACGCCCCCCGCGGGGGTCAGTCCGTACCCAGCTCCGAGTCGATCAGGCGGAACAGCTCGCCGTCGCTCGCGGAGTCCAGGGACTCCAGGAACTCACTGTCCCCACCCAAACGGTCCAGCAGCGACCGCAGCCGGGTCGTCAGGAAGGCGACCGTCTCGGGCGCCAGCGCAGGATCCTCCGCCAGCGCCTCGAAGCGGGCGAACTCCGCCAGCACCCGCGACGACGGATCCACCGGCTCCGGGCTCAACAGGGACAGCAGGTGCGCGCTCAGCACCCGCGGGTTCGGGTGGTCGAACAGCACCGTCGCCGGCAGCGTCAGACCCGTCGCGTAGCCCAGGCGGTTGCGCAGCTCCACCACCGTCAGCGAGTCGAAGCCGATCTCCGTGAAGCCCGTGTCCGGGTCGATCGCCACCGCCGAGCCGTGGCCCAGGACGCTTGCCGCCAGTTCGCGGACCAGGTCCAGTAGCTCGCGGGTCTGGGCGTCCGGGGCCAGCTCGCCCAAGCGGGGCACGAACGAGCGGACGCCGTCGGAGTCGATGCGGGCCGTGCGGCGGGTTTTCGGGACCAGGTCGCCGAGCACCGGCGGGACGATGTGGCCGCGCAGCACCGCCAGGTCCAGGCCCACCGGGACGACCAGCGCGGCCGGGGACGCGAGCGCCGTGTCGAACAGCGCCAGGCCCTCCTCCGGGGTGAACCGGCGCATGCCGGACTTGGCCAGGCGCTGCGCGTCGACGTCGGCGAGCGTGCCCGCCATGCCGTCCTCCTGCGCCCACGGGCCCCACGCCAGCGACACCGCCGGCAGGCCCTCCGCTCGCCGGGCCGCGGCCAGTGCGTCGAGGAACGAGTTCGCCGCCGCGTAGTTGCCCTGGCCGACGCCGCCGAGCAGGCCGCTCGCCGACGAGTACAGGACGAACGCCGCCAGGTCGAGGCCGCGGGTCAGCTCGTGCAGGTGCCAGGCGCCGTCCACCTTGGGGCGCAGCACCTTCTTCAGGCGCGCCGGGGTCAGCGACCCCACGACGCCGTCGTCGAGAACACCCGCCGCGTGCACCACCGCGGTCAACGGGTGGCCTTCCGGGATGCCCGACAGCAGGTCGGCGACGTCTTCGCGGTCGGCGGTGTCGCACGCCGCGACGCGGACGTCCGCGCCCAGGCCCTTCAGTTCGTTCACCAGGTCCGCGGCCCCGGCGGAGCCGAGGCCGCGCCGGCCGGCCAGCAGCAGGTGGCGGACGCCGTGGTGGGTCACCAGGTGCCGGGCCAGCAGCCGGCCGAGGCCGCCCGTGCCGCCGGTGACGAGCACCGTGCCGTCCGGGTTCCCGATGCCGGGCTCCGGCCGGTCCGCCGCGGGCGCCCGGACCAGCCGGGCGCGGTGCGGGACGCCGTCGCGCACCGAGATCTGCGGCTCCCCGGAGGCGACGGCGGCCTCGACCGCGTCCCCTTCGACCAGCAGGAACCGGCCCGGGTTCTCCGACTGCGCGGCGCGGACCAGGCCCTGCACCGCCGCGGCCGCGGGGCCGTCGCCGGTCTGGAACACGACCTGGACGTCGGTGGCCAGGAAGGACTGCAGCTGCTCGAGGACCTGCGTGGTCGCGCGGTGGGTCGCGGCGACCGGATCGCCGCTCGTGTCCACCGGCACGACGACCACGGCATCGTCCGCCAGGTCGGTGGCGTCCTCGCCGAACACGACGAACCGCCTACCGGACGGCGCGACCGAAGGCAGCGGCGTCCACTCGAGGTGAAACAGCGAGTCGTGCCCCTGCTGCCGCGGGGTGGCGGCTTCCCCGAACGACACGGCTTCCGCGGACGCGATCAGCGCGCCGCCGGGGTCGGTCAGGGTGAGGGCGATCGTGTCCTCGGTACGGCGGAGGTGGACGCGCGCGGCCGCCGCGCCACTGGCGTGGAGCGCGAACCGGGTCCAGCCCGTCGCCGGGCGGAGGGGCAGGTCCAGCAGCGTGACCGCCTGCAGCGCCGCGTCTAGCAGCGCCGGGTGCAGCCCGAACGCGTCGTCTTGGCGCGCGGCGGGCAGCGCGACCTCCGCGAAGATCTCGTCACCCGAGCGCCACGCCGCTCGCAGCCCGCGGAAGGCGGCGCCGACCTCGGCGTGGTCGTCGTAGAAGCCGTCGAGGACCAGTTCCACCGCGGACGGCGGCCAGTCCAGGACAACCGCGGGATCTCCAGCGCCGGGCGCGAGCCGCCCGGCGGCGGTCCGCGTCCACGGCTGCTCGCCTTCGCCTTCCGGCCGGGTCCAGATGGTCAGTTCCCGCGTGCCCGCGGTGCTTTCCGGGCCGACGACGACCTGCGCGTGCACCCCGCCGACCGGCGGCAGCGTCAGCGGGACCTCGACGGTCAGCTCCTCGACGAGGTCGCAGCCGACCTCGTCGCCCGCGCGCACGGCCAGTTCCACGAACCCGGCCTCGGGGAACACGATCACGCCGTCGACGGTGTGGTCGGCCAGCCACGGCTGCAGCTGCGGCGACAGCGCGCCGGTGAACAGGAACCCGCCGGACTCCGGCAGCGCGACCCCCGCGCCGAGCAGCGGGTGCTCCGCCGAGTGCAGGCCGGACAGGCGCAGGTCGCCGTTCGCGCCGTGGAAACCTTCGGGCCAGTAGCGGTCCGGGGCGAACGGGTACGTCGGCAGCGCGACCGGGCGGCCGCCGCCGAAGAACTTCGCCCAGTCCACGGGGACGCGGGCGTGGTGCAGCCGCGCCAGAGCGGTCACCAGGGTCCGGGGCTCGTCCCGCACGGCCGCGACGACTTCGCCGCCGGTCAGGCTTTCGGCCGCCATCGCGGCGGCGACGCCGTCCGGGCCGACGTCGAGGAACGTCGTCACCCCCGCTTCGGCCAGCGTCGTGACGGCCTCGGCGAACCGCACGGCTTCGCGGGCCTGCCGCACCCAGTACTCCGGCGAGGTGAAGTCGGCGTCCCCGGCGACGGTCGAGACGATCGGGATCGACGGCGCCGCCAGCTCCAGCCCGGCCACGACCCGGCCGAACTCGGCCAAGGCGGGTTCGATGAGCGGCGAGTGGAAGGCGTGCGAAACGGCGAGCCGCTTGGTCTTGGCGAAGTGCTCCCCCACCGCGAGGACGGCGGCTTCGGTGCCGGAGACGACGACCGAGCGCGGGCCGTTGACGGCGGCGATCACGACGTCGTCGCCGAGCAGCGGGACGACTTCTTCTTCGCTCGCCACCACGGAAAGCATCGCGCCACCGGGCGGGAGGGCCTGCATGAGCCGGCCGCGCGCGGCGACCAGCCGGCACGCCCCGGCCAGGCTGAACACCCCGGCGACGTGCGCGGCCGCGATCTCGCCGACCGAGTGCCCGGCCAGCTGGTCCGGGGTGATCCCCCACGACTCCAGCAGCCGGAACAGCGCGACCTCGAACGCGAAGATCGCCGCTTGCGCGTACTGCGTCTGGTTGAGCAGGTCCGCGTCGTCGCCGTGCATGACCTCGCGCAGCGGGCGGTCCAGCTCGACGTCGAGGTGGGCGAGGACGGCGTCAAACGCGTTCGCGAACGCCGGGTAGGTGGCGGCGAGCTCGCGGCCCATGCCGAGGCGCTGGCTCCCCTGCCCGGCGAACAGGACGGCGAGCTTGCCCTCCGGCCCGGCGAGGGTCGGCCCGTCGATCTCGCGCAGGCCGGCCAGCAGCTCGTCCCGGTCGGCGGCGACGACCGCGGTGCGGTGGTCGAAGTGCGTGCGGGTCGTCGCCAGTGCGGCGGCGAGGTCGGTCAGATCCGGTTGCGTGGCAACGAAGTCCGCGATCTGCGCGGCCTGGGCGGCGAGCCGCTCCGGGGTGCGGGCGGAGAGGAGCACCGGCACCGGGCCGGTCACCGACGCTTCCTGCACTTCGATCTCGTCGGCCTGTTCGAGGATCACGTGCGCGTTGGTCCCGCTGACCCCGAACGACGACACGGCACCGCGGCGGGCGCGGCCGGTCTCGGGCCACGGGCGCTGCTCGGTCAGCAGCGAGATCGACCCGGCCGTCCAGTCCACTTGGGACGTCGGTTCGTCGAGGTGCACCGTCTTCGGCAGCACGCCGTGGCGGATGGCCTCGACCATCTTGATCACGCCCGCGACGCCCGCGGCCGACTGGGCGTGCCCGAGGTTCGACTTGATCGAGCCGAGCAGCAACGGCTCTTCACGGTCCTGGCCGTAGGTGGCCAGCAGGGCCTGGGCTTCGATCGGGTCGCCGAGGGAGGTACCGGTGCCGTGCGCCTCGACGGCGTCGACGTCTGATGTGGACAGTCCGGCGTTGGCGAGTGCCTGGCGGATCACGCGTTGCTGCGAGGGGCCGTTGGGCGCGGTGAGGCCGTTGGACGCGCCGTCGGAGTTGACGGCGGTGCCGCGCAGCACTGCCAGGGGGGTGTGGCCGTTGCGGCGGGCGTCGGACAGCCGTTCCAGCAGGAGCAGGCCGGTGCCTTCGGACCAGCCGGTGCCGCCCGCGGTCTCGGCGAACGACCGGCAGCGCCCGTCGGGGGCGAGCCCGCCCTGGTAGCTGAACTCGACGAACGCGCTGGGCGTCGCCATCACGGTGACCCCGCCCGCGACGGCCAGCGAGCATTCGCCCGAAGCCAGCGCCCGCGCGGCCATGTGCAACGCGACCAGCGACGACGAGCACGCGGTGTCGACGGTGACCGACGGGCCTTCCAGCCCGAAGAGGTAGGAGATCCGGCCGGACAGGACGCTGGTCGCGGCCCCGGTGAGCAGGTGCCCGGCCAGTTCCGGCGGCGGCGAATAGCCGTTGCCGGAACCGCCGACGTACACGCCGGTGGTGCTGCCGCGCAGGCCTTCGGGGTCGACGCCGGCGCGTTCGAACAGCTCCCACGCCACTTCCAGGAGCTGACGCTGCTGCGGGTCCATCGCGAGGGCTTCCCGCGGGGAGATGCCGAAGAAGCCGGCGTCGAAGTTCGCGACGCCGTCGACGAAACCGCCTTCGTGGACGTAAGACGCGCCGCCCTGCAGGCCGAGCAGGTCCCAGCCGCGGTCGCCGGGGAACTCCGTGATCGCGTCGGTGCCGTCGGCGACCAGGCGCCACAGGTCTTCGGGCGAGCGGACGCCGCCCGGGTAGCGGCAGCTCATGCCGACCACGACGATCGGGTCGCCGTCGACCACCCTGGCTGCGACCGGCGCCGCGGCCTGGTCGTCGTCACCGAGCAGTTCGGTGGCCAGTAGCCGCGCGACGGCGTCCGGGCGCGGGTGGTCGAAGACCAAAGTGGACGGCAGCGTCAGGCCCGTGGCCGCGTTGATCCGGTTGCGCAGCTCGACCGAGGTCAGGGAGTCGAAGCCCAGCTCCTTGAACGGGCGGCGGGGTTCGACCGCGGCCGCGCCCGCGTAGCCGAGCAGGCCGGCGACCTGCTCGCGGACCAGGTCCAGCAGCAGGGTTTCCCGCTCCCGCGGGTCGGCCTCGCGCAGGCGGGCCAGCAGCCCCGACGCCGCCGTGACGTCGCCCGACCCGGTGTCGGCGAGCGCGCGGACCTCGGGCAGTTCGCCGAGCAGGGTGCCGTCGCGGCGCGAGGTGAGCGCCGGGACGAACCGGTCCCAACGGACGTCGGCGAGCACGACGGCGGTGTCGTCGTGGGCGACGGCCTGGCCTAGCGCGAGCAGGGCCTGCTCTACCGGCAGCGGCGGGAGGCCGCGGGCGCGCAGGAACCCGGCGGTCTCCTCGTCTTCGGCGACGCCGGTGTCCGCCCAGGCGCTCCACGCGACGGCGGTCGCGGTCCGGCCGCGGTCGCGGCGGTGCCGGGCGAGCGCTTCGAGGCCGGTGTCGACGGCGGCGCGGTCGCGCTGGCCTTCGGCGCCCCACACCGCGCTCACCGACGTGAACAGCACGAACGCTTCGAGGTCGGTGTCGGCGAGGGCTTCGTCGAGCCGGACGGCGGTGGTCCACGCGTCGGGGGCACCGGTCATCCCGGCGGTGTGCAGGACGGCGGTCAGCGGCCGGTCCCCGGGGATCTCGGTCACGACGTCGGCGCCGGACGCGGTGATCCATTCGGCGACGCGCGCGCCGAAGCCTTCGTCGGCGCCGGTGACCAGCACGGTGCCGTGCGGGCGCCACGGTTCGGCGGCACCCCCGGCCGCGGCGTGGACCAGGCGGCGACCGAAGAGGCCGGACGCGCGGACGGCGACCTGGTCCTCCGGGCCGCCGAGCGCGGCGGCGAACCGGGCGGCGGCCCGCTCGTCGAGCGTTTCGGGCAGGTCGATCAGACCGCCCCACGCCCGCGGGTACTCCAGCGCGAGCACCCGCCCGGCACCCCACAGCGCGGCGCGGGCGGGGTCGGCGAGCGGGTCCGAGCGGCCGACGGACACCGCGCCGCGGGTGACCGCCCACAGCGGCAGCACCGGATCGGCCTCGGCGAGGAATTCGACGAGTGCGGCCGTCGTGGTGAAGGTCGTCCCGTCCAGTTCCAGGAAGGAGACGACGCCGGTGTGGTCGCCGAGTCCGGCCCGCAGGACCTCGACCGGGTCGGCGTCCGCTGCCACCACCAGGCGGTCTGCCTCGAATGGGAGGTCGAGGCCTTCGGGGACGAGTGCGAGCCAGCGTCCGGTCGCGACGGCCCCGGCGGGCAACGGCTTCCACGTGACGCGGTAGCGCCAGCCGTCCACAGCGGACTGCTCGCCACGGCGGCGGCGCCACGACGACAGCGCGGGCAGCACACGGGTGAGCGCGTCCTCTTCGACGTCGAGGGTACTGCTGAGCGCGGCGAAATCCGCGTCGTCGACGGCGGTCCAGAACTCGGCCTCGGCCGGGTCCGCCGTGCTCACCGAAGCGGGCTCGGGCCAGTAGTTCTCGTGCTGGAAGGCATACGTCGGCAGCGGGACGATCTTCGCGCCCTCGGCGAGGAAGGTCGCCCAGTCCGGGCTCACGCCGCGGACGTGCGCCTTGGCCACCGACGTCAGGAACCGGTCGAGGCCGCCGTCGGTGCGGCGCAGCGTGCCGGTGACGACCGCGCGGGCGCCGGCGTCCTCGGCGATCTCCTGCAACGGGACGTTGAGCACCGGGTGCGAGCTGACCTCCAGGAACGCCTGGTACTGCAGGGAAAGCAGTTCACGGATGGCTTCCTCGAACCGGACGCGCTGCCGCAGGTTGCGGTACCAGTAGCCGGCGTCCAGCCGGGTCGTGTCGAGCCACTCGCCGTCCACAGTGGAGAAGAACGGGATCTCCGACGGCCGCGGCTTCAGCCCGGCCAGCGCGGTCGCCAGCTCGTCCTCGATCAGCTCGACGTGCGCGGAATGCGAGGCGTAGTCGACGTCGATGCGGCGGGCCCGCAGCCCGGCCTCGGCCAGCTCGGCCAGGAACTCCTCCCCCGCCGCCGGGTCGCCGGCGACGACGACGGACGACGGGCTGTTGGCCACCGCGACCGACAGCTTGCCCTCGAACCGGGCGAGGCGGGCTTCGACGTCGGCGGCGGGCACCGAGACCGACAGCATCGTCCCGGCTCCGGCGAGTCGGCGCGCGATGGCCTGGCTGCGCAGGGCGACCACGCGGGCGGCGTCGTCGAGGTCGAGCGCGCCGGACACGCAGGCCGCGGCGATCTCGCCCTGGGAGTGGCCGACGACGGCGTCCGGGGTGATCCCGTGCGCCTGCCACAGCGCGGCCAGCGCGACCATCACGGCGAAGGACGCGGGCTGCACGACGTCGACGCGGTCGAGCGCGGCGGCCCCACGCAGGACGTCGGTCAGTGACCAGTCGATGTACGGGGCGAGCGCGGCTTCGCATTCGGCGATGCGGGCGGCGAACACCGGCGACTCGTCGAGCAGCCGGGCCCCCATGCCCGCCCACTGCGCGCCCTGGCCGGGGAAGACGAACACGACGCGGCCGTCGACGTCGGCGACGCCGGTCGTGACCGCCGGGCCCGGGGTGCCGGCGGCCAGCGCGGCGAGGTCGTCGCGCGGGTCCTCGGCGACGATGACGGCCCGGTGGTCGAGGGCAGCACGCGACTTCGCCAGCGACCACGCGACGTCGGCCGCGGAAGCGTCGCCGGAGTCGAGGTGGTCACGCAGGCGGGCGGCCTGCGCGGCGAGCGCGGCTTCGGTCCGCCCGGCCACGACGAACGCGCGCACCCCGGGCCGTGCCTCGGTGTCCGGGCGCTCGACGGGTTCGGGCTGTTCGAGGATGACGTGGGCGTTGGTGCCGCTGATGCCGAACGACGACACCGCCGAACGGCGGACGCGCTCGGTTTCGGGCCACGGCGTGTGCTCGGTGACGACCTCGACGGCACTGGCCGTCCAGTCCACATGGGACGACGGCTCGTCGAGGTGCACCGACTTGGGCACGACGCCATGGCGCATGGCCTGCACCATCTTGATCACCCCGGCGACCCCCGCGGCCGCTTGGGTGTGCCCGATGTTGGACTTGACCGAGCCCAGCAGCAGCGGCGTCGACCGGCCCTTGCCGTAGGTCGCGAGGAGGCTCTGCGCCTCGATCGGGTCCCCGAGGGGCGTGCCGGTGCCGTGGCCTTCGACGACGTCCACATCGGACACCGTCAGCCCGGAAGTGGTGAGGGCCTGCCGGATCACCCGCTGCTGCGAAGGACCGTTGGGGGCGGTGAGCCCGTTGGAAGCGCCGTCCTGGTTGACCGCCGAGCCGCGCAGCACGGCGAGGACTTCGTGGCCGTGGCGGCGGGCGTCCGAGAGCCGCTCCAGCAGGACGAGGCCGACGCCCTCGGCCCAGCCGACGCCGTCGGCGGACTCGGCGTAGGACTTGCACCGCCCGTCGCGCGCGAGGCCACCTTGCGCGGAGAAGTCCACAAAGGACCCTGGGGTGGCCATGATCGTGACGCCACCGGCGATCGCCAGCTCGCAGTCCCCGGCCCGCAGGGCCTGCGCGGCCCAGTGCATCGCGACCAGCGACGACGAACACGCCGTGTCGATCGTGACGGCCGGGCCTTCCAGGCCGAGGGTGTAGGAGACGCGGCCGGACAGCACGCTGCCCGCGGTGCCGACCCCGAGGAAGCCCAGTGCTTCTTCGGGGAACTGCGCGCCCTGGCCGTAGTCGTGGTACATCACGCCGGCGAACACGCCCGTTTTGCTGCCGCGCAGCGAAAGCGGGTCGAGGCCGGCGCGTTCGATCACTTCCCAGGAGACCTCGAGGAGGTGGCGCTGCTGCGGGTCCATGGCCAGCGCTTCGCGCGGGGAGATGCCGAAGAGGCCAGGATCGAAGCGGCCCGCATGGTCGAGAAAACCGCCTTCACGAACGTACGAACGTCCTCTTTCATCGCCGAACAAACCTCCCAGGTCCCAGCCCCGGTCTTCCGGGAACGCTCCGATGCCGTCGCCGCCGTCGAGCACGAGGTCCCACAGCTCTTCGGGCGAGGTGACCCCGCCCGGGTAGCGGCAGGCCATAGACACGATTGCCACGGGTTCCGGTTCCGCCGTTTCGAGCTCCTCGACGCGCTTGCGCGTCTTGGCCAGGTCGGCGGTGACCCACTTCAGGTACTCGACGAGTTTCTTGTCCTCGGTCATGACGGCCTCAGCCCTCCCGCTCGAGCCCGGACCCGTCGCCGAGCCGGCCCAGTTCGTGGTCGATGAAGGCGAACACCTCGTCCGTGCTGGCCGCGTCGAGCCGCTCGGAGACGTCTTCGCCGTCGGGCTCCGCGTCGGAGATCTTCGCCAGGAGCCGGCGCAGCCGGGCCGCGACGTCCGCCTCCGCGAACTCGCCCGCCGTGCCCGCGGCGACCAGCTCTTCGAGCCGGTCCAGCTCGTCCGGCAGCGAGGTCGCGGCGGCCGGGGCCGGCGCCAGTTCGGCCCGCAAGTGCGCGGCGAGCCCGGCCGGGGTCGGGTAGTCGAAGACGACGGTCGCCGACAGGGTCAGCCCGGTCGCGGCGGTGAGCCGGTTGCGGAACTCGACCGCGGTCAGCGAGTCGAAGCCCAGCTCGCGGAACTCCAGCCCGGCCCCGACCTGCTCGGCCGGGTGCCCGAGCACCGCGGAGACCTGGTTGCGCACCAGGGAAAGCAGCGTCCGTTCCTGCTCGCTCTCCCGCATCGAGGCCAGCTGCCCGCGCAGGTCGGCCGCGGCGGCCCGGTCCGGCCCGGCGGCCGCGCTGCGGCGTCCGGGACGGCCCACCGGGCGCAGCAGCCACGGCAGCTCGCCGCGGGTGCGCAGGGTCGGCAGGTCGACGCGTACCGGGACGAGGTGCGCAGTAGCACTGGCGACCGCGCGGTCGAACAGCTCGGTGCCCTGCTCGGCATTGAGCGGCGGCATCCCGCCGCGGACCATCCGCTCGCGGTCGGCGTCGGTGAGGTCGCCGGTCATGCCGGTGTCCCAAGCGCCCCAGGCCAGGCTCAGACCAGACCGGCCGCGGGCGATGCGGTGGGCGGCGAGGGCGTCGAGGAACGCGTTGGCCGCCGCGTAGTTGGCCTGTCCCGGCGTGCCGATCGTGCCGGCCACCGAGGAGAACAGCACGAACCCGGCGACGTCGCCGGCGAGTTCGTGCAGGTGCCAGGCGGCGTCGAGCTTCGGCGCGAACACTGTCTCCAGCCGTTCCGGGGACTGCGAGGCCAGCACGCCGTCGTCGACCACCCCGGCGGTGTGCACGACGGCGGTCAGGTCGGGCACCCCGGCCAGCACGGCGGCCAGCGCGTCCCGATCACTGACGTCACAGGCCACCACCCGGACATCGGCCCCCGCCAGCTTCGCGACCAGCTCGTCAACCCCCTCAGCCGCCGGACCACGACGACTGAGCAGCAGCAACTTCCGCGCCCCGCGCGCCACGAGATGCCGGGCGAAGACCCGCCCCAGACCGCCGGTCCCGCCCGTGATGAGCACCGTCCCCTCCGGGTTCCAGCCCGCACTTTCACGTGAAAGTGCGGGGCCCAGGTCGGCACTTTCACGTGAAAGTGCCGCTCGGGTCAGGCGGGCGACGCTCAGGGTGCCGTCGCGCAAGAGAAGTTGCGGTTCGCCGGTGGCCAGGGCCGCGCGGAGGGTGGCGCCGTCGGGCTCGTCGACGTCCAGCAGGACGAAGCGGCCGGGTTCCTCGGACTGCGCCGAGCGGACGAGGCCCCAGACCGCGGCCGCGGCGACGTCGTCCCCGGCGACGGCGCCCCGGGTGACGAACAC
This sequence comes from Amycolatopsis lexingtonensis, assembly GCF_014873755.1. Lineage (NCBI taxonomy): Bacteria > Bacillati > Actinomycetota > Actinomycetes > Pseudonocardiales > Pseudonocardiaceae > Amycolatopsis > Amycolatopsis lexingtonensis. The sequence continues at coordinate 4,093,668 of NZ_JADBEG010000001.1, forward strand.
CAGCCTCGGCGCGGGACTTTGCAGGTACCCCAGCACTTCCGCGGTGAGCGCGTGTGCCGAAGCCGCCGCGTCGGGCCCGCCGGTGACCGGGATGGCGATGACGTCGGCGCCGGACACCAGCGCGGTCGCGAAGTCCGGCTGGGCCTCGCAGCCGAGGGCGGTGGCGAGGTCGTCGCCGAGGGCCGCCCACGTTTCGGTGCCCGGCTCGGGGATCGGGACGGGCGTCCAGCGCAGCTCGAACAGCGCGTCGGCCTCGGCGGGCGCTTCGGCCGCGCGGAGGGTGACGCCGGTGGCCGTCAGGACCGGTTTCCCGGCGTCATCGGCCAGCGCCAGGGTGACGGAGTCGCCGCCCGCCGGGGTGATCCGGACGCGGGCGCGGCTGGCGCCGGACGCGTGCAGGGTGACGCCGGTCCACGTGAACGGCAGCCCGGCCGGGGCGCCTTCGCCGAAGCCGATGGCCTGCAGGGCCGCGTCGAGCAACGCCGGGTGCAGCCCGAACCGCCCGGCTTCGACGCTTTCGGGCAGGGCCAGTTCGGCGTAGACCTCGGCGCCGGCGCGCCAGACGCGGCGCAGGCCCTGGAACGCGGGCCCGTAAGCGAACCCGGCTTCGGCCGCGGAGGCGTAGAAGTCCGTGAGATCCGCTTCGACCGCACCGACCGGCGGCCACGTGTCGGGCAGCGGCTCGGCGGCGACCGCGCGCGGGACCAGGGTGCCGGTCGCGTGCCGGGTCCACTCGTCGTCGGCCCGCGACGAGATCGTCAGCTCGCGGCGGCCACCTTCGCCCGGCTCGCCCACGGCGAGCTGCAGCACGACGGCGCCGTCCGGGTCGAGGACCAGGGGCACGGCCAGGGTCAGGTCCTCGACCGCCGCGCAGCCGACCTCGTCGGCCGCACGGACCGCCAGTTCGAGGAAAGCCGCGCCGGGGAACAGGATCGTGCCGCCGACGACGTGGTCGCGCAGCCACGGCTGGGTGGCCGCGGACAGCCGGCCCGAGAACACCACGCCCGGCGAGTCGGCCAGCGCGAGGGTCGCGCCGAGCAGCGGGTGCCCGGCCGGGGCGAGGCCGAGACCGGTGGCGTCGCCGCCGGCGGCCGGCAGCGGCCAGAACCACTCGTGCTGGAAGGCGTACGTCGGGAGCGCGACGCGCCGGGCGTCCGGGAAGCGGGCGGCCCAGTCGACGGCGACCCCGGCGACGTGCAGCCGCGCGAGGGCTTCGGCGAGCGCGGTGGCCTCGTCCCGGTCCTTGCGCTGCACCGGGATGACGTGCGCGGCCGGTTCGTCGACGACCGCGGTGAGCGTGGCGTCCGGGCCCAGCTCGGCAAAGACCGTCACGCCCGCCTCGGTGAGCCGCTCGATCGCGTCGCCGAAGCGGACGGTGTCGCGGATCTGGCTGACCCAGTACGCCGGGGACGTGACGTCGCCCGCCGACACGACCGGCACCCGCGGCTCGGCGAACTCGAGCTTCGCCACGACGTCGCCGAATTCGGCGAGCATCGGCTCCATCAGCACGGAGTGGAAGGCGTGCGAGACCCGCAGCCGCCGGTACTTGGGGAACTTCGCCGCGACCGCGACGACGGCGTCTTCGTGTCCGGAAAGGACGACCGAGCCGCGGCTGTTCACGGCGGCGACGTCGACGCCTTCGCCGACGAACGGGAGAACGTCCTCTTCGGACGCCCGCACCGCGACCATGACGCCGCCCTCCGGCAGCGCGCCCATCAGCCGGGCCCGCGCGGAAACCAGCGCGCACGCGTCCGGCAGGGACAGCACCCCCGCCACGTGGGCGGCGGCGATCTCGCCGACCGAGTGCCCGGTCACGAAGTCGGGGTGCACGCCCCAGGACTCCAGGAGCCGGAACAACGCGACCTCGAAGGCGAACAGCGCGGGCTGCGCGAACTCCGTGCGGTCGATCCGGTCCTCGTCGTCGAGTGCGGCGCGCACCTCCGGGTCGAGCAGGGCCAGGACCTCGTCGAACGCGGCCGCGAACACCGGGTGCGCGACGTAGAGGTCGCGTCCCATGTGGATGCGCTGCGAACCTTGTCCGGCGAAGAGGAACGCGACCGGCGGGGCGACCCGGGCCTCCCCTTGCACGGCCGGATCCCCGGCGGCGATGGCGCGCAGTCCGGTGACGACTTCGGCGAGTTCGCTGCCGACGACGGCCGCGCGGTGCGTGAACGCCGCCCGGGTCGTCGCGGCCGCGTGCGCCAGGTCTGCCACCGGGATCTCGGTCGTCTCGAGGTGGTCGGCCAGGCGGGCGGCCTGGGCGCGCAGGGCTTCGGGCGTCCGGCCGGAGAACACGACCGGCACCGGGCCGGCGTCGGGCATGGCGGGCCGGGGCGCGGGCTGCTCGGCGGGCTGTTCGAGGATGACGTGGGCGTTGGTGCCGCTGATCCCGAACGACGACACCGCCGAGCGGCGGACGCGGCCGGTCTCGGGCCACGCGGTGGTGTCCGGCACCAGGTCGACCGCGCCTTCGGTCCAGTCCACATGGGACGACGGTTCGCTCGAATAGCGCGACTTCGGGACGACGCCGTGGCGCATGGCCTGCACCATCTTGATCACGCCCGCGACGCCCGCGGCGGCCTGGGTGTGCCCGATGTTGGCCTTGACCGACCCCAGCAGCAGCGGCGTTTCGCGGTCACGGCCGTAAGTAGCGAGGAGGCTCTGCGCTTCGATCGGGTCGCCGAGCGGGGTGCCGGTGCCGTGTCCCTCGACGACGTCCACATCGGACGTCGTGAGGCCGGAGACCGTCAGCGCCTGGCGGATCACCCGCTGCTGCGAAGGGCCGTTGGGGGCGGTGAGGCCGTTGGACGCGCCGTCCTGGTTGACCGCCGAGCCGCGCACCACGGCGAGGACCTCGTGGCCGTTGCGGCGGGCGTCCGAGAGCCGTTCGAGCAGGACCACGCCGACGCCTTCGGCCCAGCCGACGCCGTCGGCGGAGTCGGAGAACGACTTGCACCGGCCGTCTCGCGCGAGGCCGCCCTGAGCCGAGAAATCGACAAAGGCACCCGGGGTGGCCATGACCGTGACACCACCGGCGATCGCCAGTTCGCAGTCCCCGGCCCGCAGTGCTTGCGCCGCCCAGTGCATCGCGACCAGCGACGACGAACACGCCGTGTCGACGGTGACCGCCGGGCCCTCCAGCCCGAGCGCGTAGGCGACGCGGCCGGACATGACGCTGCCCGCGGTGCCGATGCCGAGGAAGCCGAGGGCCTCCTCCGGGAACTGCACGCCCTGGCCGTAGTCGTGGTACATCACGCCGGCGAACACGCCCGTCTTGCTGCCACGCAACGAAAGCGGGTCGACGCCGGCGCGTTCGATGACTTCCCAGGACGTTTCCAGCAGCAGGCGCTGCTGCGGGTCCATCGCGAGGGCCTCGCGCGGCGAGATCCCGAACAGGCCGGGGTCGAACATCCCGGCCTCGCCGAGGAATCCGCCTTCATGGACGTACGAACGGCCTCGATCGGCGCCGAAGAGCCCGGCGAGGTCCCAGCCGCGGTCGGCCGGGAACGGGCCGACGCCGTCGCCGCCGTCGAGGACCAGCTGCCACAGCTGTTCGGGTGAGGTGACCCCGCCCGGGTAGCGGCAGGCCATCGACACGATGGCGATCGGGTCGTCGGACACCGGCGCCTTGACCGTGGTGCGGGCGACCGGCACGTCCTCGCCGGCGAGTTCGCCGCGCAGGAAACCGGCCAGCACGACCGGGGTCGGGTGGTCGAACACCAGGGTGGCCGGCAACCGCAGGCCGGTCGCGGTGGCGAGCTGGTTGCGGAACTCGACCGCGGTGAGCGAGTCGAAGCCGAGGCCGCGGAACTCGCGCTCGACGTCGACGCTCGCGGCGTCGAACCCGAGCACGGCGGCGACCTGCGTGCGGATGACCTCCAGCAAGGCCTTGTGCTGCTCGCTCTCGCGGAGGCCGGAAAGCCGTTCGCGCAGGGCGTTGGCGACCGGGGTGGCCCGGCCCGCGCCGCGCCGGCTCCGGCGCCCGGCCGGGCGCAGCAGCCACGGCGGTTCGGCCAGGCCGCGCAGGCGTGGCAGGTCCATCAGCACCGGCACGAGCGCGGGTTCGCCGAGCGCGACGGCCCGGTCGAAGAGCGCGCAACCCTGCTCGACCGGCAGCGGCGGCATGCCCGCGCGGGTCATCCGCTCGCGGTCGGCGTCGGTGAGGGTGCCGACCATGCCGGTCTCCCACGCGCCCCACGCCAGCGACGTCGCGGCGAGCCCGCGGGCGTGCCGGTGGGCGGCGAGGGCGTCGAGGAAGGCGTTGGCGGCGGCGTAGTTGGCCTGTCCCGGCGAGCCGATGGTGCCGGCGACCGAGGAGAACAGCACGAACGCGCCGACATCGCCGGCCAGCTCGTGCAGGTTCCAGGCGGCGTCGGCCTTCGGGCGCAGCACGGTCTCGAGGCGCCCGGCGTCGAGGGAGCCGAGGACGCCGTCGTCGAGGACGCCGGCGGCGTGCAGGATCGCGGTCAGCGGGCGGTCGGCGGGGATGCTGCCCAGGAGCTTCGCGGCGGCGTCGCGGTCGGCGAAGTCGCAGGCGGCGACGGTGACTTCGGTGCCGTGCGCGGCGAGTTCGGCGACCAGTTCGACGACCCCGTCGGCGTCCCCGCCGCGGCGGCTGGCGAGCAGGACGTGCTTGACGCCGTACTCGGCGGCCAGGTGCCGGGCGAACACCCGCCCGAGCCCACCGGTACCGCCGGTGATCAGCACGGTCCCGTCGGGGTTCCAAGCGGCACTTTCACGTGAAAGCGGCGCGCGGCCGAGCCGGGCGACGCGGGCGGTGCCGTCGCGCAGGAGCAGCTGCGGTTCGCCGGTGGCGACGGCGGCGGGGAGTCCGGCGAGGGACGCGTCGTCGACGTCGGCGAGCACGAACCGGCCGGGGTTCTCGGTCTGCGCGGAGCGGACGAGACCCCAGACGGCGGCCGCGGCGAGGTCTTCCCCGGCGACGGCGCCTTCGGTGACGAAGACGATCCGGGTCTCGGTGGCCGTCTGGAGGATGGTGAGGACGTCGGCGGTGAGGCGGCGCGTGTCGGCGAGGACGTCGGTGCCACCGTGCACCGGGACCAGCAGGACGTCCGGTTCCGCGGCCAGCGCCGTGGGGAGGTCCGGGTACTCCGTGCCCAGGTCCGCGAGCCGGGAACCCAGCACCGCGTAGGTGCCCTCCGGTTCGGCGACGGACAGCGGCAGCCAGTCGAGGCGGAACAACGACTCCGGACCGGACTCGACCGGCGTCGCCGCGCGCAGGGTCAGCGCGTCGACCGACAGCACCGGCGCGCCGGTCTCGTCGGCCAGGTCCAGGGTCACCGAGTCGTCGCCGGCGCGGGTGATCCGCGCCCGCACCCGGCTCGCGCCCGTCGCGTGCAGTTCCGCGCCCGCCCAGGAGAAGGGCAGCCCGCCCGGCACTGAATCAGCGAAAGAAATCGCGTGCAGGACCGAGTCGAGCAGGGCCGGGTGCAGGCCGTACTCCTCGGCGTCGTCGCCCGGCAGCTCGGCTTCGGCGAAGACCTCGCCGTCGCGCAGCCAGACCCGCCGCAGGCCGCGGAACTGCGGCCCGTAGGCGAAACCGGCTTCGGCGAAGTTGTCGTAGAACCCGGTCAAGTCCACTTCGGACGCTCCCGCGGGCGGCCACTCCCCCGCGGCGAAGCCGGTCGGGAGCGAACCCGGGGCCAGAACGCCGGTGCCGTGCCGGACCCATTCGCCGTCGGCACGCGAAGCCACACTCACCTCGCGGCGGCCGTCCGCGTCCGGGGCACCGGCCACGACCTGGACGAGCGTCGCGCCGGACAGCACCAGCGGCGCCGCCACGGTGAAGTCCTCGACGCGGCCGCAGCCGACCTGGTCACCGGCGCGCACCACGAGTTCGAGGAACCCGGCGCCGGGGAACAGCACCTGGCTGCCGATCACGTGCTCGTCGACCCACGACGTCGCGAGCCGGCCGGAGAAGACGACCTCGCCGGAGCCGGCGACCTCGGTGACCGCGCCGAGCAGCGGGTGCCCAGCCGCGGTGATGCCGAGCTGGTGCGCGCCCGGGACGAGCCGCGGCCAGTACCGCTGCCGCTGGAAGGCGTACGTCGGCAGCGCGACGCGGCGGGCGCCGGTGCCGTCGAACAGCGCCGCCCAGTCGACCGGCACGCCGTTGACGTGCAGCGCGGCCAGCGCGGTGACGGCGGTGGTCTCCTCGTCGCGTCCGGCGCGCAGCACCGGGGCGAGCACTTCGCCGTCGACGAGCGCGGTGAGCACGGCGTCCGGGCCGAGTTCGGCGAACGCCGTGACGCCTGCGTCGATCAGGTGCGCGGTCGTGTCGGCGAAGCGGACGGTGTCGCGGACCTGCCGCACCCAGTACCCGGGCGAGGTGAAGTCGCCGACGACCGGGATTTCCGGCTCGGCGAACGTCAAACCTGCGACGACCGCGCGGAACTCGTCGAGCATCGGGTCCATCGCCGCCGAGTGGAACGCGTGGGACACGGTGAGCCGCTTGGTCTGCTCGAAGCCCGCGGCCGCGGCCAGGACGGCCTCTTCGGTTCCGGACAGCACGACCGACGACGGCCCGTTCACCGCGGCGAGCGAGACGTCTTCCGACAGCAGCGGCCGGACCTCGGCTTCGGTGGCGCGCACGGCGACCATCGCCCCGCCGGACGGCAGCGCCTGCATGAGCCGGGCGCGGGCCGCGACGAGCGTGCACGCATCGGCCAGCGACAGCACCCCGGCGGCGTGGGCGGCGGCGATCTCGCCGACCGAGTGCCCGGCCAGGTACGCGGGTCGCACGCCCCACGAGCGCACCAGGCGGAACAGCGCGACTTCGAGCGCGAAGAGCGCGGGCTGGGCCCAGCCGGTCTCGTCGAGCACCGCGGAGTCGTCACCGAAGACGACTTCGCGCAGCGGACGCGGCAGGGCGGTGTCGAGGTGGGCGCAGACCGCGTCGAAGGCGTCGGCGAACACTCCGAATCGCTCGTAAAGTCCGCGGCCCATGCCAAGCCGCTGCGAACCCTGGCCGGTGAACAGGAACGCCACCGACCGTTCCCGCGCGACTCCGCGGGCCACCGGGGAGCCATCGATGAGCACGGCCCGGTGTTCGAACGCCGAGCGTGTGGTGGCGAGCGAGAACCCGGCGTCGAGCGGGTCGAGGTCGTGGGGCAGGGCGGCGAGCTGGGCGTCGAGGGCGGCTTCGGACCGGCCGGAGACCGGCCACGGCACCACACCCGGCGTAACCTCCCGCTCCGGCGGCACCGGGGAAAGAGCCGGGGCCTGCTCGATGATCACGTGCGCGTTGGTGCCGGACAGGCCGAACGACGAGACACCGGCCCGGCGCGGGTGCCCGTTCTCCCGCCAGTCGACCGGCTCGGTGAGCAGTTCGACCCCGCCCGAAGTCCAGTCGACGTGCGTGGAGGGCTCGGTGACGTGCAGCGAGGCCGGGATCCGTTCCCGTTGCAGGGCAAGGATCATCTTGATCACCCCGGCGACGCCCGCCGCGGCCTGGGTGTGGCCGAGGTTGGACTTGACCGACCCCAGCAGCAACGGCCGCTCTCGTTCCTGCCCGTAGGCGGCCAGCAGCGCCTGCGCCTCGATCGGGTCGCCGAGGGTCGTGCCGGTACCGTGTCCCTCCACGACGTCCACTTCGGACGGTCGCAGTCCCGCACTGGCCAAGGCCTGCCGGATCACCCGCTGCTGCGAAGGCCCGTTGGGGGCGGTGAGGCCGTTGGACGCGCCGTCGGAGTTGATGGCCGAACCGGCCACCACCGCGAGGACGTCGTGGCCGTGGCGGCGCGCGTCGGACAGCCGCTCGACGACGAGCACGCCGGCGCCTTCGGACCAGCTCGTGCCGTCGGCGGAGTCGGAGTACGCCTTGCACAGCCCGTCCGGCGCGAGGCCGTTCTGGCGGCTGAACCCGACGAAGCTGACCGGCGTGGCCATGACCGTGACACCGCCGGCGAGCGCGAGGTCGCACTCCCCCGCACGCAGGGCCTGCGCCGCGAGGTGCAGGGCGACCAGCGAAGACGAGCACGCGGTGTCGATCGTCATCGCCGGGCCTTCGAGACCGAGCACATAGGACAGTCGTCCGGACACGACGCTCGCCGCGACGCCGGTGCCCGCGTGGGCCTCGACGTCGGTGGCGGAGCGGACGATCACCCCGGCGTAGTCCTGGCCGTTGGTGCCGACGAAGACGCCGGTTCGGCTGCCGCGCAGGCCGGCCGGGTCGATGCCGGTGCGCTCGAAGGCTTCCCACGACGTCTCCAGCAGCACGCGTTGCTGCGGGTCCATCGCCAGGGCTTCGCGCGGGGAGATCCCGAAGAACTCGGGGTCGAAGTCGGCGGCGTCGGACAGGAACCCGCCGCGGTCGACGTAGCTGCTGCCGCGGCCCTCGCCGGCCAGGGCCGACATGTCCCAGCCTCGGTCGGCGGGGAAGCCCGTGATCGCGTCGCGGCCCTCGGACAGGAGCGTCCACAGGTCTTCGGGGGTGCGGACGCCGCCGGGGAAGCGGCAGCTCATGCCGACCACGACGATCGGGTCGCTCGTGTCGCCGGCCGGGCCCGCGAGGGCGGTCACCGGGGTGTCGCCGCCGAGGACCTCGGCGAGCAGGAATTCGGCCAGGGCCAAGGGGTTCGGATGGTCGAACACGAGGGTCGCAGGCAGGCTCAGGCCGGTCACGGCGTCGAGCCGGTTGCGCAGCTCGATCGCGGTGAGCGAGTCGAACCCGAGGTCCGAAAACGCCCGTGTGGCCCCGATTTCCGCGGTGCCCGCGTGCCCGAGCACGGTGGCGACGTGCTCGCGGACCAGGTCCAGCAGCACGCTCACGCGTTCGGCGGCGGGGGTCGCGAGCAGCCGCGTCGCCAGTGCCCCGCCCGCCGCGGGAGCCGTATCGAGTTCGGCGAGCACCCGGCGGACGACCGGCAGGTCGGCCAGCAGCGGGCTGCGGCGGATGCTCAGCAGCGGCCGCAGGACGTCGGCGTTCTGGATGTCGGCGACGACGAGCTGCGCGTTCGGGCCGCCCGCGTCGGCGAGCACGGTGACGGCGAGGTCGGGGTCCAGCCCGCCGCCGAGACCGGCGGCCATGCCGTTCCCGGCCCAGGCGCCCCAGGCGATCGACGTCGCGGCCTGGCCGCGGGCGCGCCGGGCTTCGGCGAGCGCGTCAAGCACGGCGTTGGCGGCGGCGTAGTTGGCCTGGCCGGGGTTGCCGACGGCGCCGGCGACGGAGGAGAACAGGATGAACGCGTCGAGGTCGCCGGTCAGCTCGTCGAGCAGCAGCGCCGAGTCGACCTTCGCGCGGAACACGGCGTCGAAGCGGTCCGGGGTGAGGCCGCCGAGGACGCAGTCGTCGAGGACCCCGGCCGCGTGCACGACGGCGTCGGGCCGGTGTTCGGCCAGCAAGTCGGTGAGCTGCGCCCGATCCGCGACATCGCAGCGGGCGACGACCACGCGCTCGTCGGGGCCGGGTTCGCCGCCGGAGCGGCTGGCCAGCACGACCCGGTCGGCGCCCTGGCCGAGCAGCCACTTCGTGACGTGGCGGCCGAGCGCGCCGGTGCCGCCGGTGACGAGGACGGTGCCGCGCGGCTGCCACGGCGTGGTCGCGGCCGTGGCCGGGGTGAGGCGACGGCCGTAGACGCCGGAAGCGCGGACGGCGATCTGGTCGTCGTCACCGTCGAGAGCCGCGGCGAAGCGGGCCAGCAGCCGCGCGTCGAGGTCGGCCGGGAGGTCGGCGAGACCACCCCAGCGGCGCGGGTACTCCAGCGCGGCGACGCGGCCGAGACCCCAGATCGCGGCCTGCGCGGGTTCGGTGAGCGGGTCGGCCGGGCCAGTGGACACCGCGCCGCGGGTGACGCACCACAGCGCGGTATCGGCACCGAGGTCGTCCAGCGCTTGGATGAGTGCGGTGGTCTCGTCGAGCCCGAGGAACGAGACGACGACCGGGGCAAGGTGGTCACGCAGGAGGTCGGTCAGCTCCTCACGGTCCACAGTAGACACCGTCAGCGAGGTGCCCAGTGCGTCCGCGACCTCGCGAACCCACGGGTCGTCCGTGGGCGGGACGAGGACCAGCCGGTCACCCGCCGTCGCGGTCGACGTGGGCAAGGGTCGCCATTCGACGCGGTAGCGCCAGCCATCCACAACGGACTGCCGCTGACGGCGGGCGCGCAGGGCCGACAGCGCCGGGACGACCGACTCCAGGGCCGGGGCGTCCACTTGGAGGTCCGCCGCCAGCGACGCGAGATCGCCGTTCTCCACGACCGACCAGAAGGAGTCGTCCGCGGCGGTGCGCACGGCGGGTTCGGGCCAGTAGCGGCGGCGCTGGAAGGCGTAGGTGGGCAGGTCCGTGACGCGGGCGCCGGTGCCGGCGAACCAGGCGGCCCAGTCGATCCGGGTGCCGTTCCGGTACAGCGCGGCCACCGCGGCGGCGACGGCGGCGCGGTCGTCGCGGTCGCGGCGCAGCACGGGAACGACGGCCGCGCCCGGGACGTCGACCAGCGCGGTGAGCACGGCATCCGGGCCGACCTCGACGAACGACGTCACCCCGCGCTCGGCGAGCCCGGCGACCGCGTCGGCGAACCGGACGGTGTCGCGGACGTGCCCGACCCAGTACTCCGGGTCGGTGACGTCCCCGGCGGCGACGACCGGGATCTCCGGCTCGGCGAACGCCAGCCCGGCGACGACAGCGCGGAAGTCGTCGAGCATCGGGTCCATCAGGTGCGAGTGGAACGCGTGGCTGACCGCGAGCCGCTTGGTCTTCTCGAACCGTTCCGCGACGGCGAGGACGGCGTCCTCGGTGCCGGAGAGCACGACCGAGCGCGGACCGTTCACCGCGGCGAGGCCGACCTCGCCGGTCAGCAGCGGCCGAACGTCCGCTTCGGACGCTTCGACGGCGACCATCGCGCCACCGGGCGGAAGCGCTTGCATCAGGCGGCCACGGGCGGCCACCAGCGCGCACGCGTCCTCGAGGGACAGCACCCCGGCGACGTGCGCGGCCGCGATCTCGCCGACGGAGTGCCCGGCGACGAAGTCCGGCCGCACGTCCCACGACGCCAGCAGCCGCACCAGGGCGACCTCGATCGCGAACAACGCGGGCTGCGCGTGCCCGGTCTGGGCCAGAGCTTCGGCGTCCGCGCCCCAGATGACGTCCCTCAACCCGGGGTCGAAGTGGGCGAGCACCTCGTCGAGGGCGGCAGAGAAGACCGGGCACGTCTCGGCCAGCTCGCGGCCCATGCCGAGCCGCTGCGCGCCCTGGCCGGTGAAGAGGAACGTCTGCACGGGCGGACGGCCGGTCTCGGTGGCTCCGGTCAGCGCCCGCAGTTCGCGGATCGCCGCCGCCGGTTCGGTCGCGACGACCGCGGCCCGGTGCGCGAAGCTCGCGCGGGTGGTGGCCGCGGCGAACGCGACGTCGAGGAGGTCGCCGGACGTCTCGATCCGGGCGGCGAGGCGGGCGGCCTGGTCGCGCAGCGCCTCGGCGGTCCGGCCGGAGACGACAAGCGGCACCGGCGTCGCGGCGGCTGCCTCGCGCGGCTCCTCCGGCCGCGGCTCGGGAGCTTCGAGGATGATGTGCGCGTTGGTGCCGCTGATCCCGAACGAGGAAACCCCGGCCCGGCGGACGCGATCCACCGCGGGCCACGGAACGGCTTCGGAGACGACCTCGACCTCCCCGGCTTCCCAGTCCACATGGGACGACGGCTCGCCGACGTGCAGCGACTTCGGCACGACCCCGTGCCGCATCGCCTCGATCACCTTGATCATCCCCGCGACACCGGCGGCGGCCTGGGTGTGCCCGATGTTGGACTTGATCGACCCCAGCAGCAACGGCGTGCCGCGGTCCTGGCCGTAGGTCGCGAGCAGCGCCTGCGCCTCGATCGGGTCACCCAGGGTCGTGCCGGTGCCGTGCGCCTCGACGACGTCGACGTCCGAAGTGGACAGACCGGCGTTGGCGAGCGCGGCGCGGATGACGCGTTGCTGCGACGGGCCGTTGGGCGCGGTGAGGCCGTTCGAAGCACCGTCCTGGTTGACCGCGGAACCCCTGACCACGGCGAGGATCCGGTGCCCTTGGCGCAGCGCGTCGGACTGCCGCTCCACCACGAGCAGGCCCGCGCCTTCGGACCAGCCGGTGCCGTCGGCGTCGTCGGAGAACGCCTTGCAGCGGCCGTCGGGCGCGAGGCCGCTCTGGCCGCTGAACCCGATGAACCCGCCCGGCGTGGCCATCACGGTCACCCCGCCGGCCAGTGCGAGATCGCACTCCCCCGACCGCAGCGACTGCGCGGCCAGGTGCAGCGCCACCAGTGAGGACGAGCACGCGGTGTCGATCGTCATCGCCGGGCCCTCCAGGCCCAGCACGTACGAGAGGCGGCCGGAGGCGACGCTCGCGGCCAGCCCGGTGCCGGTCTGCCCGCGCAGGTCGGCGTCGGTCGTCATGAGCAGGTCGGAATACGTCTGGCCGTTGGTACCTACGAACACGCCGGTGCGCGAGCCGCGCAGGCCGGTCGCGTCCAGCCCGGCCCGCTCGAACGCCTCCCACGAGACTTCGAGGAGCAACCGCTGCTGCGGGTCCATCGCGACGGCTTCGCGCGGCGAGATCCCGAAGAACGCGGCGTCGAATTCGGCGGCGTCGTAAAGGAACCCGCCCGCCTGGGTGTCGCTGGCGGCCAGCGCGGCGGTGTCCCAGCCGCGGTCGGCCGGGAAGCCCGAAACGGCGTCACCGCCCGAGGCGACCAGGTCCCACAGTCCGTCGGGACCGGTGACGCCACCGGGGAACCGGCAGGCCATCCCGACGACCACGATCGGGTCGTCGGACACCGGCCCGGCGGCCACGACGGCGGTGCCGGTCCCGCCCGAGCCGACCAGCTCGGCGCGCAGGAACTCGGCGACCGCGCCCGGGGTCGGGTAGTCGAACACCAGCGTCGAGGGCAGCCGCAGCCCGGTCACCGCGGCGAGCCGGTTGCGGAACTCCACCGCGGTCAGCGAATCGAAGCCCAGCTCGCGGAACTCCCGCGTCGTCTCGACGGCTTCGGGCGCGTGCCCGAGGACGGTGCCGACCTCGGTCGCGACGTGCCCGGTGAGCACCCGCAGCTGCTCGGCCGCGCGCATCCCGGCCAGCTGTTCGCGCAGCGACCCGCGCACGTGCTCGGCGTCGCCACCCGCGCGGCGCCGGCCCGGCCGGGCGACCGGGCGCAGCAGCCACGGCAGCTCGCCCTGGGCCCGCATGGCCGTCATGTCCACGCGCATCGGCACGACGACGGCGCTCGGCGAACGCGTGGCCCGGTCGAACAGCCGGATGCCCTGCTCGACGGTCAGCGGCGGCACGCCACCGCGGGCCATCCGCTCGCGGTCGGCGTCGGTGAGCGTGCCGACCATGCCGGTTTCCCAGCCGCCCCAGGCCAAGGAAAGCGCGACCCGGCCTTCGACCTGGCGGCGCTGGGCGAAGGCGTCGAGGAAGGCGTTGGCGGCGGCGTAGTTGCCCTGCCCGGCCGAGCCGACCGTGCCGGCGACCGAGGAGAACACGATGAACGCCGACAGGTCGAGCTCGCGCGTCAGCTCGTCGAGGTGGACGACGGCGTCGGCCTTGGGCCGCAGCACGGTGTCCAGGCGCGCCGGGTCGAGCGAGGCGACGACGCCGTCGTCGAGGACACCGGCGGTGTGCACCACGCCCCGCAGCGGGTGCGCGGCCGGGATCCGGGCCAGGACGGCGGCGAGCTGGTCGCGGTCGGCGACGTCGCAGGCTTCGATGGTGACGTCGACGCCCAGCTCGTCCCGCAGCCCGGCCGCGCCGGGGGCGTCGGGCCCGCGGCGGCTGGTGAGCACGAGGTGCCGGACGCCGTAGGCGCGCACGAGGTGCCGGGCCAGCTCGCGGCCCAGCCCGCCGGTGCCGCCGGTGATGAGCACGGTGCCGTCGGGTTCCCAGCGCGGCGGCAGGGTCAGCACGATCTTGCCGACGTGCTTCGCGCGGCTCATGTGCCGGAACGCGGCCGGGGCCTGGCGCAGGTCCCAGCTCCGGATCGGCAGCGGCGTGAGGACACCGTCGTCGAAGAGCCGCAGCAGCTCGCCGAGCAGCTCGGCCGTGCGGTCGGGACCGGCCTCCCCGAGGTCGAACGCGCGGTAGCGGATCCGCGGCAGCGCGGCGGCGTCGCGGATGTCGGTCTTGCCCATTTCGAGGAACCGGCCGCCGTCGGCGAGCAGGTTCAGCGAGGCGTCGGCGAACTCGCCGGCCAGCGCATTGAGCACGACGTCGACGCCCGTGCCGCCGGTGACGCGGCGGAAGTCGGCTTCGAATTCGAGCGAGCGGGAGGAGGCGATGTGGTCGTCGGCGACGCCGAGTTCGCGCAGGACGTGCTGCTTGCCCGCGCTCGCCGTGGCGAAGACCTCGGCGCCGAGGTGACGGGCGAGCTGGATGGCGGCCATGCCGACGCCGCCGGCGCCCGCGTGGATCAGGATCTTCTGGCCGGGCTTGAGGTCCGCGAGGTCGACCAGCGCGTAGTACGCGGTCAGGAAGACCAGCGGGACGGACGCGGCGGTGCGCGCGGACCACGCGGCGGGCACTGGCGCGAGGTAGCGCGTGTCGGAGACGCTGTGGGTGCCGAACGAGCCGGGCAGCATGCCGAAGACGCGCTCGCCGACGCGGGCCGGGTCGACGCCCGGGCCGGTCGCTTCGATCACGCCGGCGCCTTCCGCGCCGAGGTCGCCGAGCTTGCCCGGGTACATGCCGAGCACGGACAGGACGTCGCGGAAGTTGAGCCCGGCCGCTTCGAGGCGGATCCGGACGTGCCCGGCGGGCGGGTCGCCGAGCACGTCCGGGCACGCTTCGGCGCCCAGGTCGTCGATCCCCGCGGGGCCGGCGGTGAGCCGCCACGCCGGTCCCGCGGGAGGCAGGAGGTCGCCGTTGCCGGCCAGGCGGCCGAGCCGGGCGACGCGGACGCTTTCGCCGCGGACGGCGAACTGGGGTTCCCCGGAGACGACGAACCCGGTGCCGGGCAGGGCGGCGCCGGCTTCGAGGTCGACGAGCACGAACCGGCCGGGCTGCTCGGACTGCGCGGAGCGCACCAGTCCCCAGGCGGCCGCGGCGGCGAGGTCGGCGACGCGGTCACCGGGCTCAACGGCGACGGCTTCGCGGGTCACGAAGACCACACGCCCGGCCCGTTCGTCGGCGCCTTGCAGCACGCTCAGCGCGTGGGCGGTGACTTCCCGGACGGCGGCGAGCAGCGGGTGCGCGGTCTTGAATGAGTCATTCAGGTCTTCGGAGGTCCTGAATGACTCATTCAAGACGTCCGGGGCGGCGGCGAGCGGGACCAGGAGGACGTCCGGCTCCAGGGACAGCGCCGTTTCGAGGTCCGCGCAGGGGCGGGCGACGGACGCCAGCAGCGGGTCGTCGCCGAGGAGGGCCCACGTTCCGGCGGGCGCGTCCTTGGCCAGGGCCGCCGGGACCCACGTCGTCTGGAACAGGGAGTCGTCGTCCGCGTCGCGCTGGGCCGCTTCACGCAGCTGCAACGACTGGACCGTCAGGACCGGCGCGCCCGTCTCGTCGGTGACGGCGATCGCCACCGACTCGCGGTCCACCGGCGTGATCCGGGCGCGGATCCGCGTCGCGCCCGAGGCGTGCAGCGACACCCCGGACCACGCGAACGGCAGGCCGCCCGCGACCGTGTCGAGCCGGTGGAGGGCGTGCAGGACCGCGTCGAACAGGGCCGGGTGCAGGCCGTACTCGCCGTCGGCATCGCCGGGCAGCTCGGCCTCGGCGAGCAGCGTGTCGCCGTCCAGCCAGGCGCGAGTCAGGCCGCGGAACGCGGGTCCGTAAGCCAATCCGGTCGCCACCAGCTCGGGGTACACAGTGGACACATCGATTTCGCCGGCCCCGGCCGGTGGCCACTCGCCGGCCGGCGCGGGCGGGTGCTCGCCGACCGCGACGAACCCCGCCGCGTGCTGCACCCACTCGGCGTCCGGGCCGGTGCCGCGCGCGGAGATGGTCAGCTCGCGGCGCCCGGCGTCGTCTGGGCCGCCGGCGGCGATCTGCAGCAGCACCGGCTCGTCCGGGCGCAGCCACAGCGGCGTGGCGATGGAGAGGCTCTCCACGGCCGAGCAGCCGACCTGGTCCGCCGCGCGGACGGCGAGGTCGAGGAACCCGGTGCCGGGGAACAGCACGTGCCCGCCGACGACGTGGTCGGCCAGCCACGGCTGCGCGTCCCGCGCCAGCAGCCCGGACAGCACGACACCGCCGGAGTCGGCGAGGTCGACGGCGAAGTCCAGCAGCGGGTGCCCGGCCGGGGTCAGCCCGAGGCGCTCGACCGCGCCGCGGCCCGGCACGACCCGCGGCCAGAAGTGCTGGCGCTGGAAGGCATACGTGGGCAACGTGATCCGGCGGGCGCCGGGGAACCACGGCGTCCAGTCGACGTCGGCGCCGGCGACGTGCAGCTTGGCCAGCCCGGTCAGGAAGGCATCGGGTTCCGGACGGTCCTTGCGCAGCAACGGGGTCACGAGCGCGCCGGGCTCGTCGACCATCGCCGAGAGCACGCCGTCGGGGCCGATCTCGACGAACGCCGTGACGTCCAGGTCCGCGAGGACGTCGGCGAAGCGGACGGTCTCGCGGACGTGGCGGACCCAGTACTCCGGGTCGGTGACGTCGCCGGTCGTGACGAGCGGGATTCGCGGCGCCGCGAAGGTCAGCCCGGCGACGACCTCGCGGAAGCCGTCTAGCATCGGGTCGATCAGGTGCGAGTGGAACGCGTGGCTCACCTCGAGCCGCTTGGTCTTGGCGAACTGCGCCGCCACGGCCAGCACGGCTGCTTCGGTGCCTGACAGCACGACCGCGCGCGGGCCGTTGACCGCGGCGATGTCGACGCCGTCGGCCAGCCGGGCGCGAACGTCCTCTTCGGACGCCTCGACCGCCACCATCGCACCCCCGCGCGGCAGCTCCTGCATCAGGCAGCCGCGAGCGGTCACCAGCGCGCAAGCGTCTTCGAGGGACAGCACGCCCGCGATGTGGGCGGCGGCGATCTCGCCGACCGAGTGCCCGGCGACCCGGGCGGGCCGGACGCCGTGCGCCTCGGCCGTGCGGGCCAGGGCGACTTCCAGGGCGAACAACGCGGGCTGCGCCCAGCCGGTCTCTGCGAGCAGGCTCGCGTCGTCGCCCCACAGGACGTCCCGCAGGCCGGGGTCGAGGTGGGCGAGGACGGCGTCGAGCGCGTCGGCGAACGGCTTCGAGGCGGCGTACAGCTCGCGGCCCATGCCGAGCCGCTGCGACCCCTGGCCGGTGAACAGGAAACCCACCGAGGGCGTGTCCGCGGTTCCTCGCGCGACCTCGCGGACGCCGTCCGGCGTGGCCAGGAGCACGGCGCGGTGCGGGAAGCTCGCGCGGGCCGTGACCAGCGAATACCCGGCGTCGAACGGGTCGGGCCGGGCCTCGGTGAGCCGCTCGATCTGGGCGGTGAGGGCGTCTTCGGTCTTGCCCGACACGACCCACGGCACCACCGGAACCTCCGGTCGCGGCGCGGAGACCGGCCGCGGCTCGGGTGCTTCGAGGATGACGTGCGCGTTGGTGCCGCTGATGCCGAACGACGAGACACCCGCCCGTCGCGGCCGGTCGGCCACGGGCCATGCGACGGCTTCGGCAACGACCTCGACGGAACCCGCTTCCCAGTCCACATGGGACGATGCCTCGCCGACGTGCAGCGACTTCGGCACGACCCCGTGCCGCATCGCCTCGATCACCTTGATCACTCCGGCGACGCCCGCGGCGGCCTGGGTGTGGCCGATGTTCGACTTCACCGAACCCAGCAGCAGCGGGGTTTCCCGGTCCTGGCCGTAGGTCGCCAGCAGGGCCTGGGCTTCGATCGGGTCACCGAGGGTCGTGCCGGTGCCGTGCGCTTCCACGACGTCGACGTCCGAAGTGGACAGATCGGCGTCGGCCAGCGCGGCGCGGATGACCCGCTGTTGCGACGGCCCGTTCGGGGCGGTCAGGCCGTTCGAAGCACCGTCCTGGTTGACCGCGGATCCCTTGAGCACGGCGAGGATCTCGTGCCCGGCGCGGATCGCCTCGGACTGCCGCGCCAGCACCAGGACGCCGACGCCTTCGGACCAGCCGGTGCCGTCGGCGTCGTCGGAGAAGGCCTTGCAGTTGCCGTCGGGCGCGAGGCCGTTCTGGCCGCTGAACCCGACGAACCCGCCCGGCGTCGCCATCACCGTGACCCCACCGGCCAGCGCCAGGTCGCACTCCCCCGCGCGCAGCGACTGCGCGGCCAGGTGCATCGCGACCAGCGACGACGAACAGGCGGTGTCGATCGTCATCGCCGGGCCTTCCAGACCCAGCACGTAGGACAGCCGGCCGGACACGACGCTGCCGGCGATGCCGGTGCCGGTCTGGCCACGCAGCTCGACGTCGGCGGTGAGGAACAGGTCGGAATAGGTCTGGCCGTTGGTGCCGACGAACACGCCGGTGCGGGAGCCGCGCAGGCCGGTCGCGTCCAGCCCGGCGCGTTCCAGGGCCTCCCACGACACTTCGAGCAGCTGCCGTTGCTGCGGGTCCATGGCGACGGCTTCGCGCGGCGAAATCCCGAAGAAGCCCGCGTCGAATTCGGCTGCGTCGTAAAGGAATCCGCCCGCGCGGGTGTCGGACGCGGCCAGCGCGGCGGCGTCCCAGCCGCGGTCGGTGGGGAAGCTCGACACCCCGCTGCAGCCGGTGGCGACGAGGTCCCAGAGGTCTTCGGGGCTCTCGACCCCGCCGGGGAAGCGGCAGGCGACGCCGACCACGACGATCGGGTCGTCGTCCCGCCGCCCGGCCACCACCGCGGTGGGCGCGTCTGCCCCGCCGAACAGCTCGGCCAGCACCAGCCGGGCGACCGCGACCGGCGTCGGGTGGTCGAACACGAGCGTCGAGGGCAACCGCAGGCCGGTGAGCGCCGCCAGCCGGTTGCGCAGCTCGACGGCGGTCAGCGAGTCGAAACCCAATTCGGAGAACGACTTCCCGGCTCCGACGGCGGCGGGATCGGCGTGGCCGAGGATGGTCGCGGCGCGGCCGCGGACGAGGTCGGTGACCTTCGCCAGCCGCTCTTCGTCGCTCAGGACACGCAGCTGCCCGGCGAGGTCGGCGGCCGCGGCGGACGTCGTGGCGGCCGAGCGGCGGATACCCCCGGCGAGGCCGCGCAGGATCGGCGGCAGCTCTTCCAGCAGGCGCAGGGCGGCGAGGTCGACGGCGACCGGCACCACCACGGGCCGCGGCAGCGCGAGGGCGGCGTCGAACAGCGCGAGGCCCTGCTCGAGTTCGAGCGGCGGCATGCCCGAGCGGGCCATCCGCGCGCGGTCGGCTTCGGCGAGCGAGCCGGCCATGCCGACCGTCCAGGAGCCCCAGGCCAGGGAGTGGCCGGGCAGGCCGGTGGCGCGGCGGTGGGCGGCGAGGGCGTCGAGGAAGCTGTTGGCGGCGGCGTAGCTGCCCTGCCCGGCGCCGCCCATGATCCCGGCGACGGAGGAGAACAGCACGAACGCGTCGAGGTCGTGGGTCAGCTCGTGCAGGTGCCACGCGGCGGCGGCCTTGGCGGCCAGCACCGGGGCGAGCCGCTCGGGGGTGAGGGCGGTGACGACGCCGTCGTCGAGGACACCGGCCGCGTGGATCACCGCGGTCAGCGGGTGCCCGGCCGGGATCGCGGCGAGCGCGGCGGCCAGGTCGTCCCGGTCGGCGACGTCGCAGGCGCGGATCTCGACGTCGACGCCGAGTTCGTCCCGCAGTTCACGGGCGCCGGGCGCGTCCGGGCCGCGACGGCTGAGCAGCAGCAGGTGCCGGACGCCGTGCTCACGCACGAGGTGCCGAGCCAGCTCGGCCCCCAGTCCCCCGGTGCCGCCGGTGATCAGCACGGTCCCGTCCGGGTTCCAGGCGGCACTTTCACGTGAAAGTGCCGCCCCCAGGTGGGCACTTTCACGTGAAAGTGCCGCGTCGACGCGGGCGAGGCGGGCGGCGCGGGCGGTGTTGCCGCGCAGGAGCAGCTGGGGCTCGTCGAGGGCGAGGGCGCGGTGGAGGACGTCGTCGGTGGTCTCGGCGTCGACGTCGGCCAGCACGAAGCGGCCTGGGTTTTCCGCTTGCGCGGTGCGGATCAGGCCCCACACGGCCGCGGCGGCGAGGTCGTCGGCTTCGGTCACGAAGACCAGCCGCGAAGTCGCGGAACGGTCGTCCGCCAGCCAGTCCTGAGCCAGTTCGAGGGCGCGGGTGGTCAGTGTGGTGAGGCCGTCGAGGGGGCTGCCGTCGCTGGTCAGCCGGACGAGGGTGACGTCGGTGGCGCCCTCCGGCGGCAGCACGACCGGCACCCAGCGCGGCTCGAACAGTGAGTCCACATCGGACTGAGTGGCTACGGCTTCCGCGCGCACGGAACCGATCGACGCCACCGGCTGTCCCGCGGTGTCGGTCAGGGCCAGCGATCCGCCGGCACCGGCCCGGATGCGGACGCGGGCCGCGCCCGCCGCGTGCAGCGAGACCCGGGTCCACCGGGTGGGGTATCCGGTGATCCCGGCGGTCCGCAGGACGTCCTCGAGGAGGCGGGGGTGCAGCCCGAAGCGGGCCGTCTCGGCTTCGTCCTCGCCAAAGGCGACTTCGATGTCCGACTCGCCGAAGTCTTCGTGGTGCGCACCGGTGGCGAGGATGCCCTCCGCACGGCGGACCCAGCTGCCCGCGGCCCGGGTGTGGATGTCGAGCCGGCGGCGGCCGGTCGCGTCCGGCTCGCCGACCGAAAGCTGCAGGTCGACGGCTTCACCGTCGGCCAGCTCCAGCGGGGCGCCGAGGGTGAGTTCTTCGATCAGGTCGCAGCCGAGGTCGAGGCCGGCGCGCAGGGCGAGTTCGACGAACCCGGTGCCGGGGAACACGCCGTCGGTGAGCCACGGGTGGGTGCGCGCGGAGATGCGTCCGGTCAGCAGCAGCCCGTCGGACCCCGCCGGCGCCAGGGATGCGCCGAGCAGCGGGTGGGCCACCGGGTCGAGGCCGAGCCCGGCGGCGTCGACGGAGACGTCCACAGTGGACGGCCAGAAGCGCTCGCTTTGGAACGGGTACGTCGGCAGGGAGACCGTGCGGGCGCCGGTACCGGCGTAGAACGTCGGCCAGTCGACGCGGATCCCGGCCGTGTGCAGCCTGGCCAGCGCTTCGGTGAGCACCGCGACCTCGTCGGAGTCCCGGCGCGCCACCGGAATCGCGGTGACATCTGCGATCAGCGGGGTGAGCGCGGCGTCCGGGCCCAGCTCGGCGATCACCGACGCGCCGGATTCGGCGAGCCGCGCCACGGCGTCGGCGAACCGGACCGGCTCGCGGACGTGGCGCACCCAGTACTCGGCCGTGGTGACGTCCCCGGAAGCGATGAACGGCAGCACCGGCTCGGCGAACGACAACCCGCCCACCACCGCGCGGAAGTCGTCGAGCATCGGGTCCATCAACGGCGAGTGGAACGCGTGCGACACCGAAAGCCGGCGCGGGCGCTCGAAGTTCGCGGCGGCGGCCAGGACGGCGTCTTCGGCCCCGGACAGCACGACCGAGCGGGGCCCGTTCACCGCGGCGATGGCGACGTCGTCGCTCAGGTACGGCCGGACGTCGTCCTCACTCGCGCGGACGGCGACCATCGCCCCACCGGCGGGCAGCGCCTGCATCAGCCGGGCCCGCGCGCCGACCAGCACACAGGCGTCGTCGAGCGACAGCACGCCGGAAACGTGCGCGGCGGCGATCTCGCCGACCGAGTGCCCGGCGACGAAGTCAGGCCGGACAGCCCACGATTCGAGGAGCCGGAACAGCGCGACCTCGACCGCGAACAACGCTGGTTGCGCATACCCGGTCTGGTCCAGCTCGGCGGCATCGTTGCCCTGCAACACTTCGCGGACGGCGGGGTCGAGCCGGTCGAGCGTCGCGGCAAGTGCGTCGGCGAAGACGGGGAACCGCGTGGCCAGCGCGCGGCCCATCCCGAGCCACTGCGCGCCCTGGCCGGTGAACACATACGCGAGCGCGGGCGGCCGCTCGACCGAGCCCGTGACGACACCGGGCGCATCACCGTCTTCCAGCCACGCGGACAACGCCGCACGAGGCTCAGCCCCGAAGACGCTCAGCCGCTCCTCGAACGCCGAGCGGGTGGTGGCGAGCGAGAAAGCGACGTCCAGGGGATCCCCTGTGACGTCGACGATCTGCGCAACCTGCGCGCGCAACGCGGCCGGAGTCCGACCGGAAAGCAGCCAGGGCGCCGGAACATCGGAACGCGGCGTCGTGACGACCGGCGCGTCGGGTGCCTGTTCGATCAGCACGTGTGCGTTGGTGCCGCTGACCCCGAACGACGACACCCCCGCCCGGCGCGCACGATCGACCGCGGGCCACGGCTCGTTCGAAGTGGCCAGCCGGACCGCACCGGCGCTCCAGTCCACATGGGACGACGGCGTGTCCGCGTGCAACGTCCGCGGCACGACCCCGTGCCGGATCGCCTCGACCACCTTGATGATCCCCGCGACACCGGCCGCCGCCTGCGTGTGCCCGATGTTGGACTTCACCGACCCCAGCAGCAACGGCGTTTCACGGTCCTGCCCGTAGGTGGCCAGCAGGGCCTGGGCTTCGATCGGGTCGCCGAGCTTCGTGCCGGTGCCGTGCGCCTCGACGACGTCGACGTCCGCAGTGGACAGTCCGGACGCGGCGAGCGCGGCGCGGATCACGCGTTGCTGCGAAGGGCCGTTGGGCGCGGTGAAGCCGTTGGACGCACCGTCGGAGTTGACCGCGGTGCCGCGGACCACGGCGAGCACCTCGTGCCCGTTGCGCTGCGCGTCCGACAGCTTTTCCAGCACCAGCACTCCGATGCCTTCGGACCAGCCGGTGCCGTCGGCGGCGTTCGAGAAGGCTTTGCAGCGGCCGTCGGCCGAAAGCCCGCCCTGGCGGCTGAACTCCAGCAGCGACCCTGGCGTCGACATCACGTTCACGCCCGCGGCCAGCGCCAGCGTGCACTCCCCCGCCCGCAGTGCCTGCGCGGCCAGGTGCACCGCGACCAGCGACGACGAGCACGCCGTGTCGACCGTGACGACCGGCCCTTCGAGCCCGAGCGTGTAGGCCACCCGGCCGGACAGCGCGCTCGCCGCGATGCCGGTGCCGACCGAGCCGTCGGCGTCGGCCAGCGACCGGACCATCAGGTAGGCGTAGTCCTGCCCGTTCGTCCCGGTGAAGACGCCGGTCCGGCTGCCGCGCAGCCGCCGCGGGTCCAGGCCGGCCCGCTCGATCGCCTCCCACGACACCTCCAGCAGCAGCCGCTGCTGGGGGTCCAGGGACACCGCCTCGCGCGGCGAGATCCCGAAGAACGCGGCGTCGAAATCCGTGACGCCGTCGAGGAACCCGCCCGCCTGGCTGACTCCCATGCCCCGCTCGTCGACCCCGGCGCCGGTGACCGCTTCGACGTCCCAGCCGCGGTCGGCCGGGAACGGCCCGATCGCGTCGCCGCCGTCTTCGACGAGCCGCCACAGCGCTTCGGGGCCGCGGACGCCGCCGGGGAACCGGCAGCCCATGGCCACGATGGCGATCGGCTCCGTGGCGGCGGCGCGCAGCTCCTGGTTTTGCCGCTTGAGCCGCTCGGACTCCTTCATCGCGGCACGGAGTGCTTCGACGACCCGGTCGCTCGGGGTGGACATGTGTCAGCTCCGTAGGTTCATCGGGGTCAGGTGGCCTCGCCGTCGAGCGCCGCGCGGACCAGGTCGTCGACCGACATGCCGTCGATGTCGGCGGCCTCGTCCCCGGCCGGGTCGGGCCCGGCCAGGCGGCGCAGGGTGTCCAGCACGCCGCTTTCGCGCAGGCGTGCCGGGGAAACGGCCGCGAGCAGGGCCCGCAGCTCGGAGTCCGGGTCCTCGGTGTCCGGGGCCAGCTGCCGCACCAGGTCGGCGGCGAGCACGGCCGGGGACGGCTGGTCGAACACGAGGGTCGCGGGCAGGTCGAGCCCGGTCGCCGCGGCGAGCTGGTTGCGCAGCTCGATCGCGGACAGCGAGTCGAAGCCGAGCCCGGAGAACGGCCGCTCCGGGTCGACCGCGTGCGGCCCGGCGAACCCGAGCACCGCGGCGACCTGGGTGCGGACGACGTCGAGCGCGGCTTTCTCGCGGTCGGCCGCCGGCAGCTTGCCCAGCCGCTCCCGCAGCACGACGCCGGCGTCGGCCGGTGCTTCCGCGGTGAGCCGGTGGTACTCCGGCAGGTCGGTCAGCAGCGGCGCCGGCCGGGCCGCGGTGAACGCGCGCAGGAAGGTGGCGTGGTCGATGTCGGCCACCACCGGCGCCGCGTCGGCCGCGAACACGACCTGCGCGAACGCGGCGAGCGCCAGCTCCGGCGCCACCGGCCGGGTGCCGGTGCGCTGGGCCCGGGCCGCCGCGTCGGCGGTCTCGGCCATGCCCGCCCGCCAAGCGCCCCAAGCGATCGAGGTGCCGGGCAGCCCGTCCGCGCGCCGCCGTTCGGCGACGGCGTCGAGCACGGCGTTCGCCGCGGCGTAGTTGGCCTGGCCGGCGTTGCCGACCGAGCTGGACGCCGAGGAGAACAGCGCGAAGACGTCGAGGTTCAGGTCCCGGGAGACGCGGTCGAGCACGAGCGCGGACTCGGCCTTCGCCGCGAACACGGCGTCGAACCGGTCCGGGCCGTAGCCCTCGAGCACGCCGTCGTCGAGGACACCGGCGGCGTGGATCACCGCGGTGACGTCCGGGGTCAGCAGGTCGCGGACGGCGGCCGGGTCGGTCAGGTCGCAGGCGACGACCGACGCCCGCGGGCCCAGGTCGGCCAGCAGCGCGACGGCGTCCGGGGTGTCCGGGCCGCGGCGGCCGGTGAGCACGACCCGCGCGGCGCCTTCGGCGAGTGCCCAGCGGGCGACGTGCTTGCCGAGCGCGCCGGTGCCGCCGGTGACGACGACGGTGCCGCGGGGCTGCCACGCCCGCGTCGGCTGACCGGCCGGAGCGCGCACGAGCCGCCGGGCGAACGCGCCCGCCGCGCGCACCGCGACCTGGTCTTCGGTCCCGGCGAGCACCGCGCCCAGCCGGGCGAAGGCGTGTTCGTCGAGGTCGGCGGGCAGGTCGGCGAGGCCGCCCCAGCGGTGCGGCTGCTCCAGCGCCGCGACTCGGCCGAGGCCCCAGAGCGCGGCCTGCGCGATCGAGGCGACCCGGTCCGACGGCACGGCGGTGACCGCGCCACGGGTCAGGCACCACAGCCGGGCCGCGCTGCCGGTGCCCGCGAGGGCCTGCAGCAAGGCGGTCGTGGCCGCGGCACCCGCGGTCGGCGTCGATTCGTCCAGGCCCAGCAGGGAAACGACGCCGGTGACACCGTCGAGCGCCGCAGTCAAGGTCTCCGGGCCGGTGACCTCGGCACCGAGCGCGGTGACCACGCCGGCGACCCACGGGTCTTCGGCGAAGCCGGCGGGCACGACGACCAGCCACTTGCCGTCCGGCACCGCACCCGGGGCACCGCCGAGCGGCTTCCACGTGACCCGGTACCGCAGCTCATCCACAGTGGACTGCTGGGCGCGCCGGGTTTGCAGGTCCAGCAAGGCGGGCAGCACGGCGTCGAGCGCGGCGCGGTCGACGTCGATCTCCTTGGCGAGCACGTCGGCGTCCAACCCGGACAGGAAGTCCGGCGTGACGGCCGCGGCCGGGGCGTCCGGCCAGAACCGCTCGTGGTGGAACCGGTAGGTGGGCAGGTCGACCGGCCGGGCGCCGTCGAACAGGTCCGCCCACTCGACCGGCGTGCCGCCGACGTCGAGCCGGGCGAGTGCCGAGACGAGCGTCGGCTCGTCTTCGCGGCCGGCGCGCAGGGCGGCGGTCACGGTGGCGGATTCGCCGGTCAGCGTCCGGGTGAGCGCGGCGAGCGTGCTGTCCGGGCCCAGTTCCAGGTACTTGGTGACGCCGAGCCCGTCGAGCGCGGCGACGGCGCCGGCGAACAGCACCGGACGCCGGACGTGGTCGGCCCAGTACGCCGCCGTGCCCAGCTCGCCGGTGACCGGGGACGCGGTGACGGTGGACACGACCGGGAGCGCCGGCGGGGCGAACTGCACCCCCGCGGCGATCCGCTCGAATTCGTCCCTCATCGCGTTCATATGCGACGAGTGAAACGCGTGGCTGACCCTTAAATGTCTAGTCTTTCGGCCGCGGGCCGCGACGAGGCCCGCGACGTCGGCGACCGCGTCCGGGTCACCCGAGACGACCACCGCTTCGGGTCCGTTGACCGCGGCGATCGACAACGGCCGCCCGCTGATCAGCTCTTCCGCCTCGGTCTCGGTGACCTGCAGCGCGGCCATCGCCCCGGCCGGCAGCTCCTGCATGAGCCGGCCGCGGGCGGCGACCAGCCGGGCCGCGTCGGCCAGCGACAGCACGCCCGCCGCGTGCGCGGCGGCGAACTCGCCGATCGAATGCCCGGCGAGGTAATCGGGCCGCACGCCCCACGACTCGACGAGCCGGTAGAGCGCGACCTCCACGGCGAACACCGCCGGTTGCGACCACCGGGTCTGGGCCAGCAGGTCGGCGTCGTCGCCGAAGACGACGTCCCGGAGCGGGCCGGGCAGGTCGAGATCCAGGTGCGCGCAGGCCTCGTCGAACGCGGCGGCGAACACCGGGAACCGCGCGTTGAGGTCCCGTCCCATGCCCGGGTACTGCGAACCCTGGCCGGAGAACAGGAACGCAAGCTTCCCGGTCGTGGGCTTGCCGGTGTGCACCAGCGGCGACGGCGTCCCGGCGGTGAGCGCGCCGAGCCCGGTCAGCAGTTCTTCGCGGTCCCCGGCGACGACGACCGCCCGCGACTCGAACCAGGCGCGGGTCGCCGCCGCCGAGAAGGCGATGTCGGGCAGCGCGAGCTCGGGGTGCGCGACCAGGTGGTCGCGCAGGGCCCGGGCCTGGACGCGCAGGCCTTCGCCGGTCCGCGCGGACAGCCGGACCGGCACGGTCGCCGGGGCGGCGGCCGGGCGCGGGTCCGCCGGCGGCGCCTGCTCCAGCACCAGGTGGGCGTTGGTGCCGCTGGCGCCGAACGCGGAGATCCCGGCCCGGCGCGGGTGCCCGGTCTCGGGCCACGGTTGGCTCTCGGTCAGCAGCGCGACGCGGCCCGCGGACCAGTCGACGTGCTCCGACGGCTTGTCCACGTGCAACGTCTTGGGCAGCAGCCCGTGCCGCATGGCCAGCACCATCTTGATCACCGCGGCCGCGCCGGCCGCCGCCTGGGTGTGGCCGAGGTTGGACTTGACCGAGCCGAGCAGCAGCGGCCGTTCGCGCTCGCGGCCGTAGGTGGCCAGCAGGGCTTGCGCCTCGATCGGGTCGCCGAGCTTCGTGCCGGTGCCGTGCGCCTCCACGGCGTCCACTTCGGACGGTGCCAGTCCGGACACGGCCAGGGCGCGCTTGATCACGCGCTGCTGGGCCGGGCCACTGGGCGCGGTGAGCCCGTTGGACGCGCCGTCGGAGTTGACCGCCGAACCCCGCACCACGGCGAGGATCCGGTGGCCGTGGCGGCGGGCGTCGGACTCGCGTTCCAGCACGATCATGCCGACGCCTTCGGACCAGCCGGTGCCGTCGGCCGCGTCGGCGAACGCCTTACAGCGCCCGTCCGGCGACAGCGCGCCCATCTCGCCGAACTCGACGAACCCGGTGGGGCTCGACATCACCATCACGCCGCCGGCCACGGCGAGGGAGCACTCCCCCGCCCGCAGCGCCTGCGCGGCCAGGTGCAGCGCGACCAGCGACGACGAACAAGCCGTGTCGACGCTGACCGACGGGCCTTCCAGCCCGAGTGCGTAGGAGACGCGGCCGGACAGCAGGCTGGCCGCCTGCGCGGTGGCCTGGTGCCCCGGCGTGTCGGCGGGCGGGGTGTAGTCACCCGAGCCGCCGCCGATGTAGACGCCGGTGTCGCCGCCGCGCAGGCCGGTGGCGTCGATGCCGGCGCGTTCGAAGGCTTCCCACGCCACCTCGAGGACGAGCCGCTGCTGCGGGTCCATCACGATCGCTTCGCGGGGCGCGATGCCGAAGAAGCCGGGGTCGAACTCGGCCGCGTCGTGCAGGAAGCCGCCTTCCTTGGCGGCGCTGCTGCCCGGGCCGTCGCCGGTCAGGGTGGCCAGGTCCCAGCCGCGGTCGGCCGGGAAGCCGCCGACGACGTCCCATTCGTCGACGACCGCCTGCCAGAGGTCCTCGGGCGAGGCGATGCCGCCGGGGTAGCGGCAGCTCATGCCGACGATGACGACCGGGTCGTCGCCGAGCGCCGCCGGGGCCACCTCGGTGGCTTCCTCCTCCTCGCCGAACAGCTCGGCCAGCAGGAACGCGGTCAGCTCGCGCGGGGTCGGGTGGTCGAACACCAGGGTCGCCGGGAGCCGTAGCCCGGTCTCGGCGCTCAGGGCCGTGCGCAGGTCCATCGCGGTCAGCGAGTCGAAGCCCAGCGCGGCGAACGCGCGGTCGGGTTCGATCCGGTCGGTGCCGGTGTGGCGCAGCACGGTCGCGGCGGCGGTCCGGACCAGGTCCAGGACGGCGTCGGACCGCTCGCCCGGGGCCAGGTCGCGCAGGCCGGGCCCGGTGGCCGGGGCCGGGGTGAACAGCGGGGACAGCAGCGGGCTCGGCCGGGCCGCGGTGAACGCCGGGCCGAAGCGCTCCCACCGGACGTCGGCGACGACCGTGGTGAGGTCCGCGGACCGGACGGCGGCGAGCAGTGCGGCGGTGGCGGCGGCCGGGTCGAGCACGGGCAGCCCGCTGTCGCGCAGGTGGGCTTCGTCCTCGCCGGTGCCCGCCCAGGCCGAGAAGGCGACGACGGACGCGGGTTCGCCGCGGTCACGCCGTTGCCGCGCGAAGGCCTCCAGTTCGGCGGCCTCGGCGGCTTCGTCACCGCGGCCGCGCACGCCCCAGACCCCGGCGACCGAGGTGAGCAGGACGAAAGCTTCCAGGGGCCACTCGGCGTACTGCCTTGCCTCTTCGAGACTTCCACTGTGGATGACCGCGTCCGGCGGGGACGCCAGTGCGGCCGGATCGCGGACAACGTCGACACCGGTCAACTGGTCGGCGAGCAGTGCGGCCGGGCCGTCGCCGGTGACGAGCACGGTGCCGCGCGGTTCCCAGCGCTCCCCGCCGGTGGCGGCGCGGGTCAGGCGGCGGCCGTAAACCCCGGCCGCGCGGACGGCGACCTGGTCTTCGTCCCCGCCGAGCACCGCACGCAGCCGGGCAGCGGTACGGGTGTCCAATTCGGCCGGGACGTCGACGAGCCCGCCCCACCGCTGCGGGTCGTGCAGGGCGGCGACGCGGCCGAAGCCCCACAGCGCGGCCGGTCCGTCGACGCGCTCGGCCGGGGTGACCGCGACGGCGCCGCGTGTCACGCACCAGACCGGGACGTCGACCTCGGCCAGGAGTTCCCTGGTGCCCGCAACGGTTTCCCGCAGCGAGACGACCACGTCGGCGTCGGCCAGGTCGCGACCGGCCCCGAGGGCTTCGGTGACCCGGTCCGCCCACTCGACGTCGTCGCCAGGCACGACCACGATGTTCGCGGGCTTGGATTCGGCGACGGTGACCGGCTGCCAGGTGATCCGGTAGCGCAGGTCGTCGGCCGCGGCCGCTTCGGCTTGCTTGCGCCGCCAGGTGGCGAGGGCGGGCAGCACGGCGTCGAGCGCGGCCGGGTCGACGGCGAGCTGCTCCGCCAGCCCGGCGGTGTCGGCGCGGTCGACCGAGGCCCAGAAGCCGTCGTCGGCCGGGCCGCTCGTGACCACCTCGGGCCAGAACCGCTCGTGCTCGAACGGGTAGGTCGGCAGCTCGGCGCGGCAGGCGCCGGTGCCGGCGAACCACGCGGCCCAGTCCGGGTTCACGCCTGCGGTGAACAGCGTGCCCAGCGCGATCGCCGCACTGTCCTCTTCGGACCGGCCGCGGCGTGCCAGCGGCACGATCACGCGGTCGTCGGCCGGTTCGACCAGCGGCGTCAGCGCGGCGTCCGGCCCGACCTCGACAAACAGCGAGACCCCGGACTCGGCCAGCCGGTCGAGGGCGTCGCCGAAGCGGACGGTCTCGCGGACGTGCCGCACCCAGTACTCGGGATCGGTGACATCGCCCTCGGTGACGAGCGGGATGACCGGGGCCGCGAACCGCAGCCGGGTCACGACGTCCCGGAACGCGGGCAGCATCGGGTCCATCAGCGGCGAGTGGAACGCGTGGCTCACGGTGAGCCGCCGTCCGCCGCCGAAGGTTTCGGCCACCGCGAGCACGGCTTCTTCGTCCCCGGAAAGCACGACGGACTGCGGGCCGTTGACCGCGGCGATCGCGACCCCGTCGGTCAGCCGCTCCCGGACGTCGGCTTCGGCGGTCCGCAGCGCGACCATCGCGCCGCCCTCGGGCAGCTCCTGCATCAGCCGGGCCCGGGCGGCGACCAGCGTGCAGGCGTCCTCGAGGGAGAGCACCCCGGCCACGTGAGCCGCGGCGACCTCGCCGACCGAGTGCCCGGCGACGAAGTCCGGGCGGACACCCCACGACTCCAGCAGCCGGAACGCGGCGACCTCGAACGCGAACAACGCGGGCTGTGCCCACCCGGTCCGGTCCAGCTCCGCCGCGTCCTCGCCCCAGGCGACGTCGCCCAGCGTCATCCCGAGGTGCGCGCAGACCTCGTCCCACGCGTCGGCGAACACCGAGTACCGCGCGTACAGCTCGCGGCCCATGCCCAGGCGCTGAGCACCTTGACCGGAGAACAGGAAAGCGCTGACCCGCTCGCGGGCCACTCCCCGGCTCACGACCTCGCCGTCGACCAGCACGGCCCGGTGGTCGAACGCGGCCCGTCCGGTAGCCAGGGTGAACCCGGTGTCGAGTGCGTCGCCCTCCACAGTGGACACCAAGACGTCCAAGGCCGCCGCCGAACGCGCGGACACCGGCCACGGCACCACCGTGGGCGCGGTCCCAGGAACGACCTCCCGCGCGGGCGGGGCTTCCAGGATCACGTGCGCGTTAGTGCCGCTGACCCCGAAGGACGACACGGCGGCGCGGCGCGGGCGGGCCGTCTCCGGCCACGGAGTCGCCTCGGTGACCAGGTTCAGGGCCCCGGTCGTCCAGTCCACATGGGACGACGGCTCGCCGACGTGCAGCGTCTTCGGCACCACCGCGTGACCGAGGGCGAGCACCATCTTGATCACCCCAGCGGCACCCGCGGCGGCCTGGGTGTGCCCGAGATTGGACTTCACCGACCCCAGCAGCACCGGAATCTCACGGTCCTGCCCGTAGGTGGCCAGCAGTGCCTGGGCTTCGATCGGGTCACCCAGCGTCGTCCCGGTCCCGTGCGCCTCCACGACGTCGACGTCCGAAGTGGACAGATTGGCGTCGGCCAGCGCGGCGCGGATGACGCGCTGCTGCGACGGGCCGTTCGGCGCGGTGAGGCCGTTCGAAGCGCCGTCCTGGTTGATCGCGGAGCCGCGCACCACGGCGAGGATCTCGTGGCCGTGCCGGAGTGCGTCGGACCGCCGCTCGACGACGAGGACACCTGCGCCTTCCGACCAGGCGGTGCCGTCGGCATCGTCGGAGAAGGCCTTGCAGTGCCCGTCCGCGGCGAGGCCACCTTGGGCGTCGAACTCGGTGAACGAGAACGGGCTGGTCATCACGGTGACACCGCCGACCAGCGCCAGGGAGCACTCGCCGTCGGCCAGCGCGCGGGCCGCCCAGTGCAGGGCGACCAGCGACGACGAGCACGCCGTGTCGACCGTGACCGCCGGGCCTTCGAGGCCGAGGGTGTAGGACAACCGTCCGGAAAGGACACTCGCCGTGGTGCCGGTGGCCATGTGCCCGGCGACGTCGGCGTCGGAGTTGAGCAGCAGCCCGGTGTAGTCCTGGCCGTTGGTGCCGACGAACACGCCGGTGGCGGTGCCGCGCAGGCTCGCCGGGTCGATCCCGGCGTGCTCCAGGGACTCCCACGACGTCTCCAGCAGCAGCCGCTGCTGCGGGTCCATGGCCAGGGCCTCGCGCGGGGAGATGCCGAAGAAGCCGGCGTCGAACCCGGCCGCGTCGGGCAGGAACCCGCCGTGGCCGTCGCCGAGCTTCGCGAGGTCCCAGCCGCGGTCGGCGGGGAACGGCCCGATCGCGTCGCCGCCGTCTTCGAGGAGCTGCCAGAACTTGCGCGGGGAGGTGACGCCGCCGGGGAAACGGCAGCCGATGCCGACGATCACGATCGGGTCGTCGGCGGTGGCGCGGGTGGTGACGGTCGTGGTGACCGGGGTGTCCGCGCCGACCAGTTCGCCGAGCAGGAACGTCGTGAGCGCGCGCGGGGTCGGGTGGTCGAACACCAGCGACGACGGCAGCGCGAGCCCGGTCGCCGCGCCGATGCCGTTGCGCAACTCGACCGCGGTGAGCGAGTCGAACCCGAGGTCGGCGAACGCGGCGTCCGGGGCCACCGCCCCGGCGTCGGCGTGGCCGAGCACCATCGCGACCTGCGTGCGCAGCAGGCCGAGCAGGTGCTTCTCGCGGTCGGCGGCCGGCAGCCCGGCGAGGGTGCCGCGCAGGTCGCCGCGCTCACCCGCTTCCCGGGCTTCGCTGAGGACGGCCTTCGCCCCTGGCAGGTCGGCCAGCAGCGGGAACGGCCGGCCGATCGTGAACGCGGGCACGAACTTCGCGAAGTCGATGTCCGCGATCAGGATCTCGGTGTCCCCGGCGCCGATCGCCCGGCGCATCGCGGCCACGGCCCGGTCCGGCGGCAGCAGCGCGAGCCCGCCGCGGCCGACGCGGTCTTGCACGCCCGTGTCCCCGCCGAGCATCCCGGCGCCCGCCCACGGTCCCCAGGCGATCGACGTCGCGACCCGGCCGGCGGCCCGGCGACGAGCGGCAAGGGCGTCGAGGTGGGCGTTGGCGGCCGCGTAGTTGCCCTGCCCGGCCGCGCCGAACGTGCCGGCGGTCGAGGAGAACAGCACGAACGCGTCGAGGTCGAGGTCAGCGGTCAGCTCGTCGAGGTGCTCCGCGCCGACGCACTTCGCCTCGAAGACGGTCGCGAACTGTTCCACGGTCAAGGAATCCGTGGTGCCGTCGTCGACCACGCCCGCCGTGTGCACCACGGCGGTCAGGTCCGGGATCGCCTCGATGACCCGGGCCAGCGCGTCGCGGTCGGTGACGTCGCAGGCCTCGACGGTCGCGTTCAGCTCGGCGGCCAGCTCGGCCGCGCCCGGGGCGTCCAGGCCGCGGCGGCTGAGCAGGACGAGGTGGTCGGCGCCCGCTTCGGCCAGCCGTCGCGCGATCTCCGCGCCGAGGCCGCCCGTGCCGCCGGTGATCAGCACCGTGCCCCGCGGGGTGTAGTCCGTTATACGGCCGGCTGGTGCGGTGGTGAGCCGCCGCGCGAAGACGCCCGAGGGACGGATGGCGACCTGGTCTTCGTCGCCGATCCCGCGCAGGACGGCGAAGAGGCGGCCGACCGCGCGGGCGTCGAGGACCTCGGGCAGGTCGACGAGCCCGCCCCAGCGCTGCGGCTGTTCCAGGCCCAGCACGCGGCCGAGGCCCCAGAGCGCGGCCGCATGCGGGTCGGGCGCGGGGTCGGCCGCGCCGGTGCTGACGGCGCCGCGGGTGCCCCACCACAGTGGAGCCTTGTCCCCGAGTTCCCGCGCGAAGTGCAGCGATTCGGCGGGGTCGGACAAGAGCGAAAGCACGTAGTCGGCTTCAGGAAGCTCAGCGCCCGGCTCGACCCGGGTACCGCCGATGGCTTCGGCGACCGAGTCCGCCCATGGGTCATCATGGGCCACGACCAGCACCCTGCTGGGCGCGGCGGGCTCGGCGCGGACCGGGCTCCAGACCACACGGTAACGCCATTCGTCCACTTCGGACTCTTCGCGCACGCGGTGGCGCCACGCGGTGAGCGCGGGCAGCACGGTGCCGAGCGCGTCCCGGTCGACGTCCAATGTGGTCGACAACTCTTCGACGTCCGCCGCTTCCAGTACGGTCCAGAAACCGGTGTCGGCTTCCGGTGTCGCGGGTGCGGGTTCCGGCCAGTAGCGAGACCGCTGGAACGCATACGTGGGCAAGTCGATCCGGCGGGCGCCGGTCCCGGCGAAGAACGCGGCCCAGTCCGGCCGGTAGCCGCGCGCGTGCAGATCGGCGAGCACCGCGGCGACGGTCTCCTCCTCCGGCCGGTCCTTGCGCAGCATCGGCTTCGCGGTGGACATCGCGGACAGGACCGCGTCCGGCCCGAGTTCGACGTAGGCGGTGACCCCGGCTTCGTCCAG
The DNA here is from genome assembly GCF_014873755.1 of Amycolatopsis lexingtonensis. Lineage (NCBI taxonomy): Bacteria > Bacillati > Actinomycetota > Actinomycetes > Pseudonocardiales > Pseudonocardiaceae > Amycolatopsis > Amycolatopsis lexingtonensis. The sequence goes on from NZ_JADBEG010000001.1 coordinate 4,127,762, forward strand.
GGTCGTGAGCGCGTCGGCGAACCGGACGGCCTCACGGGCGTGGCGGACCCAATAGTCCGGGCCGTCGGCGAGGTCCGCGCCGGCGACGGTGGACACGAACGGCAGCTCCGGCGCCGAGAAGGTGAGCCCGGCGATGGCGCCGCGGAACTCGTCCAGCATCGGCTCCATCAGCGAGGAGTGGAACGCGTGCGACACGGTCAGCCGCTTGGTCTTCTCGAACCGCTCCGCGAACGCGAGCACGGCTTCTTCACGTCCGGAGACCACAATGGACTCAGGGCCGTTGACCGCTGCGATGTCGCCGCTCTCCGGAAGCTGCGCGCGGACGTCGGCCTCGCTCGCGCGGATCGAGACCATCGCGCCACCGGCCGGGAGGGCCTGCATGAGCCGGCCGCGCGCCTGCACCAGCGTGGCCGCGTCGGCCAGGGACAGCACCCCGGCGACGTGCGCGGCGGCGATCTCGCCGACCGAGTGCCCGGCGACGTGGTCGGGCCGCACGTCCCAGGACTCCAGGAGCCGGAACAACGCGACTTCGATCGCGAACAGCGCGGGCTGGGCGTACCGGGTTTCGTTCAGCTGCTCCGCTTCCGGCTCGCTGAAGAGCAGCCGCTGATCCAGTCCGAGGTGCGCGAGGACTTCGTCGAGGGCCTCGGCGAACACCGGGAACCGCTCGTACAGCTCCCGTCCGGCGCCGGGCCGCTGACTGCCCTGACCGGTGAACAGGAACGCCGTCGTGGGCCGGGTGGCCGACGTGCCGCGCAGGACGTGCGCGGCGGGTTCGTCGTCGGCGATCGCCTTGAGTCCACTTTGGATCTCGTCGCGGGTGGCGGCCAGGATGACCGCGCGGTGGCTGAGGTCCGCGCGAGCCGTGGCCAGGGTGAAAGCGATGTCGGCCGGTTCGCCGGGCCACGCTTCGAGCCGGGCGACCTGGGCGCGGAGAGCTTCCGGTGTCCGGGCCGAGACCACCACGGGCACGGTCCCGAGCGTCCTCGGCTCCGGCGCCGCGGCCGGTTCGGGGGCCTGCTCCAGTACCGTGTGGACGTTCGTCCCGCTCAAGCCGAACGACGACACCGCGGCCCGCCGGGGCGCGCCCGTCTCCGGCCACTCGGCGGTTTCGTCGAGCAGCCGGATCGTGCCGCTCGACCAGTCGATGTGCGATGACGGCGTGTCCGCGTGCAGGGTTTTCGGCAGCACGCCGTGGCGCATGGCCATGACGAGCTTGAGCACCCCGGCGATGCCGGACGCCATCTGCGTGTGGCCCAGGTTCGACTTGACCGAGCCGAGCAGCAGCGGCCGCTCGCGGTCGCGGCCGTAGGTGGCCTGCAGCGCCTGGACCTCGATCGGGTCGCCGAGCGGGGTGCCGGTGCCGTGGCCCTCGACCGCGTCGATATCCGAAGTGGACAGGCCGGCGCTCGCCAGTGCCTGGCGGATCACGCGTTGCTGGGACGGGCCGTTCGGCGCGGTCATGCCGTTGGACGCGCCGTCGGAGTTCATCGCCGAGCCGCGGACGACCGCGAGGATCTCGTGGCCGTTGCGCTGCGCGTCCGAAAGGCGCTCGACGAGCACCAGCCCGACGCCCTCGGCGAGGCTCATGCCGTCGGCGTCGTCGGAGTAGGCCTTGCAGCGGCCGTCGGGTGCCATCGCGCGCTGGCGGCTGAACCCGATCCACGGCGCCGGCGTCGCCATCACGGTGACGCCACCGGCGAGCGCGAGCGAGCTTTCCCCCGAACGCAGCGACTGGCACGCCAGGTGCAGCGCGACCAGCGACGACGAGCACGCCGTGTCGAGCGTGACGGCCGGGCCCTCCAGCCCGAACAGGTAGGCGATCCGGCCGGAAAGGACACTCGACACCGCACCCGTGATCATGTGGCCTTCGGAGCCCTCGGCCGCGTTGAGCACGGTCGAGGCGTAGTCCTGGTAGCTGGCGCCGACGAAGACGCCGGTCCGGCTCCCTCGCGCCGCGGCCGGGTCGACGCCCGCGCGTTCGAAGGTCTCCCAGGCGACTTCGAGGAGCAGGCGCTGCTGCGGGTCCATCGACAGGGCTTCCCGCGGGGAGATCCCGAAGAAGCCGGCGTCGAAGTCCGCGACGCCGTCGAGGAAGCCGCCGAGCGTCGAGTAGGTCTTGCCGCTGCGGTCCGGGTCGGCGTCGAACAGCCCGGCGGCGTCCCAGCCGCGGTCGGGCGGGAACGACGAGATCGCGTCGCCGCCGCCGATGACCAGGTCCCACAGCGCTTCCGGCGACGTGACCCCGCCGGGGAACCGGCAGCTCATGCCGACGATGGCGATCGGCTCGTCGACGGCGGTGGCCGCGACGACGGTCTCGCCGCCCACCGAACCGTCCAACGTGGACAGGATGAACCCGGCGAGCGTGTCGGCGTTGGGGTAGTCGAACACGACGGTGCTGGGCAGGCTGAGCCCGGTCACGACCTCGAGGCGGTTGCGCAGGTCGACCGCGGTGAGCGAGTCGAAGCCCAGCTCGCGGAAGGCGCGGTCGGCCTCGACGGCGTCGCCACCGGAGTGGCCGAGCACGGCGGCCGCTTCGGCCCGCACGAGATCGACGACGAGCCGGCGGCCGGCGGTCGCGGGCAGTGCACGGACCCGGCCCGCGAACGCCGAGGCGTCCGCGGTGTCGTCGGCCGCTTCGGTGAGCCGGCGGACGGCCGGCAGCTCGGAGAACAGCGGGCTGGGCCGCACCGACGTGAACACCGGGTGGTAGCGGTCCCAGTCGAGATCGGCGATGAGCAGCGACGTTTCGTCGTCGGCCAGCGCGCGCTTGAGCCCGGCCAGCGCGAGGCGGGGTTCCATGAACCGCAGGCCGCTGCGCAGGATCCGGCCCGGGTCGACGCGGCCCAGCTCGCGGTCGTCGGCCCAGATGCCCCAGGCGACGGTGGTCGCGGGCACCCCGCGGGCACGCCGCTGCTCGGCGAGGGCGACGAGGTGGGCGTTGGCGGCGGAGTAGGCGCCGTGATCCCCGCTGCCCCACAGGCCGGCGGTCGAGGAGTAGAGGACGAAGTGCTCGAGTTCGCCTTCGTCGAGCAGCTCGTCGAGGACGGCGTCGAGGTTCGTCGCGCCGGTGACCTTGGCGTCGAGGACCTCGGCGAACGCGGTCGCGTCGGTGCCGGTGAGCGGGGCGAGCGCGATGTGGGCGGCGGTGTGCACGACGGTGGTGATCCGTCGTCCCTCGCCCTTGAGCCTGCCGATCAGCTCGGCGACGGCTTGCCGGTCGGTGACGTCGAGCGAGACCACCTCGGCCGACGTGCCCAGTTCGTCCAGCAGGGCCTGCGCGTGGGGGGCGTCCGGCCCGCGGCGTCCGGTGAGGACGATGTGCTCGGCGCCTTCGGCCGCGAGCCAGCGGGCCAGGTGCGGGCCGAGGGTGCCGGTGCCGCCGGTGATGACGGCGGTGCCGTGGGCGCGCCAGGGGCGCCGGGCAGGACCGGTGACCGGCGCGGGCACGAGCCGCCGGGCGAAGACGCCCCCGGAGCGGACGGCGAGCTGGTCTTCGTCCCCGGCCCCGGCGAGCACGGCGACGAGCCGCCGGGCGGCGGCCGCGTCGAGGGTCTCGGGGAGGTCGACGAGCCCGGCCCAGTGCGCGGGGTGTTCGAGCGCGGCGGACCAGCCGAGGCCGTGGACCTGGGCTTGGGCGGGGTCGCGGACGGGGTCGGCGGGGCCGGTGGAGACGGCCCCGCGGGTCAGCGCCCACACGCGCGGCGCGGGCTCGATCCCGGCGACGGCCTGGACGAGCGAGAGCGTGCGCAGGAGGCCGCGGTCGAGGCCCGGGTGGTCCGTCGGCGTGTGGTCGGCCGCGAGCAGCGACACGATCCCGGTGACGCCGTCGAGGTTCCCGGGCGTGAGGTCGTCGGTCTCGCGCACGTCGGCGCCGTGCTCGCGCAGGACGTTCGCGACGTCTTCGCCGTCGCCGAGGACCAGCCAGGTGCCGGACAGCGTCGTCCCGGCCGGGCGGACCGGGCGCCAGGCGATCCGGTACCGCCAGGAGTCCACAGTAGACTCTTCGTCGCGGCGGGCGTGCCACGCCGACAACGCGGGCAACAGGTCCTCGAGCGCGGTTTGCTGGCGCTCGTCCAGCTCCAGGAGATTCGTGAGCCCGGCACGGTCGTCGCGGGTGATGGCCTGCCAGAGTTCGTCGTCGGCCGGGGCTGTCGACGTCGCTTCGGTTTCGTCGATGGCCCAGTAGTGTTCGTGCTGGAAGGCGTAAGTGGGCAAGTCGATCCGGTGGCCGCCGGTGAGGGCGTCCGCCCAGTCGACCGCCACCCCGCGGGTGTGCGCCTCCGCGAGGGATTTCAGGAACCGGTCGACCCCGCCGTCGTCACGGCGCAGGGTGCCGAGCGCGGTCACCGGGACACCGGCGGTCTCGGCGAGTTCGCCGATCGCCATGCCGAACACCGGGTGCGGGCTCGACTCGACGAACACCGAGTGCCCGTCGGCGACCGCGGCCGACAGCGCCGCGGCGAACTCGACCGTGCCGCGCAGGTTCCGGCACCAGTAGTCACCCGTCAGCTCGGCCGGCTCGACGAGCCCGCCGGTCACCGTCGAGTAGAACCGCACGCCGGTGTCCCGCGGCGAAACCGGGGCCAGCAGCTCCGCCAGCTCGGCCGCGATCCCGTCGACCTGCGGCGAGTGCGCGGCGAAGTCGACGCCGTCGAGCCGCCAGCGCATCAGCCCGGCCTTGGCGAGCCGGACTTCCAGTTCGGCCAGCGCGGCGGGCTCGCCGGACACCGTGACCGAGCGCGGCCCGTTCACCGCGGCGACGGCGATCCGGTCGGCCAGGTCGCCGATCAGCGCCCGCACTTCGTCGCCGCCCGCGACGACCGACAGCATCGCGCCGTGCCCGGACAGCCGCTCGGCGATCAGCTTCGAGCGCAGCGCCACCACGCGGGCACCGTCCTCAAGGGACAGTGCACCCGCGACACACGCGGCCGCGATCTCGCCCTGGGAGTGCCCGAGCACCGCGACCGGCTCGACGCCGTGCGCGCGCCACAGCTCGGCCAGCGAAACGAGCACCGCCCACAGCACGGGCTGGACGACGTCGACGCCGGTCGCCGTGTCGTCGTGCAGGACGTCCGCCAGCTTCCAGTCGACGAAGGGGTCGAGCGCGGCGGCGCACTCGGCCAGCCGTGCGGCGAACACCGGCGACGTGGTCAGGAGTTCGCGCGCCATGCCCGGCCACTGCGAGTCCTGGCCGGGGAAGACGAACACCGGCGCGCCGGACCGCTTGGCCGAGCCCTGCACGAGCGCGGGGTCGGCGGCGTTCCCGGCGAGCGCGGCCAGCCCGCGCCGCAGGTCGGTGACGTCCTCACCGACGACCACGGCGCGCTGTTCGAACGTCGTGCGGTGGTGCGCGAGCGTCCAGCCGACGTCGACCGGGCGTTGCTCGTCGACGAAGTCCAGCAGCCGCGCCGCCTGGACCTTCAGCGCGGACGCGCTCTTCGCGGACAGGGGCCACACGACCGGTCCGGAATGCGGCGGCCGCGGAGCTTCTTCGACCGCGGGCGCGGCCTCGATGATCGCGTGGGCGTTGGTGCCGCTGATGCCGAAAGACGAAACGCCGGCGCGGCGCGGGTGCCCGGTCTCCGGCCAGGCCGTCTCCTCGGCGAGCAGCTCGATCGCCCCGGCCGTCCAGTCGATCTTCGTGGACGGCTTGGCGACGTGCAGGGTGCGCGGCAACACGCCGTGGCGCATGGCGTGCACCATCTTGATCAGGCTGGCGACCCCGGCGGCGGACTGGGTGTGCCCGATGTTGGACTTCACCGAGCCGATCAGCAACGGCCGTTCGCGCTCGCGGCCGTAGGTGGCCTGCAGCGCCTGGACTTCGATGGGGTCGCCGAGCGCGGTGCCGGTGCCGTGCGCGTCGAGCGCGTCCACTTCGGACGGTTCGAGTCCCGCGTTGGCCAGCGCCTGGCGGATGACCCGCTGCTGCGACGGGCCGTTGGGCGCGGTGAGGCCGTTGGACGCGCCGTCGGAGTTGACCGCCGTGCCGCGCACGACGGCGAGGACCGGGTGGCCGAGACGCTGGGCCTCGGAAAGCCGTTCCAGCACGAGCATCCCGGCGCCCTCGGCGAGGGACATGCCGTCGCCTTCGTCGGAGAACGCCTTGCAGCGGCCGTCGAAGGCGAGCGCGCGCTGGCGGCTGAACGCGACGAACGGGTCGGGCGAGGCCATCACCGTGACCCCGCCGGCGATGGCGAGCTCGGACTCGCCGGAGCGCAGCGACTGGCACGCCAGGTGCAGCGCGACCAGCGACGACGAGCACGCCGTGTCGACGGTGACCGACGGGCCTTCGAAGCCGAACAGGTAGGACAACCGTCCGGAAAGGACACTCGGGATGGTGCCGGTGACGAGGTGGCCTTCGGTGCCGTCGCCGGTCGCGACGCCGTAGTCCTGGAAGCTGGAGCCGACGAACACGCCGGTCCGGCTCCCCCGTACGGCCGCCGGGTCGACGCCCGCGCGTTCGAAGGCCTCCCAGGACACTTCGAGCAGCAGGCGCTGCTGCGGGTCCATCGACAGCGCCTCGCGCGGCGAGATGCCGAAGAAGCCGGCGTCGAACTCGGCCGCGTTCTCGAGGAACCCGCCCAGTGTCGAGTAGGTCTTGCCGCCGCGTTCGGGATCGGGGTCGAACAGGCCGGCGGCGTCCCAGCCGCGGTCGCCGGGGAACGCCGAGATCGCGTCCACCCCGCCGGTGACCAGTGCCCAGAGTTCCTCGGGCGTGGTGACCCCGCCGGGGAAGCGGCAGCCCATGCCGACGATGGCGATCGGCTCGTCGGTGGCCCCGGTCGCGGCGGCGACGGCGTCGGCGGTGCCGGAGCCGTCGATCTCGGTGCGCAGGAAGGCGACCAGGCCGAGCGGGGTCGGGTGGTCGAAGACCAGCGTCGCGGGCAGGGCCAGGCCGGTGGCGTCGGCGAGGCGGCGGCGGAACTCGACGGCGGTGAGCGAGTCGAAGCCGAGGTCGCGGAAAGCGCGTTCTTCGGCGACGGCGTCCGCGGTGACGTGCCCCAGCACGGCGGCGGCCTCGGTGCGGACCAGGTCGAGCAGCGCGCGGTCGCGTTCGTCCTCGGACATCCCGGCGAAGCGGGCGGCGAAGGCGCTGACCGCGGCGGTCACGGCGGCGGGCGGGGCCTCGGCGAAGGCGTCGAAGAGCCGGGTGGCGCGGGTGGCGGTGAAGACGGGCAGGAAGGTGTCCCAGGCGACATCGGCGACTACGACGGTGGTGTCGTCGCGCACGAGGGCGCGTTCCAGCTCGGCGAGGGCGTTGTCGGTCGGCAAGAACCCGAGCCCGCGGCGGCTCAGCTGCCCGGCGACGTGCTCGTCGGTGGCCATGCCCTCCTCGGCCCAGGCTCCCCAGGCGATGGACGTCGCCCGGCGGCCGTTGTCCCGGCGCGCTTCGGCGAGGGCGTCGAGGTAGGCGTTCCCGGCGGCGTAGGCAGCTTGGCCCCCGCTGCCCCAGACGCCCGCGACGGAGCCGAAGAGCAGGAAGAAGTCGAGGTCGTGGCCGGCGAGGAGGGCGTCGAGGTGGGCGGCGCCGGTGGTCTTGGCGGCCATCACGCGGGTCAGCTCGGCGAAGTCCGTGGTGTGGACGGGGTCCATGGCCTGCGCGATGCCCGCGGTGTGCACGACGCCGGTGAGGTCGGGGTGTTGGTTGAGCAGGGCTTCGACGGCGTTTTCGTCCCCGACGTCGGCCTTGGCGATGGTGACCCGCGCGCCGGCCGCGGTGAGTTCCGCTTCCAGTTCTCCGGCACCCGGAGCGTCTGGGCCGCGGCGGCTGACGAGCACGAGGTGTTCGGCGCCGGCGTTCGCGAGCCAGCGGGCGACGGACGCGCCGAGGGCGCCCGTGCCGCCGGTGATCAGGACGGTGCCCCGGGCTCGGAAGCGCCCGGGTGTTTCGGCGGGCCGGTAGCGCACGATGCGGCGGCCGAGGGCGCCTTGGGGCCGCAGCGCGATTTGGTCTTCGCCGTTCGTGCCGGTCAGGACGGCGGCCAGGCGGCGGCCGGTGGGGAGGTCGAGGGTGGCGGGCAGGTCGATCAGGCCACCCCAGAGCGCGGGCTGTTCGAGCGCGACGGTCCGCCCGAACCCCCAGATCCGCGCGGCGACGGGGTCGGGACCGTGGTCACCGGGGGTGGAGACGGCGCCGGAGGTGAGGCACCAGAGGCGCAGCCCGAGGTCGGCGTCGGTGAGGGCTTGGACGAGGGTGAGGAGATCTTGCAGCCCGCGGTCCCCGGCGGCCGGGAGGTGGATGACGCCTTCGGCCGGTCCGGCATCGGCCAGCGCGGCGGCAAGGGTGGTGCGGTCAAGGGTGTCTTGGTTCGAGGTCGCGATGCGGGTCACCGTCGCGCCGTGCGCGACCAGCGCCGACTCGACCTCCGTGCCCTCCTCCGCACCAGCCGTCACCAGCAGCCAACGGCCGCTCAGCACCGGTGCCTCCGCCGTGCGGAACGATGTCCAGTCCGTGCGGTACCGCCAAGACTTCGCCGTCTCCTCGGCCGCACGGCGGTCACGCCAGCCGCTCAGCGCCGGGAGCAGGGTCTCCAAAGACGACCGCTGCTCCTCCCCCAGATCCAGCAGCCCCGCCAGCTCGGACGCATCCCCGCGGCCGATCGCCTCCCAAAGCGGCCCCTCCGCCTGCTCAGGAGTCCGCGGAACGGCCGCCGCCCAGTAGTGCTCGCGCTGGAACGGGTAAGTCGGCAGGTCCACCGTCCGCCCGCCGCCCAGGAACGCACGCCAGTCCACCGCACAGCCGCGCGTGTACACCGTGGCCAGTGCGACAAGAGCCGACTCCACCTCAGGACGGTCCTTGCGCAGCAGCGGCACCGTCCCAGGCCGGTCCAGCAACGCCGACAGCGTCCCGTCCGGCCCCAGCTCCAGGTACGTCGACGCCACATCCGCGACCGTCTCTGTGAACCGCACCGTCGCGCGCACGTGCTCGACCCAGTACTCCGGCGAACACACGTCACCGCAAGAAACAAAAGACAACGTCGGCGAAGAGAATGTCAACGACGAAACCACGGACCGGAACGAGTCCAGCATCGGGTCCATCAGGTGCGAATGGAACGCGTGCGACACCGAAAGCCGCGTCGTCTTCCCGAAACGGGCCGCAACCGCCAGCACCGCCTCCTCGTCACCCGACAGCACCACCGACTCCGGGCCGTTCACGGCCGCCAAGTCGACACCGTCCACAAGCGCCGCCCGAACGTCCTCTTCGGACGCCCGAACCGCGACCATCGCGCCACCGGCAGGCAACGCCTCCATCAAGCGGGCGCGAGCCGACACCAGCGCGCACGCGTCCTCCAGCGACAGCACCCCGGAAACGTGCGCCGCCGCGATCTCGCCGACCGAGTGCCCGGCGACGACGTCCGGGCGCACGCCCCACGACTCCAGCAGCCGGAACGCCGCCACGCCGAACGCGAACAGCGCCGGCTGCGCGTTCCCGGTCCGCTCCAGCACAGCCGGATCGTCACCCCACACGACGTCGCGCAGGCCCGGGTCGCACCGGTCGAGCACGTCCGCGAACACCGAAGCGAACACCGGAAACCGCGAGGCCAGCGAGCGGCCCATCCCGAGCCGCTGCGCGCCCTGGCCGGGGAACACGAACGCGAGCCCGCCGTCGGTGACGACGCCGCTCACCACACCCGGCGCCGGCGCACCGGCGGCCAACGCCGAAAGCGCCAGCGGAACGTCCGGGCCGAGCACGACCGCCCGGTGCTCGAACGCCGTCCGCGTCGTCGCCAGTGACCACGCCAGGTCACCGCGCGGGAAGTCGACGCGGGAAAGGTTCGCGGCCTGGGCCCGCAGCCCCTCGGCGGTCCGGGCCGAGAGCAGCAGCGGAGCATCCTCGAGGGTCTCGACGGGCGACGGCGAAACCTCGGGAGCCGCTTCCAGCACCACGTGCGCGTTGGTCCCGCTGATGCCGAACGACGAGACACCCGCGCGCCGCGGCCGGTCCGCATCGGGCCACGGCGTCGCCGACGAAGCCAGTGACACCGCGCCGGCCGTCCAGTCCACATGGGACGACGGCGTCCCCGCGTGCGGCGAACCCGGCACCGTGCCGTGTTCCATCGCCAGGACCATCTTGATGATCCCGGCGACCCCGGCCGCGGCCTGTGTGTGCCCGATATTCGACTTCACCGAACCCAGCAACAGCGGCGTCGAGCGGTCCTGCCCGTAGGTCGCCAGCAGCGCCTGGGCTTCGATCGGATCACCCAACGTCGTTCCGGTGCCGTGCCCTTCGACGACGTCGACGTCCGAAGTGGACAGACCAGAGACGGCGAGCGCGGCGCGGATCACCCGCTGCTGCGACGGCCCGTTCGGCGCGGTCAGGCCGTTGGACGCGCCGTCGGAGTTGACCGCCGAACCGCGCACGACGGCGAGCACGCGGTGCCCGTGCCGGCGCGCGTCCGACAGCCGCTCCAGCACCAGCACGCCGACGCCTTCGGACCAGCCGACCCCGTCGGCCTCGTCGGTGTAGGACCGGCAGCGGCCGTCCGGGGAAAGGCCGCGCTGCCGCGAAAACTCGACGAACGAGTTCGGCGTGGACATCACCGTCACGCCGCCGGCCAGCGCGAGCGAGCACTCGCCCGACCGCAGCGCGTGCGCCGCCCAGTGCAGCGCGACCAGCGACGACGAGCACGCCGTGTCCACGGTGACCGCGGGTCCTTCGAGGCCGAGCGCGTAGGCGACCCGGCCGGACACCACGCTGGACGCCGTCCCGCTGCCCTGGAAGCCTTCGAAGTCACCCCCGGCCAGCACCAGGCCGTAGTCGTTGTACATCACGCCGGCGAACACGCCGGTCGCGCTGCCGCGCAGGGTCCGCGGGTCGATCCCGGCGCGCTCGATCGCCGTCCAGGACGCCTCCAGCAGCAGGCGCTGCTGCGGGTCCGTCGCCTCGGCCTCGCGCGGGCTCATGCCGAAGAACCCGGCGTCGAATTCGCCCGCGTCGTGCAGGAAACCGCCTTCGCGGGTGTAGGACGTGCCCGCGTGGTCGGGGTCCGGGTGGTACAGCGCGCCCAGGTCCCAGCCGCGGTTGACCGGGAACGGCGACGTCGTGTCGCGCCCCTCGGCCACCGCCGCCCAGAGGTCCTCCGGCGACGCGATGTCCCCCGGGAAGCGGCAGCTCATGCCGACGATGACGACCGGGTCGTCGTCGGCGACCGCGGTCCGGGTGACGGCCGGGCCGCCGTCGTCGGCGCCCAGCAGTCGGTCCCGCAGGTGGCCGGCGAGCGCGGCCGGGGACGGGTAGTCGAACGCCGTCGTGGCGGAGAGACGCAGGCCGGTCGCCGCGTCGAGCCGGTTGCGCAACTCGACCGCGGTCAGCGAGTCGAAGCCCAGCTCGGCGAACGACCGCGCCGGGTCGATCGCCCCGGCGCCCGCGTGCCCGAGCACGGCGGCGACCTCGCGGCGCACCAGGTCGGTCACCCGCGCGGCCCGACCGGCGTCGTCCAAAGTGGACAGCTGCTGGGCCAGCCGCCCGGCCCCGCCCGCGGCGCGTACCGTGCGGCGGGTGCCGACCAGCGCACGCAGCACGGCCGGCGGTTCCGGCTGCGCGGCGAGCACCGGCAGGTCGAAGCGGACCGGCACGACGGCGGGCTCGCCGGTCGTCAGCGCGGCGTCGAACAGGGCGAGGCCTTCGGCTTCGGTCAGCGCCGGGATGCCCAGCCGGGCGAACCGGCCGCCGGCGCCGCCCGCCATGCCTTCGCCGCCCCACGGTCCCCACGCCAGCGACACCGCGGGCAGCCCCGCGTCCCGGCGCTGCTGGGCGAGGGCGTCGAGGAACGCGTTGGCCGCGGCGTAGTTGGCCTGCCCGGCCGCGCCGAGGGTGCCCGCCAGCGAGGAGAACAGCACGAACGCGTCGAGTTCGCGGTCGCGGGTCAGCTCGTGCAGGTGCCAGGCGGCGTCGGCCTTCGGCGCGAGGACCTTCGCGATCCGGTCGGCGTCGAGGGTGTCGAGGAGCCCGTCGTCGAGGACGCCGGCGGCGTGCACGACGGCGGTCAGCGGGTGCGCGGCCGGGATCCCGGCCAGCAGGGCGGCCACGGCGTCGCGGTCGCTCACGTCGCAGGCGACCACCGTGACGTCCGCGCCGAGCCCGGCCAGCTCGGTGAGCAGGCCATCCGGCGCGTCACCGCGGCGGCTGGCCAGCAGCAGGTGCCGGACGCCGTGCTCGCGGACCAAGTACGCGGCCAGCACCCGGCCCAGCTCGCCGGTGCCGCCGGTGATCAGGACGGTCCCGTCCGGGTTCCAGCCGTGTGCCTCGCCGGTCGCCGTGCGCACCAGCCGCGGCGCCAGGACGCGCCCGTCGCGGACCAGGAGCCGGGGTTCGCCGGTCGACAGCGCCGTCTCCAGCACCTCGGCCGGTACGTCCTCAGTGGACTCGATCAGGACGAACCGGCCCGGGTGTTCCTGCTGCGCGGCCAGCACGAGCCCGCGCACCGCGGCGGCGGGCAGCTCGGCCGGAATGACCAGCGCCAACCTGCGCGCGTCTTCGGTCAGCCGCTCCCGCAACAACTCCAGGGCCTCCCCCGCGAGCGCACGGGCGGCCTCGGGCGGAGTTCCGTCCGGAATGGACAGCGTGACGACATCGGCGTCGGCGTCGGTGACACCGGTGACCGGTTCGGTCCAGTCCACCCGGTAGACGCTGCCGCCGGTCACCGGCGCTTCGGTCGAGATCGGACGGACGGTGAGGGATCCGACGGTCGCGACGACGTCGCCTTCGGGCGTGGACAGCGAAAGCGCCAGGGTGTCGTCGCCGGTCTTGCGCATCGCGACCCGCAGCGCGGTCGCGCCGACCGCGCGCACGGCGACGTCCTGCCAGGAGAACGGCACGCCACCCGGGCCCGCGAAGCAGGCCGCGGCGTGCAGGGCCGCGTCGAACAGCGCCGGGTGCAGGTCGAAGGTCTCGGCCTCGACGTCGTCGGGCAGCGCCACTTCGGCGAAGACGTCGTCGCCGTGCTGCCAGGCGGCGCGCAGCCCCTGGAACGCCGGGCCGTACTCGCGCTCGTCGTAGAAGCCGGTGAGGTCGACGGCGGTGGCGTCCGCGGGCGGCCAGGCGGCGGGGACGTCCGCCGGGGTGTCGATCCGCTCGGCCAGCCGGCCGACCGCGTGGGAGGTCCAGCCGACCTCGCCGTCGGGTCGCGAGTGGACGGCGACCGGGCGGCGGCCGCGCTCGTCGGGCGCGCCGACCCAGACCTGCACGACCACCCGCTCCCCCGCCGCGCCGAGCACCAGCGGGCGGGTCAGCGTCAGGTCTTCGACGTCCGGGCAGCCGGTCTCGGCGCCGGCGCGCACGGCCAGTTCCAGCAGCGCGGTGCCGGGCACGACGACGGCGCCGCCGACGCGGTGGTCGGCGAGCCACGCGTGCGTGCCCGCGTCGAGGCGGCCGGTCAGCAGCAGGCCGTGGGCGTCGGCGACCTCGACCGCCGTGCCCAGCAGCGGGTGGTCGACGCTGCGCAACCCCGCCGAGCGCAGGTCACCGCGGGCGCGGCCGGTGTCGCGCGGCCAGAACCGCTGCCGCTGGAAGGCATACGTGGGCAGCTCGACCCGGGTGCCGGTCCCGGCGAAGTACGCGGTCCAGTCCACGGCGACGCCGTCGCCGTGCAGCCGGCCGAGCGCCTCGGCCACCGACGTGAGCTCGTCGCGGTCCTTGCGCAGCACCGGCACGGCGAGCGCGCCGGGCACGTCGACCAGCGGCGTCAGCGCGGCTTCCGGCCCCACCTCGACGAACCGCCGCACGCCCGACTCCGCGAGCCGGGCGAGGACGTCGCCGAAGCGGACGGCGTCGCGGACGTGCCGCACCCAGAACTCCGGATCGGTGACGTCGCCCGCGGTCACCACCGGCACCGACGGCTCGGCGAACGCCAAGCCCGAGACGACCTCGCGGAACGCGGGCAGCATCGGGTCCATCAGGTGCGAATGGAACGCGTGGGACGCGCGCAGCCGGGTCGTGCGCTCGAAGCGCGCGGCGACCGCGAGGACGGCATCCTCCACACCGGACACCACCACCGACGACGGCCCGTTGACGGCGGCGATGTCGACCCCGTCCACCAAGGCCGCCCGGACGTCCTCTTCGGACGCGCGCACGGCGATCATCGCGCCGCCGGCGGGCAGCGCGCCCATCAGGCGGGCGCGGGCCGACACCAGCGCGCAGGCGTCGTCGAGGGAGAGCACCCCGGCGCAGTGTGCGGCGGCGATCTCCCCGGCCGAATGGCCCGCCAGGACGTCCGGCCGCACGCCCCACGACTCCAGGAGCCGGAACAGCGCGACCTCGAAGGCGAAGATCGCCGGCTGGGCCTGGGCGGTGTCCGCGAGGCGATCCGCGTCGGCGCCCCAGACGACGTCCCGCAGCCCGGGCTCGAGCCGGTCGAGGACCTCGTCGAACGCGGCCGCGAACACCGGGTACGCGCCGTGCAGCGCCCGGCCCATCCCGAGGTGCTGGGAACCCTGGCCGGTGCACAGGAACGCGGTCTTGGCCTTCGCCCGCGGCGAAGCGAAGCCGGTCAAGTCGCGCAAGGCCGCCACGACGGCGGCGGGGTCCGCACCGACCACAGTGGACCGGACGGCGAAGGCGGTCCGCGCGGTGGCGGCGGAGAAAGCCACGTCGGCGAGCGGAGTTCCCCGCTCGAGCACGTCGGCCAGGCGGGCAGCCTGCGCCCGCACGGCTTCCTCGGACTTGCCCGAGACCAGGATCGGCACCGGACGCGCGAGGTTTTCCCGCGCCGGCTCCTCAACGGCCGGCGCCTGCTCGACGAGCACGTGCGCGTTCGTCCCGCTCAGCCCGAACGAGGAAACCCCGGCGCGGCGCGGTTCCCCGGTCTCCGGCCACGGCGTCGCCGCGGTCGCCAGCTCGACGCTCCCGGCCGTCCAGTCCACATGGGACGACGGCGCGTCCACGTGCAGCGTCGGCGGCACGACGCCGTGACGCATCGCGAGGACGACCTTGATCACCCCGGCGACACCCGCGGCGGCCTGGGTGTGCCCGAAGTTCGACTTGACCGAACCGAGCAGCAGCGCGCGGTCGCGGTCCTGCCCGTAGGTCGCCATCAGGGCCTGCGCTTCGACCGGGTCGCCCAGCGTGGTGCCGGTGCCGTGCGCCTCCACGACGTCGACCTGGCCGGGCGCGAGCCCGGACGCCTTCAGCGCCTCGCGGATCACGCGCTGCTGGGACGGGCCGTTCGGGGCGGTGAGCCCGTTGGTGGCGCCGTCCTGGTTGACCGCGCTGCCGCGGAGCACGGCGAGGACCGGGTGCCCGTGCCGCCGCGCGTCGGACAGCCGCTCCAGCACCAGGACGCCCGCGCCCTCGGCCCAGCCGGTGCCGGCGGCGGAGTCGGCGAACGAGCGGCAGCGGCCGTCCGGGGACAGCCCGCCCTGGCGGCTGAACTCGACGAACGTCGTCGGCGCGGACATCACCGTCACGCCGCCGGCCAGCGCCAGCTCCGACTCGCCCGACCGCAGCGACTGCGCGGCCAGGTGGAGTGCGACCAGCGACGACGAGCACGCCGTGTCCACGGTGACCGCCGGGCCGACCAGCCCGAGGACGTAGGCGAGCCGGCCGGACAGCACGCTGTTCGTGTTGCCGGTCAGCAGGAAGCCCTCGGACGGGCCCGCCGCGCCGGTCAGGTACTCCTGCGCCATCGCGCCGACGAACACGCCGGTGCGGGTGCCCTTCAGCGCGGACGGCACGATGCCCGCGCGCTCGATCGCCTCCCACGCCGTTTCGAGCAGGATCCGCTGCTGCGGGTCCATTTCGGCCGCTTCCCGCGGGGAAATGCCGAAGAAGCCCGCGTCGAACTCGGCCGCGTCGAGCAGGAAGCCGCCGGACATCGCGGCCTCGCCGCCGTCCGCGGCGAGCGCGCCGAGGTCCCAGCCGCGGTCGGCGGGCAGCCCGGTGACGCCGTCACGCCCGGTGCTCAGCAGCTCCCAGAAGTCCTCGGGCCCGGCGACGCCGCCGGGGTAGCGGCAGCCCAGCCCGACGATCGCGATCGGCTCGGCCGCGCGGCTTTCGAGCTCCGCCAGCTTCTGCTGGGTGCGCACAAGGTCCGCGCTCGCCCGCTTGAGGTAGCTCCGCAGCTTCTGTTCGTTGTCCATGAATCAGCAACCCATCCCGACACGACGGCGAGCGGTGCGCCCCGGTGACGGCTGCTGCTCCGGCAACCCGGCGCCCGGCGGTGTGGCCGCCCGGGGCGCGAATGTCTTTTGGTTTCCCTCGCGGGAGAGAAAGCGGTTACCAGACGGCGGCGGTGAGCGCCTCACCGAGGTCCAGCTCACGGCTGGTCTGGTTCAGGTCGGACTCGACCATCATCCGCATCAGTTCTTCGAAGGTCACGACCGGTTTCCAGCCGAGCTCGGTGCGGGCGCGCGTCGCGTCGGCGCAGAGCACCTCGACCTCGGCCGGGCGCACCAGGCTCGGGTCGATGACGACGTGGTCGCGCCAGTCGAGCCCGACGGAGGCGAACGCGATCTCGGCGGCCTCGCGGACGGTGTGCATCCGGCCGGTGCCGATGACGTAGTCGACGGCTTCGTCCTGCTGCAGCATCAGGTGCATGGCGCGCACGTAGTCGCCGGCGAAACCCCAGTCGCGGACCGCGTCGAGGTTGCCCAGCCGCAGTTCGTCCTGCACGCCGAGCTTGATCCGCGCGACCGCGCTGGAGATCTTGCGGGTGACGAACTCCATCCCGCGCCGCGGCGACTCGTGGTTGAACAGGATGCCCGAGACGCCGTACATCCCGTACGACTCGCGGTAGTTGCGGGTGATGTAGTGGCCGTAGGCCTTCGCGACGCCGTACGGGCTGCGCGGGTGCAGGATCGTCCGCTCGTTCTGCGGGGTTTCCGCGGCCTTGCCGAACATCTCCGACGACGAAGCCTGGTAGAAGCGGATCCCGCCGCCGGTGGTGGGCCGCGACTTGTCGAGCCCGCAGACCATCCGGATCGCTTCGAGCACGCGCAGCGCGCCCATGCCGTTGACGTCGGAGGTGAGCTCGGCCTGCTGCCACGACATCGGGACGAAGGAGATCGCGCCCAGGTTGTAGACCTCGTCCGGCTGCACCAGGTCCACCGCCGCGACCAGGCTCGCCTGGTCCAGCAGGTCGCCGTTGACGAAGCTCAGCTCCGTGGCGAGCTTGCTGATGCGCAGCTTGCGTGGATTCGCCTGGCCGCGCACCAGGCCCCACACCTGGTACCCCAGGCCCAGCAGGTACTCGGCGAGGTAGGAGCCGTCCTGCCCCGTGATGCCCGTGATCAATGCTCGTTTCGTCATGGTTCTCCCACGTCCACCGGCCGGCTGCGCCCACGGCTTCCCGAGACTGCCGCTGATCGGATCCCATTGGACAACCCGCCGACTCGGGAAAACATTGGAGAATCCCGGTGATCCGCCGCGATCACTGGTGTTTTCCAGTCGCGGCCGGCCCCATTCTGGCGCTTTCCTCCCATCCCCGAGCCGAGCGAGGAACCGATGGCCTTTGCCTACCCCGTGTCCCAGCCGTACCTGACCGGGCGGGAGAGCGACTACGTCACCGAAGCGGTCGGCACGGGCTGGATCTCCGCGCAGGGACCGTTCGTGCCGCGGTTCGAGGCGGCTTTCGCCGAATGGAACGGCGTCGCGCACGGCGTCGCTTGCTCGTCGGGCACGGCGGCGCTGACGCTCGCGTTGCGCGCGCTGGGCATCGGCCCGGGCGACGAGGTGCTGGTGCCCGAGTTCACCTTCGTGGCTTCGGCGTGGGCGGTCACCTACACCGGCGCGACGCCGGTGTTCGTGGACTGCCGCGACGACCTGACGATCGACCCCGCCGGTGCCGAGGCCGCGATCACGCCGCGCACCAAGGCGATCATGCCGGTCCACGTGCACGGCCGCCGGTGCGACATGGACGCCGTCATGGAGCTGGCGTTCGAGTACAACCTGCGGGTGGTCGAGGACACCGCCGAGGCGCACGGCGTCCGTCCGGTCGGCGACATCGCCTGCTTTTCGCTGTACGCCAACAAGATCGTGACGGCCGGCGAGGGCGGGATCTGCCTGACCGACGACCGGCGCCTGGCCGCCCAGATGGCGCACCTGCGCGGGTTCGCGACCGGCAAGGCCCACGACTTCGTGCACAAGAACCTGGCCTACAACTTCCGGATGACCAACCTGCAGGCGGCCGTCGCGCTGGCCCAGGTCGAGCGGCTGGACGAGATCCTGGAACTGCGCGCGCAGATCGAAAAGCGCTACGACGAGCGCCTGGACTTCCCCGGGATCACGCGCATGCCCGGCCGGGACGTGCTGTGGATGTACGACCTGCTGGCCGAGGACCGCGACGAGCTGAAGGCCCACCTGGCCGCGGCGGGCGTCGAGACGCGGGTGTTCTTCCCGCCGATGAGCCGCCAGCCGATGTACCTCGACCCGTCGTGGCGCGCGCTGAACGCGGCGAAGTTCGCGGCCGCCGGCCTGTGCCTGCCGACCCACACCGGACTGTCCGAAGCGGACCAGGACTTCATCGCCGCCCGCGTCGCGGAGTTCTACGGCGCCCACTGAGAAGCGCCCCAATGTGGCGTTGGTTGCGTCCAGCGCACCCAATGTGGCGTTCGGTGCGTCTGACGCACCGAACGCCACATTGGGGCGCTTGGGGCGAGCGGCCCTGGACGTGGAGAAGCGCCCACCGGGGGTGGTGGGCGCTTCTCGGGTGGGGCTCCGGCGGGCCGCCCGCACAGTGGGACAGACGGCCCGCCGGAAGTTCGGGGCGGTCAGCCCGCGGGCTGCTCCGCCGAATCGAGGTCGCGGGCCAGCAGCTCGACGACCTGCGTCACCGCGTCCTCGGCACCTTCGCCTTCCGCCGTCACCAGCACCTCTTCGCCGCCGCGGACGCCGAGGGCCATCAGCGCGAGGATGCTGGCCGCGTCGACCAGCTGGTTCTCGTCGCGGCCGATCTTCACCGGGACCGGCAGGCGCCCGGCCAGCTCCACGAGCAGCTTCGCCGGCCGCGCGTGCAGCCCGACGGGCGAGCCGATCACCACTTTCCTACTGGACATCAGGATTTCCCCATCTCGTGAACGCTAGTCGACCGACCGGGCCGAGAACTCTTCGACGACCTTCCGCGCCGACGGCACGTCCGGTGCCCCCAGCACTTCACCGGCCAGGATCCGGCACTGTTCCAACGTGTAGTCCTTCAACGCGGCCCGCACCGCCGGGACCGCGGACACCGACATCGACAGGCTGGTGATGCCCAGCCCCGCGAACACCGGCGCCAGGCCGGGGTCGCTCGCCGCTTCGCCGCAGATACCGGCGGGCTTACCCGCTTCCTGCGCCGCCGCGGCGACGTTGGCCACCAGCGCCAGCAGCGCCGGCTGCCACGGGTCCAGCAGCTCCCCCAGCTCGCCGAGCATGCGGTCGGCGGCGTAGGTGTACTGCGAGAGGTCGTTGGTGCCGATGCTGACGAAGTCGACCTCCGCCAGGATGTCCCGCGCCCGGATGGCCGCGGCCGGCACCTCGATCATCACGCCGACCTTGCCGATCCCGTGTTCGCGGGCCAGTTCGCGGAACGCCGCCGCCTCCGCCGGGGTGGCGATCATCGGCGCCATCACCCGGACGTCCGCGTCGTGGTCGCCCGCCGCCAGGCTGATCGCCGCCAGCTGCGCGGCGAGCAGGCCCGGGTTCCGGACGCCGACGCGGTAGCCGCGCACGCCCAGCGCCGGGTTCGGCTCGTCCTCGGTGTTGGCGAACGGGATGTACTTGTCGGCACCGGCGTCGAGCGTGCGGATCACGACCTGGCGGCCGGAAAACCCGCGCAGCACTTCGCCGTACGCCGCCCGCTGCTCCTCGACCGTCGGCGCCTCGGTGCGGTCCAGGAACAGGAACTCGGTGCGGAACAGCCCGACCCCTTCGGCGTCGGCCGCCGCGTCGGACGCCGCCCCGCCGGCGCTGCCGACGTTGAGCAGCAGCTTGACCGGGTGGCCGTCCGCCGTGGCACCGGGACCGCTGTGGGCCGCGAGCTTTTCCTTCAGTGACGCCGCTTCCGCTTCGATCCAGTGGACGTAGTCGTCGTCCGGGTCGACGGCGACCGTGCCGCGCGTGCCGTCGACCGCGATCCGCTGCCCGTCCGCCAGGCCCGCGGCGCCGGCGCAGCCGACCACCGCGGGGATCCCCAGTGCCCGGGCGACGATCGCCGTGTGGCTGGTCGGGCCGCCCTTCTCGGTGACGATGCCGAGCACCTTCGCCGGGTCGAGCAGCACCGTGTCGGCCGGCGCGATGTCCTGGCCGACGAGGACGAACGCCCCGTCGACCGCCGGGATGCCCGGCTGGGCCAGGCCGAGCGCGGCGGCGATGGCCCGGTCGCGGATGTCGATCAGGTCCGCCGCCCGCTCGCCGAGGTAACCGCCGATGGCCTCCAGCGCGGCCACGTGCTTGCCGAACGCGTCGCGGATCGCCCAGGCGGCGGGGCGGCCGCCTGCCACCCCGTCCGAGATGCCGGTCCGCAGCGACGGGTCCTGCGCCATCATGATCTGGGTGTCCATGATGGACTTCGACTCGCCCGACACCGAAGCCGCGCGCTTCTCCAGGTCCGCCACCGCCGCGTCGAGCGCTTCGGTCGCCGCCGCCAGCTCCGCTTCGGGAGCCGCCGGGGCGTCCCAGTGCTCCGGCAGCACCGGGGGCGGCGTCAGCCGCACCACCGGGCCGGCGGCCGCGCCCGGGCTCGCCGGGTTGCCGCGCAGTTCGTCAACCACCGTTGGTCGCCTCCTCAGGGTCCGCACGCACCGCTTACGCGGAAACGGTGCCCGGCTCGATCGTCACCTTGATCGCCTCGCCGCTGCTGACGATGTCGATCGCCTTCAGCACGTCCGACAGCGGCAGGTGGTGGGTGATCAGGTCGTCGACCGGCACCTTGCCCGAGGAGATCAGCTCGATTGCCTGGCGGTTGTGGTCCGGGCTGGACCCGTTGGCGCCGTAGATGGTCAGCTCCCGGTAGTGCACCAGGTTCGAGTCGCACGCGATGATCGGGTTGTCCTTCGGCAGGCCGCCGAAGAAGCTGATCCGGCCGCGGCGCGCGGTCATCTTCAGCGCGTCCTCCTGGGCCTTGCCCGCCGCCGCGGCCGTGATGACCACGTCGGCGCCGTCGCCACCGGTGAGCTCGAGGACCTTCTCGACCACGTCGACCTCGCTGCCGCAGATCGCGGCGTCCGGCTTGACGAGCTCGGCCGCCAGGTCCAGCCGGTTGCGGTTGAGCTCGACCAGGTAGACCGCGGCCGCGCCCTTGGCGCGGGCCAGCCGCACGTGCAGGCAGCCGATCGGGCCGGCGCCGACGACCACGACGACGTCGCCCTCGCCCACCTGCGCGAAGTTCTGTCCGTTGAGGACACACGCGAGCGGCTCGGCGACCGAAGCCTCGGCGTAGCTGACGCCGTCGGGGATCCGGTTGACGCCATCGACCTTGAGCACCTGCTTCGGCACGATCATGTACTCGGCGAAGCCGCCGTCGAAGTGGTAGCCCATCGACAGCTGGTTCGGGCAGACCTGCTGCAGCCCCTTGCGGCACTGCTTGCACTCGCCGCACGGGATGGCGGCGATGACCTGCACGCGGTCACCGGCCGACCAGCCCGACACGCCGGCACCGGTTTCCACGACCTCGCCGGCGATCTCGTGGCCGATCACGCGCGGCGGGTCGATGTGGTGGTGCCCGTGCCGGAAGATCTTCAGGTCGGTACCGCACGTCGACGTGTTGTGCACGCGGATCTTGATCTCGTCCGGGCCGGGCTTCGGCTCGTCCGCGTCTTCGACCCGCAGATCACCCGGCGCGTAGAAACGTGCCACCTTCATCGGGAAAACTCCTCGTCCACTTCGTTCAACAGTCGCAGGATCGTTTCGGCGTCCGGGGCCTCGCGCAGCTGCTTGACCTGTTCGGCGTCCATCAGGATCCGGGCCAGCGAGGACAGGATCCCGACCTGCTCCGAACCCTTGGCCGCGATGCCGACGCAGAGCCGGACGTCGTTGCCGTCCCAGTCGACCCCGGCGGGGAACTGGAGGATCGCCAGCGCGGTGCGCTTGACGTACTTGCGGGATTCGTCGGTGCCGTGCGGGATCGCGACGCCCTCGCCGAGGTAGGTCGACACGGACTTCTCGCGTTCGTGCATCGCGTCGAGGTACCCCGGCTCCACCGCCCCCAGTTCGAGGAGCTTCCGCCCGACCTGGGCGATCGCGTCCGCCTGGTCGGGGGCGGTGCAGCCGATGAGCACCGACTCGGGCCCGAGGATGGTGGCGTCAGTCGGCAAGGGAACCGCCGTCCCGGATCGCCTGCTCGACGCGGTCGAAGACCGGGTCGCCGAGGAAGCTCTGGAAGCCCAGGATCACCGCGCCGGTACCGGCCTTGCGGGCCCGGCTGACCAAAGTGGACTGGCACAGCACGACCTGCGCGTCCGCCGGGATCTCGTTGACCGGGGTGTGCTCGACCTTGACCGAGTACGGCTTCAGCCGCTTGGCCAGCTGGGAGGCGACCATCACGCTGCTGCCCATGCCGGCGTCGCAGGCGATGATGACCTTCTTGACTTCCTTGCCTTCGATGCTGCTCATCCTCGTGGTTCCTTCCTTCGATCGACGGTGATCGTCACGCCACCGAGCCACCGGCGGCGATCGCCGCGGCACGTTCTTCCTTGCGGGCGTCCCGCCCGAACTTGAGCAGCACCGCCGCGACGATGAACGACACGGCCGCCGCGATCACGACACCGGCGACCACGCCCAGGTAGCCGCCCTTCGGCGTCACGGCGAGCACCGCGATGATGCTGCCCGGCGACGGCGTGGCGGTCAGGCCCGCGTTGAAGATGCTGAACGTCGCGACACCGGCCGCGCCACCGGCGATCGCGGCGAGGATCAGCCGCGGGGTCGCCAGGATGTACGGGAAGTAGATCTCGTGGATGCCGCCGAGGAACTGGATGACGATCGCGCCCGGCGCGGTGGCCCGTGCGCTGCGGGCGCCGAAGAAGGTCAGCGCCAGCAGGATGCCGAGACCGGGGCCGGGGTTCGGCTCGATCAGGAACTCGATCGCCTTGCCGTCCTTCAGCGCGTCCGCCACCCCCAGCGGGCTCAGCACGCCGTGGTTGATCGCGTTGTTGAGGAAGAGGACCTTGGCCGGCTCGACGATGATCGAGACCAGGGGCAGCAGGTGCGCGTCGATCAGGCCCTGCACGCCGCTGCCGAGCGCCTTGGTGATGCCCTGCACGACCGGGCCGATGCCCAGCATGCCCAGCACCGCCATGATGCCGCCGATGATGCCGGCGCTGAAGTTGTCGACCAGCATCTTGAAGCCCGGCGCGGTCTTGCTGCCGACCTTCTCGTCCCACAGCTTGATCAGGAAACCGCCCAGCGGGCCCACGATCATCGCGCCGAGGAACATGGGGATCGACGCGCCGACCGCGATGCCGACCGTCGCGACCGCACCGACGACCGCGCCGCGCTGGCCGTGGACCATCCGGCCACCGGTGTACCCGATCAGCACCGGCAGCAGGAAGTTGATCATCGGGTCGACGAGCTCGGCGATGTGCGCGTTGGGCGCCCAGCCGCTCGGGATGAACAACGCGGTGATCAAACCCCAGGCGATGAACGCGCCGATGTTCGGCATGACCATGCCGGCGAGGTGCCCGCCGAACCGCTGGATGCTGACCCGCGCGCGTTCCGCCCTCGACGGAGTGGCTTCCTCTTCGCGCTCCGCAGTGGTAGTCATCGTTGGCTTCCTTTTCTGGGAAAGGGGTTGGGGAGGGATCGCCATCCGGCGATGGCGGTGAGCGGTCCGGGACGGCGCGCTACTCGCGCACCTTCTCGTCCCACTCCGGACGCGGGTCCACCCGCACTCGACGCGCCCCCACGTCTTCGGGACCCGGCATCGTGCTTCCGGGCAGCGACACTGCTGCCGCTCCCCAGGCGACGGCTGTGGCCAGCGCCTGCGGGCCACTCCCCCCTGCCGCCAGGAAACCGGCGAGCATCGCGTCGCCGGCACCGACCGAGCTGCGCGGTTCGGCCGATGCGTTGGCGCACCAGACTCCCGCTTCCTCCACCAGCACGGCACCCTTGCTGCCGAGACTGGCGAGAACCGTGCCCGCGCCGAGGGCGCGGAGTTCCTGTGCGGCGTCGACGACGTCCCGCACGGTGTCCAGCTGCCGGCCGACCGCTTCCTCGAGCTCGTCGAGGTTCGGCTTGACCAGCGCCGGCCCGGCCTTGACCGACGTCCGGAACGCCGGGCCGCTGGTGTCCACGACGACCTTGGCGCCGGTCGTGGCCAGGCGCGCGATCAGGTCGGCGTAGAAGTCTTCGCCGGCACCGGGTGGCAGGCTTCCCGCCGCCACCACCCATTCCGCGTCGGCCACGTGGGACATCAGCGTGTCGCACAGGGTTTCCAGTTCCGCACCGGAAAGGTGCGGCCCGCTTTCGTTCACCTTGGTGACGGTCGCGTCCGGCTCGACCACGCTGATGTTGCTGCGCACGGGTTCCGCGGTCGGCACCCGGACCACGTCGATGTTGTAGTCGCGCAGCAGGCTGATCAGGTGGTCGCCGTCGGCGCCGCCGGCCGGGACGACGGCCCGGGCCTTGAGCCCGTTGCGCACGAGCGCGCGTGCGACGTTGATGCCCTTGCCTCCCGGCTGGACACGCGCACCCGTAGCCCGGTGCAGCTCGCCCCGGATGAGCCGGTCGACCTCGATCGTCCGGTCCACACTCGGGTTCGCTGTGAGGGTCACGAACACTTCAGCACACCTCCGCCGGGGTCCTCGTTGATTTGGTTGATATTGCCTGTGTTCATCTGCGTTTGCAAGACCCAACTTCACCGGAAGTTCAACCGTTATCTTCGGAAGCAGCTGATCTTTGCGCTGTGGCCTGGCAGAACGTCGACCACGCCGCGTGGCAGAAAACCAACACAAAGCCATATCGCCAACCCCGACGCCGAGCACGACAAGGCGGGCCGGGTGGCCCTCCGATTTTCCGGAGGTCACCCGGCCCGCCACGCCGTTTCCGCACGTCACGCCGCTTCGCCCACCGTCCCGAGCGCCGCGGCTCCGGCCGGCGTCAGCCGGGCCCGCACCCGCTGCCCGACCCGGCCCGGCCGCGCCGGGGCCACCAGGCCGCGGTGTGCGAGCCCGTGGGCGGTGTACTGGTCGCAGCACACCAGCCCGTCGATGTAGAGGTCGGGCTCGCAGCTGCAAGCGATTTCCGCCCGGCCGGCCGCGACCGCGCGCAGCATCGCCCGTGCCCGGTGGGTCAGTTCGTCCGGGAGCCTCGTCGCACCCATCGCGGCCACGGCCCCGTCACCGCACGAAGTCCGGCAGCGCACGCGGAGGCCACGACCCGACCCCGAAGATGCCCATGGAGTAGGCCTTCGAGATCAGCGCCGGCCGGTTCTTCACCTTCATCTTCCGCAGCAAAGTCGTCACGTGGTACTCCACGCCGCCGCGGCTCATGTAGAGGTTGGCCGCGAGCTGGATCGTGGAGACCCCGGAGGCGACCCCTTCGAGGATGCGAGCGTCGATTTCGGACAGGATCTTCTTCTTGCCGCAGGCCACCTGGTTGCCGCGCTCGTTCTTGTCCGGCCGGAACACGACCGTCAGGCTGTCGAGCCGGTCGCCGACGCCGTGCACCGTGGAGCCGATGAACTCACCGGAAAGCGTCGTGCCGTTCTCGCGCATCACCAGGATCCGCTCGACGAACCGGCTGCGCTCACCGCGGGCCAGCAGCCGCAGCTGGTTCTCGACCTTGCTCCGCACGCTGGGGTGCAGCAGGTCGCAGAGACCGGTGCCGGTGACCGCGTCCGAGCTGCGCTCGAAAACGCGGAAGAACTCCATGCTGGCCGACACGATCCGCAACCGGTGGTCGAGGTTCACCATGCACATTTCGGGGGTGATCGCCCGCAGCGCGGGCTTGCGGGGGGCGGTCCGCGCAGCCCGGTCCGCGACCACGGCCACCTCGGCACCCACAGCCAGATCCGCAACGTCCGCACTCATGAAGGCATTCCTTTCTCCGGCTGGAAGCTGAAGCCCCGGGGCGAGAAGGCCGCCGGCTGCGAGTCATTCGCCGAGCCGTGTCTCCGGGGTGATGCAGATCATGTTATGCACGCTTGATTATCCCGGGCAACACAATCCGGACACCCGCCCTTAACACTGTGGTGCGGGGGCGGTGGGGGTACGGAGGTACGGACCGCCGTGCGGTGCGGTGCGGTACCGAACCCGGGGGCGGGCGGGCAAGCCCGCTGCCCTTTTGGCTCCTGACCTGGGAAATCCATCGGAACGGGGGTCCGTACCCCCGCACCCCGCACCGCACCCGCGTACCGAACCCCGCACGCGGGGTGCGGGGGTGCGGGGTACGGCAACGGGAATCAGCTCTCCTGGTCGAGCGCGCCGAGCCGCTCGATGAGCTCGGCGCGGCCGCTGACCTCGAGCTTGCGGTAGGTGCCGGTGAGGTTCTTCTCGACCGCACGCCGGGTGACGCCGAGGGAATCGGCGATCCGCTGGTTCGTCCAGCCCCGCACGACGAGCCGCGCGACCGCGGCTTCGGTCTTGGTGAGGTTCCCCAGGCTGTCGCCGGAAAACCGCAGCACGGGGCCGTTCAGCTCGGTTTCGCCGCTGCCGTCCAACCAGGACGCGCCGATCGCCTTGACCAGTTCCCGGCCCTCGGCCAGCAGGTCTTCGGCGTCGGGCAGGCCGGCGTCGAGCAGCCGGGTGCCCAGCACGACGGCGGTGCGGGCGCGCTCGACCACGTTCTCCGACTCGCGCAGGATGCCCGCCGCCTCCTGCAGCAGCGCGATGCCGTCCGCGCCGCCGGTCAGCATCCCTTGCAGGCGCAGGGAACGCCCGACGCTCAGCGGGGTTCCCCAGGCTTGCGCGAACTGGTCCTCTTCGGCCGCGTGCGCCTGGGCGGCGGTCAGGTCGCCGAGGCGCTGGCGCACCAGCGCCGCCCAGATCCGCCACGGGTACTGGGGTGTGTTGACCCAGCCCTCGCGTTCCAGGCGCCGCCCGCAGTCGAGGAACCGGCCCAGCGCCGTCGCCGGGTCGCCGCGGACCAGGTCGATCATCCCGCGGGTCAGCCGCCGCGCGGCGAACACGCGGTGGTCGGTGCCGTCCATCGGCGTGCCCAGCAGGCGTTCGCCGAGCTCGGGATCCTGGGTCTCCAAGGCGATCTGGGCGAGCGTGGTGACCGACCGCGCGAGCGCGTCCGGCCAGGCCTCGTGGTCGGTGCCCTCCAGCACGCCGAGCGCGATCCGCCGCGCCTTGGCCAGGTCCCCTTGCGCCAGCTTGACTTCCGCGATCTCGGCGGCGATCAGCGAAGCGGTGTCCGGCCAATGCTCCTGCGCCGCCTGCGCGGCCGCGGTCAGCGCGGGCTCGAGCACGGCGGCGCGGTCGGCGAGGACCGTGGCGGACACCAGCAGCGGCAAGGACGTGTAGGCGTGCCGCGGGTCGAGCGGCTCTTCGCTGACCAGTCGCTTGAGGACGGTCTCGACGTCGTCGGCAGGCACGCTGCCGGAAAGCACCGCGGAGTGCAGCAGCACCACCGCGAGCTCCCGGCCGGCCGGGGTGTCCAGGCGCCCGGTGGGCTCGAGTTCGGTGAGGCGGGCCAGCGCGGCTTCGCCGCGGCCCGGCTGTCCGATCCCCGGGTACCAGGTCCGGGCTTCGGCCCGCAGCGCCAGCTCTGCCGGTTCCCCGTCGCGCAGCACGGGTTCGACGGCGGCACGCACGGCCGCGCCGACGTTCGGCGCCGCCGCGGCGAACGCGGGCGGGATCCACAGCGCCGCTTCCGCCTGCTGCGGCCCGGGCGGCAGCAGCGACAACGCCTGTGACAGGTGCCGGGCCGCGGCGACCAGGTCGAACCCGCGTTCCGCGGCGGCGAGCTCGACGAGCAGCCTGCCGCGTTCTTCACTGTCGGGCGCGGTGTTCAGCAGGGCCCGGCGCAGGTAGCGCGCCGCGAGCTCGCCGGCCCCGCGCTCCAGCACGCTGCCCGCGGCCGAGCTGAGGATCCGCACTTCCCAGGGATCCTCGGCGATGCCGACCTTCATCAGCGTCTCGGCCACCCGCTCCGCCGGGCGCCCGTGCTCGTAGAGCAGCCTCGCCGCCCGCCGGTAGAGGTCCTCGCGCAGCTCGACCGGGATCGCGGATTCGATGCCGTCGCGCACGCTCGTGGTGACGAAGCCGATCCGCCCGTCCTCGCGGCCGGCCAGGCCCAGCCGTTCCAGGTGCTGCACCGCGGAGGAGTACTCGACGTCGTCGAGCCCGACGAGGTCGGCGGCGAGCCCGGGCTCGGCGAGGTCGCCGAGCACCGCGACCGCGCGGGCGAGCGCGAGCACCGCGGGCGGCTGCGACCCCAGCGACATCAGGACGCGGTGGTCGAGCAGCCGCACGGCTTCGGCTTCCGCGGCCGCGGTCTGCGCGGCGACCGGCCGCAGCCCTTCGGCGACCAGTCCGGTGAGGACGGTCGCGACGTCGGCCGGGTTGCCCCGGGAAACCTCGTGCAGCATCGCGGTGAAGGGTTCCTCGGCGCGCTCGCCGAACGCGACCTCCGCCATCGAACCGACCGCGGACCGTGAAAGCGGTGCGGGCACGACGATCCGCGCGGCCGCGGTCACCAGTTCGTGCACCAGCGGGTACTTCGGCGCCTCGCATTCGTCGGCCAGCGCCAGCGCGAGCAGGATCCGCGACCCGCTCAGCCGCTTGGCGAGGTAGCCCAGCAGGCGCAGCGATCCCTGGTCGGCCCACTGCAGGTCGTCGACGATCACCACGACCAGGTCGTCGTGGGACATCGCGTGCACCACTGTGTGCAGTCCATAGAGGACGGCTTCGGTGGGCAGGTAGTGCTCGTGGCCGTCGGTGATGAGCCGTTCTTCGGTCAGGGCACGCAGGATCTGCTCGGACGCGCCCTGGAACCACCGGTCCCGCTCGGCTTCGCCGGCCGCGACGAGCACCGGGCGGCACAGCTGCTGGGCGATGCCGAACGCGAAGTCCTCTTCGAGCCGGGTGGCGTCCGCGCGCAGCACCCGGGCGCCCGCGCCGAACGCCGCCGCCATGGTGTCCCGCAGCAGCGCGGACTTCCCGCTGCCGGCCGGGCCGCTGATCAGCAGCAGGGAACCGTCACCACCCGCGGCCGCGTTCAGCGCGGTCGCGATCGCGGCCCGTTCGGCGTCACGTTCCAGCAGCACCGGCCATCAACTCGCTGCGGAGCCGGGGCTCATCAGCTCGGCGAGCTGCCCCCGGCCGGTCACGGTCAGCTTGCGGTAGATCCGGGTCAGGCGCAGCTCCACCAAGCGGCTGCTCAGCTGCAGCGCCCGCGCGATCTCGGGGTTCGTCCGGCCCGCGGCGGCGAGCGCGGCGATGCGAGCCTCCTGTTCGGACAGTGCGCCGGCGGGGCCGCCGGGCGCGGGCCGCGCGGCGGCGTCCGGCCCGCGGCGGGCCAGCCGGCCGGAGACGTCGCGGATCTTCTCCGCGAGTCCCGCCGGCAGCAGCTGCGGCCGCAGCGTCGCCACCCGCCCGATCAGCGCGGTGGCCTCGGCGACGTCCCCGTCGTCGAGGCACGCGGCGGCGAGTTCGGTGACGGCGGTGAGGAAGTCGACGCGCCGGGCCGTCCCCTCCAGCAGGAGGACGGCGCGTTCGAGGTGCGCCCGGCGCTCGCCGCCGGTGAAGACGTCGGCCAGGTGCAGGCTGGTGGCCCCGCGCGCGCCCGGCACGCCCCAGGTTTCCGCGCGTGCCAACGCTTCCCGCGCCAGCTCGACGGCACCCTCGGCGCCGGAGCGGGCCAGCGCCAGCGCCGCGCCGGTCCGCCACGGCAGGTCGACGGGGTTGCCTTCGCGCCGTCCGGTGGTCCCGCGGCCGGCCGCGCGGAACGCTTCGAGCGCGGCGCGCGCGTCGCCCTTGGCCAGGAGCGCGCGGCCGCGTTGCAGCAGCAGGTACCCGGCGGCCAGCCCGTCGTCCGCGCCGGCCGGGAGCACCGGTGCCACCGCGCGCTCGGCTTCGTCGAGCCGCATCGCGGCCAGCGCCGCTTCCGCGCGCACGGCCCGCAGGCCGGGCAGTGCCCGCGGGTGCCACGCGGATTCGGGCAGCCGCGCCACCGCGGCGTCGAGATCGGCCTGTGCCTGGCCGAGGTTGCCGCGGCGCAGTTCGCAGCGCGCCCGCAGCAGCACGGCGTTCGCCGCGACCGCGCGAGCGCCGGTGCGGACCGCGTCCTGGTGGACGTCGGTGAGGCCGAGCACCGCCTCGGAAAGCTCGTCGGTGCACAGCAGCACCCACGCGGCCCGCAGGCGCAGGGTGTGCGGCAGGTTCGCGCGCGGCTCGAGCGCGAGCCGGGCGAATTCCCTGGCCCGGCCGGGCTCCCGGCCGCGGCGCGCGAGTTCCACCGCGGTCGTCGCCGCGCGCACCGGGTCGGTTTCCCCGGACTCCGCGGGCGGCACGTCGAACGCGGGCGCCGGGACGACCGGACCGGCCGCGCAGTCCTCTTGGGCCAGCCGGCCGAGCGCGGCCAGCGCGGACGTGCCGGCTTCGAACCCGCTGCGGCGGCGGCAGGTCGCGGCGATCACGCGGTGCGCGGTGCGGGTGTCCCCGCGGGCGAGCAGGTGGTCGGCCGCCTCGAGCAGCACCGCGCCGGAGACCTCCGGGCCGGTGTCGAGCAGGACGCGCTGCAGGCGCTGGTCGCTCAGCTCCGGTTCGTCGGCGACCTCGGCCAGCGCGAGCCCGAGCATCAGCTTCCGGCGTTCGGCCGGGCTGACCGGTTCGCGCAGCGCCCGGCCGAGCAGCCGCGCCGCGCCCGCGTCGTCCCCGAGCACCCGGCGCCGTTCGGCGGCCCGGCGCAGCGTCGCGACCGCCCACGACGCACCGACCGGGCGCACCGCGGCGAGCAGTTCGGCGAGCTGGTCGTCCGGCACCGCCGCGCGGTAAGCCAGTTCGGCGCACCGGTTCGCGAGCTCACCCCGGTCGGCCGCGCTCAGCGTGCCGAGTGCGGCGTCGGCGGTCGCGCGGTCGGCGATGCGCGTCGGCGCCCCCTCCCGCACCAGGCCGAACCCGACCAGCTGGCGCAGGGCGTCGCCGACGCGGCCGGCGAGCGGGCCGGCCAGGTTCGTCACGAGGTCGAAGTCGAGCAGCCCGCGGCACACCGCGATGGCGCGCAGCAGGGCCAAAGCGTCGGCGGGCAGCGCCGCGATGGACACGGCCAGCTCGGCGGCGCGGACGTCGGCGAGGTGCGCGGTGACGGCGGGCAGGTGCTCGGCCACCGGCCCCTGCCCGGCGGCGGCGAGCCGTTCGAGCACCGGCGCGACGAGCGCGGGCCGCCCGCCGGTGACGCGGTGCAGGCCCGCGGTGAAGCGCGGGTCGGGCAGGCTGCCGGGGAAGCGGTCGGCGACCAGCTCCCGCAGGCCGTCTTCGCTGAGCAGCCGGACGGCGACGGTGTCCCCGCCCGGCACGGCCGCGTGCTCACCGGTGGCGAGCACGGATCGCACCAGCAGCATCGGCGCCTGCTGCAGCCGGTGTTCCATGGCTTCCAGCCAGGCTTTCGAACCGGGGTCGGCCCACTGGGCGTCGTCGACGGCGATCAGCAGCGGGCCCTGGCTCGCGACGCCGACAAAGTCGCCGCACAGGGTCGGGATGGAGCGCTCGGCCGAGGCCCGGCCGCAGGAGCGCGGGCCGCCGTCGAGCCGGCAGTCGGCGTCGGCGATGTCGGCGAAGAGCCGGTTGATGACGCCGCGGTGCACGGCCGATTCCCCGGGCGAGCAGGAGGCGAAGGCGGTGATCACGCCGGCGACCCTGGCTTCCCGCACGACGGCGGCGAGCAGTGCGCTCCGCCCCGCCCCGCGCGGCCCGACGACGGTCACCTGCCCCGACCGCCCGGCCAGCACCCCGCGAATCCCCCGCCGCAGCACGGCGATCTCGTCTTCCCGCTCCACCAGCCGCGTTTCGGCGGTGCGGCGCGAGCGGTCGTCCCGCTCCCCGAGCCAGGGAACGGTGAGCACGGGCGCGGCAACGGGTGCACCGCCCGGCCGGGCGGTGACGGCAGGGCGTCCGGAGGGCAGGACAGGCGCGATCGGCCACGCCGATCCGGCACTCCCTGGTCCGGGCACCACCATCACCCTCCGCCCCACAGCGGCTGCTTACCGTCACGCACCGGCGGTGTGCCGGTGGGTGACGTGGCTCTCCAGCCTAAGGCGCCCAATGTTGGTTTAACAAGTGCAGCACCTTCGTTTTGTCTGCGGTTGGCCCCTCCCGACAACGCACTACCCACGAAGACCCAGAAATCCCTACATTAAGGCAAAGTGACTTGACACCCCGCCGGGGCCGTGGGTGAAGGTGACTCGACACCCCGCCCGACCGGTTTCGAGGCCGCGAACATGAAAAACTCCCACGATCGCCGCCGCGCGAAGCTCGGATCAGCCGCCCTGTCGTTCGGCGGGTGGGGCGACTACGAGGTGTGGGCGGCGCATGGATTCACACCCAAACCCAACTCCGACCCGGCGCATGCCCCGGTGGATGGTCCGAAGTCCGAGGGGGTTGGGGGCGTCGGCAGGTCCGCGGAAGCGCAGGCGGACCGCACCGGTGCTCCGGCTCGGGGTAAGCGCGGCCGTAGTGCCGGCACGACCGCCGACTCCGCACCCCGCGGCACCACAGGCGCTCCCGTCCGAGGCAAGCGCGGCGGCAAGCCGGCGGCCTCCGCACCCGGCGACACGACCCACACCCCCGCCCGCGGGGAGCACCGCCCCCGCAACCGCGCGATCACCGAAGCGGCCGACGCTCGTGGCTCCAGTCCACACCGGACCGGAGCCGCGGATGACGCGAGCGTCCCGAACCGCACCGGCGAAGCCACCGGTGCCCGCGAACCCCGGCCCGGCAGGCCCGTCGATCCCACCGACGACGACCGCACGCGTGGCCGCCGGGCGGCCAGCCTCGGCAACCGCCGCGAAGAGCCCGTCGCCCCTCGGCCCACCCGGGAACGACCGTACGTCCGCGGCAGCAAACCCCCACCCCCGCAACCCCGCCACGTCCTCCCTCCAGAAGTCATGCTCTTCGCCACCGGCCGCCACCGCACTGCCACCACCGGGCTCGACCCGGATCTCGCCGCGCTCTGCCGGATGTGCCAGATCCCCACCTCGATCGCCGAGGTCTCCGCCTACCTCCGCCTGTCCCTCGACGCCACCCGCGCCCTCGCACAACACGGCATCGACCGCGGGCTGGTCGTCGCCGACGTCGCGGACCTCGGGCGGGAAGGGCGGCCGCCGCTGGCTCTCCTGCAGCGCGTCCACCAAGGACTGCTGCGGCTGTGAACTAGACACTTCCAGGATCCGGCGAACCTAGGCTTCCGCCATGGCGACCCAACTACTGGCGTCCTCCGACGTGCTCGGCTACGTGAGCGAGCATTCGCAAGCCGAGGACGAGATCCTGCGCGAACTGCGCGACGAGACGGCCTCGCTGCCCATGGGCGCGGCGATGCAGGTGTCCGCGGAAGAAGGCCGGCTGCTCGCGCTGCTGGTCAAGCTGACCCGGGCGCGCCTGGTGGTGGAGGTCGGCACCTTCACCGGCTACAGCTCCCTCTGCATGGCCCGGGCGCTGCCCCCGACCGGGCTGCTCATCACCTGCGACGTCACCGACCGCTGGCCGGCGTTCGGCCGGCCCTACTGGCGGCGGGCCGGGGTCGAAGACCGGATCGACCTGCGGATCGATCCCGCCACGCAGGTGCTCGACGCCCTCTTCTACGAGTACGGGCCGGGCACCGTCGACCTGGTCTTCATCGACGCCGACAAGGTCGGCTACGCCGCCTACTACGAGGCCGCGCTCGGGTTGCTGGCGCCCGACGGGCTCATCGTCG
This sequence comes from Amycolatopsis lexingtonensis, assembly GCF_014873755.1. Lineage (NCBI taxonomy): Bacteria > Bacillati > Actinomycetota > Actinomycetes > Pseudonocardiales > Pseudonocardiaceae > Amycolatopsis > Amycolatopsis lexingtonensis. The sequence continues at coordinate 4,161,525 of NZ_JADBEG010000001.1, forward strand.
TCGACAACACCCTCTTCTTCGGGCGCGTGACCGATCCCGAGGCGCAGGACCCGGACACGGTCGCCATCCGCGAGTTCAACCGCTTCGTGCGCGACGACCCGCGCGTGGAGATCTCGCTGCTGCCGATGGCCGACGGCATCACGCTCATCCGCAAAGTCAGCTGAAGCGCCCCAATGTGGCGTTCGGTGCGTCAGACGCACCGAACGCCACATTGGGTGCGTCAGACGCACCCAATGCCACATTGGGGCGCTTGGCCCCCGCACCGAGAAAGGCCCGCTCCCGAACCCGGGAGCGGGCCTTCCACAATGGACTCAGCGGACCCCGACCGGCTCGCCGAGGTCGGGCGCCACCAGGGTCACCGTCGTAGGCTCCTCCTGCGGTACCGGCTCCAGGTGCAGCCGCTGCAGACCCGGGACCTCGCCCGACGGCAGCACGGCCGTGCACGCGCACGCGTCGTCGGCGAAACCGGCGAAGCGGTAGGCGATCTCCATCATCCGGTTGCGGTCGGTCGCCCGGAAGTCGGCGACCAGGTGCGCGTCGGCGGCGGCCGCCTGGTTGGCCAGCCAGCGCAGGATGATCGAGCCCGCGCCGAACGACACCACGCGGCACGACGTCGCCAGCAGCTTCAGGTGCCAGAACTCCTCGAACGTCTCGAGCAGGATCACCCCGACCGCGCCGTGCGGCCCGAAGCGGTCGCGCATGCTGACCACCAGCACCCGGTGCGACGGGTCGTCCAGCAGCTCGCGCAGCTTCTCGTCGGAGTAGTGGATGCCGGTGGCGTTCATCTGGCTCGTGCGCCGGGTCAGCTCCTCCACCCGGGACAGCTCGGTGTCGGTGGCCGGCAGGATCGTCATCCGCAGGTCCAGCGAGCGCAGGAAGTCCTCGTCCGGCCCGGCGAACCCGGCCTGGGCCTCCTGGCGGCGGAAGGACGCCTGGTACATCTGGCGCCGCCGCCGCGAGTCGACGGTGACCGTCTCCGGGCTGAACTCCGGCAGGTTCGCCAGCTCCAGCACGTCCTCGGCGCGGTAGGTGCGCACCTGCGGGTGGTGGTAGGTCACCTCGGCCAGCTCGCTGTCGCGGTCGTCGACGAACGCGATCGTGTCGAGGGCGAACTTCAGCTCGTCGGCGATCGCCTTGACCGACTGCGACTTCGCGTGCCAGCCGATCTGCGGCAGCACGAAGTACTCGGCGAGGCCCAGCTCCTCCAGCCGCGCCCAGGCGTGCTCGTGGTCGTTCTTGCTCGCGACCGACTGCAGGATGCCGCGCGCGTCGAGGGTCTTCACGAGCTGCCGGATCTCTTCGGAAACCTCGACGGTGCCGTCTTCGAGCAGCGTGCCGTTCCACAGGGTTTCGTCGAGGTCCCACACCAGGCACTTGACCATGGTCGTGCTTGCCACCGGAATCCTCCTCAGTCGCCGGTATTCACGAGGACACGGGTGTGCCCCGCCAGGATGAGCTGGCAGATCTCGTTGCTGCCTTCGATGAGTTCCATCAGCTTCGCGTCGCGGTGCGCCCGGGCGACCACGTGGCCGTCCTGGGCCGCGGCCGACGCCAGCACCTGCACCGCCGCACCGGAACCGCGGGCCGCCGCCGTCGAGCTGACGTACTTGGCCAGCACGGTCGCGACGACCATTTCGGGAGAACGCCCGTCCCAGGCGCGGCTGGCGTGTTCGCACACGCGGGTCGCGGCCTGCTCGTCGGCGTACAGGTCGGCCAGGTGCCGGGCGACGAGCTGGCGGTCGGCCAGCGCCACCCCGCCCTGGTGCCGGTTCGCCGCGTGCGCGCCGGCCGCGGCCAGGCACGCGCGCAGGATGCCGACGCAGCCCCAGGCCACCGAAATCCGGCCGTAGGCGAGGGCGGTCGTGATGAGCATGGACAGCTCGACCCCGCCGCCGCCGAGCACCGCCGAGCGCGGCAGCCGGACGTCGTGGAGCCGGACGGTCGAGTGGCCGGCCGCGCGGCACCCGCTGGGGTGCGGGACGCGCTCGATCGTGACGCCCTCGGCGTCCGAGGGCACCACGACCGCCGTGCCTAGGCCGTCGAGCTCGCCGACGACCACGATCAGGTCCGCGTACGCCGCCGCGGTGATCCAGACCTTTTCGCCGTTGACCACGACGTCGTCGCCGTCGGCGCGGACGGTGGTGGCCACCGACGACAGGTCGCTGCCCGCCGCGGGTTCGCTGAAGGCCACCGCGGCCAGGTCGCCGGAGGTGAGCCGGCCGAGGTAGTTCGCCCGCTGGGCGCGGTCGCCGAAGCGCTGGATGGTCCAGGCCGCCATGCCCTGCGACGTCATGACGCTGCGCAGCGAGCTGCACAGCGAGCCGGCGTGCGCGGTGAACCCTCCACTGTGGAGGCTGCTGGCGCCGAGACCGCCGTATTCGGCGGGGACTTCCGCACACAGCAGGCCCCGCGCGCCCAGCGCGCGCAACAGGTCTTCGGGCAGCCGTCCTTCGACGTCCCAGGCCGCCGCCCGGTCACCGACCCGGGCGGTCAGCTCGGCGGCGGCCGCCGCGAGGGGGTGCTCACTCATCGAGCAGGCGCCCCACGAGCGCCGTCATGCTGTCGACGGTGCGGAAGTTGTCGAGCTTGAGGTCCGGCCCGACGATGGCGATGCCGTAGGTCTGCTCGAGGAACACGACCAGCTCCATGGCGAACATCGACGAGACCAGGCCGGTGCGGAAGAGGTCCTGGTCGACCGGGACGTCCTGCTTGACGCGCCCGGCCAGGAACTCCCGGATCTCCCGCGTGACGGCCTCCGGCGTGCGCGCCGGGGTTGCGGTGGTGGAGACGTCGTTCACTCAGAACACCTTCCCGTACTCGTAAAAGCCCCGTCCGGATTTCCGGCCGAGGTGGCCATCGGCCACTTTGGACTGCAGCAGGGCGCACGGCGCGTGCCGCGGGTCGCCGGTGCGTTCGGCGAGCGCCCGCAGCGCGTCCGCGAGGTTGTCCAGGCCGATCAGGTCGGCGGTGCGCAGCGGGCCGGTCGGGTGACCGAGGCAGCCTTGCATCAGCTCGTCGACCGCTTCCACCGACGCGGTGCCCTCTTCGACCACCCGCGCGGCGTCGTTGATCATGGGGTGCAGCAGCCGGCTGGTGACGAACCCCGGCGAGTCGCGGACCACGATCGGCTTGCGGCTCAGCCGTTCCAGCAAGCCCAGCACGGCGTCCAGAGTGGACTGACCGGTGCGCGGGCCGCGGACGACCTCGACGTTCGGGATGAGGTACGCCGGGTTCATGAAGTGCGTCGCCAGCAGGTCCGCCGGCCGCTCGACCGCTTCGGCCAGCTCGTCGACCGGGATGCCGGAAGTGTTGGTGATCAACGGAGTTCCCGGTGCGACCAGCGCCGAAAGCTCGCCGAGCACCGCGGCCTTGACCTTGTCGTCTTCGATGATCGCTTCGATGACCGCCGTCGCGTCCTTCGCCGCGGCCAGGCCGGTCGTCGCGGTCAGCTCGCCTTCGGCGACGTCGGGGAACGCGCCCATCAGCCGGCCGTGCCGCAGTTGCTGCGCCACCCGCCGCTTCGCGAGTTCGACCGCCTCGCCGTCGGTTTCGACCAGGGTGACCGGAACCCCGTGTCCCAGCGCCATCGCCGTGATGGCGGAGCCCATCACCCCGCCGCCGATCACGGCCGGCCGATCCTGCGCCTGCCCGCCCACCGCGCCTCCCTGAGTCCTCGGGATTTTTCCCTTGTACGACTGCGAGCGTCGGTCACCGCGGTGGTACCGGTCAACGAACAGCGCGCATATCTAGGGTTTTCCGTCGGCCGCGTCGGCGCTCAGCACGCCCAAAGCGGCCAGGTCGCCCATCCACGCGCGCAGGGAACCGGTCAGCTCGGCCGGTTCGAGGTCGCACGTCGGCGCGAGCGCGAGCGCCGCGGCGGCGGGATCCCAGTCGTGCTGGGCCAGCGCGATCCACATCGCCGCGCCGAGACCGCTGGCGAGCACGCGGTGTTCGCCCGTGGGCAGCACCATTTCGAGCACGCCGGTGTCGTCGACGATCACCGCCAGTCCGGGCACCGGACGCATGGCACTCCCCCGTGTTTTCCCCGTGTCACCGGTCACAGCGCCGGTTCCGGCGCGAGCAGGCCGCCGGGGAACCGTTCCTGCAGCTGGGTGCGCCCGTTCACGCCCAGCTTGCGGTAGACACTCGTCAGGTGGATCTCGACGGTCCGCACGGCGAGCTGGAGCGCGTCGGCGATGGTCCGGTTGGTGGCGCCGGTCGCGGCGAGCTCACCGACCCGCCGCTCCCCCAGCGTCAGCACGTCAGTCACGCTGCCGGTGACCGGGTAGTTGCGCCCGCCCGCCGCGGTCACCCCGGCCTGCGCCTCCTCGGCCCGGCTCCAGAACCCCGACCGCACGGAGAGGTCCACGGCGGCCCGGAAGGCCCGGCGCGCGCCCTGGTGGTCGCCGGCGCGCAGAAGTGCCTGTCCCAGCGCGGTTTCCGCCTCGGCGAGGTACCAGGACGCCGCCGTCCCGCCGAGCACTTCGGCCGCCGCGGTGAGCCCGTCGACGGCGGCGCCGCCTTCGGCCACCAGGCCGCGGCCCAGCAACGCCAGTCCCCGTGCCGACGCCGATCCCCAGGCGCGGGCCAGTTCTTCGCCGTGCGCCACGAGTTCCGCGGCGTCTGTCCGCCGGCCGAGCCGGACGAGCACCCGGGCACCGTCGAGCCACCACGGCACGAACAACGGGTTGGCGCCGCCCTCCGCGCGGAGTGCGGCACCACACCGGCGCAGGTGCGCCAGCGCGCCGTCCAGATCGCCACGGGCCTCGGCGAGCCGTCCCCGCGCGAGCAGGTGGAACGGGAAGCGGAGCACGGACCCGTCGGGCCCGGCCCGGTCGGCGCGGGCCATCGCCGCGGCGGCGCCGTCGACGTCGCCCTGCTGCAGCAAGACCAGCGCCTGGGAGACCAGGGGCGCGGTCGCGAGCTCGGCGCGGTCGTCGCGCTCGGCGGCGCGCACGGCCGCCGTCGCGTCCGAAAGCGCCCGGGAAAGGTCGCCCGCGCCGCACGTGAGCCACGAATGCGCGGTCAGGGCCACGACTTCCGCCCAGCCGGTGTCGTCGCGCACCGGCCCCGGCGACAGGCCGCCCAAGGCGTGCAGTGCTTCGTCGACCTCGTCGGCGGCGAACAGGACGTAGGCGGCCAGCGAACAGGCCCACCGCACCGGAGGTTCCGGGCGTTCGAGGGCCCGGCGTGCGCACGAGACGGCCAGCTCCCGGTCGGTGCCGCGGATCATGTGCGCCAGCCCCGCCAGCGCCAGCACCCCGACCTCGGCCGGGGTCTGGCCGGTCAGCGCGGACATCGCGGGCAGGCGCCCGGCGACGAGGTCCAGCGAGCCGGGCTGCTCGAAGGCGACGGCCAGCAGCGCGGACTCGAGCTCGGTCCGCAGGCCGCGGTCGGCGTCCCCGGCACGGTCACCGTCGAGCTGCTCGAGCGCGCCGGTCAGCAGCCGCGTCGCCTCCTGCGGCTCGCGGGCCGACAGCGCGGCGATGGCCAGCTGCAAGGAGATCCGGGCCCGGCTGCGGACGTCTTCGGCCTGCTCGGCCATCCCGGCGAGCGTCGCGTACGCGGCCAGGGGGTCGCGCACGCCGACCAGGCGGGCGAACTCGATCCGCACCGGCATGTCCTGCGGCCGGTCGGCGACGAGCACCCCGAGGTAGCGGGCGGCGTCGTGCGGGCGGCCCGAGCGTTCGGCGGTGCGCGCGGCCTCGGCGAGCACGTCCCGCATCCACCGCTCGGGCAGCAACCGGCGGCCGAGCAGGTGCGCGCCGACGTCTTCGGGCGGGCGGCCGCGGTCGTTGAGCAGCCGGGCCGCGGTCAGCCGCAGCGGGCCGAGCCGCCGCTCCGGCACGCCGGCCAGCACCGCGTCGCGGACCGCGGGCGAGGCAAGTTCCCCGCCGCCGTCACGCAGCAGCCCTTCGGCGGCCAGCACACCGAGTGCGTCGGCGGCGAGCGGTTCGGGCACGCCGCCGAGCAGGGCGACGAGCTCCACGTCGGGCGCGCCGACCACGGCCACCGCCTCGGCGACGTGCCGCACGTGCGCCGGGCGGCCGGCGAGGACGCGCTCGACCAGCCGGGCGCGGGCACCCGGGGCGAGCACGCGGGCCCGCGCCAGCGCCTGCTCGTCCGGGGCGAGCCCTTCCAGGTGCAGGGCCGCGCAGAGCTCGCCGAGCAGCGCGGGGTTGCCGCCGGTCAGCGTGGACAGTTCACGGGCGAACCCGGGTCCGGGTTCTTCGGACCACCACGCGGCGGCGACTTCGGCGACCTCGGGTTCGGTGAACGCGGCGAGGTCGACGGTCGCAACGTCGCCGGGCGGCAGCGTCATCGGCGGCCACAGCGGCTGACCGGCCGGGCGCTGCGCGACCACCACGAGCAGGGGCTGTTCCGCGCCCCGGTGCGCCTGGTGGGCCAGCACCCGGACGGAAGCCTCGTCGCAGTGGTGGAAGTCGTCGAGCAGGACGACGACGGGCCCGGCCACGGTCAGGTCGGCCAGCCGGCGGCCCAGCCGTCGCGAGAGCACCGGCACCGGCATGCCGTACCGGCTGCCGGCGTCCGGAAGCAGTCCCTCGGCGGCCCGCCCGGTGTTCCCGCCGCCCGGCCGGCGGCAGGTCTCCGACAGCACGACCGCGCGGTCGCCGACCGACCGCGCGAACTCCGCCAGCAACGCCGTCTTTCCGGTACCGGTCGCCCCGCGCACCCGCACCAGGGTCGCCGAACCGGCCCGCGCGTTCGCGAACGCCGAACCGAGGACCTCCAGCTCCCGCCGCCGGCCGACCACGCGCCCGGCGACAGCCGTCACCTCCGCCATCCTCACCCTGCTTTCACGGAAGGCGGCGGCCGCCCAGCCCCTCGTCGTCGGCGCCGTGCCACATTTCCCTGGCGTACGGCGTATCCGGCACGAGCACCCGATCGGCGGCGGCCCGCGGTGTGGCGGGCAGCTCGCCCAGCCCGCTCTCGATCCAGCCGAGGTCGCTCATCAGCCGCCGCATCGGCGGGGTGTCACCGTGGATCCGGTGCAGCGACTGGATGGCACGGCGCAGCTCGCTCGCCTTGCGCCGGGCGGCGGTGAGCGCGTCAGCGGTCATCAGGACTCCTCCCGTCGGGGCACGGCCGATCGCGTGCCCCGCCGACGTTAGGTGGCCGCCGACCCGGAAAACCCCGAACCTCGGCGGATTCCGCTGCGCCGGAACGTCTTGAATGAGTCATTCAGGTCACCGGAGGTCCTGAATGACTCATTCAAGACACTGCGGGCGCGGCGTGTGAGCGGCAACACTAAGGAATCCGTGGCCCGGGCCGGGGTTCACTGGCGGACCTGACACCGCGTCGAAGGGAAACGCTCTCGTGAACATCGCGGACAACGCCACGACGTCGTGGATCCGCCGCTACCATCCCGCGCCCGGCGCGGGCACCCGGCTCGTCTGCTTCCCCCACGCCGGTGGTTCGGCCAGCTACTTCCACCCCGTCTCGGCGCGGTTCGCGCCGGACGTCGACGTCGTTTCGCTGCAGTACCCGGGTCGGCAGGACCGCCGCCGGGAGCCGAACGTCGACTCGATCGCCGGGCTGGCCGACCTGGTCGCCGACGAGCTGGCCGCGCTCTCCGACAAGCCGGCCGTGTTCTTCGGGCACAGCATGGGCGCGGTCCTCGCCTTCGAAACCGCCTGGCGGCTGGAACTGCGCGGCCTGCGGGCTCCCGGGGCGATCGTCGCGTCCGGGCGGCGGGGGCCCTCGACATTCCGCGACGAGCGGGTCCACGAGCGCGACGACGACGGCGTGCTCGACGAGGTCCGGGAGCTCAACCGGCTGGACCGGACGGTCATCGGCGACGACGAGATCCTGCGGATGGCGCTGCCCGCGATCCGCGCCGACTACCGGGCGATCGAAACCTACGCCTGCCCGGCCGGGCGCCGCGTCCGCTGCGCGGTCACCGCGCTGATCGGCGACCAGGACCCGAAGGTGACCGCCGAGGAGGCCGGGAACTGGGGCGAGCACACCGAAGGCGGCTTCCGGCTGGAGGTCTTCCCCGGTGGCCACTTCTTCCTGGCCCGGCACCAGAGCGCGGTGAACGCCGAGCTCCAGCGGGAGCTGCAGGCCCTCGGCGCCCCCGCGGCGGCATTGCACTCCGGGCGCGATTCAACATAAAGTAACATCAGCACCAACACAGAACGACATGAGCGGGGGTCGCGGTGTACGCGGAAGAGCGTCAGCAGCTGATCCTCGAGCAGGCCCGCTCGCGCGGCCGGGTCGACGTGGCCGAGCTCGCCGGCGAGTTCGCCGTGACGACGGAGACGATCCGCCGCGACCTCACGACGCTGGAACGCCACGGGTCGCTCCGCCGCGTGCACGGCGGGGCGATCCCCATCGAGCGCCTGGGATTCGAGCCGGCGCTGAACACGCGCGAAAGCGTGATGACGGCGGAAAAGAAGCGCATCGGCAAGGCCGCGCTCGCCGAACTGCCCGCGGAGGGCGCGATCCTGCTCGACGCGGGCACGACCACCGCGCACCTCGCGGAAGCGCTTCCCATCGACTGCAACCTCACGGTGGTCACCAACTCGGTGAACATCGCGCTCACGCTGTCCAAGCGGCCCAACCTCACGGTGATGCTGGTGGGCGGCCGCCTCCGGGCGCGCACGCTCGCGTCGGTCGACTCGTGGGCGCTGCACTCGCTCAGCGAAACGTTCGTCGAAGTGGCGTTCATGGCGACCAACGGCCTGTCGGTCGAGCGCGGCCTCACCACCCCGGACCCGGCGGAAGCGATGGTCAAGCGGGCCTCGATCGCCGGCGCCCGCCGCGTCGTGCTGCTGGCCGACCACACGAAGGTGGGCAACGACCACTTCGCCCGCTTCGCTGAACTGTCCGAAGTGGACACGTTCATCACCGACGGCGGCATCGATTCGACGGTGGCCGCCGAAATCGAACGCGAAGGCGTGAACGTCCTGACCGCCTGAGCTACCAGCGCACCGGCAGCTCGTAGAGTCCGAAGAGGACTCCGTCGTGCTTGAACTCGAGCTCGTCGGCCGGCACGGCCAGGCGCAGCCGCGGCACCCGCTCGAACAGCGTGGTCAGCGCGACGTCCATCTCCAGCCGGGCCAGGTGCTGCCCGATGCACTGGTGGATCCCGTAGCCGAAGGCGACGTGGTGGCGCGCCGAGCGGGCCGGGCAGAACTCGCCGGCGTCCTCGAACACGGTGCCGTCGTGCCCCGCCGCCAGCCCGAGCGGCGCGACCCCTTCGCCGCGGCGGATCAGCTGGCCCGAGATTTCGAGGTCCTCGGTGGCGACGCGCAGGCTGACGACGTCGGAGATCGAGAAGAACCGCAGCAGCTCTTCGACGACGCCCTCGTGCCCGATCCACTGCGGGTTCTCCAGCAGCGTCACGACCCCGAGCGACAGCATGTTCGCGGTGGTCTCGTGCCCGGCGACCAGCAGCAGCATGGCCACGCCCAGCAGTTCGGCGTCGTCCAGCGCACCGCCGTCGATGAGCCGGCTGATCAGGTCCTCACCGGGCCGCTCGCGCTTCGCGGCGATCAGTTCGGCGAGGTAGGTGTTGATCTCGCCCAGCGCGGTTTCCCGTTGCCGGGCCGTGGAAGCGAGGCTGACGAGGACGCGGGTGCGGGACTCGAAGTGCTCGTGGTCCTCGTACGGCACGCCCAGCAGCTGGCAAATGACGAGAGACGGCAGCACGAGGCAGAAGGCGGACACGAGGTCCGCGGAGTTCCCGGCGGCCAGCATGGCGTCGATCCGCTCGTCGACGACCTGCTGGATGCCGGGCCGCAGCTCCCGCACCTTCCGCACGGTGAACTCGGGGATGAGCAGCTTCCGGTACCGCGTGTGCTCGGGCGCGTCCATGGCGACGAACCATCCGGGAAGCGCTTCCGGCGCCCCACCGGTGGCGGGGAACCCCGGCTGGGACGGGTCGGAGCTCAGCCGCGGATCGGTCAGCGCGGCCCGCACGTCTTCGTGCCGGGCGACGAGCCATACGGGCGTACCGCCGGGCAGGACGGTCCGGCACAACCCGGGCCGGGCGCGCAGTTCGGCGTATCCGTCGGGCGGAGTGACCTGACCGGGCGCCCGCCGCGGGAAGCTGACGACCCCGGGTTCCGTGCTCACCATGCACCGGTTCTACCCTGGCGTGGCGCCCGCGTCCGCGAGGGCGGCGAAAGTCTGGAAGAACCCCTAGCAGTGCGTCAGGGCTGGTAGGTGCACAGGGCTCCGACGCTGTTGTGCTGCTCCACCACGGTCTTGCCGTCGACGGTGATCTTGCAGGTGTTGTCCTTGGCGCCCAGCTTGAAGTCGACCGCGGTCACCGTGACCGAGGTGAACGCCAGGTCGTCCATCGTCAGGGTCTGGCTCCAGGTCTTGCCCTTCTCGAGGACCTCCTGGGAGTTCGCGGTGAACCCGCTGCTCCACTGCACGTTGGCCTTCGCCGCGGTCGTGACCTCCAGGACGACGGTGTGCTTCGCCGGCGCCGCCGCGCTCGGAGCGGCGGCGTCGGGCGCGGACCCCGCGTCGGCGACGGCGGCCGGCGCGGCCGCGGTGGGCAGGCCGTTCGCGGTGTCGCTGACGACCTTGCCGAACGCGGCCGTCCAGATCACGCAGATGACCAGGCCGATCGCCGACAACACGACCCCGGTGACGGCCAGGCCCTTGTTGCTCGCCTGACCACGGTTCGCGCGCAGCGTCCCGATGATGCCGAAGATCAGCCCGAGGATGGTCAGCGGCCACGCGACGACCCCGATGAGCGGGATGAACGCGAAGAGCAGGCCGACCAGGCCGAGCACGAACCCGGCGGTGCCGAGGCCGTTCTTGGGCTGGACCGGGGCGGACATGGGCGGCACGGGGGCGTAGGACACGGATTGCCTCTTTCAGAGCAGCGGCGGGAGGACCGCACGCGATGACGTTCTGCGCCATCCGTCGCTCCGGGAGACACGCGCGTAACACCACTTTTGTGTCACAGAGCGGACTCGAAGGCCGGGACCAGTGATCATTTCCGCTGGTGATCGCGGTGAGCGAGTGGCTGACCATCGTTACCCACGGTGAGAAATTGAAACTTCAAATTCACTCGTCCGGAGCAGGTACCGCGCGGATACGAGACCGCGCCGTCATCGGACCGAGATCGTCCCGGACAGCGCGACGGCCCGGCCGGAAGCCACCGGCCGGGCCGCTGCCGACTGGAGCCTGTATCGAAGTCGGTCAGCGCCGGTTGCCGCTCTGCGCCTCGTCCTGCGGCCCGCGATGCGATGAAGGACCGGTGTCCGCACGACACCCCCAAAAAACTGCCACGCCAGTGGTCGTGAATGAGTCGTCCACGACCGCCCAGAGCAATCCACGGTGGACGCCGACTTCGATACAGGCCTTAGTGGTCGTTCAGGTAGTAGTGCGTGCTCTGGTACTTGTAGTTCGGCCCCAGCCACACCGTGACGCCGATGCTCGTGTTCTCCGGGAGGTTGTACACGCCGCCCTGGGAAGCGCTGGCCGACGCGCAGGAGCCCAGCCCGCCGGAGGCGGTGAGGGTGTAGCGGATGTCGTAGGCGCCGGGGACGGTGCTCTCCTCGCTGGCGATCTGGACCCGGGGCGCGTACCCGTCGGCCGCCGAGTCGCAGACCGAGACGCGGTCGCCGTTCTCCTCGATGTAGACGGTGCCGCCCTTGTCGGCGTCCGTGGTGGTCCACGTGTGGTCCCAGCCGTCGCCGGGCGGCTCCACGCTCGCCAGCGCCGGCGTCGCGGTCAGGAGCGTGCCGCAGGCGGCGAAAACCGTGGTGGCGGCCAAGGCCTTGAGCTTGTGACGCATCGTTGAAACCCCATTCTCGTTTCGGGGACGAGCGATTCAGCGGTCGCCGGTGCCGGGCGCCGGGACGTCGCCGATGTAGGGGCCACCGCCCATCCCGCTGACGGGCGAGGGGCCTTCCGCCGCGGTCGCCGCCGGGGCGAGCACGGTGACCAAGGCCGCGATGAGCAAAGCGGCCGCACCAGCACGTTTCATCGTTCGATCCCTTTCGTTTCCCGAACGGTCGCAGGCCGGACTTCCAAACCGCTTCCATCCGCGAATCGCACCCGCGGAGCCCGGTGACCGCCTACGATCGGGCCCGGCGCGGACCGGACGCCTCGATCTCCGGCGGTGAGTCTGTGGAGGCGGGCATGTCACCCCTGGTGCTGACGACCATCGAGATCATCCCGCGGGTGCTGCTGCTCGTGGTGGGCGTGCTCGGCCTGATCTTCGCGATCAAGGGCCGCGCCCGGGGCGGCTCGGGCCTGATGGTGGCCGCCTTCGTCGTCATGCTCTTGACGACGGCGATGGGCATCGCGTGGCAGTTCGTGTCGCTGGACGCCGCGTCCTGGATCACGTCCGGCAACCTGACCACCAGTGACATCGGCTTGATCTTCATGGCGGTGGCCGTCCCGCTGGACGTCGCCACGGCGATCTCCTGGCTGCTGGTCGCGATCGCGGTCGTCAAGGGTGGCCGGCCGCGGCAGGCGCCGTACCCGGGTGGCTACCCGATGGCCGGGCAGCAGCCGGGGTTCGCGGGTCCGCCGCCCGGCTACGCCCCGCCGCCGAACTGACGCCTCCGGAGGGGCCGGGGCGGACCGGAGTCCGCCCCGGCGACTTCACCGGCGGCAGGGGTTGCCCGCCGGGTGCGCCGCGGTGCCGTGCACATCGGCCTGCGACTCCGCCAGCACGATCTTCGCGAGCGCGGTGTCCAGCGCCACCGCCTGCTGCTTCACGACGCCGCCGGACACGGTCTGGCCGTTCAGCTTCAGCGAGCCGATGACCAGCGGGATGGTCAGCGGTGCCGAACCGACCGTGACCGCGACGCCGTTGATCTTCAGCGAACCGACGTTCGAGCTGCCGGTCAGCGCCGGGGCGAGCCCGCCCGTGACCGGCTGGCAGGTCGCCGCCGCCTGGGACTGGATCACGCCCAGCTCGATCGTCAGCCCGACTGTGCTGATCACGGTCTTGTCGATCTTGGCCGACGCCCGCGCGTGGTCACCGGCCGCCGGGGCCGCGGACTGGTCGTCCGGGGTCAGATCGGTAGAGGAGGTCAGCGCGTGGGTCTGCACCTTGATCAGGCCCGCGTTGAGCGTCGCGTCGAGGACGGTCTCGCTGTCGTCGGCGCACGGCAGGTTCTGCGGGTTCGCCACGGCGGCGGTGATCCCGACGACGTTCGCCGCGGTGCCGGTGCAGGAGAAGGCGCCGTCGCGGTCGTCGTCGAGGATCGTGCCGACCCCCGTCGGGTCGACGAGCCCGGCGCCTGCCGGGGCGGAGAGGTTCACGGTGAACGTCTCGTCCGGCTCGTCGACGGTGTCCGGGTTGACCAGGACGGTCACCGGCTTGGCGGTCTCACCGGGCGCGAAGGTGACGTCCCCGCTCGTGGCGGCGTAGTCGGCCGGCGCGGTGGCGGTGCCGTTCGCGGTGGCGTAGTGGACGGTCACCGGGTCCGGGCTGCTCCCGCCGAGCAGCGACACGGTGAAGGTGGCCGGCACCGGCGCGCCGCCGGAGCCTTCGTTCACCGTGACGTCGTCGATGCTCAAGCCGAGCACGCGCACGGTCGTCGTCTCGACGAACCCGCGCGAGACGCCGTCGACCAGGTAGTCGACCGAGCAGTGGTACGTCCCGGGCGCCGCGCTCGCCGCGGCCGCGATCGTTTCGGTGAACGTCGCGGTGTCGCCGCTCGCCACCTTGACGCTCGCCGGGGCGTTGGTGAGCGTCAGCTGCGGGTCGCAGGCCGTCACCTTCGGGGTCACCGTGACCTCGATGGACTTGATGCCGGCCAGGATGGCCTGCGACACCTGGCTCGAGGGCACGTTGTTCAGCAGCACGCCACCGGTGGCGTCGGTGATGGCCGTGGCCTGCCCCTCGGCGTCGAGGGCGCCGACGTTGACCGCGACCACGCGGATGTTCGCCGCCTTGAGCGCGGCGATCGTGTCGGCCAGGGAGTGCCCGCCGCTGGGGTCGTGCGACGGCGCATCGCCGAACCAGGCGACGATGCGCGTGCCGTCGGGCCGGAAGGTGACCGCGCCGGTAGCCAGTTCGTAGAGCGCGTTGAGGTCGGCTTCGGGGAAGTCCCCGCCCCCGGAGGCCACCCACTGGTTCGTGCCCGCCTGCACCGCGGCGGTGTCCCCGGTGATGCCCTGGTCGACCTTGAACGGCACGGCGTCGCCGAAGTCCTTGTACTCCGCGACGCCGAACTGGGCGGTCGGCTGCGCGGCGAGCACGTCCCCGGTGATGGCGTTGGCGTTGGCCCGCACGTTCGAGATCGCGCTGCCCATGCTGCCGGTGGTGTCGGCGAGCAGGACGAGATCGGGGTTCGGCGGCACGGCGGAGGTGGTCACGTGCTTGGTGACGGTGGTGCTCTGCCCGGCGGCGAGCGTGAGGGCGACGGTGGCGGGGTCGACCCCCGGTGGCGCGGTGGCCGCCACCGCCGTCGGGGCCAGCAGCGCGCCGGCCGCGGTGAGGGCGACGAAAACTGATCTTCGCGACATGGACGTCCCTTTCGAGCACCGGCGGAATGCCGGATCCGGTGTGGGCTGCCTGGGAAAGACGAACCGCGCGCGGATTTGTTAGCGGGGAACGCGAACGTCACCCGGAGCGCCCCACGTCAAGGCGCTCAACGGGTTACCGGGGTGCGCACAGGCCCACGCAGACCAGGCGAAAATGCGCCGAAAGATGAGTAACGAACGAGCACGCGTCACACTTCGGAGCGACACGGACGGCTTTTTCCCGAACCGGGCGTAGCGTATTTCCCGCGCATTTGCCGCGGTTTCCGCCGCCCGGCGCGAAAATTACCTCCGGATGTCGCAACGCGGCCGGGCGGTCACGTCCCCGACCGCGCGGCGGCGTTCCACCGCGAACCCGGCGACGGCCAGCACGAGCCCGACGGCGCTGACGACGACGCCGGCCCACGCCGTGGCGCGATAACCCAGGCCCGCCGCGATGACCACGCTGCCCAGTGCCGCGCCGAGGCTGTTGGCCGTGTTGAACGCCGACTGGTTCAGCGCCGCGCCCATCAACTGGGCGCCCGGCGCCACCGCGATCAGCCGCGCCTGCAGCACCGGGCCCAGGAACAGGATCGTCCCGCCGATCAGGAACGCGCCGGTGTACAGGCCGAACGCCGAGCCCACCGCGAGTCCGAAGTAGACGTTCGCGGCGATCACCGCCGCGAAGCCCGCCACCATGGCCCGCCGCAGGTTCCGGTCGGCCTGCCAGCCGCCGAGGAAGTTCCCGACCGTCATGCCGAGGCCCACCGCGACCAGCACCCACGGCACCGCGCCCGGCGACAGCCCGGTGACCGAGGTCGTGATCGGCGCGAGGTAGCTGTCGACGGCGAAGAACCCGGCGATCCCGATCGCCGCGGTCACCACCACCAGCCACACCAGCGGCCGGCGCAGCGCGCGCAGCTCGTCGAGCGGCGACCCGCCCGCGGGCGGCGCGTCCGGCACGGTGGCCGCCACCGCCACCAGCGCGAGCAGGAAGACCCCGGCGATGACCAGGTAGGCCGTCCGCCAGCCGGCGGCCTGCCCGAGCCGCGTGATCACCGGGACGCCCGCCACGTTGGCCACGGTCAGCCCGCTCAGCACCACGGCGAACCCGCGCCCCTCGCTGCCCGGCCCCATCAGCGTCGCCGCCAGCAGGCCGGCGGCCCCGAAGTACGCGCCGTGCGGCAGGCCGGCGGCGAACCGGGCCACCAGCACCAGGCCGAACGTCGAGGCCACCGCGGACGCGGCGGTACCGAGCACGAACAGCACCAGCAGCCCGAGCACCAGGCGTTTGCGCCGCATCCGCGCGGTGATCGTGGCGAGCACCGGCGCGCCCACGACCACGCCCAGCGCGTACGCGGTGATCATCCACCCCGCGCGGGCGACGGCAGCCGGTTCGGCGTTCCCCAGCACGCTGCGCGCGATGTCGGGCAGCAGCCCGGCCGGCACGAACTCCGTCAGCCCGATCCCCACCGACCCGAGGGCCAGGGCGAGCAGGGCGGCCCAGCGGCGGCGTCGGGTGAGGTCCTCCATTCAGGCGACTTTAGCAACGCTGTTGCATTAATGACAGCGACGCTAAGGTGACGCCCGTGCACCTGGCTTTCCTGCGGGACTACCACGAAGCGCTGGTGCTCGCGCTGGCCCGGACCGAGCCCACGCTCGAGCGCGGCACCGTCGCGGAAGTCACCGGGCTGACCCCGCAGGCCGTGTCGAAGGTGCTGGCCCGTCTGGTCGAGGAGGGGCTGCTCGAACCCGCGGGCGTGCGGCGCCCGGCGCGCGGCAAGCCGGCCGCGGTCTACCGGCTCGTCCCGGCGAGCCGCTGGGCGATCGGCGCCCACGTCACCCGCCGTGAGCTGCGGCTGGTCCGCGCCGACCTGGCCGGCACCGTCCACTCGTCGGCGGCGGCCCCGCTGCCCGCCGACTTCACGCCGGAGGAGTTGCTGGACGAGCTGGCGGCCGGCGTCACGGCGATGATCGGCGAGCACCGGATGACCACGCCGGAGCTCGCCGGGGTCGGCATCGGCATGATCGGGCCGCTCGACCAGTCGACCGGCACCGTCCGCGGCGCGCACCGGCTGCGGCACTGGCAGGACGTCCCGCTCGCCGAACTCGCCGGGCAGCGCCTCGGCCTGCCCGTGGTCGTGGACAAGGACGTCACCGCCGGCGTCACGGCCGAAGCCTGGCGCCGCGGCACCACTTTCCGCGACGCCGCCCTGGTCGTGGTCGACGCCGGGGTCGGCGCCGGGCTGTGGCTGGGCGGCGCCGCCCACCGCGGCGCGCACACCAACGCCAGCGAGTTCGGCCACGCCGTCGTCCAGCTCGGCGGCCCGCGCTGCGCCTGCGGCCGGCACGGCTGCCTGGAAGCCGTCCACGAGCGGGCGGCCGATCCGGCCGCCGCGGCCGCCGTGCTCGCGACCGGCGTCGTCAACCTCCTGCAGACCCTCGACCTCGGCCACATCGTCCTCGGCGGCGCGGACCTGCTCCCCCACGGCGAGCTCTACCGGGCCGCCGTCGAGCACGCCGTGCGCACCCAGCTGCCGGGCGCGGACTGGCTCGACGTCGAAGTTTCCCTGACCTCGCTGGGCACCGACGTCGTGGCGGCCGGGGCGGCCATGCAGGTGCTCGACGCCCGTTACGGCCTCCCCGACCCGGCCCGACATCGGCGGCCGCCGGTCAGGCGTGTCGAGAACGGCCGGCCGGCTCCGACTGAGGGGTACCGGCGGCCGAACCGGCCGCCCCCACGAGAGGCGCACGAACGATGACCAAGGTGACAGCCCAGATGTCGGTATCCCTGGACGGCTGCTACACCGGCCCCCGCGAACCCGGCGACATGAGCGGCTGGCTGGACGGCCCCGAAGCGCCCGGCTTCTTCCGGGTCACCCGCTGGGCCGTCGACGCCGCCGCCTGGCGCGAGCGGCAGGGCTTCGCCGGCGGCGAGCAGTCGGCCGACTCGGACATCGTCGCGGAGATGTTCGCGGCGGCCGGTGCCTACGTCATGGGCCGGCGCATGTTCGACGCCGGCGAGGTGCCCTGGGGCGACGAGCCGCCGTTCCACGCGCCGGTGTTCGTCGTCACCCACCGCCCCCGGGAGGTGCTCGAACGCCGGGGTACCTCCTTCACCTTCGTCACCGACGGGTTCGAGCGGGCGGTCGAGCTGGCAAGGGAAGCCGCCGGCGGCAAGGACGTCGCGGTCGCCGGCGGCGGCGAGCTGCTGCGCCAGGTGCTGACCGCCGGGCTGCTCGACCAGCTCGAGCTGCACGTCGCCCCGGTGCTGCTGGGCGACGGCCAGCGCCTGTTCGACGCGGGTCTCGGCCTCGGCGCGGACGACGGCATCGAGCTGGTCCCGGAGCGGGTCGTCGCGTCGCCCGGGGTGACCCACCTCCGCTATACCGTCAGCGGGCGGTCGAAGCTGGTGCTGGACGACCGCGGCGCCGGCGGCGAGCTGGTCGGGCACGGAGAGCGGAGCGCGCGATGAAGTACATGCTGCTGATCTACGGCAACGAAGAAGCCTTCACCTCGGTGGGCGCGGAGACGCTCGCCGAGATCATCCGCGAGACCGACGTCCTCAACCAGGAGCTGTACGAGTCGGGTGAGCTGGTCGGCGCCTACGGCGTCGCCGACGACGGGCACACCAAGATGGTCCGGGTCACCGGCGGGACGCCGGTGGTGACCGACGGCCCCTACGCCGAGGCGAAGGAGTTCCTGGGCAGCTTCATGATCGTCGATTGCGACAGCCTGGACCGGGCACTGGAGATCGCGGCCCGCAGCCCGTCCGCGCGCTACTGGGGCGTCGAGGTCCGGCCGCTCATGCACGAGGCGAACGTCGAGCCGTGACCGGCTGGCAGGACGTCCGGCGGCTGGTGCCCGAGGTGCTCGGCGTGCTCGTGCGCCGCTACGGCCGTTTCGACGCCTGCGAAGACGCCGTCCAGGAAGCGCTGGTGGCCGCCAGCGCCCAGTGGCCGGTGGAGGGGTGGCCGGAGAACCCCCGCGCGTGGCTGGTGACGGTGGCGTCGCGCCGCCTCGCCGACCAGGTGCGCAGCGACGCCGCACGCCGCCGCCGGGAGGAGGCCGACGCCCTCCGCACTCCTCCCGCCGGCGGCGAGGTGTACCCCGACGACACCCTCACGCTGCTGTTCCTGTGCTGCCACCCGGCGTTGACGCCGTCGTCGCAGATCGCGCTGACGCTGCGTGCCGTCGGCGGCCTGACGACCGCCGAGATCGCCCGGGCCTTCCTGGTGCCCGAAGCGACCATCGCGCAGCGCATCAGCCGCGCGAAGCAGCGCATCAAGGCGGCCGGGGCCCGCTTCGCCCTGCCACCGCCGCCCGAACAGGCGGCGCGGCTCGGCGTCGTGCTCCACGTGATCTACCTCGTCTTCAACGAGGGCTACACGGCCACGTCCGGGACGCGGCTGGTGCGGGCGGACCTGACGGCGGAGGCGATCCGGCTGGCCCGCGAGCTCCACCGGCTGCTCCCCGCCGACGGCGAGGTGGCCGGGCTCCTGGCTCTCCTGCTGCTGACCGACGCCCGCCGCCGGGCCCGCACGGACGCGGACGGGTCGCTGGTCCCGCTGGGCGAGCAGGACCGGACGCTCTGGGACGCCGAAGCCATCGCCGAGGGCGTGGCACTGGTGACCGGTGCCCTGCCGAAGGGCCCGGTCGGCCCGTACCAGCTCCAGGCCGCGATCGCCGCCGTCCACGACGAGGCACCGACCGCCGAACTCACCGACTGGCCGCAGATCCTGGCCCTCTACACCGTGCTCGAACGCGTGGCGCCCAACCCGGCGGTGACGCTCAACCGGGCGGTCGCGGTGGCCGAGGTCCACGGGCCCGCGCCCGCGCTGGCCCTGCTCGACACCCTCGCGGCCGACCAGCGCATCGCCGCGTCGCACCACCTCGTGTCCGTCCGCGCCCACCTGCTCGAACTGGCCGGCGACCACGACGCCGCGCGCGCCGGCTACCAGGAGGCGGCCCGGCGCACCACCAGCGAACCCGAGCGGCGCCATCTCCTGACCCGCGCCGCCCGCCTGGCCTGACCGATCACCGCCGCGGCAACGCCTTGCGGGGCCGGGGAATCGCCTTCCGGCCCAGCTTCGGTTCGCCTTCGCCGAGCGTGAACCGCAGCGCGAGGTCGAACGCGTGCTCCAGCCGCGCCGCCTGCACCCGGACCACGTCGTCGTCGGCCGCCGACCGCGCGTCCGCCAGGCTGCGGCTGACGTTCGCGATGCGCCGGCGGGAGGCCGCTTCGAGCGCAGCCTGTTCTTCCATGGCGAAAATCCTTTGGGTAACCGGAAAAGAACCGAGCGCGGCGACTGTAGCACTGCGCGTGACCGGCCGGCGCCGTCGGCCGGTACCGGTCGTCCACTTCGGACACATCGATGCCGGTCGCGCGCGGCACCGGCTGAGCCGGCCCTGTCCGGAAGCGGCCAATGGCCGGGTTCGCTCATGCGCCGCGGCGGAATCCCTTCCTAAGCTCTGCCCCGTCGAGCCGCCTTTCCCGGGGCCGCGGCCGGCACCAATCTTCCGTTCTACGAGGGGTTTTCCCATGTTCAGAAACAGAGTGCGCGCCGCTGCGCTGGCGTTCCTCGTCCTGCTCAGCGGCCTGACGACGACCGCGCTGACCGCCGCTCCCGCCTCCGCCGCCGCGTCGTGCGCCGGTGGGGTTTCGGTCTACGGCGTGCTGCCCGACGGCCGGCTCAGCTACACCACGATCGACCCGGACAGCGGCGACCTCACGCACGTCGTCGTCTCCTCGAGGACGCTCGGGTTCACCGCGAAGGCGCTGGCCACGCTCAACTTCAACACGCTGCTCGTGACCTCGACGTCCGGTGTCCTCTACCGCGTCGACGTCGTCACCAACAGCGCGAGCCTCACCTTCAACGACCCGATCGACCTCCAGCACGGCTGGACCCACAACCTGCTGTCCTACGACGGCCACGGCCACCTCTACGGCACGACCTCCGGTGGTTCCCTGCTGCAGTACCTCGTTTCCGCGGCCAAGCCGGGCACGAACCAGATCGGCCAGCGCCGCGAGATCGGCAGCGGCGGGTTCGCGCTCAAGACCATGGCCGCGGCCGGGGACGACCGGCTCATCGCGACCGCGTCCGACGGCCAGCTGATCAGCTACGCCGTTTCGCAGACCGGCACCACCTACACCCGCGGGCAGCTCGACGACGCCGGCTGGCAGAGCTTCGAAAACCTCGTCTCCCCCGGTGGCGGCCTGTACTACGGCAAGAACCCCGACGGCGCCATGTACTGGTACGAGGACGACGACCCGACGGACGGCTCCGGCACGGACATCGCCTACCACCTGAACGACCCGGTCGCCTCGCGCGGCTGGACGCAGTACCTGCTCTCGGCCGACCCGGCCGGCTGCACCAGCACCACCCCGGTCCAGCCGCTGCGCTCGAAGATCGCCACCCTCGCCACCGGCGAGGTCGGCACCACCGAAGCGAGCTGCGACAAGTACAACGACGCCTGCGACTACGGCGCGAACGACTGGTGCGCGATGTTCGCCACCTGGACCTGGTCCGCGGCCGGCGTCTCCGGCGTGCCGCGCGGCACCTTCGTCGCCCGCGCCCTCGGCAAGTGGGGTGTCGACCACGACCTGTTCAAGTCCCGCACCGGCAGCTCGCACGGCAGCCCGAAGATCGGGGACTGGGTCATCTACGGCCCGCCGGACGGCAGCACGGGCGGCCACGTCGACGTGATCACCGCGGTGCACCCCGACGGCACGCTCACCGTCGTCGGCGGCAACGTCAGCAACAAGGTGACGCGGCGGACGATCGACCCCGACACGGCCCGTTCCGGCGCGGACAACGTGCTGATCTCCGGCTACGTCTCCCCGCCCGGCGCCTGACCTTCCCCCGTTCCCCGGCGGTGCCGCGGCCCGGCCGCGGCACCGCCCAGTCCACCCTGGAGTTTTCCATGCGCTTCACCACGAGATCGATCGCCGCGGGCCTCGCGGCGCTGGCCGTCCTGACCGCGGGCGCCACCGCCGCGAGCGCCACCACCGAGTCCGACGCGATGGCCGCCCGGATGGAGCAGCTGGCGGCCTACGCGACCGCGGCCTGCGTCACCGGCGGCCCGACCGCGGCCGACACCGCCGCGGCCACCCGGCTCAACAGCGTCCTGACCGGCACGCTGAAGGGACACATGACGCCCTACCGGGTGTCCTGCGCCCGCGCCGTCATCGACGCCGTGCAGGCCCGCGGGCTGGACGAGCGCGCGGCCGTCATCGCGATCACCACCACGATCGTCGAGTCCCTGATCGAGAACATCAGCGAGCGGGTCGACCACACCAGCCTCGGCCTGTTCCAGCAGCTCGACTCCTGGGGCACCGAGGCGCAGCGCCTGAACCCGGCCTGGGCCACCAACGCGTTCCTGGACGTGATGGAGGACTTCTACCCCAACGGCAGCTGGCGCACCGCCGCGATCGGCGACGTCTGCCAGCGGGTGCAGCGCTCCGCGTTCCCCGAGCGCTACCAGCCGCAGGCCGCGGACGCGCAGCGCATCGTCGACGAGCTGAGCAGCCCGGCCGCGACCACGGTGTCGGTGTACGGCGCGCTCGGCGACGGGCGGCTGACCTACAGCACCATCAACTCGCAGACCGGCGACCGCACCAAGACCCTCGTCTCGACCGACAACCTCGGGTTCGTGCCCAAGGCACTGGCCACGCTGAACTTCAACACGGTGCTCGTGACCTCGCCCGCCGGCGTGCTCTACCGCGTCGACGTCATCACGAACAACAACTCGCTGCAGTTCAGCACCCCGACCGCGCTCGGCGGCGGCTGGACCCACGACATGCTGACGTATGACGGCCACGGCCACCTCTACGGCATCGCCGGCAGCACCCTGATGTCCTACGTGGTCTCCCGGCCCAAGCCCGCGAGCACCCAGATCGGCCAGCGCGCCGTGATCGGCACCGGCTTCACCATGCGCACCATCGCCGCCACCGGCGACGACTGGCTGATCGGCATCAGCACCACGGGCGTCCTGCGCTCGTACCACATCGCCGCCGACTACACCTGGACCGGCACGACGCTGGCGGACCGCTGGAGCACCTTCGACCAGATCGTGTCCCCCGGCTACGGCCTGTACTACGGCCAGACCCGCGACGGCGCGCTGTACCGCTACCACGACCACAACCCGTTCGACTTCGACGGCTCGGACATCCAGGGCTTCGGCACCGACCCGGTCGACACCCAGGGCTGGACGCAGACGCTGCTCTCGGCCCAGCCGTTCGGCGCCTAGCCCGTCGTGGCCGACGAACCGGTCACGCGCTGGTGGGGCGAGACGGGCAGCGGACCCCGTCCCGCCCCGCCGGGGTGGTGGCCCGAACCGGACAACCTGCACTGGGTGCGAAGCCCGGAGCCGGACGAGGAACTCCCCGCGCGGCCCCCGTGACCGGATCCGGACAGTGGCCGGACTTGCTCTCCCGGCGTAAGACATCTCGGCCTAACTTGTCACTCAGCAGAGATGATCGCTTTTCGCGGGGAGGACGACATGATCAAGCGGATGGTGACCGGGGTGGTCGCGGCGGCACTGACGGCGCTCGCGTTCGGTGCGGTGGCGGCGCCGGAGGCGTCGGCGACGGGGAAGCCGCAGCCCCAGTGCGTGTGGATCTGGACGGCGGGCGAGCCCACGTGCCACCTGCAATGACGGCCTGACAGCCGATCGTGCTGACGGGGAAGGCCTCCGGTGGTGAGGCGGAGCTGCCGGGGGACCGCTTCACCGATCGGAGGCCTGCCGGGTGTGACCACTGATGCGCCCCAATGTGGCGTTGGATGCGTCCAACGCACCGAACGCCACATTGGGTGCGTCCAACGCACCGAACGCCACATTGGGGCGCTCGGCTAACCGAGCCAGCCGAGCCGGGTGGCCGCGTGGACCGCGGCCACCCGGTTGTCCGCTTGCAGGGCGTCCAGCAGGCCCTGAACATGACGGCGCACGGTCCGCTCGCTCACGTCGAGGTGGCGCGCGATGGCCCCGTCGGTCATCCCGGTGGCCAGCAGGTCGAGCACCTTGGCCTGGGTCGGCGTCAGGCCGTGGCGCTGCGGCCCGCCGCCGTCGCCGATCGGGACGGCCTGGCTCCACACCAGCTCGAACAGCATCCGCAGGCCGGCGACGATGGTCGGGCTGCGCACGAAGACCGCGCCCGCCATCCCGCTGGGGTCGAGCGGCAGCAGCGCCGAATGCTGGTCGGCGATCACCATCTTCATCGGCAGCTCGGGCGCCACCCGCATGTTCCACCCGGCGGCGATGCTGGCCTCGACGACGTCCTTCGCCCCCTCGAACTCCAGCGCGGGGCGCTCGTAGACGTTGCGCAGCCGCACCCCGCGCTCGGTCACCGCGTCGGGCAGGGCCATCGCCGTGTTCGCGTCGGGTTTGCGCTTGAAGTGCCGCGTGGTGAAGGTGAGGAACTCCGCCTTCGCGGACAGGCACAGCTCGAGCGACAGCGCACCGATCCGCTGCGGGTCGGACAGCACCTCGACGGCCGCGTCGCTGCCGCCGCCGTAGGTCGCCCGGTAGACGGTCTGGAGCATGTCGAGCTGCTGGCGCGCCGAGACGATCTGGCGCTGCTGCTCGACCAGCCGCTGCTGCGCGCCGAGGATCGCGTGGTCCACGGCCCGGACCGGTTCCATCGGCGCCAGCACCGGGTCATCGCGGTAGTCGCGCCGGACGAACCCGCGATCGATCAGCTCCCGCATCTCCGGGCTCGCGGCCCGCGGATCGTCCAGCGGCACCGGCCCGGAGCGCACCATCGCGTCGTACAGCGCTCCCGCGTCGGCCGACAGCAGCCCTTCCAGCATCCCCACACCCTCCGGCGCTCACCACCGATCATGGTAAGCCCATTCGATCTTCACCCGAGCAGTCGCGACATCACCTCGTCTGGGCGTTGGGGCTGAGGAAGCTCCACCCGAGGCCGCAGGCCACCGTGGAATTGCCGGGATCGCCCTGGATCCGCCAGGCGCCGTAGAAGTTGGAGTAGTCGACGCTGCCGGTCGGGGTGATGTACTTGCAGTAGGCCACGGCCCGGAACTGCGTGCCGGAAGCGGACGCGTAGCAGTAGGCCGTCGCCCCGTTGCCGTACTGCGACGCGCTGCAGTAAGCGGGCGCCGCGGCGGCGGGCGACGCCAGGGAAACGGACAACCCGGCGGCCGTCAGCGTTGCGGCGAGCATGAGTTTCGCGGTCCGAGAGTTCATCGGTCCTGCCTTCCGGCGTCGCGGTCAGATGCACGGCGACCACGCCGGCGGGCAGCACCCGGTTGAGTGATCGGCCCCGGTGTCACCCGGTCGGCCGAATGCTCAAAGGGGCTCGTATTCGTCGCCGTGTTCGTTGAGCACCACGTAGCCGGGCGAAAGTTCGGTCAGGCACCTGCTCAACGACGCCAGCAGTTCCTCGACGTCGACCCGGCCGAGGTCCAGCTCCGCGGCTCGTCGGCGACGTCGGGCGCGTCCGTCAAGACGTCGTGCCAGGTCGGCACGCCGACCACCAGGCGAACCACGGCGTCGAGGTAGGCAGCGATGATTCTCCGGAGCCTTCGGAGTCGGCGTAGCGCACCGGCCCGTTGTCGCACAGGAAGAAGAAGAAACTGTCGCCGACGCCGGCCGCACCGGTTCGACGGGGTCGAGGCGGGCGATGTCGAAGTCGAACACGGCGGAACGACAGACCACTGCTCCGGGTCACCGCACCTTCGTCGGCGGCGTGGTGCCGGTCCGTTCGTCGCCGTAGCTCAGCCACGTCCCGAGCGGCGGGCGCTGGCCGACGCCCGGACGGCTGTAGTCGCACACCCCGCCGGGGAACGCCGCGCGCAGCCGCTGCTGGTCCGCCGGGGTGAAGGTGACCGGGTAGTCGCGGAAGTCCACCGGCTTCAACCGGCACTTCAGCACGTCGAGGGCCAGGCTCTCCCCCGCGACCATCCGCGTGTTGGCCGCCACCGGGTACAGCGCGCCGCACTGGCCGCTCGCCGGGTACGTCAGCTCTTCGGTGATCCGGGACGACGCCGACAGGTAGCACCCGTCGCCGAGATCGCCCGGCCGGTTCGCCAGCACCTTCTGCTGTCGAGTCCGGTGCGAGCCGTCGGCGTCGATCGCGGTCAGCCAGCGGTCCATCGCGTCCAGCTCGTAGGCACCGGCGGCCGCCGCTTCGGGGGCGGTGGCGTGGTTTTCGATGATGACCTGGTTGCCGGCGGTGCCGTTGGCCCGCAAAAGCCGTTGCCGCAGCACATAAGACCACTCGGTGGTGTGAATGTCGTTGCCGGGACCGGCGAAGTCGAGGTCGGTCCGCTGGTCGATGATCGGCGTCTCCCGCAAGCCTTGCGACGCCGAGTTCACGATGTCGTCGGCGTACGCGGCGTTGAGCGCCTTCGGGTCGGCCGCGGTCCGCTGCGCCACGGGCGTCCCGGTGTAATCGAGGCCGCCGATCCCGGCGTTGAGGTCGGCGAACTGCGCGGCCGTGATCGTCCCGGCCTTCAGCGCGCCCAAGCCGTACTGCACGCCGGTGGTGTCCAGCGGGCTCCGCACGAACCCGGTCTTCGGGTCCCGGCCGAGCTGGTTGACGAGCTGCTCGTTCGAGTTGCACTTGACCCCGCCCGGGTTGGTGACCGGATCCCACCGCGCCGCGGCCGGGATGGCCGCGTTGCAGCTGCCGGTCGCGGTCGCCCGGCTGGCGAAGGTCAGGTCCCAGGAGACGCACGAGTCGTAGCTGGCGAAGCCCGCGACGGCCTGCTTCTGCGCCGCGGTGAACGACGCGCCCGGCCCGGCGAAGTACCGGTCCAGCAGGCGGCAGTCCGACACCGGGCCGCCCACGGTCAGCGGGTCCGGGAACGAGACCCCGGGGATGATGCCGTCGACGATGCCCGGGTAGTTCTCGGCGATGTCGTACTGCTGGATCGCCCCGCCCGAGCCGCCCCAGCCGATGGTGTGGGCGACCGGGCCGTAGGTCTCGGCGAAGTGTTCCTTGACCATCATCGCCGCCTCGGCCGAGATGATCGGGCTGCAGTTGTTGTCGAGCACGTTCAGGCTCGACGACGCGACCGCGAAGCCCCGGGCCAGGAACAGGTCGTTGACGACCCCGCCGGTCGAGTTCCCCTGGTGGTAGCCCGCGTTGCAGCCGCCGCCGAAGGTGTAGACCAGCTTCCCGTTCCAGCCGGCCTCCGGCGCGGTCGGCGACGGCTCGCCGGTGTAGAGCGCCGCCAGCTCGTAGACGGCGCGGTCGATCGTGCCGCGCTCGACGCGGACCACGTACGGCACCGCCTGCCCGTCGACGGTGGCCGTCGCGAGGTCCGCGGGCCGGCTCGCCGGGTCCGCCAGCGGCGCGAACGCCCCGGCGGTGGTCCGGTACTGGTAGCTCACCTGCGTCGGCGCGCCGCACAACGGCTGCTGCGCCGCGGGAAGGCCGAACGCCTGGGTCTCGCAGTAGAACGGGTGCTGCTGCGCGCCGGAGAAGACGGGCCCGCTGATCGGGTGGTTGGTGACGCGCAGGTTCGCCCGCTGGTCCGGGCCGGGCCCGTTCGCCCGCGCGCTCAGGTCGGTGACGCCGTCGCGCAGGCCGGTCACCAGGCCGAGCAGGCTGCCGTCCGGCTGGGGGCGGAAGCTCGCGGTGACGTCGCGGCCGCCGGCCTCGACGTGCACCCGCCCGGCCGGCGTGCGCTCCGGCGGGACGATCTTGACCAGCACCTGTCCCCCGCTGACGAGCGCGGGCCGCGGGTTCGACACGGTCTCGATCGCCAGGCGCCGCCCCGGTGGCGTGCCGGGAGCCGCCCCGGCGGCCGCGGTCCCCGTCAGGAGGAGGGGCGCGATCAGGGCCGCCACTGCGAAAGCACGGTTCGCCACCGGACACTCCGCTCGCTCGTGGCATCGCGTCGTCGCGACACCGGGCAGCTGCCGGTATAGCACCCGCGGCCGGGCCGGAACAACGTCCGGGATCAGCCCTCGAGGGCGCCGTGGGCTTGGGCGGACAGGTCCTGCCACTGAGCCCAGGTGTCGAGCCGGTCGGCGTAGACCTGCTTGAGCATCGGGTAGAAGCCCTGCCCGAAGAGCACCCGCAGCGGCGGCTGCTCGGTGTCGACGAGGGTGAGCAACGCCTGGGCGGCCGCCGCCGGGTCGCCGGCGGGCTGCTTGCCCATGAACCCGGCGAGCCGGCCGCGGAGCCCGTCGTAGGCGGGGATCGGCTCGGCGAGGTGGCCGTTGGCGAGCGGATCCGGGTTCTTGCCGTCACGGGTGGCGAAGCCGGCGGGCTCGACGATGGTGACCTTGACGCCGAACTCGGCGACCTCCTGGGCGAGGGTCTCGTTGAGGGCTTCGAGCGCCCACTTGGACGCCTGGTACACCCCGCCCAGCGGCATCGCGATCAGCCCGGCGGCCGAGGACAGCTGGATGATGTGACCGGCGCGCTGCTCGCGCAGGTAAGGCAGTACGGCCTGGATGACCCAGACGGCGCCGAAGAAATTCGTTTCCAGCTGGTCCCGCAGCTGCTGTTCCGACAGTTCCTCGACGGCGCCGATCTGCGCGTAACCGGCGTTGTTCACGACGACGTCCAGCCGCCCGAAATGCTCGGCGGCCCGTTTGACGGCCTCGCCGACGGCGGCCTTGTCGGTGACGTCCATTTCCAGCGGAAGGAGCTTGTCACCGTGTTCGGCGACGAGCGCTTCGAAGCCCGCGGCCGACCGGGCGGTCGCGGCCACCCGGTCACCGCGCGACAACGCGGCTTCGACGAACTGGCGGCCCAAGCCGCGGGACGAACCGGTGACGAACCAGACCTTGCTCACGGTGTCTCTCCACTTCCTGCACGGCCGGATGGCGTGCGATCGACCACCAGACACCGGGAGGAGGAGGGCCGTGACAGCACCGTGGCGTGACGCCGCTCACGCCGTTGCCTACCGGTTGCGCTCGCGCGGGACCTTGAGGAACGCCAGCATGATCGCCGACAGCACCAGGCAGCCGATCGGGAAGTACAACCCCACCGTCACGTCGGTGTCGGTCGCCGCGAGCCCGATCGCGTACGGGCCGAAGAAGCCGCCCAGCGCCGCGATCGAGTTGATCGCCGCCAGGCCGACCGCCGTGTGCTCCTTCGACAGCACCTTCGAGGCCATCGCCCAGTACGGCGCCAGGTAGCCGAGCACGCCGATCGCCGCGAGCGACAGGCTGATCAGCGACAACGCCGGCACGGACTTGAACTGGATGGCGCCGAAGAAGCCCAGCGCCGCGACGAGCACCAGGGCGATCACGTGACCCTTGCGCTCCCCCGTCCGGTCGGAATTGCGCGCCAGCAGCAGCATCCCGACCGCGCCCACGACGTACGGGATCGCGCCGAGCAGGCCGATGTTCGTCGAGGAGTACTTCGGGTCGAGCTGCTTGACGATCAGCGGCAGGAAGAACGTCAGCCCGTACAGCCCGCACGCGATGAACAGGTTCGAGAACGCCAGGTGCAGCACCTTGCCGTTGCGGACCGCCTTCAGCTGGCCGAGGAAGGTCTCCTTCTCCTCCGGCACGTACTCCTTGTCGATCTCGGCCTGCAGCCAGCCGCTTTCGGCCTTCGTGAGGAACTTCGCGTCGGACGGCTTGTCCGGCAGCCACAGGAACGTGATGACGCCGATCAGCACGGCCGGCGCGCCCTGCAGCACGAACACCCACTGCCAGCTGCTCATCCCGAGCCAGTGCGCGTGGTCGAGGATCCAGCCGCCGGTGAGGCTGCCGAGGATCAGCGCGATCGGCTGGGCCAGCGCGAGCGTCGCGATCGCGCGGCCGCGTTCCTTGCCGCGGAACCACAGCGTCAAGTACAGCAGCAGGCCCGGGAACAGCCCCGCTTCGGCGATGCCGAGCACGATCCGCGCGATGAACAGGTGCGTCGTGCTCGCGACGAACCCGGTCACCACCGTGACGATGCCCCAGCTGACCGCGATCCGGCTCAGCCACAGCCGTGCGCCGACCCGCTTCATGATCATGTTGCTCGGGACCTCGAACACGACGTAGGCGAGGAAGAAGATCGCCGACGCGGCCCCGAAGGTCGCCGCGTCGATCGCGAGTTCCTTGCCCATGCCGAGCTGGGCGTAGCCGATGTTGGCCCGGTCCATGTAGTTGAAGATGTAAAGCAGGCCGACGATCGGCATGATCCGCACGGCGACCTTGCGGACGGTGCGTCTCCCGACCGCGACGCTCGCGGGTCCGGTGTGGACGGTCATGGGGTGCTCCTCGGCATTGAGTGAGTGGCGGTGCGGCCGGCGACCCGGCCCATGGTGATGGCGTTGGCGACGGCGTTCCCGCCGCCGACGTACCGCGGCCCGAGCACACCGGCTCCGGCCTCCCCCGCGGCGAACAGTCCGGGCACGCGCTCCCCGCGCGCGTCGAGCACGGCGGCGCTCCCGTCGATCTCGAGCCCGGCATGGGTGCAGACGAGTTCGGCGGGCAGCGTGCGCGCCGCGTAGAACGGCGGTTTCCCAAGCGGCTCCGGCGGTTCGGTGCGTCCCTTCGCGGCCAAAGTCTCGTGCCGCAGGAAGTCCGGATCCTCGCCGGTGGGCAGATGCGCGTTCCAGCGGTCGACGGTCGCCCGCAGCGCGCCCGCGGGCACGCCCAGCTTCCCGGCCAGTTCTTCGACGCTGTCGGCGCGGACGGTCCGGCCAGACTCGGCTTCGGCCAAGACGTAGTCGGCGTCCCAATGCGCATACCCGGCAGGCAGGCTCAAGCGGGCCTGCTCGTCGAAGACCGTCCACACGGGACCGTCCTGGAGGTCGATGATCCCACCGGACACGGCGTAGGAGGCGTCCTCGTCCATGAACCGGCGGCCGCGGGAGTTGACCATGATCCGCGACACCGGCGGAAAACCGGACTGCCAGTGGTGCAGCCGCTGGAAGTACGCGGTGGGCAGCAGCAGGCCCCAGCCGTCCCCGGCGACGGCGGCGTCCACTTGCGACCCGAACGCCAAGTGGTCACCCCGGGAGCCTGCCGCCGCGACGACGAACAGGTCGTCCCCCGCGGCGTCGGCGGCCGGGTAGTACCGCGTGACCAGCGCCGGGTCCTGGGCGAACCCACCGGTCGTGACGATCACGGCCTTCGCGGGCACCTTGATCCCGTCGGCGACCACACCGGTGACGCGCCCGCCGTCGACGAGCAGCCGGTCGACCCGCGTGTTCAGCACGACTTCGACCCCGGCCTGCCGTCTGGCCCGGTCGAGCACCTGGACGAGGCCGTAGCCCTGGTCCTTCGGAACGTGCGCACGCCAGACATCCTCGACGCCCGCGCGAGTCAGCCCCGGCGAGTGCGCATTGTGCGACACTTTCGCCGGGATCTCGGCACCCAGCCCGATCAGCCACTCCAGCGCCGGACCGGCCTCTTCGCAGAACGCGCGCACCAGCCCGGGCTTGAGCTGCCACTGGTTGAGGTCCATGTAGTGCTGGAAGAACTTCTCCG
Source organism: Amycolatopsis lexingtonensis (assembly GCF_014873755.1). Taxonomy (NCBI): domain Bacteria; kingdom Bacillati; phylum Actinomycetota; class Actinomycetes; order Pseudonocardiales; family Pseudonocardiaceae; genus Amycolatopsis; species Amycolatopsis lexingtonensis. The sequence goes on from NZ_JADBEG010000001.1 coordinate 4,192,398, forward strand.
GCGTGTCCTCGATGCCCAGTCCCTTTTGGACGCTGGTACCGGCGGCGGTGAACATGCCCGCCGACAGCTGCGTCGACCCGCCGAGTTCCTTCTCGGCCTCGAACAGCAGGACGGACGCACCGCGCTCGGCGGCGGACACGGCGGCCGCGAGGCCCGCTCCCCCACCGCCCACGACGACGACGTCGTATTCTTCGGCGCTCATCCGAGATCACCTCCCGACTCCGCGACGATGCGGTGGTAGAGCCCGTTGGACACGAGGCCGCCGTCGACGGTGACCTCGCTGCCGGTCATGTAGGTGGACTTGTCCGACAACAGGAACAGCACGGCGTCCGTGATCTCCTCGGGACGGCCCAAGCGTCCGGCCGGGACACTGTCCACAGCGGACTGGACGAAACTGTCGGCCCCAGCCAGCAACGCCGTGCCGACAAGTCCGGGGTGGACGGAGTTGACCCGGATACCCCACTTCGCGAAGTTCCCGGCGGCCGACTTCGAAAGCCCCGTCAGACCCCACTTACTGGCGGAGTACGCGGGCGAGAAGTACCCGATCTGCCCGGAGATCGAGGAGATGTTGACGATCGACCCACCCCCGGAGTCACGCATCAGCGGAGCGGCCGCGTGCATCCCATGGAAGGGCCCGCTCAAGTTGACCGCGAGCAACCGATCCCACACCTCGGCGGTGGTGTCCATGAACTCCAGCCGCCGCGAGATCCCGGCGTTGTTGACGAGCCCACCGAGTTTCCCGTGCCGCGCCCGGATTTCGCCGACCACGGCGGCCCACTGCGCGGCATCGGTGACGTCAAGGTGGTGCCCCGACGCCGACCCACCATCGGCGACGATCTTACCGACCACATCGGACGGATCGGCGACATCGGCAACGCAGACGTGGACGCCCAAGGCACCGAGCGCACGGGCGTGGGAAGCACCCATACCGCCCGCCGCACCGGTGACCAGGACGACGTCCGGGTACTCAGACATGACGCGACCCACCGTCGACGGCGATGCTGTGCCCAGTCACGTAGCGGGCGCTGTCCGAGAGCAGGAACAGCAGCACACCGGCCACCTCTTCGGGCGAGCCGATCCGGTGCAGCGGCACGGCGTCGAGCGCCTTGGCCAGCGCCGGGGCATCGTCCTGGATCCACCGCGTCATCTCGGTGTCGATGTAACCGGGCGCGATCGAGTTGACGCGGATGCCCTGGTCCCCCAGCTCGACGGCAAGCGACTCGGTGAGATGCGCGACGGCAGCCTTCGAACTGCAGTAGGCACCGCGGCCCTTGCGCACGCGCACCGCCGACACCGAAGACATGTTCACGATCGCGCCGCCGGGTTGCATGTGCTTCGCGGCGGCCTGCGCACCGAACAGCACACCCTCGACATTGACCGACAACGTCGCGCGGATCTGCTCCGGCGTGATGTCGGGGATCTCGGCGAACGGGAAGATCCCGGCGTTGTTGATCCAGAAGTCGATCCGCCCGAACTCATCGATAGCCCGCTGAGCGAGCGCGAGATGGTCTTCGGCCTTCGTCACGTCAAGCGTCGCGGACACGATCCGGCCGGGCTTGGCCTCAAGGGACGTCTCACCACTCAGTTCGGCCGCGGTGGCAGCCATCGCGTCCCCATCGATGTCCCCGCCGACGACATCGACCCCGCGCGTGGCGAGCGCGGCGGTGAACCGGGCGCCCATCCCGCGGGCAGCACCGGTGACCACGGCGACCTTGCCGGGAAACTCGGGGTACAGCGTGGTGACCGGCTGGTGCAGGACCCGCCCGGGACCGGTGGGCTCGTGGGTCGTCATCGTCGTTTCTCTCTTTCGTGGTGGGTCAGGAATCGCGGTGCACGGTGCGCCGCCGGACACGCCAGCCGTCGCCGGTGCGGACCAGCTCGTCCTCGAGGACGGTCAGCCGCACGAGGTGCGTGCTCGCAACGATCTGCAGGTAGGCATCGGCGCGCAGCGTGTCCGGGGTATCACCCGGCCGGACGTGGATGGTGCTGATCACATGCCTGAGCGTCTCCCCGGAAGCGGCGAACCGCTCGGCGAACGCGGTCAGCTCGTCGGTGCCGGCGGCAGGTTCGGGGTAGGTCGGCGAGTGAAACTCGCCGTCGGAAGTGAAGGTGGCGGCCCACTCGGCGCCGCGGCCGGAGTCGATGGCGTGACTCTGCCGGCCGTAGAGCTGGTGCACGGCCACGACGTCTTCGGTCGCCACCATCGGAACCTCCGTTGTTCCCACTCGCCAGACGTGCTATATTCGCACGCAGTGTGCGAATATGTGTAGGACAGTAGGTCGCCACTTTCGTGTCGTCAAGGGAGCCGTGTGTGGAATCGACGCTGCCCGCGTCCGGGACTTCGAAGACGCTGCACCACGGCCTCCAGGTACTGGAGCTGCTGGTCCAGCACCCAGGGGGCCTGACGCTGACCGAGATAGCGGACGGAATCGGCGTGCACCGCACGGTCGCGCACCGCCTGGTGAAGACCCTGGAGGCGCACTACCTCTGCCGCCGCGACCGCTTCAAGCGCATCTCGCTGGGAACAGGGCTGGTCCGCCTGGCCGAACCGGTGGAGCAGGACCTGCGCACCCTGGCCCGCCCGGTGCTGGAGGAGCTGACGGACTCGGCCCAGGCATCAGCGCACCTGGTCGTACGCGAAAACGCGGACCAGGTCCGCATGCTGATGATCGTCGAGCCCAGGCAAGCGGCAATGCACGTGGCATTCCGCTCCGGCCAGCTCGACCCGATCGGCCGAGGCTCAGCAGGCCTGGCCCTACTGGCGGCGGGTCCCCCGGTGGAGGGCGAGCGCGAAGAGGTGACGTTGGCGCGCGAGCGAGGTTTCGCGGTGTCGAAGGGCGAGATAGCCCCGGGTATCACAGGCATTTCGGCGGTAGTCCACACCGGACGCGACCACCCGGAGACGAGCATCGGGTTATCACTCTTCGAAGCCCCGGACCCGGACGAGCTGGGAAGGCTTGTGGTAGCGGCAGCGCAGCGGTTGAGCGCCCAACTCGGCTAAGGCCCCACCGAAGCCCAGACCCCCTCAACCACGAGCCAAAGCCTCCGAAAGCGAATGAGCCTCCCGCAGCAGCAACGCGCCCAGCTGCGGAATCCGGTCGGCACCGAACCGGTGCGCCACACCCGTCAGCGTGAGCGCCCACCGCGGCGAGCCCGCCTGGTCGAAGACCGCCGCCGCGAGTCCCCAGCTGCCCTCGACCACCAACCCCGGGTTCACCGAATAACCCTGCTTGCGGGTCGCCGCGATGTGCCGCCGGATCTCGCCGGCGGCGTGCTGCGGCCCGTAAGCCGCGAGATCGGCCCGGCCGAGATACTCATCAACCTCCCGATCAGGCAGATGAGCCAACACAACCATCCCAGCCGACACGACCCCCAGCGGAAACCGCGCACCCTCGAACAGCACGTGACTCCGGATCGGAAACGCCCCATCCTCGCGGATCAAGCAAATCGTCTCCTCCCCCCGCCGCGCGGAAAAGAACGCACTCTCCCCCGTAGCCAACGCAAGCCGCCGCACGACCGGCAGCGCAACCTCCGTGACGTCATACCGCCGGGCAGCGGCCACCCCGAGGAAGTACAACTCCGGCCCGAGCACCCAACGATCGGCCTCCCGCTCGACCAGCCCCACCCCCTGCAGCGACATCAGCAGCCGATGCACCGTCGGCCGCGGCAGCCCCGCCTCGCGCGCGACAGCGGTCGTCGTCGCGCCACCAGGCTCGTACGCGGCAACCGCGCGCAAAGCCCGGTGCGTCCGGCCGACAAGATCCGCGGGTGCGTCCACTCAGTGAACACTACCCCATCGAAAACGACCACGAGACGAACAATCCGCTGGTAGAACGCGTTCACTGGTTGACCGCACCGGAAACCCCATCGTCTGATGACCGGCATGGACAAAGTGTTCGCTTCGGCCGGGGAAGCCATCGCCGACATCCCCGACGGCGCCACCCTCTCCGTCGGCGGCTTCGGAATGTGCGGCGTCCCCACCACCCTGATCGCCGCCCTCTTCACCGCCGGAACCACGAACCTCGAAGTCGTCTCCAACAACGCCGGCGTAGACGGCTGGGGCCTCGGAATCCTCCTCGGCGCAGGCCGCCTCCGCCGCGTAGTCGCCTCCTACGTCGGAGAGAACAAGGAGTTCGCCCGCCAGTACCTCTCCGGCGAACTGGAGGTCGAACTGACCCCCCAAGGCACGCTCGCCGAACGCCTGCGCGCCGGCGGCTCCGGCATTCCCGCGTTCTTCACCGCCACCGGCGTAGGCACCCAGGTAGCCGACGGCGGCCTCCCGTGGAAGTACGCCGCCGACGGCACGGTCACCAAATCAAGCCCGGCCAAGCAGAAGCAAACGTTCGACGGCAAAGAGTACGTCCTGGAACGCGCGATCATCGCAAATTTCGGCCTGGTCCGAGCCTGGCGCGGCGACCGCCACGGCAACCTCGTCTTCAAGGACGCGGCCCGCAACTTCAACCCGCTCGCCGCAATGGCCGGCCGGGTAACGGTCGCCGAGGTCGAGCACCTCGTCGAACCCGGCGAGCTGAACCCGAACGACGTCCACCTGCCCGGCGCGTTCGTCCACCGCGTCGTCGCGCTGACCCCCGAGCAGGCCGCGGACAAGCCGATCGAAAAGCGCACCGTGCGCATCGCCGAGGAGGGCGCCTGAGATGGCCTGGACCCGCAACCGGATGGCCGCCCGCGCCGCCATGGAGCTGCGCGACGGCGACTACGTCAACCTCGGGATCGGCCTGCCGACCCTGGTGCCCAACTACGTCCCGGACGACGTCGAGCTCGTCCTGCAGTCGGAGAACGGCATCCTCGGCGTCGGCCCCTACCCGGCCGAAGACGAGGTGGACCCCGACCTGATCAACGCGGGCAAGGAGACGGTCACCGTCCGCAAGGGAGCGTCCTTCTTCGACTCGGCGCTGTCGTTCGGGATGATCCGCGGCGGCAAGATCGACGCCGCCATCCTCGGCGCGATGCAGGTCTCCGCGGCCGGCGACCTGGCGAACTGGATGATCCCCGGCAAGATGGTCAAGGGCATGGGCGGCGCGATGGACCTGGTCCACGGCGCCAAGCAGGTCATCGTCCTGATGGAACACGTCGCCCGCGACGGCGCGCCCAAGATCGTCGACGAGTGCACCCTGCCCTACACCGGCCGCGGCGTCGTCCAGCGGATCATCACCGACCTGTGCGTCCTCGACGTCACCCCGGACGGGCTGAAGCTGGTCGAACTCGCCCCGGACGTCGGCTTCGACGAGGTCCAAGCGAAGACCGGGACCCGCATCGAGCGCTGAGGCGGAACAACCGCGGCGCCGCGGTCGACCGGGCCCGCGGGGCGGGCCCGGTCTCCCTCACCGCTTCAGCCACTCCCGGTAGGTGGTCTTCGCGATGACGGCGCCGTCCTTGGCGATGAGGGCGTCGCCGGACGCGGCCGCGAACAAGCCGGCCTGGTCGTCGGTGACGACGGCACGCTCGTCACCCTGCGCGGCGAGGGTGATCCGGCCCAGCTCGTCGAGGGCGAACACCTCCGGCCCGGCGACGTTCCGGGTCCCCCGCAGCGGGGCACCGGCGCTGACGTCGGCGACCGCCTGGGCGACGTCGTCCGCGGCGATCGGCTGGATGCGCGTCGAGGGCAGCCGGACGGTGTTCTCGTCGGAGGTCCAGGACATCGTCGCGGCCATGAACTCGAAGAACTGCGTGGCCCGCACGATCGAGTACGGCACCGGCCCGGCCTCGAGGATGTCCTCCTGCAGCACCTTGGCGCGGTAGTAGACCAGGTCCGGCACCAGGTCGGCGCCCACGATCGACAGGATGACCGCGTGCCCGACGCCGGCCGGACCGGCCGCCTCCAGCAGGTTGTCCATGGTCGTCCGGAAGAACGCCGGCGAGGCGTCGTCGAACGTCGGCGAGTTCGTCAGGTTGACGACGACGTCGGCGCCGGCCAGCGCCTCGGCGAGGCCCTTCCCGGTGAGCAGGTCCAGCCCGGTCGACTGCGAATGCGGGACCGCTTCGTGCCCGCTGTTGTTCAGGATCGTGACGACGCGGGAGCCGATGAGGCCGGTCCCGCCGATGACGGCGATCTTCACTTCCGCGACCATCCCTTCGCCCGGAGTTCGTCCTCGCTCACGAGGTCGACCATCGGCTTGCCCGGTTCGCACAGCATGGTGACGGTGAACCGCACCGGGACGTCGTCGCGGTTGTTGCCGTCCTGGTAGTGGATGACGTCGCCGCCCGGCTCCCAGAACGCCTCACCGGCGCGGACGACCCGCGGCGGCTCGCCTTCCAGCTCGAACACCATTTCGCCCGCCAGCACGTACCCGAAGGCCGGTCCGGGGTGGCGGTGCGGCGGGGTGCCGGGGTCGCCCGGCGGGTACTCGATGACGATCGTCATCGCGTGCGCCCCCTCCGGGACGAACGGCGGTTTCGCCTCCTGTAGCACGGTCAATGACATCGGAAGACCTCCTCGTCGGACGGGTACACCCACCAGGACCGGACAGCCCCGCGATCTGTGACTCGCGGGCCGTCACGCGCCGCGGCGCGGTCGGTGGCGTCGAGCTTGGAGGCAGGTCCCGCAGGACGGGGGCGCCGACTCGGATGACGGAAAAGGTCCGAGCCTCAGCCGAGTGCTCGGACCCCGGTCGCCGGCCGCTCCCGGCCGGCCGCCCACGACGCCAGCAGGGCCAGGCCGTCCGCGGTCGCCGTGCCGGCGGGCGCGGTGTAGACGTTGAGGAGCAGGCCGGGTTCGGCGGGCAGCTCCATCGACTCGACGTCCAGGTCGAGCCGGCCCACCACCGGGTGGTGCACCCGCTTGCGGCCGGACCGGTGGAGCCGGACGTCCTGGGAGGCCCACCGCCGCCGGAACAGCTCGCTGCCCGCCGACAGCTCACCGACCAGGGCGATCAGCTCCTCGTCGTGCGGATCGCGGCCGGCTTCCATGCGCAGCTTCGCGGCCACGTCGCGGGCGATCCGGTCGTAGTCGACGAAGAACGCTTTCGCCGCTTCGGGTTCCAGGTACACGAACCGCGCGGTGTTGGCCGGCCGGCGCGTGCCGGCCAGCACCGGCGAATACAGCGCGCGGGCGAGGTGGTTCGTGGCCAGGACGTCGTAACGGCTGTTGCAAATCCAGGCCGGTGCGTCGGTGACGGCGTCGAGCACCCGCTGAAGCGCCGGACGCACCGTCACGGCGGGGCGCCGGCGGCGGGGACCGCCGGTCGCCTTGGACCGCCGCGCGAGGTGGAAGAGGTGATCGCGCTCGGCTTCGTCGAGTTGCAGGGCGGCGGCCACCGCGTCGAGCACGCCGTCGGAGGCGCCGGTGAGGCTGCCGCGCTCCATGCGGACGTAGTAGTCGACCGACACCCCCGCCAGCAGGGCCACCTCTTCGCGCCGCAGACCCTTGACCCGGCGGTTGCCGCCGTAGGCGGGCAGCCCGGCCCGCTCGGGCGCGATCCGCGCGCGGCGCGAGCTCAGGAACTCCTTGATCTCGGTGCGCGGGTCGATCGTGGTCATCCCTCCACCGTAGGCCCTGTCCTCGGGCGGAGGGAGGTTCTACCGGTACCCCCCGACGGATCGGCCTAGGTACCCGTCGCGGTCGTGGCGATGCCGCCGTCGGCCGGGATGACGGTGCCCGTGAGGTAGGCCCCGGCCCGGCTGGCGAGGAACACGGCGACACCCGCCATGTCGTCGTCGCGGCCGAGCCGGCGCAGCGGGGCCTTCGCCGCGATCGTGTCGCCGACGGCTTCGAGCGTGGCCGCCATCATCCGCGACGGGAACGGTCCTGGGGCCACCGCGTTCACCGTGACGTGCCGCGGGCCCAGTTCCCTGGCGAGCACCCTGGTGAGCTGGTGGAGTCCCGCTTTGCTGCTGGCGTAGGAATAGTTGGGCGACTCGGCGACGTGGACGGCGGCGATGCTGCCGACGTTGATGACCCGCGCGGGATCATCGGCGGTGCCCGCCCGGCAAAGTGCCGGGAGCAGCGCCTGCACCAGCCAGAACGGCGACTTGAGGTTGAGGTCGAGCACCGTGTCCCAGGCCTCGTCCGGGAACGTCTCCAGCGGCTCGCGCCACATCGCTCCCGCGTTGTTGACGAGGATGTCCAGGCGTTCCGAGCCGGCCGCGACGAGCTCGGCGAGGCGCCGGCACTCGTCGTGCCTGGACAGGTCGGCGGGAATGGCCCGGACGTCGCCGAATTCGGAAAGCAGCTGCTGCGCCTCCGCGCACCTGTCCGCGTCGCGTGAGCTGATGACGACGCGGGCGCCCGCCTGCAGCAGGCCGCGCGCGATCATCATCCCGATGCCCCCGGTGCCGCCGGTGACGAGCGCGTGCTTCCCGCTCAGGTCGAAAAGCTCCGCGTGCGTGGTGAACCGGTTGTTCGTCATTGCTCTCCGTTGTCCGTGGAACCGACTCGAACAGCGTGACAAGCGGCCCGGACGTCCGGGAGTCCCTGGGGATCCGGGTACCGCGAGGCCCCCCTTGTCCGGCGCCTTGCCATTTTGGGACACGCGTCCTAAGTTGGGACACGTGTCCCAACCTTTTGTGTTTCACGACGTCCGGACCACCGATCTGCCCGCCTCCCGCCGCTTCTACACCGAACTGTTCGGCTGGCGGGTCACCGACGGCCCCGCCGGGCCGATGTTCGGGGACCCGGACGGCCTGTGGGGCGGGTTCACTCCCCTGCCCGAGGGCGACCCGCGGCGTCCACAGTGGATTCCCTATGTCCGGGTGACCGATGTGGACGCCGCGGCCGAGCGCGCGGTGGCGCTCGGGGCGCGCATCGTCAAGCCCCGCACCGATCTGCCACCGGGTTCGGTGGTGGTCGTCGACGAGCCCGGTGGCGCCACCCTGGCACTGTGGCAGCCGGCGGAGCCGCGGTGACGCGGGTGCGGCTGTCCTGCGCGCTGCCGCCGTCGGCCGCGATCGCCGAGCAGGCGCGCCACGCCGAGCGGCTCGGCTACCACCGGGTGTGGGTGTTCGATTCCCCCGCGCTGCACGGAGATCTCTGGATCGCGCTGGCCCAGGTCGCGGCGGCGACCGCGCGGATCGGACTGGGCAGCGGCGTCGCCGTCGCGGGCCTGCGCCATCCCATGGTGACCGCGGCCGCGGCCGCGACCGTCGCGGAAATCGCGCCGGGGCGGCTGACCCTGGCGTTCGGCACCGGTCACACCGCCCGCCGTGTCCTCGGTCAGCGGCCGGTCCGCGTCGCCGACCTCGTCCGTGAGGTGCGGCAGGTGCGGTCGCTGCTCGCCGGCGACGTCGTCGACATCGACGGGCACCCGTGCCAGATGCGGCACCTGGCCGGGTTCGGCCCGGCCAGGCCGGTCGACGTCCCGGTGTGGCTGGCCGCCTCGGGCCCCCGGGCCACCGCGGCCGCCCGCGACCTCGCAGTGCCCGGCGTGCTGACCACCGGCCTACCTGCGCGGAGCTGGCCGGAATGCGCGCTCCTGCGGTTCGGGACCGTGCTGCGGCCCGGCGAGGACCACACCACCGCACGGGTCGTCGACGCCGCCGGCCCCGGCTGGGCCAGCATCGTCCACGCCACCTGGGACCACGACCCCGTCGCGGTCGACGACCTGCCCGGCGGCAAACGCTGGCGGGCCGGCATCGAGGCCGCGCGGCCACCGAAGGAACGCCACCTCGACGTCCACCAAGGCCACCTGACCACCTTGACCGCCCGCGACCGCGACCTCGCACTGGCCGCCGGCCCAGCCCTGCTGAACCCCGGCTGGACCGGCACGCCGGAGCGCCTGCGCGACCTCGCCGCGCAAGCGGCCGAAGCAGGCGTGACGGAGATCGTCTACGTCCCCGCCTGGCCCGACGTCACGGCCGAGCTCACCGCCTACGCGGAAGCGCTGTCCCCGCCGCGGTAGCGCCGCTCGACTCCTGAACCTGCGGTGTGTCGGCCGCGCGACGGGCACCGCCGGACAACGCCAGGCCACCGGCCGGGGCGAACATGCCCATGGCGAACGTCGAGCCGCTCGGAGCCGCGGCGATGGGCATGATCGGGAAGGCGTTGCCGCCGGCCCGGACCGAGGTCGAGATGTAGTCGCCGAACATCCGCCCCTGGGAGGTGTTCGGGATCCAGGACAGCTCCATCGGCCCGGCGACCTGGGTAGCGGAGCTCCAGCTCGTTCCGCCGTTGGTCGAGGAGATGAACCCGACGTCGAGCCGGCAGGTCGCCGCGGTGCAGCTGGCGACGGGGTAGAAGTAGTACGTCAGGCCGATCCGGGCGCTGGTGCCCGAGGTCGAGGCGTCGACGCCGATGCCGGGGACGAAGTGGTCGACCGTGCTGGTCGTCGCGTCGATCGGGACGCGCGCCGGTGCCGACCACGTCGTGCCGTTGGCGGACTTGCTCAGCACGATGTCGTTGGCCGGGCAGCCGGCGCGGAAGCGGCAGTCGGACCAGGCGACGTAGACGGTGCCCGCGCTGTCGATTTCCGCGCTGGGCAAGGCTTCTTCGCGCAATCCGCCGGCCGCGTCGTGGTGGCTGACCGCGGCGACCTGGGTGGTGGAGGTCCAGCTCGCGCCGCCGGTGGTGGACCGGAAGCTGCGGATCTGGTCGTTGAGCGACAGGTACGGGACGACGACCGTGCCGTTGGGTTGCACGACCGGCTGGCCGCCGAGCCCGGTGTGGGAGCCGGAAGGGGCGCGGGCGGGGCCCCAGGTGAGGCCGCCGTCGCCGGAGGTCTTCATCCGGATGGAATCCCCGGAGCTGGTGATGTCGTACTGGGTGTAGCAGTTGCCGAAGAACGGGCTGGTCGCGGTGTTGTCGCAGACGATCCAGTTCTTGTCCAGCGAGCCGGTGGCGGTGGTGATCGGGTTGCCGAAAGTCTTGCCGCCGTCGGTGGAGCGGCTGGTGAACACCGGGGTGCCGCTCGGGCAGTTGACGCCGAGGGAGGAGATCAGCCAGACGTTGTGCTTGGCGTCGAAGGCGACGGCGGCGTCGCTGATCTGGCCGCAGGGACCGCCGGTGTTGGCGGTGGTGCCGGGCAGGAAGCCCTGGGTCCAGGTGGCGCCGCCGTCGGTGGAGGTGGCGAAGCCGATGTCGGAGGAGCCGCCGCCGGACACGCGACCGACCTGGAAGGCGGAAACGATCGTGGAGCCGAACGCGAAGGTGTCGGGTTCGACCTCGGTCCGGTGCTGGGCCTGCGCGTCGGTGAACGGATCGGAACTGACCTGGGTCACGGCGACGTTCGCGGACGCGGACGTCGCACCGGCCAGGAGCCCGCCGGCCACGACGGCAGGCAGGAGGGTGGCGATGGCGATTCTTCGGGACAGCGGCATGGCGCTTTCACCTTCTGGCGTCGAGGTGAGGCAACGAGGCGGGCAGCGGGGTCGCCGCTGCGGGCCATGACGACTGTCGATCCAGCCACGCCGGGCCGGCGCGGTAAAGCCGCCATGTGGCGGACCCGGCTTCTGCTGACGGCGGCCGCTCGAACGATCCAGAACCTTCGGCGGCGGCTGAACGGCGGACGAGTTTTCCGTGCGCTTGCCTTGTCCGGAATGGACAATCGACATTCCCGTAACGGTTCGACGTGATACGACGACGATCCGGACGGCGGCCAAGGCGCGGGTGGTTCCGTGTGGCTGGCCGCGCACCGGACACCCGGTCCAGCAAAGGGAGCACGCCCGTGTCGCGTCCCCGCACCATTTCCGTGATCAGTGTGACAATTCTCAGCACCGCCGCGCTCGGCCTGTTCGCCGTTTCCCCGGCGACGGCGCAGCCGTTCGGCTACCACCAGCTCGACCCGGTACAGCAGCGCCACGTCTCCGGGCTGCTGTCCACCGTCCTCAACGGCGAAGACCCGGCCAACGCGGCCAGAGCGCTGGCCCCGAACCGGGCCACGCCGTCGGCCGCCGCGCCCTGCGCGAACCGCTTCGGCGGGAACGTCAAGGCCAACCAGAACTGCCTGAACCTCACCGACCCCGATCTGCAGGGCCGGGCGCAGGCGCAGAACGAAACCTGGGCCGCCGCCGACCCGAACAACCCCGACCACGTCATCGCCACCTACAACGACTACCGCCGCGGCGACGGCACCTGCGGTGTCAGCTACTCCCTCGACGGCGCCCGCACGTGGGCCGACGCCACCACCCCGAACGGCTTCAGCCGCGGCACCGATTTCGGCGGCGCACCAAGGGAATACTGGCAGTCCGGCGGTGACACCTCGGTGGCGTGGGACTCCCGCGGCAACGCCTACCTGTCGTGCCAGGTGTTCAACCGCGGCAGCGCCGTGTCGGCGAACCCGGACCAGTCCAGCGCGTTCCTGGTGTTCCGCTCTACCGGCACCAACGGGGCATCCTGGAACTTCCCCGGACGTCCCGCCGCCACGCACGACGACACCGCGGGCGCCGGGAACTTCCTGCTGGACAAGCAACTGCTGACTGTCGACGCCAACCCGCGCAGCCCGTTCCGCGACCGCGTGTACCTGTCGTGGACGACCTTCGCCGACGACGGCACCGGCTACATCTACGAGGCCTACTCCGCGGACTACGGCGAGACGTTCTCCGCGCCGGTGCTGGTCAGCGCCGACACTCCGTTGTGCGCCAACGCACTCGGCTTCCCGACCCCGCGCGGCCGGTGCACCCAGAACCAGGACTCGCAGCCGTTCGTCGGTCCGGACGGGACGCTGTACGTGGTGTTCAACAACTTCAACAACGCGGTGGCGGGTCCGGCGGACAACCACAACCAGGTTCTGCTGGCCCGCTCCACGGACGGCGGCCAGAGCTTCTCCACACCGGTGCTCGTGGGCAATTACCACGAGCTGCCGGACTGCGCGACCTACCAGAACGGCCAGGACCCCGGCCGCGCCTGCGTCCCGGAGAAGGGCCCGTCGGCGAACTCGGTGTTCCGCGCGAGCAACTACCCGATCGGGGGCGTCGACCCGCGGAACCCGCGCCGGATCCTGGTGACCTACGGCTCCTACATCAACCGGAACTCCAACGAGGCCAACGGCTGCACGCCGACCGGGGTCAACCCCGCCACCGCCGTCAACACCTACACCGGCGTGAAGGACGGCTCCTGCAACAACGACATCGTCCTGTCGGCCTCGGCCGACGCGGGCGCCGCGTTCACCGGCGGCACCACCGACGTCCGGCGGCTGCCGGTGATCACCACCGCGCCCGGCCAGGCCCGGACCGACCAGTTCTGGCAGGGCGCCGCGTTCGGTCCGGACGGCACCTTCGCCGTCAGCTACTACGACCGGCAGTACGGCGCCGACGAGACCACCGGCTTCTCGGACATCACGGTCTCCACGGGTTTCACCCACACCCGGGCGACGTCGGGCAGCATGCCGCCGCCGACGCAGTTCACCGGCACCTTCTACGGTGACTACGCCGGAATCGCCGTCACGGCCCGGACCGCGTACCCGGTCTGGTCGGACACCCGCCCGCCGGACCTGTTCCTCTGCCCCGGCACCGGTACCCCCGGCATCCCGCCGCGCACCTGCCAGGCCGGGGCGCCGAACGCGTCGATCGCCAACGACGAGGACATCTACACCACCGGCGTCGGCCTCCGCTGACGAGATCGCCGGTGACCGTCCGGCTTCCTCCCAGATCCGCAGGTCAGCGACCGCTTACAATGACGGCGTCCCGGCCACCGCCGGGGCCGCCGCGGTCTGGGAGGATCACCGGATGACGATGTCGCTGTCGGCCGAGCTGTGGCCGGACGTGCAGCCGGAGACCGCTCGGCGGCTCATGCTCGCCGGGGTGGAGGCCTTCGCCAAGCGGGGGTACCACGCCACCACCACGCGGGACATCGCCGGCGCCGCGGGGATGTCGCCCGCCGCGCTCTACGTGCACTTCCCGTCGAAGGCCGCGCTGCTCTTCGCGATCAGCCGGTACGGGCACGAGCAGACCCTCGCGCTGGTCGAGAACGTCGTCGCGAAGGTGTCCGACCCCGTCGAGCGGATCCGGCTGATCGTCGAGGACTTCGTCGCCTGGCACGCGCGGCGGCACACCGTCGCCCGGGTGGTCCAGTACGAGCTGCAGGCGCTGCCCGAGCAGGAGTTCCAGGTGGTCGCCGAACTGCGGCGGCGGATCGAGCGGATCGTGCGCAAGGTGATCGCGGACGGCGTCGAAGAGGGCGTGTTCACGGTGTCCGACCCGCACACCTCGGCCCGCGCGGTGCTCTCCCTCGGCGTCGACGTCGCCCGCTGGTACAGCGAGCGCGCCCGCCAGACGCCCACCGCGCTCGGCAAGGAGTACGGCGAGCTGGTGCTGCGGATGCTCGGCGTGACGCCGAAGTAGCGGACACAACCTGTCCGCTATTCCTGCCAGAGTGGTCCTCGTGCAGAACGACGCCGAACGCAACGACCTCATCGCCGAACTGGCGGCCGTCAGCGCGCTGTGCCGGGGCGGGCTGCTCGAGCACGTCGCTTCCACGGAGGAGAACTGGCTGCCCTTCGCCGTGGAAGGCCCGTCCACGATGCGCTACGACCTCCCCGACGGCGTCACCGGGGCGGACGTCGCAGCCGGCACTGCCCGCGAGTTCCCGCAGTGGACCATCGATTACCAGGACACCCTGGCGGCCGTACTCGCCCGCTACGAAGACGTCGCCCGGCGCAGCGAGGACATCATCGCGAGCCTGCCCGACCTGTCCGTGACGCACCCGCTGCCCGACGCGCCGTGGAACCAGCCCGGCACGACGTGGAGTGCGCGGCGGGCGCTGCTGCACGTCATCACCGAAACCGCGCAGCACGCCGGGCACGCGGACATCCTCCGCGAGGCGCTGGACGGACGTAAGGCGACGTGACCGTCCTGGACACCCGGGCGCTCAACCGCGCCACGCTCGCCCGCCAGCTGCTGCTCGACCGCGCCGAGCTTCCAGTGCACGACGCCGTCGCGCACCTCGGCGGCCTGCAGGCGCAGGAGCCGCAGGAGCCGTTCACCGGGTTGTGGTCGCGGCTGCGCGCGTTCGACCCGGCGGCGTTGTCGGAGCTGCTGACCGGGCGGCGCGTGGTGCGGACGCACCTGATGCGCCGCACCGTCCACCTGCTCACCGCCGAGGACGTCCTGGCGTGGCGGACGCGGTTCGACGCGATGCTGCGCCAGCGCGTCCTGGGCACCTACCGCCGCGAGCTCACCGGGGTCGACCTCGGCGAGCTCGCGGCCGCGGGCCAGGCGGTGCTGGCCGACGGCGAGCCACGCTCGATGGGCGATCTCGCCCGCGCGGTCGCCCACCGCTGGCCGGACGCGGGACCGCGGCCGCTCGGGGAAATGCTGATCGCCGCCCTGATCCCGGTGGCGCAGCTGCCGCCGCGCGGGTTGTGGCGCGTCAAGGCGGGCGTGCGGAACCTGCCGCTGCCGGCGTGGCTGGGCCGCGACGTCGCCCCGCTCGCCGAGGACGACGAGGTCGGCCGAGTGCTGGTGCGGCGCTACCTGGCGGCGTTCGGTCCCGCGGCGACGGCCGACCTGCGCGCGTGGAGCGGCCTGGCCGGGCTGCCGGCGGCGGTGAAAGCCGTGCGCGAGGAGCTGGTGGTGTTCCGCGACGAGCGCGGCCGCGAGCTGCTTGACCTGCCGGACGCCCCGCGCCCGGACCCGGGCACGCCGGCGCCGGTGCGGTTCCTGCCGGCGTTCGACAACGCGATCCTCGGCTACGACGACCGGACCCGGATCATCGACGACGCCCACCGCGGGCTTTCGGTGGCGGGCGAACGGGTGGTGCTGGTGGACGGCCGGGTGTCGGCGACCTGGCAGGTCGCGGACGGCGCGGTGGTGGTGCGGCCGCTGCGGCGGTTCTCCCGGTCCGAACGCACCGACGTGATGGCGGAAGGCGGCGCGCTGGCGGCGTTCCTGTCCGACGGCGAAAGCGATCACGTCCGGCTCGAGACGGCCTAACCCACCGCCCGCGCGAACCGCTCCGCCACCTCGCGCAGCCGCTCCACCAGGCCCGGCGGGGCCTCCTCGACCACGAAGTCGTACCCCCACTGCGCGAGGTAGTACGGGACCGTGTCGAGGGTGTTCGCCCCGGTCCGCACCCGGCAGGCGTGCTCGTCGATCGCCTCGACGGCGCCGGTGGTCGGCGGGACGCGGCGCGCGACCTCCTCGGCCGGGGCGGCCACCCGCAGGACCAGCTGGTGCGGGTACGGCGCCGTCGAGATCTGGCGCGAGACGTACGCCGCCAGGTCGTCGGCCGGGGGTTCGCGCGGGGTGAAGCGGAAGCTCGCGGCCGGCACGCCGGTGATCCGGTCGACCCGGAACGTGCGCCAGCCGGCGCGGTCGAGGTCGAAGGCGACCAGGTACCAGCGCCGGCCGGTGCAGACCAGGCGCAGCGGCTCGACCGAGCGTTCCGTCGCCGCGCCGGACCGGTCGCCGTAGCCGAAGCGCAGGCGCTCGTGGTCCCGGCAGGCCGCGGCGATCGCCGTCAGCACCGACGCGTCCACCGTCGGGCCGGCGCCGGGCAGCGAGACCGTCGCCGCGGCCACGGCGCCGACCCGCGGCCGCAGCCGGGCGGGCAGCACCTGCTCCAGCTTCGCCAGCGCGCGCACCGACGTCTCCTCGATGCCGCTGACCGTGCCGCTCGCCGCCGTGCGCAGGCCGACCGCGACCGCGACGGCTTCGTCGTCGTCCAGCAGCAGCGGTGGCAGCGCGGCACCCGCGCCGAGGCGGTAGCCGCCGGCCACCCCGGGCGTCGCGTGCACCGGGTAGCCGAGGGACCGCAGCCGCTCGACGTCGCGGCGGATCGTGCGGACGTCGACCTCGAGCCGCGCCGCGAGGTCCGCGCCCGGCCAGTCGCGCCGCGCCTGGAGCAGCGAGAGCAGCCGGAGCAGGCGTTCCGAAGTGCCGTACATGACACGCAGTGTGCCAGACGTCGAGGACAGCTCCGGTCCTCGATCCGCCGGATGGTGCAGCACTGGGGTCAAACACTTGCCAGGCACCGCCTCCGCCGGAAAGAGTGACGCATGCCGATCGACCCGCACACCCTGCTCGCCGTCGCCCGCGAGGAAGCCGAGCTGGGCAAGGCCGAGGGCGGCGTGCCGATCGGGGCCGCGCTGTTCGACACCGCGGGCACCCTGCTGGGCCGCGGGCACAACCGGCGCGTGCAGGACGGCGACCCGTCGATGCACGCCGAGACCGCGGCGTTCCGCAACGCCGGCCGCCGCCCGCACTACCGCGACACGATCATGGTCACGACGCTTTCGCCGTGCTGGTACTGCTCCGGGCTCGTCCGTCAGTTCGGGATCGGGCGCGTCGTCATCGGCGAGGCCACCACGTTCCACGGCGGGCACGACTGGCTCGCCGGGATCGGCGTGGGGATCACCGTGCTCGACGATCCCGCCTGCACGGCGCTGATGACCGAGTTCATCGCCGCGCGCCCGGACCTGTGGTTCGAGGACATCGGGGTCGAGAAGTCCGAATAGGACAGTGTTGTTGCGAGGAGCCGGTATGCCGTCAACCGTTCCGCTCGTGGACCTTTCGCCGTGGTTCGGCGGGACGTCCGAAGGCCGCGCCGACGTGGCCGCCCAGATCGACCGCGCGCTGCGGGAGTCCGGGTTCCTGCTGGTCACCGGGCACGGCGTGCCGGACGACCTGCGCCGCCGGACACGCGAGCTGGCGCGGGAGTTCTTCGCGCTGCCCGAGGACGTCAAGCAGCGCTACGCGGTCACGGTCGGCGGCCGCGGCTGGCTGCCACCCGGGGTCGAGGCCAACGGCTACGCCGAGGGCACCGAGACCCCGCCGGACCTCAAGGAGTCCTATTCCGCCGGGGCGGACGAAGGCGTGGGCGTCGCCGACGTCGACGGGTTCTGGTTCCAGCCCAACGTCTGGCCCGGCGAGGTCCCCGGCTTCGCCGAAGTGGCGACGGAGTACATGCGCCGGATGCGCGCGCTGTCGGACCACCTGCTGGAGATCTTCGCCGCGGCGCTCGGCCTGGCCCAAAGCCACTTCACGCGGCACACGGCGCACCCGACGTACACGTTCAACATCAACTGGTACCCGCCGATGACGCAGGTCGGCGCGCCGGCACCGGACCAGTTCCGGATCGGCCCGCACACCGACTTCGGCACGGTGACGGTCCTCGACCGCCAGGCCGGCGTCGGCGGGCTACAGGTCTGCACGGCCGAAGGCGAGTGGGAAGACGCGCCGTTCCACCCGGACGCGTTCACGGTCAACATCGGCGACCTGATGGCCCGCTGGACCGGCGACCGCTGGCGCTCGACCCGCCACCGCGTCCTCCCACCCGCGCCGACGGCCCCGGACGAGGACCTGGTCTCGCTGATCTTCTTCTACGAGACCGACCACGACGCCCGGATCACGTCGCTCGCGCCGCCGCTGGGCAAGCGCACCTACCCCGAGGTGATCGCGGCGGAGTACCTGCGGGAGAAACTGACCGCGATCACCATCGGCTGAGCCTCAGCGGCAAATCCGTTCGGCGGTCGCGGCCGGGACCTTTTCGCACAATTCCCCGGTGCCCCAGTTCCGCGGGAACCAGGTCCCGTTCCGGTATTCGAAAAGAACGCTGCCACCGTCGATTTCATTGGTGAAGTGCGCGAACGCCCACGGCGCCGCACACTTGATGCCCTGGAGCCCCTTGCGGTCGACGACCAGCGCGCCGGACGCCTTCGCGTCCGCCTTGAGCGCCGCGTCGAGCTTGGCCTTCGTCGCCGAAGCGCACGCGCGCACCGGCGCGCTGACCTCGGCCGCCGGCGTGGGACGAGCGGCGGCCGGGGTGGCCGTCGTCGCCGTCACCGTCGTGGCCGCCGTCGTGCTCTGCCCGCCGATCGGCGGGCTCTGCTGACCACCGCACGCCGAAAGAACGACGGCCGCCGCCGCAATGGTTCCGATCCCCGCGGCACGACGAAATGAAGACATCGATTTCCCCCTGAGTTCCCCCGACGGCCCCTCGCCGTCTTTCCTGCCATCAAGACGCTCCGCGGTATTACCGGTTGCGAACCATTCCCAACGGTCGGATCACGGCTCCGGCTCGGGCTCCGCGCACAACGCCCGGTTCCGGCCCGCCGCCTTCGCACGCAGCAACGCCGCCTCCGCCGCCACCAGAGCGTCCGCCAGTTCGCCGTCCGCCGGGCAGGCCGCGACGCCGATCGACGCCGTCACGCCGACGAACTGGGGGCCGTCGTCCGAGTCCTTCAGCGCCACCAGGGTCGAGGCGATGCCCAGGCGGATGCGTTCGGCGATGGCCATCGCGTCGAAGCGGCCGGTGCCGGTCAGCAGGACGGCGAACTCCTCGCCGCCGGAACGGCCCACCAGGTCCGCGGCGCGGACCTCGTCGCGCAGGGTGTCGGCGACCGCGCGCAGGACCGCGTCGCCGACGCGGGCGCCGTAGCGGTCGTTGAGCCGGCGGAAGTGGTCGAGGTCGAGCAGCAGCACGGCCGGGCCGGGACCGTGCCCGCCGAGGCGGTCCAGCCGGGCTTCGGCGGCGCCGCGCCAGGACGCGGCGGTCAGCACGCCGGTGCCGGGGTCGAGGGTGACGTGGTCGCGGCGGCCGCCGCCGAGGCCGCCGCGGTGCAGCACGACGGTGGCGCCGGCCAGCACCGGCACGAGGAGCGGGGCGGCCCCGGTGGCCCAGGCCAGCGGCAGGCCGAACGCGGTCATCGCGGCGTCGAAAGCGTGGCCCGGCGCGGCTTCGCGCGGGCGCCGGGGGCCGTCGGCGGCGGTCACGAGCGCGGCGTTCACCGCGAGGAACACCACGCCGGCGGCGGTGAGCAGGAGGACGGCGCGGGAATCGAGGACCTCGCCCAGCGGCCGGACGCCGGTCGCGGTGAGGAACGCGCCCGCGACGAGACCGGCCAGTGCCGTCGCCGCGGCGCCGAACACCTGCCGGTAGACGGGTCTTCTGCGGACCCGGAACCACTGGTGCAGCGCGGAGAGCACGACCAGGGCGACCGCGAAGCCGGGCCGGAGCACCAGCACCCCGGCGAAGATCCACGGCGTGTCGACGCCGGGGCCGAGCAGGGTGTCCTCGCGGTGGCGCTCGACCGGCCGCGCGAGTTCGGCGCACACCAGCATCCCGCCCAGGAGCAGCGCGAACGGCCCGAGCAGTGCCGAGTCCGGCGGGAACCGGACGGCGGCGAGCGCGACGGCGGCGACGGCGAGGACGTCGACCGTGACGAGGTAGAGGACCTGGCTCCGGCGCGGCAGCCGCCACAGCGCCCAGCGCCCCAGCACGACGGCGGGCAGCAGCCGGCCCGGGCGGCGCCCTCCGCCGGCGGCGACCGAATCCCCCACCATTTCGGCAAAGTAGCCGGAATGCCGGGCGCTGTCGATCCGCCTTCAGGGGAATCTCACACGCACCGACGCTGGGGAGCCGTCCGCGCACCGTCAGTCATTTTCCGACCGAAGAAGGGTTGACACGCAACATTGGTCTAGTCCACTGTGTGGTGGCACACAGCACTCCTCCCGGGATGATCCCGCCGCCTCAAACCGGAGGTGCTCCACCTGCACATTGGAGGACCCCCATGCAATCAGTGCGCCGTCTGGTGACCCTCGCGCTCGCGGCCGGAGCCGCGATGGCGACCGCGGTCGGTCTCGCCCCGCAGGCCATGGCCGCGGTGAACCCGGTGCTCGCCTCCCCGTACCTCTACCAGTGGGGCGGCCAGACCAGCCCGACCGCGGCGATGTCCGCGACCGGCGTGAAAGCGTTTACCCTCGCCTTCGTCCTGTCGGACGGCACCTGCAACCCGAAGTGGGACGGCAGCCGTTCGCTGACCGGCTCGGACAAGACGATGATCCAGAACATCCGCAACGCGGGCGGGGACGTGATCCCCTCCTTCGGCGGCTGGTCCGGCACGAAGCTGGGCTCGAAGTGCACGTCGGCCTCGGCGCTGGCGGGCGCGTACCAGAAGGTGATCGACGCCTACGACCTCAAGGCGATCGACCTCGACATCGAGAACACCGACGAGTTCCAGAACAACACGGTGCAGGACCGCATCCTCAACGCGGTCAAGCTGACCAAGCAGAAGAACCCGGACCTGAAGGTCGTCATCACCATCGGCACCACGACGACCGGCCCCGACTCGTGGGGCAAGCGCCTGATCAACCAGTCCAAGGCGATCGGCGCCGGCGTCGACGTCTGGTCGGTCATGCCGTTCGACTTCTCCAGTGGCGGTGACATGGCCGCCATGACGAAGTCCGCGGTCGACGGGCTGAAGAACCAGCTCAAGACCACCTTCGGCTGGAGCGACGACACCGCCTACCGGCACAGCGGCCTCTCCTCGATGAACGGCAAGACCGACAACGCGGGCGAGACCGTCACGGTCGCGAACTTCACCTCCATCCGCAGCTACGCGACGAGCCACCACCTGGCCCGCTTCACGTTCTGGGCCACCAACCGCGACTGCAGCGGCGGCGGCGAATGCAGCGGCATCTCGCAGGACAAGTACGCGTTCACCAAGATCGTCGCCGGCTACACCGGCTGACCCTCGGACCCGTAGTGGGGCTGCCGAAGGCCCTCTCACCGGCATCGGGGCCGGTGAGGGGGTCTTCGCGGGTACCGGTCACCGGGAACCCCACCTCTCGCGAAGTCCGGCGGCCCGCACTGTCCGGCCGGGCCACCCTGCCGTCGGTAACCCGCTGGCCCCACGTCTTGAATGACTCATTCAGGTCTTCGGAGGTCCTGAATGAGTCATTCAAGACGCTGGTGCAACGCTGCGGGCTGCACCAACGCGACTTTGCCGGCCCCCGGACACCAAGGCCGTCAATGTGGCATTCACGGCCGGTTCGGCGGCCGGAACCGTCACACCGCCGCAACTTTCACCGCTTACCGTCCTTCCATGACGAGGACCGAGAGCGCCGGCTACGGCGACAAGGTGGTGGCCGTCGAGCCCGGCGGGGTCGAGCCCGTCGCCGACGCCGACCGGCACGGGACACCGCGGCAGCTGGCCTGGACCTGGGCCTCCCCCAACCTCGAGTTCGCCACCGTCTTCGTCGGCGTCCTCGCGGTCACCGCCTTCGGGCTGACCTTCTGGCAGGCCGCGCTCGCGGCCGTCGTCGGCAACGGGCTGGGCGCGCTCGCGCACGGCGTCCTGTCCGCGCGCGGGCCGCGCTACGGCGTGCCGCAGATGGTGCTCGGGCGGGCCGCGTTCGGCTACCGCGGCAACATCCTGCCCGCCGCGCTGATGTCGGTCATGGCGGGCATCGGCTGGTTCGCCGTCAACAGCGTCAGCGGCGCCTTCGCCCTCGCCGGCCTCACCGGGCTGCCCGTGCTCGCCTGCCTCGTGCTCGTCGTCGCGCTGCAGATCGCCATCGCCTTCTTCGGGCACAACCTGGTGCAGGCGTACGAAAAGTACGTCTTCGCCGTCCTCGCCGTCGTGTTCGCCGCGGCGAGCGTCGTCGTCTTCACGAAGTCCGGCGCCACCGCGAACACCGGGAGCGTCGGCGGGTTCCTGCTCACCGTCGGCACCGCGTTCGGCTACACCGCGGGCTGGAACCCGTACGCCGCCGACTACACGCGCTACCTGCCCAAGACCGCGTCGAAACGCGCGATCGGCGGCTACGCCGGGCTCGGGATGTTCCTCTCCACCACCGTCCTGATGCTCGCCGGCGCCGCGTCGACGACCATCGGCGGCGCGGACGACGCCAACCCGGCGACCGCGTTCACCGGGCACCTGCCCGGGTTCCTCGCCGCGGCGACGCTGCTGGCCATCACGCTCGGCGCGGTCGCGGCGAACGTCCTGAACGTCTACTCGGGAGCGCTCGCCTTCCTCGCCCTCGACGTCCGGCTGCCGCTGGCCTGGCGCCGCGCCGCCGTCGCGCTCGCCTTCGGCGCGGTCGGGTTCGTGCTGGCCTGGCTGGGCCTCGCCGACGCCGGGCACGCCTACGAGAACTTCCTGCTGGTCATCGCCTACTGGATCGGCCCGTGGCTCGGCGTGCTGCTGGCCGACCACCACCTGCGCCGCGGCACCGACTTCGGCGCGCTGCTGGCCGACAAGAGCCACCGCAACACCGCGGGGTTCGCCGCGTTCCTCGTCGGCCTGGTCGGGTCGGTCGGGCTGTTCGCGAACCAGGCGCTCTACACCGGGCCGATCCCGAAAGCCGTGCCCGGCACCGGTGACCTGACGTTCGCGGCCGGGTTCGTGCTCGCCGGCGGGGTCTACCTGCTCCTGCGCCGTCAGCGCACCGGCGTGCCGTCGCGGCGGCAGCCATAGGGGTAGGGATAGCAGTGGTTCCAGTCCCAGGTGGGCGTCGGGAGGGTGACCGTCGCCGTCGGCGGTGGCGGCAGCTTCACCGTCACGGTCGGCGTCGGCGTGGGGTCCGGCGTGCGGCGCGCGTGCATCATCACCGGGGACGGCGTGGTCGTGCTCGTCGGCGCGGCGACCGCGCTCGACGACGGGACGCCGGTGGCCGGCTGCAGCTGCGGGAACTGCGTCGAGCCGGGCACGGGTTCCGGCCGCGTCGCCAGCGCGAGCACCAGCCCGCCCAGCACGACGACGACGGCCGACGCCAGCGCGATCCGGCCGCCCGATCCGCGCGGCTCGGCCTCGGTGCCGCGCCGGGCCGCCGTTTCGGCCGAGCGCGAACCGGGTTTGCGCGGCCGCGCACCGGCCGCCCGCAGCAGTTCGTCGACCGTGACCCGATCCCGCCGCCTGCGCGCACTGCGCGTCATGCACGACCTCCGCCCCATCGCTGATCCGGGTGATCGTAGGAACCCGCGCCGGAATTGTAAACGCGCTGATCGCAGCGGTCTCGTTATCGTTTCGAGACATCCGGATCACGTTCCCGGCCGTAGTCGTCAACGAGGCGCGAACCGCCGCAGGAGACCGCCCACCCGCCGTGTCACGGGCGTGAACTCCGGGAGCTTCACCAGCGCGAGCAACCCGAACGGGACGGCCATCCCGAGCAAGGTCTGGACCGGCAGTTTCACCCAGGCGGCGGGGATCGGCCCTAGCGAGCCGGGCACGGCGTAGCCGGCGAGCACCGCAGCCCCGACGCCGAGGGCGCTCGCCCCCAGCACGATCAGCCCGACCCGCAGCGACCGCTTGCTGCGCAGGTGCCCGAGCCGGACCCACAGCCAGACCTGGCCGAGCACGGCGCCGACCACGAACCCGGCGCCGTTGACGAGCATCACGCCGTAGACGATGTGCTCGCCGTCGAGCAAGCCCCGGCAGAGCAGCAGCAGCGGGATCTTCACCGCGGTCATCACGAGCATGATCAGCGTCGGCGTCCGGGCGTCCTTCATCGCGTAGAACACCCGCAGCTGCAACATGACCAGCGCGAACGGCAGCAGCCCGACGGCCGAGACGGCGAGGGTCTGGCCGAGCCGCTCGGCGTCCGCCAGCGTGCCGCGGCCCCAGGTGAAGATCGCGATGCCGACCGGGGTGCCGACCACGGCCAGCACGGCCGAGATGGGCACGAAGAGCACCGTGGACATCCGGGAGGCGAGCGAAAGGTCGCCGACGAGCGAACCGGTGTCGCCGTCCGCGGCGGCCCGGCTCATCCGCGGCATCAGCGCGGTCAGCAGCGAAACCCCGAGGATCCCGTACGGCAGCTGGAAAAGCAGGGACGCGTAGCTGTAGGCCGTGACCCCGCCGCGGGTGCCGCCGGTCAGCACCCGCGTGGTGACGACGAACCCGACGTGGCTGATCACGACGTAGCCGAGGATCCACGCGGCGAGCCCGCCGAACTCCTTGATCCGCGGGTCGAAGCCCCAGCGCCAGCGGAACCGGAACCCGGTGCGCAGCAACGCCGGGATCAGCACCACCGCCTGCGCGACGATGCCGAGCGTGGTGCCGAGGCCGAGCACGAGCAGCTTCGGGTCGCTCATCCGGACCGGGTCGAGGGTCAGCTCCCCCGGCACGACGGCGAACACCACGAGCGTGCCGGTGACGACGACGTTGTTGAGCACCGGCGCCCAGGCCGGCGGGCCGAAGACGTTCTGCGCGTTGAGGATCGCGGACAATAGTGCGAAGAGGCCGTAGAAGAGGATCTGCGGCAGGAGCAGGTACGCCAGCGCGGTGGTCAGCCCGGAATTGGCCTCCGCTGACGATTTGTCGACGTAGAGCGCGGTGAACAGCGGGGCGATCGCCACCGCGACCGCCGTGCCGATGGTGAGCAGCACCAGCGCCATCGTGATCAGCCGCTGGGTGTAGGCGCGGCCGCCGTCCGGGTCGTCGTGGGAGCGCACGAGCAGCGGGACGACGACGCTGGCGAGCACGCCGCCGAAGAGCAGTTCGAAGACGATGTTGGGCAGCGTGTTCGCGACGGTGAAGGAGTCGTTGACGACCCCGGTCCCGACCACCGCGGCCAGCAGCAGCTTGGCGACGAACCCGGTGACGCGGCTGACCGCGGAGGCGACCGCCATCCGCCCGCTCGAGCGGGCCAGCGACGAACCGGCACCCTCGCCGCGGCCGGCGCTGACCGGGGACGCGGGCGGGCGCGCGACGATCTGGGTCGCGAACTCGTCGTAGGGCCGCCGGGAGACGTCGGGGTCGCGGGTCGGCCAGTGCGGGCCGCGCAGCTCGCTCGGGAGGAAGACCGTCGCATCGTCGTCCACGGGTGGTGGGGGTTCCGCCATGGCCCAAGCCTGCCAGGTCGGAGCGGTTTTCGTCCCCGCTCCGGACCCGACTGGTATTCCTATACCGGATTCGTGCTACGGTTCCGGTATAACTATACCAACCCTGGTACCGAAGAGGTTTCCGTGATCGAACTGAAGACGCCGGCGGAAGTCGACCGCATGCACGTCGCCGGGCGCTTCGTCGCCGAGGTGCTGACCGAGGTCGGCCGGCTCGCCGACGTGGGCGTCAACCTCATGGACCTGGAGCACCACGCGCGCGGCATGATCAAGCGGCGCGGAGCCGAGTCGTGCTACTGGGACTACGCGCCGTCCTTCGGCAAGGGCCCGTTCCGCAACGTCATCTGCCTGTCGGTCAACGACGCCGTGCTGCACGGCCTGCCCCACGACTACGTGCTGCGCGACGGCGACGTGCTCAAGGCCGACCTCGCGGTGAGCATCGACGGGTGGACGGCCGACTCGGCGCGCACGGTCATCGTCGGCACCCCCGCCGAGGAGGACCTGCGGATCATCCGCGCCACCGAGGAGGCACTGGAAGCGGCGATCGAGGTGACCCGCCCCGGCAACCGGCTGGGCGACATCTCGGCGGCGATCTGGGCGGTGGCCCGCGAGTACGGCTACCCGGTCAACACCGAGTTCGGCGGGCACGGCATCGGCCGCACCATGCACGAGGACCTGCACGTCTCCAACAAGGGCACGGCCGGGCGCGGGATGAAGCTCAAGCCGGGCCTGACCCTCGCGCTCGAGCCGTGGTTCGCCGCCACGACCGACCGGATCGTGTTCGACCCCGACGGCTGGACCATCCGCTCGGCCGACGGCTCCCGCACGGCCCACTCCGAGCACACGGTCGCGGTGACCGAAGACGCTCCGCGGGTGCTCACCCGGCGCGAAGGCGAACCCGGGAACAGCTGAGCGAACCACGACGCTGCGTGACCCGCATCAGGCGGCGACGGTGACCTCCAGCGCGGCCCGGCCGGCTTCGGTGAGCTCGGCCGGCACCCGCCCGGCGGCGGCTTCGACGGCGGGCCGCAGGTAGCCGCCGTGGGCGAGGGCGTGCGCGGTCATCTGATCGCAGCAGGCGAATCCGTCGATGAAGAGGTCGGGCTCGCAGCTGCACGACATCTGCGCGCGTCCCGCCGCCACCGCCTTCAGCATCGCCATCGCGCGGTGGGTGAGCTCGACTCCTGAACCGGACACCGGATCGCCTTTCTCCTCGGAACCACTACGCATAGTCATTCGCCCGTTGGGCCGATTGTGTTACTTACGGCACTATGACGTTTCGGGAGCGAGTGAGGTTCCACCGGGGTCCGATCCGGTCCGGGGTCCGTGGCGGGCGTTCCCGGTCCGGCGACACCGGACACCGGACCAACAGTCGTGAACGGCGGCGGCCCGCAAGGTCCGGCGCGTGGCGGGCGGGGCCGGGCACCCGCCCCCGCCCGCCACGGTTCAGCGGTCCACCACCCCCCATGCGGTGGTGAGCCGCACTTGGCGGGCTTTCGCGAGCGCCTCGAACTCCCCGCTCCGCTCCTCGATCGCCCGCCGCTGGTACGCCGTCTCCACCGCCAGCCACGTCCCGGCCAGGCCGGTCCGCGCGCGGCACGCCAGATCCGCCCGGGCGACGCGGATCTCCTCCGGCGTCGGCGACGGCCCGCTCCACCGGACGTCGTCGTTGGCCGCCCACACGTCGGCGTACCGCTCCCCCGACTCGGCCATGCACCCGCGCCACCCGGCCATCGCCGCCTGAACGCGCGGATCGGCCTGCGCGGTCAGGAAAAGCTCGCGGTCGAGCCGGGCGAAAGCCTCGCCCGGCAAGGCCGCCGGCACGCCCTCCTCGAGCCGGCGGCGGGCTTCGCCGAGGCAGCCGCCGTCGGGGACCGGCTGCCCGTGCGCCTCCGACGTTCCCTTGCCGGTGTAGACCATCAGCACGTCGAGCGGCGGCTGCGGCTCCGCCGGACGATCCGGTGGCTCCACCGGGTGGTAGCCGAGCCGGGCGACCTCCGCGGCGTCCACGATCCCGTAGCGGCCGCCCGCCGCCGGCCGGAACGCGTCCACCGCGTCGGCCGACGGCGGAGCCCACAGGTAGCCGAACCGGGCCAGGCAGTCCCGGGCCAGCAGGGCGGTGGCCCGCTCGATCACGTTGACCTCGGCGGCGGAGTGCCGGTAGGCGTCGAACGGGAGCACGACGTCCGCCCCCGAGGCGACCGCGTGCACCGGCCCGATCGGCGGCGGCCCGGGTTCCGCGGCATCGCCCGCCGAAAGGGCGATGCCGCACCCGAGCGCCGCCACGACGAGCGCCGCGGCGATCCGCGCCGTCCTCATCCGTAGTACGTGCCGCAGGCGATGTTGAAGTGGTGGGAGTTCATCACGTCGTTGGCCACCCAGCCGTCGTGGCTGTCGCCGGAGAGCCGGACGTCCGCGAAGTTCCGCACCGTGCCGCTCGACCGGATCGTGAAGCACGACCCGCGGTACCCCGAGTTGTAGTAGACGGCGATCGGGGAGTTGGTGTCCTTGTTCTCCATCGAGCTGACGTTGTTGTACGTCCCGTCGCCCGCCCACAGCGGGATGCTGGTGCCCGCGTACCGCAGGTTCCCCCAGTTGGCCTGGCTGTTGAAGTTCTCGAACTTGTACCCGCCCAGGTCGGAGTTCGAGTACATGCACGCGTACTGGGCCCGGCACGCGGCTTCGGCCGAGCCGGCCGCGCCGACTCCGACCGTCGCCGCGACGGCCACCGCGGCCACCACTGCTGCTGCTTTCATGGTTCCCTCCTCGTTTCCGGTGATCACAGGTTCAGCGCTCGGCGTTGTCCGGCGCCGGAGCCGGCGCGCCGGACGACAAAGGTCCGGACATCACCGCGGCGGACGGCGGGCCGCAGCCGCCGCTGTCGAACGGGGCCGGGAACGAGAGCACGAGCACGGCCGCGAGCACCGCGACGTGCCGTCCGTGCCGCGCCCGGCGGGGCCGGTCCTCCGCCGCGACGCTGGCCTCGAGGTAGGTCCGCTCGTGCGTGGTGAGGTGCCGCGGGTGCGCGGCCCACTCGCGGACGGCGGCCAGGTGCGCGCCGCGCAGGAGCAGGCTCGGGTCGCGGTGGTGGCGGCGCCAGGCGGCGGCCGCCTGGGTGAGTTCGCAGTGAGTGCGCCGCCCGGCGCCGTCGCCCTCTAGCCAGGTGGCCAGGCGCGGCCAGGCGGCGAGCAGCGCTTCGTGGGCGAGCCGGAGCCGGTGGGCGTCGCGCACGAGCACCCGGGCCCGGACGAACCGGTCGACCACGCCGGCGGTGAGCGGGGTGTCGTCGAGTTCCTCGGCACCGACGGCCCGGAGGCCTTCGCCGGGGTCGGCGAGCCGGCGGAACAGGTCACGGGCGACGGCCTGCCCGGCCCGGCCGAGCGCGGCGTACCCGGCTTCCGCGGCACCGGCCAGTGGCGCGCCGAACTCCCCCGCCGCCTGGAACCCCGCGAGGGTCAGGCGGCTGCCGCTGCGCCGCCGCCACGTCTCCAGCAGCACCTGCGACAGCCACGGCAACGCCCCGGGCCGCCCGTGGGCGAGCGCGACGGCCGTGGCCAGCAGCGGGGTTTCGACCATGCACCGGGCCCGCGCGGCCGGGCCGGTGATCGCCTGGCGCAGTTCGTCGGCGGTCATCGGCCCGACCTCGACGCGGGCCGGCGCCTCGCCCGGGCCGAGGAGTTCGGCGCAGCGGTCGGCGAAGTCCGCGCGCACCGCGAGCACCACCCGCGCCCCGCGCAGCGTGCCGATCACCCGTTCCCGCTCGCCGGGGCCGAGCGCGAACAGCTCTTCGCACTGGTCGACGACGACCAGCGGTTCGCCATCGGGCAGGCGCAGGTCCCCCGCGGTGGCCGGGGTCGTAAAGACGACGGGGCCGGTGAGCCGGGGCAGGAGCCCGGCCCGCAGGAGCGACGTCTTCCCGGACCCCGACGGGCCGGTCACGACCACGCTCCGGTGGGCGGCGATCCGCGCGAGCAGGGTGTCGGCGAGCCGGTCCCGGCCGAAGAAGAACTCGGCGTCCGCACGGTCATAGGCGTCGAGCCCGCGATAAGGCGCGGAGTCGCCGGCCGGGGCCGGGGTGGTCAGTTCGGCCGCCGTCGAGCGCCAGCGGCGTTCCCACGCGTCGGCGTCGCCGTCGCACGCGCGGACGTACGCGAGGGTCACCGCCAGGCTCGGCAGCCGGCGCCCGCCCGCGGCGTCGGACAGCGTGGTGGCGGAGAAGTGGGCCCGCCGCGCCAGTTCGCGGTAGGACGGGTTCCCCGCGTTCTCCCGCAGCGCCCGCAGGCCGGCCGCGAACGCGGTCAGCGCGGAGCCGTCCGGTTCGAGGGGGTTCTCAGCGCGCGGCACGGCTCACCGCGGTCCCGGGCAGGCCGCTCGCGGTGGCGGCGGGCGGCTGCCCCGCCGAAGCGAGGCAGAACCCGCTGACCAGCCCGGCGAGCAGGAGGACGGCGGCCAGCTTGAAGGCGAGCGAGACCGGTAGGTGCACACACATCACAGGCCCTTTTCGTCGTTTCGACATTAACTGCGTTCAGGTTAGAACGCGCGCCGACTTTGCGTCAAGGTGACATGAAGCTAGGCTTGCGGCGTGCCCCAGGACACGACATGGCAGATCCCGAAGGTCGCGGTCGCCGTCGACCTCGCGATCCTCACCGTCCGCGAAGAGCGGCTGAACATCCTGCTCGTCGAGCGGGCGGAAGAGCCCTACCGCGGGCAGCTCGCGCTCCCCGGCGGGTTCATCGCCTCCGAAGACGAGGACATCGACGTCGCCGCGGCCCGCGAGCTGGCCGAAGAGACCGGCCTGGCGGCCGGACGGCTGCATCTGGAACAGTTGCGGACCTACGGTGGTCCGGACCGTGATCCTCGGGGGAGGGTGGTGACCGTGTGCTACCTGGCGCTGGTGCCGGACCTGCCGATCCCGTCGGCGGGCGGGGACGCGCGCGCCGCGCGCTGGGAAGCGGTCCGCGACGTCGAACGCACGGACGCGCCGGTGGCCTTCGACCACCGGACGATCATCGCCGACGCGGTGGAGCGGGCGCGCGGCAAGCTCGAGTACACGACGCTGGCCGCGGCGTTCTGCCCGGCCGAGTTCACGATCAGCGAGCTGCGGCGGGTGTACGAGATCGTCTGGGGCCACCGCCTCGACCACCGCAACTTCCACCGCAAGATCACCGGGGTGGCAGGGTTCCTCGTGCCGACCGGTGACCGGACCGCGCGGGACGGCGGGCGCCCGGCCGCGCTCTACCGGCGTGGCCCGGCGACGGTGCTGCACCCGCCGATCCTCCGCGGGCACGACCCGAACGACGCAGAAAGCGAGACCACCACCCCGTGAACGGCATTCCGGAACCCCCGATCGTGGTGCTGACCGCGCTGGAAGTGGAGTACGCGGCCGTCCGCGCGCTGCTGGCCGACCGCCGGGTGGAGACCCACCCGTCGGGCACCCGGTTCGAAGTGGGCCGGCCTCCGGGCGGCCGCGGCTCGGCCGTGCTCGCGCTGACCGGGCAGGGGAACCAGGCGTCGGCCATCCTCGCCGAGCGCGCGATCACCACGTTCGCGCCGCGGGCGCTGCTGTTCGTGGGCGTCGCCGGCGCGCTGCACGACGACCTCGAACCCGGCGACGTCGTCGTGGGCACCAAGGTCTACGGCTACCACGGCGGCAAGGACGAGGACGGCGGCTTCCGCGCCCGGCCGCAGGCGTGGGAAATCCCTTACGAGCTCGACCAGATCGCCCGGCACGTCGCCCGCGAAGAGGAGTGGCTCCCGGACGAGCGCCGTCCGCCGGTGCACTTCCGGCCGATCGCCGCCGGCGAGGTCGTGCTCAATTCGCGCACCACCCCGCTGGCCGAGCAGCTGCGCACGAACTACGACGACGCCGCCGCGATCGAAATGGAAAGCGCGGGCGTCGCGAAAGCGGGTCACCTCAACCGCAACCTGCCGGTCGTCGCCGTCCGCGGCATCAGCGACAAGGCCGACGGCCACAAGCACACCGCCGACAAGGCCGGCTGGCAGCCCGTCGCGGCGGCCAACGCGGCCGCGTTCGCCTTCGCGCTGGCCGCCGAGCTCCCGTGACCGCCACCGTCGTCGTGCTGACCGCGCTGGAGGCGGAATACGCGGCGGTGCGGACGTTGCTGGCCAACCGCCGGGTGACGACGCACCCCTCGGGCACGCGGTTCGAGGTCGGCGAGCCGCCCGCCGGCCGGGCCACGATCGTCCTCGCGCTCACCGGCCAGGGCAACCAGGGCGCCGCCGTCCTCACCGAACGCGCCATCGCCACGTTCGGGCCCAGCGCGCTGGTGTTCGCCGGCATCGCCGGGGCGCTGCACGACGACCTCGCGCCCGGGGACGTCGTGGTGGCGACGAAGGTCTACGGCTACCACGGCGGCAAGGACGCCGACGGCGGCTTCCGAACCCGGCCGCAGGCCTGGGAAATCCCGCACCACCTCGACCAGCTGGCCCGGCACGTCGCCCGCGAAGAGAACTGGCTCCCCGGCGGGCACCACCCGCCGGTGCACTTCCGGCCGATCGCCGCCGGGGAAGTCGTCCTCGGCTCCCGCACCGGCCCGCTGGCCGAGCAGCTGCGCGCGCACTACGACGACGCCGCCGCGGTCGAAATGGAAAGTGCGGGCGTCGCCAAAGCCGGGCACCTCAACCACGGCTTGCCGGTGCTGACCGTCCGGGGCATCGGCGACGGCGGGGCGCACGCCGTCGCGGCCGCGCACGCCGCCGCGTTCGCACTGGCCCTCGCCGCCGAGATCCCGGAACGGCCGAGCACCGTGACGGCGGGGCTGCCCTGGCCGTACCGGACCGGCGTGGTCCCCGTCCGCGCGGACGGCTTCCAGGACCGCGAGATCCCGTTCGACGGCACCACGGTGCTGTCCGGGCTGGGCGGCGTCGGCAAGACGCAGCTGGCCGCGGACCACGCGGAACGCGCGTGGGCCGGGCGCGAGGTCGACCTGCTGGCCTGGATCGGCGCGGACTCCCGTGACGCGGTCCTCACGGCCTACGCGCAGCTCGCGAAGACGCTCACTGGCATCGAGGACCCGGATCCCGCGCAGGGCGCGCGCCGCCTACTCGACTGGCTGGCCACGACGCCGAAGCGCTGGCTGCTGGTGCTGGACGACGTGCAGCACCCCGCGGACCTGCAAGGACTCTGGCCACCGGCGTCGGAAACCGGGCGGGTCGTGCTCACCACCCGCCGACGCGACGCCGCCCTCGCCGGCGACCGGCGGCGGATCGTCGACGTCGGCCAGTTCACCACCGCGGAGTCCCGCGCCTACCTCAACCGCAAGCTCGCCGGCCGGCCGCACCTGGCCGACGACGTCGCCGGGCTGGCGGACGACCTCGGGCACCTGCCGCTGGCGCTGGCCCAGGCCGCGGCGTACGTCCTCGACCGCGACCTCCCCTGCTCGGCCTACCGGCAGCGGTTCCGGGAGCGCAAGCTGCCCGCGGTCCTGCCCGACCGGCACGGTCTCCCCGACGACCACCAGGCCACCGTGACGGCGACCTGGTCCCTGTCGGTCGCCCACGCCGACTCCCTCGAACCCGCCGGGCTGGCCGGCCCGCTGCTGCGGTTCGCGAGCGTCCTCGATCCCCACGGCATCCCGTACACCGTGCTCACCGCGCCGGCCGTCCTGGCCTTCCTGCGCAAAGCGGCCCGCCGCCGCGTGACCGCGGACGACGCCCGCGACGCGCTGGGCTGCCTGCACCGGCTGAACCTCGTGACCCTCGACCCGCAGACGGTCCGCGTGCACGCCCTCGTCCAGCGCGCGGCGCGGGACGACTTGCGCCCGAAGCACCTTTCCCGGATCACGCGCGCCGCCGCGGACGCGCTGGTGCAGGCGTGGCCGGAGATCGAGTCGGACCGGACTCTGGCGCAAGCGTTGCGGCGCGGCACTTTCGCGCTGCAGGCCACCGGGGACGTCGAGCAGCTCTGGCGCCGGGGGTACCACGTGGTACTGCTCCAAGCGGGCCGGAGTCTCCGCGAGAGCGGGCAGCTCGGCCCGGCGATCGCTTACTTCCAGGAGCTCAGCAGTACGGCGGCGGACCGGCTCGGCGGCAACCACCTCGACACCTCGATCGCCCGTTTCGACCTCGCGGACACGGTGGGCACCTCCGGTGATCCGCGAGCAGCGGTCACCGCGCTGAGCGCTCTGCTGGCGGTGCTGGACCTGAAACCCGGGCGCACGCACCAGCTGACGTTGACCGTGCGCAGCACCCTGGCCAGGTACCTGGGCGAGTCGGGCAACTTCGCCGGGGCGGTGACGGTGTACGAGTACCTGCTGCCGGATCTGGAGCGGGTGCTCGGGCCCGAGCACCAAGCCACCTCCGCCACCCGCCAGAACCTCGCTGTCATGCGGAACGCCGCCGGCGACCCGTCGGGGTCGGCCGCGGTCGAGCGGTCGGTCCACGAGCGGCATCGAGCGCTCGGGCCGCTCCACCCCGACACCCTGAACGCCCGCGTCGCCTCGGCGAAGCTGCGGGGTGACGCCGGGGACAGCGAAGGAGCGATAGCCGCTTACGAAAGCGTCCTGCCGGATCTCGCGCGGGTGTTCGGGCCCGAGCACCGCGCCACCTTGACCACCCGCGGCGCCTCGGCCGTCCTGCGAGGCGAGTCGGGCGACCTGGCCGGTGCGGCTGCCCGGCTCGAAACCTTGCTGGAGGACCAGCACCGGGTCCTCGGCCCCGAGCACCCCGACGCGTTGAGCACGCGCCTCCACCTCGCCTGGTTCCGCGGGCTGGCCGGCGATCCGGCCCCGGCCGTGGCGGCGTACGAGGCGCTGGTTCAAGACCAGCGGCGGGTACTCGGTCCGGATCATCCCGATACCTTCACCGCCCAGCACAACCTGGCCGCGCTGCGGGCCAGGGCAGGCGATCCGGCCGGGGCGGCGGCCGTCATCGAGGGGTTGCTGCCGGAGCTGAGCCGCGTGTTCGGGCCGGACAGCCCGAACGTGCTGACCACCCGCCACAACCTGGCGCGCTTCCATGCCTTCGCGGGCGATCCGGCGGGGGCGCTGGCGACCTTGACGGACCTCCTGGCGGACCTGGACCGCGTCCTCGGGCCGGAGCACCCCACGACCCTGACCGCCCGCCACACCCACGCCACCCTGCGGGGCGAAACCGGGGACCGGGCGGGCGCCGTCGCGGCGCTCGAACTCCTGCTGCCCGACCTGGACCGCGTCCTCGGCCCCGGGCACCCCGAAACGTCCGGTGCCCGCGAGGACCTCACGCGCTTCCGGTGACCGCCAGCCGCAGTTCCAGGGTCCGGGCCCACTCGCGCACGATCTGCTTGCGCCGCTTGGTGTCGTCGGTCAGCAGGTTCGCCAGGCCGAGCCCGCGGCCCAGGTCCAGGGTGGCCTGGACCAGTTCGCGGGTGCCGGGCCGGGACTCGTCGGCGCCCAGGAGTTCCACCGTCACCCGGTGCGCCTCGCGGCCGACCCTCGCCTCCAGCGGGACCAGGACGTCCCGCAGGGCGTCGTCGGTCGCCGCGACCGCCCACAGCTGCAGGGCCGCGCGGAACAGCGGGCCGGTGTAGAGGTTCAGCACCATCTCGACGACGCGCTCGATCCGGGACGCGCCGGTCGGCAGGTCCGCGGCCTGGGCGCGCAGCTCGTCGATCTGGGACTGCCCGAGCAGGTCGACCGCCGCCACCACGAGGTCCTCGCGGGCCGGGAAGTGGTGCTGGGCGGCGCCGCGGGAAACGCCGGCCCGCTCGGCGATCCCGGCCACCGTGACGCCGTGCCAGCCGCGCTCGCCGAAGCTGTCGAGCGCGGCTTCGATCAGCCGCCGCCGCGTGGTGCGGCTGCGTTCCTGCTGGGGTTCGCGGACGCCGGTCAAGCCGGGTCCACCCAGAAGTCGAGCTGCAGGTCTTCCTCCGAGCCGCCGATGCGGTACCGCGAGAAGTCGTTGACCCCCTCGGCGCGCAGGACTTCGTCGTCCAGGAAGAAGTTCCCGGTCGCCGCGCCGCTCGGCTTGGTGAGGATCGCGTACGCGGCGTCGGCCATGATCTCCGGCGTGCGGCTGCGGTCGGCCAGCTCGGCGCCGACGACGTTGCGGATCGCCGCGGTGTCGATGGTCGTGCGCGGCCACAGCGAGTTGACCGAGACGCCGTCCTTCTTGAGCTCGGCCGCGAGCCCGACGGTCACCAGGCTCATCGAGTACTTCGCGATGCTGTAGGCGAGGTGCCCGGCGGTGAACCACTTCTCGTCGAGGCTGATCGGCGGCGACAGCGTCAGGATGTGGGCATTCTCCGAAGCCCGCAGGTGCGGGATGGCCAGTTTGGACAGCAGGAACGTGCCGCGCGCGTTGATGTCCTGCATCAGGTCGTAGCGCTTCATGCTGACCTGCTCGGTCGGCGTCAGGTCGATCGCGCTCGCGTTGTTCACGACGATGTCGATGCCGCCGAACTGCTCGACGGTCTTCGCGACGGCGGCGGCGACCCCGTCGTCGTCGCGGACGTCGCCGAGGATCGGCAGCGCGTGCCCGCCCGCCTTCTCGATCGCCTCGGCCGCGGTGTAGATCGTGCCGGGCAGCTTCGGGTGCGGCTCGGCGGTCTTGGCCAGCAGCGCGATGTTGGCGCCGTCCTTGGCCGCCCGCAGCGCGATCGCCTCGCCGATGCCGCGGCTGCCGCCGGACATGATGATGGTCCTACCCGTCAATCCAGCCATGTAAAACCTCCGTGAGGCGAAGCATCTTTCTCTGGGAAAGTGACGCTTCGGGGTCAGTAGTCAGTAGGACTTGGGCAGGCCGAGGCTGTGCTGGCCGACGAAGTTGAGCACCATCTCGCGGCTGACCGGTGCGATCCGGCCCAGCCGCACCGCCGTGACCAGCGTGCCGAGGCCGTACTCGGTGGCGAGGCCGTTGCCGCCGTGCGTTTGGACGGCTTGGTCCGTCGCGCGGATGGCCACCTCGGCGGCGGCGTACTTGGCCATGTTGGCCGACTCCCCCGCGCCGAAGTCGTCACCGGAGTCGTAGAGCGACGCCGCCTTCTGCGTCATCAGCTTCGCCAGTTCCAGCTCGATCTTGATCTCCGCCAGCGGGTGCGCGAGGCCCTGGTGGCTGCCGATCGGCGCGCCCCAGACCTGCCGCTCGTTCGCGTACCCGACGGCCTTCGCCAGCGCGTACCGGGCGATGCCGAGGGAGAACGACGCGCCCATGATGCGTTCCGGGTTGAGGCCCGCGAACAGCTGCGCGATCGCCGCGTCCTCCTCGCCGACCAGCGCCTCGGCCGGGAGCTTGACGTCGTCGAGGAACAGCGAGAACTGGTTCTCCGGCGCGATGATGTCCATCGGGATCTTCGTGTACTCGAAGCCTGGAGTCCCGGTCGGCAGGATGAACAGCGCGGGCTTGAGCTTGCCGGTCTTCGAGTCCTCCATGCGGCCGACGACGAGCACCGCGTCGGCCTCGTCGACGCCGGAGATGTAGACCTTGCGTCCACTGAGGACCCAGCCGTCGCCGTCGCGCTTGGCGGTGGTGGTGATCTTGTGCGAGTTCGACCCGGCGTCCGGCTCGGTGATCGCGAAGACCATCCGCTTGCTGCCGTCCGCGATGCCGGGCAGCCACTGCTTCTTCTGCTCTTCGGTGCCGAAGCGGGAGATGACCGTGCCGCAGATGGCCGGCGAGACGACCATCAGCAGCAGCGGCGAGCCCGCGGCGGCGAGTTCTTCGAGCACCGCGGCGAGGTCGGCGATGCCCGCGCCCCCGCCGCCGTACTCCTCGGGGATGTTGACGCCGAGGTAGCCCAGCCGCCCGGCCTCGTCCCACAGCTCGTGGGTCTTCTCGCCGGCACGGGCCTTGCGGGCGTAGTACTCGTGCCCGTACTTGGCGCCCAGCTCGGCGACGGCCTTGCGAAGCGCGATCCGCTCCTCCGGCTCGATGAAGTTCATGGCGTTCATTCTGCTTCTCCCACCACCGCGAGGATCGTGCCCACTTCGACCTGCTGTCCGACCGTGACCGGCAGTTCCGCCACCACGCCGTCGGCGGGTGCGGCGATCCGGTGTTCCATCTTCATCGCCTCGAGCCACAGCAGCGGGTCGCCCGCCTTCACGGGGTCCCCGGCCTGGACGGCGAGCCGCACGACCGTGCCCGGCATCGGCGCGACCAGCGACCCGGCGGCCAGCGCCGCGTCGGGATCGGCGAACCGCGGCTCGGCTTTCAGCGCCACCGAACCGAGCGCCGAGTCCACGTAGGACACCCCGTCGTGACGAGCGACGTCGAACGCGCGCCGCACGCCACCCACCTCGAGCACGACCCGCCCCGGCTCGGCGCTGACCAGCCCGGCGTCGAACCCGTCGGCCCGCAAGCCGTCGCGGGTGAGCGAGTAGACGACCTCGTATTCGCGGTCGGCCACCGTGAAGACCTTGCGCTGACCGGCCGAGCGGACGTTGCGCCAGCCGCTCGGCAGCCTGCTCTGCGTGGTGGCCGACGCCCGGTTGCCCGCCGCGTCCGCCAGCGCCGCCGCGAGCGCGGAGAGCCGTTCGGTGTCCACAGTGGCCAGTGGCGCGGCCAGGGTGTCGAGGCCGTGGCGGTCGAAGAAGGCCGTGTCGGTCTCCCCCGCCAGGAAGGCTTCGTGGCGCAGGATGTTCACCAGGAGGTCGCGGTTGGTGACGACGCCGTGGATCTTCGCCGCCGCCAAGGCCTTCGCGAGTCGCCGCGCGGCCTCGGCCCGGGTCGGCGCCCAGGTGATCACCTTGGCGAGCATCGGGTCGTAGTGGACGCCCACCACCGAGCCGCTCTCGAACCCGGAGTCCAGCCGCAGCCCGGCGCCTTCGGTGAACCGGCGGTCCACGTCGGGCACCTCGAAGGTGTGCAGCGTGCCGCTCTGGGGCTGCCAGCCCGCGGCCGGGTCTTCGGCGTAGAGCCGGACCTCGATCGAGTGCCCGACGGTCGGCGGCGGGTCGGCCGGGAGCCGCTCGCCCTCGGCGATCCGCAGCTGCAGCGCGACCAGGTCGAGGCCGGTGACGTTCTCGGTGACCGGGTGCTCGACCTGCAGCCGGGTGTTCATCTCGAGGAAGTAGAACCGGCCGTCGGGACCGGCGAGGAACTCGACCGTGCCCGCACCGACGTAGTCGATGGCCTTGGCGGCCTTGCGCGCGGCCTCGAACAGCTCCTCACGCATGGCGGCATCGACGAACGGCGACGGCGCCTCCTCGACGACCTTCTGGTGCCGGCGCTGGATCGAGCACTCCCGCTCCCCCACCGCCCACACCGTGCCGTGCTTGTCCGCGAGGACCTGGACCTCGATGTGCCGCCCGGTCTCCAGGTACCGCTCGCAGAAGACGGTCGGGTCGCCGAACGCGGACCCGGCCTCCGCGCTCGCCCCTTCGACCGCCTCAGCCAGCTCGTCGAGGGAGCGGACCACGCGCATCCCGCGGCCACCACCCCCGGCGGACGCCTTGACCAGCAACGGCAAGTCGTCGGACGTCACCGACGCCGGGTCCAGTTCGGACAGCACGGGCACCCCGGCCGCGGCCATCAGCCGCTTGGACTCCACTTTGGAGCCCATGGTCTCGATGGCCTCGGGCGGCGGCCCGACCCACGTCAGCCCGGCATCGAGCACGGCCCGGGCGAACGCGGCGTTCTCGGACAAGAAGCCGTAGCCCGGGTGGACGGCGTCGGCGCCGGTGTCGGCCGCGGCCTTCACCAGCAGCTCGGCCCGGAGATAGGTCTCCGAAGGCGCGTTGCCGGGCAGCCGGACGGCCGCGTCGGCTTCCAGCGCGTGGGGCGCGGCGGCATCGGCGTCGGAGAACACCGCCACCGTGCCGATCCCGGCGTCTCGGCAGCTGCGGAACACGCGGCGGGCGATCTCGCCGCGGTTGGCGACCAGCAGGTTCTGGATCATCGCTCACTCACATCCGGAAGACGCCGAAGCCCTCGGCGCCCTTCACTGGTCCATTGTGGATCGCGGACAGGCTCAGCCCCAGCACGGTGCGGGTGTCGCGCGGGTCGATGATGCCGTCGTCGTAGAGCATGCCGGAGAGGAACATCGGCATCGACTCGGCTTCGATCTGGCCTTCCACCATGGCGCGCATGGCCTTGTCGTGTTCCTCGTTGTACTCCTGGCCCCGGCTCTCGGCGGCGGCGCGGGCCACGATGGACAGCACGCCGGCCAGCTGCGCCGGGCCCATCACCGCGGACTTCGCGCTCGGCCACGCGAACAGGAACCGGGGGTCGTAGGCGCGGCCGCACATCCCGTAGTGCCCGGCGCCGTAGGACGCTCCCATGAGGACGGACAGGTGCGGCACCTTCGAGTTCGACACGGCGTTGATCATCATCGCGCCGTGCTTGATGATGCCGCTCTGCTCGTACTCCTTGCCGACCATGTAGCC
This sequence comes from Amycolatopsis lexingtonensis, assembly GCF_014873755.1. Taxonomy (NCBI): domain Bacteria; kingdom Bacillati; phylum Actinomycetota; class Actinomycetes; order Pseudonocardiales; family Pseudonocardiaceae; genus Amycolatopsis; species Amycolatopsis lexingtonensis. The sequence continues at coordinate 4,232,163 of NZ_JADBEG010000001.1, forward strand.
GGTCGTGTTGTGCAGGAACACCAGCGGCGTGTGGATCTGGTTGGCCAGCTGGATGAACTGCGCGGCCTTCTGCGACTCCTCGCCGAACAGCACGCCCTGGGCGTTGGCCAGCACGCCGACCGGGTAGCCGTGGATGCTCGCCCAGCCCGTGACCAGTGAGGACCCGTACAACGGCTTGAACTCGTCGAAGTCGGAGCCGTCGACGACGCGGGCGATCACCTCGCGCGGGTCGAACGGGACCTTGAGGTCGGTCGGCACGATGCCGAGCAGGTCCTCGGTGTCGTACAGCGGCTCGGCGTAGTCCGGCTTCGGCGTCGGGCCCTGCTTGGTCCAGTTGAGCCGCTTGATGATGTTGCGGCCCAGGCGGATCGCGTCCTGCTCGTCGACGGCCAGGTAGTCGGCCAGGCCGGACGTCCGCGCGTGCATCTCGGCGCCGCCGAGCGACTCGTCGTCGGACTCCTCGCCGGTCGCCATCTTGACCAGCGGCGGCCCGCCGAGGAACACCTTCGCGCGTTCCTTGACCATCACGACGTAGTCCGACATGCCCGGCAGGTACGCCCCGCCGGCGGTGGAGTTGCCGAAGACCAGCGCGACCGTCGGGCAGCCCGCGGCCGAGGCGCGCGTGATGTCCCGGAAGATCCGCCCGCCCGGGATGAAGATCTCCTTCTGCGTCGGCAGGTCCGCCCCGCCGGACTCGACGAGGTTGATCGACGGCAGCCGGTTCTGCGCGGCGATGTCCGCGGCCCGGAAGCTCTTCTTCGTCGTCCAGGGGTTGCTCGCCCCGCCCTTGACCGTCGGGTCGCTGGCCGAGATCAGGCACTCGACGCCTTCGACGACGCCGATGCCGGTGACCAGGCTGGCGCCGACGCGGTAGTCGGTGCCCCACGCGGCCAGCGGCGACAGCTCGAGGAACGGCGAGTCCTGGTCGAGCAGCAGCTCGATCCGCTCGCGGGCCAGGAGCTTGCCGCGCTTGCGGTGACGCTCGACGTACTTCTCGCCGCCGCCCGCGACGGCCTTGGCCTGCTCGGCCTCGATCTCGGCGAGCTTCTCCAGCATCGCTTCGCGGTTCGCGCCGAACTCGGCGGCCCGCGTGTCCACAGTGGACCTCAGAGTTGTCACGAGGTGTATCCCAATCGCTTCGCGGCCAGGCCGGTGAGAATCTCGGTGGTGCCGCCGCCGATGCCGAGGATCCGGACGTCGCGGTAGTGCCGCTCCACTTCGGACTCGCGCATGTAGCCGAGCCCGCCGTGCAGCTGGACGGCCTCGTTGACCACCCACTCGGCGGCCTCGACGGCGGTGTTCTTCGCGAAACAGGCTTCGGCGATGACCTCTTCCCCCGAGACGTGCCGGATCGCGGCCTGCCGGGTGTAGGTCCGCGCCACGTCCACCTTGCGCGCCATCTCGGTGAGCTTGTGCTGCACGACCTGCCGCGAGATGAGCGGCCGGCCGAACGTCTCGCGCAGCCGGCACCAGTCCAGCGTCAGGTCGAGGGCCCGCTGGGCGTGCGCGTACGCCTGCACCGCCAGGGAAAGCCGCTCGGTGACGAACTGGGTAGCGACCTGCGCGAAGCCGCTGTTCTCGGCGCCGACGAGGTTCTCCACCGGCACCCGGACGTCCACGTAGGACAGTTCGGCGGTGTCGGAGCAGAGCCAGCCCATCTTCTCGAGCTTGCGGGACACGGTGAAGCCGGGCGTCCCGCGTTCGACGACGATCAGCGAGAGCCCGTGGGCGCCGTCGCCGCCGGTGCGCACGACCGTCGTGACGAAGTCGGCGCGGCAGCCGGAGGTGATGTAGGTCTTGGCGCCGTTGATGACGTACTCGTCACCCTCGCGCACGGCGGTGGTCCGGATCCCGGCGACGTCGGAGCCGCCGTCCGGTTCGGTGACGGCCAGCGAACCGATCTTGTCCCCGGCCAGCGTCGGGCGCACCCAGCGTTCGATCTGCACCGGGTCGTTCGCCTCGGCGATGTGCGGGACGGCGATGCCGCAGGTGAACAGCGACGCGAAGAGCCCGCCGGAGCCGCCCGCGTAGTGCATCTCCTCGGCGACGACCAGCGCGTCGAGGTAGTTGCCGTCACCCCCGCCGATCTCCTCGGGGAAGGCGACGCCGAGCAGGCCCAGCTCGCCGGCCTTGCGGTGCAGGTCGCGCGGGAGCTCGCCGTCTCGCTCCCAGTCGTCGAGGTGCGGCAGGACTTCCTGCTCGACGAACCTGCGCACGGTCTTGCGCAGCTCGGCCCGTTCGGGCGTCCGGAAGGGATCGGTCACAGGAGCACCTCGGGGACGTCGATTTCACGGGAGCGCAGCCATTCGCCGAACGCCTTGGCCTGCGGGTCGAACCGCGCCTGCGAGGCGACGCCCTGCCCGAGGATGCCCTCGACGACGAAGTTCATCGCCCACAGGTTCGGCAGCAGGTAGCGCGTCACCGGCAGGTCCGCGGTCTCGGGCAGCAGCAGCTTGAACTCGGCCACGGTCAGCCGGTGCACCAGCCACCGCCAGGCCTCTTCGGAACGCACCCAGACGCCGAGGTTGGCGTTGCCGCCCTTGTCCCCGCTGCGGGCTCCGACGATCGTGCCCAGCGGCACGCGGCGCACCGGCCCGTGGTCCAGGGGTTCGGGCAGCGCGGGATCGTCCACATCGGACAAGTCCTGAGTGGACGTCGAAGGCGCTATGTCGACCCGCATCCCGTCCGGCAGCACGGCGACGTGCGGCACCTTCCCGGCGTCCACATAGGCCGCGGTGTAGACGCCGAACGGCGAGGCGTCCGACGGCGGCGCGGTGACGTGGAACCCGGGGTAGCTCGCCAAGGCCAGCTCGACGGCGGCGCCGGTGAACGCGCGCCCGGCCACCTTCGGGTCGGCGTCCTTCACGGCCACGTGCAGGAGCGCGCTCGCGGTCTGCTCGGTGTCGGCGTCGGCGTGATCGGTGCGCGCGAGGGTCCAGCGGACGTCGGCGGGCGGCCGGTCCTTCAAGGACGCTTCGAGCTGTTCCTTGACCAGCGCGGCTTTCGCCTCGATGTCGAGTCCGGTGAGGACGAACGTCGTCTCGTTGCGGAACCCGCCGAGGGTGTTCAGCGCGACCTTCAGCGTCGGCGGCGGGGCTTCCCCGCGGACGCCGGAGATGCGGACGCGGTCCGGCCCGTCTTCGGTCAGCGACAACGTGTCGAACCGGGTGGTGACGTCCGGTCCGGCGTAGCGCGCGCCGGTGATCTCGTACAGCAGCTGGGCTTTGACCGTCCCGGTGTTCACCACTCCCCCGGTGCCCGGGTGCTTGGTGATGACACTGGAACCGTCGGCCTCGATCTCGGCGATCGGGAACCCCGGCACGCCCAGGGAGTGCTCGGTGAAGAAGGCATAGTTGCCGCCGGTGGCCTGGGCGCCGCATTCGATGACGTGCCCGGCGGCGACCGCACCGGCGAGGGCGTCGAAGTCGTCACGAGCCCAGCCGTAGTGCGCGGCGGCCGGGCCGACGATCACCGAGGCATCGGTGACGCGCCCGGTGACGACGACGTCCGCGCCCGCGTTCAGGCACTCGACGATGCCCCACGCGCCGAGATAGGCATTGGCGGTCAACGGTTTCCCGAGTTCCAGCTCCTCGGCGCGCGCGACCAGGTCGTCCCCTTCGACGTGGGCGATCTTGACGTCGAGCCCGAGGCGACCGGCCAGCTCGCGCAGCGCGTCCGCGAGCCCGGCGGGGTTGAGCCCGCCCGCGTTGGCGACGATCTTGACGCCCTTTTCCTGTGCCAGGCCGAGGTTTTCCTCCATCTGGCGCAGGAACGTCTTGGCGTAGCCGCGGTTGGCGTCCTTCATCCGGTCGCGGCCGAGGATGAGCATGGTCAGCTCGGCCAGGTAGTCGCCGGTCAGGACATCGAGGGGGCCGCCGGTGAGCATCTCGCGAACCGCGGAAAACCGGTCGCCGTAGAACCCGGAGGCGTTGCCGATGCGGTAGGTCATGCGAACTGCCCCGGCTTCCGGCCGTTCCCGGGCGGCCCGGCGAACGCCTGCGCGATGGTCAGCCACTCCTCGACGTCGGTGCCCTGCGCCACGAGGTCCGTGTCGGCCGGGTGCCGCCGCTGCGTGACGACCAGGCAGAAGTCCAGCGCGCTGCCGGTCAGCTTCTGCTCGGCGTCCTCCGGGCCGAACGCCCAGGTCGTGCCGTCCGGCGCGGCGAGTTCGACGCGGAACTCCTCCGCCGGCGGCGCGAGCGAGTGGGTCAGGTAGGCGAAGTCGCGGGTGCGCGTGCCGAAGCGGGCGATGTGCCACAGCCGCGCGGTGGGCTCGCGGGTCAGGCCGAGGGCGTCGAAGATGTCCTGGCCGTGCGCCCAGGTCTCCATCATCCGCGCCGTGGCCATCGAGGCGGCGCTCATCGGCGGGCCGTACCAGGGCAGCTTCTGCCCGTCCGGCACGGCCGCGAGCGCTTCGGCCAGCGCCGCCCGCCCGGCGCGCCAGTCTTCGAGGATCTCCCGCGGCGGGCGCCGCGCCCCGGCCTCGGCGCCGTCGTCGACGTAGGTCTCCCCCGCCTTGAGCAGCTCCTCGACCTCGGCCTGCCAGTCCTCCGGGTGGGCCGCCGCGATCAGGGCCTTCCGGTCGGTCCAGGCCAGGTGGGCGATCTGGTGCGCGACCGTCCACCCCTCGGCGGGCGTGGCCCGCGCCCAGTCCGGCGCCGGCAGGTCCGCCACCGCGTCGTCGATCGTCCGTGTCTCCGCGTCGAGATCCCCGAGGATCACGCCGAGATCCGCCATCCGCCGCCTCCTTGCGTCCTGGGGCCCAGGGTCGCACCGGCGCTCGGAAAAATCAAGCACGCCTGATTGTTTCACCCCGGACGCTGCGGATCCACTATTGACATCTTGCCAGTAGCGTCGTTCTGCAATAGTTTTCCGGCATGGCCGACTACGCCGAGATCACCTACGCCGTCGCGGACCGGATCGCCACGGTGACGTTGAACCGCCCCGAGGCGCGCAACGGCTACACGATCCGGATGGCCGACGAGCTCGGCGCGGCGATGGACCGCGCGGACCGCGACGAGGACGTCCGCGTGGCCGTACTGACCGGTGCGGGCAAGGACTTCTGCGTGGGCGCCGACCTCTCGCAGGGCGGCTTCGACTTCGACCCGTCGACCGGCCCGGACGCGGCGTGGCAGGAGCCCGCCGGCCGGTGCTCGAAGCGGATCTTCACGATGAACAAGCCGGTGATCGCGGCCCTGCACGGCGCGGCGGTCGGCGGCGGCATCACCATCACGCTGTCGTGCGACTACCGGCTCGCGTCGGAGGATTCCCGCTTCGGCTTCGTGTTCACGCGCCGCGGCATCTACCCCGAAGGCGCGTCGGCGTGGTTCCTCCCCCGGCTCGTCGGGATGGGCACGGCGCTGGACTGGATGATCAGCGGCCGGGTGTTCCCCGCGTCCGAAGCCCTCGAAAAGGGCTTGGTGCACAAGGTCTTCCCCGCTGGGACGGTCCTCGACGAGGCCTACGCGCTGGCCCGCGAGATCGTCTCGGCGACGGCGCCGGTGTCGGTCGCGGTGACCCGCCAGCTGCTCTACCGGATGGCGGGCGCGCAGTCGCCGTTCCCGGTGCACGAACTCGACTCCCGCCTGATCGGCGGCCTGGGCGCGAGCCCGGACGCGGTCGAGGGCGTCATGTCGTTCCTGCAGAAGCGGCCGCCGGAATTCGGCATGCGCGTCGACAAGGACCTGCCTTCGTACCTCCCCTGGTTGGACAAATGAGCCTCTATCCCCCGCAGCCCTGGCACCTGACCGCCGACGCGCGCGTCTCGATCTGGCGGGTGCCGCCGTCCCAGCTGCCGCCGCTGCCTCCTGGTGCGTCGCCGCTGCTCGTCGCGGGCCAGGCGTCGGTGTTCACGGCGTGGATCGACTACACCCCGCCCGGGCAGCTGGCGTACCACGAGCTGCTGGCCGCGGTCTCGATCAAGGCACGCCGGGTGTCCTGCTCGATCACCGAGATCTGGGTCGACAGCGAGGCGTCGATGGCCGGCGGCCGCGAGCTGTGGGCGATCCCGAAGGGCCTGGCCACCCTGGACTTCACGAGCGGCCCCGCCTTCACGGCGACCGCGGCCACGTCCGGCGACTGGATCGCGACGGCCGCGTTCAAGCGCCGCCCGGGCCTGCCGCTGCGGCTGCCGACGTCGTTCGAGGTGGTCCAGGAGCGCGACGGCCTGCTGCGCACCCCGGTGGGCGCGAAGATCCGCCCGCGCCCGGCGTCGGCGGACTGGAGCTTCAACCCGGACGGCCCGCTGGGCTACCTCGACGGGCGCCGCCCGGTGGCGAGCCTGGAACTCCCCGCGTCGGAGTTGCGCTTCGGCGCCTGAGGCCCCCGCCCAACGTCTTGAATGACTCATTCAGGTCTTCGGAGGTCCTGAATGACTCATTCAAGACATCGCCGCGCCCGCGCGCCCGACCGGACCACCGGCACCCGTGGTCCGCTCGGGCCGCAACGGCCTCGGAACCTACTGCCGCCAGCGCGCCCGCGCACCTTGAACTGCACCTCTCGGTGATCACGTAACCCGGCAGGGTGAGCCCCCGACACGCCATCCCTTGGGTCCCGCGCGCGGACCGACCCCTACATGTAGTCTCTGGTGACCGGCAGCCCCCAGCGACGGGGAGACCGCTGCAGAGGGTCGCCGGGCAGCTTTGGAGAAACCGCAGCGCACGGCCTCATGACGCCGTGTGGCGATCGAACGCGCCCAAATTTGGAGACACGCATGTCAGTCGAAACCGGTCAGCGGCCCTCAGCCGCCGACACACCCACCGCGATCCGGGTCATCCGGCGGGACGGCAGCGTGTCGCCGTTCGACGCCGGGAAGATCTCGGTCGCGCTGACGAAGGCGTTCCTCGCGGTCGAGGGCGGCGACGCCGCCGCGTCCTCCCGCGTGCACCACGTCGTCGCGGAGCTGACCCAGCAGGTCGAGACCACGCTGCTGCGCCACGCCGGCCCCGAGACCGCCCTGCACATCGAGCAGATCCAGGACATCGTCGAGCTCGCCCTCATGCGCGGCGAGCACCACAAGGTCGCCCGCGCCTACGTCCTCTACCGCGAGGAGCGCAGCAAGGCCCGCGAGGCCGCCAAGCCCGCCACCACCGAAGCGACGCTGAACGTCAAGGGCACCGACGGCGTGCTGCGCCCGCTCGACTGGGCACGCGTGTCCCACGTCGTGGGCGAAGCCGTCGCCGGCCTCGATGACGTCTCCGCGGAGCCGGTGCTGGCCGAGGCCAAGCGCAACCTCTACGACGGCATCAGCGCCGACGAGCTGGCCCTGGCCCAGGTCCTGGCCGCCCGCGTGCTGGTCGAGCAGGAGCCGAACTACTCCTTCGTCTCCGCCCGCCTGCTGCTGGACAAGCTGCGCGGCGAGGCGCTGAGCTACCTGGCGGGCAAGCCGCGCCAGGCCAGCCAGGACGAGATGACCACCGAGTACGCGCCGTACTTCCGCGCCTACCTGCGCCGCGCGGTCGAGCTGGAGCTGGTCGACGGCGAGCTGCTGCGCTTCGACCTGGACAAGATCACCGCCGCGATCCGGCCCGAGCGCGACCTCGACTTCGGGTTCCTCGGCCTGCAGACGCTGTACGACCGGTACTTCCAGCACCACGACGGCACCCGCTTCGAGCTGCCGCAGGCGTTCTTCATGCGCGTCGCGATGGGGCTCGCCATCCGCGAGGCCGACAAGGAAGCCCGCGCGATCGAGTTCTACGAGCTGCTCTCGACGTTCCACTTCATGGCGTCCACGCCGACGCTGTTCAACTCGGGCACCACGCGCCCGCAGCTGTCGTCCTGCTTCCTGACCACGGTGGACGACGACCTGGACTCGATCTTCCAGGCGTACAAGAACAACGCGCTGCTGGCGAAGTACTCGGGCGGCCTCGGCAACGACTGGACCCCGGTCCGCGGCCTCGGCGCGCACATCAAGGGCACCAACGGCCAGTCGCAGGGCGTCGTGCCGTTCCTCAAGATCGCCAACGACACCGCCGTCGCGGTCAACCAGGGCGGCAAGCGCAAGGGCGCGGCGTGCGCGTACCTCGAGACGTGGCACGTGGACATCGAGGAGTTCCTCGACCTGCGCAAGAACACCGGTGACGACCGCCGCCGCACCCACGACATGAACACCGCGAACTGGGTGCCCGACGAGTTCCTCCGCCGCGTCGAGGCCAACGCCGAGTGGACGCTGTTCTCGCCGAACGAGACGCCGGACCTGCACGACCTCTACGGCAACGAGTTCTCCGCCCGCTACCGCGAGTACGAGGCGAAGGCCGAGCGCGGCGAGATCAAGGTCTTCCGCAAGATCCGCGCGGTGGAGCTGTGGCGCCGCATGCTGACCATGCTGTTCGAGACCGGCCACCCGTGGATCACGTTCAAGGACCCGTGCAACCTGCGCTCGCCGCAGCAGCACGTCGGCGTCGTGCACTCGTCCAACCTGTGCACCGAAATCACGCTGAACACCAACAGCGAAGAGGTCGCGGTCTGCAACCTCGGCTCGGTCAACCTGCTCAAGCACGTCACCCCCGAGGGCCTGGACACCAAGCGCCTCGAGAAGACCGTGCGCACGGCCGTCCGCATGCTGGACAACGTGATCGACATCAACTTCTACACGATCCCGGAGGCGCGCCGCTCCAACCTGCGCCACCGCCCGGTCGGCCTGGGCATCATGGGCTTCCAGGACGCGCTGTTCGAGATCGGCGTCCCCTTCGCCTCCGAAGAGGCCGTGAAGTTCGCCGACGTCTCGATGGAGCACCTCTCCTACTACGCGATCTCGGCCTCGACCGACCTCGCCGAGGAGCGCGGCCAGTACCAGTCGTTCGAGGGATCGCTGTGGAGCAAGGGCATCCTGCCGATCGACTCGCTGCAGCTGCTCATCGACGCCCGCCAGGGTGACGCACTCGACGTCGACACCTCGTCCACTTTGGACTGGGCGCCGCTGCGCGAGCGCGTCAAGACCGTCGGCATGCGCAACTCCAACGTGATGGCGATCGCGCCGACCGCGACGATCTCCAACATCTCCGGGGTCGGCCAGTCGATCGAGCCGCTGTTCCAGAACCTGTTCGTCAAGTCGAACATGTCCGGCGACTTCACCGTGGTCAACCCGCACCTGGTCCGCTCGCTCAAGCAGCGCGGGCTGTGGGACGAGGTCATGGTGTCGGACCTCAAGTACTTCGACGGCAGCCTCGGCCAGATCGACCGCGTCCCGGACGACCTGAAGGCGCTGTACGCCACGGCGTTCGAGATCGAGTCGAAGTGGATCGTGGACGCCGGTTCGGTGCGCCAGAAGTGGATCGACCAGGCGCAGTCGCTGAACCTCTACATCGCGGCGCCGAGTGGCCGCAAGCTCGACCAGCTGTACCGCTACGCGTGGCACAAGGGCCTCAAGACCACGTACTACCTGCGCGCGCAGTCCGCGACGCACGTGGAGAAGAGCACCCTGCGCGGCACCGACGGCAAGCTGAACGCCGTCTCGGCCACCCCGGCACCCGCCGCAGCCGTCCCGGCCGCCGCGCCGACCCCGGCCCCGGCTCCGACGCCGACGCCCGCTCCGAAGCCGGAGCCCGACGTCGACTTCGTCGCCACCGAAGGCGCCGCCTGCCGCATCGACGACCCCGACTGCGAAGCCTGCCAGTAAGGATCCCGAAGAACATGACCAACGTGGAGACGACGGACGCCACCGGCCTCGGGGAGATCGAGGTCGGCGCCGCCCGGATCAACGTCGACGACAAGCGCATGATCAACGCGCGCGCCGACGTCAACCAGCTGCTGCCGATGAAGTACAAGTGGGCGTGGGAGAAGTACCTCGCCGGCTGCAACAACCACTGGATGCCGACCGAGGTCGCCATGCAGGCCGACATCGCGCTGTGGAAGTCGCCGGACGGCCTCACCGAGGACGAGCGGCAGATGCTCAAGCGCAACCTGGGCTTCTTCGCGACCGCGGAGTCTCTGGTGGCCAACAACATCGTGCTCGCGGTGTACCGGCAGATCACCAACCCCGAGTGCCGCCAGTACCTGCTGCGCCAGGCGTTCGAGGAAGCCGTGCACACGCACACCTTCCAGTACATCTGCGAGAGCCTCGGCCTGGTCGAGGGCGAGCTGTTCAACATGTACCGCGAGGTCCCGTCCATTTCGGACAAGGACGCGTGGGCGCTGAAGTACACGCAGAACCTGGAGAACCCGGACTTCGAGACCGGCACGCCGGAAGCCGACCAGGCGTTCCTGCGCGACCTCGTCGCGTTCTACGTGATCTTCGAGGGCATGTGGTTCTACACCGGCTTCGCGCAGATCCTGTCGCTGGGCCGCCGCAACAAGATGGTCGGCATCGCCGAGCAGTACCAGTACATCCTGCGCGACGAGTCGATCCACCTGAACTTCGGCATCGACTGCATCAACCAGATCAAGATCGAGAACCCGCACCTGTGGACCGAGGAGTTCCAGGCCGAGGTGCGTGGGATGCTGAAGGAGGCGTGCGAGCTCGAGGTCAACTACGCGCGCGACACCATGCCGCGCGGCATGCTCGGCCTGTCGGCGCAGCTGTGCGAGCAGTACATGCACTTCATCACCGACCGGCGCGCGCAGCAGATCGGGCTCGCCCCGATCTTCGGTGAGACCGAGAACCCGTTCCCGTGGATGTCCGAGGCGATGGACCTGAAGAAGGAGAAGAACTTCTTCGAGACCCGCGTCATCGAGTACCAGTCGGGCGGCGCTCTCGACTGGGACTGATCCTTCCCGCTAGGCTCGGCCACGCCACTGGTTCGCCCGTGGCGTGGCCGAGCTTTTTTATGTGCCCGGTCACGTCCCGGTCGAGGCAACAGGGAACCCGGTGCGAATCCGGGACTGCCCCGCAGCGGTGAGTGGGAACGAAAGCCGTCAAGAAGCACTGAGCACCAGCTTGGGAAGCGACGGCCGGTAGGCGCGAGCAGCACGCCCACGAGTCCGAAGACCTGCCCGTGGCGCGTGCGCCGACGGCGTGCGCGAGTCCGGGCCTCGCGGGATGGGCACGACCGAAACGCTCGCCTTCGCGCGCGTCCGGGCTCTTCGGACTAGCTCGCGAGGAGAGAGCTGTGACCATCGGCACCACTGTGCTCGGCTACCCCCGGATCGGCCCGGACCGGGAGCTCAAACGCGCCCTCGAGCGCTACTGGGCGGGCAAGATCGACGAAGCCGCGTTGCTCGCCACCGGGCGTGACCTGCGGGAACGGACCTGGCGCGAACTGCGCGACGCCGGGCTGGATTCGGTCCCGTCCAACACGTTCTCGCACTACGACCACGTGCTCGACACCGCCGCGCTGTTCGGCGCGCTGCCCGCCCGGCCGGGTCTTTCGCCGCTCGACACGTACTTCGCCGCCGCGCGGGGTGTCCAGGACGCGCCGGCGCTGGAAATGACCAAGTGGTTCGACACGAACTACCACTACATCGTCCCCGAACTGGGCCCGGACACCGAATTCACGCTCGCCGGGACCAAGCCGCTCGACGAGTACCGGGAGGCCCGCGCCCTCGGCATCGAGACGCGGCCGGTGCTGCTCGGCCCGGTCACGTTCCTGCTGCTGTGCAAGGGCACCGCCGGGTTCGCCCCGCTGGAACTGCTCGACACGCTGCTCCCCCGCTACTCCGATCTGCTGGCGAAGCTGCACGACGAGGGCGCGGAATGGGTCCAGCTCGACGAGCCCGCGTTCGCCGCCGACCGCACCGAAGCCGAGCTGAACGCGCTGATCCGCGCGTACCACTGGCTCGGGAAGGCGACGGCGCGGCCGAAGCTGCTGGTGGCCGGGTACTTCGGCGGGCTGGGCCGCGGGCTCGGGGTGCTGGCCCGCGCGCCGATCGACGCGCTCGCCGTCGACCTGGTCACCGACGAGTCCTTTGTGGACACCGTAGCGGCCGAACCGGCGTTGCGGGACAAGGAGGTCGTGGCCGGGGTCGTCGACGGGCGCAACGTCTGGCGGACCGACCCGCACCGGGCGCTGAGCAAGGCCGCGACGCTGCTGGGCGTCGCGAAGTCCGTGAGCGTCTCGACGTCGTGCTCGCTGCTGCACGTGCCCTACGACGTCTCGCGCGAGGATCTGCACCCGCGGCTGAAGAGCTGGCTCGCGTTCGCGCGGCAGAAGGTCGACGAAGTCGTGCTGCTCGGCCGCGCGCTGCGGGGCGGATCCCCGGACCTGGCCGCGGCGCGGGCGGCGGTCGCGGACCGGGCGGCGGCGGCCGATCCGGGCGTCCGGGCGCGGCTGGCCACGCTCGAGGCGGACTCCCGGGCGCCGTACGAACAGCGTGCCGCCGCCCAGCAGGCCGCGCTCGGGCTGCCGCCGCTGCCGACCACGACGATCGGCTCGTTCCCGCAGACCGCGGACGTGCGCCGGGCGCGGGCGGCGCACCGGGCGGGGACGCTCGACGACGCCGGGTACGACGCCGCGATGCGCCGCGAAGTCGAGCGGGTCGTCCGGCTGCAGGAGGACCTCGGGCTGGACGTGCTGGTGCACGGCGAGCCGGAGCGCAACGACATGGTGCAGTACTTCGCCGAGCAGCTGAGCGGGTTCGCCGCGACCGCGCACGGCTGGGTGCAGTCGTACGGCTCCCGCTGCGTCCGCCCGCCGATCCTCCACGGCGACGTCTCGCGGCCGGCGCCGATGACTGTCGCGTGGGCCCGGTACGCGCAGAGCCTGACGCGCAAGCCGGTCAAGGGGATGCTGACCGGCCCGGTGACGATCCTGGCGTGGTCGTTCGTCCGCGACGACCAGCCCCTGCCCGAGACGGCGCGGCAGGTGGCGCTGGCGATCCGCGACGAGGTCCGCGACCTGGAGGCGGCGGGCATCCGGATCGTCCAGGTCGACGAGCCGGCGTTGCGGGAACTGCTGCCGCTGTGGCGTTCCGCGCACGCCGCCTACTTCGAGTGGGCGGTGTCGGCGTTCCGGCTGGCGACGTCGGGGATCGCGGACACGACCCAGATCCACACGCACATGTGCTACTCGGAGTTCGGCGAGGTCCTGCCGGCGATCGACGCGCTGGACGCGGACGTGACGTCGATCGAGGCGGCGCGCTCGAAGATGGAGGTGCTGACCGACCTCGCCGCGGCCGGCTTCACCCGCGGCGTCGGCCCTGGCGTGTACGACATCCACTCGCCGCGGGTGCCGTCGGTGGCCGAAGTCGCTGCTTCCCTGCGGACGGCGGTGGGTGCGGTGCCGCCTTCGCGGGTGTGGGTGAACCCGGACTGCGGCCTGAAGACGCGCGGCTACGCGGAGGTGGAACCAGCGCTACGCAACCTGGTCACGGCGGCGACCCAGGTGCGAGCCGAGCACCCCTGACGGGCTGCGCCCCCCGGTCGCCACTTTAGCCGCGGCCCCCGACAATCCCCGGTCGCGAAGTCCGTGAATGCCACATTGAGGGACGCTAGGTCTCTCAATGTGGCATTCACGGCTTTCAGTAGGCGTAGCGGCGGACCTTCTCCGGGTGCAGGACCAGCCGGAGCTGGTCCGTGGACAGGATTTCCTTCAGGTCCGCGGCGCGGGCGGGGTCGTCCAGGTTCCAGTAGCGGGACGCCAGGCGCTCGGCGAGGTCGTGGGCGCCGTCCGGCTCCAGGGAAACCCCGCCCGCGACCGAAATCCACCGTTCGCGCTCGCCCACCGGGGCCGCCACGACGATCGACGCGTGCGGGTCGCGGCGGAGGCGGCGGACCTTGGCTGCGTCCGGTTCGGAGAACAGCTGCAGCGTGCCTTCCGGGGTGGCCTCGAACCAGACCGGACGCGGCTGGCCGCCCGCCACCGTCAGGAAGCCGTGCAGCGGGCGGCGGAGGAACTCGAGGTCGGCAGGGGTCAGTGTGTCCATGTCCCCGATTCAACCCGCCCGCCTCGGACGATCCCATGGGTGAAAAGCCGGACCACCTGTGCGATCGTCCGAGGGGTGGACGTACTGGGTGACCTCTTCCGCGACGTACGGGCGCACGGCTCGCTGTTCGGCAGCTCCGCCCTGTCGCCGCCCTGGTGCCTGCGCTTCGTCGACGGGGCGCCGCTGACCCTCTGCACCGTCCTGGACGGCGCCGGCTGGATCGTGCCCGAAGGAGCCCCACCTGAGCCGCTGCGGGCCTACGAGACCGTCGTCGTGCGCGGGCCCGGGACCTTCAGCTTCGTCGACGAGGTCGGCACGCGCGCCGAGCCCGTCGACTGCGGGGAGTTCTGCGCCGTGCCCGAGCTGGGCGGCACGCGGCACCGGCGGGGCTGGTACGAGCCCGGCGACGGCGGCACCACCCTGATCGTCGGCGCCTACCCGGCCGGCGGGGAGATCAGCCGACCGCTGCTGGACGCGCTGCCCGTCGTGCTCCGCGTGGACGGCGGGGGCACCGGGGACGCCGTCCTGGACCACCTCGCCGCCGAGGTCGCCGCCGACACGCCGGGCCAGCAGGTCGTGCTCGACCGGCTGCTCGACTGGATGCTCGTCTGCACGCTGCGCGAGTGGTTCGACCGGCCCGGCGGCGAGCCTCCGGCGTGGTGGACCGCGCAGCGCGACCCCGTCGTCGGCCACGCGCTGCGGCTGCTGCACGACGAGCCCGCGGCGCCGTGGACGGTCGGTGCGCTGGCCCGCCGCGCCAGGGTTTCGCGGTCGACGCTCGCCAAGCGCTTCGCCGACCTGGTGGGCGAACCGCCGCTGACCTACCTCACCCGCCGCCGCATGGCGCTCGCCGCGGACCTGCTGACCCAGCGGGCCACCGCCACCGTCTCGGAAGTCGCCCGCAGCGTCGGGTATGCCGATCCCTTCGCGTTCAGCGCGGCGTTCAAGCGGGTCCGCGGCGTCAACCCGAGCGAGTTCCGCAAGCCCCGACCACCCGAAAGGACGGCCACCCAGGTGTTGTCAGACCGTCAACAAGGGTGCATCGTGGAGGGGTAGCCGATCTCAGCGGGGAGATGGTCACTTTGCCGGGCACCGTGAGCCGAGCCACCGAAGCACTGCGTGAACGGGTGCCGCCCTTGACGGCGTTCCCGCTCCCCCGCGGGGTCGACGAGCGCTGGCTGCGGTCGCGCTGGCCGGTCAAGGAACTCGCGACGCCGCCCGCGGGCAGCGGCCTCAAGCCGGTGCTCGGCGACGAAGGCCCGCCGGTGGTCGGGCACATGCTCGAGATGATGCGCTTCGGCCCCGCGTTCGGCCTCCGCCGCCACGAGCTCTACGGCCCGGTCTCCTGGACCGCGGGCTTCGGGCGCCGGATCGTCGCGCTCTCCGGGCCGGAGGCGACGCAGATCGCGCTCGTCAACAAGGACAAGGCGTTCTCTCAAGAGGGCTGGAAGTTCTTCATCGAGAAGTTCTTCGAGCGCGGCCTGATGCTGATGGACTTCGGCGAGCACCACCTGCACCGCCGGATCATGCAGGAGGCCTTCACCCGGCAGCGGCTGACCGGCTACGTCAACGAGATGGGCCCCGCGCTGCGCGAAGGCGTCACGGGCTGGGAATCGAGCGGGCGCCCGCGGCTGTACTGGGCGCTCAAGCAGCTGACCCTCGACGTCGCGACGCGCGTGTTCATGGGCATGCGCAGCGGCGCCGACGCGCACCGGATCAACCGCGCGTTCGTCAACTCCGTGCGCGCCGGCACCGCGTTCGTGCGCTTCCCGGTGCCGGGCGGGCGCTGGTCGGCCGGCCTGCACGGGCGGCGCCTCCTCGAGCGTTACTTCGGCGAGAACCTCCCCGCCAAGCGGGCTTCCGACGGCGACGACCTGTTCTCCGCGCTCTGCCACGCCACCACCGAGGACGGCGACCGGTTCACCGACACCGACATCGTCAACCACATGATCTTCCTGATGATGGCCGCGCACGACACGACGACCATCACCAGCAGCGCCATGGCCTACTACCTGGCCAAGTACCCGGAGTGGCAGGAGCGCGCCCGCGCGGAGTCGCTGGCGCTCGGCGACGACGTCCTGGACATCGACGCCGTCGAAAAGCTCGAAACGCTCGACCTGGTCATGAAGGAGGCGCTGCGGCTGGTCGCGCCGGTGCCGTCGCTGACCCGCCAGACGGTCAAGGACACCGAGGTGCTCGGGCACTACATCCCGGCGAACACGCTGGTCGGCGTGTCGCCCACGGTCAACCACTTCACGCCGGAGTGCTGGACGAACCCCTTCGACTTCGACCCGGAACGGTTCGCCGAGCCGCGGCGCGAGGACAAATCGCACCGGATGGCGTGGATGCCCTTCGGCGGCGGCGCGCACAAGTGCATCGGCCTCCACTTCGGCGGGCTCGAGGTCAAGTTGCTGATGCACGAGATGCTGCGCGCCTACCGCTGGTCGGTTCCGGAGAGTTACACCGCGAAGTGGGACTACGTCTCGCTACCGGTCCCGGCGGACGGTCTGCCGGTGCGGCTGAGCCCTCGCTGACGCGGGCGCCGTCTACCACGGCATACAGGCCGTGACAAGATGTCACCTCATGTGGACAGCCGTTCACTCGTTCAGCCGGTAGACACCCCGTTACCCGCATGATGGCGTGGCATCGGTCACGGGCGAGGGGTACCTGGTGTGGTTGTGGAACCCCTGGCACCGCGGCTGAACTGGCCTGACCTGCGCGTGAAGAGGTGGAGTGTGCCTGAGCCCGGTCCCGCGCCAGGACTGCTGGACGTGGCGCGCCGGTGGGCGGCGACGTTGGCCGACACCAAAGGAGTAACACTTCCCCCGGAGGAGCTCGAACCGCTCCTGCTGGAAGTCGCGAACGAGGCGGCCGACCACGCCGGCTCCCGGCACGACGGCGCGCTGCTGCGGTTCTCCGCGCTCTACGCCGCGTCGCCGATGGGGATCGCGCTGGCCGACCCGGACGGCGACATCGTCGAGGCCAACCTCGCGCTCGGCCAGCTGCTCGGCTGCTCGCCGGAGAAGCTGCGGGGCAGGCACCTCACGGACCTCGGCTCGACCGACCACGACGTCTCGCGGCTCAAGGCCGGGCTGGAGCAGGTGCGCACCGCGCGCGAGCGGTACCAGGAGCGGATGCTGCTCGACCACGCCGAAGACGGGCAGCTCTGGACCGACGTCACGCTCGCCCGGCTGCCCGGGGACAAGCCGGGGTCGGTCTACCCGGTGCTGATGGTGTCCGACGCGAACGAGCTGCACCTGCTGCAGGAACGGCTGCTGCACCAGAACGTGCACGACCCGCTGACCGGGCTGCCGAACGCGTCGTCGTTCACCACCAAGCTGGAAGCCGCGCTCGGGGCCGGCGCCCGCGACGACATCGCGCTGATCTACCTCGACGTCGACGGCTTCAAGGTGATCAACGACGGCCTCGGCGCCGGCGTCGGCGACCAGGTGCTGCGCGGGGTGGCGGGCAAGCTGTCGGCGGTGTTCACCGGGCACCACGACGGGTTCGTCGCGCGGCTGTCCGGCGACGGCTTCGCGGTGCTGCTGCGGGGCGAGCTCTCCGCCACCGAGGTCGTGGGCCTGGTCGAGCGCGCGCTGGAGGACCTCAACGAGCCGATCTACCTGGGCGGGCACGGCATCGGCGTCAGCGCGAGCGCGGGCATCGTGGTGCGCGCGGCCGTCGAGGGCGGCGCGGCCGAGCTGCTGCGGGCGGCGGAAATCGCGCTGCACCGGGCCAAGGAGGCCGGCAAGGCGCAGTGGATGCTGTTCGACCCGGAGCTGGACGCCCGCGACCGCGGCCGCTACCAGCTCGGCGCGGTGATCGCCGGCGCGCTGGAGAACGGCGAGTTCTCACTCGTCTACCAGCCGACGGTCCGGCTCGCCCGCACCGAGGAGCTCGCCGCCGTCAACGCGGGGCTGCGGTGGAACCACCCGGAGAAGGGCGAGCTGAGCTCCGACGAGTTCTACCCGCTGGCCCAGACGACGGGCATGACGGTGCCGCTGGGCCGCTGGCTCCTGGCCGAGTCCCTGGCGGCGACGGCCCGCTGGCGCACCCGCTTCGGCGACGCGGCCCCGGACGTCTGCGTCCGCCTCCCGACGCGGCTGGCCATCGACCCGGACCTGGTCCTGCTGGTCAAGGAGCAGCTGGACAAGCACGAGCTGCCGGCGAAGGCCCTGCGCCTGTGCACCGACCGCGACTCGGTCCTCGACCCGGGCGGCGAGGTCCTGGAGTCGTTCGCGGTGCTGGCCGACCTCGGCGCGCAGCTGGTCCTGACGATTTCGGGCTCGGCGGACCTGGAGCTGATCCCCCAGCACCGCCTCCCGATCCGCCACGTGATCCTGTGCGGCCCGGTGGTCGACGCGCTCGACGCGGAGGATCCGGCGGAGGCGGACATCCGGCACCTGACCCAGCTGGTCACCCGTGCCCGCGAGCTGAACCTGCGGGTGGGCGCTGAGGGCGTCCGCACGCACGAGCAGGCGGCCCGCCTGCGGCAGCTGGGCGTCCTGGCGGCGCGCGGCCCGTTCGTGTCGGACTCGGCGACGGGCGACGAGGTCGACGAGCTGATCGCCCGCCACCCCGGCTGAGCGCGGACCAAGCCGGTCGCGGGGCGGCTCCGAAGGACCGGCAGGATGGGTTCTGCCGCCGACGAGAAAGGACGTCCATGGACGCCGGAGACCTCGCCCCCGACTTCACCCTGCCCGACGACCAGGGGGCCGACCGCACGCTGTCGGACTTCCTGGCCACCGGGCCGGTCGTGCTGTTCTTCTACCCCGCCGCGATGACCGGGGGCTGCACCGCCGAGAGCTGCCACTTCCGCGACCTCGCCGCCGAGTTCGCCGAGGTCGGCGCGCACCGGATCGGGATCAGCCCGGACGGCGTCACCAAGCAGCGCCAGTTCTCCGAAGCCAACGGCTTCGACTACCCGCTGCTGTCCGATGTGGACGGCGAGGTCGCGAAGCAGTTCGGCGTCTGGCGGAAACTCCTGCCGCTGCACGCCAAGCGCGTCACCTTCGTGATCGGCGAGGACCGCAAGGTGCTCGAGAAGATCAAGAGCGAGCTGAACTTCACGGTCCACGCCGACCAGGCGCTCAAGGTGCTGCGGGAGCGGAACAAGGTGTCCTGAGCGGTCAGCGGCGCCACCCGCGCGGCGGCCAGCCCGGCGGCCGGCACACACCGGCCGCCGGCCACCCCCGCGGCCGGTCGCGCCGGCGCCGCCCGATCGCGAAGTCGCGGACCTCGGCACGGTTCCCGCGCCGTTCGGCCCGGCTCGCGACCTCGCGCCGCTCGCACAGCCACCGACCGGTCACATATCCCCAGTTCACGGCTTCTCCCTCCGCCAGACGTGGTTGGTGCCCGCGCACGACGGAGCGAGCGGCTCCTCGACGGGTTCCTCGCGCGCCTTGGTGAAGCCGAGGCGCGCGGGCACCGCTCCACTTCGGACGTTCCGCTCGTCGTGCTTGATCTCGACGTAGCCGGCCCCGAGCCGGAACGCCTCCGCCGTCAGGAAACCGGCGGCCCGGGTGATCAGGCCGCGCCCGGTGTACGGCCGCGCGAGCCAGTACCCGATCTCGACGCCGCCGTCCCGCGCCATGATCCCGATGGCGCCCGCGATGACACCGTCGACGCGGAGGGCGAAGTCGTGGGTTTCCCCGCTCTCCCAGTTTTCCCTGGTGCGCCGCAGGAACTCGGCGGAGTCGTCGGCCGTGTAGCCGCCGGCCGCCCAGATCATCCACGCGCCGATGTGCTCGAGGGACCCGCCGACGGTCGCCGTGAGTTCGGGCCCGTCGGCGAACTGCCAGCGAGCCAAGGTGAATTCGTCCACGCGGTACGACTCGGCCGGGGTCTCCATGGCTCCCATGGTGCCCCGGCCGAGGATCGAGCGCGCCCGAATTAATTGACGATGACGCTGTCCGGCACCGCGCTGTCGTTCTTCAAAGCGTCGAACAGCTGCTTCGACTTGTTCTTGTCCCAGTTCTCCGCCGACCCGCTCGTCACCGGCACCGTCGTCGTCACCACGCCGCCCGACGAAATCCCGCGCATCGCGATCGCGAGGCCCGCCAGGTTGTGGACGTGGTCGCCCGAGTCCATCGTCAGCGCGTCCGGGGCCGAAGACAGCAGGGGGAAGAAGTCGAACGGGTTGAGCAGCGTGCCCGGGCTCGCGATCTGGCTGACCAGCGCGCCGATGAACTTGCGCTGGTTGGCGACGCGGTCGAGGTCCGAGCGCGGGGTCGCGTCGCTGTGGCGCATGCGGACGAAGCCCAGCGCGGAGCGGCCGTCGAGGGACTGGCAGCCGGCCTTGATGCTGATGCCGGTCATCGTGTCGTTCATGTCCTTGTCGATGCACATGTCGACGCCGCCGATCGCGTCGACGATCTTGGCGAAGCCGCCGAAGCCGATTTCCGCGTAGTGGTCGAGGTGCAGGCCAGTGGCGCCTTCGACGGTCTGGGCGAGCAGCTTCGGGCCGCCGAGGGAGAACGCCGCGTTGATCTTGTTCGTGCCGTGGCCCGGGATCTTCACCTGGGAGTCGCGCGGCAGCGACAGCAGCGTCGGCTTCGTGTCGTTGTCCGGGATGTGCGCGACCATGATCGTGTCGGTGCGCTGCCCGCCGCCGGCCGCGGCGACGTCGCCGGTGGCCAGCCGCTCCTCGTCCTCGGCCGTCAGGCCTTCGCGGCTGTCCGAGCCGACGATCAGCCAGTTGGTGCCGGACTCGGCGACCGGGCGGCCGGAGTAGTCGGCGAGCGCCTCGACGCGCTTGATCGAGAACTCCAGGTAGACCCAGATGCCGGCGAGGAAGACGACGAAGACCAGCACCAGGGCGCCGAGGACCTTGCCGAAGCTCCACCGGCGGCGGCGCGGCGGCCGGGACGGCGGGTAGTCGTCGGCCGGGCGCGGGGGCTCGCGGCGCGGGGGCGGTGGCGGGGCGTACTGGGGCTCGGGCTCCCCCATCGGGCGGGTGCGCTCGTCGTACGGGCTGCGGCCCCGCCCGGGCAGCGGCATCATCTGCGCGCGCTGGTGCTCCCGGGAGCGCCCGGCGGGCGGCCGGGGCGGCGGCATCCGGCGCCCGCCGTCGTCGCCTCGGTACGTCATCACCATCACCCAATCCCGATCCGGACAAACTGTCGTCGTCAGTACACCGCACGTCCTCGAACGGAGGACGTGCGGCACCGGGGTGGGGTTGCGACGTGGGGTTACTCGCCGGTCGCCTCGTAGCCGAACTGGTGGACCTTGAGGTACCCGGAGCGGAACCCCGCCTCCGAATAAGCCAGGTAGAACTCCCACATCCGGCGGAAGACGTCGTCGAACCCGAACCCGGCGATGTCGGTCCAGCGGTGCAGGAACCGTTCGCGCCACAACCGTAACGTGCGCGCGTAGTCCTGGCCGAACTCGCGCATCCCGGCCAGCTTGAGCCGGGTGTTCGCCTTGACGCCCTCCTCGATCGAGCGCACCGACGGGATGATGCCGCCCGGGAAGATGTACTTGTGGATCCAGGTGTAGGCGCGCGACGACGCCAGCATCCGGTCGTGGTCCATGGTGATGGCCTGCAGGCCGAACCGCCCGCCGGGGCGCAGCCGCTCGCCGATCGTCTCGTAGAACGCCGGCCAGTAGGACGCGCCGACGGCCTCGATCATCTCGACGCTGACCACGGCGTCGTACTGGCCGCTCGACTCGCGGTAGTCGCACAGCTTCACGTCGACGCGGTCGGAGAACCCGGCCGCCGCGATGCGCTCGGTGGCCAGCGCGCGCTGTTCCTCCGAAATGGTCAGTGACGTCACGCGCGCGCCGCGGGCGGCGGCGCGGATGGCGAGTTCACCCCATCCGGTACCGATTTCGAGGACTTCGCTGCCGTCGCGCACGCCCGCGTAGTCGAGCACGCTGTCGATCTTGCGGTACTGGGCGGCGGTGAGGTCGTCCTCGGGGCCGAACAGCGCCGAGGAGTACATCATCGACTCGTCGAGGAAGGTCCCGAACAGGTCGTTCGACAGGTCGTAGTGCCGGTGGATGTTGGCCCGCGCGCCCTCGAGGGTGTTCTCCTCGGACGGCGGCTGCGTGCGCTCGGCGATCCGCCGGAACTTCTGCAGCGCCGGCGGCACCAGGGTGCCCATCCGCTCGGCGAACGGCGTCAGCACCTCGGCCAGGTCGGACGCGGTCCAGTCACCGGCCATGTAGGACTCGCCGAAGCCGATCTTAGCGTCCGCGCCGAGGCGGTGGAAAAAGGCTTCCGGCCGCAGAATACGCATTTCGGGCGATTCCGGCCCGCCGGCGCCGAGCACCGTGCCGTCCGGGAACGTCACCCGCACGTCGAGCGGGCGGACCGCGCGGCGGAACAGCGCGGCGGCGATCCGCGCGCGCAGCGGTGAATGCGGCGGGCTGGCCAGCCCCGGCCAGCGGTCCTCTTCCGGCACGTCCCCGGTCGACGTCCGGTCAACGCTCGAAGTGGTCACGATGCTCCCTCCGGCCGGCTACGCCGGTGATCGATCCTAGTGCCGCACCCCGCGGCTCGCTTCGCCGAATGCCCTGTTCGGGGCGGGTCTCAGACAGGTATTCGGAGCCGCTCGGGCCCCGGAGCGGCCCACGCGCCGCGGAGTTCGTCACCGGTGTTCCCCGCCAGGACTTCCAGTGTGAAAGCAATCGTCAGCCGGGTCCACACGGCCGACCGGCGGAGCATGGCGTGCCCCTCGTTCGCGATCTCGAACCGGGCGACGCGGGCGGCGACGCCCTCGGCGCGTTCGGCGAAGGCGTGCGACTCCGCCGGGCTGGTCATCCGGTCGCGGGTGCCGTGCACGATGAGCACCGACCGCCCGGCCACCGCCCCGACCGGTTCGCCGCGCGGGGTCCACGGCGCCAGCGCGCAGATCCCGCGCACGGCGGGGTCGTCGGCGACGCGCAGCGCCACCCGGCCGCCCATGGAGTGCCCGACCAGCACCACCGGCACGCCGGGGTGCTCGGCGCGGATCCGGTCGAGGGCCCAGCGGGCGTCGTCGAGCGGGTCCATGGCGGGGGCGTTCCAGCCGTAGCGCCGGTTGCGCAGCAGCCGCACCTCGACGCCGTGGCCGCGGGCCGCCCGGTGCAGGGCGCGCGCGATCGGGACCATCCGCAGGTAGGCGAGCTTCCAGGGCGGCACCGCGCCGGTGCCGCGTTCCGCGCCGCCGTGCAGCACGAGCACGACCGCCTCGGTGCGCCCGCGCGCCGGCCACACGGACACCGCCGGTTCCGCCTCGCTCACCCACGTCCTCCTACTCACCCGCATTCGGGTCAACCCGGTTCGGCCACCGGGCTATTCCACCGCGCACCACCATCTTCGCGGTAGATTCGGCGCCCGATCCCCGACGGAAGGGTGGGTGTGGTGAGCGCCACGGACATCTCCGGCAGTGTCGCCAAGCAACTGGCGGACGTCGAACAGGCCAACGCCGAGGCAGTGCGCGAAGCGGCGGAACTGGTCCTGGGGGTGATCCGGGCCGACGCACTGGTCTATACCGCGGGCGCCGGGCACTCGCTGGCCGCGGTCGCCGAGACGTTCTACCGGGCCGGCGGGCTCGCCTGCGTCTACCCGCTCTACCACCCGGACCTGCTGCCGCTGCACGGCGCGGTGAGCAGCACGAAGACCGAGCGGCGCACCGGCCTGGCCGCGGAGGTGCTGGCCGAACGCGCGCCCGGCCCGGACGACGTGCTGGTGGTCTTCTCGACGTCCGGCTCGAACCCGTACCCGGTCGAGCTGTGCATCGAGGCCCGCAAGCGCGGGGCGGCGGTCATCGCGATCACGTCGCGGGCGTGCGTGGCGGCGGCGCCGAAGCGGTCGTCGAGCAACCTGGTGGAGCAGGGCACGGTGGTGCTGGACTCGCTCGTCATCCCCGGCGACGCGAGCTACCCGCCGGACGCGCCGCGCACCGCGCCGCTGTCCACTGTGGTCAACGCGTTCCTGTGGAACCTCGTGCTCGCCCAGGTCTACGACCGCGGCGCGGCCGAGGGCCTCGACGTCCCGCTGTGGCGCAGCTCCAATGTGGAGGGCGGCGACGAGGCGAACGCGGCCCTGCTGGAGAAGTACGGCGCGATCGTGCCCCGGCTGCGGTAGCCGCGCCGGTCGGTGCGGGCCGCGCTCCCGCGTCCGGTCGGCGGCAGCTTCGCCGACGTCTTGAATGAGTCATTCAGGTCTTCGGAGGTCCTGAATGACTCATTCAAGACACCGCAAGCGCATCCGGCACGACTCTGCCGGGAAGCTGACCTCGCGATCGGTGGGAAAGCACCGGCCGGGCACGCCTTGACGGGCGTGCCCGGCCGCTTTAGCGTCGACATACCGACTGGTCGGTGCGGACCGGTCGCTCCCCGAGGAGGTCCGATGGACAGCGCCACGGCGACGGTGCACGGCGAGTGCGCGCCCGGTTTCGAACCGGTGCGCGAAGCCTTCGAGGAGAACTTCCGCTCCCGCGGCGAACTGGGCGCCGCGTTCACCGCCATCCGCGACGGCGAAGTCGTGGTGGACCTGTGGGGCGGCTGGTCCGGTCCGGAGCGCACCGCCGAGTGGCGGCCGGACACGCTCGCCAACGTGTGGTCGACGACCAAGGGCATGACGGCGATCTGCGCGCACAAGCTGGTCGACGCCGGCGAGCTGGACGTGGACACGCCGGTCGCGAAGTACTGGCCCGAGTTCGCCGCGGCGGGCAAGGCGGAGGTCCCCGTGCGGTGGCTGCTCACGCACCGCTCCGGCGTCCCCGGGATCGGCCTGGACCGGCCCGTGCGGGTCGAAGAGCTGTACGACTGGGATCTCATGACGTCGTTGCTGGCGGCCCAGGAACCCTTGTACGTCCCCGGATCCGCGGGCGGTTACCACGCGCTGGCCTACGGCTGGCTCGTCGGCGAGGTCGTCCGGCGGATCGCCGGGCAGGGCGTCCGCGAGTTCTTCGCCGAGCAGGTCGCCGGGCCGCTGGACGCCGACTTCTCGATCGGCCTCGCCGACGATGCCGACCTGGACCGCTGCGCGACGCTCGTCGACCCGGTGATGACCGAGGAGATGGCCAACGCGCTGGCCACGGCGTTCGCCACCGCCGGCCCGGTCGCCCAGGCCGCGCTGACCAATCCCCAGCTCGCGGGCCACCACGCGAACGACCCGGCGTTCCGCCGCGCGGTGATGCCGGCGTTGAACGGCCACGGCACGGCCCGCGCGATCGCCACGATCTACGGGGCACTGGCCACCGGCGGCCTCCTGTCCGCGCCGACGCTGGCCCGGGCGCGGGAGAGCCAGGGCAAGGAGATCGACGCGGTGCTCGGCCTGCCGAACGAGTGGGGCCTGGGCTTCTACCTCGGCAGCGACGCCCGCGGCTTCGGCCCGAACCCGGCGGCCTTCGGCCACGACGGCCTCGGCGGTTCCACCGGCGGCGCCGACCCGGAGAACGGTATCTCGTTCGGCTACACGCTCAACCGGCTCGGCCCGCTCATCCGCGACGACCCCCGCAAGATGGCACTGGTCAACGCGGTCTACACCAGCCTGGAGGCGCAGACCGCCTGATCGGCGGCGTGGCGCGCGGGCAACCGCGCGCCACCCTCCGGTCAAGCCACCGCGGGCTCCTCGTCCGCGAACTGCGTCGCGTGCAACGTCGCGTACCGCCCGCCGCGGGCCAGCAGTTCCTCGTGCGTGCCGCGTTCGACGATCTCGCCGTGCTCCAGGACCAGGATCTGGTTGGCCGCGCGAACCGTCGACAGCCGGTGCGCGATGACCAGCGCCGTACGGCCCGCCAGCGCGTGCGTCAGCGCCTCGCCGACCGCCGCCTCGGACTCGGAGTCCAGGTGGGCCGTCGCCTCGTCGAGGATCACCACCTTCGGCTGCGCCAGCAGCAACCGCGCGATGGTGAGGCGCTGGCGCTCGCCGCCGGACAGGCGGTAGCCGCGCTCGCCCACCGTCGTGTCGAGGCCGTCCGGCAGCGAGTGGACCAGTTCGCCCAGCCGCGCCCGCTCCAGGGCTTCCCAGATCTCGTCGTCGGTGACGCCGGGCCGCGCGTACGCCAGGTTGGCGCGGATCGTGTCGTGGAACAGGTGCCCGTCCTGGGTCACCACGCCGACGGTTTGCCGCAGCGAAGCGAAACTCAGGTCGCGGACGTCCACATCGGACAGTCGCACCGAGCCCGAATCCACGTCGTACAAGCGCGGCAGCAGCGAAGCGATCGTCGACTTCCCCGCCCCCGAAGACCCGACCAGCGCGACCATCTGCCCCGGCTCGGCGCGGAACGAGATGCCGTGCAGCACTTCTTCGCCGCCGCGGTGGTCGAGCGTGGCGACGTCTTCCAGCGACGCCAACGAGTACCGGTCCGCGGCCGGGTAGCCGAAGCGGACTCCCGCGAACTCGACCGAAACCCCGTCCGACGGCGGCAGTGCCCGCGCGGACGGCTTCTCCTTGATCATCGGCTCCAGGTCCAGCACCTCGAAGACCCGCTCGAACGACACCAGCGCGGTCATCACGTCGACGCGGACGTTGGCCAGCGCGGTCAGCGGCGCGTAGAGCCGGGTCAGCAGCAGCGCCAGCGCGACCACGGTGCCCGGCGCGAGCTTGCCGGTCAGCGCGAGGTAGCCGCCGAGGCCGTAGACCAGCGCCTGCGCCAGCGCCGAAACCAGGGTCAGGCTGGTCATGAACCAGCGGGTCAGCATCGCGGTGCGCACGCCGATGTCGCGCACGCGCCCGGCCCGCAGCGCGAAGTCGTCCGCTTCCTGCACCGGGCGGCCGAAGAGCTTCACCAGCGTGGCGCCCGGCGCGGAGAACCGCTCGGTCATCTGCGTGGTCATGCCGGCGTTGAGGTTCGCGGCTTCCCGCTGCAGCCCGGCCATCCGGCGGCCGAGCCGGCGCGCGGGGATGACGAAGATCGGCAGCAGCACCAGCGCGATCAGCGTGACCTGCCAGGACAGCGTGAGCATGACCGCCAGCGACAGCGCCAGCTGGATGACGTTCGTGACCAGCCCGGACAGCGTCGCGGTGAACGTCCGCTGCGCGCCGATGACGTCGTTGTTGAGCCGTGAGACCAGCGCGCCGGTGCGGGTGCGGGTGAAGAACGCGACCGGCATCCGCTGCACGTGCTCGAACACCGCGCGGCGCAGGTCGAAGATGATGCCCTCGCCGATGCGCGCGGACTGCCACCGCTCGACCAGGCCCAGCCCGGCGTCCGCGATCGCCAGCCCGGCGATGACGACGGCGAGCCAGACGACCACCGGCAGGTCGTGCCCGCCGACGATCGCGTCGACCACCTTGCCCGCCAGCACCGGTGTGCTCACGGCGAGGACGGCCGAGACGACCGTCAGGACGAGGAAAGCCAGCAACCGCCGCCAGTGCGGCCGGGCGAAGCGGGCGACGCGCTTGAGCGTGCCGCGGCTGAGCCCCTTCGGCACGTCGCCGGCGCGCATCGCCGAACTCCACAGCCCCCACATGTTGTCCATGGGAAAACCCCCAGTCTCTAAACCTCTAGCTTAGCTGAGGTTTTCTCCGGATATGACCTGGACAACGCCACCATCGTCCGTTTCCTTCCCGCCGCGGTTCACTCCGCGCGAACGACCTGGAGCAGCGCGGCGCGCAGCCCGTCGGCGCCCTCGGCGGACAACGGTGCCAGCAACAGTGCCTCAGCCCGCCGCGTGGCCTCTTCTCCCGCCTCGCGGATCCGCTCACCTTCGGCGGTCAGCGCCACCAGCCGCTTGCGGCGATCGCCCGGCGCGACCTCGCGCCGGACCAGGCCCTTGGCCTCGAGCTCGTCGACGAGCGCGACCATCGTCGTCCGGTCGACGCCGAGGCGCGCCGCGCCGTCCTGTTGCGACCGCCCGGGCCCGTCACCGAACAGCGCGAGCAGCGCGAGCTGCCGCCCGGTGACGCCGAGCGGCTCGTACAGCGGCTCGGCCAGCTCGGCGAGCCGCACCTGGGCGTGCTTGAGCAGGTAACCGAGCCGCCGGGTGACGGCCGGGGGCGCTTCGAGGTCACTGGACACGGGAGGACTCTACCCCTACGCTGATCGTCAGTTTTGCTGATGATTTGTACAACTGATAATCAGGAGTCACTCATGACCACGATCGGGCTCAAGCCGCCCCAGCAGCACGTCGGCATCGCCGAACTCCGCGAGGCGTGGGCGATCGTCGACGACGCCGGGTTCGACGGCTGCTGGGTGTTCGACCACCTCGCCCCGATGGGGCCGGACCGCACCGGCGACGTCTTCGACGGCTGGAGCCTCCTGGCCGCGATGGCCGAAGCGACGAAACGGGTGCGCATCGGATGTCTGGTCGCCGGGAACACCAACCGCCACCCGGGCACGTTCGCGAAGATCGCGGCCACCGTCGACCACCTCTCCGGCGGCCGCCTCGACGTCGGCCTCGGCGCGGGCGGCGACACCCACACCGACACTATGATGGGCACCCCGACCCCGCCTACGGTCGAACGCGTCGAAAGGCTCGCCGAGGCCTGCGAAATCCTCCGTCTGCTGTGGACCCGGCCGGTGACGGACTTCGCCGGCCGCCACTACACGCTGCGCGGAGCGGTCAGCGATCCGAAGCCACGCCAGGCGAAACCGCCACTCTGGCTGGGCAGCAGCGGCGAGAAGCTCGGCCTGCGGGTGGTCGCCGAGCACGCCGACGTCTGGCTCAACGCGGCCCTGCCGGGCACCCCGATCGCCGAGCTGCGCCGGCTTTCCCGGGTCCTCGACGAACACTGCGCCGCCGCCGGCCGCGACCCGGCGGCGATCCGCCGCGCCGTGCAGTTCCGGCTGCCCGCCGACGCGGACGCGGCGCTGCGGCTGACGCGGGACTACGTCGAAGCGGGCTTCACCGAACTGGTCCTGATGCCCGCCGGGCCGGGCGGCGTGGTCGCGGCCTGCGAAACGGCGGCGAAGCTCCTCCCCCGCCTGCGAGACGTCGGCTGAACCGGGCGGCGGGCCGCTCGGTAGCCTGGCCGGGTGGGAACGGAGGTGGGCCGGGCGCCCGCATGGCGGCGCGCGGCACGGCTCTTCAGCGCACCCGCGCGCACTCCCGGCATCGCCGCGTTGCGGTGGGACCTGGGGTTCTACCTCGTCTGCCTGGCCTTCGCGCTGCCGACCGCGCTCAAGTCGGAGTTCTACGGTTACCGCGTCTGGGGCAACTTCGCGACGGTCGCGTACGGCTTCGGCGTGCTGCACAGCGGGTGGCTGCTGTGGTCCGCGCGGCAGGGCCGTGAGCCGCGGGGCGTGCTAGGCTCGCGCTGGTGCGCCGTCGCCGCCGTCGGCTTGTTGGCAATGATCCTTCCGTTGGCAGTACTGGTGATTCGCCGACTGACCGGAGTGGACTGGCTGATCACGCCGTTCTCCTGGGCCGCGCAGCCCGAGGTCTGGGTGATCGAGCGGTCCGCGGATCTGCTGCTGCACCACGGAACCCCGTACGTCGACGTCACCGCGCTCGGCCGGGCCCCCGAGGTAAACGATTACACGCCATACGGTCCCGTGATGGCGCTCTTCGGCCTGCCGCGGGCGCTGTTCGGCGGCTCACCGGTGGCGGACGCGCTCACCGACGCCCGCTGGGTGTTCGCGCTGGCCGCCTGCGCGTGCGTGCTGGGCACGCTCAAGCTGCTGAAGTGGCCGCCGGTGCCGGTCGGGGCCGCGCAGCTCGCGCTCGCCTGCCCGCTCACCGCGCTCACCTGGGCGGTCGCCGGGCCGGACCTCGCGATCGTCGGCCTGCTGGTGCTGTCCTGCGCGCTCGCGGCCACCGGGCGGGTCGCCTGGTCGGGACTCGTGCTGGCGCTGGTGATCAGCGCGAAGCTCATCGTCGCGCCCGCGGCCGCGGTGCTGGCGGTGTTCGTGCTGGTGCGCCGGGGAAAGCCCGCGTTGACGCGGTTCGCCGCGGCGCTCGTGGCGACGACGGCCGCGCTGCACCTGCCCGTGTACCTCGTGGACCCGGCCGCGTTCGTCGAACACGTCTTCCGGTTCCCCCTCGGGATGGGCGCCGTGCGGTCGCCCGCGGCGAGCCCGTTGCCGGGCCACCTCATCGCCGGTCTCGGCGTGGCCGGCCAGGTGACGGCGTTCGTCCTCGTCGGCGCCGCCGCCGTGGCCATGCTGGTCTGGCTGGTGCGCCGGCCCCCCGCGAACGGCTCCGGCGCACTGCTGCGCATCGCCGTCGGACTCGGCGCGTTGATCCTGCTCACCCCGGCCACCCGCTACGGCTACCTGGTGTATCCCCTGGTCCTGCTCGGGGCCCACCTGGTGTTCCGCGTGGCCGAAGCCTCGACTGCGCGCCCCCCGCGCAGCACTCCGTGAACTACTTCTTCTTGACCCGCGTGGCCCCGCCGCGCCCCCGCAGCTGGACTCCGGACTCCGAGAGCACCCGGTGCACGAACCCGTAGGACCGGCCCGTCGACTCCGCGAGGGCCCGGATGCTCGAGCCCTTCTCGTATTTCTTCTTCAGGTCAGCGGCCAGCTTGTCGCGCGTGTTGCCGGTGATCCGCGCGCCTTTCTTGAGATCAGCCACGTCGATCGCCTTCCCGCCGAGAGTGTTCTGGGCCACATATCGGCCCCTGCCGGGGCAATGATCGAACACTGAGCGCCGGATTGCCAGACGACAGCCGGAAAACGACCGAAATTGCGATCACATTGGGCCATTCCAGTGCCTCACCGGGAGTGATCTTGCACCCGAATGGACGCACGCCTCAGGCGAGCTGGACAAGTTCCAGGTAGTCCGCCGACCAGTGGTCCTCGGTCCCGTCGGGCAGCAGGATGACCCGCTCCGGCTCCAGTGCCTCGACCGCGCCGGGGTCGTGGGTCACCAGGACGACGGCGCCGGAGAAGCTGCGCAAAGCGTCCAGGACCTGCGCACGGCTGGCCGGGTCGAGGTTGTTCGTCGGCTCGTCGAGCAGCAAGACGTTGGCAGCGCTGGAGACCAGGCCGGCCAGCGCGAGCCGGGTCTTCTCGCCGCCGGAAAGCGTGCCGGCCGGCTGGTCGAGTTGTTCGCCGGTGAAGAGGAACGAACCCAGCAGGTTCCGCAACTCCTGCGCCCCGGTGTCCGGGGAGAGATGTCGGATGTTTTCCCACACCGACGCATCATGATCAAGAGTTTCGTGTTCCTGAGCGTAATAGCCCAAACGCATTCCGTGACCCGGCACGATCTCACCGGTGTCCGGGGTTTCCATTCCACCGAGGAGCCTGAGCAAAGTGGTCTTTCCGGCACCGTTCAGGCCGAGTACGACCACCTTCGAACCGCGGTCGATGGCGAGGTCGACGCCGGTGAAGATTTCCAGTGAGCCGTACGACTTGGACAGCCCCTCGGCGGTGAGCGGCGTGCGGCCGCAGGGCGCCGGGTCCGGGAACTTGATCCGGGCGACCTTGTCGGCCACCCGGGTCTCGTCGAGTGAGGACAGCATCTGCTCGGCGCGGCGCGCCATGTTCTTGGCCGCGACGGCCTTCGTCGCCTTCGCCCCGAGCTTCGCGGCCTGCTGCTGCAGCGCCGAGGCCTTCTTCTCGGCGTTGGCGCGCTCGCGGCGGCGGCGCTTCTCGTCGGTGGCGCGCGCGTCGAGGTAGCGCTGCCAGCCCATGTTGTACAGGTCGAGCTCGCCGCGGGTGGCGTCGAGGAACCAGACCTTGTTGACGACGTCGGCCAGCAGCTCGACGTCGTGGCTGATCACGACCAGGCCGCCGTCGTGCTGCTTGAGGAAGCCGCGCAGCCAGTTGATGGAGTCGGCGTCGAGGTGGTTGGTCGGCTCGTCGAGCAGCAGGATCGTTTCGGACTTGCCGCCGGCGCCGGCTTCGGCCGCGGCGAACAGGATCCGCGCCAGCTCGACGCGGCGGCGCTGACCACCGGAGAGCGTCTGCAGCGTCTGCGCCAGGATCCGGTCGGCGAGACCGAGGTTCGAGCAGATCCGCGCGGCTTCGCTCTCCGCGGCGTACCCGCCGAGGGACGCGAAGCGCTCCTCGAGCCGGGCGTAGCGGTTGATGGCCTTGTCGCGCGCGGCTTCGTCGACGAGCTCGGCCATGGAGGCCTGGGCCTTCTCCATGTCGCGCATCAGCTTGTCGAGGCCACGCGCGGAGAGCACGCGGTCCTTGGCGGTGACCGAAAGATCACCTTCGCGCGGGTCCTGCGGCAGGTAGCCGAGCTCGCCGCTGCGGCGGACCTCGCCCGCGTGCGGCTCGCCCTCGCCGGCGAGGACCTTCAGCGAGGTGGTCTTGCCCGCGCCGTTGCGGCCGACGAGGCCGATGCGGTCGCCGGGCTGGATGCGGACGGTGACGCCGTTGAGCAGGATGCGCGAACCCGCGCGCAACTCAAGGCCGGTGGCCGTGATCAAGGGAACTCCCGTGGACGGGGGTGAACGGAGGACAGCGACAGGCGGCCACTCGGGCCGCGGCGTCACTCCAGCTGAATATCCACGGAACCCAGTGTACGGGGCGGGGTCCACGGGTTTTTCCGGACGTGTGCGGTCTCACCCGTCGCGCAGCGTGACCTGCACCGACGTCGCGCGAGTGGCCGCTTCTTCGAGAACGGCGAAACTCGGCTCGCCGATCTCCAGCACCCGGGGTTCCGCGCGGGCGAACAGCGGCGCCAGCCGGCGGTCCGCGCGCAGCTCGTCGAGGGCGCGGCGGTCGCCGCCGAGCACCACGGCGTCCACTTCGGACAGCCGCGGCACGAGCACTTCGAACGCGTCCTTCGCGGCGTCCTGGAGCGCGTGCCGCGCCTGTCCCGCGCGACGCCGGGCGAAGCGCTGCTGCGACCAGCCGCCCGCGGCGGACCGGCCCTGCACGAGGTGCCGGTCGGTGCGCGAGACCTCGACCCGGCCATCCCGCGCGATCCCCACGCTGTGCCCGCCGAGCCGCACGAGCAGGAGCGCGATCCGCCGCGGCACCAGCGCGTGCGCGAAAAGGGCGTCGAGGGAGGGCTCGCCGAGCGGTCCGAAAGGGACGGTCGCGGTCGCGGTGGTGCCGTCGGCCGCGGTCACCCGGACTTCGTCCGGCGCGGCTTCGGTTCCGGCGATTCCGCCGTGCGACGCCGAAAACCGCTCGAACCAGCCGCGCAGCCGTTCCGGCGGGACCTCGACGGCGCGCCCGCCGCCCGCGACCTGCCGTGCCTTCGCCATGAGCCCCACGTTACGGGGCCCCACCAAAAGCCGTGAAGGCCTCCTTACCGGGCATAAACGCCGGTAAGGAGGCCTTCACGGACTTGCGGAGGGATTACAGCGGGTGCACCGGGCCGTTGTTGGTCACGCCCCGCACGTTCGACGGCGCGCCGGCCGCCGGGGGCTGGACGAACCCGTTGATGTGCAGGGCGACCGAGCGGATGAAGCCGCTGTCGCCGCCCGCCGCGTCCACCACGCCGAACGTCCACGTGCCGTCCGCGGCCGCGCCGGTCAGGCCGCCGGTCAGGGACTGCGTCGGCCGCCAGGTGCCGGTGAACGGCGCGTTCGCCGACGTCACCGTGCTGAAGGCCGCCGCCGCGTTGTCGGCGAAGACGACCTGGCACAGGTTCTTGCCCGAGCTGCCGTTGCGCTGGAACACCGTCGCCTTCGCACCCGAAGGCGCGGTCAGCGTGCCGACCAGGTCACCGACGTAGGAGTGGTTCAGACCCACCGTCGTCGACGTCGGGTCGGTGCTGCACGTGGTGCCGTCGACGGAGAACGTCACCTTGGACGCGCGGCCGACCCCGGTAACCGGGATGGTCACCGACGCGCCGACCGGGCTGTTGTCCGGGATCGCCACCGGCGCGCCGGTGTAGGCGAAGTCCTGCGCGACCGGCGACGGGGTGCCGACCGGGAGCGAGAACGTCTGCGTCGTCGGCGAGTGCGCGCCGGCGAAGCTGACCCGGGCGTTCAGCACCACCGGCACGCCGAGCTGCTGGCTCGCCGGGACGGTGATGGTGAAGTCGTTGACGCCGGTCTGTCCCGGGCTGATGGTGCCGTAGGACTTGGACCGCGGCGCGACCGTGACCCCCGGGGTCGGGCTGGTGAGCACGACGCTGGTGGACACCGCGGTGCCGTCACCGTCGTTGGTCACCGGCAGCGTCACCTTGGCGGTGTCGCCCGGGTCGAGCGCCGAGCCGCCGTCGGCCGGGGTGACCGTCGGCTGCTTGGCCACCGCGAGCGGCTGCGGGCTGGCGCCGGTGTAGGCGAGCACCTTGTCCGCGAGGATGACGCCGGCCCCGGTGTAGTTGTCGCGGCCCGGGCTTTCGATGTCGACCGCGGTGTTGATCAGCGCCTCGCGCACCTCGGACGGCGGCAGCCCGGGGTTGCCGGACAGCACGAGCGAGGCGATGGCGGCGGCGTGCGGCGCGGCCGCCGAGGTGCCGAAGAACGGGTTGAAGCCGGTCACGCTGGTGGTGACGCCGTCGGCCGCGGTGATCTCCGGCTTGTTCCGGACCTCGCCGCCGGTCGAGGACACGTTGCCCGGAGTGATGGGCGTGCCGTCGGCCTCGTAGAACACCCGCCGCGGGCCGTCGGAGCTGAACCGCTCGGCCTTGGTGGCGCCGCTGAACGAACCCGGGTACGGGCCGGCCGGGTTGGCCGGGTCACCCGGCTCGAGGGGCCGGCCGAACGCCTTGGCCGCCGGAGCCGCCGCGACGCTGAAGGCGTCCCGAGCGGCCGAGTGGCCGACCGTCACGCCCGGGGTGTTGAAGGCCTTGAGCCCGTCCGCCGAGTCGGAGAACCGGCCGCGCAGCGCGGACAGCGACAGGTAGCGGTTCTGGCCGGAGAACTTCACGATGGCCAGCCGCAGCCCGGTGCCGCCGAACGACGGCGTCGTGACGCGCTCGTACGGGTCCTGGGTGCCGGTCTGGACGTCCTGGCTGAAGCTGACGACCGCGCCCGCGGAGTTGAGCAGGTAGAGGTCGTAGTCGTTGGCCGAGGCGCCCAGCGGGTCGGACCAGTGCAGCGTCACCGGGACACCGGCCGAGGAGGCGTCGGAGATGGGCTCGTAGATCTGGGTGCCCGCCGCGCCGGCGAAGTTGTGCGCGGTGCCGGCGAACTTGCCGACCGACTTGCCCGAGTCGACGAAGTCGCCTTCCCAGTGCCCGGCGGTGCCGCTGGCGACGTTGCCTTCGTTGCCGGCCGAGGAGAAGTACAGCGCGCCGTCCGCGGTCACGTCGTTCACGGCCTGGGCGATGATCCAGTCCTGGAACGGCGATTCCTTGAAGTAGATGACGTCGTCGACGATGACGTCGCAGTGCGACTCGAAGCGCAGCTTGCGGATGTTGTCGGCGAAGCTGGCGTCGGAGTTGAACGCGGAGGCGAAGCCCAGCTTCGCGTTCGGCGCGAGGTCGTGGACGATCTCGAGCATCGCGGTGCCCTCGTCGCCGTCGCCTTCCTGGCCGGCGATGACGTCGACGTCCGGCGGCAGCTCGCCCTTGGCCACCGAAGCGGCGAGGGAGTCGACACCGTCGGACAGCGCGCAAGCCTTGACCCCGACGCCGGTGACGCCGAACTGCTGGCGGGCGAGGTCGGCGTTGTGCGCGCGGTCGCCCTCGCTGGTGAGGGTCGCGGCCGCGGCGGCGCTGCGCTGCGCCTTGGTGTTCAGGGCTTTCTGCAGTTCGCCGGCGATGCGGTCGGCCTTCTGCTGCTTGGTCTCGGTCTTCCCCGGCGTCGTCGCGGGGGTGGCCAGCTCGCGGGCGGTCATCGCCTCGTCGGCCTGTTCGACGCGCTTGACGTCACCACGGGCGGCGATCTCGCTGACCTTCGCCACAGGGACTTCGGCCCGGACGCTGGCGTAGCGGTCGGACACCGCGCGGATGCCCGCGCCGGCCTTGGTGAGCCCGGCGATCAGGTCCGGCGTGACCTTGCTCGCGCGGATGTCGACCAGGGCGGTCCCCGCCGCGGAGGCGCCGGACTGGAGCGCGTTCAGCTGCTTGGCGACGCCCTTTTCGGCGACGAGCAGCTTGCTGTCCACTTTGGACTCGGTGGCGGTGCGGCCCGCCTTGACCGCCTGCAGGGCGGCGATCTGCTGCTGCGCGGTTTCGGTGAAAGCGTCCGGGGTGGACGCGGTGGCGGCCCCCGCGACGGGCGGGGACACCAGGCCGAGCGCGGCGAGCAGTGCCGCGGCCCCGGCGGTGAGGACGGTGGATCTCGATCTCGTGGAACGGGTACGACGCACGTGCGCCCTCCGAATCTCCAGGCGCGTGCCCCGACTCACGCTGACCGATCGCCGGTGATCACCGGCTGGATCAAGCTAAGTACTGTGGGTACGGCGTAAATACCCGCCGTTCGAGTGACAAAGGACGGGTAATTTCCGGAATCGGCCGGATGCCGTAGGCCGTTCAGCGCAGCGGTGAATTTCTTACCGGACAAGGGCAAGACAACGGCTTCACCGCAAGGGCGACCACGCGCTGGGAGTCCACACGCGCCCGGCGCGGCTCAGAGCACGAACGAATCCGACCACGGCTGCGAGGCCCGCCCGGACAGGGCGTCCAAAAGAGTCACCGCCTGCTTGTCGGTCAACGAAGCCACGAAGTCGACCACAGCGCGCCCGCGCGCCAGCCCCCGCACGGCGTCCGGACCGGACACCCGCTCCCCCGTCGCGCCGACGAGCAGCTCCGGCGCCGTGCGCGCGAGCCCGGTGTACTCCGCGTGCGCCAGCTCGACGAGATCGTGCAACCGGCGCGGCAGCCGCGAGACCTCGTCCCGATCGAGTAGCCACGCGTCGAGCGCGTCGACCAGGCTCGTCACCAGCCCGGCCTGGCCGCGCTGGTGCAGCGCCAGGTCCGGGCGCAGCAGCACGAACCGGCGGTGCACGAACTTGAGCACCTGGACCTCGTGCCACTGGGCGGGCCGCAGCGAGACGTGCCCGGTCCGGGTGGACGGTGCGGCGAGCACGAACACGCCGTCGACCAGCCGCGCGGTCCAGTTCGCCGAGAACGCCGCCGTGGCCTGCTCGGCCTCGATCGAGCCGTCGAACTCGCCGGCCAGCAGCCCGTCGACCAGTTCCGCGCGCACCCGCGCGACGGCGGCGGCGAACGCGTCGTCGTCGACGATCCACGCGTCCTTCGCGTGCATGCGGCGGCGCAGGCGTTCCAGCGAGCGGCCCGGGCGGCGCAGGTCCGCGTGCAACGCCTCGTCGTCCAGCCCGGCCAGCTCGACCGCGTGCTCGAGCCACTCCCCCAGCTCCGCGGCGACCGGCGCGTGCTGCAGCACCCCGATGCGGTGGAAGTCCTGGAGGTCGTGGATGGCGTAGGCGATGTCGTCGGCGGTGTCCATCACGGACGCCTCGACGGTCTGCTGCCAGCTTTCGACGCGGCCAGCGAACGCCGCGCGCGCGTTCTCGAAGTCGTCGAGTTCGGTGGCGTAGGCGGAGAACTTGGCCGCGCCGGTGCCCGGCAGGTCGCCCGGCTCACCCGCGCCGCGCGGCGGCACGCCCATCGCCGACGGGTGCGGCGCGGGGTGGTGCAGCCGCAGCCACGGGTACTTGAGGACGGCGGCGCGCACCGCCGTGGTCAGGTCGAGCCCGACCGCCGACGGCCCGCGCACGTCGGTCGTGGTGATGATCCGGAACGTCTGCGCGTTGCCCTCGAAGCCGTCGGCGAGGCCGAAGCGGTGCCGGGCGATCCGGTCGAGGGTCTGCTCGCCGAGGTGCCCGAACGGCGGGTGCCCGAGGTCGTGGGCGAGCGCCGCGGCCTCGGCGACGTCGGGGTCGCAGCCGCCCAGCTTGTCGGCGAGGGCGGCGTCGGGCCCGGCCGCGATGCGCTCGGCGATGGCGCGGGCGACCTGCGCGACCTTCAGGCTGTGGGTGAGCCGGTTGTGCAGCAGCCCGGCCCCGCCGGCGCTGACCACCTGCGTCACCCCGCCGAGGCGCGCGAAGAACGGCGACGCGGCGATCCGGTCGCGGTCGATCCGGAACGGGCTGGTCGCCAGGTCGGTGAACCCGCCGGTGCCGGCAACGGGGTCGCGCCGGGCCGCCCGCGGGTCGATCTCCTGATCCATGCGCCCGACCCTATCCGGCGATTCACCCCGACGGCGGACAGGCGCGTGGGTACCCCACCGGCATGTCCCGACGAATCGCGACCACCCTGGCAGCGCTCGCCTTGGCTTCGGCCGCGTGCGGTGCGCCGCCCGGCCAACCCGGCACGACGACGGTCGTCAAGTCCACGACCTCGGCCACCGCGCGGCTGGTCAAGGTGCCGGACGTCTCCGGGATGAACCACCAGGACGCCCAGGACGCGATGCAGCGGGCGGGGCTGTACAACCTGCGCGAGGTCGACGGCACCGGGCAGGGCCGGGCGCTGGTGATCGACCGCAACTGGGTGCAGACGGGCCAGGACCCGGCGCCCGGCACCGAGGTCCCGGCCGACGCCGTGATCACCCTGACGGCGGTCAAGTACACCGACCGCTGAGCCTCCGAACGGGTGCGGGACGTCTTGAATGAGTCATTCAGGACCTCTGGTGACCTGAATGAGTCATTCAAGACACCCGGCCGCGCTCACTAAGCCTCCGGCTGGGCGGTGTAGGCCGCCAGGCAGCGGTCCGCCTGCGCGCGGGCCACGGCCTCGTCCTCCCCACCGGCGACGTGCGCCGCGAACCACGCTTCCCCGGCCTTCGTCACGAAATCGACGCCCTCCGGCGACCCCATCCAGGCCATCGCCTCAGCCGGGTCGACGACGTACCCCGGGTCGGCGGCCAGGTGCCGGACCAGCGCCGTCAGCGCCATGTCCCAGCCGATGCCGACCGCGCCGGGGCCGAACTGCTCCCAGTGGTCGTCGACGTGCGCGGTGTGCTCCAGCTCGAACCGCGTGCCGTCGCCCTCGGGCGTCAGGCGGACCTCGATCCAGCTGACGCCGCCGTTGAACTCCCAGGTCGCGGCGAAGCTCTTCGGCGGGTCACAGCGCTCGACCGTGCCGCCCGCGTTGCCCTCCAGCTGGTACTTCCCGCCGACCCGCAGCTCGCCGCTGACCGGCAGGAACCAGCGCGGGATGCGCTCGGCGTTCGTGACCGCGTCCCACATGTCGTCGACGTCGGTGTCGTAGACCTGGCTGATGGTCATGACCCGCGCTTCGCCCGCCTCGAGCACGCGCTTGCCGACCGTCCGGCGGACCGCGCTGATCTGGTGGCTGACTTCGATCACGGGGAGTCTCCTTGTTCGGTGAGGCGCCGGGCGCGCTTGCCGCGGGCGATTTCGGTGGCCAGTGCGTCCAGGGGCGGCGTCCAGTACCGGCGGAACCGGTCGAGCCAGACGTCGACGTCACGCAGCGGGGCGTGCCCGACCGCGTACAGCCGCCTGGTCCCGTCCTGCCGGACGACCGCGAAGCCGTTGTCCCGCAACACCTTCAGGTGCTGCGACACGGCGGGCTGCGAGATGCCGAACTCGGCCCGGATCACCTCGGTGACCGCGCCGGCGGCCCGCTCGCCGTCGGCCAGCAGCTCGAGGATCCGGCGGCGGACCGGGTCGCCCAGGACGTCGAACGCGTGCACCCGGCCAAGCTACAAGCCGATACTTATATAAGTCAAGGCTGAACAAGTGGCGACCGTCACCCGCAGTTACTCCGATGTGGGTAACGCCGGTGAACATCAGACGACATCGGTTCCGTTCGGCCCGCCTCACCCGGGAGTATCGGGTCGTGAAGTCGCCACGCGCGGTCCGCTTCGCCTTCCAGCCGCTGTACAGCCTCCAGACCGGGGGTGTCGTGGCTCACGAAGCGCTGGCCAGGCCCGGCCACGGAACAGTCCCCGAACTCCTCGCGCAGGCCCGCCGCGAAGGCCGGCTCGCCCAGGCCGACCTCGGCCTCGCCGTCGCCGCCGTCCGGCAGGACGCCGAAGAGCCCACGGCGCTCCCCCTGCACCTGAACCTCTCCGCCCGCACGCTCGCGGCGCCCCTGGCGATGTTCGACGACCTGCTCGAAGAGCTCGGCGACGCCGGCCGCCGCACCCGGGACGTCGTGCTCGAGATCGGCCCGCCGTTCGCGGCGGTGCCCGGCGAGCGCGCCCTGTCCGGGATGCGGACGCTGACCGAGCTGGGCTTCCGGCTCGCGCTCGACGGGCTCGGCCGCGGCGACCTGCCGCTGGGCCTGCTCGTCGACGCGCCGGTCGACGTCGTCAAGCTCGACCGCACGGTGCTGCGCGGGCTGCCGGACGACCCGGCCGCGGTCGCCGTCGTCGAGGCGCTGCTGCACTTCACCAACCGCACCGGCACGCGGCTGGTCGCGACCGGCCTGGAGACCGACGCCCAGCTCGACGCCGTCCGCGGGCTCGGCGTCCGGATCGCGCAGGGCAACCTGCTGGCCCCGCCGACCGCCGAAGGCCCGGCCCCGGCCCTGCTGGCGCGGCCGCGCACGCCCGTCGCGCCGGGTCCGGCGAAGTGCGTGGGCGACTTCCTGCGCCCGGCGACGACGCTGCCGGAAACCGCCACGTGCGACGAGGTCCGCGAGGTCCTCGCGGCGGCCGACGCGCCTTCGGGCGTGGTCGGGGTGGACGAGCTGAACCGGCCGCGCTGGTCGGTCGACCGGACCCGGTTCCTGGTCGCGGTGACCGGCCCGTACGGGCACGCGCTGCACGCCAAGCGCCCGGCGGCCCGGCTCGCCGACACCCCGCACACGATCGAGGCCCGCGCGGGCGCGATGGAGTTCCTCGAGCTGGTGACCGACGCCGACTGGGGCCGCACCGGCGACGACGTCGTCGTGGTCGACGAGGTGGGCCGCTGCCTCGGCGTCGTGCTGGTGACCGAGGTGGTGCGCGGGGTGGCCGAGGCGAAGGTCGAGGCCGCGGCGGCGCTGAACCCGCTGACCCGGCTGCCGGGCAGCGACACGTTCGCCCGCGACGTCACCCGCCGCATCACCATCGGCGAGCCGTTCGTGGCGGCGTGGCTCGACATCGACAGCTTCAAGGCGGTCAACGACACCGCGGGGTTCGCCGCGGGCGACAACCTGATCCGCGAACTGGGCGGGGCCCTCACCGAGCTGTCCGGCGGCCTGCGCCGGATGCGCGTCAGCCACGTCGGCGGCGACGACTTCCTGGTGGTCTGCGACGTCGACGAGATCGCCACGGTGGCGGGCGCCCTGCTGGACCGCCCCTGGTCGGCCGACGGCCTGCCGGTGACGGTGTCACTGGCCACGCTGGTCTGCGCGAGC
Organism: Amycolatopsis lexingtonensis; assembly: GCF_014873755.1. Taxonomy (NCBI): domain Bacteria; kingdom Bacillati; phylum Actinomycetota; class Actinomycetes; order Pseudonocardiales; family Pseudonocardiaceae; genus Amycolatopsis; species Amycolatopsis lexingtonensis. Next base: position 4,272,966 of record NZ_JADBEG010000001.1, read on the forward strand.
GACGCGATCCGCTCCTACCAGGAGGTTTCGCGGCTGCTGGCGCCGTTGAAGAAGCGCGCGAAGGCGGTGCCGGGGTCGAGCTGGGTGCTCGGCCGCCCGGGCTCCGACCGCGTCGAGGTCCTGCGCGGCATCGGCACCCGCGGCCTGCAGGCCGCCGCCGGTTAACGGCCGGTCGACCCGTCGATCAGCTCGCGCAGGATGTCCAGGTGCCCGGCGTGGCGCCCGGTCTCCTCGATCAGGTGTGTCAACGTCCACCGCAGGTCGGCCACGTCGGCCTCGGCGACCCGCGCGTTCACCCGGGCCGCCGTCTCGCGGTAGGCGCCGATGACGTCCTCGACGCTCTCCCCCGGCTTCGCGCGGAAGGTCGCCGCCCACTTCGTCGTCCGCTCGCCGAGCACCCAATGGCGTTCGACGTGGGTCAGGTGCTTGACCAGCCCGAGCAGGTTCGTCCCCGACGGCACGCCCGGCGTCCGCACCGCCGGTTCCGGCACCCCTTCCACCTTCGCGATCACCGAAGCGCGCAGGTAGTCGAGGAAGCCCAGCAGCACCTCCCGCTCCCCTGGCCCCGTCTTCGGCGGCCCGGCGTCCCGCGCCATCAGGCGGCCCGCCGGACGACCAGCACGTGGTCGGTCACGGTCGCGGTCTGCCCGCCCGGTCCGGTCGCCACCCGCTGCGGCGCGTCGGCGCGCTCGGCCCGCCAGCCGCCGTCCAGCTCCAGCTCGGCGAACACCGCCTCCGGCGTGGGGAACGCGCCCTCGGTGTTCCACGACCAGGGCGCGACCGACCCGTGGTCGACGACGACCAGGCGCCCGCCGGGGCGCAGCGCGTGCGCCGCGGTGCGCAGGACCCGTGCCCGCGGCAGCTCGAACGGCGTGTGGAAGTACTGAGCGGACACCAGGTCGAACTCGCCTTCGGGGAACTCCGAAGCCAGGTCGGCGCGGACCGCGGACACCGGCAGGTCGCGCGCCTGCTCGGCGAGGCGGGCCACGGCGTTGGCCGAGATGTCGACAGCGGTGACCCGCCAGCCGCGCGCGGCCAGCCAGAGCGTGTCGCCGCCGGCGCCGCAGCCCAGGTCCAGCGCGCTGCCCGCGGGCAGGCCGGCGGCGATCTCGGCGAGCACGGGGTTGACCCGGGTGGTGCGGGGCTCGCGGTAGTGGTCGTCCCAGAAGCGGACGGCGTCCATGACTCTCCTTCGTGCCGGGGTACGGCGTTCACCGTGCCCCGAGGGCTTCGCCGGGCGCACGAAAACTTGCCGGACCGGCAAGACTGAGGCCAAGGTTCCGCGGGGGCGAGGTCCATGAGGTCTTGAATGAGTCATTCAGGACCTCCGGAGACCTGAATGAGTCATTCAAGACGGTGGACGAGCCGGTCGGCGGCGGCGGAGTGGCCTCTGCCCGCGCGACCTTGCCGGACCGGCAAGACTGGGGCCATGAGCGAGGAGATCGACACCGTCCTGGCCGCGGTCGGGCCGCGCCTGCGCGCACTACGGCGTCAGCGCGGCGGCACCCTGGCCGGCGTCTCGGCCGAGACCGGCATCTCGGAAAGCACCCTGTCCCGGCTGGAAAGCGGGCAGCGGCGGCCGAACCTGGAGCTGCTGCTGCCGCTGTCGCGCGCCTACGACGTCCCGCTCGACGACCTCGTCGGCGCCCCGCGCACCGGCGACCCGCGCGTCCACCTGCACCCGGTGCACCGGCACGGGATGACGTTCGTGCCGCTCACCCGCCGCCCCGGCGGGGTGCACGCGTACAAGATGCTGATCCCCGCGAGCGGCGAGCCCGCCGAGCCGACGCCGCAGACGCACAGCGGCCACGAGTGGCTCTACGTCCTCAACGGGACGCTGCGGCTGGTCGTCGGTGACCGCGACCTGGTCCTGCCGCCGGGCGAGGCCGCGGAGTTCGACACCACGGCGCCGCACTGGCTGGGCTCGGCCGACGGGCGCGCGGTCGAGCTGCTCATCCTGTTCGGCCTGCAGGGCGAGCGCGTCCACGTCCGGCCGCGCGACGGCGATCAGCCGTAGACGGCCCGGTAACCCGCGAAGCGCTCGTCGACCTCTTCGGGGGTCAGGCCGAAGTCCGCGAGGCTGTACCGGTGCACCGGTTTCCGTTCCCCGGTCCGGCTCCGCTCGTGCACCGCGGTCATCGCCGTGCGCGCTTCGTCCGTCAGCATCAGTCCGAAGTGGTCGTACACAGTGGACACCGTGCCGACCGGGTCGGCGACGAAGTCCTCGTAGGCCACGTCGCAGAACTGCGCCGGGTCGTACCGGCCGCGCGCGTGCAGGAACTCGTCGGCGCCGCGGGCCCACAGCTCGAGCTGCCCGCGGCCGATCACCTCGCCGCGGAACTTCGTCGACCAGCCGTCCGCGGCTTTCTCGGCGAGGCTGCACATCGAGCCCATGATCGTCCGCGGCGCCCGGTGCGTCTGGATCACCAGCGCGTCCGGGTAGTTCGCCATCAGCGCGTCGAGGGCGAAGAGGTGGCTCGGGTTCTTGAGCACCCAGCGTTTGCCCGCGTCCGGCAGCCCGATCAGCTGCAGGTTGCGCCGGTGCCGGGCGTAGGCGTCGGTCCAGTCCTGCTTCGCCAGCCAGCGCGAGTAGCGCGGCAGGTGCGCGAGACACTCGAACGAGACCGAGCGCATCGACTGGCGCAGCAGCTGCCAGCACTCCTCCACCTGGTCGGCGGACATGTGGTGCACGCCCATGAACTCCGGGTGCTCGACGTGGTGGCGTTCGTACCCGGCTTGAATCCCTTGGAAGATCGGGTTTTCCGCCCACGTCTCGCGCGGCGGCCGCGGCTGCGGGACCTCGGCGAGCCACACCTCGAGGCCCTGGTGCGCGGGGTCCTCGACGAGCAGCCGGTGCAGCGCGGTGGTGCCGGTGCGGGGCAGGCCGGTCACGAAGATCGGCCGCTCGACGCGAACGTCGGCGTGCGCCGGGTGCTGCTTCCAGGACGCCTCGCTGAGCAGCCGGGCGACGAGCGCGCCGCGCAGCATCGCCCGGTGCACCTTGTTGCCGAACGGCGTGAGGTCCTCGTCGGCCTCGTACGACTCGAGCAGCACGCTCAGGCCCTCGACGTACTCGCCGCTGCCGAAGTCGTCGAGCCCGGTGAGCTTCGACGCCGAAGCGTGCAGGTCCTCGACGGTGCCGACGTCTTCGCGGCCGGGAAGCATCGAACCTCCTAGTGGTGGTACTCGCCGCCGTTGACGTCGAGGCACTGCCCGGTGATCGCGCGCGCCATCGGCGAGGCGAGGAACACCACGGCGTCGGCGATCTCGTCGGGCTCGGGCAGCTTGCGCAGGTCTATTGTGGACGCGGTCTCGGCGTACACCTCTTCGGGCGTGATGCCGCGTTCCTTGGCGAGGTAATTGAAGTACCACTTGAGGTTCGGTGCCCAGATGTAGCCGGGGGCGACGGTGTTGACGCGGATGCCGTCCGGGCCGACTTCGCTCGCGAGGCTCTGCGACAGCGACAGCAGCGCCGACTTCGCCATCTTGTACGCGCCGAACGTGCGCCGGGAATGCCGCAGCACGGCGGAGTTGATCATCACCAGCGAGCCCTTGCTCTCCTTGAGCGCGGGCAGGAACAACCGGGTCAGCCGGAGCACGGAGATCGCCGCGGTTTCGAAGCCCTTGCGGACCGCGTCGAGGTCCACTGTGGCCAGATCGGTCAGCGGCGGGACGGCGAAGGCGTTGTGCACCACCGCGTCCACGCGCCCGAACGCCTCCACCGCCTCGTTCACCAGGTTCTCGGCGGAGTCCGCGTCGTCGATGTCGGTCCGGATCGCGACCGCGCGGCGCCCGAGGTCGGTGACCTCCTTGGCCACCTCGGTCAGCCGCGATTCGGTGCGCGCGGCGAGCACGACGTCGGCGCCGGCCTGCGCGCTGCGCACGGCGATCGACCGCCCGAGCCCGGGACCGATGCCCGAGACGACGACGACCTTGTCCCGCAACAGGTTCTCCACGCTCACCCCAGCATCCGGGCGGCGACGGCGTCCTGCCGGGCCGCGATCCGCGCCGACCACTCGGCCGGCGTCACGCGCGCTTGCTCGTGGTAGGGCAGCCGGTCCGGCAGCTCGTCGACCTTGACGACCTCGACGACCGGGCCGTCGTCCGGGCCGAGGTCCCGCGCCAGCCGCTGCCAGCGGATCTGGATGTACCCGCGGTCGTGCCCGGTGCGCTCCAGCCAGTTCGCCAGGCCGGGGTCGCGCTCGCTGACGACGAACCGGATCTTGCCGTCCGGGTCGACGCGTGCCTGGTCCGCGGTGAGGCTCGTCTGGTGGTTGATGTAGTCGAGCGAGACGTACCAGAGGCTGCCGAGCTGGATGCCCTGGTAGGGCGCGTCCGCGCAACGCGGCACGGTGACGATCATCGCCTCTTCCTCGCCGAGGTCGTAATGCCCGGCCGAGGAGAACTGCGTGGTCAGCCCGCCCGGCGTCGACCGCGGCTCGGTCATCGTGTTCACCGGCAGGTTGTCGTAGAACCACTTCGGGAACGCCAGGAAGGTCTTCAGCCGGCTCAGCAGGATCTTGCCGGTGACGCCGTAGCGCTTGGCCATGGCCGATCGGTCCGGCACCGGCGGCGCCTGGCCCGCCGTGTCGACGCACTGGATCCGGATTTCGCCGCGCTTCTCGGTGGCCCAGTCGCTGTGGACCTCGCGCACGACGAGCATCGACGAGCCCTCGCCGAGGGTGAAGTAGTTCGGCCCCGGGTTCTCGCGGGCCGGGCCGAACCGCAGCTCGAACCGGCCGTCTTCGCCGATTTCGATGGCCCGGTCGTCGAACGCGGCGAGGCTGTCGGGCACCACGACCGGCGAGTAGTCGCCGTTGAGGATCTGGAAGCTCAGGTCGGCGGTGGTCCCGCGGACGCCGGTGACCAGGTACTCCCGGTCGGGGCGGATGTTCGCGTTGAAGTAGAGCGTGTCCGGGTTGTCGAGGCCCATCTTCGTGTATGGCCCGGTGGACGCGGTGAAGTACGGGAAGTCGCGCTGGTAGGCCCAGGCCATCTGCAGCGACGCGCGGATGCTCCCGGCGAGGTAGTCGTAGCCCTCCAGCAGGCCCTGCTCGGTCTGCGCCGGCGGCGCTTCGGCGATCAGCTTCTCGGCCTCGGCGATCGCGTCGGCGAACGGCCGGGTCAACGAGAACTCGTTCTCGATCATGCCGGAACGGCCCAGCGGTTCGCGAGCAGCCGGAAGCCGGGGTTGCCTTCCCACGACAGCATCGACTCGTAGGTCCGGACGTACCCGATGTGCGACATCCGCCAGGCGCCGTCGGCGTCCCGGCGGTAGGTGTCCTCGTAGAAGGCGGCGCCCTCGATGATCACCTTGTGGTCGGGGACGATCACCTTGTCGGTGAACGACCACCGCCCGGTCGCGGTGTCGCCGTCGACCTCGATCTCAGGCTGACCTGCGTGGTGGACGGTGATGATGCCGTTGCCGAGGCTCTTGGTGAGGAACTCGAGGATGGCGTCGCGCCCCTCGAACTTCTTCCCGTCACCACCCACGGCGTGCGTCCCGTAGTCGGCCGTGGCGTCGACGGTGAACGTGTCGGCCACCTCGTCCCACAGCTTCAGGTCCACCCCGCGCAGGTACCGGTACTTCAGCCGGCGGATCTCTTCGAGTACGACCAGGTCCATGTTCACAGGGTCTCGCACCGCTTGACCAATGACAAGAACATGTTCTACTTTTTTCCGGTGTCCGTGGCCTATGAGCTGTCCCACCTGGCCGCGCTCGAAGCGGAGGCCGTACACGTCTTCCGTGAAGTCGCGGCGACCTTCGAACGCCCGGTGCTGCTCTTTTCCGGCGGCAAGGACTCGGTGGTGATGCTGCACGCCGCCGCCAAGGCGTTCTGGCCGGCGCCGCTGCCGTTCCCCGTGCTGCACGTCGACACCGGCCACAACTTCGACGAGGTGCTGCGCTTCCGCGACGAGACCGTCGCCGCGCTGAACCTGCGCCTGGAAGTCGCAAGCGTGCAGGACGACATCGACGCCGGCCGCGTCGTCGAGGAGACCGGCCCGGGCGCGAGCCGCAACCGGCTGCAGACCGTGACGCTGCTGCGCGCGATCCGCGAGGGCGGGTTCGACGCCGTGTTCGGCGGGGCCCGGCGCGACGAGGAGAAGGCTCGCGCGAAGGAACGCGTCTTCAGCTTCCGCGACGAGCACGGCCAGTGGGACCCGCGGGCGCAGCGCCCGGAGCTGTGGAACCTCTACAACGGGCGGCACCGCCGCGGCGAGCACATCCGCGTCTTCCCGCTGTCGAACTGGACCGAGCTGGACATCTGGCAGTACATCCGCGACGAGCGGATCGCCTTGCCGCCGTTGTACTACGCGCACCGGCGCCCGGTCGTCCAGCGCGACGGCATGCTACTCGCGGCGACCCGATTCCTGTCCCTTGTGGACGGAGAGAAACCGTACGAGGCGACCGTGCGCTTCCGGACCGTCGGCGACGCCACGTGCACCGGCTGCGTCGAATCGTCGGCGGCGACACCGTCCGAAGTGGTCGCCGAGGTGGCCGCGACCCGCGTCACCGAACGCGGCGCGACGCGGGCGGACGACCGGATTTCCGAAGCAGGCATGGAAGACCGCAAGCGGGAGGGCTACTTCTGATGCAGCTGCTGAGGATCGCCACGGCGGGCAGCGTGGACGACGGGAAGTCCACGCTGATCGGCCGGCTGCTGTTCGACTCGAAGGCGATCTTCACCGATCAGCTCGCCGCCGTCGAACGCGCCAGCCGCGAACGCGGCGAGGACTACCCGGACCTCGCGCTGCTCACCGACGGCCTGCGGGCCGAACGCGAGCAGGGCATCACGATCGACGTCGCCCACCGCTACTTCGCCACGCCCAAGCGGAAGTTCATCATCGCCGACACCCCGGGCCACCTGCAGTACACGCGCAACATGGTGACCGGCGCGTCGACGGCGGACCTGGCGCTGATCCTGGTGGACGCGCGCAAGGGCGTGCTGGAGCAGTCGCGGCGGCACGCGTTCCTCGCGTCGCTGCTGGGGATCGGGCACCTCGTGGTGTGCGTGAACAAGATGGACCTGGTCGGCTGGTCCCAGGAGCGGTTCGACGAGATCCGCGAGGAGTTCCGGCGGTTCGCGATGAAGCTCGACGTCGCCGACCTGACGTTCGTGCCGGTTTCGGCGCTGCACGGCGACAACGTCGTCCACCGCAGCGCGAGCATGCCGTGGTACGAAGGGACTTCGCTGCTGCACCAGCTCGAAGAGGTGCACGTCGCTTCCGACCGCAACCTGATCGACGCCCGGTTCCCGGTGCAGTACGTGATCCGCCGCCCGGACTTCCGCGGCTACGCGGGCACCATCGCGGGCGGGGTGTTCAAGCCGGGCGACGAGGTCGTGGCGCTGCCGTCGGGGTTCACCTCCCGCGTCCGGGCGGTCTGGGGCCCCGGCGGAACGCCGCTCGCGGAAGCGTTCACCGGGCAGGCGGTGACGGTCGAGCTGGCCGACGACCTGGACCTGGGCCGCGGTGCGATGCTGTGCCGCCCGGGCAACCGCGCGGAGTCGGCGCGCGAGGTCGACGCGCTGGTGTGCTGGTTCTCCGCGCGGTCGTCGCTGACCCCGGGCGGCTCGTACGCCGTCCGGCACACGACGACCGAGACGCGCGGTTCGGTGGAGAAGCTGGAGTACCGCCTGGACGTGACGACGCTGCACCGCGACGCCGCGGAGTCGTTGTCCTTGAACGACATCGGCCGCATCCGGCTGCGCACGCGGGCACCGCTGCTGTTCGACCCCTACCGCCGCAACCGCGCCACGGGCGGCTTCCTGCTGGTGGACGAGCACACCGGCGACACGGTCGCGGCGGGCATGATCACCGGCGCGGTCGCGTCCCCGGTCGTCTGGCACACCGCGGCGGTCCGCCGCGAGGACCGCCCGACCCGCGGCGCGACGGTGTGGCTCACCGGCCTGTCGGCGTCGGGCAAGTCGTCGGTGGCGGTCGAGCTGGAACGCCGCCTGGTCGCGGCCGGCCGGCCCGCGTACCTCCTCGACGGCGACAACCTCCGCCACGGCCTCAACGCCGGCCTGGGGTTCAGCCCTTCGGATCGCGCCGAAAACGTGCGCCGGGTGGCGGAGGTGGCGCGCCTGTTCGCGGACGCGGGCGTGGTGGCGATCGCGTCCCTGATCAGCCCGTACGCTTCGGACCGGGCTCGCGCGCGGGAGGTGCACGCGGACCTGCCGTTCGTGGAGGTCTTCGTGGACACGCCCCTGGAGGTGTGCGAGGCCCGGGACCCGAAGGGCATGTACGCGAAGGCGCGCGCCGGGGAGATCAAGGGGTTCACCGGCATCGACGCGCCCTACGAGCGCCCGGAGTCCCCGGACCTGGTCCTGCACCCGGCCGACGGCGACCCGGCGACCATGGCCGCCGCCATCCAGGCCCTGCTGGACGACCTCGGCTAACCGGCTTCGAGCACGAAGAACAGGAAGCTCGGGAAGGTGTCGAGGATCGGGAAGTCGTCCGGGAACAGCTCGCGCGCGGCCGCCGTGGGCCGCGGTTCGTGGACGACGGCGATCCGGAACCCCGCCGCGGTGAAGGCATCGGTCATCGCGTGCAGCGGCTTGTTCCAGAAGGTCATCCGCGCGATCCGGCCGTGCATCGGGAATTCGTCGGTCCAGGTGTAGTGCGCGAAGTAGTCGGGCCGGGGCCCTTCCTGGCGGTGCGTGAGGTTGACCATGAGCGGGTGGTTGACCGAGGCGATCAGGCGGCCGCCGGGCTTGAGCACCCGTTTCAGTTCACCCAGCGGAGGCGCCCAATCGCGCAGGTAGTGCAGCACGAGCGAGGCGGTGGCGAGGTCGAACTCATCGTCGGGGAAGGGCAGCGGCTCGGCGAGATCGGCGACCCGCAGATCGGCGTCGTCGCCGAGCCGCTGCCGGGCGAGGTCGACCATGCCGGCGCTCTGGTCGAACCCGGACACCACGGCACCCCGGTCCCGTAAGGCGGCGAAGAGCGGGCCGGAGCCGCACCCGGCGTCGAGCACCCGCTGCCCGGCCACGTCCCCGGCCAGCGCCAGCGCGGCGGGCCGTTCGTAGTGGGCGTTCATGAGACTGGACTCGTTCTCGGCCGCGTAGGCCTCGGCGAAGCTGTCGTACTGGGCGGTCATGCCTTCATCCTGCCGGAATCACGAAGCCCGAGTCGTAAGCCCGGATCACCGCCTGGGTCCGATCGCGGGCACCCAGCTTCGCGAGCACGTTGCCCACGTGGGTCTTCACCGTCTGGACGCCCAGGTACAACTGCCCCGCGATCTCCACATTGGACAGCCCGGCGGCCATCAGCCGCAGGACTTCTTGCTCCCGCTCGGTCAGGTGCACGCCCGCCAGCCCGTCCCCGGCCGGCGCGTGCCCGGCGGCCAGACGCCGGATCGCGGCGGGGAACAGCAGCGACTCCCCCGCCACCACGGTCCGGATCGCCGCCACGATCTCCTCCGGCCGGGCCCGCTTTGAGCAGGAACCCGCTGGCCCCGGCGCGCAAGGCGTCGTAGACGTAGTCGTCGTTCTCGAAGGTGGTCACCACGATCACCTTCGGCGGGTCCACAGTGGACATCAGGTGCGCGGTGGCGGCGATCCCGTCCACCGCGGGCATCCGCACGTCCATCAGCACGACGTCCGGCCGCAGCCGGGCGACGAGGCCGGGCACCTCGGCGCCGTCGGTGGCCTCGCCGACCACGGAGAAGCCGTCTTCGCTGTCGACGATCGCCCGCAGCCCGGCCCGGATCAGCGGCTCGTCGTCGACCAGCAGCACGCCGACGCTCACCGCCCGCTCCCCCACGGCACCCGCACCACGACCTCCCACCGCTCGTCCACCCGTCCCGCCGACAGCTCGCCCCCGAGCACCGCCGCCCGCTCGGCCATCCCGCGAACCCCCCGGCCGCCACCAGCCCGGCCGGACCCGGGCGAAAGCGGGTTCGTCACCCGGGCCACCAGCTCCTGCCCCGCGACCGACACGACCACCGCCACCGGGACCCTACCGGCGTGCCGCACCGCGTTGGTCAGGCATTCCTGCAGGATCCGGTACACCTCCCGGGACACCACCGCCGGCACCGCGGCCAGGTCACCGTCGAGCGAGGCCGTCACCGGGGTGCCCGCCAGCCGGGTCGTCTCCAGCAGCGTCGGCAGCTCGGTCAGCGCCGGCCGCGGGGTGCGGGCCGCCGCCTCTTCGCGCAGCAGGCCGAGTACGTGGTCGAGGTCGTCGAGCGCCGTGCGGGCCGAGTCCTCGATCGCGCCCAGCGCGCGCTCGGTGAAGGCCGGGTCGGTGCGCAGCGTCCGCCGGGCCGCGCCCGCCTGAAGGGTGACGACGCTCAGCGCGTGCCCCACCGAGTCGTGCAACTCCCTGGCCAGGCGGTTGCGCTCGGCGAGCTGCTCGGTCCGCCGCTCCAGCCGGGCGATGCGGTCGGCCGCGCTCATCCCGAGCAGCCCCGTCGCGGCCCGGCGCAGCAGGCCGCCGGTCGCCCAGACCGCGTACACCAGCAGCACCCCGCCCAGCACGAACACCGCGGGCAGCCACGCCGACGCCCAGCCCACCGGTACCGAGATCCCGCCCTCGGTGGTCTCGACCAGCCGTCCGGTGAACACCGCGCTCACCGACAGCCCGATCGCCACCGGCGCGAGCAGGCTGAAGAAGCTGACGACGAACCCGGCCACGACGTGCAGCACGAACATCCCCGCGGCCTGCCGCCGGCCGCGCCGGGTGTGCGGTTTCGCCGGGGCATCCGGCACCGGGTCGTCCAGCAGCTCGCGGACGGCGGTGGATTCGAGCACGTGCACCGCGGGCAGGAACGCCGTGCCGGCCAGCACGAGCAGCGTCAGCCCGCCGCCGAGCACGGTCGCCCGCTCCATCGTCGTGACGAAGGGCAGCACCGACGGCACGGCGACCGCGGAGAACAGCAGGTAGGGCACGCTGATCGCGCCGCCGAGCACGAGGTAGACCCACCGGCGGTAGGTCGCCTTGGCCGTCAGGGGGCGGAGGACGCGCACCGGCCGATCTTCGCAGCCGGAAGCAGCGCGCGCCTCCCCCTTGAGATGGACGCGCTAGCGGACCGAAACCCGGGTCTCGGTCCGCGCCGCCGCGAAGCCGTTCACCCACAGGGACTGGACCTTCGCGGCCTCGGTCGCGTCCGGGTTCGCGTTCTTGCACGCCGTGCCCGGGCCGTGGCCGGACATCAGCTCGGTGCACGGGCCGCTGTAGTGGTCGGGCAGGCCGAGGTTGTGGCCGAGCTCGTGCGCGGCGATCCGGGTCGGGTCGTAGCCCTCGGCGACCTGGCTGGTGTCGAGGTAGATGTCGCCGCGGCCGTGGCCGTTCGTGTTCGTGTACGAGCCGCCGCTGTGGGTCTCGTGGAACGAGATCGTCGCGCTCGTGTTCCGCTTGACCAGCTTCACGTCGGTGACGGCGGCGTTCCAGTTGGCCGCGCCCTGGTCGATCTGGGCGAGGTAGTCCGGCGCGCCCGAGGAGCTGTAGTACAGCGTCGTGACGGTGGCCGCCGAAGCTTCGGGAGCGAAGCCGAGGGCCAGCGGGGCCACCAGCGCCAGGGCCGCGACCCGGGCGATCACGCGTGCGTCCATCGTGTCTCCTTCGTCCGATTCAGAGAACACTTCACCGTGGTTCGAGCGATCAGGTTAGAAGTCCACCAACCGCGGCGGCCACGGCCGAAAGTAGTTCCCTCGCGGGAGGGAGCCGGGTCCCGCCGCCGCGTGAGCCGCCCGGGCCCGCCGCCGTGGTCTGCTCTCCGGCGTGGACATCCTGCTGGGCCTGCTGACCCTCCCTCTGTACGCACTGGTGCTGTGGCCGCTCGTGGTGGCGTCGCGGCGGGTGCTCGGCGTCCGGATCGGCGCCGTGCGGGCGTTGTGCGGCGCCGGCTTCGGCTGGCTCGTCGCGGGCGGAATCGCCCAGGCGTTCCCGGTTTCCCTGCTGCGCAACGGCGGCGCGGCGCTCGGCCTGCTGATCCCGTTGGCGGGCAGCGCTTTCCTCGCGACGCTGATCTTCCTCCTCGTCGCCGAGATGGCCCTGCCGGACGGGCTCCGGCTGCGCGCGCTGGGCGCCAAGATCACGCGCGCCCGGCGGTACTCGCAGATCAGCCGGATCGCCCTCAAGCACGGGCTCGGCCGCTACCTCACGGGCCGCCGCGACCCCGACCTCGCACCGGGACGGCACGCCAAGCTCGCCCGGTCCCTGCGCCAGGCGCTCGAGGAGGGCGGCGTGACGTTCGTGAAGCTCGGCCAGCTGCTCTCGACCCGCGCGGACCTGCTGCCACCGGTGTTCGTCGACGAGCTCGCGAAGCTGCAGGACAGGGTCGCGCCCGCCCGCGCCGACGCGGTGTGGGCCGTGCTGACCGCCGAACTCGGCGGCTCGCCCGACGAGATCTTCGCCGAGTTCGACCCCGAGCCGCTCGCGGCCGCGTCGGTCGCGCAGGTCTACCGGGCGAAGCTGCGCGGGGGCGAGGACGTCGTCGTGAAGGTCCAGCGCCCGGGCGTGCGGGAGCAGGCCGAGCGCGACATCGACATCGTCCGGCGCGTCGCCGCGGCCCTCGAGGAACGCGCGGACTGGGCGCGCTCGCTCGGCGTCACCGACCTGGCCGACGGCTTCGCTGAGGCACTGTCCGAGGAGCTCGACTTCACCATCGAGGCCCGCAACATCGCCGCCGTGGCCGCCACTTCCCACCCCGACGTCGTGCTGCCGACCGTCCACAAAGCACTGTCCACGGAGCGCGTCCTGGTGATGTCCCGGCTGGCGGGCAAGCCACTGGAGCAGGCGCCGGCGGCCGACCGCGCGCGGCTGGCGCGGTCCCTGCTGCGGTGCCTGCTCGACCAGGTGCTGCTCGGCGGCGTCTTCCACGCCGACCCGCACCCGGGCAACCTCATGCTGCTGCCCGGCGGCCGCCTGGGCCTGCTCGACTTCGGCTCGGTCGGCCGCCTCGACGCGGGCCTGCGCGGCGGCCTGCAGAACCTGGTGCTGGCCCTGGACCGCGGCGACCCGGCGGCCCTGCGCGACGGGCTGCTGGAGATCGTCGACCGCACCGGCGACCTCGACGAGCAGCGCCTCGAACGCGCTCTCGGCGCCCTGGTCGCCCGCCACTTCGGCCCCGGCCGCGGCCCCGGCATCGACCTCTTCACCGGGCTGTTCCGGGTGGTCGCGGACTTCCGGCTGAGCGTGCCGCCCCCGGTGGCCGCGGTGTTCCGCGCGCTGGCGACGGTGGAGGGCACGCTCGCCGCCCTCGACCCCGGCTTCGACGTCATGGCCGAGTCCCGCGCGTTCGCCGCCGAGCAGGTCGGCGCGGGCCTGCGCCACACCGCGGCCAACGAGGTGGCGGCCCTGCTCCCGGTGCTGCGCCGCCTTCCCCGCCGCATCGACCGCATCGGCGCGGCCCTGGAGGAGGGCCGGCTGTCGGTGAACGTCCGCCTGTTCTCGGACGAGCGCGACCGGGACGTGGTGACGGGGCTGGTCCACGAGGTCCTGCTGGCGTTCGTGGGCGCGGCGACCGGCTTGATGGCGGTGCTCCTGCTGGGCAGCACGGGCGGCCCGCGGATCCTGCCGGACCTGACGCTGCACCAGGTGTTCGGCTACAACCTGCTGGTAATCAGCGCACTGGTGGGCCTGCGGCTGCTCTTCGTCGTCTTCCGGCGCTCCGGACGGCGGCCACGATCAGCCCGCTGAGCCCGGCCGCGGACAGTGCCGCCCCGCCGAGGATCCACCACCGCAACCCGGTCAGGGTTTCGTCGGCGTACGGGGTTCCCGGCAGGCCCGCGTCGGTGAACGCGGTCGTGGGGGCCAGCGGTGCCGGGTGCAGCACCGACCCGGTGCCGACCACGAAGCCGGTGACTGCGGACAGCGGGACGACCCCGAGGAGGCGCGAATCGCGGGCCCGGCCCCGCTCGTCCCCGAGCACGAACACCGTGCCCTCGTGCATGCGCGTGAGGTACGGCGTGGTGGCGGCCGGATCGTGCGCGTACTCGTCCTGGCTGAGGTAGGTCTCGGTGATCGGCTCGCCGTCGACCGACAACCGCCCGCCGGTGCAGCACGCGACGACGTCCCCGGCGACCGCGACGACCCGCAGCGCCGAGGGCCCGGCGGAATCCGGGTGGGCGAACGCGCCGCGGTCGAACAGGACCAGGTCCCCGCGGTAGACCTCCTCGCCGTGCCGGACGCGCACGACGGCCGAATCCCCCGGCTTCACGGTGGGGCTCATCGCCACCCCCGGCACCCGGTAGGCCCGGTAGTCGCCGAAATCCGTGCCCAGGCCGTACCCGGTGACCCCGAACCCGAGCAGCAGCACGACGATCCACCCGACGAGGACCGGGGATATCCGGCGGCGCTTCGGCGGCGCGAGTTTCGGTCACGGTGATCTATCGAGCCCTGAGGTGCGCCGTTACCCCGTCCGCGGCGCGTACATGATCACCGCGACCCCGGCCAGGCACAGCAGCGCCCCGATCACGTCGAACCGGTCCGGCCGGTAACCGTCCGCCACCATGCCCCACGCCAGCGATCCCGCCACGAACACCCCGCCGTAGGCGGCGAGGATCCGGCCGAAGTGGGCGTCCGGCTGGAGGGTCGCCACGAAGCCGTACGCACCCAAGGCGAGCAGGCCGCCGCCGATCCACAGCCAGCCCCTGTTTTCGCGGACGCCCTGCCAGATCAGCCAGGCGCCGCCGATCTCGCACACCGCCGCCGCGAGGAACAGGAAGATCGAGCGCAGGACCACCCCGGGATACTAACCGCGTGCCGTTCACGCTGAGTCATCCCGCCGCCGTGCTGCCGCTGGCGCGGCGGCCGCTGGTGGGGTCCGCGCTCGTCGCCGGGTCGGTCGCGCCGGACGTCTTCTGGTTCGTGCCGCGGCTACCCGGGATCGGGCTGACCAGGACCCACGAGTTCGCCTCGGTGCTCTGGCTCGACCCGCTCCTCGCCCTGGCGATCCTGGCCCTGTTCCAGCTGCTGCTGAAGCGGCCGCTGCTGGCCCTGGCCCCGAGTCGGCTGGCCGAACGGCTCCCCCGCCACTTCAGCTGGAAGCGGCCGTGGTGGATCGCCCTCTCGCTGGTGCTCGGCGCCGCCACGCACGTCGGGTGGGACGCCTTCACCCACGAGAGCGGCGGGCTGCCGTTCCTGCGGATCCCGCTCGTCACCGGCGTCGACGTCGGGCGGCTGATCCAGCTCGTCAGCACGATCGCCGGGGCCGCGGTCCTCGCCTGGTGGCTGCGGAACTGGTACCGCACCGCGCCCACCCGGCCGACGCCGGAAGCCATCCGGCACCGCAAGCACGTGCTGGCGTTCCTGGCCGCCGGCGCGCTCACCGGCATGGCCGCCGAACTACTGCCGTTCCTGGCCCACCACGACCCGATGACCCGCGCGGGTGTGGTCGGCAACGCGACCTACCTGCTGGTCACCGGCTCGTGCAGTGGGTTCCTCACCGCGCTCGTCCTCTACGCGCTCGCCTGGCACGCCCGGAAAAGCCGTGAAGCAGACGAGATCAGACGGTGAAGCCGAGGGCGCGCAGCTGCTCGCGGCCGTCCTCGGTGATCTTCTCCGGGCCCCACGGCGGCATCCAGACCCAGTTGATCCGGAAGTCCTTGACCAGCCCGCCGCTGGTCAGCGCGGCCGACGTCTGGTCCTCGATGACGTCGGTCAGCGGGCAGGCCGCGGACGTCAGCGTCATGTCGATGGTGGCCGTGTTGTCCGGCTCGACGCGGATGTCGTAGACCAGGCCCAGGTCGACGACGTTGATGCCGAGCTCCGGGTCGACGACGTCGCGCATGGCTTCCTCGACGTCCTCGAGCTTGGCGAGGTCGAGGTCCTGCGTCGCGGTGGTCTCGGCGTCGAGGTCGGCGGCGGTCCGGCCCTCGCGAGCGTCGGTGGCGGTGTCTTCGGTCATGCTTTCTCAGCTCCGTTGGTGGTCCGGGCGACGGCGTCCTTGAAAGCCATCCAGCCGAGGAGGGCGCACTTGACGCGAGCCGGGTACTTGGCGACGCCCGCGAAGGCGACCCCGTCCTCCAGCACGTCCTCGTCCGGTTCGATCTTTCCCTTGCCCTGCATCAGTTCCACGAAGGCGTCCATGGTGGTGAACGCCTCCTCAAGCGTGTGGCCGACGACGAGATCCGTCAAGACCGACGTCGAGGCCTGGCTGATCGAGCAGCCCTGGCCGTCGTAGGAGACGTCGGTGACCTTCCCGTCGTCGAGCTTCACCCGCAGCGTCACCTCGTCGCCGCAGGTCGGGTTGACCTGGAACGACTCGGCGTCGAACGGGTCGCGCAGGCCGCGCCCGTGCGGGTGCTTGTAGTGGTCCAGGATGATCTCCTGGTACATGCTCTCCAGGTTCACTGCGCCACCCCGAAGAACTTCTGCGCCTCACGCACCCCGGCCACCAGTGCGTCCACTTCGGACAGGTCGTTGTAGAGGTAGAACGACGCGCGCACGGTCGCCTGCGCGCCGCAGGCCCGGTGCAGCGGCCACGCGCAGTGGTGGCCGACGCGCACGGCGATGCCGAGGCTGTCGAGCACCTGGCCGGCGTCGTGCGGGTGCACGCCGTCGATCACGAACGACACGGTCGCGCCGCGGTCCTTCAGGTCCGTCGGCCCGATGATCCGGACGCCCGGGATGGCGCCGATGCCCTCGATGGCCGCCGCGGCGAGCTGGTGCTCGTGGGCCGCGATCCGGTCCATGCCGAGGGCCGAGAGGTAGTCCACGGCCGCGCCGAGGCCGATGGCCTGCGACGTCATCGGGACGCCGGCCTCGAACCGCTGCGGCGGCGGCGCGAAGGTCGAGCCCTCCATGCGGACCATCTCGATCATCGACCCGCCGGTGAGGAACGGCGGCATCGCTTCGAGCAGCTCGGTACGCCCGTAGAGGACGCCGATGCCGGACGGGCCGAGCATCTTGTGCCCGGAGAACGCGGCGAAGTCGACACCCAGCGCGTGGAAGTCGACCGGGAAGTGCGGCACCGACTGGCAGGCGTCGAGCACGGTGAACGCGCCCACGGCCTTGGCCTTCTCGACCAGCACCGAGACGGGGTTGACCGTGCCGAGCACGTTCGACTGGTGCGCGAACGCGACCACCTTCGTGCGCGACGTGATCAGCTCGTCCACATCGGACAGGTCGAGGCGGCCGTCTTCGGTGACCTTGAACCACTTCAGCGTCGCCCCGGTGCGCTGGCAGAGCTGCTGCCACGGCACGAGGTTCGCGTGGTGCTCCATCTCGGTGACGACGATCTCGTCGCCCGGCCCGACCCGGAAGCGCTCGGCCTCCGGGCCGGCCGTGGCGGCGTTGCTCATCGAGTACGCGACGAGGTTGATGCCCTCGGTCGCGTTCTTGGTGAACACCAGTTCCTCGGGGTCGGCGCCGACGAACTCCGCGACCTTCGCGCGCGCGGACTCGTAGGCGTCGGTGGCCTCTTCGGACAGCTGGTGCGCACCGCGGTGCACGGCGGAGTTCGACGTGAAGACGTAGTCGCGTTCGGCGTCGAACACCGCGGTCGGGCGTTGCGAGGTCGCCCCGGAGTCCAAGTACACCAAGGGTTTCCCGTCGCGGACCGTGCGCGACAGGATCGGGAAGTCGGCCCTCAAGGCCGCCACGTCGAGTGGCACAGAGCTGGCCGAGGTGGTGGTCATCGGGCCGACTCCTCTCGTTCTCGGTGTAGTGCTAGCGGATTGTCAGAGCGCGGCCGGCTCGGGCTTGCCGGCGTACTTGACGTAGCCGTGCTCCTCGAGCTCGTCCGCCAGCTCCTTGCCGCCCGACTCGACGATCTTGCCGCCGGCGAAGACGTGCACGAAGTCCGGCGTGATGTGCCGCAGGATCCGGGTGTAGTGCGTGATCAGCATGACGCCGACCTCGCTCGAAGCCTTGTACGCGTTCACGCCCTCGGAGACGACGCGCAGGGCGTCGACGTCCAGACCGGAGTCGGTCTCGTCGAGGATGGCGAACTTCGGCTTGAGCAGCGCCAGCTGCAGGATCTCGTGGCGCTTCTTCTCGCCGCCGGAGAAGCCCTCGTTGACCGAGCGCTCGGCGAACTCCTGCGAGATCTCGAGCTTGCCCATCTCCTCCTTGACCTCCTTGACCCAGTGGCGCAGCTTGGGGGCCTCGCCACGGACCGCGGTGGCCGCGGTGCGGAGGAAGTTGGACATGGACACGCCGGGCACCTCGACCGGGTACTGCATGGCCAGGAAGAGGCCGGCGCGGGCGCGCTCGTCGACGCTCATCTCGAGGACGTTCTCGCCGTCGAGCAGCACCTCGCCGGAGGTGACGTCGTACTTCGGGTGCCCGGCGATGGCGTAGGACAGCGTGGACTTGCCCGAGCCGTTCGGGCCCATGATCGCGTGCGTCTCGCCCGACTTGATGGTCAGGTTGACGCCCTTGAGGATCTCCTTGGCGCCTTCGTCGGTCGTGACCGAGGCGTGGAGGTCCTTGATTTCCAGGGTAGCCATTCTTCGTTTCCTAAAGTCTGTGGTGGACGGCGTCAGGCGCCAACGGCTTCGAGCTCGGCCTCGATCGCGGCTTCGAGGCGCTCGCGCACCTCGGGGACGTCGATCTTCACCAGGATCTCGTGGAAGAACCCGCGCACGACCAGGCGCCGCGCGGCTTCTTCGGCGATCCCGCGCGACTGGAGGTAGAACAACTGCTCGTCGTCGAACCTTCCCGTCGCGCTCGCGTGGCCGGCGCCTTCGATCTCGCCGGTCTCGATCTCGAGGTTCGGCACCGAGTCCGCGCGGGCCCCGGGCGTGAGCACCAGGTTGCGGTTGAACTCGTAGGTGTCGGTGGCCTCGGCCGCGGCGCGGATCAGCACGTCGCCGATCCAGACCGTGTGCGCGCCCTCGCCCTGCAGCGCGCCCTTGTAACCCACCCGCGACTTGCAGTTCGGCACCGCGTGGTCGACGAAGAGGCGGTGCTCCTGGTGCTGGCCACCGTCGGCGAAGTAGACGCCGAGCATGTCGACGTCGCCGCCCTTGTCGGTGAAGGTCGCCGTCGGCGAGACGCGGACCAGGTCACCGCCGAGGGTGATCACGGTGTGCCGCAGCGCGGCGTCGCGGCCCAGCTTCAGGTGCTGCTCGGAGACGTGCACCGCGTCGTCGGCCCAGTCCTGGACGCTGACCACGGTGACCTTGGCGCCGTCGCCGATGACGAACTCGACGTTGTCGGCGTAGGTGCCGGAGCCGACGTGGTCGAGCACGATCACGGCTTCGGCGAACGCCTCGGCACGGACCTGCAGGTGCCCGTAGGCGACCTTGTCCTCGCCCGGGCCGTGGATGCGCAGCACGGACGGCTTCGACGCCTTCGTCTCCTTGGGCACCGTCACGACGGTCGCCTTCTGGAACGAGGAGTACGCCTGGGCGGCGATGCGGTCGCTCGGGACGCCGGCCTGGCCGAGCCGCGAGTCGTCGCGGCCGACGGTCTCGATGGTCAGCTCGGGGGCGGCGTCGGCTTCCAGCGTGATCTCGCCGGTGGCGGGCGCGCTGCCGTCGTGCAGGCCGCGCAGCCGCTTCATCGGCGTGAAGCGCCAGTTCTCCTCACGGCCGCCGGGGACCTCGAAGGCCTCGACGTCGTAGGAGGTGAAGCGCTCCGCGCGGGAGGCCGCCGGAATGACGGCCCCCTCGCGGAGCGACTCCGAAACGTTGTTCTCGGTAACCGACATGACTAGCCGACGGACCCTTCCATCTGGAGCTCGATCAGGCGGTTCAGCTCGAGCGCGTACTCCATCGGCAGCTCACGGGCGATCGGCTCCACGAAGCCGCGCACGATCATCGCCATCGCTTCGGCCTCGTCGAGACCGCGCGACATCAGGTAGAACAGCTGGTCCTCGCTGACCTTGGACACCGTGGCTTCGTGGCCCATGGACACCTCGTCGTTGCGGATGTCCACGTACGGGTACGTGTCCGACCGCGAGATGGTGTCGACGAGCAGCGCGTCGCAGACCACGCTGGAGCGCGAGTGGTGCGCCCGCTTCGCCACGCGGACCAGGCCGCGGTAGGAGGTGCGGCCGCCGCCGCGCGCCACCGACTTCGACACGATGGTCGAGGAGGTGTGCGGCGCGAGGTGCTCCATCTTGGCGCCCGCGTCCTGGTGCTGGCCCTCGCCCGCGAACGCGACCGACAGGACCTCGCCCTTGGCGTGCTCGCCCATGAGGAACACCGACGGGTACTTCATCGTCACCTTGGAACCGATGTTGCCGTCGATCCATTCCATGGTCGCGCCCTCTTCGCACTTGGCGCGCTTGGTGACCAGGTTGTAGACGTTGTTCGACCAGTTCTGGATGGTCGTGTAGCGGCAGCGGGCGCCCTTCTTGACGATGATCTCCACGACCGCCGAGTGCAGCGAGTCGGACTGGTAGATCGGCGCCGTGCAGCCCTCGACGTAGTGCACGTACGCACCTTCGTCGACGATGATCAGGGTGCGCTCGAACTGGCCCATGTTCTCGGTGTTGATCCGGAAGTAGGCCTGCAGCGGGATGTCCACGTGCACGCCCTTCGGCACGTAGATGAACGAGCCGCCGGACCAGACCGCCGTGTTCAGCGCGGAGAACTTGTTGTCGCCGGCCGGGATGACCGAGCCGAAGTACTCCTCGAACAGCTCCGGCTGCTCGCGCAGCGCGGTGTCCGTGTCGAGGAAGAGCACGCCCTGCTTCTCGAGGTCCTCGCGGATCGAGTGGTAGACGACCTCGGACTCGTACTGGGCCGCGACACCGGCGACGAGGCGCTGCTTCTCCGCCTCGGGGATGCCGAGCTTGTCGTACGTGTTCTTGATGTCTTCGGGCAGGTCTTCCCAGCTCGCAGCCTGCTTCTCGCTGGAGCGGACGAAGTACTTGATGTTGTCGAAGTCGATCCCGGAGAGGTCGGCCCCCCAGTTGGGCATGGGCTTCTTCTCGAAGAGCTTGAGCGCCTTGAGTCGCGCTTCGCGCATCCACTCCGGCTCGGACTTCTTCCCGGAGATGTCGGTGACGACATCTTCGTTCAGCCCGCGACGGGCGCTGGCGCCCGCCTCGTCGGAGTCGGCCCAGCCGAACGCGTACTTGCCAAGGGACTCGATGGTCTCTTCCTGGCTCAGTGGCGCGGTGGTGGGAGTGCGCTGCTCGGCAGCGGCAGTCATGCGGGTTTCCCTCCATTCGGGATCCGTGCTGTGCGCCCTGAGGGCACCGTGCTGCCCGGCTCGGGATGGGCCGGGTTGTTACCCGCCGGAACGGGAACGTGTGTGGTGCACGCGGAGTCACCGCGCGCGATGGTCGCCAGTCGCTGGACGTGGGTGCCCAGCAGCTGCGCGAACGCCTCGGTCTCGGCCTCGCAGAGCTGCGGGAACTCCGCGGCCACGTGGGCGACCGGGCAGTGGTGCTGGCAAAGCTGCGCTCCGACGTTCTGACCGGGCGCCGGAGCACCGACCTGACGGGTCGACGCAGCGTAGCCCTCCCTGGTCAACGCGGTCGCCAGGGCCTCGGCGCGTGCCGCGGGATCACTCGATCCGGTGATCGCCGAGCGGTGCGGCCCGACCAGCTTCTCGATGCGGCGCTCGGCGAAGGCGCGTACGGCGTCTTCACCGGCGTGCTCGGCGAGGAAGCGGATGGCGGAGACGGCGAGGTCGTCGTAGGCGTGACCGAACCGGGCGCGGCCGGGCTCGGTGAGCAGGAACAGCTTCGCGGGACGACCCCGGCCCCGGGGTCCGCGGCGCGGCGCGTCCCGGCTCTCGGCCTCGCCGTCGGCGAGCAGCGCGTCCAGGTGCCGGCGGACGGCCGCCGGGCTGATGCCGAGCTGCTCGGCGACCACGACGGCGGTCATGGGACCCTGTTCCAGGAGCAGCCGGGCAACCTCTTGGCGGGTCTTGCCCTCGGCGCTGACCTGCGACGGGACAGCGGGGAGCGCGGCACGCGGCATGTCGCCGCCCGCCTGGTCACCCGCCTCCGTCTTTTTCACAACACAAGTGTGTCTTATTTCCCCCCGGTCGGCAAAGGCGGGGTGTCCGGCAGTGATCCGACTCACTCCGGGCCGGACCGATACCCTGCACCCGTGGCAGTGGGCGAACAGGATCAGCAGGCGACGGTGATCGCGACCGAACGTGCCCACCCCGTGACGCTTTCGCCCGTCCACCCCCGCGAACCGCTCCCCCTCGAGGCCGCCGAGCAGCGCGGGCTCAACGTCGTGCGCCGGTTCGGCACGGTCGGGTCGCTCTTCCTCGCCCTCGGCTCGCTCGGCGCCGGCGCCGCCCCGGTGATCAACCCGGTGCAGGAGATCCCGGTGCTGCGGCTGTTCACCCGGATCCCGACGGTGTCGCTGGCCATCGCCATCTCCGGGATGGGCATCCTGGTGCTGAGCTGGCTGATGCTCGGCCGGTTCGCCCGCCCCGACCGCGCGCGGCTCGCGTCGCAGGGCCAGCTCGCCCGCACCATCGCGCTGTGGGTGCTGCCGCTGCTGGTGATCCCGCCGCTGTTCTCCCGCGACGTCTACAGCTACCTCGCGCAGAGCGAGATCGTGCACCGCGGGATGGACCCGTACGTGCTCGGCCCGGCGCAGGCGCTCGGCGTCGCCGACCCGTACACCGCGGGCGTGTCGAACATGTGGCGCGAGACCCCGGCGCCGTACGGGCCGCTGGTGCTGCGCCTCGGCGGCTGGCTGGCGCCCCTGGCGGGCAACAGCATCGCGGTCGGCGTGCTGCTGCAGCGCGTGCTCGCGCTGGCCGGCGTCGTCCTCATCGTCTGGGCGCTGCCGCGGCTGGCGCGCCGCTTCGGCGTCCAGCCCGCGACCGCGCTGTGGCTCGGCGCGCTGAACCCGCTGCTGATCTTCCACTTCGTCGCCGGCGCCCACAACGACGCGCTCGCCGTCGGCCTGATGCTCGCCGGGCTGGAGGTGGGCATCCGGCGGCTGCCGATCCGGGTGAAGGGCGACACTCCCCCGCCACTGGCGCGGGGCGAGCTGCTCTACATCGGGCTCGGCGTGGCCATCATCACGCTCGGCGTCGCGGTGAAGCTGCCCGCGGTGTTCGCGCTGCCGTTCTTCGCCGTGATGGTCGCGCGGCGCTGGCACGGCAGGCTCAAGGACCTCTTCCTGGCGGGCGCGCCGATGGCGGCGTGGTTCGGGGTCGTGCTGGTCGCCGTCTGCTTCGGCACCGGGCTCGGCTTCGGCTGGTTCGGGGCGACGTTCAACACCCCGGGCCTGGTCCGCTCCTGGATCTCCCCCACCGCCGAGCTGGCCAACCTCTCCGGCGTCCTGGGCATCGCGCTCGGGCTCGGCAACCACACCAACGGCCTGGTGCCGATCCTCGGCGCGCTCGGCTACCTCGTCGCCGTCGCCATCACCTTCAAGTTCCTGTGGGACAGCTTCAAGTGGCGCTACCGGCCGATCATCGGGCTGGGCGTGTCGCTGGGCGCGGTGATGATCCTGCAGATCAACCTGCAGCCCTGGTACGTGCTGTGGGCGGTGATCCCGCTGGCCGCCGCGGCCGGGACGTCCCGCTTCCGGGTGGCCGCGACGGTGCTGTCCGCCGCCCTGCCGTTCCTGCTCCCGCCCACCGGCAGCACCTTCGACGGCCGCCCGTACGTGCTGCCCTTCGCCTACGTCGCGGCGATCGTCGTCTGCGGCGGCGGGATGCTGATCGTGCGGCGGCTGGCGCCCGTGCTGCTGTCCAGGCCGTCCCCGCGGCTGCCCGCGCGGGCCGAGCCCGTATCGTGACCCGATGTGAGTGCCCCCGCCGTCGAGATCACCGGGCTGGTCAAAAGCTACGGCTCCACCCGCGCGGTCGACGGTCTCGACCTGCGGATGGAGCGCGGCAGCCTGCTCGCCCTGCTCGGCCCGAACGGGGCCGGCAAGACCACCACCGTCGAGCTCTGCGAAGGCTTCCTCAAGCCTGACGCGGGCACGGTGCGCGTCCTCGGCCTCGACCCGGTCCGCGAGTCGGCGGCCCTGCGCCCCCGCGTCGGGATCATGCCCCAGGGCGGCGGCGCGTACCCGGGCGTCCGGGCCGACGAGATGCTGCGCCTGGTGGCGTCCTGCGCGGCGTCCCCGCTGGACCCGGCCTGGCTCCTGGAGACCCTCGGGCTGACGTCGGTGCGCCGCACGCCGTTCAAGCGCCTCTCCGGCGGCCAGCAGCAGCGGCTGTCACTGGCGTGCGCCCTGATCGGCCGGCCGGAGCTGGTGTTCCTCGACGAGCCGACCGCGGGCATGGACCCCCAGGCCCGGCGCCTGGTGTGGGACCTGCTGGCGGCCCTGCGCCGCGACGGCGTCTCGGTACTGCTGACCACGCACCTGATGGAGGAAGCGGAGGCGCTGGCCGACACGGTGGTGATCGTCGACCACGGCAAGGTCGTCGTTTCGGGCGCGCCCCAGTCGCTGACGATGGACGAAACCGGCGCGGCGGGGCTGCGGTTCAAGGCCCGCACGAGGCTCGACACGGCGTTGCTGACGGCGGCGCTGCCGGAGG
This sequence comes from Amycolatopsis lexingtonensis, assembly GCF_014873755.1. NCBI lineage: Bacteria > Bacillati > Actinomycetota > Actinomycetes > Pseudonocardiales > Pseudonocardiaceae > Amycolatopsis > Amycolatopsis lexingtonensis. Next base: position 4,297,338 of record NZ_JADBEG010000001.1, read on the forward strand.
GCTACACGGTCCGCGAGTCGGCCCCCGGCACGTACGTCGTGGTCGGCTCGGTCGACCCGCAGGTGGTCTCGACGGTCACGGCGTGGTGCGCCCAGCAGGGCGTGCTGCCCGAGGAACTGCAGGTGGGCAAGCGGACGCTCGAAGAGGTCTTCCTGGAACTGACCGGACGGGAGCTGCGGGCATGACTTTCGCTCCGGGCACGTTCACCCCGGCCCCGGGCCGCGGCTCGCTGGGCCGGATGCTGCGCACCCACGCGCGGGTCGAAGCGAGCCTGACGCTGCGCCACGGCGAACAGGTGCTGCTGACGCTCCTCATCCCGCTGGCGCTGCTGATCGGGCTGTCCCTTTTGGACATTCTGCCGGCGTCGTCACTGGGTTCTGTTCCGCGCGTGGACTGGATCACGCCTCGCATCCTGGCGCTGGCGGTGATGTCGTCGGCGTTCACCGGCCAGGCGATCGCCCTGGGCTTCGACCGCCGGTACGGCGTGCTGAAGCGCCTCTCGGCGACGGCGCTGCCACGCTGGCTGCTGGTGGCCGGGCGCGTGGTGGCGGCGCTGGTGGTGGTCGCGCTGCAGTCGGTGATCATCGGCGTGGTCGCGGCGTTCCTGGGCTGGTCGCCTTCGCTGTCCGGTCTGTTGTCGGCTCTTGTGCTGCTCGTCTTGGGGACGCTCGCGTTCGGCGCGTTGGGCGTGCTGCTGGGCGGCGCTTTGCGGGCCGAGGCGGTGCTGGCGCTGGCGAACGTGGTGTGGTTCGTGCTGCTGCTGGCGGGCGGGATCCTGCTGGCGCCGTCGTCGTTGCCGTCGGGGCTGGCTCGCGTGGTGGAGCTGCTGCCGTCGGGGGCGCTGGCGGAGGGAATGCGAGCGGCCCTGGTGGACGGGGCTTTCGCGCCCGGTCCGATGGCGGTGCTGGCGGTGTGGGCGGTGCTCGCGGGAGCGCTGGCTTCGCGGACGACGAAGCTCACCTGAGTCCGAACGGCACCGGGTAGAACTGACCTCACGAACCGGCCGCCGCTGCGCCAAGGTCGTCCGGACACATCCGGGACCGAGGGGGCAGTTCACATGGTTTCGAAAACCCGCGTCTTCCTGATCCTGCTCCTCCTGCTGGTGGTGGCGATCGGCGTGCTCGTCCTGCTTCTCAAGCTGGACGCGGGCGCCTTCTGGATCAAGACCGCGCCGATCGCCGTCCTCGGGTTCGGCGCCGTCTTCGCGCAGTCGATGGGCTTCTTCCAGAAGAAGGCCAAGAAGACCGAGTGACCTTGGTCCCTTGCGCCGGCTGAGCCATTGTGGGCGCCGGGACCTGCCGAAAGCCGCGTTTCCGCGCGCTCTACCATCGATGTGTGCCGTTCACCAGCCTCGTCGCCCGTCTGCCGTTTCCGTCCGCCGCCGTGCAGCGGGCCGTCGGGATCGCCGCGGTCCTCGCGCAGGCGCTGATCGGCGTCACCGGCTCCATCGTGCGCGTCACCGGGTCCGGGCTCGGCTGCCCGACCTGGCCGCAGTGCGTCGCGGGCAGCCTCGTGCCGAAGCACGACTCCGGGATCGACGCGCTCAACCAGTGGATCGAGTTCGGCAACCGGATGCTCACCGGCGTCGTCATCGCCGTCGCCGCGGTCGCCGTCGTCACCGCGTGGCGCGTGCAGATCGACCACCCGGGCCGCAAGCGGCTGGTGAAGCTGGCCTGGACGATGCCTGGCGGCGTCGTGCTGCAGGCCGTCGTCGGCGGCCTCACCGTGCTCGCGAAGCTGGAGTGGTGGACGGTCGCGATCCACTTCCTCGCCACGACCCCGCTCGTCTGGCTCGCCGTGCTGCTGCTGCGCGCGTTCCGCGAAGGCGACGAGCCCGCGAAGCCGCTGGTCCCCGCCGCCGGCCGGGGCATCCTGGTCGCGCTGGCCGTCGTGATGTGGCTCGTCCTCGCGGCGGGCACCACGGTCACCGGCGCCGGCCCGCACAGCGGCGACATCAACACCCACCGCCTGAACGCCCCGGTCGAAGCACTCGCCCAGGTCCACGGCGGACTCCTGGTGCTGTACCTGCTGCTGCTCGCGGTGTTCGGCCTCCAACTGATGCGCGTCGGCGCGCCGAAGAGCCTGTGGCGGCGCTACACGGCGGTCTGGGTGATCGCGCTGGCACAGGGCGGACTCGGGTCGCTGCAGTACGCGCTGGGCGTGCCGGAAGCGATGGTGTCCTTCCACGTGCTCGGCGCGATGGCGGTCATCATCGCGACGGCGACCCTGTGGACGGGCAGCCGCGACCGCGGCCCGGTGGTCTCACTGGAACCCGCCCCGCGCGAACTCGCCGCCGCCTGACCGCAACGAACGCTTAACTCCACGTCGGCGTGCCCGTTTCGCCCGTGGGTTACTGTTCGCGCCATGACCTCGCGCGCCGCCCCCAAGCCGCTGATCTCCCATCGCCGCGGCACGGGCGAGATGATCGTGCTCAAGACGTTCCTGCTCGTGCCGTTCGCGGCGCTGCTCATCGCGATCCCGCTGGTCTGGGGCTGGGGCATGACCTGGCTCGACCTGATCCTCGCCGCGGTGTTCTACGTCTTCGCGACGCTGGGCGTGACGGTCGGCTACCACCGCTACTTCACCCACGGCGCCTTCAAGGCCTCGCGCCCGCTGCGGGTGGCGCTGGCCATCGCGGGCAGCATGGCGGTCCAGGGTTCGGTGATCTTCTGGGTGGCCAGCCACCGCCGCCACCACGCGTTCGCCGACCGCGAGGGCGACCCGCACTCCCCCTGGCTGTTCGGCACCTCCCCGGCGGCGCTGCTGCGCGGCTTCTGGCATGCGCACATGGGCTGGATGTTCGGCCGCGAGGTCACCAACGCGGACCGCTTCGCCCCCGACCTGGTCGCGGACGACGACCTGCGCTGGGTGAACCGCTACTTCTGGCTGTGGATCACGCTGAGCCTCGCGCTGCCGGCGGTCTTGGGCGGCCTGCTTTCGTGGTCGTGGTGGGGCTTCGTGACGGCGTTCTTCTGGGCCGGGCTGGTGCGGATCGCGTTCCTGCACCACGTTTCGTGGTCGGTGAATTCGGTGTGCCACTTGATCGGTGAGCGGCCGTTCGCGAGCCGCGACAAGGCGGCGAACTTCTGGCCGCTGGCGGTGTTGTCGATGGGCGAGTCGTGGCACAACTCGCACCACGCGGACCCGACGTGCGCGCGGCACGGGGTGCTGCGGGGGCAGGTGGATATCTCGGCGCGGGTGATCCGGACGTTCGAGCAGCTCGGCTGGGCGACGGACGTGCGCTGGCCGCGGGCGGATCGCCTCGCTGCTAAGCGGGCCTAGGCGATCGCCTAGGACCTACACTGCGTCTCGTTTCGTTGGGCTGTGCGCGGTAACTCACAGCCACCCCGCAGATCGGTAGACAATGGCGAGCCAGGCCGCGCCATTGCTCGAGCAGGTTTGAACCGGCGTTCGACGACATTGCGCCCGTGGTAGTCCACCGGGTCGAGACCAGTGGACGCCCGCCGCGGAAACCGCGACACACCTCGGAGCATCCCAGTCGTCAATCGAGGCCTTTGCCAGGCACGCCCTAGCACCTGGTTCGTGCAGCTCGTAGCCGAAGCGGAAACCTGCAGCCCGAAGAGCGTAGCCGAAGTCGATCCGGCTACTCCATTTAGTCCAGTCGATTACGCGCAACTAGGCCGAATGGTCTAGTCTTCCGCTCGCAGGCTTCGGGCTGTACTTGAAAAGCGAACAGAGGGAGAGAGCGCGTGGTGCATCACGACCACGCCGGTGGTGGCGGCGAAGGCGGCGGCAACACCGGTAACTGACCTGGCCAGGTGCCAGCGCTCTCCAGGGAAGGGAATGAAGCCACGTTGGCGTGATGTGGCTTCGTTTTCACCGCCGCGGCCACCGGAAGGCGATCCCGTACTCCTCCCTCGGCTGGCAGCCCCCTTCGAAGGTGTGCTGCACGAACCCGTCGCCGACGTCGCGCAGGCGGGGATCACCCGGCGCCGGCCGCCGCAGCCGCTCCACCTCGAGCTGCTCCGCGTACCACCAGCAGGCTTCCGGCAAGCAGGCCTCGTCGAACTTCACGCGGATCGTCAGCCCGCCCGGCGCCACCCCGTGGTGATCGATCTTGACGTTGATCCACCTCCGCACTTCGTCGAGTTTCCCGTCCAGCGCTTCGGAAACGAACGCGTAGGGCTCGTCCAGCCGCAGCTTCCGCCGGAAGCGCAACCTGGCCGCCACGGGGTCGACCGGGTCCTCGCCGGGCACCGCGACCAGGCGGCAGTTCCAGAGGGCGACCACCGGCAGCTCGGCCAGGTTCCCGGTCCACCCCGTTCCCGCTTGGACGTCGTAGCCGTCGAGGCCGTCTTTGCGAGCGACGATGTCCCGCTCGGTGATGCGGCGCAGCACCGTCCGCCGGTGCATGACGACGGTGATGAGCATCCGCTCTACGAACACCGGCTGCGCGCCCTCGGACGGAGCGCGGAACCCCTCCGGGCTGCCGGCGGCGGGCGGCGTTCCCGTCATGGCCGAGCGCCCGATCTCCACGTAGGGCAACCAGTCTTCGCCTTTCAGGTGCTCGAGCTTGCCCGCCACGGCGGCGGCCAGCATCTCAAGCGCGCCGGCCCAGGCCTTGTTCATCGGCGTGTTCGACAGCGGTTTCCGGCCTCCGAAAAGACCTCGCACCTCGGCCAACTGACCGAACCGCTCGCCGAGGGTCGGCGCCCAGCCGCTGTCCGGAACGGGCGGCAACCGGAACGCGGCCAGCAGGACGAAATGCTCTCTCGGTTCCACCACCGCGCCCAATTTGCCGATTTCGTCGACGACGAGTCCCCAGATCGCGTATGCGCGGGTTTCCGGGGTGGCGGACGGCAGTGAAGCGGTCGGGCCGACGAGACAGCCGAGCACGGTCGCGGAGCCACCCGACGACGATTCGGCCGCGCGCCGCAGGGCTCCGAGCAGGTCTTCGTCGCGACGCCGGGCCAGCGATCCCAGCGCCGCCTTTTCGGGAAGCCCCGGTAAAGATCGACAATCCGCAGAAAAGTCCGGCAAGCAGAAACACCTCCGCACCACCAAAGATCATTTCCGATCGCAGCCCCCGCGCGGCACCCTGTTAGAGGCGTACTAGTACACCATAGAGAGGGGTAGTACAGTGGGCAATGACGAGCTTTCGCCCGGCCGGGACGATTCCCGGGGGCTGCGGAAATTGATCAAAGCCGGGCTGAGCGGAATCGGCGGGCTCTATTTGATCACCGGCTCGATAACGGTGACTGCCATCGGCGCGGTCGTCGCCTTGGTGCTCGCCGCGGTGCAGCGAGCCGCCAAGTGACTACGCCAGCTGCTGCCGCACCGCCGAAGCGAATCGCATCGCCGCGCTCGGGTCCGTCTGGCGGAAGCCCAGGGACGGCTCCGTCAGCTCCAACTCCAGCAGCAACGGCTTCCCGTCCGCCCCGCGCACCAGGTCCACCCGCGCGTACAGCAGCTCCGCCCGCAGAATCCCCAGCAACGCCGAAGCCGCGTCGAGGACGTCTTCAGCCAACGCAACCGCCTCTGCGGGCGGCGAAGCCGAAGCCAGCTTCTCCGTCAGGTACAGGCCCGAAGCATCCATTGTGGACCCCAGCATCGCGCCCTTCGAGAAGGCGTGCGAGTAGATCCCGCCCAGGTAGACCAGCGCCAGCTCACCCGAGGTGTCCACACTGGACTGATACGGCTGGATCAGCGCCGTGTGCCCCTCGGCGTGCAACGCGGCCAGGCGCGAAGAGGCATCGGCCCCGGCGGCGAATCGGGCCGCGCCGCGCGAGCCCGCTCCCACCGACGGCTTCACCACGAAATCGGACGCCGGGAACCGCGCCGTTTCGCCGGGCTCAACCAGGGAAGTCGGCACCACGGCCAGGCCCGCGCCGAGCAGCTCGGCCAGGTACGACTTGTCCGTGTTCCACCGGACGACATCGGCGGAATTCAGCAGCGAAGGGACCGATTCGCACCAGTCCAGGAACTCCTGGCGGCGCGCTGCGTAATCCCAGGTTGCCCGCAGGATCACCGCGTCCGCCGTCGAAAAGTCGAACGAAGAGTCCCACGGGGCCCACGACACCGAGAAGCCCAGCGAGGACAACGCGGGCACGACGGCGTCGTCGTCTCCGTCACCCTCGGGAAGCTCCGAACAGCTGACCAGGACCGCGGTCGGGCTCACCGGCCCGCCATCTTGCGGCGGTGCTCCGGGCCGATCTTCGCCTGGTTGACCGTCTCCGCGTCCCAAGAAGCGGCTTCGAGGTCCTCGACGGCCTCGACCAGCGCCTCGCCGGTCTCGACGGTGGGCACCACGACGTCGCCGAGCGCGCCGTCGGCGCCGACGAGCACGACCCGGGCGCCCGCCCGGCCGATGTTCTCCACCACCGCGCGGGACGGCTTGCCGTGCGCCTTCACGAACTTGCGGGCCGCGGCCAGCTGCGCGCTGGTCGGCGGAACAGTCTCTTCAGCCACATTCCGAACCATAACCAAAGACCGGCCGGAACGCGGAACAGCGTGGCGTCGGCCATAGTTGCACCGGGAGAACCCGACCCGAGGAGGACCCATGCCCACCGCAGTGCAGGTGACGAAGACCGGCGGCCCGGAGGTGCTCGAACCGGCCGAAGTGGACGTCGCGGCCCCGCAGGCCGGCGAGCTGCTGGTCGACGTCGCCGCGGCCGGGGTGAACTACATCGACACCTACCAGCGCCAGGGCATCTACCCGATGGAGCTGCCCGTCGTGCTCGGCCTCGAAGGCGCCGGCACGGTCGTCGAGGCGGGCGCCGGCACGGGCTTCGAAGCCGGTGACCGCGTCGCGTGGCAGGGCTCGATCGGCAGCTACGCCGCCCGCAAGCTCGTCCCGGCGTCGATCGCCGTCCGGGTGCCCGACGGCGTCTCCCTCGAGACCGCCGCCGCGACGATGCTGCAGGGCATGACCGCGCACTACCTGGTCGCGTCGACCTTCGAGGTCAAGCCGGGCCATGACGTGCTGGTGCACGCGGCCGCCGGCGGGGTCGGGCTGCTGCTGGTCCAACTGGCGAAGGCGCGCGGTGCCCGCGTCATCGGCACGGTGTCGACCGAGGAGAAGGAGAAGCTCGCCCGCGAAGCCGGCGCCGACGAGGTGATCCGCTACGACCGCGACGACTTCGCCAAGCTCACCCGTGAGCTGACCGGCGGCGAAGGCGTGGACGTCGTCTACGACGGCGTGGGCAAGGACACCGTGGACGGCAGCCTCGCCAGCCTCAAGGTCCGCGGCCTGCTGGCGCTGTTCGGCGCCTCCAGCGGCCCGGTCCCGCCGCTGGACCCGCAGCGACTGAACTCGGGCGGCTCGCTGTACCTGACGCGCCCGACGTCCGCGCACTACACGCGCACGCGCGAGGAGATCGACTGGCGCGCGAAGGAGCTGTTCGACGCGATCCTCGCGGGCGAGCTGACCATCCGCGTCGGCGGCAAGTACCCGCTGGCCGACGCCCGCCAGGCCCACGAAGACCTGCAGGCCCGCCGCACCACCGGCAAGCTCCTGCTCATCCCCTGACCGCAGCTTTCACGTGAAAGCTCCGCCCCCAGGTGGGAGCTTTCACGTGAAAGCGACGCTGGTCAGCCCTGGTTGCCGGGCACCGAGACGGCGTCGGTGACGAACACCAGCGTCTCGTTCGGCTTGATGCCCCGACCGCCCTCGCCGTACGCGAGGTCCGGCGGGATGATCAGGAGGCGGCGGCCGCCCTGCTTGATGCCGGCCAGGCCCTGGTCCCAGCCCGGGATGACCTCGCCCGCGCCCAGGTTCAGGTCGAACGGCTCACCGCGGTCGTAGGAGTTGTCCAGGACCTTCTTGTCCGACCACGTCACCAGCAGGTAGTTCATCTTCAGCTGCTGGCCGGTCTTGGCCGGGTTGCCGGTTCCCTCGGACAGGTCCTTCGTGATCAGCTTCTTGGGCGGGTCGCAGTCGTCCGGGACGGTGATCTCGGGCTTTTCGCCGAACTTCCCCGTCGTCTTGATGTCGTCCGCGGTGCACTCGCGGCCCTTGCTCTGGGTCGCCTGGGCGGCGTTCGACGACGGCGGCACCGACGGGCCCGCCGGGGCGGCCGTCTCGGTCTTGGCGTCCTGGCCGCACGCGGCCAGCGACAGCGCCGCCGCGGCGACGACCACGAACTTCCCGATCTTCTGCATGCGAGGCACCCTAGCCAAGCACGGAGAGTGCCGGTACCTCGTCACCGGTCCGGACCACGCCGAGCCGCCGGGTCGCGCGCGTCAGGGCCACGTACAGGTCGTTGAGCCCGCGCTGCGAACCCGCCACGACCTCGTCCGGCGCCACCAGCACCACCGAGTCGAACTCCAGGCCCTTCGACCGCTCGACCGTCAGCACGCTCAGCCGTTCGTCCGACGCCCCGAGCAGCTCCGAAACCGCCTCGAGCCGGGACGGCGGCACCAGCACCGCCACCGTGCCACCGTCCACTTCGGACAGCTCGCGCGTCACCAGCGCCGGCAGCTCCCCGGGCAGCGAGGCCACCTGCACCGACCACGGCGGAACCCCGGTCTCCCGCACCGAAGACGGCACCGCCAGCCCCGGCGAAACCTCCGCGAGGACCCGCGCGGCCACGGCCATGATCTCGGCCGGCGTCCGGTAGTTCACGGTCAGCTCTTCCAGCCGCCACCGGTCCGCGACGTACGGCGAGAGCACCTCGCCCCACGACCGCGCCCCGCCCGCCGCGCCGGTCTGGGCGACGTCGCCGACCAGCGTCATCGAGCGGTTGGGCGAGCGGCGCATGAGCAGCCGCCAGTCCATCGCCGAAAGCTCCTGGGCCTCGTCGACGATCACGTGCCCGAACGTCCAGGTCCGGTCCTGCGCCGCCCGCTGGGCCGCGGTCAGCTCACTGCGCGCGACCTGGCGCTCGGCGAACAGCTCGGCGTCGAGGACGTCGGAGACGCGCAGCAGCTCCTCGTCGATGATCTCCTCGTCCTGCTCGAGGATGTCGAGCACGCCCTCGGCATACGCGCGGTCCTCGCGCTCACGGCGTTTGCGCTCGACGCGGGCTTCGGTGTCGTCGACGCCGATCAGCTCGGCCAGCTCGTCGAGCAGCGGCACGTCGGCGGGCGTCCAGCGCGCGTCGCGGCCGCTCTCCAGGAGGGCCTGGTCCGAAGCGGGCAGCAGCTTCCGGGCCGCGCTCGAGAGCCGTTCGCGATCGGCGAACAGGTCGTCGAGCACACCTTCCGGGGTCAGCACCGGCCACAGTTCGTTCAGCGCCGCGGCGACGTTGTCGTCGGCGGCCAGCTCGGCCCGGATGTCGGCCACGTCCTGCCCGTCGAGCAGGTCGTCCCCCAGCTTCCGCGCGGCCTGCCGGGTCAGCGCGTCGAGGACGTCGGAGACGAACAGGCGCCGCGCCGGGTTGTGCGGGCGGCGCGAGCGGCGGGCGCGGGTCCGGGCGTCGGTGCACGTCTTGCGGTCCAGCCGCAGCACGTCGTGCTCGTACTCGATCTCCAGCACCGGCTCGGGCACGCGCTGGCGGTCGCGGACGGCGTTGGCGAGCACGTCGGCCATGACCAGGCGGCCCTTGACCTCGGTGGTTTCGCGCGATTCGGTGCCGTCGGCGTCCAGGCCCGGGTAGAGCTGCCCGATGGTGGCCAGCAGCACGCCGGTCTCGCCGAGCGACGGCAGCACCTGGCCGATGTAGCGCAGGAAGGTGCTGTTCGGCCCGACGACCAGCACGCCGCGGGTGGTGAGCTGCTGCCGGTGCGTGTAGAGGAGGTAGGCCGCGCGGTGCAGGGCGACGGCGGTCTTGCCGGTACCCGGCCCGCCCTGCACGACCATGACGCCGCCCAGCGGGGCGCGGATGATGCGATCCTGCTCGGCCTGGATGGTCGCGACGATGTCGCTCATCTCACCCGTGCGCCGCTGCTCCAGCGCCGCCAGCAGCGCGGCTTCACCCGCCAGCCCGAGGTCCTGCCCCTGGTCGGCGGCGGTGAGGTCGAGGATCTCGTCGTCGAAGCCGGTGACCTTGCGCGTCAGCGACCGCAGGTGCCGCCGTCGGCGCACCCCTTCGGGTGACGCCGCGGTGGCGAGGTAGAACGGCCGCGCGACCGGCGCCCGCCAGTCGACGAGCAGCGGCTTGTAGTCGTCGTCCTCGTCGAACAGCCCGAGCCGGCCGATGTAGGTGGTTTCCTCGGCGCTCTCGGGGACGAAGTCGAGCCGGCCGAAGGCGAGCCCCTGCTCGACGGAGCCGAGCTGGGCGAGCCGGTCGGTGTAGAGCGTGGTGGCGACGTCGCGCTCGGTGCGGGCCTGCGGGGTCCCGCCGGTCTGGCGCAGCGTCGCGTCGAGGCGGCGCTGGGCGTCGACACGCTCGGCGTCGAGCTTCGCGTAGAGGGTGGTGACGTACGCCTGCTCGCGGGCGAGCTCGGCGGAGAAGTCGTCCGAAGACAAAGATCCTGCTTTCGCCTCAAGGAAAAGAGCCAACCGAGTTTAACGGCGGCCGCCGCGCGATCATTCCGAGCCGAGGGCGCAGTACGGGTAGACCTCGGCGCCCGCGCCGGGAAGAACGTGGTCGCCCGGCGCGCACGACACGCTCGCCGACGGCAGCCGGTCGCCGCCGGTCAGGTGGCCGGCGGGGTCGCGGTGGAGGACGGCGGCGCCGCGGCTGGTCAGGGCGCGGCAGTTCGCCGAGTGGTAGCGGATGCCGCCCGGTACGACGGACGCGGTCACCGGGGTGAACCCGCCCAAGGCTTCGGGCGCGAGCCAGGTGACCGGGCCGACGGCAGGCCGGTCGAGGACGACGCCGATCCGCTGTCCCGGGGTGAGCACCGGCACTTCCGCGGTCCGGCCGCCGGACGTGACGACGATCCGGTAGGCGGCCAGGGTGCTGGTGTTCTCCAACACGGCGGCACCCGGGCCCTGTTCGGCGACGCGGACGGCGCCGCCGTCAGGGGCCGGGCCGGGGACCGCGGTGATCTTGGCCGGGATGGCGCAGCCGGTTCCGAGCAGCTGGTTCTGGTCGAGCGACACCCTTCCGCGGCCGAGGAGGGCCAGCAGCCCGAACACGGCGACCGCGACCACGCCCACCCCGATCTTCTTGAGCAGCGCGGTGCTCACGGGATACCGGTGCTCGAACTCGCGACGCGGTAGAGGTCGCCGGCCCGCCCGTAGTACGACCCCTCGACGACGGAGATCACGATCTGCGCGTCCGGCTGCCAGTACGCGCGCAGCTCGCCCGCTTCGGCCGGGTACGGCACCTCCCGCAGCGGCACACCCCGATCGGCGAGCAGCGCGCCGACTTCGTCGAACGTCACCAGGCCGGGGAAGTCGCCGTAGCGGTCCCGGACCACCCGGTTGACCAGCCCCGCTTCGGGATACCGGAGCCGGTGGGCCTGCACCGAGAAATGGGTCCCCGCCCAGCGCCCCTCGACCCGCTCCCAGAAGAACTCGACCAGGCCGTGGTCGCGCCACATGGACTTTTTCGAGCGGTTTTCCGCGAAGTCGTCGCCCAGCAGTTCCGCCACCCGCTCGGGTGACCACGTGGGGTCGGCGCCCAGAACCGTTCCGGACTCGATGACGTCGGCGAAGAACTCCGCCGGGCTCAGAACGGCAGGCCGAGGGTGGGCAGGCCGATCGCCGAGTCCACCGCCAGCGCCACGAACACGATCATCAGGTACGTGTTCGACCGGTGGAACAGCGCCATCGGCTTGGTCTCTTCGCCGCGCCGCACCGCGGCCTGCAGGCTGTGCGCGTAGAAGAGGAACCAGCCGCCCGCCAGGATGGCGAACGTGCCGTACAGCCAGGACGTCACCGGGAGCAGCAGCAGCGTCCACGCCACCATCACCCACGAGTAGATGACGATCTGGCGGGCGACGTGCTGGGCGGTGGCGACCACCGGCAGCATCGGGACGCCGGCGCGCTCGTAGTCGTCGCGGTACTTCATGCCCAGCGCCCAGGTGTGCGGCGGCGTCCAGAAGAAGATGACGCCGAACATCACGAACGCCGGCCACTGCACCGTGCCCGTCACGGCTGCCCAGCCGATGACCACCGGCATGCAGCCCGCCGCGCCGCCCCAGACGACGTTCTGCGACGTGCGCCGCTTGAGGCCGAGCGTGTAGACGAAGATGTAGAAGAGGATCGTCGCGACCGCCAGGATCGCCGACAGCAGGTTCACCGTGAGGTACAGCACGGCGGCCGACGCGACGCCCATCACCAAGCCGAAGATCAGCGCGCCGCGGCGGGGCACCGAGTCCTTGACCAGCGGGCGGCGCTTCGTGCGGTTCATCACCTTGTCGATGTCCGCGTCGATCACGCAGTTGAGCGCGTTCGCGCTGCCCGCGGCCATCGTCCCGCCGACCAGCGTGGCCAGTACCAGCCACGGCGAGGGGATCTGACGGCCGGCGAGGAACATCGCCGGGATGGTGGTGACCAGGAGGAGCTCGATCACCCGCGGTTTCGCCAGCGCGGCGTAGGCGCCGACGACCCGGCGGATGCTTCGCCGGTCACCGTGCGGTCGTTCACCGGTCGGGTGCACGGCGCTGGTGTCGTCACTGCGTCCGTGCGCAGCGTTCACCAACGACATTTCACTCCCTGCGTCAGGTTCGGGTGGGCCACAGCTCGGTTAGGCGTGGTGGAGCCGAGGAACCCGCCGGACTGAACCCTGAACCGATGTTAGACGTGGTGAATCCCGTGGGTGATCGCGGGTCCTCGACGGGCCGAAGCACTAGGCTGACCGCGACGGGCCGAGATTGCCCCTGCGCATGGCCGCGAGCAGGAATATCGTCCCTTCGGGATCGATTGAGATAGGTAGCCGCGCGCACGGGTAACCGGAACGAGGAAGACCAGCCGCAACCATCATGACCGGGAGTTGGAGTTCAGTGTCCGAAACCGCCACTACCAGCGAGAACAACCCACTCCTCCGGCGCAATGTGCCCGCCGACTGGACCGACGCCGACACCCGCGCCGTGGACACCGTCCGGGTGCTGGCCGCCGACGCGGTCGAAAACTGTGGCAGTGGCCACCCCGGCACGGCGATGAGCCTGGCGCCGCTGGCCTACACGCTCTTCCAGCGCACGCTGCGTCACGACCCCGCCGACCAGAACTGGCCGGGCCGCGACCGGTTCGTCCTCTCGGCGGGCCACTCGAGCCTCACCCTCTACATCCAGCTGTTCCTCGCCGGCTACGGCCTCGAGCTCGAGGACCTCAAGCAGCTGCGCAAGTGGGGTTCCAAGACCCCGGGTCACCCGGAGTACCGCCACACCGACGGCGTCGAGACCACCACCGGCCCGCTCGGGCAGGGCCTGGCCAACGCCGTGGGCATGGCGATGGCCGCGCGCCGCGAGCGCGGCCTGCTGGACCCGGACGCCGCGCCCGGCGAGAGCATCTTCGACCACCACATCTTCGTCGTCGCTTCCGACGGCGACATCGAAGAGGGCGTGACCTCGGAGGCCTCGTCGATCGCGGGCCGCCAGGAGCTGGGCAACCTGATCGTCTTCTGGGACGACAACAAGATCTCGATCGAGGACGACACCAACATCGCGCTGTCCGAGGACACCGTCGCGCGCTACGAGGCCTACGGGTGGCACACCCAGGTCGTCGAGGGTGGCGAGGACGTCGTCGCGATCGAGGAGGCCATCAAGGCCGCCAAGGCCGAGACCGGCCGCCCGTCGTTCATCGCGCTGCGGACCGTCATCGGCTACCCGGCCCCGAAGAAGATGGGCACCGGCAAGGCGCACGGCGCCGCGCTGGGCGCCGAAGAGGTCGCCGCGGTCAAGGAGATCCTGGGCTTCGACCCGGAGCAGTCGTTCCAGGTCGAGGACGAGGTGCTCAAGCACACCCGCCAGGCGCTCGACCGCGGCAAGGCCGAGCACGCGGAGTGGACGAAGAAGTTCGAGGCGTGGGGCGCCGCGAACCCGGAGCGCAAGAAGCTGGCGGACCGCCTGTCCACCCGCACGCTGCCCGAGGGCTTCGCCGACAACCTGCCGAAGTGGGAGCCGGACGCCAAGGGCATCGCCACCCGCAAGGCCTCCGGTGAGGTGCTCAACGCCCTCGCCGAGCCGCTGCCGGAGCTGTGGGGCGGCTCGGCCGACCTGGCCGAGAGCAACAACACGACGATGAAGGGCGCCGACTCGTTCGGTCCCGAGAAGGCCGCCACGGACATGTGGGCCGCCACCCCGTACGGCCGGACGCTGCACTTCGGCGTCCGCGAGCACGCCATGGGCTCGATCCTCAACGGGATCGCGCTGCACGGCGGCACCCGCCCGTACGGCGCGACGTTCCTCATCTTCTCCGACTACATGCGCCCGCCGGTCCGGCTGGCCGCGCTGATGAAGGCGCCGGTCACCTACGTCTGGACGCACGACTCGATCGGCCTCGGCGAGGACGGCCCGACGCACCAGCCGATCGAGCAGCTCTCCGCGCTGCGCGCGATCCCGGGCCTCAACGTCGTCCGCCCGGCGGACGCCAACGAGACCGCGTACGCGTGGAAGGCCGTGCTGGAGGACATCCACCACCCGTCCGGCCTGGCGCTCACCCGCCAGAACGTGCCGGTGCTCGAGGGCACCAGCGCCGAGGGCGTCGCGAAGGGCGGGTACGTCCTGGCCGACTCCGACGGCACCCCGGACGTGGTCCTCATCGCCACCGGTTCCGAGGTCCAGCTGGCCGTCGAGGCGAAGAAGACCCTGGACGCCGACGGCGTCAAGGCGCGCGTCGTGTCCATGCCGTGCGTCGAGTGGTTCGACGCGCAGGACGCGGCCTACCGCGAATCCGTCATCCCGGCCGGTGTGAAGGCCCGCGTGTCCGTCGAGGCGGGGATCGCCCAGTCGTGGCACCGCTTCACCGGTGACGCCGGGGTGAACGTTTCGATCGAGCACTTCGGCGCCTCCGCCGATGCCGCCACACTGTTCCGTGAGTTCGGCTTCACCGCGGAAGCAGTCGTCGAGGCCGCGCGCCGCTCGATCGCCAACACCAAGAACTGAAGGGGATGACGCAGCAAATGAGCACCGACAAGCTCGCGCAGCTGTCCGAAGCCGGCGTATCGATCTGGCTCGACGACCTCTCGCGCGAACGCCTGAACACCGGCAACCTCGCGGACCTGATCCGCGACAAGCACGTCGTCGGCGTGACGACCAACCCGACGATCTTCGCCAACGCGATGTCGAAGGGCGACGCCTACGACGAGCGGACGCGGGAGCTCGCGGCCCAGAACGCCGACGTCGAGGCCACCATCCGGGACCTGACGACGACCGACGTGCGCAACGCCGCCGACCTGTTCCGCGACGTCTACAACGCCACGAACGGCGTCGACGGCCGCGTCTCCATCGAGGTCGACCCGCGCCTGGCCAAGGACACCGACAAGACGGTGGCCGAGGCGAAGGACCTGTGGAAGACCGTCGACCGGCCGAACGTGCTGATCAAGATCCCGGCCACCCAGGAGGGCCTGCCGGCGATCACCGCCACGCTCGCCGAGGGCATCAGCGTCAACGTCACGCTGATCTTCTCCGTGGAGCGCTACAAGGCGGTCATCGAGGCCTTCTTCGCCGGCCTGGAGCAGGCGAAGGCCAACGGCCACGACCTGCGCGGCATCCACTCGGTCGCGTCGTTCTTCGTCTCCCGCGTGGACACCGAGATCGACAAGCGGCTCGACTCCATCGGCACCGACGAGGCCAAGGCGCTGCGCGGCAAGGCCGCCGTCGCCAACGCCCGGCTCGCCTACGCGGCCTTCGAGGAGCTGTTCTCGTCCGACCGCTGGAAGGCCCTCGCGGCCGACGGCGCGAACGCGCAGCGCCCGCTGTGGGCTTCGACCGGTGTGAAGAACCCGGACTACTCGCCGACGCTCTACGTCGACGACCTGGTGGTCAAGGACACCGTCAACACCATGCCGGAGAAGACCCTGGACGCCGTCGCGGAGCATGCTGAGCTCAAGGGCGACCAGGTCACCGGGCGCGGCGCCGAGGCGCAGGAGGTCTTCGACAAGCTCACGACCGTCGGCATCGACATCACCGACGTCTTCCTGGTGCTGGAGAACGAAGGCGTCGAGAAGTTCGAGAAGTCGTGGACCGAACTTCTGGAGACCGTGAACGGGCAGCTCGAGAAGGCGAAGGGCTGAAGCACGACATGACGACAGGGGAAAAGACCGGCGTCGAGATCGTGGACGCCGCACTGGCGGAGCGCGCCGCGCCGCTGGCCGACCGGCTGGTCGCCGACCAGGCCGCGTCGAAGCTGGCGGCGCAGGACGCGACGCTGTGGGGACCGGACGCCGAGCCCGAAGCGTCGATCCGGCTGTCGTGGACGACGCTGCACAAGTCGTCACGGCCGCTGATCGGCGAGATCGAGGCGCTGCGGACCGAACTGCGGTCCGAAGGCGTCGACCGCGTCGTGCTGGCCGGCATGGGCGGCTCGTCGCTGGCGCCCGAGGTGATCACGGCGACCGACGGCGTGCCGCTGACCGTCCTCGACACCACCGACCCGGGCCAGGTCGCCGACGCGCTCGCCGGCGACCTCGAGCGCACGGTGATCGTGGTGTCGTCGAAGTCGGGCGGCACCGTCGAAACCGACAGCCACCGGCGGATCTTCGCGAAGGCCTTCGCCGACGCGGGGATCGACGCGGCGCGGCGGATCGTGGTCGTCACCGACCCGGGCTCGCCGTTCCAGGAACTGTCCGAAAAGGAGGGCTACCGCAAGGTCTTCCTCGCCGACCCGCACGTCGGCGGCCGCTACTCGGCGCTGACCGCGTTCGGGCTCGTCCCGGCCGGCCTCGCCGGCGCGGACGTCGCCCGGCTGCTCGACCAGGCCGCTTCGGTGGCTGAGGAACTCGCCGCGGACGACGCGGCCAACCCAGCGGTCAAGCTGGCCGCCGCGTGGGCCGCCGCGCACGAAGCGGGCGCCGAAAAGGTCGTGCTGGCCGACACCGGCTCCGGCATCAAGGGCTTCCCGGACTGGGCGGAGCAGCTGATCGCCGAGTCCACCGGCAAGCAGGGCACCGGCCTGCTGCCGGTCGCGGTCGAGAGTCCGGAGGCGCCCGGCTTCGCCGACGCCGGCGACGACGCCACGGCCACCGCGGTCGGCGCCCCGCAGGGTGCGGCGAAGATCTCCGTGACCGGCTCGCTGGGCGCGCAGTTCCTGCTGTGGGAGTTCGCCACGGCGCTCGCCGGCCGGCTGCTCGGGATCAACCCGTTCGACCAGCCCGACGTCGAGGCCGCGAAGAAGGCGGCGCGCGCGCTGCTGGACGACCCGGAGAAGCTGAAGGGCGGCGAGACCGCGTCCAATGTGGACGGTGTCGTCGAGATCTTCGGCAGCGACGGGGTGGCCACGGACGGCAGCCTGACCGACGTGCTCCGGGCGTTCTTCGCCTCGGCGCCGGACGCGGGCTACATCGCCGTGCAGGCCTACCTCGACCGCCTCGACGACGCCTCGACGTCCTTGCTGCGCGGCGAAATCGCCAAGCGCACCGGGAAGCAGACGACGTACGGCTGGGGACCGCGGTTCCTGCACTCCACCGGCCAGTACCACAAGGGCGGGCACCAGAACGGCGTGTTCCTGCAGCTGACCGGCGCCGTCGAGCAGGACCTCGACGTGCCCGACCGGCCCTACACGCTGGGCCGGCTCCAGCACGCGCAGGCCCTGGGCGACGGGCAGGTGCTCGCCGAGCACGGCCGCCCGGTGCTGCGCCTGCACCTGACCGACCGGGCCGCGGGCCTCGCGGCGGTCGTCCGCGCGGTACAGGAGGTCGGCGCATGACGTGGAGCAACCCCCTTCGCGATCCGCGGGACAAGCGGCTCCCCCGGATCGCCGGGCCGTCCAGCCTGGTGATCTTCGGTGTCACCGGCGACCTGGCCCGCAAGAAGCTGATGCCCGCCATCTACGACCTGGCCAACCGCGGGCTGCTGCCCGCGGGCTTCTCGCTCGTCGGGTTCGCCCGGCGCGACTGGGAGCACCAGGACTTCGGCGAGCTCGTGCACGACTCGGTCAAGGAGCACGCGCGGACGCCGTTCAAGGAGTCGGTGTGGAACCGGCTCGCCGAAGGCATCCGGTTCGTGCAGGGCACTTTCGACGACGACGACGCCTTCGACCGCCTCGCGCAGACGGTCAAGGACCTCGACCAGGAACGCGGCACCGGCGGCAACACCGCGTTCTACCTGTCGATCCCGCCGAGCGCGTTCCCGGTGGTGACCAAGCAGCTGGCCCGCTCCGGGCTGGCGAACGCCGACGACAAGACGTGGCGGCGCGTGGTCATCGAGAAGCCCTTCGGGCACGACCTGAAGAGCGCCGAAGAGCTGAACGCGATCGTCAACGACGTCTTCCCCGAGGAGTCGGTGTTCCGCATCGACCACTACCTCGGCAAGGAGACGGTGCAGAACATCCTGGCGCTGCGCTTCGCGAACCAGCTGTTCGAGCCGATCTGGAACGCCAACTTCGTCGACCACGTGCAGATCACCATGGCCGAGGACATCGGCCTCGGCGGCCGCGCGGGGTACTACGACGGCATCGGCGCCGCCCGGGACGTCATCCAGAACCACCTGCTGCAGCTGCTGGCCTTCACCGCGATGGAGGAGCCGCTGTCGTTCGAGCCGCGGGCCCTGCGCGCGGAGAAGATCAAGGTGCTCTCGGGCACCAAGCCGCTGGGACCGCTGAACAAGACGAGCGCGCGCGGCCAGTACGCGGGCGGCTGGCAGGGCGGCACGAAGGTGCCGGGCCTGCTGCAGGAAGAGGGTTTCGCGAAGGACTCGAAGACCGAGACCTACGCGGCGGTGACCCTCGAGGTGCAGAACCGCCGCTGGGCCGGGGTGCCGTTCTACCTGCGCACCGGCAAGCGGCTCGGCCGCCGCGTCACCGAGATCGCCGTCGTGTTCAAGCGGGCGCCGCACCTGCCGTTCGATTCGACGTCGACCGAGGAGCTGGGGCAGAACGCCCTGGTCATCCGGGTCCAGCCGGACGAGGGCATCACGCTGCGGTTCGGTTCGAAGGTGCCGGGCACCACCATGGAGGTCCGCGACGTCACGATGGACTTCGGCTACGGGCACGCGTTCACCGAGTCGTCCCCCGAGGCCTACGAGCGCCTGATCCTCGACGTCCTGCTGGGCGAGCCGTCGCTGTTCCCGGTGAACGAAGAGGTCGAGCTGTCCTGGAAGATCCTGGACCCGATCCTGGAGCACTGGGCCAAGGAAGGCGCGCCCGAGCAGTACCCGCCGGGCACCTGGGGCCCGCCGTCCGCCGACGAAATGCTGGAGCGCACCGGCCGGAAATGGAGGCGCCCGTGATCATCGACCTGCCGTCCACCACGACGTCGGCGTTGAACAAGAAGCTGGTGGAGATCCGCGAACAGGGCGGGCAAGTCGCGCTCGGGCGGGTGCTGACGCTGGTGATCGTGGCCGACGACGACGCCAAGCTCGAAGAGGCGATCGAAGCGGCCAACGGCGCGAGCCGCGAGCACCCGTCGCGGGTGATCGTGGTGGCCAAGGGCGCCCGCACCGCGGCCCCGCGCATCGACGGCCAGATCCGCGTCGGCGGCGACGCCGGCGCGAGCGAGGTCATCGTGCTGCGGCTCTACGGCCCGCTGGCCGCGCAGGGCCAGAGCGCGGTGGTGCCGCTGCTGCTGCCGGACGCGCCGATCGTCTGCTGGTGGCCGGGCGCCGGCCCGAAGGACCCGGCGAACGACCCGCTGGGCCAGCTGGCGCAGCGCCGGATCACCGACTCCGCCGCGGAGAAGAGCCCGGTCCGGGCCCTGACGACGCGCGCGAAGGCGTACACCGCGGGCGACACCGACCTGGCGTGGACCCGGCTGACCCGCTGGCGGGCGCAGCTGGTGTCGGCGCTGGACCTGCCGCCATTCGAGAAGATCACCGGCGCGACGGTGACCGGCGAGGCCGACTCGCCGTCCACCGAGCTGCTGGCCGGCTGGCTGGCGGAGTACCTGAAGGCGCCGGTGAAGCGCGTGAAGAGCGCGGGCGCGGCCGGGATCATCTCGGTGACCCTGGACCGCCGCTCCGGGCCGGTGGAGCTGCACCGCCCGGACGGCCGCGTCGGCACGCTGACCCAGCCGGGCCAGCCGACCCGCCGCATCGCCCTCCAGCGCCGCAACAACCAGGACTGCCTGATCGAGGAGCTCCGCCGGCTCGACCCGGACGAGATCTACGAGGCGGCCCTGCACGGCCTCGGCAAGATCGCCACGGGCACGAACGGCAAGACGGGAGCCCCGCCGAAGGCCGAGGTCACCTCGCCTGCTGCCGCCGCCGCGGCCGGTGCCAAGAAATGAGCAAGACGGAAGTAGTCGTCTACGCGAACCAGGACCTCCTGGCCGCCGCGGCGGCCGCCCGGCTGGTCACCCGGCTGGTGGACGTCCAGGCGGCCAAGGGCACGGCGTCCCTGGTGCTGACCGGCGGCGGGACGGGCATCGCGGTGCTGTCGGAGCTGCGTGCTTCCTCGGCCCGCGACGCGATCGACTGGTCCCGCCTCGACATCTACTGGGGCGACGAGCGGTTCGTCCCGGCGGATTCGGACGAGCGGAACGAGAAGCAGGCCCGCGAGGCGCTGCTGGACCACGTTCCGCTGGACCCCAAGCGGGTCCACGCGATGGCGGCGTCGGACGGCGAGTTCGGTTCCGACGTCGACGCGGCGGCGGCGTCCTACGCGTCGGTGCTGGCGGACAACGCGGGACCGGAGGACCACGGCAACGTGCCGACGTTCGACATCATGCTGCTCGGCCTGGGCGGCGAGGGCCACACGGCGTCGGTGTTCCCGGAGTCGCCTGCGGTGTACGAGACCGAGCGGTCGGTGGTGGCGGTGCGCAACTGCCCGAAGCCGCCGCCCACGCGGGTTTCCCTGACGCTGCCGGCCATCCGGCGGGCGCGTGACGTCTGGCTGATGACGGCCGGCGAGGCGAAGGCCGACGCAGTGGCGCTGGCGCTGTCGGGCGCCGGGGAAGTCCAGCTGCCGGTGGCCGGGGCTCGCGGGCACCGGCGGACGCTGTGGCTGCTCGACCGGGCCGCGGCGGGGAAGCTGACGAAGGTCTACCAGCCCCCCACGGCGTAGCTTTCCGGTGGTTCGTGAAGGCCCTCTGCTTCGGCAGGGGGCCTTCCCGTTTTTCCGGGCTCACTCCGTGCGCCAGCCGCGCTCCAGGCAGCCGAAGATCTCCTCCGCCGCCCAGCGCGGGTTTTCGTGGGCCGTGATCAGGTCGCGGGACGCCAGTGCGAACCTCGCGAGGGCCGCGGACCGGATGTCGTCCGCCGGGGCGCCCGACTCCTCCGCGATGGCGCGGGCCAGCGCCGTCTCGTGGCGCATCCACATGCGCCTGCCGTACTCGCGCAGGGCCGGGGTGCTCTCGATCAGCCGCAGGAACTCCTCGTCCGGGCCGCCGTCGGAGACGTCGCGGAGAATGTGCTTGCGCAGGGCGTCCACGATCGTGTGGCCCGGCGGGCGGCCGTGGACCGCGGCGACCAGGGCCGCCTCGATGTCGTCGTCCTGGTCGAACAGCAGCGCTTCCTTGCTGGGGAAGTACTTGAACAGCGTCGTCACCGAGACGTCGGCGGCGTCCGCGACCTCCTTCACCCCGACCTCGTCGTAGCCGCGTTCGAGGAACAGCTTCAGCGCGGCGTCGGCCAGTGCCTGCCGCGTCTGCGCCTTCTTGCGCTCGCGGCGCCCGATCACTTCGGTCATGCCGCCAGCCTACGTGATGGTGGACTCACTTCAAAAGTTGAGTCGTTGCACTTTTTGAGTCACTGTGCTTTTCTGGCTTCAGGCCGCCGGACGAGCCGGCGGCCCCGGACTTCCAGGGGGAAGCCATGAACTCCATCGCGATCGTCGGCGCCGGCCTCGGCGGCCTGGCCTGTGCCCGCGTCCTGCAGCTGCACGGCGTCGACGTCACCGTTTTCGAACAAGAAGCGTCGGCCGAGGCCCGCCCCCAAGGCGGCACGCTCGACATGCACGGCGACACCGGCCAGGTCGCCCTCCGCACCGCCGGCCTGCACGACCGGTTCCGCGAACTGGCCCGCCCCGAGGGGCAGCAGATGCGCGCCCTCGACCCGCACACCGCCGAAGTCGTCATCGACGAAACCCCCGAAGGCGACTTCCGCCCCGAAATCGACCGCGGCCAGCTCCGCGGCCTCCTCCTGGACTCGCTCGCGCCCGGCACCGTCCAGTGGGGACAGGCGATCACCGGCGTCTCCGGCGCCCAGCTGGCTTTCGCGGACGGCGGGACCCGGGACTTCGACCTCGTCATCGGCGCGGACGGCGCGTGGTCGCGCGTCCGCCAGGCCCTGACCGGCGTCCGGCCGGTCTACAGCGGCGTCACGTTCGTCGAGTTCGGCCACGACGGCGCCTCGGACCTCGCGGCACTGACCGGCCACGGCACGATGGTGACCAAGACGGGCGGGCACGCCCTCTTCGCGCAGCGCACGAGCAACGGCGACGTCCGCTGCTACGCCGTGTTCTACGCCCCCGAGAACTGGCACGCGGGCCTCGACTTCGCCGACACCGAAGCTGTGCGCGCGAACCTGCTCGAGCGCTACGCCGGCTGGCACCCGGAGGTGCTCCGGTTCCTGGCCGACGTCGACGGCGGGTTCACCCACCGGCCGCTGCACGTCCTGCCGGTCCCCCACGCGTGGACGCACACGCCGGGCCTCACGCTGCTCGGCGACGCGGCCCACCTGATGCCGCCGCTCGGGGTCGGCGCGAACCTCGCCCTCCTCGACGGCACCGAGCTCGCGACCGCGCTGGCGACGGCGCCGAGCGTGGACGAGGCGGTCATGGCGTACGAGGCCGGGATGCTGCCGCGGTCGATCGAAACCGCGAAGGCGTGCGCGAGCGGTCTAGACGACCTGCTCAGCGACGACCTCCACTCGATGGCGGCCTGAAGAACTTCCGCCGGACGACCACACGTGGGTAACATGATTCCCACGATGTGGTCGTCCGGGTACACGCAGAGCAGCACTAATCCCACTCTGGGTAGCACCCACTGGCGGCTATCCCCCTTTCGGACCAAGTCGTTACGGAATCCGGACGCCGGAACACCGACGGCGGGTGAAACTTACTGTCTTCGTACGTGACCTCGTTAGCATCCGCACATTTGTTCGTTGCTGCGCGTCCCGATCGGGCCCTGAGCACCTCTCACCAACAAGTCCACAAGACGAATGGGGTCGCCAGCGATGAGTACAGAGGGACTCTCGATTCCAGGCATCTCGATCGCGAGCTCGGGGCCGTCGGCCGCCGAGCGGGTTCGGAAGCGGGGGCTGAGCGTGTTCGGCTCGCTACCCCGGCCCGCCGTGGTCACGTTCGCCATCGAGGCGGCCGCGGTCATCCTGGCGGTGCTCGACGTCTGGCTGGTGATCCCCGAGAAGGCCCAGCCGTATTCGATCTGGCTCTCCGGCGCCGCCTGCCTCGCGGTGGTGTTCCGGCGGAAGTTCCCCTTCCTCGCGGTGCTCGTCGCGGTCCCCGGCTTCCTGGCCGGCTGGGCGCAGCTCGCCTCGATGATCACGCTCGGCATGCTCGCCACCCGCCGCCAGCTGCACTGGCAGGTCTGGGTCGGCGCGGCGCTGGTGTGGATCTGCCGCTTCGTGCAGTGGCCCCTGGAGGACTTCGCCGAGCTCAGCTGGCGTGAGCACATCCTCGACGGCATCTACGGCGTCCTCGTCGCCGGCATGCCGATCGCAATCGGCCTCCTCATCGGGGCGCGGGCCGAGGTCGCGAACAAGCTCGCCGAGCTGGCCACGAGCCGCGACCGCGAGCGCCGCTTCCACGCCGACGCCGTCCGCGCCGAAGAGCGCGCCCGGCTGGCCCGCGAGATGCACGACGTGGTGTCCCACCAGATCACGCTGATCGCGATGCAGGCCGGCGCGCTGCAGGCCCAGACGACGGACGACCGGGCGCAGGAGACCGCGCAGGTCATCCGGACGCTGTCGAAGCGGACGCTCGAGGAACTGCGTTCGCTGCTGAGCGTGCTGCGCGCGGGCGCCGACGACGACGGCCCGCGTCCCGGGATCAACGACCTCGACCGGCTGATCCGGACCTCGGAGGTCCCGGTGCACCTGTCCGTGGAGCACCTCCCGGAGGCCCTCCCCAACCAGGTCTCGGCGGCGGCGTACCGGACGGTCCAGGAGTGCCTGACGAACGTCCACAAGCACGCCCCGGGCGCGACGGCGACCATCCGCATCCAGGGTGAGCACGGCGCGCTCAAGATCGAGGTCCGCAACGACCGCGCGAGCCGGCCGGGCGAATCCCTCCCCTCGGGCGGCCACGGGCTGACCGGCCTGGCGGAGCGGGCACGCCTGCTGGGCGGCAGTTTCGAGACGTCGAAGTCGAAGGACGGCGGCTTCCGGGTGCGGGCCCGGTACCCGCTGGACCGCTGAAGCCGCGCTGAGCACTCAGCTTGGCGGCAACCGGCGAATGCGACCCAATGTGGCCTTCGGTGCGTCTGACGCACCGAAGGCCACATTGGGTGCGTCCAGACCTGCAACACCAGACCGAGCAGCCACACCCACTGTGGGGCGAGCGGGTCACCGGCGGCTGAGTTCATGGCGTTCCGGGAGCGCGCGGCCGTCCCCTTTCGGCGCGCGGAACTGTCGGTGCTCCCCGGTAACGTGGAAAACGGGGGCTGCTCAGGTCCAGGCGCGCGAAAAACCACCCCGAGGAGTCCCGCGGGGTGGTTTCCTACTCGGTCCGCTTAGAGGATTTCCCGGCGCTTGCGCAGGCGCTCCAACGCCTCCGCCAGGATGGCCTCGCCGTCGGAGTCGCTGCGGCGCTCCTTCACGTAGGCCAGGTGTGTCTTGTAGGGCTCCGTCCGCGGCGCGGCCGGCGGGTTCTTCTCGTCCTGCCCACCCGGAAGCCCGCAGCGGGGGCAGTCCCACTCGTCGGGGATTTCCGCGTCGAGCGCGAACGACGGCCGGGCCTCGTGGCCGTTGGCGCACCAATAAGCTACGCGGCGCCGTGGCGCCGATTCACCCCGTTCCGATTCGCCCGTAGGACCGGCACCCACCCTGGTGCCCCGAATCGCGTTACCGCCAACCATGAATCCTCACACCTAGGAATCGGCGGCGCGCCCCCCTATAGGCACGCCGAATCGCGCGTTCCGCCGTCGGATCCGGTCGCGATCGCGGCGGGACGCCGGACGCGTCACACCTTGAGCAGCAGACCCAGGCCCACGATGCTGATCAGCCAGACCGCGCCCAGCAGCAGGGTGATCCGGTCGAGGTTCTTCTCGGCCACGCTCGACCCGGCCAGGCTCGACTGCATCCCACCGCCGAACAGCGACGACAGGCCACCGCCCCGGCCACGGTGCAGCAGCACGGCGACCACCAGCAGGACGCTGGAGACGATCAACAGGATTTGCAGGAACAGCTTCATGTCATCCTCTGGGCTCTAGGAGAATGCAGGGGTACGGCATGGTCGTTTCCGACCTCCACCGTACCCCTGGACTCGTCCACTGCTGTGTGACGGACCGGATACACAGGTTACCCGGTCGTGGCCTCGATCAGGGCAGCGGCCCGCCCGCGGCGAGTGCGCAGAGTTTCGTGAACTCCTCGCCGTCGAGGCTCGCTCCGCCGACCAGGGCACCGTCGATGTTCTCGCAGCCCACCAGCTCGCTGATGTTGCCCGACTTCACCGACCCCCCGTAGAGCACCCGGACGGACGAAGCGACCTCGTCGCCGTACTTCTCCTGGAGGGTCGCCCGGATGGCTTTGCAGACCTCTTCTGCGTCGGCCGAGGAGGCGACCTTGCCGGTGCCGATCGCCCAGACCGGCTCGTACGCGACGACCACGCTCTGGACCTGCTCGGCCTTGAGGCCCTTCAGACCCTCGATCAGCTGCGTCGTGGTGTGGTGGATGTGCTCGCCGGCCTCGCGGACCTCGAGCTTCTCCCCGATGCAGAGGATCGGCGTGATGCCGTGCTTGAGCGCGGCCTTGACCTTCTTGTTGACCAGCTCGTCGGTCTCGGCGTGGTACTCGCGCCGCTCCGAGTGCCCGACGGCGACGAACTTGCAGCCCAGCTTCGCCAGCATCAGGCCGGAGATGTCACCGGTGTAGGCGCCCGAGTCCTGCGGCGCGATGTCCTGGGCGCCGTAGGTCAGCGACAGCTTGTCGCCGTCGACCAGGGTCTGCACGCTGCGGATGTCGGTGAACGGCGGCAGCACCGCCACGTCGACCTTCGCGTAGTACTTCTCCGGCAGCGCGAAGGCGATCTTCTGGACGAGCGCGATCGCCTCGAGGTGGTTCTGGTTCATCTTCCAGTTGCCGGCGATGAACGGCTTGCGTGCCACTAGTTCTTCTCCTCCAGGGCGGTCACGCCCGGCAGTTCCTTGCCTTCGAGGTACTCCAGCGAGGCACCGCCGCCGGTGGAGATGTGCGAGAAGCCGTCTTCGGGCAGGCCCAGCTGCCGCACCGCGGCGGCCGAGTCGCCGCCGCCGACCACGGTGAACGCGTCGCTCTTCACGAGCGCCTCGGCGACGGCACGCGTGCCGCCCGAGAACGCGTCGAACTCGAACACGCCCATCGGGCCGTTCCAGAACACGGTCTTGGCGTCGGCCAGCTTGCTCGCGAACAGCTCGCGGCTGCGCGGGCCGATGTCGAGACCCTGGCGGTCGGCCGGGATGGCGGTGGCGTCGACGACCTCGTGCTCGGCGTCGGCCGAGAACTCCGTCGCGGCCAGGACGTCGACCGGCAGGACCAGTTCGACGCCGCGCTTCTCCGCCTCGGCGAGGAAGCCCTTGACCTGGTCGAGCTGGTCGGCCTGCAGCAGCGACTGGCCGACCTCGTGGCCCTGGGCCTTGAGGAAGGTGTACGCCATGCCGCCGCCGATGAGCAGCCGGTCGACCTTGGTCAGCAGGTTCGCGATGACGCCGAGCTTGTCGGACACCTTCGCGCCGCCGAGCACGACCACGTACGGCCGCTTGACGTCGTCGGTCAGCTTCTTCAGCACGTCCAGCTCGGCCAGCACCAGGCCGCCCGCGTACGCCGGGAGCACCGAAGCGACCTCGTAGACCGAGGCCTGCTTGCGGTGGACGACGCCGAAGCCGTCGGACACGAACGCGCCGCCGGGGACGAGCGCGCCCAGCTCGGCGGCCAGCTCGGAGCGGTCCACGGCGTCCTTGCTGGTCTCGCGCGCGTCGAAGCGCACGTTCTCCAGCAGGACGACACCGCCGTCGGCCAGGCCGCCGGTCAGCGCCTTCGCGGACTCGCCGACCAGGTCACCGGCCAGCGCGACCTCGGCGCCGAGCAGCTCGGAGAGCCGCTTGGCGACGGGCGCGAGGGTGTACTTCGGGTCCGGCTCGCCCTTCGGGCGGCCGAGGTGCGCGGTGACGACGACCTTCGCGCCCGCGTCGGCGAGCTTCTTGATCGTCGGCAGCGCCGCGCGGACCCGGCCGTCGTCGGTGATGCGATCCCCGTCGAGCGGGACGTTCAGGTCGGAACGCACGAGTACGTACCGGCCCTGAACGCCCTCGCCCAGCAGGTCGTCGAGGTTCTTGACGGTCATCCGGCTCAGAGCTTCGAACCGACGAGCTTGATCAGGTCCGCGAGGCGGTTGGAGTAGCCCCACTCGTTGTCGTACCAGCCGACGACCTTGACCTGGTTGCCGATGACCTTGGTCAGCGGCGAGTCGTAGATGCAGGACGCCGGGTCGGTGACGATGTCCGAGGACACGATCGGGTCGACCGAGTAGCGCAGGATGCCGGCCAGCGGGCCCTCGGCGGCGGCCTTGTAGGCGGCGTTGATCTCGTCGACCGTGGCGGACTTCTTCAGGGTCACGGTGAGGTCGGTGGCCGAGCCGGTCGGGACCGGGACGCGCAGCGCGTAGCCGTCCAGCTTGCCCAGCAGCTCCGGCAGCACGAGGCCGATCGCCTTGGCCGCACCGGTCGAGGCCGGGACGACGTTCAGGGCGGCGGCGCGGGCGCGGCGCAGGTCCTTGTGCGGGCCGTCCTGCAGGTTCTGGTCCTGCGTGTAGGCGTGGATCGTGGTCATCAGGCCCTGCTCGATGCCGAACTCGTCGTTCAGCACCTTGGCCAGCGGGCCGAGGCAGTTGGTGGTGCAGGAGGCGTTGGAGATGATGACCTGCGAGCCGTCGTACTTGTCGTCGTTGACGCCGAGCACCACGGTCAGGTCCTCGCCCTTGGCGGGCGCGGAGATGATGACCTTCTTGGCACCGCCGGCGATGTGCGCCTTGGCGGCGTCGGCGTTGGTGAAGAAGCCGGTCGACTCGACGACGACGTCCACGCCCAGGTCGCCCCAGGGCAGGTTGGCCGGGTCGCGCTCGGCGAGAGCCTTGATGGTCTTGCCGTCCACGACGATGCCCTCGTCGCTGACGCTGACCTCACCCGGGAACCGGCCCAGGATGGAGTCGTACTTCAGCAGGTGGGCCATGGTGGCGACGTCGCCGAGGTCGTTGAACGCGACCACCTCGATGTCGTGGCCGCTCGCCTTGACGGCGCGGAAGAAGTTGCGGCCGATCCGGCCGAAGCCGTTGACACCTACGCGAACGGTCACTGCTGCCACTCCTCTGAGGATCGGCCGGGGCGTCCGGCCGTGACTTGCGGGCTCGCGGCAACCCTAGCGTGCGGGCATGCGCGTCCCTGACTGCCCTGACGAGACTTCCACCACTTGGCGAACGGGTCAAGAATCGATTAAGAAGCCTGGTGATTTTGCTGGAGTTCCCGGGGGTGGACCACGGCGGACCGGTGGGGGTGGGTGGTCGGGGGGCCGGGACCGGTTCCGGCTGGGTGTGCGGGGTGCGGCGATTGCCTGGCGGCCGACGGCGGGGAGACGGCTTTCGCGACTGGATCGATTCAGGCGATGGCGGGATTTCGAGGCGGGTTTCGGGGGTGGGGCGGGCGCGCTCCGGGCCGGGCGTGAGGTCCATGACTCGACCGATCCAGCGGCGGCCGAGACGGCGGGTGCGCTCGGGTGTGGGACCCGTCGGGCCGCTCGGCTCGCGGCCGAGTGTGGCTCGGCAGCTCACCCGCGAACGGCGGGTGAGGTTCGCGAGGGATTCGGGAGCGAGCCGGCCCGCTCCGGGGACGGTTCGGCGACCGAGAGGAACTGCAGGGTGCGAAATGCCAGAGCTAGCCCGACAGCTCCCGTTCCAGCGGGGTCCGGAACCGGGGCACCGCCCGGACCTCGCCAAACCAACCCGCGCAGCGCTCCGCCTCCTCCGCCACCTTCGCCGAGACCTCCGTACCCACGTCCTCCAGCAGCCGCCAGACGATCTCGCCCGAGGGGTGCTGGGCCCAGCCGCCGACCACCCGGCCGGCGGACCAGATCGTCGGGCCGATGTTGCCGCTGCGGTCGAACAGTGCGGGCCGGTGGGGGCCCAGGAACCAGTCGCGGTCCTGCCAGCCCATCGGGGTCGGGTCCAGTGCCGGGAGGAACGCCACCCACGGGTCCGGCTCCGGCACCGGCTCCAGGTCGTCCGTCAGTGCCACCCCGGGCGTGCCCTCGAGGTCGACCTCGGTGACCGGCAATCCAGCGAGAGCCTTCTTCGTTTGCCCCGCCGTCCAGCCCGTCCACCACCGCAGGTCGGACACCGGTGCCGGGCCGTACGCGCGTAGCCAGCGGCGGGCCAGTTCGACGCGGGCATCGTCCGGCTCCCACGAGCGCAAGCCGCCCGGTACCCACTCGTCCAGGGGGTGCCAGACGTACTGCGTGCTGAGCCAGCTCCCGCGCGGCCTCCCCCGCGCGATCCGGCCGCCCGCGGCCAGCAGGAACAGGACCCGGCTCGTCACGTTGCCGATCGCTTCGTACGGCTTCCCCGCCGCCATCAGCAGCTGCTGGCGCAGGCGGGGCTCGTCCTCGCTCAGCTGCTGCGCCGACGCCGAACCCCGCGCGCGCAGCGCCTCTTCCACCGAAGCTTCGACCGAAGCCAGCCACTTCTCCGGCTCCGGGACGTTCTCCGGATGCCCCTGCCTGCCGAGGTGCTGCTCCAGCAGTTTCCGTTGCTTCACCAGGATGTCCGTGGCGCACCCGGCCTGCACGAGCGCCGCCGTCTCCAGGTCCGTCACGAAGACCGTGCGCCGCATGCCGAGCAGCCGGAGCAGTGTCCGGTCGGCGTACAACGCCTGCTCCACAACGGACACCGCGGGAGCGGCCAGCCGCGCGGAGGCCGAGAGGTGGACCGTCGCCGGGTCGGTCGCGTGCAGGGCGACGATCCCCGCCACCGCTTCCGCCACGCTCGAGGCGGGCGCGGCGAGGTGGTGGCGGCGGGCGAGGCGGGCCCGGCGCTGCTCGGTACTGATCTTCGGAGGCACCCCGTTTTCCTACCACCCCGCACCGACAAAAACGCCTGGTCACCCCCGCGACCAGCGGATAGTCTCGCGCCATGGTCTCCGGTGCGCACTTGGCGGCGTTCGCCGCGCTGACGTTCCTCATGGTCGTGGTCCCCGGGCCGAGCGTGCTGTTCACCATCAGCCGCGCGCTCACCGTCGGGCGCCGGGACGCGCTGCTCACCGTCGTCGGCAACTCCGTGGGCGTGTACACGCAGGTCGTCGCCGTCGCGTTCGGGCTCGGCGCGCTCGTCACGACGTCGGCCGCGGTGTTCACCGCGGTCAAGATCGCCGGTGCCGCCTACCTCGTCTACCTTGGGATCCAGGCGGTCCGGCACCGCCGGAAGCTCACCGACGCGATGGCCGCGAAGGTGCGCGCCACGCCGGGGCGCGTGCTCACCGTCCTGCGCGACGGCTTCATCGTCGGCTTCGCGAACCCGAAGTCGATCGTGTTCCTGGCGGCGCTGCTCCCCCAGTTCGTCGACCCCGCGGCCGGCTCCGTGCCCGCGCAGATGCTGGTGCTCGGGCTCTGCCTGCCGGCGATCGCGCTCGCGACCGACAGCGCGTGGGCGCTGGTCGCCGGCACCGCGCGCGCCTGGTTCGCCCGCTCGCCGAAGCGGCTCGAAATGGTCGGTGGCACCGGCGGCCTGGTCATGATCGGCCTCGGCACCGGGCTGGCGTTCACCGGCCGGGGTGACTGAGCACCAGGTCGAGCAACCCGGGGAAGGCCGCGTCGAATTCGGGGCGCCGCAACCGGTTCAGCCGCCGCGAACCCTCGTCGCGCTGCTCGATCAGGCCCGCCGCGCGCAGCACCGCGAAGTGGTGGCTGCGGGTCGCCTTCGCCACCGGCAGGTCGAACGTCCCGCACGCCTTCGTCCACTCCGGCACGGCGGCCAGCTCGCGCAGGATGCTGCGGCGCACCGGATCGGCGACCGCGGCCAGCGCGTCCTGCAGCGAGACCTCCGCCGGGGGCGCGTGCGAGAGCCCCCGGGCCCGGGCCGTGCTCACCGGATCGCCTCCACCAGTCCCGGCCACCACTCCCGCGGCAGCGCGGCGAGCGGGACGACCACCTGATCCGCCCCCGCGGCCCGGAACTCCCGCAGCCGCGCCACGACGGCGTCGAAGTCGCCCCACACCGTGACGCCGTCGACCAGCCGGTCCGACAAGCCCGCGACGTCCTCATCGGAGAAGCCCATCCGCCGGAAGTTGGCCGCGTAGCCCGGCACGCCGGCCAGGAACTTCAGCGACCCGCCGCGGACGGTCTCCCGCATCGCGGCGACGTCGGTCTCCGCCACCACGTTCAACAGCACCGAAAGCTGCGGGCCCGTGCCGAGGATCTCCCGCGCCGACGCGACGTAGTCCGTCGTGACCAGGTACGGGTAGGCGCCCGAAGCGCGGTCGCGGGCCAGCCCGAGCATCCGCGGCCCGAGCGCCGAGAGGATCCGCGCGGACGGCGGCACGACATCCTCGATCTCGTCGAGGTAGTCGTTCAGCGCCGCCAGCGGACGCGGCCCGTGCGCGCCGCCGAGACCGACGGTGAACCGGCCGGCGGGCAGGTCCGCGTACGTCGCGGCCACCGCGGCGGCCGGCACCCGGTCGACCGACAGGATGCCGCTCGCCACCTGGACCCGCGAGGTCCCGCGGACCACCTCGGCGA
Organism: Amycolatopsis lexingtonensis; assembly: GCF_014873755.1. Classification (NCBI taxonomy): domain Bacteria; kingdom Bacillati; phylum Actinomycetota; class Actinomycetes; order Pseudonocardiales; family Pseudonocardiaceae; genus Amycolatopsis; species Amycolatopsis lexingtonensis. The sequence continues at coordinate 4,329,153 of NZ_JADBEG010000001.1, forward strand.
TGCGCGGCAGGTTGTTCCCCTGCCCGCCGGGCAGCCACAGCGTGGAGTAGCCCAGCTCCTCCAATTCCGCCGCGGTCGCCACGGCGGCATCGGTGTCCAGCGCGGTGTGGGTGGCCCCCAGCGGCCCCAGCTTCGTCATGCGCGGAGGAACCACCGGGCGCCGCGGCTTGTTCCCGTCACGCCGTCTGTTCGTCCTCGGCGGAATCCTCGCCGTCCTCGGCCGGCCGCGTGAACATCCGTGTCGCGGACAGCCGCGCGACGCCGTCCGGGTCGCCCAGGTCGTCCATCGAGGTGCGGATGGTGGCGTCGACCGACAGGTACTTCCGGCCCGCGCGCAGGTCGGCGTCGTTGCGCAGCCGCACGATGAGGGGGAACTCCGACAGCGCGCCCGCGTCGAACAGGCCGGTCGTGTAGATCAACTGCACGCCCAGCGCTTCGGCCACCGCCCGCTGCAGCTCCAGGAGATACCCGGCCGACGCGCGGCCGATCGGGTTGTCCAGGAACAGCACGCCCGAGTGCCGGTTGCGGGCCTTGCCGCGGTTGTTGGCGCGCAACGCCGCCAGCGTGCAGTACAGGATGATCGCCGCGGTCAGCTGCTGGCCGCCGGAGAACACGTCCCGGATCTCCGAGACGCGCTGGCGTTCGGTCCGCAGCACCGAGTCCGGCTTCAGCATGTCGACGCGGAACCCCTTGGGCGCCGCGGCCCGGACCCCGCGCAGCACCAGGGAAAGCCCGTCGCGCTTGACGTCCCGCCCGTCGGCGGTCTTGCCGGCGGCGGCCTCGTCGACGACCTCGCCGAGCTTCTCGGCGAGCGCGTTGTCCTCCAGCTCGGTGAAGCGGATGCGGAGGAACTCCTGCCCGGACCAGTCGCCGAGGCCGTCGGGCAGCCGGGAGACGCGCTGCGCCGAGCGCAACGTCCGGAGCGCGCCGTCGACCATGCCCTGCAGGCGCGTGATGATGCCGCCGCGGTGCCGGTCGATCTGCGCGAGGTCGTCGGTCAGCGACCGCAGGCGCGGCCGCAGCGCTTCGGCCCACTCCGCGGCGTGTGCCGGGAGCTGGTCGCGCTTGACCGAGATGACCTGCTGGCGCACCGGCGTGCTCAGCTTCTCGAACCGCTTCTCCGTCGCGTACTGCGCCAGCTGGTCGGCGGCCGCGCGCACCCGCCGGTCGCCCGCGTCGGCGGCTTCCTGGGCCTCGGTGAAGGTCGCGTTCAGGCGGGTGTGCTGGGCGCGCGCGGTCTCGACGTCGCCGTCGTAGGCCGCGGCGTCGGTGTCGGTGACCAGGTGCGCCATCGACTCCGCGAGCAGCGAGAAGCCCGACGCCGAGTTCTTCGCCGATTCCAGCGTCGCTTCCGCCGCCGCCCGGCGTTCCTGCAGCTCTTCCCACTTCCGGGCGGCCGCGGACGCCTCCAGCCCGGCCGCGTCGATCAGCTCCAGGCCGTGCTCGATGTCGCGCGGCTTCTCCCCCGTCGCGCCGGTCTGCACCGGCAGCGAGTCCAGCTCCGCGCGCCGCGTCGAGACGAGCCCGATGGCCTCGGTGCGCTCGTCTTCGCACCCGTCGACGACCCGGCGAGCGCGCGCCAACGCGGCCGCGCGGGCTGAAGCGTCGGACCCGTCGGGGGTCTCCAGCAGCTCCGCCGCCCGCGCCCGGACGGCCGCGTCGAGCGACTCGACGGCCGAGCCCGCCGCGGCTTCGGCGGATTCGGCCTGCTCCAGCTCGGCCCGCAGGTCACTGCCGACCTCGACCTTCGCGTAGGACTCCGACGCCGACAGGTAGGTCCGCCGCAGCGCGTCGACCGGCTCGGACGGCACCGGGCCGTCGGCCGCCTCGGCCGCGCCCGGCACCTCAGCCAGCTCCGCCCGCGCCGTGGTCGCGGTCCGGCGGTGCCCGTCGGCGGTGCGCTGCTCCTCCCCCGCCTGTTCGCGCAGCCGTGCGGCCTTGCCCGCCGCGTCGGACGCCTGGAGGTCGGCGCGCTCGGCGATCTCGGTCGCGCGCTCGACCTCTTCGGTCCACTCCGCGATCCGGGCGCTGCGCGCACCCAGCTCGCCGAGCCGCCGGGCCCGTTCCTCCGCCTCGGCCGCGGCCGCCCGCAGCTCGGGGACGCGCTCCCGCAGCGACGCCGCTTTTTCGCTCAGCCGCGCGAATTCCGCCTCGGCCTGCTCCAGCGCGGTGCGCGCGGTCTCCCGGGCGGACCGGGCCGCGTGCGCCTGCTCGGCCAGCGTCGCGACGGCGCCGGGCGGGTAGTCCTCGCGCCAGGTGGTGAGCTTCCACGTGAGGGCACCGTCGGCGGACAGCTTGGCGGACAACGCCTCCAGCCGCCGCTGCCGCTCGGTGTGCCGCCGCGCCACGGCTTCCCGCTCGGCGTCCGCGGCTTCTTCGTCGTACATCGCGGGGTTCGGCGGCACCAGGAACTCGACGCCGGGCGCGGCGGGCACCTCGGCCAGGAGCGCTTCGGTGGTGCCGACGGCGATGGTCGCGGACGGCAGCAACCGCCGCTTCGTGAGCACTTCGCGGGCGCGATCCACGTGCGCGGCGTCGTTCAGGAGGACGCCGGACACCAGCTGCGGCAGGCTTTCCAGGACCTCGGACCGCCGACCAGCGTCCAATTTGGACAGATAACGCCAGCCGGACCACGCCGTGATCCCGGCTTCTTCCAGCGCGTCCAACGCGGCCTGGACGTCTTCGGGCGGCGGCAGCAGCCCGCCCGACCCCAGCGCCGCGAGGGCCCGCTCGTCCGCGGACTCCTCCATCCGCAGCGCGGTCTGCTCCTTCTCCACGGCCGCGCTCGCTTCGCGCAGCCGTTCCAGCAGCACCGGCAGGTCGCTTTCCAGGGCGACGTCGTCCGCGCCGAGCAGCTCGACCAGCCGGCTTTCGGCGGCGAGCGCGTCGGTCCGGCGGTGGGCCCGGTCGAGGTCCTCGGTGGCGCGCTCGAAGCGGTCCTGGGTGGTGCCCGCGAGCTGGTGGGCCTCGTTCACGGCCCGTTGCGCCGCCTGGAGATCCGCGGCGACGCGGTCGAGTTCCTGTTCCCGGCGGGCCAGTTCCGAAGCGGCCTGCTCAGCCGCAGAGCGAGCGGTGCGCGAAGCGTCGGCGACGTCGGCGCCCGAGGGCAGCAGCCCGGCGCGGACGGCGTTCTGGACCTCTTCGCGCAGCTCGGTGATCCGCGTGGTCAGCCCGCGCGCCTCGGCCCGGCGGGCGGCCGCGAGGTTGGCGGCTTCGTCGCGTTCGGTCTGCGCCTTCTCGGCTTCGGCGCGCAACGCGCCCGCGTGCGCCTCGGCCTTGTCCGCCTGGCGCTGGGCGTCCTGCGCCAGCGCGTGCAACCCGCGGGCGAGCGCGGACGCGGCGTCGTTGCGCGCCTGCAGAGCCGGCCGTGCCTTCTCTTCCCGGCTGCCGACGAGCTCGCGCAGGTCCTTCGCCTTGCGGGCCGCGTTCAGCTGGTTGAGCACGGTCGCCGTCTCGCGCCAGGCTTCGGCTTCGGTTTTCGCCGCGGCCAGTTCGGCGTCGACGCGCTTGCGGGCTTCCTGGGCCTCTTCCAGGCGCAGCACGGCGACCAGGCGGCGCAGCTCCGTGACGGCCGCGGCGAGCCGCCGGTGGTCGCCCTCGGCGAGCTTCTCGGCGGACTTGACCTCGGTGACGTGGTCTTCGAGCCCGGACAGCCGCGCGTTCTCGAGCTCGTTCCGCGCGACGACGCGGCCGGCGAGCGCGGCCATGTCGGCCTTCGCGGCCGCGGCGATCTTCCGCGACTCCGCGGCGACGCCTTCTTCGGCGGCCAGCGGACCGAGCAGTTCCAGGGCGCCCGCGACGAAGTCCCGCTCCGACAGCAGGTCTCCGCGCTGGGCCAAGTTGTGGGCGTAGGTCGCGACGACCTCGGCGAGGTCCTTCGGCTCGTCCTCGGAAACGACCGCGCGCAGCAGGAATTCGACGAACGCGTCGTCGGTGCCGAAGGCGAACGCGTCCGCCGCCTCGCCTTCGCCGGCGTTCATCGCGCGCTGATAGCGGAACAGCTCGGTGTCGAGGCCGAGGCTGTCGAGCCGGCCGGTCCATTCGTGGTGGCGGCGGGTCCAGGACAGCTCCAGCTCGGGCTCGGCCAGCTGCGCGGCGGTGAGCTTGTCGTGGAAGCCGGACATGGTGAGCAGCCGGCCGTCCTGCGTCATCGGCAGGGAATCGAGCCCCAGCGCCGGCGTCGGGCGGAAGCAGTACCAGGAGTCGACGAGGTTCTCGGAGTCGGCGGACACGACGTGCCCGCGCCACTCGGAAACCTTCCCGGTGATGATCCGGTGGCCGCTCTCGACGTGCAGCCACTCCAGCACGACGTGCGAAACGTCCTTGGCGGCGACGAACTTCTCGAGGACCTTCGTGCTCGTGGTGCCGACGACCTGGCGGCGGCCGGGCAGCATCACCGAGAAGATCAGCTTGATGAGCACGGACTTGCCGCCGCCGTTCTCCAGGAACAGCACGCTCGCCGGCGACGGGCGGCGCAGCTCGGCCGGCCCGGTCGCGTGGATGCCGGCGCTGAACAGCGCGTCCTGCTGCGGCGCGGTGATCTTGGCGCCGACGCCGCTGAAGTCGAGCACGACGTCCTGGTAGCGGGCACCCGCCGGGCCCACCGAATGCAGGCGGACCCGCGAAAGCTCGTACATCGATTCCCCTCTACAGCGTGTCCGAGGACGCCGCGCGCAGCGTGCCCCCGGCGTTCGCGACCGCCACGACGTCGAGCGCGAGCAGGTCGTCGAAGGCGGCGTCGGCCGCGAGCTCGCGGACCTGGATCTGGTAGCGCGGCGTGGTCCGGTAGGTGCCGCCCTGCTCGTCGCTCACCGGGACCAGGAAGCCCTGGTCGGCGAGGAAGCGCAGGGCGCGGCTGACCATGCCGCGGGTGGTGTCGGCGGCGAGGCGCCCGTCCTTGGTGGCGGCCGCGGCCGGACGGCGGGCGTAGGCGCGCCACGCCTGTTCCAGCTCGGGTGCGTCGGCCAGCGGGTCGTTGTTGGCTTCGGCCGCCGCGGCGCGTTCGTCGAGCATGCGGGCGGCCTCGCGGACCATCGCGTCGACCTGCTCGACGCTGACGCGGCCGATGTAGGTGTCGTTGGCCAGGTCGTCGGGCCGCGGGTAGCCGAGCGCGGCGGTGGCGAGGTGGATCAGGCCGTGCAGGACCTTCTCCGTCTCGCGGCGCTCGCGGATCTTGGCTTGGCGCGCATAGGAGTCCATCTTGATCTCGAAGACGGACTCGTCGGTGGCCGCGAGGACCGCGCCGGCCTGCTGGTTGACCTCCAGCACCATGAGCCCGAGCCCGGCGGCGACGGCGTGGGTGAGCGCCTTGAACGCGTTGTCCTCGCCGTAGCGGCGCACGAGGTCGCCGTAGACGACGTCACGCGCGGGCAGCTGCTTCGGCCGCATGCCGAAGGCGACCAGCCGGGCCGCGGCTTCGGCGTCCACGCTGCTGTGGGACAGCGCCATGTCAGGCGACCTCCTCGTTGTCTTCTTCGTCGGCGCGCTCGACGGCGGCCGTGTACAGCAGCAGGTCGGCGCCGCCGAAGTCCGGGTCGTCCAGGAGGGTGCCGTCGTCGACGGCGAGCAGCACCTGGCGGTCGCCCTGGCGGCGGGCCGCGCCGACCCCGGGACTGTAGGCGTGCACCGCGCGCAGCGCGACCAGGGCGGGCAGCCCGGGCCGGCGGGTGCGGCGGGCCTCTTCGAGCAGCCCGGACAGCCGTCGCGGCACTTCGGGCAGGTCGAGCAGCTCGTCGGCGGCACGCCAGACGTCGTCGCCGAACTTGTCGGTGACCTCGGCGGGCATCAGCTCGGGCTCGGGGACCTCGCCGATCAGCTGGTCGCGCTCGGGCGCGGGCCGCAGCAGCAGCGAGACCAGCGCGGACAGCGACGGCACGACCGGTGGCGTGATCCCGGCGACGGCGTGGAAGAAGTGCTCGGCCGGGGCGACGGCGTCGGCCAGCGGGAGGCCCAGGGTGGGCACGAGGAGCTGGCCGAACAGGTCGAGGGTGGCGCGCTGGGGCGGGCCGGAGAACTGCTGGCGGTCCTGCTCGGCGCGGAACACCGCGCCCGCGTCGGCGAGCCGGGACTGCAGGCGGGTGTGGCGGCGGATGCAGTCGCCGACGATGTCGACCAGCTCGGCGGCGCGGCGCTTGCGGTCGAGGTCCTCGGTCTCGTCGCGGGCGGTGGTGATGTTCTTGAGGATGGCGTTCTCGGCGCGGAACCGGGTCTCGATGTGGCTCAGCGCGCTGTCGAGCAGCTCTGGGACCTCGCGTTCCCAGTCGACCGACCGGACGTCGCGGCGGGTCGAGTCGAGCTTCGCGCGCAGCGTCTCGCCGTATTGGACGGTCCGGTAGCGGGCCTGCTCGGCGGCGAGCTTCGCGTCGGCCAGCCGGCCGCGGTTGATGAGGTTCTCGAGCTTGACCTCGGCGGCGATCTGGGCCGACTCGACGTCGGTGTCGAGGGCGCCGACGAGGACGTTGATGGCCTCGTCGGTGGCGCGGAGGTAGACCTCGCCGTCGCGGGCGGCCAGCTCGACGAGCAGCTTGAAGTCGAACTGGCGGCGCTGGTAGCCGCCCGGGCCCATCGAGCCGTAGACGCGCCGGAAACCGCGCTCGGTGGTGCCGACGTTGATCAGGTTGTCCAGCACCCACTTGGCCACGCGGACGTGCTCTTCGGGCATCCGCGACGGCGCCTGCTGCGCGATGAACGGCAGCAGCCGGTCGATGACCTCGTCGTGGCCGGCGCCGGTGTCGAAGTCCATCGCGATGGTGACCTGGTCGATCGTGTGCAGCGCGATCTCGGCCATCTGGTAGATCGTGGCGTCGGCCCAGTCGAGCTTCGCCTTCCGCGCGTCCAGGTCGTGCAGCGGCGCGGTGCAGGCCAGCGCCTTGAGGCGGCGCGTCAGCCCCTCGTCGGCCAGTCCCATTACCCCGGTGTCGTCTCGCACAGCAGGCCAGGCTAGTCGGCCACCCTCTGCGCACGCCCGGGTGACGGGCTAACGTCGCTCACATGCGTGAGATGAGCCGTGACGAGTGGTGGCAGTTCGCTTCTGAAGGCACCCGCACGGGCATGCTGGGCCTGGTCAGGGCCAACGGCGCCCCGATCGTGACGCCGGTGTGGTTCCTGCTGAACGAGGGCCCGGACGGCGACGAGCTGATCTTCACGACCGGCACCGAGACGCTGAAGGGGAAGGCCATCGCCCGCGACGGGCGGATTTCCCTCGCCGTCGACGACCAGCGGCCGCCGTATTCGTACGTCCAGTTCACCGCCGAGGCGCGGCTCACCCACGACTTCGACGACATGCTGGCGTGGGCGACGAAGCTGGGGGCGCGGTACATGGGCGCTGAGCGCGCCGAGGAGTACGGGAAGCGCAACGCCGTGCCCGAAGAATCCCTCGTCCGGGCGAAGATCACCAAGGTGATCGCGCGCGCCGACATCGCCGGCTGAGCGCGTTTCGCTGGTAATCTGCCTCCCGGGGGTGGGGGCATGCCTGAAGGGGACAGACGCGACGCCGTCAAGGCGATGGTGCGGGCCGGGCAGCGGGAGCTCGTGGCCGAACTCGAACGCCTCGACGGCGAAGCCCGGTTCAGCCGATCGGGCCGGGCGCGGCTGCTGGAGAACGGCGCGGTGTTCGAGCGGGCCTGCGTCGTCGTCGCCGAGGGCGGCGAGACCGTCGGGCTGACCGTCGCGATCCACCCGCGCAACCCGTACGTCCCGGCGTTCCACGCCCGGTTCCGGTACTGCGAATACTCGGGGTCGTGGTGGTTCGCCGGCACGGTGGACCTCCTGCCCTGCTACGGCTTCGCCGAGGACGCGGCGCACTTCCACCGGACGCTCAAGACCTGCTGCGACACGCTCGACCCGGCGTTCCACGCCCAGGCGAAACGCGCCTGCGACGACCTCTTCCGGCTCCCCCACCACGACGAGCCGCGCGGCATCGGCGGCATCGCGTTCGACCACCTGCGCCCACCGGGCCCGGACGGCTGGCGGCGCGCGGCCGCGTTCACCGCGACGGGCATCGCCGCCCTCGCTCCCGCGTACCTGCCGATCGTGCGGCGCCGCAAGGACCGGCCGCACGGCGACCGCGAACGGCAGTGGCAGCTGCACCGCCGCGGCCGGTTCGTGGAGTCCGCCCTCGTCCACACCCCGGCGGCCGACGCCGAGACGGTGCTGCTGACGCTGCCGCCGCTGGCGCGGTGGGAAACCGGCGGTCCACCGGAGCCGGGGAGCGCGGAGGCGGAGCTGGCTTCGTTCCTGGTGCCGCGGGACTGGGCGGCCGAGACCGCGGTGGCCGCGAGCTGACTCCCGGGCCGCGAGGTGCCGGCCGCTCGGCACAGGTCTTGAATGAGTCATTCAGGACCTCCGAAGACCTGAATGAGTCATTCAAGACACGCGCCGGGCGAAAGCGCACCGGTGAGCGGGAAACCCTTCTTCACCAAGGGTGAGTGACCGTGTCGAGTATTGACACACCTCACCCGGAGGGTGTGTGATCTGTCCCATAGATAGGAAACTTTCCTAACTATTTACCACCGGTGGTCCGCCGAACCATCTCCGCCCCGGTCACCCCCTGTCCCCCGACCCACGCAGGAGGCTCCCAGTGGCACCCCGTCCACCGTGGCGCGTGGTACTGGCCGGTACCGCAGTCGCGGCGCTCGGCCTCACCGCGCTCAGCCCGGTAAGCGCTTTCGCCGCGGACACCGACTACGAGTCCGAAACCGCCGTGATCTCCCAAGGCGCCGTCGAGTCGAACCACGCCGGGTACTCCGGCACCGGGTTCGTCAACTTCGACAACGTCGTGGGCAGTTACGTCGAGTACGCCGTGAACGCCGCCCAGGCCGGCACGCACACCCTGACTTTCCGCTACGCCAACGGAACCGCCGACAACCGGCCGGTGAAGCTCACCGTCGACGGCGGGGACAAGGGCACCGTCGACTTCCCCGGCACCGGCTCCTGGACCACCTGGAAGACCGCCACCGCGACCGTGCAGCTGACCGCCGGCGTCAACAAGGTCCGGACCACCGCGACCACCGCCAACGGCGGCCCGAACGCGGACAAGCTCACCGATACCTTCACCGCGCCGGTCGATCCCGAACCGCCGACGCCGCCGACGAACCTCAAGGCGAGCAACATCCTGCCCACCGCGGCGACCTTCAGCTGGACCGCCGCGACCGACAACGTCGGCGTCGTCCGCTACGAGATCAACCGCGGCGGCAACACCCTCAAGACCGTCGACGGGAACACCACGACGGCGACCGTGGACAACCTGACGCCGAACACGGCCTACGACATCTCGGTCGGCGCGTTCGACGCCGCCGGCAACCCGTCGCAGCAGAGCAACGTGGTCACCTTCACCACGCCGCCGAGCAACGACACCACCCCGCCCTCCGTGCCGGGCAGCCTGCGCTCCACCGGCGTCACCGCGAACAGCGTTTCCCTGGCGTGGAACGCTTCCACCGACGACAGCGGCACGATCGCGGGCTACGACGTCTACCAGGGCAGCGCGAAGGTGGCCACGACGACGTCGCTCGGCACGACGATCACCGGGCTCGACCCGAACACCTCATACACCTTCACGGTCAAGGCGCGCGACCCCGACGGCAACAGCTCCGCGGCCAGCAACGCGGTCACCGTCAAGACGTCCGCTCCGGGCGGCGCAGGAGGCATCCCGGAGTACGACAAGGACATCGCGAAGGTCGACCTCGGCTGGTCGGTGGCCTTCCTGCCGAACGGCAACGCGCTGGTGACCGAGCGGGACCGGTTCGAGCTCGTGCTCGTCACGCCGTCCGGCCAGAAGACCACACTGGGCAAGGTGCCGGGCGTGGTCACGACGAGCGGCGAAGGCGGCCTCCTCGGCGTCGCGATCTCGCCGAACTGGTCGAGTGACCACGCGGTCTACCTGTACCACACGGCATCCGGGGACAACCGGATCGTGAAGATGACCTACGACGGCACCACGCTGTCCTCGACGTCGACGCCGGTGCTGACCGGGATCGCCAAGAACCGCTACCACAACGGCGGGCGGATCAAGTTCGGCCCGGACGGCAAGCTGTACGCCACCGTCGGCGACGCGAAGAACAGCGACAACGCGCAGAACAAGAGCTCGCTCAACGGGAAGATCCTCCGGCTCAACCCGGACGGCTCGGCGCCCGGCGACAACCCGTTCTACGCCACCGGCGGCAACGCGCGGTACGTCTGGAGCTACGGGCACCGCAACCCGCAGGGCCTGGCCTGGGATTCGCGCGGCCAGCTGTGGGCGGCGGAGTTCGGCGAGAGCAGCCAGGACGAGCTGAACCTGATCCAGAAGGGCGGCAACTTCGGCTGGCCGAGCTGCGAAGGCACGCAGGGCAGCTGCAGCGGCTTCATCGCCCCGAAGAAGACCTGGCCGACGTCGCAGGCGGGGCCGTCCGGGATCGAGATCGTCAACGACTGGATCTACATCGCCGGCGTCACCGGCCAGCAGATGTTCGCCACGCAGATCAACGCGGCGGGCACGGGCATCGGCACGGTGTCCACGCTGTTCTCCGGCCGCTGGGGCCGCCTCCGCTCGGTCACGAAGACCCCGGACGGCGGGCTGTGGCTCACCTCGACCAACAACGACAAGAACGGCGGCACGCCGTCGGTGCTGGACAACGTCATCGTGCGGCTGAAGTTCCCGGGCGGCAGCACCCCGGGCGCCTTCAAGCTGACGAGCTCCGCTTTCGCCGACAACGCCACCATCCCGGACAAGTACACCTGCGCCGGGGACGGCACGGCGGGCCAGGACCCGTCGCCGCCGCTCGCGTGGGGCGCCGCCGAGGGCGCCAAGGGCTACGCGGTCGTGTTCGCCGACACCGCGAACGGCGGGAACAAGCTGCACTGGGCGATCTGGGACGTCCCGGCGTCGGCCCGCGCCCTGCCGGAAGGGCTCGGCGCCGGGTACAGCGTGCCGGACCAGGGCGGGGCCAAGCAGAAGGCGATGGGCAGCGGGGCGAACGCCCAGAAGTTCTTCGGCCCCTGCCCGGGCGGGTCCAGCCACCCGTACGCGTTCACGCTCTACGCCCTGAACACCGCGACCGTCCCCGGCCTGTCGTCGTCCTCGACGATGGCCCAGATCGAAACGGCGATCAAGGGCGCGTCGACGGCCAACGTGGTGCTGCGCGGCAAGTCCAGCGCGGCCGCCTAGAAGCCGCGGCAGGGGTGACCGGAGCGGCGCCGGTCACCCCTGCCGCCCTCACCCCTGTTCAGCGAGGCTGCGCAGGTGTGCGTCGACGTCGAAGCCGTGTTCCTCCAGCCGCCGCCGGGCGAGCAGGAGCTCGTCCGGGGTGAACAGCTCCGAGTACTCCGCGCGGAGCATCGTCGCCTCCGAGCTGCGGCCGAGCTGGTTCTTCTCCCAGAGCACGGTGAACCCGCCGGCGGTCCCGGCGCCGCGCAGCAACAGGCGGGCCGCCTCGACGCCGCCGTGCTCGCGCACCATCCGCTCGAACTGGGCCGGCCGGTAGCCGTAGTCCTTGGCCAGGACCCGGCAGCCGTCGAGCAGGTCCTCGGTGAACCGCGCGGCGAGGCGGGGATCGGCCGGGACGGGAGTGGCGGGTTCGGGCATCGGGCACCTCTCGACGGGACGGCTTCCCTGATTAATCGCGAACGGGGCCGGTTTCGCTACGCCGTTCGGGAAGGCAATCTGCGAATGCCACTCTCTGTGCCCAGAATAACGGACAAATACGGCGAACGGGAACTGCCGGTGTCCTCTGCCATGCTGGGCGGCATGCGAACCGTGGTCCACGGCGAGATTCCCGTCCACTATGGACAGATCTACGTCCACAGCGCGGGCGGCGAGCCGTTCGAAGGCGATCTTTCGGCGTGCTTCGCCGGTCAGCGCAACGGGCTGTGCGGCGCCGCCGTGGCCGGGACGTTGTTCCTGCTCACCGGCTTGCACACCGGGGAGGTCGGGTTCACCGCCGAGGTGCACGAAACCGAGCCGCCCGACGCCGGCGGCGAGGACGTCGTCGAGGCGCCGTTCCCCGTGGCGGGCCCGGCGAGGCTCGTGACCTGGAGCGGCGAGGACTGGTGGGACCTGGAGCTGCCCCCTGGCGACTACCGCGTCCGGTACAGCGGGACGGGCATGGACGCCGGCGACGGTCCCGGGCCGGAGAGCTATCTGCTGCAGTTCTGGCCCGCGCCGCCCGCGCCCGACGCGGTGGTCCGGCACCACAGCGCGGCCGCCGCGTACTGGCACGACTTCGCGCGGAAGCTGCCCGCGCCGGGCGGGGTCACCTGAGTCGGGCGGCTCGCGCCGGACCCCGCGGCCGCCGTCCCCGGGCTCGGCGAAGTCGCGGCGGCCCCTCGGCGGCGGCTCCGCCGATGTCTTGAATGAGTCATTCAAGACGCCGGAGGTCGGGGTCCCGGCAAAGTCACGCGGCTGGGCCGCTCTGCCGCCGGTGACCCGCTCGCCCGACGTCTTGAATGACTCATTCAGGTCTTCGGAGGTCCTGAATGAGTCATTCAAGACGCTGGTGCAACGCTGCGGGCTGCACCGACGCGACTTTGCCGGAGCCCTGACGCCGGAGGTCCTGAATGACTCATTCAAGACCATGCGAACCCGCGGTCACCAGCCGAACAAGCCGCCCATGATGCGGGCGCAGCGGGACGTCATCGCGGCCGCGTCCTCGTCCGGGCGGTCGATCCACCAGCTGATCAGCGAGTCGACCACGCCGGTCCAGACCTGGGCGATGGCCTCGATGTCGACCGGGTCGGCCAGGCCGCGCGAAGTCATCAGCTCCGTCGCGCCCAGCAGCGCGAAGGCGTCCAGGCGGCGCCGGTAGTCCGCGGCCGCGCCGGCGATGTCGCCCGTCGCCGGCACCGTCGCGTCGCGCAGCAGGCGCCACGCGTAGCGGTCGTGGTCGAACGTCGTGAAGATCGCGGACAGCACCTTGAGCGGCATCTTCTCGGGCTCGCCGCCGCCCGCCATGGTCGTCGCGACGCCCTCGGTGAGCCGGTCGCCCGCGCGGTGGAGGCAGGCCAGGTAGAGGCCGTCCTTCGAGCCGAAGTACTGGTACAGCAACGGCTTCGTGACCCCGACGCGGCGCGCGATCTCGACCATCGACGCGCCCGCGTACCCCGCCCGGCCGAACTCCTCGGTGCCGGCCACGACGAGCTGGGCCTCGCGTTCCTCGCGGGGCATCCCCTTGGTCCCGACCGCCCTTGACTCCGTCACGCCGCAGAGCCTAGCGTTCATGAAGTGACCCTTGGGTAAGTTACCGTATGGTCAGATACAAGGAGGCGACGTGGCCGAGTTCCTGGCGCACCTGCGCGACCCCGTGTTGTTCGCGACCCCGGTGTTCCTGCTGTTCGTGGCGATCGAGATCGTCGCGGTGCACGTGCTCGGCCACGACGACAACGTGGTCGGCTACAGCGTCGCCGACACCCGCACGAGCATGCTCATGGGCACCGTCGCGGTCGGCGTCAACGGGCTGTTCCGGCTGGTGATGCTCTTCGTCTTCGCGGCGCTGTTCGAACTCGCGCCGGTGCGGCTGGATCCGCACGACTGGTGGACGTGGGTGCTCATGCTGCTCGGCCAGGAGCTGGTGTTCTACGCCTACCACCGGGCCAGCCACCGCGTGCGGCTGCTGTGGGCCGGGCACCAGGTCCACCACTCCAGCGAGCACTACAACTTCTCGACGGCGCTGCGCCAGAAGTGGACCCCGTACTTCCAGCTGCCGTTCTGGTCGGTGCTGGCGCTGTGCGGGATCCCGCCGTGGATGATCCTGACCGGGCTCTCGATCGACCTCGTCTACCAGTTCTTCGTGCACACCGAGAAGGTCGGCAAGCTGCCGCGCTGGTTCGAGTACGTCTTCAACACCCCGTCGCACCACCGCGTCCACCACGGCAGCGACGCCGAATACCTCGACGCCAACTACGGCGGCATCCTGATCATCTGGGATCGGCTGTTCGGCAGCTTCGTCCCCGAGGGCAAGCGGCCGACGTACGGGCTGACGACGAACATCGGGACGTACAACCTGCTGAAGGTCGGCTTCCACGAATACGGCTCGATCCTGCGCGACCTCCGCGGCGCGCGGACCTGGCGCGAGCGCGCGGGCTACGTGTTCGGGCCGCCCGGCTGGCAGCCCGAACACGCGCTCGTCTGAGGGCTACGCCGTGTGCCGCAGCGCGAGGCTGTTCAGCGGCGGGCGCTGCGGCGACGTCAGGTCGGTCAGCACCAGCTCGCGCTCCACCCCGCTGTCCGAAGCGCCCCGCTGGAACTGGGCGAGCATGGTGGCCGGCGGGACGGCGGTCACGAGCCGGTCGTAGCGCTGCAAGCGGTCGAACAGCGTCTGCATGATCTGCCCGGCCATCCGGCCCAGCGCCTGCGTGCTCTGGTGCCGGTGGACGCGGTGGCCGAGGTCGACCTGGGCGAGCGCGTCGAGGCCGCGCAGCTCCAGCAGGTCGATGAGGTGCCCGATCTCGACGCCGTAGTTGGCGACGAACGGGATGCTCTCCAGCACCTCGCGGCGGCCCGCGTACTCGCCCGCGAGGGGCTGGACGAAGCCGGACAGCTCCGGCCAGAACATGTTGAGCAGCGGCCGCGCGACGAGTTCGGTGACGCGGCCGCCGCCGTCGGCCTCGGTGCCCAGCGGGCGGTGGTAGAAGCCCTTGACGTAGGCGACCGACGGGTCCACGAGGAGCGGGCCGAGCAGCCCGGTCACGTAGTCCGTGGTGAAGTCGTGCAGGTCGCCGTCGACGAAGACGACGAGGTCGCCGGTCGTCGCCGCGACGCCCTTCCAGAGCGCCTCGCCCTTGCCCGGCAGGCCGCCGAGGTCGGGGAAGACGGCGTCCTGCGCGACGACGTCCGCCCCCGCGGCGGCGGCGACTTCGGCGGTGGCGTCGGTCGAGTGGCTGTCGACGACGAGGATCTCGTCGACGAGCAGGCCCAGGAGCTCGTCCCGGATGGCGGCGACGATCGCGCCGACGGTGGCTTCTTCGTTCCGCGCCGGGATGACGACGGAAACAGTGGTCCGTCCCTTGGCCGCGACGAGTTCCGCGAGGGTCCGGTCCCCCGCCTTGCTGCTGCGCCGGGTGAGCCAGGTGCCGACCTCAGGCGACACCTGCAGGCGTGCGTTGCGCATGCTTTCCCCTTCCCTCGATCACTTCCGAGGTTCGAGGTGCCGCGTTTCGGGCACGGCTCCCCGGCGCTACCGCGGTGTTACGAGATGGCGCTTCTCGTTAACCGCGTACGGCTTGGCGGAGGGAATCACCGCATACGAGCCGGACCGGCGCCCGGTCGGCAGAACACGGTGTTCACCTACCTGGGCCTGGAAGCCTGGGGCGACGACTACGCGCCCGGCGAGCTGCTGGCGACCCGCCGGCGACAGCTGACCCGCAGCGCCCCAATGTGGCGTTGGTTGCGTCCAGCGCACCCAATGTGGCGTTCGGTGCGTCCAGCGCACCCAACGCCACATTGGGGCGCTTGGGGCCAAGCGCGGTCAGGAGGTCAGGCCTCTTCTTCCTCCAGCATCTCCGGCGTGACCGCGGACTCGGTGTCCGGGATGCTCAGGTCCTTCGCCCGCTTGTCCGCCATCGCAAGCAGCCGCCGGATACGCCCGGCGACCGCGTCCTTCGTCATCTGCGGGTCCGACAGCTGGCCCAGCTCCTCCAGCGACGCCTGCCGGTTCGACAGGCGCAGCTTGCCCGCCGCCAGCAGGTGGTCCGGGGCCGTCTCGCCGAGGATCTCCAGTGCGCGCTCCACCCGGGCCGCCGCCGCCACGGCCGCGCGGGCCGATCGGCGGAGGTTCGCGTCGTCGAAGTTGGCCAGGCGGTTCGCCGTCGCGCGGACTTCGCGGCGCATCCGGCGTTCTTCCCACTGCAGGACGCTCGTGTGCGCGCCCAGGCGGGTCAGCAGCGCGCCGATCGCGTCGCCGTCGCGGACGACCACGCGGTCCGCGCCGCGGACCTCGCGCGACTTCGCCTGGATGCCCATCCGGCGGGCCGCGCCGACCAGTGCCAGAGCCGCCTCCGGGCCCGGGCACGTGACCTCGAGCGACGACGAACGGCCCGGTTCGGTCAGCGACCCGTGCGCGAGGAACGCGCCCCGCCACGCCGCTTCCGCGTCGGCCACGCCGCCGGACACCACGGCCGCGGGCAGGCCGCGCACCGGGCGGCCGCGCTGGTCGATCAGCCCGGTCTGGCGGGCCAGGCCTTCGCCGTCCTTCACCACGCGCACGACGTAGCGGGTGCCCTTGCGCAGCCCGCCGCTGGCGGTGATGACGTGGACGTCCGAATGGTGCCCGTACAGCTCGTGGATCTCCTTGCGCAGCCGTCGCGCGACCGAACCCGTGTCCAGCTCCGCTTCGACGACCACCCGGCCGGCCACGATGTGCAGCCCGCCGGCGAAGCGAAGCAGCGACGCGACCTCCGCCCGGCGCGGCCCGATCTTCGTGATCTCCAGCCGGCTCAGTTCGTCCTTCACCGCGGCGGTCATCGCCATTACTGCCCCTCCCTGCCTTTCGCTCCTCCCCCGTGCTCCCCGTCCCTGCCGAGACCGAGAGCCTCCCGCATGCACCGCGCGAGCGCATCAGGATCATGCCGTCCCGCCACTTCCGGGTCGGCCACCGCCCCCAGGTGGGCCCGCGCGCCCAGCCGGGCCGCCGCGCGCCGGAGATTCGCCGGGTCGGGCACGGAATCGCGGTCCGCGATCACCGCGTCGACCCGCAGCAAGGGGGCGTGCTCGGAGAGTACGTCCAGGTGCCGCTCCGGGGAGAATCCCGCGGTTTCCCCCGGCTGGGGGACAAGGTTGAGGACGATCGCCTTCGTGGCGGTCGTGCGCACCAGCGCGTCGTGCAGCCCCGGCACGAGCAGGTGCGGTAAAACGCTCGTGAACCACGAACCCGGACCGAGGAAGACTACGTCGGCGGCGAGCACCGCTTCGACCGCTTCCTCGCACGCCACCGGCGGCCGCGCGGAGGTGCCCGGGGAGCGCAGGCTGACCCGCCGCACCTGCCCCGGGGTCGAGGCCACCGCGACCTGGCCGCGGATCCGGCGCAGCGCCGACGGGTCCTCGCTGTCGAGGCCGCTGACCTCGCCTTCGATCTCCAGCGGCTCGGGCGACATCGGCAGCACCCGGCCCGAGACGCCCATCAGGCGGCGGGCTTCGTCGAGCGCGGCGACCGGGTCGCCGAGCACCTCGAAGAGGCCGGCCAGCAGCAGGTTCCCCACCGCGTGCCCGGCCAGTGCGCCGTCGCCGCCGAAGCGGTGCTGGAAGACCTCGGCCCACAGCGTGCCGCCGTCCTCGGCGGCGAAGGCCGCGAAGGCCTGCCGGAGGTCGCCCGGCGGCAGCAGCCCGAGTTCGCGCCGCAGCCGGCCGGACGATCCGCCGTCGTCGGCCACGGTGACGATCGCCGTGACGTCGGGGGTCACCCGCCGCACCGCGGACAACGTGGCGTGCAGCCCGTGGCCGCCCCCGAGGGCGACCGCGCGCACGTTATTCACGACCAAGGTCGCGGTGCACCACCTTCACGGCCATACCGTCCTCTTTGGACAGACGCTCGGCGAGCTCGACGGACAGCGCCACGCTGCGGTGCTTGCCGCCGGTGCAGCCGACGGCCAGCGTCAGGTACCGCTTGCCCTCCCGCTTGTAGCCGGCGCCGATCAGCCGCAGCAGCTGGTGGTAGCGGTCCAGGAACTCCTCGGCGCCCTCCTGCGAGAGGACGTAGTTGCGGACCTCGCCGTCGAGGCCCGTGTGTTCGCGCAGCTCCGGGATCCAGAACGGGTTCGGCAGGAACCGGACGTCCATCACCAGGTCGGCGTCCATCGGCAGGCCGTACTTGTAGCCGAAGGACAGCACGGTGACCCGGGTCTGGGTGCTCGCCTCGGAGCCGAACGCGTCCTCGATCTTGGCGCGCAGGTCGTGCACCGACAGCGACGACGTGTCGAGCACCAGGTCGGCTTCTTCGCGCAGCGGCTCCAGCAGCGTCCGCTCCGCCGTGATGCCGTCGGCGAGCCGGCCGTCGCCCTGCATCGGGTGGCCGCGGCGGACGGCTTCGAAGCGGCGCACCAGCACCGCGTCGGTCGCCTCCAGGAACAGCACGCGCGGCTTGTAGCCCCGCGCGTCCAGGTCCTTGATGACCGAGGCGAGGTCGTCGGTGAACGCGCGCGAGCGCACGTCCATGACGACGGCCACCTTCGTGATCGCGCCGCGCGCCTGCGCGCCCAGCTCGACCATCGTCGCGATCAGCTCCGGGGGCAGGTTGTCGACGACGAACCAGCCCAGGTCCTCCAGGCACTTGGCCGCCGTGCTGCGGCCCGCCCCGGACAGCCCGGACACGACCGCGACCTCCATGCCGGACCCGCGGATCTCCTCTTGCGCACTCACTGTGTTCCCTACTCCCCTGCTTTCGTGCCGTTGCCCGCACCGGACTCCCCGGCCAGCGCGGCGACCACGGCCTCCGCGGTGCGCCTGCCGAAGCCGGGCACCGCCTCGATCTCCTCGACCCTGGCCTGCTTGAGCTTCTTCACCGAGCCGAAGTGCTTGATCAGCGCGGTCCGGCGAGCCTGCCCCAAGCCCGGCACACTGTCCAATTCGGACGTCACCAGCCGCTTGGAGCGCTTCTCGCGGTGGTAGGCGATGGCGAACCGGTGGGCCTCGTCCCGCAGCCGCTGCAGCAGGTACAGCCCCTCCGACGTCCGCGGCAGGATCACCGGGTCGGGGTCGGCGGGCAGCCACACCTCTTCGAGCCGCTTCGCCAGCCCCACCACGGCGATGTCGGTGATGCCCAGCTCGGCCAGCACGTCGGCGGCCGCGGTGGCCTGCGGGCCCGCACCGTCGACGACCAGCAGGTTCGGCGGGTAGGCGAACTTCTTCGGCCGCCCGGTCTCCGGGTCGAGGCCGGGCTTGCTCGACTCCTCCGCGGTTTCCTTGAGGTAGCGGTGGAACCGCCGGCGCACGACTTCGGCGATCGAGGCAACGTCACCCTCGGTGGCCGCCTCCCGCAGCGCGAAGCGGCGGTACTCGGACTTGCGCGCCAGCCCGTCCTCGAAGACGACCAGCGACGCCACGACGTCGCTGCCCTGGATGTGGCTGATGTCGATGCACTCGATGCGCAGCGGCGCGGTGTCGAGGGCCAGGAACTCCTGCAGCTCGGTCAGCGCCGCCGAGCGGGCCGTCAGGTCGCCGGCGCGCCGCAGCTTGTGCTGGGTGAACGCCTCCCCCGCGTTGCGCTCCACCGTCTCCGCCAGGGCTTTCTTGTCACCGCGCTGCGGCACCCGCAGCTGCACCCGCGAGCCGCGCAGCCCGCTCAGCCACTCCGCGACCGCGTCGGCGTCCGCGGGCAGCTCCGGGACCAGCACCTCGCGCGGGACGACCGGACCGGCGTCGACGTCGTCGCGCGCGTCGAGCTCGGCCTCGTCGCCGTAGAACTGCGTGAGGAAGTGGTCCACCAGGGCCGGGACGTCCATCTCCTCGGCCTTGTCGATCACCCAGCCGCGCTGGCCCCGGACCCGGCCGCCGCGCACGTGGAAGACCTGGACCGCGGCTTCGAGCTCGTCGTGGGCGAACGCGACGACGTCGGCGTCCGTGCCGTCGCCGAGCACCACGGCCTGCTTCTCCATCGCGCGGCGCAGCGCGCCCAGGTCGTCGCGCAGGCGGGCGGCGCGCTCGAACTCGAGCTCTTCGGAGGCCGCGGCCATCTCGGTCTCGAGCCGCTTGATCATGACGTCGGTCTTGCCGGCGAGGAAGTCGCAGAAGTCCTCGACGATGTCGCGGTGTTCGTCCGCCGAGACCCGGCCGACGCACGGCGCCGAGCACTTGTCGATGTAGCCGAGCAGGCAGGGGCGGCCGATCTGGCCGTGGCGCCGGAACACCCCCGCCGAGCAGGTGCGCGCCGGGAAGACGCGCAGCAGCAGGTCGAGCGTCTCGCGGATGGCCCACGCGTGCGCGTACGGGCCGAAGTACCGGACGCCCTTCTTGCGCGCGCCGCGGTAGACGTGCAGGCGGGGGAACTCCTCGTTCAGCGTCACCGCGAGCACCGGGTAGCTCTTGTCGTCGCGGTAGCGGACGTTGAACCGGGGGTCGAACTCCTTGATCCAGTTGTACTCGAGCTGGAGCGCCTCGACCTCGGTGGTGACCACGGTCCACTCGACGCTCGCGGCCGTGGTGACCATCTGGCGCGTGCGCGGGTGCAGGCCGGAGAGGTCGGCGAAGTACGAGTTCAGCCTGCTGCGGAGGCTTTTCGCCTTGCCGACGTAGATGACCCGCTTGGTCGCGTCACGGAATTTGTACACGCCAGGGGCATCCGGGATGCTCCCCGGCGAGGGACGGTAGGTGGTCGGGTCAGCCACGTTGTCAAGACTATGGGTCGGCACCGACAGTTCTCGCAGACCCCCGGCCGCACCGCCGGAAGTAGGGTGTTCGTCCGCTTCCGACTTTGGAAGGTGTCCCCCTGGGTGACGCGGTGGTTACTTTCCGACCGGCCGATCCGGCCCCCGTCCGAAAGGATCCCCACCGTGAGCTCTCTCCGTCTTCTCGGCGCCGCCTCGGCGGCCGCCGTCGCGCTGACTCTCGCGGGTGGCGCCGTGGCTTCCGCCGGCGTCCAGCCGAACATCGTCGGCGGCTCCACCGCCCCCACCGTGTCGTGGGGCGCCCAGGTGTACGTCAACACCCCCGGGCGCGACTACCAGGGCTTCAACTGCTCGGGCACGGTCATCGCGGCGCGCTGGGTGCTGACCGCG
Organism: Amycolatopsis lexingtonensis; assembly: GCF_014873755.1. Lineage (NCBI taxonomy): Bacteria > Bacillati > Actinomycetota > Actinomycetes > Pseudonocardiales > Pseudonocardiaceae > Amycolatopsis > Amycolatopsis lexingtonensis. The sequence goes on from NZ_JADBEG010000001.1 coordinate 4,349,829, forward strand.
GTGCACTGCCTCGACCAGGACGGCTCGGGCATGTACGTCCGGGTCGGCAGCAACACGCTGCTCTCGGGCACGAAGATCGCCGTCGACAACGAGTACGAGTCCCCGAACGGCGACATCGCGCTGCTGCACCTGGCGTCGTCGACCAGCACCGCGCCGATCGCGCTGGGCAGCTCGGACCCGGCCACCGGCAGCACCAACCAGATCTACGGCTGGGGCCGCACCACCCCGACCGGCCCGCCGGCGACGTCGCTGAAGACGGCGAACGTCCAGGTGACCGGCCGGTCCACGGACGCCTACGGCGGCCGCGCGATCCAGAGCGTCGGCATCGACGGCTCGGCGTGGAAGGGCGACTCGGGCGGCCCCGAGGTGGCCAACGGGGTCCAGGTCGGCGTCGCGTCGACGGTCCAGAACCAGAGCGGGTCGAACACGCGCGGCACGAACAACTACGCGAGCGTGGCCGCGAGCCGCTCGTGGATCCGGACGACCGCGGGCGTGTGATCGTCGCCGGGGCGGCGCTTCGGCGCCGCCCCGGTTCCGTCGGTGGCGTGTGGGATGCTCGCGGGCATGCGGATCGCCACGTGGAACGTGAACTCCATCGTCCCCCGCCTGCCGCGCGTGCTGGGCTTCCTGGAGGAGACGGCGCCGGACGTGCTGTGCCTGCAGGAGCTGAAGACCACGACGGAGAAGTTCCCGCTGGCCGAGGTCGAGGCACTGGGCTACGAGGTGGCGGCGTACGGGCTCGGGCGCTGGAACGGCGTCGGGATCGTGTCGCGCGTGGGGTTGTCCGACGTCGTGCGCGGGCTGCCGGGCGAGCCGCGGTTCGAAGACGCCGCGGAGGCGCGGGCGATCGGCGCCACCTGCGGCGGCGTGCGGGTGTGGTCGGTGTACGTGCCGAACGGGCGCGAGCCGGACAACCCGCACTACGCGTACAAGCTGGAGTGGCTGTCGTCGCTGCATTCGTTGGTGGCTTCGGAGATTTCGTCCGGGCCGTTCGCGGTGCTGGGCGACTTCAACGTGGCCCCGACGGACGCGGACGTGTGGGACATCGCGGTGTTCGCGGAGTCGACGCACGTGACTCCCCCGGAACGCGAAGCACTGGCACGCCTGCGGAAGCTGGGGCTGTCGGACGTGTTCCCGCGGCCGTTGAAGTACGACCACCCGTTCACGTACTGGGACTACCGGGCGGGGAACTTCCCGAACAACAAGGGGATGCGGATCGACCTGGTGTACGGGAACGAGGCGTTCACTTCCGCGGTGACGGATTCCTATGTGGACCGGAACGCGCGGAAGGGGAAGGGGCCTTCGGACCACGCGCCGATCGTGGTGGACCTGGACCTCTGAGCCGGGCGTAACGGGCGGGGCCACGCCGCCGACTTGGGGCGCATGGCCGATGCCGAAACCGTACGCCATCTCGCTCGCGGTGCCGAAGAGTGGAATTCCCACCGCCGGACGGCCGCTCTCGGGCACCCGGATCTCACGGGCATCAAGATCTTCAATTCGGCGCTGCCGGGCTTGGACCTGAGCGCCGCCGATCTCGACGGCGCGGAGCTGTGGAACGTCGACCTCCGGGGCGCCTGCCTCGACCATGCCCGCCTCAACGGCGCCAGGATCGTCGGCACCCGCCTGGACGAGGCCTCGCTGAAGGCGGCCGAAATCAAGGGCAGCGACTTCGACCGCGTCTGCCTGCGCCGGACCGACTTTTCGGACGTGGAAGCCTTCGAACTGCGCATTCGCCGGTCGATCCTGACCGGGGCCGATCTGACCGGCGCCTCCTTGCGCGGGTACACGCATTTCTACAACTGCGAGCTGTCCGGCGTGACGCTGACCGGGGCGACCATCGAAATCGGCATGGTCAAACGGCCGACCGCGGACCGGGAAACGTTGACCCGGCTGAGCGCCATCGGGTGCCGGGCGATCGAGCTCGCCAACCTGCCGCTGGCGCAGGATCGCCCGGTCTGCGACGCGTTCCGCATCGACGTGCCCGACGATCAGTACGGTGTCCTCGTCGCCGACGGCTCGGCTTACTGGATCAGCGAAGGCCGGTACGACGTGTTCATCAGTCACGTGAGCAGGTACAAGACCGAGATCGCCACGCCGCTGGCCGGGCAGCTGGAGCGTCGCGGACTCCGGACCTGGATCGACGACCGGCGCCTCACCATCGGTGACGACCTGGCCGAAACCATCGGGTTCGGGATCAGGTCGTCGCGCTTCGGCGTCATCGTGGTCACGCCGGACTTCTTCGGCCGGAGGTGGCCGGACCGCGAGTTCGGGCTCTTGCGCGACAAGCGCCTGTTCCTGGTGCTGCACCAGGTGGAACCGGCTCGGCTCGGAGACCTCCACCCCGGCCTGGAAGACTCCCGGCTCAGCCTGCCCTGGCGGCTCGGCGAGGAAGAGGTGGCCGACCGGATCCACCACGCGATCCGCCGGCCGCCGAGGGTGCTGGGCTGACGCGGCAGAAGTGGCTAGCCGCCGGTGGCCGCGCGGTGCAGTTTTCGCAGTGCCCGCACCGCTTCCACCGCCCGGTCCCGGTCCACCGCCTGCACCGCCATCACCGCGTGGTACTCGTCGTCCGGCAGCTCCAGGCGCGCCCACGAAGCACCGTCCGGGAAGCTCACCGACAGCACCTCGCTCCACGCGAACCGCCGGGTCATCACCACGTTCCGGACCTCGATGCCCTCTTCGTCCGCGCGCACCCGGGCGATCGCGAACAGCATCACGCCGCACGCGAGCAGGATGCCGATGCCGATCATCGCGGCCTGGTCGGACCGCTGGAAGCGGACGCCCGTGTCGCCGTTGCGCAGCAGCACCGCCACGACCACGAACACCGCCAGCAGCGCCACCGCCAGGACGCTGCACACGATCAGCGCGCGCCGCGGGCGGATCACCAGGAGAGTCTTCACGGTCACACGAATCCCCGCTCGGTCCACGGCTGGCGCAGGCTCTTCAGCACGTGCGCGGTGTCCAGTGCCGCGACCGTCGCCTCGTAGCCCTTGTCCTCCTTGGCGCCCGGCCGGCCCGACCGGTCGACCGCCTGCTCGTGCGTGTCGCACGTCAGGACGCCGTTGCCGACCGCCGTGCTCTCGTCGAGCGCCACCCGGGTCAGGCCCGCCGTCACCGCGTCGCACACGTACTCGAAGTGCGGGGTGCCGCCGCGGATGACCACGCCCAGCGCGACCACCGCGTCGTGGTTGCGGGCCAGTGCCTGCGCCACCACCGGGAGCTCGACCGCGCCGGCGACGTGGACCACGGTCGGGTCCTCCTCCAGCTCCGCCTCGCGCGCCGCGACCAGGGCGCGCTCCAGCAGGACGTCGGTGATGTCCGCGTTCCAGCGCGTCGCCACGATGCCGAGCTTGAGGGACTTGCAGCCGGTCAGGTCGAGGGAAACGTCAGGACGGCCTTCGCCGCTCACTGTGCTCCTCCATCCGCGTGCTCGGTGCCCGCGCCGACCTGGTCGTAGTGCTCGAGCTGGGCCAGGTCGTGGCCCATCCGGTCGCGCTTGGTCCGCAGGTAGCGCAGGTTCTCCGGGTTCGGCGAGATCGGCAGCGGCACGCGCCCGGTGACGCGCAGGCCGTAGCCCTCGAGGCCGATCCGCTTGGCCGGGTTGTTCGACAGCAGCCGCATGGTGCGGACGCCGAGGTCGCACAGGATCTGCGCGCCGGTGCCGTAGTCGCGGGCGTCGGCCGGGACGCCCAGCGCCAGGTTCGCGTCGACCGTGTCGGCGCCGTCGTCCTGCAGCTGGTAGGCCTGCAGCTTGTGCAGCAGGCCGATGCCGCGGCCTTCGTGGCCGCGGATGTAGAGCACGACGCCGCGGCCTTCGGCGGCCACCGCTTCCAGTGCCGCGTCCAGCTGCGGGCCGCAGTCGCAGCGCAGCGAGCCGAAGACGTCGCCGGTGAGGCACTCGGAGTGCACGCGCACCAGGATGTCCTGACCGTCGCCGATCTCGCCGTAGACGAACGCGACGTGCTCGATGCCGTCCAGCAGCGAGTCGTAGCCGACCGCGCGGAACGTGCCCGCGGCCAGTGGGATCCGCGCCTCGGCGACGCGCTCGACCTGCTTCTCGGTGCGGCGGCGGTAGGCGATCAGGTCGGCGATGGTGATGATCGCGAGGTCGTGGTCGGCGGCGAACACCTCGAGCTCGTCGCGGCGCGCCATGTCGCCTTCGTCCTTCTGCGACACGATTTCGCAGAGCACGCCCGCCGGCGCGAGCCCGGCCATCCGGGCCAGGTCGACCGACGCCTCGGTGTGCCCGGGGCGGCGCAGCACGCCGCCCTCCTTGGCGCGCAGCGGCACGACGTGGCCGGGGCGCCGGAAGTCCTTCGCCGTCGACGCCGGGTCGGCCAGCAGCCGGATCGTGTGCGCGCGGTCGGCGGCCGAGATGCCGGTGGTGATGCCGTCGGCGGCGTCGACCGTGACGCTGTACGCGGTGCCCCGCGCGTCCTGGTTGGTGTGGTACATCGGCGGCAGGTCCAGCCGGTCCGCTTCGGACTCGGTCAGCGCCACGCAGACGTACCCCGAGGTGTAGCGGACCATGAAGGCCAGCAGCTCCGGCGTCGCCTTCTCGGCGGCGAAGATGAGGTCGCCCTCGTTCTCGCGGTCTTCGTCGTCGACCACGACGACCGGGCGCCCGGCCGCGATGTCCGAGATCGCCCGCTCGATGGCGTCGGCGTCGAACACCGCCCCGGTCCCACAGGGCGTCCAGCCCGCTTCGGGCTCTGCCGCACTAGTCTCACTCATGGCCGCTCCTCCGTGCCGCTGTCCCGATTCTGCACCTGATCGCGGATATGCGCTTCGGCCAGCTTCTCCACGTACTTCGCGACCACGTCGACCTCGAGGTTGACCGGGTCGCCCGCTTCGCGCCCGCCGAGCGTGGTCGCCTCGAGCGTGGTCGGGATCAGCGCCACCTTGAACTGGTCGGCGGTGACCGCCGCGACGGTGAGCGAGATCCCGTCGACCGCGATCGACCCCTTCTCGACCACGTACCGGGACAGGTGCGCCGGCAGCGAGAACGTCGTCACGCCGTTCTCGTCGCGGGAGAGGAACACGCCCGTGCCGTCGACGTGGCCCTGCATGATGTGCCCGCCGAGCCGCCCGCCCGCCGGGGTCGCGCGCTCCAGGTTGACCCGGTCGCCGGTGGCGACCTTGGCCAGGCTCGAGCGCCGCAGCGTCTCGTCGACGACGTCGACGGTGAACTCGCCGTCGGCCACCTCGACGACCGTGAGGCACACGCCGCTGACCGCGATGGAGTCGCCGTGCCCGGCGTCGCTGGTGACCAGCGGGCCGCGGATCCGCAGCCGCGCCGCGTTGGTCAGCTGCTCGACCGAGGTGATCTCGCCGATCTCCTCGACAATGCCGGTGAACACGTCCTGCCTCCTTGTGAGCCGCTGCTCCCCATCCAACACCCGCCGCGGCCCGGTGGCTTCTCCGGTGCCGCCCGGCCGGTCAGCCGGCGCGGCCGCGGGCCGCCTGCTCGCGCAGCGCGGCGACCGCTTTGCCCGGGTCGGCGGCGCCGTAGACGGCGGACCCGGCGACGAAGCAGTCGACGCCCGCCTCCGCGGCCTGTTCGATGGTGTCGGCGTTGATGCCGCCGTCGATCTCGACGACCAGCTTCAGGTGGCCGGTGTCGACCAGCCGCCGCGCGGTGCGGACCTTCTCCAGCACGTCGGCGATGAACGATTGCCCGCCGAAGCCCGGCTCGACCGACATGACCAGCAGCGTGTCGTAGTGCTTGAGCGCGTCGAGCCACGGCTCGAGCGCGGTGCCCGGCTTGAGCGACAGGCCGGCCTTCGCCCCGGCGGCGCGCAGGTTCTTCGCCAGCGTGATGGGGTCCTTCGCGGCTTCGGCGTGCACCGTGACGTTGTAGGCGCCGGCCTCGGCGTAGCCGATCGCCCAGCGGTCCGGGTCGTCGATCATGAGGTGGCAGTCGATCGGCACGTCGGTGCTCTTCAGCAGTGCCTTCACGACGGGGAGGCCGAGGGTCAGGTTGGGCACGAAGTGCGCGTCCATGACGTCGACGTGGACCCAGTCGGCGCGGGTCTCCCCGCCGGCGGCGACGGCGGCGATCTCCTCGCCGAGCCGGGCGAAGTCCGCGGACAGGATGCTGGGGGCGATCAGGGGTCGGTCTGCCACGTCCCGAGTGTAGGAGGCCGCTGCTAACGGTCGCTAACCGGTTGTGACCAGGATCTGGCTCCGCGGAGGGAGGTGTGCGCCACTCCGGCCGCAATAGGCTCGCCGGCATGTCCGGTTTCGTGAAGTCCCTGGTCCGCCCCGGTGGCTACCGCGGCTTGCCCTACGCCGTGCTGGGCGCGGCGCTGACCGTCCCGGTGGCGCCGTTCGCCGTGCCGTGGGCCTTGCTGAGCCCGGCGGGACGGCCGCGCGTGCTGCTCGCCCTGCTCGGGCTGGCGGTGCTGCTGGGCCTGCTGGGGTTGCTGGGACCGGTGCGGCGGTTCGGCGTCGCCGCGGCGAACGGGCTGCTGGGCACGGCGCTGCCGTCGCCCGGCCGAGCCCGGCCCGCCTGGTCGGACCGCCTGCGGTCCGGGACGTGGCTGGTCCTGCACGCCGGGTTCGGCGGCCTCCTGGTGGCCGTCGACCTCCTGCTGGTCTTCGGTCTCTTCTCCATCGCGATGTGGCTGCGCGGCGACCAGGACGAGTTCTCGTTCTTCGGCGCGACCACCGTCGCCGGGCCGTGGACGGTGCCGGCCTCGCTGATCATGCTGGGGCTCGCGATGGTCCTCACGGCCGCCGCCACCCGCGGTTTCCGGACCGGCGCGACCGCGCTGCTGGGCCCGTCCGACCGCGAACGCGCGGTGCTGGCCGAACGCCACGCGGCCGTGCTCGCCCAGCGCAACCGGCTGGCCCGCGAGCTGCACGACTCGATCGGGCACACGCTCACGACGTCGACGATCCAGGCGGCGGCCGCGGCCGAGCTGGTCGAGGCCGACCCGGCCCAGGTGCGGCGCGCGCTCGGCACGATCGAAGAAGCCTCCCGCAGTGCGCTGGAGGACCTCGACCACGTGCTGGGCCTGCTTCGCGAAGAACCCGCGGCGAAGGAGCCGGCACGCACCCTGACCAAGGTCGACGTCCTCGCGGTGCGCGCCCGCGAAGCCGGGCTAGACGTGCGGCTGGCCGTCACCGGGCCGGTCGCCGCGCTGCCCGCCGCGGTGTCGCGGGAGGGCTACCGGATCGTCCAGGAGGGACTCACCAACGCCCTGCGCCACGCCGGTCCCGGCGCGGTGGACGTCCGGGTCGAGGCCGGGCCGGACGCCCTCGCCATCGCCGTGGTCAACGCGCTGGCCGGCGCGGGCCCGCGCCCCGGCCGCCGCGGGCTGGCCGGGCTCGCCGAGCGCGTCGAAGCCCTACGTGGCGAGCTCGCCGCCGGCCCGGACGGCGAACGGTGGCGGCTGCGCGCGACCATCCCGCTGCGGGCGGGCGCATGAGCCCCGCGGTGCTGCTCGCCGACGACGAACCGCTGGTCCGGGCCGGGTTGCGGGCGCTGCTGGAGCAGCAGGGCCTGCCGGTGGTCGGCGAGGCCGCCGACGGCGCCCAGGTGCTGCCCGAGGTGCGCCGGAGCCGGCCGGACGTCGTGCTGATGGACGTCCGGATGCCCGGCACCGACGGCATCGAGGCCACCCGGCAGGTGCTGGCCGCGCTCGAGGACCCGCCGAAGATCCTGGTCGTCACGACGTTCGACAACGACGACTACGTCCACGAAGCGCTGCTGGCCGGGGCCAGCGGGTTCCTGCTGAAGCGGGCGCGCAAGGAGGAGATCGCGCACGCCGTCCGGACCGTCGCCGCCGGGGATTCGCTGCTGTTCCCCGAAGCGATCCGGCGGCTGGTGACCGCCCGGCCGCCGGGCGGGAAGCACGCGCGGGCGGCGAAGACGCTGACCCGGCGCGAGGCCGAGGTGCTCCGGCTGATCGCCGGCGGACTGTCCAACCAGGACATCGCGGCCGCGCTGGTGATCAGCCTGGAGACGGTGAAGACCCACGTGGGCAACATCTTCGCGAAGCTCGGCGCGGGCAACCGCAGCCACGCCGTCGTGATCGCCTACGAAGCCGGTGTCGTGCGGCCCGGACACCTCGCCGGCCGGTAGCCGACGTGCTCCCCGTCACCCGCGGGAAGCCATGAGTTCGATCAGCGGACGCCCCGCGGTCACCTCGTGTCCCTTCGCGGAACACATGCACGGGGACTAATGGGCCATGCCCGAAATCCGGGCGGAAAACCCCCGAAGTCCCCATCCGAGGAGAACCATGGCTTCGCTGTTCGCCGGCCGCCGCCGGTGGCTGATCGCGGGCGCGCTCGGCGCCGCACTGGTCGCCGCCGCCCCGGTCGCACTGGCCACCGGCGGTTCCGGCAACGCCGACGCGCGCGCGTCGGCCGGCACCGGTGACCGCACGAACGACGTCCGCGCCGCGATCCAGGGCGGGCACGCCCGCAACGTGATCCTGTTCATCGGCGACGGCATGGGCCAGTCGGAGATCACCGCGGCCCGCAACTACGAGCGCGGCGCCGCCGGCCGGCTCGCGATGGACGAGCTGCCGCTGACCGGCGACTACACCACCTACGCCGTGGAGCGGGACAACCCGGCCAAGCCGGACTACGTGACCGACTCGGCCGCGTCCGGCACCGGCTGGGCCACCGGCACCAAGACCTACAACGGCGCCATCTCCGTCGACGCGTACGGCAACGACGTCCCGACGATCCTCGAGATCGCCAAGCGCAATGGCCTGCGCACCGGCGACGTCACCACCGCCGAGGTCCAGGACGCGACCCCGGCCGTGCTCGGCTCGCACGTCGTCAGCCGCGACTGCAAGGGCCCGGTCGAGACGACCGCGAAGTGCGCGAAGAACGCCAAGGAGAACGGCGGCCTCGGCTCGATCGCCGAGCAGCTGGTGCAGACCCGCCCCGACGTCCTGCTGGGCGGCGGCGCGAAGTACTTCAACCAGCCGGTGACGGCCGGGAAGTTCCAGGGCAAGACCGTGCTGGAGCAGGCCAAGGCGGCCGGCTACACCGTCGCGAACACCGCGGCGGACCTGGCCGCGGTCAAGAAGGGCAAGCCGGTCCTCGGCCTGTTCGCCGACGGCAACATGCCCGTCAACTGGACCGGCCCGGCGGCCGTCCACGGCGGCACCGCGCCGGCCCGGTGCACCCCGAACCCGAAGCTGCCGGCCACCCAGCCGAAGCTGGCCGACCAGACCCGCAAGGCTCTCGAGCTGCTCGACGACCGGCGCAGCGACAAGGGTTTCTTCCTGCAGGTCGAGGGCGCGAGCATCGACAAGCAGGACCACGCGGCCGACCCGTGCGGCCAGATCGGCGAGACGGTCGACTTCGACGCGGCGATCGCGGCGGGCACGGCGTTCGCCCGCAGCCACCCCGACACCCTGGTGCTGGTGACCGCCGACCACGGCCACAGCAGCCAGATCGTCGAGCCCACCGCCACCCCGGGCCTGACCGCGACGCTCGTCACCAACGAGGGCGCGAACATGACCCTGGCCTACGGCACCGCGGAAACCGGCGGCTCGCAGTCGCACACCGGGACCCAGGTGCGCATCGCGGGCCTCGGCCCGCAGGCGGCCAACATCGTCGGGCTGACCAACCAGACCGACCTGTTCGGGACTCTCAAGCGGGCCCTGAAGCTGCGCTGAGTGGTGGGGTGAACCCCCGGGTTCTTCGGGTGGTCTCCCCGATTCCCCCTGGTGTCCGGTGTCCCTAGCGTGGGGAAAACCACGACACCAGGGGGTTTTCTCATGCGAAAGTCACTGCGGATCGCCACCGCCGGCACGCTCGTCGCCCTGCTCGCCGCCACCACCGCGGCACCGGCGTTCGCGACCGGTTCGGTGCAGGACAGCCTGGACGCCCTGACCGCCCAGGACGGCGTGCCGGGCGCGGCGGCGGTGGTCCAGGACGGCGCCCGGACGCGGGTCACGCGCAGCGGCACCGGGGACGTCACCACCGGGAAACCCTTCCCGCGCAACGGTTCCTTCCGCGCGGGCAGCGTCACGAAGACGTTCGTGGCGACGGTCGTGCTGCAGCTCGTGGGCGAGGGCCGGGTGAAGCTGGACGCGCCGGTCGAGCGCTACCTGCCGGGCCTGCTCCCGGACCGGCGGATCACCGTGCGGCAGCTGCTCCAGCACACCAGCGGGCTCTACAACTACACCGACGACCTCGACCTGGCCGACCCGGAAGCCCTGCGCCACCGCGGCGCCGAGCCGGCCGAGCTGGTGGCGATGGCGCTGAAGCACCCGGCGCTGTTCCCGCCCGGCGCGGGCTGGTCGTACTCGAACACGAACTACATCGTGGCGGGGATGCTCGCCGAGCGCGTGACGGGCCGTCCGCTGGACGATCTGATCGCCCGGCGGATCACGCGGCCGCTCGGCCTGCGCGACACGTACCTGCCGCGCCGGGGCGACGAGAAGCTGCCCGACCCGCACGCGGTCGGCTACGCCCCGATCGGCGGGCGGCTGGTCGATTTCAGCGACTTCGACGCGACGATCGCGGGGGCGGCGGGCGGCCTCGTCTCGACTCCGGCGGACCTGGACCGGTTCTACGGCGCACTGCTGGAAGGTCGGTTGCTGCGCCCGGCGGAGCTGGCCGAGATGCGGCGCACGGTGCCGGCCGATCTGGGGGTGCCCGGGGCCCGGTACGGGCTGGGCATCGGCAGCATCCCGGTGTCGTGCGGCGAGTTCTGGGGTCACGAGGGCGGGATCATCGGCTTCACGAACCTCGCGGGGGTGGGCCCGGGCGGCCGCCGGGTGACGGTGGTGCTGAACGAGAACCCGACCCCGGCGGACACGAACCAGCACCTGCTGGCGGCGACGGACGCGGCGGTGTGCTCGTAGCTGAAGCGGCGCGGAATTTGTCGGTGGTGACCGGTAGCGTGGAAAACGGGGGCGCCCCCGCGGCCGGGTGCTCCACTCGGCGCGGGCGGCGGCTCAGGGCAGCAGGTCCAGCGCCTCGGTCCACGGCCGCCGGATGTCCAGCCGGTGCAGCGTCACCCCGGCCTCCGCCAGGGTGTCGAGGTGGCGCTGCCACGCCGGGTGGTGCACCCGGGTGTCCTGGATCTGGTACGCCACCACGATCGTGATCCCCGGCGCGCCCAGCACGTCGCCGAGCACTGTCAGGGCCTGGTTGTCCGCGACGCCCAGCGCCAGCTTCGCCACCGAGTTGGCCGACGCCGGCGCGAACAGGAACACGTCCGGATCCGGGTGCGGCCGCGGCTCCCCCGGCAGCCGGGAGACGCTGCGCACCGGCAAGTCGGTGCACGCCGCCACCTCGGCGAGGCCGCCCGTGGACTCCAGCCAGCGCTGGGCCGTCGGCGTCAGGGTGATCGCCGTCCGCCAGCCGCGGTCGGCCGCCGGGCGGGCCAGCTCGGCGGCGAAGCGGGTGTCGAGCCCGCCGCACGAGCCGGCCACCAGGCCGAGGTCCCTCACGGTTTGCGCAGCACGGCGCAGAACATCGCGTCGGTGCCGTGGCGGTGCGGCCACAGCTGGACATACGGCCCGTCGCCCAGCTCCGGCACGCCCGGGAACAGCTCGCGCGCGTCCAGCACCTCGGCCTTGAGCCGCCGCGCCGTCTCGCCGATCACGCCCTCCGTCTCCGCGAGGTGCGGCGAGCAGACGACGTAGGTGAGCGCGCCGCCGGGCCGCAGCAGCGCGTACGCCGCGTTGATCAGCTCACCCTGCAGCTTCGTCAGGTCCGCGACGTCGGACGGCTGGCGGCGCCACCGCGCTTCCGGCCGCCGCCGCAGGGCGCCGAGGCCGCTGCACGGCGCGTCGACGAGGATCCGGTCGTAGCCCGGCTCCAGGCCGCTTTCGCGTCCGTCGGCGACGTGCACCTTCACCGGCAGCCCGCTCGTGGCCTTCTCGACCAGCTTCGCGCGGTGCGGCGCCTTCTCGACCGCGTCCACGGTCGCCCCGCTCAACGCCGCCAGCGCGCCGAGCAGCGCGGCCTTGCCGCCGGGCCCCGCGCACAGGTCGAGCCAGCGCTCGTCGGAGCCCTCGACGGGCACCTTCGTCGCGGCGATCGCGCACAGCTGGCTGCCCTCGTCCTGCACCGCGGCCAGCCGCTCGCGGATCGGCTCCGCGTCGGCCGGGTCGCCGGCGCCGGCGGGCAGGCGCACGCCGTACGGCGAGTACGGCGCCGGGTCGCCGCCGGTGATCGCGGCGAGCTCGTCGGCGCTGATCTCGCCGGGCCGGGCGACCAGGTGCACCTCGGGCCGCGCGTCGTCGGCTTCGAGCGCGGCCTTGAGCCCGGCACCCTTGTCGCCCAGCGCTTCGGCGAACGAGCGGGCGATCCAGCGCGGGTGCGCGGTCCGCAGCGCGTAGGCCCCGATCGGGTCGGCGGCGTCGTCCGGCGCGAGCTCGTCGAGCCACGCCGCTTCGTCCTTTTCGGACACCTTGCGCATGATCGCGTTGGCGAACCCCGTTGCCCACGAACCGGCTTCCGCGCGGACCATGTCCACAGTGGACGTCACGGCGGCGTGCTCGGGGATGCGCGTGCGCAGCAGCTGGTAGGCGCCGAGGCGCAGCGCGTCGAGCACCGCGGGGTCGGTCTGCGAGAGCGGGCGCTCGGCGCAGGCGGCGATCACGGCGTCGAGCAGGCCCTGGGCCCGCGAAGCGCCGTACGCGAGTTCGGTGGCCAGCGCGGCGTCGCGGCCGGTGATCCGCCGCTCGCGCAGCAGGTCCGGGAGGACGAGGTTGGCGTAGGCATCCTTGGTCCGCACGGCGGCGAGGACGTCGAACGCGGCCTGCCGGGCCGGGTCGATCTCCGGCGGGCGGCGCGGTCCCTCCTTGCGCGGTGCCGGGCGGCCCCGCTGCGGCCGTGACGGACGTCGTTCCCTGTGGTCGTTCACCGGAGGCGCTCTCCCTGGTCGATCCTCGTACCGCGCGCCCAGTCGGTGGCCGCCATCCGTTTCTTGCCGGGTGCCTGGACTTCGCCGAGCCGCAGCGGCTTCGTCGCCGTCCCGACCAGTACCCGTTTGCGCTCGACCACGATCTCGCCCGGCGGCGGGCCGGGTTCGTCGAGCACCGTGACCGGGCCGAGCTTGAACCGCTCGCCGCGGAACTCCGCCCACGCGCCCGGGTCCGGGCTGACCGACCGGATCTGCCGGTCGACCGCCGACGCCGGGTCCGCGAACGACACCCGCGCGTCCTCGACCGTCACCTTCGGCGCGTAGCTGATGCCCTCGGCGGGCTGCTCGCGCGCGACCAGGCTGCCGTCGGCGAGACCGTCCATGGTGGACAGCAGCAGCTTCGCCCCGGACTCCGCGAGCCGCCCGAGCAGGCCGCCCGCCGTGTCGGTGGCCCCGATGGCCTCGGTGACGACGCCGTAGACCGGGCCCGCGTCCAGCTCCTTGACTATCCGGAAGGTGGAGGCACCGGTGATCTCGTCCCCGGCGCGGATCGCGGCCTGCACCGGCGCGGCGCCCCGCCACGCGGGCAGCAGCGAGAAGTGCAGGTTCACCCAGCCCAGCCGCGGGATGTCGAGGGCGGCCTGCGGCAGCAGCGCCCCGTAGGCGACGACCGGGCAGGCGTCCGGCGCGAGCTCGGTGAGCCGCGCGAGGAAGGCCGGGTCGCTCGCGCGCGCCGGCGTGAGGACCTCGATGCCGTGCTCGTCGGCGAGCGCGCCGACCGGGGAGCGGACGACGCGGCGGCCGCGCCCGGCCTGCGCGTCGGGACGGGTGACGACCGCGACGACCTCGTGCCGTCCGGAGTCGAGCAGGGCGCGCAGCGCGGGGACCGCCGGGTCGGGCGTGCCGGCGAAGACGAGCTTCATCGGCCCACCCCCGGCGGGAGCGGGGATTCAGGTGGCTGGAACATCGGAGCCGAGTCTAGAAGGCCCTCTTCAGCAAGGCGCGCCAGCGCCCCAATGTGGCCTTCGGTGCGTCAGACGCACCCAAGGCGGCCTTCGGTGCGCAAGACGCAACCAAGGCCACATTGGGGCGCTCGGGCCGCGTCGCTACCAGCGCGTCGGCCACACCACCTGCGCCGAACCCGTACCACGCCGGACCGGTTCCGCCGCCGCCAGCCAGCGGCCGTCGCGCAGGCGCTCCACGCCCGTGGCCGCGCCGATTTCGGCCGGCGCCGTCGAGAAGCCCTGGCCACGGGCCCGCAGCTCCGCCGTCTCGGGCTGGTCCAGGAACGCCTGCTCGACCTGGGCGGCCGCCGAGTTGCGCTGCGAAGCGCGCGGGGCCGCGATCGCGTCCTCCAGGGACAGGCCCCGGTCGAGGCGGCCGAGGATCACCTGCAGGGCCGTCGTGATGATCGACGCACCGCCCGGCGAGCCGGTCGCGAAGAACGGGCGGCCGTGGTCGAGGACGATCGTCGGCGCCATGGACGAGCGCGGCCGCTTGCCGGGGCCCGGCAGGTTCGGGTCGGGCACGCCCGGCGTCACCGGCGTGAACGAGAAGTCGGTCAGCTCGTTGTTGAGCAGGAACCCGCGGCCCGGCACGACGATGCCGCTGCCGCCCTCCTGCTCGATCGTCAGCGTGTAGGCGACGACGTTGCCCCACTTGTCGGCGACCGTCAGGTGGGTGGTGTTCTCGCCTTCGTACGGCGTCGGCGCGGCCGTCGTCCCGGCGGCGCACGGTGTGGGGTGGCGAGGGTCGGCCGGGGCGACCGGGCTGGTCGCGGCCTTGTCCTTCGAGATCAGGCAGGCCCGCGTGTCGGCGAAGCGCTGGCTGAGCAGCTCGCGCGCCGGGACGTCGACGAACGCCGGGTCGCCGATCCAGCGGTTGCGGTCGGCGAAGGCGAACCGGGTCGACTCGAGGAAGTACTGCAGGTAGTCGGCCTTGCTCGCGTGCTTCAGGTCGAAGTTCTCGAGGATGTTGAGCGCCTCGGCGACGGTCAGCCCGCCGGACGACGGCGCCGGCATGCCGTAGACGTCGAGGCCGTGGTAGCTGGTGTGCGTCGGGCGGCGCTCGATCACGTCGTAGGCGGCGAGGTCGGCGGTGGTGAGCTTGCCGGGCCGGACGTTCAGCGTCGAGGCTGGATCCACCGGAGGCTGCTGCACGGTCTTGGCGATGTCCGCGCCGATCGGGCCGTCGTAGAGCGCGTCGACGCCGTGGCGTTCCAGCTGCGCGTACGTCGCGGCCAGGTCGGGGTTCTTGAAGACCGTGCCGGGCACCGGCGGCGCACCGCCCGGCAGGTAGAGCGAGCGCGTCGACGGGAACGCCGAGAACCGCGCGGCGTTGTTCGCGATCTGCGTCTGGAACGTCGAGTCGACGACGAAGCCGTTGCGCGCGAGGTTCTCCGCGGGCTTCAGCGACTTCGCCAGCGAGCGCGTGCCCCACTTGCGCAGCGCCTCGGACCAGGTCGCCGGCGTGCCGGGCACCCCGACGCTCAACCCGCTGGTGACCGCGTCGGCGAACGGCAGCGGCTTGCCGTTCTCGACGAACAGGTTCTCGTCGGCGGTCGCCGGCGCGGTTTCGCGGCCGTCCAAGGTGTGCACGCGGTGCGTCGCGGCGTCGTAGTAGACGAAGAACCCGCCCCCGCCGACCCCGGCGGAGAACGGGTCGGTGACCCCGAGCGCGGCGGCGACCGCGACCGCCGCGTCGACGGCGTTCCCGCCGTCGCGCAGGACCTGGGTGCCGATCGCGGTGGCGTCGGCGTCGATGCTGGCCACGGCCCCGCCGAAGCCGACGGCGACCGGCGACTTGGGGGTGGGGGTGGCCGCGGAAGCGGGCCCGCTCGCGACGGTGGTGACGAGCGCGGCGGCAGCGGCGATGACGAGGGTTCGGCGGCATCTGAGCGCGGGCATGCGGGCGAGTCTGCCTCTTGGCTTCCCCCGCTACAAGACGCCAACAGGGCCGATACACCCGTTTCGTCAGCTTTTCACACAGTTCAGGGGTTCCGGAAATTAAATCACATGGAGCAGTGACGTTGCCGGACCTGCTGTAACAGAATCGTGCGGCGCGGCCCTGCACAGCCGCGCACAGCGAGGGCAACCGGAAGGAACAACTCAAGATGACTGCACCACGACCGTGGCGCCGCCTGCTCGGCGCCGCACTCGCGGTCTCGACCTCCCTGCTGGTCGCGACCGCCACCGGCGCCGAGGCATCGCCGCCGCTCCCCCAGCAAGACGCCACCGGCAACCACGAAATGGGGGCGGCGATCCGCGCCCACGACGGGGTGGCCCCGGCCGGCCTCGCGCCGGCGTCGGTGGACTCGAGCGTCCCCGGCATCGATGTAAGCGCTTACCAGGGCAACGTCAACTGGGCTTCGTACTGGAGCGCGGGCAAGAAGTTCGCCTACGTCAAGGCGACCGAGGGCACCGGCTACACGAACGCGTACTTCAGCCAGCAGTACACCGGTTCGTACAACGTCGGCATGATCCGCGGCGCGTACCACTACGGCCGCCCGGACACCTCGGGCGGCGCGGCCCAGGCCGACTACTTCGTCGCCCACGGCGGCGGCTGGTCGAAGGACGGCAAGACGCTCCCGGGCACGCTCGACATCGAATGGGGGCCGAACAACGCCTGCTACGGCAAGACGCCGTCGCAGATGGTGGCGTGGATCAAGGCGTTCAGCGACGAGTACCACGCGAAGACGACCCGCTGGCCGGTGATCTACACGGCGACGAGCTGGTGGAGCCAGTGCACCGGCAACACCGGCGACTTCAGCTCGACGAACCCGCTGTGGGTGGCGCGCTACGCGTCCACGGTGGGCACGCTGCCGTACAACTGGGGCTTCTACACGTTCTGGCAGTACAGCTCCTCGCCGATCGACCAAGACACCTTCAGCGCGGACATCACGCGCCTGAAGGTGCTGGCGACCGGCTGATCCCGACTTAAAGGGGTTACGCGGGTGGCGCGGTCGGCGGAAGACTCGACCGCGTCACCCACGCCGTGGAGGGAACCCCGTGCGCCTGACCGCCCTGCTCCCCCTGCTCGCCGCCGTCCCGCTCTTCGCGCTCCCCGGCACGGCCGTGGCCGCGCCCGGCTGCTTCGACCCGGCCGCGCCGCTGACCGTGGAAGAACAACGCCTGACCGCGACCCTGCCGGCGGGCGGTCCCGCCGTCGGGCCCGAACTCGTCCGGCTGGCCGGGCTCGACCCGCTCGTCGCCGAGGTGAAGCACGATCTCTGCGCGGCGCGCACCCCGCGCCGGGCCGAGCGCCTGGTCACGCAGGCGGGCGACCGGCTGTGGCGCACAGCCGTCGACCGCGCCCAGGGCCGCCGTCCCGACCTCGGCACGCTCGACCGCTTCGACGACCGGCCGCTGTACTGGGCGAGGCTGCAGCTGAGCAGCGCGATCCGGCAGTGGCGGCCGACATTCGGATTGCCCGACCGGGCGGCCCTGCTCACGGCGTTCGACCGGGGCTCCCGCGGCCTGGACGACGTCCGCTTCCCGCTCGGCAAAACGCGGCGGGTCATGGTGAGCGGCTTCGACCCGTTCCAGCTGGACGGCCGCGGCCTCTCGATTTCGAACCCCGCCGGGGCGTCGGCGCTTCAGCTCGACGGCCGCGTCCTCGACACGCCGTCGGGCCCCGCGGTGGTCCAGGCGGTGAGTTTCCCGGTGGTGTGGGGCTACTTCGACGACGGCATCGTCGAAGCGGCGTACGGCTCCGCGCTGCGCGACCGCGCGCGGCGCCCGGACGTCGTGCTGACGATCAGCCAGGGCCGCCCGGGCCGCTTCGACGTCGAACGCTGGGCGGGCGCTTGGCGCGGCGGCTTCCCGGACAACAACAACGTTTCGGTGACCGGCGGGATCCCGCCGGCCGCGGGCTGGCCACAGCCGGACGTCCAGTTCATCGAGACGACGCTGCCGTACTCGCGGATGCTCGCGGTGCCGGGTGCGTACCCGGTGAACTTCAACCAGGCGTTCTGCGTGTGGCCGGACTCTTCGCACCCGGGTACCGGGACGGAGGTGTGCCGTTCGGACGCCCCGGCCCCCGGCGAAATCGCGGCTTCGGGCGGCGGCGGGAACTACCTGTCGAACGAGTCCATGTTCCGGGCGAACCGGGTCCGGCTGGGACTGGGCCTGACGTCGGTGGCGGGCGGGCACCTGCACACGCCGGTTTTGGGCCAACCGGCCGATCCGGCGGCGCTGACGGACCCGGCGTTCGAGTCCCGCCGCCAGGCGATCGCGGCCCAGGTGATCGCGTTGACTGCAGCGGCGGCGGGCGGCCCGGACGCGGGAATCCAGCCGCGGCAGGCGGAATCCCCGCGAGCGGCGCTGGAGTCCTTGCCGGGCACGGTGTTGAGCCGCTGAGCACGATCCCTCATTGTGCGCACGAGTCGTGAAGGGTATATCACCAAGTGTGACACGAGGGTTTCGCGCGCTTCTGGGTGACGATCGCTGGACCGGACTCCTGGAATATGGGGTCGAGCAGGTGTACCCGCCGGGTCGCTGCCTGTTCCGGCAAGGTGATCCGGGCTCAGCGGTCCTCGCCCTGGTTTCGGGACGCGTCAAGGTCCTCGGTGCCGAACCCGACGGCGGGCAACTGCTGATCACGTTGCGCGGAGCCGGCGACCTGATCGGCGAGGTCGCCGCCCGGCGGTTGTCCAAGCGCACTGCCACCGTCGAAACGATCGATCACTGCACGGCACGAGTGCTTTCCGTCGACCGGTTCAACGCCTTCCTGAACCGGCACGACGGACACTCGGTGCTCACCGACTACTTGGTCACCAAGCTTTCCCAGACGGTGCCCTACCAGGTGGAACTCGTGCACTTCAGCCCCGAACGCAAGATCGCGCGGTTGCTCCTGGAGGTCGTGGCCCTCGCCGACCGGTCCTCGGCCAACCCACACCACATTCCCTTCTCCCAGCGGGAAGTCGCCGACGCACTGGGCATGGCTCGCAGCACTGTCGCCCTGCACCTCCAGCGGCTCCGCGAGATCGGTGCGCTTCGATCCGGACCGCGACTCGCGGTCTCCGACCTCGACACACTGAAAATCTCCGCCGGAGTGTGACGCACGCCACTTTCCAACTGTCCGACGCCGGACAACGCACGTTCGCGAATCTCGACACCCTCGTCCTCGAAGCTCGACGACGAGGAGAAGCAAGTGACGCGAACACCCACCGAACTGCCTCCCTACCGGGCCCTGCTCGCCGTGGACATCCGGGACTTCAGCGGGACCCTCGCGAGGGACCACGCCCGGATCACCGATGCGGTGCCGACCATCCTGCGTTCCGCGTTCCAGCGGTGCGGGCTCGCCGAGACGTGGCAGGAGATGCGGTTCGGCTTCGGCACCGGCGACGGCTACGCACTCGGCCTTTCCTCGGCCGCGTTGCCCTTCCTGCTGAACCCGTTCCTCCCGGCGCTGCAGGAGGAACTCGTCTACCGCGACGAGGTGAACGCCGATCCGGTGCCGTTGCGGATGCGCGTCAGCATCCACGTCGGCCCGGTGACGGATTCGGGACAGGGGCTGCTCAGTGAAGGCAGCGGAACCGCTCGCATCGAAACCCACCGGCTGCTCGACGCGGCGCCGGTGCGCGAGCTGCTGAACCGGTCCGGTCCCATGACCCGGGTCGCGGCGATCGTGTCCGCCCGAGCGTACGAAGACGCCGTGCTCTCGGGGTATGCGGCGGACGCACCCGAGCACTACGTGCCCGCGCCGGTGGAGGTCAAGAAGCTGGTCGACACCGGCTACCTCCGGGTGCCGTCCCCCAGCGGGGACCTGCTTCGCGATGGGTTCCTGCCCCGCATCACCGACCCCGCGGTCGTCGGGGACGAAGGCCACCGCGACAGCGGAGCGGACCGGTCGGGGGAAGCAGCCCGGAACACGTACACCTTCCACGGTCCCGGCTTCGTCCACGGGGGCACCGGAGACCAGCACAACGAACCCGACTTCACCAAGCCGTGATCACCGTGCCGAGCACCTACACGTTCGAAGGCCCGGGTTTCGTCCACGGCGGCACCGGAGACCAGCACAACCACTTCGTCCTCGAGATGCGGCGACGGCGACCCGCGCAGTTCGTGGCGGGGGAACACATCAAGTGGCTCGCCGAGCGGTTCGTCTGGCCCGCACCGCTCGGCCGGCGCGCGTTGCGGGACTCGCGCACCCTCGTCCTCACCGGTCCAGAGGGCTCGGGCCGCCGCAGCGCCGCGCTGATGTGCCTCACCGAGCAGGCGACGCTGGACGCCGGACGCCTGCGCGAGCTTTCCGACCGCAGCGAAGACGACGGACCCGCCTTGGATCCGGCCGACATCAGGCCGGGTGAACGCCTGCTCCTCGACCTCACGCACACCGACGACCACCACGTCCGCGAACTCCGCCGCGAACTCGAAGGGTTCCGCGCCGCCGTGGACGACCAGGACGCCCGGCTCGTCGTGGTGATCCGGCGTGAGCAACGGATCCTGTTGCCCGAATCGCTCATCGCCACGGTCATCCCGATCGACCGGCCGTCGGGACCCGAGGTGTTCGAGGCGTACCTGTCCGCCGAAGGTCTTTCCCTGCCCAAGCCGCTTCCGCCGCTCGACGCCCCCGCTCCGTTCCTGGCGACGTCACCCAT
Organism: Amycolatopsis lexingtonensis; assembly: GCF_014873755.1. Lineage (NCBI taxonomy): Bacteria > Bacillati > Actinomycetota > Actinomycetes > Pseudonocardiales > Pseudonocardiaceae > Amycolatopsis > Amycolatopsis lexingtonensis. The sequence goes on from NZ_JADBEG010000001.1 coordinate 4,370,276, forward strand.
GCGCGAAGTCGTCGAACTGGCTTCGTTGACCACGGCGGTGGCTCGCAGAACCGGACGTGGCACGCTCGCCGAGTGGGCACGAGAAGCCGTGGCCGCGCACTCCGAGCGAGGCGAGCAAGCCGCCGCTCTGTTCCGCGAGCACCAGGATCCCGTCCTCCGGGCGCTCCTGGTGGTATCGGCGTTCCTCCCGGGCGCGACGCTGGACGCGATGGTCGAGGCCGAAGGCGCTTTCAGCCGGCTCGTGAACCTTCCCCGCGAGGAGAAGCACGTTCTCGACGGGGCTTATCTCGCCGAGCGGATGGCGATGGTCCGGCTCCACACCGACGGCCGCAAAGCCGTCGAATTCAAGGACCTGGCCCTGGACAAGGCCGTGCGAACGCACTTCTGGACCTACTTCCCCGAACTGCGCGACAAGATGTCCGAGTGGGTGGCGGTGGTGACCGCGCTTCCCAATGTCGGTATGCCCGCTGCCTCGGCCCTCGCGGACCACTACGCGGACCAAGTCCTGACGACGGGCCCGGTCTCGCCCCTCCAGGACCTCGCACGCCGGTGGTCCGCGAACGACGGCCAGAAGGTCCTCGCCCTCCAGGTGCTGGACGCCGGCCTGCAACACAGCACCTACTCGCCGGAGTTCCGCAAGTTCGTCTACCACCGGGCCAAGAACCCGAACACCGAAGCCGGCTTCGCCGAAGTGCTGATCGAAGCGTGCACCGAAACGATCGCCCCGGAGCGGCCGACCCAGGCGATGGTGCGCCTGCACTACTTCACCGGGCACAGCAACCCTTCCGTCCGGGCTCTGGCACACCGGCGCCTGCTCGCCCTCGTCAGTGCGCGGGGTTTCGAGCGATGGCTGCTCCACCGCTTGGCCACCGTCAGTCCGCGGCCGACGGACAGTGCGCTCCTGCTGGCGCTGGACATCCCCGCCCGGCTCGCCGCCGAACGCAGCGCCAAGACCAACCTCCGCGTCCTTTGGCACCGGCTGCTCGCGGAAGGGATCAGCACGTTGCCCGAGGCGCCGGTGCAACGCTGGCTCGACCAGCACCCCGCCTTGCTCGTCGAAGCGTGTGATGGGCAGGTACGCCTGCTCAGCACGCTGTACGCGTTCGCCCGTGACCAGGTGGACCGTGCGGTCGACGGTGAAGCGCGGCAGGTCCGGCGGGAAAGCGCCTTGACGCTCCAACACTTCATCGATGCCGCAATGGCACCCGTCCAGCCCGAGGAGCTGTGATGAGCAAGAACACCACCGAAACGATCGCGGGTGGCGCGATCGCCTTGCTCGTGCCGCTGTGCGTGGGCTTCGCCGCGGATTGGCCCGTCTGGGTCACCGCCTTGGCGGCCGTGACCGTCTTCCTCATCACGCTGTGGGGATTGCGCAGTTACCACTTCCGCACCGAGCAGGCGCAGCTCCGCGCGGAAAACGCCTACCGCCAGCAGATGGCAGCGCAGCAAACACCACCGCCCCCTCCGCCGCCGGCACCCGGACCGCCGCCGAGCCGGGCCGTCGCCCCGATGTCACTGCCCAGCTCGCTGGAAGGCATCCCGTTCACGTTCGGGTGCACGGTGCACTGGGATCCCGCGGAGCTCCGTCACAACCAAGGTCACGCCGATCCGGCCGCGGTCGCCACCGCGGCGATCGTGGAACGGGCCCGGCAGATCAGCCGGTCCCACCACCCGGACGACGACGCAGTGGTCCACTCGCTGGCCGCGTCACTCGGGCGGCCCGCTGCCACTTCCGATCGGTCGCTGCAAGCGTGGGCGACCGACGTGAAGACCCAGGTCGGCCAGCACCACCGCGAGCACCTCAATGCCCTGGCCGCCTTGCGACGGCAGCAACAGCTGCAGGAACAACGCATCGCGAACCAGCGCATGATGCGCGCGTACCTGGGCGACGAGGTCCTGACCGACGTCGGCAGCACCGTCGTGTGGTGGCTCGCGCGCAACGAAGAGGAAGTACGCGAGACGGTCGACCTCATCGGAACGCTGGCACGGCTGTCCGCGGCGGCCAACAACCAAGAGGTCGACGAGTTGTTCCGCCACCTCGTGCCGGAAAACGCCGCTCCGCGGCCGGCAGTCCCGCCGCCGTCATTCTTCACCCCGCCGGAGCCGGCGTTCTTCGTCGACGCTGCAGGCGAAGTCAACCCGGCGGCGGAGGACCGGGGCGCCAAGGTCGACCTGCTGCCCGATCCCGACGATGCCCAGAACAGTCTCTTCGGGCACCAGCTGGCGGATCTCGCCGAGCGGCACGGGCACTCCGACCTGGCACAGGAGTACCGCGAGCGATACCGGACGGTCGACGCAACCGGACCTTCCGGCTCAGTCGCTCCCCCTGAAGAGCAAGGTGGCTTCTTCGGGCACGAGCCGCCCTTGGCCGAGCCTCCGACGGGGAACGGCGGCGCCCCCTCGTACCCGGATGCCCCGGATCGGGAACCGGGGAGCGAAGACCGGCGTGACTGGGGTGCGGGCGGCTAGATGAGGTCGAGCGGGTCCGCCTGGACGCGGATCGGTTCCGTCGCCTTCTTCGTGTCCCGCCGGGCCGCCGCCGCGTGGATCAAGGCGTTCAGCGACGAGTTTCCCGCGTAGACGACCCCCGCTGGCCGGTCAGCTACGCCGCGGCCGGCAGGTGGAGCCAGTGCACCGGCAACACCGGCGACTTCAGCTCGACGAACCCGCTGCGGGTTCGATCGACCAGGACAGCAGCGCGGACATCTCGCGCCCGAAGGTGTCGGCGACCGGCTGACTCCCGGGCCGGGAACGCGCCCGTGCGCGTTCCCGGCCGCGGGATCCCCGGTCAGAGCCTGAAGACACCCTTCACCCAGCCGGCCACGGTTTCCTCGCGCAGGGCCGCGCGGCGCTCGCTCCGCAGTGACGATCCGGGCCGGGTCAGCGCTGCCTCCATCGCTTCGCCGGTCGCGGTCAGGTCGAACGGGTCGATCCCGACGGCGAAGCGGCCCAGCCCCTCGATCACGCCGGCGTTCTCCGACAGCAGCAGCGTCGCGTCGTCCGGCAGCAGGTACGCGGCTTCCTTGGCGAACAGGTTGAGGCCGTCGTAGGTCGAGTTGACCAGCGCCGCGTCGCTCATGCTCAGGCCGGCCAGGACGCAGTGGCGGGAGTCGTCGTCCGCGGCCGGGCGGATCAGCGAAACCGCCTCCTGGCCGCCGGTCGCGAACCGGGCGTTGATCCGGCGCACGATCTCCTCGGTCTCCTCCGCGTGGGCGAGGTGGCGGCCGGCGGCGCGGCTCGGCGTCGTCACGACCGCGGCGAACCAGCACTCCGCCGCCAGCTCCGGGCGGCGTTCGAGCAGCAGCTCGTAGGCGCGGAACCCGCGGGGCAGGTTCTTCCACAGGTCCAGCCGGTCGGCGCGCAGCATGATCCGGCGCCCCTGCGACCACCGCGCCAGCCGGGTGCGCCACCGCTTCATCGCGGCTTCGCCGGTCATGCGGTCGATCGTGCCGGTGTCGAGCGGGAACGGCGTCGCGACGAGCTCCGTCCGGTGGCCGCCGAGGAGCACGCTCCGCCCGTCGACGACGGCGCCCGGCACGTACCGGGCGCAGCAGCGCAGGAACGCGTCGGCCCAGCGGGTCGCGTGGAAGCCCACGACGTCGCAGCGCAGCAGGCTGGTCAGGAGCCGGACGCGGATGCGGCGCGGGAGGAGCGAAAAGTAGTCCGGCTCGCACCAGGGGGTGCCGAGGAAGTAGGTGAGCTTGCCGCGGGCGGGCTGCTCCGCGGTGAAGAACTCCGGGACCAGCATCAGGTGCGGGTCGTTCAGCAGGACGAGGGTGTCCCCGGCGCCGGCGGCCAGTTCGGCGAGCCGCTTGGCGTAGGTGCGGTTGACCTCTTCGTAGCCGGCCCAGGCGGCCCACAGCGCGTCGTCGAACACCGGCTGGGCCGACGTGTCGTGCATGTAGTGCAGCAGGCCCAGCAGGAGCCGGATGGAGATTTCGTCGTAGTGCTTGCGCCGCAGGTCTTCCCCGGGCTCGATCGGGTGCAGGAAGACGTCCTCGCCGATCCGCACGGTGTCCGGCGCGTCCGGCCGGTCGGGCGGCGCGGTGAAGATCCAGTGCCCGCCGTGCTGTTCGAGCAACGCGACGAGCATCGGCGCGAGACCGCCGGGCGAGCGGGGCGCGAGCACCCCGCCGTCCCAGCGCGGGCAACTGTTGCTGCAGGTCAGAATCCTCATGAAGGTCGCCTCCTGGCGCGCGTGCAGGTGAGGGCCAGACCGGCGGCGGCGAAGACGCCGAACCCCGCGGCCAGGCCGCGGTAACCGCCGATCGCCGAGACGACGCCGGCCAGGGGCGCGGCCACCACGGCCGCCAGTCCCATCGCCGCCTCGCCGATTCCTTCGAGGTGGGTGCGCAGTCCGGGCGACGCGGTCGCGCCGAGCAGGGCGCTGCCGCCGACCACGCCGCCGTTCCACCCCAGCCCGACGAGGACGAGGTGGAGGGTCATCACCACGGGGTCGTGCTCGCCGGCCATGGCGCCGAGCACGCCGGCGCCGAGCAGGAGCACACCCCCGGCCGCGATGAGGTGCACCGGGCCGAACCGGTCCGCGAGCGCGCCGGTGACCGCGGACGGGCCGAACATGCAGACGACGTGCAGCGCGACCACGAGCCCGACCGCGGTCAGGCCGTCGCCGCCCGCGCTCAGGTGGACCGGCGCCACGGTCATCACGCCGACCATGGCGAAGTTCGTCAGCGCGAGCGCGGCGATCGCCGGCCATGCGCGGGACGAGCGCAGGGCCCGCAGGACTCCCCCGGTCGCGGTGCCTTCCGGACGTCCGCCGGACAGGCCGAAGCGGGACAACACGGCGAACGCGAGGGCCGCGGCCCCGAAGGCCACGAGGGCCACCAGGTACGCGCCGGATTCGCGGACCAGGCCCGCGTGCGCCGCCAGCGCCGCGCCCGGGCCCAACAGCAACGGGCTGACGACGGCGCCGACGGAGGTCGCGGACAGCACCCGCCCCAGGGCGCGGCCGCGGCGGTCTGGGGGTACCACCGCGGCCGCTGCGTACCGTGCCAGGAAGACCGCCGCGTTGGCGGCGCCCAGCAGGACGCTCCCGAGGAGAACGAGGGGGAAGCTCCCGGTCGCGGCGGCCGGCACGACCAGCGCGGCACCGGCCGCGCCGACGGCGAACCCGGCCGCCAGCCCCGGGCCGCGGCGGCCCTGGGAAGCCAGCCGTGACACCAGGATGGCGGCGCCGGCCTGGCCGGCGAGGTTCATCGCGACCGGAAGCCCGGCCGCCGCGGCCGACCCGGTCATCGCGGTGGCCAGCAGCGGACCGGCCGTGCCGCCGGCCGCGAGCCCGGTACTGCCGACCGCGGTGGCGAGCGCCACCAGTGCCGGGACCGCGGCGGTGCCCCGCGGTGGCGGGACGGGCCGGTGCGGGCGCACCGGGACTTCCGACGACAAAGCTTCCCCCTCGTTTCCCCGTACCGCCGCGCCAACCCGCGGCGGCGATTTCCGGCTGCCGCGTGGTGCGGCAGCGAGTTCGTGGTGGCGGACCGGGTGGCCCGGCACCAGGCGCGGCTTCGGTTGCCGCGCCGGTGGTGGTGCCGCCTTGGCTTGGCGGCGACTTCGGCTGCGACGCCAAGGCGCGGCAGCGAGCTCCGGCGCCGGACTGGGTTGGCCCGACACCAAGCGCAGCTTCGACAGCCGCGCCGAGACGCGGCGGCAATTTCGGCTGCCGAGGCAGGGCGCGGCAGCGAATTCCGGTGCCGGACCGGGCTGCCCGACATCAAGCGCGGCAACGACTTGCGGCACCGGCCGGACTTGCGAAGCGCACCCCGGGCGACACCGCCACCACGCCGAAGCGCCGTGGTTCCGTTGTCCGCCCGGGCAGTACCGGCAACCGCGGCAAGGCACGGCAGTGGCAGTCGGCGCCGGGTCAGACCGCTGCCGCTACCTCCGGCATCGGGCCGGACTCGTACGACAGCAACCCCGCCAAAGCCGCCTGGCGCATTGCCGCCGCCATCAACAACGGAGACTCCGCGCGGACCAGCGCCGTGTTCACCAGGGTTGCCGATGCTCCCAGTTCCATCGCCTCCGCGACGTGCCGGGCGCTGCCGATGCCGCCCTCCACGACCACCGGGATGCGGACCTGGTCGATCACCTCCCGGACCGCCGCCGGGTTCGCGATGCCGCGGCCCGAGGCGACCGGGGACGCCATCACGCGCAGCGCGGCGCAGCCCGCCTCCTCGAGGGCGCGGGCGGTCGCCGGGTCGGGGAGGATGAACGGGAGCAGTTCCATGCCCTCGGCGCGCAGCTCGCGCGCCGCCTCGACGGTGCCCGCGTTGTCCGGCATGTTGTCTTCGCCGCGCACGTCGAGCTTCAGGATCTCGATGCCCAGCGATTCGCGCAGGATCCGGGCGCTGCGCAGCGCGCTTTCCCGGGAACGGGCGAAGGACGTCGTGCCGACCCACGTGAAGTCGTCGAGCGGCAGCTCGTCGGCCAGGTCCATCAGGAGCAGGCTCGAGCGGCGGTTGTCCGGGTCCACGGTGGTGATGAAGACGTCCGCGCCCGCCGCCTTGAGGACGTCGCGCACGAGGGGGACCGAATCGTACTGCTCGATGCCGACGATCACGCGGGAGCGGAACTCGCGGGCGCCGATCTTCAGCCACGGTTCGTCGGCGACGACGCCGATGTCCGGAATGGTCACTGTTCGTCCGTCCTTTCCAGCGGTTCACGGGTGGTGCGGGCGCGGTGGAGGGTGATGCGGAGCCACTGCGAACAGATCAAGGCGAGCACCGCCGAGCCGGTCAGCCACCAGAACACCCCGCGGAACGCGTGCTCTTCGCCTGCCGCGAGGCCGTTGGCGATGGTGACCGTGTACAGCGAGCCGCCGAGGGCGCCGCCGATGCGCTGGACGATGTTGACCTGCGTGGTGGCGTCGGGGAGCTGGTCCGGGTGCACCGTCTGGTAGGCCGCGATCCCGGGCGGGACCGCGGTCGCCGCGACCGACGCGCCGAGCAGGACCAGCAGGACCTCGATCAGCACCGGGTCGGCGTCGGCGTCCGCGCCGGCGACGAGGAACACGATCGTGGTCGCGAGCGCGGCCACGCTGCCCCACGTGGCGACCACGCCGCCGCCGTAGCGGTCGGTCAGCCGGCCGGTGACCGGCAGCGCGACCGCCGTGCCGATGCCGAGCGCGAGCATCCGCAGCCCGGTGCCGATCACGCCGTCGTGGTGCAGGATTTCGAAGTACAGCGGGAAGACCAGGGCCGCGCCGAACATCAGGGCGCCGCTGAACACGGCCGCGCCGCTGGCCGCGACGTACACCGGGCGCCGGTAGAGCCCGAGGTCCATCAGCGGGTTCGCCCGTCGCCGGGTACGCAGCACGAACACCGTCAGGCCCGCGACGCCGAGCACGAGCGGGACCAGGACTGACCACGCGGCCATGGTGCCCGCCGAACTCCACGCCGTCAGCGCGTACACCAGCAGCGGGAGGCCGCCGCCGATCCACACGAAGCCCCACCAGTCGAGCGGGGCCGCGCCGCCGCGTTCGCCGCGGGGGACGTAACGGAGGCCGAACAGCAGCCCGATCGCGCCGATGGGCAGGTTGATCAGGAACAGCCACTCCCACGACAGCGCGTGCAGCACCAGGCCGCCGACGACCGGGCCGAGCGTCGGGGCCAGCGCCGCGGCGATGCCGAGCGTCGACATCACCCGGCCCAGCCGCGCGGCGCCGACCGCCTGGCCGATGATCGTCTGGCCCGCCGGGACCATCAGGCCCGCGGCCAGGCCCTGGACGACGCGCAGGCCGATGAGCCAGCCGACGTCCGGCGCGGCCGCGCACAGCCCGGAGGAGACGGTGAAGGCCACCAGCGCCATCAGCCAGAGCCGCCCGGGACCGAGCCGGCGGCCCAGCCAGCCGCACAGCGGCAGCGAAACGGCGAGCGCGACGATGTAGGCGGTCGCGACCCACTGCACCTCGGCGAGCCCGGCGTGCAGGTCGGCGCCGATGGTGTCCAGTCCGATGTTGGTCAGCGAGGCGTCGAGCCCGGACGCGAACGCCCCGAACACGATGACCAGCGCGAGCCGCCAGACCGGCCAGCCGATGCGGTCATCCGTGGCCGGTGCGGCGGTCGCGTCCGCGCGGGTCACGCCCGCACCTCTCCCGCCGCCGCGCGGCCGGCGCGCAGCGGAGCCAGTGCCGCCGACCACGCCACGACCTCGTCGATCATCCGGGTGAGCGTCGGCTCCTGGTGGTCGCCGGGCGCGAACTCGCCCGGCTGCGTCATGTCGGTGATCTTGAAGTCGGCGAAGAGCGACAGCGCCACGCACGAGCGCACGTCCGCGAGCTTGACCTCGGACACGGCGGCCCGGAGGTGCTCGACGGCGCGGATGCCGCCGTGCAGGCCGTAGCTGACGAACCCGGCCGCCTTGTCGCCCCACTCGGCGAAGAGGTAGTCGATCGCGTTCTTCAGCGCGGCCGGGTAGGAGTGGTTGTACTCCGGGGTGACGAAGATGAAACCGTCGAACCCGTCGATCACGCGCGCCCAGCGCCGCGTGTGCTCGTTCGCGTAGTCGCCGATCGCCGCCGGCACCGGCTCGTCGAGCAGCGGCAGGTCGAAGTCGGCCAGGTCCACGATTTCGAAGCTGACGTCGCCCGAGCCGGCGTGCCGTTCGGCGACCTCGAGCACCCAGGCGGCGACCAGTGCCGCGCGGCGGCGCGGCCGGGTGCTGCCGGTGATGACGGCGATCCGGGTCATGGTGACTCCTTTTTGCTGCGGAAACTCGGGAGGCTTCGCCAAGTACAGTACACGTTGTACTTTACCGATGCAACGGGCGTTGTACATCGGCTAGGATCAGCGCATGAACAGCACCGAAGCGGCGGCGCGCCGCCCCCAGCGCTCCAGCGACAAGCGCCGCGCGATCCTCGACGGCGCCCGCGTCACCTTCGCCCGCGAGGGCTACAGCCGGGCGAGCATCGACGCGATCGCCGCCGCCGCGGACGTCTCCACCCGCACCCTCTACAACCACTTCGGCGACAAGGCGCGGCTGTTCCAGGAGGTCATCCAGACCAGCGCGACCGAGGTCGCCGAGGCCCAGCTCGCCCTGATCGAGCACCACTTCGGCGCCGTCACCGACGTCGAGGCGGCCCTCACCGCGTTCGCCGGCGCGTGGGCCCGGCCGAACCCGGAGTTCGCCGACCACTTCGCGCTCGTGCAGCAGATCCGGGCCGAGGCCGGGCACCTCCCGCCCGCGGTGCTGACGGCCTGGCAGCAGGCCGGCCCGCATCGCGTCCAGGCGGAGCTGGCCTCGCGGCTGGGGCAGCTGGCCGAGCGCGGCCTGCTGCGCGTCGAGGACCCCGAACGCGCCGCGTTCCACCTGTCGCTGCTCGCGGCGGCGGAGGTGGACAGCCGCAGCTACCACGGCGCGATCCCCATCCCCGACGCCGAAGTCGCCGAGCTCGCCACCGCGGGCGTCCGGGTGTTCCTGCACGGCTACCTCCCCTGACCCTCAGGCGGCGACGCGCGGGCGCGCGCCGTCCAGTACCGGGCCGGCGGCCAGGTTCAGGCACGCCAGCAGGCACCGGGCCCCGACGTTGACGTAGCTGCCGTGGCCGACGAACCCGGCGAGCTCGGCCGGGGTCATCCAGCAGAAGTCGTCCGGGACGTCGAGGGCGGCGTCCGGCTCGGTTTCGACGACGAGGTACCGGTTCTCCGCGTGGTGGAACCGGCCACCCTCCTCCGAGTGGACGACGTCGAGCAGCCGCGCGGACGCCGGTGCCGCGAGCACCTCGTCGAGGAACCGCGGCCGGGCCCCCGCCGGGTAGTTGGCCGGGATGCAGTGCACCGTCGGCGCCATCTCGACGACGTCGTGCGTCCCCGCCTCCGTGCGGGCCTGGACCAGCACCTCGAGCCGGCCCGCCACCCGGCGGCCGAGGAACGCGACGACCCCGCGCCCGTGCGGCGCGATCATCGGCTGCGACCAGCTCTTCACCTCGCGGTGCCCGGCGGTGACGTCGACCCCGATCACCGAGAAGTGCCGTCCGTCGCAGTGGCGGATCTCGTGCGGCCCCCGCTCCCAGTCCGGCAGCACGGCCAGCGGCGTGCGCGTCCGGCTCAGCCGGTACCGCGCCTTCACCTCGGTGAACCAGCTGACCAGCTCGGCCGTGCGGGCCGGGCCCGGCGCCGCCCCGGCGGCGAACGAGAGCCCGGACAGCACCGTCCGGGCGTCCATGTTCACCACGTTGTCGGCCAGCAGGAGCTCGCCCAGCTGCGCCAGGGTCAGCCAGCAGAAACCGGGCCGCACGGGCACGTCCTCGGTGACTTCGATGATCATGTTGCGGTTGCGCTTGCTCAGGAACCACGAGCCCTGCTCCGACTGCAGCGAGTCGAAGACCACCCGCCCGCGGCGCGGGCTCCGGAAGTGCTCGAGGTAGGGCACCGGGCTGCCCTGGTGCACGCGCGTGTAGTTGCTCTTGGTGGCCTGCACGGTCGGGGAGAGCTGGACGCCGTTGACGTTGCCCGGCTCCACCTTGGCCTGCATGAGGTAGTGCGGCTCGCCGCCGATCTCGCGGGTGAGGATGCCGAGGATGCCGATCTCGGGCTGCACGATGATCGGCTGGGTCCACGACTCGACGTCGCGGTGGTCGGTGCCGATCGCCAGCCCCTCCACGGTGAAGAACCGCCCGCTGCGGTGGGCCAGGTTGCCGGTGACGGGATCGACCGCCCAGCCCGGCATGCGGTCGAGCCGGGTGCGGGTGACGGTGAAGTCCTGGGCCCGGTCGCGCTCGGCGAGCCAGTCCAGGCACTCCCCGCTGTCTCGGAACAACACGGTTTTCCCTCCCTACGCGGGCGCCGGGGCGCCGGCCGCTTCGGCGATCTGCATGACGTACCGCCCGTAGTCCGAACCCGACATCGCCGCGCCGAGCCGGTGGCACGCGGCCGCGTCGATGAACCCCATGCGCAGCGCGATCTCCTCGATGCAGGCGATCCGCACGCCCTGGCGGTTTTCGATGATCTGCACGTACTTCGCCGCCTCGGCCATGGCGTCCGGGGTGCCGGTGTCGAGCCAGGCGTACCCGCGGCCGAGGTCGACCAGCGTCGCGCGCCCGCGCTCGAGGTAGGCCCGGTTGACGTCGGTGATCTCCAGCTCGCCCCGCGCCGACGGGCGCTGCCGCGCGGCGATCGAGACGACTTCGCTGTCGTAGAGGTACAACCCGGTGATCGCCCGGTTCGACCGCGGCCGCGCCGGCTTCTCCTCCAGCGACACCAGCCGGCCGGTCTCGTCGGCCTCCCCGACGCCGTAGCGCTCGGGGTCGGCGACCGGGTAGCCGAACAGCGTGCAGCCGTCGAGGTTCTTGATCGCGTCGGCCAGGATCGTCGGGAACCGCGGGCCGTGGAAGATGTTGTCCCCGAGGATGAGCGCCACCGGCTCGTTCCCGATGTGCGCGGCGCCGAGCCGGAACGCGTCGGCGATCCCGCGCGGCCGGTCCTGCACCGCATAGGAGATGGTCATCCCCAGCGCGCTCCCGTCGCCGAACAGCCGCTCGTAGGCCGGCCGGTCGGCCGGGGTGGTGATGAGCAGGATGTCGTGGATCCCGGCGAGCTGGAGCACCGAAAACGGGTAGTAGATCATCGGCTTGTCGTAGACCTGCAGCAGCTGCTTGGACGTCGCCTGCGTGACCGGGCCGAGCCGCGAGCCGGTCCCGCCGGCCAGGATGATGCCCTTCACCGCTTCGCCGCCCGCCCGCCGACGAAGTCCTTCACCGACGACGAGACGTAGTCGATCATCTCGTCGGTCAGCCCCGGGTAGACCCCGACCCAGAACGTGTTCTCGGTGACGACGTCGCTGTTGGCCAGCTCGCCCGAAACCCGGTAGTGCTGCCCTTGGTAGGCGGGGTGGCGGGTGAGGTTGCCGGCGAACAGCCGCCGGGTCCCGATCTTGCGCTCTTCCAGGAACGACACCAGTTCCGCGCGGGTGAACGGCGCGTCGGGCGTGACGGTCAGCGCGAACCCGAACCAGCTCGGGTCGCTGCGCGGGGTCGCTTCCGGGAGCAGCAGGTGCGGCAGCCCGTCGACGGCGTCGCGCAGGCGCCGCCAGTTCCGCCGCCGCGCCGCGCAGAACTCGTCGAGCTTCGCCAGCTGCGAAAGCCCGAGCGCGGCCTGCAGGTCGGTCGTCTTCAGGTTGTAGCCGACGTGGGAGAAGATGTACTTGTGGTCGTAGCCGGCCGGCAGGTCGCCCAGCCGGTAGCCGAACCGCTTGAGGCACTTGTTGCTCTCCCCCGGCTCGCACCAGCAGTCCCGGCCCCAGTCGCGCAGGGACTCCACGATCCGGGCCAGGCCCAGGTCCGCGGTGAGCACGCAGCCGCCCTCACCCATGGTGAGGTGGTGGGCCGGGTAGAAGCTGACGGTGGCGAGGTCGCCGAAGGTCCCGGTGAGCCGCCCGTCGTAGGTCGAGCCGACGGCGTCGCAGTTGTCCTCGACGAGGAACAGGTCCTTCTCTTCGGCCAGCCGGGCGATTTCCGTTGCCTCGAACGGGTTCCCGAGCGCGTGCGCGACCATGATCGCCCGGGTCCGGTCGGACACCGCGGCCGCGACCCGCTCCGCCGTGGTGTTGTAGGTGCCCAGCTCGATGTCGACGAACACCGGCACCAGGCCGTTCTGCAGGATCGGGTTCACCGTGGTCGGGAACCCGGCGGCGACGGTGATCACCTCGTCGCCGGGGCGCAGCCGCCGCTCGCCCAGCTGCGGCGAGGTGAGCGCGGACAGCGCGAGCAGGTTGGCCGACGAGCCGGAGTTGGTCAGGTGTGCCTTGCGGCGGCCGAGCTTGCGGGCGAAGCGCGATTCGAACGTCCTCGACGCCCCGCCCGCGGCGATCTTCAGGTCGAGCGCGGCCGCGGCCAGCGCGACGCGGTCGTCGGCGTCCAGCACGGCGCCGGAGGGCCAGATTTCGGTTTCCCCGGGCACGAACCCGCGCCCGGTCTCGGCTTCGGCGTGGTAGGCCCGGACGTCGTCCAGGATCGAGGTCCTGCGGTCGGTCATGCGTCCTCCTCACAGCGCGGCGGCGCGGCTCGCGGAAGCGGCCCACCAGCCGGGGTTTTCGCGGTACCAGGCGACCGTGGCGGCCAGCCCGTCGTCGAACGGGACGCGCGGGGCCCAGCCCAGCTCGGTGCGGATGCGGCTGTCGTCCAGCGCGTAGCGCCGGTCGTGCCCCTTGCGGTCGGGCACGCGGCGCACCAGCCGCTCGCCGGCCCCGCACAGCTCGAGCAGCCGCCGGGTGAGCTCCAGGTTGCTCAGCCCGGTCCCGCCGCCCACGTGGTACACCGCGCCGGCGCGGCCGCCGGTGAGCACGGCGTGCACGGCGCGGCAGTGGTCGTCGACGTGCAGCCATTCGCGCACGTTGCGCCCGTCGCCGTAGAGCGGCACGGGCCGGTCCTGCAGCAGGCTGGTGACGAACCGCGGGATGACCTTCTCGGGGTGCTGGCGGGGCCCGTAGTTGTTGCAGCAGCGGGTGATCGAGACGTCGAGACCGTGGGTGCGCCAGTACGCGCGCGCCACCAGGTCCGAAGCCGCCTTGGACGCCGCGTACGGCGAATTCGGCAGCAGCGGCGAGTCCTCGGTCCAGGCGCCGTCGTCGATGGAGCCGTACACCTCGTCGGTGGACACGTGCACCACCCGGGCCACGCGGGCGTCGAGGCACGCCTGCAGCACCGCGCCGGTGCCCTCGACGTTGGTGCGCAGGAAGTCCCCGGCCACGGCCAGTGATCTGTCCACATGGGACTCCGCGGCGAAGTGCGCCACCAGGTCGTGCCCGGGCACGAGAGCGGCCAGCAGCGCGGTGTCGCGGATGTCGCCCTCGGCGAACTCCAGCCGCGGGTGCGCGGCGGGCAGGTTGTCGCGGCGGCCGGCGTAGCCGAGGTGGTCGAGCACCGTGACCCGCGCGCCGTCCGTGCCCGGGTAGGCGCCGTCGAGCAGGCCGCGGACGTAGGCGGAGCCGATGAACCCGGCTCCCCCGGTGACCAGGATCCGCATCACGCCACCGCCCCGCACACCCGCGCGGCCGCCGCGACCTCGTCGGACAACGCGGCCAGCCGCAGCACGTTGTGCCCTTCGAGCTCGCCGGGGACGCCGGTCCGCACCGACCGGGCGAACTCGGCCAGCACGTTGCCGAACTGGTCGTCGGCGGGCAGCGTCCGCCGGTCGATCCGGTCCTGGGTCTCGATCCGCAGCACCGGCCGGTGCTCGGCGGGCGGCGTGTACGCCCACTCCACGACGATCCGGCCGGTCTCGCCCCAGAGTTCGTAGCTCGCCCGGTAGGCGTGCTCCATGCCCCAGGTCAGGTGCGCGGTGCGGCCGGCCGGGTCGGTGAGCAGCGCGGCGCCGGACAGGTCGACGCCGTGCTCGGCGCTGTGCCGCACGACCGCGCCGGCGACCGAAAGCTCTTCGCCCAGCAGCATCAGCGCCGTCCGCAGCGGGTAGCCGCCGATCTCCACGAGCGCGCCGCCGCCGGCCGCGGTGTAGCGCATGTCGCCGGCGGGCTTGGGCGGGAAGGCGAACTCCGCGGTGAGGCTGCGGATCTCGCCGATCGTGCCGGCGGCCACCAGCTCCCGGACCACGGCGTGCTGGCGGTGCCGGGCGAACATGAAGTTCTCGACCAGCGAAAGCCCGCGCTCCTCGGCGAGGCGGACCAGGCGCAGGCTGGCCGGCAGGGTCCCGGTCAGCGGCTTTTCGCACAGCACGTGCAGGCCGGCCCGCAGGGCGCGCTCGACCCACTCGGCGTGCAGGGCCGCCGGGAGCGGGACGTAGACGGCGTCGAGGTCGCGGCGGGCGAGCAGTTGCTCGTACCCCTCGACCGCTTCCCCGCCGAACTCCGCGGTGACGCTCTTCGCCTTCGTCTCGTCCCGGCTCGCGACGGCCACGAGCTCGACGTCGCCGCTGCGCGCCACCGCCGGCAGCATCCGGCGCCGGACGATCGACGCGCAGCCGAGCACGCCGAGCCGCACGGGCGTCACCGGGTCACCCCGCGGTGCTCGGCGGTCAGCCGTTCCAGCGCGGGGACGACCTCGGTGGGCGCCGGCACGGCCAGCGCGTCCCGCCGCAGTTCGGCCGCGCCGTCGGCGAACGACGGCTCGGTCATGATCCGGGTGAGCTGCTTGCGCACCACGTCCGCGGCGAACGGCTCGTCGTCCACGACGAGGCCGGCTCCGCTCGTTTCGACGAGCCGGGCGATGTCGTCGTAGTAGACGCTGCGTTCCTTCCAGACCAGCTGCGGCACCCGGTGCGCGACGGCGGCCGCGAACGTCCCGCCCCCGCCGTGGTGGATGATCGCCGCGCAGGTCGGCATGAGCAGGTTCAGCGGCAGGTAGTCGACGACGCGGACGTGGTCCGGCACGTGCCCGACGGACGCCAGCTGCGCCTCGTTCAGCGTCGCCACGACCTCGACGTCCAGCCCGCCGGTGACTTCGAAGAGCTCTTCGGCCGCGACTTTGCTGGTGCCGCCCGGGAAGAAGCTCCGGATCCCCGCTCCCAGCGACACCGCGACGCGCGGGCGCTCGCCCGGGTCGTCCAGCCAGTCCGGCACGGTCATCGTGCCGGTGTAGGGCACCGGCCGCAGCGGGACGTACCGCAGCTCCGGCGCGGGCGTGCGCAACCGCACGCCCGGGTAGGCGTCGAGGGTGAACTGGCCCAGCAGGAGGTCTTCGCCGAACTCGACGCCGAAGCGCTCGAGCATCGGGCGCATGTGCGCGAGCATCGGGTCGGCCGGCGCGCCGGGGCGGGCGGTGACCCGGTTGAGCACGGCCCGCAGCCAGGCGACGTCGTCCACCGACCACAGCACCCGCGCGTGCGCGGCACCGGAAACCCGCGCGGCGATGGCGGCGGGGAACGAGATCGAGTCCCAGACGATGAGGTCCGGCCGCCACCGCAGGGCGAACGCCACCAGGTCGTCGGCGAGCAGGTTCCCGCGCGCGCCCGGCGGTTCCGGGTCGTAGTAGCGGCGGAACCCGCGCAGCACCATCTTCGACGGCGGCCGCCCGGGCGCGCGGTCGCGGCCCTCGTCGCCGATCAGCTCCAGGACCCGCTCGTACAGCGCGTCGCTTTCGTGCGCGTTGGCCTTGGGGAAGTCCCACTCCCCCGCCGCGACCGCGGTCAGGCCGAGCGCGCGCACCGCGTCGGTCATCTCCGGATGGGTCGCCACCCGGACCTCGTGGCCGGCGCCCTGCAGCGCGCCCGCCAGCGGGACCAGCGGGTTGAGGTGCGCGAACGCCGAAGGCGCGCAGAAGAGGACCTTCATCGCCGCCCCCGCACCGAAAACAGCAGCGTGGTGACGTCCCGGACCTCGGGCCGGTCGAGCGTCGCCACGAACTCGGCGACGTCCTCGGCGGACACCAGGCCGTTTTCCACCAGGGGCGCGCCCTGCAGGTTCATCCGCGCTCGCATCAGCTCGTTCTCCTCCTCGCCCTGCCCGGGCCCGAGCGGCCGGACGGTCTGCTCCACCGCTTCGAAACCGGTGCGCGCCAGCAGCGACGGCAGCCGGCGGGCGAGCCGCCAGTCCAGGCCCGCGCCCGCAGCGGCCTTCGCGTAGCCCTCGACGACCCGGCGGCCCAGCGGGGTCGCGCAGTCGTCGCTCGGCATGAAGTAGAAGTCTTCGGCGACCAGGTACCCGCCCGGCGCGAGCCAGCGGTGCACGCGGCCGAGCACCGCCTCGGGATCCGGCAGGTACGACAGCACCGCCCGGGCCAGCACGAGGTCGAACGAGCCGTCGGGGAAGTCGGCTTCGGCCAGGTCGGCTCGCCGCACGGTCAGGTTGTCCGCCGCGGCGGCGGAGAGGTGGCTGGTGTCGCGGTCGAGCGCGAGCACCGAGCCCCGCGGGACCTGCCCGGCCAGCCAGCGTGACATCGACCCGAGGCCGGCCCCGAGGTCGAGGCAGCGCCAGTCCGGGCGGATGCCGAGGCCGGTGATCATCCCGCGGGTCCCCGGGTCGTAGTTGCGTTCCCACAGCCTGCCGATCACCTGCTCGGCGTCTTCGGCGACCTGTTCCGCTTCCTGGGTCATCGGGCACTCCCTTCGTCGGTCCCGTGCACCGTGATCGCGCCGGTGGGGCAGCACCGGGCGACGTCCTCCAGCAGTTGCGCGTCCCACGCCCCGGCCGCCGGGGGCCGGAAGACGGCGAACCCGTCGCCGCCGACCCGGAACAGCCCGGGCGCCATCACCTCGCACGACCCGGACCCGCAGCACAGGGCCCGGTCGACGCGGACGGCCGGCCCGCTCATCGCGCCGCGTCCACCGGCAGCGCGGTCAGCCGGCGCATCGCCCAGTTCTCGATGTAGCGCACGTCGGCTCGGCCGGTCGCCAGCCGCAGGCCGGGGAACCGGCGGAACAGCGCCGTCACCGACAGCCCGATCTCCAGCCGGGCGAGCGCGGCGCCGAGGCAGTTGTGCAGGCCGTGCCCGAAGCCGACGTGCCGCGGCCCGGTCCGGGCCAGGTCGAGCCGTCCGGGGTCGGGGAACCGCGCGGGGTCGCGGTTGGCCGCGAGCAGCCCGGCGATCACCGGCGAGCCGGCGGGCAGCCGGGTGCCGGCGAAGTCGACGTCTTCGGTGGTCACCCGGAACAGCGCGGTGGTCAGCGCGCCCTCGTAGCGCAGCAGTTCTTCCACCGCGGCCGTGGTGTCCGCGCCGGCGGTCAGCGCGGCCCGCTGGTCCGGGTGGTCGAGCAGCGCGAGCACGGCGTTGCCGAGGAACGCGCGGACGGTGTCGCTGCCCGCCATGATCATCGCCGCCACCATCGCGACCAGTTCGCGCTCGTCGAGGCGGTCGCCGTCCTCGGAGGCCTCGACCAGCGCGGACGTCAGGTCGTCGGCCGGCGTGCGGCGCTTCTCGGCGACCAGTTCTTCCGCGTACTCGCAGATCCGCGCGAACCCGGCGGGCACCTGGTCCATCAGCGCCGGGTCCGAGGGGAACGCCTGGGTCAGCGCGTCGACCAGGTCGCGGTGGCGCTCGATCCGCAGGCCGAGGATGGCGCCGAGCATCTCCGAGGAGACGACGCCGGCGAAGTCGTCCATGACGTCGAACGTGCCGAGCGCGGCGCAGCGGTCCAGGGTCCGGTCCACCAGCCCGGTGAGCGCGTCCCGCCACCGCTCGACGCGGCGGGTGGTGAACGCGCTCATCGCGAGCCGGCGCAGCCGCGTGTGCGCGGGCGGGTCGACCACGGTGACCGCGCGTTCGAGGACGCTGCCCGCCCCGCTGACCAGGCCGGCCTCGCGGAACTCGCGGTTGCCCCAGGTGCCGCCTTCGGAGCTGAAACGCGGGTCGGCCAGCAGGGCGCGCACGTCGTCGTAGCGCGTGACCAGCCACATGCGCACGTCCCCGACCGGGAAGCGGAATTCGTGCACGGGGTCGTGCTCGCGCAGCCGGTCGAGCGTCGGGTACGGGTCCTGGTAGTAGCCGGCGGTGAACAGCCCGGCCGGGGGTGCTTCGGCGGGGGTGGTCATTTCAGCTCCTTTCCACGGTGATCACCTCGGCGACGACCGAGCAGCGCACGATGACGGGCTCGGCCGCTTCGAGCCGGGCGATCGCCGGCTGGCCGGCGGCGTTGCGCGGATCCGCCATGTAGGCGTCGAACGCGGCGACGTCGGTCCACTGTGGATAGTTGACGAAAGTGGTGTGGTCGGGGCCGATCGCGGCGTCCGCGGAGATGAACCCGGGGAACTCCCGCTTCCAGTCCCCGCTGCGTTCCAGCAGCTCGGTCAGCGCGAGGGCGCTGCGGCGGCCGCCGACGTGCCGGACGGCGAGCACGGCGACCCCGGGCGCGGCACCGGCGTCCGGGCCTTCGATCCGGGCGACGAGCTCGCCGCCGTAGCACCGCGGGGTGCGGATGGCCGCGCGGCCGGCGACCCCGCGCAGCCGCTGGGCGAAGGGCCCGTCGCGGAAGGCCGCGTGGTCGGCGGCGCTGCGCCAGCCGTGGCGGAGCACCACGGTCCGCCCGTCGACGCCGAGGTGCAGGCGCGCCGAGCGGAACCCGGCCGCGTCGCGCAGGCTCAGCAGCTCGTCGTCGAGCTGCGCGGAGAGGGCCCGCGCGGCCGCGGCGTCGGCCGCCGACAGCACCCAGAACCCGGCGAACCCCTCGTCGCCGGTCATCGCGCCGCACCGCGCCGGAAGCGGTGTGCGTGCTCCTCGGCCCAGTCACGGAACGTCCGGGCGGGCCGGCCGAGCACCTCGGCGACGGTGTCCGTGCGCGTCTCCGGCGTCTCGACCAGGGTCGCGAAGTACTCGAGCGCACCGTCGGCGTAGGTCGGCGGCCAGCCGGCCCCGACCATCGCGCGCCGCGCGTCGTCGTGCGCGACCTCGGCCCACGCGAGCTCGCGCCCGGCCGCCGCCCCGATGATCCGCAGCTGTTCGGCCTGCGACAGCGCTTCGGGACCGGTCACGACGTACCGGCGATTCTCGTGGCCGTCCTCGGTGAGCGCGCGGACGCCGACGGCGGCCAGGTCGGCTTCGTGGACCGGCGTGCGGACGGCGTCACCGTAGGGGAACCGCACGACGTCGCCGCCCTCGAGCTGGCCGGCCCAGCCGAGCGCGTTGCAGGCGAACCCGGTGGTCTGCAGGAAGGTCCACGTCAGCCCGGCCTTCTCGATCTGCTGCTCGAGGTAGGCGTGGCAGTTGTTGTCCACCGGCTCCAGTCCGATGTGGACACCGATCGACGAGACGAAAGCGACCCGCCCGGTGTACCGGCTGATCACCTCCAGCACGGCGGGCGCGGTGCTCACGTCGAGGGTGAAGAACGGCCACATGAGGAACACGCCGGTGACGCCGTCGAGGGCGGGCACCAGGCTTTCGGGTTCCGCCAGGTCGCCTTCGAAGACCTCGGTGCCGTCGGGGATCCGGTCCACGGCGGGGTCACCGGGCGGCACCAGCGCGCGGGCCGTCACCCCGGCTTCGAGGAGCTGGGCCAGCGCGTGCGGCCCGACGTTGCCGGTGGGCCCGACGACCAGGACGGTCCGGGATTTCTCGGACACGGCTTTTCCTTTCCCTGAAGAGGATTCCGGTTTCACCGCGGCACCGCCCGCGCGCGCAGCACCGCGAGCCACCGCACCAGCACCCGCCGGGTCTGGGCCGGCTGGATCACCTCGTCGGCCGCCGGGGGCGGGCCATCGTGGCGCCAGGCGAGGCAGACGTCGGCGCCGAGCGGGCGGGAGTCCAGCGTCAGGCCGGTGCCGGCTTCCGCCGGGCGCAGCAGCAGCGAGACGCGGGGCGTGGTCGCCGCGCAGTACGCCGCCAGCAGGGCCGGGTGCGGCCGGACCGGCGGCACGTCCGCCACCGTGACGAGGGGGATCCCGAAGGTGTCGCAGAACCCGACGAACCGCGCCGCGTCGCCGGCGCCCGCCGCGCGGTCGCACGCCGCCACCAGGCCGACCGGGTGGCCGCCGATCCGGGCCAGCGCGCACCGGGTGCCCGGCCCGGTCCCGACGGTGACGCATTCGCCGTCGTCCACGACCTCCGCGATGAGATCGCCGACGTCGAGAGCGGACCGGTGGCGCACCAGGCGCTCCGGCGGGTCTTCGCACGGCTCGCCGCGGGGTGGTTCGCGCCGGTTCGGCGGCAGCAGGGCCAGCAGCCGCCGGACCTCCTCCAGGCACGTCGGCTCGTCGTCGTGCACGAACTGCGCCGTGGCCGGTGCCGCGGCACCGCGGACGGCGAACACGAAGTCGGCCAGTGCCGCGCCGTAGGACGTGCCACCCGGGCAGGGCCCGAGCAGGACGGTGATCTGCGGGACGGTGCCCGCCAGCGCGGCCGCCCGGCGCAGCGTGCCGCCGTAACCGTCCGGTGCGGCGACGTCCTCCCGCACCCCCGCGCAGTCGTCGAGCGCCACGACCGGGGTGCCCTCGGCCAGCGCAGTGTCCAGGAGCCGCTGGATCCCCGCGGCGGACGCCTCGCCCAGCGCGCCGCCGGCGAACCGCAGGTCGTGCGCCCACAGGTGCACCAGGCGGCCCTCGACCTCGCCGCGCCCGGTGAGCACGCCGTCCCCGCGCTCGAGCTCGGTGAACGAGCCAGGGTCCAGCAGCAGGGAAATCCGTTCCCGGGCCGTGAGCAGGCACCGGTCGTGCCCGCGCGCCACGGCGCCGGGGTGTTCGAGCGTGTTCAGGCTCATCTGCTTCCTCCTCGAGACTCCGCGGCCGGGTGCCGCCATCCCGCTAGGGCGACGCCCGCGCCCGCGCCCCCCACCACCGCGACCACCATCCACACCGGACCGTCCAGGCCGGCCACCGCCACGCCCGCGAGCAGCACGGTCACCGCGCCGAACTGCACGCAGCTCTGGTAGACCGGGACCGCCCTGGCCCGGGCCGCGGCCGGCAGCGCGGCCACCGCCTGCACGTTGAGCGCGCCGAAGGCGAACACGAACCCGATACCGGCGAGCACCAGCGTCGGGGCCAGCCGCGGGTAGCCGTCCCCCGGCAGCGGCAGCAGCTGCCAGGCGTAGCCCGCCGCGGCCGCCACCGCGCCGGCGGCGATCAGCCGGGCCGTGCCGATCGCCGCGACCAGCCGCGCGGTGACCGGCGAGGTCAGCGCGACCGGCAGGCACGCGGGCAGGCAGCCGGCGGCGACGGCGAGCGGGCTCCAGCCGCGTTCGTGCAGCGCGTAGGTCGTGACCAGCAGGGTCGTCAGGTACGTGCCGTTGAGCACCGCCGCGCCGAACGCCGAACGCGTGAACGGGCCGTTGCGCGCCAGTCCCCGCGGGAACGCCGCGACCGGCGCCCGCGGCGCGTCCGGGGGCACCACCGCGGCGGCGAGCCCGGCGAGGACCAGCGCGACGGGCGCCGGGAACAGCAGCACCCACCGCGGTCCGGCGCCGGCGAGCGCCCCCGACACCAGCAGGCCGGTGGTGAAGCCGGCCGCGCCGAACGCCGCGTACAGCGCCACCGCCCGCCGCTGCCGTTCGCCCTCGGGGACCGCGGCGGTGAGCACGGCCAGCCCGCCGGGCGCGGTGAGCGCGGCGCACGCGCCCTTGACCAGCCGGGCGGCCACGAGCACCGCGAAGTCGCCGGTCACCCCGGCGACCGCGGACGCGGCCGCGAAGCCGAGCAACGCCGCCAGGTAGACCCGCCGGGTGCCGAACCGGGCCGCGAGCCACGGGCCCGCGGGCAGCACCGCCCCGAACCCGGCGGCGAACGCGGTCAGCAGCCACTGCGCCTGCCCCGGCCCGGCACCGAACGCCCCGGCCAGCGCCGGGAGCACGGGCACGAGCACCGACACCTCGAGCGCGTCGAGCAGCATCGTGCCGGCGAGCACGAACACCAGCGGCCGCGGGGCCGCGCGGACCGGACCTGCCGTCTGCGCCACGGTCCTCAGCCGCCCAGCAGGGTACCGCCGCTGGCGTCCACATAGGACCCGGTGATCCAGCGGGCGCCGGGGCCGGCGAGGAACTCGACGACGGCGGCGACGTCGTCGGTCTCCCCCACCCGGCCGAACGCCGAGAGCGACGCCATCTGCGCGACGGCTTCGGCGTTGCGGAAGACCGGCGACCCGTTGTCGGTGATGCCCGGCCCGACGCTGTTCACGGTGATCCCGCGCGGGCCGAGGTGCTTGGCGAAGTGCAGGGTCAGCTGGTCGACCGCGCCCTTGGTCATCGCGTACGCGACCTCCTGCGGGTTCGCGAAGCGGGTCAGGCCCGACGAGATGTTCACGATCCGGCCGCCGTCGGGCAGGTTCCGCAGCGCGCGCTGGACGAGGAAGAACGGCGCCTTGGCGTTGACCGCGTAGAGCCGGTCGAACTGCTCGGGCGTGATGTCCTCCGGGGCCACCCCGCCCATCACGCCGGCGTTGTTGACCAGGATGTCGAGGTCGGTACTCCCGGTGCGCTCCTTGAGCCCGAGTTCGAGCGCGAGGAACAGTTCGTGGACGCCGCCGGGCGCGGCCAGGTCGGCGCCCACCGCGAACGCGCGCCCGCCGTCGCCCTCGATGGCCGCCACGACCTCGGCGGCCGCGGCCTCGTTTTCCGCGTAGTGCACGGCGACGAGCGCGCCGGCACGGGCGAGGCGCTCGGCGGTCGCGCGGCCGATGCCGCGGCTCGACCCGGTGACCAGCGCGGTCTTTCCGCTCAGCTGAGCCATTTCCGTCCTCCTGGGGGTGGTGGGGCCGGCGCCGGGGCGCGCGGCCGGGCGTGGGGTGTCGAGCGAGCTGATCGCCGCGGCGAGGTGCCGGCGCACCGGCCCGAGCTCGAGCAGCTCCCCGACCACTTCGCGCAGCGCCTCGACCTCCGGGCCGCCGAGCAGCAGGTTCGCCTGTGCTTCGATGCCGGCGAGCGCGCGCCGCCCGACCGCGTGCCGGACGTCGTGGTAGCCCGCCAGCAGCGCTTCATCGGGCTCGCCGGTGAACTGGGCCGCCAGCCGCGGGGCCAGCTCCGCGGCGTCCTGGAGGCCGAGGTTGATCGCCTGGCCGCCGACCGGGAGCTGCGCGTGGGCCGCGTCGCCCGCCAGCACGATCCGGCCCGCGCGGTACCGCTCCGCCTGCCGCCGGACGTCCCCGAAAGCGTTGACCCACAAGGCTTCGCCGTGCGAGACGTCCTCGCCGGTGACGTGGCGCCACACCTCGGCGAACTCGGCGAACCCGGGCTCCCCCGGCGACGTGCGCGGGGCGCGGCCGTACTCGTGGACCATGAGCCGGGTCGTCCCGTCCGGCCCGCGCGAGGCGATCGCGAGCCCGGCGGGCCGCCGTTCGAAGCGCCGGTCCGGCACGTCGATCCCGCGGACGTCGGCCCGCAGCAGCTCCCGCTGGGCGTCGTGGCCGGGGAAACCGATGCCGGCCAGCCGGCGCACGGTGCTGTCCTCGCCGTCGCAGCCGGCGACGAAGGCCGCCCGCCACCGGACCGGCCCGGCCGGGCCGATCGCGGTCACCTCGACGTGGGTCCCGTGCTCGGTCAGCGCGGTGACCCGGTGCCCGCGGCGCAGGTCCGCGCCGCGGGCCACCGCCCGCCGGGCGAGCACGGCTTCGACCTCGGTCTGCGGCGCTTTCCACTGCCCCGCATAAGGGTGTGCCGGATCGGCCTCGGCCAGGTCGAGCCCGAGCCCGCCGAAGTGGCCCGCCCCGCCGCGCGATGGCGGTCCCAGCTCGTCGAGCAGCCCGCGTTCGGCGAACAGCTCCATCGTGCGGGCGTGCAGCGTCGACGCGCGGGACTCGGTGTGCGGCGCGGTCCGCTGCTCCAGCACGGTCACCGCGACGCCGGCGGCGCTCAAGTCGTGCGCCAGCAGCAAACCGGCCGGGCCGGCGCCGACGACGAGGACGTCGGCGGCCTCGGGGCGGGTCACGGCCGCGCTTCCGCGTGGTCCTTCGCGAAGCCGAGCGTGGCCCGGCTGTTGGTGCTCAGCGCGGTCCGGACGAACTCGCGGGCCTCGGCGACCCCCGCGCCGTCCCCGAGCACCTTCGCGATGTTCGCCGTGTTGAGCACGACGGTGTGCTCCGACGACGCCGTCGTGCCGCCACCGGGCTCCTCGGCGAAGTCCCAGCGGCCGGTGTGCAGCGTCATCAGCGCGGGCAGCGTGGTCTGCTTGTAGACGATCCGGTGGTGCGGGAAGCACACCCGGACCGACTCGGTGGTGTGCACCGAACCGTCCTTCGCGCGGGTGTCCATCCGCAGCACCTGCAGGCCGGGGCTCGGCTCGCGCAGGTCGACCGACGAGACGTGCGGCAGCCGCTCGGCCCACAGCGCGGCCTGGTCGACGAAGTCGTAGACGTCCTTGGCCGGGGCGTCGATCCGGACGGTGTCGGTGAAGGAGAACGTCAGCTCGGGGTTGGTCACCAGCTCGACGTTGTGCTTGAGCGCGGCCAGTTCCGACCGGCTGTTGGTGTCCACCGCCCGGTCGATCCACGCCAGGCCGCCCGGGTCGTCGCCGACCGCGCGGTAGGCGTGCAGCAGCCGCACCTTCGCCGTCGCCGCCGACACCGGTTCGACGATCCACGTGCCGCTCATCTCGGCGACCGGCGGCGTGGAAACCTCTTGGTGGAAGGAGATCCGCCGGGCCGCCGGGTCGAGTTCGCGGCGCGAGGTCCAGTTCTTGGGCTCGCCGTTGGCGGTCGCCCAGATCCGGATCCGCTCGGTGCCCTCGCCCCGCTCGACGTGGTCGACGAAGACCGTCGGCGGGAAGATCCGCGGCCAGTTCGCCACTTCCGCGACGAGCCGGTAGACCTCGTCCGCGGGCGCGTCGACCAGGATCTCGTGTTCCGCTTCGCGCATGGTCGTCCTCCAGTCCCTCTCGCCGGATCAGAAGTTGCCGAGCCCGCCGCAGACGTTGAGCGCCTGCGCGGTGATCGAGGCCGCGGTGTCGGTCACCAGGTAGCCGACGAGGCCGGCGACCTCGTCCGGCGTCGAGTAGCGGCCGAGCGGGATCTTGGCCTCGAACTTCTTCAGCACCTCGTCCTCGGACGTCCCGTACGCGGCCGCGTAGCCCTGCCGCACCCGTTCGGCCATCGGGGTTTCCACGTAGCCGGGGCACACCGCGTTGACGGTGATGCCGGTCGGGGCCAGCTCGTTGCCCAGCGCCTTGGTGAACCCGACGACCCCGTGCTTGGACGCCGAGTACGGCGCGCCCAGCACGACGCCTTGTTTTCCCGCGGTGGAAGCGATGTTGACGATCCGGCCGTGGCCGGCCGCCGCCATGCCCCCGGTGGTGAGGACCTCGCGGGTCATCCGGAACACGCTGGTGAGGTTGGTCTCGATGACGTCGAGCCACAGCTCGTCGGCGATCTCCGCGGTGACGCCGCCGCCCGATCGGCCGGCGTTGTTGACGAGCACGCCGACCGGGCCGTACCGGTCGACGGCGGCGCGCACGAACGCGGTGACGTCCTCGCCGGACCGCACGTCGCACGCGGCGCCGTCGGCCTCGAAGCCGGCGTCGCGCAGTTCCTTCACGGTGGTGGCGACGTTCTCGGCGGTGCGCGCGCCGAGGAACACGCGCAAGCCCTGGCGAGCCAGCAGCTTGCTCACCGCGAGCCCGATCCCGCTCGTGGCGCCGGTGACGACCGCGGTGCGGCCTTCCTGGTCGGTCATTCCTGCTCCCGTCGTCGTGGGGGTGGCCCGGTTCAGGCGTGGACCTTCGCCAGGTGCTCGTTCACCAGCTCGACCAGCGCCCGGGGCGTCGTGGCCTCCGCCAGCGCGGACTCGTCGAGGGTCAGGCCGTACTCGCGCTCGATCCGGCCGGCGGTTTCCAGCAGCGCCAGCGAGTCGTAGCCCAGCTCGGCGAACTCGACGCCGGCGGGATCGCCGGCCGGCTCTTCGGTGTCCCCCGAACCCTCGCGCAGGATCCGCATCAGGTCGTCGAGGGTGAATCCCTTGTCGGACATGCCTTCCTCTCACTTCTTTCCACTGTGGACGGTGCGGACGAGCAGCGCCGAGTTGAACCCGTTGCCCCGGGCGAGGACCAGTGCCGACCGCAGCGGGCGCTCGCGCGCCTCGGTGACCAGGTCGAGGTCGAGCCCGGCGGCCGGGCGGACGCCGGTGGCCGGCGGGATGACGCCGTGGCGCAGGGAAAGCAGCGCCGTGGCGAGGTCGAGCGCGCCCGCCCCGGAGCACAGGCGCCCGGTCAGCGTCTTCGGCGCGGTCACCGGTACGCCGTGCGGGCCGAACACGGCGCGGATCGCCGCCGCCTCGGCGCGGTCGAGCTCCGGAACGGCGGCCGCGTCGGCGAACACGACGTCGACCTCGGCCGCGGTGGCGCCGGCGTCGGCCAGCGCGAGCTCGATCGCCCGTCGCAGCCCGGGTTCGCCGCCGCTGCCGGGCGGCGGGTCGAAGGTCGCCGCGTGCCCGGCGAGCTCGCCGTAGACCCCGGCGCCGCGGGCTTCGGCGGCCGCGAGCGGCTCGACCACCAGCAGGGCACCGCCCTCGCCGGGCACGTGCCCGGCCGCCGCGGCGTCGAACGGCAGGTAGGCCCGCCGCGGGTCGTCGCTCGTGCTCAGCGTGCCGGCGGCCAGCTGCGCCGCCCAGCCCCACGGGCAGATCGACGCGTCCATCCCGCCGGAGACCACCAGGCCGGTGCCCTTGCGGATCTGGCGGCGGGCCTGCGCGACGGCGTCGAGGCCGCCCGCCTGGTCGCTCACCACCACGCCGCTG
The DNA here is from genome assembly GCF_014873755.1 of Amycolatopsis lexingtonensis. Taxonomy (NCBI): domain Bacteria; kingdom Bacillati; phylum Actinomycetota; class Actinomycetes; order Pseudonocardiales; family Pseudonocardiaceae; genus Amycolatopsis; species Amycolatopsis lexingtonensis. Next base: position 4,397,317 of record NZ_JADBEG010000001.1, read on the forward strand.
GGCCCGCGCATCCCGTGCCGGATGGAGATCTGGCCGCTGTTGACGGCGTAGAACCACGCGAACGACTGGTAGGCGCTGACGTACTTGCCGCCGCGGGACCACAGGTTGCGCAGCTCGTTCTGCCCGAACTCGAAGCCACCGGACGAGCTCGCGGTGACCACGCCCATGCTGAAGGACGGCTGCTCGGCCGGGTTCACCCCGGCGTCGGCCAGTGCCTCGTCGGCGGCGACCAGCGCGAGCTGGGTCATCAGGTCGGTCTGCGGCAGCAGCCGTCCCGGCAGGTGCTCGGCCGGGTCGAACCCGGTGACCTGCCCGGCCAGCCGCGCCGGGTAGCGGGCGGGGTCGAAGCGGGTGATCCGGCGGATCGCGGACTCGCCGTCGCGGGTGGCGCTCCAGTGCCGTCCCGCGTCCAGCCCGGTCGGGGCCGTGACGCCGATCCCGGTCACGACGACCGGCCCGGTGCCCGTGTGCTCCGCCGCGTCGGGCGCCGGCCGCGGCTCGACCGCGGTCACGCCGCCGCCCCGGGCCGGGTCAGCACGATCGCGCTCTGGAACCCGCCGAAGCCGCTGCCGACCGACAGCACGGTGTCGGTCCGGTGCTCGCGCGCGGTCACCGGGACGTAGTCGAGGTCGCACTCGGGGTCGGGGGTGTGCAGGTTCGCCGTCGGCGGCACGACGTTTTCGCGCATCGCCAGCACCGACGCGGCGACCTCGATCGAGCCGATCGCGCCGAGCGAGTGGCCGACCATCGACTTCACCGAGCTGACCGGGACCCGGTGGGCGTGCTCCCCCAGGCTCAGCTTGAAGGCGGCCGTTTCGTGCCGGTCGTTCTGGCGGGTGCCCGAGCCGTGCGCGTTGACGTAGTCGACGGCTTCGGGGGCCAGCCGGGCTTCGCCGAGCGCCACCCGGATCGCCTCGGCCATTTCGCGGCCGTCCGGGCGCAGGCCGGTCATGTGGTAGGCGTTGCACCGCGAGGCGAACCCGGCGACCTCGGCGTACACCTGGGCGCCGCGGCGGCGAGCGCTTTCCAGTTCCTCCAGCACGAACATCGCGGACCCCTCGCCGAGCACGAACCCGTTGCGGGTGCCGTCGAACGGCCGCGAAGCGTGCTCCGGGTCGTCGTTGCGCGGGGTGGTCGCCTTGATCGCGTCGAAGCAGGCGACCGTGATCGGGCTGATCGGCGCGTCGGTGGCGCCGGCCAGCACGACGTCGGCGCTGCCTTCGCGGATCAGCTCGGTCGCGTGGCCGACCGCGTCGAGCCCGGACGTGCAGCCGGTGGACACCACCGAGACCGGGCCGCCCGCCCCGACCGTCCAGGCCACTTCCGCGGCGAAGGAGCTGGGGACGAAGTAGTTGTACAGGTGCGGCACGGCGTACTCGTGGTCGACGAGCTCCAGCCGGCCGCCGTCGGACACGGTCCGGTACTCCTGGTCCAGCCCGGTCGTCGCGCCGACCGCGCTGCCGACCGTCACGCCGAGCCGGTGCGGGGGCAGGCCGGCGAACTCCAGCCCGCTGTCGGCCACCGCTTCGCGCGCGGTGACCACGGCGAGCTGCGCCGCGCGGTCCATCCGCCGGATCTCCTGCGGGCTCAGCCCGAGCAGCTCCGCGTCGAAGTCGATCTCCGCGGCCACCTGGGACCGGAACGGCGACGGGTCGAAGAAGCTGATCCGCCGCGTCGCGGTCCGCCCTTCGGACAGCAGGCTCCAGAAGTCCTTCACGCCGACGCCGCCGGGCGCGGTGACCCCGACGCCGGTCACGACCACGCGCCGGGCCGTCACTCCGCGCTCCAGCGGTAGAAGCACTCCGCCATGGCGTCCTTGGGCGAGCGCCAGGTGTCCGGGTCGTAGGCATCGATGTGCGGCTTGAGGTCCTCGCTGATCCGGACGAACCGGGGGTCGCCCTTCGCCGTCTCGATCCGCTCGCCGCCGTCCTCGGCGTCGAAGTCCTGCAGGTGGAAGTAGAGCCCCCGGTAGCTGAACAGCTGGCGCCGCCGGGTCCCCATCCGGTGGGGCATTTCGCCGGCGTCGAACTCGCCGAACAGCTCGGCGACCGCCTGGCCCGCGTCCGGGCGCATGCGGGCCACGATCAGGGTGCTGTGCATCGTGCGTCTCCTTCTCGGGTTCTCTAGCGGTGCGCCGGCCCGAACCAGCGCTCGAGCGCCATCGGCAGGTCGGCGTGCGTGCCCGGTGCCGCCCAGGCCACGTGGCCGTCCGGGCGGACGAGGACGGCGGTGGTGCCGCCGGGGACCGGCCCGGCGACCGGGCGGGCGGTGACGACGTCGATCCGGCCGGTCCAGGCCGCCGCCCGGTCGCGCAGCGTCGCGTTGCCGGCGAAGTCGAGCAGCAGGCCGCGGGCGGGGCGCAGCAGTTCGGCCGTGGACGAGGAACGGCCCCCGCGGTCGAGCTCCAGCCGCGGCAGCCGGCGCCCGAGCCACGGGTGGCTCCCGCCGCCGACGTCGTAGGTGATCTCCAGTCCGCTGACCATCGCGGCGAGGTGCCGGGCCACGTCGGGGTAGCCGGTCAGCTCGGCGAGCACGTCGCGCAGGGGCTGCATTTCCGCGCCGTTGAGGAAAAGCAGCCCCTGCGCCCGGGTGTTCATCAGCAGCCGGACGCCGACCGGGTGCCGCTCGCCGTGGTAGGTGTCCAGCAGGTCCGCTCGCGCGGTGCCGCGCACGACCGCGGCCAGTTTCCAGCCGAGGTTCACCGCGTCCTGGATGCCGGCGTTCATGCCCTGCCCGCCCGCGGGGAGGTGGACGTGCGCGGCGTCGCCGGCGAGCAGGACGCGGCCGCGCCGGTATTCGGTGACCTGCCGGGTGGCGTCGCCGAAGGCGCTCAGCCAGACCGGTTCGGCGGCCGAGATGTCGATGCCGGTGATGCGTTTCCACGCGTCGGCGACCTCGTGGAACGGCGGCGGGCCGGTCCGCCGCCGCGGTGGTGCTTCGCGCTCGCAGACGATGATCCGGGTGACCCCGCCGGGCAGCGGCCCGACCATCACCATCCCGCCCGGCAGGCTCTCGCCGATCATCCGGGGTTCCAGGTCGACGCCGCGCAGGTCGGCGAGGAACATCTCCCGCGTCGCGGCGGTGCCGGGGAAGTCGAAGCCGACGGCCTTCCGCACGGTGCTGCGGCCGCCGTCGCAGCCCACGAGCCACCCGGCCCGCAGGACGTACTCGCCGGCCGGGCCGCGCACGGTGACCGTCACGCCGTCGCCGTCGTCGCGGACCCCGGTCAGCTCGTGCCCGCGCCGGATGTCGGCGCCGAGTTCGCCGGCCCACGCCTCCAGGACCGCTTCGGTCGCCGACTGCGGGATGGTCTTCGCCGCCTGGTGCGCGCCGTCCAGCAGGCCGAAGTCGACCGGGATGCCGCCGAAGTGCCCCTGGTCGCTGGTCTGGACCTCGCCGAACCGGCGGAGCAGGCCGCGCTGGTCGAACACCTCCATGGTGCGTGCGGTGAAGCCGAGCCCGCGCGATTCCCCGGTGCGGGCGGGCAGCCGTTCGAGCACCACCACGCCGATCCCGGCCAGGCGCAGCTCACCGGCCAGCATGAGACCGGCGGGGCCGGCCCCGGCGATGACGACGGGCGCGTCCATGTCTCCTCCTCGGGTCGAGCGCGGGAAAGCCGAATGTGCGAAAAGGACACCGGCGCCATTTCTATTTGCCGGGCCCCGGCATTGGTGGCTGCATTCGAAGTATCAACGCGCCCGGTCGAGGCAGTCAAGAACGCGACTGACAGGAGAACTACAAGAAAAAGTCAACTCGGCAATTCGACGGGAACCGGGCAATCCGGCGGGAACGCAGGAAAAGGCCGCCGCGGTCGAGCCGCGACGGCCTGTTTCCGGGAATGCGCTTTCAGTTTCCGGTGAAGCAGAACCCCACGCCGTGGACGGTGCGGATCCACCGGTTCGAGCCCAGTTTCCGGCGCAGCACGCTGACGTGCGTGTCGATCGTGCGGCTGACCTTCGTGTCGGCCGTGTGCGTCATCGGGTCGCCCCAGATCTCGGCCATCAGCCGGCGCCGCGAGAACACCACGCCCGGCTCGCTGGCCAGGCGGTACAGCAGGTCGAACTCCTTGCGCGTCATCTCGATGGACGCGCCGCCGAGGCGCACCCGCCGGGTGGTCGCGTCGATCCGCAGCGGGCCGCGCACGACCAGCGCCCCGTCCGAACCGGCCCGGCCGCGCACCCGCCGGGTGACCGCTTCGATGCGGGCCATCAGTTCCCAGAAACCGCACGGCTTGTCCAGGCAATCGTCCGCGCCGGCCCGGAGCCCGAGCACCCGGTCGGCTTCGGTACCGCGTTCGGTGAACGCGATGATCGGCGCGTCCCTGGCATTCCTGATCCGGCGGCAGACCTCGAACCCGTCGATGTCCGCGATGCCGAGATCGAGCAGGATCAGATCGGCGTCCCAATGTTTTTCGAGCGCTTCGGCCCCGGTCGAGACCCCGGTGGCCTCGTGCCCGGAGCGGCGCAGTCCGTCGACCAGGACGGCCGCGCCTTTTTCGTCGTCCTCCACCACCAGCACATGCATGACCAACCCCCACAGAAAGGCCGTGGAACCACTCGACCCGGCCGGCATCCACCGTCCCCAGTCCGTCGGTCGTGGCACCCCGATGTGCACACCCGGCGCCCGAACGAGCACGCACCGCACGCGCAACGCTCGTTGTACCTACTCAGACTAACAGGCGGACATCTGCTGTCAAGTCGAAGGAAATCCCATCGAACCGACAGCGAAAGCCGCCGTGCGCCCAGGATTTCGCCGTTTCGGCGCGCAAATCGTGCGTGATCCGAAATTCGATCATCCGCCCCGCGTACCCCCGTTCGGCCGCGGATTCCCCGCCGCCGGCGGGCCCGCGGCCGGAGCAATCGTTTTCCCGCACGGCCGCCCCAAGATCGCCGACGACCACGACATTACCGAGCCCGTCGACGCGGCAAACCGCCGATCAGGTGACGTCGGCACCATCACATTCCACTTAGGACAATTCCGGGTCCGCCACCGCGAAAGTCCACAGTGGACAAAGCGGTGGCCGGGAGCGCTCCCCGCGCGCGCTCCCGGCCCAAGGCTCACCTGGTCCCGCGGATCCCCTCCGGCGCGGGCACCTCGGCGCCGTCCGGGTCGGCGAGATCGCTGCGGTGGCTTTCGGCCAGCGCGAGCACGCTGAGCACGGTGAGCAGGCAGCACGCGGCGATCACCACGGAGATCACCAGCGTGCCGGCGCCGGCGATGCTCGCGAACACCACCGGGGCGACGCCGGCACCGAGCCCGGCGATCTGGTAGCCGAGCGACGCGCCGGTGTAGCGGGCGCGCGTGCCGAACAGTTCGGTGCACAGCGCGGCCAGCGGCCCGTACATCGCCGGGTGCGCGATCGACTGCCCGAGCACGAGCGCCAGGAGCAGCAGCCCCGCCGAGTGGCTGTCGACCATCGGGAACAGCAGGAACCCGACGATCGCGGTGGCCACCGCGCCCCCGACGACCACCGGGCGGCGCCCGACCCGGTCCGAAAGCGCCGAGAACCCGATGATCCCGGCCACCGCCCCCACCGACGACACGGTGATCGCGTTGAGCACGGTCTGGCGCGCGAAGCCCTGGCCGACCGCGTAGGCCAGCACGTAGGTGGTGAGCGTGCCCTGCGCGACGAACGCGCCGAAGCCGACGCCCACCGCCAGCAGCAGGTTCTTCGGGTGCCGCCGGAGCACCTCCACCAGCGGGGCGCGCGACGGGCGGCTCGTCGCAGCGAAGACCGGCGTCTCGGTCACCTTCAGCCGCACGAACAGGCCGATGGCGAGCAGCACCACGCTGAGCAGGAACGGGACCCGCCAGCCCCACGCCAGGAACTGCGCGTCGGTCGTCACCGCGGCCATGAGCGTGAGCATCAGCGTGGAGACGACCATGCCGCTGGGGGCGCCGGCGTTGGTGAAGCTCGCCCACAGGCCGCGGCGGGTGGTGGCGTGCTCGGCCGACATCAGCACCGCGCCGCCCCACTCCCCGCCGACCGCGATGCCCTGCAGCACGCGCAGCACGACCAGCAGGATCGGCGCCAGGGCGCCGGCCTGGGCGTAGGTGGGCAGCACGCCGATCAGCGCGCTCGCGATGCCCATCATCGTCATGGTGATCACGAGCATCCGCTTGCGGCCGAGCAGGTCCCCGAAGTGCCCGAACACGATCCCGCCGAGCGGGCGGGCCAGGTAGCCGGTGGTGAAGGTGCCCAGGCTCGCGATCGTGCCGACCACCGGGTCCAAGCCGGAGAAGAAGACCTTGGAGAACACCACGGCCGACGCCGTGGCGTAGAGCAGGAAGTCGTAGTACTCGATCACGCTGCCCAGGTAGCTGGACAGCACCGCCCGGCGCAGCTGCACGGGCGAATGGTGGGGGCCCTGGGTGTCCGTCATCGCGTGTCCTGCCTCGTCGCCGACCGCCGGATGCGGACGTGGCCTGCGCCACATCCGGCGAGAACATTAAGCACATCGGTGACCGCGGTCAACACCATGCCCAACATCGACTCGCTTATGCTGGCCCGGTGACCACCGTGGCCGAGCACGCGACCGAGCAGGGTGACGACCTCTCCCCCGGCGGGACGCCGCGCCCGCAGGCGCTGCTGCTCGCGTTCCTCGGCGCGCACGTCCTCGGCCACGACGTCCAGGTGGCCACGGCGAGCGTGCTCGAGGTGCTGGGCCGGGCCGGGGTCTCCGAGCACGCGGCCCGCTCGACGCTGAGCCGGATGGCCCGGCGCGACCTGCTGCGGCGCACCCGCCGCGGCCGCAACGTCTACATCGGACTGACCGGCCGGTCGCGCGCGATCCTGCTCGACGGCGCGCACCGCATCTGGCACCTCGGCGCGGTCGACCACGAGTGGGACGGCACGTGGACCCTGCTCGGCTTTTCGATGCCGGAGTCGTGGCAGCGCCAGCGCCACGTGCTGCGCTCACGCCTGCTGTGGGCCGGGTTCGGCAGCCTGCAGAGCGGCCTGTGGATCGCACCCTCCACAGTGGACACGGCACCGCTGCTGGACGGCCTGGGCACCGACGGTCACGTCAAGGTGTTCCAGGCCCGCGCCCTGCCGCCGACGGAGGTCGCCGAGATCGTGCAGGAGGCGTGGGACCTCGAGCGCATCGCGAGCCAGTACCGCGGTTTCCTGAGCCGCTGGAACGAAACGGGCGAAGCGGCGGCACAGGCGCCGGACAGCCTGGCCCGCCACCTCCGCCTGGAAGCCGACTGGCTGCAGACGATCCGCACCGACCCCCGGCTCCCCCGCGGCCTCCTGCCCGACGACTGGCCCGCGGAGCCGGCCCAGGACCTCTTCCGCGGCGCGAGCACCGAACTGAAGCGCGCGGCGCAAACGATCGCCGCCGGCATCCTCGACACGATCCCCGAAGAGCAGGACGGAGAAGACGGCTAACGGCCTTCCTCAGATGAGCTCCAGCGGGTCCAGCTGGACGCGGATCGGTTCCGTCGCCTTCTTCGCGTCCCGCCGGGCCGCCGCCGCGTGGATCGAGGCCGCCAGTGCCTTGCCGTCGGCGCGGGACACCCGGACCAGTGCCCGTTCCCGTTCCGCGTTGCCCTCGTCGTCGATCTCGCCCAGCGGGACCGGGCCCAGCACCTCGCCGGTGTCCGGCAGCGGGAGGTCGGCCAGGAAGCCGGCGACGGCGTCCGGGGTGCCCTCCACGCTCGCCATCCGCATCGACGGCGGGAAACCCAGCTCGCGGCGCTCGCCCAGCTCCTGGCCCGCGTGCCACGCCGGGTCCCAGCGGACCAGGGCCTGGACCACCGGCAGGCCCGCCTCCGCGCCGACGATCACCCGGCCGCCCTCGGCCGACGGCCGGACCAGGGCCGCCGCGGCCATCCAGCGGCGCAGGGTTTCCTCCGCCGCCCGCAGGTCCTGGCGGCCGAGGAGGGCCCAGCCGTCCAGGAGCAGCGCCGCGCCGTAGCCGCCTTCGGCCACCGGTTCCGCTCCCGGGGTGCAGACCACCAGTGCCGGTTTGCCCGGGACCGAGGACAGCACCTCCGCCGCGCCCGAGGTGCGGACCGGAATGCCCGGGAACGCGCGGCCGAGCTCCTCCGCCGTGCGCTTGGCGCCGACGATCACCGCCCGCAGCCGCACCGAACCGCACGCCGTGCAGCGGAACGCCGTTTCCGGGACGCCGCACCAGCGGCAGGCCGGGGGTTTCGGCTGCCCGTCGATCGAGCCGCCCGGCAGGGACAGCGGGCCCGCGCAGCGGCGGCAGTGGGCGGGCGTGCGGCAGTTCCCGCAGGCCAGGCCCGGGACGTAGCCGCGGCGCGGGACCTGGACCAGCGCCGGGTGCCCGGCCGCGAACGCCTGGCGCGCGGCCTCGAACGCCACCGCCGGGAGGCGCGCCACCCGCGCGGCTTCGTCGCGGGCGACGTCGAAGTCCTCGCCGACCGGCGTGACGCGCGGGGCGGCCGCCCGCAGCACCGTGCGGTCGGCCAGGACCGGCTGCGCCCAGCCGGACTCGACGAGCAGCTGGGCCTCGGCCGTGCGGGCGAACCCGCCTACCAGCAGGGACGACTTCGTCGTGTGCGCGCGGTCCATCAGCACGTCCCGGACGTGCGGGTACGGCGCGTGCTGGTCGAGGTGCAGGTCGTCGCCGTCGTCCCAGACGACGAACAGGCCGGGGTCGTGGACCGGCGCGAACATCGCCGCCCGCGTGCCGACCACCACCCGCACCGCGCCGCGCAGCACGGCCAGCCACCGCCGGTACCGCTCGGCGGGCCCGAGCCCGGCGATCAGCGCCACGACGGCTTCTTCGCCCAGCAACTCGGCGCACGCGTCGTGCACGCGGGTCAGGTCGCGGTGGTCCGGCACGACCAGCACCGCGCCGCGGCCGGACGCCGCCACCGTGCCGGCCGCCTCGGCCAGCCGGCGCGGCCAATCCTCGCCCGGCAGGGCCTGCCAGACGGCGTTCGCGGGCTTCCCCTCGGCGAGCGCCTCCAGGAACGCCGGGCCACGCTGGTACCGCGTCCAGGCTTCGGTGTCCGGCGCGTCCGGCACAGCCGCGGGCGCCACCGGCGGCTCCGCCTCGGCCTTCGCGTGCCGGGGCGGGATGGCGAGCCGCAGGACGTCCGACAGCGTGCCGCCGTAGCGGTCGGCCACCGCCCGGCACAGCGCGTGCAACGACGGCGGCAGCACCGGCTCGGCCGAGGTCACGCGGTCCAGGAACGCCAGCTTCCGGTCGTACTCGCTGGATTCGCCGCGCTCGATCAGGTAGCCGTCGACGAGCTGCCCGGCGAACCGGACGCGCACCCGGCACCCGGGCACCGCGGTCTCGTGCAGCTTCTCGGGCACGAGGTAGTCGAAGGTGCGGTCCAGGTGCGCCAGCGGGATGTCGACGACGATCCGCGCGACCGGCCGCTCGGGCGCCGGAGATTGCGCCCCCTTGGCCTTCTCCCCCGGCTTCGGCTTCTTCCGGGCACGCGAAGGCGCCGCCTTGCTTGCAGGCGGCTTCTCGGGAAGCTCCCAGAGAGCGGCGGGCTCGGAACTACTCACGCCACTGATCTCTACCAGACCCCTCCGACAACCCCGACGCCGAACGCCGTGAAGGCCTCCTTACCGGGCATAAAAGCCGGTAAGGAGGCCTTCACGGACTTCAGGTCAGGCGCCCGCGGCGGCCTTGAGGGCCTCGGCGCGGGCCGTGCTCTCCCAGGGGAGGTCCAGCTCGGGACGGCCGAAGTGGCCGTACGCCGCGGTCGGGGCGTAGATCGGGCGCAGCAGGTCGAGGTCGCGGATGATCGCCGCCGGCCGGAGGTCGAAGACCTCGGTGATGGCCTGCTGGATCTTCGACGGGTCGACCGTCTCGGTGCCGAACGTCTCGACGAACAGGCCGACCGGGGCCGCCTTGCCGATCGCGTACGCGACCTGCACCTCGGTCCGCTGGGCCAGGCCCGCGGCGACGACGTTCTTGGCCACCCAGCGCATCGCGTACGCGGCGGAGCGGTCGACCTTGGACGGGTCCTTGCCGGAGAACGCGCCGCCACCGTGGCGGGCCATGCCGCCGTAGGTGTCGACGATGATCTTGCGGCCGGTCAGGCCGGCGTCGCCCATCGGGCCGCCGATGACGAAGCGGCCGGTCGGGTTGACCAGCAGGCGCGCGCCGGAGGTGTCGATGCCCAGGCCCTCGAGCTCGGGGCCGACGACGTGCTCCTTGACGTCGACGCTGAGCATCTTCTCCAGGTCGATGCCGTCGGCGTGCTGCGACGACACGACGACCGTGTCGAGCCGGACCGGCTGGTCGCCGGCGTACTCGATGGTCACCTGGGTCTTGCCGTCCGGGCGCAGGTACGGCAGCACGCCGTCCTTGCGGACCGCGGTCAGGCGCTTGGAGAGCCGGTGGGCCAGCGCGATCGGCAGCGGCATCAGCTCGGGGGTGTCCGAGCAGGCGTAGCCGAACATCAGGCCCTGGTCGCCGGCGCCCTGGCGGTTGATCTCGTCCTCGTCCGACTCGACCCGCGACTCGTACGCGGTGTCCACGCCCTGGGCGATATCGGGCGACTGCGAGCCGATCGCGACGTTGACGCCGCAGGAGTTGCCGTCGAAGCCCTTGGCGGAGGAGTCGTAGCCGATCTTCAGGATGACGTCGCGGACGATCGTGGGGATGTCGGCGTAGGCCTCGGTCGTCACCTCGCCGGCCACGTGCACCTGGCCGGTGGTGATCAGGGTCTCGACCGCGACGCGGCTGCGCGGGTCCTTCGACAGGAGACCGTCGAGGATCGAGTCGCTGATGGCGTCGCAAATCTTGTCGGGGTGCCCTTCGGTCACCGACTCCGAGGTGAACAATCTGCTGCTAGACGCGGTCACGGTGGCCGTCACTTCCTCACCTAGACGTCGGATGCCCGGAAAGTTAGGCACCCCTTACCAGTGCAAGCGTACTGACTATCGCTCCAGGGACAGTCAACGCTTCATGAAGCTCACAACAGCGTCCCACACCATGGACGCCAGTTCCGCTTTCTGCACGAGAGGTAGGGGTTTTTCCGTGGAATCGGCCCCTAGGAGCCAGCCCGAATTGTCCTCGGTGCCGAACGCCTTGCCGTCCCCGACGGCGTTGACGACCAGCAGGTCCGCGCCTTTGCGCTTGAGCTTCGCGCGGGCGTGGTCGAGGACGCTGCCGTGCTCGTCGCCGGTTTCCGCGGCGAAGCCGACGACGACCTGCCCGGCTCGCCGGTTTCGCACCAGTTCGGCCAGGATGTCCGCGTTGCGGTCGAGGGTGATCACCGGGTCCGGCTGGTCGTCGGACTTCTTGATCTTGTGGTCGGCCCGGTTCGCCGGCCGGAAGTCGGCGACGGCGGCGGCCATCACGACGACGTCCGCGGACTGGGACGCGGCGTGCACGGCCTGCCGCAGCTCCTCGGCGGTCGACACGTGCTGCACGGTCGCGCCCGCCGGGTCCGGCAGGGCGACGGTGTGCGCGGTGACCAGGGTGACGTCGGCGCCGCGCTGGGCGGCGACGCGGGCCAGCGCGTAGCCCTGCTTGCCGGAGGAGCGGTTGCCCAGGTAGCGGACCGGGTCGAGCGGCTCGCGGGTCCCGCCGGCCGACACGACGACGCGGACGCCTTCGAGGTCGCGCGGGAGGGCGTCCGGGCGGGCCAGCAGCAGCTTGGCGAGGTCGACGATCTCGGCGGGGTTCGCCAGGCGGCCCTTGCCGGTGTCGACGCCGGTCAGCCGGCCGGAGTCCGGCTCGGTGACGATCACGCCGCGCGAGCGCAGCAGGGCGACGTTGTCGCGGGTCGCGGGGTGCTCCCACATCTCCGTGTGCATCGCCGGGAAGAAGGCGACCGGGCACCGGGCGGTGAGCAGGGTGTTCGTCAGCAGGTCGTCCGCGAGGCCGTGGGCGGCCTTGGCGAGCAGGTTCGCCGTGGCCGGGACGACCAGGACGAGGTCGGCTTCCTTGCCGACGCGGACGTGCTGCACCTCGGGCACCTCGGTGAACACGCCGGTGTGCACCGGGTGCCCCGAGAGAGCCTCGAAGGTCGCCGCGCCGACGAAGTTCAGCGCGGCTTCGGTGGGGACCACGCGGACGTCGTGACCGGATTCGGTCAGCCCGCGCAGCACCTCACAGGCCTTGTAGGCGGCGATGCCGCCGCCCACGCCCAGGACGACGCGGGGCTTACTCACCCTCGGTGTGCTCGAGCAGGCCGCCGTGGATCTCGCGCAGCGCGATCGAGAGCGGCTTCTCGCGCGGGCCCGGCTCGACGAGCGGGCCGACGTACTCCAGCAGGCCCTCGCCCAGCTGGGCGTAGTAGTCGTTGATCTGGCGGGCGCGCTTGGCCGAGTAGATCACCAGCGCGTACTTCGAGCTGACCTTCTCGAGCAGGTCGTCGATCGGGGGGTTGGTGATGCCCTCGAGCTCTTCGGTCAAGGCCACTTGGCTGGTCACTCGTGGTGCTCCGCATCTTCGGAAGACTGATCAGTAATCAAGTTTAGCAAGTGCTCGGCGGCCTCCCGCACGTCGGCGTTGACGACGCGGTGGTCGAACTCCCCCGCCGCCGCCAGCTCGCGCTCCGCTTCGGCCAGCCGGGCCTGCACGGCGGCCTCGCTTTCGGTGCCGCGCCCGGTGAGCCGGCCGACCAGTTCCTCCCAGGACGGCGGCATCAGCATCACCAGCCGGGCCTCCGGCATCGCCGCACGGACCTGGCGGGCGCCCTGCAGCTCGATCTCCAGGACGGCCGGGCGGCCCTCGGCGAGGGCCTTCTCGACCGGTTCGCGCGGGGTGCCGTAGCGGTTGCCCGCGAACTCGGCCCACTCCAGGAGCCTGCCGTCGGCGACCATGGCGTCGAACTCCGCCCGGTCGACGAAGTGGTAGTGCGCCCCGTCGATCTCACCGGGGCGTGCCGCACGCGTGGTCACCGAGACGCTGAACCAGACGTCGGGCTCCAGCTTCCGCAGCTCGCCCACCACGCTCGACTTCCCGACCCCCGAAGGCCCCGATACGACGGTGAGCCGGTGCCGGGGGAGGTCCCCCGTCACCGGCTCACTGCCGCGGTCGGCGCCCCGGTTCACCGGGTAGTCACGACCGGCGCCGTTCACTCGCCGCTGAACTCGGCCAGCAGCGCCTTGCGCTGCCGGTCGCCGAGGCCGCGGAGGCGACGGCTGGGGGCGATCTCCAGTCGTTCCATGGTCTGCTGCGCGCGGACCTTGCCGACGCCCGGAAGGGCCTCGAGCAGAGCCGAAACCTTCATCTTGCCGAGGACTTCGTTCTCCTCGGCCTGCTTCAGCACGTCGACCAGAGTGGTACCGCCCCGCTTCAGCCGCTCCTTCAGCTCAGCACGGATGCGGCGGGCGGCGGCGGCCTTCTCCAGCGCCGCAGCGCGCTGTTCCTCTGTCAGCTGGGGAAGTGCCACGTTTTCCTCCGGTAGTTCTCAAATCTGGGTGGGTGACGCGACGGTACCCACCCGTGAGCACCGGCCACAATGCGGGGGTGCCTGGTGGGGGCCCGTTCCGGGCCCTGCTATTGGCCGTTTTCCTGCGGGTCGGCCAGCACTTCGGCGACCCGTTCGACCGCTTGGCGCAAAGCCTGTTGCTCCGGACCGTGCTTCAGGATGTCGCGGGACGACGCGGGCAGCACGCCGGGCAGCGAAGGGCCGAAAAGGGCCTTCAAATCGGCCGCAGTGGCTCCCTGAGCCCCGAAACCGGGCGCCAGCACCGGTCCGTTCAGCCGCGAGAGATCGAGTTCCCCCGGCGAAATGGTGGCCCCGACGACGACACCCACATCGCCGAGCGGTTCCGCTCCGTCGTTGAGCGCCGCCGCCGAGTCGACGATCGCCTGCGCCACCGTGCGCCCGTCGGGCAGCTTCGCGTTCTGCACTTCGGCCGCTTCGGGGTTCGAAGTCCGGGCAAGCACGAAGATGCCGCGCCCCGCCGAGACCGCCGTGGCGGCGCACTGCTCCAGCGAGCCGAACCCGAGGTACGGCGAAACGGTGATGGCGTCGGCCGCGATCGCGGCGCCGTCGGCCACGTATGCCGCGGTGTACGCCGCCATCGTGGAGCCGATGTCGCCGCGCTTGACGTCCAGCAGCACCAGCGCGCCCGCCGCACGGGCGGTCTCCACCACCCGTTCCAGCACCCGGACACCGGCGGAGCCGAAACTTTCGAAGAACGCCGACTGCGGCTTCACGATCGCCGTGCGGGCCGCCAGCACCTCCGTGGCGGACAGCGCGAACCGTTCCAGGCCCGAAGCGTCCACCGGGAGCCCCCAGGCCTCGAGCAGGCCCGGGTGGGGGTCGATGCCGGCGCACAGCGGGCCGCGGGCCGCGACGGCCTTGGCCAGCCGCGCCCCGAACCGCTCCCCCGCCGTCACGACTTCGCCTTCAGCGCCGCCTGCAGCTCCTGCAGCGACTTGACCCCGATGTCGCCCCGGATGAGCGCCTCGATGCCGTGCACGGCCGCCGCGGCGCCCTGCACGGTCGTCACGCACGGGATGTCGCGCGACACCGCGGCGGTGCGGATTTCGTAGCCGTCGACGCGCGGACCGCTGTTGCCGTACGGGGTGTTGATCACCATGTCGACTTCGCCCGCGAGGATGACGTCCACGATGTTCGGCTCGGCTTCGGTCGAGCCCTCGTAGTGCTTGCGCACCACGGTGCACGCGACCCCGTTGCGCCGCAGCACTTCCGCGGTGCCGGACGTGGCGAGGATCTCGAACCCGAGGTCCGCCAGCCGCTTCACCGGGAACACCAGCGAGCGCTTGTCGCGGTTGGCGACCGAGACGAACACGCGCCCGGACGTCGGCAGCGAACCGTACGCGCCGCTCTGCGACTTGGCGAACGCCTTGCCGAAGGAGACGTCGACGCCCATCACCTCGCCGGTGGACTTCATCTCCGGGCCCAGCAGGGAATCCACGCCGTGGCCCTCGGGGGTGCGGAACCGGTGGAAGGGCAGCACGGCTTCCTTGACCGCGACCGGCGAATCGGCCGGCATCTGCCCGCCGTCGCCGTCGGCCGGGAGGACGCCGCTGTCGCGCAGGTCCTTGATCGTCGAGCCGGTCATGATCAGCGCGGCGGCCTTGGCGAGCGGCACCGCCGTCGCCTTGGACACGAACGGCACGGTGCGCGACGCGCGCGGGTTGGCCTCCAGGACGTACAGGACGTCGTCCTTGAGCGCGTACTGGACGTTCAGGAGCCCCCGGACGCCCACGCCCCGCGCGATCGCCTCGGTGGAGCGGCGGACGGCCTGCAGGTCGGTGTGCCCGAGCGTGATCGGCGGCAGCGCGCACGAGGAGTCACCGGAGTGGATCCCGGCTTCCTCGATGTGCTCCATGACGCCGCCGAGGTAGAGCTCCTCGCCGTCGAACAGCGCGTCGACGTCGATTTCGATGGCGTCGTCGAGGAAGCGGTCGACGAGCACCGGGTGCTCGGGGGTGACCTCGGTGGCGCGGTGGATGTAGCCGGCCAGGGTTTCCTCGTCGTAGACGATCTCCATGCCGCGCCCGCCGAGCACGTACGACGGGCGGACGAGCACCGGGTAGCCGATCTCGTCGGCGATCCGCTTGGCGCCCTCGAAGGACGTCGCCGTGCCGTAGCGCGGCGCGGGCAGGCCGGCGTCGGTGAGCACCTCGCCGAACGCGCCGCGGTCCTCGGCCAGGTGGATGGCCTCCGGCGGCGTCCCGACCACCGGGACACCGGCGTCGGCGAGCTTCTTCGCCAGCCCCAGCGGGGTCTGCCCGCCGAGCTGGACGATGACGCCGGCGACCGTGCCGGACGCCTGCTCGGCGTGCACGACCTCGAGGACGTCCTCGAAGGACAGCGGCTCGAAGTACAGCCGGTCCGAGGTGTCGTAGTCGGTGGACACGGTTTCCGGGTTGCAGTTGACCATGACGGCCTCGAAACCCGCCTCCCGCAACGCGATCGCCGCGTGCACGCAGGAGTAGTCGAACTCGATGCCCTGGCCGATGCGGTTCGGGCCGGAGCCGAGGATGAGCACCTTCGGCTTGTCGGACTGGACGGCCACTTCGGACTGCGCGTCGGGGTCGGACTCGTAAGCCGAGTAGTGGTACGGCGTCTTGGCCGCGAACTCGGCCGCGCAGGTGTCGACGGTCTTGAACACCGGCCGCACGCCGAGGCGGTGGCGCAGCGCGCGGACGCCGTCCTCGCCCGCCAGTTCCGGCCGCAGCGCGGCGATCTGGCGGTCGGAAAGGCCCGTGCGCTTGGCGCGGCGCAGCAGGTCGCCGTCCAGGACCGGCGCGTCGCGGACTTCGGCGCCCACTTCGCCGATGAGCGCGATCTGGTCGATGAACCACGGGTCGATGCCGGAGGCTTCGTGCACCTGCTCGACGGTGCCGCCGAGCCGCAGCGCGCGTTCCACTTCGTACAGCCGGCCTTCGTGCGGCGTGCGCAGCGCGTCCAAAGTGGACTCCAGCGTCGCGCCCTCGGGGTCGGGCAGCGTCCAGAACCCGGTCGCCTTGGTCTCGATCGACCGCATCACCTTGCCGAGCGCCTCGGGGAAGCTGCGGCCGAACGACATCGCCTCGCCGACGCTCTTCATCGTCGTGGTCAGCGTCGGGTCCGCGCCCGGGAACTTCTCGAAGGCGAACCGCGGCATCTTCACGACGACGTAGTCCAGCGCGGGCTCGAACGACGCCGGCGTCTCGCCGGTGATGTCGTTCTGGATCTCGTCGAGGGTGTAGCCGATGGCGAGCTTCGCGGCGATCTTGGCGATCGGGAAGCCGGTCGCCTTCGACGCCAGCGCAGAAGACCGCGACACCCGCGGGTTCATCTC
Source organism: Amycolatopsis lexingtonensis (assembly GCF_014873755.1). Taxonomy (NCBI): domain Bacteria; kingdom Bacillati; phylum Actinomycetota; class Actinomycetes; order Pseudonocardiales; family Pseudonocardiaceae; genus Amycolatopsis; species Amycolatopsis lexingtonensis. The sequence continues at coordinate 4,414,034 of NZ_JADBEG010000001.1, forward strand.
GATGACGACCATCCGGCCGTCACGCGGGTTGATCGCGAACTGGATGTTGCAGCCGCCGGTGTCGACGCCGACCTCGCGCAGCACGGCGATGCCGACGTCGCGCATCACCTGGTACTCGCGGTCGGTGAGCGTCATGGTCGGCGCCACGGTGACGGAGTCGCCGGTGTGCACGCCCATCGCGTCGACGTTCTCGATCGAGCAGACGACCACGACGTTGTCGCTCTTGTCGCGCATCAGCTCGAGCTCGTACTCCTTCCAGCCGAGCACGCTCTCCTCGATGAGCACCTCGGTGACCGGAGATTCGGTGAGCCCGGTCGACGCGAGCCGCTCCAGGTCCTCGGGCGTGTGCGCCATGCCGGACCCGAGCCCGCCCATGGTGAAGCTCGGCCGGATCACGACCGGGAGCCCGAGTTCCTTGACGGTGTCGCGGACCTCGTCCATGTCGTGGCAGACGCGGGAGCGCGGGACCTCGGCGCCGATGGTGCGCACGATGTCCTTGAACTTCTGCCGGTCCTCACCGCGCTGGATCGCGTCGATGTCGGCGCCGATCAGCTCGACGCCGTACTTGTCGAGCACGCCGCGCTCGTGCAGGGCGACGGCGCAGTTGAGCGCCGTCTGCCCGCCGAGAGTGGCGAGGATCGCGTCGGGGCGTTCCTCGGCGATGACCTTCTCGACGAAGTCCGGCGTGACCGGCTCGATGTAGGTGGCGTCGGCGAACTCGGGGTCGGTCATGATGGTGGCCGGGTTCGAGTTCACGAGTGACACGCGCAGGCCTTCGCTGCGCAGCACCCGGCAGGCCTGGGTACCGGAGTAGTCGAACTCCGCGGCCTGCCCGATCACGATCGGCCCGGAGCCGATCACCAGCACGTGCTGGATGTCCGTCCTCTTCGGCATCAGTTTCCTTCTTTCACCAGGCGCCGCAGACCGTCGCGGAAGACCTGGAAGCTTTTGGATCGGTTGTTCTCGATGTCCATGTGGGGCGCGATCGCTTCGGCCGCTGCCACCTTCGGCAGGCGATCCCGGAGGTATCCCTTGGATCGCAGAAGATCCTCCAGAGCGCGTGACGCCTTACCGGTGTCGTCGGGATCGCGGTAGCGTGCCTGTTTGCCCAGGTCCTTCGGCACTCTGTCGTATGCCGCGCACAGGGCAGGGACATCACCGAGAAACCAGGACTCCAGCTCATCGATCACCACGCGGTGCAGGACGAACTCAGACGGAAGTCCCGCCTCCTCGCCCACCTCGACCAGGTGGCGCTTGAGCTCCCGGCAGTCTTCGGCGTCCCGGTCGACGAGCACGACGACCCGAAGCGCTTCCCAGGAAATCCGGGCCGCGAACCCCCGCAGAATTCCGGGCAACCGCTTGAGCAGGTCCTGTTTGCCCTGAAAGCGCCGGACGGTGCAGGACACGTCCTCACCGACGATCTTCGGAACCAGCGTCTTCAACGCTGCTTCCGCCGATTGCTCTTCCACCAGGATCTCGACGTGGATCACCGGGGCCGCCCCGACCCGTCGAGAGGATCACCGAGGCCGAAGAACCCCTCGGTCCAGAGACTTCCCAACAGGCCTCCGCTGTCGACCATGGCCATCAGCTGAGGGATGTCCGCCGCTCGCCTGGCCCGGGCGAAGCCGAACTCGTCACGGAACAGCATCCAAACCTCGTCGGGGTGCAGAGCGTCGACGAACTCGGGGGCGTGCGTGGCGATCATGACCTGACCAGTCGCCTCCGCGCGCCGCGCATCTTCGGCGAGCCGGTAGTGCAGTTTCGGGTGGACCTGCTTCTCCGGCTCCTCGACCAGCAGCACCGAAGTGTCGGACAGGAGCGAGACCAAATAGCCGAGCAGTTGCAGCGTTCCGTCGGAGATGTTCTCCGGGGCGATGAGGTCTTTCTTGCCGTGCTCGCGCAGCCGAACGATCCAGGCGCCGTTACCCTGCTGGAACGGTTCGATGTCGTCGAAGCCCGGGACATACCGCCGCAGCGAGGCCCGGATATTCTCCCAGTCCCGGGGATACCCGTCGCGGAGGCGCTGGACCAAAACTCCCACGTTGCGGCCGTCCGGCTTGAGCATGAACGTCCTGTCGTCCTTCGCGCCGTTGCGCATCGCGTCGAGATTCAGGTCCGACAAGCCGATCTCGGCGATGAACCGGTGGAACTCACCGACTTCAGCCGTGTTGGCGAGCTGGCTGACCACACTCACGCCCAGCAGGTCCGGGGTAGCCAGCGAAAGCTGCGCCCCGATAGCACCGATCCCGGTGATCGCTCCGACCCCACGCCGAAGATCCAGGGTCTCGGATGGTGCCTCAGCACCCTCCCGCCACCAGACCAGCTTCTCCTCGGCCACGACCAACTCGTCGTTGTCGTGCTCGATGACGAGCCGGTACTCGCCCACCGCACCTCCGACACGGCAGGTCACCTCGATCTCGACCGGCCCGGCTGCGCCGTGGGTGACGATGTCGGCAGCACCTCCGCGCCGGTCCCAAGCCGAACGCAGCCCGACCCGGAACGACTCGGCGAGGAAGTCCAGCGCGTCGAAGACCGTGGACTTCCCGCTCCCGTTCGGCCCGAGCAGCGCCGTCACCGGCGTCAGCCCGTCCAGCTCGACGTCCCGGAGCACCCGGAAGTTCCGGATCCGGAGCCGCTCGATGCCGGTCGTCAGACTCACGACCGCTTCTCCATGAGCGAAACGAAATCGTCGAACAGGGGGGCCGCGTCGTGCGGGCCGGCCGCGGCTTCGGGGTGGTACTGGACCGAGAACGCCGGGACGTCGAACGCCCGCAGGCCCTCGACCGCGCCGTCGTTCGCGCAGTAGTGGCTGACCTGAGCCGCGCCGAAGGGCGACTCGAAGCGCTGCCCGGGCTCGCCTTCGAGGGCGAAGCCGTGGTTCTGCGCGGTGATCGCGACCTGCTTGGTCGCGACGTCGATCACCGGGATGTTGATGCCGCGGTGGCCGTAGCGCATCTTGTACGTCGACAGGCCGAGCGCGCGGCCCAGGACCTGGTTGCCGAAGCAGATGCCGAACAGCGGGATCTCGCGGCCGAGGACCTGCTTGGTCAGCTCGGTGGCGTGCGTCGTCGTGGCCGGGTCGCCCGGGCCGTTCGAGAGGAACACGCCGTCCGGCTCGACCGCCAGCAGCTCGTCCAGCGTCGACGTCGAGGGCAGGACGTGCACCTCGATGCCGCGCTTGACCATCTGGCGCGGGGTGTTGGACTTGATGCCCAGGTCCAGCGCGACGACCCGGAAGCGCGTCTCGCCCTCGGCCGGGACGACGTACGGCTTGGGCGTGGTGACCTGGCCGGCCAGGTCGGCGCCCTCCATCTTCGGGCTGGCCAGCACCTCGGCGACCATGTCGTCGACGGTGCCCAGTGCGTCACCGGAGAAGACCCCGGCGCGCATCGCGCCGAGCTCGCGCAGGTGGCGGGTCAGCGAGCGGGTGTCGACCTCGGCGATGCCGACGATGCCCTGGCGCACCAGTTCCTCGTCCAGCGTGCGCTTGGAGCGCCAGTTGGACGGCGTGCGCGCGGGGTCGCGCACCACGTAGCCGTTGACCCAGATCCTCGAGGACTCGTCGTCCTCGTCGTTCCAGCCGGTGTTGCCGATCTGCGGCGCGGTCTGCACCACGATCTGCCCGTGGTAGGACGGGTCGGTCAGCGTTTCCTGGTAGCCGGTCATGCCGGTGCAGAACACCGCCTCGCCGAGGGTTCGCCCCTGCGCGCCGTAGGCAGCGCCGCGGAACACCCGGCCGTCTTCGAGTACCAGTGCGGCCTGAGCGCGCGCGTTCACTGGGCACCTCCCTTGATCTTGAGCTGTTCGATCCACTGTGGATAGTCGTCGAGGTCGTCGCCCCGGAAGCCGGTGTCGAGGTCGGCGTCGCCGAGCCGCCAGGTGAGCACCAGCAGCGCGTCCGTGCCCATCACCTTCCCGGCGATCTTCGAGTCGCGCCGGACACCGGCGACCGCGTCGCGCGGGATCCAGAAGTCCGGCGCCCCGCCACGCTCGACGGCGACGCCGCCGTCGTGGAGCCGCCAAGAAGCCGAAGTCCGCAGCCCCGCGCCGCGGGTGACGACCCGGTTCTGCCACTCCCCCGCGAACGTCGTGGCGACGTAGACGCCGGTGGACTCCAGCAGGACGGCACCCGGCTCCGAGGGGATGGCGGGGAACGGCGGCACCTGGGCGCTCTGCGAGCGGGACTTGCGGCGCCAGCCGACGTACATGCCCCACAGGCAGAGCAGGAAGAAGGCGACGATCGCCAGCACCAGCCAGAAGCGCTCCATCAGCAGACCTTCCCGTCCCGCGCGGTGAGCCGCCCGCGCAGCAGGGTCGCGGTCACCACACCGGGGAGCCGCATTCCCTCGTACGGGGTGTTGGCGGCGATACTGGCGAGTTCCGCGCCCCGGACCGTCCACTCGGCGTCCGGGTCGACCAGGGTCAGGTTCGCCGGCTCGCCCGCCTCGATCGGCCGGCCCTGGTCGGCCAGGTTCCCGATCTCGGCGGGGCGCTCGCTCATGACGCGGGCGACGCCGCGCCAGTCGAGCAGGCCGGTGCGAACCATGGTCTCGGCCACGATGGACAGCGCCGTCTGCAGGCCGAGCATGCCCGGCCGGGCCGCGCTCCACTCGGTGTCCTTGTCCTGCACCGCGTGCGGCGCGTGATCCGTGGCGACGCAGTCGATGACGCCCTCGGCCAGCGCCGCGCGCAGCTTCTCGGCGTCGGATTCCGTGCGCAGCGGCGGGTTCACCTTGTTGACCGGGTCGTAGGTGGCCAGGCGTTCGTCGGTGAGCAGCAGGTGGTGCGGGGTGACCTCGGCCGACACCTTGGTGCCGCGGTCCTTGGCCCAGCGCAGCACGTCCGCCGTGCCCGACGTCGAGACGTGGCAGACGTGCAGCCGCGCGTTCGCGTGCAGTGCCAGGAGGCAGTCGCGGGCCACGATGGACTCTTCCGCGGCGGCCGGCCAGCCGGTGTAGCCGAGCCGGGCCGCGCGCTCGCCCTCGTGCGCCTGGGCGCCGACGGTCAGCCGCGGCTCCTCGGCGTGCTGCGCGATGACGACGTCCAGCGCGGTCGAGTACTCCAGCGCGCGGCGCATCAGCAGCGGGTCGGCGACGCAGAGGCCGTCGTCGGAGAACACCTTGACCCGCGCCTGCGAGTTCGCCATGGTGCCCAGCTCGGCGAGCTTCTCGCCCTTGAGCCCGACGGTGACCGCGCCGACCGGGTGGACGTCGACCAGGCCGACCTCCTGACCGCGCCGCCACACGTGGTCGACGATCACGGCGTTGTCGGCGACCGGGTCGGTGTTGGCCATGGCGAACACGGCGGTGTAGCCGCCGAGCGCCGCCGCGGCCGAGCCGGTGTCGATGGTCTCGGTGTCTTCGCGGCCGGGTTCGCGCAGGTGCGTGTGCAGGTCGACGAAGCCGGGCAGCAGCACTTGGCCGCCCGCTTCGATGATTTCGGCGTCCTCGGGAACGGCCACGGCGCCGATCGCGGTGATCACGCCGTCCTCGATCAGGACGTCGACCGGGTCACCCTCGCCGTACGGGCGGGCGCCCTTGATCACGGTGGTCACGCGGCGGCTCCTTCACTGGCCAAGAGGTGGTAGAGGACCGCCATGCGCACGTGGACGCCGTTGCGGACCTGTTCGGTGATGGCCGAAGCCGGGGAGTCGGCGACCGCGCTCGCGATCTCCATCCCGCGCAGCATCGGGCCGGGGTGCAGCACGACCGCGTGGTCCGGCAGCAGCTTCTGCCGCTTTTCCGAGAGGCCGTAAGCGATCGAGTACTCGCGCGCGCTCGGGAAGAACCCGCCGTGCATCCGTTCGGCTTGGACCCGCAGCATCATCACCGCGTCGACCGCGGGCAGCTCGGCGTCCAGGTCGTGCGAAACGGTCACCGGAAGGCTTTCGACACCGTAAGGCAGCAACGTCGGCGGCGCGACGAGCACCACCTCCGCGCCGAGCGCCGAGAGCAGGTGGATGTTCGAGCGCGCGACCCGGCTGTGCAGGACGTCCCCGACGATCGCGATGCGACGGTCCTTCAGGGACCCCAGCCGCTCCCGCAGCGTGGCCGCGTCGAGCAGCGCCTGCGTCGGGTGCTCGTGGGTGCCGTCGCCGGCGTTGACCACCGACGTGCCCGGCTCGGCGAGCCACTCCGAGAGCCGCTGGGCGGCGCCGCTGGCGGGGTGCCGGACGATCACGCAGTCGGCGCCCGCGGCGGCCAGCGTCAACGCCGTGTCGCGCAGCGATTCGCCCTTGTTGACCGAGGAGCTGGACGCGGAGACGTTGATCACGTCGGCGCTCATCCACTTCCCGGCGATCTCGAACGAGACCCGCGTGCGCGTCGAGTTCTCGTAGAACAGGGTGATCACCGTGCGGCCGCGCAGCGTCGGCAGCTTCTTGACCTCGCGGCCGAGCAGCGTGTGCTTGAGCTCGTCGGCGGTGTCGAGCACGGCCGTGGCGACCGCCGGGTCCAGGCCGTCGGTGGCGAGCAGGTGCTTCACGAGTCCTCTCCAGCAGCTTCGGAAGGGCGCAGCAGGACCGCGTCGCGGCCGTCGATCTCGGCCAGCAGGACGGACACGCCCTCGGTGCGCGCGGTCGGCACGTTCTTGCCCACGTAGTCGGCGCGGATCGGCAGCTCGCGGTGGCCGCGGTCGACCAGGACGGCCAGCTGCACCGCGCGGGGGCGGCCGTGATCACGGAGGGCATCGAGCGCGGCCCGGATCGTGCGGCCGGAGAAGAGCACGTCGTCGACCAGGATCACCACCCGGTCGTCGATGCCGTCGGCGGGCAGCTGCGTCTGTTCGAGCGCGCGCGGCGGGCGGCGGCGGAGGTCGTCCCGGTAGAGGGTGACGTCGAGGGCGCCGGTCGGCGGGCGGACCCCGGAGAACTCGCCGATCTTGTCGGCCAGCCGGACGGCGAGCGGGGTGCCGCGGGACGGGATCCCGAGCAACACGGGCGGCGTAGTGCTCTCCGCACCGTTCGCGGTCTTTTCGATGACCTGATGGGCCATTCGGGCGATCGTGCGCGCGACATCGCCGGCCGTCAGGAGCTCGCGCTCCCCGGCCGAACCAGCCGCGCCACGCGGACGTGACGACACTTCGGACTCCTTCCCCGCCTCACCGGACGGGTCCTTAAAGGACGTCTGTTCCCCTGCTGGTCGGGGCTTTCGCACCGACAGTAGCAGGCACTTTGCTCAGTCTTACGGGTGGTGTGGCGTGATTCGCGGCAAGCTTCTGCTTGACCTGGTGACAACAATGCGTAACCATTACTCTGAGTATTCGACTCAGCGAGTCCCCTGGACCGGTCACCCCGACCGGTCGGGGGGTGAAGAACGGAGAACGACCAGATGGGCGATTACGCCAAGGCGCTCGGGGCCAAGCTCCGCGGGATCCGCCAGCAGCAGGGCCTGTCCCTGCACGGGGTCGAGCAGAAGTCCGGTGGGCGCTGGAAGGCCGTCGTCGTCGGCTCGTACGAGCGTGGCGACCGTGCCGTCACCGTGCAGAAGCTGGCCGAGCTGGCCGACTTCTACGGTGTACCGGTGGTCGAGCTGCTGCCCGAGGGCCGGGTCCCCTCCGGTGCCGAGCCCGCCACCAAGATCGTGATCAACCTCGAGCGCCTGCAGCAGCTGCCGGCCGAAAAGGTGGGCCCGCTGGCCCGCTACGCGGCGACGATCCAGAGCCAGCGCGGCGACTACAACGGCAAGGTGCTCTCGATCCGCACCGAGGACCTGCGGTCGCTGGCGATCATCTACGACATGACGCCGGGCGAGCTGACCGAGCAGCTCATCGACTGGGGTGTCCTGCCGCCGGAGGCACGTCCCTCCAAGGAAGACTGATCGCACGATGTACTGCACCGACGCAGTGAGCGTTTCCAACGGGGCACTTGGAGACGCTCACTGAGCCGTCGGGGGGCTTGCAGTACGGGAGAACAGCGACTCAGAGCACCGCGCGGAGGCGGTCGGCGATCGTGCCGATCCGGCCCAGCACGCCGTTCACGAACCGCGGCGAATCGTCCGTGGACAGTTCCTTCGCCAGGCCGACGGCCTCGTCGATCGCGACCGGGTCCGGCACGTCCTCGGCCCAGAGCAGCTCGTAGACACCGACCCGCAGCACCGCGAGGTCGACCTTCGGCATCCGCTCCAGGGTCCAGCCCTGTGCGTGCTCGGCCAGCAGCTCGTCGATCTGCGGTTTCCGGCCCGTGACGCCCTCGACCAGGCTGATCGTGTAGTCCGCGATCGGGTCGACCTCGGTCGCGCCGACCCGGTCGGCCAGCAGCGTCACCGCGTCGGTGTCGCGCTGCGCGGCCTCGTAGAGCATTTCCACCGCGCGACGGCGCGCCTGCCTGCGGCTGATCGCGCCGCCGCGGTTCGGGTGGGGTTTCGAAGTCGGCATCAGCTGGAGACGCGGCCCAGGTAACGGCCGTCGCGGGTGTCGACCTTGATCTTCTCGCCGGTGGACAGGAAGAGCGGGACCTGGATCTCCGCGCCGGTCTCCAGCGTCGCCGGCTTGGTGCCGCCGGTCGAGCGGTCGCCCTGCAGGCCCGGGTCGGTGTGCTGGATGACGATCTCGACCGACGTCGGGAGCTCCACGTACAGCGGCTCGTTCTCGTGCACCGCGACCTGGACCTCGGTGTTCTCGAGCATGTAGTTGGCGTTGTCGCCGACGACCTCGGCCGGGACCGTGATCTGGTCGTAGGTGTCGCCGTCCATGAACACGAAGTCGGCGCCGTCCTTGTACAGGTACGTCATGTTCCGGCGGTCCACCGTGGCCGTCTCGACCTTCGTGCCCGCGTTGAACGTCTTGTCGACCACCTTGCCGGTGAGCACGTGCTTGAGCGTCGTGCGCACGAAGGCGCCGCCCTTGCCCGGCTTGACGTGCTGGAACGCGGTGACGGTCCACAGCTGGCCCTCGAGGTTGAGGACGAGCCCGTTCTTCAGGTCGTTGGTCGTGGCCACGAGCTTGCAGTCTCCTGTGTCGAATCTTCGGGTTCGGGGCCGCTGTCAGACGACCACGAGGTTCTTGGTGCTCAGGGTGAGGAGTTCGGGCTCCCCAGCCCGCACGACGAGCGTGTCCTCGATGCGCACGCCACCGCGCCCCGCGAGGTACACGCCGGGCTCGACGGTGACCGCCATACCGGCGGACAGTGTACCGACGCCCGTCGCGGCGAAGCTGGGCGCCTCGTGGATCTGCAGGCCGACGCCGTGGCCGAGACCGTGGGCGAAGTGCTCGCCGTGCCCCGCGTCGGCGATCACCTTCCGCGCCGCGGCGTCCACTTCGGACACCTCGGCGCCCGGGACGACGGCGGCGACCCCGGCCGCCTGGGCGGCGTGCACGAGGTCGTAGACCTCCCGCTGCCAGTCCGCGGGTTCGCCGAGGACGAAGGTGCGGGTCATGTCCGAGTGGTAGCCGTCGACGGTGGCGCCGAAGTCCATCTTGACGAAGTCGCCGCGCTTGAGCTCGGCGTGCGTCGGCTGGTGGTGCGGGATGGCCGAGTGCGCGCCGGCGGCGATGATGGAGGCGAAGCTGAGCGCCTCCGAGCCGTGCGCCAGCATCCGGTTCTCCAGGTCACGGGCGATTTCCAGCTCGGTCCGCCCGGGCCGGAGGCCGCCGGCGGCGACCAGGTCGTCCAGTGCCCGGTCGGCGGCGGCGCACGCCTGGCGCAGCGCCTCGATCTCGGCCTCGTCCTTGACCACCCGCAGCCGCTCGACCAGGCCGGGGGTCCGCGTGAGCGCCACCCGCTGCCGGAGCGCTTCGTACTCCTCGACGCTCATGTGCTGGCTCTCGAACCCGACCCGCGAATAGGTCTTGGGGTCCTTCTCGGCCTTCGCGACGAGGGCGGCGGCGCTGGCCCGGTCGACGACGGTCTCGAGGTCGGGCACCTCCCGGGCCGCCTGCGTGGTGTAGCGGCCGTCGGTGCAGAAGAGGGTCTGCCCGTCCCCGCCCGCGTGCAGCAGCACTGCCGCGTTCGACCCGGTGAACCCGGTCAGGTAGCGGATGTTCAGCAGATCGGTGATCAGCAGCGCGTCCACACCGGCTCCGGTCAGGAGCCCACGCAGCGCGGCACGACGTCGTCCATGGGTTTCGGGCACGCGCCCAGCCTAGTGCGCGCCAGCCAAGCGACTCGCCGGTAACCTGGCCTACACTCCGCAGGATGAGCGCTTGGGTGATCCGCGGACTGGGGATGGCGGTGCTCCACGGCGTCGCGCTGACGCTGGTGGCGAAGTACGCCGTGTACCACCCGACGGACCAGACCCTGGTGGTGTCGCTGACCCTGGCGGTCCTGGTCGGCGCGGCGGCGCTGTGGAGCGCGCTGGACGGCTGGCGGGACGTGCCGGACCGCGGCCGCGCGTGGTTCATCGCGGCGCTCGTCACGGGGGTCGTGTCGGGGATCCTGTACGTGATCGGGCGCGCGGTGTTCGTCGACCAGACGGGCGTGTCGGAGCTCGGTGGCGCGCTGACCGGCGGTGCGGCGTTCTCGGCGCTGCTGGTGCTGATCCCGGCCGGGCTCGGGTTGTTCGTCGGCGGGCGGATCGGGCGTTCCCGGCCGCCGGGCGAAGACGGCGTGGGCACCTAGTGTCGCGCGTCCGATGTTCGTCGACAGCCGCCCGGCGTGCGCCCCAATGTGGCGTTGGTTGCGTCTGACGCACCGAACGCCACATTGGGTGCGCTGGACGCACCGAACGCCACATTGGGGCGCTCGTCCCCAGCGTCAACCAACTTTCGACGCGTGACACTAGCCGACCAGGGAGCGGCCCTTCGGGTAGCCGTCCCACTGGGCGACCGTGATCGCGCGGGCCGTCGAGCCGTTGTTGCCCGGGATCCCGCCGTCGGGGACCCGCCAGCGCTTCTTGTCGTCCAGCACGAACGCGAACCCCTTGCCCGGCGCCTGCACCGCCTCCGCGCCCGAGCGCAGCCGCGCCGCCAGTGGCAGGGCCGTCACCGCCGCCGGTGCCTTGTCCAGGACCTCGCCGGCCAGCGCCACCGCCACGGCGCGGCGGTCCACCCGGACCCGCACGCCCGCGCGGACCAGGTCCATCGTCCGCTCCGGCGAGGGCATCGTGACGCCGTCGAAGGTCGCCGCCGTCCGGCCGGGGTTGCCGCACGCCTGGCTGCCCAGCAGGTCGAGCCCGAAGTGGCGCAGGTCGGTCGGGGCGTTCGCGCCGCCGATCGCGCTCGCGCGCACGACGTCGAACGGCACCCGGTCGCACGGGTCGGCCGACGACAGCGGCGCGTGGCCGTCCGCCCGGCGCACCAGGCCCGGCCCTTCCTTCCACGGGCCGGGGATCAGCACCGGCTGGAAGGGGTTTTCGGTGAAGTCCGGCGTCCAGAAGGTGAGGGTCGTGCCGCCGTCGGTCTCGTGGGCGACGACGAACGCGTCCAGCGCGCCGACCCACATCAGGTCCGCGCTGAACCCGTCGACGATCGACCGGCCGCGCGGCGCCGACGTCGAGGTCACCGGCACGAACCCGCCGACGTCCAGCGCCTGCACCCCGGAGCCGAACGCCGGGTCGGCCGAGCGCAGCACGAACTGCCCGGCCCCGTTCCAGCCCGCGGCGCGGCCGGTGGTGTCGGTGAACATCAGGTAGAACCAGCCGTCGAGGTAGACCACCGACGGCTGGCCGGCACCGTAGACGTTCGCGCGGTGCACGTCGTGCGACGGCCCGAGGATCGGCTTCCCGCCCGCCGCGCGGGTCCAGTGCACGCCGTCGGGGCTGGTCGCGAGCCCGATGGCGTTGCCGAGCGCGTGGTCGCCCGCCGCGCCGGTGTAGTACAGGTAGTACGTGCTGCCGACGCGCAGCACGGACGGGTCACAGGTGTGCATGCCGTCGAACTGCCCGGGCGCGCCGGAGAAGACGGCCGCCGGGATCCCGCCGCCGGGCCCGGTGAACGGGCCGTCCATCGACTGCGCCTGCGCGTAGAGGATGTCGTCGCCGGCCGGCCCGGCCCCGCCGTACTGGCTGCACCACCACATCCGCGTCTGCCCGCGGTCGAGCATCACGGTGGGCCCGTAGTTGTAGACGGCGTCCGCGCCCCCGGCGGCGATCACGCCGCCGCTCTGCCGCGGCTCACCGGAAGCGAGCTTGACGTCGGCCGGGCGCGGCGCGGTTTCGCCGCCCGCGATGGCGGGCTGCTCCCCGGCGGCCTGCGGCTGGGCGTACCCCTCGGTGCAGCCCGCGACGAGCAGCCCGGCCAGGACACTGGCGAGGAAGGCACGAGCGGGTCGCCGACCCCCACGACGAAACGGGTGCACGACATCGGAGTGTAGCGAGAGCGACCCTGTCCGAGTGACGGCGCTCCCGGTCGACGGTCCCTCGATCGCGCAAGGCTTCCCGCGGCACGGACTCAGGTGATCGAGACCCGGCTACCGGGTGTCACCCTCAGCGGTGGCGGCAGCCCGGGGAGTGTCTTGAATGAGTCATTCAGGACCTCCGAAGACCTGAATGACTCATTCAAGACGTCGCGGGCGGCGGGCCTTCCAGGGCGACCAGCTCCACCTCGAAGCCCGCCTCGTTCTCGAGGTAGGCCGCGTAGTGCGCGCTTCCGCCCGCGTACGGGTACCGGTCCGCGAACAACGGCCGCCACCCGTGCTCCGCGGCCCGAGCCGCCAGGTCGTCGACCTCCGCGCGGGTGGCCACGTGCAGGGCCAGGTGGTTGAGGCCCGGCCGGGTGCGCTCGTGGTCCGTCGCGCTCACCGCCGGTGAGGCCTCCACCACCAGGTACGTGCCGCCGAGCCGCCAGCTGACGCCCGCGGGCCAGCGCTGGAACTCCCGCCAGCCCAGCTCGCCCAGCAGCCAGCCCCAGCTCCGCTCCGCCGCGGCCAGGTCCGGGACCCACAGCTCGAGGTGGTGCGGCCGCCCGTGCGCGGTGGGAAGTGCGACCAGCACGCGGTGCAGGTCGCCGTAGTGGACGCCGGTGCCGACGTCGAGGAAACCCAGCCGGGCGGCCACTTTGCGGCTCGCCGCGTTGTTTTCGTGCACCAGCGCCCAGATCGCCGGGAGGCCCAGCGTGCCGAAGCCGTGGTCCAGCACCGCACGGGCGGCTTCGGTCGCGAGGCCCTGCCCGGCGTGCGCGCTCGCCACGTAGTAGCCCAGCTCCGGCACCCCGCCGGGCAGTTCCCACGACGGGCGGAGGTGCGCGACGCCGATCACCTCGCCGTCGCGCTCGATCACCCAGTGGCCCTGGCCGGGCGGGCCGCGAAAAGCGAGGCGGCGGTCGACCATCGCGCTCGCCGCCGCCGGGTCCGAGAAGTCCGCCGCGAAGTACCGGCTCATCTCCGGGTCGGCGAAGACCTTCACGACGGCTTCGCGGTCGGCCTCGGTCAGCGGCCGCAGCGTCAAGCGCGGAGTGGCCGGCAGCGTCATCCCGGGTGCGCGGCGAGCCAGCGCAGGGCGAGCGGGTAACCGTCGACGCCGAGGCCCGCGATCACCGCCGTCGCGATGTCCGAAAGCACGCTGTGGTGCCGGAAGGCCTCGCGCTTGTGCACGTTCGAGATGTGCAGCTCGATCAGCGGCGCGGACAGCTGCGCGGCGGCGTCGCGCACCGCGATCGAGTAGTGCGTCCACGCCCCGGCGTTGAGAACCACCGGGTTGCCCCCGTCGGCGGCTTCGTGCAGCCAGCCGACCATCTCACCTTCGTGGTCGGTCTGCCGGACCTCGACCTCGATGCCCAGCTCCTCCCCCGTCTTGACGCACAGCGCCGCGAGGTCGTCGTGGGTGGTCGAGCCGTAGACCGACGGCTCCCGCTTGCCGAGCCGCCCGAGGTTGGGGCCGTTGAACACGAACGCCTTCACAGCAGCACGCTCCCGCCGCTCGCCGGGGCGTCCGCCGCGATCGCCGAGTACGCGGCCGCCAGCAGCGACGGGTCCGGGCCCTCGAGCCGGCCGGGCTTCGCGAGCCCGTCCAGTACCACGAACCGCAGCACGCCGGACCGGGTCTTCTTGTCGCCCTTCATCGTCTCCAGCAGCTGGGCGAGCGCGTCGGCGTCGTACGTCGTCGGCAGGCCGAGCAGCTTGAGCACCGACGCGTGGCGCTCGGCCGTCGCGTCGTCGAGGCGCCCGGCCAGGCGCGCCAGCTCGGCGGCGAACACCAGCCCGACGCTGACCGCGGCGCCGTGGCGCCACCGGTACCGCTCGCGGCGCTCGATGGCGTGCCCGAGGGTGTGGCCGTAGTTGAGGATCTCCCGCAGGTCGGACTCGCGCAGGTCCGCGGCGACGACGTCGGCCTTGACCTGGATCGAGCGGCGGACCAGCTCGGCCAGCACGTCGCCGGTCGGGTCGAGCGCGGCGGCCGGGTCGGCCTCGATCAGCTCGAGGATCCGCGGGTCGGCGATGAAGCCGGTCTTCACGACTTCGGCCATGCCGGCGACGAGCTCGTTGCGCGGGAGCGTCTCCAGCGTCGCGAGGTCGACGAACACCGCGCTCGGCTCGTGGAACACCCCGACGAGGTTCTTGCCGGCCTCGGTGTTGATGCCGGTCTTGCCGCCGACCGCCGCGTCGACCATGCCGAGCAGCGTGGTCGGCACGTTGACCAGCCGGACCCCGCGCATCCACGTCCCGGCGACGAACCCGGCGAGGTCGGTGACGGCGCCGCCGCCGAGGCCGACGACGACCCCGCGGCGGTCCAGCCCGATCCGGCCGAGCACCTCCCAGCAGAAGCTCGCGACGGTCAGCGCCTTGCCGTCCTCGGCGTCCGGGATCTCGACGCGGTGCGCGTCCAGGCCCGCCGCGTTCAGCTCGTCGCGGATGGCCTCGGCCGTGGCGGTCAGCGTGGGCGGGTGGATCAGCGCGATCTTCGAGGCGTCGGCCAGCTGCGTGGTGAGGTCGCCGAGCAGGCCGCGCCCGACCACGACGTCGTACGGGTGGGCGGTGGCGACGGGGATGCGCACCGGATCGGACACGGGGTGATTCACTCCTTGGCTTCGGCGGGGGCGAGCCGCGCGGCGAGGTCCGCGACGATCTCGGCCGGGGTCCGCTCGTCGGTGACGACCTCGACGGTGGCGACCTCGCGGTAGACGGGCACGCGTTCGTCGAGCAGTTTCTTGAACGTGGCGCGGGGGTTCACCCCGGCCAGCAGCGGTCGTGCGCTCGACAGGCCGGTGCGCTGCACGCCGGCGGCGAGGCCGACGTTGAGGAACACGACGGTGTGCTCGGCCAGCCGGGCGCGGGTGCCAGGGGTGAGCGGCGCGCCGCCGCCGAGCGACAGCACGCCGTCGTGCTCCGCGAGCGCGGTGGCGACCGCTTCTTCTTCGAGCGCGCGGAAAGCGGGTTCGCCGTCGTCCGCGAAGATGTCGGCGATGCTGCGCCCGGTGCGCGCGACGATGTCGTCGTCACTGTCCCGGAACGTGACGCCGAGCGCGGCCGCCAGCAGCGGGCCGACCGTGCTCTTGCCCGAGCCGGGCGGGCCGACGACCACCGCGCGAGGGCTCACCAGCGCTCCTCGAGGGCCTTGAGGTACGCCTCGGCGTTGCGCTTGCCCTCGACGAGCGAGTCGCCGCCGAACTTCTCCAGCGCGGCGTCCGCGAGGACCAGCGCCACCACGGACTCCAGCACGACACCCGCGCGCGGCACGGCGCAGACGTCCGAGCGCTGGTGGATCGCGACCGCGGGCTCGCCCGTCTTGACGTCCACTGTGGACAGTGCTTTGGGGACGGTCGAGATCGGCTTCATCGCGACGCGCACGCGCAGCGGCTCGCCGTTGGTGATGCCGCCTTCGAGGCCGCCCGCGCGGTTGGACCGGCGGGTGACGCCGACCGGGCCGGTGCCGCGGTCGATCTCGTCGTGCGCCTGGCTGCCCCAGCGGCGTGCGGTGGTGAAGCCGTCACCGACCTCGACGCCCTTCATGGCCTGGACGCCCATCAGCGCGCCGGCGAGCCGCGCGTCGAGCCGGCGGTCCCAGTGGACGTGGGAGCCGAGGCCCGGTGGGAGGCCGTAGGCGAGGACCTCGATCACGCCGCCGACGGTGTCGCCCGCCTTCCGCACGGCGTCGACCTCGGCGACCATCGCGTCGGTGCCCTCCTGGCTGAAGGCGCGCACCGGGCTCTCGTCGATGGCGGCCAGGTCGGCCGCGACCGGCAGCGGGCCCTCGGGGGCGTCCGCGCCGCCGATCGAGACGACGTGGCTGAGGATCTCGACCCCGAGCAGCTGCTTCAGGTAGTTGCGCGCCACGGTGCCGAGCGCGGTCCGCGACGCCGTTTCGCGCGCGCTCGCGCGCTCCAGGACGGGACGGGCCTCGTCGAAGCCGTACTTCTGCATGCCGGGCAGGTCCGCGTGGCCCGGGCGGGGCCGGGTGAGCGGTTCGTTGCGCGCGAGCCCTTCGAGCACCTGCGGGTCGACCGGGTCGGCCGCCATGACCTGCTCCCACTTCGGCCACTCGGCGTTCTCGATCTGCACCGCGACCGGGCCACCCTGGGTGAGGCCGTGGCGCACGCCGCCGAGGAACTCGATGTGGTCGGTCTCGAAGCCCATCCGCGGGCTGCGGCCGAACCCGAGGCGGCGGCGGGCCAGCTGCTCGGTGACGTCGGCGGTGGTGACGGCGACCCCGGCGGGCATCCCTTCGAGCACGGCGGCCAGCGCGGGTCCGTGCGATTCACCTGCGGTGATCCAGCGCAACATGGGCTCAATCCTGTCACGGCGGCAAGCCGGCCCGGGACGTGCCTCCGGTCATACCCGCCCGGGCCGGGACCCTGGCCAGGGTCCCGGCAAAGTCGCGGCGGCGGCTTCGCCGGCGTCTTGAATGAGTCATTCAGGTCTTCGGAGGTCCTGAATGACTCATTCAAGCAAGGCCGGGTAGTTAAGGCTTGCGGTGTGGTGTCAACCCCCTGACATAAGGCAACGGAGCTTCCGCTAGAACATCGTCGACCAAGATCAACGTTCGGCGGGAGCTCCGTTGTCCGCGCAGTCTGTCACAACCCGGATCACCCACACCGCGAGCGGGGTCTTCGCCCCCGGCCACCTCGGTGAACTCACCCAGATCGTGCCCTTCGACATGGTCGATGCGGTCCTGGCCGAAACCGCACCCGCCGCGCAGCGGCGGGTGCGGTTGTTACCGGCCCGGGTGACGGTTTACTTCCTGCTCGCAATGGGCTTTTTCCCCGAACGCGGCTACCACGGGGTGTTCTCGGCCCTGATCGCCGGCCTGGGCGGGCAGGGCCTGCGGACACCGACACCCTCGGCGTTGCGCCAAGCCCGCTCCCGGGTCGGCCCGGGCCCGCTGGCCGCGTTGTTCACCCTGCTGGCCGGACCTGTGGCCTGGTCCCGCACCCCCGGCGCCTGCTGGCGGGGCCTGCGGCTGGCCGCGATCGACGGAACACAGGTCGCCATCCCCGACAGCGACCCCAACCGGGCCTGGACCGACAAGACCCGCACCGCATCCCACCCAGCCGCCGGGTATCCGCTGCTGCGGCTGGTCACGCTGGTCGAATGCGGCACCCGCGCCCTGATCGCAGCGGTGTTCGGCAGCCCCGCCGAGGGCGAACTGGCCTACGCAGCCCGGCTCACCGACCGGCTGCGCCGGGGAATGGTGCTGCTGGCCGACCGCAACTTCGATGCCGCCCCCTTCATCGCCGACACCGCCAAAACCGGCGCAGACCTGCTGATCCGGCTCAAAGGCAACCGACGCCCACCACTGCTGGGCCAGCACACCGACGGATCAATCCGTTCGGTTATCGGCGGGATCGAAGTCCGGATCATCGAAGCTCTGATCACCGTCACCGGCGCCGCCGGGTCCCGCCGCAGCGAGCACTACCGGCTGGTCACCACCCTGCTCGACCCCCAACGCTATCCCGCTGCGGACCTGATCGAGCTCTACCATCAGCGCTGGGAGATCGAATCGGCTTACCTCGCGCTCAAACACACCCTCATCCGCGGGCGGGTCCTGCGTTCGCAGACCCCGGCCGGAGCCGAGCAGGAACTCTGGGCGTTGCTGGTCACCTATCAGATCCTGCGGATCGCGATGACCGACGCCACCAGCTCCCGCCCCGGCCTCGCCCCCGACCGGGCCGGGTTCAGCGTCGCCCTGCACGCCGCCCGCGACCAGATCATCACCGCCCGGTCGGTGATCGCCGGCACCCGCATCGACCTGATCGGCACCATCGGCGCCCAGGTCCTGTCCAGCCTGCTCCCCGCCCGACGGGCACGCACCTGCCCCCGGACCGTCAAACGACCCCTGTCCAAATACGCCTACAACAAACCCGGCCAGCCCCGCGCCTGCCTCAAGATCACGATCGAGACAACCATCACCAACGCCGCAACAAGCCCCTTGACACGACCCGCCCCGCCCTAACTACCCGGCCTTGCTCATTCAAGACATCGCAAGCCGGGGCGCGCGGGGGAGCGGGTGGCTCATCCGGGACCCCCTGCGGCCCGGATGAGCCACCGCCCTCACAGCGTCAGCCGCAGCAGGGGCCGCCCGCTGCCCCCGCGCACCTCGAGCGCCGCCAGGTCCGCGCGCCGCAGCGCCGTCCCGATCACGATGCGGGCCGTGTTGTCCGGGACCGCCTTCCACGTCGCCAGCTGCGTCTCGGTGCCGGTTCGGGAGATCGCCACCAGCACGTAGTCCCCGCCGCTGCGGCCGCCGGTGTAGCTGCACGACATGTCGACCTGCGTGCCCCACTCGAACGCGTCCAGGCGGGCGTCGGCGCGGACCGGGAACTGGCCGAGCGACGTCATCGCGATCGACGGCGGCGGGGCCGGCGCGGGCCACGACGCCACCACCGCCAGCGCCACGCACGCCGACACCGCCAGCGCCGCCGAGACCGACGTCACCGCCAGCCGGACGCGGCGGCCGCGGCGGACCCGCCCGAGGATCGAAGGCAGCAGGTCCGGCGGGGGCGGCCCGGGGTCGGGCACGGCCGCCGGGGCGTCGACCCTGGCCAGCAGGCCCGGCAGCCCGGCCAGCTCGCGGACCGAAGCCGCACAGCGGTCGCACGTGCGCAGGTGCTCCTCGAAGCGCTGGCGGTCCTCGGGAGACAGCGCTCCCAGCACGTAAGCGGCGTCGAACGTCGCGAACGGGTCTTCGCTCACTGGGTCACCCCCCTCTCCTCGAGCACCAGCCGCAGGGCGCGCAGCGCGTAGTGCGTGCGCGACTTGACCGTCCCTTCGGCCACGCCCAGCCGCAGCGCCGCGTCCGCAACGGAATAGCCCTGGAAGTAACACAGCACCAGGACCTCGCGGTGCCGGTCGGACAACTCGGCCAGCGCCTCCGCCACCAGCCAGCCCTGGACCGCGCGGTCGGTCCCGTCGCCGACGGCGCGTTCCGGCGGCTCGTCGGTCACCACCTCCGACCGGGCCGACGCCGAGCGCCAGCCGTCGATCGCGATGCGCCGCGCCACCGTGAACAGCCACGCCCGCGCCGAGCCCTGCGACTGGTCCAGCACCGCCGTCGAGCGCCAGGCACGCAGCAGCGTCTCCTGGACGACGTCTTCGGCGCGGATCCGGTCGCCGGAGGTCAGGTGGAGCGCGTACGACCAGAGCGCGGCCGCGTGCTCCTCGTGCAGCGCGCGCATCAAGGCCTCTTCGGCGACTTCTCCCACGGGCTCAGGCCGAGACGCGACGCCGGTCCTTCACGAACAGCAGCGCCAGGCCGCCCACGATGCAGACCGCCTCGGTGATGACGCCCCAGTACTCGGGCTGGCTGTTGAACTGGTCGTGGTTGCCGGCGAAGCCGACGGTCGCGGCGAGCACGTACGCGCCGAGCGTCAGCACGCCGAACCCGAGCGCGCCCAGCGCCGGCAGCCAGTGCCGCCAGGCCAGCACCGCGATCGCGATGACCAGGCCGCCGATCGCGTCCAGCAGGAACAGCGGGCCGACGATGCCCGGGTAGTCCTCGGTCCACAGGAAGTAGTGCACGCCCGCCGAGCCCAGCAGCGCGGCCGCCACGACGATGCGCAGAACCCAACCCACCATGATCGTTCCTCCACTCCACACCCACTCGGCTACATACACGGAGCAGGGGCCGATCCGGTTCACCGCGGATTGAACCGATGCGGTGCCGATCCCGTTCATAAGGGCATGACTGCCGAACTGCACTCCCGCCGCACCGTCCTCACCACGGGTGCCGCCGTCGCCGGTGCCGCCGTCGGCGCCGTCGCGCTCACCGCCTGCGGTTCCTCCGACGACGCCAAGTCCGGCACCGCCCAGGCCCCGATCGCCGCCGGGACGCCGCTGATCGCGCTCGCCGACGTCCCGGTCGGGGAGGCCAAGGCCGCCAAGGCCCCGGACGGCTCCGACGTCATCGTGGCCCGGTCGTCCGAGTCGGCCTGCGCGGCGTTCAGCGCGATCTGCACGCACCAGGGCTGCACGGTCACCCCGAAGGGCGCCGACCTGGTCTGCCCCTGCCACGGCTCGGTCTTCAACGCGCTGACCGGCGAGGTCAAGCAGGGCCCGGCGAACAAGCCGCTGCCCAGCGTGCCGGTCAAGGTGGAGAACGGGAAGGTCGTGACCGGCTGACGAGCCGGGCGCACGCGAAGGGCCCTTGTGGACGGTCGTCCGCAAGGGCCCTTCGTGTGACAGAAAGAACTCAAGCGTCCCAGGCGAACAGCTTTTCGCCCGCCGCGACGTCGCGCTCGGCGTCCAACGCGGACAGCACGTCCGCCGAGGCGTCCAGAGCGACGACCGGGACGATCGCCGAGTAACCCGCGGCGGTCACCGCCTCCGGGTCCCAGCTGACGACCGGCTGGCCGGCCCGCACCTGCTCGCCCTTGACGACGTGCAGCGTGAAGCCCTCGCCCTTCTCCTTGACCGTGTCGATGCCGAGGTGGACCAGCACGGCCTTGCCGTCCTCGGTGGCGATGACGTAGGCGTGCGGGTGCAGCGTGGCGACCGTGCCGTCGACCGGCGCGACCGCGTCCGAACGCCCGCCCGAGGGCTGCACGGCGATGCCCGGGCCCACCATGGCCTGCGCGAACACCGGGTCGGGGACCTCGGTGATCGGCACCACGTGCCCGGCGACCGGGCTGAGCACCTCGAGGCTCACAGCAGGTCCTCGATGTCGCTGGCGATGGTGTCCGCCTCCGGCCCGACGATCACCTGCAGGGCCGTCGACCCCATCTTCACCACGCCCATCGCGCCGGCCTTCTTCAGCGCCGCCTCGTCGACGAGGCTCATGTCCTCGACCTCGCAGCGCAGCCGCGTGATGCACCCCTCGACCTCGGTGAGATTGCCCGCGCCGCCGAGTGCCGCGAGGATCTTTTCGGGCCTGTCATCCGCCATCGCGGTCTCCTTGATCACTGTTTGTTCCCAACCTGACGCGAACCGCGTGTCCACCTGTACTACGCCGTTCGTCGGCATGCACCCCGCCGCGGGCCACGAACGGATAACGGTGGTTGACACCCGTCCGCACGGCGGAGCATCCTGCCCCATCAGATCATTGGTCTAGACCGGAACGTACCAATGTTCCGGCCCGGACGCGAGCACCGGTCCCCCGGTGACACGAGAACGAGGAGGGTGACGCCGATGAGCGCGGCCGCGCACGTCCCGCCACCCGACCGGGTCGTCAACGGGCCCACGCCCAAGCACGCCCAGCTGCGGGAAATCCTCCGCCGCACGGTGGAGCGAGAGCTCCCGCCGGGTGCACCGATCCCGTCGGAACGCGAGCTGGCCCAGCGCTACGGCGTGTCGCGGCTCACGGTCAGATCGGCGATCGGCAAGCTGGTCGAAGAGGGTCTGCTCGCCCGGGTCCGCGGCAAGGGCACCTTCACCGCGGCCCGGCGGATGGAACTGCAGCTGTACCTCATGTCGTTCACCGACGACATGCGGCGGCGGGGGCTGGCCCCGACGACCGAGGTGGTGTCGGCCGCCACCGAGGTCCCGCCCACCGCCTCGGCCCACGCCCTCGGCCTGGCCGAGGGCACCCCCGCGCACCACCTGGTGCGGCTGCGCCACGCCGACGGCGTGCCCCTGGCCGTCGAGCGGGGCTGGTACCACGCGGGCCGGGCTCCCGGCCTGCTCGAGCTCGACCTGACCCAATCCATTTACGCGCAGCTGGCCGAGACGTACGGTGTGCGTCCCGACCAGGCGTGGCAAACGGTCTGGGCCGAAGGAGCGGACCGCGAGACGGCCCGGCTGCTCGGCATGCGCGCCGGCAGCCCGCTGCTCGTGTTCCGCCGGGTCTCCAGCGCAGGCGGCGACCCGATCGAAGACATCACGTCCTGGTACCGGGGAGATCACTACCAGGTGACCATGCAGTTGGACCGGAACACCCCGGAACCCGGTCAACCACCCCACTATGGAGGATCCAGATGAGCTCCACCACCGCGGAGGGGGCGAAGAAGAGCGGCAGCGGTCTCGCCGGTCTTCAGCGCTTCGGCCGTAGCCTCATGCTCCCCATCGCCGTGCTCCCGGCGGCGGGCATCCTGCTCCGGTTCGGGCAGGACGACATGCTCGGCAAGGACGGCCTCGGCTGGAACAAGGTCGCTTCGGTGCTCGGCGCCGCGGGCGGCACGCTGTTCAACTGGCTGCCGCTGCTGTTCGCGGTCGGCATCGCGGTCGGCTTCGCCAAGAAGGGCGACGGCTCCACCGCCGTCGCGGCGGTCGTCGGCTTCTTCGTCTTCAGCTCCGTCGTCCAGGTCTTCGCCCCGCTGAGCGACCTGCCGAAGTACACGGCGGGCGTCACCGAGCTCCAGCCGATCAAGTGGCCGTACTCGGTGCTCGCGGGTGTCGTGGTCGGCGTCGTGGCGGCGTTGCTGTGGCAGAAGTACCACCGCATCAAGCTGCCCGCCTACCTGGCGTTCTTCGGCGGCCGCCGGTTCGTCCCGATCATCACCGCGGGCGTCATGGTGATCCTCGGCGTGATCTTCGGCCTGGTCTTCCACTGGGTCAACAGCGGCATCGAGGCCGCCGGTGACGCGGTCACCGCCGCCCCGGTCGTCGGTGGCGGCATCTACGGCGCGCTGAACCGCCTGCTCATCCCGGTCGGTCTGCACCAGCTGCTGAACGTCCCCGTCTGGTTCATCTTCGACGGCGGCGACATCAACAACTTCGTCGCGGGCAAGATGTCGGCGGGCTCGTTCACCACGGGCTTCTTCCCGATCTTCATGTTCGCGCTGCCCGCGGCCGCGCTCGCCATCTGGCAGACGGCCCGCCCGGCGCAGAAGAAGGTCGTCGGCGGTGTGATGATCGCCGGCGCGCTGACCTCGTTCCTGACCGGTGTCACCGAGCCGATCGAGTTCTCGTTCATGTTCGTGGCGTGGCCGCTGTACCTGTTCCACGCGATCATGACCGGCACCTCGCTGGCGATCTGCAACGCGCTGGGCATCCACCAGAGCTTCAACTTCTCCGCCGGCGCGATCGACTACCTGCTCAACTTCGGCGCCCCGGCGGCGCAGAAGCCGTGGCTGCTCATCCCGATCGGCCTCGTCTACGCGGTGATCTACTACTTCGTGTTCCGGTTCGCGATCGTCAAGTTCAACCTGCGCACCCCGGGCCGCGAAGACGACTCGATCGAGGCCGACCTCGACCGGACCGCCGCCGCGTAACATTCCCTACGACGTAGAACCCCGTTAGCGAGAGGACGAACATGCCGGAGAAACGCGTCGCCGTGGCGAGCAAGGTGGGCCTGCACGCCAGGCCGGCCGCGCTGGTGGCGAAGGCGGCCGCGGCGCAACCCGTCGCGGTGCAGATCGCCAAGGCCGGCGGGAGCCCGGTGGCCGCCGGCAGCGTGCTCAACCTGATGACGCTCGCCGCCGGGTACGGCGACGAGGTCATCATCAGCGCCGAGGGCGAGGGTGCCGAAGCGGCCGTGGAAGCGGTCGCGGAGCTCGTCGCCACCGACCTCGACGCCTGAGACGGCGAAACCCGCGAAGGCCCCCGCACCGATCCCCGACACCGGTGCGGGGGCCTTCGTTTCGTAGGGTGGGCGCATGGAGAGCCTGCGCCTGATCGACGAGTGGCCGGTGGACAACGCCGCGACGGCCGTGGTGGCGGCGGACGGGAGCGTCGCGGGGCGCCACGGCGACGCCGCCCGGAAGTTCCGGCTGGCCTCGGTCAGCAAGCCGCTGACCGCCTACGCCGCGCTGATCGCGGTCGAAGAGGGCGTCGTCGAGCTCGACACTCCGGCCGGGCCCGAAGGCTCGACCGTGCGGCATCTGCTGGCCCACACCTCCGGGCTCGCGTTCGACGCGCACAAGGCGATGGCCGAGCCGGGCACGCGGCGGCTCTACTCCAACGCCGGGTTCGAGCAGCTGGCCGACGCGCTGGCCGAGCACTCCGGCATCCCCTTCGCGCAGTACCAGGCCGAAGCGCTGTTCGCCCCGCTCGGCATGACCTCGACCACGCTGACGGGTTCGCCCGCCTCCGGCGCGGAGTCCACTGTGGACGACCTGGTGGCCTTCGCCGCCGAGCTGCAGGCGCCCAAGCTGCTCGACCCCGCGACGGTGGCCGAGGCCACGAACGTCGTCTTCCCCGGCCTGTCCGGCGTGCTGCCCGGGTTCGGGCACCAGAAGCCCAACGACTGGGGCCTCGGCTTCGAGATCCGCGACCACAAGAGCCCGCACTGGACCGGCGCGAACAGCTCGCCGCGCACCTTCGGGCACTTCGGCCAGTCGGGCACGTTCCTCTGGGTCGACCCGGACGCGGGCGCGGCCTGCGTCGCGCTGACCGACCGCGCGTTCGGCCCGTGGGCGGCCGAGGTCTGGCCGCGCTACACCGACGCCGTGCTGGCGGAATTGGGCGCGTGAAGCGGGTCCTCCTCGCGGCCGTCCTGCTGGCCGCCGCCTGCAGCGCGCCTCAAGCCGCCCCGGCGCCCGCACCGACGTCTTCGCCGGAAACCGCTCCACCGGCGCTGGGCACGAACGGCGCCGCCGTGCCCGCGCTGCGCTGGACGCCGTGCCACGGGCCGTTCCAGTGCTCGGGCGCGGCCGTGCCGCTGAGCTACCGCGAGCCGAAGGGCGCCACGATCACGCTCTCGGTGATCCGGCTCCCGGCGAGCGACCCCGGACGGCGGCTCGGCTCGCTGTTCTTCAACTTCGGCGGCCCGGGCGCCGACGGCGTCGGCGAGCTGACGCGGTTCGCCGCCCGCTACCCCGAGGAGCTGCGCGCCCGCTTCGACCTGGTGAGCTTCGACCCGCGCGGGATCGGCGGGTCTTCGCCCATCAGCTGCCCGGGCGCCGACCACCTCCCGCCCGCCGGGTCGCCGCTGCGGCAGCCGGACGCGTTCTTCGCGGCGAGCGCCGCCACCGGCCGGGCCTGCGCCGCCTCCGGTGCCCTGCTGAGCCATTTGTCGACCGCGAACGTGGCGCGGGACCTGGAGCTGCTGCGCCAGGCCGTCGGCGACCCTTCGCTGAACTTCTACGGCTACTCCTACGGCACGTACCTGGGCGGCACGTACGCGAACCTGTTCCCGGACAAGGTGCGCGCGATGGCCCTCGACGGCACGCTCGACCTCGTCGCGAACGCCACCGGCAAACCCGGCCAGGAGAAGCAGCCGGTGGACGTCCGCGCCGACGTCGCCGGGGCGCAGCAGCGCGAACTGGACCAGTTCTTCGCGGTGTGCGCCGCGGCCGGGCCCCGGTGCGCGTTCTCCGCGGGCGACCCGAAGCAGCGGTTCGCCGGGGTCTTCTCCCGGGCGTCGCACGGCCAGGGCGTGGGATCGCTGATGCGGACGGTCGACAGCGCCCTGTACCAGTCCGGCCGGTGGAAGCGGCTGGCGCAGACCCTCGCGGCGATGCCCGCGGATCCGGGTCCCGCGGCGCCGGTCCTGGACCCGTACGTGCCGACGCACTCCCCCGGGTTCCTGGCCGTGCAGTGCGTCGACAGCGACAACCCTGCTTCGGTCGCCGACTACACCTCGCTGGCCGCTCGTGAGAGTGCGCGTCAGCCGTATTTCGGGCTGGGGTCGGTGTTTTCGATGGCCCAGTGCGTGGGGTGGCCGGCACACGACGAGGACCGGTACACCGGGCCGTGGAACCGGCCGCGGAAGAACCCGGTGCTGGTGCTGAACAACCGCTTCGACCCGGCGACCCCGCTGCACAACGCGGAGGCGACGGCGGCAGAACTGGGCGACGGCCGGGTGCTCGTCGTCGAGGGGTACGGGCACACGTCGCTCGACGCCCCGAGCGCGTGCGCTTCGGCGGCCGTGGTGCGGTACTTGACGGATCTGGCGGCGCCGGCCGCCGGGACGACCTGCGCCCCGGACGCGGTCCCGTTCCCGTGAGCGGGGAACAACGTTCCGCCCCTGTTTCTCACTCACGACCAGCCGGGACTCGCCGTTCAGCCGAACGGCCGACACCGGCAGGGTCTTTGGACCCTGCCGGGCGAGATCCGCGGATGATGTCATGGTTCTCGTGCGGGCCCGCCGCTGGGCCGGTGCGGGGACCTCGGGCCCCGGCGGGCCGCACGCCCAGCTAGTCCATCAGCCGGATCGGTTCCCCCGCCTGGTAAGCCGCGATGTCCTCGACCGCGTCGCCGTAGAAGATCTCGTAGGTCTCGCGGGCGACGAAGCCGAGGTGCGGGGTCAGGACCGCGTTGTCGAGTGTCCGCAGTGGATGGTCGGCCGGGAACGGCTCGACGTCGTAGACGTCCAGCGCCGCGACCCGGATCTCGTTGCGGCGCAACGCGTCCACCAGCGCGGCCTCGTCGACGATCGGGCCGCGGGAGGTGTTCACCAGCATCGCGCTCGGCTTCATCGCCGCGAGTTCCGGCGCACCGACCAGGCCGCGGGTGCGGTCGCTGAGCACCAGGTGGATCGACAGCACGTCCGAGCGCGCGAACAGCTCCTCTTTGGACACCGCCGTGACGCCGTGCGGTTCCGCCTTCTCCGGCGTCAGGTTCTGGCTCCAGGCGATGGTCTCCATCCCGAACGCCTGCCCGATCTTCGCCGCGCCCGCGCCGAGCCGCCCGAGGCCGAGCAGGCCCAGCGTCTTGCCGTGCAGCATGGTGCCGACGGTCGTCTGCCAGCCACCCTCCCGCATGGACCGGAACTCCCGCGGCAGGTTCCGCGCCGCGGCGAGGATCAGCGCCCAGGTGTGCTCGGCGGTCGGCTCCCCCAGGTAGCCGGTCCGGGACACGACGACGCCGTTGCGCCGCGCCGCCGGGACGTCGATGGCCGCGTTGCGCGGGCCGGTGCTGACCAGCAGCTTCAGGTCCGGCAGCCGGTCGAGCACGTCCGCCGGGAACCGGGTGCGCTCGCGCATCGCGACGATCACTTCGAAGCCCTGGAGCTGCGCCACGACGTCGGCGAGGGGCTCGGTGAAGACCGTGATGTCGGCCTTCAGCGAGTCCCAGTCGCCGAACGTGAGCGCGACGTTCTGGTAGTCGTCGAGGATCGCGATGCGCATGATCTCACCGTAGTGGCACGCCGACGTCCACGCGGACCAAGTGGTGGTCGGAGGCGTCGTTGAGCCGGGCCAGCGGGTCGGACGGCACCGGCCAGAACACCTCGGCGTGCCAGGGCAGCAGGCCCTTCGACGGCAGCACGTAGTCGGTCCGCAGGTTGCCCGGGGCGACGTCGTTGAAGTCGCCGGTGTCGTAGAACGGGTCGCTCTTCTGGGTCAGGTTGGCCCCGCCTTGGGCCTCGGCGGCGAGCACCGCGCCACGGCTGCCCGGGTGCGTCTCGATCACCCGGCGCGCGTCCAGCAGCTGGTCGATGGCGCCGGGGACGCTGTCGCCGTCGAGCGGGTCGGAGTTGTTGTCGCCCGCCACCACGAAGCGTTCGGACGCGCCCAGACCGCCGCGGTGGCCGCGGTCGTCGTAGATGTAGCCGCCCTTGCCCGGTGTGACGTAGTCGGCCCAGAAGCGGATCTCGTCGTTGTTGCGGGTGCCGTTGCGGTCCTCCGGGCCGTCGAAGCTCGGCGGCGTCGGGTGCGAGACCAGGAAGTGCACGGTGGACCGGCCGATCTTCAGCGGCAGGTCCCAGTGCGACTTCGACGACAGCCGCAGCACGTCCAGCACGGCGGGGCCGTACCAGTCGTGCGGCGCCGGTGTGGCCGGGTCGTCGGGCAGCAGCGCGCCGGGCATGTCCTTCCACAGGAAGTGCTGGAACGTCCGGACGTGCGCGAGGTCGATCGGGTACTTCGACAGCACGAGCAGCCCGTACTGGCCCTCGAAGGCGCCGAAGCCCTGCGCGTCGTTGCCGCCGCCGACCGTGCCGCTGCGGTCGAGGTCGAACCCGGTCGGCACGCCCGTGTTGACCGGCGCGGTGTAGGCGTACGGGTAGTCGATGGGCTTCGCGCCGTTCTGGCCGACCGCCAGGTAGTTCTTCCGGAACAGGTCGGCGGCGGCGTTGCCGGGCACGTAGTCGAACTCGTTGATCAGCTGGACGTCGGCGCGGTTGCGCTGGACGACCTCGGCGACCTCCTGAGCCTGGGCGTTGCCCGGCGTCGAGAGGTCGGCGACGAGCTGGCCGGCGGCGGCGCGGTTGAGCGACGCGTTGAAGGTGGCGAAGCGGACGTTGGTGCCGAAACCGGCCTCGGCGGTGGCGGGCACGAAGAGCGCGGCGAGGGCGGCGATCGACAGCCCGGCGGCGATGCGTTTCACGGTGGTGACCTTACCCTCTTGAACGTGTTCAAAATGCGCGCTACCGTCACCTTGAACACGTTCAAAACTTGGAGGAACCATGGACCGCATAGTCCTCGCGTACGCGCTCTACCTGCTGATCAGCATCCCGCTGACCGTCCTCGTGGCCCGGACGCTGAGCAAGCACGGCCGCACCTTCCTGACCGAGGTCTTCGCCGACAGCCCGGGCCTCGCCACCGCCGTCAACCAGCTGCTGGTCGTCGGCTTCTACCTGATCAGCCTCGGCTTCGTGACGCTGTTCCTGACCAGCCACGCGACGGTGCTCAGCGCGCGCGAGGTGTTCGAGCTGCTCTCGGTGAAGGTCGGCACGGTGGCGCTCATCCTCGGCGTGATGCACCTGGTGAACGTGCTGGTCTTCAACGGCATCCGCCGCCGCCACCTGGCCCCGAAGCCCGCGCCGGCGCCCATCCCCTATCCGGGGATGCCGCCCTTCCCGCAGCACTGACGGAACCGGCGCTAACGTGCAGCCCGTGGCCAAGAGCG
The DNA here is from genome assembly GCF_014873755.1 of Amycolatopsis lexingtonensis. NCBI lineage: Bacteria > Bacillati > Actinomycetota > Actinomycetes > Pseudonocardiales > Pseudonocardiaceae > Amycolatopsis > Amycolatopsis lexingtonensis. The sequence goes on from NZ_JADBEG010000001.1 coordinate 4,443,003, forward strand.
AGGAAACGCGATCCCTGATCGTCACGACGGCGATGCGGCTGTTCACCGAGAACGGCTACGACCGCACGACGATGCGCGCGATCGCCGCCGAAGCGGGCATCTCGGTCGGGAACGCGTACTACTACTTCTCGTCGAAGGAACAGCTGATCCAGGGCTTCTACGACGAGATCGCGCGGCAGCACCTGGCCGCGTCCCGCCCCCTGCTGGCGGGTGAATCCGGCTTCGCGGCCCGCCTGCGGTCGGTGCTGCTGTGCTGGCTCGACGTCGCCGAGCCCTACCACCGCTTCGGCACCCAGTTCTTCGTCAACGCGGCCGACCCCGAGTCGCCGTTGAGCCCCTTCAGCGACGACTCGTCGGCCGCCCGCGAGGCGTCGATCGGCCTGATGCGCGAGGTGGTCGAGGGTTCGGACGTGAAACTCGATCCGGAGCTGCGGGGGCAGCTGCCGGAGTTGCTGTGGCTGTACCAGATGGGCGTGGTGTTGTTCTGGGTGCACGACCGGTCGGCGGGGACCAAGCGGAGCCGGATGCTGGTGGAGCGGAGTGTGCCGTTGCTGGCCCGGGTGGCGGCGTTGTCGAGGCTGCGGGTGTTCCGGCCGGTAAGCCGGGAGATCGTGGACCTGATCCAGGACCTGACTAAGCGGGACTGACCGCCCGGAAGTACAGGAACCTCGGTTTCGTCCGCAGGTTCGCCGTCCACTTCGGGTCGGCTTCGTCGGCCTCGGGAACCGGCATCGGCTCCTCCAGCCGGTCCACCACGAAGCCCGCCTCCCGAACCGCGTTGAACGTCCAGCTCAACGGGCGCCGGTAAAAGCGCACCACCTGACCCGCCGGGAATTCATCCTCCAGCAGCTCCAGCTCGAAGTAGTTCTCCCGCTCGAACCACCGCCAGTCCTCACCCGGGTGATGCACCGAAAACACCAGCACCCCGCCAGGCCGCAGCACCCGCCGGAACTCCGCCAGCGTCGGCCCCCAGTCCTTCAAGTAGTGCAGCACCAGCGAAGCAGTGATCACTTCGAAAGAACCGGACTCGAAAGAAAGCGGCTGAGTCACATCCGCAACCTCGAACCGCGCGACGTCACCGAACTTCCGCTGGGCCACCGAAACCATCCCCGGGCTGGCATCCACCCCCAAGACATCCGCACCCCGCGCAGCCAGCAACGCGCTCAAATGCCCAGCAGCACAACCAACATCGAGAACACGTCGACCCGAAACCTCACCCGCCAGCGAAACGATCGCCGGCCGGTCGTACAACGCGTTCGTCACCGACGTCTCCGCGTGCGACGCGTACGCCTCACTGAAAGCGTCGTACTGCTCGGCCCGAGCCCGGCCGAGGATCTCCTCCACCACCTCGGTCTTCGCGTCCGCGTAGTTCTGGATGTACTGCCACTCCCGCGCCGCGAGTTCCCGCTTCTTCGCCGCGTACAGCGCCAGCTCCGACGGATGCGACCGCAGGCGATCCCGGAACAGCCGGTAACGCGGCGTCTGGCCGTTGCCCGGCGAATACACGTGCAGGTTGATGTTCGTGTCCGGCCCCTTGAACATCCGGTGCTTCTCCCAGTCGGGCTCCCGGATCGTCAACCGGTACCCCGCCGCCTCCAGAGCCGGGACGTACGCGTTCTCGTCGTCGGAATCCGGGACTTCCAGCAGGATGTCGACGATCGGCTTCGCGCACAGGCCGGGCACCGACGTCGAGCCGACGTGCTCCAGCACCACGACCCGCTCCCCCAGCACGCCCCTGATCCGCGCGGCTTCGCGCTCGAAGAGCGCCGGCCACGCCGGGTCGTAGTCCACCAGCGTGACCGTGGAGTTGAGTTTCGGTGCCTCGCCGACCCACGCGGCGGCGATCTCGGCCTCGCTCTGCGCTTCCTGGCTGCTCATCCCGTGCAGACCCCCTTCTTTTGGGCAGCCCGCCAGAATAGCGTCAGTCGATCGGCAGCGGCAGCAGATTTCCGGTCGCTTCGCGCAGCGCGTCCCGCATCGCCGCGCGCGGGGCCGGGCGGCCGGTGAAGTGCTCGGACTGGCCGAACGCCTGGTGCAGCAGCATGTCCAGGCCCGTCGCGAGGCGGCCGCCCCGCGCCGCGACCGCTTCGGCGAGCGGGGTCGGCCACGGGTGGTAGATGACGTCGAGGACGTGCCCGATCGCCGCCAGTTCCGCCGCGTGCGGGGCCACCGCCGGCGGCGGGACCGTGTTCACCAGGACCGCCGAGGACGCCAGCGACGCGAAATCCGTGTCGGACCAGCGAAGGACGTCGACGTCGAGCGCGGCGCGCTTGGCCGCGTCGAGGGTTTCCGCCGCCCGGGCCGGTTCGCGCACCACCAGGCGCACCCGGCGGACGCCGAGGGCCGCGAGGCCGACGACCGCCGCCGCCGCGGTGCCGCCCGCGCCGAGGACCACCGCCGTGTCGCCCGGGGACGGCTCGTAGCCGCCCGCCGCGCGCAGGGCTCCGGTGACGCCTTCGACGTCCGTGCAGTCCGCGAGCCAGCCCTTCGGCGTCCGGACCAGGGTGTTGGCCGCGCCGACCGCCGCCGCGCGCGGGGTCACCTCGGCCGCGTGGTCGAGGGCCGCGCGCTTGCCCGGCATGGTGACCGAAAGGCCCGCCCACTCCGGGCCGAGACCGTCGACGAACGCCGGGAGCTCCTCGGCGCTCGTCTCGATCCGCTCGTACGTCCAGCCGGTCAGGCCGAGCGCGGCGAACGCGGCGCCGTGCAGCACCGGGGACAGCGAGTGCGCCACCGGCTTGCCGAGCACGGCCGCCTTGCGGGGCTCAGATGACACCACGATCCCTGGCCAGGTCGCGGTTCTTGTTGTGCTCGTCGTTGGTGACCGCGAAGCAGGACAGGCCGTTCTTCTCGCACTTGACGAAGTAGACCCAATCGCCCGCCGCCGGGTGCACCGCAGCCTGGATCGCGTCCGCGCTCGGCACCGAAATCGGCGTCGGCGGCAGCCCGTTGATCTTGTACGTGTTGTACGCGCCGGACTTCACGCGGTCGCCCTCGTTGGTCAGCAGCGTCGGCCGGTCCAGCACGTAGTTGACCGTCGAGTCCATCTGCAGCCGCATGTTGATCGCCAGCCGGTTGTAGATCACCCGCGAAAGCTTGCCGAAGTCGGCCTTGACCGCTTCGCGCTCGATGATCGACGCGATGATCAGCGTCTGGTACGGCGTCATGCCCGGACCGGTCGACTGCGGGCTCAGCCCGGCGTTCTGGATCGCCTCGGTCGAGCTCTTCACCAGCTGCCCGAGGATCTCCTGCGCGTTCGCCCCGGGCCGGACGTCGTAGAGGCCCGGCGCGATCAGGCCTTCCAGCCTGCGGTCCTTGCGGTCGGCCTTGTTCGCCGGCTCGATCGCCCAGTCCGGCACCCCGAGCGTCTTGAGGTCCGCGCCGTCCACGGCCTTGCGGAAGTCGTCGGCGGACACGCAGGTGCTCTTGCCGTCGAGCTGCGCGCACGACGCCTTCGCCAGCAGGCTGAACACGCCGGGCGTGACCTTGCCGTCGGGCTGGGTGATGTCGTCGAACTGCGTGTACGGCCGGATTTCCAGCTGGCCGACGCGCGAGGACGGTGTGGTGATCCGGTCGACCGCGCTGGCCCCGGACATGTGCGACTTCATCACGTAGAAGCCGTGCTGGATCCGGGCCAGCTTCGGGTTGTCCTCGCCGGCCTTCACGAACGCCTTGCCGCTGGCGACGATGCCCGCCGTGGCGAGCTTCGCGCCGATCGCCGACGTCGAGTCGCCGTCGTCGACCTGGAACAGCACGTCCCCGTCGCCGGCGCCGTCGAAGTCCTCGTAGCCGAAGAACTTGGTGAAGCCGTAGTAGGCGCCGCCGGCGAGCAGGGCGATCACCGCGATCGCGGCGACCCAGCCCAGGAAGCGCTTGCCCTTCTTCTTGCGGGGCTTCGCCGGCTCGTCCTCGTAGTCGTCGTACTCCTCGTCGTACGCGGCCTCGTCGTCGTAGTCGTCTTCGTACTCGTCGTAGTCCGCGTACTCGTCGTCCTCGGCGAAGAACTCGTCGGGTTCCTCGTGGGCCGGCTCGGCCGGCGCCTGCGCGGGGATGATGTCCGTGGGCGGGTCGTCGCGCACCGGCGGGGGCGGCGGACGGCGGCGCCGCGGCGGTTCGGCACCGGGTTCGGGCACGCCGACAGGACGGTCACCCGGCTGGCGGGGCCGCCGCGGGGCCTCGGGAGCCGCGAGCCGGGGATCGAACTCGGCCTCGGGATCGAGGGCCGCGCGGCGGCGGCGTGACTCGTCGTCGGGCTCGGCGGCCCGGCGGCGGCGCCGCGGGGGCTCGTCTTGGGGTCCGCCGTGCAAGTGGGCGATCTGCGCTTCGGCGCCCTCGTCGACGGGGCCGCCGCGCATCCGGGCAGCCTGCGCTTCGGCGGCCTCTTCCAGGTCGAGCATCGCCTGGTGCCGGCGCGCGGCCTCGGCTTCGGCCAGCTCTTCCGGAGTGGGCCGGCGACGGCGCCCCTCGTCCACCTCCGGATCCGGCATCGCCTGGCGGCGACGCGCGGCCTCGGCTTCGACCAGTTCCTCGGGACTGGGCCGGCGGCGGCGCGCGGCTTCGGCCTCGGCCAGTTCCTCCGGGCTCGGCCGACGACGGCGCGGCGGCGCCGCCTCGTCCGGTGCGGGACGGCGGCGCCGGGGCTCGGCGGGGTCCGGGGCGGCGCGACGACGGCGCGGGGCGGGGCCGTCGGCACCGGCGTCGAGGCCGTAGCGGGCGCGGGCCGGACCGGCGCGCTCGGCGTCACGGGGGTCGAAGTCCGCTTCGGCCGGCGGCAGCGGGGCCGGCGGCTCCAAGCGGCGACGGCGGCCGGACGGCGGGGCGTCGGGACCCGGCTCGGCGGAACGGCCGCGGCGGGAAGGCTGGGGCAGGTCGTACTCGCCGCTGTGCCGTGAGGCCTGCGGCAGTTCCTGGTACCCGCTCGCCCGCGGGTCGTCGCGGCGTGGTGCGGGACGGGACGGCGGCGGGGTGGCCGGTCCCGGCTCGCGCAGTCGCCTGCGTCCGCGGGGCAGCTCGGGGTGCTGCTCGTTCATCGGTCTCCCTCCCGGGCGCGGTGCGCAGCGGCGGCGTCGATCCAGGCCTGCAGGATCTCGACGGCGGCGGCCTGGTCGACCACCGCACGCTGCTTGCGGCCTTTGACCCCGCGCTGGGAGAGGATGCGGGATGCGGTGACCGTGGTCAGCCGCTCGTCGCCCAGCCGGACCGGCACGGGCGTGATCCGCCCGGCCAGGCGTTCAGCGTACGCGATCGCCAGCTCGGCCGCCGGACCCTGCCGGTTGGCGAGCGTTCTCGGCAGGCCCACGATCACCTCGACCACCTCGTGTTCGGTGACGAGGTCGGCCAGCCGGTCCAGATCACTGTCGTCGGTCGCATCGCGGGAGAGGGTAACCAATGGCGAAGCGAGCAGGGGGGCCGGATCGCTGAGCGCCACTCCGACCCGGACGGATCCGACATCCACCCCGAGCCGACGGCCGCGCCCCGGATCGTCCTTGCCTGGCCGATCCGGGCCGCGGTTTCCGCGGTTAACCAATGCCGGCGATCGCCGCGCGGAGGGCGGTGACCCCCTCGGCCGCACCGGCCGGGTTCGTGCCACCGCCCTGGGCCATGTCGGGCTTGCCGCCGCCCCGGCCGCCGATCTTCTCGGCGAACGACGGGACCAGCTTGCCCGCGGCGATGCCCTTGTCCTGGGCCGCCTTGGTCGTCGCGACGACGAAGCTCAGCTTCTCGCCGGCCGGCGAGAAGAGCGCCACCACGCCGGGCCGCGTACCGAGCCGCCCGCGGATGTCCGACGCGAGCGCGCGCAGGCCGTTGCCGTCGACGTCCGGGACGACCTCGGCGACGACGGTGACGCCGCCGATCTCCTGTGCCTTGTCGACCAGCGCGCCCGCCGAGCCCAGCACCTGCTGGGTCTTCAGCTGCGCGATCTCCTTCTCGGCGTTCTTCAGCCGGGTCAGGACGTCGTCGATGCGGCCCGGCAGCTGGTCCGACGGCACCTTGAAGGTGTTCGCCAGCTGCGAGACCAGCAGCTGCTCCTTGCGGACGTACTTCAGCGCGTCGGTGCCGACCAGCGCCTCGACGCGGTGCACGCCGGAGCCGATGGAGGCGTCGGAGACCAGCTTGACCAGGCCGAGCTGGCCGATCCGGTCGACGTGCGTGCCACCGCAGAGCTCGCGGGAGTAGTCGCCCATGTCGACCACGCGGACGTCGTTGCCGTACTTCTCGCCGAACAGCGCGACCGCGCCCAGCTCGAGGGCCTTGTCCTTGGTCGTGGTGTAGCTCTGCACCTCGACGTTGGTCTGCAGGTAGTCGTTGACCTCCTGCTCGACCTCGGTCAGCACGTCCGCCGACACCGAGCCCGGGGTGGTGAAGTCGAACCGCATCCGGCCCGGCGAGTTCAGCGAACCCGCCTGCGCCGCGCGCTTGCCGTACGCGCCGCGCACGGCCGCGTGCACCAGGTGCGTCGCGGAGTGCGAGCGCTCGATCGAGAGGCGGCGGTGCGCGTCGACCGAGCCGGTGACCTTCGAGTCGAGGCCGACCTCGCCGTCGACCACCTCGACGCGGTGCACGAACAGCCCCGGGACGATCTTCTGGACGTCCAGGACCTTCAGTTCGACGCCGTCGCCGAGCAGGACGCCGGTGTCGGCGACCTGGCCGCCGCTCTCGGCGTAGAACGGCGTGCGGTCGAGGACCAGCTCCGCCTTCTTGCCCGCGGAGACGCTGCGGACCGGCTGGCCGTCTTCGAGCAGCGCGACGACCTTCGCCTCGGCCTGCAGGTCGGTGTAGCCGAGGAACTCGGTCTCGCCGTGCTGCTCCAGGACCTTGCGGTACTCCGAGAGGTCGCCGTGGCCGGTCTTGCGAGCCGCCGCGTCCGCCTTCGCGCGGGTCCGCTGCTCGTTCATGAGCGTGCGGAAGCCGTCCTCGTCGACGGTCAGGCCCTGCTCGGCCGCCATCTCGAGGGTCAGGTCGATCGGGAAGCCGTAGGTGTCGTGCAGCTGGAAGGCCTTGTCGCCGGCCAGCACGTCGCCGCCGCCGCGCTTGGTCTCCTCGGCCGCGAGGTCGAAGATGCGCGAGCCGCTGGTCAGGGTCGAGAGGAAGGCCTCCTCCTCGATCCGGACGACCTCGTTGATCCGGTCGAAGCCGTCGACCAGCTCGGGGTAGGTCGGGCCCATGGTGTCGCGGACGACCGCCGCGAACGCCTGCAGCACCGGCTCGTGCACGCCCAGCAGGCGCGAGGAGCGGATGATGCGGCGCAGCAGGCGGCGCAGCACGTAGCCGCGGCCGTCGTTGCCCGGGGTGACGCCGTCGCCGATCAGCATGACGCCGGTGCGGGCGTGGTCGGCGATCACGCGGAAGCGGACGTCGTCGGCGTGGTTGCTGCCGTAGCGGCGGCCGGAGAACTCCTCCGCGCGGCCGATGACCGGGCGCACGAGGTCGGTCTCGTAGACGTTCTCGACGCCCTGCAGGATCGTCGCGACGCGCTCGACGCCCATACCGGTGTCGATGTTCTTCTTCGGCAGCTCGCCGATCGGCTTGTGCCCGAGCTTGGGGCTCAGCTCGCCGCGGACGTCCTGCATGAAGACGAGGTTCCAGATCTCGATGTAGCGGTCCTCGTCCGCGACCGGGCCGCCCTCGCGGCCGTACGCCGGGCCGCGGTCGTAGTAGATCTCGGAGCACGGGCCGCCGGGACCGGGCACGCCCATGTCCCAGTAGTTGTCCTTGCCGTCGCGCGCCTGGATCCGCTCGCCGGGCAGGCCGGTGAGCTTGCGCCACAGGCCCGCGGCCTCGGAGTCGTCCTCGTAGACCGTCGCCCAGATGCGGTTCGGGTCGAGGCCGTAGCCGCCTTCGCTCTGGGGCTTGGTGATCAGCTCCCAGGCGTTCTCGATGGCGCCTTCCTTGAAGTAGTCGCCGAAGGAGAAGTTGCCGGCCATCTGGAAGAACGTGTTGTGCCGGGTGGTCTTGCCGACCTCGTCGATGTCCGGCGTGCGCACGCACTTCTGCACGGAGGTCGCGCGCGGGTACGGCGGCGGCGCCTCACCGAGGAAGTACGGCTTGAACTGGACCATGCCGGCGTTGACGAACAGCAGGTTCGGGTCGTCGAGGATCAGCGGCGCGCTGGGCACGCGCGTGTGGCCCTTGGCCTCGAAATGGCGCAGGAAGCGATCGGTGATTTCGTGTGTGTCCACGGGTCAGTCCTTGTGCTGGTGGCGACGAACGGGGTCGGACGGCGGCGGCGGAAGGGTTCCGGGCAGGCCCGGATCAGCCTTCCGCCCGGCGAGCTCGCCGGACCGGGCGCCGCGCGGCGGCCGCGTGCCGTCCTTCGGCGCGGGGCGCCGAGACGCCCGTCCGCTCCTCGACCATGTCGTGCAACTCCTGCTCCCGCTCGTTCATGCCCGCGCGCACTTCGGCGCCGAACGAACCGACGGCGCCGGCCAGCTCGCGCACGGCGTCCCCCAGGTTCGATGCTAACCCCGCGGGAGTGGCCTGACGAGCCGTTTCGGCGGCCTTGCGGGAGAGCACCACGCCGGTGACCACGCCGACGCCGAGCCAGAACAGCCGCTTCACTTCGCGGCCTTCTTCGCGGCCTTCAGCGCGTTCTTCTTCTTGCGCGCGCGGATCGCCTTGGACAGGCCGTAGGACAGCGCCGCGGTCTTGACGAGCGGGCCACCCAGCGTCGCGGTGAACACCGACGTCAGCGCGGAGACGTTGCCGGTGACGGCCTGCGCGTTCGACGTGATCCCGTCCACCCGCTCGAGCTGGGTGTTCACGTGCGTGATCGTCTGGTTCGCGCCGATCAGCAGCGGGTCGGTGTTGCTGTTGGTGCGCTCGATCGCCTCGGTGGCCGCGTCCAGCGTCTTGCCGAGCTTGATCAGCGGGATCGCCAGCAGGACGACCAGCACCACGAATGCTCCTGCGGCGATCAACGCGGCGATCTGCCCTGCCGACACGGGCCCTCCTCGGATAAGCGGTCTTGGGTGCTGGTGAGGTTACCGCCTGGCCGGGTTCCCGACCGTGTCACCCCGCGCGGGCCGGAAAACGCCTCGCCCCGGTGCTCGCGGGAGCGGTACACCTGGGCGATGGGACACGACGAAGGACCCGTTTCGTTCAGAGTCCTTTCCGGGCCGGGCGGGGCGGCGGCCGACGTGCTGGCCGCGTTGCCCGGCGCCGACCTGACCACGGTCCAGCTGGAGATCGCCCGCCGCCGGGCGGCTCGCCTGGCCGGGCCCGACGTGCTGCGCCGGCACCGGGACGACCGGTTCGTGGCCCCGAGCCCGCTGCCGTCCGGGCTCCTGCGGCGGGTCGAGGACACGCTGCTCGTGGCGGCGTCGTCGTTCGAGCTGGTGACGCTTTCGCCGCTGACGCCGCTGGGGACGCACTCGGCGGTGACCGGCCTGGCCCAGCACCGGGTGGTCCCGACCGGCCGCGGCACCGAGGTGGCCGCCGACCCCACAGCGGGCCTGGCCCTGGAGGCGGCGGTCCGGCGCGCTTCGGCGTCCGTGGTCCGCCTGGCGACGGTGCAGCGGGTGGTCCGCGCCCAGCAGGTCGCCGCGGGGCTGTTCGCGCACTTTTCACTGTTCGGCGCGGTGACGGCGGGCCGCGACACCGGCAACCTGGGCTTCGAGCGGGAGCACGCCGCCGAGCACGCCCGGCTGATGGCCGCGGGGTGCCGGGCGCTCGGCGCGACGAAGGTTTCGCTCGGGGTCACGGTGCTGGATCCGCGGTTCGAGGGCCTGCTCGACGGCGCCGGGGTGCCGGTCCACCCGTTCCCGGACCGCGAGGGCGGCCGTGGCGGCTACTACGAAGGCCTCTGTTTCAAGGTGTACGCGGCCTTCGGCGGCGAACTCGCCGAAGTCGGCGACGGCGGCTTCACGCCGTGGACGCGGCGGTTGCTGGGGAACGCGAAGGAACGGCTGATGACGAGCGGCCTGGGTGTGGACCGCCTGGCGACGCTCCTCCCGGCCTGAAGCGCCCCAATGTGGCGTTCGGTGCGTCCAGCGCACCCAATGTGGCGTTCGGTGCGTCAGACGCAACCAACGCCACATTGGGGCGCTTGGGGCCGGGGTCAAGCTTCCTTCAGGACCGCGCGGTAGAGCGCCGCCATGTCCTCGTCGCCGTGGCCCGCTTCGACCGCCGCCTCGAGGTGGGACAGCACCGCGCGAGCGCCCGCCAGGTCGACGTCGTCGCCCGCGGCCGCCACGACCAGGCGTGCGTCCTTCGCCGCCAGCCCAGCCGGGAACGACGGCGGGTACTCGCCCGACAGCATCGCGCCGCCCTTGACGTGCGCGTAGCCGACGTCGAGGCCGCCGCCCGAGATCGTCTCCAGGAACAGCGCGGGGTCGAGGCCCAGCGCCTTGGCCAGGCCGAGGCTCTCGGCGGTCGCGTTGGTCAGCGCGAGCACCCAGGCGTTCACCACCAGCTTCAGGCGGCTGCCGCCGCCCGCGGGCCCGAGCCACTGCGTCTTGATGCCGACCGCGTCGAACACCGGGGTGGCCTTGGGCCGGGCTTCCTCCGGACCGGACGCCAGGACCTGCAGCTGCGCCTGCTCGGCGGGCTGCCGGGTGCCGAGCACGGGGGCGTCGACGAACACGACGCCGGCCTTCTCGGCGGCCGCGGCGAGCCGGTCGGTCCAGTCGAGGCCGACCGTGCTCATCTGCAGCCACAACGTCCCCGAAGCGGGCGAAGCGGCTTCGAACGCTTCGGCCACCGCGGGCCCGTCGGCGAGCATCGTCACGAGGATGTCCGCGCCCTCCGCGGCCTCAGCCGCCGAGTCGGCGATCGTGGCGACGTCGGCGAGGGGCTCGGCCTTGGCCCGCGTCCGGTTCCAGACCCGGACGTCGAGGCCCGCCTTGGCGATGTTGGCCGCCATCGGGGCGCCCATGATCCCGGTTCCCAGGAAAGCGACAGTCATGCCTTCATCGTGCCCAGCGGGCGCGCTCAGTAATCACCGAGGAGGCAGAACGGGTGGCCCGCCGGGTCGGCGTAGACGCGCCAGCCGCGGCCGCCGAGGTCGGGGTCGAGCAGCCGGCCGCCGTTCGCCAGGACGACGTGGTGGGACTCCCGGAAATCGTCCACCTCGAAGTCGAGGTGGAACTGCTGCGGGAACGCCGGGTCCGGCCAGTGCGGCGGCTGGTGGTCCGGCGCCCGCTGGAAACCCAGGACCAGGGCGCCCACGTGCAGCGTCGACCAGTCCTCGTCGACGCGCCAGCGCGGGTCCGGCCGGTCCACCTCGCCGCCGAGCAGGGCCTGGTAGAAGCGGGCGAGCACGAGCGGTTCCGGACAATCCAGGACGATGCACTGCAGCGTCGCGGGCACGGGTACGCCTCCTGCCGTCGCCGGGCCCGGTGCCGGGCCGCCTTGAAGGCCAGCAGCTTACGGAACCCGATGATCTTGACCGCCCCGGCCCGCGAAGGTGATCAGGCTCCCGAAGATCCTTCCGCCGCGGTCACTTCTCCCCGCGGATCGTCCGGCGCAGCTTGGGAACGCGCTCGGCGAGCGTCCGCTCCGCCCCGCGCTGGGTCGGCTCGTAGTAGTCGCGGCCCACCAGCTCGTCCGGCGGGTATTGCTGCGCCAGCACGCCTTCCGGGACGCCGTGCGGGTAGCGGTACCCCTGGGCGTTGCCGAGCTTCTTCGCGCCCGCGTAGTGCCCGTCGCGCAGCGGGGGCGGCACCGCGCCCGCCAGCCCCGCGCGGACGTCGGACAGCGCGGCGTCGATGCCCGTGATCACCGCGTTCGACTTCGGCGCGGTGGCCAGGTGGATCGTCGCCTGCGCCAGCGCGAGCCGGCCTTCCGGCATGCCGATGAACTGGACGGCGTGCGAGGCCGCGACCGCGACCTGCAGGGCCGTCGGGTCGGCCATCCCGATGTCCTCGCTCGCGTGCACGACCAGGCGCCGGGCGAGGAACCGCGGGTCCTCCCCCGCCTCGATCATCCGGGCCAGGTAGTGCAGCGCCGCGTCGACGTCGGACCCGCGGATGGACTTGATGAACGCGCTGATCACGTCGTAGTGCTGGTCGCCGTCGCGGTCGTAGCGCACCGCCGCCTTGTCCACAGTGGACTCCACGATGGCGAGGTCGATCGCCTTCGCCTCGGTGGCCGAAGCCGCGTCCGCCGCCGCTTCGAGGGCGGTCAGCGCGCGGCGCGCGTCCCCGCCCGCGAGCCGGACGAGGTGGGCCCGCGCGTCCTCGCTCAGCGTCAGCTCGCCGCCGAGGCCGCGTTCGTCGGCCAGCGCGCGCTCCAGCAGCCGCGTGATGTCCTCGTCGGTCAGCGGGCGCAGCTGCAGCACCAGCGACCGCGACAGCAGCGGCGAGACGACCGAGAACGACGGGTTTTCGGTGGTCGCCGCGACCAGCAGCACGGTGCGGTCCTCGACCGCGCCGAGCAGCGCGTCCTGCTGGGTCTTGGAGAAGCGGTGCACCTCGTCGATGAACAGCACGGTGTTTTCGGCGTTGTACTGGCGCCGCCGCCGGGCCTCTTCGATGACCCCGCGGACCTCCTTGACGCCCGCCGAAAGCGCGGACATCGCGACGAACCGGCGGCCGGTGGCGATCGAGACGAGGTTGGCCAGAGTTGTCTTGCCGGTGCCGGGCGGGCCGTAGAGCAGCACGGACGCCGGCGCGGCCCCTTCGACCAGGCGCCGCAGCGGGGCGCCTTCGCGCAGCAGGTGCTGCTGGCCGACGACCTCGTCGAGCGAGCGCGGCCGCATCCGGACCGCCAGCGGCGAGCTCGCCGGGTCCGCCTGCGGCTCGCCCGCGTTCGCCCCCGTCGGTTCCGGCGGGGGCGCCAGATCGGCGTTCACGGTGAAGAGCTCGTCCTGTGCCACACCGATGACGTTAACGGACGGCACCGACAGAACCGCTTGCCGTGGCCCCGGCGGCCGCGCTACGGTCGTGCTGACCGGTTGACCGAAAGTGCGATTCTGGTCAACAGGTCAAACGTTCAACAGATCAGCAGGTGGAACCGCATGAGTCATCCGAACCGCGAGCGCGCCGACCGCATCCTGGACGCGGCGGGCGAGCTGCTGCTGCGCATGGGCTACCGCAAGGTGGCGATCGACGACATCGCGCGCGCGGTCGGCATCGGCAAGGGCACCGTCTACCTGCACTGGCGCAACAAGGAACTGCTGTTCCAGGCGCTGATGATGCGCGAGTCGGCCGACCTGACCGACGAGATACTGGCGTCGATCAAGGCCGACCCGGCGATGATCCTGCCGCACCGGATGATCTCGTCGTCGTTCCTCGTCACGCACCGCCGTCCGCTGGTGATGGCGATGCTGCGCGGCAACGCCGAGATGTTCGGCTCGCTCGGCGACCTCGCCCTGCGCAAGCAGCAGGACGAGCTGCGCGGGCAGTTCGAGGACGCGATGCTCCGGCGCGGGCTGATCCGCGCGGACGTCCCGAACGTGACCTACGCGCTGCACGCCGCGACGCTCGGGTTCTACCTCGGCGACACGCTTTCCGACGAGTTCGAGGGGATCGCCCTCGAGGAGAAGGCGGCCGTCCTCGCGCACATCATCCGCACCGCGTTCGAGCCGGCGGGGGAACCCGATCCCCTGGCCGTCGCGGACGTGGCGGCGGAACTGGGTTCGGCGCTCGAGGCGCTCGTCTCGGGCTACCGGAAAGGGATCTACGCACACGATCCCACCAAGGCCCCCGGCTGATCCCGGGGCCGCACAGGGGAAAGAAGGGGCGGACATGACGACCACACTCGCCGACACCTGGGGACTCCACGAATCCCAGTTCTGGCTGCGGGGGAAGCAACCGGAAGCGCGGGTGCAGCACGCGCCCGAACTCGGCTTCTGGAACGTCTACGGGCACCCGGAGGCCGAAGAGGTCCTCCGCGACCCGGCGACGTACTCCTCGGACACCACCCGGCTGGTGCCGCAGGAGATGATGAAGGACGCCGACCTGAAGGAGATGTCGGCGGGCAACCTGCTGCAGCTGGACCCGCCGCTGCACAACAAGATGCGCAAGCTCGTCAGCCGCGCCTTCACGCCGAAGGTCGTCGCGGACCTGGAGCCGCGCATCGCCGCGGTGACGAACGAAATGCTCGACGCGGCCGGTGGCGACGGCCGGCTCGAGCTGGTCGAGGACCTGGCCTACCCGTTGCCGGTGATCGTGATCGCGGAGCTGCTGGGGGTCCCCGCGAGCGACCGGTACCTGTTCAAGGGCTGGGTGGACAAGCTGTTCGACTCCTCGGAACAGTTCTCGCTGAAGGAGCAGACGAAGACCCAGGAGGAGTCGGTCGCGAAATCCCTGGAAGGCCAGAAAGCGCTTGCCGAATACCTCGGCACGCACGTCGACGAACGGCGGAAGCAGCCGCGGGAGGACCTGCTGACGAAGCTCGTCGAAGCCGAGGTCGACGGGGAACGGCTGACGCGCAACGAAGTCGTCAACTTCGCGAACATCCTGCTGCTGGCCGGGCACATCACCACGACGATGCTGCTCGGGAACGCGGTGCTGTGCCTGGACACCCACCCGGAGTGGGACGAGCGGGTGCGCGCCGACCGGTCGCTGCTGCCGGCGACGATCGAGGAGTCCTTGCGGTACCTCTCGCCGTTCGCGGCGGTGGCCCGCACGGCGAACCGCGAGGTCGAACTGGGCGGGGTGACCGTGCCGCCGGACCAGATGCTGCTCGTGTGGGTGGCGGCCGCCAACCGCGACGAGCGCGTGTTCGCCGACCCGGACACGTTCAACCCGCTGCGCGACCCGAACCCGCACCTGGCGTTCGGCCGCGGGATCCACTTCTGCATCGGCGCGCCGCTGGCCCGCCTGGAGGGGCGGGTGGCGCTGGACATCCTGTTCGACCGCTACCCGGCGCTGCGAACGATCCCGGGTGAGCCGCCGAAGTTCCAGGTCAACCCGAACATGACGGGGGTGCGCGAGCTGCCCCTCTCGATCGGGTAGCACCGGTTGCGCCCTGGGCGAAATCCCTCGCTCAGGGCGCCGCCGTGCCGGATGGTGGACCGGTGAAGGTGGCGGTGCTGTCGGACGTCCACGGGGTGCTCCCCGCGCTCGAAGCCGTCCTGGCCGAGCCGGACGTCGAGGCGGCGGACCGGATCGTGCTGCTCGGCGACGCCCTCGCCGGGCCGATGCCGGTCGAGACGTTGTCGCGCCTGCGATCGCTCGGTTCCCGGGCGGTGTGGGTGCGCGGCAACGCCGACCGCGAGCTGGCGGCGTCCGCGCGCGGGGCCGGCGACTTCGTCCCGGACCCGATCTTCCCGTGGGCGGCGAAGCAGTTGCGTCCGGACCACCTGCCGTTCCTGGACGCGCTGCCCCTGACGGTGACCTTGGGCGAAGTCCTGTTCTGCCACGCGACCCCGCGCGACGACAGCGAAATCGTGCTCGTCGACAGCCCGCTGGAGCGGTGGGCGGAAGTGCTCGACGGCGTCACGGCGGAAACCGTGGTCTGCGGGCACACGCACATGCCGTTCGTGCGGCTGGCCGACCGGCGGCTGATCGTCAACCCCGGCAGCGTCGGAATGCCTTACGGCGCAAGGGGTGCGCACTGGGCGTTGCTCGGCGACGGCGTCGAGCTGCGGCGCACGGAGTACGACGCCGAAGCGGCGTGCCGGTTCCTCGCGGAGCACTGCGCGTACCCGGACATCGAGGAGTGGGCGGACTTCTTCGTCCGCAACCCGGCTTCGGATGCGGAAGCGCTGCGCGTGTTCAGCGGGCGCGGAACGAGTTCCACATGATGACCGCGGCGTAGGGCAGGAACTCGCGGCCGCGGCGCCAGAGCCACGGGATGCCCTTGAGCACCAGCCACCCCACGTGCCCCGCGGCGCTCGGCTCGACACCGCCGCTGCAGGTGAGGCTCACCGGCTCCGGCACGGCGAACCCGGCGCCGGCGAGCAGCGCGGTGAAGCCCTCCGCGAGCATGCGGTGGCCGAGTTCGGACGGGTGCAGGCGATCGACGCTCCACGAGGCCAGCTCGTACGCGCCGGGCAGCCGGTCGAGGTCGAGGCAGGGCACGCCTTCGCGGGCGACGACCTCGTCGATGGCCGCGTTCAGCTCGGCGACCCGGGCGCTGAGCGCGCGCTTGAGCGACGGCGGGAGGCGGAACACCTTGCTGTGGTCGTGGAACCGGACGGGCACCACGGTCGTCCCGGCCTCGCGGAGGCGGTGGATCACCTCGGTGAGGTCGGCGGCGATGCGAGCGGCGTCGAAGTCCGGCCGGAGCGTGTCGTTCATCCCGGCTACGAGAAGGGCGACATCCGGCCGGTGCGCGACGGCGGCGGGCACCTGCTCGGTGAGCACGCACCGCATCCGCGCCCCGGTGAAGGAGGGGTTGAGGTACCCGTCGCCGGTCACCCCGAGCGCGGCGGCGACCAGCGGGCCGACCCCGCGCCACCCGCCCCGCCGGGGCAGCGGATCCCCCAGCCCGACGGCGGTGGAGTCCCCGAGCACGACAAGCCGCCGCGCTTGCTTGAGGGCATGGTCCGGCACGGCCGCGAGCGGGGGCCGGGAGGGTTCGGGAGTGACTTCGACACTGATCACGGTCACGCGTCGACCATCGGCCACCGAGGCTCACGGCCGGTGAGGACGAGGTAACGCGACTTCGACACCGCGCCTAATTCTTGACGCTCACCTCACAAGTGCCGGAAAAGTCCCGTTCGCCGACGCAGCGGGATGCCAGGAACGGGTCGTTCACCGCGCCGGACACCGGAGTTTCGGCAAAGGTGCGGCGGCCCGCCCGGCGACTTCGCCGGCGGTGGCCCCCAGCGCCCCAATGTGGCCTTCGGTGCGTCAGACGCAACCAAGGCCGCCTTCGGTGCGTGAGACGCAACCAAGGCCACATTGGGGCGCTGGGGTCAGCGGAACGCCGGGTAGAACGCCAGGTCCGCGTGCGGTCCCAGCTTCGCCGCCAGCGCCGCCGCCACCCGGGCCGCGAACTCCGACACCGCCGTCATCCGCACGTACCCCGCGTGCTTCGCCAGGTCGCGCCACCACGTCACGAACGCCGCCTCGCGGCTCACCGGGGCCGCGTGCCGGGACAGGTCCAGCGACGCCAGCTCCTCCCCCGTGATCAGCCAGACGCGCAGCAGCTCGCTGGTCGTCAGGTGCTCCGCCAGCGCCTCGTCGTCGGCGAACGCCGGCCAGACGCCCACCACCTCCGCGCGCCACGCCGCGATCATCGCCTCGCTCATGCCCGCCGGCAGAGCCAGCGCGTCCGGCCAGCTCGCGAACGGCAGCCTCAGGTGGGCCGCGTCGACCAGGGCCGAGCGGACGCAGCCGTACTCGAAGTCCAGGAAGCGGACGCCCTCGCCGGTCACCAGGTTGTTGTCCGGGCTGAGCTCGACCGGGCTGAACGCGCGGAAGCCCGCCGAGCGGGACAGCTCCAGCGCCGCCGTCACCTGGGCGCGGACCGCGTCCGGGACCGGGATGCCCAGGCGCTCCTGGATCAGCGGCGGCACGGCCGCGCACAGCTCGTCGACGCCGCTCTCGTCCCCCTTCGCCGGGCCGCCGAGGCGCCGCAGCAGCGCGTTGAAGTCCGCTTCGCGGCCCGCGGTGTTCGCGTGCAGCCGGCCCAGCGAGCGGGCCCAGGACAGCAGCGCGCGCTCGGCCGCGCGGGAATCACGCGCGTAGAGCTTGTCCTCCAGCGTCGGGGTGCGGCCCAGGTCCTCGAGCACCAGCGCGCGGTCGCGGCCGTCGTGGGCGAGCAGCTCCGGGCACATCCGCTCCTCCGGGGCCAGCGCCGTGAACAGCTGGTAGCTGACCGCCTCCTGGGCGAACGGGTCGGCGCCCGGGCCGGGCGGGTCCGGGTAGTGCTTGACGACCACCGTGCGCGGCAGCGCGAACGACGACGACACCACCCGTGCGCGGACCACCGTCGCCGGCCCGCTCCCCGCGAGGTCCTCGGGGGCGACCAGGGTGATCGCACTGCCGAACCGGCGCGAGAGAACGGACTCGCCCGCCGCGACCGCCGCGGCGACGGCGAGCTGCTCGGCTCCTGCCCCGACCCCAGCGTCGCCGGAGGAGGAGGTGTCGACTGTCATTGTCACCGACCCTACTCGTGACTGAGCAACCATGACTACTGACATCCGGACAAGAAGACGCATCCCACCCGGATACGGGTCACCCGCGTGGAAGCGGACGCATCCCCACCGGTGAACGTTGCCCATTCCGGCGCACGATCAACACAATGGCCGCTGCTGCAACGATTCCGAGAAGGTTCACGAGCAGCTGTCCCACCGATTGGAGGCATCGGCTCCACTCCCCCGCCACGGCCGCGACCATCGCGTAGCCCGCGGCGGGAACCGTGGTCACGGAGATGAACACGCCGACCAGCGCGGCCGACTTGGCCGACGTCATGGCGAGCATCCCCGCGGCGCCCGCGAGCATCGCCACCACCAGGGACGGTACGCCGACGGAGAAGACGAAGTCGACCTCGTTGTGCTGTTTCAGCTCGAACGCGCGCTCGCCGAAGACGTCGGTCACCCGCACCAGCAGCGCGCCGCCCAGCGTGACCACCATCGCCAGCGGGAAACCGACGCCGAGCGCGGTGCCCGCGAGGCGGACGAGGTCCCAGCGCCGCAGCACCAGCCCGACCGCGAGCGCGGCCAGCGGGCCGAACTCCGGGCCGACGACCATCGCGCCGACGATCGTCACGGCGGAGTCGGTCAGGACCCCGACCGCGGCGAGCAGGCAGGCGATGGTGAGGAACGCCAGGAACGTCACGTTGAGCCGCGACTCCTCGCCCGTGCGGCCGAGCAGCTCCTGCCACACGACGGCGTCCGCGCCCTCGCCGGGCGCGGCCTCTTCCGCCTGGTCGGCCGCGTCCGAGAGCGCCGTGTCGAGCGCTTCGAGCGTGATCCCGCCGGAGTGGTCGAGGTCGAGCCCGCACAGGGCTTCGACGATCTCGTCCGCCGCCTCGCGCGCGATGTCGGCCTCGACCAGGTCACCCGCCGGTTCCACGGCGGCCCCGCGGTGCACGATCAGGTGCGCCGTCCCGGCGTGCGCCCGCAGGATGTCGAGCGCCTCGGCGGTCTTGTCCGGCGGGCACACGGCCCTCAGGTGCAGCACTAGTTCTGCGGAGCGGGGGCCGGCTTCGCGTCGATGCCGGCTTCCTTGCGCTGCTGCGCCGTGATCGGCGCCGGCGCCGCGGTCAGCGGGTCGTACCCGCCGCCGGTCTTCGGGAACGCGATCACGTCACGCAGCGAGTCGGCCTTGGCCAGCAGCATGACGATCCGGTCCCAGCCGAACGCGATGCCGCCGTGCGGCGGGGGGCCGTAGGCGAAGGCGTCGAGCAGGAAGCCGAACTTCTCCTGCGCCTCTTCCTCGCCGAGGCCCATCAGGCTGAAGACGCGCTTCTGGACGTCGCCGCGGTGGATACGGATCGAGCCACCGCCGATCTCGTTGCCGTTGCAGACGATGTCGTAGGCGTAGGCGAGCGCGTTGCCCGGGTCCTGCTCGAACTTGTCGATCCACTCCGGGGTCGGCGAAGTGAACGCGTGGTGCACGGCGGTCCACTTGCCGGATCCGACGGCGACGTCGTCGCCGATGTCCTCGACCGGCGCGAACAGCGGCGCGTCGACGACCCACACGAACGACCAGGCGTCTTCGTCGATCAGGCCGAGGCGCTTGCCGATCTCGTCGCGCGCGGCGCCGAGCAGCGGCTGGGTCGACGCGGCCTTGCCGGCGGCGAAGAAGATGCAGTCGCCCGCCTTGGCGCCCGCCGCGGCGGCGACGTTCTCGCGCTCGGTCTCGGACAGGTTCTTCGCGACCGGGCCGCCGAGCGTGCCGTCCTCGTTCACGAGGATGTACGCGAGGCCGCGCGCGCCGCGCTGCTTCGCCCACTCCTGCCACGCGTCGAGCTGGCGGCGGGGCTGGTCAGCGCCGCCCGCCATCACGACCGCGCCGACGTACGGGGCCTGGAACACGCGGAACGGCGTGTCGGCGAAGAACTCCGTCATGTCGGTGATCTCGAGGTCGAAGCGCAGGTCCGGCTTGTCCGAGCCGTACTTGGCCATCGCCTCGTGGTAGGTGATGCGCGGGATGGGCCGCGGGATCTCGTGCCCGATCAGCTTCCACAGCGCCGAGACGATCTGCTCGCCGATGTCGATGACGTCGTCCTGCTCGACGAAGCTCATCTCGATGTCGAGCTGGGTGAACTCGGGCTGGCGGTCGGCGCGGAAGTCTTCGTCGCGGTAGCAGCGCGCGATCTGGTAGTACCGCTCCATGCCGCCGACCATGAGCAGCTGCTTGAACAGCTGCGGCGACTGCGGCAGCGCGTACCAGGAGCCGGGCTTGAGCCGGGCCGGGACGAGGAAGTCCCGCGCGCCTTCGGGCGTCGAGCGGGTCATCGTCGGGGTCTCGATCTCGACGAAGTCCTGGTTGTGCAGCACCTCGCGCGCGGCGCGGCTGACCTCGCTGCGCAGGCGCATGGCCGCGGCCGGGCCGCTGCGGCGCAGGTCGAGGTAGCGGTGCTTGAGGCGGACCTCTTCGCCGACGTCGACGCGGTCGTCGATCGGGAAGGGCAGCGGCGCGGCTTCCGAGAGCACCTCGAGCTGGGTCGCGAGGACCTCGATCTCACCGGTGGGGATCTCGGCGTTCGCGTTGCCCTCGGGGCGCTTCGCGACCTCGCCGACGATCTTGACGCAGAACTCGGAGCGCAGGGCGTGCGCGCGCTCGGCCATTTCGCCTTCGCGGAAGACGACCTGCGCGACGCCGCTGGCGTCCCTCAGGTCGATGAAGATGACGCCGCCGTGATCGCGCCGCCGGGCCACCCATCCGGTGAGGGTGACGGTCTGTCCGGCCTGTCCGGCACGCAGGGTGCCGGCTTGGTGGGTGCGGAGCACTGCGACTGCTCTCCTTCGAGATGGGCTGCTGCGGCGGTTGTCGCCGCCCAAAGGCTAACGAACAGCCCAGCCTACGACGTCGGCAGGCTCGCCCGGCGCGGTGCTCCCTTCAGAGCACGTATTTGGGCCGGGCCTCCAGCGCCGCCACCAGCCGGTGAGCTTGGGCCAGGTAGGCCGCCACCTGGTAGATCCGGCCGCCCGGGTGGGCCACCAGCCAGCTCGCCGCGGCCGAGGCCGAGGCGAAGAACGGCTGGCCCGCGCAGGCCACCGCGTCGACGTTCTCCAGGCCGAAGCCGAGGTCGATCGCGGCCACCACCGCGGACGGCGGGTCGGCCTGGATGATCCCGTGGGGCACCAGGTCGATCCGGATGTGGGTGCCGGTGACCGGGCAGACGGCGGCCGCCTGCACGCGCTCGCCGGCGGCGATGGCCAGCAGGAACATGTCGACCGAGCCGTCCGGGCCGGCGCCGAGGGTGCCTTCGGCGGGCTCCAGCCGGCGGTGGGCGCCGAGGGTGCCTTCGGCGGGCTCCAGCCGGCGGTGGGCGCCGCGCGGGGCGGGGCCGGTGGAGACGAGGTCGCGGTGCAGCGTGAAGCCGATCAGCTCGACCAGCCGGCGGGCTTCGGCAGGGGTGACGCCGACGATCGCGGCCAGCCTGTCGACGCCGACCGGGTGCCGTCCGGCCCGCGTCAGCTTCAGCGCGGCCCAGGCGAGCCGGGCGGCCGCGACGCGGTCGGTCTGCGAGGTCGTCACCGCGCTCCTTCCGGGTTCGATCCCTTCGACGTTAGGCGCCGGTGACGCGGGACGACAACGACACGATCGGACATTTTCCCGCAAGCCCAGGACAGCGCGGTGCACCGGTCCCGCGATTACGTCGAACGGCCCAGCGCGTCACCCGGATGGTCCACAGTGGACCGTCAGAGCAGGCGCAGCTGCTCGGCGGGCGCGACGGGTTCCGGCCCGGCCGCCGGTTCGGGGTCTCGCGGGTCGTAGCCGGTCTTCGGCGCCAGCCCGTGCCGCCGTAGCAGGGGCGCGACGCGCTCCGCGAGCCGCTCGCGGTAAGCCTTCTGGACGTAGCTGCCCCGCGCGTACAGCTCCCGGTACCGCGGGACGAGCGCCGGGTACGAGCCGGCCAGCCAGCGCCCGAACCACTCGCGGGCGCCCGGGCGCAGGTGCAGCGGGAAGACCGTCACGCTCGACGCGCCGACGTCGGCGAGCTGCGCGAACAGCGCGTCGAGGGCCTCGGCTGAGTCGGTCAGCCACGGCAGCACCGGCGCCACCAGCACCGAGCACTCCAGCCCGGCGTCCCGGGCCTTGCGGACCAGCTCGAGCCGCGCCCGCGGGCTCGGCGTCCCGGGTTCGAGGCGGTGCTGCAGCTCGCCGTCGAGCAGCGCGATCGACACCGCGAGCCCGACCGGCACGTCGGCCGAGACGTCCTGCAGCAGGGGCAGGTCCCGCGCCAGCACGGTGCCCTTCGTGAGCACCGACAGCGGCGTGCCGGAGCGCGCCAGCGCCGTGATGATGCCCGGCATCAGCCGGTAGCGGCCCTCCGCGCGCTGGTACGGGTCGGTGTTGGTGCCCATGGCGACGTGCTCGCGCCGCCACGACGGCTTCTTCAGCTGCGCGGTCAGCACCTGCGGGGCGTTGACCTTGACGACCACCTGGGTGTCGAAGTCGCGGCCGGCGTCGAAGTCGAGGTAGGTGTGGGTGTTCCGGGCGAAGCAGTTGTGGGACACCATGCCGTCGGCGATGAAGTCGCCGGTGCCGGTGGTGATGTCGAACAGCGGCAGCTGCAGGCCCAGCGGCTCGATCGCTTCGACGCGGCGGCGGCTCGCGCCGATCACCGTGCCGTCCAGCGACCGCTTCCACGTCACCGCCGGGTTGCTCACGTGCAGGAACCGCAGTACCTCGGCGGCCCCGCCGAGCAGCCGGACCTCCTGGCGCGACGGGAACTTCGGCACCTCGTCGAGCTGGCGCGCGAAGCCGAACCGGGCGAGCGCGGCGGCGACGGCGTCGGTGATCTCGGGTTCGTCGTGCGCGATCGTGAGGATGCCGCGGCCGTAGCCGCCCGCGAGGTCGAAGACGCCGGCGAGGAACCCGCGCTGCCAGTGCGCGTCCGGGTCCGGCGGCACCTTCAGGAACCCGACGGACGACCCGAAATCGGGCAGGTAGGCGAGCGCACGGGCGGCGGCGTCCGGTTCCGCGGCGAACCCGCCGGAGCGCAGCATCCCGCAGAGGTACCCGGCGCGGTACCCGAGCGTCTCGTCCGGCGTCGGCGCGAACCGCCCGACCCCGATCAGCTCGGTCCCGGCCTCGAGGTGCGGCCGCTGCGCGGCACCGAACTTGCTCCCGGTGACGTGCTTCCACCCCTTGTTCGTCAGGAACCGGTGATCCCCGCCGGCGACGAGCCGCGTGCCGTCCTCGAGGGTCACCCGGTACGCGGCGCGCAGGGTCGTCCAGTGGGCTTCGACGCGAGTCGGCACCAGCCGCCGGGCGGCGCCGTGGCCGCGGGTGCCGTAGATGGCGTCCCCGACCTTCAGCTCCGACAGCGCCTTGGTGCGGCCGTCGGCCAGCAGGATCCGGGTGCCGCCTTCGAGGCAGTAGGTGCAGGCGTGGGAGCAGCCGCGGTAGGGGTTCACGGTCCAGCCGAAGGGCACCCCGGACCCGGCGGGCACCTTGTTCAGCACCGAGCGCGCGTGCACCTCGTGAAAGGTGACGCCGTCGAATTCCGGTGACCGCACGGAACGCACCAGGCCTTCCAGCCCGGGCAGTGCCGGCTCACCCTCCCCTGCTCGCTGCCGATCCCATCGCACGACGCCAGTCGAACATATGTTCTAGTCGAGTGTCAAACCGGTTCGCGGCAGGCGAATCGGGTGGTGCTGGTGTGACCGCTGGGGCCGCGGAGGGACTGTGCGCCGGCTCCTGATGTCTTGAATGACTCATTCAGGTCTTCGGAGGTCCTGAATGACTCATTCAAGACACTGCGGGGCCGCCCCGCACCGCCCGACCGCCCACTCAGGACGAAAAGCGGTCCAGCGCGCGGATCTTGTTCGTCGCGTCCAGCGCCGCCACCTTGTACGCCTCCGACAGCGTCGGGTAGTTGAACACCGCGTCGACCAGGTAGTCGACCGTCCCGCCGCAGCCCATCACCGCCTGTCCGATGTGGACCAGGTCGGTCGCGCCGGTGCCGAAGACGTGCACGCCCAGCAGCTTCCGGTCCGTCGTGGACACCAGCAGCTTGAGCATGCCGTAGCTGTCGCCGGTGATCTGCCCGCGCGCCAGCTCGCGGTAGCGCGCGATCCCGACCTCGTACGGCACCGAAGACGAAGTCAGCTGCGCCTCCGTCGCGCCGACGTACGAAATCTCCGGGATGGTGTAGATGCCGATCGGCTGCAGCGCGCCCAGGCCGTTCGCCGGTTCGCCGAACGCGTGGTACGCCGCCAGCCTGCCCTGGTCCATCGACGTCGCCGCCAGCGCAGGGAAGCCGATCACGTCGCCGACCGCGTAGATGTGCGGGACCTCGGTGCGGTAGTTCTCGTCGACCACCAGCCGGCCGCGCGCGTCCGCGGTCAGGCCCGCCGCGTCCAGGTTCAGGTCGCCGGTCAGGCCCTGGCGGCCCGCGGAGTACATGACGCCGTCGGCCGGGATGCGCTTGCCGCTGACCAGGGTGGTGATCGTGGCGTCGTCGGACACCGCGACGTCCGCGACCTTCTCGCCGAAGCGGAACGTGACGCCGAGGTCGCGCAGCTGGAACTTGAGGGACTCCACGATCTCCGGGTCGCAGAAGTCGAGCATCTGCTCGCGCTGCTCGACGACCGTCACGCGCGAGCCGAGCGCGGCGAACATCGACGCGTACTCGATCCCGATCACGCCGGCGCCGACCACCACGAGCGACGACGGGATCTGCTCGAGCCGCAGGATCTCGTCGGAGTCGAGGACGCGGGCGGCGTCGAAGTCGACGTGCCCGGGCCGCGCCGGGCGGGTGCCGGTGGCGATCACGATGTGGTCGCCGCCGAGCGTCCGGCGGTCACCCGGGTGCTTGCTCTCGACGACCACGGTGTGCGCGTCGGCGAACGAGCCGGTGCCGGGGATGAGGTCGACGTGGTTGCGCATCAGCTGCGCGCGCACCACCTGGACCTCGCGCCCGACGACGTGCTGGGTGCGCGCGAGCAGGTCGGCGATGGTGATGTCCTGCTTGACGCGGTAGCTCGCGCCGTACAGCTCGCGCTGGTTCATCCCGGTCAGGTAGAGCACCGCTTCGCGCAGCGTCTTGGACGGGATCGTGCCGGTGTTGACGCACACCCCGCCGACCATGTCGTGCCGGTCGACGACCGCCACCCGTTTGCCCAGCTTCGCCGCGGCGATCGCGGCCTTCTGCCCGCCCGGACCCGAACCGATGACGATGAGGTCGTACTCGTGCTCGCTCACGACGTCGAGCCTGCGCACCCGGGCGCCCCGGCGCAACCCCTGGCAGGTGAAGATCCGGCCTGACGCACTCAGGAACGGAGGGCACCCCGGCGGCGCTGCCAGTCCGTGACCGCGTCCAGCCCGGACTCGATCTCCTCGGTCAGCAGCGCCTCCAGCTGGGCCGCGACGTCCGCCCCCAGCAGCTCCCCCGCCCGCCCCAGCAGGGACAGCGCTTCCCACGGCGAGCCGGCCAGCGACCCCGCGGACACGCCGGGCTCCGGCGGGGCCAGCCCTTCCTCCAGCCCGAACCGCCCGGCCGCGAGCAGCGCCGCGACCACCAGGTGGGGCTGCGCGTCGGCGCCGGCGAAGCGGAACTCCAGGCGGGGGTCCGACGGCGGGCCGGCGACGCGCACCGACGCCGTCCGGTCGTCATGGCCCCAGCGGACGTCACGCGGGGAGAACGGGGCCGTCCGCAGCCGGACGTAGCTGTTCCACGTCGGCGCCCACACCGCCGTCAGCGCCCGCGCGTCGCGCAGCACGCCCGCCAGGAAGCCGCCCAGCAGGTCCGGCGGCGAGCCGTCCACAGTGGACAGCGACAGGTGCACGTGGCCCGAATTCCCTTGCCCCGGCTCCGGTGCGGCCAGGTAGGAGGCGGACACCCCGTGGCGTGCGGCGGCCCGGCGCACGACCAGCTGCTGCAGCAGCACGTCGTCGCACGCGGCCAGTGCGTCGCGGTGGCGCAGCACGACTTCGTACTGCCCCGGGTGGCACTCCGCGCGCGCGGATTCGACCCCCAGCCCGGCTTCGTCCAGGCCGGACCGGATGTCGGCGAGCAGCGGCGCCAGGTGTTCGGTGCCGCCGAGCGCGTAGTCGGTGCCGTGCGCGGTGAGCGGGCCGCCGGCGCCGGTGAACACGACCTCGTGCTCGATGCCCACCGACGGCACCAGGCCGAGTCCCTCCAGCGCCGCGAGCTGCCCGCGCAGGACCTCGCGCGGGGCGAGTTCGGCGGTCCGGCCGGAGGGCCACTCGGCGTCGCACACCACCGCCCACGTCCGGTCGCCCAGCGGGATCGCCGTCGCCGCGTCCGGGCGCATCCGCAGGTCGCCGAAGCCTTCGAGGTACCCGCCCAGCACGCCGGCCGCGGCGAGCGGTTCCCGGTCCGGCGTCCACGCGAAGACGTAGCCGCAGACGCCGTAGCCGTCGTCGAGGACCGAGGCGGCGAACGGCGCGGCCAGCTCGACCGCGGCGAAGCGGGCGTGCGGGTCGGGCACCAGCAGGAGCAGGCGCGCGCCGTCCTCCGCGAGCACCCCGCGCAGCACGGCCGTCCCCGCCGCGGCCGCCGCCTGCCGCGCGGCCAGTGACCGCGGGCCGGCCGGCCGCGCGAACGGCGTCACCACGCGCCGCCGGGGTCCGGGGCGTGCAGCGGGTTCGGCACCCGGCCCCACCGGACGTCGAACTCGTCGTCGCGCTCCACCTTGTCGAACCCCTGGCCGGCCAGGTGCTCCCGGTTGAGCGTCACGCGCTCGACGTCCGGCGCGAACAGCCGGCACGCGTCGAACCGCGCGGCCACGTCCGGGTTGTCGTCCCGGTAGCGGCCCACGACCTCGCGCACGAGCGCCCAGAACCGGGCGCGGGGCAGGCCGACTTCGTCCAGCAGGACTTCGGCCCAGAACCGGAACTGACCGGAGAACACCGAGCTGAACAGCGACTGCGCGAGCAGGTGCGCGGGCCAGCGCAGCATGTCCGCCGCGGCTTCGGGTGGGAGGCTCCGGTAGCTTTCGACCTGTTCGTCGAGCAGGTCGACGCCCTGGGCGAAGTCCTTGATCAGCACCCGTTGCGGGACGCTGGCGGCGTCGACGACCAGAATCAGGTTCTGGCCGTGCGGGCAGAACCCGACGCCGTGGCGCAGCAGCCACTGCAGCAACGGCGTGAGCAGCAGGTCGAACAGCCGGGCCAGCCACGTTTCCGGGTCGTGGCGCCCGATCAGGTGCGTGAGCACGGAACCGCCGCGAAGCCCGCGATACGGCAGGGCGGCGAACGAAATCGCGCGCTCCCCGTCCGCGAGCCGGATCGGTTCGCGCCAGAGCGCGCCCAGCGTCTCGTGGAAGCGGTACGGCAGCTCCTCCAGGTGCCCGAACAGCGGGTGCGTCACCGATACGCTCGCGACTTCGCCGAGCAGCCCGAACCGGTACCGCTCGCTCAGCAGCGGGTCGGCGGCGCTGATCCGGCGCAGCCACGACGTCACCGACGGCCCGGCGAGCGTCGCGGCCGAGTTCAGCCCGCGGTAGACGAGCGTGTTGCGCACCGAGACCGCGGTCTTGACGTCGTGGCGGCCCGGCGTGGTCACGTTGCCCAGCGTCCGGACCGTCTGGTGCGCGCGGTAGGCGTCGGCGCTCTCGCCGAGCTCGACCACGACACCGGTGGCCAGCTCGGCGGCGTAGAGCGTGCCGAGGATTTCGTCGGCCTGCCACGGGTGCACGGGAACCCAGACGTAGTTTTCAGGTGCCTTCCCGGCGAACTCCGCCCGCTGCGCACCGAGTTCGGCGTCCAGGAGCGCGTCCCGGCTCAGCTCGTCGACGCAGCGGAACTCGGCGTGGTCCGGGTGGACGGCGAACCAGCGGAGCCGGACGTCCGCGCCCGCCTCCGGCGCGTAGCGGGCGCGGTCGCGCGCGGAGAACCCGACCCGGCCCTTGTTCAGCACCAGCCGCGGGTGGCCGGTGAGGTGCCCTTCGGCGAAGTTGTAGTCCATCGTGGACAGTGCGGGCGCGATCGGGGCGCGGCGCAGCCGGGCGGCCTCGTTGGCGACCGTCGAGGTCAGCTCGGCCAGTACGTCGGCCAGGCGCAACCCGCTGAGCCCCAGCACTTCTCTGGCGTCCACGACGAGGGTGCGCGGGTCGGTGACCGGCTCGCCCGACCGGTGCGCGCTGTCCGGTTCGACCGTCCAGGAGTCGAACGCGCCCCGCCGGGCCCGGAACGTGTAAGTGGCGTCCGGCAGCTCGAGCCGGTACGCGTCACCGTCCCGGGCGGGCTCCAGCAGGTGCTCGTAGGACAGCTCACCGAGCATCTTGTGCGCGATCAGGGCACCGGCCGCGCGCCAGGCGGCCGCCTCGTCGAGGGTCACTCTTCCTCCAGGCCGAACGTGGTGAAAGCGGTGCGGTCGGGCAGCTCGTGCACGGTCTTGCCGCACACGGCGTTGAGGATCACGGCCGCCCGCCAGGCACCGAGCCCGAGGTCGGGGGCGCCGGGCCCGTGGGTGTGCCGTTCCGCGTTCTGGACGTACAGCGCGCCGGGCACGTCGAGGGCGACGCGGTAGCCGGCGTCGACGACCAGGCGGCCGCGGCCGTCCCGGTGGACGGCGTCGCCGAGCCCGGCCAGCAGCGGCCCGGACGGGGCCTCCGCGTACCCGGTGGCGACGACGACGGCGTCGGTGCGCACGGTGCTTTCCCGCCCCTGCTGGGCCTGCGCGACGCGCAGCTCGATCCGGCCATCCACAGTGGACGCTCCGACGACCTCGACCCCCGGCGTCAGCACCGCTCCCGGCGGGCCGGTGATGCTGCGGCGGTACAGCTCGTCGTGGATCGCGGCGATCGTCTCGGCGTCGATCCCCTTGTACAGCTGCCACTGCGCGGGCAGCAGCCGGTCGCGAACGGCTTCGGGGAGGCCGTGGAAGTACGCGGTGTAGTCCGGGGTGAACTGTTCGAGGCCGAGCTTCGAGTACTCCATCGGCGCGAACGCCGGGGTCCGCGCGAGCCAGCGCAGGCCGTCCACAGTGGACTGCGAGCGCAGCAGGTCGAGGAACACCTCGGCCCCCGACTGCCCCGACCCGACGACCGTGACGCTCCCGGCGGCGAGCAGCTTTTCCCTGTGCGGCAGGTAATCCGCCGAGTGCAGAGCGAGGACGCCGGGATCGGCGACGACGTCGCGCAACGGCTCCGGCACCGACGGCACCGAGCCGACGCCGAGCACGACGTTGTCCGCGAGCACCGGTTCGCGGCCCGCGACCGTCAGCTCGAAGGCGTCCCCGGCCCAGCGGATCCCGGTGACCTCGTGGCCGAACCGGCACGACGGCAGCCGGGCCGCGGCCCACCGGCCGTAGTCGTCGTACTCGGCGCGCGGCGGGTGGAACCGCTCGGCGAAGTAGAACGGGAGCAGCCGGCCGCGGTCGCGCAGGTAGCTCAGGAAGGAGAACGGGTTCGTCGGGTCGACCAGCGTCACCAGGTCGGCCAGGAACGGCACCTGCAGCGTCGCGCCCTCGACCAGCAGGCCGGGGTGCCAGCGGAACTCCGGGCGGGCGTCGAAGAACACCGCGTCCAGGCCGTCGACGCCGGTGGCCAGCGCCGCGAGCGAGAGGTTGAACGGCCCGATCCCGACGCCCGCGAGGTGGTGGCGCCTCACGAAGCGACCGGGCTTTCCCGGCCGGCGACGAGTTCGGCCCCCGCGGTGGCGGCGATCCGGTCGAGCAGCGGCCGGTAGGCGCCGGCCGTGGTGTGCGGGTGGAGCAGGGTCAGCTTGAGCCACAGCTGACCGGTACCGCCGGGCCCGGTCGGCAGCGTGGCCCGGCCGATCACGGCGGTGCCGGCTTCGAGCAGCGCCCGGCGGACGCGCGCGACGAGCTCGTCGCCGCCCGCCTCGTCGGCGACGACCGGCCGCAAGACCACTGTGGACAGTTCCGGCGGGCCCCAGAGCCGCAGGCCGGGGTGCCGCTCGACGTCCGCCGCGACCTCGGCCGCGGTGGCGCAGCAGCGTTCGACGAGCGCGCCGAGCCCCTCGGTGCCCAGCGCGCGCACGGTGACGGCCATCCGGAAGGCGTCCGGCCGCCGCGACGTCCGGATCGACCGGCCGAGCAGGTCCGGCAGCCCGGCTTCGGTGTCGTCGTCGGCGTTGAGGTACTCGGCCCGCACGGTCAGCGCGGCGAGATCGGCGGCATCCCGGACGGCGAACAGCCCGGCGGCGACCGGCTGCCAGCCGAACTTGTGCAGGTCGAGCGCCACGGAGTCGGCCAGCTCGAGCCCGGCGAGCTTGCCCTTGAGCGCGTCGCTGCACAGGGCGGTGCCCCCGTAGGCGGCGTCGACGTGCAGCCGCGCCCCCTGCCGTCGGCAGATGGCGGCGATTTCGGCGAGCGGGTCGAGGGTGCCGGTGTTGGTGGTCCCGGCGGTGGCGACGACGACGGTGCCCGGCGCGGCGGCTTCGGCGAGCGCCCCGGGCAGCATGCGGTCGCCTTCGCACGGCACGACGATCGGCGCGGGCAGCCCGAGCAGCCAGGCCGCGCGCGCGACGCTGTGGTGGGCGTTGGCCCCGCAGACGGCTTGCACGATGCCGGTCTCGCGGGCGAGGAGCAGGCCGAGGAGGTTCGATTCGGTACCGCCGGTGGTCACGACGGCGTCCGGGCGGGGCGCGTCGGGGTAACACAACCGGGCGATTCCGGTGGTGAATTCGCGCTCGAGTTCGCTGGCGACGGGGGCCTGGTCCCAGGAGTCCATGGAGGGGTTGAGCGCGCTCGCGACGACATCGGCGGCCACGGAAACCGCGAGCGGCGGGCAGTGCAGGTGGGCGGCGCAGGCCGGGTCGGCGGGATCGGCGGAGCCCGCGGCGAGGAGGCGGCTCAGCTCTTCGAGGGCCGCTTCGGCTCCCACGCCGTGGCGCGGGAGGGTGCCGGGCGGGGTGGGCTCGGGGGTGGCGGCTCCGGTGCGCGGGGTGTCGGCGGGTTCGAAGTCCTCGGACGCTTCCTGAGCGGTGGCCGGTTCGCGCACCGCCGCCAAGCCACCGAGCGACTCCGCCTCACCTGCCGCGTCCGCGGTCCCCGGCTCGCCGTGCTCGGCCATCAGCGCCGCCGCCACCGCGGCCGGGCCGCCGGCCGGGATGGGGCCGCCGCGCTCGGTGATGCCCGCCGCCATGCCGCGCAGGGCCGCCGGGATCAGCTCGGCGAGCCGGTCCGCGCCGTCGTGGCCACCGGCCAGCCCGTCTGCTCGCATGTACCCGCCTTCCTTAGGGTTGCCTTGCCTACGCTGAGCAACAGTACGGCGACCGACGGCTGCCTGTCATCCGGCCCCGTCCAGCATGCTCGACCGGGTGGCGGGGACGCGTCGGCCATCGGGAGTAGGTTCGGCTCCGGAGGTGATCAGCGTGCCCGCGACCCGCTGGGACGTCCTGCTCGCGATCGGCGCCGGCGGCGCGCTGGGCAGTCTCGCCCGCTACGGGCTGTCGGTCGCGATCCCGCACGCGCGCGGCGACTTCGCCGTCGCCACGCTGCTCACCAACGCGCTCGGCTGCCTGCTCATCGGCGTCCTGATGGCGTTCCTGACCACCACCGCGCGCCCCCACCACCTGCTCCGGCCGTTCCTCGGCGTCGGCGTCCTCGGCGGGTTCACGACGTTCTCCACGTTCGTGACCGACTCCCTCGACGCGGCGACGACCGGGCGGATACTGGGTTCGCTGCTGTACGTGGCGGCATCGCTGGTGCTGTGCCTGGCGGCCGTGACGGCCGGGCTGACGGCGACTCGCGCGATCCGGAAAGGACGCTGATGGAAGGACCGGCCACCCGCCTCACGATCTACCTCGGCGAAGACGACCACTGGCACCACAAGCCGCTCTACCACGAGATCGTCCGCCGGGCGCGGGACGCGGGCCTCGCGGGCGCTTCGGTGCTTCGCGGCGTAGAGGGCTACGGCGCTTCGTCGCTGATCCACACGACGCGGATCCTGTCGCTGTCGGAGGACCTGCCGATGGTCATCGTGATCATCGACGCCGAGGAGAAGCTCCGCGCGTTCCTGCCCCAGCTGGACGAGCTCATCGGCGAGGGACTGGTGACGCTCGACCAGGTCGAGGTGGTCCGCTACGTGGGACGGGCGGAGTGACGCTGCTCCTGGTGGCCGCCGGCGGCGCGGCCGGCTCGATCCTGCGCTACCTGACCGACCGCCGGGTGCAGGCGTGGCGGGATTCGCCGTTCCCGTTCGGCACGCTGACGGTGAACATCGCCGGCTCGTTCATCCTGGGCTTCATGAGCGGCTGGCTCCTGCACGGCGCGGAGCCGTCGTCGGTGCGCGCCTTGATCGCGGTGGGCTTCTGCGGCGGCCTGACGACGTTCTCGACGTTCGGCTACGAGACGGTCCGGCTGTTCCTGGAGAAGACCCGGCTGTACGCGGTGCTCAATGTGGTGGTGACGGTGGTCGCGGGCCTCACCTCGGGCGCCCTCGGCCTGCTCCTCGCGACCGCGGTCTTCGCCTAGCGATCCGGCCGGCCCAGCCGCCGCTGCACGCGGGCGAGTGCCTCGTCCAGGCGTCCGGCCCGGCCGTCTTCCCGCTCGGCGCGGCGTTCGACCTTCCACTCCACGTACTCGGCGAGCGGGATGTCCGGCCACTTGCGCTTCACCCGGCGGCGCTTGCCCAGCAGCCGCAGCTCGGCCGCTTCGGCGCGGACCTCGTCCGGGTTGCCCGTCGCCGCCCGCAGCGCCAGGCTTTCCCGCGCCCGGTTGCTCCGGCGCGCGAAAGCCTTGCTGCGCGCCAGGTTCTTCCGTGACGACTTGTCGTTCTCGCCGTAGGCGTCGCGCCGGTCCTTGAGGTAGCTGAGCCGCTTCTTCTCCGGCGGCGTCTTCCGTCTCATCCGTCCCTCCTCCGGGGCCAGGAAACACCCAGCCCCGGCGGACAGCAACGGAATATCAGCGCGGCGCCAGCCCGCGCACCTGCTCGAACGGATCCCCGCCGGTGGGCAGCAACGCGATGATGGGCGTCGTCAGCCCGTTGTCCACATAGGACTTCACCTGCTCGCGGCACGACTCGACGCTGCCGTGGATGACCAGCTCGTCCACCACCGAGTCCGGGATCACCTGGTTCGCCTTCTGCCGATCCCCGGCCGCCCACGCCTCGTGCATCGGGGCCAGCGCCTCGCCGCGGCCGAGCCAGTCGTGGAACGCCGCGTACACCGGAACCGTCAGGTAGCTCGAGATCAGCATCCGCCCCAGGCCGCGTGCCGCGTCGGCGTCCTCCGTCGGGCAGACGAAGATGCGGGCCGCCAGCTCGGCGTCCGGGCCGATCACCGAACGGACCTTGGGCACGTCCGAAGCCGCCAGCCAGTTGGTGATCGCGCCGTCCG
The DNA here is from genome assembly GCF_014873755.1 of Amycolatopsis lexingtonensis. Taxonomy (NCBI): domain Bacteria; kingdom Bacillati; phylum Actinomycetota; class Actinomycetes; order Pseudonocardiales; family Pseudonocardiaceae; genus Amycolatopsis; species Amycolatopsis lexingtonensis. The sequence goes on from NZ_JADBEG010000001.1 coordinate 4,476,287, forward strand.
CCTCGCGGGCCGCGAGGCGCAGCATGCCGGGGCGCAGGGCGGCCAGCATGATCGACGGCGGCGGGTCGGCCGGGCGCTCCAGGCGGAACTTCGAGACGGCGAACGTGTCGTACTTTTCGGTGACCTTCTCCCCTGCCAGCGCCGAACGCAGGAACCGCAGCGTGTCCCGCGAGCGCGCGAACGGCTCTTCGAAGGGCGCCGCGTTCCAGTTCGAGACGATCACCGGGGACGACGCGCCGATGCCGAGGACGAACCGGCCGGGAGCCAGCTCCGCGACCGTCGCCGCCTGCATCGCCAGCAGGCCCGGGCCGCGGGTGTACACCGGCACGATCGCCGTGCCCAGGCGCAGCTGCGGCGCCCACTGCGACGCGAGCACGAGCGGCGTGAAGGCGTCCGTGCCCGCCGTCTCCGCCGTCCACGCGTCGGTGTAACCCAGGTCCGGCAGCTGTTCCACCAGCTCGCGGTGCGCGGCCAGCGGCACCCCGGTCAGCGGAATCGTGAGGCCCCAGCGGCTCATGCGTTCTCCTTGTCGACGGCGACGGCGGAAAGCTCGCGCAGCAGCCAGTCCACCTGCGTGCGCATCAGGTTCTCCGCGACCTCTTCGGCCTGCGGCGTCATGTGGGTCGCGCCCGCCAGCGGCAGGAAGACGTGCGGGCGCCCCTTCGCCAGCAGCGCCGACGACAACCGCAGGGAGTGGGCGACGAACACGTTGTCGTCGGCCAGCCCGTGCACGATGAGCAGCGCGCGGCTCAGCTCGGCGGCGCTCTCGATCAGCGAGTTGTGCGCGTAGCTTTCCGGGTCGTCCTGCGGCGTCCCGAGGTAGCGCTCGGTGTAATGCGTGTCGTACAGCGACCAGTCGGTGACCGGCGCGCCCGCGACCGCCGCGTGGAACACGTCCGGGCGCCGCAGCACCGCCAGCGCCGACAGGTACCCGCCGTAGGACCAGCCGCGGATGGCCACCCGCTCCAGGTCCAGCTCCGGGAACCGCGCGGCCGCCGCCTGCACCGCGTCCACCTGGTCGGCCAGGGTGACGTCGGCGAGGCGGCCGTGGATCTCGCGCTCCCACACCGCGCCGCGCCCGGGCGTGCCGCGGCCGTCCGCGACGAGCACCGCGAAGCCCTGGTCGGCCAGCCACTGCGAGGTGAGGAACGCGTTGCGGCTCTGCAGCACGCGCTGGGCGTGCGGGCCGCCGTACGGGTCGAGCAGCACCGGCAGCTTGCCCTCGCTCGGCTCGTAGCCGCGCGGCAGCAGCAGCGCCGCGCGCAGGCCGCGCTCGCCCAGCGTCAGCCAGGTCAGGTTCGGCACGATGTCCGGGTCCACAGTGGACACGGAAATCGTCGCCACCGGCGAGCCGTCGCGCAGCACCGAAACGCGCGGCCCGCTGTACTCCAGGCTCCACGACGAAAGCACGGTGACCGCGGCATTCCCGGACCCGTGATGCACGCCGTCCACAGTGGACAGACGACGCACCGACGAACCTTTCGTCCGGAAGACGTGGATCTGCGTGGGGTCGTCCTCGGAGGCGCTGAAGAGGATCTCGTCACCGACGTCGAGCACCGCGCGCAGCTGCAGCCCGGCCGGGGTGACGGCCTCGCCGCCGACGAACAGCCGGTGGTCGCCGTCGACCATGCCCTCGGTGACCAGGCGGCCGTCCGGCGTCCACGCCGGGACGCCGCCGACGATGTCGATCCAGTGCTGGTCGGACGCGGTGTGCACGACCGACGTCGAGCCGTCGGCGACGTCGAGCGCGAGCACGTCCATGCGCTTCTGGTCGCGCGGCTGGACGGCGAGCAACGGCGCGCCGCCCGCCGACCAGTGCACCGAGGCCAGGTACTCCCACTCCCCCGGCTCGACGTCGACGCGGGAGCCGTCCAGGCCGAGCACCGCCAGTGAGACGAGCGCGTTCGTGGTGCCCGCGGCCGGGTAGGCGACGACGTTCGCCGGGTGCTGCGGGTTGGCCGGGTCGGCGATGGTCCAGCGCGGGACCGGGCCGCGGTCCGAGCGCTCGGCCAGGATGCTGCGGCCGTCCGGGGCCCACCAGTAGCCGCGGGTGCGGTCCATCTCCTCGGCGGCGATGAACTCGGCGAGACCCCAGGTGATGTCTTCGCCGTCCTCCTCGACGAGCACGCGGTCGTCGCCGGTGGCCAGCTCCAGCACGTGCAGCCGCCGGTCCTGGACGTAGGCGACGTGCGTGCCGGCCGGGCTGGGCCGCGGGTCGATGACCGAACCGTCGACGCGCAGTGTCACCTCGCCGGACGCGAGGTCCAGGGTGTAGAGCTTGCCCGAGAGCGAGAACACCGCGACGGTGAAGCCGGCGTCGACGCCGTAGTGCACGACGCCGCCACCGGTCTCGCGGGCCCGCTCGCGGCGCGCCCGCTCTTCGGCGGGCAGCTCCTCCTCGCCGGGCAGCAGCTCGGCGGCGTCGACCAGCTTGGTCTCGGCGCCGGTCGCGAGGTCGGCCGACCAGAGGCTGTGCCGGGGGTCGGTGCCCGACTCCGCGCGCAGGAACAGCACGCGGGAGCCGTCCGGGGCGACCCGGAACTCCTTCGGCGCGCCGAGGGTGAAGCGCTGGGTACGGGCCTGCTTGCGGAGGAACGGGAGGTCGTCGACATCGGTCACGCCCGCACTCTTTCAGACGATCAGGACGGGACGCCAACACCCTTGAGCTTCGCCAGCTCCGCGTCGACGTCGTAGTCCGGCTCGGGGAACCGCGGCTTCAGGCCGGCCAGGGTCTCGATGAGCAGCTCCGCGACCGCCCAGTTGCGGTACCACTTGTGGTCGGCGGGCACCGCGTACCAGGGTGCGGCGCCGGTCGAAGTGCGCTTGAAGATGTCGGCGTAGGCCTCCTGGTAGGCGGGCCACTGCGCGCGCGCCTCCAGGTCGCCCGGGTTGTACTTCCAGTGCTTCTCCGGGGTGACGAGCCGCGCCTTGAGCCGCTTGAGCTGCTCCTCCGGCGAGATGTGCAGGAACGCCTTGACGACGGTCGTGCCCGCGTCGGCCAGTTCCTTTTCGAAGGCGTTGATCTCGGCGTAGCGGCGCCGCCGCTCGGCCGCGGTGAGCAGCCCGGTCACCCGCGGGACCAGGATGTCCTCGTAGTGCGACCGGTCGAAGACGCCGATCTGGCCCGCGACCGGCAGCTGCTTGCGGATCCGCCACAGGTAGTGGTGGCGCCGCTCGGCCGGCGTCGGCTTCTTGAACCCGGCGTAGCGGACGCCCATGGGGTTGACCAGGCCGAGCACGTGCGACACGGTGCCGCCCTTGCCGGAGGTGTCCATGCCCTGCAGCACGAGCAGGACGCTGCGGTCACCGCCGCCGACGCCCTCGGCGTAGAGCGCCTCCTGCAGCGCGGACAGGCGCGTGGCGGCGTCGTCGAGCTTGGCGAGGGCCTTGGGCTTCTTGCCGGGCCCGACCGGCGTGGCGCCCGGGTCGGGCAGCTCCCCGTCGATGCGCAGCGCGTCCCGGATCCGGCTTCCGTCGTCCTTCTTGGCCATCTCGCGAAGCTACCGGCTCAGGCGGCGGCTTTCTCGGCGAAGAGTTTCAGCAGGGCGCCGTGCCCGCCCTCGCCCGAGACGCCTTCGCGGACCTTCGCGCCGGTTTCGCCGTGCCGCTCGAAGGCCCGGTGCTCCAGTTCGACGCGGGTGCTGCGCGGCCCTTCCTCGACGAATCTCACCTCGATCTCGCTGGCGTTCGCCGGGTCGGGGTCGATCTTCCAGTCGCCGTCGATCCGCCACGAGAGGACCACCCGGGCGGGTGGCTCCCAGACGAGCACCTCGCCCCACTCGCACTCGGCGCCGTCGACGGTCCGCTCGTACCAGCGGCCACCCCGCTTCGGCTCCAGGACGGCTTCCGCCAGGTCGCCCGCGCCGATGTGGTGCGCCCGCGGCCACCAGCTGTCGAAGGCCTCGGTGTAGGTCTTGAACGCGTGCTCGCGCGAGCAGGCGACGGTGATCGTCTTGCGGATCGGCTCCAGGGTCATGGTTCCTCGCTCTCGGTGGATTCGGCGTACTCGGCGAACGAGCGGAGCGCGTCCGACCACATGTGATCGAGGTAGGCGCGCACCGCGGCGATGCCGTCGGGCTCGAGGCGGTAAAGCCGCTTCGTGCCTTCGGCCCGGTCCGCGACCAGGCCCGCCGCCTTGAGCACCTTGAGGTGCTGGGAGACGGCCGGGCGGCTGATCGGCAGGTCCGCAGCCAGCTGCCCGACCGCGCGCGGACCGGCGCGCAGCGCTTCGACGATCGCGCGCCGCGACGGGTCGGCCAGCGCGGCCAGCTGGTCGCTTCCGTAAGTCGCCACGAACGGTAAGTTACGGCTTACCGTTGCGGCCGTCAACCACAGCGCAGCGTTTCGGGGGTGCCGGCCGCGGATTGCGCAACGAACAACGGGTGAAAGCAACGATTCCCGGCTGAATTCCGCGTGTCTTGCCCTTAACCTGAACGCATGACGACGTTCGCCGGCCGGGAGACCGCCGCCCCCTCCGCCGCGAGCTTCATCGAGCTCGACGAGCGGTGGAGCACGCACAACTACCACCCGCTGCCCGTCGTGATCGCCGAAGCCGAAGGTGCCTCGGTGACCGACGTCGAGGGCAAGTCCTACCTCGACTTCCTCTCCGGGTACTCGGCCCTGAACTTCGGCCACCGCCACCCGGACCTGGTCGCCGCCGCCGTCGAGCAGCTCGGCCGCGTCACGCTGACCTCGCGCGCGTTCCACCACGACCAGCTGGGCCTGTTCTGCCGGGAGCTCGCCGAGCTGACCGGCACCGAGCTGGTGCTGCCGATGAACTCCGGCGCCGAAGCCGTCGAGTCCGCGGTGAAGGTCGCGCGGAAGTGGGCGCACCGGGTCAAGGGCGTGCCGGACGGCACCGCCGAGATCATCGTCGCCGGCTCGAACTTCCACGGCCGGACCACCACGATCGTGTCGTTCTCGACCGACGAGACCGCGCGCGCCGACTTCGGCCCGTTCACGCCCGGCTTCGTCACGGTGAAGTACGGCGACGCCGCCGCGCTGCGCGACGCGATCACCCCGCGCACCGCCGCCGTGCTGCTGGAGCCGGTGCAGGGCGAGGCCGGCGTCATCGTGCCGCCGGAGGGCTACTTCGCCGAGGTCCGCGCCGCCTGCGACGAGCACGGCGTGCTGCTGATCGCCGACGAGATCCAGTCCGGCCTGGCCCGCACCGGCACCGTGCTGGCGCTGGACCACGAAGGCGTCCGCGCCGACGTCTACACCCTCGGCAAGGCGCTCGGCGGCGGCATCCTGCCGGTGTCCGCGGTGGTCGGCCGCCGGGACGTCCTCGGCGTGCTGCAGCCGGGCGAGCACGGCTCGACGTTCGGCGGCAACCCGCTGGCCTGCGCCGTCGGCCGCGCCGTGGTCAAGCTGCTGAAGACCGGCGAGTTCCAGCAGCGCTCCACCGAGCTGGGCGCCCACCTGCACGCGCGGCTGAACGAGCTGATCGGCAGCGGCCTGTCCGAGGTCCGCGGCCGCGGCCTGTGGGCGGGCATCGACATCGCCCCCGGCGGCCCGTCCGGCCGGGAGGCTTCGCAGGCGCTGTCGGCGCGGGGCGTGCTGTGCAAGGAGACGCACGAGCGCACGCTGCGCGTCGCACCACCGCTGGTGATCACCCGCGAGGAACTGGACCGCGGCATCGACGCGATCGCCGAGGTCATCCGCCCCTGAACCACCCGGATGCCGCCGGCCGAGCCTCCCGCCCCGGCGGCATCCGGGAGCACAACGTCCCCTTCGGACGTTGTGCCCGGTATGGGATCAGGGGAATGGGTGGAACGGCCGCTCGTCGGCACGGGTAGCGGCACGCCGGCCGAGCTGTACGAACAGGGGAAGCGGCTCCGGGAGAAGACGCCGGCCGCGGCGCACGACCACGAGGCCGCGGGGGCGGACCGGCCGAGCGCCAAGCAGTACTTCGAGGCCAGCAACGCCGGGCGGCTGCCGGAACTGGCCGAACTCCGGCGCGAGCGCATGCGCGCGTCGCCGTTCACGTTCTTCCGCGGCGCCGCCGGGCTGATGGGCGCCGACCTCGCCGGCACGCCGTCGGCCGGGCTCACCGCGCAGCTCTGCGGGGACGCGCACGCGGCGAACTTCGGGCTCTACGGCACCCCCGAAGGCAAGATCGTGATGGACATCAACGACTTCGACGAGACCGTGCCGGGCCCGTGGGAGTGGGACCTCAAGCGGCTCGCCGCCAGCCTGGTGCTCGCCGGCCGCGAAGGCCGGATCGGTGAGGCCGGCTGCCGCGAAGCCGCCGAAGACGCGGTGAAGTCCTACCGGCGGACCATCCGCGCGCTGGCCGACCTGCCGTTCCTGCGGTCGTGGAACGCCCTGCCGGACTCCTCGGTGCTGTCGAAGGCCCGCGCGGACGAGCTGATCGACGACTTCGCCGACGCCGCCGAGAAGGCCCGCAAGAACACCAGCGCCAAGGTCGCGGCGAAGTGGACCGAGCGCGTCGACGACCACGAGACCGGCCTGTCCCGCCACCGGTTCGTCGAGGACCCGCCGGTGCTGACGCACGTCGACGAGCCGACCGCCGAAGCCGTCGCCGCCGGTCTGGTGTCCTATGTGGACACCCTGCGCGAGTCGCGGCGGACGCTGATCGCGCGCTACCGGCTCGCCGACGTCGCCTTCCGAGTGGTCGGCACCGGCAGCGTCGGGCTGCGCAGCTACGTCGCCCTGCTGCACGGCAACGACGAGGAAGACCTGGTGCTGCAGGTGAAACAGGCGCAGCGGCCGGCGCTGGCGCCGTACCTCGGCCTGCCCGCCGCGGACCACGAAGGCCGGCGGATCGTCGACGGCGCCCGGCTCGTCCAGGCCGAAACCGACATCCTGCTCGGCTGGACCACCATCGACGGCGTGCCCTACATCGTCCGGCAGTTCCGCAACCTCAAGGGCGACATCGACCCGTCGGAACTCGAGAAGGACCACCTCGACGACTACGGGCGCCTGGCCGGGGCGCTGCTCGCCCGCGCCCACACGCGGTCGCTGCACCCGAAGCTCCTGGCGGGCTACTTCGCCGAGGACTCCGAGCTCGACGAGGCGCTGGGCGCGTACGCCGTCCGCTACGCCGACCGGACGGAGGCCGACCACGCCGAGTTCTCAGGCAGCTGAGACGAGGCCGGCGACGTCCGCCGCGCAGCCCCAGGCCAGGGTGATCCCCGAACCGCCGTGGCCGTAGCAGTGCACGACGTCGCCGTCCCGCTCCAGCCGCACCTCGCGCCGGAACGGGCGCAGCCCGACCAGGGACCGCAGCACCCGCGCGCCCGCCAGACGCGGCTCCAGCTCGCGGCAGCGGCGCACGATGTCGGCCGTCACGCCCGGGTTCGGGTCGGTGTCGCCGCGGCCGGGTTCTTCCGTGCCGCCGCACACCACGTGGGTGCCGTGCGGGATGACGTAGGTGACGCCCGGGCCGGTCTCGTCGACCGCGAACTCCGGCAGGCCCGGGTCGCTCAGGTGCACGACCTGGCCGCCGACAGGAACCATCGACGGGTCACCCGCCAGCCGGCCCGCGCCGAGGCCCGCCGCGTTGACGACCGGGCCGAGGCCGGCGAGGGAGGTCAGCGGCCGGTACTCGACGCGCACGCCCAGCGCGCGCACCCGGTCCAGGAGCCAGTCCAGGTAGACCGGCGTGTCGACCAGCGCCGTGGTGAACTCCAGCCGGTCGCCGTCGCGGACCGGGTCCGCCATCGCCGGCAGCCACGCCGGGTCCGGGGCACCGGGCGCCAGCAGGACCCGGCCGCGGCGGAACCGCACGCCGGGCGCGTGCTGCTCGCGCAGCACCGCGAGGGTTTCGGCGGTCCAGCGCACGATCCGCTCGTCCGGCCGGCGCACCGGCGGGTAGAGCACCCCGCCGGCGACGGCGGAGGTCGTCTCCCCCGGCGGCGCGGCCGCGACGACGGTGGTTTCGTGCCCGGCTTCGGCCAGCCGGTACGCGCAGCTGAGCCCCACGATCCCGGCCCCGGCGACTGTCACCCGCATCCCCGCATCGTGACGCACCCGCGTCCGTCCCCGGCCCGTGGGGGCGTGACCACCCTCGCACGGGTGAGGACGATCGGCCCGGCCCGACTACCCTCGCGGCGGTGAGAACGATGTGGGTGCCGGCCGCCGTCTGCGGCTTGTTCGCGCTGCTGCTCGGCCTGCCCTTCGCGGGCGGTGCCGCCCCGGGCGCCGTCGACGAAACCGCCGCCGACGCCGTCGCGCACCTGGGCCCCGGAGTCGCGCGGATCCTGGTGCTCCCCACCGAGCCCTACGTCGTCCTCGCGCTCGGGGTGCTCGCCGTCGTCCTCTGCCTGCGTGCCGGGCGGCGCCTCGAAGCCGCGCTCGCCGTCGGCGTCCCCGTCCTGGCCATCCTCCTGACGAGCTGGCTGCTGAAACCGCTCTACGACCGCTGGAAGAACGGCACCCTCGTCTACCCGAGCGGCCACACCGTGAGCCTGGTGGCCGTCCTGACCGTGCTCGTCCTGATCACGCGCAAGACGGTCGTGCTCGTGCTGGCCGTGCTCGCGCTGCTGGCGGCCACCGCCGGGCTGGTCGGGATGGGCTACCACTACCTCACCGACGTCGTGGGCGGCACGCTCTTCGCCGTCTCCGTCGTGCTGTTCAGCTGGCCGGCACCGCGTCGCGTGCCAGTGCCGTCAGGCGGCTGACCGCGCGCAGGTACTTCTTGCGGTAGCCGCCGTCCACCATCTCGTCGGTGAACAGCGACGGCAGCGGCTCGCCCGACACGACCACCGGGATCGCGCGGTCGTAGAGCCGGTCGGCGAACGCCACCAGCCGCAGGGCCACGTTCTGGTCCGGCGCCGGGTGGATGCCGCGCAGGTGCACACGGGTGACGCCGTCCAGCAGCCGCCCGTAGCGCGAGGGGTGCAGGGACGCCAGGTGCTCGCACAGCGCGTCGAAGTCGTCCACAGTGGACCCTTCGTGCGCGGCCACCGACTCCTCCAGCTCCGCCGGGGTGACGGGCGGCGGCGCGTCCGGCAGGCCGCGGTGGCGGTAGTCCGGGCCGTCGACGCGGACGACGCCGAAGCGGGCCGAGAGCGTCTGGATCTCGCGCAGGAAGTCCTCCGCGGCGAACCGGCCCTCGCCCAGCTTCTCCGGCAGGGTGTTCGACGTCGCCGCGATGTACACCCCGGCGTCCATCAGCTCCTGCAGCAGCCGCGTGACCAGCGTGGTGTCGCCGGGGTCGTCGAGCTCGAACTCGTCGATGGCCAGGATCCGGTGCTCCGAGAGCCGCCGCACGGCTTCGGCGAAGCCCAGCGCGCCGACGAGGTGGGTCAGCTCGACGAACGTCCCGTACGCCTTGGGCGACGGCGCCGCGTGCCACGCCGAGGCCAGCAGGTGGGTCTTGCCGACGCCGAAGCCGCCGTCGAGGTAGAGGCCCATCGGCCCGGCCGGCTCGGCGGACCCGCCGAAGAGCTTGAAGCGCTTCTTCTCCTTGCGCGCCCCCACTTTCGCGGCGAACGCCGAGCACGCCTCGACCGCGGCGGCCTGGCTGGGCTCGTCGGGGTTGGGCAAGTACGTCTCGAACCGGACGGCGTCGAAGCGCGGCGGCGGCACCAGCGCGCCGATCAGCTCGTCGGCGGACAGCTCGGGACGGCGGCCGGTGAGGTGCGCGGGCATGGTCGCAGAGCCTATCCGCCACGGTCCCCCGTCCGGGCGGCGATGTGCCCCGGTAGAGACGTGCTTCACGCCCGTGCTGGGATTGTCCCGTGCGGAGTGTGTGGCCCCTCTCGACGGGCGAGCTGACCGGGGAAGACCTCGAAGAGATCTACGCCTATCCGACGCCCCTCGACCGGCCTTGGGTGCAGGTCAACTTCGTCGCGTCCGCCGACGGCGCGGTCGAGGTGGACACGACGTCGGCCGGGCTGTCCCACGCCGCCGACCGGCGGATCTTCCTGCTCGGCCGCGATCTCGCCGACGTGGTCCTGGTCGGCGCCGGGACCGCCCGCGCGGAGGACTACCGCGGGGTCGTCGCGGGCCCGAAGCGCCTGGAACGCCGTCGCCGCCTCGGCTTCACGGGTGTCCCGCCGATCGCGGTGGTGACCCGGACCGCGGATCTCGACCCCGCGTCCCGGCTGTTCACCGAGACCGTCGTACCCCCGATCGTGGTAACCACGGAAACCGCGGACACCGCGGCGCTCGAAGCGGCCGGGGCGACGATCCTGCGGGCGGGTACCGGCGACGTCGACCTGCCGCGCGCGCTCGACCTGCTGGCCGAGCGGGGTCTGCGCCGGATCGCGTGCGAAGGCGGGCCGAGGCTGTTCGCCCAGCTCGTCGCGGCCGACCGGATCGACCAGCTGTGCCTGACGGTCGCGCCGCTGCTCGTGGCCGGGACGGCGGACCGGATCGCCACCGGTCCCGGCAGCGTTCCCCGCCGGCTCGCCCTGGCGTCGATCCTGGTCGAGGACGGTTTCACCTTCCTGCGCTACCGCCGGGCCGCCGGGTGAGCCGCGACGCCGACCTGATCACCCGGGCCGCCGCCGGGGACGAAGCCGCGTTCGGCGCGCTCGTCCGGGAGCACACGCCCCGGATGTACCGGGTCGCGCTGCGGATCACCGGCAGCCCCGCCGAGGCCGAGGACGTCGTGCAGGAGTCGTGGCTCGCCGCGTGGCGCGCGCTCGGCACGTTCCGGCACGAGTCCGCGGTCTCGACCTGGCTCTACCGGGTCGTCACCAACAGCGCGCTCGCCCTGCTGCGCCGCCGCAAGCCCACGATCTCGCTGGACGAACCCTCGTGCCAGTCCACTGTGGACACCGAACGGCTCGCCGTCCCGGGCCCCGAAGGCCGGGTCGTGCGCGCCGAGGAGGTCGACGCGGTGCTGCGGGCGATCGGCCGGCTCGAGGTGTCCCAGCGGGTGCCGCTCGTGCTGCGCGAACTGGAGGGGCTCAGCTACGAAGAGGTCGCCGAGGTGCTCGACGTGAACGTCGGCGCCTTGCGTTCCCGGCTGCACCGGGCCAGGGTGGCGCTGCTCGCCGAGTTGAAGGAGCGGTGATGGCCGAGCAGACCGACCCCGAGCGCGACCCGCGCTGGGACGCCGTGCGCGCCGCCGCCCGGCGCCGCGTGGCGACGCCGCCGGGCCTGGTCGAACGCGTGCTGCGGGCGGTCGCGCGCGGTACCCGGACCGCCGTCGAAGTGCCCGGGGACGACGGCGGGCTGCGGATCACCGAACAGACCGTCGTCCGCCTGGCCGGGACCATCGCGGCGGCCCGGGCCCCCGGCGGCGTGCGCGTCTCGGCCGTCGCCGTCGAGGACGGCGTCGTGCAGGTGCTGGTGTCGGTCCGCTTCGGCGTCGTCGCCGGCGAAGCCGCCGAGGCGCTGCGGCGGGAGGTCACCGCCGAGCTGTCCCGCCAGCTGGGCGTCACGACCGCGGTGAACGTGCACGTCGTGGACGTCCACCCGGACTGAGCATTCCCCCGTTCGGGGGACCTTGCGTGAGGTATCCGCGCTCCCGGGCATCGTAAGGGCGAGAGCCCGCCGCGAGAGGAGCCAGGACGCATGCACCCGGAACGGACCGAGAGCCCCGGCACGGTCACCCCGCTCAACGAGGACGGCGCCGCCGGGCGCACCACGATCTCGTCACTGGTCGTGCAGAAGGTGGCCGGGCTGGCCGCCCGCGAGGTCGCCGGCGTGCACGCACTGGGCGGCGGCGGGGTGTCCCGCGCGATCGGCGCGCTGCGCGAGCGGATCCCCGGCTCCGGCACGGTGACCACGACGGGCGTGTCGGTCGAGGTCGGCGAGAAGCAGACCGCGATCGACCTCGACGTCGTCGTCGAGTACGGCGCCCGGATCACCGACGTCGCCCGCGCGGTGCGGCGCAACGTGATCACCGCGGTCGAGCAGATCACCGGGCTCGAGGTGATCGAGGTCAACATCGCGGTCAACGACATCCACCTGCCGGGCGACGAAGAGCCCGAGTCGACGCGGGTGGAGTGACCGCGCGCGGACCCGACGACCCGGAAGGCCGCGCGGCCTTCCGGGCGTTCGTGCGGGAACACCACCCGGACGTCGGCGGGGACCCGGCCGAGTTCGCGGCCGGGCTGGCCCGCTTCCGGGAATCCGCACGGGACTCCCGCTTCGACGCCCCGGTCAGCTTCGTGCGCCGCCGCCGGGGTCTCGCCGGCTTGCTGTCCCGCTTCCGCCGCCGCCCGCCCCGGGTGCGGTGACCGCCCCGCCGGGGCAAGCTTCCCGTTCCACCCCGTCCAAGGAGGACATGTGAACGCAACGCAGACCGGGCTCCTGGCCGGGCTGGTCCTCGGCCTCGCCGCGACCCAGGGGTTCACCGCGTTCCTGGTGACCCTGGCCGTCGGGATCATCGGCCTGGTCGCCGGCCGGGTCCTCGACGGCGAACTCGACCTCGGCGAGCTGTTCGGCAAGGGCCGCGACAAGTGAACCGCGCACTGGACGTGCCGCGCGAACTCGCCGAGCCGGACGAGCGCGGCACCCTCACCATCGGCCACGCGGTGGTGCGCAAGGTCGCGCAGCACGCCGCCGACCAGGTGCCGGGTACCGCCCACGACGGCAAGAAGGGCGCGAAGGCCAAGGTCGGCGGCCTCGACAACGACGTCGACCTCGCCCTCGACCTGGCGCTGCGCTACCCGGGCGCGGTCCGGGCGGTCGTCGGCGACGTGCGGCGGAAGGTCACCGAAGAGGTCGAGCTGATCACCGGCTACCACGTGCGGACGCTCGCGGTGACGGTGTCCGCGCTGCGGCCCGAAGCCGCGCCGAGGGTGCGGTAGCCGTGCGCCCGTTCGTCCGCATCCTGGCCACGCTGCTCGGCCTGGCCTTCGCGGCCGCCGGGGCGCTGCTCGCCCTCGAAGTCGGCTGGCACTGGTGGCGCCCGGGCGCGGCGCCGCTGGTGGTGCCGTGGCCACGCTGGCAAACCGAGCTCGCGGCACTGGGCTGGGACGCCTACGCGGTCCGCGTCGGCGCCGGGGTCCTCGCCGCCGCGGGGCTGGTGCTCGTCTTCTGCGCGCTGGCCGCCGGCAGCCGCGCGGTGCGGCTGACCGACCCGGCCGACGAGGTGAGCGTTTCGACGTCGCCGCGGTCGCTGGCCCGGCTGGTCGGGCTGACCGTGCGCGCGCAGGACAACGTCGCCGGCGCGTCGGTCACCGCGAGCGCCCGGCGGATCCGCGTCCGGGCGAAGAGCACCCTGGAAACCGAGGGCGAGCTGCGGCCGCGGCTGCTGGAAACCGTGTCCGCCCTGCTCGACGACGTCCCGCTGGCGCGGCGGCCGAAGGTCACCGTCGTCGTCGACTCGCCGAAGGACCGCCGATGAGCAAGTCCGTCGCTTCGAAGGCGCTTTCCCGTTCCTACGCGGGCGAACGCGTGCTGACGTTCCTCGTCGGGCTGCTCGCCCTGCTCGGCGGCGCGCTCGCGCTCGTGGTCGGCTTCGGCGTGCTCGGCGAGTACCGCGGGCGGCGCCCGCTGTTGGACCCGATGGCCGTCGAGTGGCTCGGGAGTCACGCCACGCCCGCGCGGATCGCCGCGATCGTGCTCGGCGTCCTGCTGTTGGTCCTCGGGCTACGCTGGGCGTTGCGCTCGCTGCGCCCGGAACCGCGGCCGGACCTGGACCTCGACCGCACCGAGGGCGCCGAGCTGGTGGTCACCGCGGCCGCGATCGCGGAAGCCGTGCAGGCCGACGCAGAACGGCTCGACGGCGTCAGCCGCGCCCGCGTCCGCGCCGTCGGCTCGCGCACGTCCCCGGCGCTGCGGGTCACGCTGTGGCTGCACGAAGGCACCGACCTCAAGGCCGTCTGGGCCGGCCTCGACACCCAGGTGCTGGCCCGGGCCCGGGAATCGCTCGGCCTCGACGTCCTGCCCACCGCCGTCCGCCTGGAACTCGACACGGCCCCGGCGAAACGCGTGCGCTGAGCCGGGCTTTTCCGCAGAATGCGCAGCATGCCCCTACCGCTGCAGCCGCCGCTGAAGCCGATGCTCGCCAAGCCCGCGAAGGCCATCCCGGACTCCGGCGGCCTGCTGTTCGAGCCGAAGTGGGACGGCTTCCGCTGCCTCGTCTTCCGCGACGGCGACGAGCTGTACCTGCAGTCCCGCGCGGAAAAGCCGCTCAACCGGTACTTCCCCGAAGCGGTGGCCCGGCTGCTGGAGGTGCTGCCGCCGCGGGTCGTGCTGGACGGCGAGCTCGTCGTCGCGCGGGACGGGCGGCTGAACTTCGACGCGCTGACCGAGCGGATCCACCCGGCCGAAAGCCGGATCACGCTCCTGGCGGGCGAGCAGCCCGCGGAGTTCGTCGCCTTCGACGTCCTCGCCCTCGGCGACGATCTGCTGCTCGAAGAGCCGACGTCGGTGCGCCGCGACCGGCTCGTCGAGCTGGCCGGCGACCGGTTCCCGCTCACCCCCGCCACCACCGACCCGGCCACCGCGCGGCACTGGTTCGAGCTGTTCGAAGGCGCCGGCCTCGACGGCGTCATCGGCAAGCCGCTGGACGAGCCGTACACGCCCGGCAAGCGCGTGATGCTCAAGTACAAGCACGTGCGCACCGCGGACTGCGTGCTGGCCGGGCTGCGCTGGCACGTCGACGGCGGCCCCGGCGAACTGGTCGGCTCGTTCCTGCTCGGCCTGCACGACGAAACCGGCGTGCTGCACCACGTCGGCACGGTCGGGTCGTTCCCGATGCCGCGCCGCCGCGAGCTGGCCGAGGAACTGGCGCCGCTGGTCACCGACGGCGAAGACCACCCGTGGGGCGGGCAGGCTCAGGGATCGGGGCAGCGGATCCCGGGCGGGATCACGCGCTGGCGCGCCACCGAGCACGAGTGGGTGCCGCTGCGGCCCGAGCGCGTCGTCGAGGTCGCCTACGAGAACACCGAAGGCGGGATGCCGTCGCGGTTCCGGCACAACGCGCGGTTCAAGCGCTGGCGTCCGGACCGCGAAGCCGCGTCGTGCGACTACAGCCAGCTGGAGGAGCCGGCCCGCTACGACCTCGACGCCGTGTTCCGCGGCCAGGTCGTGCGGACCCGCTAACCCTCGTCCCACACCGGCCGTGCGAAGCTCGGCTGGCCCTGCCTTGATCGTGCTCGACGTGAGGATCCCGCCCGTGCGCCGCCGCCGTTCCCGTCTCCTGGTCGCGCTGCTCGCCGTGGCCTCCGCCGCGGGGTGCGCCGCCGGGCCGTCGGTGCGCCCGGCGCTGGTCGAGAACGACGGGAAGACCACCGGCAGCACGCCGGCCGGGACGCCGTCGGTGCCGCTGCCGCCGCTGGCCGAACCGCAGTCGCCGTCGGTGAAGTGGGCCGACTGCGACGACGACACCCGGCAGCGGATCGGCACCCCCGCCGTCCCGGACAGCCTGCACTTCACCTGCGCCCGCGTCACCGCCCCGCTGGACGCGCCGGGCGAGCCCCGCCGCTCGCTGGTGCGGCTGCTGGCGCTGAAGGTGGGCAGCGGACCGGTGCCGCTGGTGGTCGTCAACGACGTCGACGGCGAGCCGGGCACGGTCTACGCGGCGCGGCTGGCCGCGACGCTGCCGCCGGCGTTCCTCGAGAAGTTCTCGCTGGTGGGCGTGGACCGCCGCGGCACCGGGATGTCCGGCGCGGCCCAGTGCGTGCCGCCGGACATCCGCCACGACCTGATCGACGCCGACCCGGCACAGGGCGACCTGCAGGACGTGCTGGACGCGGCCCGCAAGGCCGGCCAGCAGTGCGCGATCGAGCTCGACGACTCCCAGACGGCACTGGACAGCTGGCGCGCGGCGGGCGACCTCGAGGAGGTCCGCAAGCAGCTGGGCTTGGAGCACCTGAACGCGCTCGGCCGCGGCGACGGCTCGAAGGTGCTGGCCGAGTACGCGGTCCGCTTCCCGGCCCAGGTCGGCCGCATGGTCCTCGACGGCGTCCCGGACCCGGGCGCCGACACCGCGGCGGTGCTCGACGCGGTCGCCGCCGGCGCCCAGTCCACATTGGACGCGTTCGGCACGGACTGCGCCTCCCGAGGCTGCGCGTTAGGCGACCCGAAGGCGGCCCTGGCCGCGCTGACCGACCAGCTGCGCGCCAGCCCGCCGTCCACCGACGACGGCGTCGAGTTCGGCCCGGGCGTGGCGATGTTCGCGGTGTATTCGGGCCTTTCCCAGCGCTCGCGCTGGCCGGAACTGGCGGACGCGATCGTCGCGGCCCGCGGCGGCAACATCGGCCCGCTGGCGGCGTTCGTGGCCCCGGTGCTGCACGACTCGCGCGCCCAGCCGTCCCGCATCGACGCGACGATCGCGACCCGCTGCAACGACAGCCAGTCCCGCCTGTCGGCCGACCAGCTCGACCAGGTGGTGGCCGGCATGCGCGCGAAGTACCCGCAGTTCGGCACGGTGGTAGCGCAACAGCTGGCCTGGTGCGGCCCGTGGCCGGTCCGGACGGAGCCCCTCCCGCCCCCGGGCGCCCCGGGAGCCCCGCCGATCCTGGTCGCGGCAACGGCGGCCGACCCCTCGACCCCGGGGGTGGGCAGCACGCGCGCGGCGGACCAGATGCCGTCGGCGGTGACGATCACGTGGCAGGGCGCGGGCCACGGCGCGGTGGGAGCTTCGCCGTGCGTGACCGACGCGGCGCGGGCGTTTCTTGTGGACGGGAAGATCCCGGCGAACGGAACCCTCTGCCCGGCCTGACATGTCATGCCTGGGCTGGGCCCCGCGGTCAGCGAGACGGCTCACCCACCCGCCGAATGCCATGAAGGGCCCCTTCACGGGCATTAAGTGCCGTGAAGGGGCCCTTCACGGTCAAGACTCGCGCAGCCCCGCGTTGAGCCGAGCCGCCTCCCGAGTCAAGTGCTCGACTTCAGCCGCGTTAGTGGCCTTCCGAGCCGCCTCGACGTACAACTCCGCCGCCCGCGCCCGATCCCCCTCGCGCTCATGGAGGTACGCCGCCACCGCCGCATACCGCGGCAACGACGGATCCAGCTCCGCCAACGCAGCCAGCCCCGCCCGGGCCCCGTCGGCCTCCCCCACCGCCACCGCCCGGTTGAGCCGCACCACGGGACTGTCCGTCAACCGGGCCAGCTCGTCGTACCACTCGACGATCTGCACCCAGTCCGTCTCCCCCGCCGTCGGCGCGTCCGCGTGCAACGCCGCGATCGCCGCCTGCGCCTGGAACTCCCCCAGCCGGTCCCGCGCCAGCGCGGCCTGCAGGATCGCGACCCCCTCGGCGATCAGCTTCGTGTCCCACAAGGACCGGTCCTGCGCGGCCAGCGGCACCAGCCCGCCGTCCGGGCCGGTGCGGCCGGCGCGGCGGGCGTGGTGCAGCAGCATCAGGGCGAGCAGGCCCGCCACCTCCGGGTGGTCGATCGACGCCGCCAGCCGCCGGGTGAGGCGGATCGCCTCCGCCGCCAGGTCGACGTCGCCCGAGTACCCCTCGTTGAACACCAGGTACAGCACGCGCAGCACCGTCGCGACGTCGCCGGGCTCGTCGAACCGGACCCCCGAGACCGTCTTCTTCGCCCGGCTGATGCGCTGCCCCATCGTCGCCTCGGGCACCAGGTACGCCTGCGCGATCTGGCGCGTGGTCAGGCCGCCCACCGCACGCAGGGTCAGCGCGACCGCGGACGACGGCGTCAGCGACGGGTGCGCGCACAGGAAGTACAGCTGCAGCGTGTCGTCCGCCGCGGGCACCTCTCCGGGCGGCACCTCGGCTTCGACGACGTCCTCGCGCCGGCGGCGGGCGGTGTCCGATCGGGACTCGTCGAGGAACTTGCGCCAGGCGACCGTGACCAGCCAGCCCTTCGGGTCGCGCGGCGGGCCGTCGGCCCAGCCGCGGACGGCCTCGATCAGCGCTTCCTGGACGGCGTCCTCGGCCGCCGCGAAGGGAGCCCCGCGGCGGACGAGGATCGCCAGCACCGCCGGGGTGAGGGTGCGCAGCAGTGCCTCGTCCACCGGGCGGGTCACTCCGTGATGGTGGGCAGCGGGGCCAGGCACGGGCGCAGCTCGAGCCACTCGTGGATCGGTTTCCCGCCCGCGCCCGGCGCCGCGGACAGCTCGCCGGCCAGCTCGAGCGCGCGCTCGTAGCTGTCGACGTCGATGATCATCCAGCCGGCGATGAGGTCCTTCGTCTCGGCGAACGGGCCGTCGGTGACCGGCGGGCGCCCCTCGCCGTCGTAGCGGACGAACGTCCCCTCGGGGGCCAGCCCCTGCTCGCCGACGAACTCCCCGGTCTCCCGGAGCTTGGCCGCGAACTCGTCCATGTACCGGATGTGCGCGGTGATCTCTTCGGGCGTCCAGCGGTCCATCGGCACGCAGTTGACCGCCTCCGGGGCGCCGCGGTAGTGCTTGAGCAGCAGGTACTTGGCCATCGTGGTGCTCCCTCGGTGGTGGGCGACCGGCGTTCCCGGTCGCCTTCACCCCGGGGACGGAGCCGGTTCCCGGCTTTCGACATCGCCGCCGAAGAAAATCTACTGGCGGTAGGACTCGACCTCGGAGACCGGGCGGGCCGCGGCGTCGTCCGGGTTCTCGTGGAACTCGGTCTTCGCGCGACGCTGCCGCAGCAGGTCCCAGCACTGGTCGAGCTGCTGCTCGACCGCGGTGAGGCGGTCCTTGTCGCCACCGCTCAGCCCCACGCCCACCGAGCGCGACCGGAGCTCGTGCTCCTCCGCGATCAGCTCGTCGATCCGGCCCAGGATTTCGCCGTCGGCCATCTGTGGTCCTCCTCTTCCGGGTTGCTCGGAGGAAGACGCTACCCCGGACCCGGGAATTCCCGCCGCGCCCGGTTCGTTGACCAGGGCATGAGCACCGTTGAGCTGACCGCCGAGAACTTCGACCAGACGGTAAACGACAACGAGTTCGTCCTGATCGACTTCTGGGCGAGCTGGTGCGGACCGTGCCGCCAGTTCGCGCCGGTCTACGAAAAGGCCTCCGAGAAGCACGACGACATCGTGTTCGCGAGCGTCGACACCGAGGCGCAGCAGCAGCTCGCGGCCGCCTTCGACGTCCGCTCCATCCCGACGCTGGCCATCATCCGGGACAAGACCCTGATCTACGCCCAGCCCGGCGCGCTCCCCGAGCCCGCGCTGGAGGAGCTCATCAAGCAGGCCCGCGACGTCGACATGGACGAGGTCAAGCGCAAGGCCGCCGAAGCCGAGGCCGAACAGGCCTGACCACCACCACACCCGTGAAGGCCTCCTTACCGGTCGAAAAAGCCGGTAAGGAGGCCTTCACGGCGTTTCAGGAGCGGGTCGCGAGCCCGCGCAGGAAGAACGCCAGGTTCGCCGGGCGCTCGGCGAGGCGCCGCATGAAGTAGCCGTACCACTCGTCGCCGTAGGGCACGTAGACGCGCATGCGCGCACCCGACGCCGCGATCCGCGCCTGCTCCTCCGGCCGGATGCCGTAGAGCATCTGGAACTCGTGGTCGTCGTCCTTGCGGCCGTTCTCCTCGGCCAGCGCGGCGGCGATCTCGATCATCCGCGGGTCGTGCGAAGCGACCATCGGGTACCCGGAGCCCGCCATCAGCACGCGCAGGCAACGGACGTAGGACTTGTCCACTTCGGACTTCTCCTGGAACGCCACCGACTCCGGCTCGGCGTAGGCGCCCTTGCACAGCCGCACGCGCGAACCCGGCCCGGACAACTCGCGGCAGTCCTGTTCGGTGCGCCGCAGGTAGGCCTGCAGCACCGCGCCCACCCACGGGTACTCAGCGCGCAGCTCCCGCAGGATGCCGAGCGTCGAGTCCGTGGTGGTGTGGTCCTCCATGTCGAGCGTCACGGTGGCGCCGACCGCGTCGGCCGCCGCGCAGATCTTCCGCGCGTTCTCCAGCGCGACGTCCTCGCCGTTCGACGGCAGGAACTGGCCCACCGCGGACAGCTTCACCGAGACGTCGGCGCCGGCCGCCAGCCCTTCCGCGGCCAGGGCGGTCAGCACGGCTTCGTAGGCCGCGACGGTCGACGCGGCCTGCGCGGCGTCGGTCGTGTCCTCGCCGAGGTGGTCGAGGGTGATCCGGCGCCCGTCCGCGGCCAGCTCCCTGGCCACGCGGACGGCGTCGGCGGTCTCGGACCCGGCGACGAACCGGCGCACCACGGACCGCGTGGCGGGCACGGCTTCGACGAGCGCCCGGATCTTCCGGGACCGGGCGGCGGCGAGCAGCGGGGCACGCAACATGACGGTCTCCCTCTCAGCCCTGGTGCGGGTAGCGCACGGAGGTCGGCGGCACGAAGGTCTCCTTGATCGAGCGCGGGCTGGTCCAGCGCTGGAGGTTGAAGATCGAGCCCGCCTTGTCGTTGGTGCCCGAGGCCCGCGCGCCGCCGAACGGCTGCTGGCCGACGACGGCACCGGTCGGCTTGTCGTTGACGTAGAAGTTGCCCGCGGCGAACCGCAGCGCCTCGGACGCCTTCGCCACGGCCGCGCGGTCGTCGGCGATGATCGCGCCGGTCAGCGCGTACGCGGCGGTCTCGTCGACCAGCTTCAGCACGGCGTCGAAGTCGGCGTCCTCGTAGACGTGGACCGACAGGATCGGCCCGAAGTACTCGGTCGAGAAGATCTCGTGCTTCGGGTTGTCCGACACGAGGATCGTCGGCTGGACGAAGAAGCCGTCCTCGTCGTCGGCGGTACCCCCGGTGAGGACCTCCACCGAAGCGTCGCTCTTGACGCGGTCGAAGAGCTCCGCGTGCTTGGTGAACGCGCGCCGGTCGATCACCGCGCCGCCGAAGTGCGACAGGTCGGTGACGTCGCCGTAGGACAGCGCCTCGGTCTCGGACACGAGACCGTCCTTCAGCTTCGTCCACACGCTGCGCGGGACGTACGCGCGCGAAGCGGCGGAGCACTTCTGGCCCTGGTACTCGAAGGCGCCGCGGACCAGCGCGGTGCGCAGGACGTCGACGTTGGCCGACGGGTGCGCGAGCACGAAGTCCTTGCCGCCGGTCTCGCCGACCAGCCGCGGGTACGACCGGTAGCCCGCGATGTTGGCGCCGACCGTGCCCCAGAGGTGCTGGAACGTCGCGGTCGAGCCGGTGAAGTGGATGCCGGCCAGGTCGCGGTGGGTCAGGGCGACCTCGGAGACGGCCTTGCCGTCGCCCGGCAGCAGGTTGATGACGCCCGGCGGCATGCCCGCCTCTTCGAGCAGCCGCATGGTCAGGTGCGCGGCGAACGACTGCGTCGGCGACGGCTTCCACAGGACCGTGTTGCCCATCAGCGCGGGCGCGGTCGGCAGGTTGCCGGCGATCGCGGTGAAGTTGAACGGCGTGATCGCGTAGACGAAGCCTTCGAGCGGGCGGTGCTCCATCCGGTTCCACACGCCCGGCGAGCTGACCGGCTGCTCGGTGAGCACGCGGCGGCCGAACTCGACGTTGAAGCGCCAGAAGTCGGCGAGCTCGCAGGCGGCGTCGATCTCGGCCTGGGTCGCGGTCTTGGACTGGCCGAGCATGGTGGCGGCGTTCAGCGTGGCGCGCCACTTGCCGGTGAGCAGGTCGGCGGCGCGCAGCAGGATGGCGGCGCGGTCGTCGTAGGACAGCGCGCGCCACTCCGGCGCGGCCTTCGCTGCGGCCGCGATGGCGTCGGTCGCGTCCTGCTGGGTCGCGCTGTGGATGGTGCCCAGCACGTGCCGGTGGTTGTGCGGCTGGACGACCTCGATCTTCTCGCCGCCGCCGGGGCGCTGCTCGCCCCCGACGGTGACCGTGAAGTCGAGGGGTTCCGCCTGGCCCAGCCGCTTGAGCGCACCCTCGAGTTCCGCGCGCTCAGCGCTGCCCGGCGCGTACGTGAGCACCGGCTCGTTCTTCGGGGCGGGGGTCTGGGTCACGGCGTCCACGGCGGCTCCTCTGCAGCGCTGTACGTCTGGATGCCCCGAACGGTAACTCCGGACACGTGGTGGCGGATTGTCCAACCGGCTAAAATCGCCCGTATGATCTTGGCTGATCAGACAACTCGGCGATGACGTCGCTGCGGCACGTGCTGGCGACACTCGGCGAGCCGCTGGTCGAGGTCGTCGTGGCGCCGCACGGCCTGGGCGTGCCGGTCTCCGACGTCGTCATCCTCGATCCCGAAGACCCCCTCGAAGCTTCGCCGGGCGACCTGGTGCTGGTGATCGGCGCGCGCGGCCGGGCGGCGGCGCCGGCGATCCGCGCGGCCGGGCGCGGCGGCGCGGCCGCGGTGGCGGTCAAGGGCGCGACGGGCGCCGACGTCGCCGCGGACGCGGGCGTCGCGCTGCTCACCGTCGGCGCCGAAGCGCGGTGGGAGCAGGTCGAGTCGCTGGCGCGCGGAGTCGTCGAGGCGGCCCGCGCGGGCGGCGAAGCGGCCAGCGGCGAGGTGCTCGGCGACCTGTTCGCCCTGGCCCAGACCATCGCGACGCTCACCGGCGGCCTGGTCAGCATCGAGGACACCGCGAACCGCGTCCTCGCCTACTCACGGGCGGGTGACGAGGTGGACGAGCTGCGGCGGCTGTCGATCCTCGGCCGCGAAGGCCCGGAACGCTACCTCGCGATGCTCCGCGAATGGGGCGTCTACCAGCGGCTGCGGGCCGGCGAGGGGATCGTGCGCATCGACGAGCGCCCCGAGCTGGGCATCCGCCGCCGGATCGCGGCCGGCATCCACGCCGGCAAGCAGCCGCTCGGCACGATCTGGGTCCAGGAGGGCGCCCAGCCGCTGACCGAACGCGCCGAGACCGCCCTGCTCGGCGCGAGCCGGACCCTCGCCCCGCAGCTCATCCGCGCCCGCACGCTGCCCAGCCCCGAACTGCGGCTGCGCGAGGACCTCCTGGCGAGCCTGCTGGAAGGGCGGCTGGACGCGGAGTCCGTCGCGGACGACATCGGGGCCGATCCCGCGCGCCCGGCGCAGGTGCTGGCGTTTTCCTTGGAGCGGTCGGACAACCGGCAGCTGCGCCGCGCCGAGCTGGTGCACCTGATCGCGGTGCACACGGCGGCCTACCGGCGCAGCGCGCTGGTGAGCGTGATCGGCGGCCGCGTCTACGCGCTGCTGCCGGACCTGCCCGAGCACTCCGACGCGGCGGTGCTCGCCCTGGCGCGCGAAATCGCCGCGACCGCCCGGCGGCACCTGGACGTCCCGGTGCGCGTGGCGCTCGGCGGCGTCGTGCCGCGCCTGTCCGACGCGGCCGCGTCCCGGGGCGACGCCGACCGCGTCCTGGCGGCGATGGCGCGCGGGCAGTGGGCGGCCGGCGTCGCCTCGCTCGCCGACGTCCGCGCCGAGGTGCTGCTGTCGGAGGTGCTGGCGTACCTGGGCGGGCAGCCGCGCATCCGCGACCCGCGCCTGACGGCGCTGACCGAGCACGACGCCGAGCACGGCGGCATCCTCGTCCCGGCGGTCCTGGCCTGGCTGGACGCCTTCGGCGACGTCCGGGCGGCGGCGCGGGTGCTGAACATCCACCCGAACACCGTGCGCTACCGCGTCCGCCGCGCGACCGAAGTGTCCGGAGTGGACTTCGACGATCCGGCCCAGCGCATCCTTACTCAGCTGCAGCTGAGGCTCTGATCCTGCTAGCTTCGCCGCCGTGGACCTCTTTTCCCGCACGTGGGCGGCGTTGCGCGCCGCGGTCGCCGCACTCCCCGACGCCGCGTTCGCCGAGCCGTCGGGCTGCCGGGGCTGGCTGGTCCGGGACCTGGTGTGCCACCTGGTGATCGACGCGCAGGACGTGCTGATCACGCTGGTCACGCCGTCCCCGGCCGCGGTCACGCACGACTCGGTGTCGTACTGGGCGGTGGCTTCCGAGCCGCCGGCGGGCGACGACCCGCTGGACGCGCTGATCGTCCGGCTGGCGGCGGCGTACGAGGACCCCGCGCTGCTCAAGTTCCACCTCGACGACGTCGGCTCGGCGGCCGGCCGCGCGGCGGACCTGGCCGACCCG
Organism: Amycolatopsis lexingtonensis; assembly: GCF_014873755.1. NCBI lineage: Bacteria > Bacillati > Actinomycetota > Actinomycetes > Pseudonocardiales > Pseudonocardiaceae > Amycolatopsis > Amycolatopsis lexingtonensis. The sequence goes on from NZ_JADBEG010000001.1 coordinate 4,500,049, forward strand.
GGGATGCGGGTTTCGACGCAGGACATGGTCCTGACGGCGGGCGACTACCTCTCGGCGTACGTGCTGGAGTGGACACTGCACCACCTGGACCTGGTGGCCCACCTGCCCGCGGCCCCGCCGCCGCCCGCGGCGGGCCTGGCCCGGACGCGGGCGATGCTCGAGCGGATCGCCGGGACGGCGTTCCCGGCGTCGTTTTCGGACACCGACGTCCTGCTGGTGGCGACCGGCCGGCGTGCCCCGTCGGAAGCCGAGACGGCAGCGCTGGGCGCGCTGGCCGGGCGGCTGCCGTTCGTGCTCGGGTGAGGCAGGGCGCCCTGCCTCACCCGGCTCACTTCACGCCCGAACCAGGCTGAACCGGCGCCGTTCGACGTCGATCTCGCCGATCCGGACGGCCACCCGGCTGCCCGCTTCGGGTGCCGTGTCGGTCACCCACAGGCCGTGGATCCCGGGAGCCACTTCGACGAACGCGCCGAAGGGCACCACCCGGGCCACGACGCCGTCGAGGATCCCACCGCCGGTGTGGGCCGCGACGAACTCTTGCCATGGGGACATGCGATTCACCTCCTTCCCGCGCACGTTCCGATGACGGAAGACGTGCGGGAAGCGGCGGGCCACGGGCCCGCCCGGAGGTCACGGCACAACCGGGTACCCCGTCTGCTCACGGCTCGAGGCCGACCCGGCAGTCACACCGGAAACTGTATCGCCGCCGCGCGGAAATGGACCAGCGGTAATTCTCCGACGCGATCTCCGGCTATCGGGAAATCGAGTCACACGAGTGCGCACAGATCGGCCAATCGGGCGAGGGAATCGAGCCGCGCGGATTGGTCGTAGGCGGCCGTCGTCACCAAAACCTCGTCGGCGCCCGCGGCCTCGGTCAATGTCCCCAGCCGCTCCTCGACTTCGGCCGCGGTGCCGGAGATCTGGCCGTCGAGGGTCTCTTCGAGACGACGGCGTTCGCGCTCGGTCATCGGCAGCGCCAGGACCTCCGACGGCGGCGACAGCGGCAGGAAGACGCCGTGGGAGCGCGAATACACCGTCGCCCAGGCTTCCGAAACGAGCAGCCGCCGCGCGTCGGCCGCCGTGTCCGCCACGGCGATCGCCGTCGACACCACGACGTACGGCTCGAGCGCCCACGCACTGGGCCGGAACCCGTCGCGGTAGCGCGTCACGGCTTCGGCCATGGCCCGTTCCCCGCGCACCGGCGCGATCACCAGCGGCAGCCCGAGTTCCGCGGCGAGATCGGCGCCGGAGCCGGTGGCCAGCAGGAACGGCGGCACGCGCAGTCCCTCGGCGGGGTAGGCGTGGACGCCGGGGTAGGCGTGCTCACCGGTGAAGAACCCGAGCAGTTCCCGGACCTGCGCGCCGAAGTCGTCGGCGGCTTCCTTGCCCTGCCCCAGCGCGGCCCGCACGCCGCCGGTGAAGCCGACCGACCGGCCGAGCCCCATGTCGATCCGGCCCGGGTGAAGCGCTTCCAGCACCCCGAACTGTTCGGCCACGACCAGCGGCCGGTGGTTCGGCAACATGACCCCGCCGGTCCCGACCCGGATCCGGCTGGTGGCCCCGGCGACGGCGGCGGCGAGCACGGTTGGCGCGGACCCGGCGACCCCGGGCACGCCGTGGTGCTCGGACACCCAGAACCGGTGGTACCCCAGCCGTTCGACGTCCACGGCGAAGGCGACGGTGTCCCGCAGCGCCCGCGCGGGCCCGCCGTCCCGCCGCACGGGCGAGCGATCGAGCACCGAGAACTTCACACGGAGTGCAACGCGCCGCCGTGAACGGGATTCCCGTCAGGGACGCCAGCGCTCGCTGTAGTCCGGGTGGTCGGCGTAGGGCAGGGCCAGCAGGCGCAGCGTGAGGCACCAGTTGGAGCCGGCCTCGTCGGCGGGCACGTGGCAGGTCTCACACCAGTATTCGCTGCCGTAGAGCGGAAACCCGGGGACTTTCTCCGAGACCGTGGTGCGGTGCGCGAGCAGGATCCGCCGCGTCGCTTCGATCTCGTTGATCATCTGGTTGACCGCGTCGAGGTCGAGATCGCTCAGCCCGCGGATCTTCTGCTCCACGGCGACCTTGGTCTCGCCGCGGTTCATCGTGTCGCCGGCCTTCGCCTTGTTGACGGCCTGCATGATCAACGCCTGCCGTGCGCCCACGCGCGCGGCGAGGAATGCGATCAGGTCGTCCACGAGGGCCTCCTTCCGGAACCCGCTCCCCGGCCCTGCCCGGGGAGTCATCGATTCGGGACCGCACGTTACGCCAGCGAAGCCGGTGATCGTGATCTCGAAGAAGGCCGTGCGCCATTTGTGACCCGAAAGGCGACAGCGGGCGCCCGCGTGATCACTCCGCGTTCGATGCGCATTTAGGCGGGGCTGATTAAAGCTTTGACGGAGTGGTGCTCGACACGGATGTGCCGCTCGTTACAGCGGGTGCCGGAGGGGCGAATTCCCGCCCCGCTCGGTGACAAGCGGGGCGGCCGCCGCACCTGTGCTCGCTGCCGCCGGTGGACCGTCGGCGGCAGTTCGGCCAGTCCAAGCCTCGACAAGGCCCGGCCGGCGCCTCGGCCGCCGCCGGCGCCGGCCCGTCCATCCCGGCCTTCGTCGCACCGACCACGAGTCGACCTGCTGTGCTGGCCAAGCGGTGCTGCGGCCGGGCCGCGCTGCCGCAAGCCCTGACTCAGTCCGGGCGGGCCTTGCTCGGCTGCACCCGCTTCGGCTCCCCCGGCATCTTCGGGTAGTCCGGCGGGTACGGCATGTCCCCCAGCCCCTCGTCCCGCAGGTCCCGCTCGTACCACTCCAGCGCCGTCTCCAGGCCGAACGCCTCCGCGTCCATCCCCGCGTGCAGGTCCCCGTGCTCGGCCAGGAAGGCCGGGATCGTCAGCACGTCGAAGTCGTCCGCGTCGACCTCGTCCAGCAGGTCCCACGTCAGCGGGGTCGAGACCGTTGCCCGCGGGGTGCCGCGGACCGACCAGGACGACGCCACCGTGCGGTCGCGCGCGGCCTGGTTGTAGTCGAGGAAGACGCGGCCGCCGCGCTCCTCCTTCCACCACGCGATCGTCGCCTTCTCCGGGATCCGGCGCGCGACCTCGCGGCCGAGCGCGATCACCGCGTGGCGGACCTCGATGAAGTCCCACTCCGGGCGGATCCGGACCAGGACGTGCACGCCGCGGCCGCCGGACGTCTTCGGGTAGCCGGTCAGGCCCGCGTCCGCCAGGACCTCGCGGACCACCCGCGCGACCTCCACCGCGTCCGCGAAGCCCGCCCGGTCCGGCGGGTCGACGTCGATGCGGAGCTCGTCCGGGTGGTCGGCGTCGGCGCGGCGGACCGGCCACGGGTGGAAGTCGAACGTCCCCAGGTTGGCCGCCCAGGCGAACACCGCGGGCTCGGTTGGGCACACCTCGGCGGCCTTGCGGCCCGACGGGAAGGTGATCTCGGCCGTCTCGACCCACGGCGGCGCGCCCTTCGGCACGCGCTTGGCGTAGAACCACTCGCCCTCGACGCCGTCGACGTAGCGCTTCAGCGTGGTCGGCCGCTCGCCGATCGCGCGCAGCAGCGGCTCACCCACGGTGATGTAGTGCTCGACGACCTGGCGCTTCGTGATGCCGCGCTGGGGGAAGTACACCTTGTCCGGGCTCGAGACGCGGACCGTCCGCCCGCCCACCTCGTACTCGACCGGATCTCCGTGCTTCGGCATGCGGCCACGCTAGCGGGAATCGCCTGCCCCGGCCCCCGCGAAACCGCCCGCCCGGAGGTCTTGAATGAGTCATTCAGGACCTCCGGTGCCCTGAATGACTCATTCAAGACACGCGGCGGCGGGCCGGACCAGGCCGGGGAACCGGCGAACCGGCCCCGGTAAGCTCGGCCGGGTGTCCGGCCGCACCAAGCTGATCTGCGCGCTCGCCGTGCTCGCCGTCTTCGCGGCGGCCGCGGTGCTGCTGCCGATCCCCGGCCCGGCCGAACTGCGGGCCTGGGCGGCCACCACCGGCGCGGCCACGCCGCTCGTGCTCCTCGTCGCCTACTCGCTGCTCACCGTGGCGCCGATCCCGCGGACCGTCTTCAACCTCGCCGCCGGGCTCCTCGTCGGCACCGCGGCCGGGATCGCGATCGGGCTGGTCGCCACCACGATCGCGGCGGCGCTGTCGTTCGGGCTGGCCCGGCTGCTCGGCCGCGACCTCGTCACCCGCCACCTGCACCGGTCGGCCGTCAGAACGGTGAACGACCGGCTGTCCGACGGCGGTGTCCTCGCCATCACCTCGCTGCGGCTGATCCCGGTCGTCCCGTTCGCGCCGTTCAGCTACCTCTGCGGCGTGTCGTCCGTGCGGCCGCTGCCCTACCTGGCCGGTACGCTGCTGGGCAGCGTGCCCGGCACCGTCGCCGTGGTCGTCCTCGGCGACGCCCTGACCGGCGGAACGCCACCGGCGCTGCTCGTCTGTTACGGCTTGTTCGCGCTGGCCGGGGCGATCGGCCTGGTCCGGGTGTTCCGGAAACGAGCGCCGGTGCCCGAACCGGAGCCCGCCGGACCGGCTGGCTGACGCGAAGAGCACCGGGCCGACCGCTACACTCGATCGGGTGCGCGAAGCGGAAACGCGCTGAGCAGGGTCACCACCACCGGGAATTTCGTCAGGAGCAGTCGCCATCGACACCGGTCAGCTGATCGCGGGGCACTACCGCCTCGTCGAGCACATTGGTAGCGGTGCCATGGGTGTCGTGTGGCGCGCCACCGACGTGCGCCTCGAGCGCACCGTCGCGATCAAGCAGATCCTCCCCCAGCCGGGCGTGTCCGAGACCGAACGCGACAACATGCGCCAGCGCGCGATGCGCGAGGCGAAGAACGCCGCCCGGTTCCAGCACCCGAACGCGATCGTGGTGTTCGACATCGCCGAGCACAACGGCGACCCGTGCCTGGTGATGGAGTACCTGAACGGGCCCAGCCTCTCCACGATCCTCGCCGAGGAGGGCACGCTCCCGCTCGGCCGGATCGCCCGAATCGGCGAGCAGGTCGCCTCGGCGCTGGTCGCCGCGCACCGCGCCGGGATCGTCCACCGCGACGTCAAGCCGGGCAACATCCTGATCGACGAGACCGGCACCGCGAAGATCACCGACTTCGGCATCTCGCGCGCGGCCGGCGACATGACGCTGACCGCGACCGGCCTGATCGGCGGTACGCCCGCCTACCTGGCGCCCGAGCTGGCGCGCGGCGCCGACCCGGTGCCCAGCTCCGACGTCTTCGCCCTCGGCGCGACCCTCTACCAGGCGATCGAGGGCACCACGCCGTACGGCAACACCACCAACCAGCTCGCGCTGCTCTACGCGGCCGCGAACGGCCAGATCAACCCGCCGGTGCAGGCGGGCGCGGCCACCGCGCTGCTGATGAGCCTGCTGCGCAGCGAGCCGGGCGAGCGGCCGAGCATGGCCGAGGCCCGCGAGCGGCTGGCCGCGCTGGCCCGCACCGAGCCCGGCGGCATGTCGGCGTCGCCGCCGCTGCTGTCGGGGGGCGCGGGCCGCAAGCCCGCCGCGCCCGCCGAAAGCGGCGATCGCCCGCCGTGGCAGCGGACCGACCAGCCCGCGCCGTCGTCGCCGCCGGTCGGCACGCCAGTGCCCGCGGGCAAGGCGCCGTCGAACCCGCCGCGCCCGACCGCGGCGTTCATGCCGATGCGGTCGCCGGCCGCGCCGCCGAACACCCCGCCCAGACCGATGCCCGCGGCCGCGCCGACGGCCAGGGCACCGCAGTACTCGTCGAACCCCGCGAAACCGGACAACAAGCGCAAGTACGCCCTGTTCGCCGGCGCGGGAGCCGCGGTCGTCGTGGTCGCGGTGGTCCTGTTCCTGGTGCTGAACTCCGGCAACGGCGGCTCCGGCGGCGACCAGACCGCCCAGTCGCCGGGCACCCAGCCGACGACGGGCCAGACCACGCCGAAGAGCGGCCAGAGCAGCGCGACGAACGCGCCCGCCGGGCTCGGCAAGACCGTCCCGGAAAGCAAGATCACCGACTTCGGGGCCGCCGGCCACGCGCTCACGGGGTTCTACGACAACCCCGCCGGCGGCTGGTCGAAGCTCACCCCCGCGGCCCAGCAGGTGTACGGCAGCGAGCAGGCCTTCGCCGACTACTGGGCGAACAACAAGGTCGCCACCTACGCGAGCGCCCGCGCCGACAGCGGCGGCTCGAACTCCGACGGTTCGATCACGATGAACCTGACGGTCAACGGCACGCGCAACGGCTACCGGATCGTCATGAGCGGCGGCCAGATGCTCATCGACGCCGACACCCGGCTCGGCCCGCACGACCAGGCCGGCTACTGAGACTTAACGCGCCGCTGGTGGGCTGACGGGCGCCGATGGCCTACCGTGGGGGTATGGCCGAGAACGGAGCTTCGCTGCCGGGCCAGAATCCTCGCTTCCACGAGGACCTGGTCGGCCTGGACCCCTACGACCCCGAGGCGCGCGCCTTCGCCGAGCACCTCGACCGGATGGAACGCTCCGGTCCCAACTTCACCATCGAGGCGGCGCTCGACGGCGTCGCCGACTTCGCGGACTCCAGCAACCGCCTCGGCGGGCTGCGCTACTGGGTGTCGGCCCTGATCGTGGTGCTCATCGTGCTCGGCGTGATCGTGACCGCATGGGACATCGTGGTGCACGCCCTCGCGTGGCTCGCGGCGTAACGTGGATCGGGTGAAAGGTATGAAACCCGTTGTCGGCGCGACCCCGCGCGTCGTGAAGTCCGAGCAGGAATGGCGGCAGCAGCTCAGCCCCGACGAGTACGCCGTGCTCCGCCAGGCGGGGACCGAACGGCCGTTCACCGGTGAGTACACCGACACGAAGACCACCGGCGTCTACGAGTGCCGCGCGTGCGGTGCCGAGCTGTTCCGCAGCGACACGAAGTTCGAGAGCCACTGCGGCTGGCCGTCCTTCTTCGACCCGGCCGACTCCGACGCCGTGCTGCTGCGCGAAGACCGCGCGATGGGCATGAAGCGGATCGAGGTGCTCTGCAGCTCGTGCCACAGTCACCTCGGGCACGTCTTCGAGGGCGAGGGCTACCCGACCCCGACCGACCAGCGCTACTGCATCAACTCGATTTCGCTGAAACTGGTCCCCGAGTCGTAAGAACCGTCAGCCTAAATCCTCCTTAAGCGAGCAACCAGCCGCCCTTCCTCGAACGTAGTCTCCGCACACGGACGAGGGAGGGCGGACTCATGACCGACACCTGGGGCATTCCCGGACCGGTGTTCGCGGGCCTTTACCTGGCCCTGCTGCTCCTCACGGCGCTGGCCGCGGTGGTGCGCCTGGCGCTGCTGGCGCGCGGGCACGCCGGCGGGGCGCCGGAGCGGGCCGAAGAACTCGCGCTGCTGACCGGCGGCCGACTGCGCGCCGGCGAACTCGTCGTCGCGCGCCTGCTGGAGCAGCAGGCCATCCGGCTCGACGGCACCGGCCGGGTCTCGCGCGTCAAGGGCACGACGTCCGACCCGCTGGGCCGCGCGGCGCTGCTGCGGGTCGGCAAGCACGGCTCCTCGATCGACCGGGTGCGCGCGGCCGTCGCCGAGCACACGTCGATGCGCGAGCTGGAAACCGCGCTGGTCGGCCGGGGCCTGCTCACCGACCCGCGGAAGGCCCGCTCGACCCGGGTGGCCGCCGCGGTGGCGCTGTGGCTGCTGGTCGCCTTCGGCGTGGTCCGGCTGATCGCCGGGGCGAGCACCGGGCATCCGGTCGGCTACCTGCTCGGCCTGCTCGCGCTCGGGGTCGTCCTGGCGATCGTCGCGACGGTCAAGGCCCGGAAGGAACCGCAGGTCAAGGCTACTTTCGCCGGCCGGAAGGCCGCGGCAGACGCACGCCGCGCCGGCACGCTCACCGCGGGCCCGGCCGGGGCGGTCGCGGCGGGCGGGTTCGGCGAGCACCCCGACAAGGACGTCCGGCTGGCGGTCATCCGGGCCACGCAGCAGTCGCCGGCGCGGGCCTACCGCAGCTCGCGCACCCGCTGGGCGAGCGCCGGGGGCGGCGCGGCCGTCGGCTACTACGGCGGCAGCTCCTGCGGCGGCGGGGGTGGCAGCTCCTGCGGCGGTGGCGGCGGGGGTTGCGGTGGCGGCGGTGGCGGGGGCTGCGGCGGTTGAAACGCCGACGCGAGCGCGTGCGTCTCACAGCTACGGTAATCGCGACTCACTGAGGGGAGACGGGCGATGGACGACCCGTGGGGCATCTCCGGACCGGATTTCGTGGTCCTCTACATCGTGTTGCTCGGCGCGGTCCTGCTGGTCAGGGTCGTCGTGTCCGGCGTCGTCGGCGGCCGCGCGCTGCGTGAGGACACCGGGCGGCCCGTCCCGCCGCCGACGGTCTACCAGCTCGCGTTCCTCGCCGGCGGCCCCGACCGGGCCGTCGACGCGGCGATCGCGGCCCTGGTGGACCGCGGGCAGCTGCGCGTCAACAGCTACAAGCAGGTCAGCCAGGCCGGCGCCCGGCCGTCCGAGCCGCTGGAGCAGGCGGTCTACGACATGGCCCAGCTGAGCACGACGACGACGCTGCGGGCGTACGGCCGCCAGTCGGCGGCGATGCGGGCCCTGGAGGAGAGCCTCGACCAGCACGGCCTGCTGGCGTCGGCCGCGGCGAAGCGCAAGGCGCGGACGATCGGGCTGGTCCTGCAGCTCGCCGTGCTGGCGCTCGGCCTGGTGCGGCTGGTGAACGGCATCTCGCTCGGCCGCCCGGTCGGCGTCCTGGTGTTCCTGGTCCTGGTCGCGGCGGTGCTGGCGATCGTGGCCGCGGTCCGCCGGTCCAAGACGGGCGCCCGGCAGCCGTCGGCGGCGGGGCACCGGGTGCTCGGCCAGGCGCGCGCGGCGGCGTCCGGACCGGTGCCGGCCGGCATGCTCGCGGGCGGGGTGCTGCTCGGCGGCGCCGCGGCGGCGGTGGCGCTGGGTGGCTGGGCGATGTTCCCGGACGAAGAGCTCGGCGCGGCGCTGACCCCGCCGGTGACGTCGTTCGGCGGCGGCGGTTCGTCGGGCGGTTCTTCGTGCAGCAGCGGCTCGTCCTGCTCGAGCTCGTCGTGCAGCAGCGGGTCTTCGTGCGGTTCTTCGTGCGGCGGAGGGGGCTGCGGTGGGTGAGCTCGGCATCGGGATCGGCTGGCGGCACGAACTGGACCTGTCCATCGCGCGGCTCCCGGGCGTCGACTGGGTGGAGGTGGTCGCGGAGAACCTGCACGCCGACCACCTCCCCGAGACACTGGTGGCGCTGCGCCGGAAGGGACTGCCGGTGCTGCCGCACGCCGTCTCGCTGTCGCTGGGCGGGGCCGAGCCGCTCGACACCGGCCGCGTCCAGCACCTGGCGGAGATCGCGCGGGCGGTGGACGCGCCGCTGGTCAGCGACCACGTGTGCTTCGTGCGCGCGGGCGGGCTCGACTCGGGGCACCTGATGCCGCTCCCCCGCACGCGCGAGGCGCTGGACGTGCTGGTGGCGAACGTCCGGCTGGCCCAGTCCATCGTGGACGTGCCGTTCGCGCTGGAGAACATCGCCGCGGTGCTGGACTGGCCGGACAACGAGCTGACGGAGGAGCAGTTCCTCACCGAGCTGACCGACCGGACCGGCTGCCGGCTGATCATCGACGTCGCGAACCTGTACGCCAACGCCCGCAACATCGGCACGGACCCGATGGCGTTCCTGGACGGCATCCCGTGGGAGCGGCTGGCGTACGTGCACATGGCGGGCGGTGTCGAGCGCGACGGCGTCTACCACGACACGCACGCGCACCCGGTGCTGCCCGAGGTGCTCTCGCTGTTGACGGAGCTGCGTAAGCGGACGGACCCGCCGGGCGTGCTGCTGGAACGCGACGACGACTACCCGAGCGACGCCGAGCTGGCCGCGGAACTGGCGGCCCTGCGCGCGGCGGTGACGGTGTGAGCCGCGAGCAGCTGGCGGCGCGGCAGGCGGAGCTGCTGCACGCGCTGCTGGCTTCGGGTCCGGCACCTTCCGGCTTCGATCCCGCGCGGTTGCGGGTGGAGGCTTCGGTGCTGCGGCGGAAGCACGGGCGGGTGCTGGCTTATCAGCGGCCTGAGCTGGCTGAGGCGCTGGGTGAGCGGTATGGGCCGTTGTTCGCGGAGTTCGCGGCGGAGCGGCCGAAGCTCGCCGCGGAACGGTCGGGGGCGTACGCGGATGAGTTCGTGACGTGGCTGATCGCTCGTGGGCATCTGCCGAAGCCGCGGCGGGGACTGCGGGCCCGGCTGCGGCGGCGTTGACCGGCTTTGTCGACGGCCGGCGCGGGGTGTCTTGAATGAGTCATTCAAGACCTCCTGCGCCCTGAATGACTCATTCAAGACATCCCCGCCCCCGCTTCCGTGGCCCCGCCGGAGTGATCACCCACCGGCATCTCGGTGCTGCCGCGGCCAGACATCCGCCGAGCTGAAGGGGACTTTCCTCTCGTCACGTGAGCGGAAAGTCCCCTTGAGCACATCAAGTCGGTGTCACCAGGCGCCCGGCGCCGGAGCCCGGCCCGGCGTCGCCCATCCACAACCGAGCCGGGCTGTGGACAACCCGGTCCAACCAGGGGCTTTCGTCGGGGGGCGCCGGTAAGCTGGCAGCGGGGCCTGCCCCCAGGGACGGGCGGGGCCCGTCTCCAGGGGTGACTACGGCGTCCAGGTCGGTTTGTCGACTCCCGGCAGCCGCGTCCCGAAGTCCCAGTGCGGCTCCGCCCCCGGCAGCCCGCCTGCCATCCGGACCCGCGTGAGGCGGCCGTAGCCGCTGTCCGCGTCCTCCATCAGGTCGCTGTAGTCGACCTCGACGCCCGCAGGATCCTTACGCCCCAACGAATCCAGCCACCTGCCCGTACCGGCAAGCGACAACCGCGCGCGCCACGTGCCGCCGTCCGTCAGCTGCCGGTGCACCGCCGTCATGACCGCCGCTGCCGCGAGCCAGCCCGTCGCGTGATCCAACGCCTGGACCGGCAACGGTGACGGCTCCTCCGGCCCCCAAGCCATCCCGTTCGACATCTGGACCAAGCTGTCGAAGCCGCGCCGCCGGGCCCACGGGCCCTCCCAGCCATACGCGCTCAGGTCCGCGACCACCAACCCCGGCCGCAGCTCAGCCAGCTCCGACGGGCCGAACCCGATGCGCTCCAGCGCTCCCGGCCGGAAGGACTGGACCAGCACGTCCGCCCGGCTGATCAGCTTCTTCAGCCGCGCGCGGCCCCCCTCGGTGTCCAGGGCCACGAACGTCGAACGCTTGCCCTGACCGGTGTCGCGCACCAAGGCCTCGACGCGCGGCAGGTGCGCCGCCCCGACGTGCAGGACGTCAGCCCCGTGCGCGGCCAGCACCCGCCCGGCCACCGGGCCCGCGAGGACGTGAGTCAGCTCCAGCACCCGGACCCCGCCCAGGGGACGGTCCGAGTAGAACAACGTCCGCTTCGGCGCCGCATCGATCGGCTCCAGGGAAACCAGCGGCAGTGAAGCCACCGCCGCCCCTTGCGGGTGCGCCGCCCAGTCCTCCGGCGAACGCAGCTCGGCGGCCGCTCCCCCGGCGGACACCACCGCGTGCTCGATCTCGCGCGCCGGCCGTCCGGCGACCGCCTTCGCGACCGCGGCCCGGGTGCCGGGCACGCCCAGCCCCCAGCACACCGCCGCTTCGTGGCGCGGGTAGTTGCAGTGCAGGCGCACCCAGCCGTCGGCCGTGCGGTAGTTGCCCGACAGCGGCGCCCAGACCGACTCCGCGCCCGTGCCGTCGACCCGCAGCAGCTGCTCGCTGTGGAACGCCGCCGCCGCGTGCCGCGTGTCCGCGGTGACGACGCCGGGCTCGATCCCGCGCTGCTTCAGCAGTTCACCTGCCGCCAGGGTCGCGGCCGCGATGGACGCCGTCGCCGCGGCCGCCACCCGGTACGGGCCGGGCAGCACGTCCTCGGTGCCGGTCAGCTCGAAGGGGCCCGGCGCCGAACCGGTGAGCGCCCGCCAGACGCCCTCGACTGCCTCGCGCACTACGGCAGAGCCGCGACGAGCTCGGCGGGCGGCACGCGCGTGCCGGTGTAGAACGGGATTTCCTCCCGGACGTGCAGCCGCGCCTCGGTGCCGCGCAGGTGGCGCATCAGGTCGACGATCCGGTGCAGCTCGTCGGCCTCGAAAGCGAGGATCCACTCGTAGTCGCCCAGCGCGAACGACGCGACGGTATTGGCGCGCACGTCCGGGTAGTCGCGGGCTTCCTTGCCGTGGTCGGCCAGCATCTTGCGGCGGTCGGCGTCCGGCAGCAGGTACCACTCGTAGGAGCGGACGAACGGGTACACGCAGATGTACTTGCGCGCCTCTTCCCCGGCCAGGAACGCCGGGATGTGGCTCTTGTTGAACTCGGCGGGCCGGTGCAGCGCGGTCTGGCTCCAGACCGGCGTCGACGCGCGCCCGAGCGGGGTCCGCCGGAAGCCGGAGTAGGCGGCCTGGACCTGCTCGATCTCCTCGGCGTGCCACCAGACCATGTAGTCGGCGTCGGCGCGCAGCGCGGACAGGTCGTAGACACCCCGGACGGTGACGCCCTTGGCCTCCAGGCCGTCGAGGTACTCGGTCGTCTCGCGGCCGGCGGTCCCGCGGTCCTCGCCCAGCCTGCCGGGCTCGATCCGGAAGACCGACCAGGTCGTGTACCGAATGGTGTCGTTGAGCTCGTTGTAGTTGACCCGCGCCATGCGTCCATCCTGTCACCGCGCCGGGCCGGTCGCCGCCACGGGTCAGGTGAGAGCACTCACTCGGCGAGGTGGGCCGCGACCCGCTGCGCGGCCGCCTCCGCCGTGGCCACGCAGGCCGGCAGCCCGACCCCGTGCAGCGTCGCCCCGGCGACCGCCAGCCCCGGGACCGCCGCGATCGCCTTCTCGATCCGCTCGACCCGCTCGAGGTGCCCGGCGCCGTACTGCGGCAGCCCGCCGCCCCACCGCGTCACGAGCGTCTCGATCGGCGCGGCCTTCACGCCGGTCAGGCGCGCGAGGTCGTCACGGACCACGCGAACCAACTCGACGTCGTCGGCCTGCAGCGCGCCCAGCTCGCCGAAGCGCCCGACCGAGCCGCGGACCAGCACCGGGCCGGTGCCGAAGTGGCTCCACTTCCGCGAAGAGAACGTGAACGCCTTCGAGGCGTACGGCTTGCCGGAAGCGTCGCGCTCGCCGTGGCCGATCAGGATCCCCGACGCGTCCGGCAACGGCGTCCCGGGCGGCAGCGCCAGCGCGACCACGGCCATCGACGCCAGTTCGACCTCGCCGAACGCCGCCGAAGCCGCGGGCACCAGGTCGGCCAGCAGCCGGCGGGCCGAGGGCGCGGGGACCGCGAGGACGACCGCGTCGGCCTCGACCGTGTTGTCCGCGGGCGCGTGCGCGGTCGGCGCGGCGCCGATGCGCAGCCGCCAGCCCGTGCCGTGCCGCTCGATGTCGCAGACCGGCAGCCCGGTCCGCAGCTCCGCGCCGGAAGCTTCGGTGAGCCGGTCGATGACCGTGCCGAGCCCGCCCGGGACGGTGCCGAACACCGGCGCGGTGGACGGGTTCGCCGGCAGCTGGGCGGCGGCCGCCGCGGTCAGCGAGCCCGCACCCGCGGCCAGCGCCGAGGCCAGGCCCGGCATGGTCGCGCGCAGGCCGAGGCCGTCCGCGCCACCCGCGTAGACGCCGCCGAGCAACGGGTCGACCAGCCGGTCGACGAGCTCGTCGCCGAAGCGCTCGCGCAGCAGCGGCCCGAGCGGCAGGTCACCGCTCGGCAACCGCAGCTCGGGCAGGGAGACTTCGGCCTCGACGGCCCGCCGTCCCGCTTCCGAAAGCACGCCGGCCACGGACTCGGCCGACGCCGGGACGCCCATCAACGTGCCGGGCGGCATGCCCGTCACGCTGCCGCCCGCGTGGATCTTCGCGCGGGCCTTCGTCGGGTGGACGACGTCGAGGTCCAGCTCGCGGACGAGCGCGAGCATCTCGGGACGGCGGACGAGGAAGGCCTCGGCGCCGACGTCGTAGGGGACGCCGGCGAGCTCGGCCGTGCGCAGCTTCCCGCCCGGCGTCTTCGTCTTCTCGAACACGACGATCTCGGCGTCCGCGCCGAGCAGCCGCCGCAGCCGGTACGCCGCGGTCAGCCCGGAAACGCCGCCCCCGACGACCGCGACGCGCTTCACAGCTCGTGCACCAGCCCGACCACGCGGGTCAGCACGTCCGGGTCGACGCCCGGCAGCACGCCGTGGCCCAGGTTGAAGATGTGGCCGTCGGCCGCCTTGCCCTCCTCGACGATCCGGCTGACCTCGGCTTCGAGGACCGGCCAGGACGCGTGCAGCAGCGCCGGGTCGAGGTTGCCCTGCACGACGGCCTTGCCGCCGAGGCGCCGCACCGCTTCGTCGAGGGGGATGCGCCAGTCGACGCCGACGACGTCCGCGCCCGCGTCGCGCATCGCGGACAACAGCTCGCCGGTGCCGACGCCGAAGTGGATGCGCGGCACGCCGTAGTCCGCGACGCCCGCGAGGACCCGCGCCGAGTGCGGCAGGACGAACTCGCGGTAGTCCCGCTCCGACAGCGCGCCGGCCCAGGAGTCGAACAGCTGGACCGCGTCGACGCCCGCGTCGAGCTGCGCGCGCAGGAACGTCAGCGCGACGTCGGCCAGGCGGCCGGCCAGCTCGTGCCACAGCGCCGGCTCGGAGTGCATCAGCGCCTTGGTGTGCTCGTGGTTGCGGCTCGGGCCGCCCTCGATGAGGTAGCTGGCGAGCGTGAACGGGGCGCCGGCGAAGCCGATGAGCGGGGTGCCGCCGAGCCGCTCGACGAGCAGCCGGACGCCGTCGGCGACCTTCGCCACGTGCTCGGGCTCGAGCACCGGCAGCGCTTTCACCGCGGCGAGGTCGCGCACCGGCGAGGCGGCCACCGGGCCGGTGCCGGGCACGATGTCGATGTCGACACCCGCGGCCTTCAGCGGCACCACGATGTCGCTGAAGAGGATCGCGGCGTCGACGCCGTGGCGGCGGACCGGCTGCAGCGTGATCTCGGCGAGCATTTCGGGGTCGAAGCAGGCGTCGAGCATCGGCACGCCCTCGCGCAGCGCGCGGTATTCGGGCAGCGAACGGCCGGCCTGGCGCATGAACCAGACCGGCGTGCGGGCCGGGCGTTCGCCGCGCGCGGCGGCCAGGAACGGGGCTTCGGGCAGCTCGCGGCGGCCGGACGGGGCGGTGCGCTGCGGCAGGGGCGTGGTCGGTGACATCGCCGTCAATCGTGCCACGAGCCGGGGACGGCCCTTCTATCGGCGCGCCTGCGCCCGCAACGGGGCGTGCCCGCCCTAAAGTCGAAGCGTGACCGCGATGACGCCAGTGCCCGAACTCTTCCGCGAAGCAGTCGCGGCGCTGCAGTCCGTCCGGCCCCGCCGGGAGGTGCTGCTGGAGCCGATGCGGGCCCCGCAGCGGCTCGCGCCGTGGTCGTACGCGGTCAGCTGCGAAGTGGCGGGCCCGGCCGACGTGCTGGCCTCCGGCCGGCTGGTCCTGCTGCACGACCCGGACGGCCAGGAAGGCTGGGACGGCGTGCTGCGGCTGGTCATGTACGTCCGCGCGGAGCTGGACCGCGAGCTGGCGACCGACCCGTTCCTGCCGGCGGTCGGCTGGTCGTGGCTGACGGATGCGCTGGAGGTGTCCGGCGCGAGCTGGACGGCACTGGGCGGCACGGTCACCGAGACGTCGTCGGCCCGCTTCGGCGACATCTCCGGCCCGGCCCGCACCGATGACCTGGAGCTGCGGGCGTCGTGGACCCCGACCGATGCCGGGCTGCTGCCGCACGGGCAGGCGTTCTGCCAGGTGATGGCGAGCGTCGTGGGCCTGCCGCCGGTGGGTGTGACGTTGTTCGGGCAGCGCCAGAGCTCCTGACCCGCCGAGGGGCATGAACGACTCGTTCAAGACGCTGGACGCCAGGGCCTCGGCAAAGTCGTGCGGCCAGGCCACTCTGCCGCCGGTGAGCCGCTCGCCCCACGTCCTGAATGACTCATTCAGGTCTTCGGGCGTCCTGAATGAGTCATTCAAGACACTGGAGCACCGCTGCGGACCGCACCGACGCGACTTTGCCGGAGCCCTGACGCCGGACGCGGTGAACGACTCTTTCCTGGCATCGCCGGTCCGCTCCTGACCGCCTGCGCCCCCGGGACGTCTTGAATGAGTCATTCAGGTCCCCGGACGTCTTGAATGAGTCATTCGAGACACCGGCATCGCCGCCACGAGCACGACTAGGCTGGGAACGGCTGCCCGACCCGCTCCTGACCCGCGGCGTTCGGGCGATCGTCGGCAACGAAACGGCAACGGCGTCCCTCCGGGATCCACCCCGCGTCCGACCCCTTGTACCGATGTGAGCAAATTTCACGTCCACTGAACGCCGTTCACGTTCATTCCGGCCCCCTGAAGCGCCCCTGCGCGCCCGAAACGGCCCCGGACGAACCGGGGCACTCGGAGCCCGCCCGGCCGCTCTGAGGCCGTTTCACGTCTCCTCGTTCGTGACTCACCGCGGTCACGCACCGCAACAAGATCAACTCGGCCACTTCAGGCCCGCCGGCGCCGGTGATCGACACGGACAGTCACGCTCCACAGGCTCGGCGACCCTCACCGAGCCCGCTCCGCGGAAATGATCATGCCCCGGCCGGGGCCACATTCCGGGTCCTGCCCGCGCCCATCCGGACCCTCGTCACTAGGCGCACCGGCAGCTGCACGACCCATCTGCACGGCCATTTGGCCGTCGGCAACTTCTTTGCATCGTGTTCGCTGGGCTATCCGTTAACAACCGGCCGTGTACTAGCCCGATCGTGTTACTCCGAACTCTCTGAGTGACTGTTCGTTTGAGATAGATACCCATTCGATCCCCCCGCAACGGCCTCCGGGCGGCTACAGTGCCTTCGACGACACCACTTTCGGTCTAAAGCTGGCGCGGCTGAACGGCCGAAGGTCCCGGTGCCGGTCGGGGGGCACGACCGACTCCAGGGAGGTAGTGACGTGGCTACCGTCGGCATTTCTCAGGCCGTCCGATCCACGCCAGCCGGCGCGTTGCCGGCGAGCATGGTTCCGCACCCGCGGGAAGAGCTCTTTTCGGTACTGGTGGTCGACGACCACCCGCTGTTGAGGGAGGCAATCGCAGCAAGACTCGCACAGATGGGTGCGGGGACCGTCCACGAAGCCGCCACGGTGGCCGAGGCGAGGGCGCGAGCACAGGCCACCGGGCCTTGTGACCTGGCGATCCTCGATCTCGGACTGCCGGACGGCAGCGGCATCGAGCTGGTTACGGAACTCCGTAGCCACGGCTGGCCGCGCGTGGTCGTACTCGCATCCTCGGACGATCCGTACGCGGTCCGCTCGGCCTTCCAGGCCGGGGCCCAGGCGTACCTGCTGAAGTCCGCGTCGCCGGTCGTCGTGACCGATGGCGTGCGGCGTGTGCTCGAGGGCGGCGTCTACGCCGACCCGAGCGTGGCTCCGGTGCTGGCCACCGGGACCCGCGTCGCGGGCACCGACAACACCCCGCGCGAGCTGTCCGCTCGTGAGGTGGAGGTGCTCCAGCTGGTCGCCGACGGGCAGTCCAACAAGGAGATCGGCGAGGAGCTTTCGCTCTCCGCCCTCACCGTCAAGTCCCACCTGTCCCGGATCGGGCGCAAGCTCGGCACGGGCGACCGGGCCCAGATGGTGGCGCTGGCCATGCGAGCCGGCGTGATCCGCTGACGCAAGCGAACAGCCCTGCGGGGCGGGCAGACCAGGCGCGGTATGCCCGTCCCGTAGGGTCGTCAACCATGGGAAGTGCAGAGGCCGAGGACACCGGGATGGAGATCGAGTCCACGGGCGGCCCTGTGCTGCTACGCGAACCCGCCGAGGGCACGCCCCCGGTGATCACCGAACCGTCCGCGCTGGCCGAAGCCTGCGCGCGACTCGCCGCGGGCACCGGCGCGGTGGCCGTCGACACCGAACGCGCGTCCGGCTACCGGTACTGGCCCAAGGCCTACCTCGTGCAGCTGCGCCGCGAGGGTTCCGGCACGGTGCTGATCGACCCGATCGCACTGGCCGACGACCTCCAGCCGCTGCGCGACGTCCTCAACGACCTGGAATGGGTGCTGCACGCGGCCTCCCAGGACCTCCCCTGCCTCGCCGAGCTGGACCTGCACCCGGCGGCGCTGTTCGACACCGAGCTGGCCGGCCGGCTGGCGGGCTACGAACGCGTCGCGCTGGGCACGCTCGTGGAGCTGCTGCTCGGCTACACCCTCGAGAAGGGGCACAGCGCGGCGGACTGGTCGAAGCGGCCGCTGCCGGTCGACTGGCTCAACTACGCGGCCCTCGACGTCGAGCTGCTCATCCAGCTGCGCGAAAAGCTGGAGGCGGAGCTGGGCGCCCAGGGCAAGCTGGAGTGGGCACGGCAGGAATTCGAGGCCGTGCGGACGGCCCCGCCGTCGCCCCCGCGGGCCGAGCCGTGGCGCCGGACGTCCGGCGTCCACAAGATCCGCAACCCCCGCGGCCTGGCGGCGGTCCGCGAGCTGTGGCAGGCGCGCGACGAGCTCGCCCGCAAACGCGACCGCGCACCGAGCCGCATCCTGCCGGACAGCGCGATCATCAACGCGGTGACGGCCGACCCGAAGACGGTCGAGGACCTCCAGGCCCTCCCGGTCTTCAGCGGCCGGGTCCAGCGCAAGTACACGGCGAGCTGGCTGCGCCACCTCCAGGCGGCCCGCGCCCTCCCGGCTTCCGAACTGCCGTCCCCGTCGCAGCCGACGGACGGCCCGCCCCCGGTCAACCGCTGGGCGGACAAGGACCCGGACGCGGCAGCCCGCCTGTCGGCGGCCCGCGCGGCGCTGACGGCGATCGCGGAGGACCGCCGGCTGCCGGTGGAGAACCTGCTGCTGCCGGACCTGGTGCGGCGTACCTGCTGGCGGCCGCCGGCGGAGACGGACGAGGACTCGGTGGCCGCGGTGCTGCGCGCCGGCGGGGCACGGCCGTGGCAGGTGGAGCTGACGGCGACGGCGCTGAGCAAGGCCCTCCAGACGTCGGCTTCCTGACGCCGACCTCAAGCGCCCCAATGTGGCCTTGGTTGCGTCTTGCGCACCGAAGGCCGCCTTGGGTGCGTCTGACGCACCGAAGGCCACATTGGGGCGCTGGTCAGCCGGTGAGGGTCGCCAGCAGGGTGTGGGCCTCCGCCCGCAGCTCCTCCGCCGGCTCCACCCCCACCAGCCGCACCACCCCGTCCGCCCCTTCACGGACATGCGCCTCGACGTCCAGCTCCGGGTCGTCCCGCCGCACCACCGCGATGCTCTCCACCAGCCCGAACACCAGGTCCGTCCGGATCGCCACCGCCTCGGGAGCCACCCCCGCGGCCGCCACCAGACGACCGTAAGACGCCTTCAGATCCGCCCGTTCCGCCCGGAACCGGGCCAGGTTCGGCGACCCCACCTCCGGCAGCAAGTACAACGCGCCCAAGTTGTGCCGGGCGCCGCCGAGCAGCCCGATGTCCGCGTACGCCAACGCCCATAGCCGAACCGCCGCCGGGCCGGAAGCACCGACCAGCCGGGAAGCCAGATCCAGCGAAGGCCGGACCGTCTCCGCCAGCAGCGCCGCGAGGATGTCTTCCTTCGCCGGGAAGTGGTAGTAGAGCGACGCCTGCCGCAGGCCCGCGCGCTCCGCTATCGCGCGGGTCGTCGTTGCCGCGTAGCCCGCTCCGGTGAACAGCTCTCCCGCCGCGTCGAGCACCGCCTGGCGCGCGTCCGGGCGGCTTGCCGCCGCTCCGCTGGCCCTCGGCCTGCCGACTCCCGCCCCTTTGCCCACGGGCGTGATCTTGCCAGGTCCGGCGCCCGCGCACCCGTGGTTACCCCCGTATGTCGCTGTTGACACCCGGAAGCCCTCGCCGTTAACACTCCCCTCACACGCCGGAGATCGAAAAGTCCGGCCGCGGGCCTAATTTCTGTCAAACGATCGAAACAAGGAGTCCGCATGCCACCCGACGATCTCGCCGCCTTCGGTTACCGCCAGGAGCTCCGCCGGTCGCTGGGCGGGTTCTCCGCCTTCGCCGCCGGCTTCTCGTTCGTCTCCATCCTCACCACCGTTTTCCAGCTCTTCGGCTTCGGCTACACCTTCGGCGGCCCGCTCTTCTTCTGGACGTGGCCGGTCGTCCTCGGCGGCCAGGTGCTCGTGGCGCTCACCTTCGCCGAACTCGCCGCGCGCTTCCCGCTCGCCGGATCCGTGTACCAGTGGGCGAAACAGCTCTCGAAGGGATTCCTCGGCTGGCTCGCCGGCTGGATGATGCTGCTCGGCTGCGTCGTCGCCCTCGCCGCCGCGGCGATCGCGCTGCAGGTGGTGCTGCCCTCGGTGTGGGACGGCTTCCAGCTCGTCGGCGGCGACCCGTCGGTGACGTCGCCCTCGGGCGCGGCCAACGCCGTCCTCCTCGGCACGCTCCTGCTCGTCTTCACCACCCTCGTCAACGCCGGCGGCGTCCGGCTGATGGCCCGGATCAACGATGTCGGGGTCGCGGCCGAACTGCTCGGCGTCGTCGTCCTGATCATCGGCCTCGGTTTGTTCGCCGTCCGCGGGCCGCAAGTGGTCGCGCACGACGCCCCCGGCACCAGCGCCGGGATCGGTGGCGTTCTCGCTTCGGCGCTCATGGCCGCCTACGTGCTCTACGGATTCGACACCGCCGCTTCGGTCGCCGAGGAGACGAAGGACGCGCGTAAGGCGGCCCCGCGGGCGGTGCTGCGGGCCGTGCTCGTCTCCGGGATCGGCGGGCTCGCCGTGGTGCTCACCGCGCTGATGGCCGCACCGAGCCTCACCGACGGGCAGCTCGCCGGCCACGGCCTGCCGTACGTCATCACCGCCGTCTTCGGGGACACCCTCGGCCGCGTCTTCCTCGCCGACGTCGCCATCGCCGTCGTGGTCTGCACGCTCACCATCCAGACCGGCACCGTGCGGCTGATCTTCGCGATGGCCCGCGACGGCGCGCTCCCCGGCGCCGCCCGACTTTCGTCGGTGAATCCGCGCACCGGGACGCCGGTCGGGCCCGCGCTCGTCTCCGGGGTGCTGGCCATCGCGCTCCTGCTGCTCAACGTCGGCAACCCGACGCTCTTCAGCACGATCACCGGGACGTCGGTGGTGGTCGTCTACCTGGCGTACCTGCTGGTCACCGGCCCCCTGCTGATCGCAAGGCTGCGCGGGCGGTTCCCCGCCGAACCCGGCCGGTTCTCGCTCGGCCGCTGGGGTGTTCCGCTGAACGGCGCAGCCGTGCTCTACGGGATCGCCATGATCGTGAACATCGCCTGGCCGCGCCCGGAGATCTACGACGTCGCCGGTTCGGGCGCCCCCTGGATGCTGCTGTTCCCGATAGAGTTCGTCGGCGGCGCACTGGTGATCGGCTGGCTCTGCTGGCTGCGGCTGCGCCCCGCTCCCGCCCTCGAACCCGCGATCTGAGAGGACGTCCATGAGCACCACCGCCACCACCTACGGCGCCCGGGACCACGCCCGGGCCCAGGCCGGCACCGTGGTCGAAACGATGCCGTCGATCCCGGCGAGCACGTTCGGCACTCCCCCGCCCGGGGTCGCGCCCGAAGCGCTGACCTGGGCGGAGACCGTGGCCGGGGGCGGCTACACGCACAAGGTGCTGGCCCGCGGCACGCGGCTGCGCCTGACCGACGTCGAGGGCGACGCCTGCGCGCACGTGCTGCTGTTCAACGCCGAGGGGCCCTGGGAGCGGCTGAACGTCGCGGACACGGTGAAGGTGCAGTGGAACGCCTACCTCGGCGAGAAGGTGGCCCTGCTGTCCGACCAGGGCCGCGTCCTCGCCACGATCGTCGCGGACTCCAGCGGCCGCCACGACGCCCTGTGCGGGACGTCCACTGTGGACGGCAACACCGGGCACTACGGCGACGGTGCCCCGCAGGGCCCCTCCCCCGCCGGCCTGCCGCTGTTCACTCTGGCCGCGGCGAAGAACGGGCTCGGGCCGCGTGACCTGCCGCCGAGCCTGTCGTTCTTCCAGGGCGTGCGCGTCCAGCCGGAAGGCGCACTGGAGTTCACCGGCTCGGCGGGCGCCGGGAAGTCCGTCGACCTGCGGATCGAGATCCCGTCGATCGTGCTGATCGCCAACGTGCCGCACCCGGTGGACCCGCGGCCGGACTACACCGCGACGAACCTCGAAGTCCTCGCCTGGCGCGACAAACCTTCCACGCCGGACAGTCCGGAATGGACACATTCGCCGGAGGCGCAGCGCGCGTTCGAGAACACCGCCGACTACCTGACCGCACGGGGGATCGCATGAGCACGGCGTACGAGTCGCAGCTTGAGCTGACGTTCGACGTCCCGGCGCGCGCGCCGTTCTCGACCATCCTGAAGCGCGGCAGCGAGCTGGCGATCATCGACCTGGGTGGCAACCAGGCCGTCGACTTCCTCTGCTACGACGCGAACGACACGGCCAAGCGCTACAGCGCGGCGGCGACGATCGCGGCGCAGCGCAACATCTTCCTGACCACGGGCAGCGTCCTGCGCACGCAGGAGGGCGCGCCGCTGCTGACCGTCGTCGCCGACACCTGCGGCCGCCACGACACCATCGGCGGGGCGTGCAGCAAGGAGTCCAACAGCCTCCGCTACGGCCAGCACACCCGGTTCCAGCACGCGTGCGTCGAGAACTTCCTCAGCGAAGGCGCGAAGTGGGGGCTGGGCAAGCGCGACCTGGTCAGCAACGTCAACTGGTACATGAACGTGCCGGTCGAAGAAGACGGCACGCTCGGCATCGTCGACGGCATTTCCGCGCCGGGCCTGGAAGTCCGGCTGCGCGCCGAGACCGACGTCCTCGTGCTCGTGTCGAACTGCCCGCAGATCAACAACCCCTGCAACGGGTTCGACCCGACACCGGTCCGCATGGTCGTGACGGCCCCCGGAGGCAGCGAGTGAGGCTGCTGGTCGCCAACCGCGGCGAGATCGCGGTCCGGATCCTCCGCAGCGCCGGGGAAATGGGTCTCGAGACCGTCGCGGTGTACTCCGACGCCGACCGCCTGGCACCGCACGTGCGGCTCGCCGGCCGGGCCGTGCGGCTCGGCCCGGCTCCCGCGGCCGAGAGCTACCTGCGGGCCGGCGCCATCGTCCAGGCCGCCCTCGACACCAGCTGCGACGCGATCCACCCCGGCTACGGCTTCCTGTCGGAGGACGCGGCGTTCGCGCGGGCCTGCGAAGACGCCGGGATCGCGTTCGCCGGCCCGTCGCCGGAACACCTCGAAGTGTTCGGCAGCAAGCACACCGCGCGCGAGGCGGCGATCGCGGCGGGCGTGCCGCTGCTGGCCGGTACCGGCCTGCTGTCCGATGTGGACGAAGCGCTGGCGCGTGCGGCGGACATCGGCTACCCGGTGATGCTCAAGGCGACCGGCGGCGGGGGCGGCATCGGCATGCGCGCCTGCGCGTCGCCCGACGAGCTGCGCGCCGCCTGGGACACCGTGCGCAGCGTCGCGGCCAAGAGCTTCGCCAGCTCCGGCGTCTTCCTGGAACGGCTGGTGACCCGCGCGCGGCACGTCGAGGTCCAGGTGTTCGGCGACGGCTTCGGCGAAGTCATGGCGCTGGGCACCCGGGACTGCTCGCTGCAGCGGCGCAACCAGAAGGTCGTCGAGGAGTGCCCGGCGCCGGACCTGCCCGAAGCCGTCCGGAAGCAGCTCGTCGACTCGGCCGTCGCGCTGTGCTCGTCGGTCCGGTACCGCTCGGCGGGCACGGTCGAGTACGTCTACGACCCCGAACGCGGCGAGGCGGCGTTCCTCGAGGTCAACACCCGGCTGCAGGTCGAGCACCCGGTCACCGAGGCGGTGTACGGCGTCGACCTGGTCGCCTGGATGCTGCGGCTCGCCCAGGGCGACCGCGCGATGTTCCGCGCGACGCCGGTCGCGCGCGGCCACGCCGTCGAAGCCCGCGTGTACGCCGAAGACCCGAACGCCGGGCACCGCCCCAGCTCCGGCCTGGTCACGCGGGCGGAGTTCCCGGCGGGCACCCGGGTGGACACCTGGGTCGGCCCGGGCACCACCGTGACCACGCACTACGACCCGTTGCTGGCCAAAGTGATCTGCACCGGCCCCGACCGCGCGGCCGCGCTGGCGAACCTCCGGGCCGCGCTCGCCGACACCCGCGTCGACGGGGTCCGGACCAACCTCGGGCAGCTGCGGGCCGCGGCCGCCGACGCCGCCGTCGGCTCGGCCACCCACGACACGTCCACTTTGGACGGCATCGAGGACGCCGAACCGCAGATCGACGTCGTGCGCGGCGGGACGATGACGACCGTGCAGGACTGGCCGGGCCGCACCGGGTTCTGGCACGTCGGGGTGCCGCCGAGCGGCCCGATGGACGACCTTTCGCTGCGGCTGGGCAACCTGGCGCTGGGCAACCCCGAGGGCGCGCCCGGCCTGGAGTGCACAGTGGACGGCGTCACGCTGCGGTTCTCGCACGCCGCGCAGGTGTGCGTCACCGGCGCGCCGACGACGGTCCTCGTCGACGGCGCCGAAGTGCCGTTGTGGACCCCGGTCGAGGTACCCGCCGGAGCCACCCTGGACGTCCGCGCGTGCACGGCCGGGTTGCGCAGCTACGTGCTCGTCCGGGGCGGCGTGGACGTCCCGGAGTTCCTCGGCAGCGCGGCGACGTTCACGCTGGGCAAGTTCGGCGGGCACGGCGGCCGCGCACTGGCCGCGGGCGACGTCCTGCGGCCCGGCCCGGCACCCGCGGACCCCGTCGTGGGCCCGGTCGCCGACCGGCCCGACTTCGCCACCCACTGGACGATCGGCGCGCTCGAAGGGCCGCACGCGGCCCCGGAGTTCTTCACCCCGGCCGACGTCGACACCTTCTACGCCACCGATTGGCAGGTGCACTTCAACTCCGCCCGCACCGGCGTCCGCCTGGTCGGGCCGCGGCCGGAGTGGGCGCGCCCGGACGGCGGCGAGGCGGGCCTGCACCCGTCGAACATCCACGACACGCCGTACGCGATCGGCGCCGTCGACTACACCGGCGACCTGCCGATCCTGCTCGGCCCGGACGGTCCCAGCCTGGGCGGGTTCGTCTGCCCGGCGACGGTCGCCACCGGCGAGCGCTGGAAGCTCGGGCAGCTGCGGCCGGGCGACACCGTGCGGTTCGTGCCGATCGGCACCGACCACGCGGCGGCACTGCGGGCGCGGCCCGCGTCGGCGGTCGAGCCGAGCCGGCCCGCGCGCGACGACGGCGGAGTCCTCTCGCGACTGTCCGCTTCGGACGGTGAGCCGCCGGTCACCTACCGCCGCAGCGGCGACGACAACCTGCTCGTCGAATACGGCGAGATGAAGCTCGACCTGGCGCTGCGGATGCGGGTGCACGCGCTCGCGGAACGGCTCGCGGCCGAAGGCGTGCCGGGGATCGTCGACCTGACCCCGGGCATCCGGTCGCTGCAGGTGCACGTCGACCCCGACGCGCTGCCGGTCGGCAAGGCGCTCGGGCTGGTGCGCGAGCTGGAACGGGACCTGCCGCCGACGCACGACCTCGTGGTGCCCAGCCGCAGCGTCCGGCTGCCGCTGTCGTGGGACGACCCGGCCACGCGCGAGGCGATCGAGCGGTACATGACCGGCGTGCGCGACGACGCGCCGTGGTGCCCGTGGAACATCGAGTTCATCCGCCGGGTGAACGGCTTGTCCACAGTGGACGACGTCTACCGGACGGTGTTCGACGCTGAATACCTCGTGCTGGGCCTCGGCGACGTCTACCTCGGGGCGCCGGTGGCGACGCCGCTCGACCCGCGCCACCGGCTGGTCACGACGAAGTACAACCCGGCGCGGACGTGGACGGCGGAGAACTCCGTCGGCATCGGCGGCGCGTACCTCTGCATCTACGGCATGGAGGGGCCGGGCGGGTACCAGTTCGTCGGGCGGACCACGCAGGTGTGGAACAGCTGGCACGGCGGGGAGCGGCCGTGGAACCTGCGGTTCTTCGACCGGATCTCCTGGTACCCCGTGTCGGCGGAGGAACTGCTCGAACTGCGCGCGCAGAGCGCGTCCGGGCAGCTCGAACTCGACACCACCGAAGGCACGTTCGCGCTCGCCGACTACGAGAGGTTCCTGGCGGACAACGCCGAAAGCATCTCGGCGTTCCGGGCGACGCAGGCGGCCGCGTTCGAAGCCGAACGGAAGGCGTGGGCCGCGGCGGGCGAGTTCGACCCGAAACCGGAGCCGGTCACCCGGCCGCCGGCCCGGGTCGAAGCACCGCCGGGCGGGCACGTGGTGGAGGCGCCGTTCGCGGCGACCGTGTGGCGGGTCGACGTCACCGCGGGCGAGCGCGTCGAGGACGCGCAGTCGCTGGTGACGCTGGAAGCGATGAAGACCGAGGCGCGCATCCCCGCGCCGGCGAGCGGCGAGGTGGTCGAAGTGCTCGTGTCCCCCGGCGACCAGGTGGCGCCCGGCACGCCGCTGGTGGTGCTCGGATGACCGCCATCGAGGAACGGGTGCGGGCCGCGTACCGCCGGATCGAGCAGGTGGATCGGCCGGAGATCTGGATCGACCTGCGGCCCGAAGCCGAGGTACTGGCCGAGGCGGCCACGCTCGCGAACCGCGGCCTGCCGCTGGCCGGGAAGCTCGTCGCGGTCAAGGGCAACATCGACGTCGCCGGGCTGCCGACGACGTCGGGCTGCCCGGCGTACGCGTACAAGCCGGAGGCCGACGCCCCGGTCGTCGCGCGGCTGCGGGCGGCCGGAGCGCTGGTGCTCGGCACGACCAACCTGGACCAGTTCGCGACCGGGCTGGTCGGGACGCGCAGCCCGTACGGCGCGGTGCGGAACGCCGTCGACCCGGCGTACGTCTCGGGCGGGTCGAGTTCGGGGTCGGCGGTGGCCGTCGCACTGGGCATCGTCGACCTGGCCCTGGGCACGGACACGGCGGGGTCTGGCCGGGTGCCGGCGGCGTTCAACGGTATCGTCGGGCTCAAGCCGACCCCGGGCCTGCTGCCGACCGAAGGCGTGGTGCCCGCGTGCGCGAGCATCGACTGCGTGTCGCTGTTCGCGCGGACAGTCGAGGAAGCGTCGTACGCGCTGACCTGCCTGGCCGAGCCCGCGCAGGTCCACACGGGACGGTTCCGGCTGGGCGTGCCCGCCGAGCTGGGTCCCTTGGCACCGGGGTGGGCGGAGGCGTTCGAGGCCGCCGTCGAGGAGTACGCGGCCGCGGGTGCCGAACTGACCACTGTGGACATATCGGCTTTCCTGGAGGCGGCCCAGCTGCTGTACGGCGGCGCGTTCGTCGCCGAGCGGTACACCGCGGTCGGCGAGTTCCTGGACGCGCACCCGGACGACGTGGACCCGGTGGTGCACGGCATCATCACCGGCGGCCGGGACATCCCGGCCCACCGGCTGTTCGCGGACCAGGCGAAGCTCGCGGGCCTGCGAGCCGAAGCGCTGGCGACACTGGCCGGCGTCGACGCGCTGCTGGTCCCGACGACGACCGAGCACCCGACGCTGGCGGAGGTCGCCGCGGACCCGGTCGCGGTCAACGCCCGGCTGGGCCGGTTCACCAACTCCACCAACCTGTTCGGGCTGTCCGCGCTGGCGGTGCCCTCGGGCACGGTGGCCGGGCGCCCGTTCGGCGTGATGCTGGTCGGCGCCCCGCACGACGACCTGAAGCTGGCGGCACTGGCGACCCTGCGCGACGAGCGGGTGCCGATCGTGGTGGTCGGCGCGCACCTGCGCGGGCAGCCGCTCAACCACGAACTGACGTCCCGGGGCGGACGGTTCGTGGCTTCGGTTTCGACGTCGGCGTCCTACCGGTTGTACGCGCTGGACACGGTGCCGCCGAAGCCCGGCCTGGTGCGGGCCGCTTCCGGCGGCGTCGCGATCGCGGCGGAGGTGTGGGACCTGCCGGTGCGCGGCTTCGGCGAGTTCGTCTCGCGGATTCCCGCCCCCTTGGCGATCGGGAAGGTGGAGCTGGCCGACGGTACGCGGGTGCCCGGCTTCCTCTGCGAACCGGCGGCGATCGAGGGCGCGGAGGACATTTCGGCGAAGGGCGGCTGGCTGGCGCACCTCGGATAAATCGGATGCGCGTCACCGGATACTGGGTGGGTGAACGTTTCTTCGTGCGGCCATCTCGCACCGGCCGCCGGGGCGCGCGTCTGCGCCCACCTCACCACCGACAACGGACCGGGCTGCTTCCGCGTGCTCACCGGTGTCGCGACCCGATACGACCTGCTGTGCCGAACGTGTGCCGAAGCCGAAGCACCCGAATTGCTGGAAGCGTGTGTCGGCTGCTTCGAACGCGCTGAAAGCGATGCCTACCTGGGCTGGCGCGGCGACCCCGGAATCCTCCGGCGAGACCGGGCTCTCGGCGGCACCTGGACGACGGCGCCCTGCGCGGTCACCCCGCTCAACGACCGGTGTCTCGCGCCGCTGCCGGACGGCTGGCTCGCGCGCACCGGCGCCGGGCTCGTCGCGATCCACCCCGGCGAGCCGCCCCGCCGGGTCGCCACCGTCGACCTCCCGGACGAAGTTCCGGCGACGGGGCCGGGGCAGCCCCGCGCACCGGCGCTGCACACCGCCGCCGACGGCCGGTTCGCCGCCGCGGTCACCGACTACGGCCGTCACGGCGTGGTCGTCGACCTCGCCTCGGGCGCGGTGACCCTGGCCCTGGACCGGCAGGACTACCACACCGAGACGGTCCGGTTCCCGGTCGCGTTCCTCGGCGCGCAGGTCGTCGCCGCCACCGACTGGAACCGGCTCGACGTCTTCGAGGCGGCCACGGGGCGCCTGCTCACCGAGCGCGTCACGACCCGCGAGGAGAGCCCCGAGCACTACCTCGACTACTTCCAGGGCGCACTGCTGCCGAGCCCATCCGGGCGGTCCCTGCTCGTGGACGGCTGGGTCTGGCAGCCGGAGGGGATCCCGCTGGTGCTCGACTGCGCGGCCTGGCTCGCGGGCGAGACGCACGCGCCCGAGCACGGCCAGGCGCTCACCTTCCGCGATCCCTGGGACGTGCCGATGGCTTGGGTGGACGAGGAAACTGTCGCGCTGCAAGAGATCGGCGACGAGCGGACGATCGACGGCGTCCAGCTCCACGACGCGCGGACCGGACGCCGGCTCGGGATGTTCGCGGGCCCGAAGGGACCGATGTGGGGCCACGGCGGGCTGCTGTACGTCACCGCCGAGGACGGGTTCGAGGTCTGGGACCCCGCCGACGGTGCCCGGATCGGCTTCGCGGCGGGCTTCCGCCCCACCGCGCACGACCCGGCGAGCGGCGCCTTCGCCGAACTCCGTAACGATCAGCTGAGGATCTGGGCACCCGTCGGATAACAACGCTCGTCCCGGGGCAGGAGAACGCCGATGACCTCGGTGAGACCCCGGAGGCGGCCATGACCACGGCGACCAGATCCCCGCAGAGCACCCTCGTCCACTCCTACCTGTTCCTCCGGCGCGCCATCGGGCTGATCGGCCTGGCGCTGCCGTTCGTCCTGATCCTCGGCAAGCAGTGGGCGCAGGGCGGCGACCTCGTCGGGTCGCTCAGCGGCTACTACTACACCGA
This sequence comes from Amycolatopsis lexingtonensis, assembly GCF_014873755.1. NCBI lineage: Bacteria > Bacillati > Actinomycetota > Actinomycetes > Pseudonocardiales > Pseudonocardiaceae > Amycolatopsis > Amycolatopsis lexingtonensis. Next base: position 4,529,462 of record NZ_JADBEG010000001.1, read on the forward strand.
CGTCCGCGACGTCTTCGTCGGCTCGATGTGCGCCGCCGGGGTGTTCCTGCTCGCCTACTACGGCCACGACTTCGTCGACAACGTCGCGAGCACCGTGGCCGGGCTCGGCGCGATCGGGCTCGCGCTGTTCCCGACGACGCCGGACCACGACGTCACGGCGTGGGACCGCACCTCCGGCGTGCTGCACCTGACGTTCGCCGCGGTCTTCTTCCTCTCCCTCGCCTACTTCTGCCTGCGCCTGTTCCCCCACGACGGCGAGCAGCCCCCCGGTTTCGGCGTCGTCTACCGCGTCTGCGGCGTGGTGATCCTGGCCGCGCTGGTGCTCATCGCGCTGACGAGCTGGCTGCGGCTGGTGCCCGAGCTACACCCGGCGTTGTGGCTGGAGAGCGTCGCCGTCTGGGCGTTCGGTGTCGCCTGGCTGCTGAAGGGGCAGACGTTGACGCCCAAGAGTGTGCCGTAGCCCACTCGACCGGGCCACAGCACTGGTTACCGACGGGTAACAAGGGCTATCGTGCGGGCAAAGACCTCTACTTCATGGAGCTTCAGTGGCCGCACCAGCAACGCCGCTCGCGCCGACCGCGCGGGGCGTGCGAAACGTCGCCTTCGTCGAGGGGGTACGCACCCCCTTCGGCAAGGCCGGCGACAAGGGCATCTACGCCGGGACCCGGGCGGACGACCTCGTCGTCAACGCCATCCGCGAGCTGCTGCGGCGGCACCCCGAGCTGCCGCCCGAGCGCGTCGACGAGGTGGCGATCGCCGCCACCACCCAGATCGGCGACCAGGGCCTGACCATCGGCCGCACCGCCGCGCTGCTCGCCGGCCTGCCGAAGTCCGTCCCCGGCTTCGCCATCGACCGCATGTGCGCCGGCGCGATGACCGCCGTCACCAGCGTCGCGTCCGGCATCGGCTTCGGCGCCTACGACATCGCCATCGCCGGCGGCGTCGAGCACATGGGCCGCCACCCGATGGGCGAGGGCGTCGACCCGAACCCGCGGATCATCGCCGACAAGCTCGTCGACCCGACCGCGCTCGTCATGGGCCAGACCGCCGAGAACCTGCACGACCGGTTCCCGGCGATCACCAAGCAGCGCACCGACGCCTACGCCGCGCGCAGCCAGGAGCGCTACGCCGAGGCCGTCAAGACCGGCAAGATCGGCCCCGAGCTGGTCCCGGTCGCCACCCGCTCCAAGGAGCTGGGCTGGGGCCTGGCCACCGAGGACGAGCCGCCCCGCCCGGGCACCACGCTCGAAACCCTCGCCGGGCTGAAGACGCCGTTCCGCCCGCACGGCCGGATCACCGCGGGCAACGCGGCCGGCCTCAACGACGGCGCGACCGCCTCGATCCTCGCCGACGAAGAAACCGCCCGCGAGCTGGGCCTGCCGGTCGCGATGCGGCTGGTCGGCTACTCCTTCGCCGGCGTCGAGCCGGAGGTCATGGGCATCGGCCCGGTGCCGGCCACCGAGAAGCTGTTCAAGCGCACCGGCCTGTCCATCGACGACATCGGCCTGTTCGAGATCAACGAAGCCTTCGCCGTGCAGGTGCTGGCCTTCCTCGACCACTTCGGCATCGACGACGAAGACCCGCGCGTCAACCAGTGGGGCGGCGCGATCGCGTGCGGCCACCCGCTGGCGTCGTCCGGCGTCCGGCTCATGACGCAGCTGGCGCGCCAGTTCGCCGAGCGGCCCGACGTGCGGTACGGCATGACCACGATGTGCATCGGCATCGGCATGGGCGGCACCGTGATCTGGGAGAACCCGGCCTTCGAGGGGGCGAAGTAATGACTTTCACCGCTGAAGAAGCGAAGGCCGCTTTCCCGGACGAGGTCGTCACGCACGCCGTGACGCGCCTGGTGAAGGTGCCCGGGCTCACCAAGCCCGTCGCGCTCATCACGCTCGACAACGGCCACGACCACACCCGGCCGAACACCTTCGGCCCGCAGGGTCTGGTGTCCCTGAACGCCGCGCTGGACAAGGCGTTCGAGGCCGAGCCGGCCGCGATCGCCGTCACCGGCAAGCCGTTCATCTTCGCCGTCGGCGCCGACCTGTCCGGTGTCGAGGCCGTCGCCGACCCGAAGCTGGCGCGCGAGATCGCCCAGACCGGGCACGACGTGTTCCGCCGCCTCACCGAGACGGAGATCCCGACGTTCGGGTTCGTCAACGGCGCGGTCATGGGCGGCGGCCTGGAGCTGGCGCTGTCCTGCCACTACCGGACGCTGTCGGAGAACACCGCCGCCATCGCGTTCCCCGAGGTCTTCCTCGGCCTGTTCCCGGGCTGGGGCGGCACGCAGCTGCTGCCGAACCTCATCGGCGCCGACGCCGCTGTCACGGTGATCATCGAGAACGCACTGGCGCAGAACAAGATGCTCTCCGTCAAGCAGGCGGCCGAGCTCGGCATCGTCGACGTCGTCTTCGGCTCGGCCGACTACCTCGAGCAGTCGCTGCTGTGGCTGGCGAAGGTCGTCAGCGGCGAAATCACCCCCGCCCGCCGCGAGATCGACCGCGGTTCCGGCTGGGACGCCGCCATCGCCCGCGCCAAGTCCATTGTGGACGGCCGGACGCATGGCGCCTCGCCAGGCGCCACCAAGGCCGTCGAGCTGCTCGAACTCGCGAAGGAGAACGACCTCGACCGCGGGTACGCCGCCGAGACCGACGGCCTCGCCGCGCTGCTCATGTCCGACGTCCTGCGCGCCGGGCTGTACTCGTTCAACCTGGTCAACAAGCGCGCCAAGCGCCCGGCCGGCGCGCCGGACAAGTCGTTGGCCCGCAAGGTGAACAAGGTCGGCATCGTCGGCGCCGGCCTGATGGCCAGCCAGCTCGCGCTGCTGTTCGTGCGCCGTCTGAAGGTGCCGGTCGTGCTGACCGACGTCGACCAGGAGCGCGTCGACAAGGGCGTCGGCTACGTCCACGCCGAGATCGACAAGCTGCTGAGCAAGAAGCGCGTGTCCCCGGACGGCGCGAACCGGCTCAAGGCGCTGGTCTCCGGTTCGCTCGACAAGGCCGCGTTCTCCGACGCCGACTTCGTCATCGAAGCCGTCTTCGAGGAGCTGGGCGTCAAGCAGCAGGTGTTCGCGGAGCTGGAGCAGCACGTCTCCCCCGAGGCGATCCTGGCGACGAACACCTCGTCGCTGTCGATCACCGCGATGGCGTCGAAGCTGCAGCACCCCGAGCGCGTGGTCGGCTTCCACTTCTTCAACCCGGTCGCCGTGCTGCCGCTGCTGGAGATCGTCCGCGGCGAGCAGACCGACGACGCTTCGCTGGCGACGGCGTTCTCGGTCGGCAAGCAGCTGAAGAAGTCCAGCGTGCTGGTGAAGGACGCGAGCGCGTTCGTCGTCAACCGGCTCCTGCTGCGCTTCCTCGGCGAGGTGCTGGTGACCGTCGACGAGGGCACGCCGTTCGACGTCGCCGACTCCGCGCTCGAGCCGCTGGGCCTGCCGATGACGCCGCTGACGCTGATGCAGCTCGTCGGCCCGGCCATCGCGCTGCACGTCGGAGAGACGCTGCACGAGGCGTTCCCGGACCGGTTCACCGTGTCCGAGAACCTCGCGAAGTTCGTCAAGGCGGGCAAGAAGGGCGTCTGGGTCTGGGACGCGCAGGGCAACCAGTCGGCCGACCCCGAGGTCGTCGAGCTGTGGACGCAGGGCGACAAGCCGTCCACTTCGGAGCAGGTGCGCGACCGGGCGCTGTCGGCCATCGCCGAGGAGATCCGGATCATGCTCGACGAGGGCGTGGTCGCCGAGGCGCAGGACATCGACCTGTGCCTGATCCTCGGCGCGGGCTGGCCGTTCTGGAACGGCGGCATCACGCCGTACCTGGACCGCTCCGGCGTGTCCGAGCGCGTGAACGGCAAGCCGTTCCTCGCCCCGGGCGTGGCCTCGGTTCCGGCTTCCTAGTATTCGCCCTCACGAGGGCACTTCGGCGGCGGCGCGGTGAGTTTCAGCTGCGCCGCCGTCGCGTCGGAATCGATGACCGTCACGCGCTCCGCGGTCCGGAAGCGCGCGTGCAGCTCCTGCGCCCAGGCCTTCAGATCGGTGCCCGGGACGGCGAGCAGCGAGACCGACGGCGGGTCCACGAACACTCGCCGCGCCTTCGGGTCAGCGCGGACTTCCGGCAGCGCCGCCCGCAGCTCGGCGTCGGCCGGGAAGACCACGATCACCGCCGCGCACAGCGTGTGGCCGGCCAGCGGCGCGGGGTTCGTGTCCACCGGCAGGTCCGGCGGCCGCTTCAGCTCCGCGACGCCGAACGCCAGCCCCACACCGGCGAGCAGGGCCAGCGCGACGGCCGGGACGACCACGCGGACCAGCGGCTTGTCCTCCACACCCAAGATCACAGCACACGTTGGCCGCCGGGACACCGCCCGTTCACCCCGGCGGCTTAGCGTCCCGCCGTGACCACCGACAGACGCCGGTTCCTCAAGGGTGCCGGGCTCGCGGCCGCCGCCGCGGGCGTGCCCCTCCCCGCTTCCGCAAGCCTCGACGTGAGCCGGTTGTGCGGCCGCTACCAGTGGCTGGTGGGCGACCACCACACGCACAGCCAGTACTCCTACGACGCGATGTACCGGATCGACCAGATCGCGGGCGGCGGGCGGGCGCACGGCGCCGACTGGATCGTCTTCACCGACCACGGCCACGCCGAGCACGAGAAGGTGTCGGTCGAGCCGACGGAAGCCGACTTCCTCGCCGCCCGGCGGAAGTACCCGGATCTGCTGCTGTGGCACGGCATGGAGTGGAACGTGCCGGGCGCCGAGCACGCGACCGTGTTCTTCCAGGCCGGCGATCAGCAGGCGGCGAAGCTGCGCGAATTCGAGCGGAGCTTCGACTGGCGGCTGACGAACTCCGAGGCGTCGAGCCCGGCGAACGAGGCGCTCGCGCTGCGGGCGTTGCGCTGGCTCGCCGACGAAGAACGCGCACGGCGGATCCACGCGCCGGTCGTGCTGATCAACCACCCCCTGCGCAACGGCCGCGTCGCCCCGCACGAGCTGCGCGCCTACCGCGACGCCGCCCCGCACATCGTGATCGGCATGGAAGGCGCGCCCGGCGCGCAGGCCGACGGCTTCCCGAAGCCGCTCGGCAACGGCGGCGCGCGCGGCGGGTACGCCAACAGCGCGGGCCCGAACTCGTGGCCGGGCTACCCCGCCGAGGCGTACCGGACGTTCGGCGGCTGGGACTGGTCGACGGCGAAGGTCGGCGGGCTCTGGGACTCGCTGCTCGCCGAGGGCAAGCCGTGGTGGATCACCACGAACTCCGATTCGCACTACAACCGCGGCGACACGCTGGTGCGCCCGCAGGTCCCGGACGGCTGGTACGACACGACCGGCAAGTTCCCCGACCCGGTCGACACCGGCACTCCGCAGCTGCTCGCGCCCTACGCGGACTTCTACCCGGGCGAATTCAGCCGGACGCACGTCGGCGTCACCCGGCGCAGCCTCGAAGGCGTGCTGGAAGGCCTGCGCGCGGGCCGGATCTGGCTGTCGCACGGCGGCCTGGTCCAGGCGCTCGAGGTCGGCGCGTACGGCGACGGTGCGGCGGCGACGCTCGGCGGCCGGCTGCGGGTGCGCCGCGGCTCGGACGTCACGCTGGTGGTCGCCGCGCGGCTGGCGTCCCAGCCGAACGGCGGCGGGGCGATCCCGCGGCTGGCCCGGCTGGACGTCGTCGCGGGCCCGGTCACCGGTCCGGTGACCGACCCGGACACGATGACGGCGCCGGGCACGCGGGTCGCGGAGTCGTTCGAACCGCGCTGGGCCCCCGGGCGGCAGGTGGTGTTCCGGCACACCTTCCGGAACGTGCGGGCGCCGTTCTACGCGCGGATCCGTGGCACGTCGGGCGACGGCGAGCCGACGCCGGACGTCATCGGGCAGGCAAACCCGTTCGAGGACTTGTGGATGTACGCGAACCCGATTTTCGTGGACGTGTGCTGAACGGAAGAGTGCTGCTCGTCCGGGCGGTGATGGCCGGGCTGCGCTGGCTGCTGGGCCTGCCCGCGCCGGTGCTGCGCGTGCTCGCGGGCCGTCCGGTGGTGGTGGACGGGCGGCAGCCGGTGCTTTCGGCCCAGGTGCTGATGCGGGTGTCGCGGTTCGCGCCGTTCGACGCGCCGCACCGGAACGGCAGCCTCGCGCGGGCCCGGGCCGAGCTGAACCTGGCGGGCGCGCTCGCGGGCGCGGGGATCTGCCCGGGCGTCCGGACGCGCGACTCGTCGTGGCCCGGGCCCGGCGGCCCGCTGCCGCTGCGGCACTACGAACCGGCCGGGCTCCCGGCGCCCGGCCCGGCGCTCGTGTACTTCCACGGCGGCGGGTTCGTGCTCGGCAGCCTGGACACGCACGAAGGCGCGTGCCGGCTGCTGGCCGAGGAGGCCGGCGTCCGGGTGGTGTCGATCGGCTACCGGCTGGCACCGGAACACCCGTTCCCCGCGGCGGCTTCGGACGCGGTGGCGGCGTTCGCCTACGTGCACTCGCGGGCGGCGGACTTCGACATCGACGCGGACCGGCTCGCCGTGGGCGGCGACAGCAGCGGCGGCAACCTGGCCGCGGTGGTGGCCCACGCGGGCGCCCGCGGCGAGCTGCCCCGCCCGGCGTTCAGCCTCCTGCTCACCCCGGCGACGGACGCGCTCGGCGGTTCGGCGTCGCACCGCCAGTTCGGCTCGGGCTTCCGGCTCGACCGCGACGAGTGGGCCTGGTACCGCGCGCAGTACCTGCGTGACCCCGCTTCCTACCGCGACCCGCGGGCGTCGGTGCTGTACGACGAGACCCTCGACGGCCTCCCGCCGACGTACGTGGCGACGTGCGGCTTCGACCTGCTGCGCGACGAAGGCGAGGCCTACGCGGCCCGGCTCGCCGCCGCCGGAGTCCCGCTGGTGCACCGGCGGCACGAAGGCCAGTTGCACGGCTTCGCGAACCGCGTCGGCATCGACCCGGACGCCCGCGCGGCCCTCCTCCACGCAGCCGGCGTCCTGCGTGCCGGTCTCGCCCTCGGCTGACCGCTCAGCGAACCGGCAGGTGGACCGTCACCGCCAGGCCGCCGCCCACGATCGGCTCCGCCGTCACGCTCCCGCCGTGTGCCTGGACCGCCGCCCGCACGATCGAGAGGCCCAGCCCGGCGCCGTGGCGGGCGGTGCGGGCGACGCCCGCGCGGCGGAACGGCTCGAACAGCTCCGCCACCGTCGCCGGGTCCACCAGGCCGCCCGAGGACCGGACCCGCAGCGTCGACCACCGCGGGCCGGACTGGGTCGTGACCTCCAGCCAGCCGCCCTCGACGTTGTGGCGGACCGCGTTCTCCAGCAGGTTGCCCGCGATCCGCTCCAGCAGCGCCGGGTCGCCGAACGCGGGCGACGGCACCACCGCGAACGTCGCCCGGATGCCGCGGTGCTCGGCCTCGCGGTGCACCGCGCGCCAGGCCCGGTCGACCACGACGGCCAGGTCGACCGGTTCGCGCACGCCGAGCCCGGCGCCGTCGGTGCGGGCCAGCAGCAGCAGCGAGTTCACCAGCTGCCCGGCGCGCTCGGTCGCGTCGCGGACCACCCCGCCCATCCGGCGCAGCTCGGCTTCGTCGGCGTCGTCGTCGCCGAGGGTGACGTCGAGTTCGGTGCGGATCACCGACAACGGCGTCCGCAGCTCGTGGCTCGCGTTCGCGACGAAGTGCCGCTGGGCGTCGAACGCGGCCTGGAGCCGGTCGAGCATGTCGTCGAACGTCTCCGCCAGCACGGCCAGCTCGTCGCGCGGGCGCACCTCGCCGATCCGCTCCCCCAGCGACTCGACCGACAGCCGCCGCGCGGTGCCGGTGATCTCGCGCAGCGGCAGCAGGACGCGGGAGGTGAACGTCCAGGCGAGGATCGCCGCGGCCGCCACCACGAACAGGAACGCGATCGACCCGAACAGCAGCATCCGGTTCCGGGCGTGCAGCCGCAGGGACTCGGCGAGCGTCGAGGCGTCGACCGTGACGCCGTCGACGACCACCGTGCTGCCCGGCGGCATCTGCGGCACGGCGTCGAGCGAATCCCGGACCAGCGTCCAGGCCAGCCAGAGCAGCAGCAGGCTGACGGCGGCGACCAGCACGGTCGCCAGCAGGGTGATCCGGGCGCGGAGGCTGCGGGTGCCCGGCAGGTTCACGCGCGTGGCGCGCCGGGCTCCGGCACCCGGTACCCGGAGCCGACGACGGTCTCGATGATCCCCGGCTCGCCGAGCTTCTTGCGCAGCGTCATGACGGTGACCCGGACGGTCGTGGTGAACGGGTCGGCGTTCTCGTCCCACACGCGTTCGAGCAGCTCTTCGCTGCTGACGACGGACCCGGCGGCCGACAGCAGCACCTCGAGGACGCCGAACTCCTTGCGCGTCAGCTCGACCGGCCCGCTCGCCCGCCGCACGGTCCGCTTGGCCGGGTCCAGCTCGACGTCGCCGGCGGTGAGCAGCGGCGGCGCGGCCGGCGTGGCGCGGCGGCCGAGCGCCCGGACGCGGGCGACCAGCTCGGGGAAGGCGAACGGCTTCGCGAGGTAGTCGTCGGCGCCGAGGGAAAGCCCGTCGACGCGATCGGACACCGAGCTGCTCGCGGTCAGCATCAGCACCCGGGTCAGCTCCCCGGACGCGACGATCTCGCGGCACAGCTCGTCCCCGGACATCCCGGGCAGGTCCCGGTCCAGCAACACGACGTCGTACCGCGTGACGGCGGCCTTCTCGTGCCCGTCGTCCCCGGTGAGCGCCACGTCCACCGCCATGCCTTCGCGGCGCAGGCCACGGGCGATCGCGTCGGCCAGGGGTTCTTCGTCCTCGACTACCAAAACTCGCACGAGCCCACAATCCCATATTTTCCTGAGAGTGCCCTTTAAGGACTGGGCGCGACCCAGCGCAGTGCGAACCACAACTGCATCCGGACCTCCGGATCCGCGAGATCAACGGCCAAGGCTTTCTCCACCTGCGCGATCCGGTGCCGGACGCTGTTGCGGTGCACGCCCAGCTCCACCGCCGTCGGTTCCCAGGCGCCGTGGTGGGCCAGCCACGTGCGCAGCGTCAGCACCAGCGCCCGGTCCCCGGCTTCGTCGAGCGAAACCAGCGGCGCCAGGGTCTTATCCGCGAAGCTCCGGGAAGCGTCCGGAGGCAGCAGAGCGTCGAAGTCCGGCGCACCGGTTTCCGCCACGACCGGGCGGCCCAGTGCCCGGGCCCGCGCCAGCAGCAGCTCCACCTCCGCCCCGGCCGAAGCCGCCCGGGAAGCGGGCACCGGCGAACCCACGGCCGCCAGCCAGCCGTGCTCGCGCAGGTCCTCCAGCACCGGCCGCGAGACGTCCCCGGCGACGGCCACGAACGCGGGCCCGGGCAGCACCGAGACCAACGGCGTGTCCAGCCGCGCGCGCAGCCAGTCCGGGCGCTGGGCCACCTCGTCCGGGCCGCGCCGGTGCGCCGCCCCGGCGACCAGCCGGACCACCTCCGACCCCAGCAGCGACCGGGCCACCGCCGCGGGGGACGTCCGGCCGAGCAGCAGGCCGGTCGCCGCCGCGCCGAGTTCGGCCGCGTCCGAGCCCGCGCGGCCGACCAGGCCGAGCAGGGCCGCGCCGACCGCGAGGATCGCCCGCTCGGCGCCGTCGAAGCGCCGGGGCCGCCCGACCACCACCAGGTGCGACGCCGTCGCCTGCGGGTACACCGGCTGGACCACCACGAACCCGCCGTCCACCTCGGTGGTCGCGCTGCGGATCCCGCTGCCCGCCCGCACGGTCGCCACCAGCTCGCGCACCTGCGGCGGCAGCGGTGCCGGCGCGTCGTGCGCCGAGGCCAGGACGTCCCCGGCGCCGACCAGCGCCACCCACGACCTCAGCTGCGCGGCCAGCGACGACGTCAGCTCGCCCAGCCCGCCGCCCGCCGCGCGGGTCAACGTCTCGCGGGCCGCGGTGATCCGCCGTTGCTCGCGCTGGCCGGCCTCGGTCAGGGCGACCGACACCGCCCGGTTGATCGCCAGGAACGGCGTCCGCGCCGGCACCACCAGCAGCGGCAGCCCGTACCGCGCGCACGCCCGGCGCAGCGGCTCCGGCAGCGTCTCGGACACCGTCGGGGTGAGCCCGAACCCCAGCGCCGTCACGCCGGCGTCGCGCAGCCCGCGCACGTACCGGTCGAGCCGCGCCGGCAGGTTGACCCCGGCGGTGAGGATCAGCTCGCCGCCCAGCAGGTAGGGCGCGGGATCCTGCAGCTCGCTGACGTGCGCCCAGCGCACCGGCGCGTCCAGCGCGCCCGGCCGCAGGGTCTCCGGGACGACGTGGAGCGCGAGCTCCCGGTTGCCGACCACGTCCCGTAACGGAACATTCACTTCGGTGGACATCGCATCCGTGATCGAGGTCATTTCATCCCCGCCGAGGTCGACATGGAGATGAATCCTCCCATGCCGCGGGGGTGGCGGGCGAACCTACGGTGACCCGAAACGACGTGAGGAGGACACCGTGACCGGCGACTACGCGGTGATCGCGCTGTACATCGCGGGCATGATCGGGGTCGGCTGGTACGGCCTGAAGCTCGCGAAGACGAAGTCCGACTACCTCGTCGCCGGGCGGCGGCTGGGCTGGTTCATGTACTCCGGCACGATGTCGGCCGTCGTCCTCGGCGGCGCGTCCACCGTCGGCGGCGTGAAGCTCGGCTACACCTACGGCATCTCCGGCATGTGGCTGGTCGTCAGCATCGGCGTCGGCATCCTCGTGCTGCACACGCTGTTCGCGCGCCGGCTGGTGAAGCTCAAGGTCTACACCGTGGGCGAGATGCTCGACCTGCGCTACGGCGGCCGCACCAGCGCGGTGTCCGGCGTGGTCATGTGGGGCTACACGCTGATGCTCACGGTCACCTCGACGCTGGCCTTCGCGACCATCTTCAAGGCGCTGTTCGAACTGCCGAACTGGGCCGGGATCGCGGTCGGCGGCTCGATCGTCGTCCTCTACTCGGTGCTCGGCGGCATGTGGTCGATCACGCTCACCGACATCGCCCAGTTCGTCATCAAGACCATCGGCATCCTGGCGATCCTGCTGCCGGTCGCGATCAGCTCGGCGGGCGGCTTCTCGGGCATGAGCGAGAAGCTCGACGCGAGCTTCTTCAGCTTCACCTCGATCGGCACCGACACGATCATCACCTACTTCGTCATCTACACCTTCGGCCTGCTCATCGGCCAGGACATCTGGCAGCGCGTCTTCACCGCCCGCACGCCCGGGATCGCGACGTCCGGCGGCATCACCTCCGGCGTCTACTGCCTCGTCTACGGCCTGGCCGGCGCCCTGATCGGCACCGCGGCGCACGCGCTGTACCCGGACCTCGCCAGCGCGCAGGACGCCTTCGCGACGATCGTCGAGCGCCTGCTCCCGACCGGCGTCCGCGGCCTGGTCCTGGCCGCCGCGCTGTCGGCGATGATGTCGACGGCCAGCGGCGCGCTGATCGCCTGTTCCACCACGACGACGTCGGACCTGCTGACCAAGCTGGGCCTCAAGAAGGGCGGCGAGGTCCGCCGCAACCGGATCGCCACGCTCGTGCTCGGGCTGCTCGCGATCGGCATCGCGATGGTCGTCGACGACGTCGTCAACGCGCTCACCATCGCCTACGACATCCTGGTCGGCGGCCTGCTGGTGGCGATCGTCGGCGCGCTGTTCTGGCGGCGCGGCACCCGCCAGGGTGCGTACGCGTCGATGGTGGCCGGCACGGTGTCGGTGGTCGCGTTCATGATCATCGACGGCGTCGACGCCAACACCCCGATCTACTGGGGACTCGGCGCGAGCCTGGTCGTCTACCTCGCGGTCAGCTTCGCCACGCCCCGCACGTCCGACTCGATCCTTTCCGTCTGGACCCGCCGCCTGAGCGGCCGGGAAACCACCACCGAGACCCGGGAACAGGAGCCCACCAGTGCCTAACATCGGACCCCTCGACTCGTCGCGCGTCCCCCGGTTCGCCGGCTTCGCGACCTTCGCGCGGCTGCCGCGGATCGACCAGGTCGAGCGCGCCGACGTCGCCGTCGTCGGGGTGCCCTTCGACTCCGGCGTGTCCTACCGGCCCGGCGCGCGCTTCGGCCCGGCCGCCGTCCGTGAGGCGAGCCGGCTGCTGCGGCCGTACCACCCGGAGCTGGACGTCTCGCCGTTCGCCGAGAAGCAGGTCGTCGACGCGGGTGACATCGCGATCAACCCGTTCAACATCGGCGAGGCCATCGAAACGCTGCAGCAGGAAGCCGAAGCGCTGCAAGCGGACGGGACGCGGCTGGTGACCGTCGGCGGCGACCACACCATCGCGCTGCCACTGCTGCGCGCCGTGGCCAAGAAGCACGGACCTGTTGCGCTGCTGCACTTCGACGCGCACCTGGACACCTGGGACACCTACTTCGGCGAGCCGTACACCCACGGCACCCCGTTCCGGCGGGCGTCCGAGGAAGGGATCCTCGACACGAGCGCGCTGTCGCACGTCGGCACGCGCGGGCCGTTGTACGGCAAGCGCGACCTGGAAGAGGACCGCCGCCTCGGCTTCGGCATCGTCACCTCCGGCGATGTCATGCGCCGCGGGGTCGCCGAGACGGTCGACGCGCTGCGGCAGCGGATCGGCGACCGGCCGCTGTACGTCTCGGTCGACATCGACGTGCTCGACCCGGCCCACGCGCCCGGCACCGGCACGCCGGAGGCGGGCGGGATGACCAGCCGCGAGCTGCTGGAAATCCTGCGCGGGTTGCGTGACCTCAACCTGGTCGGCGCGGACGTCGTCGAGCTGGCCCCGGCCTACGACCACGCCGAGATCACCGCCATCGCGGCCTCCCACGTCGCCTACGACCTGGTGAGCCTGCTGTCGCTGGGGAAGGGCGAATGACACGCATCGGCGGGGACGTCGTCGTCGAAACGCTGCGGGCGCTGGGCGCCGACACGGTGTTCGGCCTGCCCGGCCAGCACGCGCTGGGCCTGTTCGAGGCGCTGCGGCGCGCCGACGACGTGCGCGTGATCAGCGGGCGCGTCGAGAACAACCTCGCCTTCGCGGCCGACGGGTTCGCCCGCGCGCGGCTCGCGGAGAACCCGGACGGGCCGGTGCCGGTGACGCCGCTGATCGTGTCGACCGGTCCGGGCGCGCTGCTGACGTTGGCTTCCCTGCAGGAATCCCGCGCGGCTTCGGTGCCGGTGCTCGGGATTTCCAGCCAGGTCCCGGTCGCCGGGCTCGGCGGCGGGCGGCACGGCTACCTGCACGAACTGCCCGACCAGCAGGCGAGCTTCCGCGACGTCGTGAAGTCGGTGCACGTCGTGCGGCGGGCGAGCCAGATCCCGACGGCGTTGCGTGAGGCGTGGACGTCGGCGGCGACCGCGCCCTACGGCCCGGTGTGGGTCGAGATCCCCCAGGACGTGCTGCTCGGCCCGGCCGGGATCCCGCCGATCACGTCGGTTTCCGCCATTCCCCCGGTGCTGGAACCCCTTCCGGAACTGGTCACCGCGGCGGCGGAGCTGCTGGGCGCGGCGGCGAACCCGGTGATCCTCGCCGGGGGCGGCGCGCTGCGGTCCGGCGCTTCTGCCGAGCTGACGGCGTTGGCCGAGGCGTTGCGGGCGCCGGTGATCTCGACGTTCGGCGGCAAGGGCGTCTTCGGCTGGGACCACGAGCTGTCCGGGCAGTCGTGGATGGAGGACTGGCACACCACGGAATTCCTCGCTTCCGCGGATGTCCTGCTTGTGCTCGGCTCCGGACTGGGCGAGCTGTCCAGCAACTACCGCGAGTTCGCCCCGCGCGGCCGGGTGATCCAGGTCGAGGCCGACCTCGGCAAGCTGGAGTCGAACTACCCCGGCCTCGGCATCCACGCCGACGTGCGGCTCACGCTGCAGGCGCTGCTGGAGTGGGTGCCGATGCGGGCGTCCGACGGCCGGGCCGAGAAGGCGGTCTCTTCCCTGTTGTCCGCGGTCGAGTCGCGGCTGTCCGGCCAGGACCTCGCGGTCGAACGGAAGCTGATCGACGACATCCGCGCGGCGCTGCCCGAGGGCACGCAGACGTTCTGGGACATGACGATCGCCGCGTACTGGGCGTGGTCGGCGTGGAACCCCGAGGGCGCGCCCATCCACACCGCGCAGGGCGCAGGCGGCCTGGGTTACGGCCTGCCGGGCGCGCTCGGCGGCGCGGCGGCCGGGCGCCCGACACTCGCGGTGTCCGGCGACGGCGGCGCGATGTACGGCCTCGCCGAGCTGGCCACGGCGGTGCAGCACGGCCTCGACGTCACGTGGCTGATCGTCGACGACGGCGGGTACGGCGTGCTGCGCGAGTACCTCACGGACGCGTTCGGTCAGACCACGGCCACCGAGCTGGCCCGGCCCGACTTCGTCGCCTTGGCCTCTTCGTTCGGCGTGCCCGCGCGGTTGTCTTCTTTGGACACGGTGGGCGCGGACCTCGCCGAGGCGCTGCGCACGCCCGGGCCGTCCGTCGTCGTCCTCCCCGCGTTGCTGAAGCTGTTCGCGCCGACCCACCTGGAGAAGGCATGACCCGCACGCTCGACCTGACCGACCCCGCGACCGGCGAAGTGTTCGGCACCAGTCCCGTCGCGTCGCAGTCCGATGTGGACAACGCGATGGCTGCCGCCGCGCAAGCGTTTGCGGTCTGGCGGCGCAGCACCCCGGCACAGCGGCAGCTGGCCTTGCTGAAGATCGCCGACGCCGTGGAAGCGCGGGCTTCGGAGTTCGCCGACCTGGAGGTGCGCGAGACCGGCAAGATCCGGTCCGTCGTGCTCGACGAAGAGATCCCGGAGTGCGTGAGCGCGCTGCGGTTCTTCGCCGGGGCCGCGCGGCACCTGGAAGGCACCGCGGCCGGGGAGTACGCGCCGGGCCACACGTCGGTGATCCGCCGCGAGCCGATCGGGGTCTGCGCGCAGATCGCGCCGTGGAACTACCCCCTGATGATGGCGGTCTGGAAGATCGCGCCGGCACTGGCCGCGGGCAACACCGTGGTGCTCAAGCCCGCCGAAACGACGCCGTCGACGGCCGTGCTGCTGGCCCAGGTGGCGGCCGAGTTCCTGCCGTCCGGGGCGTTCACCGTGCTGACCGGCGACCGCGACACGGGCCGCGCCCTGGTCAAGCACCCGACCACCGCCCTGGTGTCGATCACCGGCTCGACCCGAGCGGGCATCGACGTCGCCACCGTGGCGGCCGCCGACCTCAAGCGCACCCACCTGGAGCTGGGCGGCAACGCACCCCTGCTGGTCTTCCCGGACGTCGACCTCGCCGCGACGGCGGAAGGGATCGTGGGCGCCGCGTTCTACAACGCGGGCCAGGACTGCACGGCGGGCAGCCGGGTCCTCGTCCACGAGTCCATCCACGACGACTTCGTCGCCGCGCTGGCGAAGACCGCCGCTTCGCAAACTCCGGGCGTCGACTACGGGCCGCTGAACAGCGCGGCGCAGTTCTCGCGCGTCGAGGACCTGATCTCGCACTTGCCGTCGCACGCGCGGATCGAGACCGGCGGCACGCGGTTCGGTGCGCAGGGCTTCTACTTCTCCCCCACGGTGATCTCCGGGCTCCGCCAGGACGACGAGATCGTCCAGGAGGAGATCTTCGGCCCGGTCATCACCGTCCAGTCCTTTTCGGACGAAGCTTCGGGTGTTGAGTTGGCCAACGGCGTCCCGTATGGACTGGCGTCGTCGGTGTGGACGAACGACCTCGGCGTCGCCGCACGGGTGTCGGCCGAGCTGGACTTCGGCTGCGTGTGGGTCAACACGCACGGCCCGCTGGTCGCCGAGATGCCGCACGGCGGGTTCGGCCACTCCGGCCACGGCAAGGACCTCTCGGCGTACGCCTTCGCCGAGTACACCCGCGTCAAGCACGTGATGACGAGGTTCGCATGAGCGACAAGATCACCGAGGTCGAGCAGCACGGCATCGCGCCGATCCCGCCGGAGGAGCAGACGTCACGCCCGCGCGACCTGTTCCGGATGGCGTTCGGCGGCGCGAACACTTTCGCGACGATCATCCTGGGCACGCTCCCGATCGCGTACGGCCTGAGCTTCCGCGACGCGGCACTGGCGACGGCACTCGGCGTGGTCGTCGGCGGCCTGGTCCTGGCACCGATGGCGTTGTTCGGACCGCGCACCCGGACCAACAACGCGGTGTCGTCGGGCGCGCACTTCGGCGTGGTCGGCCGGTGTGTGGGCTCGTTCCTGTCCCTGCTGACGGCGATCACGTTCTTCGCGATCTCGGTCTGGGTCAGCGGCGACGCCGTGGCCGGCGCGGCGCAGCGGCTCTTCGGCTTCGACGGCGGCGCGGTGCTGCGCGGCGTCGCGTACGGCGTGATCGCGATCGCGACGCTGGTGGTCTGCATCTACGGCTACCGGTTCATGCTGCTGGTCAACCGGATCGCGGTCGTCCTCGGCACGCTGATCATGCTGCTGGGGATCGTGGCGTACGGCGGCTCGTTCGACCCGGGTTACGCCGGGACGGGAACGTACGCGCTGGGCACGTTCTGGCCGACGTTCACCCTGGCGGCGTTGACGGCGCTGGCCAACCCGATCTCGTTCGGCGCGTTCCTCGGCGACTGGGCGCGGTACATCCCCGCCCGGTACAGCAAGCGCTCTCTCCTGACGGCGCCGTTCCTGGCCCAGGTGGCGACGCTGCTCCCGTTCGGCTTCGGCATCGCGACGGCGACGCTGGTCGCGGACCCGGCCGACTACATCACCGGCCTGACGGCGATTTCCCCGCTGTGGTACGCGATCCCGCTGATCGTGGTCGCACTGATCGGCGGCCTGTCGACGGGCACGACGTCGCTCTACGGGACGGGCCTGGACTTCAGCTCGATCTTCCCGCGGCTGTCGCGGGTGCAGGCGACGCTGCTGATCGGGACGCTGAGCGTGGCGTTCATCTTCGTCGGCAATTTCGTGCTGGACATGGTGTCGAGCATCAACGCGTTCGCGACGCTGATCGTGCTGTGCACTTCGCCGTGGATGGTGATCATGATGATCGGCTTCGTCCAGCGCCGCGGCTTCTACGACGTGGCGGACCTGCAGGTGTTCAACGAGGGCCGTCGAGGTGGCCGCTACTGGTTCGCCCGCGGGGTGAACTGGCGCGCGATGGCGGCGTGGATCCCGGCGACGACACTGGGGCTGCTGTGCGCGAACACACCGATGATCGCGGGCCCGTTGCGCGACGTGGCGGGCGGGGTGGACATCAGCCTGCTGGTGACGTTGCTGACCGCGGCGGTGGCGTACCCGGTGCTGGTGAAGCTGTTCCCGGAACCCCCGGAAGTCTTCGCCTCGGCCCCGATCCCGGTCACCATCGCGCTTCCCGCCGAAGCCTGACCACCCCACCCGTGGGGCGCCCCCGTTTTCCACTCTACCGGCGGGCACCGACAGTTCCGGAACGCGAAAGCACGCCTGGCGACGCCCTGACCCGAGCGCCCCAATGTGGCCTTGGTTGCGTCAGACGCACCCAATGTGGCCTTCGGTGCGTCTCACGCACCGAAGGCCACATTGGGGCGCTTGAAGCCGGGCCGCTCAGCTGCGGTCGGCGCTCTTCTCGGACGGCTCGGAAGCCGTGCCCAGGCGGCCCGAAGCCCACTCGGTCACCCGGCGGGCCACGTCCTGCGCCGTCAACCCGATGCGGGCCAAAACCTCGTCGCGGCTCCCCAGGTCGTGGAACGACTGCGGCACCGCCAGATCGCGCAACGGCACATCGCACTCGGCGTCGCGGAACATCGCCGCCAGTGCCGAGCCGAAGCCGCCGTGGCGGCCGCTGTCCTCGACCGTCACCACCAGCTTGTGCTGCGACGCCAGCGCGACCAGCTCGGCCGGGACCGGCAGGACCCAGCGCGGGTCCACCACCGTCACGCCGATGCCCTGGTCGGCCAGCCGGTCCGCGGCCGCCAGCCCGAGGGTCGCGAACGCGCCGACCGTCACCAGCAGGACGTCCGCGCCCTCCTTCGGGCGGCGCAGCACGTCGACCGTGCCGATCCGCTCGAGGGCGGTGACGTCGGTGCCGACCTTGCCCTTCGAGAACCGCAGCGCCGTCGGGCCGTCGGCCACGTCGACGGCTTCGTTCAGCTCTTCGCGCAGCGTGGCCGGGTCGCGCGGGGCCGCGACGCGCATGCCCGGGACCATGCCGAGCAGCGAGAGGTCCCACATGCCGTGGTGGCTCGGCCCGTCGGGCCCGGTGATGCCGGCCCGGTCGAGCACCAGCGTCACCGGCAGGCGGTGCAGCGCGACGTCCATCAGGACCTGGTCGAACGCGCGGTTGAGGAACGTCGAGTAGATCGCGACCACCGGGTGCAGCCCGCCCATCGCGAGCCCGGCGGCCGAGGTGACCGCGTGCTGCTCGGCGATGCCGACGTCGTACCAGCGGTCCGGGAAGGACTCGGCGAACTTGTCCAGCCCGGTCGAGCGCAGCATCGCCGCGGTGATCGCGACGACGTCCTCGCGCTCGGAGCCGATCTTCGCCAGCTCCTCGCCGAACACGCCGGTCCAGCTCGGGCCCTTCACCGGCGGCAGGCCGGTCTCCGGGTCGATCGGGTCGGTCTGGTGCATCTGGTCGTGCTCGTTGTTCACCGCGGGCGCGTAGCCGTGGCCCTTTTCGGTCACGACGTGCACGATCACGGCGCCGCCGAACGCCTTCGCGCTGTGGAACGCCTTCTCCAGCGCCACCTGGTCGTGCCCGTCGACCGGGCCGAGGTACTTCAGGCCGAGGTCGGAGAACATCGCCTGCGGGCTCAGCGCGTCCTTCAGCCCGGCCTTCGCGGCGTGCAGCGCGGCGTAGATCGGCTTGCCGACGACCGGGGTGTGCTTGAGGAGCTCGCGGCCGCCGTCGAGGAGCCGCTCGTAGCCGGGCTGCAGGCGCAGCGCGGCGAGGTGGTCGGCCAGGCCGCCGATGGTCGGCGAGTACGACCGGCCGTTGTCGTTGATCACGATGACGACCGGGCGGTCCCGGTGGGCGGCGATGTTGTTGAGCGCCTCCCAGCACATCCCGCCGGTGAGCGCGCCGTCGCCGACGACGGCGATCGCGTGCCGCCCGCCGCCGTCCAGCGCGAACGCCTTCGCCAGGCCGTCCACATAGGACAGACCGGACGACGCGTGGCTGCTCTCCACCCAGTCGTGGTCACTCTCCGCGCGCGACGGGTAACCGGTGACGCCGCCGGTCTGGCGTAGCAGGTCGAACCCGGCCGCCCGGCCGGTGACGATCTTGTGCACGTACGCCTGGTGGCCGACGTCCCACACGATCGCGTCGCGCGGCGAGTCGAACACGCGGTGCAGCGCCAGGGTGAGCTCGACGACGCCGAGGTTCGGCCCCAGGTGCCCGCCCGCGCGGCGGACCTTGTCGACGAGGAAGTCCCGGATTTCGGCGGCCAGTTCGCCGAGGTCCTCGACACTCATGCGCTTCAGGTCCGCCGGCCCGCTGAGGGACTCCAGCATCGTCACTCGTCTCCACCTCGCTCGTCTTCGGACACCCCACGTTCCGGCCAGTCTACGGAGACCCGCCAGGGTGGTTCCGCCCGCCGCGTCCGGCGTCACAGGCGGAGAGCGATCACCCGTCAGCACGCGGGGTGAACCTCGTCTCCCCGCCGTGCTGTGGCGGTCACGCGGCGTGGCCACGAGAATGGCGGTCATGGCGGATTTCTTCATCGGCGGCGAGTGGGTGGACGCGACCGGCGGCGGCCGCCGCGAGATCCGCTGCCCGGCCGACGGTGCCCTGGTCGCGGCGGTCGCCGAGGGCACGGCCAAGGACACCGAGGCGGCCATCGCGGCGGCGCGCCGGGCGTTCGACGCCGGCCCGTGGCCCGGCACGCCCGCGCACCTGCGCGGCGACCTGCTGCTGCGCACCGCGGACCTGCTCGACCGCGACGCGGAGGCGTTCGCCCGCGCCGAGTCGCTTGACACCGGCAAGCGCCTGGTCGAGAGCCGCTACGACATGGCCGACATCGCGGCCTGCCTGCGCTACTTCGGCAAGCTCGCGGCGCAGGACGCCGGGCGCGTCGTCGACACCGGCAACCCGGACGCGATCAGCCGGATCGTGCACGAGCCGGTCGGCGTCTGCGGGCTGATCACGCCGTGGAACTACCCGCTGCTGCAGACGGTGTGGAAGATCGCGCCGGCGCTGGCGGCGGGCAACACGTTCGTGCTCAAGCCCAGCGAGCTGACACCGCACACGGCGATCCTGTTCCTGAAGCTGCTCACCGAGGCGGGCCTGCCGCCGGGCGTGGGCAACCTGGTGCTCGGCGCGGGCGCCGAAGTGGGCGCGCCGCTGGCGGCGCACCCGGACGTCGACCTGGTGTCGTTCACCGGCGGCCTCGCGACCGGCAAGGTGATCGCCGCGGCGGCCGCCGGGACGGTCAAGAAAGTGGCCCTCGAGCTGGGCGGCAAGAACCCGAACGTGGTCTTCGCCGACGCCGACTTCGAGACCGCGGTCGACTACGCGCTGACGGCGGTGTTCCTGCACTCGGGCCAGGTCTGCTCGGCGGGCGCGCGGCTGATCGTGCAGCGCGAGTGGCACGACGAGTTCGTCGACGAGCTGGTGCGCCGCGCCGAGCGGATCCGCCTGGGCGGCCCGTTCGACGACCGCGCGGAGACCGGTCCGCTGATCTCGGCGGCGCACCGGTCCAAGGTGGAGGCGTACGTGGCGGCGGCGCTGGCCGAGGGCGCGGTGCTGCGCACGGGCGGCCGCCGCCCCGACGACCCGGCGCTGGCGGAGGGCTTCTACTACCTGCCGACCATCCTGGACGACGTCCGGCAGGGCTCGTCGGCGGTCGTCGAGGAGTCGTTCGGGCCGGTCCTGACGGTCGAGACGTTCACCGACGAGGACGACGCGGTCCGCATCGCCAACGACACGCACTACGGCCTGGCGGGCGCGGTGTTCACGCAGGACGCTTCGCGCGCGCAGCGGGTGGCCGGGCGGCTGCGCCACGGGACGGTGTGGATCAACGACTTCCACCCGTACCTCCCGCAGGCCGAGTGGGGCGGGTTCAAGCAGTCCGGGTTCGGCCGCGAGCTGGGGCCGACGGGGCTGGCGGAGTACACCGAGGTCAAGCACATCTACCAGAACCTGCGCCCGGGCCCGCAGCACTGGTTCTCGGGCTGAGTAGCCCGTTCGGGATCATGCGAACGGCCCAGCGTTTTATGCTGCGTGACGTGACGCAGTGGCGAGGGCCGCGAGCCGTGGTGGTGGCGGTGGCCGGGCTCGGGGTGATCGCGGGCCTGACCCTGCGCACGGCGTCGTTCCCGGCCGCGCTGCCCCCGGGCACCCCGGACCCGGAACTGAACGTCGGCCTGCGCCTCGTCTGCGCGGCGGCGGTCCTGGTCGCGGGGACCTTGGCGTACCTGACGTTCGCGCGGCGGCAGGACGAGCCGCTGGCGATGGCCTGCCTGCCGGGGCTGGTGGTGACGGGCGTGGTGCTGCGCCACCTGGTGGTGACGTTGCCGGGGGTGGCCCGCTTCCAGCCTGCGGCGCGGGTGGTGCCGGGCGCCGGGGCTTGGGTGCTGCTGGCGTCGGGGGTGGCGATGACGGCAACCGGGCTGGCGGCGGCCTTCGCGGTACGACGGGCAGGCTGAGGGGCAGGTCGCGCCTCAGTTGCGAGCGAGCGCGAGCCAGCCGCGTTGAACAGCCCCGGCGCGGCAACCCCACAGCTCCGGCAGCCTGGCCTCAGCTCCGCACCGACCTCCTCCCCAGGAACGCCGCCAGCCGGTCCGCCGCCGTCGCCCCTGCCGGTGCCTCCACCTCCGGACCAAACGGCCCGCCCGGCTGCCGCGGCGTCGCACCGAACCGGGCACGCCACTGCTCCAGCGCCCCCGCCGCCAGCTCCGGGAGCAAGTCCGTCGAAGCACCGGTCGCGTCCGCGATGTCCCAGCCGTGCACCACGTACTCGTTCACCCGCATGTGCACCAGGAACACCCCCGGCACCTCGCCCAGCGGAGTCGTCACCGTCCGCGTCAGCAGTCCCGGCGCGGACAGCACCGAACGCGCGCGCAACACCGACGCCGCGAACGCTTCGACCGGCGACGCGCCCAGGTAGTCACCCTCCGGCGCGGGTGGGCCCGCTCCCGCCCAGAACGCCACCTTCGCGTTCCCGTGTGCCAAGTGGTTCACCACCGCGCGCACGTCCCACTCCGCGCACGCCGTGGGCGCGTGCCAGTCGCCGACCGCCGTCACCAGGGCGGTCAGCGTCGAAGCTGCCAAGTCGAAGTCGTCCAATGCAGTCACCCGAGCAGTGTGACCGCCACCACCGACAAAAAACTCAGGACAGCAGCGCCACGCACTCCACGTGGTGCGTCATCGGGAACGCGTCGAACGCCCGCAGATCGGTCAGCGAGTACCCGTGCGAAGCGAACGTCGCCAGGTCGCGGGCCAGCGCCGCCGGGTCGCAGGCCACGTACACGATCCGGTCCGGGGCGCCCGCCACGATCGACTCGACGACCGCCTTGCCCGCGCCCTTGCGGGGCGGGTCCAGCACCACGACGTCGACCGGCTTCTCGGCCGACTCCAGCACGTGCTCGACGCGCCCTGCCTGCCACGACACCTGCGGGAGGTCCGCCAGGTTCCGCTCACCATCCGAAACCGCGCGCCGACCGGACTCGACCGCCAGCACCCGGCCCGACGCGCCGACCTGCGAGGCCAGCACCGACGCGAACAGCCCGACCCCCGCGTACAGGTCCCACGCCGACCCGCCCGCCGGTGCCTCCGCCCACTCCGCGACGACCGCCGCGAGCGTGGGCGCCGCCGCCGGGTGGACCTGCCAGAAGCCGTGGGCGTCGAGGCGCCAGTCGCGGCCCGCCGCGTGCTGGACCGCGACGCCGCCGGACAGCTGGCGGGCGCGGACCTTGCCGCGGACCGTCGACAGCTCGCGCACGTGCCGGGTGCCGTCGCCGTCGCTGGTGACCTCCAGCTCGGTGCCCGGGCGCCAGCGGCGCGCGAGGACGTCGTCCAGCGCGCCCGGCACCGCGATCGGGCACTTCTCCAGCGGTACCACGCGGTGGCTGTGGTGGGCGCGCAGGCCCGCGCGGCCGTCCTGGCCGGCGACCAGGCGGACGCGGCTGCGCCAGTCCAGCGGCCCGCCGTCCAGCGCTTCCACGACGACCTCGCGCTCGATCCCGGCCAGCCGTTGCAGCTGCTCCGCCACGACGGCGGCCTTCAGCTCGCGCTGGTACGACGGCGTCGCGTGCTGCCAGTCGCACCCGCCGCACCCGCCGGGCACCGCGAGCGGGCAGGGCGGCTCGACGCGCGCCTCGGCCGCCGACAGCACCTCCACCGCGTCGCCGCGGCAGAACGAACCGCCGTTGTCCTCGGTGACCTCGACGCGGACCCGCTCGCCCGGCAGCGCGTGCCGGACGAACACGACCCGGCCGTCGGCGCGCGCGACGCAGTGGCCGCCGTGCGCGACCGGCCCGACCTCCACCTCGAGGACGCGGCCCAGCCAGCTCGTCATTCGGCCGGCTCCTTCGGCTTCGGCGCGGCCACTGGCTTGCCGTTGGGCGAGAACCCGCGCCGGACGTCGCCGGCCGCGGGCCGTTCGTTCCGGACGCGCGCGGCCGCCTTGGCCGAGGACTCCAGCTGCCACGGCACGCTCGCCACGATCACGCCGGACTGGAACAGCAGGCGGCCCTTGAGCCGCAGCGCGCTCTGGTTGTGCAGCACCTGCTCCCACCAGTGCCCGACCACGTACTCCGGGATGAACACGGTCACCACGTTGCGCGGGTTGTCGCCGCGCACGCGCTTCACGTAGTCGAGCACCGGCTTCGTGATCTCGCGGTAGGGCGATTCGACGACCTTCAGCGGCACCTTGAAGTTGTGCGCGTCCCACTCGGCGGTGAGCCGGCGCGTGTCCGCATCGTCCACATTGACCGTCACGGCCTCGAGGACGTCCGGGCGCATCGCCTTGGCGTAGGCCAGCGCGCGCAGCGTCGGCCGGTGCAGTTTGGACACCAGGACGATCGCGTGGTTGCGCGACGGCAGCACGGTCGGGGTGTCGCCGAGGTCCTTCAGCTCGTCGGCGACGCGGTCGTAGTGCCGCCGGATCGCCGTCATCAGCACGAAGATCGCCACCATCGCCGCGATCGCGATCCACGCGCCGAGCAGGAACTTGGTGATCAGCACGATCACCAGGACGGTGCCGGTGCAGGTGAGGCCGATCGCGTTGACGGTCTGGGACCGCCGCATCCGCCGCCGCACGCCCGGGTCGGTTTCCTTGGCCAGCAACCGGTTCCAGTGCCGGAGCATGCCGGCCTGGCTCACCGTGAACGACACGAACACGCCCACGATGTAGAGCTGGATGAGCCGGGTGACCTCGGCGTCGAACGCGACGATCAGCACCAGCGCGAACGCCGCCAGGAACAGGATCCCGTTGGAGAACGCCAGCCGGTCCCCGCGCGTGTGCAGCTGCCGCGGCAGGTAGCGGTCCTGCGCCAGGATCGAGCCCAGCACCGGGAAGCCGTTGAACGCGGTGTTCGCGGCCAGCAGCAGGATGATGCCGGTGGAGAAGGACACGTAGTAGAACGCCGGCGGGAAGTCGGCGAACACCGCGTGCGCGATCTGGGCGAGGATCGTCTTCTGCTCGTAGCCCGCCGGCGCGCCGACGAGCTGGCGGTCGGGGTCCTCGGCGAAGGTCACCTTCGTGATGATCGCGAGCGCGATGATGCCGACCAGCATGATCACCGCGAGCAGGCCCATCATCAGCAGGGTGGTCGCCGCGTTCTTCGACTTGGGCTTCTGGAACGCGGGGACGCCGTTGCTGATGGCCTCGACCCCGGTGAGCGCGGCGGCACCGGAGGAGAACGCGCGCAGGACCAGGAAGGCATACGCGGCGCCGGCGAACGTGCCTTCGGCGTTCAGCGTCAGCCCGGCGCTTTCCGCCAGCATCTCCGTGCCGGTGGCCGCCTGCACCAGGCCCCACCCGACCATGACCAGGATGCCCAGGATGAACCCGTATGTCGGGATCGCGAAGGCCTTCCCCGACTCCCGGATGCCGCGCAGGTTCAGCGACGTCAGCACGACGACGATGACGATCGAAGCCAGCACCTTGTGCTGGGCCACCCACGGCACCGCGGATCCGATGTTGGCCACACCGGACGAAGTGGACACTGCGACGGTGAGCACGTAGTCGACGAGCAGCGCGCTCGCCACGGTCAGCCCGAACTTGCCGCCCAGGTTCGTGTTGGCGACCTCGTAGTCGCCGCCGCCGCTGGGGTAGGCGTGCACGTTCTGCCGGTAGGACGCGACGACGACCAGCATGACCAGCGCCACGGCGATGCCGATCCACGGCGCCAGCGCGTACGCGGACAAGCCCGCGACGCTCAGCGTCAGGAAGATCTCTTCCGGCGCGTACGCCACGCTCGAGAGCGCGTCGGACGCGAAGATCGGCAGCGCGATGCGCTTCGGGAGGAGCGTGTGAGCGAGCCTGTCACTGCGGAACGGACGTCCGAGGACCAGGCGTTTCAGCACGGTCGGGAACTTCGACACCTGGGGAATGTACAGCGGAGCGAAGCTCCTCCGCTGAGGGCGGTGGAGGGGAGGACGGTGGAGCTAACCGGCGGAGCACACGGTAGGTTCGGCGCTGGCATGTCGGGGTAGGTACGGACGGGTGAACCCGCCGAAGAGGAGGCAGGGCGTGCACGTGGTGATCATGGGGTGCGGCCGGGTAGGCGCGTCCCTGGCCGCTGCGCTGGAGCGGCTCGGCCACGAGGTGGCCGTCATCGACAAGAACCAGCAGGCGTTCCGCCGGCTCGGCAGCGACTTCCACGGCCAGCAGGTCGTCGGCGTCGGCTTCGACCGCAAGGTGCTCATCGAGGCGGGCATCGAGCGGGCGAGCGCGTTCGCGGCGGTGTCCAGCGGCGACAACTCGAACATCATTTCGGCGCGGGTGGCGCGCGAGAACTTCGGCATCGAGCACGTGGTGGCGCGGATCTACGACCACAAGCGCGCGGCGGTGTACGAGCGGCTGGGCATCCCGACGGTCGCGACCGTGCCGTGGACCACCGACCGGTTCCTGCGGACCCTGCTGCCGGACGGCGTGGCGTCGGCGTGGCGGGACCCGTCGGGCAACGTCGCGCTGCTGCAGCTGCCGCTGCACGAGGGCTGGGTCGGGCACTCCGTCCGGTCCCTGCAGGAGGCGACCGGCGCGCGCGTGGCGTTCATCATGCGCTTCGGCACGCCCGTGCTGCCGGACACCAAGACCGTGGTCCAGGACGGCGACGACGTGTGGGTGGCCGCGCGGTCCGGCACCGTCAGCGACGTGACCAGCGTGGCGCACCGCGAACCGGAGGACGAGGCATGAGGGTCGCGATTGCGGGCGCGGGCGCGGTCGGCCGCTCCATCGCCACCGAGCTGATCGACGGCAGGCACCAGGTGATGCTCATCGAGCGCGAAGCGGACCAGTTCGAGCCGCACGCGGTCGAGCAGGCCGACTGGGTGCTCGGCGACGCCTGCGAGGTGTCGATCCTGGAGGAGTCCGGGATCGAGCAGTGCGACGTGGTCATCGCCGCGACCGGCGACGACAAGGCCAACCTGGTGGTCTCGCTGCTGGCGAAGACGGAGTTCGCGGTCCGGCGCGTGGTGGCCCGGGTGAACAACCCGGCCAACGAGTGGCTGTTCACCGACGCCTGGGGCGTCGACGTCGCGGTCTCGACCCCGCGCATGCTCGCGGCGATGGTCGAGGAGGCGGTCAGCGTCGGCGACCTCGTGCGGCTGATGACGTTCCGGCAGAGCAACGCGAACCTCGTCGAGCTGACGCTGCCGGCGGAGACGCCGCTGGCGGGCAAGCCGGTGAGCGAGCTGTCGCTGCCGCGCGACGCGGCGCTGGTGACGATCCTGCGGGGCGACCGGGTGATCGTGCCGCAGCCGGAGGACCCGCTGGAGCCGGGCGACGAGCTGCTGTTCGTCGCGACGGCCGACGTCGAGCCGGAGATCCGGACGGCTCTCGGGTACTGAGGACGTTGAGAAGGCCCCCGGCGGAGTGTGCCGGGGGCCTTCTTCGTGTCGCGAATGACTCATTCGGGACCACCGACGCCGCGAATGGGTCATTGGCGACGCTCGGCGGCCGGAACTGTCGGTGCCCGCCGGTAGCGTGGAAAACGGGGGCGCCCCCGCGCGGGCACGGCTCAGGCCGCGGGCCCTCGATGTCATGAACGACTCGTTCATGTCGTCTGGCGACAGGGCTGCGGCAAAAGTCGCGTCGGTGCAGCCCGCAGCGTTGCAGCAGCGTCTTGAATGACTCATTCAGGTCTTCGGAGGTCCTGAATGAGTCATTCAAGACGTCGGGGCGAGCGGGTCACCGACGGCCGAGCGACCCGGCCGCGTGACGTTGCCGGGACCCGGCCGTGATGTCGTGAACGACTCGTTCATGTCGTCTGGTGAGGTGAACGACCCGTTCATGACACGAAGCGGCCGGATCGGCCTCGCCCAGGGGCAACGGTCTTGAACGACTCATTCAAGACCCGCCCGCTCAGGCCTCGGGGGCCGCGTACTTCTCGCGCAGCCGGGCCTCGACCTCCGCGTCCGTCTCCGGCTTCTGCTCGGTCTCCGCCAGCGCCTTCAGGCGCTTGTCCGACCGCCGCACCGCCCACACGACCACCAGCAGGCCCAGCGCGTACAGCGGGTACCCCATCGCGATCTTCGCGAAGGCCAGCCAGCCCGTGTAGTCCTCCTGGTACAGCCAGCGCTGGACCACGAACCGGGCGGCGAAGATCAGCGCCATCGCCAGCGTCGCGATGTCGTAGCCGTAGCGGGACGGCTTGTCCTTGCGCCAGGCCTGGCCGGTGCCGTTCAGCATGTTCCAGACGACGCCCGCGATCGGACGGCGGACCACCACCGACAGCACGAAGATGCCGCAGTAGACCAGGCTCGCGTAGATCCCGAACAGGAAGAAGCCCTTCGCGGACCCCGTCCGGTAGGCGATGAACGCCGCGATCGCGACGCCGAAGAACCCCGAGATCGCCGGCTGCAGCGGCTCCTTGCGGACCAGCCGCAGCACGGTGATGGCCACCGCGCTGCCGATCGACGTCCAGATGGCCGCGGTCAGGCCGAAGAACGAATTGGCCAGCACGAAGACGATCACCGGGAGCGACGAATAGATGAGTCCCGACACGCCGCCCATCTGGTCGAGCAGGGTCGGCTGCGGTTCTTCTTCCGCGTCGGTCTTCTTCTCGCTCGGGGCGGGTTCAGTCACGATGGGTGATCAACTCACTGGGCTCTGGAGCTCGTAATAGGGGTTGTACAGCACCTTCTGGCCGTCACGCTCGGCCATCCGGCCGCGCACCTTGATCGTCCGGCCAGGCTCGATGCCCGGGATCCGGCGGCGGCCGAGCCAGATTAGCGTCACGCCCTGTGTCCCGTCGAACAGCTCGGCCTCCAGGGTGGCGGCCTCGTTCGTCGGGCAGAGCTCCACGCTGCGGAGTCTCCCCATCACGGTGACCTCTTCACCGGAACGGCAGTCACAGGCCCGCTGCGCCCCTTCGGCGCCCGACCTCATCGACATTTCGTCTGCGTCGAGATCCTCGACGTCGCTGGTCAGCTTGCGTACCAGCCGGCTGAAGTAGCCGCCGTCTTTGGCGGACATAGGTGCTCCTGTGCTCCGGGGCCCCCGACAAACTGCTTGCGGCCCGTGCGATTCCAGCGTACTGCGGTCCCCGCCAGGGAAACGCCTTTGCGCAAAGATCGCAACGTGACGTCCGCGATCAGAGTTCCCGCCGCGGTGCTCCTCCCCGGCACCGGCTCCGACGAGGTGTTCGTCCGGGCCGTCTTCGAGGGGCCCCTGCGCGCCCTCGGTGTCCCGCTCATCGCGCCCCCTCCGCCGGCCGGCGCCGCGCTGGCCGACGGCTACCTGGCGGCCTTGGACGCGCTGGCGGCCGAGCACGGCGAACTGCTCGTCGGCGGCATTTCGTTCGGCGCGCACCTCGCCGCGGAGTGGGCCGTGCGTAACCCGGGCCGTTGCGGGGGCCTGCTGGCCGCTCTCCCGGCCTGGAACGGCGTCCCCGGCTCAGCACCCGCATCGCTCGCCGCGACGCTGTCGGCGGACCTGGTGGCCGATTCCGGCGTGGACGCCGCGCTCGCGCAGACCGAGGGCAGCCCGGACTGGCTTCGGGCCGAACTGGACCGGGCGTGGCGCCGGCACGGCGACGGGCTGGCCGACGGCCTGCGCGTCGCGGCGGGCCGTCCCTCGCCCACCCTCGGGGAGCTGTCGCGGCTCGCCGTCCCGGCCGGGATCGGCACGTGCACCGACGACCCGATCCACCCGACGAAAGTCGCATCGGAGTGGGCTCGCGCACTCCCCCGCGCGGCCCTCGGCGAGACGACCCTCACGGCACTGGGGGCCGACCGCGAGTCCCTGGGCCGGGCGACCGTCCTCGCCTTCCTGCGGGCCCTCGAAACGCCGTGAAGGCCTCCTTGCCGGTCATAAGTGCCGGTAAGGAGGCCTTCACGGAACGAGCGTCAGCCCTGTTGCTGCTGGGCCGCGATGTGCTCGGCGACTGCCTCGGGCAGCGTGATGGTCAGCGGGGTGCGGACCGGCATCGGGGCGTCACCGCGGTCGACGATCGTGCGGCGGACGATCTCGCGCAGCACCTCGACGGCCCCCGCGGCCTCCGACTGCGGCCCGGCGATCACGCCGCGCAGCATCCAGCGGGGCCGGTCGACGCCGACGAACCGCAGGGCGACGTCGCCGACGATGGCCGAGATCTCCAGGCCCCACTTGCCGCGGCCGATGTTGACCTTGGCGCCGTCGGCCCGCAGCTGCTCGGCGAGCTCGGTGCTCACCTCGCGCCACAGCCCGCCGGACCGCGGCGCGGCGTACGCGCTGACCGTGATCTGGCCCTGCTCGGTGACGACGTGCACGGCGCGCACGCCCCCGGTCTCCGGGTCCATTTCGACCTGGACCTGGGAACCGTCGGGCACCGGTACCTTCACCGAGCCGAGGTCGATCCGCGGGACGCCGTCGTCGTCGAAGTCCGCGACGTCGAACGGGCCGTCGGAAACATCCGAAAGCTCCGACTCCTCGTCGTCGTACGGCTCGTCCTCGATCGTGTCGTCGGCCTCGGGCGCGGCGTGCCTGCCCGCGGACCCGCCCTCGGTCCGCCGCTTGCGTCCGAAAATCCCCACTACTTCTCCGTTCCTTCCCCCGCGCCGGCGCCCGCGGCGAGCGCCGGTGTTCCCAGTGTGGCGTGTCCGCCGGTGGATCCGTAGCCGCCGGCACCCCGTTCGGTGGTGTCGAGCTCGGCGACCTCGACGAACTCGGCGTGCTCGACCCGCTGCACGACCAGCTGGGCGATGCGGTCGCCGCGCGCCAGCTTCACCGGGTGCACCGAGTCGTGGTTGATCAGGCAGACCTTGATCTCCCCGCGGTAGCCCGCGTCGATCGTGCCCGGGGTGTTCACCACCGACAGCCCGACCCGGGCGGCCAGGCCCGAGCGCGGGTGGACGAACCCCGCGTACCCGGGCGGGAGCGCGATCGCGACACCGGTGCCGACCACCCCGCGTTCCCCGGGTGCCAGGACGATATCCGAGGTGGTGACGAGATCGGCGCCCGCGTCGCCCGGTCGGGCGTAGGCGGGCAGCGGGACATCCGGGTCGAGCCGGGAGAGGAGTACCTGAACGCTGGACACGGGCGGCGAGATTACTCTCTACCCGTGGGTGAATCAGCGAAGACGGCCGCTAGTGCCGCGGTCCGGCACTCCGAGCGGCTGTACGTCCCGTGGTGGGGCTGGCCGCTGCCGGTGCTCGGCGCGGTCCTGCTCGCGGCCGAGATCGACCTCGGCTACCCGGGGATCCGGGCGTGGCTGCCGTACGTGATCGCGCTACCGGTCGTGGTGGCGCTACTGCTGTCGCTCGGCCGGTCGAAGGTCCGGATCACCGGCGGCGACGAGCCGGAGCTGTGGGTCGGCGACGCCCACCTGCCGCTGCGCTACGCCGGCGAGGTGGAGATCTTCGACAAGGAAGCCAAGCGCAAGGCGCTCGGCCGGGACGGCGACCCCGCCGCCTACGTGCTGCACCGCGGCTGGGTCGGCCCGGTGGTCAAGGTCCGCCTCACCGACCCGAGCGACCCGACGCCGTACTGGCTGTTCAGCACCCGGCACCCCGAGCGCGTCGCCGAGCTGCTCAAGGGCGCCTGACCGCCCTCCGGACATGGGAAGGGGGCCGGCCAACCGGCCGGCCCCCTTGTCCCCAGCGCGCTTCGAGCCTCCCCCAAGGTGTCCCTCGAGGCTCTTGGCCGCGTCTGTTCGTCCCCTGTGTCCGAGAACCCCTGCGCGGCTCAGGCGCAGTCGCGGCAGATCAGGCGTCCGCCGTTGTCCTCGGCCAGCCGGCTGCGGTGGTGCACCAGGAAGCACACGGAGCAGGTGAACTCGTCCGCCTGCTTCGGCACCACCTTCACGGTCATGTCCTCACCGGAAAGCCCGGAAAGGTCGGCACCCGGCAGCTCGAAGTTCTCGGCGGTCGCGTCCTCGTCGACGTCGACGACGCCGGACTGGTTCTCGTTCCGCCGGGCCTTGAGCTCCTCCAACGAGTCTTCGGCCAGCTCGTCGGCTTCGCTGCGGCGCGGAGCGTCGTAGTCGGTAGCCATGTGTCCCTCACCCCTGCGATCAGCTTGTATGTTCGTTTCTCCGGACCCCCGGGTGTCCCCGTGAGTCCGCCGTGCCGCTGGTCAACGTTCCAGGGCCCTCGTTTGTGCCCGACGGCCGAAGTGACCGAGGTCTCTTCTTTTCGCGCCTCTTCCTGCGGCCGGAGCCCGGGAAGGGTAGCTCACGCCCGCGACGGTTCTGCAACGAGTCAGACATTGCCGGGGATTCGTCACCCGACAGGGGGAACCCGCAGGTAAGACGCGTTGTCGTCCGTTCGGGTTGCCCACGGGTGGAGAACTCCACACGGGGCCCGTGTCCGCTTGCCCCGGCCGGCCCGGGCGTGGTGCGATCGCCGCACGGGGATCGGGCGTTCCGGCGGGGTGACCCGGGACGAGCCGCGCCGGCCGCAGCGCCTAGGCTGATCGGCCACGACGGGTGCCGGATTCGCACGGTCGGTTTCGGTGTTCGGGAAGGGACGGGCAGGTGGCGTCGGGGAACGGCATCGGGGACCGTGGGGCGCGGCCGTATCGCAAGCACAAGCCGCTGCCGGCGCTGATCGTCATCGGCGTGCTCGCCCTCGGCGCGATCATCGTCTGGATCAACGCGGCGGTCGGCAAGGGCGACGTCGACGAGGCCGTGAAGTGCGACCCGCCCGCGACCCCGCCGCCGGGTGTCACGTTCAGCACCCTCCCCCACAACTCCCTCGACGACCGCGCGCCGATCCCGCCGGACAAGGTCGCGGTGAAGGTCCTCAACGCGTCGAGCACGCGCGGCCAGGGCGGCATCGCCACCACCGCGCTCAAGGAGCTGGGCTTCACCGGCGCCGGCGAGCCGGCCAACGACCCCGCCTACGACGGCCGGGTGGCCAAGTGCCGCGGCCAGATCCGCTTCGGCGAGAACGGCGTCACCGCGGCCCGGACGCTGAGCCTGGTGGTCCCCTGCGCCGAACTGGTGCAGGACAACCGCAAGGACGCGAGCGTCGACCTGGTGACGGGCTCGCTCTTCGGCGACATCCGGCCGCGCGCCGAGGCCCGCCAGATCCTCACCCAGCTCGCCGACTGGTCCAAGACCCACCAGGGCGGCGGCGGCAACGAGCAGTCGGCAGGCGCCAAGGCCCCGGTGATCGACCAGACCCTGCTGGCCTCCGCCCGCGACGTCGCCTGCTGACGCGCTTCTCCGGCGAAGCCGGTGAGCCAGGGACGGCGCGACGGTCTCCGGGCGGCGGCGCCTTGAATGAGTCATTCAGGTCTTCGGAGGCCCTGAATGGGTCATTCAGGACCTCGTGCCGCGGCCCTTGCGCCAGCCCGCGGCGTCGCCTGGTGACCCAGCGCCGCGGGGGCGCCCCCGTTTTCCACGCTACCGGGGAGCACCGACAGTTCCGGCCGTCCGGCGTCCCGAATGAGTCATTCGCGACCCGCTGGCCGCCCGCTCAGACCTCGGCTCAGACCTCCGCCGCACCGCAGTCGGCCAGGAGCTTCCGCAGCGGGTCCGCGATCGACGGCGCCGCCGCGTAGGTCGCGTCCGCCCCCAGCTCCGGCACCGACCCCGGCACGGACACCACCGCGCCCGCCTCCGCCGCGATCAGCGCGCCCGCTGCCCAGTCCCACCGGTGCAGGCCGTGCTCGAAGTACGCGTCCAGCCAGCCCGCCGCGACCGCGCACAGGTCCAGCGACGCCGCCCCGTTGCGGCGGATGTCCCGCACCCGCCCCAGGAGCTCCGCGGCGAAGCGCGACTGCCGCGTCCGGCGCTCGGCCGAGTACGCGAAACCGGTCCCGACCAAAGTCAGCTCGAGCCGCGAAGGCGCCGACACCGCCAGCCGGCGGCCGTCCAGGAACGCGCCCTGGCCGCGGGCCGCCGTCCAGACGCGGCCGCTCGCCGGCTCCACGACCGCGCCCGCCACCGATTCGCCGCCGATCTGCGCCGCCACCGACACCGCGAACCACGGCAGCCCGTAGAGGAAGTTGACCGTGCCGTCGATCGGGTCGACCACCCAGGTCACGCCGTCGCCCGCCGCGCCGCCGCCTTCTTCGCCGAGCACCGGCTCCCCCGGCCGCAGCGAAGCCAGCCGTTCGCGCACCAGGCGTTCGGACTCGTGGTCGACCGCGGTCACCACGTCGGTGTCCGCGGATTTGGTCCCCACGGCCACCGAACGACCGTTCGCCATCCCCTCCCAGGCCTCGCGGACCAGCTCGGCGGCTTCCGTCGCGACCTGCTCCGCGACGCTTTTCAGCAACGACTCGTCAACTCCCACGTCCGCCATGTCACCACATCCGGTTAAAGTCTCCGAGGCAGGCTTCTGAATCGTGCGAGAAGGGACCACGTCCGTGGTGGAGGCGACCCGCCGAGGTTTCGGCATCGACATCGGCGGCAGCGGGATCAAGGGCGCCTTGGTCGACCTGGAGAAGGGCCGGCTCATCGGCGACCGGATCCGGATCGAGACCCCCAAGCCGTCCACGCCTTCGGCGGTGGCGGACGTCGTGCACGACATCGTCACGCAGGCGGGCTGGGACGGCCCGGTCGGCGTGACGCTCCCGGCCGTCGTCAAGCGGGGCGTGGCGCACACCGCGGCCAACATCGACAAGCAGTGGATCGGCACGGACGCCGACGCGCTGTTCGCGAAGCGGCTCGGCCGCGGCGTCGACCAGATCGCGATGCTCAACGACGCCGACGCGGCGGGCATGGCGGAGATCCGCTTCGGCGACCCGGTCGCGCGCAAGGGCGTGACCGCGCTGCTCACCTTCGGCACCGGGATCGGCAGCGCGGTGTTCCAGGACGGCAAGCTCGTCCCGAACACCGAGTTCGGCCACCTGGAGATCGACGGCCACGACGCGGAGAAGCGCGCGGCGGCGTCGGTGAAGGACAACGAGGGGCTCTCCTACCCCGAATGGGCCAAGCGGGTGCACCGTTATCTGACCGTGCTCGAGAACCTGATCTGGCCGGATCTGTTCATCGTCGGCGGCGGCGTCAGCAAGAAGGCCGAGAAATGGGTGCCGCTGCTGGACATCCGCACTCCGGTGCTGGTGGCGACGCTGCAGAACAACGCCGGGATCGTCGGCGCCGCGGCCGCCGCGGCGGAGGGCATCGAGCACTGATCCGGCGCTCGCGACGGGGCTGAGGGTGATCGCTTCGCACCGCATGCGCGTACCGTCGTTACAATGGAACACGGCCCACGGCTGCGGAGGCCAAAACCGCAGGCCGAGGCGTGATCCCCGAATGTGAGGCAGCAGTGGCCGCCAGGCCGTTGCTCGTCATGATCGACCGCTGCGAAAGGGCGTAAGTGGCAGCCGCAAGAACCGCAACCCGAGGCGGGACGAAGACCGCGACCGCAGCCGGCGAGCCGGCCGAAGAGGCAGCCACCGGGACGGCGAAGCCTGCGGCCCGCAAGACCACCACCGCCAAGAAGGCCCCGGCCAAGAAGGCCCCGGCGAAGAAGGCCGTGACCAAGGGCGCGAAGACCGAAGACGGCGATCCGGACGGTCCGGTCGAACTGGACGAAGCCGAACTCGACTCGCCCGATCTGTCGGACCTGGAAGAGGTCGAGGTCGACGTCGTCGACGAGACCGTCAACGACGAGCCGGACGCCGCCGCGGCCGACGACGACGATGACGAAGAGGACGACGAGGAGACCCCGGCGCAGCGCCGCCGGGGCGCCGCCGCCGACAAGGCCGCCGCCAAGAGCTCCGACAACCCGGACTTCGTCTGGGACGAGGAGGAGTCCGAGGCGCTGCGCCAGGCGCGCAAGGACGCCGAGCTCACCGCGTCCGCCGACTCCGTGCGTGCCTACCTCAAGCAGATCGGCAAGGTCGCGCTGCTGAACGCGGAGGAGGAGGTGGAGCTGGCCAAGCGGATCGAGGCCGGGCTCTACGCCGCCGAGCGCGTGCGCACCGCCGAGGAGGAGGGCGAGAAGCTCGTCACGCAGATGCGCCGCGATCTCAAGTGGATCGTGCGCGACGGCGAGCGGGCGAAGAACCACCTGCTGGAGGCGAACCTCCGGCTCGTGGTGTCGCTGGCCAAGCGCTACACCGGCCGCGGCATGGCGTTCCTGGACCTGATCCAGGAGGGCAACCTCGGCCTGATCCGCGCGGTGGAGAAGTTCGACTACACCAAGGGCTACAAGTTCTCGACGTACGCCACGTGGTGGATCCGCCAGGCGATCACCCGCGCGATGGCCGACCAGGCCCGCACCATCCGCATCCCGGTGCACATGGTCGAGGTCATCAACAAGCTCGGCCGCATACAGCGCGAACTCCTGCAGGACCTCGGCCGCGAGCCGACGCCCGAGGAGCTCGCCAAGGAAATGGACATCTCCCCGGAGAAGGTCCTGGAGATCCAGCAGTACGCGCGTGAGCCGATCTCGCTCGACCAGACGATCGGCGACGAGGGCGACTCGCAGCTCGGTGACTTCATCGAGGACTCCGAAGCGGTCGTCGCGGTGGACGCGGTGTCGTTCACGCTGCTGCAGGACCAGCTCCAGTCGGTGCTGCAGACGCTGTCCGAG
Source organism: Amycolatopsis lexingtonensis (assembly GCF_014873755.1). Lineage (NCBI taxonomy): Bacteria > Bacillati > Actinomycetota > Actinomycetes > Pseudonocardiales > Pseudonocardiaceae > Amycolatopsis > Amycolatopsis lexingtonensis. The sequence goes on from NZ_JADBEG010000001.1 coordinate 4,565,415, forward strand.
CGCGAGGCGGGCGTGGTCCGCCTGCGCTTCGGCCTCACGGACGGCCAGCCGCGCACGCTCGACGAGATCGGCCAGGTGTACGGGGTGACCCGCGAGCGCATCCGGCAGATCGAGTCGAAGACGATGTCGAAGCTGCGCCACCCGTCGCGGTCCCAGGTCCTGCGCGACTACCTGGACTGAGTCACGGCATGCGGAAGAACCCCGTCACCTCGGTGGCGGGGTTCTTCCGCGTTTCAGGCCCGCCCGGTCAGCGTCGTCCAGGGGACGTGCACCACCACGCGCTCGCGCAGCTGCTCGTTGAGCAGCCACAGCTCCCCCGTCGCCGGCCAGTACGACAGGTTCTGGCTGTTCACCGGAGCCTGCCCGGCCAGCCTCGACGTCGAGACTCCCCCGACCCCGCCGTGCAGGCACGAGGGATGATCGCCCGCCACGCCCGCGTACTCCGGGCACACTCCCGTCACCACGAAATAGCCGCCCCGGGACACCGCGCCCTGCATGCCCCACACCGGCGAGGAAAACCCTTCGGCAGCGTGCACCAGCCCATCGGCTGACGGCACGAGACGGCCCGTCGCCCGGTCGAACGGCCACTTCAGGATCCGGCCGCCCGCTTCGGGTGCGTGTTCCGCCGTCACGAACGTGGAATCGCTGTGGTCGAAGGAAAGCGTCGACAGGCACGGGCGCTCACCCACCGCCGTCGTGCAGGCGCCGCCGCCCGGGTACCAGTACGCGCCGATCTGGGGCATCGCGTAGTCGTAGAACGCCGCGTGGTACTTGCCGTCGGCACCGCGGCCGACCGTTCCGGCGCTGGCGTCGACCTTCCAGAAGTGCGTGGTGTCGAAGACGCGGATCAGGCCGCCGGTGGTCGCGACGTAGAGCAGGTTGCCCGACCACGTCAGGCCGTGCCCGTGGCCCGCCACGACCGCGAAATCGGTGTCGGAGGTCGGTTCCACGAGCAGGACGTGCCGGTAGCCGAGCCCGGTCGCGTCCACAAAGGACAGTCGGACCATGGTGTCGCCCGGGGTGTGCCACGACGTCGCGACGACGCGCTTGCCGCCGACAGTGCCGGTCGCCGGATCCGCGTCGCCGGAGCCGGTGAGGCCCTGCGGGATCCAGTCGTTGGTCTTGTCGTCGTTCGCGTCTTCCCAGCAGAACCCGGCCGGCTTCAGCGCCGCTGCGAGGTACGTGCCGTGGCAGAGCGGGCGGGCCTTGCGGTTGGTGTCCCCCAGCAACGACGACAGCCCGCGCGGCGGTAGCTGGCGGTCGAGCGCGGTGACCCGCGAGCCGTAGGTGGCGAAGGTGTCGCCTGCGGTGAGCCGGTAGCCGTCGACGGCCAAGCGGGGGAAGTTCGCGGCGGCCTGGGCCGGCGGCGCCAGGGCGAGCAGCAGCAGCGTCACGAAGCCGATCAAGAGGCGCATGCCGGCAGCGTGACCGGGACGCGTACACGAGCCGTACAACTCAGGGCACGGCCAGCCCGCGCTCCCGCAGCGACTGCTCGACGCGCAGCCGTTCGATCTCGCGGTCCATCCCCTCGGGCAGCTCGGCGAGCCGGTGCGGGACGCCGACCTGGCGGCAGGCCTGGGTGAGCAGCTCGTCGTAGGCCTGCCGGGTGCCGAAGCGCCGGGCGGCCGGTGTGCCGGAGGGGTAGTCGACGAGCAGCCGGTGCACGCGGCGCAGGTCGGCGGCGACGCGCTCGATCGGCGGGCCCGACGGCGCCGGCGTGACCCGCTTCGCGCGGATCCAGTGGATCAGCCGGGGGACGCGCAGCGCGCACCAGAACAGCACCGTGGGAGCGACGCAGACCACGGCGAAGAGGATCAGGTTCGCGAGGACGCCGGAGCCGTCCATGCACCGATGGTAAGCCCGCGGCCCGGGCCCGGCGGAGTCTTTTTCCGCGACTCCGCCGGGTCGCGCCTCAGTCGGATTCCTCCACCAGCCACAGGACGCCCGCCGGCGGCAGCTGCAGCACCGCCGAGGCCGGCTGCCCGTGCCACGGCTCCTCGGTCGCCTCCACGAGCCCGAGGTTCCCCACCCCGGACCCGCCGTAGGCCTCCGCGTCGGTGTTGACGACCTCGCGCCAGCGCCCGGCGGCCGGCAGGCCGACCCGGTAGTCGTGGTGCGGGACGCCCGCGAAGTTCGCCACGCACGCCAGCCGCGAGCCGTCGGTGCCGAGGCGGAGGAAGCTCAGCACGTTGCCGCTGGAGTCGTTCGCGTCGATCCACGCGAAGCCTTCGGGCGAGGTGTCCTGGCTGAACAGCGCCGGGGTCGACCGGTACACCGAGTTCAGCGAGCGCAGCAGGTCCTGGACGCCGCGGTGCAGCGGTTCCTCCAGGAGGTGCCAGTCGAGCGAGCGCTGTTCCGACCACTCCCCCTCCTGGCCGAACTCGCCGCCCATGAACAGCAGCTGCTTGCCCGGGTGCGCCCACATGAACGCCAGCAGCGAGCGCAGCCCGGCGGCCTTGTTCCACGCGTCGCCCGGCATCCGGCCCCACAGGGATCCCTTGCCGTGCACCACTTCGTCGTGCGACAGCGGCAGCACGAAGTTCTCGCTCCAGGCGTACACCAACGAAAACGTCATCTCGTTGTGGTGGTACGCGCGGTGGATCGGCTCGTGCGACAGGTACCGGAGCGTGTCGTGCATCCAGCCCATGTTCCACTTGAAGCCGAAGCCCAGCCCGCCGAGGTGCGTCGGGCGCGTGACGCCCGGCCACGCGGTCGATTCCTCGGCCACCATCACGATGCCCGGGTGTCGCTTGTAGACGGTCGCGTTCAGCTCCTGCAGGAACTTCACCGCGTCCAGGTTTTCGCGGCCGCCGTACTGGTTCGGCAGCCACTCCCCTTCGTTGCGGGAGTAGTCGAGGTAGAGCATCGACGCCACCGCGTCGACGCGCAGGCCGTCGAGGTGGAACTCCTCGATCCAGTACAGCGCGTTGGCGACGAGGAAGTTGCGGACCTCGTTGCGGCCGAAGTCGAACACGAGCGTGCCCCAGTCGGGCTGCTCGCCGCGGCGCGGGTCCGCGTGCTCGTACAACGCCGTGCCGTCGAACTTCGCCAGCGCCCAGCTGTCCTTCGGGAAGTGCGCGGGCACCCAGTCCACCAGCACGCCGATCCCCCGCTGGTGCAGGCGGTCGACGAAGTAGCGGAAGTCGTCCGGCGAGCCGAAGCGGGACGTCGGCGCGTAGTACGACGTCACCTGGTAGCCCCACGAGCCGCCGAACGGGTGCTCCGACACCGGCAGCAGCTCCACGTGCGTGAAGCCGGTCTCGACGAGGTAGTCGCCGAGCTGGTCGGCCAGCTCGCGGTAGTCGAGCCCGGGCCGCCACGAGCCGAGGTGGACCTCGTAGACGCTCATCGGCGCCGCGGCCCACTCGGTCGCCTCGCGCCGGGCGACCCACGCGTCGTCGTCCCACAGGTACCCGGAGGTGGTGACGACCGAGGCCGTCGCGGGCGGCTGCTCGGTGGCGAACGCCATCGGGTCGGCCTTTTCGTGCCAGTTGCCGTCGGCGCCGAGGATCCGGAACTTGTAGCAGGTGCCCACGCCGACCCCGGGCACGAACAGCTCCCAGATCCCGGACGAGCCGAGCGAGCGCATCGGGTGCCCGCGCCCGTCCCAGCCGTTGAAGTCGCCGATCACGCGGATGCCGCGCGCGTTCGGCGCCCACACCGCGAACGACGTCCCGGCGACGACGCCGTTCGGCGTCTCGTACGACCGGACGTGCACGCCGAGCACCTCCCACAGCCGCTCGTGCCGGCCTTCGCCGATCAGGTGCAGGTCCAGCTCGCCCACCGTGGGCAGCCAACGGTACGGGTCGTCGGCGGTCGCGGTGTGCCCGTCGTACTCGACTTCCAGCCGGTAGTCGCCGGGGTGCTCCGGCACCGAGACGGCGAACAGGGCGTCGATCACCGGCTCCATCGGGAACCGCCGCTCGCCCGCGCTCAGCGTGACGGCCTTGGCGCCGGGCAGCAGCGCCCGCGCCACGAACCCCTTGCCGGCCGGGTGCACGCCGAGGACGGAGTGCGGGTCGTGGTGGGAACCGGCCAGCAGCCGGTCGATGTCGGCAGCCGGCGGGGCCGCGGCCGGGAGGCCTTCCGGAACGGCGTTCACGGTGTCATCCCTCTCCGCTCGTGATCCGGGCGATCGAAGCGAGCGGCACGCCCAGCCAGTCCGGCCGGTTCGCGTGCTCGTAGCCCACTTCGTAGACCGCCTTGTCCAATTCGAAGGCGCGCAGCAGCTCGCCCTGTTCGCGCGGGTCCGCCGCGACCGCGGCGTAGCCCTCGCAGAAGGCCGCCCGGTTGCGCTGGGACCACTCCAAGGCCCGCTCGACCAGCGCCGGCTCGTCGGGCTGCCCGACCAGCAGCTGCTGGGCCGCGTAGTCGAACGACCTCAGCATGCCCGCCACGTCGCGCAACGGCGACCGCAGCGCGTGGCGTTCCTCCACCGGCGCCGCGGGCTCGCCCTCGAAGTCGATCAGCAGCCAGCCGCCGACGGTCCGCAGCACCTGGCCCAGGTGCAGGTCGCCGTGGATGTACTGCATGCGCACCGAGCCGGCGGGCAGCGACTCCAGCTTCTCGAACGCCGACCGCAGCGCCGGGGCGTGCGCCGCCAGCTCCGGGACCCGCCCGGCGATCGTGTCCAGCCGGGCGGCCATCGCCTTCGTCGTGCGCTCCAGCTCGCCGGCGTCGACGCTCTCCGTGCCGAGCGCCTCGGCCAGGTCGGCGTGCACCTCGGCGACCGCGCGCCCGAGCCGCTCGGCCTCGCCGGCGAAGTCGCCGCCGACCTCCTCGGCGTGCAGCTCCGGCGCGGCCATCAGGTCACGCACGCTGGTCGTGGCCATCGCCCAGCCGTCGACGGCGTCGGCGACGAAGTGCTGCAGCATGCCGACCGTGGTCCGCTCGCCGCCGAGGTCGCCGGTGATCGACCCGAGCACCGGCGCGATGTGCTTGCTGCCGACGGCCTGCAGCGCGCGGTGCAGCAGCAGGTCCTTGTTCTTGCCCGGGGTCAGCTTGCGGAACAGCTTGAGGATGTACTGCCCGCCGTAGACCAGGGAGGTGTTGCTCTGCTCCGACGAGATCGGCCGGGCCCGCAGGCCGGTCTCGAGCTCCGCGCCGGGCTCGTGCTCGAAGGTCAGCGACCCCACGCTCTCCTCGCGCGCCATCAGGTCCAGCAGTACGCCGGTGAGGTCCAGGTCGCCGGACGCCTCGTACGCGTTCAGGTCGCCGACGGCGCCGATCCAGCTGGTCGACGCGATCTCCGGCGGGTGCGTCCGCCGCCCGACGAGCAGCTGGTAGGGCTCGCGCCGGTCGTCCTGGGCCACCTCCACGACCACGTGGAGCAGCTGCGGATCGCCGGCGACCAGCTCGGTCACGCCGAGCGGCCGGACGCCGGTCACCGGCCGGTCCTTGCCGGCGAACCAGCGCTGCTCGGGCAGCCAGCGCTTCAGGTCCTCGGCCAGTTCGTCGACCAGCTCGCGCGGGTCGGACAAGGGACTCACCTCGTTTCGCCTTCGTCTCCCGGGCTCGTCAGCTGGAACCAGTAGAAGCCGTGGCCCGGCAGCGTCAGCAGGTACGACAGGTCCCCGATGCTGGGGAACCGCACGCCGCCCGTGAGCTCCACCGGCGTGCACCCGCGGTGCGCGGACAGGTCCAGCTCCACCGGCTGCGGGAACCGGGAGAGGTTGTTCACGCAGAGCACGACGTCTTCGCCGCCGTCCGGGCGCCGCCACTGGCGCTTGTAGGCCAGCACGCTCGGGTTGGACCCGCCGAGGTCGACGAACTCGCCCTCGGCGAAGGCGTGGTGCTGCTTGCGCACCTCGATCATCCGCCGGGTCCAGTTGAGCAGCGAGGCCTCGTTGTTCGACTGCGCCTCGACGTTCAGGCCCTGGTAGCCGTACACCGGGTCCATGATCACCGGCAGGTAGATCCGGCCCGGGTCGCAGCTGGAGAACCCGGCGTTGCGGTCCGGGGTCCACTGCATGGGGGTGCGCACCGCGTCGCGGTCGCCGAGCCAGATGTTGTCTCCCATGCCGATCTCGTCACCGTAGTACAGAACGGGCGAGCCCGGCAGGGACAGCAGCATCGCGGTGAAGAGCTCCTGCTGGTTGCGGTCGTTGTCCAGCAGCGGGGCCAGCCGGCGGCGGATGCCGATGTTGGCCTTCATGCGCGGGTCCTTGGCGTACTCCGCGTACATGTAGTCGCGCTCTTCGTCGGTGACCATCTCGAGGGTCAGCTCGTCGTGGTTGCGCAGGAAGATGCCCCACTGGGCCCCACTGGGGATGGTCGGGGTCTGGGTGAGGATCTCCGAGATCGGGAACCGCGACTCGCGCCGCACCGCCATGAAGATCCGCGGCATCAGCGGGAAGTGGAACGCCATGTGGCACTCGTCGCCGCCGACCGCCGGGTCGCCGAAGTACTCGACGACGTCCGAGGGCCACTGGTTGGCCTCGGCGAGCAGGATCCGGCCCGGGTACTCGTCGTCGACGACCTTCCGGCAGCGCTTGAGGAATTCGTGCGTGCGCGGCAGGTTCTCGCAGTTGGTGCCCTCCTGCTCGAACAGGTACGGCACGGCGTCGAGGCGGAACCCGTCGATGCCCAGGTCGAGCCAGAACCGCAGGGTGTCGATCATGGCGTTCTGGACGTCGGGGTTCTCGAAGTTGAGGTCCGGCTGGTGGGAGAAGAACCGGTGCCAGTAGAACTGGCCGCGCACCGGGTCGTAGGTCCAGTTCGACGTCTCGGTGTCGACGAAGATGATCCGCGCGTCGGCGTAGCGCGAGTCGTCGTCGCTCCACACGTAGTAGTCGCCGTACGGGCCGTCGGGTTCGTTGCGCGACTGCTGGAACCACGGGTGCGCGTCCGAGGTGTGGTTGAGCACCAGGTCGGTGATCACCCGGATGCCGCGCCGGTGCGCCTCGTTCAGCAGGAAGACGAAGTCCTCGACGCTGCCGAACTCCGGCAGCACCGCCCGGAAGTCGCTGATGTCGTAACCGCCGTCGCGCAACGGCGAGGCGTAGAACGGCGGCAGCCACAGGCAGTCGATGCCGAGCCACGCCAGGTAGTCCAGCCGGCCGGCCAGGCCGCGCAGGTCGCCGGTGCCGTCGCCGTTGGAGTCGGCGAACGCGCGCACCAGCACCTCGTAGAACACCGCGCCCTTGAACCACTCCGGGTTGCTGGGCGCCTGCTGCGCCGAGCGGAAGTCCCCGGCCTGGGGTTCGACCAGCATGCCGTCGGCCGTGATCGCCTCACCGGTGTGCGGCACGCCGTCCAGCCCGAGCGCCGCGTCGGGGCGGGCTTCTTCCGCCATCTGTTCCACCTCAGTCCCTCGATCCGTTCCTTCCCTGCTAACCGGCCAGCCGCCGCCGGACCGACACCACGTGGGCCACGGCCCGCCAGGGTTCGAGCCGGACGTAGTTCGCCGGTCCCCAGTCCCAGGTGTCGCCGGTGACCTCGTCGTGCGCGATCAGCCGCTCGTGCGCCTCGAACCCGAGTGCCCCGGTGTCCAGCCAGAGCGTGCCTTCTTGGGGCCCGTACGGGTCGAGGGTGACGACCGTGACCACGGTGTCGCCGGTGGCCGGGTCCTGTTTGGAGTAGGCCAGCAGCGCGTCGTTGTCGACGTGGTGGAAGTGCAGGGTGCGCATCTGCTGCAGCGCCGGGTGCGCCTTGCGGACGGCGTTCAGCTTCGCGAGCCACGGCTCCAGCGAGCGCCCTTCGGCGAGCGCGCGCTCGAAGTCGCGCGGCCGCAGCTGGTACTTCTCGGAGTCGAGGTACTCCTCGCTGCCCTCGCGGACCGGGACGTGCTCGAACAGCTCGTACCCGGAGTAGACGCCCCACGTCGGCGAGATCGTCGCGGCGAGCGCGGCCCGCAGCGCGAACATGCCGGGGCCGCCGCGCTGCAGCGACTCGTGGAGGATGTCCGGGGTGTTGACGAACAGGTTCGGGCGGCCTTCGTTCCAGTGGTCGCGCAGGTCGACGGCGAAGTCGATCAGCTCCTGCTTGCCGGTCCGCCAGGTGAAATACGTGTAGCTCTGGGTGAAGCCGAGCCGGGCCAGGCCCCACAGCCGCGCCGGGCGGGTGAACGCCTCGGCCAGGAACAGCACGTCGGGGTGGGCGTCCTTCACCGATTGGATCAGCCAGGCCCAGAAGTCCGGCGGCTTGGTGTGCGGGTTGTCGACCCGGAAGATCTTGACCCCGTGGTCGATCCAGACCGTGATCACCCGGAGCATCTCTTCGTAGACGGCCTTGGGGTCGTTGTCGAAGTTGATCGGGTAGATGTCCTGGTACTTCTTCGGCGGGTTCTCCGCGTAGGCGATCGAGCCGTCCGGGCGGGTGGTGAAGAACTCCGGGTTCTTCAGGACCCACGGGTGGTCGGGCGCGGCCTGCAGCGCGAAGTCGAGCGCGACCTCCATGCCGAGTTCCTCGGACCGGGCGACGAAGGCGTCGAAGTCCTCGAAGGTGCCGAGGTCGGGGTGGATGGCGTCGTGCCCGCCCTCGTCGGCGCCGATGGCCCACGGCGAGCCGACGTCTTCGGGCTTGGCGTCGAGGGTGTTGTTGGGGCCCTTGCGGTTCACCCGGCCGATGGGGTGGATCGGCGGCAGGTAGACGACGTCGAAGCCCATCTTCGCGACCCGGTCGAGCGCGGCCGCGGCGGTGGCGAAGGTGCCGTGCACCGGCTTGCCCTCGGCGTCGAGCCCGCCGGTCGAGCGCGGGAAGAGCTCGTACCAGGAGCCGTACGCGGCACGCCGCCGGTCGACCCAGAGCTTGAGCGGCTTGCCCTTGGTGATCAGTTCGCGCACCGGGAATTCGCGCATGAGCTGGCGGATTTCGGGCGACAGCGCCGGGCCGACGCGCTCGGCGAGGGAGCGCTCTTCGTCGCGCAGCGCGGTCACCGCACCGGTCAGCAGCGCCTTTTCCGCGCGGCGGTCGGGACGGCGGGAGACGCGCTCCAGCAGCCGGGCGCCGTTTTCGATGTCGTTGGCGAGGTCCTCGGGCCCCTGCCCGGCGGCGACCTTCACCTCGACGGTGTGCTCCCACGTCGCCCAGGGATCGCTCCAGGCGTCGATGCGGAAGGTCCACGGCCCGGTGACGTCGGGGACGATCACGGCGGCGAACTCGTCGGGGTGGTCGGGACCCCGCGGCACCATCCGCGTCTGGCGCGTCAGGCGGTCGCCGGGACCACGCCACGCGACGGTGGCGGCGACGGCGTCGTGGCCCTCCCGCCAAACGGTCGCGGTGACCGGGATGTGTTCCCCCACAACGGCTTTGGCCGGATACCGGCCGCAGCTCACGCTGGGGGAGACGTCGTCGATGCCGAGCCGGCCGGTCATGGGCAACGCCCCTCGGTGTGTCGGTTGGACGCAGGCGACGACAGTCTGCCTGACACGATCAAGCGCCTACGAGGCAGGGCTCTTTTGCTGTGTACCCACTCCGCGCCGGTCGAAACGCTGTTCCAGCAAGGAATTTCCGCCGGATGTCCGGCGCGTTACGCGCACGCGACGACGAGCCGGGGCGACACGCGGACCCCAATGGTGCGGAGCCTTACCCGAATGGACGATCCGCCACCGCGGGTCCGGACCCTTTCGCACCGCGCGCAGTCGCGGCGCTCGGCCACGGCCACGAGTCGCTCGGCAAAGGTCTTGAATGAGTCATTCAGGACCTCCGAAGACCTGAATGAGTCATTCAAGACGTCACGGCGCCCGGTCCGCCCCGCGCATCTTTCGTACCGAAAGCTCCGCGCCGGCCGTACCGGTCAGTAGATCTCCGGCTGCGGTTCCGCCGCCAGGCGCGGGGCCCGCAGCAACAGCAGCGACCGCGACTGCAGCGTCACCCGGCTCTTGGCCTCCAGCACGCCCGGGTTGGCCGGGCTGCCGTCCGCGGTGCTCGTGTCGAGCGTCGGCTTGAACGTCTCGCCGTACTCGCGGCCCGGCAGGACGACCTCGCCCGGCGCGTCGCCCGCGTGCAGCCACAGCAGCCACGAGTGGTCGGGCACCAGCGCGCCCTCGCGGTTGCGGGCCTGGCTGTTCGAGCCGTCGATCCACATGCCGAGCGTGTGGCGGTCCTCGAACCAGTCGTTCTCGGCGAACTCCTCGCCGTCCGGGCGGAACCAGACCAGGTCGGGCTTGCCGGTCGGGGTGGTCCGGCCTTCGAAGAACTCCGGCTGCCGCAGCGCCGGGCTGTTCGCGCGCAGCCGCACCACCCGGCGGGCGAACGCGAGCATGGCCTCGGCCTCGGGGTCGTCCGGCGTCCAGTCCAGCCAGGACGTTTCGTCGTCGAGGCAGTAGGCGTTGTTGTTGCCGTGCTGGGTCCGCCAGAACTCGTCGCCCATGGTGAGCATCGGGGTGCCGGTGGACAGCAGCAGCGTGGCGAACATGTTCCGGGCCTGCCGGGCGCGCAGCGCGCGGATCGCCGGGTCGGCGGTCTCCCCCTCGGCGCCGTGGTTCCACGAGCGGTTGTCGTTGCCGCCGTCGCGGTTGTCCTCGCCGTTGGCCTCGTTGTGCTTTTCGTTGTAGGACACCAGGTCCCGCAGCGTGAAGCCGTCGTGGGCGGTGACGAAGTTGATCGACTGCCACGGCCGGCGCAGGTTGTGGTCGTACAGGTCCGACGAACCGGACAGCCGGTAGGCGAGGTCGCGGACGCCGGTCGCGCCGCGCCAGAAGTCGCGGACGGTGTCGCGGTAGCGGCCGTTCCACTCGGCCCACTGGGCGCCGAAGCCGCCGACGCGGTAGCCCTCGCCGGTGGCGTCCCACGGCTCGGCGATCAGCTTGCACCGGGACAGCACCGGGTCGGCGGTGATCGCGGTGAGCAGCGTCGAGGCCGGGTCGAACGCGCCCCCGCGGGGCCGCCCGAGCGTGCTCGCCAGGTCGAACCGGAAGCCGTCGACGCCCATCTCCTGCGTCCAGTACCGCAGCGAGTCGGTCACCAGCCGCACCACCGTCGGCGAGCCCGCCTCCAGGGTGTTGCCGCAGCCGGTGATGTCGGCCATGTGCCCGCGGTCGGTGTGCAGGTAGTAGACCGGCGCGTTCAGCCCGCGGAAGCTCAGCGTCGGCCCGTCCGGCCCGCCCTCGCAGGTGTGGTTGAACACGACGTCGAGGATCACTTCGATGCCCGCCGCGTGCAGGGCGGCCACCATCAGCCGGAACTCCTCGACCTCGTGGCCGGGCTCGCTGGCGTACGCGGCGTGCGGCGCGAAGAAGCCGAGCGGCGAGTAGCCCCAGTAGTTGTGCCGCCCGGCGCGGACGAGCGACGGCTCGTCGAGGAACGAGTGCACCGGCAGCAGCTCCACCGACGTGACGCCGAGCCGGGTCAGGTATTCGATCGCGACCGGGTGGGCCAGGCCGAGGTAGGTGCCGCGCAGCGCCTCCGGGATGAACGGGTGCCGCTGGGTGAAGCCCTTGACGTGCAGCTCGTAGATCACCGCTTCCTCGAACGGCACCTCCGGCTTGACGCCGGTGTCCGGCCCGCCCGGCGAGCTGACCACCGACAGCGGCACGCTGCCCAGGGAGTCCACAGTGGACATCGGCCCGCGCTCGGGGTCGCCGGTGAAGCCCTGGGCCGCGGTCAGGTCGGCCAGCCCGCCGGTGATCTGCCGCGCGTACGGGTCGACCAGCAGCTTGTGCGGGTTGCACCGCAGGCCGCGGGCGGGGTCGTACGGGCCGTGCACCCGGTAGCCGTAGCGCTGCCCCGGCGTCACCCCGGGCACCAGGCCGTGCCAGACGCCGAAGGTGCGCTCGGTGAGCGCGATCCGGCGTTCCGACCCGTCGGCGTCGATCAGGCACAGCTCGACGGCGTCCGCGACGGCGGACGTGATCGCGAACCGCACACCGCCGGACTCGGGGTGGGCTCCGAGCGGGAAGGGGCGGCCGGCGAGGACGTGGTCGGCGGAGGGTCGTGTGGCCATTCCTGAATCGTCCCAGATACCGGCCGTTTCGCGCGCTCTGTGCGGTGCGGTTATCGGGTTTCGACCAGAACGAAACCGTCCGGCGGCAGCTGGGCGGCCCCGCCGTCGACCTCGGCCCCGCCCCAGGCGAGCAGGGCCGCGGTCGCCCCGAGCGGCAGCGTGACCGGCCCCGGGCCGAAGTTGACCGCCAGCCGCAGCGTGCCGCGGTGCAGCACGAGCCAGGACCCGTCCGGCGAGCTGTCGATCCGCAGGCCGTCGACCCGCGGGTCGGCCAGCTCGGGCCGTTCGCGGCGCAGCCGGATCAACGCGCGGTACAGCTCCAGCACCTCGCGGTGACCGGGCGTGTCCGCCTCCGACCAGTCGAGCCGCGATCGGTCCACCGTGGCCGGGTCCATCGGGTCCGGTACGTCCGATTCGCCCCAGCCGTGCCGGGAGAACTCGCGACGGCGGCCCGTGCGGACGGCCTCGGCCAGCTCGGGGTCCGGGAAGGACGCGAAGAACTGCCACGGCGTGCTCGCCGCCCACTCCTCCCCCATGAACACCATCGGCGTGAACGGCGAGCAGAACAGGATCGCCGCGCCGCAGCCCAGCCGGCCCGGCGAAACGGTCGCCGACAGCCGGTCGCCGGTCGCGCGGTTGCCGATCTGGTCGTGGTTCTGCAGGTAGCCGAGGAAGCGGTGCCCGGGCACGGTCCGCGTGTCGACCGGACGGCCGTGGGTCCGCTCCCGGAAGGACGACCAGGTGCCCGCGTGGAAGAACACCTCGCGCAGGACCCGCTCGAGCGCGTCCGGCGCGGCGAAGTCGGTGTAGTACCCGCTCGTCTCGCCGGTCAGCTTGACGTGCAGCGCGTGGTGGAAGTCGTCCGACCACTGGGCGTGCAGGCCGTACCCGCCGCGCTCGCGGGGCGTGACGAGCCGCGGGTCGTTGAGGTCGGACTCGGCGATCAGCGTCAGCGGCCGGTTCAGCGCCGCGGACAGCGCGTCGACCTCGGTGGCGAGCTGTTCGAGGAGGTGGACGGCCCGCCGGTCCAGGAGCGCGTGGACGGCGTCCAGGCGCAGCGCGTCGACGTGGAAGTCGCGGAACCAGCTCAGCGCGTTGTCGACGACGTACCGGCGGACCTCGTCGGATCCGGCACCGTCGAGGTTGAGGCCGGGCCCCCAGTCGTTCTGGCCGGCGAAGTACGGGCCGAACCGGTCGAGGTAGGCGCCGGAGGGCCCGAGGTGGTTGTAGACGACGTCGAGCACGACCGCCAGGCCGCGCGCGTGGGCCGCGTCGACGAACCGCTTGAGCCCGTCCGGGCCGCCGTAGGGCTCGTGGACCGCGCCCCAGAGGACGCCGTCGTAGCCCCAGCCGGCGGTGCCGTCGAAGGAGTTCACCGGCAGCAGCTCGACGTGCGTGATCCCGAGGTCGACGAGGTGGTCGAGCCGGTCGATCGCGGCGTCGAAGGTGCCGCCCTCGGTGAAGGTGCCGAGGTGCAGCTCGTAGACGACGGCGCCGGGCAGCTGACGGCCGTGCCAGGCGTCGTCGGTCCACTCGAACTCGCCGTGGTCGTAGACCCGCGACGCGCGGTGGACGCCGTGCGGCTGCCACCGGGACCGCGGGTCGGGCAGCGGCTTCTCGTCGTCGTCGAGCAGGAAGGCGTAGTTGATGCCGTCGGCGTCGGCGTGCCACCAGCCGCCCTCGCCCGCGGTCATCTCGTGCACCTCGGCGTCGACGGACACCCGGACCCGCTCGGCGGCCGGGGCCCACAGGCTGAACCTCATGCGTCTCCTCGCACCAGCAACGCGACGGGGTAGCGGTCGAACAGGCTGGCCACGTCCGGCGTGGCGTCGCGGCCGGTGAGGACGTCCGTCCAGACGCCGTCCGGCAGTGGGAGCACGGTGTCGCGCCAGCCGCCCGCGGCCTCGAGGCCGACCGGCAGCCGGGTGACCGCGACGGCCAGATCGGGACTGCGGGTGTAGGCCAGGCAGTGCTCCGCCGCGACACCCTCGGCGCGCAGCGGCCGGTAGCCGCGGAACAGCGCGGGGTGCTCCTGGCGCAGCTTCAGCGCCTTGTGCACGACCAGCAGCTTCGCCGCGCCGGACGCGTCGATCTCCGGCAGCTCACCCTCGGCGATCCGCGCGAGCAGCTCGCGGCGGGCCGCGTAGTCGACCGGACGGCGGTTGTCCGGGTCGACCAGCGAGAAGTCCCACAGCTCGGTGCCCTGGTAGACGTCCGGGACGCCGGGCGCGGTCAGCTGGACGAGCTTCTGGCCGAGCGAGTTGCTCCAGCCCGGCCCCTCGATCCGCGCGACGAACGCGGCCACGTCGGCATCGTTCACGACGGCGTCGGGCCAAGCGGCGACGGCGGCCTCGAAAGCCTCGTCGTGGTCGGTCCAGCTGGTCCGGAGCTTGGCCTCCTTGGCCGCCTTGTCGAGGTAGTCCCGCAGCCGGGCCGGCTCGATCGGCCAGGTGGACACGAGTGTCTGCCAGGCGAGCAGGTTGAGCGACGGCTCGTCGATCCCGTGCTTCGCGGTCCACCGCCGGACCGCTTCGGCGAACTCGCCGGGCAGTTCGGCCAGCACGGCCATCCGGGCGCGGGTGTCCTCGGACCGCTTGGTGTCGTGCGTGGTCAGCGTCGTCATCGCGGCCGGGTAGCCGGCTTCGCGCTCGGCGGCCAGCCGGTGGAACTCCTCGACGCCGAGGCCGAAGCGGTCCGGGTTGCCGCCGACCTCGTTGAGCGCGGCGAAGCGGGTGTAGCGGTAGAACGTCGTGTCCTCGGTGCCCTTGGCCACGACCATGCCGGACGTCTGCTGGATCCGGGTGGCCAGCTCGCCGTCCGGCTCGGCGCGGACCTGCGCGTCGAGGGCTTCGAGCGCGGCGGCGAGGTCGGGCCGGGCCTGGCGCGCCCCGGCGATCGCGGCGGCCCAGTGCGCCGCGCCTTCGGGCAGGTAGGAGCGGTAGACCGGGAAGGCGATCATGGTCTCGGCCACCGCCTGCCGCGCCTGCTCGGCGTCGACGTCCCGCAGCAGCGCCGCGATCCGCCGGACCTCGGCGACCAGGATCCGGTCGGTGACCAGGCGCCGGGCCTCGGCCTCGACGCGGTGGTAGCCGGTCTTCACGCCCAGCTCGTTCGCCAGCTCGGTGAAGCCGGGCTCGCCCGCCGGGTCGACGAAGACGCCGGCGATCTCGCGCAGCGCGTCGTAGCCGGTGGTGCCGTCGACCGGCCAGCTCTGCGGCAGCGGCTCGCCCGGGTGCAGGATCTTCTCCGCCACGATCCACGCGCCCGGGGCGTTCTCGCGCAGCCGCCGGAAGTAGCCGCCAGGGTCGGCGAGGCCGTCCGGGTGGTCGACGCGCAGGCCGGTGACGTCGCCGTCGGCGACCCAGCGCAGCACTTCGCCGTGCGTCTCGGCGAACACCGTCGGGTCCTCGACGCGGACGGCGGCCAGGTTCGTGATGTCGAAGAAGCGGCGGTAGTTCAGCTCCGCGTTGCCGCGGCGCCAGCCGATCAGACGGTAGTGCTGCCGTTCGTGGATCTCTTGCGGCGTCCCGCTTTCCGTCCCGGGCGCGATCGGGAAGCGGTGGTCGTAGTAGGCGAGTTCGCCGTCCCGGACCGACAGTTCCGCGACGGCGTCGTCGTCGCCCAGTACCGGCAGCAGGATCGGCCCGCGTGCCCAGTCGACGTCGAAGAAGGCCGCGTACCGCGAGTCGCGGCCGTGCCGGAGCACGTCCCACCAGAACCGGTTCGTCTTCGGGACCTCGACCGACATGTGGTTGGGCACGATGTCGACGACCAGGCCGAGCCCGGCTTCCCGCAGCTTCGCGCTCAGCTCGCGGCGGGCGTCCTCGCCGCCCAGCTCGGGCCGCGCGCGCGTCGGGTCGACGACGTCGTAGCCGTGCGTCGACCCGGGCGTCGCGTCCAGCACCGGCGACGCGTAGAGCGCGCCGACGCCGAGTTCGCGCAGATAGCCGGCGATGCCGGCCGCGTCGGTGAAGGTGAACTCCGGGCGCAGCTGCACCCGGTAGGTCGACTCCGGCACCGTCATTCGGGCTCCGTCTCCGTCCGCTGCAGCACGATCAGGGACCGGGCGGGGAGGGTCAGCTGGCCGCCGCCTTCGATCGGCTCCGCGCCGGCAGGCTCCACCTCGCCGGTCGCGGTGTCGACGACGACGGTCCAGCGCTCGCCGTACCCGTTGCCCGGCAGCTTGGCGTCGATGTCTTCGTAGTGGGCGTTGAAAGCGAGCAGGAACGAGTCGTCCTCGACCTTCATGCCGCGCTGGTCGAGGTCCGGGATCGCCTTGCCGTTGAGGAAGACGACGACGGCCTTGCCGAAGCCGTCGTCCCAGTTCTGCTCGGTCATCTCCTCGCCGGCCGGGGTGAACCAGGCGATGTCGCCGAGCTTGTCGCCCTTGCCGACCGGCCCGCCCTGGAAGAACCGGCGGCGGCGGAACACCGGGTGCCGGTGCCGGAACGCGCCCAGCCCGCCGGTGAACTTGACCAGGTCCGCGTTGTCCTTGGCCAGCTCCCAGTCCATCCAGGACAGTGCGGAGTCCTGGCAGTAGACGTTGTTGTTGCCCTGCTGGGTGCGCCCGAACTCGTCGCCGTGCAGGATCATCGGGACGCCCTGCGAGAGCAGCATCGTGGCCAGCATGTTCCGCTGCTGGCGGGCGCGCAGCGCGAGGACCTCGGGGTCGTCGGTCTCGCCCTCGACCCCGCAGTTCCACGAGCGGTTGTCGTCGGCACCGTCGCGGCCGTCCTCACCGTTGGCCTCGTTGTGCTTTTCGTTGTAGGACACCAGGTCCCGCAGCGTGAAGCCGTCGTGGGCGGTGACGAAGTTGATCGACGCGAACGGGCGGCGGCCATCGTCCTGGTAGAGGTCCGACGAGCCGGTGATCCTGCTCGCGAACTCCCCCAGCGTCGACGGTTCGCCGCGCCAGAAATCGCGGACGGTGTCGCGGAACTGCCCGTTCCACTCCGTCCACAACGGCGGGAAGTTGCCGACCTGGTACCCGCCGGGCCCGACGTCCCACGGCTCGGCGATCAGCTTCACCTGGCTGACGATCGGGTCCTGCTGCACCAGGTCGAAGAACGTGGACAGCCGGTCGACGTCGTAGAACTCGCGCGCCAGCGCCGAAGCGAGGTCGAACCGGAAGCCGTCGACGTGCATCTCGGTCACCCAGTACCGCAGCGAATCCATGATCAGCTGCAGCGTGTGCGGGTTGCGGACGTTGAGGGAGTTCCCGGTGCCGGTGTAGTCCATGTAGTACTCGGGCTCCCCCTCCACCAGCCGGTAGTAGGCCTCGTTGTCGATGCCCCGCATCGACAGCGTCGGCCCGAGGTGGTTTCCCTCGGCGGTGTGGTTGTAAACCACGTCCAGGATGACTTCGATGCCGGCCTCGTGGAAGGCCTTGACCATGCCCTTGAACTCCTGGACCTGCCCGCCCTCGCCGGGCATCGCCGCGTACGCGTCGTGCGGCGCGAAGTACCCGATCGTGTTGTAGCCCCAGTAGTTCGTGAGGCCCTTCTCGGCCAGGCCGTGGTCGGTGACGAACTGGTGCACCGGCAGCAGTTCCACCGCGGTGACGCCGAGTTTCTGCAGGTGCTCCACGACCGCCGGGTGCGCGAGACCGGCGTAGGTGCCCCGCAGCGGCTCGGGCACGAACGGGTGATTCACGGTCATGCCCTTGACGTGCGCCTCGTAGATGACCGTCTCGTTGTACGGCCGCTTCGGCTGGCGGTCGTTGCCCCAGTCGAAGAACGGGCTCGCGACCAGCGAATAGGGCACCCGCCCGGCCGAGTCGTCGTCGTTGCGCTCGTCCGGGTTGTCGAACTGGTAGCCGAACAGCGACTCGTCCCACTTCACGCCGTGCGAGACGGCCTTCGCGTACGGGTCGATGAGCAGCTTGTTCGGGTTGCAGCGCAAGCCGCGCTTCGGGTCGTACGGCCCGTGCACCCGGAACCCGTACCGCTGCCCCGGCCCGACGTTGAGCAGGTAGCCGTGGTGGACGAAGCCGTCCACCTCTTCGAGCGCGTGGCGCGTCTCGTTGCCGTCGGCGTCGAACAGGCACAGTTCGACCTGCTCGGCCACCTCGGAGAACAGGGCGAAGTTCGTCCCGACTCCGTCGTAGGTGGCGCCGAGCGGGTAGGGCGTTCCTGGCCAGGGCCGCACTGGGGTCTCCTCGAGCTTGGGTCGTGCCGGTGTCGTCCGTGTCGACGGACGTGAGTCGTGCGCCGCGAAGAAGCCGTTACCCGGGCAACGGACGGGCCGCCGCCAGCGGTGCGACCGCGGCGCGAACCCCCTTCGCGGTGAAGAAGCCGTCGACGCTGACGGGAAGGCGAATCCGCCAGTTAGGGTACTGGTCGACGGTTCCGGGCAGATTCGGCTGCCGCACCTGGCCCGCGACGTCGGCCGGCGACGTCAGCACGAGCCGCGACGCGGCCCCCGCGAGCAGGGTGTGCAGCGCGACGACCGGGTCGTCGTCCGGAATCCCTTCGCGCGCAACAAGATCCATGAGCGCGGCCCGTTCGGCCGCGGCCGCTTCTTCTTCGGCTTCGACACCGCGGTCCAGCAGCCCCAGCTCAGCGCGCACCCGGACGTGCTCGCTGCGCAGCCAGCCCGGGACCGTCGGCAGGTCGTGCGTGGAGATGCTGGCCATCGCGTCCGGATCCCAGCTCTCCGGCCGCGTGAACGGCTTGCCCGGCGCGTCCCAGTCCCGTTCGAACCACAGGACGGCGGAGCTGAGCATGCCCCGTTCGTGCATGGTTTCGGTGACGACGTCCTCGACGGTCCCCAGGTCCTCCCCCACGACGACCGCGCCCGCCCGGTGCGCCTCGAGCGCGAGCACCCCGACCATCGCCTCGGCGTCGTAGTGCACGTAGGTGCCGCGGTGCGCGGGCTCGCCCGGCGGGATCCACCACAGCCGCCACAGCCCGGCGATGTGGTCGACGCGGATGCCGTCGGCGTACCGGAGGACACCGCGGATGACGTCCCGGAAGGGCGCGTATCCGGCCTCGGCCAGCTTGTCCGGCCGCCACGGCGGCAGGTTCCAGTCCTGCCCCTGCTGGTTGAACGCGTCCGGCGGAGCGCCGACCCGCACCTCGGCGGCGAAGACGTCCCGCACCGCCCAGGTGTCGGCCCCGCCCGGGTGCACGCCGACCGGCAGGTCGTGCACGATCCCGACGGTCATCCCGGCCTCCCGGGCGGCTTGCCGCGCTGTTTCCAGCTGGACCCGGCAGAGGTGCTGCAGCCAGCAGTGGAAGGCGACGCGGTCCCGTAGCTCCTCGCGTGCCTTGCCGACCTCGGCCCCGGCCGGATCCCGCAGGCCTTCCGGCCAGTCCCGCCAGTCGGCGCCGTGCAGTTCGGCGAGCGCGCAGAAGAGCCCGAATTCCCGCAGGTCCCCGTCCTCGGGCACCTCCTCGGCGCGGTGCGGCCACAGCAGTTCGAGCGCTGCCCGCTTCGCCGTCCAGACGGCGTCGTAGTCGATCAGGTCGCCTTCGCGGTCGGGCGCCAACGACTCGACCGCGGCCCGGGTCGCCGCATCGGCCCGCGCGAACGTCTCGGTGGCCGTGACGCGCAGGTAGACGGGATTGGCGAACCGCCGGCTCGCGGGCGAGTACGGCGACCGTTCGACGGGGTGCGCCGGGCTGATCGCCTGCACCGGGTTGACCAGCAGCACCCCCGCGTCCAGCTCACCGGCCGACCGCGCCGCGAAGGTGGCGAGATCGGCGTAGTCACCGATGCCCCACGACCCGGGCGAGTGCAAGGAGTAGAGCTGCAGCATCCACCCCCACGCGGGTTTCACGGCTGGCAGCTTCGCGGGCACGACGGCGAGCACGACGTCCTGTTCGGCGGTCACCACCCGGTGCCACCCGAGCGGCAGGTCGCCGGGCAGCTCCCCGGTCACCCGGCGGCGTGTCCCGTCCTCCAGCACGACCTCGGCCTCCCCGGGCAGCGCCCTGGTGGCGCCCTCCTCGACCACGATCGTCGGCGGCAGCCCGGTGGTGCTTCCTGCCCTGTCGAGGGCTTCGGCGATGGCATCGGCACTGGTTGCGTCGACCCCGAACTGCCCGAGAACGGCGACGACGACTTCGTCGTCCACCTCGACCCAAACCTGGTCGGCGTTCTCGTACCGGGTGGCGACGCCATACCGGTCGGCAAGCTCCTGCAGGGCACGGCGGGCGGGGATCTCATCGGGCACGGCCCCAGCATTCCGGTGCCCGGCCGTTCCCGCCATCCACACGGTCCGACGTCACCCCGGCGGCCGGTGTGCCCGGGCTGGGCGGTGCGGGAACCAGCTCCCTCCGCCGCGCTGCCCTCCGCTTGTCTCGCCTTCCGGCCCGCACTCGCCAATCCCCTCACCTCCGTCCCTTCCTCGCCCGGATCGCGAACAACACCACCGCCCCACCGAGAACCATCACCACGCTCGTCACCACGTGCAGCGAAGGCGGCAGCAGGTGCAGCTGGACGAACCAGCTCGGCGACCGCGCCCCGAGCAGCCGGTTCAGCAACCCGCCCACCCCCTGCACCACCAGCAGGATGCCCAGCAGCTCGATCACGACCGCACCTCCTCGCGCTTCCCGAACAGCTCCTCCCAGACCGGACCGGTGACCAGCCAGATCACCGTCACCGTGCCGAGCCGCGGGAACCACGACCACAGCGGGGCGACCTGCTCCGGGGTGCCGATCGCGAAGATCGCCGCCAGCAGCGCCACCGCCGCGAGCCCGCAGGCCAGCAGGCACTTGAAGAACTCGCGCCACTCGTGGCGCCGCTTCTCCCGCCCTCGCCGCTTCGGCGGTGGTGCCGGCCCGCCGGCGAAGCGGTGCGCGAAGCGCTCGTCGGCCCAGCGGACCATGGCCGGCCCGAACACGACACTGAACCCCAGATACACCGCCGCGAGGCCGTGGGTGAAGTTCGCCTTCGCCCCGCCGGCCAGGTCGACGACCGTCGCCACCAGCACGACCACGTCGATCAGCGGCACCATCGCCAGCAGCACCGCCGACGCCCGGCGCGCCCGCAGCACGTACCGCACGGCCAGCCCGGCCACGATGAACACCCAGAACCCGATCTCGCCCGCCGCGATCACGACCGCCATCGGGTTCTCCGCGAAGAACTCCCCAATTCCGTCCACCCCTCCACGCTCTCCCACCCGGCGGCTCCGGCGCGTCGTCGGAAGTGAGGACCGGGCGTCATCACTTCGTAGGACGCGGACCGGCCACGCGATGTGCTGGGATGATCACATGCAGTTCCCTCGCCTCAACTCGCTGCCGGTGTGGCAGCAGGACGCACTGATCGCCCTCACCGCGTGGGCGATCGGCTCCGGCGTGTACGTGGCCGGCATCCACCGGCTGCTGGCGGGGTACGACCACGCTCCCCTGTGGGTGCGGCTCGTGGAGCTGACCGCGCTGTGCGGCCTGGAGCTGCTGCGCCGGTGGGTGCCCGGCGCACTGCTCCTGGCGACGGCGGTGCTCGCGGTGGACATCTGGCTCGGCCCGTCGCTGCCGGTGCTGATCGTCTACACCGACTTCCTGTACGCGGCGACGCTGTACGGCTCCCGGCGCACGAGCCGGGTGATGATCGGCGTCGCCGCGCTGTCGGTGGTGGGCACGCTCGCCGCGGTGCTGCTGCTCGCGCAGCAGTGGCGCCTGGCCGTGCTGGCCGCGGTGAGCGTGCTGCCGTTCGTCGTGACGCCGGTGTGGTGGGCCGCGAACGTCCGGCAGCAGCGGGACATCGCCGAGACCGAGCGGGCCAACGCGGCGCAGCTGGCGAAGATCGCGGAGCTGGACAGGCGGGCGGCGATCGCGGCCGAGCGCCAGCTGATGGCGCGTGACCTGCACGACGTGATCGCCGGCCACCTCTCGGCCATCGCGATCCAGTCGGAAGCGGCGCTCTCGCTGCCGGACCCGCAGCTGGCGCGGGCGGTGCTGGAGTCGGTACGGGAAAACAGTGTGAGCGCCCTGGAGGAAATGCGCGCGATGATCGGGTTGCTCAAAGCCGACAACGGATACTCGGAAGCGACCGCGCCCGCCCGGCTGGCGGAACTGGCCAAGCTGGTCGAGTCGGCGCGGGCGAGCGGTCTGGAGGTCAACGTGGGGTCCACTGTGGACGCCGCGATGCCGCTTCCGGCGGCGGTCGACCTGACCGCGTACCGGATCGCGCAGGAGGCGCTGACCAACGCGGTCAAGCACGCCCCGGGCGGGAAGGTCGACGTCGACGTCTGCTATTTCGACGGCGTCCTCGCGGTCGAGGTCCGCAACGACGTCCACCACCCGCAAGACGGCGACAGCGCCGGAACCGGCCTGCTGAACATGCGCGAACGAGCCGACGCCGTGGGCGGCAAGCTCACCGCCGGCCCGGCGGGCGAAGGCTGGCTGGTCCGCGCGGAATTGCCGGTGAGCGATCCCCGATGACCGTCACCGTCCTCATCGCCGACGACCACGACGCCGTCCGGTTCGGCCTCAGCACCATCCTCAGCCACGCCGAGGGCATCGAAGTCGTCGGTGAAGCCGCCGACGGCGCCTCCGCCGTGCGGCAGGCCCGCGCCCTCCGCCCCGACGTCACGCTGATGGACGTGCAGATGCCGGGCACCGACGGCATCAGCGCCACCCGCCAGCTGGTCGCCGAAGGGCTCACACAGGTCCTCGTGCTCACCACGTTCGACCTCGACGAATACGTCGACGGCGCACTGCAGGCGGGTGCCGCCGGGTTCCTGCTCAAGTCCGTCGCGGCGCCGCGGCTGATCGAGGCCGTGAAGCTCGTCGCGGCCGGCGAAGGCGTGCTCGCCCCGCAGATCACCCGGCGGCTGATCTCCGTGTTCGCCGCGTCCACCCGGGGCCCGGCACCGGCGCCCGACGGCCTCTGCACCCTCACCGACCGCGAACGCGAGGTCCTCGCTTGCCTCGGCGCGGGCCTGTCCAACTACCAGATCGGCACCCGGCTGTACATCGGCGAGACCACGGTCAAGACGCACGTCTCACGCGTATTGGGCAAGCTGGGCCTGCACTCCCGCGTGCACGCGGCGATCCTCGCGCAGGAAAACGGGCTGACGATCGCCGATCTGCGGAAACCCCCGTGACCTTCTAACTTCTCCTCATGGGTGTGCGGAGAACGCTGAACGTGGACGAGGTCCTGGCCCGCCAGGACTCCGGTGAGCTCAAGCGGCGACTGCGCGGGCGCGACCTGGTCGGGTTCGGCGTCGGGATCATCATCGGCACCGGCATCTTCACCCTCGCGGGCGTCGAGGCGAAGACGCACGCCGGGCCCGCCGTGACGCTGTCGTTCGTGCTCGGCGCGGTCGTCGCCGGGCTCGCGGCGCTGTGCTACGCCGAGCTCGCCTCCAGCGTCCCGACGGCGGGAAGCGCTTACACCTATGCCTTCGCCACCCTCGGGGAGGTGTTCGCCTGGATCATCGGCTGGGACCTGCTGCTGGAGTTCGCGCTCGGCGCCGCCGTGGTGTCGCGAGGCTGGTCGGGGTACCTGGCGAACCTGCTCGGGCTGTCGCCGCAGTGGTTCGGCGAAGACGCGAAGGTCAACATCGGCGCGGTGCTCATCATCGCCGTGCTGACCGTCGTCGCCGTGCTGGGCATCAAGGAGTCGGCCTGGCTGACCAACCTGCTGGTGTGCGTGAAGGTCGCGGTCTGCGTGCTGGTGCTCGCGGTCGGCCTGTTCTTCGTCAAGGGCGCCAACCTGACGCCGTTCATCCCGACGGCCCAGGCCCCCGAGTCCGGGACGACGGTGCTCGAACAACCTATCGTCCAGGCCGCGCTGGGGCTAGAACAGTCGGTGTACGGCATCGCGGGCATGATCACCGCGGCCGCGGTGGTGTTCTTCGCCTACACCGGTTTCGAAGCCCTCGCGAACCTCGGCGAGGAGACGCTGAACCCGCGCAAGGACCTCCGGGTCGGCATCCTCGGCGCGCTCGGCGTGTGCGCGCTGCTCTACATCGGCGTGTCGATCGTGCTGACCGGCATGATCCCGTTCACCGACATCGACACGGGTGCGCCGCTGGCGGACGCGTTCGACCAGGTCGGCCAGCACTGGGTCGGCGCGCTGATCTCGCTCGGCGCGGTGACCGGCCTGACGTCGGTGATGATGGTCGAGCTGGTGACGATCGGGCGGATCGGCTTCGCGATGGGCCGCGACGGCCTGCTGCCGAAGGCGCTCGGCACGGCGCACCCGCGCTGGGGCACCCCGCACCGGATGACGATCGGCGGCGCGGCGCTGATCGCCGTGCTGGCCGCGTTCATCCCGATCTCCGAGCTGGCCGACATGGTGAGCATCGGCGCGCTGTCGGCGATGATCATCGTGGCGGTGGCGGTCCCGGTGCTGCGACGCCGCCGTCCCGACCTGGACCGGCCGTTCACCGTGCCGTTCTCGCCGGTGGTCCCGATCCTGGCAGCGCTGGCGTGCCTGTACCTGATGCTCAACCTCAACGTGCTGACGTGGATCCGGTTCGCCGTGTGGCTGGCGATCGGCCTGGTGATCTACTTCGCCTACGGCAGGCGGCACTCCCGCTTCGCCACCACCGAAGTCACGGTCAGTCCCAGGAAGACGGACTGAGCCCGGCGACCCGAGCTGCTTCGCGAACGACGCCAGCCTGGTCGGCGTCGACGACCACGAGGACGCCGAGCCCGGTCAGCGCCGCCGTCACCCATTCGACCGGCTGGTCGTGGATCCCGTTGTCGCCCAACGACGCGTAAGTGTCCACAACGGACAGCAGGGTGCCTTCGGCGCCGATGCGGATCCCCGCCAGGAGCACGAAGTGGCCGCCGGGCGGGCGCCAGCGGGACGTCCAGAGGGGCGGGACGCCGGTGTCGAGGTAGTCGAGCAGCGCGCGTTCCGGGGTGTCGTGGGCGCCGAGCTCGGCGCCGTCGATCCGGGCGATCACCGCGACGCGCGGGACGTCCCACAGCCCGACCAGCAGGTCGAAGAGCGACTCGGTGGTCCACGTCCCCGTCACCGGCACCGCCACGAGGGCGCCGCGCGACAGCGAGCCGACGGCCGACGCCAGCCCCGAAACCCGCGTCCCGGCGGCGGCCGGGTCGTCGACGACCGGCAGCGGCAACCGGAACCCGGCCCGGCCCACCTCACCCGACGGGCGCACGGCCGGGCCGCGGACCGTGCCCGCGGCCGCGGCGACGGCGTCCTGGTCGGGCACGTCGAGCCCGGCCGCCCGCAGCGCCGCGAGGCCGCAGAACGCCGCGGCCAGGCCGTCCTTCTGGGGCAGCTCCGCCTGGGCCACCGCGGCCAGGCGGGCCCCGCCCGGCAGCCAGCGCACCCCGGACAGGTCGAGCTGCCCGCCGTCGATCCCCGAAGACATCGGTCCCCTCAGTGGCTTCCCGGATTCCGTAGCGCCATCATCCCAGCCTTCAATAACGCCACAGGTGCGCGGCGACGATCTCGTCGGCCGCGCGCTCGGCCGCCCACGCCGCGTCGGACGCCCGGACGGCGCGGAAGGCGCCCAGCAGGTCGTCGCCGAGCACGCCGGCGATCCGCGGCGTGGCGAGCAGGGCGGCGTCCTGTTCGGCGGTGTCGGCCGGCAGCCGGCGCACCCCGCGCGTCTCCCGCTCCCCCGCCGTCCAGCTGCCCGGGTCCTCGGCGATCGGCTCGGGCAACGCGAGCTCGTCCTCGATGCCCGCCATCCCGGCGGCCAGCACGACCGCCAGCGCGAGGTACGGGTTGGCGGAGGCGTCCGACGTCTTGAGCTCGACGTTCGCGTGGCCGGCGCCCAGCAGCGGCGAGCCGGGGACGTACCGCAGCGGCGCTTCCCGGTTTTCGACGCCCCAGAACGCGTACGCGCCCGCGAAGTAGCCGGGCCGCAGCCGCAGCGTGGACGGGACGCTCGGCGCGGTGATCGCCGTCAGCGCCGGCAGGTCGCGCAGCAGCCCGGCGAGGTAACCGGCACCGTCGCCGGTGAGGTCGTCGAGGAGGTTCCGCCCCTTGCGGTGGACGGAGGTGTGCAGGTGCCAGCCGTTCCCGGCCGAACCGAGCCCGACGAGCGGCGCGAAGCTGACGACGAGCCCGTGCGCGTGCGCGGCGGCGTGGATGGTCTGCCGGGCCAGCAACTGGTCATCGGCGGCGGCCACCGGATCGGTGGCCGCCAGCGACAGCTCGACCTGCGCGACGCCGTACTCGGCGTGCAGCTGCCCGATCCGCAGCCCGTTGGCGCCGAAGTCGTGCAGGAGCGCGGCGACGAAGCCGTCGAGTCGGACCAGGGCGTGCGGGCTGTAGGCGGGCCCCGGGTGCCCGGGCGTGGTCACGATGTCGGCGCTGCCCGCGGGAGCGACGGCGAATTCGAGCTCGTACCCGGCCCGGAACTCGAGCCCCCGCCGCGCCCCCTCGGCGACCTGCGCTTCGAGTACCGCCCGCTGGCAGTAGGGCCACGGCTCCCCGTCCCGCGTGAGCTGCCGCACGGGCGCCCAGGCGAGCGCGGGCTGCCCCGCGAGCCGCCGCAGCCGCTCGACGACGGGCACGAGCCGGATGTCCCCGGACGGCGTGGCGAGCCCGGCGTGGCCGTAGGTGATGGCGTCATGACTGTCGAAAACTGCGAAGAGCGAAGTGGCCCCGACCCCGCGAACGGCGGCATCGGCGAGCCCGGCGACGGGAACGATCCGCGAGCGCGGGATGCCGTTGTTGTCCGCCCAGGCGAGGTGCACACCCCCGACCCCGGCGGCGGCGAGGTCCTTCGCCGCCGCGGACGCCGCCTTGGTCATGGCACACCCGCTTCCTCCGGCCCCGGACAGCCCCCACCCGTCCCAGGGGGGCGAGCCCCGCTCCAGCGTATCGGGCCGGTCCGACGATAAGGCCGGGAAAGGAGGGTGCGGAGGCGGATTGTCCACATCACGGGCGGGCTGTGGACAACCCGGCGGGCGCGGTCTGGCTGAGGGCGCCGCGGGCCACTTTGAGCAGCCTGGCGGCTCCGGTGCGGCCAAGACACCGCTAGCCGCCGACCGGCGGCTTTGCCGCCGCTGACCTGGCGCGGACATGCGGCGGTTTGCCTTCATCGGCGAGCCGCAGGCGTACGGCGATTGCGGTCGTCGGCGAGCAGCAGACATGCGGCGATTGCCATCACCGGCCCGCTGCGGGCGTCGGCCCGGCAGACCGCCGCGCCTCGGCCGACACCTCCGCCACACCAGACCGCCCGCAGCCCGGCTTTCGCCAACCAGCACGAGCCTCGGCGCAGCCGCGTACCCAAGCCGGCCCACTCGGAGCCTCAGCCCACCGCCCTCAGCCGCCCAAAGCCTCACCCCGGCGGCTCCACCACGGCCAACCACCCCCAACCTCACCCCGGCGGCTCCACCCCCGCCGCCCGGCCCGCACCTTCCCAGCTCCGCAACGCCACCCCCGCCACCACCGCCAGCGTCCCCAGTGCCTCCGGCACCGTCGGCACCTGCCCCAGCAGCAGGAACCCCATCACCCCGGCCGTCACCGGCAGCAACGCCAACAACACCGCGAACCGGGCCTGGCCCAGCCTCCGCAACACCACCTGGTCCAGCGCGTACGGCACCACCGTCGACAGCACCCCGACACCCACCCCCAGCAGCAGCATCCGGGGCGAGGACCACAGCTCCCCCGTCCCCAGCGCCAACGGCGACAACACCACCGTCGCCGCCGCGAAGCCGATGGCCAGGCTGTCGATTCCGTCGCCGTCGACCGCCACTCGCTTGCCCAACAGGATGTAGGCCGCCCACGCGGCCGCCGCGGCCAGGGCGAAGGCCACGCCCAGGAAGGAGCCGGCGATGCGGACGTCCGCGATCGCCACCACGCCGCCGACCACCAGGACCAACGCCAGCACGTCCCGCAGCGTCCGCGAGCCCAGGGCCGCGACGAGGACCGGGCCCGCGAACTCCAGTGCCACCGCCGTGCCGAGCGGGAGCCTCGCGATCGCCTCGTAGAAGAGCACGTTCATGCCCGCCGTCACCACGCCGAAGACGATCGCCAGCACCAGCCTGCGGCCTCGCCACGCGGCTCGGGAGGGGCGGCGCCAGGCCAGCAGCACCACCGCCGCGCCGAGGCAGCGGAGCCACGCCACGCCCGCCGGGGTCGCGTGGCCGAAAAGGTCGACCGCCACCGCCGCTCCGGCGTACATCGAAATTCCGCTGAGAACGAACAAGAGCGGGGCGGGGACCGCGGAAAGCCGTCGGCGGGTTGTCACCGTACTCACGACCCCATGGTGCCTGACCACGGAAAACGTAACTCTCCGGGTATTCGTCTCCGGCATTGCGGGATCCGGCTACGACATCCGGGGTAAATCGACGTGACTCAGGTCCCACCGGCGCGGGAACACTTGCGAGCCGCGAAACGTCTGGAAGAGTGGAAGCACGAACACCGCGGAGCCGAAGGCGATCGCCGCCAGCGGCAGCGTTCCGAAGTGGGCGTAGCTGGATCGATGGCATCGGGCAACCGATGCCGGGACGGAGGGAGACCCCCATGACAACGCCAACGCTCACCCGCCCCGAACTGACCGCCGCCGACCGCTGTGACCGGTGCGGAGCAGCAGCTCAGGTACGCGCTGTCCTCTCCGGAGGCGGCGAACTGCTCTTCTGCGGGCACCACGCCCGCGAGCACGAGGCCAAGCTCAAGGAACTGTCCGCCGACATCCAGCGGTAACCCAGACACGCGAAAGGCGGCTGGTGCGCACAGGCACCGGCCGCCTTTCTGCATCTTGCAGATTGCGTGGCCTTTATCACGGTCCGGCCGCGAAAAGCCGTGATTCCGGACACGAAACCGGACAAGAAATCAGACAGAATCCAGCACGACTTCGAACGCCACTTCGGCCGCCCCCAGGAGCTTCACGTCGGCCCCCAGGGCCGAGCTCACGATCCGGGTGCCGCCGACCGCGCGGCTGACCAGGCTGCGCCGCCGCACCTCGGTCCCGACGTGCCGCAGCACCGCCTCCGGCAGCACCGTCAGCAGGTCACCGAGGATCACCAGCTGCGGCCCGAGCAGGTTCACGACGTTGATCAGCCCGAGCGTCAGCCACTCGGCGAACTCCGCGAGCCGCGTCAGTGACGTCTCCGGGTCGCGGCCCAGCTCGCGCAGCTCGAACAGGATCGCGCCGCGTGGCGTGTCCTCCGGCAGGCCGAGGGCCCGGCACAGCGCCGCTTCGCCGACCTCGGTCTCCCAGCAGCCGCTGCTGCCGCAGTAGCAGGGCCGGCCGTCCGGGCGGATGACCATGTGCCCGATTTCGCCGACGTACCCCGCGCCGCCGCGCAGCGCCGAGCCCTCCGCGATGACGCCGCCGCCGACGCCGACGTCCGCCGAGATGTAGACCACGTCGGACGCCCCGCGGGCCGCGCCGCGCAGGTGCTCGGCGACCGCGCCGAACTCGGCGTCGTTGCCGACCAGGATCGGGATCTGCAGGACGCCGCCGAGCCGCTCGCCGAGCGCGACGTCGGTCCAGCGCAGGTTGGGGGCCTCGTGCACGTACCCGTCGGCGCGCCGGATGACGCCGGGCACCGACACCCCGGCCGCCACCGGGGTCACGTCGAGGTCGCCGGCCAGCAGGGTCGCCGACTCGATGACGTGCGTGATGACCTCGTCGGGCTGGCCCATCCGGCCGCGCAGGTTCCAGCTGTTGCGGCCCAGGATCTGGCCGCCCAGCCCGACCAGCGCGAGCGCGACGTGCTCGACCTGCAGGTCGACCGCGAGCACGACCGCCGCGTGCGGCTGGGGCAGGACCAGGAGCGAGGGGCGGCCCGCCCCTCGTCCCGGCCTCGGCACCTTCTCCTCGACGACGCCGGCTTCGGCGAGCCCGTCGACGAGGGTCTTGATCGTGCTCCGGTTGAGCCCCAGCTCGGCGGCCAGGGTCGCCCGGGTGCTCGGCCCGCCGACGTGCAACAGGCGGAGCAGGGTCGTGCGGTTGTGCCGGCGCACCTCGTCCGGTCGGGCAACGGGTGAGCTGGACACGGGTTTGATCATCCCATGCTGGTTCAGCGCGCCGACGCAGCCGCGCGGCGCCGCGACAGCGCGTCGACCGTGGCGGCGAGCAGCAGGACCAGGCCGGTGACGATGTTGACCACCGCGGCCGGCTGCTTGAGCAGGCCCAAGCCGTTGATGACCACGGCGATCACCAGGCCACCGACGACGGCGTCGGCCACCCGGCCCTTGCCGCCGAACAGCGACGTGCCGCCGATGACGGCCGCGCCGACCGAGTACAGCAGCGTGTTGAGGCCGCCGGACTGCGGGCTGACCGAGCCGACCTTCGACGCGGCGACGATGCCGCCGATGGCCGCGACCGCCGAGCCGATGACGAACACGCTCGCCCGGATCTTCGGCACGTCGATACCGGCGCGGCGGGCGGCTTCCTTGTTGCCGCCGACCGCGTAGACGTACCGGCCGTACTTGGTCCGGTTGAGCACGTAGGTCCCGGCCACCAGCAGCGCCAGCATGATCGGGATGACGTACGGGATGCCCTGGATCGTGACGACCGTCTTGTTCGGCGAGCGGTTGACCGTCAGCAGCCAGGTGCCCAGCGCCGAGAGCACGACGAGCGCGCCGACCTTCGCCATCACCAGCGCCGTCGGCTGGACGACCAGGCCACGCTGGAGCCGCCGGAAGTGGCTGAGCAGCGTGATCACCGCGAACCCGCCGGCGGCGACGAGGAAGAAGATCCAGCTGCCGAGGACGTTCAGGTTGCCGTTGGCGATCTTGTACAGGACGTCGGAGTTGGTGATGCCGATCGTGCCGCCCTCACCGATGAACTGCAGCAGGACGCCCTGCCACACGATGAACAGCGCCAGCGTCACGACGAAGGACGGCATGCCGATCTTCGACACCAGGAAGCCGGTGATGCAGCCGATCGCGGTGCCGACGCAGATGGCCAGCAGGATCTCCAGCCAGGCGTTGGCGGGGACACCGATCGCGACGAGCAGCAGGCCGAGCAGCGACAGCGCGGCACCGGCCCAGATCCGCTGGTAGGCCGAGAGCAGCATGGCCACGGCGAGGACCGCGATGAAAGTGACGAACACGCCGGAGCCCAAGGTGCCGAGCAGGTTCCCGGCGTGCACGTAGTGCAGGGCCATCACCGACGCGGCGGTGCCGGAGGCCACACCGGCGGCGAGGTCGATCTCGCCGAGCAGCAGCACGAAGACGATGCCCATCGCGATGATGATCACGCCCGCGCCCTGCGGGAACACGTTGGCGATGTTGGCCAGCGTAAAGAAGTTGTCCGACAGCGCGCTGAACAGGATCACCAGCACGAGCAGGCCGAACAGCGACGGCAGGGAGCCGAGCTCGCCGGCCCGGAGGCGGGCGAAGTAGTCACGCAGCGCTTCGCCGGTTGACATCGATGTCGTGTCGATGCCGAAGTCGGTGATCGCCGCGGTCGGGTTCTGGGTCTGCGCGAGCGCTTCCGCGGCCGGGGTGTCGACCTCGTGCTTCGCAGGGGTTTCAGTCATTTCCGGTTCTTTCTTCCCGCTCACAGGACCACGGCTTCGGGCCGGGCCAGGCCGAGGTCACCGGAGCGACCCGCGGTGATCAGTTCCACGATCTGGCCGTGGCTGACGTCCTTCGTGTGCACCTCGGCGACGAGCCGGCCGAGGTAGAGGACGGAGATGCGGTCGGCGACCTCGAAGACGTCGGCCATGTTGTGGCTGATCAGCACGACCCCCAGACCCTGCTCGGCCAGGCGGCGGACGAGGTCCAGCACCTGCCGGGTCTGCGCGACACCGAGGGCGGCGGTCGGCTCGTCCAGGACGACGACCTTGCTGTTCCACAGGACCGACTTGGCGATGGCCACCGTCTGGCGCTGACCACCGGAAAGCGAGGAGACCGGCGTCCGGACCGACTTGACCGTCCGCACCGACAGGGAGGCCAGCGTCTCGCGAGCGGCCTTCTCCATGCTGGCTTCGTCGAGCTTCCAGCTGCTCCCGCGCTCGCGCCCGAGGAACATGTTCTGCACGATGTCGAGGTTGTCGGCGAGCGCGAGGTCCTGGTAGACGACCTCGATGCCGAGGTCGGCGGCGTCCTTCGGGCCCCGGATGTGGGCGTCCTGCCCGTTGAACCGCACGGCCCCCGAGTCGTACGGGTGGATGCCGGCGATGCACTTGACGAGGGTCGACTTGCCGGCGCCGTTGTCGCCGACCAGCGCGGTCACTTCGCCCGCACGCACGTCGAAGTCCACGTCGTGGAGGACGTGGACGGGGCCGAAACTCTTGTTCAGGCCCTTGATCTCGAGGATGGGCTCACTCATGGCTGGTTTGTTTCTCCTGGGTGGGGACCGGGCCGGGACGCGCCGTCGGGGTGCGCGTCCCGGCCCGGCTGTTCATGGGTACTGCGGACGGCTCAGGAGATGCCGAGCGAGGTGCACTTGGCGGCGAGGTCGCCACCGCAGATCTCGCTCGCCTTCACGTAACCCTGGGTGACGACGGTCTTGATGTCCTTCTCCAGGATCGTCGTCGGCGTGAGCAGCACGGACTTGATGTCGCGGTTGTTCTTCGGGTCGTGCAGCTTGCCCGTGGCGATCGCGTCCGCACCGGCGGTGTCACCCTTGGCGAGGGCGGCGGCCAGCTTGGCGGTGGACTCGGCCTCTTCCTTGATCGGCTTGAAGACCGTCATGTACTGGTCGCCGCGCATGACCGCCATCAGGCCGTCGGCGGTCGCGTCCTGGCCGGTGACCGGGACCTTCCCGTTGAGCCCGTTCTTCTTGAGGATGGTGATGACCGCGCCGGCCAGGCCGTCGTTCGCCGCGACGACGCCGTCGACCTTCCCGCCGTTGGCGGTGAAGATCTGCTCGAACGTCGTGCCGCCGAGCTGGTTGTCCCAGTCGTTGATCGGCTGCTTCTGGATCCGCTTGAGCGTGCCCGCCGAGGCCAGCGGGTCGAGGACGGAGTCCTGGCCCTTGGTGAACAGCGTGGCATTGTTGTCGGTCGGGGCGCCCTCGATCTGGACGAAACCCGCGCCGGGCTTGCTCTTCAGCGCGTCGGCCATGGCCTGGCCCTGCAGCTGGCCGACCTTCTCGTTGTCGAACGAGACGTAGTAGTCGGCGGAGCCGCCGAGGCTCGGGCGGTCGTAGTCGATGACCGGGATGCCCGCGGTCTTGGCCTTGGCCTCGACCGCGGCACCGACGGCCGGGTCACCGGGGGCGATGACCAGGACCTTGACGCCGGAGCTGATGAAGCCGTCGGCCAGGGTGGCGAACTTCTGGTTGTCGCCCTGGGCGTTCTGGACGTCGACCTCGAAGCCCTGCGCCGTCAGCGCGGCGGTCAGCATCGGCTTGTCGAAGGCCTCCCAGCGCGCCGAGGTGGCGGTCTCCGGCAGGATGACGCCGACCTTGCCGTTGGCACCGCCGCCGGCCTGCGCGGACGAGGAAGCGGAGCTGCTCCCCGTGCCCCCGCTGTTCGAACTGTTGGCACCGCAAGCGGTCAGCACCAGGCCGGTGCTCACCGTGGCGGCGAGGAGGGTAAGGGTTCTGCTGCGCATCCTCGTTCCTTCCGGATCCAAGCATTGGTGACGAGCGGCCCTCGACGGGTGCTGTCTCGGGCCTGCGGGGCGGTGATCCGGAGAGGCCCGGCGCACCGACGCGCATATGTTGTGGGCGACAACATATGCCGCTGAGCGGCTGCGGGGAAGATAGCTGGATCGATTAAATGACACCAATTGGACACGGTTCGGCAACACGAGCTGAACCTCGCCCGGAAAGAGTAGATCCGCTGACGATGTGATCGCCAGCACTCACTCAGTGTTACATCCAGGTTTCTTGACGGCGTGAAGGTACTCCACCGGGGTGCACTCAGCGCAACCCGTGGCGATCCCACGCGACCGGGCGGTGATTGGTCGCCGACTTGCGAACTTCGACCGGGAAAGTGCCCGATGCGCCACCCCGCCGGGCACATCCGGGCAGGGCAGCGGTGACACGTTCAGCACGGAGTGTCACGTACTGACTGGTACGTACCAGGAACGGACGGTGATCGCCGAGCTTCAGCCTCCTGGGCGACATCCGGGGCTCCCGCAACCCCGGCCCCCAGGGTCGGGAGCCCTACCAGGACCGCAGCGTGACGATCCGCTCCTCGAGCTGCTCGACGGTCGCCATCGCCGTCACCGGGCCGCCGCACACCCGGCGCAGCTCGTTGTGGATCGCGCCGTGCGGCTTCTTGGTCCGGTGGTGGTACATCCCCACCAGCGCGTTCAGCTCCTTGCGCAACGCGCCGAGCCGCTCGCTCACCGACTGGGGGCGCGCCGCCGGCGGGGGCGCCTCCTCCTTGGCCGGCTTGCGGCGCTTCTCGTCGGCGATCTGCTCTTCCTGCCGCTTCCGCAGCAGCGCGCGGACCTGGTCGGGCTCCAGCAGCCCCGGCAGGCCCAGGTACTCCTGCTCCTCGTCCGAGCCGGAGAACACCGCCGTGCCGAACGAGTTGCCGTCGTAGATGACCTGGTCGAGCTCGGCCGAGGCGCCCAGCGAGGTGAACGCCTTCTCCTCCTCGCCCGGCTCGTCCTCAGTGCGGTTGGCCTGGGCGAGGAGCTCGTCCTCCCAGCCTTCCTTCTCCCGGTGCGGCTTGCCCAGCACGTGGTCGCGCTGCGCCTCCAGCTCGCTGGCCAGCTCCAGCAGCACCGGCACCGACGGCAGGAAGACGCTCGCCGTCTCGCCCTTCTTCCGGGCGCGCACGTACCGGCCGATCGCCTGGGCGAAGAACAGCGGGGTCGACGCACTCGTGGCGTACACGCCCACGGCGAGCCGCGGGACGTCGACGCCTTCGGAGACCATCCGGACCGCGATGATCCAGCGTTCGTTGGTTTCCGAGAACTCCTTGATCCGGCCCGACGCCTTCGGGTCGTCCGAAAGCACCAGCGTCGGCGTCTCGCCGGAGATGCGCTCCAGGATCTTCGCGTACGCCCGCGCCGTCTCCTGGTCGGTGGCGATCACCAGGCCGCCCGCGTCCGGCACGCCCTGGCGGACCTGCGACAGCCGCGTGTCGGCGGCCTGCAGCACCGCCGGGATCCACTCGCCCGCCGGGTCGAGCGCCGTGCGCCACGCCCGGGCGTTCTGCTCCGCGGTCAGCGGCTCGCCGAGCCGCGCGGTGAACTCCTCCCCCGCGCTCGTGCGCCAGGAGGCCTCACCCGAGTAGGCCAGGAAGACGACCGGCCGGACCACGCCGTCGGCCAGCGCGTCCGCGTAGCCGTACGCGTGGTCGGCCTTGCTGCGCTGGAACCCGCCCGCGTCCGGCTCGTAGGTGACGAACGGGATGGCCGAGTCGTCGGACCGGAACGGGGTCCCGGTCAGGCACAGGCGCCGCACGGCCGGGGTGAAGGCCTCGCGGATCGCGTCGCCCCAGGACTTCGCGTCGCCGCCGTGGTGGATCTCGTCGAGGATCACCAGCGTCTTGCGGTTCTCCGTGCGCACCCGGTGCAGCGTCGGGTGCGCCGCGACCTGCGCGTACGTCAGCGCGACACCGTTGTAGTCCGACGAAGTGACGCCGGTGGTGTTGCGGAAGTTCGAGTCGATGGCGATGCCGGCCGCCGCGGCCGAGGCCGCCCACTGGTGCTTGAGGTGCTCAGTCGGGGTCACGATGGTGACCGCCTCGATCGTGCGGTCGCTCAGCAGTTCCGCGGCGATCCGCAGGCCGAACACCGTCTTGCCGGCACCCGGCGTCGCCACCGCGAGGAAGTCCTTCGGCTTCTGCGTCAGGTACTTGGTGAGCGCCCGCCGCTGCCACGCCCGCAGCGGGCGCGCGGTCGAGTCCTTCTCCGCGGGAGGCGCCCCGAGCTGCGTCTCCGTCATGCCGGTCCTCCCCCTCGCTCATGCCGTTGACGTGCGAAAACCCTCACTGTGGTACCGACTTCGGCGTCGGCGACTGCGGTGAGGGCACTGGAGCGAGTCTACCGGCCGGGTCCGACAGTTCCCGGCACCGGCACGGGTGATGTCGCCCGACACGCCCGGCCGCAGGGGGTGTGACGAGCCAAATCAGCACGGATGGACCATGCTGGACAGCGTCATGGGTGAGGTGCAGCCGTCCGCAGCGACGAAGGTGGCCCGCAAGGGGCCGTGGCGCCTCCTCACGCGCACGCTCGGCAAGGCCTGGGAGGGCAACATCTTCTCCGAGGCCGCCGAGGCGGCCTTCTGGCAGACGCTGTCGCTG
Source organism: Amycolatopsis lexingtonensis (assembly GCF_014873755.1). Lineage (NCBI taxonomy): Bacteria > Bacillati > Actinomycetota > Actinomycetes > Pseudonocardiales > Pseudonocardiaceae > Amycolatopsis > Amycolatopsis lexingtonensis. The sequence continues at coordinate 4,601,346 of NZ_JADBEG010000001.1, forward strand.
CCGCCGCTGCTGCTCGGCCTGCTCGGCAGCCTCGGCTTCGTCGGCGAGTGGTTCGGCCAGGACGTCGTGGCCGCCGTGCACGACCGGATCATCGGCTTCTGCAAGACGGTCTTCAGCGCCAACGCCGTCCAGGACATCATCGAACCGACCGTGAACAGCATCCTCACCGTCGGCAAGGGCGAGATCGTCTCGGTCGGCTTCCTGATCTCGCTCTGGGCGGGCTCGTCGGCGATGTCGTCGTTCGTGGACGCGATCACCGTCGCGCACGACCAGTACGGCGTCCGCAACGACGTCTGGCAGCGGATCTTCGCGCTCCTGCTCTACCTGTGCGGCCTGGTGATCCTGGTGGTCGGGCTGCCGCTGCTGGCGATCGGCCCCGACCTGCTGCCGGAGTTCTTCCCCACGGACTGGCGCCCGACCGTGACGTCGTGGGTGAGCGCGCTGTACTTCCCGGCACTCGGCGCGATGATCACCCTGGCGCTGACCACGCTGTACAAGCTCGCCCTGCCGCGGAAGCTGCCGTGGCACCGCGGGCTGCCCGGCGCGGTGCTCGCCATGGTCGTGTTCCTGCTTTCCTCGGTCGGTCTGCGCGTCTACCTGAACTGGATCACCAAGACCGGCTACACCTACGGCGCGCTGGCCGCACCGATCGCGTTCCTGCTGCTGATGTTCTTCATCGGGCTGGCCGTGGTCGGCGGGGCGTACTTCAACAGCGCGATCCAGGAGCTGTGGCCGGCGAAGGCCACGCGGCGGCAGCGGCGCAAGTGGCGGCGGCTGGAGATGGAACGCGCTTCCGAGCGGCTGCGCTCGGAAGAGGGCCGCAAGCTGTGGGAGCGCACGACCACGCCGCTCAAGCGCCCGCGCGGCGAAGACGTCTCCGAAAACGGCGGCGCACCGTCCGAAGAGGACACACCGTCACCGAGCGCACCGGAACCGGCACCGAGCGCTCCTCAGGGTCGCGTCTCCTCCCAACGGACGACCCGGAATCCACCCTCAGACTGAGTCGCTCCTCAGGCCGGACATGGGAGGCTCTGCGGGTCACTGACGACGGCACCGGTCGCCGCGTCGTTCCCGAGGGGGTTCCCACAGTCATGTCCGTGCTGGCCAGATTGAGCCTGCGCAACCGAAGCCTGATCGGCCTGCTCGCGCTCGTCGTCGTCGGGTTCGGGGCGTTCGCGCTGCCGCAGCTCAAGCAGCAGCTGTTCCCGTCCCTGCAGTTCCCGCAGGCCCAGATCGTCACCGCGTACGCGGGCGCTTCGCCGGACGCGGTCGACCGGCAGGTCACCGAGCCCCTCGAAGGCGCGCTGCAGGGGCTGAAGGGCCTCGAGGAGATCGACTCCACGTCGTCGGACGGCGTGTCGCGCGTGGTCGCGCGGTTCGAGTTCGGCACCGACATCGACGGCGCCGTCCAGCAGATCCAGCAGGTGGTGAACCAGGTCCGGCCGCGGCTGCCGCAGAACTCCGAGCCCGCCGTGTCCGCCGGCAGCACCGACGACCTGCCGGTGGTGCTGGTCGCCGCGGGCACGACCGGTGACCCGCAGGCGCTCGCGCCCGCGCTGACCGACCAGGTCGCCCCGGAGCTGCGCAAGATCGACGGCGTCCGCACGGTCACCGTCACCGGCGTGCAGCAGCCGCGCGTCACGATCACTTTGGACTACGCGAAGCTGGCCGCCGCGGGCGTCGACCCCACGTCGATCGCGACCACGCTGCAGACGGCGGGCGCCGCTATCCCGGCCGGCACGCTGACCGAAGGCGGCAAGACGCTGAGCGTCCAGGTCGGCGGCGGGCAGACCACTGTGGACACGATCCGCAACCTCTACCTCATGCCCAGCGCCGCTTCTGCGTCCCGGCCGGGCACCCCGGCGCGCGGACCGGTGAAGCTGGGTGACGTCGCCGACGTCCAGGCCGGCTTCGCGCCGCCGACGTCGATCACGCGCACCAACGGCAAGCCGAGCCTCGGTCTCTCGATCACCATGGTGGACAACGGGAACGCCGTCGCGATCTCCGACGCCGTGCGCGACAAGCTGCCGGACCTGGCGAAGAAGACCGGCGCCGAGATGAACGTCGTGTTCGACCAGGGCACCCCGGTCAAGGACGCGATCAGCGGCCTGACCACCGAAGGCCTGCTGGGCCTGGCGTTCGCCGTCATCGTCATCCTGCTGTTCCTGCTGTCGGTGCGCTCGACGCTGGTGACCGCGGTGTCGATCCCGCTGTCGGTGGTGGTCGCGCTGCTGGCGCTGTGGACCGGCGACCTGTCGCTCAACCTGCTCACCCTCGGCGCGCTGACCATCGCGATCGGCCGGGTGGTCGACGACTCGATCGTCGTGCTGGAGAACATCAAACGGCACTTGGGTTACGGCGAAGAGAAGCAGCGGGCGGTGCTCGACGGCGTCCGCGAGGTCGCGGGCGCGGTGACGTCGTCCACGCTGACGACCGTCGCGGTATTCCTGCCGATCGCGTTCGTCGGCGGGTTCGTCGGCGAGCTGTTCTCGCCGTTCGCGATCACGGTGACGGTGGCGCTGCTGGCTTCGCTGCTCGTGTCGCTGACCGTGGTCCCGGTGCTGGCGTACTGGTTCCTGAAGCGGCCGGCCGTCCCGGCGGACGCCATCGAGGCCGAGCGGGCGCGCGAAGCGGCCGTCGAGAAGGAGCGCCGCGGCCTCCTGCAGCGGGCCTACCTGCCGGTGATCCGGTTCGCCACCAAGCGGCGGCTGACCGTCGTGCTGCTGGCGCTGCTGATCTTCGCCGGCACGGTCGGGCTCGCGACGCGGCTCAACACGAACTTCCTCGACCAGTCCGGCGGCACCACGCTGAACATGACGCAGAAGCTGCCCGCGGGCACCAGCGTCGAGGCCAAGGAGCAGGCCGCCACGGCGGTCGAGCAGGCGCTCGCGGCGGAGCAGTCCGTGCAGACCTACCAGGTCAGCGTCGGCGGGGGCGGCGCGTTCGGCTTCGGCGGCGGCACCAACACGAGCATTTCGGTCACCGTCGCGAAGGACACCGACCTCGACGCGCTGTCGGACCGGCTGCGCGCGAAGCTGGCGTCGCGGCCGGAGCTGGGCGAGATCAAGATCGGCGCGGACGCGTCGGGCTTCAACTCCGACCAGATCTCGGTGACGGTGACCGCGCCGTCGGAAGCCGCGCTCAAGCCGGCGTCCGACCAGGTCGTCCAGGCGCTGGGCGGGGTGTCCGGGCTGACCGAGGTGACCAGTGACCTGGCCGTCGGCTCGCCGCGGGTGCAGGTCGAGGTGGACGACGCCGCGGCCGCCGCGCGCGGGCTGTCGGCGAGCACCATCGGCCAGGTCGCCAACCAGGCGATCGCCGGCCGCACGGTGACGCAGCTGCCGGTCGGCGGGCAGCGCACCGACGTCGTGCTGCGGGCCGGCACCGCGCCGGTCACGGTCGACCAGGTGAAGGGCCTGCCGATCCCGGGCCCCACCGGTGTCGTCCGGCTCGACGAGGTCGCGAAGGTGTCCACTGTGGACGGCCCGGCGGCGGTGCACCGCACCGGCGGCGACCTGAGCACCACGGTGACGGCCAAGAACACCGGCGACAACCTGAGCAAGACGACCGCGGACATCAAGGCCAAGCTGGACGGCCTGACGTTCACCGGCGGCGCGTCCTACTCGCTCGGCGGCGTGAGCCAGGACCAGCAGGAGGCGTTCTCGAACCTGTTCCTGGCGCTGCTGGCGGCGATCGCGATCGTGTTCCTGATCATGGTGGCGACGTTCCGCAGCCTGATCCAGCCGCTGATCCTGCTGGTGTCGATCCCGTTCGCGGCGACCGGCGCGATCGGCCTGCTGCTGGCGACCGGCACCGCGCTCGGCCTCCCGGCGCTGATCGGCATGCTGATGCTGGTCGGCATCGTGGTGACGAACGCGATCGTGCTGATCGACCTGATCAACCAGTACCGCGCCGAAGGGATGAGCGTCTCGGAGGCGGTCACCGAGGGCGGCCGGCGCCGGCTGCGCCCGATCCTGATGACCGCGGCGGCGACGATCTTCGCGCTCGTCCCGATGGCACTGGGCATCACCGGCCAGGGCGGCTTCATCGGCCAGCCCCTCGCCATCGTGGTGATCGGCGGGTTGGTCAGCTCGACACTGCTGACCCTGGTGCTGGTCCCGACGCTCTACACGATGGTCGAGACCCGCAAGGAACGGCGCCGCGCTCGTCGCGAAGCTCGCCGCACCCAGGCGAAGGCCCCGGAATCGGAGTCCCTGGACCCCGCCCCGACCGCCTGAGTCACGCACGAAGGCCCGGCACTTTCACGTGAAAGTGCCGGGCCTTCGTCGTTCACTGCTTGAAGCGGTAGGTCATGCTGTCGAACAGGATGCAGATGCTCGGGGACATCACGATCACGCGCAGCGTGTTGTCCCGCTCGTCGAAGTCGATGCCCTCGACCTCGAAGTTCCCCGAGCAGCCGCTGCGCAGGGGCAGCTGGCCGAGCGAGGTGACGTGCCCGCTGACGTCCGAACCGGACAGCGGGCCGGCCAGGTCGATCTGCAGCAGGGGCTTCGCGGTGCCGAAGAGGCTGCCGTCCGGGTCGTCGGACGCGCAGAGCAGGCGGGTGGCCGTCTGGAAGTCGCAGCCCTGGACGTCGCGGACCTGGTGGTCGAGCCGGATCGTGCCCGCCAGCGGCAGGTTCTGCGCCGGGTCGGTGGCCGCCACGCCGGGCATCGGGTGGACCAGCAGGCGGTCCATCGTGCCCCACTCCCCCGCCACCATCCAGCGGGCGTCGGGCGAGACCGCGGCGAACGAGTTGTTGTTCGCTTCCCACGACTCGAGGTTGTGCTTGTAGTTGGCCCACGAACCGTCCGGGGCCTGGACGCGGAAGAGCTTCGCGCCGCGGTCGTCGCGCTGGTAGGGCTCGACGTACCAGCCCTGGGCCGAGCCCGGGTCACCGACGTGGTTCCAGCCCTGGGAGTTCAGGTCGGCCGGGATGGTGCCGATCCCGGTGTAGCGGATGGTGGTGCCCGACGGCCGCACGATGGTGGCGAGGCCCTGGCTCTCGTCGAGGGCTCTGGCCTGGTCGCGACCGACCTCCGTCCAGCCGGTGACGGCCTGGGCCAAGGCGGGCGAGACCACGGCCAGCAGGGCGGCGAGGGTGAGCACGATCCCGGTTCTGCGCATGTGCGGCTCCGGTGGATGAGGGGACCTGGCCCGCTGGATTTTCCAGGCCACCGGCACCCGGCACACCCGCCGAATGAAGGTTTTTCACGTTTGTTCGCCGTTTCGTGCGCTTCCGGACAGCAAGAAACCCCGGCAGGACGACCCCGCCGGGGGATTCAGGCCGGGGTCACTCCCCCGGGCGCAACCCGTCGAAGATCTCCTTGCACGCCGGGCAGACCGGCGAGCCGGGCTTCGGCGACTTCGTCACCGGGAAGACCTCGCCGCAGAGCGCCACCACGTGATTGCCCATGACCGCGCTCTCGGCGATCTTGTTCTTCTTCACGTAGTGGAACATCTTCGGCGTGTCGTCGTCGGTGGTGTCCGTGCCCTCGGGCGTGGTTTCCGGCTTCGTCAGCGTCTCGGTGCTCACCCGTCCATTGTGCCCGAGTCCCGGCGCGATCGGTCCCCGGCCTGGCAGGATCCACGGCATGTTCCAGAAGGTGCTCGCGACGTTCGGCGCCGGCGGGGCGCGGATCGACGCCCGGCTGCTCGACGCCACCGCCGCTCCCGGCCGTCCCCTGCACGGTGAGATCGTGCTGCTCGGCGGCGAGGTCGACCAGGAGATCAAGGGGCTCTCGGTGACGCTGCTGGCGCGCGTCCAGGTCCCCGGCGAGGACAAGACCGAAGATCTCCCCTTCGGCACGCAGCAGCTGGCCGGCCGCGAAACCATCCGCGCCGGCGGGCAGGTCCGGGTGCCGTTCGAGGTGCCGCTGCCCTGGGAGACACCGGTGACCAGCGTCTACGCCAAGCCGCTCGCCGGGATGGCGGTCGGGGTCCGGGCCGAGCTCGACCTGGCCGCCGCGGTGAGCGACCCGTTCGACGCCGACGCCGTCGCGATCGAGCCGCTCCCGGCGCAGAAGCGGGTTCTCGACGCGCTCAGCCGGACCGGCTTCACCTTCCGCGAGGCGATCCTCGAACAGGGCCGCATCGACGGCGCCCAGCAGCAGCTGCCGTTCTTCCAGGAGATCCGCTTCGCGCCTTCGCCGCGCTTCGCGAGCATCTTCTCGCAGGTCGCGGTCACCTTCCTGACCTCGGCGGAGCGCACCGACGTCGTCCTCGAGGTCACCAAGCGGGTCCGGGTGAGCAAGACCGGCGGCTTCGGCGGGCGCGGGCAGGACTTCCTGGGGAAGTTCACCATGAAGCCGGACGTGAACTGGGAAAAGCAGCTCGAGGACTGGTTCGACCAGGTGGCCCGCCCCCGCGGGATCTTCGACTGATGGAGTGGGGCGACGCGGTCACGGCGCTGGGCGGCACGGCCGGGACCCGGCCGCGGCTCGAAGCGCGCTACGGCGAGCCCCACCGCCGGTACCACACGCTGGCGCACGCGGCCGCCGTCGTCCGCGACTCCGCCTGGCTGGCCGGTGACCTCGGTGCCACCGACCGCGCGGTGCTCGCCGTCGCCGCCTGGGCGCACGACGTCGTGTACGACGCGAAGCCCGGCGAAGACGAACGCGCCAGCGCGGCCTGGGCCCGCGAAGCGCTCGACGGGGCCGCCGAAGCGCACGTCGAGCGGGTCGAAGGCCTGATCCTCGCCACGATCACGCACGACGCGCCGCCCGGCGACCACCTCGCGACCGCACTGCTCGACGCCGATCTGGCCGTCCTCGGCGCGCCGCCTGACCAGTACGCGGCTTACGCGGAAGGCGTGCGCGAGGAGTACGCGAAGTACCCCGACGACGTCTGGCGCGAAGGCCGCATTGCGGTGTTGGAAGGGATGCTCGCGCGCGAGCTGTACCGCAGCGAAGCCGCGCGGGCACGCTGGGCGACGGCCGCGGAAAAGAACCTCACGGCCGAGCTGACCCACTGGCGCGGCGAGCGGACCGATCACCGATGATGGTCCCTCGTGACCACCCCACTCCACCTGCACGAAGAGATCGCCTCGGCGCTGCGTGACGGGCACCCCGTCGTCGCGCTGGAGAGCACCATCCTGTCCCACGGCCTGCCCCCGGGCCGCAACCTCGACGTCGCCCGCCGCCTCGAGCGCGTGGTGCGCGACGGCGGGGCCGTCCCGGCCACGATCGCGGTGCTCGACGGGCGGGTCGTCGTCGGCCTCTCCCCCGCCGAGCTGGAGCGGGTCTGCGCGCCGGACGCCGGGCTGGACAAGCTGTCGCTGCGCGACCTCGGCCCCGCCGTCGGGCTCGGCCGCTCGGGCGCGACGACCGTGGCGAGCACGTCGGCGCTGGCCGCCGCGGCGGGGATCGGGATGTTCGCCACCGGCGGGCTCGGCGGCGTGCACGTCGGCGCGGCGCAGTCGTGGGACGTCTCGGCGGACCTCGGCGTGCTCGCGAAGGTGCCGACCGTGGTCGTCTGCTCCGGTGTGAAGTCGGTGCTCGACATCCCGGCCACCCTCGAGGTGCTGGAGACGAACTCGGTGCCGGTGCTGGGGTACCGCACCGACGACTTCCCGGCGTTCTACCTGCGTTCGTCCGGGCACGCGGTCGGCTGGCGGGTCGACGACCCGAAGCAGGCCGCCGCCGTGGTCGCCGCGCACCGCGCATACGCGGATTCCGGTGTGCTGCTGGCCAACCCGATCCCGGAAGCGTCCGAAATGGACAAAGCGCTGCACGACCGGCTGCTCGCCGAGGGCCTCGCCCTCGTGGCCGAGCGCGGGGTGCACGGCGCCGACGTCACGCCGGTGCTGCTGGAGCACTTCCACACCGCCAGCGACGGCGTGAGCATCGACGCGAACGAAGCGCTCGTGCTCAACAACGCGAAGCTCGCGGCCGAGGTCGCGGTGGCGCTCGCATGAACGGCATCGTGGTGGTCGGCGACGCGGCTCTCGACGTGATCGCCCGGCACGACAAGCCCTTGCCGCACGGCGGCGACGCCCGCGCGAAGATCCGGTTCACCGGCGGCGGCTCCGGCGCGAACACCGCGCTGTGGCTGCGTTCCCTCGGCGCGGAAACGACGTTGCTCGCGCGGATCGGGAACGACCCGGGCGGCCGGCTGATCCGCGCGGAGCTGGAAGCGGCGGGCGTGCGGTGCGCGTTCGCCGTCGACGACGAGGCGCCGACGTGCTGCGTCGTGGTGATGGTCGACGGCTCGGGGCAGCGCAGCATGCTCGCCGACCGCGGCGCGAACCAGCGCTTCGCGCCCGAAGACGTCACTCCCGAGGCACTGGCCGGGGCGAGCCACCTGCACCTGTCCGGGTACGTGCTGCTCGACCCGCCGTCGCGCGCGGCCGGGCTCGCCGCGCTGGCCGCCGCTCGTGAGGCGGGGCTGACGACGTCGGTCGACCCGCAGGCGGCCGCGCACATCACCGACCCGGCGGCGTTCCTCGACGACGTCCGCGGCGTCGACCTGCTGATGCCGAACACCGAGGAACTGGTGGCGCTGACCGGCTCGGCGGACCCGGTGGCGGCGAAGGAACTGCTCGGCGCGGTCGGCGCGGTGGTCGTCACCGCCGGGCTGGACGGCGCGAGCTGGGTCGACCAGGACGGCGTGACGAGCGTCCCGGCCGTCGAGGCGGAGTGCATCGACTCCACCGGCGCGGGCGACGCGTTCGACGCGGGCGTGCTCACCGGCTGGCTGGCCGGTGAGTCCACTGTGGACGTCCTGCGGCACGGCACCCGGCTGGGCGCCCTCGCCGTCGGGAAGGTCGGACCTCAACCGGCCTGAAGCCGCATCTTTCTCGGCGAAAGATGCGGCTCTGGCGGCCCGGAACGCATCTTTCGTCGGAGGAGTGACGCCTCGGTCAGCCGTCGATGACGCGGTGGCTCGTGCCTTCGATCGCCTTCGCCTCGCGCTCGTACCGGCTGACCTTCTCGGCCTTGCGGGGCGGGCGGTCGTTGGCGATGAGCACCGCGATCCACGGCAGCGGTACCGAGATCGCGAGGAACCCCAGCGCCAGCCACCACACGTGGTAGGTCAGCCCGGCGAGGATCAAGCACGGGATCCGGCACGCCATCATGATCACGTACTTGCGCTTGCGCGTCGCGAGCTGTTCTTCGTACGACCTGGCCGCCCCGGTGATCAGCACCGGGTCCGGGCCGCTGGCGGGCGTGGTCACTGCACCACCTCCGCGTCCATCGTCCCACTTGCGCGGGTCATCCGACACCGGGGTGGGACAACCGGCTCAGCGCGGCGGCGACCAGGGTCTCGATCCCGGTGCGCAGGGTCGGGTGCAGCACCGGGGCGAACCGCGGCGAGTGGTTGGACGGGACGTCGCGCTCGAACCGGCCCTCGGTCATCGCCGTGATCACCGTCTCCGGGTCGAAGCCGCCGACCAGCCAGAACACCGAGGGCGCGCCGGCCGCCCGGCCGAACTCGCTGAAGTCCTCGCTGCCGGTGACCAGCGGGGCCGGCATGACGGCTTCCGCGCCGAAGCGGGCGCGGAAGACCTCGGTGAGGGCGTCGTTGGCGGCCTCGTCGTTCTCGGTGATCGGGTAGGCGCCGGAGCGCTCGATGTCCGGCGGCTTCGGCGCGCCCGCCGTGGCGGCTTCGCCGTTGACGATCCGCTCGACCGCGGCCAGCACCCGCTCGCGGACGGCCTGGTCGAAGGACCGGACGTTGACCTCCAGGACGGCGTCGTCGGCGATCACGTTGCTCGCGGTGCCCACGTGCAGCGAGCCGACGGTGACCACGGCGGAGTCGGTGGCGGCGATCTCGCGGGAGACGATCGTCTGCAGCTTGAGCACCACCGACGCGGCCAGGACGGCCGGGTCGACGGTCGTTTCCGGGCGCGAACCGTGCCCGCCACGGCCGTGCAGGGTGATGCGCAGCGTGTCGGTCGCGGCCATGATCACGCCGGGCCGGGTGAGCACCCAGCCCGCCGGGCCGGGCACCAGGTGCTGGCCGAACACGACGTCCGGCTTCCCGGCGATGTCGAACAGGCCGTCGCGCACCATCGCCGACGCGCCGCCCGCGCTCTCCTCGCCGGGCTGGAACACCACGAGCAGCGTGCCGGACCACGTGTCCCGGCCCTTCGCCAGCAGCGCGGCGGCCCCGGACAGCCAGGTGGCGTGCATGTCGTGCCCGCACGCGTGCATGACCGGGACGTCCTTGCCGTGCTCGTCGGTGCCGCGGGCGGTGCTGGCGTAGGACAGCCCGGTCTTCTCCTCGACCGGCAGCGCGTCGATGTCGGCCCGCAGCTGCACCGTGGGGCCCTCGCCGTTGCGCAGCACGCCCAGCACGCCGGTCCCGGCGATGCCGGTGTGCACCTCGTAACCGTCGCGCTCCAGCCGCCGGGCCAGCTCGGCCGCCGTCCGGGTCTCGGCGAAGGAGAGCTCCGGGTGGCGGTGCAGGTCGATGTACAGCGCTTCGAGCTCGGGCAGCGCCGCGTCGAGCGGGGCGAGGACGTGTTCAAGGGTCACGGGGGTCATCGTGGCAGCATTACCCACCGTGAGCACGCGAAGTGTACTGCCCGACCTGTCCGACGACGTCTGCGCGCGGCTGCGCGAGGCCTTCCGGCGCACCGCCTACGACGCCGACGGCGTGGTGGCCGCCCTCGGTGGTGCCGCGCACGCCGCGCTGGGCCGCGGCGAGCCCGTGCCCGCGGAGCGCGCGAGCCGCGACGCGGGTGACCTCGGCACGCTGATCCGGCTGTTCCTGCTGGGTGGCACCGAACCGGAGACCGCGGTCAAGGCCGCGTTCGCGCCGCTCGCCCCCGAAGACGCCGTCGCCGCGGGGCTGCTGGCCGCGGCCGGCGACGGGTACCGCGCCGCGCTCGACGTCCGCCCGCACGGCGACGAAGAGGGCTCCTGGTGGGTGGTCTCCGACCTCGACGCCGACGTGCTCGGCAGCACCGTGCCCGAGGACCACGTGCTGGGCGTCGGCCACGCGTCGCTGTCGCTGATCCGCGCGACCAGCCGCAACCCCGTCGGCACCCTGCTCGACCTGGGCACCGGCAACGGCGTGCAGGCACTGCACGCGGCCCGGCACGCGCAGCGCGTGACCGCCACCGACGTTTCCGAGCGGGCGCTGGCGCTGGCCGCGGCGACGTTCCGGCTGAACGAGCTGGACGTCGAGCTGCTGCGCGGCGAGTGGTTCGCGCCGGTCGCGCGGCGGAAGTTCGACCAGGTCGTCTGCAATCCGCCGTTCGTGGTCGGCCCGGCCCGGGTGGACTACACCTACCGCGACTCCGGGCTGGCCGGCGACGACGCGAGCGCGCTGGTCGTGCGGCAGCTGCCGGGCTTCCTGAACGACGGCGGCGTCGGGCACCTGCTGGCTTCGTGGCTGCACACCGGGAAAGAGGACTGGGCCGACCGGGTGAGCCGCTGGCTGCCCGCCGAGACCGACGCGTGGTTCGTGCAGCGCGACGTCGCCGACCCGGCGCTCTACGTCGGCACCTGGCTGCGGGACGCCGGTCTCGAGCCGCGTTCGCCGGAGGGCCGGGCGAAGGCGGCGGCGTGGCTCGACTGGTTCGCGGCCAACGACGTCCGCGGCATCGGGTTCGGCTTCGTCACGCTGCGCCGGGCGGCCGGGGTGAGCAACCCGACAGTGGTTTGCGAAGACCTGCGGCAGGCCTACGACGACCCGCTGGGACCGGAGGCGGCGGGCTGGCTGGACCGGGTCGAATGGCTGCGCAAATCGGGTGATTCATTACTCAATGTCCGTTTTGTGGTGCCCGACACGGTTCTGCTGGAAAGCGTCGAAGAACCCGGCGACGAAGGCTGGGCGACGTCGATCCGGCGCCTGCACCGCACCGACGGGCCGGGCTGGCAGCACGAGGTCGACGAGCTGGCGACGCGGCTCCTGGCGGGCTGCCGCGGCGCGCTGCCGCTCGAGGACCTGATCGAGCTCCTCGCGTTCTCGCAAGGGCTCGACGCCTCGGAGCTGGCGGCCACCGCACTGCCCGTCGTCCGCGAGCTCGTCCGGCACGGGATGCTCGTCCCGGCGGGCGAATGAGGGCCGTCGCGGCCCGCGTCACGCGGGCGGACGTCACCGTCGGCGGCGAGGTCGTCGGCGCCATCGACGAGCCGGGTTTGCTTGTGCTGCTGGGAATCCACGTCGACGACGACGCGGCGAAGGCCGCCGTGATGGCGCGGAAATTGCACGAGCTGCGCGTACTGCGTGACGAGGAATCATGCGCCACGGCGAATGCGCCGCTGCTCGTGGTGAGCCAGTTCACGCTCTACGGCGACACGAAGAAAGGGCGCCGGCCGTCGTGGACACAGGCCGCCCGGCCCGAGGTCGCCGAGCCGTTGGTGGACGCGGTCGTGGCCGGGCTGCGCGACCGCGGCGCCACCGTGGCGACGGGGCGTTTCGGGGCGATGATGGCGGTGTCGAGCGTCAACGACGGTCCGTTCACCGTTCTCGTAGAGGTCTAGACCACAGCGCCCCGGTTCACATCCTGACCCGATTCACATCGGATTCTCAGGTTTCCCGGTCACGGAACGTTCTCAGCAAAAGCTCAGCAATGGTCGAGCAACCGGAGCCCGCCGGCAGCCGTCTCCTTTTCAGCGAGCCGGGAACGTTTTGGAAACCCGGAGCGTTGTGCCAGATGTCCAGCCAAGCCGGCCGGACTGGCGTACCGGGATCCACAGGCCCCGGTCGCCGGGAAGCACCGGCGGGACCACCGCAGCAGCACGTTCAGCCCGTGACCGGGGAGGCAGAATGTCAGTCCAGACTCTCGAACGCGAGTCGCGCGGGATTCGCGAGCGTATCCCGGCTCAGCTGTCCGAGGAGCCGTCGATGAGCGTGGGGGCGCTCACCGACGCCGACCTCGACGCCCAGAGCCCCGCCGCCGACCTCGTCCGCGTCTACCTGAACGGAATCGGCAAGACGGCCCTGCTCAGCGCGGCCGACGAGGTCGAGCTGGCCAAGCGCATCGAGGCGGGTGTCTTCGCCCAGCACATGCTGGACACCGCGGAGAGCCTGACCGCGAAGCGCCGCACCGAGCTGGCCGCCCTGGTCCGCGACGGCCACGTGGCGAAGAACCACCTGCTGGAGGCCAACCTCCGCCTGGTGGTCTCGCTCGCCAAGCGCTACACCGGCCGGGGGATGCCGCTGCTCGACCTGATCCAGGAGGGGAACCTGGGTCTCATCCGCGCGGTCGAGAAGTTCGACTACTCCAAGGGGTTCAAGTTCTCGACCTACGCCACCTGGTGGATCCGCCAGGCCATCACCAGGGGGATGGCCGACCAGGGACGCACCATCCGGCTCCCGGTCCACCTGGTGGAACAGGTGAACAAGCTGGCCCGCATCAAGCGCGACCTGCACCAGCAGCTCGGGCGCGACGCGACCCACGAGGAGCTGGCGGCCGAGTCGGGCATCCCGGCGCACAAGATCTCGGACCTGCTCGACCACTCGCGTGACCCGGTAAGCCTGGACATGCCGGTCGGCACCGAGGAAGACGCCCCGCTGGGCGACTTCATCGAGGACTCCGAGGCGACGGACGCCGAGAGCGCCGTGATCTCGAGCCTGCTGCAGGACGACCTGCGCCGGGTCCTGTCGACGCTTGACGACCGCGAGCAGCAGGTCATCCGGCTCCGCTACGGCCTCGACGACGGCCAGCCCCGCACGCTCGACCAGATCGGCAAGCACTTCGGGCTCTCCCGCGAGCGCGTCCGCCAGATCGAGCGCGAGGTCATGTCCAAGCTCCGCCAGGGCGAGCGCGCGGACCGCCTCCGCGCCTACGCCAGCTGACCGATCCGTCTGAAGAGGGCGGGCGCACACGGTGCGCCCGCCCTCTTTTTTGGCGTACGGCCGAGCCGACGACCAGGCATTCCGCGTAAGACGAAAATTTTCCACGAAAACCGGGTTTTGCCTCCGGCGGCCGTGGGTAGCAACCTTCCGCCAACACCCGTTCGGCCGCGTTGACTTATGACTTCGGTCACGTCACATTCGTGAAGCGGCTTTGAACCGGTAGCGGCAGCGGCCTCGCGACCGGATGTGCACGCATCCGGAAGCTTCCCCCGGGAGGTCGGGTCCGTCGGGGTGGACCCGGCCTCCCGACCAGCTCCCCAAACCGCACGCCAACGAAACGCACGGAGGCGGCCCGCCCAGCCCAGACCTCCCCGCAACCCCGATCCGAAGCCAGAACACGGCCGGCCGTAGTCACAATCAGGCTTCGGGGTTGCGGACACACCAGAACCAAGAACTGCGTGGGGTGGCCCACAGTGACCGCATGCCTCTTCGGCGTGCCCTCCCCCGCCGCATAAGCTGACCGGATCCCGGAGCTGGCAAAGGAGCCTGGCAGTGCCGTCCACCACGTTTCAGCACACCGAAGTCCTCCCGCTGGGCAAGGACACCACCACCGAATACCGGCTGGTCACCGACCAGGGCGTCGAAACCGTCGAAGCCGCCGGGCGCACCTTCCTGAAGATCGAGCCGGAAGCGCTCACCACCCTCGCGCGCACCGCCATCACCGACATCCAGCACCTATTGCGCACGTCACACCTGAAGCAGCTGCGGGCCATCGTCGACGACCCCGAGGCCTCCGGCAACGACCGGTTCGTCGCCATGGACCTGCTGCGCAACGCCGCCATCTCGGCCGGCGGCGTGCTGCCCATGTGCCAGGACACCGGGACCGCCATCGTCGTCGGCAAGCGCGGTGAGGGCGTCCTGACCGGCGGGGACGACGAGCGCGCGCTCTCGCAGGGCATCTTCGACGCCTACCAGCAGCTCAACCTGCGCTACTCGCAGATGGCGCCGGTGAACTTCTGGGACGAGCGCAACACGGGCACCAACCTCCCCGCGCAGATCGAGCTCTACCACAAGGAGGGGGACCCCACTTACGAGTTCCTCTTCATGGCCAAGGGCGGCGGCAGCGCCAACAAGACGTTCCTGTACCAGGAAACCAAGGCCGTCCTGAACCCGAAGCGGCTCGCCCGGTTCCTCGACGAGAAGCTGCGCAGCCTCGGCACCGCGGCCTGCCCGCCGTACCACCTCGCGATCGTCGTCGGCGGGATGTCGGCCGAGTTCAACCTCAAGGTCGCGAAGCTCGCCTCCGCGCGCTACCTCGACAACCTGCCGACCGAAGGGTCCGAACTGGGGCACGCCTTCCGCGACCCGAGCCTGGAGCAGCAGGTCCTGGAGATGACCCGGCAGTTCGGCATCGGCGCGCAGTTCGGCGGCAAGTACTTCTGCCACGACGTCCGCGTCATCCGGCTCCCCCGCCACGGCGCCTCGTGCCCCGTCGGCATCGCCGTGAGCTGCTCCGCCGACCGGCAGGCCAAGGCCAAGATCACCGCCGACGGCGTGTTCATCGAACAGCTCGAGCGCGACCCGGCGCAGTTCCTCCCCGAGATCACCGAAGAGGACCTCTCCGACGACGTCGTGAGCGTCGATCTCAACCGGCCGATGGCCGAGATCCGCGCGCAGCTTTCGCAGCTGCCGGTCAAGACGCGGCTGTCGCTCACCGGGCCGCTGGTCGTCGCGCGCGACATCGCGCACGCCAAGATCGCCGAGCGGCTCGACGCCGGCGAGGGGATGCCGGACTACCTGAAGAACCACCCGGTCTACTACGCCGGCCCGGCGAAGACGCCGGAGGGCTACGCGTCCGGCTCGTTCGGGCCGACCACGGCCGGGCGGATGGACTCCTACGTCGAGCAGTTCCAGGCGGCCGGCGGCTCGCTCGTCATGCTGGCCAAGGGAAACCGGTCGAAGCAGGTGACGTCGGCGTGCCAGGCGCACGGCGGGTTCTACCTCGGCTCGATCGGCGGCCCGGCCGCCCGGCTCGCGCAGGACTGCATCAAGAAGGTCGACGTCCTGGAGTACGCCGAGCTCGGCATGGAAGCCGTGTGGAAGATCGAGGTCGAGGACTTCCCGGCGTTCATCGTCATCGACGACAAGGGCAACGACTTCTTCGCCAGCACCGGCGACCCGGTGCTGCAGATCAGCTTCCGCTAGGACGCAAGGGAAGGGGACACCGGCCCGCTGAACCGCTCCCCGGAAGTTGGACTGGGAATCCAGTTCCGACTTTCCGGGGAGCGGTTTGGTGTATCCAGGAAGTTCGTTGTCTGAGCAGCAGCGGGAGTCCGCTGTTGCGTTGTTCGAGGCCGGGTATGGCGCGAAGGTGGTCGCGACCCGGTTGGGCGTGTCGCCGATGGCGGTGCGACGCTTGCGTGATCGTTGGAGGTTGCGGAGCGCGGGAGCGCTGATGAGGGAGCCGGGTAAGCGGTCGTTCACCTTCGAGTTCAAGCGTGAGGTCGTGCGCCGGTTCGTCGATGGTGAGGCGTCGGCGATGGAGCTGGCGCGTGAGCATGATCTGTCGTCGCCGAAGCTGCTGGAAAACTGGGTCAGGGTGTACCGGCGTGAGGGCGAGGACGCGTTGCGGCCCAAGCCGAAAGGCCGGCCGGGCAAGCCGGTTGACCCAGCCGGGCTCAGCGAGCTGGATCGCCTGCGGCAGGAGAACCTGGAGTTGTCGGCGAAGGTGGCGTTGCTGGAAAAATTGCGGGCCTTGAAGGAGCAGGGGCGAGGGTGAAAACCCAGGTCATCGCCACCCTCAAGGCCGAGTATCCGCTGGCGGTGCTGCTGGCGGCCGCCGGGCTGGCACGCTCGACGTTCTTCTACCACCAGGCCCGGCTGACCCGGCCCGACCCGCAGGTCGAGCTGAAGGCGGCGGTCACCGAGCAGTTCGAGGCCGCCCGCGGCCGCTACGGGCATCGGCGTGTGCACGCGATGCTGCGCCGCGGGGGCTGGCGGGTAGCTAAGAAGACGGTGTTGAAGCTGATGAACATGCTGGGCCTGTTCTGCCAGGTCCGGCGGCCGCGCCGCTATCGGTCCTGGCTCGGGCAGATCGGCACGGTCGCGGCCAACGTGCTGGATCGCCAGTTCACCGCGGCGGCTCCGGACACGAAATGGGTCACCGACGTGACCGAGTTCCGTATCGGCGACCGCAAGGTCTACTTGTCCCCGGTGATCGACTTGTTCGACCGATCCGTGATCGCCTACAGCCATGGCCCGTCCCCGAGTTTGGAACTGACGAACTCGTCGCTGCGCGCGGCGATCGCGACCCTCGACGGCGCCGCCAGGCCGTTGGTGCACTCCGACCAGGGGTTCCAGTACCAGCACGTCTCCTGGCGGAGGTTGATCGAGGACGCGGGCCTGGCCCAGTCGATGTCCCGGCGAGCGAACTGCCTGGACAACTCCATGGCCGAGAACTTCTTCGGTCATTTGAAGGAAGAACTGTTCCACCACAACAGCTTCGACACCGTCGAGGAGTTCACCGCCGAGCTGGACGAGTACATCGACTGGTACAACACGATCCGCATCTCGACCACGCTTGAAGGCCTGAGCCCGGCCGAATACCGAGCCCAGGCCCTCAAGCCCTAGCTTTACCTAGCCAGTCCAACTTCCAGGGGTCAGTTCACCGCCGCCGGTGCCCCCTTTCTTCCCTGCTCCCTCAGCCGACGCGCTCGATCCGCGCGCGCCGGATGAGGAACTTT
This sequence comes from Amycolatopsis lexingtonensis, assembly GCF_014873755.1. Classification (NCBI taxonomy): domain Bacteria; kingdom Bacillati; phylum Actinomycetota; class Actinomycetes; order Pseudonocardiales; family Pseudonocardiaceae; genus Amycolatopsis; species Amycolatopsis lexingtonensis. The sequence goes on from NZ_JADBEG010000001.1 coordinate 4,618,841, forward strand.
CCGGGCTCCCGAACCTGTTCGAAGGCCGCGTTGTTCAGCAGCGTGCAGCTACCCGACACCGACGTGACTTCCACCGTGGTGGACTTCGAGTTGTCCAGGTTCGTCACCTTCAGCTTCGTCCCCGCCGGGAACTGGTTGCTCGACGCGGCCGGTGAGCCGCCTTCGCCCGAGAGCGTCACGGTCGACCCCGGGCACACGACGTCGCCGACGGCACCGGTGTCCACTCCGGACTGACCCTGTTGCTGGTCCTGTTGCTGCGCCAGCGCTTGCTGGGCCGGTGCTTGCGCCGCCGGGGCCTGGGCGGCTTGGCCGTTGTCCGCCACGACGTTCGCGGTGCACTCCGCGACCTGCCGCCGTTGCTGGATCAGGTCCACCACCGCCTGGCGGTTGGCGATCCGCGCGGCCGACTGCGCGTCCGGGTTCGCCTGCTGGCCCGCGATGAAGTTCAGATTGTTCCGCAGTGCGGTGTCGAGTCCCGCGCAGTTCTCCTTGGGAGCTTCGGCCGCGTTGCCCGCCGGGCTGCTCAGCGCGATCGCGGTCGCGGTGATGCCGGAAACCCCCAGCAACGCGGCCAGCCCGATGGTCGCCTGCTTGCGGTGCCGACCACTACTCAACCGGGGCATGCGCCCTCCTCTCTGATCACCACCTCACCCCGGGACACGGCTCGATCACGGAGGCGGTTCACCGCTTCCGCGAAATTTTCGACAGCTTCGACGGCGGAGTTCAGCCGACCGGGACGCCGTGGTCCGAACCATTGACGCGCGCCGCCGTGGCCAGCGCCCAGCGCCCGGTGGTGACCACGCCCAGCGCGAACACCAGCACCCCGCAGGCGGTGACGATCACCCACGCCACCCGGTCCGCCGCGGGCGAGGCCGCGGCGACGACCGCGCCGATCACCGCGACGCCCAGGGACGCGCCGACCTGGCGGCTGGTGGACGCCACCGCCGCCGCGAGACCCGCGCGTTCCCGCGGCATCCCGGACACCGCGGCGTTGGTGATCGGCGCGTTGAGCATGCCGAAGCCGGCGCCGAAGCACACGTACCCCAGCACCAGCACCGGAATCGGCGTCGCCGGGCCGATCCCGGCGAGCACGACACCGGAGGCGGCGATCCCGGCGCCGGCGACCAGCAGCGGTAACCGCGGCCCGCGGGCGGCCACCACCCGGCCCGACAGCGGCGCGCACACCGCCGTCACCGCGGCCATCGGCAGCGTCAGCAATCCCGCGTGCAGCGCGGAAAAGCCGCGGGTGTCCTGCAGGTACAGCGTGTTGAGGAACAGGAACCCGGACAGCGCCGCGAAGCCGGTGACGGCGGTGAGCGTCGCGCCGGAGAACGGGACGCTTCGGAAGAACCTCAGTTCCAGCAAGGGATCCACGCGCCGCCGCTCGTACGGCAGCAGAAGGGCGAGCGCGAGCGCGGCCACGGCGAAGCAGCCGATGATCTCCGGCGACGTCCAGCCCGCGCCGCGGCCTTCGATGATCGCGTAGGTGAGCGAGGCCAGCAGCACGATCACCAGCACCTGCCCGACCGGGTCGAGGCGGCGCGGGTGCGGCGAGCGGGACTCGGGGACGAACAGCGCCGTCAGGACGATCGCGGCGACGCCGACCGGGACGTTGATCCAGAAGATCGAGCGCCAGCCGGCCCAGCCGACGAGCGCGCCGCCGACCACCGGCCCGACCGCCATGCTCAGCCCGACCACCCCGGCCCACACGCCGATCGCGCGGGCGCGCTCGCGGGGTTCGGTGAAGACGTTGGTGACGATGGACAGCGCGACCGGGTTGAGCATCGACCCGCCGATGGCCTGGAGCGCGCGGAAGGCGATCAGCGTCCCGACGTTGGGCGCGACGCCGCACAGCAGCGAGCCGAGGCTGAACAGCGCGAGGCCGGTCTGGAACGTCCGGCGCCGCCCGATCCGGTCGGCGGTCGAGCCGGAGAGCATGAGCAGGCTGGCCAGGACGAGCGTGTACGCGTCGATCGTCCACTGCAGACTCGCGACGGACGCGCCCAGCTCGTGGCGGATCGAGGGCAGGGCGAGGTTCACGATCGTGTTGTCGAGCCCGACGATGAACAGGCTCATGCAGCAGACGGCCAGGACGACCCGGGGCCGGACGGACTGGGGCACCGCACCCTCGCAATTAGTTGCACGAACAATATTAAGCACTGTACAACTAATTGGGTGCGGTCTTCGTCAGGCCGGGAACAGCTCCGTGAGGCGGGCGAGGGTCTTCTCGATGCCCTGGGCGTTCTTGCGCGGGAACGGGCTGAGCGTGATGGCCAGCGGGAACTTCGCCGTCGACCAGTCGAACGTCTCGGTGACCTCGGTGCGGCCGTCGTCGAGGGGTTCGAGGCGCCAGCGCCAGCGGTGGCCGTTGAAGTGGCGCCAGGCGATCAGGCGGTCCTCTTCGAACTCGACCACGGTGTTGAGGATCTTGTAGGACGGGCCCAGCTTCATGTCCATGCCGAACGTGGCACCGAGCGAGAGCCGGTCCGGACCGCCCGGCTGGGCGGCCCGGACCGTGCCGGATCCGTCGATGAGCGGGTGCTGGCTCGGATCGGCCAGTAGCCCGAAGATCTTCTCCGGGGTCGTGGCGACGATCGCGGTGCGTGAGACCTGGCGGCTTCCCATCACCCGAGCCTAGGCCAGGGTGATCACTTCGGCGGCGTGGTCTTCAGCACCACCGTGCGCTGGTCCAGCGGCGCGGCCAGCGCGACCGAGATCACCGGGTAGCGGATGTCCATCGTGCACATCTGGCCGGTCTGCGCCTTGGTTTCGCTCAGGTTGACGACGACGTGGTCGCCCGCCTGCTCGGTCGCCTCGCCGAGGGCGTGGCCGCAGCCACCCTCCTGGGCGCGGATGTTGAGGACGGTGCCGCCGTTGGCCGTCCACACCTCGTGCGGGAAGCCGCTGGGCAGCGCGGTCGCGTCGATCTTGGCGGGCGGCACCGGCGTACTGCCTTCGGGCACGGTGAGCCGCGGCTTCCCCGGCGGGTTCGCCGACGGCGTCCCCGGCAGCACCGATTCGCTCGGCGACGTCGAAACGCTCCCGGTCGGCGCGGCGGAGTCACCCCCGGCAGCGGGCTGGCTGGTTGGCAGGTCCTGGCCGGCGCAGGCCGTCGCCATCAGCAGGAACGCGCCTGTCCCGACCACCTTCGCTAAGTACCTCATGCCCCCGAAGACGGAACGGGTGCCGCGCGGGGTTGCACGGAAGATCGCTCCGGTCCGGCTCGGCGAAAGCGGACAGCGAAAGCGGCACTTTCACGTGAAAGTGCCGCTTTCTGGTCATGGTCTGGGAGGGCGGTCCCGAGCATCCCGGGGCCGCCCTCCCAGCGTCCGGGGCGGGGTCAGCCCTGGCGGAGCACCACCGTGCGCGTGCCGAGCGGCTCGGCCAGTGCCAGCGGGATCGTGATCTCGCGGATGTAGTCCGGGCACATCTGGCCCTTCTTCCCCGCGCTGACGGCGATCAGCACCACCACCTGCTGCGGCGTCTGGTCACCGACCCGGGCCGAGACGCGGCGGCAGCCGCCCTCCTCGGCCTGGAGGATGATCGTCTTGCCGTCGACGCTGCGGGTCAGGCTGCGCGGGTAGCCCTCGGGCAGGGAACGCGCGTCGACCTGGGACTCCGCGATCACGTCGTCGCCCGGGGCGATGCCCTGGGTGGGGCGGCCGACCGTCTGGGACGGGGGCGGGGCCACCGGCGGCGAACCCGGCAGCGAGGACGAAGACGACGTCGTGGGCGTCTCCACGCCGGTGCTGCCCGGCGCCGCCCCGGAGTCCGAACGAGCCCCGCACGCGGTCAGCGTCAGGAGCAGCAGGACCGTACCCAGCAGTGTGCGCATACCTGCCAGACGGACCGGACGCCGAAAGGGTTGCACCTACCGGTGCGCCGCCCGGCCGCGGGCCAGGCTCAGCACCACCACCCCCGCGAGGGTGACCGCGAGCAGCAGGACCGTCGCCGCCGAGGCGAGGAACACCTGGCCGCGGTCGGTCAGGGCGAAGACGCTCGCCGGGAGCGTGCGCCAGTCCGGCGGGTACAGCATCATCGTCGCGCCCAGCTCGCCCATCGACATCGCCAGCGCGAGGCTCGCCGACGCCGTCATCGCCGGGAGCAGCACCGGTACGCGCACGCGCAGCAACACCCGGACGGGGGAGGCCCCGAGTGACGCCGCCGCCTGCGCGAGCTGCGGGTCGACGCGGGTGAGCGCTGCCGACACCGTGCTGAAGGCGAACGGCAGCACGATCAGCAGGTGCCCGAGCAGCACGATCCAGCGGGTGCCGTTGAACGCCAGCGGCGGCCGGCTGAACGCCACCAGCAGCGCCAGCCCCAGCACCACCGACGGCACCGCGATCGGCAGGTGGAACACCGTGCCGGCGAGCCGCCGCAGCCGCCGCGGCGCGGTCTCCGCGGCCAGCGCCGCCCACGTGCCGAGCAGGACCGCCGCCGCGCCCGCGATGACGCCGGTCTGGATGCTCACCGACAGGCTCGCGAACGTCTCCCCCGCCAGCGCCGCCGAATAGTGGCCGAGGGTGAACCCGCCCGGCAGCACGCCCGTCCAGTGCCCGGCGAACGACGCGAGCACGATCATCACCAGCGGGGCCGCGACGACGACCGCGAACACCACGCCGAACACCAGACACAGCAGCACCTTGCTACGCCGCGTCCACAGCAGCACCGCGACCCCTTCCCGCGAGAACCCGGTAACTCCCGTACAACAGCAGCGAAAGCACGACGTCGACCAGCGCGACGACGCTCGCCGCCGGGAAGTCGAAGGTGACGATCCCCTTGCCGTACACCAGCATCGGCAACGTCGTGACGCCCTTCGCGCCGAGGAACAGCACGATGCCGAACTCGTTGAGCGCGAGCAGCAGCGTCAGGCAGGCGCCGGAGGCCAGCGACGGCAGCGCCGCGGGCAGCACCACCCGCCACAGCACCCGGCCCGGCCGCGCGCCGAGCGACGCCGCGACGTCCAGGTGGACGCCGGGGATCTGCCCGAACGCCGCCAGCGCCGGCCGCATCACGAACGGCGTGTAGAACGTGACCTCGGCCAGCAGCACGCCCCACGGCGAGTACAGGAACCCGCCCGCGCCGAACACGCCCGCGCTGCCGTAGAGGAACGTGAACGCCAGCGCGATGAGGAACGACGGGAACGCGAGCACCGTGTCGACCAGCCGCGACAGCGTCCGCGCGCCGGGGAACGGGACGAACGCGATGACCAGGGCGAGGAACGTGCCGAGGACAACGCAGCCGGCGGTGGCGCCCAGCGCGAGCAGCACCGTCTGGAGCGCCGCGTCGCGGAACTCCGCCGAGCCGAGCACCTCGGCCCAGACCGCGAAGCCGAACCCGGCGTCCGTGGTCAGCGACTGCCCGGCGACGAGCACCAGCGGGTAGCCGAAGAACACCGCGACGACCACCAGCGGCGGCAGCACCCACAGCGAACCCGGTCGTGAGTGTTTGGTCGGGTTGGAACCCGACCGAACACTCACGAGCCGGCTCCGACCAGCGGGCAGCCGTCCGGGATGGACACCCCGACCGCCGTGCCGACGGGGAACGCCTCACCTACCTCGGCCCGGATCGTCGTGCCGGTCGCCAGGACCAGATCCAAGCGGTAGCCGGTGCCACGCCACTGCACGGCCTTGACCAGCGCCGGGAGCGTGCCCGCGCCCGGCTCGCCGACCCCGACGCGGTGCGGGCGCACGCCGAGCGCGACCGGGCCGGAGCCCAGCGCGCCGGTCGGCTCGGCGGTCAGCTCGCGCTCGCCGAGCCGGACGGTCGCCGGCGAACCGGCGCGGACCAGGTCGACCGGGATGAGGTTGGCCGCGCCGAGGAAGCTCGCGGTGAACGCGTCGGCCGGGCGGCGGTAAAGCTGTTCGCACGGCCCGGTTTCGACCAGCCGCGAGTCGCGCATGACGGCGATCCGGTCGGCCAGCGCGAGCGCTTCGCCCTGGTCGTGGGTGACGTAGACGAGCGTGGTGTCCGGCAGTTCGGCGCGCAGCCGCAGCAGTTCCGCGATCATGTCCTCGCGCAGGGCGGCGTCCAAAGCGGACAGTGGTTCGTCGAGCAGCAGCACGTCGGGGCGGATGGCCAGTGCCCTGGCCAGCGCGACCCGCTGCTGCTGCCCGCCGGACAGCTCGCGCGGGAACCGGCGGGCGTAGCCGCCCATCCCGACCAGGCCGAGGACTTCGGCGACCCGGGCCGCGACGTCGGCACGCGGCCATCGCCGGGCCTTGAGCCCGAACGCGATGTTGCCGTCGACGCGCATGTGCGGGAACAGCGCGTAGCTCTGGACGACGACCCCGAGGCCGCGCCGGTGCGGTGGCAGGTCCGTGACGTCTTCGCCGTTGAGGAACACCCGGCCAGCGCTGGGCCGCACGAACCCGGCGAGCGCCTTGAGCGCCGTGGACTTGCCGGAGCCGGACGGCCCGAGCAGCGCGAGGGTTTCGCCGCGGCCGATCGCGAGGTCGAGGGAGTCCAGCGCGGTCGTCCGTCCGAACTGGACGGACACCCCGCGGAACTCGACGGACGGCGTCACCGGCCGACGGCCTTCTTGTACGCGGCGAGGTCGGCGTCGAGCTTGCCGAGCACCGCGGTCCAGTCCGGGTGCCAGATCTCGACGCCGTCGAGCGCGGCCTTGATCTTCGCCGCGTTCGGCCCGGTCGCGGTGACGTCGGCGCGGGCCGGGATGCCGTACGCATCGGCGGCCTTGGCCTGGACTTCCGGCGAGAACAGGAAGTCGAGGAGCTTCTTCGCTTCTTCCGCGTGCGGCGCGTTCGCCACGAGCCCGGCGTAGTACGGCAGCGCGAACGTCGAGCGCTTGCCCTGGGCGTCGGCGGGGAAGAACACCTCGAAGCCGCCGCTCTTGGCGATCTCGGCGAGGTTCATCTGGACGTCGCCGTTGGCGACCAGCAGCTCGCCCTTGGCCACCTTCGGCTGCAGCTTGCCGGTGGAGGACGACGGCCCGGCGTTGTTCGCCTCCAGCTTGCCGAGGTAGCCGAGCGCGCCCTGCTCGCCGAGGACGTGCTGCAGCTGCAGGAGCACGGCGGTGCCGTCGCCGGCCTCGCCGGGCGTCGAGTACTGGACCTTGCCCTTGAGCTTCGGATCGAGGAGGTCGTCCCAGGTCTTCGGCGTGGCCGCCGGGTTGCGGATGAAGCTGAGGTAGTTGTTCATCATCGCGGCGAAGCGGCCCTGCGGGTCCTTGTCCGACACCTGGTCCGCGCCCTGCGGCGTGTAGGGCTGCAGCAGGCCGGCGACGCGCTGGATGAACGGCGGCAGCGTGACGAGGACGTCCGCCTGGGTGTTGGCCTTTTCCTTCTCCACGCGCGAAGCGACCTCGCCGGAGCCGGCGGTGACGGCCTGCACGGTGATTCCGGTCTGCTGCCGGAATTCGGCGAACCGGGCGGTGTACCAGTCTTCCAGTCCGTCCACTGTGTACACGGTGACGGTCTTGCCGCCGCCGGCGGTCGCGGCGCCGGTGCCCCCGCACGCGGCGAGCAGGGCGGTCAGCGCCACCGCGAGGAGGGTGGCCAGGGTCTTCTTCATCGGGGTTCTCCTTCGAGCACGGCGGGGAGGTCGGAGACGGAGTCGAGGATGTGGGTGGCTTCGGCGAGGTCTTCGCGGCGGCCGGCGCCGGTGAGCACGCCCGCGACGACGGACGCGCCCGAGCGGAGGCCGCACAGGACGTCCGAGGCGGTGTCGCCGACGACGGCGATCCGCCGCACGTCGGTGACTTCGAGCCGCAGCGCGGCGGTGAGGACGAGGTCGGGGAACGGGCGGCCGCGCACGCCGTCGCCGGGCGCGAGCGCGAGGTCGGCGAGGTCGCGCCAGCCGAGGGCGTCGAGGATGGCCTGCTGGGTCACGGGCGCGAACCCGGTCGTGAAAGCGACCTTGACGCCGGTTTCGCGCAGGTCGCGGATGACGGCTTCGGCGCCGGGGATCGGCTTGCTCTCCCCCACGAGCTTCCCGTAGGCGGCTTCGAAGGCCGCGTTCGCTTGCCGCGCTTGGTCTTCACCGCCGAGGAGAGCGCGGAAGACGGTGATCTTCGACTGGCCCATGGTGTCGAGGACGTACTGCAGCATCTCGGGGTACTTCTCGTCGGGCACGCCGACGGCCCGGATGGCTTCGGTGAAGGCCCGCACGACGAGGCCGTCGTCGGCGACGGTCGTGCCTGCCATGTCGAGCACGACGAGTTCGGGGGTCACAGGTCCAGCTCCTCGGCGGTGTCTTCGGCGATGGCGGGCGAGCAGGTCATGCCGCGCCCGCCCGGCCCGGTGACCAGGAAGGCGTTGTCCGCGACGCGCGCGCGGTGCACGATCCGGGCGGAGTCGGTGGTCTGCGCGTACACCCCGGCCCAGCGGCGGCGGATCGGCGGCAGCGGGCGCCCGAGCAGGGCCGCGGCGACGTCGGCGAGGTGCGCATACGGGTCTTCGGTGACGTCGAAGGCGAACGGCTCGTCGTATTCGTGGGTGTCGCCGATGGTGAGCGAGCCGTCGAGCCGCTGGACGAGCAGCAGCTGCATGCGGTGGGCGGCGGCGACGTCGGCCTGGGGCTGGGTTTCCGCCAGCGCGTCGAGCGCGGGACCGCGGTAGGCCGGGTAGTAGCGGAAGCTGTCGCCGTCGGCGACGCTCGTGGTGAGCCTTTCGCCGAGGGGTTCGGTCTGGGCCATCTGCAGCCGTACGCGCCGCACCGGCGGGTCGCCGGCCAGCTCGCGCACCAGGCCGCCGGTCCGGGCGCCGGTGCAGAACAGAACGACGTCGCCGTCGTGCCGCTCGCCGTGGTCGTCGACGACGCCGGTGGCGCTCAGGTGCCGGACCTCGCGCCCGGGCCACCAGGTGTAGCGGCCGGACTTCCCCAGCTCGGCCCGCAGCGCGGGCTGGGCGGCCCGCGGCTCGACGGCGGCGTCGCGGTCACACCAGAGCGCGCCGCGGAAATCGCCGCGGAGCGCCGGGTTCAGCGCCCGGGCCTCCGCGGCGTCGAGGAGCCGGTACCCGCGCTCGGCGGCTTCGGGCCCTTCGGCGACCTCACGGGCGACGGCGAGTTCGGCTTCGGTCCGGACGACGGTCAGCGAGCCGTTGGCGCGGAAGCCGAGCCCCGGCACGCGCTCGCCGATCCGCTCCCAGAGGTGCCGGGCCCGCCGCGCGGTCTCCAGTTCGGCACCGGACGCGCGGCCGCCGACCCAGACCAGGCCGAAGTTGCGCACGGAGGCGCCCCTGGCCTCGGGTTCGCGTTCGAGCTGGACGACGTCGTGGCCGCGCTCGACGGCCTGCCAGGCGTGCAGCGTGCCGAGCACGCCGCCGCCCACGATGAGGATTCGCACGCCGCACACGCTGTCTGCCGCGCGCCAACGACGGCTGACCCGAGGGCTAACGGAGCGTGAAGGACCCTCGAATATTGGACCGGATGAGTTATCTGGTCGTTATCTTCACAATCGGCCGATGGCCACGAAGAGGCAGACCGCGAGGATCAGGGCGTTCACGCCGACGTTCCGCCATTCGGCCGGCTTGTGCTGCACGATCGCCAGCCTGCCGTGCATCGCCATGGCGCCCAGCATCACCACGGCCAGCCCGGCCGCGGCCCACCCGGTCAGCGCCGGCGCGATGCCGAGCAGCACCGGCAGGATCAGCCCCACCACCGCGAACAACTCGCAGATCGCGGTGAACCGGACCACCGGCAGTGGGTAGGCGGCCGCGCCGGTCTGGCCGGTCTCGAGCATCCGCTGCCGCGACATGGTCGACTTCAACACGCCCGACAAGGCGAAGATCGCGGCCAGCAGCACCTGGCCGATCCACAGTGCGGTGTTCATGACGTCCTCCCGTTCGGTTCGGTGCGGGAGGAACGAGGCGGCCGGGCGGAACGTGACAGTCAGTCCGCGCGGCTCAGGCGAGTCGTGAAGCTCAGCCGGTCACCGCGGTACAGCGACCGCACGCGCTCGAACGGCACGCCGTCCGGGCCCCACGAAACGCGGTGCATGAGCAGCATCGGCAGGGCCGGGTTGGTCCCGATCAGCAGCGCTTCCCGCGGGGTCGCCAGCACCGTCTCGACCCGCTCCTCGGCGCCGTCGAACACGACCCCGAGCCGCTCGCTCAGGCACGCGTACAGCGACTGCTCCGGGTCGAAGACGTCCAGCAGGTCCGGGAACCGCTCGACGAGGAGATATGTCGACTCCAGGCCGACGCGCTCCTCGTCGGCCAGCAGCACCCGCTCGAGGTGGAACACCTCCGCGTCCGACGTCACCTGCAGGTCGGCGGCCAGGGCGCTGCCCGCGAGCCGACGTTCGAGCGTGATCACCGTGCGGCCCGGCCGGATGCCCTGGCGCCGCAGTCCTTCGGTGTAGCTGACCAGAGCCAGCGGCTGGACGAGCTTCGGGCCGGCGACGTAGGTGCCGCTCCCCTGGCGCCGGCTGAGCCTGCCCTCCAGCACCAGCTCGCTCACCGCCTGCCGTACGGTCGCCCTCGACACTTCGAACCGTTCGCACAATTCCCGTTCCGTGGGCAGTACCGCGCCTTCGCCGAGTTCCGCGATCACCGCCAGCAGTTCGACCTTCACCGCGTAGTAACGCGGGACGCGGCCGTGCTCGGGAATCCCGTCGAGGACGGGACCGTCGGCGGACAGGCGGGAATGGCGTGAAGGGGCAGGCACGGAATCGACCCTATTCGGTTCCCCCGGCACCGTGGTTCGCTGTGGCGCGCAACACGGTGCGAACAAGGAGGATCACCCGGATGCGTCCGACCCCGCTCGCTCGCCGGCTCGGCCTGCCCGACGCCGTTTTCCTGGGCCTCGGCTCGATGATCGGTGCCGGGGTGTTCGCCGCGTTCGCCCCGGCGGCGCGCGCCGCGGGCAGCGGGCTGCTGCTCGCGCTCGTCGTCGCGGCCGTCGTCGCCTACTGCAATGCGACGTCTTCGGCGCGGCTCGCCGCGATTCATCCCGAATCCGGCGGCACTTACGTTTACGGCCGGGAAAGGCTCGGTGAATTCTGGGGATACCTCGCCGGATGGGGATTCGTCACCGGGAAGACGGCCAGCTGCGCCGCGATGACGCTGACCGTCGTCGCGTATGCCGCGCCCGGGCTCGGGCAGCCGTGGCGGAGCCTGCTCGCCGTCGCGGTGGTCGCCGCGCTCACCGCCGTCAACTACTTCGGCGTGCACCGGTCCGCGCTGGCGACCCGGGTGATCGTGTCCTGCACCCTGCTCGTGCTCACCGCCGCGGGCGTGGCGATGGCCACCGGGCCGTCGGCGGGCGGGCCGCTCTTCGCGTGGCCCGGGGGCGGCGGCGTGCTCGAAGCGGCCGGGCTGCTCTTCTTCGCCTTCGCCGGGTACGCGCGGCTGGCGACGCTCGGCGAGGAAGTCCGTGACCCGGCCCGGACCATCCCCCGCGCCATCCCGCTCGCCCTCGGCATCACGCTCGTCGTCTACGCGGCGCTGGCGGTGCTCCTGCTCGTCCGGCTCGGCCCGACCGCGCTGGCCGCGAGCCCGGACCCGATCGCCGCGGCCGTCCCGGGGTGGCTCGCCCCGGTCGTCCGGGCCGGCGCCGCCATCGCCGCGCTCGGCTCACTGCTCGCGCTCATCCTCGGCGTTTCGCGCACGACGCTCGCGATGAGCCGCGACGGCCACCTCCCCCGGTTCCTCGCCGCCGTGCACCCCCGCTACCAGGTGCCGCACCGGGCCGAACTCGCCGTCGGGGTGGTCGTGGCCGTGCTCGCCGCGTCGATCGACCTGCGCGCGGCGATCGGCTTTTCGTCCTTCGCGGTCCTGACGTACTACGCGATCGCCAACGCCGCCGCGTTCACCCTCCGCGGGGCGGCCCGGATCGCGGCGGTCCCGGGTCTGGCCGGGTGCGTGGTGCTGGCGTTCAGCCTGCCGCTGCCCTCCGTGCTGGCCGGCTGCGGCGCGCTGGCGCTGGGCGCGGCGGCCTACGGCGTCCGCCGGATCCGGCGGTGAGAAATCACCCAACCGCCCGAAAGATCCGAAGAAAGTTGGTTGTCCCGGTCTGCGGCCACCTGGTGTAGTCATGGGGCCGCTCACGGCAACGGCTTCCACAGTGGACACTGGAAGGACTGATCCCCTTGGCTCCCAAGCGCTGGTTCACCCTGCTCAGAAACGTCACCACCGCGGTGGCCGCGGTCGCCGCGGCCGCGTCGTTCGCCACCCCGGCGATCGCGGCCCAGCCGCCGTCCACCGACGTCGTCGGCGGGACCCGGGCCGCCCAGGGCGAGTTCCCGTTCATGGTCCGGCTTTCCATGGGCTGCGGCGGAGCGCTCTACACCAAGCAGATCGTCCTGACCGCCGCCCACTGCGTCAGCCGGACCGGGGCCAACACCTCGATCACGGCGACCGTCGGCGTCGTCGACCTGCAGAGCACGAGCGCCCAGAAGATCAAGTCGACCTACGTCTACCAGTCGCCGACCTACGGCACCTCGACCGGCGGCGACTGGGCGCTGATCAAGCTCGCGAGCCCGGTCAGCGGCCTGTCGACGCTGCCGATCGCGACGACGACCACGTACAACACCGGCACGTTCACCGTGGCCGGCTGGGGCGCGGCGACCGAGGGCGGCTCGCAGCAGCGGTACCTGCTCAAGGCGACGGTCCCGTTCGTCGACGACGCCACCTGCGCCGCCCAGGGCGGCAGCTACCCCGACCTCATCCCGAGCGCGGAGATCTGCGCCGGCAACCTGACCGCCGGCGGGGTCGACACCTGCCAGGGCGACTCGGGCGGCCCGATGTTCCGCCGGGACAACAACAACGCCTGGATCCAGGTCGGCATCGTCAGCTGGGGTGACGGCTGCGCCCGGCCGCACGCCCCCGGCGTCTACACCGAGGTGAGCACGTTCGCGTCGAAGATCGCCGCGGCCGCCGCCACCCTCTAGCCCCGCAAGTCCGTGAATGCCACATTGAGAGACCTAAAGTCCCTCAATGTGGCATTCACGGATTTCAGCGGGTCTTGTCCAAACGGGACAGTGCTTCTTCGTAGCCGGAGACCAGGTCCGCGACGACCTCGGCGACCGGGCGGACGGCGTTCATCCGGCCGACGATCTGCCCGACCGGCATCGACACCACGCTCGGGTCGTTCGCCGCGTGGATCCGGTTGTGCGCGTGGGAAACCAGCAGGTTCTGCAGTGGCATCGGCAACGGCTCGGGCGCGTCCGCCGCGGCCCACGCCTCGGTCCACCGGGTCTTGAGCAGCCGCGCGGGCTTGCCGGTGTAGATCCGCGTCCGCACGGTGTCCGCCGAGGTCGCCGCGACGAGCGCCTGCTGCATGGCGACCGACTCGCCCATCGTCTGCAGGTACTCCTCGGTGGCGAGCCACATCGAGCCCATCCAGACGCCGGACGCGCCGAGCGCGAGCGCCGCGGCCATCTGCCTGCCGGAACCGATCCCGCCGGCGGCGAGCACCGGCACGTCGACGGCGTCGACGATTTCCGGCACCAGCACCATCGACGCGATTTCGCCGGTGTGCCCGCCGGCTTCGTAGCCCTGCGCCACCACGAAGTCGACGCCGTTTTCGACGTGCCGGACCGCGTGCTCGGCCTTGCCGGCCAGCGCCGCCACCGGCACCCCGCGGTCGTGGCACTGGGCGATGACGTCGGCCGGCGGCGAGCCGAGCGCGTTGGCGATCAGCTTGATCGGGTGGTTCAGCGCGACCTCGACGTGCGAGCGGGCGACCGAGTGCAGCCAGCCGAGCACGCCCGCGCGCTCGTCGGTGTCGTCCGGCAGCGGCGGCACGGAAAGCTCTTTCAGCACCCGGTCGACGAACGCGCGGTGGCCGTCCGGGATGTGCTTCGACAGGTCGACCTGGGTGCCTTCGGCCGGGATCTTCGCCGGCATCACGATGTCGACGCCGTAGGGCTTCCCGCCGGTGTTCTCGTCCATCCAGGTCAGCACCCGGTCGAGCTCGGCGGCGTCGTTGAACCGGACGCAGCCGAGGACGCCGAGCCCGCCGGCGCGGCTGAGCGCCGCGGCGACGTGCTCCGACGGGGTGAACCCGATGATCGGCAGGTCGATGCCGAGCCGGTCGCACAGGGGTGTCCGCACTTCTGGTGTCCTCCTCAGACGGGCTGGGCCGCCGCCGGTTCGTGCTCGGCGGCGTAGCGCTGGGCCCACGGGTAGTCCGGTTTGCCGCTGGGCGAGCGGCCGATCTCGGCGGCCAGCCAGATCGTGCGCGGCACCTTGTACCCGGCGATCTCGCCCCGGAGGTGCTCCTCGAGCGCGGTCAGGTCCGGCGCGGCGCCGTCCCGCAGCTGCACGACGGCGGCGACGCGCTGGCCGAGCCGCTCGTCCGGGATGCCGATGACCAGGGCGTCGAAGACGTCGGGGTGCGACTTGAGCGCCCCTTCGACCTCCTCCGGGTAGACCTTCTCGCCGCCGGTGTTGACGCACTGCGAGCCGCGGCCGAGCAGCGTGACCGTGCCGTCCTCCTCGTAGCGGGCGTAGTCGCCCGGGACGACGTACCGGACCCCGTCGACCTCGACGAAGATCTTCTTGCTCTTCTCGGGATCGCCGTAGTAGCCGAGCGGGACGTGCCCGCGGCGGGCGATCAGCCCGACCGCGCCGGGGGCCGGCTCGACGAGCTTGCCGTCGTCGTCGACCAGGATCGCGTCCTTGCCGAAGCTGACCCGGGGGCCGGCGCTGTGGTCGGAGCCCTTGCCGACCATGCCGATCCCGGTGAAGCCGCTTTCCGACGAGCCGATGGCGTCGGTGATCACGGCGTTCGGCACCAGCTCGACGAACTCCTGCTTGACCGACTGCGAGAACAACGCGGCGTGGCTGGAGACGGCGACGAGCGACGAAGCGTCGTAATCGCCCTCGCGGTAGGCCTCGATCAGCGGCCGCGCCATCGCGTCGCCGACGATCGTGAGGACCTGGACGTTGTTGTCCTGCACGGCTTTCCAGATCTCGTGGGCGTCGAAGCGCGGCACGAACACGACCGGGCTGCCGGTGAACAGCGCCCCGAACGCGGCCCACTGCGCGGCGCCGTGGATCAGCGGCGCGGCGGGCAACCGGGTCAGGCTTCCGGCCTTGCCCTGCTCGGCGAGCGTCCACTCGTCCGGGATGTATTCGCCGGTGACGAAGTTGATCCCGCCGCCGAGCGCGCGCCAGACGTCCTCCTGGCGCCAGAGCACGCCCTTCGGGTAGCCCGTGGTGCCGCCGGTGTAGAGGATGTAGAGGTCGTCGCTGCTGCGCTCGCCGAAGTCGCGCTCCGGGCTCTGCGCCTCGAGCGCGGCCTCGTAGTCGACGCCGCCGTAGCCTTCGTAGTCGCCATCGCTGCCGTCGTCGATCACGACAACGTGTTTCAGTTTGGGCGTCTCTGGCAGGACGGCGGCGACCTTGTCGGCGTAGCTCCTCTCGTGCACGAGCGCGACGAGCTCGGCGTCGGTGAAGAGGTAGACGAGCTCGCCGTGCACGTAGCGGTAGTTGACGTTGACGGCGATCGCGCGCAGCTTGTACGCCGCGATCATCGCCTCCAGGGCCTCGATCGAGTTGCGGGAATAGACCCCGATGTGGGACCCGCGTCCCACGCCGTGCGCGGCGAGGTGGTGGGCGAGCCGGTTGGCCCGCGCCTCCAGTTCGGCGAAGGTGACCCGCCGCTCGCCGCACACGACCGCGACGCGCTCCGGCACGGCGTCGACGGCGTGCTCCAGAAGATCCGCGATGTTGAGTGCCACTCCCTCAAAGTAGAACATGTTATCGTTCTGG
Source organism: Amycolatopsis lexingtonensis (assembly GCF_014873755.1). NCBI lineage: Bacteria > Bacillati > Actinomycetota > Actinomycetes > Pseudonocardiales > Pseudonocardiaceae > Amycolatopsis > Amycolatopsis lexingtonensis. The sequence goes on from NZ_JADBEG010000001.1 coordinate 4,634,521, forward strand.
GCAATGGCACTGCTCCTTCAGGAGGTCTTCCGTGGGTGAACCGCACGCGCTGGTTTCGCAAGAGGGGCAGACCCTGATCGTCACGATGAACCGGCCCGAGGCGCGCAACGCGATCACCGGCGAGATGATGTCGATCATGGTCGAGGCCTGGGACCGGGTCGATGCGGACGACTCGATCCGCAGCTGCGTCCTGACCGGCGCGGGCGGCGCGTTCTGCGCGGGCGCGGACCTGAAGTCGATGTCCCGCAACTCCCCTTCGGAGTCCTTCGCGTCGGGCAAGTTCGACCCCTCGCGCATCCCGGGCCTGCTGAAGGGCCGCCGCCTGACGAAACCGCTGATCGCGGCGGTCGAGGGCCCGGCGATCGCGGGCGGCACGGAGATCCTCCAGGGCACGGACATCCGGGTGGCCGGCGAGTCGGCCCGCTTCGGCGTGTCGGAGGCGCGGTGGGGACTGTTCCCGATGGGCGGGTCGGCGGTCCGCCTGCCGCGGCAGATCCCGTACACGGTGGCCGCGGACATCCTGCTCACCGGCCGTCACCTTTCGGCGGCGGAGGCGCTGGCGATCGGGCTGATCGGGCACGTGGTGCCCGACGGTTCCGCGCTCACGAAGGCGTTGGAGCTGGCTTCGCTGGTGAACGCGAACGGGCCGGTGGCCGTGCGGGCGATCCTGCGGACGATCCGGGACACCGAGGGGCTCCACGAGGAAGAGGCCTTCAAGCTGGACTCGCAGTACGGGATCGAGGTCTTCGCGTCGGAGGACGCCAAGGAAGGGCCGCGGGCGTTCTCGGAGAAGCGGAAGCCGGACTTCACCGGCCGCTGACGTAGAACGCGTTCTGGGAAAATCGGACCACCGCGTGGAGGAACCTTGTCGGCAGAACAAGAACGTGTTTCACTCAACGGCGTGACCGAGACACCGCTGGCGGCACCCCTCAACGTCGGTTTCGACTACACGCGCTCGACCGGGCCGGTCCTCGGCCGGTTCGTCAACGGGCTGCGCGAGCGCCGGATCGAAGGCATCCGCGGCAGTGACGGCCGGGTGCACGTTCCCCCCGTCGAGTACGACCCCGTGACCGCCGAACAGCTCGGCGAGTTCGTCCCCGTGGGCGAAGAGGGCACCGTCGTCTCCTGGTCGTGGTGCCCCGAGCCGCTCGACGGGCAGCCGCTGAGCAGGCCGTTCGCCTGGGCGCTGGTCAAGCTCGACGGGGCCGACACCGCGATGCTGCACGCCGTGGACGCCGGGTCGCCGTCGAACATCCACAGTGGACAGCGGGTGCGGGTGCGCTGGGCCGGGGAGACCGTCGGGCACATCCGGGACATCGCCTACTTCCTGCCCGTGGACGCCGAAGACACCGAACCGACCGAGCCCGCTCCCCCGGTCGCCGAGCGCGAAGAGGGTGCGCCGGTCAGTGTCGTCATCACGCCCGTGCACCTGAAGTACCAGCACTCCGCCTCCCCCGAGGAGAGCCGCTACCTGCGCGGGCTCGCCGAAGGCAAGCTGATCGGGCAGCGCTGCCCCGCGTGCGGGAAGGTCTACATCCCGCCGCGCGGCGCCTGCCCGACCGACGGCGTGCCGACCACCGAAGAGGTCGAGCTGCCCGACACCGGCATCGTGACGACGTTCTGCATCGTCAACGTCCCGTTCCTCGGCCAGCGGCTCAAGCCGCCGTACGTCGCCGCCTACATCCTGCTCGACGGCGCGGACATCGCGTTCCTGCACCTCGTGCTGGGCTGCGACGCCCAGGACGTCAAGATGGGGATGCGCGTGCGGGCGGCCTGGAAACCCCGCGAAGAGTGGTGGACGTCGCTGGAGAACATCAGTCACTTCGAGCCGACCGGCGAGCCGGACGCGGCCTACGAAACCTTCGCCCACCACCTGTGAGGTCCTGATGCCAGACGTCGCCATCGCGGGCTTCGCCAAGGCCCCCAACGTCCGGGAGACCGAGGGGACCACCAACGGCGTCGAAATGCTCGTCCCCATCTTCGCCGAAGTGTTCGCGCAGACCGGATTGTCCAAACAGGACATCGACTTCTGGTGCTCCGGTTCGTCGGACTACCTGGCCGGGCGCGCGTTCTCGTTCATCGCCGCGGTCGACGCGATCGGCGCGTTCCCGCCGATCCACGAGTCCCACGTCGAAATGGACGCCGCCTGGGCGCTCTACGAAGCCTGGCTGAAGATCAAGATGGGCGAGGTCGAGACCGCGCTCGTCTACGGCTTCGGCAAGTCCAGCGCCGGGCAGCTGCGCCGCGTGCTCGCCCTGCAGCTCGACCCCTACGTCGTCACTCCCTTGTGGCCGGACTCGGTTTCGATCGCCGGGATCCAGGCGCGGATGGGGCTCGAGGCCGGGTTGTGGTCCGAAAAGGACCTCGCCGAAGTCGCCGCGCGCAGCACGGGCAAGGACGTCAGCGAGCTCCTCGACGCGCCCTACCTCGCGGATCCGTTGCGCCGGCACGACATCGCGCCGATCGCCGACGGCGCGGCCGTGGTCATCCTGTCCACTGTGGAACGCGCGCGCGACATCGTCGAGCGGCCCGCGGTGATCGGCGGGATCGAGCACCGCGTCGACTCCCCCGTGCTCGGCGCCCGCGACCTGACCCGCTCGCCGTCCACCGAGGCCGCGGCGAAGGCACTGGACCTCGACGGCGCCGACCTCGCCGAGCTGCACGCGCCGTTCACGCACCAGGAGCTGATCCTGCGCAGCGCGCTCGGGCTCGGCGACGGCGTGCAGGTCAACCCCTCCGGGGGCGCGCTGGCAGCGAACCCGATGTTCTCCGCCGGCCTCGCCCGGATCGGCGAGGCCGCGGCCCGGATCCACCGGGGCGAGTCCCGCAAGGCCGTGGCGCACGCGACCAGCGGCCCCGCCCTGCAACAGAACCTGGTGACCGTGCTGGAGGCCCGATGACCAAGCAGCTCACCGCCGTGCTCGGCACCGGCCAGACGCACCACCGCGCCAAGCGCGCGGACGTCTCGATGCCGGGCCTGCTGCGCGAGGCGATCGACCGCGCGATGACCGACGCCCAGGTGGAGTGGGCCGACATCGACGCCGTCGTGCTCGGCAAGGCGCCGGACCTGTTCGAGGGCGTGATGATGCCCGAGCTGTTCCTCGCGGATGCGCTGGGGGCGACCGGGAAACCGCTGCTGCGCGTGCACACCGCCGGGTCGGTCGGCGGGTCGACGGCGCTGGTCGCGGCCTCGCTCATCCAGTCGGGCGTGCACCGGCGGGTGCTCACCGTGGCCTACGAGAAGCAGTCCGAGTCGAACGCGATGTGGGGCCTGTCGATCCTGCCGCCGTTCCAGATGCCGGTCGGCGCGGGGGCGGGCGGCTACTTCGCGCCGCACGTGCGGTCCTACATCCGGCGCTCGGGCGCGCCCGAGCACGTCGGGGCGATCGTCGCGGCGAAGGACCGGCGCAACGGGGCGCTGAACCCGTTCGCGCACCTGCGGCAGCCGGACATCACGGTGGAGTCGGTGCGGGCGTCGCAGATGCTGTGGGACCCGATCCGCTACGACGAGACGTGCCCGTCGTCCGACGGCGCCTGCGCGATGGTGCTCGGCGACGAGGCCGCCGGGGACGCCGTCGAAGGCGGGGCCGCGTGGCTGCACGCGACGGCGATGCGCACCGAGCCGACCACGTTCGCCGGCCGCGACCAGGTGAACCCCCAGGCCGGGAAGGACGCGGCGGCCGCGCTGTGGGCCGAGGCGGGCATCACCGACCCGATGTCCGAAGTGGACGTCGCCGAGATCTACGTGCCGTTCTCGTGGTTCGAGCCGATGTGGCTGGAGAACCTCGGGTTCGCGCCCGAAGGCGAGGGCTGGAAGGTGACGGAGAAGGGCGAGACGGCGATCGGCGGCCGGCTGCCGGTCAACCCGTCCGGCGGGGTGCTCTCGTCCAACCCGATCGGCGCGTCCGGCATGCTCCGGTTCTCCGAGGCGGCGAAGCAGGTCATGGGCCGGGCCGGCGACTACCAGGTGGACGGCGCGCGCCGGGCCCTCGGCCACGCCTACGGCGGCGGCTCTCAGTACTTCTCGATGTGGCTGGTCGGCTCGGAGAAGCCCACGGCGTAGCTTTCACGTGAAAGCTACGCCCCCAGGTGGGAGCTTTCACGTGAAAGCGGCGGGTCAGCGGCGGGAGCGGCGCCAGCGCAGGGCGAGCAGGGTGCCGGCCACGCCGGTGAGCACGCCGACCGTGGCCGGCACCGCGATCGGCGGGTCCACCACGACCACCGGGTTCAGCACCACCGGCGCCGGCGGCTGGACCGGCTTCGGCGGCGCGTCGGAGCCGGTCGCCGTCCACGCCGTGACGTAGACGAGCATCCGCGCCACCAGCGAGATGAAGAAGATGAGGCCGATCACCGAGCCGAACGCGATGCCGGTCGGCGAGTCGCCGATCAGCCGGAGGTAGAACCCGCCGGCCAGCTTGAGCGCCTCGAACCCGAGAGCCAGCGCGATCGCGCCGCGCACCGCGCTGCGCACGCCCACCTTCTGCCGCGGCAGCCGGCTCAGCACCCACAGGAACACCAGCCAGTCGGCGGCCAGCGACAGCGGCACCGAGGACGCCGACACGAGCTGGTGCCCCCAGCTCGTGTCGTCGAGGCCGGCCAGCCGCAGCAGGTAGCTGCCGAGCGCGGTGCCGGAGATGGTCAGCGTGAACGACACCAGCAGCGCCGCGGTCAGCCCGACCAGGGCGAGCAGGTCGACGGCGATGAGCCGCAGCAGCGGCTGGTCGGAGCGGTTCTGCCCCCACAGCGCGGTCAGCGAGTCCCGCAGCGCGTTCATCCAGTTCCAGCCCGAGTAGAGGCCGATCACCAGGCCGAACGCCCCGACGCTCGTCCGCTGCTCGACGAAGCCGGTGAGCAGCTTGGTGGCCTTGTCACCGAGTCCACCGGGCAGCGTGGACACGATCGCGTGCACCATCGTGTCGAGCAGGTGCGGCTGGCTGGCCAGCACGAACCCGGCGACCGACGAGGCGACCATCAGCAGCGGCACCAGCGACAGCAGGCTGAAGTAGGTGATCGAGGCGACGTAGTGGTACCCGCCGCGCTCGATGTAGCGGTTGGTCGCACGGGCGATGTGGTCCAGCCACCGGTACCGGGCACGCGCCCGGGCCCACTGGCTCGGGGCCTTGGGGGAACTCTTCACGAAGACTGTCTACCCAGCCGGGAGCCTTCTCGTGCGGGCAACACGCGGTCGCCAGCCGATCGGCTCACCCGAGGACGACCGGCTCCGTGCCGTCGTCGACCGGGAGCGCGGCGTCCGTCGTCGCGAACACCGTGCTGCCGAGGAAGTCGAGCTCGCAGCCGAGGGTGGCGAGGAACGAGGTGTCGGCGGCGTCCCGGCCGGTGGAGATCCGCAGCATGGTCTGCCGCGGCGCGAGGCGGGTGGCGTCGAAGACGTACCAGTGCCCGTCGAGGCCGGCCTCGAAGACGGCGTGGAAATCCATCGGGGACAGCCCCGGCGCGTAGACGCCGACGTAGCGCGCGGGGATGTCGAAGAACCGGCAGAGCGTGATGCACACGTGCGCGAAGTCGCGGCAGACGCCTTCGCCGGCCAGGAGCGTGTCGATCGCGTCGTCGGTGGGGCGGCTGGCACCGACCACGTAGGACAGTCGCCGGTGGACGTGCCGGACGATCGCGTCGACCTGTTTTTTGGCGCTCTTCAAGGCGAACAGCTCCGGCGGCACCAGCCCGGCGATCCGGTCGGACGGGCAGTACCGGCTCGGCCGCGTGAAGACGGCGGCGTCGGCGAGCGTGACCGGCTCGGGTTCGGGCTCGGTCAGCGCGCGCTCGGCGTGGTAGGTGACGCGGTGCTCCCCCGCGGGCAGCTCGAAGACCTCGGCGCGGGTGCCGTGCTCGAACTCGACGAGTTCGCTCTCGCCGTGCCAGGAAACGGTCAGCTCTTCGGTGTCGGCGCGCGCCGCGGCGACCGAGATCGCGGCGGGCCCGGGTCCGGTGACGCGGACGGAGAATTCGACGTCGACGGTCGCTCGCGGGGCCATCGCCTCATGATGTCACCGTTTGGCACGATTGCCGGGTGACCGACATCGTGGTGTTCCACTCCGTGCTGGGGCTGCGGCCCGTCGAACTCGGCCTCGCCGACCGGCTGCGGACGGCCGGGCACCGCGTCACCACCCCGGACCTCTACGACGGCCGCACCGCGCCGACGCTGGAAGCGGGCTTCGCGCTGAAGGACGCCGTCGGCTGGGAGACCATCACCCGGCGAGCTCGCGACGCGGTGCGCGACCTGCCCGCGGAGACGGTGCTGCTGGGCGTGTCGATGGGCGCGGGCGTCGTCCAGGCCGTGCTGCCGCACCGGCCCGCGACGGCCGGGGTCCTGCTGCTGCACGCGCTGGGGGACCTGCCCGCCGACGCCCGCCCCGGCCTGCCGGTCGAGGTGCACGTCGCCGACCCCGACCCCATCGCGCCGCCGGCCCAGGTCGCGGCGTGGCAGGCGGCCGCCGTGCGCGCCGGCGCCGATGCCCGGGTGAACACCTACCCGGGCATCGGCCACTTCTACATTGACGCGGACGGCCCCGACCACGACCCGGCCGCGGCCGCGCTCACCTGGGAGCGCGTCTCGGCGTTCCTCAGGCGTAGCGCACCGGGTAGTGCTTGATGCCGTTGAGCCAGCTGGACCGCAGCCGCACCGGCGGCGCCGCCTCCGTGATGCCCGGCATGACGTCGGCGATCGCGTTGAAGATCAGGTCGATCTCCAGGCGGGCCAGGTTCGCGCCGATGCAGTAGTGCGAGCCCGTGCCGCCGAAGCCGACGTGCGGGTTGTCCTCGCGGAGGATGTCGAACTTCTCGGGGTCGTCGAAGACCTCGTGGTCGAAGTTGGCCGAGCTGTAGAACATGCCGACGCGGTCGCCCTTGCGGATCTGCGCGCCGCCGAGTTCGGTGTCGCGCGTGGCGGTGCGCTGGAAGGCGACCACCGGGGTGGCCCAGCGGACGATCTCGTCCGGCGCCGTCTTCGGCCGCTGTTCCTTGAACAGCTCCCACTGGTCCGGGTGGTCCAGGAGCGCCTTCATGCCGTGGGTGATGGCGTTGCGCGTCGTCTCGTTGCCGGCGACGGCGAGCAGGATGACGAAGAAGCCGAACTCGTCCGAGCCGAGCGCTTCGCCGTCGACGTCGGCCTGGATCAGCTTCGTGACGATGTCGTCCATCGGGCACTTGCGGCGGTCCTCGGCCATGTTCCACGCGTAGCCGATGAGCTGCGCGGACGCCTCCAGCGGCGCGACCTCGTACTCCGGGTCGTCGTAGGCGACCATCTGGTTGGACCAGTCGAAGATCTTGAGCCGGTCCTCCTGCGGGATGCCGATCAGCTCGGCGATCGCCTGCAGCGGCAGCTCGCACGCGACGTCGGTGACGAAGTCGCCGCTCCCCTTCTTGCGGGCCTCGTGGGCGATCCGCTCCGCGCGGTCGCGCAGGGTGTCCTCGAGCTTCGCGATCGAGCGCGGCGTGAAGCCCTTCGACACGATCCGCCGCAGCTTGGTGTGCTGCGGGGCGTCCATGTTGAGCAGCACCAGGCGGTTGGCGTCGAGGTTGTCCTCGGTCATGTTCTCGTCGAAGCGGATGATGGCGGTCTTTTCCCGCGACGAGTACAGCGTGCTGTCGCGGGAGACCTCCTTGACGTCCGCGTGGCGCGAGACGACCCAGTAGCCGTCGTCGCGGAAACCCGCGGTGTTGTGCTTCTGGGGGTTCCACCACACCGGTGCCGTCCGCCGCAGCTCGGCGAACTCGTCCACCGGGAGTCGCTGGGCGAGGAGATCGGGATCGGTGAAGTCGAACCCTGCCGGGATGAGCGGAGCGGCCACGTTGCCTCCCACGGTTCGGCTTGGAACACGTTCTAAGTTGGATTGAAGCATACGGTGTTAACCAACGGAAGACGTTCAGTGAAACCCGTTAACTTGACCGATGATGGCAGGTGAGCACTCGCTCACCCGACAAAGATCAAGATGACGTCGATCCTGCGACGACTTGCCAGAAACGATAACTTGTTCTAGTTTTTGGGTCAGTGAACAGTGTTTCCCGACGAAAGGGACGACATGGGCGTGCCGGTCATCGCCGAAGCCGTGCGAACCCCCATCGGCAAGCGGGGCGGGCTGCTGGCCGGCCTGCACGCGGCCGAGCTGCTCGGCGCCGCGCAGCTCGCGCTGACCGACCGCGCGGGGATCGACCCGGCACTGGTCGAGCAGCTGATCGGCGGCTGCGTCACGCAGGCGGGCGAGCAGTCGAACAACGTCACGCGCACGGCGTGGCTGCACGCGGGCCTGCCCGAAACGACGGGCGCGACGACGATCGACGCCCAGTGCGGCTCGGCGCAGCAGGCCACCCACCTGATCGCCGGCCTGATCGCGGCCGGCGCCATCGAGGTCGGCGTCGCCTGCGGGGTCGAGGCGATGAGCCGCGTCCCGCTGGGCACCAACCGCGCTGGCGCGTCCCCGCGGCCGTCGTCGTGGACGATCGACCTGCCCAACCAGTACGGCGCGGCCGAGCGCATCGCGGTCCGGCGCGGGCTGACCCGGGAAGACGTCGACGCGTTCGGCGCCGCTTCCCAGCAGAAGGCGGCGGCCGCGTGGGAAGCCGGGCACTTCGACCGCGAGGTCGTCCCGGTGAAGGCGCCGGTCCTCTCCCCCGAGGGCTCCCCCACCGGCGAGACCCGGCTGGTCGGCCGCGACCAGGGCCTCCGCGAGACGACGGCCGAGGGCTTGGCGCGCTTGAAGCCGGTGGTCGAGGACGGCATCCACACGGCGGGCACGTCCTCCCAGATCTCCGACGGCGCGGCGGCGCTGCTGCTGGTGGACTCGGACCGCGCGGCGGCGCTGGGCCTGCGTCCCCGCGCCCGGATCCTCGCGCAGGCACTGGTCGGCGCCGAGCCGTACTACCACCTGGACGGCCCCATCCGCGCGACCGAACGGGTGCTGGAGCGGACCGGGATGACGGTGGGTGACCTGGACCTGTTCGAGGTGAACGAGGCGTTCGCGTCGGTCGCGCTGTCGTGGCAGCAGGTAGTGGGGCCGGATCCGGCACGGGTCAACGTGAACGGCGGCGCGATCGCGCTCGGCCACCCGGTGGGCAGCACGGGCGCGCGGTTGCTGACGACGGCGTTGCACGAGCTGGAGCGCCGCGACGCGTCGACGGCCCTGGTGACGATGTGCGCGGGCGGCGCTCTCGCGACGGCGACGATCATCGAGCGGCTTTAGCCCGGCAGGTGGGCGTCCACCTCGATTTCGATCTTCATGCGCGGGTCCGCCAGGCCGCACTCCAGCATCGTCGCGGCCGGGCGGACTTCCGCGAACGCCTTGCGCAGCACCGGCCAGCACGGCTCGAAGTCCGCGCGGGCCGGCAGCAGGTACCGCACCCGCACCACGTCGGAAAGCGTGCAGCCCGCCTCCGCCAGTGCCGCCTCGATGTTGCGGACGCACTGCGCCGCCTGCTCGACGACGTCATCCGAGATCGTCATGGCCGGGTAGTCGAAGCCCGTGGTGCCCGAGACGTACACGCGATCGCCGTGGACGACGGCGCGGGCGTAGCCGATCTGTTCTTCGAAGGTGGAGCCGCTCAGGATCGCTCGACGTTCGGTCATGCCGCGCACATTAGCTTGTGGCGCTTGTGCTTCACTTCGATGCATGATCTCGGAGAGCCGCTGCCCGGTTCAGGACGGTGAGCTCCTCGTCCGCCGCGGCGGCGAGGGCCCGGCGCTGCTGCTGATCCCGGGCGGCACCGGGGCGGGTGATTCCTACCGCGCGCTGGCGAAGCAGCTCTACGCGGATTACACCGTGATCACCTACGACCGGCGCGGGCACTTCGGCAGCACGGACACCACCACCGGCCCGGTCCCGGTGCCGCTGCAGGCCGACGACGCGCTGGCGGTCCTCGAGCACGCGACCGACGGCCCGGCGCTGGTGTTCGGCACGAGCGCGGGCGCGCTGATCGGCCTCGACCTCGTCGCCCGCCACCCGGACCGGGTGAGCGCTTTCGTCGCGCACGAACCCCCGGCGGTGCACCTGATGCCGGACGCGGGCGGCTGGCTCGAAGCGGCGGCCGAACAGGTCCGCCTGGCCCGGTCCGGTGAGCTGATGGCCGCCGTGACGCGGTTCGCCGACGCGATCGCGGGCGCCGCACTGCCCGACCTGCCGAACCTGCGGCTGCCGCACGAGGCCGACTGGATCCGCCTCTTCGACCGCGAGCTGACGGAGTTCTTCGACTACCTGCCGGACCTGCGCGCCCTGCGGCGGGCGAGCACGGAGATCTTCCCGGTGGCGGGCGAAGGCAGCCGCGGGCGCTACCACTACCAGCCGGCGAAGATCCTGGCGCTGGAACTGGGTTTGCCGTTCACCGAGGTCCCCGGGGCGCACCTCGCGCCGCAGCGGAACCCGGCGAAGTTCGCCGCCGCGCTGCGGGAACTGCTCGGCCCGGAGGTCTGACGGAAATGTGGTCACCGGAGCAGCTGCCGCTCCTGGATGAAGCCCGGGAACTGGAAATCACCGTCGAGGGCGGCTCGCCGCGGTGGACGCCGATCTGGGTCGTCTGCACCGGCGGGCACGCGTACGCGCGCACCTGGTACCGGCGCGACACCGGCTGGTTCGGGGCCGCCCTGCGGTCGCGCCGGGCTCGGATCCGCGTGCCCGGCCTGGCCGCCGACGTGACGATCGAAGAGGCCGCGCCGGAGACCACCGCCGAGGTCGACGCGGCCTACCGCGCCAAGTACCCCGGCGGCGGCACCGACGCCATGGTGACCGCCGAAGCCGCGGCGACCACCCTGCGGCTCGACCCGCGATAACCCCCTCAGACCACCCGGACGCCGTCCTTCCAGACCTCGCGGATGTTCGACGCCAGCGCCGGGAAGTCGTACGGGTCGCCCGCCACCACCACGACGTCCGCGCGCAGGCCCGGTGCCAGGCGGCCCAGCTCGCCGTCCAGGCCCATCAGGCGGGCCGCCGAGGACGTCGTCGCCTCCAGGACGTCCGCCGGGGTCATGCCGCACGCCGCCATCAGGGCCAGTTCCTCGAGGTTCGTCCCGTGCGGGCCCACGCCGCTGTCGGTGCCCATCGCGATCCGGACGCCCGCGGCGTACGCGCGGCGGACCGAATCGCGGTGGATCTCCACCACTTCGCGCGCCTTCGCCACCACCGCGGCCGGCAGGTCGACGCCCGCGTCGGCCGCGCGGACCACGTTGACCGGGGCGATCAGGGTCGGCACCAGCCAGGTGCCGTGGCCGAGCATCAGCTCGATGGCCTCGTCGTCGAGGTGGATGCCGTGCTCGATGGACCGGACGCCGGCGCGGACCGCGTTCTTGATGCCCGCCGCGCCCTGGGCGTGGGCCATCACCGGGCGGCCCTGCATCGACGCCTCGGCGACCAGGACGTCCAGTTCCTCCGGGGTGAACTGCGAGTGGCGCGGGTCGTCGCGCGGCGACAGCACGCCGCCGGTCGTGCACACCTTGAGGACGTCGGCGCCCGCGCGCAGCAGCGTCCGCGCCACCCGGCGCATCTCGTCGGGGCCGTCGACCGTGGCGTCCGGGCGGCCCGGGTGCGGCACCAGCAGCGGCACGCACAGCCCGGACGGGTGCCAGGCGTCGCCGTGGCCGCCGGTCTGGCTGATCAGCCCGATCGAGATCTGCAGCCGCGGGCCCGGGATCAGCCCGTCGTCGACCGCCTGCTTGATGCCGAGGTCCGCACCCGAGGCGTCCCGGACGGTCGTGATGCCGAGCCCGAGCGTCGCCCACAGGTTCCGCGCGGCTTCGTAGAACTGGTAGGAGAACGGCTTCTGCACGCGGGCCAGCAGCCCGATGTCCGACACCGTGACGTGCACGTGGCAGTCGAACAGCCCGGGCAGCAGCACCGCGCCCGCGCAGTCGACGCTCTCGTCGCCGTCGAGGTCCGTGCCGACGTCGACGATCCGGCCGTGCTCGACGACGACGTCGGCCGCCGCCGGCTCGGCGCCCGTGCCGTCGAAGACCGAACCACCGGTGAACACCGTGCGCGTCACGCCGCCTCCACGAGAGCAGTCTTCCGCGGCGCGACCACCGCGGCCAGTGCGAGCACGACGACGTTGACGCCGAGCCCGACCAGGCCGACGTTGACGGTGCCGACGAGGTGTTTGTCCACAAAGGTCAGCCAGAGCACCACGAGCTCGCCGGCGATCAGCCCGGCGAACACCGGGCCCTTGCCGACGGGCACCCGCTTCAGGAAGCCCAGCAGGTTCGCCGGGGCCAGCTGGACCGACCCCGAATAGGTCAGCAGCAGGAGGTTGGCCAGCAGGTCCGGCCGGAAGATGCCGAGCACGAGGGCAAGGGTACTCGCGAGCACAACCGTGCCGTGGTTGATCCAGAACTGCTTGCGGCCGCTCGAGACGCGGACTATGTTGCGCGCCACCAGCGACGAGATGCCGATCAGGATCCCGGCCGCCGGGACCATCGCGGTGGCCGTCGCGGCGACCACGATGATGCCGGTCACCCAGCCGGGCAGGGCGTCTTTCGACAGCGTCAGCAGTACGCCGTTCGGGTCACTGCTCTTGGGCACCACGAGGATCGCGGCGAACCCCACGACCATCGGCAGCAGCAGGCACAGTTCGTAGACCGGCATCCAGGCGTAGTTGCGCCGCAGCACCTTCGGGTCGCGCGCGGACATCAGCGCCGGCCACGAGTGCGGCAGCGTCATCAGCCCGACGCCGATCGCGCTGACCAGCATGCTCGTCACGAACCACACGTGGTCGTTCAGTCCACTGTGGACGATCAGCTTCTCCGGGTGCAGCTGTTCGATCTTGCGGAACACGCCCCCGATGCCGCCCGCGAAGTGCGTCGGCACCGCGATGATCAGCACCACCAGCGCGACCAGCATGATGCCGTCCTTGAAGTAGGACGTCGCCGCGACGCCGCGCAGCCCGGCCCACAGCACGAACGCGACCACCAGCACGCTGCCGGCGACCATGCTCAGCGTCCCGGACGCGCTGTCGCCGGTGACCAGCCGGACGATCAGCCCCAGCCCGGTGATCTGCAGCTGCAGGTAGGGCAGCACGAACACGACGCCGAGCACCGCGGACAGCGTCCCGAGCGCCCGGCTGGCGTAGCGGTCCTCGAGGAAGTCGCCCTGGGTGAGGTAGCCGCGCTCCTTGCCCATCGTCCACAGGCGTTTCGCGAGGAAGAACAGCACGACGTAGGCGATCGGCACGTACGGCAGCGCGTACATCGCGGCGACACCGCCGGAGAAGGCGAGGCCCGCCATGCCGAGGAAGGTGAAGGTGGTGAACACCTCCCCCGCCTGGAGGAACCACATCGTCACGGCGCCGAAGCGGCGACCGCCGACGGTCCATTCCGCCAGGTCCGTGGCCGGGCGGCGGCGGCCGACGAAGCCGAGCACGCCGATCAGCAGGATGCCGGCGAGGGTGAAGGCCAGGATCATCGTTCGTCCTCCCGTCCGCGCATCAGGCGTTCCGACAGCAGCAGCGCCGGGGTGAACATGAGGCACCAGAACGCGCCCCACACCACCATCCGCGGCAGCCCGAGCCACAGCCCGGTGGTGTTGACGAACGGCAGGAACGGCATCAGGACCAGCGCGACGACCGGGAGCAGCGGCGGCCAGTGGTAGCTGCGCACGCCGCTCACCCGGCCAGGAGCCCGAGGCGGCGGACGGCGAGCTCGGCCAGCAGCGCGGCGCCGTCGCCGAGCACGCTGTCGTCGAAGCGGGCCCGCGGCGAATGGTTGTCCGGCGCGGTTTCCGGGTCGCCCGGGCAGGCGCCGAGGAAGAGGTACGCGCCGGGAACCCGTTCCAGCACGCGGGAAAAGTCCTCCGAACCGGTGATCGGATCGGCCATCTCGGTGAACCGCTCCTCGCCGAAGACGTCGCGGATCGTGCCGGCGACGAAGTCGTACGCGGCCGCGTCGTTGACCGTCGCCGGGTACTCCGGCTCGTAGGTGACTTCGATGTCGAGACCGTGCGCGGCGGCGATGCCCCGGCACACCTGGACCGCGCGCTCCCCCACCCGCGCCGCGACTTCCGGCGAGAAGGACCGCAGCGTGGCTTCGAACTTCGCGTCGTCCGGGATGATGTTGCGCCGGGTGCCGGCGTGGAACGTGCCCACCGTGACGACCACCGGGTCGAAGACGTCGAAGGTGCGCGTGACCATCGTCTGCAGCGCGGTCACCATCTCGCAGGCGGCCGGGATCGGGTCGCGGGCGTCGTGCGGTGACGAGCCGTGGCCGCCGTCGCCGAGCACGCGGACCGCGAGGGCGCCCGACGCCGCCATCAGCGTGCCCGGCCGGGCGACGAAGTGGCCCTTCGCGTAGCTCGCGGCCGAGACGTGCAGGCCGTACGCGGCGTCGACGTGCTTGCCGGACGCGGTCAGCACGCCTTCCTCGATCATGTGCCCGGCGCCGTCCCAGCCTTCTTCGCCGGGCTGGAACATGAAGACGACGTCGCCGGGCAGCTCGTCCTTGCGGGCGGCGAGCAGCCGGGCCGCGCCGACCAGGCCGGCGGTGTGCAGGTCGTGGCCGCACGCGTGCATCGCGCCGTCGACGGTCGAGCTGAACTCCTCGCCGCTGGCTTCGGTGACCGGGAGCGCGTCCATGTCCCCGCGCAGGAGGACCGTGCCGCCGGGCTTGCCGCCGCGGAGCACGGCGGTGATCGACGACAGGTTCTTGCCGAGGCTCACTTCGAGGGGCAGGCCGTCCAGCGCCGCGAGGACCCGTTCCTGGGTGCGGGGCAGGTGGAGGCCGATCTCGGGGATGCGGTGCAGGTCGCGGCGGAGGGCGACCAGATCGTCGAGCAGGGCGGCGGCGTCCGAGCGCAGGGTCATCCGCTGATCATGCAAGTGTCGAGCACAATGGCCGGGGAAAAACACCGGAACCACCGATGCGGGGCCCGATGAGCGAAGAATCCGCCATGTTGGCCGAGCAGGACCTCAAACTGGTCGACGCGCTCCAGGCCGCGCCGCGGGCGTCCTGGTCGACGCTCGGCCAGGCGCTCGGCGTGGGCGCGGTGACCGCCGCCCGGCGCTGGGACGCACTGGTCGAACGCGGCGACGCGTGGCTCACCGCGTACGTCGGCGGCGAGCTGACCGCGCGGCTGTCGCTGGCGTTCGTCGAGATCGACTGCGCGCCCGGCACCGCGCTTTCGGTGGCGGCCGCGCTGGCCGCGGACCCGCACGTGGCCACCGTCGAGTACCTGGCCGGGCCGTGCGACCTGCTCGCCCACGTCGTCACGCCGACCCTGCGCGAGCTGGGCGCGCACGTGCCGGCCCGGGTGGCGGCGGTGCCCGGCGTGGTGCGGGCGCGCACGGTGCTGTCGCCGCGGATGTTCACCGAAGGCAGCCGCTGGCGGGTACGGGCGATTTCGCCGGGCGAGCGCGAGGCGCTTTCGGCCAAGCCGCCCAGAAATCGCGCGCCTCTGCGCTTCGGCGACGCGGACCGGGCGCTGATCCTGGCCCTCGGCGCGGACGCCCGCGCGTCGGCGGCTTCGCTCGCGGCATCACTCGGCGTCGGGGCCACGACCGTCCGGCGCCGCCTGGACGCTCTGCTGGGGCGCGGCGCGATCCGCGTCCGGTGCGAGATCGCGCGTGCGGCCTCGCCGGCGCCGGTCACGGTGACGCTGTGGCTGCGCGTCCCGCCGGACAAGCTGGAGTCGACCGCGCGGTCGCTGGCGATGCTGCCGGAAGTGCGGATGTGCGCGGCCCTGACCGGGGTGGCCAACCTGATGCTGGTGCTGTGGCTGCCTTCCCAGCACGACACGGTGGCGGTGGAGGCGCTGCTGGCGGCGAAGCTGCCGTGGCTGGAGATCACCGGCCGGGCGGTGACGCTGCGGAGCGTGAAACTGATGGGCCGCCTGCTCGACGCGTCCGGACGCGGAGTGGGGCGGGTGCCGCTGGACTTCTGGGCCGCGGTCCCCGTGCCGGAGCACGGGGACCGCGACGGGGACCGGCCCGGGGGATGAGGGGGGTGAGGTGGAGGGAAGCATCCACCGGACCGGGGTTTCGGGGGGCTACCGGGGGCCTGCCGGGTGAGCGGGGCCGTCGACCGGCGCCGGGGGCTCGCGTGCTGAGGGGCCGGAGTTCGCTTGGCTGGGAGGGCGGATCCCGGTTGCCGGGACGGGCGGCCGAGGTGGATTCCGCTTGCCGAGCCTGGAGTTCGCTTGCCGGGGACTCACGTTGCCGAGGTGGATCCCGGCTTTCGCGAGCGGGAGCCGGGGATGAAGTTCGTTCGCCGGAGTGGACTCGAAAAGTCCGGGGCTTCCGGGTCTGTCCACTTTGCTCGGTCGGTACTTCGGGGAGGGCGGAGTTCCGGCGCCGGTGGACGCGGGGGTGAGGTGGAGGGAAGACGTCCACCGGGCCGGAACTCGCGGGGCGGGAGCGACTCCCGCCGCGTTCCTCCTTCGCTGACCCGGCCGGGCCGGATCGGGGTGGGGTGAAGAATCCCGGCCCGGCGGACTGGGGGGGGTGAGGTGGAGGGAAAGCGTCCACCGGGCCGGGGCTCGGGGCGCGGGACCCGGGGGGGGTCCCGCGGTTCTTCGGGGTGGTGCCACCGCCCCGGCGGACCGAAAGGGGGGTGAGGTGGAGGGAAGGGTCCGCCGGGCCGGGGTTCGTGGGGCGGGCCGGTGCTCGCTCGGAGCACGGTCACCCGCGGGTCACTGTCGCGAATGGACCGGAACCGCGTTCACCGGGTGCGACCCGGTGAACGCGGTCGTCGTCATTCGGCGCAGGCCTTGCCGGAGTTGATGCAGTTGACCAGGCGGCCCATGATCTTGCGGTTCATCACGTTCGCGAAGTCGTCGTGGTCGGACCGCGGGTTGTGCTTCTCCTGGGCGAACGCGTCCACTTTGTACTGACCGTTGCGCTGGACGTCCTGCGGGACGTCGTAGACCAGCGTCACCTGCAGCTGGGGCACGTTCTTGAAGCCCTTGGGGCACTTGCCCTGCTGGTCGGCGAACACGATGTGGGTGCGGTGGTTGGCGCTGTCGGTGTTCTTGCCGTCCCAGCAGTTCGGGAACGCGTGGATCCGCTCGACCTTGCTGCCCTGCGGGCAGATCGGGTAGAGGTCGGTCAGCCGGTCCTCGAACCCGGTGCAGGTCCAGCTGGGCCGGGCGTTCGCCGGGCCGTTGGTGCTCTGCTTGGCGTCGCCGTAGAGGACGCGCAGGCCCAGCGGCATCGCGGTGACCTGCTGGGCCCCGCCGCCGATGAACTTCAGGGTCGCCGACTCCGGCTCGAGGATCTCGCCGTCGTTGTCGCCGACTTCTTCGTTCGCGCCCTGGGGACCGCCCAGCTCCTCGGCCGGCGGTGCCGCGGCGCTGCTGCTCTGGTTGTTGTTCTGGCCCTGGTTCTTTCCGCCGCGACGGCGGTCCTGACTCTGCTGCTGGTCCTGCTGGTTCTGACCGTCCTGCTGCTGGGCATTGCGGTCGCCGCCACGCGCGCCACCGCCGCCGTCGCGCCGGTTCTGGTCCTGCTGCGCGTTCTGGTCCTGCTGGTCCTGACCGTTCTGGTCCTGCGCGTTCTGGTCCTGCCCTTGACCGGCGTCCTGCGCGGCCTGGGCGTCCTGCCCGCTCTGGTCCTGCTGGACGTCGCCGGTCTTGCCCCGCTGCTTCTGCTGCGCCTGCTGGTTTTCGCTCTCGTTGGCCGCGGCGTCTTCGCGGTCGATGCGGATGACGGGCCAGAAGTAGGCGGACTGGTCACCGTTCTTGCAGGTGGTGTCGCCGGCGAGCAGGCTCTTCAGGTTCGAATCGGCATCGGTGGTCACGTTGCCGACGTAGTCGTGCAGGTGCTGGGCACCGTTCTTGATCCCGGGCTGGGCGATGAAGTTGTCCGGGTTGTGGTGCGCGCCGTCCGCGTTCGTTCCACAGTCGACGGTGAAGGAACCCTGGGCGCCCTTCTTCTTCAACGCCGCGTTGACGTTGTTGCCGGCGGGGACCTTGTTGATGTCGATGAAGAACGACGGGTCCGCCGGGTCCGCGCTGGCCTCGCCCGTGCGGCCCGCGGAGACCGCGACGGCCAGTGCGCCGACGGCGATCGCCAGGCCGATCGCACCCATCGCGATCTTGGTTCGGCGGGCAACGCGGTGCTTGCCCGTCACGGGGGACCGAGAATTCCGGGCCATAGACTAGTTCACCTCGTTCGTTATTCCGGGCGCGCGCTTCAGCAGCGCGGCAGCCCGGGCAAGAACTACCGTTGTTTTGACGTCGAGATTCGCGCGGAACCGGGGGTCGGGTGGGGTGGTTCCGCCGCGTCGGGACGCATCGGGGGATGCATTGGGGGATACGGACCCCAGCGCCTTGAGGTTCAAAAGCGACCGGTCCGTTATCTGTTCGTTATCAAGCAGAACGCAACCGGGCAGCATTCATCCAGGTCATGGCGTTATCGGGAAAGAAAGAGTCAGCGCTGCACGGAAACGAGGACCGAACCGTCGTCACCGCGGACTTCGAAGCGGGCGATCTGGTCCATCGCGAGTGAGATGGTTCCCTGCAGCCGCAACGGTTCGGGCGAGCCGGGGATGCCGAACCCCTTGGGCGGCACCGACCAGCTGGAGACCACGCGCTCGTCGCCCGCCGTGGAGATCGCGACCAGCTGGCACTT
The DNA here is from genome assembly GCF_014873755.1 of Amycolatopsis lexingtonensis. Lineage (NCBI taxonomy): Bacteria > Bacillati > Actinomycetota > Actinomycetes > Pseudonocardiales > Pseudonocardiaceae > Amycolatopsis > Amycolatopsis lexingtonensis. The sequence continues at coordinate 4,653,073 of NZ_JADBEG010000001.1, forward strand.
CACCGGCCCGACGATGCCGCGCAGCTCGAGCTCGACGCGGCTGCCCCACTCCACCGGCGAAACCGTCACGAGGGCGTTGACCGCGGACCCGCCGCTGCCGCGGCCGTAGGTCTGGCCTCCACCCGGCTGGGGCGGCGTGGCGGGCGCCGGGGGCACGCTCGTCGCCAGGACACCCGTCTCCGGCGGCGCCTGCTTGCTGCTCGGCGCGGCCAGCGACGCGGGCGGGACGGCGTCGGCGGGCCGGACCGCCAGCGTCACGAGGGGGCCGGCCACGACGAGGGCGGCGGCCGCGGCGCCGGCCAGCAGGCCGAGGCGCTTGCGGCGGCGGCGCTTCACCGTGGCCTCTTCCATCAGGCCGCGCAGGACGCGCGGCCCGGGCGCCAGGGTCCGGGGGCCGGGAGCGGGCATCGGGGGTTCCGGCCAGCTGCGCTTGACGAGGTCGAGGACGTCCGGCAGCTGGTAGAGCTCGATCAGGTCGAGCTGGCAGTGCGGGCAGTTCATCAGGTGGGCTTCGAACTGGGTGTTCTCGGCCTCGCTGAGGACGCCGAGCACGTACGCGGCGACATCGGTGTGTGCGGACCCGGCCACCCTCACCTCACCCCCGCTCACGCAGGGCCCGGCGCAGCGCGCGGACGGCGTGGTGGATGCGGGACTTGACGGTGCCGGGCGGTACGCCGAGGGTCGCCGCGACCTCGTTCACGGTCCGATCGCGCAGGTAGGTCTGCTGGATGGCCTCCCGCTGCTCGGGCGAAAGGCCCTGCAGCGCCTCGTAAACGATCATCGCGGCGAGCGTCCGGTCCGACTCGTCGGACACCGCGATCGCGTCGGATTCGATCTCTTCGAGCTCCTGGGGCCGGACACTGCGGCTGCGCCAGCCGTCGATCACGATCCGGCGGGCCACCGTGAACAACCAGGCACGGAGCATCTCCGGCCGGCGGTCGAGCTTGTCCGCGTTCCGCCACGCCTTGATCAGGGTCTCCTGGACGACGTCTTCGGCCCACTGCCGGTCGTGGCCGGTCAGCCGCAGCGCGAACGCCATCAGCGACCCGCCGAACTCCTGGTAGAGCGCTTTCGCCAGATCATCGGAGGCGTCGTTGAGCTCACCAACGACTTCCTGATCTTGAACGGGTCTCAGCGCTCGGGTGTGCCGTCCCACGCGGGACATCCTGGTGCTCCACACGGCCCAAGTCCAGTACCAAACGGTCCCGAAACTTTTTTGAACCGTTTCCGTACCGTGTCCGTATCCCCTACCGAAGACCCCGACAAGGCGTTGTCCCCCGCAACGCTCCGCATCCACCCCGGACCAAATGTCCACTGTGGATCCTTCGCGCGCTTTTCCGTTGCACCTCAAGGTACAGCGCGTAGTCATGCCCTCCGGAGGAGCAGTGATCCGCATTCCCCGAACGGCGGTCCCCGCCGCCGTGTGCCTCACCGCACTCGCCCTGCTCACCGCCTGTACCGCCGGCGCGGCCACCACCTCGGCCGGCGGTTACGCCGGCGGCGGCGCCGGGATGCAGATGCCCGGTATGCAGGCCCCGATGACCATCGCGATGCCGCAGCCCATCACCGCCACGCCGAACGATCCGGCGAAGAGCCAGCTCAGGGCCGCGAAGACGTTCGACCTCGGCCTCATGCTCGTCGACGGCACCGGCTTCACCATCTACCGCTACGACAAGGACACGACCGACCCCTCGCGGTCGAACTGCACCGGCGCGTGCGCGGCCAAGTGGATCCCGGTCAAGGCCGGCGGCACCCTGCCCCCGGTCGACGTCGACCAGGCGCTGATCGGCCGGATCACCCGTGACGACGGCACCCAGCAGCTCACCCTGGCCGGCTGGCCGCTGTACCACTTCACCGGCGACAGCGAACCGGCCGACACCTCCGGCCAGGGCGCCGACCAGGCCTGGTACCCGATCGCGCCGGACGGCACCAAGATCACGCTGACCCAGGACCAGTGGAGGCAAAGTGCTTTCGGCGTCTGAGTTCGCCGGGCCGGACTTCGCGCTCCGGCCCGCCGCCGACCGCTCCCGGCCTCTGGTGCGGACCCTGTTCGTGCTGGTCGCGGTGCTGACCCTGCTCGCGTCGGTGGCCGTGACCTCGACCGCCCAGACCGCGTCTGTGTCCGACACCGACGCGGTGCTGCTCACCAAAGTCCGCCAGGCCGGGCTCTGGGAAATGCCCTCGGGCATGATGGCGATGCAGAAGGGCAGCCCGCTCGTCCAGTCCGTCGGCTTCGCGATCATGATGGACCACGGCCGCCTCGACGTGGCCACGCGCGCGCTGTCGGCGAAGCTGAACTCGCCGGTGCCCGACCAGCCGTCCGCCGAGCAGCTCGGCTGGCTCGCCGAAGAGATGAACGCGTCGCCGGGTCCGGAGTTCGACCGCATCTTCGCCAACCGGCTGCGCGCGGCGCACGGCCAGGTGTTCGCGATCCTCGCGCAGCTGCGCGCCGGCACCCGCAACGACGACGTGCGCGCGTTCGCGACCGTCGGCAACCAGGCCGTGATGCGGCACATGACGATGCTCGAGAGCACCGGGATGGTCGACTACACCGCCCTGCCCACGCCGGCGGTTTCCACCACCGCGGCGCCCGTCGGGCAGCCGCTCGGCCTCGACACGTCCCAGATCGCCGTGGTGGGAGCGCTGTTCCTGCTGGTCGGCGGCGGCCTGTTCTACGTGCTGCGCCAGATCAAGGGCAATCGTGGCCGGGCCAGGGCGTCCCGCCGGCCGGCCGCCGTGAGAACCGGGGGTAGCCATGGTTGAGACCTGGCACGAAGCGACGATCTTCCTCACGCAGCAGTTCCAGCCGAAGACGGACCCGGCGGCGCGCGGGCTCGCGGCGTTCGCCGCACGGGCGTCGTACGCGGCCATGATGCTGACGCTCACCTGGGGCGTGCTCACCGCCACCGGCTGGGTGCGCTCGGTCACCGGCCGCAAGGCGCTGCGCAGCTCGCACATGGTGCTGGCGACCGGCACGCTGATCTTCGGCGGCATCCACGCACTGGGCTTCTTCTACCTGACGATCCAGCCCTACAGCCTGCAGTACCTCTTCCTCCCGTTCCTCGCGGGCCAGGAAGGCAGGCACATCGCCGGCATCGTCGGCTTCGAGGTCATGCTCGCCATCGCGCTCACCGCGGGCCTGCAGCGGTTCACCTCCTACCGCCGCTGGCTGTGGCTGCACCGCTGCGCGTACCCGGCGGTCGCGCTGACCGCGGTGCACGCCTGGTTCGGCTCGATCGCCAACGGCCACCTCGCCGTCGTCTGGCTGGGCGGCATCACGCTGCTCATCCCGGCGGCCACGGTGTCGCTGCTGCGGTTCATGCCCGCGCGCACCCTCGAACGCATCGGACTCGTGGAAGAGCAGGTGGCCTGACATGCCCTTCCGACTGCCCGGAAGCGGGCCCCGGATCAGCGTCGACAACGACCGGTGCGAGCTCTACGGCATCTGCGCCATGGAGGCGCCGGACGTGTTCGACCTCGGCCAGGACGGCCGGCTGCGCTTCCACACGCGGCTGCTGGACGAAACCACCATGGAACAGGCGAAGATGGCCGCTCGCTGCTGCCCGATGCAGGCGGTCGTGATGAGAGGGGACCTCGATGGCTGACGGCGACCGGATCGTCATCGTCGGTGCGGGCGTCGCCGGGCTGCGTGCCGCGGAACGCCTGCGGGAACTGAACTTCGACGGCGAGATCGTGCTCATCGGCGACGAGGCGCGGCGCCCCTACCACCGGCCGATGATCTCGAAGGCACTGGTGATGGGCACCGAGCGGCCCAGCGACGTCGGGCTGTCGCACTACCTGCCCGACCTCGACGTGCACTGGCGGCTCGGCGCGCGGGTCACGCACCTGGACACCACCGAGCGGGTCGTGCACCTGCCCGGCGGCGAATCCCTCTGGTACGACGGCCTGATCGCCGCGACCGGCGTCTACCCGCGGCACCTGCCCGGCGCGCCGCGGCACGACCCGCGGGTGCGGATCCTGCGCACGGTCGAGGACTCGATGGCGGTGCGGCGCTGCCTCAACGCCAGCAAGAAGCCGGCCGTCGTGATCGGCGCCGGCCTGATCGGCAACGAGTTCGCCGCGAGCATGCGGCACATCGGCCGGGACGTCACCCTGGTCGGGCACGCGAAGGCGCCGCTGCACCGCTTCGGCGACCGCGTCTCCAGCGGCATCGTCGAGGCGCACCACGAGCACCGCGCGAACCTCGCGATGAAGAGCGAGGTCCGGCACTGGATCAGCACGAAGGACACCGTCGGGCTGCACCTGACGAACAACCAGCTGCTGGTCGCCAGCGTCGTCGTGCTCGCCATCGGCAGCGTCCCGTCGGTGGACTGGATGCGCGGCTCCGGCCTCGACATCAGCGACGGCGTCCTGTGCGACTCCAAGCTGTTCGCCGAGGGCGCCTCCGACGTCGTCATCGCCGGTGACATCGCGCGCTGGCCGAACCTGCGCTTCGACGAGACCCCGCGGCGGGTCGAGCACTGGATCAACGCCGTCGAGTCGGCCCGGCACGCGGCGGAGAACCTGCTGATGGGGCACTCGAGCGCGAAGCCGTTCACCCCGCTCCCCCGCGCCTGGTCGACGCTGTACGACACCCGGCTGCAGATGTGCGGGATGCCTTCGCTGGCCGAGGACACCGTGTCGCTGGCCGACGGCATCACCGGGTTCATCCGCGACGGCAGGCTCGTCGGCATCTCCTCGTGGGACAAGCCGCGGGCGATGCTCGACTGGATGGCCGAGCTCGACCGGCGGCTGCCCGCACCGGACTACGTGCCCGAGCCGGAGCCCGTGCCCGTCGCGGAGGTCCCGGTGGCCGAGCCGTCGGTCGCCGCGCCGGCGGCCGAGGTGCCGCCGGAGTTCGACAGCGGCTTCGACCACCAGGCCTTCGAGCGCGAGTTCGAGAGCGAGTTCGCCAACGACATCCCCACCACGGCGTTCCCCGCGCAGGCCCTGCCGACGCCGCCGACCACGGCGTTCGCCGCGCAACCCGGTGCGGCGCTGCCGACGATGGCCATCCCGATGGGGAGGTAGTGAAAGCCGGGGCGGGGCTGCGCGCGGCGGCCCTCGTCCCCTTGCCGGTCACCACGCCCCCTCCGCGGCTGGGCGGTGTGGTGGCCGGCCCCAACGTCCCCCTGCCCGCCTCGCGTACCGCTTCGAGCGCCCGGCGGGCCAGGAGAGGGCCATCCCGAGGGAACCCGACGCCCCCGGGGTGGCCTTCTTCCGGCGCACCGGGCGGGGGCCCGGGGTCGACGCCGTGACGGGGTTCCCCGCCACGGCACACGGAACCGTGGGGGCCTTCGCGGCGGAAGGGTATGCCGCCGGGAAGGTCGTCACGGCTCCGGTCGGGGTTGCACCGGTGCACGGTCGTCCCGGGGGAACGGGAACCCCCGGGACGGTCTCCGCCGCCAGGCTTCCCCGGCGACCAGAGAGCCGAGGACCAGCACGGCGATCCCGGCCACGCGCAGCCCCGCGTCGGTGCCTTCGACGAACGCCGTGACGACGTCCCCCGCGTGACCGGTCCTGGCCAGCGCTTCCGCGACGGTGCGGGAACCGCGGGCGTCCGCCGGCAGCGCGTCCGCGAACCGGGCGGTCATGACCGTGCCGGCGACGGCGACGCCGAGCGCGCTGCCGAACTCGCGGGTGGTGGCCTGCAGCCCGGTGCCGACGCCGGCTTGCGCGGGCGGCAGCGAGCCGGCGATCACGCCGGACAGCGTCGGCAGCGCCAGCGTCACCCCGATCCCGGTGCACACGAGCCAGGCCGCGTACTCGGCGTACGGCGTCTGAGCGTCGCTCGTGGACAGCCCGAGCAGCCCGCCGCCGACGAACGCGAAGGCGAGCGCCACCGTGGCGTCGAGGCCGACGCGCCGGGCCAGGTGCCCCACGTGCCGTCCGCCGAGGATGATCGGGACGGTCAGCGGGACGATCCCCAGCCCGGTCCCCAGCACGCCGAACCCCTTGGCGTACTGCAGGAACGACGCGTTGACGTAGAACAGCGCGAACATGCCGAAGAAGACCGTGGTCAGGCCGAGGCAGGCGCTGCGCAGGCCCGCGATCCGGAACAGCCGCGGGTCCAGGAGCGGGTGCCCGGCCTTCAGTTCCCGGAGCGTCCAGGCGGTGAACAGGACGGCTGCAGCGGCGAACCCGGTCACGACGACCGTGCTCCCCCAGCCCGCTTCCGGGCCTTGGACGATCCCGACGAGCAGCGCGACCGACGCGCCGACGAGCAGCAGCGCGGCCGGCGGGTCGAGCGGGCGGTCGTGGCGCGAGGACACCGGTGCTTTGCGGGCCACCAGTGCGGCCGCGGCGAGGGCGATCGGGACGACGGCGGCGAACAGCCAGCGCCACGAGCCGCCGGACAGGACCAGCCCGCCGCCGACGTTGCCCGCGACGCCGCCGATGCCGGTCATCGACGCCCAGGTGGCGATCGTGGCCGCCTTCCGGTCCGCGGGCGCGGCGTGCAGCAGGACGGCGAGCGAGTTGGGCAGCACCGCGGCCGCGCCGACGCCGGTGAGCGCCCGGCCGCCGAGCAGGACGACGACGTCCGGCGCGACCGCCGACAGCAGCGCGCCCGCCGCGAAGAGGACGAGACCGGCCAGCAGCACGCCCTTGCGGCCGAACCGGTCGCCCGCGGCGCCGCCGGGGATCACCAGGCAGGCGAACACGATGACGTAGGTGTCGACGATCCAGACGAGGGCGGACGCGGACGGGTGCAGCGCGCTCGCGGCGAGCATCGGGACGGCGAGGTTGACCGCCGCGACCATCCCGACGACGAGCACGACGCACGCGCACATCAGGGCGACCAGTTTCTTGAACTCCATGCGGCCGACGCTAAGGACGCCGCGGGATGTCGTGCCACGCAACTTCGGCAAGACAGATTTGCGTACAGTGCAACCATGGACCTGAACCTCCTGCGCGTGTTCGACGCGCTGCTGCGGGAAGGGAGCGTCACGGCGGCGGCCGAGCGCCTGAACCTGTCCATCCCGGCGACCAGCCGCGCGCTGGGCCGCTTGCGGCGGGCGATGAACGACCCGATCCTGGTGCGCGCCGGCCGCGGGATGGCCCCGACGCCGTTCGCGCTGCGCACCGCCCCGCGCGTGCGGTCGCTGCTGGAGGAGGCGTCGGCGCTGATCAGCACCGAGGTGGCGATCGCCGACCTGGAGCGCACGTTCACGATCCGCATCAACGACGGCGTGGCGGCCACCCTGGCCACGGCGGCGGCCGAAGCGACGGCGGCGGCCGCGCCCGGCGTCACGCTGCGGTTCGTCGCGGAGGGGACGGAGAGCGCGGAGGCGCTCCGCGACGGCTCGATCGACCTCGACATCGGCGTGGGCGAGCACGCGGCGCCGGACATCCACAGCACGGTGCTCTACCGCGAACGCCTGGTCGCGGCGGTGCGCGCGGCCAGCCCGCTGGGCAGGCACCGCCGTCCGACGCTGGCGCAGCTGTGCCGCCACCCGCACGTGTCGGCGTCGCGGCGAGGCCGGGCCCGCGGCCCGCTGGACGACGTCCTCGCGGCAGCGGGGTTGCAGCGGCGGGTGGCGGCGGTCGTGCCGACGTCCGCGGTGGCGGCGCTGGTGGTCTCGTCGAGTGACTACGTGGGGCTGCTGCCGCAGCGCCTGGCCGAGCAGCACGGCCCGGCGCTGGGCCTGCGGTGGTTCCCGGTGCCGGCGGAGCTGCCGGAGGTGGAGGTCCGGCTGTCCTGGCACGCGCGGCTCGACGCGGACCCGCCACAACGCTGGCTGCGGGAGACGATCACCACCGCGCTCCGCTGACCCGAGCGGGTCCGGTCCGGATGTCATGGCTCCGGCAAAGTCGCGTCGGTGCAGGTCGCAGCCCGGCACCAGCGTCTTGAATGACTCATTCAGGACTTCCGAAGACCTGAATGAGTCATTCAGGACGTGGGGCGAGCGGGTCACCGGCGGCAGAATGGCCTGGCCGCGTGACTTTGCCGGGCCCCGGTCCGGCTGTCATGAACGAGTCGTTCATGACAGCGGGTCCGCGCCGCACTCAGCTGACCAACGCCGGGCCGATTCGCTCCGCGCAAGCCCTCCGGTGTGGCACGATTCTTCCGTGACCAGCACCGCCGCCTCGGCGCAGTACCTGCGCGACCTCGCGCTGCTTCGCCGGGTCCGGGACCGGATCGACCGCGAGTACGCACAACCTCTCGACGTCGAGGCCCTCGCGCGCGGGGTGAACATGTCGGCCGGGCACCTCAGCCGGCAGTTCCGCAAGGCCTACGGAGAGTCACCGTATTCGTACCTCATGACCCGGCGGATCGAACGGGCGATGGCTCTGCTGCGCAAGGGCGAGCTGAGCGTCACCGAGGTCTGCTTCACCGTCGGGTTCTCCTCGCTCGGCACCTTCAGCACCCGGTTCGCCGAGCTGGTGGGCCTGCCCCCGAGCGTCTACCGGGAGCAGGAGGCGGAGGCGACCGTCGGGATGCCGCCGTGCGTCGCCAAACAGGTCACCAGACCGATCAGGAATCGAGAAGCGCGACCGCAGGCGCACACATAGTGTGACGGCCATGGACGTCACCATTCACTCGAGCTTCCTGCCCCACACCGACCCGGAAGCCTCCCTCGCCTTCTACCGCGACCTGCTCGGCTTCGAGGTCCGCCAGAACGTCAAGTACGGCGGGATGCAGTGGATCACCATCGGGCCGCCGAACCAGCCGGACACCTCGATCGTGCTGACGCCGCCGACCGCGACGCCGGGGCTGACCGACGACGAGCGCCGCATGATCGGCGAGATGATGGCGAAGGGCACCTACGCCGGGGTCAACCTCGCCACCAAGGACCTCGACGCCTTGTTCGCGAAGCTCCAGGCGGGCGGCGCCGAGGTAGTCCAGGAGCCGATCGAGCAGCCCTACGGCGTCCGCGACTGCTCCTTCCGCGACCCCGCCGGCAACCTGCTGCGCATCCAGGAACTGCGCTGACCACGACCGCGGCCCCGCACGGCTACCGCGAGGTGCTGCGCGACCGGCGGATCGCCGGGCTGCTCCTGGGGGATCTGCTGGCCGGCGTCGGCACGGGCATGCTGCTGGTCGCCATGCCGGTGCAGACGCTGTCCCTGCCCGGCGGCGTGCCGAAGGCGATCGCCATCGGGCTCGTGGAGGCGGCGCCGTTCGTCCTGTCCACCGCGCTGGCGCTGGCCATCGGGCTGGGTCGCGTGCGCGTGCCGCCGCGGACGCTGCTCGTCGCCGATTGCGTGCTGCGGTCGCTGACGTTCGCCGCGCTCGGGGTGCTGGCCGCCACCGGCACGCTCACCCTGCCGGTGCTGCTCGCCGGGCTCTTCTTCGGCGCGACCTTCCGGCTGGCCGGGGCGAGCAGCCGCCGCGTGCTGGCGACGTCGGCCGCGGGCGAGGCCGGGCGGTTCTCGGTCAACGGCCTGCTCGGGCTGAACACGACGTTCGCGCTCTACATCGCCGGGCCGGTGCTCGGCGGCATCGTCGTCGCCACCGCGGGTGCGAGCCTCGCGCTGTTCCTGGACGCGTGCGGCGCGCTGGTCCTGCTGGCGGCCACCCTCGCGTGCGTCCCCCAGCCCGCCGAACCGCCGGAGCGGCCCGAAAGCTCGGGCTGGCGGATCCTGCGCCGCCGTCCGGTGGCCGCGCGGCTGCTGGTGGTCGAGTTCTTCTTCAACTTCCTCTACATGCCCATCGAGGTGGCCCTCCCGCTCTACGTGAGCGGAACGCTGCACGCCGGCGCGACCGGGCTGGGCTGGCTCTGGGGCGCGCTCGGGGCGGGCGCGTTCCTCGGCGCCGCGCTCGTCGGCCGGCTGCGGAACCTGCCGCAGCGGCCGCTGCTGGTCGCGATCATCGGCCTGTGGGCGCTGTGCCCGATCGGCCTCGCGCTGACCGGCGACCTGACCGTGGCGCTGCTCGTCTTCGGCCTGGGCGGGCTGGTGTACGCGCCGTTCACCCCGGTCGCCTACAGCTTCCTCCAAGCCGGGCTGGCCCCCGCCGAACAGCAGCCGGTCGTGACGCTCTGGACGACCGGCGCGACCGTGGCCGCCCCGCTCGGCCTGGCGCTGGGCGGGCCGCTGATCGAGCTGGCCGGCAGCTCCGGCGGGCTGGTGCTGTCCGGCGTGCTGACCCTCCTGCTGCTCCCGATCGCGGCCCGGGCGGTGCTCGGCCGCACTGCGGAAAGGGAACCGACATGTGCCTGAGCCTCGCCGCCGCCGCGCGAACGCACCTGGCCGAATTGGTGCTGCTGCGCCGCGTGCGCGATCGCATCGACCGCGAATGCGCGCAGCCGCTCGACGTCGAAGCACTGGCTCGCGTCGTGGATCTGCCCGTCGCGCAATTCGTCCGCCGGTTCCGGGAGGCTTACGGCCTTTCCCCGCACGATTACCGGCGGGCCGCCGAAGCGGTCAGGAATCGAGAAGCCCGCCCCGTGCGGGCGAAAGTAGCGTGATTCCCATGAACCTCACCATTCACCAGACGTTCCTCCCCCACCACGACCACGAAGCGTCGCTCGCCTTCTACCGCGACCCCCTCGGCTTCGAAGTCCGCAACGACGTCGACTACGGCGGCCAGCACTGGCTGACGATCGGCCTGCCGGGCCAGCCCGACACCGCGCTCGTCCTGCAGCCGACCGGTGCCGCGTACGCGGGCCTGTCCGACGAAGAACGCCGTACCATCACCGAAATGATGGCCAAGGGCACCTTCGCGGCGGTCAACCTGGCCACCGACGACCTGGACGGCACCTTCGCGCGGGTGCAGGCCGGCGCCGCCGAAGTCGTCCAGGAACCGGCCGACCAGCCGTGGGGCATCCGCGACTGTTCCTTCCGCGACCCGGCGGGCAACCTCGTCCGCATCCAAGAAGTGCGCTGATCCCACCGAACGCTGGAGAACCCCGATGACCCACACCGCCGACAGCCACGACCTGATCCGCGTCCACGGCGCTCGCGTGAACAACCTCAAGGACGTCAGCGTCGAGCTGCCGAAGCGGCGGCTGACGGTGTTCACCGGGGTCTCCGGCTCCGGCAAGAGTTCCCTGGTGTTCAGCACGATCGCGGCCGAGTCGCAGCGGCTGATCAACGAGACCTACAGCACCTTCGTGCAGGGTTTCATGCCCACGCTGGCCCGGCCCGACGTCGACGTCCTCGACGGAATCACCACCGCGATCATCGTCGACCAGGAGCGGATGGGCGCGAACGCGCACTCCACCGTCGGCACCGCGACCGACGCGAACGCGATGCTGCGCATCCTGTTCAGCAGGCTCGGGAAGCCGCACATCGGTTCCCCGCAGGCGTTTTCGTTCAACGTCGCCTCGATCAGCGGCGCCGGTGCGGTGACCATCGAAAAGGGCGGGCGCCGGATCAAGGAGCGCCGCAGCTTCAGCATCACCGGCGGCATGTGCCCGCGCTGCGAAGGCCGCGGCAAGGTCAACGACATCGACCTCACCGCGCTCTTCGACGAGAACAAGTCGCTCAACGAAGGCGCGATCACCATCCCGGGCTACAGCATGGAAGGCTGGTACGGCCGCATCTTCCGCGGCTCCGGCTTCTTCGACCCGGACAAGCCGATCAAGAAGTACACCAAGAAGCAGTTCGCCGACCTCGTCTACAAGGAACCGACCAAGATCAAGGTCGACGGCATCAACCTGACCTACACGGGGCTCGTCCCGGCGATCCAGAAGTCCTTCCTGGCCAAGGACGTCGATGCGATGCAGCCGCACATCCGCGCGTTCGTCGAGCGGGCGGTGACCTTCCAGAGCTGCCCTGACTGCGGCGGCACGCGGCTGTCGGCGGAAGCCCGGTCGTCGAAGATCGACGGGCTCAGCATCGCCGACGCGTGCGAGATGCAGATCAGCGACCTCGCCGCCTGGGTCGGGAAGCTCTCGGAGCCGTCGGTCGCGCCGCTGCTGGACGCGCTGAAGCACACGCTCGACTCGTTCGTCGAGATCGGCCTCGGCTACCTCTCGCTCGACCGTCCATCCGGGACGCTGTCCGGCGGGGAAGCCCAGCGCACCAAGATGATCCGCCACCTCGGGTCGTCACTGACCGACGTCACCTACGTCTTCGACGAGCCGACGATCGGGCTGCACCCGCACGACATCGCGCGCATGAACGAGCTGTTGCTGCAGCTGCGGGACAAGGGCAACACGGTGCTGGTCGTCGAGCACAAGCCGGAGGCGATCGCGATCGCCGACCACGTCGTCGACCTCGGGCCGCGGGCCGGCTCCGCGGGCGGCGAGGTCGTCTTCGAGGGCACTGTGGACGGTCTGCGCAAGAGCGGGACGCTGACCGGGCGGCACCTCGACGACCGGGCGTCGCTGAAGCCGTCCGTGCGCTCGCCGTCGGGCGTGCTGGAGGTGCGCGGGGCTTCGACGCACAACCTCCAGGACGTCGACGTCGACATCCCGCTCGGCGTGCTGGTCGTGGTGACCGGGGTGGCCGGCTCGGGCAAGAGCTCGCTGATCCACGGCTCGGTGTCCGGCGGCGAAGGCGTGGTGACGGTCGACCAGGCCGGCATCCGCGGTTCGCGCCGCAGCAACCCGGCCACCTACACCGGGTTGCTGGAGCCGATCCGCAAGGCGTTCGCCAAGGCCAACGGCGTGAAGCCGGCGCTGTTCAGCGCCAACTCCGAAGGCGCCTGCCCCAACTGCAACGGCGCCGGCGTCGTCTACACCGACCTCGGCATCATGGCCGGCACCGCCACCCCGTGCGAAGTGTGCGACGGCAAACGGTTCTCGGCCGAGGTGCTGGAATACACGTTCGGCGGCCGCGACATCAGCGAGGTCCTCGGGATGTCGGTCGCCGAAGCGCTGGAGTTCTTCGCCGACGGCGACGCGAAAACCCCGGCGGCGCACAAGATCCTGACCCACCTGTCCGACGTCGGCCTCGGCTACCTGACGCTGGGCCAGCCCTTGACGACGCTCTCCGGCGGCGAGCGCCAGCGCATCAAGCTGGCGACGCACATGGCGGAGCAGGGCGGGGTGTACGTCCTCGACGAGCCGACGGCGGGCCTGCACCTGGCCGACGTCGAGCAGCTGCTGGGCCTGCTGGACCGGCTGGTGGACTCGGGCAAGTCGGTGATCGTGATCGAGCACCACCAGGCGGTGATGGCCCACGCGGACTGGATCATCGACCTCGGCCCGGGCGCGGGCCACGACGGCGGGAAGGTCGTGTTCGAGGGCACGCCGGCGCAGCTGGTGAAGGCGCGGAAGAAGACCCTGACGGGCCGGCACCTGGCGGAGTACATCGCCTGACCGAAGCGCCCCAATGAGGTTTTCTCAGTAGCGTCCGTGGTGTTCGTGGTGGGTGAGGACGAGGGCTGCTTGGACGATGGTGCCGATGCGGTGTGGGCAGAGGCTGATGCGGTGTAGGGCTGACCAGCGGGTTTTGAGGATGGCCATGGCGCGTTCGCCGAGGGCGCGGGCTCGGGATTGCAGCTGGTTGTAGACCCGTTGGCGGAGGTGGAGGGGTGGTTGGCCGGCGGCTTTCTTGACCGGGGTGTAGATGCCGATGCCGGCGGAGTGGTAGGCCTTGTCGGCCAGGGTGGGCAGGCCGTGGGCTGCGGCGGCGGTTAACGCGCCGATGATGTCGAGGTCGCGGGCGGCGGAGAGGTCGTTGCGGGAGCCGGGCAGCACCGGGGAGACCCACAGCGGGAATCCGTCGGCGCTGGCCAGGAACTGGATGTTTCCGCCGAAGGCTCGGTGTTTGCCCGAGTACCACAGGTGCACGGTCCGGCCGCGGTTCTTGCCTTTGGTTTTGGTCGTGGTCGCCGCGACCCGGTCGCAGGAGATGAGGCTGCCGTCGAGGATCACGTGGGTGTCACCCCGGGCGCGGCGGTCGGCCAGGACTTGGTGCAGGTCCGGGGCTTGGGCGGCGAGGGCGGTGATGGCTTCGTGCAGGTAGCGGTAGGCGGTGGCGGTGCTGATGTGGTGGTCGGTGGCCAGCCGGTGCACGGGGGTGGCGTCGCGGAACCAGCGCAGCGCCAGGACCGCGTGCCGGTAGGGGGTCAGGGCGCGCCGGCCGCGGCGGGTGCCGCGCCGCAGCCGCTCGGTCTGCAGGACACGGGCAACGAACCAGACCAGCTCGCGCGCCACGTCGAGGGTGGCGCCATAATTGATCACGTGGGGCCTCTGGAACCTCGGACTTGATCTTCGCAAATCCAGTCCTACCAGGGGCCCCACGCCTATTCGCGGAACCACACCGCTACTGAGAAAACCTCAATGTGGCGTTCGGTGCGTCCAGCGCACCCAATGTGGCGTTCGGTGCGTTGGACGCAACCAACGCCACATTGGGGCGCTCGTATACCAGCGCGGCCGGTAGGGCTGGCCCCCCGAAACTGCCGGAGGCGCGCAGGATTCCGCCGTGGGCCCGCGCCGCGAAGACTCAGCCGGGTGACCACCACAGAGAACCACGTCGGCAGCGACTTCGCCCGGCTGAGCCGCCGCATCTCCGCCGCCGGGCTGATGGCGCGCCGTCCCGGGTACTACGCCGCCCGGATCACCGTCGTCGCCGGGCTCTTCGCCGCCGGGTGGGTGGCCTTCGCGCTGCTCGGGAACTCCTGGTGGCAGCTGGGTATCGCCGTCTTCCAGGCCTTCATGTTCGGGCAGATCGCGCTGCTGTCCCACGACCTCGCGCACAAGCAGGTGTTCCGGCGCCGCCGTCCCACCGAGGTCGCCGGGCTGCTCGCCGGGAACCTCGGGGTCGGGATGAGCTACGGCTGGTGGATGGACAAGCACACCCACCACCACGCCAACCCGAACCACGAGGAGCTCGACCCCGACGTCGACCCGGACATCCTGGTGTGGTCGAAGGACCAGGCGCGCGCCAGCCGCGGGGTGCCCCGGTTCATCGGGCGGTACCAGGCGTTCCTGTTCTTCCCGCTGCTCACCCTCGAAGGCCTGAACCTGCACTGGTCGGGGATCCGCGCGGTGCGCAAGCCGGGGCTGCGCCGGCGCAAGACCGAAGCCGCGCTGCTCGCCGCGCACCACGTCCTGTACTTCAGCGCGCTGTTCACCGTCCTCTCCCCCGGCATGGCGCTGCTGTTCTGCGCCGTCCACCAAGGACTGTGGGGTGTCTACATGGGATCGATCTTCGCGCCGAACCACAAGGGCATGCCGACGCTGACCGGGCCTGCCCAGCTCGACTTCCTGCGCAAGCAGGTGCTGACCTCGCGCAACGTCCGCGGCGGCCTCGTCACCGACATCGCGCTCGGCGGCCTCAACTACCAGATCGAGCACCACCTGTTCCCGAGCATGCCGTCGCCGCACCTGCGCCGCGCGCAGCCGATCGTCCAGGCCTACTGCGCCGAGCTCGGCGTCCCCTACCTGCAGACGAGCCTGGCCGAGTCCTACCGCCAGGCGCTCACCCACCTGCATGAAGCTGGGGCACCTCTCAGGAACCGTTCGTAGACTCGGCACCATGAGGAAGACGATCGCGGCCCTCCGGGACCTGCCGGCGGCATTCGGCGCGAAGGCGGCCGGGGCGCGGGCCGAGCGGGTGCGCTCGTCGCCGCAGTTCGACGGGAAGGTGTTCCGCAACGCGGCGCCGCGCCACCCGATGACGGCGGCGTCGATGCGGACCATCTTCCGCGAAATGTTCTTCGGCGAGCACCGCGAACTGCGCAAACCGGGCGGGGCGGTCCCGCTGGTCGCGGCCGCGCCGGTCGAAGCGGCCGAGGGCGTGCACCTGACCTGGTACGGCCACGCGTCCACCCTGGTCGAGCTCGACGGCGCCCGCGTGCTGCTGGACCCGGTGTGGAGCGAGCGGGTGTCGCCCGCGGCGTTCGCCGGCCCGCGGCGGCTGCACGAGCCGCCGGTGCCGCTGTCGGGCCTCGGCCGGATCGACGCGGTGGTCATCTCCCACGACCACTACGACCACCTGGACCTGGCGACCGTCCGCGCACTGGTCGCGTCGACGACGGCGCCGTTCCTGGTGCCGCTCGGCGTGGGCGCGCACCTCGAACGCTGGCGTGTCCCGGCCGCGCGGATCATCGAGCTCGACTGGAACGAAGAGGCCACCGTGGCGGGCGTCCGGTTCGTCGCGACGCCGGCCCAGCACTTCTCCGGCCGCGGCATCTCGAACGACAGCACGCTCTGGACGTCGTGGGCACTGCTGGGTCCCGCGCACCGCGTGTTCTACAGCGGCGACACCGGGTACTTCGACGGCTTCGCGAAGATCGGCGCCGAGCACGGCCCGTTCGACGCGGCCTTGATCCAGGTCGGCGCGTACGCCCCGCTCTGGCCGGACATCCACATGACGCCGGAGGAAGGCGTCGCGGCAGGCCTCGACGTGCGGGCGAAGCTGCTGGTCCCGGTGCACTGGGCGACGTTCCAGCTGGCGATGCACCCGTGGGGCGAGCCGGCGGACCGCGTGTGGCGCGAAGCGAAGGCGGCCGACCTGGACCTGGCGATCCCGCGCCCGGGCGAGCGCATCGACGTCACCGCGCCCCCGCCGGTGGAGGGCTGGTGGCAGGCGCTGTGAAGCTCAAGCTGGATCTGCACGACATCTACAACCGCGGCGGCGAAATCGACCGGGCGCTCGAGGCGATCATCGACGAGGCCGTCGCCAAGAAGGCGCCGCTCGTCGAGATCATCCCCGGCAAGGGGTCGGGGCAGCTGAAGAAGCACGTCCTGCGGTTCCTCGAGCGCAAGGACGTCAAGGCGCGCTACCACCGGGTCGAGAAGGACAAGGACAACTTCGGCCGGGTGTTCGTGCACTTCCGCTGGAAGTGATCAGAAGCGGCTGTCGTGCCGGGCTTCGGCCCACGCGCGGTCCCACGCCGCCGAGTGCAGGCGGCTCAGGACGAACCGGCCGGCGCCGTAGAGACCGGCCAGCGAGCCGGTGATCGCGACCCACAGCAGGATCGCCGCGAAGACGCCGTCGGCCGCCGAGGTGGCCGGGGAAAGCGGCTCGGTCGTCAGGTCGCCGTGCTGGTCGAGCCACACGGACACGCGCGTGCCCGCCGGGCTGCCCGCATCGGCCAGGACGTCGCCGGTGTGCCGGGCGCCGCGGGCGTCGAACCAGGCGGCCTGGACCGTCGTCTGGTCGGCGGGCGCGCCGGCACCGTCGGTGCTGTAGGTCTGGCTGGGCGCCGCGGCGAGGGACACCGCCGTCGCCGGGTGGCGGGTCGCGCGCTCCTGCTCGGCGCGGACGGTCTGCGCCGCGTAGGTGTCGGAGCCGAACGCCGCCGCGAACGGCACGGCCAGGAACGCGCCCGCGATCACCAGGAGGAGCAGGAGGGACTCGAGCCGGTCGCCCGTCCGCGCCAGCGGGTTGCGCCCGGGGTGCAACCGGCGCCGGAACCGGGCGATCCGTCCGCTGGGCCTGCGCATGCGCGACTCACTCCTCCCAGAAGACGTCATCTCGATAACAGTGTGCGCGCAGGGGGTCGACTTTCTCTCGTAAATGGGATGCGGCCCACCTGTGAACCGGTGCACAACCACCCGGTCGGCTAACTCGCCGCGATCGCCGACCACAGCGCGTGAGCGATCTGGGGCCCGGTGACGTCGGTGTGGGCGCGCACGAACCGGTCCGCGCGGAGGTTGTGCGGCACCCCCGGCCGCCAGTGGTAGGTCCCGCTCACCGGGAACAGCTCCCCCGTGACGGCTTCGGCGGTCCGCTGCGCGCCGTTGCGGCCCATGCCGCCGTACGGGCTCGACGCGTCCCCCGTGAGGGACGCCGTCTGGCCCGCGATCCGGGACGCGATCGCGTAGGCGACGCCGACCGCGAGGTCATTGGCGGTGTGGGTGACGAGGATCGGGCCGGTCACCACCCGCTCCTCCAGCACCCGGCGGAACGCCCCCGGCTCCCCGCCGCCCCAGTCCGCCGCGAAGCCGTGGTGCGAGAACGCCGCCTGCAGCAGGGTCAGCGTCGCCAGCGAGCCGGCCGGGCGCGCGTTGGCGGCCGCCGTCACCAGCCGGCCGCCGAAGCTGTGGCCGACGAGGTGGATCTTCGGCCGGGTGAGCGTGGCCAGGAAGGGCGCGAGCCCGCGTTCGCCGACGGTCCCCGCGCGGACCTTCATCTCGTAGTAGGCGAGGAAGTCGAGGAGGTCGGGGGCGCCGAGGCGGTCCATGACCGTGCCGCCGGGGAGGCCGAACAGCTGGGCCGACGCGTCTTCGCGGTCGTCCGCACCGCGGGAGGCCACCGAAAGCAGCGCGGCGGCGAACGCGGTGCGCGCGGTCGCGCGGGCCGGGAGCGCGGGCACCAGCCCGGCCGCCGCGTCGATGGTGAGCCGCTGCTCCGGCACGAGGTCCCGCAGCTGGTCGAGGCGCTCGTCGAGGCTCGCGCCGGTCTCGACGCCGGCGATCTTCCGCGACGGCCACAGCACGCACGCGAACCCGACCCCGTGGCCGGGCCCCGCCACCGCGCGCATCGACCCGGCCAGCGCCGAGTAGAGCAGGCGCGCGATCAGGTGATCGTTGTTCCAGCCGTGGCAGAGGACGACGAGGTCGGTGACGGCCGGATCGGCCGCGAGCTCCCGCACGGCCGCACCCCGGTCACCGACGACGGCACCCGCCCGGTCGAACTCGACCTCGGCGGCCGGGAATCCGCACAGCTGCACGGGGTCCTCCTCAGGCGACGGCTCCCGGGGAAGTCGCACCCACCCCGGCGCCCGTTACTGGGAGCCACCCGTTCGGCACACCTGCCGCTCAGAGCCAGTCGTCCGGCCGAGGCCACGGCATCAGCGCCGCCAGCGCGTCGCGCGCCGGTTCGGTCACCGCGTACCGGCCCCGGTGGAACAGCAACGGCCGCGCGTCCGACGGTGCGCCCAGCGCCGTGACCCGGCCGATCACGACGTAGTGGTCGCCCGCCTCGTGCACCGCCTCCAAAGAACAGTCGATCCACGTCAAAGCACCGTCGAGCAGCGGCGCGCCGGACGGCGCGGGCGTCCAGCCGACCCGGGCGAACTTGTCCTCGCCGCGGGCGCCGAACACCGCGCTGATCTCCTGCTGGTCCTCGGCCAGCACGTTGACCGCGAACCGCCCGGCCGCGGCCAGCACCGGCCACGTCCGCGAGGTGCGCGCCGGGCAGAACAGCACCAGGGGCGGGTCGAGCGACAGCGCGGCGAACGACTGGCAGGCGAA
Source organism: Amycolatopsis lexingtonensis (assembly GCF_014873755.1). NCBI lineage: Bacteria > Bacillati > Actinomycetota > Actinomycetes > Pseudonocardiales > Pseudonocardiaceae > Amycolatopsis > Amycolatopsis lexingtonensis. The sequence continues at coordinate 4,672,113 of NZ_JADBEG010000001.1, forward strand.
CCCGGCGAGCGTGTCGCCGTCGCGGCCGGTGACCACCGTGACGCCCGTGCAGAAGTGCCCGAGCACGCTGCGGAACTCGGTCTGGTCGACCGCCACGGAAGTCATGCGCCCGGGGGCCGCGCGCCGACCGAAAAGTCGTGGCCCCACAGGGAAACCGCGGTGCTCTCGCGCGCGATCCAGTTGTCGTCGTCGACCTGGCGGCCTTCACAGCCGAACTCGACGTCAAAGCCACCGGGGGTCTTCATGTAGAACGACAGCATCAGGTCGTTGACGTGCCGGCCGAGCGTGGCCGACATCGGCACCTTGCGCCGGATCGCGCGGTCGAGGCACAGGCCGACGTCGTCGGTGTTCTCCACCTCGACCATCAGGTGCACGATCCCGGACGGCGTCGGCATCGGCAGGAACGCCAGGCTGTGGTGGCGCGGGTTGCACCCGAAGAACCGCAGCCACGCGGGTGGCCCGTCGGCGGGCCTGCCGACCAGCTGCGGCGGCAGGCGCATCGAATCGCGCAGCCGGAAGCCGAGGACGTCGCGGTAGAACCGCAGCGACGCCTCGTCGTCCTTTGTGGACAAGACCACGTGCCCGAGACCCTGTTCGCCGGTGACGAACTTGTGGCCGTACGGGCTGACCACCCGCCGGTGCTGCAGCGCGACGCCGTGGAACACCTCCTGGGTGTTACCCGACGGGTCGTCGAAGCTGATCAGCTCGTCGACGCTGCGGTCGGCCAGCTCGTCGGGCGTGCCTTCCTTGTACGGCACCGACGCACTGTCCAATCGCGACCGCAGCTCGGCCAGCTCCCCCGCGTGGGCCACCTCCCAGCCGGTGACGGCCAAGCGATCCGCCGAACCGGGTGAGATGACCAAGCGGGCGGGGAAGTCGTCCATGCGCAGGTAGAGCGCGTCCGGGTCGGTGCCGCTGCCTTCGACCATGCCGAGCACCTTGAGCCCGTACTCGCGCCACGCGGCCATGTCGGTGGCTTCGATGCGGAGGTAGCCCAGTGACCGGATGCCCATCAGGAACTCCCGAGGAAGTCGAGGGCCAGCCGGTTGAACTCGTCGAACTTCTCCAGCTGGGCCCAGTGCCCGCAGCCGCCGAACACGTGCAGCTGCGCGCGCGGAATCGTCTTCAAAGCCACCAACGCGCCGTCCAAGGGATTGACGCGGTCCTCGCGGCCCCAGATCAGCAGCACGCGCTGGCGCAGCCGGTGGGCTTCGCGCCAGAGCATGCCTTCTTCGTAGCTGTCGGGCTGCGCGAACGACATCCCCATCGCCCGCATCGCGGCGAGCGACTCGGGGGTGTTCGCCGCCGCGAAGCGGTCGTCGATCAGCTCGTCGGTGATCAGCCCCTGGTCGTGGACCATGATGCGCAGGAAAGCTTCCATGCGTTCGCGCGACGGCTTGGCCGCGAACCGCCCGAGGTTCTTGACGCCTTCGGTCGGGTCCGGCGCGAACAGGTTGACGCTCAGCCCGCCCGGCCCCATCAGCACCAGCCGCCCGGCGCGCTTGCCGTGGTTCAGCGCCAGCCGGACCGCCGCGCCCCCGCCGAGCGAATTGCCGACGAAGTGCGCGCGTTCGATGCCCAGCGCGTCCATCAGCCCGACGACGGCGTCCGCGCTGTGCCGGAAGTACTGCGGGTGCTCGGTCGGCTTGTCCGACCGGCCGAACCCCGGCTGGTCGACGGCGATCGTCCGGTAGTGCTTGGCGAACTCCGGCAGGTTGCGCCCGAAGTTGCTCCACGCCGACGCGCCGGGCCCGCCGCCGTGCAGCAGGATCACCGTCTCGGCGTGCTCGGCGCCGGCTTCGTGGTAGTGCAGCTTCAGCGAGCCGGCCTGGACGTACTTCCCTTCCGGTGCGGCCATCAGTACATCGCGTTCTCGACGGGGAGCCCGAAGGCGCCGGTGCCGAACATGACGTACGCGCGCTCGGCGTCGTTCGCCGCGTGCACCCGGCCCGCGTGCGCGTCGCGCCAGAAGCGCTGGATCGGCGTGCCGCGCTGGATCGCGCGGCCGCCGGAGTTCTCGAAGAGCCGGTCGATCGCCGAGATCGCGCGCTCGGTGCCGCGCACCTGGTCGCGCCGGACGCGCAGCCGCAGGTCCGCCGGGAGCCGTTCCTCGCGCTTGGCAAGTTCGTACAGCTCCTCGATGTTGCGGGTCAGCTGCAGCCAGGCCGCGTCGATTTCGCTGGCCGCTTCGGCGATCCGCACCTTGGCGAACGGATCCTCTTTGGACTGCTCACCGGCGTACGCGGCCCGCACGCGCTTGCGCTGGTGCTCGACGTGGGCGTCGTAGGCGCCTTGCGCCATGCCGATGATCGGCGCGGTGATCGTGGACGGGTGCACCGAGCCGTAGGGCAGCCGGTACAGCGGGCCGGGGTTGACCGCCTGGCCCGGCACCTTGCACTTCGACGTCGCGATGAAGCTCAGCGCCCGGTGCTGCGGGATGAAGACGTCCTCGACCACGATGTCGTTCGACCCAGTGCCGCGCAGGCCGACGGTGTCCCAGACGTCCACGATGGTGTAGTCCGCGATCGGCAGCAGGTAGGTGCAGAAGTCGACCGGTTTCCCGTCCTTGAACGCCGGTCCCCCGAGCAGCACCCACGTGCAGTGGCCGGAGCCGGAGGAAAAGCTCCAGCGGCCGGACAGCCGGTAGCCGCCGTCGACGACCTCCGCCTTGCCCATCGGCGCGTACGACGACGAGATCCGCACGTCTTCGTCTTCGCCCCAGACCTCTTGCTGCGCCTGCGCGTCGAACAGCGCCACGTGCCACGGGTGGACGCCGAGGATGGAGGCGACCCAGCCGGTGGACCCGCACGCGCTCGCGATCAGCTTGACCGCGGTGTAGAAGCTCACCGGGTCGGTTTCGAGGCCGCCGAACGACTTCGGCTGCAGCATCTTGAAGAACCCGGTCTCCTGCAGGGCCTTGACGGACTCCTCGGGGACGTTCCGCGCGTCCTCGGTGTCCTGGGCCCGTTCCCGCAGGACCGGCAGGAGGTCCCGGACCCCGGCGATCACCTGCTCGCTCATGCGCAGTCCTCTCTCTGGCTCACTGCGCCAAGACTAGAACACGTTCTCGTTTTTGTCGAGAACACCCTGCGCCAGGGCGCTGTTGATCCCCGCCCTGCGGCCGGAAAACACGCAGTCGGCCAGCGACAGACCGCTCACGTAGGACCTGGAACAGATTCCCACGGCGGTGCGGCCGGCGGCGTACAGGCCGGGGATCGGCTCCCCCGCCGTGCTCCGGACCGCGCCGGAGTCTTCGTCCACGACCAGGCCGCCGAGGGTGAGCATCGGCGTGGGGTACCCCAGGTTGGGCCGCACCGAGATGTCGATGAGCGAGTACGGCGGCCGCTCGAGCCACCGGCGGAACTCGTCGGGCTTGCCCGCCGGATCGCGGTCGCCGTGGTAGGCCTCGACGCTCGCGCGCAGCCCCTGCGGATCGACGCCGGCCTTGCGCGCGACTTCCTCGACCGTCGCGCCCGTCACGCGGCCGCGGCGCAGCAGGTACCGCAGCTGCAACCCCTGGAACCACTGGCTTTGCGCCTTCGTGTCCCGCCGCGCCTCGGCGACGATCGGCGCGTCGACGAGCAGCCAGCCCTTGCTCCCGTGCTCCTCGATGAGCTTCTCCCCGACGGCGGCGCCGTACCGCGACTCGTCGATGACCCGGCGGCCCGCGGCGTCGACGATGATGCCGCCGAGGAACGCGCTGGGCGGCGTGATGAACCGCCACGCGGAGATCCGGCCCAGTTCGCCGGTCGCGGCCCCGGCCTCGACGCCAAGCCGGATGCCCGAGCCATTGTCGGCGGACGTGCCGAGCGGCAGCCCGCCGCGGTACTTCGGGGCGTGCTCGCGCACCATCTCGCGGTTCGCGATGAACCCGCCCGCGGCGAGCACGACCCCGCGCCGGGCGGAAATCCGCAGCTCACGGCCGTGCGTGCGCTCGAAGCGCTCGACCCGCCGGTGCAGCGACTTGCGCAGCGACGGCACGTAGATCCCGGGTTTCGCGGCGTACCGCGCGAACCGCTGGTGCCGGGCCCGCACCCGCGCGGGCGCGTCGCTCAGCGAGTCGGCGATGAGCCCGGTGACGCGCCCGTCCTCCTGGAGCAGGCTGCGGGCGTGCGTCTGCGTCAGCACCCGGATCCCCCGCTTGCGCACGGCCTCCTTCAGCCGGGTCATCAGCATCTTCCCCGAGGTCCCCGGCCCCTTGACGCGGTGGCCGCGCGGGGCCGGTTTCGCCGCGTCGCGGAAGCCGCCCGCCGCCTCACTGCCGGAGTAGTACAGGTAGTGGGCGTCGCTCGGGTACGACGTCTTGTACGGGCACAGGCTGCCTTCGAACGGCACGCCGTTGCCCTCCAGCCAGGTGATCATCTCGCGGCTGCCTTCGCAGAACCGCCGCAGCGTCTCCTCGGCGACGACGTCCCCGGTCTCGAGCCGCAGGTAGGCGTACATCGCGTCGACCGAGTCGTCGACGCCCGCGTCCAGCTGCTGGGCGGTCCCGCCGCCCGCGTAGACCACGCCCCCGCTGACCGCGCTGGCGCCACCGCCGTCGAACCGCTCGACGATGACGACGTCGGCGCCCGCGTCGGCCGCTTCGAGGGCCGCGCACGCGCCGGCCGCTCCGAACCCCACGATGATGACGTCCGCGACGAGTTCGTCCATGGTCGGTACCCTAGAACTGAAACACGTTCTCGTCTATGGTTGCCGAAGCGGCTCCCAACTGGATACTCATTTCGTGGAACACGTTACCGATTCGGCCCGGAAGAAGGCGGATGCGGGCAGGCGCGGACCCACTCGACGGCACCCGTTCCGCCGTGGCTGACGGCCGGATCGGTAACCATCAGCTCAGTACAGGTGAGGTGGCATGACGGAGCAGTTCGACGTCGTCGTCGTCGGCAGTGGCGCCGCCGGGATGACCGCCGCCTTGGCCGCGGCTCACCACGGTCTCAGCGTCGTCGTCCTCGAAAAGGCGGCCTGTTTCGGTGGCTCGACCGCCCGCTCCGGCGGCGGGGTCTGGCTGCCGGGCAACCACGCGCTGCGCGCCGCCGGGATCGACGAGCCCCCCGAGCGGGCCCGCGAGTACCTGGCCTCGATCGTCGGCGACGTCGTCCCGGCCGTCCGGCGCGACACGTTCCTCGACCACGGGCCCGAGGTGCTGAAGTTCGTCTGCGACCACACGCCGCTGAAGTTCCGGTGGGTCCGCGACTACAGCGACTACCACCCCGAAGCCCCCGGCGGGCGGCCCGGCGGCCGCTCGGTCGAGCCGATGGCCTTCGACGGCAAGCTGCTCGGCGCCGAACTGGCCCACCTCGAACCGCCGTACAGCGCTCCCCCGCTCGGGGTACCGATCACCCAGGCCGACTACCGCTGGCTGAGCCTCCTCGCGCGGCACCCGCGCGGGAGCGTCCGGCTGCTGTCGCTGGGGCTGCAGTGGCTCGCCGGAAAGCTGCGCGGACAGCGGCCGCTCAGCATGGGGCAAGCGCTTGCGGCCGGGCTGCGGGTGGGCCTGGCCGACGCCGGTGTCGAGGTCCGGCTGAACACGCCGCTGGTCGACCTGCGGCTCGAAGGCGACCGCGTCACCGGCGTCGTCACCCCGGACGGGGTCGTCGGGGCCCGGCGCGGGGTGATCCTCGCCAGCGGCGGGTTCGAGCAGAACCTCGAGATGCGCGAGAAGTACCAGCGCGCGCCGATCGGCGTCGACTGGACCGTCGGCGCGGCCGCCAACACCGGCGACGGCATCACCGCCGGCATCCAGCTCGGCGCGGCGCTCGACCTGATGGACGACGCCTGGTGGGGTCCGACGCTGCCGCTCACCGGCGGGCCGTGGTTCGCCCTGGCCGAGCGGTCGCGGCCGCGCTGCATCATGGTCGACGCGCGCGGGCAGCGGTTCGTCAACGAGTCGGCGCCCTACGTCGAGGCCGTGCACGCGATGTACGGCGAGGGCGACGGGCCCGGCGAGCACATCCCGACCTGGCTGGTGTTCGACCAGCGCTACAAGGACCGGTACATGTTCACCGGCATCGGGCCGCGCCAGCCGCTGCCCGGCCGCTGGTTCAAGGCCGGGATCGCGGCGAAGTCGTCGACGCTGGCGGGGCTGGCGCAGAAGATCGAGGTGCCGGCCGACGCGCTCGAAGCGACCGTCCAGCGGTTCAACGGCTTCGCGCGCAAGGGCGTCGACGAGGACTTCCACCGCGGGGTCAGCAAGTACGACCACTACTACGGCGATCCGCGCAACAAACCCAACCCCAGCCTCGGCCCGCTCGACAAAGCGCCGTACTACGCGGTCAAGATCGTGCCGGGCGACCTGGGCACCAAGGGCGGTCTGCGCACCGACGAACACGCGCGCGTGCTGCGCGAGGACGGCTCGGTGGTGCCCGGTCTGTACGCCGCGGGCAACGTCAGCGCGGCCGTGATGGGCCGGACCTACGCCGGGCCGGGCGCGACCATCGGGCCGGCCATGGTGTTCGGCTACCTTGCGGCGACGCGGCTGGCGAACGAAGATCAGGGCACCACGGGAGGCGAACGATGACGCAGGAGTCCGTACGCACGATCTACGCCGGCGAGCCGCCGACCAGGTTCGCCCGCGGCTGGCACTGCCTCGGCCTGGCCGAGCGATTCCGCGACGGGAAACCCCACGCGGTCACGGCGTTCGGCACGAAACTCGTCGTGTTCGCCGACTCGAAGGGCGGGCTGAACGTCCTCGACGGGTACTGCCGGCACATGGGCGGCGACCTCACCCAGGGCAGCGTCAAGGGCGACGAGGTCGCCTGCCCGTTCCACGACTGGCGCTGGAACGGCAAGGGCAAGTGCGTCTCGATCCCCTACGCCAAGCGGGTTCCGCTGCGCGCGCGGACGCGGGCCTGGACGACAGTGGAGCAGAACGGCCAGCTGATGGTCTGGCACGACCCGGAAGGCAACCCGCCGCCCGAAGAGCTGGCCATCCCGCGGATCGAGGCCGCCTACAGCGACGAGTGGAGCAACTGGACCTGGGACGAGATCTTCATCGACGGCTCCAACTGCCGGGAGATCATCGACAACGTCGTCGACATGGCCCACTTCTTCTACATCCACTACGCCTACCCGACGTACTTCAAGAACGTCTTCGAGGGCCACATCGCCACGCAGTACCTCAACACCAAGGGCCGCCCGGACATGGGCATGGCCTCGAACTACGGCGGCGAGGACAACCTGCTGCGCTCGGAGGCGTCGTACTTCGGGCCGTCCTACATGATCAACAAGCTGGTGAACTCGTTCCAGGGCTACGAAATCGAGAGCGTGCTCATCAACTGCCACTACCCCGTGACGCCGACGTCGTTCGTGCTGCAGTACGGCATGAAGGTCAAGAAGCAGCACGGGCTCACCGACGAGCACGCGGACAAGATCGCCGCGAAGCTGGCCCGCGGGATCGGCGCCGGGTTCCTGCAGGACGTCGAGATCTGGAAGCACAAGACGCAGATCGACAACCCGCTGCTGTGCGAAGAGGACGGTCCGGTCTACCAGCTTCGCCGCTGGTACCAGCAGTTCTACGTCGACGCCGCCGACGTCACCGAGGACATGACCCGGCGCTTCGAGTTCGAAGTGGACACCACGAAGGCGAACGAGGCGTGGGCGGCCGAGGTGGCGGAGAACCTGGCGCGGCAGAAGACCGAGGCGGAAGTGTGACCACCGCCGAACAGACCGAGTTCCTGACCGGCGGGCTGCGGCCGCACGAGTGCCGCAGCTGCGGGACGTGCGTGCTGGTCAAGAAGAACAGCATCCAGCACACGAGCATCCAGTGGACGTCCCGGCCCGCCGACACCTGCCCGGTGTTCGCCGACGCGGACGGCCCGTCGGCGCTGCTCGACACGTGCCCGAAGCTGGCCGACAGCATCGGCGACGCGGTGCGGGAGGGCTCGCTGGCGGTGGCCGATGGCTGAGCGGGTCTACACGCTGACGGTCGCCGACGTCGTCGTCGAGACGCCGGACGCGCGGTCGGTGGTCTTCGAGATCCCGCCCGAGCACGCTTCGGCTTTCACCTACCGGGCCGGGCAGTTCCTGACGCTGAAGATCCCCAGCGACCGGACCGGTTCGGTGGCGCGGTGCTACTCGCTCTCGAGCGCGCCGCACGAGAACCGCGTGCAGGTGACGGTCAAGCGCACGGACGGCGGGTACGGGTCCAGCTGGGTCTGCTCGTCGCTGGAGCCGGGCATGCAAGTGGACGTGCTCGCGCCGGCTGGCGTGTTCTGCCCGGCTTCGGTGGACGAGGACTTCCTGCTGTTCGCCGGCGGCAGCGGCATCACGCCGGTGATGGCGATCCTGAAAACGGCGCTGGAGACCGGATCCGGCCGGGTCGTGCTGGTCTACGCGAACCGGGACGAGAATTCGGTGATCTTCGCGGGCGAGCTGGCGTCGCTGGCGAAGCGGTACGGCGACCGCCTGGTCGTCGTGCACTGGCTGGAGAGCGTCCAGGGCCTGCCGGACGTCTCGCAGCTGCGCGGGCTGGCATCGGCGTACACCTCGCACGAGGCTTTCCTGTGCGGGCCGGCGCCGTTCATGGCGGCCGTGCGGGAGGCGCTCGGGCAGCTCGGGGTGCCCCGGGACCGGGTGCACGTCGAGAAGTTCACGTCGCTCACCGGGAACCCGTTCGAGGACGCCCCCGCCGAGGAGGCCCCGGAGTCGGACGCTGCACCGGCGTCGCTGACGGTTTCCCTGGACGGTTCGACGCGGACGATGTCCTGGCCGCGGCAGCGCAAGCTCCTCGACCACCTGCTGGACGCCGGGATGGACGCGCCCTACTCGTGTCGCGAGGGACAATGCAGCGCGTGCGCGTGCCGGGTCGTCTCGGGCGAGGTGAAGATGCTGCACAACGAGGTCCTCGACGCCGAGGACATGGCGGACGGCATCGTGCTGGCCTGCCAGTCGCTCCCGGTCACCGACGACGTCTCGATCAGCTACGAATAGGAGCCCGCGTGCCCATCAACCCCGACGTCGCGATCGGCGCCGAGATCGGCGAGGTGAGCTTCGCCTGGACGTCGTCGGACGTGCTGCTGTACCACCTGGCGCTGGGTGCGGGGCCCGACGAGCTGCGCTACACCTACGAGCAGGACCTGGTGGTGCTGCCGACGTTCGCGACGGTCGCGGCCAACCTGCGCGTGTTCGACCCGCCGGCGGTGTCGTTCCCCGGCGTGGAGATCGATCTGGCGAAGGTGCTGCACGGCAAGCAGGAGATCACCCTGCACGGGCCGATCCCGGCGTCGGGCAAGGCGGTGGCGAAGTCGCGGATCGCGGACGTGTACGACAAGGGCAAGGCCGCCGTGGTGATCCAGGAGGTCTCGGTCACGTCGTCGTCGGGTGATCCACTGTGGACGGCCCGGTCGAGCATCTTCGCCCGCGGCGAAGGCGGGTTCGGCGGCTCGCGGGGCCCGTCGGACCGCGTCGAGTGGCCATCGCGCGACCCGGACTTCGTCTTCGAGACGCCGACGCTGCCGCAGCAGGCGCTGCTGTACCGGCTGTGCGGCGACCGCAACCCGCTGCACGCGGATCCCGCGTTCGCCCGGGCGGCGGGCTTCGACCGGCCGATCCTGCACGGGCTGTGCACGTACGGCATCGTCGCGCGGGTGCTGGTGAACGAGTTCCTCGACGGCGACCCGGCCCGCGTGGCGTCGTTCGCGGCGAAGTTCGCCGGCGTGGTCTTCCCCGGCGAGACGCTGCGGATCCGGGTGTGGCGCGAGGACGGCCGGCTGCTGGTGACGACGTCGGCGGCCGACCGGGACGACGCCCCGGTGCTGGCGGACACGGTGCTGTCCACGCTCTGAACCCCGCCCGCGCGCCCGCTACCGTGGAGGGGAGCGACTCGGGAGGACGAACGCGATGCCGGAATACTTCGTGGTGCGGGGAACGGTCGAATCGGGCGACAAACGCGGCCGTGAGCTGGGCTTTCCCACGGCCAACATCGCACTGAGCGACCAGGACGGCTCCCTCGGCGACGGCGTGTGGGCGGGCTGGGCCGGCCGCCCCGACGGCACCCGCATCCCGGCCGCGATCTCGGTCGGCCGCCGCCCGACGTACTACGGCGCGGACGGCTACCGCCTGCTGGAGGCCCACCTGCTGGACTTCAGCGGCGACCTCTACGGCGAGACGCTGGTGGTGTGGCTGGGGTCGCACCTGCGGGACCAGGAGAAGTACTCCTCGGCGGAGGACCTGATCACGGCGCTGAAGAACGACATCGCGACGGCGACGCAGTGGACGCTCGCGCACCCGGCCGCTTCGCTGCCGGAACCGGGCGAAAGCCCCCTGGGCGAAGTCCGCCGGCTTACGACCTGACCCGCGCTCGGTGTCTTGAATGAGTCATTCAGGACCTCCGGTGACCTGAATGACTCATTCAAGACCTCCGAGCGGGGCGGCGAGCCGCGGCGACACCGATCCGACAGCGCGGAATCGGGGCGAGCGCGGCGGGCGCAGAGGGGAAGGCGCCCGGGCGAGGTCCGCCGCCTCACGAGCTGAAGAGGACGTCAGAGGGCCGAGGCGAGGAGCAGGTAGCCCATCCCGGCACCCATCGCCGCCCGGCAGAGGGCGCGGGACGCCTGGCCGGCGCCCGCCGTCAACGCCGTGCCGCGGAGCACCACGACTCCCGTGCGGGCCGCGTCGACCACGAAATACCCCGCCGCCGCCACCGCGAGCAGCGGCAGAGCCAGCCGGGAGTCCATTGTGGACATCGTCAGCCACGGGCCGTGCGCGCCCGCGTGGGGCATCGCCGTCACCATGTAGAACATCGCCGCCGCCGAGAGGGCGTGGTGGGCGCCGGAGCGGCCCCGCCACCAGGCCAGCGTGAACCAGCCCGCCGTCAGCACCAGCACCGCCTGCCAGCCCGCCGCCGGGATGGGGCCGCCGACCGGGGAGACCATCGCCACCATCGCCACCACCAGCAGCAGCTCGGCCAGGTCGCCGTGGCGGACGCCGTCGCCCAGCCGCGCGTAGTCGAGGCGGACCAGCCGCAGCACGCACGGCAGCGCCAGCGCCGCGAACACGGCCGTCAGCGCCCAGTCGACGACCATCGCCAGTCGGCCTCACTCTCCGTCGCGGGTGGTGCCTCCACCGTGACACCCGCGACGGCCGCGCACCAGCCGTCAATGAGGTGACGCCTCAGTCACCCGTCAGGACGAGCCCGCTCGTCGGCACGCCGGTCCCCGCCGTGACCAGCACCCGGGCCGCGCCGGCGACCTGGTTGACCGCCGTGCCGCGGATCTGCCGCACACCCTCCGCGATGCCGTTCATGCCGTGGATGTAGGCCTCGCCGAGCTGCCCGCCGTGCGGGTTGAGCGGCAGCGAGCCGTCGAGCTCCAGCGCGCCGCCGGCGATGAAGTCCTTCGCCTCGCCGCGGCCGCAGAACCCGAGCTCCTCCAGCTGCATCAGGACGTACGGAGTGAAGTGGTCGTACAGCACCGCGACGTCCACATCGGACGGTCCGAGCCCGGACTGGCCCCACAGCTGCCGCCCGACCACCCCCATCTCGGGCAGCGCGGCCAGGTCGTCGCGGTAGTAGCTGGTCATCACGTACTGGTCCGGCCCGCTCCCCTGCGCCGCCGCGGCGATCACCGCCGGCGCCTGAGCGAGATCCCGCGCCCGTTCCACGCTGGTCACGACCAGCGCGACACCGCCGTCGCTCTCCTGGCAGCAGTCGAGCAGGTGCAGCGGCTCGGCCACCCAGCGCGACGCCTGGTGCTCCTCGAGGGTGATCGGCCGTTCGTGGAACCACGCGTTCGGGTTGGTCGCCGCGTGCTTGCGGTCGAGCACCGCGACGCGGCCGAAGTCTTCGCTCGTCGCGCCGTAGTCGTGCAGGTACCGCCGCGCCACCATCGCCACGGTCGCCGCCGGGGTCGCGATCCCCATCGGGTAGTGGAACGCGTTGTCCACCCCGGACGAGTTCACCTGCCCGGCCGCGGCCGAGGACACCTGGCCGAACCGCATCCCCGAGCGCTCGTTGAACGCCCGGTACGCGACGACGACGTCCGCGACACCGGTCGCCACCGCCATCGCGGCCTGCTGCACGGTCGCCGCCGCCGCGCCACCGCCGTAGTGAATGCGGCTGAAGAACTTCAGCTCGGGGATGCCGAGTTCCCGCGCCACCGCGATTTCCGCGTTGCCATCCATGGTGAACGACACCAATCCGTCCACATCGGACGGCGACAGCCCGGCGTCAGCGAGGGCGTGGGAGACGCATTCGGCCGCCAGCCGCAGCTCGCTGCGCCCGGAGTCCTTCGAAAACTCCGTCGCGCCGATCCCGGCGATGGCCGCTTTTCCCGAGAGCGTCACGGCAACGTCACCTCCACGGTCCCGGCGACGTGCTCACCGAGACTGTCCACTCCGGACACCAACACGACGACGTCGTTGCCGTCGGCGGACACCACGCGGCCGGTGAAGGTCAAGGTGTCATAGGCGTAGCAGGGCACGCCGAGCCGGATCTTGACCGACCGGATGAGTGCCTCCGGCCCGGCCCAGTCCGAGACGAACCGCTGCACCAGGCCGGTGTCGGTGAGGATGTTGAGGAAGATGTCCTTCGAGCCGCGCGCCACCGCCGCGTCCCGGTCGTGGTGCACGTCCTGGAAGTCGCGGGTCGCCAGCGCCGTGCTGACGATGAACGTCGGGGTCGCCTCGATCGTCAGCGGCGGCAGTTCGGTCCCTTCGGCGACGGTCATCGGGCCACCTTCCACGCGGGCAGGGTCAGGTCGTCGTCGACCCGGACGAACGCGGCGGTCACCGGGAGTCCGATGTGGACTTCCTCCGGTGTCGCGTCCAAGAGCTCGGCCATCACCCGGACCCCTTCTTCCAGCTCCACCAGCGCCACGACGAACGGGAGGTCCTTGCCCGGCACGGGCGGGTGGTGGTGCACGACGTAGGAGAACACCGTGCCGCGGCCGCTCGCGACGACGTAGTCCGGCTTGGTGTCCAGCGCGCCGTCCGGCGGCATCGGGCCGGGCGGGTGCCGCAGCGTCTCGCCCCAGCGCTGGATGCGCAGTTCGCCCTGGCGGAGACCTTCCCAGAAGAACTCGGTGTCGCGACTGATCACCGGCCGCAGCACCGGCGCGGGCGGCGGCTTCGGCGCGGGGGGCGCGAACTTCAGCACCCGGAACATCATCTCCGCGACGGCTTCGCCCTCGACGTACCAGGTCATCCGCGTGGTGACGAACCAGCCCTCGCCGAGTGCCGTCCTTTTCGGACCGACGACGCTCTCCAGTTTCGTCCGCGCCTCGACCTGCTCGCCCGGCCGCAGGTAGCGGTGGTAGGTCTGCTCGGAGTTCGTGGCGACGACGGAGGTGAACCCGGCGTCATCGAGGAGTTCCATCATCAGGCCGAGCGGGTCGTCGCCCGCGCGCGGGACGTCGAGCCCGCCCATCGTCCACACCTGCGCCATGGCCGGCGGTGCGACGAGTCCTTTGTGCACACTGCGTGCGGCGAACTCCGGGTCGGTGTAGACGGGGTTGGTGTCCCCGATCGCTTCGACCCAGTTGTTCACCATGGCCTGGTTCACGGGGTCGCGCGCGAGACGCGGTGCGCACTCCCCGCGCGCGGCGATCTCCCGCGCCGTTTCTTCGATGGTCATCGCGGCACCCTCGGCAGGCCCAGGCCGATCGAAGCGATCAGCTCCCGTTGGATTTCGCTGACGCCGCCCCCGAACGTCAGCACGATGTTGCGCTTGGCGCAGACGTCCAGCCATTCGGCCAGCTCGGCGGTGTCCGGGTCGGCCGGATCGCCGTGGCGGGCGACGAGCTCTTCGAGGTTCCGGCCGATCCGCTGGATCACCTCGGAGCTGAACACCTTGGTCGCCGACGCGTCGCCGACCCCGACCGGCGCGGTCGCCGAAGAGACCGCGACCTGCCAGTTCAGCAGCTCGTTGACCCGCGTCACCGCCATCGCTTCGGCCAGCACGGCCCGCACGTCGGCCAGGTCGAGCAGGCCGTGGGCGGCAGCCCAGGCGCGCACGCGGTCGTACAGGCCGCCGACGCGCCCGGCCGGCCCGAGCATCACGCGCTCGTGGTTGAGCTGCGTCGTGATCAGCCGCCAGCCCTCGTTTTCCTTGCCCACCAAGCGGTTCACCGGCACGCGGACGTCCGAATAGTACGTCGCGTTGACGTGGTGGGCGCCGTCGCAGGTGATGATCGGCGTCCACGAATAGCCTGGGTCACTGGTGTCCATGATGAGAATCGAGATGCCCTTGTGCCGCGGCGCGTCGGGCGCGGTCCGGACGGCGAGCCAGATGTAGTCGGCGTCGTGGCCGCCGGTGGTGAAGATCTTCTGGCCGTTGACGACGTACTCGTCGCCGTCGCGAACCGCCGTCGTCCGCAGCGCCGCGAGGTCGGTGCCCGCCTCCGGTTCGGTGTAGCCGATCGCGAAGTGGATCTCCCCGGCCAGGATCTTGGGCAGGAAGAAGGACTTCTGCTCCTCGGTGCCGAACTGCTGCAGCGTCGGCCCGACGGTCTGCAGCGTCACCGACGGCAGCTGGACGTCGGCGCGCGCGGCCTCGTCGACGAACAGGTGCTGCTCGATCTCGCCGAAGCCCTGCCCGCCGAACTCCTTCGGCCAGCCGACGCCGAGCCGGCCGTCCCGGCCCATCCGGCGGACGATCTCGCGGAACACCGGCCCGTGCCGTTCGCGCCGCATTTCCCGGCGTTCTCCGGGGCTGATGAGCCCGGCGAAGTACTCCCGGAGCTCCGCGCGCAGGTCCTTCTGCGCCGCGGTCAGTTCGACGTGCATCCGCCTCACCCCGCCACTCGTTCGCCGAGCCTGCCGAGCCGGTGCGCGGCGCCGCCGAGCGCCCGGCCGAGATCCTTGACCGCCGACGAATACCGGTGCAGCGGGTACGTTTCGTCGACGCCGACGCCGCCGTGCAGGTGGTGGCAGGTCGCGAGCGCCTTCGGGGCTTCCTCGGCGAGCCAGTAGGCGGCGACGTCCAGTTCGGCGTCCGCGTCGAGCCCGGAAGCCAGCCGCCACACCGCGGACGTCACGGCGAGGTGCACGGTCCGCGCGGCGACGTAGACGTCGGCGATCTGGCCCGCCACGGCCTGGAAGGTCGCCAGCGGCCGGCCGAACTGGGTGCGTTCGCCGACGTGCTTGACGGTGAGCGCGAGCGCGCCGGCCAGCAGCCCGTCGCCCAGCGCGAGCGCGCCGGCCACGGCGAACCGGTGCAGCGCCGCGACCGCACCCCGGTCGAAGAGGAGGTCGGTCTCTTCGACGGCGACGTCGTCGAGCCGCACGGTGCACTCCGGCGTCCCGGCCGAGTTCCGCGTGGGGACGAGCGTGACGCCGTCGGCGTGCGGGTCGACCAGGTAGACCGCGGTGCCGTGCGGAGTGGTCACCGGGGTGAGGATCCGGCTGGCTTCGGCGGCGTACGGGACGGCGGTCTTCACGCCGCTGAGCAGCCACTTCCCGTTAGCCGCGCGCGCGGAGGCGGCGGGCTCGGCGGTCAACGGCGCGGATGGCTCGTGCAGCGCCGCGGTGAGCAGCGCTTCCCCGGCCGCGACCGGCGGCAGGAACTCCGCGCGCTGGGCGGGCGTACCGAGCGTCTCGACCGGCAGGACGCCCAGTGCCAGCGCGGCGTACGCGGGCACCGGCGCGGCGGCGCGGCCGGCCTCGGTCAGGACCTGCGCGACTTCGGCGACGCCCAGGCCGTCGCCGTCGAGGTCCGCGGGCAGCGCGAGCGCCAGCAGGCCCGCGTCGGCGAGCGCGCGCCACGGATCGTCTCCCGCGCCGAGCACTTTCGCGGCGAGAGCGGCGATCTCGCTCTGCGTATCGTCAAGGGTGAAGTCCACGCCCGACCTCCGGCTCGGCGCAATACTGAAACATGTTCTAGTCTTAACCGGAAACAACCGGCGCGGCAACCCCGGAGGAGGAGTCGGATGGCGGCGACGCGGCGGCTGATCACCGTGCCGCCGACGGCCGGCGTGCCCGACCCGGTCCCCCTCGACCTGCCCGGCCGCGGGCGGACGGTCGTCACCGACGTCGGCCCGCGCGACGCGCCGGCGCTCCTGCTGCTGCATTCCGTGGCGTGCACCGGCCTGCTGACCTGGTACCCGGCCCTGGCCGGGCTCGCGCGGGACCATCGCGTCGTCGTGTTCGACCAGCGGTGGCACGGCCGGGGCATCCGCTCGCCGGAGTTCCGGCTCGCCGACTGCGCCGGGGACGTGCCCGCGGTGGCGGACGCGCTGGGCATCGAGCGGTTCGCCCTCGCGGGGTACTCGATGGGCGGGATGGTCGCCCAGCTGGTCGCCCGCGCCGAGCCAGAACGTGTTACCGGTTTGGTGCTGTGTTCGACCGCGAGCACCTTCCGCCGCGGGCTGCGGCAGCGCGTCGCGCTCGACGTCTTCGGCCGGACGGTGCGACAGCTGCGCGAGCGCGTGAAGCTGCCCGTCGCACCCGCGGCGCCGCTGCGGCGCGTCGAGGATCACCGGTGGGGGCTGCGGGAGTTCCGGTCGACCCGGCCGTGGGAGATCGCGGTCGCCGTCGACGAGATCGGCCGGTTCGACTCGACGCCGTGGCTCCACACGTTGCGACTGCCGGCGGCGGTCGTCGTGACCGCGCGGGACCGCTTCATCGCGCCCGACCACCAGCGTTCCCTGGCCCGCCGCATCCCGGGCGCGGCGACCTACGAGGTCGACGCCGGGCACGCGGCCTGCGTCC
The DNA here is from genome assembly GCF_014873755.1 of Amycolatopsis lexingtonensis. Lineage (NCBI taxonomy): Bacteria > Bacillati > Actinomycetota > Actinomycetes > Pseudonocardiales > Pseudonocardiaceae > Amycolatopsis > Amycolatopsis lexingtonensis. The sequence continues at coordinate 4,688,757 of NZ_JADBEG010000001.1, forward strand.
TGGCCGCCGACCGGTGGGTGCCCGCCCTGCTCGCCGCCGTCCACTCCCTCTGAGGAAGGAACCCACGATGGGACGCTTCAGCCTGCCGGAGCAGAAACCCGACGGCCTGGACTCGCCGGTGACGGCGAAGGTCATGAAGTACGGCGCGAAGGCCCAGGTCGCGGTCTTCCGGCTGACCGGCGGCCGGATCGGCAGCACCTGGCGGGTCGGGGCCGGGTTCCGCAAGCCGGTGCCGACGCTGCTGCTGGAGCACCGGGGCCGCAAGTCCGGGCGCCGGTTCACCACGCCGCTGCTGTACCTGCGCTCCGGCGAGGACGTCGTCATCGTCGCTTCGCAGGGCGGGCTGCCGCGGCATCCGCAGTGGTACTTCAACCTACGGGCGCACCCCGAGACGCGCATCCACCTGAAGGGCCGCCGGGACGTCCCGGTGACGGCTCGCGTCGCGGGGCCGGAGGAGCGCGCCGAACTGTGGCCACGGCTGGTCGAGCTGTACGCGGACTTCGCGAAGTACCAGGCGTGGACCGAGCGGGAGATCCCGGTCGTGGTGCTCAGCCCGCGGCTTTGAGCAGCTGGTCGAGGGCCTCCGGCAGCGCGTCGGCCAGCGGCCAGAGGTCCTTGACCAGCTCGCGCGCGCCCAGCAGGCCGACGTGCACCTTGCCCGCGTTGGACAGCACGGTGACGTTCAGGCCCGCGCCGTGGAAGACCGGCCCGAGCGGGTAGAAGCCGGTGACGAGCGCACCGAGGAAGTACAGCGGCATCGGCGGGCCGGGCACGTTCGAGACGACCAGGTTGTGCACCACCGGGTGCTTTTCGGCCAGGCGCAGCGCCGAATACGCGCGGACGGCGAGGCCGAACGCCGTCGCGCCCGAGAACTGCGCCCAGTCCTGCAGCATGTCGGCGTCGATGTCGTAGTGGTGGTCCTTCGAGAGCCGGTTGGCCTCGGCGAGGAAGAACACGCGCGCGGCCGGGTCGGCCAGGTGCGTCGGCAGCGAGGCGAAGAACGCCGAAACCTTGTTGCTGCCGTGCTCGCGCTCGGTCCGGTCGTGGACGGAGACCGGGACGGTCGCGACCAGCGGGTCGTCCGGCAGTTCGCCGCGCGCGCCGAGGAACTCGCGCAGCGCCCCGGCGACGAGCGCGAGGACGACGTCGTTCACCGTGACCCCGAAGGCGTTCTTGACCTCCTTGATCCGGTCGAGGTCCAGCTGGGCGAACGCGACGCTGCGGTGCCCGGTGATCGTGCCGTTCAGCGAAGTCCGCGGCGCGGTGAACGGGACCGGCATCCCCTTGCCCTGCAACGCTTTGCCGACCCAGCGCGGCACCAGTTCCAGCAGGTCGGGCAGCAGCCGCACGACTTCGGCGGGGCGTTTCACGACGGTCTCGACACCCGAGCGCAGCAGGTCCAGCGCCGACGGCACGCCCGGGTTGCCGGGCTGCTCGATCACCGGTGCGGGCGCGTCGGGCTCCAGCCCGGAGAGGTAGGTGATCAGGCTGGCGCCGCTCACCCCGTCGACGCTGGCGTGGTGCATCTTCAGCAGCACGGCGATCTGGCCGTCGGCCAGGCCTTCGATGACGTAGAGCTGCCACAGCGGCCGCGCGCGGTCGAGCTGCTGCCCGGCGATGTGCGCGCACAGCTCCGCCAGCTCGGTGCGGTCGCCGGGCGCGGGCACGCCGATGCGGTGCACGTGGTGGTCGAGGTCGAAGTCCTCGTCTTCGATCCACACGGGATGGCCGAGGTTCCACAGCGGATTGTGCAGTTTGCGGCGGAATGCCGGGATCAGCCGGACCCGTTCGTCGAGCTTTTCCTTGAGCTTCGCGAAGGTGTAGCCACCGGGGACGGTCGAGCCGTCGAGGGTGAGCAGCCCGCAGACGTGCAGGACCTGGGACGGCGTCTCGAGGTACAGGAAGCTCGCGTCGAGGCCGCTCAGTCTCTGCATGCCCGCCAGGGTAAGCCACTTCCGAGGAGCGGCGCGTCACCCTACTCACCGGTATCATCGCGCTGGTGCAGCCGAACTTCCTGATCCGCCGTGCGATCCAGCTCGGCCTGACGGCGAACGCGCTCCGCCCGCTGCGGGCCCGCTCGACGACCATCCCGGTGTTCTTCGCCGGGTGGCTGACCGGCGAGCTGGCGCCCCAGCTGCTGGCCCTGACCGCGGCCGACACCGCGGTCCACCTGGCCCGCCACGGCGTGCGTGACCGCTCGACGCAGGCGGGCCTGGCCATGGCCGCGGCGTCGGCCGCCGGCCTGGGCGCGCTGATCCGCACCGGCCACGGCGCCCGCGACGAGATCGAGGGCGCGCTGACTTCGGCGCTCGGCGAGGACTACGCGGCCGAGCTGGGCCGCTCCGACCTCGGCCTGCCGTGGAGCGAGCTGGCGCTGCCGTTCCGGATGGGCGCCCCGGACGTCCGGGTGGATCGCAACATCGCTTACGCCCCAGGCGGCAAGCGCTTCTTGCTGGACGTCTACCGGCCCGCTTCGCCGGTGTCCGGCGCGCCGGTGCTGCTGCAGGTCCACGGCGGCGCGTGGGTGATCGGCAACAAGGAGGAGCAGGGCCGCCCGCTGATGCGCTACCTCGCCCGCCGCGGCTGGGTGTGCGTGGCGATCAACTACCCACTCTCCCCTGCCCACCGCTGGCCGGCCCACATCGTGGCGGCGAAGCAGTCGCTGGCGTGGATCCGTTCGCAGATCACGTCGTACGGCGGCGACCCCCGTTTCGTCGCGGTGACCGGCGGTTCCGCGGGCGGCCACCTGTCGGCGCTGCTGGCGTTGTCGCAGAACGATCCGGCGCTGCAGCCGGAGTTCGAGGACGCGGACACGAGCGTCCAGGCCTGCGTCCCGCACTACGGCGTGTACGACTTCGCGGCCACTTCGGGCTCCCGGGCCAGCAAGTACCGGCTGGAGAGCCTGATCGCGCGCCGGGTGTTCGCGGCGGACCGGGACCCGGTCAACCACCTGGACGACTACATCGCGGCCTCACCGCTGGACCGGATCAGTTCGGACGCCCCGCCGTTCTTCGTGATCCACGGCCGCGACGATTCCCTGGTCCCGGTCCGCGAGGCGCGGGAGTTCGTGCGGCGGTTGCGGGAGAAGTCCCGGCAGCCGGTGGCGTACGCGGAACTGGCGGGGCGCAGCACGCGTTCGACGTGTTCACGTCGGTGCGGAGCGCGCACGTGGTCCGCGGCGTCGGGCGGTTCCTGGACCACACGTACAACACCTGGAAAGCATCGAACCGGTAGCCGGTCAGTAGGCGAGGTCCACCGGGCTCGCCGAGGGCGGGCCGTCCAAGCGCCACTCCGTTCCGGAGCGGGTGAAGCGGTACCAGCGGGCGTCGCGGCCGTAGCGCAGCTGCAAGCCGCCCTGGGTGAGGCGGTTGCGCCAGATCTTCGGCCGGCCCGGGAGGCCCGCTTCGGCCAGGATCGCTTGCGCCTCCGCCAGGGGGCCGGGGCCGGGTTGCCAGGTGTCGCGCAGGGCCGCCAGGCCGCCGCGGCCGGCTTCGCGCCAGGCTTCGGCCCAGCGGGCCAGGTCGCGGGCTGGTACGCCCGCCGCCGCGGCGAGGGTGGTGATTTCCGGGGCGGTGCGGGCGGCCGCGCGGCGGGCCAAGTCCTCTTCGAACGTCAGCTCGGCCGCCGTCACGCCACCGATCAGGAGGTCGCGGGCCAGGGAAGCCGCGTCCGCCGCGAGTGCCGACAGGCCGGCCGCCGTCCAGCCGGTGGCCGGCGGCGGGTCGAGGTCCAGGACCGCAGGGGGTCCGGCGACGCGCGGCGGGGGCGGCAGGTCCGGGATCGGGCCCGGGCGCCGGGTGTAGGCCGCTCGCGGCGTCAGGCCTTCGTCCACCTTCTTCGGCAGTTTCGGCTTGTCCGCGCGGGCCGGCGACCGGCGGGCACGCAGCTCGGCCAGGACGTCCGCCCGCGGGCGGCCGCGCAGCAGGAACAGCGTGAACGGGTCGCGGTCCACCTCGTCGGCGACCAGGTAGTACACCGCGGCGACGTGCTTGCACGGGTTCGCCGAGTCCGGGCACGAGCACCGCGGCCGCAGGTCGCCGGGCCCCGGCAGGAGGTCGGCGCCCGCCTCGCGGGCCTGCTCGGCGAGCGCGCCGGGCAGCTCGCCGTCGAGCAGCGCCGCCGCGTGCCCGAGCTGCGTGCCGACCACGCCGAGCAGGGTGTCCCACTCGCCGCCGGTGAAGGTGCGCATGGTGATGGTGACTTTGTACGGCTGCGGCCGGCTGCCGCGCACCCGCGCCGTCATCTCCCCGGCACCGAAGTGCAGCTCGGTGACCGTGCCCTGGCGCGCGTACGTGCGGCCGCGGGGCAGCCGGTTCGGATCGAGCTTCGCCCGCTGCTCCAGCGCGTCGACCCAGGCGCGGCCCCACCAGGTGGTGCCGAAGTTCCGCCGCGGCGGCATCACCCGCTCCCGAGCCGGACCAGGTCGGCGAGCGCGTCGTCGGACAGTTCGGTGATCCAGTCCTCCCCCGCGCCGACGATCGACTCGGCCAGCCCGCGCTTCTTCTCGAGCACCTCGGCGATCCGCTCCTCGAGGGTGCCTTCGGCGATCAGCCGGTGCACCTGGACGGGCCGGTCCTGCCCGATGCGGTAGGCGCGGTCGGTGGCCTGGTCTTCGACCGCGGGGTTCCACCAGCGGTCGTAGTGGATGACGTGGGTGGCGCGGGTCAGGTTGAGCCCGACCCCGCCCGCCTTCAGCGAAAGCAGGAACACGGGGATCTCGCCGGCCTGGAACCGGTCGACCATGTCCTGCCGCTTCGCCGGCGAGCTGTCCCCCGAGAGGACTTCGGTGGGCAGGCCGCGGTCCTTGAGGCGGCGTTCGAGCAGGCGGCAGAGCTGGACGTACTGGCTGAAGACGAGGACGCTCTCGCCTTCGTCGAGGATGACGTCCAGGAGTTCTTCGAAGGCGGCGAGCTTGCCGGACCGGCCGGTGAGCGCGCCGTGCGGTTCTTTGAGGAACTGCGCCGGGTGGTTGCAGATCTGCTTGAGTTCGGTGAGCAGCTGGAGCACTTGCCCGCGCCGCTTGATGCCTTGCGACTCCCGGATTTCGGCGAGGTTCTCGCGCACGACGGCTTCGTACAGCGTGGTCTGCTCGGCGGTGAGCGGGACGAACCGGTCGGTCTCGGTCTTGGGCGGCAGCTCCGGGGCGATGTCGGGATCGGTTTTGCGGCGCCGCAGGAGGAACGGCCGGACGGTGGCGGCGAGCCGTTCGGTGACCTCCTTGTCGCGGTCGCGTTCGATCGGCTTCGCGACGGTGCGGCGGAAGCGGTCGAGCGGGCCGAGCAGCCCAGGGGTCGTCCAGTCCACAATGGACCATAGTTCGGTGAGGCGGTTTTCGACTGGGGTGCCGGTCAGGGCGACTTTCGCTCGCGCGGGAACCTTGCGGAGTTCCTTGGCGGTGGCCGACAGCGGGTTCTTGACGTGCTGCGCCTCGTCGGCGGCGACCAGGCCCCAGTCCACTTCGGACAGCGTTTCGCGGTCGCGGCGGAGGACACCGTAGGTGGCGAGGACGACTTCGTCGGGGGCGAGGTCGTCGAGGTGGCGGCTGCCGCCGTGGAACCGGCGGACCGGGATTTCGGGGGCGAAGCGGGCGAACTCGCGCTCCCAGTTGCCGAGGAGCGAGGTGGGGCAGAGAACGAGGGTGGGGCCACCGGCAGCGGGAGATTCACCGTCGGCGAGCGCGAGTTCCGCCACCGGCCGCGGGGCAGACCGGGCAAGGTCGCGCCGATGCAGGTGCAGGGCGATCAGCTGGATCGTCTTCCCCAGCCCCATGTCGTCGGCCAGGCACGCACCCAGCCCCAGCTCCGTCATCGTGGCCAGCCAGGACAGGCCCGCCTGCTGGTACGGCCGCAGCGTCGCCTGCAGCCCCGGTGGCGCCGGGATCTCGACGCCCGCCCGGTCGCGGATGCGGGCAGCCAGGCCGCCCAGCACCGGGGGCGCCGCGAACTCGACGCGCTCGCCGTCCAGTTCCAGCTCGCCCGTCAGGGCCGCCGCCAGTGCCTCGCCCGCCTCCAGTTTGCGGGTGCGGCCGCGGACGCGCGCGAGCAACTGCGGGTCTACCCGCACCCACTGCCCGCGCAGCCGGACCAGCGGGCGCTTCGCCTCGGCGAGCGCGGTCACCTCCGCCTCCGTCAGCTGCTCGCCGCCCAGGCTGAGCTGCCAGCGGAACTCCAGGAGGCTGCGCAGCGCGAACTCCGGGCCGGCCACGCTCGCCGGGGCCTGGGTCGCACTCGCCTTCGCCTTCACCTCGCCCGCGAACAGCCCCTTCGACCAGAGCACCTCGATCCCCGCGCCGCCCAGCTCGCGGGCGCCGTCGGTGAGCAGGTCGACGACCTCTTCGTCGGACAGGACCAGCGAGGACGGCGCGGGCTCGGCCAGCACCTTGCCCAGCGGCGCCCACGCCCGTGCGCCGCGGCGCAAGCCGAGCAGCAGCTGGGTTTCGACCTGGTCGCCGAGGCGGTTCAGGACCGCGTCCGGGGCGTCCCAGAGCGTGGCCGCCTCCACCACCAGGCTCGGCTCGGCCATGCTGCGGACCGCCAGCACCCCGGCGAACGTGTCGTCGTCCAAGCCCTCGACGCGCAGCAGCACCTGCACGCCCCGCGGCTCGCGGGCCTCCAGCTCGGCCAGCCAGGCCGCGCCGTCCGGGCCCAGCAGCGCCGGTTCGCGGGCCGCGAACGCCGGGTCGCCGGCGCCGACCGGGGCGGCCGGGCTGCGGACCAGCAGGTCGGCCGTCGCGTCCCAAAGGGCGCGGACCAGGGAATCCGGCGAGTGCAGCCGGATGCGTTTCAGCCCGGTCAGCGGCAGCGCGTACGCCTCCGGTGGCAACGCGCCGGCGAGCCCGCGCAGCAGCTCCTCGTCCGCGGCGTCGAGCGGGCCGATCCGCCACGCCGCCGCCCCGGCCGGGGACACCGCGGGGCGCAGCCGTCCCCGAGCGACGAGGTTCACCCCCGCGTTGACCGCGGCCGACCACGCCGCCACGGCCGGGCTGGCCTCCTCCCCCACCGCCAGGAGCCGGGGCAGCGCGCGCTCCAGCGGCACCAGCTCCGCGTCGACCTTCGTCCGCGCGAACTTGGCGCCCCGGGGCAGGACGAGCTCGATCGTGGTCCCGCCGGCCACGTCGTCGCCCCACAGGGCCAGCACGCCTTCCCGCGGGGGATCCGCGGGAAGGTAGGTGGCTTGGGTGTCTGCGCTGAACTCCACGACCGCAACGCTAGAACACGCCACCGACACTTTCGGGCCGGGCGGCACGAACGGTCCTTTCGCGCCGCCCGATCGGTCAGCGCGGCAGGCCGAGAAGCCGTTCGGCCGTCAGCGAAAGCAGCACCTGGGTGGTCCCGCCGGCGATCGACAGGCACCGCGTCAGCAGGAACTCGCGCTGCGCCGCCCCCTCCGCCAGCAGCGCCCCGGCCCCGGCCAGCTCGACGGCGAACTCGGCCACGTCCTGCCGGTGCCGCACCCCGAGCAGCTTCCGCACGCTCGACCCGGCACCGGGATCCTGCCCCTCGAGCCGCCGCAACGCCGCCCGCAGGTCCAGCACCGACCCCGCGACCCCGTCCGCCACCAGGGAACCGAGCCGGTCGAGCGCGACGTCGTCGAGCGCCGAAGCATCCACTGTGGACACCAGCGTCTGCACGCTCTCCCCCACCGCGGACCCGCTCCCGAGGGCCACCCGCTCGTTCGCCAGCGTCGTGCGCGCGAGCCGCCAACCACCATCCGGCGGGCCGACCACGTCCGAGTCCGGGACGAACACGTCGTCCAGGAACACCTCGTTGAACACGGCCTCGCCGGTGATCTCGCGCAACGGCCGCGTCGTGATGCCCTCGGCGCGCATGTCGACCAGGAAGTACGTGATGCCCTTGTGCTTGGGCGCGTCCGGGTCGGTGCGGGCCAGGCAGATCCCCCAGTCGGCTTCGCGGGCGAGCGACGTCCACACCTTCTGGCCGGTCAGCCGCCACCCGCCGTCGACGCGCCGGGCCGCCGTCCGCAGCGCGGCCAGGTCGGAGCCCGCGCCGGGCTCGCTGAACAGCTGGCACCACGTGAGCTCACCCCGGAGGGTGGGCCGGGCGAACCGGTCACGCTGCTCGTCATTGCCGTGTTCGAGGATCGTCGGCACCGCCCAGGCGCCGATCACCAGGTCCGGCCGTCGGACGCCGGCTTCGGCGAGCGCGCTGTCGATGCGCAGTTGCTCCGCGGCGTCCGCACCCCGGCCGTAGGGCGCGGGCCAGTGCGGAGTCAGCAGCCCGGCGTCGGCCAGCGCGACCCGCTGCTCGCCCGCGGGCAGCGCCGCGATCCGCGCCACCTCCTCGCGCAGGGCGGGATCGTCGCCGACGTCGATGTCCAGGGTGCGCTCGGACCCCTCCAGCGCCAGCGACGCCGCCCGCCGCCGCCACTTCCCGGCGCCGCCGAGCCACTGCCGCAGCGCGACCGCGCGGCGCAGGTACAGGTGCGCGTCGTGCTCCCAGGTGAACCCGATCCCGCCGAGGACCTGGACGCAGTCCTTCGCGTTGGCGACGGCGGCGTCGAGGGCGACGACGGCCGCGCTCGCCACCGACAGCGGGTGCTGCCCGGACGCCGCGTCCCAGGCCAGCGCTTCGGCCGCTTCGGCGCGGCAGAGCATCTCGGCGCAGAGGTGCTTGACCGCCTGGAACGCGCCGATCGGCTTGCCGAACTGCTCGCGGACCTTGGCGTACTCGACGGCGACGGTCAGGCACCGCCGCGCCACCCCGGCCGCTTCGGCCGCGGCCAGCGTCGCCGCGAGGGGCCCGACCGGTGGCAGGGTGAGGACGTCGGCGCGGACGCCGGAGAAGCGGACGCGCGCGAGCGCACGCGAGAAGTCGAACGGGGCCAGCGGTTCGACCGTGACACCCGGCGTGCCTGGCGCGAGCAGCACGTGCCCGCCGCCGGCGGGCACCAGGAGCCACGTCCCGGCGTCGACGCCGGGCACCGGGCCGGTGACACCGTCGTCGAGCGACGGCGCGTCCAGCAGCACGGCGAGCGTCGCCTCCCCCTCGGCCAGCGCGGGGAGCAGTTCCTTGGCGGCGGGGACCCCGGCGAGCAGGAGGCCGCCGAGCGCGGTGCCGAGCAGCGGGCCCGGAACCAGTTCTTCGGCCGCGGCGGCGAGGCCGGCGGCCAGATCGGCGATACTGCCGTCGGCGCCGCCCGCCTCCCCGGGCAACGCGACCCCGAGCAGGCCGAGCTCGGCGAACCCGGCGGGAAGCCCGGCCCCGGTTTCGGCCGCGCGCACCCCCTCCCGCGGGTGGTGCGCCGCGGACCAGGCGTGGATCGCCTCGGCCAGCGCGGCCTGTTCGTCGGTGAGCGCGACCGGCATCGGGCCTCCTCGCGGGACGGGACACTACTCGCGAGTGTAGAACGTGTTACAGTTTTTCGGCCAGTGGGTCGATTGTTGAACGTTTCGCCAGGACAGGTACGCTATGCGATGAAGTGGAACAAGTTCCGACGGACGGGGGAACTCCGATGCCCGGCAAGACCAAGGCGCGTGGCAACGGCCTGAGCGCGATCGGCGCTGACGAGCTCGGCTCGGCCGCCCAGCGCGACCGGCGCCGCCGGATCATCGACGCGACCCTCGCCCTGGCCTCGAAGGGCGGCTACGACGCCGTCCAGATGCGGGCCGTCGCCGAGAAGGCGGACGTCGCGCTCGGCACGCTGTACCGGTACTTCCCGTCGAAGATCCACCTGCTCGTCTCCGGGCTGGCGCGCGAATTCGAGCGCGCGCAGGAGAAGCTCGAGCGGCAGGCCATCCCGGGCGAGACGCCCGCCGAGCGGCTGATGTTCGTGCTCGGCCGCAACACCCGCCTGATGCAGCGCGACCCGCACCTGACCGAAGCCATGGTGCGGGCCTTCATGTTCGCCGACACGTCCGCGGCCGCCGAGGTCGAGCAGGTCGGGCTGCTGATGGAGAACATGTTCGCCAAGGCGATGGGCATCGACGAGCCCACCGAGGCCGACCGGGACATCTTCCACGTCGTCGCCGACGTCTGGATGGCGAACCTGGTGGCCTGGGTGACCCGCCGCGCCTCGGCGGCCGACGTCGCGAACCGCCTCGAGCTGTCGGTCCACCTGCTGCTGGACAAGTAGCCACGCCTCACCGGTGCGCGGCGGCCACCTCCGCCAGCTCGTCGAGCGCCTTGAGCGTCTCCGCTTCCGGCATCGTGTCGAGCAGGAACGTGTACCGCTCGACGCCGGCCTCGCGGAAGCCGTCGATCACCTTCGGGATCGTCGGTCCGCCGAAGACCGCGAACTGGACGTCTTCCCGGCCCTGCTCGGCCAGCCAGCCGCGGACGCGCTGCGCCTCCTGGTACTTCGTGTAGCCCCGGAGCAGCCAGCCGTCGCCGTACTTGGCGAGCCGGTTCAGCGCCGCCTCGCTCTCGCCGCCGATGTAGATCGGGACGTGCGGCTTCTGCACCGGCTTCGGCCAGCTGAAGATCGGGTCGAGGTCGACGTGCTCGCCGTGGAACTCGGCTTCGTCCTTCGTCCAGATCTCCTTGAGCGCGGCCAGCTGCTCGTCCATGAGCGCGCCGCGGGTCTTCGGGTCGGTGCCGTGGTTGCGCATCTCCTCGCGGTTCCAGCCCACGCCGACGCCGAACAGCGCGCGCCCGTCGGAGAGCAGGTCCAGCGACGCGACCTCCTTCGCGGTGTGGATCAGGTCACGCTGGATCAGCAGCGCGATCCCGGTGCCGAGCAGCAGCTCCGACGTCGCCGTGGCCGCGGCGGTGAGCGCCAGGAACGGGTCGAGGGTGCGGTAGTACACGCGCGGCAGCTCGCCCCCGCCGGGGTAAGGGGTTTCCCGGCTCACGGGGATGTGCGAGTGCTCGGCCAGGAACAGCGAGTCGAAGCCGCGCTCCTCCAGCGCCGCACCCAGCACGTCGGGGCGGATGCCCTCGTCGGTCACGAACGTCGAGATCCCGAATTTCATGCTCCAGGAGTACCACCGCCTTGACACGGGGTGCACGATGGAATCATCTCATCACACGTTGAATAAGGGGGCTGTCATGGACGTACAGGACATCGACTTCGAGGAGCTTTACCAGGGCTCGACGCCGATGGGCCGGAAGATGCCCTGGGACCTCGGCGCGCCGCAGCCCGCGGTCGTCGAGCTGGCCGACGCCGGCGAGTTCCGCGGCGACGTGCTCGACATCGGCTGCGGCCTCGGCGACAACTCCGCGTTCCTCGCCTCACGCGGCTTGCACGTGACCGGGCTGGACGGCGCCCGGTCGGCGATCGAGCAGGCCCGCGCCCGTGCCGCCGAGAAGGGCCTCGACATCGAGTTCGCCGTCGCCGACGCGACGAAGCTCGAAGGGTACGAAGGCCGGTTCGACACGGTTCTCGACAGCGCGCTGTACCACTGCTTGAGCGAGGAGCAGCGGCACCGGTACCTCGCGGCGCTGACCCGCGCGACCCGCCCGGGCGCGACGCTGCACCTGTTCTGCTTCTCGCCGGAGATCCCCGAGGCGTTCCCGGCGCCGTACCTGATCAGCGAGGCCAACCTGCGGGGGACGGTCGGGAAGGACTGGACGATCGAGCTGCTCGAGCCACGGCTGTACACGACGTCCATGACCCCGGAGGAGCTGCGGCAGAGCGTCCGGGTGGTGCTGGACGCGGACCCGGCCGGGCTGACGTCGCTGGAGACCGACACAGACGGGCGCGTGCTGGTCCCGGTCTGGCAGCTGAAGGCGGTCCGTCCGGCCGGGTGATCGGGGCGCGCAACGGATGGGCCTGCCGTCAGCCTGACGCTACGATCGTCGAATGCTTTCGCAGACCAGTGGCCTACTGCGCCAGCTCGCCGACAGCATGGTCGCCGACAATTCCTTGAGCGCGAACGTGCAGCAGCACGAGGACCAGGTTCGCTCGGCCGCCGAAATGGATCACCAGGTACGCGCGGCAAACCTGACTGATCTGCTGGGCGAAAGCGGAAATCCGCTGATCATGGTCACCCGCACGTTCTCGGCTGCTCCGCACATCGCGAACTGGACGCGTGGTCTCGACGCGACGTCCGTGACTTCGGACCTCACCACGGGTCGCTCGGTCGCCGAGGTGGCACTCCGGTACGGATTCGCTTCGATCGAGGCGGCGACCGAGGGACGGCCGGGTTTTCCGATCGAGATGATGACCAAAACACTGCGGGCCGAGCTCTCGCTCCCCCGGGCGTCAGCGGAGCGGGTGGCTGCCCACTTTGTCGCCGCCTACCTGCTTCTTCATTTCATCACGACCGCCAAGGAGAGTTTCTCGGCCGTGGCACTGCGCGAGAGTTGCGCGCAACTGGCGGGCGACGACGACCCGGTCACTCGTCTGGTGACGGCTCTGTGGGCATGATCATCGAATCGGGGCTCGTGCCGCGGTCCGCGGCGGAACCCTGTGCCGATCGGCTGATCGAGGGCCGGTACTTGGTGGGCGTCGCGGACGGAGCCACGCGGAAGTCCTGGGACACCGGCCCCGACGGGGCTACCCTGGCCGAAGCGATCGCAGGGCACCTGGCCGGCATCGCGCGAACCTGCTCCGCTCGTGAAGCCGTCGATTCGGCGACGGAAGTCGTGGAGAAACTGCTGGCCGCCGACGGAGTCGCGCCAGGATCGGGCTCGGCCGTGTCCTTCTGCGTACTGCACACCGAACGCCAGGAGGTGTGGCGAGTCGGCGAGGCGCGGATCATGCTGGATGGCGAGCCGGTGCGACCACGACGTTCCGGCGAGCGGATCGTCGCCGAGGCCCGCGCCCTCGTCCTCAGAGACAGATTGGCCGCAGGCGCCGCCGTAGCCGACCTGTGCGCTGAAGATCCCGGCCGCGCCGCCGTGCAGGAACTGCTCAAGGCACTGACCGGCTTGCGCAACCACCGAGACGACCCCGCGGGCTTCGGAGCGCTGGACGGCCGCCTGGTGCCGGACCGCTTCGTCGAAGTGATCCCCCTCCCGCGGGGCATCCGGGAAGTCGTGCTCACGACCGACGGCTACCCGGCGCCCGCACCCACATTGGCCGAGGCCGAGCGCCTGCTGGCCGAGCGTCTGGCGCGAGACCCGCTGATGATCGATCCGCCGGAGACGAAGGGGCTGCGCCCGGCCGCCAACTCGTTCGACGACCGGGCCTACGTGCGGCTCGGCCGCGTCACCCCAGCTTGAGCCACGCCGCCGCGGCCGGCGCGTCCCGGTGCAACCATTGGCGCAGCAACTGAATGGTGATGTAAAGCGGAAACGCCAGCTCACCATTGCTGCCGTAGCGGCGCTCGACGGCGTCCAGCGCTCTCAAGAGCCCAGGGACGCCGTCTTTCGGGTCGAAGCGTTCAGCTAGCTGGTCGTCGACGTAGCGCCGCTCCATTCCCCTCACCTTGGGCTCGACCGGCCCGAGCGAAGCCACCCCGTAGAACTGGGGTTTGCCACCCCAAGCGGTAACCCGGCAGTAGCCGATGATCTTGATGTTCTCGGGTCCGTGACGCTGGTCGCCACGGAGTCCCATCTCCTCGACCATCTCGCGCCACATCGTGTACTTCACGAAAGAACACAGGTCGCGGCACCGAGGCGGCGGCTCCGGCCGGCTCCGCCGCCGTCCCTCTTCGGCCACCAGGTCCTGCCAGTCGGCCGAACCACTACCGGAACCGATGATCAGGCCCCCGTTCATGATGTTCTTGTTGGCCTGCCGCTGCAGCAACAACCGCCCCTCGGAGATGGCCAAGACATCGGCGCCGATGTGGTTGGAGCAGGTGCTCAGCGGGAGCCGGGGAAGCGGCCCTCGGCCATCCGGGCCCAGATCCGGGAACTCCAGGTACTCGTGCGCCGCGTGGTGCTCGCGGTATTCATAAAGCGCCAGGCGGTTGGTCACGAGAAACGCCGAGTAAGTGGTCCGCCGGACTTTGGCTGTCGTGACGCCCACCTCAAGGTCCGACTCCAGGCGGACCTTGTCCTCGTCGAAGTCGAGGGTGGGAACCTTGAGCTTGCGCACCGTCTCGTGCTCCGCCGAAGGCGGACGCCACATCTTGTGCTGTTTCTCCAGCGTGATGAACGGGTCGGTCGTCAACTCGGCGTCCAGCAAGGGGTCGTGGACCGCTTGAGAACCTTCGCACTCGATCTTCTCCCACGAGTCATAAGGACTCTTGTAAGGGAGCTGCAAAGGTCTCTGCCGGAGCTTCGACTCGATGGTGAGGATCTTCTTGAGGTCCTTGTACACCTTCTCGGAGATGTCAATCAGCTCCTTGGCGGCAACGGCGATGGTCAGCCCGACAAGGATCCAGAACGAAGCCGAGCGCGGCACCAGTATCTCAACAATCAGGAGGAAGATGCCCACCGTCAGTTTCAACGGCCGCTGTTGCACGAAGGCCCATGCTCGCCACAGGCCGATCCGCAGTTGGATCATGCATACCTCCACCCCGCCCTCGCGCAGTTGCCGTCACAGTCGCCGAAACTGTCCAGCACGTTACGCAAAGGCGAACTTCAGGTATACAAACAAGGAATAGTCGCGGTTGTGCGGCGTCTTGGCAGCGGAGCAGCGACGTTCGACGGCCGCACAGCGCTAGACGTTGCGCCGGTACTGGCCCCCGACCTCGAAGAACGCCTCCGTGATCTGCCCCAGCGAGCACACCCGCGCGGCGTCCATCAGCACCCCGAACAAGTTGCCGCCGCGAGTCGCCGCCTCGCGCAGCGCCTTCAGGGCCTGCTGGGCTTCCTCGTGGTGGCGGTGCTGGAAGTCCGCCAGGCGGTCCAGCTGGGACTTCTTCTCGTCCTCCGTGGCCCGCGCGAGCTCGACCTCGACCTCGTCCTCCCCCGAACGCGGGTTGCGGAACGTGTTGACGCCGATGATCGGCAGCGAGCCGTCGTGCTTCTTGCGCTCGTACAGGATGGACTCGTCCTGGATCCTGCCGCGCTGGTAGCCCGTCTCCATCGCGCCGAGGACGCCGCCGCGCTCGGAGATGCGGTCGAACTCCGCCAGGACCGCTTCCTCGACCAGGTCGGTCAGCTCGTCGATGATGAACGAGCCCTGCAGCGGGTTCTCGTTCTTCGACAGGCCCCATTCCTTGTTGATGATCATCTGGATGGCCATCGCGCGGCGCACCGACGACTCCGACGGCGTCGTGATCGCCTCGTCGAACGCGTTGGTGTGCAACGAGTTCGCGTTGTCGTACAGCGCGCAGAGGGCCTGCAGCGTGGTGCGGATGTCGTTGAAGCTCATCTCCTGCGCGTGCAGCGACCGGCCGGACGTCTGCACGTGGTACTTCAGCTTCTGCGACCGCTCGTTCGCGCCGTAGCGGTCGCGCATCGCCACCGACCAGATCCGGCGAGCCACCCGGCCGAGGACCGAGTACTCGGCGTCCATGCCGTTGGAGAAGAAGAACGACAGGTTCGGCGCGAAGCAGTCGACGTCCATGCCGCGGGCGAGGTACGACTCGACGTAGGTGAAGCCGTTCGCCAGCGTGAAAGCCAGCTGCGAGATGGGGTTCGCGCCGGCCTCGGCGATGTGGTAGCCGGAGATCGAGACCGAGTAGAAGTTCCGCAGGTGGTGCTCGATGAACCACTCCTGGATGTCGGCCATCATCCGGAGGCTGAACTCGGTGGAGAAGATGCAGGTGTTCTGCCCCTGGTCTTCCTTGAGGATGTCGGCCTGCACCGTGCCGCGCACGTTCTGCAGCGTCCACGAGCGCAGCTCGGCGGCCTCGGCGTCGGACGGGTCGCGGCCGTGCTCGGCCTTGAACGCGTCGATCTTCTGGTCGATCGCGGTGTTGAGGAAGAAGGCCAGGATCGTCGGCGCGGGGCCGTTGATCGTCATCGACACCGACGTGTTCGGCGCGGTCAGGTCGAACCCGTCGTAGAGGGCCTTCATGTCCTCGACCGTCGCGATGGACACGCCCGAGGTGCCGACCTTGCCGTAGATGTCGGGGCGGGTGTCGGGGTCGTGGCCGTAGAGGGTCACGGAGTCGAACGCCGTCGAGAGCCGCTTGGCCTCGGAGTCGGCCGAGAGCAGTTTGAAGCGGCGGTTGGTGCGGAACGCGTCACCCTCGCCGGCGAACATCCGCGCCGGGTCCTCGCCCTCGCGCTTGAACGGGAAAACGCCCGCGGTGTAGGGGAAGTAGCCCGGCAGGTTCTCGCGGCGCAGGAACGACAGCAGCTCGCCGTCCTCGCCGTAGCGCGGCAGGGCGACGCGCGGGATCCGGTTGCCGGACAGCGTGTCGCGCCACAGCTGCGTGCGCAGCTCCTTGTCGCGGATCTTCACGACCAGCTCGTCCTGGCGGTATTCCTCGGCCAGCTCCCGGAAGCGCTCGAGGAGTTTTGTCGACTCGCCGTCCACATCGGACTCGGCCGCGGCGAGCAGCCCGTCGAGCGCGTCGGTGGACGCGTCTGCCTTGGACAGTTCCTCGCGCGCGAGCGACAGCGCGTTCCGCTTGCGGACCGCGGCGACCTGCTGCTCGGTCTTCGCGTGGTAGCCGCGTACGGTGTCGGAGATCTCGGCCAGGTAGCGGGACCGGTTGCCCGGGATGATCGTCGACGCGTCGGTCGAGACCTTGCCCTCCACCCGCGGCAGCGTCCCCGCGGACACGCCGAGGCCCCGCTCGGCGAGCATGCCGCGCAGGTGCTGGTACAGCGCGGTGACGCCGTCGTCGTTGAACTTCGCCGCGCTCGTGCCGTACACCGGCATGTCTTCCGGCGCCGAAGAGAAGGCCTCGCGGTTGCGCACCAGCTGGCGCGCGACGTCGCGGCGGGCGTCCTCGGCGCCGCGGCGCTCGAACTTGTTGATCGCGACGACGTCGGCGAAGTCGAGCATGTCGATCTTCTCCAGCTGCGACGCGGCGCCGAACTCCGGCGTCATCACGTACAGCGACTCGTCCACGAAGTCGACGATCCCGGCGTCACCCTGGCCGATGCCCGGCGTCTCGACGATCACCAGGTCGTAGCCGGCGGCCTTGCAGGCCAGGATCGATTCGCGCAGCCCGGCCGGGATCTCCCCCGACGTCGTGCGCGTGGCCAGCGAGCGGAAGTACACTGGCGAGCCGTCGAGGCAGTTCATCCGGATGCGGTCGCCGAGCAGCGCGCCGCCGCCCTTGCGCCGCGACGGGTCGACCGCGAGCACCGCGATCCGCAGCTTGTCCTCCTGGTCGAGGCGGAAGCGGCGGACCAGCTCGTCGGTGAGCGACGACTTGCCCGAGCCGCCGGTGCCGGTGATGCCCAGAACCGGCACCGTCCGCCCGCTCGCGGCTTCGGTGATGCCGTCGAGCAGCTCGGCGGGCAGCCGTTCGGCCGCCAGCTGGGTGATGACCCGCGACAGCGCCGGGACGTCCCCGGAGAGCACCTTGTCGAGCGCCGGGCCCTCGGCCGCGAGGTCGGTGTCGCAGGCCTCGATCATCGAGTTGATCATGCCCGGCAGGCCCATCTCGTAGCCGTCCTCGGGCGAGAAGATGCGGGCGACGCCGCGCGAGTGCAGCAGGTCGATCTCCTCGCGCACGATCACCCCGCCCCCGCCGCCGAAGACCTTGATGTGGCCGGCGCCGCGCTCGCGCAGCAGCTCGACCAGGTACGAGAAGTATTCGACGTGCCCGCCCTGGTAGGCGGAGATGGCGACGCCCTGGACGTCCTCGGCGATGGCGGCGGTGGCCACCTCGTCGACCGAGCGGTTGTGCCCGAGGTGGACGACCTCCGCGCCCTGAGACTGGAGGATCCGCCGCATGATGTTGATCGATGCGTCGTGACCGTCGAAGAGGCTCGACGCCGTCACGAACCGGACGGGGTGCACGGGACGGTACAGCTCGCTGCTCATCCCTCAAAAATACTTTGGCTTCCTACTATTGGAAACCCGAGGACCAGTGACACGGCTCTCAGCGCCGCTCGCGACAACCTTGACAGTGCTCAGCTTGGGGCTATATTTAACGGAGAAGTTAATTAACAAGGTGCTGAAATGACGATGCCCGTGGACCACCTGAGCCGCACGTTCGCGGCGCTCGCCGACCCGACCCGGCGGGCCATCCTCGCCCGGCTTTCGGCGGGCGAAGCGACGGTGAACGAACTCGCCGAGCCGTTCCCGATGAGCCTGCCCGCCGTCTCGCGCCACCTGAAGGTGCTGGAGCAGGCCGGGCTCATCACCCGCGGCCGCACCCGCCAGTGGCGGCCCTGCCGGCTGGCGGCGAAACCCCTGGAAGACGTCGCCGACTGGGTGGCGCGCTACCGCCCGTTCTGGGACGACGGGTTCGACCGCCTCGACGAGCACCTGCGCACCCTGCGCGCGGCGGGCGGGGGCGAGGATGCCTGAGCTCACCATCACCCGGGTCTTCGACGCGCCCCGCGAGCTGGTCTTCGCCGCGTGGACCGACCCCGACCAGCTGGCGAGCTGGCTGGGGCCGCACGGCTACACCGGCTCCGCGGTCACCCTCGCCACCCGGCCGGGCGGCGCCTGGCGGGCGTGCATCCGCTCCCCCGAGGGCGACGAGCACTGGATGCACGGCACCTACCGCGAGATCACCGCGCCCGAGCGGCTCGTGTTCACCTTCACCTGGGACACCGAGGGCGACATGCGCGCCGAAACCCTAGTGACGATCGACTTCGCCGATCTGGGCGGCAAGACGGAGATGACCTTCGTCCAGACCGGTTTCCCCACCGTCGCCGACCGCGACGGCCACCGCGGCGGCTGGACCTCCAGCTTCGACGACCTGGCCGGCTTCATCCACCACCGAGGAGAGGAAGACCGATGACCGCGACCCAGCACGCCCTGCCCGAGATCGTCTCGCCCGAGGAATGGCAGGCCGCGCGCGACGCACTGCTCGTCAAGGAGAAGGAGCACATGAAGGCGGCCGACCACCTCGCCGCCGAACGGCGCCGGCTGCCGATGGTGCCCTTCACGAAGCCGTACGTGTTCACCTCGGCCGAGGGCGAGAAGAGCCTGCTGGACCTCTTCGAGGGACGGCCGCAGCTGATCGTCTACCACTTCATGCTGCACCCGGGCGAGGAGGCGGGCTGCCCCGGCTGCTCCCTGCTCGTGGACAACATGCCGCACCTGGCGCACCTGCACGACCGGGACGTGACGCTCCAGGTCGTCGCGCCCGCGACGCTGCCCGAGATCGAGCGGTACAAGACCCGGATGGGCTGGGACGTGCCGTTCGTGTCCTCCTACGGCAGCGACTTCACCGAGGACTGCGGCGTCGGCATGGGCTTCGGCGTCAGCGTGTTCCTCCGCAACGGCGACGACGTCTACCGCACGTACTTCACCACCGGCCGCGGCGGCGAGATGTTCCTCGCTTCGCACCGGTACCTCGACATCACGCCGCTGGGCCGCCAGGAGGCGTGGGAAGAGGAGAGCCGGGGCGACGACGGCCCCGGTGCCTGGTGGCGCCGCCACGACGAGTACTGAAGTTTCCCCGGCGGGCGTGTCCGGTCCGCGAGCGCGGCTCCGACCTGCTGGTGACACGAAGCACGAGGAGGCGGAAATGCGCGAGCTCATCCACATGGTCCACACGTCGCTCGACGGCTGCGTCGAGGGCCCGGACGGCGAATTCGACTGGCCCGTGATGGGCCCCGAGCTGTCCGGGTACTCGCGGGAGCTGAGCGCGCGGTGCGGCGAGTTCGCCTACGGCCGCAAGGTGTGGGACATGATGGCGGGGTTCTGGCCGGACGCCGAGTCGATCTCGGACGACCCGCACGACATCGCCTTCGCGCCCGTCTGGCGCGAGACGCCGAAGGTCGTGTTCTCGCGGACGCTGGAGAAGCCGGGCTGGCACACCCGGGTCGTCGGCGGCGACCTCTCCGCGGCCGTGGCGTCGCTGAAAGCAGAGCCCGGGCGCGACCTGCTGCTCATGGGCGGCGCGGAACTGGCCGCCGCGCTGACCGCGCAGGGCCTGATCGACGAGTACCAGGTGTTCGTGCACCCGGTCGTCCTCGGCGGCGGCAAGCGCCCGTTCGCCGAGGGCACCGCGCGGCTCGGCCTGCAGCTGGCCGGGTCGCGCACCTTCGACGGCCGGGTGGTGCTGCTGCGGTACCGCCGGGCGTGACGGGCGCCGGGCCCGGGGCGTTTCCCGGGCCCGTGCGGCGTCAGCGGGCGTTCGCCGCCCGCAGCGCGATCCACTGCCGCATGGCGTACTCGACCAGCGTGATGAGCGTCTGCTTGGTCGACTCGCGGTCGCGCGCGTCGCAGCGGACGATCGGGATGTTCGGGTCGATCGACAGCGCCTCGCGGACGTCGTTGATGTCGTGCTCCAGCACGCCGTCGAACGTGTTGACGCCGACGATGTACGGCAGCCCGCGGTCCTCGAAGAAGTCGATCGGGGCGAACGAGTCCGCGAGCCGGCGCGTGTCGGCGAGCACCACCGCGCCGATCGCGCCGCGGACGAGGTCGTCCCACATGAACCAGAACCGCTGCTGGCCGGGCGTGCCGAACAGGTAGAGGATCAGGTCCGCGTCCAGCGAGACGCGCCCGAAGTCCATCGCCACCGTGGTCGTCGACTTACCCGGCGTGTGGTCGAGGTTGTCGACGCCGACGCTGGCGTCGGTCATCATCGCCTCGGTGGTCAGCGGCACGATCTCCGACACCGACCCGACGAAGGTCGTCTTCCCCGCTCCGAAACCGCCAGCCACCACGATCTTGGCGGATGTCATGGTCGGGGGCGCGGTGTCCCGCGGTGCCTTATAGCCGACGGAGTCCACTCAAAACCCTTTCCATCAACACCAGATGTGCCTCGGCGCCGTCATTGCCCGTAATCGTCTTGTGCACCGTGACCAGCCCTGCGTCCGCCGCGTCGCTGATCAGCACCCGGGCCACCCCGAGAGGCACCCGCAAGGCCGACACGATCTCGGCGACCGAACGGGGGGTCCGGCACTCTTCCATGATCGAAATGCACTCGATCTGCTCCGCGGCCACTTCGGGGAAGCCACCGGTGGCAGCGTAGTCCTTCGCGGAGATCAGTGTCTCCAGCTCCAGGGCGTAGTTTGCCCGGGTGCGTCCGCCGGTCAGCGCGTAGGGCCGGACAATGGCCGTCAGCTCCTCCGGCGCGGGCGGCTGTTCGAACACCGCGGGCATCACGAACTCGCCGCTGGGCGGCCCGGGGTCGAACAAACCCCCAGGTCGCGGGCTGTCCCCGTCGGTACTGCCGGGTGGAGAGACTAAAGAGGTCACGTGATCTCCTTGGTCGGCCGACGGCGCGGGCGCCGGCGGTTCCGCGGCCGCGTGCGCACCGGCGGCCGGGGGTGGCGGGGACTCCTTGCTCTTCTTGCGCTTCCGGCGGGCACGGCCGGAATCCAGCGTGAACCCGTTGAGGACGTCGGCGAACGTGCCGTCGTCCCCTCGCCCGGCGGGGTACTGCCCCTCGGGTGGTTCGCCGTCGAATCCGGACCCCGTGCTCATCGCGCCATCATCCCACCGGTTCGCCGATCAGCGACCCACCGGAGCCCTGAAGCTGGGCGCGCAGCTCCGGGGTGAGGATCTGGCCGACCCGGTCGACGAGCATCGTCATCTCGTAGGCGACCTGGCCGATGTCGCAGTTGGGGGCGGCGAGGACGGCGAGACAGGACCCGTCGCTGATCGACATCAGCACCATGATCCCGAGCTCCATCTCGACGACGGTCTCGTTGACCGCGCCGGCCTCGAAGCAGCGGGCGGCGCCCTGGGTGAGGCTGACCAGGCCCGAAGCGACCGCGGCGAGCTGGTCGGCCCGGTCCAGCGGGAGCCGGTTCGACGCGGTCAGCAGCAAGCCGTCCGCCGAGACGACCACGGCGTGGGCCACTCCCGGCACCCGCTCCGCGAAGTCGTTCACCAGCCAGCCGAACTGGTTCTGTGTCGGCTGGGCGCTACTCGGCGAGTTCATTCACCCTCCAGTGTCTCGTGGTTGGTCTCGGCCGCCTGCGCGGTGCGGTGGCGTCCACGCTCGATGCCCTGCTGGAAGCTCCGCAGGCGGCCGCGCACGTCGTGCGCATCCCGTTGTGGTCGGGGGGCCGTGGCCCCGGTGGGCGGTCCGGCGCTGCCCGGAAGCAGCTGCTCCCCGCGACGGCGCCGGGGCAATCCTGCCGAAGTGAAAGTGGCGGGTGTCGACTGGGACACCGCTTGCACCGCCCGCCAGCCGTCATCGGTCCCGAAGTTCCACTCGGCGGTGGCTTCGACGGCGGAGGTTTCCTCGCGCGGAGCCGGGGTTTCCGGGGTCTCCGGCGCGGCGCCGCGCCGGGTGGGCAGCGACGACGGCGGTGTGCTCGGACGGCCGTTGGCGGTGACCTCGGGTGCCGGGTTCGGCTGCCCGTTCGGCTGGGGCGCGGCGTCGCCGGACCGCGGCGCGGTCGGGCTGTGCAGCCCGTTCGACGGGGCCGCGGTGCCACCGGACTGCGGCGCGGCCGGGTTCGGCTGGGCCTGGCCCGGGTGGGCGAGACCATTCGGAACCGCGGGTGACTGGCGGCGGGGTTGCGGCAGGCCGTTCGGCTGGGGCTCGCCCGGGTGCGGGAAGGCTCCGGAAGGCCGTTGGCGGCCTGGCAGCGAGGCGGGTGCGCCGTTCGGCCGGGGGGTGCCCGCCTCGGGTGAGCCCGACGGCCGAGGTGCCTCCGGTCCCGCACCCGCCTGCGCGGCCGGGGAACCCGCGACCTGCTGCGGTGTGCCCGGCTGGGTCGCCGTCGGCTCATCCGCACCCGGCTGGTGCGCGGCCGGGGAACCGGCCTGCCGTGCGGCCGAAGACCCCGCCGCCTGCTGCGGTGCAGCCGCCTGCTGAGCCGGGGTACCGGTCTGCTGCGCCGGGGCGCCCGCTGCCTGCCCCGCCGTACCCGGCTGTGCTCCTCCGGTCGTGGGCTGCTCCGCGCCACCCGGTCCCGGCTGGGGCTTGGCCTGGCGGGCCTGCTGGCGGCCGCGGGTGACGCCCTGCTGGAAGCTGCTCAGCCGTCCCCGCACATCGGCCGGGTCGCGGACCGGGAGTTCCGGGCGGGACGGGGCCGGCGTGGGGGCGGCCGGGGGCGGGACCGCGCTGCCCGGCATCAACTGCTCGCCGCGGCGGCGGCGGGGAAGACCCGCCTCCGTGAAGGCCGTCGGGGCCGCCTGGGAACGGGCCTGGACCGTGCGGAAGTTCTCGTCGCTGGCGAAGTCCCAGCTGCGCCGCTCCTGCGGCTCGGCTTCCGCCGGCTCCGCCTCGGCCGGTTCCTCTTCGGTGACCGAGGCGGCCGACGCGGCCGGGGTGGCCGGGGTCGCCGGCTTGTCCTCTCGGAACCACGCCGACAGCATCTCGTCGAAGATCGGCGTCGTCTCGGAACGATCCGGCGCCGGCGTCGGCTCTGGCGCAGGGGCGGGCGGGGTCGCCGTCGCCTGCTGCCACCAGTCGCTCAGCGTCGTTTCGTTGGCGGAGAACAGGTCCTTGCCCGCGGGCAGCTCGTCCGGCTTCGGCGGCTGCGTCGGCACCGGCAGCACCGCGGGCAGCGTCGGGCGCGGCGGCGGCGGGGTGTCGTCGTCCTTCGGGAGGGGCGCGAACAACGCCGTCCCGGAGATCTCCAGATCCGACGGCGGGCGCACGGCCGGGCCGTTGCCGCTCAGGCCCGCGAGGTCGCTCGCGGACGGCCAGCGCTCCTCCCCCATCGCCGGCTGCTGCGGGACGATCGGGCGCGGGCGGGAGTTGCCGTTGACCTGGCGGCGCGGCAGCTGGTTGCCCGCCGCGGGGCTGGCCGGGTGCTGCTGGAGGGCGCCGATCGGGCCGGTGGCCGGGCCGTCGGTCACCGGCATCACCAGGTCCGCCGGGACGACGACCGTGGCGCGGACGCCGACGATGTCCTTGCCGCCGTGCAGCGACACCCCGATGCGGTGCCTGCTGGCCAGCCGGCCGACGACGAACAGGCCCATCCGGCGCGAGGTGGCCAGGTCGACCGACCCCGCCTCGGTCAGCCGGGTGTTCGCCTCGGCGACCTCGGCCTCGTTCATGCCGATGCCCTTGTCGAGGATGTCGATGTTGAGCGAGCCGTCCTCGCCCAGCCGCGACGCCACCGTCACCGAGGTCTCCGGCGCGGAGAACGCCGTGGCGTTGTCCAGCAGCTCGGCGACCAGGCGCATCAGGTCGCTCGCCGCGTAGCCGACGATCCGCGCCGGGGGCGGCGGCTGGACCTGGACCCGCTGGTACTGCTCGATCTCCGACACCGCGGCGCGGAGCATGTCCGTCGTGCCGACCGGCTTCCCCGACCGGCGGCCCGGCTCGGCGCCCGAGAGCACCATCAGGTTCTCGTTGTTGCGCCGCATCCGGGTGGCGAGGTGGTCGAGCTGGAACAGCGTCGCCAGCTGGTCGGCGTCCTCCTCGTCCCGCTCGAGCTGCTCGATCAGCTGCAGCTGCCGCTGGACCAGGCTCTGGCTGCGCCGCGAGAGGTTGACGAAGACGCTGCCGTACCCGGTGCGCATCGCGGCCTGCTCGGTCGCCAGCCGCAGCGCCTGGTGGTGCACCTTGTCGAACGCGCGCGCCACCTCGCCGACCTCGTCGTCGGTCTGCACCGGGACCGGGCGGACGTCGGTGCCCTGCGCGCGGCCCTCCTGGATGTTGCGGACCGCCTCCGGCAGCGCGGTCTCGGCGACGTCGAGGGCGCTGCGGCGCAGCACCTTCAGCGAGCGCAGCAGCTGGCGGGTGATGAGGAAGACGACCGCGACGGCGAGCACCATCGCGGCGAACAGCAGCACGGCGAGCAGGCCGGCGCCGCTGCTGGCGTCGTCGACCAGCTCCTGCGACGTCGCCGACGCCGACGCGCCCAGCCGGTCGGCGACCTGCCCGATCTGCGTGCGCATCGCGCCGGACGCGGCGTTCCAGTCCTGGGCCGACAGCGTGCGGAAGGCGTCGTCGACCGCGCCGCTCGGCGCGTTCAGCACCGACTCGACCATCCGCGCGCGGCTCTGCGCCTGCGCGCCTTCGGCGATGGCCGCGAAGTCGCGCTGCAGCGTGTCGCCCGCCGCGGACCGGAAGTCGACCAGCCGGTCGCCGAGCCGCAGCTCGGCGGCGCGGAGGGTGGCGAGCTCGCTCGGCGACAGCCCGGCGCGGGCGATGCCGAAGGACACCAGCGCCTGGCTGACCGACACCTGCTCGCCCGCGACGAGCAGCTCGTGCAGCCCGGCCGGGGTGCCGCCGAGGGTGCCGTCGCCGGCGCCCGCGGTGGCCGCGGTGTCGAGCGCGATGAGCGGCTTGGCGAGGTCGGAGAACGCCGTGATGGCCTGGCCGGGGTCGAGCTGGCCGCCGTCGACCTGGCGGCGCAGGAAGTCGAGGTTGCCCAGCTGCGAGGTGGCGGCGCCCGCGGCGCCGGCCACACCCGGCTCGATGGCGGCCGCGCGGGCCTGCGCGGCGGTGAACGGGGCGACCGCCGCGTCCGTGGCCTGGCGGGCCTTCGCGAGCTCGGGGGTCCCGCCGACGGTGCCCTCGGTCAGCATCGCCGCGGTGACCGTGCGCTCCTGCTGCAGCGCGCCGGTGAGCGCGCGCACCTGGCCGCCGAGCGCGACGAGCCGGTCGAGCCGCTGGTACTCGTCGGAGCGGCCGACCTGGGCCGCGATCGTCGTGATGCCGAGCACCATCGCGATGACGATGGGGACGACGGTGACGGCCGAAAGCTTGACGGGGAGGCTCCAGTCGCGCCAGTGCACGAGCGCGTGCCAGGCCGCCTTCCCCTTCGACCGCCGGGGTGCTCGGCCGAGCAGCTCCCCCACGGGCACCTGACCTTCTCCTGCAACGGTCACGTGAGTGACTCCCTGTCCGGCGTCATGGATCCGCGTCGGCGGCGCGGCGTGCCGGCTCGAAGCGGGTGCCCGGACGGCCGCGCCGCCCGCACCATGCCACTTCGCCGTCGCCCTCGCTCGCCCCCGGCAGCCCGGCCGTCCGCGCGCCCGTCTCCGGGCAGGCACCGCCCCGACGTCCCGTGCAAGGGACTGTGCACGTGCACGACGCAAGTTGCGTTCTGCACGGTTGTCGAGATCAACTTTATCGGTGCCAATCGATCGCTGCGGTCAGCTGGGCCAAAGAATCGTACCCCCGATGCCGGGCCGGTCAATTTTGTCGTCCACTCGGGCGCTGACCTGCGAAAAGCGGATTCCCGGCCGAGAACCGCGCCTGCGTCGCTCCCAAAGGGGGAATTCCGGTTACCGGGCAGGCCTCACCCAGCCATCCGGCCGTCACCCGGTTAGCCCAAGCAGGGCAGCAGCATACCTCGGACGATCTACACTCAGTACCCCCAACGGGTGGGTCAAGTCTCAAGATGTGCCCGATCTTGTGGCGTTGCGAGCCATCGTCGCCCGACCTGGTGATTTCTTTCGAGAACCCGCGCCGACCAGTGGATCTTCGCCGCCACGCCACCCGCGGTCGACCCTCTTCGGCGCTACGGAACCGTACTGCGACTACGCCGGGTGACGGCCAGTCACCCGCGTCCAGCCGGATTACTTCGTTCGCCGCAGCGTAGGCCGAACGCGACAACGTCGCGTCACAATTTTTCTCATCATTACGGGTGATCTGCCCGTGATCTTGTCACCAAAAGCGTATTCGACACTTTCGACGAGAAACCGAATACCCCGCCTTCCGGGCCCCGGGACCGCCCGGCCGCCTTCGGACTCCGCCGGACGGCGTAGTTACGATGTTCGCCTCGCAGACCGCAAGGGCGGCCGGCGCCCACCGCGGGCACCGGGTCCCGCCGCCACGCCAGGCTCTCTGCCGGAGGCACCCATGTACGACGTCGCGCGACCAGCGACGGGCAACGCCCTCGAGGAGACCGGCCGGATGCCGGCCCTCTTCACCGGGGAGCGCCCGTCCGGCGCCCCGCAGCGGCGGCCCGCCGCCCCCACCGGCCCCGACTACGCCGGGATCCAGGCCAGCCGCGAGTTCGTCGCGCTGCGCCGCCGGTTCCGCGGGTTCGTCTTCCCGATGAGCTTCGCCTTCTTCGCCTGGTACATGACCTACGTGCTGCTGGCCGCCTACGCGCACGACTTCATGAGCCGGAAGGTGTTCGGCCAGGTCAACGTCGGCATCGTGCTCGGCATCGGCCAGTTCGCCAGCACCGCGCTGGTCACCTGGCTCTACCTCCGCTACGCGCGCCGCCAGGTCGACCCGCGCGTGGCCGAGCTGCGCGCCCGCGCGGGCGCGCCGGAAGGGACCCGCCGGTGACCGCCCTCGCCGCGGGCGGGGTGCCCGCCAGCAACCCGATCGTCAACACGGCCGTGTTCGCCCTCTTCGTGGCCATCACGCTGTACGTCGTCTACCGGGCCAGCAGCCGGAACTCGTCGACGTCGGACTACTACGCCGCGGGCAGCGCCTTCACCGGCCGCCAGAACGGCATCGCCCTCTCCGGCGACTTCCTGTCGGCGGCGTCCTTCCTCGGGATCGCCGGCGCCATCGCGATCCACGGCTACGACGGCTTCCTCTACTCGATCGGCTTCCTGGTCGCCTGGCTGGTCGACCTGCTGCTGATCGCCGAGCTACTGCGCAACACCGGGCGCTTCACGATGGGCGACGTGCTCAGCTTCCGGATGAAGCAGCGCCCGGTCCGCGCGGCGGCGGCGACGTCGACGCTCGTCATCTCCTTCTTCTACATGCTGGCGCAGATGGCGGGCGCCGGCGGCCTGGTGGCGCTGCTGCTGAACGTGCACTCCAAGCTCGGCCAGGCGCTGGTGATCGGCGTCGTCGGCCTGGTCATGGTGCTGTACGTGCTGGTCGGCGGGATGAAGGGCACCACGTGGGTGCAGATCATCAAGGCGACGATCCTGCTGCTGTGCGGCGCGCTGCTCACGGTGTTCCTGTTCGGCAAGTTCGGCTTCTCGTTCTCGAACCTGCTCTCCTCGGCGGCCGAAAACAGCCCGCTCGGCGACAAGCTCCTCGAGCCGGGCGGCTCGTACGGCAAGAACGGCACCACCAAGCTGGACTTCGTGTCGCTGGCTTTGGCGCTGGTCCTCGGCGCGGCGGCGCTGCCGCACGTGCTGATGCGCTTCTACACGGTGCCGAACTCCCGCGAGGCGCGGCGGAGCGTCGTCTGGGCGACGGCGTGCATGTTCCTCTTCTACCTGTGCACGCTGGTGATCGGCTTCGGCGCGGCCGCGCTGGTCGGCGCGGACGAGATCAAGGCCGCGCCCGGCGGCGAGAACTCGGCGGCCCCGCTGCTGGCCCTGCACGTCGGCGGGACGCTGCTGCTGGGCATCATCGCCGCGGTCGCCTTCGCGACCATCCTCGCGGTCGTGGCCGGGCTGACGATCACCGCGTCGGCCTCCTTCGCCCACGACGTCTACGCGAACATCTTCAAGCGGGGCAAGGCGGAACCGGCCGACGAGGTCCGGGTGGCGCGGCTGACCGCGATCGTCGTCGGCGTGTTCGCGATCGTCGGCGGCGTGCTGGCGAACGGGCAGAACATCGCGTTCCTGGTGGCGCTGGCGTTCGCGGTGGCGGCGTCGGCGAACCTCTCGACGCTGCTCTACTCCTTGTTCTGGAGGCGGTTCAACACGACCGGCACGCTGTGGGGCATCTACGGCGGCCTGATCGCGTGCCTGCTGCTGGTGCTCTTCTCGCCGGTCGTGTCGGGCTCGCCGGACTCGATCTTCAAGGGCATCGACTTCGCCTGGTTCCCGCTGAAGAACCCGGGCCTGGTCTCGATCCCGTTCTCGTTCCTGTGCGGGTTCGTCGGCACGCTGGTCGGCAAGCCGAAGGCGGACGAGGCCAAGCAGGCCGAGATGGAGGTCCGCTCCCTCACCGGGATCGGCAGCTGAACCCCGCCTGGACGGCCCGCGTCACGCGCGCAGGCCGTCCAGGATCACGGCCAGCACCCGCTTGCCGTCCTCCGGGCTGCAGTTGCGCACGGCCATCCCCGCGCCGTGGCCCAGCCGGAGCACGTCGACGCCTTCGATGTCCGCGCGGATCAGCCCCGCGTCCCGGGCCGCGTCGACCAGCACGCCGGTCGCTTCACGTAGCCGCTTCTGGCAGTACTGGAACGTCTCCGAGCCGGAGTCGATCGACTCCTTGAGGAACGTGGCCAGCTTGTGCCGCTCGACGACCCAGGTGACCTGGGCGGTCAGCCACGCTTCCAGCGCCTCCCACGGCGGCAGCTCGTCGTGCAGCGCGAGCGCGCGATCGGCGAGCACCTCGATCTCGTCGCGGTAGACCGCTTCGAACAGCTTCTCGCGGGTCGGGAAGTGCCGGTAGAGCGTCCCGGCCCCGACCCCCGCCTTCTTCGCGATGTCGTCCAGCGGCACGTCGGGCCCGTGGCCGGCGAAGAGGTCCTTCGCCGTCGCGACGATGCGCTCGTAGTTGCGCCGTGCGTCCGCCCGCATCGGACGCGCCGTGTCCCCGCCCGGCATCCCGGCCTCCTCACCACGTAACCGGAGAGATTCTCCGAATTCCCTTGCGCATCCGGAGACGCTCTCCATATTATCGCGTCATGTCCAAGTGGAGAAGCTCTCCACTTACCTCCGCGCTCCTTTGGGGGAGTATCCCTTGTCGCAGCAAACGCTCCACCCCGCGCCCGTCACGGCCGCTCCACGCCGTAGCGGGCTCATCCTGGCGATCATCCTGACCTGCCAGCTCATGCTCATCCTCGACGCGACCGTGATGAACGTCGCACTGCCGCGCATCCAGGCCGACCTGGGGTTCTCCCCCACCGGCCTGTCCTGGGTGATGACCGCCTACAGCCTCGTCTTCGGCGGCCTGCTGCTGCTCGGCGGCCGCGCGGGCGACCTGTTCGGCCGGCGCCGGATGTTCGTCGCGGGCACCGCCCTGTTCACCCTCGCCTCGCTGGCCGGCGGCCTGGCCGACTCGGCCGCGCTGCTCATCGCCGCCCGCGTCCTCCAGGGCGTCGGCGCCGCGATGGCGGGCCCGAGCACCCTGGCACTGGTCACCACGACGTTCACCGAGGCCAAGGCCCGCGTCCGGGCGCTCGCGCTGTTCTCCGCGATGTCCAGCGGCGGCTTCGCGATCGGCCTGATCGTCGGCGGTCTGCTCACCGAATGGATCTCGTGGCGCGCCGCGCTGTTCATCAACGTCCCGTTCGGCCTCGCGATCGTGCTCCTCGCCCCGCGGTTCGTCCCCGAGCCGCCGCGGCGGCGGGCCCACCTGGACCTGCCCGGCGCGATCACCGGCACCTTCGGCGTCGGCGCGCTCGTGTTCGCCTTCACGCACGCGGCGTCCGACGGCTGGGCGAACCCGGTGACCCTCGGGTCGCTCGCCGGCGGCCTGGCGCTGCTGGCGGCGTTCGTCGCGATCGAAGCCCGGACCGCGTTGCCGCTGGTCCCGCTGCGCCTGTTCGCCGACCGCAACCGCAGCGCGGCCTACGTCAGCTTCTTCCTCGGTCCGATGGCGATGATGTCGATGTTCTTCTTCCTCACCCAGTTCATGCAGGACATCCGGCACTACGCCGCGCTGGCCACCGGGTTCGCGTTCCTGCCCATGGCGGCGCTGATCTTCACCATGAGCCGGCTCGTGCCGCGGCTGCTCCCCCGCTACGGGCCGAAGCCGCTGGCGCTCACCGGCACGCTGCTGATGGTCGCGGGGGTCGGCTGGCTCGCCACGCTCACCACGAGCAGCGCGTACTTCCCGGCGCTGCTGGGTCCGCTGCTGCTCATGGGGCTCGGCGGCGGGCTGGCGTTCGCGCCGCTCAACGTGATCGTGATGGCCACGGTGCCCAGCGAGGACGCGGGCGCCGCGGGCGGCGTGCTGCAGACGATGCAGCAGGTCGGCAGCACGCTGGGACTGGCCGTGCTGATCACGGTGTTCGGCTCGGTGACCCGCGCGGCGGGGACGACCGGGGCCCAGCTCACGGTCGACGGGATGACCGCCGCGTTCGGGACGGCGGCGGTGTTCGCGGCCTGCTCGTTCCTGGTGGCGCTGACGTTCCGCCGCCAGGCCGCGGTTACAGCTTCTGCCCGGCCTTGACCTTGTGCGTCACCCGGCGCTCGACGAGGAACGAGACGAACGGGACGCAGCCGGCCAGCAGCACGAGCACGGTGCCCTTGATCGACCAGCGGGCCTTGATCGCCAGGTCGATGGTCAGCACCAGGTAGATCATGTAGAGGACGCCGTGGATCGGCGAGTACACCGCGGACGGCGTCGGGTTGTCGAAGCCGTAGCGCAGCACCATCACGAAGCACAGGCCGAGCAGCCCGACGCCGGTGACGTAGGCGGCGGTCCGGAACCGGACCAGGGGTCCGGCGAGCGGCACCGCGGTCCGGGCGCCTTCGGTGCTGGTGGTCATCGGGTCGTCCTCACTCTGCGGCCTGCTGGTCGCGGGCGTTCAGCTCGCGCAGGTAACGGTTGTACGCGGCCAGCTCCTCGTCTTCGTCCGTGCGCTGTGCGTCGGGACGGGGACGGGGAGCGGGCACCTCGGCGACGGGCTTTTCGCCGGGCTTCTCGTCCGCGGTGCCGTCGGCTTCGGCCTTCAGGCGGAGCTTGCGGATCCGCCAGAACATGAAGGCCGGGAAGAGCCCGAACAGCGGCCACTGCAGGACGTAGCCGAGGTTCTGGAAGGTGCCGTTCGCCGAGGTGAAGCGGTCCCACTGCCACCAGGCGAGCCCGCAGCAGACGAGCAGGCTCACCAGGCACGTCGCGGCGATCGCGATCCGGCGACCCCAGGGGGAACCCGCCGGGGAGTGGGAAGCTGGCACGCATCGACGCTAGCACCGACCTGCTGAGAGGTGACGGCCGACCGCGTGCCGGGTGGCGCCGCTCTCAGGGACGAAGTCCGTGAATGCCACATCGAGGGACTACTTGTCCGTGAATGTGGCATTCACGGATTTTCAGCCTTGCTTGCGGATCGACTGCGCGCCCTTCGCGTAGCCGTCGGCCAGGCCGAACACCTTCTGCGCGTACTCCGTCGAGTTGTTGTACGACAGGATCCCCGCCCACCAGCCGCTCGGGCCGGCCATGTCGCGGCCGCCCGCGCACAGGTACCGGGCCGCCGCCAGGGCCGCGTCGTCGATCTGCTGGGGGTCGCCGAGGCCGTCGCCGTTGCCGTCCGAGGCCCACTTGCGCCAGGTGCTCGGGATGAACTGCATCGGGCCGACCGCGCGGTCGACGCCCGCGTCACCGTCGTAGCGGCCGCCGTCGGTGTCGCCGATGGCCTGGACACCGGCCGAGCCGTCGAGGGGGACGCCGATGATCGGCTTGGACGGGCGGCCGTCCGCGCCGAGGACCGCGCCCGCGTACTGGCCGTGGTTCGACTCGATGCGGCCGATGCCGGCGAGCGTCGCCCACGAGATCTTGCATTTCGGCTGGTCCGCGCGCATCGCCAGCTCGGCGTTGCCGTAGGCCTGCAGCGCCCGCGCGGGGACGTTCGTGACCGCCGCGACCTGGCTCGCCCACTGCGACAGCGTCGCCGGACCGGTGCTGCGGACCTGCTGGGGAGACGTCTGCTGCTCGGCCCCGCCCGCCACGGCGCCCCCGGCCGGGGCGACCGACCCCGGGCGGACGTCGGCCGCCTTGACCTGCAAAGCGGGGATTTCGGTGGTGAGCGGGCTCGCCTCGGGCGTCGCGACGCGGGTGACGAGCCAGACCCCGCCGCCGGCCACGGCCAGCACGGCGAGGACCACGGTCAGCCGGGTGAGCACCGCGACGCTCGTGGAGCGCGGCGCCGGTGCCGGTGCGGCGGGGGCGGCTTCCTCGACGCTCGCGTCGATCGGGTCGTCCTCGTTCATTCCGGTCCTGGTGCGCACGTAACTCCCGGTACTCCAGTGTGGTGTCGACGAAGTGTCAACGAGCCCGCGCAGGTTAGCGTTACGCGGGTCGTCCCGATCGTCTCACCACACCGGATCACCCGGCCGAGTGAACAGCGTCTCGTCAGGCGGACTTCTGCTGCCGCGCGAGGCGCGCGACGCACCAGGCCGGGGCGCTGCCGCGGCGGAGGTGCTGCAGGACGGTCATCGGCCCGAGCCGGCGGCTCAGGTCGGACGGCGCGAGCCCGGCCGCCCGGTAGTCGAGGGCCCGCTGGTCGAGCGGGCTGAGGCCGGCGTCCCACCACTCTTCGGCCTCGGCGACGCCGCCGACCATCTGCCACCAGCCCGCGGCGGCGGTGAGGAGCTCTTCCGGCACGTCCGGCAGCCGGCTGCGCATCGCGGCGAGGTAGCCGGGGTCGGCCGACTCGACGGGGACGAACCGCGACTGCCCGGTCCGGGCTCGCTGGCCGGGGATGCCCGGGGCCTGCGGTGGCGCGTCGGCCAGCCACGCGTTCGCGATGCGGTCGACCTCCTGCTCTTCGGGGGTCTGCTCGCGCTCGGCGGCCCATTGCCGGATCAGCGCGTCCACTCCGGGATCTCCGGTCATCCCTGCCTCCTTGTAGGTCCCCGACGGACAGGGCCTGACGCCTGTCCCACGCGGTGGTGCCGCACGCACCAACCTGCACCTTGCTGAGTGGAAACTGCCTGCGTACCGGGGTTCTCCGGGGGGATGGCGAACCACCCGATCACGCAATGTGAGCACCGTAGGGCCGGGGTGGTCTCCTTCGCCAGACCCCGGCCCCCACGAATTCGCCGACCTGCGCGTTTTGAGCCGCAATCCACCCGGATGGTCGAGTGCTGGGGTCCGAATTCCGGGATTGGTGACACTGGGTGATTTACCGTCCGCTAACACGCACGGTAGCCACCGGCGCCGCCGATGCGGTGCCGGTGCGCGGTTCGCGAAGATCAGGAGAAGAGCGTCCGGAAGAACGTGACGATCGCTTCGGCGCCGTCCTTGAGCCAGCCGAGCACCCGGTGGACGAAGTCGGCGGACTGCGTGGGCTGGGTGATCAGGAAGAACAGCACGATCGCGACGACTCCGACGATCAGGACCTTCTTCATCCCACCCGACATGCGCTTCCTCCCGGCTCGCCGTCCCCGTCCCGGGAGTGGCCACCCCACTACTCTAGGGAAGGCGTGCCCGGAAGACACGCCGGTCAACCGCGAGGAGCGCCGATGCCCCGGAACGTGCTGGTCGAGCAGGACGGCCCCGTCACCACGATCACCCTCGACCGCCCGGCCGCCCGCAACGCCGTCGACGGGCCCACCGCGGCCGAACTGGCCGACGCGTTCCGCGCGTTCGACGCCGACCCGGACGCCGCCGTCGCGGTCCTGACCGGCACCGGCGGCGTGTTCTGCGCGGGCGCCGACCTCAAGGCCATCGGCACCGACCGGATGAACCGCACTCACCCGGACGGGGACGGGCCGATGGGCCCGACCCGGATGGCGCTCGGCAAGCCGGTGATCGCGGCCGTACACGGGCCCGCCGTCGCGGGCGGGCTGGAGCTGGCGCTGTGGTGTGACCTGCGGGTCGCGGACGCGACGGCGGTGTTCGGCGTGTACTGCCGCCGCTGGGGCGTCCCGCTGATCGACGGCGGGACGGTGCGCCTGCCCCGCCTGATCGGCCAGTCGCGCGCGATGGACCTGATCCTGACCGGACGGCCGGTGGAAGCCGACGAAGCGTTCTCGATCGGCCTGGCCAACCGCCTGGTCCCGGCGGGCGAAGCGGTCTCGGCGGCGCAGGAGCTGGGCCGGCAGCTCGCGGCGTTCCCGCAGGCGTGCCTGCGCGGCGACCGGCGGTCGGCGCTGGCGCAGTGGGGACAGTCCGAAGAGGACGCCCTCACCGCTGAGTTCCGGGCCGCGATGGGCCCGGGGGTGCTGGCGGCGGAGGCGGTCGACGGCGCGGCCCGGTTCGCGGGCGGCGAAGGCCGCCACGGCAGCTTCGGCTGACCACGGTCCGCTGCCACGCATCACCCGAGCGGCTGGATCCCGGTCAGGGGTCCCGGTTCCGGTCAAGCGGCCGATAAGGTCGCCGGATGGACGACGATGTCTCCAGAGTCGTGCTCCGGCCCGTGGCCGAGGCCGATCTCGAGCTGCTCGACCGGCTGACCAACGATCCCGTCGCCGCGGGCGAGCACCAGTGGTTCGGCTGGCACGACCCCGGGTACCTGCGCCGCCGGTGGCACGAGACCGGGATGCTCACCGCCGACAGCGGCACGCTCGTGCCCGCGCTCGGCGGCCGCGTGCTCGGGCTCGTTTCGTGGCACCGCACGCGCACCGGGCCGACGTCCTACTGCTGGAACGTCGGCCTGGTGCTGGCACCCGAAGCACGCGGCCACGGCTACGGCACCGAGGCCCAGCGGCTGCTCGCCGAATACCTCTTCGCGCACACGCAGCTGAACCGCGTCGAAGCGACGACCGAGGTCGGCAACCGCGCCGAACAGCGCTCGCTCGAGAAAGCCGGCTTCGCCCGCGAAGGCGTGCTTCGCGGGTACGGCTTCCGCGACGGCGAGTGGCGCGACCACGTCATCTACTCGGTCGTGCGCTCCGACCTGGCTCGGACCTAGGCGATCGCGCCCGCCGCACGCAGCGCGTCGAGGTCCGTGACGCCCAGTTCCGCGAGCACGGCTTCGGTGTCGGATCCCTTGGCCCGCGGGGCTTCCGGGGTCTCCGGCGGCGTCCGGTCGAAGCGTGGCGCCGGGGCCGGCTGCACCATGCCGCCGATCTCGACGAACGTCCCGCGCGCCGCGTTGTGCGGGTGGGCCGCCGCCTCGCCCGGGGCCAGGACCGGCGTCAGGCACGCGTCGGTGCCTTCGGCGCGCGCGACGAGGTCGTCGCGGGTGTGCTTGCCGATCGCGGCCGCGAGGATCTCGCGCAGCTTCGGCCACTGCGTCTTGTCGACGTGCAGCGGCAGCGAATCCGGGTCCAGTTCGAGGACCTTGACCAGGTCGCCCCAGAACCGCATCTCGATCGCGCCGACGGCAACGTACTTGCCGTCGGCGGTCTCGTAGGTGTCGTAGAACGGGGCGCCGCCGTCGAGCATGTTGTCCCCGCGGGCGCCGCCCCACAACCCGGCCGCGGCCATGCCGTGCAGGCTCGTGGTGAGCAGCGCGGCGCCGTCGACCATCGACGCGTCGACGACCTGCCCCTTCCCGGAGGTGGTCCGTTCGAACAGCGCGGCCAGGATGCCCATCGCGAGCAGCAGCCCGCCGCCGCCGAAGTCGCCGACGAGGTTGAGCGGCGGCACCGGCCGCTCGCCCGCGCGCCCGATGGGCTCGAGCGCGCCGGCGATGCCGATGTAGTTGATGTCGTGCCCGGCGGCCGTGGCCAGCGGCCCGTCCTGGCCCCAGCCGGTCATCCGGCCGTAGACCAGCCGCGGGTTGCGGGCGTGCACGACGTCCGGGCCGAGCCCGATCCGCTCGGCGACCCCGGGCCGGAAGCCCTCGATGAGGACGTCGGCGGTGTCGCACAGCTTGAGCACCAGCTCGACGCCTTCGGGCGTCTTCGTGTTGATCCCGACGGACCGGCGGCCGCGGGCCAGCGGGTCGGTCGGCATGCCGAGCACGTCCTCCCCCGGCTGCGCGCGGTCGACGCGGACGACGTCGGCGCCGAGGTCGGACAGGATCATCGTGGCGAAGGGCCCGGGCGCGAGACCCGCGAGCTCCACCACCTTCAGGCCGCTGAGCGGACCTGCCTTCATGTCGGGTCCTTTCACAGCGAGCGGGAGATGATTTCCTTCATGATCTCGCTGGTGCCGCCGAAGATCCGGGAGATCCGGACGTCGGCCCACGCGCGCGCGATCGGGTACTCGGTCATGTAGCCGTAGCCGCCGAAGAGCTGCACGCAGTCGTCGATGACCTTGTTGACCCGCTCGGTGGTCCACAGCTTCGCCATCGCCGCGCCCTGGACGTCGAGCTCGCCCTTGAGGTGCCGCTCGATGCACTGGTCGAGGAACGCGCGCGAGACGGCGGCTTCCGTGGCGGCCTCGGCGAGGGTGAACTTGGTGTTCTGGAAACCGAAGAGCGGCCGGCCGAACGCCGTGCGCTCCTTGGTGTATTCGAGCGTCAGGTCGACCGCGGCCTCGAGGCCGGCCACCGCGGTGACGGCGATGATCAGCCGTTCCTGCGGCAGCTGCAGCATCAGCTGGAAGAAGCCCTGGCCCTCGGCGTCGCCGAGGAGGTTGGCGGCGGGCACGCGGACGTCGTCGAAGAACAGCTCGGCGGTGTCCTGGCCCTTGAGCCCGACCTTGTCGAGGACGCGGCCGCGGCGGAAGCCCGGCGTGTCCGTCTCGACCACGATCAGCGAGACGCCCTGCGCGCCCGCGTCCGGGTCGGTCTTCACCGCGACGACGACGAGGTCGGCGTGGAACCCGTTGGTGATGAACGTCTTGGCGCCGTTGATGACGTAGTGGTCGCCGTCGCGCACCGCGCGGGTCTTGATGCCCTGCAGGTCGGAGCCGGTGCCCGGCTCGGTCATCGCGATCGCGCCGACCATCTCGCCGCTGGCCATCTTCGGCAGCCACTCGCGCTTCTTCTCTTCGGAGGCGTACGCGCTCAGGTAGTGCGCGACGATTCCGTTGTGGACGGTCACGCCCCACGCGCTGTCGCCGGAGCGGGCCTGCTCCTCGTAGAGGACGGCCTCGTGCGCGAAGGTGCCGCCACCCCCGCCGTACTCCTCGGGGATCGACAGGCAGAGCAGCCCGACCTCGCCGGCCTTGTTCCACAGCTCGCGGTCGACCTTCTTCTCGGCCGCCCAGCGCTCCTGGTGCGGCACGAGCTCCTTCTGCATGAAGGACCGCGAGAGCTCGCGGAGGTCTTCGAGCTCGGTCGTGCTCCACGAGCTCTTCGGCAGTTGCAGCGGCACGGGAAACCCTCCTGCTGGAAAACATGACGGTCAGCATGTAAGTTCTCTGCGGAATGTACATCCGTACCAGCCTGTAGGTAAAGCAGGGAGGCCGAAGTGCCCTCGACGGCGCACCGGACCCAGGCGCAGCGGCGCGAGCAGACCCGCACGGCGCTGCTCGACGCCACCATCGACTGCCTGGTGGACCTCGGCTACGCGCGGACGTCGGTCCAGGAGATCTGCGCCAGGGCCGGCGTCTCGAAGGGCGCGGTGCAGCACCACTTCACCGCGAAGGCCGAGCTGATGGCGGCCGCGGTCGAGCACCTGACGACCAAGCTGCGCCGCCGGCTCGCGGCTTCGCTGGACGAGCTGCCGAGCGGCGGCACCGGTGTCGCCGCGGCGATCGACCTGCTGTGGGCCGGTTACTCGGGCACGCTCTCGACCGCCGTCACCGAGCTGTGGGTCGCCGCCCGCACCGACCCCGAGCTGCGCGCGGCCATCCGCCCGGTCGACCGCGCGCTCGGCCGCGCCACGCTGGAGCACGTCACGCAGGTCGCCGGCGAACTCCCGCCCGAGCGGGCCGAGATGCTGTTCTGGCTCACCGTCAACCTCACCCGCGGGCTGGCGCTGGACGCCGAGCTCGGCGGCGACCCGGACCGCCGGCGGCAGCTCCTCGAGGAGTGGAAGCGCATCGCCGTCCTGCTCTACCAGGACGCCGCCACTGCTCCGAGCTGACGAACCCCTTATCCGCGGCCGTCGAATCGTGGTCCAATCCCCCGGACAGAGGGGAGTCACCATGACCGCCGCTCCGCCCCCGTACCCCTACGGCCCGCCGCCCGCGCGGCCGCCCGCCGATCCCGGCGGCTTCTTCCGGCTGCTCGCCGGGATGTTCGGCGCCGTGGCCGCGGCCCTCGTGGTGGCCGGGTCCTTCCTGCCGCAGACGTCGTTCGAGCAGGTCGTCGACGGCAAGAGCGAAAGCAGCCAGACGATCACCGCCTGGTCGCGTTCGTTCTCCGTCGAACCCGGCGAGGACGCGAAGAAGTTCTACGAGAACACCCACGTCGCGCGCTACGGGATCCCGCTCAGCGCCGGCGCCGTGGTGCTGCTGGCCGGAGCCGGGCTGGCCTTCGCGGGCCGGCGCCGCTCGGCGGGCGCGGGCGTCCGCGACGGCGCCCGGACGGCGCTGGTCGCCGGCGGTGCCGGAGTGGCCGCGGCGGTGTGGATGCTCGGCATGGACGTCTCGGCGACGTTGAGCTACGAGTCCGGCGAGGGCGCGGTCCAGTCGCACTACTCGACCGGGACCGGGTTCTGGCTGCTGCTCGGCGGCGGGGCGGTCGCGGTGGTGGCGCTGGCGTTCGCGGTGCTGGCCGGACGCCGGGCACCCGCACCCGCGCCGGGCGGTCCAGGCGGGCCGCCGGGGCCGTACCAGCAGCAGTCGCGGCCGTACCCGGTGCCACCGCAGCAGCAGTACGGTGCGCCGCAGTTCCCGAGGCAGGCGTACGGCGGCCAGGGGTACGGGGCACCGCCGTCCCAGCCCTTCCCGGCGCAGCCCCAAGCCGGGCCGTACGGCGCACCGCAGTCCCAGCCGTTCCCGGCCCAGCCGCAAGCCGGGCCGCCCACCCCGGCGCACGGCATACCGCGCTCCCAGCCCTTCGGCGCCCAGCCGTACGGCGGCGCACCCGGGCAGCCGGCTCCCGAACGGACCGACGACGAACCGGTGTCCGGCGACCTGTCGTCGCGGCTCGACGATTCCTACGGCGGCGCCACCCAGGCCCACCCGCCGCCGAAGCAGGAGCCGACCGAGCCGAACTACCAGCTCCCGCCGTTGAACCCGCCCAATACGTGAAAGATATTCATATCAGACTGGACATCTGACGTACCGACGGTATGGTGTACTCGTCGGTAACCCCTGCGCGGCGTCGCGCGGACTACGGACGCCGCGGAACGGAGACGTCATGACCAGCACGACCCCCGCGAACACGGTCGAAGACACCCCTTTGCCGGCGACCGTCGGCGGCGTCGCCGGGGCGCCCGGTTCGGCGCGGGCGGCCCAGCTCGTCGCCCGCGTGGCCGGCGGGGCGGACTCGGCGCCGATCCGCATGACCGCGCCCTTCACCGGGCAGCCGATCGCGACCCTGCCCCAGGCCACCGACGCCGACGTCCGCTCGGTGTTCGCCCAGGCGCGCACGGCCCAGCGGGCGTGGGCGGACCGCACCCCCGCCGAGCGCGCCCGCGTGCTCACCCGCCTGCACGACCTCGTGCTCGCCCGCCAGGACGAGGTGCTCGACCTGGTCCAGGTCGAGGCGGGCAAGGCCCGGCTCGACGCCTTCGACGAGGTCAGCGCGACCGCGCTGGTGGCGGCCTACTACGGCAGGCACGCGGCCAAGATCCTCGCCCCGCGGCGCGTCGCCGGTGTCATCCCCGGCCTGACCCGCGCCGGCGAGATCCGGCACCCCAAGGGCGTCGTCGGGATCATCTCGCCGTGGAACTACCCGCTGGCGCTGACCGCGATGGACGTCCTGCCGGCGCTGGCCGCGGGCAACGCCGTCGTGCAGAAGCCGGACAACCAGACCGCGCTCTCGGCGCTGTGGCTGCACGAACTCGCCGAGGCGGCCGGGCTGCCCGCCGGGACCTGGCAGATCGTGCTCGGCCGCGGCTCGAAGATCGGCACCGCGCTGGTCGAGGAGTCCGACTACCTGTGCTTCACCGGCTCCACCCCGACCGGCAAGGAACTGGCCGGGCAGGTGGCGAAGCGGCTCACGTCGTACTCGCTGGAGCTCGGCGGCAAGAACCCGATGATCGTGCTGCCCGACGCCGACGTCGCGAAGGCCGCGACCGGCGCGGTGACGGCCTGCTTCTCCTCGGCGGGCCAGCTCTGCGTGTCGGTCGAGCGGATCTACGTCCACGAGGACATCCGCGACGAGTTCACCCGCGCGTTCGTGGCGAAGACCGCGGCGCTCAAGCTCGGCGGCGCGCTCGACTACCACGCCCAGATGGGGTCGCTGACGTCGGAAGACCAGCTCGCGACGGTGTCGGCGCACGTCGAAGACGCCCGCGAAAAGGGCGCTTCGGTGCTCACCGGCGGCCGCGCCCGGCCCGACCTCGGCCCGCTGTTCTACGAGCCGACGGTGCTGACCGGCGTCACCCCGGGCATGCTGCCGTTCGCGGAGGAGACCTTCGGGCCGGTCGTCTCGATCTACGGCTACACCGACGTCACCGAGGCCATCGACCGGGCCAACGACACGCCGTTCGGGCTCAACGCCAGCGTCTGGTCGCGCAACGGCCGCGCGGGCTGGGAGGTCGGCGCGCGGCTGAAGGCCGGCACGGTCAACGTCAACGAGGGTTACGCGGCGACGTTCGGCAGTGTCGGCGTGCCGATGGGCGGTATGAAGGACTCCGGCGTCGGCCGCCGCAACGGGGCCGAAGGCCTGCTGAAGTACACCGAGTCCCAGTCGATCGCGCTGCAGCGCGGGCTCGCGCTGCGGCCGCCGCGCGCGGTGCCGGGTTCGCTGTGGTCGCGCGGGATGACCTTCGGCATCAAGGCGCTGCGCCGCCTCCCCCGCTGAGGCGCCTCACGCGTGTTCGGAGGCCGGGGCGGTCAGCAGGCCCCGGTCGTAGGCGATCGCCACGGCCTCCGCGCGCCGGCTCGCGCCCAGCTTCGCCATCACCCGGGACAGGTGCACGCTCACCGTCTTCTCGCTGATGTAGAGCTCCTCCCCCACCTGCCGGTTGGTGCGGCCCAGGGCCACGCGCTCCAGGACGTCGCGCTCGCGATCGGTCAGCGGGTCGGTGACCGTGCGGGCCGGCGCGGCCGGCTCGACGCCAGCCAGCTCGACCCGGGCGCGGTGCGCCAGGTCCCGGACCGCGTCGCGCAGCGGGATCGCGCCCAGCCGGGCCGCGACCGCGTGGGCCGCTTCGAGCGCTTCACCCGCGGCGGCGTCGGCGGCCAGCAGCGCTTCGGCCTCGTGCCAGCGGCAGATCGCCTGCTCGTAGACGGCGCCGTAGCCGAACGCCTCCGCCGCGGCCGCCCACTTCGCCGCGTCGCCCCGGCCGGGCAGGCAGGACGCCGCCGCTTCGAGGCGGGCCAGCCAGGCCCGGCCCTCCGGCCCGAGCTCGCCCGAGCGCGGCTGCCCGACGACCGAGCACATGCGGCCGTGCGCCAGCATCCGCTCGCCCGCCGCCACCGCCGCGTCTGCCGCCGCCGAGTCGCCGCGGACCCGGGCACCGGCGGCGAGCGCGGCCGCGGCGGAGACGCCGAGCGCGGCCACCCGGATGCCGGCCAGCAGGCCGGGTTCGATCCGCTCCAGCCAGCCGATCAGATCTTCGGTCCGGCGCACCGCCTCGGCGTGCTCGCCCCGCCAGTACGCCAGCTCGATCCCGGCGCCGCCCACCGACAGCGGGATCTGCATGTCCGCCGTCCAGTGCTGCCGCTGCCCGGCGACGAGCTTCGCGGCTTCGTCGAACCGGCCGCGGGCGACGAGGAACATCGACCAGATGGCCAGGATCCGCGCGGCGACCGCGCTGGACACCCCGCGCCCGGCGCGCCCGGCGCTTTCGTCCGGCCAGTCGCCCATCAGGTAGCGCAGCTTCAGCTGCGCCGCCCGCAGCTCCAGTCCGTAGACACTCCAGCTCAGCCCGGCTTCTTCGGCGCGGGCGACGCCGCGGGCCGCGTGGGCCAGCGCTTCGGCGAACTCGCCCTGGTCGTCGTGGCTCAGCGCCAGGAAGTAGGTCGCGCGGATCTCGGTGTTCAGCGCCCCGGCGTCCCGCGCCTTGCGTTCGGCCTGCCGCAGCCGCTCGCGGGCCTCGGCGGCGTCGCCCGCGGAGTCGGCCAGCGTGCCCAGGGTGACCAGCGCCGACGCCTCCGCGCCCGCCGCGCCGACCGCCCGCGCGTCGGCGACCGCGGTCAGCGCGCTGTCCAGCGCCTCCTCGGGCTTGTCGAGGATCCGCAGGAACCCGGCCCGGCTGGCCAGCACCCACGCCCGCGTCCCGCTCGGCTCGCCGTCCTTGACCAGGTCCCAGGCCCGGTCGATGGCCGCGGTGGCCTCGTCGAGGGTGCCCTCCAGGGCCAGCAGCGCCTCGGCCAGCCGCCGCCACGTCTTCGCCGCGCGGTCCACCGGTGAGTCCGGGGTCAGGGCGCGGGTGGCCGAGCGCGCGAAGGCCGCGGCCCGCTCGGGCTCGCCGGACGTGCCGGCGAAGTAGGACGCCTCGTGCAGCAGCCGCAGCTCGTCGTAGCCTTCGGGCCGGTCCGCGGCCGGGACGGCGTCCCAGATGGACAGTGCCTGTTCGACGTGCCGCAGCGCCGAACCGGGTGCGCCCAGCTTCTCGGCCTCGTCCATCGCGCGCAGCAACGCCGGCAGCGCGGTGACCAGGTCGCTGCTCTGCAGCGAGTGGTAGGCCAGCTTCGCGTCGTGCCCGCGGCCCTGCGGCCGGGCCTGGATGCGTGCGGCGTACGCGGCGTGCGTGCGCGACCGCTCCCCGGGCAGCAGGTCGCCGTACACCGCTTCCTGCAGCAACGCGTGCCGGAAGGTGTAGGAGCCGTCGGACAGCACCACGAGCACGTGGTGCTGGACGGCTTCGCGCAGCGCCTCGTCGAGCTCCAGCTCGCCCAGCCCGGAGATCTCGGCGAGCGCGGCGTGCATCACGGGCTCGTTGGCCACCGAGATCACGCGGACCACCCGGCGTGTGTCCGGCGAGAGCCGCTCGAGCCGGGACAGCAGCACCTCGGCCAGCCCGGCGGGCAGGTCGTTGCACTCGGTCTTGGTGGCGAGCAGCTCCTCGGCGAAGAACGGATTGCCTTCGGAACGGCTGACGATGTCGGCCACGACGTCCGACGGCAGGGGCTCGTCGGCCAGCGCCTCGACGAACCGGCGGGCGTCGGCGGCGCCGAAGGGGTGCAGGTCGACGCGCTCGACGGTGGCGAGGCGGACCAGCTCGGAAAGGACCCCGCGCAGCGGGTGGCGCCGGTGGACGTCCTCCTCGCGGTAGCTGCCCACGACCAGCAGCCGCTGCGCGCGCAGCCGGCTCAGCAGGAAGGACAGCAGGTTGCGGGTCGACGCGTCGGCCCAGTGGAGATCCTCCAGGAGGATCACCACCGGGCGCGACTCCGCGATCTCGGTCAGCACCCCCAGTACCGCGTCGAACAACTGCAGCTGACCGAGATCCTGCTCGGGCCGGGGACGCACCATGGTCTCCCGGTCGTTCGAGGTCATCGGCGGGTGCTCGGCGGCCCGCGGCTCCTCGAAACCCTGCCCCTGCGGCAGCAGCCTGCCGAGCGCGGGCCGGGCCCGCACGGCGGCCGCGATCACCGCGTCCGTCGCCGCGCCGAGGGGGGCGAGCGCCTCGGCGAACGGAAGATAAGGAAGACCGCCTTCGCGGACGTCGATGCAGCGGCCGGTGAGCACCAGCGCACCGCAGCCGTCGACGTGCTCGCCGAGCGCGGTCAGCAGCCGGGTCTTGCCGACCCCGGCGTCCCCCGAGAGCAGCACCGCGCCGGCTTCGCCACGTTCTGCCCTGGCGAAGGCGGCGCGGAGCCGCCGCATCTCGTGGGTACGGGCGACGAGCGGGATTCCGGAGCCGAGTCGGGGCACGAGGAGCATTCTTGCCTACCCCACCGACAGTTTCCGACCGCTTATCGCCATCGACACCATCACCCCGCCCCTTACCGGGCGGTCTCGCTGACGCCCGCGGTCTCCCGCGAGACCTCGCGGCGCTCCTGCGCCGGTACGTCGACGTCGCTGCGCGCGGCCCGGAAGTGCCGGGCGGCGCGGCGG
This sequence comes from Amycolatopsis lexingtonensis, assembly GCF_014873755.1. NCBI lineage: Bacteria > Bacillati > Actinomycetota > Actinomycetes > Pseudonocardiales > Pseudonocardiaceae > Amycolatopsis > Amycolatopsis lexingtonensis. The sequence goes on from NZ_JADBEG010000001.1 coordinate 4,732,994, forward strand.
GCGCGGACGGCCCAGGCGCTGCGCCCGGCCTTCCGCAGTTCCTCGGCCCGGTACGCCGCTTCGGCGCGGACCGCGTCGAGCATGAGATCGCTGTGCATCGTGTTCCCCTTTGTCCCCGAGTTCACCGGTTGGTAGCACTCAGGTTCGTCCTGAGGGGGCACCTCAGGCATCGGGTGATCACGCAGCCCTGGTCGTGAAAAGACCCCTTACTCCCGGTCGAGCCCAGCTCGGCGGGGGTAAGGGGTCTTCGTGGACGGCCTCAGCCGTGCGTGTGGCCGCTGGTCCGCACCGCGGCCAGCAGCCCCCGCCACCCCGATGCGGGCAGGCGGAACGCACCACCTTCGGGGTCCTTCGAGTCGCGCACCGCGGCGCCGCCGTCGACGAACGCGACCTCGACGCAGTCGTTGCCGCCCCCGCTGTGGCTGCTCTTGCGCCACCGTGCCCCGGACAGATCTGCTTCCATGGTCCCCACTCCTTACTGTGTCCTCGGTTCCAGATGGTGCACCGGAGCCGGAACGGCAGCCTGCTCGGCGAACCGTCCGGCGGCCTCGGCGATCAGATCCACCGAGTCGTCCGGCTTCAGTGCGGCCGCGCGCAGATGGTCGAACATCAGCCCGTAGCGCCGGACGTCTGTGGGTTCCTCCAGGTAGAGGCCGCTGGAGGTGCTGTCGTCGACGTAGACGACGTCCGGGTCGGCCTGCTCGGGGAAGCCCATGATCAGGAAGGGGCCCTCCATGCCGGGGTGGGCGCCGGCGCCGAACGGCACGACCTGGACGGTCACGTTCGGTTTCTCGGCGACCGCGACCATGCGGTAGAGCTGCTCGGCCATCACTTCGGGGCCGTCGACCACCCGGCGCAGCACGGCCTCGTCCATCACCGCCCAGTACTCCGGCGGCGGGGTCTCCGAGAGCAGTTCCTGGCGCGCCATCCGGGCGGCGACGCGGCGGCGGATCTCGGCGTCCTCGGCGTCCGGTCGCAGGGCGCGGATCACCGCGCGGGCGTACCGCTCGGTCTGCAGCAGCCCGGGCACCAGCAGCGCCTGGAACGCGCGCAACGAACTCGCATCGGCTTCGAGCCCGACGAAGGTGCCGGTGAAGACCTCGTTGTAGGCGTGCCACCAGCCGCGCTTGCGGGCCTCCCTGGCCAGCTGGACGAGCGCTTCCTGCTCGTCGCCGGTGATGCCGTAGAGGGCCAGCATGTCCCGGGCGTCACGCGGGGTGACCCCGACGTGGCCGGTCTCGATGCGGCTGATCTTCGAGGCGGAGCACTCGAGCTTCTCGCCGACCTCGTCGATGGTCAGGTCCGCGGCTTCCCGCAGGCGGCGCAGCTCGCCCGCGAGCCTCCGGCGGCGAACCGTGGGGCTCTGTCCCCTTGCCATCGCGCACCTCCGGATGTCGACGGCGTCGTAGCCGTTCGGTCGCTGCCAGTATCCAACCACGACTGTGGTGCAATAACACCGGCTCTATTCCCACCCGGCCGGCCGTGGCGGAATCTGCAATTTGCAGAATGCTCTTGTATGCTCGCGGCCTGCACTGCCGAGGACGCGCGCGGGGCCCGGCGGTTCCGCCCCCAGCCCCCGCCCGGCCCTGTTGAGCAGCGTAGACGATGGATCCGCGGCGCGCCGCGTGATCGTCGGGAGAAGAGGTCCGGGGCCGTCCCCCGATCGGTCCCGGCCCTCTCCCCCGGCGGACTGCCCTTTTGCGGAGAGGGATATTCCGCCAATTTGTCGCCCGTAGGGGTGATTTCCGGGCCGCGTTCAGAGGACGCGCAGGAGTCCTTCTTGGACGACCGTCGCGATGAGCGTGCCGTCCTCGGCGAAGAACCGGCCCGTGGCGAGACCGCGGGCGCCGGACGCCGTCGGCGAAGCGCTGTCGTAGAGGAACCACTCGTCGGCGCGGAACGGCCGGTGGAACCACAGGGCGTGGTCGAGGCTCGCGCCGAGCACCTTGTCGGTGTCCCAGTAGACGCCGTGGCGCGCGAGCACCGAGTCCAGCAGCGTCATGTCCGAGGCGTAGGTGAGCACGCAGACGTGCAGCAGCTCGTCCTCGGGCAGCTTCCCGTCGGCGCGCATCCACACCTGGTTGCGCGCGGGCCGCTCCCCGGTTTCGCGGGTGATCCACGGCGGCTCGTTGACGTAGCGGACGTCGATCGGCCGCGGCCGGCTGTGCGCGCCGATCGCGTAGCCCTCGGCACGTTCCATCAGCGTCGGCAGCGTTTCCGGTGCGGGGATGCCTTCGGGCATCGTCTCGGCGTGCTCGATGCCCGGCTCGTCCTTCTGGAACGACGCCGAGAGCGAGAAGATCGCCTTGCCGTGCTGGACCGCGACGACCCGGCGCGTGGTGAACGACCGGCCGTCCCGGATCCGGTCGACCTCGTAGACGATCGGCACGCTCGGGTCGCCGCCGCGGATGAAGTACGCGTGCAGCGAGTGCACCCGGCGTTCCTCGGGGACCGTGCGCCCGGCCGCGACCAGCGCCTGGCCGGCGACCTGCCCGCCGAACACCCGCACCGGCGAGTGGGCGGGCGAGACGCCGCGGAAGATGTTCTCTTCGATCTTTTCGAGGTCGAGCAGGGCGACCAGGCGATCGAGCACGGGCTGGCCGCCACCGGGCTTGTCCAGTTCAGTGGCGGCCGTCCTGGCCATTTCAGTCATGGCTGGAGCCTAAGGGCATACCGGGCGGTCGGTCCCTCAAGCGTGGTCGTCTTCACCGAGCCGGTGCACGCGGATCAGGTTGGTCGAGCCGACGGTGCCGGGCGGGGAACCGGCCACGATGACGACCAGGTCGCCCTTCTGGTACTTGCCCATCTCGAGCATCGCGTGGTCGACCTGCTGGATCATCTGGTCGGTCGAGTCGACCTTCGGCACGATCCGGGTCGTGGTGCCCCAGGTCATCGCGAGCTGGCTGCGGACCTCTTCCTCGGGCGTGAACGCCAGCAGCGGCAGCCGGGTGTGCAGCCGCGCCAGGCGGCGCACGGTGTCACCGGACTGCGTGAAGGCGACCAGGGCCTTCGCGTTGAGCCGCTCGCCGATGTCGCGGGCGGCGTAGGAGATCACGCCGCGCTTGGTGCGCGGGACGTGCGAGAGCGGCGGGACGACCGGCGAGTCGGTCTCGACCGCCTCGATGATCCGGCCCATCGTCTCGACGACCTCGATCGCGTACCGGCCGACCGAGGTCTCGCCGGACAGCATCAGCGCGTCGGCGCCGTCGAGCACCGCGTTCGCGACGTCGGAGGCCTCGGCGCGGGTCGGCCGGGAGTTGTTGATCATCGACTCGAGCATCTGCGTCGCGACGATGACCGGCTTCGCGTTCTCGCGGCAGATCTGGATGGCGCGCTTCTGAACCAGCGGGACCTGCTCCAGCGGCAGCTCGACGCCCAGGTCACCGCGGGCGACCATGACCGCGTCGAAGGCCAGCACGATGGCCTCGAGGTTGTAGACGGCCTCGGGCTTCTCGATCTTGGCGACGACCGGCAGCCTGCCCTTGCCCATCCGGTCCATCACCTGGTGGACCAGGTCGATGTCGGCGGGCGAGCGCACGAACGACAGCGCGATGAAGTCGACGCCCAGCTCGAGCGCGAACTCGAGGTCCTCGATGTCCTTGTCGGACAGCGCCGGTACGGAGACGTCCATGCCCGGCAGCGAGACGCCCTTGTTGTTGCTGACCGGGCCGCCTTCGGTGACCTCGCAGACGACGTCCGGGCCCTCGACGCCCTTGACCACCAGGCCGACCTTGCCGTCGTCGACCAGCAGCCGGTCACCCGGCTTGGCGTCCCGGGCGAGGCCCTTGTAGGTGGTCGAGACCCGGTCGTGGGTCCCGGCGACGTCCTCGACGGTGATCCGCACGACGTCGCCGTTGTGCCACTCGACCGGCCCGCCGGCGAACGTGCCGAGGCGGATCTTCGGCCCCTGCAGGTCGGCGAGGATGCCGACCGCCCGGCCACTCTCCGCGGCCGCGGCCCGGATCAGGTCGTAGACCTGCTTGTGGTCGCTGTGGCTGCCGTGGCTGAAGTTCATCCTGGCCACGTCCATGCCCGCATCCACGAGCGCCCGCATCTTCTCCGGCGTAGCGGTAGCGGGGCCCAAGGTACAAACGATCTTCGCGCGTCGGCTCACGTCTGCACAGCGTAGTCCCTCTTCGCGCGTTCGTCTGTACCGATCCCGAAAAGTTCAGAAAAACTGTTCAGAAACCCGTCCCGTCCAGCTGGTCAACGGCGGGGTTGCTCGCTGGGGCCGATCCGGTCACGGGCCCACTCGTTGAACTCGCGCAGCTGCCGCCAGGCCTTTTTCACCCGATCGAGCGCCCCCCGCTCGTGCAGGACGTCGTCCGGTTCCCAGGCCCGCACCGCGTACACCGAGCGGTAGCGCAGCAGCTCGAGCCGCGGGTGGTCGGCGTCGAAGCCGCGCGGTTTCGACTTCAGCCGGTCGCCGCGGATCTCCCAGCCCGACTTCTCGAGCTTGGCGAGGATCTTCTCGAGCGCTTCGCCGTGCAACTCGGTGTCGACGGCCTTCCGGAACCGGGCGAGCTGGTCGGCGGCCAGGTGGAAGCAGCCGCCGCCGACGCGCAGGCCCTCGGGGCCGACCTCGACGTAGTAGGCACCGCCGCCGCGGCCCTGCTCGATCACCGCGCCGCAGTGGGTCTTGTAGGGCGTCTTGTCCTTGGCGAACCGGACGTCCCGGTAGGGGCGGAACACCTTGGGCTCGCCGAAGCCGTCCGAGAACTCCGGGGCGAGCTCGGCGAGCAGCGCTTCCATGGGGGCGCGGACGTCGGACTTGTAGGTCTCGACGTGGTCGTCCCAGTAGGGCTTCGAGTTGTCTTCCACCAGGCCGTCGTAGAAGTCGACGGCGTACTCGCCGAATCCGCTGAACTTCACGTCGGCGACAGTAAACGGGGGCACCGACAAGTTCCGCCGGTGCCCCCGTGCGCGCTACTTCGCGACGGCCGTGATCAGCTCGCCGTCGGTGGTGTCACCGGACAGTTCCCAGAACATCGCGCCGCCGAGCCCCTGCGCCTTGGCGTAGGAGACCTTGCCGGCGATGGTCGACGGGGTGTCGTAGCTCCACCAGTCGCTCCCGCACTTCGCGTAGGCGGTGCCGGCGACCGTGCCGGTCGAGGGGCACGAAGACTTCAGCACCTTGTAGTCCTCGATGCCCTGCTCGTACTTGCCGGGTGCCGGGCCGGTCGCGGTGCCGCCCGGGGCGTCCTGCGTGACGCCGGTCCAGCCGCGGCCGTAGAAGCCGATGCCCAGCAGCAGCTTGTCCGACGGGACGCCCTTGCCCTTGAGCTTCTGGATCGCGGCGTCGGAGTAGAAGCCGGCGGTCGGGATGCCGTCGTAGCTGTTGAGAGGCGAATGCGGAGCGGTCGGGCCCTGCGCGGCCCACGCGCCGAAGTAGTCGTAGGTCATCACGTTGTACCAGTCGACGTACTGCGCGGCGCCGCCGTAGTCGGCCGCGTCGATCTTGCCGCCGTCGGTGCCGTCCGCGGTGATCGCGGAGGTGACCAGCTGCGAACCGAACTTGGCACGCAGGGCACCCATCAGGTTCTTGTACGCCGCCGCGCCGCTGGTGTCGCAGCTCAGGCCGCAGGCGTTGGGGTACTCCCAGTCGATGTCGATGCCGTCGAAGACCCCCGCCCAGCGCGGATCGTTGACCAGGTTGTAGCAGGAGTCCGCGAATGCGGCGGGGTTCTGCGCCGCCTGCCCGAAGCCGCCGGACCAGGTCCAGCCGCCGAACGACCAGATCACCTTGAGGCCCGGGTGCATGGCCTTGAGCTTCTTCAGCTGGTTGAAGCTGCCGGCGAGCGGCTGGTCCCAGGTGTCGGCGATGCCGTCCACGCTGCCCGCGGCATCGTAGGTCTTCTGGTAGTCGGCGTAGGCGTCGCCGATCGCGCAGCCGCCGTTCGTCACGTTGCCGAAGGCGTAGTTGATGTGCGTCAGCTTGCTCGCCGACCCCGACGTCTCGATGTTCTTGACGTGGTAGTTGCGGTCGTAGACACCCCACTCGGTGAAGTAGCCGACGACCTTGCCGACGGACGCCTGGGCGGTCTCGGTGGCGGCGGTGGCCACCGGGGCGGCCGCGGCCCCCGCGACCAGGCCCGCGACGGCGGCCACCGTCAGCAGCGCCGAGAAGCTCTTCCTGCGGGACATGCGTTCTCCCTCCGGAGAATTACTCACGGCTGCGTTGCCGGAGTGGTGAGGACCACACCACCGTAAGTGGACTAGACCATTAGGTCAATGGTTCAGACCAAGTCCTTCCGCCGTGCATGCCTTGACAGGAATATGCCGAGCGGAGCACATTCCGGGGGTGATGCAGACCTTCGAGGTGCTGGCCGAACCCCGCCGCCGCACGATCCTGGACCTCCTCCGCGACGGCGAGCGCTCGGTCGGCGAACTGGTCGACGAGCTTTCCCTCAGCCAGCCCGCGGTGTCCAAGCACCTGCGGGTGCTGCGGGAGGCCGGCCTGGTGACGGTCCGGGTGGCGGCGCAGCGGAGGTGCTACGCGCTGAGGCCGGAGCCCCTTGCGGAAGTCGACGCGTGGCTGGCGCCGTACCGGCGGTTCTGGGGTGAGCGTCTTGATGCGCTGGAACGCCGGCTGGACGAGACGGACCCGAGCTGACCGGCTCCCTACCGCTTCCTGTCCTTGCCCGTGGCCGCCTTGCGTCCGGTTCCGGCCTTTCCGCCCGGCCTTTCTGCAGGCGTTCGCCACGCCTTCCGAACGCCCCGCACGCCACGCCCGACCTTCGCCAGCCACCCCAGGACCGCGAGCACCACGGCACCGAGACCGCCGGCGAACCAGATGATCTGCTTCCCCGCTCCTCGGACGTCCCGCCCTGAGGCGGACCCGGCCGGCACGGCCGACGGGCTCGGCTCGCGCACTTCGGCGACCGACAGGTAGGTCAGGGTTTGCGCCACGCCATCACCGGCGGTGGCAGTCGAGTCACTCCCGGCACCGACGACAGCCGGCTGAAGCTCCAGGCGCAGCCGGCGCGAGCCGGCCGTGCTTGCGGTGACGGACCAGCTCCAGTTCAGCAGACCGGCCGGGTTGAAGGATCGTGGAGTCCACAGCGGGGGGTCGACCGACATCGAATCGTCGCCGACGAGCCGCGCACTGAGCACGCATTTGACGTCCAGCGAAGCTCCCATGAGATCGAGGCCGGGAATCACCTGTTCCGGCGGCAACGGGTGATCCCTGACGTCGACGGCGGCGAGATAAACCCCGGGAACGCTTTTCTCGAGGTCGAGCTTCCGCGGATAGTCGACCTGCGCGATTCGCCAATGCTCGACGCTGTGCCGGCATTCTTCGATGAAAGCTTCCAGGGGCAGCGGGTCGGTCGGCTGACCGGAACCGGGCGGCGTCGGCGCAGGGGCCTGCACGGACAGCGTCGGCGGAGAGCCGTACCCGGTCTGCGGCGGTATTACCGTTGTCGGCGCTCTGACTGGCGGTGCCCCAATGACAGCCGGTGCCGAACCGGCGGAATGGATCACCAGCGGTAGGAGGCCGATCGTCAGTGCGACGCCCAGCCAAATAGCCGGCCAGATGGCGCGCGGCCGGCGAGGAGGTGGCGGATTTCGGTATTCGCTGCTCACTGGGCTTCACCCCGTCTGCTCGATTACCTCACAGACTCGCGAGCGGGATCGTCTCCGTTACGGCAGGCAACCGGGTTCACCGAATGGACGGACCGGCAACCGGAATTCACGACTCGGCCGGGCAAGCAGGCGAAAAGTCATCCGCGCTATTGCGGCTCGAAAGAGATACCCGCGGCCGTCGCGCGGCGCTCGCCCCACTCGTACAACGCCTGCAGTGCCGGGCGGAGCTCCTCCCCCACCTCCGTCAGGTGGTACTCGACGTGCGGCACCTTGCCGCCGAGCTCCACGCGGCGCACGATCCCGTCCGCCGCCAGCTCGCGCAGCTGCTGGGTCAGCATCTTCTCGCTCACCCCGGGCATTCGCCGTCGCAGCTCGCCGTAGCGGTGCGCGCCCTCCTTGAGGTGCGCCAGGATCACCGGCTTCCACTTGCCGCCGATCAGGTCGACCGCCAGCTCCACCGCGCAGTGGTACCGCTTCATCCCGCTCTCCCCTACGCACCGGAAAGTACGTGCTTGCCCGGCCGGACGCGCCCTGGTTGCCTGACCGGGTGATCGTGCCAGAAACCCCGCCGACTCCCACCCTCTACGACTGGGCGGGCGGCCGCGAAGCTCTCGTGCGCCTGCTGACGATCTTCTACCGCCACGTCCTCGAAGACCCGCTGCTCGAACCCGTCTTCCGCGGCATGGACCCGCACCACGCCGAGCACGTCGCGGTCTGGCTCGGCGAGGTCTTCGGCGGGCCGGCCGACTACTCCGGCAGCCACGGCGGGCACGCCCACATGATCGGCCGCCACCTCGGGCGCGGCATCACCGAAGAGCAGCGCCGCCGGTGGGTGAGCCTGCTGCTCGACGCCGCCGACGAGGCGGAGCTGCCCGGCGACCCCGAGTTCCGCGCCGCCTTCGCCGGCTACCTCGAGTGGGGCAGCAGGCTGGCCGTCATCTTCTCGGCCCCCGGCGCCCAGCCCGACCTGCACGAACCGGTCCCGCGCTGGGACTGGCCGAGGCCGCCCTGGCAGCCGCCAGCGCCCTAGCCGCATAGTGAGGGCAGTCGAAAAGGAGGCTGCCTTTGATCCGGGTGGACGGCCGGACCCTGCGCTGCGCGGACGTCGTGACGGCGGCGCGCACCGAGGGCCCGCTGGGCATCGACGTCTCGATCGCCGCGCAGCGCGCGGCCGAGCACGCGTGGAAGCTCGCGGAAGACCTGAGCACGCGCCGCGTGGTCTACGGCCGGACCACCGGCGTCGGGGCCAACAAGGACGACACCGTCGAGAGCTCGCGGGAACACGGGCTGCGCCTGCTGCGCAGCCACGCGGGCGGCAGCGGTGACGTGCTGCCACCCGGGCAGGTCCGGGCGATGATGCTGATCCGGCTGAACCAGCTGCTCTCCGGGCGGTCCGGGATCAGCCCCGAGCTGATCGGCGCGCTGGCCGAAGCGGTCCGCACCGGCGCGCTGCCGCTGGTGCACCGGCTCGGCGCGATCGGCACCGGCGACCTCGCGCCCCTGGCCGAGACCGCGCTGGCGCTCACCGGTGAACGGCCCTGGGTGACCGGGCACGTGCCGCCGGTCCCGGTGCACGCCGGCGACGCGCTGGCGTTCATGAGCAGCAACGCCGCGACGCTCGCCGAGGCCACCCTCGCCGCGATGCGGCTGGACGCGCTGACCCGGGCGAGCCACGCCGTCGCGGCGCTGACGTACGTCGCGCTCGACGGCAACCCCGAGGCCTACGCGACGCCGGTGCACGAAGCGCGCCCGCACGCGGGGCAGGTCGCCTGCGCCGCGGAAATGCGGCGGCTGCTGGGCATGCACCAGACGCCGAAGCCGGGGCGCCGGATCCAGGACCCGTTCGGGCTGCGGGCTTTTCCGCAGGTCCAGGGCCCGGCGCTGGACGCGATCCACTACCTGCGGGACGTCCTCGCCGTCGAGATCAACGCGAGCACCGAGAACCCGATGATCTCCACGGTGCACGGCGACGCCTACCACCACGCGCACTTCCACACGGCGTACGTGTCGACGGCGCTGGACCAGGCCCGCGCGACCGTGCACCAGGTGGCGGAGCTTTCGGTGGCGCGGCTGGGCGACCTGGTGGAGCCGGAGTTCACCGGGCTGCGGCCGTTCCTCGCGGCGGGCCCGGCGGGCAGCTCGGGCGTGATGATCCTCGAGTACGTGGCGCACGACGCGCTGACCGAGCTGCGGCAGGCGGCGCTCCCGGCGACGCTCGGCACGGCCGTGGTGTCCCGCGGCATCGAGGACCACGCGAGCTTCTCGACGCAGGCGGCCCGCGCGGCGACCGCGGCGTGCGCGGCCTACCAGCAGGTGCTCGCCTGCGAGCTGGTGGCGGCGGTCCGGGCGCTGCGGATGCGCGAGGCGGACCTGGTGGACCTGCCGGTGCGCGACGCCTTCGAGATGGCGTCCGAGGTGCTGGACGAGAGCGTCGACGACCGGCCGCTCACCGACGACATCGCCGCGGCGGTCGGCGTCCTGGACCGGCTGGCCCGGATCTAGCGTGAACCCGGATCGCCTGTTCCGCCAACAACGGGGCAGATGGCCTCACTACAGGCAGGCGGTTCATGACTTCACCAGGTGAAGCCGGGGACGACGCGGACGTCATCACCGCGTCGCTCCGGCACCCCGAGCGGTTCGCGGCGGTCTTCGACCGCCACGCCCCGCACATCCATCGCTACCTCGCCCGGCGGCTCGGCGGCCAGGTCGCCGACGACCTGCTGGGCGAGACGTTCTTGATCGCCTTCGGCGGGCGCGGCCGCTACGACGCCGCGTTCCGCAGCGCGCGGCCGTGGCTCTACGGCATCGCCACCAACCTCGTCGGCCAGCGCCGCCGGGCGGAAGCCCGCGAGTACCGGCTGCGAGCCAGTCTCGGGCCACCCGACGAGGAGGTCTCCCACGCGGACCGGGTCGCCGAGCGGGTGACGGCGCAGGCGATGAACGCACGGCTGGCCGGGGCCCTGGCCGGACTGGCTCGCGGAGACCGCGACGTGCTGCTGCTGATCGCCTGGGAAGGCCTGGCCTACGAGGAGGTCGCGGCGGCGCTGGGGATCCCGGTCGGCACCGTCCGGTCGCGCCTGAACCGGGCTCGCAGGAAAGTCCGCGCGGAACTCGCGCCCGCCGAGGAGGTCTCGAACCATGGATGAGATGCAGCTGCTGCGCGACTTCGCCGGACCGGCGCAGCTCCCGGCGCGCGACGACCTGGCCCGTGCCCGGGCGGAGTTGGCCGCCGCCACGGCGCGACGGCCGGCCCGGCGCTGGGTGTGGGGCTCGGTCGCCGCGGCCGGGCTCGCCGCAGCCGCCACCGCCGTCTTCACGCTCACCCCGACCACCCCGACCGCGCCACCGGCCCCGCGCGCGGCCGACGGCCCCGTGGACATCCTGTACCGGGCCGCCGCGGCGGCCCGTGCCCTGCCGGACGTCGAGCCGCGGCCGGACCAGTTCCTCTACACCAGGACGCGGCTCGCGGACGGCCGGGAGAACGAGTTCTGGGCGTCGGCGGACGGAACCCGCGACGGGTTCGAGGTCCTCTTCGGCCACGAAACGGAGATCGCGGGCTGCCGCGACGGGAAGCGCGTGCAGAAGGAAGGCCGCGGGCGAACGGTGACCAGCCGGTGCGAGCCGCGTCCGGCCGCCCACCCGGACCTGCCGACGGACGCCGACGCCATGCTCGCCTACCTGCACAAGAGCACGTACGGCGAGGGCGACACCCTGCACGACCTCGGCACCGAGGTCGTGGACCTGGCCGGCGGCTACCTGCGGCCGGCGGCGCGGGCCGCGCTCTACGAGGCGATGGCGAAGGTGCCCGGGCTGGTCGCCCGCACCGACGCGAAGGACGCCGCGGGCCGGCCGGTCCTCGGCATCACCTGGAACAGCACGACCGAGCACGGCATCGGCAACCAGGACGAGTTCCTGTTCGACCCGGTCACCTTCACCTACGTCGGCTCCGGGACGACCGGCGCGGTGGTGAGCCAGGGCATCGTCGACGAAGTGCGGCAGCGCCCCTGAAAAGCCGTGAAGGCCTCCTTACCGGCTTTTATGACCGGTAAGGAGGCCTTCACGGACAACGAACTCAGCCGAAGAAGACTTCGGCTTCCTGGTAGCGCTCGACCGGGACGGTCTTCAGCTCGGCCGTCGCCTCGGACAGCTTCACGCGGACGATGTCCGTGCCCTTGAGGGCGACCATGACGCCGAAGTCGCCGTCGGCCACGGCGTCCACCGCGTGCAGGCCGAATCGGGTCGCCAGGACGCGGTCGTACGCCGTCGGGGTGCCGCCGCGCTGGACGTGGCCCAGGACCACCGCGCGGGACTCCTTGCCGGTGCGGCGGGCGATCTCGTCGGCCAGCCAGGTGCCGATGCCGCCGAGGCGGACGTGCCCGAAGGCGTCCTTCTCGCCGGTGAGCAGCTTCTCCTCGCCGCCCTCGGGCAGCGCGCCCTCGGCGACGACGATGATCGGCGCGAACTCCTTCTCGAAGCGGCGCTCGACCCAGGAGACGACCTGGTCGAGGTTGAACTGCCGCTCCGGCACCAGGATGACGCTCGCGCCGCCGGCCAGGCCGGAGTGCAGCGCGATCCAGCCGGCGTGGCGGCCCATGACCTCGACGACGAGGGCGCGGTGGTGCGACTCGGCGGTGGTGTGCAGCCGGTCGATCGCCTCGGTCGCGATGGAGACCGCGGTGTCGAAGCCGAAGGTGTAGTCGGTGGCGCCCAGGTCGTTGTCGATGGTCTTGGGCACGCCCACGACGCCGACGCCGTCGTCGGTCAGCCGCTTCGCGACGCCGAGGGTGTCCTCGCCGCCGATCGCGATCAGCGCGTCGACGCCCTGGTCGGCCAGGACCTGCTTGATCTTGTCGACGCCGCCCTCGACCTTGTACGGGTTGGTGCGCGAGGACCGCAGGATGGTGCCACCGCGGGTCAGGATGTCCTCGACATCGTTGAGGCCGAGCGGACGGCTGTCCCCGGTGAGCGGGCCGTTCCAGCCGTTGCGGAAGCCCACGAAGTCCCAGCCGTGCACCTCGATGCCCTTACGCACCACGGCGCGGATCACCGCGTTGAGCCCCGGGCAGTCGCCACCGCCGGTCAGCACACCGACACGCATGAGAAGCCTCCGTCTGTTATCTGGAGATGGCAGTCACATTTCGTCGCTCGCCAGAGTAGCGGCTCCCGTCTTGATCGGTGCAGCCCGTACCACCTGCCGAATCGGTCCACGACCGGCCTGTGCTACGTTGGCGCCGTGCAGCGCTATTTCTGGTTTACGAAGCCGGCCCCGGGTGGGCGCGGCGGCGTGAACCTGCGCTGACCTCCACCCCGAGCCGGATCTCCAACCGGCTCGGCGAGTCCCCCGCGGGTCGGTGTCCACCAGGAAGGAACACCCCCCGCCATGACGCTCTCCGCCGGCCCCGCCACCATCGGTGACCTCGATGCCGCGCGCACCACGTCGATCAGTCCGCTCATTTCGCCCGCTCTGCTGCGCGAAGACCATCCGGTCGACGCCGCCGTGGCCAAGGTCGTGCAGGACGGGCGCGCCGAGACGGTCGACATCCTCGAGGGCCGCGACGATCGCCTCCTCGTCGTCGTCGGCCCGTGCTCGGTGCACGACCCCGAAGCGGCCCTCGACTACGCCCGCCGGCTGGCCGCGAAGGCCGAGGAGCTGCGCGGCGAGCTGCACGTCGTGATGCGCGTGTACTTCGAGAAGCCGCGCACGACGCTGGGCTGGAAGGGCCTGATCAACGACCCGGACCTGGACGGCACGTTCGCCGTCAACAAGGGCCTGCGGATGGCGCGGAAGCTGCTGCTCGACGTGTCCGCGCTGGGCCTGCCGGTCGGCTGCGAATTCCTCGACCCGATCACCCCGCAGTTCATCGCCGACATCGTGACGTGGGGCTCGATCGGCGCGCGCACGGCGGCGAGCCAGGTGCACCGCCAGCTGTGCAGCGCGCTGTCGATGCCGGTGGGCATCAAGAACTCCACCGAGGGCGACGTCCAGGTGGCGATCGACGCGACCCGCGCGGCGGCCGCGAGCCACGTGTTCCCCGGCATCAACACCGACGGCCTCGCGGCGCTGCTGACGACGTCCGGCAACCCGGACTGCCACGTGATCCTGCGCGGCCACAACGCCGGCCCGAACTACGACGCGGCGACGGTCGCGGACACGCTCGCGCGGCTGGCGAAGTCGGACCTGCCGGAGCGGGTGATCATCGACGCTTCGCACGGCAACAGCGGCAAGGACCACGTCCGCCAGGGCGCGGTGGTGCGCGAGCTGGCGTCCCGGATCGCGGCCGGCGAGCGCGGGATCTCGGGCCTGATGCTGGAGAGCTTCCTGGCCGGCGGCCGGCAGGACCTCGCGCTGGGGCACGCCGACGAGCTGGTGTACGGCCAGTCGATCACCGACGCCTGCCTGGCGTGGGACGACACGGCCCCGCTGCTGGACGAGCTGGCCGAGGCGGTCCGGGCGCGCCGCTGACCCGGCGCGGGCTCAGCGGCGGGGGAAGTACTCCTCGATGATCTCCCACCGCGCCAGGTTGTGCTTCGCGTCCGCCAAGGCGTCGTGCTGGTCGGTGGGGGCCGCCGGGAGCTTCGGCTTCCCGGCGTCCTCCCACCGCTGGCGCAGGTCCCTCGTGAAGCGCGGCAGCTGGCGGGGCAACGCCGGCATCGGGCCCCACAGCTGGGCCAGCGCGACGTGGTCGTACGCCGCGAACCAGGCCCACAGCTCGATGCCGCCCGGGGGCTTGCCGAAGAACTCCAGCAGGTCGGTGCGGATCTTCTCGCGGCTGCGCCACGCCCGGTCGGCCGGGGACGGGAGCTTGTCGAGGACGTTGTCCCGGACCCACGGCCCGGCCTTGGCGGGGTCGAACTCCGTCGAGACCGCGTAGAACTCGCGGCCCCGCTCGTCGACGACACCGATGGACACCAGGTCGATCGTCACGCCGTCTTCGATGAACTCGGTGTCGTAGAAAAAACGCACTGGTGAACAGTAGTCAGCTGACCTTGGAGTCCGGCACCCGGGCCGCGTCGCGGGAAGCAGGCTGGGCAGGCACCTTCGGCTTGACTCCGGCGGCCTCGGCGGCCAGCAGCTCCTTGGCCTTCGCCGCGTAGATGTCGACGTACTCCTGGCCGGACAGCTCCATCAGCGCGTACATGATCTCGTCGGTGATGGACCGCTCGATGAAGCGGTCGCCCGCGAGGCCTTCGTAGCGCGAGAAGTCCAGCGGCTTGCCGAAGCGGACCTCGAGGCGGCGGGGCCACCACATCTTGGAGCCGATCGGGTTGACCTTGTCCGTGCCGATCATCGCCACCGGGACGACCACGCCGCCGGACTCCAGGGCGATCCGGGCGACGCCGGTCTTGCCCTTGTACAGGCGGCCGTCCGGGGAGCGGGTGCCCTCGGGGTAGATGCCGAGCAGGTGGCCGGCCTTGACCAGGCGGGTGGCCGTGTCGAGCGCGGCCTGGGCGGCGTTGCCGCCGGAGCGGTCGATCGGGAACTGGCCGACGCCGGTGAAGAACCACTTCTTGAGCAGGCCCTTGAACCCGGGCTCGGTGAAGTACTCGGACTTGGCCGGGAAGGTGACCTTGCGCTTGACCCGCAGCGGCATGAAGAACGAGTCCGCGACCGCCAGGTGGTTGCCGGCGAGGATCGCGCCGCCGGTCTCGGGGATGTTCTCCGCGCCGACGACCTTGGTCGGCCACAGCGTCTTGAGCAGCGGTCCGATGAATACCCACTTCATGAGCCAGTACAGCACCGGTGCCTCAGTCCTCCATCGCAGCTCAGCCCCATTCACCCGCGCGGGACAGCCTACGAACCCCGGTGGCCGCCGCACAACGGAGACCACCCGGTTACCGGCGGGCAGCGACCGATCTCACAGCGAATTCCGGGTCCGGGCGGAGCCCCACAACGCCCGCGAGCCGTGAGAGCATGGACGGATCCACCGCTCACACGGAAGGCGATCGCATGGGCGTGCTCGCCGGCGCGGAACCGTTCGGCCACACCGGTTCGGCCGATACCGGGTTCCTGCTCTGCCACGGGTTCACCGGTACCCCGGCGAGCATGCGGGCCTGGGGTGACCACCTGGCCGGCGCCGGGTTCACCGTGCGCTGCCCGCTCCTGCCCGGCCACGGCACCCGCTGGCCGGACCTCAACCGCACGACGTGGGAAGACTGGTACGGCACGGTCCGCGAAGCGCTCCTCGAGCTGCTCTCGACGTGCAAGACGGTCTTCGTCGGCGGCCTCTCCATGGGCGGCACGCTCACCCTGCGCCTCGCCGAGGAGTTCGGCGACCGGATCGCCGGGATCGTCCTGGTCAACCCGTCGGTGACGCGGCTGAAGTGGGACACGCGGCTGCTGCCGGTGCTGGGCCGGATCGTGCCGTCGGTGCCGGCGATCGCGAACGACATCAAGAAGCCGGGCGAGACCGAGCTGGCCTACCCGCGGACCCCGGTGCGCGCCGCCGCGAGCCTGGCGAAGCTGTGGGCCGTCGTGCGCGCGGACCTGGGCAAGGTCACGCAGCCGGTGCTGCTGCTGCACTCGTCGGTCGACCACGTCGTCGAGCCGGTGAATTCGCAGTTGGTGCTCGACGGCGTCTCGAGCACCGACGTCACCGAGGTCGTGCTGGAGAACAGCTACCACGTGGCGACGCAGGACAACGACGCCGAGGTGATTTTTTCGCGTAGCGTCGAGTTCGCGAAGGCGCACGCCGCACAGCCGGAGGAGACCGCATGAGCCGCGGGAAGGACGGGCCGGAGGACGTCGACGCGACGTTCGCCGAGATCGTCGCCGACCTGCGGGCCGACGGCTTCGGGCTCCCCGAAGACGACACCGCCGACGCCCCCGAGTCGAAGCAGGCCGGCACGGCGACCGAGCAGCGCAAGACGCCGGAACGGCCCGCCGAGCCGCCGGCCGCGGACCCCTCCCCGCCCGAGCCCGGCTGGCGCTCCGGGGGCACGTCGTGGGACACCACGATCTTCTCCGACGATCCCGCGGACGACGATGAGCACTACGTCCCGCCGGAGCCGCCACCGCTGCCGCGGCCGAAGATGGGCGCGTTCCTCATCCTGCTGCTGTTCCTGGCCGGGCTGTTCCTGCTGATCCTGCCCGGCGCGATCGGCGTCGGCCAGACCGTGGCGACCCCGCTCGGCATCCTCGCGCTCGCGACGGCGATCGCGCTCCTGCTGCTCCGCGTCCGGCAGGGACCGCCGCCCGGCGCCGATCCCAGCAACGGCGCCCAGGTCTGACGCGTCAGGGCGATGCGCATCGATTTCAGCCCTTCGCGGCGATCGACCGTCGGCGCGGAGTGGGAACTCGGCCTGGTCGACCGCCGCAGCGGCGAGCTGTCCTCGGTCGCGGAGCGGATCCTCGAGGCCGTCCGCCCCGACGGCGCCGCCGAGCACCCGAAGATCAAGCAGGAGCTGCTGCTCAACACCATCGAGATCATCACCGGCGTCTGCGAAACGATCGCCGAGGTCAAGGCCGACCTGAACGAGTCCCTCGACGTCGTGCACGGCGTCGCCGACCCGCTCGGCGTGGAGATGTTCTCGGCCGGGACGCACCCGTTTTCGAACTGGTACCAGCAGAAGGTCACCGACAAGGAGCGCTACGCCAAGCTGATCGACCGGACCCAGTGGTGGGGCCGCCAGATGCTGATCTACGGCGTCCACGTGCACGTCGGGGTCGACCACCGCGAGAAGGTCCTGCCGATCCTCGACGCGCTGCTCAACTACGCGCCGCACCTGCAGGCGCTGTCGGCGTCGTCGCCGTACTGGGGCGCCGAGGACACCGGGTACGCGTCGAACCGGGCGCTGATGTTCCAGCAGCTGCCGACGGCCGGGCTGCCGTTCCAGTTCCGGAAGTGGGCGGAGCTGGAGAACTACGTCGACGACATGTTCACCACCGGCGTGATCGACCACTTTTCGGAGATCCGCTGGGACATCCGGCCGGCCCCGCACCTGGGCACGATCGAGATGCGCGTCTGCGACGGGCTGCCGACGCTGCTGGAGGTCGGCGCGATCGCGGCGCTGACGCAGTGCCTGGTCGACGACTTCAGCCAGCGCCTCGACGACGGCGAGATCCTGCCGACGCTGCCGCCGTGGCACGTCCAGGAGAACAAGTGGCGCGCGGCCCGCTACGGCACCGACGCGATCGTCATCCTGGACTCGGCCGGGCGCGAACGGCTGGTCACCGACGACATCACCGACCTGCTCGACCGCCTGGAGCCGGTGGCGCGGCGGCTCGGCTGCGCCGCGGAGCTGCGGGACGTCGAGACGATCCTGGAGCACGGGCCGAGTTACCGGCGGCAGCGGGCGGTCGCGGAGCGGCACAAGGGCAGCCTCAAGGCCGTGATGGCGTCGCTCGTTTCCGAGATGCGCGACGGGATCGCGAAGGACTAGAGCCGGTCCAGCCGGGTGCGCAGGGTGCCCGGGCCGAGGATCGCCGCGCCGAGGGCTTCGACGCGCCCCTTCAGCTCGCGGTCCGCGGTCGCGACCAGGATCCGGGCTTCGGCCAGCTTCGCGACGACCTCGACGATCTTCGAGTCGCCGTCGGTGTCCGCCGCCACGACCGCCACGCCGGGCACGCCCGTGACGTGCTTGGCCTTGCCTTCGACGACCAGGACGATCCGCGGCCACCAGGTCACGGCGGCGTCGTCCGGGTCGGTCAGGCCGGCTTCGGCGAGGCGGGCGAGCTGGTCGCGCAGCCGCTCGGCGGCGCCGTGCCGGTCGCGCCACCAGCCGTCCGGCCGCGAGCCCACGACGTTGGCCCCGTCGACGACCAGGACGAGCTCCCGCCCGACGCGCGCGGCCAGGTCCGGCCAAGCGGCGGCGAAATCGCGGTGCAGGGGGTAACCGGGGACGTCTTCGGGATCCACCCAGCGCACCTCCGCGCTCTCGGTGTTGGCGACCCGCGCCTCGGCGCCTTCGGCAAGCGCGAGCACGGTGGTGTAGCTCCAGTCCCCGTGGTCGACGACGGAGGCGGAGACGGTCCGGAAGGCTTCGGCGGGCACGGAGGCCTCTTCGAAGGCTTCGCGGGCGGCCGCGGTGAGGGCGGTTTCGCCGGCCTCGATGGCCCCGCCGGGCAACGCCCAGGTGCGGCCGTGGTGCACCCACCAGGCCCGGCGCTGCAGCAGAACCCCGCGCGCGGGGTCGACGAGCAGCAGCCCGGCGGCGCCGTACCGGCCCCAGTGCAGGTGCCCGCAGGAACACTTGACGAAGACGCTCGCGGACGGCGGACTCACCCGGCCAGCCTGTCACACTCTGCGGCGTGACCCGGTTCGATCAGCTCAAGCCCACGTTCTGGGACCGCGGTCCCGGGGAGCCGCTGTCCCGCCGCGAGTTCACCCACGCCGGCCGCGAGCTGGGCGTCCGGCTGCCGATCGAGCTGGGCGAACTGCTGGGCCTGCGCAACGGCGGAACAGTGGCTGCCTCGTTCGACGCCTTCCCGACGAGCGCGCCGACGTCGTACAGCGCGACGCACGTGCCGTTCGACGAGCTGCTCGGCGTCGGCGGCCGGTTGTCCATCCTGGACTCGCCGTACCTGAGCGCGGAGTGGGACCTGCCTCGCGAGGTGGTGGTGCTGTCCGGGGACGGGCACACGTGGGTGGCGCTGGACTACCGGCGGTCTTCGGAGCCGTCGGTGACGTGGTTCGACGCGGAGCTGGAGTCGGAGCTGGCCTTGGCGCCGACGTTCCGGGCGTTCGCCGAGGGACTGGTGCCGTCGGCGAGCTTCCCGGAGGAGTGAGCGACGGTTCCGGGGCCACGAGCGTCGCGAATGACTCATTCGGGACGCTGGAGGTCGCGAATGACTCATTCGCGACCTTGGCGACCGGCAAGCTACCCGGGCACCCGAACGTCCTGAATGACTCATTCAGGTCTTCAGGCGTCCTGAATGACTCATTCAAGACACCGGCCGCCCGGTCAGACCGGGGTCTTCGCCGCCTCCAGGGCCAGCGCCGCCGCGCCCACGATCGCCGTGTCGTCGCCCAGGTGGGCTGTCCGGATCCGCGCCAACGGCCGGTACCGAGCGCCCGTGATCGCGCCCGCGTAGTGCTCCCGGGCCTCGTCCAAGAACAACGGCGCCGACTCCGACACTCCCCCGCCGATCACGATGATCTCCGGGTCGAACACGTCCGCCACCAGCGCCAAACCTTCACCCAGCCACTTGGCCAGCTCCGCCATCGCCAGCTGGGCGATCGGATCACCGTCACGAGCCGCGCCGGCCACTCGCCGTCCCGTTACCGAGCCCGGGTCGCCCGCGACCTGCGGGGCCAGCACCGTCGAACGGCCCGGGTGCCGCGCGAGCAGCTCCACCGCCGTCGTCGCGAGGGCCGTTCCGCTGCAGTAGCGCTCCCAGCAGCCGTACTTGCCGCACGGACACGGCCGGCCGCCGCGGACCACCGTCAGGTGGCCCAGCTCGGGCGCCACGCCGTACGCGCCGCGGAACAGCTTGCCGTCCAGGAGCAGGCCCGCGCCGATGCCCGTGCCCAGTGCCACCAGCGCCGCCACGTGGGCGCCGCGGGCCGCGCCGAAGCGGTGCTCGCCCACCATCGCCGCGTTGACGTCGTGTTCCAGCAGTACCGGCAGGCCGACGCGCTTCTCGATCCGGTCGGCGACCGGCGCGCCGCGCCAGGCCAGGTGCGGTGCGAACATCACCGACCGGCGGTCGCGGGCCACGAACCCGGCCACGGCCAGGCCGACCCCGGCCACGTCGTGGCGGTTGCGCAGGTCCTCGACGACGCCCGCGATGGCGTCCTCGAGGGCGCCTTCCTCGCTCGGCGTCCCGACGCGTGCCGTGTCGAGCAGGGAGCCGCGCTCGTCGACCACGCCGGCCCGGACGCTCGTCCCGCCGACGTCCACCCCTATCGTCCGCACTCAGTTCTCCCACTCGTCACGCCTGCGGACGGCGATGTGCTGGACCCGCACCGACACCGAGGCATCCGCCGGGGGCCGCGGCGCGGGCCGGAACCCGGGCATGTGCACGCCCTCGTCCGGTTCCCAGCGGTCCGCGAGCACCGCCCGGAGCAACGCCACGAGCTGCGCCAGCTGTTCCAGCAGCCGGGCCGCGAACTCGGGACGCTCACCCCGCACCACCGCGACGATCGCACACAGCGGGCACCAGCCGCACGCCGAGCCGTCCGGTTTCGCCTGGTCAGGGTCACCGTGCCCGGCGGCGACGACGCCCTCCAGCCACGGCGCGGCCTTCTCCACGACCATCTCGACCAGCAGGCGGATCTCCTCCGCGAGCCGCGGCCCGTCCGTGGGTTCCTCTTCGCTCACCCGCGTCCCCGGTTCCCGGCCAGGTTCACGACCAGGCCGTCGGCATCGGATTCCGCGCCGGTGATCCGGCACGGCCGCAGCGACTCCGGCAGGGCGATGAGCCTGCGGAAGCCGTCCACGGTGATCGCCAGGTCGTCGTCGACGCGGGCGAGGTCGACCTCGGTGTCCCGCGTCAGCGGGATCGCGATGCGCAGGGTGTACCCGTCCGGCGCCGGCCGCACGCGCAGCAATGGGGTGACCGGCGTGCCATCACCCGCCAGGGGGTCGCCGTCGCGGTAGAGCTCCGCGGCGATCTCCAGCAGCGCGGGCAGCCCCACCGGTTCGACGGCGCGGTGCTCGACGCGGGACACCCGCTCGAACCCGGCGCCGGACAGCTCGGCGAGCACGGCGTCCTGCTGGGTACGGCGGGTGCGCAGCCAGGACGCGGCGCCCCCGCGCCAGAAGCCGGGCGCGGGCATCAGGCGGTTGGCGATCAGGCCGTCGACGGCGATGCCGCGCAGCGCCAGGGAGCTGAGCGTGCGCCGCGCCTCCGCGACGACGACCCGCTCCGGGGTCAGCACCAGCCGGACCGTGGTCACCGACGGCTCGGTGAGCAGCGCGCGCAGGCCGTCGAGGTGGACGCCGAGCCGGCGCACGGAGTCGGTGACGCGCCGGCCGAACACGCGCGTCAGGTAGCCCGAGACGGCTTCCGGGAGGGCGAGCAGCCGCAGCGTCTCGGCCGTCGGCCCGCAGTCGACGACGATGGTCTCCCACGGCCCCTCTTCGGCGAGCCGGCGGACCTCGGTGAGGGCGAGCAGTTCGTCGACGCCGGGCAGCACGGTGAGTTCTTCGGCGTCCAAGGTGTCGAGTCCGGCGCCGGCCAGCGCGGCCTGCAGCTCGGCCCGGAGCCGGTGCCAGGTCGTGTCCACCAGGGTCCGCGAGTCGATCTGCACGGCCGAAAGCAGCGCGTCCACTTCGGACGGTTCGGCGCCCAGGGTGTGGCCGAAGGCGTCGCCGAGCGAGTGCGCCGGGTCGGTGGACACGACGAGGGTCTTCCTGCCGCGGGCGGCCAGGGCGGCGCCGGTGGCGGCGGCCAGCGTCGTCTTCCCGACACCCCCCTTGCCGGTGAACAGCAGGATCCGCACGTGGCTACCCCTCGGCCCGCTTCTTGAGCTCCTTCAGCGCGGTGTCCATGACCATCTTCTCGGCCTTGCGGCGCAGCAGCCCGATCATCGGGAGCGCCAGCTCGACCGACAGCGTGTAGGTGACCCGCGTCCGGCCGCCCAGGTCCTCGAGCGCGTACCGGCCGTTCTGCGCCTTCTGCATCTGGCCCTTGACCAGGTGCCAGCTGACGCCGAGGCCGTCACCGTCCCAGTCGTACTCGAGGGTGTAGACGTCCTTGATCGGGCCCGCGTCCAGGGTCAGCTTGACCTGCTTGGCCCGGCCACCGGCGTCGGTGCCGAGTACCTCGGTCTGCCGGACGGCCTTGGCCCATTCCGGGTAGGCGGGGAAGTCGGCGATCACGGCCATCACCCGGCTGGGCTCGGCGTCGACCTCGATGGACTGTGTGGACTGCTCGGCCATGGGACGAAGCGTAGCCGCCGCGGTCGGTCACCAGCGCAGCACGTACGGCTGCCCGGTCTCCTTGAAGTGACCCACGTTACGGCACTCGGTCAGGCCGACCCGGACGCGCGAAGACAGCGGCTGGTGCACGTGCCCGAACACCGACCAGCGCGGCCGCTGCTCCCGGATCAGCTCCAGCAGCGCCGTGGAGCCGATTTCGTTGCGGCGCGCGACGACGTCGTAGGTCAGCTCCGGCAGGGCGGGCGGCCCGTGCGTGCAGAGGACGTCGACGTCGGCGAGCGCGGCGACGCTCTTGTCGTAGTCCTCGCGATCCCGCAGGTAGGGGCGCCAGGCGGCGCCCTTGCGGCGGCGCGGGACGACGCCGTCGGGCAGCAGCGCGCCGCCGACGAACCCGAACCGCAGGCCGCCGATCTCGGCCACCTCGCCGTCGAGGACGTGGATGCCCGCGCCGGTGAACTCGGGCCACAGCGACGGGGTGTCGACGTTGCCGGGGGTGGCGTAGGTGGGCGCGGTCATCGCCGCGAACAGCGCCGCGTACTGCTCGCGGATGGCCTCGTCGACCGCGCCGGCCGGGTCGTCGAGGCTCGCCCAGAGCGTCCGGGAGAAGGCAACGGTTTCGTCACGGGTGCCTTCGCGACGCAGGCGCGCGAACTCCCCGACCTTCTCGGCGCCGAACAGCGCGCCCATGATGCCCTTGTCGTGGTCGCGGTAGTCGACGAAGTCCAGCAGGTCACCGAGCACGACCAGCGCGTCGGCCCCGTCCCCCGCCCGCTTCAGCGCGTCCGCGTTGCCGTGCACGTCCGAGACGACGTGTACCCGCACCCCTGGTCCCTTCAGTCTTCGCCGCGCGGAGGCACTCCGGGCTCGCGCCCGTCCTCCAGGATCTCCTTGAGCCCGAGCGCGATCGCCTTGGCCGCGCGGGCCCGCCGGTCGAACTCCCGGCGCAGGTCGCGCGGCGCCAGCGCACGGGGCGCGCCCGCCGCGTCGGCGGGGGTCGCCCGCAGGAAGTAGTGCAGCAGAGTGCCGTCGAGCACCGGCTCGAGCCAGACTTCCATCGTACCGACGAGCGCGCCCTGAACGGTCCAGCGCAGGCCCTTGTCCCCCCGGTCGGTGTAGACCTCCAGGACCAGGTCCGGCCAGTAGCGCGTCCAGGACCGGGAGTCGGCGAAGACGGCGGCCACGGTGGACGGCGGAACGGCGAGGAACGTCTCGTCGACGATGTCGAGTGAGGGTGGCGCGTTCACGTGCGAAGAATGTCACGCCCTCGCCGTGCGGCGGCGATCAGCATGGTCTTAAGGTGCTCACCACGCTAAGTTGACTGGCGGGTAACAGCGGTGTCGCCTGCCGCACGCGTTGAACACGGAGGTCCACGTGCGCGAATACAGCGCTCCCGCCGGCAAGCCGGTGGCCGACGACGAGAACATGTCCGATGTCGTCTGGGCGAACGCCGAGCGGTTCTCCGACGTGGTGAGCTTCCGCCGCCAGGTCGAGGGCAGCTGGCTGGACGTGACCGCCAAGGAGTTCGCCGCCCAGGTGCTGGCGGTCGCCAAGGGCATGGCCAAGGCCGGGATCGGCCGCGGCGACCGCGTCGCGATCATGTCGAAGACCCGCTACGAGTGGACGCTGATCGACTTCGCGATCTGGGCGGCCGGCGCGGTCACCGTCCCGATCTACGACACGTCCTCGCCCGAACAGGTGTACTGGATCCTCTCCGACTCGGCCGCCAAGGGCGTGTTCGTCGAGACCGACGGCCACGCCGGCGCGGTCGGGGAAATCCGGGACCGGCTCACCGAGCTGGACCACACGTGGCAGATCGAGGGCGACTCCCCCGCCGTCGAGGAGCTGGCCGCGCTGGGCGCTTCGCTGTCCGACGACGAGCTGCACGAGCGCCGCCGCGAGGTGAGCGCGGACGAGCTCGCCACGATCGTCTACACCTCGGGCACCACCGGCCGCCCCAAGGGCGTCGAGCTGACCCACCGCAACCTGCTGGCCGAGATCCGCGCCGACATCGAGGCGTTCCCGCAGCTGATGGAGCAGGGCAACTCGCTGCTGTGCTTCCTGCCGCTGGCGCACGTGCTGGCCCGCGCGATCGCGGTGACCGCGCTCACCGCCCGCGTCACCCTCGGGCACACGCCGGACGTCAAGAACCTAGTCGCCGACCTGGGCACGTTCCGGCCGACGTTCGTGGTCGCGGTGCCGCGCGTGTTCGAGAAGGTCTACAACTCGGCGAAGCAGAAGGCCCACAGCGAGGGCAAGGGCAAGATCTTCGACGCCGCCGAAGCGGTCGCGGTCGAGTACAGCCAGGCGCAGGACACGGGCGGCGCCGGGCTCGGCCTCAAGCTGAAGCACCTGGTGTTCGACAAGCTCGTCTACGGCAAGCTGCGCGCGGCCCTCGGCGGCCGCTGCGTCGCGGCGGTGTCCGGCGGCGCCCCGCTCGGCGCGCGGCTGGCGCACTTCTTCCGCGGCATCGGCGTCCCGGTGTTCGAGGGCTACGGCCTGACCGAGACGTCCGCGGCGGCGAACGTCAACACCCAGACGGCGTTCCGCGTCGGCACGGTCGGCAAGCCGGTCAACGGCACGTCGGTCCGCATCGCCGACGACGGCGAGGTCATGCTCAAGGGCGACGTCGTGTTCCGGGCGTACTACAACAACCCGGAGGCGACGAAGGAAGCGCTCACCGACGGCTGGTTCCACACCGGCGACCTCGGCGAGCTCGACTCCGACGGCTTCCTGAAGATCACCGGCCGCAAGAAGGAGATCATCGTGACGGCGGGCGGCAAGAACGTCGCCCCGTCCGGTCTCGAGGACACGATCAAGGCGGCCCCGCTGGTCAGCCAGGCCATGGTGGTCGGCGACCAGCGCCCGTTCATCGCGGCGCTGGTCACGGTCGACGAGGAGTACTTCCCGGCGTGGAAGTCCCAGCACGGCAAGCCCGCCGCGGCCACGGTCGCCGAGCTGGCCACCGACGCCGACCTGCTCGCCGAGATCCAGGCGGCGGTGGACGAGGCGAACAAGCAGGTGTCCAAGGCCGAGGCGATCAAGAAGTTCACGGTGCTGGCCAACGACTTCACCGAGCAGGGCGGCGAGATCACGCCGAGCCTGAAGCTTAAGCGCAACGTGGTCTCGAAGAACTACGCCAACGCCATCGAAGGCCTGTACAAGAAGTAAAAGCCGTGAATGCCACATTGAGGGACTTAGTGTCCCTCAATGTGGCATTCACGGCTTTCACGACGTGCGCTGGGCCGTGATGAAGTCGCGGTACCAGCGGTAGCTCGCCCGCGGGGTGCGGGCTTGCGTCTCGTAGTCCACGTGCACCAGGCCGAACCGGTGCTTGTAGCCGTGGGCCCACTCGAAGTTGTCCAGCAGAGACCAGCAGAAGTACCCCCGCAGGTCGACGCCGGCCGCCGCGGCCGTGCGGGCCGCCTCGATGTGCTCGGTCAGGAACGTGATGCGCTCGTAGTCGGCGAAGTCGCTGCGGTCCGGGTAGACGCAGCCGTTCTCCGTGACGTACACCGGGGGCAGCTCCGGGTAGCGGTTGTGCAGGCCCACCAGCGCCTCGGTCAGCCCCTCCGGCTCCACCGGCCAGCCCATGCCCGTGCGCGGGACGTCCGGCAGCTGCGAGGTGTCCACGCCGATGTCGGCCACCGTGCGGCGGGCCGGGTCCGGTTCGCGGTGGGGGGCGTCCGCGACGTGCAGGCGGTAGTAGTAGTTGACGCCCAGGTAGTCCAGGGGCTGGCCGATCGTCCCCAGGTCGCCGTCGCGGCGGAAGGCGAAGTCCGAGGCGCCGCTGAACATCGCCGCCAGGCCCGGGGCGTAGCGGCCGCCGAAGAGCGGGTCGGTGAACTGGCGGCGCAGCAGCGTGTCCTGGCGGGCGGCCGCCGCCGCGTCCGAAGCCGACGCGGACACCGGGACCACGGGCGACTGGTTGAGGACGATGCCGAACTGGTGGTGCGGGGGTGCCTGCCCGCGCATCGCCCGCACCGCCAGGCCGTGGCCGAGCAGCAGGTGGTGGGCCGCGGCGAGGGCACCGTCCCCCTCCTTCGCGCCGGGGGCGTGGCGGCCCTCGCCGTAGCCCGCGACCGCGCACGGGTACGGCTCGTTCAGCGTCGTCCAGTGCTCGACCAGGTCGCCGAGCTCCGCGTGGACGAGGGACGCGTAGTCGGCGAACCGGAACGCCGTGTCGCGGGAGCGCCAGCCGCCTTCGTCCTCCAGTGCCTGCGGCAGGTCCCAGTGGTAGAGCGTCAGGAACGGCTCGATCCCCTTCTCCCGCAGCCCTTCCACGAGCCGCCGGTAGAAGTCGAGCCCGCGGCGTTCGACGCGGCCGCGGCCGGAGGGCTGCACGCGGGGCCACGACACCGAGAACCGGTAGGCGTCCACGCCGAGGCCGGCGAGCAGGGCGAGGTCCTGCGGCCAGCGGTGGTAGTGGTCCGCCGCCGGTTCGCCGGTGTCGCCGCCGGCCACCGCGCCGGGAACCGCGGCGAAGGTGTCCCAGATGGACGGTCCGCGGCCGTCCGCGGTGGTGGCGCCTTCGATCTGGAACGCCGAAGTGGCGACACCCCAGCGGAAGCCGGGCGGGAAACTGGTGGTCACGGTGGTCTCCGGGAGGTCAGCCCTTGAGCGCGCCCTGCATGATGCCGCCGACGATCTGGCGGCCGAACAGCAGGAACACGAGGAGGACGGGGACGGTGCCGATGGTCGCGGCGGTGAGCACGAGCGTGTAGTCGGTGGTGTAGCCACTGGCCAGGCTGGACAGTGCCGTCTGGACGGTCGGGTTCTCCGGCACCAGCACCACCAGCGGCCAGAAGAAGTCGTTCCACGCCTGCATGAACGTGAACAGCCCGAGCACCGCCGCGGCCGGGCGGGCGGCGGGCAGCGCCACGTGCCAGAACAGCCGCAGCGAGCCGCAGCCGTCCATCCGGCCGGCTTCCAGGAGTTCCAGCGGGAGCGCGCGTTCGAAGTACTGGCGCATGAAGAACACGCCGAACGCGGTGACGAGCCCGGGCACGATCACCGCCTGCAGCTGCCCGGCCCAGCCGAAGTCGGCCATCATCATGTAGAGCGGGACGACGCCGAGCTCGGTCGGGATCGCCTGGGTGGCGACCACAAGCAGCAGCAGGAACGTCCGCCCGCGGAACTTCAGCTTGGCGAAGGCGAACCCGGCGAGCGTCGAGAACAGCACCACGGACACGGTGATCGTGCCCGCGACGATCAGCGAGTTCCCCAGCGCCAGCGCGAAGTTCGTCTCGTCGAAGACGCGGGCGATGTTCTCGAACAGGTGCCCGCCGGGCACCAGCACCGGCGGCACGCTCCCGACCGCCTCCGTCGTCTGCGACGAGACGACGAACGACCAGTACACGGGGAACGCCGACCCGGCGAGGATCGCGATCAGCGCGGCGTAGGTCCACGGGCTCGCGATCCGCTTCCCGATGCGCCGGATCCGGCCGGGCGCCGCGTCCGGCGGCGCCGGTGCGGCCGGCGTCAGCACGGTGGTCATGTCCGCTCCTCAGTCCGTTTGGATGCGCCGGGTGACCAGGTACGACACGCCCGCGACGAGCATCGTGGCCACGGCCAGGATCAGCGCGATCGCCGAGCTGTAGCCGAAGTCGTACTTGGTGAAGCCCTGCTCGTAGAGGTAGAGCGCGGCGGTCTGGAACTGCCGGTCCGAGCCGCCGGTGGCGGCCGCCGTGCCCGGGTTGAACAGCAGCGGCTCGGCGAGCAGCCGCATGTTGCCGGTCGTCGCGATCACCGTCGAAAAGATGATCTGCGGCCGCAGCAGCGGCACGGTGATCCGCCAGAACTGCTGCCACCCGCGGGCGCCGTCGAGCGTCGCGGCTTCGTACATGGTCGACGGGATCGCCTGCATCGACGCCAGGAAGATCAGCGCGTGGTAGCCGGTCCAGCGCCACACCACCATCGCCGCGATGGCGGTGTGGGAGCTGGCCGTGCCGGCCTGCCAGTCGACCTGGCCGGCGCCGAACCAGCTCAGCACCCAGTTCACCAGGCCGAAGTCCCGGCCGAACAGCTGCGCGAAGATGATCGTCACCGCCGCCACCGAGGTGATGTTCGGCAGGATCATCCCCATCCGGAACAGCGTCCGGCCGCGCAGCCTGCGGTTGAGCAGGTGCGCGATGCCGAGCGCGAACAGGATCTGCGGGATCGTGGTCAGCAGCCACAGGCTGACCGTGTTCCCCATCGAGTTCCAGAAGTACGGGTCGTGGAACAGCAGCTGCTCGTAGTTGCCGAACCCGATGAACTGCGCGCCTTCGGCGTCGAGCAGGTTCCGCTTCTGCAGCGACACGAACGCCGTGTACAGCAGCGGGAACAACCCGAAGACGCCGAAGATCAGGAAGTACGGGCTGATGAAGCCGAACGGCGACAGCTTGACGTCCCACTTGTGCCGCCGGTCGGCCCAGGTGAGTGCCATTACTTCAGCTTCGCCACGTCACCGACCAGCTGCTGCCACGCCGCCGCGCCGTCCTGCTTGCCCTGCTCGACGCGCTGCATCGCGTTGCCGAACTCGGTCTGGACGTCGCCGGCCTTGGGGCCCTGGTACTGCGGGTTCAGCTTCTTCGCCGCGTCGGTGAACACCTTGCCGACGGGAGCGTTGTTGAAGAACGGGTTGGTGTAGCCGGTGATCTTCGGGTCGTCGTAGAGCGACGGCGTCGAGGGCAGCAGGCCCTTGCTGGTGAAGACCTTCGCCTGCTGCTCGGGCGCGGTCAGCCAGGCGGCGAGCTCGGCGGCTTCCTTGGTGTGCTTGCCCTGCTTCGGGATGGTCAGGTACGAGCCGCCCCAGTTGCCGCCCCCGCCGGGCACGGTCGCGACGTCCCACTTGCCCGCGGTGTCCGGGGCCTGGTCCTTGATCTTGGTCATCATCCAGGCCGGGCAGGTGACCGTGGCGAACTGGCCCTGGGTGAAGCCGGTGTTCCAGGTCGGCGTGCTGTAGAGCAGGCCGGCGGAGAGGTTCGCCTTGACCGCGTCGACGACCTGGTCCCAGCCGGTGCGCAGCGCCGGGTTGCTGTCGACGACGAGCTGGTCGTTCTGGTCGTAGTAGCCAACGGGTGCCTGGCCGAAGATCGCGTTGAGCACGGTCGGGCCGCCGTCCATGAACTTGACGCCGTTGGGCGCCTTGGCCTGGAAGCGCTTGCCGGTCTCGAAGAACGCCTGCCAGGTGGGCCAGAGCGCGGAGACGGCGTCGCGGTCGGCGGGCAGCTGGGCCTTCTCGAACAGGTCGCGGCGGTAGCAGATGGCCAGGCCGCCGACGTCGGTGCCGTAGCCGATCTGCTGCCCGCCCTTGGCCAGCGACGCCGACCACTTCCAGCTCAGCCAGCGGTCCTTGAGCTTGTCCCCGCCGACGGTGTTGAGGTCGACGAACTTGTCCGGGGTCGCCTTGAACTGGGCGACGTAGCCGGTGTCGATCGCTTCGATGTCGGCGGCGCCGCCCCCGGTTGCCAGGTGCGCGGCGAGGTTCTTGTGGTGGTCGGAGTAGGACGCGGTCCGCTCGGTGATCTCGATACCGGGGTGCGCGGCCTGGTACTCCTTGATCAGGTCGGTGTAGCCGAAGTTGCCGAACAGGCCGAGGCTCAGCTTCACTGTCCCGCCGGCCGCGTCACCGCTCCCGCAGGCGCTCAAGGCGGTGACAGCGGCGCAGACGACCGCCAAGACGAGTCGGGGTGTCGTTTTCGGGCGCATGAGATCTCCGTTGTTCTGCGGGCCGGTCGGAAAACGCGGGACCCATGAGAGCGCTCCCAAGCCGCGTTCGTCAAGTAACGAAAAGATAACGCACCTCGGCGTTTACGCTGCCTGAGATCATGTGCTACAGATGTAACCGGTTACAACAACGGAGGTCAGCATGGTCACGGCCCGCGAGATCGCGCAGCTCTGCGGGGTTTCCGTCGCGACCGTCTCGCGGGTGTTCAACCGCCCCGCGACGGTCAGCGAGGCGACCCGCACCCACGTCGAGCGGGTCGCCCGGGAACTCGACTTTTCGCCGAACGAGTCGGCGCGGGCGCTGTCGCGGCAGCGCTCGGCGATGGTCGGGCTGGTCTGGGACACCGACCACCGGCGGCCCGGCTGGCGGCACCCGTTCCTGCAGGACCTGTTGCTGGGCCTCAAGTCCGCGCTCAGCTCGCACGGCTACCACCTGCTGCTGCTCGCCACGAGCGACGACGCCCGCAACCGCCACCCCGGGGTGTCGCTGGCCGACCCGGTCGGGTACGTCGGGATGACCCGGCGCCACCACCTGGCCGGGCTGGTGCTCATCGACAGCGGGACCGACGCCGAAGCGTTCGGCACGTTCGCCCAGTCCGGGCTGCCGTGCGTCGCGGTGGACGTGGCGCTCTCCGGCCCGCGGGCGACCTACGTGACCTCGGACAACGCCGCCGGCGCCGCCGAAGCCGTCCGGCACCTGGCCGCCCTCGGGCACCGGCGGATCGCCACGATCACCGGCCCGCGCGGCAACGCGCCCGCCGCCGCCCGCACCGAGGGCTACCGGCGCGGCCTGGCCGAGGCGGGGCTGCCGCTGCGCGAGGACTACGTGGTGACCGGGGACTTCTACCGCGAGAGCGGCTTCGTCGGCATGCGCCGGCTCCTGGCACGCAAGGATCCGCCGACGGCGGTGTTCGCGGCCAGCGACGAGATGGCGGTCGGCGCCCTGCTGGCCGCCCGCGCGGCCGGCCTGCGGGTGCCGGACGACCTGGCGGTGGTGGGGTTCGACGACATCGAGGTGGCGTCCCTGGTGGACCCGGCGCTGACGACGGTGGCCCAGGACAAACCGGGCTTCGGCACGGCGGCGGCCGGCGCGCTGCTGGCGATGATCGAGAACGTGGGCGCGCCGGAACCGGTGCGGCTGCCGACGAAACTGGTCATCCGCGACTCCTGCGGCGCCTGAACCTCAGCGGTACTCGGTGCGGATTTCGTCGAGGACGCGCTGTGCTTCGGCGGCTTCGCGGCCGCTCGCGCGGGCGAGGGTGACGAGCGTCTTCCACAGCGCCCAGCCGCGGCCGCGGGCCCACGTGGCGTCGTCGATCGCCAGCCGCTCGCGGAACACCTCGCGGCCGTCGGTGGTCAGCAGCGTCCACGCGATGGCCACGTCACAGGCCGGATCGCCGGCGCCGCAGCTGCCGAAGTCGATGACCGCGGCCAGTTTTCCGTGGTGCAGCAACAGGTTTCCCGCGGCGACGTCGCCGTGGAACCAGCGCGGCACGCCGTCCCACCGCGCGTCGAGCGCGACCTGCCAGATTTTGCCGGTCAGGCCGTCGAGCCGGTGCCGGACCAGCTCGTCGTAGGTGCGCAGGGTGTCGCCGCGGAACCAGTTGTGCTTGCCCGGCCCGGGCGCGCCGGCCGGGTCGACGTCCTGCAGCGCGGCCAGGAACCCGGCCAGGTCGGCGGCGAACGCGACGGGGTCGGCGATCCGGTCCGCCCTCGCCTGCTCTCCGTCGAGCCACGGGAGGATCGACCACGGGAACGGGTAGTCCGCGCCGGGTTTTCCTTCCGCCAGCGGGACGGGGATCGGCAGCGGCAGCCGGGGCGCGAGCACCGGGAGCCAGCGTTGTTCCTTGTCCACGGACAAGGCGTACTCGGCCGCGCTGGGCAGCCGCGCCGACATCGTGTCGCCGAGGTGGAAGGTCCGGTTGTCCCAGCCGCCGTTCGCCACCGGCCGCACCGCGAGCCCCGCCCACTGCGGGAACTGCTCGGCGACGAGCTGCCGGACCTGGTCGGCGGTGACTTCGATGCGCTGGGGCGGCGGCCCGAGGCTCATCGGGCGGTGACCTTCGCGTCCCAGTCGATGTGGTGCGCGTAGACCCAGCCCGGCTTTTCGCCGACGTCCTTGCCCGCGCTCGACGCGACCAGCTTCTCGACGCGCTCGCGGCGGAGTTCTTCGTACGCCGCGAACGCCGACGCCGGGTCCGGCAGGTCGCGCAGGCACTGCGCGAGGACCACGGCGTCCTCGATCGCCATCGACGCGCCCTGCGCGTCCGCCGGGGACGCGGCGTGGGCGGCGTCGCCGGCGAGCACCATCTCGGGCGTCGACCAGACGCGCGTCTCGGGGAGGTCGTACGAGTGGCCGCCGAACACCTCGTCGCCGGTGGCGGCGATGATGTCCGCGCAGGGCAACGGTTCTCCCGCGAACGCGGCGTGCGCGAACTCGCGCCACCCCGCCGGGGTCACCGCCGCGATCTCCTCGCGGGAACGCTCGGCGTCAGGGATTCGGGCGAACCAGTACGTGGCGCCGTCCGGGTCGGTCGTGAACCCGAAGGCCGCCTTGCTGCCGCGGACCATCCGGTAGATCCCGGCCGCCGACGGCAGCCCGGGCGCACGCGTGTAGCCGTAGACGACGGTCTGGCCGGTGTAGCGCGGCGCGTCGGCGTCCGGGTCGATCAGCCTCCGGACCACCGAGTGCAACCCGTCCGCGCCGACCAACACGTCACCCGTTTCGGTGGTGCCGTCGGCGAATTCGGCCGTGACACCGCCCCCGGCCGGCTTCGCGCCGACCAGGCGTTTGCCCCGTTCGAGCGCGACGCCCCGGCGCGCGGCTTCGTCCTGCAGGACCCGGTAGAGCGCCGCGCGGGTCAGGGTGCGCGGCCCGTCCACGCCTTCGGTGTCGAACTCGCGGCGCCCGGCGGTCTCCCCGGTCGGGAGGACCAGCTCGACGCCGATCGCCGCGAAGGACGCGCCGATCACCGGGCCGTCCAGGCCGATCGCGCGCAGGGCGTCCATGCCGTTGTGCATGATCGTGAGGAACGCGCCGACGTCGTCCCCGCACGCCGGGTAGGCCTCGAAGACGATTGGCTCGTGCCCGGCGAGCTTCAGCGCCGTCGCCGTGACCGTGCCGGCGATCCCGCCACCCGCGACCAGTACCCGCACCCTGCTCCCCCTCGTGGACTCCGCGTGCCGCCGACCACGACGTTACCGTGGCGGCGGCACGCGGCGTTCACTCCTTGGCGCCACTGGTGGCGATGTCGCCGTTGAGGCCGCGCGGGAAGAAGCCGCCCGAGGACACCTTGTCCGGGTTGAGGTAGGCGATGTTGAGCACGCGGTCGGCGGACCGGCCGAACGCGATGCCGTTCGCGTCCGCCGGCACGAGGTTCGCCTTGCCGTCCTTGAGCACGCCTTCGTCGTCGTCGGCCTTGCCGTCGAGGCTGTCGCGGGCGTCGGAGATCTTGTTCGTGACGTCGCCGAGGCCGCGTTCGAACAGCTGCCCGCGCACGATGCCCGCGTGGTAGGCCTCGACCGCGAGGATGCCCGCCGCCGCGTCGAGGAACGTTTTGTTGTTCACCAGCGGCGCCGCGCCCTTGTAGGCGGACACGCCGACGTCTTCGAACAGGTACGCGGCCAGCAGGAAGTTGTTCTCGCTCGCGAACGGGTCGAACGTCTGGCCTTCCTTGATCAGCCCCGCGGCCTGCATGGCGGCGGTGAAGCTGTTCTGGAAGTCGATCTCCGGCTGCGCGACGGCCGCCTTGTCGAGGGCCTTGCGCAGGAAGGTCACGTGCGCGACCTCGTCGCCGGCGATCTCCTGGACGATCTGCTTGGTGTGCTCGCTCTTGAACTTGACGGCGTGCCCGCCGGAGACCTTGCCGAGGTTGCCGATGCCGTTGACGTACTTCTCGTTCAGCCCGTAGCCGTAGACGGCGAACGAGTAGAGGTTCGCCTCCAGGTACTCCAGGTTGAGCGCGAAGTTCAGCACGGCGGCGTCGCTCGCCGCCTCCTTCGCGGCGTCGCCGCCCTGCGCGCCGTACTGCTGCGTGGCACCGGCCGAGCCGAGCCCCAGCGACAGCGCTGTGCCGAGCGCGCCGGCGCCCGCGACGCCGAGCCCCGCCGCTCCCGCAGCCTTGAGGAAGCGGCGGCGGTCGGTCGCGTTCTCCGCGCTGCGCTCGATCAGCTGCCGTGTGTAGCGTTTTCCGAACACCGGGGGACGTCCTCTCGTGACGAGTTCGTCCACCTCACCCAACGGTGATACGTACCTGGACGGCCCCCGGCTCGGTCAAATCGGGAAAAAATTCTTCCTGATTACATCTCCGCAGGTCAGCCGCGTTCGGCGACCGCGAGCCGGACGCAGACAGCCAGCGCGCGGACGGCCTCTTCGACCTCGGCGAGCTTCGGGAAGGTCGGCGCGATCCGGATCACGGCGTCGTCCGGGTCCGCCCCGTGCGGGTGGGTCGCCCCGGCGGGGGTCAGCGCGACCCCGGCCTCCTTGGCCAGCCGCACGACCTCCTTCGCGGTGCCCGCGGGGACGGTCAGCGTGACGAAGTACCCGCCGGTCGGCTTGGTCCAGGACGCCAGGTCGGCCAGCTCCTCGGTGAGGATGCGGTCGACGGCCGCGAACTTCGGCCCGATGATCTCGGCGTGCTTGCGCATGTGCGCGCGGACGCCGGCCTCGTCCTTGAGGAAGCGGGCGTGGCGCAGCTGGTTGACCTTGTCCGGGCCGATGGTGCGCTTGCCGATGTTGCCGGTCCACCAGGCGAGGTTGGCCTCGGAGGCCCCGAAGAACCCGACGCCGGCCCCGGCCAGGGTGATCTTGGAGGTCGAGCCGAAGACGAACACGCGGTCGGCGTTGCCGGCCTCGGTGGCCAGCGCCAGCAGGTCGGCCAGCTCCGGCTCGTCGTCGGTGAGGTGGTGCACGGCGTAGGCGTTGTCCCAGAAGACCCGGAAGTCCGGCGCCGCGGTGCGCATGGTGGCGAGCCGCTTGACGACGTCGTCACTGAACGTGACCCCGGTGGGGTTGCTGTACTTCGGCACGCACCAGATCCCCTTGACGGCGGGGTCCTCGGCGACCAGCGTCTCGACGGCGTCCATGTCCGGGCCCTCGTCGGTCATCGCGACCGGGACGAGCTCGATGCCGAACCGCTCGGTGAGCGCGAAGTGCCGGTCGTACCCCGGAACAGGCGCGAGGAACTTCACCTGCGGCTCGTCGGCCCACCGGCGCTCGGCCCCGGGCAGCTTGCTCAGCAGCGCCTGCACGACGGCGTCGTGCATCAGCTCGAGGCTGGAGTTCCCGGCGGCGAGCAACTGCTCGGCGGGAACCTGCAGCGCCCCGGCGAAGATGCGGCGCAGCTCGGCCAGGCCCTTCAGGCCGCCGTAGTTGCGGACGTCGGTGCCGTCCTCGGCCTTGAAGGAGCCATCGCCGGGAAGGCTCAGCAGCGCGTTCGAAAGGTCGAGCTGCTCGGGCGACGGCTTGCCACGGGTGATGTCCAGGGAGAGGCCTCGGCCGACCAGGGCCGCGTAGTCGCTGCGGGCCGTGTCGACGTCGACGGAAGCAGTGGTCATGGCCTCAACGCTAACCCCGGCGTCGATACCATTTCGGGGCGGGTCCTGGCTAGGGTGGTAGGTGTGCATTTGGTAGTCCACGCCGACCAGCGCCAGTTCTCGTTGCGCGACTCGGCTTCCCACCTGACCGGCAGCGGCTGGACCGCCGCCGCGGTGGAATCCCACCGGATCGGAGCGGAGCCCGGCGGTCTGGCCATCGCGACGGCCCGCTCGGACGTGGTCGAGTCTTCGGTGACGTTGCTGCCGTCGGCGCCTCCGCTGTTTTCGGAGGCGGAGCACGTGGTGGAAGCGGATCTTCCGGTTCAGAGTGGTCGGCTGGTGATTTCCGGGCCTGCGGACTATCCGTCGCAGGAGAAGTTCTTTTCGGTGCTGCCGGGGTTGTACCGGGCGAGGGTTTCGTATGTGCCGGCTGGGCCGCCTTCGGTGACGTGGAACGAGCATGAGTTCGGGGAGCATTACCGGTATGTGGTGGAGTTGTGGCCGGTGGCGGCTCCGGCGGGGGTCGAGGTGTTGAGGCAGGGGGCTTCGGTCTGGGACGGGTGACCGTTTGCGGTGCTGAGGTGAGCTGCTGAGGCCGGGGCTCCGAGGCGGTCGGGGCGAGTGCGCGGCGAGTCGATCGGGCGGGAGTCCTGGGAGGACGGTCGGTGTTCACGCCCGAGCCGCGGGGTCGGGACACGGGCTCGGCGAGTGCGTGGGTGGGCGGTCGTGGGCGTGGGGGCACAGAAGCGCCGATGGCCGGAGAGGGCGATTGGCGCTGGGACGTCGGTGGTGGGCACCGGCTCGGCCAATGCGCGGCGGGCCGTAAGTGTCGAGGCACAGAAGCCGCGAGAGGCGATCGGCGTTGGGGTACCGGCTCGGCAAGTGCGCAGCCAGCCGACCGTGAGCGGAGACGCAGAACCGCCGACGGCCGGAGCCAGCCTGGATGCGCGATCGGCGTTGGGGCACCTACGCGACTGGCCGACCGTGAGTGTGGAGGCACAGAACCGTCGACGACCGAGCCAGCCTCGATGCACGATCCGCGTTGGGGCACCTACGCGACTGGCCGACCGTGACCACGGACGCACAGAACCGCCGATGACCCGAGCCAGCCTCGATGCGCGATCAGCGCTGGGGCACGGGCGCGACTGGCCGACCGTGAGTGTGGAGGCACAGAACCGTCGACGACCGAGCCAGCCTCGATGCACGATCGGCCTTGGGGCACCGGCGCGGCTGGCCGACCGTGCGTGTGGAGGTGCAGAACCGTCGGTGACCGGAGCGGGCCGGGGAAGGCGATTGGTGCGGGAACTTCGGGGTTTGAGGCGGTTGAGACAAAAGGTCGGCTGCCGATCTTGAGCGTGGGGCTCCGGTTGGAGCATGGGTGTAGGCCCGTAGCCGGTGGGCTGCGGGCCTTTCCCATGTTCGGTTGTCTCAGGCTGCGAATGGCAAGGGCTGATGCAGGTTGTTGCGCCTGGGTTTTCGGCGTTTGTCCAAGAACCGTGGCGGCAGGAACTCGGGGTGGCCGTCGGTGGCGATGCGAACCTGCCAGCCCGACCGGTGGAGGAGCCGGTGGTGGTGGCCGCAGAGCAGGACCAGGTTCGCGAGGTCGGTGAGGCCGCCTTCGGACCAGTGGTGGATGTGGTGGCCCTGGCAGTGGCGGGGTGGTCGGTGGCAGCCGGGGAAGGCGCAGCCGCGGTCGCGGAGGAACAGGGCGCGGCGGAGCCCGGGTGAGATGAGGCGGCGGGCGCGGCCGAGGTTCAAGGGTTCGCTGGCGGTGCCGAGGACGGCGGGGATGAGGGTGCAGTCGCACGCGTGGATGCGGGCGTCGGCGGCGGAAATCAGGCCGGTGTCGCCGAGGGTCGCGTGGCCGAGTCCGGAGCGCAGGTCGGTGAGGGAGACCGCGACCATGACGTGGGTGCGTTCTCCGGCTTGGGTGGGCAATTCTGGGGAGTTGAGGGCCAGGTCGAGGGCGTCGGAGAAAGCGTCGCCGTAGCGTTCCTGCGGGGACCGGAAGTCGGGGCCGTCGTCGGCACCGCGGCGTTCGGCCAACGCGTCGAGCAGGGCGCTGGCTCGGGTGCCGGTCTCATCGTCGAAGCGGCCGGATAGTTCCCAGGTTCCGGTGCGTTTGCGGCGCAGCGACAGTTCCCGAGTGGGGGTGGCGGGCTCGGTGTCGGGAGGGACGGTGCCGTCGGGGTCGAGGTGGGCCAGGATGCGGGCGCCGAGGGCGGCGACTTGTTTGTGGCCCGCGTCGGCGGCGAAGGCCAGCAGGTCCGCTTCGGCGGTGTCGCGGTGGGAGGCGGGGATCCGGGAGACAGCCTCGATGATGGTGTCGATCATCGGAGTGCTCAGCCGTCCGGAGAGCGCGGCGATACCTGTGGCGGGAGCAACGGCGGGGGTTGCGTCGAGAGAGTGGCTGGGGTGCAGGGCCTGGGCGCGTTTGATCATCTTGTCGGCGGCGGCGCGCGGGAGGTCGGCGAGATGCTCCAAGAGTCGGGCGGCAGAGCGGTATCCGAACAGTTCCAGCACGCCACGGGATTCGATTTCCACGAGCAGCGCACCGATCTCGGCTTCGGCGGACCGCATGACGGTGAGCAGGCTGCGGAGGTGGTCGGCCAGGGCCTCCGCGTCTGCTTGCCACACCGTTTCTCTGTCCACACACCAAGATTACCGACATGCGAACAGATGTTCACCACACGATCAGGGTAACTGTTCAGGTCGTTTCGGGCTGCGATCTGGCTTGTGGAATGATCTTGTTGTGGGGAAAGGTGTTCGTCCGTCGTATGACGAGCTGGCCGCGCTGGTCGCAACGCAGGCGGTAGAGCTCGCTCGTGCGCGGGAGGAGATCACCGCGTTGCGGGACGAGGTCGCCCAGCTGAAACGCCGCCTCGGAATGAATTCGGGGAACTCGTCGATGCCGCCGTCATCGGACCGGTTCAGCAAACCCGCCCCGAAGTCGTTGCGGGACAAAACCAACCGCAAGCAGGGCAAGCAGCCGGGCGCGCCGGGGTCGAGCCTGTCGCTGGTCACCGACCCCGACCAGATCGTGGATCATGTGCCGTCGTCGTGTTCGGGATGCGGCACCGGGCTGCGCCGGCGCGACGAGGTCGGGGTGACGCGCCGGCAGGTGGTGGACCTGCCCGAGGTGCGCCCGTCGGTGACCGAGCACCACCTGCACCGGCTGCGGTGCGGAGGTTGCCACCGCGTCACGACTGCACCCGGCCCGGCCGAGGCGACCGCGCCCGCCTGCTACGGACCGAACGTGACCGCGCTGGCGGTCTATCTGCTGACCTACCAGCACATCCCTGTCGCCAGAACAGCACAACTGCTGGAAGACCTGCTCGGGCTGCCGGTGTCGACCGGCTGGGTCGCCGGCGTCCTCACCCCGGTCGCCACCCAGCTCAACGGATTCGCCCAGCAGGTCGAGGACGCGGTGCGAGCAGCGTCGGTGGCACACTTCGACGAGACCGGCATCCGAGCCGAAGGCAAGAACTGGTGGCTGCACCTCGCCTGCACACCCCAGCTCACCGCCTACCTGCCCCATCCCCAGCGTGGAGGTGAGGCGATGGACGAGTTCGGGATCCTCACCCGGTTCCGTGGTGTCGCCGTCCACGACGGCCTCATGTCCTACTAAGACTTCGGGCGCAAACACGCCCGCTGCAACGCCCACCATCTCCGCGAACTCGTCGCGGCCGGGGAAGCCCACCCCGAGCACTCCTGGCCCCGGATCGCGATCAAGACCCTCGAACAGCTCAACACCGCCGCCCACACCGCACGAGATGCCGGCCAGGCCACGATCCCCGCCCACATCGTCGATCCGTTGCTCTCGAGGTTCGTCCGCACGATCAACGTTGGCCTGCTGCTGCACCCACCGAGCCGGGATCGTAAGCAAAGCAAGACCCGGAACCTGCTGGTGCGCCTGCGCGACTACCAGCACCAAGTGCTGCTCTTCGCCCGCGACCTCACCGTCCCCTTCACCAACAACCAAGCCGAACGCGACCTGCGCATGATCAAGGCACAACTGAAGATCTCCGGCGGCTGGCGCACCCCACACGGCGCCCACGCCTGGCTACGCGTCCGCAGCTACATCTCCACCGCCCGCAAGAACGGCCACGTCATCACCGCACTACGCGACGCCATCACCGGAAACCCCTGGCTACCAACAACAATCGAAACGACCTGAACAGTTGCCGATCAGGTGATCTACAGAGCCATCAAAGAAGAAATCTTCCAATGCCCATCAACCCGCCGAGCCGTAACCCCCAACTGAGCCACCGAAGAAGAAAGCACCCCGCCCGAACCCACCGTCTGCTGATCCAGGAACAACAACAAAGAAGCATCATCACCGACAAGAGAACGCACCCCAACGGCCCGCACAGTCGTCGTCCGAACCAGCTTCTCCGCCGCAGCCCGAGTACGAGCCGACGCGAACTGGGCCTGATACTGCCCCACCGCCTCCCCCGTCAGAACCTCCGAAGCCGCCCGCTCGGTCCGGGCCAGATTCGAGTAGTCGTAAGAAAAAACCGACTTCACCGCATCACTCACCTCAGCCGAAACCGCGGCAGTGCCGGCGGAATCCACCAAAGCCCGGTTGTCGCCAGGAGACAGCGAAGCCGTCTCGACGCCGAACCACACCGCACAGCCCAGGGCCAGCGCCACGACCAGGACAAGCGCCCGGATCACGAGCCCGCCGCCTGGACACCGGAGACCTTCCAACCCGACGCCGACCGTGAGACGTCCACCGTCAGCCGGTTCAGCTTGGGGGTGGGCGGAGAGCCGCCGGAAGAAATCCGAACGTCCAGGACCGCCAGCAAGCGGGCCGAACCCGCGGTGACGTCGATTTCCGTCACCGCCGCTTGGACCAGGGATGCCGTGGACACCGTGCGGGCTGTGGTGGCGCGGTCGATCTGGACCTGGCGGTCGCCGGACAGGTCCTTTCCGTACTGGCCGGTCGACGCCGAGATCCAGCGGTCGACGTCCGCGGCCGCCGAGTGGTAGTCGATCGTGTTCAGGGTGACCAGCTGGGGGCCGGCCGCCGCCAGTACGGCGTCGCGCTCGCGGCCGCGGGCCGAGGCGTCGTCGGACGCGGCTCGCCACCACGTCCAGCCGGTGAAGGCCGCTGCCAGTACG
Organism: Amycolatopsis lexingtonensis; assembly: GCF_014873755.1. NCBI lineage: Bacteria > Bacillati > Actinomycetota > Actinomycetes > Pseudonocardiales > Pseudonocardiaceae > Amycolatopsis > Amycolatopsis lexingtonensis. Next base: position 4,773,767 of record NZ_JADBEG010000001.1, read on the forward strand.
GAAAGTACCGCGAGCACCACGAGGAGACGGAGTTTCACGGCGCGCCCAGCAGCCGGCCGAGGCCGCCCGACGACGGGCCCGTCAGCAGGCTCAGCATCCCCGGGAGCGGCTGAGGCGCCGAGGCAGCGGTCTGTGAAGGCGCTGCGGGAATCGCGGGCGGTTTGCCGGCGTAAGGGGCGTTTTGGGAGCCGCGCACCCCGGTCGGGCTGCCCGGCGGCTCGGCGCAGTAGGCGTTCATGTTCACCGGGGCCTCGGTGAGATCGTTCGCCGGACGCTGCTTCGTCCCCTCGTAGCCCTTCGTGCACGAAGCGGGGTCGAAGAAGTTGAACACCACGCCCAGGTGACCGGTGCCGTCCGGGGACGTCGACGGCGAGAACGCCCCGATGATCGGGTACGCCACCAGCAGTTCCTCGATGGAATCGCGACGGGACGACGTGATTTGCGCGGTGGTCAGCAGGTTCGCGAACAGCACGCCCAGGTCGGTGCCGGACGCGGCGAGCACGTCGCTGATCTGCCTGCTCAGCTGCGGCGCCTCCGCGATCACCCGCCGCAGGTCCGGGTCGGACTTCTTGAGCTGGCCCGAAATCGTGCGGAGACCGGAAGCGAAGTCGGTGATGTTCGCCGCCTGCCGCTGCTGCGTGTCCAGCACGACCCGCGAGTTCGCGAACAGCCCCTGCGTCTGCGGGATGTACTGGGTGGCGACGGCGGTCAGCGAGCCGGTGCTGTCCAGCAGCTGCTGGAGTTCCGGTCCGGTGCCCGCGAACGCGTTGTACGTCTCGTCGACGACCGTCCGCAGCGAGTCCGGGTGCACGCTCGCGACAAGATCGTCCAAATGCGACAGCACGGTGTCCGGCGACGGCGGCAGCGACGTCTTGTCCGCCGTGATCACCGAACCGTCCTTGAGGAACGGGCCGCCGTCGTGCAAGGGAAGCAGGTCGACGAACTGCTCCCCCACCGCCGACCGGTTGGCCACCTGGGCGTGCGCGTCGGCCGGGATGTCCGGGGCGCCGGCGTCGATGTCGAGGGCGACGTCGACGCCGTGCTCGGTGAGCGTCATGCCGGTCACGCGCCCGACCGTCACCCCGCGGTAGGCGACCTCGGAGTTGACGAAGATGCCGCCGGAGTCGGTGAGCTGCGCCGTGACGACGTAGCCGCGGTTGCCGAACAGCCGGTCCAGCCCGGCGTAGCGGCCGCCCGCGTAGACGACCGAAACCACCGCGATGACGACGAACGCGAACAGCTGGATGCGGATCTTGCGCGTGGTCACCGGCCACCCCCGATCAGGCCGAGCAGGCCGCCCAGCAGGTTCGGGCCGGCGGCCTGCGGCACGGAACCCGCGTTGGGCAGCGGCAGCGGCGGCGCGACCGGCGCCTGCCCGCCGATGGTCTGGGGCAGCGCGATCGGCGGCTGCGACGAGTTGGTGAAGTTCTGGATCAGCGTGTCGAGGTCGAGGTTCACGTTCGCCTCGACGTTCGCGTAGTCGCCCTTGATGACGTTGCCCGCGTAGTCCGGGAACGGGTAGGTCAGCAGGATTTGCAACGCGTTCGGCAGGTTCTGGCCGGCCTCGCCGAGCTTGGTCAGCGTCGGCTGCAGCGCCTTGAGGTTCGCGACGAGCTGGTCGCGGCTCTTCGTCACGGTGTCGACCGCGACGCCGGACAGCGTGTTCAGCGCGTTCAGCATGCCCACGAGCTGGTCGCGCTGGTCGGTGACGATCTTCAGGCCCGGCGCCAGGTTGTCCAGGGCGTTCGACAAGTTCTGCGTTTGCCCGGTCAAAGTGTGAGACAGCTTCCCGAGCCCGTCGATCGCGCGGAGGATTTCGGTGCGGTGGCCGTCCAGCTGCGTGGCGAGTTCGTCCACTCGGGACAGCAGCGCGCGGATCTCCGGTTCGTTGCCCGACAGCGCGTCGTTGAGCTCGTGGCTGATCTTCTGGATCTGCTCGACGCCGCCGCCGTTGAGCAGCAGGGAAAGCGCGCCGAGCACCTCCTCGACCTCGGGGTTGCGGTTGGTGCGCCCGAGCGGGATCTGCGCGCCATCACCCAGATGACCGGCGGCCGGCTCGGCCGTGGGCACGCTCAGCTCGACGAACTTCTCGCCCAGCAGTGACGACTGCTTCAGCTCGGCGCGCGCGTTGGCGGGCAGCGCGATGTCGCCGTTGACGGTCATCGCCACCAGCGCCGAGCGCGTGTCCGGCGTCAGGGAAATCTTGTCGACCCGCCCGACGGCGACGTCGTTGACCTTGACGCTCGACTGCGGCACCAGGTCCAGGACGTCGGTGAACAGCGCGGTCACGTGGTACGGGTGGTCGCCGACGTCGGCACCGCCGGGCAGCGGCGTGCCGTAGAGGCCGTTGAACCCGCCGTCGCTGCAGCCGGCCAGCACGAGCAGCCCGGCGAGCACACCTGCGAACCGCTTCACTTGGCACCACCCGAAAGCTGCTCCATCACGTCGACGAGCGGGAGCGGCAACGGCGGGAGTGTCCCGTTCTGCAGGGAGTTGAGCACCTGCGGGATGGTCGGCAGCTTCAACGCCCCGTCCAGCACCGGCGCGAGCTGCTTGCAGATGTTCCCCAGCGCGTCCGGAAGCTGCTTCGGCGTGAACGAGCTGATCAGCCGGCAGACGGTGAGGATCGGCGGGTTGGTCAGCTCGTTCAGGTTGTCGCGCACGGCGATCGTGCCCGAAGCGGCGTCGTAGGAGTTGATGAAGTTGGTCGCGCCGGTCGGGGCGATGTCGAGCACCTCGGCGAGCGCGGCCCGCTGGTCGACCAGGACCTTCGACAGCGACGCCAGCTTGTCCACATTGGACTCCAGGGCCGCCTTGTTGTCGTTGACGAACGTCTGGACGTCGCCGAGCGCCCCGCCGAGGGACTGCAGAGCCGCGCCGACTTCGGAGGAGTCCGCCGCGAGGAACTGGCTGACGTCGGCGACGCGGCCGTAGAACTCGTTGAGCTGCTGGTCGCTCTGGGCCAGGGCGCCGGTGAAGGAGTTGAGGTTCTGCACGGTCGAGAACAGGTCGTCCTTCGAACCGTCCAGGGTCTTGGCGAGTTCGGCGAGCTGCCCGACCGTCGAATTCAGCGAAGCGCCGTTGCCCTTCAACGTGTTCGCCGCGGTGTCCAGGACGCCGGACAGCGCGCCGTCCTTGTTGGCGCCGTTCGGACCGAGCGCCGTCGACAGCTTGTCCAGGCTCGAGTACAGGTCGTCCAGTTCCACCGGAGTCGCCGTGCGGTCGCGCGGGAGGACCGTCCCGGTCGCCAGCGTCGGGCCGCTGTCGTAGGCCGGGGTCAGCTGGACGTACCGGTCGCTGACCAGGCTCGGCGCGACGACGACCGCGCCGACGTCGGCGGGCAGGGACACGTCGTCGTCGACGCGCATGTCCACGCGCACCGCGTCGCCCTGCGGCGTGACGCCGGTGACCTGCCCGACCGGCACGCCGAGCACCCGCACCGACGAACCGGCGTACAGCCCGACGGTCTTGCCGAAGTACGCCGACAGCGTCGTGCCAGTGGCCGCGCGGAACACCAGCCACAGCCCGGCGGTGACGACCAGCGCGACGATGCACGCGAACGCCAGCCACGTCACCAGGCTGCGCCCGCGGTAGGTGCGGATGGTCATCGGCCGCCCACCCCCTGGTTCGGCGCCGCGATCGGCGGGGTGCAGCCTTCGGGGTTGATGGTCACGACGCCGGCGTTGATCGTCGGCGGCAGCAGCCCGCACAGGTAGCCCTCGAACCAGCGGCCGTTGCCGGTGGCGTTGGCGCCGACGCGGGCGAACGGCGCCATCAGCTGCAGGCTCTTGTCGAGGTTGCCCTGGTTGCGCTGCAGGATGTCGGTCACCTTCCCGAGCTTGTCCAGCGTCGGTTTCAGCTGCGCGCGGTTGTCCTGGACGAGCCCGGTCAGCTGCTGCGAGAGCTGCTGGGTGCCGGTGAGCAGCGCGTTGATCGCCTTCTTGCGGTTCTGCAGCTCGCCCAGGAGCAGGTTGCCGTCGCTGATCACGCGCTGCAGCTGGGCGTTGCGGTCGGACAGCGTCTTCGACACCTGGCTCGTGTTGGCCAGCAGCGTGTGCAGGTCCGCGTCTCGGGAGGAAACCGTCTTCGCGAGGGACGACAGCCCGTTCAGCGTGTCCTTCAGGTACTGCGGGCTGTCCTTGAGGCTGTCGGACAACGCGTTGAAGCTGTCCGCGAGCTGCTTCGTGTCGATGTCGCCGACCGTCGTCGACAGCTGCTCGAAGGCGTCCTGCAGCTGGAACGGCGTGCGCGTGCGGGCCTGCGGGATCGTCGCGTCCGGTTCCTGGGCGCCGCCGCCCTTCGGGTCGAGCGCGAGGTACTTCTCCCCCAGCAGCGTCTTGATCTCGATGGACGCCGTGGTGGCGTCGCCGACCCGGACGTCCTTCACCCGGAACCGGACCAGCACCTGCTTACCGGCCAGCTTCACCGAGGACACCGTGCCGACCTTCACCCCGGCGACCTCGACCTCGTTGTCCGGCGCGAGACCGGCGGACTCGCCGAAGTACGCCGAGTACGTCGTGCCGTTGCCGAAGAACGGGAGCTGGTCGGAGAAGTACGTGGTGGCCGTGACGAGCACGATCAGCACGAGCGCGACCGCGCCGACTCCCGCCTGGTTGCGTTCCTTCAGCGGCTTCACGGACCACACCTCTCCGCGCGCTGCGTGCCGGGGATCGGGACGATCGGCAGGGTGATGTCGAGCGAGGAAATGCCGATGGTGCCGGTGATCCCGCACAGGTAGTAGTTGAACCAGCTGCCGTAGCTCAGCGTCCGGGTGAACTTCTGCAGGTTGCCCGGCAGCACCTCGAGGAGGTGGTTGAGCAGCTGGCCGGAGTCGCCGAGGTTCTGCGACAGCACGCCGAGCTGGGCGACGTCGTCCTTGAGCGCCGGGCGCGCGTCCGCCAGCAGGCCGGTCGTGGACACCGCGAGGTCGCCGAGCGCGCTCACCGCGTCGCCGATCGGCTTGCGCTGCTCGGCCAGGCCGCTGACCAGCTTCTGCGTCTGCTCGATGAGGTCGCCGAGCTGCGGGCCGTGGGCGTTGACCGTGCCGAGGACGGTGTTGAGGTTCGCGATGACCTGGCCGATCACCTGGTCCTTGCTCGCGATCGCCGTCGTCAGGGACGCCGTGTGCTGCAGCAGGCTGGTGATCGTGCCGCCCTCGCCCTGGAAGACGCTGATGATCTCGGCCGAGAGCTGGTTGACGTCCTTGGGGCTCAACGCCTTGAACAGCGGCTTGAACCCGTTGAACAGCACGGTGAGGTTGAGCGCGGGCTTGGTGCGCTCGGGCGGGATCGTGCCGCCGTCTTCCAGCGCCTTCTGCCCCGGGACGTCGGTGCCGAGCGCGAGGTAGCGCTGGCCGACCAGGTTGCGGTACTTGATCGTCGCGGTCACCGTCTCCGGCAGCCGGTAGGCGTGCTCGACGTCGAACCGCACCTGCGCCAGGTTGCGCTCGCCCTCGACCACCTCGATCGCGTCGACCTGCCCGACCTTGACCCCGGCGATGCGGACGTCGTCGCCTTCCTTGAGCCCGGACGCGTCGGTGAACTTCGCCAGGTAGCCGGACGTCTCGCCGAAGTTCGTGTTCGCGATGGTGGCCGCGAGGATCCCGGTGAACAGCACGGTGACGACGGCGAAGACCACGAGCTTGATCAGGGAGGGGACGAAGCTCCTCACTTCAGCTCCACCTCCGCCCCGCGGTACAGCGGCCCGACGAGCAGGCCTGCCCAGCCGGGCACGTCACCCGGCGCGGTGCCGAGCGCGGGCGAGGCGAGCAGGTCGATCAGGTCGTTCTCGTAGGCCGAGCCGACGATCGTGCCGTTCCCGCCGATCGCGCCACCGCCGGCGGGCAGCTCCTCGGGCGGGTACTTCGGCGGCGGGGGCTTGGTGGAGCCGTCCTTGATCGCGCCGTCCGGCGGGTACTGCGGCCACACCCCGGGGTGCGGGACGCTCGGGTAGCAGCGCGGCCCGCGCTTGTCCTCGTACTTCGGCTCGTCGACGCCGGGGAGGTACTTGCCGCGGCTGGCGGCGAACTCGATGGTGACCCGGCTGACCTCGGGGTGCGCGGTGCCCTTGCCGAACGCCAGCTCCGCGCGCGGGACCGACTCCGCGAGCTGCCGCATCAGGCACGGGTACTCGGGCGCGTACTTCGCCAGGACGTCGAGCGTCGGCTGGATCGCCGTGGTGAGCCGGATCAGGTTGTCCTTGTTGACCTGCAGGAAGTTCGTCAGGTCCACCGAAGCCGCGGTGACGGTGGCGTAGAGGTCGCTCAGCTGCGCGCGCTGGTCGACGATCGTGCGGCTCGTCGTCGTCAGGTCGGACAGCGCTTCGAGCAGGTCGGGCGCCGCCTTGTCGTAGGTGTCCGCGACGTTCGCCAGCCCGGTGATGTCAGCCTTCACGTCCGGCAGCGACGGGTTCAGCTTGCCGAGGTAGTCGCTCAGCTGCACGAGGGTCTGGCCGAGCTGCTTGCCGCGGCCCTCGAGCGCGGTCGACACCGCCGTCAGCGTGCTCGACAGCTTCTCCGGCTGGACGGCCTGCAGCAGCGGCATCACGTCGTCGAGGACCTTCTGCAGCTCGATCGCGGCGCTGCTGCGGTCCTGCGGGATGACGTCGCCGGCTTTGATCGGGCCTTCGGAGGTCTCGGGCAGCTGCAGGGCGACGTACCGCTCGCCGAACAGGGTCTTGGGCAGCAGCCGCGCGGAGACGTTCTTCGGGATGACGTGCGTCTTGCCCGGGTCGAGGGCCAGCTCCAGCTCGGCGTGGTCGCCCTTGGCCTGCACCGAGCGGACTTCGCCGACGAGCATGCCGCGGACCTTGACGTCGCCGCCCGTGCGCAGCTGGCTGCCGACCCGGTCGGTCTCCAGCTTCACGAGCGTCACCGGCGTGAACGCCTTGTTGTAGACGGCGAGCGTGAACGCGATGAACAACGCGGCCACGAGCAGGAAGGCGAGCCCCAGCACCTGGTACCGGAGCCGCTGCCAGAGCTCGCGCCTCATCCGGAGATCCTCACCGTCGTGTTCGCGCCCCAGATCGCCAGCGACAAGAAGAAGTCCAGCACCGAGATCAGCACGATCGACGTCCGCACCGCGCGGCCCACCGCGACGCCGACGCCCGCCGGGCCGCCGCTCGCGTTGAAGCCGTAATAACAATGGGACAGGATCACGAGCACGCTGAAGACGATCACCTTCCCGAACGACCAGAGGACGTCGCCGGGTGGCAGGAACAGCGTGAAGTAGTGGTCGTAGGTGCCCGCGGACTGGCCGTAGAGCCAGATGGTGATCTGGCGGGACGCGAGGTAGCTGGAGAGCAGGCCGACCGCGTACAGCGGGATCACCGCGGCGACGCCGGCGAGCACCCGCGTGGTCACCAGGTACGGCATGCTCGGCACGCCCATGACTTCGAGCGCGTCGATCTCCTCGGAGATGCGCATCGCGCCGAGCTGGGCGGTGAAGCCGCAGCCGACGGTCGCGCTCAATGCGAGCCCGGCCGACAGCGGCGCGACCTCGCGGGTGTTGAAGTAGGCGGAGATGAACCCGGTGAGCGCGGCCGTGCCGAGCTGGTTCAGCGCGGAATAGCCCTGCAGGCCCACGATGAGACCGGTGAAGAGCGTCATCCCGATCATCACGCCGAGCGTGCCGCCGATGACGGCGAGACCGCCGGTGCCGAAGCAGACTTCGGTGAGCAGCCGCAGCGTTTCCCGGCTGTAGCGGCGGATCGTGCGCGGCGACCAGGCGAGCGCTTTCGCGGCGAACGCGAGCTGCTTGCCGAGCCCTTCCAGGCTCTGGCCGGGGCGCGCGATGTACTCGAGCGTCCGGTCGGTGGTGTCGAGGGGCTCCGCCGTCATCACATGGCCTTCGGCGGGACGATCCGCAGGTAGATCGCGGTGAGCACGACGTTGATGAGGAACAGCAGCAGGAACGTGATGACGACGGCCTGGTTGACCGCGTCGCCGACGCCCTTCGGCCCGCCCGCCGGGTTCAGCCCGCGGAACGCCGCGACGACCCCGGCGACGAAGCCGTACAGCAGCGCCTTGATCTCGCTGACCCACAGGTCCGGCACCTGGGCGAGGGCGTTGAAGCTGGCCAGGTACGCGCCGGGCGTGCCGCCCTGCAGGACGACGTTGAAGAAGTAGCCGCCGAGTACGCCGACGACGCTGACCAAGCCGTTGAGGAGCACCGAAACGACCATCGCGGCGAGCACCCGCGGCACGATGAGGCGCTGGATCGGGTTGACGCCCAGCACTTCCATGGCGTCGATCTCTTCGCGGATCTTGCGCGCGCCGATGTCCGCGCACACCGCGCTGCCGCCGGCGCCCGCGACGAGCAACGCCGTGATCAGCGGGCTCGCCTGCTGCACGATGGCCAGCGCGCTGGCCGCGCCGGTGAACGACTGGGCGCCGATCTGCGCGGTCAGCGAGCCGAGCTGGAGTGCGATGACCGCGCCGAACGGGATGGCCACCAGCGCGGTGGGCAGGATCGTGACGCTGGCGAAGAACCAGCACTGCTGGATCCACTCGCGGAACTGGAAGGGGCGTTTGAAGATCGCGCGCAGGACCTCCCACGAGAGGGTCGCGAGCCGCCCGACCTGGGTCAGGGCCGCGGTTCCCGGGAGCGTGCCGGTACTTTCGCTCACCACACCTCCCAGTAGTAGTCGCTCACCCCCGAGTCTTCTCCACACCCGGTGCCCGATTTTCGTTAGCGGTGTTAACTGATCAGAAGTTCAGGGCGTGCGAGGCCGTGGCTCCGCCGTCCGCGACGAACTCCGCCCCGGTGCAGTAGGCGCTTTCGTCACTGGCCAGGAACAGCACCAGCTTCGCGATGTCTTCCGGCTGCCCGACCCGGCCGAGGGCGACCTTCTTGCCGACGTAGGACATGTCGACTTTCTGGCCGCCGGCCGCGGTCGAAACCATCTGGGTATCGATCGCGCCGGGGTGCACGGAGTTGACCCGGATGTGCTTCTTGCCGAGTTCCATCGCCGCGACCTTGGTCATCCCGCGGATGGCGAACTTGCTCGCGGTGTAGGCGACGAGGTACGGCATCCCGGCCAGACCCTCCACAGAGGACACGTTGACGATGGAGCCACCGCCGGCGGCGGTCATCGGTTCAACGACCGAGCGCATCCCGAGAAACGCCCCGATCTGGTTCACCCGGATCACGCGTTCGTAATCGGCCAGCGTCGTCTTGCCCAGCTCGGAGAAGTGCAGGATGCCCGCGTTGTTGACCAGCACGTTCGGCGCGCCGAACTCGGTGCGCACGCGCTCGACGGCGGCGGCCCAGTCGTCCTCGCTGCCGACGTCGAGGTGCTGGTAGACGGCGCTCTCGCCGAGTTCGGCGGCGAGCTGCTTGCCCTCGTCGTCCAGGATGTCGGCGACCAGCACCTTCGCGCCCTCGGCGACGAACGCGCGGGCCGCGGCCTCGCCCTGGCCGCGCGCGGCCCCGGTGACGATGGCGATCTTCCCGTCCAGCCTCAAGACTCCTCCAGGATTTCGGTGGCGGCGAACATCCGGCCGGGATCGCGCTCGGCGAAGAACGCGCTGACCGACGTCTCGAGCTCGTCCAGGCTCCAGCGCCGCTCGATGCGCGGGGCTTCGACCAGGGAAACCGTGCCGCCGTGGACCACGAACACCTGGCCGTTGACGTGCTCGGCGGCCGGCGAGGCGAGGTAGGCGACGAAGGGGGCGACGTGCTCGACCGAGAGCGGATCGGCGCCTTCGGCAGGGGCGGCGCCGAACACGCCCTCGGTCATCGCCGTCCGCGCGCGCGGGCAGATCGCGTTGGCGCGGACGCCGTACTTGGCGAGGCCGCGGGCCGCCGACATGGTGAGCGCGGTGATGCCCGCTTTCGCCGCGGCGTAGTTGGGCTGACCGGGTGAGCCGATCAGGAACGCCTCCGACGCCGTGTTGACCAGCCGGCCGTACACCGGCTTGCCGTCCGCTTTGGACCGGTCGCGCCAGTGCTTCGCGGCGTTGCGGGACAACAGGAAGTGCCCGCGCAGGTGGACGCGCAGCACGGTGTCCCAGTCGTCGTCGGACATCGAGAAGAGCATCTTGTCGCGCAGCACGCCGGCGTTGTTGACCACGATGTCCAGCCCGCCGAGGTCGAGCGCGGCCTGCGTGAGCGCGTCGGCCGTGGCCCGCTCCCCCACGTCGCCGGCGACCGCGACGGCCTTGCCGCCCGCCGCTTCGATCTCTTCGACGACGTCTTTCGGTTCGCCGATGTCGTTGACGACGACGGTGGCGCCGCGGGCGGCCAGCGCGAGCGCCTCGGCCCGGCCCAGCCCCGCGGCGGCGCCCGTGACGATCGCTGTCCTGCCGGTAAGGCTCACCGCGAGGCCTCCTCGTCGAGTCCCAGATGTCGGGCCTAGACTAGAATCTGTTCTCGGTTTGGGCAAGCCTTTCAGTGAACGGCGCTAACCGACGATGAACAGGGCATTCTTCGGACAGCCCTTGACCGCATCGGAAACACGTTCTACCTGATCGGCAGGCACCGGGCCCGGCTGGATCACCAGGTTCTCGTCGTCGTCGAGGTCGAACACGTCCGGCGCGAAGCCCACGCACACCGCGTTCGCCTCGCACGCCAGCCGATCAACGCCGATCTCCATGCTTCCTCCACCGCGCGAGCCCTGGTACAACTAGAACAGGTTCTACTATAACGCCGGATCGGGGTGACGGGTGCGGATCGACTACACGCCGGAGCAGCGCGCGCTGGCCGTCGAACTTCGGGAGTACTTCGCCGAGCTCATGACGCCCGAGCGTCGTGACGGCCTTCGCTCGGGCGGCGGCGAATACGGCGACGGCGCCGCCTACAAGGAGGTCGTGCGGCAGCTGGGCAAGGACGGCTGGCTCGCGCTGGGCTGGCCGAAGGAGTACGGCGGGCAGGGCAGGCCGATGCTCGACCAGCTCATCTTCACCGACGAAGCGGCCGTCGCCGGGGTGCCGGTGCCCTTCCTGACGGTGAACACCGTCGGGCCGACCATCATGCGCTACGGCACCGATGAGCAGAAGGCGTTCTACCTGCCGAAGATCGCGGCCGGCGAGCTGCACTTCTCGATCGGCTACTCCGAGCCGGAAGCCGGCACGGACCTGGCTTCGCTGAAGACGCGCGCGGTCCGCGACGGCGACGAATACGTCGTCACCGGGCAGAAGATGTGGACCAGCCTGATCGAGTACGCCGACTACGTCTGGCTGGCGGTGCGGACCGACCCGGAGGCGAAGAAGCACCGCGGGCTGTCGATGCTGATCGTGCCGACGTCTTCTCCCGGTTTCTCCTGGACCAAGGTGCACACGGTCGCGGGCGCAGGCACCAGCGCGACGTACTACGACGGCGTGCGCGTGCCGGTTTCGGCGCGCGTGGCCGAGGAGAACGCGGGCTGGCCGCTGATCACCAACCAGCTCAACCACGAGCGCGTCGCGCTGACGTCCGCGGCGCCGGTGCGCAAGGCGCTGTCCGACGTCCTGGCGTGGGCGAAGGAGACCGGCGCCATCGAGCAGGAATGGGTGCGGCTGCACCTCGCGCGGGTGCACACCGGCGCGGAGTACCTGAAGCTGCGGAACTGGCGGATCGCCTGGGCGGCCGCGGCGAGCGAGCTGGGCCCGGCGGAGGCGTCGGCGACGAAGGTGTACGGCACGGAGTTCGCGATCGAGGCCTACCGGCTGCTGATGGAGGTGCTCGGCGCGGCCGCCGTCGTCCGCGAAGGCTCGCCGGGCGCGCTGCTGGCCGGCCGGATCGAACGGCTGCACCGGTCGGCGCTCATCCTCACCTTCGGCGGCGGCACCAACGAAATCCAGCGGGACATGATCGCCGCGACCGCACTCGGCCTGCCCGTCACGCGCTAGGAGCGTTCCATGGACTTCACCCCTTCCGAAGCGTCGGCCGACCTCGCCGCGCTGAGCCGGCGGATCCTCGCCGACAAGGCCACCCACGACCCGCACGGCACCGGCGGCTTCGACGCTCCACTGTGGACGGCACTGGGCCAGGCGGGCGTCCTGGACGCGGCGCTGCCGTCGTCGCTGGGCGGCGGTGGGTTCGGACTGCTGGAGCAGTGCGCCGTGCTCACCGAGATCGGTCGCGCGGTGGCCGCGGTCCCCTACCTGCCGTCGATCACCATGGCGGCGTCGGCGCTGGCGGAGTTCGGCACGCCGGAACTGGTGGACCGCTGGGTGCTGCCGGTGCTGCGCGGCGAGCGCGTGCTGGCCGTGGCGTTGTCCGGGTTCACCGCGGTCGGCGGCAAGCTGTCCGGTTCGCGATCGGCCGTGGCGTCCGGCGCGTTCGCGCACGGGTTCCTGGTCGCCGCTTCGGACGAGGTCTTCCTGGTCGACGCGGCCGCGCCCGGGGTGTCCGTGCGGCCACAGCGGACGACCGACCACGCGGACGCCTGCCTGCTGGAGCTGTCCGACGCGCCCGGCGTCCCGCTGGGCGACATCGGCGAATGGCTGCGCCTGCGCGGAACCGTGGGCGTCTGCGCGCAGCAGCTCGGCGTCGTCGAACGGGCACTGGAGCTGACCGCGGCGTACGCGGCCGAGCGCAAGCAGTTCGACCACGTCATCGGCGGCTTCCAGGCGGTCCGCCAGCGCCTCGCGGACGCCTACGTCGACGTCGAAGCGGTTCGCCTGACGACCCTGCAGGCCGCGTGGCGGCTGGACTCGGGCCTCCCCGCGACGGAGGCGGTGGCGACGGCGAAGTTCTGGGCCGCGGAGGCGGGCCACCGGGTGGCGCACACGACGGTCCACGTCCACGGCGGCGTCGGCATCGACGTCGACCACGTGGTGCACCGCTACTTCACGGCGGCGAAGCGCCTGGAGTTCGAGCTCGGCTCGGCGACCTCCCAGCTGCTGGCTCTGGGCGACGCCCTCTAAGCCGCGTACGTCCAGAACTCGCGCATCAGCGGGGTCGGGTCGGGGCTGGTGAGCTCGACCTGGGTCAGCAGCACCGAAACCGTGCCGGTCGACGGGACGACGTGCCACGCCGTGCCCGCGCCGCCGACCCAGCCGTAGCGGCCCGCGAACTCGCCGGGTTGCCGCGGGTCGACGTCCACCGAACCGCCGTAGCCCCAGCCCTGGCCGTGCAGGAACTCCCGCCCGGCTTCCCGCTGCACCGGCGTCAGGTGGTCCGTGGTCATCGCGTGCACCGACCGGGCCGACAGCAGCCGCCGGTCGCCCACCGTGCCGCCGGCCAGCAGGAAGCGGCCGAACGCGAGCAGGTCGTCGGCCGTCGACACGAGCCCGCCGGACCCGGACGGGAACGACGGCGGCGTGCTCCACCGGCCCTCCGGCGAGTCGATCAGCCGGAGCCCCTCTTCGCCGCGGCGGTACGCGCTGGTCAGCCGGCCCAGCGCCGCCGTCGGCACGGTGAATCCGGTGTCGGCCATGCCGAGCGGCTCGAACAGGTGCTCCGCCAGGAACTCCGGCAGCGGGCGGCCGGTGACCCGCGAGATCAGCATGCCCTGCAGGTCCGAGCCGGTGTCGTAGAGCCACGCCTCGCCCGGCTGGTGCAGCAGCGGCACCTGCGCCAGCGCGGCCAGCCACCCGTCCGGCGTGAGCCCGCGCGGCGGCGCCGCCGGGTGACCGAGCACCTGCAGCAGCAGGTCGACGGCGGGCAGCGTCATGTCGGCCGCGAGCCCGTACCCGCACCGGAAGGTCAGCAGATCGCCCACGGTGATGGGCCGGACGGCGGGCACCACGTCGTCGACCGGGCCACTTGGCGTGCGCACCACCATCGGTGACGCGAGCTCCGGCAGCCACCGCTCGACCGGGTCGTCGAGGGTGAGTTCGCCTTCGTCGACGAGCAGCAGCACGGCCGCGGCCGTGATCGGCTTGGTGAGCGAGGCGATGCGGAACAGGGAGTCCCGCACCATCGGGACGGTGTGCTTGGTGTCGGCCGAGCCGACGGCCGCCGCTTCGACGTGCTCGCCGCGCGCGACGAGGGCCACGGCGCCGGGGAGGTCGCTCGTGTGCCGGGTCAGGACGTCGGTGAGAGGTGACATTTCAGTTCCTGGGTCGCTCACACGGCCGGTGCCGGGAGGGGTCGGTCGCGCTGGCCGGCCGCACGGACCGGTGCCGAGGCGAGTGGGCGCGGGGCGGGTCGGTTGGGGCAGCCGAGCGGATCGATCGCACGGACCGGCGGCGGGACGAGCCGGTCGCGGTGGCCAGATCAGCCGAGCGCGTCGGCCGCACGACCCGGCGCCGAAGCAGGTCGGTGCCGGGCGGGTCGGTCGGCGTAGCCGGATCAGCCGAGCGGATCGATCGCACAGGCCGGCGGCGGGACAGGCCGGTCACGGCGGCCGGATCAGCCGAGCGGGTCGGCCGCACGGACCGGCGCCGAATCGGGTCGGCGCCGGGTGGGTCGGGCAGCTCGGCCATGTCAGTCCAGCGGGTTGATCGCGCGGAGGCGGCGCGGGCCGGTGTCGGGGCGGGTCGGCGGGAGGCCCAGCACCAGGCGCGCGTTCGCCACGAAGGCGCCGTCCGGCGAGGCCAGGATCGGGTCGAGCACCAGCGAGCGCACCTCGGGGTTGTCCTCCGCGAGCGCGGCCACGCGCAGCACCATGTCCTGCAGCGCGGCCAGGTCGGCGGGCTCGTCGCCGCGGTAGCCGGTGAGCAGCGGCGCCGTCCGCGGTTCGCGCAGCAGCGTGGCCGCGTCGACGTCGGTGAGCGGCACCGCGCGGTAGGCGCGGTCCCCCAGCAGCGTGCTGACCAGCCCGGACAACCCGAACGAGACGAGCGTGCCGAACGACGGGTCGTCCTGCAGCCCGATCACGCACGACAGGCCCTTCGGCGCCATCCGCTGGACGTAGACGTCGTCGTCGCCGGAGATCTCGCGCAGCGTTTCGTAGGCGGTGCGGACCGAGTCCGCCGAGGCCAGGTCGAGGCGCACGCCGGCGAGGTCGGGCCGGCCGCGCAGGCGTTCGTCGACCGCCTTGAGCGTCACCGGGAAGCCCAGCTCGGCCGCCGCCGCGACCGCTTCGTCCACAGTGGACACGATGCGGAACGGCACGACGTCGATGCCGTAGCAGCCGAGCAGCCGCACGACGTCGGCGTCCGAGAGCAGCGTCGTCTTGCCGCTTTCGGCGTCCAGGAGTTCGCGGACGAGGCCCTGCGCCTGTTCGGTGTGGATCCCCTGCGGCCGCACGAGCGTGCCCTGCGGGCGCTGCCGCCACGCGGCGTACCGGACGACCCTCGCGAGCGCGTTCACCGCGCGTTCCGGGCTCGGGTACGACGGGATCGACCCGCGCGTCGGCACGCCGTCGCCGGAAAACACCGCGAGCTCGTCCGGCACGCCTTCGGCCGCGAGGAACGTCGAGACGATCGGTTTGCGCTGCCCCAGTTCGACCACCGTCTCGCGCAGGGCGCGCGCGTAGGCAGTGCCGGGAATGGCGATCGGCGGCGCGAAGACGACGACCAGCGCGTCGGTCTCCGGCGAGGTCAGCGCCTCGCGGACGGCCTTCGCGAAGTCCTCCGGGCCCGCCTGCGGCCCGACGTCCACCGGGTCCGACGCCAGCCGCAGCCCCTGCATGCGCGCGGTGTCGGCGGCCAGCAGTCCGATCGCGCTGGAGTTGCCGACGATCCCGACCCGCGGCCCGGCGGGCAGCGGCTGGTGGGCGAACACGAGCGCGGTGTCGAACAGCTGCGCCAGCGACTCCACCCGCACCACGCCGGCCTGTTCGAACAGGGCCTGGACGCTGGCTTCGTCGATTTCCGTGGACGTTGCGGCCAGCTGCGGGCGGACCGCGTGCCGCCCCGACTTCACCGCGACGATCGGCTTCGTCCGCGCGAGCCGCCGGGCCAGCCGCGCGAACTTGCGCGGGTTGCCGAAGGACTCGAGGTACAGCAGCACGAGATCGGTGTCCGGGTCGGTTTCCCAGTACTGGAGCAGGTCGTTGCCGGAGACGTCGGCGCGGTTGCCCGCCGAGACGAACGTCGACAGCCCGAGGCCGCGCGCTTCGGCGTCGGCGAGGATCGCCGTGCCCAGCGCGCCGGACTGGCAGAAGAACCCGGTGCGGCCGCGGCCGGGCAGCCGCGGCGCGAGCGTGGCGTTCAGCCGGATGCCGGGCGCGGTGTTGAGCACGCCGAGCGCGTTCGGCCCGACCACGCGCATGCCGTGCGCCCGCGCCTCGCCGACCAGCCGCAGCTCGGCGTGCAGGCCGTGCGGCCCGGCTTCGGCGAACCCGCTCGACAGGATCAGCAGCGTCTTCACGCCCTTGGCCAGGCAAGCGTCCAAAACGGACTCGACGGCCTCGGCGGGCACCGCGACGACGGCGAGGTCGACCGGGTCCGGGATGTCCAGCACGGACGGGTACGCGCGCACGCCCCGGATCGCGCGGTGCTCCGGGTTGACCGGGTAGACGGTGCCGGTGAACGCGGCGGCCAGCAGGTTCACGAAGGCGACGTGGCCGACCTTGTTCGGCTCGGCGGAGGCGCCGATCACCGCGACCGACGCCGGGTGCAGCAGGTTGTGCACGCTGCGCGCCTCGGCCGCCTGCTCCCGGGAGCGCGCGACGGCGAGCGACTCCTCGGTCGGATCGATGTCGAACTCCAGGTGCAGCACGCCTTCCTCGATCTCGCGGCTGACCTGGTAGCCGGCGTCGCGGAAGACCCGCACCATGGCGGCGTTCTCGGCGAGCACCTCGGCGACGAACCGGCGCAGCCCGCACTCGGACGCGGCCGCGGCGAGGTGTTCGAGCAGGATCGAGCCGAGCCCGCGCCCCTGGTGCGCGTCGCTCACGACGAAGGCGACCTCCGCCGAAGGCCCGTGGTCCAGCCGCTCGTACCGCCCGACGGCCACGATGTCGTCGCCCAGGAATGCGGCGAACGCGACGCGATCGTGGTGGTCGACGGTGGAGAACCGCTTCAGGTCCTTCTCCGGGATCCGCGGGTAGGCGCCGAAGTAGCGGAAGTACCGCGTGCGCTCGGACAGCTTCCCGTGGAAGGCGACCAGCCCGTCGGCATCCGTGGGCACGATCGGGCGCAAGTGGACGGTGCCGCCGTCGGACAGCACGACGTCGGCTTCCCAGTCGCGGGGGTAGTCGAAGGGGTCCCGGCCGGCCATGATCAGTCCCTCGGGTCGTCCGGGTCGAGGCCGTGCAAGGGGAACACGGCACGGCGCGTATCCCGGACGGCGATGTCGACGGGGTCGTCCTCCCCGTCGCCCCACGGCTTGAACCCGGTGTCGCGGTCGTCGGTCATCGCCCGCGGGAGTTCGGCGTGCGGCGCGGCCTTCCCGACGGTGGTGGTCCAGCCCGGCGGCAGCGGCGTCGCCGGGTCGACGTCCCGGCCGAGGACGGTGGCGATCAGGTGCGTCCACGACCGCGGGACCACGCGGATCAGCTGGTAGCCGCCGCCCCCGACGGCGATCCACTTGCCGCCGGCGTAGGTCTCGGCGAGGTCGCGGAGGGTGGCGTAGATGGTGCGGTGCCCGTCGACGGACAGCGAGAGGTCGGCGAGCGGGTCCTCTTCGTGCGAGTCGACGCCGCACTGGGTGAACAGCAGCTGCGGTTCGAAGTCGGCGAGCAGCGAGGGCACGACGGCGGTGAACGCCCGCAGCCACCCGGGATCCCGCGTCCGCGGCGGCAGCGGGATGTTGACGGCGGTCCCGTCGGCCTTCCCCCGCCCGGTCTCGGCGGAGTAGCCGGTCCCCGGCCAGAGCGTGAAGGGGTGCTGGTGCAGCGAGATCGTGAGGACGCGTGGGTCGTCGTAGAAGGCGGCCTGGACGCCGTCGCCGTGGTGGACGTCGGTGTCGATGTAGGCGATCCGCTCGAAACCGTGGTCGAGCAGCCACGAGATGGCGACGGCGCAGTCGTTGTAGACGCAGAACCCGGCCGCCTGGTCCCGCATGGCGTGGTGCAGCCCCCCGGCGATGTTGACCGCCCGGGTGGCCTCGCCCTCGGCGATCTTGCGCGCGGCGAGCAGCGTGGACCCGACGACGAGCGCGGAGGCGTCGTGCATGTCGGAGAAGACGGGGTTGTCGGCGGTCCCGAGCCCGTGCCCGACATCCCACCCGACGAGCGGCGCCTCCCGCACGGCGGCGAGGTATTCGGGAGCGTGGACCCGGAGGAGTTCTTCGTCGCCGGCGCTGGTGGGGACGAGGAGTTCGACGCCGTCGAGGACGCCGAGTTCGGTGGCCAGCCGGACGGTGAGCTCCAGCCGGACGGGGTTGAACGGGTGATCCCCACCCAGGTCATAACCGAGAAGGGCGGAGTCCCACACGACGGCCGGCGACATAGTGTCCGACTGTAGTGCCGTTCGGGGGACTGTGTGGACCCGAAAGGGCTTGGGGGTGGGCTCCGCCCGGGGGTGGAGTGGCTCGGCCGGCGCGGGCGTCCCTGGCAGCGTCGTGGTCGTGGCCCGCCGGGAGGGGCGGGCGACGTCATGAACGACTCTTTCATGTCGTCGGGCGAGGTGAACGGGTCGTTCATGACGGGCCGCCCCAGGGCTCCGGCAAAGTCGCGTTGGTGCAGCCCGCAGCGTTGCACCAGCGTCTTGAATGACTCATTCAGGACCTCCGAAGACCTGAATGACTCATTCAAGACGTCGGGCGAGCGGGTCACCGACGGCAGAGCGGCCCGGCCGCGTGACTTTGCCGGGACCCCGGCCGTGATGTCGTGAACGACTCGTTCAGGTCGTCTGGTGAGGTGAACGACCCGTTCATGACGTGCGGGCAGCCGGATCGGCCGTGCTGATCCGACTTTGCCAGGGCCCTGACGGGCCGGCCGGTGAGCGGGGAGCGCTCAGCCGGGCAGGGGGCCGGTCGCCGCGGGGCGGTCCGGGTTGCGGGACCAGTGGGACCACGAGCCCGCGTACAGGCCCGCGCCCGGGTGGCCGGCCAGTTCCAGGGCCAGGACCACCGAACTCGCCGTCACCCCTGAGCCGCAGTAGGCGCCCACCGGCTCGCCGGGGCGCAGGCCCAGGTCTGCGAAGCGGGCCGCCAGCTCGGCCGGGGCGTGCCAGCGGCCGTTGTCGGCGATGTGCCCGGAGAACGGGGCGTTCACCGCGCCCGGGATGTGACCCGCGCGCGGGTCCACCGGCTCCGTCTCGCCCGCGTAGCGCGGGGTGGCGCGGGCGTCGAGCAGGAGGCCGTCGCGGGCCAGGGCCGCTGCCTCGTCCGCGTCGAGGACCGGCATCGCGCCCGGCCGGACCTCGATGTCGCCGGGCTCCGGGTCGGCCTGCTCGGTGCTGACCGGGTGTCCCTCGGCCGACCACGCCGCGTAACCGCCGTCGAGGACCGCCACCTCTTCGTGGCCCGCCCAGCGCAGCAGCCACCACGCGCGGGCCGCCACCGAGCCGTCGGCGTCGTCGTAGGCGACCACCGGGTGGCCGGTCCGGACGCCGGCCGCGCGCAGGTCGCGCTGCAGGTCGGCGGGGGCGGGGAGGGGGTGGCGGCCGCCTTCGCCCGGCTCGGCCGCGAGGGCTCGGTCGAGATCCACGAACACGGCGCCGGGCACGTGGCCCTCCCGGTAGGACTCGGCGCCGGGCGGGCCGGCGAGCCGCCAGCGGACGTCGAGGACGACGGGCCGCCCGGCGGCCGGGCCCGCCAGCGCGGCGGCGAGGTCGGTGGTGCTGATCAGCGGACGCATGCTCCCATCTTGCAGCGGCCCGGCACCCGGCCGCGCCGGGGTGCGGACATATCCCCCACCGGCGAGTTGTTATCCAGCAGGCCCGCCGCCGCTGTCGGTGCCAACGACTACGATGAGCAACGCGGACGAAGGGGACAGCGTGAACGATCTCATCGACACCACCGAGATGTACTTGCGTACGATCTACGAGCTCGAAGAAGAAGGTGTCGTTCCGCTGCGCGCCCGCATCGCCGAGCGCCTGCAGCAGAGCGGCCCGACCGTGAGCCAGACCGTCGCCCGGATGGAGCGCGACGGCCTCGTCGTGGTCGCCGACGACCGGCACCTCCAGCTGACCGACCACGGCCGCGAACTGGCCATCGCCGTCATGCGCAAGCACCGCCTGGCCGAGCGCCTCCTCGTCGACGTGATCGGGCTCGAGTGGGAGCACGTGCACAACGAGGCGTGCCGGTGGGAGCACGTGATGAGCGAGGCCGTCGAGCGCAAGCTGGTCAAGCTGCTCGACCACCCGACCACCTCCCCGTACGGCAACCCGATCCCCGGTCTGGACAAGCTGGGCGACGGCGACCCGGCCCCACCCGCGGAGGCCGACCTGGTCCGGCTCGACGAGTTCGCCCGCACCGGCGGCGGCCGCGTCGAGATCCGGCGCATCGCCGAGCACGTCCAGCTGGACGAGTCGCTGATGACCGAGCTCAAGTCCGTCGGCATCGTGCCGGGCGGCACGGTCACCATCGGCAAGGCCAACGGCGGGACCATCGAGGTCACCGGCGGGGACACCACCGCCCAGGTCGCCACCTCCGCGCTGCACGCCGTCCTGGCGCAGGCCAGGTGAGCCCCGCTTCGGAGGCCGTGGCGGCGTTCCGCACGGTCCACGGCACCGCGCCCACCGGCGTCTGGTCGGCGCCCGGGCGGGTCAACCTGATCGGCGAGCACACCGACTACAACGACGGCTTCGTGCTGCCGTTCGCCCTGCCGCACCGCCTGGCGGCCGCCGCTTCGCCCCGCGAAGACGGCGTCCTGTCCGTGGCCACCCTCGGCGACGACGGGCAGATCCAGCGCTCCGGCGAGCTCAAGATCGCCGACCTGGCGCCGGGCACCGTCGACGGGTGGGCCGCGTACCCGGCGGGCGTCGCCTGGGTGCTGCGTGACCAGGGCTTCACCGCCGGTGCCGACCTGGTCGTCGCCGGGGACGTGCCGTCCGGGGCGGGGCTGTCCTCGTCCCACGCGCTCGAGTGCGCGGTGTCGCTGGCGTTGCTGGGCCTGGCCGGCCTGGAGCTCGGCGCGCCCGGCGACCGCGTCCCGACGCGGTCCCAGGTGGCGCGGTGGGTGCAGCGCTCGGAAAACGACTTCGTCGGCGCGCCCACCGGCCTGCTCGACCAGACGGCGTCGCTGTGCTGCACGGAGTCGCACGTGCTGTTCCTCGACGTGCGCTCGGGCGAGCAGGAGCAGGTGCCGTTCGGCCTGGCCGAGGCCGGGCTGCAGGTGCTGATCATCGACACCCGCACCAAGCATTCGCACGCCGAAGGTGGCTACGGCGAGCGCCGCCGCGGCACCGAGCGGGCGGCCGAACTGCTCGGAGTGAAGGCGCTGCGCGACATCACCGTCGAAGGCCTCGCCGCGGCCCTCGACCGGCTGCCGGACGACTTGGTGCCGCTGGTGCGGCACGTCGTCACCGAAAACCAGCGGGTGCTCGAGACGGTCGAGCTGCTGCGCGCCGGGAAGCTGGCCGAAATCGGGCCGTTCCTGGACGCCTCGCACGTCAGCATGCGCGACGACTACCGGATCTCCACGGCCGAGCTGGACCTCGCGGTCGGCTCGGCGCGGGAAGCCGGCGCCCTCGGCTCGCGGATGACCGGCGGCGGCTTCGGCGGCTCGGCCATCGCGCTGGTCCGCGACGCCGACCTGGGGCGGGTCAAGGCGGCCGTCGAAGCGGCGTACGAAAAGGCCGGCTACCGGCGCCCACGGATGTTCACCGCGGTGCCCTCCCGCGGCGCCGGCCGCGACGAGGTCTGAGGACGTGCGGGTCCGCCCGGGGCAACCCCCGCGCGGACTCGCGCGTCGCCGAGGGGGAAGACTGAACCGCGTCATCACCCTCGGCAGAAAGGCCTGGACGTGTCGGAGCAGAGCAACGCCCTGAAGCTGGTCGTGACGGGCGGAGCGGGGTATGTCGGCAGTGTCTGCGCCGCCCGGCTGATCGAAGCCGGGCACCGGGTCACCGTGGTCGACGACCTGTCCACCGGGCACGCCGACGCGGTCCACCCGGACGCGCGGTTCATCGAAGGCGACGCCGCCGAAGTGGCGGGCAGCCTGCTGCGCGAGGGCTTCGACGGCGTGCTGCACTTCGCGGCCAAGTCGCTGGTCGGCGAGTCGATGACGGAGCCGGCGAAGTACTGGGAAGGCAACGTCGTCACGTCGCTGCGGCTGCTCGAGGCCATGCAGGAGCACGGCACGCCCCGGCTGGTGTTCTCCTCGACCGCGGCGACCTACGGCGAGCCGGAGCAGTCGCCGATCCCGGAGTCGGCGCCGACCCGGCCGACCAACACCTACGGCGCCACGAAGCTCGCCATCGACGCCGCGATCACCAGCTTCGCCACCGCGCACGGCCTGGCCGCGGTGAGCTTGCGCTACTTCAACGTCGCCGGCGCGTACGGCGCCTTCGGCGAGCGCCACGCCACGGAAACCCATCTCATCCCCCTCGTCCTGCAGGTCGCCTCGGGCGACCGTGAGCGCATCCAGATCTTCGGCGACGACTACCCGACGCCGGACCACACCGCGGTGCGCGACTACATCCACGTCGTGGACCTCGCGGACGCGCACCTGCTGGCGCTGAAGCACGCGACCGCCGGCGAGCACCGCATCTACAACCTGGGCAACGGCACCGGGTTCTCCGTCCTCGAGGTGATCGAGGCCTGCCGCGAGGTCACCGGCCACGCGGTGCCGGCCGCGGTGGCCCCGCGCCGCGCGGGCGACCCGTCGGTGCTCGTGGCGGCCAGCGACCGGGCCCGGGAAGAGCTCGGCTGGAAGCCGGAGCGGACCGAGCTGGCCGGGATCGTCCGTGACGCCTGGGAGTTCACCCAGGCCCGGCGGGCTACCCAGGGCTGAGGCACCGGGGCGGTGGGCGAACCTGCCCGCCGCCCCGGACCGTCCATTTGCGACGGTCCGCCAGGGATCGCGGCTCACCCGGCACGGCTCGGCTCGGCGTCCAGCACGAGGGGTCCGAAGCCGAGAGGATCGGCGTAGTTCGCCAGACCCAGTAGCTGTTCCGGGGGCATGCCGCGGTCCAGCACCTTCAGCAGCAGCTCCGCCAAGACGTGACTCGGGTCCGCCTCCAGCGCGTTCTCCAGGGCCATGCCCGCGAACGTGCCGTCGCCGCGCAGGTAGGCCGAATAGCCCAGCAGTGCCGCCGGTTCCGCGCGTTCCGGGGCCGGGAGCTCGCGGACCAGCGTGAGCCACAGGCGCTCCGCTTCCCGGGCCGTCGAGCCGTCCGGGGGAACGGCCATGCTCAGGCACGCGTCGCGGATCTCCGGGATCGTCAGCGCGCTCGCCAGCAGGACGGCTTCCTCGTCGCTCGGCGGTCGCCGGCGGGCCAACGCGGCGCGGATCTCCGACACCGGGTCGAAGTCGTCGGGTTCGGGCTGCCGGGTGAGCAGGTCCGCGCGGCGGGTGAGTGCCTCCGGGCAGCGGGGGTCGAGGAGGGCCGCCAGCTCGGCGCGGCTGTCGAACACCACCTGGCCGGCCTCGGTGCCGGCGGCCGCCACCACCGTCGCGCGGGGGTCCGGCAGCCGGCCGGCGCAGTCCTCGTCGGTGTAGCAGGCCCACGGCGCGTTCGTGGTGATACCCGGGGTCCACAACGCGTGCAGGACCGGGAGGCCGTACTCGCCCAGCGCGGTCTTCAGGTGCTTGACGAAGCCCGCGTGCGGCGGCGGGCTGCCGGGTCTTCGCCGGCCGCCGACGAGCGCGACGGTCACGCCGGTGTGACGGCCCGCCGCGAAGCGTGGGGCGAGTGCCCGCGCTTGGCGGGCGCGGTCTTCACGCCGGGGGATGTCGGCGCGCAGGACCAGGCCGGTGCGGTCGCCTTCGGGAGCGCGGTGGCCGAGCAGGACGGCGGACTTCGCGGGGCGGAAGCCGATCAGGTACGGGAGCGCGGCCAGCAGCAGCGCGGGATCTCGGAGGTCGACCGGCAACCGGCCGGCCGGGGTGGCGGTGGTCATGCCTCCACCGTGGGGCGCGGCGGGGCCGGATGGGGCGGTCGCGGCAAATCTGTGGATCGGCGGGGCCGATGTGGACAGATCCGGCCCGCGGGCGGCCGGGCCGCCCGTTCCTGTCGGTGGGGCGGGCTATGCTGCCCGGCCCCACCGACCGGCGGGGGTCACCCGCAGTGCTCGAAGCCGCTTTCGTAGGTGTTGCTCCCGACCGAACCGCCCCACTTCACGCAGGTGGACCCGGCCGTCTTCTTCACCGGCCCGGCGTAGTAGGTGAAGCTGCCGGAGTCGGTCACCCGGGTCGAGCCCTGGACCTCGAGGAACGCCGAGACCGGGCTGGCCGTGCCGAGCGACGTCGCCTTCAGCGTCGTCACGCAGTTCGCCTGGGTCGAGGCGTTGTACAACAGGTACGCCGTGCCCGAGGAGTTCGCCAGGCCCTGCTGGTCGATGACCGAGAAGCCCGACCCGCAGACCTCTTCGGCGGAGTAGGGGTTGCCGCCGCAGTTGTTCTTGCTCGTGAAGTTCGTGTGGCCGTAGTACGGCACGGCGACGCCGTTCAGCGTTGCCTTCTGCACCACGCCGTCCAGCCGCTCCTCGAAGTGCAGGTGCGGCCCGGTGACCCCGCCGGTCGCGCCCGCCTTGCCGATCTCCTTGCCGCCGGCAACGGACTGCCCGACCGAAACCTCCTGGGCCGACAGGTGCGCGTACCGGGTGCGCCAGCCGCCACCGTGGTCCAGCTCGATCCACTTGCCGTAGCTCGTGCTGCCTTCGTCGGCGACGCGCGTCACCGTGCCGGACGCCGAGGCGAGCACGGGCATCCCGGTGATGCCGTCCTTCTGGAAGTCGACGGAGTACGCCGGGCTGTGGCCGCTGAACGTCGCAGCGGTCACCGTGACGCCGCATTTGAACGGCACCTGGAAGTTCGGCGCGGCCGAGGCGGTCGCCTGACCGGCGAGGGTGAGGCCGAGCGCGGGCAGCGCCGCGGCGGCGGCGAGCAGGGCGAGCCGTCGCAACCTGGACATGGGCGGAACCTCCTGACGAACGGGACATCTTGACCCCACGAAGGGAAGCCCGCGTCGGTACATTTTCCGTACAAGCACCCGCGGAGGACGCCCGGAATGACGACCCGACGAGCCCGGTTCCCGCCGGCACAGGGCTGGCTGCGCTGGGCCCTCATCACGGTGCCGTTGGTCACCACGATGCCCCGCGCGGGCGCGCTCGCCTGGGTGCTGATCGGGGTCACCCTCGTCCTGTCGGTCCCGATCCCGTGGATCCACGACCTCGGCGCCCGGACGCCGTCGGCGCTACTGGCGCTCGCGGTGATCGCGTCCGTGGGCGCGCTGTGGGTGGTCCTGCCGGGCAGCTGGGCGTCGGTCGCGCTGTTCAGCACGACGTTCTTCGTGGTGCTGCGGCAGTCCCCGGTGCCGATCGTGCTGGCGGTCGCGCTGAACGCCGCGCTCATCACCACGGTCTGGGTGGTCCGCCAGGACCGCTGGGAAGGCGCCCTGTCGACGTACGCGGTCCTCGCCGTGGTCGTGCTGATGGGGTTGAACCGGCGCGCCCGCCTCGCCCGCATCGAGCAGACCGAGCTGGCGCTGGCCCGCGCGCAGACGGCCAACGAAGAGCACGCCCGCGCGGCCGCGCTGGCCGAACGCGCGCGCATCGCCCGCGAGCTGCACGACGTCCTCGCGCACTCGCTGGCCGGGCTTTCGCTGAACCTGCAGGGCGCGCGGTTGATGCTGGTGCGCGACGGGGCGAGCCCGGACGCCGTCGCGCAGCTCGAACGGGCCCAGCAGCTGGCGTCGGAGGGGCTCGCCGAAGCGCGGCAGGCCGTGGCCGCGCTGCGCGAGGACGCCGTGCCGGTGGAACGCGCGATCGCGGACCTGCTGGCCGCGTACCGACTGGACAGCGGGGCGCGCGCGGACCTCGAAGTCGAAGGCGAGCCGCGGGAGCTGGACCCGGCGGTCGGCACCGCGCTCGTCCGGGCGGTGCAGGAGGCGCTGGCCAACACCCGCAAGCACGCGGCGCACGCCGAAGTCGACGTCAAGCTGGGCTACGCCGACGGATCGGTGCGGCTGACGGTGGCCGACCGGCAGGGCAGGCGCCCGCCGGCCGCGGCCGCGGCAGGCTACGGTTTGCGCGGGATGGGCGAACGGGTCGCGCTGCTCGACGGGCACCTGGAGAGCGGGCCGGGGGAGGACGGATGGCGGATTCACCTGACGGTGCCGGCGTGACCTTGCGCGTCGTGCTGGCCGACGACCAGGCGGTGGTCCGGGAAGGCCTGGTCACGCTGCTCGGGCTGCTGCCCGGGGTCGAGGTGGTCGGCGCCGCCGCCGACGGGCTCGCCGCGCTCGACCTGGTCGCCGAGCACCACCCCGACGTCGTGCTGGTGGACCTGCGGATGCCGCGCTGCGACGGCGTCGAGACCACGGAGCGCGTCCGCGCCGAGCACCCGGGCACCGAGGTCGTCGTGCTGACCACGTACGCCGACGACGAATCGCTGCTGGCCGCGTTGCGCGCCGGCGCCCGCGGGTTCCTCACCAAGGACGCCGACGCCGAGGCCATCGCCAGGGCGCTGCGCTCGGCCGCCGCCGGGCAGTCCACAGTGGACGGCGAACTGCAGCGGCGCCTGGTCGAGGCCGCCGCCCGCGGCACACCCCGGCGCGTCAAGGAGATCGACGGCCTGACCGCGCGCGAGGTCGAGGTGCTCCGGCTGATCGCGGCCGGGCTGTCGAACACCGAGATCGCGCGCACCCTGGTGGTGAGCGAGGCGACCGTGAAGACCCACGTGAACCACTTGTTCGCCAAGGCAGGCCTGCGCGATCGCGCGCAGGCCGTCGCCTTCGCCTACCGGGCCGGCATCGCCGGCTGACTCACGTCGCGGGCGGGATGTTCGCGTTGTGGTGGAACACGTTGCGCGGATCGTACTGCGCCTTGATCCGGGCGAGCCGCGCGTACTTCGCCGGGCCGTACGACGTCCGGACGCGGTCCTCTTCGTACTCGGCCATGAAGTTGACGTAGCCGGCCGGGTTGGACGAGTGCGGTACGAGTGCCGTCCAGAACTCGCGCACCCACGCGCGGTCCACGGCGAACGGCCCCGGTTCGGCCGCGAGCGAGTCGATGTTGATCAGGATGCTTTCCCGCCGCGGGCCGCCGAAGGCGGTCGCGTCGGCGGCGACCTCGGTGAAGGCCCCGCGCATCGAGAAGATCGGCATGATCGACATCGGCGACGCCTTGCGCGGCAGGAAGTCCGCGATCACCTCGATGACCTCGTCGGTGAACCCGTCGGCGTAGGTGGCCTTCTCGTAGGCGAGGATGCCCCACGGCGCGGCGTCGTCGAGCATCCGCTGCAGCTCGACGTACGGGATCGGCGAGACGAACTCGAACAGCGGCGCCGGCCCCGACCGCGCGGCGCGGACCGCCTCGGCGTGCTGCTCCTCCCCCGCGAACCCGGCGATCATCAGCGCGTACCCGGGCCGGAAGTGGTGGGCCTCGGGGACGAACGGCGCGGGCGGCGCGTTGAGCCCGGCGACGAGCGCGCCCATTTCCCCGGGCAACGTCTCGAGCACTTCGCGGGCCTGGCGCAACGCGGCGGTGCCGTCCTCGAGGCCCCAGAAGAACAACCCCAGGTGGACGATCGGACCGACCGGGTGCAGCCGGAACTCGAACTCGGTGACGACGCCGAAGTTGCCGCCGCCCCCGCGCAGGGCCCAGAACAGGTCCGGGTGCTCGTCGGCGGACGCGCGCAGGACCTCGCCGTCGGCGGTGACGACTTCGGCCGAGAGCAGGTTGTCGCAGGAGAGCCCGTGCTTGCCGGTGAGCCAGCCGAAGCCGCCGCCGAGGGTGAGGCCGCCGACACCGGTGTGGCTGATCGTGCCACCGGGCACCGCGAGCGCGTGCTCCTGCGTGGCGGCGTCGAGCTGCGCCCACGTCGCCCCGCCGCCGACGCGTGCGGTCCGGGCGGCCGGGTCGACGGTGATCGCGTCGAGCGAGCTCAGGTCGAGGCAGAGACCGCCGTCCACGACCGCGGCTCCGCCGTAGTTGTGCCCGCCGCCGCGCACCGAGACGTCGAGCGCCGCTTCGCGGGCGTACGCGAGCGCCGCCGCCACGTCCGCGGCCCCGGCGGGGCGCACCACGACCGCGGGCCGGCGGTCGATCTCGCCGTTCCAGACCGAGCGGGCGAGGTCGTAGCCGGGGTCACCGGCGGTGAGCACGGCGCCGGACAGGCGGGCGCGCAAGCTCTCCAGGGTGGGGTCGGCGGTCGAGGTCATGGCGGCTCCTCTCGCAGGTGCCCTTGAGTCGCCTGACCTGCGGTGATCGTTACATCGAGCGATCACCGGGCCGTCGGAGGAGACGCTGGGTGAACCCCGCTTCGGCCAGCCGGCCGGACGCCCGCTCGACGCCGGCCGGGACGTGCTGCGGGATCGCGAAGCCGCGCTCGGCGTACTCGGTGATCCGCTGGGTTTCGCCGACGAGCATGCCGATCACGCGGTCGGCGTCCTCTTCCCCGGTGATGTGGTCTTCGAACGAGGCCGCCTTCGACGCGCACACGATGTCGACGCCCGGCCAGAGCCGCTTCGCCGTCGCATAGGCGCGGCGCTGCTGGTACGGCCGGGTCACCAGCGTCACCGACCGGATCTCCCGCCCGGCCAGCAGCCGGCGGGTGAACGCGATGTTCTCGCCGGTGTTGCGGGCCGCCGGCTCCACCAGGATCACCTCGTCGGGCACGCCCAGCTCCAGCGCGATGTCGCGGTAGTGCACCGCTTCGCCGCGCGGGAAGCGGTCCACCGTCGTCGGCGCGTTCGCCCCGGTGAACACGACCAGCGGGAACCGCCCGGCGTGGAACAGCTCCGCCGTGTGGACGGCGACGCCGGGGTCCCGGCTGCCGAGGCCGACGCCGACGTCGGACCGCCGCGGCTCGTGCCGCAGGTCGTGGTACTCCCACAGCGTCCGGACGTCGGCGCGCAGGTGCTCCGGCAGCATCAGCCGAACGCGGCTCGCAGCGCGGGCTTGCCGCCCGTCACCGGGAGCGTCACCGACGTCCGCGTCAGGTCGAGCGCCAGCCCCGCGCCCGGCTTGGGCCGCAGCGTGTAGTCGTGGTCGCTGGAGGCGAGCAGGAACTCGAGCCGGTGCCCGGCGGCGAGGATGTAGTCCTTCGGCATCAGCTCGACGCCGATCCGGTAGGTCTGCCCGGGCGTGATCGGCTCGGTGCGGGCCGGGGACGTGCGGTTCTGCGGGTCGGTCCAGCCGCGGCTGATCACGTGCGACGTGCCGTCGGGGGCGCGGTCGAGCAGGATCGCCGAGACGTTCGCCGCGGGCCGGTCGAAGGCCAGCGCCAGGTCGGCGCGCGCGGTGCCGGAAAGACGTACGGGCTGCTTCGCCGCCGAAGTCGCGTAGAGCAGGCGGTTCCCGGACGAAGCCAGACCGGCCAGCTGCTCGATCGTCTTGGCCGAGTCGTCGGCGAGGGTTTCCACGGCAGCGGTACCCGGCACCGGGTTGCGCGTGTCGATGGCGCCCTTGGACCGGCCGCCCGGCCACGGGTAGACGCGGACGTCGGCCGTGCCCGGCGCCGGCCAGTCGGCCTCGTCGGTCCACGAGAGGTCTTCGCGCTGGATCGTCGCCTTCGGCTCGTTCTGGATGCCGTTGTCGACGCCGTAGAGGTAGTGCGACATCCACTTGTTCAGCGTCGCGAGCCAGACGTCGCGGCGCAGCGAGTACGGGTCGGCGTGCCCGGACTGGTGCAGCCAGATCTTGTGCTCGACGCCGTGCGCCTTGAGCGCGTCGTACCACGCGGCGACCTGGTCGGTCTTGACGTTCCAGTCGTTGAGGCCGTGCACCGCCAGCACCGACGCGTGCACCTTCGCGACGTCGTTGCGGTAGTTGCGGACGTCCCAGAACGGCGTGTAGTCGCCGGTCACGCGGTCCTGGTCGTGGGTCAGGCCGTCGATCACCGGGCGGCAGACCTGCCGGTCGGCGCGGGTGTAGACGTACTCGGCGAGCACGTCGGCGTCCTCGCCCTGGTAACCGCCGGCCGCAACGACGGCGCCGTCGTTGCGGTAGTACTGGTACCAGCTGGAGATCGCGGCGATCGGGACGATCGTCTCCAGGCCTTCGACGCCGGTGCTCGCGACGGCGTTGGGCAGCGTGCCGTTGTAGGACACGCCCATCATGCCGGTCTTGCCGGTGCTCCAGTCCGCGTTCGCCGCGGCGCCGTTCGCGTCCTTCGCTTCCGCGCGGCCGTTGAGCCAGTCGACGACCGAGCGGGCGCCGATCGTCTCGTTGACGTCGCCGGTGGTCGGGCAGCCGGTCGAGAGGCCGCTGCCGAGCGATTCGCCGTAGACGACGGCGAAGCCGCGCGCGGTGAAGTAGTCCTGGTAGCGCCAGGTGATCGGGGCGGCCGGGCCGACGCCGTGTGCGGCGACGCGCGGGCCTTCCGGGCCGCGGGCGTACCCCGGCGCGTAGAGCTCGACGTCGACGTCGTGGTTGGCGACGTCGTTGCCACCGGCGTAGTACGGGCTGGCCTGGTAGACGACGGGGACCTTCAGGCCCTGCTGGGTCGCGCGCGGGCGGACGACCTGGGCGTGCACGAGGTCGTCGGCGCCGTCGTGGTCGCTGTCGACCGGCGCGGTGACCCAGACGTCTTCGCGGACGACGTCGGCCGGGTCGAACACCGGTTGCGCCTGGCCGCCGGAAAACACCGGGGCGGGCGGGCCGGCGGCCTCCGCGGTGACCGCGGTCAGCGGCAGTGCGAGGACGGCGGCGAGCACGACTGCGGCTTTCACTCAAACCCCCAAGCCGGGCGAAGCGGACGGGTTCCGAGACTTCCGTCCCGGCCTCGCGGGTGTCAAGAGACTAACGTCGGAGGCATGCCGACCGTGGAAGCGCCGATCGCCGCCGTGACCGTCTACCCGCAGCAGGCCCGGATCACCCGCCGGGGCAACGCGCCGCTCGACGGCGGGCCGCGCCTGACGTTCGCGGGCCTGCCCCTGGCCCTCGACCCGGCCTCGGTGCGCGTCACCGGCACGGGCCCGGCGCTGATCACCGGGGTGGACGTGCGGACCGACCGGCACGCCTCCCCCGCCGACGCGGCGTTGCGCGCCCTCGTCGAGCAGCGGCAGGCGGATCAGGCCACGCTCGACGGCGTCGTGGACGACGAAGCGGCCGAAACGATGAAGGTGGAGCTGCTGACTTCGCTGGCGAAGCGGAGCGGGGGCAGTTTCGCGAAGGCGCTGGCCGCGGGAACCGCGGAACCCACGCGAGTAGCCGAGGTGACCGACGCGCTGAGTGCGCGGCTGGCTTCGGCGTTGAAGGCACGGCGGGTGCTCTCGGACCGGATCACCCGGCTGCGCGACGACCTCGCGGCCCTCGACCGGCGGATCGAGGCGCACAGCGCGCGGTCCGAAGAGGACAGCACGTCGGTGGTGGTGGAGCTGGAGATCTCGGATCCGACCGGTTCGGCGGAGCTGGAACTGTCCTATGTGGTCCCCGGCGCGAGCTGGGAACCGGGCTACGACATCCGGGTGCGCGGGACCGAGGTCACGGTGGTGTCGTACGGCCTGGTCAGCCAGCACACCGGCGAGGATTGGCCCGAGTGCGAGCTGGCGTTGTCGACGGCGCGGCCGGCGGTTTCGGTGGTGGTACCGGAGCTTTCGCCGTGGTACCTGGACCGGGTGCACCCGGTACCGGCGGCCCCCGCGGCCGCGTACGGCGGTTCGGGTGGCGGCATTCCGGAAGGCGCGCGGATGCGCGGTTTCGCCGCGTTGGCCGCGGCTCCGATGGCGCCGAAGCTGGCTTCGGTCGAGCAGGGGACGACGGCGGTGACGTACCGGCCTTCGCGTCCGGTGGCGGTGCCGTCCGGGGCGCAGGGGCATCGGACGACGCTGGCGCAGCTTTCGCTTTCGGCTGTCCTGGGGTACGTGACCGCGCCGGTGCTGGCCGAGGAGGCTTATCTGCGGGCCGTCGTGGTCAATTCCTCGGACCACGCTCTGCTGTCCGGGCGCGCTTCGGTGTTCCACGAGGCGGAGTTCGTGGGGACGACCGTGCTCGAGCCGTGGGCGCCCGGCGAGGAACTGGAGCTGGCGCTGGGCGTCGACGACCGGATCCGGGTGGAGCGGGAGCTGGTGCGCCGGACGGCTTCGAAGGCGGCGTTGTCGGGGCAGAAGCGCCGTGAGGCGGAGTACCGGATTTCGGTGGGGAACCACAGTCCCCGGCCGGCTTCGGTGACGGTGCTGGACCAGGCGCCGGTTTCCCGGGACGACGGAATCACGGTGAAGGACGTGAAGACTTCGCCGGAGCCGGTGGAGACTTCGGCGATGGGCGAGTTCACGTGGAAGCTGGAGCTGGCGGCCGGGGAGACGGGTGAGGTGAAGCTGTCCTACCGGGTCGACGTGGCGAAGGGCGTGGAGCTGGCGGGGTGGCGGGAGTGAATTCCGCTCAGCCGCCGGCCGCGGGGCCGGACCGCTCGTCGGACGGCGGCTGGTCGAGGTTCTGTTCCCGCTTCTTCTGCTCCGTCTTCAAGCGGTAGACCTCCTCGGCGAAGTCCCCGAGCGCCTTCTCCTGCGCCTCCGCATCGGAGCCGTAGTGCTTGTACCGGCCGATTCCGAGGTCGAAAGCTTCCCATTCGGACTCGATGGCGTCCGCGGTCTGCTGCAGGTAGGCCCCGCGCTCGCGGTACTTGAAGGCGGCGATGAACCCGCTGGCGATGCCGACCAGGAAGCTCGTCACCATGGTGCCCCACTTCGCCAGTGGCGAGATCAGCGAGATCCCGGCGATCGCCGTCGTGGCCAGTGAACCGATGATGAGGACGCCTTGCAGCGCGTTCTGGATCCGCCGGTACCGCTTGTTCTCCGCGCGGAACCGATCGACGTCGGAAAAGGCTTCGGCTTTGTAGGCGAGCCGTCGCTGCTTGAGAGTCAGCTCGCCCTCGCTGACCGACAGCTTGCGCTTGTCGCGCAGCAGGGTCAGTTCCAGCTCCAGATCGGCTTCGAGCTTGCGGTCACCGAAGAAGTCTCGGCCGTTGAAGGTGGCGGGCCCGCCGGGCCGGAACTTGAGGTGGCACCCCTTGAGCAGCAGCGCCAGCCCGGCGAGCCCCACCACGGTGGAGATCTGGGAGTTCGCGGACCGGATGTCGAACCGGGAGAACCCGCTGACGATCCACAGCGCGACCAGCAGGAGCGGACCCGCGACGACGAAGACGTTCCCCCAGCGCTTCCGGCGCCGGGCCACGAAGAGCTCGTACTCCAGCCCTCTGATCTCGTGATCGAGGTGGATCAGCTTTTCGGCGGGCGACTGCGCGACGGCGGCGTCCGGTGCGGAGACCACTTCTCCCCCTGTGTCTCGTGGCTTGCGACGAGCAAGCATAGCGAGACGAACGGGTCCGGCCGGCCCGTTCGGACCGGCCGGACCCCACGAACGCGGGCGTCAACCCTGTGCGATGTAGTTCTGCAGCTGTTCCTGGCTCTGCTCCAGCTGTTCCATGCGGTTCTTCACGACGTCCCCGATGGACACGATCCCGGCCAGCCGCCCGTCGGCCACCACCGGGACGTGGCGGATGCGCCGCTCGGTCATCAGCACCGACAGCTGGTCCACCGAGTCGTCCGGGGAACAGCTCGCCACCAGCTTCGTCATGATCTCCGAGACCGCGCCGTCGAGGAGAGCCGGGCCGCGCTCGTTCAGCCGCCGGACGACGTCGCGTTCGGAGACGATGCCCGCGATCGAGCCGTCGGGGGCGACGACCACCATCGCGCCCACGTTGTGTTCGGCCAGGCCGGTCAGCAGTGTGGTCACCGTGGTGTCCGGGGTGACCGTCGCGACCGCCGTCCCCTTCGTGCGCAGCAGATCCGCAATCCGCATGGCGATCCTTCCCGTCGGTGAGCTGGATCACCACAGGGTAGGTCCCCCCGGCACCGCGCGAAAGTCCGGCAAACGGGGCGTGTTCGTGGTATTCGAACCGATTCAGCCGAGGCGTTCGGCCAAGCCGTCCAGTGCCGACCGGATTCCGGCCGCGTAGTCGTCGTCGCAAAGCGCGTCGAGGCGGGCGCGGGCCAGGGCCAGCTGTTCGCGGGCGGCCGCCAGGTCACCCAGTTTGCGGTAGTCCTCGCCCAGGTTGAGGTGCAGCGACGGGTAGAACCCGCGCACCGCCAGGGACGCGTGGTACTCCTGGGCCCGCGAATCCGTCAGGGAATCCGCCGCCGCCAGCGCGCGCAAGTCCCACTCGAGCTCTTCGGCCGGGTCGTCGCAGACGTCGGCCATGTGGTGGGCGAGTGCGACGCGGTGCAGCGGGTCGCCGTCCGGGCCGATCGAGTCCCACAGCGCCGTGAAGGTCGCGTAAGCGCCGGCGCGGTCGCCGCCGATGTGCTGCCGCAGGCCGGCGTCGATCGCCACCATCACGTCGTCGGTCATGCCGCTCCCTCGTCCGCCAGCGCCCGCAGCCGGGCCAGTCCCGGCTCGATCCGCTCGGCCGGGACCGCACCGTAACCGAACACCAGCCCGTGCCGCCGCTCCCCCACCCCGAAGTCCCCCAACGAGTACAGCCGTACGCCGTGGCGCCGGGCCGCGCGGACCAGCGGGCCGCAATCCGAAGCGGCGGTCGCGCTCAGGTGCAGGCCGGCGGTGGACGGCAGCGGCGTCAGGAAGTCCGCGAACGAAGCCAGCGACCGGGACAACAGCTCGTGTCGCTCGCGGTAGATCTTCCGCATCCGCCGGACGTGCCGGGCGAAGCCGCCTTCGGCCATGAACGCCGCCAGCGCCGCCTGCTCGACGTTCGGCGCGTGCCAGTCGGTCAGGTACCGGGCCTTCACCAAGGCGGGCACGAGCGACGGCGGCGCGATGAGGAAACCCAGCCGCAGCGCGGGCGAAAGCACCTTCGAGAACGAGCCGACGTAGACGACCCGGCCCCGGGAATCGAGGCTGTGCAACGGTTCCAGCGGCCGCCCGGTGTAGCGGAACTCGGTGTCGTAGTCGTCCTCGACGAGCACCGCGTCGTTCCGCTCGGCCCAGTCGAGCAGCTCGAGCCGGCGCTCCAGCGACATCGACAGCCCCAGCGGGTACTGGTGCGATGGCGTCACGTACACCAGCCGCGTCCCCGCCGGGATCTCGCGCACGACGATGCCCGACGCGTCCACCGGAACCGGCGCGACCCGGACGCCGCGGGCGGCGAGCACCAGCCGCGGCGGCGGGTAGCCGGGGTCCTCGACGGCGGCGAGGTCGCCCTCGCGCAGCAGCACCCGCGCGACCAGGTCGGTCGTCTGCTGCGCGCCCGCGGTGACGACGACCTGCGCCGCGCTCGCCCGGACGTCCCGCGACACCCCGGCGTGCCGCGCGATCTCCTCGCGCAGCGACGCCAGCCCCTGCGGGTCGCCGTAGGTCATCAGGTCGGCTTGGCCGGCACGCAGCCGCTGCGTGACCAGCCGCCGCCAGGTGTCGAACGGGAACCGGGTCAGGTCCGGGACGCCGGGCCGGAAGTCGAACTCCGGCGCCGGGGCGAACGGCGCCGGGGGCGGCGGGACGGCGTCCCACTCCGGCAGCGGCCGTACGCCGGACACGGGTGACGGCTCCGGGCGCGCCGCCGCGGACGCCGTGACGAACGTGCCGGCGCCGACTCGGCCGGTCAGGAAGCCCTCGGCGGTGAGCCGGTCGTAGGCCGCGCTGACCGTCGTCCGGGAGACCGCCAGCCGCTGGGCGAGCTCGCGGGTCGGCGGCAGGGCCTCGCCGGGCCGGATCCGGCCGGCCAGGATCGCCGCGCGGAGCTGCCGGTAGATCGCGTCGCGGTGCCCGCGCGTGCCGGTCAGGTCGATGTGGACCTCCACCGGCGCCAGTCTAGATTGGCCCACCGGACTCTCCACAGATTTGGCACTGTGCGTGGTCCGCTGGCCCGCCTAGCGTGCGAAGCATGGATCTCCGCGAACTCGACCGCCGCGCCCTGCTCGTCCTCGACAAGATCGTCGCCGCCGTCACTTCCGCCGACCTCGCCCGTCCCACGCCGTGCGCGGGCTGGACGCTGGCCGACCTGCTGCGCCACCAGGTCAGCGAGAACCACGCCTTCGCGACCGCCGCCCGCGAAGGCTCGGCGCCGGACTGGGACGCCGGTGAACTCGGCGCCGACGCCCGAGCCGCGTACCAGGCGTCCGTCGACGACTTCCTCGACGCCTTCGCCGACGACGCCGTGCTGGAGCGGCAGCTCACGATCAACCACTTCGGCACGTTCCCCGGCCCGGTCGCCGCCCACATGCACCTGGTCGACACGGTCGCGCACGGCTGGGACCTGGCCCGCACGCTGGGCCTGCCCTACGAGCCGGACGCCGAAGCCGTGCACGTCGCCCTCAAGCTCGCCGAGCGGATCCCGGACGAAGGGCGCGAGAAGAACAACTCGTTCGCCCGCAGCGTCGACGTTCCCGCGGACGCGAGCGAACTGGACCGGTTCCTGGCCCTGCTCGGCCGCGATCCCGCGTGGACGGTCAGCTGACCTCGGCGACCGGGGCGCTCCAGGTGTCGCACGCCTTCGTCGCTTTGCCGTCGTAGCCCGCCTTCGCCCAGGACAGCTGGTGCGCGCGGGAGCCGTGGGTGTCGCTGTCGTTGGCCCGGCCGTAGTCGGCGACGGCGGCGTTCGCCAGCGACCGGCTGATCGAGCCCGAGCCGGCCACGGCCGCCAGGAAGAGCGCGCCGAAGCAGTTGGCCTGCAGCTCGATCCGGCGCACGACCTCCTTGTCGGCGGCGCTGTCCTCGTTCGGCGACGTCATCTTGTCCGCCGCCGCCGACAGGATGCCGCTCTCGCGCTGCACGTGGTGGCCGTATTCGTGGGCGATCGTCGCGATGTGCCGGGCCTTGTTGAGCCCGGCGTCCGCCAGCATCCAGTCGGTCGGGGCGTAGATCGTGGTGTCGCCGCCGCAGTAGTAGGCGACGGCTTCGTTCTCCGTCGGCGCGTCGCCGCACGCGCTGTGCTCGGGCAGCGTCACCGACACGGTCGCGGTCAGCGTCGGCTCGTTCGCCTTCTCCAGCGCGGGCCGCCACGACTGTTCGAGGCAGTCCACCAGCGCCCGGTAGTAGGCCTTGAGCTGGTCGGGGGCACGGCCGAGGTCGGGCAGGGAGCAGGTGGCGGGGCCCGGGCCGATGCCGGCGCCGAGCAGCGGGTTGCGGGCCAGCTCCGGGACGGGTTTCGCCTTCGACGAGCCGGTGCCGCCGTAGGCCCGGCCGGTGTCGGCGCCCTGGGCGGCGAAGGCGCGCCCGTCCACCCGCCGCGGGATGGTGGCCGCGATCAGGGAGATGGTCAGCACGACGACCAGGACGCCACCGACAGCACCCCAGAGGCGGTTGTGCGGCGGGGCGATGGGGATGGGCGGCGCGGCGGCCCAGTTCGGCGCCCACGGGTTCGGCTCCGGTGCCCACGCGGGCTCGGGCGGCCGGTCCGTCCCCGGCGGTGACGGCTCGGCGTCGTTCACGGTCTCCCCCTGCTCGGTGGCACCAGCATACGGATCACCCGGGAGGCGGGGATCACGAAACGAAAACGCCATCCGGTGGCCGTCCGGGCCGCGCTCGGGCAAGACTGGGGGCATGAGTGTGGAGGACCCGTACCTGTGGCTCGAAGACGTGACCGGCGACGACGCGCTGGACTGGGTGCGCGCCCGCAACGGTGAGACGCTGGCCGAGCTGACCACCGGAGCGCGCTTCGCCGAGGTGCGTGACGAGCTGCGCGAAGTGCTCGACGCCGACGACCGCATCCCGTACGTGCGCCGCCGCGGCGAGTTCCTCTACAACTTCTGGCAGGACGCGAGCCACCCGCGCGGCCTGTGGCGGCGGACGACGCTGGAGTCCTACCGCCAGGCCGAACCCGAGTGGGAACTGCTGCTCGACGTCGACGCGCTGGCCGAGGCCGAGGGCGAGAACTGGGTCTGGCAGGGCGCCACCGTGCTGCGCCCTGGCTACCGGCGCGGCCTGGTCGAGCTGTCCCGCGGCGGCGCGGACGCCACCGTCGTGCGCGAGTTCGACCTCGACGCGCACGAGTTCGTCGAGGACGGCTTCACCGTGCCGGAGGCGAAGACGCGGATCGGCTGGATCGACGAGGACCGCGTCTACCTCGGAACGGACTTCGGCCCCGGCACGCTGACCAGCTCGGGCTACCCGCGGCTGGCGAAGGAGTGGCGCCGCGGCACGCCGCTCGAAGAAGCCGTCACGGTCTACGAGGGCAAGCCGGACGACGTCTCGATCGGCGCGTCGCACGACCCGACCGAGGGCTTCGAGCGCGACTTCGTCAGCCGTGCGATCGACTTCTACCGCTCCGAGCTGTACCTGCGGACGCCCGAAGCGCTGGTCAAGATCGACGTCCCGGACGACGCGAGCGCGTCCGTGCACCGCGAATGGCTGCTGGTGCGGCCGCGGACGGCGTGGTCGGTCGGCGGCACCGAGCACCCGGCGGGTTCACTGATCGGCATCCGGTTCGACGACTTCCTGGCCGGCGACCGCGCCTTCGCCACGCTCTTCACACCCGACGACCGCACGTCGCTCGACTACTGGGCCTGGACGCGCAACCACCTGCTGCTGGGCACGCTGCGCGACGTCCGCACCGAGCTGCGCACCCTCACGCCGGGGCCGGACGGCTGGACCGAGGAGCCCCTTTCCGGCGGCCCGGAGTTCGGCAGCGCGGACATCTTCGACACCGATCCCGACGTCAGCGACGAGTACCTGATCAACTCCAGCGGCTTCCTCCAGCCGTCGACGCTGAGCTACGGCCACGTCGGCGAAGAGGTCGAAGTCCTGAAGCAGGCTCCGGCGTTCTTCGACGCTTCGGGCATGAGCGTCGCGCAGTACTTCGCGACGTCGGAGGACGGCACGAAGATCCCGTACTTCGTCGTCCGGCCGTCCGGCGCGGAAGGCGGCCCGACGCTGCTGACCGGGTACGGCGGCTTCGAGGTGTCGCTGACGCCGTCCTACAGCGGGATGATCGGCCGCGGCTGGCTCTCGCGCGGCGGCACGTACGTCGTCGCGAACATCCGCGGCGGCGGCGAGTACGGGCCGGGCTGGCACACGCAGGCGATCAAGGCGCAGCGTCACCGCGTGTACGAGGACTTCGCGGCGGTGGCCGCGGACCTGGTTTCGCGGGGCATCACGACGCCGTCGAAGCTGGGGATCCAGGGCGGCAGCAACGGCGGGCTGCTGATGGGCGTCATGCTGACGCGCTACCCGGAGCGGTTCGGCGCGATCGTCAGCCAGGTGCCGCTGCTGGACATGCGCCGCTACCACCTGCTGCTGGCCGGCGCGTCCTGGATGGCCGAGTACGGCGACCCGGACGAGGCCGCGGAATGGGAGTACATCGCGAAGTACTCGCCGTACCAGAACGTCCACAGTGGACGTACGTACCCGCCCTCGCTGTTCGTGACGTCGACGCGCGACGACCGCGTGCACCCCGCCCACGCCCGCAAGATGGTGGCGCGGATGCGTGAGCAGGGGCACGACGTCCGGTATCACGAGAACATCGAGGGCGGCCACGGCGCCGCGGCGGACAACGAGCAGCTGGCGTTCAAGTGGGCGCTGGTGTTCGAGTTCCTGTGGGAGCAGCTCACGAAGTGACCCGCGCGAGCACGACGCCGCCGACGACCAGGGCCAGCGCGGCCACCCGGCCGACGCTCAGCGGGTCCTTGTTGACGACGACGCCGAGCACGATCGCCCCGACGGCACCGATCCCGGTGAACACGGCGTAGGCCGTGCCCACCGGGACGGTGTCCATCGCGCGCGAAAGCAGGTAGACGGCGGCCGCGCCGAGCACGAAGCACAGGAGCGTCGGCCACGGCCGCGTGAAGTTCTCCGTCGGCTTGATGCTCTGCGACCAGGCGATCTCGACGAGCCCGGCGAAGACGAGCGTCACCCAGCCCATCAGAGCGCCTTCCGGGCCGCTTCGAGCGACGCGGCCCGCTCGCCGTCACGCGCGGCGAGGTGCGGGTCGACCAGGGCGTTGGTGAGTTCGGCGTGCACGAACCGGACGTCGTCGACGTCGTAGTGCCCGGCGATGAAGTCCCGCAGGTACCGCTCGTGGTGGTCGAAGGGGGCTCGCGGCGTGCCCTCGGCGTAGGTCCCGCCGCGGGCGCCGGCGATGACGAACGTCTTGCCCTTGAGGGACATGCGCGGGAACGTCACCTGGTCGATCCAGGCCTTGAGCGCGGCCGGGATCGAGAAGTTGTACATCGGGGCGCCGATCAGGACGACGTCGGCTTCGAGCAGTTCGGCCAAGAGCGGCTCGACGACGGCCCAGGCCTTCTGCTGTCCGGGCGTTTCGACGACCTCGGCGTAGCGCTCGGGGTCGGTGATCCCCTTCGCGAGCAGCGCGTCGCAGATCTCGGTCCAGGCCTCGCCGATCACCGGCACGGGCTCGGCGGCGAGGTCGCGGTAGGTCCGGGTGCCGTCCCAGGCGGCGGCGTAGCGGGCGGACAGCTCCCGCGAGAACGACCGGCGGCGGGCGCTGGAGTCGAGGTGCAGCAGGTGGGTCACGGTTCCTCCTCAAGTGGACGCCTTGTCCACTTGCCTCCAACTGGACGCCCCGTCCGCTTATTCCCTAGGCTCACGGACATGCCCGAACGCGCCGACGCGGCCCGCAACCGCGCCAAGATCCTGGCGGCGGCCGAGCGCCTGTTCACCACCCGCGGCGCGGCCGAGGTGACGATGGAGGACATCGCCCGCGCAGCCGGCGTCGGCCGCGGCACGCTGTACCGCCGCTACCCGGACCGCGCGGCGATCGCGGTGGCGCTGCTGGACGAGCACGAGCGCCGCCTGCAGGAGTCGTTGCTCCGCGGCGACCCCCCGCTGGGCCCCGGCGCTCCCCCGGCCGAGCGGCTGGCGGCGTTCTACGAGGCGATGGTGGAGTTGCTGGCGCGGCACGCACCGCTGGTGCTGGGGGCGGAGGTCGGCCATTCGCGGTTCACGACGGGCGCGTACAGGTTCTGGCGCACGCACGTCCGGGTCTTGGCGGAGGCGGCGGGGGCTGCGGATCCGGAGGTGCTGGCGGACGTGCTGCTGGCTCCGCTGGCGCCGGAACTGTTCCTGCACCAGACGTCGCGAGGGGTGCCGGTGGAGCGGCTTACGGCGGCATTGAAGCAGCTGGCCGGTCTACTGGAGCCCCGCGAGGGCGACGTCGAAGGCGGCTAGCACCTCCGC
Organism: Amycolatopsis lexingtonensis; assembly: GCF_014873755.1. NCBI lineage: Bacteria > Bacillati > Actinomycetota > Actinomycetes > Pseudonocardiales > Pseudonocardiaceae > Amycolatopsis > Amycolatopsis lexingtonensis. The sequence goes on from NZ_JADBEG010000001.1 coordinate 4,814,662, forward strand.
GGCAAACTCCCGCCGCCCGACGCCGAGCGCCCGCAGCGCACCCCCGTGGTCGACGGCGACGGTGATCGCGACTCCGGTCAGCAGGAGCCGCCACGCTCCGAACACGACGGCCCGCACCGGCTTGGCGAACCCGCCGCGAAGCCGGTGGCAGTGGAAGGGCACGTGCCGCTCTTCGTCGGCGAGGATCCGCGCGGCGACTTCGGTGACGAGCGGGTCGCCGGCGCCATCTCGCAGGGCGCGGTAGTACCGCAGCGCGACGACCTCGGCGATGAGCAGCACCATGAGTTCCATCCGCAGCCCGAGCGCCCGCCGCAACCGGACGAACACGGTGTCGGACCAGTGCTTCCCGATGGTCGGCACCCCCGCGGCGGCCAGCAACTCGGCGAGCATCCGCGCGTGGTTCTGCTCCTCGGCGACGAAGAGCTTCACGGCTGCGAGGTAGTCGCCGCCACCGGCTTTCGCGACGAGGTTGGCACCGTCGCCGGCCTCACCGACCTGAAACCGCTGGAGGCTTTTCGCGACGTCGGGGTGCAGGCGCGCACCCCGCTCCCAGGGCGGGTCTTCGCGGCGGCTACGCCGTTCGGCCTCGGTTTCGAAGTCGCGGAGCCAGTCTTCGTCCGTCATCAGTTCGATAGTGCCGTGAATCCGTGGAGTTCGTGAGCGGTTTTCGCGGAGATCCGGTACGGGTTCCGGGAAACCGTCGGGTTGCACCGACCCGGGCGGGTTGGGGATCCTGGTCTTTCGGGAACACGGTTTCGCCGGCCCCTGAGGAAGGTGCGATGACGCGTTCAAGATCGGCCGTGCACCGCACCATCCTCGTCGTGGACGTCGAAGGTTACGGAAACGCGCAGCGGACGAATGACCACCGGCTCGCCGTGCGGTACGGCATGTACGAGATCTTGAAAATCGCGTTCGTCCGCGCTGGGCTCGCGTGGGAAAAATGCGAAGCCGACGACTGTGGCGACGGCGTAATGGTCCTGGCCCCGGCGGACCAGCCGAAATCCCTGTTCGCGGAAACGCTCCCCGGGCAACTGATCGCGGCGCTGCGGGAACACAATGGCCGGCACGCCCCGGAAGCGCGGATTCGGCTGCGGGTGGCGCTGCACGCGGGCGAGATCCATTTCGACGAGCACGGCTTCGCGGGCGCGGCGATCAATTTGACGTTCCGGCTCATCGATTCGGCGCCATTGCGCCACGCCCTCGCCGGTTCGCCCGGCGTCCTGGCGATGGTCGTCTCCGGCTGGTTCTTCGACGAGGTGGTCCGGCACTGCCCGGGCGCTCACCCCGCGAGCTATCAGCGGCTGCCGGTGGAGGTCAAGGAGACCAGCACCATCGGCTGGTTCTGCCTGCCGGACCAGCCGGTCGCGGACGACCGGCGCAGCAAGATCCCGGCTCAGCGGTCCAGGGGCGGAGTGGCAAGCACGTGGACGCTCCCCCGCGACACCGCGTCGTTCACGGGACGGGCCGAAGAGCTGAACAGACTGGCCACCGCCGCCCGCGAAGAAGGCGGGCAGCAGGTCGTCGGCATCCAGGCGATCGACGGGATGGCGGGGATCGGCAAGACGTCGTTCGCCATCCACGCGGCCCACCAGCTGGTCGACCGGTTCCCGGACGCTCAGCTGTTCCTGCGGTTGCACGCCCACACTCCCGGGCAGACGCCGGTCAACCCGACCGACGCGCTGGCCTCCCTGCTCACCATGGTCGGAGTCGACGCCCAGCACCTTCCCGCCGACCTCGACTCCCGGGCCGCGATGTGGCGCGACCGGATCGCCGGCAAGCGCGTGCTGCTGGTCCTGGACGACGCGGACAGCCACCGGCAAGTCGAGCCGCTGCTGCCTGCGACGCCGGGATGCCTGGTCCTCGTGACCAGCCGGCGCCGGCTGACAGCGCTCGACACGACCATCACGTTGTCCCTGGACACGTTGCCGGCGCGCGAAGTGGCCGACCTCTTCACCAGCCTCTCGCGGCGCGAGGTGCTCGGGCCGCAGTCGGACCTGCTGGCCGAGGTGATCCGCTCGTGCGGTCACCTCCCGCTGGCCATCTCCCTGCTGGCCGGACGGCTGCGGGACCACCCGATGTGGACCATCGAAGACCTGGCCGGGAAGCTGCACGAATCGCATGACTGGGTCATCCGCCAGACCCACGCCGAAGAAGTCGCGGTGACCGCCGCCTTCCACCTTTCGTACCGAAACCTGCGGGCGGACCGGCAGCGCTTCTTCCGCTACATCAGCCTGCACCCCGGAACCGAATTCGAAGCCGCCAGCGCCGCGGCGCTCGCCGACATCCCGGTCGACGACGCCCGGACGCACCTCGACAACCTGTACAACGACCACCTGCTCAACGAAACCGCGCCCGAGCGCTACCGCATGCACGACCTGGTCCGCGAGTATTCGCGCACCCTGGTCGACGACGAGACCGCCGACGACCGGGACAAGGCGGTCGGCCGGCTCCTCGACCACTACAAGAACGCAGCGACTGCCGCGGACCAGTTCATCACCCAGGACCTGATGCGGGACGCGCCTCGGGCCGAGCCGCGCACCTACTCCCAGCCGAGCACCCTCGCGCCGGCCACGCGCGACGCCGCCTGGAAGTGGATGCACACCGAGTCCGCGAACCTGCTCGCGTGTGCGCGGCACGCCGCCGCCCACGCCCTGTCGGAGCAGGTCGTCGGCCTGGCGGCCGCGACGGCGGCGTTCCTGGACGTCGTGGGGCCCTGGGACCAGGCCGTCGTCCTGCACCGCGACGCCGCGGCAGCGGCCCGTGGCCTGGGCGACGACCTCCACACCGCCGACGCCCTGTACCGCATCGGGCGAGCCCAGCACCGGACGGCCGAATACCCGGCGGCGATTTCCGCGCTGTCCCAGGCCCTCGAGATCTACGATCGCCTGGATCACGAACTCGGCCAAGTGGGCACGCTGATGCAGCTGGGACGGGCATGGCGGCAGACCGACGAGTACGTCCAAGCTGCGAAGGCGTACACGAAGGCGCTTTCGTTGTCCCGCAGTCTCAAAGACCGCACCGACGAGGCCTGTGCGCTCAACGAACTGGGCATCATCCGGCTCGTCAAGGGCGAATACGCCGAGGCGATTTCAGCGCACAGCAAGGCATGGGACATTTACGCCGAGCTCAAGGATCGGACCGGCCAAGCCGACGCCGTCAACGAACTCGGCGTGGCGAAACGGATGACGGGTGACTACACCGCTGCGATCGACCTCCACACGCGGGCCCTCGACGTGTACCGCGATCTCCGCGACGGGTTCCACCAAGCCCTCGCCCTCAACAACCTCGGCACGGCGTTGCGGGCGAAAGGAGAGCCGGCCGAGGCGATCGAAGCGCATCAGGAAGCACTGGCCATCGCGAAGAACACGGGCGATCGCATCGGCCAGGCCATCGCCCTCAACGAACTCGGCGCCGCTCAGGCGACGACGGTGAGCTTCGAGGCCGCGACGGCATCCCACGACCGCGCGCTCGCGCTCTACCGGATGCTCGGCCAGCACCTCGGGGTCGCGGAGACGCTCAACCACAAGGGCACGCTGCTCCTCGCTTCCGGGAAGCCACGAGACGCCCAGGCCCAGCACGAGATGGCGCTGGAGGTCGCGCGGGACATCAGCACTCCGCTCGAGGAAGCACGGGCGCTCGCAGGCCTCGGCTGGTGCGCCGCCGATCTCGGTGATACGACAGCGACCCACGACTACCTCCACGAGGCCCTGGCCATCTACGACCGGCTGGGTGCGGCCGAGCGGTTCGAAATCGCGCACGCGATCGCCGGTCTCACCCCCGCGCGCCGGACTGAATAGTCCGCGTGCTCGCGGTCGGTCAGCGGGCCGGTGGCACGCGGATCAGCACCGCCGGGGTCCGGAAGAAAACCTTGGGGTCGTCGAGGGCCGATGTCGTAAGCCGGCGAGACCCTCGTGCGCGGCGTCTTCGTTCGCGATTAGTACGTCGTCGATCAGGCCACCGAGGCAGCTGCCGCAGTCGAAGCCAAGCCAGGCGGCCGGGCAGGCCGCCCGCGAACTCGTCCAGCAGCACCGGGACTTCGGCCGATCTCGTAGTCCGAGCGCGGCACCGCGGCGTGCATTTGCCCGCGGCCCCGCCGAGGAGCAAGGTGAGCCCATGACGAATCGAGCCGACCGGTTCCGCGCGCTGCACGAGGGGCCGGCGCCGTTGCTGCTGCCGAATCCGTGGGATGCCGGGACCGCCCGGATCCTGGCCGGGCTCGGCTTCGACGCGCTGGCCACGACCAGTCTCGGTGTGGCCAACGTCGTGGGGCGGGCCCGCGCCAGCCGGGCGGAGATCCTGGCCAACGTCCGGGAGATCGCCGAGGCGACGCCGCTGCCGGTGAACGCCGATCTCGAAAACGGGTTCGCCGACGATCCGGTCGAGGCCGCGAAGATGATCGAGGAGGCCGCCGAGGCGGGTGCGGCCGGGGTGTCCATCGAGGACCACACCGGGGACCTCGGCAAGCCGATCTACGAGTTCGGGCTCGCGGTCGACCGCGTGCGGGCCGCGGTCGAGGTGGCGCGGGCGCGGTCGGTGGTGCTCACCGCGCGGTGCGAGAACCTGTGGCTGGGCATCGACGACCTCGACGACACCATCAAGCGCCTGCAGGCGTTCGAGGAAGCGGGTGCGGACGTGCTGTACGCGCCGGGCCTGCGGACGCTCGACCAGATGCGGGCCGTGGTGTCGTCGGTGGGCAAGCCGGTCAACGTCGTGATGGGCTTCGCGGACCCGTCGATCACGCTGGAGCAACTGGCCGGGATCGGCGTCCGGCGGGTCAGCATCGGCGCGGCGCTGTCCCGGCTCGCGCTCAAGTCCTTCGTGGACGGTGCACGGGAGATGAAGGCGGGCCGGTTCGGGTTCGTCGGGGATCTGCCGCCGATTTCCGAGGTGCAGCAATACTTCTAGAGACCCAGCAGCTCCGTGAGCGTGCCGCCGAGGACGCGGTCGCGCAGCGCGCCGGGCCGGGTCACGCGTTCGACGGTGGCGCGGGCGAGAACCGGGTCGCCGTACGGGGCGTCCGAGCCGAACAGCGTGCGCTCCGGGACTTCGTGGATCGCCAGCCGCACCGCGAAGATCATGTTCGCGGTCGACAGCTCCAGGTACAGGCTGGGCGTTTCGCGGGCGAGCTCGATGGCGGTGAGCCCAGTTGAGCCCGCCCAGCTGGCTGACCACGAGCGGAACGCGGGGGTACCGCCGCGCGAGCCCGGCCAGCGTCACCAGGTCCGCGGCGGTGGTCGGGGCGAACCCGTGCACGTAGACCGGCAGCCCGCCGTGGTCGGTGGCCGCCCGCAGCACCGGCTCGACGGCGGCCGCTCCCCCGGGCGGCGGGGTCAGCTCGCCGATGCCGTGGAACCCGAGCGCGACCAAGTGCTCGACGTCGGCGGCCGGCTCGGCCAGGTCGGGCTTGCCGAAACCGAGGAACCGGTGCGGGTGGGCGGTCACAGCGGCCTCGAGCTCCCGCCGCAGCGAGGCGTAATCGGTGGCGCGTTCGGGGTGCGGCCGGGTGCCGAACAGCACGGCCCGGTCCACCCCGGCCTCGTCGAGCAGGGCGAGGTGGTCGCGCACCGGGTCGTGGACGTGGCTGTGCGCATCGATGATCAACGCTGCTCCCTGGGCTCCGGGCGGCGCCGGAATGCGGCCGCCGGGACCAGTGTTGAACGTTGACACCGTGGCAAGGTCAAGGGGAAAGACGATGCTGATCGGACAGCTGGCGGAGCGCACCGGCACCAGCGAGCGCCTGCTCCGGTACTACGAAGCAGCCGGCCTGCTGACGTCCACCCGTCAGGCCAACGACTACCGCGCCTACGACCCCGCCGCCGAGCGGCGGGTACGGCAGATCCGGGCGTTGCTGGCCGCGGGGTTGCCGACGAAGGTGATCAAGCTGGTCCTGCCGTGCGCGCTCGAGGACGGCTCCCTGCGGCCGTGCCCGGGCGTACTCGACCGGCTCCGGACGCAGCTCGCCCGGCTCGACCATCGCGATGGCCGAACAGGCCGGGTGACGGGACGCGCGCGTCCCGTCACCCGGGCCGTCAGCTACAACCCGAAGTCGCGCCGCAGCCTTCGCAGGCGTAGCACGAGCCCGCCGGGCGCATCTTCGTGCCGCACGTCATGCACAGCGGGGCGTCCGCCGCCTTGCCGAGGCGGAGCTCCATCAGCTCCGTCGTCGTCTGGGCTTCTCGGTGCGGGTGCTCGGTTTCCTCCGCGTGCGGCTCCGGCGAGGAGTCCACTGTGGAGCGCAGGACGTCGAGGTCGACGTTCGGGGTGCCGTAGCTCGCCTCGACCTCCGCCGAGCGCTCGTCCGCCGACAGGATGCCCAGCTGCGAACGCTTTTCGTACGGCAGGTAGTCCAGCGCCAGGCGGCGGAACAGGTAGTCCATCACGCTCGTCGCGATGCGGATGTCCGGGTCGTCGGTCATGCCCGCCGGCTCGAAGCGCAGGTTCGAGAACTTCGAGACGTAGAACTCGAGCGGGATGCCGTGCTGCAGGCCGACCGAAATCGACATCGAGAACGCGTCCATCACGCCCGCCAGGGTCGAGCCCTGCTTGCCGAGCTTGACGAAGATCTCGCCGAGGCCGTCGTCCGGGTACGAACCCGCCGTCAGGTAGCCCTCCGCGCCGCCGACCGTGAACGACACCGTCTGGCTCGGGCGCTTCTTCGGCAGGCGCTTGCGGACCGGGCGGTACTCGACGACCTTCTCCGGTTCGGCCGCCGCCGACTCCTTCTTCGCCGTCGACAGCGGCTGGCCGACCTTGCAGTTGTCGCGGTAGATCGCGAGGGCCTTGAGGCCGAGCTTCCAGCCCTGGAAGTAGATCTCCTCGACCTCTTCGACGGTCGCCGACTCCGGCATGTTGACCGTCTTCGAGATCGCGCCCGACAGGAACGGCTGCACCGCGGCCATCATCCGGACATGGCCCATCGGGGCGATCGAACGCTCGCCGACCGCGCAGTCGAACACCTCGTAGTGCTCCGGGCGCAGGCCCGGCGCGTCGACGACGTGGCCGTTCTGCGCCACGTACTCGACGATCGCCTCGACCTGCTCGTCCTGGTAGCCGAGCGCGGTCAGCGCGCGTGGCACCGTCTGGTTGACGATCTGCATCGAGCCGCCGCCGACGAGCTTCTTGAACTTGACCAGCGAGAAGTCCGGCTCGATGCCGGTCGTGTCGCAGTCCATCATGAAGCCGATGGTGCCGGTGGGCGCGAGCACGGAAGCCTGCGCGTTGCGCCAGCCGTGCTTCGTGCCGATGTCGATGCCCTTCTTCCACTCCTGCGTCGCCAGCGCGCGGACCGCGGCGTCGTTCGAGTGGTAGGTGCGGACGAGCTCGTTCGCCGCCGCGTGCTTGCGCATCACGCGCTGGTGCGACTCGGCGTTGCGGGCGTAGCCCTCGTACGCGCCGACGACCTGGGCCATCTCCGCCGAGCGGCGGTAGGACACGCCGGTCATCAGCGACGTGATCGCCGCCGCGAGCGCGCGGCCGCCGTCGGAGTCGTACGCGTGGCCCAGCGCCATCAGCAGCGCGCCGAGGTTCGCGTAGCCGATGCCGAGCTGGCGGAACTTCCGCGTGGTGTCGGCGATCGGCTCGGTCGGGAAGTCCGCGAAGCAGATCGAGATGTCCATCGCCGTGATGACGAACTCGACGGCGCGCGCGAACAGCGGCGCGTCGAACGTGCCCTCCGGCGTGACGAACTTGAGCAGGTTCAGCGACGCCAGGTTGCAGCTCGAGTTGTCGAGGTGCATGTACTCGCTGCACGGGTTCGACGCGGTGATCCGGCCCGACTCCGGGCAGGTGTGCCAGTCGTTGATCGTGCCGTCGTACTGGATGCCGGGGTCGGCGCACTCCCACGCGGCCTGGGCGACGCCGCGGAACAGCTTCTTCGCGTCGGTCCGCTCGATGACCTCGCCGGTCAGGCGGGCGCGCAGGCCGAAGTCGGTGCCGTTCTCGACCGCCTGCATGAACTCGTCCGACACGCGGACCGAGTTGTTCGCGTTCTGGTACTGCACCGAAGAGATGTCCGCGCCGGAGAGGTCCATGTCGAACCCGGCGTCGCGGAGGACCTTGATCTTCTCCTCTTCGCGCGCCTTCGTCTGGACGAACTCCTCGATGTCCGGGTGGTCGATGTCGAGCACGACCATCTTCGCCGCGCGCCGGGTCGCGCCGCCGGACTTGATGGTGCCCGCGGACGCGTCGGCGCCGCGCATGAACGAGACCGGGCCGGACGCGGTGCCGCCGGAGGTGAGCAGTTCCTTCGAGGAGCGGATGCGGGAGAGGTTCAGCCCGGCGCCGGATCCGCCCTTGAAGATCAGGCCCTCTTCGCGGTACCAGTTGAGGATCGACTCCATCGTGTCGTCGACGGCGAGGATGAAGCAGGCGCTGACCTGCTGCTTCGACGACGTGCCGACGTTGAACCAGACCGGGGAGTTGAAGCTGAAGACCTGGTGCAGCAGCATCCAGGTGAGTTCGTGCTCGAAGATCTCGAGGTCCTGCGGCGTGGCGAAGTAACCGTGGTCGCGCGCGGCCTTGACGTAGGTCTTCACGACCCGGTCGATGAGCTGCTTGAGGCTGCGCTCGCGCTGCGGGCTGCCGACTGCGCCGCGGAAGTACTTGCTGGTGACGATGTTGGTGGCGTTGACCGACCAGAACTCGGGGAACTCCACGCCGCGCTGCTCGAAGTTGACCGAGCCGTCGCGCCAGTTCGTCATCACGACGTCGCGCTGTTCCCAGGTCACCTGGTCATAGGGGTGCTGCCCCTCGGTGGTGAAGACGCGCTTCACGCTCAGCCCGCCGGCCGCCTTGCTCTTCTTGCCGGCGGCCGCGCCGGCCCCGGTTCCCACGGTTTCGGTCATCGGTCGAACCCTCACTCCCGCAGCGGGACGGTCAATCGCCGTCTTCGCGCTGATCGCTCTCCTCCGGAGCAGCAGAACCCGCCATGGCCTCACGTAGATCGGCGATCTCCTTCTCGAAGTCCTCGACCGACGAGAAGGAGCGGTAGACGCTGGCGAACCGGAGGTAGGCGACCCCGTCGAGCTCACGCAGCGGGCCCAGGATGGCCAGGCCGACCTCGTGACTCGGGATCTCCGCCAGACCGGCGGAGCGGATCGACTCCTCCACGCGCTGCGCGAGCTGCTGCAGCGCGTCGTCGTCGACCGGCCTGCCCTGGCAGGCGCGGCGGACGCCGCTCACCACCTTGTCCCGGCTGAACTGTTCGGTGACCCCGGACCGCTTGACGACGGCGAGCACCATCGTCTCCGAAGTCGTGAACCGCCGTCCGCACGACGCGCACGAGCGCCGCCTGCGGATCGCCTGGCCTTCATCCACCTCTCGGGAGTCGACGACCCGAGAGTCCGCATGCCGGCAGAACGGGCACCTCATCCGCCGATCACCTTCCCCTCTTCGCTCGCCGCCCCGGTCGACGTCCCCCCGGCCACCACGCGTGGCCGTGCCGCGACCGCCCGGTACCCCTGCACCTGGTGATCGACTTGTGGACATCCGGTGGGTAAAAGACGGCCAGCTGTGGACAACTGCTGCCCAGTCTACCCCAACCTGTGGACCAACTACAGCGGTGTAACTACTACATATAGCGGGCGAGCGTAGAACTCGGGGCGGGCGGGCGCAAGCCGCGCGGGCGTGTCGGCCCCAGCCGGGTGAGACGTCCCGCGGCCGCGGGCGCGAACCTCGTCGCGGCGCCTCCCGTCGCGAGTGGACTCAAGCAGGCGGGGCCCGTTTCACCGGCGCGGCAAGCCGTCGCGGCGGCACCCGATCGGCCCCGCCGGCGATTTCACCGGGCCGGGTGAAATCCCGGCCGGCGCCGGCGCAAGCCGATAACGGCGTTTCGCAACCACCTCGACTCGGCATCCCCGGAGAAGGGAGACGGCATCACGGGACATCGGCGACCGGGACGGTGAGGGGCAGCCCGGGCACCAGGACGGCCCGGTCCAGGCGGTTCAGCTCCTTGATCTGGGCGACGACCGCGCCCGGCTCGCTCTCCGGAGCGAAGCGCGCGGCCAGCGAAGACAGCGTGTCGCCCGGCTCGACCGACACCGTCGCGGTCCGCTCCGGCACCGGGGCACCCGAAGGACCGCCGCCCAGCAGGCCGAGGCCGGCGACCACCAGGCAGCTCGCGACGGCGAGCGCGACGAGCCACGGCCACCGCACCGGCACCCGCCGCGGCGCCGCGCAGGACGAGCCGGCCGGGCGGCGGCCCGCGACGACCCGGGCGCGGGTCGGCGGGCGGTCCACCTCGCCGCGGCGCCCGCGCAGCACGCGGACGGGCCGGGGTGGCGCCGGGACCGGGGTCGCCGGGCGGGCGTGCCCGCGTTCGGCCAGAATGGACATCCGAACCTCCTCGAAACCCTGGTGTCCGCCCGTTTCCGGAGCCGGGACCGGCCCGCGGATCAAGGTCGAACAAGCGTTCTATCGAACGCCCGTGCGAAGGTCTACCACCTACCACCGACAAAATCGAGCGGACACGGCGTGTCGATCGAACAGATGTTTGAAATCGTCGTGCCCGGGGGCTAACGTCGGTGACCAGGGCATCTGCCGGGCAGGTGCCGCCCGGCGAGGCTGCCCGCACCCGGCGGGCGGCGGCCGGCGCGCAGATACGTGCAGCGAACGTCTGGGAGGCGACGCAGTGGCGAAGGAGAACAAAGCGGGCAGGACCAGTGGGTCCCCCGGTGGCTCGGGCAAGGTGCACGCCATGCCCGAGGTGTACGACGTGGACGAGACCCTCACCGTCCGCCAGCAGCAGGTCCTCGACGTGATCCGCTCGTGGGTGAGCCGGTTCGGCTACCCGCCGAGCGTCCGCGAGATCGGGGAAGCGGTCGGGCTGACGTCGACGTCGTCGGTCTCCCACCAGCTGCGCGCCCTGCAGCGCAAGGGTTACCTGCGCCGGGACGCGAACCGCCCGCGCGCGGTCGGCGTCCTCTCGGCGACCGACGACAACCCCATGGGCATCGAGATGGACCAGCAGCCGGTCATGCCGAAGGCGGCGTACGTGCCGCTGGTCGGCCGGATCGCCGCCGGTGGACCGGTGCTGGCCGAGCAGGCCATCGAGGACGTCTTCCCGCTGCCGCGGGAGATCGTCGGCGAGGGCGAGCTGTTCCTGCTGAAGGTCACCGGTGACTCGATGATCGACGCCGCCATCACCGACGGCGACTGGGTCGTGGTCCGCCAGCAGCCGGACGCGGACAACGGCGAGATCGTCGCGGCGATGATCGACGGCGAGGCCACGGTCAAGACGTTCAAGCGCAAGAACGGCCACATCTGGCTGATGCCGCACAACGAGGCGTACGAGCCGATCCCCGGCGACGACGCGACGGTGCTCGGCAAGGTCGTGGCGGTCCTGCGCCGCCTCTGACGAGTCGGCTGGGGCGCAGTGTGTCCGCGGAAAGCGCGGACCACGGCCGATCGTCAGGTGTCTTCTGGGGGTGCAACCCCCAGACCCCGCCCGGGGGCGAGCCCCCGGACCCCCGCCTTGGTCGCCTTGGCGCGAGAGCCCAAGGTTCGCACCGCCGAGGCGGGTGCTGGAGGTTCACCGGATCGGATGATCTTCGGCCGTGGGGAGCCGAAAGTCAGCGGCGAGAACGGCGACGCAGTTTGCTGAAGCCGAACCAGCCGACGCCGACCACCGCGAGCGTGATCCCGGCAGCGGGCAGGACGGGGAGCCCGGCCCCGTCCCCCGACGAGCCGGACGACGCGCTGGTGCCGGTCGAGGTCGTCCCCTCCGCCGGTGCGCCGGACTGCGCGGCCAGAGCCGCCGCGCCCCGCACCGTGCGGAGGGGCTGGCCCACGCCTTCGCTGCCCGAGACCAGGGTGCCGTCGGGATCGAAGGCGATCGCCTCGCCCTGCTTCTCCCCCGGCAACGGGATCCGGACCGGGGTGCGCTGCAACGCGGCCAGGAGATCGCCGTCCGGAACCGCGTACACGTAAGCGTCCGTGTAGGTCCGCAGCGCGACGACACTGCCGTCGGCCATCGAAGCGCCGCCGGTGACCAGCACCGAGCCGATCGAGCCGACCGGTCCGCCCTGGGTGTCCGTCGTCTCGATCTTCAGCGAGCCGACCTTCTCCAGGTTGGTCGGGCCCGGGCTCGCCATCGGCCCCGAGGGCCGGTACACGCGAGCCTCGCCCAGGATGTCCTTGGTGATCAGGTACGGCGTCCCCGACTTGTCCATCAGCAGCGCTTCGGTGTCGTGCTGGCCGTCGGGGTAGGTGAGGCGGTGCAGCGTCACCTTGCCCTCGGGGCTCATCTCCAGCAGGGCGACCGTCAGCCGCCCCTTCTGGTTGTCGCCGGTGTCCGAGAGCCACAGGCGCCCGTCGGACGTGCGGGCCAGGTCCTCGACGTCGAACGGGTCGGTCTTGTCCGTGAGGACCTTCTGGACCTTGCAGTCCCGCCCGAGCACGAACACCTGGACCTTGGTGCCGCCGTCGTTGATCGCGTAGAACTTCGAGCCGTCGGAGACCAGGCCGGACAGCTCGCCGATGCGCGAATCCTTCATCGTGCACAACGGCTGCGGCGTCTCGGCCGCCGAAGCGGGTACCGCCCCGCCGAACACGGCCAAAAAGACCAACGCGACAACCCAGCGCACGCAGCCACCTCCGTAGTGTGCGACCCCAGCGGATCGCACACTACGGAGACGTCTCAGGCCCTGGTCGAGTTGGTCTCGAACTCGCGCAAAGCCGCCGCGAGGTCCGGCCGGACCCGCACCAGCAGGCGCGTGCCGTCTTCGGCGTGTTCCTCTTCGAGGACTTCGCCGTCCGCGTGCGCCCGCGCGACGAGCTCGCCGCGCGCGTAGGGCACGAGGACCTCGACGGTGACCTCCGGCCGCGGCAGGCGGTCGGCGAGCACCTCGACGAGCTCCGCGATGCCCGCCCCGGTCCGCGCCGAGACCTGGACCGAGCCGGCCAGCGCGTGCCGCAGCCGGGCGAGGCTGACCTCGTCGGACGCGTCGATCTTGTTGATCACCAGCAGCTCCGGCGGGAGCGGCTCCTTGCGCTTGCGGGTGATCTCGCCGAGCACCTCGCGCACGGCGCTGACCTGCTCCTCCGGCGCCGGGTCGGACCCGTCCACCACGTGCAGCAGCAGGTCCGCGTCCGCGGCCTCCTCCAGCGTCGAGCGGAACGCGTCCACCAGCTGGTGCGGCAGGTGCCGCACGAAGCCGACGGTGTCGGTCAGCGTGTAGCCACGGCCGTCCGCAGTCTGCGCGCGGCGCGTGGTCGGGTCGAGGGTGGCGAACAGCGCGTCCTCCACCAGCACCCCGGCCCCGGTCAGCGCGTTGAGCAGGCTCGACTTGCCGGCGTTGGTGTAGCCGACGATCGCCACGCTGGGCACCTCGTTGGCCAGCCGCCGCCCGCGCTTCGTCTCGCGGATGGTGTCCATGGCGGCGATCTCGCGACGCAGCTTCGCCACGCGCTTGTTGATCCGCCGCCGGTCGGTCTCGAGCTTGGTCTCACCGGGACCGCGCAGGCCCACGCCGCCGTTCGCGCCACCGGCGCGGCCACCGGCCTGCCGGGACAGCGACGCACCCCACCCGCGCAGCCGCGGGATCAGGTACTGCAGCTGGGCCAGCTCGACCTGCGCCTTGCCCTCCTTGGACCGGGCGTGCTGGGCGAAGATGTCGAGGATCAGGGCGGTCCGGTCGATGACCTTGACCTTGACCTTCTCCTCGAGCTGCCGCAGCTGGCCCGGCGAGAGCTCGCCGTCGCAGATCACGGTGTCGGCGCCGGTCGAGCCGACGATGTCCCGCAGCTCCTTGACCTTGCCCGACCCGATGTAGGTGGCCGGGTCCGGCTTCGGCCGCCGCTGGATGAGGCCTTCGAGGACCTCCGAGCCCGCCGTCTCGGCCAGGCGCGCCAGCTCGGCCAGCGACGCCTCGGACTGCAGGGCCGTGCCCTCGGTCCACACGCCGACCAGCACGACGCGTTCCAGCCGCAGTTGCCGGTACTCGACTTCGGTGACGTCCTCGAGCTCCGTGGACAGTCCCCTGACCCGGCGGAGCGACGCCCGGTCCTCGAGCTCCATCTCACCCGTCGACGGGTCGCCGTCGTACAGGTCGTCGTCGTGGTCTTCGGTGTGTGTCAGTTCTGTCATCGTGCCTCCATGTTCCCACGTTTCGCCGCGGGAACCGAACTTTTACGTGCTGGGATAGGTGGCGAGGTAGACCGCGGTGCGCTCGGCGCCGGGACGACGGGGGCGCGCGCGGAACTCCTCGAGCAGGGCGTTGAGCCGCGTTTCCAGCTCCGCCCGCTCCTCGGGGGCCACCTGGACGACCAGGCGCGACTGGTGCACGCCCTCGAATCCGGTTTCGGCGATCTCGGCCAGATAGGCCTCGAGAACCGCCTGCTCCACGTCCTTGTCACCGCATGAGTCGAGTGTCCACGAAAGCCCGGTCGAAAGATACGGGATTTCCTTGGCGCCCCGGGCTCCGCGACGCGGCGGCTGCGCGGCGAGGAAACCGGTTTCGACGAGCTTGCGCACGTGGTGCAGCGTCGTCGCCGGGTCCCGGCCCAGCCGCTCGGCGAGCTCCTTGTTCGTCAGCGCCTCCGAGAAGGTCAACCGGATGATGCGCAGCCGTATTCCGGAGGCCAGCGCGGCGGCCTCGGCTTCGGTGGCGGTACGTCGTTTCGCGGGGAGCACCGGTACAGCCTAGGGCGAACAGTGATTGACAGTTTCCAATCACTCCCGGCAGACTCGGGAGCCATGCACCGGGGGTCACTCTTCCGCCACGCCGACTTCAGACGGCTCTTCGCCGGCGACACGGCCAGCCAGTTCGGCGTGTTCGTCGGGAACACCGCCGTCCCGCTGCTCGCGGCGGTCACGCTCGCCGCGACGCCGTTCGAGATGGGCCTGCTCACCGCGGCCGAGACGCTCGCCTTCCTGCTCATCGGGCTGCCCGCGGGCGTGTGGGTCGACCGGATGCGCCGCCGCCGGGTCATGCTCACCGCCGACTTCACGCGGGCGGCGCTGCTGCTGAGCGTGCCGGTCGCCTGGTGGGCGGGGGTGCTGACGCTCGCCCAGCTGCTCGTCGTCGTGTTGTTCGTCGGCATCGCGACGGTGTTCTTCGACATCGCCTACCAGTCGTACCTGCCCTCGCTCGTCGGCCGGGAGCACCTCCTCGAGGGCAACGCCAAGCTGCAGGCCGTCCAGTCGACCGCGCAGATCGCCGGGCCGAGCGCGGCCGGTGTCCTGGTCCAGCTCATCAGCGCGGCGAACACCGTGCTGATCACCAGCCTCGGCTTCCTGACGTCGGCGCTGTGCCTGCTGCGCATCCGTACGCGGGAACCGGCGCCGGAGCGCGACGGCCACGCCCGGCTGCTCCCACAGATCGCCGAGGGACTGCGGTTCGTCTTCTCCGACAAGCCGCTGCGCGCGATCGTGGGCACGACGGCGACGGCCAACTTCTTCGGCGGCGCGTTCGCCGCCGTGCAGGTGCTGTTCCTGACGCGGACCGTCGGTCTGCCGCCGGCCGCGGTCGGCGTGCTGCTGGCGGTCGGCGGCGCGGGCGGCATCCTCGGCGCGCTCTGCTCGGCCGCGGTCACCCGGCGGCTCGGCCAGGCGCGGGCGATCTGGCTGGTCCCGCTGTTCACCTGGCCCGGTCACCTGCTGATCCCGCTCGCCGCACCGGACTGGCGGCTCGCTCTCGCCGGGTTCGGCCTCGTCGCCGGCGGGTTCGGGATCATCGTCTACAACGTCGCGCAGGTTTCGTACCGGCAGGCCATCTGCCCGGACCGGCTGCTGGGCCGGATGAACGCGAGCGTGCGGTTCGTCGTCTGGGGCACGCTGCCGCTCGGCGGGCTGCTCGGCGGCGCGCTCGGCGAAGGACTGGGGCTGCGCGGCGCGCTCTGGGTGGCGGTCGCCGGCGAGGTCGCCTCGGCGCTGTGGGTCGTCTGCTCGCCGCTGCGGCGCATGCGCGACCTGCCGACCGAAGCGAAAAGCGGTTCCGCCGCCACCTAGAGTTGGTTCATGAATACTCCATACGAGCGCCCGCGAGTCCCGGACAAGGTCGGTGTCGACGGTCTGGAGGCCAAGTGGGTACCCGTATGGGAGTCCACCGGCGCCTACCGCTTCGACCGCACGAAGACCCGCGAAGAGGTCTACTCGATCGACACTCCCCCGCCGACGGTCAGCGGGTCGCTGCACATCGGGCACGTCTTCTCCTTCACCCAAACCGACGTGCTGGCGCGGTTCAAGCGGATGCGCGGGTTCGAGGTGTTCTACCCGATGGGGTGGGACGACAACGGCCTGCCGACCGAACGCCGGGTGCAGAACCACTTCGGCGTCCGCTGCGAGCCTTCGCTGCCCTACGACCCGGATTTCCGGCCGCCGGAGAAGCCGGGCAAGGACGTCGTCGCGGTGTCGCGGCGGAACTTCGTCGAGCTGTGCGAAAAGCTGACCGAGACCGACGAAAAGGTCTTCGAACAGCTGTGGCGGCAGCTCGGGCTGTCGGTCGACTGGACGATGACCTACCAGACGATCGGGCACGACTCGCGGCTGATCTCGCAGCGCGCGTTCCTGCGCAACCTCGAGCGCGGCGAGGCGTACCAGGCCGAAGCACCGACGCTCTGGGACGTGTCGTTCCGCACCGCCGTCGCCCAGGCCGAACTGGAGGACCGCGAACGCCGGGGTGCCTTCCACGACCTCGCGTTCACCGGGCCGGACGGCGCCGACGTCGTGATCGCGACGACCCGGCCGGAGCTGCTGCCCGCGTGCGTCGCGCTGGTGGCGCACCCGGACGACGAGCGGTTCGAGCCGTTGTTCGGGAAGACCGTGCGGACGCCGGTGTTCGGCGTCGAGGTGCCCGTGGTGGCGCACCACCTCGCCGATCCTGAAAAGGGGCGCGGCATCGCGATGGTGTGCACCTTCGGCGACACCACGGACGTCACGTGGTGGCGCGAGCTGCGGCTGGCCACGCGGGTGGTGCTGGGCCGGGACGGGCGGTTCCTGCCGGACGCGCCGGCCGGCGTGCCCGCCGAGGCGTACGCGCCGCTCGTGGGCAAGACCGTCCACACGGGACGCGAGATCATGGTCCGGCTGCTGCGCGAAGCCGGTGCGCTGCGCGGTGAGCCGCGGCCGATCACGCACGCGGTGAAGTTCTACGAAAAGGGCGACAAGCCACTGGAAATCGTCGCGAGCCGGCAGTGGTACCTGCGCAACGGCGGCAACGACTCCGCCTTCCGGGAGAAGATGCTGGCCCGCGGCGAGGAACTGAACTGGGTGCCGAAACACATGCGCGTCCGGTACTCGTCGTGGGTGGAAAACCTCGCCGGGGACTGGCTGGTCAGCCGCCAGCGGTTCTTCGGCGTGCCGATCCCGCTGTGGTACCGGCTCGACGCGCACGGCGAGCCGGACTACGACGCCCGCCTGCTGCCGGAAGACCTGCCGGTCGACCCGAGCAGCGACGTCCCGCCCGGGTTCACCGAGGACCAGCGCGGCGTGCCCGGCGGGTTCGTCGCCGAAGCCGACGTGATGGACACGTGGGCGACGTCGTCGCTGACGCCGCAGATCGTCGGCCGGTGGAGCGTCGACGACGACCTGTTTTCGCGCGTGTTCCCGATGGACCTGCGGCCGCAGGCCCACGAGATCATCCGCACCTGGCTGTTTTCGACGGCGGTGCGCGCGGAGCTGGAGCACGGCGTGCTGCCGTGGCGGGCGGCGTCGATCGCGGGCTGGGTGCTCGACCCCGACCGCAAGAAGATGTCGAAGTCCAAGGGCAACGTGACGATCCCGGTGGACCTGCTGGAGCGGTTCGGCTCGGACGCCGTGCGGTACTGGGCGTCGAGCGCGCGCCCGGGCGTCGACACGGCGGTGGACGAAGGCCAGATGAAGGTCGGCCGCCGCCTGGCGACGAAGCTGCTGAACGCGAGCCGGTTCGTATTGGGCCTCGGCGTGCCGTCGCCGGACGCGGTGGCCACCGAACCCCTGGACCGGGCGCTGCTGGCGGCACTGGCCGTCGTCGTCGAGCAGGCGACCGCGGCGCTGGAGGCGCTGGACTACGCGCGGGCGCTGCAGGTGACGGAGACGTTCTTCTGGACGTTCTGCGACGACTACGTCGAGCTGGTGAAGGGCCGCGCGTACGGCGACCTCGGCCCGGCCGAAGCAGCTTCGGCGCAGGCGGCGCTGGTGACGGCGTTGTCGGCGGTGCTGCGGCTGTTCGCGCCGTTCCTGCCGTTCGCGGCGGAGGAGGTGTGGTCGTGGTGGCAGGAGGGCTCGGTGCACCGGGCTTCGTGGCCTGCCCTCGAGCCGGTCGACGGTGACCCGGAGCTGCTCACCCTGGCCGGCGAGGTGATCGCGGCGGTGCGGCGGGCGAAGACGGACGCGAAGGTGTCTATGCGCACCGCCGTCGAGACGCTGACCGTGACGGGACCGGCCGAGCTGCTGGCCCGGTTCGCGGACATCCAGGCGGACATCCGCGTCGCGGGTGCGATCACTGCGGTGGAGACGCGCGAAGGCGAGTTCGCGGTGGAAGCGAAGATCTGACGCCGGGGGCCGCCGTCAGGAACCGGCGGCGGCCCACCAGGCTTCGTCGATCTCGCCGCGGGCCACGATCTCCGCCGGGCCCGACAGCGTCGACGCGCCGCGCGACACCGTCACCTCCACCCGGCCGCCCGGGATGTCCACTGTGGACGAACCCGTGTCGGTCCCGGCCAGGTGGAACGCGGCCGCGACCGCGGCGACCGTGCCGGTGCCGCACGCGCGCGTCTCCCCCACGCCGCGTTCGTGCACCCGCATCCGCAGGGCGCCTTCGCCGAGGCGGTTGACGAACTCGAGGTTCACGCCGTGGGGGAAGAAGTCGTGGTCGAAGTCGGGCTGGTCGCGCAGGTCGAGGTCCGCGACGTCGTCGTCGAGCACCGACACCAGGTGCGGGTTGCCGACGTTCACCGCGACGCCCGAGAACGGGCGGCCGGCCACCACCGTGACCGAGGTGCCGGTGATCGTCGCCGGCCCCATCTGGACGGTCACCGACCGGTCCGGGTGCACCACCAGGGGGCGGTCGCCGGCGCGGGTGCCGATGACGAACTCGCCCTCGGCCGCCAGGCCCGCTTCGACGAGGTAGCGCGCGAAGACGCGCGTGCCGTTGCCGCACATCTCCGCGATCGAGCCGTCGGCGTTGCGGTAGTCCATGAACCACTCGCCCGCGGACGGCTCGTCGAGCGCGGCGGCGCGGACGACGCGCAGCACGCCGTCGGCCCCGAGGCCGCGGCGGCGGTCGCACAGCGCGGCGACCCTCGCTTCGGTCAGCTCGAGGCGGCCCGCCGGATCGGGGAGCAGCACGAAGTCGTTCTGCGTGCCGTGCCCCTTGAGGAACTCGATTCCGCCCATAGGGGCAAGATTACCGGCCCAGGGTATCCAGGACGCGCGCGGCCAGCCCGGGATCGGCGCCACCGAACCAGTGGATCCGCTGGTCGCGCCGGAACCAGGAACGTTGCTTCCGGACGAAGCGCCGCGTCGCCTGCGCGGTCGCCGCGGCGGCCGCTTCGAAGTCGCCGTCCCCGTCCAGTTCGGCGAGCACCTGCTGGTAGCCGAGCGCCCGCGCCGCCGTCTTGCCTTCGCGCAGGCCGCGCTTCTCGAGCTCGCGCACTTCGTCGACGAGCCCGGCCTCGAACATCCGCCGGACGCGCTCGTTCACCCGCTCGTCGAGCTCCTCCGGCTCCCGGTCGACGCCGATCAGGACCGTGCCGTAGCGGGCGGGCCCGGGCTTGGGCAGGTTCGCCGAGAACGGCTCGCCGGTGATCTCGATGACTTCGAGGGCGCGCACGATCCGCCGGGTGTTCGTCGGCAGGATCGCCGCCGCGGCGGCCGGATCGCGTTCACCCAGCCGGGTGTACAACGCGGGGGTGCCGAGCTGCTCCGCTTCCGCGTCCAGCCGGGCCCGAACCGCCGGGTCGGTGCCCGGGAACCGCAGGTCGTCGAGCACGGCCTGGACGTACAGGCCGGACCCGCCGGTCAGCACCGGCACCCGGCCGGCGGCCAGGAGCCGCTCGATCTCGGCGCGCGCGTGGCGCTGGTAGGCGGCGACCGACGCCGTCTCGGTCACGTCCAGCACGTCGAGCAGGTGGTGCGGGACGCCGCGGCGCTCGGCTTCGGTGGCTTTCGCGGTGCCGATGTCCATGCCGCGGTAGAGCTGCAGCGCGTCGGCGTTGACGACTTCGCCGCCGAGTTCGAGGGCCAGCTCCACGGCGAGCGCGGTCTTGCCGGTGGCCGTCGGCCCGACCACCGCGACCGGGACGATCTGGCTGTTCACGGCGGCTGACGATACCGGCGGCCCGACACGGAGCGTCCACCGGAAGTAGGATCACGAGCTTCGAGTGGCTCATCCAGTACCACGGTGCGCGCTGAGCTGCTTGAATGCCGCGTGGGGGCCGTAGCATCCGAGCACGGCCCGTGACGACCGCATTACCCGGCCCCGCTTACGCGGCGGGGCGCCCGCGCGAGCGGGCGTACAGGCGATAAGGAGCCTGCGATGGCCCAGGAGAACACTTCCACCGGTACCCCGGCCCCGCACCCGGTGCCGCACGCGCTGCACGCCGGGCACGCCGCCCCGCCCGTGCCGCCCGCCGAGCCCACGCCCGCCACCTGGGGCCGGATCGACGACGAGGGGACCGTTTACGTCATCACCGCCGAGGGTGAACGCGCGGTCGGCGTCTGGCAGGCCGGGAGCCCGGACGAGGGCCTGGTGCACTACGCCCGCCGCTTCGACGACGTGCGCACCGAGGTCGAGCTGCTGGAGACCCGGCTGATCTCCGGGGCCGGCGACCCGAAGCACGCGCTGTCGAGCGCCACCCAGATCCGGGACGGCCTGGCCGAGTCCGCCGTGGTCGGCGACCTGGCCGCGCTCGCCGCGCGCCTCGAGTACGTCATCGCGCACGCCGAGAAGGCACTGGCCAGCGCGAAGGCGGAACGCGAAGAGGCACGGGCCGCCGCGGTCGCGCGCAAGCAGGAACTGGCCGAGGAGGCCGAGAAGATCGCCGCCGAATCCACCCAGTGGAAGGCGGCGGGCGACCGGCTGCGCTCGATCCTGGACGAGTGGAAGACGGTCAAGGGCGTCGACCGCAAGACCGACGACGAGCTGTGGAAGCGGTTCTCGAAAGCCCGCGAGGCGTTCAACCGCCGCCGCGGCTCGCACTTCGCCGAGCTCGACAAGCAGCGCGCGTCGGCCAAGCAGCGCAAGGAAGAACTCATCGCCGAGGCCGAGGCCATCAGCGAGTCCGAGGACTGGGGCGAGACCGCCGGCCGCTACAAGGACCTGATGACCGAGTGGAAGGCGGCCGGCCGGGCGCCGAAGGACAGCGACGAGGCGCTGTGGCAGCGCTTCCGCGCGGCGCAGGACAAGTTCTTCGCCCGCCGCTCGGCGGTGTTCTCCGAGCGCGATGCCGAGTTCTCCCAGAACGCGGCCCGCAAGGAAGAACTCCTCATCGAGGCCGAGAAGATCGACGCGGCGGCCAACCTGGAAGCGGCGAAGGGCGCGCTGCGCAAGATCCAGGAGCAGTGGGACGAGATCGGCAAGGTCCCGCGCGAGCGCATCCGCGAGCTCGACGGCCGGCTGAAGGCGGTCCAGGACGCGGTGAAGGCGGCGGAGGACACCCGCTGGCGCCGCACGGACCCGGAGGCCCAGGCCCGCGCGGCGCAGTTCCGCGAGCGCGTCGAGCAGTTCGAGTCCCAGGCCGCCAAGGCCCGCGCCGCGGGTGACGAGCGCCGGGCGAAGAAGGCCGACGAGCAGGCCGCGCAGTGGCGTGAATGGCTGCAGGCCGCGGAAGCCGCGATCGCCGACCGCTGAGGCACCCGAGCCGAAGGCCCCCTCGCTCCGGTGAGGGGGCCTTCGTCGGTAATCGGAGGGTTAACGCGTCACCCGAAGCGGTGTGACCGGCTGCACGGCCAGGTGGCTTAGGGCGCTTTCCGCGTCCGGCGGTGCTCCACTTCGATCATGAGCAAGCCATCGAACTTCGTGTCCGCACTGGTCGTCGCCTGCACCGTCGCGCTCGCCGCCCCGACCGTCGCGCTGGCGGCGACCGGGCCCGCGCCGGCCGCGGTCCAGGGCAAGAAGCACAAGGCCAAGGTCGAGGCCAAGGTCGAAAAGAACCGCGTCAAGGTCGGCGAAGAGACGAAGATCAAGGGCTCGTTCGCCGATCTAGGCGGACTGGAGAGCGTCGCCGGGGGCGAGCCGGTGATCGTCCAGCAGCTGCAGGCCGGCGTCTGGGTGAACCTCAGCACCTCGACCTGCCGGCCGAACGGCGGTTTCGTGTTCAGCCTGAGCTTCAGCGTCCGGGCCACCCTGACGCTGCGCGTCTACCACCCGGAGACCGAGCTCTACGTCAGCGCGGTCTCCAGCGTGATCGGCCTGGTGGTGATCTAGGCGCGGGAGAACGCCGTGCGCATCCACTGCACGGCCAGGCAGATCATCGCGAGCCAGGCGATGATCAAGCCGATCCCGGGTCCGCCGCCCGCGGCCCCGCTGGCGTGCGACGACTGCTGCGACCAGATGGCCAGCAGCCCGTCCACCGAAGCGAACCAGCCGCCGGCGGCGCACACCCAGGCCAGCCACCACCGGCGCGTCACCAGCGCCACCGCCGAGGCGAGGATGCCGACGCCGGTCGACGTCGCCGCGAACAGCTGCGGGATGCCGCCGCCCTCGCCGGCCAGCACCTGCCAGCCCGCGTGCTCGCCGACCCACGGCAGAAGCAGGCAGACCAGCAGCACGAACGAGAACACGGCGATGGTGAACCCGCGCCGGCCCAGCTCCACCGTGCGGGACGCGTGCTCGCCCGCTTCGTCGATCTCGGCGGCCAGTTCGGCCAGGTCACCGTTGCCCTGGGGCTCGGTCACAGCGCACACCCACTCACCGGTTCGGGCCGGGCGGCCGGGGCACCGAAGCCCGGCAGGCCCAGCGTGACACCGCTCGTCTTCGGCCGCAGCCCGGCCTCCGCGTTGTCGCCGGCGCGGGTCCGCCGGTGCGACAGCAGGTCGCCGTCCGCGACCAGGTGGTGCGGCGCGCCGTAGGTGACGACCGTCTCGACGACGTCACCCGGGCGCACCGAGCGGTCGACGCGGTCACCGGCCGGCGTGAAGTGCACCAGCCGTCCGTCGCGGGCGCGGCCGCTCATCCGGTGCGTCTCGGCGTCCTTGCGCCCCTCGCCCGCGGCGACGAGCAGCTCGACCTTGCGGCCGACGATCTTCTTGTTCTCTTCCCACGAGATCGCGTTCTGCAGCTCCACCAGGCGTTCGTAGCGCTCCTGCACGACGGCCTTGGGCAGCTGGCCGTCCATCGTGGCGGCCGGCGTGCCGGGGCGCTTCGAGTACTGGAAGGTGAACGCGCTGGAGAACCGCGCCTGCTCGACGACGTCCAGCGTGGCCTGGAAGTCCTCCTCGGTCTCCCCGGGGAAGCCGACGATGATGTCGGTGGTGATCGCGGCGTCCGGCATGGCCGCGCGGACCTCGTCGAGGATCTTCAGGAAGCGCGCCGAGCGGTAGGACCGCTTCATCTCGCGCAGCACCCGGTCCGACCCGGACTGCAGCGGCATGTGCAGCTGGTGGCAGACGTTCGGGGTCTCGGCCATGGCGTCGATCACGTCCGAGGTGAACGCGGCGGGGTGCGGCGAGGTGAAGCGCACGCGCTCCAGCCCGTCGATGCCGCCGGCCGCGCGCAGCAGCTTCCCGAACGCGAGCCGGTCGCCGAACTCGACGCCGTACGAGTTGACGTTCTGCCCGAGCAGGGTGACTTCGAGCACGCCCTCGGCGACGAGCGCCTCGACCTCGGCGAGGATCTCGCCGGGCCGGCGGTCGCGCTCCTTGCCGCGCAGGGCGGGCACGATGCAGAAGGTGCAGGTGTTGTTGCACCCCACCGAAACGGACACCCAGCTCGCGTAGGACGACTCGCGGCGCGCGGGCAGCGTGGAGGGGAAGGTCTCGAGGGATTCGAGGATCTCGACCTCGGCCTCGGCGTTGTGCCGGGCGCGCTCGAGCAGCGTCGGCAGCGACCCGATGTTGTGCGTCCCGAAGACGACGTCCACCCAGGGCGCGCGCTTGACGATCTCCCCGCGGTCCTTCTGCGCCAGGCACCCCCCGACGGCAATCTGCAGGTCCGGGTTGGCGACCTTGTCCGGCCGCAGGTGCCCGAGGGTGCCGTACAGCTTGTTGTCCGCGTTCTCCCGCACGGCGCAGGTGTTGAACACGATCAAGTCGGGCTTGGCCCCGTCCGCGACGGGCGCGTACCCGGCGTCTTCGAGCTGGCCGGCGAGCCGCTCGGAGTCGTGCACGTTCATCTGGCAGCCGAAGGTGCGGATCTGGTACGCCCTGGGTGCCTGGTTCTCGGTCATCGCCCACCAGGGTAGACCTGCCCCCACCTGCGTCTTGGCTTCCCCTCCCGGGTCCGGCCGTCGCCGACTTCCCGGCCGACGACCACTGGGCGTTCTTCCCGAAGCCCTACCGCGTGCTGACCTCCGGCTGAGCCAGCAGGGCGACCATGCCGTGCGGCGCGTCGGCGCCGAACATGACTTCGTAGATGTCTTCGTCCGCGGCCTCGGCGGCCGCGCGTTCGACCATGCGCCGCTCGTACTCCGCGAGCGCGGTCTCGACGTCGTCCCGGTGCGCGGCAAGGGTTTCCCCGAGTTCGGCGCCGTCCAGCATGGCCAGGTTGGCGCCTTCGCCGTTCGGGGGCAGGAGGTGGGCGGCGTCGCCGAGCAGGGTCACCCCCGGCACGCGCTGCCAGCGGTGCCCGGCCGGGAGCGTGTGGAGACGGCGCAGCACCGGCGGGGTGTCGCTCGCGGTGATCAGCGCGGTGAGCTCGGGGGCCCAGCCGTCGAATTCCCCGGCGACGCGCGCGGTCACCGCGGCGGGATCGAGGCCGGCGAGCCAGTCCTCGGGCTTCCGCAGCTGCGCGTACGTGTGCAGGGTCCCGCCGCTCTCCCGGTGGGCGAGGATCCCCTGGCCCGGCGCGAGCGCGAACAGCGATCCGGCGCCGACCGCGGCCGCGGCGGCCGGGTGGCGGGTGTCGGCGTCGAAGAGGAACGTCTCGACGACCGAAATCCCGACGTACCGGGGAGTGGCGGCCGACAGCAGCGACCGCACCCGTGACCACGCGCCGTCCGCGCCGACCAGCAGGCTCGTGGTGACACGGGAGCCGTCGGCGAAGCCCACCTCGTGCCGGCCGCCACCGAGCGCCCGGACGCCGACGGCCTTGTGCCCCCACCGGACGGCGTCCGGCGGCAGCGCGTCGAGCAGCAACTGTCGCAGGTCGCCGCGCTGCACCTCGGGCCGCTCGCCGGTGCCGTCGTCGGGCCGGTCGAGCAGCACGGTGCCCGCCCGGTCGAGGACCCGGTAGGACTCGCGGCCGGGCAGGACGAGCGCGCGGAACCCCTCGGTCAAACCCGCGGCTTCGAGCGCGCGCTGCCCGTTCCACGGGTGGATGTCGAGCATCCCGCCCTGACGGCGGGCGGCCGGCGAGGGCTCCGCTTCGTGGACCGTTACGGGAATGCCGTGCCGGTGCAGCACGTTGGCCAGCACGAGACCGCCCAGGCCCGCTCCGATGATCGTGACTTCTTCGCGCATGGTGCTCCTTCGATTGGATTGCCGTTCCAATCACGCTAGCACACGTTTGGATCGGCGATCCAAACGTGCGATGATGGCGTCGTGACGAAGCGGCGTGCGGACGGCCTGTCCAAGGAAGTGATCGTCAAGGCGGCGACCGGGCTCCTCGACGAAGGCGGCGAGGCGGCGCTGACCTTCCGGGCGCTCACCGCGCGCCTGAGCACCGGCTACGGGGCGATCTACCACCACATCGCGAACAAGAGCGACCTGCTCGCGGCGGCCACCGACGACATCATCGCGGGCGTGATGACCGGCGTGGTCGGCGGTGCGGAGCCGCGGGAGGCGCTGCGCACGGTCGCGCTGCGCCTGTTCGACGCGATCGACGCCCACCCGTGGGTCGGCGCCCAGCTGTCCCGGGAGCCGTGGCGGCCCGCGCTCCTCGAGGTCTACGAGCGCATCGGCGGCCTGCTCGACGCGCTCGACGTCCCGGGGGACGCACTGTTCGACGCCGCCGGCGCCCTCGTGAACTACGTCCTGGGCGTGGCCGGGCAGAACGCCGCGAACGCCCGTCTCCTCGCCGGCGACGCCGACCGGTCGGCCTTCCTGGGCGGTGTCGCCGCCCAGTGGGCCCGGCTCGATCCGGCCCGCTACCCGTTCGTGCGCAAGGCGGCGACGCGGCTGGCCGAGCACGACGACCGCGAGCAGTTCCTCGCCGGCGTCGACATCTTCCTGGCCGGCGTCGCGACCCTCCGCTAGACGGCTTCGAGCTCCGGCTCGGCGTCCGGCACCACGACCCGGCGGCGGACCAGCAGCCCGGCGAGCGCGACGAACAGCCCGGCCACGGTGAACCCGGTGACGACGGCGATCGCCGGCGTCCAGCCCCGCAGCAGCGCGGCGGGGGTGACCTCGCCGCCCCCGGCCGCGGTCAGCACCGCCGTCACGACGGCGAGGCCGATCGCGCCGCCGACCTGCAGCGAGGTGTTGACCAGGCCGCCCGCGAGGCCCTGCTCGCCGTCCGGGATCCCGGCCGTGGCCTGGATGTTGAACGACGGGAAGGCCAGCGTGAAGCCGAGGCCGAGCAGGACCATGCTGGGCAGCACCGAACCGACGTACCCCGAATGCTCGTCGACGCGCAGGAAAAGCGCGTAGGCGAAGACGTGGGCCACCACCCCGGCGAAGATCCCGCGGGTGGTCCCGACGCGCTCGATCAGCGGATCGACGCGCGGGCAGCCGAACGCGACGATCATCGCCGCCGGCAGGAACCCCAGCGCCGTCTGCAGCGGCGTCCAGCCGAGCACGCGCTGGAAGTAGAGCATCACGACGAACTGGACGCTGATGAAGGAGGCGAAGAACAGCGCGGCCCCCAGGTTGGCCCGCGCGAGCGGCCCGGACCGGAAGATGCCCAGGCGCAGCAAGGGGTTCCGGCTGCGCTTCTCGATGAGCAGGAACGCCACCAGCAGCACGAGGGCGACCGCGAAGGTGACGAGCGTGCGTGGTGCGGCCCAGCCGGTTTCGGGTGCTTCGACCACGCCGTAGACCAGCAGCAGCGAGCCCCCGACCCCGGTGAGCGCGCCGGGCAGGTCGTAGCCACCGGCCGGCTCGGTCCGGTACGCGGGGATCAGCTTCCAGGCCACGACGACCACGGCCGCGGCGAACGGCGCGGGCAGCAGGAAGGTCCACCGCCACCCGAGCTCGGTCAGCAGCCCGGAGAACACCAGCCCGGCGGAGTACCCGCTGGCCCCGAACACGGCGAAGATGCTGATCGCCTTGTTCCGCGCGGGCCCTTCCCGGAACGTGGTGGTCACGATGGACAAGGCGGCGGGCACGGTGAACGCCGCGGCCGCCCCCTTGATGAAGCGGCTCGCGACGAGCAGCGCCCCGTCGTCGACGAGCCCGCCGAACAGCGACGCCAGCGCGAAGAGGGACACGGCGGCGAGGAAGACCCGCCGCCGCCCGAGCAGATCGGCGGTGCGCCCGCCGAGCAGCAGCAGCCCGCCGAAGCCCAGCACGTACCCGCTGATGACCCACTGCAGGGCATTGGTGGACAACCCGAATTCGGCCTGGATGGCGGGCAGCGCGACCCCGACCATCGACCCGTCGAGCGCGTCGAGCGCGGTGACGATCGAGACGGTGAGGAGAACCCCCCACAGACGCGCGTCCCACCGGGTCGAGGCGGTGGACAGGTACGTGGAAGAACTCATGGGACCGACGTTAGGTTCGCACGTCCCCGAAGCTCGTCTCATGAACTGCGGTGCGCTCGCCGGGGTCCCGTCCGCCGCGCGCGTCTGGCACGATCGGCTCGTGACCGGGACCCGGCGGACGCGCGGATTCGTGCTGGCGGCTGCCCTCCTCCTGGTCCTCACCGCCTGCACCAGCGGCTTCGCCGACGTCCGGCTCCGCATCGCCGCCGGAAACCCCGGCGGCGTCTACGACAAGCTCGCCCAGACCCTCGCCACCGCCTGGCAGGCCGGGCTCGACATCGAGCGGCCGCAGGTGCTGCAGACCCAAGGGTCGCCCGACAACGTCAAGCGGGTGCTGAGCGGGCAGGCCGAAGTCGCCTTCGTCGCCGCCGATGTCGCCGCGGACCAGTACCGGGCCAATCACGGGCTCGCCGCGCTCGCGCGGATCCACGACGACTACCTGCACGTCGTCGTGCGGTCGGACTCCGACATCCGGTCGGTGGCGCAGCTGCGCGGGCACCGGATCGCGATCGGCTCGCCGTCCTCCGGGGTCGAGTACATCGCCGGGAAGCTGCTCGGCGCGGCCGGACTGACCGGTGCGGTCAGCACCATCACCCGCGGCCTCGACGAGTCCGTCGCGGGGCTGCTGAACGGGGACGTCGACGCGTTCTTCTGGTCCGGCGGGCTGCCGACGCCGAAGCTGGCGGAGAACAAGAGCCGGCTGCGGCTGGTCGACATCGCCGACCTGATGCCGAAGATGCAGGCGATCAGCGAGGTCTACGGCACCGCCACCATCCCGGCGAGCACCTACGACCAGCTCCAGCCGGTGACCACGCTGGTGGTGCCGAACTTCCTGGTGGTGCGCACGTCGATGCGCGACGACGTCGCCGAGGCGCTGGTCAGCGGCCTGTTCGCGGCCCGGCAGCAGCTCGTCGTCGCCAACCCGGCGGCGCTGTCGATCGACGTCCACCCGGGTATCGAGACGCAGCCGCTCCCGCTGCACCCGGGCGCGCTCCGCTACTACCGGGCGCAGAAGACCTAAGCCGCCGGGAACGTCATCGAGATGCGGAGGCCGCCGCCTTCGGGCAGGTCCAGCACCAGCTCGCCGTCGGAGTGGGCGACGATCTCGCTGACGATCGCCAGCCCCAGTCCCGAGCCGGGCACGTTCTGGTGGGCCGGGCTGCGCCAGAACCGGTCCAGCGCGCGGTCCAGCTCGTCCGGCCGCACGCCCGGTCCGTGGTCGCGAACCGACAGGCGCACGCGGTCGCCGTCGCGCTCGACGGCGACCCGGATCTCGGTGCCCGCCGCGGTGAACTTCAGCGCGTTGTCGAGCAGCGCGTCCAGGATCGTCTCGGCGCCGCGCGGCGGCATCCGCACGCACACGCCGTCGCCCGGGGTGTCGACGACCAGCCGCACGTCGCGGGCCTCGCCGACCACCGACCAGTCGGCGACGCGCTCGGCGACGGCCTCGTCCAGCACGACCGGGTCCAGCTCGCCGCCGGAGGCCTCCGCGCGGGCCATCGACAGCAGGCCGTCGAGGATCTGGTGCAGCCGGCCCGCGTCGACCCGCGCGGCCTCCAGGTCGGCGGCGGCCGGCTCGTCGTCGACGTGGCCTTCGAGGTTGCCGAGCCGGATCTTCAGCGCGGTCAGCGGGTTGCGCAGCTGGTGGGAGGCGTCGGCGACGAACGCGCGCTGCGCGGCCAGCGCCCCGGACACGCTCGCGGCCATCCGGTCGAAGGACCGGCCGAGCTGCCGCAGCTCCGGCGGCCCGCCGCTCTCCCCCACCGGCTCGGCCTCGCGCCCGCTGACCACGGACGCCACCAGCGCGCCGGTCGCGTCGTCGAGCCGGTGCACCGGCCGCAGGATCCACCGGACCACCGGGATCGCCACGGCCAGCGCGAGCGTGAACGCGAGGATCCCGCCCGCGGCGAGCAGCAGCCACCACCACAGCACGTCGGCCCGCTCGGCGCCGGTGTCGGACACCGTCAGCACCGCGCCGCGCACCTCGCCGTCGGCGAGCACCGGCTCGGCCAGCACCAGCGGCGTGTCGTCCCACGGCATCAGCACGCCGCCGGGCTGGGAGCGGCGGCCGGCCAGCGCCTCGTGGACCGGGTCGCTGATCCGTTCGGCGTGCACGTCGAGCCGCGCGGCGTTGGGGCCCAGCGCGCTGGCCACCGCCTTGCCGTCCTGGTCGAACACCACCACCTGGACGCCGTACACCTCGGTGTAGCGGCGCAGGTCGGGCTCGATCAGGGTCGGCTTGTTGTCCAGCAGCGGGCGCTGCGCCAGCGACGCGAACCGCGCGGTGTCGGTCAGCCGGTCGAGGAAGAGGTCCTGCTGCGCGCCGGCGGCGATGGTGGTGGCCAGCGGGATACCGAGGCCGAACACCAGCAACGCGACCAGCGTCAGCACGATGCCCTGCAGCCGGACGCGCACCCCGTCAGCTCCGG
The DNA here is from genome assembly GCF_014873755.1 of Amycolatopsis lexingtonensis. NCBI lineage: Bacteria > Bacillati > Actinomycetota > Actinomycetes > Pseudonocardiales > Pseudonocardiaceae > Amycolatopsis > Amycolatopsis lexingtonensis. Next base: position 4,844,805 of record NZ_JADBEG010000001.1, read on the forward strand.
GCGACCTGGCCGCCGAGCCGGTAGCCGACCCCGCGGACCGTCTCGATCAGCGCCGGGCGGCCCAGCTTCGTCCGCAGCGTGGCGACGTGGACGTCCAGCGAGCGGCTCTCCGCGGGACCGCGGTGGCCCCACACCTCGGTGAGCACGTGCTCGCGCGAGCAGACCGCGCCGCGCGCGCCCGCGACCAGCGCGAGCACCTGGAACTCCTTGCGGGACAACGCGACCGCGCGCCCGTCGACCAGCACCTCGTGCCGGGACAGGTCGACGCTGACGTCCCCGACCCGGATCACCACCGGCTCGGTCGTCGTGTGCTCGCCGCGGCGGCGGCGCACCGCCTCGACCCGGGCGAGCAGCTCCTCGACGTCGTAGGGCTTGACCAGGTAGTCGTCGGCGCCCGCGCGCAGGCCCTTGATCCGGTCGTCGACCTCGCCGCGCGCCGAGACGACGATGATCGCGACGTCGCTGACCGCGCGAATCTGGTGGCAGAGCGTGACGCCGTCGATGTCCGGCAGGCCGAGGTCGAGCAGGACGACGTCGACTTCGTTCACCCGCTCGAGCACACCGGCGCCGGTGGCCAGCCGGGCGATCGCCAGGCCGCGGCGGACCAGCGCCGGGATCAGCGCGCCCGCGACCCGGTCGTCGTCCTCCACCAGCAGCACCCGCACGCCGTCGCCTCCCATGGTGACCTGCTTCACCGGCCGGTAGGGACGAACTCTAGGACCTCGGCGCGCCGGGTGCCGAATCGGACATCGATACCCACTTGAAACCCTAAGAATGGGTCAAGCCGCCTTGCGAGCCGGGAGCACGGCGGTAGGTTCTCGCCATCGCGTGGTGACCCACGCCGCGTTCGACCGATCCTGGAGGCCAGATGACCGCGGAGGTGGCGGCGCCGATGATCAAGGCGGCCGCCGTGAACAAGTACTTCGGCGACCTGCACGTGCTCAGGGAGATCACGCTCGAGGTGCCCCGCGGCCAGGTCGTCGTGGTGCTCGGTCCTTCGGGCTCGGGCAAGTCGACCCTCTGCCGCGCCATCAACCGGCTGGAGCCGATCAACTCGGGCGAGATCGCCGTGGACGGCGTCCCGCTGCCCGCCGAGGGCAAGGCGCTCGCGGCCCTGCGCGCCGACGTCGGCATGGTGTTCCAGTCGTTCAACCTGTTCGCGCACAAGACCATCGTCGAGAACGTCATGCTCGCGCCGGTGAAGGTCCGCAAGACCTCGCAGGCCGAAGCGCGCAAGACGGCGATGGAACTGCTGGAGCGCGTCGGTATCGCCAACCAGGCCGACAAGTACCCGGCGCAGCTCTCGGGCGGCCAGCAGCAGCGCGTCGCCATCGCGCGGGCGCTGGCGATGCGGCCCAAGGTCATGCTGTTCGACGAGCCGACCTCGGCGCTGGACCCGGAGATGGTCCAGGAGGTCCTCGACGTGATGACGGGCCTGGCCAAGGACGGCATGACGATGCTCGTCGTCACCCACGAGATGGGCTTCGCCCGCCGGGCAGCCGATCGGGTGATCTTCATGGCCGACGGTGAAATCGTCGAGGACACGACGCCCGAGGAGTTCTTCACCGCGCCGAAGAGCGAGCGCGCGAAGGACTTCCTCGGCAAGATCCTGACCCACTGACAGAACGTTCCGCGGCGCCGTCGTGCCGCGGGTGACGACACACAGGAGAAATTCACATGAGGATCCGCACCCTCGCGGTGGGAGTGCTCGTCGGTGGCCTGACGCTGACCACCCTGACCGCCTGCGGCAAGGAAGGCACGCCGAGCACCCCGGGTGCCGGCGACCAGAGCGGTTCGAACGCCGCCGCGCTGCCGTCCTACCCGGTCGCGACCGGCGTCGACCTGGCCGGCTCCCCGGTGTTCGCCAAGATGAAGTCGGCGGGCGCGCTGACCGTCGGCGCCAAGGACGACCAGCCCGGCCTGGGCCAGAAGGACCCGACGACCGGCAAGTTCGGCGGCTTCGACATCGAGATCGCGAAGCTCGTCTCGGCCAGCCTCGGCTTCGACCCGGAGAAGATCACCTTCCGCACGGTCGACTCGGGTGCCCGCGAGCAGACGATCGCGAACGGCGACGTGAACTACTACGTCGGCACGTACTCGATCACCGACAAGCGCAAGGCGCTCGTCTCCTTCGCCGGCCCGTACTTCCTCGCCGGCCAGGACCTGCTGGTGCGCAAGGACGACACCTCGATCACCGGCAAGGACACCCTCAAGGGCAAGAAGGTCTGCTCGGTCACCGGCTCGACGCCGATCCAGAAGGTCCGCTCGGAGAACCTGACCGAGCCGGGCAACATCGTCGAGTTCCAGAAGTACTCGCAGTGCGTCGAGAAGCTGCTGTCGAAGGACGTCGACGCGGTCACGACCGACGACGCGATCCTCAAGGGCTACGCGTCCCAGGACCCGGACAACCTGAAGGTCGTCGGCCAGCCGTTCTCCACCGAGAAGTACGGCATCGGCCTGAACAAGGACGACAAGGTCCTGCGCGACAAGGTCAACGAGATCCTGCAGAAGGCGCTGGACGACGGCACCTGGCAGAAGATCTACGACGCGACCCTCGGCAAGTCGGGCTCGGCCGCCAAGAAGCCGACCATCGAGAAGTACTGACGTGACACCGAGGCCGGTGGATCGGGGTTCCCGATCCGCCGGCCTTCCCACATCCACCACCTGACCACCGCCTGAAACGGACGCGGGGAAGGCTCATGGACGTCCTCTTCAACAACCTGGACCTGTTCGGTCCGTTCTTCCTCCGCACGATCGAACTGTTCGTGCTCTCGGCCGTCGGCAGCCTGGTCTGGGGCACGATCCTGGCCATGCTGCGGGTGAGCCCGGTACCCGTCTTCCGCGCCGTCGGCACGGCATACGTGACGATCGCCCGGAACACCCCGCTCACGCTGGTGTTCGCGTTCTTCGTGTTCGCGTACCCCCTGCTCGACATCGTCAAGGTCGACTACTTCCCGGCCGCCGTGATCGCGCTGACCGTGTACACCTCGGCGTTCATCTGCGAGGTCGTGCGCTCGGGCATCAACACCGTGCCGGTCGGCCAGGCCGAAGCGGGCCGCGCGCTGGGGCTGACCTTCGGCCAGATCCTCGGCCAGGTCGTCCTGCCGCAGGCGCTGCGCTCGGTCGTCCCGCCGCTGATCAGCACCCTGATCGCGCTGCTGAAGAACACCACCATCGCCGCCGGTTTCTCCGTCGCCGAGGCGGGCGCGATCCGCTCGTACCTGTCCGAACGCGGGGAGAACCAGCTGGTCGGCCTGCTGTGGGTCGCCCTCGGCTTCATCATCCTGGTCACCGTGCTGTCGTTCGTCCAACGCAGCCTGGAGAAGCGCTGGAGCGTGGCCCGATGAGCAACGTCCTGTTCGACGTCCCGGGCCCGAAGGCCCGGCTGCGCTACCGCACCTACGCGGTCATCGGCACCCTCGTGGTCGTCGCGTTCATCGCCTACATCGGGTGGCGGTTCTACGACAGCGGCCAGTTCACCGCCCGCAAGTGGGAGTGGCTGCAGTACGCGCAGGTGCAGCGCGACCTGGGCAACGCGGTGCTCCAGACCCTCCAGGCGTTCGCGGCCGCGGCCGTGCTGGCCCTGATCTTCGGTGCGATCTTCGCGGCCGGGCGGCTGTCCGACCACGCGTGGGTCCGCCGGATCGCCGGGTTCGTGGTGGAGTTCTTCCGCGCCATCCCGGCCCTGATCCTGATGTTCCTGTTCTACTTCGGCCTGCCGACGCTCGGCGTGCCGATGACGCCGTTCCTCGGCGTGGTGTTCGGCCTGACGCTCTACAACGGCTCGGTGCTGGCGGAGGTCTTCCGGGCGGGCATCCAGTCGCTGCCGAAGGGGCAGAGCGAAGCCGCGTACGCGCTGGGCATGCGCAAGACGCAGGTGATGTTCCTGGTCCTGCTGCCGCAGGCGATCCGGGCGATGCTGCCGACGATCATCAGCCAGCTCGTCGTGCTGCTGAAGGACACCGCGCTCGGCTTCATCATCACGTTCCAGGAACTGCTGTACTACGCGCGGTACATCGGTTCGCAGGGCACGTTCGGGCGGCCGATCGTGCCGTCCACGATCGTGGCGACCGCCATCTACGTCGTGATGTGCCTGCTGCTGACCGCGCTGGCGACGTACCTGGAGCGGCGCAACCGGCGCAACAAGAAGGTCATCGGCGGGACGGGCGGCAAGGTCGAGCAGATCGCGCTCGGTTCGGCCGTCGGCGGTGCCGCGACCTGATCTCCCGGCTGCGGAAAGGCCCCCGGCGGTTACCCGCCGGGGGCCTTTCCATGTCCACCGATCTCCCCTAGCGTCGGTGCCCATGGGTGTCGCACTGGTGACCGGAAGCTCCCGAGGCCTGGGCCGCACGATCGCCCGGCGGCTGGCCCGTGACGGCTTCGCCGTGGCGGTGAACGGGCTGCACGACGATCCCGACCTCAAGGCCGCCGCCGAGGCGGTCCTCGCCGAGGGCGGCCGGGCCGCGGCGTTCGCCGCCGACGTGACCGACCGGCGCGCGGTGGGCGAGCTCGTCGACGCGGTGACGGCGCTGCTGGGCCCGATCAGCGTCCTGGTCGTCAACGCGACCGGCCCGCAGCCGGACGTCCCGCTGTCCGATGTGGACTGGCCGGCGCACCTGGGGCAGCTGGACTTCTTCGTGCGCTCGCCGGTGCTGCTGGGCCACGCGGTGCTCCCGGGCATGCGCGCCCGCGGGTACGGCCGGATCGTCCACATCGATTCGGAGGTGGCGGACCGCCCGCCACCCGGCCGCTCGGCGTACGCGACGGCCAAGGCGGCCCAGGTCGGCCTGGCCCGCGCGTGGGCCCGCGAGCTGGCCCCGGACGGCATCACGGTCAACTCGGTGGCCCCGGGCTTCGTCCCGGTGGAGCGCCACGCGGACGTCCCCGAAGCCGAGCGCGCGGCCTACCTGGCCGACGTCCCGGCGGGCCGCCTGGGCACCCCCGAAGACGTGGCCGCGGCGGTGAGCTTCTTCGCGTCGGAGGGCGCGGGCTTCATCACGGGCCAGCGGCTGCTGGTCGACGGCGGCCGCGCGCTCGGCTAGCCCAGGCAGCCAGTACCGCCGCGACGGCCAGCACGAGCACCAGCGCCAGCGTCAACGCGGCCCACGTGGCGACGTGCAGCTGGAGCATCCCGCCGGCGAACGCGCCCGCGAGCATCGCCGCCACGGCGGCGACCTTCCGCAGCGGGTGCGAACCCGTCCCGCCGGCCGCCTTCGAGTCGGCCGCGAAACCGGTCAGCGTCATCGTCAGCACGGTCGTCGTCAGGTCGGGCGCGCCGATCCGGCGGACCGCCGCGTTCTGCAGCCCCATCGCCAGCCCGAGCACGACGATCAGCAGTTCGCTGCACGCCCGCGTGCCGCTGCCGAGCGTCGCGCACAGCACGACGGCCACCGCGATCAGCCCCGCCTGGACCGCGGTCGCCCGGCGGAGGGCGCCGTGGTCGTCCCCGGCCCGGGCGAGCCGCCCGCCGGCGAGGGCACCGGCCAGGAACGCCAGCACGGCCGTCAGCGAGGCGAGCACGGACAGCGTGGTCTCCCCCGCCGCGGCGAACCCGAGGAACACGACGTTCCCGGTCATGTTGGCCACGAAGACCCGCCCGAGCCCGAGGAAGCTGACGGCGTCGACCACGCCGGTGACGACGGTGAGAGCCAGCAGCAGCGGGGCCAGGTCCCGCGGTTCCGGTTCGGCCATGCGGGCAGTCAACCACCGCGCGCCCGGTACCGCCGCCGGGGCCCCGCCGGTTCGCGCGGAACTGTTCGCACCGGGGCGGACGCGCCGTGAAACCGGTGGCCCGGAAGGATTCCCGGAATTGCCGCCGGGAATGCCTTCTACTCCGCGAAGGTGCGAAGCACGCTTCATTGTGCGAAGGTGCTTCGCAGCGCTTCGCGCGCGAAACCCGTTGTCACACAGGCAGAACAGCAACATCCCTTCCGGTGAACCGCCGCGTGGCAGGAGCCGTTTTGTCGGTGCTTGCCTTTAACGTGCGGGGCATGACCGAAAAGAGCACGGTGCGCACCCGGGAGATGGGTGTCGAGCTGAAAAACCAGCGTGAAGCGAGACAAATGTCGCTGCGCGAGGTCGCCCGGCGCGCCCACTGGTCGGCGTCGAAGGTGTCCGGCTGGGAGAACGGCCGCCGGATCTCGCCGATCGACGCGGCGATCTACCTCGCGCACTGCGGAACCGACGCCGCCGAACGCGACCGGCTGCTGCACCTGACCCGGCCGCCGAGCGAGCTGTACTGGGTGCGGCCGTACTTCGACAAGCTCGTCGACCCGATGAAGTCGCTGATCATCCAGGAAAACCTGGCGACCGCGGTGATCTCGAACAGCCCGCTGGCCCTGCCGGGCATGCTCCAGACCGAAGACTACGTGCGCTCGGTCTACGAGCTGTCCGGCCGGTACACCACGGACCGGCTCAAGGCGCTCGTCCAGGCGAGGATCGACCGGCAGCAGCTGCTGCAACGGCGCAACCCGCCGCAGTGCCTCTACTTCGTCTACGAGCACACCCTGCGGTCGGTCCTGCGCGACCCGGCGCTGATGCACGAACAGCTGCAATACCTGGTACTGGCCACCAATCTCCCGCACTGCACCATCCGCGTCGTCCCCGCCTCCGCGCCGCCGTACCACCTGGCCGGCAGCCGGTTCACGATCCTCGAGTTCGCCGAACACCCGCCGGTGGCCTACGAAGAGACCTTCGCGGCCGGGCTGTTCATCGACGAACGCGTGGCGGTCGAAGCCTTCTACATCTTTCGCACGCGGCTGGAACAGGTTGCCCTGTCGGAACACGAGTCCCGGGCGTTCCTGGTCCGGCTGGCCGAGGAGTTCGACGCCATGGCGAACTGAACGTGCGCTGCCGCCGGGTGCGCCCGGGGGACGCGGCTCGCCGGTGGCGCTGCCGACGAGGACTGGTGCCGACTGCTTGAGATCGATCAGCCGATGCGTACCGGAACCCCTGGACGAGCCGGCCGGGCTGCGAACACTCGCCGACCACCCCGGGCAGGTGTCCGGCGCGGGCCGGGCCGCGAACCGGACGCGGGGTCAGTCATCCGGCGTCCACCCCGAACCCGAAGGCCCTCCCCACGCCGAGATCATCCGGTCAGGCGCCCCCGCGCTCGCCCCCTCCCCGGACATCACACCGCGCCGACCCGTTTCCCGTCGTGCCACACGGCTCGGATGCGGCCCGGCAGGTCGGTCACGTCCAGGTCGGTCCCGTCGAGCAGCACCACGTCGGCCCGCAACCCCACCGCGAGACGGCCCCGGTCGTGCTCCAGCCGCAGCAGACGGGCCGCCTCGGAGGTGGCCGCCTTCAGCGCGGCCGCGTCGCCGAGCACGGCGGCCAGCAGGCGCAGCTCGGTCGTCAAGTCGACATGGGGACGCGGGGCCAGGTCCGAGCCGGCGGCGATCGGGATGCCCGCTTCCGCCGCGAGGCGGACCGAACGGCGGTGCACCTCGGCGAACTCGCTGCCGCTGATCGGCGAGAGCGTCGGGACGTACCAGGCGTTCGCCAGCGCGGCCACGGCGTCGTCGTCGAGGAACGTGCCGTGCTCGATGCTGCGGGCACCGGCGCGGGCCGCCGAGGCGACCGCTGCGGCGGTGTGGGCGTGGGCCAGGACGTCCCGGCCGGCACGGCGGGCCTCGTCGACCAGCGCGACGAGTTCGTCGTCGGTCGGCCGGACGTCCGTGCCCTCGCGCACGGCCCGCATGGCGCCGCTCGCACCGACTTTGATCCAGTCGGCGCCCGCGCGCACCATCCGGCGGACGGCCGCGCGCGCCGCGTCGGGCCCGTCGAACAGCGGATCCGGCAGCGAGGGGTCACCGTAGTGGTCGACGGTGCCCGCGGGCGGCTCCCAGCTGTCGCCGAGCCCGCCGGTCGGCGACAGCTGGCGGAGGCTGACGAGCAGGTCGGGCCCGTCGATCCAGCCTTCGCGCAGCGCGTGCTTGACTCCTGCGTCGGCGCCCCAGGCGTCCCGCACGGTGGTGATCCCGCGGGCCAGCAAGCCACGCAGCACCGGCACGGCTTCGAGGATCCGCGCGCTGCGCGGCAACGGCTCGGGCCGCGGGAAGGCGACGTGCACGTGGCAGTCGATGAGCCCGGGGAGCAGCAGACCTCCCGAGCAGTCGACGCGCCCGTCGCCGTCGAGGCCGGGGCCGATCTCGGCGATCCGGGCGCCGTCCAGCCGGACGTCGGCCCGTGCCGTGTCCCCGGTTTCGGGGTCGAAGACGAGCGCCCCGGCGAGCAGCGTCACGCGAGGTCCTTGCGGTAGACGAGGAAGTCGCACGACGTCGCGAGCGAAGGCGCGAGGTGCGGGTAGTCCTCGGCGAGGTCGGCGCGGTGCGTCACGCGGTAGCCGAGCCGGGCGTACCACTCGGCGAGGAACTGCTTCGACGGGTGCGTCCACTCCCGCGGCACGAGCAGTTCGAGCTGCATCTCGCGGCAGCCGGCGTCCCGGCACGTCCGCTCGGCGAAGCGCACCAGCTCGCGCCCGATCCCGGCCCCGCGCCGGGCGGGATCGGCGGCGAGCATGCCGAACTCGCCGGTCGCGTCGTCGAGCCGCCGCACGCGGACCGAGCCGGCGAGAGCACCGTCCACCGAAGCGACGGCGATCTCCCCGGCCCGCACGAACGCGCCGACCTCGTCAGCGGACGTCCGATCGGTGCTCTGCCGCCAAAGCCCCTTCTCCGCCTCGCCGTAGACGAGGTTGACCAGGTCGGCGATCCGCCCGGCCGAAGCGAGGCCGGACGGCGGCACGAACGCGATCTCCATGCCCCCACCATGCCAGGTGGGTCACCTCATTTGTCGCGGCGGAACAGCTTGTTGCCGAGCCAGACGATCGGGTCGTACTTGCGGTCCGCGACGCGCTCCTTCATCGGGATGAGCGCGTTGTCGGTGATGTGGATGCCTTCCGGGCACACCTCACTGCAGCACTTGGTGATGTTGCAGTAGCCGAGGCCGTGCTCGTCCTGCGCCGCGTCCCGCCGGTCCGCGACGTCGAGCGGGTGCATCTCCAGCTCGGCGATGCGCATCAGGTACCGCGGCCCGGCGAAGGACTCCTTGTTCTCCTCGTGGTCGCGTACGACGTGGCAGGTGTTCTGGCACAGGAAGCACTCGATGCACTTGCGGAACTCCTGCGAGCGCTCGACGTCTACCTGCTGCATCCGGTACTCACCGGGCTTGAGGTCCGCGGGCGGGGTGAACGACGGGATCTCCCGCGCCTTCGTGTAGTTGAAGGACACGTCGGTGACCAGGTCGCGGATCACCGGGAACGTCCGCATCGGCGTCACCGTGATCACCTCGTCCTCGGTGAACGTCGACATCCGCGTCATGCACAGCAGGCGCGGCTTGCCGTTGATCTCGGCCGAGCACGAGCCGCACTTGCCCGCCTTGCAGTTCCAGCGCACCGCGAGGTCCGACGCCTGGGTGGCTTGCAGCCGGTGGATGATGTCGAGGACGACCTCGCCCTCGTTCACCTCCACCGTGAAGTCCTGCAGCTCGCCGCCGGTGTCGTCGCCGCGCCAGACCCGGAAACTCGCCTTGTAGCTCATGCCTTGCTCCCGGGGTGCGCTTCGAGCTCGCCGTCGGTGTAGTACTTCCCGAGTTCGCCGAATTCGAACAGCTCCAGCAGGTCCTGCCGCAGCGGCACCTGCTCCTTGACCACGACGTCGATGTCCGGGACGACCGGGTTGTCCCCCGCCGTCGCCGAGCACACCAGCAGCTTGTTCCGCCACTCGGCGTCCATGCCGGGGAAGTCGTCGCGTGTGTGCCCGCCGCGGCTTTCGGTCCGCGTCAGCGCGGCCTTCGCGACGCATTCGCTGACCATCAGCATGTTGCGCAGGTCGATCGCGAGGTGCCAGCCGGGGTTGAACTGCCGGTGCCCCTCCACCGTGACGCGCAGGATCCGCTGCCGCAGCTCGGCGAGCTTCGTCAGCGCCTGCTCGATCTCCCCGGCCTTGCGGATGATGCCGACGAGGTCGTTCATCGACTGCTGCAGCTCGGTGTGCAGGGTGTACGGGTTCTCGGCCGTGGCGCCCTCGGGCGGGTCGAAGGGCGCGAGCGCCATCTTCGCCGCGGCGTCCACATCGGACTGGTGAACCGCGGGCCGGTCGGCGAGGCCGAGCACGTACTCGGCGGCGCCGAGCCCGGCGCGGCGGCCGAACACCAGCAGGTCCGACAGCGAGTTGCCGCCGAGCCGGTTGGACCCGTGCATCCCGCCCGAGCACTCGCCCGCCGCGAACAGGCCGGGCACGCTCGCCCCGGCCGTGTCCGGGTCGACCTCGATGCCGCCCATGACGTAGTGGCAGGTCGGCCCGACCTCCATCGGCTCGGCCGTGATGTCGACGTCCGCGAGTTCCTTGAACTGGTGGTACATCGACGGCAGCCGCTTCTTGATCTCCTCCGCGGGCAGCCGGCTCGCGATGTCGAGGAAGACGCCGCCGTGCGGGGATCCGCGCCCCTCCTTGACCTCGGAGTTGATCGCGCGCGCGACCTCGTCGCGGGGCAGCAGATCCGGGGTGCGGCGGTTGTTCTCCTGGTCGGTGTACCAGCGGTCGGCTTCGTCTTCGCTCTCCGCGTACTGGCCCTTGAAGACGTCGGGCACGTACTCGAACATGAACCGCTTGCCGTCGGAGTTCTTGAGCACGCCGCCGTCCCCGCGCACGCCCTCGGTGACGAGGATGCCCTTGACGCTCGGCGGCCAGACCATCCCGGTCGGGTGGAACTGGACGAACTCCATGTTGATCAGCTTCGCGCCCGCGCGCAGGGCCAGCGCGTGGCCGTCGCCGGTGTACTCCCACGAGTTCGACGTCACCTTGAACGACTTGCCGATGCCGCCGGTGGCGAGCACGACCGCGGGCGCCTCGAAGAGGATGAAGCGGCCGCTCTCGCGCCAGTAGCCGAACGCGCCGGCGATCTTGCCGTCGGTGGTGAGCAGCTCGGTGACCGTGCACTCGGCGAAGACCTTGATCTTGGCCTCGTAGTCGCCGGTCTCGGCGAAGTCCTCCTGCTGCAGCGAAACGATCTTCTGCTGCATCGTGCGGATCAGCTCGAGGCCGGTGCGGTCACCGACGTGCGCGAGCCGCGGGTAGGTGTGCCCGCCGAAGTTGCGCTGACTGATCCGGCCGTCCGCGGTGCGGTCGAACAGGGCGCCGTAGGTCTCCAGCTCCCAGACGCGGTCCGGCGCCTCCTTGGCGTGCAGCTCGGCCATCCGCCAGTTGTTGAGGAACTTCCCGCCGCGCATGGTGTCGCGGAAGTGGACCTGCCAGTTGTCGTTCGAGTTCGCGTTGCCCATCGACGCCGCGCACCCGCCCTCGGCCATCACCGTGTGCGCCTTGCCGAACAGGGACTTGCACACGACGGCGACGCGGAAACCGCGTTCGCGAGCTTCGATCACGGCGCGCAGACCGGCGCCACCGGCACCGATCACCACCACGTCGTAGCTGTGCCGTTCGACCTCGGTCATGAAGAGATTCCACCTCGGAACTGGGGACGTCGTTGTCGGGAAGAAAACGGATGCGCTAGTTGACGAATCTCAGGTCCGAGATCGCGCCGCTGGCCACGAGCATGACGTAGAAGTCGGTCAGCACCAGCGTGCCGAGCGTCGTCCAGGCCAGCGCCATGTGGCGGGTGTTGAGCTTCGAGACCTTGGTCCAGATCCAGTAGCGCACCGGGTGCTTGGAGAAGTGCTTCAGCCGGCCGCCGGTCACGTGCCGGCACGAGTGGCAGGAAAGCGTGTACGCCCAGAGCAGGACCACGTTGCCGAGCAGGATGATGTTGCCCAGCCCGAAGCCGAAGCCGCCGGTCTTGCCGTGGAACGCCGTGATGGCGTCGTAGGTGTTGATCAGCGAGACGATCAGCGCCACGTAGAAGAAGTAGCGGTGGACGTTCTGGATGATCAGCGGCAGCCGCGTCTCGCCGGTGTACTTGGCGTGCGGTTCCGCGACGGCGCAGGCGGGCGGGGAGAACCACACGGCCCGGTAGTAGGCCTTGCGGTAGTAGTAGCAGGTCAGGCGGAACCCGAGCAGGAACGGCAGCACGACGAAGCCGAGCGGGATCCAGCCGGGTAGGTCGCCGAACCAGTGGCCGAAGTGGCTCGAGCCCTCGACGCAGGAAGTGGACAGGCAGGGCGAGTAGAACGGCGTCAGGTAGTGGTAGTCGGGCACCCAGTACGCGGTGCGCACGAACGAGCGGACCGTCGCGTAGATGATGAACGCCGACAGCCCGAGCACGGTCAGCAGCGGCTGGAGCCACCACCGGTCCGTGCGGAGGGTGCGCTCGGCGATCCGGGCCCGCTTCGGGGCCCGGACGCCGGTGCCGACGCCGTTGTCAGCCGGAGCGCTCACCGCTGGTCGCGCTTGTAGCCGCCGACGCCTTCGTCATCGGCGCCGTGCCAGAGCGCCGGGTCGTAGGGGGTGTCGGGTACCGGGACGCGCTCGGCGGGCTTCGCCTGCGCGGGCACGGCCAGGGGCGTGCCGTCGAGGTCCGCGGTGTCGATGTCGAGGCGCTCCACGTCGTTCGCGAGCCGGCGCACCGCCGAAGCGTCGCCGTAACGAGAGCGCAGTGCGCCGACGCACTGCCGGAGCTGGCCGATGGTTCGCCGCAGCTCGGCGATCTCGGAGGTGGACATCATGCCTCCCGTGGTGGTGGGGCCGACAGGGAACCGGCCGGGCGATCCCTCGCCCCTACGGCTTTGCCGCGCGTCGTGCAGTGTGACAACTAGCACACTAACGGTTCGTGAGGTGATCGGGGTCACGCGGGTCGATCTTCTGAATCGATTTTGATTCGGCGTTTTCCCGAGGTAGTGTGGCCAGTGTCACGACCCTGAGGCGTCAGCGTTGCCGTCCCGCGGACCACCACACACCAGTGATCCGGAGCCGGACATGAGCCCCGCCCCCACCACGAAGCTGCACCGAGTCGTCGCCGACGTCACCGCGCGCATCGCCGAGCGCAGTGCCGCGACCCGCACCGCCTACCTCGCCCGCACGGCCGCCGCACACGAAGAAGGCCCCGTCCGCCGCGGTCTCGCGTGCAGCAACCTCGCCCACGGGTTCGCCGCGATGGACGGCGTCGACAAGGAAGCGCTGCGGGCCGCGCGCGCCCCCGGCGTCGCGATCGTCTCCTCCTACAACGACATGCTTTCGGCGCACCAGCCGATGCAGGAGTACCCGGCCTGGCTGAAGAAGTCCGTGCGGCAGGCGGGCGGCGTCGCCCAGTTCGCCGGCGGCGTCCCGGCCATGTGCGACGGCATCACGCAGGGCCGCGCCGGCATGGAGCTGTCCCTGTTCAGCCGCGAGGTCATCGCGATGTCGACGGCGATCGCGCTCTCCCACGACATGTTCGACGCGGCGCTGCTGCTGGGCGTCTGCGACAAGATCGTGCCCGGCCTGCTGATCGGCGCCCTGTCCTTCGGGCACCTGCCCGCGGTGCTGGTGCCCGCCGGGCCGATGAACTCGGGCCTGCCGAACAAGGAGAAGGCCCGCGTCCGGCAGCTGTATGCCGAGGGGCTCGCGACGCGCGAAGACCTCCTCGACGCCGAAGCGGCGTCGTACCACTCGGCCGGCACCTGCACCTTCTACGGCACCGCGAACTCCAACCAGATGGTCGTCGAGGTGATGGGCCTGCACCTGCCCGGCGCCAGCTTCGTCCAGCCCGGGTCCGCTTTGCGGCGCGCGTTGACCGAAGAGGCCGGGCGCCGGGTCGTCGCGATCTCGCGCGGCGAGGAGTACACGCCGGTCTCGCGAATCCTCGACGAGAAGGCGTTCGTCAACGGCGTCATCGCGCTGCTCGCGACCGGCGGCTCGACCAACCACACGATGCACCTCGTCGCGATCGCCGCGGCCGCCGGCATCCAGCTGACCTGGGACGACTTCTCCGACCTGTCGGCGGTCGTGCCGCTGCTGGCGCGGGTCTACCCGAACGGCAGCGCCGACATCAACCACTTCCACGCCGCCGGCGGCATCCAGTTCCTGGTCGGCACGCTGCTCGACGCGGGCCTGCTGCACGAAGACGTGCACACGGTCGCCGGGTTCGGGCTGCACCGCTACCGCGCCGAGCCGATCCTGTCCGACGGGGAGCTCGTCTGGCGCGACGTCCCCACCCGCAGCCTCGACGAAGAGGTGCTGCGCCCGGTGTGGCGCCCGTTCGCCGCGGACGGCGGGCTGCGGATGGTCGAGGGCAACCTCGGCCGCGCGGTGATCAAGGTGTCCGCGGTGGCGCCCGAGCACCGCGTCGTCCAGGCGCCGGCCCGGGTGTTCACCACCCAGGAAGCGTTCACGGCGGCGTTCCAGGCGGGCGAGCTGGACCGCGACGTCGTCGTGGTGCTCCGGCAGCAGGGCCCGCGGGCGAACGGCATGCCGGAGCTGCACGGCCTCACCCCGGCGCTGGGCGTGCTGATGGACCGCGGGCACGCCGTGGCCTTGCTCACCGACGGCCGGATGTCGGGGGCGTCGGGCAAGATCCCGGCCGCCATCCAGGTGACGCCGGAAGCCGCTGCGGGCGGCCCGATCGCGCGCATCGCCGACGGCGACGTCATCCGCCTCGACGCTTCCTCCGGCAGCCTCGACGTGCTGGTCGGTGACGAAGAACTCGCCCGCCGTGAGCTTGTGGACTCGCCGCCGTCCGAAGCATCCTGGACGGGCACCGGCCGAGAGCTGTTCGCCGCGTTGCGCCGTGCCGTCGGCCCCGCTGACCAGGGCGCTTCCGTCTTCGGCGGCTTGACGCCGGAGCACTTCGGAACGCCCGCTTTCGCAACCCAGGAGGTTGGTCAGTGACCACCGGTCAGGACCTGCTCGCTCTGTCCCCCGTGATGCCCGTCGTGGTGATCGACGACGCCGCCGACGCGGTGCCCACGGCCCGGGCCCTGCTCGCGGGCGGGATCGGGGTCATCGAGCTGACCCTGCGCACCCCGGCGGCGCTGTCCGCGATCGAGCGCGTCGCGGCCGAGGTGCCGGACATCGTGATCGGCGCCGGCACCGTCACCGCGCCGGAACACGCGAAGCAGGCCGCCGACGCGGGGGCGAAGTTCCTCGTGACCCCCGGCTGCACCGACGCGGTCGTCGACGCGTGCTTCGAGACCGGCCTGCCGTTCCTGCCCGGCGCGAGCACCGTGTCCGAGGCGATGCGGCTGGCCGAGCGCGGGCTCACGGCGCTGAAGTTCTTCCCGGCGGAGGCGTCGGGCGGGATCGCGTACCTGAAGTCGATCGCGGGCCCGCTGCCGTCGTTGAAGTTCTGCCCGACCGGCGGGATCACGGTCGCTTCGGCGCCTTCGTACCTGGCGCTGCCGAACGTCGGCTGCGTCGGCGGTTCGTGGCTGACGGCCTCGCTGGAGCCCGCCACGATCGAGAAGCTGGCCGCGGAAGCTTCGCAGCTGTAGCGGAGATCACCCCGCGTCATCACCGCGCCCGAACGGCGGAATACGCGTCCGCATTCCGGGAGCACCGTTCCAGCACCCTGGAACGGTGCTCCGAGCGGGTGTGGCGGCGGTCATGAATCCCGCTGAATGGAGCAATCGCGGCGCCGGTGGGTGATTTACCGGCCTGTTATCGTTTCCCTTCGCTGTTTCGAGCGAGGAGATCCGGTGTCCCTGACCGATGTGGTCGCCCCCAGTCCTGCCCCCGAGAACGTCGCCGCACTCGTCGGCGAACGCCTTTCGCTGTCCGCCCTCCACCAGCTGGGCGGCACCCTCGGCGGCTATTCTTTCGTGAAAGTCGTGGTCGACCGGGAAAACTCGGTGATCCACTTCCTGAACGACGCGCGCCATTCCTTTCACGCGATCTA
The DNA here is from genome assembly GCF_014873755.1 of Amycolatopsis lexingtonensis. Taxonomy (NCBI): domain Bacteria; kingdom Bacillati; phylum Actinomycetota; class Actinomycetes; order Pseudonocardiales; family Pseudonocardiaceae; genus Amycolatopsis; species Amycolatopsis lexingtonensis. The sequence continues at coordinate 4,860,573 of NZ_JADBEG010000001.1, forward strand.
TATCGGCGAAGAGATCCTCGGCGTCCCCGGGGAACGGGTGCGCGCGGAGATCGACTCGTACAACCAGGCTTTCTACCACGCACCGGACCGCCGGTTCCTGCTCGGCATTCTCGCCCGGCACCCGCAGCTGCTTTCGCTGGAGACAGTCGAGGTCGACACGATGCCGGCCGCGCTGATCCGCGAGTTCCACGCCTTCGTCGCGGAGTACGTCGACCCGGCGCTGCCGCTGGTGTTCAAGCCGGCGAACCAGCTGCAGGAGCGGATCGTCCGGGAGATCCCGCCCGAGGAGCTGCCCCGCGTCTTCGCGCACGAACTGTTCTCCACGGCGCCGTTCGTGGCGCTGAACCCCGGCACGGCCACCGGGCGGCTGCGCGCGTTCCGCACCGAGGCCGAGTACCGGGCGGCCACGCTGGACTGGACGGACATCATCGTGATGGACCGCGTCCCCGACGACGTCCCGCGGCTGTCCGGCATCGTCAACGCCCGGCACACGACGCCGTTGTCCCACACCAACGTGCTGGCCACCGGCTGGCAGATCCCCAACGCCGTCCAGCTCGGCGCCCTCGCCGAAGTCGAGCGCCGCGGCCTCGACGGCAAGTGGGTCGAGTACACGGTGGACGCCCAGGCGCTCACCCTGCGGGAGATCCCCGAGCCGGCCGCGGCGACGCCGCCGAGCTGGTACGCCCAGCGCGTCACGCTGGAGCAGCCGGAAGCCGACCACAGCCCGATCGTGAACCTCGCGCGGCTGCGCGCGGCCGACCGGCACCGCTACGGCACCAAGGCGGCCAACCTCGGCGAGCTGCACCACGTCCTGGCCCACGGTTCGCAGCGGCTGCTCGGCTTCTACCAGGTGCCCCGCCCGCCGCGGGACAACCTGCTGCCGTACTTGGCCCGCCTACTGGACATCCCCGCCGATTCCGCCACGGGCCCGGCGGTTCCCGACCTGACCGCCGCGGCCCGCCGCCTGCTCGACGAGCGTGTCCGCGTCCCCCGCGGGATCGCGCTGCCGTTCTCGCTGCAGCGCCGGTTCCTGGAGTCGTCGCCCCGGATCCAGCAGGCCATCGGCAAGCTGAAGATGGCACTGGAGCTGGACGCGCGGGAGATCGAGCCGCTGTGCGTCGAGCTGCAGACGCTGATCCGGACGGCCCGCATGCCGGGCGCGCTGGCCGGCGAGATCGACTCCGCGCTGGTTTCCCAGCTGGCCGGCGTGCGCGCGTTCGTCGTGCGCAGCTCGTCGAACGCCGAGGACCTCGCCGGGTTCTCGGCCGCCGGGATCTACGAGTCGCTCAACCACGTCACCACCGCCGAGCGGATCTTCGCCAGCGTCAAGGAGGTCTGGGCGTCGCTGGTGTCGGTGCGCAGCGTCCGCCTGCGCCGGCAGGCCGGGATCTCCCTCGACGACTGCTACATGGGTGTCGTGATCCAGGAGCAGGTCACGGCCGACTTCGGCGGCGTGCTGGTGACGACGAACCCGATGAACCGCGCGGACTTCCGCACGGTGTACGTCAACGTGTCACCCCGGGTCACCGACGTCGTCGAGGGCTCGGCCCTGCCGATGCAGTACCTGTATTCGACGGTCGAGGGCGGCGGCCGCACGGTGTCGCTGGGCGACGCGGCCGAGGACCTCGACGAGGCCGCCCACGAGCAGCTGCAACGGCTCGCCGTCGCCGGTCGCCTGCTGCAGGGCCACTTCTCGCCCGATTACACGTTCGATTCACCGGTGGACATCGAGTGGCTCGCCGACCGCGAGCACCTCCACCTCGTGCAGCTGCGTCCCTATTCCGTTTGATCTTCCGGGAGACATCACCATGCTGGGCTTGCGCCTGCCCGCGAAACCGGCCGTTCAGCGCGCCGTCCGGCTGACCTACGGGTTCCAGTTCTTCTTCGGCCTGCTGCTGTGGGTACCGATCTTCTACCAGTACCAGAAGCTCGTCGGCCTCTCCGACGGCGAGATCTTCGGCATCCAGAGCATCTACTACGTCGTGTTCTGCCTGCTGGAGATCCCGACGGGCCTGATCGCCGACCGCTTCGACTACCGCACCTCACTGGCCGCGGGCGCCGGCGTGCTGGTGGTGGCGAACCTGGTGCCGGTGTTCCTGGGCTCGTACACCGGCTTCCTGGTGCACTTCGTCCTGATCGCACTGGCCCGCTCGCTGGTGTCCGGCGCGCAGAGCGCGTACCTGTACGAGTACCTGCACGCCCACGGCGAGGGGGAACACTACCTCCGCGTCGAAGGGGTCGGCCGCGCGTACAGCCTGGTCGGCAAGATCGTGTACTGGCCGGTGATCGGCCTGCTGATGACGTGGAACCTCCCTTCCCCGTACTGGCTCACGGCGATCAACGCGGCCGTCGCGCTGGCGTTCGCCTGCAAGCTCCCGCCGATCCCGGGCGGCCGGCGTACGTCGGGCAAGACGGCCTCGCTCCTGTCCGGCGTCGGCGGCGCGTTGTCCGCGCTGCGTTCGTCCCGGTGGCTGGCGCTGCTGATGGTGCAGGGCGTCGCGATGTTCACGCTCGTCCGGATCTGCCAGGTGAACCTGTTCCAGCCGATCCTGGAGTCGAAGTCGCTCTCGGTGAACTGGTACGGCGCGATCCTGGCCGCGATGACGATCTTCGAAGCACTGGGCGCGGCCCGCCCCCACCGCCTCCGCCGCGCGATCGGCCCGGTGGGCTCGGTGTTCACGCTGACGATCGTGATGGCGTCGTGCCTCGGCTTGCTGGTCTGGGCAGGGCCGTTCGCGGCAGTGGTGCTGCTGTGCGTCTTCGCGGTGGCGACGGGCATCGCCTTCCCGGTGCAGAAGCAGCTGCTGAACGACTCCATCCCGGACTCCCGCTACCGCGCGACCCTGCTGTCCATGGAGTCCATTGTGGACCGTGCGGTGTGCGCGCTGGTGGCGGTGGCACTGGGCGCGTACCTGGCGGCCGGGCAGCTGAACGAGTTCCTGCTGCTGTCGACCGTGGTCACGTGCGCCGCGATGGGGCTGCTGGCGGTGCTGCTGCTCGCGGTCCGCAAGCACCGCTCCGACCGCCGGGTGCCGGTGGTCCGCGCACCGGCGCCCGAAACCGTCAGTCGATGAACGCGTCGTCGAGGAGGGTGGACTCCGCGCCGTACTCGCGGAGTTCCTCCTTGATGACGGTGTACGCCAGCCCCTGCGGGTAGCCCTTGCGCGCCAGGAAACCGAGCAGCCGCCGCAACGCCGTCTGTTCGTCGACGTTGCCCAGCGAGCCGAGGCGCTTGCGGACCAGTTCCCTGGCCATCTGCTCCTCGGACTCGCGGTCGACCTCGCCCGCCGCCTGCGCGGCGACCTCGTCGTCGACGCCCTTGCGCCGCAGCTCGGCCAGCAGCGCGGTGCGGGACAGGCCCTGGGTCTCGTGCCGGGACTTCACCCACAGCTCGGCGAACTCCGCGTCGTTCACCAACCCTGCCCGGTCAAGCTTGCCGAGCAGGGTTTCGCTGGTCTCCTCGTCGAACCCCTTGCGGCGCAAGGCCTGCCGGAGCTCCTCCTGAGTGCGGGCACGCACGGCCAGGAGGTCGTAACAGATCTCCTTGGCCTTCTTGTACCGCTCCTCGGGAGGCAACTCCGCCGGCGGGATCTTCGGCGCCCTCGCCACCTGTGGAACTCTCCTTCGATCAGAAGTCGACCGGCGCCGGCACGGCTTCGACGGCCTCGGCGTCGACCTGGGCGCCGATGCCCAGCTTCTCCTTGATGCGCTTCTCGATCTCGTTGGCGATGTCCGGGTTGTCGCGCAGGAACTTCCGCGCGTTCTCCTTGCCCTGGCCGAGCTGGTCGCCCTCGTAGGTGTACCAGGCACCGGACTTGCGCAGGATCCCCTGGTCGACACCCATGTCGATCAGCGAGCCCTCGCGGGAGACGCCGATGCCGTACAGGATGTCGAACTCGGCCTGCTTGAAGGGCGGGGCCATCTTGTTCTTCACGACCTTGACGCGGGTGCGGTTGCCGACCGGCTCGCCGCCGTCCTTGAGCGTCTCGATGCGGCGCACGTCGAGCCGGACCGACGCGTAGAACTTCAGCGCCTTACCACCGGTCGTCGTCTCCGGGGAGCCGAACATGACGCCGATCTTCTCGCGCAGCTGGTTGATGAAGATCGCGGTGGTGCCGGAGTTGTTCATCGCACCGGTCATCTTGCGCAGCGCCTGGCTCATCAGGCGGGCCTGGAGACCGACGTGCGAGTCACCCATCTCGCCCTCGATCTCGGCCCGCGGCACGAGCGCGGCCACGGAGTCGATGACCAGGATGTCGAGCGCACCGGAGCGGATCAGCATGTCCGCGATCTCCAGCGCCTGCTCACCGGTGTCCGGCTGGGAGACCAGCAGCGCGTCGGTGTCGACGCCGAGCTTCTTGGCGTACTCCGGGTCCAGCGCGTGCTCCGCGTCGATGAACGCCGCGATACCGCCGGCGCGCTGCGCGTTGGCCACAGCGTGGAGGGCGACCGTCGTCTTACCGGAGGACTCCGGGCCGTAGACCTCGATCACGCGGCCGCGGGGCAGCCCGCCGATGCCGAGCGCGACGTCGAGGGCGATCGCACCGGTCGGGATCACGGAGACGGGCGCGCGGCCGTCCTGGCCGAGCCGCATGACCGAGCCCTTGCCGTACTGCTTGTCGATCTGCGCGAGCGCGAGCTCGAGCGCCTTGTCCTTGTCGGGTGCTGCAGGCATGGAAGTCCACCTCGCTGGTCGAAGCCCCGGCTCTCCGGGGGCTCTGTGTCGGTTCTTCAGCTGTCCGGTCCGACGCTAGCGGCGGGGACCGACAATTCCAGGCGCGGCGCCCAATCTGTGGATCGCTGGACCCGATGTGGACAACACGATAGACGAACACGTGTTCGAGGTCGGCAGCGACACACCCTTGCGCTAGGATTTTCGCCCGCCCGGGTCAGGACCCGTGCGTATCCGCCCAGGTCAGCGACGTTCGAAGGGGACATCGAAGGCGTCGCAGACCTCGCGCCAGATCTCTTTCGCCGGGATTCCCGCGGTCAGCGCCTGGTCGACGGTGCGCCCGCCGAGCCCGCTGAGGACGTGGTCCCTGGCCAGTACCTGGGCCCGGCCGGGGCCGAACTCCTCGGCCATCAGCCGCCGGAAAACCGTGATCCGCATCGGACCCACTCTAACCGGCGGGCACGAACGGTCCGTTCGCGCCCGCCCAGCCCGGCGTCGGCAGTGCGGTGCCGTCTTGAATGAGTCATTCAGGTCTTCGGAGGTCCTGAACGACTCATTCAAGACCTCCCGGCCGGCGTCACTCCCCCGGCAAAGTCGCGGCCGCGCGGTCTGCCCGGCGTCGCGGGGACGTCATGAACGGGTCGTTCATGACGTCTGGCGACGGGGTCCCGGCAAAGTCACGCGGCCGGGCCGCTCCGCCGTCGGTGACCCGCTCGCCCGACGTCTTGAATGACTCATTCAGGTCTTCGGAGGTCCTGAATGAGTCATTCAAGACGCTGGCGCACCGCTGCGGGCTGCACCGACGCGACTTTGCCGGAGCCCTGACGTCTGGCGAGCCGGCGTCACTCCCCCGGCTGGACGCTCGCCTCGAAGTAGTTGGCCAGCGTGTCCGGCGTGGTCGCCTCGGCCTGCTCGCTCGAGTTCAGCTGGTAGATGAACCCCACCAGCGGCCGGTCCGACACCGTGAACACGAGCACCGCCGCCGTCTTGCCCGCGGCGGACGAGTAGTGGCCCTTGAGCCCGTTGCCGCCCCAGTCGGCCTCGGTACGGTCGCCGCCCGCGGAGGAGAGCAGGCCGTCGGTGTACTCCTTGAGCGTGTCGGCGCTGTCGCCCTGGACGTAGGTCACCTGCGTGCCCGCACGGCCCGGCGCGGAGCAGGTCGAGGCCACGCCGAGGCTCTTCGCCGGCGCCGCCGGGCCGTTGCCCATGCCCGGCTTGCAGTCGCCGGTGTCGGCGATCTTCCCGGCGAGCTGGCGCAGGCAGCCGGTGAGCCCCTTGTCGTCCGCCTGGCCCGGCGTCTTGCACTGGTCCGCGGTGTAGGTCGTCACCGAAGACGACGACGTCAGGAAGAAGGTCAGCCCCGCGGCGAGCACCACGACGACCGCGGCCGCGATCCCGATGAGCAGCTTCTTCTTCCCGCCGGACTTCGGCTCGGCCTTCTCGGCGGAGGCCGCGGGCGAGTACGCGGGGAAGTTCGACGGCATCGGCTGCGGCCCGCTGGGCGGGAAGTAACCCTGGTACTGCGGCGGCGGAGGCGGCGGGGGCGCGTACTGCGGCCGGTGCGGCCCGGTGCCGGCGGCCACCGCGCCTTCGACGTTCTGCGTCCGCGCGCCCAGTCCGTCGCGGGCGACGTGCTGCGCTCCCAGCGCCACGGCGGTTTCCGGCTGGTCGAGGCTGCCCGGCACGACCCCGAGCTTTTCCGCGATCATGGTGCCGACCAGCGGCAGCCGGCTCGACCCGCCGACCAGGTAGATGCCGGCCAGCCGGTCCGGGCTCAGCCCCGACGAACGCAGCGTCCGCGACAGCAGCTCGACGCTGCGCAGCATCGCCGGCCGGACCAGGCCTTCCAGCTCGCCGCGCGTCACCAGGACGTCCTTGAACGGCTCCGGCATCGGCACCTCGGTCTGCGGGTGCCGCGACAGCGCCTCCTTGGCCGCCTTGACGTCTTCCTGCAGCGCGCGCCGGGTGCGCCGGTCGCCGGTGGACTCGGGCCGCAGCAGCCGCTGCCAGCGCTGCGGGTCCGAGTGCGAGACCTCGCGCCCGACGTGCACCATCAGCGCCTGGTCGACGTCGAGGCCGCCGAGGTCGGGCAGGCCGTCCTCGGCGAGCACGGTGAAGCCGTTCTGCGTGGCACCGACGACGGCGACGTCGAAGGTGCCCGCGCCGAGGTCGTAGACCGCGAGCGCCTGCCCGGGCGCGAGGGACTTGCCGGGGAACGACGCGAAGTGCGCCGCCGCGGCGACCGGCTCCGGCACCAGCAGGATGTTCTGGCCCATCCCGGCGAGCCGGGCGGCGGACATCAGGACGTTGCGGCGGGTCTGGCCCCACTGCGCGGGGTGGGTCAGCCGGACCTCGTCGGGCTGCTCGCCGCCGAGCTGGCGGGAAGTCTCTTCGAGCACGCGGCGCAGGATGGCGGCCAGCGCGTCGGTCACCGGGACGACGTCGGTGCCGAGCAGCAGGGTCTGCTCGTCGATGCGGCGCTTGGGGTTCGGCTCGAAGCGGGTCGGGTCGAGCCGGGCGCGGCGCTCGGCGTCGCGGCCGACCATGATCGTGCCCTCTTCGGTGGCGAACACCGCCGACGGCATGTTGGCCGAGCCGTCCACCTCGACGACCCGGGGCGGCATGCCGTGCGCCGAAAGGACGGCGACGGTGTTGGACGTCCCGAGGTCCACCGACAGGATCCGCACTGCACTCCCCTTCACAAAACCCGCCTCGACGGCGTTCGCCGTGATGCTGCCATGCGCGCGGTCACCGTGCGTGCGGACCCGCGAAAGTCCCCCGCCGCTTGACGGAGAGGTGGATCACGAGGCACGATAGTTGCGCAGTTCGGTCATACGAGTTGCACGAACCGCGCAAAGGAGCGTTCAGGATGCCGAAGCTGCTCGTCCTCGGGGACGACCTCACGGGCAGCAACGCGACCGGAGCGCTGTATGCCCGCTTCGGGCTGCGCGCGGTTTCCGTCAACGCGCCGCTGGAGCCGGGCGCACCCTGCTTCCACGCGGACAGCGGGATCGACGCGCTGGTGGTCAACCTGGGTACCCGGCACGCTTCGCCGTCACACGCCGCGCGGGCGGTGCGGGAGACGATCGAGCTGGCCGGACCGGTCGAGCTCACGGTGAAACGCGTGGACACGACGCTGCGCGGCAACGTCGGCGTGGAGACCGAAGCCGTCCTGGCCTCGGCGCCGGGCGCCCGCGCGCTGGTCGTCCCCGCCTTCCCGGACGCCGGCCGGGTCACCCTCGGCGGCCTGCACCTGGTCGACGGCGTGCCGCTCGCCGAAAGCCCCGCCGCACGCGATCCACTGGCGCCGGTCGGGTCCTCCCGGGTCCGCACCCTCCTCGGGCCGACGCACCGCGAGATCGCCGAACTGCCGCTGGACGTCGTCGAGGAAGGCGTGGCGGCGGTCGAAGCCGCCCTACGGTGCCCGGCCGCGATCGTCGTCTGCGACGCCACGACGAACCGGCACCTCACCACCGTCGCCAAGGCCGCGGCCCGGCTGGCGGCCGAAGGCACGCGGTGGATCTCCGTCGACTCCGGGCCGTTCGGCGTCCGGCTGGCGGCGGCGCTGGGCCTCGCCCCCGGCCACGGCACCGTCCCGCCGGTGCTCGCGGTCGTCGGCAGCATCACCGGCCAGACGCACGACCAGCTCCTGGAAACCGAGCTGGTGCTGGACGCGCGGTACGTCGACGTCGACGCGGACCGGCCCGATCCACCGGCCATCGCCGCCGCGGCCGGGCAGCTCCTGGAAGCCGGGCACCGGGTCGTCGGCATCCGCACCCGGGCCCCCGCCCCGGGCACGCCGGTCGACCCGGCGGTCGCGGCGCGGATCCCGCCCGCGCTCGGGGAAGCCGCCCGGCTGGTGCTCGGCGCGCACCGGATCGGCGGGCTCTACGCCACCGGCGGCGACATCGCCGTCGAGGTCACGAAGTCGCTCGGGGCCGAAGGCTTCGAGATCGACACCGAAGTCCTGCCCCTCGCGGTGGCCGGACGGCTCTCCGGCGGGCCCCGTACACCGGGCTGCCCTTCGCCACCAAAGGCGGGCTGATCGGCGGCCGCGACGCCGCGGTCGCCTGCCTGGAACACCTCAACCACGTGCTGGCCACCGGAAGGAAGAACCCGTGAGCGACCTCCCCGTCCTCGCCGTCACCCTCGGCGACCCCGTCGGCATCGGCCCGGAGATCACCCTGAAGACCCTGGCCGAGCCGGAGGCGCTGCAGCTGGCGCGCGGGGTCGCGGTCGGCGACGCGCCGGTGCTCGACCGCGTCGCCCGGCACCTGGGCCTGTCCGTGGAGATCAACCCGATCGCCACGGTCGCCGACGCGCGCTTCACCCCGGGCGTGATCGACGTGCTCAACCTCGGTGTCGTCACCGAAGACCTGCCGTGGGGCGAGGTCAACGCGACCGCGGGGGCCGCGGCGGTCGGCGCGATCGAGGTCGCCACCCGGCTCGCGCTGGCCGGCGAGGTCGACGCGGTCGTGACCGCGCCGATCAACAAGGAGGCGATCTGGGCGGCGGGCTCGAAACACCTCGGGCACACCGAGATGCTCGGCGAGCTGACCGGCTCGACCCGGTTCAACACGATGTTCTGGGTGTCCGGGCTGAAGATCTTCTTCGCCACCCGGCACCTCTCGCTGCGCGAAGCGATCGACCGGATCACGCGGGAGAACATCGAACACGCCATCCGCGAGGCGTACACCGCACTCGAAGTGTTCGGCACGGAGAAGCCCAGACTCGCCGTGGCGGCGCTGAACCCGCACGGCGGGGAGAACGGCAAGTTCGGCGACGAAGAGATCGTCGCGATCGCGCCCGCGGTGGCCGCCGCGCGCGCCGCCGGGCTCGACGTCGTCGGTCCGATCCCCGCGGATTCCGTGTTCCACCAAGGGATCCAGGGCTGCTTCGACGGCGTGCTCTCGCTCTACCACGACCAGGGGCACATCGCGTCGAAGACGTACGACTTCGACGGCACGGTCTCGGTGACGGTCGGCCTGCCGATCCTGCGCACGTCGGTCGACCACGGCACGGCGTTCGACATCGCCGGCACGGGCCGGGCTTCGCACGGCACGATGCGCGCGGCCTTCAAGGCCGCGGCGACGCTGGCGCCGTACGCCCGGAAGCTGCCCGCGATCTACCCGCCGAGCGTCCGGTGATCCCCCGCAAGCGCTGGGCGTACGTCATCCCGGTCGCGGTGGTCATGTACATGCTGGCCTACCTCGACCGCACGAACGTCGCGGTGATCCTGCCCTACATCGGCGACGACTTCCCGCTGTCCGCCAGCGCGAAGGGCCTGGCGAGCGGCATCTTCTTCGTCGGCTACCTCGTCCTGCAGATCCCGGCGGCGGTGCTGGCCGCGAAGTGGAGCGCCCGCAAGACGGTGCTGATCCTGATGATCGCGTGGGCGTTCGCGGCGGTGCTGTGCGGACTCGTGCGGAACGAGACCCAGCTGCATCTGGCCCGGCTGCTGCTCGGGCTGTTCGAAGGCGGCGTGTGGCCCGCGGTGCTGATCCTGCTGGCGTCCTGGTTCCCGCAGGCGGAACGGGCCAGGGCGAACGCGCTGTGGATGACGTGCCTGCCGATCTCGGCGATCCTCATGTCCCCGCTGTCCGGGTTCATGCTCGACCACATGTCCTGGCGCTGGGTGTTCGTGCTCCAGGGCCTGCCGCCGCTGCTGTGGGCGGTCGTCTGGTGGTTCGCGGTGGCCGACCGCCCGGCGAAGGCCCGGTGGATCTCCGCCGAGGAGCGCGACCACCTCGAGCGCACGTTGAAAGCCGAGGAAGACGCGAAGCCGGCCTTCGCGAAACAGGGCTACCGGCAGGCGCTGGCGAACCGCCAAGTGCTGCTGCTGATCGGTGTCTACTTCTTCTGGATCACCGGCTTCTACGGGTTCAGCCTGTGGCTGCCGTCGGTCGTGAAGACGATGACGGGCGGTTCGGCCACCGCGGTGGGGTTCCTCTCCGCCGTGCCGTACGTCCTCGCGTTGGCCGGGATGGTCGCGTGCGCGCACTGGTCCGACCGGACCGGCAACCGGCGGCTCGCGGTCACCGTGCCGCTGCTCGTCGCCATCGCCGGGCTCCTGCTCGGCAACCTCGTGCACTGGCCGCCGGCCGTGCAGCTGGTCCTGCTCTGCGTGGTCGCCACCGGCGTGTACATGCCGTACGGGCCGTTCTGGGCGATCCCCAGCCGGCTCCTCGGCATCGAGGTGGTCGCCGTGGCGATGGGCCTGATCAACGCGCTCGGCAACCTCGGCGGGTTCGCCGGGCCCTACCTGGTCGGCTGGCTCACCGACGTCACCGGTAGCGCGACCACCGGGTTCGTCGTGCTGGCCGCGTTCCTCGCCGTGGCCGCCGGCCTGGCGTTCTTCGGGCTGAAACCCGCGACTGTGGAAGAGTCGGCGCATGTCCCAGCCTCGACCAGGCACCCGTGACCGGCGCGCGATGCTGCTGGAGGCCGTCCGCGACGGCTCCGGCGGCATCGCGGAGCTGGCCGCGGAGTTCGGCGTCTCCGAGTCGACGATCCGCCGCGACCTCGCCTCCCTCGCCGGGGCCGGGCACGTCGTCCGCACCTACGGCGGCGCGCTCGACACCGAACGCAGTCCCCGGGAAAAGGACCAGGAGCACGCGGCGGCCAAGGACGCCATCGCCCGCGAGGCCGCCGCGCTGGTCGAGGACGGCGAGGTGGTGCTGCTCGACGCCGGCACGACCACCGGCAGGCTCGCCCGCCACCTCGCGCACCGGGAGGGGCTGACGGTGGTCACCAACGGCGTCAACGCCATCCGCGAGCTGGCCGGGTTCGCCGGGATCGACCTGATCGTCCTCGGCGGCCGGGTGCGGCACCCCAACGAAGCGATCCTGGGCGAGAGCGTGCTGGCCCAGCTGCGGCACATCTCACCCGATCGGGTGTTCCTGGGTGCGGACGGCGTGGTCGGCGGCCGGGGGCTGTGCTGCCCATCACTGGAGCAGTCGGTGGTCAAGCACGCGATGCTCCACGCGGGCGGGGAAGCCTACGTGCTGGCCGACCACTCCAAGCTGGACCAGGCCCCTTTTTCCTACTGGGCCCCGCTGGACCGCGACTACCGGCTGATCACCGACGAGCCGAGGGTCGACGTCACGTACCCGCAGTTCGCCGAGAGCGTGATCCTGGCGGGCTCGCCCGAAACTGTCGGTGGTGCCGCGCATCATGGACGACGTGGCCACTGACGTGCTCGACCTCTTCTCCCCCGCGACCCGGGACTGGTTCGCGGGGGCCTTCGCCGCGCCCACCGCGGCGCAGGAAGGGGCCTGGCGGGCGGCGCACGCGGGCGAGCACGCCCTCGTCGTCGCGCCGACCGGGTCCGGCAAGACGCTGTCGGCGTTCCTCTGGGCGCTGGACCGGCTCTCGGTGGAGCCGCCGCCGGCGGAGGCCACGAAACGCTGCCGGATCCTTTACGTCTCCCCGCTGAAGGCCCTCGCCGTCGACGTCCAGCGGAACCTGCGCGCGCCCCTCGCCGGCATCTCGCAGGCCACCCGGCGGCTCGGGCTGCCGGTGCCGGAGATCGAAGTGGGCATGCGCACCGGCGACACCACCGCGGCCGAGCGCCGCTCGTTCGGCAAGACCCCGCCGGACGTGCTGGTGACCACGCCGGAGTCGCTCTTCCTGATCCTCACGTCGTCGGCACGGGAGTCGCTGCGCGGCGTCGAGACGGTGATCGTCGACGAGGTGCACGCGGTCGCCGGCGGCAAGCGCGGCGCGCACCTCGCGCTCTCGCTGGAGCGGCTGGACTCGCTGCTGCCGAAGCCGGCGCAGCGGATCGGCCTCTCGGCGACGGTCCGCCCGGTCGACGAGGTGAGCGCGTTCCTCGCCGGCGGGCGCCCGGTGCGCGTGGTCCAGCCGAAGCTGGCGAAGACCATCGAGGTGCGCGTCGAGGTCCCGGTGGAGGACATGAGCAACCTCGACGCGCCGCGCAGCGGCCCGGCGCCGAGCCCGCTCGACGAGCTGGAGTCGCTCGGGTCGCTCGAGTCGCTGACCGAAGCCTTCCCGCCCGGCGAAATCGCACCCGGCGGCCTGGGCACGCTGGAGGAGATGGCGGGCAACCCCGTGCAGCGGCCGTCGATCTGGCCGGCCGTCGAGGAGCGGGTCCTGAGCCTGATCCGGGCCCACCGCTCGACCATCGTGTTCGCCAACTCGCGCCGGCTCACCGAGCGGATGACGGCGCGGCTCAACGAACTGGCCGCCGAGCAGACGGAGCTCACCCCCGCCGACGCGTTCCCGGCCGAAGCCGTCGGGCAGTCCGGCGTGACCACCGGCGCGCCGCCGGTGATCGCGCGGGCGCACCACGGGTCGATGTCGCGGGAGCAGCGCACGCACGTCGAGGAAGACCTCAAGTCCGGGCGGCTGCCGTGCGTGGTGGCGACGTCGTCGCTGGAGCTGGGCATCGACATGGGCGCGGTCGACCTGGTGGTGCAGATCGAGGCGCCGCCGACGGTGGCGTCCGGGCTGCAGCGCGTCGGCCGGGCCGGGCACCAGGTCGGCGCGGTGTCCTCCGGGGTGATGTTCCCGAAGTTCCGCGGCGACCTCGTCTCCTGCGCGGTGGTCGCGGAACGGATGGCGAGCGGCGCGATCGAGGCGGTCCGCTACCCGCGCAACCCGCTCGACGTCCTGGCGCAGCACGTCGTGGCCATGGTGGCGTTGGAACCGTGGACGGTGCCGGACCTGGCGTCGCTGGTGCGGCGGGCGGCGCCGTTCGCGTCGCTGCCGGACGACGCGCTGCACGCGGTGCTCGACATGCTCGCGGGCCGGTACCCGAGCGAGGAGTTCGGCGAGCTGCGGGCGCGGATCACCTGGGACCGCATCAGCGGCGAGCTGCGCGGCCGGCCGGGCTCGCAGCGGCTGGCGGTGACCTCGGGCGGCACCATCCCGGACCGCGGCCTGTTCACCGTGATGACGCCGGGCGCGGACGACAAGCCCGGCTCGCGCGTCGGCGAGTTCGATGAGGAAATGGTGTACGAGTCGCGCGTCGGCGACACCATCCTGCTCGGCACGTCGTCGTGGCGGATCACCGACATCACGCACGACCGGGTCATCGTGGTGCCCGCGCCGGGCGAGCCGGCGCGGATGCCGTTCTGGAAGGGCGACGCGCCGGGCCGTCCGCTCGAACTCGGCCGGGCGCTGGGGAAGTTCGTCCGCGAACTGTCCACATCGGACGATCAGAAGGCCAGGGAGCGGGCCACCGCGGCGGGCCTGGACGAGCGGGCGTCGGACAACCTGCTCGCCTACCTGGCCGAGCAGAAGTCCGCGACGCGGCACGTGCCGAACGACCGGACGCTCCTGCTGGAGCGCTACCGCGACGAGCTGGGCGACTGGCGGATCATCCTGCACTCCCCGTTCGGCGCGCAGGTGAACGCGCCGTGGGCCCTCGCGATCGCCGCGCGGCTGCGGGAAAACCGCGGGGTGGACGCGCAGGTGGCGCACTCCGACGACGGCATCGTCCTGCGCCTGCCGGACGCGCTGGACGCCGACGGCGACGACGTCACCATCGGCGCCGAAGACGTGCTGCTCGACCCCGAAGAGGTGGAGCAGCTGATCGTCGCCGAAGTCGGCGGCTCGGCCGTGTTCGCGGCCCGGTTCCGGGAGTGCGCGGCGCGGTCGCTGCTGCTGCCGCGCCGGGACCCGCGGCGCCGCACTCCCCTGTGGCAGCAACGGCAGCGCGCGTCGCAGCTGCTGTCGGTCGCGGCGAAGTACGAACGGTTCCCGGTCGTGCTGGAGGCGATGCGGGAAGTCCTGCAGGACGTCTACGACGTGGGCGGCCTGCGGGAGCTGATGTCCGACGTCCGCGCCCGCAAGGTCCGGCTGGTGGAGGTCGAGACGCCGGCCGCGTCGCCGTTCGCGCGCAGCCTGCTCTTCGGCTACGTCGGGATGTTCCTGTACGAGACCGACGCCCCGCTGGCCGAGCGGCGGGCGGCGGCTCTGTCGCTGGATTCGGCGCTGCTGGCCGAGCTCCTCGGCACCGAGGCGATCCGAGAACTGCTCGACCCGGAAGCCGTGCGCGAAGTGGAACGGTCGCTGCAGCGGCTCGAACCCGACCGGCACGCGCGCTCGGCCGAGGACGCCGCCGACCTGCTGCGGTTCCTCGGCGACCTGACCGTCGAAGAGGCCGCGGAGCGCGGGATCCAGGCCGACTGGCTCACCGAGCTGGAAGCGGCGCGGCGGGCGATCCGGGTGCGGATCGGCGGCACGGAACGGTTCCTGGCGATCGAGGACGCGGGCCGGGTGCGGGACGCGCTGGGCACCGCGCTGCCGGTGGGCGTGCCCGAGGCGTTCACCGAACCGGTGGCGGACCCGCTCGGCGACCTGCTGTCGCGGTACGCCCGCGGCCGCGGGCCGTTCGCGGCGGCCGCGGTGGCCCAGCGGTTCGGGCTCGGCCTGGCCGTCGTCACCGGCGTCCTCGACCGGATGACCGGCGAAGGCCGGCTGGTCCGCGGCGAACTGAGCCCGGTCGGGCATCCCGACACCCATGGCGTCGGGGTCGAGTACTGCGATTCGGCGGTCCTGCGCCGGCTGCGGCGGGCTTCGCTGGCGAAGCTGCGAGCGGAGGTCGAGCCGGTCGAACCGGCGGCGCTGGGCCGGTTCCTGCCGGCGTGGCACGGGTTCGGCGGGCGCGTCCGGGCGGCACCGACGGCGGACGACGTGCTGTCGGTGGTCGAGCAGCTCGCCGGTGCGCCGCTGCCGGCGAGCGCGGTGGAGTCGCTGATCCTGCCCGGTCGGCTGCCGGGCTACTCCCCCGCGCTGCTGGACGAGCTGACGACGGCGGGCGAAGTCACCTGGGCGGGATGTGGTGCGCTGTCCGGCGGGGACGGCTGGATCGCCCTCGCCCCCACGGACGTCGCGGACCTGCTGCTGCCCGAAGTCGTCGAGGACATCCCGACCGGGCCGCTGCACGACGCGATCGTGTCCACTTTGGAGGGTGGCGCGCTGTTCTTCCGGCAGCTGGTGGACCGCGCGACCGTCCTGCTGGAGAAGGCACCGAACGACGCCGAAGTCGTGGCGGCGCTGTGGGACCTGGTGTGGGCGGGGCTGGTCACGGGCGACACGCTGGGCCCGCTGCGGGCCCAGGTCGCCGGGCACGGCGCGCACAAACCCCGGCGCCAGGCACCGCGCGGCCGGTACGCACGGTTGCGGGCCGGGCGGCCGCAGATGCCGTCGCGGTCCGGGCCGCCGACCGTGGCGGGCCGGTGGGCGCTGACCCCGCCCCGCGAAACCGACGCGACCCGGCGAGCCCACGCGCGCACGGAAGCGTTCCTGGAGCGCCACGGCGTCCTGACCCGCGGCGCGCTCGACACCGAACGCGTCACCGGCGGGTTCTCCGGGATCTACAAGGTCCTCCGCGGCATGGAGGACACCGGCCAGGTGATCCGCGGCTACGTCGTGGAGGGGCTCGGCGCGGCCCAGTTCGCGGCGAAGGGCGCGGTGGACCGCCTGCGCGCACTGTCCGGCCCGGGCCGCCCGGCCCCCGGCCGCGCGGTGGTCCTGGCCGCGGCGGACCCGGCCCAGCCCTACGGCGCCGCCCTCCCCTGGCCGGCGGCGACCGGCGACACGAAACACCGTCCCGCACGCAAGGCCGGGGCGCTGGCGGTACTGGTGGACGGGGTCCCGGCCCTGTACGTCGAGCGAGGAGGCCGATCACTGCTGAGTTTCACCGAGGAACGCCAGCCCCTGTCGGACGCGGCCCAAGCACTGTCGGCCGCGGTCCGCGAGGGCTGGCTGGGCCAGCTGGCCGTCCAGCGCGCGGACGGCGAGCAAGCCCTCACCTCGGAGCTGGCGGAAGTGCTGCGGGAAGCGGGTTTCCGGGCGACGCCGTCCGGTCTGCGCCTCCGGGCCTGACCCGGAGATTCGCGGCACCGCACCCGGGCGGCGCTTGCCGCGTTCGCTCGCGCCCGCCGGGTTGCCGATTGCCCGGCGACCCCCGCACGCGCTGCCCTAAGCTGCCAGTCCGACACCGCACGAAGGATGTTCTGCTCATGGCGATGCGCGAACTGCGCTATTTCGGCGACCCGATCCTCAAGTCCGTCTGCGACCCGGTCACCGTGTTCGACGAGAAGCTCGAGGCGCTCGTGCGGGACCTGGTCGACTCGGTCAAGCCAGCCGGGCGGGCCGGGCTCGCCGCGCCGCAGATCGGCGTCGGGCTGCGGGTGTTCAGCTACGACGTCGCCGGGCTGACCGGGTACGTCGTCAACCCCGAGATCGTCGAACTCTCGGAGGAGACGCACGAAATCAGCGAAGGCTGCCTCTCCGTGCCGGAGCTGTGGTTCCCGACCCGCCGCGCCAAGCACGCGAAGGTCCGGGGTGTCGACGTCCACAACGAGCCCATCGAGGTCGAAGGCGAAGACGTGCTGGCCCAGTGCCTCCAGCACGAGACCGATCACCTCGACGGCGTCCTCTACCTCGACCGGCTCACCGCCGAGCGCAAGAAGTCCGCGCTGCGCGAAGCACGGGAAAAAGACTGGTTCTGGAAGCGCTAGGCGGGCAGGAACAGCCGGAGCTTTGCGCCGTCCTCGACGGCGCGTTCCGTCCGCAGGCCGGCTCGGGCCGCCGTGCGGGGCAGGACATCGTCGCCGGTCAGGGAGTCCGCCGTCAGCTCCGTGATCCCCTGGGCTTCCGCGAGGACGGCGAGCCGCGCCAACAGTGCCGTGCCGATGCCCTGCCGCTGCCAGTCGTCCTCCACCAGCAGGGAGATCTCGGCGGTGCCGGAGGCGCTCGGGATGAGCTGCGCCAGGCCGATCACCTCGCGGCCGAAGACCGCCAGCACGCTGGTTCCGCGCGGCGGCACCAGCAACCGGTGCAGCCAGCGGCGCGGGACCGTCCGCACGCCCGAGTGGTAGCGCCGGAAGAGCGTCGCCATCGAGCAGCGGCGGTGCAGGTCGGCGACCGCGTCGGCGTCGCCGGGGAGGCCCTTGCGCAGGACGATCGCGGCGCCGTCGGGGCGGTCGAGCACGACCGGGCCGGCCGCGTTCCGGGCCGCCGCCGCGAGCAGCGCGACCAGCGCTCCGGCGCGGGTCAGCTCCAGCTGGACGAACGGCGCCCAGCGGCGGCGCGCCACCAGCGCGCGGTCGTCGGCCAGCTCGAACACCGCCCGGTGCCCGCTTTCGGTGCGGGCCGGGTTCGCCTCGGTGGCGGGGACGAGGGTGACAACGTCCGCGGCGAGGACTTCCTTCAGCACTTCGGCGAGGCGGGCCGGGTCGTCGACCGCGCGGCGGGCCGCCTGCAGCGTCGCCGCGGACGGGTCGACCAGCTCGTGGACGTCGGCGTCGATGATCGCGGTGCATTCGCAGCCTTCTTCGCGAATGGCTTCGATCAGGCGCCGCCGGGGCAGGCCGGTCGCGGGGCGCAGCACGATCTCGTCCAGCACCCCGCCGGGCACCGGCAGCACGCTCAGGCCGAGGATGTTGCACTCCAGGTCGGCGAGCCTGATGGCGAGGCGGGCCAGGGTGCCGGGGTGGTCGTGCATCCGGACCCGCACCCGCCACGCCGACGCGCCGGCGGGTTCCTCGACGACGGCCGTCCGGCCCGGCTGGGGCAACGCTCTGGAGGTCTCCATGCCCCCACGGTCCCCGGTGGTTGTTGCCGCGTCAGGACGCCGGTGTTTCGCGCAGATCAGCGTTCGACGCGGCCCGGCAACCCCGCCGAAACACTCGTCAGCCAGGAACGCAGCTCCGTCGCCAGCGCGACCGGGGCATCCAGCTGGACCAGGTGCCCGGCGCCGGGGATCGGGGTGAACTTCGCGCCGGGAATGCCGGCGGCGAGCCGCTCGCCGATCCCGATCGGGATCCAGGTGTCTTCGGTGCCCCACAGGACGTGCACGGGCAGGTCGACCCGGTCCAGGAGCCCCTCGATCTCGGCCAGGTAGCTCTCGTCGTACGCCGCGATCTGGCGGTACAGCGCCGGCTGGCCCTCGTCGCCGAGCCACGGGGCGGCGAGCTCGTCGACGTCGGCTTCGCGCAGCTCGCGGTGGCTCGCGTTGGCGACGTAGGCCCGGACCAGCGCCTCGTGGATGTACGGCGGCACCCGGGCGAGCACATCCGTGTGCTCTTTGACGAGCTGGAAGAACGGCGAGCCCGACGGCGGGATGGCCACGGCGTCGACCAGCAGCAGCGACGCGTACGGCACGCCGTGCACCAGGTGGGCGCGCAGCGAGACGACGCCGCCGTAGTCGTGGGCGACGACGTGCGGCCGGTCGAGCTCCCAGTGCGCGAGCAGCGCCCGGAACGCTTCGGCCTGGACGTCGAAGCCGACGGGGTGCTCCGCGTCCTTCGAAGACCGGCCGTAGCCGGGCATGTCCCAGAGGTACACGGTGAAATCGCTGCTCAGCGCTTCGGCGAAAGGCCGCCACAGCCACGACGACCACGGCGTGCCGTGGCAGAACACCACCGGGGGCCCGGAGCCGGCGCGTTCCCAGGCGATCCGGCGCCCCTCCCAGTCGAAGGTCTCCATGACCTCCAAGCTAGGTCAACGCGGGGTGAGCACGCAGAACTCGTTGCCCTCCGGATCGGTCAGCACGCGCCACGGCAGCGCCGGGGCGCCCAGGTCCGCCGGCGCCGCACCGGCCGCGACGACCTCCTTCACCGCCGCGGCGTGGTCCGCGCCCGCCGGGGGCGCGATGTCCAGGTGGACGCGGTTCTTGCCTCGCTTGACGTCTTCGTTGCGGAGGAACTCCAGCCACGGCCCGCGCCCCGATGGCGCACGCAGCCCCACCAGGACGTCGCCTTCGCGGGCTTGGACCGGCCAGCCGGTGAGCCCGGCCCAGAACGCCGCCAGCTGCTCCGGTTCGCGGGCGTCGACCACGATCGACGCGACCGCGCCCGTCCCGGCGTAGCGCTCCCGGGGCTCGAGGACGCAGAACTCGTTGCCCTCCGGATCCGCCAGCACGACCCACGGCACCGCGCCCTGGCCGACGTCGACCCGCTCACCGCCCAGCTCGAGGGCGCGAGCGACCAGCGCGGCCTGGTGCTCGGGGGTCTTGCTTGCCAGGTCGAGGTGGATCCGGTTCTTCACCTCCTTGGGGTCCGGGACCGGGACGAAGACGAGGTCCAGGTCCCAGCCGTCGGTTTCCGGGGCGCGCACGTCGATCTCGCCGAGCTCTTCGACGACGGCGGTCCAGCCGAGCAGCGCGGCCCAGAAGCCCGCCAGGACCTCCGGGCGCGCCGCGTCGACGACCAGGTTCACCAGGCGCGTGTTCATGCGGCGCAGGCTAACCGCCACCCCCGACAGTTCCGGTTCGGCTTCCCCACCGGCCGGTTCATCGGGTCGCGAGCCGCAGCAGCGCCCAGAGCTGGGCCGCCTGGTCGTGCACGCCCCGCACGGTCACCGAGGTCAGGGACGCGCGGCCCCAGAGCCACAGGTAGACCTGGGCGGGCTTCGCCGTGACGACGTCGTCCGCGTTCTCGGCCTCCTCGGCCGAACAGCGCCAGGCTTCGGTGGTTTCGGGTCCGGCGCGCGCGATCCAGCTGTGGGCGCCGGCGCGCACGCCGACCGAACCCGCTTTCGTGCCGGTCAGCCCGAGCATCGGCAGCTTCTGGCCGAACCACAGGGTGAGCGCCTCGTCGATGCCGTCGATCGCGAGGTCGTCGGGCACGCCGCGCGGGGCGGAACCCGCCGCTTGCTCGACGTCGACGCGGTGGACCAGCGTCTCGTGCAGCATCCGGCGCCGCCAGAACCCGTAGGTCGCGTCCGCCGGCCACCACGTGTCGGCACGCTCCCCGGGTTCGTGGGCGGCGAGCTCGTCGAGAAGCTCGGCGAGGCCCGTTTCGAGGAACTCGTGAAGCGGCTGGCCCGGTTCGGGGTCGCGCTGCCAGTCTTCGGGGACGCGGCCGTCTTCGAGCCGGCGGCGGACCATCCGGTACAGGCTCCCGACGTGCCGCGCGACCTCGCCGAGCGACCAGCCCGGGCAGGCGGGCACCGGCGCTTCGAGCGGAGCGGCGTGCACGGCCTCGGCCAGCACCCGGCCTTCGATCCCCAACGCCGTGAGCAGCCGCCCGTGGTCGACCGGGCCGTGCTCACGCGACATGGGCTTCCCCGCTGATCGGCAGGCCGTGCACGAGCCGGCGCACGAGCTCGAGGAACAGCCCGGCGGCGCGAACCAGCTGAGCGGCCGACTCCCCGGTGACCTTCCCGGTGATCCCGGCCTGCGCGGCGGCGCGCGTGGCGGAGTTGCCCGCGAAGAAGGCGGACCACTCGCGCAGCTCGGGCGCGACGGAGTCGAGCAGCACCCAGCTACTGGCCGGCCGAGCCCGCCCCCGATGCGGCCGCCCCCGCGCTTCGAGCACGGCGGCGGCCCCGCGCAGGGCGGCGAGGTAGGCCCCGATGAACCGCTCGGCGGAGGTGGTCTCCCGTTCGGCCTCGGCCAGCCCCCGCCTGGCCTGCGCCAGCAACGCGGCCGCCGCGGGCGGGGCCGGCGGGCGGAGCGCCATGGGCAGCTGGGACTGATCGGACTCCGCGGCGGGCGGGCTCAGCGGCACGGGCCGCGGAGAGGCCGCGGTAGTTGCCGGCGGGGCCGCCACCGGCAACTCCGTGGCCGGCGAGCCCGAGTGGGACTGCCCGGCCACCGGGGCATCGGCGGGGCCTTCTTCGACGGCCGGCGGTGGCGACATCGGCAGTTCGGGCTGCCTCAGCGCCGAAGCCGGCGGGCTCTGGCGCGGGCGGCGGGGGCGGCCGTGGTGGGTGCCGGGCGCCGCCGGGGTCACCGGGGGGCGCAGCGACATGGGCAGCTGGGGCTGCCCGGGATCCGTGGGGGACACGACCTTGACGGACATGGCGACCCTCCTCCTGCGCGGCGTGAGCTCGATCGGGGGCCCGGCGCCGAGACGCTTCCCCCGTCCCGGAGCCGGGCACCTGACCGGTGCGCGCTCACCAGATGTCGAACGTCTGTTCGAACAATTTCCAGAGTAACCCCGGACTGGGCATCCGCTCAACCCCAGGGGTGGAATCCCGCGGGACACCAGGTCGGCGGCGTGATCTCATAGGCTCATGAGTTCGCTGGACCACCCCGCCGTCGCCAAGGTGGCGGCCGCGCTGGCCGAAGCCGGGCAGCACGCCGCCGCCGAAGGCATCCGTGTCCTGGCCGCCGAGGTGCGGACCGCCGCCCAGGCGGCCGAAGCGCTCGGCGTTCCCGTCGGTGCCATCGCCAACAGCCTCATCTTCCGCCTGGGGTCCGACAAAAACGCGCTCCTCGCCCTGACCTCCGGCGCCCACCGCGCGGATCCGGCGACCCTCGCGCGGCTGGCCGGCGGCGAAATCGCCAAGGCCGACGCCGATTTCGTGCGGGCGCACACCGGGCAGCCGATCGGCGGCGTGGCCCCGGTCGGGCACCCGGCGCCGCTGCCGACGCTGGTGGACACCGCGCTGCGCGCCCACGACGTCGTGTGGGCCGCGGCCGGGCACCCCAAGACCGTCTACCCGACGACGTTCGCGGACCTGGTGGCGTTGACCGGGGGCACCCCCGGCGCGCTCGGCGGCGCGGAGGAAGATGGCTCGCTGTGACCGCGATGCCCGCCGGCTGCTCCCGCTACGTCCAGCTCTCGACGGACGAGTTCCGCGCACGCCTGCCCGAAGCGCTCGACATCTACGTGCGGGCGATGCGGTACCCGGCCGGCACCGCCGAGCAGCGGGCGCCGATGTGGCTCACCCACGCGCTGCGCGAGGGCTGGCGCTGCATGGCCGCGTTCGACGCCGACGACGTCCTGCTCGGGCTGGCCTACGGCTACCGCGGCCGGGCCGGGCAGTGGTGGCACGAGCAGGTGCGCCACGGCCTGAGCCGCCGGTTCGGGCCCGATGAGGCCGACCGCTGGCTGTCCGACTACTTCGAGCTGACCGAGATCCACGTCAAGCCGGAGAACCAGGGCCACCAGATCGGCGAGGACCTGCTGCGCGGCCTGCTCGACGGCGTGCCGAGCGCGAACGTGCTGCTCTCCACGCCCGAGGGCACCAGCCGGGCGTGGAAGCTCTACCGGCGGACCGGCTTCGTCGACGTCCTGCGCGACTACCACTTCGCCGGCGACCCGCGGCCGTTCGCGATCCTCGGGCGGGCGCTGCCCCTCGAGCCTCGCTGAGGGGCAGCGCCCGGGTTCACCGCGGTTCGGGCCGCCAGTAGCCGACCACCAGCGCCGCGACCAGCACGGCCGCGCCGCACCAGGCCGTGACGCCCAGCCGTTCCCCGAGCAGCACCGCGGACAGCACGGCCGCCGTCAGCGGCTCGAGCACCGCCGACAGCGCGCCCAGCAGCGGGTGCGCGTCGGCCAGGCCGCGCAGGTACGCCGCGTAGGCGAGTGCGGTCGGGACGACGCCGAGGTAGCAGGCCACCAGGAGGACGTCCGCGTGCAGCGGCAGCACCATGCCGGTCCAGCTCGCGACCGGGGTCAGCAGCAGCCCGCCGGTCAGGCAGCCGAACGCCGTCGTGGGCAGCGGCTCCAGGCCCTCGACCGGCTTGGCGGTGAGCAGCGTCAGCGCCGCGAAGCCCGCCGCGGCCAGCAGCGCGAAGCCGAGGCCGCCGAGGGTGGCCACGGCGTCCGGTGACCAGCGCAGCAGCACCAGGCCGGCGAGCGTGCCCGCCACCGAGACCAGCGTCCAGCCGCGGGGCTTCCGCGTGCCGGCGAGGGTGACCACGACGGGCGCGGCGCCGATCGTGGTCATGGTCGCGATGCTGACGGAGCTGAGCGCGACGGCGGCGAAGTAGCTCGCCTGGAACAACGCGAACAGCCCGCCGACGGCGAGGACGCGCTTGGCCGCTCCGGCCGTGCGCGGGAAGGTTCCGCCCGTCAGGAGGACGAACAGGGTGGCGGCCCCGCCGCCGACGAGCAGCCGGTAGGCGGCGACGGCGAGCGGGTGGAGGCCGGCGAGTTCGCCGAGCAGCGAGCCGGCCAGGCCACCGGTGCCCCAGAGGACACCGGCGAGGACGAGCGCGGCCGAAGAACGGGCGCGCGTGGGCAGGTACACCAAAGGAACGCTCCTGCGTCGAAGGAAAAGGGAGATCGACGACGCGGGGCGGTGCGCAAGACGAAGCCGCCGCGGGCGCTCAGGCCACGCGGCGAGGGACCACCCCGCTCAGGCGCGGGGCGGTGGGGTGACGAGGAAGATCCGGTGCACGAGGGGAACCTAGCGGCCGGGTGAGTGGTGGCGCGACGGGTTTTCCACAAGGTGGCGCGGTTGTGGACAGCCGGGCCTCGGAGCGGCTTTGCGGGCGGTTTCGTCGGACGGGGCCGATAAACTGGACATGGGACGCCCCCCAGGGAGGGCGGGGGCCCGCCGGCGAACCGGCGGGCCCACACCTCAGTCCAGCTTCGCCAGCTGCTCCCGCAGCGTGTCCAGCCCCATGCCGCCCATCTTCAGCGCCTCCGTGTGGAACCGCTTGATGTCGAACGCCGCCCCCGCGCGGGCCTGGGCCTCCGCGCGGGCCGTCAGCCAGAGGCGCTCGCCGATCTTGTACGCCGGGGCCTGGCCGGGCCAGCCCAGGTAGCGGTCGATCTCGTCGCGGAGGTGGGCTTCGTCGGTGATCGTGCGGGTCAGCATGAACTCCAGGCCCAGCTCCGGCGTCCAGCGCTCGCCCTCGTGGAACCCGGTCCCCGCGGGGATGGTCAGCTCCAGGTGCATGCCGAGGTCGACGACCACCCGGGCGGCGCGGAACAGCTGTTCCGAGAGCATGCCCAGCAGGTCGCCGTCGTCCGACAGGTAGCCCAGTTCCTCCATCAGGCGCTCCGAATACAGCGCCCAGCCCTCCGCGTGGCCCGACGTGAACGCCATCAGGCGCTGGTACTTGTTCAGCGACGCCGACTGGTCGACCGCCGTCGCGATCTGGAGGTGGTGGCCCGGTGCGCCCTCGTGGTAGACCGTGCTCGTTTCGCGCCACGTGCTGAACTCGTCGCGGCCGGCCGGCAGGGACCACCACATGCGGCCCGGGCGGGCGAAGTCCTCGCTCGGGCCCGTGTAGTACGCGCCGACGCCGCCGCCGGGCGGGGCGATCTTGCACTCCAGGGCCATCACGCGGTCGGAGATCTCGAAGTGCTTGCCGCGCAACGATTCCAGGGCGCCGTCGGACAGGCGCTGCATCCACGCCTCGAACTCCGTGCGGCCGTGGACGCGGTAGCGCGGGTCGGCGTCCAGGATCGCCGCGGCTTCCTTCGGGGTCGCGCCGGCCTTGACGCGGTTCGCGACCGCGCGCATTTCCGCTTCGAGGCGGGAAAACTCGGCCCAGCCCCACTCGTAGGCCTCGCGCAGGTCGAGCGCGGCGCCGACGAAGTACCGCGACCACAGGCGGTAGGCGTCCTCGCCGACAGCGTCCTTGACCGGGGCCTTCGGCGCCAGCTCGGCGCGCAGGAACCCGGCGAACTCGGCGAACGCCTCGTCGGCGGCCCGCGCGCCGTGCGCGAGGTCGCTCTTCAGCGCTTCACCCTGCGAAGACGCGCCGTCGACGAGCGCGGCGAAGAAGCCCTTCGCGTCCTTCAGCCCCGCCCACGTCTCGCACTGCCCCGCGACCTTCGAGACCTGCCGCAGCGCCGCGACGTGGCCCGCGTCGGCGCCCGCGAGGAGTCCTGCGCGGACGCCGGCCAGTGCCTTCGGGACCTCGCCGATGCGGGCCGCGACGACCGACCAGTCCTGCTCCGACTCCAGCGGCATCAGGTCGAACACCATCCGCAGCTCCTGGACGGGGCTGGAGATGGGGTTCAGGCTCGCCACATCGAGGCCGGCTTCGTGGATCTCCAGCTCCAGGCCCAGGCGCTCGGTGAAGACGGCCTGCGCGGCCCGTTCCGCGGCGTCCCGGGGTTCGGCGGCCGCGACGGCGGCGTGCGCCCGCGCGGCCAGCCCGGCGCGCTCGGCGAAACCCTCCGCCGAGTAGTCGGTCAGCCGGTGGTCGTGGCCGGCGATGCCGTGGGAGGTCGCGGCGACCGGGTCCGCGGCCGCGTAGTCGTCGACGTAGCGGTCGCAGATGCCGTTGACGTCTGAAGCAGTGGAAGCCATGTGCCGCACGCTACCGGGCCACCCGGACCCGGTGGTACGTACTTAAGCACGGGCCGGGACGAGCCCCAGGCGGGCGACGACCTCGCGCGTCGCCTTCGACCGGTTGAACGTGTAGAAGTGCAGGTTCGGCACGCCCTCGGCGATCAGCCTCTCGCACAGCTCGGTGGTGACGTCGATGCCCGCGGCGCGGAACGCCTTGGCGTCGTCGGCCAGCGGCTCGAGCCGGTCGAGCAGCTTCCGCGGGGCCGGCGCGCCGGACAGCTTGATCGTCGTCTGCAGGGTCCGCATCGTCGTCAGCGGCATGACGCCGGGCAGCACCGGGACGTCGCAGCCGGTCGCGGCGACCCGGTCGCGCAGCCGCAGGAAGTCCTCGGCGTCGTGGAACAGCTGGGCGATCGCGAAGTCGGCGCCCGCCCGCAGCTTGCGGACCAGGTACTTCGTGTCGGTCTCCAGGTCGGCGGAGCGCGGGTGGCCGTAGGTGTACGCCGACACGCCGACGCAGAAGTCGCCCAGCTCGCGCACGAGCTGGACGAGCTCTTCGGCGTAGGTCAGGCCCTCCGGGTGCGGGATCCAGTCGCCGTAGACGTCGCCCGGCGGGTCGCCGCGCAGCGCGAGGATGTTGCGGACGCCGACCGAGGCGTACCAGCCGATGACGTTGCGCAGCTCGGCGACGGAGTGGTTGACCGCCGTCAGGTGCGCCATCGGCACCAGCGTCGTCTCGGTCGCGACGCGCGCGATGCTGCGGATCGTGCCGTCGCGGCTGGAGCCGCCGGCGCCGTAGGTGATCGACATGTAGGCCGGGTCGTACGACTCGAGCTCCCGGATCGCCTTCCACAGGACGGCCTCGTCCGCCGCGTCCCGGGGCGGGAAGAACTCGATGGAGAACTTCGGCCCGTCTCCGCGCAACCGCTCGATCACCGACGTCATGCCTGCATGTTAAGGGCCGACGCCCGCCATGCGGGAGCCCCCGTCCGCGTCGCGAGACTGCGGTTCGACTCACATTCGAGGCGCTATGGCGGACTAAACTGGCTGAGTGCGCGAAGACGACGTGAGCTGGGACGAGGACGTTCGCCTGGCGGTCTACCACGCGTTCGCCGACCGAGGCCGGGCTCCGACCGCCCCGGAGCTGGCCGACGCGGCCGGTGGCTCGCTGGCCGTCGCGAAGCAGGCGCTGCACCGCCTCGCCGACGCCCACCACCTGGTGCTCGACGACTGCGAGCACGTCGTGCTGGCGCACCCGTTCGCCGCGCGGCCGCTCGGGTTCTCCGTGATGGGCTCGCACACGCTGTGGTGGGGCGGCTGCGCGTGGGACTCCTTCGCCATCCCGCACCTGGTCGAGGATGAGCCGGAGGTGCTGATCGCGACGCGCTGCCCCGGCTGCGGCCAGCCGCACGCGCTGGTGGTGAACCGGGCCGGGCCGCCGGAGGGCGCGCAGGTGGCGCACTTCCTCGTGCCCGTCGCGCGGATGTGGGACGACGTGCTGCACACGTGCGCGAACCAGCGGCTGTTCTGCTGCGAGTCCTGTGTGGACGCCTGGCTCGCGGAAACCGGCCGGGACAAGGGGTGCGTGCTGGACCTCGTGACGCTGTGGCGGCTCGCGCGCGGCTGGTACGAAGGCCGGCTCGAGCGCGGTTACCGGCGCCGGGAGCCGGACAGCGCGGCCGCCTACTTCGCCGAGGCGGGCCTGACGGGGTCGTTCTGGGCCGCCACGGCCGGAGTCTGATTCACCACATCCGGGTGCCCCGGCGGCCCGCGCGCCCGCGGGTTCGGCGAGGATGGCGGCATGAACGCGTCCGCCGACACCGACCTGCCCGCCCACGTCGAGCGGGCGCTGGCCGGGTTCCTCGACCGGGCGGGCACCGAGATCCTGGGTACCGAGCCGACGGTGGCCGCCGGCATCGACGCGCTGCGCGGGTTCGTGCTGAACGGCGGCAAGCGGCTGCGCCCGACGTTCGCCTGGTGGGGCTGGCGCGGCGCGGGTGGCGACCCGGCCGGCCCGGACGCCGAGGGCGTGCTGCAGGCGGTGGCCAGCCTCGAGCTGATCCAGGCCTGCGCGCTGATCCACGACGACCTCATCGACTCCTCCGACTCCCGCCGCGGCTTCCCGACCGTGCACATCGCGGGCGCGAAGCTGCACGCCGACCAGGGCTGGCTCGGCTCCCCCGCGACGTTCGGCCTGGCCACCGCGGTGCTCGTCGGCGACCTGGCGCTGGCCTGGGCGGACGACATGTTCGCCGACGCGCCGCTGCCCGCCGGGACGCTCGCCGCCGCGCGCCCGGCGTGGCGCGCGATGCGCACCGAAGTGCTCGCCGGCCAGTACCTCGACGTCCGCACGCAGGCCACCGGCGACGCTTCCGTCGAAGCCGCGCTCAAGATCGACCGGCTCAAGACCGCCGCCTACACCGTGCAGCGGCCGCTGCACCTGGGCGCCGCGCTCGGCGGGGCCTCCCCCGAGCTGATCGCCACGCTGCTGGAGTTCGGCGGTGAGGTCGGCGTCGCGTTCCAGCTGCGTGACGACCTGCTCGGCGTGTTCGGCGACCCGTCGGTCACCGGCAAGCCCGCCGGCGACGACCTGCGCGAAGGCAAGCGCACGCTGCTCGTCGCGCTCGGCCTGCAGCTCGCCGCCGAAAAGGGCGAGCAAGCCGCGGCCACCGTGATCGCGGACGCGATCGGCGACGCCGACCTCTCCGACGAGGGCGTCGAGACCGTCCGGATGGCGTTGCAGCAGGTCGGCGCGGTCGACGCCGTCGAGCGCCGGATCGACGAGCTGACGACGGCGGCGATGGCCGCGCTCGAGCGCGCGCACCTGGCCGAGCCGGCGCCGGAGGCGCTGACCGGGCTGGTCGTCAAGGCCACCCAGCGGACGTACTGACGTGCGGCGCATCGACGGGGCGACCGACCACGTCGTCGTGATCGGCGCCGGGCTGGCCGGCCTTTCCGCGACCCTGCACCTGCTCGGCTCGGGCCGGCGCGTCACGCTGCTGGAGCAGGCGGACACCCCCGGCGGCCGGGCGGGCCAGCAGAGCTTCGACGGCAACGCGGTCGACACCGGCGCGAGCGTGCTGACCATGCCGGAACTGCTGGAAGAGGCGTTCGCCGCGGTCGGCGAACCGCTGGCCAAGAACCTGCGCCTGACCCGGCTCGACCCGGCGTACCGGGCGCGCTTCGCCGACGGCAGCTCTCTCGCGCTGCGCACCGACGGCGACGCTATGGAGGCCGAGATCCGCGCCTTCGCCGGCGCCCGCGAGGCGGCGGGCTACCGGGCGCTGCGGCGCTGGCTGAGCGAGCTGTACGCGGTGCAGAAGGACCGGTTCATCGGGACGAACTTCGATTCGCCCGCCGACCTGGCCCGCCCCGAGCTGGTGAAGCTCGCCGCGCTGGGCGGGTTCGGCAGGCTCGGCCCGCGCATCGGCCGCTACCTGCGCGACGAGCGGGTCCGGCGGCTCTTCTCCTTCCAGGCGCTGTACGCCGGTCTCGACCCGGCGCGGGCGATCGGCGCGTACGGCGTCATCGCCTACATGGACACCGTCGGCGGCGTCTACTACCCCGAAGGCGGGATGGGCGAGATCGGCCGGGCGATGACCGGCGCCGCCGCCCGGGCGGGCGCGGACGTCCGGTTCGGCACCGAAGCGGCCTGGCTCGAACGGGTGAATTCGCGGGTGCGCGCCGTGCGGACGCGCTCGGGCGAGCGGATCGCGTGCGACGCCGTCGTGCTGGCGACCGAGCTGTCGTCGGCGTACCGGCTCATCGGCGCGCGGCCTCGGCGGCCGCTGCCGCTGCGCTACTCGCCGTCGGCCGTCGTCCTGCACGGGCGGACCACCGCGAAATGGGACCTCGGGCACCACACGATCTTCTTCGGCGACGCCTGGGAGCGGACGTTCGCGGAGATCATCCGCGACGGCAAGCTGATGAGCGACCCGTCGCTGCTGGTCACCCGGCCGACCGCGACCGACCCGGGGCTGGCCGGGCGCGGTGGCGAGATCGTGTCGGTGCTCGCGCCGGCGCCGAACACCCAGCGCGGCCCGATCGACTGGGACCGCGTGCGCGGGCCGTACCGCGAAGAGCTGTTCCGCACGCTGGAAGCGCGCGGCCTGACCGGTTTCGGCGACGAGTTCAGCGTGGACGAGACGATCACCCCGGCGGACTGGGCGGCGCGCGGGCTTGGCGCCGGAACGCCGTTCTCGCTGGCGCACACGTTCGCGCAGACCGGCCCGTTCCGGCCGGCGAACCTGGTGCGCGCGGCGGGCAACGTCGTGCTCGCCGGCTCCGGCACCACCCCCGGCGTCGGCATCCCGCCGGTGCTCATCTCGGGACGACTCGCGGCGGAAAGGATCACCGGCCGGTGAACGAACTCGACGCCGCGGGCATCCGCGCGCCGGAGCTGCGGGCCGCCTACACCGAGTGCCGGCGCATCAACGCGCACCACGGGCGCACGTTCTTCCTGGCCACCCGGCTGCTGCCGGCCCGGGCCCGCCCGGCGGCGCACGCGCTGTACGGGTTCGCGCGGATGGCCGACGAACTGGTCGACAACCCGGTGCCCGGCAGCGACCCGGCGGCTTCGCTCGACCGCGTCGGCGCCATGGTCGACGTCGTCTTCGACGGCGGGACCCCGGACGACGCGGTGCTGGTGGCGCTGGCCGACACCGTGCGCCGCTACGACCTTTCGCGCGACTTGTTCGCCGCGTTCCTGAAGTCGATGCGGATGGACCTTTCGCCGGTCGAGTTCGCGACCTTCGCAGAGCTGGGCGAGTACATGTACGGCTCGGCGGCGGTGATCGGGCTGCAGATGCTGCCGGTGTTTGGCACGATCGGGCCGCTTGCGGACGCCGAGCCGGGGGCGATCGCGCTCGGTGAGGCGTTCCAGCTGACGAACTTCCTGCGCGACGTCGGCGAAGACCTCGACCGGGGCCGGCTGTACCTGCCGGTTTCGGAGCTGGCCGCGTTCGGCGTCTCACGCTCGATGCTGGAGCGGCGCGCACCGGACCCGCGGATCCGCGCGGCGCTGGCGTACTTCGTCGCGCGGACGCGGGCGGTGTACCGGCGGGCCGAAGCCGGGGTTTCGTTGCTGCGCCCCGAATCCCGGCCGTGCGTGCGGACCGCGCTGACGCTGTACCAGGGCATCCTCGACGAGATCGTCGCCTTGGACTACGACATCCTGACGCGGCGAGCGGTGGTGCCGAAGTCACGCAGGCTGGTGGTCGCGCTACCTCCCTTGGCCGCGGTCTGGGCGCGCGAGACGTTCGGGGGCAGTCGTAGGCTGCGATCATGACCGAACGACGCATCCGGATCGGCCTGCAGCTCCAGCCGCAGCACGCCGACTACGACAGCATCCGGCGCACCGCGTCGGCCGCCGAGGATCTCGGGGCCGACATCGTCTTCAACTGGGACCACTTCTACCCGCTGTACGGCGACCCCGACGGCATGCACTTCGAGTGCTGGACGATGCTCGGCGCGTGGGCGGAGTCGACGTCCCGCGTCGAGATCGGCGCGCTGGTGACCTGCAACAGCTACCGCAACCCCGAACTGCTGGCCGACATGGCCCGCACGGTCGACCACATCTCCGGCGGCCGGCTCATCCTCGGCATCGGCTCCGGCTGGTTCGAGAAGGACTACGACGAGTACGGCTACGAGTTCGGCACCGCGGGCGGCCGCCTCGACGACCTCGCGGAGTCCCTCCCGCGCATCGAGTCGCGCCTCGGCAAGCTGAACCCGGCCCCGACGCGCAAGATCCCGGTGCTGATCGGCGGCGGCGGCGAGAAGAAGACGCTCAAGCTGGTCGCCAAGCACGGCGACATCTGGCACGGCTTCGGCGACCCGGAGGTCGTCGAGCGCAAGGTCAAGATCCTCGACCAGCACTGCGCGGACGTCGGCCGCGACCCGGGCGAGATCGAGCGCTCGTGCGGCGTGCAGGGCGAGCCGGACGAGCTGGGCCCGAAGCTCCTGGACCTGGGCGTCACGACGTTCACGGTCGGCGTGGGCGGCCCGGACTACGACCTGGGCGCGCTCGAGAAGTGGGTCGCCTGGCGGGACAAGACCAACAGCTGAGTTTCACCTTCGCGCCCGGTGCGCGGCGACCCGCTCTCTCGTCGCGCACCGGGGCGAGCAAAACCTCCGGGGGCTGCCGCCGCCGGTGTGGGCGAACGGCCTGCCGCACGACGGGGACGCGCACAGCCCGCCCGGTACGTCCTGGCGCTCGGCCAGCAGCGCGGCCAGTCCCAAGGCCGACGACGTCACCAGCCACGCGCCCCACGGGCCGTCGTCCGCGGCGTCGACGTGCAGGTGCCAGCCGTACCCGTCCTCGTGGTCGGTCAAGCGCGGCGGACGCGCGTACGCGGCGAACAACGCGTTGAGCACCGAAGCCGCCGAAGCCACGTCCGGCGCCGCGAACACCGCGCGCAGCTCCACCGCCGCCGCCCGCAGCTCGGCCACGTCAGAAGGCGAGAGCCGGACGTCCGATTCGCCGTGCGCCTGCAGCACACGCGACACAGAAGCCGCGTCGGCGTCGAAGAGCAACACGTTCAGCAGGTCCACCGCGCGCTGCACGGAATCCCGGTGCGGAAAGGCCATGCCCCACTGTAACGTCTCGCTCATGATAAGGCGTTACTTGGCCGGAGCGACGCTCGCGCGGACCGGGGACGAGCTGTCCGGCCCCGCCCTGCTCCTGCTCGGCCTCACCGCCGGCCCGCACGCCGGGTCGGCGCTGCTCGCCGGGCTGACCGCGGCCGCCGCCGTGGGCGGGCCCGTGTTCGGGGCCTTCCTCGACCGCAGCGCGGCGCCGGGACGGCTGCTGGCCGTCGCGCTCGCCGGGTACGCCGGCGGGCTCGCGCTCGTCGCCGCCACTTTCGGGCACCTGCCGCTGGCCGGGGTGGTCGCCGTGGCGGCCGTGACCGGGCTGCTGAACCCCGCCGTCGCGGGCGGCTGGACCGCTCAGCTGCCCGCCGTCGCCGGCGCCGGGCTGCCCCGGGCCAGCCGGCTCGACGCGCTCACCTTCACCGCCGCCGCGCTGGCCGGACCCGGGCTCGCGGGGCTGCTCGGCGGGCCGGCCGGGCTCGTCGCGGCCGTCGCGCTGGTCGCCGCCGCGGTCCCGGTCGCGTGGTCCCTGCCGGGGAAACAGCGCAAGGCGAAGACGCACCTCAAGGACGGCTTCACGGTCCTGGTCCGCAACGTCCCGCTGCGGCGGGCGACGATCGCGTCGACGCTGTCCTGCGCCGGCATCGGCATGGTCACCGTCTGTTACCCGCTCCTGGGCGCGGCGCACCTGCGCGGCCCGGCGGACGGCGCCCTGCTGCTGACCGTCCTGGCCGTGACGTCGCTGCTGGCCAACGCGGCTTTCGCGAGGAAACCGCTGCCGTGGTCCCCGGACCGGACGGTGTGGCTGAGCACGCTGGTGCTGGCCGCGAGCGCCACCGTGGCCGCGCTGGCCAACGGCGTGACCCTGCTCGTCGTGGCCGCGGCGACGGCCGGGTTGGCCGAAGGACCGCAGCTCACGGCGTTGTTCGCGATCCGCCACCGCGAAGCGCCCGAGCACGTCCGGGCACAGGTGTTCACGACGGCGGCGAGCGTGAAGATCACCGGGCTGGCGGCGGGGGCGGCACTGGCCGGCCCCCTTGCCGCGTGGTCGCTGCCGGCGTGCCTGAGCGTCGCCGCGGCCGTGCAAGTGGCCGCGGCGATCAGCTATTTACCCAGGTCAGAACGCCATCGCCTGGGCGCGCCGCTTGACCTCGGTGCCGTGGCTGGTGCGCAGCGCGTTGACGGGGGTGCTGCCGGGCAGGCTGTCGTCCGCGGTGAACAGCCACCGCAGCATCTCCGTCCGGCTGAACCCGGAGTCGGCGAGCACGGTGATGGTGCCCGCGAGGCCCTTGACCACGCCGTCCTTGACGAAGAAGTCGCTGGGCACGCACAGTTCGCCACCGCGCTTCAGCGCGATCAGCTGCCCGTCGCGCAGCATCTGCCGGACCTTGTTGGCCGAAGTCCCCAGAGCCTTCGCGACCTCGGGCAACGGGAGGACCGCGATGGCGGTGTCGAGGACGTCGTCGGCGACCGGAATCCCACTCACAGGTGACACTGTGCCACATTCGGCCCCCGCACCCGCTAGTGCGCACGGGTGACCCGCGAGGTCTCCTCCACGAGGCGTGTGCGGTTCCGTACGATCCATACCCGTGACACGCACCCATCCCAGCCTGGTCGGCACGCTCCTCGAGCACCGCTACCGGGTGGACCGGCTGCTCGCCCACGGCGGAATGTCTTCCGTCTACCGGGGGACGGACACCCGGCTGGACCGTCCGGTCGCGATCAAGATCATGGACCCGCGGTTCGCCGACGACCGGTCGTTCGTCGACCGGTTCGTGCGCGAGGCCCAGTCCGCGGCGCAGCTGCACCACCCGCACGTCGTGGCGGTGCACGACCAGGGCTTCGACCTGCCGCCGGGCGCGGAGTCGGGGCTGGCGTTCCTGGTGATGGAACTGGTGGACGGCGGGACGCTGCGCGACCTGCTCGACGAGCGCGGCCCCCTGGACGTCGCCTTGGCGCTGAGCGTGGCCGAGCCGGTGCTCTCGGCGCTGGCCGCCGCGCACCAGGCGGGGCTGGTGCACCGGGACGTCAAGCCGGAGAACGTGCTGATCGGCCGGTCCGGCCCGCACACCGGCGGCGTGGTGAAGGTCGCGGACTTCGGCCTGGTGCGGGCGGTGGCGAGCGCGGGCACGACGAGCTCGAGCGTCATCCTCGGCACGGTCGCCTACCTCTCCCCCGAGCAGGTCGAAACCGGCGCGGCGTCTTCGCGCGGCGACGTCTACTCGGCCGGGATCCTGCTCTACGAAATGCTGACCGGCCAGGTGCCCTACACCGGGGACACGGCGATCTCCGTGGCCTACCGGCACGTGAACGACGACGTGCCGCGCCCCAGCGGACTGCGCCCGGACCTGCCGCCGGAGCTGGACGACCTGATCACGCGCGCGACGCGGCGGGACCCGGAACAGCGCCCGGCCGACGCCGGCGAGTTCCTCACCGAGCTGACCGCGGTGCGCGCCCAGCTGGGGCTGCTGCCGGTCACGGTGCCGATCCCGGTCTCGCGCGGCCAGGGCGACGTCGCCGACACCGAGCGCACGCTGCCGCGCATCCCGCAGGTGCCGGGCGGCGAGAAGACGATGCCGGTGCACCGCCCGAACGCGACGCGGGCGCTGAGCCACCCCGGCACCCCGCCGCCGGGGATCACCCAGCAGATCCCGCCGGTCCGGCCGACCCCGCCGCGGCGGCGCGGCGAGCCGGAACCGGAGAAGCCGGCGGACAACCGCAAGCGCATCGCCATCATCGCCGGTGCGGTGCTGCTGTTCGGCGGGCTGATCACCGCGTTCATCTTCATGCTCACCGACACCGGTGGCGACAAGACGGCGACCGTGCCGAAGCTGGTCGGGCTGAACCAGGCCGCGGCGGGCGACGCGCTGCGCGCGGTCAAGCTGACCCCGCGGTTCAGCCAGGAGTACGACAACTCGGTCCCGTCGAACACCGTGCTGCGCGCCGAGCCCGCCGAGGGCACGCCGCTCACGCCGAACTCGACGGTGTCGGTGGTGCTGTCCAAGGGCCGCCCGGCGGTCCCGGACATCCGGCCGGGCACCGCGCTGCCCGACGCCGAGAACGCGATCAAGACGGCGCAGCTGACCCCGGTCCGCGGCACCGACGACTACGACGCCGAGGTCCCGCAGGGCGCGGTCATCCGCACCGAGCCCGCGGCCGGCAGCCAGCTGAACATCGGCGGCCAGGTCACGATCATCGTGTCCAAGGGCCCGATCCCGCTGCCGCCGGTCCCGGACGTCACCGGGCGGAGCAAGGACGAGGCCTTCCAGCTGCTGCAGCAGGCCGGCTTCGAGCCGTTCCAGGCGGGCGAGGAGTTCAAGCAGGAGGTGCCGGGCGGCGCCGTCACCCGGACCGACCCGCCGGCCAACTCGCAGGCGAAGGAAAAGCGGATCGGCGTCTTCGTCAACAACGCCGTCCAGGTGCCGGACGTCCGGTTCCGCTCGTTCGACGACGCCCAGAAGATCCTCGAGCAGGCCGGGCTGAAGGCCGACCGCGACGGCGGCCGGGGCCGCGGCCCCGGTGGGGGCGGCGGGTTCGACTTCGTCTTCAACCAGGACCCGCAGCCGGGGACGTTCGTGCAGAAGGGCTCCAAGGTCAAGCTCAAGGGCTTCGGTCAGTGATCGGCAGCCGCGGCCGCGTCACCGGCACGATCGGCCCCGGCCTCATCGGCGAAGTGCTGCTCAACGTCCGGGGCGGCACGGAGGCGTTCTACGCCTACCCGGCCGACCCGGACGAGACGTTCAGCTCCGGCACGCAGGTGCTCGTGGTCGACTTCGAACCCCCGCGGACGGTTTATGTCGAACGGTGGCAACCGCTGAGCCGCTGACGGCGTCGTAGAGGCACCAACACACCCACAACAGAAGAGCGAGGGGGTCGGTGCCATGAGTCTCGTGGAAATCGTGCTGCTTTCCATCGGTGGTCTCATCGTCGCGCTGGTGGTCATCTTCGGCATCCTGCGGCTGCTCTACAAGGTCGCCGAGCCGAACGAAGCCCTGATCATCTCCGGGCTCGGCGTCCGCGTCGACCGCGCGGACACCGCGGACAGCCTGGGCTTCAAGATCATCACCGGCCGCGGGGTGAACGTCCTGCCCGGCTTCCAGACCGCGCGCCGGCTGTCCCTGGACACCCGCGGCGTCAACCTGCAGGTCTCCTGCGTGACCAAGCAGGGCCTGCCGGTCACCGTGCGGGCCGTCGTCATCTACAAGGTCGGGGACGACTTCGCCTCGATCGCCAACGCCGCCCGCCGGTTCCTGGACCAGCAGAAGGGCATGAACGACACGATCCACGAGCTGTTCTCCGGGCACCTGCGCTCG
Source organism: Amycolatopsis lexingtonensis (assembly GCF_014873755.1). NCBI lineage: Bacteria > Bacillati > Actinomycetota > Actinomycetes > Pseudonocardiales > Pseudonocardiaceae > Amycolatopsis > Amycolatopsis lexingtonensis. The sequence continues at coordinate 4,897,104 of NZ_JADBEG010000001.1, forward strand.
ATCGTGGGCGGGCTGACCATCGAGGAGATGATCCACAACCGCGACGCGCTCACCGGCGAGGTGCGCCAGTCGTCGGCGACGGAGATGATCAAGCTCGGGCTGATCGTGGACTCGCTGCAGATCCAGGAGATCGACGACGAGTCGGGCTACATCAACAACCTCGGCAAGCCGCACGCCGCCGCGATCGCCGCGTCGGCCCGCATCGCCGAGGCGCAGCGCGACCAGGAGGCCGCCGAGGTCGAGCAGGTCTCCGCGGCGAAGAAGGCGGCCGCGGTCCGCGAGAGCCAGATCCAGCAGGCCGGTTACCAGGCCGAGGTCGACCAGGCGCGGGCGAAGGCGTCGCAGTCGGGTCCGCTGGCCGAGGCGACCGCGCGCCAGGAGGTCGTCGTCCAGGAGACCCGCGCCGCCGAGCTGGAAGCGGCGCTGGCCGAGCAGCGGCTGCAGTCGCAGGTCCGCAAGCCGGCCGACGCGAAGGCGTACGACACGCGGACGACGGCCGACGCCGCCCGCGACGCTTCGATCGCGAAGGCGCAGGCCGAGGCGAAGGAGACCGAGCTGCGCGCCGCGGCGGACGCGACCCGCGTGAAGACGGCAGCCGAGGCCGAGGCGCAGGCCACGAAGGCCCGCGCGGAGGCGGCGGCCGGGGCGACCCGGGCGACCGGTGAAGCGGAAGCGGCCGCGGCCAAGGCCCGCGGCCTGGCCGACGCGGAGGCCGCGAAGGCGAAGGGTCTCGCCGAAGCGGAGTCGGCCCGGGCGAAGGGCCTCGCCGAGGCCGACGCCATCAAGGCGCGCGCCGCGGCGCTGGCGGAGAACCAGGAAGCCGTCGTCGCGCAGCAGCTGGCCGAGCGCTGGCCGGAGATCGTCGAGGCGGGCGCGAGCGCGTTCGGCAACGTCGACCACATGGTCGTGCTCAACGGCGCCGACGGCATGTCCGACATGTTCGCCAAGGCGCTGTCGCTCGGCGGAACCGGTCTCGGCCTGGCCCGGCAGCTCATGGACGCCATGGGCAAGCCGCCCGAGAAGGAGCTCGACGAAGCCGCGCGGAAGAACGGCGAACTCAAGCTCAGCGACTGAGGAGTCACGGAGCGTACGGCTCTTGTGTCCCGGATCACGGGAAGCAAGAGCCGTACGCCCGATCGGGGGCGGCAATTCGCGTGATGTTGTCCTACCGTGGGCGCATGGTGCCGGACTGCGTGTCGGGGGCCGTCCGATGAGCTTCTTCACCGGCGGTCCTCGTGAGCGTCCCCTGTTCCCCGTCCCGGAGCAGGAGCTGTACGCGTTCAACGGCAGGCACTGGACCGACGCCCCGCGCGAGTACATCGTCCCGGCCGTGCTGCCGCTGGCGCAGCCGCTGGGCCGGTCCGACCGGACCATCGTGGCGCTGCGCTCGGTCGAGGTGTGGCCGCAGGCGTTCACGCTGCGCGTCACGGTCTACTCCCGGGACAGCCTGGTCGACGACCCCGCCGAGGGGCTGATCGACCACCGGCGCAAGCCGGACTACAACGGGCTGCTCTTCGGTGTGCTCTACGCCGACGGCAGCCGGGCGAGCTCCGAGACGGTCTCGGTGCCGTCGGCGTCCGAGCCGGAAGAACCGGTGCTGCGGGCGCAGCCCGTCGGCGGCACGCGCTTCGCCGTCGAGCACGAAGTGTTCCTGTGGCCGCTGCCCCCGGCCGGCCCGCTCAAGCTCGTTGTGCAGTGGACGGACCGGACCATCCCGGAGACCCGGACGACGCTCGACGGCGGCGCGATCCGGGCCGCCGCGAAGGACGCCGCGGAGATCTGGCCCGGGCTCGGCAAGCGGCAGGCGAACGGCCTGCCGGTGCGCCGCGTCGGCAAGCAAGTGGCACTGACCCCCGATTGGGGGACCTCGGTGGTGCGGGCGGAGCAGCCCGAACCCGCCCCGGGTGAGTGAACTCCCGCTGATCTGTGACCCCGGGCACCGCGGCCCGGGGTATCTCGAATGGATGAACGGGGTGAGTAGTTAGCGTCGTGGAAACACTTCGACCACCCGGCCGTCATGTCGGGCTGGTGCAGTGGAATCCCTCCTCCTGACGCACGTGGCCGTGCACACCCGCGAACCAGGGAAGGTCGCTCATGGCAGCCTCGCCGCTCAGCGCACTCGACGTCGCTTTCCTTTGCCTGGAAAGCGAAACCTCCCCGATGCACATGGGGGCGGTGCTCACGTTCACCGCCCGCGGGCCGGTGGACGCCGGTGCGCTCACGGCGATCCTCGCCGAACGGGCGGCGCGGCTGCCGAAGCTGCGCCAGCGGGCGCGCGCGGAACTGTTCCCGCCGGGTTCCGCCAGCTGGACCGAGGACCCGGGATTTGTTGCTGCCGACCACATTCACCACGTCGTGCTCAGTTCGCTGTACGAACCGGACCCCTTGGCGGCGTACGCGTCGCGGTGGATCGCGGAGCCGCTCGACACCGCCCGGCCGCTGTGGGACCTCACCGTCGTGACCGGACTGCCGGACGGCAAGTTCGCGCTGCTGCTCAAGCTGCACCACGCGCTCACCGACGGCGCCGGGGCGTACGCGGTCGCGGCCGGGCTGCTCGACGGCGTCAAGCTGCCGGAGCGGATCCCCGCGCAGCGCCGTCCGGCACCACGCTCCACTTTGGACACGGTGAAGGACGCGCTGGGCACGGTGTGGGACCAGGCGAACGAAACCGCCGGGATCGCCTCGTCGCTCGTGCGGGCCGCGCGGCCGCCGCTGTCCCCGATTTCGGCGCCGACGTCCGCCGAGCGGCGCCTCGGGTTCGTGCGGCTGCCGCTGACCGAGCTGCGCCGGGTGCGCCAGGCCCACGGCGGCACCACGAACGACGTCGTGCTGGCGGTGCTGTCCGGTGCGCTGCGCGAGTGGCTGGTCAACCGCGGCCACCGCGCCGACGGCCGCACGCTGCGCGCGCTGATCCCGGTGAGCGTGCGCGGCCGGGCCGACGGGCAGCTCGGCGGCAACAAGCTCTCCGGCTACCTGTGCGACCTGCCGGTCGGCGAGGACGACCCGGTCGAGCGGCTGCGGGTGGTGCGCCGCGCGATGACCCGCAACAAGGCGGCGGGCCCCAGCCGCGGCGCCGGCGCGCTGCCGCTGCTCGCCGACCGCGTCCCGCCGCTGCTGCACCGGCTGGGCACGCGCACCGCGGGCCTGGCCGCGCCGATGCTGTTCGACCTGGTCATCACCACGGTCCCGGTGCCACCGGCCCGCCTGTCGATCGACGGCGCCCGGCTGGCGGCGATCTACCCGTTCGTGCCGCTGGCCCCGCGCCACGCGGTCGGCATCGCGGTGGCCACCTACCGCGACTCGGTGCACGTCGGCCTCCAGGCCAACGGCAAGGCGGTGCCGGACATCGGCTCGCTGCGCGACGCGGTGCTGAAGTCCGCGGCCCGCCTGCTGGACGCCTCCTGACCGTCAGGGCGTGACGCCCGGCCCGACCACCTCCAGGAACGCCAGTGCCTCCGCCCCGCGGGAGCCGGGCGGCGCGGTGTAGAGCACGAGGTGCTGGTCGTCGCCGGGCAGGTCGAGGGAGTCGCAGTCGACGGTCACCTCTCCCACCACCGGGTGCCGGAAGGTCTTGGTGAGCACCGGCGTCGCCTGCACGTCGTGCCGCTCCCACAGCCGGGCGAAGTCGGCGCTGCCCGCCCGCAGTTCTTCGACCAGCCCGCGCACCGCCGGGTCGGCGGGGTAGCGGGCCAGCGTGGCGCGCAGTTCCATGACGACGGTGAGCCGGAACTCGGCGGCGTCGGAGATCCCGTACGGCGGCTCGGCCGGCCCCAGGAACGCCTTGCGGGCGAGGTTGCGGTGCTCGGGAGCGACGTCGCCGAAGTCCTCCATGAGCGCGGCCGCGAGGGCGTTCCACGCCAGCACCTCGAACGTGGCGGAGATGACGATGGCGGCCGTCTGCGGCAGCCGCCGCAGCAGCGCGAGGATGCTGGGGCGGACCTCCCGGCGGTGCAGGGCACTGCGGACCGGCGCGGTGCCCGCCAGCACGTGCAGGTGCTCGGACTCGGCGTCGGTCAGCCGCAGCGCGCCCGCGATCCCGGCCAGGACCTCGCCCGACGGGCGCGGCGCCCGGCCCTGCTCGAGGCGGACGTAGTACTCGGTGGAGATGTGCGCGAGCACCGCGACCTCTTCCCGGCGCAGTCCCGGCGTTCGACGGCGCGGCCCGGCGGGCAGGCCGACGTCCTGCGGCCGCAGCCGCTCACGACGGCTGCGGAGGAACGCGCCGAGCTCTTGCTTGTCCACCCGTCCAGTATGCGGACGGCGTACCGCCGGATCCTGGTACGGCTTGTGCCTGCCTCCGGCCGCCGCAGCGGGGCAGCGTCGGAACCATGACGAACACCAGCCACCCCGCCCCGATCGGCCTGCTCACCGGCAAGGTCGTGCTCATCACCGGCGCCAGCCGCGGCATCGGCGCGGCTGCCGCCCGCCTCTTCGCCCAGGAAGGCGCCGCCGTCGTGCTGGCCTCGCGTAGCACCGAGCCCCTCGAGCGGATCGCCGCCGAGATCCGCGACGCGGGCGGCACCGCCGACGCCGTCGCGCTGGACCTGGCCGACCCCGCGAGCATCCGGGCCGCCGTCGACCGCGTCGAGCAGCTCCACGGCCGCCTCGACGGGGCGTTCAACAACGGCGCGGCCATCCAGCGGCCCGGTCCGCTGGAGACGACCGCCGAGGAAGAGATCGACGAGCAGTTCGCGGTGAACTTCCGCGCGCACTGGACCGCAATGACCGCCGAAGCCGCGCTCATGCGCCGCGGCGGTGGCGGGGCGATCGTGAACACGTCCAGCATCGGCAGCCGCCGCGCCAACCCCGCCCTGCCCGCCTACGGCGCCATGAAGCGGGCGCTGAACAGCCTCACCGAGACCGCGGCCGTCACCTGGGGCCCGCAGGGCATCCGGGTCAACGGCCTCACGCCCGGCGGCACGGCCACGGACATGATCGACGCGTGGGAAGCCGCGACCCCGGGGATCGTCGAGCAGATCACCGCGTCGATCCCGCTCGGCCGCATGGCCGAGCCCCGCGAGGTCGCCGAGGCGGCCGCGTGGCTGCTCAGCGATCGCGCGGCCATGGTGACCGGCGCGATCGTCCCGGTCGACGGCGGGGCCGGGGCCTAGCCGCGGAGCATCTCCGCGACCAGGAACGCCAGCTCCAGCGACTGCTGCGTGTTCAGCCGCGGGTCGCAGGCGGTCTCGTAGCGGCCCGACAGGTCGACGTCCGAGATCTCCTGCGCCCCGCCCAGGCATTCGGTGACGTCCTCGCCCGTCAGCTCCACGTGGATGCCGCCCGGGTAGGTGCCCAGCTTGTTGTGCACCTCGAAGAAGCCTTGGACCTCGTCGACGATCCGGTCGAAGTGCCGGGTCTTGTAGCCGGTGGACGACTCGTGCGTGTTGCCGTGCATCGGGTCGCACTGCCAGATGACCTTGTGCCCGGACGCCTCGATCTTCTCGACGATCGCCGGCAGCACCTCGCGGACCTTGCCGTTGCCCATCCGGGAGATGAGCGTCAGGCGGCCCGGCTCGGAGCGCGGGTCGAGCCGCTCGACGTATTCCAGCGCCTGGTCCGGCGTGGTCGTCGGGCCGATCTTCAGCCCGATCGGGTTGGCCAGCAGCTCGGCGAACGCGATGTGCGCGCCGTCCAGCTGGCGGGTCCGCTCGCCGATCCAGAGGAAGTGCGAGGACAGGTTGTACAGCTTCGGGTCGGCCGCGTCCGCGTTGTCCAGGCGGAGCATCGACCGCTCGTAGTCGAGCAGCAGCGCCTCGTGGCTGGCGAAGATCTCCGTCGACTGCAGCGACGTGTCGGTGACGCCGCACGCCGACATGAACCGCAGGCCGCGGTCGATCTCGTTGGCCAGTGCCTCGAAGCGCTGCGCCGCCGGCGACGCGGACACGAAGTCCTTGTTCCAGTCGTGCACCTGGTGCAGGTCGGCCATGCCGGCGCCGGTGAGGGCGCGGACCAGGTTCATCGCGGCGCCCGCGTTCGCGTAGGCGCGGATCATCCGGCCCGGGTCCGGCACGCGCAGCTCCGGCTTGGCGACGAGGGAGTTGATGATGTCGCCGCGGTAGACCGGCAGGCCCAGCGCGTCCGTCCCGGCCGAGCGCGGCTTCGCGTACTGGCCCGCGATGCGCCCGACCTTGACCACCGGCAGGCTCGCGCCGTAGGTCAGCACGACGGCCATCTGCAGCAGCGTGCGCAGGTTGGCCCGGATGTGCGGCTCGGTGTTGGACTCGAACGTCTCCGCGCAGTCGCCGCCCTGGAGGAGGAACGCCTCCCCGCGGGCGACCATGGCCAGCCGGTCCTTCAACCGGTCGATCTCGGCCGGCACGGTGATCGGCGGCACGCTCTCGAGCACGCCGCGGACCCGGCGGGTCGCGTCCGGGTCGGGCCACTCCGGCTGCTGCGCGGCCGGGCGGGCCAGCGCGTCGTCCAGCCGCTCCCGCAGACCGGGCGGCAGCGGCGGCAGTTCGGGCAGTGTGTCGACGGGGACGTCCACAGTCCAGTTCACGGACACCAGGATAGGGTTTCGGCCCTTGCGCGCTTCGCCCGGTTCACCGTCCCCAGGTCGTGAGCGGGAAACCGGGCCGGAACCCCGTTTCCCGCCCGCGACCGGCGGTCAGCCGCGCGGGACGAGCCGGACGACCGACCCCGTGCCCTGCGACGTGCCGTTGTCGCTCACGAACACCTCGTCACCCCGCACGGCCAGTCCGGTCGCCGCGGCCAGGCCGTCCGACGCCAGCACCGTCCGGCTGCCGTTCTTCTCCACCCGGGTCAGCACGCCGGGCGACGGCGGCGCCGCGATCCCGTCCCGGGCGAACGTCAAGGCCAGCAGCCTGCCCTCGCGGTCGAACGCCAGGTCGGTCAGCGCCGTGAAGCCGTCGGCGTGGATCTTCGGCGGCTGCCCCGGCACCACGCGCCACACGCGCGCCGCGCCCACCGCGATGCTGCTCAGCTCGGACACGTAGAGCGCGCCGTCGGGACCGACGACGACCGACGTCGGCACGCTCTGCACCGGAATCTGCGTCCCCGGCGGCAGGCCGAGGAACGGCGGCGCGGTGACGAGCTTCGGCGGGAACACCGCGAGCACGCTGATCCGGCCCCGGCCGTCGACGTAGAGCAGGTCGTTGCCCGCCGCGTCGGCGACCGCGAAGCCGTCGCGGTAGCGCGTCATCCCGAACGGGTTCGAGTCGATCACCGGCGTGTCCGGGCTCGCCCCGGCGCCGTGGTCGGGGTTGTTCTTCGCCTCGAACGCGGCGAAGTCCGGGCCGGGCTCGACGTGCGGGCCGAAGGCGAACGACAGCTTCCCGAGCAGCCGCCCGTCCGTGCCGAACGGGTTGGCGCCGGTCGCCGGGTCGATCAGCACGTCGCCGGCCAGCAGGGCCGGAATGCCGTGGACGAACGCGACGTCCGTCGGACCGGCGACGGCGGCTCCGCCGGGCGCGGCCGCGGACGGCAGGCCGGTCAGGATCCGGCGGACCCCGCCGTGGCCGTCGAGCTGCGCCACCGAGCCGCTGAGCCCGAAGCAGGCGGGCCCTTCCGGGCCTTCGACGCACTTGCCGGTGCCGCCCGCGCCGGCTTCGGCGACGTAGAGCCTGCCGTCGTGGACGGTCAGGTGCCGGGGGTTGTTCAACCCGGTGGCGACCGTCTTCAGGCCGCCCTGGCCGGCATCGGCCCCGGGCGCGGCGACGACCACGGCTGCGGCCGACACGGCCACCACCGCGGCCCGCACGAGTCTGGACATGACTTGCCACCTCTCCGCCCGGCTCCGTGATTGATCCACAGTGGACCCTGGAGACCGGGCGGAGTGATTGTGCGCCCCGGCAAGGGGAAAACCGCCAATGAAGACCGGTCGGGTGAACGAGTCCGCCCCATGGGGCAGCGGACATTTTCTCACCGGCAGAAGCGATCCACCGCGGGGAAAACCCCATCCCGCAGATATCCCAGCACGGTGGCGTTCCCGCACGCGTTGTCCCGCGTGAAGACGCCGTGCCCACCCGCGGCGACGGTCACCATCCGCGCCCGGTTTCCGAACGCCGCCCGCGTCTCGCGTGCGCCCGAAAGCGGGGTCGCCGGGTCGCGCTCGTTCTGCACCAGCAGCACGTTCGCCGGCCCCGGACCGCCGACCCGCACCGGGGGTTCGGCCCGCTCGACCGGCCAGAACGCGCACGGGTTCACGTTCGCCGCCGCGGGACCGAACATCGGGTGCCGCGCCCGTTCGCGGTCGACCGCGCGCTGGTAGTAGCCGAGCTGTTCGGGCCAGTCCGAGTCGTTGCAGATCACCTGGAGCTGCAGCGCCGCGTGGTTGTCGCCGTCGAGCGGCCCCGCGGCGACGCGCGCGGTGCCCGCCCACTCGGCGGCGAGCGCGGGGAACGACGCGTCGTCGTAGAACGCGTTCCACGTGTCCGAGCGGAACTCCGGGCCCCGCACGGCGGCCAGCTCGAAGAACTTCGCCGTCACCGCCGCGGGCGTCCGCCCCAGGTGGTAGACGTCGTCACGGGCGGCGGCCCACGCGGCGAAGTCCGGGAACCGGTCGTCGAACCCTTCGGCGAAACGCTGGTTCGCGCGGACGTCGAGGCCGGCCGGGCCGAGGACGCTGTCGAGCACGATCCGGTCGCCGCGGTCCGGGAACATCGACGCGTAGGCGGCGCCGAGGTAACTGCCGTAGGAGACGCCGTAGAAGGAGATCTTGTTCTCCCCCAGCGCTTCACGGATCCGGTCGAGGTCGCGCGCGGTGTTCGCGGTCGTCATGTGCGGGAGCAGGTCCTTTGTGGACGCTTCACCACACTGCTTCGCCACGACCCGCGCTTTCGCCGCGGTGGCAACGACATCCCGGGGACCGTTCGCGTACGGGCCCAGCACGGCGCCGCGCTGCTCGGGCGTCATCGTGCACGTCACGGGCGTGCTGTAGGTGGTGCCACGCGGGTCGAACCCGATGACGTCGTAGGCGTCCGGCAGGCCGGAGCCGCCCATCCGCTGCACCAGTTGCGCGGGCATGGCGAGGCCGGGACTGCCCGGGCCGCCGGGGTTCATCAGCAGGACGCCGCGCCGCTTGCCGGGGACGCCGGCGTGCCGCGAGAGCGTCAGCTCGATGGTGCGCTCCGGGTGCGCGTAGTCGAGCGGCACGCGCAAGGTGGCGCATTCGAGCCCGGCCGTGGGCGACGGCGACATCCCGTAGTCCGGACACGGGCTCGTCCACTTCAGACTCGGCGACGCGTCCGCCGGAGGTGCCGCGAGCAAGGGCAGGAAAGCCAGGAGTACCAAAGATTTCCGCATCCCCCGAGCCTGGCCCGGCGGAGGCGCGCGGACGTCAGCCCAGGGGCCGGACCCGGAGGTCCTCCCCTGGGCTGACCGTGCTCACGCGGCTTGCGCGCGGTTGTACAGGTTCTGCGCGTCGGTGCCGAAGTACGGCCCGAACATGTAGCCCGGCAGGAAGGTGTAGCCGAAGCTGTTCACCGAGGCCTGCACGCCGGTTCCGGTGCCCTCGTTGAACGACAGGAACCACGGCCCGCCGCTGGAGCCGCCGGTCATGTCGCACCGCATGGCGTGGTCCTGCGTCAGCAGGAAGTCGGTGAAGGTGCTGCCGCTGCAGTAGATCAGCTTCGTCCCGTCGTACGGCGAGGCGGCCGGGTAGCCGAAGGTGTACATGCTCTGGTTCTTCGGCTGATTGAAGGCGATACCCTGCGCGCCGACGACGTCGGTGAGCCGCTGCCCGTTGAGCGGGTTCACGACGGCCATGCCGACGTCGTAGTTCATGTCCTCACTGGCTTCCCACTGCGGCGTGGTCAGCGTGGACTTCGCGGCCCACTGGCCGTAGGGCGCGTTCCCGTTGTTGTAGCCGGGTACGAAGACCCATTCGGTGTGCCAGGTGCCCTGGTACTTGACGCAGTGCCCGGCGGTGACGACGACGCTGCCGTTGGCGCTGGTCACGGCGTCGCCGGAGCAGGAGGCCTTCTGCCCGTTGAAGAGGAAGAACACGCGCCCGGCGGTCTGGGTGACCTTGCCGCCGCCGGTCCAGGCACCCCCGCCGTTCGGGATGCTCTGGATGATCGCGCTCTGTCCTTTCGCCACGTCCTTTTGGCTCACGCGCGGCGCTTTGACGAGCTTGTCCATCGGGACGGCCGCCCGCATGGCATCGGGCGTCCAGAAGGGTTTCGGCGCGGCCTGGGCGGGCACGCCGACCAGGGCGAATACGAGGGAGAGGACGGCGGTGACGACCGCGGCCCGGATTGTCGTGTGCTTCAAGACGCCCACCTTCCGCCGAGGTGAATTGCCGCAAAAGCGGCACAGCTACTCGAAAGTAGTTGTCACCTCACGGAGTGCACACCGCCATTCGGCCGTATCCGATACGGCCGAATGGCGGTGCAATGGGCTCAGACGACCGCGAGCGGCAACGCCGTCGGGTGGACCGGGGCCGGGAGGTCCGACGCGCCCGTCAGGTACGTGTCGACCGCGTTGGCCACCGAACGGCCCTCCGCGATCGCCCACACCACCAGCGAAGCGCCGCGGTGGGCGTCGCCGCAGACGAACACGCCCGGGGTTTCCGTCTGCCAGTCCGCGCCGCACGAGAGGGTGCCCCGGCGGGTCAGGGACAGGCCCAGCCCGTCCAGCAGCGGCATCTCCTCGACGCCTTCGAAGCCGATCGCCAGCAGGACCAGGTCCGCCGGCAGGGTCTCGACCTCGTCGGTCACCGGGATGACCTCGCGGCGGCCGGTGGCCGGGTCCTTCTGGACCTTCACCTGCTGCAGTTCGACCGCCTTCACGGCGCCGGAATCATCGCCGACGAAGCGCTTGACCGCCACCGCGAACTTCCGCTCGCCCGCTTCCTCGTGCGCCGGGTACGTGCGCAGGATGTACGGCCACGTCGGCCACGGCGAACGCTCGTCGTCCCTGGTGGACGGCGGGGTCGGGTACTGGTCGAGCTGCGTCACCGAACGCGCGCCCTGGCGGGTGGCCGTGCCGTAGGAGTCCGCGCCCGTGTCGCCGCCGCCGATGATCACCACGTGCTTGCCGCGCGCGTCGATCGCCGGGGGGCCGTCGCCCTCGACGTACTTGTTGGCCGGGACCAGGTGTTCCATCGCCAGGTGGATGCCCGCCAGCTCGCGGCCCGGCGTCGTCGTGTCGTCGCGGCCGCGCAGGGCGCCCACCGCCAGCACCACCGCGTCGTACTGCGCGCGCAGGTCTTCCACCGAGAGGTCGACGCCGACCTCGCAGCCGGTGACGAACCGGGTGCCTTCCTTGCGCAGCTGCGCCAGGCGGCGGTCGAGGACCTTCTTCTCCATCTTGAACTCGGGGATGCCGTAGCGCAGCAGGCCGCCGAGGCGGTCGTCGCGCTCGAACACCGTCACCTCGTGGCCGGCGCGGGTCAGCTGCTGGGCGGCCGCAAGCCCGGCCGGGCCGGAGCCGACGACCGCGACACGGCGGCCACTGGCCACTTCGGACACCTGCGGCTGGACGTAGCCCGCTTCCCAGGACTGGTCGGCGATCGTCTGCTCGACGCGCTTGATCGCCACCGGCCCGCCGGACAGCGGCGAAATCGACAGCACGCAGCCCGCCTCGCACGGCGCCGGGCACAGCTTCCCGGTGAACTCGGGGAAGTTGTTGGTCGCGTGCAGCCGGTCGCTCGCCGCGGCCCAGTCGCCGCGGCGGACCAGGTCGTTCCACTCCGGGATCAGGTTGCCCAGCGGGCAGCCGGAGCCGCCGGAGTGGCAGAACGGGATGCCGCAGTCCATGCAGCGCGACGCCTGCTTGCGCACCTTTTCGTTGCGCTCGGCCGGGTCGACGTCCGCGTAGACCTCGCCCCACGAGGAAAGCCGTTCCTCGTAGGACTTCTTCGGCGGCTCTTCGCGGTCGTACTTCAGGAAACCGGTCGGGTCAGCCACGAGCGGCCTCCATGATCGCCTCGTCGACGTCGCGGCCGGCGGCACGAGCCGCCTTCGCCGCGTCCAGGACCCGCTGGTAGTCGCGCGGCATCACCTTCGTGAACGCCACCGACCGGCGCGGCCAGTCGCCGAGCAGCGAGGCCGCCACCGCGGAGCGGGTGAGATCGTAGTGCTGTTGCACGGTTTTCTTGAGCCAGGCCAGGTCGTCGGCGGTCGGCTTGAGCAGGTCCACCATGTCCTGGTTGACCTTCTTGCGGTCGACGTCGAGCACGAACGCCATGCCGCCGGACATGCCGGCCGCCAGGTTGCGCCCGGTCGGGCCGAGCACCACCGCGCGGCCGCCGGTCATGTACTCGAAGGCGTGGTCGCCGACGCCCTCGGCGACGACCGTGGCGCCGGAGTTGCGGACGCAGAAGCGTTCGCCGACCTGGCCGCGCAGGAAGATCTCGCCGGCGGTGGCGCCGTAGGCGATCGTGTTGCCCGCGATCGTCTGCGCCTCGGCCGCGAAGGTCGCCGCCGGGTCGGGGCGGACCACGATCCGGCCGCCGGACAGGCCCTTGCCGACGTAGTCGTTCGCGTCGCCGACCATGTCGAGGGTGATGCCGCGCGGCAGGAACGCGCCGAGCGACTGGCCCGCCGAGCCGGTGAGCGTGACGTTGATCGTGCCCTCGGGCAGGCCGTCGCCGCCGTAGCGGCGGGTGATCTCCGAGCCGAGCAGCGTGCCGACGGTCCGGTTGACGTTGCGCACCGGCAGCTCGATATTCACGTGGTGCGCGTCTTCCAGCGCCGCCTCGGCGAGCTGGATGAGCGTGCGGTCCAGCGCGTGCTCGAGCCCGTGGTCCTGGCCGCGCGTGCGCCGCTTGGCGCCGCCGTACGGGGTCTCCGACGGCATCTCGAAGATCGGCGCCAGGTCCAAACCGGACGCCTTCCAGTGGTCGACGGCCTCGTCGGTGTTCAGCAGCTCGGCGTGGCCGATGGCCTCGTCGAGCGTGCGGAAGCCCAGCGCCGCCAGGGTTTCCCGGACTTCTTCGGCGACGAACTTGAAGAAGTTGACGACGTGCTCGACCTGGCCGGTGTAGCGCTTGCGGAGCTCGGGGCTCTGCGTGGCGACGCCGACCGGGCAGGTGTCGAGGTGGCAGACGCGCATCATGATGCAGCCCGCGACGACGAGGGGGGCCGTCGCGAAGCCGTACTCCTCGGCGCCGAGCAGCGCCGCGATGACGACGTCGCGCCCGGTCTTCATGGCGCCGTCCACCTGCACGGTGATCCGGTCGCGCAACCCGTTGAGCAGCAACGTCTGCTGGGTCTCGGCGAGGCCGATCTCCCACGGCGTGCCCGCGTGCTTGAGCGAGTTCATCGGGGACGCGCCGGTGCCGCCGTCGTGGCCCGAGATGAGCACGACGTCCGCGTGCGCCTTGGACACGCCCGCCGCGACCGTGCCGACGCCCAGCGAGGACACCAGCTTCACGTGGATGCGGGCGTGCTCGTTGGCGTTCTTGAGGTCGTGGATCAGCTGCGCCAGGTCCTCGATGGAGTAGATGTCGTGGTGTGGCGGCGGGGAAATCAGCCCGACGCCCGGCGTCGAGTGCCGGGTCCGCGCGATCCACGGGTACACCTTGTTCGGCGGCAGCTGGCCGCCTTCGCCGGGCTTCGCGCCCTGCGCCATCTTGATCTGTATGTCGTCGGCGTTGACGAGGTACTCGCTCGTGACGCCGAAGCGGCCCGAAGCGACCTGCTTGATCGCGCTGCGGCGTTCGGGGTCGTAGAGCCGCTCGGGGTCCTCGCCGCCCTCGCCGGTGTTGGACCGGCCGCCGATGCGGTTCATCGCGATGGCCAGGGTTTCGTGTGCCTCGGCCGAAATCGAGCCGTACGACATCGCGCCGGTGTTGAAGCGCTTGAAAATCGCTTCGGCGGGCTCGACCTCGTCCAGCGGTACCGGCTCGCGGACGCCGTCCTTGAACGAGAACAGCCCGCGCAGCGTGCCGCCCTCGCGGTAGAGGCGGTGCACCTCTTCGGTGTACTTGCGGTACACCTCGTCGCGGCCGGTCTTGGACGCGTGCTGCAGCAGGAACACCGTCTCCGGCGTGAACAGGTGCAGCTCGCCCTCGCGGCGGTAGGCGTACTCGCCGCCGGTGTCGAGTCCACGGTGGACCCGATCGGTCGGGTTTTCCGGGTAAGCGCGGCGGTGGCGCACGGCCACCTCTTCGGCCAGCACCTCGAGCCCGACGCCGCCGAGCTTGGACGACGTCCCGGTGAAGTACTCGTCGAGCAGGTCCTGGCTCAGGCCGAGGGATTCGAAGACCTGGGCGGCGGTGTACGCGCCGACCGTGGAGATGCCCATCTTGGACATGATCTTCAGGACGCCCTTGACCAGCGCCTGCACGTAGTTGCGGATCGCCTTGGCCGGCTCGATCCCGGTGACCGCGCCCTGCCCGATCATGTCCTCGATGGTCTCGAAGGCCAGGTACGGGTTGACCGCGGCGGCGCCGTAGCCGAGCAGCAGCGCGATGTGGTGCACCTCGCGCGCGTCACCGGACTCGACGACCAGCGCGACGCGCAGGCGTTCCTTGGTGCGGACCAGGTGGTGGTGCACCGCGGAAACCAGCAGCAGCGACGGGATCGGTGCCATCCGGTGGTCGGAGTCGCGGTCGGACAGCACGAGCGTGCGCGCACCGGCCGCGATCGCCTCGGAGGCCTCCCGCCGCACGCGCTCGATGGCCGACGCCAGCGCCTCGGCGCCGCCGTCCACTTCGTACAGTCCGGAAAGGACACTGCAGGCGAAGCCGGGGAGGTCGCCGTCGTCGTTGATGTGGATGAGCTTGGCCAGCTCGTCGTTGTCGATCACCGGGTACGGCAGCTTCAGGTGGCGACAGGACGCCGGGCCGGGGGCCAGGAGGTTGCGCTCCGGGCCCATGATCCGCGCCATGCAGGTGACCAGCTCTTCGCGGATCGCGTCCAGCGGCGGGTTGGTCACCTGGGCGAAGTTCTGCTTGAAGTAGTCGTAGAGCAGCCGGGATCGCTTCGACAGCACCGCGGGCGGGGTGTCGGAGCCCATCGAGCCGATCGGCTCGGCGCCCTTCTCGGCCATCGGCGCGAGCAGGATCTTGAGCTCTTCTTCGGTGTAGCCGAAGGAAAGCTGGCGGCGCAGCACCGAATCGTGGCTCTGCACGACGTGGTCGCGGTCGGGCAGCTCGGCGATCTGCAGCAGGCCCGCGTGCAGCCACGAGTCGTAGGGCAGCTCGCTCGCCAGCGCGGACTTGACCTCTTCGTCGTCCACGATCCGGCCGGCCTCGGTGTCGACCAGGAACATCCGGCCGGGCTTGAGCCGCCCCTTGGCCACGACGTCCTTCGGGGCCACGTCCAGGACGCCGGCCTCGCTGGCGAGCACGACGCGGTCGTCGGCCGTGCGCCACCAGCGCGCCGGGCGCAGGCCGTTGCGGTCCAGGACCGCGCCGACCAGGGTGCCGTCGGTGAAGGTGACGCAGGCGGGGCCGTCCCACGGCTCCATCAGGCTCGCGTGGAACTGGTAGAACGCGCGGCGCTCGGGCTTCATGGTGGCGTGGTTTTCCCACGCCTCCGGGATCATCATCAGCACGGCGTGCGGCAGCGACCGCCCGCCGAGGTGCAGCAGCTCCAGGACCTCGTCGAACGACGCCGAGTCCGACGCGTCCGGCGAGCAGATCGGGAACAGCCGCGAGAGGTCGCCGTCGAGGACCTCGGACTCCAGCAGCGCCTCGCGCGCCCGCATGCGGTTGCGGTTGCCGCGGATGGTGTTGATCTCGCCGTTGTGGGCCACGAACCGGAACGGGTGCGCCAGCGGCCACGACGGGAAGGTGTTGGTGGAGAAGCGGGAGTGCACCAGCGCGATGGCGCTTTCCAGCCGCTCGTCGCGCAGGTCGGCGAAGAACGCCGGCAGCTGCTCCGGCGTCACCATGCCCTTGTAGACGATCGTCCGCGAAGACAGCGACGGGAAGTACGTGCCGCAGCCGGAGTTCGCGCTTTCGTGCTCGACGCGCTTGCGCAGGCAGAACGCGAGGCGGTCCAGCTCCAGACCCGCTTTTCCGTCCGCCGTCACGAAAAGCATGGCGAAGTGCGGCATGACCGAGCGCGCGGTCGGGCCGATGTCGGCGCGGTCGGCGTCGACCGGCACCTCCCGCCAGCCGAGGACCTCGAGTCCTTCTTCGACGGCGATGCGTTCGGCCAGCTCGACGGCCTTGCGGCGCTGCTCGGCGTCTTCGGGGAGGAACGCGATGCCGGCGGCGTAGGTGTGGTGGCCGCGCTCGTCGGGTTCGGGCAGCGCGAAGCCGGCTTCCGCGCGCAGCAGCACATCGGGCAGCTGCAGCAGGATGCCGGCACCGTCGCCGCTGGTGGGTTCGGCGCCGGCGGCGCCGCGGTGGTCGAGGTTGGTCAGCGCGGCGAGGCCGTCGGTGACGATGCCGTGGGAGCGGCGCCCGCGGATGTCGGCCACCATGGCCACACCGCAGGAGTCCTGTTCGGTCTCCGGATCGTAGAGACCCTGCTTGCCGGGAATGGCGGAGAAGATCATGAAGGGACCTCCTTCGTCGTCTTGTCGTGCGGGGCCGGGCTACCGGCCGGGGAGCGCACGGGACGACGATGGCCCGCTTGTTAGCGCGACTTTAACACCTGGGAAACACGTCAGCATCAATTCAGAGCGCCCCGGACTGCGGCGGACGGTAACGATCTGGCTGCGCGGAACGACGTAGTTCCTGATGGGTTCCCGGTAGTTCGCGGCGCTAAGTATACGTCGTGGAAACTCCGGTCAAGCCTAACGTGACCAGCCCGACCCGGCACGTTCGCGCTGTGTGCGCCGTCACTAGAACGTGTTACATTTCGCCGCATGATCCTTGACCGGTTCAAGCTCACCGACCAGGTCGCCGTCGTCACCGGCGCGGGCCGCGGGATCGGCGCGGCCACCGCCGTGGCCCTCGCCGAAGCGGGCGCCGACGTGGTCATCGCCTCCCGCACCGCCGCCCAGCTCGAGGAAGTGGCCTCGCGCGTCTCCGCGGCGGGCCGCCGCGCGGTCACGGTTCCCGTCGACCTCTCCTCCCCCGAAGCCGCGGCGGCGCTGGCGGCGACGGCGGTGGCGGAGTTCGGGCGCCTCGACCTGGTGGTCAACAACGTCGGCGGCACCTACCCGCGTCCCCTGCTGGAGACCACCGCGGAGTTCCTCGAGGAAGCGTTCCGCTTCAACGTGGCGACCGCGCACGCGCTGACCGCGGCGGCGGCCCCCGC
This sequence comes from Amycolatopsis lexingtonensis, assembly GCF_014873755.1. Classification (NCBI taxonomy): domain Bacteria; kingdom Bacillati; phylum Actinomycetota; class Actinomycetes; order Pseudonocardiales; family Pseudonocardiaceae; genus Amycolatopsis; species Amycolatopsis lexingtonensis. The sequence goes on from NZ_JADBEG010000001.1 coordinate 4,914,227, forward strand.
CCTGCTGGAGACCGGCGGCTCGGTCGTCAACATCTCGTCGGTGATGGGCCGGGTCTCGGGCCGCGGCTTCGCGGCGTACGGCACGGCGAAGGCGGCCTTGGCCCACTACACCCGCCTGGCGGCCGCCGACCTGGCCCCGAAGGTCCGGGTGAACGCGATCTCGGTGGGCTCGGTGGCGACGTCGGCCCTGGAGATCGTGGTGGGCAACCCGGAGCTGAAGGCCAAGATGGAGTCCGCCACCCCGCTGAAGCGCATCGGCGAGGCCGAGGACATCGCGGCGACGGTGGTGTTCCTGGCCTCGCGCGCCGGCGGGTACATCACGGGCAAGATCCTCGAGGTCGACGGCGGTCTGCAGACCCCGAACCTGGAGCTGGGCCTGCCCGACCTCGGCTGACCGGAACTGTCGGCCCCGCCCGGTAGCGTGGAAAACGGGGGGCGGCGCCCCGACCCCGCACGTCGGAGCAGGGCCCGGGTACGACGAAGGCCACCGCCGGGCGTCCGGCGATGGCCTTCGGGAAAGCGTCAGCTCTCGTCGGTCTTCTTCGGCTCTTCGGCGGCCGGAGCCTCCTCCGAGGCGGGTTTCTCCGGCGCCGGGGCCTCGGCCGCCACCTTCGCGTGCTCCGGCTCCTCCTCTGCGGCCACCGGGGTCTCGTCCGGACCGGGCGCGTCCTTGCTCACCAGCGTCTCCGGCAGCTCCCGCGGCCCCCGCTTCGCGGCGAGCACGAAGTACACCACGGCGGCCGCGAACAGCAGGATCGACGTCCACACGTTCACCCGCAGGCCGAGGATGTGGTTCGCGGTGTCGGTCCGCATCATCTCGATCCAGCCGCGGCCGACCGTGTACCCGGCGACGTACAGCGCGAACACCCGCCCGTGCCCGAGCTTGAAGCGCCGGTCCGCCCAGACGACCAGCAGCGCGACCAGCAGGTTCCAGATCAGCTCGTACAGGAACGTCGGGTGCACCGGGCTCTCCGGCAGCGGGATGTGCCCGGTCGCGACGCCGTTGAGCAGGTTGTCCGGGTCCTCCGGGTTGAAGCGCTGGTAGACCTCCAGGCCCCACGGCAGGTCGGTGTGCGCGCCGTAGAGCTCCTGGTTGAAGTAGTTGCCGATGCGGCCGATGGCCTGCGCCACGACGATGCCCGGCGCGATCGCGTCCGCCATCGCCGGCAGCGGGATGCCCTTGCGGCGGCAGGCGATGAGCGCGCCCACCGCGCCGAGGGCGATGGCGCCCCAGATGCCGAGGCCGCCGTCCCAGATCGCGAACGCGTTCCAGGGGTTCTTGCCCTCGGTGAAGTACAGCTCGGGGTCGGTGATCACGTGGTACAACCGGCCGCCGACCAGGCCGAACGGCACCGCGAACACCGCGATGTCGATCACCGTGCCCTTGGTCCCGCCGCGGGCCGCCCAGCGCCGCTCGCCCCACCAGATCGCCACGATGATGCCGGCGATGATGCACAGGGCGTACGCGCGGAGCGGGATCGGTCCCAGGTGCCAGACCCCCCGGTCGGGACTGGGGATCGTCGCGAGGTAGGCGCTCATCACGCGGCCACCGTAGCGCTAAGGCGCCGGAGCCTCCAAGGCGGCCAGGTACCCCGCCACCAGCGCGTGCGCGACCTGGGTGACCGCTTCGTCGCGCGGGAGGAAGCGTTCGTCGTGCAGGCTGGGCACGCCCGCGGTGTCGCCGAGGCCGACGAACAGCATCAGCCCGCGGGTCGCGCCGCCGCAGTAGTGGGCGAAATCGTCCGCGCCGAACGACCGGAACTGGTCGTCGACGGCGAAGCCCGCGTGGCTCAGCCAGCGTTGCGCGCCCGCGGCCAGCGCGGCGTCGTTGTCCAGCACCGGCTCGCAGGGGCTGATCTCCAGCTCGGCGGTGCAGCCGTGCGCCCGCGCGGTGCCGTGCACGATGTCCGCGAGGGCTTCCAGCGCGCGGTCGCGGTCCTTGGTGCGCATCAGGCGGAGCGAGCCGAACGCGGTCGCGCTGTTCGGGATGACGTTGGCCGCCGCGCCCGCCTGGATCCGCCCGACCGAGCAGACGGCGCCGAACACCGGGTCGATCCGCCGCGACGCGAGCTGCTGCAGGCTCACGACCAGGTGAGACAGCGCCAGGATCGGGTCGCGCAGCAGGTGCGGGTAGCCGGCGTGGCCGCCCTGCCCGTAGAGGGTCACCTCGAACTCGTCGGTGGAGGCGTTCACCGGGCCGGGCACCGCGGCGACGACGCCGTGCGCAAGCCGCGGCTGGACGTGCGCGCCGATCACCGCGTCGACGCCGTGCTCGGTCAGCACGCCGGACTCGACGACGTCGAGCGCGCCCGGCGGCGACGTCTCCTCCCGCGGCTGCAGCAGCGCCAGGATCGGCCGGGGCACGCCGACGCGCACCGCCGCGCGGCCGACGGCGACCAGCGCGGCGAGGTGGACGTCGTGGCCGCACGCGTGCATCAGCTCGTTGCCCGACGCCCACGGCACGCGGGTGCCCTCCAGCACCGGGAGGGCGTCCAGCTCGGCGCGCAGCGCCACGGCCGGGCCGTCGCCGCCGGGCAGGCGGATCGCGCGGCCGGTCTTGGCGACGCGGACCCCGTCGCCCGCGCCGAGCGCCCCGGCGACCAGACGGGCGGTGTCCTCCTCGTCGCCGGAGCCGCGCGGGTCGGCGTGCACCGCGTGCCGGAGCTCCACGGCGGCGGGCAGTTCGTCGGCGATCGCCCGTGTCCACCGGGCCCACAGATCACTCACACGTGCTCCAAGCGGTAGATCCTCTGCGCGTTCTCACTTCCCACCAAAGCACACAGCCGGACGGCGTCCACTTCGGACACCGCGTCCGCGTCGAGCGCGGCGCGCACGAAGTCGGACAGGCCTTGCCGGAACAGGGCCGTGCCCAGGTGGTACAGCTCGGCCAGGCCGAACGCGTCGGTGGAGAAGAGGACCTTCCCGAACGGCGCGATCTCCAGCAGCTCGGCCAGGACCGCCGGTGCCCGGAACCCCGCGTTGTGCGTGATGAGCCCGGCGTCCACGAACACGTGCTCGAAAACCTGCGCGAGATACGCGGCGTTCCGGTGGTACGGGTAGTTGTGCAGCAGCAGGATCGGCACGCCGCGGTCGCGGGTGGCCCGCAGGAGCCCGGTGAGCAGCAGCGGGTCGCAGCGGTGCAGGTCGACGTCGGAGTCGCCGTAGCCGACGTGGAACTGCACCGGCAGGCCCAGGTCGAGGCCGGTGAAGACGAGGTGCCGGTGCAGCACCTCGTCGGCCAGCCGGGGGCTCCCGGTTCGCAGCCAGCGTCCCGCCGCGGCCGTCACCTCCGACGGCGACGGCCGCTCCCCCGCCAGCTCGAGGCCGACGCGGTAGGCGGCGATCGACTTGAGCCCGACGGCGGTTTTCGCGCGGTTCCCCAGCTCGTCGGCGAAGGCGGCGGCGAACCCTTCCGCGGTGGTCCCGCCGATGACGGACTCGGCGACCTGCTCCAGCCGGACGACGTCGTGCGCGCGGGTGCCCGCGAGCGCGGCGAACTCCGGGGTGGTGGTCAACGCTTCGGGCAGGAACCCGCCGTCCAGGAGGAAGTCGGTGGTGCCGGTGGCGCGCAGGAACCGCCGGGCCACCTCGGCCGCGCCCAGCTCGGCGCGGCGTTCGAGGTAGGCATCGGCGTCCGCGTGCTTCGGCAGGTCGAGCACCGGCGCGCAGCGTTCGCGCACGGCCAGCCCGATCAGCGAGTCGAACAGGCTCGTGCCGAGCGGCGAGGGCGCGTCGGCCTCGGTGAGCATCCCCTCGAAGTCCGCGCGGGCCACGTCCCGGGTGACGACACCGTGGCAGTGGTGGTCCACCAGCGGCAGGTCCGCGACGAACGGGAGCAGGTCGGTCATGCGCCTCCGTCCACGGTGGTCAGCCTCTCCCCCACCCTACGAGCGTAAGCGGGCGCCGACAGCACCAAGATCACCGCGAGCACCAGCACGGCCGCCGCGGCCACCGGGAACCAGCGCGCCGGTCCTTCGGCCGGATACGGCACCACGTTGACGTAGACGGTGTAGCCGAGCACGGCGAGCGCGCCGAGGGGGAACACCAGGTGCCACCCCGGCACGCGCATGCGGCGCTTCACGAACAGCAGCAGGATCGCGCCCGCGGTCGTGAGCAGGTAGATCACCAGCAGGATCAGCGTGCCGATCGAGCCCGACCAGGCGAACGTGTCCGCCGCGGTGGCGCCGAAGAACAGCGCGCACACCAGGATGATCAGCGCCGCCGCGCCGGTCACCGCGCCGACCGCGACCACCGGGGTGCCGCGGCTCGACGTCCGGCCGATGCCGCGGCCGCCGACGGCGTCGCGCCCCAGGGCGTAGAGCAGCCGCGAACCGCCGACGACGCAGGCGAGGCAGCAGCCGAACGCGCTGATCGCGGCCCCCACGCTGATCACGTCGCCGACCCACGCGCCCGCGTAGCGGCTGCCGAGATCGCCGAGCAGGGACGGCGAGTCGTGGAACGCGGCCGCGTCCGTGCCGAACGCCATCATCTCGACGGCGGTGACCACGACGAAGTAGCCGCCGCCGAAGATCGCCGTGCCGAGGATCGCGCGCGGGATGTTGCGCTTCGGGTCGTGCGTCTCCTCGCCGAGCGTGGCGGCGGCTTCGAAGCCGGCGAAGGACAGGAAGCCGAACACCGCGCCGAGGAACACCCCGGACAGCCCGGTTTCCGGGACGAAGACGTCGAGCGTGAACCGGGCGCCACCGGGCGCGCTCCCGGCCAGCAGGCGCACCAGGATCACCACCGTGACCAGCAGGATCACCGCGATCGTGGCGCCTTCGACGGCGAGCAGCGTGCTCGTGCCGCGGCGCGCGGGCAGCACCGCCAGGAGCCAGGCGCCGGCGAGCGCGACGGCGGTGAGCACGAACGGGCCCCAGGACGGCGGGTCCGGCCAGATCCCCGTCTGCGTCAGGAAAGCCGTGCCCAGGGTGCCCGCCGCCGAGCTCGTGACGACGGCGTAGAAGGTGTACGTGCCGAGGAGGCCGATGCCGGAGACGACGCCCGCGCGCGGGCCGAGGGTGGCGCCGACGAAGGCGTACACCGAACCGGCGTGCTGGTAGTGCCGGCAGAGCTTGACGAAACCGTAGGCGACCAGCAGCACGCCGACCGCGGAGAGCAGGAAGGCGAGGGGGACGGCGCGGCCGGCGGCGGCCGCGGTCTGCTGGGGGTTGATGTTGGCGGCCATGCTGGGCGCCATCAACGCCACGGACAGGCCGACGGCCTGCCAGACGGAGAGGGAGCGGCGCAGCCCTGGACGGGTTTCGACGGTGTCTGACACGATCTCCACCTCTTTCCTCGAAGCACTCAGTGAACATCGACGGGAGCCGAATGAGCCAGCTCGATCGGGCAGAACTCGCGCAGCAGGGCGCGATCCGGGCCGACGGCCTGCGCGCGGCCGGCGTGGAGCTGGTCGCGCTGACCTTCGTGGACAACAGCGGCATCGCCCGGGTGAAGGCCGTCCCGGTGGACCGGCTGTGGTCGGCGGCGGCCTGGGGCGTCGGCGCGTCGAACTCGTTCGACTTCTTCCTGGCCACCGACGACATCGCGGGCGGCACGTACTCGCGCGGCCCGGTCGGCGACCTGCGGCTGCACCCGGACCTCGACGCGCTCGTGCCGCTGGCGGCCCAGCCGGGCTGGGCGTGGGCGCCGGTCCGGAAGTACGACACCGAAGGCGAGCCGCACCCGCAGGACGCGCGGGCACTGGCCGCGGCGGCGACGGCCGAGCTGGCCGCGCAGGGCTACCGGGCGCGGCTGGCGTTCGAGCTCGAATGGGTGATCACCGCGGCGGACGCGCCGGACGACCCGCGCTCGGCCACGGCGGGCCCGGCCTACGGCTACGCGCGGCTTTCCTCGCAGGCGGCCTACCTGCGCACGCTGGTGTCCACGTTGTCCGCGCAAGGCGTTGCGGTGGAACAGATCCACCCGGAATACGCGGCCGGGCAGTTCGAGCTGTCGGTGGCGGCGGACGACCCGGTGCGCGCGGCCGACATCGCGGTGCTGACGCGGGAGACGATCCGGACGGTCAGCGAGCGGCACGGGCTGCGGGCCTCGTTCACGCCGAAGTTCGAACCGGGCGGCGTCGGCAACGGCGGCCACGTCCACCTGAGCATCTGGGACGGCGACCGCAACCTGTGCGCCGGCGGCGACGGTCCGTTCGGGCTGACGCGGACCGCGGAGGCGTTCGGCGCCGGGATCTTCGGCCGGCTGCCGGCCCTGCTGGCGATCGGCGCGCCGTCGGTGGTGAGCTACCTGCGGCTGGAACCGCACCACTGGGCGGGCGTGTTCAGCGCGTGGGGCCTGGAAAACCGCGAGGCGCCGCTGCGGCTGGTGCAGGGCCCGGCCGGGCAGCGCGACCGGACGGCGAACTTCGAGGTCAAGTGCTTCGACCTGACGGCGAACCCGTACCTGGTGGTGGCGGCGCTGCTGTTCGCGGGCCTGGCGGGCGTTTCCGCTGTTGCGACTCTCCCGGAACCGGTGGACGTCGACCCGGGAACGCTCGAGTCGGCGACCCGGCTCCCGACGTCGCTGGCCGAGGCGGTCACGGCGTTCGAGGCGGACTCGGCGCTGACGACGGCGTTCGGCCCGGAGCTGGCGACGACGCTGATGGACGTGCGCCGCGGCGAGATCGACCGGCTCGGTGCGCTGCCGCCGGAGGAGCTGTGCGCCGTGATGCGGTACCTACATTGACGCCTTCACCTCGTCGCGCAGCTGCGGCAGCTTGGCGTACAGGCGCTCGCCGGGGCACTCGGTGTTGTAGAAGTCGCGGTGGCCCTTGATCTCGTCCGGGGAAATGCCGTACTGGCGGCAGATGTAGGCGCAGAAGACGACGAGCGACGCCCACTGCGCTTCGGGCGGCTCGACGCTGGTGTAGGTGCCTTCGTTTTCGATGCCGATGGCGTTGGTGTTCTGCCCGGGGCAGTGCGCGCCCTGGATCATGGTGGTCCGGCCGCGCAACGCGTCGAGGCTGCCGTGCCGCCCCTCGAGCCGGTACCCACCGCGGCTGACGGTGAAGTGCTGGCCGGTGTCGGACCAGCCGTTGTTGTCCATGTGGTCGTGCTGGTCGTCCCGGGCGACCTGGAAGGCGTGGGCGAGCGAGTAGTCGGTGCTGTTGGGACAGGCGATGTGGTGGATGAGGATGCGGTTCGCCGGGTGGTCGAGGGTGGTGAGGGTGTCGGCCGGGGGCCGGGCACCCCACTCGGCGCAGCTGTAGATCCGGGGTTCGGTCTGCGCTTCCGCCGTATTGGCGAGCAGGAGCCCGGCCCCGCCCGCGACGGCGACGCCGGCCGCGCCGCGGAGGAAGGTGCGCCGCGGGAGTCGTCCTGAGTCGAAGTCCATGCCGCGGAGCTTGATCGAGCCGCGTACAGCTTTCGTACAAAGCGGGTCAGAGACGGAGGGTGGCCTCGAAGGGGCGGGTGAGGTGGAGTTCGCCGTCCTCGCTCTTGGCGATGGGTTCGTACTCGCCGCCCTGGAACTCGAAGAGGGTCGCGGTGTTCTGTTCTCCCGGCTCGACCAGGAGGTAGAACGGAATCAGTGCCTCCGCGTAGACCGTCCGCTTGAGGATCCGGTCCTGCACCTTGGTCGATGGCGAGACGATTTCCGCGGCCAGGAGGACATCACTCGCCGCGTAGGCGAGGGTGTCAGCCCCGGGACGGTTGAGGATCACCAGGTCCGGGACCATCAGCCGCTGACCTTCGAGGCGTACGTTCACGCCCGGCAGCAACTCCGCACCGTCAGGGAGCGCAGGCCCCAAGGCGAATTGGAGCTTCCCGAGTAGCCGCTGGTGCTCCAGCCCCGGCCACGGGCTCACGAGGAGTACCCCGTCAACGAGTTCGGTCCGGTGAAGCAGGGTTTGCTCCTCGGGCAGGGCGAGGACGTCGTCGACTGTCCAACCGTCCGGTCGTGGCGGCATCAAGAACGCGTTGGGGATCGTCACACGAGGAGTATGCGGACGGCCACCGACAGTTCTGGATCAGGTGAGGGCGTCACGCGGGTGCGACAGCCAGCTCCTCCGCCCCGCTGTACAGCCGGATCTTGAACCGGATGTGGTCCTGGTGCTCCTGCAACCGCGAGATCTGCCCCGCCACCCGCCGTTCGTGCTCGCGCAAGACCTCCACTCGCTCCTTGCGGGTCGCCTCGCCGGAGCGCAGCAGCTCCACGAACCGCAGCATCTCCGCCACCGGCATGCCCGTGTACCGCAGGCAGCGCAGGAGCTGCAGGAACTCCACGTCCTGGTCGGTGAACACGCGCCGCCCGCCTGCCGTGCGGCCGACGTGGTGGAGCAGGCCGATGCGCTCGTAGTACCGCAGGGTGTCGATGGTGAAGCCGGTCTTTTCGGTCACCTGAGCCGGGGTGTAGGACGTCACCGATCCAGCGTGACACCTGGAGCGCACTCCAGGTCAAGCGGTGGCGACCGCCCGGCGCACGCCTTCGGCCAGCTCCGCGGACAACGCACGCACGCCGGATGGGCCCTCGGCCGCCGCCGTGACCAGGGCGGAGCCCACGATCACCGCGTCCGCGAACGAGGCCACCTCGGCCGCTTGGTCGCCGGAACGGACGCCGAGGCCGACGCCGATCGGGAGCGACGTGTGGGCTCGCGTGCGGCGGACCAGGTCCTCCGCGCCCGCGCCGACCTGGTCGCGCGCGCCCGTCACGCCCATCACCGCGGTCGCGTAGATGAAGCCCGACGACGCGGCCGCCGTCAACGCGAGGCGCTCCTCCGACGACGAGGGCGCCACCAGGAACGTCCGGTCCAGGCCGTGCTCCTTCGAAGCCGTCATCCACGAAGCGGCTTCGTCCGGGATCAGGTCCGGCGTGATCAGGCCGAGCCCGCCCGCCGCCGCGAGGTCGCGCGCGAAGCGGTCCACGCCGTAGCGGTTGACCGGGTTCCAGTACGTCATCACGACCGCGCGGCCGCCGCGCGAAGCCACCGACTCGACGACCTCGAAGACGTGCTTGAGGCGGAAGCCGTTGTCCAGCGCGGTCACCGAAGCGGCCTGGATGGTCGGGCCGTCCATCACCGGGTCCGAGTACGGGACGCCGACCTCGATCAGGTCCGCGCCGCCGTCGACGCACGCCGCGATGAGGTCCTTCGAACCCCCGACCGTCGGGAAGCCCGCCGGGAGGTAGCCGACCAGCGCGGCCCGGCCCTCCGCGCGCGTCGTCGCGAAGAGGTCGTCCAGCCCGCTCACTCGCCCACCAACCCGAACCACTTCGCCGCCGTGTCCATGTCCTTGTCGCCGCGGCCCGACAGGTTGACCACGATCAGGCCCTCCGGCCCCAGCTCGCGGCCCAGCACCAGCGCGCCGGCCAGCGCGTGCGCCGACTCGATCGCCGGGATGATGCCCTCGGTGCGCGAGAGCAGCTTGAACGCGTCCATCGCCTCGGCGTCGGTGACCGGCCGGTACTCGGCGCGGCCGGTGTCCTTGAGCCACGCGTGCTCCGGGCCGACGCCCGGGTAGTCCAGCCCGGCCGAGATCGAGTGCGACTCGACCGTCTGGCCGTCCTCGTCCTGCAGCAGGTACGTCATCGCGCCGTGCAGGTTGCCCGGGGTGCCCTTCGTGAGCGTCGCGCCGTGGCGGTTGCCCTCGATGCCCTCGCCGCCCGGCTCCAGGCCGACCAGCCGCACGGACGGGTCGTCGTAGAAGCCGGAGAAGATGCCGATCGCGTTCGACCCGCCGCCGACGCACGCCGCGACGACGTCGGGCAGGCGGCCGGCCTGCTCGAGGATCTGCTCGCGGGCCTCGGTGCCGATGACGTGGTGGAAGTTGCGCACCATCGTCGGGAACGGGGCCGGGCCGGCGGCCGTGCCGAACAGGTAGTGCGTGGTGTCGGCGTTGGTCACCCAGTCGCGCAGCGCCTCGTTGATCGCGTCCTTGAGCGTCCGCGAACCGGTCTTGACCGGGATGACCTCGGCGCCGAGCAGCCGCATGCGGGCCACGTTCAGCGCCTGGCGCTCGGTGTCGACCTCGCCCATGTAGACGACGCAGTCGAGGTCGAGCAGCGCGCACGCGGTGGCCGTCGCGACGCCGTGCTGGCCCGCGCCGGTCTCGGCGATGACGCGCTTCTTGCCCATCCGCTTGGTGAGCAGCGCCTGGCCCAGCACGTTGTTGATCTTGTGGGAGCCGGTGTGGTTCAGGTCTTCGCGCTTGAGGAAGACCCGCGCGCCGCCGGCGTGCTCGCCGAAGCGCTTGGCCTCGGTGAGCAGCGACGGGCGGCCCGCGTAGTCCTTCAGCAGGCGGTTGAACTCGTTCAGGAAGTCCGGGTCGTGGCGGGCCTTGTCGTACTCGGTGGCGACCTCGTCGACGACGCCGATCAGCGCCTCCGGCATGAACCTGCCGCCGTACGGGCCGTAGTAGCCGCGCTCGTCCGGGTCGTGCTTGTCGTGCTCTTCGGTCACCGCGACGGCCTCGGGCAGGCGGGGTGCGAGCCGGCGGTGACCAGCTTGACCAGGGAGCCCTTCGGGTCGCCCGACGCGACGAGCCCCTCGCCGACCAGCACCGCGTCGGCGCCGTGGCCGGCGTAGGACATCAGGTCGCCCGGCCCGCGGACGCCCGACTCGGCGACCTTGTAGACGTCCATCGGCAGGCCCGGGGCCAGCCGCGAGAAGACGTCCCGGTCCACCTCGAGGGTGTGCAGGTTGCGCGCGTTGACGCCGATGACCTTGGCGCCCGCCTCGAGGGCCTTGTCGGCCTCCTCGGCGTTGTGGATCTCCACCAGCGCGGTCATGCCGAGCGACTCGACGCGGTCGAGCAGCGCGACGAGCGCGTTCTGCTCCAGCGCGGCGACGATCAGCAGCACCATGTCGGCGCCGTGCAGGCGGGCTTCGTGCACCTGGTAGGGGCTGACGATGAAGTCCTTGCGCAGGATGGGGATGTCCACCGCGGCGCGGACCGCGTCGAGGTCGGCCAGCGACCCGCCGAAGCGGCGCTGCTCGGTCAGCACGCTGATCACCCGCGCGCCGCCGTCTTCGTAGTCCTTCGCCAGTGCGGCCGGGTCGGGGATGTCGGCCAGCTCGCCCTTGGAGGGGCTGCGCCGCTTCACCTCGGCGATCACGCCGATGCCGGACTCGCGCAGCGCGGACATCACGTCGCGGGGCGCCGGGGCGGCGGCCGCGCGGATCTTCAGTTCGTCGAACGGCAGCGCGGATTCCCGCACGGCGAGGTCTTCCCGCACGCCGGCGACGATGTCTTCGAGCACGCTCACCGGGCGCCCCCGCCCTGGCACGTACTCACGGATTCACTCGCAAGGTCGCTCACAAAAACCTTCCCCTTCCCGCCGAAACGATGCTAACCCCCGCATCTGGAGCGCTCGGTTCCGGGTGCGTGCGTTACTCCGAATGCCTGCCGCGGACGTCCGTGGGATCCTCGCCTTCCGACAGGGCTTCCCACAGCTCGGCGTCCGGATCGCGGGTCTTCTTCCGCGTCGCCGGAGCCGCGTACTTGGCGCCCAGCCGCGCCGCCTTGCCCGCGCCCTTGACGGCTGCCAACCCGCCCGCGGCGACGAGAATTCCCCCCAGCACGGCCAACCCGCGCCCGATCAGCATCTGGGACACCGGCAGCCCGGCCGCGTAGCCGGTGAAACGGACGCCGTCGATCCCGGTCCAGACCGCGGCCAGCCCGGCCAGCGCGAGCACGACGCCGAGGACGCGCCGCGCCCAGCCGCCGGTCGCGATGACGCCGGCCACCCCGGCCAGCGCGAGCAGGGCCAGCGGCACCAGCGCGGTCGCCTGCTGCTCGCCGGTTTCGCGGTGGAGCACCGTGCCGCGCACGCCGCCGTCGCGGAATTCGGCGAACCACGTCAGCCGTGACGCACCCCACAGCGCGAGCGCGCCGAGCAGCAGCCCGGTGACGATCATCCACAGTGGACGGCGGGACGGCTTGGCCGGCTCAGACATGGGCGGAGTCCGCGGCCGGGTCGAGGGTGCCCGCCGCGACCATCGTCTGCGCGGCGGCGACCGCCGAGAGCACGGTCCTGGCCTTGTTCAGCGATTCGGTGTCCTCGTAGTCCGGCACCGAGTCGGCGACCACCCCGCCCCCGGCCTGCACGTGCGCGATGCCGTCCTTGACCAGCGCGGTGCGGATCGCGATCGCGGTGTCGGCGTCGCCGGCGAAGTCGAGGTAGCCGACGACCCCGCCGTAGAGCGCGCGGCGGACCGGTTCCAGCTCCTCGATCAGCTGCATGGCGCGGACCTTCGGCGCGCCGGACAGCGTCCCGGCCGGGAAGCACGCCGTGACCGCGTCGAAGGCCGTCTTGCCTTCGGCCAGCTCGCCGGTGACGGTGGACACGATGTGCATGACGTGGCTGTAGCGCTCGATCTGGAAGAAGTCGACGACGCGCACGGTGCCCGGCTTGCAGACCTTGCCGAGGTCGTTGCGGCCGAGGTCGACGAGCATCAGGTGCTCGGCACGCTCCTTCTCGTCGGCCAGGAGGTCCTTGGCCAGCTGCGCGTCCTCTTCCGGGTCGGCGCCGCGCCAGCGGGTGCCCGCGATCGGGTGCGTGGTCGCGCGCCCGTCCCGCACGGTGACGAGGGATTCGGGGCTGGAGCCGACGATGTCGAAGCCTTCGAGCCGCAGCAGGTACATGTACGGGCTCGGGTTGGACGTCCGGAGCACGCGGTAGATGTCGAGCGCGTCGGCGGCGGTCGGGATCTCGAACCGTTGCGACGGCACGATCTGGAACGCTTCGCCGGCCTTGATCGCTTCGACGGCCTTTTCGACCGCGGCGTGGAAGTCCGCTTTGGACCGCTTCCGGGTGAACTCCGGCACGGGCCGGTCGAACGCGGCGACGGTGGCGGGCGCGGGCACCTGCAGCTGCTCGGTCATCGCGCTCAGCCGGGCGACGGCGTCGTCGTAGGCCGCGTCCACGCGCTCGGGCGAGTCGTCCCAGTTGACGGCGTTCGCGATCAGCGTGACCGTGCCCTCGTGGTGGTCGAACGCCGCGAGGTCGGTGGCCAGGAGCATGGTCAGCTCGGGGATGTCGAGGTCGCGCTCGGCCAGCTCGGGCAGCCGTTCCAGCCAGCGCACGGAGTCGTAGCCGATGTAGCCGACCATGCCGCCGGTCAGCGGCGGCAATCCGGGCAGGGCCTCGGTGTGCAACGCTTCGATCGTTTCGCGCAGCACGGTGAGCGGGTTTCCTTCGCTCGGCAGGCCGACCGGCGGCGTGCCGGTCCAGACCGCTTCGCCGTCGCGCACGGTCAGCGCGGCCGGGCTGCGCACGCCGATGAACGACCAGCGCGTCCAGGAGGCGCCGTTCTCGGCCGATTCGAAGAGGAACGTGCCCGGCCGGTCGGCGGCGAGCTTGCGGTACACCCCGATCGGCGTCTCGCCGTCGGCGAGGACCCGGCGCACGACCGGGATCACGCGGCGGCTCTCGGCGAGGGCGCGGAAGTCCTCGCGGGACGGGCTGACCGAGCCGGGACCGGTCGAACCGGCGGAAGCGCTGACCATGGGCTCATTGTGCCGCCCCGGGCAGATCCGGCGACGGCGGGGCCACAATTCAATGAATGTTGAATTGTGGCCGGGCGTCGGTCATGATGGAGCCGTGAGCACCGCCGACAACACCGACACTACTTCCCGCCGCCGCGGCCGGCGGCCCGCCGGCCAGGACACCCGCACGGCACTGGTCGAGGCCGCGCGGGCGGTGTTCGCCGAGAGCGGCTACGACGGCGCGACGGTGCGCGCGATCGCCACCCGCGCCGGCGTCGACGCGGCGATGGTCAACCACTGGTTCGGCAGCAAGGAAGGCCTGTTCGCGAAAGCCGTGCTCCAGCTGCCCTTCGACCCCCTGGAGCTGCAGGGGGAAATCCGCCGCGGCCCGGACGCCGAAATCGGCGAGCGCATCGTCCGCACCTTCCTCACCCGCTGGGACGGCGCGGGCGGCGACGTCTTCCAGGCACTGGTCCGCAGCATCACCGGCCACGAGCAGGCCGGCCAGGTCCTGCGGAGCTTCTTCCAGAACTTCTTCACCGGGCTGATCACCTCGATCGGCTCGGACCGGATCCCGCTGCGCACGGCGCTCTGCGCGTCCCAGCTGGTCGGCATGGGCATGATCCGGTACGTGGCGAAGTTCGAACCCCTGGTGACGGCGGAGGTCGACACCCTCGTGGCCGCGGTGGCGCCGACGGTGCAGCGCTACATCACCGGCGAGATCGACTAGGCCCGTTCCCGGATCGCGTGGACGGCCAGGACGTACGGGCCGTTCTCCATCCCCACGACCATCGACCTGCCCCAGCCGCCGACCCAGCCCTGCTTGTTCTTCCAGCCGGCCGACGGCGACAGGCGGAGGAGCGCCCAGGAGCGGCGGAGCGCGACCACCGACCCGTCGCGGAATTCCGAGTCCAGCTTCACCTGCTCGTCGCTCACGCGGGCCCGTCGCCACCCGGTGCGCTCGACGGCCCGGAGCCGGCGCCGCCAGCCGGCCGCCAGCCCGATCGAGAACGGCAGGCCGAACAGGGCGACCAGTATCGGAACCATGCCGAGGCTGAGCTGGGAATCGTCTTCGTTCGATTCGTCCGCGGTGCGCACGCGCGCGGGGTCGGCCGGGTCGTAGATGACGATCACCTCCTCGCCGACCCGGTAGTCGCGGTCCGAATCCCGGACGAGGACGTCGGTCCGGTTGCCGTGGCTCACCTCGATGTACGTCGTGCCTCTGCTGTGGCGCACGCTGACGACCTCGCCGATCTCGTGGAAGCCGGTGTGGAGCAGGTCCTCGGCGGCCGCGGAGACCAGGGCGACCTGGGTGAACCCGGCCGCGAACACCACCGCCCAGCCCACGGCGAAGCCCGTCGCGCGGCGGTAAGCCCGGCGCATGCGGGCGTTCAGCACCGGGTGGTCACCGTCGGCGGGATCCGCCGCGGGCAGCCACCGGCCGAAGTTCCGGACGACGGCCGTTGCGCCGCGGTCCACGACCCGCAGCCGGTACCAGCCGACGGCGGCGAACGCGAGGCCACCGACCAGGAGGAGCGCATTGCTCAGCAGATCGTCGTCGCCGGAGACGAGCGAGTACACCGTGGCCGCGGCGCCAAGCCCGGCGACAACCGAAAAGCCGGCGGCGATGACCACCCAGAATGCCCGCATGGAGTGATGTTAGGGCCGTCGACCTGCGTGAACGCTGCGAGAAACGGCACAGGACGGCGCGTCAACCAGGCGGCCTTCCCGTGCGTGTAAGGGAACGGGGTCAGCGGGCGAGCAGGAGCGCGAGCAGCGCCAGCGCGGCCGGCAGCACCTGCACGAACAGGATCCGCTTGCTGGCCGTCGCCGCGCCGTAGAGGCCCGCGATGATGACGCACACGAGGCCGTACAGCTTGAGCTGGAAGCCCGTGGGGTCGCTCGCGATCAGGCCCCACACCAGCGCGAGCGCCAGGAAACCGTTGTACAGCCCTTGGTTCGCGGCGAGCGTCTTGCTCTCTTCCGCGAACTCCTTCGTGGTGCCGAAGGCGGCGCGGGCGCGCGGGGTGGTCCAGAGGAACATCTCCAGGACGACGATGTAGACGTGGATCAGGGCGACCAGCCCGACCAGGACGTCGGCGGCGATTGTCACGCGTGCTCTTTCTCGTCGGCGAGGAGCAGGCGCTCTTCGGTGTCGAAACAGGTGTGCGTGCCGGTGTGACAGGCGGGGCCGGTCTGGTCGACGCGCAGCAGCACCGTATCGCCGTCGCAGTCGATGCGCACCTCGCGAACGTGCTGGTAGTGGCCGGACGTCTCGCCCTTGACCCACAGCTTCCGCCGGCTGCGCGACCAGTACGTGCCGCGGCGGGTGGCCAGGGTCGCGGCGAGGGCGTCGTCGTTCATCCAGGCCATCATCAGCACGTCGGAGGTGGCGTGCTCGACGACGACCGCGGCGATCAGGCCGTCGGCGTTGCGCTTGAGGCGCGCCGAGACGGCCGCGTCCAGGCTCATGCTTGCGCTCCCACAATGTGCCGCTTGAGCGGCATCGAGTTCAACAGGACGAACGCGTAGCCGTAGCCCGCGAAGGAGAGGCCGGAGAACAGCTTGTTCCACCACAGTTCCGCGGCCAGCAGCAGGAAGGCGTGCAGCAGCGCGAACACCACGGTGACGACCAGGCCGCCGATGCGCGCGCTCCCGAGCTTCAGCACGAGCCCGGTGGTGACGACGCCGCCGAGGATCAGCGCGAGCGCGGGCACCCGGTAGATGGCCAGGCCCGACCCGGCGCCGAGCACCGGGATCAGGTCGAGCAGCGCCCACGCCACCGGCAGCCCGACCAGCAGGGCGGCGGTGACCTTCACCTCGACGGGTGCCTGCCAGGACTTCACCGGACCTCGACCCCGCCTTCGCGCAGCGCGTTCTTGACGTCGCCGATCTTCAGCTGTCCGAAGTGGAACACGCTGGCCGCGAGCACCGCGTCCGCGCCGGTCCGCACCGCGGGCAGGAAGTGCTCGAGCGCGCCCGCTCCCCCGCTGGCGATCACCGGGACCCGCACGGCCTTGCGGACCAGCTCGATGAGCTCGAGGTCGAAGCCGTTCTTGGTGCCGTCGGCGTCCATGGAGTTGAGCAGGATCTCGCCGACCCCGAGCTCTTCGCCGCGCGCGGCCCACTCGACGGCGTCGATCCCGGTGCCGCGGCGGCCGCCGTGGGTGGTGACCTCGAAGCCGGACGAGGTCGGCTCGCCGCCTTCGGGAACGCGGCGCGCGTCGACGGACAGCACGATGCACTGCGCGCCGAACCGGCGGGAGGCTTCGTGGAGGAACTCCGGCCGGGCGATGGCGGCGGTGTTGATGCTCACCTTGTCCGCGCCCGTGCGCAGGAGCCGGTTGACGTCGTCGTTGCTGCGGACGCCGCCGCCGACGGTGAGCGGGATGAAGACCTGCTCGGCGGTGCGGCGGACCACGTCGTAGGTGGTTTCGCGGTCGCCGGAGGACGCCGTGACGTCGAGGAACGTCAGCTCGTCGGCCCCTTCGGCGTCGTAACGCCGGGCCAGCTCGACCGGGTCGCCGGCGTCGCGGAGGCCGGCGAAGTTGACGCCCTTCACGACCCGGCCCGCGTCGACGTCGAGACAGGGGATCACCCGCACCGCGACAGACATGCGCACCAGCGTAGTCAAGGGGGCTCTAAGCTCTGCCAATGGCACGGGCGGGACGGCGGCCGGGGCAGACGGAGACGCGCGAGAAGATCCTCGACGCGGCCCGCCACCGGTTCGCCGAGCTGGGCTACGACGGCGCGACGGTCCGCGGGATCGCCGCCGACGCCGGCGTCAACGCGGCCCTGCTGCACCACTTCTTCGGCAGCAAGCAGGCCCTTTTCGCGGCGGCGATGAACCTCCCGGTCGACCCGGCGTCCCTGGTCCCGGCCATCCTGGCGGGCCCGCGCGCGGGCGTCGGCGAACGCCTGGTGCGCGCTTTCCTCGCGGTGTGGGCGGCCCCGGAAGGGCGCACGCCGTTCATCGCGATGCTGCGCGCGGCGGCCACCAACGAGCAGGTCGCGCTGATGATGCGCCAGTTCATCGAGCGCACGGTGCTGGCCGAGGTGGCACGGGCGCTGGCGGTCCCGAAGATCCGCGTGACCGGGATCGCGGCGCAGATGATGGGCGTCGCGCTGCTGCGGTACGTGATCAAGCTGCCCCCGCTGGCCGAGGCGGACGACGAGGAGATCGTCGCGCTGCTGGCCCCGGTGGCCCAGTACTACCTGGATTCCCGGGACGGTGTCGAAACCCGCCAGGCGCCTTCGTAGTCAGGGTGAGAGTCCCCTTCGACCGAGGAGCGCACCATGACCGCGACCTACACCTTCGACGTCTTCATGAGCCTCGACGGCTTCGGTTCCCACACCGGCGACTGGGGCGGCTACTGGGGCAAGCAGGGCCCCGAGCTGCTCGCGCACCGCCTCGAGCTGTACCGCGAGGACCAGCGGATGGTTTTCGGGGCGGCCACGCACCGGCTGAACGAGCAGATGCTGTCGGTGGACCCGGCGGCGCTCGACCCGTGGGTGACCCGGATGCGGGACCTGCCGGCGACGGTGGTGTCGGCCACGCTCGACGGCCCGCTCGGCTGGCCGGACGCGACCGTCGTGGCCGGTGACGCCGTCGAGGTCGTCACCCGGCTGAAGGAGGAGTCGCCGGTGCCGCTGCGCTCGCACGGGAGCCTGTCGCTCAACCGGGCGCTGCTGGCGGCGGGCCTGGTGGACCGCGTCCAGGTGACGGTGTTCCCGGTACTCACCGGGCGGACGGGCGAGCGGCCCGTCTTCGAAGGCGTGCCGGACCTCGACCTGGACCTGCTGGAGAGCCGGACGCTCGACGGCCGGACCCAGGAGCTGATCTACCGCCCGACGCTGCACGAGTGAGCCTGGCATCCGGCGTTCACGTACCGGACACCCGATTCGTCTAGTTTCCGCGCGTGCGCAGACTTCTCCCGGCGGCCGTGGCCGCCGTCTCCCTGCTGTCCGCCGTTCCCGCTTCCGCCGCGTCCCGTGATCCCTCGCCGGTCGCCCAGACGCAGGCCTTCGTCGACGATTCCTCGGCCTCCCCGGCGAACGCCGATGCCGACGACCCGGCCATCTGGGTCCACCCGAACGACCCTTCGCGCAGCGTGGTGCTGGGAACGCTCAAGGAGGGCGGGCTCGCCGCGTTCGACCTGGACGCGCGGACGCTGCAGCTCATCCCGGCCGGGCCCGGCGGGCGGTTCAACAACGTCGACGTCGTCGGGGACCTCGCCGTCGTCAGCGACCGGGGCCGGGACCTCGTCCGGGTGTACCGGATCGATCCGCGGGGCGCCGCCGCCGGGGCGGACCTCCTGCGGGACGTCACCGATCCGAACGCCCCGCGCGTGTTCCCGCAGTCCGATGTGGACGAACAGCGGACCGCGTACGGCCTCGCCGCGGGGCGCGACCCGCGCACCGGCGTCCGGTGGGTGGCGGTGACCCGGCGGCACGAGACGCGGGTGGCACTGCTGAAGCTGGTCGACCGGCCGGACGGCACCGTCGGCACCACGCCGCTGGCGACCGTCGACCTGCCGTCGTCGTTCCGGCTGCCGGACGGCATGACGTGGTCGCCCTGCGAGGAACCCGGCGAAGGGCCGCAGCTGGAGGGGTCGGTGTTCGACGGCCGCGTGCTCTACACCGCCCAGGAGGACGTCGGGATCTGGCGGATCCCGCTGACGTCCGCCGGGTTCGGGCGGCCCGAGCTGGTCGACCGCGTGCGCTCCTACGGCGTCCCGCAGCGCTGGGACGCCGAAACGGAGGAATGCGTCCCGGACGGCGCCGACCCCGGGTTCGGCGGCCGGTGGCTGGAAGCCGACGCCGAAGGGCTGGCGGTGGCGGACGGCACGCTGTTCGCGTCCAGCCAGGGCGACTCGCGGTTCGTCGTCTACGGCCACCGCACGCGCGACCTCCGGATCGTCGCGGGCCGCGGCACGGACTCGGTCGAGCACTCCGACGGCTCGGCGATCACGACCGCATCGCTCGGCCGCCGTTTCCCGCACGGTCTCCTGGTGGTCCACGACGGCGAGCGCCGTCCGTCGGCGGGCGACCTCCCGACCACGGGCTTCGCTTTCGTCCGGTTGGAAGACGTCATCCCCCGGTAACCAGCACCTGAACACCGGATTTCGACCGTCACCGCTGTCCGGTATTTGTCATGTTATCGGCCGCGGTGATTTTTTACCGCGGCCGATAATGCACAACTGGCCACTGATGGCGGTATCTACGGGATCGATTCTGCGTAGGTTCACGGCATGCCGCGCCTTCATTCCGCGCTCGTTGTCCTGCTCTTGGCCGCCTCCGTTGTTCCCGTTTTCACCGTCGCCACAGCCGCCGTCGCCGAGTCCGCGACGGGTGCCGTGTGCGACCACCAGCCCGCGCTCTACGCCCAGGCGCCGCCGGGTGCCGTACCCGTCGACCTGGCCGTCGAGGGCGACTTGAGCGTCAAGACGCAGGCGTCGCCGCCGGGGACCACCTTCTGGCTGCCACCCGGCACGCACCGGCTGGCGGCCGACCAGTACGGGCAGGTCATCCCCAAGGACGGCGACGTCTACCTCGGTGCCCCCGGCGCCGTGCTCGACGGCCGCGGCGTCAACCGGGCCGCGTTCACCCAGCAGGCCAAGGACGTCGTCATCCGCGGCCTCACCATCCAGAACTTCGTCGCGCCGCAGGACCAGGGCGTCGTCAACCACGACTCCGGCGCGCACTGGGTCATCGAGAACACCACCATCCAGCGCAACACCGGCGCCGCGCTGATGGCCGGCGTCCGGCAGGAGGTCCGGGCCAGCTGCCTGCGCGACAACGGGCAGTACGGGATGAACGCCTACCGCCCCGACAACACGATCACCGGGCTGCTCGTCGAGGGCAACGAAATCACCGGGAACAACGTCGACGACTGGGAAACGCGCAACCCCGGCTGCGGCTGCAGCGGCGGAATGAAGTTCTGGGCCGTGAACGGCGCCGACGTCCGCGGCAACTGGATCCACCACAACCACGGCGCCGGCCTGTGGGCGGACACCAATGACAACGATTTCCTGATCGAAGACAACGTCATCGAAGACAACGACGCGGAAGCGATCTTCTACGAGATCAGCTACAACGTCGTGATCCGCCACAACGCCATCCGCCGCAACAACGTGGTCGCGGGCAGCCGGCGCGCGTCCCGCGGCGACAACTTCCCGTCCGCGTCGGTCTACATCTCCGAATCCGGCGGCGAACCCCGCGTGCCGGCCCGCACCGACGTCCTCGACATCTACGGCAACTCCTTCGAGGACAACTGGTCCGGCATCACGCTGTGGGAGAACGCCGACCGCTTCTGCAACAGCCCGGCGAACACCTCGACCGCGAGCTGCACCAAGCTCGTCGCGGACCGGACGCAGTGCGCCGCACCGGGCATCGATTCCGCGCCGCTGTTCGACGACTGCCGCTGGAAGACCCAGCGGGTCGAGATCCATTCGAACACCTTCCGCTTCGATCCCGCCCGGCCCGGCTGCCTCAGCCTGTGCGGCCGGATGGCGGTGCTGTCGAACTACGGCACCTACCCGTCGTGGTCCCCGTACCGGGGCACGCTGGTGCAGGACGCGATCACCCGCGACCAGGACAACTACTGGTACAGCAATGACTACTTCGGCCCGTGGACGTTCGTCGCCGGCGACACCTCCCGCACCCTCACCCCGGCGCAGTGGCAGAACGAGCCCTGGAACCAGGACGACTGCGCCTCCTTCGACGGCGTGACACCGAACTGCTGACCGGTCACCAGAAGAAGATCCGGGGGCTCACCCGCGGCGGTGGCGCGATCCGCGGCACCCGGGCGATCTCCGGGGGTACGGTGAACCGGTCCGGCAGGGTGTAGCTGTACCTCCCCGGGTCGTAGGAGTACGGCAGCCGGAAGTAGTCCGGTGGTGGCAGGCGCAGGGCCGGGATCTCCGGGAGCGTCAAGCGCAACCGGCCCGACGGGTCGAGTGTCGGGGGCACGGTCCGGGACTGGATCACCTCCGTCACCTTCTGGTCGAGCTGGCCCGGCGCGGCCCGCAGCGTCGACACCGACGCCTGGAACGCGCGGGCCGTCTCCTCGGCGCGGGGTGCCGCGGCCGCCGCCGGGCGGCTCACGTCGGTCCGGTCGACCAGGCCCGCCGCCTCGCGGTCGACCGCCGCGGCGAAGTCGCGCGGGCTTCGCAAGGCGATCTCGGCCAGGCGGTCGTAGAGCGGGCTCAGCTTGTCCTGCAGGGTCTTGTCGCCGCCTCGGCGAACGCCTGCACCAGCGGTTCCAGGATCGGGATCGCGTCCGTGACCGGCTTCGTCACCGCCAGGATCCGTTCGGTGGCGACCTTCTCCACCTGGAGGGTCACCTTCTTGCGGCTGTCGGCCACCAGGTCGATCCCCGGCTCGGCCGGCCGGGCGCCCACGGCCGTCTGGGCCGCCGCCACCTGCTCGGGCGTGATGTCGGGTGGTGCCTCGCGCGGCCGCGCGCCGTCGACCCGCAGCTCGGGTGCGAGCGCGTCGGCCCGCTGCCGGCCCAGGGTCTCGGCGCGGACGGCCTCGTCCACCGCCGGCACCCCCACGTCGTAGCCCGACTTGGCGCTCTCGGCACTGCTGCGCGCGGCTTCGGTCAAGCCCGCCAATTCCGTGCGGCGGACGGCGAGCGCGTCGCGGTACGCCTGCGGCAACGCCGCTTCGACCTTGCCGTACAGCTTCCCCGCCACCCGCTGCGTCAGGTCGGCCTCGATCTTCCGGGTCACGTCGGCGTAGCCCTGCTGCGCGATCTTGAACTTCACCTGCAGGTCGGTGGCCGGCACGCCGAGCTGCATGCCGAACAGCGACAGCGACGCCAGCGTCGCGAGCCCGGCGGCCGCGGGCCCGCTGTACTTCGTGTAGAAGTCGGCGGCCCGGCCGAGCCCGGCCGCCGCGTGCCCGCGCCAGCCCTCCGGGCGGCGCGCGAGCAGCAGGCACGTCAGCAGGTAGACGCCGATCAGCGCGGCGAACACCGAGAACTCGCTCAGCTTCAGGTTCTCGGAGAAGAACCGCGACACCGCCTCGAAGAACCGTTGCAGGGAGATGAGCCAGCCCGTGCTCGACGTGTCGGCGAACCACCGCAGGTACGCCGAGAGCGCCAGGTACGCCGTCGAGGCCACCCCGACCGGCACGAGGTACAGCACCCCGAACGCGGCCAAGTGGTACCGCAACCCCGAACCGCCGCCCGCAAACCGCCGCGTGTACCGGCGGCAGCCCGCGACGAGCGCCCAGACCCCGCCCGTGAACAACGCGAACGGCCCGATCGCGACGGCGGCCACGAGCACCGCCACGGCGGCCGATCCCGCCGCTGCCTTCCCCCTCGTCATCGCCCCTCCTCCGGGTCTTTTTCCTCCCGCAACCAGGAAAGCACGGGCCACCGACAGGTTTGCCCGGACGGCCGGGCCACGCCGGGGAAACCGGGAACGCACCGGAGCCACCGGCCACCCGGACCGGTGAACGCCGAGGCCGTCGCCGCCAGCGGACACCCCCGGTAAGACGCCCATTGTGACCGCGGCCACGCCCGGCTGGGCCGAACCGGTGAACTCGCCGGAAAAAACTTTTCGCCCGCGTGCATCAGCCCGGCCCCCTCGCGCGTCCAAGGGGAGAACGGAAGGGACGCGTGTGAGCTTCGAAGAGTTCGTCGCGGAGCGGCTGGACGGCCTGCTCCGCTACGCCACCGTCCTGACGAACGACCCGCACCTGGCGCAGGACATCGTCCAGGACGTGCTGCTGCGCGCCCAGCAGCGGTGGGACGGCATCGACGCCCCGCCGTCCTACGTGCGGCGGATGATCACCAACGAATACCTCTCATGGCGACGGCGGGCCGTGCGGCGGATGGTGCCGAGCAGCCACGACGTCCTCGACGCGCTCGGCCCGCCCGAAGCCGACCCGGCCACCGCCTACGACGAGCGGGACGCGATGCTCGGCCTGCTCGCCACGCTGCCCCGCAAGCAGCGCGCGGCGATCGTGCTGCGGTACTACGAGAACTACTCCGACGCCGAGATCGCCGCGGTCCTGCGCTGCGGCGCGTCGACCGTGCGCAGCCAGATTTCCCGCGCGCTGGCCACCCTGCGCCAGGCGCCGCACCCCGCGGTACTCACCACCGGAGCTGGAGAATGACCCGCAGCGAGCACGACACCGAGACGCTGATCCGGGAGAGCCTGGACCGGCTCGCCGCCCGCGCCCCGGACGGCCGGGCGGTGCGGGACGCGCTGGCGCGCGCCGGGCGGCAGCGGCGGCCGGCGACGAAGCTCGCCCTGGTCGCCGCGGCGGTGGTCGTGCTGGTCGCCGGGGTCTTCGTGGGCACGCGGGCCCTCACCACGACCGACCTCGACCCGGCCGCCGGGCGTCCGGTCCTCGGCTACAGCCCGGGCTGGCTGCCGGACGGCTTCACCGAGCAGTACCGCGAAGGCGGCCCCGGGACCGCACCGCAGGTCCGGCGGTGGTTCGCCGGCCCCGCGGAGGTCACGCTGTCGGTCTACTCGACCGCCGACCCCGAGTGGTCGCAGACCGAGCTGCGGATCGCGTCGATCCGCGACCAGGTCCTGGTGGGCGGCCGCGTCGCCATGGTCACCGGCGACACCGGGACGGCCGCGCTGGTCACCTGGCTCGCCGACGCCGACCACGTCCTGACCACGCGCGTGCGCGGGGTCCCGGACGCCCGCGTGGTGGCCCTGCGGATCGCCCAGAGCGTCACCGCCGCGCCCGTCGGCGTCCGCGGTGAGCTGCGCTTCGGCCCGCTACCGCCGGGACTGACCGAGCGTTCGGCCGCGGTCGGGGGCACCGGTCCGGACGACGCGCGCACCGAGCTGACCGCCGCCGATCCGGCGCAGCCGTCGGAGCCCGCCGTCCGCGTCACGGCGAGGGCGGTTTCCCCCGTCCTCGACGGCGCCGAGCCCGTCACCGTCCGCGGCGGCGAGGGGTTCGACCTGTCGGGCGCGATCGCCGTCCGGCTGCCGTCCGGGCGCTGGCTGACGGTGTCGGGCCCGCGGCCGGAAAGCGAGCTGATCGCCGTCGCGAACGGCCTCCAGCTCGACCCCGCGCCCGACTACCGCTGGCTCGGCCGGGCTACCAGCTGACCATCGGGAACCAGATGATCCCGAGCCTGCCGAGCACGCGGACGTCCCAGTACAGCAACGTGAACGTGCCGCCGACGAGCAGCGCGGCCCCGGTCACCGCGGCGATCCGGGACGGTTTCGCGGCGAACCAGCGCTGCAGCCGTCCGCGCGTGGCGTAGGTCAGGACCAGGAACAGCACCGCCATCACGACGATGTTGCCGATCGACTGCAGCGCGAACGCGGCCGCGCCGTAGAAGACGTTGTGCTGCTCGGCGGCGCTGCGGAACATGATCCGGAACAGCGGGTACGGCCGCCCGATGAGGAACCCGCCGATGAGCGCGCCCATCAGGACGTGCGGCGCCGCCGGGTGCCGCCGGGTGAACGCGGCGAAGGGGTTGCGGAGGATGCCGAGCGCGACCAGGCCCATCAGCAGGAAGACCAGGCCGACGACGCCGAACGCGACCATCGACTGGATGCTGCGCGGGGACAGGCCCTTGGCCGTCGCGGTGGAGAACTGCGGCATGCTCGTGCCGACGAGCGCGACGATCACGCCGTAGGCGATCGACACGGTGAGCATGCCCGCGGCGATCCAGCCGAGCGGCTTGAACGGGCTGCGCTTCTCACTCGCCTGCCCGCCCACCAGCGGCGCGACCGCCCCGAAAGCGGCGATGTTGCAGGCGGTGAACGACCCGGCGAGACCGGAGACGAACGCGAACAGCGTGCCGGCGAGTGCCCCGCTGATCGGGGTCGCTTTCGCGTCGTAGCCGAGGATCCCGTTGGCGACGCTGTCCCCGATCACGGAGTCGACGAAGGGCGCCGACCAGATGGCCGTCAGCCCGAAGCCGGCGAGGATCGCGACGACGGCGATCGCGACGCGGCGGGTGGGGTAAGGCCCCTCTCCGAAGAAGCCTGCTTGGGGATGGACCGGGACTTGCTGGGTGACGGCCATCGACACTTCCCTCCAGTACGCGGGTACGACCCGACCGGGAAATCGTCGCAAATCATGTGCTTGAAGCGCTTCTGCCGACCTGCTCCATCGTGTTGCGCCGGGTGCCCCCTTGACGGCCGCTTCTCATCGCGCGCAGAATTAAACGCATGACTAATTCTGCGCTGGCGGTCACCGGGCTCCGCGTCCGGCGCGGGGACCGGCTCGTGGTGCGGGACGTGGGCTTCGAGGTGCCGCGCGGCGTCGTCACCGGGCTGCTCGGCCCGAGCGGCTGCGGCAAGACCACGCTGATGCGCGCGATCGTCGGCGTCCAGATCGTCGAGAGCGGCACGGTCACCGTTCTCGGCCTGCCCGCCGGCAGCCCGCCGCTGCGGCGGCGGATCGGCTACGCCACGCAGAACCCCGCGATCTACGCGGATCTGACCGTCCGGGAGGCGCTGAAGTACTTCGCCGCGGTGCTGCGCGCGCCGGTGTCCGATGTGGACCGGGTGATCGGCGAAGTCGGGCTGGCCGAGCACGCCGGGCAGCTGGTCGGTGCGCTGTCGGGCGGCCAGCACAGCCGCGCGAACCTCGCCGTCGCGCTGCTCGGCGAACCGGAACTGCTGGTGCTCGACGAGCCGACCGTCGGGCTCGACCCGTTGCTACGCGACGAATTGTGGGCCCTGTTCCGTCGGCTCGCCGACGGCGGCGCGACACTGCTCGTGTCCAGCCACGTCATGGACGAAGCGGCGCGCTGCGACCGGCTCCTGCTCATGCGCGAAGGCGTCCTCCTCGCCGACGAAGCACCGCTCGCCCTGCGCGAGCGCACCGGGGCCGCCGACCTCGAAGGCGCGTTCCTGAACCTCGTGCGGGCCGCGTCGTGAACCCCGCGCTGACGCTGGCCACCACCCGGCGCATCCTGACCCAGCTGCGGCACGACCCGCGGACCGTGGTGATGCTGATCCTGGTGCCGACGCTGCTCATGGTGCTGCTGCGGTACGTGTTCAACTCGGCGGCCGTCTTCAGCCGCGTCGCGCCCGCGCTGCTCGGGGTGTTCCCGTTCCTGATCATGTTCCTCATCGCGTCGATCACGACGTTGCGGGAACGGACCACGGCCACCCTCGAGCGCCTGATGACCCTCCCCATCGGACGGCTGGACCTGCTTTTCGGCTACGCGCTGGCGTTCGGCGCGATCGCCGTCGTGCAGGTCTCGCTCGCCGCCGGCGTCGCGCTCTGGTGGCTCGGCCTCGACCTGGCCGGTTCCGTCGGGATGCTGCTGCTGATCGCGGTCCTCGACGCGCTGCTCGGCATGGCGCTGGGGCTGTTCGTAAGCGCCTTCGCCCGCACGGAATTCCAGGCCATCCAGTTCATGCCGGTGTTCGTGCTGCCGCAGATCCTGCTGTGCGGGCTGTTCGTCCCGCGCGAGGACATGGGCTGGCTGCTGCGGTGGCTCTCCGACGTGATGCCGCTGTCGTACGCGGTCGAGGCGCTGACCCGCGTCACCACGGCCGGCACGATCGACGTGGTGATCCTGCGGAACCTCGTGGTCGTCGCGTGCTGCGCGCTGCTCGCCCTGGTCCTCGGCGCGGCGACGCTGCGGCGCCGGACGCCGTGACTACCGTGGTCGCATGGCATCCGAAACGGACCGGCTCGCGGCCGAGCGCTACGTCGTCCTGACCACGTTCCGGCGCGACGGGCGCGCGGTGCCGACCCCGATCTGGGTGGCGGGCGACGCCGGCGAGCTCGTGCTGTGGTCGGAGCGGAAGGCGGGCAAGGTCAAGCGCATCCGCAACAGCGGGCGGGTGGAGGTCCAGGCCTGCGACCTGCGCGGGCAGAAGACGCACGGCGCCGTCGCCACCGGTCAGGCGCGGCTGCTCGACCTCGCCGAAACCGAGCGGGTCCGCAAGGCGATCGCGCGCAAGTACGGCCTCGTCGGGCGCGTCACGATGTTCTTCTCCAAGCTGCGCGGCCCGGCCGACCGGACGGTCGGGATCGCCGTCAAGCTGGACGACTGAAGCTGCGGAACCCGCGCCGCAGGTAGTTCGGCAGCGCGTTCGGGTGGTCGAGCGTCGAGGTGTGCAGCCAGACGCGGCGCACCCCCGGCGACGTCCAGGCGTCGGCGACGACGAGGGTGAGCGCGTACCCGCCGAGCCCCTTGCCGACGAACTCCGGGAGCAGCCCGAACGTGGTGATCTCGACGTCGCCGTCGTCCTGGGACTCGAAATCGGCGGCGCCGGCGACCTCGCCGCGGTACTCGATCAGCCGGTACTGCCGGCCTGGTTCGGCGAGCCACCGCGCCCAATCGGCGTCCGAACGGGACGCGCTGGGCCACCGGTACGGCGTGCCGATGCGGACGTGCAGCTCGCGGATCAGCGGCCCGGGCTCGGCGGCTCGCAGCGTGACGCCGTCGACGAGCGGAGCCGGGTTGAGCTGCTCCGCGGCGGTCATTTCGAGCTGGGTGACGATCTCCTCCACCGCGGCACCCTACGGGGCGGGGACGGTGCTGTCAGCCGCTTTTCGGCCCACCGCGGCGGCCCGCAGCGCGGCCCCCATGGCGGCCGAGTCGTGGTCGGGTCCGCATCCCTCCACGATGACCAGATCACCCGGGATGTGGTCCGCGCGCAGCCGCAGGATCGCCTGGTAGGCGGGCGAGGCGTACCACGCGTGCGCCGCGGCGGCGCTCGGGAACCCGATGAGCACGAGGCCGCCCGGCCAGTCGCCTTCCATCACCTCGACGGGAGCGCCGTGCACGAGGAACTCGCCACCGTAGGGGTCGAGCGTCGCCTGGATGCGCTCGAGGTACTGGAAGACCTCTTCGGACAGCTCGGCGGGCGGGCGCAGGTGGGCGAGTCCGTAGGCGGTCATGGCGGTCCTTTCGTTGTCCTGAAAGGAATACTCGCCCGCCCGCGGCGTGGAGTCGATTACGCCGGAGGTAACGACGGCTGCCCGGCGAGCAGGCGGTCCACGAGTGCCTCGACGAGGTCGTGGCGCTGCGCGTCGGTGAACAACCCGGGCAGCGTCAGCCGTTCCATGATCAGCCAGTTCAGCGCGAGCCACAGCAGCACGACCGTCGTGCCGTCGCCGGGCAGGCCGGACTTTTCGTGGTACTCGACGTTGAAGTCGACGTCCTCGCGGATGCGGCGGGTGAGCACGTCCCGCAGCTCCGGCCGCCGGGTGGCTTCCAGCCGCAGTTCCAGCAGGGCGAGGAACCCGGTGGGGAACGCGGCGACGCGGTCCACGAGCCCGTGCATCAGCTCGGCGACGCGGGCCCGGTCGCGTGCCCCGGTCAGCCCGTCCGCGATGACGGCTTCGTCGACGAGCCGTTCGTAGACGCGTTCACCGGCGTGCTTGAGGATCTCGTCGCGGCCGGCGAAGTAGTTGGACGCCGTGCCGACCGGGACGCCGGCCTGCTGGTCGACCGCGCGGAAGGTGAGCCCCCGCGCGCCTTCGCGGGCGAGGACGTCGATGGCGGCGTCGAGCAGGGCCGCGCGCCGTTCGGGGTTGCGTCGCACCATGAGACTCTCCCGGCGTAGGACTCCGGGTAAAGTACTACAGCTGGAGTGCCAACGGGTGCGGCTAGACCTCCGCGACCGCGGCCAGCGCCTCCGGCAGCGTGAACGCGCCCGCGTACAGCGCCTTCCCCACGATCGACCCCTCGACCCCGTCCGAAGCCAGCCCGGCCAGCGCGACCAGGTCGGCCACGCTCGACACCCCGCCCGAAGCGATCACCGGCGCGTCCGTGCGCGCGACGACGTCGCGCAGCAGCTCGAGGTTCGGGCCGCGCAGCGTGCCGTCCTTGCTCACGTCCGTGACGACGTAGCGGGACGCGCCGTCGCGGTCGAGGCGCTCCAGGACCTCCCACAGGTCGCCGCCGTCGGAGGTCCAGCCGCGGGCCGAGAGGCGGTGGCCGGCCTCGGTGATGCGCACGTCGAGGCCGATCGCGACGCGGTCGCCGTACTCGCCGATCACGCGCGCGGTCCACGCCGGGTCTTCGAGCGCGGCGGTGCCGAGGTTGACGCGGCGGGCGCCGGTGGCCAGCGCGGCCTTCAGCGACGCGTCGTCGCGGATGCCGCCGGAGAGCTCCACCTGGACGTCGAGCTTGCCGACGACCTCGGCGAGCAGCTCGCGGTTGCTGCCCTTGCCGAACGCGGCGTCGAGGTCGACGAGGTGGATCCACTCGGCGCCGTCGCGCTGCCAGGCGAGCGCCGCCTCCAGCGGGCTGCCGTAGGAGGTCTCGGTGCCGGCCTCGCCCTGGACGAGTCGCACGGCCTGGCCATCGGCCACATCAACGGCGGGAAGCAGCGTGAAAGTCACGCCGGTAACTCTAGGGCGGAGACCCGGGTCACCCGGTCAGAGGGTCGCCAGCCAGTTGCGCAGCAGCTGAGCGCCCGCGTCGCCGGACTTCTCCGGGTGGAACTGGGTGGCCCACAGCGGCCCGTTCTCGACCGCGGCGACGAAGTCCTCGCCGTGGTTGGCCCAGGTGACCTTCGGCTCCTGGCCGGCCAGGCCGTCGAGCTCCCACTTGCGGGCGGCGTAGGAGTGGACGAAGTAGAACCGCTCGTCCGGGTCGAGGCCGGCGAACAGCTGCGAGTCCGCGGGCGCGCGCACGGTGTTCCAGCCCATGTGCGGCAGGACGTCGGCGTTGAGCCGGTCGACGACACCCGGCCACTCCCCCGTGCCCTCGGTCTCCTCGCCGTGCTCGACCCCGCGGGAGAAGAGGATCTGCATGCCGACGCAGATGCCGAGCACGGGGCGGCCGCCGGCGAGGCGCTTGCCGATGATCCGGTGGCCCTTGACCTCCAGCAGCCCCGCCATGCAGGCCGAGTACGCGCCGACGCCGGGCACGACCAGGCCGTCGGCCTCGATCGCGGCATGCGGGTCGGCGGTGACCTCGACGTCGGCCCCGGCGCGCGCGACGGCGCGTTCGGCGGAGCGGAGGTTGCCGGAACCGTAGTCGAGGATCACCACACGAGACACGCCACCCAGCGTAGCCGGAGGCCTCAGCGCCGCTCGAACGAATAGACGTCGGTCACGGTGTTGCACGGCGACGGCGGGACGACCTCGACGCGCAGCACGCCGGCGTCGTAGTCGACGCCCTCCGGGGTGAAGGTGCCGGTACACGTGCTGACCAGCGGAACCTGGCCGATTTCCCGCACCTTCGCCGTGATGTCGTGGCCGTTGAGCGGGTGCGGGAGGTCGATCTGCAGGAGCTGCAGGTTCGTCGGGTACAGGTCGTTGTACGGGTCGCTGGTCGCGCAGACCAGGCGGGTCGGGGTGACGAAGTCGCAGCCCTGGGCACTGCGGATGTGGTGGTCGAGGTGGACGCGGGCGGCGACGGGGAGGTCGCCGGCGGTCTTGGGGCCGCGGGGGTTGAGGAACGGCGTCGGCGAGACGTAGAGGCGGTCGATCTCGCCGAGCGGGCCCGAGACCAGCCACTGACCGTCGGGCGTGGCCGCGACCTGGGCGTTCGCGTTGGCCGCCGGCTCGTCCGGCGCGAGCGGGTGGACGAACTCCGTCGTGCTGCCGTCGGGCCGGGTGACCAGGTACATCTTCCTGGCCGGCGTGGGGTTCACCGTGTCCTGGTAGACGTCGAAGACGTAGCCGCGCAGCGAGTCCGGGTCGCCGACGTGGCCCCAGCCCTCGTCCTTGAGCGGCTGCGGGATGGTCGCGCCGTTGCGGTAGACGAGTTCGGGCGCGTGGCCGGGCAGGCGCAGCGTGGTGAGGCCCTCGCCGCTGATCCGGTTCTCGGCGGTCGTGTGACCGGCCTGGCGCCAGCCGGCTTCGTGAGCCCCGGCGACGCCGGTGGCGGTGAGCAGGGCGGCGGTGGTGAGGGCGAACAGACTGGCCGCGCGCATGGGCGCTCCTCGGGAGTAGAGGCCTTGGCGGCGGCGACGCGATTCTGCCATGGCGGGCGACGGGCCGGAAGAAACTCGCGCGGCGACGTTTTGCCGTCCCGCCGACTGGGTATCAACTCACCCGATCGTGTGGGTTCCGCCCCGCGCGACCGGACGCCAGGGAGGCGAGGATGGCCGAGGACGACGTGCTGTCGCAGCTGCTGAAAGCCTGGCGCGACGACATCGACAGCGTGCCCTTCCCGCAGTTCAGCGAGCTGCTCATCCCCCGGCAGCAGACGCGCCAGCGCGCCGCTTCGCAAGCATCTGTCGCGCGCGTGACGAACGCCACTCGGGGAACAGACGCCTGACTGTGGTTTCCTGCGAGGGCCGCACCGACGCGTCCCCCGGGAGTCCTCATGAGCAGCAGCACCCCTGATCCGCACGACTTCCTCGACCTCGACGCCGGGCTCGCCGAGGAGGAGCGCGCCATCCGCGACGCCGTGCGCGCGTACGCGAAGGACAACCTGCTCGACCACGTCGCCGACTGGTACGAAACGGGCGCGCTCCCGGCCGCTGAGCTGGCCAAAGGCTTCGGGTCGCTGGGCCTGCTCGGCATGCACCTGGAGGGCTACGGCTGCGCCGGCACCAGCGCGGTCGCGTACGGCATCGCGTGCCGCGAGCTCGAGGCCGTCGACTCCGGGCTGCGGAGCTTCGTGTCGGTGCAGGGCTCACTCGCGATGTACGCGATCCACAAGTGGGGCAGCGAAGAGCACCGTCAGGAGTGGCTGCCGCGGATGGCGACCGGCGACGCGCTGGGCTGCTTCGGGCTGACCGAGCCGGACGCGGGCAGCGACCCGGGCTCGATGCGGACGCGCGCGGTGCGCGACGGCTCCGACTGGGTGCTGTCGGGCACGAAGATGTGGATCACCAACGGGACCGTCGCCGACGTCGCGGTCGTCTGGGCGCAGACCGACGACGGCGTCCGCGGCTTCGTGGTCCCGACGTCGACGCCGGGCTTCACCGC
Source organism: Amycolatopsis lexingtonensis (assembly GCF_014873755.1). Taxonomy (NCBI): domain Bacteria; kingdom Bacillati; phylum Actinomycetota; class Actinomycetes; order Pseudonocardiales; family Pseudonocardiaceae; genus Amycolatopsis; species Amycolatopsis lexingtonensis. The sequence goes on from NZ_JADBEG010000001.1 coordinate 4,946,500, forward strand.
GAACGAGGTCAAGCACAAGCTGTCGCTGCGGGCGTCGCTGACGGCGGAACTGGTGCTGGACGGCGTGCGGCTGCCGGACTCGGCCGCCTTCCCCGAGGTCCGCGGGCTGCGCGGGCCGCTGTCCTGCCTGAACGAAGCCCGCTACGGCATCCTCTTCGGCGTCGTCGGCGCGGCGCGCGCCTGCTACGAAGCCGCGCTGGAGTACACGCTTTCGCGCGAGCAGTTCGGCAAGCCGCTGGCCGGGTTCCAGCTGACCCAGCGCAAGCTCGCCGACCTGCTCGTCGACGTCAACCGCGCCGGGCTGGTGGCGCTGCAGATCGGGCGGCTCAAGGACGCCGGGACGCTGCACCACAACCACGTCAGCTTCGGGAAGATGGCGAACGTCCGGTCGGCCCTCGACGCGGCGCGGACGGCCCGCTCGATGCTCGGCGCCAACGGGATTTCGCTGGAGTACCCGGTGATGCGGCACATGGCGAACCTCGAGACGGTGCTGACCTACGAAGGCACCGAGGAGATGCACGCGCTGTCACTCGGTCAGGCGATCACGGGACTCCCCGCCTTCCGCTGATCCGGTTTTTGTCGGTGGTGGCCGCTAGCTTCGGCGGCATGACCTTCACCGACTTCGAAACCGTCATCGAGCTCCGGCGCTACACCCTGCACCCGGGCCGGCGTGACGAGCTGATCGAGCTGTTCGAGCGCGAGTTCGTCGAGCCGCAGGAGGCCGCGGGCGCGCACTTGTTCGGCCTGTTCCGCGAGCGCGCGTCACCGGACAAGTTCGTGTGGGTGCGCGGTTTCCGCTCCATGGAAGAACGCAAAGCGGCGCTCGAGGAGTTCTACTTCGGCCCGGTCTGGAAGGAGCACCGGGAGGCGGCGAACGCGACGATGATCGACTCGGACGACGTCCTGCTGCTGCGCCCGGTCCGGCGCGGGCTTTCGGCGCCACCACCGGGTTCGGGCCTGCACGTGGCGATCTCCCCGCCTGCTTCGCCACCGGATTCCGCGTTCGCGGCGTTCGAAACCGAGGCGTCCGAGAACACGTTCCCGCGGTTGCCGGTCCGCGCGGACGGCCCGTTTTCGGTGTGGTTCAGCCGGACGCCGCTCGGCGCGGAGACAGAACTGGAACTGGAGGCGACCGCGCGCTCACTCATCCGCTGAGAGGAGTTCGAGAAGCCCGGCCGGGTAAAGGACCTTGCCGCCGTCACGGAAGTCCGCGAAGTCGACCCAGCGCGCGGTGGCGGGTTCGTCGATGATCTTCATCTCTTCAACCTCGTAGAAGGCGGGGTCGGTGAACGCGGCGTCGTAGAGGAAGGCGATCTCGTGGCCGGGATTCTCCTGCCAGGTAAAGATGTTCTCGAGCACGCCGACCCGCTTGCCGACGAGGAGCTCGGCGCCGAGCTCCTCGACGAACTCCCGCCGGAGGGCGTCCTCGGCACGCTCGCCGAACTCGATCCCGCCGCCGAGCGGCCGGCAGAACGTCTCGCCCTTGACGTCGTCGTGCCCTTCGAAGACGAGCAGCGCGTCGCCGCGCCACACGAGCCCGAGCGCGAGCGGCCTGATCCTGAACACCATGGGGCCACGCTAGCGGCCCCCGCTACCCCTGGAGGAAATCTTTGACCGACAACGCCAGTGATCCCGCGTCGAGACCGTGGGCCAGGTCGTGGTCCGCGATGCCGCCGTAGGTCCGGACTTCGGTGTCCCGGCGGACCCCGAGCGACCGCAACCGGTGCGGCACGTCGGAAAGCGCCTCCGCGACCCAGTGCGCGGACGTCCCGGCCAGGTACGGCTCGACCAGCACCACCTCCGGCGAGGCGGCCAAGGCGGCCGCGCGCAGGCCCGCGGCGTCGAACGGGCGGATCGTCGAGGCGTAGAGCACCGTGACGTCGAGGCCCGCCGTCGCGCGCAGGACGCGGTCCAGCACCGGCCCGACGGCCACGACCACTCCGCGCGAGCCCGCGCGCAGGCGCGTGAAGCCGACGCCGAGGTGCGGCGACGCGTTCTCCTGGGCCGAAAGGCGCAGGTAGATCCGGCCGTCACCGGGGATCGACTCGAGCAGCAGCCGGCGCGCCTCGTCCGGGTGACCCGGCACGTGCACGGTCCAGCCCGGCAGCGAATCGATCAGCGCGACGTCGCCCGGGGACTGGTGGGTGCGCCCGGCCGTCGACATGTCGTAGGAGGCGCCGTAGGAGACCAGGACTCCCCCGGCCTCCTGGTGGGAGAAGTCGAGCTTGATCTGCTCGAAGGCGCGCTCCACCAGGAACGACGGGAACGTGTGCACGATCGGCCGCAGGCCGGCGAGCGCCAGCCCGGCGCCCGCGCTGACCAGCAGCTGCTCGCGGATGCCGACGTTGATCACCCGGTCCGGGTGCCGCCGGGCGGCGCCCGCAAGCTGGGCGGCCGAAATGTCGGCCAGCACGACGGCGACGTCCGGGTCCGCGTCGAGGATCTCTTCGGTGGTGCTCAGGAACACTTCGCGCATCGACGGCATGGTCAGCCCTTCGGTTCGACGACGGCGACCACCGCGAGCGGGCGGCCGGGGTGGGCGGTGGTGAAGGCGTCGTAGAGCGCGTCGTGGTCGCGGCCGGGCACCGTGCGGGTCTCCCAGCCTTCGACGGCGAAGCGGCGGGCGATGCCGCCCGGCCAACCGCGCGTCGAGGACTGGTTGTCGATCACCACCGCGGTGAGGTTCTCCAGGCCGGCGCGGGCCGCGACGACGATCGCCTCGTGGTTGGAGCCCTCGTCGAGCTCGGCGTCGCCGACGAGCGTCACGACCTTCGGCCCGGTCAGGCCGCGAGCGCGCAGGCCGAGCGCGGTGCCGAACGCGATGGGGAGGCCGTGGCCGAGGGACCCGCTGGAGATCTCGACGCCGGGGACCCGGCGCCGGTCGGGGTGGTGGCCGAGCCGCGACACCGGGTCGGACCAGGTCGGGAGTTCGGCTTCGTCGAGGAAGCCCTTGGCGGTGAGCACGGCGTAGTACGCCATCGGGCCGTGCCCTTTGGACAGCAGGAAACGGTCGCGATCGGGCTCGCGGAAGTTTTCGGGCGTGACGTCGAGGACGCGGTCGTAGAGCACCCACAGGACGTCCACAGTGGACTCCGCGGCGGCGCTGTGCTTGTCGTCACCGGTCATCAGCGAGATCAGCCGCGGCAAGTCGGCGTAGCCCGGTTCGGTCGCAGTGGTCATGAGCCGACCATGCAACCTCGACTAAACTCGAAGTCAAGGATAGCCTGAGCAGGTGACGAGGCTCGCTGAACATCTCAGCATCGGACAGGTGGCGGAACGCAGCGGGGTGCCGCACACGGCATTGCGGTTCTACGAGGAGAAGGGGCTGATCAGCTCGGAGCGCTCCGCGGGCAACCAGCGGCGCTACCCGCGCTCGGTGCTGCGCCGGATCGCGTTCATCCGCGCCGCGCAACGGGTCGGGCTTTCCCTGGAGGACATCAGTTCCGCGCTGGCGACCCTGCCCGAGGACCACGCCCCGACGAAGGCGGACTGGGCGAGGCTGTCGCGCGACTGGCAGCAGGAGCTCGACGCGCGGATCGATGCGCTGCAACGCCTTCGAGACCGCCTGACCGGCTGCGTCGGCTGCGGCTGCCTTTCCCTGCGCAGCTGCGCGCTCTACAACAACGACGACGAGCTGGCCCGCTATGGCCCGGGCGCGAGCAAACTGCGTCCGGCGGTCGAGGGCGGCATTTAACCGCTTGCCCCCGGCGGGATCCTGGGGAGGAAATGAACGAAAAGCACTTGATCCGCATCTCGAAACGGCTGGCCCGGCACCTGCGCCACGATCCCGCCGGCCTCGGCCTCACCCTCACCCCGGACGGCTGGGTGAACGTCGAAACCCTCCTCCGCGCCCTGCGCGCACACGGGTTCGCGGTCACCCGCGAACAGCTCGGCGAAGTCGTCGAGCAGAACAACAAGCGCCGCTTCGCGTTCGACGAAACGGGCACCCGCATCCGCGCGAGCCAGGGCCACAGCGTGGCGGTCGACCTGGGCCTGCCGGACGCGGACCCGCCGGCCGTGCTGTACCACGGCACGGTGTCGAAGTTCCTCGACGCGATCTTCCACGAGGGCCTGCGCCCGATGAACCGCCACGCGGTCCACCTTTCGGCCACGACGGACACGGCTCGCACCGTAGCGGCCCGCCGCGGAAAGCCGGTCGTCCTCCGGGCCGACGCGAAGGCGATGGCGGAGGCGGGCCACGTGTTCCAGGTGAGCGCGAACGGCGTCTGGCTCACCGCGACGGTCCCGCCGGACTACCTCACGCGCCTCGCCTGACCACCACGGGCACCGGAGTCCGGCGGCGCGGGCGCCCGAGCAGCCGCCGGCCCACGTCCAGCAGCTCCGTGCGCAACTCGTCGTCGCCCAGGCCGGCCAGGTCCGGGGAGCCGCCCGCCATCGCGATGCCCGTCAGCGTGACCATCGCGTTGACGCGCGCCGTCGCGTCCGGGTCGGGACCGGCCAAAATGCCGAGGAGAGCTTGGCCGAACCCCTCCATCCCGCCGTGCGCCGACTTCTCGATCGCGCGGATGAGGCCCGGGTCGCTCGAAAACAGCGCCACCAGCGCGCGGTGGCGGATCACCAGGTCGATGAACCCCTCCAGCAGCAGGTCCACCTGCGCACCCCGCCGCTTCTGGGCGGCCGCGCGCAGCACCAGGTCGTCCAGGTCCCGCACGCCGGGCTCGGCGACCGCTTCGGTGATCTCCGCTTTCGTCTTGAAGTGGTAGTAGACGGCGGCCTTGGTGATCCCCAGCGCGTCGGCGATCATCTGCAGCGACGTGCCCTCGACACCGTGTTCGGTGAACAAGCGCAGCGCGGTCTGCAGCAGTCGGGTCCGGGTGTCCTCGGCCGGGCCGGCGGTCATTCTTCCTCCTCAGCGAGCCGTCGGAGCGTACGTCACTCCCTGTCGATCGGCAAACTCACTTACTTGCCGATCGACAGGGACAAACCTTGCTGTTCGGCAAGTCACATACTTGCCGATCGGCTTGGACCCCCCCTTGCCGATCGGCTAGCTTGGAAAGGAACCTGATGGAGTGAACCGAGCCCGTCCGGGCGAAACGGAGCTGACTCGTGGCGACCTTCCTGTACCGGCTCGGCCGGTTGTCCTTCCGGCGGCGAGCGCTGGTCGCCGCCGTCTGGGCGGCCGTCCTCGTGGCGCTCGGGCTGGGTGCCCTGACGCTCTCGGGCCAGCTGTCGAACTCGGTGACGATCCCCGGCACCGAGTCGCAGCGGGCGATCGACCAGCTGACCGAGAAGTTCCCGCAGGCCAACGCCGGTGGCGCGACCGCTCGCGTGGTGATCGAGGCCCCGACCGGGACCACGGTGACCGACGCGAAGGGCAAGGCCGCCGTCGAGTCGCTGGTCACGCAGCTGAAGACGGCGCCGAAGGTCGCCGTCGTCGTGGACCCGTTCCAGGCGCAGTCGATCTCACCCGATCAGCGCGTCGCGCTCGCCCAGGTCAGTTACGGAGCGAAGGCGTACGAGCTGACCGAAGAGGACCGCCAGGCACTGCAAGCCCCCGCGGACGCGGCCCGGGCCGCCGGGTTCACCGTCGAGTTCGGCGGCGACGCCGTGCAGGGCATCCCCGAGACCGGCGCCACCGAAGGCCTGGGTGTCGCGGTCGCCGCCGTCGTGCTGATCATCACCTTCGGCTCGCTGGTCGCGGCCGGCATCCCGCTGCTCACCGCGCTGATCGGCGTCGGCACCGGGATGGGCGGCATCTTCCTCGCTTCGGGCTTCCTCGAGCTGAACTCGAACACGCCGATCCTCGCGCTGATGATCGGCTTGGCCGTCGGCATCGACTACGCGCTGTTCATCGTTTCGCGCTACCGGCACGAGCTGCACCTCGGCCGCGACCCCGAAGAAGCCGCCGGACGCGCAGTCGGCACCGCCGGCTCGGCCGTCGTGTTCGCCGGGCTCACCGTCATCATCGCGCTGGCCGGCCTGACCGTCGTCGGCATCCCGTTCCTCGGCCAGATGGGCGTCGCCGCCGCGGTGACCGTCGCGGTCGCCGTGCTCATCGCGCTGACGCTGCTGCCCGCGGTGCTCGGGTTCGCCGGCGCCCGCGTCGCCGGCAGCCGCATCCGGCTGCGCCGCAAGCCGGTCGAACCGACGCACGGCGAGCGCTGGGCGCGGTTCGTGGCGCGGCACCGGATCCCGGTGCTGCTCGTCGCGCTGGCCGGCATGGCCGTCGTCGCGCTGCCCGCACTGGGCATGCAGCTCGGCCTGCCCAACGACAGCACCGCCGCACCGGAATCGACGCAGAAGAAGGCCTACGACATCGCGAGCCGCAGCTTCGGCGAAGGCTCCAACGGCCCGCTGCTGGTCGTCGTCGACACCGGCGCGAGCACCAACCGCCAGGCCGCGCTCAGCCAGGCCGCGGCGGACATCCAGAAGCTGCCCGACGTCGCCGCCGTGACGCCGCCGCGCGTCAACCAGACCGGGGACACCGCGCTGCTGACGGTGATCCCGAAGAGCGGCCCGAGCAGCACGCAGACCGAAGATCTGGTGGCCGCGATCCGCACCGAGTCGGGCGTCCTGGAGAACGCGACCGGCGCCAAGCTCGCCGTCACCGGCCAGACCGCGGCGAACATCGACGTCTCGGAGAAGCTGTCGGACGCGATGCTGCCGTACCTGGCGCTGATCGTCGGGCTGGCGTTCGTGCTGCTGATGCTGGTGTTCCGCTCGGTCGTGGTGCCGCTGAAGGCGACGATCGGCTTCCTCGGCTCGGTCGCGGCGACGTTCGGCGCGGTGGTCGCGGTGTTCCAGTGGGGCTGGCTGACGGACCTGCTCGGTGTCGAGTCGACCGGGCCGATCATGAGCATGCTGCCGATCCTGCTGATCGGTGTCCTGTTCGGGCTCGCGATGGACTACCAGGTGTTCCTGGTGACGCGGATGCGCGAGGAGCACGTCCACGGCGCGGAGCCGCAGGAGGCCATGGTCACCGGCTTCCGCCACGGCGCGCGCGTGGTCGTCGCGGCGGCGCTGATCATGATCAGCGTGTTCGCCGGCTTCATCCTGGCCGAATCGTCGCTGATCCAGTCGATCGGCTTCGCGCTGGCGTTCGGCGTGCTGGTGGACGCGTTCGTGGTCCGGATGACGCTGGTGCCGGCCGTGATGTCGCTGCTCGGCCGCGGCGCGTGGTGGCTGCCGAAGTGGCTCGACCGCATCCTGCCGGACGTCGACGTCGAGGGCGAGAAGCTCACGAAGCACCTGGACGAGCCGGAAGAGCGCGAACTGGTCGGCGCGAGCCGCTGAGCCTGGTTGTCCACAACCCCGCGGGGTTGTGGACAACCAGGCTCCGGCCGCGGGAGTTGTCGGCCGCCGCCGATAGACTGGACGTGGGACGCCCCCCAGGGAGGGCGGGGGCTAGCTGGAGAGCCAGAAGATCGCGCCGCCGATGGCCAGCAGGGCCGCGACGCCCAGGACGACGGCCATGACCTTGGCCGTCTTCCACGTCGAATAGACCCCGCCCACCAGGAAGCCGCCGAGGGCGAGCAGCAGGACGCCGATGACACTGTTGCTCACAGAACGCCCTTCGTCGACGGGATGCCGCCCGCGCGCGGGTCCGGCTCCGTCGCCGCGCGCAACGCCCGTGCCACCGCCTTGTACTCCGCCTCCGCGATGTGGTGCGGGTCGCGGCCGTGGATCACGCGCACGTGCAGGGCGATCTGCGCGTGGAACGACAGCGAGTCGAAGACGTGCCGCGTCAGCACGAACGGGTAGTTGCCGCCGATCGTGAAGGTGTTGAACTGCTCCGGCTCGCCCACGTGCACGCAGTACGGGCGGCCCGACACGTCGATCGCCGCGTGGGCCAGGGTTTCGTCCATCGGGATCCACGCGTCGCCGAAGCGGCGGATGCCGCTCTTGTCGCCCAGTGCCTGGCGGATCGCCTGGCCGAGGACGATCGCCGTGTCCTCCACCGTGTGGTGGGCGTCGATGTGGACGTCGCCGGTCGCCTCGACCTTGAGGTCCAGGGAGCCGTGGACGCCGAACGCCGTGAGCATGTGGTCGTAGAACGGCACGCCGGTCGAGATGTCGACCTCGCCGGTGCCGTCGAGGTCCAGCTGCACGAAGATCGAGGACTCCTTGGTGGTCCGCTCGACCTTGCCGATGCGCGTCATCGGGAAACTTCCTTACTCGCCTCGAGGAAGGCGTCGTTCTCTTCCGGGGTGCCGATGCTCACGCGCAGGTGCCCCTCGATGCCGGGATCGCGGATCAGCACGCCGGCGTCGAGGTAGGCCCGCCAGGCGGCGGCCGGGTCGGGGAACCGTCCGAAGAGGACGAAGTTCGCGTCGCTCGGGACCGGGTCGAAACCCAGTCCCGCCAGCGCTTCCACGACGCGGTCGCGTTCCGCGGCCAGCTTGTGCACACTGTCCAAAGTGGCGTCGGCGTGCCGCAGCGCCGCGCGCGCGGCCGCCTGCGTCAACCGCGAAAGGTGGTACGGCAGGCGCACCAGCTGCAGCGCGTCGACGACGGCGGGGGCGGCGGCCAGGTAGCCGAGCCGCCCGCCGGCGAAGGCGAACGCCTTGCTCATCGTGCGCGACACGATGAGCTGGGCCGGGTAGTCGGCCAGCAGCTCCACCGCGCTCGCCTGCGAGGAGAACTCCGCGTACGCCTCGTCGACCACCACGATCCCGGTCGCCGCCTCGATCACCACGCGCAGCTCGCCCAGCGGGATCGAGCCGCCGGTCGGGTTGTTCGGGCTGGTGACGAACACGATGTCCGGCTGCCGTTCGCGGATGAGCCGCGCGGCCGCCGCCGTGTCCAGCGTGAAATCGGGGCGGCGCGGGGCCGGGAGCCACTCGGTGCGGGTACCCGACGCGATGATCGGGTGCATCGAGTACGACGGCTCGAAGCCGAGCGCGGTGCGCCCGGGACCGCCGAAGGCCTGCAGGATCTGCTGCAGGACCTCGTTGGACCCGTTGGCGGCCCAGACGTTCGACTCCGACAGCACGACCCGCGTCGACACGCTCAGGTAGTCGGCCAGGTCCTGGCGCAGCGCCACGGCGTCGCGATCCGGGTAGCGGTGCAGCTCGGCGGCTTCCGCGCGGACCGCCTCCGCCACGTCCGCGACCAGCTCGGGCGGCGGCGGGTACGGGTTTTCGTTGGTGTTGAGCCGGACCGGGACGTCCAGCTGCGGCGCGCCGTACGGGGACTTTCCGCGCAGGTCCTCGCGCAGCGGCAGCGCGGCCAGCGTGATCTCTTCGCCGATCGTCATCGGACCGAACCCCCGAACCGGGCGGCGACGGCTTCGCCGTGCGCGGGGAGGTCCTCGGCGTCGGCCAGCGCGACGACGCGGCCGGCGACCTCGCGCAGCGCCTCCTCCGAGTAGTCCACGACGTGGATGCCCTTGAGGAAGCTCTGCACCGACAGGCCCGAGGAGTGGCGGGCGAACCCGCCGGTGGGCAGCACGTGGTTGGACCCGGCGCAGTAGTCGCCGAGCGACACCGGGGCGTACGCGCCGACGAAGATCGCGCCCGCGTTGCGGACCCGGGCCGCGACCGCGCGCGCGTCCGCCGTCTGGATCTCCAGGTGCTCGGCGGCGTAGGCGTCGACGACCCGCAGGCCGTCGTCCACTGTGGACACCAGAATGATGCCGGACTGCTTGCCGCCCAGTGCTTCGGCGACTCGCTCGCTGTGCTTGGTCGCGGCGACCCGGCTGGCGAGGTCCTTGTCGACGGCGTCGGCGAGCTGTTCCGACGTCGTCACCAGGACGCTCGCGGCCAGGGGGTCGTGCTCGGCCTGGCTGATCAGGTCGGCGGCGACGTGCACCGGGTCCGCGGTCTCGTCGGCGAGGATGGCGATCTCGGTCGGGCCGGCTTCGGAGTCGATCCCGATCAGGCCGCGCAGCAGCCGCTTCGCCGCGGTCAGGTAGATGTTGCCCGGCCCGGTGACGATGTCGACCGGGGCGAGCTCGGCGCCGTCGGTGTCCGTGCCGCCGTAGGCCAGCAGCGCGACGGCCTGCGCCCCGCCCGCGGCCCACACCTCGTCGACGCCGAGCAGCTCGGCCGCGGCGAGGATGGTGGGGTGCGGCAGCCCGCCGAACGCGGCCTGCGGCGGCGAGCAGACGACCAGGGAGCCGACGCCGGCGATCTGCGCCGGGACGACGTTCATCACCACGGTCGAGGGGTACACCGCGAGGCCGCCCGGGGCGTACAGCCCGACGCGCTCGACCGGCACCCACTTCTCGGTGACCGTGCCGCCCTCGACGACGGTGGTCGTGACGTCGGTCCGGCGCTGCTCGGCGTGCACCTTCCGGGCGCGGGTGATGGACTCCTCCAGCGCCGCGCGCACGGCCGGGTCCAGCTGCTCCAGCGCGCGCGTCAGCTCGGCGCGCGGCACGCGCACGGCGGCGGGCCGCACCTTGTCGAACTTCTCGGTGTACTCGAGGACGGCTTCGACACCGCGGTCACGGACCGCCTCGACCACCGGGCGCACGTGATGCAGCGCGGCGTCCACGTCGTATTCGGCGCGTGGGAGCGTCGCGCGCAGTTCGGCGGCGGTCGGGACCTGCCCGCGCAGGTCGGTGCGGTTCAACATGCCCTCCAGGGTACGAGGTCACACTGGAGCACTCGTCGGCGATACTCCCCGGTGACGGCGGATCCCAGCATGCAGGAGGCAGCGGTGGCGCGAATCGCGTTGTGCCAGGTCAACTCGGGTGACGAGCCGGAGGCGAATCTGAAGCTCGTTCGCGCCGGCGTGGAAGCCGCGGTGGCGGGCGGCGCGCGGATCGTCGTGTTCCCCGAAGCGACGATGGCGCGCTTCGGCCGTCCGCTGGAGCCGGTCGCGGAGCCGCTCGACGGGCCGTGGGCCTCGGCGGTCGCCGCCGTCGCCGCCGAGTACGACGTCGTGGTCGTCGCCGGGATGTTCACCCCCGCGGACGGTGGCCGGGTCCGCAACACGCTGCTGATCACCGGCGGCGGGCACCACCGCGGCTACGACAAGATCCACCTCTACGACGCGTTCGGGTTCGCCGAGTCCGACACGGTGGCGCCCGGTTCGGCGGTGACCACCTTCGAGCTCGACGGTGTCGTGTACGGCGTCGCGACCTGCTACGACCTGCGGTTCCCGGAGCTGTTCCGCGCGCTGGCCGACGACGGCGCCGACGTCGTGCTGCTGCCGGCGTCGTGGGGCGCCGGCGAGGGCAAGCGCGACCAGTGGGAGGTCCTGGTGCGGGCGCGGGCCCTGGATTCGGGCTGCTGGGTGCTGAGCTGCGGCCAGGCCGACCCCGCGGCGACGGGCCTCACGGTCAACCCGAAGGCGCCGACGGGGATCGGGTACTCGCTGGTCGCGGACGGTTTCGGCCGAGTCGTCGCCCAAGCCGGCGCCGCGCCCGAGACGCTGCTGGTGGACGTCGATCCGGCCGTGTCGGCCAAGGCCCGCACCGCCACGGGAGCCCTGGCCAACCGCCGCCTTTAGCGGAGCAGTCCTTCGCGGATGGCGACCCGGACGAAGCCCGCGCGCCGCCGTTCGCCGGTCTTGTCGCGGATGCGGTCCAGGTAGGACCGGACCGTCCGGACGCTGATGTTCAGGATCTCGGCGACGTCGACGTCGCGCTCCCCGGCCGCCACCAGCCGGAGCACCTGCTTTTCCCGTTCCGACAGCACGATCTTCGGCCCGGCGTGCCGCTCTTCGCTGTCCTGGATGATCATCCCCGCCAGCGTCGGCGACACGTACGCGTTGTCGTCGGCGATGGTGCGGATCGCGCGCAGCAGCTCGTCGCCGTCGACGTCCTTGGACAGGAAGCCCTTCGCGCCCGCCTGCATCGCGCCGAGCACCTCCGGCTGTTCCGCGTGCGCGGACACCACCAGCACCTTGTGCCCCATCTGCCCCACTTCCAGGACCGCGGCCGCGTCCTGGACCCCGCGCAGCTTGAGGTCGAGGACCACGACGCTGCCCGCCGGCTGGTCCTGGACCGCGAACCGGGCCACCGAATCGGCGACCGCGCCGAGCTCGATGTCCGGCGCCTCGGTGAGCACGCGGGTCAGCGCGTACCGGTAGAGCGGGTGGTCCTCGATCACGCCCACGTGGATCCGCCGCGGCGACGGGGCCGGGGACTCCTCCTGCTCGCTCATTTGCGGCCGCCGCGCCGGGGGCCCGCGCCGCCTATCAGGCCACGCCGGATGGCCTCCTTGACCAGCCCCGGCCGCCGCCGTTCGCCCGTCTTGTCGCGGATCCGGTCGAGGTAGCCCCGCACGGTCCGGACGCCGATGCCGAGGATCAGGGCGATGTCGACGTCCCGCTCCCCCGCCGCCACCAGCCGCAGCACCTGCTCTTCGCGCGGCGACAGCTCGGCGTCCGCCGAGACGGCCGGCCGGTCCGCGTTGTCCTTCATGATCATCCCGGCGACGACGGCCGAGACGTACGCGCCGCCGCCCGCCACCGTCTTGATCGCGATCAGCAGCTCGTCGGCGTCGACGTCCTTCGACAGGAAGCCACGCGCCCCCGCCGCGATCGCGCCCAGCACCACTTCCGGCTCCGCCTGCGCGGAAACCACGAGCACGTGGTGCCCCAGTTCGCACACCTCCAGCACCGCCGCGGCGCCCGCCACGCCGGGGAGCCCGAGGTCGAGCAGGACCACGCTGCCCGGCGGCTGCCGGTGCACGTGGAACCGCGCCACCGAATCGACCACCGCGCCGAGCTCGACGAAGTCGGCCTCGGCCAGTACGCGCTCGACGGAGACGCGGTACAGCGGATGGTCTTCGATGACCGCGACGCGGACCCGCCCCTGGTCCACTTCGCCGGCCGAACGCTCTTCTGTCATCTGCACGACTTTCACCCCGTTCCACCCGACGGAGCCGGCCGCCCGGCCGTGGCCGGGTCCAGCGCGGGGCCCGTCGGCACCAATGCCAGCAAACTACCTGCGACCGGCGGCTTGGCCACTCCTCCGTAGCCGAGCGAGGACAGCGCCTGCGCGCTCACCACCGGGTACTTCCGGCCCGTATCGGTCACCAGGTAGGTGGTGGCCGAGCCGGCTTCGACGACGACGGCTCCCCCCGACGGAGGCACGAACACCTCGTCCGCCACCCTTGCTTCGGTCCGGGTGGCGACCTGGATGGCTTTGGCACCAGGGGAAAGCGGGAATTCGGCCGAAACGAGCAACCGGTTGCCCTGAACGCACAAGGCGACCGAACCGCCGGTGATCGGCGCCTTGCCGGGAATGCGGTCGGGGTAGGCCGCCGGGTCGGCGCCACCGGCGCGGGGCGCGGCGACCTTGGCCACCGCGGCGACGTCGGCCGCGCGGACCTCCACCGGCGCGGGCGGCCCGGGATAGGCGGCGGCGTTGGCTCCCGTCGTCACCAGGAGGCTCGCTTCGGTCTGCCCGACCGGCTCGAGACCGTCACGGCGGACCAGGTAGTACGAAGTCGCGGCGCCGGGCGCGGCCATCGCGTCCACGACGGCGAGGACCTCCCCGACGCGGGTTTCGCGCCCGCCCACCGCGGGCCCGCGGTCGCCGGCGCCCTCGACCGGCAGCGCGGCGAGGTCGCGGCCGGCCGGGACGGTGTCGATCCAGCGCGAGGACACCGCGATCGTCGGGTAGCTGTCGAACTGCAGCGCGGTCGCGGCCTCGTCGCTCAGCTTGTAGCGCCGCCCGCCGGCGAGGAGGAACCGGTCCCCCTGCGGCAGCCGGACGATCACGCCCTGGTCGCGCGGCAGTTCGACGCCGGACGCGGGCGGGGCGAGCAGGACGGCGGTGCGCGGTTCTTCCGACGCGGGCGCGTCCTGGGTGGTGCGGCTGCAGCTCGTCCACGCGGCGCTCACGAGTGCACCGGTCGCGGGCAGCGAGTCGGGCGCGCCCGGGATGCCGATCTGGGTGCCGCGGCCCGCCTTGCCGAGATTCTCCGGCGAGACGCTGACGGTCGCTTCGCCGTTGCCGCCGGCCAGCAGCCGCGCGGACGCGTAGTTGAGCACCGGGTGCAGCACGCCGTCGGCGCCGAGGATGAACCGCGCGCCGGTGCCCTCCTCGACGATCACCTTGCCGCCGGCGAGCCAGTCCTTGCCGCCCGAGGGGTTCAGCAGGCCGATGATCCCGAAGACGGCGGTGACGAGCAGCGCGGCCACGAGACCCAGCACGGTGGCCAGCACGAGCCGGCGGCTGGGCGAGACGGGGTGGTTGGCGTCGGCGGCGACGAGCGCGGAAACGAGCCTGCGGCGGAGGAACTGGTACGCCTGGATCTGGTCCCGCTGCGTCCACACGCTGCTGTGCCCCCGGTGTGCGTCGTCCCTCCGAGTGACCGATGCTAAGCACCCGCCCGCGGGGCGACGAGGGTAATTTTTACGCCCACGCGGCATCTGGGGAGGCAGTAGCGTCGGGTTCCCGGGGAAAGGGGAGCCCGTGTCCGTCGAAACCGCCGGCGCCGTCCGCCCGGCACCGTCCCGGCCCGCTTCCGCGCCACTGCCCTGGCTGCTGCCGATCCGGCCGCTGCAGGCCGCGGTGTGGGAGCTCGCCGCGATCGCCGTCCTGCTGGCCTGGTTGGTAAAAGGCGTCACTCAGCCGGTGCAGATCGCCGTCAGCGCGGTCGCCGGGGCCGTCGTGCTGCTGACGTCCGTGCGGTTCGCCGGACGGCACCTGGCGGGGTGGGCACTGACGTGGACGGCGTTCCGGCTCCGGCGCCACGACACCCGCCGCGACAGCCCGGACCCGCTGCTGTCGGTGGCCGGGCCGGTGAAGGTCCGCCAGCACGTCGACCGCGCGGGCAACCGCTTCGGCGTCGCGGAAGTCGACGGCGGCTGGAGCGCGCTGGTGCGGCTGACGCCGGGAACGGGCGCGCCGGGCGCGCTGGCCGACATCCTGCGGGAGGCCTACCGGCGCACGGACGTCCCGCTGGCTTCGGCCCAGCTGCTGACGTGGGCCATCCCCCGCGGCGACCAGGTGCTGCGCGTGCGGTGGCTGGCGGTGCGCTACCGCCCGGACCTGGCCCCGATCGCGGCACTGGCCCGCGGCGGCGGCGACCTCGGGGCGCTGCGGAGCACGGCGTCGGCGGCGTTGAGCTTGATGGGCGCGCTGGCCGAGGCGGGGTACCAGAGCACCGTGCTGGAGGCCGGGGAGCTGGCGAAGGAACTGCGGGTGGCGCTGGGCGTCCAGGGGCCCGCGTCCGGTGCGCCGGAGGGGTGGCGGTCCTGGACGTGGGGCGGCGGTGCGCCGCAGATGTGCTTCGCGCCGAGGACGCCGCGGGCGTTGGACTTGGCGGTGCCGGGCGCGGCGTTCACGGCGACGTCGTACACGCTGACCCGGACCGCGGGCGGCAAGGAGAAGGCGGAAGTGACGATCCGGGTGGGGGCTCGGCCGGGTGCCCCGGTCCCGGCACCGCCGTCGGCCGTCCCCTTGCACGGCCGCCACGGCGCCGGAGTCCGCCAGACGCTCCCGCTGGCGCTGGACAGCTGAGATGCCGTGAAGGCCCCCTTCACGGTCATAAATGCCGGTAAGGAGGCCTTCACGGACTTTGGCTCAGCCGCGGACGGCCTCGTAGACGCCCGCGATCATGCCGACCAACGGGACCAGCGACAGCAGCACCAGGAACTCGGACACGTCCAGCAGCCTCGACCAGTACGGCGAACGCAGCCCGCGCGCCACCCGCGTCGCGTACACCAGGCACAGCGCCGCCGCCAGGACGACCGCGCAGCCCGCCGCGAACAGCACCGTCCGGTTGCCCGAAGCCACCAGCCACACGCCGGCGCACACCAGGCTCAGGATGCCGAACCCGACCAGCACCAGCCGCTGCGCCCGGCCCGCGTACGAGCGTGACCGCAGGATCCACGCCACGCCCAGTACCGCCGCCAATCCCGCTTCCCACGGCCCGGCCGAAGACAGCACGATGGAAGAAGCCAGCACCACCATGCCGAGCGCGACGAGCAGGCCCGTCAGCACGGCTTGGGCGTGGGACGTCCGGCCGATCATCTCGGTGCCGAGCGACGGCTGTTCGTCCGCGCGGAACGCCTCCATGTCGTCCGGGACGCGGGGCAGCGGCAACCGTGCGAGGCGCAGGGACAGCATCGGGGCGACCGCGGCCAGCGCCGTGCACAGCACCGCGGCCACCGAGGCGGCCGAAGCGGGTGAGACGCCGGCCAGCAGCACCACGCCCGTCGTCAGGGCGCCGATGCCCGCCGCGCCGGTGATCGCCACGAACCACGGGAGGCGGTCGGCCACCGAGACCGCCGCCAGGACGCCGAACACCGTCACCGCCGCGAACCCGGCCGCCAGCGGGCCCGCCGACAGCGAGAACAGCGGGTGCGGTGGCAGCACGGACATCCCCGCCAGCACCGCGACCCCGACACCCGCGACCGCGCCCGCTGCCCCGGCCTCGGCGTCGCCGTAAGCCCGGCTGAGCGCGCCGCCGCCGAGCAGCAGCACCAAGGCCAAGAGCCCGGTCCCGATCGGCGCCAGGACGCTGCCGGACGCCGCCGACTGCACCAGCAGCCCGCCCGCCAGCAGCAGCACGACCGCGGCCACCAGGCCGGACCGGCGCGCCACCGACGGGCCCCAGCCGCCGGAGGTGTCGGCGACGCTCGCGATCGAGTCGATGACGTCGTCGAACAGCAGCGGACCCCGCGGGCGTTCCCGCGGGGTCAGGTGGAGCACTTCGCCGTCCCGGATCTGGGCGGCCGCGACGCTCAGGCCCAAGGCCAGTGGCGCGCCGCCGAGCCGGGAGAGCACCCAGCCGGGGTGCTCCGCCGACGCCTGCCCGGCGGCTCCGGCCAGCCGGACCAGCTGCGGCACCAGCTCGGCGAACGTCGACTGCTGCGGCAGGGCGACGTCCACGCGGGCCCGCGGCGTGACCACCGTGACCCGCCGCGTCGTCCCGGTGAGAGAAGCCGTCATCACACCTCTTTCGCGGCCGAGATCACCGGCGCGAACTTGGCGTTCGACGCCTCGGCGAGCTTCTGCAGCCCGGCGTTCACCGCCTCGAGGACGATCTCCGAAAGGTTGCGGGCGTCGTACTCGCGGATCGCGCGGGGGTCGATGTCGATCGAGGTGAACCGGCCGTCGCCGCGGAGGGTGACGGTGACCTCGTTCTGCCGCGAGTGCGCCTTGACCTCCATCGCCTCGACCGTGCGCTGGATCCGCTGGACCTCTTCGGTCTGCTTGCGCACCTGCGCGAGCAGCTCGTCCATGTCCGGCACCGCGTACGGATCGGTCACTGTGCTTTCCCTTCGTGCTGGCGGACGCGGACGCTGCCCACGAACCGCTGGAAACCGGGTGAGAGCCGCCGCGCGGTCGCGGGCGCGGCCGTGCAGGCGAGCTCGAGCACCAGCCGGTCCGCCGGCACCGCGCCGGGAACCGTCAGGTGCACCTGGGTCTGGATCAGCTCGTCGCCTTCGCCGGTGCGCAGACGGAGCAGCTGCATGACGCCGGGCGCGGCCGCCTCGCCGACGTCGCGGCGGCTCAGCACCTCCAGGCCGGCCAGCGTGCGCGAAAGGCGTTCGACGGCTTCGGCGGCGATGTCGTCGATCGACGCGTCGTCCGGCCGCTGCTGCACGCTCACGGTGATGTTCGGGACGAACTCGCCCGGTGCGGCGTCGTGCACGGCGACGAACACCGCGCCGGAGTCGCCCGGGTCGACGGCGGTCCAGCCGTCCGGGATGACGAAGTCGAGGGGGAGCGTCATCACAGCCCCACGTACGAAACGGCGTCGTCCCAAGCGGATCCGACGGCGTCGGCGGCGTCACTGGCCGCGTGGCCGACCGCGTCGACGGCCGCGCCGCCGTACTCGCCGATCGTGTGGCCGAGCTTCGGCAGGTCGATGTCGATCTTCGCGCCGACACCGAGCCCGAGGCCCAGCGCCGCACCCGCCTTGAAGTTCACCTTGAGGTGCCCGGCGTCGTAGACGGCCTGGGCGTCGAGCTGCGCGCCGAGGCCGTACTGCAGCGTGCCGTTCGCGCCGACGCCGACGCCGGCGACGTCCGCGGCGACCTCGCCCTCGACCTTCCCGCCCACGAAGGCGTTCGCGTGCGCGCCGACGCCGTGCGCGCCGATCGTGCCGGACGCGCTGACCTCGCCGCCGGCGAACACCGTGCCCTTGGCGTGGGCTTCGGCGACGCCCCACTCCTTCTTGGCTTCGGCTTCGCCGTGCAGCGCCGCGAGTTCCGCGTGCCCGGACGCGCCGGCGTCCCAGCCCTTCGACGTGATCTTCCCGTCGTACTCGGGGGAAAACCCGTCCTGCTCGTGCTGGAACTTGTAGTACGTGATCTCGGTGTTGCGGCCGATCTTGTTCTTCAGGCCCTCGGCTTCCGGCTGCCCGAACGGCGTGTCCGCCTTCTTCGGCGCGCGGGTGCCTTCGAGGCCGTCCCAGGTGAGCTTCTTCCAGCCGGAGTTGCCGAACCACGACGGCACGGTCCGCGGCCGCTTCCGGCCGTCGAGCGGTTCGCCGTTGAGCCAGTGCAGCGGGCCGCGGGCCCACTTGCCCAGCTCGTGCTCCAGCCGTCCGACGCCTTCGGGCGGGAACAGCTCGGCGAGCGCGTCGGAGAACTCGTCGACGACCTGGCGGGCGGCCTGCACGCTCTGTTCACCGAGCTGCCGGGCGGCCTGGATGAACGCGCCGACCGAGCCGGAGTTCACCGCGCGGGCCTGCGCGGTCAGCTGCTGGGCGTACTGGTCGAACTGCGCGATCACCGAGTCCACGGCGGCTTTCGCCGACTGGACCAGCTGCGACGCCGCCGACAGCCGCTTCGCCTGGTCGTCGAGCTTCGTGGCCGCGTCGGTGAGTTCCTTGCCGAGTTCGCCGGCCGCGGTGGCGAACTCGGTGTAGGCGTCGCCGTCCCAGTCCGCGTGCAGCGTCTTCGCGGACTCGTCGACTTCGCGGGCCTTGCCCGAGACCGCCGAGGCCTGGGTGGCGACCCGCTGCGACGCGGCGCTCAGCGCCCCCGGGTCACCGGTGACGCGTCTCTGGCACTCGACGAGCACGCGCCGGTACCCGGACAGCACGGAGCTGACCACCCCCGACGCGTCGACCACCCCCGAGGACCACATGGGCTAGTTCCCGGCCGCGTCGTAGCCGACGTGCTGGCTGAAGTGCTTGCCGTTGTAGTCCAGGTCGATGTCGAGGTCGAAGTCCTGCCCGCCCGGAGCCTCCACAGTGGACTCACCGGTGGTGAGGTTGGTGTGGATGACGACCTCGTCGGCGCCGTGCACCGGCACCGAGGGCGGAGCCGGCTGGGTGACCGGCGCCGGCTGCGTCGGCACGGTCGCGCCGTGCTGCGCCGGGTCCACGGCGATCCAGCTGTTCGCCGGGTTCAGCGGGGAGCCGTTCCCGGTCATCGCCGCGCCGCCACTGGAACCGCCGCCGGTGGCGAGCGCGGGCGGGGTGTAGTCGGTGAACGAAGGCTGCTGCGGGATCCCCCCGCCGCTCCCGCCCGCCACCGCCTGCTGCCCGGCCGAGCTTGCCACCGGCGCCGGGGCCTGGGGCGCCGTGACCGGGGTGTTCCCGATCGACGGCGACGTCGCGCCGGAGCTGCCGGAGTCGTGGTGGAAGAGCTTCTCGATCTCGCCGATGACCTGTGCGAGCGTGCTGACCTGCTGG
Organism: Amycolatopsis lexingtonensis; assembly: GCF_014873755.1. Lineage (NCBI taxonomy): Bacteria > Bacillati > Actinomycetota > Actinomycetes > Pseudonocardiales > Pseudonocardiaceae > Amycolatopsis > Amycolatopsis lexingtonensis. Next base: position 4,966,017 of record NZ_JADBEG010000001.1, read on the forward strand.
GCGAGGTCGACCGCGCCCAGCGCCTTGAGCAGCGCGCCGATCGAGGTGATGAACGCCCGCAGCGACGCGCTCGTCGCGGTCGACAAAGCGACCGCCGCGCCGTAGGTCCACCAGTTCGACATCAGCGAGGCGACCGTCGGGTTCACCGCGGAGACCACCGCGCGGTAGGCCTCCTGCGCGGTCTTGACCAGGGTGCCCGAGACACCCAGCAGCTCGGCGCCCTTCTGCACGACGTCGATGATCTTCGTCAGCTGGTCCAGGGAGTCGGAGATCTTCTTCAGCGCCGACTCGCTCGCCGCGCCGGACCAGATCTTGCCGAGCTGGTCGGCGGCCTTGGTCAGCTCGGTGTACATGCTGAGGAACTGCTCGGCCTTCTTGACGAGGTCGAGCACGTGCTTGGCGATCTGCTCCGGCTGCCCGGTGACGATCTGCGGCAGGATGGTGATCGGCCCGCCCGAGGACGCGGTCGCGTCCATCGCGCTGGAGTTCGGGAAAGTCAGCATCGGACCTCACAAAGTCTCGGGGTGCGGAGGATCAGACGACGGAGGCGGGCCGGTACACGCTGACCCTCGCCAGCCCGCTGATCCGGGCGTCGAGGAGCCCGTGGTTGTACAGGCGGCCGCCGTCGCCGGCGACGCCGATGACCGGCTGGCGGTCGGAGAACAGCAACGGCTCGACCACCACGACGTCCCCGCTGTGCACGCCGCCGGGAACGTCGGAGAAGGTGCGCGCGGTGCCCGCGTACACCTCGATCAGGCCGACCCGCGCCTGGTTGTCGGCGTCGCCGGCGAGCCAGTCGTTGAAGTCGGCGACGCCGTGGAAGCGGGCGTCGGTGATCGGGTGGTCACCGAGCCCGCCGAGCCGCGCATCCCCCAGGTAGCGCAGCACGTTCCCGACCGACGACGGCTCGCCGTGGGCGCCCGCGCTGTCGTTGATGGCGAGGGTGGCGAGCTCGGACGCGTGCGAGTTGCCCCAGATCGACGACGACGGCGTGGTGGTCCCGTCGTGGCCGCCGCCGTAGCCCGCGGCGGCGTCCCGGTCGGCCGCCTGGTAGGCGTCGGCGCTGGCCTTGACCAGCCCGTTGATCTGCTGCAGCAGCTGCAGGAGCGTCCGGACGGCGGTGATCTGGCTGGAGTGCAGCGCGGCGTTCGCGGCGGCGACGGCGCTGCCGAAGGTCGCGAACGACATCGGCTGCACGACCAGGCGTTCCAGATCGGCCACGGCGTTGATGCCGTGGGCCAGGATGCCCCCGACGTTGCCCACGGCGGAGCGCATCGCCTCGGGCTCAGCCCGGTACTCGCCGGCCATGGGTCTCCTTCCGGATGGCTTGTCCGGCTGAGCGTAAGTTCGTCCCCGGAAGCGGGCGGACGGCAAAAGTACCCACCGCGGCGTGGCGGTAAGTGGCCAAAATACCGGTCAGAGCCGCCCCGAACCGCTGGAGCATTGCAGCATGAGCCTGACCCCCGAGCGTCCTTCCGAGATCGTGCTGCAGTCGCCGCCGATGCTCCCGAAGAGCTCGTCCGGCGGGATGGTCCAGCTGATGATGTTCCTGCCCATGATGCTCGGCATGGGCGCGATGTCGTTCGTCTACATCGGACGCGACGGCGGGGTGATGACCTACATCTTCGGCGCGCTGTTCATCTGCGCCATGGGCGGCATGGTCGTGATGTCGCTCGGCCGCGGCGGCATGGCGAAGAAGGCGCAGATCAACGACGAGCGCCGCGACTACCAGCGGTACCTCTCCGGGCTGCGCGCCCAGGTCCGCGACATCGCCGACGGGCAGCGCGCGGCCATGATCGCCGTCCAGCCCGACCCGGCCGACCTGTGGGCCTACGTCGAATCCGGGAAGCTGTGGGACCGGCGGCGCGCCGACTCCCAGTTCGCGCAGGTGCGCGCGGGCACCGGGCCGCAGCGGCTGGCGACGCCGTTGAAGGCGCCGCAGACCGTGCCGCTGGAAGACCTGGACCCGGTGTCGTCCACCAGCCTCAAGCACTTCATCCGCACCTACTCGACGGTCGACGGGCTGCCGGTGGCGTTGTCGCTGCGCTCGTTCGCCGCGGTGACCGTCGCCGGGCGGCGCCCGGACGTGCTCGGCCTGACCCGGGCGCTGCTGTGCCAGCTCGTCACCTTCCACTCCCCCGGCGACCTGCGGATCGCGGTCTGCGTGTCCCCGGACCGGCAGCACGACTGGGAATGGGCGAAATGGCTGCCGCACGCGACGGCGGCCGGCGCGACCGACGCCGTGGGCTCGCGGCGCCTGGCCGCGGACTCGGCGGCGGGACTGGCCGAGCTGCTCGGCGCGGACCTCGGCGAGCGCCCCGCGTTCAGCCGCCGCGCGGCGAGCCAGCTCGACCTGCCGCACCTCGTCGTGGTCGTCGACGGCGGCAACGCCCACGGCGAACCCCGGCTGATCGGCGAGGACGGCCGCCTCGGCGTCACCGTGCTCGAGGTCGGGCAGGAGCACCCGCGGACGTACTCGACCGAGCGGCTGCTGAGCCTGCACACCGCCCCCGACTCGCTCGGCATGGTCGTCGGCGACGCCACCGAGCAGCGGCTCGGGTTCCTCGGCCGGCCGGACGTCCTCGACCGCGGCGCGGCCGAGGCGCTGGCTCGCATGCTGACGCCGTTGCACACCCCGGCCGCCGTCGTCGGCGAGAAGCCGATGTCGGCGACGTTCGGGCTGGCCGGCCTGCTCGGCATCGGCGACCCGCGCGACACCGACACCACGGTGACGTGGGCACCGCGCGCGGCCCGCGACCGGCTGCGGATCCCGCTCGGCGTCAACCCCGAGGGCCGCCCGGTGGAGCTGGACCTCAAGGAGTCGGCCGAAGGCGGCATGGGCCCGCACGGCCTGGTCATCGGCGCGACCGGGTCGGGCAAGAGCGAGCTGCTGCGGACGCTGGTCACGGCGCTGGCGGTGATGCACTCGTCGGAGACGCTGAACCTGGCGCTGATCGACTTCAAGGGCGGCGCGACCTTCGCCGGGATGACCGGCCTGCCGCACACCTGCGCGGTCATCACGAACCTGTCCGACGACCTCGCGCTCGTCGACCGCATGGCCGACGCGCTCAACGGCGAACTGCTGCGGCGCCAGGAACTGCTGCACGCGGCCGGGAACTACGCGTCCGTGCGGGACTACGAAAAGGCCCGCGCGGACGGCGTCCCGCTGGACCCGCTGCCGTCGCTGCTGGTGATCATCGACGAGTTCTCCGAGCTGCTGTCCGCGCGGCCGGAGTTCATCGACCTGTTCGTCGCGATCGGCCGGCTCGGGCGGTCCCTGGGCATCCACCTGCTGCTGGCGTCGCAGCGGCTCGAGGAGGGCCGGCTGCGCGGGCTGGATTCCCACCTGTCGTACCGGGTCGGGCTCCGGACGTTCTCCGCCGCGGAAAGCCGGGCCGTGCTGGGCGTCGCCGACGCCTACCACCTGCCGCCGGTGCCGGGGTCGGCGTACCTGAAGGCCGACACCGACACGCTGATCCGGCTCAAGGCCGCCTACGTCTCCGGGGAGCTGCCGCCGCGCAGCACGGTCGTGCGCGAGGACGGCCAGGCGCTCGGCGTGCTGCCGTTTTCCCTGGCCCCGGTGGAGATCCCGGTGACGACCGAGATCGAAGAGACGCCGAAGACCGACGGCACCGGCGAGACGATCATCGGCGCGATGCTATCGCGCCTGGAGGGCCGCGGCCCGGCCGCGCACCAGATCTGGCTGCCGCCGCTGAACGAGCCGCCGACGCTGGAGCAGCTCCTGCCGCCGCTGGGCGAGGACGCCGCGCGCGGCCTGTGCCCGCTCGGCTGGGGCGGCAACGGCAAGCTGACCATCCCGGTGGCGCTGGTGGACAAGCCGTTCGAGCAGCGCCGGGACATGCTCTGGGCCGACTTCTCCGGCGCCGGCGGGCACGCGCTGATCGTCGGTGCCCCGCAGAGCGGCAAGTCGACGCTGATGAAGGACATCGCGGGCATGCTCGCGCTGACCCACACCCCGGCCGAGGTCCAGCTGTTCATCCTCGACATGGGTGGCGGCGCGCTGGCCCCGATCGCCGGGCTGCCGCACGTGTCGGGCTACGCGACCCGCCGCGACGCGCAGCGCTGCCGCCGCGTGGTCGCCGAGCTGACGACGTTGCTGGAGCAGCGCGAGGAGTTCTTCGCCGCCAACGGGATCGAGTCGATCACGACGTTCCGCCAGCGCCGCGCGGAGTTCACCGAAAGCACCGACGGCCGCGAGTTCGGCGACGTGTTCCTGTTCGTGGACAACTGGACCACGATCCGCCAGGAGTACGAGCAGCTGGAGGAGCAGATCACCGGCCTGGCCGCGCGCGGCCTCGGCTTCGGCATCCACGTGATCGTCTCGCTCAACCAGTGGATCGGCGTCCGCGCCCAGCTGCGCGACGCGATCGGCACCCGCTTCGAGCTGCGCCTGGGCGACCCGATGGACTCCTCGATCGACCGCAAGGTGGCGGTCAACGTCCCGGCCGACCGCCCCGGCCGCGGCATCACGGCGGAGAAGCTGCACTTCCTGGCGGCCCTCCCCCGCATCGACGGCGACCAGCGCCCGGAGACGATCGGTGCCGGCGGCGTCGACCTGGTGCGGCGGATTTCGGAGGCGTGGAAGGGACCGCGCGCCCCGCAGGTCCGGCTGCTGCCGCCCGAGGTGCCGCTGGACACGCTGCCGGCCGCACCTTCGCGCCAAGTCACCCTGGGGATCGCGGAATCGACGTTGCGCCCGGTGTACCTGGACTTCGCGGCGGACCCGCACTTCGTGGCGTTCGGCGACGTGGAGTCGGGGAAATCGTCGCTGCTGCGTGCTCTGGCACAAGGCATCACCTCGGCGTACACCCCCGAGGAAGCGGCGATCATCGTCGCGGACTACCGGCGTGGCCTGCTGGGCGCGGTGTCCGAGCCGCACCTGCTGGGTTACGCGGGCGCGGAGGGAAAGCTGACGGACCTGATCGGGGAATGCGCTCAGGCCATGCGCAACCGCTTGCCGGGTCCTTCGGTGACGCCGGAGCAGTTGCGGAACCGCTCGTGGTGGCGCGGACCGGAGCTGTTCGTGCTGGTGGACGACTACGAGCTGGTGGCGACGGTGGGGCGGAACCCGTTGCAGCCGCTGCTGGAGTTCCTGCCGCAGGCCCGCGACATCGGCCTCCACGTGATCATCGTCCGGGGTTCCGGCGGCGCTGGCCGGGCGTTGTTCGAGCCGGTGCTGCAACGGTTGCGGGAGCTGGGGTCGCCGGGGTTGATCATGTCGGGGACGAAGGACGAAGGCGCGTTGCTGGCGGATGTAAAGCCTTCGCCGCAGCCGCCGGGCCGGGGAACGCTGGTGTCGCGACGGCACGGGACGGGGCTGGTCCAGGTGGCGTGGACGAAGCCGGCGGAGAGCTGATCAGCGGCGCTGCGCCACGCCGGTAAAGCCGGTCGCCCGGGCGTTCATCCGACCGATGCGGTCATTTCGATGGTGAAGCGGTAGTAGCAGACCGCCAAGTGCTTGCTGCTTGAGAGGTACGGGGTCATGACCTGGACGCGAGCGTCGGGAATCGGCTGAGCGGCGGCGGTGCAGCGATCCAGCGTCGGCTGGTAAGGCGCGTCGGCCCCCTCCGGCAGCGGCAGCACGGCGAACGCCTCCGCGGTGTGGCGTTCGGTGCAGGACGTCAGCAGCACATCGACCTCACCGGTGCCCGTCGGCGACCAGAAGCACTGCCCCGCGACGACGTCGAGCCCGTGCGCCTCGTTCGCGGGCAGCGGATCGGGCTTCGGGGTGACGATGGCGCGGTAGCACAACACCCCGGCGAACATGAGCAAGCCGAAGACGACCACCGCGATCGCGGAACGGCCGCGGCTGACCGGACGACGGCGTCGTTCCTCGCGCATCAGCTCTTCGAACAGCTCGGGATCGTGCTGTGGTGCGGACATGGTTCTCCCTCGTGCTCAACCTCGAGGAGACTCTACTGGCCTGGCGTGCCCGGACCTCGGGCGATGAGAGTCGAGTCTTCTCCCGAGACGATGCGTGCCTCATCCGACCGGGAGCCGGGGTGGGAAAACACCGTGTAACTCGTGCACGCGATCAAGCCGTCCCGTCCCCCGGATTTCAGCGCCAGCACGACGATCGCCGCCCGGTGCCGGGGCTTTGCCTCGATCAGCTCCAGCATCTCCTCGACCTGCACCTCGTCGGCGTGGGCGATCACCAGCGACTGGTAGACAGTCTTCACCTTCAGCCCGAGCACGCCGTAGCAGGCCAGCTCGACGAGATCGCCCGCCGGATCGTGTCCCCGGCTCCGCAGGCTGAACTCGGAGTGGCTCGCGCGGTAGCGGTGGACGTGGAATCCCCGATCGAAGCTGACCGGAAGCCGGGAAAGCGGCGATGTCGTCATGGTTTCATCCAAGAGGGAACAGCGTCTCCCCACCCCGACGTGCCGCTCCCGGCGCCGACTACGCCACGCAACGGAGACAGAGCCGACACCCGATCAGCAGGCATGGTGGCGGCGTCACGAGTAAACCCCGAAATTCTGGAAGTTGCCACTCGAATCAAAGGTCGCACCAACGAATTTGCTTTTAACGACAGTCTACCCGACCAACCCCACCGGCGAACTCACCATGAAAATTCCCGCCGTCTACTCCATCCGCGCCGACGGGCTGTCCGCAGGACAGGGACACAAGCTCAAGGCCTCGCTGACCTCCCACGCCGACGGTGACTCCAGTGTCAACGTCCCCTCTGACGGCACCACCCAAGTCGGCGTCGGCGCCGACTCGAACGGCGCTCCCACCACATTGCTGGACCTAGTGGCCACAACCTGACTGCATTCCGGTGCCGGGTTCCGGGCTCGACGCGCAGGAGCCATCATTACCCCCGGGCGATGACCGTCCACTCCTGCGCCGAAGCGACGTAAGCGTCGTCGGACAGCTCTCGCGGGCACGACCGGACGGTGTAGCTCATGCAAGCCACCAGACCGTCCGGCCCGCTCGACTTGAGCGCCAAAGCGATGACGTCCGGAGCGCGTTCCAGACCGAGTCCTGCCACCTCGAGGATTTCGCGCACCTGATCGTCCTGTGCCCGAGCCAGTTCCAACCGCGGGTACACCGTCTTCAGCTTCACCCCGAGCACCCCGTAGAAGGTGATCTGGATGAAGTCGTCGGCAGAATCGGGACCGAAGCTCCGCAGGCTGAGCTCCGAATGACTCAGCTGGTACCGCCACGGCCGGAACTTCCGGTCGAAAGCGATCGGGAGTCGGGCGATCGGTTGCATGGTCACATCATCCAAAGGGGTTGGCTACGAGAGCACCGTCTTTGTACCACTTGACCCGAGGCCACGACTCCGGGTGCTCACGGATGTAGTTCAGTTCCCACCCGGTCACGTGACCGTCCATGATCGGGTCCAGACCTTTGCCCTTGTTGGCGGCACCGAGCACGTCATCGATCCCGGACAGGTTGAAGTAGATGGGTGTCTCGCCGTCGGTTACGAAGTTCTTGAACTCCTGGACCCACGAGTCCCCGCCGCTGGCCCACTGCCGGTAGTAGAGAGCGCCGTGGGAATCGGCGAAGTCGTGCAGCGCCAGCGGGTCTTCGTGCACCTCGTTCATACCGAGTGCGATCGGCTTGCACTCGTTGTTGGCGTTGTGGACGAGGACCGGTACGTCCCCGGCGAGCACGAAGTAGGTGTGCACCGCTTCGACGGTCAGGTTGAACGTGCGGAGGCGGTCCTTGTGGTGACGCGCGGTCGCGACGGAAACCTGGCCCCCGCCTGACGTTTCCAGCTCATCGCCGGGTTTCAGGCCGACTGCGGGGACCCAGGAACCAGTACCGGCGTTCCAGAACAGGTGGTGGGCGGTCGTTTCGATGCTCGTGGCTCCACCAGGTGCCGCGACGCGGAGATCGACGAAGTCGGAGTCGTCGTCGGTGACGTGGACGGCGGCGACTTGGTGCTGTTGGAGACGTTCGCCGGGTGGGGAATTGGCGACGAGATCACCCGGCTTGATGTCCTCGATGGATTTCGCCGTCCCGTCGGCCATGAGCACCCGCGTGCCGGGGGCGAAGCTGTTGCTGGCGCAGCCGAGGTTGTCCGCGAGCTGTCTCGCGATCTTGGCCAGCTGACTTTCCCCCAGCCGCGCGTCGTACGCGAGCCTTTCGATGTTCGCGAGTTCCGCGGCCACCTCGGCATCCGCGACATTCAGCAATCCCTTGCCATGCGCCAGGGCGTCGGTCATGGCGGCCGTCAGCTTCCCCGCAGCCGCCAGCCCGAGCTCAGAATCGGCGTTGCCCATCAGGGCGGCGAGGTCGCATTCCGGGCACATCAACGCAAGCAGGCCAGCCAGCACCAAACCCGCGACGGACTCCCCGAGAGCTGTCTCGCCGACCGGTTTGGGTCCCGGCATGAAGTCGGCGCTGAGCAGGTTGCGGCTGTCGAGGCAGTTGCCGAGTTCGACCGTGCCGGGGTCATTCAGCTGGCGGCACAGATCCTGCAGGTGGCTGATGATCCGCTGCTGTTCGGCGGGAGTTCCGCTGAAGAGCTTGATGCAATCCTCGGTGCTCAGCGACTGGGTCACCCAGGCATTGCGGTTGTTGCAGTCCCACGTTCGCTGGTTGATCAGATTCTGCTTTTCCACCGCGGCCTTGTCCACGACGGACTGCCAGGCACTCTTGGCCAGATCGCGCGCGGTAGCAGCACCCTTGCCGGCCTCGATGGCGGCACCGTACGCGATGCTCGCCGAGATGGCGGCGTCCTGCGCGTAACCAGCGGCGTCGCGCGCCGACTTCTGCGCCCACGCCGCCGATGCGCTCGCCTTGTCCGCGGAGACGGCCGCCGACTTCGCGGCCGCCGCCGCGGTGTTCGCGGACGCCTGGGCCTGCTGAGCCGACTCGGCGGCGCGGTTTGCCGCGTCACGCGCTTGGTTCGCGTACGTGGTGGCCTGGGCGGCCGCAGCTTGTGCCTGATCGGCGTAGCCCTGAGCTTCCTGCGCCGCGTTGCGGGCGCGGGCTGCCGCGGCCTGAGCGTCGTTCGCGTCGTGCGTCGCGGTCGCGGCGGCCGCCGTGGCCTGGGCGAGCAGGCTGTCGATCGCCGCGTTGTGCGCGGCGGTGTTCTGGTCGCGCCGGGCGGCGGTGAACTGGCCGACGGTCAGGAACTCGTGCCGCAACGTCGGTGGCCCGTCGATCGCCGCCTGTGCCGCCGCTACGACCTCACGCGCGCCGGCCGTCCGCGCAGCCGCCATGATCTGGTTGACCTGCAGGTCTTCGTCGGTGTTCAGGGCGGTGTACTGCCCGGTGTCGAGGAAGGCGCGCAGCGCCTCGTCGGTGTTCTGGTCCAACGCATGCTGGGCCTGCTGCACCACGACCGTGCGCCCGGCCGTCCGCGCCGCCGCCATGATCTGGTTGACCTGCAACGAATCATCGGTGAAGCGGCCCGGGTAGTCACGGCTGCGCAGGAAGTCCCGCACGGCGGTGTCCGAACCGGCCAGCGCGGTCGCCGCAGCGGATTTGAACCCGGCCGTGGCAGTGGCAGCCGCGCTCAGGTCGGCGAGGACCACGCGATCGTCCTGCCCCGCCGCGGCGGTCAGGCCCACTGTGATGTAGTCGACGACTTCGTCGTCCGAAGCGGCCAATGCCGCCACAGCCGCGGCCTTCGTCCACGGCCCGCCGGCTTCGGCCAGGCGCAGCGCCACCTTCCGGCCGTCGGCCAGCACGGTTTCGCGGCTGGCACCCGCGGTGGTCACCTCGGCGATCAACCGGTTCGTCTCCGCATCCCGGGCACTGGCCTGGTCGAGGTCCCAGCGCGGCGTGATCGCGCGATTCGCGTACTCGTCCAGCGCCGCCTTCGCGGCGTCATCGGCCTGCTGCGCGGCCAGGGCGAGCCGGTCGTCGTCCGCCTTGCGGGCGGCCTGAGCGATCTGCGTGGCCTGGTTGGCCGCGGTGACCGCCGCGTTCGCCGCGGCCGTCGCCGCGTTCGCGTGCCGAGTCGCCTGTGCGGCCGCATCCGCCGCTGCCCCGGCGTGGGCCACCGCGTCGAGGGCGGCCAGTTGTGCATTGTTGGCGTCGGTCGCCGCCGCGTCCGCCGCCGCGGCGGCCTGCCCGGCGGCTTCGGAAGCCTGGTGCGCCCACGCCCTCGATGCGTTCGCCGCCGCGGTGGCACGGTCGGCCTGTGCCCGGGCACGAGCCGCCGCCGCCTTGGCCTGCCGGGCATCCGCACCCGCCGCCGCCGAGTTGTTCGCCGCGTCCGTGGCCGCGTCCGCGGCGATCCGCGACTGCGCCGCGGCGTCTCCGGCCGAGTTGCCCGCGATTTCGGCCTGCTGGGACACGGTCTTCGCGCTGAGCGCCGCGTCTCGCGCCGACGCCGCGCTGACCGCCGCGTCGTGGGCGACCTGCGCCGCCCGGTTGGCGTCGTCGACCTTGCTCTTGTCCCCGATCGCCAAGGCGGCGGCGTCGTACGCGCGGGAAGCGGCATGACCGGCTTGCGACGCCGCGGTCGCCGCACGTGAGGCGGCGATGGCCGCGGTGTGCGCGGCGTTGGAAGCGGCGTTCGCGGCCCCGATCGCCTGCCGTGCGGTCATCGCCGCCTGGTCCGCGGCGTAGGCCGCGTGCGCCGCGGCGTCGGTGGCTTGCTCGACGTGCCCCTGTGCCGCCGCGGCCGCGTCCTTCGCCGCTTGCGCCGCTTTTTGCGCCGCGGCCGCCTCGGTCACGGCGAGGTCCGCTTGGCGCTTGGCTTGGTCCGTCTCGCTCGCGGCTTGCTGCGCGGCAGCCTTCGCCGTCGCGGTCAGTTGGGCGATCGAATCGGTCTCCGCGTCCCGAGCCTGCGCCACCGGGAGGTCGACCGCCAGGAACTGGTTCAGCGCATCGACGGTGTTGGCGTCCAGCGCCTGCTGCGCGACCTTCTTCACCTCCGGGCCGCCGGCCGCCATGATCTGGTTGACCTTGAGATCCTGGTCGATCCGGAAGGGCACCTGCCAGCCGGCGTCCAGGAACGCCTCGAGGGCGTCCGTGGTGTTCGCGTCGAGGGCCTTCTGCGCCGCCTTCTTCACCTGCGGCCCGCCGGCCGCCATCACCTGGTTGACCCGCAGGTCGAGGTCGGTTCCGTGCGGGCTCATCCAGCCCGTGTCGAGGAACGCGTCGAGCGCGGCGTCGGTATTGGCGTCCAGCGCCTGCTGAGCGGCGTTCCTCGTCGCCGGGCCGCCGGTCGCCATCAGCTGGTTGACCCGGAGGTCCAGATCGATGGACGCGTCGAGGTCCTTCTGCGTGGTGAGGAATCGCGTGACGTCGGCGTCCGTGCCGGCCAGCGCAGCGGCCGCATCCCGTTTCGTCGCCGGACCACCGAACTGCCAGAGCCGCACCACCTTCGCGCGATCGCTACCCGGCGGCGTGGCCGTCGTCGCGGCAGCGTGCGCCTGCGGCGCCGCCTGGGCCTGCGGAGCCACCGAAATAGCGCCGACCAGGGAAACGGTCAGTGTCGAAATCAGGGCAGCACGAAATCGCCGTCTCACCACATGCATTTACAGGTTCCCCCTGTTCCACCCTCACGAATGAGGCCACCAGCCACATTCGCCCGCCGGAACATTAACGGGCTGAACAGGTCCCAACAACGGCCAAATGGACGTGATCGACATCACAACTATTCCACCATCATTGATGCCTTAGCCTCACGACGCCCCAGTTTCCGATGGAAGAATGTCGCATTTGGGGCAAAAGTCATGCTCCGACAATCGAAGAGGGGGATCATGCGAGCGCTTTACCGGACAATTCTTGTCATCACGGCCGTCGGCGTCGCCGGCGCAGCGGGTGTGGTGACCGCGCAGGGATCCGAGACCACGACGAGCGATCAGCAACCGTCCCTCGTGGAGGACTTCTCCTACCCCGGCGCGGCGAAGATCCTCGCCGACGACCACGTCCAGCTCATCAGCGGTGACGGCCACATCGTCTACACCGCTTGCCCCACCGGGCAGGACACCATCGGCGTGATCCAGGTGAAGACCACGGAAGCGGTCGGCTCATCGCTCAACGGCCGCGTCTGCTTCAAGGTCCTGGGGGCGAGCGGCGAGCTGACCATGAAGATCCCGGCCGTGTACTCCATCCGCGCCGACGGCCTGTCCGCCGGACAGGGGCACAAGCTCAAGGCCTCGCTCACCACCGACGCCGGCGTGCACTCGACCGTCGACGTCCCGTCCGACGGCATCACCCAGGTCGGCGTCGGGGCCGACCCGAACGGTGACCCGACCACGCTGCTGGAACTCGTCGCCACCACCTGAGGCTCAGTGCACCCAAGAGGGGGAAACCCGATGTCCCATCGCACCAGACGTGCCTCGGCTTTCGCCGCGGCCGTGCTCATCGGCGGTCTGCTGGCCGCCGTCCCGGCAGACGCAGTCTCCGGTGGTACCACCGGAACCTACGGGTTCGCCGCCAAGATCAACGCCGACGGCCGGGCCTGCAGCGGCGCGCTCGTCGAACCCGCGCTCGTCCTGACCGCCGCCAGCTGCTTCCCCGAAATCCCGCAGGGCGGCGTCCCCGCCAAGGCGACCACCGTCACCGTCGGCAGGGCCGACCTTTCGACCACCGCCGGACACGTCGCGAAGGTGACGAACGTGGTCGTGCGGACCGACCGGGACGTGGCGCTCGCCAGGCTCGACACCGCGGTCACCGATGTCGCGCCGCTACCGCTCAGCACTGCCGCAGGCGTTCCGAGCGCTTCGGAGAACCTGACTCTCGCCGGCTGGGGCCGCACGGCCGACGAGTGGGTGCCGAACCAGGTGCACGTCGCGACGTTCACCACGCCGGCCAGTACCGCGACCACCCTGTCGCTGACCGGAGCCAACGGCGCGGACGCCTGCAAGGGCGACGCCGGCGCCCCGGTCTTTCGCCAGAACGGCACCGTGGCGGCCGTCGCGAACTCGTCGTGGCAGCACGGTTGCCTCGCCGAAACCGAGACCCGGCAGGGCACTACCGCGACCCGGGTTGATGACCTGAGCAGCTGGATCCGCGGCCAGGCGATCACCGGCACCGCGAAGGCCGTCGGCCACGGCGTCACGCTGTCGTGGACCCCGCTGGCCGCCTCCGACGACGCGACCTACTCCATCTACGCCAGCTCCACCGGCCCGGCGACCAACAGCGCGACGCAGCTCATCGGCACCACGAAGGCGGCCACCTTCCTCCACTCGGCCACGTCCCGCAAGACGTGGTCCTACCTCGTGGTCGCCTCCGGCGGCGCCGCCAGCCCGCAGTTCACCGCCACCACCGGACCGCGGTCGCTGAGCGACTTCACCGGTGACGGCAAGGCCGACGTCGCCACCTTCACCCGCGGCTCCGCCGGCGACGTCTTCGTGGCTGCCTCCGACGGGACGAAGTTCAACGGCACCAGTGCGTTGTGGCACGACCGGTTCTCGGTCGGCACCGAGATTCCGCTGTCCGGCGATTTCAACGGTGACGGCAAGGCGGACGTGGCGACGTTCAGCCGCGGCAGCGCCGCCGACGTCTACGTCGCGCTTTCCGACGGGACGAAGTTCGACGGCAACGGTGTGCTGTGGGACGACTTCTTCGCGGCCAACAGCGAGACCCCGGCGGTCGGCGACTTCAACGGCGACGGCAAGGACGACATCGCCACCTTCACCCTGGGCACGACCGGTGACGTCTACGTCGCCCTGTCCGACGGCACGAAGTTCGGTGCCAGCTCGATCTGGCACGCCGATTTCGGCTACAACGCCGAACAGCCCTACGTCGGCGACTTCAACGGCGACGGGAAGGACGACATCGCCGTCTTCACCCGCGGCACCGCGGGTGACGTCTACGTCGCGCTCTCCGACGGCACCAAGTTCGTCGGCAACGGCGTGAAGTGGCACGACAACTTCGCCTTCAACAGCGAAACGCCCGCCATCGGCGACTTCAACGGCGACGGCAAGGACGACATCGCCACCTTCACGCGCGGTACCGCGGGTGACGTGTTCGTCGCCCTGTCCGACGGCACGAAGTTCGTCGGCAACAGCATCAAGTGGCACGAGTACTTCGCGGCGAACGACGAGATGCCGGGTACGGGCGACTTCAACGGTGACGGCAAGGACGACGTCGTCACTTTCACCCGCGGCACCGCCGGCGACGTCTACGTCGCCTTGTCGACCGGAGCGAAGTTCGACGCCAGTGCCCCCTGGCACGGCAACTTCGCCTTCAACACCGAGGTCCCGGTTCCCCGGGCCATCGCGATCCTCTGAGCAACAGCGGGCGGGCCCGGCGGGCCCGCCCGCTGTTGCTAGGCTCCAAGGGATCGACAGGTGATCACCCGCGGCCCGGTGCCGCCCGCTGATCCCCGCCTCCGGCGCCGCGTCGACATCACCCCTTGGCACGAGGAGCCCACCCCCGATGAGCACGGTCGTCGCCGACGGATCAGCCGACCGGCTCGTCGAGCCCCCGGCATCGAGACACGTGCGGCTCGGCAACTGGCTCGTGCTCGGGCCCACGATCGCCGTGTTCGCCGTGCTCGCCTGGAACCGGCGCTGGATGAGCGACGACGGGCTGATCGTCCTGCGGACGGTTCGCCAGATCTTGGCCGGCAACGGGCCGGTGTTCAACGCGGGTGAGCGGGTCGAGTCCAACACCAGCACGCTCTGGACCTACCTGCTGGTGGCCTTCGGCTGGATCCCGGGACTGCGGCTCGAATGGCTCGCGGTGGTCCTGGGCCTGCTGTGCTCGACCGGCGGTCTGCTGCTGGCCATGGACGGCACGCGCCGGCTCATCGGCTCCCCACTCGTGGCCCCGGCCGGCGTCCTCGTGCTCATCGCCCTGCCGCCGTTCCGCGATTTCGCCACCTCCGGCCTCGAAACCGGCCTGATCACCCTGTGGCTGGGCACGACGTGGTGGCTGCTCGTCCGGCACGCGCGGCGCACGCCCACCGGCCCGGTCTGGGTCACCGCGCTCGTCATCGGCCTCGGCGTGCTCGTCCGGCCGGACCTGGCCCTGTTCAGCGCGGTGGCCGGGGCCGGGTTGCTGGTGCTCGAATGGCGTGGCTGGCGCCGGGGCCTGTCATGGGCCGCCGCCGCGGCCGCGATCCCGGTGGCCTACCAGGTGTTCCGCATGGGCTACTACGGCCTGCTCACGCCCAACACCGCGCTGGTCAAGGAAGCTTCCGACGCCCTGTGGGGCCGCGGCTGGGCGTATCTGACCGACTTCGCCGGCCCGTACCACCTGTGGATCCCGCTCGCCTTGTGCCTGCTCCTCGCCGGGCTCGGGCTGCGGCGGACCCGGATCGAGCGGCGGGTGGCGGTCGTCGTGGCCGTTCCCCTGCTCGGCGGCCTCGCCTTGGCTCTCTACGTCGTCCGGGTGGGCGGCGACTTCATGCACGCGCGGATGTTGCTGCCCGCGCTGGTCAGCCTCCTGCTGCCGGTGCTGGTCGTCCGGCCCGGGCGAGCGACCGTCGTCCCGCTGGTCGCCCTCGGCATCTGGACGGTCGTCGCCGCCGGGTGGCTTCGCACGAGCTACACCACCTTGCCCGCGGCCGAAGACGAGACGCTGGGCATCGCCGACGAACGAGCCGCCTACGTCGCCGCGAGCCGCCACGAGCACCCGATCCTGGCCGAGGACTTCGAGGAATTCACCGCCCTCACCGACCCGATCAACGCGATGCTCGCCACCGGGCAGGCACCCGCCGTCCTCGTCCAGAACAAGCAGGGCGAGTGGCATCGCTACCCGACGACCAACGGCCGCACCGTCGCCACCTTCTTCAACATCGGCGGCCCCGGCATGCTGCTGCCGCTCGACATGTGGGTGCACGACCCGATCGGCCTGGCCAACCCCGTCGCCGCGCACACCACGCCCTACCCCGGCCGCCGGATCGGCCACAACAAGTACGCCGGCACGCCGTGGGAAGTCGCCGAACTGACCCGGGAAACCCCGGCCGAGCTGACCGTGAACGGTGACTTCACCGTGCCCAGCATCGAGGCCATCCGCGGCATCTTCGCCTGCCCGGCCAACCGGGATGGGCTCGACTCGGTCCGCGCGCCGCTCACCTTCGACCGGTTCCGGCAGAACCTCGTCCACGCCGCCGCCCGCACGAGCCTGCGCTACGACTACGACCCGCGTCACGCCCAGCGCTGCGGCTGATCACCGTCGGCAAGTTACCGACTTCGGTAGGTACCCAAAAATGTCCCACGGAACTTACTTTGTGCTCGTCGCCCGTATTCCGGGGCCGACATCCGGATCACCTGGCCGAAGGGCATTTTCATGCGAATGTCGAGGGCTGTTGCCGTGGTGGGTGCCGCCGCCGCGGTGCTGGGCTTGGTCTCAGCGGGGGTCGCGGACGCCCAGCAGGACATCATCGGCGGGAGCACCGTCTCGTCCGCGCCGTGGGGCGCCCAGATCTACTGGAACAACGTCACCACCTACGGCGGGTTCGAGTGCTCGGGGACGATCATCGCCCCGCAGTGGGTGCTCACCGCCCAGCACTGCCTGAACTCGCCGGGCATGCACGTCAAGGTCGGCAACGTGACGCTCCAGCAGGGCACGAACGCCAACGTCGACCAGCAGAAGGCGTCGCCGAACGGGGACATCGCCCTGCTGCACCTGACGACCGCCGTCAGCACGACGTACATGAAGCTCGGCACCGCCAACCCGCCGACCGGGTCGACCAACCAGATCTACGGCTGGGGCCGCACGCAGGGCAGCAGCCCGCCCTCGAGCACCCTCAAGACCGCGAACGTGCGCGTGACCGGCACCAGCACGGACGCGTTCGGCGGCCGGGCCATCGCCAGCCAGGGCATCGACGGCGCGGCGTGGCACGGCGACTCGGGCGGCCCGGAGCTCTACAACGGCGTCCAGGTCGGCGTGTGCTCGACGGGGAACAACTCCGGTTCGGACCCGCAGGGCACGCAGAACTACGCGAGCATCGCATCGAGCCGCAGCTGGATCCAGCAGACCGCCGGCGTGTGACCCGCCCGTGCCGGCCTCACCGCCCGGGAGGCCGGCACGCGGCATACTCGCGGCCATGGAGTTCGACACGCAGGTGCTGCTCGGCGGCAAGACCGCGACCGGCCTGCCGGTGCCCGGCGAAGTCGTCGAGGCGCTGGGGGCCGGCAAGAAACCCGCGGTCACCGTCACGCTGGGCGGCCACACCTACCGCACTACGGTCGCGAGCCGGGGTGGACAGTTCCTCGTCCCGCTCAGCGCGGAGAACCGGGAGAAGGCCGGCGTCGCCGCGGGGGACGCCGTGACGGTCGAGATCGCCCTCGACACCGCCGCGCGCGAGCTGGAGATCCCGCCGGACCTCGCCGGCGCGCTGGCGGCGGACGACACGGCGCGGGCCCGGTTCGAGAGCCTCTCCTACAGCGCGAAACAGCGGTTCGTGCTGCCGATCGGCCAGGCGAAGACCGAGGAGACCCGGCAGCGGCGGGTCGCCAAGGTGATCACGGACCTGCGCGCCGGGAAGTGATGGACGCGCGCACGGTGCTGCGCGTGCTCGAAGCCGTGGCGCCCAACGCGGTGTGGCTCGCGGGCGGCTGGGGCATCGACGCGCTCCTCGGGCGGCAGACCCGCGAACACGGCGACCTCGACCTGCTGCACCGCGCGAAGCAGGAACCGGCAGTCCTGCGCGCGCTCGAAGCACTGGGGTACCGCGAAACCCTCGACCTCCACCCGCTCCTCTTCGCCGAAGACGGCACGGCCACCCAGAAAGCCGACACCGAAGGCGCGACCTTCCCTACCCCGCGGACTGCTTCGTCACCGGGCACGTCGGCGGCGTCGAAGTACCGTGCCTCTCCGTGGCGCAGCAGATCTTCTTCCACCAGGGGTACGCGCCGCGCCCGCGGGACCTGCGCGCCGGGAAGTGACCCCTAATCCACAATAGACCGTCGCAGCGCAGCCTTGTCCGGTTTCCCCGACGGCGCAACGGGAACCGCGCCCACGAAGCTGAACCGCGCCGGGACCGCGGCCTCCCCCAGCTCCGCCGCCACTCCCTTGCGCACCTCCGCCAGGTCCGGCTCGCGGCCCGGCACCGGGACCACGAACGCGTGCGCCGCCTCCCCGGTCCGCTCGTCCGGGACCGACACGACGTACGCCTGGTCGACGTCCGGGTGCGCCGCGATCGCCCGCTCGATCGGGCCGGTGTAGTGGATGATCGCGTTGACGATCACCACGTCCCGCGCCCGGCCGGACAGGTGCAGGTACCCCGACTCGTCCAGGTGCCCGAGGTCCTGGGTGCGGACCCAGCCGTCGCGCAGCAGGGCCGCGGTGGTGACCTCGTCGCGCCAGTAGCCCGAGAACGCCGACGGGGTGCGGACCCAGACCTCGCCGTCCCGGACGTCGATTTCCACCGTGTCACAAGGCTTTCCGACCGAGCCGAGCCCTTCGTCGGCCCGGCAGATCGTCAGCATCCCGGTCTCGGTCTGCCCGTACGCGTGGTGCATCGCGGGCCCGATCAGCTCGGCCGCTTCGGCCAGTTTGTGCGGCGGTACCGGCGATCCCGCGACGATCAGCGCCCGCAACGCGCTCAGGTCGACGGGCGAGTCGCGCAGGTCGTCGAGGATCCGGTGCAGCCGCGGCACGGTCGTCAGCGCCGCGGTGATCCGCAACCGCGCGAGGACCGCCGGGAAGTCCGGCAGTCCCTCCGGGATCACCGCGGTGCCGCCGGACATCAGCGACACCCCCAGCTGCTCGACCATCACCGCGCTGGCCAGGGAGCCGAACAGCAGGTAGCGCCCGAAGCACGCGCCCAGCCGCTCGTGGGCCGAGCCGGGCAGCGGCGGCCGCCAGACGCGGCCCTCGGTCAGCGCGCGGTAGCTGTAGGCCACGCCCTTCGGGACACCGGTGCTGCCGCTGGTGAACACCACCGTCGCGATGTCCTCGAGCCGCGCGCGGGGCACGGGCTCCTCGTACGCGGCCAGCAGCCCGGCGCCGATCCGCAGCACTGGCACGCCGGCGTCCGCCAGCTCAACCGAGCTGTCCGTGACCACCGCGGAGACGTCGGCGAGGACGTGCCGCAGCTGCGCTTCCGGCAGCCCGGCCCGGACGGCGACCGCGCGGCCGCCGAGCACGTGCACCGCGATCAGCGCGGCGAACCCCTCCGCGGTGACCGCGGTGGCAAGGCCGACGCCGTCACCCGAGCCGAGCCCGGCCGCCCGCAGGCCCGCGGTGAACCGGCCGATCAGCTCCCGCAGCTCGCCGCGCGACGTGACGCGGGAGCCGTGTTCGAACGCGGGAACGTCCGGAGCGCGTTCCAGCTCGTCCAGCAGAGCCTGCGGGTGGACCATCTCGACCGCCTTTCGCCCGGGGGTCCCGGTCTACCGGGCGGATCTCAGAATTTCGGCAGAAGGGGCCGGCCGGGCTCGAGCCGGACCGGCGCATTGACCGGCGTGCGATCATCGGACCGCGGGCCGGACGGTGCCGGTGGCGCGCCCGTGGCGGCAACCGGCGCAGGCCCGGCCACAGCCCTGTAGGTATAAGTGCCGTCACTACGACCGGCAGTTGTGCCGTTTGACCACACTGGCCTCTTTTCTAGCGTGACTTTCACACCGCGCGGACCACCGCGCCAGGGGAATTCACTTCAGGAAGGAGGTGGCCCGTCGATGTCCAGTCCGGGATTCCAGGCAGATTCCGCTGCCATGACGCGCGCCGTCCAGGGTTTCGAGGAAACCGCGACGAACGCCAAGTCCACGATGGCCAGCTTGGAGTCCGAGCTGACCGAGGCCCTGCGCAACTACAAGGGTGACCAGGCCGTGGCGTTCTGGGACCTCCAGCGCCGGCTCCAGGAGAAGATGACCGTGGCCGTGAAGGAGCTCGACACCATGTCGCAGCTCGTCCACACCAGCCACCAGAACTACGGCCGCGGCGACGCCGACGTCCACCAGAGCTTCCAGGGGGTCGGCAACTCCCTCGAGGGCTCGGGCGTGATCCCCCGCCTCAACCCCTGACCCGAGAGGACGCCCACCATGGCCGACGTCGTCGAAATCAATTTCGCCGCGCTGCAGCACAGCTCGGCATCCCTGGCCGCCAAGGCCAAGGCGCTCACCTCGCAGCTGGAGCAGCTGCACCAGAACCTGCAGCCGATCACCGCGACCTGGTACGCCTCCGGCAGCTCCGCCGGTGACGCGGCCCGCCAGTCGGAGACCCGGCTGCGCCAGGCCACCGCGGACATCGTCGCCATCATCGCGCAGTTCGGCGGCAAGGTCGGCGAGGCCCACGACCTCCAGCAGTCGCTGGAGAACCGCAACCAGGGGCTGTTCGCGGGCTGATCCGCGCCCAGACGTCGGTCGGCCGGTGCGGGAAACCCCCCGCTCGCACCGGCCGACCGGCTTTCCCCATGTCCGCCCAGTCGCGCCCAGAGAGCCGGGACCGATGCCAGACCAGTCGTACTACGTCCACCTGGAATCGCTGAAGGACTTCGTGCGGGAGCTGGAAACCCAGATCCACGCGATGTCGAAACCGAACGACTTCCTGCTCACCCTCGGCGCGGAGCCGCTGTTGTTCGGCGAGTTCGGCGAAGCCGGGTCGCTGGCCGACGCGCACCGCGCCGCCGTCTCGGAGATGCAGGGCCTGCTCGACCAGGTCCGCAGCGCGATCGGCTTCGCGCAGGACGTGACCACCACGGTCGCCGACGGCTACCAGAACGCCGACCAGGCCGTGGCCGGGGACCTGCACCACTCGGGTGCCGTCACCAACCTGCTCGACCCGGTGCTCGGGCTGCTGGGCCTCGGTGACTCGGACGGGAGCCGCAAGGGATGACGAAGAACACCGCGCACACGAACTTCGCCGCGTACAGCCACCAGCAGCTCTACGCGATGCTCCAGGCCGGCGACCCGAACAGCGCGCGCCACGCCGCCGACAAGTGGAAGTCCGCCGCCCTGCACCTGCACGAGCAGGCCCACAACCTCAACTCGGAGCTGACCGAGTTCAAGGACCAGTGGACCGGTGGCGCGGCCGACCAGTACCAGCACATGATCGTCGACCTCGCGAACGGCATCTCCAAGGTGGCGCAGACCGCCGAGGCGATGAACGTGATGCTGGGCGACGCCGCCGACGCGCTGGTGAAGGCCAAGAAGGAGATGCCGCCGCCGGTTTCGGTGCCGGACGTCTCCCCCGCCGACGTCGCGCTCGCGGTGAACCCGCCGCTGCTGCCGCCGGACGCGTCCCCCGCTCTCGTGCAGGCCGCGGCGCAGCAGCGCCAGCAGGCCATCGCGAACGTCGAAGCCCAGCAGTCCGCGGCCAACGCCGCCGGGTCGGCGCACGGCAAGGCGATCGTCGTCATGACCGAGCTGGCCGGGGAGTACACCGTGGCCGAAGAGTCGATCCCGGCGTCGCCGAACGCCGTCCCGGTGCCCACGACCCCGCCCACCGGCGGCGGTGCCGGGAGCGCGGGCTCGCCCGGGCTCGTCGGCAACGGCGTGACCGACCCCGGCGTCGTCGTCACCCCCGGCGACGGGCACCCGC
Source organism: Amycolatopsis lexingtonensis (assembly GCF_014873755.1). Taxonomy (NCBI): domain Bacteria; kingdom Bacillati; phylum Actinomycetota; class Actinomycetes; order Pseudonocardiales; family Pseudonocardiaceae; genus Amycolatopsis; species Amycolatopsis lexingtonensis. The sequence goes on from NZ_JADBEG010000001.1 coordinate 4,987,386, forward strand.
TGCCCTCGACCGGCACGCCGCAGCAGCCGGGCACGACCGTCCCGACGTCGAACCCGCTGTTCGGCGACATGTTCACCGCCGGGCTCGCCGCGGCTTCGGCCGCCGCGTTCGGCCGCTTCGGCTCGATCATGCCGCGGGTGCCGTCCTGGGCCACCGGCAAGGACCCGAAGGACAACAAGGACCAGCCGCCCGGCACCAAGCTCGGCGGCGGCGGGGCCGGCGTCGAAGGCGGTGCCGGAGGCGGCATCCCGATCGGCGGGGGCGACGCGCCCTCGATCGGCGGCGGCATCCCCGGCGGGGCCGGCATCGGCGGGGGCGGCGGCGACGCCCCGGCCGCGCACTCCGGCCTGGCCGGCGACGGCGGCTCGGGCAACGCGCTCAGCGGTCTCGCCGGCGGCGCGGCCGGCGCGGTGGGCGCTGCCGCGGCCAAGAGCGCGATGCCGATGATGCCCATGATGCCGATGGGCATGGGCGGTGGCGGCGACATGGGTTCCGGACGCCGGATCCCGGCGTGGCTGGTGGAGACGGAGAACGTCTGGGGCCAGGCGGCCCCGGTCGCCCCGCCGGTGATCGGCGAAGAGCCGGAAGCGTACTGAACCACTCTAGGAACGGAGGCGGGCCGTGACGGCTGCCGGCTATCGCGTCGCCCCGGCCCGCCTCGACACCGTGGCCGGCGAGTTCGGCTCACGCGCGGACGCCCTGGGCGCCGCGCAGCAGGCGGTGGCGGGCGAGAAAGTCCCCGCCGCCGCGTTCGGCCAGGTCAGCGAGTCCGCGGCCGCGGCAAAGACGTTCGAAAAGACGATGACGGAGCTGGGCGAGAAGCTCGGCGAGCACGTCTCCCGCGCGAAGAAGCTCCAAAGTGGACTGACCGAGTCGGCCGCCGGCTACCGCCGCACCGACGCGCAGGTCGCCGCGATGTACCGGGCGCTGCTGCCCGAAGACCCGCTGCCGAAGGCCGGGAACCCCGCCGGTATCGGCGGTGCCGCGGACACCGGCCCGTGGGCGCACGCGATCGAGGAGAACCGCGCGAAGGTCTCCGACGCGCTGACGGCCGAACGCGCCAAGCTGGCCGGGCTGACCGACGCCGACGAGATCGCGCGGTCGCAGGCACGGATCAAGCTCTACGAAGACATCCTCGCGAACAACCGGCAGATCCTGCGGTTCGACCCGGCGGGCAACGGCCGCATCGCCGAACTGGTCGGCCACATCGAGCCGGGGACGCGGAACGTCGGGTTGTTCGTCCCCGGCGTCAACACGCAGATGTCCAACTTCGACGCCTACGCCGGCCTCGGGCGCAGCCTGGTGGCCGCGGACCCGACCGGGCGCACCGCGATGGTCGTCTGGGCCGACGGGGTGTTCCCGCAGAACCCGGTCGTGCAGGGCCCGGACGCGAGCTACGCGCAGACGATGGCCCCCGACCTCAAGAACTTCACCGACGACCTGCGCGGCGAGATCTCGAGCCACGCCGGCTCCGGCGTCACGCTGACCGCGATCGGGCACAGCTACGGCGGCGCCACGGTCGGGCTGGCCGAGGCGCACGGCCTCGACGTCGACCGCGTCCTGCACGTCGAGTCGGCGGGCATGGGCCACGGCGTGTGGTCGCCGTCGGACCTGCCGGCGAGCCAGGCGGGCGTCCAGCGCTACTCGATGACGGCACCGCTCGACCCGATCGAAATCGCCCAGGGCAACGCGTGGGGCCTGGAGTGGACCGGCATCGGCCACGGCGCGGACCCGGACACCTTCCCCGGCGTCACCGAGCTGGAGACCGGCCGCGCCGCGGACGGCTCGCAGTTGTGGGGCCTGTCCTCGCACAGTGACGTGCTGAAGCCGGGTTCGGAGTCGTGGACGAACATCTACCGGGTGATCACCGCCGGACCGGTGACCCCGGACGGCACCTTCGACCCCCGTGGCATCCTCGAGCACGGCGTCGAATTCCTGAACGACGGGGGTGTGCTGCGATGAGCCCGGAGCTGGACCGGCTGGCCGTCGAGCTGACCGCCGTGATCGACGGCGTCGCGGAGGTCTTCGGCGACGGCGCGGACCGGACGGTCGAGGGCGAGCTGGACTGCGACCCGACCCGCCCGGGGCAGCTGCTGTGCTGGCAGTACGGCGTCCGGCTCGAACACCCCGGCGAGCCGGAACGCCGCCTGGCCGAGGTCGTCCTGCCCACGCTCTCCGAGCGCGGCTGGCAGGCACACGACCGGAGCACCCCGCGCGAGCTGATCGCCCGCTTCAGCCGCGAGGGCGCGGACTTCACGGTCCACGTGGCCCGGGCGAGCCAAGCGGTGGCGATCATCGGCTCGACCCGCCCGGTCCCGGCCTGACCCGCTGTCCCCCGCGCCCCAATGTGGCGTTGGGTGCGTTGAATGGGCACCGCGGCGCGAAGCGCCTCCGCTGAGGGTGGTGGCGGGGGCATGGATGGAGCACCGAACGCCACATTGGGTGCGCTCAACGCACCGAACGCCACATTGGGGGCATGCGGGAGCTGGCCCGAAAGCCGGTCTACGGCGTGAAGCGCGACGGCCGCCAGCCACGACGGCGCCCCCGGCGGACAGCGGCGACCGCGACACCCGCCGCCGCGGCCAAGCCGACCCCGGCCAGCGCGATCGTGCCCGCCGGGACATCGGAAGGGTGCTCCGCCGCGGCCGCCGCCGGGACCACGTCGGGCTCGGTGGCCGCCGGGGCGACCGAGCCGGGCGGGGCGATGTTCGCGGGCAGCGTCGACGAGACCGCCACGTACGCGTCCAGCACTCCCCAGCCGAGCCGCGCGTCGTGGCCGCCCGAAGCCGGGCGGTGGGCCGTCAACGTGAGACGGGTGGCGACCTGGTCGCCGGTCAGGTCCGGGTGGTACGCGCGGACCAGGGCCGCGACCCCCGCGACGTACGCCGCCGCCAGGCCGGGGTCGGTGACCGGCCAGCGGTGCGCGATCGCGCCGCCCGCGCCGGCCGAGGTGCTGACCAGTTCCGCGCCCGGTGCGGCGACGCCGACGTAGTCGCCGGCCTCGGTCTGCACCGGCTCGCCCGCCTGGTTCACCGAGCCGACGGCCAGTACCCCGGACGTCGCCGTCGGGTACGTGCGCGCGCCCTGCTGGGTCGCCGCCGCCGCGGAGACGACCACCGCGCCTTCCGACCGCGCGCGCGAAACCGCGCCCGACAGCGCCGGGCTGTCGAACGCCGCCGGGACGGCGATCAGGATGACGCTCGCGTGCCGGTCGATCGCCGTGTCGATCGCGCCGGCCAGCGCGCCCGGGTCGCCGCCGTCCTTCGCCGAGCTGTCGGTGTAGCGGATCGGCAGCAGGCGCGCGCCCGGCGCGACGCCGGCGAACGACGTCGACGGATCCGGTTGCGCGGCGACGATCCCGGCCGCGATCGTGCCGCGGCCGTCGCAGTCGGTGGACTCGGTACCCGCGCCGCCTTCGAGCTGGCCGGGCCGGAACTGGCCGTTCTGCCCGTCCACGCCGGTGCCGATCACGGCGACCAGCTGGCCGTCACCCCGCGTCAGCGGCCACAGCCGCGTGGGGTCGATTTGGCGCTGACCCCATGGGACGGCGCCGGAATACGTGCCGGACGGGTTCGCGCACTGCGCTTCCGGGGCCGCGGCCGCCGCCACCGGCAAGCCGACCGTGACCAGGCCCGCGACCGCGAGCGCCGCCGGTATCCGCACCCGAACCCCCGAACCGAAAGACGGTGGCGGAAAAGGACTTCCGCCACCGCCAGTCTAGCCGGGAACCCCGCCTCAGCGAAGGTCCATGCCGAGATCCAACGCGGGTGAAGAGTGCGTCAGCCCGCCCACCGAAAGGTAGTCCACACCGGACCGCGCATAGGCTTTACCACGGTCGACGGTGAGCCCACCAGAGGATTCCAGCCGCGTCTTCGGGGAAACCTCGTCGCGGCGCGCGACCGCCCGGCGGCACTGCTCGGGCGTGAAGTTGTCCAGCAGCACCTCGTCCGCGCCCGCGGCCAGCGCCTCCTCGAGCTGCTCGAGCGTGTCGACCTCGACCTCGCACGGCAGTTCCGGCGCGTGCGCGCGGGCCGCGGCCAGCGCCGCCGTCACCGAACCCGCGGCGACGACGTGGTTGTCCTTGATCAGCACGGCGTCGCCGAGGCCCAGCCGGTGGTTCACGCCACCGCCGCAGCGGACGGCGTACTTCTGCAGCAGCCGCAGCCCCGGCAACGTCTTGCGGGAGTCGCGGATCGCGCAGCCGGTACCGTCCACTTCGGACACCCAGGCGGCGGTCGCGGTGGCGACGCCGGAGAGGTGGCAGAGCAGGTTCAGCGCCGTGCGCTCGGCGGTGAGCAGCCCGCGCACCGGGCCGGCGAGCACCAGCGCGGGCTCCCCCGCGACCAGCCGGTCGCCGTCCTCGCGCCGGGCCAGCACCTCGTAGCCGTCGCCCAGCACCATGTCGAACACAGCGAGCGCCACCGGCAGCCCGGCCACGACACCGTCGACGCGCGGGGTCAGCTCCGCCACGGCGGTCGCGGAAGCGGGCACCGTCGACGCCGTCGTCGCGTCGGGCCCGTACCGCAGGTCTTCGCCGAGCGCGGTGGTGACCACCCGCTTGACGTCTTCGACGTCGAGGCCCGACGCGGCGATCAGCCGCAGGACCGGTTCGGAGATCGGGAACGTCATGCCACGCCCTCCAGGGGGATCGGGTCGGCCAGCACCGGCTGGCCGGACGGGCTGAGCCGGATGACCTGGCTGCGCCGCCAGTTCTCGTCCCGCTCCGGGAAGTCGGACCGCACGTGGCAGCCGCGCGACTCGGTGCGCCGGACGGCCGCGGCGAGCAACGCCTGCGCCACCACGGTCAACGCCGCGTCCTCGACCGCCGCATGTGTCCACAATGGACTGTCCTGAGTCGACAAGTCGAGCACCGAAACCGCGGCGGCGAGCCCGTCTGCGTCGCGGCCGATCGCCGCGTACCGGCTCATCACCCGCTGCAGCGCGTCGCGCTCGGCGGCGGGCGCGGTGGTCCACGACGGCAGCCGCCCGCGCGCGGGGTCGGCGAGCAGCCCGGCCGCGAGGTCCGCCGCGACGGCCTCCGCCACGCGCTGCCCGACCACCAGGCCTTCGAGCAAGCTGTTGGAGGCCAGGCGGTTCGCCCCGTGCAGGCCGGTCCGCGCCACCTCGCCCGCGGCGTACAGGCCGGGCACCGAAGCCCGTCCGTCCACTGTGGTCATCACCCCGCCGCACGAGAAGTGCGCCGCCGGCGTCACCGGGATCGGGTCGACGGCCGGGTCCAGCCCGAGCGCCCCGCAGGCCGCGTACACGGTCGGGAACCGGGCCGCGAACCCGGCGATCGAGGTCGCGTCGAGGAAGACGTGGTCGTCGATGCCACCGGGCGCGGTCGCCATCCGCCGCGTGATCGCCGCCGAGACGACGTCGCGCGGGGCGAGGTCGCCGAGCGGGTGCACGCCGCGCATCACCGGCAGGCCGGCGCCGTCGACCAGGGTCGCGCCCTCGCCGCGGACCGCCTCGGTGACCAGCGGGCAGCGCCCGCGGGCGCCCGGGGTGTACAGGACGGTCGGGTGGAACTGGACGAACTCGACGTCCGCCACGGTGGCCCCGGCGCGCAGCGCGAGCGCGATCCCGTCACCGGTGGCGATCTCCGGGTTCGACGTCGCCTGGTAGAGCTGCCCGATCCCGCCGCTGGCCAGCAGCACGGCCGGCGCGCGGACGACACCGGGAACGCCGTTCCGGTCGAGCACCGTGACCCCGGCGATCCGCCCGCCGGGCGTGCGCAGTGCGTCGACGGCGATGTGGTGCTCCAGGACCGGCACCCGCGTCTCCCCGGCCCGCGCGACCAGGGCGCGTTCGACCTCGGCGCCGGTCGCGTCGCCGCCCGCGTGGATCACGCGGAACGCGCTGTGCCCGCCCTCGCGGGTCCGGGCGAGCAGGCCGGGGGCGGCGGCGTCGAACTCGGCGCCGTCGGCCCGCAGCCGGGCGACCGCGGCCGGGCCGCCGTCGAGGATCGACCGCGCCGCCACCTCGTCGACCAGGCCGGCGCCCGCGGCGAAGGTGTCTTCCGCATGTTTCGCGACCGAGTCGCCGTGGTCGTGCTCGTGCTCCAGGACGACGGCGACGCCGCCCTGCGCCCAGCGCGTGTTGCCGTCCGCGACCGCCGCCTTGGTGACCACCAGGACGTGCAACCCGAGCGCCTGCGCCCGCAGCGCCGCGGTCAGCCCGGCGACGCCGCTGCCGACCACGACCAGATCCGCGAACGCTTCCCAGACCGGGGTTTTCGCCTGGGGGTCATTAACCGGCGGCGTCATTCGCCGCCGCCGGGCTGCCCGATCTCGATCATCCGCTGCACCGAAGCCTTCGCGCGGGCGGCGGTCTCGAGGTCGACGTGGACCTCGTCGAGGCCCTCGCGCAGGCACCGCAGCAGCGCCGCGGGGGTGATCATCTTCATGTACCGGCAGGACGCCCGGTCGTTCACCGCGCGGAAGTCGATGCCCGGCGCGGCCTTGCGCAGCTGGTGGATCATGCCGATCTCGGTGGCCACCAGCACGGTCTTGGCCTTGGTGTCGCGGGCCTCGTGGACCATGTCGCCGGTGGAGAGGATCTTGACCCGCTCCGGCGCCACCGCACCCTCGCCGGCGAGGTAGAGCGCCGACGTCGCGCAGCCGCACTCGGGGTGGATGAACAGGTCGGCGTCCGGGTCCTCGGCCGCGCGCTCGGCCAGCTCCGCGCCGTTGATCCCGGCGTGGACGTGGCACTCCCCGGCCCAGATGTGCATGTTCTCCCGGCCGGTCACGCGCTTGACGTGCGCGCCGAGGAACTGGTCGGGCAGGAAGAGAACTTCCTGGTCAGCGGGGATGCTGGCGACGACGTCGACCGCGTTCGAGGACGTGCAGCAGATGTCGGTCTCGGCCTTCACCTCGGCCGTGGTGTTGACGTAGGAGACGACCACCGCACCCGGGTGCTCGGCCTTCCAGGCGCGCAGCTCGGCGCCGGTGATGGAGTCGGCGAGCGAGCAGCCGGCCCGCGCGTCCGGGATCAGGACGGTCTTCTCCGGCGCGAGGATCTTCGCGGTCTCGGCCATGAAGTGCACGCCGCAGAAGACGATGGTGGACGCGTCGCTGCTCGCCGCGATGCGGCTGAGCGCGAGGGAGTCGCCGGTGTGGTCGGCGATGTCCTGGATCTCCGGGACCTGGTAGTTGTGCGCGAGCAGGACCGCGTCGCGCTGCTTCGCCAGGCGCCGCACCTCCTCCGCCCAGGCCGCGTTCGCCTCGACCCCGCCGAACGGGGTGAGGCCTTCCGGAACCAACGTGGTGGTCATCTGGCCCTCCTGGACCGGTCTCCGGTTTTCGCCTTACAATCGAAAACCGTGCGAAGTCATCTTAACACCCAGGCCCCCCTGGCCCACGAGGTTTTGGGCGCGGTCCTTCAAGTGCGCTCGGACACACTGCGGGTGCTGCTCTGGCGCCGCGCGCTCGACCCGCACCTCGGCCGCTGGTCACTGCCGGGCGGCCGGCTGCGGCCCGACGAGGACGTCGAAACGTCCGTCCGGCGCCAGCTCAAGGAGAAGGTCGACGTCCGCCAGCTGAAGCACGTCGAGCAGCTCGCGGTGTTCAGCGACCCGCACCGCGTCCCCGGCCCGCGCGTGGTGGCGACGGCGTTCCTCGCGCTGGTCCCCTCCGACGTCGACCCCGAAGTGCCCGAGGACACCGAGTGGCACGACGTCGCGAAGCTGCCGCGCACGGCGTTCGACCACGAGGCGATCGTGCTGCGCGCCCGCGACCGGCTGCGCTCGAAGCTCTCCTACACCAACCTCGGGTTCGCGCTGGCCCCCGACGAGTTCACGATTTCCGCGCTGCGCGGCCTGTATTCGGCGGCGCTCGGCTACCGCGTCTCGGCGACCAACCTGCAGCGGGTGCTGTCCCGGCGCGGGCTGCTGGTTCCCACTGGTCACACCGCCGCACCGGGCCGCGCGGGCGGGCGTCCGGCGGCGCTGTTCTCCTTCGCGGGCAAGGGCATGCAGATCACTGATCCGTTCGCCGTCTTCAAGCCGCCGAACCGGTGACCGTGCTGCGGGCTGTGTGTTCTCCCCTTACCGTGGACGCGTGACCGAGCCGGAATCGGAAAGTGACGCGACGACGACGATCCTGCCGTTGTTCCCACTGCAGACCGTGCTGCTGCCCGGCACCAAGCTCCCGCTGCACATCTTCGAACCGCGCTACCGGCAGCTGACGGCGGACCTGGTGAGCGGCACGGTGCCGGGCCGCGAGTTCGGCGTGGTCGCGCTCCGCTCGTCACTGACCCGCGAGGTACGTGGTCTGGACCAGCTGTACGAGATCGGCTGCAGCACGGTGCTGCGCGAGGCCAAGCGCCTCCCGGACGGCCGCTTCGACGTCGTCACGCAGGCCCGCCGCCGCTTCCGCCTGACCGACCTCGACTGCACGTCGGCGCCGTACCTGATCGCCTCGGTGACCTGGCTCGACGACGACCCGGTGGCCCCGTCCGGCGACATGGCCAGTCGGCTGGCACTGGTCGCCCGCGCGGCCCACCAGCGCTACTGCGAAACGGCGTGGCGCAGCGACGACTGGAACGCCCCGGACCCGGACACGACGGTCGACGAGCTGGCCTACCAGCTGGCCACGGACTGCCTGCTGCCGCTGGAGGACCGCCAGCGCCTCCTGGAGGAACGCCACCCGCTGCGCAGGCTCCGCATCGCGTGCCGGCTGCTGACGCGCGAAACGGGGTTCCTGAACACGCTGGGCGCGGTGCCGCTGCCGCCGGGCGAGCTCACCGACCTGAGCCGCCCGGCCAGCTTGAACTGACCCGCGCTCAGGAACCGTTCCCGTTGCCGTTCCCGAACTTGTTCCACACCTTCCCCGCCGCGCCCGAAACCGCCTCGCCGACGTCGCTGAACACCTTCGTCAGCGGGTCCGCCGACGAATTCCACGATTCCTTGTACGACTGCGCGGCCGACTTGAGGTCGTCCTTCCAGTCCGACCCCGGCTTGTCCCCGTCCCGCCGCGGGTAGTCGCCCGCCAGGATCGCGCGGTACTCCGGCGAAGCCGCCCAGCGCTGCAACTGCGCCGCGCGGACCACCGCGAACGGGTGCGACTCCGTCTCGACGAACTTGAGCTTGAGGAAGCTGTCGCGGATGTCCTCGACCGACTCGTACTCCGACGCCTGCTGCAGGAACGACGGGATGTCGATGCGGGCCGGGTCGATGCCGCCCGCGACCTGGATCTGCGCGCGCAGCGCCGCCGTCGGGTCCTGGCCGCAGAGCAGGCCCGCGCGGTCGCACGACAGCTCCGCCTTGCGGAACCACTCGCGCAGCGCCGCGATGATCGCCCGGATGCCGAGCGCGCTGACCGGCGTCCACGACATCGACAGCTGCAGGCTGATCAGGCGCACCATCATCGTGCGGTACACCGCGTGCCCGGACAGCACGTGCCCCATCTCGTGGCCGAGCACGAACCGCAGTGAATCGAGGCTCATCAGCTCGACGAGCCCGGTGCTGAGCCGGATGAACGGCTCGTCCATGCCGACCGTCTCCGCGCGGATCCGCGGGTCCTGGAAGACGAACACGTTCGGCACGGCGGGCAGGTCGAGCGTCTCGGCGCACTCGTGGCGCAGGCGCTCGAGCTCCGGGTACTGCTTCGGCCCGACGCGGATCGACGAAGCGAGCGCCATCAGCCGCTCGCCGCGCTCGTTGTAGAACCCCGAAATGGCCTTGACGACCTGCGCGAACCCGGGCACCGCGCGCAGCGTCGCGAGCGCGCCGCGATCCACCGGGTGCTCGTAGGCGCGCGGGCTGATGCCCGGGAACCGGACGGCGTCGCGCCGCGAAACCTCGATGTCTTCGGTCACTGCCGGAAACCCCCCTTGTGAGTGAAGGGGACCAGCGTAGGGCAAACCGGTCAGCCGAGGCGGCGACCCAGGTCGTCGCGGCCGTTCCAGGTGGCCAGCAGGCTGTAGGCGATCGACACGCCGAGCGGGCCGGTGAGCAGCACCCACCACGACTCCAGCCGCGGCGCCAGCTCGATCACCGAGCCGAGCGGGGGCGGGCTGGTGATGGCGTAGTGGCTGTTCGCCCAGGTCACGCCGAGCAGGATGGCGAGCGCGCCCGCGAGGGCCACGCCGAGCAGGGCGGCGAGGAAGACGACCGGGCCGCGGCGTTCGCGCAGCAGCCAGGTGACGACGCCGACGACGATCCCGAGCCCGAGCGTCATCAGCCCGAACACGGCGAGGTCGTCGAAGCGGTGCCAGCTCTCCAGCTCCAGGGCGCCCTGCGTGCCGTCGGCGGCGATGATGCGGACGCGTTCGGGCGGCGCGAGGCGGGACCAGGCGAAGGCGAGCGGGAAGCTCAGCAGCCCGACCGTGCTGAACACGCTCAGCGCGGGCAGCAGGTCGGCCTTGACGACCACCCGGGGCCGCCGTTCCCGGAACAGCACGGGCACCGTCCACGGACCGGCCACGGCCGACGGCCGGTGCGCGGGCCCCGACGTCTCGCTCACCCGGACTCCCTCCTGCGACTGTGCCCACCGCGGCTCCGCCAACCGGAGCCCCCGAAAGCATGCGTGTTGCGACCGAGGGTAACCGGTCGGGGTGCGCGACCGGCGAGCCGCTCGCCCGTGTCGCGACGTCGTGAACGAGTCGTTCACCGCGCCGAGGCCAGGGTCCCGGCAAAGTCGCGCGGCCAGGCCACTCCGCCGCCGGTAACCCGCACGCCCCACGTCTTGAATGACTCATTCAGGTCTTCGGATGTCCTGAATGACTCATTCAAGACGCCGGCGCACCGCTGCGGACCGCACCGACCCGACTTTGCCGGGGCCCTGGCGTCCGAGGCCGTGAACGAGTCGTTCACCGCGCCGAGGCCGTCAGCCGCTCGCCGTCTCGCCGTGCCTGCTGCAACGGGCCGTCCAGCCGAGCGGGCTCACCTGGACCACCAGCCGCCGGGCGCAGTGCGTGCAGTAGCGCGGGGGTTCCAGCGCCGTCCGGGGGTTGTGGCACGCCGGGTGGTCCGCCCCACCCGGCGATTCCTGTCCACAGTGGACGCAGAAGGAAGCGTCAGAGGCTGTCACTGAGGGCCTTGATGGGCATCTTGAGCTCGTCGAGCATCTCGAGGTCCGCCGAAGCCGGCCGGCCCAGGTTGGTCAGGTAGTTGCCGACGATGATCGCGTTGACGCCGCCGAGCATGCCCTGCTCCGCGCCGAGGTCGCCGAGGGTCAGCTCGCGGCCGCCGGCGAAGCGCAGCATCGTGCGCGGCATCGCGAGCCGGAACGCCGCGACCGTGCGCAGCGCGTCCTTGCCCTCGACGATCTCGTAGTTCTCGTACGGCGTGCCGGGCTGCGGGATGAGGAAGTTCATCGGCACCTCGTGCGGGTTCAGCTCGGCCAGCTGCACCGCGAACTCCGCGCGCTGCTCGACCGTCTCCCCCATGCCGATGATGCCGCCGCAGCAGACCTCCATGCCCGCCTCGGCCACCATCCGCAGCGTGTCCCAGCGCTCCTCCCACGTGTGCGTGGTGACCACCGCGGGGAAGTGCGAGCGCGCCGTCTCGAGGTTGTGGTTGTAGCGGTGCACGCCCATCTCGACGAGCTCGTCGACCTGCTCCTGCGTGAGCATGCCGAGCGAGCACGCGATCTGGATGTCGTTCCCGTCTTCCCGGATCGCCTTCACGCCCTCGCGGACCTGCGACAGCAGCCGCTTGTCCGGGCCGCGGACGGCGGCGACGATGCAGAACTCCGTCGCGCCGGTCTCGGCGGTCTGCCGGGCGGCCTTGACCAGGTTCGGGATGTCGAGCCACGCCGAGCGCACCGGCGTCGGGAAGCGGCCGGACTGGGAGCAGAAGTGGCAGTCCTCCGGGCAGCCGCCGGTCTTCAGGCTGATGATGCCCTCGACCTCCACCTCGGGCCCGCACCAGCGCATCCGCACCTCGTGCGCGAGCGCGAGCAGGTCGGGCAGCCGGTCGTCGGGCAGCCGCAGCACCTCGAGGACCTCGGCCTCTCCCAGGCCGGCGCCGGTTTCGAGGACGAGTTCACGGGCGTGGGCGAGGACGTCGGTGTCCGGAACTGCGGTCAAGGCGTCTCCTCGGTCGTGGTGGTGCGGAAAGCGTCCCTCATCGTGCACGAAGGCGCCTCGAGACGACAGCGACGCAGGTCACTTCCCGGCCGACGCGCACCCGGCGAACAGCTCGGGATCGAACTCGCCGCCGAACCACGGCGAGAGCCCGCCCCTGGCCGCGGCCAGGAACTCGTCCCGCGACGCCGCGCCGAGCCCGGCGGGCAGCACGCCGAGCAGCGGCGCCCCGGCCGCCACCGGCAGGTCTTCGAGGTTGGACAGCGCCGCGAGATCCGGCTCGGCCGGCCAGGCGCCGATGATCACGCCGGCGACGGTCAGGCCGCGCTTGGTGGCGACCTCGGCGGTGAGCGCGGTCGCGTTGAGCGTGCCGAGCCCGGCCTCGGCCACGATGATCACGAGCGACCCGAGCGACCAGGCGACGTCGGCGAGGCTGGCCCCGGTGGCGTCGAAGCGCACGAGCAGCCCGCCCGCGCCCTCGATCAGCGTGAGGTCGTGCCCGGTGTCGAGGTCGGACGCCGCCCGCGCGATCTCGCCCGGCTCGAGCGTCGGCAGACCGCTGCGGCGCGCGGCGGCCTCCGGGGACAGCGGGTCCGGGTAGCGGCGCAGTTCGAGGGTCGTGACGTCACCGGCGAGCCGGCGGACATCGGCGAGGTCGCCGGGCTCGTCGGGCCGGACCCCGGTCTGCGCCGGTTTCAGCACCGCGACCCGCTGCCCGCCGTCCGCCGCCAGGGCGGCGATCGCCGCCGTGGTGATCGTCTTGCCGACCCCGGTCCCGGTCCCCGTCATCACCAGCATGGTCACGGACCATCAACTTAGTGACCCCGGGCCGGGACGCGCACACGCGGGCCGTGCTCAGGCGGCCACGGCCCGCGTGTCCGGGTCAGGCGCCCGGCACCGCCACCGGCGCCCCGGCCGGGCGGAACGTCCGCTCGGCCGTGTCGAACAGGTGGACCTGCGCCGTCCCGACCGCGAAGTACATCCCGGTCAGCTGCAGCTTCCCGGCCGCCTCGGCCGCGGCCACCGACGGGTACTCGCGCAGGTGGTCCAGCTGCTGGAGCACGTTGTGCAGGGCCAGCCGGTCCCCTTCGGAGTCCGGGACGGCGCCCTCGAGCGTGGCCGAGCCGAGCCGGTGCGCGCTCGGCTCCGCGTGGCGGAGCCAGACCGACAGCGGACCCGGCGGCGGGCCGTCGGCGAGCGCCGCCATCGCGCCGCAGCCCGAGTGGCCGCACACCACGATCTCCTCGACGCCGAGCACGCCGACGGCGTACTCGATCGACGCGTTCATCGACGGGTCGGCCTGCCCGGGCGGGACGAGGTTGCCGATGTTGCGGATGGTGAACAGGTCGCCGGGACCGCTGGTGGTGATCAGGTTCGGCACGATCCGGGAGTCGCCGCAGGTGATGAACAGCGTGCGCGGGCGCTGGCCGTCGGCGAGCCCGGACAGCGTGCTCTTCAGCAGCGGCGCGGCCCGGCGGTGGAACTCGGTGGCGCCGTTGCGGGTCTGCTGCGTCGGGATGCCTTCGGTGGCCTGCCACTCCGACCAGGGCGCGAGCCAGCGCGGCACCGCCCGGCTCGCGTGCAGCCGCGACCGCGTCGGGCGGCCCGCCTTGCCCTCGCCGAACCACGGGTGGCCGACCTCGTCGACCTCGACCGTGCCGCCGGCGCGCTCGTGCGCCTGCTGCCACGTGGTGAGGCTTTCGAACGCGGCGTGGTCGAGGTAGTCGACGACCAGCTCGAGCCGCACCGGCACGCCGGCCGGGATGGTCCCGAGCACCTTCGACAGCCGCGGCACCGACAGGAACGTCAGGACGCCTTCGACGACGACGCGCCAGGAATCACCTTCCTGTTCGACGTGGATGCCGGACCACAGCGTCCGGCGCAGCATCAGCACGAGCGCCAGCCCGATGCCCGCGAGCACGCCGGTGAGCAGGTCGAACACCACGACGCCGGCGAGGGTGAGCAGGTAGACGGGCAGGTCGCCGTGGGCGAGGACGGTCCTGATGTGGCCGGGGTTGACCAGCTTCGCGCCGACGTGCACCAGCAGGCCGGCGAGCGCGGCCAGCGGGATGCTCTGGATCAGCCCGGCGAGCAGGACGACGAACAGCAGCACCCAGACGCCGTGCAGCACCGCCGACGCGCGGGTCTTGGCCCCGGCGCTGACGTTCGTCGAGCTGCGGACGATGACGCCGGTGACCGGCAGGCCGCCCAGCGCGCCGGAGACCATGTTGGCCGCGCCCTGGCCGACCAGTTCCCGGTCGAGGTTGGCGCGCCGCCCGGTGTGCATCTTGTCCACCGCCACGGCCGAAAGCAGGCTTTCGACGCTGGCGATCAGCGCGATCGTGACGACGGCGAGCGCGAACGCGCCCCACCCGCCGTCCGGCAGCTGCGGGACGAGCCGGATGTCCAGCACGTCACCGGGGAGTTCGACGCGCGGCAGCGTCATCCCGAAGACGACGGAAACGACCGTGGCCGCGGCGATCGCGGCGAGCGGCCCCGGCACCTTCCGGACGGCGGCCGGGAGCTTCGGCCAGGCCAGCAGGATGCCGATGGTGAGCAGGCCGATGATCGCGGCGGAGTCGTGGTGGGCGACGATCTGGCCGGGCAGCTCGGCGATGTTCTGCACCGCCGAGCTCTGCGCCTTGCCGCCGAGGACGACGTGGAGCTGGCCGAGCACGATCGTGACGCCGATGCCGGCCAGCATGCCGTGCACGATCGCCGGCGAGATGGCCAGCGCGGCGCGGGCGATGCGGCTCAGCCCCAGCAGGATCTGGCACGCGCCGGCGGCGACGGTGATCGCGCAGGTGACGGCCCACCCGAAGGTGTTGATGGTTTCGGCCATGACGACGGTCAGGCCGGCGGCGGGCCCGCTCACTTGCAGCGCGGAGCCGCCGAGCGCGCCGGCGACGACGCCACCGACGACGGCGGCGACGAGCCCGGCGGCGACCGGGGCGCCCGAAGCGAGGGCGATGCCCAGGGACAGGGGGACAGCGACGAGGAAGACGACCAGTGAGGCCGGCAGGTCGTGGCGGAGCACGGCGAGGGGTCTCATGATCACCATGCAACCGGAAAACGAGTGAAATGTCCGCTATGCGCCACTCGATCGGGTGAATAAATCGCGGTATTTAGCTCGAATGTCACATAACGGACAAGTCGTTAACAAGCCGTTCACAAGCGCGGGCCTGTCGGGTGACAGTTGAATTCCGTACTACGCAAGGGTTTCCGGGCCCCGGTGTGACACCGGACGGGTCCGATGCCACGCCGGGGCCGTGCGGGTCAGTGTTCCAGCGCACCCGCCGGGACGAAGCCGCGGGCCGCGTCGTCCAAAAGGGACACCTGCGCGGCGCCGACGTCGAAGTACATGCCGGTGAGCCGGAGCGCGCCCCGGTCGAGGGCGGCCGCCACCACCGGGTACGCACGCAGGATCTCCAGCTGCTGCACCACGTTCTGCAGCGCGAGCTGGTCGGCCTCGGCGGCCGGGCGCTCGCCGCCGAGCAGCAGCGGCGCTTCGCGGGCGCGGCGCCGGAGCGTCGCTTCGCCGTGGCGGAGCCAGCTGCCGAGCTGCTCGAGGCCGTCCGGGGCCTGGCCGAGCAACGCCTTCATCGCGCCGCAACCGGAGTGCCCGCACACCACGATCTCCGCCACGCCCAGGACGCCGACCGCGTACTCGATCGCCGCGCCGACCGACGAGTCACCGCCGTCCGGCGGGGGCACCAGGTTGCCGATGTTCCGGACCGTGAACAGGTCACCCGGGCCGCTGGTGGTGATCAGGTTGGGCACGATCCGCGCGTCACCGCAGGTAATGAACAGCGTGTGCGGCTGCTGGCCGTGCGCCAGCCCGCTCCAGGTGTCGCGCAGCAGTGGCGCGGTGCGGCGCTGGAACTCCGAGGCGCCGCGGCAGAGCAGCGAGCTCGCCGTGCGCTGGGCGGGCAGCACGACGTGCTCGGCCTGCCACTCCGACCACGGCGCGAGCCACCGCGGCACGACCCGCGCGGCGACGCTGCGGCGCACGGTCGGCGCGCCCGAGTTCCCGCGTCCGAACCACGGGTGGCCGATCTCGTCGACCGTCACCGGCCCGGCGTGCGCCTGTTGCCAGCCGCGCAGGCAGTCGAAGGCGGCGTGGTCGAGGTAGTCGACGAGCAGCTCGAGGGTGACCTGGGCGTGCGGCGGGACCCCGGCGAGGACGCGGGTCAGCCGCGGCACGGACAGGAACGTCAGCGCGCCTTCGATGACGACGCGGTGGCGCTCGCCGTCGGTCTCGACGTGGATCCCGGAGAAGATCATCCGCCGGAGCATCATCGCGAGCGCGAGCAGGATCCCCGCCGCGACGCCGGTGAGCAGGTTGACGGCGACCGCGCCAGCGAGCGTCACGACGTACACCGGCAGGTCACCGTGGCGGCGGACTTCCTTGAGCCCGTTGACGTTCACGAGCTTCGTGCCGACGTACACCAGCAGGGCGGCGAGCGCGGCCAGCGGGATCAGCCGCAGCACCCCGGTGAACAGCAGGCAGGCGGCGAGGATCCAGGCGCAGTGCAGGATCGCCGACAGCCGCGTGCGCGCGCCCGCCTCGTAGTTGGTCATGCTGCGCACGATGACGCCGGTGACCGGGAACCCCCCGAGCGCGCCGGCGGCGACGTTGGCCGCGCCCTGACCGATGAGCTCGCGGTCGAGGTCGGTGCGCGGACCGCCGCGCAGCTTGTCGACCGAGACGGCGGACAGCAGGCTTTCCAGGCCGGCGATGAGCGCGATGGTGAGCGCGGCGAGCGCGAAGCCGCCCCAGCCGCCGTCCGGCAGCCGCGGCACGAGGTGCAGCGCGGGCAGCCCGGCCGGCAGGTCGACGCGC
The DNA here is from genome assembly GCF_014873755.1 of Amycolatopsis lexingtonensis. Classification (NCBI taxonomy): domain Bacteria; kingdom Bacillati; phylum Actinomycetota; class Actinomycetes; order Pseudonocardiales; family Pseudonocardiaceae; genus Amycolatopsis; species Amycolatopsis lexingtonensis. The sequence goes on from NZ_JADBEG010000001.1 coordinate 5,004,262, forward strand.
GGCAGCGACATGCCGGTCGCGACGGACAGCCCGGTGGCCAGCGCGACGGCGGCCAGCGGCGCGGGCACCCGGCGGACCGCCTTCGGCAGCCGCGGCCAGGCGATCAGCACGGCGAGCGTCACGACCCCGATCAGCACGGCCTGGTCGTGGTGCGCGGCGATCTGCCGCGGCAGCGCGACGACGTTGGCGAGCGCGGACCCCTGCGCCGAGCCGCCGAGCACGACGTGCAGCTGCCCGAGCACGAGCGTGACCCCGATGCCGGCGAGCAGCCCGTGCACGATGGCGGGCGAAACGGCGAGCGCGGCCCGGGCGGCCCGCGTCAGTCCGAAGAGGATTTGAAGGAGGCCGGCGGCGACGGTGATCGCGCAGGTGACCGGCCAGCCGTGAGTGGCGATCGTGTCGGCCAGCACCACGGTGAGCGCGGCGGAGGGCCCGCTGACTTGCAGCGACGACCCGCCGAAGAGGCTCGCGACCAGCCCGCCGACGACGGCGGAGATGAGGCCGGAGAGCAGCGGCGCCCCGGCGGCGAAGGCCACGCCGAGGGACAGGGGGACGGCGACGAGGAAGACGACTATCGACGCGAGCAGGTCGTGCTTGAGGTTCTCCCGGTGGTGGGACTGCTTCGGCGGGCCGGTGTCGTGTTCGCCACGAACGATCTCGATCATGGGGGCAGGATCGCCGAAACCGGACGAAAAGTCCGCTACGCAAGCATTTCTCGCGTTTGGTCCGGTACGGATCGGGTCGCTCTCCCGGACCTTTCACACGGACCGCGCCCACCGTTCGCGTGGTGTCGATCTTCCTTGACGACACAGCGCGACGATGAGGCCCCTTCGGGTCTCGCTGTGGGCGCGGTCACACCCGATGTGCTGAAATCACGCCTTTTCAGCCACCGCGAGCATCGCGCGGGTGATCACCGCGAGGTCGTAGGCCCCGGCCCACCCGAAACGACCCCGAGCCGCGACCACAGCTGCCGGCTCGCGTGAGTTGTCCGCGAAGGTCGCAGCGGGAACCACCGGCACCGCGCGGGCTGTCTGCCGGGCCCCGCGGCAACTCACCTCGCCACCCTCACGCCTTTTCGGCCACCGCGAGCATCGCGCGGGTGATCACCGCGAGGTCGTCGTCCGTCGAAACGTACGGGGGCATCGCGTAGACGAGGTCGCGGAACGGGCGCAGCCAGGCGCCGTGCTCGGTGACCACCTCCGTCGCCACCGCCATGTCGACCGGGTGGTCCAGCTGGAGCACACCAATGCCGCCGAGCACCCGGACGTCCGCCACCGAGCCGAGGTCGCGGGCCGGGGCCAAGCCGTCCAGGAGGCCCTTCTCCAGGCGGGTCACGTCCCGGCGCCAGGTGCCGTCGGCGAGCAGGCCGAGCGAAGCGTTCGCGACCGCCGATGCGAGCGGGTTGCCCATGAACGTCGGGCCGTGCGCGAGGACCGGAAGCTCGCCGCGCGAGATGCCCGCCGCCACCTCCGGGGTGCACAGGGTCGCCGCCATGCTCAGGTAGCCGCCGGTCAGTGCCTTGCCGACGCACAGGACGTCCGGCGTCACGCCCACGTGCTCCGCCGCGAACAGTGCGCCGGTGCGGCCGAAGCCCGTCGCGATCTCGTCGAAGATCAGCAGCACGTCGTGCGCTTCGGTCAGTTCCCGCAGCGCGCGCAGGTACGCCGGGTGGTGGAAGCGCATGCCGCCCGCGCCCTGCACGACCGGTTCGACGATCACCGCCGCGAGTTCCCCCGCGTGCCGCGAAATCGACTCGGCCAGAGTGTCCACATAGGACTGATCCGGCGGCGCGTCGAACCCGGACGGCGGCGCGGGCACGAAAACCTGCTCCGGCAGCACCCCGCGCCACAGCGAGTGCATGCCGCCGTCGGGGTCGCACACGCTCATCGGCGTGAACGTGTCGCCGTGGTAGCCGCCGCGCCAGGTCAGCAGCCGGCGCTTCGCCGGCAGCCCGCGCGAACGCTGGTACTGCAGGCACATCTTCGCGGCGACCTCGACCGACACCGACCCGGAGTCGCAGAGGAAGACGTGCTCCAGCCCGTCCGGGGTCACGTCGACCAGGGTCTTCGCCAGGGTGATCGCGGGTTCGTGCGTCAGGCCGCCGAACATGACGTGGCTCATCCGCCCGGCCTGCTCGGTGAGCGCGGCGTCGAGCACCGGGTGCCGGTAGCCGTGGATGGCCGACCACCACGACGACATCCCGTCGACGAGCTCCCGCCCGTCGGCCAGCTTCAACCGGACGCCGCTCGCCTCGCTCACCAGCAGCGAGGGCACCTTCGCCGGCATCGGCGCGTACGGGTGCCACACGTGCTGGGCGTCCAAGGCGAGCAGGTCAGTCTCCATCAGCCGACCATACGACGTCACTTAAGCCGGACCGGCAACGCCTCCAATCCGTGCACCAGCGAACTCGGCCGGTACACCAGCTCGTCCGGCTTGGCGTCCAACGTCAGCTCCGGGAACCGGGCGATCAGCCCGCCCAGCGCGATCTCCGCCTCCAGCCGGGCCAGTGGCGCGCCCACGCAGTAGTGGATGCCGTGCCCGAAGGCCAGGTGCCCGCCCGCCGCGCGGGTGATGTCCAGCCGGTCCGGCTCCGGGTAGCGCTCGGCGTCCCGGTTCGCGCCCAGCAGCGAGACCAGCACGAACTCGCCTTCCGGGATCGTCACGCCGCCCACCTCGACCGGCTCGGCCGTGAACCGGATGGTGGCCAGGTGGATCGGGCCGTCGAAGCGGAGGAACTCCTCGACGGCGTTCGGCAGCAGCTCCGGTTCCGCGCGCAGCTTGGCCAGCTGCGCCGGCTCGCGCAGCAGCGCCAGCACGCCGTTGGCGATCAGGTTGACGGTGGTCTCGTGCCCGGCGACCAGCAGCAGGAACGCCATCGAGACGAGCTCGGGCTCGGACAGCGAGTCCCCGTCGTCGGTCGCGTGCACCAGGTCCGACAGCAGGTCCTCGGCCGGCTCGGCGCGCTTCTGCGCGATCAGGTCCGTGAGGTAGGCGAACATGCTCTGCGCCGCGGCCCGCATCGCCTCCGGTTCGGCGGAGCTCAGCAACGTCCTCGACCACGCGGAAAAGTCGGTGCGGTCCGCCAGGCGCACGCCGAGCAGCTCGCAGATCACCGTGATCGGCAGCGGCGCGGCGAACGCCGGCAGCAGGTCGGCCCGCTCCTGCCCGGCCAGCGCGTCGAGCAGCTCCGCAGTGATCTCCTCCACCCGCGGCCGCAGCCGGGCGATGGTCCGCCCCGTGAAGGCCTTGTTCACCAGCTTCCGCAGCCGCGTGTGGTCCGGCGGGTCGGAGTTGAGCATGTGGAAGCCCAGATCCTGCCCCAGCCCGCCCTGCATGGCTTCGCCGGACGGCAGCTTCGCCTCGAACAGCTCACGGGCCCGCGCGCTGTTCTTGTGCAGCCGCGGATCCGCCAGCAACGCCCGCGCCTGCGCGAAGTCCGTCACGATGTAGCAGTCCAGGCCGCGCGGCATCCGGGCCCGGCGCACCGGGCCGCCCGCGCGCAGCAGCTCCGCGAACAGGTGCGCGTCCTGCGCGAAGTCCTCGGCCACCTCGAAAGTCGTCATTCCGCTCCCCCGTGCAGTCCGCTTCAGCGCTCGGCGAGTGCCGCCACCAAGCGCTCGGTCACGTCTTGCCAGTATGCCCGCTGTTCCTCGCGTTCTTCGGCGCCCGCGAGCCATTCTTGGTGGAATCGCAGCGTGGTCTTGGCGCCCGCGCCGCTCAGCCGCACCTGGACGGTCGAATCGTGGTCCCAGTCGCTCGGGCGCCAGGTGAGCCGCACGCGGTCGTTGTCGACGTAGCTGCGGATCTCGCCCACCGTGCCGTTCGCCGTTTCGTACTCCACGCCCGGTTCCCGCGGCAGCTCCACCCCGGGCCCGAGCCAGATCGCGACGCCGTCCCGGCTGACCAGGAACTCCCACACCTTCTCGGGCGCGTACGGCAGGGTCCGCGAAACGCCGATGTTCCACCCGACATCGGCCGTTTTCCCCACTGATGAAGTCATGTCCGCATCTTCCCACCGGGGTACGACAAAACCGGGCGGCGGCCCGGCTGGGAGGATCGGTACTCGTGCGCTACCGCCCCATTTCCCCGGCCGTGCTGGCCGAAGAACTGACCGACCGCATCGACGCGCTCACCGGCCGTCCACGGCTGGCGATCGCCGTCGACGGCGCGGCGGGTGCGACGGAAACCACAGAACTCGCGGACGCGCTGGTCGACCCGCTGCGCCTGCGCGGCCGTGCGGCCCTGCGCGTGTCCGCGCACGACTTCCTGCGCCCCGCGTCCCTGCGCTACGAGCACGGCCGCACGAACCCCGACGCCCGCTACACCGACTGGCTCGACCTCGGCGCCCTGCGCCGCGAGGTGCTCGACCCGCTGGGTGACGGTGGTTCCGGCGAAGTCCTGCCTTCGCTGTGGGACGCCGGGCGCGACCGCGCGACGCGCGCCGAGCGGGTGCCCGTCCCCGAAGGCGGCGTCGTGCTGCTCGACGGCGAACTGTTGCTGGGTGCCGGGCTGGCCTTCGACCTGGCCGTGCACCTGTGGCTCTCCCCCGCCGCGCTGCGCCGCCGCGTGCCCGAGGAGTGGGCGATCCCGGCTTACGAGCGCTACGAAGAAGAAGTGGACCCCGGCTCGCTCGCCGACGTCGTCGTGCGCGTCGACGATCCGCGGCACCCGGCGCTCTACACGCCGTGAACCTCAGCGGACGACGGCCACCGGATCGCCGTCGAGCAGGCCGGACAGCCGCCCGGCCAGGGTGTCCCACCGCCAGTTCTCGGTGACCCAGGCGCGGCCCGCCTGCCCCATCCGGCGCGCGCGGACCGGGTCGGCCAGGAGGCTGGCGAGGGTCTCGGCCAGCTGGCCGGTGTCGCGGCCCTCGACGACGTGCCCGGTGACCTCGTCGAGCACCGTTTCCGGGGCCCCGCCGGAGTTGCCGGCCACGACCGGCAGCCCGGTCGCCGACGCCTCCAGGTAGACGATGCCGAGCCCTTCGACGTCGAGCCCCTTGCCGCGGGTGCGGGCGGGCATCGCGAAGACGTCGCCGGCCGCGTAGTGGGCGGGCAGCTCGGCCCACGGCACCGAGCCGGTGAGCACGACGTCGCGCTCCAGGCCGAGCCCGGCGACCAGCTCGGTGAGCTTCTTGCGGTACGGCCCGCCGCCGACGATCAGCAGCGCCGCGTCCGGGACGCGCTCGCGGATCAGCGGCAGGGCGCGGATCAGCTGGTCCTGGCCCTTGCGCGGGACCAGCCGGGACACGCAGACGACGGTCGGCCGGTCGGAAAGTCCGTGCCGGGCCCGGATTTCGGCGCGGCCGGCGGGGTCCGGTTTGTACAGCTCGGTGTCCACCCCGGACGGCAGCAGCTCCAGCCCGGCCATCGGGCCGAACGCGGCGGCGAACCGGCCGCGCGTGTAGCGGCTGACGTAGGTGACGACGTCCACGGTGTCCCCGATGCGCCGCAGCGCCTGCCGCGAGGCCGGGAGCATGGACCAGCCGACTTCGTGGCCGTGCGTGGACGCCACGACGCGACGCGCGCCTGCCTGGCGCAGAGAGTGCCCCAACAGCGCCAGAGGCGCCGCCGCGCCGAACCAGACGGCTTCGCAGTCGCGCGCGCGCATGATCTGCTTCGCACGGCGAAGGACGTCCGGCGTCGGCAGCATCAGCGACGTCGGGTGCCGGACGACCTCGAACGGCGCCTCGGCGTCGAACTCCTCGTGCGACCCCGTCCGCGACTCCCACGAAGGCGCGTAGACGACCAGGTCGTCCGCCGGCAGCCGGGTGGCGAGGGAGTTCAGGTAGTTCTGGATCCCCCCGGGCCGGGGCGGGAAGTCGTTGGTCACGAGCAGGGTCTTGAGCACGTCCCAGAGGCTAGCGGCCGCCCGGTACGGCGGAAGGGCGGCACCGCGTGTGCGGTACCGCCCTTCCGGGAGCTGCGCCCGGGATCACGCCGTCGGGCGGCGGGCTCCCGCGTACTGGCTCTGCAGCGGCGAAATCTTCACGACGTCGCCGGTGTCGGGCGCGTGGACCATCTTGCCGTCGCCGATGTACATGCCGACGTGCGAAACGGGCGAGTAGTAGAACACCAGGTCGCCCGGCTGGAGCTGGTCGCGCGGCACCGCGGCGCCGAACGTGGACTGCTCGCGGCTCGACCGGGGCAGCTTGATGCCGGCCTTGCCGTAGGCCCACAGCATGAGGCCCGAGCAGTCGAACGAGCTGGGCCCGGTGTCGCCCCAGCCGTAGGGGCTGCCGAGCTTGCTCAGCGCCGCGTCGACCGCGGTCTGGGCGGCGGCGGTGGGCGCCTTGACGTTCGGCGCGGTCCCGCCCTGGTCGCCCTGCAGGGCCTTGTCGGCCGCGCTGAGGCTCTTGTTGGCTGCCTTGAGCTGCTCGATCTGGTCGTTGAGCGTCTTCTGCTTGGCCTGGATGTCCTGGGTCAGCTTCGCCGCGGCGTCACGGGCGTCCGTCGCGCGCTTCGCCGCGTCGGTCGCCTTGGCGGTGGCGTCGTTGGCCTGCTGGACGGCGCCGGTGAGGTTGCCCATCGCGCCGTTCTTCTCGGTCGCGATCACCTCGAGCGCCGAGGAGCGGTCGAGGAAGTCCTGCGTGGACGTGCCGGCCAGCAGCGCGGACAGCTTGTTGAGCTGGACACCGCTGGTGAACGACGCGCCGGCGAACTTGTCGACCTCGGTCTGGTACTTCTTCTGGTTCTCGGACGCCTTCGAGGCCAGGTCCTTCGCCGCGTTGACGTCGTTGGTGGCCTTGTCGAGCTCACCCTGCTTGGCCTTCAGGTCGTCCTGGGCCTTGAGCAGGTCTTCGTTGAGCTTTTCGGCCTGGGCCGCGAGGTCGCGGTACTGGGCGAGGGCGTCCGAACCGGTGGGCGGGGCCTGGAGGACGGGGACGGGGGCGGCGATGGCCGTCGGCTGGGCCACGGTGACGAGGGTGATCACCGAAGCCGCGGCGAGGGCACCTGACACCACGCGCCTGACTGGATGCGACTGCACGGTCGCGCGGGTCTCCTTTGGTCTCGGCCGCCGTCGGGGACCGGGGCACGAAGAGGCCGGGGAGTCCTCTTCGCCGCTCGTCCCCACCGCTTCGGGGCTGCTTCTGCCGCAACAGGTGAAGCAAAGCGGTGGTGGTTCCGGATCCCAGCTTCCCGACAAAGCTGCGCCCGGCGGCGATCTCGCGTCGCCGCCTCATCGACGGCCGGGGGCCACGAGATCTCGGACAGGTTACGAAAAGACCGCCACCACGTCCACCACCCGTCGGCCAAAAACTCTCCGTAGCGCCCAGAAACACCATCGGACCAGGAGTGGAGAAAACCTGTGATGGGCGTTACACGCTGGGGATATTCCCAGGGCCCGTTCGGTCACCGACCGTTCACCTGATCCGATCGACCATTCGGCGCGCCGACACGAAACGGGTGTGTCAGGCGGTCCGCAAAGCCGCTCCCTCCACCAAGCGCAGCCGCGGCACCATCCCCGCTTCGGCGAGTGCGTCGACGGCGCGGCGCTCGTCGGCGTCCCACACCACGGCGGGCGGCGCGCCGAGCAGCACGCTGATCACGCAGTCGTGGCAGGAGATGCCGCGCACGACGCAGCGGTCGCAGTCCACCACGATGCTTTCGATGTCCTCGACGGAAATGTGCGAGACGTCCACTCCGGACAGGTCGCCGTCGTCGTTCATGTGGTCCTCCTCACGTCGGAACTGACTGAGGAGGACGGTAAGGGGCACCACCGACAATTTCGGGCGAGCAGCCCCTGCGACAGGGGCCCGGCCACGTCGCGGCGGCTCGCCCGGCGGCTACGCCGACGTCTTGAATGAGTCATTCAGGTCTTCGGAGGTCCTGAATGACTCATTCAAGACACCGCGGGCGCTCCGGGCGATCAGACCCGCGAGAGGCGGCTGACCAGCACCGCGGCCGGTGTCGGGTGGGCGCCGGCGCCGCGGACGGAGTCCGCCACCGCGCGGTCGGACGTCGCCACCACCATCGGCCGACCCGCGGGCTCGGCCGCGACCAGGTTGCGGATCACGTCGTCGGCCAGCACCCCGCGGTCGGAGAACAGCACCCGCACCCCGCGCGGCACCGAAGCGGGGACCGACAGCACGCCGGCGCCGTCGAAGACCACCGTGACCTCGGCGGAGGTGCGGGCGGCCAGCGCCTGGAGCTGGTGGATCAGCCGGTCGCGCTGGTCGGCGAGGGCGAGCTCGGGGTAGCCGGTCTTGGTGACGTTGTAGCCGTCGACGATCAGGTGCACGTTGGGCAGCGCGAGGTAGCGGTCCAGCGTGGACACGTCCGCGATCTTGCCGCCCTGCCCGGTGCCGGACCGGGTGCCGCGCACCATGTCCGCGGGGCGGGCGCCGCGCGCGCCGAGGGCGAGTTCGCGCCGCAGCCCGCTGACGGCGCCGTCGATCGTGTCGATCAGCAGCCCGAGCCGCACCTCGTCGGCCTGCCGGGCTTCCCGGGCGGACTGCCGGGCGATCTCGGCGTCGACGGCCGCGCGGTCGGCGCGGGCGCGTTCGGCCGCGACGCGCTGGCGTTCGCGGTCGAGCTGCGCGGTCAGCGCGGCGATCTCGTCGGCGCGGGCGGCGGACCCGCGTTCGGCCTCGGCGGACGCCGCTTCGACCGCGTCACGGGCCTGGCGCAGCTGGACACCTTGTTCGCGAAGCCGTTTGAGGAGCTTCTCGACTTCGCCTTCGCGCTCGCCGCGGGCGCTTTCGGCGGCCCGTTGCGCCTCGGCGAGTTCCGCTCGGACCTGCACGAGTTCGGCCTCGAGGCGCTGGTTGCGGGCCAGCGCGGCGTCTCGTTCGGCGCGGAGGGCGTTCTCCTCGGCGTTCTTGGCGACCAGCCGCACCCGCCCGGCGGCCCCGGACTCCCCGAGCAGGACGGCGGCGGCTGCCGCGGCGACCGAGTCGGCGGCGTTCGGGTCGAGCGCGTCCGTGCGGTGTTCCCGCAGCCACTCGATGACGGCGGTGCGGAACTGCGACGACTCGCCGAGGGAGGCCAGCAGCGCGGCGCCGCCGAGCTTGGCGCGCTTGGCGGGGGCGAACTTCGCGACCGGCCGCAGCTGACGCGGCACGTCGGTGCCCGGGAGCTTGGCGACGGCGGCCGCGGCGAGCTCGGCGATGCGGTCCCGCACCGGCTCGGGCAGCGCCGGCCAGGTGGCGGGTTCGGGCCGGTCGGCGGGCTCTTCAGCCGGCTCCGGGCGCGACGCGACACCCGAGGGACCGGCGGGGTCCCCGGGCGGCTCCGGCACGAGCGGCTGCGGGTGCATTGGTCCAGGGTAGGCCCCACCCCCGCATCCCGCGCCGCGCGGCACACGGACCGGCGGCGCGCGGAAACTGTCGGTGGTCGGCCCTACAGTCCCGCCCATGCGTTCGATCCAGGCACAACTCGCGTTCGACGAGCTCGGAACCCCGTTGCGGGACACGACTTTCGTGGTTTTCGACCTGGAAACCACGGGAGCCGGGCCGGGCGCGTCCGAAATCACCGAAATCGGCGCGGTGAAGGTCCGCGCCGGCGAGGTGCTCGGCGAGTTCGCGACCCTGGTCAACCCCGGCAAGACCATCCCGCCCCAGATCGTCTCGCTGACCGGCATCACCCAGCTGATGGTGTACGACGCGCCGCCGATCGAGGAGGTGCTGCCGGCGTTCCTGGAGTTCATCGGCGGGTCGGTGCTGGTGGCGCACAACTCCGGGTTCGACACCTCGCACATGCGCGCCGCCTGCGAGGCGCACGGGTACGCGTGGCCGAAGCTGACGGTGGTGTGCACGGCGCGGCTGGCCCGGCGCGTCGTGCCGCGCGACGAGGTCGGGCGCTACAACCTGATGGCGCTGGCGCTGCTGTTCGGCGCGCGGACGCGGCCGACGCACCGCGCCCTCGACGACGCGCGCGCCACGGTCGACGTCCTGCACGGCTTGCTGGAGCGCGTCGGGAACCTGGGCGTCCACTCGCTCGAGGAGCTGATGGGCTACCTGCCGGAGGTGACGGTCGCCCAGCGGGCGAAGCGGCACCTGGCTGCGGACCTGCCGGCCGCGCCGGGCGTCTACCTGTTCAAGGGCCCGAAGGAAGAGGTCCTGTACGTCGGCACGGCGAAGGACCTGCGGCGGCGGGTGCGGACCTACTTCACGGGTTCGGAGAACCGCAGCCGGATCCGGGAGATGGTGGCGCTGGCCGAGCGCGTCGACCACGTCGTGTGCGCGCACGCGCTGGAGGCGGAGGTACGGGAGCTGCGGCTGATCGCGGCCCACCGGCCCGCGTACAACCGCCGGTCGAAGAACCGCCACCAGGGCTGGTGGATCGGGCTGACGGAGGAGGCGTTCCCGCGCCTGTCGGTGGTCCGCCTGCCGCGGCCGGGAGTACTGGGCCCGTTCCGCAACCAGGCGGACGCCCGCGCGACAGCGGACACCCTGGCCGGCGCGTCGGGCCTGCGGACGTGCACGCAGCGGATCTCGCCCCGCTCGCCGAACGGCACCCCGTGCGTCCTGGCGGAGCTGGGCCGCTGTGGCGCGCCGTGCGCGGGACGGCAGAGCGTCGAGGCGTACGAGCCACTGGTCGAGTCGGTGTCGGGCCTGATCGCGGGCCTGGACGGCCGCCCCCTCCACACGGCGGCGGCCCACGTCGAGCACCTGGCGGCCGGCGAGCACTACGAACAGGCGGCCCGCCACCGCGACGAGCTGGCGGCCCTGATCCGCGCGCTGGGAAGGGCCCACCGCCAGGGAGCGCTGGCCTCGATCGGCGAGCTGATCGCGGCCGGCCCGGACGGCGCGGGCGGCTGGGAGCTGGCGGTGATCCGCTACGGAAGGCTGGCCTCGGCGGGAGTGGCCCGGCGCGGGGTGCCGCCGATGCCGGTGGTGGAGGCGCTGGTGGCGTCGGCGGAGACGGTGCTGCCGGAGCCGGGCCCGTTGCACGGAGCGCCGCCGGAGGAGGTGGGGGTGCTGCTGAGGTGGCTGGCCCGCCCGGGGGTCCGGCTGGTCCGGACGACGAGGCCCTGGGCGGAGCCGGCGGCGGTCGCGGGCTGGCGGGGGTGGCTGGATCTGGTGGCGGGGGCGCATTCGCTGGAGCACGTGGGCTGAGGACGCCCGCGGCTCCCCTCAGCCCTGGCCCACGGGCGAGCCTTCACGCGAGCCCTGACGGCCCCAAGCCCGCCGACGCGGTTCCGCCCCCTCGGCCCGCCGCCCGGCCGCGCATCGAGCGACCAGGCGTGCGCAACCCCCATCGGCGCGGCCCCCTCGCCAAACTGGCGCACACGGCGGCGTAGCGAGGCGGCTCACTAGGATCGCGGACGACACCCGAAGACGAGCCTTGGAGGACCCAGGTGATCACCGCGATCGTGTTGATCCAGGTTGAGGCGGACGCGATCCCGGACGCGGCGCAGGCGATCGCCGACATCGAGGGTGTCGGCGAGGTCTACTCCTGCGCCGGGGACGTCGACCTCATCGCCACCGTGAAGGTGTCCGCGCACGAGGAGCTGGCCGACCTCATCCCCGGCCGGATCGGGAAGGTGCCGGGCGTGCTGGACACCGTCACGCACATCGCGTTCCGGTCCTACTCCCGCGCCGACACCGAGTCGGCCTTCTCGATCGGCGTCGAGGATTGACCGAGGTCCCCGAGGAGCTGGCCGCCGCGCTCGCCGCGGCCCCCGACGCGGCGGCGGCGTTCGAAGCCCTGCCGCCGTCGCACCGGCGCGAGTACGTCCAGTGGGTCGCCGAGGCCAAGAAGCCGGAAACCCGCGTCTCGCGGGCCCGGAAGGCCGTCGAACGGCTCCGCGGGACGGGCTAGGCCGGCTGCCAGAGCTCGACGCGGTTCCCCTCGGGGTCGGTGACCCAGCCGAAGCGGCCGACGCCGTCCAGGTCCTGGGTCTCCTCGGCCACGTCGGCGCCCTTGGCGCGCAGCTGCGCCAGCATCGCGTCCAGGTCGCGGACCCGGAAGTTGAGCATGGCCTGCTGCGAGGGCGACCCGAAGTAGTCGGTCCCGGCCTCGAACGGCGCGAAGACCGTCGGCCCCGGCGTCTGCTGCCAGAGGCCGTGCTCGTCGGCGTCGAGGCCCAGGCAGTCCCGGTACCAGGCCCCCAGGGCCGCCGGGTCCGCCGCGCGGAAGAAGTAACCACCGATGCCGAGCACGCGTTCCATGCCGCGCATCGTGCCAGCCCGGAAACACCGAAGGCCACCTCCGGCGAACCGGAGGTGGCCTTCGGGCTGACGTGTTGCTAGTGGTCCGACTGCTTCGCGGCCGAAGCCGCTTCGGCGGTGTCGAACTCACCGTGCTGGCCGTCCTCCGTCGCGGAGTGGCCGTTGCCGTGCCCGTTGCCGTGGGCCCGCTGCAGCGCGGCGGTCTCCTCGGCCGGGTCCGGCGACCAGAACGTGCCCGGGACGGCCTGCCCGGCCGAGCCAAGCTTGTTCATCTTCTTCGGCACGGACGCGCCCTGGTACTCGAGCGGGATCGCGTGGCCGTGGCTGTCCACGCCGGCGAGCGGCTGGTGGATCTCGATGAACTCACCGTGCGGCAGCCGCTTGATGATGCCGGTCTCGACGCCGTGCTCCAGCACCTCGCGGTCGGCCCGCTGCAGGCCCAGGCAGAGCCGGTAAGTGAGGTAGTAGGCGATCGGCGGCACGATGAGCACGCCGATGCGGCCCGCCCACGTCGTCGCGTTCAGGGAGATGTCGAAGCTGTCGGCGATGATGTCGTTGAAGCCCGACAGCTCGATCACCATGAAGAAGCCCAGCGCCATCGCGCCCAGCGCCGTGCGGACCGGGACGTCCCGGGGCCGCTGGAGCAGGTTGTGGTGCGCGGTGTCCTTGGACAGCTTCCGCTCGATGAACGGGTAGGTCAGGAACAGGCCGAACAGGATCGGCATGCCGATCGCGCCGGGGAAGAACACCGCCGGGATCGTGTAGTTCCCGAGGTAGACCTCCCACGCGGGCCAGATCCGGAGCATGCCGTCGGCCCAGGCCATGTACCAGTCCGGCTGCGAGCCCGCCGAGACCTGCGCCGGGTTGTACGGGCCGAAGTTCCACACCGGGTTGATCTGGAACAACCCCGACATCAGCGCCAGCACACCCACGACCAGGGTGAAGAACGCCCCGCCCTTGAGCGCGAAGTACGGCATGATCCGCACCCCGACGACGTTGGTCTCCTTGCGCCGCACCCCCGGGAACTGGGTGTGCTTCTGGTACCAGACCAGCGCCAGGTGCGCCCCGACCAGCGCGAGCATGATCCCCGGCAGAAGCAGGATGTGCAGCGTGTACAGGCGCGGGATGATCTGGTCGCCCGGGAACTCCCCGCCGAACAGCGCCCAGTGGATCCAGGTGCCCATCACCGGCACCGAGAGCACGATGCCCGACAGCGTCGCGCGGATACCGGTACCCGAGAGCAGGTCGTCCGGGAGCGAGTAGCCGAAGAAGCCTTCGAAACAGCCCAGGATCAGCAGCAGCCCGCCGATCACCCAGTTCGCCTCACGCGGGCGCCGGAACGCACCGGTGAAGAAGATCCGCAGCATGTGCACGGCCATCGACGCCACGAAGATCAGCGCCGCCCAGTGGTGCAGCTGCCGCATGAACAGCCCGCCGCGCACGTCGAAGGAGAGGTCCAGCGTCGTGCGGAACGCCTGCGACATCTCCAGGCCCTGCATGTTCTTGAAGCTGCCCTGGTAGACGACCTCCTGCATGGAGGGGTCGAAGAACAGCGTCAGGTACACACCGGTGAGCAGCAGGATGATGAAGCTGTAGAGCGCGATCTCCCCGAGCAGGAACGACCAGTGCGTCGGGAACACCTTGTTCATCTGGTGCCGCAGGCCCTTGGCCGCGTGGTACCGCCGGTCCGCGTTGTCCGCGGCCTCGCCCACGTGCCGCTCCACGGCACTCGACCCCTTGGTCGGGGTGGTCAGTGAACTCATGACTTACGCTCCCAAAAGGCCGGACCGATGGCCTCGATGAAGTCGCCTCGCGCGATCAAGTATCCCTCTTCGTCCACCGTGATCGGTAGCTGGGCCAGCGGACGCGTCGCCGGGCCGAAAATCGGCTTGGCGTAGTGCAGCGCGTCGAACTGCGACTGGTGGCAGGGGCACAGGATGCGGTTGGTGCGCTGCTCGTACAGGGAGGTCGGGCAGCCGACGTGGCTGCAGATCTTCGTGTACGCGTAGTAGTCGCCGAAGTTGAAGTCCTCCTGGCCGGACCGCTTGACCACCTTGGCGGCGTCGGTCGGGCGCAGGCGGATCAGCATGACCGGGTTGTCGACCCGGGTCAGCGCGGCGGCCAGCAGTTCCGGCTTGCCCTTTTCGGACTCGCGGTACGGGAAGACGGTTTCCATCGCGCCGGCGTCGAGGTCCTCGGCCTTGACCAGGCTGACCTCTTCGCCCTCCTCCAGCGGCTTGCCGGTGTTGCGGCGCAGGTAGACCTTCTCGCCCGGGAAGTTCGGCTGCCAGCCGGTGTGCCACAGCGACTCGCGGGTCTCGCTGTCCTTCCACGGGTTCTTGATGAAGGACGCCAGCGGCAGCGCGGCGGCCGCGAGGCCCAGCGTGCCGGCCCCGGCGATGGCCGAGCGCTTGATCAGCGACCGGCGCGCGATGGTGCTGCGGTTGCCGGCGTCGGCCAGGTGCGCGAGGAACGTCTGGCGGTCGACCTCGGCCGACCCCTTGCCCTCGCCGTCGTGGCGCTCCTGCACCGCGACCTCGGCCGGCACGAACTTCTTCGTGTACAGGATCACGCCGATGCCGAGGCCGAGGATGGCCAGGCCGAGCGTGATGCCGAGCATCGGGGTGTAGAGGCTGTACCAGAAGTGGCCGCTCTCGTTGTCCGGCGCCTCGTACTTCCACGGCCACCAGATCAGCGAGACGACGAAGCCCAGCCCGGCCACGGCGGACAGGGCGAACCAGAACGCCACCAGGCGCTCGGCGCGCTTCTCCGCCCGGGTGCCCTCCACCGGCCACGGGGTGGGGTACTCGACGATCTCGACGCCGTCGAGCTGCCCGCCCAGCTTGACCAGCTGGTCCCGGTCCATCTCAGCCAGCTCCGCCTCCGTCGGCGGCTTCGGCCCCTCGGCACTCATGCCTTCGATCCAATCCACAACGTCACGCCGATCAGCGCGGCGATACCGACGATAAAGGCGATGACGCCCTCCGAAGCGGGGCCGACCCCGCCGAGGCCGTTACCACCCGGGTCATTGTTGCCGTCGGACACCGACTTCACGTAGGCGACGATGTCCTTCTTCTCCTCCGGCGACAGCTGCCGGTCGGAGAACTTCGGCATGTTCTGGGGGCCGGTCAGCATGGCCGTGTAGATCTGCTCTTCGCTGGCCGGGTCCAGGTTCGGCGCGTACTTGCCCGCCGACAGCGCGCCGCCGCGGCCGGTGAAGTTGTGGCACGAAGCACAGTTCAGGCGGAACAGCTCGCCACCGCGGGCCGGGTCCGAGCCGCGCAGGGCCTCGCCCTTCTCGGCCGGGCGCTGGACGCCGCCGCCGTGCGCCTGGATGTAGGCGCCGACGGCGTCGATCTCGGCCTCGGTCAGCTTCGGCGGCTTCCGCGCGGCCTGGGCCTCCTGGCGCGCGGCGGGCATGCGGCCCGAAGAAGTCTGGAAGTACACCGCGGCGTCGCCGATGCCGATCAGGCTCGGCCCGCGGTCCTGCACGCCTTCGAGGTTCGCGCCGTGGCACGCGATGCAGGTGTTGTTGTAGACCTGCTCGCCCAAGCGCAGCTGCGCCGGCGTGCCCTGGGCCTGCGCGGTCTGCGGCTCCGGGGCGAACACGGCGTACAGGGCGCCGGCGCCCACCAGCGCGATACCGAGCGCGAGCAGGCCGGCGAACCGCCTCCGCAGCTTCGACCGCGCGCGGTAGCGGCGCTCCGACGATTTGGTGCTGGTGGTCATCTTGCGGCAACCCTTGCTGTCAGTTCAGGCCGATGGTGATGGTGGTGGCGGCTGGGCGGACCTACGGAAGGAGGTAGATCACACCGAACAGGCCGACCCACACGATGTCGACGAAGTGCCAGTAGTAGGACACGACGATCGCCGACGTGGCCTGGGCGGGCGTGAACTTGCTCAGCTTCGTGCGGATGAGCAGGTACACGAAGGCGACGAGCCCGCCGATGACGTGCAGGCCGTGGAACCCGGTGGCGAGGTAGAAGACCGTGCCGAACGGGCCGGACGGGATCGTCATCCCCTCTTCGACCAGGTTGTGGTACTCGTTGGCCTGGCCGGCGACGAAGATCGCGCCCATGATCAACGTGATGATGTACCAGCGGCGCAGCCCGTAGACGTCGCCGCGCTCGGCGGCGAACACCCCGAACTGGCAGGTCAGCGAGGACAGCACGAGGATCACCGTGAACGGGATCGCGTACGCCACGTTGAGGTGGAACTCCTCGCCGTGCAGCGGCGGCGGCCACTGGCCGGACGAGTTCTGCGCCTTGACGGTGAAGAACATCGCGAACAGTCCGGCGAAGAACATCAGCTCGCTGGACAGCCACACGATGGTGCCGACACTGACCATGTTCGGCCGGTTCAGCGAGTGGACCCGCTGACTGATGGTGGGAGCTGCCGTTGTCACGCGTCGCATTATGTCCTCTCGCACCGCCGCTCCGCCGGGTGGGTCCACGGCGGGTCGTCTGCGTAACCGATCACACGGCATGCCCGGGAAGGTGAGAGCTACTCATGGGTTTGGTGAACCGCCTGCTCAACCTGGTCAAGAGGCGCGAAACGCCTGTTCTCGGGCCCGACGACCCCGGGCTGGAGATCGTCGCGGAGGCCTTCGACCCGGTCGTCGCGGACTCCGCCGTGCTCGCGGGTTCACCCGGTTGGGTCAGCACGGCACCGGCCGTCCTGCGGCACCACCTGCTGCTCCCGCCGGACCGGGTCGCCGAAGCGGCCTCGATCCTTGCCCAAGACGGCTACGACCTGCGGGAACAGGGTGCCCGGGGTGACTTCGCGCACGTGCTCGCGGTGCGCGTCCAGGTGCTCGACGCGCTCCACTGCGCCCAGGAACGGTCCCGGATGGCGGGCCTCGCGCAACGATTGGGCGGCGACGCGCTGGGCTGGGACGCGCTCCAGCCGGAGCCGACCGCGTGATGTCGGTCTCTGCCGATACGATCGGCGGAGTTCGGTGACGAGACGGAGGCGTGCGCAATGGGCGAGTCGATGCGGGTCCTGGTGTTCAGCCACAAGGCAGAGGTGCGCGAAGCGATCGTGAACGCAGTCGGCCGCCGGCCCGCGGCGGACCTGGCGCGCGTGGACTACGTCGAGGCGGCCGGCATCGCCGACGTGCTGTCCGAGGTGGACGCCGGCAACGTCGACCTCGCGATCCTCGACGGCGAAGCGCAGCCCACCGGCGGCATCGGCCTCTGCCGCCAGCTCAAGGCCGAGATCACGAACTGCCCGCCGATCGTGGTTTCGGTGCGGCGCAAGGACGACCGGTGGCTGGCGACCTGGTCACAGGCGGACGCCGTGCTGGTGCACCCGCTGGACCCGCTGACCGCCGCGGAGACCGTCGCCGACGTGCTGCGACGGGTCCCCGTCGTGAACGGCTGAGCCCGGTGACCACCCCGGTCCCCCGCACCTGGCCACCCCTGCTCAAGCAGCTCATCGCGGGCGTCGACCTCTCCGCGGACGACACGGCGTGGGCGATGGACCAGATCATGAGCGGCGCGGCGAGCCCGGCCCGGATCGCCGGGTTCGCGGTCGCGCTGCGCGCCAAGGGCGAGACGCCCGAGGAGATCGCCGGCATGGCGGCCACGATGCTGGCCCACGCCCGGCGCGTCGAGCTGGACGGCCCGGCCGTCGACATCGTCGGCACCGGCGGCGACGGCTCGAACTCGGTGAACATCTCGACGATGGCGACGATCGTCACGGCGGCCGCCGGCGCGCCGGTGGCCAAGCACGGCAACCGCAGCGCGTCGTCGAAGTCCGGCGCGGCCGACGTCCTCGAGGCGCTCGGCGTGCGGATCAGCCTGCCGCCGGAGGACGTGCGCCGCAGCCTCGAGGAAGTCGGGATCGGGTTCTTCCTGGCGTCGGCGTTCCACCCGGCCCTGCGCCACGCCGGCCCGGTGCGCAGCGAGCTCGGCATCCCGACGACGTTCAACCTGCTCGGCCCGCTGACCAACCCGGCACAGCCGGGCGCCGCGGTCATCGGCTGCGCGTACGAGGACAAGACCCGCGTGCTGGCCGAGACGTTCGCCCGCCGCGGCACGACGGCACTGGTCGTCCGCGGCGACGACGGCCTAGACGAGATCACCACCACCACGACGTCGACGGTCTGGGTGGTCTCGGGCGGCACGGTCACCGAGCGCTCCCTCGACCCCGCCGACCTGGGCATCCCCCGCGCGACGGCGGAAGACCTGCGCGGCGGCGACGCGGCGGCGAACGCCGAGGTGGTCCGCGAGCTCGTGGCCGGCAAGGCGGGCCCGGTCCGCGACGCGGTCCTGATCAACGCGGCCGCCGCGCTGGCGGCTTTCACGGGCTTCTCGGGGTCCCTGGAGGACGATCTGCGGGCCGGGCTGGCCCGGGCGGCGGAAGCGATCGATTCCGGCGCCGCCGCGACGCTGCTGGACCGCTGGATCGCCTTCAGCTGACCTTCACCGGCTGCGCTTCGGCCTCCCTCAGGGGCCCGGCAAAGTCGCGTCGGTGCGGTCCGCAGCGGTGCTCCAGCGTCTTGAATGAGTCATTCAGGACGCCCGAAGACCTGAATGAGTCATTCAGGACGTGGGGCGAGCGGCTCACTGGCGGCACCACCTGCCGGGCGATCCACCGGCTCACTTGCAGGCGGCGGGTTCGGGCACCGCGCCCGCTGTCCCCCGGCCGTTCCCGCCCGGCGCCTCGGTCCGGCGCCCGCGCTGGGGAGCCAGGGCGGCCGCCAGGACCGCGAGCATGCCCACCGCTTCCGGCCAGCTCGGGCGGTGGCCGTAGAACGCGATGTCCACCAGCACCGCCACCACCGGGTACAGGTAGGACAGCAGCGCCACCGTCGTGGTCGGCAGCTTGCCGATGCTCGCGTACATCAGCACGTACATCAGTGCCGTGTGGACGGTCCCGAGCAGGACCAGCCACAGCAGCCCCGAAGTCGTCGTGGGCAGGGGCGTGACTAGCAGCAGGGGCGCCAGCACCAGCGCGCCCACCGTCGTCTGCACGGCGGCCAGGAGGTGCGGGCGGATGTGCTTCAGCTGCTTCGCGACGAAGGACGCTCCCGCGTACAGCACGGCGGCGCCGAGTGCGAGGCCGATTCCGACCAGCTGCACGGGTTTGCCGTCCTCGCCGTGGGCGGAAAGCGAGATCAACGCCACTCCGCCGAACGCGATGGCGGCGCGGGCCAGGTGGCTCTTCGCGACCTTCTCGCCGAGGAACGCGGCCGCCAGGCCGACCAGGATCAGCGGCTGCGTGTGGTAGACGACCGTGCTGACCGAGATCGACGACAGCGCGTAGGAAGCGAACAGCAGCACCCAGTTGCCGACCAGGAACAGCCCGCCGAGCACGGCCAGGCCGAGGTCGCGGCGGGACGGCCGCCAGGCCTGCAGCCAGCCGCGGGAGAGGCACCACAGCACCAGCAACGTGCCGCCGACGAAGCAGCGGGCGAACGCCACCGCCGGTGCGGCCGCGCCGCTCTCGAGGACGACGGCACCGATCGTGCCGGACATGGCCATCGCCGCGGACCACTGGAGGAGCGGGCGGGTTTCCGAGTTCGTCATGCCGACCAGGTTCGTCTCGTCGGCGCCCGCCAACCAGTGTCAGAGATGACAACGACCGCAAAACTTGTGACAGACTGGCCGCCATGGACGTCAACCGGGTCGCGGTGGTGCTCGCCGACCGCGTTTCGCCGTTCGAGCTGGGCGTCGCGTGCGAGGTCTTCGGCACCGACCGCAGCGCCGACGGCATCGAGGGCTGGGACTTCGGCGTCTGCTCGCCGGACGGCGGCGCGGTCGCCAGCTGGTCCGGGTTCGGGCTCTCCGGCCTGCGTGACCTCGGTTACGCGGCGACGGCGGACCTGCTCATCGTCCCGACGTGCGCACCCCGGACCGCCCCGCCACCGGAGCCCGTCCTGGACGTCCTGCGAGACGCCGCCGCGCGCGGGGCGTGGGTCGCGGGGTTCTGCGCGGGCGTGTTCACGCTGGGCTACGCGGGCCTGCTGGACGGGCGCCGCTGCACGGTCCACTGGGTGTACGAGGCGGAGTTCCGCGCGCGCTTCCCGGCGGCCGACGTCGACCCGCAGGCGCTGTACGCCGACGACGGCGGCGTCCTGACCAGCGCGGGCACGGTCGCGGCGGTCGACCTGTGCCTGCACCTGGTCCGCCGGCTGCGCGGTGTCGCGGCGGCCACGACGCTGGCGCGCCGGATGGTCGCCGCCCCGCACCGCGCGGGCGGGCAGGCCCAGTTCGTCCAGGCCCCGGTCCCGGCCACGGCGGCGCCCGACGACGCCGTGGTCGCGGAAGCCCTGGAGTGGGTCGAACGGCGGCTGGACCAGCCGTTCACGGTGGCGGAGCTGGCCCGCCGCAGCGGCCTCGGCGAACGGACGTTCCTGCGCCGCTTCTCGGCCGCCACGGGCACGACGCCGCACCGGTGGCTGACCGAGCGGCGCCTGGACCGCGCCCAGGCCCTGCTGGAGGAAGGCGGGCTGTCGGTGGAGGACATCGCGACGGCGTGCGGCTACGCGTCGGCGGCCGCGCTGCGCCACCAGTTCACGCGGCTGCGCGGGACGAGCCCGTCGTCGTACCGGACGGCTTTCCGGGGCTGAAATACGAAACCGGCCGCCACGCGAGTGCGTGACGGCCGGTTTCGAAGGAAATCAGTCGTGCGAGGGACCGGTGTGGTACTCGAACACCAGGCCACCGATGGTGATGAGCAGCGCGACGAGCGCGATCACCAGCAGCCAGATGTGGAAGAACGCCAGCGCCAGCGCGGCGAGGGCCGCGGTGGCGGCCATGGCGACCGGCCAGTAGCTGCCTGGGCTGAAGAAGCCCAGCTCGCCGGCACCGTCGCTGATCTCGGCGTCTTCGCGGTCTTCGGGACGCGGCTCGATGCGGCGGGCGACGAACTGCATGTAGCTGCCCGCCAGGAAGGCCAGCCCACCGGTCAGGATCAGCGCGACGATGCCCACCGGCTCGGGCTTGCCACCGAAGCGGGGATCCAGCACGGCCCACGTCCAGTACACGCCCGCCATGAGCACGGAGAAGATCGCCACGATGAAGAAGATTCGGGCTTCGGCCTTCATGGTCTTCCTCTACTCCTGTTCTGGCCGCGTCAGTTGGACGCGGTGCGGGCCGTGCGGTCGGTGTTGAACGGCTGGGTCGTGACCGCGTGCGGGGTGCACAGCTCGCCACAGTTCATCTTCGCCAGCGCCTCGGCGGCGGTGAACGCCTGGCCGGTCGCCGGGTTCGTCTGCTTGCGCAGCGCGATGTACTGGTCGTACTTGTCCGCCGAGAGCGCGCGGACCTCGAAGTTCATCACCGAGTGGTACGTGCCGCACAGCTCCGCGCACCGGCCGACGAAGGAGCCTTCGCGGTCGATCTTGTTCTGGAACGAGCTGTCCTGGTTGTTCTTGTCCGGGTTCGGCATGACGTCCCGCTTGAAGTGGAACTCCGGGACCCAGAAGGAGTGGATGACGTCGGTGGAGATCAGGTCGTACTGGATGGTCTTGCCCACCGGGAGCACCAGGAGCGGGATCTCGCCGGAGGAGCCGACGGTGCTGACCTGCCGGCCGTCCGCCTTCTTCGCCGATTCGTCCTCGTACTTGAACTCCCAGTTCCACTGGAAGGCCACGACCTGGACCTTGACGTCCGGGTTCGGGATCTTGTCCAGGACCTTCGACTCCGTCGTCGCGGTGAAGAAGAACAGGACGCAGACCATGATCGTCGGGACGACGACCGTGAACAGCTCGAGCGGGATGTTGTACTGGAACTGCCGGGGCAGCTCCTCCGGCTCGCCGTCGACCGTCTTCTTCTTGCGGTGGAACGTCGCGGTCCAGAAGATCAGGGCCCACACGATGACACCCACGACCAGCGCCGCGACCACGGTCCAGGTCCAGAGGTTCCGCATCTGGTTCGCCTGCTCGGTGACACCGACCGGCCAGCCGAACCGCAGGATCTCGTCGCCGGAGCACCCCGTCGCGGTCAGCGCGACCAGCACGGCCAACGCGGCGACGCGCACGGTCCGCTTACCCAGGGTGCGCTCGGGTTGTCCCACTGCGCCTCGCCCTTTCACCCAGAGCCTCCTACGACAGATCTTCGTGACAGGCGGAGCCTAGCCGAGTTGGCCTACTCCGCTGACCAAGGGGTAACCCCTGACGCGCGTGGTACTCGCCACGACCGGCCCGGCATACTGGGCGCTTCCCAGCCCCGCGAATACCCCTGAAGGTGTGTGAGTACCCGTGTGCGGCCTGCTTGGACTGATCTGCGCGACCGAGACCGGCGCGGCCAACGCGCGTGACGCCGTCGGCGCGGCCATGCGCTGCCAGCGCCACCGCGGCCCCGACGAGCAGGACACGTGGGCCGACGCCGAGGTCGTCTACGGCTTCAACCGGCTCGCGTTCATCGACGTCGAGCACGCGCACCAGCCGCTGGTCTGGGGCCCGCCGGAGGCGCCCGGCCGGTACACGATGAACTTCAACGGCGAGATCTACAACTACCGTGAGCTGCGCGAAGAGCTCGCCGCGCAGTACGGCGCGAAGTTCGAGACCGAGGGCGACGGCGAGGCCATCGTCGCCGGCTTCCACTACCTGGGCGCCGACTGGGTCAAGCGCCTGCGCGGCATGTTCGCCTTCATGATCTGGGACTCCCAGGAGAAGCGCGTCTTCGGCGCCCGCGACCCGTTCGGCATCAAGCCGCTGTTCTACTCGGCCGGCCCCGGCGGCGTGGCGTTCTCCAGTGAGAAGAAGAGCCTGCTGGAGCTGTCGGACGTCCTCGGCGTCGCCCAGGAGCTGGACCGGACGGCCCTGCAGCACTACCTGGTCCTGCAGTACGTGCCCGAGCCCGAGTCGCTGCACACCGCGATCCGCCGCGTCGAGTCCGGCACGTCGTTCGAGGTGGTCCCCGGCGGTGAGGTGAAGTTCACCCGCTACTTCCACCCGCAGTTCAGCGCGAAGCCGGTGAACACGCAGGCCGAGGCCGAGGAACTGCACCAGCGCATCGCCGATGTGATGCGCGACTCGGTCGGCAAGCACATGATCTCCGACCCGGACGTCACGGTCGGCGCGTTCCTCTCGGGCGGCATCGACTCCACGGCCACCGCCACGCTGGCCAAGGAGCACAACCCGAACCTGATCGCGTTCACCACCGGGTTCGAGCGCGAGGGCTACTCCGAGGTCGACGTCGCCGCCGAGTCGGCCGCCGCGATCGGCGTGAAGCACGTGGTCCGGACGGTGTCGGCGGACGAGATGATGGAGGTGCTGCCGCTCATCGTCTGGTACCTCGACGACCCGGTGGCCGACCCCGCGCTGGTCCCGCTGTGGTTCATCGCCCGTGAGGCCCGCAAGCACGTCAAGGCGGTGCTGTCGGGCGAGGGCGCGGACGAGCTGTTCGGCGGCTACACGATCTACAACGAGCCGATCTCGCTCGCGCCGTTCGAGAAGATCCCGGGCGGCATGCGGAAGCTCATCGGCAAGGTGTCGACGAAGATCCCCGAGGGCACCCGCGGCAAGGACCTGCTGCGCCGCGGCGCGCTGCCGCTGGAGGACCGCTACTACGGCAACGCGCGCAACTTCCGCGACGACCAGCTGCGCAACGTGCTGAAGACCTACCAGGAAGGCGTCGGCTTCAAGGACGTCACGGCACCCTGGTACGACGTCTCGCGCGGCTGGGACCCGGTGGCGCGCATGCAGCACGTCGACCTCTACACGTGGCTGCGCGGCGACATCCTGGTCAAGGCCGACAAGGTCACCATGGCGAACTCGCTGGAACTGCGGGTGCCGTTCCTCGACGCCGAGGTGTTCAAGGTCGCGGCGTCGATCCCGCTGGACCAGAAGCTGGCGCACGGCACGACGAAGTACGCGCTGCGCCAGGCACTGGCCAAGATCATCCCGGCGCACGTGCTCAACCGCCGCAAGCTCGGCTTCCCGGTCCCGATCCGGCTGTGGCTGCGCAACGAGATGTACGACTGGGCCAAGGGGATCATCAACGACTCCCGGACCGAGGAACTGCTGGACAAGAAGGCGATCCTGGCGCTGCTGGAGGAGCACAAGGCGGGTCAGCTCGACCGCAGCCGCCAGCTGTGGGCGCTGATCGTGTTCATGCTGTGGCACGGCATCTTCGTCGAGCACCGCATCAAGCCCGAGGTCCCGGAGCCGGTCTACCCGGTCAAGCTCTGACCCGCTGAAAAGCCGTGAAGGCCTCCTTACCGGCTTTTTTGACCGGTAAGGAGGTCTTCACGGCTTTCGGGCGTTGGGTCAGGCGGCGGGGAGGACTGCCGAGATCTCGTCGGCCGCGTCCGGGCCGAAGGCGTCGCCGATGCGGGCCAGGGCGTCCGCGCGGTCGAACGTCCACTCCTGGGTGCCGACGGTCTCCAGCACCAGCACGGCGATGAGCGAGCCCAGCTGGGCCGCGCGCTCGACGTTCAGGCCGCCGTCGAGACCGGCCAGGAAGCCCGCGCGGAAGCCGTCGCCGACGCCCGTCGGGTCGGCCTTCGCGCGCTCGGGGACCGCGCCGATCTGCAGGGCGGTGCCGTCCTTGCCGACGATCTCGACGCCCTTCTCCCCCAGCGTCGTGATCCGCATGCCGACCTGCGCGAGGACGTCGGCCTCGGTCCAGCCGGTCTTCTGGAGCAGCAGCTCCCACTCGTAGTCGTTGCTGAACAGGTACTTCGCCCCGGCGACGAACGCGCGGGCCTGCTCACCGCTCATCCGGGCGAGCTGCTGCGACGGGTCGACGGCGAAGGCGTACCCGCGCTGGCGGCACTCCTCGGCGTGGCGGACCATGCCCTCCGGGTCGTCCGGGCTGATCAGCACCAGGCTGAGCGCGCCGGCGCGCTCGGCGATCGGCTGCAGCTCGATGTTGCGGGACTCGGCCATCGCGCCCGCGTAGAACGTCGCGATCTGGCAGAGGTCCTCGTCGGTGGTGCAGACGAACCGCGCGGTGTGCGCGACCTCCGACACGTGCACGCCGGAGGTGTCGACACCGTGGCGCTCCAGCCAGGAGCGGTAGTCGGCGAAGTCGGCGCCGACGGCACCCACGAGGACCGGCTGGACGCCGAGCACCCCGAGACCGAAAGCGATGTTGGCGCCGATGCCGCCGCGCCGGACCACGAGGTCGTCGGCGAGGAAGCTGAGGGAAACCCGGTGCAGCTGCTCCGCGACCAGCTGCTCCGCGAACCTGCCCGGGAAGTGCATGAGGTGGTCGGTCGCGATACTGCCGGACACCGCGATCCTGGCCCTGTCTGCCACCGGCTGCTCCTTTGTGTTCGACCTCACGGCAAAAGGCGCGAAGTTACCCCCGGGTCATGACCCATCCGGGTAGTTCGCGCACGCCCAGCCGACACTACCGGCTGGTACTCCTAGTCCAGTCGAATCGCGATCAATAGCGTTACGAATCGTGAACGCCGTCACCGAACCCGAGACCCTGTCCGAGCTGATCGCCGACTGCGCGCAGATCCCGGAGACCTTGCAGGCCGAGAGCCTGCCGCTGCCCCGCGTCACGGCCAAGCCGTGGCAGGTGGACGAGGCGTGCCACGCCCAGGTGGCCGAGCTCGACGCCTACGTGTAGATCCGCAGAGACGAAGAAGGCCCCGCCTCCCACTCAGGGGGGACGGGGCCTTTCTCGTGGCGCTTCGGCTCAGTGGAACGAATCGCCGCAGGCGCAGGAGCCGGTGGCGTTCGGGTTGTCGATCGTGAAGCCCTGCTTCTCGATCGAGTCCACAAAGTCGATGACGGCTTCCGAAACGTACGGCGCGCTCATCCGGTCCACGGCGACCTTGAGGCCGTCGAAGTCGCGGAACAGGTCGCCGTCGAGCGTGCGCTCGTCGAAGAACAGCTGGTAGCGCAGGCCCGCGCAGCCACCGGGCTGGACGGCGATGCGCAGGTGCATGTCGTCGCGGCCCTCCTGCTCGAGCAGGGCCTTCGCCTTGGCAGCCGCGGCGTCGGTCAGCGTGACGCCGTGGGTCTCTTCGGCGGTCTCGGCCTGCGTCGCGCCGGCGTGCTCAGCGGTCGTCATGGCACTCCCTCTAGGTTCGAACTCACTGCGGATACTCCTCGTGCTGACGTCTTCAACACCCGGGGAGTCCGTTCTGTTCCCCACCATGGTCGCACATCGATCGACCTGGTGAACGGCGGCGTGACGCCTGCAATACCCTGGTGAGGTGAGGTTCCTGCGCCGAAGCACCACAGACACCGCCGCCGACGAGCCGGAGTCGACGGACGCCGTCGACGTCGCGGGCAAGTCGTTCACGCCCGGTAAGGGCAAGGCTACGCCCAAGCGCCGAGACGCGGAGGCGAAGCGGCGCGGCCCGGTGGCGCCGCCGCCCACCACCATGCGTGAGGCGATGAAGCGCAACAAGGAACTGCGCAAGTCGAACCCGCAGACGAAGGAAGACCGCCGCGCGGCCGCCAAGCTCCGCCGCGACCGCATGATGGCGGGCGACGACAAGTACCTCCTCCCCCGCGACCGCGGCCCGGTGAAGGCGTACGTCCGCGACCTGGTCGACACCCGGCGCAACCTGCTGGGCCTGTTCATGCCGCTGGCGATCGTGGTGTTCCTGGCGCTGCTGGTCCCGCTGCCCCAGGTCCAGTCGTACATCACGCTGCTGTGCACGGCGATGCTGCTGGTGATGGCGATCGAGGGCTTCGTCAACGGCCGGAAGATCGCGAAGCTGGTGCGGGAGAAGTTCCCGAAGGAGACCGTGAACGGCCGGTCCATCGGCTGGTACGCGTTCGTCCGGGCCTCTCAGATCCGGCGGCTGCGGGTGCCGAAGCCGCGGCTGAAGCCGGGCGACCCGATCCCGAACTGAGCCGGTTGTGAGAAGCCGGGTGGAGCGAGCCTCCACCCGGCTTCTTGCTGTCCACGATGAGCGCCGACCCCTGACTGCCCGACCACGGCGCGCGCTGGCGGGCCCGCCCGGAGAGGCCTGCCCGCCGCGCAGAGGTCTTGAATGAGTCATTCAGGTCCTCGGAGGTCCTGAATGACTCATTCAAGACACCGCAGCGCGCCGGAGCGAGGCTGGAGTCACTCCAGGATCGTTAGCAAAGCAAACGATTACCGCCTAAGCTCACCCCCATGGAGTTTCGTCGTCTCGGCCGCAGCGGCCTCAACGTCAGTGAGATCTCGTACGGGAACTGGCTCACCCATGGTTCCCAGGTCGAGGAAGACCAGGCCCACGCCTGCATCAAGGCCGCGCTCGACGCCGGCATCACCACCTTCGACACCGCCGACGCCTACGCCAACACCGCCGCCGAGTCGGTGCTGGGCCGCGGGCTGAAGGGGCAGCGGCGGGAGAGCCTGGAGATCTTCACCAAGGTCTACTGGCCCACCGGTCCCAAGGGCCCCAACGACAAGGGCCTGTCCCGCAAGCACATCATCGAGTCCGCGAACGCGTCGCTGGAGCGGCTCGGCACCGACTACGTCGACCTCTACCAGGCGCACCGGTTCGACCGGACCGTCCCGCTGGAAGAGACCATGCTCGCCTTCGCCGACCTCGTCCGCCAGGGCAAGGTGCTCTACGTCGGCGTCTCCGAGTGGACCGCCGAGCAGATCAGCCGCGGCGCCGCCCTCGCGCGCGAGCTGAAGGTGCCCTTCGTCTCCAACCAGCCGCAGTACAACATGCTCTGGCGCGTCATCGAGGACCAGGTCATCCCCGCCTCCGAGCGCGAAGGCCTCAGCCAGATCGTCTGGTCGCCGATCGCGCAGGGCGTGCTGACCGGCAAGTACAAGCCCGGCCAGGACTACCCCGCCGGCTCGCGGGCCACCGACGAGAAGGGCGGCGCCAACATGGTCGCCCGCTTCCTCGACGAGAACGTCCTCAAGCGCGTCGCCGAGCTGGAGCCGCTCGCCAAGCAGGCCGATCTGAGCCTCGCTCAGCTGGCCGTCGCGTGGGTGCTCCAGAACCCGAACGTCGCCTCCGCGATCATCGGGGCCTCGCGCCCGGAGCAGGTGCACGAGAACGTCAAGGCCGCCGGCAAGAAGCTCGACGCCGACCTCATGCGGGCCATCGACGACGTCCTCGGTGACGTCGTGGAGCGCGACGCCACCCTCACCAAGAGCCCCTAGTCCTGGTTGATCCGGGCCTGGAACGGCACCCCGAGGTCGAACGCGTCCTCGGGGGCCGTCCGGGGCTGAAGGCCGAAGCCGCGCAGGAGGCGGCTGGCGCCCGCCAGCCGGTCGCCTCCTCGCCCGGGGATCCGCGACGGCGCGAGGCCGTGCGAAACCAGCAGCGTCTCGACCTCGTCGATCAGCCGGTACGGGTCGAACTCACCCACGGACCCAGGTCTTCCCGGTGATCCGCTCGTAGACCTCGGTGTAGCGCTGCCGCGTCTGCTCGACGATCTCCGCCGGGATCTCCGGCCCGGGCGGGGTCTGGTCCCAGCCCGTCGACCGCGACCAGTCGCGGACGAACTGCTTGTCGAACGCGTGCTGCGGGCGGCCCGGCTCCCACTCGTCGGCGGGCCAGAACCGCGACGAGTCCGACGTCAGGACCTCGTCGCCGAGGGTCAGCGTGCCGTCGGCGTCGAACCCGAACTCGAGCTTCGTGTCCGCGATGATGACGCCCTGCTTCGCCGCGTGCTCCGCGCCCCGTGTGTAGATCTCCAGCGTCAGCTCGCGAAGCCGCTTCGCGGTGTCCTCGCCGATCTCGTTCAGGACCTCGTCGAAGGTCATGAACTCGTCGTGCCCGGTGTCGGACTCCTTGGTCGTCGGCGTGAAGATCGGCTCCGGCAGCTTGTCGCCCTCGAGCAGCCCCGGCGGCAGCGCGACGCCGGAGATCTTGCCGTCACGCTGGTATTCGCGCAGGCCCAGGCCGGCGAGGTAGCCGCGGGCGATGCACTCGACCTTGACCATCTTCAGCGGCTTGCACCGCATCGCGCGCCCGGCGAACTCCGCCGGCACGTCGGTGGTCGACACGACGTGGTTCGGCACGACCTCGGCCATCCGGTCGAACCACCACGCGGACAGCTGGTTGAGCAGCGCGCCCTTGTCCGGGATCAGCGTCGGCAGCGCCACGTCGTAGACCGAGACCCGGTCGGACGCGACCAGCAGGATGTCCCCGCCGTCGAGCTCGTACAGGTCGCGGACCTTGCCCGCGTGGATCTTCTTCATTCGCCGTCCTCAGTCGTGTACTCGTAGAAAACCCAGTGGTCGGGCAAGGCGGCGGATTCACCGTACTCGACGACCGTCCCGTCGGCCGCCAGGAAGGTGCTCCGGCCGAGCAGCACCGGCGCCCCTTCGGGCAGCCCCAGTTCGCCCGCCTCCTCGCCGCTCGCGCGGCCTGCCGCGTGCCGTTCCTCCGTCCGCACGATCCTGGTGCCCAGCCGGGCGGCCGCGTGGACCGAGGTGCCTTCGACGATCCGCTCCGCGACCAGCAGGGCCGGCGCCTTCGCCGACAGCGCGCCGTCGAACCACGACGTCGACGTCGACAGCGGCCGCGAGTCGGGCCCGTACGTGGTGCGCTGCCGCCGGATCGCCGGGGCGCCCTCTTCGAGGCCCAGCGCCGCGGCGGCGCGCTCGGACGCCGGCTCCAGGCCGGCCGCGCGGATCACCGCGTAGTGGCCCGGCGGGTAGATCCGCCCGGTGCGCGCCGAAGCGGCCGAGCGGTCGCGGGCCGTGCGGTGCAGGCCGCCCCGGTCGACGACCGTGCCGACGCCGCGCACGGGCCGCACCAGGCCCTGCGACCGCAGGGTGGCCAGCACCTTGGTGGCCGTCGCCATGGCGACGGCCCACGTGCGCGCGATCTCGCGCGCGGACGGCACGGTGTCGCCCTCCTGCAGCCGGCCGGACAGGATGTCTTCGCGGATCCGGCCCGCGATCTGCAGGTACGGCGGCTCTGGACGGTCGAGGGTGGGCACGGCAGCTCCTCACGGGGACTAACGCACAAGTGTTCTAGCACGCCGGGGTGCCGGGAACAAAGGCCTGATCAGAACCACCCAGGTGTACTAGTACACGCACTGGACTGTGCTCTAGTACGCAAGTTACCCTCGAAAGTGTGTCCCCGCCCACACCTCACACCGGATCCAGCGGCCAGGGCCTCGAGGAACTCCTCGAGGAGCTCCGGCGCCGCAAATGGGTGCTGCACCTGTTCGGCGGCCGCGAGGCCCCGGAGGTCTACGCGGCGGTGCACCGCTGGCCCACGTGCGCGGACGTCATCATCCTCCGCGACGAGCACCGGGCCAGCGCCTACCGGGTGCCGACCTTCCCGGGCACGGACGTGTTCAGCCCGCGGGTCGTCACCTGGCAGTACCACGCCACCCCGGTGTGGACGCTCCGCGCGGTGCTCACCCTCGCGGAGCCCGGCACCCCGGGCGCGCCGCTGCAGGCGCTGCGCCCGCAGCCGGACTGCGGGGTGCCGGCGGAACTGCGGCAGGACGTCACCATCCGGCCGACGAGCACGACGGAAGGGGACGACGGCGGCCCGCCCGCCTGCGCTTAGCGGGCGAGCAACCGCTCCGCGACCACGAGGTCGTGGGGGTACGTGATCTTGAGGTTCTCGGGAGCCCCCGGGACCCACCGGATCGGCAGGGAGGAGAACCGCTCCATGCACGAAGAAGTGTCGGTACCCACGAAGCCCTCGCGCTCGGCCTGTTCGTAGGCCTCGAGCAGCGGTCCGGCCCGGAAGCCTTGAGGCGTCTGGACTCGGATCGCGCCGGGCACCTGGGCGACCAGGTGCCCGGCATCCACCCCGACGACGTCGTCAGCGGCAAGGCCCGGCACAGCCCCCCCGTCCTCGCGTGTCCGGGCCAGCACCGCATCGACCAGCTGTGGGTGGACCAGCGGCCGGGCCGCGTCGTGCAGCAGCACGGCGTCGACCCGGCCGCCTGCTATCCGCGGGGCGAGGTGGCGCAGCGCGTTGAGCTCGGACGCCTGGCGCGTGTCCCCGCCGTGCACGATCTCGGCTTCGCCGGAGAACTCCGCGAGGACCTCGTCCGCGAGTTCCCGGTCCTGCGGCCGGATGACCAGCACCAGCACGCCGATGCCGGGCACCCGCGCGAACGCGTCCAGCGACCAGGCCACCACCCGGCGCCCGGCCAGCGGCAGGTAGACCTTGTTCAGCTTCGCGCCGACGCGGGTACCCGCGCCACTGGCCAGCACCACCGCGGCCGCCGTCGTCTCCACGAGCCGCGAGACTACCGGGACCCCCGCACCGGTAGGTTGGCCACAGCGTTGCCGCGGACCGAGAAAGGGCCTGGTGTGGAGCCGGAAAACATCGAGTTCCCCGAGATCACCCCGCCCGACGACCACGCCCGTTCGGCGGCGATCGCCCTGCACGACAAGCTGGTCAAGCCCGCGGGTTCGCTGGGCAGGCTCGAAGAGCTCGGCGTGTGGATCGCCGCGTGCCAGGGGCAGTCGCCGCCGCGGCCGTTCACGCGGCCGCGCGTCGTCGTGTTCGCCGGTGACCACGGCATCGCCGCGAAGGGTGTTTCGGCTTATCCCGCCGAAGTCACCGCGCAGCTGCTCGGCACGATGCTGACCGGTGGCGCCGCGATCAACGTGCTGGCCGCCGCCGCGGGCGCGAGCGTCCGCGTGGTCGACCTGGCCGTGGACACCGAGGCGCCGGCGACCCGGTCGATCGGCGAGTTCAAGGTCCGCCGCGGCTCCGGCTCGATCGACGTCGAAGACGCGCTGACCGACGCCGAGGCCAAGGCGGCGGTCCGCGCCGGGATCGCGATCGCCGACGCGGAGGTCGACGGCGGGGCGGACCTGCTGGTCCCCGGCGACCTCGGGATCGGCAACAGCACGCCGGCGTCGGTGCTCGTCGCGGCGCTGACCGGCAGCGAGCCGGTCGCCGTCGTCGGGCGCGGCTCCGGCATCGACGACAACGCCTGGATGCGCAAGGCGACGGCGGTCCGCGACGCCCTGCGCCGGGCCCGCGTGGTCCTCGCCAACCCCCTGGACCTGCTGCGCACGACGGCGGGCGCGGACATCGCGGCGATGGCGGGCTTCCTGGCCCAGGCCGCGGTCCGGCGGACGCCGGTGGTCCTCGACGGGCTCGTGGCGTGCGCGGCGGCGCTCGTCGCCGAAGACCTCGCCCCGGGCGCGCGCCGCTGGTGGGTGGCCGGGCAGCGGACGGCCGAGCCCGCGCACGCCCTCGCGCTGGAGCACCTGGACCTCGGGCCCCTGCTCGAACTCGACGTCCGCCTGGGCGAAGGTACCGGTGCGGTCACCGCGCTCCCGCTGCTGATGATGGCCGCCCGCGTCCTCGCCGAAACGGCCACGCACGAGCAGGCCGGCGTCTCCGGCCCCCTCATCACCGCCCCCGCCTCCTGAAAGTCCGTGAATGCCACATCGAGGGACACTTGGTCCCTCGATGTGGCATTCACGGACTTGGGGTTCAGCCGAGCTTGACCATCCAGTGGTCGGGGTCGGGGCGGGTGCCCTCCTGGATGCCGGTCAGCTCCTCGCGCAGCTTCATGGTGAGGACGCCGGGCTGCCCGTCGGCGATGGTGAACTCGCCGCCGGCGTGCTTCACGTGGCCGACCGGGGTGATGACGGCCGCGGTGCCGCAGGCGAACGTCTCGGTGAGCTCACCGGACGCCGACGCCTTCTCCCACTCGTCGGTGGAGATGCGGCGCTCTTCGATCTTGTAGCCGAGCCGCGAAGCCAGCTGCAGCAACGACTTGCGCGTCACGCCGGGCAGCAGCGAGCCGGTCAGCTCCGGGGTGACAAGGCGGGCGTTCTCGCCCGAGCCGAAGACGAAGAACAGGTTCATCCCGCCCATCTCCTCGACCCAGCGCCGCTCGACCGCGTCGAGCCAGACCACCTGGTCGCAGCCCTTCTCGACGGCCTGCGCCTGCGCGACGAACGAAGCCGCGTAGTTGCCCGCGCACTTGGCCGCGCCGGTGCCGCCGGGGGCCGCGCGCACGTACTCCGTCGACAGCCAGACGCTCACCGGCTTCACGCCGCCGGAGAAGTACGACCCGGCCGGCGACGCGATGACCGTGTACACGTAGTCGGCGGCCGGGCTGTTGACGCCCAGGCCGGTCGACGTCGAGATCATGAACGGCCGCAGGTACAGCGAATCGCCCTGGCGGGTGGGCACCCACCGGGCGTCGACGGCGATGAGCTCGCGCAGCGAGTCGATGAAGACGTCTTCGGGCAGCTGCGGCATCGCGAGCCGCTCGGCCGACTGGCGGAACCGCGCGGCGTTGGCGTCCGGGCGGAACGACGAGATCGAGCCGTCCGGCTGGCGGTAGGCCTTGAGGCCTTCGAAGATCGCCTGGCCGTAGTGCAGCACCGAGGTCGCCGGGTCGAGCGTGAACGGGGCGTACGGGCCGACCTGGGCGTCGTGCCAGCCCTCGGCCTTCGACCACTTCACGGTGACCATGTGGTCGGTGAAATATGTACCGAACCCCGGGGCTTCCAGTACCTCCGCGACACGGTCCGCGCTCGCAGGACTCGGGTGCGGGACAGGGGCGAACTGCGTCGTGGTCGTCATGGCTAGACGATACCCTTTGGTCGGACGCACGTTAGTCGGATGTCCTCGTGTTCCGGGTCGCCCGCGCCCGCGCCGTGACGGCTCTACTATGACGCTGTGACCTACCACTCCACGCAGCCGGTGCCCCGGCCCAAGACCGGCGGGGCCGACGTCAAGACGTTCGCCACCGCGGTGCTCCTGACGTTCGGCGTCGGCCTGCTCGGCATGGTCGGCTGGGCGCTGCTCAGCAGCGGCTTCGGCGGGTTCCTCGGCCTCGTCGCGGGCGTCTTCGGCATCGTCTGGTGGCGGAGCATCCACGGCAAGACCGTGTTCCCGAAGGTGATCCCGACGAAGTCGGTCGTCATCCTCGCCGTCATCAACGTCGTGCTGGCGCTGATCCTGTTCCTGACCGCGGGCTGAGCCCGGCCAGCAGTCCCGGGGGCAGCTGCGGCGCCGGCCACGCCGGGTCCGGGCGGAAGTCGGTGTCCGTGCCGTCGAACGGGTAGGCGCCGCGTTCGGCCAGCGCGCCGATCCGCTCGCCCTCTTCGCGCAGCCGGTCGAGCTGCTCCCGCGTCAGCCGTCCGGCGTCGATCGCGACCTCGGCTTCGTCCTCGTCGTCCCAGTGCCACGTGCCGTCCCGGTCGACGACGACGTCGAGCACGCCGTCGATCCGGTCGACCCCCAGCGGGTTCCGGCCGAGCGGGACCTCGAGGTTGACGTACCAGTTCGTGAAGCGGCCCTCGGCGTCGAAGAACCACCAGACCGACGACCATTCGTCGTCGGCGATGCGGCGCAGCGTGGACGTGCGGTGCCAGAAGTCCGGCACCGGCACCCGCGGGATGCGGAACCGCTGTTCCAGGGGTGCTTCCGCCATCGTGCGCCCGTCCACGAGCCGGCTGCCGACGATCGGCGTGCCCGCCGGCAGCCAGGCGAGCAGCACGCGGCCGTCGTCTTCCAGCACGCGCAGCGGGTGGACCTGGCCGATCGAGCCGTCCGGGCGGTGGAACCGTTCGACCACCGTCTGCCCCGGCCCCCAGCGTCGATCAGTCACGCACCCCACTGTACCTGCGCGCGCGTACGCCCAGTAGCAGCTCGGTCACGGTGACCAGTCCCGCGGCGACGAGCACCGGCAGCACCGGCAGGAAGTACGCGGCCACCGCGGCGACGGCCAGCCCGGCGAGCCCCGGCACCCCCGCCCGCGTCCGGACTTCGACGCCCGCGGCGAGCGCCGGGACGACCGTGGCGACCACCGCGACGGCGGTCAGCAGGGGCTGCAGCGCGTCCGCGTCGGCGGCGGCGAGCAGGTCGCGTAGGGAGGTGAGCGACAGCCCGAGCCGGACGGCGCCGAGCTGATAGAGCGCGGCGAAGGCCGCCAGCACGGCGACCGCGCCGAGCAGCAGAACGCGCAGGCCCGCGTGCTCCCGCCCGCGCGGCCGCAGGAACGGCAGCGCGAGCACGGCGGCGACGAGGACACCCGCGAAGTCCGGCGGGCGGAGGCCGTCCGCCGTCCCCACCGGCGGCACGGCGACGCACACCACGACGAGCACCAGCCCCGCCGCGAGCAGCAGCCCGCCCGCGATCCGTACGACGATCGTCGGGACCTTCAGCCCGGCGAACCCCGCGCCGGCGACCACGACGACGAAGGCCGCCGCGGCGAGTTCGCGGTGCGCGGGGAAGACGTAGGCCCCGAACGCGATCGCGTAGACCGTCGTTTCGGCGAGCCGCGCGAGGGCCACGACGACCCGGTCGACCAGGGCGTCCCCCGGTTCCGGCACCCGCGCGGACGCACCGGCGGCGACCGCCGCGAGCACCAGCCCGGCGAGCAGCCACCAGCCCGCGCCCGCCGCTCCCGCCGCCAGCAGCACCAGCAGCCCGCCACCCAGCCGCACGCGGTCCTCCCTCTCCCTCTGTTCACCCCGGCTTCCGTCGTCATTAGCATGGCTCACGATCCCGGCCGGGCCGGTGCCCGGTACCACCGAGAACGCGCGAGGAGCCAGAAGTGACCGTGCCTAAGCTCGCCCTGTCCGACAACACCGGGGAGGCACTGGCCAAGACGCGCGCCGACGTGGTCGTCATCGGCACCCTGCAGGGCGAGGACGGCCCGGTCCTCGCCGCCGGTGCCGCCGCCGTCGACGCCGCTTTCGACGGCCGCCTCGCCGACCTGCTGGCCACGCTCGGCGCGAGCGGCAAGGCCGAAGAGGTCGTCAAGGTCCCGACGCTGGGCAAGCTCCCGGCCGCCGTCGTGCTCGCCGTCGGCCTGGGCAAGCCGGGCGACGCCGTCACCCCCGAGCAGGTCCGCCGCGCCGCGGGCGCCGCCGGCCGCGCGCTGGCCGGCACCGACCGCGCGCTCGTGACGCTGTCCGAGCTCGACCTGCAGGCCGCCGTCGAGGGCACGGTCATGGGCTCCTATGTCTTCACCGCCTACCGCTCCGAGAAGGGTGACGCGCCGGTCGCGAAGGTCGACTTCGCGAGCCCGGCCGACGGCACCGCCCGCGAGCACAAGGCGACGCTGAAGGCCGCCACGTCCATCGCCGAGGCCGTGCTGACCGCCCGCGACCTGATCAACACCCCGCCGAACGACCTGTACCCGGCCTCCTTCGCCGACCGCGCGAAGAAGCTGGCCGAGGACAACGGCCTCGAGTTCGAGGTCCTCGACGAGAAGGCACTGAAGCGCAAGGGCTTCGGCGGCATCCTCGGCGTCGGCGGCGGCTCGGCCCGCCAGCCGCGCCTGGTGCGCATCGGCTACAAGCCGGCCAAGGCCGCCAAGAAGGTCGCGCTGGTCGGCAAGGGCATCACGTTCGACTCGGGCGGCATCTCGCTCAAGCCCGCCGCGAACATGGACCACATGACCTCGGACATGTCCGGCGCGGCCGGCGTGCTCGCGGCCGTGGTGCTGGCGGCGAAGCTGAAGTACCCGCTGGAGGTCGTCGCGCACATCCCGCTGGCGGAGAACCTGCCCTCGGGCACGTCCTACCGCCCGGGCGACGTCCTGACCATGTACGGCGGCAAGACCGTCGAGGTCCTCAACACCGACGCCGAGGGCCGGCTGGTGCTCGTGGACGCGATGGTCCGCGCGGCCGAGGAGAACCCGGACTACCTGATCGAGACCTCGACGCTGACCGGCGCCCAGGTCGTCGCGCTCGGCAACCGCACCGCGGGTGTCATGGGCTCCGAGGACTTCCGCGATCGCGTCGCCGCGATCATGCAGGCCACCGGCGAGAACGGCTGGGCCATGCCGCTGCCGGAGGAGCTGCGCGCCGACCTCGACTCGCGCCTGGCCGACCTGGCCAACGTGACCGGCCACCGCTGGGGCGGCATGCTCGCGGCCGGGATCTTCCTGCGCGAGTTCGTCGCCGACGGCCTCGACTGGGTCCACATCGACATCGCGGGCCCGTCGTTCAACACCGGTTCCCCGTGGGGCTACACCGGCAAGGGCGGCACCGGCGTCCCGGTCCGCACGATCGCCGCGGTCCTGGCGGACATCGCCGCCAACGGCTGAGTCTCAAGCGCCCCAATGTGGCGTTGGTTGCGTCAGACGCACCCAATGTGGCGTTCGGTGCGTCTGACGCACCGAACGCCACATTGGGGCGCTTGGGTCCGGTGATCCCTTTGCCGGTTTCGGTGTGATCCGCGACACCGTACGGTGGCCGGGTGACGACCGAGCCGGTGGACCGCGACTCCCCCGCCGAAATCGCCGCCGAGCACGACGAAGAGCGCCCGGCGCGCACGCTCTCCCGGCTCCCGGACCGCGTCGTCTACTTCGTCGCGCTGGCCGTCGCCGTGCTGGTGCTCAAGCAGGTGTTCTTCCCCTTCGCCAAGGGCAACCAGTTCTACCTCGTGCTCTTCCTCGGCGTGACGCTGCCGCTGGTCTTCCTCTGCTACCGCCCGCGGCTGCGCGGCCGTGACGACCCCGGCTGGACCGACTGGACGCTCGCCGCCGTCGCGCTGGCCGTCGGCCTCTACCCCGTGCTCGCCGGGTACGACGACTTCCTGAACCGCCAAGGCATCCTGTCCCCGCTGGACGTCGTCGCCGGCGCGCTGCTGCTGGTGCTGGTCCTCGAAGCCACCCGCCGCACCACCGGGCTGGTGCTGCCGATCGTCTGCCTGCTCTTCCTCGCCTACGCCTACTACGGCGGCTTCCTCCCGCAGAACTGGGGCATCGCGCACGCGGGCATCGACTTCAGCCAGATCGTCAACGCGCTCTTCAACGACGCGAGCGGGTTCTACGGCACCCCGCTCGACGTCGCGGGCAGCTACATCGTGCTGTTCACCCTCTACGGCGCCGTGCTCAACGCCTCCGGCGCCGGGCAGTTCTTCGTGGACATCTCGTTCGCCGCGTTCCGGAAGTCGCGGACGGCACCGGGCCGGACCACCGTCCTGTCGGGATTCCTGCTCGGCACGGTGTCGGGTTCGGGCACCGCCACCGCCGTCAGCCTCGGCTCGATCACCTGGCCGATCCTCAAGAAAGCCCGCTACCCCAAGGAAAACGCGGGCGGGCTGCTCGCCGCGTCCGGGATCGGGGCCATCCTCTCCCCGCCGACGCTCGGCGCCGCCGCGTTCATCATCGCCGAGTACCTGCAGACGTCGTACCTGAAGGTGCTGATCTGGGCGACCGTGCCGACGCTGCTGTACTACCTCGGCATCGTGTTCGCGATGGAGGCCGACGCCCGGCGATTCAAGGCCGAAGCGGTCGAGGTCCCCCACGGCGATCCGTGGAAACTGTTGCTGCGCGGCGGTTACCACTTCCTGTCGCTGGCGATCATCGTCGTGTTCCTCGCCCTCGACATCCCGCCGTTCGCCGCGGTCGTCTACGCGACCGGCGTCGCCGCGCTCTTCGCGCTGATCGCCCGGCGCCACGACGTCCGCGGGTGGGCGAAGGACATGGTCGACGCGCTTTCGGCGGGCGTGCGCGGGGCACTGCCGGTGATCGCGGTGTGCGCGGCGGCCGGCGTGATCACCTCGACCATCACCAAGACCGGGCTCGGCCTCGAACTCGCGGACGCGCTGGTGGAGCTGGCCGGCGCGCTCACCGACAACGGCACGCTCATCCTCATCCTGACCGTGCTGCTCTCCGCGGTCGCCGTCGGCGTGCTCGGCCTGGCCGTGCCGGTCACCGCGAGCTTCATCATCGCCTGGGTCGTGATCGGCCCCGCGCTGGAGACGCTGGGCGTCGCCGACGCCGAGCGCGCGATGTTCATCTTTTACTACGCCGTGCTTTCCGAGGTCACGCCGCCGACCGCGCTCGCCGCCGTCGCGTCGGCGGCGATCACCGGCGGTTCGGTGCTGGGCACCATGTGGCAGTGCTGGAAGTACACGCTCCCGGCGTTCCTGGTGCCGATCGCCTTCGTGCTCACCGACAACGGCGCCGCGCTGCTGCTGGAGTCCGACGCGCTGACCGTCGTCTGGGTGGCGGCGGTCTCCGCGCTGGCCGTCGCCGCGCTGGCGGTGGTGACAGGGGGCTGGCTGTTCGGGCCGGTCAGCCTGCCGGTGCGGCTGCTGTTCGTCCCCTCCGCGCTGTGCCTGCTCTACCTGGAGCCGGTGCCGATCGCGATCGGCGCCGCGTGCGGTGCCGCCGCGCTGCTCGCCCACGCCGTGATCAAGAGGAGGACAGCATGAAACGCGCACTCGTCACCGCCGCGGTGCTCGCCTTGGCCGTCACCGGCTGCGGCGGCAAGCAGCAGACGGACTCGGCCACGCCCGGCGGTTCACAGTCCTGCGAAGCCGGCGAAGGCCGGATCACCATCGCCACCGGCAACAGCGGCGGCGTCTACTACGTGCTGGGCGGCGGGCTGGCCCAGCTGATCAGCACCAACACCAAGCTCCGGGCGACGGCCGCGGAGACCGGCGCGTCGGTGCAGAACATCCAGCAGCTGGTGGCGGGCAACTACGACGTCGCGTTCTCGCTGGCCGACACCGCGGCGGACGCGGTGAACGGCAAGGGTTCCTTCGACGGCAAGCCGCAGAAGGTCCAGGCCCTGGCGCGGATCTACCCGAACTCGACGCAGGTGCTGGTCCGCGCGGACTCGGGCATCAACTCCGTCGCGGACATGAAGGGCAAGCGGATCTCGACGGGCTCGCCGAAGTCGGGCACCGAGGTGATCGCGAACCGCCTGCTGCAGGCGGCCGGCCTCAAGCCGGACACCGACGTCCAGGCGCAGCGGCTCGACCTGGCCAAGACCGCCGACGGAATGAAGGCGGGCACGCTCGACGGGCTCGTCTGGTCCGGCGGCCTGCCGACCGCGCAGATCACCGACATCACGACCGCGTTGAAGGACAAGGTGAAGTTCCTCGACATCACGCCGCTGCTGCCGAAGCTCAAGGAGGTCAACCCGGTCTACGACCAGGCCGTGATCCCGAAGGCGACCTACGCGCAGCCGTCCGACGTGCCGACGGTCGTGGTGCCCAACCTGCTGCTGGTGCGCGAGGACTTCCCGGCGGGCAACGCGTGCGCGATCACGAAGCTGATCTTCGACAAGCAGGCCGAACTGGCGAAGGTGCACCCGGCGGCGAAGCAGATCACCAAGCAGCTGGCCACGCAGACCGACCCGGTTCCGCTGCACCCGGGAGCCAAGCAAGCACTGGGCTAGGGTCGAAGGATGGACGCCGGTGAGTACCTCGAGGCGGCGGTCCGCGACGTTCTGACCGCCGCCGAGCCGGGCGTCGACGACCAGGTCGGCTACGCGGCTTTGCTGCTCGCCGTCACCGGCGCGCTCGGCGAGGCCGACCGGCTGGCGGCGCAGTGGCTGGCCCGCACGGAACGGCCGGCCGCCGCGCTGGCCGCCGGACCGGTGCGGGCCCGCGCGTGGGCGATGCTCTTCGAAGCCCGCGGTGCGCGGCCGGACTGGGCGGAGGGGCTGCCGCCGCTGGATCTCGATTTCGAGGAGCGCACGCACACGGCGTCGCTGCGCCGTCCGGTGTCCGACCTCGACGGTGTCCTCCCGCCGGGCCCGATCGCGGAGGTCGTCAAGCACGTCGCCCCTTCGCGCCCGGACCGCGTGCGCACGGCCCTGCTCGACGGCGACCTCGCCGGCTGGGCTTCGCTCGCCGGGCCGCGCCCCGACGTCGCGACCCTCGCGGCGACGCGGGCGCTGGCCCCGGCGCTGGTGGCGGGCGCGGACCCGCTCGGACTGCGGGACTGGGCCCCGGCCTGCGCGGGCGCGCTCATCGCGGCCCTGCACGAGCGCTACCCGGCCGACCTCGGCAGCTGGCCCGAGCTGATCGCTGAGATCGTGCGCCTGCGCGGCGGCCCGGCCGTCCCTCCCCCGGCGTCGGAGGCCGCGATCCGGTCGGCCGAGCTGCGGCTCGGCGTCGAGCTGCCGCCGGACCACCGCGAGTTCCTGCGCACCTGCGACGGCCTCCCCGCGGACGTGGTCTTCCCCCGCCTGCTCGGCACCGCGGACCTGCGCGCCGAGAACGGCGTCGTCGTACTGGCGGACCCGGCGGTGCTGCTGCTCTCGGCCGGTCACGTCGTCGAGGTCGACCCGGTCCTCGGCAGCACGGTCCACCCGTCGTTCCGCGCGGCGCTGGTCAAGCACGCCACCCTGCTCGCCCAAGCCAGCTAGGTTGGTCCCGGTGACCACCCTCACCGCGGCGACGATCACCCCCGCCAACGTCGCCGCCGCGTGCCAGCTGGCCGTCGAGCCGCACCAGAGGGAGTTCGTCGCCCCGGTCGCCGTCTCGCTCGCCGAGGCCTACACCCAGCCGGAGGTCGCCTGGCCGCGGCTGATCCTCGACGACGGTGAACCGGTCGCCTTCGTGATGGGCGGCTTCGACCCGAGCGCCGAGCTGGACTTCTTCCGCTGCGGGATCTGGCGGCTGAACGTCGGCGCCGGCGTCCAGGGCCGCGGGTACGGCCGCTTCGCCGTCGAAACCGTCCTCGAAGAAGCCCGCCGGCGCGGTCAGAACGCCGCCACCGTGCTGTGGATCCCGGCCGAGGGCGGCCCGGAGGACTTCTACCTCAAGCTGGGCTTCCGCCCGACCGGCCAGACCCACAACGGCGAGGTCGTCGGCCGGATCGAGCTTTAGACCTGCCCGCGCTTCTTGCGTTCGGTGTACTCGCGCATCCGCTTCGGGTAGCCGACGCGGGCGACCTCGTAGACCGGGATGGACCGGCGGTGGCCGAACTGCTGCGCGGCCTCCAGGCTGCCGATGCGGCGCCGGGTCCACTCGCCGTCGTGGGCGATCAACACCACAGTGGTCTCCGTGACATTGGTCCGAGGCTCCACATAGGCCTCCACCCCGTGCCTCGAGGCCACCCACTCCTCCAGGTGCCGGGTGTCTTCCGAGCTGGCTTTCCGCAGCGTGCCGGCCCGTTGCCCACCCTTGGCCCGCCTGCGCAGCGAGTCGAAGAGCCCCACCACGACCACCTCTCCTCCCGAGACCTACGCCACTCATTATCCCGATGTCCGCGTGTGGTCGGCGTCGCACACCCGGCTAGGTCGCAGCCCCATCCGGCGTAGTGACAAGATGGCGGGTGTCGCGCGCGCGGTTATACCGCGCACGGGCGACGACAGAGCACCACCCCACTGCTTGCCGAGGAGTTATACAAGTGACCGACACCTCCGCCGACCTCGTGATCCTGGGAGGCGGATCGGGCGGCTACGCCGCGGCGTTCCGCGCGGCCGAGCTGGGCCTTTCCGTCACGTTGATCGAGAAGGACAAGCTGGGCGGGACCTGCCTCCACCGGGGCTGCATCCCGACCAAGGCCCTGCTGCACGCCGCCGAGGTCGCCGACGAGACCCGTGAAGCCGAGGCGGTCGGCGTCAAGGCCGTCTTCGAGGGCATCGACATCGCCGGGGTCAACAAGTACAAGGACGGGATCGTCGCCCGCCTGTACAAGGGCCTGCAGGGCCTGGCCAAGGCGCACAAGGTGAACCTCGTCGAGGGCAGCGGCACGTTCGTCGGCGGCACGACCGTCGAGGTGGACGGCACCCGCCACACCGGCAAGAACGTCATCCTCGCCACCGGCTCGTACTCGCGCACGCTGCCCGGCCTGGAGCTCGGCGGCCGCATCATCGCCAGCGAGCAGGCCCTGTCCCTCGACTACGTCCCCAAGAAGGTCGTGGTGCTGGGCGGCGGCGTCATCGGCGTCGAGTTCGCCAGCGTCTGGGCGTCCTTCGGCGTCGACGTCACCATCGTCGAGGCCCTGCCGCGGCTGGTCCCGAACGAGGACGAGTTCGCGTCCAAGCAGCTCGAGCGCGCCTTCCGCCGCCGCAAGATCGCCTTCAAGACGGGCGTGCGGTTCACCGGCGCGAAGCAGGACGACAACGGCGTGAGCGTTTCGCTGGAATCCGGCGAGACCCTCGAGGCCGACCTGCTGCTGGTCGCCGTCGGCCGCGGGCCGAACTCGGCGGGCCACGGCTACGAGGAGGCCGGCGTCAAGATCGAGCGCGGCTTCGTCCTCACCGACGAGCGGCTGCGCACCAACCTGCCGAACGTCTACGCCGTCGGCGACATCGTCCCGGGCCTGCAGCTCGCGCACCGCGGCTTCCAGCAGGGCATCTTCGTCGCCGAGGAGATCGCCGGGCAGAACCCGCGCGTGATCGACGAGAGCGGCATCCCGCGGGTCACCTACTCGCACCCCGAGGTCGCGTCGGTCGGGCTGA
Organism: Amycolatopsis lexingtonensis; assembly: GCF_014873755.1. Taxonomy (NCBI): domain Bacteria; kingdom Bacillati; phylum Actinomycetota; class Actinomycetes; order Pseudonocardiales; family Pseudonocardiaceae; genus Amycolatopsis; species Amycolatopsis lexingtonensis. The sequence continues at coordinate 5,047,363 of NZ_JADBEG010000001.1, forward strand.
CCGAGTCGCAGGCCAAGGACAAGTACGGCGCCGACGTCACGACGTTCACCTACGACCTCGGCGGCAACGGCAAGAGCCAGATCCTCAAGACCTCGGGCGGCGTCAAGCTCGTCAAGGCGCCGGACGGCCCGGTCGTCGGCGTGCACATGGTGGGCGACCGCGTCGGCGAGCTGATCGGCGAAGCGCAGCTGATCTACAGCTGGGAAGCCTTCCCCGAGGACGTCGCACCCCTCATCCACGCCCACCCGACCCAGACCGAGGCCCTCGGTGAAGCGTTCCTCGCCCTCGCGGGGAAGCCGCTGCACGTGCACAGCTGACGTCCCACCAGCAGAATCCAGACCACGCAGAACTTGGAAGAGGAGTCAGCGAACGATGGCCTACTCCGTCACATTGCCGGAGCTCGGGGAGAGCGTCACCGAAGGCACCGTAACCCGGTGGCTCAAGCAGGAGGGCGACACCGTCGAGGTCGACGAGCCGTTGCTCGAGATCTCGACCGACAAGGTCGACACCGAGGTTCCGTCCCCGGTGGCGGGCACGGTCGTGAAGATCAGCGCCCAGGAAGACGAGACCGTCGAGGTCGGCGGCGAGCTCGCCGTGATCGACGACGGCTCGGGCGGGGTGCCCGAGTCCTCGGCCCCGGCCCAGGAGGAGAAGTCCGAGCCGGCGCCCGCGCAGCCGGAGCCTGAGCCGCAGGCCCAGGACAGCGCCCCGAGCAAGCCGGACACCGCGCCGGCCGCCGGCGGCGAAGGCACCGAGGTGAAGCTGCCCGAGCTGGGCGAGAGCGTCACCGAAGGCACCGTCACGCGCTGGCTGAAGGCGGTCGGCGACTCGGTCGAGGTCGACGAGCCGCTGCTCGAGATCTCCACCGACAAGGTCGACACCGAGGTGCCGTCGCCGGTGGCCGGCACGGTGCTGGAGATCCGCGCGGGCGAGGACGAGACCGTCGAGGTCGGCGGCGTCCTGGCCGTCATCGGTGACGCGAACGCGGCACCGAAGGCCGAGCCGAAGCCGGAACCCAAGCCCGAGCCCAAGCCGGAACCGAAGCCCGAGCCGGTCCAGGAGACCAAGCCCGAGCCGAAGCCCGAGCCCAAGCCGGAACCGAAGCCGCAGGCCGCCCCGGCCGCGGCCGCCACGGAGTCGGCTCCGGCCGCCGCGGCGAAGGACGGCTCGGCGGACGGCCCGTACGTCACGCCGCTGGTCCGCAAGCTGGCGACCGAGCACGGCATCGACCTGGCGTCGCTGACCGGCAGCGGCGTCGGCGGCCGGATCCGCAAGCAGGACGTCCTGGCCGCGGCCGAGGAGAAGCAGAAGGCGGCCGCTCCGGCGCCCGCCGCGGCTGCCCCGGCTGCCCCGGCCGCCGCTGCCGCCCCGTCGGCGCCGGCCGCGCGTCCGGCGGCCCCGGTTTCGCCGGAGCTCGCCGCGCTGCGCGGCACGGTCCAGAAGGCCAGCCGGATCCGCCAGATCACGGCCACCAAGACCCGCGAGTCGCTGCAGATCGCCGCGCAGCTCACGCAGGTCCAGGAGGTCGACGTCACGAAGATCGCCAAGCTGCGCCAGCGCGCGAAGGCGGCCTTCAAGGAGCGCGAGGGCGTCAACCTGACGTTCCTGCCGTTCTTCGCGAAGGCCACGGTCGAGGCGCTCAAGCAGCACCCGAACGTCAACGCGTCCTACAACGAGGACACGAAGGAGATCACCTACCACGGCGCCGTGCACCTGGGCATCGCGGTGGACACCGAGCGCGGGCTGCTCTCGGTCGTGATCCACGACGCGGGCGAGCTGAGCCTGGCCGGGCTCGCGCACCGGATCGCCGACCTGGCGGGCCGCGCGCGGTCGGGCCAGATCAAGCCGGACGAGCTGTCGGGCGGCACCTTCTCGATCACGAACATCGGCAGCGTCGGCGCGCTGTTCGACACGCCGATCATCGTGCAGCCGCAGTCGGGCATCCTCGGCACCGGCGCGGTCGTCAAGCGCCCGGTCGTGATCGCGGACGCCGACGGCAACGACACGATCGCCGTCCGGTCGATGGCGTACCTGCCGCTGACCTACGACCACCGCCTGGTGGACGGGGCCGACGCGGGCCGCTTCCTGACGACGATCAAGCAGCGCCTGGAAGAGGGCAACTTCGAGGGCGAACTCGGCCTCTGAGGTTTCCGCAGTCCGTGAAGGCCTCCTTACCGGTCATAAACGCCGGTAAGGAGGCCTTCACGGCTTTCCGGGCCCCGTGAGTGAGTCCGGGAGTGCGGTGGCGCAGCGGATGCGCAACGATCGGGGCATGCGAGTACTGATCGCCGGAGCGAGCGGCTTGATCGGGTCGGCGCTGGGTGAGCGCCTGCTGGGCGACGGGCACGAGGTCCGCCGCCTGGTGCGGCGGGAAGCGCGCGGCGGCGGCGAATTCCGCTGGAACCCGCCGTCCGGGACCATCGCGGACGGCGCCTTCGAGGGCGTCGACGCCGTCGTCAACCTGGGCGGGAAACCGTTGTTCCCCGGCCGGTGGAGCGCGATGCGCAAGCAGGAGCTCACCGACAGCCGCGTCGAGCCGACCGAGGTGCTGGCCGAAGCCGTCGCCGAACACGGGATCGGCGTGTTCGTCAACGCTTCCGCCGTCGGGTACTACGGCAACCCTGGATCGTCCACTGTGGACGAAACCGCCCCGCGTGGCGAGGGCTTCCTCGCCGAGCTCTGCGAAAAGTGGGAAGCGGCGACGGCGGCGGCCGGGGACGCGCGGGTGGTGAACATCCGCACCGGGCTGGTGCTGTCCGCGAAAGGCGGGCTCTACGGCACCCTGCGCCCGCTCTTCCAGCTCTGCCTGGGCGGGCGGCTCGGCGATGGCCGCCAGTACATGCCGTGGATCGCCCTCGACGACGAGGTCGGCGCCATCGTGCACGTCGTGACGCACGACATTTCGGGCCCGGTGAACCTGACCGGGCCGGCCCCGGTGACCAACGCCGAGTTCACTCGCGCGGTCGGCCGTGCGCTGCACCGCCCGGCGCCGTGGTGGGTGCCCGGGTTCGCGCTCAAGGCCGTGCTCGGCCAGGCCGGCGAGGAAATGGCGTTGTTCGGGCAGCGGGCCGTCCCGGCCGTGCTGGAGCGGTCCGGGTACGCGTTCCGCCACCCGACGCTGGACAGCGCGCTCGCCGCGGCATGACGGTCCCGCTCAAGCGCTGGCTCGTCGTCGGTCTCGCGCTGGCGGCGGCGTTCGTCGCGCTCGGGCTCGGCGTCTCGCGGCAGCCGCTGACCCTCGATTCCCAGGTGGCGAGCGCCCTCCACGGCGTCTACACGCAGCCGCTCGGACGAGTGGCGCAGCTCGGCAGCGACGTCCTCGGCCCGGTGCTCCCCTTCGTCCTCGGCACGGCACTGGTGGCCCTCGCGCTGCGGCAGCGCGAGCACACGGGGTTGTGCGTGCGGCTGGCCGTCGTGCTGGTGCTGTGCCGGCTGACGAGCGTGGTGTTCAAGCCGCTCTTCCTGCGGGAACGCCCGCGCGACTACCCCGACCTGAGCTACCCGAGCGGGCACGTGACGGCGGTGGCGAGCACCGGGTTCACGCTGGTGCTGCTGTGCGCGTGGCTGTGGCCCCGACTGGTGAAGCGGGTTCTGCTGGCTTCCGCGGTGGCCGTCGTGCTCAGCGCCGCCTGCCGCGTGGTGCTCGGCGTGCACTGGGTGTCGGACACGATCGGCGCAGTGCTGGCGGTGACCGGTGTCGGGCTGCTCTCAGCGTGCGCCTTGCGGCTGCTTCCCCCGGGTGACGGGCGTAGCCTCGACGGGTGAGTTCTTCCCGCACCTCCTGCCGCGCCAGCACCGAGCCCGTCGACGTCCGGGAGCTCGGCACGATCGACTACACCGAAGCCTGGGAGCTCCAGCGCAGCCGGCTCACCGAGCGCGCCGACGGCACCGCGCCGGACACGATGTTCCTGCTGCAGCACCCGTCGGTGTACACCGCGGGCAAGCGCACGGAGCCGGCCGACCGCCCGGCCGACGGCACCACGGTGATCGACGTCGACCGCGGCGGCAAGATCACCTGGCACGGCCCCGGCCAGCTGGTCGGCTACCCGATCGTGAAGCTCGCCGACCCGATCGACGTCGTCCACTACGTCCGGCGGCTGGAAGAGGCCCTGATCCACGTGTGCGACCAGCTCGGCGTGGCCAGCGGCCGCGTGGAGGGCCGCAGCGGCGTGTGGATCCCGGCCGACGACCGCGGCATCGAGCGCAAGATCGCGGCCATCGGCATCCGCGTCCAGCGCGGCGTGACGATGCACGGCTTCGAGCTGAACTGCAACGCCGACCTGGCGGCGTTCGACACCATCGTCCCCTGCGGCATCCGCGACGCGGGCGTGACGTCGCTGTCCTACGAGCTCCAGCGCGACGTCACGGTCGAGGCCGTCCTCCCGCTGGCCCGCGACGCCGTCCTGGCGGCGCTGGAAGGCGAGCTGCCGGTGAGCGAGGACCGCTGGCTCCCCCGCCCCGAGGCCCCGCAGGCCCCCGGCGTCACCTTCGCCCTGCAGAACTGAAAGACGTGAATGCCACATTGAGGGACCAAGTGTCCCTCAATGTGGCATTCACGGACTTGGGGCGTCAGTCCAGTTGCGGGGCGACTTCCGACGCGATCAGCTCGATCTGGTCCAGGTCCCGCATGTCCAGCAGCTGCAGGTAGAGCCGGGTGATCCCGGTCTTCTCCCGCCACTGCCCGATCCGGTCGACGACCTCGGCGGGCGTCCCGGCCAGGCCGTTCGCGCGCAGCTCGGCGACGTCGCGCCCGAGCACCGACGCCCGGCGCTCGACCTCTTCCTCGGTCCGGCCGACGCCGATCACCAGCGCCACCGACCGCAGGATCTCCTTCGGGTCGCGGCCGATCTCCCGCGCCGCCTCCTCGACCCGGGCGAACTGCGCGGCCGCGGTCTCGGCGTCGGCGAAGGGCAGGTTGAACTCGTCGGCGAACCGCGCGGCCAGTGCCGGCGTGCGTTTCTTGCCGCCACCGCCGATGATCACCGGCGGGGCCGGCTGCTGCGCCGGCTTCGGGAGCGCGGGCGAGTCCGTCAGCGTGTAGTACTGGCCGGCGAAGGAGTACGTCGAGCCCACCGGCGTCTTCCACAGGCCGGTGACGATCTCGAGCTGCTCGGCGTACCGGTCGAAGCGCTCCTTCAGCGGCGGCAGCGTCAGGCCGTACGCCTCGTGCTCGGCGTCGTACCAGCCGGAGCCGAGCCCGAACTCGACGCGCCCGCCCGACATCTGATCGACCTGCGCGACCGAGATGGCCAGCGGCCCGGGGTGCCGGAACGTCGCCGCGGTGACGAGCGTGCCGAGCCGGATCCGGGTCGTCTCGCGGGCCAGGCCGGCCAGGGTGATCCAGGCGTCGGTCGGGCCGGGCAGGCCGTCGGCCGAGCCCATCTTCAGGTAGTGGTCGCTGCGGAAGAAGGCGTCGTAGCCGGCCGCTTCGGCGGTCTTGGCGGCCCGCAGCTGGTCGTCGTAGGTGGCCCCCTGCTGGGGCTCGGTGAAGATCCTCAAGTCCACGCCGTCAGCCTATCGACGGGGAGACCTCCGCGCCGTCCTGCTCGGTCCGCCGCAGCCGGACGAGCATGCGGACGATCACATCCTCGATCTCGGCCCCGACCCGTTTCGGGTCCGGCGAGCTGGCGATCTCGGTCGCCGCGCTGGACAGCGCGCCGAACAGCAGCCGCGCGGTGACCTCCACCGGGACCGGCTCGACCTCGCCCGCGTCGATCAGCGACTGCAGGCCCGAGCGGACCAGCCCGAAGCTGCACCGCTCCTCGGCCTCGCGCCAGCGTTCCCAGCCCATCACCACCGGCGCCTCGTGGATGGCGATCCGCTGGTAGGCGGGGTCGAGGCAGCTGCGGATGAACGCGTTGAGCCCGCCGAGCGCCCGCTCCCACGGCGTGCCCTCGCCGGTCATGATCTTGTCGAGGCGGTCGTAGACCAGGCTCTCGACCTGGTCGAACGCGGCCTCGAAGAGCGCCTGCTTGCCGCTGAAGTGGTGGTACAGGGCTCCCTTGGTGACCCGGGCGCGTTTGGCGATCTCGTCGAGCGAGGTACCCGCGTAGCCGCGTTTGGTGAACAGTTCGACCGCGCTGTCGACCAGCGCGGACCGCGTCGACTCGGAGTAGTCGAGTCGTCTGGACCTCATTGTCGCCACCTTCACAACTTTACGCCCGGAGGATCTCTCCATACTCATGGTATGTTCGCCGGGTCAGGTCCGTACCGGGAGTATGCCGCAGACCCGCGGTATGACCCGGGCCACGGAAGGGGAGCCACACCATGAGCTGGACAGACTTCTACCGGCGGCAGGAGATCCTCGAAGCCGCCGTCCGCCTGGCCGCCCGGAACCCGGGCGCGCCGCTGCCGCTCGAAGAAGTACCGGGGGCCGAGGAGCACTTCGGCACCGAAGAGAACATCCTCACCGCCCTGCAGTACCAGTGGACGCGCACGCTCGGCGGCCGGCTGCGCGCCGAGGTCGCCGATCCGGACGAAGCCGACGGCCTCGGCGACCACGTCGACGCCGTCACCCGCGCCTGGCGCACCGCCGTCGACGAGCACGCCGACCTGCGCGCGGTCCTCGACGGCGCGTACGAGCGGTACGCGTCGCTGCGCCGGATGCACGAGGGCGAGCTGCGGATGCTCGCCGTCACGGCCGGGCTGGCCGACCCGCGCGAGCCGGCCGAGGAGATCGTCAAGGTGGGCCACGCGCTGGAAGCGCTGCTGCACACCAGCCGCGAGGAGCCCGTCCGGCGTCGCCCGGTCATGGGACACCTTCGCCGGCTGCTCGCGCCGAGTGCGTGAACGGTGTAAAGAACACGTATGACACGGTGGACCGAGAACGACATCGCGGATCAGAGCGGCCGGAACGTCGTGGTCACGGGGGCGAACTCCGGGCTCGGTCTCCGCACCGCCGAGGTGCTCGCGGGCAAGGGGGCCCGCGTGTTCCTCGCCTGCCGTTCGCCCGAACGCGGCGCGAAGGCACTGGACCAGGTCCGCGCGGCCGCCGCGGGCGCCGAACCCGAGCTCATCCCATTGGACCTGAGCGAGCTCGCCTCGGTGCGCGCGGCCGCCGCGTCGGTACGCGAACGGACCGGTGACGTCCTCGACGTCCTGGTCGCCAACGCCGGCGTGATGGCGACCGCCCGCGGCCGCACCGCCGACGGCTTCGAGCTGCAGTTCGGCACCAACTACCTCGGCCACGCGGCGCTGACGTGGCTGCTGCTGCCCGCCTTGCGCGGCGGGACGCACGCCCGCGTCGTCACGCTGTCGAGCCTGGCCGCCACCGGCGCCCGCATCGACCTCGAAGACCCCAACAGCGAGCACCGCCGCTACAACCCGGCGACCGCGTACGGCCAGTCGAAGCTCGCGAACCAGGTGTTCGCCCTGGAGCTCGACCGCCGCCTGCGCGCGGCCGGCGAGGACATCCTGAGCGTCGCCGCCCACCCGGGTTACACGGCGACCGGCCTCGGCAGCGGCATGGCCCGCTCGTACACGAACCCGGTCGTCCGCGGCGTCATCGCGGGCGGCCACCGCATCGGCGAGGCCCTGTTCGCCCAGAACGTCCGCCAGGGCGCGCTCCCGCAGCTGTACGCGGCCACGGCGGACGGCGTCGAAGGCGGCGACTACATCGCCCCCGGCGGCCTCGGCGGCGTGCGCGGGTACCCGGTGAAAGCGCGTCCCCTCACCCCCGCGCTGAGCGAGTCGCTGGGGGCCGCGCTGTGGGACGTCACGGCGAAGCTGACCGGCGTCACCCCCGACCCCGCTTAGCCCGGACGGGCGTACGGTTGGAGGCGTGAGTGCTGCGCCTGAAGGCCGGAAGCTGCTGCGTCTCGAGGTTCGCAACAGTGAGACGCCGATCGAGAAGAAGCCGCCGTGGATCAAGACGCGGGTGCGGATGGGGCCGGAGTTCACCGAACTCAAGGGCCTGGTGCGCCGCGAGGGTCTGCACACGGTGTGCGAAGAGGCCGGTTGTCCCAACATCTATGAGTGCTGGGAAGACCGGGAAGCCACGTTCCTGATCGGTGGCGACCAATGCACGCGCCGGTGTGACTTCTGCCAAATCGACACCGGCAAGCCCGCGGCCCTCGACCGCACGGAACCGCGCAAGGTCGCGGAATCCGTGCAGGCCATGGGTCTGCGGTACTCGACCGTCACCGGCGTGGCCCGCGATGATCTGTCCGATGGTGGCGCCTGGCTGTACGCCGAGACCGTCCGGCAGATCCACGACCTGAACCCGGGCACCGGTGTCGAGCTGCTGATCCCGGACTTCAACGCCGACCCCGACCAGCTGGCTGAGGTGTTCGGGTCGCGGCCGGAGGTGCTGGCGCACAACGTGGAGACGGTGCCGCGGATCTTCAAGCGGATCCGCCCCGGTTTCCGGTACGCGCGTTCGCTGGAGGTCATCACGAAGGCTCGTGAGGCCGGTTTGGTGACGAAGTCGAACCTGATCCTGGGCATGGGCGAAACCCCGGACGAGGTGGCTCCGGCGATGCAGGATCTGGTCGACGCGGGCTGCGAGATCTTGACGATCACGCAGTACCTGCGTCCGTCGCCGCGGCATCACCCGGTGGACCGCTGGGTGAAGCCGGAGGAGTTCGTCGAGCATTCGCAGGCTGCCGAGGCGATGGGCTTCGCCGGTGTGATGGCCGGGCCGCTGGTGCGCTCGTCGTACCGCGCGGGACGCCTGTACGCCCAGACGAAGGCCCACCGCGGCGAGGACCTGCCGGAGAACCTGGCCCACCTGACCGCCGAAGGCCCGGCCGCGCAGGAAGCGGCGTCGCTGCTCGCCCGGTGACACACGTCACCCCACCATCCTTAAAGGATCGGTAAAGTGGCGGCATGGCCCTGGTTTCGGACCTCCTCAGCTGGTTGCAAGGACTCCCGGAACCGGGGCTCGTCGCGGCCACCGGCGGCCTGGTGTTCGCCGAATGCACGATCGGCCTGGGTTTCCTGGCCCCCGGCGAATCCGGCCTGCTGATCGCGGCGACGACGGCGAACACCGTGGCGCGCTTCCTCGCCCTGTGGGCGGTGGTGACCGTGTGCGCGACGGCGGGCGACGCGCTCGGCTACTTCCTCGGCCGCCGCTTCGGGCCGCGCCTGCGCGAGACGAAGCTGATCCGCAAGTACGGCCTCGACGCCTGGGACAAAGCCACCGGAGTCCTCGAACGCCGTGGCGCGTGGGCGGTGTTCTTCGCTCGCTTCCTGCCGGTGATCCGCACCCTGACGCCGGCCGCGGCGGGCACGTCGGGCCTTCCGTTCCGCAAGTTCCTCCCCGCTGCGGCGGCGGGCGCCTTCTGCTGGTCCCTGGTCCACATCGGCATCGGGGCGGCGCTGGGCGAAGCGGCGAAACGCATCGAGGGCGCCCTCAACACGGGCGGCCTGATCGCGGTGGGCGTCCTCGCGGCGGTGGCGGTGTTCTTCCTGCTCCGCCTGAAGAAGCGCAAGATCCTGGCGACCCCGGAGCCGGACCGCGAGCCCGAGCGCGTGCCCTGACCCGAGCCACGAGGGTGCGGTCCGGTCTCCCGGGCCGCACCCTCCCGGCGTCAGCGGCGGGCGCGCGCCGCCTTGCCGGTGGCCCAGCCGATCAAGCCGAGCGCCAGCAGCGCTCCACCGGCGGCGAACGGCCAGGAACCGGTGCCCGGCGCAGGAGCCGCCGGCGGTGCCGCGGCGAGGTCGTACCCGCCGAGCTTGCCCTGGTCGCGGTAAGCCGAACCGGGCAGCTTGTCGCCGTACAGGCGGTGCACCAGCTGCTGGTACGCCGCCACCGCGACCCCTTCGCCGACCCGCTGGCGGGCCGGGTCGTTCAGCGGGAGCACGCGGCCGTCGCGCACCCGGTACCACGCGTTGACCTGCGGTTCGGTGAACACCAGGTCCCCGTGCGCCTGCGCCGGGTAGGTCAGCTCCTCGGTGCCGGTCGTGAAGTTGGTCGCGGTCAGCCCGGCCGCGTCGCGAGTCACCCACACGGTGGCCTGCCGCCCGGTCGACGCCTGCGCCTTCACCGCGTAGTAGGCGAACGACGCGGGCTTCGCGCCCGGCTTCCCCGCGACGAACGCGGGATCCAGCGAATAGACGCTCTGCGGTTCACTGTCGACCTTGGGCGCCTGCGCGACATCGGCGCGCGCGACGCCGGCCCGCCGGTCGAGCTGGCCGAAGAACGCCGAAAGCTGGGCGTCCGCCGACTTGACCGCGGCGGCGACCTCGTCGGACGACGGCGTCGAAGCCGACGCCGTGCCGCCGAAGCCCAGCACCAGTGCCGTCCCCGCGAAGAGCGTGACGAGTCCACGGAAGAGGTTCACGGTCACGCCCCGATCCGGTAGAGGGACTGCGCCCACTGGAACTGCCCGTTGCTCACGTAGCTCGAGTGCGCCATCGCGCTGTAGCGCTGGCTGCTCGGCCACGGGTCGCCGTAGTAGACGAGCCCGCTGGCGTCGTAGCCGTAGATGACCTGGGCGTGCCCGCCGCCCGCCGTCCAGTAGATGCCGGTCTCGATCGGACGGCGGCCGGTGATCTCGCTCTGCACCGACGCGAAGCTGAGCGCGCCGGTGACCGTGCCGGGCCGCAGGCCGAGCGCCTGGTAGCCGCGCTGCACGTACGTCAGTTCGCCGGGCTGGTTGGGGCACTGCGAACCGGCCGGGTAGCCGCGGGAGTAGTCGCAGAAGGTGTTCTGGCTGGTGCTCGTGCCGTAGCCGAGGAACCGCGCGATGGTCAGGCCGCTCGCGGCCCAGCACCACTGGTTCTGCTCCTGCACCAGCTGGCTGATGGACAACGTCGTCGCTTCGGTGGTCGCGCTCGCGGGCGGGGAGAGCAGGCCGGTGAGGGCCACGCACAGCGCGCCGAGCGCCATTGCTCGTCTGAAGTGCATTCGTTGCTCCTTGTCGGCAACAGGTGGGGACTTCGTGAGCTTCTCCCGTTGCCGCGCCGGGCAGTAATCCCAGCGGGGATAACACCGGCGTTATGCCGCCTATCGGGCCGCGACGAGCCGTTCGCCCGGATTCCGGCCGCACCACCGCGCGAAGTGCGGGTTCCGCTGCAGCGACGCCCGGTGCGCGACCTCCGCGCAGCGGAACACCTCGCCGGTCGTCGGCGTCCGGGCGTCGTCCTCGCGCGTGGCGAACAACAGCGTCGTCCACAGCGGGTCGCCCGCCAGCGGCAGCGCGAGCAGGCCGCGCGGGGGCGCCGAAGCCGCCTGCGCGAGGCAGACCGCGCCCTGCGCGATCAGCGTGCCCGCGGTCCCCGCCTCGGACGTGAAGTGCCGCACCCGCGGCGTGAACCCGGCGGCCGCGCACGCCTGCGCGAACCGCACGCGCACGCAGTTTTCGTGCGGTGGCGGCAGGATCCAGTCGCAGCCGGCCAGGTCCGCGAGGTCGACGACACCGCCGCGGATCGCCGGGTGCCCCTGCGCGATCCCGACGAAGATGGGCTCGGTCGCGAGCGTCCGCACGGCCAGCCCGGCGAAGTGGTGCGCCTCGGTCCCGTCGAACTGCTCCAGCAGAGCGACGTCGACGCGGCCGGTCGAGAGCAGCTTCAGCAGGGTCAGCGACGCCGGTTCGGCGTACGTCTGGACGTCGAGGTCCAGCTCCCCCAGCTCCTCGATGAACCGGCCGATGATCAGCAGCGGCACGTACCCGATCCGCAGCGACCGGGACTCGCTTTCGCCGTGGCGGCGGGCGGACGCGACGAGGGCCTGCATGTCCGAGAGCAGCGCGTCGGCGCGGGCGAGCACGAACCGGCCGAGCTCGGTGGGGCGGACGCCGCTGGGTTCGCGGACGAACAGGTCGCCGCCGAGGATCCGTTCGATCCGCTTGAGCTGCGCGGTGAGCGCGGGCTGGCTGACACCGAGGACGGTGGCGGCGCGGCTCACGCTCCCGCCGTCCGCGACGGCGCGGACGGCTCTGAGATGGCGCAGCTCCAGCTCGGCCACCCCAGCAGGTTAACGCCGGCTTCACGGGCCGCACGACCTGCGAAAGTCGGGCTTACTACATTCGGCGGTATGAGTCTCGCGGATCTTCCCCGGCCGATCGGCTTCGTCCTCGGCGGTGGCGGCAGCCTCGGCGCCATGCAGGTCGGCATGCTGCGCGCGCTGACCGAAGCGGGGGCCACGCCGGACCTCGTGACGGGCACGTCGGTCGGCTCGCTGAACGCCGCCGTCCTGGCCCGCTCCGGCGGCGACGCCTTGGCCGACCTGCACGGCATCTGGGCACACATGACCCGCGCGGAGGCGTTCCCCGGCGGCGTGCTGAGCCGCGTCCGGACGCTGACGCAGAGCAAAACGCACCTGTTCCCCAATTCCGGCCTGGCGGGGATCATCGCCGACCACCTCGGCGCCGAAACGCGGTTCGAGGACCTGGCGCTGCCGCTCGGCGTCGTCACGACGCAGGTCGACACGGCCGAACCGTTGCTCATCCGGTCCGGGCGGCTGCTCGAGCCGCTGCTGGCCAGCTGCGCGATCCCGGGCATCTTCCCGCCGGTGGAGCACGAGGGGCGGCTCCTCTACGACGGCGGGCTCGTCGCGAACGTGCCGATGCGGCAGGCACTGGCCATGGGCGCGAAGTCGTTGGTGGTGCTGGATTGCGCGTTCCCGGGGAAGATGCCGGACGCGCCGCGGACGTTCGCCGAGGTGATCATGTTCACCGCGATGATCAGCATGCGGAACCAGGCCGTGCTGGAAGCGCCGGTGGCCGCGGCTTCGGTGCCGGTGGTCTACCTGCCGGGTCCCGCACCCGTACGTGTGAACCCGCTCGACTTCGGGCACACGGAGGAACTGGCGGAACAGGCGTACCAGGCGGCGCGGGAGTACCTCGACGGGCTCGCGGTGCGCGGCCCGGGACTTTACGGTGCCCCGGGCCTCGTCGTCACGTGATCCGCGTCACGCCGATGCACCGATCCGCCGGTAAGAACGTCATCGCTATCGCGTAGTTTTGATGACGAATGCCCGCCGATCCCGATTCCCAAAAAAGAGACAATATGCTCCCCAAGAAGATTTTACTTTCGGTGGCCGGAATCCTCGCCGGGGCACTGCTGGTTTCCGCCTGCTCGTCCGGTGACGACGGCGGTTCCTCCGCCGGCGGGACACCGGCGCCGGGCTCGGCTTCGGCCTCCGAGACGCCGGTCGCGGTGACGTTCGAGCCCGCGGGTGGCACCGGGGTGAACCCGGCGACGCCGATCGTCGTCAAGGCGGCCAACGGAAAGCTGCTCGACGTCACGGTGACCAACAGCGCCAAGGGGAAGACGGTCGCCGGCAAGCTCGCCGACGACGGTTCGAGCTGGACGTCCACCGAGCCGCTCGGCTACGGCGCGACGTACAAGATCGTCGCGCACGCCCAGGGCGCCAACGGGAAACCGATCGAGCAGGACAACCAGATCAGCACGATCGCGCCGAAGAAGCAGGCCAACGCCAACCTCATCCCGGCCCCGTCCGCGGTGGCCAGTGCGGGCGTCGGCGTCGGCCAGCCGATCGTGTTCAGCTTCGGCAAGATCGCCGTCAAGAACAAGGCGGCGGTGGAGAAGGCCCTGTCGGTCGAGTCGACGCCGAAGCAGGAGGGCAGCTGGTACTGGATCGACGACTCGAACGTCCACTACCGGCCGAAGGAGTACTGGAAGGCCGGCACCACCCTCAAGGTCTCGGCGAAGATCTACGGCGTCGATTTCGGCGGCGGCGTGTTCGGCGCGGAGGACCGCGCGGAAACGTACAAGGTGCACGATTCCTGGATCGCGAAGGCGGACGGGAACACCGAGCAGATGCAGATCTTCCACAACGGCGCGATGGTCAAGTCCATGCCGATCTCGATGGGCAAGGACGCGACGCCCACCCACTTGGGCGCGCACGTCATTTCGGACAAGCAGGCGAACTACACGATGGACTCCTGCACGTACGGCGTCTGCCCGCCGGACCCGAAGGCGTACCGCTCCAACGAGAAGTGGTCGGAGCGGATTTCGAACGACGGCGAGTTCGTGCACGAGAACCCCAACAGCGTGGGGCAGCAAGGTAGTTCGAACGTGTCGCACGGGTGCATCAACCTGAACGACGCGAACGCCCAGTGGTTCTTCCAGAACATGGGGTTGGGTGACGTCGTGGAGGTGACCAACTCGGGCGGCCCGCAGCTGCCGGTTTGGGATCTGTACGGTGATTGGTCGAAGTCTTGGGCTGACTGGCAGGCCGGGTCGGCGTTGAAGTAGGGATTTGGTTCGGTTCGGCTGGCGGAAGGGCCGGGGCTCGGTAGGAGCTCCGGCCCTTTTTCATGCCGCCGGGCGGGGTTGGGCTGGAGCGTCGGCAGGCCTGCGGCTGCAGTTGTACGGCTGCCTGGGCACGAACGGACCGTTCGCAGTGGGAGGTGTCGGCGGACCGCTCGGGCCGCCGGTGACCGGGGCGCGGATGGCACTGAAGTGGCGCGAATGCCCGCCTGGCCGGCGGCGCTGAAGTCAGGTGCTCGCAGAGCAGTCACGCGCGCTCGGGCGGCGGCACCGAATGGTCCACTCGCCGCGTTGTCGGGGTGTGGGTAGCTCGGCACCAGCGGGAAATGGTGCGGGCGGGGCGGGTGTCCGTGGGCATGAAAAAGGGCCTGGCCGGGAGACTCTCGTCTCAACCGGGCCAGGCCCTTCCTTCATGTTAAGTTCGGCGGTGTCCTACTCTCCCACAACCCTTCGGTTGCAGTACCATCGGCGCTGTCAAGCTTAGCTTCCGGGTTCGGAATGGGACCGGGCGTTTCCCTGACGCTAAAACCACCGAAACATCTCTGAAACAACACACACCGTCACCGGCGTGGTGTTTCAGAACCGTAGAGTGGATGCGCAACATCTTCGTAGACAAGTCCTCGGCCTATTAGTACCAGTCAACTCAACAACACATTACTGTGCTTCCATATCTGGCCTATCAACCCAATGGTCTCTTGGGGGCCTTAACCCACAAAGGGGTGGGATACCTCATCTTGGAACAGGCTTCCCGCTTAGATGCCTTCAGCGGTTATCCCTTCCGAACGTGGCCAACCAGCCATGCCCTTGGCAGAACAACTGGCACACCAGAGGTTCGTCCGTCCCGGTCCTCTCGTACTAGGGACAGCCTTCCTCAAGTATCCTACGCGCGCGGCGGATAGGGACCGAACTGTCTCACGACGTTCTAAACCCAGCTCGCGTGCCGCTTTAATGGGCGAACAGCCCAACCCTTGGGACCTACTCCGGCCCCAGGATGCGACGAGCCGACATCGAGGTGCCAAACCATGCCGTCGATATGGACTCTTGGGCAAGATCAGCCTGTTATCCCCGGGGTACCTTTTATCCGTTGAGCGACACCCCTTCCACCAGGAGGTGCCGGATCACTAGTCCCGACTTTCGTCCCTGCTCGACATGTCTGTCTCACAGTCAAGCTCCCTTGTGCACTTGCACTCAACACCTGATTGCCAACCAGGCTGAGGGAACCTTTGGGCGCCTCCGTTACTCTTTAGGAGGCAACCGCCCCAGTTAAACTACCCATCAGGCACTGTCCCTGAACCAGATCATGGCCCGAGGTTCAGATTCCCAATTCGACCAGAGTGGTATTTCAACAACGACTCCACAGTAACTAGCGTCACCGCTTCACAGTCTCCCACCTATCCTACACAAGCCGAACCGAAAACCAATACCAAACTATAGTAAAGGTCCCGGGGTCTTTCCGTCCTGCCGCGCGTAACGAGCATCTTTACTCGTAGTGCAATTTCGCCGGGCCTGTGGTTGAGACAGCCGGAAAGTCGTTACGCCATTCGTGCAGGTCGGAACTTACCCGACAAGGAATTTCGCTACCTTAGGATGGTTATAGTTACCACCGCCGTTTACTGGCGCTTAAATTCTCAGCTTCGCCCCGAAAGGCTAACCGGTCCTCTTAACGTTCCAGCACCGGGCAGGCGTCAGTCCATATACATCGTCTTGCGACTTCGCATGGACCTGTGTTTTTAGTAAACAGTCGCTTTCCGCTGGTCTCTGCGGCCACCCACCCCTAGCCTGCAAGAAGCTTCAGGATGTTTGGCCCCCCTTCTCCCGAAGTTACGGGGGCATTTTGCCGAGTTCCTTAACCACAGTTCACCCGATCGCCTTGGTATTCTCTACCTGACCACCTGTGTTGGTTTGGGGTACGGGCCGTGCATGCACTCACTAGAGGCTTTTCTCGGCAGCATAGGATCACTCTACTTCGCCTCAAACGGCTACGCATCACGTCTCAGCCTATATGGAACACGGATTTGCCTATGTTCCGGCCTACACGCTTACACCAGGACAACCATCGCCTGGCGGAGCTACCTTCCTGCGTCACCCCATCGCTTGACTACTACGAAATCAGGTCCCACGCTCCACACACCGTCATTCACCCGAAGGCTTCAAACAGTGGCTTTGGGTGGTTAGTATCAAACGCCTCGTCATGGGCGCACATGCTCGGGTACGGGAATATCAACCCGTTGTCCATCGACTACGCCTGTCGGCCTCGCCTTAGGTCCCGACTTACCCTGGGCGGATTAGCCTGGCCCAGGAACCCTTGGTCATCCGGCGGCAGAGTTTCTCACTCTGCATTCGCTACTCATGCCTGCATTCTCACTCCCACACCCTCCACGACTGGCTTCCGCCGCCGCTTCCCTGGATGCAGGACGCTCCCCTACCCATCCATACCACTAGACAACACCCTCAAGGAGTGAAGCCGATGTATTGCATGAATGACACAGCTTCGGCGGTGTGCTTAAGCCCCGCTACATTGTCGGCGCAGGACCACTTGACCAGTGAGCTATTACGCACTCTTTCAAGGGTGGCTGCTTCTAAGCCAACCTCCTGGTTGTCTGGGCAATCCCACATCCTTTCCCACTGAGCACACACTTAGGGGCCTTAGCTGGTGTTCTGGGCTGTTTCCCTCTCGACGACGAAGCTTATCCCCCGCCGTCTCACTGCCGTACTCTAACACCACGGTATTCGGAGTTTGGTTGATTTCGGTAACCCGGTAAGGCCCCTAGACCATCCAGTAGCTCTACCCCCGTGGAGAAACATACGACGCTGCACCTAAATGCATTTCGGGGAGAACCAGCTATCACGGAGTTTGATTGGCCTTTCACCCCTACCCACAGCTCATCCCCTCAGTTTTCAACCTAAGTGGGTTCGGGCCTCCACGACGTCTTACCGTCGCTTCACCCTGGCCATGGGTAGATCACTCCGCTTCGGGTCTAGACCACGCGACTGGATCGCCCTATTCAGACTCGCTTTCGCTACGGCTACCCCACACGGGTTAACCTCGCCACGCAGCACTAACTCGCAGGCTCATTCTTCAAAAGGCACGCCATCACCCCAAAAGGCTCTGACGGCTTGTAGGCACACGGTTTCAGGTACTCTTTCACTCCCCTCCCGGGGTACTTTTCATCTTTCCCTCACGGTACTCGTCCGCTATCGGTCTTCAGGAAGTATTTAGGCTTACCGGGTGGTCCCGGCAGATTCACAGCAAATTCCACGAGCTCGCTGCTACTCGGGAACACCACCAAGATCGGTGAAACTGGTTTTCGCGTACGGGGCTCTCACCCACTCCGGCCCGCCATCCCAAGCGGTTCCACTAACCAGCACAACAACCCGAAGAAATGTCAGTCTCTTCAAGGTGGGTCCCACAACACCGCACACACAACGCCTGACAGCTTGACATATGCACGGTTTAGCC